>NZ_QZWF01000005.1 GCF_004187715.1 Streptomyces sp. F001 | reverse complement strand
AACACCGCGACGAACCGCAAGGAGGGCAATCCCATCCCCGTCGGCCGCGGCCCGACAGGAGTGGCGGTGTCCCCGAATGAGGACCGGGTCTACGTGACCAACTTCAGCGAGGGTTCGGTGTCGGTGATCAACACCGCGACGAACCGCAAGGAGGGCAAACCTATCCCCGTCGGCCGCGGCCCGCTGGGGGTGGTGGTGTCCCCGATTGAGGACCGGGTCTACGTGGCCAACTTCAGCTCGGATTCGGTGTCAGTGATCCCAATCTAGAGGACGTCTGAAAGTCAGGACTGCGCTCGGCCGATTCGGCGGACCAGCAGCATGGCCATCCGCCCGGAAAGGAAACGTCTCCCCCGGAAGCGCGACTGACCCGCGCAGGCGCTGGCGCGGTCTTTGTCCGGTGGCCTGCTCGGCGGCGGTCCCACACGGCGTCTTGCCGGGCGCAGGCCATGACGGTGATGGCCTGGGCCAGTTCGCTGTCCGCGGGCAGGGGCCGGTGTTCGGCGATGCCGGTGCGCAAGAGGTGCGCCAGGACCTTGGCGTCCAGGTGGTCGGACCTTTTGCGGCCCAGGGCGTAGCGGTCGCGGTAGCAGGCGGTCAGCGGGTTGATCGCATAGACGGATCGGCCGGTGGCGCGCAGGCAGGCCGCCGCGTCCAGCGGTTGCCCCTCGGCGCAGTGGTGCCGACGGGGACCGGCTCCTCACAGCCGGAGCATGCGGCACAGGGGAATCGTGCAAGTGCTTCTTTCCGCGCAGCCAACAGGACCCTCGACGATTCCTGTTGTTGCGGGTCAGAAGCGTTTCTCGGGTTTGTGATCAAGCCTTGGGCGACACACTTGATGAAAGCGTGAGGCCACTGTCGGTGACCCACCCCAGGTCTGGTGAAAACGCGAAGTCCGTGGTGGTTGCCTCACCTCATGGCGGGATGCAGCCCGGCGGTGCCCACGTGCCGTCCTTGTTTTGCTTCTTGCAGGTCTCCTGTGGTGCCGCGCTCGACGATTCCACCGTAGCCTTCGTTGTCTGAGGCATCGCCTCGGCGCTCGCCACGCCCACCGTTCCGGCGAGCAGCGCAGCAGCGCAGGACGCGCCGACGAGGTGTCGGATACGCCTTCGGGTGCTTGTCTCCATGATGACCTCCTTTGGGGGTGGATGGGCTGCTTACCCACCAGCGTGGGAGGTCGGCCATGAGGGCGTCAACGGACATTGGGGGCTTGTCACAGTATCGGGACATTCCATTGCATTGGTGACTTTCTGTAGGTCTTCCCCCTCGCCCGGAGGCCCCTCCCAGACCCTTAACACCGGCGCTCGTGGTCGGCATGGGGTGCATCGCCAGCCGTCCTCGGCCGCCCGATGGTGTTGGACCAGCAAAGAAGCCACAGCGTCGATGGGGTACCAGGAACGCATGGCGAACCCTTTGGGTCACGGCAACGTGACCCATTGCCTGGCCCCGGCAATGTCTGGTCCCGGCCGGCACGTGCCGACTCGACTCCAGGTGATCTCGGGTCCGTTCTGGCCTGATGGCTCTTGTGTCCGGTGCTCGTTCTGTAAGTCACGGATTCACGCCGCTGGGCCTGCTCGCCGCCTCGCCATTCCATGGAAGGTACTTCAGGTGTGACCTGAGGGAACGGAGCACGTCATGCCTGTTGATCCGAAACTCAAATGGTTCTATTCGAGGATGTAGCGGACGTGGGGCCGCCGCAGTAGCCGCGGATGATGTGCGGCTGGCGCTGGCGGCGGTGGAAGAAAGGTCCGCACCTGGCTCGCCGATCACCGAGATCGGGTAATGGCCCTTATCCTCTTCGTCTCTTTGCGTTGGCGTTGATGAGTGCCTTCGCGCCCACTCTTTATCGGAGAAGTGTCCGACCGGTGGCCTGCCCGGTCTGGGGGCCCGCGGAGCCGACCGCCCCAGCCACAGGCCGTGTCTGCGCTGGTCAGCGCCTGACCACGGGATGAGCGAGTGATCGCGGCTGGCTGTGGTTGTGTGCTGCTGTCGGCGTACGGCATAGCGTATGCCTACTCCTTGATCGTGGCCTTCGACAGTGACGTGATGCCAAGGAACGGAGCCTTCCCCATGCCGGAAGAGGAACGTCAGGCCCCGGGGACTCCACGCGTGCCCATGACCACCGCTGAGATCGAGGCGGCCCACCTCGGCGAGGCCCGCAAGCTCAACGGCCAGGTCACCTTGGTGGAGTACGACCCACAGTGGCCGCAGGTATTCGAGCGGGAAGCCGAGCGCATCCGCGACCGGCTCGGCCATGTCGAGCACCGGATCGAGCACGTCGGCTCCACGTCAGTGCCGGGGCTTCCCGCCAAACCTGTCATCGACATGCTGCTGATCGTCCCCGACTCTGCGGACGAGACGGCCTATGTGCCGCCCCTGGAGGGCATCGGGTTCCAGCTGGTTATCCAGGAACCCGAGTGGTACGAGCACCGCGTCCTGCGCCGGCACGGTCTCGCACCCAGCGCTGAGTCGGCCAATCTGCACGTGCTGTCGACTGGCTGTCCCGAGGTTGGGCGCATGCTGCGCTTCCGCGACCGGCTACGCACGCACAGCGGTGACCGCGAGCTGTACGCCCGTACCAAGCGATCCCTGTCCCAGCAGTCCTGGCAGTACATGCAGAACTACGCCGACGCCAAGACTGAAGTGGTCGAGGAGATCCTCGGACGAGCAGGTCACGAAGCCTGACACGCCCAACCGCCCGACAGCAGCGTGGCAACGCGCAAGGGCCCCGCGCCGGGTGCTGGCGGTCCCTCGGGCGAGGCTACGGGTTCGCGTGAGAAGGAGCTCATGCCCCTCAGGCCGTGTCTGCCCTGGTCATGGCCTGATCACGGGGTGATCGGGTGACCTCCGTCGGTCGCGGTTGTACGCCGCTGTTGGCGTACGGGTTGGCGTACGCCAACGATGCGGTGCACTGTCCCCCTGCGAGGCTCTTCGGTGAACGGCCCTGCGATGGACCTGAGGGGATTGAACCCCTGACCCCTCGATGTGAACTACCGGCGGGGCGGTCGCTGAGGTTGGCTCGGGCTCGGCTGGTCAGTTGGTCGGCTGCGGCTCGTGTCGCCACACCCGTTCGCGCAGATCGGCCCCGGGTCCAGGAAGATCAGCCCCGGATCCAGGACAACCGCGTGCCTCTCAACTGCGGAACCTCTCAACTGCGGAAGTCGGCTTCCCGCCGTTGCTGGCGGCACCGCCGGTACCGCCCGTTCCGCCGGTGTCTGCGGGGTGATCCCATGGGCCGACTACACCGGTGCAACCTCCCTCGCCGGTATCGCCGCCGCCGTTCCCGCTGAGCCCCTCACCGGTGCCGCTGCGGCTACCCCATCGCTCGTCACCGCCCTTTCCGCCGTCGGTGACGACGCTTGCGACCGTGGACTGGCTCACGGCCGTCGTTGCGGCGGTTGCCGGAAGGATGACGCTTCCGGAGATCAAAGCGGTCGAGGCGAAGACCATGGCGAGGCGGAAGCCCCGCCGCTTGAGCTGTGCGTCGTTGTGTGTGTGAACGCCGTGGGTCATGGGTTTTCTCCTTCTGCACCGAGGGGTTTTCCGACGCGCCCGGGAATTCGGGGTGACGGCTGGCGGACTGGTTCTGACCGTGACCGCCCTGCCGGGATAGCCGACGGTTCGGTGAGCGGGAGAATCCTCGCTGAGGATTTCCGCCCTACCGCGCGGCCCCGTCTCCTTGACCGGTGAGGCCCGCACTTTCAGTAGGTCCGACCGGCACAACGCCGTCACGCTCCGACAACTCGTGACTTGACGGAGCCGGAGGCGCCCGGTAAATGCCCGCCGAACTGCCGCCGGGCAGCCCCCGACCGTTCGGGAGCGCGGCTGCTGAGCGGTGCAGGGCCGAGCGGGCTCGAGGCCGACGGCCGGGCGACCGGCCTCGCTCACGGGCCGCCGGGCGAGTAACGGGGTTGGTCGGTCATGGCGAGGTCTCCTGAGGTTCCCAGTACGTTTCGACCTGGTGGCCGTCCGGATCCGTGCATTTGAACGCGACGTAGGCCGGCTCGTCATGGTGCTCGATGATGTTCAATCCGTCCGCTCGCATCCGGGCGAGCAGGGCGCGTACCTCGCCAGGGTCGGAGAGCCGGAAGCCGAAGTGGAGGAACGGGGGCAGTGGCCCGACGTCCTGGCCGCCGTGCAAGGCGAGATCGAAACCGTCGGCGTTGCGGATGATGACCGTGCCGTCGTCGTACTGCTGCGCGGTGCCGGGGTCGAAGCCGAAGTAGGTCTCGTAGAACCGCCGGCTGCACAGCATGTCCCGAACGGGCAGGCCGAGATGCATCAGATGCATGACCCTTCCCGGAAGGCATCCTGTTCGGCGGCCGGGCGTCACTGTCACAGCCCGAGGGCGATGGCCAGCCGCGTGAGTTCTGCCGTGCTGTTGATGCCGAGCTTGGCCCGGATGCGGCGCAGATAGGCGTCGACCGTGTGCTGCGAAAGCTCCATGCGGCGGGCCGTTTGGGCGTAGGTGTGCCCTGCGGCGATGTGCCGCAGAACCTCCTGCTCGCGCGGCGCCAGGGGGGCCTGAGCGGCTGTGGGGGCTTCGTTGTACGGCGTGGGTGTGGAGCTCATGGGATTACTGGGGCTTTCCTCCGACGGATCGACTCGGTCGTCGCCGCTCACACTCTCGAAGCGGTTGATATGCACCGAGATGTCGCTGTTGCCGTACTTCACGCGGAGAGCTCGGGACGCGGTTCCACGACGTATGTACTTTCTGAAGATTTTTTCGGGCCGCCCGGCCGGGGCGGGACAGCGTGCCGACCGGCTTCCTGCCGTCTGATTCGCCCGCAGCCGGCTGGACCCCTCCTGACGGCGTTGCGTTGGTGCTGTGTGCCTCGCAGGATCATGCTTGTCAGTAGGCGGGGAAAGGATCTAGCGAGGACGAGATGAGCGGCGATGGAGCGACTTCCCACCCCTCCTGGTGAGTGGCCCGACAGGGCGGACGACTTCGGTGAGTCGGCGTACACGGCCGCGGCCACCGTCGATGCGCAGGGCATCGTGACGGGGTGGAGCGAGGGGGCGCGGCAGCTGCTCGGCTATGAGCCCCCGCAGGTCGTGGGGCGCCCCGCCGCCCATCTGCTCGCCGACGAACCCGGCGGGAGCGCGCGGCGGGATGCACCCGGGCGGGACAGGTGGAGCGGCAGCGTGGCGGTGCGGCACCGCGACGGCAGCCGGCTTCGGCTGCGACTGCTCGCCAACCGGCGCCCGCCCGGCGGGCAGGCCGACGAGTGGCTCGTGGTGTCCGCCGTGGCGGGCCGGCCCCGCACGCCCGGCGAAAAGACGCTGGGGGAATGGGTGTTCACCCAGTCCCCTTGCGGTCTGGCGGTCTTCGACACGGATCTGCGACTGGTGCGGGCGAACGTCGCCATGGAGCGCGCGCTCGGCTTCACGGAGACCGAGATGCGCGGGCTGCGTCTGCCGGAGATCGCGCCGCATCCCGCGAGCGAGGAGGCCGACAGGAGGATGCGCCTGGCCTTCGAAACCGGCGAGCCGCAGTACCTGCAGGCCGACATCCGCCCCGCGACGCCGCCAGGCCCGCAGCACGGCCGGCCGGCCTCGCTGACCCCGATAAGAGACACGGACGGCCGGGTACGCGCCGTATGCCTGGTGGCACACCACAGGGCGCAGGAGCCGCCCGCCCGGCAGCACACGCTCCTGCTGAAGGACGTCGGCGCCCGCATCGGCACCACCTCGGACATCGCGCGCACCGCACAGGAACTGGCCGACGCCGCCGTCCCCCGCCTCGCCGACTTCACCGTCGTCGACCTGCTCGATGTCCCCGGGAGCAGCGAGGAGTTGTCCTCCGCCCTGCTGACCGGGGCCGTCACCCTGCGCCGCACCGCGGTGCAGTCGGTTCTCGACGAGCACCCCGAGTCCGTGGCCGGGGCGGGCGAGACAACCGCCTACCCGGCACTGTCACCCGTGGCCGAATGCCTGGTCCAGGGCCGCGGCGCCCTGTACGCGACGGCTGACTTCGCCGTCGCCCGGTGGGCGGGCGAGGACCCCCAGGCCGCCCGGCTCCGCGAGGTGGGGACACACTCACTGCTGGTGGTGCCGATGCGCTCACAGGACACCACGGTCGGCGTGGCCCTCTTCGGCCGTCACCGGAGCCCGGAGCCCTTCACGCCGGAGGACCTGTGGCTTGCCGAGCAGCTCACGGCCCGGGCGGCCGTCGGCATCCACAACGCCCGCCGGCCCGCCCGCGATCGCACCACCACCATGACCCTGCAGCGCAGCCTGCTCCCGCAGACACTGCCCCACCAGGCGGCCCTCGAGATCGCCTCCCGCTATCTGCCCGCCGGCAGCCGGGCCGGCGTGGGCGGCGACTGGTTCGACGTGATCCCCCTGTCCGGCGCGCGGGTGGCCCTCGTGGTGGGCGATGTGGTCGGCCACGGCATGCGCGCCTCGGCCACCATGGGCCGGCTGTGTACCGCGGTGCGCACCCTGGCCGACGTCGACCTGCCGCCCGACGAGCTGCTCACCCACCTCGACGACCTCGTCATCCGCCTGTCCGCCGACGAGGCCGTCACGGGCGGCGCCGCCGAGACCGCCGGGGGCATCGGCACCACCTGCCTGTACGCCGTCTACGATCCGGTCTCCCGCCGCTGCACCCTCGCCCGGGCCGGCCACCCCCCACCCGCCGTGGTCACCCCGGACGGCGCCGTGTACCTCCTCGACGTCCCGGCCGGCCCGCCGCTGGGCCTGGGCGGCCTGCCGTTCGAGACCAGCGAGGCCGAACTGCCCGAAGGCAGTCTCCTTGCCCTGTACACCGACGGTCTGCTCGAAATCCGCGACCGCGACATCGACGAGGCCCTGGACAAGATGTTCGCCGCCCTCGCCCACCCCGTCCAGACACCGGAGTCGGTCTGCGACCGGGTACTCACGGCCCTGCTGACCCACCGCCCGGACGACGACATCGCCCTGCTCATCGCCCGCACCCGGGCCCTTGACACCGACCGCGTCGCCGCCTGGGACCTGGCCTGCGACCCCGCCGACGTCGCCCGGGCCCGCCAGCTGGCCACCGGCAAGCTGGCGGCCTGGGGACTTACCGACGCCGAGTTCGTCACCGAACTGATGGTCAGCGAACTCGTCACCAATGCCATCCGCTACGGCCGGCCGCCCATCCAGCTCCGGCTGATTCACGAGGGCAACACCCTGATCTGCGAAGTCTCCGACTCGAGCAGCACCACCCCGCACATGCGGCGTGCCCGGATCTTCGACGAAGGAGGGCGCGGCCTGCTGCTGGTCGCCCAGCTCGCCCGCCGCTGGGGCACCCGGCACGCCCCCGCCGGCAAGACCATCTGGGCCGAGCAGTCCCTGACCGGGAGCTGAGTGGGGATTCAGGCGGTCCTGAAGGGGGTCACCGCAGCTCGTCCGCGTAGCGGTCCGTCCCCGGGACGGTGGGGATGAAGGGGGCGACGAACGTGACGTCGCCCAGCCCCGACGCGGCGACTGCCGTGTCCAGGTCCGTGAAGTGGTCCTGCCAGGCGTCGCGTGGGTCGTGCTGGAGGAACCACAGCAGGGTCAGCCGGGTCCCGACGCCCTCGACCTGCTTGACGTAGGTCATCCGGTCCAGGGGCAGCGGCGTCGGCGTGAAGACGGTCACGATGGCCGCGGGGGAGCCCGCCAGCCGTTTCGGGAGGTGGTCGTTGCGCAGCCAGGCGAGCAGTTCCTCGCGCCTGCCGGGGGAGCCGGCGTCGATGACCTGGACGACGAGCCCGGCGTAGGGGTGGTCGAGGGCGTGGATGTCACGCGGGCCGTGGCCGCCGTCGCGGTAGACGGTTGCGGTGTGGTCCTGGAAGGCGGTGAAGATGTGGGTGCGGTCCTGGAAGACGCGGTGGTCGCGGTTGAGGCGCTTGTTGATGCCGACGGTCCACCGCATGTGGTCGGCGTAGCGGCCCGCGGTGATCCAGTAGACGGATAGGTAGCATCCCGCCGTGACCGGCTGCGCGATGGCGGACTTCTCGGGGTAGCGCAGGAGCTGCAGTTCGCGTGGGGCCACCCAGCGGCGCCCCGCGTACATCCAGGGCATGGCCATCGCGCCGGCGATGTAGTGGTCGTCCTCGTACCAGCGGTTGTACTCGCGCTCCCGGCCGGGGTGCGGCTCGACCATGGTGATCAGGGCGTGTCCGAGGTCGGCTCCGTAGGGGCCGACGGCGGCCAGTTCCGCGTACAGGTCGCTGCGGGTATCGGCTGTGTGTGCCGCGTCGTCTGTCATGCGTCCGGTCTAGCTGACGCTACGTCAGATGGGGAGAGGTATTCCGTCCGACTTCGCCCGGAGTCCGTCCAGCAGGTGGAGCTGCGCCGAGCGTCACCGCAGCTCCTGAGGGCACGGTGTCCCCCGGGGCAGGTCGTAGGGCGAGGCCAGCCGATACGTCCCGGCCCGCGGAGCGAGCAGCACCGTCCACCTGTCGCCCTCCGCGTCCTCCTCCGTCTCCATCAGACAGCCGCTCACGTTGCGGTACGTCTTCGGAGTGCCGTCGGGGCGGTCCTTGGACGCCTCCGTCTCCTGCGGTGCCTGGACCCCCTTGCCCTCGGCGTCGACGAGCTTGAGCCAGGGGGAGTAGGGGACGCGGATCAGGACCCGGCCCGGCTGGGTCACATGGAGGGTCATCTCGCCCTGCTCGGCCCGCTCGACGGTGGCCGGCGGATCGGCCAGCGGCGTCGGGTCGTCGACCGCGAACAGCTGCCAGTTGGCGTCGCCCCAGATCTGCTCGAGATACGGCAGCCCGCGCTGCACCAGCTCGCGCTCCCGCTCACCGCCGTCGCCGTCCGGGTCGTCCTTGGGCAGGACGACGTAGCGCACCGCCCAGCGCCCCAGCCACTCGCGGTAGTTCGCCGAGTTGAGGGTGTCGTCGTAGAAGAGCGGGTTGCGCTTCATGTCGGCCTGGCGGTTCCAGCCGCGGGCCAGGTTGACGTACGGGGCGAGGGCGGAGGCCTCGCGGTGCGAGCGGGCCGGGACCACCTCGACGCGGCCCTTCTCGGCGCCGGCCTCCTGGAGCTGGTTGACCAGCGGCGCCAGCTCGCGCGCCCAGGACGCCGTCGGAGTCGTGTGGACGACGTCGTCGACCGACTTGAAGCCGATCCAGGCGACGAAACCGGCGAACGCCACCACGATCGCGTACCACTTGCGCGAGCGCGGCACCGTGAACGGCAGCGCCGCCAGCAGCGCCACCCCGGCGAACAGCATCGCCAGCCGGGTGATGTTCGAGCCGATCTGCGAGCTGATCAGCCACACCAGCAGCACCGCGAGGCCGTACACGGCGGCCGTGATCCGCACGGTCTTCCAGCCGTGCGGGACCAGGAGGAAGACGAAGACCGCGTAGAGCAGCGGAAGGGACGCCGACCCGAAGGACATCGGCTGGGTGCCGGAGAACGGGAACGCCCACGCGGACACCGCCACCACGGCGCTCGGCGCCAGCCCCAGCGCCCACGCGCCCGGCCGCCGCTTCTGCAGGAACAGCGCCGCCGCCACCAGACCCACGAACAGACCGGCGACCGGTGAGGACATGGTGGCGAGCGCGGCCAGCGGCGCCGCGCACAGCGCCTTCGCCCACCGCTTGTAGCGCCAGCGGTACGGCCAGCAGAACACGACGGCCACCGCGCCCAGCGCGAACATCGTGCCCAGCCCGAACGTCACCCGCCCCGACGCCGCGTTGCACAGCAGCGCGTACACCCCCGCCAGCGCCGGCCAGAGCGGCTGCCGGACCACCCGGCTGCGCACCAGTATCAGCGTCAGCAGCCCCGCGGACAGCGTCCCCGCGATCATCATCGTGGTCCGCACCCCGAGCACCGACATCAGATACGGCGAGACCATGCTGTACGACACCGGGTGCATCCCGCCGTACCAGGCGAGGTTGTACGCCGAGTCCGGATGCCGGCCGACGAACTCGGCCCAGGCGTCCTGCGCCGCCAGGTCGCCGCCACTGTTCGCGAACGTGAAGAACCAGATGACATGGAGGATTCCGGAGAGGCCGGTGGCGACGAGGACGGGGTGCCGGGTCAGCCGCTCACGCAGAGCGGCGGCCATCTTCCCGCGGCCGGGCCGGCCGGACCCGTCCGGCCGATCCGCGGGCACGCGTATTCGCGGGCCGGACCCCGGGCCCGGACCGGTGTCGTCGGTGCGTGTCGGCTCCGCAGTGGCCACCTCTTGGCACTCCCCGTGTCCCGTCTTCTGTTCTCGGCCGTACGCGCCGTTTCCGGCCGGTTCTCGGCTCTGTGGCCGGGGGTTTCCGCGCCCGTCGGTCACGCGGGCACCCTGTCCCGATTCGTGACGCTAGCACGCACCCCGCCGACGAGCCCCCGGAGGAGGGCCTCGCCGACGGGGTGCGCCGGGACTGCGGCAATCAGCCGATTCGGGTCAGCTTGGCCGTGAAGCCCGGCTCGGCGAGGTCCGACTGCAGGGCCACCGGCACCTCGACCGCGCCGCCGCTGCCGTCGCCCACGGTGAGCGTGCCGACCTTGGTGCCGGCCTTCGCGGTGTGCGGTACGTCGTCGGCGGCGAAGGACAGCTCCACCTTCAGCCCCGCCCAGCCGACCGCGGCGACGTCCTCGGTCACGACCACCGGCGTACGGCCGCCGAGCTGGTCGTCCACATACCCGACGACGTCACCCTTCTTCAGGATCTTCGCCGAGGTCAGCGCGTCCTGCGCGCCGAGCATCGCGGTCTTGCTGACCGCGTTCACCGTGTCGATGATCGGCGCCGTGTGCTGGCCGAGGATCGCGCCGACGACGGTGACCGTCTCGCCGTCGATGTCCTTGGTGGCGGCGAAGAGCAGATTGCCGCCGGCCGCGGTGGTGGTGCCGGTCTTGATGCCGATGGCGCCGTCGTACGGCACGAGGGTGTTCCAGTTGCGCCACTTCTGGCCGGAGGGGTCCGTCCAGTTGGGCAGCTTGGTGATCTCCACCAGCGCCGGCATCCGCACCAGCTCGTTGCCGAGCTTCACCTGGTCCTCGGCGGTGGAGACCGTGGACTCCTGCAGACCGGAGGGGTCGGTGTACGTCGTGTTCTTCATGCCGAGTTCCTTGGCGGTGTCGTTCATCTTCTTGACGAACGCCTCCTCGGAACCGGCGTCCCAACGCGCCAGCAGGCGGGCGATGTTGTTCGCGGAGGGAATCATGATGGCGGAGATCGCCTGCCGTTCGGTGAGCTGGTCGCCCTTCTTGACGGTGTTCAGCGTCGACTCGCCCTGCTGGTCGTAACCGCCCTCCTTCTCGGCGGTGGCGTCGACCTCGATGTTCGGGCCCTCCTCGCCCGCCTTCAGCGGGTGCTCCTTGAGGATGATGTACGCCGTCATGGCCTTGGCGACCGAGCCGATGGCAACCGGCTTCTGCTCACCGAAGTTGCCCATCGTGCCGATGCCGGTGACGTCCATGGCGCCCTGACCCTCGGTCGGCCACGGCAGGGCGACCTCGTCGCCGTCGAAGGTGTACGACTCCTCGGCGGTGAGCTCCAGGGTCGGCGTCGGCAACGGGCGTACGGCCTGCACGATCGCAAACACGATCGCCAGCAGCAGTGCCAGCGGCGTCCAGATCTTGACCCGCCGTACCGCCGTCCGCAGCGGAGTCTCCGGGGGCGGCGGGGTGTTGGTCAGCTCGGCCAGCAGATCCAGCGGCGGCTTCGGCGGCAGAGGCTGCTGCGTCGTCCGCTCCGGGCCGACCTGCGGCACGGAAGCGGTCGCGTCCGCGGGAACCCTGGGCAGCGCGGTGGTGGCCTCGGCCGGACGGGGCTTGCGCGCCTCGGGATCGTCCAGCGGCTTCAGCGCAACGAACTTACTGGTGCGCTCGGCTTCGGCTTCGGCTTCGGCAGCGGAGGCGGAGGCGGCCTTCTCGGCGCCCTCCTTCGGCGCCTTCTTGACGTCGCCCAGCTTCAGCATGGTGGTGGGCTGGTCGACGGCGGGCTCGGCGGGGCGTACGGCCCGGAAGACGGCGGTGGGCTGGTCCACGGGCTTGGAGGTGCCGCCGGTGCCGTCGCCGCCACGGCCGGACTCGTCGCTGCCGTCGGCCTCTTGGACGGCGTCGGCGTCTCCGGCGTCCTCGGCGTCGGCAGCTGCTTCGTCGGCGGTGTCGCCGACTTCGGCAGCGTCCGCAGCCGCTTCTCCGGCCGTCTCCTCGGCCGCGTCTGCTGAGCCCTCCTCAGCAGCCTCCGCAGACGCCTCCCCGTCGGTTTCCCCGTCGGGCTCGGTGTCGGCGTCCGCAGCGGTCTCTTCGGCCGTCTCCTCGGCCGCGTGCGAAGCCGCTCCTTCGGCCGCGTCCGCTGAGGCCTCCTCGGTGGCTTCCGTGGATGCCTGCTCGGCGGTTTCCCCTTCGGGCTCCGCGTCGGTGTCCGCAGAGGCTTCCTCGGCGGCCTCCGTAGACGCCTCCCGGTCGGGCTCCGCGCCGGTCGCCTCGTCGGCGTCCGCAGCGGTCTCTTCGGCCGCCCCCGCCGAGGCCTCCTCGGCTGCCTCCGTGGACGCCTCCCCGTCGGAGTCCACCCCGGAGCCGTCCTCCCCGGCCGCGTCGTGCCCGTTCTGCTCGGCGTTCTCCCGGGCGTCCTCGTCCGTCTCCGCGGGAGCGGCCGTCACCCACGCGGCCACAGCCGCGCGCAACCGCTCGTCGCCCTCCGCCTCGGCACGGTCCCGCTCCTCGGGGCCGTCGGCGTCACCGGCGTCACCGCCCTCCGCCGAACCCTCGGAGAGCTCCCGCACGGAGAGCACCTGCGTCGCCGTATCCACGCGACCGCCCGCGTCGCCCGACGCGGACTCCCGAGCCACGGCGAGCCGAGGGTCCGCGGCGGCCTTCCTGGCCTCGGGAACCGGACCCGCGCTCCCCGACGTCGGTTCTGCCGACGACTCGCGCTGCTTCGACCTGTCGGGGGACTCGCCCGCCACCGATGCCTCCTCCATGCGGCGCACGTACCCCGTGCGCCTACCCGAAACCGTGGAACAGCCGCCTGGGCCACCGTTCCACAGCGCTGTCCGAACCATGTACCAGTGTCCTGTGTGCGGACCTGACCCCTGCAGTAGACGAGAACGACATACCTACTGGTTCCACTACGAACCGGTCACGCACCCTCGACAGACCAATGTGAGAGGGGTCACCCTGTCATTCATCCACGCGGGGAGGCATGGATGGGCAGGAGCCGCAGAACACTTCCGGAGGAGCTTCTGCTGCTGGCACTGGACCCGGCCACGGGTACCACTGCACAGCCGCAGTCGCTCGACCTGGGTCTGGCCGGAGCACAGCTAGTGGAGCTGGCGCTGGCCGGACGGATAGCCCCAGACGGGGATCGTATCGCCGTGGTCGTACCACGGCCGACAGGAGATCCGACGCTGGACTGCGCGTTGGAGTTGCTGCGCAGGCGCGGCGCTCCGGTACGTGCAGTTCACTGGATCGGCGGGCCACGACTGGGGCTCCGCCAGACCTACCTCTCGCATCTGGAGCGGTGCGGCATGGTGCATGCCGTGGCCGGCCAGATGTGCGGGGTGTTGCCGACGACTCGTTACCAGGCGACGGACAACGCCATCAGCCGGGAGATCAGGGCCCGGCTGGATTCAGCGATCCGCACCGGCGTACCGCCGGACCCGCGGACCGCGGCGCTCGCCGCACTGGCCCACGCGGTCGGTCTCGGCAAGCACCTGTATCCGGGCAACGAGGGCCGCTCGTCCCGTTCCCGGCTACGGGATCTGATCCGGCACGACCCGATGGGCGGTCTCGTGGCGCACGCCGTGATGGATGTCCAGAACGGCGTGGCGGCCCAGCCACGCCGCAGCGCAGCACCGGCCAGCCGAGCGGCCGCCGGAGCCAGGCCCGCGGCGGAGCCCGCCCGCGGGGTCCCGGCGCAGCCACGCCGCGGATCGATGGCGCGCGCCGTGGCTCACTGAGCCGCAGTCCCACGGCACCGCACCACGACCGCACCACAGCAGAGCAGCACGACAGCAAGCAGCACGTCCGCACCACGCGCCGCCACGCGCCGCCGAGCCATGGAACAGGGCCCCACAGACGCCCCACAGACCCGGTTCGGGAGCCGCAGCGGTCCGCGCGGGGCGGCGGGACCCGTCGTCCGGACGACAGACGGGTTCCACCGCCCCGCGCGGTCGCATGTGCGCGGGCGAACTGACGCGTACGCGCCGCATATCCGCTGTTTCCCAGCGGTAAGAAGCACCTTGGTGGCAGTCTGCTCAGCAGCAGATACGCAAAGTGGCAAAGTTCGAGGCATGCAGCCGGAGGTGCACGTCCCGTGGCGTCCAATGTCAATCCCACCGTCAGGCGGCGCCGGCTCGGCCAGGAGCTGCGCAGGCTCCGCGAGCTCAAGGGCATGACGGCCGAGGAGGTGGCGGAGCGGCTGCTGGTGTCACAGTCGAAGATCAGCCGGCTGGAGAACGGCCGACGCAGCATCAGCCAGCGCGACGTCCGTGACCTGTGCGGGGTCTACGAGGTGGAGGACCACCGGATCGTCGACTCGCTGATGCAGATGGCCAAGGACTCACGCCAGCAGGGCTGGTGGCACGCGTTCGGGGACATTCCGTACAGCGTCTACATCGGTCTGGAGACGGACGCGGCCTCGCTGCGGGTCTACGAACCGCAGGTGATCTCCGGCCTGTTGCAGACGCGGCCGTACGCCGAGGCGCTCATCCAGGGCGCACTGCCCGAGACGTCGGAGGCCGAGGTCGACAAACGCGTCCAGGTGCGCCTGCGGCGGCAGGAACGCATCTGCGCCGAGGAGAACCCGCTGCGCCTGTGGGCGGTGCTCGACGAGGCCGCCCTGCGGCGCGTCGTCGGAAACCGGCAGGTGATGCGCGAACAGCTGGACCACCTGGTCGAGATGTCCCGGCTTCCGCACATCACCGTTCAGGTCATGCCGTACTCGGTGGGGGCGCATCCCGGCCTCAACGGCCAGTACGCGGTCCTGGAGTTCCCCGATGCGGGCGACTCGAGTGTCGTCTACATCGAGGGCGTCACCAGCGATCTCTATCTGGAGAAGCCCGCCGATGTCCAGAAGTACTGCGTCATGTACGAACACCTCAGGGCGCAGGCCCTGAACGTGGACCAATCACGCCAGTTCATTGCAGACGTCGCGAAAGAGTATGCGGGCTGACGCTCAACACCCGAGTAAGGGCGCCGGAGAGTACACGTTCACCGGGCTGAAAGGAAGACTCCTCTGGAATATGCCATCCGGTCGAGTGAATCGCTTCTTCAGGCGGGGAAGTTGGCGAGTAGCGTCGATCACGCCATCGATCAACAACGTTGGCGACTCGTCAACTTGCCAGACCGGAGCAACCATGGCAATTCAGCAGGGCGCCACCCCCGAGTGGACCAAATCCTCGTACTCGACCGGAAACGGCGCTTGCGTCGAGATCAAGTCTCCTGTCCCGTCGGCGCTCGCCGTCCGGGACTCCAAGACCCCCGAAGGCCCCGTTCTGGCCTTCCCCGCCGATGCGTGGAACGTTTTCGTGGCGTCGGTCAAGTAACGCCCGTTCAACACCCACGCGCACCACAGAAAGAGCCCTCTCGACTGGCCCGCCGTCCCGGCCGAGGGGGCTCGGCCCTGTTCAGGCCCTGCTCAGCACGGCCTCCGTCACCTCACCGGAAACGCCACATCGCACACCGGGTCCTCGGCCCCCGCCGTGTCCCAGTCCGCGAAGTACACCTCCCGGCACGGGCCGGCCTGCCACAGCCCCTGCTTCGGGATCCACTCCTCCACCGCCTCGAAGGCGGCCAGGATCTGCGGATGGGCCACCTGCGCCTTGGTGATCCGGGTGTACGCCAGCCGCTGAGCCGGCTCCACACGGACCTTCGTCTCCCGCGTACGGCCCTGCTTCTCGACCCATGCCCGGGCCGCCGCCTCGTCGGCCACCGGCACGCACGACTCGGCCGGTCCGTCGCTCTCCATCGACACCTCGGAGTGGTACACGACGAACGGCGCCGCCGTGCTGCCGCCGCACTCCCGTGCCCCCTCCTCCAGACGCCCCAGCGACGCGCCGATCCACGCCGGCAACTCGCCCGCCAGCACATGCCGCGTCTCGGTGATCAGCACCTGCTCGGGCACGTCCACCGTCTCGACCACGAACTTTCCGTACATCTCGGAGCTCCTCCCCGACAGTCGTCCACGGAGGTACCCGGCGAGCGTCCGCTGCCCCGCGAACCGCGCCTCCACGTCCGCCCAGTACGCGTCGAGCCGGTCGGCGGCCGCGGCCCCGTCCGGTGCCTCGACGACCTCGGCGATCCGCGCGAGCGGCATGTCCAGCTGGCGCAGGAGCGCCACGAGACGGGCGCGTTCGATCTGGTCGGCGCGGTAGTAGCGGTAGCCGCTGACCTCGTCGACATGCGCCGGGGCCAGCAGCCCGAGGCGGTCGTACAGCCGCAGCGCCTTGGCCGACAGCCGGGCCCGCGCGGCGAACGCGCCGATGGTGAGCAGTTCGTCGGTCACCGGTTCATCCTCCGTCACCGGGCGCCTTCCGCCCGGTGACCAGGAGGCTCATCTCTGCCCCAGGGGCAAGGTCAACCGGGCGCGTGTTCCACCCTGTGAGCAGCTACTGGTCGGTCGCTTAACGCGCCTGTTACCGTTCGGCCGGGTTACGGCAATGGCGCCGTCCTCTGGTTCTTTGCAGTGTGGTGGAACGGGGACGTGGGGCACCATGGGCCGCTTGGTGTGGGACAGGCTGACCGATCTGAGGCTTCAACCGGATGACGCGCGTGTATACGGGCGGGTGCTCGACGGTACGGCCGTGGACGTGCCGTCGCTGGCCGGAGAACTCGGCGTCACCGAGGGCGAGCTGACCGATTCGCTGGAACGGCTCCTGGGCCTGGGCCTGCTGCACCAGGAGGACCCCGACACCCACCGCTACACACCGGTCGGCCCGGAGTCCGCGGCGCTGCTGACCCTGCTGCCGCTGGAGACGGAGCTGCGCAAGCAGACCGAGCTGATCGCGCACGCGCGCCGGGACCTGGAGAGCCTGGTGCCCGTCTACCACAACAGCCTGGCCTGGCGGCAGCGCGCCAAGGGCGTGCAGGTGCTCAGCGAACTCCAGGACGTGCGCAACGTGCTGGCCGAGCGCGCCGCCAACTGCCAGGAGGAGGTCCTCACCGCCCAGCCCGGCGGCGGCCGCCGCACCGAGGTACTGGAGGAGGCCGTCGAGCGGGACGAGGCGATGCTGCGCCGGGGCGTGCGGATGCGCACGCTGTACCAGCACAGCGCCCGCTTCAGCCTGCCGACCGCCGCCTACGTCGAGCGGATCACCCTCCAGGGCGGCGAAGTGCGCACCGCTTCGGCCGAGTTCATGCGGCTGATCGTGTTCGACCGGCGGGTCGCGGTGATCTCCCAGGCGGGCAACAGCCTGGGCGCGGTGCTCATCGAGGAGCCGAGCGTCGTGAACTTCGCCGTGCAGGCCTTCGAGCACGTGTGGTTCAATGCCGAGCCGTTCGAGGTCGACACCTCCCGCGAGCACATCGAGTCGCTGTCGGAGGACGTCGACAAGGCGCTGCTGAGGCTGCTGGCCAGCGGCATGGACGACGCGGCGATCGCCCGCCGGCTGGGGGTCTCGCTGCGGACCTGCCAGCGCCGGGTCTCCCGTATCCTCGACAGTCTCGGCGCCCGCAGCCGCTTCCAGGCCGGCTATCTCATCCACAAGCACGGGCTGCTGGCCGAGCCCACCAAGTGACGGTCACTCCCCGAACAGGCGGGGGAAGTGGTCGATGTCCTTGGTGAGGGCCTCGTACAGATCCGTGGGGCGGGTGCGCAGCGCGTCCGTATTCCGGTCCCGCAGGGCCCGCGGCAGCGGCAGGGCGCCGGCGGACAGGATGCGGATCGCGCCGTCCTCCGCGCGGCCCGGGATCACCGCCGAGCGGGCGTGCCGGCTGGCGCTGAACGGGATGTCCAGGGTGCCGTCGGCGAAGGCGGCGGCGATGGCGTCGTAGAGGCCGAGGCCGCTGTCCAGCACCGGCGTCACCAGGGCGTCGACCTCGGCGAGGATCCACTCCAGCTCCTCGGCGATGCGTGCCTCGTCCAGCCGCCAGCCCGCCAGAAGCGGCGAGTTGGCGCGGGCGGCGAGGTGCAGGCCGTCGATGATGGCGCGGGTGTCGGGGATGCCGTACGCCTCCTGGTACGTCTTGGTGATCAGCTTGGTCGCGCCGCCGTACCGGGCGACGAGGGCGCCGTAGAGGATGAGGTCCTCGGCGTGGGCGCGTTCGCGCGGGTAGACGCCCATGAACTCGTGCAGGACCGGGTGGACTTCGACGCCGGCCGGCAGGTGGCGGGCGGCGAGCAGCGGGATGGCGCGCAGGGCCGCCACGTCCTGCTCGGCGTGACCGCCCTGCGGGTAGGCGACCGAGATGCAGCGCACGCCCTCGCGGGCGGCGGCGACGGCCTCCAGGACGCTGACGGCGAGACTGACCGAGGGCGGCATCAGGACGGCCGTCAGCGTGCCGAACAGCTCGCGGTCCACGACCAGTCCGAGCTCCGCCAGCTCACCGCAGGCCGCGTCGACCTCGCGCCAGGCGGCCAGGGACCGTCGCAGCGGTACGTCCTTGGAGTACGGCAGGTTGTACGAGATGCCGCCGCCCTCGAAGGACGTGATGCCGGCGGCGACGGCCGTGCGGAACAGCACCCGGGCGTCGGGAGAGCCGTGCCGGATCTCCAGGGGTGCGCGGACCGCCTCGTTGAGCTCGCGGCCGCGCCGCCAGCCGTGGGTGACCAGCGGATAGCCGTTCAGATCGGCCGGGTTGCGGTCGAGGACCGACCGGGCGTGGTCGAAGCGGCCCAGCCGGGTGTGTGCGTCGATGGTGACGGACAGGACGTCCGGGGCGGCGTGCTGCTCGATGTCCCTGAGCAGCGTGGACATCTGGGGGTGCGAGCCCACTCCGCAGCGCGGCTGGAGGGCCAGGCGGCCCGCCGTCCGGGCCTCCCGCAGCACCTCGGCCGCGGTGGGCTTTCCCGACTGGCGCACGTACGCGACGGATTCATGGAGCGAGGGCAGTTCGGTGGCGGTCGTCACGCGGCGCCCGCCGAGGTCCGGGCCGCCAGCTCGTCCAGCACGGCGGGCAGGTCGGCCGCGTCGCCCAGGACCCGGTGGACACCGAGCGCGTACAGCCGCTCGATGTCCGCGGACTGCTTGTGGCTGCCTACGGAGAGATTGCCGCCCACGATCACCGGGCAGCCCAGCAGACCCCGGGCGCGGGCTGCGGGAAGGTCGCGCAGATCCTCGTACGCATGCCCGTTGAGGCTCCCGATCAGAACGGCCTCGGCGTCGGGATGCCCCCGATGGGCGGCGGCGAACTCCTCGACAGTGGTGCAGGTTCCCAGGTTGACCACCTGGAACCCGCGGGCGCGGAGAGTGTGCGCGATGAGCTGATTGGCCACCGCGTGGCTGTCACTGGCGGCGACACCGAGGATCACGGTGCGTCGATGCATGGGGGCGGCTCCGGTCGGTAATCGGGAGGGGTGCGGTGTCGCGCCCCTTAGGGGCGCGGGGAACTGCGCGACCAGCCACGACGAACCCGCAGACAAACGACGGCCCATCGCGGCACTGTCTCGGAGCGGCTAGTCATCAAACGCTGCGAACAACTCCCGTCGGCTGACATCCCGCACCCGCCGTACGTCGAACTCGACGGGGTCGGCGGCGGACAGCGAGTCGAAGACGAGGTTGATCGCGGGCACCAGCCCCCACGCGTGGTGGTAGGACGGCCAGCCACCGCTGCCGCGGTCGGCGTCGGCCTGGCGGGCGAAGAGGTAGTCGGCCCACTGCCGGGTGGCCGGGTGGCGGTGGTGGAAGTCGTGCACCACGGTGTCGCCGGTCAGGACCAGGTAGCGGGACGGCAGGTGCACGAAGAGCATGCGCGCGGTCCAGCGTAGCCAGGCCGCGGTGGCCTTGAGGGGCGCCTGTCCGGCGGCGGGGGCCGGCTCGCCGATGAAGATCGCGTTGGTGAGCGAGCCGAAGTACGCCTTGCCGCGCCGCTCGGTCAGGGACGGGTCGGGGAAGGTGTGCTTCACGCACAGGCGCAGGGTGTTGCTGATCTGGAACAACGGCACGAGAGGCACGAACCAGACGACCAGCAGCGCGGCCCACGTGCCCGTCGCGATGCCGGCCGTGAGCCCGCCGCCGTACAGCACGGTTGCCGTGATGCGCTCGCTGCGGGAGGAGCCGTGCCAGAAGGAGCGGGCCCGCGCCACGGCGAACGTCATGTGGAAGACCGGCGAGAACAGCTTGCCCAGGCTGCGCCGCCACATCTGCCGGCGGGTCATGCCGGGGTGCAGGTCGAGGCTGATCAGGAAGGCCTGCACGGTGGGGTCGCGCAGCGTCATGTGGTGGGCGGCGTGGTGGTCGCTGACGTGCTCCTCGCTGTAGCGGGAGAAATGCTGCACGATCAGCAGACTGGAAGTGGCCCGGCCGATGGCCGCGTCCAGCTTCTTGCGGCGGAACATGTTCTTGTGCGAGCACTGGTGGTAGATCATCATGCGCAGGTTGCGCATGCCGTGCAGCGTCATCGCCCAGCCCGGCAGCAGCAGAAGCAGCCAACTCCCCGCCAGTGCCCAGCCGGTGACCGAGAGGGCGACGCCGGCCAGCATCGAGAACAGCGCCGAGAAGAGATGGAAGGCGGGCGTCCACCAGCGCAGCGGGGCCTGTCCGGCGAGGGGTCTGCCGGTGAGGAGCGTCAGCGGGTACTGGAGGGCGCGGGGGAGACGCCGCATGGACTCACGTACCGGATCGGGTGCTGCGGATACGTCGGCTTCCGGTGCGTGGTCCGGGACGGTGAGGTCGGACACGACGGTCATCGGGACTCCTCCTGGGGCGCCGAGCCGAGTTCCCGCTGTACGAGCGGGCCGGCCGCGCCGGTGTAGCGCGTCGGGTCGAGCAGGTCGGCCGGTGCGGTGGCCGAGAGGGCGTCGGGAAGGCCGGGGGCGAGCACCTCGCCCAGAGGCCGTTCCGTGAGTTCGGCCTCCAGGGAGGCCCGGGTGAGCAGTGCCTTGGCGGCGGCCCTGCCGAGCCGGGGTGCGAGGACGGCGGCGAGCCGCTCCGACACCACCTGGCTGCCGGTGAGTTCGAGGTTGGTGCGCATCCGCTCCGGGCGTACGACGAGGCCTTCGGCGAGTTCCGCGGCGCAGCCCGCCGCACCGCCGGCCAGCCGCAGGGCCTCGCGCAGCGGCTGCCACTCGGCGTGCCAGGCGCCCGCGGACCGCTCGTCCTCGGCGAGCATGCACTGCTGCACCACCGAGGCGAGCGCGGGCACTTGGAGCGCCGCCGAGCGGATCAGCGTGGACAGCACCGGGTTGCGCTTGTGCGGCATCGCGGAGGAGGCGCCGCGTCCGGCGACGGGCGGCTCGGCCAGTTCGGCGACCTCGGTGCGAGCCAGGGACTGCACGTCGACGGCGATCTTGCCGAGGGCGCCGGTCGTCAGGGCGAGCGTGGCGGCGATGTCGGCCACCGGGGTGCGCAGGCTGTGCCAGGGCAACTTCGGGATGTGCAGGCCGAGTTCGTCGGCATATGCGGCGGCGAGCCGGGCGTCGTAGTCGGCGGGGCGGTCCGGGCCGGCGTACTCCAGGTATCCGGCGAGGGTGCCGGCGGCGCCGCCCAGTGACACGGGGAGGCCCTCGCGCAGGATCCGCTCGATGCGCTCCTGTGCGTCGAGGACGAGTCGGCGCCAGCCCGCCGCTTTCAGACCGAAGGTGGTCGGTACGGCGTGCAGGGCGAGGGTGCGGCCGGTCATCGGGGTGTCCCGGTGGCCGGCGGCGAGCCGGGCCAGCGCACGGGCCGTACGGCCGAGGTCGGCACGGATCAGGCCGAGAGCCTCCCGGCACACCAGCATGGTGCCGGTGTCCAGGACGTCCTGGCTGGTCGAACCCCGGTGCACGTACTCGGCGGCGGCCGGATCGCGCCGGGCGACGACCGCGGTGAACGCCGCGACCAGCCCGACGACGGGGTTCGCGGTCTCGCGTGCCGCCCTCGCGACGGCCACGGTGTCGAGCAGCTCGGCATGGGCGGCCTCGGTGATGACCCGGGCGGCGCCCGCCGGGACGGTCCCGAGCCGGGCCTGCGCCCTCGCGAGCCCGGCCTCGGCGTCCAGCATGGCCTGCAGCCAGGCGGTGTCCCCGACAGCGGCGGCGACAGGCGTGCCGGCGCGGACGGGGGAGAGGAGACCGAGGTCGGCTTCGGGGGCGGGTGAGGTCAGGGTGGGGTGTTCGGTGGTGGAGGTCATGCGAGCGCTCCCGCGAGATCGGCCGCCGGTGCTTCGCACGCGCCGAGTTCCAGCACTGCCCTGGCCACCGCGTCGCTGTCCCCCAGCGTCACCGAGTCCACGCCCGGCCGGAATGCCCGCCGCCGTGACCCAGTGGACGGACTCGGTGGGGACGCCGTGAGCGAAGCGGCGGGGGTGGGGCGGCCGGTGGCGTCGACGACGTGATAGGGGCGGTCGGTGACCTCCAGGCCGCCGGTCTCGTACGAGGTGCCGTCGGCGGAACGCACCCGGAACGGGCGGCAGTGGCCGGCCGCCAGCAGGTGCCGCAGCAGCGGGTCGGCGGTGCGGCGCAGGTCGGGCTCGGGCAGCCGGGCCTCGATCAGGACGCGGGCCGGGATGCGGACGCCCGGCACGTCGGACTCCAGGGCGAAGCCTTCCGGGGTCGTCGTCACCCGCGTACCGGGGCCCGCGATGCGCAGCACGCCCCCCTCGATCAGTGCCGTCATCTGCTCGATCCGGTGCGTGGGCGGGCCGATGGACAGGAACGCGTTGAGCGGCGTGTACCAGCGGTCGAGGTCGTCGCGGTGGGAGCGGCCGTCGAGGCCGCCGTGGTCCACCGCGAGGCGGATCTCGTTGCGCAGGTCGCGCAGGACGTCGAGGGCGGCCTTCAGCGGACCGCTGACGTTGCCGAGCCGCGCGGCGCGCACGTCGGCCCGCAGATGGTCCAGCAGCCAGTGGGTGAAGTCGTCGTGGGAGGTGAACTCCCGCTTGCCGTACGGGTGGTGGATCAGGTCCCAGTTCCAGCGCTCGGCGTCCGGGACGCCCGCCTCCGTCAGCAGCCGCTCCTCGGCGCCGCGCGGTGCCGTGACGAAACGGGCCGCGAAGGCCTCGGCCTTGCTGCGGTGCATGCGGCCGGCCAGCAGCGTCTCGTAGTAGACGGTCTCGACCTCCTTGGCGATCAGCGGCCACAGGTCGGTGCGGAAGTCCAGCCGGTCGTCGGCGCGCAGCCGGTCGATGCGCTCCGACGTCAGCAGCCGGGGCAGATGGCGGCCGTGCGGACCCTTCTCGTTCTCGCCGCGCGCCTGGTACGGCACCCCGCGCCGCGAGCCCGCGCAGATCAGCGGTTCCCGCCCGGAGGGCCGGTAGACCAGACCGTCGGCGGTGCGCTCGTACGTGCCGCCGCGCCCTTCCGTGAACAGGGCCATGTGATCGAAGAAGTTGAGTCCGAGCCCGCGCAGCAGCACGGTCTCGCCGGGCGCGACGAGCCGGTCCAGGTCGAGGTCGGCCGGGTTGGCCGGCGGCACGTAGGTCAGGTCGCGGTCGATCGCGAAGAGGGCCAGCTCCTCCTCGGCGCGGGACATACGGGCGGGCACATGGCCCTGGGACAGGACCACCGCGTCCAGCCGGGTCAGCAGCGTTCCGTCGTCCAACAGGACTTCCTGGTACGGCGGTTCGTCCGCGTCATCGACGGCGACGGCCCGCGAGCGGTGCACGCGCACGGTCACCCGGTCCGGGGCCCTGCGCACCACGCGCCCGAAGGCCCACTCCAGGTAGTGGCCGTACAGCGCGCGCGAGGGGTAGGTGTCGGGGCCGAGGTCGCGGGCCTCGGCGACGGCGGCGTCGTCCAGATCCTCGGTGCCCTTGAAGGGGCCCATGAGGGTGCGGAAGCGGGCCCACTCGTACAGGCTCGGGCCGGGCTCGTCGGGGCCGTCGATCCGCACGCTGGCATCGGTGAACAGGGTGATCTGCGAGGCCACGGTGTTCATCAGCAGATGCCGCGACTGGTCCGTGCGCCACACCCGCCCGGCGCCGGGCCGGTCCGGATCGACGACGTGCACCACGACCGGTCCGGCCGGCCTGCGGCCGCGCGCGTTGGCGCACAGCCGCTCCAGCACGGACAGTCCGCGCGGCCCGGCGCCGACGATGCAGATCTCGAGTCGTTTACCGGTCATGGGCGTCGGGCTCCAGGGCTTCGTGCACGGTTACGGTGATCAGGTCCGCCGCCTCCTGTGCGGCGCGCTCGGCGTCCTCGGCGTCGGCCCCCGTGGTGATCACGGAGCCGAGCCGGTCCCAGGAGGAGCGCACGTCGGTGACGGTGTCGCCGGGCCCGCGCGTGAGGTCGACGCGGACCACGCCGGGCCGGGCGCGCACGGCGTCGGCGCCGTCGAGGGCGGCGATCGTGCCGGGGCGGGGCGCGGCCAGGAAGCGGATCGCCGCTGCCCGTACGGGAGCCGGCGCCTCGCCGGTATCTTCGCCGAGGAGGGTGGCGATCCAGCGGTCGTGGAGGTTGACGTCGTACGCGAGGTCGATCAGGTCCATGATCCGGTCGCCCGGCGGACGCCCGGCGCACTCGATCAGCCGGGGCCCGTCGGCGGTGCGCACCCACTCGGCGTGCAGGATGCCGCTGCCGTAGCCGACGGCGTCGACGAGGGTCTGCAACTCCCTTGCCCAGAAGGGTTCCTGGGCGTGGACGGTGTGGCCGGTCTCGACCGGGCTCGGTCCGTCGAGGGTGTACTTGCGGGTGACGTTGCAGAAGACGACCCGGCCGCCGTCGACCAGCCCCTCGGTGGAGAACTCCGGCCCGTACAGCCGCTCCTCAACGAGGTAGCGCCAGGCCATGGGCCGGTTGGCGAGCTGGCGTCCCTCGTCGGCGCCGGTGCAGTGCCGCCAGGCCGCCTCGGGGTCGGCGCCGGCGTCGAGCAGTAGCACACCGAGGCTGGCCTGCCGGCCGGCGGGCTTGACGACACAGGGGCCACCGGACGCGAACGCGGCGATGTCGGCGGGGGAGTCGACCTCGCGGAACGCCGGGGTGGGCAGTCCGGCCGCGCTCATGGTCTCGCGCAGCAGCAGCTTGTCGCGCAGGACGGCGGCGGCCTTGGTGCCCGGTCCGGGCAGTCCGAGCTCCTCGGCGGCGCGGGCGGCGGCCACGACGGCGTACTCGAGGCCGGCCACCACCGCGTCGACGGGGCCGAAGTCCCGTACGACGTCCAGGAACTGCTCGTCCTGCTGGTAGCGGCCGAAGCGGACCTCGCCGAGGCAGGGGTGGGCGGCGGCGCGGGCGGCGAGGCCCTTCGCCCCCCACAGGTCGGCCTCCTCGACGAGGACGACACTGCCGGCGGGACGGCTGCCGTCGAGTGCGGCGAGGACGCCGTCGTTGTAGCCGATGAGCATCAGACGCATGTCAGTGGACTCCCTTCGGGGCCGTACGGACAAGGGCGGCGGCCAGCAGGCCCAGGGCGGCGAGCGTGAACCAGTAGCCGGCGGCGAGGCCGTGCGCGGTCGCGAGCAGGAAGAGCGAGCCGCCCGCGAAGGAACCGGCCGACTCGCCGGTGGCGGTGGCGACCTGGCGCAGGTTGAACACCTCGACGACCGGCCGGTCGCCTCCGAGCCCGGCGAAGGTGGTGGAGACGGTCGGGGTGAACACGGTCTCGGCGAGTGTGAAGACGACGAGCGCCACGAACGCGGTGGCCAGGCCGTCGCCGTCCGCGCCGAGCAGCACGAAGGAGAGGGCGAACACCGCGGTGCCGAGCCGGAGATGGCGCATCGGCGACACTCCGCGCGCCAGGTCGCGGTTCATCCACACGGTGACCGGGATCTGCAGGACGACGACGAGGACGGCGTTGAGCGTGAAGTATCCGGCGCGTACGGCGGCGCTGTCGCTGAGCTCCGCGATCCGCAGGGCCAGCGCCGAGAAGAACTGCGCGTACAGCAGGCTTCCGGCGGCCGCCAGCAGGGACACCCGGCGCACGGCGGGATCGGTGACGACGACCTTCAGCAGGCCCAGCTTCAGCGGAGGCCGCGTGTCACCGTCCGACAGCCTGAGACCGCGCGGCACGGTGAGCGTCACGGCGACCGCCGCGGCTGCGTACAGGGCGCCGACCAGGCCGAGCAGCAGGCCGTAACGGGCGCCGTCGAAGAGCAGGTTGGCGACGACCGGGCCGAGCGCGGCGGAGATGTTCACGGCGACCTGGATCGCCGAGAAGACGGTGGAGCGATCGGCGTCGGCGTCCAGTGTCACGGCCACGTAGGCCCTTGCGGTGAGCGCGTTGACGCTGATTCCGAACCCGGCGACCACCAGACACAGCACCACCGCCCACATCTCCGGCACCAGCGGCAGCGTGGCGAAGGAGGCGCCCGCGAGCAGCAGCCCGCCGACCATGGCCGCCCGCACCGATGTCCGCTGCAACAGCCCACCGCAGGTCAGCGAACCGGCCCGGACGGCGACGGTCAGCGACAGCAGCGCGGTACCGACCCACCAGGCCCCGGCGGCGGCATCCAGCCTCGGGACGAGGAGGGGGAGGACCGGGAGGAGGGTGAAGTAGCCGAGGTGGGAGAGGAGGTAGTCGAGGGTGATGGTGGTGAGGACACGGCGGACGGGACCCGGTACGGCGGACGGCTTCACGGCGGTCGTGGTCACGGGGCTTCTCCTACGTCGGTCAGCCGCACGTCCAGCCGGGCCTTCGCCGCGCTCAGCGTCGCGTCGACCGCTGCGAGGTCCGGCCCCGTGGCGACGAGCACCCCGTGCCGATCGGCGGAGCTGGCGACCTCCGTCAGGACGTCGCCCTCGCGGACCGAGAGGTAAGCGGCGACCAGGGCCGGGTCCGTGGTGAGGGCCTCCCAGCCGGTCACCGACGCGACCCGGCCGGGGCCCAGGACCAGGAAGTCGGCGCCGGCGGCACCGCGGGAGACGGGCGGTTCGGGGACTGGGCGGCCCAGCAGGTCGTCCAGGAGGGTGCCGTAGAGCTCGAAGCCGGGGTGGGTCTCCTCCACGAGGGCGTGGATGAAGTCGCCGCCCGGGCGGGCGTGGATCTCGCCCAGCACGATCGCACCGGCCGGCGTGACCCAGAACTCGGCGTGCAGCACCCCGTGGGTGAGCCCGGTCGCCGTCACCGCACCGGCCACCGCGTCCCGCGCGGCGGCGGCCGTGACCGCGTCCAGCGGGGCGGGGGTGCGGTGCCCGGTCTCCACGAAACCGGCGCCGGTGCGCTTGGCGGTCAGGGCCAGGATCCGCGGCTTGCCGCCGACCATGACGCCCTCGGCGGAGTACTCGGCGCCCTCGACGAACTCCTCGACCAGAAAGGGGCGTTCGAGCTGGGCGACCACCGCTTCCAGCTCCGAGCGGGCTCGTACGAGCGAGACGCCCGCGCTGCCCATGCCGTCCCGGGGCTTGACGATCCAGGGCCCCTCGGTGGCGGCCAGGAAACGCGCGGCCTCCTCCCGGCCGGCCGCGACGGCGAACCCGGGCTGCGGGAAACCCGCCTCCGCCAGTACCGCCCGGCACAGGTCCTTCGTACGGACCGTGCGCACCGCCTCCGGATCGTTGCCCGCCACCTCGAACGCCCGCGCGAGATGAGCCACGGCGAGCACACAGCCCTCCTTGACGGTGACCACGGCGGCCACGCCGGGATGCGCGGCGGCGAACTTCCGGCAGGCGTCCGGATCGGCGTACTCCAGCGGCAGCGTCACGTCGGCGGGCATCCGCCACACCCCGGCCTCCAGTGCCCGGGCCGTGTCCGCCCCGACCAGCCGGAGCCCACGGGCGCGAGCCTGGGCCGCCAGCCGGGTCAGCTGGTCCTGGCCGTGGGGGGAGGGGGTGGTGGAGCCGACGACGAGGACGGTGTCGCGTTCAGCCGGCGTCGGCATCCGAGATCCTGATCGTGATCGCGGCCTCGGCCGCGTCCAGGGCGGCCTGGACGGCTGCGGCGCTGTCGCCGGTGGCGATGATGACGCCGATGGTGCCGGACATGTAGTCGGCGGGCGGGAGCTGGACCTTCGCGCCCACCGTCCGCTCGACGGCGATGTGCTCGACGCCCGGCACCCGTAGCGCGTCCTCGACGCCGTCGATGCCCGCCAGGACACCGTCGGCAGGGGCGAGCAGCTTGCGCAGGCCAGAGTGGAGGGGGGCGCCCTCCGCCGCCCGCGGGGGCTGCCCGGTCGCGACGCGCACGGTGTTCTCACAGAAGGAGACGCCCGTGGCCAGACCCACCAGGTGCGAGGTGATGAAGTCGCCGCCCACCCGCGCCGCGCACTCCACCATCCGCGCCTTGCCGTCGGGCCCGACCATGGCCTCCAGATGGAACGTGCAGTCGTCCATGCCGAAGCCCTCGGCGACCGCGTGCGTCAGCTCGTGCACCGCGGCCACGGAGGCCGCGGGCAGCGAGGTCGGGAAGGCATGGCCCACTTCGAGGCGGTACGGCTCGGTCGTGGTCTTGTCGGTGATGCCCGCGATGTGGACCTGCCCGCCCTGCACCCAGCCCTCGATGCTGTGCTCGGTGCCGGCCAGGAACTGCTCGATGACGATCTCGCCCGTGTGCCCGGTGAAGACACGGTCCACGTCCGGGCGGACGTACGCCGTCAACTGTTCGAAGGCCGGGCGGAGTTCGTCTTCCCCGTGGACCTGGTGGATGCCCTTGCTGCCGTTGCCCGTGGCCGGCTTCAGCACCAGCGGATAGCCGAGGTCGGCGGCCGCCTTGGCGGTCTCCTCCCAGGTGGTGACGCGGGCGAAGCGCGGGGACAGGTCGGGGCGTACGGCGGACAGCGCCTGCCGCATCAGGAACTTGTCGCGGGCGATGCGCGCGGTCTCCTCCGAGGCGGCCGGAAGGCCGAGGTTCCGGGCGATGCGGCTGACGGTCTCCACGGCCGGGTCGGACCAGGTGACGACGGCCGCGACGGCGAACTCGGCCGCGATGGCCGCGACCGCGGCGTCCACCGCGGCGTCGTCGTAGGTGTCGACCTGGTGGACCGTACGGACGATCTCCGTGGGCAGCCCCGTCGGCGGCGCGTCGGCGATCAGCGCGACGCCGTAGCCGAGGCGGTGGGCGGCGTACAGGGCGGAACGCTGCTCCAGCGGGGTGCGGCGCAGATTGACGTAGATGATGACCTGCTGCGGCTCAGACATGACTCTCCGGGGAAGGAACGGGACCGGCGATGGAAGTGCGGTGCCAGCGGTGGTCGAAGGAGGTGACCTCGATCGGGCGCCCGGCGACGGCGGCCCCGGCGACCCGCTCGGACAACTGGGCCAGGAACCGGGCGACATGGGTGACCCCGATGAGGTCGG
Organism: Streptomyces sp. F001; assembly: GCF_004187715.1. Lineage (GTDB taxonomy): Bacteria > Actinomycetota > Actinomycetes > Streptomycetales > Streptomycetaceae > Streptomyces > Streptomyces flavusporus. The sequence goes on along the minus strand of NZ_QZWF01000005.1, from coordinate 572,356 downwards.
CCTGGTCGAAGGGCTCTCCGGTGCAGCGCAGCACGCGCAGGTCGGTGAGGCTCTTGAAGGTGATCTCGTCGGTGATGCGCACCGGCTCGGGGCTGCGCGCCGAGAAGCGGATCAGGTTGGCGACATGGCCGCGGTGGTGCAGGTCGGAGTGGACGGCGAGGTCCGGCAGGACGTGCGGGGCGAGGAAGTCGCGGGCCTGCACGGCCGGGTCCTTGGGCAAGTTGCCCGGCATGACGTGCCAGGTGTTGTACTGCATGCGCGCCGACATGGCCCACGCCGAGTCCGCGACCTTCACCTTGTCGCCGCCGTGCAGCTCGAAGGCACGGGCCGAGGGGACGACACAGCAGTAGAAGTCGGGCAGCTCCCAGGAGACGATCTCCGCCCAGTCCCGCCGGCCGAGCGCGTCGATCAGCTTCGGCAGCGAACGGATACCGCGGCTCATCGCGAAGTCGGCGCCGAACAGGTCGACGGAGGCGTCCACGGTCGTGTGCACCAGCGCCTCGAACCCGGTCGCGAAGCCGCCCCGCGGCGCCTCGAGCCAGGCGTCGTCCAGTACGTCCAGTACGGAGGCGAAGTCCCGTCCCGTGCCGGGCAGCAGGTCCGCCAGCCGCTCGCAGACGCCGAGCTCGTGTGGCCCGGGACGCTCGGCGCGCGGCAGCGCCCGCTCCGACTTGCGGCGGATGGTGGCGTTGATGTCGTAGTGGATCCGCCGTTCGGCCACCAGCCGGGCCCGGGCGGCGGCGATCTGCGCGGCCGCGGTCAACAGGGCTTGCGCGGACGGGAGTTCCTCGGCCGGGATCTCCTCGATCTCCAGCTCCGGAGCCGCCTCCAGGTAAACGGCCCTGGTGGTACGGAAGTTGTCGGTGACGTTCTCCAGCGTGAGCTGCACACCGTTGAAGCTCTCGACGCGGTTGGGGCCGCCCGAGGAGTACGCCAGCCACAGGCACGCGACGACCACGGCCTCCTCGTCCGTCCACAACTCCAGCGGCAGTCGGTCGAGATGGTGGAAGAAGCAGTCGGGGTGCGTGGGCAGCAGGCTCTTGCCGGTGAGGTTCTTCTCGTCCTTCAGGTTGGAGAAGACCGAGTCGTCCTTGTAGAGCATGACCGGCGGCACGAGGAAGACGGCGCCGCGGATCGCGTCGACGGCGGTCGTACGGCCCTCCGGCCCGAGCTCCGACAGCAGTGCCCGGCACTCGGCGACCTCGTGCTCGGTGCGCCTGCGTACGTCCGCGAACAGCCGTACGTACTCGGCGAGATCCTCCCGGCTCCAGGAGATCCGGGCGGCGACCCCGGTCGCGGCGGCCTCGGCGGGCAGCGACCGGCGCTGCGGCACGGTGACGACGAGCCGACCCTGGGGCGACAGGGCGAGGGTGCTGGTGAACGCGGAATCCACCGGCGGCTTTCCGGGCCCGCCCGGCTCACCGGCGCCGGGAGCGCGGCCGGGCGCGGTCAGCAGCCGTACGGCCGCCGTCTCCGCGCGGGTGAGCGACCGCCAGGCGGTGTCGGCGTCGAGCCGGCCGCCGAGGGTGACCAGGGTGTCGACCATCTCGCGGGTGCTCGCCGCGGTGCGGGCGGCGGTCAGCGTCTCCTGGAGCAGCCGCGGGAACCCGGCGTCGTCGAGGGTGCGGTCGGGGTACGGGGTGGTCCCGGCCTGCCGGTCCGCCCGGCTGGGCCGCTTGCTGCGCCGGGCCTCCTCCATGGCGAGGCGCCGGGCGCTCTTGGGGCGGGCCTCGGGGGAGGCGCCGGTCACGGTCGTCCCCGTGTGCCTGGGGCTCTTCTCCGGCGCGGACTGCTTGGTGTGGGCGTCCGCCTTGGGCCGGGTCTCAGTTGCCGACTGCACGGAACTCCTCCTGTCCCTCGACGTAGGTCCACATGGCCTGGCTGGTGGGCTGCCAGTCGTCGTCCGGGTAGATGCAGTCGACGGGGCAGGCCTGGACGCACTTGGCGCAGCCGTTGCACAGCTCGGGGATGATCACGACGTCGAGGCCGTGGTTGTAGATCGCGCTGAACTGCGGCGGGCAGGCCCGCATGCACGAGTCGCAGCCGATGCACTCGGCCTGCTCGATACGGCGCGGCGCCTTTTTCCACTCGTCATTGCGGCGGTGTTCCTTGAGGCGCTGCGCGAAAGTCGTGGCGGGCGGCGGCGCGTCTTTTCCGGTCTCGTCGCTCTGCATCGATTCGCTTTCCTGGATAATTCCTGGAGAATTCCAGAAGAAATGGATTGAGGGATTCCGGGGTGCGGCTCAGCCCCAGCCGGTGTCGTTGGTGGATACCGATGCCGCTACGTTGACCTGCGACGACGTCTGGCTCTGCGTCTCCGCTGAGGCGACGTACAGCCCGGCGGAAAGCGTGACGGCGGACAGGGCGAGCGAGAGGAAAGCGGTGATACGGGCACGGCTCGGCATGGCGTTGTTTCGCTTTCTGGCACGATGGACACCGGGATGGAGAAATCCCGGGAGGGCTGGGTGGAAGCGCCCGGGCGGGAATGTGCGAGCGGCTCGGACGTCACTCATGGTCCGGTCCGGGGAGCACCGAGATCAATGCCCGCCGACCGTCCTGATTGCGTCTGTCGTAACGCGACACAGGGGCGTTACCGGCAAAAGGTATGGATGCGGATCAACGGGGGTGGCCGTGCATTGCCGCCCGTCTCGGGCCGGTGCGATGCTGCCGCCCATGACCGCTGCAACCCCCGAGCCCCAGGGCCGCATCTCGGCCCGCGTCGCCGCCATCTCCGAGTCCGTGACCCTCGCCGTGGACGCCAAGGCCAAGGCCCTCAGGGCCGCCGGGCGTCCCGTCATCGTCTTCGGCGCCGGCGAGCCCGACTTCCCCACCCCGGACTACATCGTCGAGGCCGCCGTGGCCGCCTGCCGCGACACGGCCAACCACCGCTACACGCCTTCGGCCGGACTGCCCGCGCTGCGCAAGGCCATCGCCGCCAAGACGCTCCGCGACTCCGGCTACGAGGTCGCCCCGTCCCAGATCCTGGTCACCAACGGCGGCAAGCAGGCCATCTACAACGCCTTCGCCGCGATCCTCGACCCGGGCGACGAGGTCGTCGTCCCGGCCCCGTACTGGACGACGTACCCGGAGTCGGTCCGCCTCGCCGGCGGCGTCCCCGTCGACGTCGTCGCCGACGAGACGGCCGGCTACAAGGTCACCGTCGAGCAGCTGGAGGCGGCCCGCACGGAGAAGACCAAGGCCCTCCTCTTCGTCTCCCCGTCCAACCCGACCGGCGCGGTCTACAGCACGGCCGAGGTCGAGGCGATCGGCCGCTGGGCCGTCGAGCACGGACTGTGGGTGCTGACCGACGAGATCTACGAGCATCTGGTGTACGCCGACGCCCAGTTCACGTCGCTTCCGGTCCTCGTCCCCGAGCTACGCGACAAGTGCATCGTCGTCAACGGCCTCGCCAAGACCTACGCCATGACGGGCTGGCGGGTCGGCTGGATCATCGCCCCCGAGGACGTGGTGAAGGCCGCGACGAACCACCAGTCGCACGCCACCTCGAACGTCAACAACGTCGCCCAGGCCGCCGCGGTCACCGCCGTCTCCGGCGACCTCTCCGCCGTGGCCCTGATGCGTGAGGCCTTCGACCGCCGCCGCAACCTGATCGTCCCGATGCTCAACGAGATCGACGGCGTCATCTGCCCGATGCCCGAGGGCGCCTTCTACGCGTACCCGTCGGTCAAGGGCGTGCTCGGCAGGGAGATCCGCGGCAAGCGGCCGCAGAGCTCGGTCGAGCTGGCCGAACTCATCCTGGAGGAGGCCGAGGTGGCGGTCGTACCGGGCGAGGCCTTCGGTACGCCGGGCTACCTGCGGCTGTCGTACGCCCTCGGTGACGAGGACCTCGTCGAGGGCGTGAGCCGGATCCAGAAGCTGCTGGCCGAGGCGCGCGACTGACATGCGGCGGCGGTTGCCGGGAGCGCCCTGGCAACCGCCGTACCTCCTGCGGAGTTACTTGATCGCCGACTCCACGGCGGCCACCACCTCCGCCGCCTCCGGCTCGGTCTGCGGCGAGAAGCGGGCGACGACCGTGCCGTCCCGGCCGATCAGGAACTTCTCGAAGTTCCAGCGGATGTCGCCGCTGTGTCCCTCGGCGTCGGCGAAGCCGACCAGGCGGTCGTACAGCGGATGCCGTCCGTCCCCGTTGACCTCGACCTTCTCGGTCATCGGGAAGGTCACGCCGTACGTCGCCGAGCAGAACTCGGCGATCTCCTCGGAGGACCCGGGTTCCTGCCCCATGAACTGGTTGCAGGGCACGCCGAGCACGGTGAAGCCCTGTGCGGCGTACCGCTCGTGCAGCCGCTCCAGGCCCGCGTACTGCGGGGTCAGCCCGCACTTGGAGGCCACGTTCACGACGAGGACGGCCCGGCCCTTGTACTGGCCGAGGTCCGCCGCACCGCCCTGGAGCGCATCGATGTCGACGTCGAGTACGGAGTTGCCGGTGGTGTCAGTAGTCATGCAGCGGATGCTAACTCCGGTCGGTGCCGGCACCCTGCTGGGCCTTGACCAGAACCTCCCCGGCCGCCGTCCGCGAGTACAGCACCGACCGCCCCGCCCGCCGCCGCTCCACCAGCCCCGCGTCCAGCAGCACCCGCAGATGCCGCCCACCGAGCCGAGCCCCTGTCCGGTCACGGCGACCAACTGGCTCGTACTCATGGGTGAGTCGAGGAGGACGAGCACCCCGGCCCGCGCGGTGCCGAGCAGCGCGCCGAGGCTCGCGGGCACGAGCCGGGCGCCGGGGTCGGCGAGGGCGCCCGTGCAGCCGTAGACGATGGCGTACCGCTTCGGTATCTCCCAGTACACCCAGCCGTGCCCTGGTGTGACCGGCACGAGGACGAGTTCGGCGCCGGAAATATCGCGGGGCGGGTACTCGTGCACGTTCACCTGGAGCCGGTTGTCGCCGAGCCAGCGCGTCTGCCCCGGCTTCAGGGAGTCCAGTACGGCCGCCCAACCGCCCCGGCTCACCTGCGAGGTCCGGGCGACCACGTCCGCCTCCAGGATGCGCCGCCGACGGTCCCAGTGCGGCCGTACGGTCTGAGTCCAGACGTACTCCAGGAGCGCGGCCGCCCGGTCCGGCAGGTCATCCCGTTCCAGGGCGGCAGGGAGGGGGCCGGGGAGGGAGACGCGGAGGTTGGCGCGGGCCTCGGCGGGGTCGGTCGCACGCACCTGGGCCAGCGTCTCTTCGAGGGGCTCCCCGTCGCACGGGAGGGGTGCGAGGAAGTCGGCGATCCAGGACTTGCCGAGCCCGGCGCGGACGAGCTGCGCGGTCACCGGGTCGGCCGCGAGGAGCGCACGGTAGCCGGGCAGGTGGGCGCGCAGCCAGGCCTCCTCGCCGGGATGGGCGCCGGTGCCGGCGTGCAGCAGCTTCAGGCTCGCGAAGGTCTCGGCGAACGGGGACAACGCGAACCGGCTGCGGGCGAGGGTGTCGGCGTTCAGCTGCCACCAGCCCATGACCACCCCCGTAGGTTTCGCCGACGAGCGAAACAATAACGACCGCCTCCCGGCTGTTCCGAGACTCCCGTGCATGCGCAGCTACCGCGATCTCTTCCGCACCCCGGAGTTCACCCCCTTCTTCCTCTCCTACGCCGCCTACAACGCGGCCCTGACGATCGGCGGTCTGTCGCTCGCCACACTGGTCTACCGGGCCACCGACTCGCCGCTGCTGTCGGCGATGAGCATGTTCGGGCCGCAGCTGGCGCAGGTGCTGGGTGCGACCTTCCTGCTCTCGGGCGCCGACCGGCTGCGCCCGCGGTCGACGCTGGCCGGGATGGGTCTCGCCTTCGCGGCCCTCACGGCGGTGCTGGCACTGCCCGGACTGCCGATCTGGGCGGTCTTCGGCGTCGTCCTCGTGCAGGGCCTGATCGCGTCGCTGGGCGGGGGAGTGACCGGGGGGCTGCTGAACGAGATCCTCCCCAAGGACGGTTTCGTGCTGGGGCGTTCGGTGTTCAACATGGCCTCCGGGCTGATGCAGGTCATCGGTTTCGCGACGGGCGGCGCGCTCCTGGCGCTCCTGTCCCCGCGCACCTGTCTGCTCCTCGCGGCGGCGCTGTACCTGATGTCGGCCCTGGGCTACCGCCTGGGCCTGACCGCCCGCCCGCCACGCTCCTCGGGCCGCCCCTCGGTCGCGGCGACCTGGCGCACGAACGCCCTCCTGTGGTCCTCGCGCCGGCGCCGCCTCACCTACCTGGGCCTGTGGATCCCCAACGGCCTGGTCGTCGGCTGCGATTCCCTCTACGTCTCCTACGCCCCCCACGCCGCCGGGGCGCTGTTCGCGTGCGGGGCGCTGGGCATGTTCGTCGGCGACGTGATCATCGGCCGTTTCGTACCGCCCGCCCTGCGCCCCCGGCTGGCCACCCCGCTGCTCCTGCTGCTGGCGACGCCGTATCTGCTCTTCGTGTTGCGGCCAGGGGTGGTCCTCGCCGCCTTGGCCGTGTGCCTCTCCAACGTCGGGTTCGCCGCGAGCCTGGTCCAGCAGGAGCGCCTGATGTCCCTCACCCCCGACGCCATGGCGGGCCACGCCCTCGGGTTGCGCTCCGCCGGGATGCTCACCATGCAGGGCGTGGCCGCGGCCCTCGCGGGCACGGTGGCCCAACTGACCTCCCCGGCAACGGGAATGACGGTGATGGCGGCCGCGTCGCTCGCGGTGACGGGTTGCCTGGCCTGGGGCTGGCGGAGGGCCGGGGCGAGGCCGGCAGCCGTGGAGGCGTGAAGCGGGACGGCGCCACGAGGCACGGACGGCGGGATCCTCGCCGACGCGAACCACTGACCCGGCCGGCACCTCGGGGTGCCGGCCGGGTCGCGAGGGGGGTTCCGGTGAAGTTACGGCGTCACCTGATTCCCGCCGAACGTCACGACCAGGCGCCCGTCCGCCGCGTAGGACCAGCGCAGGGCACCGGCGTACGAGGAGCACCGGGAGCCGTTCGAGCCGGACCAGAACTGGTTCGAGCTGTCGGCGTCGCCGACGATCCGGTCGTTCGTCCCACTGCCGCTGCGGCACGAGGTGTTGCTGCGGAACACCGAAGTGCCCGCGTCGAAGGAGAAGTTGCGCTCGGTGTTGTCGATGCTGACGTTGTCCGAGACCGTCATCGTGCCGGGGTTCCTGTTGTAGGTGAACCCGTGCTTGCCGTTGTCGTAGGCGATGCTGCGCCGGACGACATGGTTGACCGGGACGTCCTCGCCGCCGAGCTTGTAGCCGTTGCGGTCGCCGTTCCCGGCCTGGGAGCCGTCGCTGAGGGTGCCGTTCTCGTAGGCGAGGGAGTCCTCGATGGTCACCGCGCCGATGGGGCCCTCGTCGGCGTAGGTGTAGAGGTCCCAGCCGTCGTCGATGTTGTGGTGGGCGACGGCGTGGCGGAAGACGTTCCCGGGGCCGGAGGTGAGCTTGGTGGCGAAGCCGTCGGCGTCCTCGCCGTCGGAGTCGGCGTTGTCGTGCGACTCGGCGCTCAGGATGAGGTTGTCGGACGGCCACTGCTCGCGCGGGGTGGTGGAGGCCATCCGCGAGAGCTGCAGGCCTGTGTCACGGTTGAAACGGGTCACCGTGCGCTCGAAGACGTTGTTGCTGCCGCCGACGAAGATCCCGTTGTCGCCGGCCCGCTCGACGACGATGCCGGAGACATGCCAGTACGACCCGTTCACGGCGAGCCCGCGGTTGGACGAGGACTCGCTCTGGGCGGAGAAGTTCAGGACCGGGGTCTCACCGGGGTAGGCGGACAGCTTCGTACGGGCACTGGAGGTGCCGTTGTTGCCGGCCGGGATGGTGATCGTCTGTGCGTGGTGGTACGTCCCGCCGCGCAGGTAGATCGTGCCGCCGGGGGTGATGCGGCTGATCGCCGAGGTGAGCGTGGTGGGGGCCGTCTGGGTTCCGGCCGCGCTGTCGGTGCCGTTCGGCGCCACGTACAGCGCGTCGGCGGCCGGTGGCGGGGTGGTGTCGCCGCCCGTCTCGACCTCGAGGTGGTCGATGTTCGGCAGACCGGCGGCGGTGGTCGGGTTGAGCCGTACGGTGTTGCTGCCCGCGTTCAGCGACACGGTCAGGGTCTGGGTGACCCAGGTCGACCAGGCGCCCGTGCCTTCGAACGACGGCGTCTGCACCGTGGACCCGTTGACGACCAGGCCGGCCGGGCGCGCGGTGGTGGTTCCGTTGGCGAAGCGGACCCTCAGCGTCGCGGTGCCCGCGGCAGGCGCGTTCACGGTGAACTGTGCGTGGGCGCCGACCGCGTTGGTGCCGTTGCAGAACCCGCTGCCCGAGTAACCGGCCCAGTCGGAGTCGATGGTGCCGGTGCAGACGGACGGTGAGCTCTCGGCCTCGTACCGGGTGGTCGCGGCCTGCGCCATGGTGCCGGAGAGCGCGACGAGCGGGCCGGTCAGCAGGCTGACGCACATGAGGGCGGCTCTTCGTTGCATCGTTGTCTCCTGGTTGGTCAGCGGGTGCCATCAGGTTCATGAACGTGAAACGGGCGTGAGTGAGCTGGACGACCGGATACTGGATCCGGGCGCCGACAAAGCACGGGAGAAAGCGCTTTCCCGAGACGTTAAAGCGGTCGCCGTGAACGCGTCAATGGACGTGTACTTGATCCTTATTCATGAACATGAACAAGCGTGCTGCTGCCGCCACCGCTGCTACCGGGCTGCGCGGTCCCGCACGTCGAGCACGGCCTGGAACTGCCCCCGCGCCTCACCGACGCGACCCGTCGCCAGGTAGGCGCGGCCCAGGCGGGATCGGATGTCCATCTCCAGCCAGTCGTAGCTGGGTTCGGTGAGCGGGGACAGCAACCGGTGCTGGCGGAGGGCCTGGTGATGCAGGGCGATGGCCGCGCCGAGGTTTCCCTCGCCCTGCTCCGCCGTGCCCAGCCCGGTCAGGCTGCGGGCGTAGAGGAACGGGTCGCCGACCTGCTCGACCAGGTGGATCGCCTCGCGGTACAGCCTCCTGGCCTCACCGTAGTTGCCCAGGCGGAGGTGGACGTCGGCGGCGCAGCTCAGAGCTCGTCCGAGCATGCGCGGTCGGCCGTCCGTGCCGGCGTGGGTGTGGGCGTCGGCGAAGCAGGCCAGCGCCGCCTCGTTGCGCCTCTCGAAGTAGTGGGAGAGGCCGAGGACGACGAGCCCCATCGAGGCGACCCAGTCGCTGCGCTGTCGCTTGGCCAGGTCCAACCCCGGGGTGAGCTGTGTGATGGCCCGGTCGCCTTCGCCCACGCTCAGGTCGAGAGCCCCCAGCCCGACCAGAGTCCGGGCCTCCTCCCAGGGTTCGGGGCGGCGTCGGCTGAGCTCCAGTGCCTCGGTGAAGTAGGTCCGCGCCTGCTTGTACCGGCGTTGGTATACGGCGGTGTAGCCCAGGCAGTTCAGCAGTGCGCCGGCCATCCGCTGGTCGGTGGCCCCGTCCACCTGCGCGTAGGCGATTTCGAGGGCGGTCTGCGACTCGTGGTAGCGGCCCTGCCGTACGAAGTAGTCGACCAGCGCCTCGGCGATCCAGCAGGCGTAGTCGGCTTCGCCGTGGGCCACCGCGTACCCCACGACGTCCGTGAGCTCTCCGGCGGCCGCGTCCAGCCACGCCTCCGCCTCCTGCCAGGTCGTGAAGGGTGCTCCGGCGGGTTGAGGTCCCGTGGGGAAACCGCCCGGCCCCCAGTCGCTGGCGATCCGGGCCGCGTCCAGGCAGAGGCGGAGCGCGGCCGTGCGTGCGGCGGCGGCTTCGCCGGGCGCGGCTTCCGCGAGGCGCCGCGCATGCACCCGTACCAAGTCGTGCAGGCGGTAGCGGCCGGGACGCGGCTCCTGCAGGAGACTGGCGTCGACCAGATGCTCCAGGACCCGCTCGGTGTCGTACGACGGCCGGCCGAGCATCGTCGCAGGCGTCAGTACGTCGAACTCGACCGTCGGCGCCAGGCCCAGGGCGCGGTATCCGCGCTGCTGCTCGGGTGCGAGTTGGTCGTACGACACCTGGAAGGTCGCCTCCACGCTGCGGTCCCCGACGCTCAGTTCCCCGAGCCGCCGCTGCTCGTCGCCTGCCATGCGGCCCACCAGGTGCTCCACCGTCCAGGTGCGGCGGTTCTGCAGCCGTGACCCGGCGATGCGCAGGGCCAGCGGCAGCCCGTCGCACAGCCCGACCAGCTGCTGCGTGGCCTCCGGCTCCCTGCTCGCGCGTTCCGCTCCGATGATGTGCGTGAGCAGGGACACCGCGTCCCCGCTCTCCAGGGGCTCCAGGGTGACCCGTCGGTCGGCGTCCAGTTCGGCCAGCCGTCGGCGGCCGGCCACCAGCACTCTGCTTCCCGCACCGGCGGGCAGCAGAGGCCGTATCTGGTCGGCGTCCAGGGCGTCGTCCAGCACGAGGAGCAGTCGTAGCGGGCTGGTGGCCGCGCGCCATACGGAGGTGAGTTCGTCGAGGTCGCTCGGCAACTCGCCCGTGGCCGCGCCGAGCGACCGCAGCAGCCGTTGCAGCGCCTGCTCCGGCGACTGCCGCCGCTGCGTGCTGTGCGCGCGCAGGTCCACGAACAGGCAGCCGTCCGGGTACTGGGCGCTGAGCTCCCGTGCCGCCCGGACGACGAGCGCGGTCTTGCCGACCCCGGCCGTGCCGTCCACCGTGATGAGGGACACGGATCCGGGCGCAGACGGCGCGATCAGCTGCGCCAGTTCGGCCTCTCGTCCGGTCAAGTGACCGGCGTCGCCCGGCAGTTCGTTGACCGTACGGCGGGAGCGGCGTGGGCCGGGCAGCAAGGAGGCGTCGTCCCGGCGCAGCACCGCCTCATGTACGCGGCGGAGTTCCGTACCGGGATCGACCCCGAGCTCCTCGCGCAGGCGCTCGCACATGTCCTGATAGACGGTCAGCGCTTCCGCCTGACGTTCGCTGCCGTACAGGGCGCGCATACGCAGAGACGTGAGCGACTCGTCGTACGGACTGGACACCGACAGGGCGGCGAGGTCGTCCAGCGCGTCGGTGAAACGGCCGAGCAGGACGAGGCATTCGAGCCGCTCCACTCGTACCGTGCGCAGCCGCTGCGACAGCCGTTGCCGCTCGACGTCGGCGAAGGGTCCGGGCAGCCCGGCCAGCGGTTCGCCGCGGAACAGGGCGAGCGCCTCGGAAAACCGGGCGAACGCGGTGGCCGGATCGCCGGCCGCCTTCGCGCGCTGCGCGCCGTCGAGCTGCTCGTCCAGCTCCGCCACGTCCAGGCCGACGCCGTCGGCGGTGAGCCGGTACCCGCCCCGTTCCCCGCGAATCACCGAATCGGCGGGACCGGTGCCCCGGGCGTCGAGGGTCCGCCGTAACGCGTAGACATAACTGGGCAGTACGCTGCGGCCGGTCTTCGGCGGCTCGTCTCCCCAGACCCCGTCGAGCACCTGCTCGTGGCTCACCAGCAGGCCCGGACGCAGCGCCAGCGCGGCCAGCACGGCCTGGCGCCGGACGGGCCCCAGATCCAGCGGTGTGCCGTCCCGCCAGGCCCGCATGGGCCCGAGCATCGCGAGCCGAAGCCGCCCAGGCGATCCAGATCCCCCGCTCACCCCGAAGCCTCCGCCCTGCGCCGCGCATCATCAGAATTTCATCGGCATTGCAGCGTCTGCCGCCACGGTTTGCAAGTGCCGGGCGGCGGCCGTATGCGGGGGGAACGGCCGCCGTCCTTCAAGAAGCCTTCGAGAAGCTTTTGAGGAAGGAACACGGACGTGGCGGTCGACGACGGGTCTCTCAAGAGCTTGCTGCAACAGCGCAGGCTCTTCCTCATGCCGGAACGCAGGCGTACCGCGGTGGTGGTGTACGTCTGCGTCGACGACGGGTTTCCCGGCGGGTTTCCGGTCGGCCGCGTCATCCCGTCCGAGGCCGGAACCTGGTCCGCGTACGCCCGGGTCCGGCCTGGCCACGTCTTCACCGACGACCGGGTGTCGGCCGGGTTGCCGAGCCTGAAGGAGGCCGTACGGGCCGTTGTGGACCACGCCCACTTCGGGGACGTTCAGGCCACTCACAGGTGAATCCTGCGACAGCTCTCCGCCTGGCTCAGGACTGGTACGGCTGCTGGTGCGACTGCCCGTACGCCTGGCCGCGTGGGCCGCCGGCAGCCTGCGCCTGAAGCTGCTCCGCCTGTGCCTGGGACACCTTCTGCTCCGCGCCGCAGAAGGTGCACTGGGTCATGTACTTCGTCGAGACCGGGAACAGCGGCACGAAGAACAGCGTGAACTTCGTGACGCGCTTCCTGAGCGTGTGCGCGGCGGGGGTGGCGCACTGCCCGCACACGAGCGTCAGTATCGCGAGCTGGTACAGGTATCCCTTGGTGCCAAAGATGATCATGATCTCGATCCTTCCAGGTCGGCGCCTACCGACAACACAGTGCCATCGTGGCCGACCCCATGTCCGTGCCCTGGGCTCTGTACGGAGCTGGGCCGAGATGCGCCACGCCGGTCTCTGCCACAGGATGGGGGGAGGGATTTCCCTGGTCAGGACGGTGATCAAAGAGAGGCGCCGAGGTCGATGGACGACCTGATGGACGACCTGATGGACGGGGAGTGCGAGTGCGGACTGCTGCGCCGGATCATCGAAGAGACCCTGGCTCCCGTGGTGATGCTCGACGAGCGGCTCCGCTATCTCTACGTCAACCCTGCCTGGGTCCGGGTCAGTGGCGTCCCCGCCGCCGCGTATCTGGGCCGGCCCCTGGGTGAGGTGCTGCCCGACGTCTCCTGGCCCGATGACGTCCTGCTCAAGGTGCTGGAGGACGGGCAGCCCAGGGAGGCGACCTTCACGGGCACCACACGCGTCCCCTCCCACCTCGGTCGCAGACTGTGGCGTGGGGTCTTCCACCGGCTGAAGACGCGGGACCGAGGCCTTGCCGTATGCGGGATCGGCGTCGAGGTCAGCAACCTCGGCCGATACCTGGACGACCTCGAGAACGCACACCAGCGGCTTGCCCTGCTGGACCTTGCGGCCACCCGGATCGGCACCACACTCGACATCGAGACCACGTGCACCGAGCTGGCCGACTTCCTTGCGCCCTCCATGGCCGATGTCGCCGCGGTCGGGACCGTCGAGGACGAGTTCTGCGGTACGCCTGCTCCCGGCATGCTCCGACTGCGCAAGACGGCACTCTCCGCCCCGCAGGAACTGAGATGGCACTTACGTCACCTGGGCGGACCCGATGAGTACCTGGACCTGCCGCGGACTTCGGTCACCCGGCGGTGCATGGACACCGGGCGGCCATGGCTGGGCAATCTGGCCACGGACGAACTGATCGAGAAGGTGACGGTCGACCCCGAGCGGGTGAGGATCTTCCGCGCGGCCGGGGTCCACTCGGTTCTTGTCGTCCCGCTGCCCACAGCAGGACGCTGTGTCGGTGTCGTGATCCTGGGGCGGGCCGGTGCGTCAGCGCCTTTCAGCGAGGACGACGTCGTCACGGCCCAGGGCCTGGCCGGGCGAGCAGCCGTGGCCATCGACAGCGCCCGCCGATACACCCGTGAGCACACCATGGCACTGGAGTTGCAGCGTGCCCTGCTGTCCGAACCGGGCAGCCCCCACGCCGGTGTCGAGGTCGCCACTCGCTATCTGCCCTCCGGCCGCAGCGCCCTCGTCGGCGGTGACTGGTACGACTCGCTCGCCCTGCCCGGCGGCCGCACCCTGCTGGTCATGGGCGACGTGATGGGCCACGGCTTCCAGGCCGCCGTCACCATGAGCCAGTACCGCTCCCTCCTGCGCACCGTCGCCGCCTCCGACATGCCCGTCGACGACATCCTCGGCGAGGTCGACCGCCGGGTCGCGCACATCGGCCTCGACCGTGTCGCCACCTGCCTTCTCGTCCTCATGGATCCCCAGGCCGGCATCTGCACCGCAGCCAGCGCCGGGCACCTGCCGCCGCTCGCCGTTCACCCCGGGGGAACCTCCGAAATGCTGTGGCTCCCGGCCGGCCCACCCCTCGGCGCCGAACTCGGAGACTACGAGTCCGTCACCGTCCCGACCGAGCCCGGCACAGTCCTGCTGCTCTACACCGACGGGCTGGTGGAGCAGCGCGGCACGGACATCGACACCCGGCTGCGCGCCCTCACCGAGCTGCAACTGCCCACGGAGAGCCCGCTGGAGGCCATGCTCGACGCCCTCCTGGCCCGCCTGGCGCACGGCGCCCACGAGGACGACGTCGCGCTGCTCGCTGCCCGTCAACGGCCGAACTGACGGCCGACTCGGCCCCGGCGCACCGCTCTGGGCGAGGGCGTCGCCGACACCGCCGCTCGCACCCGTGGGCCGGTAACGCGGCCGATCGCGCCGCGGGTACGCTTCCGCGGCCCCGGTACACGCAGCCCGTAGCGGAACCTGAGCAATCGTCACTTCCGGTAGCCGAGGATGGTCATCATGCCGGACTCGGAGTGGTACTGGTTGTGGCAGTGCAGCATCCACAGGCCCGGGTTGTCGGCGTAGAAGTCGATGACGAGCTTGCGGTGGGGCCGTACGTGGGCGGTGTCCTTGCGGGCTCCGGCCGCGTCGATGCCGGTGAGGGCGAACGTGTGGCCGTGCAGGTGCACGGGGTGCCACATGTCGGTGGCGTTGATGAGAGTCAGGCGGACCCGTTCACCTTCCCGGACCGGGACGCGTTGCTCGATGGAGTAGGGCTTGTGATCGAAGCCCCAGTCGAAGTTCTCCATACCGCCGGTCAGTTTGATGCGCATCTCGCGGTCCGGTTCGTCGTCGCCGAGGGCCACGGATTCGTCCGGCAGGAGCCGTCTGGCGGGCACAAGCCGGCCCTCGAGCTCGTCCGGATGCACGGAGGGCGGGGGAAGCGTCCCGCTGCCGGTGCGCAGGACTGCCAGGGCGTGCGCGTTCTTGCCCTCGGCGAGCGCGACCAGCGGGAACACCCCGTCCTTGGCGGTGATCAGCACGTCGTAGCGTTCGGCCATACCGAGCAGCAGCGCGTCCGTCTTCGTGTGCTCGACCGGGTAGCCGTCCGTGTGTGTCACCGTCATCTCGTGATCACCCAGTGCCACCCGGAAGGCGGTGTCGCCCCCGGCGTTGATGATCCGCAGCCGGATGCGGTCCCCAGGGCGGGCCCGGAAAACCGAGGGAGCCTGCGGAAGGCGGCCATTGACCAGGTAGTACGGGTAGTCGACATTGCCTCCCTCGCTGTCCAGGATGCGGCTGTGGGAGTCCCGCAGGATGCGGGAGGGGCCGGCGGACCTGTCATGGTCCGAACCGTTGTGTACGTCTCCCTCACCCATGTCCATCGGCTCGCCCTTGCCGTTCCGCAACTGCGCGAGCACGCCGTCCGGGGTGGATCCGGCCACGCCGTCCAGCCAGTCGTCCAGGACGACGACCCACTCCTTGTCGTAGGACAGCGGCTCCTTGGGGTCCTCGACGATCAGCGGGGCGTACAGGCCGCGGTCGAGCTGCATGCCCGAGTGCGAATGCAGCCAGTACGTGCCCGGGTCCGCCACGGCGAAGCGGTAGGTGAAGTCCGCGCCGGGCTTGATGGAGTACTGGGTCAGGCCCGGTACGCCGTCCATGTCGCAGCGCATCCGGATACCGTGCGAGTGCAGCGTCGTCGCCTCGCGCAGATGGTTGGCGAGCGTGAGATCGAGTACGTCGCCCGCGGTGATCCGGACCTCCTTGCCGGGCAGCGTGTCGCCGTACGCCCATGACCTGACGGTCCGTCCGCCCAGGTCGAGGGAGGTCTCGGTGGCGGTGAGCGTGAACCTGCGGACGGGACCGGCGCCGCGCTTCTTCTCGACGGCGACGACCTCGGGATCGGACGGGTTGACGTATCCCTTGGGCCCCTTGGGGACGAAACCGCCGCTGTGCCTGCCACCCGTCCGGCCGGTGGCACCGGGGTACGCGCCGGACCCGGTACAGGCGGTCAGGACTCCCGAGCCGGCCGCCACGATCGAGGCGCCGAGCAAGGTGCGCCGCGTATATGTGTGCATGGGTAAATAAGACCTGTCTTGTGGTCTTATATGTGAGAACTGATGCGGCGCGTCTCACGAATCGGGGGCGCGGCCCTTGCGGACGCAAGTGCCGCGCACCAAGGCTCCTCGCCCAGACCCGGTGGGGCGAAGCCGACGGGAGGACGGGCGGCGGCGTGTACCGCGGTCACGGTTCGCCGAGCAGCTTGAGCCCGTACCTGGCGGTGAGTTCGGCGACCCACTCGTCCGAGAACCCCAGGCCGTGCCGCTCGCCCAGCTCGGCGCGTCGCTGGAGGAACTCGGCAGGATCGGCCGCCGTCTCGGCGGCCCTCCCCAGCTCTTCGAAGAACCCTTCGAAGCCGGCGGGGGAGATGATCTCCAGGACCCTCGCCGGTTCCGGTCCGGCGTTCCAGACGGTATGCAGGATCTCTCGCGGCTTGATGATGTACGAGCCCGGCCCTGCCGTTGCCTCGTGGTCACCCACCCGGGCGCCGACCCGGCCCTGCAGGACGTAGGTGAACTCGTCCTCGCGGCTGTGCACGTGCGGCGGTATGAGACGGCCCGGTTCGATCAGGTGCTCGAGGATCGAGAACTGGTTGCCGGTGTCCTCGCCCCCGAGCTTGAAATCGACGCCCAGGCCCGCGAGCCAGATCGAATTTCCCTCGTCCGGTTCGACTACGAGGCGGAGAGCCGCCATCACGGCCTCCCAGGTGTCGCTTTCACTACCTTCCGTCATCCTATGCACGATTCCTGGAAGGTGCCCGGCGGGTCCACCCAGTAGGTCAGACACCCGGACTCGTCACTGGCCCACCCTTCCGTCGATGCACTCGCGCAGCAGGTCGGCGTGCCCGCAGTGACGGGCATACTCCTCGATCCTGTGCACCATCAGCTCCCGAACTGCGATCCCGTCCTTCCCCAGACGCTCGCCCAGATCCGGGTGCTCGGCCAGCGCGGCATCCGTCGAGGCCTGCTCACGCTCCAGATCGGAGTACGCGGCGTCGACCTCGGCCTGCTCGGCGACAGCCCTGTCGAAGTCCGCGTCACGCTCGCCGTACAGCTTCGGCAGCGGATCACCGTCGCTGATCCAGTTGCGCCAGTCCCGCTCCACCTCGGCGAGGTGCCGGATCAGGCCGAGCAACGACATCGTCGACGGCGGAACCGACCGACGGGCCAGTTGCTCCGCATCCAGCCCCTCGCACTTCATCCGCAGGGTTGTGCGGTAGTTCGTCAGGAAGTCCTGCAGCGTCGCAAGCTCGCCGTCCGGACTGGCGCCTTCGCTGTTGCGGGGGTCGTCGTCCGGGTCGGCCCACATGTCGGGGTAGACGGTGGCCTGGCTCCATCGCGTGGGTTGGTCACTCATGCGCACATGCTCGTCCGTGAGGGCCCGAGCTCGCCAGTAAGTTTCGGTCCGGGCGAACGGGCGGGCGCGGTCGTTCCAGCCGTGTACTGCGTCATCGGCTTACGCCGGCTGTGGCTGTGGCCTGTTCGAGGTCTCCCTGGTGAAGTTGAGCGGGCGAGTCGGGCGGTCGCGAGCGCTCTGTTGCGTCGGAGGACGGGCGGGATCCTGGCCAAGGCGCGGTGGGTCATGGCTTCGCCTCAGGACTCGAGTCGCACCGGCGCACCGCCTCCTCCTGCACACCCTTGGTGACGAGACCGCTTCGCCCTGTGGGCCCATGTACGCCAGGGGCGCCCGACCCTGCAGATAGGGCGAACGGCAATAGGCGGAGGACCCGGTCGCGCCCGACGGGCAGAAGTACGGGTACGGCATCGCCTACCAGCGCTTCGCTCCACAGGCCGCGATGTATTACCACGGCGGTGAACTCCCCGGCTTCAACTCCTTCATCGGCCATGACCCGGACAATGACGTCACGCTCGTCATCTGGACGAACCTGACCCTGTCGCCCGACGGCAGGACCACGGCCCAGGCCCTGCTTCCCACGGTCCTCAACCAGGTCTACGCCGGCCTCTCCTTCCCCACCGGCCCTAGGTCACTCCTGAGGCGGGCGCTCGACCTGGAGCTCGTGACCGGTGTCGCGGATCGACTGCTCCCGCCCGGTCGGTCGGACTCGGACGGCCGGGCGTCACAGCCCCAGGGAGATGGCCAGTCGAGTGAGTTCGGCCGTGCTGTTGATGTTGAGCTTGGCCCGGATACGTCGGAGATAGGCGTCGACCGTGTGCTTGGAGAGCCCCATGTGGCGGGCCGTTTGCAGGTAGGTGCGCCCTTCGGCGATGTGGCGCAGTGTCTCCCGCTCCCGCGGAGCCAGCGCAGGTGCGGGGGCTTCGACGTACGGCATGGTGACTGTGAGGCTCATGGGATTTCCTCCGACGGATCGGCTCGGTCATCACTGCTCACACCCGCGGAAGCAGGAGATGTATGCCCGAATAGTGCTGTTTGCCCTCTTTTGAAAAGCCTGCCCGAGCGACTTCACGACGGTGTCCGCCGACTGTCACAGACGTGTCACGGGGCACGTCGGCAGGAACCTGATGCCAAACGTCCCGGACCATGACCGGTCCGGGATGTGGAACCGGCAGCTCAGGCGCGCTGCAGACCTGGGAACAAGGCGCGGGCGCGGTGAAGGTCGGGGGCAACGAAGACCCCGTCGGCCGTGACGAGGCTTGCGTCAGGGTCTGTCCGGCTGGTGATCGAACCGCTCACGAAGATCTTGCGGTCATCTGTGCCGGTGACGCGGGCAAGAATCAGCAGCGTAGTTTCCAGCGGGACCGGGCGGTGGTAGCGCATCTGAAGAGAGACGGTCAGGCCGGGCATTCCGGCTGCCACGCAGGCGCGGCCCATGAGTTCGTCCAGGAGCATGGCGCTCATGCCGCCGTGGCCGTAGCCGGGCGGGCCTTCGTGGGCGATGCCGAGGGTGCACTCGCCGGTCAGCCCATCGGCGGTGGGCGTGATCTTCACCGGCGGGGCGAGCGGGCTGCCGGCTCCGGTGACCGGGCTGTAGATCCTCGTCCCCGCCGGGAATTCGTCCACCTCGGGGATCTCGGCTCTCGCACGCCGTCGCCCCGTGAGCTGTCCGGTAATGGTGCGGACGCCGTCCGCCACCCGGTGAAGGGTTTCCGGGGAGGCGGCGGTGCGGACGGTGGCCTCCACCAGGCCGCGCAGTTCGTGGCCGAGGCGGGTGATGGCCGCCTTCTGATGTTCCAGTTCCTCGTTGGCGGTGGCCGACGGGCCGGTGGGGGAGATGTGCATCGGGTTTCTCGCTGCGCTGGGGTGGTGGGGCTGGGGCTGCGGTCGGGGCGGTCAGTCATCTGTCCGGACGAAGACCGGCTTGAGGTGTTTCTCCGGCAGCGCGGTCGGCAGGTCCTCCCAGTCGATGACGTGGGAGACGACCCGTTCGGGGGCGACCTTGCCGGAGGCGGCGAGTGCGAGGGCGTCGGGGATGTGGGAGCGGACGTTGTCGCGGGCGATGCGCAGGGTGACGCCGGTGAGGTACATGTCGAGCAGAGGCAGCTCGCCGGGGCGGAAGTGGTTGCCCGCCGATTCACAGATCCCTTCCGGGGTCAGGCACTTGACGGCCAGGGCGAGCTGGTCGATGCGGCCGGTGGCCTCGACGGCGATGTCGAAGCCCTGCGGGATCGGCTCCAAGGTCTCGGCGGTGGTGGCTCCGAAGGTGCGGGCGAGTTCGCGGTGTTCGGGCTCGGGGTCGACGTAGAGCACCGTGGAGGCGCCGAGGGCGCGGGCGATGTCACACACGTACAGGCCGATGCTTCCACGGGCGACGACCAGCACCTGTGCTCCGGGGCGGGCCTTGAGATGGGGTGCGACCAGGCGCCAGGCCAGGGACCAGTTGTCGCTGGCGGAGGCCATGGCGACCGGGGCGAGGCCGGTGGGCAGGGGTACGAGCATGGCGTCGGCGTAGGGCACGCGGACCAGGTCGGAGAAGAGTCCGCCCCAGCTGCCCCCGATCGGTGCGCCGTACATCGCCATGTAGGGGACGGTGGTGCAGTGCGCGGTCAGTCCGGCGCGGCAACGGTCGCAGGTACCGCAGTTGATGGACCAGGGGACGACGACCAGATCGCCGGGGGTTACTGCGGTGACGGCGTCGCCGGTCTCGACGACCCGGGCGACGCACTCGTGGCCGAGGGCGAAGGGCGGATCGATGAAGCCATGGCCGGCCAGGATGGAGGAGTCGACGTCGCAGGGGGTGGCGGCCACGGGCGCGACGATCGCCTCGCGGTCGAACTGGAGCTTGGGGTCGGGTGCCTCGCGCCACTCGACGGTGCGCTTGGCGACGTAGGTCAGTTCACGCATCGGTGCGCTGCCCCTTCGCCAGTGCCACCAGGTCGGCGTAGCGGACGACGGAGCCGCCCGCGCCCCAGGTGCCGTCGGGCTGTTCGTGCACCAGCACCCAGACGCGCAGGGCGTCGTCGGCGGTGAGGCCGGCCGCGGCCAGGACGGTCTTCGTTGCATCCTCGACCAGGCCCGCCTTGCGTCGCTCGGACAGGGCCCCCTGCGGGACGGTGACCTCCACCAGGAAACGCGGCGCGTCGTCCTCCGCGGTGGTCTGCGCACTCTCCGGCAACTCGACCAGGTAGCTCCACGCCTGCGCGCGGAAGAAGGCGGTGTCGGGTGCGCCCTCCCAGCGCAGCAACACCGCGGCGAGGTCGCGCTGGATGGTGGTGCGGCCCTGTTCGGTCAGGGAACCGGTGGGGGCGGTCAGCCGGATCATGGGCATGGTGGCTCCTTGGTTTCTTCGACGGCCACTTGCTATGACGATCGTTATAACGAGAGGTCACGGTAGACTATGACGATCGTTATAGCCAGAGGGGATGTGCGCAGGTGGCCAAGAGCAGTACGCCGTCACGCGAGCGGATCGTGGCCGGTGCCGCCGACATGATCAGTCGGCGTGGTCTGAGCGCCACGAGCATCCGGGAGATGGCCAAGCACGCCAAGGCCCCGCTCGGCTCGACGTACCACTACTTCCCCGAGGGCAAGCAGCAGCTGGCCACGGAAGCCGTCCGGTACACGGGTGAGTGGGTCGCCCGCGCCTTGCGCAAGGAACTGGAAGCGGGGCCTGTCGAAGGGCTGCGGGCGTTCCTTGCTCTGTGGCGCGCGATCGTCGTCGAGAGCGACTTCCGTGCCGGCTGCCCCGTCCTGGCCGTGGCCATCGAGGAAGCCCCGGCCGACGAGATCCCGCCCGCCCTGGCGGCCGCGGCCGAGGTGTTCGATCAGTGGGAGAGCCTGCTGGCCGCCTCCCTGCGGGCGCACGGCGCCGAGGCCGAGCGGGCCGCGCAGCTTGCGACGCTCGTCGTCGCGTCCGTCGAGGGCACGGTCGCCATGTGTCGCGCCAAGCGCAGCATGGAGCCGCTCGACCGCACCGCCGAGCAACTGGAGGCCCTTGTCGCCGGCGCGATCAGGGGCTGACATCCCCCAAGGGGCGCACTGGGTGCGGGTCGGCGCCCTGATGCCTGCAGCTTCTCGTGCTCAGGTTCCTGACGTCGGGAAGGCGGACGCGCGGGCCCGGGTCACGCGCCGAGAGCGGCGCGGACGGCCTTGGCTTTGTCCTCGGTGAACACACCGCTGTCGAGAAGGGAGAGGGTGGAGAGCACGCCGCCGCGCGAGCCCCAGCTGCCCTCGTCGATCACCCGGAAGGTGACCCACCAGGCCGGGGACGGCTCGGCGAGTCCGCAGGCGTCGGCCATCGCGGCCAGCACGCGTTCGATGACCTCGGCCCGGACCTCCTGTCGCCAGTCCCCGTCCATCACCGTCACGTCGATCACCATGACGTCGGCGTCCGGGCCGGCATCTGCGAGGAGCCGTCCGCCGATGGCCGTCATGTCGGCCTCACGCTCGACGAAGTGCACCTGGAACCCGACCCGCGCGGCCGGGGCGAACTGCCCGACCTCCGGCACGAGCACCGCGTCCGTCAGCGTCTCGGCCAGCTTTCGGCGCTGCTCCTTGCTCAGACGTCCCTTCGGGGCGCTCACGGTGATGATCGTCACGGCATCCTCCTATGACAGTCGTTATAGCCGCCGGCTCAGGTTACACCCCGTCTATAACGACTGTCATAACCGGTGCGGATGCTCAGTCCGAGATGACGGCTGTGCGGTGGATCCACTCGTTCCCGTGTGCTGCCTGATGCATGAAGGCGGCGCCGTCCGCCCGGCTGATCGTCGGGTTGCCCTTCATCGGCAGCCGATCGTCCGCGCGGTACGTACCCTTGGCCGGGCCGTGGGTCAGCCTGGTCGGGTAGACCACGGTCCAGTCCAGCCCGCTGGAGCGGATGCTGTTGTCGGCGATCTCCTTGTTCGCGTAGATCGATCGCAGGACGTGCGGTACGTCAGCTTCTGAGGGGCGCAGGAGACAACCTGCCAGCGCCAGCCGCGCTCCACCTCTCGCGCGGACTGGGGACAGGCGCACACTTTCCCACTGTGTTGGCGGGGTGCTGGGCTGTGTGCCAGGGCGTTCACCTGCGTTCTCGCCTGAACGACCGTGAACGGGGCCGAACGAGACGGAAACCGAGGCGGCCGCACTCCTCATCGCAGCACCGGAGACAGCCCGCCGGTAGCTGTCGAAACCACCGCTAGGCAGCCTTGGGCCGCGCCGCACGCATGCCCGAGGCGGGCACCTGAGCATCCTCGGACCAGAAGATCTCGTCTTCTCCGAAGTCCGGGGCCTGGAAGGGTTTTGTCGTCGGAGGCGGCGATACTGCAGTGGAACGGCGGGGTTGCCCTTCCAGGGCGGAGAACAGCGTCGTCAGGTCGATGAGAGGTCTGCCTTTCGTTGCAGGTCCCTGATGGGGCCTGGCGTGCCGTGACCGGGCACAGCGGTCCTACAGCTTGGTCATCTTGGCGTACGGGCTCAAGATCCGCATCTGCGCAGAACTGAAATCCACGAGCGCGGCGATCCCATCCTCGATGCCGATCACCCGGCCGAGGCCGTACACGTCGTGTGTGACCTGGTCTCCCACAGCGAAGTGCTTGGGAGCAGGCGCGACCGGGGCCTTGAAGGGGCTGGTGGGCAAGTGACGCTTCGGTGCAACAGGCTTTGTCATTGCCCCCAGTATGCGCCTACGAACTGCGCTGGTGGCTGGCTCTCAGGATCAGAAGTAGTTGATCAGTGGACTTCACTCGGCAAGCCCTGAGCATGTCGACCGGCCGGCAGACGGGCGGGGCCGGGCGGTTCGGCCTCATAGGCGGCCGAACCGGCCGTACCCTTCGTGGTGTCTACGGCGTCACATAGCGGGCGCCAAACACTGGAGGCAATTCCTCGTGCTGATCGCTCAGCGTCCGTCACTGACCGAAGAGGTCGTCGACGAGTTCCGCTCCCGGTTCGTGATCGAGCCGCTGGAGCCGGGCTTCGGCTACACCCTCGGCAACTCCCTGCGTCGTACCCTGCTGTCCTCGATCCCCGGTGCGGCGGTCACGTCCATCCGCATCGACGGTGTCCTGCACGAGTTCACCACCGTGCCGGGCGTCAAGGAGGACATCACCGACCTGATCCTCAACATCAAGCAGCTGGTGGTTTCCAGCGAGCACGACGAGCCCGTCGTGATGTACCTGCGCAAGCAGGGCCCGGGTCTGGTCACCGCCGCCGACATCGCGCCCCCGGCCGGTGTCGAGGTGCACAACCCCGATCTCGTCCTGGCCACGCTCAACGGCAAGGGCAAGCTGGAGATGGAGCTCACGGTCGAGCGTGGCCGTGGTTACGTCTCCGCCGTGCAGAACAAGCAGGTGGGCCAGGAGATCGGCCGTATCCCGGTCGACTCCATCTACTCGCCCGTTCTGAAGGTCACGTACAAGGTCGAGGCCACGCGTGTCGAGCAGCGCACCGACTTCGACAAGCTGATCGTCGACGTCGAGACCAAGCAGGCGATGCGTCCGCGTGACGCGATGGCTTCTGCCGGTAAGACGCTGGTCGAGCTGTTCGGGCTCGCCCGTGAGCTCAACATCGACGCCGAGGGCATCGACATGGGTCCGTCCCCGACGGACGCCGCGCTCGCGGCCGACATGGCGCTGCCGATCGAGGAGCTGGAGCTCACCGTTCGGTCGTACAACTGCCTCAAGCGTGAGGGCGTCCACTCCGTGGGAGAGCTCCTGGCGCGCTCCGAGGCCGACCTGCTGGACATCCGCAACTTCGGTGCGAAGTCCATCGACGAGGTCAAGGCGAAGCTGGCCGGTATGGGCCTGGCTCTGAAGGACAGCCCGCCCGGATTCGACCCGACCGCTGCTGCCTTCGACGCGGACGATAACGGGAGCACGGGTTTCGTGGAGACCGAGCAGTACTGAACGCTGCGCTGGGTCGCGGGGAGCCGGGAAGGCAGAGGAGCAAGCGGTGAGCACCGGCCGACCGCACCCGGCTCCCCGATATCAGCGTCGATCGCCCAGCGCGAACGCCTCATGCAGGTGCTCACTGACCTGGCCGAAGCCGAGCCGGATCCCGCGCGAGGGGAGTTCTTGGAGTCGTTTCCCTTCGCCTGCGGCCTTGTCGAGGAGCAGGAAGGCTGAGCCCAACGTCGGCGGGGAGAGCACCGCTTGAGGAGCAAGGTGGGGCCGCGTGATGGTTGACCTGCGGGATCCGTGCTCGTGCTGGTGTCGGCCTGAGGAGCCGTCAGTCTCCCAGAGTCCCCGTGATTTCCCGCTCCTTCTGGCACGGCTGTGACACGGGCTGAGCCTCTCGTTCCCGGCCGAACTGCTCGACGGGGTGACGCGCCATCTGGAGCAGTTCGCCGCTCCAGGCCGTGACGGTCGTGTCTTGCACGCCGAGTGCCCCCTGAGCCGAGGGCGTCACCCGTCGCGTCTGCCTGGCCTGGTGTCTGGGGGCGGAGCTCGCCCTCGGGGTCCTCGATCACGGTGATGGTCTGCCCGACGTCGAATCGGTCGGATGTCTCAGGGCAGGACCCGGGACCTTCGTGCCATCCTGACGCTGTTTCCCGGCCTCATGTGTGCTGGATGTGTTCTGGCTAGAGGTCTGCCCGAGAGGCGGTCGGTGGCCCAGCTGTCGGCACGTGTGAGCCGTCTGATGAGGAACAGCCCGCGACCCGACTCGTCGATGGTGCGCATGTTTCACCAACGGAGCCTCGCCCATGAGTGAGGCCGCGGGCTGGCCTGACAGCCTGTGTGGCGGACCGTCCGAAAAGCTCCTCGGCGGGACGGTGCCACTCGATGACAGGCCCGTCCCGTCGATGAACATGAGCGCGTCATCGTCGGCCATTCGTCCGCACACCCGTCTCCGCTGCCGTAGGGGCTGTTCGCCGGCTGCTGAGAAAGGTGGCGATCGGCAGGGCTGCTGCCAGGCCGCTGAGCAGGATGGCGGCGAGCGCTCCGAGAATGGCGGGCTGGTTGTCGAAGGCGATACCGATCGCGGCCAGCGCGGGACCGGCATTGCGCACCGACGCGACACCGCCCATGGTGGTGCGCCGCACGGGCGGACCCGTGGCCAGCAGCGTTCCTACGGCGAAGGCAATGGCCGAGAGCAGGAACCCGGCGAGGAGCGCGAGGGAGCCGAGGAGCGCGACGACGCCCTGCCAGTTGCCGAGCAGCATGCCCGCCAGCACGATCAAAAATGTGACGTTGGAGACCGCCGCCGCCGGGGGGTGCCACGACCGTGCGGTGGGCTCGGCGTATCGGCGTATCAGCAGGCCGATGGCGAACGGTACGAGTTGCAGCAGGGCCACGGTCCGCACCAGTGCTCCCACGTCGAGGGAGACGTTGGTGCCTACGTCGGCGGCGGTCAGGAGGCCGTTGACGGTGGGGGCGAAGGTGATACTGCCGACGGAGGCGAGCAGCACCTGCATCGCCGCGCCGCCGGCGACGTCACCGCTCTGCACCATGGCCAGTTTCGCCCCGAAAGGGCCGCCCGGGGACGAGGCGACCAGGATCAGTGCGATGAAGGCGGCCGAGGGGAGGCTGAACAGCGCACCGATGCCCCAGCCGAGCAGCGGGACGATCACCATGTTGGTGATCAGGGCCAGCAGCAGGAGCGGGACATTGGTGAAGATCCCGCGCAGTGCCGAGACCGTGGCGCCCAGGCCGGCGGCGAACATGGTGGCCGCTATGAAGATGACGGTGACTGCGTTGAGCACCAGGTGCAGGGTCTCCATCAGCTTCCCCTCGGGCGGCGGAGCACGTGGGGACGGCGCCGGGGCGTCCGTCGTCACGCTGTCAGTCGTGCAGGCCGCCTAGCCAGCGCAGGGCGGTCAGGCTCGGCAGGAAGCAGTACTCGCCTCCTCGGGTGACGACGAACCGCGGCAGTGGGGCGAGGCGTCGGCGCAGCGGCCGCCGGGGAATGGTGAAGCCGGTGGAGCCGTCGCGGGATCCGGTCACGGGGTCCTGGGCGTTGTTCGCGCCGAAGAAGACGCCGTCGTTCATCCACTGCGACTGGACGAACTCGAACTGCCGCCCCGGATGCGCGCCGACGAACGCGAACATGAGGCCGCGGTCGGCCCCGTCGTCCTCCAGTACCCCCTCGGGCAGCGGCGGACCGTAGACGGCGCCGCGGCGGATCATGCGGTGCAGTCGCACCTCTCCCGCCACCGCGGCGTCACGGGGGTTGGCACGGCGGATGTGACAGCCTCCGGGCGTCTTGAATCCCGACGGATCGTCGCTCTCGTACAGGAAGGTGTTACGGCGGTACGGGTCGGCGCCGAGCGCGGGCTCGTCGGCTTGCGGGGCCAGCGCCAGGGGAGCACCGCTGCGCCAGCGTCCCATGATCTTCGCGGCGATCAGTTCTTCGTCCTGGGGCCCGGTCGAGTTGTCCCGCAGGTAGCGGCGGAACTCGGCGACCTTCTGATGGAGCTTGCGGAAGACCGCGTAACTGCCGTTGCGGCCCAGGACGGCGGGCTCGGGGCTCTGGATGCCGCCGATCTCGTCCCGGTAGCCCAAAACGAACTCACCGGCCTTCAACGGCACTTCCAACTGGTTGGATCCCGGTATGCCGCTGCCTTCGACGGCCGGATGGCTGACCCCGTCGCGATAGCCGAAATGCTCGGTCTCGGTGGGCAGCGCGTAGCAGTCCTGCCGCCATATCGCCGTCACGCCGGACAGTCGGTCGTACGCCGGACGGGCCCGGTCGACGGCCGCCTCCAAGCGCGCCGGGTCGGGCGCGACCGCGGTGACCACCACATGGACGTCGGGGCTGCCCAGCGGCGCCTCCCAGTGTTCCGGGCTGCTCTCGCCC
The DNA here is from genome assembly GCF_004187715.1 of Streptomyces sp. F001. GTDB lineage: Bacteria > Actinomycetota > Actinomycetes > Streptomycetales > Streptomycetaceae > Streptomyces > Streptomyces flavusporus. Next base: position 545,382 of record NZ_QZWF01000005.1, on the reverse strand, counting down.
ACATCGCCCAGCGCTTGGGCGCGGGCCGCCATCCCCTGCCGGAATTCCCAGGCGAACGTATCCAGCGAGGAGCGCGGCACCCCCAGCGCCTCCAGGCCGCGACAGGTGACGGCCACACTCACCCAGGTCTCTCCCAACGGGCTGACCGAGTCCGCTGCGGAGGTCACCGCTGTACTCGCGCGCCGCATCAACTCCCGCCCATCACCCTGATCGTCGATGCGGAAGGCGAGGTAGGTCGCCGCGTATGGCGTCGGCCGAGGACTGAGAACTCCACGCTGGATGTCGTCGAGTTCCAACGCGACGTCCATGTGCACGCTCACGGTTGACCTCCGCGCCAGCCTTACTTGGAGACGAGGTTTCGCCAGAAGTTCCGCAGGCTGTCGTCCCCGCCGAACAAGGAACTGAAGATCGTCGAGTCCGCCAGCAGCAGATCGGCCGCTCGGTCACCGCCGGGAGGCATCCACAGGAACATGTTGAACTCCGTGTTGCCGGCCTCGGTGAACGGATGCGGCCTCGACACGTCGATCGGCTGCCTGGCCAGCACATGGATGGCGTCCGGGTCATCGGTCGTCACGTCGTAGTGGGGCAGGTGCATGTGGAAGTTGAAGTTTGTCACCCCGTCGAGCCAGCCCTTCGGATCCAGGTCCCGGACCGTGGACAGCGGGACGATCTGGTTGCCCTCGCGCGTCGCCGGACGCAGCCCGTACCGGTTCATGACCGGCACGCCGAGGCCCTTCATCAAGTCCCTCACGTAGGTGGCGAATCGCTGCTGCCGGGGCACCAGCGGATCGCCGTGGTGGCGGTATTCCATCTCCCGGACCTTCAGGTCGTCCGAGGCGCCGACATCGTGGTGCGGGCCCAGGACGAGGCAGGCGTCCTCCCGGCCGAGGAACGCACGCAGGGCCTCGATCTCCCCCGGCTGGGCCTCCTGCTCGGTGACCGCGTGGTCCAGCCCGAACACGAACAGGACGTCCGTGTCGCCGAGCACCCGTTCGTCGAGTGGTGTGAAGAAGCCGGCCTGGTCGATGCGCTGGTACACCGGGACGGGATGTCCCGTGACCTCCTCGACGAAGTCCTGGAACGGCACCCAGGCCCAGAAGAACAGCTCCAGGGAGCCGGCGATGCCCTGCTGGAACCGATACGGGTCCGACCACTTCGGGTCCTCGTACGCGGGCCAGGCCACCCGCCTGACCTCGGTCATCGTGGAGAAGCGGTTGTCCAGCTCGGCCGCGTTGCGGCCGGCCTCGGCCGGATAGCTCCACGAGACGTAGATGCTCACCCGCCGCCCGTCAGGGGTGTACGTCCGCGGAATGTGCCGCTGGTTGTACGTGCGCGCGGTCCTGACCTCGCTCATTTCGCTCGCCTCACTGCATCTGATCGAGCATCTCCGACAGGGCGCTCTTGATCCGCAGAGCCTTCTTGATCTCGTCTGCCGTCACGTACGGATACTCTCCGTATTCAATGAAGCTCGGACAGTGGTGTTGCCGTACGAACCGCACGAACGCTTCGGGGTTCGTCCGCCAGTCCTCGGGAAACCCTTCGAGGTTCTCGAACGTGGTGCTCACACCCGACTTGCTGAACAGGGCGACGGCGTCCTCGGTGTACTTGTCGAAGTCGGTGTCGAAGATCCCCTGGTACATGAAGCGGGTGTCGTCGTCGAAGAGAACCCAGCGCAGGTAGTGCAGCTTCAACGGCGCGAGAAGGTGTGGATTCTGCTCCAGCGCCTTGGCCAGGGTGTGGCCGTGCTCCCGTATCGCGTCGGCCCTGCCCGGTTTGACGTTCGCGATGATGGTGAACCCGTAGCAGGCCGGGGTTCGCGGAAAGACGGGCCCGTACTTCCCCTGTTCCAGGTGGTCCGTCTCCTTGGGGATGACGACTGCCTGCGGCTTGATCTCCATGTCCGCTCCTCCGCATTCCACAGGTCGGAGCCCACTTCCAGCGTGGCACCGGACGGCTGGGCGCGCCCACCGAGCGGGAGGGGCTGACGGGTCCGCTGCCGGCCACTGAAGTCGGGCGGCTCGCGCGGTGCGGACGACCGGCGGAGACGGCTGACCAATGCTCTCGGACCGGGGGATCGCGACGACGAAGGTCCTGAGGCAAGCGATAGCGCATCCCGCGTGCAGAGATCGAGCGCGGATGGCACCACAGGAGTTCGGTCACGCGCCTTTTGCCCACGCCCAAGCCGTGAGTCGCCACTCTGTGTCCACCTTGCGAAGCGCCACCGTGAACACCGAGCCGGTTTGGGTGACCTGTCTGCCCTGCAAGGCGAATGTCATGGTCGCGGGAACAACGACATAGGCATGATCGCCGGTGACATCGACATGCCGCGGCTCATCGAGGGTGATGTGGTAATCCGAAGCTCCTACGTGCTCGCCCTCGGTAAGTACGTCCCTCCACCATTCTTCGCCGGCTGTTGGCCCCTGCCACACATGCGGTGCCATACCGTCCAGTATCTGCATCGGGTCAGCGCACGTTGCTGCCATCGCTTTCGCGTCACTGTGGTTAAAGGCATCGACGTATTGCACCACCGCCGCCATGGGATCGTTCGACACCACAGGTCTCCTCTTCTCGCGACCTTGGAGCGTTCCCTTCATTCGGTCTCTTTCATCGTCGCTGGAAGTCGGGACCTTCGCCCGCTACGCGGTACGAAACGCCCCGCCTCCGGGGCAGTGGGTCGAAGCGGGTGGAGTTCACGCCCAGCGGGTGCCAGGGGCGGGCGGTGGCCAGAGCCGAGGACGAGGGCGGCCCGGTCGGTATAGGTGGGCCCCACGGGACGGGGTGCTGATGGCGCGAGTCTGGATCGAGGACCGCATCGGGCACACGGCGTACGCGCGGGCGTTGGCAGAGGCCAAGCGGAACGGCCGCACCCCTCCTGGGCGCTACCGCGTACGCTGGTACGACCCCGACGGCAAGCCGAAGATGAAGACGCTGGCCCGCAAGGTCGACGCCGAAGCGGAGCGGACGAGGATGGAGTCCCGCCTCAACGACGGCTCCTACCGTGACCTGGCCGCAGCGCGTGTGAAGTTCGTGGAGGTGGCCGAGTCCTGGCTGCGCAGATCCACCTCAAGCGCTCGACCCGCAGCCGCTACCGGGGTGTTCTCGACATGCACGTGATCCCGCGATGGGGCACCACCCCTCTGGACCGCATTCGCTTCGAGGACATCGCGGAGTGGCTGGCCGACATGCTGTCCGGCGAGGCCACGGGCAGCAGGGAGCTCAGTCCGCGTTCGGTCCGCAAGGCGTACAGGTGGAGGCGCTGGCCAACGCGGCAGGTGCCTACCGGGCCTTCATGCTGCTGCTGGCCTACACGGGTCTGTGCTGGGGGGAAGCGTCCGCGTTGAAGGTGGGACGGGTGGACCTCGATGCCTGCCGAGCCCACATCGTCGAGGCGTACGGCGAGGACAACGGCAAGCTGTACCTCGACATGCCCAAGAACCACGAACGCCGGTCCGTGCCGATCCCGAGGTTCCTCGCCGAGGAGTTGAAGCCCCACGTCGAAGGGCGGAAGGACGACGAGCTCCTCTTCACCGCTCCGCAGGGCGGGCCGCTGCGCGCCCGCAAATTCCGCCAGCGGTTCTTCGCGCCGGCGGTCGTTAAGGCCGGGCTGGGGCACCTGAAGGTCACTCCGCACAAGCTGCGGCACACGGCGGCCTCGCTCGCCATCGCCAGCGGGGCGGACGTCAACGTCGTACAGACGATGCTGGGCCACAAGTCCGCGACGCTGACGCTGGACACGTACGGGCATCTCTTCCCGGACCGACTGGACGAGGTGTCGAAGAAGATGCACAAGCGCCGCGCCAAGCAGTTGGCCAAGGCGAAGGCCAAGCTGGAGAAAGCGGAGCGGAAGGCCCGCGAGGCCGCCGAGGCTGTTGCCGCCCTGGAGGTGGATGGAGCTGCCTGATGTGTGCCTGATCTGTGCCGGGGAGCCGTAGGCGAAGCAGTCGCGCCATCGTACGCACGATGGCGCCACCCCTTCAGTTTGTCCGATGAGCGGTTCGCCGGGCCCGGTCCATGGCCTCTGCCGAGGCATCCGCAGCCAGTTGCCTGATCTCCTGCGGCGGCTTGCGCTCATCGAGGACGAACAGCCGGCCGCCGGTCAGGTGCGTGGTCGTCTTCCAGCCGAGACGGCGGCCCGCTTCCCGTGCGGCACGCCGGATGTCCTTGAGTTCGCCCATCTCCGCGAGATCGTCGCCGCTCAGGATCAGCTGCCCGTAGTAGCCGTTGTACTGCGGTTTCAGGGCGGCCCGCATCAGCGACTCAAGCCGGTCGACCAGCTTCTCGTACCGGCGCCGGGCCAGCTCGTTCTTCGCGGGCATCTCGCACAGCTCCCCACCTCTGCCCGCAGCCCATGTGTGCCACATGTGTGCTGCGAGTACGAAGGCCCTCCCGTCCGTTGGACGGAAGGGCCTCTGACCAGGTGTTTCTCTGTGCCCCCGGCAGGATTCGAACCTGCGACACCCGCTTCAGGAGTCGATCACTGACCGCTCACGAGGGCTGCACCCGCCCTCGCGCATGCCGCCAACGGGCACCTGAGTCTGCTGGCGTACGTCCTCGTTGGTGTCAGGCGTGGATGTCAGCCGCAGCGTGCTTGGCCTGCAGTTCAGTCGCCTGAGTGGCCCCAGAAATGGATCTCTTGGGGGTTCCCCTCGTCGTCGTGCAGCACTGCGCATCGTCCGATCCATCGTGACCGGGGGAAGACGTCGAAGTCCTTGACGTGCGCACGCGTCAGCTTGTCAGTGCCCAGCAGCTCGCGCGCTTCCTCGGCAGTCACGGGTTCCACGGTGTTGTAGTCCGGGGTGTCGTCGGGCCCCACGACGCGGAAGATGTCCAGGATCGAGTGGGTGCCGGTCTCCTGGACCAACTCGTCCTCCCACAGCTCCTCCAGCGACTGCGGCCGCGGTTCTCGCTCCTCCTCCGGCCGCCAGTCACCGCCGTTGACCCAGTAGTAGTCCCCAGCCTCGAACACCTCACGCCGCAGCTGCTGAAGCGCCGCGTTCAGGTCTTCCTGGTACGGCACGTAGTAGTCCCACCCCGAAGCCCCACCAGCCCTCATCCCCTTCCGTTCTCTTGGATAGCGGAAGCTAGCACCCGTCTCTGACATCGAAAGCCCTCAGCTTGGGAAGCTGCGGATCTCTAGGACCTGATCGGTGGGCTGACCTGCCCGAATGGCTGGTTCGTGGTCTCTTCGGGCTCGGGTGCTTTCACCGTGATTCCCCGCTGTTCCCCGCTCGATCTGGTGCGGTTGTGGTGCGGGGTGAGGATCGCGGGAGCAGATGTGTCCCCGTCTCCGAGGGCTCACGTGCCGGGGGCGCGAAAGGTGACCTGTCGGCGGGCGGCCTCATCGATCTCGTCGAGGGTGATGAGAGGGGTGGCCCGGGTGTGGAGGGCTCCGCTGGCCTTGACGGTGAGGCTGACGGCGGCCATGGAGACCGAGTCGGGGAAGTCGACGATGAGCACGATGTCATCCTCCCCAAAGGCGAAGTACATGGCCTCGACCTGCCCGCCGAGGCCGGTGACGACCTGGTCGACGGCGGCGCGGCGGCCGCTCGCGCCTTCCTTGAGCAGCCCTTTGGTGCCCTCGGGCGTGTAGGTGGCCTGAATGAGGAACTTCGGCACAGGCGTGTCTCCTGCTGATTGATTGTCCGGTGTGCAATGGCCTTCCCGCTGCCGCATCGATCGCTATTCGCGGACCGATTGGATTCACTCGTTGGAACCCGCGCCTCTTTTCTGCTGATCGCTGTCGAGGAGCTGCAGTAGCGCCGAGCGGCATACGGCTGCACAAACGCGAAGACCCCGGCCTCAGCGTTTCCGCTGGTGACGGGGTCTTTGGGCGCCTTATACAGGGTGCCCCCGGCAGGAATCGAACCTGCGCACACGGCTCCGGAGGGCTCGTGCATCCCATACGTCTTAGCAGGGCAGGGTGCGCGCGGGGCGGACCGGCTCGTGTTCTCGTCCACGGATGGTCCAGGAACGCGGCACAAGTGGTCGCTGCCCTCGGACACGCGGCTAAGCGGCTCAACGGATCGTGTTCCACGGCCGCAGGAGTCCTCGCGAACGACCGTCGGCGGGTGGAAGGCAGCCATTCCCCTTCGCAGTCGCACATCCTCGCGATGGGTCGGGTCTCATCTGGCAGGGAGATCCTGCACGGTACCACCATGGTCTCCCGCACACGGTCTACGGCCGGAAGCCTTGACCTGCGTGACGAACCGCGTCTGCATCTGGCGGCAGTGGGAGGCGGCGACGCGAGGCGTTCGAGAGGACGATTCCGGCTACTCGCAGTCGTGGGCGCCTGCCGAAGCCCGCCCTTGCCGGCAGCCGACTGTGCTACGAGTTCAAATTAATCTTCACCATGGGGTATGTCCTCTCATGGAATCGCATGCGTGCGTATGGCGAAGACTAAGCAAGACGCCGCCTTTCTCCTGGTTCTGGAGGGAGAATCGATCCAACCTGGAAAACCCCAGGCTGAATCTCGGTAGACTTCCCCCTGATCCAGCTAGCAACGTTCTTGGGCCACTTCGTTTCGCGCGACCATTTCACGCCCGCGAGATTCGCTTCTGAGAGTACCGCCTTGTCCATTGAAGCGCCAGACATATTTGCGCCTGTCATGTTGGCCTTAGAAAGGATTGCTTTTGACAGGTTGGCCCCCACTAGATTGGCTCGCGATAGATCGGCGGAAGTTAGGTTTGCTCCTTCCATGTTGGCGTCCACGAGCATCGAAGTCTGCAGGTTTGCGAAGCTCAACTCTGCAGAAGTCAAGCTTGCATCCATGAGGCCAGCATTATAGAGAACTGCGTGAGTAAGAATGGCTCCGTCTAGGCGGCCACGACTCAAGTTGGCGCGACTCAGGTCGGCTCGCATAAGATTGGCCCGACGGAGGTCAGTATTGTAAAGCCTGGCGTCGGACAGTTTGGAGTTTGAGAGGTCTGCATTGTAGAGCACGGAATTGCTTAGGTCCGCCCTGCTTAAGTCACCTTGCGGTAGGAGTGCAAAACGCATGTCGAGATCGCGTAGAATCGCGCCTCTCAAATTGGAGGGGCTTACGCTTGCGACGCGTGGATGATAGGCAATCGTTGTGTGTGCGAGAGCAGAACGCAATTGGCGTGCGATGCCGTTTGGGGCGATTTGGATTGGAGGATTCGCTGCCGGTGACACCCTGCCAAGTGCCATCAGTACCTGATGGAAGAACTCAGAGCGCATGACTCTGGCCTCCCGTCACATCTGGAGAATGCGGCTGCGAAGTACTCACCGCGGGATTGACGTCGGTAGCTGGTGGCGGTGGCGTTGCTGTAGGAGCAGGGAGCTGTTCGACGGCAGGATGGGAAAGTCCTCGCCGAGCGAGTTGCTCTAGGATCTTGGGAGCGGCTACACCAGCGGCGACTGCGCCCACAGGGCCGGCAACTTGCTGGGAAGCACCTAGGGCAGCCGCCAGCCCAGCACCAACAGCTAACCGGATGAAAACTGACAAAAGATAAGGGCCGAAGGGGACTTCGCCTTTGATTGTCCAGGGGTAGCCCTTAACGCGCCGGATGGCCGAATAGAGGTCTAGGCCCTCGATGAACCCTGCACCCGCTAACCCCCAAAGTAGGGCGATCCACCACTCCACAGGGGCCTCCTATCGACGCGGCGCACGTGCCAGGGTAGAGCAACGACTCAGGGCGCGCTGGTTGATCAGCGAAAGACAACTGGTCGCAGGGCAGCCCTCATCATGCAGCAGTCCCGTTGGTCCACCCCTGAGTGTGACTGTCTCGCCCACAGGTTCGGGAACGCGGCCGACCGGCCGGGCCGCCGGCCGCGCTACGACTCCGACATGAGCGATGCCGAATGGACCCTGGTGCGGGATCTGCTGCCGATGCCGGGATGGCTGGCGGGCCGCGGCGGCCGTCCGGAGGGCTACTGCCACCGGCAGGTGATCGACGCCGTGCGCTACCTCGTCGACAACGGCATCAAGTGGCGGGCGATGCCGTTCGACTTCCCGCCCTGGCCTCGCGTGTATGCCTTCTTCGCCCGCTGGCGGGATGCGGGCCTGGTGGCCGAACTGCACGACCGGCTGCGGGGAGCCGTCCGTGAGGCGGAGAGCCGTGAGGAGGAGGCGAGTGCGGCGGTCGTGGACTCACAGTCGGTGAAGGCGGACGCCACCGTCGCCCACGGCTCACGGGGATACGATGCCGGGAAGAAGATCAACGGAGGCAAGCGGCACCTGCTCACCGACACGCTCGGACTCCTGCTGGACGTGGCTGTCACGCCGGCGTCCACGACCGACCGGGACGCCGCCCGCATCCTGCTGCCCGCGGCGACGAATCGCTTGCCGCGGCTTTCCCTGATCTGGGCCGACGGCGGCTACCGCGGCCACCTCCAGGACTGGGCTGTCCAGCACCTCGGACTCGTTCTCGACGTCGTCCGCCGAAGCGACGACGTCCAAGGTTTTGAGGTCCTGCCCCGCCGCTGGGTCGTGGAAAGATCCTTCGCCTGGCTCCTGCGCAGCCGGCGCCTGGTCCGTGACTACGAACGGCGCACCGACACCAGCGAAGCCGTCATCCGGTGGTCGATGACCATGCTCATGAGCCGCCGCCTGATCACCGCATGCCGGGACCTCGACAAGTTGTACCCGGATCGCCGCCTTTGGGCCTGGGCTCACATGCTCGGCTTCCGCGGCCACTTCTCCTCGAAGTCCCGCCGCTACTCGACCACGCTCGGCGCTCTCCGCCAGGCACGTGCGGACTTCCGAGCCGCACAGGAACGAGAAGCGCTCGGCGTCGACCGCGAGCCGGACACCGTGCTCGTCCTCGACGACTGGCAGTACGCCGGACACGGCCACACCCCCGGCGAATCCGCCCTCGCCGCCACCATCGCCCGCGACCTCCAGCTCAACCGCGAAACCGCCCGCGAAGCACTGGCCGCGTTGCCGGTAGAGGGGGAGTGGTGACCATGGATCGCCTGCTCACCGTGAACCAGGTCGCCGAAGTCCTCGGCACGACCGTGCGCTTCCCGCGGCGTCTCATCGAGGAACGCCGGATCACCTTCGTGAAGGTCGGCCGACACGTCCGCATCCCCGAGAGCGCCGTGTCCGCCTTCGTCGCTGAGCACACTGTCCAGCCGGTGACCCTCCGGCCTGTTGTTCTCAGGAGGGTTGCCTGATGGCGAACAATCGGGGCAGGCGTCGCCGGTTCGGCTCGGTCCGACAGCTCAAGTCCGGCCGCTGGCAGGCCCGTTACTGTGATCCGAGCGCGGGGCAGCTTCGCAGCGCAGAGGAGACGTACGCCACCAAGACGGATGCGGAAGTCGCGCTGACCCACATCGAGGCGGACATCACCCGTGGCCAGTGGGCCGACCCTGAGGCGGGCAAGGTCCACTTTGGTGAGTACGCCACTGCGTGGCTCAAGGACCGCAAGCTTGCGGCCCGTTCGCGCGAGCGTCATGAGTCGGTGATCCGGTTGCATCTGCTGCCCACCTTCGGTGACCGGTCGCTCTCCTCGATCACGACGGCTCAGGTTCGGGCCTGGCGTACGGCATGCCTCGCGCGGATCGGTGAGCCGACCGTGGTCAAGGCGTACCAGATCATGCGGGCGATCCTGAACACGGCCGTTGACGATGAGCTGATCCGGCGCAACCCGTGCCGGATCAAGGGAGCCGACCGCTACGACGTGCCAGAGAGGCCTGTCCTCACCGTGGCCGAGGTGTTCGCCGTGGGCGACGCGATCACGCCGCGTTATCGGCTGCTCGTCCTACTGGCCGCCTTCACCGGGCTGCGCTTCGGTGAGCTGGCCTCGCTCCGTCGGCGGGACGTCGACACCACGAACGCGGTGCTGATGGTCCGGCGCTCACAGGCGGAGATGCAGACGGGTGCCCTCTTCGACAAGGCGCCCAAGTCCGATGCCGGTGTCCGGCCGGTGGCCTTCCCGACCGAACTCCTGCCGGACGTGAAGCGCCACCTCGACGCCTACGCCGGACCGGGCCGTGATGGTCACGTCTTCCGTGGTCCCCAGGGCGGTCGGCTGCGGCGGAGCAACTTCCGGGACGACTGGATCAAGGCGCGGACCAAGGCGGGCCCGCGAGGCGAGGCTCGGCGCCGCGCCCGGGCGGTCACTGCCCGGCCCCAGAGAGGCATGACGTCACCGACCTCGACCGGCCGCATCGGTACGTCGCGTGCGCGCCGGCAGGAGCGGAGCGACGTCGATGTCCTTGGCGGTCGAGACTGCCCACCGGGGCCGCGTTGTGTCAGGGCAGGCCGGGGGTTGAGGAGGAGACGGGCCGTACCTGCCTCCGACCGGTGCCGGCGGGCGGCTGCGGCGCGCGGTCCTCTAACGCGGCTCCTGGGCCGCCGCCCGGCAGGCACCGGTCGCGGCGCCGCCCGCCACTCCGGCCCCGGTCAGCCCGGTCACACAACTCTGCAGGTCTCCGACCACGCCACGGCTGCAGGCCGCTGTGACGGAGTCGGAAGCGGTGGCACCGGCCAGTTCGGCCATCTGTGTACAGGCGGGGATGTCGGCCCGGACCGGGGGAGCTGCGAGGACCGCACCGCCGAGGGTGAGGGTCATGCCGGTGAGGGCACCGGCGATACGGATCGACGTGCGCATGGGACGCACCTGCCTTCCGGGTTGGTCGCGCGGTCCTGGTCCCGGCGGGCCGGATCCACGCGGTAAGGCCGCCTGGCGACGCTCGGTGAGTGGTACCCCCGGCCGGCGCGCTCACAGACTGACCGCACGATTCTGCGTCGCATCCATTGAGCCGCACCGGGACATGGTCGCCAGGCCGAAGGAGAGGGCCCCGGACCTGATGAGACGCACTCGGACCTCCACTCGCGGGCCCCTCACTCCAGCGTCGCATCCTCTCCCCCGCCCGTCCCGGGCACCCGGGGGGCGGCCGCGCTGAGTAACTGCGACGATGGCCGCGAACAGGGTCTCATCAGGGGTGTCCTGCGTCCCTCCACCCTGAGGCCGCACCTTCGACGGCGGTATCAACGGCTTGGCAATCTCCCACAACCCGTCCGGAACAATCCAACTCCATGTACCCCGCCCCATGACGAGACCAACGACGCCTCACCACGTAGGACGCCGTTTAAAGCGCGTTTCCGCAGGTCAACACGGCTCTTAGCATTGGGCCGGTTGCGGACGTTGCCCCCTCCGGAACAACGAAGAGACCATCCATCCGGCCGGGGTGGTCTCTTCGTTCCAGGGCCTGTCCGACGGGTTGCGTCACCGACCCCGCATCCGACAGCACTGTCACCCGAATGGCCCAATAAGACGTGCCACCCATATGGGTGAACATGAAGCTGATTAGTGCCCCAACCGAGGCAATCCGTGAAAGGCGAACCAAATGCGCATTCGACGAATCCTCGCCACCGTCATCGCCACGGCAGCCCTCGCCGGACTCGGCCTCACAGGCGCCGCCACCGCCACCGCCGGCAGCGTCACCCCGCCCGGCAGCGTCACCCCGGGTGAGTGCACGGACGGCGGCGGAACGATCGATCGGTCGACGCCCGTGCTCCCGACCTGCAGGGGCGGCATGTACGACGGGCAGACGGTCGACTAAACCCCACTAGGGCCTGTTGCGAAAGTGGATCGGCGCCCCGCAGCCACGCGCTGCGGGGCGCTCCCTCGCGAGCGTAGCCGGGAGAGTCACAGGGACTGTGCCGACCCTTCGGGCACGCCAGGTCCGAGTCGGCCCGGAAGCACGCGGCGGGCGGGAGTTCCCGAACGCCGTCGCGCGCGAGCGCAGCGAGCTGCCAAGGTTTGCGCGGCCGTAGGTCGCACCTTCTGTTAGGACTCCTAACAAAACTGGTGGGCTTGACCTGGTCAGAGGTTGGTGTCGTGCACGAGGCCGCCGGGTAGCGGGACGCGGTCAGCCGCGTAATCGCACGCGATAATCCCGGCGACGTCGGCGATCATCCCCGGGATACTGGTCGCCCATGGATGAGGTCAAAGTCGTCGTCGCCCATTCCGAGCGCGCGACTCTGCGCGTCGGTGACGTGTTCTTGAAGGTGGACGCCGATCAGGCGCGCATCGACGTCGAGGTCGAGGCGATGTCCCTCGCGCCGGTCCCGACCCCGGAGGTCCTGTGGCGCAAGCCGCCCGTGCTCGCGATCGCCGCCGTCCCGGGGACGGTGCTCGGCCGTCTCGGTGAGCCGTCGACCGCGTCGTCGGCGGCGTGGGCCGCGGCGGGTGCCGCCGTCCGGCAGTTGCACAGGGCGCCGTTGCCGCCCTGGCCCGGCCGGCGCCGCCGGGGCCCCGACGAGTTGGCGGCGGAACTCGACGGCGAGTGCGAGTTGCTCGTGACGAACGGCGTCCTGCCCGCCGACCTGGTCACCCGCAACCGCCAGGTCGCCGAGGCCGCGATCCGGCCGTGGACTCCGGTGTTCACGCACGGCGACCTGCAGATCGAGCACGTCTTCGTCGACGGCGACGAGGTCACCGGCATCATCGACTGGTCCGAGGCGGGCCGGGGTGATGCCCTGTTCGACCTCGCCACCTTGACGCTCGGACACGAGGGGCACCTCGACGACGTCATCGCCGGGTATGGCACCGACGTCGACCTCGACGTGATCCGCGCGTGGTGGTCGTTGCGAAGCCTGCTGGGGGTTCGCTGGCTGGTCGAGCACGGCTTCGACCCGTCCGCGCCGGGCTGTGAGGTCGACGTGCTGAGATCCCGGATGTGAGGCTGCGCGGGCCCGACTGCTACGTATGCGTTCTGACGCATCGAGCAGGCCATCCCCTGGGGCGTATCGCCTGCCCTTACTCTCGACAAAGTGCGGTGCGCAGTCGTCGCCAGCAGATGACGGCGCAGCCGAGGGTGACGAACGCGTGGTGGATGTCGTCGCGGATCTCCCAGCGGGTGCGCAGGCGGCGGAACCAGTGCAGCAGCGCGATCGCTCCTTCCACGACCCAGCGGTACACGCCCGGGCCGGAGCCGTGCCCGGTGCCGCGCCGGGCGAGGTGCGGGGTGATCTGGAACCGGCGGACCTTGTCCCGGTAGACCTCGTGGTCATAGCCGCGGTCGGCGTACAGGTGCTCGGGGCGGCGCAGTGGCTGGCCGCGCTTGCCGCGGATCGGCGGGACGGCCTGGATCAGCGGGATCAGTTGGGTGACGTCGTTGCGGTTGCCGCCGGTGGTGATTGCCGCGAGCGGGATGCCGTGCGCCTCGACGATCAGGTGGTGCTTGCTGCCGGCCTTGCCCCGGTCCACCGGGGACGGACCGGTGGCCGGCCCGCCCTTCATCGCGCGGATGTGGCTGGAGTCGACCGCTGCGCGGGAGAAGTCCAGCAGGTCTGCGGCCCGCAGCTCGGAGAGCAGCAGCTCGTGCAGGTGCTGCCAGACCCCGGCCTCGTTCCAGTCCCGCAGCCGTCGCCAGCAGGTCATCCCCGAGCCGAAGCCCAGCTCCTGGGGCAGAAACTCCCAGCGGATCCCGGTGTACAGCACGAACAGGATCCCGCACAGCACCCTGCGACTGTCCAGACGCTTACGACCTGGACGCCGCGGATTACGTGGGACGACCGGCAGCAGCGGCTCGATGCGCGCCCACAACCTGTCGTCGATCTCCCACGGTCTGGCAGCGGTCTTCCTCGTCTCGACTGGCTCGCACCCCCTTCGGCCAGCATCAACGAGAACTGACACCCCGTCATTCCCAGAGGTCCAGAAGCCTCTTTTTGTTAGGAGTCGTTAGCGGACCTTGTGGCACGTGTGTGGCACGGCCGTGATCATGGCTAAGGGCCAGTTCGAGGGGATCAAGCCCCTGAACTGGCCCTTAGTCGTGTGCCCCCGGCAGGATTCGAACCTGCGACACCCGCTTTAGGAGTTCGATCCATCCCCGGCTCGGTGGGGCCTTCCTGCGTGCCCTGGAGCTACCAGCAACCGCTGACGTCTGCGGCTGTTCGTAGCCGTTGATGTCAGCGTTGGATGTCATTCGGATCATCCAGAGAGCGCCAGGAGGATCAGTTGCAGGGGCATCATGAGGAACGCGAGCGACAGCAGCAGTCCGCCAGCCAGCGTCACGCCCGCTGTGCGCCACACCAGGGTCGAGGCTGCCAGTGAGCAGACAGCCCTGCTGGGGTGCTGACGGTCGTAGACGACTTCGATGCGTTTCGGGTCGCCGCCGATGCCCCTGGCCGCGTAGTCAGGCTCGATCTCGTGCGTCCCGCCCTCCAGGTCGGTGTACCGGAAGAACGTCCGCTTGCCCTCTTTCCGGGCGAACACCGCGACGACCATGACACCCCGCCTGCGCACGGTCCACCGCTTCCACGCCCACCGGAGCGAGGGCACCACGATCAACAGACCGAAGAGGGCGGGCATCACCCCGAGCAGCCACAACGCCGCCTGCTGCGGTTCGCCGGCCCACGCCAGCAGGGCGAACCCGCCGACGTATACGTGGAGGAGAGCGATCCCCACGGCGCGTTCACGGCGTGTCAGCCCCAGGCCCTTCTTCCGGCCAGAGGTGCTCGTCGGCCGCTCCTCGACCAGGGCCGCGCCGCCCTGCGGCGGACCGTTCCTGGACCGTGCTCGGTTGGCCGCCTCGACGAGCCGGCCCGCCGAGGCGGCGTCGCGGCCTTTCAGGATGAACACAGGCCCCGGAGCGCCGTCCACGCCCCACAGCGCTATCTCGACCGAGCGCCGCCCCCGGCCCACGGCCCGCGCCTCCTCTACGGCCTCGACCGGTATCCGCCGTCGCAGCCCCTTCTGCTCCAGCACTACGGCCCGGCCCTCCAGCCACATGGTCTCGCCGTACCCACGCAGCGTGATCGACGGCAGTGGCGACAACGGCGGTGACGGCTCGTAGTGACGGGACATCAGGACCTCTTTCGTTGGCGCTGGAGGGGGTGGCCCGAGCACGCAAAGCATCCTACGTATCCGTCCCCAGGGAGCGGCCATCACCGTGAACCGGCTGGCGGACGCCGTCTGCCTCGCCGCGATCCAGGTTTCTCTGCAGGAGCTGACCCTCTGCAGCCAGGCGCTTAGAAGGCGCTTCGCGCGTTTGCCCGCAACAATGCTCTGACCTGGGCAGTAGCTCGACCCGGTGACGGGTTGTCTGCCGACTTCGACACGCATTCGACTCGCCCTCGTGAGACCTGCAAAAGGCCCCTCAGTAGCCGGTCTACTGATCACCGGTTTCGCTGACCAGCGAGGCTGAGGAAGCCCACGGCTCTGAACAGCTCAGATGCCGTGGGCTTCTGTCGTTGTTGGTTGGCGTTGGGCGGCCTCGCACGGCCCAGGGACGGCCCAGCCGGGCAGCTGACTGAGCCACCCCCGTTGTCAGCGCATGCGGCTATGGTGCGTTCGCCATGGACGGCAACGCTCTGGGGAGGGGCTTTGGGAGCCAAGACGGGACTGCTGGTGTACTCCGACGGCGACGCGCCGGAGTTGCTGCGGCAGGTGGACGCGGCGGACCTTGACCGGACGACTGCCATGATGCGGCGGCTTTACCCGGGCTGTGAGATCGAGGAGTGCGGGGGCTCGAATCTATGGGACGGCGTCTACCCCTCGAAGGGAACGGCGTACGCGGCCAGCTGGCCGGGCGTGGATGTCATCGGCGATCAGAGGGTGATGATCGACGCCCCCTCCGAGCTCCCGGAACACCTCGTGGCGGCAAGCGCCGGCCGACGACTCGTCCTGCATGCGATGCACAGCGTCGTCGATTGGCTGGCGTTCGCCGTATGGGAGGACGGGCGCCTCGTACGCTCCCTGAGCCTGTCCCCAGACAGCGGCATCATCGAGAACATCGGCGAACCGCTCCCCTTCGAACTGCCCTACTGGGCCGGCGACCGCCCGGCCGACATCGTCCCCTGGCCGGGGGAGGAGGAAGAGCCCTACGCCCTGCCCTTCCACCCCTTGGACCTGGGCGAGGACGCCTTGCGTGCGCTCTGCGGCTTCATCCAGGAAGGCCGTCCGCAGCCCGATGATGTCGACGCGGAGGCCATCGCGCTGTACGGATTCCACGTGCGAGACCCACATGGGCCTGAGCCTGCCGAGCAGGAAGCCGCGCTACGGAGGGCGGTTGAAGCGATGCCGCCGCCGCGCGTTTACACCCTGGGGCCTGATGGCTCGTTGATCGAGCGTGACGGCCTGTAGCTCAGCTCAGCCACAACTGACGACCGGCGGCCGTGACCTGCGGCCGCCGAATCGATCAACGCCCTGACCTGCTGTTGAGCCGTCGGCAGTTGTCGACGTTGGTCACCATTGAGCGCCCTTCCACGGCCCGAGGACGGCCCGGGAGGGCGTTCGTGCGTGGGTGATTCGGCCGCCCGACATGGCGCACGACCTCTTCGTCCCGAAGCAACTTGAGTAGTGGCTCGACCTTGAGTTGATGTACCTCTCACCTGCTGCGATGGTCCGTAGGCGTCCGCGGTCGTCCGCCGCTGTCCGTCGGCGTTGTCACGCAGTTAGACACTCACCTCGAATTCGGCATCGTTAGTGGGGCAACCAAGAAGGCTCTGGGACGGCGTCCGTGAGGGTAGGGGGCGCAGGGTGCAGGTAGCGCCAGTCCAGCGCGATATTGCGCAGCGCCTCTGTGACGGCGCCCGGGAGATCGCCGATAGCTACAAGGTCCTTGCGCAGGAAATCGCTACCTCGACGAACTTCGCCGCTCCCCGTCCTCTGACCGAGGAAGTCGAAGTTGAGTGCGCTCAAGGGCGCGTGTTGCTTACCGGGAGCGACGTGCAACTCGATGGGCGGCGGCTATCCGAGGACGGGTCAGCCGTTGCCGAGGAACGCCAGGAGCCGGTTGGTCATCTCGGTCGGCTGCTCCTCGTACAACCAGTGGCCCGAGTTCGGGACCACTTCGCCCGTGACGTTCGTGGCGTAGCGGCGGACCTGGTCCGGGACGGACTGGCCGAGGCTGTACTGGGCGCCGATGGCCAGGACCGGCATGGTGAGCTTGGTCTTGGCGTTGAGTTCGTTGTCCGACACGTCCTGGTTGAGGGTGCGGAACCACTCGAAACTCGCCCGAGTGTGTCCGGGCTGCTTGAGGTAGTGGCCGTAGATGGCGGCGTCGTGCGCGGTCACGCCGTCCTTGTTGTACGCGAGCATGTCGGTGAAACGGTCGATCCACTGTGCCTCGCGGTCCTTGACGGTCTGCTCGGGCAGTCCGTTGGTGACGTTGAAGAAGCCGAAGTTCCAGAAGCCCGGACCCTTAGACGTGAGGGAGGGGAAGTTGTAGAGCGTCTGGTCGGGTATGGGCGCTTCACTGAGGACGAGCTTGGTGACGTCCTGGGGGTGGGCGGCGGCGTAGGCGTAGGCGACCATAGTGCCGATGTCGTGGCCGACCAGTCTGATGTCGTGGTCCCGGTGGAGCTGGGTCAGGAGGCCGTGCACGTCAGTGGCGAGGGTCTTCTTGTCGTATCCCGTGGCGGGGGCGTCGCTGTCGCCGGCGCCGCGCAGGTCCGGGGCGATGACGTGATAGTGCTTGGCAAGTGCGGGCATGATCTTGTGCCACTCGTACCAGGTCTGCGGATAGCCGTGCAGCAGCACGAGGGTCGGGCCCTCTCCGCCTTCGACGAAGTTGATGTGGACGTCGCCCACCTTCACCTTGCGTCCGGCGAAGCCCGCGGGCGGCTTCGGGGTGAGGCCGGAGGAGTCCTGCGCGGCGGCATGGGTCGTTCCGGAGGCCGAGGACCGCGCGGAGAGGACCGTGGCGGACGCCGCGACGACGACACCGGCAGCGGTGAGGGCGGGGATCAGAAGCTTGACCTTCACGACGGTCATACCTTTGGTTGTGGGATGGACTTGGGATCGGACGGGTGTGAAGGGCCGCCGTCGACGGTGATGCCGGAACTCGCGAGGGTTCCTGAGCGGTCGCAGTCCTGCGGGATGCGGCCGCAGGACGTTGGGGTCGTCGGCCCGCCGGTTGCGAAGCCTGTTGAGCTACGGACGGATACCAGAGGGGCCGAGGAGACCGCCGTCGATGCGCTGCTACTCGGCGAGTACCCCCGGCAGGATTCGAACCTGCGCACACGGCAGGCTCAGAGCGTTCCGAGTGCCTTCCTGAGGACATGAACGGCCTGCTCGATCGCCCCCGTCGTCGCCTGCGTGGGCCGCACGGGGTTCAGCATCATGAAGTCGTGGATGATGCCGTTGTACCGGACGCTGGTGGTGGGAACTCCGGCCTGGGTCAGCCGTGCTGCGTAGGCTTCGCCCTCGTCACGCAGAACGTCGTTCTCGTCCACGAGCAGGAACGCCGGGGGCAGGTCGCGAAGGTCGTCCAGCGTGGCGCGCAGCGGCGAGGCCGTGATTTCGTTGCGCTGCTCGTGGTCGGGGATGTAGGAGTCCCAGAACCACGCCATGGCCCTGGCCGTGAGGAACGGGCCGTCGGCGAACTCCTGATAGCTTGCGGTGTCCTGGGCGGCGTCCGTGACTGGGTAGTACATCGACTGGTGCACGAAACTCACGTCACCCCGCTGCTTGGCCATGATCGCCACGGCGGCCGTCATGTTCCCTCCGACCGAGTCGCCGGCCACCGACATGCGGTTGGCGTCGAGGCCTTCGCTCGGCCCATTCTTGGTGATCCACTGCGCGGTCGCGTACGCCTGCTCGATCGCCACGGGGTAGTGGGCCTCGGGCGAGCGGTCGTACTCGACGAAGGCGATCGCGGCCTTGGCGCCGTCGCACAGTTCCCGGATGAGCCGGTCGTGGGTGCCCGAGTTGCCTAGGACCCACCCGCCTCCGTGGATGTACAGGATGACGGGCAGGGGGCCTGCGGCTCCCAGCGGCTTGATGAGGCGGACTCGGACGTCGCCGACCTCGGCTGGCACCGTGAACCACTTGTCTTCGCCGACCTCGACCTTAGCGACCGGCGCGGCCTGAACGTCGTCGAGCACCTTGCGGGCGCCCTCCGGACCGAGTTCGTACAGGAAGGGCGGGCTGGCAGTCGCGTCCGCGAATTCCTGCGCCTCCGGTTCAAGGGTGTGCTTTCCCATTGTTTTCTCCTTTTGTTTTCTCCTTTTGGCGGTTCTCTTGAAACCTGGCTTTTTAACCGGCAGGGATCGGCCTGTGGCGGACACCCCATATTTCCCTCCTTATCCGTGAGGGTTTTCCGTACGCGGATATCCGGGAAACCATCGCCTCTTGCGTTCCCGGTTCGGTGTACACCGGGTCCAGGTCGGCGTGAGGCCCTCGGATCGCGGTCTGTGGATGCACCCGATGCGGGGCGGGCCGCTGCTCTATTGCCCACTGTGCGGGCCGGGCCGCGCGCTCATGGCGCCTGCCGCCCGCGGCCTGGCACACCTGGCCCAGCACGGAAGGCACGAACACTGTCCATTCTCCCCCTTGAACACGGCGGCCGCCTTGCGGCGGCTGGCCGACGTCTGCACCGCCTGCGCGCCACCTCGGGCAGCGCCGCGCCGTCGTCCCAGACTCCACTGCCTCGTCAGCGTCAGCGAGGCCTACGCCTCGCCCGCCTGAGGCAAGGCGCGGGTGGCCTGTGCAGCGGCGTCCGCGGGCTGTCCGAGCGCAGCTCGGGCCAGAAGAAGGATGGCGACGCCTTCCACGGCCAGGCTCAGTAGCGCGATGGGTAGTCCAACGAGTGTGGCGGCGTCAGCAGCGTCCTGCCCGCACTGCGGGCGACCGCTCTTCACGGTGTGTCGGAGGTGTGTCGCGACCAGTGAGAGACAACGAGAGAAGGCGGGAGTCATTGAGGCTGACTCCCGCCTTCTGATGTCGGCATCCGCCCTGGTCAGAGCTTGATTTCTGCTGATCCCAGGCGAGTGCCCCCGGCAGGATTCGAACCTGCGCACACGGCTCCGGAGGCCCCTTGACAGCCAGGCAACGCGGCAGGTCGCGGCCCTGCATCTGGCAGATCAGGCGGAACGAGTCCACGGATAGTCCACAGCCGTTTGAGCCCTGCTTTAGGAGTCGATCCGAGACCCTGCCCGTTCCGGCTACGATAGTGTCCCGCGTGATGGTGTAGCCGATCGACGGTGAGTAGTGCGCCGGTGTGCTCCGGCCGGTGGTGTCCGCTCCCTGCGCAGGGGACGGGCCACCATGCAACTCTCCCTGATGAACGCCCAGTTCATCGAGAGGAGGAGACGCACAGTGGCCCTGTCCCAGTCTGAACTCACCCGCCTGCTTCAGTCACTGCATTCGACCGAAGGACTCGAACTCGTCCGCAGTGTCGCCGAGCGGATGCTGCAGGAACTGATCGAGGCCGAGGCCGCGGCGAAGATCGGCGCCGAGTGGAACGAGCACACCGACACCCGCACCAACTACCGCAACGGGCACCGCGACAAGACGCTCACCACCCAGGCCGGCGACCTCGACCTGGCCATCCCCAAACTGCGCTCCGGCAGCTTCTTCCCCTGCCTGCTGGAGCGTCGGCGCCGCATCGACCAGGCCCTCTACGCCGTCATCATGGAGGCATACGTCGAAGGCGTCTCCACCCGCTCGGTCGACGACCTGGTCAAAGCCCTGGGGGCGGACACCGGGATCTCCAAGAGCGAGGTCTCCAGGATCTGCGCCGCCCTGGACGAGCCGCTGACCGCGTTCCGCACCCGGCCACTGGACCACACCCGCTTCCCCTACATCTACCTCGACGCCACCTACTGCAAGGCGAGGGTCAACCACCAGATCGCCTCGCGGGCCGTGGTCATCGCCACCGGCGTCACCGAGGACGGCGGCCGCGAAGTCCTCGGCGTGATGGTCGGCGACAGCGAGACCGAGGCGTTTTGGACCGAGTTCCTGCGTCACCTGCGCGAACGCGGCCTGTCCGGAGTCCGTCTGGTCATCGGTGACCATCACAGCGGCCTGGTCGCCGCGATCGGCAAGGTGATGCTCGGCGCCGCCTACCAAAGATGCCGGGTCCACTTCCTGCGCAACGTCTTCGGCGTGATCGACAAGCACGCCGGTGAGATGGTGGCCGCGACGATCCGCACGATCTTCGCCCAGTCCGGCCCCAGCGCGGTCAGGACCCAGGTCGATACCGTCGCCGACATGCTCGGCGGACAGTTCCCCAAGGTCAAGCAGATGCTGCTGGAGGCCAAGGACGATCTGACCGCCTTCGCGGTCTTCCCCGAACGGCACTGGAAGAAGATCCAGTCGACCAACCCGCTGGAGCGGGTCAACCGGGAGATCAAGCGCCGCACCGACGTCGTCCAGGTCTTCCCCAACGACGACGCCCTGTTGCGCCTGGTCACCGCCGTGCTCTTCGAGATGCACGACGAATGGATCGCCTTCCCCCGCCGCTACCTCCCCGAAGGCAGCATGGACGACCTCTACCCCGAACTCCCCGAAAGCGCCCCGGCGCTAACCAACACACCAAACGCGCCCACCAGCTGATCGACTACACCATCACGCGGGACACGATCCTTGTTCGAGCACTGACCTGGGCTGACGGCCGAGCTACGGCCTCGTCGGTGTCGTCTGCTTTCACCGTGATTCCCCGCTGTTCCCCGCTCAATCTGGTGCGGTTGTGGTGCGGTCTGTTGACCCTATCGGTCGGCCCTGCTGGGCGTCTTCTGCTTTGGCGGTCACCTGGCCGGCGTTCGCTGCGCACTCAACACAGAGATCAGGCTCATGGGCAGAGTAAGGCTCAAACAGCTTGGAACAGGACGAGCACATCTCCAGGTCCCGCCAAGTGCTGCCGCAGCCAAAGCACATGACAAAGCCTGGGCCACACTCAATAGCGGTTGGGTGCAGATCTTCTGCGGGTGCCTCGTTGGGGTGATTCGCAGAGGTTCGGGATGTGGCCGGTCGTGCCGACTTCTACCGTCGCCGGGGTCGAACCCGCCCTGAGGGGTGCGGGTGCCGAGCGAGGGTGGGTGTGGTGTGCCGTCGTTGATGGAGGCGTTGGAGGCCAGGCGGGCTGAGGTGCTGGGTCAGGCCGAGCGGCTGCGTGAGCAGATCGCTGGTCTGTCCGAGGAGTTGGCGCGGGCAGAGGAGCGGCTGGCGCGGTTGCAGATCGCGCGGGAGACGGTGGAGGAGGTGCTGGCCGCACCGTCTTCTCCGGTGCCGGGCACGGACGCCACGGGTGGGGGTGCCAGCGGAGTCGCCGTGGCGCTGGTGAAGGCCGAGGCAGAGCTGGACGTGACCGTGATGTCGCCGGAGTACCGGGAGATCATCGCCTTGTTCGCGACCTCGGGGGCGGCGATGCGCTGCAAAGAGGTCTGCCAGCACCTGGGGCTGGGGACCGAGCCGCGGCATGTCGAGGGGATGCGCTCGAAGCTGAAGCGGCTGGTGGAGCGCGGGATTCTGGCCGAGCCTTCGTCCGGGCTGTTCAAGGTCGACGGCAGGAAGCAGGGGTGGTGAGCGTGGTGGGGCCGACCCAGGGTGCGCTCGCGGAGTGCGAGGACGCCTTCGCCGCCTCGGCGGGCATGTTCGCCGCGGCGTGTGCGGAGCTGGCGGCCCCGGATGCGGCGGTGATGACGCACGCGGAGCTGGAGGATTTGCTGGGGGCGAGGATGCGCGAGGTCACCCGGCAGTTGTTCCAGGACCACCTGACCCTGCGGGCCAGCAACGAGGTGCGTCGGCAGGAGGTCGTGGACGCCGCCGGTGTCGAGCGCTCCCGGATCGAGCGGGGCCGGCGCCGGATGCTGGCCACGGTGTTCGGCAAGGTCACCGTGGTCCGGATCGCCTACCGCGGCACCAGGGTGGCGGACCTGCATCCGGCCGACGCGGTGCTGAACCTTCCGGGCGGGATGCACTCGCACGGGCTGGCCAGGCTCGCCGCGATCGAGTCCGCCCGCGGCAGCTTCGCCGACGCCTGCGAGCGGATCAACACCCACACCGACTCCGGTATCGGGCACCGGCAGGTCCAGGAACTCGCCGTCGGCGCCGCAGCGGACATCGACGCGTTCTACGACGCCCTGGTGCCCGCTCCCTGCACCGACACCACACCACTGGTCTTGTCGGTCGACGGCAAGGGCGTGGTGATAAGGCCCGAAGCCCTGCGCGAGGACACCGCCAAGGCCGCGGCGGCCAAGGGCGGCAACGCGATGAAGACCCGGCTGGCGTCCGGGGAGAAACACGGCAGGAAACGGATGGCCACCCTGGGAGCCGTCTACGATGCCGAACCCGCGCCGCGCACGGTCGACGACATCATCGCCGACCCAGACCAGCAAGACGACGCCGTCCACGGCGCGGCGCCCGAGCGCCGCCAGGGGCCCAAGGCCCGGTCGAAATGGCTGTGCGGCTCGGTGAACGACACCGCCGCGCAGGTGGTGGCCGCCGTGTTCGACCAGGCAGAGCACCGCGACCCCGGCCACCGCCGTCCTTGGGTCGTCCTGGTCGACGGGGCCCGCCATCAGATCGACCTCGTCAAAGCCGAAGCACAGCGGCGCGGCGTGGACGTCCACATCATCGTCGACCTCATCCACGTGCTCGAATATCTGTGGCGAGCAGCCTGGTGCCTGCACGACAGCGGCGATGCCTCCGCCGAGAGCTGGGTCGCCCGCCACGCCCGCGTCCTGCTGGGCGGCGGCGTGCAGCAGACCGCCACCGCACTCGAGGCAGCCGCCCACGCCGCCGGACTGCGCGGCGCCCAGCGCAAGGGCATCGACGAGGCCGTGAACTACCTGTCCGGCAAGGCCGAGTACCTGCGCTACGACACCGCCCTTGAACGCGGCTGGCCGATCGCCACCGGGATCATCGAGGGAGCATGCCGGCACCTGGTCAAAGACCGCCTGGACATCACCGGCGCCCGCTGGGGCCTCTCCGGTGCTGAAGCCGTACTCAAGCTGCGTGCCGTCCGCGCCAACGGCGACTTCGACGCCTACTGGACCTGGCACCAGCAGCAGGAGTTCACCCGCAACCACCAGACGCGCTACCGCGACCAGGTCATACCCACCCCCTAATCAACAGCACCCTCATTGGATCTGCACCCAAGCTGGATGTCAAAGGCCCCGGACCATGATCGGTCCGGGGCCTTTGCGCTGGTGCCCCCGGCAGGATTCGAACCTGCGACACCCGCTTTAGGAGTTTTCTCTGATCAAGGTCGTGACCTGGGGAAACCCCGTCATGACCGCGTTTGACCTGGAGAAACATGTCTCGGTGGTTCTTGCAGGTTCCCAGGGTTTCCCGGCCTCATGTGTGCTGAATCCGTTCCGGGCCGACTGCAGGGGGGCGACCTCGTGCCACAGGTCGCGGGCGCGCACGGCGTTGGCCAGGGGGAGGCACAAGACGCGGAAGAGTACCCGCCCGTGTGGTGGATCATCACCCCGTTCACGGGCCCCAGTTGCCGTGCTGGTCGCGGTTGTGGGTGCGCCAGGATCCGTGTTCGACAACGCCAAGTCGTGCGTTCTTGAGAACGGACAGGAACTTGTCCGCGGACAGAGGGGTGGCCGCCTTCGCTTCACCTTCACCCGGTGCGTCACGGGCGGTCGGCCGTGCCCGGGGGCGCCGGACCGGTCCCTCGAGGACGAAGGGCACTTCGCTGCCGGCGGAGGGCCGTCCTGACAGCGGCCGGCGTCTAACGGCTCCCTGCGGCTTACCCACCTCGTCGGATCTGCTGCAAGGAGGGCCAAAAACAGGAGATGGCAGGACGAAGGTCCACAAGGCCGAGTACGTTCGACTCGGCCCGCTGACTGCCGGACGGCATCGGGGTTACGCCGGCCGTCTCTCGCCCTCGCGACAGGAGTCGTTGCTCCATGACCTACCGGTTCAACCCGCCGCCCACCTGGCCCGCCCCGCCGGAGGGGTGGAGCCCGCCACCGGGCTGGGAACCGGATCCCGCATGGCCCACACCCCCAGGCTGGCAGATCTGGATCCCGGAAGGGGCCGTGCCGCAGCCGAGCGCACCCGTTCCTCAGCAGTCCCCCTACGGTCCCCAGGCGACGGTCCCGGCCACAGGTGGGGGTCTGTTCGGCCGGCGCCGTAAGCAAGCGGAGTCCGAGGCGGCGCGTCTGGCGGGCGAGCTGGCGCTGATGGAAACACAGGTACGCGGACTACAGGAAGACAACCGTCAGCTGACGGAGCAATTGAGTCGTCTCATCGGAGCCGACAGCGCTCAGATAGCCGCCGAGCAGCAGCGACTGCGCCGCGCGCATGAGGAGAAGCTCCAAGAGATCGGACGGATCGACGCTCTCCTCGACGAGAAGATAGAGCACGCCGCCGAGAGCGCCGCTCAGTCCCTGGTCGACGTGCGCCGCCAAGCCGACGACATGGCTCGGCAGACGGCGGAGGCCGAACAGCGCCTCACGGCCGCGCGCCGGGATCTGGTGCTCACCGATGAGACGCGGATGCTGCAAGAGGCCGGCATTTACGAGTACCGCCATCCGCTCGCCGACGCGCTCGCCTACAAGGACCGGCTCGACAGTCTCAAGGCCCGCTACAAGCAGTTGGCGAGGGACGATCGGGCAGTGCTCGGGAACCAGTACTGGATGGTGGACGGCTCAGCTGCCAAGGGCCGCAAGATGGTCCGTGACTTCTCCAAGCTGATGCTGCGCGCGTACAACGCCGAGGCGGACAACGCAGTGCGCGGCATGAAGCCGCACCGGCTCGACTCGCTGATCGACCGGCTCGGCAAGACGCGGGAGTCGATCGCCCGGCTCGGCGCCACCATGCAGATCCGCATCGGCGATGACTATCACCAGCTGCGGGTCCAGGAGTTGGAGCTGACGGCGGACTACCTGGTAAGGAAGGAGACCGAGCGGGAGGAGCAGCGAGAGCTACGAGCCCAGCAGCGCGAGGAGGAGCGCCTGCAGCGCGAGATCGAGCGCGAGCGGCAGCGGCTGGAGAAGGAACGCAGCCACTACGAGGGCGCCCTGCGCCGCCTGCGCTCCGGCACCGGCGATGAGGCCGCCATCGCCGAACTTGAAGGAAAACTTGCCGAGTTGGGCGCCGAACTGGAGGCGGTCGAGGCCCGCGAGGCCAACATCCGGGCCGGATACGTCTACGTCATCTCCAACGTCGGAGCGTTCGGCGAACGCATGGTCAAGATCGGTATGACCCGGCGCCTCGATCCCATGGACCGCGTCATCGAACTCGGGGACGCGTCCGTCCCCTTCCGCTTCGACGTACACGCCCTGATCTTCAGTGAGGACGCCGTCGGCCTGGAACGCCGCCTGCACCAGGAGTTCGAGTCCCGCCGCGTCAACCGGGTAAACCTACGCCGGGAGTTCTTCTACGTCACACCGGCAGACGTACGCGCCGCCCTGCAGCGGCTCGCCGGACAGCACCTCCTGGAGTTCCAGGACACGCCCGAGGCTCCTGAATGGAGGGCCAGCCAGACCGCTGCCGGGCACTGACGGCTCGACTCAGTCAACCTCGTCGGGTGCCTCCAGACGGCAGGCGGCGCCATCCAGACTGATCCAGGTGACCTTGAGGTACTCCCCGCCGCGAGGAGAGCGGTCACTTCTCCGGCTGGGGTGATCGCGAGCCACACGGACACCTACACCTCGCTGATGCCCCAGTTCGAGCAGGAGGCCGCCGACGCCCCCGTGGGGTCGGTAGAAAACCCCGTAACCAGGACGTCGCCTAGCGTTACGTCCCCGCACACACGAAAACAGCCCCCTCGGAGATCACTCCGAGGGGGCTGTTCGAAGCTCCGTGCCTGGTCAGGCACTGTGCTCCCGGCGGGACTCGAACCTGCGACACCCGCTTTAGGAGTGGGATTGGATCCTTTCCCGGGGGGGCCTGGCTGTGCCGCGTGGTGCTGTTCTTACTGATCAGCGTCACACGGCATGGCGCTCTGTCCGGTGCTAGATGGCCTGTCCGCGGCAGTGCGCTCACGCATCGCTCACGCGTTTCACCCTCATGGTTAGGCGTGCCGTCAACCATTTTCGCGACACGCCTCACCACTTTCCAATCACTCCGGCACTGAACAGTTGCAGACGCCGCCGACGCTGTCTCCCTCGGCGTGTACCTCACGCCTCGACGTACGGAGCCGTGGGCCTGCCGGTGGAGTTCCTGCATCCTTGGACGGCGCGGTCAGCAGCTTGCGGGACTCGGCCGGCATCGTGACCCCCGGCTCCAAGGTTCCGCCATGCTTGGTGTCTTGGCTCGTCTTGTGGTCGGTGCTCCCGGTTCGGTGGTTCTCCGTGCTGGGTCGTCGCCAGGCGGCGTACAGGGTGGAGAGTCCTAGGGCGACAGTTGAGACCGCCTCAGGCCGAACCTTGCACGCGATCAGAACCACACCCGTCAGCAGTACCGATACGAAGGCGACGAGATCGACGCGGGGATTAGGGTTTCGCATGCCGAGCCTCCCTGATTGGTTTTTCGTGGGACACGATCAAGGCTGCGGCGTGTAGGAAGTGTTGCGGTAGCAGGCACAGTTGCCACTTGCTGCAACACCGACGGGAGGGCAGCTTGTGACGAGTCTTGAGCCACTGGTAAGGCAACTGCCGGATGATTCGCGTGCGCTCGCCGAAGCCTTGAGAAGCATGTTCGATGGTCTGAGGGTTAGCGTTCGTCGCTATGCGGCGCGTCGGCACAGAGACGCAGGGTCTGTCTCCCGATACCTCAACGGGACGCGGATACCACCTTGGGAGTTCGTCAGCGACTTGATGCACGATGTCGCGGAGGAACAGGGAGCCGCCCCGACGCCTGAGGCGATGGAACTGTTGCGTCAACTGCATCGCAAGGCGCTGGCTGTGAGCGGATCCACAGCGCAGAAGCTGCAGCTACTGGAAGATCAGCTTGCTGACGCTGACAGAGAGGTCAGGCGTTCGGCCGTCCGCGAGCGTGCGCTCACCGATGCGTTGCTCGACGCGCAACACCGTGCTGCTGATCTTGAGGTGCAGATCGGACAACTTCATGCCGATCACGACCGGGATCGTTCCGAGACGCGGAACGCTCTGCAGCTACACGAAGACCAACTCGGTGATCTGCGGGACGAACGGGCTGAGCTTCTAGCGCAGGTAGAGATCCTCGAAGAAGAGCTGAGGGAGGCACACACTCTGCGACTCCGTGCCGAGGCGAGATGCGAGGTGCTGGAACGGCAGCTGGACGCAATCGACAATCTGACGGAGCGGACAGACACGCCTGAACGTGGCGAGGCGCGACAGGGCCAAGTAGAGGATGAGGCAGTGTCCGCTGAAGAAACCCTGCTACAGAAGGTAGGCGGAGAGTACTTTGAAAACCGTGTGTCTACGTCGAGGCACGCCCCAGTCTCAAACCCGCGACTGAACTCGAAGTATCTATTTGAGACGTTCGTCGTCGGCGCCTCAAATCACTTTGCGCATGCGGCCGCCGTTGCTGCCGCCGAAGCGCCGGCGAAGGCGTATAACCCCCTGTTTATTTATGGCGAGTCGGGTATCGGTAAGACACATTTGCTTCACGGAATCGGGAACTATGCTCGCAGCCTGTACCCAGGGGTGAAAGTTCAATGTGTGAGCTCGGAGGAGTTCACTAATGAGTTCATCAACTCAATTCGTGATGGTAAGACTGACGCCTTCCGTAATCGGTATCGCGACGTCGATATCCTACTCGTGGACGACGTTCAGTTCCTGTCGGACAAGGAGGTGACGCAGGAGGAGTTTTTCCACACGTTCAACACGCTACACAATGCGAACAAGCAGATTGTCCTGTCCAGTGATCGGCCGCCTAAGCAGTTGCTGACGGTGGATGAGCGGTTGAGAAACCGTTTCGAGTGGGGTCTGGTCACCGACATTAAGCCGCCGGAGCTGGAGACGCGGATCGCGATCCTGCGCAAGAAGGCGATGCGGGAGCAGTTGAATGCGCCAGTCGAGGTCTTGGAATTCATCGCTGCTCGAATTCGGCGAAGCATCCGCGAACTGGAGGGTGCTGTGCTTAGGGTGGCCGCGTTCGCTGCCCTTAATCGGCGGGAGGTGGATATCGAGCTAACGAATTCAGTTCTCAGTGACATGTTTTCGGGGGTTGCTGTATCAGATCCGCAGGGTGCTGTCACGGGTGACCTTGTTATCGAGCTTACAGGTGACTATTTCGGAGTCGCGGATGAGCTTCTACGTGGGCGCGATGGCGGACGAGTGGCCACGGTCGCGCGGCAGATGGCAATGTATCTATGCCGCGAGCTGACGTCGCATTCCGCTACCGAGATCGGCTCCCTGTTCGACGGCCGAGAGCGGACAGCAGTGGACCGAGCTCAGCGGAGGATCCGCGAGCTCATGAAACAGCAGGGCACCGTCTACGAGCAGGTCACCGAGCTGACACAGAGCATTAGCCAGGCTGCAGTTGCCGCCCAGGGCTGACGCCCTTTACTGTCAACCGGCGAGAGCACCGCTCGTTAGTCCCCAGTCGCACCGTTTACCAATGGAGTAGTGGCGACGTCATTGAAGTGGGATTACTCGCCGGGTGTTCGGGCACCGTTGACCGCTCGATCCACTAATGCAACGGTCACCCGTAGGTCGGGAACTTGTCGCCAAGGATGATGCGCCACAGGCGCATCGCCTCCTTATGGTCCCCATTTATCTCGGCTCGATTCGCTGCTGCAGCGCGTTCCCACGCGCGCTCCATCGCTGTTTGGGCAGCAAACCGAGTTGTCCACGACATTCCGTCCGATAGATCCCCGCTGTAACCGGCAGGATCTTGTACCGACAAGTTCCCCTTGTTGTATCGGAAGAAGTCTTCCAAGGCGTCGCGTGAGTCGGTACCGAGCGACCATTCAAAGGTGCGAGCGACCAAGGCTTCGAGGTGGAAGGAGCCGAAGTAGTTACTGTGTGCCTTGTTCCACTGTTTCGCGAACCGGATGATCTTCTTGATATCTCCATCTACTCGGTTGTTGATTTCATTCAGGTGGTCCTCGTGCTTCACTGGATCGGTGGTGAGCCACCTGCCTGACCCATCTGGGATGCCGTATCCGCCGCTGTCATACTTCACGACAGCGGCCACGTCCACCTCTAGGCCATCGGTGTAGAAGAGTCGCACTGCCTGACCCCGTGCGCCGATCTTCCTTACCGTGGAAGCGTTATTCAGGCTGCGCCGCACGCGATAGAGGAAGTCGGTTGAGTTATCCCGGTAACTTCGACTCCATAGGTCAGGGTCCACATACAGGTGCGTCAGCAAATCGATGTCACTGACAGGACGACTCGCGGTACGGCGCCCCAAGGAGCCGATGATCTTTGTTGACTTGTACGTAATGGTGCTGGTGGCGGGGAAGGCGCTCTGCAGGGCCTTCACGACGGCGTCGCGCCGTTCGTAGACCTTGTCCCAGGTTGCTTGACGAGGCTTGATGTCGTCATCGAACTGATTGAAGGCAGATGCCACTGTGAGCGCCATACTCACACCACCTGATCGGTTTCGTAGGTCTGTCTGCCTCTCTCGATATTGCGAGTGGCCAACTTGAAGGCCAGGCGTCCTGGCGGATCGGAGGTCTTGTTCAGCTCGTCCCGCGTGTTGGTCAGACCGCGCAGGGCATCCCGCGATTCCTCGCGGGTCAGGTCGGCCAGGTCAATCGTGAGGAACTGGCGGGCTGCCGTTTGCAGTTCTAGGTAGGCGTTTGCCGACGCCTGGGCCTGGGTCATCCTCCGTGAGGCGTTGACGGTCGTGAGGGTCGCACTGAAGGCCGCCGCCGCAAGCGCCAGGACACCTGGCCAGATGCCAACGTCACCAGCGAGCGCAGTGCCGCCGGACACAGCAGCCAAGGCGGCAGCTGGAACGCCGAGAATCAAGTTGATGAGGCGCCACAACTTGGCTTGCTCGAATTGGCCTTGTGCGCTCCAGAGGGCGCTCTCATGGATGCGGTCGGCTTCTTGGGCGATGGATCGATGCGCCTCAGGGAGACCGTCAGGGATCAGAGACAAGCGCACCTCATCTACCGCAGTCGGGTATGTAGGACGGACCGTGACAGGTGGGGGACAAGTAGCGTAGACGGGTTACCCCTCTTACCGCCATCCGCTTGCAGTAGCGCAGCACGGTGGTCACATGCTCGCTCGGTACGAGAGGCACGCGAACTGGATGAGCGGGCTCCTGTCGGCACCGTGCGCATTCCCACAGACGGATGGTCGGTTCAGGACATCGCCGTGGATTGCTGCAGGCAGCCGCTTGGTAGACGCGTATCCGTGATCACGCAGCCGCACGTCGCGTGACGCTGGGCCTGGAGTGCCTTGAGTGGGCCGACTCGCCGCTCTCTGATGGCGGTTCAGTCTCGAAGGTCTTGGACCATCACTGCGTACACCGGTGAGTCGGCGAACGGTTGCTGCTCGCCGACTTTGGCGTACCCCCACGACTCATAGAGTTCCTGCACCTTGGGGTGGGTGACGTCGACCAGGAGCACGGCGAGGTCTTCCGTACGTTCCTTGAGGAGCGCCTCGTGCAATCGTTCGGAGATGCCCTGCTTGCGCCAGCCAGGGCGCACCATCACCTCGGACACGGCATACGTAGAGGTGTAGCCACTCTTCGGCTCGTAGCCTGTGGAGCGCCACCATTCGCGGCCGGGAGCGAGCGGGGCGCCGTAGGCGAAGCCGGCGGGCTCCTCTCCGTCGTAAGCCACGACGCAGGAGAAGCCCTCCATACCGGTCCAGTGATCGACGAACCAGGCGAAGCGCTGGTGGAAGGGGTCGTCCATCTGGTCGGCGTAGGCGTCGGCGTGTACGTCGATGAGCATCTGCCGGAAGCCCCCGGGGAGGTTCCCGTGCTGGAAGTGACGTAGGTCGGTCACGCTCGACTCCATTCGGTGCGCATGCGGTCTGCCCAGTCTCGTGCGTAGGAGGCTGAGGGGGACAGGGCGAACAGGCCCCGGTGGAAGTCGCCGATGAGCGTGCGCATACGGCCGGGCAGGGGATCGCCGTCCATGATTGTGAAGACATCGGCGGCTGTCACTGTGGCTTGTTCGGCGTCGCCCTGGTGCAGTTGCGCGAGGGCGAGCTGGGCCGTTGCGAGGGCCCTGTTGCGCCGGAAGGGCTCCGGGATCTTGGCCAGGGCCCGGTGTGCCATGGCTTCGGCGTGGGTGTGGTGTCCGCTGTTGTAGTGGACGATGGCGGCGAGGTGATCGAGTTCGGCCTGGCCGTAGAAGGCTGTCCAGCGTGGGCGCTCGCGTTCCGGAGTCTTGGTGAAGGCGTCCTGAGCCGATCCGAGGGACCGCCCGGCGATGCGGCCATCACCGAGTGCCGCGTAGGCGAGGGCGGCGCGGACGCGACCCAGGGAGTCGAAGAACGGGTCACGTCGTGCGGCCGGAGAGGCTTGTGCGGCCTGCGCTGCCGCGAGCGCTTCCGGCCAGTTCTGGCGCTGGTAGGCGAGCATGGACAGGTTGACCCACACCCGCATTTCGGTGGGGCCGTCCTGGGAGAGGCCGGCGTACGTCGCGGATTCGTTCAGGTGCCGTTGCGCCTGATCGAGGTTGCGGGCGTCGATGCAGGACCAGGCCGCGATGGTGGAGTACTCGGCGGCCAGCGCGTACAGGGCTCGGCGGACGCGTTCGCTGGCGTTGCGCTGCTGCAACTCCAGTACGCCGTCACGGCCCTTCGTCGCCGCCTTCTCCAACTCCAGGTGTCCACCCTGGCGGTCGTCGGCTTCTACGAGCGCGTTCATCCCGGCGGCGGCCCGAGCCACATCTGACATGCCGACCGTGCGGCGCTGGGCGACCAGTGGAACCGCGGCGGCTGCGGTCCCGGTGGCCGAGGCGATGAAGGTGCGACGCCGCACAGGGTCCTCCTGCGGGTGGTGCATGGTGCGTGGTGCGCTGAACCCTAAGTCCTCGACGGGGCAGCCGAACACCCGCTCCAGCGCCGCGCATGTACGGCCGATGGGGCGGCGGGAGGTTCCGTTCAGCAGGTTGCGGACGGTGCGTGCGGAGACGTCGCCGGGCCTGCCGGTGATCTCTGCCAGCGCAGTGTTCATCCGACCAGCCAATTCATCCTGGGTGAGCCCGAGTTCATCCATCCGGCTCTTGAGGATGGCGTTCGCTCCCATGCCACTGACCGTAGACCGGCGGTCACCGACCGATCCAGACCCCAGGTCACGGGAACGCAAAGTCTTCCGGGTCGGGGCGGCCAGCGCGGGCACGACTTTCCTGTTCCTCACGGGCCACAGGCCGTTGACTCGGTAGCAGCCCGTCGAGGTCCTGATTCCCCTTTCCTCGACGGCATGGAGGAGAGCCCGCCCCGGCGCCACCCCGTCGCGGGGGCGGGCGTCCACCCCCGGAGGGATGTTCCTGTGACCATGACCGCAGCCCGACCTACTGCGACCGGCACCCCCGGTTACACCGAGACGATGCCGCGCGAGCCGGAATCCGCTCGCCGGGCCCGCATGCTCGTCTCCGCCGCACTGAGCACTTGGGGCATAGGCGAGTTGGCTGAGGCCGGGGTGCAGATCGTGGCTGAGCTGGTCAACAACGCAATCGACCACACCCGGTGCCGGAACGTTCGTGTCCTGGTCACGCGTCCCAGCCAGGGCGTGGTGCGTATCGGCGTCGCCGACACCTGCAGGGAAGGCCCCGAGCTGGGCAGCCCCGACGATCATGCGGAGGAGGGGCGTGGCCTGCTCCTGGTCGAGGCCCTTAGCTGGAGATGGGGATACGACCGGAAGCGCTGGGGCAAGGTCGTGTGGGCCGAGCTGGAAGTGCCGGCCAAGTGCTGAGACCTCGCGTGCTGTTACGGCTGATGCCTGCTGACGAGCTGGTGGACGATCCCAGCGCGGAAGCGTGCGTGGAGCTCATCATCCTCGGCCCCCTCCGCCCGACAAGTGACCCCGGCACCGAGATGTTCGCCGAGCCCTTGCGCATCACGCCCGTGGATCTCGTCCGGCTGCACATGGAGTCGGCCCATGCACTTGGGGAAATCCGAGCCGAAGCCACGGGGGCGGAGATCGAGTACAAGCGGCGTCTCAACCGGTGGCATGAGGACGGCCGAGTCGCGGTCGAGTCCATGGAACCGGAGGTAGTGCTCCTTGCGCGCGTGCTTGAGGCACTGCGTCGGGAAGCTCTCGCGCCGGGCTGACCCGGTTCCAAGGGTCGACCGGCGCTCCACGACTTCCGCTTGGCGACTCGATGTCCGAGGCGCTGGGCGGACGAACAAGGCAGGCCAAAGTTCAGAACTTCCCGGAGAAAGGAAGACCGTGTTCAACTACATGGACCGATTCCCCACCGGCAGCCCGCTGCCACAGGGACACCTGACCGCCGCTCCTTGGGGCCTGCGCCGCATCGCCCCATACCCGCCCGTAGCGGCGCCGGACTACGTGACGGTGGAACTGGACCCGGCGACGCAGACCGCCCGGTACCTGGACGCGTCCGGAGCCCCCACCATGTCTCCGGGGCACGGCACATCGTCCGGTACCAATCCGTCTACTGGCACCACGGGCCAGGGCGACCGCAACAGTGACTCCCCGGACAGCGACACGGGGAACGACACCGACCAGTGACTCCAGTGACTCCAGTGACGAACGACGATCGTCCGGTCCTGGTCGTCACGAACCTCGACGACCCGACCGCGGACATTGTGATCACCGAGCTGCACGACCGGGGTGTCCCGGTCGTGCGGTTCGACTCCGGTGACTTCCCGGCCACCCTGTCGTGCTCTGCCTCCATCGGCGACACCAACAGGTGGCGAGGAAGCGTGCAGACTCCGAGTCGGCGAGCCGACCTGGGCGCCGTGAGGTCCATGTACTACCGGCGCCCCTCTGGGTTCGCCTTCCCCTACCTCGACAGGCAGGAAGAGCGGTTCGCCATCGCGCACGCGCGCTACGGGCTGGGTGGCATCCTCACCTCGCTGCCCGGCTGCCTGTACGTAAATCACCCCAACCGCATCGGTGACGCCGAGTACAAACCGGCCGGGCTCGCGACCGCGGTGGCGGCCGGCTTCACCCTGCCGCCCACGCTGATTACCAATGTGCCTGACGATGCGCGGGCGTTCATCGAGGAGCACGGCCCGGCCATCTTCAAACCCATCTCGGTTCCGCTCTACCTGGTCGACGGCAAGGCCCAGACTGTGCCCGTAACCGAAGTGACCACCGACGAGATCGACGACGCGGTGGCCGGCACCATGCACCTGTTCCAGAAGTGCGTGGACAAGGTCGCGGACGTCCGGGTGACGGTCATCGGCGAGCAGGTCTTCGCGGTGCGAATCGACTCCGGCCTCCTCGACTGGCGCACCGACTACGGCACCCACACATACACGCCCGTCACC
Organism: Streptomyces sp. F001; assembly: GCF_004187715.1. Taxonomy (GTDB): domain Bacteria; phylum Actinomycetota; class Actinomycetes; order Streptomycetales; family Streptomycetaceae; genus Streptomyces; species Streptomyces flavusporus. The sequence continues at coordinate 510,437 of NZ_QZWF01000005.1, read as the reverse complement.
CCGCCGCCCGAGGTGGAGCATGCCATGCGTGCCTACCTGAAGCACTTCGGGCTTGTCTTCGGGGCATTCGACTTCGCCTTGACCGACTCCGGCGAGTGGGTCTTCATCGAGTGCAATCCTTCGGGGCAGTGGGCATGGATGGAGCCGCCGACCGGGCTGCCCATGACCGCGGCACTCGCCGATCTCCTGGAAGGAGGACTCCGTGGCCAGTGAGCCTGATGCCGAGACAACGGCAGCCGACCTCCGACGGCAGCTGGCGGCCGGACTGGAGAAGGACGGATGGCTGCGGTCGCCTCAGTGGCGGGCTGCCGTTGAGGCAGTACCCCGCCACGTGTTCATTCCGCGCTTCTACCGCGAGAGCCACGGCCCAGGTGTCACCGCCTGGGAGCCGGTCACCGAGGCGGACGCCGGCCAGGAAGAGTGGCTCCGGCTCGTCTACTCCGACGAGACCTGGATGACCCAGTTCGACGGCCGGGACATCGACTGGGCCGATCCGAAGCCGATCACCAACGCGGCCCCGAGCTCATCGTCCACTCTGCCGAGCCTCGTGGTCCGGATGCTCGAAGACCTGGACGTACACGAAGGCATGAACGTACTGGAAATCGGGACAGGCACCGGCTACTCGACTGCACTGATGTGCCACCGGCTTGGCAGCGAGGCCGTGACCTCGATCGAGACGGACGAAGGTGTGGCACGGCGAGCCCGCGAGGCTCTCGCGAGGTCCGGCTATACCCCTGACCTGGTGGTGGGCGACGGCCGCGTCGGCCACCTCGACGGAGCCCCCTACGACCGGCTGATCGCCACGTGTGGCTTCCGCAACATCCCCCCTGCCTGGCTGGAGCAAGTGCCGCCCGGCGGCGTCATCCTGACCACTCTGCGCGGCTGGATGCGCTCCCTCGGCCTGGTCAAGCTCATCGTCACCGGAGACAGCGCGAGCGGCTGGTTCAGCGAGGACGACCCGAGCTTCATGATCGCCCGTCAGCAGGACGCGCCGGAGAGCCTCGGCATGGTGCCGGGGCCCGACGACGGCACGAAGCGGAAGGTCACGTACGGGCCGGAAGTCCTCACCAGTTCGGGGCCCGGCTTCATGGCACAGCTCGCGGCACCAGATGCCCGCTTCTTCTCCATGTCGCTCGACGCCGGGCCAGTGAGCACGTTCGTGCTGGACAGCGGCACTGATTCGTTCGCCGTCCTCGCTCCTACGGACAATGGCTGGGAGGTCCGCCAGGGCGGCCCGCGCCGCCTCTGGGACGCGGTCGAGTCTGCGGTGGCCACCTGGGAGGAGTACGGCTCACCGAGCACTGCCGCATTCGGGGTGACGGCATCCCGCGATGCGCAGGTGGTATGGCTCGGGAACCCGAACGGCCCTCAATGGCTGCTTCCCCCCTCGTGATCAACGCCGCCGAGCTTGATGCTCCTGCGCAGGCGGTACGGCTGGGTGCTCTGGCACATGGCGGGCATTTGCTGCCTGCGCTCTCGGTCCCGGCGCGTGGCGTTCGCCGAGGCGGCGGACGCGCCAAGTAAGGGCGCGGGCGGGGCTGAGGGCGTCGTCCAGGGTGCGCTGGCTGACTGCGCGGTCGAGGATCGTGGCCGCGTTGTGCCCGGCTGCTTCCGCCTCGGCGAGCACGGTGGCCAGTGCGTCCCAGGCGGGGTCGTCCAGGATGCGTTCGGCGTGTTCGGGGGCCGCCCGTTGGAGGTGGTGGGCGTAGCGGCGTTTGGTCTGCGGGCCGGGTGCCCGGCTGGCGAATCCGGCCAGGACCGGTCCGGCGATCTGCGCGTACGCGGCCTGCAGGTGGATGAGAGTCTGCTCGGCTGCCGCCTGCTGCTGGGCGTGCTGGCGGGTGCGGTGCCAGTGCATCGCGTAGGCGACCGCGGTGAGCGCGACGTCCAGCAGCATCGCCAGCCCGGCACCGTCTCCATGTCGTGCGGGGTCCTTCCAGATCGCCTGGACACTGCGGCGCAGGGCGCAGGCACTGGCGTCGTCGGCAGCGATGCGGGAGCGGGTGGCGCGCTCGAAGGCGACAGCGGCGCGTTCGAGTTCGGCCCGCACCGCGGCGGGGGCGGTGAGCGGGAGCAGATCGAACGCTGCGCCGAGCGCGGCCAGCTGGCCCTGAGCCACTTCGTCGCTGCTGCGGGTGAGGTGGTGGGGGATGCGTTCGGTGGCGGCGGTGGCCTGGTGCCAGGGGTTGCCCGGCCGGACGGCCTTCGGTTCGGGGGTCGTGGTGGTGAGGCGTTGGCGGATCTTGGGCAGGGAGAGGTCGCCGGCGAGGGTGGAACCGGCGTAGAACACGGGCTCGCCCTTGTCGTTGATGTCACCGGGCAGGGCGAAGTTGCAGCCGAGCGCGTCGCCGGAGGGGCCGCGCTTGAGGCGCACGGTCACGCCAGTGGCCTCCAGCAGGGCGAAGAACTCGGCCTCGTCCGTTGCTGCGGCGACGGCACGGCGGACCCGCAGGCGCAGTACATCGCGGGTTGCCGCTTCCTGACCCAGGCGCTTGGCCTTGAAGTGCTCCTTGCTGGTGGGGCGCTTGGCGGCGGTGCCGTCGCCCGGCTTCAACCGCCTCAGCCGGTAGTCGACTTCGATCTGGCGGGCTTCGCGCTGAACGGCACGCTGGTCGTAGTCGCGCTGGGGGCGCCGGCCGTCCTGGCGGACGAGGGTGGCGGCGATGTGGATGTGGTCGTCGGCGTGGCGGACGGCGACCCAGCGACACGCTTCGGCGTCGCCTTCGGGGGCGATGCCGACGGCGGCCACGATCCGGCGGGCGATGTCGGCCCACTGGGCGTCGGTGAGGATCGGGTCTTCGGGTGCGGCACGGACGGGGCAGTGCCACACGGTGTACTTGGGGGCCTTGTCGCCCAGCATCTTCACGGGCTGGTCGAGCTGCGCGGCGAGCTGGGCCTCTACCTCCTTTGGGTCGCGGTGGGGGCTGCGGCCGGGGTCGGGGGCGAAGTCGTTCCAGGAGGCCACCAGGTGTGGGTCGATGTGCTCGTTGGCCCGGCCCTTGCCGAAGAGGTAGCCGATCGTGCGGCGGGTGGCGTGTGGCCCCTTGCCGAGGATGATCTTCGGGATCAATGGTTCACCGCGCCTCTGTGATCTGGGCGACGGCGGTGTCCACCGCGGCGACGGACGCCTCGACGCGGTCCAGGAGCCGTTGGACGGTGTCGGGGTGGGGCCAGGAGCCCTCCTTGTTGAGGTGCCAGGTGAGCTGGTTGAGGTTGTTGCCTATGCCGCCGAGCTGCCGGTTGGCGGCCATCAGGGTCTTCACCATGGTGCGGTAGTCGGCGACGGCTGCGGTGGGGTCGTCGGCGCGGGCGGCGGCGAGCGCGCACTCGGCGACGTAGCCGCCGGGCTTCATGCGGCTCAGGGCAGCAGCCTGCTGGACGAGCTCGAACTCGTCGTCGTTGTAGCGGGGATGAACGCGGCGCTCACGCAGCTGCTTGTCACGCAGACGACGACGCGGCGCGGAAGTCTGCGGCGCGTTCGACGACGGCTCGACGGCCCCTCCCTCGGTCGGCTCCCCCGGGCCGGCCGACTCCGGTGCCGCCTCGGCGCCGGATGCCTCCGTCTCCCCTGGGGCGGGGGCCGGATAAGGACTCCTTATCCGACAACTTGCTGCGCTGTCTGGGGCTGAGGTGGCGTGCATCTGCTGCTGAGCTGTGGGGAGTTCGTGGTGATGTTCGTGCATGGTGGTGCTCCGGTGGTGAGGGGGCGGGAGGCGTGTCACGTGCGTCGCATCCGTCCCAAGCCTGGTCAGCACAGGTACGGACGCTCGGGCAGGTACGGAGATGTCCGTCCCGGTGAGGACATCCGTCCCCGCGCTGACCTGCGCGGGGACGGATGCGACGCAGCGATACGGACCCAGCGGGAAGCGGGTCAGCGGGCGCGTTTGGGGCTGGCGGGGCCGCCGGGCGGGCCGATGGGCAGCTGACCCGCCGGGGCGGCGGGCGGCTTGCCCTGAGCTTGGCGCGCGGTTGTGGCGTCGTGCGCGCGCGTCGTCTCGGTGAGGTCGGGGCAGTGGCGGGCCCAGCTGTCGAGGAACCGGTTGCGGGCGTACCCCTTGGCTTGCCTGCCCTTGTCGAAGCGGTAGTTGGCCGGGCGGATGTCGAAGTCCCGGAGCATTCTGCCCAGGTGGTAGGCGTTGAGCCCGTTGGTGCCGTGCTCTGCCCAGGGGGCGTCGGGGTCTTGGAGCAGGGCGGTGACCAGATCCAGGGAGGACAGGGCTTCGGGGTTGCCGTGTGCCTCGAAGACGCGGTGGATGTCGCGCAGCAGCCGTGTCTTCAGGTTGGTCTGCTCGTCCTGGACGGCCTCGTACCGGGTCATCGCGACACAGGCCGCACGGGCGCTGGCGGGCCAGTGGCCGCCGGCCAGGTCGGCGATGATGACCAGCGGTTCCCAGGTGTCCGCCGCCCGGTCCTCCACCGGCATCGTCGGCGCCATGCGGCCGGCTGTGCCGCGCAGCGGTCCCAGCCATGCGGCCAGTTTGTCCCGCAGTGCGTTCAGTTCCGGTGTGGCGTAGCGCGAGCGGAACGGGGTCACCTTCTCGCCCGGCTTGCGCTTTTGCATGCGGAGCACGACCGCTCGGTCGGTGATTGTGTCGGGTAGGTCGCCGATCGAGGCCAGCGCGGCCATGGCGAAGGTCGGATACGGGGTCGGCTTGTGCTCCGGACCCGAGATGCGCCAGGCGGGCCGGTTGCGCTGGTGTCCGGCGTTCAGCAGGCCGCGCAGTTCCTCGTTGTCGCCGGCCTTGCTGAAGACGGTGTCGGCCTCGTCCACCAGGATCGTGCGCGGGTTCTTGCCGATGATGCGGAAGAGGACCGCCGTGGACATGTTCACCGTCATGATCGGCTGGTGGACGGTCTCGTGGAGCACGTCCAGAACCCGGGACTTGCCGCAGCCCTTCGTCGGGCCTACGACCGCCAGACGCGGCGCGTGCTGCAGAACGGTCTGGATGTGCGTGGCCGCCACCCACAGGGTGACCGCTGTCAGCGCCTCGTCACTGGGCAGCACGACGTACTTGCCGATCGCCGCCCGCAACTCATCCAGCAGTTCCGCACCCTCACCGGAACCCCTTTCCCCAGGGTCTGCCGGTCCCCGAGGAGGCCGGGAGCCGGTCCCGTGATCCGGTCCCCGTGTGTCGACGGGACCGGTCCCCTCCTGCTGGGCGGCTCCCGCCACGGGGTTGTCAGACCCTGGCGACCGGCGGGGACCGTGATCACGGTCCCCATTGCGGTCCCCTGGTGCAACTGCAGCCTCTTGGGGACCGGTCCCCGATTTCCCGCCGCTGACCTGCGAGTTTGCACTGGATGCCGATACGGGGACCGGGACGTGCGGGGAACGAGTACCGGGCACTTCGTGGGGACGGTCCCCAAGCACGTCGCGGGGACGGTCCCCAACAACCGCATTGGCAGGCGGCTGGGGACGGTCCCCGTGTGCTTCCGCCTCCGCCGGGTGTTCGGCGGTCCCCGACGCGGGGGACCGTGTGTCCTGCTGATCCTGGCGGCGCCAGGGGATGCCTTCGCCGGGGACGGCGGGAGTGGGCCAGGCGGTGGGGGAGGTGTTGGTGGTGCTGGGGGACGTAGAGTCCTCCATAGGCGTTCCTCTCCGGGGAGGCAGGACGGGTAAGGTCCCACCCCTCACCAGCTCATTCGTTCAGGGATGGGCGATCAGTTGGGAAGTCTTCGGCCCTCGGCGTTGGCGCGCCGGGGGCCGCCACGTCGTCCGCGTCAGATGCGGGGTCAGGCCGTGAGGTCGTACGACGTCTGGGCGTCCAGCCACGCGTCCACCTCCCGCCAGTGGTAGCGCAGGTGACGGCCGACCTTGTGGACGCTGGGGCCGATGCCCCGGTACTTCCACTGGTAGAGGGTCTTCACCGGCACCCCGAGATAGGCGGCGACCTCTGCCGGGGTGGCAAGCGGGCCACGCTGGGCAGCCGCAGCGGTGGCAGGGGCGTTGGTGCTACGGGGAGGGGTCTTCGGCATAGGGCTCCTTTTCGGTCTTGAACAACGGGCTGGACAACGCAGCCACACCGCCCGGAGAAAAGTCCAGAGTTGGTTCTGAAACTCCTCACTACTTCTTTCGGTGTGGCCGGGGAGAGGGAAACAGTAAGGGTGGATCCCCGGTTGCCGAAATCGCCCCCGCCGGGGCTGAAATTTTTTGCGGCGAAGCAACCGGTCGAGGTGCCGGAATCCGGCACCTCCGCAGCTCAGAGGTGACACCTGGCGGTCAGGGGCGACGTGAATGACTCGCCGGGCATCATGGCTGATGTGTGTTTAAATCGCCCATCTCGAAAACGGAGAGGGAAGGTAACACGGCACCTCGGTCGAAACGCCTCGCGATGTGCCGGAATTCGACGAGACGAACGCCACTTCGCCCCTGAGCGACTTTTGGAGAGTTTTAGAGCTAACTCTTGCCATGGCGCCCGGATGCAAGTTACAGCTATCTGTCATGTCCAACCGACCTGTTGAAATAGGCCCCGCCGGCCTCCACGCCGCCCGCGCCATCGAGTACCTACGTCTCGTGCGCGGCCTGACCCAACACCAGCTCGCCGCCCGCTGCACCGCGCTGGGCCGTCCGATGGCCAACACCGCTCTCAGCCGCACCGAACGCGCCCGCCGCCGCTGCGACGTAGACGACCTCGTTGCCCTCGCCACCGCGCTCGGTGTTTCTCCCACGACCCTGCTCCTGCCGCTCCCGTCGGTGTCCGGTGATGACTGGAGGGGGTGCTAGTTGGCGCGGGTCTGGATTGAGGACCGCATGGGGCACGCGGCGTATGTACGGGCCGTGGCGGACGCCAAGCGGGCGGGGCGTACGCCACCGGGGCGGTACCGCGTGCGCTGGTACGACCCCGACGGCAAGCCGAAGATGAAGACCTTCGCCCGCAAGGTCGACGCCGAGGCGGAGCGGATAAGGATGGAGTCGCGTCTCAACGACGGCTCCTATCGCGATCCCGCAGCCGCGCGGGTGAAGTTCGCAGAGGTGGCGGAGTCCTGGCTGGCGGCGCAGCTCCACCTCAAGCGCTCAACCCGGGCTCGCTACCGCGGTGTTCTCGACGTCCACGTGATCCCCAAGTGGGGCACCACCCCGCTGGACCGCATCCACTTCGAGGACATCGCCGAGTGGCTCGCGGATCTGCTGTCCGGCGAGGCGACCGGCGGCAGGAAGCTCAGCCCCCGGTCGGTCCGCAAGGCGTACGTCGTCCTCAGCCGCGTTCTCGGCTACGCGGTCAAGGCCCGTCGTCTGGCGGCCAACCCGGCTGTCGGCGTGCCTCTGCCGAAGGCGATGCCCGCTGATCACGTGTACCTCGACGACATGCAGGTCGACGCGCTGGCTAACGCGTCAGGCGCCTACCGGGTGTTCATCCTGCTGCTGGCCTACACCGGACTGCGCTGGGGCGAGGCATCCGCGCTCAAGGTGGGCCGCGTCGACCTGGACGCCTGTCGGGCCCACATCGTGGAGGCGTACGCCGAGGACAACGGCAAGCTCTACCTCGACACCCCCAAGAACCACGAGCGCCGGTCCGTACCGATCCCGCGGTTCCTGGCCGACGAGCTGAAGCCCCACGTCAAGGGGAGAGGAGATGACGACTTGCTCTTCACCGCCCCGCAGGGCGGGCCGCTGCGGGCCCGGAACTTCCGTCAGCGGTTCTTCGCGCCGGCGGTCGTAAAGGCCGGGCTGGGGCATCTCAAGGTCACCCCGCACAAGCTGCGCCACACGGCGGCCTCGCTCGCCATCGCCAGCGGCGCGGACGTCAACGTCGTACAGACGATGCTGGGCCACAAGTCCGCGACGCTGACCCTGGACACCTACGGGCACCTCTTTCCCGACCGCCTGGACGAGGTCTCGAAGAAGATGCACAAGCGCCGCTCCAAGCAACTGGCCAAGGCGAAGGCCAAGCTGGAGAAAGCGGAGCGGAAGGCCCGTGAGGCCGCCGAGACCGTGGCCGCCCTGGAGGAAGACGCCGCGTGATGTGTGCCTAACCCGTGCCGGGGCGCCGTAACCGAAGGGGGCACCCCACCGCGCTGATGCGGTGGGGTGCCCCCTTGCGTCTTCCTCGGATCAGGTCAGTCGCGGCGACGGCTTTCCTCCCAGAACCGGTCCATCGCAGCAGCGGCCGCATCCCCAGCCAACCGCTCGATCCTCTCGGGCACCTCGCGCTCGTCGAGGACGAAGAGCCTCCCGCCGACGAGGTGGGTGGTCGTCTTCCAGCCGAGACGCCGTCCCGCTTCCCTGGCGGCACGCCGGACGTCCTTGAGCTCGCCCATCTCCGCAAGATCGTCAGCGCCAAGGATCAGCTGCCCGTAGTACCCCTCGTACTCCGGCTTCAGCGCGGCCCGCATCAGCGACTCAAGCCGGGCGACCAGCCTCTCGTGCCGGCGCCGGGCCAGTTCGTCTTTCGCAGGCATCTCGCACAGCTCCCCACCTCTGCCCGCAGCCGCATGTGTGCCATATGTGTGCTGCGAGGACGAAGGCCCTCCCGTCCGATGGACGGAAGGGCCTCTGACCTGGTGCTTTGCTGTGCCCCCGGCAGGATTCGAACCTGCGACACCCGCTTTAGGAGAGCGGTGCTCTATCCCCTGAGCTACGAAGGCGGGGATCTCGGTGAGATCCGGCGACTAGCCTAGCGGATAAGGGATCGGCAGTGGCAAGGTTCCCGTTTGCGCAGGTCAGAAGTCACTCGAGGGGGTCAGTGGCGGGACCGTCGAGGACGGTCGGCCCCCGTTACGGAGCGGTGAACAGCAGGACGGCGTTCTGGCCGCCGAAGCCGAAGGAGCAGGTGATGCCCGTGTCCGCTCCGGTCGGGCGTGGGTGGCCGGTCACGATGTCGAGCTTGTGGTCGCCGTCCTGGCCCTCGAAGTTCGCCACCGGCGGGACGCTGCCGTGGCGCAGGGCGAGGACCGTGTACGCGGCCTGGATCGCGCCGGCCGCGCCGAGGGCGTGGCCGATCACGCCCTTGGAAGCGGTGACCGGGGGGACCTTTCCGCCGAAGAGCCGGGTGAGGGCCGCCGCTTCCGCCGCGTCGTTGAGCGGGGTGGACGTGCCGTGCGCGTTGACGTGACCGATGTCGCGGGGGTGGCAGCCCGCGTCGGCCAGGGCCGCGGCGAGGGCCCGGACCGCGCCGTCGCCGTCGGGGTGCGGGGCGACGGGGTGGTGGGCGTCGGCGGTGGCGCCGTATCCGCGCAGCAGCGCCAGGACGGGTGCCCGGCGGGCCCGTGCGGTGGACAGCCGCTCCAGGACGAGTACGGCGGCGCCCTCGCCGAGGACGAAACCGTCCCGTGCCGCGTCGAACGGCCTGCTGGCGAGGGCCGGGTCCGTCCGGCGCCGGGACAGCGCCCGCATCCGGGTGAAGCAGGTGGCGGTCATCCGGGAGCGTGCGGACTCGCTGCCGCCGGCCAGCACGATGTCGCACGTCCCCGACCGCAGCAGGTCCCGTGCGACACCGATCGCGGTTGCGCCCGAGGCACAGGCGCTGGAGGTGGTGAAGCTGGGGCCGCGCGCCCCGAGGTCGATCGCGACCTCGCCCGCGGCCATGCTCGGCACACTGCGCGGCAGCGCGAGCGGCGACACCCGCTCCGGTCTGCCCGCGGCCAGATGGCAGAACTCGGTGACGTAGGTGCTCAGGCTGTTGGATCCGACGCCCAGGACGACCCCGACCCGGTCCCCGTGCCACGTACGGTGATCGAGGCCCGCGTCGGCGACGGCCCGGCGCGCGGCGACCAGGGCGAACTGGATGAAGCGGTCCAGGCGCCGCGCGGGTGACCGGCCGAGCTGCGACCCGGCGTCGAAGTCCCGCACCCGGCAGGAGAAGTCGACGGGCAGCCCGGCGAGTTCGGGGTCGGGGGCGGCCGACGAGCGGCCCCGGCACAGGGCCGCCCAGTTCTCCTCCGCGCTGTGGCCCGCCGGGGTCACCAGGCCCAGCCCGGTGACCGCGACCTCAGGCCGCATCCCGGAACGCCCGGGCCGCGTCACCGAGGGTCGAGCCGGGGGAGAGGTCCAGGGAGTCCTCGGGCAGGACGATCCCGTACTCCTCTTCCGCCGCCACCACAAGCTCCATCAGCGACAGCGAGTCCATGCCGAGGCTCTCGAACGTCGTCGTCGTGTACAGCTCGCCGGGGTCGGCCGCCACGTCCAGATGGCCGGTCAGCAGGGCGATGAGCCGCTCGGGAAGCACGGGCTGTGCCGCCCGCCGCGTCCGTTCGGTCCGTTCCGCCTGCTGCGCTGACTGGGTCATGCCGAGGTCTCCTGTTCCATGGCCGCGAACCTCATACCTGTGCGCACGGTGTGAACGCCTGCACGGCAGCCAGGAAACGCTTCGGCACCCGTTCGAGCGAGCGAGACCGGCGCCGACGGTCAGGTCAGGGGCACGTGGGTGAAGCGGGCGGACACATGGAGGTCGGACTCGATGTGAGCGGCCGTCGTGCGCAGGGCGGGGACGAGGTGCTCGACGCATTCCTGGAGGGTGTGGCGGGAGCTGTGCATCGCCGTGTTGAGGGCGGCGACCGCCTGGCCCGTACGGTCGCGGACGGGCACCGCGATCGAGCGCAGCCCTTCCTCCAACTCCTCGTCGACCAGGGCGTGTCCCTGTGTTCCGACCTCCTCCAGGGCGCGGGCCAGGGCCTGCGGGTCCGTGATCGTGCGGGGCGTCAGCGGGCGCAGCGGGCCGGTGCCCAGGTGGCGTTCGGCGGGCGGGAGGTCCGCGAGCAGGACGCGGCCCATCGACGTCGCGTAGGCCGGCAGGCGGGTGCCGACCGTGAGGTTCACGCTCATCACGCGGCTGGTGGCCACCCGTGCCGTGTACTGGATCTCGTCGCCCGCCGCCGTCAGGACCGCCAGCGACGTCGACTCGTGGATGCGGTCCGCGAGGGCGGCCAGATGCGGTGCCGCGATCTGCGGGAGGGACGTACGGGACAGGGGCGGGTAGCCGAGGGAGAGGACCTGCGGGGTGAGGCGGAAGGCGCCCGCGCGTGACTGGGTGACCATGCCCAGGTGCTCGTAGGTGATCAGCGCCCGGCGGGCGGTCGCGCGGGCCAGGCCGGTCGCCTTGGCCACCTCCGTCAGCGTCAGCTCCGTGCGGCCCTCGCCGAAGGCCGTCAGTACGGTCAGGCCCCGGGCCAGCGACTCGACGAACTCCCGGCCCAGCTCCTGCTTCGACGCACCCGTCCAGGTCGCGAGCCCCGAGGGGGCCGGCGCGGGCTCCGGCGGGGGCGCCGTGCGCAGGTCCTCCTCCATTGCCGCCACCGCCTCCCGCAGCCGTGGCAGCAGCGTGTCGCGCAGGCCGGCCGCCGTGTGCCGGCTGGTGTGGCTGACCACGCTCGCCACACAGGTGATCCGGCCGGTGACGGGATCTCGAACGGGCACCGCCACCGCCACCAGCCCCGGCTCGATCAACTGGTCGTCCAGTGCCCAGCCGTCCTGCCGGGCCTGCGCCGCCCGCCGCGCGAACTCCTCGGCCGGAGGGGGGTTCTCCCTCGGCGGTACGGCCGGGAAGCCGTGGTTCTCCGGGTCCGCCGCCCGGCGGGTGCGCCAGCGCTGCCAGTCCTCGGAGGTCCACTCCGTCGCGAACAGGGGGCCCGGCGCGGTGCGTTCGGCGGGCAGCAGGTCGCCGATGCGGAAGCTCAGCGACATCGCGCGGCGGCGGGTCGCCTGGTGGATGAAGCGGATGCCGTCGCCGTCGCGGACCGCCAGCGACACCGACTCGTCCAGCGCGTCGGCGAGGGCGTCGGCGCGCGCGTCCAGCAGGGCGGGGAGGCGCAGGGCGGCCAAATAGGCGTTGCCGAGTTCCATCAGCCGGGGGGTGAGGACCGCGTCCCGGCCGTCGAGGCGGACGTATCCCATCCGGGCGAGCGTGGCCGTGATCCGGTCGACCGTGGAACGCGCGAGGCCGGTGGTCCGTTCCAGGGCGCTCAGGCTCAGGGTTCCGCCCGCCTCGGTCAGCTGCCGCAGGACGGCGATCCCACGGATCAACGGCGTGACCGCCTCGGCCGGTACGGCGGGGGCGGCGGCCTCGTCGAGCGTGGGATGGGCGGGCATCTGTTCTCCGGTACGGCGATTGTTCTCCGGTGCGGCGATCGCGGCAGGCCTACGGTAACCGCGGATCCGCCGACGGCGTTCCCGGTGAGCCGCCCATCGGCTACCTCCGGGTCACCCGCACCGTGTGGTTGCCCTCCAGATCCGCGCTCGCCACCGCGATCCGTATGCCCCGCCGCGGGTCCACGAAGTTCTCGCCGGGGGTGAAGGGGGCGTCGGAGAGTTCGGCGTGGACGTTCGGGCTGCGGGTGCAGCCGCCGCTGTCGCGCTGGGAGTCGAACACCTTCACCGGACCGAGACCGGTGTCCACTTCCGCGTCCACCTTGTAGATCAGCACGCCCGCCCGGCACACCGCCTCGTCGTTGCCGTCGCGGGTGCGCAGTTCGACGGCGTAGCCCGTGCGCTTGTCGAGGGGTACGAAGACGAGCTTCGGGCCGCCCTCGTCGGCCAGCGGGGTCAGCGTGTGCTCGGTCGTGCCGTGGGCGGCGGCGCAGCTCACCTGCTTCGCGTCCAGCCAGCCGAGCTTCCACTTGTGCCAGCCGAGGAGGTCGTTGTTGGCGCCCCAGTCCTCGCTCATGATGTCCCAGTGGCCGACCGCGCCCCCGCCCTCCTGGGTGTAGAGGTCGGGCAGCCCGAAGACATGGCCGTTCTCGTGCGGCAGGACGCGGAAGCCGGTCTTGCCGTAGGAGCCGGAGCCGTCGTCCTGGCGGGAGTAGACGAAGGACGCGTTCGCGAGGGGTATGCCGTCCGCCGTGGGTGCGTCGCCGTTGCCCGCGAAGGTGACGGACAGGACGGTGTCGAGCGCCGACGGGCCCGCGTTCGGCGTCACCAGCACGTTCAGCAGGTCGTACGCGCGGAAGTCGATCTTGGTGTCGGTCTCCGCCACGATGTCCTGGACCAGCCGGCGGTAGCCGGGTTCGAAGGGCGCGCCGCGCTCTATGCCGTACGCCTTGAACGACTTCGGCATGCGCAGCCAGCCGCGGACCGGGGTCTCGGGCCGGTAGTCGAGGCGGCCGTAGGAGCTGGTGCGGAACCATTCCCGGGTCTGTGGGAAGAACTCGTGGAAGCGGTCCATCGCCTTGCCCTGACCGGGCGCGTCCGAGAAGTCGATCATCAGGGTGAGCGCGCGGACGGTGCCGGTGGAACGGGAGTAGCCGCCGGATGTCGGTATGCCCTCCGACATCTGGATGTCCAGGTCGCTGCGGATCATGCAGGGGGTGAGGGGGAGGGGTGGGCCGGGAGGGTGAGCGGACGCGCCCCCGCCGACATCGAGCCCGCCGTGTGCCGGCCCGTTCCGGCCGAGGTGCTGAGCGCGAAGGTCAGCGCGGTCACCGCCGCGAGGGCGGCCGCACGCCGCCTGCGTATCCGATGGCTGGACGACTGCGGCTGCATGCTTGGACCTTTCGCTCCAGGCAGCCACCGGCCTCCGGCTGCACCCTCTCGCTCACCCTGTGCCGGGTGGGGCGCGGGCGCGCGCTGGAGGCGACCGATCGTGGGAATTTCCGGTGCGTAAGCGCCGGTCAGCGGGCCCTTACGGCCATATGGCCGACCTTGTGACGCGGGTCACAAGAAATCTCTGCCGGAGCGGGAAATAACCGGGGATCGAATCCCCGTTTAACCATGCGTCCGAGCGAAACGGGGATTCGCTCCCCGGATCGTCAGCCCACTGAGCTCATCCGTCTCACCAGTCCCAGGAGCACACCGTGCAGACCGCCACTCCCGAACGTCGCAAGGCAAGCCGGCCGCGCGCCGACGCCCTGCGCAACCGGGAACGGATCGTCACCGCCGCCCGGGAGATGTTCGTCGAACACGGCCCCGATGTGCCGCTCGACGAGATCGCCCGCCGGGCCGGCGTCGGCAACGCCACGGTGTACCGCAACTTCCCGGACCGCGACGCCCTCGTCCGCGAGGTCGTCTGCTCGGTCATGGACCGTACGGCCCGGGCGGCCGAGCACGCCCTCACGGAGAGCGGCGACGCCTTCGAGGCACTGGAGCACTTCGTGCACACCGCAGCCGACGAGCGGATCAGCGCGCTGTGCCCGATGATCGCCAGCACCTTCGACAAGCAACACCCCGACCTGGAGGCCGCGCGCGTGCGGGTCGAGCAGCTCGTCGCGGACCTCATGGGCCGCGCCCAGGCGGCCGGGCAACTGCGCACCGACATCGGCGTCGGTGACCTGATGATCGTCGTCGCCCAGCTCAGCCGGCCCCCGGCCGGGTCGCCGTGCATGAGCGTCGACCAGTTCGTACACCGTCATCTCCAGCTGTTCCTGGACGGACTGCGGGCGCCCGCCCCCTCCGCCCTGCCGGGCAGGGCGGTGACCGTGGAGGACCTGCGCCTGGCATAGACGCCGACCGATCCGCACGTTCCGAAATCCCGAAGCAAGTCCCGAATTTCCGTACCGACGTACCGAGTTCACCGTTCCGACGTACTGAGTTTCCGTCCCGACGTTCCGACGTCTTGAAGTCCCGAAGTCCTGAAGTGGGTACCTCCATGTCTGAAACAGCCCGAAGCGTCCCCGACGCCTTTGCACCCGCCCCTGATCCGGGCCGCTGGAAAGCGCTCGTCTTCATCGCGCTCGCCCAGCTGATGGTCGTCCTCGATGCGACCATCGTGAACATCGCCCTGCCCTCCGCCCAGCAGGACCTGGGCATCTCCGACGGCAACCGGCAGTGGGTCGTCACGGCCTACGCCCTCGCCTTCGGTGGTCTGCTGCTCTTCGGCGGCCGCATAGCCGACCTGTGGGGCCGCAAGCGCACCTTCGTCCTCGGTCTGGCCGGCTTCGCCGCCGCCTCCGCGCTGGGCGGCGCCGCCACCAACGAGGCGATGATGTTCGGCTCCCGCGCCCTGCAGGGCGTCTTCGGCGCCCTCCTCGCGCCGGCCGCGCTGTCCCTGCTCGCCGTGATGTTCACGGACGCCAAGGAGCGCGCCAAGGCCTTCGGTATCTACGGTGCGATCGCCGGTGGTGGCGGCGCCGTCGGTCTGATCCTCGGCGGTTTCCTCACCGAGTACCTGGACTGGCGCTGGACGTTCTTCGTCAACATCCCGTTCGCGGTGGTCGCCGCGGCCGGTGCCTGGTTCGTCATCCGTGAGCCCGAGGGCAGCCGCAACCGTTCCCCGCTCGACATCCCCGGCGTGATCCTGTCCACCCTCGGTCTGGTCGCGCTCGTCTACGGCTTCACCCGCGCCGAGTCCGAGGGCTGGAGCGACTCCGTGACGATCGGCATGTTCGTCGGATCCGCCGTGCTGCTCGCCGCGTTCGTGTTCGTCGAGGCCCGCGTCAAGGCCCCGCTGCTGCCGCTGCGCGTGCTCACCGAGCGCAACCGCGGAGGTGTCTATCTCTCGCTGGGCCTGGCGATCATCGGGATGTTCGGCCTGTTCCTCTTCCTGACCTACTACCTCCAGATCGTGAAGGTCTACTCGCCGGTCAAGACCGGTTTCGCCTTCCTGCCGATGATCGTCGGCATGATCGTGGGCTCGACCCAGATCGGCACCCGCCTGATGACCCGGGTCGCGCCGCGCCTGCTGATGGGCCCCGGCTTCCTGGTCGCGGCCGTCGGCATGCTGCTGCTGACCCAGCTGGAGATCGACTCCTCGTACGCGGCCCTGCTGCTGCCGGCGATGCTCCTGCTCGGCCTCGGCATGGGTACGGCCTTCATGCCGGCGATGTCCCTGGCCACCCAGGGCGTCGAACCGCGGGACTCCGGTGTCGCCTCCGCGATGGTCAACACCTCGCAGCAGGTGGGCGGCGCGATCGGTACCGCCCTGCTGAACACGATCGCCGCCTCGGCGACGACCTCGTACATCGCCGACCGCATCCGCTCGGCCACGTCCCCCACCCAGCAGCAGGTCGTGCAGCTGGAGGGCATGGTGCAGGGCTACACCAGCGCCATCTGGGTCGCCGTCGGCATCCTGGTCCTCGCCGCGGTGATCGCCGTGACCTTCATCAACGCCGGCCGCCCGGACACCGCCGCGGTGACCGGTTCCGGTTCCGGTGAGGGTGCCGAGGACGAGGTGGCGGTGCCGGTGATCGCACACTGACGCCGACGCCGGCTCGTACCCCTTCGGGCCATCCGTACGGACGAGGAGGGGACGCCTCGTCCGTACGACCCCCAGGACCTGCCCTGGTTCCCTGAGCTCGCTCTAGCTCCGTACTTCGCGGGTCGGTGATTCGTATGGTGTGACCGGTCCGGGGGTGTCCTGGGCCGGTGGTGTGGCGTTGGGTGGGGTGTGACGAAGTCTTCCCGGTCCCCGCGGCCACGGACGGTGCGGCCACGCATGAACTGCGTGGTCAGCGCCGTGGTGGAGAAGCGTCTGGGCGCTCTGCCTGTCGCTGCCGAGTTTCTGCGCCGGCTGGACCTGGCCGGGACCGTCGACCGGTTGTGCCCGGGCCGCGACATCGCTCATGTGACGCATGGCGCGGTCATCGAGACGCTGGTGGCCAACCGGCTGACCGCGCCCGCCCCGCTGTGGCGGGTGGACGACTGGGCCCGCGAGTGGGCGGTGGAGGACGTCTTCGGCATCGAGCCGGAGCTGCTCAACGACGACCGCCTGGGCCGGGCGCTGGACGCCGTCGCCCCGCACCTTCAGGAGATCACCGACAGCGTCGGCGCCCGCGCGATCGGCGAGTTCGGCATCGATGTGTCCACGTTCCACTGGGACATGACGTCCATGTCCCTGCACGGCGCCTACCCGGCCGATGACCAGGACGAGGACTATCCCCAGGTCAGGCACGGGCATCCCAAGGACCGCAGGTACGACCTCAAGCAGATCCAGACCGGCCTGGCGGTGACCGGCGACGGCGGTATCCCGCTGCTGTCGCGCGTCATCGACGGCGGAGCCGCGGAGATCTCCCAGATCACCTCCACCATGAACAGCCTGCGGGCGATAGCAGGGCCCAAGGAGTTCTTGCTGATCGCCGACTCCAAACTCGTCTCCTACCACAACGTCACCGCGCTGATCGCGGCCAGAACGGCGTTCATCGCCCCGGCCCCGGCCTCCATGGTCGACGACGCGGTCTATGCGGCCCTCGACCTCGATGCGGCCACCGTCGTGGACTACGTCCCGGCCCGGGACGAGAACACCCCGGACGACCGGCGGGAGACCTACCGCGTGCTGGAGGACACCCACGTCCTGACGGGACCACGCAAGCGTGACCCCAAGGCAGAAGTCCGCCGGATCCTGGTGCACTCCACCGGCAATGCCAAAGGCCAGCAGCGGGCCCGCGAGAAACGCCTGGCCAAAGCACGCGAAGACCTCGAAAAACTCCAACGAGGCGCCGGCGGGCGCTACTACAACACAGCGGAGAAGGTCACCGCACGCATCGGCGTGATCGCCAAGACCCGGCGGGTGACCGACTGCCTGCGCACGACCGTCACCACCGACACCGCCGGCCGACCCGCCCTGCACTGGCACTTCGACCAGGCCGTGCTCGATGCCGAGGCGGCAGTCGACGGCTGGTACGCGTTGCTGACCACCCTCACCCCCGAACAGGCCGATGCCGCCGAGGTCCTGCGGCGCCACAAAGGCCAGGGTGCCGTCGAGCGCCGCTACGGAAACTTCAAAGGCCCCCTGGCCGTCACCCCGATCTTCGTCCAGGACAACAAGCGCCTCGCCGCACTGGTCACCGTGATCTGCCTGGCCCTGCTGGTGTTCTGCCTGATCGAGCGCCAGGTCCGCCGGGCCCTGGGGGGCGATCAGAAGATGCAGGGCCTGTATCCGGGAAACCAGAGAGTCCGTCCCACGGGACGGATGATCCTCTACCACCTCTCCGGCCTGCGGCTGCGGGTCGGCCATGCCACCGACCCGCCCACCATCGTCATCAGCCGAGGAGTCCAGCTTCATCTCCTCGACCTCCTTGGCCTGGAACCCACACATCCCCGCTGGCCAGAGACCTGAACGAGCTACCCGCGAAGTACGGATCTAGCGGAGCCAGGGCAGGTCCGCTCCCGCGTCATCGGGCTGGAGTCCCTCGGCGACGATCTGCATGATCTCGCCGAGGGACTTCTGCTGTTCCGGGGTCAGCCGCTCGAACAGCGCCTGGCGTACGGCGGCCACATGGCCCGGCGCGGACCGCTTCAGCACCTCCATGCCCGCGTCCGTCAGCACCGCGAGCTGGCCCCGCTTGTCCGAGGGGCAGTCCTCGCGGCGCACCCAGCCGCTCTTCTCCAGACGGGCGATCGCGTGCGAGAGGCGGGAGCGGGTGATCTTCGCCTTCATGGCCAGTTCGGTCATCCGCAGCCGGCGGTGCGGGGCCTCGGCGAGTCCGACGAGGAGCCCGTAGTAGACGTGCGGCATGCCCGCGTCGCGCTGGAGCTGGCGGTCGAGGTGGTCCTCGAGGAGGGTGGTGGCATGCAGGTAGGAGCGCCAGATGCGCTGCTCCTCCCCGGTCAGCCAGCGGGGTGCGTCAGCGGATGCGGGTGCCGTGTTCATGGGATCCACTGTACGAGCCCTCTTCTTGAATTTTGAACAAACACGGCGTAGTCTCTTGAGCGACAGCTTGAGACTTCAAGTAATCCGTCAGGGAGCCGCCGTCATGTCCGCCGCAGCCGCCCAGGAGCGCATGCCCGCCCTCTACCTCAGCCACGGCGCGCCACCCCTCGCGGACGACCCGGTCTGGCCCGGCCAGCTCGCCGCCTGGTCCGCCGCCCTGCCCCGCCCCAAGGCGATCCTCGTCGTCTCCGCCCACTGGGAGGAGGCCCCCCTCGCCCTCGGCGCCACCCGGACGATCCCCCTCGTCTACGACTTCTGGGGCTTCCCCGAGCACTACTACCAGGTGCGCTACGAGGCCCCCGGCGCCCCCGAACTCGCCGAGTCCGTACGCAAGCTGCTGCGCGCCCCGGGCATGCCGGTGCAGGACATCCCCGACCGGGGGCTCGACCACGGGGCGTACGTCCCGCTGGTGGAGATGTTCCCCGAGGCCGACCTCCCGGTCCTGCAGATCTCCATGCCGACCCTCGACCCCGTGCAGCTGATGGACATCGGCCGCCGGCTGGCCCCGCTGCGCGACGAGGGCGTGCTCATCGTCGGCTCCGGCTTCTTCACCCACAACCTCGCCGCGTTGCGCCACACCGGCGGGGGAGTGCCGAGCTGGTCCTCCGAGTTCGACGACTGGGGCCGGCGTGCGCTGGAGACCCGTGACGTGGACGCCCTGCTGGACTTCCTCCACAAGGCGCCGGCGGGCCGCTACGCCCACCCCCGCACCGAGCACTTCGCGCCGCTGTTCGTGACCATGGGCGCGGCGGAGGTGGCCGGCGAGCTGGACGCGCAGAAGTCGGTGATCGACGGGTTCTGGATGGGGATGGCGAAGCGGTCGGTGCAGTTCGGGTGAACCCCGCAGGGAGGGGCTACAGCTCCTTCTCGTACCAGGCGACGTCCCAGTACCGCCCGAACTTGCGGCCCACCTCCCGGTACGTCCCGACGTGCCGGAACCCGAAGCGCTCGTGCAGCCGCGTGGACGCCTCGTTGGGCTGTGCGATGCCGGCGTAGGCGCGGTGCAGGTCCTCGCCGGCCAGGGCCTCGAAGAGGGCCTTGTAGAGCAGTGTGCCGACGCCGCGGCGCCCGGCGTGCGGGGCGACGTAGACCGTGACCTCCACGGAGGTGTCGTAGGCGGGCTTCGCGCGATAAGGGCTGGATGTGGCGTACCCCAGAATTTCCTGTGAGTCCGCGTCCGTGGCAACCATCAGCCGGTGCGGTCCGTCTTCAGGGTGGGAGAGCAGCCAAGGGCGGCGCTCTTCCGGAGTGAAGACCGCGGTATCGAATGTGATGGGCGTCTCACGTACGTAGTGGTTGTAGAGGTCGGTGAGGGCCTCGAGGTCACTCTCGGCTCCTGGCCTGACCTGCACCTCTGTACGTCCCGGCCGCATCGCGCCTCCCTGCTCGGCGGGACAGGGTACTGCATGATCAGAAAAATCGAGGGTGGGTTGGGAATTCTGTCCGGATTCCAGTCGTTGTTTCCATCGGATGCAGGGCACCCGAAGAGCCGCAGAAAGCGCCGAGAGTGCTGAGCGTCCGCAGGACCACCCGCTGACCTCATCATCGCAAGGGAGCACGCATGGCAACCCGTGCCGTCGCCCGTCGTACGTCCGCCGCGGGCGAGACCGTCGACGCGACCAGCAGTGTCCGCGCCCATGGCGGCGAGATCGCGGACCGCGATCTGGTCGGCATGTACCTCGACGAAATCGCGCGTACACCGCTGCTCGACGCCGCAAAGGAGGTCGAGCTGTCCCAGACGATCGAAGCGGGTGTGTTCGCGCGACAGGTCCTCGAGGGATACGAGGAGACCCAGACCGACGCCACCCGCGCCGAACTGGAGGCCCTGGTCGCCGAGGGCGAGCGGGCCAAGGACGTCTTCATCCGCTCCAACCTCCGCCTGGTCGTCGCCGTGGCCCGCCGCTATCCCCGGAGCGGTCTGCCGCTGCTCGACCTGATCCAGGAGGGCAACGCGGGCCTGGTGCGCGCGGTCGAGAAGTTCGACTACCGCAAGGGCTTCAAGTTCTCCACGTACGCCACCTGGTGGATCCGCCAGGCGATCACCCGCTCCATAGCCGACCAGTCGCGCACCATCCGCCTGCCCGTCCACCTGGTGGAGGAGCTGGGCCGGATCCGGCGCGTGCAGCGCGAGTTCAACCGTGAGCACGGCCGGGACCCGGAGCCCACCGAGGTCGCCGCCGAGCTCGGCTCGTCGCCGGAGCGTGTCATCGACGTGCTCGACTGGGCCCGCGACCCGGTCTCCCTGAACATGTCGGTGGACGACGAGGGCGAGACCCAGTTCGGCGACCTGCTCGAGGACACCTCCGCGGTGTCGCCGGAGCAGTCGGTGCTGACGCTGCTGCGCAGCGAGGAGCTGGACGACCTGATCGGCCGCCTCGACCAGCGCACGGCCTCGATCATCAAGATGCGGTACGGCATCGAGGACGGCCGGGAGCGCACGCTGACCGAGGTCGGCAAGGAGCACGGCCTGACCCGCGAGCGCATCCGCCAGATCGAGAAGCATGCGCTGCTGGAGCTGAAGAAGCTGGCGCGGTCCACCGGGTTCGACGCGGCGGCGTGACCGCCCGTCGGACCGGCGGTCGCCACCCGACGGGCGTGCGACCCGTGCGGGCGCGTACGCGGGGTGGCGAAAGGCCGCGCAAACATGGCGATGTAACGCCGCTTCAAGCGGCGCGGGCCAGGGAACAAGACCTCCGGGCACGGGAGTTCGGGGGCCCGGCCCCGGTCGCAGCCGGACCGCATCCGCAACCAGAGCCACGTCCCGACGCACTCCCCCCGGCGCCGGGACCTTCCCCAGCCGGGCTTCGGCGCCTTCCCCCGGGCGTCGGGGCCCGGCTGTTGCTCTTCCGGGCGCGGGCACGACTGGGCGGCGGGGCACCCCGTACCTGAACACCGGGGTGGCCCGCCGGATGGCAGATTGTGTCACATGGGCATAGCCTGCCGACGTGAGCAACACCACCTCCGCGCAGAACCCGCGCCGTTCTTCGTCCCATACCTCCCGGTCCTCCGCTTCGTCCTCGCTGACGGAGCGGCGTAAGGCGGCAACGCGGATGGAGATCGCCCGGGCGGCGGCGGGACTCTTCGTACGACGCGGCCTGCGTGCCACCCGCGCCGAGGACATCGCCCAGGCCGCGGGCATCGCCCCGCGCACCTTCTACCGCTACTTCGCCACCAAGGAGGAGGCGGTCGCCCCGCTCTACGCGGCCGGCGCCCAACGCTGGGCCGAGGCCGTCCGCGAGGCCCCCGCCGGTCTCTCCGTACCCGAGGCCCTGGAACACGCGATACGCCACACCCTGACCCCGGGCGTGGGCGTCTCGGCCGCCTCCTGGGAATGGGTCCGCACCCTCATCCACCTGGCCAACACGAGCCCGGCCATCGGAAAGGTGTGGGCAGAGGTGTGCCGGGCGTCGGAGGACATGCTGGCGGAGGTCCTGGCGGAAAGGGCGCGGGCTGGGACGTCTTCGGTCACAGAGCGTCAGGACAACGTTGCCGACCGGATCACCGTGACCCCGGAACTCCGCTTCACCGCAGCGGTCGCGAGCGCATCGGTCCGCGTCGCCGTCGAATCCTGGGCCTCGGGCCCGGCCCCGGCCTCGGGCCCGAACGGCCCAGCGGAGCTGGCCTTGCGAAACCTTGGGGCACTGCGGGGGTTTCGGTGGGAGGGGAGCGCTCACTGAGGGCTTGCCGGGAACCACACGTCGGTTTGATCTTGGTTTTTGTCCGGGGCGAGGAATCTGGCGACGTCGTCCGGCGTGCGGAGACAGGCTGTTGAGGCGGGGAGACAGACACCGTGGGCTTCCAGGAGCGGGCGGACATCTTTCACTGCACGGCTGATGGTCATGGCGGTGGTGTTGAAGAGCTGACCGAGAAGCTCCTGAAGAGCGATTTTCCGCAGGTAGAGGATGGTGACCAGGATCTGGTCGGCGGGAGTGAGTGTGGCTTTGCGGCCGGTGCCGCGGGCGACGCGGCGTGGTCCGCCGCGGGCTGCGTGACGGAGCTGCTCGCGACGCTCTTCCAGGCCGGGGATCAAGGTGTCGGTCAGGTCGCTGAGTTGCTTGCGGGACATGCCGGTCAGCTCGGAGTGCTGCAGGTCGTGGAGAGTGAGGGGGCGGGCGCCGCTGGTTGACCGCCCGCCTTGCCGGGGAAGGTGCGGAGACGTTCGGTGATCTTGGGGGAAGCTGTGTAGTTCCAGTCTCCGTGGAAACGGTGGCGTGTGATCGGGAGGGCGATGGCTTCGTCGCTGATGCGGATGCCGGTGGGGTACTCGCGGCTGTCGAGTTCGGCATGCACCGTCAGACCAGTGCGGCTGGTCGTCGCGGCGATGATCCGGAGCATGACTTCATGGCTGGTCAGGGGCCTGCCATGCCAGTTCATGGTGATGTGGGAGAACAGCCGGTGCTCGATCTTGTTCCCCTTCGATGTGCCAGGCGGCAGATGACATACGGTGATCTCCAGGCCGGTTTCGGCAGCGAGGTCGGCCAGATGGATCTTCCAGTCTTCCGGCCGCCGCCTGCCCGGCGGACCCGACCCAACGGGGCCTGGCCGGACTCGAGTTCAGCCACTCCGCGCGAGACCGTACCTTCCTGGACCCCGGCTGCAGCAGCAACGAGCCTGATCCCGCCGTGCCCCAGCGACCGCGCCTCCGCTCCTATGGCCGGCCGACGCTGACGCTCGTCCAGATGCGGCAACAGCGCCTGGAACTTCGCAGCCCTTACTCGACACAGAGCCTCACCGGGCACAAGTCCAGAAGAAGCCGCTAACGCCTTCGGCTCACCCCTGTCAAGGTACGAATGTTCGTAACTGTTGCGCTCTCCTTGCCGCGATAACCATAAAGATTCCCGATTGCGGGACCATCATTGATACGCCGGGGTCAGGGAATCACCCCGTTCTGTAGGGAATGCCGGGTGCAGAACCGGATATTTAGCGCCGTTTCCTTTTCCTTGGGCCAGGCGGCTAACGGCACGATGAATCGAGGAGGTGACAATCATGAAAAAGATCATGGTGCGCAAGCCCGGAGCCATCCGCCTGACTGCGCGTGGATGCTACGCGTACGGCATGTGTTGCTGCGGATCAGTGCGCTTGAGGTGATGCCGGGCACGGTGGCCGGAGGATTTTTGGTAGTTGAGCCAGACCCTCCGGCCCACCGCCTCTGTTTCTGTGTCCGTTTCCATGTCCATTCATCGATGCCGAAGAGAAGTTTAACCGATGTCAGTGCGCCTGGATTCACCGCCTCTGCATTTGCACAGGCTGACCTACCTGGATGACGGCGACGAGACCGTCGTCGGACGGCTGGACGTCGACTCCTATGCCGTGTTCCCCCCCGACGGGGTCGCGTTGCTGCGCGAACTGGAATCCGGCCGCACGCCATCGGACGCGGCTGCCTGGTATGCGGAGCGGTATGGTGAGCCCGTCGACATGGCTGAGTTCCTGACGACGTTGCGCGAGCTGGGCTTCGTGCGCCAAGAGGGGGATCTCCTCGACAATGCGGATGAACTCGGCGGTCGCGAAGCCGTACGGTGGCAGCGGCTGGGGCGGGCGCTGTTCTCACCGTTTGCCTGGATCTGCTACATCGCGCTGGTCGCCGCTGCCGTGGCTGTCTGTCTCGTCGACCCGCGCATGGTGCCGCACCAGCAGAATGTGTTCTTCACCGATTATCTGACAGTCGTCGGGCTCACGATCCTTTTTGGGCAGATCCCGTTGACATTGCTCCACGAGCTGTTTCATGTGCTGGCCGGCCGCCGTCTTGGGATTCGGTCAGGCGTACGACTGGGGCGGCGGTTTTATTTCGTCGTGTTCGAAACTGCGCTTGATGGACTGGTGGCCGTGCCGCGGCGCAAGCGGTACCTGCCGATGCTCGCGGGGCTTCTCGCCGACGTGCTGGTCATAGCCGGCCTCATCGTCGTGGCATACGTCACTCGGTATTCGAACGATGGGATCTCCATGCTCGGGGGGATCTGCCTGGCACTGGCGTTCACGACTCTGCCGCGAATGGTATGGCAGTTTTATTTCTTCCTGCGCACCGACGTGTATTACCTGATCAGCACCGTGCTGGGGTGCGTAGATCTGCAGACCGTCACCCGTGAGCTGCTGGGCAACCGGGTGAACGCCCTGCTCGGCCGCCGCGACCGGCTCGTAGACGAATCCCGTTGGCATCCACGTGACCAGCGCGTGGCTCGCTGGTATGCCCCATTCCAAGTCATGGGCTACGCGTTCGCGATCGCGACACTGCTCTTCGTCGTCGTCCCGCTGGCCTGGCAGTTCTTCGGGACCGCACTGCGCACCATCGCCAGCGGCGGCGCGTTGCCTACCTCCCGGTTCTGGGATGCGGCGGCCGTGCTCGGTTTCAGCCTGTTCGAGCCCGCCATAGCGGCAGTTCTGTTCCTGCGTGAACGTTTTCGCCGGGCAGCCGGACACCAAGGAACCACAACCTGACCCGCTGCCCTCGCCTCTAAGGAAGATCACTATGAGTACCGACTCTGTACGTCACCTATGGATTACCGCTTCGACCCGGGCAGGCTGCGAACGGCTCCTTGCCTCTCTGGATCTCCCTCCACTGCTGGCCCACGTGGACGCGCATCGTCGCCTGCGTGGCCCCTACACCGCGGCCGGGACACTGGTGCGCCAGCTGGTTCCCGCGACGCGATCCACTCGCCCTGGGCTGGCTGAGCAACACGACGTGGAGATCCTGGCCGTGGCCCCGGAGTTGCGGACGATCGTTCCGTGCAGCCGGGAGACCCTTACTGCGCTGGCCGGTCCAGACGAGCGCACGCGCTTCTACCCCAAGGCGCGCACCACCCAGCTGGCACACGGCCTCACGGAGTTCCTTTTCGAATACCTCAGCCATCCCGGTGTCCAGTCACGGACTCTTGTGGTGGCGAACGCACACCACGCCGACGGTACCGATGCCGAGTTGCTCGCGATCCTCTTGCGGCGGGCAGACCCTGGCCTGCTGCGGCTGGTGGTGTGCGGCCTGGAGGGCGAACTTCCGGGCGAGTTGGCCACGTCCCTCGAGCGCCATGCGCTGCGCGTAGTGCCTGACGTTGCCGCGTCGCCGGCCGAGCTGAGGCCAGACAAGCAGAGCCGCTACGAGAGGGCCGCGTGGTACGTCACCACCGAGTGCACCAGCGACGACCCGTGGCTACGCGAGGCATACGCATCGCTTCCGCTCGCCGAGCGAGCCGCGCTGCACGACGCTCGGGCCACCGAACTCGAGTCGCGTGGCGAGGTCTCGTTGCGGTTGGGCGCCATCCCATTCCACCGGGAGCGCGGCAGCGACCCCAGGGGAGCCGGCGTCGACGCCCTGCGTGACGCGCTCGACCACTGCATGATGATGGGGTTCTACGACACGTTGCTCGATCTCGGCCGTCGCAGTCATGCCCTTCTGGACTGGAAGACGCAGCCGGAACGCTGCTGGCTGGTGACCACGAAGATGTGCACGGCACTGACCGTTCTCGGACGGCCGGACGAGGCGGCAGCGTTGTACGACGAGGCCTGTGCGTCAAGCACCCTGCCCAGCGTCCACTTGCAGGCCGCGTACGGCAGGGCCATGTTGTATACCCGCTTTTATGACAACGGGCGCCTCGACCATCGCCAAGCCAAGGCCTGGATCAACACGGCGATCGCCCTTTCTTCCTTGCTGCCCGATCGGGAACGGCGCGCATTCAGTCTGACCTTCAACGAGAACGGGCTCGCCCTCATCGAGATGCACCTGGGCGACCTACACGAGTCGCTGCGGCTGGTCACCGAGGGACTGCGCCGACTCGACGAGGAGGTCAGCCCCGAGCGTAAAAGGCTCCACCGCTCGGTGCTCCGCTACAACCGCGCGCAACTGCTCACTGCGATCGGCCCACCCGAAGCTGCCGTGCAGGCCTACACCGAGGTCATCGAGATCGACCCCAACCATTCGGAGTACTACTTCGAGCGGGCCGCGGTATATCGCCGGATGGGACGCCTGCCTGAAGCCCTCGCTGACTACGATGCTGCCACCAGGCTGAGCCCGCCGTACCCGGAGCCGTACTACAACCGCGCTGATCTTGCTGTGGAGATGGGCGATCTGCATGCGGCACTCGCCGATTTCGGTTACACACTAGAGCTCGATCCCACGTTCCTCGATGCCTATGTGAATCGGGCGAGCGTGCGTTATGAACTGGGTGACCGAGAAGGGGCCATGCGTGACGTGGCGGCAGGTCTCGCAGTGGATCCTGACCAGCCGCACTTGCATTGCCTGCGAGGCTTGATCGCCCAAGAGGACGGACACCTGGTCGAGGCGCGGGAGGCGTTCACGACCGCGCTGCACCACGACCCGACGCTGGTTGCTGCCTGGAGCAACCTGGGCGTGCTCTCCTTCGGCCAGGGTGAGGTGGACGCGGCCATCGAGTCTTTCAACGGCGCCCTGGAACTCGTCGACGATCCGGCCGTCCGCGGCAACCGGGCATACGCCTACGAGCACGCCGGGCGCTGGCGCGAGGCCATCGAGGACTACACGCGCATGCTCGACCGTGCCTCCCCCGACAGGGAGGACCCTGAACGTGGTGAGCTGTTTTACCGGCGTGGCCTGTGCCTCTTGAACTCCGGTGATCTGCGGGCCGCCCTCGCAGATTTCCAGGAATGCATAGCCCTCGGCGGCTCCAGTGCGGATGAAGCCCAGCATGAGCTTTCATCGCGGGGTTACGACCAACTTGACCGCCTTCGGACCGCAAGCCCGACAGCGGGGTGAGGGTAGTGACGCCATTCGCCATGACACGCAGGCTGCAGACTTCCGAGGAAACCGGCGGGCCTCGCAGCGGGCCCTTGCACTTCCGCCAGGTGGCCGGATGCTTCCCGACCGGGATCACTCTCGTCTCCACGCTCGTCAACGGCGAGCCTCATGGCATGACGGCGAACGCGTTCACAACCGTATCGCTTGATCCGCTCTTGGTGCTGGTCTGTGTGAACCGGAACACCCGCATGCAGCGGTTCATCGAGGCCTCCCGGGTATTCGCCATCACCGTATTGGCAGCCGATCAACAGGACGTCTCCGGCCGCTTCGCTGACGCGACACGGCCGACCGGGTGGGCCGCTTTCGCGACGTTCACATACCTGGCCGCTCCCGCCACCGGCTGCCCGGTGCTCCGTCACGGCCTGGCCTTCTTCGACTGCGCGGTGACCGATATTCACCTCGCTGGGGACCACTGTCTCGTCGTCGGCGAAGCGCTTGCCTTCGACGAACTCGACAAGAGGCCCGCACTGGTATTCGTGGACGGCCGGTATGCGACCTTGCCCCGTTCCTGGGCCACCAGCGAAACTGCCGGCCACTCCCTGCGGACGGGTTGTTGCAGTGCCAGGTCGGCACCACAGACGTGATGCGTGCTCATCCTGTGAGACCGAGTTCGCGCAGGGCGTCGGCGGGGTGGTTGCGGTAGTGATCATGAGTGACGGCGTGGGAGCGGTGGATCCACCGCCGCACCGTGGCCGCGAGGGAAACGAGCGGCTCCCCCTGATCCGGCTGACTGTTCCCGCCCTGGCCGCGCTCCTCGCAGCCACCATGCTCAGCCCTCACCACGACGATGCTTACCGCCTCCAGCAGCACCACTGGCGGGCCCTCACCGAAACGCAACCAACCGATCACCGCCTCGCGACACCCCGGCAGGACGTCTGACTGGCCCGCCCAGCTGGTCACTTCGCGCGCAGTTCCTGAACCCTCTCGGGGGAAGGCACGACTGCCCCCGGACTGACAACCTGCGTCAGCCTCACCCTCCACCCGCCCGCCTCAACCGCCCACCCAACTCCCGTACACAATCCACAAGTTCCCCCGCCCTGCACACTGAACTCGTGCCCCACCATCGCCAGCCGCACCGCCAACCACTCCACAGGATCAGCGCTAGCGCCCGCCAACCGGCACCGCCCCGCCCCCACCGCCTCAGGCACCCCGAGCCACCGCGGCAGCCGAGCCCCCACCACCTCCGCCGACGCCTCGAACGTGACGGCGAACTCGTACGTCTCCTGCCGCCGTCCGATCGACCGCCGCAGATACTCCGCCGCACTCCCCGTCGGCAACTCCCGCGGAGCGAACCGCACCCCCGTGGCGAACGGCTCGCTCACCCGGTCGACCCGGAACGTCCGCCAGTCCGCACGATCGAGGTCGTACGCCACGAGGTACCACCGCCGCCCCGTCGACACCAGCCGGTACGGCTCCGTCAGCCGCCGCGACTCGCTGCCGTCCTTCGCCCGATACGCGAACCGCAGCCGCTCCCGACCGGCCACCGTGGACGCCATCGCGGTCAGCGTCTCGGGCGCGATACTCGGCCCGTCCCCGCTGGTCAGAGGCGTGGTCGCGGCCTGCAGCGTGGCCACCCGGCGCCGTAGCCGACCCGGCAGCACCTGTTCCAGCTTGGCCAGCGCCCGTACCGACGCCTCGTCCACGCCCTCCAGCGCGTGCCCCGCCCCGGCCCGCAGGCCGACGGCGATGGCCACCGCCTCCTCGTCGTCGAGCACGAGCGGCGGCATCGCCTTGCCCGCGACGAGCCGGTAGCCGCCGTCGGCCCCTTTGGTCGCCTGCACGGGATAGCCCAGCTCGCGCAGCCGGTCGATGTCCCGCCGGACCGTGCGCCGCGACACCCCGAGCCGCTCGGCGAGCTCGCCGCCGGGCCATTCGCGGGGCGTCTGGAGCAGGGAGAGGAGCTGGAGGATGCGTGCCGGAGTGTCCGTCGTCATGAGTTCGAGGATGCCGCAGCATTAGGACATGATCTGACCTAGTGCGCCCCTAGGTTTCGGGCCATGACCTCCACCGAGACCTCTTTGAGCACCTCAGCCGGGGCCGGAGCAACCGACCGCCGCCGCTGGTTCGCCCTCGCGATCGTGATGACCGCGGCCTTCATGGACCTCGTCGACGTCACGATCGTGAACATCGCGATCCCGTCGATCCAGCGGAACGAAGGCGCCTCCTTCAGCCAGATCCAGTGGATCACCGCCGGTTACGCACTCGCCTTCGCCGCCGGTCTGATCACCGGCGGCCGACTGGGCGACATCCACGGCCGCAAACGCGTCTTCCTCGTCGGCATCGGCGGCTTCACCCTCGCCTCCGCGCTGTGCGGCCTCGCCGCGAACCCGGAGATGCTCGTCGCCTCCCGCATCCTGCAGGGCGCGATGGCCGCGCTGATGGTGCCGCAGGTCCTGGCGATCGTGCACGCCACGTTCCCGGCGCACGAACGCGGCAAGGTCTTCGGGCTGTTCGGCGCGGTCGTCGGCCTCGGCGCGGTCTCCGGTCCGCTGCTCGGCGCCCTGCTGACCGAGTGGAACCTGTTCGGCCTCGAATGGCGCCCGATCTTCCTGATCAACCTTCCGGTGGGTGTCGCCGGCCTGATCCTGGGCCGCCGTTTCATCACCGAGTCCAGGGCCCCGTACGCCCTGAAACTGGACCTCGTCGGCGTCGCCCTGGTCACGCTGGGCCTGCTGATGCTGCTCTATCCGCTGACCCGCGGCCGCGAGCTGGGCTGGCCGCTGTGGGGATACGTCTCGATGGGCGGCGCCCTGGTGGTGCTCGCCGCGCTGGTGGCGTACGAGCGGCGCAAGGCGGCGCGGGACGGCTCCCCGCTGATCGAACTGTCCCTGTTCAGGGTCAAGAGCTTCGCCGCCGGTATCGCCGTGCAGACCGTCTTCGGGGTCGGGCTCGGCATCTTCTTCCTGGTCTGGACGCTGTACATGCAGATCGGCCTGGGCTGGAGCGCGCTGCGGGCGGGGCTGACCGGGGTGCCGTTCTCGATCGCGGTGTCGGTGGCGGCCGGGATGTCGGTGCAGAAGCTGGTGCCGCGCTTCGGGCGCGGGGTGCTGCAGGCGGGCGCGCTGGTGATGGCGGCCGGACTGGCCCTCTACGTCTGGGAGTCCGAGCGGTACGGTCTCGCCATCGCCTCCTGGCAGATGGCGCTGCCGCTGATCGTCATGGGTGCGGGCATGGGCCTGATCGTCGCTCCGCTCACGGACGCGATCCTGTCGGAGGTGCCGCGCGAGCACGCCGGTTCGGCGTCCGGGCTCATCAGCACCGTGCAGCAGATGGGCAACGCGCTCGGGCTCGGGCTGGTCTCGGTGGTGTTCTTCGGGGTCGTCGACGACCGGCCGGCTTCGGCGCAGCCGGGTCCGGCGTTCGTGGACGGCTTCCAGCATGCGGTCGGGTGGGTCGCCGTGGTGATGGTGGTGATCTTCCTGCTGATGTTCGCCCTGCCGAGGCGTCCGGCGCAGCATGTGGAGGGCGCGGGGGAGGACTCCCTTGCCTCCGACAGCGAGCCGGTGCTCGTGGGCTGAAGCCCTGGTGCCGTGCCCGTCCTCCGGCGTTGGAGGACGGGCACACGACCATGCAGGGGTACCTTCCTTTCGCCCCGGAAGTGCACCTTGCTATACCGTGACGCCCTCTATAGCGTGACGCCATGTCATCGAGGGAACACGTAACCCCCCGTGGGACGGCGGGGTCCGGGGAGCCGCAGTCCTGGCTCCCGTCCTTGTCGGGTCTGTCGCTCGAGGAGGTCGCGGCCCTTGATGACACCGTTCTCCGGCCGTCGATCGAGCGTCTTCAGAATCAGGTCAGCCGTCCCTTGTCCACGATCGCGGGCAGCGACGGCGGTTAGGGCCCCTGTCGCGAACTGCCGCAGCGTGCCCCGGCCACCTCATGATTCGATGAACGAGGAAATGTCGCGCCGATGCGCCTTCACCACCTCACCGACGTCGTCCTGCAGTCGCTGACCTCCGTCATCGAAGAGAAGGAAGCCGTCGCCTTTCTGCTCGACGCGGAGTCGAGCCGACGGCTGCTGTTGCTCCGCGCGATTCTGGACGAGGTCAGTGGAGCCGATGCGCGACCGGGGGACGCCGACGAGGTGCGCCAGGCCTGGCGTCTGCTCGAATCCGCCGAGCGGTCGGCTCCGGCAGCCTTCCGCAGGGTGCTCCTCGATCCGCAGACGGGTGTGTGGGCGGCGAACCTGCTGCGCAGACTGTCGCGACAGAGCCCGGAGGCGACCGCGGGTGAGGTACCCCTGCGCGTGGAGCTGGGGTACCTCAGGCAATGGGCGGCAGCCGTGTTCGCCGCCGCCGGCGTCGACTTCCGCACCCGCGTTCCGCTGCGTGACGGCCGGGTGTTCCTGCCAGGGCTGGGCCGGGCGACCGTCGGCGGCGATCCCTGGGGCACCGCCGAGGTGTGGGGCCGCGACGGTGTGGTCCGGGTCGCGGCGGGCGGCGTGACCGTGACCCTGCCGGAGGAGACGGAGGGCGACGTACCCGGTTGGGAGGGACAGCGGCGGCTGCGTGCCGAGCATGCGGGAGTACACCTGACCCTCGCACTCGACGACCTCGGGCCGTACGTGCCGGTGCCGGAGCTGGGGGCGCCCAGGAGGCTCTCCGAAGCCCAGTTCGCTTCCTGGCAGCACTGGTTCGAGTGCATGTGGCGTGTGCTGGTGGACGACCACACCGACAGCGCCCGGGCTCTGACCACGGGGCTGCTGTCCCTCGTACCGTTGCCCCGAGGGGAGCGGCTGCGCGCGCGGGCGGCCTCGTCGAGCGACGCCTTCGGGTGCCTGCTGCTGTCCGAGCCGGACGACGACGGCGTTCTCCCGGTGCAGCTCGGGGTGGCCGTCCTGCACGAGTTCCGGCACACCCTGCTCAACGGACTCCTCTTTCTGTCGCCGCTGTTCGAGGAGTGCGACGAGGCCTTCTACGCGCCCTGGCGGGATGATCCGCGCCCGCTCGGCGGGCTCGCTCACGGGGCGTACGCCTTTTCGGGAGTGGCGCACTACTGGCGCGCACGCGGTATGGAGGGGCTTGCGGGCTTCGAGTTCGCGCTGTGGCGCAACGCCGTACGTACCGCGTTCGAGACCCTGCGCGACCATTCCGCCCTCACTCCGCTGGGACAAGCGCTGATCGGCAGCCTGGACGAGCAGACCGCGGGG
This sequence comes from Streptomyces sp. F001, assembly GCF_004187715.1. GTDB lineage: Bacteria > Actinomycetota > Actinomycetes > Streptomycetales > Streptomycetaceae > Streptomyces > Streptomyces flavusporus. The sequence continues at coordinate 478,015 of NZ_QZWF01000005.1, read as the reverse complement.
TGGTACGCCGAGCCGGTGGGCGCGCGGGAACAGCGCCTCGCGCACCTCTCGGCCGTACACCACCGTGCGACCTGGCGCGCACACCATCTCCGGGTACCGTCCGCGCACGCCCGGGAGTTGGCGGATGCCTGGCGCGCGGGGCGGCCCGCGGACTCGGCATCCCGCCCCGAACCCACGCTGCACGCCGACCCGCACGCCTGCCGGCTGGACACGTTGGCGCTGCTGGCGCGGCTCAGACTTGTCGCGCCCGGCGAGTTCGACGCCCTGCACGCGATGACGGACCCCGGGAGCGAGGTTCCCGGTGTGGTTCCGGCCGATCTGGCCCTGGTGGACGGCGACGCCGCGACCGCGGCCAAGCTGTACGCCGACGAGCTCACCTCACCCGGCGCCAGACCGGCAGCCTGGGCGGGGCTCGGCCTGGCCCTGACCGAGTGCGGAGAGCGGGGCGCCGGGACCGCCCTCACGGAGCGTCCCGAACTCGCCCTGGCCGTTGGCCACTCGTTGCCCTTCCCGCCGGATCCGGTGGCGTTGGCCCACTGGCTCGCGGGGTAGCGGCATGCGCGGCTGCGCCGGGGCGCGGGCGGCGCACCGGGCGCCGTGCCGGCCCGCCCCGGGCTGTCAGAGGGGCATCGGGTCGATGTCGCAGTCAGCGCGGTGGCCCCAGTCGGCGACCTGGGCGACCGCAGGGTGATCGCCGCCCAGCTTGCGACTCAGACGCTCGCGGGTGTCGTTGCGCATCACCTCCGCCTCCTCGACGCGGTTCACCGCACGCAGGTCCATCGCGAGGTTCGCGGCACAGGCCAGGGTCGAGGGGTGGTCGTCGTCGAAGACCTCCCGGGACCGACGCAGCGTCTCGGTGTCGAGGCCCAGCGCGCCGGCGGCGTCACCGAGGGCGTAGTGGTCGCTGGCGAGATTCGTGCGGCACACCAGCGTGGACGGGTGCGTCGGGCCCAGCTGCTCGGTGAGCTGTTCCAGGGCCACGGTGTCGATGTACTGCGCGGCCGCCGCGTTGCCCAGCAGACGATAGGTGATGGCCAGGTTCACGGCCGCCGACAGGGCGTGGGGGTGGTGCTTGCCGTACGTCTCCTCGTACCGATGGCAGATTTCCGCACCCAGCCGCAGCGCCTCCTCCAGGTTTCCCCGGTGCCGCAGGTGGATGGTCAGCTCCAGAGTGGCGGCCATGGACTCGGGATTGCGGTCGCCGTACCGGCGTAGGAGCTCGGCGTGGATCTGTTCGGCCGTCGCCGCAGCCTCCTCGTGCTCGCCGGCCTTGCGCAGGGCGACGGCCAGAAGGCGGACACAGTGCAGGGTGAACGGATTGCTGCTGCCGAGCAGCGTGGTGGCCTGCTCGGTTATCTCGTGGTGGTACATCAACGCCGTGTGGTAGTCGCCGAGTTCACGAAGATCGACGATCAGGCTCAGCCAGGTGCGCAGCGAGTGGATGTGGTCCTGGCCGAAGACCTCCGTGCGGCTGCGCCACGTCTGCTCGTCCAGTTCCAGGGCACGGTCGAACTTTCCCACCAGACGTAGGCTCACCCCGAGGTTGTGCGCGGCGCGGAGCGTCTCCGGGTCGTCCGGACCGATGAGTTCCACATACTGCTGGTGCACGGATTCGGCGAGTTCGAGTGCCTCTGAGAACGCGCCGCGTACCCGGCGGTCTATGGCGACGTGCTGGATCGCGGCGAACGTGTCCTGATGGTGGGGGCCCATCGACCTGAGATACGCCTCCAGGGTCGCCGCGTTGAGTTCGGCGGCCTCCTTGTAGCGGCCCATGCTGAACTGGAGGAATCCCAGCAGTCGGGCGATCTCCAGCGTTTGCGGGTGCTCTTCGCCCAGCCGGCCGGACCATTCGCCGTGTGCGGAGCGGGCCAGTTCCAGGCAGGACTCGTAGTCGCCCCAGCGCAGCAGGTACCCGACCTCGTTCACGACCAGCCGGCGAACCCAGGTCTCGTCGGACCGCATCGCCTCGGAGACGACCACGTGGGGATAAAGGGTGCCGTAACGGTCCCAGCGCAGCGCGTTGGTGGGGTCGTTGGGATCGCTCGCCACCAGCAGCATGTGGGCGCCGTGGCGCATGGTGGCCCGGTCCTCCTCGGTCATCCGGAACTGCAGGGCCGCCTGCACCAGCCGGTGCATCTGCAGGGAATTGGTGCGGTGGTTGAAGCGGGCCAGCGAGTAGCGGCCGATGTCGCGTATGGCCTGGCCGAGGCGGATCGGATCCTCCAGGGCGGCGTCCAGCTCGGGGGTGAGCGGGCTGAGCGGCATCCGCATGAACATGCTCCGGTCGATCGGCTCGGGAGCAAAGAAGGAGCACACCTGGAGCAGCTGGTACGCGGCCGGGTTCTTGACCTCCAGCTGGTCCAGCGAGATGTTCCAGGCGGCTATGACGGGATGCTGGTTGTCGAGCGGTGCCGTGCCCCGCAGCAGGTCCACGCGCTTCTCGTCGAGCAGGCGCAGGTACTCGTCCACGGGCATGCCGGTCTCGGCGTGCCAGGCGGCGGCCTGCTCGATGGCCAGCGGCAGGTCACCAAGGGCCTGGGCGAGCCGGTCGGCGTCCTCGTCACTGATTTCGGGACCACGTACCCGCAGCAGTTCCTTGCTCTCCTCCCGCATGAAGACGTCGACCTCCAACGGCCGGGCGAGGGAGGCCCATTGGGGATTGCGTGAGGTGACGAGGATGTTCCCGGGCCCGCCCGGCGGGAAGAACTGCCCTACGGCTTCCGGGCTTTCCGCGTTGTCGAAGACAAGGATCCAGTTGGCGTAGGGCACGCCGACGCGCAGGGCCTCCAGCACCGCGGCCACGGTCGACGAAGCGTCGGAACCGGTCGGCACGCCCAGCCGCGGGGCCAGTTCCACCAAGGACAGGGAGATCTGCGCCGTGCGTTCGGCGGAGATCCACCAGACCAGGTCGTAGTCGGTCATATGGCGGTAGAGATACTCGACCGCCAGCAGGCTCTTGCCGACGCCGCCCATTCCGTGCAGCGTGTGGGGCAGCACAGCGGTCGCCTTCTCCCGCAGCAGCCGCTGGTGCAGCTCCTCGAGGAGTGCCTCGCGGCCGGTGAAGTTCGGATTTCTCGGCGGGATGTTTCCCCATACCGTGGGGGTGCTCCTGGTGCGTCCGTTGCCCACCGCGCTCGCCGGGGCCTGCTGCGGCATCACCGGCCTCCTCTCCCCGTGATCGGTCGGTCGGTCGGCGTCACCCGGCTGCCGGGCGACGGCATTGCTGAATGCTGTGGGTGTGGTGGTGCCGTTCTGCTGTGCGTGCTGCGGGCCTTGCCGACCGGCCGTGGCGGCTGCGAGGGCCTCATCGACCTCCCTCGCCGGCTTCAGGAACGGTCCGGACAAAGCGTGGAGCACCGCGCTCTCCGCCACGAGCCACGGCCCGGACTCCTCGTCGACCGGCGGAAGCCGGTGCACGGCGGCACCGCTCAGCAGCCGGGGCAGTCGCCACAAGTGTTCCCCGCTGGATCCCCGGCGATCCCCCATCAGCTCGACGACCCGCACGACGTCGGCGCGCCGCCCGGTGGCCAGCAACTCCTCACGGACACCGGGCAGGAAGGCGAATGCCGTGCCCCCGCAGGCCGTGGGAACGAGCAGGCCGTACACCAGCAGGTGTGCGAAGTCGGCGACCGAGCTGCCCGGGACCAGCGCGCGCTGCACCTCGTCGATCAGCTCGGCGGTGAGGGGGACGGCGGCGAGCATGGTGGCGAGCGTGAACACGTCGCCGGGCACGGACGAGCGGAAACGCGCGACCCTGGCCGCCGGCGAGGGAACGGGCTCCTCCTCGGCCTCTGCGGAGCCGGCAGGCACGCGCGCGCGGGGGAACATCACCGTCATCGGCAGCCATGCCGGTGGTGCCCCGCCCAGCAGCCTGGACCAGGCTTCCAGCCAGCGGGGGGTGAGTTCGAGCACCGGAACCGCCAGGTCAGGACGGTGGCCGGGCGGCGTGCCGTCCTGGACGTCGGGGCCCAGTCCGCGGGGCCGCCAGCGCATCCGGTGGCCGGCCGCGCCCGGGGCGGGGGAGCGCAGCAGCACCTGCCAGCCGCGCAGCCCCGTCGCGTGCCACACCGAGTGGGGCAGCAGGTGGATGAGCGCGGTCGGTCCGGACTGTCCCCAGCGGCGCAGTAGCGGTTCCACCTCACGGGTCCGCCAGCGCGGGCCCACGCCGTCGGTGAGGAGCAGCGTCAGCCGGGTGCCGGCGCCATGACGCGGCAGTGTCGCCGGATCGGTGCTGTGGGCGAGCGGCAGCCGGTGTGTGGTGATCCGCCCGAAGGAACCGTCCCGGTGCAGTTCCCTGGCGAGGTCGTGCGTCGTCTGCTGCCACAGGCCCATCGTCGGACCCGAGTCGACCACCAGCGCCACGTCCCTGATACGGCCCCGTCCGAGCGCGGTGCCGATGCGCCGCAGTGCTGTCGGAAGCCCTGGTGGGAGGGCGGCGGGAAACGGGCCAGGGGGAGAGAGCCGCGCCCGCTGGGATTCCGGGGTCCGCCCGGGCGGCCGTGGTCCGCAAGGGGCGCCCGGTTCGACCGGGAGCGGCTGTCGGCGGGGTCGGTTCACGGCTCCTCCGGTGCGGTCCACCGCCACAGGGTCTCGACGGCCTCCTGCCAGTCGCCGTCCGCGGCCATGGCCTGCAGGACGCCGTCGGCGGCGAGCCGGAGGGCGTCCAGGAACCGTTCCACGACAGGCCCGTCGGCAGCGCAGGCCCGCTCGACGAAGGCGTCGACCACGTCCTCGGCCGGGCGGGGACCTCCCGGCCCCGGCGGGAAGCGGTTTGCGGCGAGGGCACGCAGCAGCTCCGGGCCGGGCCGGTGCGTCCGCAGGGTCACACAGCGGCGTACGAGATCCAGCGGCAGGTCCCGCTCGCCGGTGGTGGTGATCACGACGACGGGGAAGGCATGGCAGCGCACGGACCCGTCCGGCAGCTGCACCGCCGCCGACGGATCGTCGTCCGTCGACACCCGCAGGTCGGCGGGGACGGAGCAGGGCAGGACGAACCCCCCGCCTCCCAGCACCGTGCACAGGTCTTCGGGCAGCGCGATCTCGGCCCGGTCCAGCCGGTCGATCAGCAGCACGCGCGGCCTGCGGTACGGCAGGAATGCGGTCCCCAGCGGCCCGAGCCGGATCCCACCCCGTACCCGCCCTCGTGCCCGCCCCCGTACAACCCCTCGCGAAGTGTGCTCAGGGACGTGATCCGCCAGTGCAGGACGCGGCCCAGGCCGAGTTCCCGGCTGATGCGGTACGCGAGGGACGACTTGCCGGTGCCGGGCTCGCCGGTGAGGAGCAGCGGGCGACGCAGGTGCAGCGCCGCGTTCACGCGGGCCACCTCGTCCGGAGGGGACGGCAGGGGCTGTCGTACGGCGCCCAGCACCACGGGGGCATACGGGTCGTCGACGGGCGGCGGGGGAAGGTCGGGGCCGCCTCCGAAGCTGCGCCAGGCCGGTGCGTCGGGCCACTCCTTCTCGGTTGCCCCGGGCAGCCCCGTGCCTCGGTACGGTCCCCACGACTCGCTGTTCGACGGCATCTACGGCGTCCCTCCGGATGACGGCTGGGGTGTGATGGGCGGACCGGACACGGCCGGACACGCCGACAGGTGGTCACGGCGGCTCGGGAAAGACGGGTTTGCGGTCGGGGTCGTCCCACAGGACCGTGAGATGGCGGCCGATGTGTGCCGCGCTCTTGTCGTCGGCGGAGTCGATGGCCGCCCGGCGGCGATAGGCGGCCATCCTGGCCGGGAACCGCGGCAGACCGTCGGCGAGAAGCCCGTCGAGAACGTCCCGGAACTGCTTCGTGGAGCGGCCCGCACGGTGCCAGATCACCACGGGCAGCCCGCTGCGCAGCGCCGCCTGCAACTCGCGGCGCCCGTGTTCGTGGCCGGGCAGCGGCGGCTCGCTCAGCACCAGGGCGACGCAGCTCTCGTTGTCGCTGAGGCGGGCCTCCAGACCGCGCAGATGGTTGCCGTTCCTGCGTGCGACGTTGACATACACCGACTGCGACGTGTCCTCGTCCCGCTGCAGCTGCTGCCAGCGGGTGCGCCAGAACCGGTACCAGTCGGGGTTCTGCAGCCGGTCCAGGCTGCGGACGACGACCGGGTAGTCCACCGCGAGCGGCACATGCGGCACTTCGGCGGTGTCCCGGGGCCACCAGTCCACCGGCAGGTTGAGCAGTTCGAAGGGCAGGACGAACTCCAGCCACACGTCGGCCAGCCGGTCGCCGCCGACTCCCTCGACCGTCTTGATGACGTGGCTCACGGCCTGCTGGAGCCCGTCGGTGGGCACCCGGGGGATCGGCTCGCCGTGCTTCCAGCTCGGGCCGTGGGCGTCGGACATGAGGGAGTGCGAGACGGTGTAGTGCCCGTTCTCCAGCGGGTCGGGCGCGATGTGGATCGCCAGGTACTCCTGGTTCGGCCGGACCGCCGGGGGGACCGGAGACCTGGCCCGGTCGAGATCGAGCAGCTCGGCCAGGCCGCAGCTCAGGGCCCACTGACGGTTGCGCGCGAGCAGCTCGCCCGCGAGCGGCCGGTCCATCACATCGGCGATGCGGTCCAGATAGACCATCCACGGCGGCAACCCACCTCGCGGAGCGCCCTGTCCTGCCATGTGCAGGAAGTCGTGCCAGCACGTCTCGGCCTGTGGCGGTGGCGCGGAGACCCTGGTGTCGGTGGCCACCCGGACGAGTGCGGTCCGCATGCCGTACGACAGCGTCAGCGCCCCGAGGGCGTCGCCGAGGAAATCCCAGGAACCCGTGACGTCGGGCAGGCCGTGCAGCGCGTCCACGGCCGTCCACTCGTCGGCGAGCCGTTGCACGACCTGCGCCTGCGCGCACCCCGGCTCCAGCAACGACAGCTTCCGTGCCAGGGCCGGCAGCCCGTCCTGATGCCGAGTGCAGAAACGGAACAGCTCCAGCAACTGCAGCGGCACAGTGGTGTGCTCCCGCAGGTCGGCCCGGCGACCCACGGCCTCGCCGACCAGCTCGATCAGCAGGGCTCGCGCCGGCCGGTCCTGGAGGGAGGGGACCTCGAGCAGCGCGGCCAGCGTCTCCTCCCCGATCCGGTCCCGTATCCGTATCACCGGATTGCCGCGGTCCGCGCCGCCTTGTCCCGTCAACGTCGCCCCGCCGGGTCGGGGAAGGAAGGCGGGGAGGCGGCCGGTCCGGCGCGGCCTGTGGGGGTGGCGCCGACGGCGTGGAGCAGCCGGGCCCGGGCCTCGTCCTCGCCCAGCCCGGTGAGGTCGGTGTACGGCACCTGGGACAGGGGCCACTCGGGTCGGCAGGGCTGCACCACGACCGGCACGAGTGTGTCCGCGAGGCCTTCCGGATCCTCTTGGTGCACGACCCACCAGGGCCGGAGCACCTGTACGGATTCGATGTAGGCCGGGGACAGCAAGGCGATCACGCGTTCGCCCTGTTCCGGCTCGGTCCGCGGGCCGATGCTCGCGTTGCCCTCCAGGACGAGTACGCGCAGTCCCGCGTTCTCCAGCTGCCAGGCGGTCCAGTCGGCCCAGGATCGGTCGGCCACGACGCAGGACACGAGGAAGCGGACCGGTGCGCCGGCGGCGGCCGATCCCACGGGGCGGATCTGGTCCGTCCATGCCCTGCCGTCCCACCAGCGCTCGGTGGCGGGACCGTCACTCGTCCGCCCGGGGTCGGGGTACCACCCGGGAAGAACTGCCTGCTGCAACGGGGCACCCGCCGGGGCGGGAGTGGTTCTGGTGGCGAACTCCCGCACCAGACGACTGACGGTCTCGGCGGTCCGGCTGTGGCCTTCCAGCAGCGACACGGCGTGGGACAACGCAGACAGCCCGTCGTTCCCCGCGCGGATGCAGAACCGCACCAGCTCGAGCATGTGCAGCTGCAGGGTGGCCTGCTCCCGCACCACCACCGGCCGCCCCAGCTCCTCGCCGATCAGCTCGGCCAGCATCGCCCTGGCGTTGCGGTCGTAGAGGATCGGCGAGTCGCACAGCGTGTGGACCACGGCTTGCTGCCAGTCATGGTCCGGGCGGGCACGGAGACCGTCCCTGTCCACAACACCCCCCGAGAAGCTGTGTCCCGGAATCCAGGATACGGACGCGGTGACACGGCGTCAGGGCTTCTGCAGTGCCGTCCGGCTTGATCCGGAGGTCCTGCTGCTCGGGCAGAAACCAAAGCCCGTTTGTGCCCGACTGGGTCTGAACCTGTTTACTTCCTGGAAATCCAGGCGTAGTCTCCGAGTGAAACCACACGTTCGGGCATGGTTCGGAGGCGATCGGGCATGTACGCACCGGAGCGGCAACAGGAGATCGTCCGTCTCGCCCGTGACGGCGGCCGGGTGGACGTGGTGTCGCTGGCCGAGGAGTTCCAGGTCACGGCGGAGACGATCCGCCGCGACCTGAAGGCCCTCGACCGCGCGGGCCTCCTCCGCCGGGTGCACGGCGGTGCCATCCCGGCCGGCCGGCTCGACTTCGAGCCGGACCTCGCCGAGCGCGAGTCCACCGCGGCCGACGAGAAGGACCGCATCGCGAAGGCGGCCCTGGCCGAACTGCCCACCGAGGGCACGATGATCCTCGACGCCGGTACGACCGTGGCGCGGCTGGCGGCCGCCATCCCGCCGGAGTCCTCGCTCACCGTCGTCACGCACAGCCTGCCGATCGCGGCCCGCCTCGCGGACCACCCCGGCATCCAGCTCCACCTCGTCGGCGGACGCGTACGGCATCGCACGCGCGCCGCCGTGGACGCCTGGGCGCTGCGCGCATACGGCGAGATCCGGGCGGACGTCCTCTTCGTGGCCGCCAACGGCTTCTCCGCCGAGCACGGCCTGACCACTCCTGACCTCGCCGAGGCCGCGGTCAAGCGGACGGCCCTCGCCGCCGCCCGCCGCGTGGTGCTGCTCGCCGACTCCTCCAAGCACGGCCAGGAGCACTTCGCCCGCTTCGGTGACCTGAGCGATGTGGACCTGCTGATCACCGACACCGAGCTGAGCCCCGAAGACGCCACCGCCATCGAACGCGGCGGCACGGAAGTAGTGCGCGCATGATCCTCACCGTCACCCCGAACCCGTCCCTCGACCGCACCTACGAGGTCCAGGCCCTGAGGCACGGTGAGGTCATCCGTGCCGAGACCGAGCGCGTGGACCCCGGTGGCAAGGGCGTGAACGTCTCGCGCGCCGTCGCGGCCGCCGGGCGGCGCACGGTGGCGGTGCTGCCCCTGGGTGGTGCGCCGGGGGCGCTCGTCGCCGACCTGCTCGACGCGCAGGGCATCGAGGTCGCGCCGGTCCCCGTCGCCGGCGCCACCCGCTCCAACATCGCGCTCGCCGAGGCCGACGGCGTCCTCACGAAGATCAACGCGCCCGGCCCGGAGCTGTCGGCCGACGAGCAGGAGCTGCTCTTCGAGACCGTACGCCGGCAGGCGCGCGACGCCGACTGGATCGCCTGCTGCGGCAGTCTGCCCCGGGGCCTCGCGCCGTCCTGGTACGCCGACCTGGTCGCGCGGGCGCACGCCGACGGTGCGCGCATCGCACTGGACACCTCCGGCCCCGCGCTGCTCGAAGCGCTGCGCGAGCGGCCCGACGTGGTGAAGCCGAACGCGGAGGAGCTCGCGCAGGCCGTCGGGCGCCCGCTGGCGACTGTGGGTGACGCCGTGAAGGCGGCCGAGGAGTTGCGCGAGCGGGGGGCGCGCGCCGTGCTGGCGAGCCTGGGCGCCGACGGGCAGCTGCTCGTGGACGGTGCGGGCATCTGGTTCGGCAGCGCGCGCGTCGACGTCGTGCGCTCCAACGTGGGCGCCGGCGACTCCTCGCTCGCCGGCTTCCTGATCGCCGGCGGCAACGGCCCGGAGGCGCTCGCCTCCGCGATCGCGCACGGCGCGGCCGCCGTCCAGCTGCCCGGCAGCGTGATGCCGGCGCCCGGCGACCTGGACCCGGCCGCGGTGACGGTGACGGCCGAGGTCCCGGTGGACCGTGAACTGACGGAGCCGGCGTCATGACCGTACGGACGACGTCCTCCACGCCACCCCCCGAACCGGCCACGCAGCGGCGACACTCCCCGTTACTCGCCGCGGCCGCCGGACGGCAGGGCACCCTGAGCCGCCCTGCCGTCCGGTGGAGGCGGGGTCTCCCCGGCCCCGCCTCCACCCACCCCCGACCCCACTGCACCCCGCCCCTCTTCCGCCCACCCCACTGACCGGGCGATACGCGAGCGAAGGAGCCCGCGATGAGTGACATGATCACCGCAGACCTGGTCGATCTCGACCTGTCCGCCGAGACCAAGGAAGCGGCGGCACGTGCCCTCGCCGAACGCATGGTGGCCCTGGGCCGGGTGACCGACCTGGAGGGCTTCCTCGCCGACGTGGCCGCCCGCGAGGCGCAGATGCCGACCGGCCTCGACGGCGGTATCGGCATCCCGCACTGCCGCAGCGAACACGTCACCGAGCCGACGCTCGGCTTCGGGCGCAGCGCCGCCGGCATCGACTTCGGTGCCGCGGACGGGCCCGCCGACCTGATCTTTCTGATCGCCGCGCCCGCCGGCGCCGACGACGCCCACCTGACGATCCTGTCGTCGCTGGCCCGGCAGCTGATGAACACCGAGTTCACCGACGCGCTGCGCTCGGTGGGCGACGCGGGGGCCGCGGCGGCGCTCATCCGCGGGGAGGAGCCGCAGGCGGCCTCGGCCGAGGGCACCACCGAAGGCGCCGAGGGCGCCACCGAAGACTCCGTGGCGGCGTCGGGGGCGGCCTCCGCCGACGCCGCCGCGGGTGACACCGCCGACGACTCCGCCGGCGATCGCCCCTTCCGTATCGTCGCCGTCACCTCCTGCCCCACCGGCATCGCCCACACCTACATGGCGGCCGAGTCGCTGGAGAACGCGGGCCGCGAGGCGGGCATCGAGGTGGTCGTCGAGACGCAGGGCTCGGCCGGATTCACCCGGCTCGACCCGAACGTCATCGCGGCGGCGGACGGCGTGATCTTCGCCCACGACCTGCCCGTACGCGAGAAGGACCGCTTCGCCGGGAAGCCGACCGTCGACGTCGGTGTGAAGGCGGGCATCAACCGTGCCGCCGAGCTGATCACCGAGGTGCGCGGCAAGGCGGAGCGCGGCGAGGTCACGGCCGCCGCCCGCCCCGGCACACCGGTGGAACGCGCCGGTGAGCCGGGCGAGGGCTACGGCACCAAGCTGCGCAAGTGGCTGATGTCCGGCGTCAGTTACATGGTCCCGTTCGTCGCGGCCGGCGGTCTGCTGATCGCCCTCGGGTTCGCGATCGGCGGCTACCAGATCAACGAGGCCAAGTCGGTCACCGAGCACTTCGACTGGGGCCAGGTCGACAGCTGGGGCGCGCTGCTGTTCCAGATCGGCGCGGCGGCCTTCGGCTTCCTCGTCCCGGTCCTCGCCGGATACATCGCCTACGGCATGGCCGACCGGCCAGGACTCGTGCCCGGCTTCGTCGGCGGCGCGATCTCCCTGACGATCGGCGCCGGGTTCCTCGGCGGTCTGGTCGCCGGTCTCATCGCCGGTGCTGTCGTGCTCGGCATCCAGCGCATCGACATCCCACCGGTGCTGCGCGGCATCATGCCGGTGGTGGTGATCCCGCTGATCTCCACGGCGGTCGTCGGATTCCTGATGTTCGTGGTCATCGGCAAGCCGATCGCCGAGGCGCAGCAGGCCCTGACCGACTGGCTGAACGGCCTGTCCGGCGCCAACGCCATCCTGCTCGGTGTGCTGCTCGGCCTGATGATGTGCTTCGACCTCGGCGGACCGGTCAACAAGGTCGCGTACACGTTCGCCACCGCGGGCATCTCCGTCGCGGCGCCCAGCGACTCCGCGATGAAGATCATGGCCGCGGTGATGGCCGCCGGCATGGTCCCGCCGCTGGGCATGGCCCTCGCCACCACCCTGCGCAAGAAGCTGTTCACCAGCGCCGAGCGCGAGAACGGCAAGGCGGCCTGGGTCCTCGGCGCCTCCTTCATCTCCGAGGGCGCCATCCCGTTCGCGGCGGCCGACCCGCTGCGGGTCATCCCGGCCTCCATGGCGGGTGGCGCGGTGACCGGCGCGCTGACCATGGCGTTCGGCTCGACCCTGCGCGCCCCGCACGGCGGTATCTGGGTCACCTTCCTGATCGGCAAGCCGTTCCTGTACCTGCTGGCCATCGCGGCCGGTACGGCGGTGACGGCCGGCCTGGTGATCCTCCTCAAGGGCCTGCGCAAGCCGGCGCCCGGCGCCGAGGCGTCCGAACCGGCGGGCGGCCCGGCCGCGGCGGAGGTGAAGCAGCCGGTGGCGGCGTAAGGCTCACACGCACCATCCGGCGGCGGGTGCAAGGGAGTTCATGGTCCCGGGACTTCGGTCCCGGGACCATGGCGTCTACGACATCTGCGCGGCCCTGCGCTCCATCGCGTCCCGCGCCGCGTCCTCCGTCGTGTACACCTCGCACATGTGCCGGCCGTCCGGTGTGGCTGTGTGCTCCACCTCCCAGAGGGAGATCTCCTGCCCGTCGTGCAGCAGGAACGCATGCTCGTAGAGCGAGAAGCACAGCCCGGCGCGTCCCGCGCGGCAGGGGCGCCCGAAGGCCTGTGTGATCTGGTGCGCGCACGCCGTGGCCAGCAGCGCGGCCGTCTTTGCACCGGGCCGGTCCGGGTTCTCCGCCCGGCGCAGCAGCCGACGCGCGTGGTCCGCCGAGTCGTCGGGCACGTACACATGCCGCGGTTCGAGGACCGGCGACAGCTGCATCACCATCGGCAGCTCGAACTCCGGTGGGTCCGGCGGCAGCGGCAGCCGGGCGCCGGCGGCGCGCAGTTCCTCCGCGTCGACATACACCTCGTGCTGCGGGGCGCCGCCCGGCGTGGTGTTGTGCACGAGCTCCCAGAGCGTGAGCGCCGAGCCGTCGGCGAGCAGCCAGGTGTGCCGGTACGTCTCGCGGTGCAGGCCCGCGCTGTGGTGCGCGGAGTGCAGCGAACTGTCATGCGCGAGCGCACCCTCGAGCCGCCCTATCGTCTCGTCGGGCAGCTCGAACGAGTTCAGGGCACGGCCGAGCAGTCGCGTGAGGTGCTCCTCCGGAGACTCGGGCGACTCGGGTGGTTCGTACGCTGCCGTCTCGTACGGAACGCTCAAGGTTTCTCCCGGCGTTGCTGCATGTCACCTTGTGGGTGCATACCGTAGCCCCTCGGTCGGACATCATGTCCGGGAACCGAGAAAACGTACGCCCGGAAAACGGGCGGGCCGCGGACGAGGTTCCCACGCGACCCGACGTCTCATCAAAGGTGGCTGGTGAGAGGCCACTTGCGGCGAACCGTCGAGCCTGGCGGTCAGGTGGCGCTGCCGGCGATCCACTCGCTCCACGCCATGTTCCAGCCGTTGAGGCCGTTGTCCGGCGCCACGGTCGTGTCGGGAGAGTTCTTGACGATCACGACGTCCCCGACGAGCGAGTTGTCGTAGAACCACTTGCCGGGAGTGTCACCCTGCGCGCCCTGCACGTCCTCAAGCCCGACGCAGCCGTGGCTGGTGCCCTGGCGGCCGAAGGGCGGACTGCCCTTGCTGTACCAGTAGTTGCCGTGGATGAACGTGCCGGACCTGGTCAGTCGCATCGCGTGCGGCACGTCCGGGATGTCGTACTCCCCGCCGAAGCCGACCGTCGAGCCGTTCATCCGGGTCTGCTCGAACTTCTCGGAGATCACCATCCGGCCGTTGTACGTGCTGTTCTGCGGGCTGCCCGCCGAGATCGGCACCGTGCGGACGGTGCTGCCGTCCCGCACGACCGTCATGGTCTGTGTGCCGGCGTCGACCGTGGAGACCTGCGAACGTCCGATGGTGAAGGTGACGGTCTTCTTCTGCACCCCGTAGACGTCGTTCGCGCCCTCCACGCCGTCCAGGTCGATCTTCATCGTGACCTTGGAGCCGGCCTTCCAGTACTCCTCGGGCCGGAAGTCCAGCCGCTGCGACCCGAACCAGTGCCCGACCACCTTCTGTCCGCTGCTGGATGTGACCGTGATGTGCGACTGCACGGCCTTCTTGTCGCTGATCGCCTTGTCGAACTCGAACGACACCGGCATCCCCACCCCGACCGTCGTGCCGTCGTCCGGGGTGTACGTCCCGATGAAGCTGTTGGCCGAAGTGACGGTGGTGAAGACGGAGTCGGCGGCGCTGGTCCTCCCGTCCGCGTCCTTCGCGGTCGCCGCGATCTCGTACTTCGTCCCCCGCTCCAGCTGCTCCTTCGGCTTCCAGCTCCTGCCGTCGGAGGACAACGACCCCGGTACGGACTGCCCGGTCTCCGCCACCGTCATCTTCACGTCGGTCAGCCGCCCGTCGCTGACCTTCACGCCCGTCGTGTTGATCGACGCGCCCGCCGAACCGTCCTTGGCCGAAATGGCGATCCGCGCTGCTGAGGTCTTCGCGTCGTCCTTGCCGCCGTCGCCACCCTTGCCGTCGCTGCTGGCCTTGGCGCTGCCGCCACAGGCGGTGAGGGTGAGGGCGCCGACCATCAGGGCGGCACTGGCCACCAGCGCGCGCCGCTTTGCCATGTCCGGCGTTGTCACGGGCTGCTCCCCATTCGTGTGATGTGCGTGATCCGCTCCAAGCGTCGAGAAAGAGGGGATCGGCGACCGGTGGGGTTCCCTCCGGTCGCGCTGAACGCCATCACGTGACAGAACCGGGACAAACGGGCCGGCCGGGTGGGCGCAGCACCGATCAGCGCCGGACCGCGTCACTCCCGTACAGCTCGGTGTACGACGGCCACACCCCACCCGGCCCGTCCACCGACTCCGCGGCGCGCACCGCGCGTACGATCGCGCGCGTCACCACATCCGCGCCGGCGGCGAGGATCTCGTTCAGCGCGAGGGGCTGCCCGGCGTCGAGCCCGCGCGCCCCCGTCGCCAGCGCGAACACCGTGTCGCCGTCGTTGAGCAGATGCACCGGCCGCACCGCGCGCGCGATCCCGTCGTGCGCCGTGCCCGCCAGCTTCTGTGCCTGTGCCTTCGACAGTGCCGCGTCGGTGGCGACCACCGCGAGCGTGGTGTTCAGCGGAGGCGGCGCGTTCCTGGCCGCGCACTCGACGAGGCGCCGGCGTGCCGCGTCATGGACGTGCGCCTCCGGGTAGTCGACCCGCCCCTGGATCAACTCCCCGTACAGGACGCCCGTCTCGGGATCCGTCGCCGACCCCGCCGCGTTGGCCACCACCAGCGCCGCCACCGTGATCCCGGAGCCGAGCACCGTGCTCGCGGTGCCGACCCCGCCCTTGACCGGCCCGACCGTGGCACCCGTACCGGCCCCGACGCAGCCCTCCGCCACGGCCGCGCCGACCTCGCTCACCGCGGCCGCCTCCACCGCGGCCCGCCCGAGGGCGGCGTCCGGCCGGGCGCGGAACTCCCCGCCCCGCCCCAGATCGAAGACGCAGGCGGCGGGCACCACCGGCACGACATGTGCCGGATCCGCCCCCACACGCACGCCCCGCCCCTGCTCCTCCAGCCAGGCCATCACACCGGACGCCGCGTCCAGCCCGTAGGCGCTGCCGCCGGTCAGCACGATCGCCTCGACCTTCTGCACCAGGTTGCGCGGGTCGAGAGCGTCGGTCTCCTTGGTGCCGGGACCTCCGCCGCGTACGTCCACGGCGGCGATGGCCCCGCCGACGGGGGCGAGTACCACCGTGGTGCCGGTGAGCCAACCGGCGCCGGTGCGGTTCGCATGCCCCACCCGCAGGCCTGTCACGTCCGTCAGAGCGTCAACTGTCATGGGAATCAGTCTCGCTTCAGGGCCCGCCCCCAGCCGCGCGCCCCCCCGCACCCCCCACAGCACGGCGTCAGCCCGCCGGCGCCGTGTCCCTCGCCTTGAGCCGTCCGAACGCCATACGTGCCGTCAACGTCTCCCCCGTCGCCACGGTCAGCGCCGAAACGATGCCGGCCGCGAGGACCGCCCAGTCTCCCAGGAAGGTGCAGCAGATCACCAGCAAGGCCCCGGTCGGCAGCACCAGTTGCTCGGCGATGCCCACCTTGAAGTGGCGCGAGTGCAGTGCCCAGACGGTGAGCAGGTAGAGCGCCGTCGGCAGGGTCACCGCGGCAGAGGCGGACAGGGTGGAGATGTGTGCCTTGCCGACCGCCTGCTCGACCGCCACCTCCAGGCCGGCGCCGATCGCGGCCCCCGAGGCAAAGATCAGATAGTGGCCGTAACCCCACACGAACGCCTGTCTGCTGGAGCGCAGATGCCCGTGAATGGGCACTACGAAGTAGATCCACCAGGCGGAGAACACGATCAGCAGGCCGCCTGCCATGATCGGCAGCAGTTCGCCGAGCGCGTCGTTCTCGTCCACGCCCGACTTCACGGCGACCGTGGACGCGGCGATCGCCTCGCCGAGCACGATGATCGTGAACAGGCCGTACCGCTCGGCGATGTGGTGCGGATGCCAGGACGTCATCGAGGCCCGCTCCGCGTAGATCGGCACGCACAGCTCGGCGATCGCCATCACCAGGAACCACCAGGGGCGAGCGGGCTCGGGCAGGAGCACCAGCCCCGCCCAGCCGACCAGGCAGAGCATGACGCCGGCCGCGTACCGCAGTGCCGACGCTCTCGCCCTGCCCTCGGCGGATCTCGCGGCCCGCAGCCACTGGGCGGCCATCGCCAGCCGCATGACGACGTAGCCGAGCCAGACGAAGAGGAAGTCATGGTCCTCGAACGCCCGCGAGATCCCGGCGGCGAGTACGAGCACGCCGGCGATCTGCACCAGCGTCACGACGCGGTAGAGGGCGTCGTCGTTGTCGTACGCCGAGGCGAACCAGGTGAAGTTCATCCAGGCCCACCAGATGGCGAAGAAGACCATGGCGTAGTTGAGGATGCCCTCGCCCGCATGTCCCTCGGCTACGGCGTGCACCAGCTGGATGCCCGCTTGCGCGACGGCCACGACGAAACACAGGTCGAAGAAGAGTTCCAGCGGCGTGGCGGCGCGATGTGCCTCGTCGCGACCGCGGGCCGTGAGTCGGCGCAGTGGGCTGCGAGGGTGGCCCGGCGGGCCCGTCGGCGAGGACGATGGAGTGGGACTGGACGTCATGATGCACAGCACAGCAGATATCGGCCGGAAAGTCTTGATCGGATTCACAGGAGGAGAGTCCTCGGCCCCGTACCCTGGGGGCATGAGCACATCCCCCGCCCCCGAGCAGCGCGACCCCAAGGCCGCGCTGATTTTCGACGACCCGCTGACCGAGCAGTCCGCGGACGACACGGACCGTGGCTGGGGTGAGCGTCCGGGCACCGGCGGGGACGCGGCGGACGACCTGAGGCGCTTCCTCGACGAGAAGCCGCCCCACCACCTGTGAGCCGGCAGGGCCCGGCGGACAATCGCCCCCGGGGCCCTGTGAACCGGGCCTAATGCTCGGTGTGGCCCGAGCCGCGCTGCGCGACCAGCGAGTCGCGGATCTCCTTGAGCACCTCCAGCTCGGTCACCTCGATGACCTCGTGCGTGCCCTCCCTCGCCTTCCTGCGGGCCTCTACGCGGGCCAGGTACTTGGCCATCGGCAGGACCATCAGGAAGTAGACCACCGCCGCGGTGATCACGAAGCTGAGCGTGGCTCCCAGCACGGAGCCCCAGAGGATCATGACGCCGCGTGAGACCGAGCCGTCCGCCGCCAGCGTGCACGGGCCCTTCAGGCACGAGCTGTAGCTGTCGAGGTTCTTGGTGCCGATCGCTCCGACCAGCGGGTTGATGACGCCCTTCACCACCGAGTTGACGATGTTGGTGAAGGCGGCGCCGATGACCACCGCTACCGCCAGATCGACGACATTCCCGCGCATCAGGAAGGCCTTGAAGCCGTCCCAGACGCCCGGTTCCTTCTTCTCGCTCACCTCGTGGCCTCTCCTCGTCACACGCACAGGTTGTGGAACAAACAGCTCCGCAACCTACGTCAGGGCGAGGCGGCACTGTCCAATCCGGTAGCTGGAACGAGGGACTTGACGGTAAATGGCGCCCCCTTCGCAAGGTTCGGTTCAGCACAACGTCACCGCCAGTCGCGCCGTGGCGCTCGCCCCGGCGAGACGGGCCGCGGTGGAACGCGGTACCGAGAGCACCACCAGCGCACCGCTGTCGACCTCACCGTCCAGCGGCTCGGGCACCTTGGTCACCAGCGCCCCGCGCGCGATCACGCCGGCCTCTCCGCCGGTCGCCGTCTCCTCGGCGGCGACGACGTCGACCCGGTCGCCCGGCTGCAGCAGCCGCACCGTGGCTGCGTCGGCGATCCGTACCGGCGCGGAGACCCGCTCCACCGGTCGGCGCTCCGGCGACCGGTCCGCCACCGGATGACCGCGGGCCTGATCGTTGCGATGGGGGTCGGCCGGGCCCCGCGGGCCTGCCGCCACGAGCGCGGCAGCGGTCACCGCGAGCCCGGCCGCTAGGGCCCGCCGCCGGTGCCGTACGAGCCGGTGCAGCAGGAACCGCCCACCGCGCACGCGGACGGGAGCGAAGTGCGGCACCTCGCACGTTGCGGGCACGTCGCCACCCGGCGGATGCGGATGCGGATGCGGATGGGGAGCGGAAGGAGAGGGGGAGAGCTCCGCGTAGGACGGAGAGGGAGAAGGCGAGGGAGAGAGGGACACGTGGACCACCTCCTGCGATGCGGATTCGGCTTGCGAGCCCACGATGAGGCTTCGCGCCGCAGTCCGCTGAGACAGGTGGACTACCGACAGGTTGTGGAAAACTCCCTCACCCGAACGGGACGTTCCGCGCCACGGCAGCGCGAAGCCCGCACCGCGCTACGGCAGCGCGAAGCCCGCACCGCGCTACGGCAGCGCGAACCCCGGATCCATCCCGCCGAGCGCCGTCGTGCACAGGCAGTCCCGCTCGTCGTTCGCGGGCAGTGCGGCCACCGCGTCGAACAGCACGCCCCGCAGCCGGTCCACGTTCGCGGCGAACACCCGGAGCACCTCGTCGTGCGAGACGCCCTCTCCGGTCTCGGCGCCGGCATCCAGGTCGGTGACCAGGTTCAGCGACGTGTAGCAGAGCTCGAGTTCGCGGGCGAGCGCCGCCTCCGGGTGGCCCGTCATGCCCACTACCGCCCAGCCCTGCGCCCGGTGCCACAACGATTCGGCACGGGTGGAGAAGCGCGGCCCCTCGATCACGACCAGCGCGCCGCCGTCCACGGGCTCCCAGTCCCGCCCACGCGCCGCCTTCAGCGCGGCGGCCCGTCCGGCCGGGCAGTAGGGGTCGGCCAGCGAGACGTGCACCACGTTCGGCACGGTGCCGTCGGGCAGCGGCAACCCGTCGAAGTACGTCGACATCCGGGACTTCGTACGGTCGACCAGTTGGTCCGGGACGAGCAGCGTGCCCGGCCCGTATTCGGGCCGCAGCCCGCCCACCGCGCACGGGCCGAGCACCTGGCGAACCCCGAGCGACCGCAGCGCCCACAGGTTGGCCCGGTAGTTGATCCGGTGCGGCGGAAGATGGTGGCCGCGTCCGTGCCGCGGCAGGAAGGCGACCCGTCGGCCGGCGATCTCGCCGAGGAAGAGGGAGTCGCTGGGCGGCCCGTACGGCGTCTCCACCTGGAGCTCGGTCACCTCGTCGAGGAACGAGTAGAAGCCGGAGCCGCCGATTACACCGATCTCTGCGTTCGCCATGACCAGCACAGTAGCTGGCACCCGGCGACGCGTACGGGCCGGTGCCGAAAACACCGAAGACCCTGCCGCCGTACGACGGCAGGGTCCCGTGCGGGTGAATCAGGCGGCGGTGCTGCCGGCCGAGGTGCCGGTGCCCGACGCCTTCGAGTCCGAGGACGAGGAGGACGGCGTCGACGAGGACGAGGTCGACGGCTTCGACGACGCCGGCGAGCTGCTCGACGAGGAGCCGCGGCTGTCGTTGCGGTAGAAGCCGGAGCCCTTGAAGACGATGCCGACGGCGGAGAACACCTTCTTGAGGCGGCCACCGCAGTTGGGGCACTCGGTCAGGGCGTCGTCGGTGAACTTCTGCACCGCCTCGAGGCCCTCGCCGCACTCGGTGCACTGGTACTGGTAGGTCGGCACTTGTCTTCCTCCTGGCACTCTTACTCGATGAGTGCTAACGACGGTCCATAGTGACGTATTCCTCGGGTTCAGTCCACTGCGACCGGCGTGCGGTGACCGACGCCACGCGCGACGGTGCGGCTGTGGGACCGTGCCGTGAGCTGCGAGCGGAGCGCCACCAGCGTCGCCAGGGCGAGCGCCGTGCCGCCGAGCGGAACGAGGAACCCGGCGCCGTTCCAGAAGCGGTCCTCCAACTGTCCGGCCACCGTGACCGCGCCCGCCTGGCCGAGCGCCACCGCGCCGGTCAGCCAGGTGAAGGCCTCGGTGCGCGCCCCGGCCGGAACCAGCCCCTCGACCAGCGTGTAGCCGGTGATCAGGGCGGGCGCGATGCACATGCCGACCAGGAGGCCGAGACCTGCGAGCAGGAGCACCGAGTGTGCCGCCCACAGGCCGGAGGTGGCCAGGGCGAGGGCCGCGTATCCGACGACCAGGCGCTGTTGGGGGGCCGCCTTCCATGCGATGGCGCCGCAGGCGATGCCGGAGAGCATGTTGCCGGCGGCGAAGGTCCCGTACAGGACGCCGTTCAGGCCGGGCTCGCCGATCGACTCGGTGAAGGCGGCCAGCGACACCTGCATGCCGCCGAAGACGGAGCCGATGCCCAGGAAGGCCACGATCAGAACACGCACCCCGGGGACCCGGAGCGCGGAAACGGGCTGCACGCGCGCGTGCCCACCGGCGGCGACCGCGGGTTGGGTGCCCTTCTGCGCGGCGAACAGCAGACCTCCGACCAGCGTCAGTGACGCCTCCGTCACCAGGCCGGCGGCCGGGTTCACGGCGGTGCACAGCGCGGTGGCGAGCAGTGGACCGACGACGAAGGTCAGCTCGTCCGTGACCGACTCGAACGCCGCCGCCGTCGTCATCAGTGGCGAGTCCTTGAGCCTCACTCCCCAGCGGGCGCGCACCATGGGGCCGATCTGCGGGACCGAGGCGCCGGTGGGGACGGCGGCCGCGAACAGCGCCCACAGGGGGGCGTCCGCCAGCGCGAGCGCCGTCAGGGTGAGGCCGGACAGCGTGTGCACCAGCACGCCGGGGATCAGTACGGCGCGCTGCCCGAAGCGATCCGCCAGGCGGCCGCTGTAGGGCGCGAACAGCGCCATGGAGACGCCGGTGACGGCCGCGGCGGCGCCTGCCACGCCGTACGAGCCGGTGGTGTGCTGCACCAGCAGCACGATGGAGATCGTGAGCATCGCGAACGGCTGGCGCGCCGCGAAACCGGGGAGCAGGAACGTCCAGGCGCCACGGGTGCGCAGCAGTTGCCCGTATCCCGGGCGGGAGGAGGGGGCCGGCGAGTCCTTCGACGGCGTGACCGTGGATGCCACGGCCTGTGCCTTTCTGCCGCCTGGTAGCGCGCCCGTGCGGGTGCGCCGAGAGCTGTCCTCTTGCGCGGAACTGCGGTAGATACCGGCGCCCACTGAGGGAGGCGTCCCGGCCGCCATACGGTCGCGCCAGCTCTGCGTCAGGCAGAGTTGGTTCGATCAAGGTCCGCCTTCATCGTACAGGGGTCAACGGCTGGTGCACCTGTGAAAACGAGCACCTTGGGCCTGTTCGCCTGCGATTGGCGGTGGTGTGAACCGTATGAAACACACCCTTAACGCTCCGCCCCGGCGCCGTTCACGCCCAGCCAGCCCGCCAGCTTGCCGCCGCGGCCCACCGCGCGCAGTCGCCGCTCCGCCGCGTCCCGGACCGGATCCGTGGCCACCACGAGGAGTTCGTCGCCGCGCTGCAGCACCGTCGTGGGCAATGGCACGAAGGATGTGCCCTCCCGCACGACGAGGGTGACCGCGGCTCCGGCCGGCAGCCTCAGCTCGTTGATCTCGACTCCGTGCATCTTCGACTCGGTGGGGATCGTCACAGAGAGCAGATGCCCGCGCAGTTGCTCCAGGGGTGCCGATTCGATCCCGAGGTCGGCGGCCCCGGACTCGTCGCCCAGGTGGAGTTTGCGGGCGACCCAGGGCAGCGTCGGCCCCTGGATCAGGGTGTAGACGACGACCAGGACGAAGACGATGTTGAAGATCCGGTCGCTGTCCTCGACATCGCTGACCACGGGAATCGTCGCCAGGATGATGGGCACGGCGCCGCGCAGCCCGGCCCAGGACATGAGGGTCTGCTCCCGCCACGGCACCCGGAACGGCAGGAGGCAGAGCACGACGCTCAGCGGGCGGGCCACCATGGTCAGCACGAGCCCGATGACGAGCGCGGGCGCGATGTCGTCGCCTATCTCGTGCGGGGTGACCAGCAGACCGAGCAGGACGAACATGCCGATCTGGGCGATCCAGCCGAGCCCGTCGGCGAACCCGCGCGTGGCGGGCCAGTGCGGGAGTCGTGCGTTGCCCATCACCATGGAGGCGAGGTAGACGGCGAGGAAGCCGCTGCCGTGCGCGAGCGCGCCCGCCGCGTACGCCGCGACCGCGATGGCCATGACGGCGATCGGGTAGAGGCCGGAGGCGGGCAGGGCCACGTGTCGCAGCCCCCACGAGCCCAGCCAGCCCACCGCGAGACCGATGGCCGCGCCGATGGCCAGCTCCAGCGCTATCTCGCCGATCAGCACGTACCAGTGCTCGATCGGGCCGACGGCGGAGAAGGAGACGACCAGGATGACGACGGGAGCGTCGTTGAAGCCGGACTCGGCCTCCAGCGTGCCCGTCACGCGCGCGGGGAGCGGGATCTTCCGTAGTACGGAAAAGACCGCCGCCGCGTCCGTTGAGGAGACGACCGCCCCGATGATGAGCGCCTGACGCCACTCCAGCCCGACGAGATAGTGCGCGGCCGCAGCTGTGATTCCGACGCTCGCGGCGACCCCGGCCAGAGCCAGCGAGGTCGCGGCCGGCAGGACCGGTTTGATCTCCTTCCACTTCGTGCCCAGGCCGCCCTCGGCCAGGATCACCACCAGGGCCGCGTACCCGATGACCTGGGTCAGCTCGGCGTTGTCGAAGTGGATGCCGCCGATCCCGTCCTCGCCCATGAGGACGCCGATGCCCAGATAGACGAGCAGGCTGGGGAGCCCGCTGCGCGAGGAGATCCGGACCGCGGACACGGCGACGAGCAGGACGATCGAGCAGACGAGCAGGAGCTCATTGAGGTCGTGGATACTCAGCGGCCGTTCCCTTCCCTGGTGCAGTTACTTTGTTACCTTACCTAACTCTTGACGATTTCTTGACGCTTGCCAGGGCAAGATCGAACGTCCGTCCGTGCTGGTTCCCCAGTCCGCGTCAAGGCCCGTCGGGCCCTGCGCCTATGGTTGCTCCAGCGCTCATTCAAAGTCACAGCCCGACCTGCCGCTCGCGTTAGGACAGCAAGGACAGCGATGCCCCCCAACACCACCGCTCCAACGGGTCAGCAGCCCGGCAAGTCCGGCAGGAAGAAGGGGCGCAAAGCCCGTCTTATCGTGCTCGTGCTGGTGCTGGCCGTCGTCGGCGGCGTCACGGGCGGGGCGTACTGGTCCATCAGCACCGTCCGTGCATCCTTCCCGCAGACGAAGGGTTCGATCACGCTGGACGGCCTGTCCGGGCCCGTCGACGTCAAGCGGGACGGGCATGGCATCCCGCAGATCTATGCCTCCTCCGACGAGGACCTGTTCATGGCGCAGGGCTTCGTCCAGGCGCAGGACCGGTTCTACGAGATGGACGTACGCCGTCATATGACCTCCGGGCGTCTGTCGGAGATGTTCGGCAAGGACCAGGTCGACAACGACGAGTTCCTGCGCACCCTGGGCTGGGACCGGGTGGCGAAGGAGGAGTACGACACCAAGCTGTCCGCCGCCACGAAGAAGTACCTGCAGGCGTACGCCAAGGGAGTCAACGCCTACCTGGAGGGCAAGGAAGGCGAGGACATCTCCCTGGAGTACGCGGCCCTCGGCTTCGCCAACGACTACAAGCCGCAGCAGTGGACCCCGGTCGACTCGGTCTCCTGGCTGAAGGCGATGGCCTGGGACCTGCGCGGCAACATGCAGGACGAGATCGACCGCTCCCTGATGACCAGCCGTCTCGGCCCCCAGCAGATCGAGGAGCTGTACCCGCAGTACCCGTACAGCCGGAACCAGGTGATCGTCCAGCAGGGCCAGTACGACGAGCTCACCCAGACGTTCGACGGGGGCGACGACGCCGACGGCAGTTCCACGGACGGCACGGCCGCCGGCACCGGTGCCGCGGACGGGACCGCCTCGTCGGCGCTGCAGAGCCAGCTGTCGGGCCTCTACGAGGTCCTGGAGGACGTCCCGACGGCCGTCGGCGTGAACGGCAACGGCATCGGCTCCAACTCGTGGGTCATCGGCGGAGAGCACACCATCACCGGCAAGCCGCTGCTGGCCAACGACCCGCACCTGTCGGCCTCCCTGCCGTCCGTCTGGTACCAGATGGGCCTGCACTGCCGCACGGTCTCCGACAAGTGCCAGTACGACGTCTCCGGCTACACCTTCGCGGGCATGCCCGGCGTGATAATCGGCCACAACCAGGACATCTCCTGGGGCATGACCAACTCCGGCGCCGACGTCACCGACCTCTACCTGGAGAAGCTCACCGGCGACGGCTACCTGTACGACGGCAAGGTGAGGCCCTTCGAGTCCCGCGAGGAGACCATCAAGGTCGCCGGCGGCACCTCGAAGGAGATCGTCGTCCGGGAGACCAACAACGGCCCCCTGCTGTCCGACCGCGCCGACGAGCTCGTGAAGGTCGGCAAGAAGGCCACCGTCGACACCGCCGCCCCCGACCGCGGCGACGGCTACGGCATCGCCCTGCGGTGGACCGCGCTGGAACCGGGCACCTCCATGGATGCCGTCTTCGCGTTGAACAAGGCGGCCGACTGGGACGACTTCCGCGCGGCGGCCGCCCTGTTCGACGTGCCCTCGCAGAATCTCGTCTACGCCGACACCCAGGACAACATCGGCTACACCCTGCCCGGAAAGATCCCCACGCGCGCGCAGGGCCACGACGGCTCGATCCCGGCGCCGGGCTGGGACGCCAAGTACCGCTGGACCGACTACATCGACCAGGACGAGCTGCCCTACGAGTACAACCCGGACCGCGGCTACATCGTGACCGCCAACCAGGCCGTCGTGGACAAGGACTACCCCTACACGCTCACCACGGACTGGGGCTACGGCGCCCGCAGCCAGCGGATCGCCGACCTGATCGAGTCCAAGATCAAGGGCGGCGGCAAGGTCTCCACCGAGGACATGCGCCAGATGCAGCTGGACAACTCCAGCGAGATCGCCAAGCTGCTCGTGCCGCAGCTGCTGAAGATCGACGTCGGTGACAAGGACGTCCGCGAGGCCCAGAAGCTCCTCGAGGGCTGGGACTACACCCAGGACGCCGACTCCGCGGCGGCCGCCTACTTCAACTCGGTCTGGCGCAACGTCCTCAAGCTCGCGTTCGGCCACAAGCTGCCCAAGGAGCTGCGCGTCAAGGGCCAGTGCCTGTGGGTCGAGCCGGTCGACACCACCGGTCCCGCGGACGAGGAGCGCCGGGTGCGCGAATGCGGGGCGCGTGACGCCGACCAGGCGCAGCCGGACGGCGGCGACCGCTGGTTCGAGGTCGTGCGCAGCCTCATGGACGACGAGGACAGCGACTGGTGGAAGACGCCCGCCTCGCTCACCCGCCCCGGCGCCGACAACCGCGACGACCTGTTCAAGCGCGCCATGATCGACGCCCGCTGGGAGCTGACCGCCAAGCTCGGCAAGGACATCGACACCTGGAGCTGGGGCCGGCTGCACCGTCTGTTCCTGAAGAACCAGACCCTCGGCACCGACGGCCCCGGCTTCCTGCAGTACGCCCTCAACCGCGGCCCCTGGAAGCTCAGTGGCGGCGAGGCGACCGTCAACGCGAGCGGCTGGAACGCCGCCGGCGGCTACGGCGTCGTCTGGGTGCCGTCGATGCGGATGGTGGTCAACCTCGACGACCTCGACAAGTCGAAGTGGATCAACCTCACCGGAGCCTCGGGGCACGCCTACAACGCCCACTACACCGACCAGACGAGCAAGTGGGCCAAGGGCGAGCTGCTGGACTGGTCCTTCTCCCGGCAGGCGGTCGACGAGAGCACCGGCGACACGCTCGTACTGAAGCCGTGAGCCGCTGACGGCGAGCGACGCCAAGGGCCCTCCACGCGCGCGTGGAGGGCCCTTTCGCCTGACAAATGTTACGAGTCGCCGGTGAAGCGGCGGACCCCCGATGGCGTCACCACCGCGTGCACCGGCCGGTCGTGCGCCTGAGCGGGGACACGCTCGACGACCTCGGAGTCGTACAGGAGCACCACCAGCGCCGGCCGGACGCCCGCGTCCTCCAGGCGTGCGAGCACGCGGTCGTACGAGCCTCCGCCGCGCCCCAGACGCATCCCGCGCGCATCGACCGCGAGCCCCGGCAGCAGGACGACGTCGGCGGCGGTCACCGCGTCCGGTCCGAGGCGCTCACCGACGGGCTCCAAGAGGGCCATTTTCCCGCCGTGTTGGACGCGCGCGAGGGAGCCCTGTCCGGCGTATGCGCCCCAATCCAGGTCGTTGTCGGGCAGAAGCACCGGAAGCAGGACGCGTTCGCCCCGGGAGTGCAGTGCGTCGAGCAGGGCGAGCGTTCCGGGTTCGCTCCCCACGGAGACGTACGCCGCCACGGTGCCTGCCTGCGCCAGTTCGGGCAGATCCAGCGCACGCTGGGCCAACGCGGCCGAGACCGCCTGTACGTCATCCGCAGGCAACCTGTCTCTCACTGCGAGGATTTCTCGTCGCAACGTTTGCTTGTCAGGCTCGGCCGCGCGTCCGATGTGACTCATGAGTTGCTCCCGTACCGTCTTCGAAGTGCTCATATGAGGGCCAATTAACCGGAGCCACAGATTCCACACAAAGGCACCGGATATGGTTGCGGGCATGACTCAGTCGCACCTCAGGATCAGCAAGGCCGTCATCCCCGCAGCAGGCCTCGGCACCCGCTTTCTGCCGGCCACCAAGGCCACTCCCAAGGAGATGCTGCCGGTTGTCGACAAGCCTGCGATCCAGTATGTGGTCGAGGAGGCCGTGTCGGCCGGTCTCGACGACGTTCTCATGATCACGGGCCGCAACAAGCGTCCCCTTGAGGACCACTTCGACCGCAATTACGAACTCGAGTCTGCTCTGCAGAAGAAGGGCGACGCCGGGCGGCTCGCCAAGGTCCAGGAGTCCAGCGACCTCGCGACGATGCACTACGTGCGCCAGGGTGACCCCAAGGGCCTGGGCCACGCCGTCCTGTGCGCTGCCCCGCACGTGGGCAACGAGCCGTTCGCCGTCCTCCTCGGCGACGACCTGATCGACCCGCGCGATCCGCTCCTCAAGCGGATGATCGAGGTCCAGGAGCAGCGCGGCGGCAGCGTCATCGCGCTCATGGAGGTCGCGCCCGAGCAGATCCACCTCTACGGATGCGCCGCCGTGGAGACCACCGAGGACAGCGACGTCGTCAAGATCGGCGACCTGGTGGAGAAGCCGGACCCGGCCGACGCCCCCTCCAACTACGCGATCATCGGCCGGTACGTCCTCGACCCGCGCATCTTCGACGTCCTGCGCAAGACCGAGCCCGGCCGCGGCGGCGAGATCCAGATCACCGACGCCCTCCAGCTGCTCGCCCAGGACGAGAAGGTCGGCGGCCCCGTGCACGGCGTCGTCTTCAAGGGTCGCCGCTATGACACCGGCGACCGAGGCGACTACCTGCGTGCCATTGTCCGACTCGCGTGCGAACGTGAAGACCTGGGCCCGGACTTCCGGACCTGGCTTCGCAGTTACGTCACCGAGGAGATGTAGCCACCTTGAGCACCACCGCGCCCCGCGCCACCGGCCAGGACCACCTGTGGTCGGTGGACGAACACCTGGAGGACATCCTCGAGACCGTCCGCCCCCTCGAACCCATCGAGCTGCAACTCCTCGACGCCCAGGGCTGCGTCCTGGTCGAGGACGTCACGGTGCCGGTCTCCCTGCCGCCGTTCGACAACAGCTCCATGGACGGGTACGCGGTGCGGGTCGGGGATGTCGCGGACGCGAGCGAGGAGTTCCCGGCCGTCCTCGAGGTCATCGGGGACGTCGCGGCCGGCCAGGCGGATCTGCTCCAGGTGGGTCCCGGCCAGGCCGCCCGCATCATGACCGGCGCCCCGCTCCCGCCCGGCGCCGAGACGGTGGTCCCCGTCGAGTGGACCGACGGCGGCCTCGGCGAGGGCCCCGTCACCGGGATGCGGGCGCGCAGCCTCGCCCCCGAGGGCGCCACCGGGCACGTGCGCGTGCACCGGCCGGCCGGGGCACGCGCGCACGTACGCGCGAAGGGCAGCGACGTGAAGGCCGGCGACCGCGCCCTGGAGGCCGGCACCATCCTCGGCCCGCCGCAGATCGCCCTGCTCGCCGCCATCGGCCGCGGCACGGTACGCGTACGCCCGCGCCCGCGCGTGGTCGTGCTGTCCACCGGCAGCGAACTCGTCCAGCCCGACGAGGAACTGGGCAGCGGCCAGATCTACGACTCCAACAGCTTCGCCCTCACCGCGGCCGCCCGTGACGCCGGCGCCATCGCCTACCGCGTGGGTGCCGTCGCCGACGACGCCGAGACCCTGCGCACCACCATCGAGGACCAGCTCGTCCGCGCCGACCTCATGGTCACCACCGGCGGCGTGAGCGTCGGCGCGTACGACGTGGTCAAGGAGGCGCTGTCGCACGTCGCCGACGAGGACGAACCGGGCAGCGGCATCGAGTTCCGCAAGCTCGCCATGCAGCCCGGCAAGCCGCAGGGCTTCGGCTCCATCGGCCCCGACCACACCCCGCTGCTGGCCCTCCCCGGCAACCCGGTGTCGTCGTACGTCTCCTTCGAACTGTTCGTCCGCCCCGCGATCCGCACCCTCATGGGGCTGGAGGACGTCCACCGGCCCAGGACCCGGGCGACCCTGACCGCGGACAAGGCGCTGACCTCGCCGAAGGGCCGCCGGCAGTTCCTGCGCGGTACGTACGCCGACGGCAAGGTGACCCCTGTCGGCGGCGCCGGCTCCCACCTGGTGGCCGCCCTCGCGCACGCCGACGTGCTGATCGTGATCCCCGAGGATGTCGAGTCCGTCGCGCCGGGCACCGAGGTCGAGGTGGTCCTGCTCGGCTGAGCGCCCCGGGTTGGCGGTACCGTGTCGCGCACAGCAGGCCCGTGCGCCGCACCGCGACGGGCCCGGACCGGGAGCGCCACACCATGACCGTGCCTTCCCGGGGGGAGACCCCCGGATCCCCTGTGCAGGACCGACTGACGCACATCGACGACGCGGGGGCCGCCCGCATGGTCGACGTGTCGGACAAGGACGTCACCGCGCGCACCGCGCGCGCGAGCGGACGCGTCCTCGTCTCGCCCCGTGTGATCGAGCTGCTGCGCGGCGAAGGCGTACCCAAGGGCGACGCCCTGGCCACCGCGCGGATCGCGGGCATCATGGGCGCCAAGCGCACCCCGGACCTGATCCCGCTGTGCCACCCGTTGTCGGTGTCGGGTGTGACACTGGACCTGTCGGTCGCGGACGACGCCGTGGAGATCCTGGCCACGGTGAAGACGACGGACCGCACGGGCGTCGAGATGGAGGCCCTCACCGCGGTCTCCGTCGCCGCGCTCACCGTGATCGACATGGTCAAGGCGGTCGACAAGGGAGCGGTCATCACGGACGTACGGGTGGAGGAGAAGACGGGCGGCAAGTCGGGCGACTGGAGCCGGGCATGACTCTCGACGCCTCAGCCGGCGGAGCCCTGGCGGCGCCGTACAGCGCTCTTGTGGTCACCGCCTCCAACAGGGCTGCCGCCGGCCTGTACGAGGACAAGGGCGGCCCGCTGATCGCCGAGGGCCTCAAAGGCTTCGGGTTCGCGGTCGACGGACCACAGGTCGTCCCCGACGGGGACCCCGTGGAGGCCGCCCTGCGCGCCGGTGTCGACGCCGGGTACGACGTGATCGTCACCACCGGCGGCACGGGTATCTCGCCCACCGACCGCACGCCCGAGGCGACCCGCGCGGTGCTCGACCACGAGGTGCCGGGCATCGCCGAGGCCATCCGCGCGTTCGGACGGGAGAAGGTGCCGACCGCCGCGCTCTCCCGGGGGCTGGCCGGGGTGGCGGGGCGGACACTGATCGTCAACCTGCCGGGCTCCTCCGGCGGGGTGCGGGACGGACTGGCCGTCCTGGAGCCCCTCCTGATCCACGCCGTCGACCAGCTGCGCGGCGGCGACCACCCCAGACCCAGCAGTGGGGGTGCGAGCTGAACAGCCCGTCCTGGCCCGTCGAACTGGTGGAGGGCGATGTCGTCCTCCGGCCGATAAAGCTGCGCGACCAGCGGGCCTGGCGTGAGGTCAACCGGCGCAACCGTGACTGGCTGCGCCCCTGGGAGGCGACCATTCCGCCGCCCGCCCCCGGCGGGCCGGTCGCGCACCGGCCGACCTACCGCCAGATGGTGCGCCATCTGCGCTCCGAGGCGAACGCGGGCCGGATGCTGCCGTTCGTCATCGAGTACCAGGGGCGGCTGGCCGGGCAGTTGACGGTGGCCGGGATCACCTGGGGTTCGATGTGCTCGGGGCACATCGGTTACTGGGTGGACGAGTCCGTGGCCGGACGCGGTGTGATGCCGACGGCCGTGGCGCTCGCCGTGGACCACTGTTTCCGGACCGTCGGGCTCCACCGCATCGAGGTCTGCATTCGCCCCGAGAACGCCCCCAGCCGCCGCGTCGTGGAGAAACTCGGATTCCGCGAGGAGGGCCTCAGGCCCCGTTATCTCCACATCGACGGAGCCTGGCGCGACCACCTCGTCTTCGCCCTCACCGCGGAAGAAGTGCCCGACGGACTGCTGAGCCGCTGGCGGCGGAACCGGCTGCGGAACACGGGCGAGAGCGGGCAGAGCACGCCGCGCGACCCGCAGAGCCTGCCGTGGAACCCGCAGAACGCCCCGGGCAATCACGCGTAACCCCGGAATTGAATAAATGTTCGAAAATGATCGGACGGTGACTACTCCGGGGCGTTGAATTCGCGACCTCGGTGACCTACTGATCGCATCGCTCACAAAAAAAGCTCGAAATATCAGCCAGATCGTGCGACACACCGGCCCAATTGGCAGATGGCCTCACGCAAACCCCTCTACCGTGTGAGGCGTGAGCAGCAGCGGCCTCATCTACGCAGTCATTGTCGGGGCCTGGGCCGCCTACTTGGTGCCCATGTGGCTCCGTAGGCAGGACGAGCTGAACGAGGCCCGTCCGACGGAGCGCTTCAGCACCGCCATCCGGTTGCTGTCCGGACGGGCGGCCATGGAGCGCCGGTACGCCAAGGACCTGCAGGCGCGCTCCACCGACGAGGGGGAGCCCGACCCCGACCCGGACGCCGCCACCGACTCGGTGGACGTCCGGGCCTTCGCTGTGTCTCCGGCCAGGCCCCGGACGCAGGCGACGGTCCAGGCGCAGGGCACGGAGCAGACGCAACCGGCACGCGAGCCCGCCGGCGCGTCCGTGCGGGAGCCGGACAGTGCGCCCGCGCGGAAGCCCGGTGACGCGTCCGCGCACCCATCCGGCGCCGCGTCCGCGCGCGAGGGCGACTCGGCGCCGACGGGCGACCGAGTGCCGTCCGCCCGTCGCGCGCCCGCCGCGGAGGCGGCCGCGGCGCGCGCCCAGCGCTCGAAGGTGCTCGCGCGCCGCCGACGTACGACAGTGATGCTCTTCTTCGCGTTCACGCTCGGCGCGATCGTCGCGGCCGTGGGCGGGCTCGCCTTCCTGTGGGCGCCCGGTGTGCCCGCAGTGCTGCTCAGCGTGTACATCGCGTATCTGCGCACCCAGGAGCGCCGCCGCTTCACCTACCAGATGGACCGCCGCCGGGCGGAGGACGCAGCACAGCACCTGCGTGAGCGGGCACGCCAGCCCCGCCGACAGGCGGCCGCCGAGATCGACGCCGGCGACCCCGACGAGGGACCCGAGCCGGAGGCCGACCCGGGGCTGTCGGCGCTCGCGGCGGACCGGCGGGCGCTCGTCGAGCAGACCGATCACGCGGAGTGGGTCGACCAGCAGCGGGAGCGGCAGCGCGGGCCGGGCCGGGGCGAGAGCTGGGAGCCGGTGCCGGTACCACTGCCGACGTATGTGACGGCGCCGGTCGCTCCGCGGGCCACGCCCGATGTCGATCTGGGGGCACCGGACGCGTGGAGTTCGGCGCGGTCGAGTTCCGTCGTGCGGGACCAGGAGGCCGGGGACGGGGCCTCCTCCACGGCCTCCCCGGAAGGCGTGGAGACGGCGGAGCCGGACGAGGCGGCGGACCGTACGGACGGTGACGACCGCAGCGACGCCCGGCGCGCGGCCTCGGCCCGCCGGGCACGGGAACGCGGGCGTACGCCCCTGTTCGACCAGTACGAGGACGGGGAGCGACCGCGGGCGGCCAACGAGTAGGGCAGCTCGGGCCTCACGGCAACGGATTTCCGAGCAGGCCGATCGGGGTGCTAAAGTTTCACTCGTTGCAAGGGCCTGTGGCGCAGTCCGGTAGCGCACCTCGTTCGCATCGAGGGGGCCAGGGGTTCAAATCCCCTCAGGTCCACCGCAACAACTGCCCCGGGGAAACCTGGAGTCGGTTGACAGGAGCCCGCCCGATCGATTGATCGGGCGGGCTCCTTTTGGTGCCTGCCCCGGCCCGGCTGATGCCGGGTCAGGCGAGGGGCTTCGCGTAGCAGCGGCTGTTCTCGTGGAAGCGGTAGTAGCCGAACTTGGTGCACGGCTCGTAGTCGCTGGAGGTGTAGAGGGCGATGGCCTCCGGCTGCTCTGTGCCGGTCTCCAGGACCATGCGGATACGGCCGGCGGCGCGGGCGTCGTCCTCCAGGGCGGTGAGCATGCGCCGGGCCAGGCCGCGGCCACGCAGCTCCCTGATCACGTACATCCGCTTGAGCTCGGCGTCGCCGTCCTCGTTGCCCTCGCCGTTCCGGTCCCGGCTGCGCCAGCCGCCGGTGGCGACGGGGCGGTCGGACTCGTCGTAGGCGATCAGGTAGACGCCGTTCGGCGGCCGGAAGTCCGACGGGTCGAGAACGGTGGCGTCGCCGCCGTCGCCGTAGCGCTCGTGGTACTCGGCCTGGACCTCGTCGTTGAGCTTGACGGCGTCGGGGTGGTCGAAGGAGACGCGACGTATATTCATGCTGGACATCATATATCTATGCGATGATCGGATCCGGACTCCGTCCAGTGTGCCGGTATCGTGCCCGGGTGCTCACTGTGACCTCTGTGAACGTGAATGGACTCCGCGCTGCCGCGAAGAAAGGCTTCGTGGAGTGGCTCGCCGATACGCAAGCCGATGTGCTCTGCCTGCAGGAGGTGCGTGCCGAGCCGCAGCAACTGCCCGAGCAGGTCCGCGCGCCGGAGGGCTGGCATGTCGTGCACGCCCCCGCGGCCGCCAAGGGGCGCGCCGGCGTCTCGCTGTACAGCCGGCGTGCGCCGGACGCCGTCCGCATCGGATTCGGGTCGGCCGAGTTCGACGACAGCGGGCGCTACGCCGAGGTCGACCTGCCCGGTGTGACGATCGCCTCCCTCTATCTCCCCTCCGGCGAGGTCGGGACCGAACGGCAGGACGAGAAGGTCCGGTTCATGGGGGAGTTCCTCGCCCACCTGAAGGCGCTGCGCGAGCGGGCCGCCGCCGATGGCCGCGAAGTCGTCGTCTGCGGCGACTGGAACATCGCCCACCAGCGGGCCGACCTCAAGAACTGGCGCGGCAACACCAAGAACTCCGGCTTCCTGCCGGAGGAGCGGGAGTGGCTGGGGCGGGTCTTCGACGTGACGGACGGGGGTTATGTCGACGTCGTGCGGGCCCTGCATCCCGAGGTCGAGGGGCCGTACACGTGGTGGTCGTACCGGGGGAGGGCCTTCGAGGCGGATTCAGGTTGGAGGATCGACCTCGCCGTCGCGACGCCCGGGCTGGCCGCCCGTGCCGTCAAGGCGTTCGTGGAGCGGGCGGCCAGCCATGAGGAGCGGTGGTCGGATCACGCTCCTGTGACGGTGGTCTTCGACAGGTGAGACGCGTCGACTCGTTCGCCGACTGTGAAGGTCAAGCGAGAGATATCCGGTCCGGCCAGCCGCTCCGGTCCGCCGCC
Organism: Streptomyces sp. F001; assembly: GCF_004187715.1. Taxonomy (GTDB): domain Bacteria; phylum Actinomycetota; class Actinomycetes; order Streptomycetales; family Streptomycetaceae; genus Streptomyces; species Streptomyces flavusporus. The sequence goes on along the minus strand of NZ_QZWF01000005.1, from coordinate 443,987 downwards.
CGACCGCCCCTTGGCTACTGTGACGCGAACTCCGTCCGTGAGGAGTTGCTCCCGTGTCACCTCGCCGTTCACGGCGAACGCCTCGCGGTAGCGGCTGACGGTGTACTCGTCGAGCCAGTCGGCGCGGATCGCGGCGGGGGCGGGACAGGTCGTGCCGCGGGCAGCAGCGCAGCAGCCGTAGTCGCCGTAGGTATAGGCCTTCCGGGCGGCGAAGTACATGCGGCCACCACACCCGGCGCAGTGCGCGACACCGATGAGCAACGACGTCTCCCGGCGCTTGGGGTGGATGCCGTTCGAGCGGGCGTTGAGGATGTCCTGGAGGGCCTGGAACTCCTCTTCGGTGAGCAGTGGGGGACCGATCAGCACGGGTGAGCCCTCAGCGTCACGGACGGTCTTCCCCTTGTGTACGCGGTGGCCCATCAGTGCCGGTGTGCGGAGGATCTTGCACAGACTGCCCGGTGTCCAGCTGAATCGCTCGAAGTCGTGTCCGTGGCGGCGTCCACCTGTGGGACGTCCCTGAAGTTGGGCGTGGCGGTCGCGCGGTACTAGAACGCCCGCGCTTTCGAGTTTGCGGGCGATGGCGACCAGGGACAGTCCCGAGTGAACATCGTCCACAATCGCGCGGACAACGGTGACGGTCTCCGGGTCGGGAGCCAGACACCAGCCGATGCCGGAGGGATGAGGTGCCTTCTTGTACCCGAACGGTACAAGGCCACCGCCGTATCGGCCCGTCGCGCGCAGCGCTTCGTGGGCGCCGGTGAGGCGAGCAGATAGGGCGCGAGCCTCCTGTTCGGCGGCGTAGGCCAGATTCATGCAGCGGCGAATGGCATCGCCATCTGCCTGCGGCGTGACCACGAGCGGCTGAGGTTCTTCAGGCATCCCGAAGACGAGTGTCGTTGCATGCTGCTGACCCCACTCGATCAACTCGGACATGTGGGCGACGGAACGCACGGCGCGGTCCACATGTGACCACACGATGGCGTCGTAGTCGTCCGGGCGTTGCAGCCACGGCGACAGTGAAGGTCTCTCGAAGGGGGACATCGTGCGGGCGGATACTCCCAGATCTGCGGCTTCGGCGATCAGGGTGAAGCCCAGTTGCTGGGTGCACTGCTGGATGCAGGCGCGCTGCCTGCCGGGCGAGGTGGTCACTTCGGTGAGGTTGCTGAGGCGCACAGCTCCAAGAGCTCGCGGGTTTTCGGTCGGGGTCGAGGTCGGTTGTGATGGCTGAGGACTACGCTTGGGCACGTCGACGCTCCGTGAAAGTGTCGGCCGTACCCCGGGGCTGGTCGCACAGCCGCCGGGGCCTTTTCGATCTCACTCTCGGAGTGCGAACCGAATTCCGTCTGCCGTTCCCCGAAAAGTGCCCTGATGGAGTGAAAGTTCATGAATGCCAGGCACTTGAAGGTCCGGGAACCTACGCTTTGCTGTCGGTGTGACCGCGAGGCTATCGCTGCTTCCGCAGCCGCCGGTCCATGGCCAGCGACAGCTCCGCCTCCACCACGCTGCGGGCCAGCGGGCGCAGGCGCGGCAGGTCGTCCTCGGTGGCGTGGCGCAGGACCAGGTCGGCGAACAACTCCGCCAGCGCGTCGGCGTGTTCACGGACCCGTTTGCCCGCCACCAGGACCTCCGCGAGCGGGATGCCCTCACGCACCAGTGCGGCGGACACCTCCAGCAGGCGGCGGCTGATGTGGACGATCTCGTCGCCGTCGGTGCCGAGGTAGCCGAGTTCCATTGCGGCGGCGAGGTTCTCGGAGGTGGCCTGGCCCGCGAAGTGGTCGGCGAGTTCCTCGGGGTGAGGCGGACGGGGGTTTCCTCGGTGGGGGCGCCCAGGCCGAGGAGGTCGCCGACGTCGCGGCCGTTGTCGAAGGCCTCGGCCAGTTCCGCTATGCCGCTCAGGGTGTGGCCGCGTTCGAGGAGCGCGCCGATGGTGCGCAGACGGGCCAGGTGGTGGTTGTCGTACCAGGCGATACGGCCTTCCCGGCGCGGTGGTGGGATCAGCTTGCGTTCGCGGTAGAAGCGCAGGGTGCGCACTGTGATGCCGGCCAGCCGGGCCAGCTCCTCCATGCGGTACTCACGCTTGTCTGCCACGAACGCACCCTAAGTCGTACTGCCGGTAACTTTCCTGGCGCACGCCCCCTACCCATCAGTACGGAGCTGCCCTACCCTCCCATTGCGCCAGTGTTCACTGGCGGAGTCGCGAACGAAGCGTGGAGGCGGGATGGCCGAGCACGAGCACGAACATGTGCGGGTCGCGGTGGTCGGGTCCGGGTTCGGCGGGCTCGGGGCGGCCGTGCGGCTGCGCCGGGAGGGGATCACCGACTTCGTCGTCCTGGAACGGGCCGACAGCGTCGGCGGCACCTGGCGGGACAACAGCTATCCGGGATGCGCCTGTGACGTACCGTCGCATCTCTACTCGTTCTCCTTCGCGCCCAACCCGGACTGGCCGCGCACCTTCTCCGGGCAGGAGCACATCCGCGCCTACCTGGAGCGCGTCACCGACGTCTTCCGGCTCCGCCCGCACCTCCGCTTCAACTCGGAGGTGAAGAAGATGACCTGGGACGGCCAGGAGCTGCGCTGGGAGATCGAGACCAGCTCCGGCCGGCTCACCGCCGACTTCGTCGTCTCGGCGACCGGCCCCCTGTCCGACCCGAAGGTCCCGGACATCCCCGGCCTCGACACCTTCCCCGGCAAGGTCTTCCACTCGGCCCGCTGGGACCACGACTACGACCTGCGCGGCAAGCGGGTCGCCATGGTCGGCACCGGCGCCTCCGCCATCCAGATCGTGCCGGCCATCCAGCCCGACGTGGCGAAACTGGTCCTCTTCCAGCGCACCCCGCCCTGGGTGATGCCCCGCATCGACCGAGCCATCAGCGGCGCCGAGCGCCGGCTGCACCGCGCCGTTCCGCTGACGACCCAGCTCCGGCGTGGACTGCTCTGGGGGATCCGCGAGTTGCAGGTCCAGGCCTTCACCAAGCACCCGGGCGAGCTGGGCCTGGTCGAGCAGTTGGCCAAGCGCAACATGGCCCGCGTCATCAAGGACCCGGCCCTGCGCGCCAAGCTCACGCCCGACTACCGCATCGGCTGCAAGCGGATCCTGCTGTCGAGCGACTACTATCCGGCGCTCGCCCGGCCCAATGTGGACGTCGTTGCGAGCGGGCTCAGCCAGATCGACGGCTCGAAGGTCATCGCTTCCGACGGCACCGAGACCGAGGTCGACGCGATCGTCTTCGGCACCGGCTTCCATGTCACCGACATGCCGATCGCCGAGCGGGTCGTCGGGGCGGACGGCCGGACACTCGCCGAGACCTGGAAGGACGGCATGGAGGCCCTGCGCGGCGCCTCCGCCGCCGGGTTCCCCAACTGGATGACGATCATCGGTCCCAACACCGGCCTCGGGAACTCGTCCATGATCCTGATGATCGAGTCCCAGCTGAACTACATGGCCGACTTCGTACGGCAGTTGGACGTGCTCGGCGGACGTGTCGCCCTCGACGCCCGCCCGAGCGCCGTGCACGCCTGGAACCGGCGGGTGCAGGAGCGGATGAAGCGCACGGTGTGGAACACCGGCGGCTGCACCAGCTGGTACCTGGACGCGGCCGGCCGCAACACGACCATCTGGCCCGGTACGACAGGGGAGTTCCGGCGCGCGACACGGCGGGTGGATCTCGCCGAGTACGCGGTGCTGCGGCCCGGAACCGAGGTCAGTACCGACGAGCAGGGCACCGTGGAGGCCGCCGTATGAGCCGCCTGCTGCACGTCTCATCCGGCCCCTACGCCCCACCCGTCCCCGCCCGCGAACTGATCGTCACCTCCGCGACGGCTCCCGCCTGCACGTCGAGGTGCACGGCCCCGAGCAGGCGCCGCCCGTCGTCCTGGTCCACGGCTGGACCTGCTCCACCGCCTTCTGGGCGGCGCAGATCCGGGCCCTGGCCGCCGACCACCGGGTCATCGCCTACGACCAGCGCGGCCACGGACGCAGCCCGGCGAGCCCGGCGTGCAGTACCGAGGCGCTCGCCGACGACCTCGAAGCCGTACTCGCCGCGACGCTCGCGCCCGGCGAACGGGCGGTGATCGCCGGACACTCCATGGGCGGCATGACGGTGATGGCCGCGTCCGCGCGCCCCCGCTTGCAGGCGCACGCGGCGGCCGTCCTGCTGTGCAGCACGGGCAGTTCGCGGCTGGTCGCCGAGTCGACGGTGCTGCCGCTGCGCGCGGGCCGGCTGCGCACCGCGCTGACGCGGCGCGTCCTCGGCTCCCGGGCGCCGCTCGGACCGGTCACGCCGCTCGCCCGGCGGATCCTCAAGTACGCCACGATGGGCGCCGGTTCGGCCCCGCACATGGTGGAGGCCTGCGCACGTATCGTGCACGCCTGCCCGCGCAAGGTGCGCCACGCCTGGTCGCACGTACTGGACCTGCTCGACCTCGACCACGGTGTACGGGAGTTGGCGGTACCGACGGCGGTGGTCGTCGGGTCGCACGACCGGCTCACTCCGCCGGTGCACGCGCGGGCCCTGGTCGCCGCACTGCCGCAGTGCGTCGGGCTCACCGAGCTGCCCGGGCTCGGGCACATGACACCGGTGGAGGCGCCCGAGCTGGTCACCGGCAGGATCCGGGAACTCGTCACCACCTACGTGAACAGCGCGGCGGACACCGACGTCAAGGAGGGCGCATGAGCAAGGTGAGCCTGCAGGGGCAGGTCGCGGTCGTCACCGGGGCCGCGCGGGGCGTCGGCGAGCTGCTCGCCCGGAAGTTGTCGGCGCGCGGCGCCACGGTGGCGCTGGTCGGGCTGGAGCCGGACGCGCTCAAGGAGGTCTCCGCGCGGCTGCACGGCGACAGCGACCACTGGCACGCCGACGTCACCGACCACGAGGCCATGGCGAGGGTGGCCCGCGAAGTCAAGGAACGCTTCGGCAAGGTCGACATCGTCGTCGCCAACGCCGGTGTCGCGACCGGCGGTCCCTTCGTCGACTCCGATCCGCAGGCGTGGCGGCGGGTCATCGAGGTCAATCTGATCGGATCCGCGGTGACGGCACGGGCGTTCCTGCCCGTGCTGGTGGAGAGCCGGGGCTATCTGCTCCAGATCGCCTCCCTCGCCGCGATCACGCCGGCGCCGATGATGACCGCGTACTGCGCCTCCAAGTCGGGCGTCGAGGCGTACGCGCACAGTCTGCGCGCCGAAGTCGGGTACCGGGGCGTGAAGGTGGGCGTCGCGTATCTGTCGTGGACCGACACCGACATGGTGCGCGGGGCCGATCAGGACGATGTCATGCGGGAGTTGAGGCAGCGGTTGCCGTGGCCGTCCAGCAAGACGTATCCGCTGGGGCCCGCGGTCGACCGGATCGTCGCCGGGATCGAGCGGCGGTCGAGCCATGTGTACGGGCAGTGGTGGCTGCGCGGGATGCAGGGGGTCCGCGGGTATCTGCCGGGAATCATCGGGACGGTGGGGCAACGGGAGATGCGGCGGTTCGCGGATCGGTTGCAGGGGATGCGGACCGGGCTCGTCGGTGCGGGCGGCGCGGCCGATGAACAGGCCCGCGCTACAGAGCGTAGTTGATCGAAATGCGTGCTTAGTCCGTCCGTGTAAATCTGGTCGAGGCCCGATCCCCTCACCCACCTTGGGAGTGAATCTCATGGGCATGAAGGACCAGTTCCAGGACAAGGCCGAGCAGATCAAGCAGCAGGCCAAGCAGAAGCGCGGTCAGCAGGACGAGCGTGAGCGCGAACGCAGCGAGCGCGGCGAGCCGATGAGCGAGCGCGGCCGGCGGGAGACGGAGCGCGAGCAGCGCGAGGCGGAGGACCGCTTCGACCAGGACTACGACGTGTGACGTCTGTCAACTTGTCCTCGGCCTCGGCCGATTGACGCGGGGTGCCCTGGTGAGGGCGCCCCGCGTTCCTTCGTTCACGGGGGCGGCGCTCAGATCCGCGGCGGGAGCTTGGGGCGGGAGCGGTTCGGGATGTCGCTGTGGTCCGGGGGTGTGGCCGCCGGATTGGTCGTCAGGAGCTCCAGGGCCAGCCGGACTGCGTCGTCGAGTTGGGCATGGCGGCCCTCCGCCCAGTCGAGGGGGGTGCGCAGCGCCTCCAAGTCGGGGGCGACACCGTGGTTTTCGACGGACCAGCCGTAGGCGTCGAACCAGGCCGCGTTCATCGGGACCGTGATGACGGTGCCGTCGCCCAGGCGGTGCCGGCCGGTCATGCCGACGACTCCGCCCCAGGTGCGCTGCCCGACGACCGGGCCCAGGTTCAGGAGTTTGAAAGCGGCCGTGATCATGTCGCCGTCCGAGGACGTGGCCTCGTCGGCCAGCGCCACCACCGGCCCGCGGGGCGCGTTCGAGGTGTACGACACCGGCTGGGCGTTGCGGGTGAGGTCCCAGCCGAGGATCGTGCGGGTCAGCTTCTCGATGACGAGTTCGCTGATGTGCCCGCCGGCGTTGCCGCGCACGTCCACGATCAGCGCGGGCCGCGAGACCTCCATCCGCAGGTCGCGGTTGAACTGGGCCCAGCCGGAGCCGCCCATGTCGGGGATGTGCAGATAGCCGCAGCGGCCGCCGCTCAACTCCCGTACCACCGCACGGCGTTTGGCCACCCAGTCCTGGTAGCGCAGCGGCCGTTCGTCGACGAGCGGGATGACGGCGACCCGGCGGGAGCGTCCCTCGCCCCCGGACGGGGTGAACGTGAGCTCCACCGTCGTACCGCCGGCACCCGCGAGGAGCGGGTAGGGGCCGGCCACCGGATCCACCGGGCGTCCGTCCACATGGGTCAGGATCGCCCCCTCCCGGATCCCCGAACCGGCGAGCGGGGAGCGGGCCTTGGAGTCGGAGGAGTCACCCGGCAGGATCCGTCTGACCGTCCAACCGTCGTCCCGGCGCACGAAGTTGGCGCCGAGCAGGCCCTGCCAGCGCTGGTACTGCGCCGGCCCCTCGTTGCGGCGGGCGGCGGAGACGTAGGCGTGCGAGGTGCCCAGCTCGCCCAGCACTTCGCGGAGCAGGTCGGCGAACTCGTCCGGCGACGCCACCCGGTCGACCAGCGGCCGGTACTGCTCCAGGACCGCGTCCCAGTCGATGCCGCACATCCCCGGGTCCCAGAAGTACGCGCGGATGAGCCGGCCCGCCTCCTCGTACGACTGGCGCCACTCGGCACCCGGATCCACCTCGTGCATGATCCGGCGCACATCGATCCAGGTCGTCGTGTCGCTGTCGCCGGACTCCGTGGACGGCACCGCGCGCAGGTCGCCCTCGTCGGCCACGACGAGCCGGGTGCCGTCGCCGCTGACCGCGAAGAGGTCGAGGTGCTGGACGAGTTCGGACTTCTTCGCCTTGGTGATGTTGAAGTACTCGAGGGTGGGGCGGCCGCTGGTGTCGTCCGGGTTCACGAACGTCTCGCCGAGTGCGCCCGAGATCGGCCAGCGCAGCCAGACCAGTCCGCCGCCCGCGACCGGGGCCAGCGCCGAGTACTTGGAGGCCGCGACCGGGAACGGGGTCACCCGGCTCTCCAGGCCCTCGATCTCCACGGTCACCGCGCCGGCCTCGCCGGGCTCCTCCTCCTCGACCGGGTCCAGGCCGCCGGCGGCCGGGCGGCCGTCGGGGCTCAGGGCGAAGGGGGACGGCGTGGCGGAGGAGAGCGGGACCAGGTACGGGCGGCAGCCCAGCGGGAAGGACAGGTCGCCGGTGTGGACGTCGTACACCGGGTCGAAGCCGCGCCAGGAGAGGAAGGCGAGATAGCGGCCGTCGCGGGTGAAGACCGGGTTCTCGTCCTCGAAGCGGCCGTTGGTGACGTCGACGATGAAACGGTCCTTGATGCGGGCCATCTTGATCTGGCGCAGGGTGCGCCCGATCCCCGGGTGCGACCACGTCAGCCACGTCCCGTCCGGCGAGAAGGCCAGGTCCCGCACCGGTCCGTTGATCGACCGGATCAGCTCGGTCACTTCACCGTTCGAGTCCTCCGTCGCGTCGATCAGCAGCAGCCGGCCGTCGTGCGCGGCGATCGCGAGCCGCTCGCCCTGCGGATCGCAGACCATCTCCAGGACGCGTCCCAGCTCCCCCTGTGCCAGCCGCCGCGGCTCGCGGTCGCCGGTGGCCCGCGGCAGATAGGCGATCTCGATCGCGTCCTCGCCCTCCGCGTCCGTGATGTAGGCGACCTGGCCGCCCGAGCCGAGCATCTCCGGGAGCCGGACCCGTACGCCGGGCGTGTCGGTGAGCGTGCGCGCCGGTCCGTCCCGGTGCGTCAGCCAGTAGAGACTCCCTCGTACGACGACCGCGCTCGCGCGGCCCGTCTCGTCGACGGAGATGCCGTTCACGTGCTGGGCGGCGGGCACCTGGTACGTACGCCGGCCCGCGCGCGGCCCGCTCAGGCGCACGTCGAGGCGGCGCGGCGCCGAGTCCGCGGCCAGATCGTCGACGATCCACAGGTCGCCCGCGCACTGGTACACGACCCGCGTGCCGTCGCTGGAGGCGTGCCGGGCGTAGAAGGCGTCGTGGTCGGTGTGGCGGCGCAGGTCGGAGCCGTCGTAGGCGCACGAGTAGAGGTTGCCGACGCCCTCGTGGTCGGAGAGGAAGGCGATGCGGCCGCCGACGAACAGGGGGGAGTGCAGATGGCCGTTCAGGTCGGCGAGCAGGCGTTGCCCGTGCAGCCACAGCCGGCCCGTCGCCCCGCCCCGGTAACGCTTCCAGGAGGCCGGTTCGTGGGGTGGGGTGCCGGTGAGGAGAAGTGTCCTGCGCTCCCCCTCGATGTCGGCGACCTGGATGTCGGAGACCGGCCCCCAGGGCAGCTTGCGGCCCGGATCGCCGTCGGGGGAGACCTTGTAGGCCCAGGTGAAGTGGGAGAAGGGCTCGCCGTGCGAGGCGACGGCGAGGATGTCGCCGTCCGGGGTCCAGCCGCAGACCTGGGTGTCCGCGCTGCCCCAGTAGGTCAGCCGGCGTCCCGCACCGCCCTCCACCGGGACGAGATGGATCTCCGGGACGAGGCTGCGCCAGCTCGTGTACGCAAGGTGGCGGCCGTCGGGCGAGAAGCGAGGATGGCCGATCTTGGTGCGGTCGACGGTGAGCCGCCAGGCGCGGCCCGGGCCGTCGAGCGGGGCGAGCCAGAGGTCGTCCTCGGCGACGAAGCACAGCAGGTCACCGCTGAGGTGGGGCAGACGCAGATAGGTCACCTTTCCATGCTTTGCCCGGGGACGAAGTGGAGCAAATCGTGAAAAACTGACCGTGCGTGACGCAGGACACGTACGAAACGGTTTCGTTTCGAATGGCGGTTGCGCTACCTTCGTCGTGTACGAAACCGTGTCGTTCGGAACAGGAAGGTGAGCGGAATGGCTGAGGTCGCAACGCCGCGTCGCAGTCGTATCACTCCCGAGCGCGCGGCCGAGCTGTACGAGGCCGTGCTCGACCTGCTCCGTGAAGTCGGCTACGACGCCCTCACCATGGACGCCGTGGCCGCCAGGACACGCTCCAGCAAGGCCACGCTCTACCGCCAGTGGGGCGGCAAGGCCGAGCTGGTCGTGAAGGCCATCCAGCACAACAAACCGGGTTCGTTCGCCGGCGTCGACACCGGCACGCTCCGGGGCGACCTGCATGCCCACATGGAGCTGGCGGACGACTGCCAGATGGAACAGAACGCTGCGCTCATGCGGGGTCTGGCCATGGCGGTGCACAACAACCCCGACCTGCTGCGGGAATTCCGGGAACAGCTCATCGAGCCGGAGATGACGGAGTTCCGTCGTGTGCTGCAGCGCGCCATCGACCGGGGTGAGATCCGTGCGGACAACCCGGCGCTGGACTTCGTGGTGCACATGATGATCGGCGCATTCGTCACCCGGGGGCTGATCGAGGATCAGCCGCCGAACCGGGCCTTCCTCATCTCGTACATCGACGCCGTGGTCCTCCCCGCCCTCGGCGCGCCCACCACCTGAGCCGCATCCCCCTCAGCTAGTACCCGACCAGTACCTGACGCGACCTCCCCCAGCCTTCGAATCCGCTCAGGCCGGGGGCGCCCCCATCGTCGTCGGGCCGATCACCCCTGCCACCCCCCGGGTTGATCAACCCTGCCCTGAACACCCCACGACCTGACCGGGAGACGCCCTCGTGGCCACGTTCCTCTACAAACTCGGCCGGCTCGCCTTCCGGCGACGGCATTTCGTCGCCCTGATATGGGTGGCGCTGCTGACGCTCGCAGGCGTCGGCGCCGCCAGTGCCCCCGCCGCCGGCACCACCTCCTTCTCCATCCCCGGCACCGAGGCCCAGAAGGCCTTCGACCTGCTGGAGGACCGCTTCCCCGGCATGAGCGCCGACGGAGCGACCGCCCGGGTCGTCTTCAAGGCGCCCGACGGCGAGAAGATGACCGACGCCGAGAACAAGGCGACCGTCAAGGAGACCGTCCGGGAGCTGTCCGACGGCTCCGAGGTCGCCTCCGTCGCCGACCCGTACCAGGCGCAGGCCGTCAGCAAGGACGGCACGGTCGCCTACGCGGCGGTGAGCTACGACGTCTCCGGCATGGAGCTGGAGGACTCCACCAAGGAAGCCCTGGAGGAGGCCGCGCAGAACGCGCGGGACGCCGGGCTGACCGTGGAGGTCGGCGGTGACGCGCTCCAGGCCACGCCCGAGACCGGCACCACCGAGATCATCGGTATCGCGGTCGCCGCGGTCGTCCTGGTGATCACCCTGGGCTCGCTGGTCGCGGCCGGACTGCCGCTGCTGACGGCGATCATCGGCGTGGGCATCGGCGTCGCCACCATCACGGCCCTCGCCAACACGCTCGAACTCGGCTCCACCACCTCCACGCTGGCCATGATGATCGGCCTCGCCGTCGGCATCGACTACGCGCTGTTCATCGTCTCCCGCTACCGGGCCGAACTCGCCGAGGGCCGCGACCGCGAGGAAGCGATCGGCCGGGCGGTCGGCACGGCGGGCTCCGCGGTGGTCTTCGCGGGCCTGACGGTCGTGATCGCCCTGGCCGGACTCGCGGTCGTCAACATCCCGATGCTGACGAAGATGGGCTTCGCCGCAGCGGGCACCGTCGTCATCGCCGTACTGATCGCGCTGACGATGATCCCGGCGCTGCTCGGATACGCGGGCCGCAAGGTGCAGCCGGCGGGGGAGAAGAGCAAGCTGCTCGGACGCCGGAAGTCGTCGGCGCAGAACAAGCCGAACATGGGCACGCGCTGGGCGAGCTTCGTCGTCCGCCGTCCCGTCGCCGTCCTCCTCTTCGGCATCATCGGCCTGGGCGCCGCCGCGGCCCCGGTCGGCTCGCTCGAACTGGGCCTGCCCGACGACGGTTCGCAGCCGACGTCGACGACCCAGCGCCGCGCCTACGACCTGCTGTCCGAGGGCTTCGGGCCCGGCTTCAACGGTCCGCTGATGGTGGTGGTCGACGCCAAGTCCAGCGACGACCCCCAGGCGGCCGCCGCCACGGTGACCGACGAGATCAAGGACCTGGAGGGCGTCGTCACGGTGGCCCCGGCGGCGCCCAACAAGGCCGGTGACACCTACACGATCACCGTGATCCCGGACTCCAAGCCCTCGTCGACCGAGACCGAGGACCTGGTCCACGGCATCCGTGACGCGGGCGCGGACATCAAGGCCGACACGGACGCGGAGGTGCTGGTCACCGGCACCACCGCAATGAACATCGACTTCTCGCAGAAGATGAACGATGCGCTGATCCCGTACCTGGCGCTGGTGGTGGGCCTCGCGTTCCTGCTCCTGATCGCGGTCTTCCGCTCGATCCTGGTCCCCCTGAAGGCGGCCCTCGGCTTCCTGCTGAGCGTGCTGGCGGCGCTGGGTGCCGTGGTCGCGGTCTTCCAGTGGGGCTGGATGGCCGACCTGATGGGCGTCGAGGAGACCGGCCCGATCATGTCGATGATGCCGATCTTCATGGTGGGTGTCGTCTTCGGCCTCGCGATGGACTACGAGGTGTTCCTCGTGACCCGGATGCGGGAGGCGTACGTCCACGGCGAGAAGCCCAGCCAGGCGGTCGTCACGGGCTTCAGGCACGGCGCGCGGGTGGTCACGGCCGCGGCAGTGATCATGATGGCGGTGTTCGCCGGCTTCATCGGCTCCAGCGAGTCGATGGTCAAGATGATCGGCTTCGGCCTCGCGATCGCGGTCTTCTTCGACGCGTTCATCGTCCGCATGGCGATCGTCCCGGCGGTGCTCGCCCTGCTCGGCGACAAGGCCTGGTGGCTGCCGAAGTGGCTGGACCGCGCCCTGCCCAACGTCGACGTCGAGGGCGAGGGTCTGAAGGCGCAGTCGAAGGACGCGGATCCCGATGAGGAGAGGGAGCTGGTACGCGTCTGACGCACCGCTTCTGATTCAAGACCAGCCGGTGAGGGTTCCGTGGGGACGGGGCTGCCCTCACCGGCTTCCTTCTGCGCTCGCTTCGGCCCAGACCGTCTTGCGCGGTGCCGGACCGGCGGCCACACCCCAGGGGACGGCCAGGGCGTCGACGAGTGTGCGTAGCGGGACTGTCTCGGCTTTGTCTCGTGCTGTCTCGGCTGTCTCAGGGGTTGTAGGGGTACGACTGCGCGGTGGAGGTGGGGCATGAACGAGGTTGCGGACGAGGCCGGTTGGGATGTCGAACCCGGGGACGAGATCGAACCGGTGGTCGAGGCGGTGGGGCGGCTGCTGAAGGTGTGCCGGGAAGCTGCGGGCATGCGGGTGGCCGACTTCGGGGAGGTCATGGGCTACGGCGAGGACATGATCCGCAAGATGGAGCGGGGACAGCGGATTCCCCGGCCGGAGTTCCTGGACAGAGCGGACGACGTCCTGAAGGCGCAGGGGCATCTCAAGGCGTTCAAGAAGGACATGGAGAAGGCTCGGTATCCGAAGAAGGTGCGGGATCTCGCGGACTTGGAGGAGCGGGCGGTGGAGATGCTGCTGTACGGCAGCCACAACCTCCATGGCCTGCTGCAGACTCCGGAGTACGCGCGAACGCTGTTCGAGATGAGGCAGCCCGCACTCAGCGAAGACGTCGTAGAGCGCGAGACCGCCGCACGCATGGCTCGGAAGGCCGTTTTCGAGCGGGAGCTCGCGCCGACGCTCAGTTTCGTCCAGGAACAGGTGACACTCGAACGGCCTTACGGTGGGAAGATGGTGCTGCGCCGACAACTCGAACACCTCTTGGAGGTAGGGCAGTTGCGGAACGTCACGCTTCAGATCATGCCGACCGACCGGCAGGAGAACGCTGGAGCGTCGGGCCTGATCCAGGTGCTGAAGTTCGCCGACGGCACGGCGATCGGACGTTCCAGCGGTGTGTTCAACGCGCGTCCGGTCGAGAGCCCCAGGGATCTCCGTATCCTTGAGCTGCGCTATGGCATGATCCGGGCGCAGGCTCTCACGCCGAGGGAGTCGCAAGCCTTCATCGAGCAAGCGCTGGGGAGACTATGAGCACCGCCGAACTCCACTGGTTCAAGAGCAGCTACAGCGACAGCAGCGAACCCGGCGACTGCGTCGAGGTCGCCACCACCCCCGCCACCATCCACATCCGCGACTCCAAGACCCCGAACACCCCCCACCTCACCGTCGCCCCCACACCTGGACCGACTTCCTGACGTACCTCGCGAAGTGACCATCGGGGCCGCTCGCTTCTTTGCCAGTGTCGTGCTTCCACGGCCCGGGTGAGAAGCGAGCGAGCGGCCCGGAAGGCGGGTGGCCGAGGCAGGCGGTCGCCTCCATCGCTGCGGGGCGGCCGGGTTGGGCGGGCGCGGCATCGGGGTGGCGGTACGCCGGGTCGGTGGCATCGGAGCCCCGGGGGACCGGCTTGCCGGTCACAGGCCCCGGACGCGGCCGCCAGCCCTTCATCCGTAAGCCGCTAACAGGAAACGGGACATATCGCCATGCTCGGGGAGTGTGGCGGCGTGCGAGCCGCTGGTAACCCGGTCGCATGTGCCGTACACGGACCGCTAGCGTGCCGTTCATGACCACTTCGGATGCCGGAACTTCACGAGCTCATCCCCGTTTCGCCGAGGCCCTCGACGCGCTGGGGCTCCGTGAACTGCACGGCCGTGTCCGCCGGTTCCCGGACGCGACCCGTACCGCCGCCGAGGCCGCCGCCGCGATCGGGTGCGAGCTGAGCCAGATCTGCAAGTCGCTGGTCTTCGCGGCGGACGGGGTCCCGGTGCTCGTCCTCATGGACGGGGCGTCCCGCGTCGACGTGGAGCTCGTGCGGCGGGAGCTCGGCGCCGCGAAGGTCATGCGGGCCGGCGCCGACGTCGTACGGGAGACAACGGGGTATGCCATCGGGGGCGTACCGCCGTTCGGGCACCGGACGGCGACGCGGGTGCTCGCCGACCGGTCGCTGCTCGACCATGACGTGGTGTGGGCCGCCGCCGGGACGCCGTACACCGTGTTCCCGATGGAACCCAGGGCGCTGATCGCCCATGCCGGCGGCACCCTGGTGGACGTGCGCGAGCGGGCTGCGTGACGCCGCTGGTCACGGCGGCCGTGCTGCTGGCCGCCGTTGCCCACGCGAGCTGGAACGCGATCGCCCACCGCATCACCGACAAGCTGGTCGGGTTCGCGCTCATCTCGGGCGGAGGCCTGGTCATCGGGCTCGCGCTCGTGCCGTTCGTGGCCTTCCCGGCCGTGCAGGCGTGGCCGTATCTCTTCGCCTCCGCCGCCATCCACATCGCCTACTACGCGCTGCTGATGACGTCCTTCCGGCTCGGCGACTTCGGGCAGGCGTATCCGATCGCGCGCGGCAGTGCGCCGCTGGCCGTCACCGTGCTCGCCGCCGTCTTCGCACACGAGGTGCCGGACGGCTGGGTGGTCGCCGGCATCGCGCTGAGCTGCGCGGGACTCACCGGCGCCGCGCTGTGGGGGCTGCGCGGGCGGCGGCCGGACTGGGCGGCGATCGGGGCGGCGCTGGCGACCGGGCTGTCGATCGCGGCGTACACGGTGGTGGACGGGCTGGGCGTGCGGGCGTCCGGCTCGCCCCTCGGGTACGTCGCGTGGCTCATGGCGGTGCAGGGAATGGTGATACCGGCGTACGCCGTGTACCGCTGGCGTACGCAGACGCCCGCGCGCCTGCGGCCGTTCCTCGGGCTCGGACTGCTGGGCGCGGGGCTGTCCGTGGGGGCGTACGCGCTGATCCTGTGGGCGCAGACCCGCGCGGAACTCGCGCCCATCTCCGCCCTGCGCGAGTCCTCGGTCATCGTGGGCGCGGCCATCGGGGCGGTGGTGTTCAAGGAGCGGTTCGGTACGCCGCGGATCGTGGCCGCCGGGCTGCTGGTGGCCGGGATCGGGTTGATGCTGCGGTGAGTTGAGGAGGGTGACCGGCCGTTCGGTCTTGTTCGGCGGTCAGTGGTGTCGGCCTGCGGCTCAGGCCACCGTGAGCCGGCCCGTCGCCGGCTCCCGGGGTGCCGGGCGGGCGATGCCGGACAGGTCGTGGGTACGGACGCTGTTGCGGTCGGTGACCGAGCGGCCGAGGGCGTAGTGCGGCCACAGGCCGCCCGCCACCCGGCGGCTGCGTTCGGCCCAGGCACGCGCGGGGGCGTCGCGGGGCGTGTAGTGGTTGAGGGCGTAGCCGCCGGAGTGGAGCCGGAGCAGGCTGAAGCCGCCGGGATAGTCCTTGACGGCGCTGACCTCCTGGAAGGTGACGTGCGGGGCCTGCGGCAGCACCGTGCGTTTGTTGCGGTGGGTGTGGCCGGCGTGGTGGAGGAAGACGCCGCGCGCGGCGGCGTACGCGGTGAGGATCGCGCGTGCGTCACGCCGGGACAGGCGCTGGCCCGCGCTCACCGGGAAGAGCGAGTCCCGGACCGTGAGGGGGTGGTGGCCGAAGACGAGCGTCGGCTGTTCCCTCGCCTCCCGCAGTCGCGTCCGCAGCCATGACAGCTGTTCCGCACCCAGCCCGCCCGCGTCGGCGCCGGTGCCCGTCTTCGCGTAGGTGTCGAGGCCGATGATGCGCAGTCCGCCCAGGTCATGGGCGAAGTAGGGGAGGCCGGGGAAGCCCGTCCGGAACGCGTCGCCGTCGGGTCCGGCCCGGTCGTGGTTGCCGCGTACGACGAAGTAGTCGCGGCCGAGGGCGCCGAAACCGTCCAGGATGCGGCGGGCCGTGGCCAGGTCGCGGGGCGCGCCGCCCGCCGATATGTCCCCGGCGGCCAGCAGAAGGTGCGCACCGCGGCGCCGTGCCTCCCTCACCACGGCTCGGGTGGTGATCTCCGGGTACGGTGCTCGGCCCGGCGCTTGGGAGACGCCGCGCAGCAGGGGCAGGCCGGCCACCAGACCGGCCGTGGTCTCGCCGAGGTGAAGGTCGTTGCAGAGGGCCAGGGAGAGCAGGTGGCGGCCGGGCGGGGCTGGGGAGTGGTGAAGGAGTAGGGCCGCCGGGGAGCCGAGGCCGTGCCGGGAGGTGCCGACGGCGTTGCCGCCGGTCAGGTGGAGCGGGGTGGGCGTGGCGGCGACGCCCCGGGAACGGGCCTGGTAGTAGTACGTCTGGCCGGGCTCCAGGCCGGTGAGTTCGATGTGATGGTGGGCGGTGGGGCGGTCCTCGCCCGCGACCCGGTTCAGCCGCGCGGGATGGGTGCCGTACACCACCTCGCCCTCGGTGATCGCCGGCACCATCCGGCCGAGGCCGTCGTCGGTGCCGGGCACGCCGGTGAACCAGGTGAGGACGGCGTGGTCCTCGGTGAGGGTGACCAGTTCCAGGTGGACGGCGGCGACGGCGTCGGGTGCCGGGCGTGGCGGGGGCCGGGGTGCGCAGGCCGTGCAGGAGGACGGGGCGAGCAACGCGGCGGAGCGCAGGACGTGATGGGGGGCGGGGAGCGCAGACAGGGCGGACAGAGCGGAGAGGCAGCAGCGCATGCCGTCTTCGTGCCCTGCGGCAGTGAACGGCGGCCGTGGTCACGGCGGCGGCATCGGGTCCGGAGCGCGGCAAGTGCGATGGAAGCGCGACAACTCGGGCATCGAAGGGGCACCCTGGAAGCAGCCCTGGAAACACGGGTTCCGGAGGAGATCGTCATGATGCACACCGCTGTGGGATGGCATGTCGAACTGGAGTTTCAGGAGGACGACACGCACACGAAGGCAGCCGCGTTGGTGCGCTTGCCCGACGGGAGTGAGGTTCGAGCCCACGGGCACGCCAGCCGGCACCACACCGACCCTAATCAGCCAAGGGTCGGCGAGGAGATCGCTGGGGCGCGGGCGCTCAACGAGCTCGCGATGCAGCTGCTCACCAAGGCGCACGGCGAGATCGACTCGGTGTCCGGGCGGACGTCGCACCCGATTCACGTCTGATCGCCGTACGTCCTAGTCGTACGTCTCGGCAGTTACGTCCTGGCCGTACGCACAACCGGAGGTGGCCGTCAGGTCGCCC
The DNA here is from genome assembly GCF_004187715.1 of Streptomyces sp. F001. GTDB lineage: Bacteria > Actinomycetota > Actinomycetes > Streptomycetales > Streptomycetaceae > Streptomyces > Streptomyces flavusporus. The sequence goes on along the minus strand of NZ_QZWF01000005.1, from coordinate 426,692 downwards.
GACCGGGGGAAAGGCCTGGTCAAACGGGCCCAGGGCGGTTCACGGGAGGCGGCGACGCGGCACGATCGGCGCATGACGCAACAGCCTCTGAGCCGACGCCGTGCGCTCGGCACCGTCGCCGCCACCAGTCTGGCCGCCCTGTTCACCGCCGGTGCCCCCCGGGCGGCGGCCGCCACGAGCCGGCCGGCGCCCCTTGCCGGCGGGACCTACACCATCGCCAAGAACCCCGGGCAGCTCCTCACCGCCCAGGGCGTCGACGAACCGCTCGTCATCCTGCCGCCCGGTGCGGCGCCGGGCGCCCAGGAGTGGGAGGTGGTGCGGCTCACCCACGGCAACATCGCCCTGCGTAACATCCGGCAGAACACCTACGTGGGCCATCAGGGCACGTTCCGGCCGCACCGGTTCGCCGTGACGACGAGCACCCCGTACGAGTGGGGGCTGAGCCCGGCGCTGCACACGGGCAGGGGCTTCCTCGCCTTCCACCTCCAGGCTCCCGACAGCGAACTGGTCCTCGACCGGAGCCCGTTGGCGGTCTACCCGCCCCGCGTCGACCTTCAGCTCCCCCGGAAGGGCGACGTGCGTCAGGCGTGGCAGTTCCGGGCCGTCACGAAGTGACCCACCCGTGGTCGCTGTGTGGTTGCTACGCGATGGCTTGGCGTACCGCGCGCACCAGTGCCTGTGCCCTCGGGTCCGCCGTGACGCTCTTGCGGAAGCCGTTCGTGACATAGCCGAAGGCGATGCCGGCCTCCGGGTCGGCGAACCCGAGGGCGCCGCCGCGGCCCGGGTGGCCGAAGGAGGCCGGGGAGAGCAGCGGGGAGGCGGCGCCGTCCAGCATGTAGCCGAGGCCGAAGCGGGTGGTGATGACAAGGGTGCGGTCGGGGCCCGCGGACTGCTCGGCGCGGGCGAGTTCGGCCGTCTCCGGGGTGAACAGGCGCTGCCCGCCGTCCACGTCGCCGATCAGCGCGGCGTAGAAGCGGGACAGGCCCTCCGCCGTGGCGATGCCGTTGGAGGCGGGGAGGGCGGCGGCGCGGTAGGCGGGGTCGTTCTCGTCGGGCAGGGGCGTGATCGCGGCGAAGGCGCGGCGGGTGAGGGACGCGGGGTCGGCGTAGGCGTCGGCCACGGCTCGCTTGGGGCGCGTCCTCAGTGCGCCGGCCGGCTCCGGGGGCGCGACCTGCCCGACGCGTCCGACCCGGGCGGCCTGGTCCGCGGGGAGCCCGAGCCACAGGTCGGCGCCGACCGGGCCCGCGATCTCGTCCGCGATCCACTCACCGACCTCACGCCCGGTGACCCGCCGTATCAGCTCGCCGACCAGCCAGCTGTACGTCTGCGCGTGGTACCCGTGGTCCGCTCCCGGCTCCCACACCGGCGTCTGCGCGGCCACCGCCGCGGCGCCGAGGTCCGGGTCGGCCGCCTCCGACGGGGTCAGCGGACGGTCCAGGACCGGCACCCCCGCGCGATGCGTGAGCAGATGCCGTACGAGGGTCCGCTCCTTGCCGGCCGCCTTGTACTCCGGCCACCACTCGCCGACCGGCGCGTCCAGGTCCAGCTCGCCGCGCTGCTGCAGCAGCAGGAGTGCGGCGGCGGCGACGCCCTTGGTCGCCGAGCGCACGATCTGCGCGGTGCCCTGCTCCCACGGCTCACTGCCGTCGACGTCCTTCGTGCCGCCCCACAGGTCGACGACCTTGTGCCCGTCGCGGTGGACGACCACGGCCGCGCCGCGGTCGCCGAGCGCCTCGAAGTTCTGTACGAACGCTGCCCTGACCGGCTCGAAGCCCTCGGCAACCGTGCCGTGCACATCCACGTCCGCACTCCGTTCACTCACGCCTGTGACGGTGGGTGCAGCGCGGACGTACGGCCGGCGATTCCTTGGTTCCGGGTGGTTTTCGTCACCCCAGCAGAATCGTGACGTCGATGTTGCCGCGGGTCGCGTTCGAGTACGGGCAGACCTCGTGGGCCGCGTCGACCAGCTTCGTGGCGATGTCCGGGTCGAGGACGGGCAGGGAGACGCTGAGCGCGACCGCGAGGCCGTAGCCGCGCTGCTTGTTGGGGCCGATGCCGACCTTCGCGGCGACCGCGGAACCCGACAGGTCGTAGCCCGCCCGACGGCCGACCAGGACCAGCGCGTTGTGGAAGCAGGAGCTGTAGCCGGCCGCGAACAGCTGCTCCGGGTTGGTGCCGTTGCCGTCGCCGCCGAGCTCCGGAGGCATCGCCACCTTCAGTTCGATCTGGCCGTCCTGACTGGTGACATAGCCGTCCCGGCCGCCGTGCGCGGTGGCCTCGGCAACGTACATGATCTTCGTCGGGCGGGTGTCGAGGACGGTGTCGACGGCGGTCTCGACAGCGGTGTCTTCGGTCACGGCAGGACCTCCCCCAGAGCGGACACAACGGCAGGCAGCACAGCGGCGTGCAAGTACATCGTGCACAAGGTACTGGCGGGTAGGGCTTGTTGGGCTACTGGGGGGTAGTGACCGGGGGTAACAGGGCGCGTGGTGCGCTGTGCGCGTCGTCAGCGGGCGCTCTCGGCCGCCGCTCCCGCCCGCTGCGCGAGCTGCCACAACTCCTCGCGCAACCGTGCGACCTCCGCCGCGCCGAGCCCCGTCGTCGCGAGCAGCGCGCCCGGCACGCGAGTCGCACGCTCCCTCAGTTCCTCCGCGCGCCCCGTGCAGGCAACCAGCACCGAGCGCTCGTCGTGCGCCGCGCGCTCCCGGCGTACGAGCCCCGCCGCCGCAAGCCGCTTGAGCAGTGGTGACACCGTCCCGTAGTCGAGCCGGAGCGCCGCCGCCAGCTCCTTGACCGTGGTCTCGCCGCGCTCCCACAGGACGAGCAGCACGAGGTACTGCGGGTAGGTCAGACCGAGCTCGTCGAGGAGCGGGCGGTACGCGGCCGTCACCGCGCGCTGGGCGGCGTACAGCGCGAAGCACAGCTGCTCGTCCAGCAGCAGCGACCCGGCGTCCTCGTGTTCCGTCACGTGCCCATTGTCACGGACGCCGGGGGACGGCGGTCACGGAAACGCATCACGCGGGCCCCGACCCGGCCGGCACCGACCGTGGGTCGAAGCCGAAGGGCAGCTCCAGACGGTGCGCCCGCATGAGCGCGTCGTCGCCGAGCAGGTCGCCGGTCGGACCGTCGGCGGCGATGACGCCGTCGCTCAGGATCAGCGAGCGCGGGCACAACTCGAGGGCGTACGGCAGGTCGTGGGTGACCATGAGCACGGTCACGTCCAGGGACCGCAGGATGTCGGCCAGTTCGCGACGGGAGGCCGGGTCGAGGTTGGAGGACGGCTCGTCCAGGACGAGGATCTCCGGCTCCATGGCCAGCACGGTCGCGACGGCCACCCGGCGCCGCTGCCCGAAGGACAGATGGTGCGGGGGCCGGTCCTGGAAGTCGGCCATCCCCACCTGGTCCAGCGCTCGCTGCACGCGCGCCTGGAGTTCCGCCCCCGTCAGCCCGGCCGCAGCCGGCCCGAAGGCGACGTCCTCGCGGACGGTCGGCATGAAGAGCTGGTCGTCGGGGTCCTGGAAGACGATGCCGACGCGGCGCCGGATCTCGGCCATGTTCTTCTTGCCGACGGGCAGCCCGGCGACCCGTACCGAGCCCGTGCCGCCGGTGAGGATGCCGTTGAGATGGAGCACCAGCGTGGTCTTGCCGGCCCCGTTCGGCCCGAGCAGCGCGACCCGTTCGCCGCGCTCGACGCGGAAGTCCACGCCGAAGAGGGCCTGGTGCCCGTCGGGGTAGGCGAAGGCGAGGCCGGAGACCTCCAAAGAAGCAGTCACAGGACCCATCCCAGCAGACAGACGACAAGAGCGGCACACGGCAGCGCGAGGGCGTACGACCACTGCGCCCGGGACGCGGTCACCTCGTCGATCACCGGCATCACACCGGCGTAGCCCCGGCTGACCATCGCGAGATGCACGCGCTCACCGCGCTCGTAGGAGCGGATGAACAGGGCCCCGGCGGACTTCGCCAGCACCCCCCAGTGCCGTATGCCGCGCGCCTCGAAGCCCCGTGACTCCCGCGCGATGCGCATCCGCCGCATCTCGTCGGTGATGAGATCGCCGTACCGGATCATGAACGACGCGATCTGCACCAGCAGCGGCGGCAGCTTCAGCCGCTGCAGGCCGAGCAGCAGCTCCCGCAGTTCGGTGGTGGAGGCCAGCAGCACGGACGCGGCGACGCCCAGCGTGCCCTTGGCGAGCACGTTCCAGGCGCCCCACAGTCCGCTGACGCTCAGCGACATGCCCAGCACCTCGGTGCGCTCGCCCTCCGCAACGAACGGCAGGAGCACGGCGAACGCGACGAACGGCACCTCGATCAGCAGCCGTTTGAGCAGAAAACCGGCGGGCACGCGCGCGACGGCGGCGACGGCGCCCAGCAGCACGGCGTACGCCCCGAACGCCCACATCGCCTCCCGCGGGGTGGACACCACGACCACGACGAAGGCGAAGCCGGCGGCGAGCTTGGTGTGCGGCGGCAGGGCGTGCACGGGTGAGGACCCCGCCCGGTAGAGCTTGTGGGCGTGGCCCGCACCCATGTCAGACGCCCGTGTTCGTGTTCGTGGGTGAGACGGGCGACACGTCGGTTCCCTCGTCGCTGCGCCGGCGGCGCACCGCCCAGAAGATGCCGCTGCCCGCGACGACGGTGACGCCGACCCCGATCACACCGGCGAGACCGCCGGACAGACGGGCGTTGTCGATGTCCTTGACGCCGTAGTCGGCGAGCGGGGAGTCGGCGATGTCGTGTTCCTCGGCGGACTCGGCGAAGCCCTTGTCCTCGGCGACCTTCTCCAGACCGTCGGGGCTGGCGGAGGCGTAGAAGCTGACGAAACCGGCGAGGACGAGGGAGGTGACCAGGCCGGCGAGCCAGACCTTGCGGTGAGAGCGCGTGGCGAGGGCGACCGGCTCCGCGGCGGGCGCGTCGACGAGTTCGCCGCCGACCCGCAGCTTCAGCGGCCGGCGCAGGTCACGGGCGCCGTACACGAGGTCCGGCCGGACGGCGACGACGGCGCCGACGGTGAGCGCGGTGATCGCGGCCTCGCCGATGCCGATGAGGATGTGGACGCCGACCATGGCGGTGGTGACCTTGCCGAGGGAGACGTCGGTGGTGCCGCCGATCGCGTAGAGCAGCGTGAAGGCGAGGGCGGCGGCCGGCACCGACACCAGGGCGGCGACGAAGGAGGCCGCGGTGATCGAGCGCCGGCTGCGCGGCAGCACCTTCACCAGGCCGCGGAAGACGACGTAGGCGACGACGACACCGACGATCGCCATGTCGGTGATGTTCACGCCCAGTGCGGTCAGGCCGCCGTCCGCGAAGAGGATGCCCTGCATCAGCAGGACCACGGATATGCACAGGACGCCGGTGTAGGGGCCGACGAGTATCGCGGCGAGGGCACCGCCCAGCAGATGTCCGCTGGTCCCGGCCGCGACCGGGAAGTTCAGCATCTGCACCGCGAAGATGAACGCCGCCACGAGACCGGCCAGCGGCGCGGTGCGCTCGTCGAGTTCGCGGCGCGCGCCACGCAGACTGACGGCGACGGCGCCCGCGGCGACGACGCCGGCCACGGCGGAGGTGGGGGCGTTGATGAATCCGTCAGGTACATGCACCGTTCGATGATAGTGGCTTAATGCGAATGTCTTGCAAGAGCGAGGCAGTCTCCCGTTGCTTCATGCGCGTGCATAGGACATCGCCCGTCCGGCGAGCATAATCCCGAAAATATGGGACATTGGAGTGGAAGTGGATGCATAGCTTCCGCACAGCTCACGCAGGGTGAAAGGGCCGTCCGATGTCTGTAGTCGAACAGTACGCACGAGCCCAGATCGTCACGGACGAGGACGTCCAGATACTCGAGGAGAAGGGAGCGGTTCCGGTCGTTCTGCGCTACGACCCCGACATCGACCCGCGCGCGGTCCGCATACGTCTGCCCGGCCCGCACGAGTGGTCCTTCTCCCGGTCCCTGCTCGAACAGGGCCTGCGCGCACCGGCCGGCGACGGCGAGGTACGGGTGTGGCCGTGCGGGCGGGTGCAGGCTGTGGTCGAGTTCCACTCCGCGCAGGGCACGGCGGTCGTGCAGCTCGACATGAAGACCCTGATCCGCTTCCTGCGCCGGACGTACCTGGCGGCTGCGACGCCGGTACACAGCTGAGCAGGTCGGGCGAAGTGCCCTGAAGGGGCGCGGGGAACTGCGCGACCAGCCACGATGGCGCCGCAGACGACCGACGGCCCATGCCAGCACTCCCAGCGGAGCGCTTGCGCGTCAGCCGCCCTGCTTCAGCAGCGCCGCCACGATCGGTCCCGCCGTCTCCCCGCCGTGCCCGCTCGACTGGACGACGCCCGCGGCGGCGAGGTCACCCCGGTACGCCGTGAACCAGCCGTTGGGCTTCTTCTGACCGTCGACCTCGGCGGAGCCGGTCTTCGCACCGACGTCACCGGTGACTCCCGCCATCGCCTCCGCCGCCGTACCGTACGCCGCCGTGTAGGCCATCAGCTCCCGCAGCTGCGACAGGGCGGACGCGGACAGCGTGCGCGAGGCCGTGGCCAGCTTGCGTCCGTCCACCGACGGGGCGACCAGGTACGGCTGGTGGAAGACGCCCGACTTGATCGTCGCCGACACCGATGCCATGTTCAGCGGGTTCATCCGCACCCCGCCCTGCCCGATGAGCGACGCCGCCATCTGGGCGTCGGACTGCACCGGCACGGCGCCGTCGAAGGTCGGTACGCCGACCGACCAGTTGTTCTGCGACAGGCCGAACACCTGCTGCGCCTGCTTGGTCAGATCGTCGTCGGCCAGTTCGGGCGCCTGGCTGATGAACGCCGTGTTGCAGGACCGCGCGAAGCTCGCCTTGAACGTCCCGCCCTTGATCTGGAACTTGTCGTCGTTCTGGAACTTCCAGCCCCCGTACGAGAAGTATTTGGGGCACGGATGCTGCTTGTCCGAGGACGCCAGCCCCTTCTCGATCAGCAGTGATGACGTGATGACCTTCATCGTCGAACCGGGCGCCAGCGAGCCCTGGAAGGCGGTGTTGAAGCCGCGGGAGGCGTTCGCGACCGCCAGGATCTCGCCCGTCGAGGGCCGCAGCACGACCACCGACGCCCGCGCCTTCGAGGCGACCTGGTCCTCCGCCGCCGCCTGCATCGACGGGCTGAGCGTCGTCTTCACCTTGCCTGGTGTGCCCTCGCTCAGCTCCAGCAGCGTCTTGTCGGACAGCTCCTTGGCCTGGGAGGCCTTCCCGCGGACCACCTGGAGCTCGACGCCCGCCTTGCCGCCCGCCGTCTTGCCGTACTTCTCGCGCAGCCCGTCCAGCACCGGCGCCAGCGACGGGTACTCCTTCGTCGTCAGCTCCCCGCCGTCCCGGTCCAGCGCCGTCACCGGCGGGGTCCCGGACTCGCCGGTCACCAGCCGGTCACCGGAACGCAGGTCGGGGTGCACGACGGACGGCTCCCAGGCGACGATCGGCGTGCCGTCCGCCTCTTGTCGTACGACCTTCAGTGAACTCTCGTACGACAGCGGCTTGCTGACCCCCTTGTACGACACCGTGCCCTTCACGGTGAACGGGAGCCGGTCGCCCGTGCGGGTGCCGGGGGTGAGCGTGACGTCCTCGATGTGGGCGTCCTTGGCGTAGGCGGTCAGCAGGGCCTTCGCCGCGGTGGCGTCGTCCGTGGCGGCCGCCGCCTGCGGCACCCGGCCCTGCTGCCAGGCCGTGAGGAACTCCTGGGCGGCGGTGGTGACCTCGGTGGCCGACAGCGGGCCGGTCTTCACGGACTTCTTCCCGCCGGCGGAGGTCGCCGACGTGCCGTCCTCGGCCGCGGCCCCGCCACCGAACAGCGCGTAGGCGCCGATCCCGGCACCGCCGACGACCACGGCGATCATCCCGCCGATGACGGCGGGCTTCGTCTTCCGTCGCTCGGCGACGCGCCTTCTCTTGCCCACTGCTTCCCGATCCTCCGCGCATTCCCGGGTCCCACCGCCCCGCATGGCCGGCTACGACCCCGTGCGGCCGTACCGGCCTCGTAGCACTCACAGTCCCCAACGACGGCCCCACCCTAGAGTCCCGTCCTGTGCGGGTGAGATGTGGGTGACATCAGCCACCCGCCCGCAGGACGGCCGCCACGATCGGACCGGCCGCGTCACCGCCGCGACCGCCCTGCTGAGCCATGGCCGCCGCCGCAACGTCGTTGCGATAGCCAGTGAACCAGCTGTTGGCCTTGGCCTGCCCGTCCACCTCCGCCGAACCGGTCTTCGCCCCGATGTCGCCGCCCAGCCGGGACATCACACCGGCCGCGGTGCCGCTGGTGGCGGTGCGGTTCATCATGGCGCGCAGCTGGGCGACGGTGCTGCCCGACAGGCCCTGCGCCCGGGCCAGTTCACGGTCGTCGAGGCGCTGCGGCACGATCACCGGCTGCCGGAACGTGCCCGTCATCGCTGTCGACGTCACCGAGGCCATGTTCAGCGGGCTCATCTGGACCTGGCCCTGGCCGATCATGTTGGCCGCGGTGTCCGGGCCGCCGGCGGCGGGGACCGAGCCGTCGAAGGAGGGGATGCCGACCTTCCAGTTGTCCTGGCCGAGCCCGAAGCGTTCCTGCGCCTCCTTGGTCAGGGAGTCCACCTGCACCTCGTCCGCGAACTTGATGAAGGCCGTGTTGCAGGAGCGGGCGAAGCTCTCGGAGAGGGTCGCGTTCTCGTTCGGCGTCATGCCGGTGATGTTGTGGAAGGTCTGGCTTTCCGAGATCGCCGAGTCGGGACAGGGCGCAGGACCGTTCATGCTGGTGAGCTCGTTGTCGATGAGCATGGCCGCGCTGAGGATCTTCATCGTGGAGCCGGGCGCCACCTGGCCGAGGAACGCCGCGTTCCAGCCGTCCGTGCGGTTGTTGGCGACCGCCAGCACCTCGCCGGTGCTCGGTTTGACGGCGACCACGGACGACTCGTCGTACTCCTTGACCGCCTTCTCGGCCGCCGCCTGCACGCTCGCGCTGAGGGTCGTCGGCAGTCTGCCCGGCTTGCCCTCGGACAGGGTCAGCAGCGAGGTGTCGGCCGCCTCGCCCGCCGTGTGCCGGACGGCGAGTTCGACGCCGGGGGTGCCGCCGGCCTTGTCGCCGTAGCGGGCGCGCAGCTCGTCCAGGATCGGGCCCAGCGAGGGGTACTTCTCCTTCGTCAGGACGGTGCCGTCGCGGTCGACCGCCTCGATGGGCGGGTTCGCCGCCTCCTCGGTGACGAGGGTGTCGCCGTCTTTCAGGGCGGGATGGACGACGGACGGCTTCCAGTCGACCAGCGCCCGCCCGGTGGTGACCCCGCGGACGACGGTGAGGCGGCTGTCGTACGCGAGCGGCTTGGACTTCCCGTCGTACGACACCGTCGCCTTCACCGAGAAGGGGACCGTACGGCCGGTCGCCTCACCGGGCGTGATCTTCACGGCGGTGAGGTGCGCGTCCTGCCCGAAGGAGGTCAGCAGCGGCTCGGCCTCCGACGCGTTGTTCGTGTACGACGCCGCCTTCGCGCCCTGCGCCTTCTCCCACGCGGCGAAGAACGCGCGGGTCGTCTCCTCGACCTCCGCACTGCTGGGCGGCCCGGTCTTGACGGCCTCCTGGCCGGCCGAGCCGGCCGAGCCGTCACCGTTCAGCGCGGACACGAGGTTGAAGGCGCCGTACCCGGCCCCTCCCACCATCACGACGAACACACTGCCGACGACGGCAGCCTTGACCCCCTTGCGCACGATGCGCCCCCTCCCCCTACTCGATCTCCGCACTCTAGGCGGGAGCTGCGAAGGGAGGGGCGGCTGTTTCTCAGATTGTTAGACCGGCCGTCAGACCCAGGTGTCCAGCCACATTCGTGAACGCCAGTCGTCGATCGGGATCGCGGTGCCGGTGTACAGGGGCCAGAAGTAGATGAAGTTCCACGCGATCAGCAGCACCAGTACGCCCGCACCCGTCGCGCCCGCCACCCGGCGGGTGTCGCTCGAGCGGGCCGGGCCGATCAGCGCACCGGCCAGCATCGCCACTGCCAGACAGAGGAACGGCACGAAGACCACGGCGTAGAAGAAGAAGATCGTCCGCTCCTGGTACATGAACCAGGGCAGATAACCCGCCACGATCCCGCAGGCGATCGCGCCCGCCCGCCAGTCGCGGCGGAAGAACCAGCGCCACAGGACGTACAGGAGGGCGAAGCAGGCCACCCACCACAGCATCGGCGTGCCCAGCGCCAGCACCTCGCGGGCGCACTTCTCGCCGGCGTCGACCGGGCAGCCGTCCTTGCCGGGGGCCGGCGACTCGTAGAAGTACGACACCGGGCGGCCGGTGACGAGCCAGCTCCACGGGTTGGACTGGTACGTGTGCGGCGAGGAGAGGCCGACGTGGAACTCGTACACCTGGTGCTCGTAGTGCCACAGGCTGCGCCACCAGTCCGGGAACAGCCAGGACCAGCTGCTGTTCTTGCCGTCGGTCGCGGCCCAGTTGCGGTAGTAGCCGCCGGAACCGTCGGTGGCGGAGAGGATCCAGCCGGTCCAGGAGGCGAGGTAGGTGGCGACGGCGACCGGCACCGTGCACAGGAACGCCCAGCCCAGATCGCGCTTGATCACCGCCATGTACGGGTGGCGGGCGCCCGCGACCCGGCGCGAGCCGACGTCCCACAGCACCGCCAGCACGCAGAACGCCGCCAGGATGTACAGGCCGTTCCACTTGGTGCCGAGGGCCAGGCCCAGCATCAGGCCCGCCGCCAGCCGCCAGGGGCGCCAGCCGATCCGCGTGTTCTCCGCCGTGTCCGCGTCCGGGCGGACCCTGCCGTCGGCGTCCGCCCGGAGCGCGGCGGCCAGTTTCTCCCGCGCCTTGTCGCGGTCGATCAGCAGACAGCCGAACGCCGCCAGCACGAAGAACATCAGCACACCGTCGAGCAGCGCCGTACGGCTCATCACGAAGTGCAGACCGTCCACCGCCATCAGCGCGCCCGCGAGACAGCCGAGGAACGTGGAGCGGAAGAGGCGGCGGCCGATGCGGCAGAGCATCAGGACGGAGAGGGTGCCCAGCAGCGCGGTCATGAACCGCCAGCCGAACGGGTTGAACCCGAACATCAGCTCGCCGAGCCCGATGACGTACTTGCCGACCGGCGGATGCACGACATACGCCGCGTCCGTCGGGATCGGGACGTTCCCGTTCGAGGAGAGGATGAGGTCGTTGACGTTCTTGTCCCAGTTGACCTCGAACCCGCGGTGGACGATCGCCCACGCGTCCTTGGCGTAGTACGTCTCGTCGAATATCACCGCCTTCGGGTTGCCCAGGTTCCAGAACCGCAGCACGCCCGCGAACAGCGTCACCAGCAGCGGACCGCCCCAGCCCGCCCAGCGGACGAGCCGTTCGGCGAGCGTGTGCCGGATGCCGAGGCTCGCCCACAGCCGCGGGGAGGGCTCGGTGTACGGCGGCACCAGCCGGTCCCGGACATCGCCGCGGGATCCCGACGGCACGTATCCGAAACGGCGCAGCCGCTGCTGCCACGAGGGCCGCTGCTCGTGGGGGGTCTGCTCCTGCCGGGTGTCCGTGGAGGACGCGGTACTGGTCACCGCGCCATCGTAGGGAACAGGTCTGTGGGAGTCCCGTGGACCGCCCCTGCGAGGATGGAAACGTGACTGGAACCCTTGTACTGGCAGGCACCCCCATCGGCGACATTGCGGACGCCCCGCCCCGGCTCGCCGAGGAGCTGGCCGGGGCCGACGTGGTCGCCGCCGAGGACACGCGGCGGCTGCGGCGGCTCACCCAGGCGCTGGGTGTCACGCCCAAGGGGCGCGTCGTGTCGTACTTCGAAGGCAACGAAGCCGCCCGTACGCCGGAACTGGTCGAGGAACTGCTCGGCGGCGCGCGCGTGCTGCTGGTGACGGACGCCGGGATGCCATCGGTGTCGGACCCGGGGTACCGGCTGGTCGCGGCGGCCGTGGAGAAGGACATCAAGGTCACGGCCGTGCCCGGTCCGTCCGCCGTACTCACCGCGCTCGCACTGTCCGGGCTGCCCGTGGACCGGTTCTGCTTCGAGGGGTTCCTGCCGCGCAAGGCGGGGGAGCGGCTGTCACGGCTGCGGGAGGTCTCCGGCGAGCGCCGGACGCTCGTCTACTTCGAGGCCCCGCATCGGCTCGACGACACGCTCGCCGCGATGGCCGAGGTGTTCGGGGCGGAGCGGCGGGCCGCCGTGTGCCGGGAGCTGACCAAGACGTACGAGGAGGTCAGGCGGGGTTCGCTGGGGGAGCTCGCGGAATGGGCCGCAGGGGTGCGGGGGGAGATCACCGTGTGGTCGAGGGGCAGGGGTGCCTCCGGCGGTTGACTCGGAAGAGCTTGTGCGGCGGGTGCGGGTGCGGGAGGAAGCGGGGGAGCGGCGCAAGGAGGCGATTGCTGCGGTGGCGGTGGAGGCGGGGGTGCCGAAGCGGGTTGTCTTCGACGCGGTGGTTGCAGCCAAGCGCCGTTGATGGTTGGGGGTCGTGGCGGTCTGCGGGTTTGTGGGGGCTTGTCGCGCCCACGCGGCGGAGCCGCATATCGTCACAGCCCCGCGCCCCTTTGGGGCGCTGTCCCACGCGTGGGTAAAGAGCGCGGGCGTTTTGGCAAGGTACGGCCAAGTCCGGCCCAATACTGGACAGGTTTCGTGCGTTCGCTCCCGCCCGGGAGTCCACTGGGTGGCGGGACGTAATCCGTCCCTCCAGCGGACAACAGGAGCTGGTGATGAGTGAGATCACTGGACAGACCGGCCTTCGCAACGGGGCGACCGCCGTGGTCAACGAGTCGTATTCCTTCGCCTGCATGCGCTGCGGGCACGGCTGGGAGCAGTCGTACGAGATCGAGCACCACACGGACGCGGAGGGCCGCGAGTTCGTGATGTACGTGGCGGACGGGCGGGTGGTGCCGTCGCCGCTGAGCCGGCCCACGTGCCGGAACTGTGACGGGCATGTGGTGCGCATCATGCGGGCCGGGCAGGTGTCGTCGGTCCGTGATGCGGCGCGCCGGCGCGGGCCGGTCCCTCCGGCGAGGTCCGCCGAGGCGCCGACGGGTGACGGGGAGCACCGCCACCACTGGCACCTGTCCGATCTCCTGCACCCGTTCCAGCGCCGGGCGAGCTGAGACGGCCGGCGGCTCGGGGGAGGCGTGGCCCTTTCGTAGGATCGGGGCATGCCTTCCCCCGCCGAAGCCCCGCCCCTGCCCGAACCCCTCCGGGTGCCGGTCGCCGACTCCCACACCCACCTCGACATGCAGTCCGGCACGGTGGAGGAGGGTCTTGCGAAGGCCGCGTCCGTCGGTGTGACGACGGTGGTGCAGGTGGGGTGCGATGTGAACGGCTCCCGGTGGGCGGCCGAGACGGCGGCGGCGTACGAGAACGTCCACGCGGCCGTCGCGCTGCATCCCAACGAGGCCCCGCGCATCGTCCACGGGGATCCTGACGGCTGGTCGCGGCAGGGGGCGCGCGAGCCGGGCGGTGACGCCGGGCTCGACGAGGCGCTCGCCGAGATCGACCGGCTGGCCGCGCTGCCGCACGTGAAGGCGGTCGGCGAGACGGGACTGGACTACTTCCGCACCGGGCCCGAGGGCAAGGAGGCGCAGGAGCGGTCCTTCCGCGCCCACATCGAGATCGCCAAGCGGCACGGCAAGGCGCTGGTCATCCACGACCGAGAGGCTCATGCGGATGTGCTGCGGGTCCTGAAGGAGGAGGGCGCGCCCGAGCGGACCGTCTTCCACTGCTACTCCGGTGACGCGGAGATGGCGGAGCTGTGCGCCCGCGCCGGCTACTACATGTCCTTCGCCGGAAACGTCACCTTCAAGAACGCCCAGAACCTGCGTGACGCGCTCGCCGTGGCCCCGCTGGAGCTGGTGCTGGTGGAGACCGACGCGCCGTTCCTGACGCCGGCGCCGTACCGCGGACGGCCCAACGCCCCGTATCTCGTTCCGGTCACGGTACGCGCGATGGCTGCCGTGCGCGGCATCGACGAGGACGCCCTGGCGACGGCCCTCGGTGCGAACACGGCGCGTGCCTTCGGTTACCGACCCATAACGCACCACGCTGTGTAGTCGCGTCGTTTTGGAGAGTGACGACCGCTCGGCTAGGTTCTGGGGGCCCGATCCGGACCCCTCCGGCCCCTGGAGCGTGTCGGTGTGAGCAACTCGCAGTTCGAGATGTACAAGCCGTATGAGCCGTATGAGCCGTATGAGTCGTACAGGCCATATGAGACCCACGAGGCGTATGGCACCTATGAGCCGTCGGCGTACGCCGGTTTTGATGTGCACAGTGCGCCGACGCTGGCATATGGCGCCACGTATGACACATACGACACGTGCGACACAGACGATGACACATACCGGCCCGCTTACGAGAGGCCCGATCCTGTGCTGCCCCGGCAGGGCGGGTCGCGCGCCGGAGTGGAGCGGCGGGGTGGGCGCCGGCGCAGGGGGCGGTACGCCGAGCGCGCGGACGGCTCCGTGCGCCGCCTGCTCCCGCAGGCACTGGTCGTCGCCTTCCTCGCCGGCGGCACCACCGCGTTCGTCGCCGAGGACAAGGCCGTCGAGCTGAGCGTCGACGGCGAACCGCGCCGACTGCACACCTTCGCCGACGATGTGACCGAGCTGCTCGCAGAGGAGGGCGTGGAGGTGGGGGCGCACGACGTGGTCACACCCGCCCCCGGCACGGAACTCGCCAACGGCGACGAGATCGCCGTGCACTACGGGCGCCCCGTCCGGCTCACCCTCGACGGCGAACGGCGCGAGGTGTGGACGACGGCGCGCACGGTGGAAGGGGCGCTCAAGCAGTTCGGGGTGCGTGCGGAGGGCGCGTACCTGTCCGCGTCGCGCTCCCGGCGTATCGGGCGTGCGGGCCTCACGCTCGACGTACGCACCGAGCGGTCCGTGACGATCATGGCGGACGGCCGCGCCCGCACCATCCGCACCAACGCCGCCACCGTGGGCGAGGCCGTCGACGAGGCCGGGATCACCCTGCACGGCCAGGACACGACCTCCGTCCCGGCCGACAGCTTCCCGCGCGACGGGCAGACGGTCAGCGTGCTGCGGATCACCGCCGCGAGGGAGGTGATCGAGGAGCAGATCCCGTTCCAGGTGCGGCGGATCGAGGATCCGACGGTTTTCCGGGGCACGGAGGTCATCGAGCGGGCCGGGCAGCCGGGCCTGCGCCGGATCACGTACTCCGTGCGCAGCGTGAACGGGGTCCGGCAGAAGCCGCGACGGATCGGCTCCGAGGTCGTGCGCGAGCCGACCACGCAGGTGGTGAAGGTGGGGACGCAGCCGTTGCCGACGTCCGTGCAGAGCGCCGACCACCTCAACTGGCAGGGCCTCGCGGCATGCGAGTCCGGCGGCCGCCCCGGCGCGGTCGACACCTCGGGAACGTACGGCGGCCTCTACCAGTTCGACACCCACACCTGGCACAGCCTGGGCGGCACCGGCCGCCCCCAGGACGCCCCGGCCACCGAACAAACCCTCCGGGCAAAGAAGCTCTACGTACGCCGAGGCACGGCCCCCTGGCCACACTGCGGGAACCGCCTGCACTCGTGACCCCCCGTAGCTGCGGGCAGTCGTGCCTCCCCCAGTGCCTCAAGGGCCTGGGAGGTGCCCCCAGGGCGGCACGGGTGGGCGATGGGGGTCCCCCCTCGAGCGAAGCGAGAGTGGGGAGGCACCCCGCCAACGCCGGGCTGCGCCCCGCCGCCCAGCCCCACCCCGAGCAACCGAAGCACCCGGCCCACCTACGCCCGTACCCTTCGGGTGAGCAGCCCCACCCCGACGCCCTCCTGGGCCCCGCCGACGTCCGAGAACTCGCGGCCGCCCTAGGCGTACGCCCCACCAAACAACGCGGCCAGAACTTCGTCATCGACGCCAACACGGTCCGCCGTATCGTCCGCACCGCGGACGTCCGCCCCGACGACGTGGTCGTCGAGGTCGGCCCGGGGCTCGGCTCCCTCACCCTCGCCCTGCTCGAGGTCGCCGACCGCGTCACCGCCGTGGAGATCGACGACGTACTCGCCGCAGCACTGCCCGCGACGATCGCGGCCCGCATGCCGGACCGCGCGGAGCGCTTCGCGCTGGTGCACTCCGACGCGATGCATGTGACCGAGCTGCCGGGCCCGCCCCCGACCGCGCTGGTCGCCAACCTCCCCTACAACGTCGCCGTGCCCGTCCTGCTGCACATGCTGGACACCTTCCCGAGCATCGAGCGCACCCTCGTGATGGTGCAGGCCGAGGTCGCCGACCGGCTCGCCGCGGCGCCCGGCTCGAAGGTGTACGGCGTGCCGTCCGTGAAGGCGAACTGGTACGCCGAGGTCAAGCGGGCCGGCGCCATCGGCCGCAACGTCTTCTGGCCCGCGCCCAACGTCGACAGCGGGCTCGTCTCGTTCACCCGCCGCCCCGAGCCGCTGAAGACCACCGCCACGAAGCGCGAGGTGTTCACCGTGATCGACGCGGCGTTCGCCCAGCGCCGCAAGACCCTGCGGGCCGCGCTCGCCGGGTGGGCAGGTTCGGCGGCGGCCGCCGAGGCGGCGCTCGTCGCGGCCGGGGTCTCGCCGCAGGCGCGTGGTGAGGCGCTGACCGTCGAGGAGTTCGCCCGTATCGCGGAGCACAAGGAAGCCGGCGCCCAGCACAAGGAGTCCGAGTAAGTGAGCGCGAGCGTCACCGTACGCGTCCCCGCCAAGGTCAACGTCCAGCTCGCGGTCGGCGCCGCCCGCCCCGACGGCTTCCACGACCTGGCCAACGTCTTCCTGGCGGTCGGGCTGTACGACGAGGTCACGGTCACCGCGGCCGACGAGCTCCGCGTCACCTGCGACGGCCCGGACGCCGGCCAGGTCCCCCTGGACCGCACGAACCTCGCGGCCCGCGCGGCCGAAGCGCTGGCCGTGCGGTACGGCCGCACCCCGGACGTGCACATCCACATCGCCAAGGACATCCCGGTCGCCGGCGGCATGGCGGGCGGCAGCGCGGACGGTGCGGGTGCGCTGCTGGCCTGCGACGCACTGTGGGGCACGGGCGCCTCCCGTGACGAACTGCTCGACATCTGCGCCGAGTTGGGCAGCGACGTGCCGTTCAGCCTGGTCGGCGGGGCGGCTCTGGGTACGGGACGCGGCGAGAAGCTGACGACGCTCGAAGTCGGCGGCACCTTCCACTGGGTGTTCGCGATGGCGGACCGGGGGCTGTCGACCCCGGCGGTCTTCCGGGAGTTCGACCGGCTCGGCGCGGGCATGGACATCCCCGAGCCGCTCGCCTCCCAGGCACTCCTCGACGCCCTGGCCGAGGGCGACCCGGACGCGCTCGCCGCCGCCGTGTCCAACGACCTCCAGCCGGCCGCCCTTTCCCTGTTCCCCGAGCTCGCCGACACCCTCGCGGCCGGCCGCGCCGCCGGCGCCCTCACCGCGCTGGTCTCCGGCTCCGGTCCGACGACCGCCTTCCTCGCCCGCGACCCCGAGTCCGCGGCGAAGGTGGCCGAGGCGCTGAGCGTGTCGGGGACGTGCCGGACGGTGCGTACGGCTTCGGGGCCGGCGCCGGGGGCGACGGTGCTCGGCTGACCACGGCGCCGGTGCCTGGCAGCGCCTGACCGCCGGCTGCGCGACCGCGAGGACGGCGGTACGGCGCTCGTCGCGGCCGACGCCGACCCGGCGGCCACCGTGCGGGGCATCTACGAGGGCCGCTACTTTGGCGACGACGGCCTGCTCACCGCGGTCCGCGCGACAGCGGCACCCCGCTGACCTGCGCGTATCGGTCACCTCCCGGCGCGGACTACGCTGGGAGGCTGACCGATCCCCGCGAGCAGGAGCGAAATGGCCGTCAATCTGGTCAATGTCGAGAACGTCAGCAAGGTGTACGGCACCCGCGCCCTTCTCGACGGCATCTCCCTGGGCGTCTCGGAAGGGGACCGCATCGGCGTCGTCGGCCGCAACGGCGACGGCAAGACCACGCTGATCCGGATGCTCGGCAAGCTGGAGGAGGCCGACACCGGCCGGGTCACCCACTCCGGCGGCCTGCGCATGGGCGTGCTCACCCAGCACGACTCCCTCGACCCCGAAGCCACCGTCCGCCACGAGGTGATCGGCGACATGGCCGACCACGAGTGGGCGGGCAACGCCAAGGTCAGGGACGTGCTCACCGGTCTGTTCGGCGGGCTCGACCTGCCGGGGTTCCCGAAGGGCCTCGACACGGTCATCGGGCCGCTCTCCGGTGGCGAGCGGCGGCGTATCGCGCTCGCCAAGCTGCTCATCGACGAGCAGGACCTGATCGTCCTCGACGAGCCCACCAACCACCTCGACGTCGAGGGCATCTCCTGGCTGGCGCAGCACCTGCGCGAGCGCCGCTCGGCCCTGGTCTGCGTCACCCACGACCGTTGGTTCCTCGACCAGGTCTGCACCCGCATGTGGGACGTCCAGCGTGGCGCGGTGTACGAGTACGAGGGCGGCTACTCCGACTACGTCTTCGCCCGCGCCGAGCGCGAGCGGATCGCCGCGACCGAGGAGGTCAAGCGGCAGAACCTGGTCCGCAAGGAGCTGGCCTGGCTGCGCCGCGGCGCCCCCGCCCGTACGTCCAAGCCGCGCTTTCGCGTGGAGGCCGCCAACGAGCTGATCAAGGACGTACCACCGCCCCGGGACAGCTCCGAGCTGATGAAGTTCGCCTCCTCCCGGCTCGGCAGGACGGTCTTCGACCTGGAGGACATCACCGTCCAGGCCGGTCCCAAGGTGCTGCTCAAGCACGTCACCTGGCACCTCGGCCCCGGCGACCGCATCGGCCTGGTCGGCGTCAACGGCGCCGGCAAGACCTCCCTGCTGCGCGCCATGGCCGACGCGGCCCGCACGGAGGGCGAGGCGCAGCCGGCGGGCGGGCGGATCGCCGTGGGCAAGACGGTCAAGCTCGCGTACCTGTCGCAGGAGGTCGCCGAGCTGGACCCGACCTGGCGGGTCCTGGAAGCCGTCCAGCGGGTGCGTGAGCGCGTCGACCTCGGCAAGGGGCGCGAGATGACCGCGGGCCAGCTGTGCGAGACGTTCGGTTTCAACAAGGAGAAGCAGTGGACGCCGGTCGGTGACCTGTCCGGCGGTGAGCGCCGCCGGCTCCAGCTGCTGCGCCTGCTCATGGACGAGCCCAACGTCCTCTTCCTCGACGAGCCGACCAACGACCTCGACATCGAGACCCTCACCCAGCTCGAGGACGTCCTCGACGGCTGGCCCGGCTCGATGATCGTCATCTCCCACGACCGGTTCTTCATCGAGCGCACCACCGACCGCGTGTACGCCCTCCTCGGCGACGGCACGCTGCGGATGCTGCCGCGCGGCATCGACGAGTACCTGGAGCGGCGCCGGAAGATGGAGGAGGCGTCCGCCGCGTCCGCCCCGGCCGCCCCGGCGAAGCCCGCCGCCGAGAAGAGCGCCGCCGACCAGCGTGCCGCCAAGAAGGAACTGCAGAAGATCGAGCGGCAGCTGGACCGGATCTCCGAGAAGGAGACCAAGCTGCACGCCCAAATCGCCGAGAACGCAACGGACTTCGCAAAGGTGGCCGAACTCGACGCCGAGCTGCGGCAGTTGACGGGGGAGCGCGAGGAGCTGGAGCTGCGCTGGCTCGAACTCGCCGAGGACGCCTGAGCACCTGGGCGCGGGGCGCGCACGCCTCGTGAAGGGCACGTGAAGGCGCGTAACGAGGGCATCACGGGCCGGTTCTCCCTTGGGAACAGGGGAGGATCCGGCCCCGTGTCGTGTCGGTCCCGGGTGATAGAAAGGCCGTCTGAGAACCGTCTGAGAAGCATGGATGTGGCGGAAACACAGCGCCACCGGGCGCGGGCCACATCGGGCACATGCTCATCAGCCACAAGGGGGAACCGCTGATGACCCAGCCGCCCAGCCAGCCGCCGAACGGCGGCTTCGGCGCGCCACAGGACCCGCCGCCGGGCGGCTTCGGCGCACCACAGGACCCGCGGCAGGGCACGCCCCCTCCGCCCGCCCAGCCGCCCCAGACGCCGCCGCCCCCGCAGGGCGCCCCGCAGCCGGGTTACGGCTATCCGCAGCAGCAGCCGGGCCCTTACGCCCAGCCGGGCCCGTACGGCACCCCCGGCCCCTACGGGCAGCCGAACGCCCAGGGCCCGTACGGCCAGCCGCAGCAGCCCGGCCCGTACGGCCAGCAGCCCGGCTACGGCTACCCCCAGCCCCAGTACCCCGGCGCCCAGCCGCCCGGCTCCGGCTCGCGCAACCCCTTCAAGGGCCGGCCCGCCCTGGTGATCGGTGCCGCGGTGGCGGCGCTGCTCGTCATCGGCGGCACCGTGTTCGCGGTGGCCGGCGGCGGTGACGACGACGGGAAGAAGAAGCCGGTCGCCGGGCCGAGCGACGACGCCGAGCCCACCGCCTCCGACGACCCGGTCAACCCCGGCGACGGAAGCGGTGACGGCGGCGAGGACCCGGAGGACCTCAACGCGGGCCGCCAGGCGGGCGAGGCGAAGGTGCTCTGGTACAAGGAGGCGCCCGACGCGCCCGGTTCCGGCGCCGACGCCCCCGGCATGTGGATCACCGACAAGACGGCGGTGAAGGCGGCGTACAAGCAGCTCCTCGCCTTCAACGTCGGTGACGGCAACCCCACTTGGGACCCCATCACCTTCCCGCAGAAGATCTGCGCGGCCACCCCGCAGAAGACGGCCGACGACAAGATCGTCGTGGCGTACATGAACGGCGCCAGCGACCGCGCCAAGTGCAACCAGATCCAGCAGGTCGACCTCAACACCGGCGCGAAGGGCTGGAGCGGCGAGGTCGCCGACGGCGCGCTGTTCGACAGTGCGCTCACCATCGAGCTGTCGCTGACCGGCAACACGCTGATGGTGGGCCGCTCGCAGTCCGGCACGGCGTACGACATGGCCGACGGCGACAAGCTGTTCGACAAGAAGAAGTACGGCGACGCCTGCTTCCCGACCGCGTTCGCGGGCGGCAGCCGGCTGATCTCCGTCGCGTCCTGCGGGGCGGCCACGTCGAACGAGCACGACGAGATCCAGGAGCTGGACCCGCGCACCGGCCGGGTCCTGTGGACCCAGAAGTTCGACAAGGGCTGGCGGGTCGCCCGCACCTACTCCGTGGACCCGCTGGTCGTCTACAGCACCAACGACGACAAGGACGCGTGGAACATCTCCACGCTCGACGCCAAGGGCGGGTTCCGCTCCCAGGTCGGCGTCGACGAGGACTTCGCCCCCGATTGCGGCTGGTCCGTCCTCCAGCGCGACCTGACCGGCTGCGGGGGCGTCGCCGCCGATGCGAACACGCTCTACCTGCCCACCGAGGCCACCGGCGGCGCCAACGAGATCGTCGCGATCAACCTCGCCAACGGCAAGGAGAAGTGGCGCGTCAAGTCCCCCGCGGACGAGTCGATGCTGCCGCTGAAGACCGAGGGCGGAAAGCTCATCGCCTACGTCGAGGCCTCCTACGACGCCGGCGGCCAGATCGTGTCCATCCCGACGACCGGCAGCAGCCACAAGCCGGCGAAGCTCCTGCAGAACCCCGCCGGCGCGGCGGACGTCGAGGACAGCTTCTTCTCGCGGGACATCGACTGGGTGGACGGCCGCTTCTACCTCTCCTCCACGCGCCTGTCCGGCGACGACGAGGCGAAAGAGAAGCTGATGCTCGCCTACGGCAAGTGACGCGCTCCCCCGACTTCCTCCGTCCCCGTATCTCAGAGGTACCCACGTCATGACCCAGCCGCCGCCCCCGCCGCCCAACCAGCCCCCGCAGGGGGGAGGTTACGGCGCCCGCAGTCCCCGCAGGGCCAGCCCGCGCAACAGCCGCCCGGCTTCGGTGCGCCCCAGTCCCCGCAGACGCCCCCGCCGCCGGCTCAGCAGCCCGCGCAGCCCCCGCAGCCTCCGCAGGGACAGCCCGGCTACGGCTACCCGCAGGCGCCCGCCGCCGCACCGCAGCCGCCGCAGGGCCTGCCGCAGCCCCCGCAGGGCACTCCGGCCCCCGGCTACGGCTATCCCGGCCAGCAGCCGAGCCCGTACGGCTACCCGGGCCAGCAGCCGAACCCGTACGGCCAGCAGCCCGGTTACGGCTACCCGCAGCAGAGCATGCCGATGCACGTGCAGGCCGGCGGGCCGGCCGGTGGCGGCCGGAAGCCGAATGCGCAGCTGCTCATCATCGTCGCGGCCGTCGTCGCGATCGCCGTGATCATCGGCGGCGGCGTCTGGTACGCGAACTCCTCCGGCGACAAGGGCAAGGACGACACCGCGAGCTCCAACGGCGGCACCGGCGGCGACGACAAGGGCGGCTCCTCCTCAAAGGGCTCGGAGAAGGTGCCGTCCGACCCGAGCTCCAAGGTGCTGTTCCAGATCCCGCAGCCCGAGGTCGCCAAGGACGACAGCGTCGTGGTCGAGGGCTCCTGGCTCACCGACAAGGTGTACGCCAAGAGCGGCATCGCCGAGATCGTCGGCTACGACCCCGACAAGGGCACCAAACTGTGGACGATCCCGCTGCCCGGCCCGGTCTGCGAGGCCAGCCGGCACGTCTCCCAGGACAACAAGACGGCCGTCCTCTTCCAGCCGAAGATGCCCGCCAAGAACTCCTCCGAGGGCTGCAGCCAGGTCGCGGCGATCGACCTCGACACGGGCAAGAAGCTGTGGACGAAGACCGCCACCTCCGGTGACCAGCCGATCAGCTTCGACAACGTCACCGTCAGCGCGAACACGGTCGCCGTCGGCAGCTCCAGTGGCGGTGCCGCCTTCGACCTCGCCACCGGCGACGCGCTGTGGACGCCGAAGCCGGCGGACACCTGCTACGACTCCGGGTACGGCGGCGGCGTCAAGCTCGTCGCCGTGCGCAAGTGCGGTTCGTACGACGAGCGCGAGCTGCACATCCAGACCATCGACCCGAAGTCCGGGAAGGTCATCTCCGAGTACAAGATGTCCAAGGGCATCGAGTACGCCAGCGTCGTGTCGACCGACCCGCTGGTCGTCGCGGCCGACGTGGGCGACTCCGCGGGCGACGGCAGCGGCATCTCGGACTTCTTCTCCATCGACAACAAGACCGGCAAGCTGCTCACCCGTATCTCCGCGCCGGGCGACAACTACGCCGCCGAGTGCGACGGCATCACCCGGGTCGAGGACTGCTCCGGTATCGCGATCGGCAACGACCGGCTGTACCTGCCGACCGAGGAGCACGACGGTTCCGGCGAGTACAGCCGGACCAACGAGGTCGTCGTCTTCGACCTGGCCACCGGCAAGCAGACCGGCCAGCGCGCCGACGCGGGCGACGGCTACACGATCACGCCGCTGCGCATGGACGGCGGCAACGTGATCGCGTACAAGCGTCCGCCGTACGACAAGGGCGGGCAGATCGTCAGCATCGACGGCGGCAGCTTCAAGCAGACGACGCTGCTGGAGAACCCGGCGACGGACTCGGTGCGGGACGTGGAGACCACCATGTCTCCGGAGTACTCGGAGATCCTCTACGCACAGGGGCACCTGTACATGTCCGACGTGTACGCGAGTGGATCGAGCTCGGGCAGCCAGGAGTATCTGGCCATCGCGTTCGGCACGAGCGGCTGAGCGCGACGCGCTGTCGTCACGGCCCCGTCCCTGCTCAGGGGCGGGGCCGTGCGCGTACCGCTCAACACCCTCGAATGAGAGGAATTTCGGCGATCCGGGGCACTTCTCACCAGTAGGGGCAGCGCAACGTCGAACAAGCGTGTAGCTTCCGGGGGCATGAAGGCGCAGTGCCGGGGGGCCTGCGTGCTTGGGGTCTGTCCGTGGGGACCTGTGGGCATCCATAGTGGGCGTCCATCGGGGGGACTGGGGGGTTGATGGGAGTGCGGCTCATGGTGGTCGACGACCACCGATTGCTCGCGGAGGCACTGGCCTCGGCGCTGAAGCTGCGGGGGCACCGGGTGCTGGCCGCCGCGGCGCCTGCCGCGGGGGCGGCGGAGCTGGTGATCGCCCGGGCGCCGGAGGTGTGCCTGCTGGGTACGGCGACACCGGCCGAGCCGGGGGCGTTCGACCCGGTGGTACGGATCAAGCGGGAGCGGCCGCAGGTGGCGGTGGTGGTGCTGGGCCCGGTACCGAGCCCGCGCGGAATAGCCGCGGCCTTCGCGTCAGGCGCGTCCGGCTACGTCCGTCACGACGAGCGCATAGAGGGCGTCGAGCGGGCGATCATGAAGGCAAGGGGAGGCGAGGCGGCCGTCGCGCCGCAGCTCCTGCAGGGGGCGTTCAGCGAGCTGCTGAACCCCGCGGCCCAGCCCGACGACGAGGGCCAGCGGCTGCTGCAGATGCTCACGCCGAGGGAGATCGAGGTCCTGGTCCGTGTGGCCGACGGCGAGGACACCCGCCTGATCGCCGCGGGCATGGGCATCGCCCCCTCCACCGCCCGCACCCACGTCCAGCGCGTCCTCATGAAACTCGGCGTCGGCTCCCGCCTGGAGGCCGCGGCCCTGGCAGCCCGCACCGGCCTGCTGGACCGAGCAACCCCGACCCTCCAACACCCGCCACCACAGAACAGCGCACCGGACAGCGAGCACTGAGAACCACCCACCGCCCGGCACGGCCCGACGGACCGACCTGCCACCACCTCTTGCGACGCCCGCACACGCCACACCCACCCGCCCACGGGCGGGCGTGCCGCAACCACCCGCCCAGCGGCGGGCGTGCCGCAACCACCCGCCCAGCCGCGGGCAGTCGTGCCGCCTGGGGCGGCACGGGTGGGCGCGGGCGGCACCCCCGCCGCGCCGGGTTGCGCCACCCTCCGGCTGCAGCGGGCGGCACGCACCCCGCGCCGGGTCACCAAAACAGCTCGCCGACGTTCACTGCTCCTTCGCCTGCTCGTCCGGCGGGACAGCCGACGGCGGAGCCAGCGGCCGCAGCTTCAGCCACGCCAGGAAGAACAACCCGAGCAGCAGCATCCCCACCCCGGTCCACAGGTTGACGTTCACCCCCTCCGCCTTGGCGATCGCCGCGTCATCGTCGGTCAGCCCGGCGATCGTCACGATGACGCCGTAGATCACGAACAGCGCACCGATGGTCCGACGGATGTCGAACAGCCGTGCGGCGGTGGCGGACTTGCCCTCCAGGTCGGTGACTTCCCGCTGGACGTCCTTCTCGGAGAATCCGTGGTCCTCGGACATGGTCTCTCAATCCTCCCGTGGTCAGAACGAGAACGGGATGTAGCAGGCGGCGGCCAGAATCACGGCACCCCAGCCGAGCAGTGCCGGCTTGCGGTACCACGCGTCGTCGCCCACGGCGGGCGGCTCGGCCACACCGGGGGCCCGGGTGCCGTAGACCAGCCCCTGGAGTTCCTCCGCGGGCTTCGGCGCGGTGAAGAGCGACACGGCCACCATGACCACCGCACCGGCGACGAACCCGGCGATCGCGGAGACGAAGTTGGCGCCCTGGTCGGTGGGGATGCCGATGACGCCCTGCTTGTAGAAGACGAAGTAGTTCACCATCGCGGCGGTGGTGCCGGCGAGCAGACCCCAGAAGCCGGACTTCGCGGACGCCCGCTTCCAGAACATGCCGATGATGAAGGCGACGAACATCGGGACGTTGAAGAAGGAGAACAGCGTCTGGAGGTACGCCATGATGTTCGAGAACGACGAGGCGAGGAACGCCGTGCCGATGGACGCGAGCACACCGATCGCCGTGATGAGCCGCCCGAACCGCACGTAGTACTCGTCCTCGCGGCCCTTCACCACGTACTTCGCCCAGATGTCGGACGTGAAGACGGTGTTGAAGGCCGAGATGTTGGCCGCCATGCCCGCCATGAAGGCCGCCAGGAGACCGGTGACCGCGATGCCCAGGACGCCGTTGGGCAACAGGTCCTGCATGAGGTACGGGATCGCGTCGTTGTACTGCAGGTCCGACTCGGGCGTACCGATCTGCGGCACCAGCGCCGCGGCGACCAGGCCCGGGATCATCACCAGGAAGACGATGAAGATCTTCGGGAACGCGGCGATCAGCGGCGTACGCTGCGCCGCGGACAGGTTCCTCGCCGACAGCGCGCGCTGCACCTCGGCGAAGTTCGTCGTCCAGTAGCCGAAGGACAGCACGAACCCCAGGCCCAGGACGATCGTCAGCCAGTTCGCGCCGAGCGGGTTGTCGTGGCCGATGCCGGTGCCGCCCCACGCGGTCATGAAGTTCTCGCCGCGGCGTTCGGTCAGCGTGTCGGACAGCCCGTCCCAGCCGCCGACCTTCTTCAGGCCTAGCACCGAGATCGGGATGAGCGCGGCGAGGATCACGAAGAACTGCAGCACCTCGTTGTAGATCGCCGACGACAGACCGCCCAGGGTGATGTACGCCAGCACGAAGAAGCCGGCGATCACGATCGCCACCCACTGCGGCCAGCCGAGCAGCGCCTCGACGACGATCGCGAGGGCGTAGAGGTTGACGCCGGCGATCAGGATGGAGGCGCAGGCGAACAGGATCGAGCTGAGCAGGTGCGCCCCCTTGTCGAAGCGCAGCAGCAGGAACTCGGGAACCGAGCGGACCTTGGAGCCGTAGTAGAACGGCATCATCACCAGACCGAGGAAGACCATGGCGGGGATGGCGCCGACCCAGTACCAGTGGGTGGTGTAGACGCCGTACTGCGCGCTGTTGGCGGCCATGCCGAGGATCTCGGTGGCGCCGAGGTTGGCCGCGATGAACGCCAGACCCGTGACCCAGGCGGGCAGGGAGCGGCCGGACAGGAAGAAGTCGAGGCTGGTCTTGACCGATCGGCGGGCGGCGAAGCCGATGCCGAGGACGACGACGAAGTAGATGCCGAGGATCGTGTAGTCGAGCCAGTTGGTGGGGAGCCGTAGCTCGGCGGCCAGGTATGTGGGGGTTTCCATACGCACTCGCTTCGTTGCGGGACTTCGTTGCGGGAACTGAGCCGAACCGGTTCCTGAACTGATCCAGAGCGGAACCTACGCCTCCGCGTTCGCCAATTGAACACGTCCGATGTCGAGCTTTGATTGATTGTGATGTTGACTGTCGTGGTGAGTTGTGTTTTGGTGTGTTGAGTTCTGTTGATTGCTTGGGTGGCTCGAATGGAGAGTCCGCGGTGAAGAAGACCTCGACCCGTCTCGCCGACGGTCGTGAGCTGATCTACTACGACCTGCGCGACGACGCCGTGCGCGACGCGGTCGACCGCCGTCCGCTGGACCGGACCGTCACGACCTCCGAGATCCGCCGTGACGAGCTGCTCGGCGACGCGGTCGCCATCGCCTCCCACCGCCAGGGCCGCACCTACCACCCGCCGGCCGACGAGTGCCCCCTGTGCCCGACGCAGGGCGACCGGCTGAGCGAGATCCCCGACTCGTCGTACGACGTCGTGGTCTTCGAGAACCGTTTCCCCTCGCTGGCCGGCGACTCCGGCCGCTGCGAGGTCGTCTGCTTCACCTCCGACCACAACGCCTCCTTCGCCGATCTGAGCGAGGAACAGGCCGGGCTGGTCCTGGACGCATGGACCGACCGCACCTCCGAGCTGTCCCATCAGCCCTCCGTGGAACAGGTGTTCTGCTTCGAGAATCGCGGTGCCGAGATCGGCGTCACGTTGGGTCACCCGCACGGGCAGATCTACGCCTACCCCTTTACCACCCCCCGCACCGCCCTGATGCTCCGCTCGCTCGCGGCCCACAAGGAGGCGACGGGCGGGGAGAACCTCTTCGACGCCGTCCTGGAGCGTGAACTCGCCGACGAGCGGATCGTCCTCGCGAGTGAACACTGGGTGGCCTTCGTGCCGTACGCCGCGCACTGGCCGTACGAGGTCCACCTGTACCCGCGCCGCCGGGTGCCGGATCTGCTCGGGCTCGACGAGGCGGCGCGCTCAGAATTCCCCCAGGTTTATCTGGAACTCTTGAGGCGCTTCGACCGGATCTTCGGCGAAGGTGAACCGCCCACGCCGTACATCGCGGCCTGGCACCAGGCCCCGTTCGGCCAGCTGGAGGAGTTCGAGGGCGTCAACCGTGACGACTTCGCGCTTCACCTGGAGCTTTTCACCATCCGCCGTACGTCCGGCAAGCTGAAGTTTCTCGCGGGTTCCGAATCCGGCATGAGCGTGTTCATCAACGACGTGCCGCCGGAGCGCGCGGCCGAGCGACTGCGAGAGGTAGCGAGTTCATGAGCGGGAAGTACCTGGTCACGGGTGGTGCGGGATACGTCGGTAGCGTGGTCGCCCAGCATCTGCTGGAGGCCGGTCACGAGGTGACGGTCCTCGACAACCTCTCGACCGGTTTCCGCGAGGGCGTGCCCGCCGGCGCCGCCTTCGTCGAGGGCGACATCCGGGACGCCGCCAAATGGCTGGACTCCTCGTACGACGCCGTGCTCCACTTCGCCGCGTCCTCCCAGGTCGGCGAGTCGGTCGTGAAGCCGGAGAAGTACTGGGACAACAACGTCGGCGGCACGATGGCCCTGCTCGGCGCGATGCGCGAGGCAGGCGTACGCCGGCTGGTCTTCTCCTCCACGGCGGCCACGTACGGCGAACCGGAGCAGGTCCCGATCGTCGAGACCGCGCCCACCGCCCCGACGAACCCCTACGGCGCCTCCAAGCTCGCCGTCGACCACATGATCACCGGCGAGGCGAAGGCCCACGGCCTGGGCGCGGTGTCGCTGCGCTACTTCAACGTCGCGGGCGCCTACGGCGCGTTCGGTGAGCGCCACGACCCCGAGTCGCACCTCATCCCGCTGGTCCTCCAGGTCGCCCAGGGCAGGCGCGACGCGATCTCCGTCTACGGCGACGACTACCCGACGCCCGACGGCACCTGCGTCCGCGACTACATCCACGTCGCCGACCTGGCCGAGGCGCACCTGCTGGCCCTGACGGCGGCGACCCCGGGCGAGCACCTGATCTGCAACCTCGGCAACGGCAACGGCTTCTCCGTCCGTCAGGTCATCGAGACGGTCCGGCAGGTCACCGGCCACCCGATCCCCGAGGTCGTGGCCCCGCGCCGCGGCGGCGACCCGGCGGTCCTGGTGGCGTCGGCCGACACGGCCCGCGGTCGCCTCGGCTGGAACCCGTCCCGCGCGGATCTCGCGGGAATCGTCGCGGACGCGTGGGACTTCGCGCAGCGGCACGGCAAGTAGAACGTACGGAAGGTCAGGGGTCAGGGGTATGAGCAGCGAGGCCGGCGAGATCGCCGCAGGGACTGTCGCCGAGCGGTTCAAGGAGCTGTACGGGGCCGAACCGGACGGCGTGTGGGCCGCACCGGGCCGGGTCAACCTCATCGGCGAGCACACCGACTACAACGACGGCTTCGTGATGCCGTTCGCGCTGCCGCACACCGCGGTCGCCGCGGTCTCGCGCCGCGCCGACGGCGTACTGCGTCTGCACTCGTCGGACGTCGAGGGCGGCGTCGTCGAACTGGACGTCGACGCCCTGGAGCCGGAGTCGGACAGGAACTGGACGGCGTACCCGGCGGGCGTGGTCTGGGCGCTGCGCGCGGCCGGCCACGAGGTGACCGGCGCGGACGTCCACCTGACCTCCACGGTCCCGGCGGGCGCGGGCCTGTCGTCGTCGGCGGCGCTGGAGGTGGTGATCGCCTTCGCGCTCAACGACCTCTACGAACTGGACCTGAAGGGCTGGCAGTTGGCCCGCCTGTGCCAGCGCGCCGAGAACGTCTACGTCGGCGCCCCGGTCGGCATCATGGACCAGACGGCCTCCGCCTGCTGCACCGCGGGCCACGCCCTGTTCCTGGACACCCGCGACCTCTCCCAGCGCCAGATCCCCTTCGACCTCGCGGCCGAGGGCATGCGCCTGCTGGTCGTCGACACCCAGGTCAAGCACGAACACAGCACCGGCGAGTACGGCAAGCGCCGCGCCGGCTGCGAGAAGGGCGCGGCCCTGCTGGGCGTCGACGCGTTGCGTGATGTGCCGTACGCCGAGCTGGACGCGGCGCTGGCCCGCCTGGGCGACGAGGAGGAGGTCCGCCGCCTGGTCCGCCACGTGGTCACGGAGGACGAACGCGTCGAACGAGTCGTCGCCCTGCTGGAATCGGGCGAGACCCGCGCGATCGGCCCGGTCCTCACCGAGGGCCACGCCTCGCTGCGTGACGACTTCCGCATCTCGTGCCCGGAGCTGGACCTGGTCGTTGACACGGCGTTGTCCGCAGGCGCGCTGGGCGCGCGCATGACGGGCGGCGGCTTCGGCGGCTCGGCGATCGTCCTGGCCGACGTCGCCGACGTGGACACCATCACCAAGGCGGTGGAGGAGGCCTTCGCAGCCGCCGGCTTCACCGCGCCACGGGTGTTCGAGGCGGTGCCTTCGGCGGGGGCGGCGGGTGGGGTGAGGCTCGGGGCGGATTGGTCGGCCTTGCCCGCACAGAGGTCGAGAGCAGGGCTGACTGCTGTGCAGTTCGATGTCGTTGCGGGGGACCTGGACGACGACCGCCCCGAGCAGGTCGGCGTCGCACAGCTCGGATGCCCTGCCCGGGTCAACGGGAGCAGATCACGCTGAACAGCGTGAAGGACGCGAAGAACGGGCCTTCGGCGAGAGACGTGAACCAGCGGTGACCGCGCGATTCGTCGATGCGACCGTCCTGGATCGCCTGCTGCATGTTGCGGCCGAGCCCCAGCATGTGATCGGCATCCGCGAAATCGCGAAAGAGCGGTGTCGTGGCCAGCACGGTCTCGACGACGAAGCCTGCCTGCTCCGCGTGGCGGGCGAGACTGCGGCCGATGGTGGCGTGACGGACCACTTCCGAGGTGGTGTAGCGCGTGAATGCACGGCTTGTGCCGAGGTCTTCCGAGTCGACGATCAAGGTGTCCCAATCCGGTTCGACGAGGCCGATCAGGGCGCCTGGCCGGGTGGCCAGATGCAGTTGTGCAAGCACTTCGGCTGGTTGGGCAACGTGCATGAGGACCCGATCGATCTTGGCCCGGTCCGCTGTTCCCGGTTCGACCGGGAGGGCGTGCGCGTCCCCCTCGCGGACCTCGACCACCGGCAGGCCCTCCGTGCGCCGACGGGCCTGGGCGAGCATGGCCGGATCACGGTCCACACCGATCACGGTGCCGCTGTCGCCGACGCGTTCCGCCAGCGCGGCCAGGTCTGTTCCCGGTCCGCATCCCACATCCAGCACGGTCTGACCCGGCTGAACGTCCAGCAGGTTGATCAGCTCCTGCTTGTATGCGCGGCCGGCACCGCTCGCAGCGGCTCGCAACATGTAGGAAGCCTGGTCAGGTCGGGACACACCAAGGGCCGTTGACATGCGCGAGAGTCAAACACTCCAGTCGCCAACGGCGCTACCCGATCAGAGACACCGGGACGGAAGGCTGCACCCTTCAAACCACCCACTCAGCGGCGGTCCACTGGATCGACCCGGTGAGAGACGCATGCGCTGGCTGGCCGGCACTTCGAGCACCGGCCGGTACGACGCCGTCACGTGGGCGCCGGCGTTTCCCGGAAGACGCTGTTGGCGAATCCGCTGCGGCCGGGTAGTCGGCCGTGGGAATGTGACGCTCTCCGCGAAAGTGTCACATAATCCGGGCCGTACACCGTGGCCCCCTGGGCCGCCGGCCAGTCCGCCACCCCACCGACCGGGAGTCGCCAACAGCATCTTTCCCGGAACGACGGAGGTCATGAAGGCCCAGGGAACGGCCACGAAAGCGGCTTCCGCTACAACGATTCGTACGGCCCGTAGCGAGCTGTCGCGGCGCCCGTCATCAGCGCCCAGTACCGGTCCCCGTAGGACCAGTGCCACCACTCCGTCGGGTAGTTGACCAGGCCGGCGGCGGTCAGGGCCGTGCAGAGGATTCGGCGGTTCTCCTGGGCCGCTGCGGTGATGTCGGTCGCCTGTGTGTAGCAGGCGCCCTTGCTTTCCTCGGGGCTGGCGTTGATCCATGTGCCAAGGTCGAGTTCGTGTCCGTCGGTGTCGGCGAGCGTGAGGTCGACGGCGGCGCCTGCGCTGTGCGGGGCGATGCCGGGTGGGGAGACGTAACGGCTGGCGGCGGTGTGGACCTGGGTTTCCGGCCAGTTCGGGTTGGCGGTGCGGAGCGTGGCCGCGTAGTCCTCGAAGTACGTGCGTTGCAGGGCGAGGGGGCGGTAGCCCTCGACGACGAGGAGGCGAAGTCCCGCTGGGAGCAGAGACTGGGCGGCGCGGAGGCGGTGCAGGACGCCTTCGCGCAGGTGAGCGTACGCTCCCGTCGCGTCCTGGCGCTTCCGGTCGACGAGCAGGGTGGCGTCCTGCCGTACGTCCAGGAGCCGTTGGCCGTCGTCCTCGACGGGGACGGCCGCCACCCGGGCGTCGGACATGAGGATGATGCCGGCCGTCACCGGGGTGTCCCCAAGCGCTTCGTCAGCGTGAACTCCGTGATCCCGGGGGGATAGTCCGGGATCGCGCACACCACGTCGTACCCCTGTTTCTCGTAGAACTTCGGCGCCTGGAAGTCCCACGTCTCCAGCCGGGACGCCGAGCAGCCCCGTTCCGCCCGCGCCACCCGCTCCGCCTCGGACAGCAGTCGCGAACCCAGCCCCGCACCCCGGTGGCGTTCGTCGACCCACAGGTACGTCACGTGCAGCCACGCCGCCCACGTATGCCCCACCAGCCCGCCCGCCAGGGCGTCCGAGCCGTCCAACACCCACACGTGGAGGGGGACTTCGCGTTCGGCGGGGGTGCCGCGCAGGTCGCGTAGGACGGGGGACGCGGCCGTATTGCTGTTGCGGAGCCGGGTGCGGAGAAGATCGCGCCGGGATTTGTCGACTTCTGTCTCCATACGAAACATGCGGCTCACCATAAACGCGTCGGACAACCAGTTCTGCAAATTACCTTCCGCTCCCGGTACCCGGCCGTACCCTGATGAACGGCACCGGTGGGGGCCGGTGCTGTTCAGGGGGCGAGACAAGTCGGGTACGACGCCCGAAGTGGGGGTAGCAGTGTCTGCACGGCGGCGGCCGTGCGGCTGCGGCGACCCCGTCCTGGGGAACGGCAGAAACAACAACCCGGGAGCGCTTCGGGCGTCGTACCCGCACCGGTCGGCGGCTCCCGACGATGGATCCCCTGCTCTTGGAGAGCGTGGGGAAGGGGGTTTTGTGGTTCGCATCCGAGTCCTGGTCGTCGACGACCACCGCATCTTCGCCGAGTCCCTCGCCGCGGCCCTGGCCGCCGAGCCCGACGTCGACGTCTCCGCGGCCGGCAGCGGTCCCGCCGCGCTGCGCAGCCTGGAGCGCGCGGCCGCCGAGGGCCGCCGGTTCGACGTACTGCTCGTCGACGCCGATCTGGGCGGGAACGTACCCACAGTGCGGCCCGCCGTGCCCGTGCCCGTGCAGGAGGGCGGTGTGGACGGGGTGGTGGACGGGATCTCCCTCGTCACGGCGGTCCGGTCGGCACAGCCTGCGGCGCGGATCGTCGTTCTCGCCGAGAAGGACGATCCGCGGCGTGCCGCCCTCGCCCTGCAGGCAGGGGCCGGCGGGTGGGTCGCCAAGGACTGTTCGCTGTCCCGGCTGCTCACGGTCATACGAGGTGTGCTGCGTGACGAGACGCATCTGCCGCCCGCCCTGCTCACCGGGGTGCTGCGCGAGCTGACGGCTGCTCGGAAGCACCGCACCGAGAGCGAGCGGCTGGTGGAGTCCCTCACCCCGCGGGAGCGGGAGGTGCTGCGGTGCATGGTCGCGGGGCTCGGGCGCAAGGCCGTCGCCGAGCGGCTGTATCTGTCCCCGCACACCGTGCGGACGCATATGCAGAACGTCCTCGGCAAGCTCGGCGTCCACTCCACCCTCGCCGCCGTCGCGCTGGCGCGCAGGGCGGGGGTCGGGCCAGTGGACCTAGCCGGGGATGTTGTCGAACGGGGCGGTCAACTGGCGTAGCAGCGCCGCCAGTTCGCTGCGCTGGGCGTGGGACAGCTCCGCGAGGATCGCCCGCTCCTGGTCCAGCAGGCCCGCCAGTGCCTGGTCGGCGCGGTCCCGGCCCTCGTCGGTGAGGCGGACCAGGACGCCGCGCCGGTCGCTGGGGTCGGGCAGGCGTTCCACCAGGCCCTTCTTCGCCAGGCGGTCGATACGGTTCGTCATCGTGCCCGAGGTGACCAGAGTCTGGGTCAGCAGCTGTCCGGGGGAGAGCTGGTACGGGGTGCCCGCGCGGCGCAGTGCCGTCAGGACGTCGAACTCCCAGGGCTCCAGGTGGTGCTCGGCGAAGGCCAGCCGGCGTGCGCGGTCCAGGTGCCGGGCGAGTCTGCTCACCCGGCTGAGCACCTCGAGCGGTTCCACGTCGAGGTCCGGGCGCTCCCGGCGCCATGCTGCGACCAGCCGATCGACCTCGTCCTCCATGGCGATCAGTGTAGTGGTTGTGTCGACGTGAAGTCTCTTGACGTCAAGATACCTTGAGAGGCAAGCTGGGGCCGACCTACGGTGACTTCAAGGAAGGCCCGCCATGTCTGCCGCTGCCACCTGGGACCCCGCCCAGTACCTGCGTCACGCCGGCCACCGCGCCCGCCCCTTCGCCGACCTCCTCGCTCACGTCCCCGACCTCCCGGCCGACCGCCCCCGCATCGCCGACCTCGGCTGCGGCCCCGGCAACGTCACGGCCCTGCTCGCCCGGCGCTGGCCCACCGCGCACATCACCGGCTACGACAACTCCCCGGAGATGCTTACTGACGCCCGGGCCCAGGCGGGCCCCACCCCGGCCGGCGGCCGCCTCGACTTCGCCCACGCGGACGTGCGCACCTGGACGCCGACGGAGCCGCACGAACTGATCATCAGCAACGCCACGCTCCAGTGGGTGCCCGGCCACGCCGACCGCTTCGGCGACTGGATCGCCGCCCTCGCCCCGGCGGCACCTTCGCCTTCCAGGTCCCCGGCAACTTCGACGCCCCAGCCACCGCCTGATGCGCGACCTCGCCGCCGCCCACCCCCGCCTCTCGGGCGTCCTGCGCCACGACGAGGCGGTCCTGGCGCCCGAGACCTACCTGGAGCACCTCACCGCCCTCGGCTGTACGGCCGACGTCTGGGAGACCACGTACATCCATCTGCTGACCGGCGAGGACCCCGTCCTGGACTGGGTGAAGGGCACCGGCCTGCGCCCCGTCCTCACCGCCCTCGCGGACGACCCCGCGGCGAAGGACGAGTTCCTGAACGACTACCGGACCGCCCTGCGCCGTGCCTACCCACCCGGCAGGCACGGCACCCCGTTCCCGTTCCGCCGCATCTTCGCCGTCGCCCGCAAGGAGACGTGATGATCACCGCCATCGGGCGGCCCCGAATCAGCTCTTCCGGTGCCCGATCAACCGCGGCTTCTGCTCCAGCCCGTCCAGGCCGTGCCAGGCCAGGTTCACCAGGTGGGCCGCCACCTCCGCCTTCTTCGGGCGGCGTACCTCCAGCCACCACTGGCCGGTCAGCGCGACCATGCCGACCAGGGCCTGGGCGTAGAGGGGGGCCAGCTTGGGGTCGAAGCCGCGGCTTTTGAACTCGCGGCCCAGGATGTCCTCCACCTGGGTGGCGATGTCCGAGATGAGAGAAGCGAAGGAGCCGGTCGACTGCGGGATGGGGGAGTCACGGACCAGGATGCGGAAACCGTCCGTGTACTCCTCGATGTAGTCCAGCAGCGCGAACGCCGCCTGTTCGCACAGCTCACGCGGATGGCCCGCGGTCAGCGAGCTGGTCACCATGTCCAGCAGGCGCCGCATCTCGCGGTCCACGACCACCGCGTACAGGCCCTCCTTGCCGCCGAAGTGCTCGTACACCACCGGTTTCGAGACGCCCGCCTTCGCGGCGATCTCCTCCACCGACGTGCCCTCGAAGCCCTTCGCGGCGAAGAGGGTGCGACCGATCTCCAGCAGCTGCTGGCGACGCTCCGCACCGGTCATACGGGTACGGCGCGTGCGCCGCGGCTTCTCGTTGCTGGAAGTGCTGCTGGAGTCGGTCGCCACGCCGTCAATCATGCCGCCTCAGCGGTCTCCCGCCCGCGCCGGGAGCCGTCTGCACCGGTGTTCCGGCGGGAATCGATACGCGAGCGTGACGGCCAGCGCACGTCGTAGGCCCACCCGGCCAGCTCGAACCAGCGGATCAGCCGGGCCGAGGAGTCGATCTGGCCGCGCTCCACACCGTGCCGCGCCGAGGTCGGGTCGGCGTGGTGCAGGTTGTGCCAGGACTCGCCGCAGGACAGGATCGCCAGCCACCACACGTTGCCCGAGCGGTCACGCGACCTGAACGGGCGCTTGCCGACCGCGTGGCAGATCGAGTTGATCGACCACGTCACGTGATGCAGCAACGCCACCCGGACGAGTGACCCCCAGAAGAACCCGGTGAACGCGCCCCACCAGGACATCGTCACCAGACCGCCGATCAGCGCCGGCAGGGCCAGAGACACCACCGTCCACAGGATGAACTGACGGGAGATGTTCCGCAGCGTCCGGTCCTTGATCAGGTCCGGCGCGTACTTGTCCTGCGGCGTGCGCTCCTCGTCGAACATCCATCCGATGTGCGCCCACCACAGGCCCTTCATCAGGGCCGGCACGGTCTCGCCGTAACGCCACGGCGAGTGCGGGTCGCCCTCCGCGTCGGAGAACCTGTGATGCTTGCGATGGTCGGCCACCCAGCGCACCAGGGGGCCCTCGACCGCCAGCGAGCCCGCGATCGCCAGTGCGATCTTCAGGGGTCGCTTGGCCTTGAACGAACTGTGGGTGAAATGGCGGTGGAAACCGATCGTGATGCCGTGGCAGCCGAGGAAGTAGAAGAAGACCAGCAGGCCGAGGTCCAGCCAGCTCACGCCCCACCCCCACGCCAGCGGCACCGCCGCGATCAGCGCGAGGAACGGGACGATGATGAAGAGCAGAAGCGCGATCTGCTCCGCCGAACCCTTGCGGTCACCGCCCAGGGTGCCGGCCGGCTGGGAGGCGGAGGTGTCCTGGGAGGTCGCCTTCGGGGCGTCGTCGATCACATCGGAGCTCGTGGTCATGGGGCGTCCCCTGTGGGGTTTCGAGGGTTGAGATAGGTGCCGTGGCTGGGGGAAGTCCGCGAGTGGGGCTCGAAAGAGCCTTCCCTACGGTTCCGTAACCTACGGCGTCGTAAGTATGTCAGTGCGCCGCCCGGCGGCAAGAGCCCGTGAGCTGCGCGTCCCGGCCGACACCTATCCTGGAGTCGGTCGGACAGCGCGGTCCGCTCTGTTTACTTCCCGGATGATCCGGCCCGTATGCGGCACCCCGCCGCGCGAACGGGTCATCGGGTTCCCTCCCTCACGAGCTTCAGACGAGCTTCAACACTGCAAGGAGCCGCACCTGTGAGCAGTGCCGACGACCTGACTACGCGCACCACGGCGACCAGCACCGAGTTGCGTGCCGACATCCGCCGGCTGGGCGACCTCCTCGGTGAGACACTCGTCCGCCAGGAGGGCCCTGAGCTGCTGGAACTCGTAGAGAAGGTGCGCCGCCTCACCCGCGAGGACGGCGAGGCCGCCGCCGAACTGCTGCGTGGCACCGAACTGGAGACGGCGGCCAAGCTGGTCCGCGCCTTCTCCACGTACTTCCACCTGGCCAACGTCACCGAGCAGGTCCACCGCGGCCGTGAACTGCGCGCCAGGCGCGCCGCCGAGGGCGGACTGCTCTCCCGTACGGCGGACCGGCTGAAGGACGCCGACCCGGAGCATCTGCGGGAGACGGTCCGCCACCTCAATGTTCGTCCGGTGTTCACGGCCCACCCCACGGAGGCCGCCCGCCGTTCGGTCCTGAACAAGCTGCGGCGCATCGCCGCGCTGCTGGACACCCCCGTCATCGACGCCGACCGGCGCCGCCACGACATCCGTCTGGCCGAGAACATCGACCTCGTATGGCAGACCGACGAGCTGCGGGTCGTACGCCCCGAACCGGCCGACGAGGCCCGCAACGCGATCTACTACCTCGACGAGCTGCACGCGGGCGCCGTCGGTGACGTCCTCGAGGACCTCACCGCCGAGCTGGAGCGCGTCGGTGTCAGGCTCCCCGACGACACCCGTCCGCTCACCTTCGGCACCTGGATCGGCGGCGACCGCGACGGCAACCCCAACGTGACCCCCGAGGTCACCTGGGAGGTGCTGATCCTCCAGCACGAGCACGGCATCAACGACGCCCTGGAGATGATCGACGAGCTGCGCGGCTTCCTGTCGAACTCCATCAGGTACACGGGCGCCACCGAGGAACTGCTGGACTCCCTCCAGGCGGACCTGGAGCGGCTCCCCGAGATCAGCCCCCGCTACAAGCGGCTGAACGCCGAGGAGCCCTACCGCCTGAAGGCCACCTGCATCCGGCAGAAGCTGGAGAACACCAAGCAGCGCCTCGCCAAGGGCATCCCGCACGAGGCGGGCCGCGACTACCTCGGCACCAGCGAGCTGCTCCACGACCTCAAGCTGATCCAGACCTCCCTGCGCGAGCACCGCGGCGCACTGTTCGCCGACGGCCGCCTGGACCGCACCATCCGCACGCTGGCCGCCTTCGGTCTCCAGCTCGCCACCATGGACGTACGCGAACACGCGGACGCCCACCACCACGCTCTCGGCCAGCTGTTCGACCGGCTGGGTGAGGAGTCCTGGCGGTACGCGGACATGCCGCGCGACTACCGTACGAAGCTGCTCGCCAAGGAACTCAGGTCGCGCAGGCCGCTGGCCCCGACGCCCGCGCCCGTCGACGCGGCCGGCGAGAAGACCTTCGGCGTCTTCCGGACGGTCAAGCGGGCCCTGGAGGTGTTCGGGCCCGAGGTCATCGAGTCGTACATCATCTCGATGTGCCAGGGCGCCGACGACGTCTTCGCGGCGGCGGTGCTGGCCCGCGAGGCCGGCCTGATCGACCTGCACGCCGGCTGGGCGAAGATCGGCATCGTGCCGCTCCTTGAGACGACGGACGAGCTCAAGGCCGCCGACTCCATCCTCGAGGACATGCTCGCCGACCCGTCCTACCGGCGCCTGGTCGCCCTCAGGGGCGACGTGCAGGAGGTCATGCTCGGCTACTCCGACTCCTCGAAGTTCGGCGGCATCACGACCTCGCAGTGGGAGATCCACCGCGCCCAGCGGCGGCTGCGTGACGTCGCCCACCGCTACGGCGTACGGCTGCGCCTCTTCCACGGCCGCGGCGGCACCGTCGGCCGTGGCGGCGGCCCCACCCACGACGCGATCCTCGCCCAGCCCTGGGGCACCCTGGAGGGCGAGATCAAGGTGACCGAGCAGGGCGAGGTCATCTCCGACAAGTATCTGATCCCGTCGCTGGCCAGGGAGAACCTGGAGCTGACGGTGGCCGCGACCCTGCAGGCCTCCGCCCTGCACACCGCGCCCCGCCAGTCCGGGGAGGCGCTGGCCCGCTGGGACGCGGCGATGGACGTGGTCAGCGACGCGGCGCACGCGGCGTACCGCAGGCTGGTGGAGGACCCGGACCTGCCGGCGTACTTCTTCGCCTCCACGCCGGTCGACCAGCTCGCCGATCTGCATCTGGGGTCGAGGCCGTCCCGCCGCCCCGACTCGGGCGCGGGCCTGGACGGACTGCGGGCCATCCCGTGGGTGTTCGGCTGGACCCAGTCCCGGCAGATCGTCCCCGGCTGGTTCGGCGTCGGCTCCGGCCTGAAGGCGCTGCGCGAGGCGGGCCTGGACACCGTGCTCGACGAGATGCACGAGCAGTGGCACTTCTTCCGCAACTTCGTCTCCAACGTCGAGATGACGCTGGCCAA
Source organism: Streptomyces sp. F001 (assembly GCF_004187715.1). Taxonomy (GTDB): domain Bacteria; phylum Actinomycetota; class Actinomycetes; order Streptomycetales; family Streptomycetaceae; genus Streptomyces; species Streptomyces flavusporus. The sequence goes on along the minus strand of NZ_QZWF01000005.1, from coordinate 387,171 downwards.
GACGGACCTGCGGATCGCCGGGCACTACGTCGACACCCTCGTCCCCGACGAGCTCAAGCACGTCTTCGACACCATCCGCGCCGAGCACGAACTGACCGTGCGGGAGATCCTCCGCGTCACCGGCGAGGACGAACTTCTCGACGCCCAGCCCGTCCTGAAGCAGACCTTCACCATCCGCGACGCCTACCTGGACCCCATCTCCTACCTCCAGGTCGCCCTCCTGAAGCGCCAGCGTGACGCAGCGGCCGCGGGCGCCGAGCCCGACCCGCTGCTGGCGCGGGCCCTGCTGCTGACGGTCAACGGCGTCGCCGCCGGCCTGCGCAACACCGGCTGACCGGCCCGGACCCGACGGTGCCCCCGTGCTGTACGAGCACGGGGGCACCGCCGGTTTGTGCTACGGCCGTCAGCTCTGGCTTGCCTTCCGGCGCCGGAAGACCAGGTAACCGCCGGCGGCGAGCAGCGCGGCGGCGGCGCCGGACAGCAGGCCCACCGGGGCACCGTTGCCGGTCTCGGCGAGATCGCCCTCGGCGGTGCCACCCTGGGCGGACGGCGAGGAGGACGCGGTGGGAGCGGCACCCTCCTCGGCGGACGTGCTCGGGGAGGCAGCCGGAGCCTCGGTGCCGACCGTCTCCGACGGGGTGGCGGACGGCGTCGTGTCGTCGCTCTCCTCCTCGCAGTCCGTCCAGAACACCTTGTGCTTGGCCGAGCCGTGCTCGCCGTCGAAGTTCCAGAACAGTTTGTAGTGCCCGTCGGGCAGCGACAGGTCGTTCGTACGGCCGTGACCGTCGGCGTCGAGGGTGAGGGCGCCGGCCGTGACCGTCTCGCCCTTGGTGGCGGCGGTCGGGGCCCAGGCCTCGATGTGCCAGTCGATCTGCTGGCCGGCGTCGAAGCCGAAGGCGTCCAGGTAGAACGTGCAGACGTGCGGTTCGTTCTTGCGGAGTTCCTCGCCGGTGGCGGTGTCGTGGATCTTGACGGTGCCGTTGTCGCCCGGGGCGGTCGCGTGGGCGACGGCCGGGGAGGTGAGGAGAGCGGCCGTGGCGACGGCGGACAGGGCGCCGGCGCGAGTGAGGGTACGCATGGGGCAGTCCATCTTCGAGAAACCAATGGGGAAGATGTGGAGGGGGCGGCTCAGCCTCCAGCCCGACCCGCCGGCAGAACAAGCACGAACAGGCAACGCTCAGATCCTTCACAGACGTGGAGATCGGCGATGCCGGCCCAGGCCACTCCGATCCCTCAGATCGCCCGGATCGCTCAGATCGCTCAGATCACGAGAAAAGCCGCCGTGATCAGCGCGAACCCCGACCCGGCCATCACCCACGCCGCCCGCGTCCGCCCCAGCCCGCCCGCGACCACCACCGACGCGAGCAGCAGCGCCCCGCCCAGCGGCACCCAGGAGTAGAGGATCCCGGCGGGACCGGACCGGACGACCTCGCTGCTACCGGGTTTCATCACGACGGTGTACGTCTCGCCGTCCGCCACGGCGGCCGAGTTCTCGATCACGACCCGCTCCCGGGCCTGCGACCCCGCGGAGATCGGCGCGTAGGGCCCGGTGCAGGTGTCCGCACCGCACCCCGTCACCTCGATGGTCCCGCTCTCCCGGCCCTTGGTGAGCATCACGTACTGGGCGGAACTCCAGGACGCCCACACTCCTGCGATCAGGATCAGCGCGGCGACGACCCCCATCGCCGCGAGCCGCCCGAACCGCAGCACCGTGAACGCGCCCTGAGTGGAGACGACGGCAGTAGGCATGGCCGCGATCCTTGGCCATTGCCTAGCCCAAAGTCAATCTCGGCCGGACGGGAACCGACGTCAGGAGTTGTACGTCCCCTGCGCCCGCTCCAACCCCTCGATCACCAGACACTCCACCGCATCCGCCGCCCGATCCACGAAGTAGTCCAGCTCCTTGCGCTCCGCCGACGAAAAATCCTTCAACACAAAATCCGCGACCTGCTGACGACCCGGCGGACGCCCGATCCCGAACCGCACCCGGTGATAGTCCGACCCCATCACCTTCGTCATCGACTTCAGACCGTTGTGCCCGTTGTCACCACCCCCCAGCTTCAACCGCAACACCCCGTAACCGATGTCCAACTCGTCATGCACCGCCACGACATTCGCCACCGGCACCTTGTAGAAATCACGCAGCGCGTTCACCGGACCACCCGACAGGTTCATGTACGACATCGGCTTCGCCAGAACCACCCGACGACTCGCCGGCCCCGGCGGACCGATCCGGCCCTCCACCACCTGCGCCTGCGCCTTCCCCGCCCGCTTGAACCTGCCCCCGACCCGCTCCGCCAGCAGATCAGCCACCATGAACCCCACGTTGTGCCGGTTCATGGCGTACTCCGGCCCGGGATTCCCCAGCCCCACGATCAGCCAGGGCGCACCCGCATCGGTCGTCACGTTCATATCTCCTTGATACGCGCCAGCCGCTGCCCCCACAGGGAACAGCGGCTGACAAAACGAGAAAAGTGAGGATCAGGCCTCGGCAGGCGCCTCCGCGCCCTCACCCTCGGCGGCCTCCACGCCCTCCGGAGCCTCCTCGGCCTGCGCGGCCAGCACCTGCAGGACAACCGCGTCCTCGTCGACGGCCAGCGTCACACCGTTCGGCAGGGTGATGTCCTTCGCGAGGATCGAGGCACCGGCCTCCAGACCCTCCACCGACACGGTGACGGCCTCGGGGATGTGAGTGGCCTCGGCCTCGACCGGCAGCGCGTTCAGCACGTGCTCCAGCAGGTTGCCGCCCGGAGCCAGCTCACCCTCGGTCTGCACCGGAATCTCGACGTTGACCTTCTCGCCACGCTTCACCAGCAGCAGGTCGACGTGCTCCAGGAAACCCTTCAGCGGGTCACGCTGCACCGACTTCGGAATCGCCAGCTCGTTGCTCTTGCCGTCGATGTCCAGCGAAATCAGAACGTTCGGCGTACGCAGCGCCAGCAGCAGGTCGTGACCCGGAAGGGTCAGGTGCAGCGGCTGCGAACCGTGACCGTACAGAACGACGGGAACCTTGTTGTCACGGCGAATACGGCGGGCGGCACCCTTGCCGAACTCGTTGCGCGTCTCGGCGGTGAGCTTCACCTCGGACATGATCACTCCTCGTAGAGGTCAGAAACGGACGGGGTCACCCGGCCACGAACGGCCTGCTACGAAGAGCGCGTCGATAACGGACCGCCGCAACCCGTCCCAGAACGGACCACGGCCTCCCTCGCCGAGCAACTGCAACAGAGTACTCGCCGAAGAAGGCCGTAGTGAAATCGATCAGACGTGATCAGACGTGAGAGGTCTACTGCTCGTCGAACAGGCTCGTCACCGAACCGTCCTCGAACACCTCACGCACCGCACTCGCAATCGTCGGCGCGATCGACAGCACCGTGATCTTGTCCAGGTCCCCGCTCAACTCACCCGGCGTGGGCAGCGTGTTCGTGAACACGAACTCACTCACCCGGGAGTTCTTCAGCCGGTCCGCCGCCGGACCCGACAGCACACCATGCGTCGCCGTCACGATCACATCCTCCGCACCATGCGCGAACAACGCATCGGCCGCCGCGCAGATCGTGCCACCGGTGTCGATCATGTCGTCCACCAGCACACACACCCGGCCCCGAACCTCACCGACCACCTCGTGCACCGTCACCTGGTTCGCGACGTCCTTGTCACGCCGCTTGTGCACGATCGCCAACGGCGCGCCGAGACGGTCGCACCAGCGGTCGGCCACCCGCACACGGCCGGCGTCCGGGGAAACCACCGTCAGCTTCTCCCGGTCCACCTTCGCGCCCACATAGTCCGCAAGCAGCGGCAGCGCGAACAGGTGATCCACCGGACCGTCGAAAAAGCCCTGAATCTGGTCCGTGTGCAGATCCACCGTCAGGATCCGGTCCGCACCCGCCGTCTTCATCAGATCCGCGATCAGACGCGCCGAGATCGGTTCACGCCCCCGGTGCTTCTTGTCCTGCCGCGCGTAACCGTAGAAGGGCACGATGACCGTGATGGAGCGGGCCGACGCACGCTTCAGAGCATCGATCATGATCAACTGCTCCATGATCCACTGATTGATCGGAGCCGTGTGGCTCTGGATCACAAAGCAGTCCGCACCACGCGCCGACTCCTGGTAACGGACATAGATCTCACCGTTGGCGAAGTCGAAGGCCTTCGTCGGGACAACCCCGACACCCAGCTGGTGGGCGACCTCCTCGGCAAGCTCGGGGTGGGCGCGGCCGGAGAAGAACATCATCTTCTTCTCGCCGGTCGTCTTGATCCCGGTCACAGCACTGTCTCCTCAGAGGTGTCTCAGCTGGGTGTTGACACGACGTCTCAACTGGACGAAAGGCGTCGTCTCAGCTGGTGGGGTGCGGGTGTGCACTTATCACGGTACGCCGTCCCAGACGCACCTGTTTCCGGTCAGCCCTCACCATCCGACTTCCGGGACGCCACCTCGGCCGCCTTCGCCGACGCACTCCCCGGCCGCTTACGAGCCACCCAACCCTCGATATTCCGCTGCTGACCACGGGCCACAGCCAACGAACCGGGCGGTACATCCTTCGTGATCACGGACCCGGCAGCGGTGTACGCACCGTCCCCGACCGTGACAGGAGCCACAATCATGTTGTCCGCTCCGGTCTTGCAGTGCGACCCGACAGTCGTGTGGTGCTTGCTCTCCCCGTCGTAGTTCACAAACACACTCGCAGCGCCGATGTTCGTGTACTCACCGATCGTCGCGTCACCCACATACGACAGATGCGGCACCTTCGTGCCCTCACCGATCGAAGCGTTCTTCGTCTCGACGTACGTACCGATCTTGCCCTTCGCGCCGAGACGGGTACCAGGACGGAGATACGCGTACGGCCCCACGGACGCATTCGGCCCCACCTGCGCACCGTCGGCCACAGTGTTGTCCACCCGGGCACCGGCATCGACACGCGTGTCCTTGAGCCGGCTGTTCGGCCCCACCTCCGCGCCCTCGCCCAGATGGGTGGAACCCTGCAACTGGGTGCCCGGGTGGACGACCGCGTCCTGCTCGAAGGTGACGGTGACGTCGATCCAGGTGGTCGCGGGGTCGACGACGGTGACGCCGCCGAGCATGGCGCGGGTGAGGAGCCGGTCGTTGAGAATCCGGCGCGCCTCGGCGAGCTGCACACGGTTGTTGATGCCGGCGATCTCACGATGATCGCCCGCCACGGAGGCACCGACGCGATGACCGGCCTCACGGAGAATCCCGAGGACGTCGGTCAGGTACTCCTCGCCCTGGCTGTTGTCGGTACGCACCTTCCCGAGAGCGTCCGCGAGCAACTGCCCGTCGAAGGCGAACACCCCGGAGTTGATCTCACGGATCGCCCGCTGGGACTCGGTCGCGTCCTTGTGCTCGACGATCGCCGTCACGGCACCGGAGACGTCCTCCCGGACGATCCGCCCATAGCCGGCCGCGTCCGGCACCTCGGCGGTCAGCACGGTGACGGCGTTCCCGTCCTGCTCGTGGGTCGTCGCGAGTTGCTTGAGCGTCTCGCCGGTCAGCAGGGGAGTGTCACCACAGACGACCACGACGGTCCCGTCGACGACACCGCCCAGCTCCTCCAGACCCATCCGGACGGCATGACCGGTGCCGTTCTGCTCCGCCTGGACAGCGGTGCGTACGTCCGGGGCGACCTTCGCGAGATGCTCGGTGACCTTCTCCCGGGCGTGCCCGACGACCACGACGAGGTTCTCCGGCGCCAACTCACCGGCGGCGGCGAGCACATGCCCCACGAGACTGCGGCCGCAGATCTCGTGCAGGACCTTCGGTGTGGCCGATTTCATACGGGTGCCCTCACCCGCTGCGAGTACGACGACGGCTGCCGGGCGAATGGCGCTCACGGGATGCCCTTCGGCTGTGGAGGGGGTGGGTGACATCCGCAGGATACCGGGGTGTTTTGCGGGGGACATGAGAGCGGGCCCTGACTTGGCAGTCAGGGCCCGAACCGAGGTTTTGTGTTCTGTAGCTCCCGGGGAAGGAATCGAACCCTCATTCAAGAGACCAAAACTCTTTGTCCTGCCATTAGACGACCCGGGATAGTTTGCCTGCTATGTCCGATTTCCTAGATCGGCTGCAGGTGCAGCCCCTACTATGCCGCACCAGGCGCCCTCCATGCGACGGTATAGGTCGGCACTCTGTCGGACGTAGATCGCGAGGCATCCGTGATAGGAGTCGGCGGTGTTCTTGCGGACCGTCCGGGGGTTGTGCTTCTTGAGTGTCGCTTTGCTGAACGCTGACACGTCGACGCCCACGATGTCGGCCCAGAAGTTCTCGGCGGCCTTCACGTCCGCGGTCTCGTGAATGCTGACTCGGAGGGTGAGGCGGTCTCGCGTCACATCGAGTAGCTCAAGCCAGCGCAGGAAGAGCTTGATCACGTTGGGGTCGCTGTTGATGAACTGCAGGACCTCGGTGCGCCGGTATGGCTTGTCCTTGGAGCCCTCTGCCCAGTAGAGGGCGACGCCTGCGATGAACAGCTCCCGGTCCGACAGCTCCCCGATGGCTGCTGCGGCTGCCTGCTTGGTTGCTGCACGCTCATGGTCCCGGGAAGCGTGAAATCGTGCGAGCCCTGCATTCATGCGCGCTCGCTGCTCCTCCAGTGTGCACTTGGGCTCTGGGTGCGGCAGATCGCGCACCCACAGTGAGACCGAGCTCTTTGAGCACCCCAGCTCGGCTTGGATCTGGTTGTACGTCCGCCCTGCCTCCGCAGCTCGCGCGCACGCTCCCGCAGGTCGTCCTTGGCGTTCGGTCGCTTCGTCCACTCCGGCGGCGGCTCGCCCTCAACGAGGCGTTGAAGGATCTCCTTGTTGTGGACCTGAAGCGCGTCGCGGATCTGCCGAAGGCTGTAGCCCTCGCGCCGCAGCGCGACCGCCCGTTCCCGCAGCCCCTCGAAGTCCGCGTACTTGCCATGTGAATGTGCCATGTGCATACCGTCCGGCCGGAATGCGTCGTTCCGGGGTCGAACGGGTGTGGTTCAGCAGTTCGAGGGATACCAGCCGGTTTCGCTGTTATTCGATTACGGAGTGTGGTGTGAGCCGGTCGTTGAAACTCGCCGGAAAAGCGCATGCTGCCGCCCGTAGGCTGGAGGCATGACCACGACGGGGGAAGACGGCAAAGGGGACATCAGGGCCTTGACCGGGCCCTGGCGGTGGGCCAGATGGCGTAGCGCGGTGCTCGATGGGTGTCTCGCGCTGGTGTCCGCGGTGGAGTGTGCGGCGGAGGGGATTCCGTTTGCGCGGGATGCGGGGATTCCGCTGGCTGCGGGTGTGGTGTTCGGTGCGGTGGCCGGCTCGACGCTGCTGTTGCGGCGGATGTGGCCGATTGTCGTCGTGCTGGTGTCGGTGGCGATTGCGCCGGCGCAGATGGGTTTTCTGCTGACGGTTGTCGGTCTGTACACGCTCGCCGCGTCGGAGTTGCCGCGTCGGATCATTGCGTCGCTGGCGGGGATGTCGCTGGTGGGGACGTTGGTGGTGACGTTCGTGCGGGCGCGGCAGGACATGACGAATGGCGAGTTGGACATGGGGGACTGGTTCGTCCCCTTCATCTCGATTACCGCGTCTGTTGGTGTGACTGCGCCGCCGTTGTTGTTGGGCCTGTATGTGGGTGCTCGGCGTCGGCTGATGGAGAGTCTTCGGGAGCGGGCGGACAGTCTGGAGCGGGAGCTTCAGTTGCTTGCGGAGCGGGCGGAGGAGCGGGCCGAGTGGGCGCGTAATGAGGAGCGGACTCGGATCGCGCGGGAGATGCATGACGTGGTCGCGCATCGGGTGAGCCTGATGGTGGTGCATGCGGCGGCGCTTCAGGCGGTGGCTCGGAAGGATCCCGAGAAGGCGGTGAAGAACGCGGCGCTGGTGGGGGATATGGGGCGGCAGGCGTTGACCGAGTTGCGGGAGATGCTGGGGGTGCTGCGCAGTGGGGATGGTGCGGGGCCGGCGCGGGAGCGTGCGGCGGTGCCGTTGGCGGCGGTGAAGGTGGCGGCGGCTGCGGCGGCTTCGCGTGCGGCGGATGAGGGGGGCGGTTCCGCGGACGGGCCGTGTCTGTCGGAGCTGGATGAGTTGATCGGGCAGTCGGAGGCTGCGGGGATGGTCGTCCATCTGTCGGTGGAGGGTGATGCGCGGGCGTATGCGCCGGAGATCGAGCAGACCGCGTATCGCGTTGTGCAGGAGGCGTTGACGAACGTGCACAAGCATGCGGCGGGGGCGAAGACGCATGTGCGGTTGGCGCATCGGGTGTCGGAGATCGCGATGCAGGTGGAGAACGAGCCGCCGTCGGAGGTGTCGTCGGCGCGGTTGCCGTCCGGGGGGAACGGGCTGGTGGGGATGAAGGAGCGGGTTTCGGCGCTGGGTGGGGTGTTTGTGTCGGGGCCGACGGATGCGGGGGGTTTTCGGGTGTCGGCGGTGATTCCGGCGTCGTAGGCCTGTCGTGGGTCTGTCGGGGGCGGCCTGTCCTGGGCTGTCGGTCTCAGCCTGCTGTGAGGCGTACGGGTTCTGTGCCGGAGATGAGGCCGGTGAGGGCTTGGTCGATGGTGGGGCCGAGGTACCAGTCGCCGGTGTGGTCGAGGGCGTAGATGCGGCCTTCGGTGTCGATGGCGAGGATGGTCTGGGTGTCGGGTTCGGCGCCGAGGGGGCTGACGTCGGTGTCGAGGGCGCGGCCGAGGTCGGCGAGGGTGCGGGCCATGTGGAGGCCGTGCAGGGGTCGAGGTGGAGGGTTGGGGGCGATCTGGCGGCCGGGTCCGGGGGGGTGATGTGGAGGCTGCCGAATTCGGCCCAGGCTTCGACGGCGGCGGGGAAGACGGCGTGGCGGTGGCCTGCGGGTGAGGTGTGTTCGCGGAGGGTGTCGGCCCAGATTTCGGCTTGTTTGATGCCCCAGCGTCCGGGTTGCCAGCCGGCGGCGCGCAGGGCGGCGTCGACGGGTACGGCGAAGCGTGTGGTGGAGGTGCGGTCGGCGTGCATCTGCCCTCTATCTTGCGTTTGTTCGGGGTGGGGGTCAGGCGTCGGTCGCGGTGGGGTCGATGATGCGGACGCCGAAGTGGGCGCTGAGGGCGGTGCAGGCGCGGCAGGGGGTGGCGAAGCTGCCGTGGAGGGGGTCGCCGTCTTCGCGGATGCGGCGGGCGGTGAGTTTGGCCTGTTTGAGGGCTTTGCGGGCTTCGCCGTTGGTCATGGGTCTGCGGGCGGCGCGTTTACTGCGGGCGGCGTCGGCGTTGGCGATGTGCCGGGAGATGAGGATCGTTTCGGCGCAGCGGCCGGTGAAGCGGTCGCGTTGGGCGCTGGTGAGGGTGTCGAGGAAGTCCTGTACGAGTGGGTGCAGGGTGGGGGGCTGGTCGCCGCGGGCGGCGTGGTGAGGGTGGTGCCGCGGACGGAGAGGGCGGCGGCGACGGTGGGGAGTATGCCGTCGCGGCGGTGGCGGAGGGTGGGTGCCTGGTGGGTTTCGGTGGCGCTCCAGCCGGTGCGGGGGTCGCCGGATGTGCTGGTGTGTGGTCCCGTTTGCGTCGTGTTCATGATCGTATTTCCCCTCCCGTGCATCCCCCCGGCGGACACAGAGTGCCAAATGCCGTGGCTGGTGCGGAAGCTGGGGCGCTGCGACACGCCCGTGTCCGGGCTGGCTGTCACGGGAGGGTGACGGCTGGTCACGGTGGGCGGAGGGTGGGTTTCCGGTGCTGTGACCGGCGCCGGTGACCGGTTTCGTCGTACCGCATAGGCTGTCGGCACCGCGATGCGCGCGGTCAACGCGTTGGAGAGACAGTCGATACGGGGCGTAGTGGGCCTTAGGGGTTGCTACGGGTCGTACCAGAGTGCCGCAGGGGGCTACCGCCATGACGACAGGTCGGCTCGGGCAGCAAGCCGCGCCGCCGAACGCGGCCTATGCCGGGCAGGTCGTGCATTTCCCGGATCCGGTTCGGGCGGCCCGTCATCCGAGAGGGGTGCGGATCGATGAGCACGGTTACCCGGACTTCTCGCCCTATGCGCGTGCGGCGGTGGAGATTGCGGAGCCGCCGGAGGGTTTCGGTGTGGACGAGTTGCGGTTGACGGACTACGTGTCGGCGAACGCGGCGCTTGCGGCTTCGGGGCATGAGTTGTGGGACACGGTGCCGTCGGTGGCGACGCCGCACGGCTGGACGTGGCATCACGTGGTGGGGTCGCGGCGGCTGGACCTGGTGCCGGTCGAGGTGAAGGCGTTGCTGCGGCATCACGGCGGTGTCGCGACGGCGGCGGTGGACCAGAACAAGCGGGGGACGCGGCCGTTGCAGGAGACGCGGCCTGCGCATTTCGGGTTGCCGAAGTCGGGCGTGGCGGTGAGTGAGTCGCAGGTGCTGGGGGTCGAGGAGGACCTGGGGTATCGGCTGCCGGGTGCGTACCGGTCGTTTTTGAAGGCGGCGGGTGGGTGTGCGCCGGTGGGGACGGCGTTGGATGCGGAGTTGGGGCTGCTGATCGATCAGCCGTTCTTCACGGTGCGGGACGAGGCGGCGGTCAATGACCTGGTGTATGTGAACAAGTGTCTGCGCGACCATCTGACCAAGGATTATCTGGGTGTCGGCTTTGTGCAGGGCGGGTTGCTGGCCGTGAAGGTGAAGGGTGACCGGATCGGGTCGGTGTGGTTCTGCGCGTACGACGATGCGCGGGATGTGGATCCTGCGTTGCCGCCGGCGGAGCGGGTGGAGCGGTTGTTGTTGCCGTGCGGTGAGGATTTCGACGCGTTCTTGGCGCGGTTGGCGGGTTCTCCGCCGGAGTTGGAGACCGTGGCGAATCTGATGGTGGACGGTGGGTTCGCGCAGGTGGTGCCCGTCTCTTCGGCCGTGACTGCCGTGGGGGAGTGAGCTGGCGATGGTGACGTTCGCGCAGGCGCAGGAGCGCGCGGAAGAGTGGATCAACGGGGATGTGCCGTCGTACCAGCATCGTGAGGTGCGGGTGCGGGAGTTCGGGCTCGGGTTCGTGGTGTGGGCCGAGGACCGTGCGGACGGGCCGCGTTCGGACGGCGGTGCGCAGCGGCTGGTGATCGCGCGGGACAGCGGTGAGGCGACGCTGTGGCCGTCGCTGCCGGTGGGTGAGGTGATCCGCCGGTACGAGGAGGAGTACGGGGGGCGTGCGGACGCGGCCGCGGATGCGGCGCCGGCTGCTGCGGCTCGGGTGGATCTGAATCAGACGTCGTTCTTGCTGAGTCCGCCGGAGTGGTTGCAGGAGGCGGCGGACAAGTTGGGGATTCCGGAGCGGCGGACGGGTGCGGGTACCAGTGCTGGTTCCGGTGCCGGTGGGGCCGGTGCGGCTGGTAGTGGTACGGCGTGGCCGGCGGCCGGCTCCGGTGGTGACAGTGAGGCGGGCGCAGGGGCGCGTGCCGAGGGTGCCAGGGTGCCGGGTGCGCCGGCGGGGGCGACTCCGTGGGCCGGGACGGACACCAACGCGGATGCAGGTGAGGACCGTTCCGTGCCGTTGCCGGAGACGGTTTTCGCGCCGCCGTTGAGTGACGCGGACGTTGACGAGACGCCGCCCGCGACGGCGCCGGACGCGAAGACGGCGCTGATGTCGGGCGGCAGCCAGCTGCCGCCGACGGCGGTCGCACCGGCCCTCGACGATGCGCAGGCGCCGGGCGCGCAGGGTTCGCAGGGGGCGGGTGCGCCGGGCGGCGTCCCGCAGGGCAGCACGCCGCCGCCGGGGCCGGGTGCGCCGACTTACGGGTATCCGCAGGGGTCGGGTGCGGCAGGGGTTCCGGGGACGCCGCCGCCGGGGCCGTCGACTTACGGGTATCCGCAGGGTTCGGGTGCGGGGGCTGTTCCGGGGACGCCGCCTCCGACGCCGGGAGCGGGTACGCCGGCGCCGGGTGGTGCACAGGCGTACGGGTATCCGCAGGCGCCGGGCGCGCCACAGCCGCCGGTCGCTCCGGGTGGACCGGCCGGGCAGCCGCTCGCGCCGAGCGCCGGGGACATCGCCGATGCCGCGACGAGCAAGGCGGCGCCTCCGCCACGCCGTGCGCGGGGCGGCGGCGTGACTCCTCCGCCTCCGCCGGGGGCGCCCGGGGTTCCGGGTGCGCGGTCTGGGAGCACGCCTCCGCCGTCGGGTGCGCCGGGTGGGCCCGGTGCGTCGGCAGGTGGGTATGTGCCGACGCAGCTCGTGTCGGCGATCGGCCCCGACGGTCCTGAGGTGCCTGGCGTGCCGGGCGTGCCGCAGCCGCCGGGTGCCCCGACTCCTCCGGGTGCCCCGACTCCGCCTGGGGCTCCCCATCCGCCCGGGGCTCCGGGTGCGCCGGGCGGCACGCCTCCCGGTGGTGTCCACCACGCCGCCACGGTGCTGGCCGATCCGGCCCGGATGGGCCCGGGTGGAGGCGCACCGCAGCCTCCGGGTGCCCCTGGTGCGCCGGGGACCCCGCAGCCACCCGGAACCCCCGGTGCACCGCAGCCTCCCGGCACCCCGGGCACACCGCAGCCCCCCGGCGCGCAGGGCTCCGCAGGCGGCGCGCGAGGTGCCGTGCACCACGCGGAGACCGTGCTGGCCGCGCCCCCGGTCGGCGGCCCCGGTGCACCTCCGCCGCCAACTCCCGGCGCACCCGGCGTTCCAGGCGCCCCCGGCATGCCCCCCGGCGCCCCGCAGCCGATGCCCCCGGCACCGGGTGCGGTCGCGCCGCCCCCCGGCCAGCCCATGCCCGGTGCGCCTGGCCACCCCGTACCTGGCCAGCCCATGCCCGGCCAGCAGCCGCCGGCGTACGGCTACCCGCAGCCGGGCGGTCAGCCGACCGTGGGCCCCGGTTATCAGGCCGTGCTGCGCTACCGCGCGCAGGACGGCTCTGAGCAGCAGCTGATCCGGCGTTCCGCGCCGGGTACGCCGCACCCGGAGTGGCAGATCTTCCACGAGCTGCGGGCGATGAACGTGCCGCCGGGCCAGGTGCTCGAGCTGCACACCGAGTTGGAGTCGTGTGAGCTGCCGGGCGCGTACTGTGCGCGGATGATCCGGGAGCAGTGGCCGCAGGCGCGGATCACGAGCATCGCTCCGTACGGCACGGATCACGCGAGCCGGCAGCAGGGCATGCAGCAACTCCTCGTCCACCAGGGCGAGTTGCACCAGGTCGCGGACGGTCCCGCGCGGCCGGCCCCGGTACGGGCGCCGCTTTTGCCGGTGCAGCCGGCGCCGCCGGTTCCGCCGGAGGGTGTGGCGCAGGAGCTGGCGGGGGCGTTCGGGCCGGGGGTGTTCCGGTTCGAGCAGGCGGCGGTGTCCCGGCAGGGGGTGCCGCCGGTGGTGGCGCAGACGCTGGTGATGGCGGGGCTGCCGCTGGACATGGGCCCGTTCTTCTGGGCGCAGGCCCAGCCGGGGCGGCCGGTGCCGACGCTGGCGGAGCTGGCTGCCGAGCGCGGGGTGCAGCCGGCGTCGGACGCGGGCTCGTACCTGGTGATGGGCAGCGATTTCGGCAAGGCGATCTGTGTGCAGTACGGCACGGCGAACATCGTGGCGGTGCCGGTGGAGGCCGGGCCGGGTGGTGCGCCGGTGCCGCCGCAGTTCGTGAACACCGGGCTGCCGGAGTTCGTGCGCTGTCTGGCGCTGCTCGGGCGGATGTGGCGGCTGCGGTTCGGGCTGAACCAGGAGCAGGCGGGCCGTTGGACCGTCGATTTCCAGGCCCAGTTGGCCTCACTCGATCCGGCGGCGCTGGGTTCGCCGGAGAGCTGGTGGTCGGTGCTGCTGGAGCAGATGTGGGACGGCTTGCTGTGACCCTGGGGTGACGACAGGACGTGTGAAAGGGCCGGGCCCGGTCGTGTGACCGGGCCCGGCCCTTTGTTTACGTACCTTGTGCGCGGAGTGTCGCGTTATGAACGCTTCCGTCTGATCCATCAAGATGTGCGCGACATGGACGTCTTTCAAGGGGTTCGAGGGGTTCTGGAATGAGTAGTGCATCGGTGTCGTCGCATGGCTTCGTGATCGTCCGGGGGCGCGGTTATCGCCCCGAGCAGGTCGACGCGTACGCCTTCGCGCTCTCCGTGGATCGTGACGGTGCCTGGGAACGCGCGGCCCGCCTCACCGTGCTCGCCCGGGAGATGGAGGCGGAGGTGGAGCGGCTGCGGGAGACGGTCGAGCAGCTCCCTCCGCAGACGTACGAGGCGCTCGGGGAGCGCGCTCGGCTTCTTTTCCAGCTCGCGCAGGAGGAGGCGGCGGTCCTGCGCGAGGAGGCGCGGAGTGCGGTGGACGAGTGGGTTGCGGATGCCGAGTCGCACGCCCTGGAGGTGCGCCGGACCGCGCAGGAAGAGGCCGATGCGCTGCGCGCGGACGCCGAGGAACACGCCCGTCAGCGCTTGCTCGCGGCGCAGGCCGAGGCCGACGAGCTCCGGGGCACTGCCCGGCGTGAGGTGAAGGAGAGCCGTAAGGAAGCCGTCGCCGCGTTGCGTGAGGTGCGGCAGCGCACGGCGGCGATGCTGGCCGAGCAGGAGAAGGAGCACGCCCAGCGGTGGGCGTCCGCCGAGCAGGAGGCCGAGGACAGCACGGCAGCGCTGGATGCGCACTTCGCCGAACGGATGGCCCGCGCCGAGGCCGCGCTGTCCGAGGCGGAACAGGACCTGGCCGCCGCCGCGGAGTCCGACCGGCAGTGGCAGGAGCAGGCCCAGGCCCGGGCCGAGGAGGTTCTCGCTCAGGCCCGGGCCGAGGAGGACCGTATCGAGCGGGAGACGGAGGGGGTGCTGCGGGAGCACGGGGAGCAGTGGGACAAGGTGCAGGCGCACATGGACTACGTACGCAGCAGTCTCGCCAAGCTGATGGGGAACCGTGCGCAGGCGGAGTGACGTGGGGGCCGGCCGGTCTCACCCCCTGCGCCGCACCGCGCCGGCCAGGATCCACCCCTCCACCGCCTCGTACTGCCGGCGCTGCTCGTCCGACTTCTGCCGGCCGGAGGCGAGCGTGCCCAGCCAGCCGAAGGCGAAGCCGAGGGGGACGGAGATCAGGGCGGTCGTGGTGAACGGGAAGTAGTTGAAGTCGGCCTCGGGGAAGGCGGAGGCGGGGGACCCGGAGACGAGGTTGGTGCCCGGCATCAGCAGCAGGACGGACAGGGAGCCGCCGATGAGGGTGCTCAGCAGACCGGTGCGGGTGTAGCGGCGCCAGAACAGGCTGTAGACGAGGGCGGGGGCGAGGGCGGAGGCGCCCAGGGAGAAGGACAGCGTCACCAGGGGTTGCAGGCTGCGGTGCTGGACCAAGGTCGCCAGCAGGATGGCCGGGACGCCGACGGCCAGGGCGGAGATGCGGGCGAGGGCCATCTCACGGCGGGGCGACATCTCCTGTACACGGCCGGCGAAGACGTCGTGGGCCAGGGAGTTGGCGCAGGCGAGGATCATGCCCGCGACCGAGGCGAGCACGGTCAGGAACACCGCCGTGGTGATCGCTGTGAACAGGAACGTCTCGGCCGTGGACACCTCCGCGCCGAACGCGGCCTGGGAGCCCAGCAGATACGCCGAGTTCCCCTGAGGGTCCGCCCCGGCGATCGTCTCGCGGCCGATCAGCGCGGTCGCGCCGACGCCGACGACCGTGATGATCAGGACGAAGACGACGACACTCGACACCGCCCAGGACATGGACCGGCGCACCTGGCGGGCGCTGGACGCCGTGTACATGCGCATCGTGACATGCGGCAGGCAGGCCGCACCGAGGACGACCGCCAGCTGGGAGGTGATCATGTCGAGGCGGGGGGCCGGGCCGCCCGCGAACTGCAGCCCGGAGCTGAGGAAGTCGGACCCCACGCCGCTCTGCTGCGCTGCCCGGTCGAACAACGCGGCCGGATTCCAGTCGAACTTGTTCAGGACGAGTACGGCCACCACCGCGCCGGACCCGAGCAGCATCACCATCTTCAGTGTCTGGATGAGAGCGGTGCCCTTCATCCCGCCGATCGCCGCGTAGCTGATCATCAGGACGCCCAGCCCGATGATGCAGCCCGTCTTCAACTCCTCGCCGGAGAAGCCCAGCAGAAACGCCATCAACTGCCCTGTACCCGCGAGCTGCACCAGCATCATCGGCATCAGTGCGGCCAGCGTCACCGCACAGGCGGTCACCCGCACACACCGCCCCGGCATACGGCGCGCGAAGGCATCGCCCATCGTGAAACGCCCCGCGTTCCGCAGAGGTTCCGCCAGCAGGAACATCAGCAGCATCAACGACAGCGCCGTACTCAGCGCGAGGACGATCCCGTCGTAGCCGTACAGCGCGATCACCCCGCCGGTGCCCAGCACGGTCGCGGCGGAGATGTAGTCTCCCGCGATCGCCAGGCCGTTGCGCATGGGGGACAGAGAGCTGTAGCCGGTGTAGAACTCGTCGAGGTCGTCCCGGTCCGGGCCGGTCATCACGCACAGCAGCAGCGTGATCGTGACCACGGCGGAGAAGGCGACGAGGGACATCGTCTCCGCCGACTCGCTGAATCCGGTCATCGTGCCGTCCCTCGCTTCGCGTCCAGCCGGGCCTGGTGGCGGATGCGCTCCGCGAGCGGGTCGACGCGGCGCCGCGCGGTGTGCTCGTACAGCCATATCGCCAGGCAGGTGACCGGCAGTTGGGCCAGCCCGAGCAGCAGCCCGACCGGCAGACCGCCGATCCCCTCGCCCGTCATGAACCCCGGCGCGTACGCCGAAAGGACCAGGAACAGCACGAAGTAGCCGAGCGCGGTGAGCGTCGCCACGCGCCGCTGCCAGCGGTAGGCGCTGCGCAGAATGCGCAGGTCGCTGTGGTGCCCCAGCGGGGCGTGGACCGGCCTTCGCCGGGGCTCGGGTTCGGGTTCGGGCGGGGCGGCGGGTTGCCACCGGGTACTCGGGACGAGTACCGGCGGGTGCGGGGGGTTCGTCGGGTACGGGGACTGGGGCAGGTGCGAGGTGCGGCGGGTACGACGAGTACGGGTCGGACGACATCCCGTTGCTCCTTGCGTGGCTCGGGCCCGTGGCGGCGGACCGCAGGGAGTGGGGGGTGAGCGGGCCACGCACGCTACTCGGAGGGGCGGGGACGCGCGACGCTTTGGCCAAACTGAGTGGTCGGTATGCGCTTACTTCGATGAACTGCACGGTTCCCCACGCTGTTACCCGCGTTAACTCCGACGTTTGCCGGCCGGGGCGAGGTCCTGAACGAGCGAGCCCGGTGTCTTCAGTGGTCCTTGAGGACCGGGAAGCGGCGCGGCGCCAGCACCAGCAGGACCAGGAAGGCGAGTGCCGCCGCGCACGCCGCACCCAGGTAGACCGCGTGGACCGCGTCCGCGACGGCCCGTCGGGTCGTTTCGGACGCGGCGCCCGTGCCGAGGCCGTGGGCGACGGCGTCGAGGTCGCCGGCGTCGCCGAGGCGGCCGGCGAGGACGCCGTTGGCGACGGCGCCGAAGACGGATGCGCCGAGGGTCTGGCCGGTCTGGCGACAGAAGAGGACGGACGCGGTGGCCGTGCCGCGTTCGTCCCAGCCGACGGTCGACTGGACGCCGACGATGAGGGGGAGCTGGAAGAGGCCGAGTGCGGCCCCGAGAAGGAGCATCAGGAGGGCCGGCTGCCAGGCCTCGCCGGGGTACGGCAGCAGGGGGAAGGCCAGCAGGATCAGGGTCGCCGTGCCGATGCCGAGCATCGCCGTGTTGCGGAAGCCGATCCTGCGGTACACGTGCTGGCTGAGCGCGGCGGAGACGGGCCAGCTCAACGTCCAGACGGACAGGACGAATCCGGCGGCCACGGGGCCGAGGCCGAGGACGGACTGCGCGTACGTCGGCAGGAACACGGCGGGCGCCACCATGAGCAGGCCCAGCGCCCCGAGGGCGAGATTGACCGCGGCGATCGTACGGCGGCGCCAGACCCAGCCCGGGATGACCGGTTCGGCAGCCCGGCGTTCGACGAAGAAGACGAGGACGACGAGGGCAAGTCCCGTACCGAGCAGGGCGATCGACGGCGGCGACAGCCATGCCCAGGCGACTCCGCCCTGCACCAGCGCCGTGAGCAGGACTCCGCCGCACGCGAACACCACAAGGGCGCCCGCCCAGTCGACACGCGCGCGTGCGTCCGTTTTCCGCTGGGGCTCGTGGAGGTGGCGGACGATCAGCCAGAGGGCGAGTCCGCCGATCGGCAGGTTGACGAGGAAGATCCAGCGCCAGTCGGCGTACGCGGCGAGAACACCGCCCACGGCGGGGCCGGCGACCGCGGACACCGCCCACACCGTGGAGAGCTTGGCCTGGATCTTCGGACGTTCCTTCAGGGGGTACAGGTCGGCGGCGAGCGTCTGGACCGTGCCCTGGAGGGCGCCGCCGCCGAGGCCCTGGACGATACGGAAGGCGATGAGTGCCCACATGTTCCAGGCGAGGGCGCACAGGAGCGAGCCGAGCAGGAAGACGCTCGCGCCCACCACGAGGACCGGTTTGCGGCCGAAGGTGTCGGAGAGCTTGCCGTAGACGGGCAGGGTGACGGTGACGGCCAGCAGATAGCCGGAGAAGAGCCAGGAGAAGACGGAGAAGCCGCCCAGGTCGCCGACGATCTGCGGTACGGCCGTGGAGACGACGGTGGAGTCGAGTGCCGCCAGTGCCATCGACAGCATCAGCGCGGCGACGACGGCTCCGCGCTTGTCGGTCCCGGTGCGCTGTGCCGTGCCGCGTATCGCGGGTCTGGTGCTGCCCACGCAGATTCCTTCCCCTTGCAGCTATCTGCCGTCGGACAGCTTCCCACTTGACCTTCACGCAGCGGGAGGGTGGAGGCTGAGTGGGCCGATGGGTGGAGTCGACCCTGAGAAGAACTCCGCCTGAGGGCGGACTGCCCCTAGGGGTACCTCCGTACCAGGGCTTGGGGAGGGTTCGTCCCGGCGGAGGACGAGGCGGTACGGGGGGCGTCCTTAACCTGGCTTTACGTCGCGGGGGGCGGTGCGCCGCACCTTCGGGGGTGGGGTTTTCCTCAGTGCAAGACGGGGTTGAACACCATCGAACGTCACCCCTGCTTGCCGCGAGACTCATCGGCGTAGCACTTCGCTCGACTTCACGCGACTCGGCACGAGTCAACTGCTGAC
Organism: Streptomyces sp. F001; assembly: GCF_004187715.1. GTDB lineage: Bacteria > Actinomycetota > Actinomycetes > Streptomycetales > Streptomycetaceae > Streptomyces > Streptomyces flavusporus. Next base: position 368,211 of record NZ_QZWF01000005.1, on the reverse strand, counting down.
CGGCATAGGAGACATACCGTGACATCGGCTGTAACCATTCCCAGGCACGGGGGCACTGGAGGGCGTACGGCCGTTGCCGCGCGGGCGCGGCAGGTCGTCAAGGCCTACGGGGCCGGGGAGACCCGCGTCGTTGCCCTCGACCATGTCGACGTGGACATCGCCCGCGGCCAGTTCACCGCCATCATGGGCCCCTCGGGGTCCGGCAAGTCCACGCTGATGCACTGCCTGGCCGGGCTCGACACCGTCACCAGCGGGCAGATCTACCTCGACGAGACCGAGATCACCGGTCTGAAGGACAAGAGGCTCACGCAACTGCGCCGGGACCGGATCGGGTTCATCTTCCAGGCGTTCAACCTGCTGCCGACGCTGAACGCGATCGAGAACATCACCCTGCCCATGGACATCGCCGGCCGTAAGCCCGACAAGGAGTGGCTGCAGCGGGTGGTGGAGACCGTGGGGCTCGCCGACCGGCTCAAGCACCGGCCGACGCAGCTCTCCGGCGGACAGCAGCAGCGCGTCGCCGTGGCCCGGGCACTGGCCGCGCGGCCCGAGATCATCTTCGGTGACGAGCCGACCGGAAACCTCGACTCGCGCGCGGGCGCCGAGGTGCTGGGCTTCCTGCGCCGGTCCGTGGACGAGTTGGGGCAGACCATCGTGATGGTCACGCACGACCCGGTGGCCGCCTCGTACGCCGACCGTGTGCTGTATCTCGCCGACGGCCGGATCGTCGACGAGATGTACAACCCGACGGCCGATCAGGTCCTGGACCGCATGAAGGACTTCGACGCCCGGGGGCGCACGTCATGACCGTGCTGAAGACGTCGATGCGCAACTTCTTCGCGCACAAGGGGCGCATGGCCCTGTCGGCCGTCGCCGTGCTGTTGTCGGTGGCGTTCGTGTGCGGCACGCTCGTGTTCACCGACACGATGAACACGACGTTCGACAAGCTGTTCGCGGCCACCGCGTCGGATGTCACGGTGAGCCCGAAGGGCGCCTCGGACACCGGTGAGACCACCGCCGACAACGGCAAGCCGCCGGTCATGCCGGCCTCCGTCGTCGACGAGGTCCGCAGGACGGAGGGCGTGAAGTCGGCTCAGGGCACCGTCTTCTCGACGTCGGTGACGGTCGTCGACGCCGACAAGGACAGCCTCTCGCCGTCCGGCGGCGGGCCGACCATCGTCGGCAGCTGGAACTCCAACGAGGCCCGCACGATGAAGATCACCTCGGGGTCCGCGCCCGAGGGTTCCGACCAGGTGATGATCGACGCGGACACCGCGGACAAGCACGGCCTGGAGCTCGGCGACGGGATCGGCGTCATCACCGCCGTCGGCACGCACCGGGCGAAGATCTCCGGCATCGCCGACTTCACCGTCACCAACCCCGGTGCCGCGATCTTCTACCTGGACACGAAGACCGCCCAGCAGACCCTCGTCGGTGAGACCGGCGTCTACACGAACGTCAACGTCACCGCCGCGTCCGGCTTCACCGACGCCCAGGTGAAGAAGAACGTCGCCACCGCGCTCGACGGCGGCTTCAAGGTGCAGACGGCCAAGGAGGTCGCCGACGCGAACGCCGAGGACGTCCAGGAGTTCATGGGCGTCATCAAGTACGCGATGCTCGGCTTCGCCGGGATCGCCTTCCTCGTCGGCGTCTTCCTGATCATCAACACGTTCTCGATGCTGGTCGCCCAGCGGACCCGCGAGATCGGCCTGATGCGGGCCATCGGATCCAGCCGCAAGCAGGTCAACCGGTCCGTGCTGGTCGAGGCACTGATGCTCGGTTTCGTCGGCTCCGTGCTCGGTGTGGGCGCGGGCGTCGGGCTCGCCATCGGGCTGATGAAGCTCATGGGTGCCATGGGCATGAACCTCTCCACGGACGACCTGACGGTCGCCTGGACGACCCCGGTGGTCGGACTGGTGCTCGGCGTCGTCGTCACCGTCCTCGCCGCCTACCTCCCGGCCCGCCGCGCCGGCAAGGTCTCGCCCATGGCCGCCCTGCGCGACGCGGGCGCCCCGGCCGACGCGAAGGCGGGTGTCGTACGGGCCGTGCTGGGCCTGCTGCTGACCGGTGCCGGTGGGTTCGGGCTGTATCTGGCGGCCGCCGCCGACAAGGCGAGCGAGGGCGCGCTGTGGCTGGGCGCGGGCGTGGTGCTGTCGCTGATCGGCTTCGTCGTCATCGGTCCGCTGCTCGCGGGCGGAGTCGTCCGGGTGCTCGGCGCGATCGTGCTGCGGATGTTCGGGCCCGTCGGCCGGATGGCCGAGCGCAACGCGCTGCGCAATCCGCGCCGTACCGGTGCCACGGGCGCGGCGCTGATGATCGGGCTGGCCCTGGTGGCCTGTCTGTCGGTGGTCGGCTCGTCGATGGTCGCCTCGGCGACGGAGGAACTCGACAAGAGCGTGGGGACGGACTTCATCATCCAGTCCGACAGCGGGCAGCTGATCACGCCGCAGGCGGTCACGGCCGTGAAGGACGCCGACGGCGTGGACCGCGTCACCGAGTACAAGTGGACCAAGGCCGACTTCAAGACCCCCGATGGCAAGACGTCCAAGGACACCGCCATCACGGCCGCCGACCCGACGTACGCGCAGGACCTGCGGGTCGAGACCGTCGCCGGCAACCTCGACGACGCCTACCGGCCCGACTCCATGTCCGTCCACGAGGAGTACGCCAAGGACCACGGCATCCGCCTCGGCTCCGAGATCGCCGTCGACTTCAAGGACGGCTCCACCGGCCGGCTGACCGTCCGCGCGATCACCAGCAGCGACGCGGTCATCGACCAGGGCGCGATGTACACGTCGATCGACACGCTGGCCATGTACGTCCCCGCCGACAGGATCCCGCTCGACACGGTGCTGTTCGCCTCGGCGAAGGACGGCCAGGAGGCGGCGGCGTACACGGCACTGAAGGCGGCTCTGGACGACTATCCGCAGTACACCGTGCGCGACCAGACCGACTACAAGGAGGCCCTGAAGGACCAGATCGGCCAGCTCCTGAACATGATCTACGGCCTGCTGGCCCTCGCGATCATCGTGGCCGTCCTGGGCGTCGTGAACACCCTGGCCCTGTCGGTGGTGGAGCGGACCCGGGAGATCGGCCTGATGCGGGCGATCGGCCTGTCGCGCCGGCAGCTGCGCCGCATGATCCGTCTGGAGTCGGTCGTGATCGCCCTCTTCGGTGCCCTGCTGGGCCTGGGGCTGGGCATGGGCTGGGGCGCCACGGCGCAGCAGCTGCTCGCCCTGGAGGGGCTGAACGTCCTGGAGATCCCGTGGCCGACCATCGGCGGGGTGTTCATCGGCTCGGCCTTCGTCGGCCTGTTCGCCGCGCTGGTTCCCGCCTTCCGGGCGGGGCGGATGAACGTCCTGAACGCGATCGCGACCGAGTAGCCACCGCATACGGGGGTTGCGGGGGAAGGCCCGGCGCCGGGGAGTCTTGGGGACTCGCCGGCGCCGGGCCCGCTTCATGCCCGCAGGAGTGGGACGTCGTACTTCTGGATCCAGGTGTCGCGGGTGATGAGGGTCAGGCCTTCCAGCTGGGCCTGGGCGACGAGTATGCGGTCGAAGGGGTCGCGGTGGTGGAGCGGCAGCCGTGCCGCGTGGATGCCGTGTTGCGCCGTGATCGGGAGTTGCTTCAGCTGACAGTCCCGGACACGCTCCGGCAGGTCGGCGGGGGCGTCCAGCTTCCCGAGCGTTTGCTTTACGGCAACCTCCCACGGGGTCACCGCGCTGACGTAAGCCTCCACTTCCGTGTCGAGCAGATCCTTGATGTCGTCGGGCAGCTCCGAGGAATCGAGCAGCCACCAGATCACGACGTGAGTGTCGGCCAGTACTTTCACGCGTGCTCCCCCTGCCGCAGCCCGAACGCCTCGGCGAACCCTTCGTCGGTCGACATGTCGTCGAAGTCGTCGTGGAAGACCACGGGCTCCCGAAGGGAGCCTCGCGCTGTGCGCCGGAGTGCGGCTCGCAGTGGCACGACCTTGGCTACCGGCTGCCCTGCCCTGCTGATGACGACCTCTTCCCCGGTCTCGACCAGTTGCAGTATCCGGGAGAAGTTGGTCTTGGCCTCGTGGACGTTGTACTGCCGCTGGGCTTCGACTGCGTTCATGGCTGCCGGCCTCTCGATCAAGAGATGGACTAATGTGGGACTAGATATGGGTCCATGTTAGCCCACCCCTCTCCTCCCGGCCCAGCGTGTTCACTCCCCCGGGTGACAGCCCCGGCGGCGACGTACTCTGGAGACCCCCGGCCCGCCACGCGTGTCGGGCGGTTCGCGTTGCCCACCCCAGTCACCCCTGTCATCCAGGACGGAAAGCCTCTCCATGAGCCTGCACGGTCTGCTCGACGCCGTCGTCAAGGACGCCGCACTCGCGGAAGCGATCAAGGCGGCCTCGGACGGCAACCAGATGCACGTCGATCTGGTCGGCCCCCAGGCGGCCCGCCCCTTCGCTCTCGCGGCCCTCGCCCGCGAGAGCGGCCGCCCGGTGCTGGCGGTGACGGCCACCGGGCGCGAGGCGGAGGACCTGGCGGCGGCGCTGCGCTCGCTGCTGCCGCCGGAGGGAGTCGTCGAGTACCCGTCCTGGGAGACGCTGCCGCACGAACGGCTGAGCCCGCGCAGCGACACCGTGGGCCGGCGCCTCGCCGTGCTGCGCCGACTCGCCCACCCCAGCCCCGACGACCCCGAGACCGGCCCGGTCTCCGTCGTCGTGGCCCCCGTGCGATCCGTGCTCCAGCCCCAGGTCAAGGGCCTGGGCGACCTGGAGCCGGTGGCGCTGAGGACCGGGCAGACCGCCGACCTGAACGAGATCGTCGACGCCCTCGCCGCCGCCGCGTACGCGCGCGTGGAGCTGGTCGAGAAGCGCGGCGAGTTCGCCGTGCGAGGCGGCATCCTGGACGTCTTCCCGCCCACCGAAGAGCACCCCCTGCGCATCGAGTTCTGGGGCGACGACGTCGAGGAGATCCGCTACTTCAAGGTGGCCGACCAGCGGTCGCTGGAGGTCGCCGAGCACGGCCTGTGGGCCTCGCCCTGCCGTGAACTTCTGTTGACGGAAGACGTCCGCACGCGCGCGCGTGCCCTCGCCGAGGCGCACCCCGAGCTGGGCGAGCTGCTCGGCAAGATCGCCGAGGGCATCGCGGTGGAGGGCATGGAGTCGCTCGCGCCCGTCCTCGTCGACGACATGGAGCTGCTGCTCGACGTACTGCCGAAGGGCGCCATGGCCGTCGTATGCGATCCGGAGCGGGTACGCACGCGTGCCGCGGATCTCGTGGCGACCTCGCAGGAGTTCCTGCAGGCCTCCTGGGCGGCCACCGCGGGGGGCGGGGAGGCGCCGATCGATGTCGGCGCGGCCTCGCTGTGGTCCATCGCCGACGTCCGCGACCGGGCCCGCGAGCTGGACATGATGTGGTGGTCGGTGTCGCCGTTCGCCGCCGACGAAGAACTCGACGCGGACACGCTCAAGCTCGGCATGCACGCCCCGGAGACCTACCGCGGCGACACCGCCAAGGCGCTCGCCGACACCAAGGGCTGGCTCGCCGACGGCTGGCGCACGGTCTTCGTCACCGAGGGCCACGGCCCGGCCGCCCGCACGGTCGAGGTGCTCGGCGGCGAGGGCATCGCCGCCCGCCTGGACACCGACCTGGGGGAGATCTCCCCCTCCGTGGTGCACGTGGCGTGCGGCTCGATCGACCACGGCTTCGTCGACCCGGCGCTCAGGCTCGCGGTGCTCACCGAGACCGACCTGTCCGGCCAGAAGGCGGCCGGCCGCGACGGCGCCCGCATGCCCGCCCGCCGCCGCAAGACCATCGACCCGCTCACCCTGGAGGCGGGCGACCACATCGTCCACGAGCAGCACGGCGTGGGCCGCTACATCGAGATGGTGCAGCGCACCGTGCAGGGCGCCACACGCGAGTACCTCGTCGTGGAGTACGCCCCCGCCAAGCGCGGCCAGCCCGGCGACCGCCTCTACATCCCCACCGACCAGCTGGAACAGATCACCAAGTACGTCGGCGGCGAGGCGCCCACGCTGCACCGCCTGGGCGGCGCGGACTGGACGAAGACCAAGGCACGCGCGAAGAAGGCCGTCAAGGAGATCGCGGCGGACCTCATCAAGCTGTACAGCGCGCGCATGGCGGCCCCCGGGCACACCTTCGCGCCGGACACCCCGTGGCAGCGCGAGCTGGAGGACGCCTTCCCCTACGCGGAGACGCCCGACCAGCTGACGACCATCGCCGAGGTCAAGGAGGACATGGAGAAGTCGGTCCCGATGGACCGTCTGATCTGCGGCGACGTCGGCTACGGCAAGACGGAGATCGCGGTCCGCGCCGCCTTCAAGGCCGTACAGGACGGCAAGCAGGCCGCGGTCCTCGTACCGACGACGCTGCTGGTGCAGCAGCACTTCGGGACGTTCAGCGAGCGGTACGCGCAGTTCCCGGTGAGCGTGAAGGCGCTGTCCCGGTTCCAGACGGACACCGAGGCGAAAGCGGTCCTGGAGGGCCTGCGGGAGGGCTCGGTGGACGTCGTCATCGGCACGCACCGCCTCTTCTCCTCCGAGACGAAGTTCAAGGACCTGGGGCTCGTCATCGTCGACGAGGAGCAGCGGTTCGGCGTCGAGCACAAGGAGCAGCTGAAGAAGCTGCGGGCCAACGTCGACGTGCTGACCATGTCGGCCACGCCGATCCCGCGCACGCTCGAGATGGCGGTGACCGGCATCCGCGAGATGTCCACGATCACGACCCCGCCGGAGGAACGGCATCCGGTGCTGACCTTCGTCGGGCCGTACGAGGAGAAGCAGATCGGCGCGGCGATCCGGCGTGAACTGCTGCGCGAGGGCCAGGTCTTCTACATCCACAACCGGGTGGAGTCCATCGACCGCGCGGCGGCCCGGCTCCGCGAGATCGTCCCCGAGGCGCGCATCGCCACCGCCCACGGGCAGATGTCGGAGTCGGCGCTGGAGCAGGTCGTCGTCGACTTCTGGGAGAAGAAGTTCGACGTGCTCGTGTCGACGACGATCGTCGAGTCCGGCATCGACATCTCCAACGCGAACACGCTGATCGTCGAACGAGGGGACACCTTCGGTCTGTCGCAGCTGCACCAGCTGCGCGGGCGCGTGGGGCGTGGGCGTGAGCGCGGGTACGCGTACTTCCTGTACCCGCCGGAGAAGCCGCTGACGGAGACCGCGCACGAGCGGCTCGCCACCATCGCCCAGCACACCGAGATGGGCGCGGGCATGTACGTGGCGATGAAGGACCTGGAGATCCGGGGAGCCGGAAACCTCCTCGGCGGCGAGCAGTCGGGGCACATCGCGGGCGTGGGATTCGATCTGTACGTCCGGATGGTCGGCGAGGCGGTCGCGGACTACCGGCGTCAGCTGGAGACCGGCGAGATCGAGGAGGAGCCGCCGCTCGAGGTCAAGATCGAACTGCCCGTCGACGCCCACGTACCGCACGACTACGCGCCGGGTGAGCGCCTCCGGCTGCAGGCCTACCGCTCCATCGCCTCCGCCAACACGGAGGAGGACATCAAGGCCGTACGGGAGGAACTCGTCGACCGCTACGGCAAGTTGCCGGAACCGGTGGAGAACCTCCTCCTGGTGGCGGGCCTGCGCATGCTCGCACGCGCGTGTGGCGTCGGCGAGATCGTCCTCCAGGGCAACAACATCCGCTTCGCACCGGTGGAGTTGCGGGAGTCGCAGGAACTGCGGCTCAAGCGGCTGTACCCGGGGACGGTCATCAAGCCGGCGGTCCACCAGGTGCTGGTGCCGCGGCCGAAGACCGCGAAGGTGGGCGGGAAGCCGCTGGTCGGGCGGGAGCTGCTCGGGTGGGTCGGGGAGTTCCTGGCGTCGGTTCTGGGGTCTTAGCGGCGGCGGTGATCGAGGGGCGAAGGGCGCACGAAGCCGTCCGCGGGTGGTGGAGTACCGCGGACGGCCTCTGTTCCAAGGTGGTTCAGGGGGCTGCCATCAGGGAGTTGTGCCCCGTGGCCGGCCAGGTGTCCTCCGTGGGTCTGCCGGTCTACGGCTGCTCGGGCGGCCGGTCGCGGTCCATGCCGAGCTGACCCTCGATCTTCTGCTGGGCAGTGTCGACTTGGCCCTCGTACTTGTTGCCCGTCTTCTCGTTGACCTTCTTCTCCGCGGCGTCGGACATTTGCTTGGCCCTGTCCTGGGCCCCCTTGTGCCTGAACCTGTCGAAGATGCCCATCCAGAGCTCCTTCCGGAGGTGACTCAGAACCGACGATACGCCCGACTTGCGAGGAATGCAGGGTTGGGGCTGCTGTGGTCTGGACCTCTCGGCCGCTACCGTGGGACCGGGCACAGCCCGCCCCTACGGGCGGCCAGGGCAGGCAAGGAAAGGGGCGCACCGTGACGCGTCTGAGAGGCGGGGCCGCGGCCGCCGCTGTGGCGCTGCGCGCCGGGGGAGCAGGGAACGCGCGCTTCTTCCGCGCGGCGACGGTGCTGGCCACTGCCGTGCTCCTCGTCTCGGGATGCGAGGGTCTCGGCGAAGACGACTCCTCGGCGGGATCCGGACGGGCTGCGCAGGCCGGGCAGGCGGTCAGTCCGCTCAAGAATCCGGACGGTACGAAACCAGGGCTCGCGCCCCTGACGACGGACGTGGACAAGGCCGCGGCCCGCAACCTCATCGAGGAGCTGTCCACGAAGGGGCGGGGGGCGAAGACGGGCTACGACCGTGACGAGTTCGGCTATGCCTGGATGGACACGGCCGACGGGGTGCCGCTCGCGAGGAACGGCTGCGACACGCGTAACGACTTGCTGAAACGCGATGGTCAAAGCATCCGGTTCCGCGCCGGTTCCGACTGCGTGGTCGTCTCGATGAAGCTGCACGACCCGTACACGGGCAAGGACATCGCCTGGAAGAAGGCGAAGGCCACCGAGGTGCAGGTGGACCATGTCGTGCCGTTGTCGTACGCCTGGCAGATGGGTGCGGCTCGCTGGGACGAGGAGAAGCGGCAGCGGGTGGCCAACGACGCGCTGAATCTCCTGCCGGTCTCGGGCTCCACGAACTCCGCCAAACGCGACTCGGGACCAGCGTCATGGCTGCCGCCCAGCAAGGCGATCCGCTGCTCGTACTCGGCGCGGTTCGCGCAAGTGGCGCTCAAGTACGAGCTGCCTGTCACGGCGGCGGACAAGAACATGATGCTCCAGCAGTGCGGCGCCTGAGCTTCCCCATGTTTCGCGGCCTGCGGGCACCGCTGTCAGAGCGGTGTGGAACGGTGTGGGTCATGGGCGAACTGGTGGAGCAGGTCGACGATCAGGACCGGGTGCTCGGAGTTGTCGAGCGGGGCGAGGCGGTGCGAAGTGGATGGCTGCACCGCGTCGCGACGACCGTCTGCCGTCGCCCCGACGGGCGGATCCTGGTGCACCGACGGCCGCAGCGGACTGAGTGAGGCCGGGGTGCGCGAAAATCCGTTCCCCCGCCGCCGGGCCGCCGCCTGGCGTGGCCGTATGGAGCTGAAGGTATCGAGTCTCGCCGAACGGCCGGACATGCTCGACCGGGTGGCCGGGATGGCCAACACCTGGCCGAAGTTCGTCATCAACGACCCGGTGGGGGACGCCTACTATCCGCAGATCGCCGCCGAACTGCCGCAGTACGTGCAGTTCGCCGAGGACGAGAACGGTGAGGTCGTCGCGCACGCTCACAGCGTTCCCTTCGCGCTCGCCGCCGAGGGCCGTGGTGAACTGCCCGCCCGTGGCTGGGACGAGGTGCTTCTGTGGGCGTTCGCCGACCTGCGTCACGGTGTCCGCCCCGACACGGTCAGCGCGATCTCGATCACCGTCGCCCCGCACGCCCAGGGCCTCGGCCTGTCCGGCCGCATGCTCACGGCGATGCGCGACAACGCCCGCGCCCTCGGCTTCAACGAGGTCGTCGCCCCCGTGCGCCCCAGCGCCAAGCACCTGGAACCCCGTACGCCCATGGAGGAGTACGCCCGCCGAGTGCGCCCCGACGGGCTCCCGCACGACCCCTGGCTGCGCGTCCACGCCCGGGCGGGCGCCACCGTCCACTCCGTGGCGCCGGCGTCGATGGCGGTGGCCGCCTCGCTGCACGACTGGCGCCGCTGGACCGGGCTGCCCTTCGACGCTGCAGGCGACATCGAGGTGCCCGGTGCCCTGGTGCCCGTGCGCTGCGAGCCGGAGCACGGGTTCGCGGTGTACGTCGAGCCCAACGTGTGGATGCGGCACCGACTGTGAGCGGCACGGGCCGGTACAGGGCGTGAGATCGCACGCGGCGTGAACGACGGCAGTGATCAGTGCGACAACGGTTCGATACAACCCGGGACCGCTTGTCGGTGTCGACCTATACGCTCGATGCGACAATCGCACGACTGGCGTTGCCCGACGCCGGCCGGCCTCGTCCGCCCACCTCAGGCACCAGGAGCAGCCATGCATGGCCACGGCTACACGCAGCCGGTGAAGCAGCCGCCCCCGACGGCGTGGCTGGTCCTCCTGCGTGTGCTGTTCGTGGCGATCTCCGTCCTCAGCCTCGGGTTCCTGACCTGGACGATGCTGCTGCGCCTGGCGATCGTCACCCGCAGGTCGCTGGACTGGGGCCTCTTCGTGGCGGTGCTGGCCATCGACATCCTGGCCGTGGTGCTGCTCGGCAGCGAACCCGGCGAAGAGATCCACACCGCGGGCGGCTGGACCGGCCTCGCACTGCTGCTGGGCACGCTCGTGGCGGTGATCGCGTACTACCTCGCCGCGGACGTACGCCACTTCCACCAGCTCCGCTACGGCGGCGGCTACGCCCCGCAGCCCACCGCGGCGTACGGCTATCCGCAGCCGCCGGCCCAGGCTTCGTACCACACGGCGACGACCGTCCCGCAGCCCCCGCTCACCCGAAGCGCGCCCACCCCGCCCGATATCCCAGGCCGCCACGCCCGCCACGCCGCCACCCCCGGCCCGCCGATACCGCCTCGCCGCCCCAGCGCCCCGCGCCGGCCCGGATCGACCAGGTGCGTGCCGAACTCGACGAGCTCAGCGACTACCTGCGCAAGCAGGGCGGTCAGCGCGAGGGCTGGCCCGACGGCAACCACGAGGGCGGACGGTGACCGTGACGACAGCACGCGTCGTCGCCGGCCGCTACGAACTGGCCACGCTCATCGGACAGGGCGGCATGGGCCAGGTCTGGACGGCCTACGACCAGCGGCTCGACCGGCGCGTGGCGGTGAAGCTGCTGCGCCCCGACAAGGTGGCCGGGCAGGAGGCCGACGAGTTGCGCCGTCGTTTCGTGCGCGAGTGCCGGGTGACCGCGCAGGTCGACCACCCCGGGCTCGTCACCGTGCACGACGCGGGCAGTGCGGGCGAGGAGCTGTTCCTCGTCATGCAGTACGTCGACGGCGCCGACCTCTCCGACCATCTCGCCGAGCACACGCCGTACCCGTGGCAGTGGGCGGTCGCGGTCGCCGCGCAACTGTGCGCCGTACTGAGCGCCGTGCACGCGGTGCCGATCGTGCACCGCGACCTGAAGCCGCGCAACGTGATGGTGAAGCAGGACGGCACGGTCACCGTCCTCGACCTGGGCGTCGCCTCCGTCATGGACACCGACACCACGCGCCTGACGCACACCGGTTCGCCCATCGGCTCGCCCGCCTACATGGCGCCCGAGCAGGCGATGGGCGGCGCGGTCGGCCCGTACACGGACCTGTACGCACTCGGTGTACTCCTGCACGAACTCCTCAGCGGCGACGTCCCGTTCGCGGGTTCCACGGCGCTCGGTGTGCTGCACCGGCACCTGTACGAGCCGCCGCTGCCCGTGCGCCGGATCCGGCCCGAGGTTCCCGAGGCGCTCGAAGCCCTCGTCCTGCGCCTGCTCGCCAAGGACCCACAGCACCGGCCCGCCTCCGCGCAGGAGGTGTACGAGGACCTGGCGCCGCTCCTGCCCGCGCGCGGCACGCCCACCGGGGCGCCCCTCGACCCCACGCGCCCCTTCCTGCGCCCGCACGCCCCGTGGCCGGACGCGCGCGCACGCCCGCTCCCCAGCCCGCCCCCGTCACACCGGTCGCCGAGCAGCCGGACGTCGCGAGCGCCGTCGACGAGGTCAAGCGTCTCCTGGGCGAGGGACGCATCACCCAGGCCGTGGACATCCTCGGCGCGATCCTGCCCGCCGCCGCGCAGCAGCACGGTGAGCACTCACCGGTCGTCCGCACCCTGCGCAAGCAGTACGCGGCCACGCTCATGGACGACGGCCAGTACCGGCGCGCGCTCCCCGAACTGCGCCGCCTCGCCGACGAGCGCGCCGCCGAGGCCGGCCAGGCCGACCCGCAGTCCCTGCGGTTCCGCTACGAGGCCGCCCAGTGCCTCGAACAGCTCGGCGAACCGGCGGCGGCGCTCGCCGCGTACCGGGCGCTGCTGCCGTACTACGAGAACCAGTACGTCTCCGGCGACCCCGAGCTCTCCCACGACGTCCGCCGCCGCATCGGCCACCTTCTCCTCGCCGTCGGCGACCGTGCCGCCGCGCACGACACGCTGGCCCGGCTCCTGCACGACGTGGAACGGCTGAACGGCCCCGGGCATCCGCTGGCGGTGGAGGTACGCCGGACGCTGCAGTGGCTGGGCCAGGTACGCGGGTAGTCCTCCTGCGGCCGGGTGGCGCGGCGGTGCCCGAAGTCCTGGTGAATCGTTGGTCGAATGGGTTGGCCAAAGCTGGGCCGCTGCCTACTATCGATCACCGCAAGACTTTGTGCGCCCGCCCGTCGCCCGACCACCACCCCTGGTGGAGGCGCTGCGCGCCGCACCTGTTATTGCAATCTCCTCGGGAGGTTTCCTTGCACCGCCGTCGTCGCACCGCGCTCCTCCTGTCCGCCGCGATCGCCGCGGGCCCGCTCCTCACCGCCTGCGGAAACGATGCGCACCCCGGTGCGGCGGCCGTCGTCGGCGGTCAGCGGATCACCGTGTCCCAGCTCGAGAGCAGGGTGAACGAGGTGCGCGCGGCGCAGCGGACGGCGGTGAACGGCGAGGCGCAGTACGCGCAGGCCATCGCCAACACCGGCACCCTGTCCCGCGACACCCTGCACAACATGGTCCTGGACCGGGTGCTGCACCGCGCCGCCCAGGACGCCGGCATCACCGTCAGCCGCAAGGAGGTCCAGGAGATGCGGGCCGGCCTGGAGGAGCAGGTCGGTGGCCCCGAGGCGCTGCAGACGGCCTGGCTGCAGCAGTACAGCATTGCGCCGGAGCGGCTGGACGAGAATCTCCGTCTCCAGCTCGAGGCCCAGAAGCTCGCCGCGAAGCTCGGCACCGACACCAGCCAGCCGGCCTTCTGGGACGCCCTGTCCAAGGCTTCCGAGAAGCTGAACGTCGACCTCAACCCGCGCTACGGCGCCTGGGACGTCGAGCGGAGCAGCCGCGTCGACCAGCAGGCGCCGTGGGTACGGGACGTCTCGACGGCGCAGGCACAGCAACCGGCGTAACGGTGCGGCGGCCTGCCTGTGGACAACTCGAGGGCTTGTCGGCGACGTGGGTTACGTTCGGATCGTGAACGCAACCAGCTTCGAAGGCGCCCCGGACACGAGCCCCGACCTCGCCCCCGGCCGGATCGTCCTGCTCACCACCAGTCACCGTGTCGCGCCCGGCCTGCTCTCCTGGCCGGCGTGGCAGGCGTTGCGCACCGCCGACCGGGTGCTCTGCGGGGACGGGGCACATCCGCAGCTGCCGTATCTGCGGGAGGCGGGGATATCCGTGGCCGAGGAGTCCCCGACCGCCGAGGAACTGGTCGACGTGTGCGCCGACGGGCACACCGTGGTGGTCGTCGCCACGGGTGAGGGCGAGCCCGCGCTGACCGACGGCCTGGCCCGCCTCGCCGGCACCGGACGCGTGCAGATGCCGGAGCTGGAGCTGCTCCCCGCCTCCTACGACCTGCCGGGCGCCCGCCTCCTCGACCTCGTGCAGGTCATGGACCGTATCCGCGCCGAATGCCCGTGGTCGTCCCGGCAGACCCACCAGGGCCTGGCGAAGTACGGCATCGAGGAGGCGTACGAACTCGTCGAGGCGATCGAGGACGGCGACCGCGAGGAGCTGCGCGAGGAACTCGGTGACGTCCTCCTCCAGGTCGTCTTCCACGCCCGGATAGCCGAGGAGGACCCGGACGCGCCCTTCTCGATCGACGACGTGGCGGCCGGCATCGTCGCCAAGCTCATCCACCGCCATCCGCATGTCTTCGGGGACGAGACGGCCTCGACACCCGAGGAGGTCAAGGAGCACTGGCTGCGCACGAAGGCACAGGAGAAGCGGCGTACGTCGGTGACGGAGGGCATCCCCCTGCACCAGCCGGGCCTGGCCCTCGCGGCGAAGCTGGCGTCCCGGGTGCGTACGGCGGGCCTGGAGGTGCCCCTGCCGAAGACCGAGGGCGTCGGGTACGAGCTGCTGGCGCTGGCGATACGGGCCGAGGCGGAGGGCGTCGACCCGGAAGCGGCGCTACGGGCGGCGGCGCGGGCCTACCGGGATGCGATCAGGGAGACCGAGAGCCGGGGACAGCGGACGGATTCCGACACAGCCGGGACCGGCGACTGACGTCACCCGCCGACCGGCGACCGATGTCACCCGCCGACCGGCGACCGATGCCGACCGACGACCGATGCCGACCGATGCCGACCGGCGACCGATGTCACCCGCCCCTCCGCCTCCGGATACCGTCAACAGGTGACCAGCCAGCCCCACCGCCCGAGCCCCACCAGGACGCCCCGAGCTCTTCACGTGGGAGTTCGCCACCAACCCCTACCCGGCCTACGCCTGGCTCCGTGAGCACGCCCCCGTCCACCGGACACGGCTCCCCAGCGGTGTGGAGGCCTGGCTGGTCACCCGTTACGCCGACGCCAAGCAGGCCCTCGCCGACCAGCGGCTCAGCAAGAACCCCGCCCACCACGACGAGCCCGCGCACGCCAAGGGCAAGACGGGTATCCCCGGTGAGCGCAAGGCGGAGCTGATGACGCATCTGCTCAACATCGACCCGCCGGACCACACCCGCCTCCGCCGGCTCGTCTCCAAGGCCTTCACGCCCCGCCGCGTCGCCGAGTTCGCGCCCCGGGTGCAGGAGCTCACCGACGACCTCCTCGACCGGTTCGCCCGCAACGGCTCCGCCGACCTCATCCACGAGTTCGCCTTCCCGCTCCCCATCTACGCCATCTGCGACCTGCTCGGCGTCCCCCGCGAGGACCAGGACGACTTCCGGGACTGGGCGGGCATGATGATCCGGCACGGGGGAGGCCCGCGGGGCGGGGTCGCGCGGTCGGTGAAGAAGATGCGCGGCTATCTTGCCGACCTCATCCACCGCAAGCGCGAGTCGCTCTCCGCCGAACCGGTCCCGGGCGAGGACCTCATCTCCGGCCTCATCCGCGCCTCCGACCACGGCGAGCACCTCACCGAGAACGAGGCCGCGGCGATGGCGTTCATCCTGCTGTTCGCCGGGTTCGAGACCACCGTCAACCTGATCGGCAACGGCACCTACGCCCTGCTCACCCACCCCGAACAGCGCACCCGCCTCCAGCAGGCCCTCGCCACCGGCGACCGTGGCCTCCTGGAAACCGGGGTCGAGGAACTCCTGCGCTACGACGGCCCGGTGGAGCTGGCCACCTGGCGGTTCGCCACCCAGCCGCTCACCATCGGCGGGCAGGACATCGCGCCCGGCGACCCCGTGCTCGTCGTACTCGCCGCCGCGGACCGGGATCCGCAGCGGTTCGCCGATCCGGACACCCTCGACCTCGCCCGCCGTGACAACCAGCACCTCGGCTACGGGCACGGCATCCACTACTGCCTCGGCGCGCCGCTCGCCCGCCTGGAGGGGCAGACCGCGCTCGCGACCCTCCTCACCCGCCTCCCGGACCTCCGACTGGCCGTGGACCCGAGCGAGTTGCGCTGGCGTGGCGGCCTCATCATGCGCGGACTGCGCACGCTGCCCGTGGAGTTCACGCCCATTTCGTAAGGCAACTCCCCGGATTCGACCGGAACTCTCCACTCCGGCACCGAAAACGTGACACGACCTCAACTCTGTGATCTTCACGTGATCTGCGCGGCATTAACTTGTGACAAGTGATCGACTGCCGATACGTTCACCCATCAGCGCGACGTCGAACACCAGTCGCCGCGCCGGTCACTGCTGTCTCGTGAAAGGTCCCCGCATGCTCTCCGGGAACGGTCGTCACCGTCGCCCCCGCCAGGTTCCGGCCCTCGTGGTCGCGGCCGGCGTGACCGGGTCCGCCATCGCCATCCCACTCCTCGGCGCCACCGGCGCGAGCGCGGCCAGCGGCACGACGTGGGACCGGGTGGCGGAGTGTGAGAGCGGCGGCTCCTGGAGCGCCAACGCGGGCGACGGGTACTACGGAGGGCTGCAGTTGTCCCAGGAGGACTGGGAGCGGTACGGCGGCCTCGCGTACGCGGCCAGCGCCGACCAGGCCAGTCGTTCGCAGCAGATAGCCGTCGCCGAGAAGGTGCTCGCGGACCAGGGCGTGGGCGCGTGGGGCACCTGCGGGCTCACCGCCGGTCTCAACGCCGACAAGAGTTCGGCCGATGTGGACACGGGTGTGGCCGGTGACACCTCGTCGGACACTTCCGAGAGCCTGCGCAACTCGCTCGGCTTGTCCGGTTCCTCCAACTCATCCGGTTCGCCTGATTCAGCAGGGTCTTCGCCTGAATCCACCGCGCCGTCCCCGTCGTCTGACTCGGCATCGAATGCGACGGACGGTTCCGCGAGCCCGACGCCCACCGACTCCACCTCGGACAAATATCAGGAATCCGACAGCTCACCCAAGGCCACCTCGAAGTCCACGGACTCGGACAACTCGGGGCAGAGTGAAGGCGATTCCGGTCTGATCGACACCGGTACGGGCAAGCATCGCGGCGACAGTGCCGACGAGGACGCCACCGACGCTCGTACGGCCGAGTCCTCGGGCCGCCACGCCTCGCGCGACAGCGCCTCCGCCCGCGATGCCGCCGACGGGTCGTACACCGTGCGCGAGGGGGACAGTCTCTGGGGCATCGCCGACTCCCTTGGCGTCCAAGAGGGATGGCCTGTGCTCTATGCGGACAACAAGGAGATCATCGGCGCCGACCCCAACCACATCATCCCCGGTCAGACGTTGGATGTCGGGGTCGAACCGGGCGAAAAGTAGCGGGAGTTCACGTCACACTTCGCACCTAATGTCCGGTTTAGTGAAAGTGTGGGATGAGTCTCAGAGGCCCTGATCCTCTTTGAAATTCCGCCAATCGCGTGTCTACGGTCATGACCGCTCGCCAATGCGAGCCCCGGCTGCCGCAACGCCGAATCCTGCCAGCGGCCGTTCGGGAACAGTCGTCGCGTCAAGCGCCGTAGGCAGGAGCGGGGGACCCAAGGTAAGCGCCGCACCGGACAGTTGAGCCGGTACGGCTTGGGGTGAAGTCACGCCTCCCCACAGGGGCGTGGCCGGGCAACTCAACCGGCCCGAACCCGACAGCTCACCTCGCAGGCGTCGGTGAGGGGATCTCTCCATGCTGTTTTCCAGCAAGGGCAAGCACCGTCGTCCGTCCAAGGCCGCTCGCGCCATAGCCGTCGTCGGCGTCACCGGCGCCGCCGCCGTCGCCGCCCCGCTGATGGCGGCCGGCAGCGCCTCCGCCGCCACCGCCTCCGAGTGGGACGCCGTCGCCCAGTGCGAGTCGGGCGGCAACTGGTCCATCAACACCGGCAACGGCTACTACGGCGGTCTGCAGTTCTCCGCCTCCACCTGGGCCGCGTACGGCGGCACGCAGTACGCCGCCACGGCCGACCAGGCCACCAAGGCGCAGCAGATCCAGATCGCCGAGAAGGTGCTCGCGGGTCAGGGCAAGGGCGCCTGGCCGCACTGCGGCACGGGCCTGTCGAACGCCACGTACACCGGCGGCGGCGCGAGCGACTCCTCCTCGGAGGGCTCCTCGCAGAGCAGCACCGAGACCACCACTCGCTCGACCGAGCAGCAGCCGGCCTCCCGTTCGCAGGAGCGCCCGGCGCAGAAGACCGTCACCACCCCGACCGGTGAGAAGGTCGAGAAGGGTGACGGCGAGTACAAGGTCGTCACCGGCGACACGCTCAGCACCATCGCCGCGGAGCACGACGTCAAGGGCGGCTGGGAGAAGCTGTTCCAGCTGAACAAGGACATCGTCGAGGACGCCGACCTCATCTACCCCGGTCAGCAGCTGCACCTGAAGTGATCCGGATCCACCCGGGTCGGCAGCTTCACCTGACCTGAAGTGATCCGGGCTTCGCAGACCCCGTGAGGGTCCCCGTCCCCACGGGCCCCCGCCCCGGTGCGTGTTCCCCCGTACGCGCCGGGGCGGGTCTTTTGTGTCACCGCTCGCGCCTCGTTCTTCGCTCGGAGCCCCCGTTCTTCGCTCGGGCCCTCATTCTTGAGGAACCGTCTTTGTTCCGTTCGGAAACAATTTACGATCGGTTTCGTCCACGGGGTGGGCGACCGGCTGGCCGATCCCACGGAGCCGGTTAGGCTCGTCTCGCAGAGCCGCTGCGGTCCTGCTAAACCGCGTCACATCCACGAAGGAGATGCTCGTGCCGTCCATCGACGTCGTCGTAGCCCGGGAAATCCTGGACTCCCGAGGCAACCCCACGGTCGAGGTCGAGGTCGGCCTCGACGACGGCAGCACGGGTCGTGCCGCCGTCCCGTCCGGCGCCTCCACGGGCGCCTTCGAGGCCATCGAGCTCCGCGACGGCGACCCCAACCGCTACCAGGGCAAGGGCGTCGAGAAGGCCGTCCTGGCCGTCATCGAGCAGATCGGCCCTGAGCTGGTCGGCTACGACGCCACCGAGCAGCGCCTGATCGACCAGGCGATGTTCGACCTGGACGCCACCGACAACAAGGGCTCCCTCGGCGCCAACGCCATCCTCGGCGTCTCGCTCGCCGTCGCGCACGCCGCCTCCGAGGCCAGCGACCTGCCGCTCTTCCGCTACCTGGGCGGCCCGAACGCGCACCTGCTGCCGGTGCCGATGATGAACATCCTGAACGGCGGCTCGCACGCCGACTCCAACGTGGACATCCAGGAGTTCATGATCGCCCCGATCGGCGCGGAGTCCTTCTCCGAGGCCCTGCGCTGGGGCACCGAGGTCTACCACACCCTCAAGAAGGTCCTGAAGAGCAAGGGCCTGGCCACCGGCCTCGGCGACGAGGGCGGCTTCGCCCCCAACCTCGGCTCCAACCGCGAGGCCCTCGACCTCATCCTCGAGGCGATCAAGGAGGCCGGCTACACCCCCGGCGAGCAGATCGCCCTTGCGCTCGACGTCGCCGCGTCCGAGTTCTACAAGGACGGCTCCTACCTCTTCGAGGGCAAGGCGCGCTCGGCCGCCGAGATGACCGAGTACTACGCCGAACTGGTCGACGCCTACCCGCTGGTCTCCATCGAGGACCCGCTGTTCGAGGACGACTGGGAGGGCTGGAAGACCATCACCGCGGGGCTCGGTGACAAGGTCCAGCTCGTCGGCGACGACCTGTTCGTCACCAACCCCGAGCGCCTGGCCAGGGGCATCGAGGAGGGCGCCGCCAACGCCCTGCTGGTCAAGGTCAACCAGATCGGCTCGCTGACCGAGACCCTGGACGCCGTCGAGATGGCCCAGCGCAACGGCTTCAAGTGCATGATGTCCCACCGCTCCGGCGAGACCGAGGACGTCACCATCGCCGACCTGGCCGTCGCCACCAACTGCGGTCAGATCAAGACCGGTGCCCCGGCCCGCTCCGAGCGCGTCGCCAAGTACAACCAGCTGCTGCGCATCGAGGAGATCCTCGACGACGCCGCGGTGTACGCCGGCCGCTCGGCGTTCCCCCGCTTCAAGGGCTGAGCAGAGCCTCGTAGGAAGCGTCGTACGTACGTCCCCGTACTCGGTCCCGTACCGTGTGCGGGGACGTACGCGCGTGTGACGGGAGTGGGAGATGGCCGCCAAGGACCGGGACCGTTTCTCCACCACGACCAGGATCCGGCTGCTCGGCGAGCAGACGGCCGCCCGCGTCTACCGCTCCCAGACCCGGCGCCAGGCCCGCCGCTCCCGGCTGACCGGCCGCGCCGCACTGCTCGCGCTCGTCGTCTGCTCGCTGGTGGTCGCCCTCGCCTATCCGATAAGGCAGTACGTCGCCCAGCGCGCCGAGATCGCCGACCTCCAGCGGCAGCAGGAACAGGCCCGGCAGCAGGTCGAGGAACTGCGCGACCTCAAGGCACGCTGGCAGGACGACGCGTACGCGGAGCAGCAGATCCGGCAGCGACTGCACTATGTGATGCCGGGGGAGACCGGTTACGTCGTGATCGACCCGGACGCGGCACGGCAGTCGCACGCCGACTCCGGGGCGGCCGACCGCCCCTGGTACGCGAACGTCTGGGACGGCGTCGACAAGTCCGACGCCTCCGACCAGTGAACACAAGAGAAAGAACGTCATGGAGACCCCCCCGCGCCACCCCGGCACCGAGCCCACCGACGCGGACGTCGAGGCCTTCAAGCAGCAGCTCGGCCGGCCGCCGCGCGGGCTGCGCGCCATCGCGCACCGGTGCCCGTGCGGGCAGCCGGACGTCGTGGAGACCGCCCCGCGGCTGCCCGACGGCACGCCCTTCCCGACGCTGTACTACCTGACCTGCCCCAAGGCGTCCTCGGCGATCGGCACCCTGGAGGCGAACGGCGTGATGAAGGAGATGACGGCCCGCCTGGAGACCGACCCCGAGCTCGCCGCCGCCTACCGCGCCGCGCACGAGGACTACATCCGGCGCCGGGACGAGATCGAGGAGCTGAAGGGCTTCCCGAGCGCCGGCGGCATGCCGGACCGGGTGAAGTGCCTGCACGTCCTGGTCGCCCACTCGCTGGCCGCCGGACCCGGCGTGAATCCCCTCGGCGACGAGGCCCTCGCCATGCTGCCGGAGTGGTGGCGCAAGGGCGCCTGCGTGACCGTACCGAACGAGGAGAACGACCAGTGACCCGAGTCGCCGCCGTCGACTGCGGCACGAACTCCATCCGGCTGTTGGTCGCCGACGCCGACCCGGCCACCGGCGAACTCGTCGACCTGGACCGCCGCATGACGATCGTGCGGCTCGGCCAGGGCGTCGACCGCACCGGCCGCCTGGCCCCCGAGGCCCTGGAGCGGACCTTCGCGGCCTGCCGCGAGTACGCCGCGATCATCAAGGAGCACGGCGCCGAACGGCTCCGCTTCGTCGCCACCTCCGCCTCCCGGGACGCCGAGAACCGGGACGACTTCGTGCGCGGGGTCATGGACATTCTGGGCGTCGAGCCCGAGGTCATCACCGGCGACCAGGAGGCCGAGTTCTCCTTCACCGGCGCGACCAGGGAACTGGCGGAACACGACCATCTCCCCAAGCCCTACCTCGTCGTGGACATCGGCGGCGGCTCGACCGAGTTCGTCGTCGGCGAGGACCACGTCCGCGCGGCGCGCTCGGTCGACGTCGGCTGTGTGCGGATGACGGAACGGCACCTGGTCCGCGACGGCGTGGTCTCCGACCCGCCGACCGAGGAGCAGATCGCCGCGATGCGGGCGGACATCGAGGCGGCGCTCGACCTCGCCGAGGAGACGGTGCCGCTGCGCGAGGCGCACACGCTGGTCGGCCTGGCCGGCTCGGTGACGACGGTGTCGGCGATCGCGCAGAACCTGCCCGAGTACGACTCGGCCCGCATCCACCACTCCCGTGTCTCCCACGACAGGGTCCGCGAGATCACCGACTGGCTGCTGCACTCCACCCACGCCGAACGCGCGGCCGTCCCCTCCATGCATCCGGGGCGGGTGGACGTCATCGCCGCGGGGGCTCTCGTCCTGCTGTCGATCATGGAGCGGATCGGCGCGGACGAGGTCGTCGTGAGCGAGCACGACATCCTCGACGGTATTGCCTGGTCCGTTGCCTGAACCGGCACATCCTGGGACTGGGGAGACTGACGGGGGAGCGTCATTGGGGAGCCGAGAGCAGCGGCCGGCCGTGACAGCCCACACCGGCGCCGTCTTCGACAACGGGATGGTGGCGAGGCTCCTCGACATCCTCGCCTCGGCACGCGAACGCGGCGGGACGACACCGTTCGCCGACGAGGTCGCGCGCATCAACCGAACACTGGACAGCAGCGCCACAGCGAGGTGGGCCATGCCGAGCGCCACGCTGGCAGCCCTCCTCGACCTCATCGCCGAGGAGCTGAGGACATCCCCGGACCGGGACCTGCCGCCGGGTTTTCTCACGAGGCTGGATGCGGCCGCCGGGGATCAGGGCTGGCTGGAGTTCCTGGCACACACCGCCTCATCGCTGCGTACGTCGCAGCGAGAAGGGATCGCCCGCTTCGAGGCACTCCCCATGTCTCCCTGGGAGGCGGAGCTGCGGTATGCCCGCCTGCGGGACTTCTCCTGGTGGGTCGAGTCGGACGAGCACGACACCTTCGAAGAAGGCGTGCTCGCCGGTGTGACCAGCGAGCACCCGGGCGGCTGCGCGCACCTGCTCCCTCCCCTGATCGCGGAGCTGCACGCGGCTCTGCTGCTCGACAAGGACGCCCGCTCCGCCGCCTGCCTCCGGTCCGTGGTCCCCTGGGCCACGCCGCCGATCCTGCGGGAAATCCTGCGGGCCGCCTCCACCCACCTCCTCGAAGCGCACTGAGGGCCGTTCGGTGACGGCGCACGGTCGGTGGCGCAGATCGCTCGCGCAGGGTGTTCCGGGTCTCGTTTACTACTGGCCAGTAGTCATCAGTTGAGCAGGTCGGCTAGCGTATGAGCTCATCCGAAGGGTCTCCGTGAGCACCTTCGCGACGCTCCGTCGGAAAACTTCGTGAAGTTCTTCACAAGGAATTTGGCCCTGCTGGAGCGCGGAAAGGGTCCAGTTACCCCTTCCAGGGGTCCAACAGCCCTTGAACGCGTTCAGAAGGCTGCTGTAGGGGTGCACTGGAAGGCTCTCGCGGAAGCGTGTTTCGACCGGCTCACGGGGGGGCCGGCGACCCAGAGAGGCAGCTCACGCGGCATTGACAACGGGTCGTACCGCCCCTCGGTTCCGGGCGTGACCATGACCTGCGTCACGCGGGCGGGGGAGTGTAACACAGGGCCTGCAAGAGCTTGTGAAGGGGCGCACGAACTACCCCCCTGAGGCGGGTGGATACTCGATGGCATGAGCACCACGGAGCGTCCCAGGATCCTCGTAGTAGGCGGTGGGTACGTAGGCCTGTACGCAGCTCGGCGCATTCTCAAGAAGATGCGCTACGGCGAGGCGACCGTCACGGTCGTCGACCCCCGGTCGTACATGACCTACCAGCCCTTCCTTCCCGAAACCGCCGCCGGCAACATCTCCCCGCGACACGTCGTCGTCCCGCTGCGACGCGTGCTTCCCAAGGCGGAGGTGCTCACCGGCCGGGTCACCACCATCGACCAGGACCGCAAGGTCGCCACGATCTCCCCGCTGGTCGGTGAAGCGTACGAGCTCCCCTTCGACTACCTCGTCGTCGCGCTCGGCGCGGTCTCCCGCACCTTCCCGATCCCCGGCCTCGCCGAGCAGGGCATCGGCATGAAGGGCATCGAGGAGGCCATCGGTCTGCGCAACCACGTCCTCGAGCAGCTCGACAAGGCCGACTCCACCACCGACGAGGAGATCCGCCGCAAGGCGCTCACCTTCGTCTTCATCGGCGGTGGCTTCGCGGGTGCGGAGACCATCGGCGAGGTCGAGGACCTGGCCCGCGACGCGGCGAAGTACTACAACAACGTGTCCCGTGAGGACATGCGCTTCATCCTCGTCGACGCCGCCGACAAGATCCTCCCCGAGGTCGGCCCCAAGCTCGGCCAGTATGGCAAGGAGCACCTGGAGAGCCGCGGCGTCGAGATCTACCTGTCCACCTCCATGGACTCCTGCATCGACGGCCACGTGGTGCTGAAGAACGGCCTCGAGGTCGACTCCAACACCATCGTGTGGACCGCGGGCGTCAAGCCCAACCCGGTCCTGGCCCGCTACGGCCTCCCCCTCGGCCCGCGCGGCCACGTCGACACGGCGGCGACCCTCCAGGTCCAGGGCACCGACTACATCTGGGCCGCGGGCGACAACGCCCAGGTGCCGGACGTCGCCGCCCGCAAGGCCGGCGTGGAGAACGCCTGGTGCCCGCCGAACGCCCAGCACGCCCTCCGCCAGGCCAAGGTCCTCGGCGACAATGTGATCTCCGGCATGCGGGGCTTCCCGCAGAAGGAGTACTCGCACGCCAACAAGGGCGCGGTGGCCGGGCTCGGCCTCCACAAGGGCGTGGCGATGATCGTCATGGGCAAGATGAAGATCAAGGTCAAGGGCCGTCTCGCCTGGTACATGCACCGTGGCTACCACGGCATGGCCATGCCGACCTGGAACCGCAAGATCCGGGTCTTCGCCGACTGGACGCTGGGCATGTTCCTCAAGCGCGAGGTCGTCGCCCTCGGCGCGCTGGAGTCCCCGCGCGAGGAGTTCTACGAGGCGGCCAAGCCGGCGCCGCCGGTCGCTGCCGCGACCAAGACGGAGGAGAAGGCCAAGGCCTCCTGACCTCCGGTCACTTGAACACCCCGAAGGGGCCACCTGCCGTCCGTGGTGTGGGTGGTCCCTTCGGCGTTTACTCGGCCAACTCGTCGGCCTGAGCCGGACGTAAGACGGCTCCACCGCTCGACCTCGAAGAGCCGCTACCCCCCTGTGATGCCTTCGACGAACGCGGCAAAGGCATCGGCCGAGACAACGAGCGTGTCCCCATGGGGAACTTTCGAGTCGCGTACGGCCACTTGGGTTCGGAGGGCGGCGATCTCCACGCATTCGTTGCCTTCGCCGCCGCTGTAGCTGCTCTTGAACCATGTCGCAACTGTCTGCTTCTTCAGGGAAGTTGCTATGCCGGTCATGAGGACAGCTCCTGTCGTGCTCTGGTGATCAGCCGTGATGAGGCGGTCGTGTCCAGGGCTTGGGAACGAAGGTAGTCGAACGTCAACTTATAGGCACTCACGTCCTCCGCGTCATCGAGGTACAGCCCGCGGCGGCGCATCTCGATGTACACGACGGCCATCGAATTCAGGGGCTCCCGCTCGTCGTCCCGCCCCAGGACCACGAAATGGCTGGCTCCCGCAGCATGGGCCCCGGCGCTGAACGGCAGGATCTGGACGTCGACGTTGGGGCTCTTTGCTACCTCGTGGAGGTGCTCGAGCTGGCGAATCATGACCTCCGTGTCTCCTATGGTCCTGCGGAGGACCGCCTCGTCCAGGACCACCCACAGATGCAGGGCCGGGTCGCGCCGCAGGATGCTCTGGCGCTGGACGCGCGCGTCCACCATCCGCTCGATCTCCTCGTTCGAGCTGCGTACTTCCCGCGCCTGGTGGACGGCGAGGGCGTACTCCTTCGTCTGAAGCAGACCGGGAACCACCGAATTGGCGAACACGTGCTCGTACGCGGCTGCGTACTCGAAGGAGACGAGCGGGTCCATCCACTCCGGCACCGCGTCATTGCCCACCCACCAGCCGTCTGCTTGTGACTTGGCGATGGTTACGAGGGCCTCGCATTCCTGGGGCGTGGCCTCGCAGGCGTCAGCCAAGGCCTTGACCGTTGCCCACCGGATGCGGGCTCGGTCCTGCCACGTTTCGTACCGGCTGACTGTTGTGGTGCTGACGCCTGCCTTCTGGGCCACTTGAGTCTGGGTCAGCTCGCATCGCTCGCGCAGCGAGATCAGCCCTCGCGCGATCTGCATGCGGCCGGCTGGTCCCGTCTGCGTGGCGGTCATGTCGCTGATCCCTCCCTGGGGCCAGCCCTTTCGGCCCCTTCTGTAAGCCAACGGCGCCTGACTTTATGGGCTGCTTCGGCGAATCGGACGTGGATCCGAAGCCCGTCACCCACATTGATGAACTCCCTTTACGGTAGATCCTTCCATGGGATTCCCGTGACAGGCTTCCCTCGACTGGTTCGATCGTTCTTCGAGGAGTTGAGGACGTGATCAACTACATGGAGCACATGGCTCGTTGGCTGCGGAGAGTCGTCACGGCCTCGGGTCGTCACCGAGCGGATCGGCGGCCGGTGGTGCGGTTTCCGTCCCACTCGCCGTACGAGCGGCCCGCGCTGCCCCGCCCCATCCCCGCCCCCACTGTCCGCCACTGGTACGCCCTCATCGACGGCACCGGCACCGCCCTCGTCCGCCCCTACCTCACCGCCCACGAGCGGGAGGAGAAGGCCCGGATCCAGCGCCTGCGCCGGGACATCCTCTGGTGTGCCACGTACGGAGTCGATCTCGACGCCCGTGACATCCACGCCTGCCTGGGAGCGGCTTCATGAGCGACCATGTACGGCTGCTGCCCTGGACCGGTGCCCACGGTCAGCCCTGTCTGCTGCTCACGGACGGCGACGGCGGCCCCGCCTCCCGGCTTGCCGACCGGATCGAGGACGTGCAGCTCGGGCTCGCGGAGCGACTGCTGGGGCGTGCGCGTGAGGTGCTTCCTGGGTGTGGCCCAGGTGGTGGCGCGGAATTCGCCGGTCTCGCCGATCAGTTGGCGGATGCGCTCCAGGACGTGTTGCTCATCGCCGTATCGCGGGGTGCCCTGCTCGCCAGGGATCGGCGGGCCCGAGGGGCTGGCCGGCCTCCGCGTCGTTGCCGACTGTGCTTTACGACGCCCTGGCGCGCAGCCCCACCGAACTCCGCGCGTTCGGTCTGCTCACACTCCGCGGTCGCGACCTCACCTCCGCAAGCGCCGCCCGGCGCTATGTGCGCGAGACGGCCCGGTCGTGGGGTGTGCCAGCCGGTACGACGGACGATCTGGAAACGATCACCGGAGAGCTCGTCGCCAATGCCCTGGAGCACACCGACAGCCACACCATCACGGTCACCTGCGCTCTCACCTCCCGGATGGTCACGATCAGCGTCACCGACGAGGGCAAGGAGTACTCGCCGATGCCGTCCCCGGGCACGGCAGGGCTGCCAGTCCTGGAGCAGGAGCACGGCCGCGGACTGCTGATCACCGACGCACTGGCCGACCGGTGGGGAACGCGGCGGGCGGGTAGGGGACTGACCGTCTGGGCCGATGTCGTCGTCGCTGGTGCGGAGGCTGCCGGATGACCGTGCCAAGGACGTGGGCCTGGCCCCCGAAGCCCGAAGAGTCCTGACGTCACTCTTTGTGATGACGATCATCCATTCCGGCGGCTACCGTGGACGGGCAGGCCGAGAATCCCGCCCATGGGAGGAATCATGACCGCCGAGCCGACCGCTGAGCCCGGCTGCCGCTGGCCGGTGCCGCCCCGGGACGGATACACCGTGGACGACCTGTTCACGCTGCCCGACCTCCCGCCGCACACCGAGCTGATCGACGGGAGCCTGGTCTTCGTGAGTCCGCAGCGCCGCTTTCACGCCAAGATGATCGAACTGCTGCTGAACGGCCTGCGTCGGACGGTCCCGAAGGAACTGAAGGTCGAGCGCGAGATGACCGTCGTCCTCGATCGCCGCAACGGCCCCGAGCCCGACCTCTCCGTCGTTCGCGCCGAGGCCGTCGTCGACGACCTGGAACAGACTCGCTTCCAGGCCGCCGACGTCCTGCTCGCCGTCGAGGTCGTTTCCCCGGACTCCGAAGCCCGTGATCGCGACACCAAGCCCCACAAGTACGCCGCCGCGGGCATCCCGCACTACTGGCTCGTCGAGCTGGGTGGTGCGAACAAGCATCCTGTGGTCCGAACCTATGAACTCGACCCCGTGTCCAAGACCTACGACCTGACCGGCACTCACCGCGACCTGCTCAAGCTCAGTGCGCCGTACGACATCGACATCGACATCACTCTGGACGCTCTCAGGGAACTCTGACAACTCCCCCTGACAGGGATTTGCTCAGCCGTAACGCGCGTGGGGGACTGCCAGCAAGCCCCGCAGGTGTTTACGTGGTGTTGGACATTCCGGGATGACCGTCACGGAGGTGTGCGCCATGGCTGACGCCGCGCCGCGGCTGAAGGGGCTGCTCGAACAGGTGCTGGGAACTCCGATCCTGGTGCGCATTCGCGCCTGGGACGGTACGCAGGCGGGCCCGCCGGGCGCGCCGGTGCTCGTCGTACGCAACCGGCGGGCCTTGCGCCGGCTGCTGTGGAAACCGGGCGAACTCGGACTCGCCCGCGCCTGGGTCGCCGGGGACGTCGATGTGGACGGTGACCTGTACACCGCCCTCGGCCTGCTCGCCGGGCTGCTCTGGGAGCGCGGTGAGGACGCCCGCGGTCTCGGTGAGGCGCTGCGCGACCCCGAGGTGCGCGCCGCCGTCCGCGGCCTGGTGCGGCTGGCCGGGCCCGCGCTGCCGCCCGCCCCACCGCGGGAGGAGGTCCGCAGACGACGTCATCTGCACACCCGGCGCAGCGACAGGCGGGCCATCAGCCACCACTACGACGTCGGCAACGACTTCTACGAGCTCGTGCTGGGCCCGTCCATGGTCTACTCCTGCGCCTATTGGGAGGACGCCGGTACTCTCGAGGACGCCCAGCGCGACAAGCTCGAACTCGTCTGCCGCAAGCTCGCTCTGAAGCCCGGTCAGCGGCTCCTCGATGTCGGCTGCGGCTGGGGTTCGATGGCCATCCACGCCGCCCGAGAGCACGGCGTGAGCGTCGTCGGCATCACACTGTCGCAGGAGCAGGCGGCGTACGCCCGTAAGCGTGTCGCCGACGAGGGGCTCACCGCCATGGTCGAGATCCGAGTGCAGGACTATCGGGATGTCACCGACGGGCCGTACGACGCCGTCTCGTCCATCGGCATGGCCGAACACGTCGGCGCCGAGCGGTACCTGGAGTACTGCGACGTGCTGTACCGGCTCCTGAAGCCCGGTGGGCGGCTGCTCAACCACCAGATCGGGCGGCGGCCGCAGCGGGACGAATCCTCGTACCGGGTCGACGAGTTCATCGACTCCTACGTCTTCCCCGACGGCGAGCTCCAGCCCATCGGCACCACCGTCACCCAACTCGAACGTGCGCAGTTCGAGGTGCGCGACGTGGAGTCGATCCGCGAGCACTACGCCCTGACCCTGCGTCGCTGGGTCGCCAACCTGGAGGCCGACTGGGCCCGGGCCGCCAAGCTCACCAGCCCCGGCCGCGCCCGCGTCTGGCAGCTGTACATGGCCGCCTCCGCGCTCGCCTTCGAGCGCAACCGCATCGGGGTCAACCAGGTGCTGGCCGTCAGAACGCCCGATTCCGGTGACTCGGGGATGCCCTTGCGGGCCCGCACGTGGAGTGAGCCCGAGGGCCGTTGAGCCGTTGATGCGGGCACAAGCGGAAGGGCCGGGCTCCCCGGTCGCGGGGAGGCCCGGCCCTTCGGTGTGGCGGGACGTGGTCACTCGGCCTTGATCGCGTTCAGCATGTTCAGCCGTGCGGCGTTGCGGGCCGGCCACATCGCGGCCAGGACGCCCACCAGTCCGGCCAGCACCAGGAAGATCCCGATCCGGTCCCAGGGCAGGACCAGCGCGTAGCCCGGGATCTGGTCCGCGATCGTCTCGCCGATCGCCCAGCCGAGGAACGAGCCGAGACCGATGCCGACCACCGCGCCGAACACCGAGATGACCACGGCCTCCAGCCGGACCATCCGCTTCACCCGGCGCCGGTCGAGACCGATCGCGCGCAGCATGCCGATCTCCTGCTGCCGTTCGAAGACCGACATCGCGAGGGTGTTGACGACACCCAGCACCGCGATGATCAGGGCCATCGCCAGCAGGCCGTACATGATGTTCAGCAGGGTGTTGATGGCGCCGCCGAACTCGTCGCGGATGTCCTGCCGGTCCATGACCGTGATCGCGGGGTTGTCGCCCAGCGCGTCGATGAGGACCTTCTCGTTCGCCGAGGACTGGCCGCCGTCCACCTTCACGAAGATCTGCCGGATGTACGGCTTCGCCTCGTGCGCGTCGACGACCTTCCTGTCGACGAGGACGGGGGAGAGGAACTCGCTGTCCTTGTAGACGGCGCCTACCGTCAGCGTGCCCTTCTTCTCGTCGCCGAAGGTGACGTTGAGAGTGTCACCGGGCTTCCATCCCTTGCTCTTGGCCGTCTTCTCGGCCACCGCGATCCGGCCCTCGGCGAGCGAGTCGACGTTGCCGCTGACGACGTCGACGTTCAGGACGCGCTGGATGTCGCCCGGGGTGACCGCGGAGGCGGAGACGTAGTCGTCGTCGACCTGGAGGTAGGCGTCCTGCTGCGGTGAGACCGCCGAGACGCCCTTGGCCTTCTCCAGCGCCGTCAGCGCGGACTGGTCGAGGTCGCCGCCGTTCGCCATCGAGACCATGTAGTCGGCCTTGATGTTGTCCGTGGTCATCTTGTCGATGGCCGTGCCGACCGTGATACCGAGCACCGACAGGCCGGTCACCAGGGTCAGCCCGATCGCCAGCGCGGAGGCGGTGGCTCCGGTACGGCGCGGGTTGCGGACCGCGTTCTGGCCGGCCAGCTTTCCGGCCACCCCGAAGGGGCCGACGAGCAGCGGACGGACGAGCGCGATCACGGGCCGGGACAGCAGCGGGATCAGGATGATCACACCGATCAGCGCGAAGAACGCGCCCGCCCCGATGTACATCCGGCCGTCGTCGCCGCCGGTCGAGGCACCCAGCACGATGCCGGCCGCGCCGAGTGCGGTGATGGCCGTACCGATGGAGTTGCGCACCACCAGCGACTTGGTGGTGGCCACCGCGTGGACGCTGTTCATGGCCGCCACCGGCGGGATCTTCGCGGCCCGGCGGCCGGGCAGCCAGGCGGCGAACGTCGTGATCAGCACACCGACGCCGATCGCGGCGAGCACCGGCGTGGCGGAAATGATCAGCGGGCCGTCCGGAAGCTTCATCTCGAACGCGGCCATGCCGGAGCGCAGGCCGACCGCCAGGCCGATGCCGAGGACGAAGCCGATCACCGAGGCGACCAGGCCCACCACCGCGGCCTCGGCGAGCACCGAGCGGGTGATCTGCTTGCGCGACGCACCGACGGCGCGCATCAGGGCGATCTCCTTCGTGCGCTGGGCGACCAGCATCGTGAAGGTGTTGGAGATCAGGAAGATCCCGACGAACAGTGCGATGCCCGCGAAGCCGAGCAGGACCTGCTTGAGGTTGCCCAGACCCTGCTCGATCTGCTCGGCCTGCTCGTCCGCGAGCGCCTTACCGGTCTGGGCCTCGGCGGACTCGGGCAGCAGCGGCTTGACCGCGTCCAGGATCTTCGCGTCGTCCGCGCCGGAGGCGGCGGTGACGGTGACGCTCTCGAAGTAGCCCGGCTTGAGGTACTGCTTCTGGGCGACCGCGGTGTCGAAGAGCACGAGGCTGCCGCCGGCGTTCACGGCGCCGTCCTCGGTGGTGAACACACCGCTGAGGGTGAACTCCTTGACCGGCCCGTTGGTCGCGACGCGGACCCGGTCGCCGACTTTGTACTCGCCCTTGGCCGCGGACTCCTCATCCAGGGCGATCTGATTGTCCTTCACCGGGCCAGAGCCGTCGGTGAACGTGTAGGCGGTGTCCTTGCCGTCCTTGCCGGGGGCGAAGTTGGAACCCTTGTTGGACCAGCCGACGCCGATCAGCTTGCCGTCGGGGTCGGCGACCCCGGCGAAGCCCTCGACGCGGCCGTACGCGCCGGCGACGCCGTCCACGGCGGAGATCTTGTCGAGGGTCTTCCGGGGGATGCCGGGCTCTTCCTCGGGGTTGTCCGGGTCGGCGTGCGAGGTGACGGCGACGGCGACGTTGTCGTAGCTCTTCGCCGACTGGTTGCGGAAGGCGTTGGAGAGGGTGTCGGCGAAGACCAGGGTGCCGGAGACGAACGCGACGCCGAGCATCACGGCGAGCACGGTCATCAACAGGCGGGCCTTGTGCGCGAGTACGTTGCGCAGGGCGGTGCGGAACATCAGCTGGTGCGGCCCTTCGCGTCGAACTGCTTCATGAAGTCGAGGACGTTGTCCGCGGTGGGCTTGTACATCTCGTCGACGATCCGGCCGTCCGCCAGGAACACCACCCGGTCCGCGTACGCCGCGGCCACCGGGTCGTGGGTGACCATCACCACCGTCTGCCCCAGCTCCCGTACGGAGTTGCGCAGGAAGCCCAGCACCTCGGCACCGGAACGGGAGTCGAGGTTTCCGGTGGGCTCGTCACCGAAGACGATCTCGGGCCGGGAGGCGAGGGCGCGGGCGACGGCGACGCGCTGCTGCTGGCCGCCGGAGAGCTGGGACGGGCGGTGACCCAGCCGGTCGGCGAGGCCCACCATTCCGATGACGGTGTCGAGCCACTGCTTGTCCGGCTTGCGGCCCGCGATGTCCATCGGGAGGGTGATGTTCTCCAGGGCGGTCAGTGTCGGCAGCAGGTTGAACGCCTGGAAGATGAAGCCGATCTTGTCGCGGCGCAGCTTGGTGAGCTGCTTGTCCTTCAGGGAGCCCAGCTCGGTGTCGCCGATGCGTACCGAACCGGAGGAGAAGGAGTCCAGTCCGGCCACACAGTGCATCAGCGTGGACTTGCCGGACCCGGAGGGGCCCATGATCGCGGTGAACTCGGCCTGCCGGAAGTCGACGGAGACCCGGTCCAGGGCGACCACCTGGGTCTCGCCCTGTCCGTAGATCTTCGAGAGATCCGTGGCGCGTGCGGCCACGGCGGTGGCCCGGTCGGCGACGGGTGTGGTGGTCACGGAAAGGTGCTCCTGTCGGACGACGGTGTGGGGATGCGATCCATCGTCTCGGCCGTACGGCGCCCTGTAGTCACCCGCTGTTCCGGTTCCGAAGGCAGACTGCGGTCGGACCCTGGGTGCCGGTGTCATACCTGGGGATGACGGACGACCCCGAGGGGACGCCGCGTCGAGCCCGGTGCGAAGGCCGGTGCGAAGGCCTTGTCGAGAACGGGTGGATCCCCCTCGTTCGGGCGGTGAAATTCCGTCATTCCGCATGCACGGCCGACTGTCGCACGCAAGGCTACTGGCAAGTGCTGACGGCGCTTACCCAGTGCTGATGCACCCTCAGACGTCAATAAAATAAGACAACATCGGTCCGTGCTTCCGCTGTTCGGGGGAAGCGTCCCGATAGGCTCGGAACCTCGATGCGGAGCCCATGGCCTGCCCGGATGGTGGAATGCAGACACGGCGAGCTTAAACCTCGCTGCCCCTTGCGGGCGTACCGGTTCAAGTCCGGTTCCGGGCACTTCCGCCTGCACTGACGTCTGGGTGAGAGCCCCCCGCTGTCCCGCATGATCGGATGCCCGTCGGGCTGCACCCGGGGCGGTGAGCGGGGAGTATCGGTGGTGAGGGTGGTGTGAGCCGACGCGCTCCCCCCGAGGCGTCGACGCCGTTCGCCGCCCGGCATCCCACGGGAGGGAGCCGACCATGAACATGCCCGGTATGCGTACCTCCGCCGACACCGGCGCCCGTCCTGCGCCGCGGGTGGTGAGCGCCGGCGATGTCGGCATACTCCTGCTGCGGCTGGCAGTGGGTGTGATCCTGGCCGGCAGTGGAGCCCAGAAGCTGTTCGGCTGGTTCGGCGGGGCGGGCCTGGACGCCACGGGGAAGTACTTCACCGATCTCGGCTACGACCCCGGTGTCTTCTTCGCCGGCCTGGCGGGCGTCTCCGAAGTCCTCGGCGGGCTGGGGCTCGCCGTCGGCCTGCTGACCCCGCTCGCCGCGGCGGCCGCGGTCGGGGTCATGATCAACGCGATGGCGGTCGCGCCCGATGTGACGCTGTGGTCCGCCGAGGGACCGGCCTTCGCCTACCCCATGACCTTTGCCGTCGCCGCGCTCGCCATCGCTGCGGTGGGGCCGGGGCGTCTGTCGCTCGACGCGTTCTTCCCCTGGAGGGACGGTGGGTGGGTGCCCGCGGCGGTCGCGCTGGTCCTCGGTGTCGCCGGGGGAGTCGTCATCCTGGCGCTGTAGCTTTCGCGCCCTGCTGCTGCTCCTCTTGTCGGCGACTTCGGCGCGGGGCCGTTGACACTCGGCGGACGGGGGCGGAGACTCATGAACGGAAATCGGTGAATTAATTTTCACTATACGAACAGCCGTCCATGGCTGAAACGACGCGGCAAAGACGCCCACCCGAAGGGAACGCCCGATGCGCACCACCGTCGGCATCATCGGAGCCGGCCCCGCCGGCCTGCTCCTCGCGCGGCTGCTCCACAACGCCGGTATCGAATCGGTCGTCCTGGAGAGCCGGGACCGTGCGTATGTCGAGCGGCGGCAGCGGGCCGGGATCCTGGAGCAGGGGACGGTGGACGTACTGCGTGCGGCCGGGGCCGCGGCGCGCATGGACCGGGAGGGGCTGCGGCACGACGGCATCGAACTGCGCTTCGACCGCCGCCGTCACCGCATCGACTTCCCCGCCCTGACGGCCGGGCGCTCCGTGATGGTCTACGCCCAGACCGAGGTCTGCAAGGACCTCATCGCCCTTCAGCTCAAGGAGGGCGGACCCCTGTTGTTCGAGGCGGAGGCGCTCGCCGTCGAGGGGGCCGAGAGCGAGCGGCCGTGCGTGCGCTTCCGGTACGAGGGGCGTGAGGACGTCCTCGAGTGCGACTACGTCGTCGGTTGCGACGGGTTCTGGGGTGTCTCCCGGCCGGCGGTGCCGGCCGCCCTGTCCCGAGTCTTCGAACGGACGTACCCGTTCGGGTGGCTCGGTGTCCTCGCCGACGTACCGCCCTCGCACGACGAGCTCGTCTATGCCCACCACGACCGCGGCTTCGCCCTGCTGTCCATGCGCTCCCCGTCCGTCTCCCGCCTCTACCTCCAGGTGCCCGAGGGGACCGACGCCGAGGACTGGAGCGACGACGAGATCTGGGCGGAGCTGGAACAGCGCTTCGAGACAGCCGACGGCTGGCGCCTGGAACGCGGGCCCATCACCCAGAAGTCGGTAACGCCGATGCGTTCCTTCGTCCACGAGCCGATGCGGCACGGCCGCCTCTTCCTGGCCGGCGACGCCGCGCACATCGTGCCGCCGACCGGCGCCAAGGGACTCAACCTGGCCGTCGGGGACGTCGTCACCTTCGCGCGGGCCCTGACGTACCAGAAGGAGACGGGATCCACCGAGCTGTTGGACGCCTACTCGGAGACCTGTCTGCGCCGGGTCTGGCAGGCCGAGCGGTTCAGCTACGACATGACGACGCTCCTGCACCGTGCGCCCGGCGCCACGCCCTTCGAGGAGCGGCTGCAGCTCGCCCGGCTGGCGCGGATCACCTCGTCCCGCGCCGCCGAGACCGACCTCGCCGAGGCGTACACGGGCTTCCCCCACGACTGATCAGCGGCCGGTGATCACCGGCCGGTTCCGGCCATGTTCCGAGTTCGTCATGAATGAGGCCCTCCGCTGCCGGGAATCACGGACCCGGCTAGCGTGTTGGCCAGCACGAGGAGGGAAAGATCCTCCCCAAGCACTAGGGTCATTCCTTTGCCTGTCCATTACTCTTGAGCCAAGGCTACGCAGGGTGGCCATGGAGGAGTGAAATGAGGAGCAGCAACCCGGTCTTCTCGCGACGGGGGTTCAGCCGCGACAACGGCTACGCGGGCTTCAACACCGCGCCGCAGGCCGGGGGCGCAGCTGTGGGCACGCAGGGCAACCCGTACGCGCAGCCCGGCGCCGGTAACCCCTACGCCCAGAACCCTTACGCCCAGAACCCCTACGCCCAGCAGGACCTTCAGTACGGCGCGCCGCCGCAGGCACCGGTCACCACCGACCGGATGACGATGGACGACGTCGTCATGCGCTCGGCGATGACGCTGGGCACGGTCGTCGTCGGCGCCGTGCTCGCCTGGGCCGTGCTGCCGGTGTCGTCCAGCAGCTTCGGCCTGGCGATCGGTGCCGCGCTCATCGCCTTCGTCCTGGCGATGGTCCAGTCGTTCAAGCGCAACGCCTCGCCCGCGCTGATCCTGTCGTACGCCGCCTTCGAGGGCGTCTTCCTCGGCGTGATCAGCGAGATGTACAACAGCCGGTGGTCCGGCGCGCCCTTCCAGGCCGTGCTCGGCACCATGGCGGTCTCGGCCGCGACGCTGCTCATCTACAAGGCCGGCTGGATCCGCGTCACCGCGCGCTACGCCCGCATCGGCATGGCCATCGCCATCGCCTTCGTCCTGGTCATGGCGGTCAACCTGCTGCTCGTCGCGTTCGGTGTCGCCGAGGACGGCGGACTGCGCAGCATGGGCCCGCTCGGTGCGATCGTCGGCATCCTCGCGATCGTGCTCGGCGCGTTCTTCCTGACCCTCGACTTCAAGCAGATCCAGGACGGCATCGCCTACGGCGCGCCCCGCAAGGAGGCCTGGCTGGCCGCGTTCGGCCTGACCATGACCCTGGTGTGGATCTACGTCGAGATGCTGCGGCTGGTCGCCATCTTCAGCGGCGACGACTGATCGACGCGGCGCGCTTCGCTGGTGAGCGCGTAAGTGTGAAAGGGCCCCGGGTTCCCCCCGGGGCCCTTTGTCGTGTCCGGTGGGTTGACGGTGGTGCGCGCTCAGAGCAGTTTGCGCGCGGCCCTCCTCAGGTCGTACTCGTGAATGATCGCCTTGGCGTGGCCGTACGCGAGATTGTGCTCGTGGCGCAGCCAGCTGACCTTCTCCTCGAAGCGGAGAGCGGGGCCTTCTTCGACGGTGCGCAGCCAGTCGGCGACTTCACGACCGGTGCAGTGGGGGATACGGGCGAGCAGATTGCGATGGGTCTCCTCGGAGAAGACTTGGGACATCGGCGCCTCCGGACGCAATCGGGTGTAAGCCGGTCCTTCAGGTCACCGTGCCTGAGCGTTCGCCCGTTGGCAACAGTGCGGGAGCTGCGCGTAGTCTCGCGGCGTGGTGGATACGACGCGTCTGATCGGTGCGGTGGACCAGTTTGCTGATCGGTTGAGGGCGGCACCGCAGAGCCGGTTGCAGCGGGGCGCTGCCGCGGAGGCGCTGGCGCTGGCCCGGGCATTGGCTCGGTGGGCGCAGGAGTTGGAGGCGCCCGGGGTGGAGCCTCGGGAGATGCCGGATGCGGGGATGTTCGCGGCCGCGGATCAGATCACCGTGGCGGGGCGGGACTTGGCCGCTGTGCTGACGAGTGAGGCTGAGGTGGAGGAGGCGCTGCGGGTGGTGGGGGAGGCGCAGAAGCGGGCTGGGGTGTGAGGCTGGTTGGCGGGTGCGGGTTCGTTGTGGGTGGTCGCACCCAAGCGGCGGAGCCGCATATCGACACAGCCCCGCGGCCCTGAAGAGGCGCTCCCGTGCCCGGCGTCCCCGGTCAGAAGGACGCTATGACCCTGTCCGCCAGGATGTAGACGTTCTCCTCGCCGCACGCGAACGTCAGGGTGTAGGCGCCTGAGATGCCCGAGCCGCCCAGGAGGTACGGGGATTCGCCGGAGCGGAGGGCGGTGGCCAGGTGGTCGGCGGTTTCGCGGTGGCCGGGGGTCATGCACAGGGTCGTGCCGTTGGCGAAGACGTAGACGTCGAGGGTGCCCAGCGGGCCGGGGCGGACGTCGGTCAGCTCGACACGGGAGGCGGCCAGTTCCTCGAGGGTTTCGACCGTGCGCTCATGGTCGTTCACGACCGGTGAGGCGGTCGGCGTGAAGTCCGGGTGAGAAGGATGGCGGCGGCGGGCCGCGGCCAGCTCCGCGGATTCCCCGGCGAACTCGTCGACCTCGGGGCTCGGCTCGGACACCGGCTCCAGCGGCTCCAGGGCCGCGAAATCGGCCTCTCGCGGGAGGAAGAGGTCGCTGTCCGTCAGGCCCAGCAGCGACGGTGCGTCGGAGACGTCACGGGCCTCCTGGGCGGCCCAGAAGGCACGTGCCTCGGCCAGCTCCCGCTCCCGCTCCTCGGCCAGCGCCTCGGCCACGGCCGTGCGTATCTCGTCGGTATCGGCGGCCGTGCGGGCGGCGGGCACGAGGGGGCGCACGGCGGCGCGGCCCTCAGCGAGCTCGGCGTGCAGGTTCGCGACCTGGCGGCGCAGCTGCATGAGGGTGCGCAGGACGGCGACGCCCACGGCGCCCGTGGCGGCCGTGGTGACCAGCAAGGCGATCGGCATGGGGCTCACTGACGTACTCCCGGTTCAAGGTCGACCCCCGACTTCCTACATCAGCTTGATGGGTGAACTAACCAGCTGTCAGTGCGTAACGTCACGAAACGGACAGGGAATTCTGTCTGACGTTTCTGGTGGGGATGCGCTGACCTGCGGTGATCTCTGTTGCGAGGGAGATAGGTCACATCCTCGGAGAGATTGGGTCACAAACCGGCCCAGAACCCCGGTGGTGACGAGGTTCTGGGCCGGTGGGTGACGGCGGGTGCCGGTGGGGCTACCCAGGGGTTCAGCTGAGGCGCTCGATGACCATCGCCATGCCCTGGCCGCCGCCGACGCACATCGTCTCCAGGCCGAACTGCTTGTCGTGCCACTGGAGGGAGTTGATGAGCGTGCCGGTGATGCGGGCGCCGGTCATGCCGAAGGGGTGGCCGACGGCG
The DNA here is from genome assembly GCF_004187715.1 of Streptomyces sp. F001. Classification (GTDB taxonomy): domain Bacteria; phylum Actinomycetota; class Actinomycetes; order Streptomycetales; family Streptomycetaceae; genus Streptomyces; species Streptomyces flavusporus. The sequence continues at coordinate 329,927 of NZ_QZWF01000005.1, read as the reverse complement.
ATGGCGCCGCCGTTGACGTTCAGCTTCTCCAGCGGGATGTTCAGGTCGCGGTAGGAGGGGATCACCTGGGCGGCGAACGCCTCGTTGATCTCGACCAGGTCGATGTCGTCGATGGTCAGGCCGGCGCGGGCCAGGGCCTGCTTGGACGCCTCGACCGGGCCGTAGCCCATGATTTCGGGGGACAGGCCCGAGACGCCGGTGGAGACGATGCGGGCGAGGGGGGTCAGGCCCAGCTCGCGCGCCTTCGTGTCGGACATGATGATCAGGGCCGCGGCGCCGTCGTTCAGGGGGCAGCAGTTGCCGGCGGTGACCAGGCCGTCGGGGCGGAAGACGGGCTTGAGGCCGGCGACGCCCTCCAGGGTGACGCCGGGACGCGGGCCGTCGTCCTTGCTGATCACGGTGCCGTCGGGGAGGGTGACCGGGGTGATCTCGCGCTCCCAGAAGCCGTTCTTGATGGCTTCCTCGGCGAGGTTCTGCGAACGGACGCCGAACTCGTCCATCTCCTGGCGGCTCACGCCCCAGGAGCGGGCCAGGTTCTCGGCGGTCTGGCCCATCGCGATGTACGGGTCGGGGATCAGACCGTCCTCGCGCGGGTCGTGCCAGGTGGTGCCCTCCTGCTCGGCGACCGCGGCGGTGCGGGCCTCGGCCTCGGCGAACAGCGGGTTGCGGGTGTCGGGCAGGCTGTCGGAGTTGCCCTTGGCGAAGCGGGAGACCGTCTCGACGCCGGCCGAGATGAAGACGTCGCCCTCGCCGGCCTTGATGGCGTGCAGGGCCATGCGGCTGGTCTGGAGGGACGACGAGCAGTACCGGGTGATCGTGCAGCCGGGGAGGTGGTCCATCCCCATCTGCACGGCGACGACACGGCCGAGGTTGTTGCCCTGCTCGCCGCCGGGGAGGCCGCAGCCGAGCATCAGGTCGTCGATGTCCTTCGGGTCCAGCTCGGGGACCTTGGCGAGGGCGGCCTGGATGATCGTGGCGGTGAGGTCGTCGGGGCGCAGGTCCTTGAGGGAGCCCTTGAAGGCGCGGCCGATGGGGGAGCGGGCGGCTGAGACGATCACGGCTTCGGGCATCACGGCTCCAGACGACGACGGTGGGCTCTTACGCGGGAAATTACCCGTAAGTAGGCTGTCGGTCACCGGCATCCGGGTGTGATGCAGACCTCTTTTCCAAGCGCTTGCTTAGGAGCTCCGCGGTGATCGGCGCCGCGGGCGCCGGTGCCGGCGCGAGCAGCAGGCCCACCGGGGGCCGGGTCAGCGGCCGGGCCAGGCGGCGTATGAACGGCGACGCGAGCACCGCAGTGAGTACGACCCCGCCCACCATCAGGGCGGCCACCTCCAGATGGGTGTCGGCCCGGGCGATCAGGCCGCGCTCCCGAAGCGGCAGGATGACCAGCGGATGCAGCAGGTAGACGGTGAAGCCACCGGCCCCGAGGGCGGAGATCAGCGGCAGCCGCCGCTTGGGCATCACTCGCAGCAGGCACAGTACGAGCGCCGCGGCCGAGGCCAGGACGAGCAGCCGGATCAGCCAGGCGCCCTCCATGCCCAGCGGGTTGTCGGCGGTGTACGCATGGCGCATCGAGAGCCACTCGCCCTTGACGTCCCGGCTCCACAGCCATCCCACCGCACCCGAGGCGAGGATCCCCGCCCCCGCGACCGGCAGGCTCCACCGGCTCTCGAACCACTCCCGGAGCATGCCCCGGCCCAGCCGCCAGCCGAGGTAGAACAGCGGCAGGTACACCAGGGTCCGGCTGGCCGAGAACATCAGCCCGAACTCCTCCACGTACCCGAGCCCGAGCGCCACGACCGTGGTGACCAGCAGCGGATGGCGCAGCTGGACCACGAGCGGCAGCAGTAGCCGCCAGAAGAAGAGCGACATCAGGAACCACAGCGTCCACGGCAGCTGGGCGATGTGCAGGTCGAGGGGGCCGCCCAGCGCGTATGTCTCCACTGAGAACAGCAGGCTGAACAGGAGGGCGGGCACGGCGATGCTGCGGATCAGGTTGCGCAGGTGGCGCGGGCCGAGCGGCCCCGCGCTGCTGAAGACCCCGGCCAGGACGACGAAGGCCGGGACCCGGAAGGCCCAGGTCGCGACGTGGAAGGCGTGCAGCGCGTCGTACTTGCTCATGATGCTGCCGATGGAGTGCAGGACCACGATCAGCGCGGCGGACACGAACCGGGTGTTGTCCCACCAGGGGTTTCGGACCCGGGTCGGGCCGGCGGTGTCGGTGGGTCTCGGGGGCGGGTTTTCCATCGCGGCGGGGTGCTCCTGACAGCAAAGTGACAGCGGAAAGAAAGGGGCCGCTCACCTTCGCGAGTCCAGGGGATGCCCCGGTTACGCAATGCCGCTGGAACGGTGAATGCCAGGTGTATGAAAAGGGTTGCGCGGCTATGTCGGCTGTGGTGCCGGCTCCGTCGCGGTGACCCGACGGCGGCGGCGCCTCTTCAGGAGGGCCCACGGGCCCCGTGGCCCCGTCGGCATGGCTGCCGTGACTTCCGTGCCGGCCTCCGAGGCGGCCTCGGCGGCGGCGCGGGCGACGGGGAGGTAGCCCTCGTGGCGGGTGACGTCGGGGCGTTCCTCTTCCGCCGGCCAGAGGCCCAGCGCGGCGCAGAGGGTGGGGAGGACCGCCATCGCGGCGGTGGCGTAGCCCTCGGCCGAGGGGTGGTAGTTGTCGGGGCCGAAGAGTTCGCGCGGGTTGGCGGCGAACTCGGGGCCCAGCAGGTCACCCAGCGACACGGTGCGGCCGCCCTGTTCGACGACTCCGATCGTCTGGGCGGCCGCCAGCTGGCGTGATGCCCGTCGGGCCAGCCAGCGCAACGGCTGCTGCACCGGCTCGATGGTGCCCAGGTCGGGACAGGTGCCGACCACCACCTCCGCGCCGACCGTGCGCAGCCTGCGTACCGCCGCCGAGAGATGACGCACCGACTGGGTCGGCGGCATGCGGTTGGTGACGTCGTTCGCGCCGATCATGATCACGCAGACGTCGGGGACCAGGCCCGGGTCGGACAGGGCCAGCGTCACCTGGCGGTCCAGGTCGTCCGACCGGGCGCCGGGCAGGGCGACGTTGCGCAGCCGTACGGGGCGTTCCGCGACGGCGGCGAGGCCCGAGGCGAGCAGCGCGCCCGGAGTCTGGCCGACCCGGTGTACGCCCTGGCCCGCGGCGGTGGAATCGCCGAGGACGGTGAGGCAGAGGGGCGGATCACCCTGGGTGTCGTACGTACGGCCGTACAGCCCGTCCGCGTTCGGCACATGGGGCTCCGCGCCGTTGCCCACATGGCGCCTGGCCAGCCGGACCTCGGCCAGCACCAGACCGACGACCGCGGCACCGGCCAGGCCGATACCGCCGCCGCCGTACGCCGCACCGGCCGCGATACGCCGGGCCACCCTCGCCCTCGCCATCCTCGTCATGCGTCGCCGACACCTCCTCGTACCCGTTCAACCACTTGCTTGCCCCGAAGCGACCGCCCCCCAATCTCAACGGCGAGTGAACGCCGGTCGCAGGTGGCAGGCCATAGGCTGGCGGCATTACCACGACCACCTCTTCTGCAGCATCCGGAGACAACGGTGCAGTTCCACGACTCGATGATCAGCCTCGTCGGCAACACCCCGCTGGTGAGGCTCAACAACGTCACCAAGGGGATCAGGGCGACCGTCCTGGCCAAGGTGGAGTACTTCAACCCGGGCGGTTCCGTGAAGGACCGCATCGCCCTGCGCATGATCGAGGCGGCCGAGCAGAGCGGGGAGCTCAAGCCCGGCGGCACGATCGTGGAGCCAACCAGTGGGAACACGGGCGTCGGGCTCGCCATCGTGGCTCAGCAGAAGGGGTACAAGTGCATCTTCGTGTGCCCCGACAAGGTGTCCACGGACAAGATCAACGTGTTGCGGGCGTACGGAGCCGAGGTGGTCGTCTGCCCGACCGCCGTCGCGCCCGAGCATCCGGACTCCTACTACAACGTCTCCGACCGGCTGGTGCGCGAGACGCCGGGTGCCTGGAAGCCCGACCAGTACTCCAACCCGAACAACCCCCTTTCGCACTATCACTCCACCGGCCCCGAGCTGTGGGAGCAGACCGAGGGGCGGATCACGCACTTCGTGGCCGGTGTCGGCACCGGTGGCACCATCTCCGGAACCGGTCGGTACCTGAAGGAAGCCAGTGACGGGCGCGTCAAGGTCATCGGCGCCGACCCCGAGGGCTCGGTGTACTCCGGCGGCTCCGGGCGGCCGTATCTCGTCGAGGGCGTCGGTGAGGACTTCTGGCCGACGGCGTACGACCGTACGGTCGCCGACGAGATCGTCGCCGTGTCCGACAAGGACTCCTTCCAGATGACCCGGCGGCTGGCCAGGGAGGAGGGGCTGCTGGTCGGCGGGTCGTGCGGCATGGCCGTCGTGGCCGCGCTGCGGGTGGCCGAGCGGCTCGGACCGGACGACGTCGTGGTGGTGCTGCTGCCGGACAGCGGGCGTGGGTACCTGAGCAAGATCTTCAACGACGAGTGGATGGCCGACTACGGCTTCCTCGAGGACGAGGGCCCGAGCGCGCGCGTCGGCGACGTGCTCAACGACAAGGAGGGCGGCGCCATCCCCTCCCTCGTCCACATGCACCCGGACGAGACGGTCGGTCAGGCCATCGAGGTGCTGCGCGAGTACGGCGTCTCGCAGATGCCGATCGTGAAGCCGGGCGCCGGGCACCCGGACGTGATGGCCGCCGAGGTCGTCGGCTCGGTCGTCGAACGGGAGCTGCTCGACGCGCTGTTCACCAAGAGCGCCTCGCTGGAGGACCCGCTGGAGAAGCACATGTCGCCGCCGCTGCCGCAGGTCGGCTCCGGCGAGCCGGTCGGGGACCTGATGTCCGTGCTCGGCGAGGCGGACGCAGCGATCGTGCTGGTCGAGGGCAAGCCGACCGGAGTGGTCAGCCGGCAGGACCTGCTGGCCTTCCTCGCCAAGAGCGCGAAGTAGGGCCGGACGGCAAACCTGCGGTGAACGGACCGTGCCGACGGCGAACTTGCGGCGACGTGCGTGTTTGTTGCTCTTCTCGGAAGTGGTACGAGCGTGTCACGTCCGCGCAGCACCCGCTTAACACAGGTCCGGCACATTAGGGGGTGTCGGCAGGGCGGGAGCGGCTCCCCGCCCCGGCCGGCACCGAACGGCGCCAAGGACCTCCGGAGCGGCTCCCGGACCTCCATGGACGCCACGGACGCGCAAGCCCGGCCCTGACCCGGCCCGCGTCCCTCGCGGGGACCGCCGTCGTCCCGCCCCCCGTCAAGGGGGTGCGGCGGTCCCCGCGCATGATTTTTCTGGCGCGGAGCTCCTCAGTCCTCCCAGTCGCTGTCCTGATCCGACTTGCGGCGCTTGCCGAAGAGTCCGGGGTTGACGCGGGCCGCCTGGAAGGCGTTGACGCCCACGATGCCTGCCCAGGCGACGAGGAGGCCGGGGAGGTCGGCCACGCCGCCGCCGATCGCGGAGAGCGGGACCGCCAGGACCAGCGAGACGATGCCGAAGCCGAAGCGTTCGCCCCAGGAGTCCGTCGGCTTCGGTGACCGGGAGTCCCGGGCCACCATCATCTGCTGCTCGGCCAGCTGCCGGCGCACCCGGCGCTCGACGGCGCCGTCGATGCGCTGGTCGACCTTCTCCAGGAACGAGTCGACCAGCGCGGACTCGTACTCCTCGCCCAGTTCCCTGCGGGCCTGCAGGGTGGCGTTGAGTTCCTTCTTCAGCTCGGCGTCCCGCGCGTCCATTCCGCTCATGCGGTCCACGGTAGGGAGCGGGCACGCGGCCCGCACTGGGGTTAGCCCCCCTGTCGCGAGCGGGTCAGCCGGTGGCCGTCAGCCCCTTGCGCTCCGCGTACGCCCGCGCCACGTCCTCCGGGTCCTTCTTGTCCTTGTCGACCTGGCGGTTGAGTTCGGTGAGGTCGGCAGTAGTGAGGGCGTTGCCGAGCCCGGCGAGCGCCTTGCGGACGGTGGAGTCGGCCTTGCGGTCGGCGATCAGAGGGACGACGTGCTGGCCGGGGATCAGGTTCTTGGGGTCCGTCAGCACCACCCAGCCCTCCGCCTGGATGTCGGTGTCGGTGGTGAAGAGGTTGGCCACGTCGACATCGCCCTTCTTCAGGGCGCCCTTGACCAGTGGGCCGGAGGAGTCGAGAGACTTGAACTCCTTGAACTCCACTCCGTACACGTCCTTGAGTCCGACCGCGCCGACCTGACGCGTCTTGACCTCCGCGGCCGCGCCGATGACCAGCTTGCCGTTCTGCTTCTTCAGGTCGGCGAGGGAGGTCAGGCCGTACTTCTCCGCCGTCTCCCGGGTCACCGCGAAGGCGTCGGAGTCCTCGGCCATGCCGTACGGCAGGACCTGGAGGCCGGCGGGGAGGGCCATGGTCAGGGCGTTCTGCATCTCGCCCTCCTCCGTCGCGGTGGCCTTGGGGGCGACGTAGTGCAGCAGGGCGCCCTGGTACTCCGGGAGGAGGTCGATGTCGCCGCCCTTGATGGCGGGGATGAGGATCTCGCGGGTGCCGAGGTTGGGGCGGACGGTCGTCTTCACTCCGGCGGCGTCGAGGACGGCCGCGTAGAGGTAGCCGAGCACCTGGTTCTCGGTGAAGTTGGCGGTGCCGATAGTGAGGCCGCCCTTGCTGGAGCCACCGCCGGAGGTGGTCGTGCCCTCGCTGTCGAGGGAGGTGATGCCGCTGGAGCACGCGGAGAGAGCGGGGACGGAGGCTGCGGCGAACAGGCCGCCCAGGAGGGTACGTCGGTTCATGTGGGTGGGTTCCCTATGCAGTGCGGTGGCGGAAGAGGACGCGCTGGAGGGCAGACAGCGCGAGGTCGAGGGCGATGGCGACCACGGCGACCAGCACCGCGCCGCCCATCACCTGCACGAGGTCGCGCTGGGCCAGGCCGTCGAAGACGTACCGGCCGAGGCCGCCGAAGGAGACGTACGCGGCGATCGTGGCCGTGGCCACCACCTGGATCAGCGCGAGACGCAGGCCCGTCATGATCAGGGGGAGGGCCAGCGGGAGCTCCACCTGGAAGAGGACCTGGTGGCCGCGCATGCCCTGGCCCCGCGCCGCGTCCTTCACGTCCGGGTCGACGGCGGTCATCCCGGCGTAGGTGTTGGTGACGATCGCCGGGACCGCGAGGGCGACCAGTGCGACGTAGACGGGCCACATCGAAAGGCCGCTGGCGAGGAAGACCAGCACGACCAGGCCGACGGTGGGCAGGGCGCGGCCGAAGGACGACAGGTTGATCGCGACGAACGCGCCTTTGCCGGTATGGCCGATCAGCAGGCCGAGCGGGAGGCCGATCGCGGCCGCGATGAGGGTGGCGAGCAGCGAGTACTGGAGGTGTTCGGCGAGGCGGGTGGCGATGCCGTCGGGGCCGGCCCACTGCTCGCCGCTGGTCAGCCAGTCACCGAGGTTCTTGAAGAGTTCGTACATCTCAGGCTCGCCGCCTCGTCCACGGGGTGAGTGCGTACTGGACGGCGACCAGAGCTGCGTCCGCCACCACGGCCAGCAGGAGGGTGAGGACCACGCCCACGATCACCGGGGTCGGGAAGTTGCGCTGGAAGCCGTCGGTGAAGAGCTGGCCGAGGCCGCCGTCGCCGATGTAGGTCGCCACGGAGACGAGGGAGATCGACATGACCGTGGCGATCCGGACGCCCGCCATGATCACGGGGAGGGCCAGCGGGAACTCGACGGTGAGGAGGGTGCGCAGGGGGCGCGTCCCCATGGCCTTCGCCGCCTCCTTGGTCTTCGTGGGGACCGAGTCGAGGCCCTCGACGGTGTTCCGGAGCAGGACGACCAGGGTGTAGATCGTCAGGCCGATGACCGTGGTGGTGCGGGTCAGACCGGAGACCGGGAGGAGGAGCACGAAGACCGCGATCGACGGGATGGTGAACAGGACGTTCGACAGGCCGAGCAGGAAGCCGCGCAGCGGGCGGACGCGGTGGGCGACCACCGCGAGCGGGAGCGAGATCAGCAGGCCGAAGAGGACGGCGCTGAGTGCTGCCTGGAGGTGGGAGACCGTCAGGGTGGTCAGGTCGTCGGTGTGGTCGGATATCCAGGACCAGTCGATGGTCATGCGGCCACGACCTCGGTGTGCGCCCGGTTCGCGTGCTCGTGGATGTCGTCGCGGGAGGAGACCCCGGTGAGTACGCCGGCCGTGTCGACGCGGGCGATCAGGCCGGTGGGGGAGGCGACCGACTCGTTGAGCGCCGACAGCAGGGAGTCGGTGTCCTGCAGCGGTCGTACGGGGAGTTCGGCGTCCTTCGACGCCCAGTGCAGCGGCTTGCGCCCCTCGTCGAGTACGAGCGTCCAGGTGCCGCCCTCGGGGGCCGGGCCCTGGGGGACCTCGGCGAGGGTCCTGAGCGAGAGGAGCTTCAGGCCGCGCTCGGCGCCGAGGAAGTCGGCCACGAAGTCGTCGGCCGGGCGGGCGAGGAGTTCGGCGGGCTCGGCGCACTGGACCAGGTGGCCGCCGGTGCGGAAGATCGCGATCCGGTCACCGAGCCGGACGGCCTCGTCGATGTCGTGGGTGACGAAGACGATGGTCTTGCTCAACTCCTTCTGGAGCCGGAGCAGTTCGTCCTGGAGCTGGGTGCGGACCACCGGGTCGACCGCGCCGAACGGCTCGTCCATCAGCAGGACGGGCGGGTCGGCAGCGAGGGCGCGGGCGACGCCGACGCGCTGCTGCTGGCCGCCGGAGAGCTGGTGCGGGTAGCGGCGGCCGGCCTCGGGGGTGAGGCCGACGGTCTCGAGGAGTTCCGCGGCCCGGGCGCGGGCCTTGCGGCGGCCCCAGCCGAGCAGCAGCGGCACGGTGGCGATGTTGTCGAGCACCGTGCGGTGCGGGAAGAGGCCCGACTGCTGGATGACGTATCCGATGGACCGGCGCAGCTCGGCGGCGTCCTGCTGCTGGACGTCCTTGCCGCCGACCCGGATGGTGCCGGAGGTCGGTTCCACCATCCGGTTGATCATCCGCAGGGTGGTCGTCTTTCCGCAACCGGAGGATCCGACGAGGACGGTCACGCCGCCCTCCGGCATGGCGAGGGAGAGGTCGTGGACTGCTGTCGTGCCGTTGGGGAAGCGCTTGTGGACCGCGTCGAACTGGATCATGAGTTGTCCCTTGCCCGGCCTGTATAACGTCATGCAGAGTTCTTGGTGTCTGAATAGCTTGTCAATGCTCCGGCGTTAATCCGCGGTTACGGATGGCCGATGGGCAAGATCAGGTGTCCGATTTGAGGAGGGTATGCGCGTGATGTCGTCTCGGATCGTGGACGCCCCGGAGGGTGTGGCCCCCGGCCTCGTCGTTCTCGACGGGCGTGGGCTCGGCGTCGCGGATGTCGTCCGGCTCGCCGACGGGGCCGCGCGGCCGGTGCCGGGGACCGAGGCGATGAAGCGCGTCGAGGAGTCCTGGGACGTCGCCCGCCGGATCGCCGCCACCGGTCGCGTCTACGGCCGCTCCACCGGCGTCGGCGCCAACCGGAACGAGGACGTGCCCACCGATGCGGCCGCCGGCCATGGCCTGAGGCTGCTGCGCAGCCACGCCGGCGCCATCGGGGAAGAGCTGCCCGCCCGGCAGGTACGGGCGATGCTCGCCGTACGCGCCAACCAGCTGCTGGCCGGGGGTGCCGGGCTGCGGCCGTCCGTCGTCACCGCGCTGTGCGAGGCGCTGGAGACCGGGGCGTACCCGGTGGTGAACGAGTTCGGGTCGGTCGGCACCGGGGACATCGCCGCGCTCGCGCAGGTCGGGCTGGCGCTCGCCGGGGAGCACCCATGGCGGGGAACGGCTGCACCAACGCCCCAACCCCTCGACAACAACGACGCGTTGGCCCTGATCAGCAGCAACGCCCTCACCCTGGGTCAGTCCGCGCTCGCCCTGCACGAACTGCGCGGGCTGCTCGCCGCCACCCAGGTCGTTGCCGCACTGTCCCTGCTGGCCGTCGACGGCTCCCACGAGGCGTACGCCGCCCCCGTGCACGCCGCCCGCCCGCACCGCGGCTCCGCCGAGGTCGCTCGGCGGATGCGGGAGCTGATCGGTGCCGCCGACCGGCCCACCCCACCGCTCGGCCGGATCCAGGACCCGTACGGCTTCCGCTGCCTGCCCCAGATCCACGGCCCGGCGCACGACGCCGCCGACGCCCTGGAGGAGGTCCTCGCCGTGGAGATCAACGCGGCTGCGGAGAACCCGCTGATCTCCCCCGAGGACATGGCGGCGTACCACCACGGCGGCTTCTACCAGGCTCAGCTCGCCCTCGCCCTGGACCACTTCAGGCTGGCCATAACCCAGGTCGCCCGCCTGTCCACGTCACGGCTGTCGACGCTGAACGAGCCGGCCTACACCCGCCTGCGCCCCTTCCTCGCCGACCACGAGCCCGCCTCCTCCGGCGTGATGATCCTGGAGTACGCCGCCGGTGCCGCCCTCGGCGATCTGCGCGCGTTCTCCGCGCCCGCCTCGCTCGGCCACGCTGTACTCTCCCGAGGCGTCGAGGAACAGGCCAGTTTCGCCTCGCTCGCCGCACGGCAGACGCTGCGGGCGTGCGGCGCGTACCGTCTCGTCGTCGGCTGCGAACTCGTAGCCGCCGTACGGGCGTTGCGGCAACGCGACCTCCGCCTCGAGCCGGAGCTTCCGGCGGGCCGGGCGCTGGAGCTCGCCGAGTCGGTGCTGGACGCGGACCCGGCCGACCGGCCGCTCACGCCCGATGTGACGGTGGCGTCCGAACTGCTCGACCGGTTCACGGACATCTGGAGGGGGAGCACGTCATGAGCGGTACCGAGGGGCGGGGCGACAGCCCTGCCGCGCGGCTGCAGGCGCTCTTCGAGGGGCACCGGCTCACGCCGACCCAGCGGCGCATCGCGCACAGCATGGTGCGGCGGGCCGCCGACGTGCCGTTTCTGTCCAGCGTCGAGCTCGCCGAACTCGCCGGGGTCAGCCAGCCGTCCGTCACCCGCTTCGCGGTCGCCCTCGGCTTCGACGGCTACCCGGCCCTGCGCAAGCACCTGCGCGAGGTGGCGCCCGCCGAACAGAGCGCGGACTCGGCTTCGTACAACGAGTACCAGCAGGCCGTCGAGGCCGAGATCGAGAACCTGAAGCACCTCGCGGAACTGCTCGCCGATCCGCGGCCGGTGCAGGAGGCGGGCCGGCTGCTGGCCGCTTCCCGCCCGCTGCCGGTGCTCGGCCTCAGAGCAGCGGCCTCCCAGGCGTACGGCTTCGCCTACTTCGCCGCCAAGGTCCATCCGGACGTACGGCTGCTCCACGAGGGCGGCACGATGATCCACGACCGGATCGACGGAGCCGTACGGGCCGGCGCCTCGGCGCTGCTCTGCTTCGCGCTGCCCCGGCATCCGCGCGAAGTCGTGGACACGCTGGCGTATGCGAAGGAGGCGGGCCTGTCCGTCGTGACCGTCGCCGACTCCGCCTTCGCGCCCGTCGCGAAGGTGTCCGACCTGCTGCTGCCGGCCGCCGTCGGCACGGGGCTCGCCTTCGACACGGCCTGTGCGCCGATGCTGCTCGGGCGGGTCCTGCTGGAGGCGATGTGCGACGACCTGCCGGACGCGCAGGCCCGGTTGGAGGAGTTCGACGCACGGGCGGCGGCGCGGGGGCTGTTCGTGGAGTAGGGCCTGTATGGGGGCTGGTTCTCAGACGCGTCTCACTTTCACTCGCTAATCTGCACGGCCGACAGGAATGTGCCAGGGCGACAAGGAGGCGGAACGTGGCACGCGGAGGTCAGGGGCTGGCTCGGGTGGCCTGTGTCGTACGGGCGGGAGCCGCACCACTGTGGTGGCTCGGAGTGTTCGCGGCCGGCATCGGCGTACTGGTCCCCGGCGTCACCGGGCGCAGGATCGGTGTGCTCGCCGGGGCGGCGCTGTTCATCGTCGCCGCCGTCACGGTGGCCTTCCGCCGCCGCAGGCGCTACGCCGCCCTCGCCGACGGGGCCGCCCGCGCCGGCAAGCACGACGTGCTCCAGGACCGCGCGGTGACCGTCCGCAACTGGCGGCGCGGGCACCGCTGGTGGTTGCTGCTCGCCTTCCTCGCCGCGCTCGGCAGCTCCTACGCCGTGCCCGCGGCGGGCGGCATGCTGCTTGCCGGGACCGGTGCGGGACTGTGGCTGAAGGCCGCGTGGCTCGGGCGGCGCGAACGGGCCGAGGAGGCGCTGCTGTGGGTGCGCGTCGACTGGCTCGCCCGCGACGGCGGCCGCCCGGCCGGCAAGGCGGTCAGGGCGTACCGCAGCACGGGCATCGCGGCGGGCGACGCAGCCCCTGGCGGCTCCCGCCGCCGCACCGCCGCGCTGGTCTGACCGGCCCCTCAGACCTCCAGCTCTTCCTCGATCCGTCGCAGCTGGTGCCGGGCCATGGCGAGGTTGGACCGCTTGGCGTCCAGCACCAGGTAGATGAAGAGCCCGTTGCCGCCGCGGCCGCTGAGCAGCCGGATCAGGTGGTACTGGTCCGACAGTGTGATCAGGATGTCCTCGATCTGGCCCTTGAGCCCGAGGTGTTCCATCGTGCGCATCTTCGCGCGGACCACGTCGGTGTTGCCGGCGGCGGCGACGTTGAGGTCGAAGCTCTTGCTGCCGCCCATCGTGCCCAGGGCCATGCCGCTGGTGTAGTCGACGAGGGCGACTCCGGTCGCGCCCTCGATGGAGGCGAGTGCTTCTTTCAGCGCGGTCTCGGTGTTGGCCATGGCTGCGGTTTCCTCTCAACTTTCCGTGGTGGTGGGTGTGTTGGTGCGTGGGGGGTGGGGTTCGGGGCGTGCGGACGGCCTTCTGACGGGCGGGGACGGGCTTGGCGGGGGCTCGGGGCCGTGTCCCGTACGGCGTCGCCGACCAGTTCGCCGATGCGGGCGCCGGTGCGGCGGCCTTCCAGGTGCAGGCGGCCGACGTTGACGCGGTCCTCGGCGAGCAGCGTCAGTACGGCGGTACGTCCCGCCGCGTACGTCGCGACATAGCCGTCCACCCCGCGCACGAAGCAGTTCCCGGAGGTCGCCCTGACCGGTCACGTCGGCCATCCGCACGGCGACGCCGAGTGCGGCTGCGGTGAGCGCGGCCAGGCCCTCCGGCTCCACACCCGGGGTGTCGTGGGCGATGACCAGGCCGTCCACGCCGGCGGCGAGGGCGCCGGTCAGCTGGGGCACGCGGGTTCTCAGCCGGTGGAGTTCGTCGAGAATCGGGGGTTCCACCGCCATCAAAGGTTCCTTTCAGCGGGCGGGTGGGGTGGGTGGTGCGGCGCCCGCTGCTGCGGTTGCTGTCGTTCAAAGGGCCTCCAGCGCATCCCTGACCCTCTTCAGCAGCGCAATGTCGGGAGCGGCGGTCCTGAGACCGTCGGGGGCGGCGATTCCGGTTCCGGCGCGGTCGGCCGACGCGGCCCCGGCGGGAGTCGGCGGCGTCCGTGGAGCCACCAGCCCAGCTGCTGCCAGTCGCCGTACCGCCACCAGGGTGTGGAACGCCGGCCTGCCCAGTTCGCGGGCGATGTCCGCCGCGGTGCGTATGCCGTCCACCCGGCCCAGCACCGCGCTCTGCCGGGGCGCGACCGCGGGGGCCGCGGCCGTGTCGACCCGTTCCAGGGGTGCGCTGTCGCTCGCCGGGTCCGGCCAGATGCGGTGCAGCAGGCTGCGCCGGCGGAGCGTCTCGTGCTCCACGGCGGCGACCGGGACGGGGTGGACCGATCCGAGCCAGTGCGTGGTGCCGTAGTGGAAGTGGCCCGGCGTGCGGCTCGGGGCAAGGGCGAAGTACGCGGCGTCGTACAGCGCGCTCAGATGGCACAGCTCCAGCGCGCCCGGGGCGAGACGGCCGCCGTCGAGCAGCAGGCGGTCGGCGTCATGCCGCTGGTCGGCCCGGTCGACGGCGTCCTGCCAGGCCCGCGCGTCGAGTGTGCCGTGCGCCGTGAGGATCACGTCGAGTCCGGGGGCGAGGGGGCTCTCGGCGTGCACCACCCGGCCCTCGGTGAGGTACAGCGTGCCGCACTCACGGACCAGGACTCCGGTGGCCCGCTCGGCGGCGAGCCGGGTCAGCATCGGCGAGACGCCGCCCGAACGGCTCCCGGCCGCCTTGTTCCGCACCGGCAGCCGGGGCGGTGGGGTCGTGCCGACCATCGTCATCCCAGCACCAGCCGTCCGGCCATCTCGCCCAGCCGGATACGGGCCAGTGCGAGGTTGCCGTCCGCCCGGGCCAGCCAGAGGTGCAGGAACACGCTGCTGTCGAACGATGTCCGCACGAACCGCAGCACGTGATAGCTGTCCCGGTTGCTGAGGATCAGGTCCTCGACCGGCGGGTCGGCCGCCTCCTCCCCGTCGTCGGGTGCGAACGCCCGCTGCTCGGCGGCCAGGCGGGCCAGCTCCGCGGCCTCGGCGGCCGCCGTTTCGTGGTCGCCGCCCGGCGGTTCACCGACGGTGCCCAGGGCCAGTCCGCTGGTCCAGTCGACCAGTGCGGCCCCCCGCGCACCGGGCAGCCGCATGGCCTCCAGCAAGCACTCGTCGATTCCGGGCACCCTGACTCCCCTCCCGCCTGGGTTCGGCTGAGTAACCCTGAGGCTACGCAACGTGTGTGCGGCGGGTGAGAGTTCTGGCATTTTCCAGTGGAACTTGCCCCGGGGCTACTAGGGTGGGTCAACTGGCCCTGCTTTCAGACCAGTTGATCAACCACGTCCACCGGCCGGCGTCAACGGCGGTCCGGCGTGCGCAGGGTGGTGAGCGCCGTCGCGTGCGCCCCTCCCGACTCCGCCACGATCTCCTCGAGGGTCTGCGGAGTGCGTACGGTCGCGAAGGCCACGCCCCCGGCACCGTCCGGGGCGAAGCCGTGAATGCCCGGCCGGGCGAGCGAGTTGTAGGCGTAGTGGTGGGCGAAGTAGTACGCCCCCGTGTCCAGCGCCGCCGCGTAGTCCCCCTGCTCCAGCAGCGGCAGCGCACGACCCTCGGCCAGCAGGTCCCCCGCGAAGCAGGCCGGTCCCGCCACGTCCTGCACCACCGCCGGCCCCTCCTTCGGCCGCCCCTTCGCGTCGTACGCGGCGATCCTCAGCGGCCACGCCCCCGGCGCGTACACCGTCCGCGTCGCGACCTGCACGCCCGCGTGCGTCACCGCGACGGGCCGCCCGCCCGCGCTCTTGGCGTACTCGACCCGCGCCACCACCGTCCCGTGCTTGGCCAACAGGGACCGCCCGAACTCGGTCACCAGCCCGTACCGCCCGTCGAACAGCCCCGGCACCGTCTCCCTCAGCATCCGCGCGTACTGCGCGTACGACGGTGTCGTCGCCTCCGAGGCGAAGTTCACCGGCAGTCCCCCGCCGATGTCGATCGTGTCGACCTGCCGACGGCCGATCCGCCGGTTGATCTCCTCCGCGAGCGCGTACGTCTGTGCCACGCCGTCGGTCATCCGGGACAGCGGGATGCCCTGCGAGCCGGTGTGCGCGTGCAGCCGGGTCAGCCAGGGGCGCTCCGCGTACGCCCGCACCACCCACTCGCGCGCCCCCTCGTCCCGCAGCGCCACCCCGAACTTCGAGGTTGCCGTGGCGGTCGAGAGCGCTTCGATGGAACCCCCGCCGACCTGCGGGTTCACCCGTATTCCGATAGGGGAGCGGCTCGGCGCCGACCGCATGAGACCGTCGATGCGATCCAGTTCCTGTGGGTTGTCCGCGTTGACCGCGATGCCCAGCGCCAGCGCCTCGCGCAGCTCCGCCGGAGTCTTCGCGGGCGAGTCCAGCACCGTCCGCTCCGGCGCCACGCCGGCCGCCCGTGCCAGCGCCAGCTCGCCCGGGCTCGCCACCTCCGCGCCGATGTCCTCGTCGCGCAGCAGCCGCAGCACCGGCACCAGCGGGGTCGCCTTCACCGCGAAGGCGTGCAGCACCGGCGTGCCGGGCGCCACGACGGCGTCGAACGCAGCGCGCAGCTCGGCCGCCGACTCCCGGATGCCGGTGATGTCGAGCAGGCCCACGATGGGGGTGCCGGGTCCGAGCAGCCCCTGCTCCACCGCCGCCCGTACCGCCTCGTCACGCCGGGCCGCCCGCTCCCCGCCACCCACGTGGTCCTCGTGGCCGTTGTCCATGCCGTCCCCCGTTCTGCCGATGTCCGAGCCCATGCATCCAGCCAAACATCCACTGTGCCCCCGCGCCGAGGGGCCAAGGTATTGACTAGGTCTATTCAGAAAGTCAGGATGTGAATAACCGCAGCAACAATCCGCCGGGAGCAATCCACCAGGAGGCAGACCATGTCAGGACCCCGCCCCGTACGAGCGCCGCGCGGTACGGAACCGAGCGCCCTGGGATGGCAGCAGGAAGCCGCTCTGCGGATGCTGCAGAACAACCTCGACCCGGAGGTCGCCGAGCACCCCGACAAACTCGTCGTGTACGGCGGGACCGGCAAGGCGGCGCGTGACTGGCGCTCCTTCGACGCGATGGTCCGCACGCTGAGGACCCTCAAGCAGGACGAGACGATGCTCGTCCAGTCCGGTCGCCCGGTCGGCGTCATGCAGACCCACGAGTGGGCCCCGCGCGTCCTCATCGCCAACTCCAACCTCGTCGGCGACTGGGCCAACTGGGAGGAGTTCCGGCGCCTGGAGCAGCTGGGCCTGACCATGTACGGCCAGATGACCGCCGGCTCCTGGATCTACATCGGCACCCAGGGCATCCTCCAGGGCACCTACGAGACCTTCGCCGCCGTCGCCGCGAAGAAGTTCAACGGCACTCTCGCCGGGACGATCACCCTCACCGCCGGCCTCGGCGGCATGGGCGGCGCCCAGCCGCTCGCCGTGACCATGAACGACGGTGTGGCCATCTGCATCGACTGCGACCCGCGGGCCATCGAGCGGCGCATCGAGCACCGGTACCTCGACGTGCGCGCCGACTCGCTGGAGCACGCCCTCCAGCTGGCCGTCGAGGCCCGTGACGCCCGGCGCCCGCTGTCCATCGGCCTGCTCGGCAACGCGGCGGAGCTGCTGCCGCGCATGCTCGCCGAGGGCGCGCCCATCGACATCGTCACCGACCAGACCTCGGCCCACGACCCGCTGGCGTACCTGCCGCTGGGCGTCGACTTCGACGACATGGCGTCGTACGCGGCGAAGGACCCGGCCGGTTTCACCACCCGCGCGCGTGAGTCCATGGCCCGGCACGTCGAGGCCATGGTCGGCTTCATGGACGCCGGAGCGGAGGTCTTCGACTACGGCAACTCCATCCGCGGTGAGGCCCAACTCGCCGGGTACGACCGGGCGTTCGCCTTCCCCGGCTTCGTCCCCGCGTACATCCGGCCGCTGTTCTGCGAGGGCAAGGGTCCCTTCCGCTGGGCCGCGCTGTCCGGCGAGGCCTCCGACATCGCGAAGACCGACAAGGCGGTCCTGGAGCTCTTCCCGGAGAACGAGTCCCTGGCCCGCTGGATCAAGATGGCGGGGGAGCGGGTCCACTTCCAGGGACTCCCGGCCCGTATCTGCTGGCTCGGCTACGGCGAGCGCGACAAGGCCGGTGAGCGGTTCAACGACATGGTCGCGAGCGGTGAGCTGGCCGCGCCGATCGTCATCGGACGCGACCACCTCGACTGCGGTTCCGTCGCCTCCCCGTACCGGGAGACCGAGGCGATGCTGGACGGGTCCGACGCGATTGCCGACTGGCCGCTGCTGAACGCGATGGTGAACGTGGCGTCGGGCGCGTCCTGGGTGTCCATTCACCACGGGGGCGGCGTCGGCATGGGGCGGTCGATCCATGCGGGGCAGGTGACGGTGGCGGACGGCACGGCACTGGCGGGCGAGAAGATCCGGCGCGTGCTGACGAACGACCCGGGCATGGGCGTGATCCGGCATGTGGACGCCGGGTACGACATTGCGGAGTCGGTGGCGGGGGAGCGGGGCGTGCGGGTGCCGATGCGTGAGGGTGACGACGCGTGATCCAGGAGCAAGGCGGGCGCGGCAACCGTCCGGTGGGGGATGAGGTCTCGTCGCCGGGTGCGGGTCCGGCTGTGCCCACCCGCCCCCACTCTCAACTTCGTTCGAGCGGGGGGACCCCCATCGCCCTGCGGAACGACTGCCCACAGCCTGTACGGGGCCAGGGCGGCTCGTTTCATGAGATGTGGCGCGAGTTGCGTCCCATCGGTCGGCATCCCGATACCGGTGGCTACCGGCGCTTCGCCTGGACCGGTGCTGATGGTGAGTGTCGGGAGTGGTTCAAGGCGCAGACGGAGTCGCGTGGGCTGACGTACGAAGTCGACCGGAACGGCAACCAGTGGGCATGGCTCGGGGACCCCGCCCAAGGGGACGCCGTCGTCACCGGGTCGCATCTGGACTCCGTGCCCGATGGCGGGGCCTTCGACGGGCCCCTCGGGGTCGTCTCCTCCTTCGCCGCGCTCGACGAACTGCGCCACCGCAACGCCCGGTTCACCAAGCCCCTCGCCATCGTCAACTTCGGTGACGAGGAGGGCGCCCGCTTCGGGCTCGCCTGCGTCGGGTCGCGGCTGACCGCCGGGCAGCTCACTGTCGAGCAGGCGCATCGGCTGACCGACGGCGACGGGGTCACGTTGCCGCAGGCCATGGAGGCCGCCGGGTACGACCCCGGTGCCATCGGACCGGACCCGGAGCGGCTTGCGCGCATCGGTGCCTTCGTCGAGCTGCACGTCGAGCAGGGGCGGGCGCTGGATCTGTCCGGCGACCGGGTGGGCATCGCCGGCGCCATCTGGCCGCACGGGCGGTGGCGGTTCGACTTCCGGGGCGAGGCCAACCACGCGGGGACCACGCGGCTGGTGGACCGGCGTGACCCCATGCTGTCGTACGCCGAGACCGTGCTGGCCGCCCGCCGGGAGGCGCAGCTCGCCGGTGCCGTCGCCACCTTCGGCAAGATTGCCGTCGAGCCCAACGGCGTCAACGCCATTCCCTCTCTGGTGCGCGGCTGGCTCGACTCCCGCGCCGCCGACCAGACGAGCCTCGACGCGGTGGTCGGCGGCGTCGAGAAGGCTGCCCGTGAGTACGCCGCCGCGCACGGCGTCGACCTCGACGTCGTCCGGGAGTCCTTCACACCCGTCGTGGAGTTCGACCACGCCCTGCGCGACGAACTGGCCCGCATCCTCGGCAAGGACCCCGACCTCACGGTCCCCGTCCTGGGTACTGGTGCCGGACACGACGCCGGGATCCTCTCCGGGAGCATCCCGACCGCCATGCTGTTCGTGCGCAACCCCACGGGCGTCTCGCACTCCCCGGCCGAGTTCGCGGCCGAGGACGACTGCGTGGCCGGGGTGACCGCACTCGCCGACGTACTGGAAGGGCTGGCCTGCTCGTGACGCAGACGCAGACGTACTGGCTGGAGCACGCCTGGCTCGGCACGCACGTCGAGCCGGGCGTGGCCGTGGACACGGACGACGGCCGTATCACCGCCCTCCGCACCGACGTCCCCACCCCGCCCCCCGGCGCCGAGATCCTCCGCGGGCTCACCTCCCCGGTCTCGCGAACGCGCACTCGCACGCCTTCCACCGCGCCCTGCGCGGCACCGTCCAGGTCGGCTCCGGGACCTTCTGGACCTGGCGCGAGGTCATGTACTCGTTCGCCGACAGGCTGACCCCGGAGACCTATCACGCCCTCGCCCGCGCCGTGTACGCCGAGATGGCACTGGCGGGGATCACCGCGGTCGGCGAGTTCCACTACGTCCACCACGCCCCGGGTGGCACCCCGTACGCCGACCCCAACGCCATGGGCGAGGCCCTGATCGCAGCCGCCGCCGAAGCCGGCATCCGTATCACCCTCCTCGACACCGCCTACCTGTCCTCCGGCTTCGGACAGCCCCCCAACGCCCACCAGCTCCGTTTCTCCGACGGCAGCGCGGAAGCCTGGGCGGAACGCTGTTCAGTTCTCAAGGAACGGGATCATGCGCGGATCGGGGCGGCGATTCACTCCGTACGGGCCGTGCCCGCCGACCAGTTGGCAACGGTGGCGCGGTGGGCCGAGGAGCGGCGGGCCCCGCTCCATGTGCATCTGTCCGAGCAGACCGCCGAGAACGAGGCGTGCCTGGAAGTCCACGGCTGCACCCCGACGCAGCTCCTCGCCCTGCACGGCGTGCTCGGGCCGCGTACCACCGGCGTCCACAACACCCACCTCACCGCCGAGGACATCTCCCTCATCGGTGGCAGCGGCACCGGCACCTGTATGTGCCCGACGACCGAGCGGGACCTCGCGGACGGCATCGGGCCGGCCGTCGCCCTGCAGAACGAAGGCTCCCCGCTCTCCCTCGGCTCCGACAGCCACGCCGTGATCGACCTGCTGGAAGAGGCGCGCGCGATGGAGCTGAACGAGCGGCTGCGCACCCGTACGCGAGGTCACTGGACGGCGGCGGCCCTGCTGCGGGCGGCCTCGGCCGACGGCCACGCGGCCCTCGGCTGGGACGACGCGGGCACCCTGGAGCCGGGTGCACGCGCCGACTTCGCGACGATCGCGCTCGACTCGGTCAGGACGGCAGGGCCGCTTCCGCGGCTCGGGGCCGAGACGGCCGTATTCGCTGCGTCGGCAGCAGACGTGTCGCATACGGTCGTGGGCGGTCGGCACGTCGTACGGGACGGGGTTCACACTCTCGTACCGGATGTGCCGAAAGCCCTCGCGGACGCCGTCGAAGCCCTGCGCGGATGACGCCGGGCCGCCCACCCGAGCGGCCCGCCTCCGCCCCCGAACCCGACCCCACCGCCGACCAGGCCAGCAAGGACGCCATGAGCAACGCGACGACCGTCAGCCCCGCCCACTCCGCGAGCACCGCAAGCACGCTCATCACCAACATCGCCGCCCTGGTCACCAACGACCCCTCCTCCGGTGACAATTCCCCCCTCGGACTGATCCAGGACGCGGCCGTCGTCATCGAAGGCGACCGCGTCGTGTGGACCGGTGATCAAAGCAAAGCACCCGCCACTGACAATCGGGTCGACGCAGCCGGCCGGGCGGTCATCCCCGGCTTCGTCGACTCCCACTCCCACCTCGTCTTCGCGGGCGACCGGACGCAGGAGTTCAACGCCCGGATGTCGGGGCGGCCGTACAGTGCGGGCGGCATCCGTACGACGGTCGCCGCCACCCGGGCCGCGAGCGACGAGGAACTCGAGGCGAACCTCACCCGTTACCTCGAAGAGGCCCTCCGCCAGGGCACCACCACGTTCGAGACGAAGTCCGGCTACGGCCTGACCGTCGAGGACGAGTCCCGCGCCCTGCGCATCGCCGCCGCCCACACCGACGAGGTCACCTACCTCGGCGCCCACATCGTCTCCCCGGACTACGCCGACGACCCCGCCGCCTATGTCGCCCTGGTCACCGGCGAGATGCTCGACGCCTGCGTCCCGCACGCCCGTTGGATCGACGTCTTCTGCGAGAAGGGCGCCTTCGACGGCGACCAGGCCCGCACGATCCTCACCGCGGGCAAGGCCAAGGGCCTGCACCCCCGCGTCCACGCCAACCAGCTGTCGTACGGCCCCGGAGTCCAGCTCGCCGTCGAACTGGACGCCGCCAGCGCCGACCACTGCACCCACCTGACGGACGCGGACGTGGACGCCCTCGCGAACGGCAACACCGTCGCCACCCTCCTCCCCGGTGCCGAGTTCTCCACCCGCGCCGAGTGGCCGAACGCCCGCCGCCTTCTCGACGCGGGCGTCACCGTCGCCCTCTCCACCGACTGCAACCCGGGCTCGTCGTTCACCTCCTCCGTCCCCTTCTGCATCGCGCTCGCGGTACGGGACATGGGGATGACGCCGGACGAGGCGGTCTGGTCGGCCACGGCGGGCGGCGCGGCAGCCCTCCGCCGCGACGACATCGGCCGGCTCACCCCGGGCGCCCGCGCCGACCTCGTCCTCCTCGACGCGCCGAGCCATGTGCACCTGTCCTACCGGCCCGGCGTGCCCCTGGTCACCGGCGTGTGGCGGCGGGGCGAGCGGCTGGTCTGAGCGACCTGCGCCCGGCGCCAGGCGCGCCCCGCGATTCCGGCATGATCCGCCGGCCCTAGGTTGCAGGGGCCCCGGCCCTCGCGGACTCGGCGGCTTCCCCGGACTCGGTACGCCCTGCGGGAGCGGCCCCGGCAGCCGGTGTGGAAGCCACCGGAACGGAAGCCTCCGCCGCCTGCCCCCGATCGGCCACCACTCGCCCCCAGGCCGTGCCCACGAGGACCAGCACCGCGCCCACCAGCCCAGCCACCCCGGCCGGTCCCCGGCCAGGGCGATGCCCACGGCCGCCGCCCACACCGGCTCCGTGCCGAGCAGCAGGCTCACCCGGGACGGCGAGGTACGCCGGACCGCCCACATCTGCACGAAGAACGCGAACAGCGTGCAGAACGCGGACAGGTACAGCAGCCCCAGCCAGTCCCCGACACCGAAGTCCGCCGCGGCCGTCCACGGCGACGCCCCCGTCCCCGGCAGCGCGAAGAGCACGCCGAACACCACCACCGCGCCACCCAGCTGGACCGTGGTCAGCGACAGGGCGTCGGCGCCGCGCACGGAGCCCATGCGTGCCATGGCGAGCACATGCACGGTACGGGCGACGGCGGCCCCCAGCATCAGCAGATCGCCCACGGACGGGGCGGTGAACCCGGCGCCCTGGGTCAGCAGCGCGACGCCGAGCACCGACACCGCCGCGGCCGCCATGAAGGAGCCCGGCAGCCGCGTCCCGCGCACCCGGCTCTCCGCGAGCGGCGTGAACACCATGGTGAGGCTGATGATCAGCCCCGCGTTCGTCGCCGAGGTGTGCACCACGCCGTACGTCTCCAGCAGGAAGATCCCGGCGAGGATCAGCCCCAGCACCCCCGCGCCGCGTGTCTGAACGGCGCTCAGCGCCCGCAGCCGCCGCCACCCCGCCACCACGAGAACGGGCAGCGCCACGGCGAACCGCAGCACCAGCACGGCCAGCACGGTCTGCGCCGTGGTGACTTCCTTGGCGGCGAGGTAGCTGGAGCCCCACACCACCGCGACCAGCAGGACGGGAAGATCGGCCAGTCGGCCGAGGCGGGCCGCGGCGCTGCTCATGGGTACTCCTCCTGGTGCGAAGCGGAGGGGCAGCGTAGTCATGAGCAGGTGAACACCGGTGTCGGCGATCACCATCCGGTCAGTTCACGGCGCGCCCGCCCGCCACCGCTGTCCGCTTCCCCCGTTCACCGGCAGCAGCGCCAGGCCGCCGTCCCCGTCCGGTGTCACCGCCGTCTCGACCGCGACCGCCGGACGGATCACCCCGTCACCGCCCACCGCGAACTTCAGGTTCTGCCCGTTGCTCCCGTCGACCGACGCGCACTCCCAGATGCCCACGCCCTTGTCGGTGGAGCCGCGGCTGTCCAGGCAGTAGTCGGGGTCGGCGGCCGACTGGACGACACCCCGTCCCGCATCGACCCGCCACCGCTGCGTAGAAGACGCGCCGCACGGCGCCGTGACGACATCCGTGCCCTTCTCCATCACCCCGTCGCGGATGTCCAGGCACAGCCCGGAGGCGACGTTCACGACCTGGGCGTAGGAGCCGCTCGGCGGATGGGTCGGCGGAGGCGTGGGGGAGGGCTTCGGGCTCGGAGTGTGCGGCGGGGTCGAACTCCTCGTCGGTGACGGGGACTTCGTGGTGGGCGTCGGCGGACTTGCCGACACCGTCGCCGTGACCGTTACGGGGGGCGGGGCCACCGGTGTGGTGACGGGGCCGGGGTCGGTCCTGTCCTGGGAGACAGTCTCGCCCGGTGCGAGCAGGACGACCAGCAGCGGCACCAGGACCGCGCCGAGTACCGCGGAGGTCAGCGCGAGGCGGCGGTAGGGCGGCCGGTTCCGTTGCCGGATACGGAGGTGGACGCCCGGCTCGCCGTCGCGTGTGACGTACGCCGTGCCCGCCCACGGCAGCAGCCCCTCGGCCAGCGCGGTGCGCGGGGAGTCGCGCAGGGCGGTCAGCTCCTCGTACGCCGTGGCGCAGTGCACGCAGCGCGCCATGTGGGCGTCCAGGTCGGGGCTGTGGCGTGGGCCGTCGGGCCGTACCGCCTCCTCGATGAGCCGGCGGAAGTCCCGGCAGTGCGGGTCGTCGGAGGCCACGAGCCGGGACGTCAGACAGGCCCGGCCCAACGCCTGGAGGGCCGGTTCTGTGCCGTATGTCACGTCCTCGCGGGTGCGGCCGAGCAGGGTGGCCGTGCGCTCGTCGGGTTCCTGCTCCACCATCGCGTACCAGAGCTGTCCCTGGGTGCGGGACGGCAGGGACTGGTACGCCGCGAGCATGGGCGGGACGGGGCCCACCGGGCCTGCCGTGTTCAGGACCAGCAGCAGACCCGCGTCGAGACCGGCGGACCGTTCGTCCGCGGCCCAGTCCGTGGCCACCCGCACAGTGAGCAGCAGGAGGTGGTGCCGCAACGGCACGGCGGGGTCGGTGCCGCGGGCCGTCTCGCGGGCCGCGAGCGTGAAGGCCTGTGCCGCGAGCTGCCGGGCGGTGGACTCGCTCGTCGTGCACAGCCGGGCGTAGGCGAGAACCGATGCGCGGTGGCGGGCACGCAGTTCCTGGAGGGCCGGATACGCGGTGGCGGTGTCGGCGCGCAGCAGTTCCGTCAGCCGTGCGTCGGACGCGCCGGAGTGCGGTGCCGCTCCGGCATCCTTGCCGGTCCCGTCGGCCCGAGCCATCCACCCGCCTCCTCGTGACCCCGTGACAGGTCAAGATCCCTGACGTACCGGCCAGTTTGCGGGTGACCATAGTGGTGGAAGGCGGCCCGTGGGGAGGTCTTTCCGCCAACAACCCGGTAACCGAGAGGTTTCCGGGCATGGCTCGTCCGGCGCCCCGGAAGGCGCCGGACGACGAGCCGTTGCTTACTGCGGGACGGTCGTCACTCCTCGACCGTCAGCGCCTTGCGCAGTCGCCCCAGCGTGCGTGACAGCAGCCGCGACACGTGCATCTGCGAGATACCGAGTTCTTCGCCGATCTCGGACTGGGTCATGTTGGCGACGAAGCGGAGGGAGAGGATCTTCCGGTCCCGGTGCGGGAGTTCGGCGATCAGCGGCTTCAACGACTCGACGTACTCGATGCCTTCGAGCCCGTGGTCCTCGTAGCCGATCCGGTCCGCGAGCGCACCCTCGCTGTCGTCCTCCTCGGGCTGGGCGTCCAGCGACGAGGCGGTGTACGCGTT
The DNA here is from genome assembly GCF_004187715.1 of Streptomyces sp. F001. Lineage (GTDB taxonomy): Bacteria > Actinomycetota > Actinomycetes > Streptomycetales > Streptomycetaceae > Streptomyces > Streptomyces flavusporus. Next base: position 304,906 of record NZ_QZWF01000005.1, on the reverse strand, counting down.
CGACGCGGCCATGCCCTCGACGACCTCGTCGTGGGAGATACCGAGGCGCTCGGCCAGTTCCCCCACCGTGGGGGCGCGGTCCAGCTGCTGGGCCAGTTCGTCACCGGCCTTGGCCAGGTCGAGGCGGAGTTCCTGCAACCGGCGCGGCACGCGCACCGACCACGAGGTGTCGCGGAAGAAGCGCTTGATCTCGCCCACGATGGTGGGCATCGCGAAGGTCGGGAACTCGACGCCGCGGCTGAGTTCGAAGCGGTCGATCGCCTTGATCAGGCCGATCGTGCCGACCTGGATGATGTCCTCCATCGGTTCGCTGCGGGAGCGGAACCGGGAGGCGGCGAACTTGACCAGGGCGAGGTTGAGTTCGACGAGCGTGTTGCGGACGTACGAGTACTCGTGTGTGCCTTCCTCGAGGGATTCCAGCCGCTCGAAGAGGGTCTTGGACAGGGCCCGTGCATCGACGGGGCCGACCTCGTCGTACGGGGGGATCTCCGGAAGTCCGGCGAGTACGTCGTCCTGCAGGGCGAGTACGTCGTCCCTGACGGCGAGTGTGCCGGAGTGATCGCCGTTGTGCTCGATGGGATCCAGATGTTCCGGAGGGGGTGTCGACGTCGCCGTCCGGGTATGCGATGCGTCGAGCCGGGGTGACATGATGTCCTCCATCGTTCTCGGCATATGGCTGCCGAAGCCAGTACGTGCACTGCGGTGTGCGGCGCCTCCAAAGCCGGCCGTGTCGGTTGCGTGTCTCTACTAGCCCTACCCGCTTTCCCGAGCCGATCGCAAGTCCGCTCTGTGTGGAAATGTCCGTTTCTGGGCGGATGTTCGGCTGTCGAAGGGCGAAGGGAAGGCGTAGTGTTCGAGGGCAAACGTCAGCAGCCACGACCTCGGGAGAGAGACGGCATGGACCACGGGACGGTCGGCAGCGCACAGTCGGGCCGGCTTCTGGTGGAGGTGCGGGAAGAGGGCCCCAGCGCCGTCGTGACTCCGGCAGGTGAGTTGGATCACCACACTGCCGATCTGTTGCGTGAACCACTCGAGGAATGCCTTGCCAAGGGTTTCAGCCGGCTTGTCGTCGACTGTTCCCGGCTGGAGTTCTGCGACTCCACCGGGCTCAACGTGCTGCTGGGTGCCCGGCTCAAGGCCGAGGCCGCCGGGGGCGGGGTGCATCTGGCGGGCATGCAGCCCGTGGTGGCCCGCGTCTTCGAGATCACCGGAGCCGAGGCGGTCTTCACCGTCCACGATTCGGTGGAGGCAGCCCTGGCCGGTGAGGACGAGTCCGACTGAGCGCGCCGGTCGTGCCGAACAAGGGGGTGTCCCGACGGTCGGGCCGGGCAGGAGACATCCTGAACATGTCGGCGGCAATCATGACGGGGGTGGCACGGCGGACCGGGCGAACCGGTCACTTTCCCGCGTGCGGTGTACGGGCCGTGTGTACCCGTGCCGACCGTGTGACCCACACTGAGTACCGAACACTGAGCACACCGCGTGTTCGGAAAGCACTCTTGAAACGTGAACCGGTGAATCGGTGAGGTGAAGCGCTGATGAGCACCACCCGGTCCTACTCGCCGGGCGACCGCGGCCCGGAGCCCAGCGGTGCTTCCGGGGCGTCCGAGGGGGGCGCGTCAGGGGCCGGGGCGTCCGTGTCGTCGGCGGGGCCTCAGGCCCGCAGGCTGAGTTTCGACGGCGCGAGCGGCGTCGTCCCGCTCGCCCGCGACTTCGCCCGCCAGGCGCTGTACGCGTGGGGCTGGCTGCCGGCCGCCACCGCGGACCAGCGGGCCGCCGCCGAGGACGTGCTGCTCGTCGTCTCCGAGCTGGTCACCAACGCGTGTCTCCATGCGGAGGGCCCGGACGGGATGTGGATCGCCTGCGACAACAAGGTGATCCGTATCGAGGTCTCCGACCGGGGGACGGGGCAGCCGGCCCCGCGCACCCCGCACCGCGCCGGCCGTCCCGGCGGCCATGGCATGTTCATCGTCCAGCGCCTGTGCCTGGACTGGGGGGTCGTGCGCACGCCCGGCGTCGCAGGCAAGACGGTGTGGGCCGAACTCGGAGCGCCCGCGTAACGCCCGTCTGGGGTTACCCGGGGTTCGAACCCCTCTTCGTACGTCACCACACGCACGCCGGATCGTCACAACTCCGGCGTGCTCCGCGTCTTCCCTCCTCAACTCCCCGGGCGTACCTTGACGGCCGATCTGATGTGCCGTCAGGAATGAGGGGACGATGTCGTACCGGAAACGAACCGCCGCGCTCGCGTCCGCCGCGGCCCTGGCCGGCTCGGCGGTGCTGCTCGCCGCCCCGACGGCCCACGCCGAGGTCGTCGACGTCAACTACCAGTGCAAGACGCCGATCGGTGACAAGAGTGCCGTCTCGCCGATCGACATCAAGGGCGTCAAGAGCGGCAGCGGCTACAAGATCACCATGTCCTGGCAGAAGGGCGTCTCCTCCAGCCCCGTCGAACTGGGCAAGGGTGCGATGAACCCGAGCGCCACCATCGAACTCGGCGGCGCCGACAGCGGCACCATGAAGGTCACCGGCCCCGCCAACCAGGAAGCGATCCCCGCCGACACCCCGATCAAGATCAACGACCTGTCCGGCACCTACACCCCGAAGAAGACGGGCAAGGTCACCTTCACGGCGGGCGTACTCACCATCAAGGCCCTCGGTACGACCACCACCTGCACGCCCAGCAACGATCCCGGACCGTCCCTGACCCTCGAGGTCACGGCGGCGGCCGGCGGTGGCTCGACCGGCACCCAGAGCGGCAGCGACTCCGGAGCCGAGCTCCCGCAGACCGGCCCCGAGGACTCCGCGATCGCCCTCGGCACGCTCGGCGGAACGGTCCTGCTCGCGGGCGCGGCGGGCGCGCTGTGGCTGACACGCCGGAACCAGGCGGTACGCGTCCGCCGCTGACCGTGCCGGTATGCCGCCCGTCACCCGACCCCGCCCTCAACGAGGCGCTCCGCGCCGCACCTGCTTGATCGTCACCCGACCCCGCCCCTCAACGAGGCGCTCCGCGCCGCACCTGCTTGATCGTCACCCGACCCCCCTCAACGAGGCGCTCCGCGCCGCACCTGCCACGTCACCGACCCCGCCCCTCAACGAGGCGCTCCGCGCCGCACCTGCCCACCCGTCACCGACCCCCGCCCCTCAACGAGGCGCTCCGCGCCGCACCTGCTTGATTGCCACCCGCCGCCGCTTCTCAACGAGGCGTTGAGGGAGCCGCCGATGTCGTATGCCGCCCGTGCCGTGTGCCTGTCCCTCCTCGCCCTGCTGTGCGCCGCCCCGACGGCGACCGCTGCCGGCGGCTGGTCCGTCGCGCCCGCCGGCGGCGGCCGCCCGTCCTTCTACGCCGAGGGCACGCCCGGAACCGCCCTGCAGGACACGGTGTCCGTGACCAACCGTGCCGGACGCCCGGTCACCGTACGGCTGCGCGGCACCGGTGTCCCGGTCACCTTCGCCGACGCCGAGGTGCGCGTGCCCGCCCGTACCCGCGCCGACATCCCGTTCACCGTGACCGTTCCCGAGGGGGCCGTGCCGGAGGACCGCGCGGGCACGATCGTCGTACGCGACGGCGACGGCCGCTCCCGGTCCGTCCCCCTGCGGCTGCGCACCGACGGTCCGACGCTGTCCGCGCTGACCGTCGAGCACCTGGCCGTGGACGGTGACCGCATCACGTACGACCTGGTCAACCGGGGTACGACGGTCCTCGTACCGACCCTCGCCGTGCACGCCGACGGCGTCCTCGGCACCGTCCTCGACCGGTCCCCGCGCACCCTGCCGCTCCAGCTGCCGCCCGGCCACCGGGTGCGGCTCGACGAACCGTGGCCCGACCGGCCCGCCCTGGACGCGGTGGACGTCCGGCTGACGGTGACCGCGGCGGGCGGCGCGCGCGACACGGCGCAGGCGTCGGCGCGGTTCGTGCCATGGGGCGGCGTGGCAGGGGTCGGCGCGCTGATCGTCGTAGCGGCGGCCGGGGCGGTCGTACGACGTCGAAGGCGTCGTACGACCGAGAGTGAGCCGGAACACCAGTGGGACCAGGCCGAGTTGACGGGAGCGATGCGGTGAAGACGCGGATCCCTGTGCTGATTGCGGCACTTGCGCTGCTCCTCGTGCCCCTCGCGCCGGCCACTGCCGCCGACGGGCCCACCGTGAAGCTGTCCAAGTCCCAGACAGGAACCGGCGGTTCGGTCACCGTGACCGGCAGCGGGTGGCGGGAGCGGGCGCTGCTGATGATCCTGGTCTGCGGGCAGTCGGTGCCGTCCCGGGGCGTGATCGGCGGCACCAACTCCTGCGCCAACGCCGACGGCCGGGCCGTCACGACCGACGCCGAGGGCCGCTTCCGCAAGGAGCTGCCGGTCGCCGAGCCGCCGGTGCCGTGCCCGTGCGTGGTGCACGTCGCCACCGTGACCGGGGCGAAGGCGCAGGCCGACGCGATCTTCCAGGTCGCCGGGCACGCCGTCGAACCGCTGCCCGCGGAACCGGCGGGTGGCCGGCTGTCGGTGCTCAACGACACCCGGCTGGACGGCTCCAGCGGACTGCTCACCTGGTTCGGGGCGCCCCCCGCCCGCACCCTCGTCTTCACCGTCGGCAACGTCGGCACCTCGGCGATCAGGAACCCGGTCTTCCAGGTCGGCACCTCGCACGGTGTGTTCGCCCCGCAGTGGGAGGAGCAGCAGTGGCGGGGCACCATCGAGCCCGGCCGCAAGGCGCAGATCAGGCTGCCGGTGGAGCTGGCGGCCGGGGCGCACGGCGACTACACCGTCTCGCTGAAGTACGGCGGCAAGGTGCTCGCCGAGCAGCCCTGGGGCGTGGGCCGGCCGTGGGGCGTGACCCTGTTCTGGGTCCTGGTGTGCCTGGTCGTACCGGCCGCGGTGTTCCGCATCGGGATGGCCGTGGTGGACCGGGTCCGCCCACCCCGGCCGGGCGGCGCCCGTCACCGGGGCCTGCGACTGCCCGAACTCACCTTGCGCCTGCCGCGGTTGACCTCGCGCGAGCAGGCGCCCGTATCGACCTCGACCCTGCCGTGGTTCACCCCGGACGCCGATCCGGGCACGGCCGGTCGGCTCTCCGCACCGCACGACGACAGCCCGACGAGTCCTACGACTCCCTCCAGGAAGGGAACGACGTGAGCGAGAGAAGGAGAGTCACACCGGTCGGCCGACGTGGTCGTCCTCGGGGAAGCAGAACGTCAGCGGTGGGCGTCGCCCTGATGCTGGGCGGGGCGGGTGTCCTGCTCGGCGTGGCCGCCGGGCCCGCGCAGGCCGCGGAGGTGTCGTACGCGACCGAGTGCATCCCGCCCTCGATCTCCGGGCTGCCGCCGGTCCAGGGGACGACGAAGGTGGAGATCACCGCCCCCGCGGAGGCGAAGGTCGGGGACGAGGTGGAGATCGTCTGGAAGTTCGTCCAGGCGGCGTCCAAGAACCCCGACATCCTCGATCTGGAGAAGGACACGGTCCAGCCGACCGGCACGCTGAAGGCGGCCGGCGCGCAGACGGCCGAGGTCGCGATGGAGGGGCCCCGGCAGAATCCGCCGATCCCCAAGAACAGCGACATGAAGCTGTCCGACATGAAGGGCAGACTGAAGCTGACGGCGCCGGGCGAGGTGTCCCTGACCCCGGACGCGTACAACATCAACGTAAACAAGCCGATCTCGACGGACACCAAGTGCTCCCCGAAGGAGACGGTGCAGCCGGCGGCGACCATCAAGGTGACGGACGGGGGCGGGACTTCGGGCGGTACGACGGGAGGCCTGCCGACCGTCGTCCCGACACTGCCGACGAGTGTGCCGACCGGTCTGCCGACGGGGTCGTCGAGCCCGACGCCGACGCCGACGCCCAGCGAGAGCGAGACGGGCGGAGGCAGTTCGTCGGGCACGGGCGGCGGAGGCGGCGGCCAGACCGACTTCACCGGCAAGGAGGTCCAGGTCCCCTACGAGTGCAAGACGCCCATCGGCGACAAGAACGCGACCTCGCCGGTGCAGATCAACGCGAAGAAGGACGGCGGGAGTTTCGACCTCACCGTGCAGTTCAAGAAGTCGGTGATGGACAGCCCGGCCGACATCCCGAAGGACTCGGTCAAGCCGTCCATGGAGGTGGTGCTCGGCGGTGCCGACACGGGCACGGTCCATGTCGAGGGCCCCACCAACCCCGAGGCCATCAAGGCGGGTGACCCGATCGAGATCCCCGACCTGACCGGCACCTACAAGCCGGGCGCGAGCGGTGAGTCCACCCTGTCCCCCGGCGTTCTGACGATCGAGGCGCTGGGCACCACCACCACGTGCACACCGGCCAAGACCGAGGTCTCGCTGACCCTGGACACCACCGAACAGGCAGGCGGTGCCTCCGGCGGCGGTTCGACATCCGGCGGCACGTCGGGCGGCACCTCTCCCGACGGCGGCCTCGCCGAGACAGGCGCCGAGGACCACGGCGGCCTGAAGGCTCTCGGCCTGGTGGCGGGCACGGTGATCCTGCTGGGCGGCGCGGTGCTCACGTTCCTGCCGGGACGGCGGGTGCGCTGACGCGGAAGGGCCGCCGCACCGTGGGGTGCGGCGGCCCTTCCCAGGGGCGTACGGCTACTTCACATCGCCCATGAGCGCGCGGATCTTGCGGCCCGCCGTCATGAAGGCCAGTCCGGCCGCGACGGCGATGATGGCCCACATCGTGTAGTAGACCGCGTCGCCCAGCGGCGCGTTGAGCTTGGTGGTCCAGCCGTTGAGGGCATTGCCCGTCGCGGTGGCCAGGAACCACAGACCCATGATCTGGCCCACGAACTGCTTCGGCGCCAGCTTCGTCGACAGGGACAGGCCCACCGGCGACAGGCACATCTCGCCGAGGGTCTGCACCAGGTAGACGCTCAGCAGCCAGAAGACGGTGACCTTGCCGGTGTCGCTGTTCGCGGCGGCGGCGCCGGCCAGGCCCATGATGCCGAACGAGCCACCGATGAGGAGCATCGCCAGGGCGAACTTCATGGGCGTGCTGGGCTCACGGTTGCGCTGGGCCAACTTCACCCACAGAGCGGCGAAGAGCGGGGCGAGCACGATGACCATGGCCGGGTTCACGGACTGGTACCAGGACGCCGGGAACTCCCAGCCGCCGATCGTACGGTCGGTCTTGGTGTCCGCGAAGATCGTCAGCAGCGAACCGGACTGGTCGTAGATCATCCAGAACAGCACGGCGGTGGCGAAGAACCAGGCGAAGGCCTGGATCTTGGGCTTGTCCTCGCTGGTCAGGGCCGGGTTCCGGTACATCGTCACGAAGTAGACGATCGGGATCACAATGCCGAGGACCGCGAGCACGTTGACAATGTGCTCGATGTCGTACGTACCCAGCGCGATGTCCAGGACCAGCGCCGCGACGGCGATGCCACTCCACAACGCGACCTTGCGCAGCACGGCGCGCTTCTCCTCCGGGGAGGCCGGGGTGCCGGGCTGCTTGCCGATGTCGCCGAGGTGGCGGCCGCCGAGGACGTACTGGATCACGGCGAGGGTCATACCGATACCGGCGACACCGAAGCCGAGGTGCCAGTTGACGTTCTCGCCGAGGTAACCGACGACCAGCGGGGCGGCCATGCCGCCGATGTTGATCGCCATGTAGAAGAGCGTGAAGCCGGCGTCGCGGCGGGCGCTGGGCTGGCCCTCGTAGAGGCCACCGACCATCGCGGAGATGTTCGGCTTCAGCAGACCGGTGCCGATCGCGATCAGGCCGAGACCGCAGAAGAAGGCGGCGTCGGAGGGGATCGCCAGCGTGAAGTGGCCCAGGGCGATGACGATGCCGCCGACCAGCACGGCCTTGCGGGCACCCCAGAGGCGGTCCGCGACCCAGCCGCCCGGCATGGCGGCCATGTACACGACCGCGTTGTACACACCGTAGATCGAGGCGGCCAGGGCCTCCCGGCCCGCCAGGGGGCCGTCGAGGACACCCGCGATCAAGTAGAGGACGAGAATGCCGCGCATTCCGTACCAGGAGAAGCGCTCCCACATCTCCGTCATGAAAAGCGTGGCCATACCGCGGGGGTGGCCGAAGAAGGTCTTCTCGGAGCCGGGGTTGCCCGGGGAGGCCGAGTCCTTCGTCAGGCTGGACGCCATGGTCGATCCTTGCTGGTCGGGACGCGCTCGAAGAGCGATGCGCGCCCGGTGGGGGGCGGCCGGCACCGGCGGGGGCGCCCGTCCGCCCCACGCCCACGGGGAGTCCGCTCCGGATCACGGAACGGTGGACGGCGCCCACCGGGATCCACGCCCCGCGCGTGGTGCGCGCAAGGGCCCGGCCACAGGTCATTCCTCACACAAAACGGACCCTCAGCGTCACTTCGCCGAAGGTCCTGGGTGTTACAGGCGTTCCATCACCATACGTCATGACACTACCGGATATGGAAGGACTTGAGACAGGGATCACAGGTGTCGGTGGAACCGCAGGCACCCATTCGAAGGTCCTTTCCAGGATCGCACCCTTCAGTCATAGGTTCGTACCAGTACGCCCGAAGGTAAGAATCCGGGCCCTGCGATCGGCCTCCGGCACTTGTCGGGCGCGGACTACCATCTCCTCATGACCCGAGTACTGCTCGCCGAGGACGACGCTGCCATCTCGGAACCGCTGGCTCGTGCGCTGCGCCGGGAGGGCTACGAGGTCGAGGTGCGTCAGGACGGCCCCACCGCGCTCGACGCAGGACTCCAGGGCGGCGTCGACCTGGTCGTGCTGGACCTCGGCCTGCCCGGGATGGACGGTCTCGAGGTGGCCCGCCGACTGCGTGCCGAAGGCCACACCGTGCCGATCCTGATCCTGACCGCACGCGCCGACGAGGTCGACACCGTCGTCGGGCTCGACGCGGGCGCCGACGACTACGTCACCAAGCCGTTCCGGCTGGCCGAGCTGCTCGCCCGGGTCCGGGCCCTGCTGCGGCGCGGCGCCGCCGAGCCCCAGCAGCCGCCCGCCACGCACGGCGTGCGCATCGACGTCGAGTCGCACCGCGCCTGGATGGGCGAGGAAGAGCTCCAGCTCACCGCCAAGGAGTTCGACCTGCTGCGGGTCCTGGTCCGGGACGCCGGGCGGGTGGTCACCCGCGACCAGCTGATGCGCGAGGTCTGGGACACCACCTGGTGGTCGTCCACCAAGACCCTCGACATGCACATCTCCTGGCTGCGCAAGAAGCTGGGCGACGACGCGGCCAACCCCCGGTACATCGCGACCGTGCGCGGGGTGGGCTTCCGTTTCGAGAAGAGCTGAGCCGCGGCTTCCACATGAGGCCGAGCTACAGCTTTCCCTACAAGTAAGTAAGAAAAATGCGCCGTCGACTGATCCAGTCCACGCTCGCCGTGGTGCTCGTCGTGATCGCCGTCTTCGGCGTCTCCCTCGTCGTGGTCGAGACCAAGACGATCAGCACCACCGCCCAGGAGCGCGTGGAGTCCGAGGCCGTGCAGCTGGCCAGCATCGTGGACAGCCGGATCCTCGGCGCCGAGCAGATCACCTCGGAGATACTCGCCGACCAGGTCGGCGACGAACGGTACGCGGTCGTCCGTATCCCCGGCCAGAAGCCGATCGAGGTCGGCGAGAAGCCCTCGGGCGACGTCATCGAGGCGACGCGCACCGGCGAGGAGGGCGAGACGGTCACCGTCCAGGAGCCGCGCTCGGCGGTGACCCGGGAGGTCGGCCGGACGCTGATGATCATCGGGGCGGTGGCGCTGCTGGCCGTGATCGCCGCGGTGCTGCTCGCCCTGCGCCAGGCCAACCACCTCGCCTCACCGCTCACCGACCTCGCCGAAACCGCCGAACGCCTCGGCTCCGGCGACCCCCGGCCCCGCCGCAAGCGGTACGGCGTCCCCGAGCTGGACCGCGTCGCCGACGTTCTCGACGCCTCCGCCGAGCGCATCGCCCGCATGCTCACGGCGGAGCGCCGGCTGGCCGCCGACGCCTCCCACCAGCTGCGCACCCCGCTCACCGCGCTGTCCATGCGCCTGGAGGAGATCACCCTCACCGACGACCCGGACACCGTGAAGGAGGAGGCGACCATCGCGCTCACGCAGGTGGAACGCCTCACGGACGTCGTCGAGCGGCTGCTGACCAACTCCCGCGACCCGCGCACCGGCTCCGCCGTCACCTTCGACCTCGACGAGGTCATCCAGCAGCAGGTCGCCGAGTGGCGCCCGGCCTACCGCAGCGCCGGCCGCGCCATCGTCAGCTCCGGCAAACGGCACCTCCAGGCGGTGGGCACGCCGGGCGCGGTCGCGCAGGTGCTGGCGGCGCTGATCGAGAACTCCCTCATGCACGGCGGCGGCACGGTGGCGCTGCGCACCCGCGTCACCGGCAACCAGGCGGTCATCGAAGTCACCGACGAGGGTCCCGGCGTCCCGGCCGACCTGGGCGCCCGGATCTTCGAGCGGACGATCAGCGGCCACAACTCCACGGGCATCGGCCTGGCCGTGGCCCGCGACCTGGCGGAGGCCGACGGCGGCCGCCTGGAAATGCTCCAGGCCAAGCCTCCGGTGTTCGGCCTGTTCCTGTCACGGACACCGGTGAAGAAGAAGGGGGACGGGGACCGGACGGTCCGCTGAGTCCGTACGCCGCCTGCGGGTGCGTTGTGGCTGGTCGCGCCCACGGTGGGGGAGGAGCCGCAGGTCGATACAGCCCCGCGCCCCTTTCGGGGCGCGTCAGACGCGGGCGCGCTGCGGAGGCCGGGCTCGTTCCGCCTCCAGGAACGATTCCGCGTCGACGATCGCCTCCCGGCCCGGGAGCGCGCGGAACACCCAGGTGCGGTAGGACCAGAAGCGGAACAGCGTCGCGATGCCGATGCCGAGGAACTTGAAGATGTTGCTCTGCAGCGGGCTGTCCCAGTCGAAACCGTACGTCGCCGTGTACAGCACGCCGTTCTCGATCACCAGGCCGACCGCGCTGAACAGCCCGAACAGCGACATCTCCTTCGTACGGCCGCTCTTGTCGCGGTCGCGGTACGTGAAGTAGCGGAAGCCGACGTAGTTGAAGGCGATCGCCACGACCGTCGCGATCACGCTGGCGCGCACCACCTGGAGGCCGGTCACATGCCGTACCAGGTTGAACACGAGGAGATTGACGAGCAGTCCCGCCCCACCCACCGCGCCGAACTTGGCGACCTCACGCACGAGCCGTTCGATGCGCTGCCGCAGCGCGCTGGGGGGCGCCGGTCGGAGCCCCGATGAACCACGTCCCATGGCCGTGCAGGCCCCCACTCGTCGGTGTCGTCAGCCCAACCATGCTAACCACCGCCATTCTGTGATCGCTTGTGGAAGAGCTCACCGTGACGAGAGAGGCCGGAACCGGCCGGGAACCGGTGCGGAAAGAGGCGGAATCCGGCCGACCTGGCGCGGCCGATACCCTGGGGGCGTGACGTTCCCGGTAGTCGGCATGGTCGGCGGGGGTCAGCTCGCTCGTATGACACACGAGGCGGGCATCCCGTTGGGCATCAGGTTCAAGCTCCTCAGTGACACCCCTCAGGATTCCGCGGCGCAGGTCGTGAGCGAAGTCGTCATCGGCGACTATCGCGACCTCGACACGCTGCGCGCCTTCGCACGCGGTTGTGACGTGATCACCTTCGATCACGAGCACGTACCCACCGAGCACCTCCGGGCCCTGGAGGCGGACGGCATCCCCGTGCGCCCGGGCCCGGACGCGCTCCAGCACGCCCAGGACAAGGGTGTGATGCGCGCCAGGCTCGACGCGATCGGCGTGCCCTGCCCACGGCACCGCCTCGTGAGCGACCCGCAGGACGTCGCTTCGTTCGCGGGGGAGGGCGACGGTTTCCCTGTCGTCCTCAAGACCGTTCGCGGCGGCTACGACGGCAAGGGCGTATGGGTGGTCGACTCCGTCGAGGAGGCCGAGGCCCCCTTCAAGGCGGGTGTGCCCGTGCTTGCCGAGGAGAAGGTCGACTTCGTGCGGGAGCTCGCGGCGAACGTCGTCCGCTCCCCGCACGGTCAGGCGGTTGCGTACCCTGTGGTCGAGTCCCGCCAGGTGGACGGCGTCTGCGACACGGTCATCGCCCCGGCCCCCGACCTCGACGAGGCCCTCGCCCTGCAGGCGGAGGAGCTCGCCCTGCGCATCGCCAAGGAGCTGGACGTCGTCGGCCACCTCGCCGTCGAGCTGTTCCAGACCCGCGACGGCCGCATCCTCGTCAACGAACTGGCGATGCGCCCGCACAACTCGGGCCACTGGACCCAGGACGGCGCGATCACCTCTCAGTTCGCCAACCACGTCCGGGCCGTCCTCGACCTCCCGCTCGGCGACCCGCGCCCGCGCGCCAGGTGGACCGTCATGGTCAACGTCCTCGGCGGCGACTACCCCGACATGTACTCCGCGTACCTGCACTGCATGGCCCGCGACCCCAAACTGAAGATCCACATGTACGGCAAGGACGTGAAGCCCGGCCGCAAGGTCGGCCACGTCAACACCTACGGCGACGACCTGGACGACGTGCTGGAGCGCGCCCGTCACGCTGCCGGATACCTGAGAGGCACGATCACCGAATGAGCCCAGTCGTTGGCATCGTCATGGGGTCGGACTCCGACTGGCCCGTCATGGAGGCCGCCGCCAAGGCCCTCGACGAGTTCGAGATCGACTACGAGGTCGACGTCGTCTCCGCGCACCGTATGCCGCGCGAGATGGTCGCGTACGGCGAGCAGGCCGCCGACCGCGGACTGAAGGTGATCATCGCGGGCGCGGGCGGCGCCGCCCATCTGCCCGGCATGCTCGCCTCGGTCACCCCGCTGCCGGTCATCGGCGTCCCCGTGCCGCTGAAGTACCTCGACGGCATGGACTCGCTGCTGTCCATCGTGCAGATGCCGGCCGGTGTCCCGGTCGCGACCGTCTCCGTCGCCGGTGCCCGCAACGCCGGCCTGCTCGCGGCTCGTATCCTCGCCGCCCACGACGACGAACTCCTCACCCGTATGCGGGAGTTCCAGCAGGAGCTGAACGACCAGGCCACCGAGAAGGGCAAGCGTCTGCGCGCCAAGGTCGAGGGTGCGGCGAGCGGCTTCGGCTTCGGCAACTGACGGGAGGGTACGGCGATGACCGCGCTGGACGAAGCCCGGGAACTGCTGCGCGAGTTCCCGGTGATCGACGGGCACAACGACCTGCCCTGGGCGCTGCGTGAGCAGGTCCGCTACGACCTCGACGCCCGGGACATCGCCGTCCCCCAGGGCGCCCACCTGCACACCGACATCCCGCGGCTGCGGGCGGGCGGGGTCGGCGCGCAGTACTGGTCGGTGTATGTCCGCTCGGACCTGCCCGACCCGGTGCCCGCGACGCTGGAACAGATCGACTGCGTACGGCAGTTGCTCGCCCGCTACCCGCGCGACCTGGCGCCCGCGCTGACGGCCGCGGACATGGAGGCGGCGCGTGCGGAAGGGCGTATCGCGTCGCTGATGGGCGCGGAGGGCGGCCACTCCATCGCCAACTCCCTCGGCACACTACGGCAGTTGTACGCACTCGGCGTCCGCTACATGACCCTCACGCACAACGACAACGTGGCGTGGGCCGACTCGGCGACGGACAAGCCGGGCGTCGGCGGCCTGTCGGCCTTCGGCCGGGCGGTGGTGCGGGAGATGAACCGCGAGGGCATGCTCGTCGACCTCTCGCACGTGGCGGCGACGACCATGCGGGACGCGCTGGACGCCTCCCTGGCGCCGGTCATCTTCTCCCACTCCTCCTCGCGCGCGGTGTGCGACCACCCCCGCAACATCCCCGACGACGTGCTGGAACGGCTGCCCGGCAACGGCGGCATGGCCATGGTGACCTTCGTACCGAAGTTCGTGCTCCAGGCCGCCGTCGACTGGACGGCCGCGGCGGACGACAACATGCGCGCGCACGGCTTCCACCACCTCGACACCACCGCCGAGGCGATGAAGGTCCACCACGCCTTCGAGGAACGCAATCCGCGCCCGGTCGCCACGGTGGCCACCGTCGCCGACCACCTGGACCACATGCGCGAGGTCGCCGGCATCGACCACCTCGGCATCGGCGGCGACTACGACGGCACGGCCTTCACCCCCGACGGCCTCAGCGACGTCTCCGGCTACCCGAACCTCATCGCCGAGCTCCTCGACCGCGGCTGGTCGAAGTCCGACCTGGCCAAGCTGACCTGGCAGAACGCGGTACGGGTGCTGGGCGCGGCGGAGGACGTGGCACGAGAGCTCAAGGCGAGACGCTCCCCGTCGAACGCCACCCTGGAGGACCTGGACGGATAGGCCGCCTTACGGCTCCTACGGGTGCTCGATCCGGCAGAGGCAGAACGGATGCCCCGCCGGATCGGCGTACACCCGGAAGTCCTTGGTCTCGTAGTCCTCCGAGTCCAGGACGCGGGCGCCCAGCCCCAGCACCCGCTTCTCGACCAGGTCGACCTGCTCCCAGGTGGAGCCGGCGTCGAGGTCGAGGTGGAACTGCTGCGCGTTCCGGTCGGCGCGCGGCCACTCCGGCGGGGTGTGGCCCTCCGACCGCTGGAAGGCGAGCCGCGGACCGCCGGGGACCTGGAGCACCACCCAGTCGTGCTCCTCGTCGTCGGGGGTGCCGCCGATGATCTCGGCGTAGAAGCGGGCGAGTGCGCGCGGGTCGGGGCAGTCGAGGACGACGTTGAGCAGGCGTGCCACGGGCGCCATGGACCTCACCTCCGGGCTCGGCAGGCGCAGCGACAGAACGGGTGCCCCCGCCTGGCGGGCGTCAACCGTACCCGGGGAAGCGGGCGTGCGGCCCCCGCGCGTGGTGCAGAATGCGGGAAGACGCCGGTTCGGCCGACTGAGCCTCGGCCGAACCGGCGTCGCCGTGCGCTACGCGGTCGGGCGGCCCATCGCCCGGTACGTCCAGCCGGCCCGCCGCCACAGCTCCGGGTCGAGGGCATTGCGCCCGTCCAGGATCACGCGGGCCTTGACGGCCTCGCCCAGCGCCGCCGGGTCCAGCTCGCGGAACTCCCGCCACTCCGTCAGGTGCAGTACGACGTCCGCGCCGCGCACCGCCTCCTGCGCGGAGTCGGCGTAGCCCAGTGTCGGGAAGATCCGGCGGGCGTTGTCCATGCCCTTCGGGTCGTACACCGTCACCTGCCCGCCCTGCAGATGGATCTGCCCGGCCACATTGAGCGCGGGCGAGTCCCGTACGTCGTCGGAGTCCGGCTTGAACGTCGCGCCGAGCACCGCGACCCGCTTGCCCAGGAAGGGGCCGCCGCCCAGCGCCTGCCGGGCCAGCTCCACCATCTGGCCACGCTGGCGCATGTTGATCGAGTCGATCTCGCGCAGGAACGTCAGCGCCTGGTCGGCGCCCAGCTCACCGGCCCGCGCCATGAACGCCCGGATGTCCTTCGGCAGACAGCCGCCGCCGAAGCCGATCCCGGCCCGCAGAAACTTCTTCCCGATCCGGTCGTCGTACCCGATCGCCTCGGCGAGCTTGGCGACATCGCCACCGGCGGCCTCGCACACCTCCGCCATGGCGTTGATGAACGAGATCTTCGTGGCGAGGAAGGAGTTCGCGGAGGTCTTCACCAGCTCGGCGGTCGGGAAGTCGGTGACGACGAAGGGCGAGCCCTCGGCGACCGGCGTGGCATACACCTCCCGCAGCAGCTTCTCGGCCCGGTCACTGACCACGCCGACCACGATCCGGTCCGGGCGCAGCGTGTCCTGCACGGCGAAGCCCTCGCGCAGGAACTCCGGATTCCAGGCCAGCTCGGCGTCCGCACCGGCCGGCGCGTGCTCGGCGAGGTAGGCGGCGAGGCGGTCGGCGGAGCCCACGGGCACGGTCGACTTGCCGACGACCAGGGCCGGACCGGTCAGATGCGGGGCGAGAGAGGCGAACGCGGAGTCGACGTACGACATGTCGCAGGCGTACTCGCCGTGCTTCTGCGGAGTGTTCACACACACGAAGTGCACATCGCCGAACGCGGCGACCTCCGCGTAGTCCGTGGTGAACCGCAGCCGCCCGCTGGATCCCTCGATCCCGACGACGTGCTTGCGCAGCAGCTCCTCGAGACCCGGCTCGTACATCGGGACCTCACCGCGCCGGAGCATCTCGATCTTCTCAGGCACGACGTCCAGGCCGAGCACCTCGAAGCCGAGTTCGGCCATGGCCGCGGCGTGCGTGGCGCCGAGATAACCGGTACCGATCACGGTGATCTTGAGGGCCATGGGTGCTCCAGAGGTCTACGGCAGGGCGGTGCGCGCCCGAGCATAGCCGGGGCATGAGAACGTGCTTCACCGGGCAACTTTCCCGCTGTCGCCAAGCTCACGTATCACTCGAGTGGGCGACCCCATAAAATTTGGGTTACTTAACGGTAGTTAGCGCCACCATCGCAGCGTTTTGGAGCGTGAGAGACCTTGGCCGGATCGGCTGACTTCGACCTGTACCGCCCGTCCGAGGAGCACGACATGCTCCGTGACGCCGTCCGCTCGCTGGCCGAGGCGAAGATCGCGCCGTTCGCCGCCGCGGTGGACGAGGAGGCCCGCTTCCCGCAGGAGGCGCTCGACGCCCTGGTCGCGAACGACCTGCACGCCGTGCACGTCCCCGAGGAGTACGGCGGCGCGGGCGCCGACGCGCTGGCCACGGTGATAGTCATCGAGGAGGTGGCCCGCGTCTGCGCGAGCTCCTCCCTCATCCCCGCCGTGAACAAGCTCGGCTCCCTGCCCGTGATCCTCTCCGGCTCCGAGGAGCTGAAGAAGAAGTACATGACCTCGCTCGCCAAGGGCGACGCGATGTTCTCGTACTGCCTCTCCGAGCCGGACGCCGGCTCCGACGCCGCCGGCATGAAGACGAAGGCGGTCCGCGACGGCGACCACTACGTCCTCAACGGCGTGAAGCGCTGGATCACCAACGCGGGCGTGAGCGAGTACTACACCGTCATGGCGGTCACGGACCCGTCCAAGCGCTCCAAGGGCATCTCGGCGTTCGTCGTCGAGAAGTCCGACGAGGGCGTCTCCTTCGGCGCCCCCGAGAAGAAGCTCGGCATCAAGGGCTCCCCGACCCGCGAGGTCTACCTCGACAACGTCCGCATCCCCGCGGACCGCATGATCGGCGAGGAGGGTACCGGCTTCGCGACGGCGATGAAGACCCTCGACCACACCCGCATCACCATCGCCGCCCAGGCCCTCGGTATCGCCCAGGGTGCCCTCGACTACGCCAAGGGCTACGTCCAGGAGCGCAAGCAGTTCGGCAAGCCGATCGCCGACTTCCAGGGCATCCAGTTCATGCTCGCCGACATGGCGATGAAGATCGAGGCCGCCCGCCAGCTCACCTACGCGGCGGCCGCCAAGTCGGAGCGGGGCGACAGCGGCCTCACCTTCCAGGGTGCCGCCGCCAAGTGCTTCGCCTCGGACGTGGCAATGGAGGTCACCACGGACGCCGTCCAGCTGCTCGGCGGCTACGGCTACACCCGTGACTATCCGGTCGAGCGGATGATGCGCGACGCGAAGATCACGCAGATTTATGAGGGCACGAATCAGGTCCAGCGGATCGTGATGGCGCGGAACCTGCCGTAGTCGTGCCGTAGGCACTCGGCGTACCGGCGACAAGCCCCCGGAGCGGATCCGGGGGCTTTTGTCGCTTTGGCGGCATGGCATTCGTGGTGGATTGTGGGTGTCCGCCGGATGGCGCGGCGCGTCGGCAAGGCGTACCACGGAAGGGCGCGGGGTCCGACCCGGACTCCACTCACCCCAGGAGGAGCCATGACCGGAACCATGCCCGCGATGAGCAAGCAGATGCAGGACTGCGTCGACGCGTGCATGTCCAGCCACAGCATCTGCGAGGAGACCATGAACTCCGTCATGCAGATGGGCGGCCAGGCTCAGATGCAGATCATGCGGGCGCTCATGGACTGCGCCGAGACGACTCGTATGTGTGCGGACATGATGATGCGCCGCTCGCCGATGTCGGCAGACATGTGCGCCATGTGTGCCAAGGCGTGCGACACGTGTGCCGAGGCGTGTATGTCCATGCCGGACGACCCGCAGATGATGCGGTGCGCCGAGGCGTGTCGCCGCAGTGCCGAGACGTGCCGCGTGATGGCGGGCGCCACGATGTGAAACCCGGCCGCCGCCAAGGGCTCTGCGGCCCTTGGCGGCGGGCCTCAGAACAGCGGCGCGAGCGCCCGTTCCAGGTCGGCCGGTGCGCGGAAGTGGACCGTCTGCATGCCCAGCGCGGCCGCGGCCGTCACGTTCTCCGGCATGTCGTCCACGAAGAGGCACCGGTCGAGCGCGGCGCCCGCCCGCTCGGCCGCCAGCCGGAAGATGCGCGGGTCCGGTTTGGTGAGGCCGACGCGGGCGCTGCTGACGATGTCGTCGGCGAAGCCGGACAGACCGAGGGAGGCGAGATCGGCCTCCAGGGTCACCGAGGCGTTGCTGAGCAGGACGAGCGGGACGTGCTCCCGCGCCCGGCGCAGCAGCGCCACCACCGTCTCGTCGGCGTGGAACGGCGCGTCCGCAAGGGCGTTGCCCAGCTCATAGGCGACGGGCTCGGGCACCAGCCCGGCGAGGCCCGCGACGATCGAGTGGACCCACTCCTGCGGGGTGATCCGCCCCAGCATCAGCGGCAGATCGGTCTCGGGCGCGAACGCCACCTTCATCGTGGTGCCCTCGGCCAGCCCCGCCGCCCGCTCCAGAGCGGTCAGCCGGGAGGGGTCGTAGAACCGGATCACGTTGTCGACGTCACAGAGCACCACGTCGAAGGGCCGTCTGCCGCCCGCGTCAGTCACCCGACACCGTGACCTTCTCGTCGTTGTTCAGCTGCTCGACGAGTGTCTTCACCTTGGCCTCGTCCCAGACCAGGTTGCCGCCGGACGAGCCGGAGATCGGCATGTTCATGGACTTGCCGTCCCCGCCGCTGACGCCCTTCATCGCCCAGAACATGTCGGCCAGGTCGAACAGGCCCATGTCCTTGTCGACGATGAGGGAGTCCAGGCCCGCGCCCATGGTCGGGTACAGCTTGAAGGGGTTGAGGACCGTGCCCGGGGTGGCCACCTGGTTGGCGAGGGCCGAGAGGAACTTCTGCTGGTTCTTCGTCCGGTCCAGGTCGGAGCCGGCCAGCGCGTACCGGGTGCGGACGAAGGCGAGGGCCTGCTCGCCGTTGAGGGTCTGCTTGCCCGCCTCGAAGTCGGCACCGGACTTCGTGTCCTTCATGCCGCCCTTGGGGATCTCGATCTCCACGCCGCCGACCGCGTCCACGATGTTCGCGAAGCCGGCGAAGCCGATCTCGACGTAGTGGTCGATGTGCAGGCCGGTGTTGGCCTCTACGGTGCGGACCAGCAGTTCCGGCCCGTCCTCGGCGTAGGCGGCGTTCAGCTTCACATGCCGGCCCGTGCCCTGGTACGTCTTGCCGGACTCGGAGCCGACGAACGTCGGTATCTCCACGTCCGAGTCGCGCGGCAGCGAGATCAGCGTCGGCCCGTTGTCACCGGTGTGCAGGATCATCATCGAGTCCGTGCGCTTGCCCTCCGAGGACCCGGTGTGCAGCCTCTTCTTGTCCTCGGCGGACATGCCCTCGCGGCTGTCGGAGCCGACGATGAGGTAGTTGGTGCCCTCGCCCTTCTCCGGCCGGTCGATGACCTTCGACAGGTCGACGTCGCGGTTGAGCTTGGAGTCGGCCCAGAAGTACGTGCCGACGAGCGTCACGACGAGCACGGTCACCACGGTGATCGACGTCATCTTGATCCGGCGCCGCCAGTTCGGCGCGGGGCGCGGCTCGTACATGCCCGCACCGTCGCCGGGCCCGCCGGGGCCGCGGCCGCCGTAGACCTGACCGGTGTTGTAACCGCTGTCGTATGCGTCGTATCCCTGTCCGTCGACGTACGACGGCTGCTGCGGAACGCCGTACGGCGGTGCCTGGCCCCCGCCGGGCGGTGCCGCCGGGCCGCGCCGCACCTGGCGCATCACACGGGCGCCTTCAGGCTGTGCGCCTGTGCTGCCGCGCCCGTACCGGGTGCCGCGGTTGTCGTCGGACCATCCCTGGGGCCAATCATTCATGGGCCCCAGTGTGCAGGTCGCGGCTGTGTGCGTTACAAGAGTCGGCAGAAAATCACAGCGCGGCTGTTGCGAAGCCGACACAAAATCACCGGAAGTCGCTTCGGCATAAGGTGGAGGCCATGACAGACCAGGCCAGCGCCCCGGAGCAGGAGACACCCGGCACTCCGGACATACCGGGCAGGCACACCTCCGCTTCCCGGACCACCCTCAGCCACATCATGACCCACAACGACACCAACCTTCTGGGCACGGTGCACGGCGGGGTGATCATGAAGCTGGTCGACGACGCGGCCGGCGCGGTGGCCGGCCGGCACAGCGGCGGTCCCGCCGTCACGGCCTCCATGGACGAGATGGCGTTTCTGGAGCCGGTCCGCGTGGGTGACCTGGTCCATGTGAAGGCGCAGGTCAACTGGACCGGCCGTACCTCGATGGAGGTGGGGGTACGGGTCCTGGCCGAACGCTGGAACGAGTCCGCCCCGCCCACCCAGGTCGGCTCGGCCTACCTCGTCTTCGCCGCAGTCGACGCCGACGGCAAGCCCCGCCCGGTCCCGCCGGTGATCCCGGAGACGGAAAAGGACAAGCGCCGCTACCAGGAGGCCCAGATCCGCCGCACCCACCGCCTGGCCCGCCGCCGGGCCATCATGGAGCTGCGGGAGAAGCGCGCGGCCGAGGGCTTCGAGGACTGACGCGGCCCTACGAGCACCGCACCTCGTCCCCCCGCACCACCCCGGCCTCGCCCTGCCGGAGGTCCGTCCCTTTGACCTTCCGTACCTCCCGGAAGTCCGTCCCGACGATCACCTTGAGCGTTGCCCCCTGCCCCTTGACCGCCCGCAGCCGGCTTCCGGGCAGGGCCGCCGCGAGCGACTTGGCGGAACGGTCCCACTGGGGGTCGTAGGAGATGACGGTCCGCGCGACCGACTGATTCCTCGCGTTCTTCGGCTGCCGCGTCGTGAGGAAGCCGGCCCGCGCCAGCGCCGTGTCGACGCGTTGGCCCAGCCCGGCCGTCCGCGTGCCGTTCTCCACCTGGACGCGGATCTGCTGCGGAGCCACGTCCACCTGTACCGCCGTGTCCTTCGGGCGCCCGGCGGCCAGTGGTTTGTCGTCGCGCAGTGCCTGGAAGAGCCGCCGGGACTTGACCGGGTCCCACTTCAGCGTCGAACCGATGCCCTTCACGGCGTACCCCATCTGCCCGATCGGGACGGTCGTGAACTCGGACGACGAGGGGGAGAAGTTCCGCATCGCCCGTCCGAGGTCCAGCAGTTCGTGCGCGCCGAACTCCTTGTCCGCCCGCACCGAGCCCAGCACCGCCCGGGTCACGTCGCGGAACTTCATCGGGTTCAGCAGCACCCCGGAGGAGGTCGCCTGGTCGATCAGCGCGGCCAGGAAGCGCTGCTGCCGTTGCATCCGCCCGAGGTCGGAGGCCCCGTCGACATACCGGGCGCGCACGTACTGCAGGGCCCGCCCGCCGGTCAGCGTGTGGTTCCCGGCCCGTAGGTTCAGGCCGGTGTGGGTGTCCTTCAGCGGCCGGGCGGTGCAGATCTTCACGCCGCCGAGCACGTCCACCGTCTTCATGAAGCTGGTGAAGTCGACCTCCAGGTAGTGGTCGATCTTCACCCGGGTCATGTGCTCGACCGTGCGCACGGTCAGCTGCGGCCCGCCCTCCGCGTACGCCGCGTTCAGCTTGACCGGATGCGCCTTGTGCCGCTCACCGGTGGTGCGGTCGGTGTGTGCGGGCACCTCGGCGTAGGAGTCCCGCGGCAGACTCACCACGCTGGCCCGCTCCCGGTCCTCCGAGATATGCACGATCATGATCGTGTCGGTGCAGTGGCAGGGGGCCCCGCCGAGCCGGTACCGGCGCCGCTCGGCCTCGGAGATCTTGTCCCGGCCGTCGGTGCCGACCACCAGCACGTTCATGCCGTGACCGGCCCGAGGCCGGTTCTTCATGTCCTTGAAGGGATCGACCCGGGTGATGTCCGCGTCCAGGCTCGAGACCACCGCGTGCCCGATCCCGGCCGAGGCGAGGATCACCACGGACAGCGTGGTCACCGCCCGCATGGCCCAACGCGGCTTCCTCCGTCGTACGGGCGGCCGCACGGCGCGGCGCGACTCCGGCCGGCGCTGCGGCCGGACCGGGTACGGACGAGGCGGCGTTGCGGGCATGGGGGCACCTCCGCTGAAGCGGGAGCGGCGTAAATGGGATCATGAGCACCGTAGGCCCATACGATCTGTGGCCCGGTGCACCGACCCGGGCAGGGCGGCTCGCTGTCCCCCGTTCGCGGTAACGTGAGGCCCCTATGAACGCCAATCCCGACGTGCAGCTTCCCGCCGTGTCCGTCATCATGCCCGTCCTCAATGAGGAGCGGCATCTGCGCGGCGCCGTCCACGCGATCCTCGCCCAGGAGTACGCAGGCGAGATGGAGGTCGTGATCGCCCTCGGTCCGTCCACGGACCGCACGGACGAGATCGCCGCCGAGCTGGTCCGTGAGGACCCTCGCGTGCACACGGTCCCCAACCCGACGGGCCGTACGCCCGCGGCCCTCAACGCCGCGATCAAGGCTTCTCGGCACCCGATCGTGGTCCGCGTCGACGGCCACGGCATGCTCTCGCCGAACTACATCGCGACCGCGGTACGGCTCCTTCAGGAGACCGGCGCGCAGAATGTCGGCGGCATCATGCACGCCGAGGGCGAGAACGACTGGGAGCACGCGGTCGCGGCGGCCATGACCTCACGGATCGGCGTCGGCAACGCGGCCTTCCACACGGGCGGGGAGGCCGGTCCCGCCGAGACGGTCTACCTCGGCGTCTTCCGGCGCGAGGCGCTGGAGCAGCAGGGCGGATACAACGAAGAGTTCATCCGCGCCCAGGACTGGGAGCTGAACTTCCGCATCCGTGAGGCGGGCGGTCTGATCTGGTTCTCGCCGGAGCTGAAGGTGTCGTACCGGCCGCGGCCGAGCGTGCGGGCGCTGGCCAAGCAGTACAAGGACTACGGCCGTTGGCGGCACGTCGTCGCCCGCTACCACTCCGGCTCCATCAACCTGCGTTACCTCGCCCCGCCGACCGCGGTGTGCGCGATAGCCGCGGGCCTGGTCGCCGGCGCCGCCCTGACGCCGTGGGCGTTCGTGATCCCCGGCGGCTACCTCGCGGCGATCGCGCTGGGCTCCGTCCCCGCCGGCAAGGGCCTGCCTCTGAAGGCCCGCCTCCAGATTCCCGTGGCCCTCGCCACCATGCACATGTCCTGGGGCTTCGGTTTTCTCACCAGCCCCAAGTCGCTGGCGAGGAAGGTCATCGCCTCCCGGCGCCCGGCGGTCCGGGACTCCGCGACGGCGTGACGGCCGAGGGGCGTACCGCCTGCGGCACGCCCCTCGGCCGTCACGCCGCTACCAGCGGTACGGCTCGTACACGTCCATGCACTGGCCGCTGTCCGAGCCGTTGATCGCGTCGGCGGACTCGGGAATCTCCCCGGCCTGGGGGGCCGACTTCTTCGGGTAGCTGGTGCCGGTGCGCCAGTCGGCGCCCACGACGAGGGTGACCCCGGAGACGTCGGTCGACCTCTTCACCGAACTCAGCGGAATACCCAGTGACTTGGCGATCCGCTGGGCGTCGCCCTCGAGTTCCGCGCTCGGGTAGCGGACGACGGTCTGCTCCTCGGAGAGGCCGCCCGTCAAGTCCGCCGCCGCCCTGGTGAAGCCCTTCTCCACCAGCAGCCCGGCCAGCTCGCTCGCGCGTCTGTCGACCGCGCCCTCGGCGTCGGACCGGGTGGCGTTCTGCACCAGGACGCCGATCTCGGCGTCGTCCGCCGCGGGGTCGCTGGACGCCTTCTCCGTGCCCGACGTCTTCTTCGAGCCTGCCGCCTTGCCGTTCTTGTCGAAGGCCACGTCGTCGCGGACCATCGACCAGATCTTCTCGGCGTCCTCCCCGGCCGGCACCAGATGGTTCGCGTTCTGCGGATCCACGTCGGTCGGCATGGTCGTCATGGTGATCCGGTTCGTCGGCACCGTCTTGAGCTGCATGGCAAGGTCGTACAGCTTCTTGACCGAGCCGATCTCCTCGGAGACCTTCAGCGCGTCCGTGGCCGTCTCGGCCAGGTTCATCAGCCGGCCGGTGTCGGTGAAGGCGTTCTGCTCCTTCAGTGTGCGGATCATCGAGTTCATGTACATGTGCTGGGCCTTGGCCCGGCCCACGTCGCTGAAGAACGCGTGCCGGGTGCGCAGCCACTGCAGCGCCTTCTCGCCCTGCACCTTCTGCCTGCCCTCCTTCAGCTTCAGGCCGGAACCGCCGGGCACGCCGGGCAGGGGGCGGTCATGGACGTTCTGGTTCACACAGACCTCGACGCCGCCGACGGCGTCCGCCATGCTCACCACGCCCGCGAAGTCGATCATCATCCAGTGGTCGATATAGACCCCGGTGAGGTTCTGCCAGGTGGCCAGCGTGCAGCCGGCGCCGCCGCGGGCAAGTGAGGCGTTGATGATCGTGTTGGTCGCCGGATAGGTCTCGCCGGTCTCCGGGTCCGTGCACTCGGGGATGTCGACGCGGGTGTCGCGCGGAATGCTCACCACCGACGCGTGCTTGCGGTCCGCGGACAGGTGGACCAGCATCTGCACGTCCGCGAGCGGTTTGCTGCCGACGCTGCTTTTACTGCCGCCGAGCTCCAGGTTCTCCGCCGAGTTCCGGCTGTCGGAGCCGATCAGCAGGATGTTCAGCGGCGTCTGCCCGGCCGCGTTGGGCTGTGGCTTCTCGGCCTTGGAGTCACCGCTGCTGCGTTTGCCGGTCTCGAGGTTGGCGTTCAGATGCCGGTAGTAGAGATAGCCCGCAGTCGCGGTGCCGAGTATCACCACCGCCAGGACCGTGGCCGACCAGCGCAGCACCCGCCGTCTGCGGGGTGGCCGTCCGGTGCCGCGACGCCCCCCGCCACCGTGCCTTCCGCCGCTCTCGGCCGTACTGCTCCCGGATCGCGGTGCGAGGGACATCGTGTCCTCCACCGCCGGCACGTCCCCGCGCACACCGCTTCGCGCCAACTGCCTGCCCTCCCACCCCTGCATACGAACACGGGTCCGCCCCGCGACAAGTCAGACGCACGACGGACCCGTTGGGTTACCCCCCAATTCACTACTCGGCGCACACGACCTTGTCCGCCGTGGACTTGTCGACGTCCGGCGCCTTCGTCGGAGCGGTGAGGGAGACGCCCGCACCCTTGAAGTCCTTGCCCAGCGTCAGCGTCATCGTGGGCAGGCCCTGGGAGTTGGTCACGCTCTCGCCGGGCTTCATCGCGGACCCCGACAGACCCATGACGTCGGCCAGCCTGCGCGCCTGGTCCGCCTGGTCGGGCGCGTACTCCAGGGTGGTCTTGCTCAGTTCGGCGTCCGCGTTGCCGGCGTTCTCGGACTTGGTGACGCCTTCTTCGATCTGCAGCCAGTTGAGGGTTTCCTGGGCGCTGCCGTCGGGGGCACCGCCGTTCAGGATCTGCACCCGCACCTCGGACGGGTCGGCCTTGGTGCCCTTCAGCCGGGCGGCCACCGCGGCCTTCTCCTTCGCCTTCTGCTGCTTGACCTCGGTGAAGGAGACGTCGTTCTGGATCGCCTCGAAGACCTCGGAGGCCTGCGTCGGATGGGGCACGACCGTCGCCTTGACCGTCTCGGCCGGGTTGTCGACCACCGGCACGGTCGTGAACGTCAGGTTCTTGGTGTCGAGCTTGCCCAGCTCCAGACCGAGGTCCTTCAGCTTGCCGATGCTGTCCAGCTGGGAGTCGACGGTCAGCGCCTCGGTGCCCGCCTCGGCCAGCTTCAGCATCTTCGAGGGGTTGGTGAGCGTGTCGTTCGACTTCAGCTTGCGCATCAACGCGCTCAGGAACTGCTGCTGCAGGTTGATCCGGCTCAGGTCGCCGCCGGTGCCGACGGAGTGCCGGGTGCGGACGAAGGCGAGCGCCTCCTCGCCCTCGATCTCGTGTTCGCCGACCGGTAGGTTGAGCTTGGAGTCGGGGTCGTTGATGTCCTTGGCCAGGCACACCGTGACGCCGCCGACCGCCGTGGTCAGCGTCTTCACCGCGTTGAAGTCGGCGACCATGAAGTTGTCCGGCGTGATCCCGGTCAGCTCGGTCACCGTACGCATGGTGCAGCTGGGCGTACGGCCGCTCTGGCCGAGGCTGGTGTTGAAGCGGACGCCCTGCGAGCCCGGGATGACCTCCTGGGTGCCGTCCTCCTGCGTCGTCGGGCAGTCCGGGATGTCCACGATCAGGTCGCGGGGGATGCTGAGCGCGGTCGCGTTGGAGCGGTCCTTGGAGACGTGCAGCAAGATCGTGGTGTCCGCGTGTCCGGGGCTGCCCGCGTCGCCGTAGGACTCGTTGCCCGCGCCGGTGCGCTTGTCCGTGCCGATCAGCAGGATGTTGATGGCCTTGTCCTTCTGGAAGCCACCGGTGCTCGCCCCGTCGTCCGCGACCGACGTGATGTTGTCGTTGAGGTGCTCGAGGTAGAGGTATCCGGCGCCCGCCGCGGCGACCAGCACGAACGCCATCGCGCCACCGGTCCACAGCACGACCTTCTTCGCCTTGGACGCCTTCTGCGCCGGCCGTCGCCCGCGCCGTCCCGGCGGTGGCTCGGCGGGCGCACTGCGGCGCCTGCGCTGCGCCGGGATCTCACGGCTCGGTGCGTCCTGCGGCGGGCGGCCGGGTGTCGCCGTACGGCCGCGCGGTGTGCCGCCGCGGGGGGCGGATCTGCGAGGTCCGGGAACCGTCGACTGCGGTGCGGAAGGGCCCAGTCGCAGTTCGTATTCGCCGGTGTTCGGATTGAGCACCCACTGGTCTGCGGGGTCGATGTTGTCCGCCCGCCCACGGCCTTGCGCGTCCACGGTTGTCTGAATCCTCCGTCGGGGCCACGCGGCGCCTTCCCCCTTCGAGGCGCTCGGTCTCGTACAAACCTCGTACACAGTGCGCGCCCCCCGGAAATGGACTTCGTGGCCGGGAGTCGGGTGCACCGAAGCGCTCACACTATCCGCCCAGTTCAGCGTCGAGCGACGACGGTGACAAATTCCACGTCCCTACAACTGGGCAATCCGCCCATTTCCCGGAACGAAAGTTCGTCGGCTTGGTGAGTGCTTTACCGACAGTGGTCCTCATCGGCCGTACCCCCGCTGAAGGTGGGGGCCGGGGAAGCCTCGGAATCGGCGTACAGGCTGTAACCGTTCGACTCCGTATCGGCGTTTCCGTGGGTGTTCTCGCCGTAATCCCGCGCGAAGTTTCGGGTGACATCGACCGGAGCGTCGGACCGCAGTCGCTCGAAGAGTCGCTCCGCAGCGGGCTCCATCAGTTGGTCGCGATTGGAGTTGTGCACATACGACTCCCGCGGAACCGTCAGAAACTGCACATTTTCGGTGGGGATGTCGCGTACTCCGCGCACGAGGTCGTACAGACCGCGCAGACTCGCCAGTCCCGGGTCCGTGGTGAGTGCGGATGTGGCCGAGTTCAGCAGGGGATAGAGCTTCACCGGGTTGAGCAGTACGTCGTTGCTGCGCACCTTCTTCACCAGCGCTGCGAGGAATCGCTGCTGACGCTCCATCCGGTCGGTGTCGCTGCCGTCGCCGAGGGACTTGCGGGCGCGGACGTAGCCGAGTGCCTGTTCGCCGTTGAGCGTCACGCGGCCGGCGGGCAGCTGCAGCTTGGCGGCCTTGTCCCGGATCGGCTCGGCCAGGCAGATCTGCACACCGCCGACGGCGTCGACCATCTTCTTGAAGCCGCTGAAGTCGATGACGGCGTGGTGGTCGACTCGAATGTCCGTCAGTTTCTCGACCGTTCGGATCGTGCAGGCCGAACCGCCCTTTTCGAAGGCGTAGTTGAACATCGCGAACGTGGGTTCGGTGCGGCTGCCGTCCGACCGCCGGCAGCCGGGTATGTCGACCATCAGGTCGCGGGGTATCGAAACGGCGGTGGCGCTGCGTCGCCCGGCTGACAGATGCAGCAGGATCGTGGTGTCCGACCTCTCGGTCCCGAGGTCGCGTCCGTAACGCCGGTTGTCGCCCGCCCGGGAGTCCGATCCGATCAGCAGTATGTTCTGCGCGCCGTGCACCAGGGCGGTGGGCCGCTCCTTCTCGTACCGCGCGAGCTCCGCGGCGGCGGCCTCGTCGGGGGTGATGTTCCCGTTCAGCTTCGCGTAGAGGGCCCATCCGCCGGCCACGGCCCCGATGGCGAGGAGGGCAACCCCGACGGACCCGTACCGCGCCCATCTGCGCCGGTGCCTGCGTATGAGCCCGATCCCGGATGCGGACGCCCCGACCTCCGGCCCCTGGGCTCTGTCGCCGCCCGCCGCCGGCGTGTCGTCGTCCGGACCTCCGGATGGCGTACCTGCGGTGTCCGTCACGGCTGGATCCACCCCATCATGGCGTACGAGCGTGTACGAGCGAGTCGTGCATGTCGTGCTGCTCTTACGACCATGACGCGGACGGGAGGGGGCGCGGGCGGGGGAGGCCGAATGGGTGATGGGGGTGGGGGCGGCGCGGGTGGTGACGGTGCGCTTGCGGGCCTCTCGGGTTCTCCTCCACCGTGGGCGCGACCAGCCACGACGCACCCGCAGGAGGCGTACCGGACGTCCGGCGGAGCGCTCAGCGGGCCGTCGCCGTGATCCGTTCGCTTTCGATCCGCTTGGCCAGGGCCTCCTCGTCCAGCTCCGTCAGGTGACGGCAGAGCACCACGGAGCCGCCGGTCGCAAGCGGTGCGTAGAGCCCGGCGCTGAGGCCCTCCCAGGTGTCGTACGGCAGTGCGGACAGGATCCGCGAACCGGGCCCCGTCAGATCCAGCCCGGGCGCGTCGGTCAGCGCCCGCTCCACCACCTCGGCCCCCGTGTACTGCGCCCCGGCGACGATCAGCGCGGGCGCCTCCGGGTCGACCGGCGCGTACGGCGCGAAACGGTCACCGTGACTCGGCACGTCCACGGCGTAGTCGGCGTATCCCTCCGGCGGCACCGGAAAGCGGCGCCCCAGCGGCGCCAGCGACAGCGCGTACCGCTCCCCGCCGCACGCGAGTCCATCCTGGAACCGACCGGGCCCGGCCACCACGAAGTCGGCCCGCGCCGGATCACCGTCCATGTCCGCGAGGACGCCCACCGACGAACACGCCAGCAGCCACACCGCCGTCTGCCAGTGCGCGGGCAGCAGCAGTGCGACCCGGTCACCGGGTTCGGCGGACATCCCGTCCTGGAGGAGGTTGGCGGTCTTGGCCACCCAATTGGCGAAGGTGGCCACGGACAATTCGACACGTTCGCCCGTGGCGTCGTCGTAGAAGGTCACCAGGGGGCGCGCGGGATCCGCGGCGAGCGCGGAACGCAGCAGGTCGGCAGGGGTGCGATCAGTGGCGTTCACCCGCGCAAGCGTACGCGGGCGGCCGCCTGTGCATCGAGCGGCGGGGCTCACCGGTTCGGGCGAATGGGACCCGACGGCGTGTCAATTCCCCAATGGACAGATTCATATGGATATGTCCAAGATCGGGGGCATGCGCAAACTCCTCGCTTCCTCGATAGGCGTCACCTGCGCCGCCGCACTCGCCCTCCCGATGACCCTGACCACGACGACGACGGCGACCGAGATATCAGGGCCGGCCGCTGCACCGGGCGCCGAGCCCGCGCGAGCCGCCGATCCCGGTATCCCCGGCAGCACCCAGTCGCTGCCCCTCGCCCCCCTCGCCGACGACCGCACCCTCGGCTCCGCACAGGGCCTGACCCCGCGGGACGTACGGCCCTTCTCGCTCGTCGGCGTCATCTGGGACGACCCCGACACCGAATTGCACGGCAGCGTCCAGGTCCGCACCCGTGCCACAGCCACCGGCGCCTGGTCCGGCTGGCAGGACCTCGAGACCCACAACGCCGACCACGCACCCGACCAGGGCTCGGACGAACGCACCTCCGGTCGCGTGCGCGGAGCCACCGCACCGTTGTGGGTGGGCGAGTCGGACGGAGTGGAGGTCCGCGTGCGGCCGGCCGACGAGCCCGCCGGGACCACCCCGGCACCCCTCCCCTCCGGCCTCCGCCTCGAACTCGTCGACCCGGGCTCCGAATCCACCGCCGAGGCCCCCGCCGGCGGCGCCCCCGCCGACCCTCCCGTGACCGAACCGCTGAGCCCGGACACGGCCGACGCATCCGCCCCCAACTCCGACCTCGCCCCGCTCGGCGCCACCGAGATCCCGGCACTGGACCAGGCGCAGACACAGCACGAACTGCTCACCCTGCACGCCGCCGGGCTGACCGAAGAGCAGCGGGCCAATCCGTACATCGGCCCGCGCCCGCCCATCGTCACCCGCCGCGGCTGGGGCGCGGACGAGTCGCTGCGGGAGAAGGCGTTCCTCTACACGAAGCGGGTCAAGGCCGCGTTCGTGCACCACACGGCGACCGGCAACAACTACACCTGCGCGCAGGCCCCGTCCGTCATCCGCGGTATCTACCGCTACCACGTCGTGAGCAACGGCTGGCGGGACATCGGCTACAACTTCCTCGTCGACAAGTGCGGAAACATCTACGAGGGACGCGCCGGCGGCGTGGCCAACCCGGTCATGGGCGCCCACACCCTCGGTTTCAACAGCGACAGCGCGGGGATCGCCGTCATCGGCACGTTCAACACCACCAGGCCCTCCGCCAACACAGTGACGGCCGTCAGTCAGCTGGCCTCCTGGAAGCTGGGCCTGCACGGAGGCAATCCCAGTGGCAAGACATACCTGAAGTCCGCCGGTGGCAATCTCTACGCAAAGGGCAAGAACGTACGACTGAACGTGATCTCCGGTCACCGGGACGGTTTCCTCACGGACTGCCCAGGAGGACTCCTCTACGGCAAGCTCGGCTCGATCCGCTCACAGGCGGCCCGCTTCCAGGGGCGGCCCTGAGGCCGCACGACACCGACGGCCGTCGAAGGAGCCGGACAACGGTCTGCATACACTGGCCGGCCGAAACACAGTTCGGCCGGTCCCGGCAGGAAGCAGAGACGACAGGTGACAGAAGCGATCCTCCTGGTCGGCGGCAAGGGCACCCGGCTGCGCCCGCTCACGGTGCACACGCCCAAGCCGATGGTCAGGGCGGCGGGGGTGCCGTTCCTCACGCATCAGCTGGCGAGAGCGAGAGCGGCGGGCGTCGAGCACATCGTGCTCGCCACGTCCTATCTGGCCCAGGTCTTCGAGCCGTACTTCGGTGACGGCTCGGACCTGGGGCTGCACATCGAGTACGTCACGGAGGATGAGCCACTCGGCACGGGCGGCGCGATCCGCAACGTGGCCTCGCGGCTGCACTCCGGACCCGACGACCCGGTCCTGATCTTCAACGGCGACATCCTCACCGGCCTCGACATCCGTGCCCTGGTGCGCACGCACCGGACGACGGGCGCGGACGTCTCCCTGCACCTGACGAAGGTGACCGATCCGCGGGCCTACGGCCTGGTCCCGACGGACGAGTCCGGTCGCGTCACCGCCTTCCTGGAGAAGCCGCAGACGCCGGAGGAGATCGTCACCGACCAGATCAACGCGGGGGCCTACGTCTTCCGCCGCTCGGTCATCGACACGATCCCGGCCGGCCGCCCGGTCTCGGTGGAACGCGAGACGTTCCCCGACCTCCTGGCGGCCGGCGCCCACCTCCAGGGCATGGTCGACTCCACCTACTGGCTCGACCTCGGCACCCCGGCGGCCTTTGTCCGCGGCTCGGCGGACCTGGTCCTGGGCCGCGCCCCGTCTCCGGCGGTCCCCGGCCGCTGCGGCGACCGTCTGGTCCTGCCGACGGCAAGGGTGGCCCCCGACGCCAAGCTGGCCGGCGGCACGGTGGTCGGAGAGGGCGCGTTCGTCGCCGAGGGGGCGCGCATCTTCGGCAGCACGATCCTCCCCGGCGCCGTCATCGAACCCGGCGCCGTCATCACCGACTCCCTCATCGGCACCCGCGCCCGCATCGGCGAACGCTCCGTCCTCAGCGACACGGTCATCGGCGACGGCGCGATCATAGGCCCCGACAACGAACTCCAATCCGGCGCCCGAGTCTGGTGTGACGCCCAAATCCCAGCGGGGGCACTGCGGTTCTCGTCGGATCAGTAACGGGGGTGGGTGCTTGCGGGGCGCCGCGTCAGCCCGCGGGCGCGTGCGGCCACCCGTCAGCCCGCGGGCGCGTGCGGCACCCCACCCATCAGCCCGCGGGCGCGTGCCGCACCCCGCCGCCTCGTCAGTCCGCGGCAGCCGTGCCTCCCCTCAGAGGGGCCCCAGGGCGGCACGGGTGGGCGCGTGCGGCACCCCCATCAGCGCCGGGCTGCGCGACCCACCCCGCGTCAGCCCCAACGCCGCGCCCCTACAACCGCCCGATGTCCCCCCGCGGCATCCGCGGAGCCCTCCGCGCGGCACCTTCCCGCTCAGCAGAACGAACCGAGCCGCCCGATGCCGCTGCCCCGCATACGGCTCCAGCAGCTCAAGCATCACCGCGTCGTCCGCATCCCGATTCCCGGCCAACGCCCACCCCACAATCCCCGGCAGATGCAGATCCCCACGGTCACCGCATCCGCCGCCCCATGACTGCGCTGCACGGTTTCCGCCGACGTCCACGGCCCCACGCCCGGCACAACCTCCAACCGCGCCTGCGCGGCCCGGGCCTCCATCCCCACCGCCTCCTCCAGCCGCGCAGCAACCCGCACGGCACGCAGGATCGTGGACGCCCGCTTGTTGTCGACCCCGGCCCGATGCCACTCCCATGACGGAATCAGCGCCCACGTCCGCGGCGCCGGCATCACACACATCCGCCCCGGCACGGGCCCCGGCGCCGGCTCCCCGAACTTCCGCACCAGCAACCGCCACGCCCGATACGCCTCATCGGTCGTGACCTTCTGCTCCAGAATCGACGGAATCAACGACTCCAGCACCAACCCGGTCCGGGTCAGCCGCAACCCCGGCCGCCGATGCCGCGCCAGCGCCACGATCCGATGCCGCGGCGCGAAGACGGACGGATCGTCCGACGCCCCGAGCAGGTCGGGCAACTGCTCGAGCAGCCACTCCGCCCCCGGCCCCCACGCCTCCCCGCGTACTTCCCACCCCGCACGGAAACCCGCAACGTCCCCGGCCCGACCGGCGTACGGCTGGCCCGCCACACCGACCCGTCCGGCATCGCCCGGAACGTCGGATCCCCGGGCCCGCGCCGCAACGGCCCGAGCACCAGCCCCAGATCCAGCGGCCCGTCCGGCACCAGGACCCGTAGCCGCCCCGCCGCAGCCACCGCCTGCCGCGACACCCCGCGGACACGGCGACCTCCCCACCACGCACGGTCGTACGCGTGGGCCGCGGAGCGAAACGTCCTGCCACGAAGAGTTCCCGGAGAAGAGAAGGAGGGGCCCTACGAGGGTAGGCGCCCACGGGGCATGGTCACCGCACTTCGCGCGGCCGCGAGGTCACCGCACCTCGATGAACGCTCCCGCATCCCGCTCCGCCCGCGGCTTCGGCTCCTGAGCCGGATGCCCGACCGCAACCGCCCCCATCGGATCCCACCCCTCCGGCAGCCCCAGCACCTCGCGCACGACATCCCGGCAGAACATCGTCGACGACACCCACGCCGATCCGAGCCGCTCCCCGGCCAGCGCCACCAGGAAGTTCTGTACGCCGGCCCCCGCGGCGACCACGAACATCTCCCGCTCGGCCCCGTCCCGCCGTGCGTCCCCATAGGTGTGCGATCCGTCCATGACGAGGCACGGCACGACCAGATACGGGGCGTTGCGCAGCACATCCCCGCGCCGCACCCGCTTGGTGATCGACTCCTCGCTCTTGCCGTCCCGGCGCAGGTCCGCGATCCACGCGTCCCGCATCGCGTCCAGCAGCTCGGTCCGCGACCGGGCCGACTCCAGCAGCACAAAACGCCACGGCGTCGTGTGGTGCGGCGCCGGCGCCGTGACGGCCGCGGCCACCGCCCGTCGTACCGCCCCGGGGTCGACGGGCTCGTCCGTGAAGGCCCGGATCGTACGCCGCTGGGTCACCGCCTCCCGTACCGCCTCCGACGTACCGAGCCGGAACATGTCGTCGCGCGCATCCCGTACCAAGGCTCGCGCCCCCTCTCCGTCCTCCTCGGCCACCAGCTGCGGCAGGCCGCGCACCACGGCGACGGGCAGCCCGGCGGCCTTGCCCTTGACCAGGTCGCCCGCGGCGGCGAGTTCGTCGGCCGTGGCGACGACGGTGGCGCTGAGCGGATTGCCCTGCGCGTCCGCGCCCCCACGCAGATCGTCGACGACGCGCACACCGGCGGCGCCGATCGCCACATCCGTGAGCCCCGCGCGCCAGGGCCGCCCGAAGGTGTCGGTGACGACGACCCCGACGTTGACGCCGAGGGCGTCGCGCAGCCCGCTCCGGATCGCGCGCGCGGACGCGTCCGGGTCCTCGGGCAGCAACAGCACCGTCCCGGCGGCGGTGTTGGAGGCGTCGACGCCGGCGGCGGCCATGACGAGGCCCTGCCGGTTCTCGACGATGCGCAGTGCGCCACGCCGTGCCACCACCCGTACGGTCTCGGCGTCGATCGCGGCCTCCCGGTCGGTCGCCTCGACGATCCGGCCCTCCGCCTTGGACACGACCTTCGAGGTGACGAGCAGGACGTCCCCGTCGGCCAGCCCCGGTTCGGCGGCGGCGATCAGCTTGGCGAGGTCGTCACCGGGCGCCACCTCGGGGATGCCGGGCACGGCCCAGACCCGGTAGCCCTCCGCGGTCTCCTGACTCACGACGCCCGCACCTCCTCCGCCAGCGCCAGCGCCTCGCGAGCCATCTGCGCGGCCGTGTCCTCGTCGGTCATCAGCAGCGGTACGGCCCGGCAGCGGATGCCGGCCGCCTCGACCCGCTGCACCGATTCCGCGTCCACGGTGTCGACGAGCCAGCCGTCGAGCAGTCCCGAGCCGTAGTGCTCGGCGACCGCGGCGGCCGTCGACTCCACCCCGACCGCGGCGAGCACCTTGTCGGCCATGCCGCGCACGGGCGCGTTCCCGACGATGGGGGACAGGCCGACGACCGGCACCCCGGCGTCGGCGATCGCCTCCCGGATGCCGGGCACGGCCAGGATCGTGCCGACCGACACGACCGGGTTGGACGGCGGGAAGAGGATGACGTCCGCCGCGGCGATCGCCTCCAGCACACCCGGGGCGGGCTTGGCCTGCTCGGCGCCGACCGGCACCACCGCCTCGGCCGGGACGGAGGCCCGCAGCCGCACCCAGTACTCCTGGAAGTGGATCGCCTTGCGCTCGCCGTCCATCGAGACGGCGACATGGGTCTCGACGCGGTCGTCCGTCATGGGGATGAGCCGCACCCCTGGCTTCCACCGGTCGCAGAGGGCCTCCGTCACCGCACTCAGCGGATACCCGGCGCCGATCATCTGCGTCCGCACGATGTGCGTGGCGAAGTCCCGGTCGCCCAGCCCGAACCACTCGGGCCCGACGCCGTACGCCGCGAGCTCCTCCTTCAGGTGGAAGGTCTCCTCGGCCCGCCCCCAGCCCTGCTCCTCGTTGATGCCGCCGCCGAGCGTGTACATCACCGTGTCGAGGTCCGGGCAGACCTTCAGCCCGAAGAGGTGGATGTCGTCCCCGGTGTTGCCGATGACGGTGATGTCCGCGTCCGGCACGGCCCGCTTCAGACCACGCAGGAACCGGGCACCGCCGATGCCGCCTGCCAGAACCACAATGCGCATTGAAACAGTGTGTCAGCCGCCGGGCCGACTCGTTGAGGGGTGGTGGTCGGGTGACGGGTGGGACAGTCTTGCAGGCGGGTACGACAGCGTGGTGCCCGCTTACGGGACCTGGCCGACGGCCGTGCACTGGGGGGTGTGCATCGGCATCTGCGTGAGTCCCGGGTAGTAGACGTGCAGACTGACGGCGGCCTCCAGCGCGTCGTTGACCACCTCGTGCACATACCCCGGCGCGAACACCCGCTGTGCCCCCGCCCCCAACGCGCGCGTGCCGCGCTCCGTCCGCTCGGTCAGCGTGCCCTCCAGGACGGTCAGGACGCCGGAGGAGGGGCCGTGGTCGTGCAGGCCGCTGCCCTGACCGGGTACCCAGGACAGCAGCCACACCTCGTAGCCGGGGCCGGTGCGCAGCCGGTGGTACCAGCGGCTGGTCGCGTCGTACTGGACGAGGTGCTCCCACTGGGAGCGGTCGGCGGCGATGGCGCGGGCCAGGCCGACGAACTCGGCAACCGTGGCCGGGTGCTCGCGCGGGGCCTGGAGCAGGTGCGGGACCTCGAGGATGTCGCCGGCGATCTGGAGGTCGCTGTCGCTGTTCATGG
The DNA here is from genome assembly GCF_004187715.1 of Streptomyces sp. F001. Classification (GTDB taxonomy): domain Bacteria; phylum Actinomycetota; class Actinomycetes; order Streptomycetales; family Streptomycetaceae; genus Streptomyces; species Streptomyces flavusporus. Next base: position 268,727 of record NZ_QZWF01000005.1, on the reverse strand, counting down.
GGTGCGGTGTTCCTCGGCGGAAGAGAGAGGACTGGCGGGGTGTCGCGTACCGTCCGCCCGGGTCACGGGCGAGGTGGAGGTGCCCTGGTGGGGCTTCACGGGGAAACAGCGGTCGGGTCGCGGTGGACTCGACGGCAGCCGGAGCGATGGGGGTCCCCCGCTCGAGTGAATTCGAGAGTGGGGGAGGCTCAACAGCTGGAACAGCAACAACAGCTACAGCGAGCGTGGGCAGCACCGAGGGACCCGGCGGAGCGGGTCGAGGTGGGCGCCAAGTTCGCGAGCATGCCCACAAGAACAGCGGTTCATACCCCCACTGTCAACTCGACGCCCGGAATGTGGGACATGGTTCACCTCATCCGGTTCATCTCTCAGGTGAAAGGTTTGTTCACGGGCCCACCGGGACACATGGCGCACAACCGGGCGCACAAGCCTCGTTGCGATCCCGTGATCCGACTGTGATCCGGTTCTCTTCGTCGCGCGTGCCGGAACGAGATCGAACCTGTGAGCGTCCTTCTCCGTACAGGTCCCGTGCGGAGCGGGAAGCCTCGGGGGTCTGATCTGCGTGTCAAGGTTTATGGCGATTTGAACACTTTCCGCATGACCTTGGTTCCGCAGAGTGAATAAGGGACTCAATAGCAGATCTCGGCTTGACTCGCCCGGAGCAGCACACTTGTAATTTCACTCGTGTCGTTCAGCCGAAATCGGTAACGGCTACATCACGGGGACGTGAAAGACAGACGAGGGGCGCACATGACCGAGCTGGTGCAGCAACTGCTGGTCGACGACGCGGACGAGGAACTCGGCTGGCAGGAGCGCGCGCTGTGCGCCCAGACCGACCCCGAGTCCTTCTTCCCCGAGAAGGGCGGCTCGACCCGCGAGGCCAAGAAGGTCTGTCTCGCCTGCGAGGTCCGCTCCGAGTGCCTCGAGTACGCCCTCGCCAACGACGAGCGCTTCGGCATCTGGGGCGGTCTGTCCGAGCGTGAGCGGCGTCGGCTGAAGAAGGCGGCCATCTGACCGAACGGCATGCATCTACTGCGTACATAGGGGGCGAACGGTCCGTCGCGGGTGGGTTATCCACAGGCGGCGGGCCGTCGTCATGGCCAGCCGATAGTGTGGTCGCTCGTCCGAGACACCCCGCTGCCCCCAGTGGGCACAGGTGTCCACCGCAGTCCACCGAACCGGGGCCCGTACCTCGATGTCCGTCCACAGCCACACGGCAGCCAGTCAAGATGTCGCTGCCACGGCGGGATTCGACCCGACCCGCCCACCAGAGTTTCCGCGTCACGTGGTGACGGCGGTGCTCGTCTCTCATGACGGCGCCCGCTGGCTGCCCGACGCGCTCGCCGGGCTGCTCGGCCAGGAGCGGCCCGTTCAGTACGCCATGGCGGCCGACACCGGCAGCGCCGACGACTCCGCCCAGCTGGTCACCGACGCCCTCGGCCCCGACCGCGTGCTCCACCTCGCCCGGCGTACCGGCTTCGGCCAGGCCGTCGAGGAGGCCAACCGCACCGCCCCCGACCTCACGCCGGAGGAACTGCCGTACCTGAAGCGGCCGAGCGGCTGGGACCCCGTCACGCGCACGTGGCGCGACGACGCGTACGACATGCCCGAGCTCCCGCACGGGGAGCCGGTGCAGTGGCTGTGGCTGCTGCATGACGACTGCGCCCCCGAGCCCGACGCGCTCGCACAGCTGCTGCGGGTCGTGGAGAACGAACTCGAACTGGGCCGCGACGACGTGGCTGTCGTCGGCCCCAAGCTCCGCGGCTGGTACGACCGCCGGCAACTCCTCGAGGTCGGCGTCACCATCGCCAACTCCGGTCGCCGCTGGACCGGCCTGGACCGCCGTGAGCAGGACCAGGGACAGCACGACCACGTACGGCCCGTGCTGTCCGTGTCCACCGCCGGCATGCTGATCCGACGCGACGTCTTCGAACAACTCGGCGGGTTCGACCGCCGACTGCCCCTCATGCGTGACGACGTCGACCTGTGCTGGCGCGCACACGCCGCCGGTCACCGTGTCCTCGTCGCCCCGGAGGCGGTCGTACGACACGCCGAGGCGGCCTCCCGTGAGCGCCGGACCGTCGACTGCGTGGGCCGGACGTCGGCGTCCCCGCACAAGGTCGACAAGGCCGGCGCCGTCTACACCCTGCTGGTCAACACCCGTACGGCCACGCTGCCCTGGGTACTGCTGCGCCTCGTCCTGGGCACGCTGCTGCGGACCGTCGCCTACCTCGTCGGCAAGGTCCCCGGGCAGGCGGTCGACGAGATCCGCGGTCTGCTGGGTGTGCTGCTGCGGCCCGAGCGGATCATCGCGGGCCGCCGCAGACGCGGCCGTCCGGAGATCGACAAGGGCGAACTGCGGCCGCTGTTCCCGCCGCCCGGCGCGACCGTGCGGGCCACCGTCGAGCAGGTGGCGAGCAGTGTCGTCGGCCGCTCCGACCCGGAGGTCGCCGGCGGCGCCGGACGGCACGGCGGCGCGGTCGAGTCCGGGCCCGGCGGCGACGACGCCGACTTCCTGGAGATCGAGCAGTTCGCACGCCTGAAGCGCATCGCCCGCAATCCCGGCCCGATGCTCTTCCTGGTGCTGCTGTTCGTCTCGCTGGCCGCCTGCCGCGAACTTCTCGGCGGTGGCGCCCTCGCGGGCGGCGCCCTGCTGCCCGCCCCCGCGGACTCGAGCGAGCTGTGGTCGCGTTACCTCGACTCCTGGCATCCCGTCGGCGCCGGCGGTGACGCGTCCGCACCGCCGTACCTCGCGCTCGTGGCGATGCTGGCCTCCACGCTGTTCGGCTCCACCGGGCTCGCGGTCACCGTCCTGCTCGTCGGCTCGGTGCCGCTGGCCGGCTTCACCGCGTACTTCGCCTCCCGCCCGCTCGTCGAGTCCCGGCTGCTGCGCGCCTGGGCGGCCGTCGTGTACGCCTTCCTGCCCGCCGCCACCGGCGCCCTCGCCGGCGGCCGCATCGGCACCGCCGTCCTCGCCGTGCTGCTGCCGCTCGTCGCGCGCGCGGGCGTCGCGGCGAGCGGCCTGGCGAACGCCTCGGGCGCGCGCGGCAGTTGGCGCGCCACCTGGGCCTACGCGCTGCTGCTGACGATCACCACCGCGTTCACGCCGATCGTGTGGCCGGTCGCGCTCGTCCTCGGCATCGGGCTGCTGGCCGTGCGCCGGGGCGACATCACCGCCTACGGCCTGCGCTTCCTCGCTCAGCTGGGCACACCCCTGCTGGTCCTCGCGCCCTGGTCGCTGTCGCTGCTGCCGTTCGGCTTCTTCCAGGAGGCCGGCCTTGAGTACGGCGCCTCGGCCGCCTCCGCCCTCGATCTGCTCGGCGCCAGTCCCGGCGGGCCCGGCACGGTCAGCGGACTGATGCTCATCGGCATCGTGCTGGCCGCGCTGGCCGCCCTGATGCGCACCGAACGTCAGTCGGGCATCTGGACGGCCTGGGCGGTCGCCCTGGTGGGTATGGTCCTCGCGGTCCTGTCGAACGGCTCCGCCTGGGCCGGCCCGGCCACGCTCGTCTACGGCATCGCCCTCCTCGCGGCCGCCGTGATCGGCGCCGAAGGTGCACGCGCGCGGGTCGCCGAGCAGAGCTTCGGCTGGCGCCAGCCGGTCGCCGCGCTGATCGCCTTCGCCTCGGCCGCGGGCCCGCTGCTCGTCGCCGCCGGCTGGATGATCCGCGGCGCCGACGGGCCGCTGGAGCGCCGCGACCCGGTGCAGGTGCCCGCGTTCGTCGCCGAGGAGAGCAACACCCGCGACCAGGCCCGCACCCTCGTCCTCGACAGCGACTCCACCGCGCACGTCGGCTACACCCTGGTCCGTGGCTCCGGCGCCCGCCTCGGCGACGCCGAACTCGCCGCGGCCGACGGGGACAACGCCGCGCTCGACAAGGTCGTCGCCAACCTCGTCGCCGGCTCCGGCGCCGACCAGGCCGACCAGCTCGGTGGCTTCGCGGTCCGCTACGTCCTCGTCCACAAGGGTGCACCCCGCGAGGTCAGCCGCGTCCTGGACGCCACACCCGGCCTGAGCCGGCTCAGCCAGCAGGACGGCAGCGCCCTGTGGCGCGTCGACCGCCAGGTCGCCCGCGCGGCCATCGTCCCGGCCTCCGGTTCGGGCGACCCGCAGCCCGTCGCCGCCGGTCCGGTCGAGATCCACACGACCGTCCCGGACGGCTCCGAGGGCCGGACCCTGCGCCTCGCGGACACCGCGGCCGCCGGCTGGACCGCCACCCTCGACGGCAAGCCGCTCACCCGTACCACGGTCGACGGCTGGGCCCAGGGCTTCGAACTCCCCACCACCGGCGGCACGCTGGACGTCACCTACGAGGACCCGATCGGCCACACCGCCTGGCTGTGGGCGCAGGGCCTCCTCGCCGTCGTCCTCGTCGTGCTCGCCCTGCCCGGCCGGCGCCGCGACATCGACGACGACCTCCCCGAGGAGCCGGCGATCCCCGCACAGGCCGTCGCCGGCGAGGGCCGCCGCGCCCGCCGCCTGCGCGCCCAGGCCGAGGCCGAAGAGGCAGACCGGGCCGAGGATTCCCCGTCCCCCGAACAGGAGGGGACACCGGTGGCCGTTCCGCAGCAGCAGTACGGCGAGTGGGACACGGCGAGCTACCCGGGCGCCGAGTACGGCACCTACGGCGGCGAGCAGTACCAGGACGCCGGTCAGCAGTACGCGCCAGGCGGGTACGGGCAGTCGTACCCGACGGACCAGTACCCGGCGGATCCGTACCAGGGCGGCCAGTACGACCCGTACGCGTACGACGGCTCGTCGCAGACCAGCGGATACGACCAGGCGTACGGCCAGTCCTACGACGAGACGTACCCGCAGGGCTACGACCCGGTGTACGACCAGACGCAAGCGCACCGCGGGCACGACAACGGCAGTGAGCGCCCCGACGGGAGTCAGCAGTGAACCGCACCACCCTGTCCCTGATCGCCGGCGTGACCGCGCTCGCCGCCGTCACCGGATTCGCCGCGCTGTCCGCCCCGGATCCCACCGGCACGGACACCGCCAAGGCGGCCGCCGAGCTGCCTGTGGAGCGCACCAGCCTGCTGTGCCCGGCACCCAGCACCTCCGACCTCGCTGAGACGACGTACACGTCCTTCACACCCGTCACCAAGGGCACGGCGAGTAAGGGCAGGGCCGAACTCCGATCCGCGATAGGGGAGTCCGACGAGGGCGGCAAGAAGGGCCAGGACGACAAGCCCGTGCTGGAGCCGAAGGAGCCCGGCAAGCCCGTCTCCGGTGACACCTCGGGAGGCGACTCGCCCGCGCTGATCGGTACCGCGGAGGGGAAGTTCGCGCCCGGCTGGACCGTGCAGGAGACCACGGAGGTCGCCGCAGGCGCGGGCCGGGGACTGCAGGGCATCAACTGCTCCGCGCCGGACACCGAGTTCTGGTTCCCGGGCGCGAGCATCGCCGACGGCCGCACGGACTACGTCCATCTGACCAACCCGGACGACTCCGCCGCCGTCGTCGACATCGAGCTGTACGGCAAGGACGGGGCGCTGGAGTCCACGGTGGGCGAGGGGATCACGGTCGCGCCGCAGGCCGACGAGCCGATCCTGCTGTCGACGCTGACCGACGCCGAGGAGACCGACCTCACGGTGCACGTCAACGTCCGCAGCGGACGGGTCGGCGCCGCCGTCCAGGCGTTGGACGACGAGCTCGGCGGCGACTGGCTGGCCGCGGCGACGGACCCGGCCGGCAGCCTGGTGCTGCCGGGCATCCCGAAGGACGCCACGTCCGTCCGCCTGATCGCCTTCACGCCCGACGACGCCGACGCCGACCTGAAGGTGCGGCTCGCCTCGCCGTCGGGCCTGATCACGCCCGCCGGGCACGAGACGCTGCACGTGAAGTCGGGCATGACAACGGCGGTCGACCTCGCCGACGTCACGCGCGGCGAACCCGGATCGCTGGTCCTGACGCCGACGGACCGGGCGGTGCCGGTGGTGGCGGCGGTTCAGGTGGTGCGCGGCAAGGCGGGCTCCCAGGAAACGGCGTTCATTCCGGCCACGCGTCCGGTGGGCACGCGCGCGACGTCCGCCGGCAACACCGGGAAGGGCGCCACGCTGTCTCTGGCCGCGCCGGGGGAGACGGCGCAGGTCAAGGTCACCGCGTCGGCAGGCGCGGAGGGCGGTACGGCTGCTTCCGAGACGTACACGATCAAGTCCGGCACCACCCAGGACGTCGACCTGCCGGTGCCGAGCGGCCTGAAGGGCACGTACGCGCTGATGGTCGAGCCCGTCTCGGGCGGCCCGGTGTACGCATCCCGGACGCTCGCGGAGGCGCAGGGCGGTGTGCCGGCGTTCACGGTGCAGACCCTCCCGGACGACCGGGGGACGGTGGAGGTGCCGGAGGCGGAGCAGGATCTGTCGGTGCTGCAGAAGTAGCGCGACGACAGCGTTCAGTCCTCGCCGTACCGCGGGTCCACGGTCTCCGGCGTCAGCCCGAGCAGCTCGGCGACCTGCTCGACGACGATCTCGTGCACGAGTGCGGCCCGTTCGTCCCGCCCCTTGGTGCGGATCTCGACGGGCCGCCGGTAGACGACCACGCGCGCGGGATTCCCCTCGCGCGCGGGAACCGTGCCGCCGAGCGGAACCGCCTCGTCGTTCCAGGCCTGCCCGGGCCCGTCCAGCCTCGGTACTTCGAGGACGAGGAAATCGATGTCGGCGAGCTGCGGCCATCGCCGCTCCAGGCGCTCCACGGAGTCCTGCACCAGGTCCGCGAACGCCTCGGCGCGGCTCGCCGCGAGGGGCACCTGCGGCGGGGCGATCGGCCCGCGCATGCCCCGGCCGTGGCGATCACGACGGCGCGGCCCGGGGCCGGTGGCACGGGGTGGTACTCGGTTGTCCATCACTGGTGAAGGGTAGTCCTCGCGGGCAGTGCGCGCCCGGGCCCCACGCGGCGTCCGGGACCCCCGTCGGCCCCCGGGACGGCATGTCGACAGATGACCATTCCAGCCAAGGTTGGGCTCGATTCTGTATCCCTCCAAGACCGGCGATCACTAGGCAATTGATGGCTTTTGTGTGGAGTGTTGACCGTTTCCGGGATCGTTCGGCATCCCGGAAAGCGGCGTCCGCGCAGGTCAGCCCGGCGGGTCGGAAGGGGCGTGTGGGGCGTTTCACAACACGACACGGTGGAGTGACCTGGTGGAGAGTCGTCGCGGCCCGCTCAAGAGTGCGGTACCGTCCAACGTCGTGAGCCCTGTACGTCGCTGTTCGCGCACCGCTTGCGGCCGTCCCGCCGTAGCGACGCTGACGTACGTCTACGCCGACTCGACCGCGGTCCTCGGCCCGCTCGCCACCTACGCCGAACCCCACTGCTACGACCTGTGTGCCGAGCACTCCGAGCGCCTCACCGCCCCCCGCGGCTGGGAGGTCGTCCGGCTCCTCGACGGTTCGGCTCCCGCCCGGCCCAGTGGCGACGACCTGGAAGCGCTCGCCAACGCGGTGCGTGAGGCGGCCCGCCCCCAGGAGCGCGCGGCCCAGGCCGGTGGCGGCGGACGCGCGGCGGATCCGATGGAGGTCGCGCGCCGCGGCCACCTGCGGGTTCTGCGCTCACCCGACAACTGACCGACCGGTTAGGCCGCCCCTCCCGTTGTGCATGAGTGATGCACGTCCATTGACACAGCGTTGTCGCGGACACAGCCATTCCGTCACCCGCGAGAAATCGCTTTCCGTATGGCGGAATCAGGGGAGGTGCTCGTGTACGTGCAGGAACTGGAACCCGTCGCCGGCTCGCTCGGCCTGTCCGCCCTGGTGGCGGCCCTGTCCCTCGTGATCGTCCTGGTCCTGCTCGGCGGCGTCCGCACGAAGGCGCACCTGGCCGGCGTCACGGGCCTGCCGACGGCCGCCCTCGTCGCCCTCGGCTTCGAGCCGGTGCGCGCCGCGGTCGTGGCGCTGGTCGCCAACACTGCGCCCGTGGCGTTCGGTGCCATGGGCACGCCGGTGGTGACGCTCGCTCAGGTCACGGGGCTGCCGCTGGAGGATGTGGCGTTCGTGGTGGGGCGTCAGACGCCGCTGCCGGCCCTCGTGGTGCCGCTCGTGCTGGTCGGGCTGGTGGACGGGCGGCGCGGCCTGCGGGAGGCCTGGGTGCCGGCGGTGGCGTGCGGAATCGCCTTCGTCGTCGCTCAGTTCGCCGCCTCGAACTATGTTTCCGCGCAACTGACCGGCATCGGCGCCGCCTTGACGGGTGCGGCCGCGCTGGTGGCCGTATCCCAGGCCCGCAGGCCCGCCGCAGAGCCTGTACGGGCGTCCGTGCTGACCGGGCGCAGAGCGAGGAGCTGGAGGACAAGGAGGGCCTGTTCTGCTCATCACCCCTGATGGGAGGGCGAGCGGCGCAGGCCCCGGCACTACGACCGGCCCTTCGTCAACCACCTGCTCACGGTGGAGCGGGCTTGCTGCTCGGGTCACCGATGGCTTCGATGGGGCCCGGCTGCGTCCAGCTGCCCGGCGAGCAGTAGGGGCAATTGGCTGCACCCCGCACCTAGCGTGGTCGACACCCGTACAACCGGGCCACCGGACATATCCGGAGTTGTGCCTTCAGGGGCTCGCACGCTGGGGCAACCCGTAGCATCGGCGCTCCGGAGCTGAGCCGGCTCCAACTCGATCGAGTGAACGGCGCCGACACGGCTCGCCTTCCTGCCGCCGGTGCTCGGCTGGTTCGGTGTCGCCGTCTCCGGATCGGACACCTCGGCCAGCGCGCTCTTCGGCGCCCGCCAGGTGACCGCCGCCCGCAAGTCGGGGCTGTCGCCGGAACTGCTCGCCGCCGCCAACAGCTCGGGCGGCGTGCTGGGCAAGGTGATCTCGCCGCAGAACCTCACCATCGCCTGCGCCGCCGTCGGGCTCGCCGGCCGCGAGGGGGATCTGCTGCGCAAGGTGCTGCCCTGGAGCGTGACGCTGCTGGTGATGTGTCTGATCGTGGTCGGCCAGAGTTCGCCGGTGCCGGCCTGGATGCTGCCCTGACCTGAGGTTACGGCTGGGCTTCCGCTCACGGCCCGCACGGAGCTCTGTCAGAGGCTGCGGGTACTTTGTGGGGCACCGATAGGACTTTTCAGGAGGGGTGGCCGTGGAGGCTGATCTGTCACAGGTCGTGAAGGCGTACGACGTACGGGGGGTCGTCCCGGACCAGTGGGACGAGTCGTCGGCCGAGCTCTTCGGCGCGGCCTTCGTCCGGGTGACCGGCGCGGACGCGATCGTGATCGGGCACGACATGCGGCCCTCGTCTCCCGGCCTGTCGGCCGCCTTCGCGCGCGGGGCGGCGGCGCAGGGCGTGGACGTGACCGAGATCGGCCTCTGCTCGACCGACCAGCTGTACTACGCCTCGGGCGCGCTGAACCTGCCCGGCGCGATGTTCACCGCCTCGCACAACCCGGCCCAGTACAACGGCATCAAGATGTGCCGCGCAGGCGCCGCCCCCGTCGGCCAGGACACCGGCCTGACGGAGATCCGCGAACTGGTCGAGCGATGGATCGAGTCGGGTGCCCCGGAGCCTGCCGCCGCGCCGGGAACGATCACCCGGCGGGACACGTTGGAGGACTATGCGGCCCACCTGCGCTCCCTCGTCGACCTGACCTCGATCCGGCCTCTGAAGGTCGTCGTGGACGCGGGCAACGGCATGGGCGGCCACACCGTTCCCACGGTCTTGGCCGGCCTGCCCCTGGACCTCGTCCCGATGTACTTCGAACTCGACGGCACGTTCCCGAACCACGAGGCCAACCCCCTCGACCCGGCCAACCTCGTCGACCTGCAGAAGCGGGTCCGCGAGGAGGGCGCCGACCTCGGCATCGCCTTCGACGGCGACGCCGACCGCTGCTTCGTCGTCGACGAGAACGGCGATCCGGTCTCCCCGTCGGCCATCACCGCCCTGGTCGCCTCCCGCGAGCTGGCCAGAAACGGCGGCAAGGGCACGATCATCCACAACCTGATCACGTCCTGGTCGGTCCCGGAGGTCGTCGAGGAGAACGGCGGCACGCCGGTACGCACGCGCGTGGGCCACTCCTTCATCAAGGCCGAGATGGCCAGGACCGGCGCGATCTTCGGCGGCGAGCACTCCGCCCATTACTACTTCCGCGACTTCTGGAACGCCGACACGGGCATGCTGGCTGCGCTCCACGTCCTTGCGGCCCTCGGCGGCCAGGACGGCCCGCTGTCGGCCCTGGTCGCCCAATACGACCGCTACGTCGGCTCCGGCGAGATCAACTCCACGGTCGACGACCAGACGGCCCGCCTCGCCGCGATCAGGGCGGCGTACGAGGGGACCGAGGGCATCACCCTCGACGAACTCGACGGCCTCACGGTCACCGCCGCCGACTGGTGGTTCAACGTCCGCCCGTCCAACACGGAACCGCTGCTCCGCCTGAACGCGGAGGCACGGGACGAGGCAACGATGACCAAGGTGCGAGACGGTGCGCTGGCGATCATTCGGGGCTGAGGTCCGCCAGGGGGTGCGTTGCGGCCAGCTCGCCGTCCGCGGGCAGTCGTGCCACCCCCTCAGTCCGCGGGCAGTCGTGCCGCCAGGGGCGGCACGGGTGGGCGCGGGCGGCACCCCGCCAGCGCCGGGCTGCGCAACCCACCCCCCAGCAGCAACGCCGCGCAGGCCTCACCCCGCACAGCGCAGCACGCCCCACACAGCACCCCACGGCGGTACCCTGACCAGGCACATCCGCACAACAACACCTGCACGCACCCGCCCGAACAAGACCACCCGATCCGCCCCCGAAGGGACGCCCCCATGCCGCTCGAAGCCGGCCTCCTGGAGATCCTCGCCTGCCCGGCCTGCCACGCCCCCCTCAAGGAGCAGGACGCGGAGCTGATCTGCACCGGCCAGGACTGCGGCCTGGCCTACCCCGTCCGCGACGGCATCCCCGTCCTCCTCGTGGACGAGGCCCGCCGCCCCGCGTGAACGAGGCCCGCTGCCCGCGCAGAACCAGGCCCGCCGCCCACGTGGACGAGGCCCCGGCCCGTACAGGCGAGAGCCTGCCCGCGTAACCGACGACCCGGCGTTCGGAGGCTCCCACCCATGCTCGACGAATCGCTGCTCGACTCCCCGGAGGGCCTCGCCGAGGCCGACCACCGAGGCCTGCTCCGCGGCGCCGCGGAAGCCGGCGCCCGCGTCCGCACCGCAGCCCGGCACGCCGCCGAGGCCGGTGTCCAGGAGCTCAAGCCCGACGGCCGCCCCCGCGCCGTCCTCATCGCCGGCCCCGGCGCCGCCGCCACCCAAGCCGCCGACCTCCTCGGCACGCTCGCCGGCCCCGGCAGCCCCGTGACCCGGCTGGCCCCCACCGGCGTAGCACCGGCCGCCGGTGCCCTGCGCTGGGAACTGCCCGGCTGGGTCGGCTCGGTCGACCTGCTCCTGATCGCCACCCCCGACGGCACCGAACCGGGCCTGTCCCTGCTCGCCGAGCAGGCCTACCGTCGCGGCTGCACGGTCGCCGCCGTGGCGCCCGCCCGCACCCCGCTCGCCGAAGCCGCCGAGGGCGCCCACGGCCTGTTCGTACCGCTGGCGACCGCCCCGTACGAGCACGACGAACCCCTCGCCGCGTCCGCCCCCGGCGTCCTGTGGGCGCTGCTCACCCCGCTCCTCGCACTCCTGGACCGCATAGGTCTGCTCGCCGCCCCCGCCGACGCGATGGAGAAGGTCGCCGACCGGCTCGACCACATCGCCGAGCGCTGCGGGCCCGCCATCGCGGCGTACAGCAATCCCGCCAAGACCCTCGCCGCCGAACTCGCCGACGCCCTCCCGGTGATCTGGACGGAAGGCACCTCGGCCGGCCCGGCGGGCCGCCGTTTCGCCGCCGCGCTGGCCGAACTCTCCGGCACCCCGGCCGTGGTGTCGGAACTGCCCGAGGCGCTCGCCGCGCACAGCGCCCTGCTCGCCGGCCGGCTCGCCGCCGGCGCCGACCCCGAGGACTTCTTCCGCGACCGCGTCGAGGAGTCACCCGCCCTGCACGCGCGCGTGGTGCTGCTCCGCGACCGCCCGATCGGCAGCCTCACCGCCGCCCCCGCCGCCCGTGACCTGGCGCTCAGCCACGACACGCCGATCAGCGAACTCGAACCGGACCCCGGCGGCGAACTGGAGACCCTCGCGGAACTGATCGCCATCACGGATTTCGCCGCCGTTTACCTGGCGCTCGCATCGAGGGCTTGATCTGGCCCAGGACGAGCTGACCTTCGTACGCGGACGAGAACCCGCGTCGTACGCAGAGAGAACGGGCAGAGAGAAACCGATGGACCGCCTCGACAACACCATCCGCCCCTACGCCTGGGGTTCCACCACCGCGATCCCGCAGCTGCTCGGCGTCGAGCCGACCGGCGAGCCGCAGGCCGAGATGTGGATGGGCGCGCACCCGGGCGCACCCTCGCGCACCGACCGCGGCACGCTCGTCGACGTCATCGCGGCCGACCCGGAACGCGAACTCGGCGCCGCGGCCGTGGCCAAGTTCGGTCCCACGCTGCCCTTCCTCCTCAAGATCCTTGCCGCGGGCGCCCCCCTCTCCCTCCAGGTGCACCCCAACCTGGAACAGGCGAGGGATGGATACGCGGACGAGGAGCGCCGAGGCATCTCCGTGGACGCCCCGTACCGCAACTACAAGGACGCCAACCACAAGCCGGAACTCATCTGCGCGCTCACCGGGTTCGACGGCTTGTGCGGCTTCCGCGACCCGAACGAGGCCGCCGAACTGCTCGACGGCCTCGGCGTCGACTCCCTCAAGCCGTACGTCGACCTGCTGCACGCCCACCCCGAGGACGCGGCACTGCGCGAAGTCCTCACCGCCGTCCTCACCGCCGACCGCGAGGAGATGGCCCGCACGGTCGCCGAGGCCACCGCCGCATGCTCCCGCCTCGGCGGCGCCTACGCCCCGTACGCCGACCTCGCCCACCACTACCCCGGCGACCCGGGCGTCATCGCCGCGATGCTGCTCAACCACGTCCGCCTCCAGCCGGGCGAAGCCCTCTACCTCGGCGCGGGCATCCCGCACGCCTACCTCGACGGCCTCGGCGTCGAGATCATGGCCAACTCCGACAACGTCCTGCGCTGCGGTCTCACCCCCAAGCACGTCGACGTCCCCGAACTCCTGCGCATCGTCCGCTTCGAGCCGAGCGACCCCGGCGTGCTGCGCCCGGAGGCGTCCCCCGACGGCGAGGAGGTCTACGAGACCCCCATCGACGAGTTCCGCCTCTCCCGGTACGTCCTCCCGGCCGGCGGTGCCGCCCACGACCTCACCCGCGCCACTCCGCAGATCCTGCTCTGCACGGCCGGCACCGTACGGGCCGGCGAGCACGAGCTGACGCCCGGCCGCTCCGTCTTCGTACCGGCGGGAGAAAAGGCCGAAGTGTCCGGCGCCGGCACGGTCTTCCGGGCGACGGTGGTGGCCTGACCGACTGGCATCGGTGGCCAGGCGCGCCGTTTGTCGTACCGGGCTGCAACAATGGCCCACCGGCAAAGGACGGGCAAAGCCCACCAGCGGCGCAGCCCTGGACGGCGTACGAAGGGACAACGCGAACAACATGAGCGCGTCAGGCGGCACCAAGGCGATCGTGGCGGCACTGCTCGCCAATCTCTCGATCGCGGTAGCGAAGTTCGTGGCATTCCTCTTCAGCGGCTCGTCGTCGATGCTCGCCGAGTCGGTGCACTCGGTCGCCGACTCCGGCAACCAGGGCCTGCTGCTCCTCGGCGGCAAGAAGGCCCAGCGCGAGGCGACCCCGCAGCACCCCTTCGGCTACGGACGCGAGCGCTACATCTACGCCTTCCTCGTCTCGATCGTCCTGTTCTCCGTCGGTGGCATGTTCGCCATCTACGAGGGCTACGAGAAGATCAAGCACCCGCACGACATCGAGCACTGGTACTGGCCGGTGGGCGTCCTCGTCTTCGCGATCATCGCCGAGACCTTCTCCTTCCGGACCGCCATCAAGGAGTCCAACGTCCTGCGCGGCCAGAAGTCCTGGAAGGAGTTCGTCCGCCACGCCAAGGCCCCCGAGCTGCCGGTCGTTCTCCTGGAGGACCTCGGCGCGCTCGTCGGTCTGATCCTCGCCCTGGGCGGCGTCGGTCTGGCACTCATCACCGGTGACAGCGTCTGGGACGGCATCGGCACCCTCTGCATCGGCGTCCTGCTCATCCTGATCGCGCTCGTCCTGGCCGCCGAGACCAAGTCGCTGCTGCTCGGCGAGGCCGCGGGCGTCGAGGAGGTCCAGAAGATCGAGGCCGCGATCGTCGACGGCGACACGGTCACCCGCGTCATCCACATGCGCACGCTCCACCTCGGCCCCGAGGAACTGCTGGTCGCCGCCAAGATCGCCGTACAGCACGAGGACACGGCCGGCGAGATCGCCGCCGCCATCGACGCCGCCGAGGCCCGCATCCGCGAGGCCGTCCCGATCGCCCGCGTCATCTACCTGGAGCCGGACATCTACAGCGAGGCCGAAGCGGCCAAGGGCCCCGACCGCGCGGCGTCCCCGGGCGGCCCGGCCCCGCACGCGACCGGCCACTGACCCATTTCCATGTCCACGGCCACGGGGCCCGCCGAACATTCGGCGGGCCCCGTCGGCTGTCGTCAGGCCTGGGTGGGCCACGGTGGCACCGGCGCCGCCCTCCGCCGCCGTACGATCATCGCGGCGATTCCCAGGCCCAGGCCCGTCAGCGCGGCAACCAACCCGAGCAGCGCACTCGCGGCGAGCAGCACCAGCACCGTGTGGTCCTCCAGCACCCGGCCCTGCACGGCGGCGACCGGCACCGTCCCGTCGTGGTCGCTCGCGAAGAACCGTGAGTCATTCGAGTTCAGCCGGTGGTCACCGAGCAAGAACAGCCGCCCTTCGGGCACCGTCACGTCGTAGGGCCGGTGTGTGCCGTCGGCGATGCCGTCCTTGACGTACGACTCCTCGAGCGATTTCCCGTTGACGGTGAGCCGCTCCTTGTCGCCCTCACCCGTGCAGCACACGACGCGATCACCGCCCACACCGACGACCCGCTGCATGACGGCCGCGTCGAAGCTGTAGCGCTCCGGCGCCGTGAAGAACACCACATCGCCCCGTCCGACCTCGTCCCCGCCGACCACCTCGAACACGACCGTGTCACTGGTGTCGTACGTCGGCGCCATGCTCTCGCTCGGCACCGTGGCCGCCTGGTAACCCACTCGCAGCCCGACGCCACACGCGACGGCCAGCAGGAGCCCCAGCGGTCCCAGCAGCCATGCCGCGACGGCGAGACCCCGCCCCTTACCCATGACATCTCCCTCCCTGCACGGCGCTTGCGCCGTGGCCGAGGCGGCAGGGTAGCGGGTCGTCGACGCGCTGTGCGGGCCCGCGCCTGCACGGTCGTGGACCGCCCTCGAGCGGCGACTGCACCTCCCGTAGGACGTCCAGCACCGCCCGCTCGTCCGACGCCCTCAGCAGGCGCTCCGGGAACTCGGCGTCCATCAGCTTCCGCGACAGCAGCGCAAGGATCCGCAGCCGCTCGTCGCCTGCGGCCGCCTCCGGTACGGCGATCTGCTCCAAGCCGCGAACGTGCCCGGCCAACCGCGGCCGATACCGATCACTTGCCCGTGAACGGCCTGAATTGTTCGAAGGCGGACTGGGGAAGGCCGGGGCGCCCGGTGTAGCTTGGGACGGAGCCAGACGTCGCTGCTGATGGCGGTCGGGCGGTCCCCCAGCGGACCGGCCGAGGGAGAGAGGGCCTCCGACGGACTGCGCTGCGCGCACGCGGCCATGCCTGTGTGCTTTCGGGCACCCATGTGTCCGCTGCGGCGCAGATCAGCCGTACCCACCCTCGACCCAACCCGAGGAGCAGCTCGCAATGACGACTGTCGACAGCCGACAGGACTTCAAGGTCGCCGACCTCTCCCTGGCCGAGTTCGGCCGCAAGGAGATCACCCTCGCCGAGCACGAGATGCCGGGCCTCATGGCGATCCGCAAGGAGTACGCCGAGGCGCAGCCTCTCGCAGGCGCCCGCGTCACCGGCTCCCTGCACATGACCGTGCAGACCGCCGTCCTCATCGAGACCCTGGTCGCCCTGGGCGCGCAGGTCCGCTGGGCGTCCTGCAACATCTTCTCCACCCAGGACCACGCGGCGGCTGCCATCGCCGTCGGCCCGAACGGCACGCCCGACAACCCGCAGGGCATCCCGGTCTTCGCCTGGAAGGGCGAGACCCTTCAGGAGTACTGGTGGTGCACGGAGCAGGCCCTGACCTGGCCGAACACCCCCACCGGCGGCCCGAACATGATCCTGGACGACGGCGGTGACGCCACCCTCCTCGTCCACAAGGGCGTCGAGTACGAGAAGGACGGCAAGGTCCCCTCGCCCGACACGGCCGAGTCCGACGAGCACCGCGTCATCCTCGAACTGCTCACCCGCACCGTGAGCGAGACCCCGCAGAAGTGGACCCAGCTGGCGTCCGAAATCCGCGGTGTCACCGAGGAGACCACGACCGGTGTCCACCGTCTGTATGAAATGCAGCGCGAGGGCACCCTCCTGTTCCCGGCGATCAACGTCAACGACGCCGTCACCAAGTCGAAGTTCGACAACAAGTACGGCTGCCGCCACTCCCTGGTCGACGGCATCAACCGCGCCACCGACACCCTGATCGGCGGCAAGACCGCGGTGATCTGCGGCTACGGCGACGTGGGCAAGGGCTGCGCGGAGTCCCTGCGCGGACAGGGCGCCCGCGTGATCATCACCGAGATCGACCCGATCTGCGCCCTCCAGGCGGCGATGGACGGCTACCAGGTCACGACCCTCGACGAGGTCGTCGAGACGGCCGACATCTTCATCACCACGACCGGCAACAAGGACATCATCATGGCCTCGGACATGGCCAAGATGAAGCACCAGGCCATCGTCGGCAACATCGGTCACTTCGACAACGAGATCGACATGGCCGGCCTTGCCAAGGTCCCCGGCATCGTCAAGGACGAGATCAAGCCGCAGGTCCACACCTGGACCTTCTCCGACGGCAAGAAGATCATCGTCCTCTCCGAGGGCCGCCTGCTGAACCTGGGCAACGCCACCGGTCACCCGTCGTTCGTGATGTCCAACTCCTTCGCGGACCAGACGCTGGCCCAGATCGAGCTGTTCACCAAGCCCGACGAGTACCCGACCGACGTCTACGTGCTGCCCAAGCACCTCGACGAGAAGGTCGCCCGCCTGCACCTCGACGCGCTCGGCGTGAAGCTGACCACGCTCCGCCCCGAGCAGGCCGACTACATCGGCGTCAAGGTCGAGGGCCCCTACAAGCCGGACCACTACCGGTACTGAGTCCGCAGCCGGTCCGCTGAGCAGTGCGTCCGTGCACTGACGCGATGCTCAGCAGCAGGTCCTCCAAGGCAGGCCCCCGCACCCCCGTGCCGGGGGCCTGCCCCTTTGGCCCGCCGGACCAGCCAGTCACACCCCAGGACCCCCATGCCCCGCGGCCGCTATTCGCTCCACGATCCGCACGATCACACCCCCTTCGCAGAAGAGCACTTCCACTGCGCCCCCGGCCCTTCCGGCTGGCGCTACGTCTCCCAACTGACCACCCCCGCCGGCGATCACCGAGGCTCCGTCGACCTCGCCCTCGACGAACTCGGCCGCCCCATCCGCCTGGAACTCCACGCGGCGAGCTGGCAGGTGCGTGGCGCCGCCCTCGACGGCGTCACCTGGGTCCGTACGGACCCCACCGGCGCCCATGCCACGGAAGGCAATGTCCGCGCCCACGCCTTCACCGGCACGTCCCCCGCGTTCCTCATCGCCATCACCCGTCTGCTGCGCCTCACCCCTTCCGACTCCGCAACCCGCGTACGCCTCGTCGCCTTCACTGATCCCGTCCTCGCCCCACGCACCGTGGACCAGTCCTGGACCCTGCTGAAAAGAGAAACACACGGCACTGACAACGGCTCCCTGACCGTGGACGAATACCAGGTCACAGCCCTGGACACGGGAGAGCAGCACCTCGTCCACATCGCCGGGGACGTCGTGCTCGCGGCGCCCGGCATCGAGCTGGAGGACCTCGAGTCGCCGCCGTCCGTCTTCCCCTGAGCGCGGGCCGACTGCGGAGCCAGGAACCCCCGAGATCGCCGAGAGGACGGGCATGCCCTCTCTGTCCCTCTGTCTCTGTCGTCCCTCTGTCTCTGTCGCGCCGTTGGCCGTTGGGCGCCGAACCAACGGGTCTGACGTCGGCTGCTGCGCGGGCCGACAGCGTTACGCGGGCGGCACGAACCCCGTGGCGGGCCGGTGCGGATCGACCGACGGCCCTTCCGGCGGCAGCGCGGGCGGAGGCTCCTCCGAATGATCCGAGGGGCGGCTCTCGGGCCCTGTGGCACCAGCGAGCGGGTGTGCAGGGGGCGCGGCCGCACTGTGCGGGTCCGGCACGGCGGGGGAGCGCGGTGCGGAAGGGGCTGGGGGACGCGCGTTCACCGAGCCGTACGAGCCCGGTGCCGCACCAGCCACGGACTGCGGTCCACCGGCGACGGGCGCGCCCGAAGCCATCCCGTTCCTGAAGGCCCGCCGAACCTCCCGGGCCTGCCGCTCCTGCACCACCGCGGCCAGATACGCCGCCGGAGGCACACCCTCCGGCACCGGAGTCCCGGTCCGCCCCGCGAGGTCGGCCGCCAAGCGCTCCGCCATGGCCCCGCCGACCTGCGGGTCAAGCTGCTGCATCCGCGTCAGGTACTGGCGCACGGCCAGCCACAGCCCATCGGGGACCGCGGAAAGGTCAGTCCCCGAGAACCGCCCGGCCAGCCATGGCGGTGGCGGAGGCATATAACCCGCCCGGGCGACAGGCACCCGTTCCCGTACGACCAAGGTCCCCGCGAACACATCCCCGAGCCGACGCCCCCGCTCCGAGACGAGCGAGGCGATACAGGCCACAACCCCGAACGTCATCAGAATCTCGACTGTACCGATGGCCCCCCGCACCAGCGCATGCCGGAAACGGATCGGCCCACCGTCGTCGCGCACCACCCGCAGCCCGAACGCCGCCTTCCCCAGCGAGCGCCCATGACTGAGCGTCTCCACAGCGATCGGCCCGCCCACCAGAACCAGCAGAAACGTCGCGATGGACAGCGCAATCTGTGCAGCCTGGTCCAACGACGCCGTGGACATCACCAGAACCATCGTCACGATGAGGTACGCGGTAACGGCCACCACCAGATCGAGCAGCACGGCCAGCGCCCTGCTGGGCAGCTTCGCAGGGCGCAACTCCAGCGCCACCGCCTCGCCCGTCACCAGCTCACTCACGCCCGCCGTCCTTCCCCTGGCCTGCCCTGAAGACCGCCAGTCTGCCAAGCTGAAGGCGCATCGCGCCGCAGTGCGACAAGCTGACATTCACGACGAGCCCGCCGACGAACAGCCGAGGAGCATGCAGAACGATGGACCTCGACGTCTTCGTCTCCGCGCACCGAGCGGAATGGGACCGCCTGGAGAACCTGCTCCGGCGCCAGCGCCGTCTCACCGGCGCCGAGGCCGACGAGCTTGTCGCCCTCTACCAGCGCACTGCCACCCATCTTTCCCTGATCCAGTCCAGCGCACCCGACCCACAGCTGACCGGCCGGCTCAGCCAACTCGTGGCACGCGCGCGTAGTGCGGTCACAGGCACCCGCCGTGCCTCTTGGCGCGATGTCACACGCTTCCTTGCGTACGGCTTCCCCGCCGCCGTCTATCGATCGCGCCACTGGTGGGTGCCCACCGCACTGCTTTCCATCCTTGTCGCGGCGCTCCTCGGCTGGTGGATCGGCGCGCACCCGGAAGTCCAGGCCTCCATAGCGGCACCGAGCGAACTGCGCGAGCTCACCCGCCCCCGCGGCCAGTACGAGACCTACTACTCCAGCCACCCTGCAGCCTCCTTCGCGGCCCGCGTATGGACGAACAATGCACAGGCCGCCGCAGTGTGCCTGGTTCTCGGAGTCTTCCTCGGCCTCCCGGTGCTCTGGATCCTCTTCCAGAACATGCTCAACCTCGGCATCGGATTCGGCCTGATGTCCTCGGCCGGCCGGCTCGACACCTTCCTCGGCCTCGTCCTCCCGCACGGTCTGCTGGAGCTGACGGCGGTGTTCGTCGCGGCTGGCACGGGACTGCGCCTGGGCTGGACCGTGATCGACCCAGGCCCACACACCCGCCGCAAGGCCCTGGCCGAGGAGGGCAGAGCCGCCGTGGGCATGGCGATAGGCCTCGCGCTGGTCCTCTTCATCGCCGGCGCCATCGAAGGCTTCGTCACCCCATCGGGCCTGCCGACCTGGGCCCGCATCAGCATCGGCGTCGTCGCCGAGGTGGCCTTCCTCGCGTACGTCTACGTGCTCGGACGTCGCGCGGCTCGGGCAGGGGACACGGGCGACGTCGACGTCGCCGAACGCAGTCAGACCGTGCCGACCGCCGCCTGATGTGCGGACACAGCAGGTGAACTGCTAGTGTCCTCTTCGCCTCACAGGAGCCGTTGACACGGAGCATGTGGGGAGGTAGATTCAAACAGTTGCCTGGACTGGACCCCGTAGGGCCCGGTCGGCACCTTAAGAATCTGCTTGCTTCACGAAACCAACTTTCGATGAAGCAGCTCCCGACGAACTCGGAAATGGATGGCCGGTCAGTCCGGTCGGAAACCTCTGATAAAGTCGGAACCGCCGGAAAGGGAAACGCGAAAGCGGGAACCTGGAAAGCGCCGAGGAAATCGGATCGGGAAAAGATCTGATAGAGTCGGAAACGCAAGACCGAAGGGAAGCGCCCGGAGGAAAGCCGCGAGAGAGTCTCTCGGGTGAGTACGAAGGAAGCGTCCGTTCCTTGAGAACTCAACAGCGTGCCAAAAATCAACGCCAGATATGTTGATACCCCGTCTCCGGCCGTCAGGCCGGGGCGAGGTTCCTTTGAAATAACACAGCGAGGACGCTGTGAACGGCCGGGCCTATTCCGCCCGGCTGTTCCGCTCTCGTGGTGTTGCACCGGATGACCGGTAAACATTCACGGAGAGTTTGATCCTGGCTCAGGACGAACGCTGGCGGCGTGCTTAACACATGCAAGTCGAACGATGAAGCCCTTCGGGGTGGATTAGTGGCGAACGGGTGAGTAACACGTGGGCAATCTGCCCTTCACTCTGGGACAAGCCCTGGAAACGGGGTCTAATACCGGATACGACCATCTTGGGCATCTTTGATGGTGGAAAGCTCCGGCGGTGAAGGATGGGCCCGCGGCCTATCAGCTTGTTGGTGAGGTAACGGCTCACCAAGGCGACGACGGGTAGCCGGCCTGAGAGGGCGACCGGCCACACTGGGACTGAGACACGGCCCAGACTCCTACGGGAGGCAGCAGTGGGGAATATTGCACAATGGGCGCAAGCCTGATGCAGCGACGCCGCGTGAGGGATGACGGCCTTCGGGTTGTAAACCTCTTTCAGCAGGGAAGAAGCGCAAGTGACGGTACCTGCAGAAGAAGCGCCGGCTAACTACGTGCCAGCAGCCGCGGTAATACGTAGGGCGCAAGCGTTGTCCGGAATTATTGGGCGTAAAGAGCTCGTAGGCGGCTTGTCACGTCGGGTGTGAAAGCCCGGGGCTTAACCCCGGGTCTGCATTCGATACGGGCTGGCTAGAGTGTGGTAGGGGAGATCGGAATTCCTGGTGTAGCGGTGAAATGCGCAGATATCAGGAGGAACACCGGTGGCGAAGGCGGATCTCTGGGCCATTACTGACGCTGAGGAGCGAAAGCGTGGGGAGCGAACAGGATTAGATACCCTGGTAGTCCACGCCGTAAACGGTGGGAACTAGGTGTTGGCGACATTCCACGTCGTCGGTGCCGCAGCTAACGCATTAAGTTCCCCGCCTGGGGAGTACGGCCGCAAGGCTAAAACTCAAAGGAATTGACGGGGGCCCGCACAAGCGGCGGAGCATGTGGCTTAATTCGACGCAACGCGAAGAACCTTACCAAGGCTTGACATACACCGGAAACGTCTGGAGACAGGCGCCCCCTTGTGGTCGGTGTACAGGTGGTGCATGGCTGTCGTCAGCTCGTGTCGTGAGATGTTGGGTTAAGTCCCGCAACGAGCGCAACCCTTGTCCCGTGTTGCCAGCAGGCCCTTGTGGTGCTGGGGACTCACGGGAGACCGCCGGGGTCAACTCGGAGGAAGGTGGGGACGACGTCAAGTCATCATGCCCCTTATGTCTTGGGCTGCACACGTGCTACAATGGCGGTACAATGAGCTGCGATACCGTGAGGTGGAGCGAATCTCAAAAAGCCGGTCTCAGTCGGATTGGGGTCTGCAACTCGACCCCATGAAGTCGGAGTCGCTAGTAATCGCAGATCAGCAGTGCTGCGGTGAATACGTTCCCGGGCCTTGTACACACCGCCCGTCACGTCACGAAAGTCGGTAACACCCGAAGCCGGTGGCCCAACCCGTTCGCGGGAGGGAGCTGTCGAAGGTGGGACTGGCGATTGGGACGAAGTCGTAACAAGGTAGCCGTACCGGAAGGTGCGGCTGGATCACCTCCTTTCTAAGGAGCACTTCTAAGCCGGGCTTGCCCGGTTCAGGGGCCGGTACATCGGCGAACGTCCGATGCCGGTTGCTCATGGGTGGAACGTTGATTATTCGGCACGGTCCAGGATGGACCAGGCGCTAGTACTGCCCGCAAGGGCGTGGAACGCTGATCTGGTCGGCTGGCCGTGCCGGGCACGCTGTTGGGTGTCTGAGGGCACGGCCGCATGGTCTGTCTTCGGATGCCGGCCCCGGTGAAGCATCACGTAGTGGTGTGTGACGGGTGGCTGGTCGTTGTTTGAGAACTGCACAGTGGACGCGAGCATCTGTGGCCAAGTTTTTAAGGGCGCACGGTGGATGCCTTGGCACCAGGAACCGATGAAGGACGTGGGAGGCCACGATAGGCCCCGGGGAGTCGTCAACCAGGCTTTGATCCGGGGGTGTCCGAATGGGGAAACCCGGCAGTCGTCATGGGCTGTCACCCATGCCTGAACACATAGGGCATGTGGAGGGAACGCGGGGAAGTGAAACATCTCAGTACCCGCAGGAAGAGAAAACAACCGTGATTCCGGGAGTAGTGGCGAGCGAAACCGGATGAGGCCAAACCTACGACGTGTGAGACCCGGCAGGGGTTGCGTCGTGGGGGTTGTGGGATCTCTCTTCCACGGTCTGCCGGCCGTGGGGCGAGTCAGAAACCGTTGATGTAGGCGAAGGACATGCGAAAGGTCCGGCGTAGAGGGTAAGACCCCCGTAGTCGAAACGTCAGCGGCTCGTCTGAGAGACACCCAAGTAGCACGGGGCCCGAGAAATCCCGTGTGAATCTGGCGGGACCACCCGCTAAGCCTAAATATTCCCTGGTGACCGATAGCGGATAGTACCGTGAGGGAATGGTGAAAAGTACCCCGGGAGGGGAGTGAAATAGTACCTGAAACCGTGTGCCTACAAGCCGTGGGAGCGGTCGGAATGGAGCTTGCTTCATTCTCGTGACTGCGTGCCTTTTGAAGAATGAGCCTGCGAGTTTGCGGTGTGTTGCGAGGTTAACCCGGGTGGGGAAGCCGTAGCGAAAGCGAGTCCGAACAGGGCGGTAGAGTAGCGCGCTCAAGACCCGAAGCGGAGTGATCTAGCCATGGGCAGGTTGAAGCGGAGGTAAGACTTCGTGGAGGACCGAACCCACCAGGGTTGAAAACCTGGGGGATGACCTGTGGTTAGGGGTGAAAGGCCAATCAAACTCCGTGATAGCTGGTTCTCCCCGAAATGCATTTAGGTGCAGCGTCGTGTGTTTCTTGCCGGAGGTAGAGCACTGGATAGGCGATGGGCCCTACCGGGTTACTGACCTTAGCCAAACTCCGAATGCCGGTAAGTGAGAGCGCGGCAGTGAGACTGTGGGGGATAAGCTCCATGGTCGAGAGGGAAACAGCCCAGAGCATCGACTAAGGCCCCTAAGCGTACGCTAAGTGGGAAAGGATGTGGAGTCGCAGAGACAACCAGGAGGTTGGCTTAGAAGCAGCCACCCTTGAAAGAGTGCGTAATAGCTCACTGGTCAAGTGATTCCGCGCCGACAATGTAGCGGGGCTCAAGCGTACCGCCGAAGTCGTGTCATTGCAGTACATACTCCCAACGGAGACTGTGATGGGTAGGGGAGCGTCGTCTGCCGGGTGAAGCGGCCGCGTAAGCGAGTCGTGGACGGTTGACGAGTGAGAATGCAGGCATGAGTAGCGATACACACGTGAGAAACGTGTGCGCCGATTGACTAAGGGTTCCTGGGTCAAGCTGATCTGCCCAGGGTAAGTCGGGACCTAAGGCGAGGCCGACAGGCGTAGTCGATGGATAACCGGTTGATATTCCGGTACCCGCTGTGGAGCGTCAAACATCGAGCATCGTGATGCTAAGGCCGTGAAACCGCCGTGTGCGTCTTCGGACAAGCACGGAGTGGTGGAGCCGCCGGACCAAGCGGTTAGTAGGTGAGTGATGGGTGACGCAGGAAGGTAGTCCATCCCGGGCGGTGGTTGTCCCGGGGTAAGGGTGTAGGCCGTGCGACAGGTAAATCCGTCGCACGTGTGGCTGAGACCTGATGCCGAGCCGATTGTGGTGAAGTGGATGATCCTATGCTGTCGAGAAAAGCCTCTAGCGAGTTTCATGGCGGCCCGTACCCTAAACCGACTCAGGTGGTCAGGTAGAGAATACCGAGGCGTTCGGGTGAACTATGGTTAAGGAACTCGGCAAAATGCCCCGTAACTTCGGGAGAAGGGGGGCCGCGCCCGGTGAAGAGACTTGCTCTCCGAGCTGGGGGTGGCCGCAGAGACCAGCGAGAAGCGACTGTTTACTAAAAACACAGGTCCGTGCGAAGCCGTAAGGCGATGTATACGGACTGACGCCTGCCCGGTGCTGGAACGTTAAGGGGACCGGTTAGCTCACCTTCGGGTGGGCGAAGCTGAGAACTTAAGCGCCAGTAAACGGCGGTGGTAACTATAACCATCCTAAGGTAGCGAAATTCCTTGTCGGGTAAGTTCCGACCTGCACGAATGGCGTAACGACTTCTCGACTGTCTCAACCATAGGCCCGGTGAAATTGCACTACGAGTAAAGATGCTCGTTTCGCGCAGCAGGACGGAAAGACCCCGGGACCTTTACTACAGTTTGATATTGGTGTTCGGTTCGGCTTGTGTAGGATAGCTGGGAGACTGTGAAGTCCACACGCCAGTGTGGGTGGAGTCGTCGTTGAAATACCAGTCTGGTCGTGCTGGATGTCTAACCTGGGTCCGTGATCCGGATCAGGGACAGTGTCTGATGGGTAGTTTAACTGGGGCGGTTGCCTCCCAAAGGGTAACGGAGGCGCCCAAAGGTTCCCTCAGCCTGGTTGGCAATCAGGTGTTGAGTGTAAGTGCACAAGGGAGCTTGACTGTGAGACCGACGGGTCGAGCAGGGACGAAAGTCGGGACTAGTGATCCGGCGGTGGCTTGTGGAAGCGCCGTCGCTCAACGGATAAAAGGTACCCCGGGGATAACAGGCTGATCTTCCCCAAGAGTCCATATCGACGGGATGGTTTGGCACCTCGATGTCGGCTCGTCGCATCCTGGGGCTGGAGTCGGTCCCAAGGGTTGGGCTGTTCGCCCATTAAAGCGGTACGCGAGCTGGGTTTAGAACGTCGTGAGACAGTTCGGTCCCTATCCGCTGTGCGCGCAGGAGTCTTGAGAAGGGCTGTCCCTAGTACGAGAGGACCGGGACGGACGAACCTCTGGTGTGCCAGTTGTTCTGCCAAGGGCATGGCTGGTTGGCTACGTTCGGGAGGGATAACCGCTGAAAGCATCTAAGCGGGAAGCCTGCTTCGAGATGAGGACTCCCACCCACTAGATGGGGTAAGGCTCCCAGTAGACGACTGGGTTGATAGGCCGGATATGGAAGCCCCGCAAGGGGTGGAGTTGACCGGTACTAATAGGCCGAGGGCTTGTCCTCAGTTGCTCGCGTCCACTGTGTTGGTTCTGAAACCACGAACAGCCCCACGCCACCGCGCGTGGTGCGGCGTTCACAGTTTCACAGTGTTTCGGTGGTCATAGCGTGAGGGAAACGCCCGGTTACATTCCGAACCCGGAAGCTAAGCCTCACAGCGCCGATGGTACTGCAGGGGGGACCCTGTGGGAGAGTAGGACACCGCCGAACAATTATTGAGAAAACCCCCGTGCCGGACGGCACGGGGGTTTTCTGCGTTTCCCTCACAGCCGCCCCGCCGTCTTCAGAGACAGATACGTATCGGCCAGGGTTGGGGCCAATTCGTCAGGGGTCGCGTCGACGACCGTAACGCCATGTCGACGGAGTTGTTCGGCGGTGCGATGGCGTTCGGATTGGGCCTGGGCAGCGGCTGCGGCATCGTAGACGGATTCGGCGTCGCCGCGAGACGTTGCCATGCGGGCGATATGGGGATCTGCCACTGATGCCACCAGGACTGTGTGGCGCTGGGTGAGCCGAGGGAGGACGGGCAGCAGGCCTTCCTCGACGGGGGCCGCGTCGAGGGTGGTGAGCAGCACGATCAGGGAGCGGCGAGGGGCTGTCCGGAGTGCTGTGGCCGTGAGGCCCCGGGCGTCCGTTTCGATCAGCTCGGGCTCGAGGTTCGCCATGGCGTTGACCAGGGAAGGGAGGACGTCGCCTGCTGTGCGGCCCTGGACGAGGGCGCGCACTCGGCGGTCGTATGCGAGCAGGTCGACGCGGTCGCCGGCACGGGACGCGAGGGCCGCCAGGAGCAGGGCCGAGTCCATCGAGGCGTCGAGCCGTGGGGCGTCGCCTACGCGGCCGGCGGAGGTGCGGCCGGTGTCGAGGACTAGGAGGATGTGGCGGTCGCGCTCGGGGCGCCAGGTGCGTACGGCGACCGTGGACTGGCGGGCTGTGGCGCGCCAGTCGATCGAGCGGGTGTCATCGCCGGGGACATATTCGCGAAGGCTGTCGAATTCCGTGCCCTCACCGCGCTGCAGCACGCTCGTGCGGCCGTCGAGTTCGCGTAGGCGGGCAAGTTTGGAGGGGAGGTGCTTGCGGCTGGTGAAGGGGGGCAGGACGCGTACCGTCCAGGGGACTATGTGAATGCCCTGGCGGGTGAACAGGCGCAGGGGGCCGTATGAGCGGATGGTCACTCGGTCTGCTTGGCGGTCGCCGCGGCGGGTGGGGCGTAGGCGGGTCGTGATGCGGCGGCGTTCGCCAGCGGGGACCGTGAGGTGGTGGCGGGAGGCTGCCACCTCGGAGCCGGAGGGCCAGCTGCTGGGGGGCCAGGCGTCGCGGAGGTCAGCGCGGAGTGGTCGGCGGGACGGGTTGCTGACCGTGAGAGTGACGTCGGCTGTTTCGCCCAGGCGTACCGAGGTGTCGCCGGAGCGGGTCAGGCGCAGGCGTCGTACGGGTGCTGCGAGGACGAAGTCGCAGGCGCAAGCGATCGCCAAGGGTGTGTTCACGGCGAGGATGCCCATCCAGCCGGGTTCCCACAGGCCGACGGGGAGGGAGCCGAGGGCCGCGAGGAGGGCTGCGCGTCCGGTGAGTGCCATCAGCGAGGTACGGGGACGTGGGCGAGGACGGCGTTGATGACGGAGTCGGCTGTCACGCCTTCCATCTCGGCCTCCGGGCGGAGTTGGACGCGATGACGGAGCGTGGGAAGGGCCAGGGCTTTCACATCGTCCGGGATGACATAGTCGCGGCCGGTCAGCCAGGCCCACGCGCGGGAGGTGGCGAGCAGGGCGGTGGCTCCGCGGGGGGAGACGCCGAGAGTGAGTGACGGCGATTCGCGGGTGGCTCGGCAGATGTCGACCACATAGGCCGTGATCTCCGGGGACACCGTGGTCTTGGCGACTGCCGCGCGGGCGGCCTCCAGGACGGCTGGGCCCGCTACGGGGCGTACGCCGGCTGCGCGCAGGTCGCGAGGGTTGAAGCCCTCGGCGTGGCGGGTGAGGACGTGGATCTCGTCCTGGCGGGAGGGGAGGGGGATGGTGAGCTTGAGGAGGAAGCGGTCCAGCTGGGCTTCGGGGAGTGGGTACGTGCCCTCGTACTCGACGGGGTTCTGGGTCGCGGCGACCAGGAACGGCTCGGGGAGGGGGCGTGGGGTGCCGTCGACTGTGACCTGGCGTTCCTCCATGGCTTCGAGGAGGGACGACTGGGTCTTGGGCGGGGTGCGGTTGATCTCGTCGGCGAGGAGGAGGTTGGTGAAGACCGGGCCGGGCTGGAAGGAGAACTCGGCGGTGCGGGTGTCGTAGATCAGGGAGCCGGTCACGTCGCTGGGCATGAGGTCGGGGGTGAACTGGACGCGCTTGGTGTCGAGTTCGAGTGCCGAGGCGAGGGCGCGGACGAGCAACGTTTTGGCGACCCCGGGGACTCCTTCCAGGAGAACGTGTCCGCGGCAGAGGAGTGCGACGACGAGGCCGGTCACGGCGGGGTCCTGGCCGACCACAGCCTTGGCGATCTCGGCGCGCAGGGCCTCCAGGGCGGCTCGGGCGTTGCCCGGGTCCCCCGGCTGCCCGGCGTTGTCAGTGGTCGGGTCCATCATGGACGGCGTACCTCTCTTTCGAGGGCGTCGAGTTGGTCGGCGAGGGCGATGAGGGCCGCGTCGTCGCTGGGCGGTGGGCCGAAGAGGAGGGTGTGCAGGGACTGTCGGTCACCGTGGAGGTGGGCGGACAGGGCGGGGAGCAGGGCTTCGGGCGCGTGCGCCTGGGCTACGGGGACCCCTACGAGGGGAGCGAGGCGAGTGCGGGTGGTGGAGCGGAGAGCGGCGGCCGCGCGGTCGTGGGCGTTGGCCTTGCGGTAGAGGCGGGCGCGGCCTTCGACGGTTTCGGAGGCGCGGATCGCCACGGGGAGTTTTTCGGGCACCAGAGGGCCGAGTCGGCGTGCTCGCCACAGGGCGGCGAGGGCTGCGGCGACGAAGAGCTGCAGGGTGCCCCAGAGCCAGCCCGAGGGGAGCAGTTCGAAGAGGGTCTGGTCGTCGTCCTGGTCGGCGGCCGAGGCGTCGGAGAGCGAGGGGAGGTACCAGACCAGATGGGGGCGCGAGCCGAGGAGTTGGAGGGCGAGCGAGGCGTTGCCCTGCTCGTCGAGGCGGTCGTTGACGAGAATGTCGGGCGCACCGAGGACGACGGTGTCTCCGTCCCCGGATGCATCCGGGACGCGGATCAGGGTGGCCAGGCGTTCGCTGGGATAGCACTGGTCGGCGTCGAGGTGGATGGTGGTGTAGCGCAGGCCGCCCGTGTCGGCGGTGCCGGCGCGCTGCGCGGCGGGGAAGTCACAGTTGGGGACGAGTGTCGACTCGAGGCTGGTGGCGGGGTCCGCGGTGACGCCAGGGGCGAGCTGCTCGACGGAGGAGCTGCCGGCGGCAACGAGGACGGTACGTCCGCCGGATTCGGCGATCGTGGAACGCAGCACGGTTTGTTGACGGTCCGTCAGCAGGTCCGGGACCGCGACCAGGAGGGTGGCGTCCGGGGCGGCTGCGGCGCGTGCCGCGTCCAGGGTGGTGACCACGCGGGTGGACACGCCGCGTTCGGCGAGGAGTTCGGCGACGGCGCGGCTGCCCTGAGGGTCTGCGGAGCGCGGGTCGAGGCTGCCGCGGTGGGTGTCGGAGCGGAGCAGGGCGATCGCGACGGCGGCCGCCAGGAGGAGGACAAGGGCGAGTGCGACGCCTCGCGTGCGGGTCCACACCTGGCGGGGGGTGGGCGAGGTCGAGGTGGACGGGAGCGTGGCCTCGGCGGCGGTCATCCGGCGGCTCCCTGGCGGGTGGTGTGGTCGGCGCTGTGGGCGTTGGTGCTGGTGAGCTGTGGTTTGGTGCGTTCCAGGTCGCGGTCGAGTTCGGCGATGCGGCGGTACGACTGCTCGGTCGCCGCGCGTCCGCCGTATGTCACGTCGTCGAAGTCCCGGGCGGCGGCGCGCAGCCGGGCTGTGTGGGCGGGCAAGGCGCGGCCTGCTTCCGCGGCCGCCTCGTCGGCGGTGCGGCCGGGGCGGGCGTCGAGGAGGGCGCGTTCCTCCAGAGAGCGGACGATGGCCCGCATGCGTTCCTGGAGGGCCCGGTTCCAGTGGTGCTGGGCGGCGTGGGCCTCGGCGGCCGCGCGGTGTTCGGCTGCACTGCGGGGGCGGGCGTCGAACAGGGTGGCGGAAGAGGTCGGTTGGCGGCGCGGGGTGCCCAGGCGCCACCACAGGGCGGCCAGGACGGTGACGACGGCGATGATGACGACGACGAGGCCGAGCGCGCCTCCGGGTGTGGCAGCGGACGCGGCGCCCAGCAGGTCGTTGACCCAGCCCCAGAAGGCGTCGAGGGCCCGTTGGAAGAGGCCGGGGTCGTCCTCGTGGTACAGCCGCTTGGACAGCTCGCGCCGAGCCGCCTCCCGCGCCGGATCCCGCGGGATCGTCAGCGGCGGCTCGTCGCTCGAGCCGGCGAGGGCCGACACAGTCGTGCCGCCGCCGTGGTGCGACGGGCGCACGGCATGGTCGCCGGCGCGGAGCCAGGCACATACGGCCGTGTCGGCGGCGCGCGGCAGGGCCGGCACGGCTGTGAGGACGTCCCCGGCCAGGCTCACTGCATCAGCTCCCGGGCGTGGAGCCGGCAGAGCCGGAGCCGTAGCTCTGGACACCGGCGGCGCGGGCGAGTTCGAGGTCGAGGGCCTCGCGGCGGATGCGCTGGTCGATGTAGAGGAGCACGGTCACGCCTGCCGTGATCGGGAACGTGATCATGGAACCGATCACCGAGCCGATCCCGCTGATGATCAGGAACGTCCAGCCGAAGTCGCCGGTGCCCTCCAGGAAGCCGCTGACGCCGTCACCGCTGAGCGCTGCGGCGAGGAACCCGAAGGGGATGACGACGATCGCAGCGACGATGTTCGCGATGATCGTGGCGAGCAGTTGGATGCCGAAGACCCGCCACCAGGAGCCGCGCACGAGCTTCGCGGAGCGGCTCATCGCCTTCATGATGCCCTGCTTCTCCAGCATCAGGGCCGCGGAGGCCAGGGAGAAGCGGATCATCAGCCACAGGGCGACGACACCGGTGCACAGGCTGCCCAGGACGATGAGTCCGGCGCCGGCGGCGCCCCCTCCCGCCAGTGCCACGAGGATGCCGGGGACGGCACCCACGAAGGCGACTCCAACGGCGATGAGGAGCAACAGGAAGATCAGGCCGAACAGTTTCACCACCCGCGGACGGGCGTCGCCCCAGGCCTCAGCTGTGGTCACGGGCTTGCCGAGGACCGCACGGCTGGTCACGGTGGTGAGCAGCGCGGTCGCCGCGACGGTGCCGATC
Source organism: Streptomyces sp. F001 (assembly GCF_004187715.1). GTDB lineage: Bacteria > Actinomycetota > Actinomycetes > Streptomycetales > Streptomycetaceae > Streptomyces > Streptomyces flavusporus. The sequence continues at coordinate 237,573 of NZ_QZWF01000005.1, read as the reverse complement.
AGGGAGATCAGGAAGACGACTCCGGAACTGAGCAGCGCGTCGCCCAGGGCGCGGGTCAGTTCGCCGAGGGTGGCGCTCGGGTCGTTGAGGGCCTCCGTGCTGGTCCTGTTGTTCAGGACGAGGCCCTGGAGCAGGATGACGACGATCTCCGTGACGACCGCGACCGTCAGCGAGATGCCGAGCACGGTGCGCCAGTAGGTGCGCATCGTGGAGACGGCGCCGTCGAGGATCTCGCCGACGCCGAGCGGACGCAGGGGGATCACGCCAGGCTTGGCCGCGGGCGGGGGACCGCCCCACTGGCCGCCCCAGCCGCCGTGTCCTCCGGGGCCTTGCCAGTTGCCGTGGCCGCTGCCGTACCCGCCGGGGGGCCGGCTGCCCCAGCCGGGGCCGGGCGGTGGGGGCGGCGGTGCCTGGCCCGGGGAGTCGCCTGGGGCAGACCACTGGGCGGGTGGCGGCTGCTCCTTGGACCACTTCGAGCCGGGGTCCTGCGGCTGCGGGCCCGGCTGGTCCGCGGGCTGTGCGGGGGTCGGCTGGTCGGGCTGTTCGGCAGGGCCGGACGTGCCGGGTTCCTGCCCGTCGGACGGGGCAGGTCCGGGCGAGGCCCAGCCCGGCGTGTCTTTCATCGTCGCTCCTTCACGGTGCCCGTCCGCTGTCGCGGCGGCAGGTTGGCAGACATCGTGCCATGGGGTGGTGACCCAGGGACCGGCCGCGGTATGGGCTGCACACCTTCAATTGTCCGCCGTACTACGGGCAGACTGACCGCATGGCTGATCAGTACGCGCAATCCGGCGAGGAAAAACCGTCGACCGGGATACCCGCGATCCGGTGGGAAGAGCCTCCCGAGGGTCCGGTCGTGGTCCTGCTCGACCAGACAAGGCTGCCGGCCGAAGAGGTCGAGCTGGTCTGTACGGACGCACCCGCGCTGGTGGAGGCGATCCGCTCGCTCGCCGTGCGCGGGGCGCCATTGCTCGGCATCGCGGGCGCGTACGGCGTCGCGCTCGCCGCCGCGCGCGGGTTCGACGTGGACGAGGCCGCAAACGCGCTGGCGGGCGCCCGGCCCACCGCGGTGAACCTCTCCGTCGGCGTGCGCCGGGCCCGGTCCGCATACTTGGTGGCGCTCGCCCGGGGCGGGAGTTCCGAGTCGGCCGCCGAGGCGGCGCTGGCGGCGGCGCGGCAGCTGCACCAGGAGGACACGGAGGCCAGTGCCCGGATGGCTGCGCACGGGCTGGCGCTGCTGGACGAGCTGCTGCCCGGCGGCGGTCACCGGATCCTCACGCACTGCAACACCGGGTCGCTGGTGTCGGGCGGCTCGGGGACGGCGTTCGCGGTGGCGCTCGCCGCACATCGGCAGGGACAGCTCAGGCGGCTGTGGGTGGACGAAACGCGTCCCTTGCTGCAGGGGGCCCGTCTGACGGCGTACGAGGCGGCGCGCAGCGGCATGGCCTACACCCTGCTCACCGACAGCGCGGCGGGTTCGTTGTTCGCGGCCAGGGAGGTGGACGCCGTGCTGATCGGGGCGGATCGCATCGCGGCCGACGGTTCGGTGGCGAACAAAGTCGGGAGCTATCCCCTCGCGGTGCTCGCGCGGTACCACCATGTGCCGTTCATCGTGGTGGCGCCGGTGACGACGGTGGATCCGGACACGCCGGACGGGGCGTCCATCGAGGTCGAGCAGCGGCCGGGATACGAGGTGACCGAGGTGGCGGCCCCCAACGTGCCGGTGACGGGAGGGGGCGGCGGAGTGCCGGTGGCGCCGCTGGGGACGCAGGCGTACAACCCGGCGTTCGACGTCACACCACCCGAGCTGGTGACAGCGATCGTGACCGAGGAGGGAGCCGTGTCGCCGGTGACCGCTGAGGCCCTGGCCGAGATGTGTGCCAGGTCGCGCCAGGCCGTGATCGGCTGACGAGCACCGTCCTTGTGGCCCCTGAGCGGGAGGTCGGGGCCGATTGCTGTGCGCACGAGGCGCGGCCCGGCATCCCCCGCTGAGATCAACGGCGACGGGCGAGGGCAGACAGTAGCGACCTCGTACGACTATCGTCACGGGCCAGTGACCTCCCTCACCAGCGGCCCGGTCACCGTTACGAGAATGGGATGATGTCGTTTATGAAGGGACGAGTCCTTGTCGTCGACGACGACACCGCACTGGCCGAGATGCTCGGCATCGTGCTGCGTGGTGAAGGTTTTGAGCCGTCTTTTGTAGCCGACGGCGACAAGGCGCTGGCCGCTTTCCGGGAGGCCAAACCCGATCTGGTACTGCTCGACCTGATGCTGCCCGGCCGGGACGGCATCGAGGTGTGTCGCCTGATCCGGGCGGAGTCCGGGGTGCCGATCGTGATGCTCACGGCCAAGAGCGACACCGTCGACGTGGTGGTGGGTCTGGAGTCGGGCGCGGACGACTACATCGTGAAGCCGTTCAAGCCGAAGGAGCTCGTCGCCCGGATCCGGGCGCGGCTCAGGAGGTCCGAGGAGCCCGCTCCCGAGCAGCTCGCCATCGGTGACCTGGTCATCGACGTGGCCGGGCACTCCGTGAAGCGGGACGGGCAGTCCATTGCGCTGACGCCGCTGGAGTTCGATCTGCTGGTCGCGCTGGCCCGTAAGCCGTGGCAGGTGTTCACGCGCGAGGTGCTCCTGGAGCAGGTGTGGGGCTACCGGCACGCGGCGGACACGCGGCTGGTCAACGTCCATGTGCAGCGGCTGCGCTCCAAGGTCGAGAAGGACCCGGAGCGGCCGGAAATCGTGGTGACCGTGCGTGGTGTCGGTTACAAGGCAGGGCCGAGCTGACATGTCCGGGGACAGTGCCGCTTCGGCGCCCGGCAGGTCCGGGGGCGGTGCGGGGCGGCCTGTCGGCCGGAAGACGGCGGGCTCCCGCTGGGGACGTTTTCTTGAGAGCGGGCTGCTGCAGGGCGGGGTCCAGGGCAGCCCGGTCCTGCGTCTGTTCATGCGCTGGGTGCGTCGGCCGTTGCTGCCCGTCATGCGGTTGTGGCGGCGCAACATCCAGCTCAAGGTCGTCGTCACGACGCTGCTGATGTCGCTGGGTGTCGTCCTGCTGCTCGGCTTCGTCGTCATCGGGCAGGTGCGTAACGGACTGCTGGACGCCAAGGTGAAAGCGTCGCAGAGCCAGGCCACGGGCGGATTCGCGGTGGCCAAGCAGAAGGCCGACGAGGCGGCGAGTGGAACCGGTGACGGGGCGGCCCAGGTCGACGGTCGGCCCTCCCAGAACGTGATCCAGTGGATGAGTGATCTCGTCTCCTCGCTCTCCAGCGGTGGTCAGGGTGCCTTCGACGTGGTGACGCTTCCGGCCGGGGACGACAGCGGCGGTGGGCGTGGCCCGCGTGCCTCCGGCGGTGTGGATCCCAACGAGAGCGTGCCGGAGGCACTGCGCGCGAAGGTCAGCAACAGTACGGCGGCCGCCCAGAGCTACACCCGCATCGTCTACAGCGGTGAGAAGGAATCCCAGCCGGCGCTGGTCATCGGCAAGGAGGTCGACGACCCGAACGGCGACCCGTACCAGCTCTACTACCTCTTCCCGCTCACGCAGGAGGAGAGGTCGCTGAGCCTGGTCAAGGGGACGCTCGCGACGGCCGGCGTCTTCGTCGTCGTACTCCTCGGGGCGATCGCCTGGCTCGTGGTGCGTCAGGTCGTCACGCCGGTGCGGATGGCGGCCGGTATCGCCGAGCGGCTGTCCGCGGGTCGGCTGCAGGAGCGGATGAAGGTCACCGGCGAGGACGACATCGCACGTCTCGGCGAGGCTTTCAACAAGATGGCGCAGAACCTGCAGCTGAAGATCCAGCAGCTGGAGGACCTGTCACGGATGCAGCGGCGGTTCGTGTCGGACGTGTCCCATGAGCTGCGAACGCCGCTGACGACAGTGCGGATGGCCGCCGATGTCATCCACGAGGCGCGGGAAGACTTCGACCCGGTGACCGCGCGGTCGGCGGAGCTGCTCGCCGACCAGCTGGACCGGTTCGAGTCGCTTCTGTCGGACCTGCTGGAGATCAGCCGCTTCGACGCGGGCGCGGCGGCGCTGGAGGCCGAGGCGATCGACCTCAGGGAGGTCGTACGGCGGGTCGTCAGCGGCGCCGCGCCGCTCGCCGAGCGCAAGGGCACGCGGATCCGGATCGTGGGCGATCAGCAGCCCGTCGTCGCCGAGGCCGACGCCCGGCGAGTGGAGCGGGTGCTGCGCAACCTCGTCGTGAATGCCGTGGAGCATGGCGAGGGCAAGGACGTCGTCGTCAAGCTCGCCGCGGCGGGCGGGGCGGTTGCGGTCGCGGTGCGCGACTACGGCGTCGGGCTCAAGCCCGGCGAGGCGACCCGGGTCTTCAACCGCTTCTGGCGTGCCGACCCGGCACGCGCGCGTACGACGGGCGGTACGGGCCTGGGCCTGTCGATCGCCCTGGAGGATGCGCGGCTGCACGGCGGCTGGCTGCAGGCATGGGGTGAGCCGGGCGGTGGGTCGCAGTTCCGCCTGACGCTGCCGCGGACCGCGGACGAGCCGCTGCGGGGCTCGCCGATACCGCTGGAGCCCAAGGACTCGCGCCGGAATCGTGGACTCAATGACGCGGGTCTGCCGCGCGGTGGCGGGACGAAGACCGCCACGGTGCCCGCACAGACGACGGGCAGCGGACCGCTGCCGCCGCGGGATCCGATCACGCCCAGGCTGGCCGCCGTTGCCCCCACGGCCGATCCGACGGCGCTACCCGGCAACGGCGCGCGGGTGGTGCCGCGGCCCGCGGGGGGCACACGACGGCAGGACGACCACTCCGCCGTGGAGGCGGCACGCAGCGCGGCCCTGAACCGTTCGACGGAGGCAGGGCCGGACGAGGCGAACGATCAAGGGGAGGTATTTCGTGGGCGCTGACCGCGAGGGGGGCGCCCGGCGGACGTCGGCGCGCGCGGTGGCGTACGTCGCCTGTGGTGCCGTACTTCTGACGGGGTGTGCCTCGATGCCGGACAACGGGGACCTGCGGGGCGTCGAGTCGACCCCGCGCCAGGACACCCAGGTGCGGGTCTTCGCCATGCCGCCCCGGGAGGACGCCCCGCCCTCCGAGATCGTGCAGGGCTTCCTCGAGGCGCTGACCAGTGACGATCCGCACTATGCGACGGCGAAGCAGTATCTGACCGCGCAGGCGGCGAAGACCTGGCGGCCGGAGCTGTCCACGATGGTGCTTGCGGACGGGCCGGCCACCGAGGCCGGTCCTGCGGGAGGCCGGGAGGACGGCGACAACGTCTCCTTCACACTCACCGGCACCAAGGTCGCTCTGGTGGACGCGGAGCAGTCGTATGCGCCGGCCGAGGGTGCCTACAGCAGGCAGGTGTACCTCACGCGGGACAAGAAGAACGGACAGTGGCGCATCGACGGGCTGCCGCCGGGTGTCGTCATGGGGCAGTCGGACTTCCAGCGCAACTACATGTCCGTCAACAAGTACTACTTCGCCTCGAACTCAGCGGTCGGGGCGGCCTCGCAGCCGGCCGCCGTCGCCGATCCCGTGTACGTGCGCCGGCGCGTGGATCCGATGACGTACATGGTGCGCTCGCTCCTCAACGGGCCCACGGCCTGGCTGGGGCCCGTGGTCCGGTCGAGCTTCCCGACCGGTACAGCCCTGGAGAAGGGCGCCGGCTCGCTGACGCCCGACGATCAGAACAAGCTGACGGTGCCTCTGAACGGGAAGGCCACCCGCGTGGGGCTGGCCAAGTGCAACGAGATGGCAGCCCAGTTGCTGTTCACGCTGCAGAGCCTCACTCCCGCGGTGGACGAGGTCGAAGTGCAGGCCGACGGAGCGCAGTTGTGCGTGCTCGACGAGGACGGGGCAGCGACCGTCGCCGCGCGCGGTTCGGCCGAGAGCCCCGAGTACCTGTACTTCATCGACGGTGAGCACCGCCTGGTACGGATTTCGGGCAGCAGCAGGGGCTCGAACGCCGAACCGGTGCCGGGCGAACTGGGCGAGGGTGCACAGGCGTTGCGGTCGGTGGCGGTGTCGCGTGACGAGGACACCGCGGCCGGGGTCGCCATCGACGGCAAGGAGCTGTACGTCGGCTCGCTCGTGTCGGGCGGTTCGCTCGGGGAGCCGGTGGTGAGCAGTACGGGCAGGACGGAGGAGGACCGGCTGACCGCGCCCAGTTGGGACGCGCGGGGCGACCTGTGGGTGGCTGACCGCAACCCCGAGAAGCCGCGCTTGCTCATGCTCCAGGAAGGCAAGGGCGAGCCGGTGGAGGTGGAAGTCCCGGGGCTGGACGGGCGGATCAAGTCCGTGCGGGTGGCGGCCGACGGGGTGCGGATCGCGCTGGTCGTGGAGAACGACGGTAAGCAGTCCCTGCTGGTCGGGCGGATCGAGCGGGCGGCGAAGGACGAGACGCACGAGAAGGACGGCGAACAGCCCGGAGTCTCTGTTTTCGAACTGCGGCCCGCCGCACCGGCGTTGGAGGAGGTCACCACCATGTCGTGGGCCGGTGACGGCCGGCTCGTGGTGGTCGGACGCGAGGAGGGCGGCGTGCAGCAGATGCAGTACGTCCAGGTCGACGGCTCCACGCCGGAGGGGCCGGCGCCCGACGCTCTGACCGGGGTGAAGGCGATTGCCGCCGCCGAGGACGACCAGCTGCCGCTGGTGGCGTACTCGGAGGACGGGATCGTACGGCTGCCGGACGGGGCGCAGTGGCAGACAGTGGTCAAGGACGGCTCTGCGCCGGTTTATCCGGGGTGACTCCTGTCCGGGTGAGGCCTTGGCGCGGCGCTGAGCCGGCGTCAGGGTGGTGGATCGGCGCGCGGCGCGGTGCGGTTGTTGCGCCGTGTTGGTGATGGCGCCGGTCAGGGTTGTGTTGTGACGCGTTGAAGGGCGGCCGTCTTCGTCGAGGAGAGACTCGGCGGAGACGGCTGTTTCTGCTGGTGGCGGGGCGACGGGGAGTTATCCACAGGCAGTTGTCCCCAGGGGTGGCCGCTCGGCGCGGGCGTTGGCACAGTGGTGGGCATGCGGGGGTGGTGGCAAGACCTCAGCGACCTGGTGCTACCGGCCGAGTGCGGAGGCTGCGGAAGGCCTCGCACGGTGCTCTGCCCGGAGTGCCGTGCCGCCCTGAGTGGGGCCGCACCGCGCCGGGCGCGACCGGCGCCGGAGCCGCCCGGTCTGCCGGTGGTGTACGCGGCCGCGCGGTACGCGGACGAGGTACGGGCGGTGTTGTTGGCCCACAAGGAGCGGGGCGCGCTGACCCTTGCCGGGCCGCTCGGCGTCGCTCTGGCCGGGGCGGTGCGGACGGGGCTTCGGGACGCACGGAAGGACCGGACGGCGGTGGGCGGTGCGGCGTCGGGGCGTGCGGGGGTGCGGCGGGCTCGGCCGGGATGCGGCGCGGTGCTGTCGATGGGACGGTGTTGCTCGTTCCCGTACCGTCCGGCCGTGGGGCCGTGCGGAAGCGAGGGCATGATCCGGCGCGCCGGATCGCGCTCGCGGCGGCTGCCGAGCTGCGGCAAACGGGGACACCCACACGGGTGCTCGCCGTACTGCGGCAACGGCGGGCCGTCGCTGACCAGTCCGAGCTCACCTCCCGGCAGCGGCTGGAGAACCTTGCCGGTGCTCTCCAGGTGACGGCCGGTGGTGCAGGGCTGCTGGGCGGCGGTCCGGTGGTGCTGGTGGACGACTTGATGACCACCGGGTCCTCCCTCGCGGAGGCTGCGCGTGCCATGCGGGCGGCGGTGGCGGACAGGGCGGTCGCTCACGGCGGTGTGGCGTCCGTGGTACGCGCAGATGTGGAGAAGGCCGTGTATGGGAGAGGCAATCGGGAAAGGGCAGGGGAACAGATGACGGGATCAATGGACGGGAGTACGGGCCTGGGCCGTGTCGTGCCGGGAATGGCGGGGCCGACCGGTGCCGGCGAGGTGATCTGCGCGGCTGTGGTCGCGGCAACGCCGGATTCTTTCGAGATGAACCGGAACTGACTGCGATCTTGCATCGTTGCAGGTAGTGAGAGGGTGTATTCACCTGAACGGAGGTACGTGACAGTAGAGGGTGACGACATCCGTCCGGGCGAGATATGTTCGGTTGTGAGGGAAAGCCGCAGGCCACACCTCGCAAATCTGAATGCCGTGCCGTGGGTATTCCGCAATCACCCGGGCCGGCTGGGTGGAGATCTTGCCCATGGGGGAGGAGGAGGTGGACGTCACCGAGTCCGAGGTTCCGGGGTTCCCCGGGACCGGGTGCACAAGGGAGATGCTCCGCCACTGAAGCGGAGCGATCCGGGAACGGAGTTCTGCGTGGACATCGTCGTCAAGGGCCGCAAGACCGAGGTGCCCGAGCGGTTCCGCAAGCACGTGGCCGAGAAGCTGAAGCTGGACAAGATCCAGAAGCTCGATGGCAAGGTGATCAGCCTCGACGTCGAGGTGTCCAAGGAGCCCAACCCCCGACAGGCGGACCGCAGCGACCGAGTGGAGATCACGCTCCGCTCCCGCGGTCCGGTGATCCGGGCGGAGGCAGCGGCCAGTGATCCGTACGCGGCACTCGACATGGCGGCAGAGAAGCTGGAAGCCCGGCTGCGCAGGCAGCACGACAAGCGTCACACGCGCCGGGGCGTGCGCCGGCTCACGGCAGCCGAGGTCCCCGACCACGTTCCGGGCGTGGCAACGCTCAACGGCAACGGCGGCGCCTTCCAGGCGGAGGAGCCGGGCGGGGTACCCACCAAGAGGATCGGCTCGCTGGAGGTGCAGGGTGAAGGCCCCCTGGTGGTCCGCGAGAAGACCCACGTCGCCGCCCCCATGACCCTTGACCAGGCTCTCTACGAGATGGAGCTGGTGGGGCACGACTTCTATCTGTTCGTCGACTCCGAGACCAAGGCGCCCAGCGTTGTCTACCGGCGGCATGCGTACGACTACGGCGTGATCCACCTCGAAACGGACACGATGGTCACCCAGGCGCCCGCACCTGAAGCGGGCGGCCCGCTGGGCGGCTGACCGTAACCGGACGACAGCTGATCCGGTGCCCCTGGAGTGTGAGTACGCCCCCAGGGGCACCGGTGCGCGACCACTTCGTCCGCCGCTCGGTCACCGGAGTGTCGTCCGGGCATGAAATCATGGCGGCAACGGCCCAACCGGTGGGCCGTTGCCTTGGGTTGGTGATGGCACAGGACCACGGGCCACAGCCTTCAGGGGGAGGAACGATGGCGGACAGGTTCGGACCGATGCAGGAGGGGGATGCCGACGACGGTGTCGTCGGCATGGGCCCGGACGCGGGCTCTCCACGCAAGGAGCCGATCCGGGTTCTGGTCGTGGACGACCATGCCCTGTTCCGCCGTGGCCTGGAGATCGTGCTCGCGGCCGAGGAGGACATCCAGGTCGTGGGGGAGGCGGGCGACGGGGCCGAGGCGGTGGAGAAAGCCGCCGACCTGCTGCCCGACATCGTCCTGATGGACGTACGGATGCCGAAGCGGGGCGGAATCGAGGCGTGCACCTCCATCAAGGAGGTGGCACCCAGCGCCAAGATCATCATGCTGACGATCAGCGACGAGGAAGCAGATCTCTACGACGCCATCAAGGCGGGCGCGACGGGTTATCTCCTCAAGGAGATCTCCACCGACGAGGTGGCCACGGCCATTCGCGCGGTGGCCGACGGGCAGTCGCAGATCAGCCCCTCCATGGCGTCGAAACTGCTCACCGAGTTCAAATCGATGATCCAGCGGACAGACGAACGCCGACTGGTGCCCGCGCCGCGGCTCACCGACCGGGAGCTGGAGGTGCTCAAGCTTGTCGCCACGGGTATGAACAACCGGGACATCGCCAAGGAACTGTTCATCTCCGAGAACACCGTGAAGAACCATGTGCGCAACATCCTGGAGAAGCTGCAGCTGCACTCCAGGATGGAAGCGGTGGTGTACGCGATGCGGGAGAAGATTCTCGAAATCCGGTGACCGGGCCGGGCTTCAGGCCAGGGCGCGGGCGAGTTCCGTGGTGAGAGGGGCGTGCAGTTCCGGGGCGTCCACCCGTTCCACGCGTACGTTTGTGCAGTCCACCCAGCTCGCCGCCTCGATCAGGGCCTGGGCCACGGCCGGAACAGCTTTAGGGCCGTCCAGCGTGACCTGCTTGGCCACCAGGGTGCGGCCTTCGCGGGCGGGGTCCACACGGCCGACGAGACGGCCGCCGGCCAGCACCGGCATCGCGAAGTAGCCGTACACCCGCTTCTGCTTGGGGACGTAGGCCTCCAGACGGTGAGTGAAGCCGAAGATCCGCTCCGTGCGCGCCCGTTCCCAGATCAGCGAATCGAAGGGGGACAGGAGCGTGGTGCGGTGGCGGCCGCGTGGGGGTGTCTCCAGGGCCGCCGGGTCCGCCCAGGCAGGCTTTCCCCAGCCCTCGACCGTGACCGGCACCAGGCCTGAATCGGCGATCACCGCGTCGACCTGCTCGCCCTTGAGACGGTGGTAGTCGGCGATGTCCGCGCGGGTGCCGACACCGAGGGACTGGCCGGCGAGGCGGACCAGACGGCGCAGGCATTCGGTGTCGTCGAACTCGTCGTGCAGCAGGGCGTCGGGGACCGCGCGTTCGGCGAGGTCGTAGATCCGTTTCCAGCCGCGGCGCTCGACGCAGACCACCTCGCCGTACATCAGGGCCCGTTCGACGGCGACCTTGGCGCCGGACCAGTCCCACCAATCGCTGGTGCGCTTCGCGCCGCCCAGTTGCGTGGCCGTGAGGGGGCCCTCCGCGCGGAGTTGCTTGATGACCTGGTCGTAGGCGCCGTCCGGGAGTTCGTGGTTCCAGTGGGGGCGGTTGCGGTAGGCGCGGCGGCGGAAGGCGAAGTGGGGCCACTCCTCGATGGGGAGGATGCAGGCGGCGTGGGACCAGTACTCGAAGGCGTGCGGTCGTGTCGAAGGGGCGCCGATGGATGCAGTCGTCCAGTAGGCGTTCTCGACGGTTCTGCGGCCCACGGCGCCGAGGCGGGCGTACGGGATGAGCTCGTGGGAGCGGGCGAGGACGGAGATGGTGTCGAGTTGGACTGCGCCGAGGTGACGGAGTATGCCGCGGACGCCGGCCTTGCGGTTGGGGGTGCCGAGGAGGCCCTGGGCGCGCAGGGCGATGCGGCGGGCTTCGTCTGCGGTGAGGTCCGTGGGGCGCGGGGTCGTCATGCCGTCGAACGATAGGCGGTGGGTCTGACAACGCGGGGTGAGCTGGGGATTCGTGAACCGGGGCCCTGTGCGGCTGAGCGAGGGGGTGCGCAGCCCGGCACGACGGGGTGCCGCCGGCGCCCATCCCTGCCGCCCTGGGGGTTCCCCCTCTGAGGGAGACGCGAATGCCCACGGACTTACTGGCGGGGCGGCAGATAGGGCGCCGTCGACGGCAACCCCAGGTCCGATGGCAGGAGGGAACCCACCCAGCAGTCCCGTCGTACCCCGTTGTTGTGGAGCGCGGCGCGTAGCGTGCCCTCGATGGTGAAGCCGGTGCGTTCGGCGACCGCGCGGGAGGCGGTGTTGCCCACTTCGGCACGCCATTCCAGGCGGTCGATCGACTGGTGGATGAAGGCCCAGCGGGCGGCGGCGAGGGTGGCCTCGGTCATGTAGCCGTTGCCGCGGTGGCGTTCGGTCGCCCAGAAGCCGAGCTCGCCCACGCCGAGGGAACGCATGGTGATACCGAGCATTCCTGCCAGTTCCCCCTGGCTGAGGAAGACGCCGAAAGTGAACATCGAGCCGGTCGCCCAGCCGTCGGGGACCAGGTGCTCCGTGAAGCTCTGGGCATGTTCATGGAGGTAGGGCGACGGGATCGTGGTCCAGCGCTGGATGACGGGATCCTGACAGGCGGCGTAGACGGTGTCCGTGTCGTCCTGGCCGACCGTGCGCAGGAGGAGGCGGGCGGTGGGGATGGTGACGGGCTCCATCGGCCGATTCTGCTCGGGAAGGCGTGACGATGCCATGCATTTCGCTGCGTGTGACCACGTGATCACGATTCGCGCAATTCGTGGGAGGGGCGCGGCACTATCCAGGACTCCCGGCCGTTGTTCCGTGTGAAGACAGAATTGAAGGCAGGTCTGACGTCGGATGCGACGTCGATGTGCTGCAGTGGACTGTCGTCGCCCGGCAGGCCTCCCGGCGCGGCCGGGTCCTCGCATACGATGGCCGTTGCTCAGTACGTCGAAGGAAAACCGACCGTCCCAGGCCCGACCGGCAAGGAGACCAAACCCCGTGTCCGTCCTCTCGAAGATCATGCGTGCAGGCGAAGGCAAGATCCTGCGCAAGCTGCACCGTATCGCGGACCAGGTCAACTCCATCGAAGAGGACTTCGTCGACCTCTCCGACGCCGAGCTGCGGGCCCTCACCGATGAGTACAAGCAGCGCTATGCCGACGGTGAGAGCCTGGACGACCTGCTGCCCGAGGCATTCGCCACTGTGCGCGAGGCCGCCAAGCGCGTCCTAGGCCAGCGGCACTACGACGTGCAGATGATGGGTGGCGCCGCCCTCCACCTCGGCTACGTCGCCGAGATGAAGACCGGTGAGGGCAAGACCCTCGTGGGTACGCTGCCCGCGTATCTGAACGCCCTGTCCGGTGAGGGCGTCCACCTCATCACGGTCAACGACTACCTGGCCGAGCGCGACTCCGAGATGATGGGCCGCGTCCACAAGTTCCTGGGCCTGAGCGTCGGCTGCATCCTGGCCAACATGACGCCGGCCCAGCGCCGCGAGCAGTACGCGTGCGACATCACCTACGGTACGAACAACGAGTTCGGCTTCGACTACCTGCGCGACAACATGGCGTGGTCGAAGGAGGAGCTCGTCCAGCGCGGGCACAACTTCGCCATCGTCGACGAGGTCGACTCCATCCTCATCGACGAGGCCCGTACACCGCTGATCATCTCGGGCCCGGCCGACCAGGCCACCAAGTGGTACGGCGACTTCGCCAAGCTCGTCACCCGGCTCAAGCGCGGTGAGGCCGGCCAGCCGCTCAAGGGCATCGAGGAGACCGGCGACTACGACGTCGACGAGAAGAAGCGCACGGTCGCCATCCACGAGTCCGGTGTCAGCAAGGTCGAGGACTGGCTGGGCATCGACAACCTCTACGAGTCGGTGAATACGCCGCTGGTGGGCTACCTGAACAACGCCATCAAGGCCAAGGAGCTCTTCAAGAAGGACAAGGACTACGTCGTCATCGACGGCGAGGTCATGATCGTCGACGAGCACACCGGCCGTATCCTCGCCGGCCGTCGCTACAACGAGGGCATGCACCAGGCGATCGAGGCGAAGGAAGGGGTGCCGATCAAGGACGAGAACCAGACGCTCGCCACGATCACCCTGCAGAACTTCTTCCGCCTCTACAACAAGCTCTCCGGCATGACCGGTACGGCGATGACCGAGGCCGCCGAGTTCCACCAGATCTACAAGCTCGGTGTGGTGCCGATCCCGACCAACAAGCCGATGGTCCGTAAGGACCAGTCGGACCTGATCTACCGCACCGAGGTCGCGAAGTTCGACGCGGTCGTCGACGACATCGCCGAGAAGCACGAGAAGGGCCAGCCGATCCTGGTCGGCACCACCTCGGTCGAGAAGTCCGAGTACCTCTCGCAGCAGCTCAGCAAGCGCGGCATCCAGCACGAGGTGCTCAACGCCAAGCAGCACGACCGTGAGGCGCAGATCGTCGCTCAGGCCGGCCGCAAGGGCGCCGTGACCGTGGCGACGAACATGGCCGGCCGTGGTACGGACATCAAGCTCGGCGGCAACCCCGACGACCTCGCGGAGGCCGAGCTGCGCCAGCGTGGCCTCGACCCCGAGGAGCACATCGAGGAGTGGGCCGCCGCGCTTCCCGCCGCCCTGGAGCGGGCCGAGAAGGCGGTGCAGGCGGAGTTCGAAGAGGTCAAGAGCTTCGGCGGCCTCTACGTGCTGGGCACCGAGCGGCACGAGTCGCGGCGTATCGACAACCAGCTGCGTGGCCGTTCCGGCCGTCAGGGCGACCCCGGCGAGTCCCGCTTCTATCTCTCCCTCGGCGACGACCTGATGCGGCTGTTCAAGGCGCAGATGGTCGAGCGCGTGATGGCGATGGCGAACGTCCCGGACGATGTGCCGATCGAGAACAAGATGGTCACGCGCGCGATCGCGTCCGCCCAGTCGCAGGTCGAGCAGCAGAACTTCGAGACCCGTAAGAACGTCCTGAAGTACGACGAGGTCCTCAACCGGCAGCGTGAGGTCATCTACGGCGAGCGGCGCCGCGTCCTGGAGGGCGAGGACCTGCACGAGCAGGTGCAGCACTTCATGGACGACACGATCGACGCCTACGTCGCCGCGGAGACCGCCGAGGGCTTCGCCGAGGAGTGGGACCTGGACCGGCTGTGGGGCGCCTTCAAGCAGCTCTACCCGGTGAAGATCACCGTCGAGGAGCTGGAGGAGGCGGCCGGCGACCGGGCCGGGCTCACCGCCGACTTCATCGCCGAGTCCATCAAGGACGACATCCACGAGCAGTACGAGGCCCGTGAGGCGCAGCTCGGCTCCGAGATCATGCGTGAGCTGGAGCGCCGGGTCGTGCTGTCGGTCCTGGACCGCAAGTGGCGCGAGCACCTCTACGAGATGGACTACCTCCAGGAGGGCATCGGCCTGCGCGCGATGGCGCAGAAGGACCCGCTGGTCGAGTACCAGCGCGAGGGCTTCGACATGTTCACCGCCATGATGGAGGGCATCAAGGAGGAGTCCGTCGGCTACCTGTTCAACCTGGAGGTCCAGGTCGAGCAGCAGGTCGAGGAGGTGCCCGTCGAGGACGCCAAGCCGACGCTGGAGAAGCAGGACGCGGTGCCCGCGCAGGCGGGGGCGCGCCCCGAGATCCGCGCCAAGGGCCTGGAGGCACCGCAGCGGCGGAACCTGCACTTCACCGCTCCGACCGTGGACGGCGAGGGTGGCACCATCGAGGGCGACTTCAGCGAGGAGGAGCCGGTGCGGTCTGCGGCCGACGGCCTCACGCGCGCGGAGCGTCGCAAGCAGGCCAAGGGCGGGCGGCGCCGCAAGAAGTGACGGCGCCTGAGGCGTCGTAGCAGCGGAAGGGCCGGGTCACCTGAGGGTGCCCGGCCCTTCGGCGTGAGTGGGGTGCGTAGTGGGTCAGTTATCGACGGCGGTGCGCGTGCGAGGGCCGCCCAGTTCCACGGCCGTGCAGCGCCAGCGGTGGTCTCGGCCCAGCTCCAGGCGAAACGCCATGGCACGCAGGCGGTCGCCCGCGCCGATGCGGGCGAAGGCCTCGATGGCGCCCGGGCGGGGTTCGTAGTAGCCGACGTCGCGGACGACGGGGCGCGGGCCGCGGGTGCGCAGGGGGCCGCGTTCAGCGAGGCGGGCCAGCTCGTCGTAGGCGGGGCCGGCGGTGTGCCGGAGCATGGCGTGGACGGGGCGTTGCCCACTCAGGACGAGCAGCAGCCGGTCGGCGAAGAGGTCAGTGGGGCGGGGCTGCGGGACGACCGGCTTTCGGGTGTGGGAGGCGCTGCGGGCTGGGGCGGGGGCTTGGGGCGTCGATGGGGTGCGGAGGGCCGTGGGGCGGCAGGGCTCGGGGCGGGGCGGTGAGGGGGCGTTGGGCGGCTGGGGGCGGGTGGATGGGGGGTGGGCGTGCGGCTGCTGGGGGCGTGGCGGATCGTGCCGCCGTAGGGGTCGTCGTAGAGGTGGTGGCGGGCGTGTGGCCGCTGGGCTTGTGCGGGAGGGGCCCGCGCCTGGAGTGCGGGTGAGTTGTTGCCGGGCGGCGGTGTCGCGCGGGTCGGGGACGGGTGCCGGCGTGGTGCTGTGGCGTCCTGGTCATGACCTTGTTCATGGGGGTCCCCGTTCGGTGGGCCCGGCGCGCGGTGCGTACCGGGCAGTAACTTGCTGTTGGGGATCTTGTACGGGCCCTGGTCGAGGGCGGGCAAACAAGCGGGCGGGAGGCCGGTGGCCGGAATGTTCACCTATCCGGGTGAGGAGCGGGGACAGGAGCCCGTGGGGAACGGGGTGCACCGGGTGACTTTCCGGCGTCGAGTGGACGCCCTGCGAGGCGCGGGCAGGGGCTCGAAAGGGGACCCCGCACGTATCCTGAAGGCCCTCACCGGGGCCTTGCGGAGGCCCTCCGACCACGAAAGCGGCCAACCATGCGCGTCTACGTCCCCCTGACCCTCTCCGGTCTCGCCGAGGCGTACAAGACGGGCGAGGTCGGCGCGGGGCCGCTCGTCGCCTACGCCGTCACGCCGGCCTTGCGTGAGTGGTACCTCTCCGACGACATCGAGGAGTTGGAGTACGCGGCGCTGAGCCGGGCCGCGCTGGCCTCGCTGCGGCTGCTCGCCGCGGACCCGGGGGCACCACGGCGGCGGGTGGTGGTCGCCATCGACGTCCCTGACGGACAGGCGGCCGCCGACCCAGGACGGGGGCCCGACCCGGCCGCGCTCGGCGAGGTGCGGATCGCCGGCGCCGTACCGCTGGCCAAGGCGGCCTCGGTGCATGTCGACTCGGGTGAGGCGGAGCCGGATGTCGCCGCAGCCGCCGAGGCGCTTCAGGCGGCGGACGGCGGGGACGACGACGCGCAGTTCGTCGTGGACGGGGCCGAGGACCACGAGTTGCTGTGGTACGCGACGCAGGAGATCCCCAACCTGGTCGGCTCGCAGGACTGACGCTCACCGTGGCACGACTGCTCACGGCTGCTTGGTGCCAGGCTGACCTGGGGATCTCTTGATTGTCAGTGGTGGCGGGTAACGTTTTTAGGCATGGGGAAGCACGGAGCTGAGCACATTGTCTGGGACTGGAACGGCACGCTGTTCCACGACAATGACGCGATCATCGGGGCGACGAACGCGGCGTTCGCCGAGCTGGGGCTGGAACCGATCACGATGGAGCAGTACCGGGCGCTGTACTGCGTGCCGGTGCCGAAGTTCTACGAGCGGCTGCTGGGGCGGCTGCCCACCGATGCCGAGTGGGAGGTCATGGATGCGACCTTCCACCGGTACTACTCGGAGCACCGGGTTCGGTGCGGGCTGACCGAGGGGGCGATCGAGCTGCTGGCGGAGTGGCAGTCGGCAGGGCGCAGCCAGTCGATCCTCAGCATGTACGTCCATGACGAACTCGTCCCGCTGGTACGGGGGTTCGGGATCGAGACGCACTTCATACGCGTCGACGGGCGGACCGGGCCCTCCGGGGGCAGCAAGGCCGAGCACATGGTGCGGCACCTCGCGGCGCTCGCCGGGGTGGAGCCCGGTCGGACCGTGGTGATCGGCGACGCCGCGGATGACGCGGTGGCCGCGCGGCACGTGGGAGCGCGGGCCGTGCTCTACACCGGGGGCTCGCACAGCCGGGCCAGCCTGGAGGAAGCGGGCGTGCCGGTGGTGGACTCGCTCGGGGAGGCGGTCGCGGTGGCGGAGGAGCTGGCGGCCTGAGGGAGCGTTGGTGCCGGTAGGGCGGTTCGCGCAGCCCGGCGCTGCGGGGTGCCTCCCCCACTCTCGGCTTCGCGTGAGCGGGGGGACCCCTATTGCCCTGGGTCCCCCAGGCCCTTGAGGCACTGGGGGAGGCACGACTGCCCGCAGCTCGGCGGCGCGGCGCCGGGGCGTTGCTGGTGGGCGGGGCTCAGGTTGCCGGGGCCTTGGCGCGCAGCACCTTGAGGAACTCGCGCATCCAGGCGGAGTGGTCCGGCCAGGCGCGCGAGGAGACCAGGGTGCCGTCGATCACTGCCTCGGCGTCCTGGAAGGTGGCGCCGGCGGCCTGCATGTCGAGTTCCAGCGCGGGGTACGCCGTGACGCGGCGGCCGCGGAGGCCGTCGATCGCGGCGGTGAGCAGGGGGCCGTGGCAGATCTGGGCGACGGGTTTGTCGGCGTCGAAGAAGGACTTGAGGATCTTGCGGAGTTCGGGATCGTTGCGGAGGTACTCCGGGGCGCGGCCGCCGGGGATGACCACGGCGGCGTACTGGCCGGGGTCGACCTCCGAGAAGGCGAGGTCGGCGGGCCAGGTGTAGCCGGGCTTTTCGGTGTAGGTGTCGAAGCCGGGTTCGAAGTCGTGGACGACGAATTGCAGTTTCTTGCGGGTGGGGGCTGCGATGTGGACGTCGTAGCCCTCTTCGCGGAGGCGTTGGTAGGGGTAGAGGACTTCGAGGGACTCTGCTGCGTCGCCGGTGACGATGAGGATCTTGGTGGTCATGGCGGTGGGCTGCCCTTCGTGGGTGGCTTCCGGCTGCGTGGGTCGTTCAGGGGCAAGGTGCCTCCGGGGCGGGGGGTTGCCAAGGGTACGCGCCGGTTTCCGGGCGAGGTGGGGTTGTGGGGCGCGTGGTCCGGCGCTGCGGCGTCCGCTACGGCCGCGGCCGGCGTTGGTGCTGGTAGGGCGGTTCACGCAGCCCGGCGCTGCGGGGTGCCTCCCCCACGCTCGAACGAGCTCGCGCGGGGGCACCCCCATCGCCCACCCGTGCCGCCCCAGCGGCACGACTGCCCGCAGCTGCGACGGCACGGTTGACCGGAGTTGCGGCGGTGCGACTGCCCGCGGCTCAGGCAGCCACCGTCGTCGCAGCGCGCTTGTCCCTGTGCAGACTGTCAAAGTTCCGGTCCCGGTTTTGTACACATACGGCTCATGACGGACCCCCGGTAATGAGCGATAGCCTTGTGGCGTGATCAGCGCGATAGTTCGCGGGGGCCTTGGTGTCCCTGCTCTGCGCCCGGAGAGCACGGACGACATCCGTATCCGGGCGGTGGTCGCTGGTCTTCGCGGGCGGGTCGGGGCCCCGAGGGGCTCCACGGTGACGCGCACACTGCGGGCGCAGACGTTGTGGAGAGCAGCGTCACATGCCCCGGTCGCGTTGGAAATGGCTGATAACCCACCGCTCATCTCACCTTGCGGCATAGCGTCGGAACGGACCGGACACCCCGCGTCACGGCGTCGCGTCGGAAGGGCAGAGACCGTACTTCCTTCTACGTCACGCAACGGCGCGCGACAGGAGCCAGAGGACAATGCAGACCAAGCTGGACGAAGCCAAGGCCGAGCTGCTCGATCGGGCCGCCCGGGTAGCTGAGCACAGCCCGGTCGGGGGGCACCTACCGACTGGGACGACGGAACACGGCATCCCCGACCGGGCGGCCGTGCTCGCGTTCCTCCAGCGCTACTACCTGCACACCGCCCCGGAGGACCTCACCGACCGCGACCCGGTCGACATCTTCGGAGCTGCCTACTCCCACTACCGACTGGCCGAAAACCGCCCCCAGGGCACGGCCAACGTCCGCGTGCACACCCCGACGGTCGAGGAGAACGGCTGGACGTGCAGCCACTCCGTCGTCGAGGTCGTCACCGACGACATGCCGTTCCTGGTCGACTCCGTCACCAACGAGCTGACGCGCCAGGGACGCGGCATCCACGTCGTCATCCACCCGCAGATGGTGGTGCGCCGCGATGTCACCGGCAAGCTCAACGAGGTGCTCACCACGCCGCCCACCGGCGACCTCCCGCACGATGCGCACATCGAGTCCTGGATCCACGTCGAGATCGACCGCGAGACCGACCGCTCCGACCTGAAGCAGATCACCGCCGACCTGCTGCGTGTCCTGTCCGACGTCCGCGAGGCCGTCGAGGACTGGGGCAAGATGCGGGACGGGGCGCTGCGGATCGCCGAGGGCCTGCCCGAGGAGCCCATCGCCGGTGACCTGCCCGAGCAGGAGATCGAGGAGGCCCGTGAGCTGCTGCGCTGGCTGGCCGCCGATCACTTCACGTTCCTCGGCTACCGCGAGTACGAGCTGCGCGACGACGACTCCCTCGCCGCGGTGCCCGGCACCGGTCTCGGCATACTGCGGGCCGACCCGCACCACGAGACCGGCGAGGCCCACCCGGTCAGCCCGTCCTTCGAGCGGCTTCCGGCCGATGCCCGCGCCAAGGCCCGTGAGCACAAGCTACTCGTGCTGACCAAGGCGAACAGCCGGGCCACCGTGCACCGCCCGTCGTACCTGGACTACATCGGCGTCAAGAAGTTCGACGAGCAGGGCAATGTCGTCGGTGAGCGGCGCTTCCTGGGACTGTTCTCCTCCGCCGCCTACACCGAGTCCGTCCGCCGGGTTCCCGTCATCCGGCGCAAGGTCGACGAGGTGCTCAAGCGTGCCGGGTTCTCGCCCAACAGTCACGACGGACGTGATCTGCTCCAGATCCTCGAGACGTATCCGCGTGACGAGCTGTTCCAGACACCGGTCGACGAGCTGCAGTCCATCGTCACCTCGGTCCTCTACCTCCAGGAGCGGCGGCGGCTGCGGCTCTACCTGCGCCAGGACGAGTACGGCCGCTACTACTCGGCCCTGGTCTATCTGCCCCGCGACCGCTACACCACCGGCGTCCGGCTCAGGATCATCGACATCCTGAAGGAGGAACTCGGCGGCACCAGCGTCGACTTCACCGCCTGGAACACCGAGTCGATCCTCTCCCGGCTGCACTTCGTGGTCCGGGTCCCGCAGGGCACCGAGCTGCCGGAGCTGTCCGACGCCGACAAGGAGCGTATCGAGGCCCGCCTCGTCGAGGCCGCGCGCTCCTGGGCGGACGGATTCGCCGATGCGCTGAACGCCGAGTTCGGCGAGGAGCGCGCCGCCGAACTGCTGCGCCGCTACGGCAACGCCTTCCCGGAGGGCTACAAGGCCGACCACAACCCGCGCGCCGCGGTCGCCGACCTCGGCCAGATCGAACGGCTCGAGGAGGACAACGACTTCGCGCTCAGCCTGTACGAGCCGGTGGGCGCCGCCCTCGACGAGCGCCGCTTCAAGATCTACCGCAAGGGCGAGGCCGTCTCCCTGTCCGCCGTCCTGCCGGTCCTCAACCGGCTCGGCGTCGAGGTGGTCGACGAGCGGCCGTACGAACTGCGCGGCGCCGACCGCAGCGTCTCCTGGATCTACGACTTCGGCCTGCGTATGCCCAAGGCGAAGGACGGCGTGGATTACGGCCGCGACGACGCCCGCGAGCGGTTCCAGGAGGCCTTCGCCGCCACCTGGACCGGCAAGGCGGAGAACGACGGCTTCAACGCCCTCGTGCTGAGTGCCGGGCTGAACTGGCGGCAGGCGATGGTGCTGCGGGCGTACGCCAAGTACCTGCGCCAGGCGGGTTCGACGTTCAGCCAGGACTACATGGAGGACACCCTCCGAAACAATGTCCACACCACCCGGCTGCTCGTCTCCCTGTTCGAGGCGCGGATGTCGCCGGACCGGCAGCGCGCCGGGCGCGAGATCGTCGACGCCCTGCTCGAGGAGCTCGACGCGGCCCTGGACCAGGTGGCCTCGCTCGACGAGGACCGGATCCTGCGGTCCTTCCTCACGGTCATCAAGGCGACCCTGCGCACGAACTTCTTCCAGGAGGCGTGGGGCGGCCGGCCGCACGAGTACGTGTCCATGAAGTTCGACCCGCAGGTCATTCCGGACCTGCCGGCGCCGCGCCCGGCGTACGAGATCTGGGTGTACTCGCCGCGCGTCGAAGGTGTGCACCTCAGGTTCGGCAAGGTCGCGCGTGGTGGTCTGCGCTGGTCGGACCGCCGGGAGGACTTCCGTACGGAGATCCTCGGCCTGGTCAAGGCGCAGATGGTGAAGAACACCGTCATCGTGCCGGTCGGCGCCAAGGGCGGCTTCGTCGCCAAGCAGCTGCCGGATCCGTCCGTGGACCGGGACGCGTGGATGGCGGAGGGCATCGCCAGCTACAAGACGTTCATCTCGGCGCTGCTCGACATCACCGACAACATGGTGGCCGGTGAGGTCGTCCCGCCCGCCGAGGTCGTACGGCACGACGAGGACGACACGTACCTCGTGGTCGCGGCCGACAAGGGCACCGCCACCTTCTCCGACATCGCCAACGGTGTCGCGGAGCAGTACAACTTCTGGCTCGGCGACGCCTTCGCCTCCGGCGGCTCCGCGGGCTACGACCACAAGGCGATGGGCATCACCGCCCGCGGCGCCTGGGAGTCCGTCAAGCGGCATTTCCGGGAGTTGGGTGTGAACACCCAGGTCGAGGACTTCACGGTGGTCGGCATCGGTGACATGTCCGGTGACGTGTTCGGCAACGGCATGCTGCTCAGCGAGCACATCCGCCTGGTCGCCGCCTTCGACCACCGGCACATCTTCATCGATCCACACCCGGACGCGGCCACCTCCTACGCCGAGCGACGCCGGCTGTTCGAGCTGCCGCGCTCCAGCTGGGAGGACTACAACACCGAGCTGCTGTCGGCCGGTGGCGGTGTCTTCTCCCGTAGCGCCAAAGCGATCCCGGTCAACGCGCACATCCGCGACGCCCTCGGCATCGAGGGCAAGGTCACCAAGATGACCCCGGCCGAGCTGATGAAGGCCATCCTCAAGGCGCCGGTGGACCTGCTGTGGAACGGCGGCATCGGTACGTACGTGAAGGCCTCGACCGAGTCTCACGCGGACGTCGGTGACAAGGCCAACGACCCGATCCGCGTCGACGGCGCCGACCTGCGCGTCAAGGTCGTCGGCGAGGGCGGCAACCTGGGCCTGACCCAGCTCGGCCGGATCGAGTTCGCCCTGCACGGCGGCAAGATCAACACGGATGCGATCGACAACAGTGCGGGCGTGGACACCTCCGACCACGAGGTCAACATCAAGATCCTGCTCAACAGCCTGGTCACGGACGGCGACATGACCGTCAAGCAGCGCAACAGGCTGCTCGCCGACATGACCGACGAGGTCGGCCGTCTGGTCCTGCGCAACAACTATGCGCAGAACACGGCCATCGCCAACGCCCTCGCCCAGTCCAAGGACATGCTCCACGCCCAGCAGCGCTTCATGCGCCACCTGGTGCGCGAGGGCCACCTCGACCGGGCGCTGGAGTTCCTGCCCACCGACCGCCAGATCCGCGAGCGGCTCGGCCAGGGCCAGGGGCTGACCGGTCCGGAGACGGCCGTCCTGCTGGCGTACACGAAGATCACGGTCGCCGAGGAGCTGCTGCACACCTCGCTGCCCGACGACCCGTACCTGCGCGGGCTGCTCTACGCGTACTTCCCGACCGCGCTGCGCGAGAAGTTCCCCGAGCACATCGACAGCCACCCGCTGCGCCGCGAGATCACCACGACCGTGCTGGTCAACGACACGGTCAACACCGGTGGTACGACGTACTTGCACCGCCTGCGCGAGGAAACCGGCGCGTCGCTGGAGGAGATCGTCCGGGCGCAGACCGCGGCCCGCACGATCTTCCGCTCGGGGACGGTGTGGGACGCCGTCGAGGCGCTGGACAACAAGGTCGAGGCCGCCGTCCAGACCCGGATCCGGTTGCACTCGCGCCGACTGGTGGAGCGCGGCACCCGCTGGCTGCTCAACAACCGGCCGCAGCCGCTCCAGCTCGCCGAGACCGTCACCTTCTTCGCCGACCGCGTCGAGCAGGTCTGGTCGCAGCTGCCCAAGCTGTTGCGCGGCGCGGACCTGGAGTGGTGGCAGAAGATCTACGAGGAGCTGACCGGCTCCGGCGTGCCGGACGAACTCGCCACCCGGGTGGCCGGGTTCTCCTCCGCCTTCCCGGCACTGGACATCGTGCTGGTGGCCGACCGTATGGGCCGGGACCCGATGGACGTCGCGGATGTCTACTACGACCTCGCCGACCGTCTCGGCATCACCCAGCTCATGGACCGCATCATCGAGCTGCCCCGCGCCGACCGCTGGCAGTCCATGGCCCGCGCGGCCATCCGCGAAGACCTGTACGCGGCCCATGCAGCCGTCACGGCCGACGTCCTCGCGGTGGGCAACGGGGCCTCGACCCCCGAGCAGCGCTTCAAGGTCTGGGAGCAGAAGAACGCGGCGATCCTCGGCCGCGCCCGGGCCACCCTGGAGGAGATCCAGAGCTCGGAGTCCTTCGACCTGGCGAACCTGTCGGTGGCGATGCGCACGATGCGGACGCTGCTGCGGAGTCACTCGTAGTCGGCAGTCGCGGTACGCATCCGACGTCCGGCGTCGGTACGTACGACAGCGGGGCGCCCCAAGCCGTTCAGGCCCGGGGCGCCCCGTCGTCCGTCGGTGGCCGTCGCGACGTCAGGAAGGCTGGGCGACCGTCGGCTCCGCCGGCTTGGCTGCGGCCTTCGGCTTGGGCTTGGGCTTCGGCTTGGCGTCCCCGGTGAAGGCCTCGTACTCCTTCATGACGTCCTCGGTGGGGCCGTCCATGCGCAGCTCGCCGCGTTCCAGCCACAGGACACGGTCGCAGGTGTCGCGGATCGACTTGTTGCTGTGGCTGACCAGAAACACCGTGCCGGCTTCCTTGCGCAGCTCCCGGATGCGTTCCTCGGAGCGCTTCTGGAACTTGCGGTCGCCGGTGGCGAGGGCCTCGTCGATGAGCAGGACGTCGTGGTCCTTGGCGGCGGCGATGGAGAAGCGCAGGCGGGCGGCCATGCCGGAGGAGTAGGTGCGCATTGGGAGGGTGATGAAGTCGCCCTTCTCGTTGATGCCGGAGAAGTCGACGATCTCCTGGTAGCGCTCCTTGACCTGCTCGCGGGACATGCCCATGGCGAGGCCGCCGAGGTGGACGTTGCGCTCACCCGTCAGGTCGTTCATCAGGGCCGCGTTGACGCCGAGGAGGGAGGGCTGGCCGCCCGTGTAGATCCGGCCGTTCTCCACGGGGAGGAGGCCGGCGACTGCCTTGAGCAGGGTCGACTTGCCGGAGCCGTTGGTCCCGATCAGGCCGATCGCCTCGCCCTTGTACGCGACGAAGGAGACGTCCCGGACCGCGTGCACCGTGCGCACGCCCGCCGCCTTCTCGGCCTTCTTGCGGCGCAGGATGCGGTTGAGGGCGGCGGTCGCGGAGCCCCGGCCGGCGCCCGTGCCGTTGACGCGGTACACGATGTCGACGTGGTCGGCGATGACGGTGGGGGTCAGGTCGGGCGTGTTCCCGTTGGTGTGCTCAGCCACGGCCGTAGGTCTCCTCAGCCTTCCAGAAGTAGATGAAGCCGCCGACTCCGGCGAGCAGCGCCCAGCCTGTCGCAAGCGCCCAGACGTGCGGGGGCAGCTGGCTCGCGTGGAAGCTGTCGATCAGCGCGAACCGCATCAGGTCGATGTAGACGGCGGCGGGGTTGGCCTGGAGTACGGTGCCCACCCAGGACGGAAGATCGGTGTGGCGGCTGAGGATGTGGTCGATGCTGAACATCACGCCGGAGGCGTACATCCACGTCCGCAGCACGAACGGCATCAACTGTGCCAGGTCCGGCGTCTTCGCTCCCAGCCTGGCCAGGATCATCGAGACGCCCGCGTTGAAGGTGAACTGCAGGACCAGGGCCGGGATCGCCAGCACCCAGGAGACGGCGACCGGCACGCCGAAGAAGAGCAGGATGACGACCAGGGCGGCCATCGAGAACAGCAGCTGCTGAAGCTGCTGGAGGCAGAAGGAGATCGGCAGCGCGGCGCGCGGGAAGTGCAGGGCGCGGACGAGGCCGAGGTTGCCGGAGATCGCGCGGGTGCCGGCGAGGATCGAGCTCTGGGTGAACGTCCAGATGAACACGCCCGTGACCAGGAACGGCACGTAGTCCGGCACACCCTTTTTGGTCTGCAGCAGCACGCCGAAGATCAGGTAGTAGACGGCCGCGTTCAGCAGCGGGGTCATCACCTGCCAGACCTGGCCCAGCTTCGCCTGGCTGTACTGGGCGGTGAGCTTGGCCGTCGAGAACGCCGCGATGAAGTGGCGGCGGGCCCACAGTTGGCGGACGTACTGGGGCAGGGACGGGCGGGCGCCGCTGACCGAGAGGCCGTGGCGGGCGGCGAGGGCCACGAGGTCGTCGTCGGCCGGGGCCGCCGGGGTGGGGGCCGTCTTCAGGGGCGGTGTGTCGAGGACCTGGCTCACATCCGCTGCTTTCGGTCGGGGGTGGGGATGCGTGCGTGCGGTCGAGGTGTGCGTCTTCCGGCGTTTCCTTACGCGTCTCTTCACGTTTTCTTACGTCGGGACGGGACCGTATCGTCGCAACGGGAGCGTATGGCCAGTGGGCGTCAGAACGCAACCGTTTCGTCGAACCGTATCCGTCGGGACGGGACCGTATCGTCGTGACGTGCCGGGCCGACCGGGTGGCGCGAGAGCGGAGGACGGTACCGTTTCGTCGCAACGTCACCGGCGTCAGAACGCAACCGTTTCGTCGTAACGCCCTATGCTGGTCCGCATGACGACGAACGCCGACGGGCCCCAGACGCGTCCGCGCCGCCGGACCCCCGCAGGAGCGGCCGTACTTCGCGAGGACGTGACGGAAGCCATCCGGGCGGCCGTGTTCGAGGAGCTCGCCGCCGTCGGCTATGCGCGGATGTCGATCGAGGGGATCGCCCGCCGGGCCGGCGTCGGTAAGACCGCGGTGTACCGCCGGTGGCGTTCCAAGCTGCACCTGGTGCTCGATGTCGTCTCGGCGATAGCGGTGCAGGGCCTGCCCGCGCCGGACACGGGCTCGCTGGAGGGCGATCTGCGGCTGCTGTACGAGGTGACGTCCCGTGCGCTGCGGCACCCGGTGGCCTCGCAGATCATCCCCGACCTCCAGGCGGAGGCGGCCCGCAACCCGGAGATCGCCGAGGCCCTGCAGAAGGCCCTGCGGGAGGGGCAGGAGGGGGTTGCCAGCAAGATCGTGGCGGCGGCGGAGCAGCGCGGCGAGCTCCGCGACGGCGTCGACGAGGAGCTTGCTCTCGACCTGATCTCGGGGCCGCTGTACTGGCGATCGGTGGTGATCCGCAGCCCGAAGCTGCCCAAGGGATACCTGGCGTCCCTGGCCCGGGCGACCGCGGCGGCGGTCAAGGCGCTGTGACCGGAGACAGCCCTGGGGCCTGTCCGGCGGATCAGGCCGGCTCCAACGGGCGGTGACTGATCGGCGCAGATGGGCGTGCCAGGCCCCGCGATTCCGGCATGATCCGCCGGACAGGCCCTAGTCCCGCACCGCCCCCGGATATTGCCGTACCCAGCCGTCCCACGCCGATGTGATCATGTCCTGGACGTCGTGCCGGGCCTTCCAGCCCAGTTCGGCGGTGATGCGGTCGGCGGAGGCGACGACGCGGGCCGGGTCGCCCGGGCGGCGTGGGGTGACCGTCGGCGGGCGGTGGTGGCCGGTGACGGCGTTGATGCGGTCGATCATCTCGCGTACCGAAACGCCTTCCCCGCGGCCGATGTTGAGCGTGAGGTCGCGGCCGGGGGAGGCCTGCAGAGCGCGGGCGACCGCCACGTGGGCCTCGGCCAGGTCCACCACGTGGATGTAGTCCCGGATGCAGGTCCCGTCGGGGGTGGGGTAGTCGTCGCCGAAGATGCGCGGGGGCGCCCCCTCCGTGAGCTTCTCGAAGACCATCGGGATGAGGTTGAAGACGCCGACGTCCGCCAGCTCGGGGCTCGCGGCACCCGCCACGTTGAAGTAACGCAGGGACGCCGTGGACAGGCCGGTGGCGCGTCCCGTCGCACGGACCAGCCACTCACCGGCCAGCTTCGTCTCGCCGTACGGCGACATGGGCGCACACGGCGTCTCCTCCGTGACGAGGTGTACGTCCGGCATGCCGTACACGGCCGCCGACGACGAGAACACGAAGGAGGGCACGCCGGCCGCCGTGACCGCCTCCAGCAGAACGCGCAGGCCCTCGATGTTCTCCCGGTAGTAGTGCAGCGGCAGGTCCACCGACTCGCCGACCTGCTTCTTCGCCGCCAGGTGGACGACCCCGGTGACGGAGTGCTCGGTGAGCACGCGCCCCAGCAGCTCACCGTCCAGCGTCGAGCCGACCACGAGCGGCACGCCGTCCGGCACGCGCTCGGCGATGCCGGTCGACAGGTCGTCGTACACGACCGCCTGTTCGCCCGCCTCGGTCATCGCGCGTACGACGTGCGCCCCGATATAGCCGGCGCCGCCGGTGATCAGCCAGGTCATGTACGGCCGTCCCCTCGTCAGTTGGCCTGTGCGGTGTCCGCCTCACGGCGAAGCACCCGCGTGATGTCCGCTTCAGTCAAGCAGGTGACGCGGCGTGCGTTCAGCTGGCGCCCGATGCCTCCGCCCGGGCCGCCGCGTCGAGCGCCGTCGTGAGCTGGTCGAGGCGGGTGCGCAGCTCGTGGATCTCGTCGATGTCGAAGCCGGTCGCCGCGGCGATACGGCGCGGTACCTGAAGCGCCCGCTCGCGCAGGGCGGCGCCGTCCTCGGTCAGGTGGACCTCGACCGAGCGCTCGTCGTGGGTACTGCGCTCCCGGCGCACCAGTCCGGCCCCCTCCAGCCGCTTCAGGAGCGGTGACAGGGTGCCGGAGTCGAGGCGCAGGTGTTCGCCCAGCTTCTTGACCGGCAGGTCGCCGTGCTCCCACAGCACGAGCATCACCAAGTACTGCGGGTAGGTGAGCCCGAGGTCCTTGAGGATCACGCGGTAGACACCGCCGAAGGCGCGCGACGCCGCGTTCAGGGAGAAGCAGATCTGCTGGTCGAGGCGGAGCCAGTCCGCTGTGGGCGTGGTCGTCATGGTCCCAGGGTAGCTCTTGCCCGCCATTTAGTTGTGCGCAATTGAATTGTGTGCTCTAATTGATGCGTCAGGCCGGCCGGACAGGCCGCCGGAAGACGACTTGAGAGGGATGTTTTTCCATGGACGCGCTCTACACCGCTGTCGCCACCGCCACCCACGGCCGCGAGGGCCGCGCCGTCTCCTCCGACGGCAAGCTGGACCTGCAGCTGGGCATCCCGACCGAAATGGGCGGCAATGGCCAGGGCGCCAACCCCGAGCAGCTCTTCGCCGCCGGTTACGCCGCCTGTTTCGCCAGCGCTCTCGGCCTGGTCGGCCGACAGGCCAAGGTGGACGTGAGTGATGCCGCCGTCACCGGTGAGGTGAGCATCGGCAAGCAGGGCGAGGGCTTCGGGCTGGCCGTCACCCTGCGCGTCGAGCTGCCCGCAGGCGTGGACGAGACGACCGGGCGCAAGCTGGTCGAGCAGGCCCACCAGGTCTGCCCGTACTCCAACGCCACCCGCGGCAACATCCCGGTCGAGCTCGTCATCGAGTAACCCCGCGGATCCCGGCCCGCAGCCAGGCCGCACCGCCGCTGCGCCACCCGGGTGACGAGATGCCGTCGCGGGCTCTCGTCGCCGACCGGTGGGCGTGACGCAGGGCGTGGAACGCCGTGTAGGCCCCGAGCGCCAGCAGCCGGTGCTGTACGCCGACGCTGCCGCCGGGTGCGCGGTGGCCGGCCCGAAGATGGCGGCGGTAGAGCACGCCCGCCCGGCGGAAGAAGGCGCGGCGGTGCCGCGCGGGCAGCCGGCGGGGATCGGCCGCCGTCCTCAGGGCCACAGCGAAGAGCTGGTCGAACAGGGCGTCGCGCCGCGCGGCGGACAGACGTTGCTCGGCGGCCTGGAACAGCACCAGTTCGACCTGGTCGAGCAGATCGAGCTGGTGCGCGCCCGGAAGATCGAGCCGGCTGCCCTGCGGGCGCAGCAGATGCCGTACGACGACCGAGCGGAGCACCGCCATCCGCTCGGCCGTCACCGTCACCATCCCGCCCCAGCCGAGGTCCGTGAAGTGCCCGTAAGGGAAGACGAGCTGGTGGGCGGTGAGGAATCCGCGGCGATAGGCCGCGCTCCAGGCGGGGCGGTCCACCGAGGTCAGCCGCGGTGCCGCATCGGGAGTGAAGGTTCCCGCGGGGGTCGGCGGGAGCGGGGGAGTGTGCGTGGGGTCGCTCCGCCAGTGCACGCGCTCGTGCTCGAAGTGCAGTACGTCCACCGGGCCCGTCTCCCGCAGCCGTGCGTCCAGTGCGGCCAGCGCGCCCGGTACGAGGGTGTCGTCGCCGTCGAGGAACAGCAGATAGGCGCCGGTGGCCTCGCGCAGGCCGGTGGTGCGCGCCGCGCTCAGGCCGGCGGACGGCGGCGAGTACGCGGGCGCCACCCGGCTGTCCTGCTTGGCGTACTCGGCAGTGATGTCCGCTGCGGGGGTCTCCGGCTCGTCGCACACCGTGATCAGCTCGAAGTCGCCGTAGGACTGGGCGAGGACCGAGTCAAGGGTCCGGGGCAGCAGGCCCTTCACCCCGTGCGAGGGGACGATGATGCTGAAACGGGGCATGTCGTTCTTTCGAGGTGGGTTGCGTCGAACTACGGGACATACGGGCTCCTGTCAGGTGAAACGGCGATCAGTGGCTTTCGGTGACGGTGAAGTGACCAGAAGGTTGCGGAACGGTGGCTACCAGGAGGGCGTCACGGGGATTCGCCGGGAACGCGAAGGGGCGGGCCGGTCGGCCCGCCCCAACGGTGTTGCTTCCGCGGTTACTTCACCGCGCCTGCCATCACACCGGACACGAACTGCCGCTGGAACGCGAAGAACACGGCCAGCGGGATCACCATGGAGATGAACGCGCCGGGCGCCAGGACGTCGATGTTGTTGCCGAACTGCCGTACCTGCGTCTGCAGTGCGACCGTGATCGGCTGGCTGCCGGAGTCGGAGAACACCAGCGCGACCAGCATGTCGTTCCACACCCACAGGAACTGGAAGATGCCCAGGCTCGCGATCGCCGGCCCGCCCAGCGGCATCACCACCCGTGCGAACAGGCGCAGTTCACCGGCCCCGTCCAGCCGGGCCGCCTCCAGCAGCTCGCGTGGGATCTCCGCGAAGAAGTTCCGCAGCAGGAACACCGCGAACGGCAGACCGAAGCCGACATGGAACAGGATCACGCCGAGCATCGAGCCGAACAGGCCGATGTTGCCGAAGAGCTCGGCGATCGGGATCAGCGCGACCTGCACGGGCACGACCAGCAGGCCGACCACCGCCAGGAACCACCAGTCGCGGCCCGGGAACTCCATCCATGCGAAGGCGTAGCCCGCGAGCGAGCCGATGACCACGACCAGCACGGTCGCCGGCACCGTGATCAGGATCGTGTTCACCAACGAGTCGGTGATGTCGCTGTTCTGGAGCAGCTTGTCGTAGCTCTCGAAGGTGAGTTGGGCGGGCTCGGTGAACACCGTCCACCAGCCGCTCTCGTTCATGTCCGCCGGAGTGCGCAGCGAGGAGAGCAGCAGACCGATCGTCGGCACCAGCCAGAACAGGCCGACGACGATCAGGAAGACGCGTACCAGACCGCCGCTGACGCCTTCGGCGAGGCGGGAGCCGAGGGACGCCTTGGCCTTGCCGGACTCCTTGGTCACGGCTTGCGTGGTCATCGCCGCACCTCCCGCCTGAGCCTGCGGACGTTGAACCACATCACCGGGATCACCAGAAGCAGCAGGAACACCGCGATCGCGCTGGCGATGCCCGGCTGGTCCTCGGAGAAGCCCTTGCGGTACAGCTCCAGGGCGAGCACGTTCGCGTCGTCCTGGGAGGAGCCGGGGGCGATGATGAAGACCAGGTCGAAGATCTTCAGGACATTGATCATCAACGTGACGGTGACGACCGCGAGGACAGGTGCGAGGAGCGGAACCGTGACCCGTCTGAACACCTGCCATTCGTTGGCGCCGTCGACGCGGGCCGCTTCGAGCAGTTCACGCGGGACGCCGGCCAGTCCCGCCGCGATCAGCACCATTGCGAAGCCCGCCCACATCCAGATGTACGAGCCGATGATGGCCGGCGTGACCAGGGACGGGCCGAGCCAGTCCAGGCCGTTGTACGGCTCCTTGAAGTTGTCGGCGGGCAGCCGCAGTTGGGCTCCCTCGGCGGCGGCCGGGAGCGTGAACGTGCCGTCGTCGGCGGCCGTGGTCGACGCGACCACCCTGCCGTCCTTGACGGCCTCGATCCTCATGCCGGGATAGCCCAGCTCGGAGGCGTCCGGGGCGCCGAGGGTGCCGACGCCCTTGCCGCGCGTGAAGTCCTGCCAGGTCGTGCCGGTGACCTTGCCCGGGTCGGCCTTCGCCGCTACGGCCCTCGCGGCGTCGCCGGGCATCTGGTCGGGGGCGACGCCGACCAGGGGCAGGGCGACCGGCTCGCCCAGGCGGACGGGCTCCTTGGTGACGAAGGCGCCGCCGCCGGCCGCTTCGAGCGGCGACTCACGGCCCGGATGCGCCTTCGGGAACGCCGACGACTGGGCGAACGTGTCGTGCACACCCACCCACACCGCGTTCGCGATGCCCTTGTCCGGATCCTGGTCGTACACCAGGCGGAAGATGATGCCCGCCGCGAGCATCGAGATCGCCATCGGCATGAAGACGACCAGTTTGAACGCCGTGCCCCAGCGCACCCGTTCGGTCAGCACCGCGAAGATCAGCCCCAGCGCGGTCGCGATCGTCGGGGCGAACACCACCCAGATGATGTTGTTCTTCAGCGCGGTGCGGATGCCGTCGTCGGTGAACAGGGCCTCGTAGTTGTCGAATCCGGCGAAGCCGTCGCCGGACTGGTCGTAGAAGCTGCGGACGACCGAGTACCCGATCGGGTAGACCACGAGCGCGCCGAGCAGCACCAGGGCGGGCAGCAGGAAGAGGGCTGCCACGGTCCTGCGGGTGCCGGTCACGCTCTTGTGCTTACGGGGAGGGGCCCCGGGAATCTTCGGTTCCGGGACCCCTGCCGTCGGCGCCGACGACATCATCGTCGGCTCAGTTCCCGTACGCCGCGGCCGCGTCGGCCTCCAGCTGTTCCTGGGTGCCCTTGACGTCCTTCGGGTTCTTCAGGAAGTCCTGCAGCGCCTTCCACTCGCCCTTGCCGGGCGTGCCGCCGAACGCCTGCGGGGCCTGGTCGGACATGTCGAAGCGGAAGTCGTCGCCGGCCGCGACCAGCGACTTGGCCATCTCCTGCTGCACCGCGTTCGGATACGCCGACGGGTCCACGTTCTTGTTCGGCGACAGATAGCCGCCGAGCTCCGCCTGGATGGTCGCCGCGTCCGGCGAGGCCAGGAAGGTGGCCAGCGCCTGCGCCGCCTTGGAGTCCTCCAGGATGACGGCCGCGTCACCGCCGGAGACCACCGGCGCGGTGTCGCCGACCGCCGGGAACGCGAACACCTTCGCGTCCGTCCCCACCTCGGCGTCCGTCTCCGCGATGTTGACCTGCACGAAGTCGCCCTCGAAGACCATGCCCGCCTTCGGCTGGTCGCCGCCGGTGAAGGTCTGGGTCACCGAGGCCGGGAACTCCGTCTGCAGGGCGCCGTCCGCGCCGCCCGCGATGTAGTCCTTCTTGCCCCAGATCTCCGCGAGCGTCGTCAACGCCTCGGTCACGGAGGGGTCCGTCCACTTGATCTCGTGCTGCGCGAGCTGGTCGTACTTCTCCGGGCCCGCCTGCGAGAGGTAGACGTTCTCGAACCAGTCGGTCAGCGTCCAGCCGTCGGCACCACCGATCGAGAACGGGGTGACACCGGAGTCGTAGACCGTCTGCGCGGTGGTGAGCAGGTCGTCCCAGGTCTTGGGCTCCTCGGCGCCCGCGTTCTCGAGGACCTGTGTGTTGTACCAGATCAGGGACTTGTTGGCGGCCTTGTAGTACACGCCGTACTGCTTGCCGTCGACCTTGCCGAGGTCCTGCCAGCCCTGCGAGTAGTTCTTGGCCAACTGCTCCTGGGCTTCCGCCCCGACCGGCTTCGCCCAGCCCTTGTCCACGGCCTGCTTGATCGCCCCGACCTGGGGCAGCATCGCGATGTCCGGCGGTGCGCCGCCCGCGATCTTCGAGCCGAGGAAGTTGATGATCGGGTCCTGCGCGGGGACGAAGGTGACCTTGGCGCCCGTGCGCTTCTCGAATTCCTGAAGGACCTTCTTGAAGTTGGCCTGCTCCGGGCCGGTCCAGACGGCGGCGACCTCCAGGGTCTCGCCGTTCAGCTTGGGGAGGGTGACGGTGCTGGCGGTCTCGTTGGCGCCGCCGTCGGTTTCGTTGCCGCCGTCGCCGTCGTCGCCCCCGCAGGCGGTGAGCGAGAACGCGAGCGCTCCCGCCAGTGCGGCTGCGGCGGCCCGAGCGGCCCTGCGTGTCCGTGTCCGGCTGGTGGTGTTGCTCCTGCTGTGCATCACGGCCCCGTTCTTCGTTCCTCGTCGAACGTTCGAGCGCTGTCCCGTGCGCTCTGGTCTACGCCGGGGAGGTGGGGTCGGCAAGAGCGCGTACGGTGTCAAGAGGGTGATCGTGACCGCGTCGTGACTCGGGGTGGCCGAAGCCGCGGGCTACAGAAGTGACGGCACCTCAGGCGCCGCAACCTCCCGCGCCGCCCGCTCCAACGCGCTCGCCAGCAGTGCCAGGTCCGTCGGCCCGTTCCCCAACTCCCGTACGGGACGGCGCGTCGGCGGGTCGCCCATCCGCTGCCACTCCAGGGGAACGACCGTCGGCCGCAGCGTCGCCGTGCGCGGGATGCGGCCGGTGACCCGACCGCCCTGGAAGGGCGTGACCCGTCCGTCGGGCCGGGTCAGCCGGCCTCGCCCCGGCGCCGGTTCGTCCGGCCCCGCGGTGGGTGCGTCGAGGGCGACGCGGAGGGAGGCCCTCCGCGCGGGTTCCGTCTCCGCCGTACGGCCCCCGGGGCCCGCCGCGGCCACGAGGTGGACGCCGAGCCGCTCGCCCTCCCGGGCCACCGCCTCCAGCGCACGCATCACGGACCCGGCCGCGGGCCGTCCCGGCGAGCCCAGCGGGGGTGACACCAGGGCGTCCAGATCGTCGACGACCACGACGAGCCGGGGCAGCGGCGGCGTCGCCTCCGCCTCCCTGCGAGCCGCGGGCCGCAGCCGCAGTGTGGCACTGGGCGGGGTGTCAAGATCCCCGGCACCGGCCGTGCTCGCCGAGCGCTGGGCGACCATCCGGCCCGACACCACACGCCCGGTGTGCCATTCCGCGAAGTCCGACCGGCCGAGCAGCTCGCCGCGCCGCTTCAGCTCGGCCGACAGGGACTGCGCGAACTCCCGCATACGGACCGGGTCGTTGGCGAGGAGATGGGTGGTGACATGCGGGATGTCCATACAGACACGCAGTCCGTCGCCGGGCCCGCGGCCCGTGCTCACACCGTCCCGGCCGTCCATCAGGACCACGCTGAGCCGGTCCGGCCGCTCGGCCGCGGCGAGCGAGGCGACGATCGCCCGCAGCAGTTCCGTACGTCCGCTGCCCGGTGGTCCCTCGACCAGCAGGTGTGGGCCCTCGGCGACGAGGTCCACGCCGACCGGCCCGCGCGGCCCGGCGCCGAGCACGGCGCACGCCCGGCCGCCGAGCGCCTCGGTGTCGTCGGCCGCGTCCGCCCAGCGCGCCATCAATGACGCCGGCGTGGCCCGGGCCAGCCCCAGTTCGTCCAGCAGCCGTGCCGCCTGCGGCAACGGCGCCGACACACGCGCGTGCCGCCCATCGGCGGCGGCATCCGTACGCAGCGGCGCCAGCGCCCGGGCGAACCGCTCGGCCCACGCGGGGGAGACGGCGTCCACGGCGGCCACCGTGCCGTGCCCCACGGGGCCCGGCCGATCTCCCTGCGCTGTCCCCGCCCGTGCGACCCGCAGCAGCCGCAACGCCGTCGCCACGTCACCGCTGAGCAGCGCGACGGCCCCGCACTCCCGGAACGCCGGCGCCACCGCGCAGGCCGCCTCGTAGGTCTCGGTGACGGGCGACGCGGGCGAGGCGGGGTCCGTCTCGGCCAGACACACCACGTGGATGCCGGCGCGGGGCCCCTCCACGACCAGCCGCGTCACCGCGTCCCGCAGTCCCGCACCGCCGGGATCGCCGTCCACGACGACCACGGTGTACGGCCCCGCGAAGCCGCCGCCCGGCTCCTCGTCCTCCGGTCCGTCGTCCCGGGCCCAGGAGGGGCGTCGAGGGGGCGGCAGGGGCGGTGCCGGGCGGTGGCGTGCTGTTCGGCGGCTCGGGGAGGTGTCCGCCGGGCGGGGGCCGGTGGGCGGTGCCGGGGGCCGGGTGGCGCTCGGCCGGTCCGTGAGGTGGTCCTCCAGGCGGCGCAGGAGTTCGTCGGTGCGGGCCGCGGCCTGTTCGCGGTCGTGGGCGAGGAGGAGGCGGCAGTCCTGGCCGTGCGCCGGGCGGACATGCGGAAGCCAGCCGAGCCAGGACCACTCGGCGGTGCGCTCCTCGATGGAGCGCGAGCGGTCCGTGCTGATCAGGACGATTTCCAGGGCATCGGGCGCGTGCAGGGCGGCGAGCTGGGCCAGCACCGCGCGCGCCAGCCCGGCCAGTCGGGGGCGCGGCCCGGCCAGGCCCAGTGCCCCGGCCTCGCGCAGGTCGGCGGTCACCGGCACCGCGGGCAGCAGTCCAAAACCGTCGGGCGCGGTCCGGTCGGCCGTGCCGAGCCGCACGGTGAGCGCCTCCGGATGGCCCGGCCCGCGCTCCCACAGCCGCGGCCCCGGCCCCAGGGCCGTCAGCAGCAGGGCCGCCGGGTCCGGCCATGTCTCCGGTGCCGTGGCCCCGGCGGCGTGCCCCGC
Organism: Streptomyces sp. F001; assembly: GCF_004187715.1. GTDB lineage: Bacteria > Actinomycetota > Actinomycetes > Streptomycetales > Streptomycetaceae > Streptomyces > Streptomyces flavusporus. The sequence continues at coordinate 201,452 of NZ_QZWF01000005.1, read as the reverse complement.
CGCTCCAGCGGCCGCTTCGGCGTCGTACACCCCGGATCGTCCGGCCGCTCCCTGCTCGGCCCGCCCACCGCCAGCCGCCGCGCCCACGCCGTGAGCCCTCCGCGCCTGCGCACGCCCTGCGGTACGTCCATGCCCCGCAGCGGGGTGCCCTTGCGGCGGCCCTCGCCGGCCGGCACGCCGTCGAGGTGTCCTACGCCGAATCCGGCGTGCGTCTCGCCGCCGGGGGGCGCCGCCGGTCCGGAGCCCGGGTGCGGACGCGGGTGCGGGTCGGGGTGCGGATCCTGTCGGGTCTCGATCCGTGGAGCGCCGCCCTGCTCCGGAACGAGGGGCGCCTCGACGGGCCCGTGCTCCGAGCCGCCGGGCGATGCGGGGGACGTGGGGAAGGGATGGCGGCCGTCCTGGGGCGCACCGGCCGGGGGTGTCCGCCGGCTCTCGGGGGTACGGCTGCCGGGGTGCTCCGGCGGCTGTCCTGAGCCGTGGCTGCGTGATCCGACCGCGGGTTGTCCTGTGCCGTGCCGCGCGGATTCGACGCGGTTCGTCGTGAACCGTGCCCGCAGACGGCTCGCCCACCGGACCGGACCGCAGCATGTCCTGTGAGGTGCCCGCCGACCATCACGCAGTGCGCCCCCCGACACACCGCCCGCGGGCCGTCCTGCGCCGCCCCCGCAAAGCTGCCCCCGCCTCGCCGTCACGCCCTCGCTGCGCCCCCGCTCGCCGAACCGTCGTCCCCCGCTCGCCGGCGCCTCCAGGTCCGCCGCCGGGCCGTAGGTGTGCCGGGTCCCGTCGGCCGGGGTGTTCGCGCGCGCGTGGGTCTCGTCCGGCGTCGGAGACACCCGAACGTGTCCCTCCCCGTCAGGGGCCGTCCGCATCCGCGCCCCCGGCCCTCCGGCGGGGGCGAGGCGCAGGGTCGACTCGCCGATCCGCAGCAGCACGCCCGGTGTGAAGCGGACCGGGCGGGCACCCACGCGCGTGCCGTCCAGGGTGGTGCCGTTCGTGGAGCCGAGGTCGGCGACCGAGATGCGGCCCTCGGTGTCGAGAGTCACCGCACAGTGCAGCCGGGAGACGTCCGGGTCGTCGAGCGGGACGTCGGCGTCGGCGGAGCGGCCGATGCGGACCTGGCCGCCGTGCAGCAGATGGACGCCGCCGGCGTCGGGGCCGGCGATCACGTCGAGGCGGGCCGGGGCGTCGTCCACCTCCGGGTGGGGCTCGGGCTCGGCCGGAGCGCCCACGGACAGGACGGCGCCGTCGAGCAGCGGGGGCTCGCCCAGCGTGCAGCGCTGTGGGTCGAGGCGCTCCGCACCGGCGTACAGCACCACGGCTCCGGACAGCGGGGCACCGCCGTCTCCGGAGACCGCCGAGGCCAGTGCGGAGGCCACCGCCGACAGAGCCGTGCCGGCCGGGGCCGTGACCAGCACGTCGCGGCTCGCGGCGCGGCCCTGCGCGTCGGCGGGTGCGGGCGGGCCCAGCGGGTCTACGACGGTCAGCCGGATCTGCATCGCCGTCAGCGGTCCCTTCTGCGCGGGCGCCCGCGGAACGGGGCCGAGGCCGCCCCGCGGTCCCCCACCGCGGACTTCCCCCACCACCACACGAGCACGTCGGCCAGTACTGGAGGCATCCTCGCACCTGCCACTGACAACGCGCCCGCCGCCCGCCGCCAAGTGATCTTGATTGGTCGGCTCTGCCCGCAAAAGTGACTGACCAGGGCCGTGCGGATGACCGCTTGAGATCGGTCACGTCCGGGTTCGGCAACCAACGGATCGGGTCGAGCGTCTTTCCTTCGAACATGTACCGGAGCGACGTGCCGGAACAGGTACCGGAACAAGTACCGGAACAAGTACCGGAACAGGTAGGGGAACAAGTACCGAAGCAGGTACCGGAACAAGTACGGAGCGTGTACCGGAACCAGAAGGGAACCAGTCCGTAGGCCGCATGGACAGACGGCAGCCCGGTACCGAGGACGGCGGCACTACAGTGGGTCGGAAACAGTGGGTCGGAACACGCAAGCAAGCAGCAGGGAGCGCATGACGTGCGGCCGGTAGGCAGCAAGTACCTGCTCGAGGAGCCGCTCGGACGCGGCGCCACGGGCACCGTCTGGCGAGCCCGCCAGCGGGAGACCGCGGGTGCCGAGGCGGCCGTGCCCGGACAGCCCGGTGAGACCGTCGCGATCAAGGTCCTCAAGGAGGAGCTCGCGAGCGATCCCGATGTCGTGATGCGGTTCCTGCGGGAGCGGTCCGTCCTGCTCCGCCTGACCCACCCGAACATCGTCCGGGTCCGCGACCTGGTCGTCGAGGGCGATCTGCTGGCCCTGGTCATGGACCTCGTCGACGGCCCCGACCTGCACCGCTACCTGCGTGAGAACGGTCCCTTCACACCTGTCGCGGCCGCCCTGCTCACCGCGCAGATCGCCGACGCGCTGGCCGCCAGCCACGCCGACGGCGTCGTCCACCGCGACCTGAAGCCGGCGAACGTCCTGCTCCAGCAGCACGGCGGCCAGATGCACCCGCTGCTGACCGACTTCGGCATCGCCCGGCTCGCCGACTCGCCCGGCCTCACCCGCACCCAGGAGTTCGTGGGCACGCCCGCGTACGTGGCGCCGGAGTCCGCCGAGGGCCGCCCGCAGACCTCGGCCGTCGACATCTACGGCGCCGGCATCCTGCTGTACGAGCTGGTCACCGGCCGACCGCCGTTCTCCGGCAGCTCGGCCCTGGAGGTGCTGCACCAGCACCTGAGCGCCGAACCGCGCCGCCCCTCCACCGTCCCCGAACCGCTGTGGACGGTCATCGAGCGCTGCCTGCGCAAGAACCCCGACGAACGGCCCAGCGCCGAGAACCTCGCGCGCGGGCTGCGGGTCGTCGCCGACGGCGTCGGCGTGCACGCGAACTCCGCGCAGATCGCCGCGGCCGAGGGCGTCGCCGCCCTCCTCGCACCTGACCCGGCGCCCGCGCCCGTGCCCGGAACTCCAGGTGCCGCCGACCCGACGCAGGTGCTGCCGCACGGATCGGCCGGGGCGGGGGCGTACGACCCGAACGGCGCAACCAGCGTGCTGCCGCACACCGGGGGCCCGGCGGGCGCCGCCGACCCCACCGCCGTACTGCCGAACACCGGGGCCGCCGACCCGACCGCGGTGATGCCGCCGGTGCCGCCGAACCAGCCCGGCGGGCAGCAGGGGCAGCAGCCCGATCAGCCGCACCCGTGGCAGTCGCAGCTGCGTGCCGCGCGCGACCGCAACGAGCAGACGCAGGTTCAGTACCTCGACCCCGGCGAGGACCCGCTGCGCCGCCGCCCGCAGCGGCAGGTCGCCCGCCCGCAGCAGCAGCCGCGGCCGGCGCAGCAGCCCCAGCGGCGTCCGCAGCAGGGGCCGCCGCCCGGATACGGCCATCCGCAGCAGCAACAGCCGCAGCAGTACGCCCCGCCGCCGCACCAGCAGCCTCAGCGGTACGCCCCTGCGCCCACGCCCGAGCCGCAGCGGCCGGCGCGTGAGCCGCGCCAGCCGCGGCAGCGCAGCGCCAATCCGATGCGGATTCCGGGGCTGGGCTGCCTGAAGGGGTGCCTGTTCACGATCGTCATCCTGTTCGTCGCAGGCTGGCTGATCTGGGAGCTGAGCCCGCTGCAGGAGTGGATCGGCACGGGCAAGGGCTACTGGGACCAGCTCACGGACTGGTTCACCACGGTGACGGGGTGGATCGGGGATCTGGGCGGGGACTCCGGGACCTCCGAGGAGGGGTCCGGAGGTACGTCCACGCAGTAGCGGGTGAGTTGATTTGTCGACACCTGGCGGGTGATTTCCCTCTCCGCGGTGAAGGTAACGGCTCCGGGCGCGTAGTTTTGTCGGCTGGAGGTCCGGGGGTCGGCCCCCGGGACGGCGCAGCAGCGACAACACGCGTCTGTAGGAGCAGCCTTGGCACGGAAGATCGGCAGCCGGTACACCGCGAACCAGATCCTGGGACGTGGCAGCGCCGGCACGGTGTGGCTGGGCGAGGGACCCGACGGTCCCGTCGCCATCAAGCTGCTGCGCGAGGACCTCGCGTCCGACCAGGAGCTCGTCGGACGCTTCGTGCAGGAGCGCACCGCCCTGCTCGGCCTCGAGCACCCCAACGTCGTCTCGGTCCGCGACCTGGTGGTGGACGGCAACGACCTCGCGCTCGTCATGGACCTGGTCCGGGGCACGGACCTGCGCACCCGTCTGGAACGTGAGCGGCGGCTGTCCCCCGAGGCGGCCGTCGCGATCGTGGCCGACGTGGCGGAGGGGCTGGCGGCGGCGCACGCGGCAGGGGTCGTCCACCGGGACGTGAAGCCGGAGAACGTCCTGCTGGACATGCAGGGCCCGCTGGGCCCCGGGGGCTCGCATCGAGCGCTGCTCACGGACTTCGGCGTGGCCAAGCTGATCGATTCTCCACGGCGGACACGTGCCACGAAGATCATCGGTACGCCGGACTACCTGGCGCCCGAGATCGTGGAGGGACTGCCGCCACGGGCCGCGGTCGACATCTATGCGTTGGCGACCGTGCTGTACGAGCTGCTGGCCGGGTTCACGCCGTTCGGCGGTGGCCACCCGGGCGCGGTGCTGCGCCGGCATGTGACGGAGACGGTCGTCCCCCTCCCCGGCATCCCCGACGAGCTGTGGCAGCTGATCGTGCAGTGCCTGGCGAAGGGACCGGCGTCCCGGCTGCGGGCGTCGGAGCTGGCGGCACGGCTGCGGGAGCAGCTGCCGGCGCTTGCGGGCATGCCGCCGCTGGATGTGGACGAGCCGGACGTGGAGGACGGCGACGTCCCGGCCGAGGCGGCGCCGGTGGCGGGGGAGCCGGAGATGCCGGTACGGGTGCGGCGGGGGGCTGTGCCCCTGGTACCCGGCGCGAAGCCCGACTCCAACCGTGACACGCATACGTCGATGAGGGTGCCGGCCCCGGACGAGCTGGCGGGCGGTGCGCGGGGGACGGCACGGGCGCCGCGCGCGACGGGCGCCCCGCGCCCCGGTTCGGCCCGGCACCGGGCAACCACCCGACGCCGACGCCTGACCCTGGCCGTGGCGGCGGTCACGCTGGTGGCGGCGGCCGGGGTCGGTACATGGCTGGCCACGTCGGGTGACGGGCCGGAGACGACGCCTGACACGAAGAATTCGGCTCCGGCATCCCCCTGAGCGGGAATGTCTGCAGACCGGGCTCTTCAGCGCCGGGCGGCACCCATCAGCCCGTTGGGGGTGCCCCCTCTGGGGGAGTTTGAGGACGAGGCCGTTCAGGCCGAAGGGGGTCTGGGGGCGCAGCCCCCAGAGGGCCAGGCACCAGCGCCGGGTGCCCCCACAACCCACGCTCACCCGGCGCTGGCCACCTGGCGGAGCCGTTACGCTGGGAGCGTGGCAGTCGTCGATGTATCCGAAGAGCTCAAGTCCCTCTCCTCGACCATGGAGTCGATCGAGGCCGTTCTGGACCTCGAGAAGCTGAGGGCAGACATCGCCGTGCTCGAGGAGCAGGCAGCCGCGCCGTCCCTGTGGGACAACCCGGACGAGGCGCAGAAGATCACCAGCAAGCTCTCCCACCTCCAGGCCGAGGTCAGGAAGGCGGAGGCGCTGCGCGGTCGGATCGACGATCTTGCCGTGCTGTTCGAGATGGCCGAGGAGGAGGACGACCCGGACACCCGTGCCGAGGCGGAGTCCGAGCTCGCCGCCGTCAGGAAGGCGCTGGACGAGATGGAAGTGCGGACGCTGCTCAGCGGGGAGTACGACGCCCGTGAGGCGCTCGTCAACATCCGTGCCGAGGCCGGTGGCGTCGACGCCGCCGACTTCGCCGAGCGGCTCCAGCGCATGTACCTGCGGTGGGCCGAGCAGCACGGCTACAAGACCGAGGTCTACGAGACGTCGTACGCCGAAGAGGCCGGCATCAAGTCGACCACCTTCGCCGTCCAGGTGCCGTACGCCTACGGCACCCTCTCCGTCGAGCAGGGCACCCACCGCCTCGTGCGCATCTCGCCCTTCGACAACCAGGGGCGCCGGCAGACCTCCTTCGCCGGTGTGGAAGTGCTTCCCGTCGTCGAGCAGTCCGACCACGTCGAGATCGACGAGTCCGAACTGCGTATCGACGTCTACCGGTCCTCCGGGCCGGGTGGTCAGGGCGTCAACACCACCGACTCCGCGGTGCGCATCACGCACCTGCCGACCGGCATCGTCGTCTCCTGCCAGAACGAGCGGTCGCAGATCCAGAACAAGGCCACGGCCATGAACGTCCTTCAGGCCAAGCTGCTGGAGCGGCGCCGCCAGGAGGAGCAGGCCAAGATGGACGCCCTCAAGGGCGACGGTGGCAACTCCTGGGGCAACCAGATGCGTTCGTACGTGCTGCACCCGTACCAGATGGTCAAGGACCTGCGCACCGAGCACGAAGTCGGTAACCCCGAGGCCGTGTTCAACGGCGAGATCGACGGGTTCCTGGAGGCTGGAATTCGCTGGCGCAAGCAGCAGGAGAAGTAAGCGAAGCGTTTTGTCGACAAGGCAACTGCCGCCCTTCCGGCGGCAGTTGCCTTTTCTGTTCCTGCATGTCTGGGTTTTACATCACACTCACACGCTTCAACCCCCGGCAAAGAAGGCGTAACTGGACATCGCGCGCGCAACGGCCTTGACGTTGCTTTGAAAAATGGGAAGGGTGAAGCGTGGCATGCGTATCTCTGGGGCGCATGTGAACCGGGGGGCTTCACCACAGCTGTCTCCGTCGATCACGGCCCCGAGCGCCGCCTCACTGACGATCAGCTACTGGGGGTAGCAACCACATGACCAAGAAGACGCGGATCCGGATCGCGCGGATCGCGGCCGGTGCCGTGATCGCCGCCGGCGCCTCGCTGACCGCCGCGGGCGCCGCCTCCGCCGCGGAGACCGACGACTGCCTGCTCAGCCTTCTGTGTGCCGACGAGTCGCCCACCCCGACTCCGACCGAGCTTCCCACGGACCTGCCGACGGACCCGACGGATCTTCCGACGGATCCCACGGACCTGCCGACCGATCCCACGGAGGAGCCCACCGAGCCCACCGAGGAGCCGACGGAAGAGCCCACCGAGGAGCCGACCGCCGAGCCGACCGACGGCCCGGGCAACGGCAACGGTGGCGGCAACGGTGGTGGCAACAACAACACCGACCCCGACGGCGGCTCCGGCGACGCCGCCCAGGGTGAGGGCGACTCGGCCCTCACCGACACCGGTACGGAGCCCTCGGCCGACACCTCGGCCCAGGGCGGCGGCGAGGAGCTCGCCGAGACGGGTGCCGCACAGACCACGTTCCTGGTCATCGGTGCCGCCACGATGATCGCCGGCGGTATCGGCTTCCGCGTGCTGCCGCGTCTCGTGGGCGGCCGTGGTGGTGCGGCTGCCTGACGGTAGCCGTCAGTAGCCGACGCGGTACGGAACGTACGCACGACGTACCGCGAAGGGCCCGGAGCGCACGCTCCGGGCCCTTCGTATGTCTCTGACGGCTGCTGTTTCCGACGGCCGCGCGGATTACCGGATCACGCGGTCTGGTGCGCCAGCAGCGCCACCGCCGCGATCAGCACCGCGAGCAGCGCGATCAGCGTCATCGGGTTCAGCGCGGCGAACGGGTTCTCCTGCTGCAGCCGCTCGCGGTTGGCCCGGCATACGGGGCAGCGGCCCTCGCTGACGGGCGACGCACAATTCGCGCACACCAGCCGGTCGTACGTCATGCGCTCGCCCTCCTAGCGGCCGTACCGGTTCACTTCTCCAACGCTTGGGGGAACGCGAACGTTCCCCCTCCACTGTGCCAGGTTCCTCCGGAGGGTGCGCCGGGTCGCTCCGAGAGGGGTGGCTTGTCATGTTTCGCGGCTGCGGGTCGTCGGTGGTTTCTCGCGCAGTGCCCCGCGCCCCTTCACGTACGTGACCTTGCCGTCGGGACAAATGCGCACAAGCCTTACGCAACCCCTACCGGTGCCTGCGCTTGCGTCCCCGGGTCGCGTATGGTCACGCACATCTACCCCCGGCGACCCGTGGTGCATCCGTGATCCGATTCGACAACGTCTCCAAGGTCTACCCCAAGCAGACCCGCCCCGCACTCAGGGATGTCTCCCTGGAAGTGGAGAAGGGTGAGTTCGTGTTCCTTGTGGGGTCCTCCGGCTCCGGAAAGTCCACCTTCCTGCGGCTGGTCCTCCGCGAGGAGCGGGCCAGTCACGGGCAGGTGCACGTCCTGGGCAAGGATCTCGCCCGTCTGTCCAACTGGAAGGTGCCGCACATGCGGCGGCAGCTGGGGACGGTGTTCCAGGACTTCCGGCTGCTGCCGAACAAGACGGTCGGCGAGAACGTCGCGTTCGCGCAGGAGGTCATCGGCAAGTCGCGCGGCGAGATCCGCAAGTCCGTGCCGCAGGTGCTCGAACTGGTCGGGCTCGGCGGCAAGGAGGACCGGATGCCGGGCGAGCTGTCCGGTGGTGAACAGCAGCGCGTCGCCATCGCGCGGGCCTTCGTCAACCGGCCCAAGCTACTGATCGCCGACGAGCCCACGGGCAACCTCGACCCGCAGACCTCCGTCGGCATCATGAAGCTGCTCGACCGCATCAACCGGACGGGCACCACTGTGGTGATGGCGACGCACGACCAGAACATCGTGGACCAGATGCGCAAGCGCGTCATCGAGCTGGAGAAGGGCCGTCTCGTCCGCGACCAGGCCCGCGGCGTCTACGGCTACCAGCACTGAGACAGCAACCGCAGACCCCTCGCAGACGTCCACGGAAAGGCTTGAAGCAGACGCCATGCGCGCCCAGTTCGTTCTGTCGGAGATCGGTGTCGGTCTCCGCCGCAATCTGACGATGACCTTCGCGGTCATCGTCTCGGTCGCCCTGTCCCTGGCCCTGTTCGGCGGTTCACTGCTGATGAGCGACCAGGTGAACACCATGAAGGGGTACTGGTACGACAAGGTCAACGTCTCGATCTTCCTCTGCAACAAGAGCGACGCCGAGTCCGACCCCAACTGCGCCAAGGGTGCGGTCACCGGGGAGCAGAAGGAGCAGATCCTCACCGACCTCAAGAAGATGTCGGTCGTCGACACGGTGACGCACGAGTCGCAGGACCGGGCGTACAAGCACTACAAGGAGCAGTTCGGTGACTCCCCGCTGGCCAGCTCCCTCACGCCGGACCAGATGCAGGAGTCGTACCGCATCAAGCTGAAGGACCCGGAGAAGTACCAGGTCATCGCTACCGCCTTCAACGGGCGGGACGGTGTGCAGTCGGTGCAGGACCAAAAGGGCATTCTGGACAATCTGTTCGGGCTGCTCAACGGCATGAACTGGGCCGCGCGCGCGGTGATGGCGCTGATGCTGGTCGTCGCGCTGATGCTGATCGTCAACACCGTGCGCGTCTCGGCGTTCAGCCGACGGCGTGAGACCGGGATCATGCGCCTGGTCGGCGCCTCGGGCTTCTACATCCAGGCGCCGTTCATCATGGAGGCCGCGGTCGCCGGACTCATCGGCGGCGGTGTCGCCTGCGCGTTCCTGGTGATCGCGCGGTACTTCATCATCGATCACGGGCTCGCGCTGTCCGAGAAGCTGAATCTGATCAACTTCATTGGCTGGGACGCCGTTCTGACGAAGCTCCCACTCATTCTTGCGACAAGTCTGCTGATGCCTGCCTTGGCCGCGTTCTTCGCGTTGCGCAAGTACCTGAAGGTGTGACGCATGCCAAGAGGGCCGTACGGTCAACCCGCCGTGCGGCCCTTCGCGTTGTCCTAGACTCACCGGCATGTCAGGTCCCGACCCGTTCTGTCAGCCCCGCCGCCTGCGCCGTGGGGCCGCCCTGACATTGGTGTTCGCGAGCGTGCTCGTCGCCGGTGCGGCCACGGGCTCGCTGCCGACGTCGGACCGCAAGCCCACCCCCGGCGCCACCCGTACCGCCGCCTCCGCCGCCCGGCCGGACGAGGTCACCGAGGCCGCCGCCGAGGCCCTGGCCGAGGGCAAGTCCCCGATGGAGGCCGCGCAGCGCGCCGTCAGCCGTAGCGGGGACCGCTGGGACGCCGTCTACTCCCAGGGCGAGTACGAGGAGTTCGAGGAGGCTCTCGACGGCGAGTACACCGGCGTCGGACTGTCGGCGCGGCGTGAGCGGGACGGCCGGATCGAGGTGACCGAGGTGGCCGCCGGTTCACCCGCGGCCGCTGCCGGCATCCGCGCGGGCGACCGGCTGCACAGCATCGACGGCACGAAGGTCGACGGGCGTCCCGTCACCGAGGTCGTCTCCTTACTGCGCGGTGACGCCACCGACGCGGCCGCCGGGACGTCCGTCCGCCTCGGTCTGGAGCGCGGCACGCGCGCGTGGACCCAGGCCCTGCACCGGGCCCGCCTCTCCACCGACTCCGTGACCTCTCAGAAGCTGTCCGACGACGTCACCGCCATCAGGATCGGCGCCTTCACCAAGGGCTCCGGCGACATCGTCCGCAACGCCGTACAACAAGCCCCGGCCGCCTCCGGGATCATCCTCGACCTGCGCGGCAACTCCGGCGGTCTGGTCACCGAGGCCGTCACCGCCGCCTCCGCCTTCCTCGACGGCGGCCTGGTCGCCACCTACGACGTCGACGGCGAGCAGCGCGCCCTGCACGCCGAACCCGGCGGCGACACCGCCAGACCTCTGGTCGCGCTCGTCGACGGCGGCACGATGAGCGCGGCCGAGCTGCTCACCGGCGCCCTGCAGGACCGCGGCCGCGCGGTCGTCGTGGGCTCCCGCACCTTCGGCAAGGGCTCGGTCCAGATGCCGAGCCGGCTGCCCGACGGCTCCGTCGCCGAGCTGACCGTCGGCCACTACCGCACGCCCGCCGGCCGCAGCGTCGACGGCCACGGCATCACCCCTGACCTGGAGGCCGACCGGCAGGCGCTGCAGCGGGCGGAGACGGTCCTGACAGGTCTCGGTCAGTAGCCGCCCGCACTGTAAATCGGCTTCCCCCGGACCCCCTCCGTAGTGCGAAAATGGACGGCACTATGAGCAAGGGAATGTACGTACCGAAGGAGTCCCAGCCCAAGCAGGGCGGGGCGGCCGCGAAGGCCAGGGACGGTGAGAAGGGCGGCAAGCGCAAGATCGTCGCCCAGAACAAGAAGGCCCGGCACGACTACGCCATCATCGACACCTATGAGGCCGGCCTCGTCCTCATGGGTACCGAGGTCAAGTCGCTGCGCGAGGGGCGGACGTCGCTGACGGACGGCTTCGTCCAGATCGACCGGGGCGAGGCGTGGCTGCACAACGCCCACATCCCCGAGTACCACCAGGGCAGCTGGACCAACCACTCCGCGCGCCGCAAGCGCAAGCTCCTCCTGCACCGCGAGGAGATCGACAAGCTGGAGGCCAAGTCCCAGGAGACGGGTCACACGATCGTGCCCCTCGCCCTGTACTTCAAGGACGGTCGCGCGAAGGCCGAGATCGCCCTGGCGCGAGGCAAGAAGGAGTACGACAAGCGCCAGACCCTGCGGGAGAAGCAGGACCGGCGGGAGTCGGACCGGGCGATCGCGGCGGCGAAGCGGCGACAGCGGAGCGCCTGACGGGCGGGAATACAGTGGCATCGTCGTGCGTTGGTCACGTACGATGGCACCAACACCGGCTGGCCCGGTGGGCGCATTGAGCTGTTTCTTAATTAAACACAACAACATGGGGATGATCGGTTTCGACAGCGGCTGTTGAAGCAGGGGAAGCGTGTCGAGGAAGCGGCAATGATCTCGTAAACCATATGTCGCAAAAAATAATCGCCAACACCAAGCGCGATTCCTTCGCCCTCGCTGCCTAAGTAGCGACTTGCGAAGTGTCAGCCCGGGGCTGTTCCCGACCCGGATCCTGGCATCAGCTAGGGAACTAAACCTCGATCCCGGTCACGGGGTGAAGAGGGAAACCAAACAGTGACTGGGCCCGTCGGCGACTTGTTCGCGTGATCGCCGGGGCCAAGAAAATCACAGCGGACTGCACACGGAGAAGCCCTGATTCTGCACCGTTGGACGCGGGTTCGATTCCCGCCATCTCCACGATTCGGGAGGTTTCCGAACCTCCTTCCCCCATGTGGGCAAAGGCCTCGCCGCCTCCGGGCAGCGGGGCCTTTGTCATGCTGACCACCTGAACCAGAGTGATCTGTGACACTGCTGTGACCGGAGGTGTGGGTTCCGCCACAGCCTGGGGGTGCGGGCCCTGGTGAGGTGGGCGGATGCCTACCGCCCCGCGCACCGTTCCCGCCGCCCTCGCCGGTGCTCTGCTGCTTGCCGCGTGTGGTTCCCAGAGCGCCTCGCAGGGCGACGACGCGACGGGTGCCGGCGGCGACGTTCGGGTCCGAGCCGACGCGCTGTGCCCGTCCGACTTCTCGCAGTACGGCAGTCCGCCGCCGTCCTCCGAGCCGTCCGTCACCCCCTCCGGTACGCCGACGCCGCTTCCCCTGCCCTCCCTCGATGGTCCGGGCGAGGACGGGGTCAAGGTCACCGGCCTGTACGCCTGGGGTGCGGAAAGCGGATGCGCGGCGGACTTCTCCGCCGAATTCGAGGTCACCAACCGAGGGACGAAGGCGGCCACTTATACGGTGACCATCGGGTTCCTGACGGGTTCCGGAGGCGCGGTCGCCAACGTCGAGAAGACCGTCGAGTCGGTCGGGCCGGGGCGGACCGTCAAGGGGACCGTCGCCATGACGGAGCCGGCCGGGGACGCACCCGAGGTGTCGGGCGTGAAGGTGATCAAGGTGCGCAGCGTTCCCGTCGACGAGGCGCCGTCCGCCTCGGGGCCGTGCCCCGCGTCCGGCGTGCACGTCTACGCGGACAAGGGGGACGCCGCCATGGGGCTGCGCGTCGTCGGGCTGCATCTCGTCAACTGCGGCACCGAGACCTACCGGCTCAACGGCTACCCGGAGCTCGAACTCCTCGACGAGGACCACGACAAAGTCGACGGCGTGCGGATCCTCCAGGGGACCGACCGGATCAGCACCGCCACCGGTGGGAGCGGCAGCCCGCAACCCGTTGTTCTGCGGCCGGGTGAGGCCGCGCAGTCGACGTTGGCGTGGCGGAACACCACGGAGGCCGGCGTCGGCGACCCGGTCAACGCGCCGTACGTCCGCGTGCGGGCGAAGCCCGGTGCCGGCCCGGTGGTGGTCGAGCCGGAACTGGACCTCGGGACGACGGGTCAGCTCGGCGTCGGGCCGTGGAAGACGGACGAGATGCACCGAGGGACCGACACCGACACCGCGCGGCCGATGCCGCCGTACCCGTCCGTCGTCCCTTCGTCCTTCCCGTCTCCCTGAGCCCTCGGTGATCGGTTTCTTGGTCCTCCTCGCGTGGGCGGGAGCGCTGTACCTGCTCGCCCTGTCTGTTTCGTCAGCAGCCTGCTGCTGCTCGCGGTCGGCCTGTGGCAGGTCGCGCGGGACCCGAAGACGCTTGCGCGGCAGTTCCGTACGGGCAGGTCGCTCACTCGGTGAACCACCATGGTGGACGCGTCCGTTGTGGTGTCCCACTCCATATCGGCGGGTCGTTCACGCTTCTACGGTCCTTCCGCATGACACAGACCAGAGCCGCAAGTCGTCGCGTCGCCGTCCTGACCACTCTTCTCATCGCCCTGATCGCAGCCTTCCTCACGCCGGGCAGAGCCACGGCCGCCTCGCTCCAGGAAGTGACCGGGTTCGGCTCCAACCCCGGCGCCCTGCGCATGTTCCGGTACGTCCCCGACGGGCTGCCCGCCGGCCGGCCCGTCGTCGTCGCGCTGCACGGGTGCACGCAGAACGCCTCCGGGTACGGCACCGGCAGCGGATGGATGCAGCTCGCCGACCGCTGGGGCTTCTCCGTCGTGCTGCCGCAGCAGCAGACCGCCAACAACGCCTCGTCCTGCTTCAACTGGTTCCAGAGCGGCGACATCGCACGCGGCCAGGGCGAGGCCGCGTCCGTCGCGCAGATGGTCGACCGGCAGCTCGCCGACACCTCCGGCGACGCGTCGCGCGTCTATGTCACCGGGCTGTCCGCGGGGGGCGGGATGACCGCCGTGATGATGGCGGCGTACCCGGAGAAGTTCACGGCGGGCGGGGTCGTCGCCGGGCTGCCGTACGGGTGTGCGCAGGCCGCCGGGTCGCCGTATGTGTGCATGTATGTCGGGGCCACACAGACCCCGAAGCAGTGGGGCGACCGCGTGCGCGCCGCCCGGCCCGGGCACACCGGCCCCTGGCCCACACTGATCGCCTTCCAGGGCACGGCCGACTACACCGTGAAGCCCGTCAACATGACCGACCTGATGCGGCAGTGGACCGATGTGCACGGGGCCGATCAGGCCGCCGACGTCAGCGACACCGTCGCCGGCTATCCCCACCAGGTCTTCAAGGACGCGGGCGGGCGTGCGGTCGTGGAGACGTACAGCATCACCGGGATGGGACACGGGCAGCCCGTCGATCCGGGGAGCGGGAGCGAGCAGTGCGGGAGCGCCGGGGCGTATGTCCTCGACGTGAACCTGTGCGCAGCATTCCGGATGGGCGGGCCTGGGGGCTGGGCTGAGCCGAAGTGCTCTGTCGCCGCCGGCACTTGTCCGGTGGCGCGCCCTGTGGGTGCGTCCTCCCTTCACCCCGGGCCCCCGGTTCCCTCGGGGCCCGGGGTGAAGAGAGCGGTTCCGGGACCGAGCAAGGCCGCCTCACGTCGTTCACGCAACCGCCCGCCGCGCCGTACTCCCCCGCTCCGTCATCCTCGGCGCCAGCAACGTCGCCTCCGGTACGGCCTTTCCGCCCAGCTTCTTCACCAGCAACTCCACCGCCCGCGCCCCCACCTCACCAGACGGCAGCGCGATCGACGTCACCGGCACCCGCAGCGACTCGGCCAGCTCGTCCGGGCAGATCGCGGTGACGGACAGGTCACCCGGCACCCGCAGCCCCAGCTCCTCGAAGGCGTCGATCAGCGGCTCCAGGATCGCCTCGTTGTGGACGACGACGCCCGTCAACGCGGGCTGCTCCCACAGCAGTTGCTCCGCGACAGCGCGAGCCGCCGCGGGTGACGCCGCGCACGGGTGCACGGACGAGGCGAGCCGCCCCCGGTCGGCGGCGGCCGTGAAGCCCTGCACCACCCGCTGGGCGAACGCCGTCTGCCGTACGTACACCTCCGGCGGTGAGCCGACCAGCGCCACCACCCGGTGCCCGAGCCCGGCCAGATGCTCCACGCAACGCTCGCCGGCCGCCTTGAAGTCGAGGTCGATGCAGGTCAGGCCGGCCGGCTCGGCGGGGAAGCCGATCAGCACCGACGGCCGGTCCAGTGAGCGCAGCAACGGCAGCCGGGGGTCGGCGAGTTGGACGTCCATCACGATCAGCGCGTCCACCAGCGCGGTGTCCGCGACCCGCCGGAGGCCCTCCTCGCCCTCCTCCTGCGTCAGCAGCAGCACATCGTGGTCGTGTCCGCGTGCCGTGGTCACCACCGACACCGCGAACTGCATCACCACCGGCACATGGATCCCGGCCCGTAACGGCACCACCAGCGCCAGCACCTTCGACCTGCTGGTGGCCAGCGCGCGGGCGCCGGCGTGCGGGCGGTAGCCGAGGGCGCGGATGGACGCCTCGACGCGCTGCCGGGTCTCCTCGGAGATCGGGCGTTTGCCGCTGAGCGCGTAGGACACGGTGCTGGGGGAGACCCCGGCGTGCCGGGCCACGTCCGTGATCTTGACCATCAGTCCAGCTCCAGGGAGAGAAACGTCGAAGCGCTTCGACGGGGGAAGGTATGGGGGAGCTGTGAGGGCGTCAATGGGTTGCGCGGGAACTTGCGCTGGAACTTGCGCGGGAATCCGTGAGGCGGTTCGGGCCGCCGAACGAACCGAGCGAGACCGCCAGCGCCAGGGTGGCCGCCGCGACGGGCACGCCGTACCCGGCCGTCACCGACAGCTGCTCCACCGCCCAGCCGCCGACGGCGCTGCCGCAGGCGATGCCGCCGAGGAGGGCGGTCACGGCGAGGGTCATGCCCTCGTTGAGCCGGTCGGCGGGCGTGCGGTGCTGGAGAAGCGTCATGGCGGTGACCATCGTGGGCGCCGTTGCCGTGCCGGCCAGGAGCAGTGCGGCCGCCAGGGCGACGAGGGACGGCGTCAGGTTCGCGGCCAGTAGGGGGAGGGCCATGAGGGCCGCCATGGCGGCCATGCACCACGGCAGCCGGCGTTCCGCCGGGCCCGTCGGCCGCAGCGTGCCGAACAGCAGCCCGGCCGCGCCCGAGGCCGCCGCCTGGAGGCTGAGCAGGACACCCGCCGCCGCGCGGCTGCCCTGTGCGTCGGCGAAGGCGATCGTGACCACCTCCATCGAGCCGAACACCGCGCCGGTGGCCAGGAAGGCGGTGAGCAGCCGGGGGATGCCGGGTGAGCGGAGCGGGGACCGGGTTTTCCGGAGGGGTCCGACGGGCGGCTGCGTCGAACGCTGTGCGGTGAACAGCAGCATGCCGGTGAGCAGCAGCACCGCGCCGGCCAGCGTGCCCGCCTCCGGGAAGAGCGTCCCGCACAGCAGGGCCGCGAGCACCGGGCCCAGCATGAAGCACAGCTCGTCCGCGGCCTGCTCGAAGGAGTTCGCGGTGTGCAGGGCCTCGGCGTCGCCGCGCAGCAGATGGGCCCAGCGGGCGCGGGACATGCCGCCGATGTTGGGGGTCGTCGCGGTGGCGGCGTAGGCGGCGAAGAGGGTCCAGTCGGGGGCGTCGTAGTGCACGCAGAGCAGCAGGGCCAGGCTGCCGAGGACCGCCAGCAGCGTGGCCGGTACGGCGATCCGGGCCTGGCCGTGGCGGTCGATGAGCCGGGCGACCCACGGAGCGACCACCGCGGTCGCCGCGAGGCCGGTCGCGGTGACGGCGCCGGCGAGGGCGTACGAGCCCCGCGTGCCGGCGATCATCACGACCGCGCTCACGCTGAACATGCCCATGGGAAGCCGGGCGATCAGGTTCCCGGCCGTGAAGGCCCGGGTGCCGGGGATCGTGAACAGGCGGCGGTACGGGCTGGGCCGGCGGTCGCCGGAGCGGGGGGAGAAGTCGACGGTGACGAGGGAGTCCGCGGTGACGGTGTGGAGGGGCTGAGGGGTGGCGGTGCGGAGGGGCTGAGGGCTGTCCGGCATGGGGCAACCGTCGCCCGTGAACGATCACCGGGTCCAACACTTACTCCGTACCGATTCACGCACCCGTGTTGTAAGTTCGCCGGATGCCCGCCCCGCCCCACCTCGACCCCCGCCTCCTGCGCGCCTTCGTCACCGTCGCCGAGGAGCTGCACTTCACCCGCGCCGCGGCCCGTCTCTACGTCGCCCAGCAGGCGCTCAGCAGGGACGTACGGCGGCTGGAGCGGGAGGTGGGCGCCGAGCTGTTCGTACGGACCACCCGGCAGGTGACGCTGACGGCGGACGGCGAGCGGCTGCTGCCGTACGCACGCCGGGTGCTGACGGCGCAGGAGGAGCTTCTCGCCGCCTTCGGGCAGGCCCGCCCCCTGCTGGTCGACCTGAACTCCCCGGGGCTCGGCACCCCGCGCCAGGTGCTGCACCGGGCCCGTGAACTCGCCCCGGAACATGAGCTGATGGCCCGCTACGAGAGCGGGCTGACCGGCGCGGCGGGGGAGCTGCTCGCCGGGCGGCTCGACGCGTCGTTCGGGCACTTCGCGGGGCTGGAACCGGCGCTGCAGGCCCGGCTGGAGCACCAGTTCGTCCGGTACGAGCCGATGGCGATCGTGCTGCCCGAGGACCACCGGCTGGTCTCCCTGGAGGCGGTGCCGCTCGCCGAGCTGGCGGGCGAGACCGTGTACGCGGGGGCGGGGAACCCGCGGACGCCGGAGTGGACCGACCTGGCGCGCCGACTGTTCGAGGGGCGGGGGATCGAGATCGCGCCACCGCTTCCCCTGGCCGTCGGCGACGAGGAGTTCGAGCGGATCATGGCCAAGACCCGCTGCCCGGTGCTTGCCGTGGTGGACTTCCCGGACATGCCCCGGACGGTACGGCGGCCGCTCGTCGACCCCGTTCCGCTGTCACCGGTGTCGTTGGTGTGGCGGAAGGGGCTGGTACATCCGGCGTTCGACGCGCTGCGTCGGGCGGCTGCCGGGCTGGCGGCCGAGAAGGGGTGGCTGCGGCTGCCGGTGGGGGGCTGGATCCCCGCCATCGACAGGCGCTCGCCGAATGTCCAGAAATGACACCCCGCACACACACAACCTCCGCGTGCGCTACATTCATGGCCCGAGCACGGTGTGGTAAACGGGGCGCTCGAACCTCATGGGGGCTTGGTTCGGTCGACGGGTGCTCGGTGTCGTCTGCGCACCCGGAACTGTCCCGTGGGGGGAAGTGCGCGCGTGAGCAAGTGGCGAGAAGACGCCCGACCTGAAGCAGAGTGGCCCGAGCCTGCGTCCCCGACGGGGGAAGTGCGGGGGCTGCCGGGCCGGGGTCGGGACCGGGTCGGTCAGACCCAGGCCTTCCCGGAGACCGCGAGTACGTCGGCCGTACAGGACGACGACCGCGATCCGGAGACCAGGGCGATCGCCCTACGCGATCCCTGGGCGGAACCCGAGGAGAGCGGACACCCTGGTAGACGTGCCGGCGGTGCGGCGGGCAGGCACACCGAGATGTCCCCCGAGATATCCGGCGACCCCACCCACGACCCCCACGAGGTCACCGTCCAGCTCGACGCCGTAGGCCTGCACCTGGGTCAGCTGGTCCCCGGGCAGCCGGGACCCGCGCGGCCGGGCGGGGCGCAGGACGCCTCCGACGGGCCTGTGTTCGTGGACGAGTCGGGGCGCAGAAGCCGCACGTTCCGCCGCATAGGCATGGCCGTGGGCCTGGCCTGCGCGATCTACGCCGTCGTCATGGTCGCGACGCTCCTGTCCGGCAGCTCCAACGCCCCCTGGCTGCCCGTCCCGGACCAGAACGGCAAACCGGCCGGCAAGGTCGACAGCCCTCCGCTGCCCGCACAGTCGGCGCAGCCCACCGCCCCCGGCGTCGAAACCCCGGGCAGCACGCCGACGGCCGCGCCGACACCACCCGGTGCCGGGCGACGCCGACGCCACCGCCCCGGCACCGCACCACCCCCGACGCGCAGGGCACGTCCGCCGACCCCACGCCCACCGCGACGCGACGATCCCGGCCCCGCACCAGCGACCCGGCCCCGCCCGTTCCGTCGTCGCCGGTCACCAACTCGCCCGACCCGAGCCCCACCGGCGGCCCCTCGGCCGACCCGTCCCCGTCGGCGGGCGGTGACAGGGGGCACGAGCGCCGGCACCGGCACGGTGGCGGACGGCCCGCCCAGCCGTCCCCGCCGCCCAGGACCAGGCTGCCGCCGCGCTCACCACCCCGTCCCTGTAGTCCCTGGAGTACCACCTCTGATGGCATCCCGCCCAAGCCGTCAAGGGGCCGGCCGGACCGGAGCCCGCGACGGCTCCCGACGCCGCCGCCTGCCCCTGCGCTATCTGCTGCCCGTGCTCGTCCTCGTCGCCCTGATGGCGATGCTGATGCTGCGCGGCTATGTGCACAGCGAGATCCTGGCCGACCACCGCGTCCGCCCCCCGGCCGCCACCGACCGCGTACCGGAGCGGATCCTGAACGGCGGCCCGGTCATCGACACGCGCAGCGGCCGCACCGCGAGCCTGAGCGTGCCCGACCACCGTCTCGTCCTCACCTTCGACGACGGCCCGGACCCGGTCTGGACGCCGAAGGTCCTGGACGTACTGAAGAAGCACGACGCGCACGCCGTCTTCTTCGTCACCGGCACCATGGCCTCGCGCTATCCCGACCTGGTCAAACGCATGGTGGAGGAGGGCCACGAGGTCGGCCTGCACACCTTCAACCACCCCGACCTCTCCTACCAGTCGAAGCAGCGCATCGACTGGGAGCTGTCCCAGAACCAGCTCGCGATATCCGGCGCCGCCGGCATCCGCACCTCGCTCTTCCGCCCGCCGTACTCCTCGTTCTCCGCCGCGATGGACAACAAGTCCTGGCCGGTGACGGAGTACATCGGCAGGCGCGGCTACATCACCGTCGTCAACAACACCGACAGCGAGGACTGGCGCAGGCCCGGCGCCGACGAGATCATCCGCCGCTCCACCCCGGCCGACGGCAAGGGCGCGATCGTCCTGATGCACGACTCCGGCGGCGACCGCAGCCAGACGGTGGTGGCGCTGGACCGGTTCCTGCCGGACATGAAGGACCGGGGCTACGAGTTCGACAACCTCACCGAGGCCCTCGACGCGCCCAGCGCGCACACGCAGGTCAGCGGCCTGGAGCTGTGGAAGGGCAAGGCATGGATCGTTCTCGTCCAGGCCTCGGAGAACATCACCGACGTGCTGGTGGTCGGCCTGGCGGCGGTCGGCTCCCTCGTCATCGGCCGCTTCGTCCTGATGCTCGTCCTCTCCGGCTGGCACGCCCGCCGCGTCCGGCGCCCCGGCTTCCGCTGGGGACCGCCGGTCACCGAACCGGTGTCGGTGCTGGTCCCGGCGTACAACGAGGCCAAGTGCATCGAGAACACCGTCCGTTCCCTGATGGCGAGCGAGCACCCGATCGAGGTGATCGTCGTCGACGACGGCTCCTCCGACGGCACGGCACGGATCGTCGAGGCGATGGGCCTGCCGAACGTCCGGGTGGTACGCCAGCTCAACGCGGGCAAGCCGGCGGCGCTCAACCGGGGCCTGGCGAACGCCCGTTACGACATCATCGTGATGATGGACGGCGACACCGTCTTCGAACCGTCCACGGTCCGCGAACTCGTCCAGCCCTTCGGCGATTCGCGCGTGGGCGCCGTCGCGGGCAATGCGAAGGTCGGCAACCGGGACTCCCTCATCGGGGCCTGGCAGCACATCGAGTACGTGATGGGCTTCAACCTCGACCGCCGCATGTACGACATCCTGCGCTGCATGCCGACGATCCCCGGCGCGGTCGGCGCGTTCCGCCGATCGGCGTTGGAACGAGTCGGCGGCATGAGCGACGACACCCTCGCCGAGGACACCGACATCACCATGGCGTTGCACCGCGACGGCTGGCGAGTCGTCTACGCGGAGAACGCCCGCGCCTGGACCGAGGCCCCGGAAACGGTCCAGCAGCTGTGGTCGCAGCGTTACCGCTGGTCGTACGGCACGATGCAGGCCATCTGGAAGCACCGCCGCGCCCTTCTGGACCGAGGCCCGTCGGGCCGCTTCGGCCGCGTGGGCCTGCCGCTGGTGTCCCTGTTCATGGTGCTGGCCCCACTCCTGGCCCCGCTGATCGACGTGTTCTTGTTGTACGGCATCATCTTCGGCCCGACCGGAAAGACGATCATGGCCTGGCTGGGCGTCCTGGCCATCCAGCTCTTCTGCGCGGCGTACGCGTTCCGCCTGGACCGCGAACGCATGACCCACCTCATCTCGCTTCCCCTCCAGCAGATCCTCTACCGCCAACTCATGTACGTGGTCCTCCTCCAGTCCTGGATCACCGCCCTGACGGGCGGTCGGCTGCGGTGGCAGAAGCTGCGGCGGACGGGAGCGGTCGGGGCGCCGTTGGGGGCGGTCCCCAGCCCGCGGACTACGAGCAGTGAGGACCGGAGGCCGGTGGGATGAGCAGCCCAGCCACCATGCCGTCCGGCACGGACGCCCCAGATCAGCCACCCTCCCATTCCCAGGGGCGGGTCAGAGACCGCTACTTCGACCTGCTCCGCGCCATCGCCCTCTTTCGAGTAGTCCTCTACCACCTGACAGGCTGGGCGTGGCTGCCGTTGGTGTTCCCGTCCATGGGCGTGATGTTCGCCCTCGCGGGCAATCTCATGGCCCGCTCGCTCAAGCGCCCGCCGTTGTCCGTCGTACGAGGCCGGCTCCGCCGACTGCTTCCTCCGCTGTGGCTACTGGGTGCGATCGGCGTGGCGGGGATGCTGTTGCAGGGTTGGGGACCGGAGGACGACGGCCACCCCGGTTCGTGGTGGCTCCACCTCACGTTTTGGATCCTGCCGCTCAGCGACCCGCCGTACGCCGAGGGCCTGCCCGGCATTCAAGGTCTCCTCGGTGAGGACTGGGCCACGGAACTGGCCGGACCGCTGTGGTACGTCCGCGCCTATGTCTGGTACGTCCTCCTTTCCCCCTTCCTGTTGCGAGCTCTGCGCCGGCTGCCGTGGCCGACGATCCTGATGCCGATCGCCCTGTCGGCCGCCCTCGAATCCGGCCTGCTCTCCCTGCCCGGCGAGCGAATCGACTCCGCCGTCACGGACTTCAGCACGTTCGGCGCTTGTTGGATCCTCGGCATGGCGTACCAGGAAGGCGTCCTGAAGCGCCTGCCGCGCTACGTCATCCCGTCCGTCGCCCCGTTCATCGCAGGCCTGGGCCTCTGGTACGCCGTGAGCCACAACTTCACCACGGACCACGATCTGGACAGCATGCCCCTGGCCCAGGCCATGTGGTCCTTCGGAACGGTTTTGCTGCTGTTGCACGTCAGCCCGTCCTGGTCCGAGTGGCCCCACCGGCTGCACCGCTGGTCCGGCCTGATCGAGCTCCTTAATTCCCGCGCCGTGACGATCTACCTCTGGCACAACATCTGCATTCTCGTGGCCGCGACGCTGTGGGACCGGCTGTGGAGTGTGGAGACGTTGGAGCAGCACTACTCGTGGCTGTTGGAGAGCCCATGGCCGACCCTGGCCCTCACTTGGGTGCTCATCGGGGGCTGCATCGTCTGGTTCGGTTGGGCGGAGGACCTGGCGGCGAAGAGGAAGCCGCAGCTGTGGCCGGACGGGGGTCGCAAGAGGCGCACACACGCCAGGTAGGAGATACCGGGACCTGGCTGGAGACCGTTTCCTTTCTTCTGTCGCACGTGCACCTGGCCGCCAGTGTCGTCAACTGGCGGCCAGGGACGGCGTCACCCGATCGCGATGCGCGTCTTCCAGTAGCTCGCCGGAGCGATGATCTCTGTGCCGGACCCCGGAACGGTGGTCCGCCCGCCCGCGTAGAACCGTACGGATCCGTCGGACCGCACGCCCCATACGTCGGGGATGGCGTCGCCGTTGGCGTCGGGGGTGCCCATGAGCAGCGGGAAGTTGCTGACCGCCCAGCCTGCTGCGCCGTACTCGCTGTCCTCGCCCCCGGCCGAGCTTCCGGCGTTGCCCAGTGAGGTGAGGCTGACCCCGCCTCCGGAGGCGGCGATGCCCTTGCGCAGCAGGAGCCTGCCCGACGTGTCGGACCGGTAGACGAGGTCGGTGACACCGTCGCCGCTGATATCCAGCGCGGTGACGATGTCCCGGCTGGTCCAGCCCGAGGCCCACAGCCGGGTCGCCTGGTCGATGGTTGCTCCGTGGTAGCCGGTGAAGACCCACAGCTCGTCGCCGATGGTGGCGAAGAAGTCGGTCCGGCCGTCTCCGGTGGCGTCGCCTGCCGACACGAACTGGGTCAGGTCGGCGGGGCTGGGGGCGCCGTCGGGGAGGAGGATTTCGCGGCGCTTGTCGATGTTGACGGCGCCGTAGCCGTCACCGGGGTACACCCACAGCTTGCCTCCGACCCTGACGACCAGGTCCTGGAGACCGTCGCCGCCGTAGATGTCGCCGTTGTGGGTGATCAGCGCGCCCTTGAAGTGACCGTTGGGCGCGGCCACGTAGGGTGGCAGGTCGTCGCCGTTGGGGTCCTTGTCGGGGTTGTCCCGGTAGGCGCCGGGCATCGAGTAGTCCAGGTCGCCGCTGCCCTTGGCGAGGTCGGTGGTGGCCTGCGAGGGATACATGGCCAAATTGCCAGCCTCGGTGACCACCATCATGTCGGGAAGTTTGTCGCCGGTGAAGTCGCCGGGCGCGTCGGCCTGGTCCCGGGGCGTGACGTAGAAGAAGTACTTCGTCGCCTGTGAGGGGTTGCCCGCGCTGTCCACGGCTCTGACGTAGAGCACGTTGGGCCCGGCCGTCGGCGGTTTGGCGTTCGAGAGGGTCGCGCTGACGCTGGTGGCCGTGCCAGCGGTGCGGGTGAGGCTGCCGGTGTAGGTGGGCGAGTTGAAGCCATACTCGTAGCGCACGACGTCGCTGTTTAGCGCGCGGACCGTGAACGACCCGGGTGTGCCGAACTTCTTGGTGGACCAGTTGGCGTCCTCGGCGTCGTTGCCGAAGCCGTTCTCGCTGCCGTCGGCGTTGGGGAAGTCGGTGGAGCTGACCTTCGGCGGCCTGGGCGCGGTGGTGTCGAGGACGAAGCGGCACGGCGTCTTGGCCGGGGCGTAGCTCGAGCTGGTACCGGCGTCGTCGACGGCGCGCACCCGCCACGAGTACAGGGTGCCGTTGGTGAGCTTGCTGGTGGAGAAGCCCGTCGTCGTGCGCAGTGCGGTGTCCTTGTCACCGCCGACGGAGACCTTGCCGGTGGAGCCCAGCAGATCGCCAGTCGTCTCCCACTTGCCGTGCGGCCACAGGTCGAAATCGAGGTAGTCGAGGTTGCTGTCCTTGTCGGACGCTCGTGCGGTGAACGTCAGGTTGCCCGAGCCCATGCGGACGTACGGCTCGGTGGTGGTGCACTTGCCGTCCGGGCCGAGATCGAGCGACTTGGCGTCCACGGTCGGTTTGCGGTTGTAGACGAGCTCCAGCACGGGCGCGTTGTCGCCATTGGCCTGGAACTTCTTCCACGCGTACTGCGAGTGCTCGTCACGTGCGCGCAGGCCGAAGGTGATGGTGTCCTTGCCCTGGTCGGCCTGCTTCTGGGCCGCCTTCCGCACGTCGAACGTCTCGTACGCGTCCCGGCAACCGGACTTGTATCCGTGCGCGAAGCTCTTGGTCGCGAACTTGTTGCCATCGTGCAGCTTGGGTGCGTTCTTCCAGTTGGTCTTGCCGTTGACCGGGCCGGTGAGGTGCACGCTCATCGAACGGGCGCTGCACGACCAGGAGTACGTCTCCAGCATCCGCAGCTTCGCGCTGGTGATCTTCGTGCCCTTGAGGTCCTTGTCGAAGGCGATGTTGAAGTACGAGCGCGAGGTGCCCCAGGTGTCCGACTCGAAGCCGACGCGGGCCTCGTGCGTACCGCCCTTGTTGAAGCCCCTGCCGTTGTAGAAGGTGGCGTTGGGGTGGCGGCTGTAGGCGGTGGTCCAGTCCTGCGTGTGCTTCTTCACCGACGGGTCGATGAAGACCGGGTACGTGGTGGCCGGGTCGTTGAGGAAGGCCAGGTCGGGGATGAGTACCCAGTTCGCCCCATTCAGGCTGGGCTCGACCAGCTCGCCGCGCGAGTCGGGAGAGGGTCCGTCGAGGCCGGGCAAGCTGAGCGTGGCCGCCGAGCCGGTCTGTGAGGGCGCGGGCGTCGGCTCGGCCGGGGCGGACGGCAGCGGGGACTCGGACACCGAGGGCTCGGGGCCGTCGGTGGCCGCCGGCAGGGTCTCGGGGGCGGTGTCCGCCTGTTCGTCGGTCTCGATGAGCTCCTCGGTGGGGCTCGGGCTCTCGCTCGGCCCGTCGGTGGCCGACTCGGTCGGTGCGGGGCCTTCCGACGTGGTCGGCTGGGCGGTGGCGCCGACGGATCCGTCGGTGACGGCCGGCTGGCCGCTGTTGTCCCACATCAGCGGTGTCGGCGACATCGCGACCTCGTTGGCGTAGGCGTCCTCGGCGGTGAGGACGCCCGTGACCGGATCCAGCCGGAAGTTCAGCGTTGCGGAGGTGATGCCGTACGAGATCTGCCGGGCCCGCGGATCGGCCGCGGCTTGCCGGTTCTTGAGGACCAACAACTGGGCGAACCCGTCGTCGTCGGCCGTCAGCACCAGGTCGGCGCCCGGGAAGATCTCGGGGTACAGGGCGCGCGAGCCGTCGATGACCGGGGCTGGGACCGTGCCCGGCCAGGTGAGCTGGATCTCGTGGCCGTCGACGGTCAGGGTGACCAGGGGGCTCGCGGTCTCGTCAGCGGTGGCGCTCTTCAGCCCTTTCACCAGGGAGACCCGGCGCACGGTGGAGCGCGAGGCGCGCTGTTCCCCGTCGCGCGACTCGGAGCCGGCCGAGAACACGATCCGTGTGTTCGTGGCCCTGGGCTCCCAACCGGCCTTCGTGCGGCGGAGGTCGTAGTCGATGTCCCTCCATTCGCCGCCCACCTTGGCCCGGATCGGTGACGAGTACAGTTTCTTGGCCATCAGACCGTCGGGCCGCGCCCATGTGGTGGAGCGCGCGGTGCGCAGAGCGGTGACCTCGACAGACTTGCCGGTCTTCGTCGCCCGCGCGATCGCGGCGGCCTCGGTCACGGGCTTCGCCTTCGCCTCTTGGCCTGACCCCTCGCGCGAACCTGGGTCGTCCAGACCGAGGCCGAAGAAGGTGATGCCGGTAGCGGCGAGCGCCGCGGTCAGTACGGCGGCGATGGTCCGACGTCCGGGCACACGGCGCCAGTTGCGCGTCTTGCGCGTCATCGGGCGAGCTCCCCTTCCCCCTTGGAACCGGCGCGGGACAGGGCGCGGCCGGGCGAGCCGATGATGACCTATGAGCGGGCTGTCGTCACCCTTCGCGAGCGGGGAAGGGAGTTGAGCCAATCAACCTCCTGGGTCGTAAGGGTGGTTGTCGTGAAGTGCATCAACTCGAGTGCGTCACCATGGGCTTGGGGGCAAAACGCCGCGAATTATTCATCAACGCCCTTGATTTGACGGCTATTTGCCAGGGTAATCGACGAATTATGCGATTGATCGCGGAGGTGCAGCGCCTTCCGTTATCTCAGGTAGGTGGCGGACCCGGGCATCACGTACCGCTATAGAGCACTACGCACCGTGATGGTCATCACATCCGCACAGTCGATCTAGCGGAACTCCACAGAGGCATCACAAAATCTCCGGCATCTGATACGCCATCACGCGTGGTCCGTTCCCGGTCCCGCCTTGAGTGGTCCGGGGGGCCTCGTCGTGTTCGGTCGCTCTTCGCATGCCCGTCGCCGCCGTCTGCGTCGTCTGCGCACGGCCGTCGTACCCACCATCGGGGCCGCCCTGTTCGTGGGTCTCCTGCCCGCGCAGTCGCTGGCGCTGCCGCCCGATCCATCGGTCGCCGAAAAGGGCCGCGAGACCCTGGACCTGGAGACGCTCGCCCAGGATGAACCCGTTGCCGGCCAGGTCTTCGAGCGGGACCTGGAGTCCCTGAAGGTCGAGGTCCCCCCGGACCAGCAAGCGGCCCCGGCGGGCACGACGACAGCCCCGCAGCCCGACACCGGCACGGTGAGCTTCGGCGCGACGGCTTCCACCACGACCCAGGCCTCGGCCCGCACAGGCACGACCGCCCAGCAGGTCGCCCTGACCCCCGTCGACGACCTCCCCGTCAGCCTCGGGCAGGCCCCGGACCAGCCGGCCCCCACCGGTACCTGGTCCGTCCAGGTCTTCGACCGCACCGCGCCCGTGTCCCAGGGCGTCGACGGCGCCGTCGTGAAGGTGCAGGCGCCCGCGACCGGCTCGGTCCCGATCTCGGTCAAGCTCGACTACGCCAAGTTCAAGAACCTGTACGGCGCCGACTGGGCCTCCCGGCTGCGCTTCGTCCAGTTCCCCGAGTGCTACCTGACCACGCCGGACGACGAGGCGTGCCAGGTGTACGAGGAAATGGAGACGACCAACGACACCAAGACCCAGTCGATCACGGCGACGGTCGACACGGCGGCGGACGGAACGGTCACCCCGGCCTCGGCGGAGAGAACCACTACGGCCGACGGCCCGTCGATCGCCCAGGCGGCGTTCCGTACCTCGGCCACCCCTGTCGCCGCGACGGGTGACACGGCCGTCGTCGGCGCGGTGGACTCCGGCGGCGGCGCGGGCGGTACCTTCAAGGCCACGCCTCTGGTCTCCAACGGCAAGTGGGAGGCGGGTGGTTCGTCGGGCGCGTTCACCTGGTCGTATCCGCTGACGGTGCCGGCGGCTCCGGCAGGCCCCGTACCCAGCGTCACCTTCGATTACAACTCCCAGATCGTGGACGGTCGTACGGCGGTCTCCTCCCCCCAGGCCTCCTGGATCGGTGAGGGTTGGGACTACGACCCGGGCCATATCGAGCGCCGCTACCGCACTTGCCAGGACGACCGCAAGACGCTCAAGTCCGGCGCCCCCAACAACACGGCCAAGAAGGACAAGACGTCCGACCTGTGCTGGGTGTCGTACAACGCGGTGATGTCGCTGGGCGGCAAGACCACGGAGCTGGTACGGGACGCCGGCTCCGGCAGCGACCCCGAGACGGACACCGAGATTTACCGTCCCCAGCAGGACGACGGCACCCGCATCGAGCGCCGCACCGGCGGCACCAACGGCGACAACAACGGCGAGTACTGGATCGTCACAACCCGGGACGGCACCAAGTACTACTTCGGCCTCAACCAGGTCGGCGGCGGCCACGCCGACACGAGCTCCGTCTCCACGGTCCCCGTCTTCGGCAACCACCCCGGCGAACCCTGCCACGCCACCGCCTTCGCCGACTCCCGCTGCGGCGCGGGCAAGAAGCAGGCCTGGCGCTGGGGCCTGGACAAGGTCGTCGACATGCACGACAACACGATGGTCGTCAACTGGAAGCAGGAGACGAACCACTACGCCGTCAAGAAGAAGTTCACATCCCCCGAGCAGTACGACCGCTACGCCTACCCGACGTCTATCGAGTACGGCATGCGCTCGGACCTGACCAAGCCGTCCGCCACCGTCGAGTTCGGCGTCAAGCAGCGTTGCCTGAAGTCGGAGACGGCCTGCGACCCCGCCAACTTCGCCAAGACGGACGACCCCGGCGCCTACCGCCCCTGGTGGGACACCCCCGGCAACTTCAACTGCAAGTCGACGTCGAAGCTGTGCCCACCCTTTCCTACCTTCTGGACGCAGATGCGCCTGGACTCGGTGACGACGAAGGCCGCCCGCGCGGGCCAGACGGGCCTGGGCAAGGTGGACACGTACGAGCTCCACCAGTCCTTCCCCGAGGACTGGTACGACACGGCCCCCGGCCTGTGGCTGAACTCGATCACCCGCCGCGGCTTCGCGCCCGGCGACACCACGGGCACCCTCCAGCACAAGGACGGCGTGAGCTTCGCCGAGTACTCGGTCGGCTCGACGTCACCTTTGCACACCCGCCTGAAGGACAGGCAGCTCCCGAACCTGGTCCCCAGCGGCCCGAACGACCAGCGCCCGGCCTTCACCCGCCCGCGCATCGGCACGGTCGCCACCGAATACGGTGGGGACATTGAGGTCGAGTACACGGGTGGCTGCGCCACCGAGCCATCCCAGGACAAGGGCGCAAACAACGGCACTTGCTACCCCGTCCGCTGGTCCCCCGACGGCGACGAGAAGACACCTGCGAAGTCCTGGTTCAACAAGTACGTCGTCGACTCCGTGACCGAGACCGACAAGGTCACCTCTCACGGCAAGCCCGTCCACACGGTCTACACGTACACGGACTCCGCCTGGGCCAAGAGCGACGACGAGTTCACCCGCCCCTCCCTGCGCACGTACAGCGTCTGGCGCGGCTACCGTCAGGTCGCGGTGACCAAGGGCAGCAAAACTAGCTCCCAGACGGGGTTGCCGCAGGCGCAGTCGTACACCGAGACGCGGTACTTCCTGGGCGCCGGCGGAGAGGTGAAGGACTCCACCGACAAGTACACGCTGGTCACCGACGACGCGCCGCAATACGCGGGCGTGGTGGCGGAGAGCATCACCTATCTCGACTCGGGCAAGGACGTCAAGAAGAGGACACTGAGTTTCCCCTGGTCGAAGCAGACCGCGTCCCGTGCCCGGGAGAACGAGGACGGGACGGACATGGCCCCGCTCCTCGCGCATCAGAGCGGCATCAAGCGCACAGACGAGATCCAGATGGCCGACCCGAGCTGGCGGGCTGTCCGGACGCTCACCGAGGTCGACGACATGTACGGCCTTCCGGTCCAGGTTGAGACGGCCGTGGTCAAGCCGAACGGGACCGGCGAGACGCTGTCCGACCAGTCCTGCACCAAGACGTCGTATGTGCACAACACGTCGGCGTGGCTGATCGGGCTGGTGAAGGAACAGCGGACCACGGGCACGTCGTGCGCCGCGCATGACACCGCCGACCCCGCGACCAAGCTCGTCAATGCGGTGCGCAATAGCTACGACGACTTGACGTACGGCGCCACCCCGGTGAAGGGCCTGGTCACCTCCGAGGCCACTGTGGACGGCACGGGTGCTTCGTACTCGGTCGTCACGAAGACCACTTACGACGGCCTCGGCCGCACCCGCACCGTCACCAAGCCGGGTGCCGGCACGACCGAGACGCAGTACACCCCGGAGACGGGCGGGCCGGTCACCTCCGTCAAGAACATCAACGCCGAGGGCCACGCCGTCACCACTACCTTCGACCCGGGCCGCAGCCTGGTGCTGACGGTCACCGACGCCAACGGCCGGGTCACACGCAACGAGTACGACGTCCTGGGCCGACTGGTGAAGGGCTGGTCCCCGTCTCGCTCCTCGGGCGGCAAGTCCCCGGACGTGGAGATCGCGTACCAACCGGCGATCGCGACCGCCGACGAGACCCGCCCCGCCGCGGTCACCATCAAGACCCTGAAGGACGACGGCACCTACAGCCGCCAGGTGACGATCTACGACGGCCTGTTGCGGGAGGTACAGACCCAGTCCGAGGCCCACGGACCCGGCCGCGTCATCACCGACACCACCTACGACGACCACGGCCTGGTCGATGAACAGACCAGCGCCTACCTCGCGAAGGGTGAACCGGCCGCCGAGGTCTTCGCCCCCAAGTCGAAGTCGCTGATCCCGAGTTGGATCAAGTACCGCTACGACGGCATGGAGCGTAAGGCGCGCGAGTCGACGTACCACGACGGCGACTACGTCTACGCGACCTACACCTACTACAGCGACACGAGCACCTACGTGGACCCGGCGGGCTCGACGGCCCCGCGGACCCGCACCTTCACCGACGCCCTCGGCCGGGTCACCTCGATCCGTCACTACAAGGACGACGCGGCCACGAGCGAGGGGCGCACCACCGTCTACGAGTACGACGCCCGCGGCTACCGCAGCAAGGTCACCGACCCGGCGGGCAACTCCTGGACGTACACGTACGATGCACGCGGCCGGGTCACCTCCGCCGCCGACCCCGACGTGGGGAAGACCGAGACGTGGTACGACGACGCCGACCGTCCGAAGAAGGTCACGGACGCCAAGTCGCGGACGACGTACACGGAGTACGACGAGCTGGGCCGGATCACGCACGTCCGTGAAGGCTCCGAGACGGCCATCCCGGTCAAGTCGTTCACCTACGACACCCTGCCGGGTGCCCTGGGCCAGCCGGTCGCCCAGGTCCGGCACACTGCGAACGGCGACTACATCAACCGCGTCACCGGCTACGACACCGAGTACCGGCCCACCGGCAGTGAGACGGTGATCCCCGCCAACTCGATGACCACGGGCGTCGCCGGCACGTACGCCTACACCTACACCTACACCGCGACCGGCAAGCCGCTCTCGGTCACGCTGCCCGCCGTGGGCGGACTGGCGAAGGAGAGGGTCGTCACTCGCTACAACGGCGACGGCCTCGCCGAGTCGACCTCGGGACTCGCCTGGTACACCTCCGACGCCACCTACTCGCCGTACGGCGAGGTCCTGCGGACGGTGTCCGGCTCCCAGCCCTACCGGGTCTGGACCACCAACTTCGTCGACCCGCACACCGGCCGTCTCCAGCGCACGGTCGCCGACCGGGAGACCTCGGGTCCGCATCGCATCTCGGACGGCTACTACTCGTACGACAAGTCGGGCACGATCACGTCCCACGCGCGCAAGCTGTCGGACGCCTCGGGCGAGACCTGGGACAGCCAGTGCTTCACGTACGACGTTATGGGCGAGCTGGTCAACGCCTGGACCTCGAAGATCACCCCTGACGGCAACGGCACCGGCTGCAAGGCGTCGAACGGCACGACGTGGGGCCACCGCACCGACTATGTGGCGTCCTCCGGCCCGGTGGCCGATGCCCCGGACGCGTCGACGGACGTGTCGAGCCCGGACAGCTCGCTGTCGTCGACACTGGCGGCTACCGCTCCCGACGCGGCCACGGTCGCCACCGGCACGACGGCCTATCGCCAGTCCTTCACCTACGACTGGCTCGGCAACCGCCGCGTGATGACGGAGCAGGACCCGGCGGACGCGTCCAATAACACCACCTTCACGTACGGCTACGACACCGCGCGGCCGCACCTCATGAAGTGGGTCAGCTCCAACCCGTCCGGCCAGGGCAGCAGCTACACCTACGACGCGGTCGGCAACACCGAGGTCCGGGACCTGTCCTCCACGACGCAGAACCTGACCTGGACGGCCGAGAACAAGCTCGACACCATCACGGACGACGGTACGAAGACGACGTACGTCTACGACGCGAACGGCAACCGCATCCTGGAGAACTCCCCGTCGGGCTCCACGCTCTACCTGGGCGAGACCGAGGTGACGACGGACGCGGCAGGTGCTGTGACTCGCGCGTCCCGCACGTACGCCCACACCGGCGCACCGACGGTGGTCCGCACCACGAGCAACGGCGCGACGACGGCCCACAAGCTCAGCGTTCTGCTCGCCGACCACCTGGGCACGGCCGGCACGTCCGTGGATCTGTCGAGCGGCCAGCCGGTCACCCGCCGCGCCTTCAAGCCGTACGGCGAACTCCGCGGTCCCAAGCCGTCGACATGGCCGAACAAGCGCAGCTACCTGGGCGTTGGCATCGACGACGCAGCCACGGGCCTGACCCACATCGGTGCCCGTGAATACGACCAGAACTCGGGCCGCTTCCTTTCCGCCGACCCGATCATCGACATCGCGGACCCGCTCCAGATCAACGGGTACGCCTACAGCAACAACAGCCCTGTCAGCAAGAGCGACCCCACCGGCCTGTGCCCGAAGGACATATGCGATGGCTACGGCCAGAACACGGCCGAGACTCCGTTCCAGAACACAGGAGGTGCCGGTGGCGGCGGTGGTGGCGGAACGTCAACGGACAAGAAGGGACGAGACAGTAAGGAGATGGTGGCCGACACCATTCGCCACAACGCCGCAGTCCGGACTATCGCGGCGTATCTGTCCGCCATTTACTGGCAGAATCCCCAAATACAGGTCAGGACCAATGTGAAGATTCCCAACGGTGGCACGGGAAAGACCAAGGACGGATTCGCCGACGTGGTCGTCTACTTCGATGACTACATCTTCATCTGGGAAGTGAAGTCCGCCAAGACCGCTGAAAAGGACGCACCTGCCCAGCTGGACCGCTATGTCAGGGCGATGCAGAAGGAACAGCGCAAGTACGGCAAGACCGTGCAGCGAGGCCATGAACTCCCTCAGCTGGCGACGATCGATCCGTTGAACCCCAAGCAGCAGCTGGTCGTGCAGTCGACGCGAACCCGGCTGGGCTCGCCGCACAAGGGGCCCAGGTACCAGGGGGTCGTGGGCTGGTGGACGCGCAAGCAGTCCTTCAAGACCCCCAAGGGGCATGAAGCCTCCAGCGTCTACGCTCCGCTGAGCATCCAGGTGTGGCAGCCGACTCCCGAACAGCAGAGAAACATCGCATGGGGAGCCATCACAGCTGGCACCCTGTATGTGCTCGGGAAGATGGTGACGAGCCCGTTCGGTCTTGAGTAGGCTCAACAGGAGGCTCAACAGGAGATGGGTTCAGTGGACATCCTCGACGCGATCAATGCCAACCTTTCACATGCGCTGGTGATGGAGCTCACGGTGTTCGACACCGAATTCGCCGGGTTGCACGACTGTGCGTTCCGCTGGCTCACCGAGGGCGTCCGAGAATATGCGGGAGTCGATATCCTGCAGAGCGCTGGCCGGTACAGAATCTCCACCGAAGGGCTGTCTCGGGTTCCCGCCCTGAAACCACATGGCGACTCGAACCGATGGTCCTATGTTTCGGTGGCGCCGCGCGACACGTTCGAAGTCCGCTACAACCCGTACAGCCCGCAAGTATTTCCGTGGCTGAAGATGGCCATCGACGATCGAGCGGAGTCGATCACCGTCGAGAGCGGGGAATTCACGTCCGAAGGTGAAATCGGCGACCCTGACGTCTGGATCTCGGCCACTTTTGATGAGGACCTTCCGGAATATGTGAAGTTGGTCGTCCACATGGATGAGGCCGAACTTCTCGATCCGGGAAGGGCTTCGGACGCACAGGACCGCCTACTGCGGTCCGCCCGGTGGGTGTGCGATCGGTACAACGTCGTGTACGGGCATGTCTCCTACCGCCACGCCTGTGAAATGACGGAGCTCGAACGTTTCCTCCGGGGTGAGGCCGGTGACCCGACGGTCAACACTCCTCGATGGCGCTCGGAGTTGCGGGGCTATTCATGGCTCATGGTCATCTCCGCCGACGTTGCCGTCAGACTGGGAGGCGCCGACGCCCTGCGGGAATCGCAGGCCTTCCACTCCGTGATCGCACTGCCCAACGGATCGCTGCTCCTTCAGGCCACACCGACGTTCCGGGAGTACCGCGGCCCGGCAGTCGCGAACGTCTACCGCGCCGTGCGGGACGTGCTTGTTACCGGCGAATTCCGCGTCCCTCCGCCCATGCCCGGCGTACCTCCCGCCCACATGGTCGTCCTGCCGGACTGAACGGCAGGAACCTTGTGCGACGGACCTCGCGCCAGCGCGAACTGGGGGACACACAGGGCTGTTTCAAAGTCCCGGTGACGCTGCGAAGTTGCAGGTCACGGTGGTGTGACTGCTGCTGGTCAGCCCCGTCTCGTATGCAATGAAGCTCCGGTTGGAGCGGGTGACCTATCAAGTCGCCCTGCTGAACCGGAGCTTCGGTGTGCCGCCAGTCTGTCAGTGTCTGCCTGATCAAGTCGCCTCGCGTCGGCACCGCGCACTGCCGGGACTGCCACCGAGGCTGGCCACACTGGCTGATCCGCGGCACTGGCGCGGGAAGCGTCACCCGTTCGTGAGCGTGCTGCTGATCGCGTGCTCGGCCGTGCTGGCCGGGGCCCGCTCGTTCGCCGCGATCGGGCAGTGGGCCAAGAACGCTCCGAAGGAGGCTCTCGCCCGGCTCGGTGCCCCCACCACCAGCGTGTTCGCCGTCCGCGTCGCGCCGAGTCCGGCGACCGTCCGCCGGATCCGAAGTCCGCCCAGCCCGGGGCGAAGAAGGACCTGTGGGCGGACCGTGAGCTCGATCCGGGGCCGAACGGCGTGGACTTCGTCGGCGGCACGCTGGCGCGCTGCGCCGAGTCCTTCTGCCCTCCCGGTTCGGAACACTGGCTCTTCCTCCACCTCGACCACCCCACGGACATTCCACTCCCGGTCTGTGCAGCAATCGGGCCGGCGCAAGCTCCCCGCGAGGAGACGCTCCGTGCCCTCACCGAGGCGGACGACCCGAACGCGGTCGAACCTTCCGTCGTCAAGAGCTTCCGTTCCGAGCGGCTCGGCGAAGGCGTGACGACTTTCCGGTATGTGTCACAAGAAGACTCACCGCATCCGCTGGCCTGCGTTCGCTATGCGTGGCAGGTGGCGGAGCACGAAGCGGACGTAGTCATGTGGACCGCCACGGAGGACGTCGGGCGCATCCATCAGGCCGCCGAGGACCTGGAAGAGCTGGCGCGTTCGCTGGCAATCTTCGTTCCTTGATATGGAGCAGGGCACCTCAATGACCCTGGACAGGGTCGGTCATTGACGGCTGCCTCGCTGGCACCGACCTGGTCCTGGACGCGTGAGCCCGCCTCGGTGGTATGCCGGTGCGGGTGGCGTGCGTCGGCTGCGGCACCCCTCACCGATCCCGCCCCGAGAGGTAATTGGCAGATTTGGGTCGCTGTCGGGGCCGTCCGACCGGGGCATTCGCCCTCTTGGGGTGTCCCAAACCCGCCAGTTGCCGATGCGGGTGCGCCGTGAGATCGCGCTGATCCGGATGTGCCGTGGTGGGCGAGTGAACGGGGACAGCCCGGCAAGCCAGCGCAATTCACTCGGGTGCGGCGCCCGGAACCACCACTAACGTAGCGCTGCCTCCAGCCCCACATCCTGCCCAGGAGCCCCCTGTGACCCGCCGCCCTCGCCGCCTCCTCATCACCACTGCCGCCGCAGCAGCAACGGCCGCGCTCCTCCTCGCGGGGTGCGGCGATGACGGCGACGCGAAGGCGAACGAGGAGATCGCGGGGGCGGACACCGGCAGTGAGGGGTCGTCCGCTTCGCCGACTGCGAGCGCGACGGAATCGGTGGAGCGGCCCATGATCAACCTGCCGTCCGATCTCACGTACACATTTGATTGGCCGAAGACGGGCGATGGAGACAAGGACGCTGTCCTGAACGATGGCCAGCAGTTCATTAAGGCTGTGGATATAGCCATTGCCGAACAGGATCCGCTCAACAAGGCCTATCGCTTTTACTCCGAGGGCGCAGCGGCGGCAGGGACGCAGGATTTCATCCAGGAGTTCGTGGAATACAAGGACCGCATCACCGGGAAGAAGCACTACTACGACGCCAAGGTGCAGGTCAACGATGACGGAACTGCAGGTCTTGTCTACTGCGAAGACCAGAACAAGGCCTACAACAAGAGCCTGAAGAACGGCAAGATGGCGGTGACTCCGGAGTCGAAGGACAACTACGTCCTCTACAACAGCCGACTGCGGGTGAACAAGGAAGGCATCTGGGTCACCGAGACACTGACGTCGCAACGGGGGAGTGCCGTATTCCAGCCCTGAAGTACCGAGGTTGGGCGGTAGTAGTCCAGTTGACGCAGCGTTATTCCAGCGCGTCGAGAAACTTGCGGCGCTTCTTTCGGTCTGCTCGAGTGGGGGGAAGCCAGATCTGGCCGGTGAGGCGCCACCACTTCAGGCGTCCCCACAGGTCTTCCAACGTGCCCGGAAGCTTTTTCCGAAGGTGGTCACACGAGCGCTCGACGGTGTAATCGAGCTCGCCGTGCACGTTCGTCCAGAAGGGGGACGTGTCCACGCCCGGGCCCAGCGTCCATCGATAGCCGCGCGGTGCCTTTGTCCTGGCGAATCGCAGCATCCTGGCCTCGTGGCCTTCGCCTTGCATCACCGCAGGAACACGGGCGTGCTGTATATGCACGCGCTGGCAGGCGCGGCATACGTCATAGTCGATCGATCCCCAGCTCCGCTTGCCCAGCATCAACAAAACCTGCCGGCATTCGGTGTCCGGTGAGCAGCGTAGGTACGCGAGCTGGGTCGAGTCAGCCGTGGACTACGCAGACCCGTATTCGAACCGCATCGCTCCAGCGTAGACCGAGCTACCAGCGCGGAAAACAAGCGTGGCAGATCCTTCCGGTGCCGACAGTGGGGACGAAGTAGACGAAGTAGCTGTTGGTTTACGGGTCGTCCTGGCAGTCGTTGCCGGGCCGCCTGGCGAAGTGGGACCGCGTGGTGACGCTGTCCAACAACCGCGCGGTCACGATCTACTTGTGGCACAACACGCTGATCATGGCGACGGTCCCGATCATCGACCTGGCGTACGAACTCCCGTTCCTGCAGAGCGACACCGCGGTGGCGGCGCTGGACGCGGCCGACCCGGTGCTGATGTTCTGCCTGGTCTGGCCCTTGATCGGGCTCGCGATCCTGACGGTCGGCTGGATCGAGGACATCGGCGCGGGGCGGGGGCCGCGGTTGTGGCCGGACGGGGGGAAACGTGGGGGGTCACCGAGGAGGCCGTTGAGCGCATGCCGGCGTTCAGCCGGTTCAGCCATGCCGATGGACTTCATTGCGGTATGAAATATTGTCCATGCGATCACACTCTTCGTAGGCGGCTTCTGTCGGGATTTTCCTGGTTAGAGAGTCAAGCTCGACGCAAACACACCTGGTGTCACTCAGGTCGCGTCGATAGCGTTGGTCCGCTTGAGTTACCCCACACCTCAACGGGAGTCCAGAGTGAACCGCCCCGCCCGGCTCGCGACGGCCGTGCTCACCGCATCCGCGGCCCTGCTGCTCACCGCCTGCAGAGGCGGAGGCGGCGGATCCGACGACACCGACAAGATCGCAGGCGCGGACGTCGGTGATGAGAAGTCGGCGTCGCCAACGGCATCGGCCTCGACAGCCGTCGACCGTCCGAAGATCGCGCTGCCGTCGGATGTGACGTACAAGTTCGAGTGGAAGAAGACCGGCGACTCGGACAAGGACGCCGTGCTGAGGGATGCCGAGCAGCGGATCAAGGCCGTGGACATGGCCATCGCGAAACAGGACCGGCTTCATGAGGCGTACCGCTTCTACTCGGAAGGCACTGCAGCGGCCGGAAGCGAGAAGTACATCCAGGAGTTCGTCAACCACAAGGCACGCACGACCGGCTTGACGCGCTACTACAACGAGAGCGTGACCGTCAAGGACGACGGCACCGCCGCCCTCGTGTACTGCGAGGACCAGAGCAAGGCGTTCAACAAGTTCCTGGAGACCGGCAAGACGGACGTCACGCCGGTGACGAAGGACAGCTACGTCATCTACGCCAGCACCCTACGCAAGAACAAGAACGGCGTCTGGGTCACCGAGCGTCTGGACTCGCAGAGGGGGAGCGCAAAGTGCCAGCCTTGATCCGGCGAAATCCCCTACTCCTCGCTTCAGGACTCACGGCCCTGACCCTGGCTGCCGCTGGCCCTGCTCATGCCGAGAAGGGCTTCGACGGCGGCACGGACGGTCAGACGGAACAGCACGCCGACACCGGTGACGACGGCACCGTCTCCGTGACCGTCGGTGGCGTCGTCTTCGACCGCTCCAAGAACGGCAGCGGCAACGCCACGGGTGCGCTGACGTCGAGCACATCGTGGACGCCGCCACCCTGCTGGTATGCCCCCAAGTACACCCCCGAGCAGCTTCAGAAGTACCTGGAGCCGATCTGGGAGGCCGGGTCGACGGGTTATCAGTGGGATGCCCAGCAGCGGGAGAAGTACCTCAACAAGGAGGATCCCTCCAAGGACTTCAACAAGGACAAGACCGGCGAGGGCTACTGGTGGGGCTCGTACGTCAACGAGAGCTACCCGCCGGGCTGGGACTCCTGCACGAAGGACTACTTCTGGGTGGACACGGGCGACGCCCCGCCCGCCGACATCGAAAACGCCGTCACCCCGGAGATCCTCGCCGAACTCGCGTACGCCGAAATCCGCGTTCCCGGCACCAAGGTGACCCTGGCCCCCGAGAACGCGACCAAGGTCAACCTCCCGACCTGGGCCTGGCTGGACGCCGCCGAGTTCAAGCCTGTCTCCGTCACCGCGTCCGTACCGGCGATCGGCATCGAGGCGACCGCGACGGCAGAGCCGGTCTCCCTGAAGATTGCGCCTGGCACTGGGGACGCCGTGACCTACCCGGCATCCGGCGTGTGCGAGATCAACAACGGCCGTATCGGCGAGCCCTACGCCAAGGGCAAGGCCAACGAGACACCGCCCTGTGGCGTGAAGTACCTGCGCTCCTCGGGCGACGGTACGTACCCGCTCCAAGCCACCATCACTTGGAAGATCCAGTGGACCGGTAGCGGCGGCGCGGGTGGTGACCTTCCCGACGGCACGTTCGGCGCCACTCAGGATGTCGTCGTACAGGAGATCCAGGCGATCAACCGTTGAACGGCCCACGCCAGTCGGGAACGCAGTGTCCCGGTACAGGTGATGCGGGCGGAGAGCAGATCCAGTCGGTCAACCGCTGAGCCACGGCATGCTTTGCTACCAACCGGAGCCGGTTTCGACCGCATCAGGGCGAAGGGAGACGCATCGATGTCGGACCCGGTACTCGGCATCCGGGCGACCACCATCGCCGAACCGGTCTCTCTCAAACTCGACCCCGGGACTGCGGACGCCGAGACCTACCCGGCATCCGGTGTCTGCGAAATCTCAGGCGGCCGTATCGGAGAGCCGTACGCAAAGGGCAAGGCGGACGAAACCCCGCCGTGCGGTGTGAAGTACCTCCGCTCGTCGGGCCAGGGCTCGTACCAGCTCAAGGCCACCATCACTTGGAAGATCCACTGGACCGGCACAGGTGTTGACGAGCCACAGAATTTGCCTGATGGCGAGTTCGGTGCCGAGCAGGACGTAGTCGTCCAGGAGATCCAGGCGATCAACCGCTGAAGGAGGATGCGTTTCCGGCCAGTGACCGACCGCTCCCGCGGAGGGCGGTTGGCCCGGCCGGGCGAAGCGCGGTTAGTGTCGGTCCTCCCTCTGATACCGACGGGACTGGACGGGGTGGAACGCGGTGGCGGATCGGCTGGCTGTTGACGGCGATGAGCTTGCGAATTTCATGAGAATGCTCAATAAATCGGCCAATTCGCTCAAGGGTGTCCGTAAGGCGCTGTCGGACGCCACCGTAACCGGGCTGGGCACGGACGATCTCGACGGCGCGTGTGAGGAATTCCAGGAGGACTGGAAGTACGGCTCGGAGGAGATCGGCAAGCAGACGGAGGACCTGGCCGAGATCATCGGCAAGAGCAAGGACAGCTACCGCGAGGTGGACGTGGCCCTTGAGCAGGCGTTGAAGGAGGCCGCGGGCGGCAAGGGCGGAGGCAAGAAGTGAGCCTCACGCCGGGCGTCGAGCCTTCGCCGTACGCCGATTCCGAAGCCCGCAGGAACGGCCCTCTTCCGCAGGGCCTGAAGTCCTATCCGGAGATCCCGAACCCCAACTATCCACACCTGGGCTTCAACCCCGTGCCGGGCGACACGGAGATGGTACGGAAGCTGCACAAAAAACTCTCCGGTTGCGCCAAAGTCCTCGCGGACACACACGACTTGGTGACCAAGCTCCTGGACGGAAGCTACTGGAAGGGCGACGCCGCAGTCGCCTTCCGCGAACAGCTCCAGGACGGCCCTCTGCCGCTGAACCTGAAGAACGCGGCGCGCTCCATCCGGAAGGCGGCCAGGCAGCTCACCGACTGGGAGAGCGAACTCGACGACTTCCAGCGCCGGGCGAAGAAACTCGAGGAGGAGGCCAAGGACGCGCAAGACGCGGTGGACCGGGCCAAAGGACGCGCCACCAGCGCTGCCGACAGTCCTGACCTGGACAAGAAGGGCGCCGGCCGGGAAGACTCACAGAAGGCACTCGACCGCGCGAACGCGGCAGTCGAAGAGGCCGAGGCCGAGCTGGAGAAGATCCGCGGCAGGGCGAAGAAGCTCGCCGAGGAACACGAGAACAAGGCCAAGCACCGCGCGGGCAAGATCCGCGAGGCGACGGAGAAGCTGGCGCCGCAGGAGCCGGGGTGGTTCGACGAGGCGCTGGATTGGCTCGGCGAAAATCTGCCGGACATCCTCAGCTTTGTGGCGGGCGTCATCGGGGTCGTGGCGATCATCTTCGCGGGTCCACTGGGGATCGCGATGGTGGCGGCGCTGATGCTGACGGCCTCTGCCCTGAGTGCAACCGCCTTGGGGCTCCGTCTTTCCAACCCTGAGACGCTGGCCTCTCTCATGGACGGCTTCACCAAAGGGGAGTTCGACGCCGACTTCTGGAGCAACCTGGTTTCAGTGGGAGCTGACGCGATGGGGGTACTTCCAGGGATCGGAGCGGTCGTAGGCGGAGCTAAAGGGCTGACGACTGCGATGCGGACCGGGAGTGAGGCCATGACTCTCGGGCAGAAGTTCACCACGTTCGGTACTAAGACCCTGGAAAGCATGCAAGGCATCGCTCGCCTGGACAATCCAATGATCGCCCGGGCCGTACGGGGTCTCAGCAACCCTGAGAGCGCGGCCAAGGCCGTGGCTGCCACCTCGGGCCTGGTGGGCGTGGGCACCGGTGGTTTCGGCCTCTACAACAAGGTGGCGGACGCGGATGACAGCAAATACAA
This sequence comes from Streptomyces sp. F001, assembly GCF_004187715.1. Classification (GTDB taxonomy): domain Bacteria; phylum Actinomycetota; class Actinomycetes; order Streptomycetales; family Streptomycetaceae; genus Streptomyces; species Streptomyces flavusporus. The sequence goes on along the minus strand of NZ_QZWF01000005.1, from coordinate 159,934 downwards.
GGACGGTACTGTTGCTGTTATCGACGGTACGCGCCTCGCTATCGACAACGGTGGGATCCTGAACCTTGTCCGCCATGTTTTCTGACAGCCGCTCGTCTGAAGAGGGAAACCTGTGAATCCCGCTGACTACCCAACCGCCTGGGAGCACCCACCCACCCGACGGGCTTGGGCTGGCCACATGACTATGAATGTCGTCGGCCTAATCGGTTGGATTGTTGGCTGGTGGGCCCTGTTGTACGTACTGGTTGTGTTCTTTTCTCCCGGTTTCAGTGTCCTGTTTGTTTTGCCCCTTTGTTACTGCTTGTATCGGGTTGTGACGCAACTGCGCTACTTCTCTCCGGCAATTCGAATGCTTCGGATTTTGCGAACCTATCCCTGGCGGATGGTACAAAACGTCCCATATGGGCTGACCGAGCACCCCGATGTCCCCGGAAAGAAGAACGGCTGGTTTGAGTTCGTCAACCCGGCTCGCCCCGAACAACACATTGCGCTTGTCTTCCCGACGCATCTCCGGACTGAGTGGTGGCACCGCCGGATGGCTCTGCGAGCCAAACCCAAGCTGAAGGAGCAGATCCAGACAGTCTGGTTCGCTGGCGACCCGCGTTTCATCGGTCTCATCGCCGCGCCTGCACATAGCGGTTCTGAGCCCCGTCGCCTGCACGTTCTTGAACAGTGGACGGCACTGCAGAACGGTCGGACCTTCGCCGACTGGGGTGCCACCCCGGATGACATCGAGCGCGGCCGACGCGTCGGCGTCTCCCCGGCCACACTGCCTCCCCGTGTGGGAGAAGGCCTGTGAGTGCCCCCACGTTCCTCCTCGATGACTCCGTCAACGACCCAGAAGCCGAACTGTGGTTCGCCGAACCCGCCGGCTTCACCACCCTCCCCCTCGACGCCCTGTTGCCCGAATCCGGCTCTCCGGCGGCCGAACAGTTGCGTACGGCCGTCGCCCCCTTCCTCGACGCCGCACCCGACGAGATGGCCCGGCAACAGTTCATTGCGCAGTTCGCGTCAGCCCAGCAGTTGATGAGCGCGCTGCGTGAGGTGGGCACCGTGCACTGTTCCATCGGCCTGCACCGCGACGACGTAGACGAGACGGGAGCCGACAACGGCCGGCCGCTGCTCTCCTTCTTCACTCTCTCCTGGCGTGAAACAGCAGTGGCCCCGCGTCGGGTAACGGCCGCTCGCGCGGTGACCGGTGCCGAGGGGCACACGCACATCGAGTACCGCGAACTGCCCTGCGGACCCACCACGTTCAGCGAGACCATCCGCACGCCCTTGGCTGAGAGCGGGCTCCCGCCGCACCCTCTCCTCCAGATCCACGCCTACCTGCCCCACCCGGACTGCAAGCGCCTGGCCGTCCTCACGCTCAGCACGACGGCCGTGGCGCGACGGGGTGAGTATCGGGCCGTACTCCACCAGATCGCAGAGACAGTCAGCTTCGAGAACCCGCTCGCGGCGTCCGAGGAGCAGCCGCGTAAGAAATGAAGGGCGCCCAGGCGGAGGGCGGGAAGGTGAGATGGGGGCCCTCGGCGCGCTTGGAGTCGCGTATGTGGATGGTGGCCGGGGTGGCTGCTATCTCGACGCAGTTTGAGCCGTCGCCGCTGTACGTGGACCTCTGCCAGCGGGTGATCTGCATGGTTGGTCCTTTCAGAGGTTCTGGAGGCGATGGTGGATGAAGTCGCGTGACTCGGCGGGGTCGAGAGCGCAGGCCTCCATGCGATCCAGTACCGCCCGGTACTTGCTCAACTGCGCTTCGGCGTCGAGGAATTCGCAAGCCCCGTGATGTGTGTCCAACTGGACCGTGTCGAGCTGTGGGACAGGACCCTCGACGTAGTCGAAGGACTGTCCTGTGGTCGGGAAGTGATCCGTGCCGAACGGGATCACGCGCACGGCGACATGGGGCAGCTCGCTCATGTCGAGCAGGTGCTTGAGCTGACCCCGGGTGACCGCGGGGCCACCGAAGCCCATGCGGAGTGCCGTTTCGTGAATGATCGCCTTGTACGGTGGCGGGTCCTCACGGTGCAGGACGCCTTGCCGCTTGATGCGGTGCGTGAGGCGGTGCTCGATCTCGTACTGCCGCATGGGCGGGACCACGGCTTGGAACAGGGCGCGGGCGTGGTCGGTGGTCTGTAGTAGCGCCGGGATATGGATCACGAGTGCGACGCGCAGCGCGGTGGCGTGGTGCTCCAGTTCCGCCAGGTCGACGAGCGCCGGGGGTACGTGTTCTCGGTACGACTCCCACCAGCCGCGAGTTCGGCGGCCCGTCATCGAGGCGAGGGCGTCGATGAGCCGTTCGTCGGAGCAGTCGTAGGCGGATGCCATTGCGCGCACGCGGTCAGCGCTGACGGGCGTGCGTCCGGTCTCGACCATGCTGACCCGCGCCTGGTTGACGCCTAGCAGTTCGGCGGCGCCGGTGGCGGTAAGGCCGGACCTCTCGCGGAGTTTGCGCAGCTCAGCTCCCAGCCTCCGCTGTCGCAGCGTGGGGTTGCTGGTGGGCGGCACAGGTTCTCCTTTCGGGCCGCGGCACGGCGTCCTCTCCCTCACACGGGTGATGCCTGGATGCTTTTCACTGATTTCATTAGAGGTATCTAACCATCCACCCTACGATGGTCACGTATCGCTCAACTCCCCCCGCTCATAAGTCGGAAGCGCACCAACCAGGCACTGCCACCGCCCGGCGCGGCCATGGGCGAGTCGTCCAATTCCCCTTCCTTCCGGAGGTGTTCCATGGTCACCGTAGCCCTGCCCAACGCCTGGGTGTACGCCCTCCGTCTCCCGCATGACCCCCGCGCCGCACGTGTCGCACGTATGACCGTGCGCGCGGCGCTTCACGGGCACGGCATGCATGAAGTCCTGGACGTCGTCGAGCTGTTGACCTCCGAGCTGGTCAGCAACGCGTACCGGCACACGCATGGACCCGCCTCGTTGCGGCTGACCGCACTTGGCGGCGGGCGGCTGCAGGTCGGCGTGTGGGACAGCCACCCGCGTATCCCCGCCCCTTTCAGCAGGCCTCCCGGCGAGCGCGTCCCGCCTGTTCCAGCCGACGCCGACGACGGGCGCGGGCTGTACCTCGTACAGCAGTATGCCGATGCGTGGGGCGGCTGGCCGCTCGGCGACGGTCTGCTCGACAGCGGAGCCGGGAAGCTGCTGTGGTTCGAGGTCGGGGGAGGTGGCGAGCGGTGGTAGGCAATCCGGGATTCCTACGGTGAGTAGCGGAGACGTTACCCTTATAGGCTAGCCTGAACGCGACTAGGCTAAGTGAGGTAAGGCTAATCGCCATCAGGCCAGGAGGCCGGACCCATGCCCATCCCCAAGCCGACCCCCCTCTTCGACCGATCCCACGAGTGGGACGAACTGACGCGCTTCTGTACCGACCGGGCGCCTGGCCTGCGTATCGGTGTCGTACGTGGCCGGCGCCGGCACGGTAAGTCGTTCCTGCTGGAGCACCTGTGCCGGGCCGTGGACGGCGTCTACACCCTTGCCCTGCAGCAGAGCCGCGCCATGGCTCTGGACCGTTTCGCCGACAGCCTCGCCCAGGGGCTCGGCTTCCGGATCGGGCGGTTCACCTCGTGGGTGGAGGCCATGGACACCGCCGCCGACGTGCTCACGAGCCGCCGGGAGCAAGGGACGCCCCCGCTGCTCGTCCTCGACGAGTTCCCCTACCTTGTCCAACACTCCCCGGAACTGCCATCCGTTCTCCAGGCCCTCTACGACCAGCGGGGTCCGTCGTCCGGAAAGCCGCCGCTTCGGATCATCCTCTGCGGCTCGGCGATCTCGACCATGTCGACCCTGCTCGCCGGCGACCAGGCACTGCGGGGACGGGCCGTGATCGACATGCGGATCGGGCCCTTCGGGTTCCGGGACGCTGCGGAGTACTGGGGTGTGACCGATCTCGATACGGCCTTTCTCGTGGACGCCGTTCTGGGCGGGGCGCCCGGCTACCGGGACGTCGTCGGAGACCCGCCCGAGCCCGGAGATGACGGGTTCTACGCGTGGCTGGCGCGTAGCGTCTTCAATCCGTCGCACATCCTGTTCACGGAGCCTGAGTATCTCCTGGCGGAGGATCCACGCATCAGCGACCGTGCGACCTACCACGCCATCTGGGAGGCGGTGGCCTCCGGTGCCGCCACGCCCACACAGATCGGTGGCCTGGTCGGCATGGACGCCAAGTCGCTGACCTATCACCTCAACATCATGAAGGCGGCCGCCTTTGTCCGATACGACCAGGACTTGCTGCTCCAGCGCAAACCCCTGATCACTGTCGCCGATCCCATCGTGCGGTTCCATGATCTGATCGTGCGGCCGAATCTCGTCGACTTCGAGATGAGGGAGGGGCGGGCGGCCTGGGAGCGGTCGAGGGAAACCTTCTCCTCCAAGGTCCTGGGGCCCCATTTCGAGGACCTGGCCCGGCAGTGGACGCTCCGGTACAGCCGCGAGCGCGGTCTCGACGACATCGGGCACGTGGGTACGACGATCGTCGCCTGCCGCGAACACCGTGGGCACGAGGTGGACGTCGTCGCGCTCAGCCGTACGTCCCGTCCGCGTGACAAGAAGGCCCGCATCACCCTGCTCGGTGAGGCCAAGGCGACGAACAAGCAGCGAACAGTTGCTGATCTTCAGCGACTTGAACATATTCGTGATCTTCTCGGCGCCCAGGGATGGGATACGGACACCTGTGTCCTCGCCGTTTACGTACGCAGCGAGCCCGCACCGGACCTCGCTCTGGCGGCGGAGGCGGGACGCGTGCAGATCGTGGGGATGCGGGATCTGTACGGCACCGGATGACTCCCCGACGCCCGTGTGAAAAACTGCCCCGCGTTGCGGACGTGAAGACGGTGACCCGGCGGGGGAGTTGGTTGCGGGTGAGCAAGCGGCAGGTGCAGAAAATGCTGCAGTTGATGGCCGGGGGTGGGCCGGTTCAGCTCACCAGTCCCATGGCCTCCGTGAAGAAGCTCGCCCGGCTCGCCTTCATCGCCCAGCAGTTCGGGTACGAGTACGCGGACGCACGGCAGACCGGCGGTCGCAACAACGCGCTCGTGATGATGATCGTGCCCGATCCCAGCCCGCACGCCCGTGCGCGGGCCGCGCAGAACTGGGCGCAGTATCCGAACGCCGGCGACGGTGTCTCGCTGCCGCCCCTCGTGCCGGACGCCGTCGAGCTCCTCAAGGCGCGGATCAACTTCGACCTCACCGGCCGGCACTCCGAGAAGCAGCGGCTGGGGTACGCGGCGATCGCCATCACGGTCGGGTCCTTTGTCGTTGCTGTGAACATCGGCGGGGACACCGGCTTCCTCATCGGCGGGATCATGTGGGCCGTGACCATGGGCCTGCTCGGCTTCGCGCTCACCTGGGGCCGGAAGCGCAACGCCAAGTTCGCCGCCCTTCTCCAGGCCGCCGGGTTCGCGCCGGTCACGGACGAGACCGGGCGGCTGCGGTATCTGCCGCCGGGGGCGCAGCTTCCGGGGCACGGGAATCCGTTCGCGAGCGGGCCGTACGGGGGGCCGGCCGCGGGGCCGTACGGCGGTCCGGCCGGTGGGCCGTCTGGCGGTCAGCCGGGTGCGCCCGGTGGTTACGGGCAGCAGCAGGCGCCGGGGCCGTACGTCCCTCCGCCCGCGTCCGGGACGCCGGGGCCCTACGCCCCTCCGCCCGCCTCCGGGCCGTACCTCGCCGCCCCCCAAGCCCAGCCCCAGCCGGGGCCCCAGCCCTACGGTCCCCCTCAGCCGTATCCACAGCAGTCACCTCAGCCCCACCAGCCCCAACCCAACCCCCACTGGCAGCCCCCACAGCACTGACCCGGCACCAACCTGGCACCACCCCCGGGCCACCCCGCGCCGAAGAACCTCTCATCCCACCCCCGCCCAGGGTGAGAGCAAAGTTCCTTTCCGGTCACCCACAGCCACAGACAGGAAACGCGCCCTCCCTACCTTCGGGACTCAACCGCTCAGAGCAGTACCCGAGTCCCGGAGCACCGTGGAGGCGTCATGACAGCCCCGAGTACAGCCCCCGCACCCCCGAACAGGGGCGGCCGCTGGATCCAGCACTGGGATCCGGAGGACGAGACCTTCTGGAACGAGACGGGTGAGAAGGTCGCCCGGCGGAACCTCTTCTTCTCCGTCCTCTCCGAGCACATCGGGTTCTCGATCTGGACCCTGTGGTCGGTGATGGTGCTCTTCATGGGCCCGGAGTACGGGCTCACCCCGGCCGACAAGTTCTTCATCGTGTCGATGGCGACCCTGGTCGGCGCGCTCGTGCGCGTGCCGTACACCTTCGCCGTCGCGATCTTCGGCGGGCGGAACTGGACGATCGTGTCCGCCTCCCTGCTGCTGCTCCCGACCATCGCCGCGTTCGTCGTCATGGAGCCGGGGACGTCCTTCACCACCTTCCTCCTCTGCGCCATGCTCGCCGGTATCGGCGGTGGCAACTTCGCCTCCTCCATGACCAACATCAACGCCTTCTTCCCGCTGAGGAAGAAGGGGTGGGCGCTCGGCCTCAACGCCGGCGGCGGCAACATCGGTGTGCCTGTCGTGCAGCTCGTCGGTCTGGCCGTCATCGGGGCCAGTGGTGGGCCGCGGGTGCTGCTCGGGATCTACATTCCGCTCATCGTCATCGCCGCCGTCCTCGCCGCGCGGTACATGGACAACATCGCGTCCGTGAAGAACGACACCGGCGCCGCCAAGGAGGCCGTGAAGGACGCCCACACCTGGATCATGTCCTTCCTCTACATCGGCACGTTCGGCTCGTTCATCGGGTACAGCTTCGCGTTCGGGCTGGTGCTCCAGACGCAGTTCGGGCGTACGCCGCTGCAGGCCGCGTACGTCACCTTCATCGGGCCGCTGCTCGGCTCCCTGATCCGCCCGGTGGGCGGTTCGCTCGCCGACCGGTTCGGCGGGGCGAAGATCACGCTGTGGAACTTCGTCGGCATGGCCGCCGCGACCAGCGTCATCATCATCGCCTCGATGCAGGAGTCGCTGCCGCTGTTCACCGTCGCCTTCATCGCGCTGTTCGTGCTGACCGGTCTCGGCAACGGGTCGACGTACAAGATGATCCCCGGGATCTTCCAGAAGAAGGCGCTCGCCATGGGGCTGACCGGTGAGGAGGCGGCCTCCTACGGGCGGCGGCTGTCCGGGGCGTCCATGGGGCTCATCGGCGCGGTGGGCGCGCTCGGCGGGCTCGGGATCAACCTGGCCTTCCGCCAGTCGTTCCTGAGCGTGGGCTCCGGCACCGGTGCCTTCGTCGCCTTCCTGGCCTTCTACGGCCTGTGCTTCGTGGTCACCTGGGCCGTATACCTTCGCCGCCCGGCCGCCACGGAGACCCACGCCACATCGGCCACGGAGGCAAAGCCGCAGCTCAGCTACGCCGAGGTGTGACGTAACACGGGCGACATCGAGCCGAACCGAGCCTGTCACGCACCGTTGACAGGCTCGGTCGGCATGTAGGTGCAACGACTCGAGCGCGGGACGAGAGTTATGTACGAGCAACAACAGCGACCGGATCAGCCGGCGAGGCAGGCGGCGGACATGGCGGGACAGCGGGCGGAACACGGGCCCCTCGCCGGGTTCACCGTGGGCGTGACGGCCGCGCGCCGGGCCGACGAACTCGGGGCGCTGCTGCAGCGGCGCGGCGCCGCCGTCCTGCATGCTCCCGCCCTGCGCATCGTGCCGCTCGCCGACGACAGCGAGCTGCTCGCCGCCACCAAGGAGCTCATCGACCGCGTGCCGGATGTCGTCGTGGCCACCACGGCCATCGGTTTCCGGGGCTGGGTCGAGGCCGCCGACGGGGGGGCTCGGGGAGGCGCTCCTGGACCGGCTGCGCGGGTGGAGCTGCTCGCGCGCGGGCCGAAGGTGAAGGGGGCGATCCGGGCCGCGGGGCTGACCGAGGAGTGGTCGCCGTGCTCCGAATCCATGGCCGAGGTGCTCGACCGGCTGCTGGAGGAGGGCGTCGACGGGCGGCGGATCGCCGTACAGCTGCACGGGGAGCCGCTGCCCGGGTTCGTGGAGTCGCTCAGGGCGGGCGGGGCCGAGGTCGTCGGCGTGCCCGTCTACCGGTGGATGCCGCCGGAGGATCTCTCGCCGGTCGACCGGCTGCTGGACGCCACCGTCTCGCGCGGTGTGGACGCGCTCACCTTCACCAGCGCGCCGGCCGCCGCGTCCCTGCTGTCCCGGGCCGAGGAGCGCGGGCTGCTGCCCGAGCTGCTCGCCGCGCTCCACCACGACGTGCTGCCGGCCTGCGTCGGGCCGGTCACCGCGCTGCCGTTGCAGGCCCGCGGCGTGGACACGGTGCAGCCCGAGCGTTTCCGGCTCGGTCCCCTCGTACAGCTGCTGTGCCAGGAGCTGCCCGGGCGGGCGCGGTCGCTGCCGATCGCCGGGCACCGGGTGGAGATCCGTGGGCACGCGGTGCTGGTGGACGGCGACCTCAAGCCCGTACCGCCGGCCGGGATGTCCCTGCTGCGTGCGCTGTCCCGGCGGCCCGGCTGGGTGGTCGCCCGCGCCGAGCTGCTGCGCGCGCTGCCCGGCGCCGGCCGGGACGAGCACGCCGTGGAGACGGCGATGGCCCGGCTGCGTACGGCGCTGGGGGCGCCGAAGCTGATCCAGACGGTCGTCAAGCGCGGCTACCGGCTCGCCCTGGATCCGGCTGCCGATGCGAAGTACGCGGACGTGTGACGGCCGGACAGGAGTAGCGCGCGGGCCCGGACGCGCGCTCGCATAAGCGGGCGTCCAGGAGCGCACGGTACGCGGGGTTCCGGTGGCCGCGGCGGGCAGGCACTGTGGGAGGGAACGGTTCCTCAGCCTCCCCCGGCTAGGCGGTGACGCGCGCATGGCACTGGGTACGGCCCCGGCCCCGTACGAGCTGCGGTTCGACGCCGGGCGGATCTGTCTGGACCTGCTGGCGACCACCCACCCGGTGGAACGGCTCGGCTCCGTCGAGGTGCTGCGCGCCTGGATCACCGGGTCGGGGCTCGTCCCGCCCGGCACCCCGCTGGCGCACGCCGACGCCTCCTGGCTGGTCGGCGTCCGTGAACTGCGCAGCCACGTCGGCCAGTTGGTGCACGGCACGTCGGCGCCCACGACCCGGCCGTATGATCTCGCGCTCGCCCGCGTCAACGACATCGCCCGCACCGCACCACCGGCGCCGCGCGCCCTGCGCGCCGAGGACGGCACGCTCGTACGGGAGTTGGACGGGCCCCCTGAGTGCGCCGCACTGCTCGGTGCGATCGCCCGGGACGCCGTGGAGCTGCTCACCGATCCCGTCGCCCGGGCGAGCCTGCGGCAGTGTGCGGGCGACGACTGTCCGATCGTCTACCTCGACACGTCCCGGGGCCGGCGCCGACGCTGGTGTTCCAGTGAGGTGTGCGGGAACCGGGAGCGGGTCGCCCGGCACCGGCGTCGCACGGCCGCGCTCGCTCGCGGCTGACGGTCCTTTATGTGCCTTCTGCGGCATGTCGGTTGGTGTGTCGTCGAAGTGATTTCGACAACATCGCGTTTCGGACTCCGAACGCCCCAGGGCCGTAACGATCTTGCCAGTGTGGCGGAAATGTGAAGGTCGGGCGGGGGGATTGTGCACCCATGTCCCGCTCGTCACGTCACTCCGAAGAAAAATGTCACCTCACTTTGAACACACAACGGCCTGCGTTCGTACCCGGTGTTGAGCGACCGACTGGGGGAACCCCCGGACACCGGAGGTGGGCGTGCGCAAGGATGCGGCCGTGGCCAATGAACGTGGATCGAGGGCCCGACATCGCATGTCCCAGCCCTCGGAACCTGACGAGGAGCTGATGCGTGCGCTGTATCGAGAGCACGCCGGACCGCTGCTCGCGTACGTGCTGCGCCTGGTCGCCGGAGACCGGCAGCGCGCCGAGGACGTCGTGCAGGAGACGCTCATCCGTGCCTGGAAGAACGCCGGTCAGCTCAACCGAGCGACCGGATCGGTACGCCCCTGGCTGGTGACGGTCGCCCGGCGCATCGTCATCGACGGCCACCGCAGCCGGCAGGCCCGGCCGCAGGAGGTCGACCCGTCGCCGCTGGAGGTCATCCCCGCGGAGGACGAGATCGACAAGGCGCTGTGGCTGATGACGCTGTCGGACGCACTCGACGACCTGACCCCGGCCCACCGGGAGGTGCTCGTCGAGACGTACTTCAAGGGGCGTACCGTCAATGAGGCGGCAGAGACGCTGGGCATACCCAGTGGCACCGTGCGTTCACGGGTGTTCTACGCCCTGCGTTCGATGAAGCTGGCACTGGAGGAGCGGGGGGTGACGGCGTGATGAACACATACGGGGGATACGGAGCAGGGGGTCCGGGTATGTCTGGCCCCATGCAGGGAGCACAGGGCGGCGGGTCGGTGGGTCCGAACGAACACGAGACCGTCGGGGCCTACGCCCTCGGGATTCTCGACGACGCCGAAGCAACCGCTTTCGAGGCCCACCTCGCCACCTGCGAGTGGTGCGCCCAGCAGCTCGACGAGCTCGCCGGGATGGAACCGATGCTGGCCGCCCTCGCCGACCTGCCCGGTGCCGGCACGCCCTCGATCGGCGAGTCACTGTCCGCCAGGCCCAGCCCGCGACTCGCGGAGAAGCTGGTCGACGAGGTCGCCGAGCGCCGTGCCCAGAAGCGCCGCCGCGGTATGTACATGGTGGCCGCGGCCGCCGCGCTGATCGTCGGCGGCCCGCTGGTCTCCGTCGCGGCGACCGGGGGCGACGACTCGGGGGGCGGCAACGTCCCGCTCCAGGCGTCCAGCCCCGCCAAGGCCGCGTTCGACGGTATGCCCGACCGGGTCACCGCGACCGACCCGAAGACCAAGGTCAGCGCGACCGTGGCCATGGAGGAGAAGCCGCACGGCACCGACGCCGTCCTGGAACTCAAGGGTGTCAAGGGCCCCGAGAAGTGCTCCCTGATCGCCGTCGGCAAGAACGGCGAGCGCGAGACGCTCAGCAACTGGTCCGTCCCGAACTGGGGCTACGGCCTCCCGGACGCCAAGACCGAGCAGGCCAAGAACCCGCTCTACGTCCAGGGCGGCGCCGCCTTCACCCCCAATGAGATCGACCACTTCGAGATCATGACCTTCGACGGTGAGCTGCTGGCCGAGGTCGATGTGTAAGTCGTACGGCAGGCCCCGGGACGTTGTGGACAACGGACCCGGGGCCTATACGTAGCCTTTCCGGGTCCCCTTCGCGTACGGTGGACGGCTGCCCAGCACGTCAGAAGGGGGCCCGGTGGCCGCTCAGGCTCAACAGGAAACCGCGCTCGGCTCGGTCCATGACTCCGTACGCGACCGGGAGATCGGCGTGGAACAGGAACACCTGGACCGGGTGTACCGCCGCCTGGAGGAGAAGATCCACGAGGCGGAGTTCCTCATGCAGGACGCGGCCAAACGCGGCCAGGTCGGCACACCCGGCGCGCTCGCCGAGCGCGACGCACAGGTCTTCCGGGCGGGCGTCCACCTGAACCGGCTGAACAACGAGTTCGAGGACTTCCTCTTCGGCCGCATCGACCTGCTGCCCGGCAAGGACGGCAAGAAGGGCCCGGACGGCGCGTACACCGCGGTCGAGCCTGCCGAGGGCGCGGTCCGCGACGACGGCACGGCCGACATTGCCGAGACCCTGCACATCGGTCGCATCGGCGTCCTCGACCAGGACTACGCGCCGCTGGTCATCGACTGGCGGGCTCCCGCCGCGGCCCCCTTCTACCGCTCCACGCCGGTCGACCCCGGCCGGGTGGTCCGCCGCCGGGTCATCCGCTCCAAGGGCCGCCGCGTCCTCGGTGTCGAGGACGACCTGATGCGCCCCGAGCTGAAGGCGTTCCTCGACGGCGACGAACTGCCCGTCATCGGCGACGGCGCCCTGATGGCCGCCCTCGGCCAGGCCCGCAGCCACACCATGCGGGACATCGTCGCCTCCATCCAGGCCGAGCAGGACCTGGTCATCCGCGCCCCCGCCGCCTCCGTGACGTACGTCGAGGGCGGCCCCGGCACGGGCAAGACCGCCGTCGCCCTGCACCGCGCGGCATACCTCCTCTACCAGGACCGGCGCCGCTACGCGGGCGGCATCCTGATCGTCTCGCCGACCCCGCTGCTGGTCGCCTACACCGAGGGCGTGCTGCCCTCCCTCGGCGAGGAGGGCCAGGTCGCCATCCGCGCGATCGGTTCGCTCGTCGACGGCGCCGAGGCCACGCTGTACGACTCCCCGTCCGTGGCCCGCGCCAAGGGCTCGTACCGCATGCTCAAGGTGCTGCGGAAGGCCGCCCGCGGAGCGCTGGAGCTGAACGATTCACCACAGCGGCTGCGCGTCGTCGCCTTCGGCCGGCGGCTCGAACTGGAGGCCGCCGAGCTGGAGCGGATCCGGCGCACCGCGCTGGGCGGCACGGCTCCGGTGAACCTGCTGCGTCCCCGGGCGCGCAGGCTGCTCCTCGACGCGCTGTGGGAGCAGTCGGGCGGTGCGACCCGCCACTCCGACCCCGAGCTCGCCGCCGAGCTGCGCTCCTCGTTCGACGAGGACGTGACATCCGAGGACGCCTTCGTGGGCTTCCTCGACGCCTGGTGGCCGGAGCTGACCCCGCAGCATGTGCTGCGGGCCATGGCCGACGAGAAGCGGTTGGGCCGCTGGGCCCGCCGGATCCTGAACCCGGGCGAGGTGCGCAAGGTGGCCCGCTCGCTCAGGCGGGACGGCCACTCCGTGCACGACATCGCCATGCTCGACGAGCTGCAGGCCACCCTCGGTGTCCCCGCCCGCCCCGGAAGAAGCGCGAGCTCGACCCGCTCGACCAGCTCACCGGTCTGGAGGAGCTGATGCCGGTGCGCGAGGAGTCGCAGCGCGAGCGGGCCGAGCGGCTGGCGCAGGAGCGCACCGAGTACGCGCACGTCATCGTCGACGAGGCCCAGGACCTCACGCCCATGCAGTGGCGCATGATCGGCCGGCGCGGCCGGCACGCCACCTGGACGGTGGTCGGCGACCCGGCCCAGTCCTCCTGGTCCGACCCGGACGAGGCGGCCGAGGCCCGCGACGAGGCGCTCGGTACCCGCCCCCGCCGCCGCTTCCGCCTCACCGTGAACTACCGCAACCCGGCCGAGATCGCCGAACTGGCGTCGAAGGTGCTGGCCCTCGCCATGCCCGGCTCCGAGTCGCCGTCGGCGGTGCGCTCCACCGGCGTCGAGCCGCGCTTCACGGTCGTACGGGAGTCCCTGGGGCACACCGTGCGCGAGGAGGCAGCCCGGCTCCTCGACCGCGTGGACGGCACGGTCGGTGTGGTGGTGGCCATGAACCGGCGTGAGGAGGCCCGGCGCTGGCTCGCCGGGCTCGGTGACCGGGTGGTGGCGCTCGGCAGCCTGGAGGCGAAGGGCCTGGAGTACGACGCGACGGTGGTCGTCTCGCCCGCGGAGATCGCCGACGAGTCGCCCGCCGGGCTGCGGGTGCTGTATGTCGCCCTGACCCGGGCCACCCAGCAGCTCACGGTCGTCTCCGACGCGCGCGACGAACCGGACGCGGCCGGGGTGCCTGACCTGCTCAGAGACTGACGCGGAAGAGACCGACCCGGATGGACTCCCGGGACGGGAATGGCCGTGCGGGATCCGTTTGTTAGCCTTGACGTGACACCGGCCCGATCCAAGCCCCCGGGCCCAACCTTCGTCGCTTCGAGCGACCACTTGCCGCGAGGCGAGCATGGCGGGTCGGTGTCACTGACTGGTGAGAGGCCCACGTCACGATGTGACGTGGGCCTCTTTCGTTGTCTGATCGTTTCTCGTATGGTGGAAGGAGTTTTCCGAAATTGCATCCCTGGGTGTGAACTAAATGAGCGCAATCCCGGGCGGCTACCGCGTACTCAGGGGTAGGTGCGACGATCGGACGGCACAACGCAGCATTCGGTGAAAGCAGAGGAAGTCGGCCATGGCAACGGCGCCCAGCGTCTCCTACTCGATGACCATCCGGCTGGAGGTGCCCGCGAGCGGAACCGCCGTCTCGCAGCTCACCACCGTCGTGGAGTCCTCCGGAGGCTCGGTGACCGGCCTCGACGTCACCGCGTCCGGCCACGAGAAGCTCCGCATCGACGTCACCATCGCGGCGACCTCCACCGGCCACGCCGACGAGATCGTGGAGAAGCTCCGCGGCATCGAGGGCATCACGCTCGGCAAGGTCTCGGACCGTACGTTCCTCATGCACCTCGGCGGCAAGATCGAGATGCAGTCCAAGCACCCCATCCGCAACCGTGACGACCTGTCCATGGTCTACACGCCGGGTGTGGCCCGCGTCTGCATGGCGATCGCCGAGAACCCCGAGGACGCCCGCCGTCTGACGATCAAGCGCAATTCGGTTGCGGTCGTGACGGACGGCTCGGCCGTTCTGGGCCTCGGCAACATCGGCCCGAAGGCCGCACTGCCGGTCATGGAGGGCAAGGCGGCCCTCTTCAAGCGGTTCGCCGGCATCGACGCCTGGCCCATCTGCCTGGACACCCAGGACACCGACGCCATCGTCGAGATCGTGAAGGCGATCGCCCCGGGCTTCGCCGGTATCAACCTCGAGGACATCTCCGCCCCCCGCTGCTTCGAGATCGAGGCGCGGCTGCGCGAGGCCCTCGACATCCCCGTCTTCCACGACGACCAGCACGGCACCGCGATCGTCGTCCTCGCCGCCCTCACCAACGCACTTCGCGTGGTGGGCAAGGCAGTTGGGGACGTGCGGGTCGTCATGTCCGGCGCGGGCGCGGCCGGTACGGCGATCCTGAAGCTGCTGCTCGCCGCGGGCGTGAAGCACGCCGTTGTCGCCGACATCCACGGTGTCGTGCACTCCGGCCGCGAGGACCTGGTCGACGCCGCCCCCGACTCGGCGCTGCGCTGGATCGCCGACAACACCAACCCCGACGGCATCACCGGCACCCTCAAGGACGCCGTGCGCGGCGCCGACGTCTTCATCGGCGTCTCGGCTCCCAACGTGCTCGACGGTGACGACGTGGCCGGAATGGCCGACGACGCGATCGTGTTCGCGCTCGCGAATCCGGACCCCGAGGTCGACCCGGCAATCGCTCGCCAGACCGCGGCAGTTGTGGCCACCGGCCGCTCCGACTTCCCCAACCAGATCAACAACGTCCTGGTCTTCCCGGGCGTCTTCCGTGGCCTGCTGGACGCACAGTCCCGTACTGTTAACACGGAAATGATGCTCGCCGCCGCGAAGGCGCTGGCGGACGTGGTGACCGAGGACGAGCTGAACCCGAACTACATCGTCCCGAGCGTGTTCAACGACAAGGTCGCCGGCGCGGTCGCGGGTGCGGTGCGGGAAGCGGCGAAGGCTGCCGGAGCGTCGGCGACGGCGTTGTAGTACATGCGGCGCCGGCGTCAACCCGCGCTGGGCTGTGGCTGTGAGGATTGCCACGGCTGCGCTGGTCAACGGCGCGTCGTGGAACCACCCAGCGTCGGCTGCCATCTAGGGTGGCGGCCGGTCAGTGGCGCTTTTCGTGTGACTCCCACGGGTGTTCTCACGACTCCTGCGGGTGCCGGATTGGCATTCCCGCCGCAGGTGGGGGCAGGATGCGTCCCTGGGCGCGAGCGTCGGACGACGGACCCGGGTCCGGGGACTGTCCGAGGACCCTGGCAGCATCGGCTTCGCTGTGCCCGATATGCGGCTCCGCCGCGTGGCACGCCTCAACGGCAAGAAGAACACGGGAGTAACAAAATGAACCGCAGTGAGCTGGTGGCCGCGCTGGCCGACCGCGCCGAGGTGACCCGCAAGGACGCCGACGCCGTGCTGGCCGCGTTCGCCGACGTGGTCGGCGAGATCGTCTCCAAGGGCGACGAGAAGGTCACCATCCCCGGCTTCCTGACCTTCGAGCGCACCCACCGTGCCGCTCGCACCGCGCGCAACCCGCAGACCGGCGACCCGATCCAGATCCCGGCCGGTTACAGCGTGAAGGTCTCCGCGGGCTCCAAGCTCAAGGAAGCCGCCAAGGGCCAGTAATCCTTGCCCGTACACCACGGGACGGTGTACGGCGCCTGAGTAACGCCAATGGGGCGGCCACCCGGCATCCGGGAGGCCGCCCCATCGTCGTAGCTGTGCTCATCCGGTGGCAGCCCCCGGGCTCCCGGCTGGGAGCGGCGCTGCCCCGGGCCGGAGCGGGGAGGCGGGTGCCTAGCCGAGCGCCTTGCCCGGCAGCTCCACCTTCGCGCCCAGCTCCACCAGCTTCTCCATGCTGTGCTCATCCGGGGTAACCCCCGGCCCCCAGCCGAAGGCCTGCGTGCTCTGGGCCGGCGTTAAGAGATCGCCGTCAGCCGAGCGCCTTGCCCGGCAGCTCCACCTTCGCGCCCAGCTCCACCAGCTTCTCCATGCTGTGCTCATCCGGGGGTAACCCCCGGACCCCCAGCCGAAGGCCTGCGTGCTCTGGGCCGGCGTTAAGAGATCGCCGTCAGCCGAGCGCCTTGCCCGGCAGCTCCACCTTCGCGCCCAGCTCCACCAGCTTCTCCATGAAGTTCTCGTAGCCCCGGTTGATGAGGTCGATGCCGTGGACCCGGGACGTGCCCTGGGCGGCCAGTGCGGCGATGAGGTAGGAGAAGCCGCCGCGGAGGTCGGGGATGACCAGGTCGGCGCCCTGGAGGCGGGTGGGGCCGCTCACGACCGCCGAGTGCAGGAAGTTGCGCTGGCCGAAGCGGCAGTTCGAGCCGCCCAGGCACTCGCGGTAGAGCTGGATGTGGGCGCCCATCTGGTTGAGCGCGGACGTGAAGCCGAGACGGGACTCGTAGACCGTCTCGTGAATGATCGACAGCCCCGTCGCCTGTGTGAGGGCGACGACCAGCGGCTGCTGCCAGTCGGTCTGGAAGCCGGGGTGGACGTCCGTTTCGAGGGCGATGGACTTCAACTGTCCGCCGGGGTGCCAGAAGCGGATGCCCTCGTCGTCGATCTCGAAGGCGCCGCCCACCTTCCGGTAGGTGTTGAGGAACGTCATCATCGACCGCTGCTGAGCGCCACGGACATAGATGTTGCCCTCGGTCGCGAGCGCCGCGGACGCCCAGGAGGCGGCCTCCAGGCGGTCCGGGAGGGCGCGGTGGGTGTAGCCGCCGAGCTGGTCCACACCAGTGATGCGGATCGTGCGGTCGGTGTCCATCGCGATGATGGCACCCATCTTCTGCAGTACGCAGATGAGGTCCTCGATCTCCGGCTCGACCGCCGCGTTCGCGAGTTCCGTCACGCCCTCCGCGAGGACGGCCGTCAGCAGCACCTGCTCGGTCGCGCCCACGGACGGGTACGGCAGCTGGATCTTCGTACCGCGCAGCCGCTGCGGGGCCTCCAGGTACTGCCCGTCCGCCCGCTTCTCGATCCGCGCGCCGAACTGCCGCAGCACGTCGAAGTGGAAGTCGATGGGTCGGCCGCCGATGTCGCAGCCGCCGAGGCCCGGGATGAACGCGTGGCCGAGGCGGTGCAGCAGGGGGCCGCAGAAGAGGATCGGGATGCGCGAGGAACCCGCGTGGGCATCGATGTCAGCGACGTTCGCGCTCTCCACCCGGGTCGGGTCGAGGACCAGCTCGCCCGGCTCGTCGCCCGGACGCACCGACACGCCGTGCAGCTGGAGCAGACCGCGGACCACACGGACGTCACGGATGTCCGGGACGTTGCGCAGTCGGCTCGGCGCACTGCCCAGCAGGGCGGCGACCATGGCCTTCGGTACGAGGTTCTTCGCACCACGGACACGGATCTCGCCCTCCAGCGGGGTTCCGCCGTGGACAAGCAGGACATCGTCGTTGACGGTCATGAATCTCGCGTTCCGATGAGTGGGGCAGGGGCCGGGGAGACAGGGTAATCGCCGCCCACACAATCGGGTAAAGTCCGTGGCGGGAGCTGCGAGAACCAAGCATGTGCTCACCAATGACGTTCATGTCAACCGGGCTGGTTCCAACCCGGCTGGTGTTGAGGGTGTAAGACCTCGCCGTTCGCTGAGCGGTGAGGCGACCTGAGCCAGGAATCTCCCGCCCAGGCGGGAGAGGGTTCAAAACACGAACCGTTCCCATCGGGTTCACGAGGTCGTCGGCGCCACCGTGCGTCGGCGACCATTCCCGTTTGCCTCCCCACTTCAGGCGAAGATGCGGGATCATGTCTGCCATGACCGAGGTGTCCTCGCTCACAGGGCGGCTGCTCGTGGCAACGCCCGCCCTGGCGGACCCGAACTTCGACCGCGCGGTGGTGCTCCTTCTCGACCACGACGAGGAGGGCTCGCTGGGTGTCGTTCTCAACCGTCCGACGCCGGTGGGGGTGGGCGACATCCTGGAGGGCTGGGCGGAGCTGGCCGGCGAACCCGGCGTGGTCTTCCAGGGCGGGCCGGTCTCCCTGGACTCCGCTCTCGGTGTGGCGGTCATCCCGGGCGGCGCGTCCGGGGAGGCCGTCCCGCTCGGCTTTCGGCGGGTGCACGGCGCGATCGGCCTGGTCGACCTGGAGGCCCCGCCGGAGCTGCTCGCCTCGGCCCTCGGCTCGCTCAGGATCTTCGCCGGATACGCGGGCTGGGGCCCCGGCCAGCTGGAGGACGAGCTGGTCGAGGGCGCCTGGTACGTGGTCGAGTCCGAGCCGGGCGACGTCTACTACCCGGCCCCCGAACGGCTCTGGCGGGAGGTGCTGCGCCGACAGCGCAACGAGCTGGCGATGGTGGCCACCTATCCGGACGACCCTTCGCTCAACTGATGCGTGTGAGCTTCAGTACCCTTGGCCGTATGAGCACTCTCGAGCCCGAGCGCGGGACTGGTACGGGGACCCTCGTAGAGCCCACGCCGCAGACTTCCCACGGCGACGGTGACCACGAGCGCTTCGCCCACTACGTCCAGAAGGACAAGATCATGGCGAGCGCCCTCGACGGTACGCCCGTCGTGGCGCTGTGCGGCAAGGTCTGGGTGCCCGGCCGCGACCCGAAGAAGTACCCGGTGTGTCCCATGTGCAAGGAGATCTACGAGTCCATGGGCGTCGGCGGGGACGACAAGGGCAAGGGCGGCGACAAGAAGTAGGCCGTCAGGCCGTCAGGCCGGTAGGCCGTAGGTCCGTAGCCGGGCAGCTCTGCCCGTCTGGTTTTCCGGGAGGCCCCCCGGGGTGTGTTTTGGTGCACCCCGGGGGCCTTCGTGCCGGGCCCTCCCTGGACTCCTTCCGGCGTTTCTTCGGGGAGCAGGAACTCGGCCGGCAATTCTTCAACAGTCCTGGTCGCCAAGTCCCTCATCATCAGCGACACTTCGCAGTCGACGCAAAGGACTGACGACGTGACTGCATTGACGGATCTGATTCCGGCGCCGCGCGCCGTCGAGGGGCCCATGCGCTGCGAGGTGCTGTTCGACCGGAAAACGGCCCTGTGGGCCGCCCCGGGCACGGGCACCACGGAGCGCTGGCTGCGCTCCACCGTGGGTGCGGCCCTCGGCCTGCCGTTTCCGCCCGGACCGGAGGACCGCCCCGGCTCCGTACGGCTGTACCTGGACGACGCACTGGAGCCGGAGGCGTACCGGCTCTCCGTCGGCGCCGACCGGGGCGTCGAGATCCGGGGCGGCAGCGCGGCCGGCGTCTTCTGGGGTGCGCAGACACTGCGCCAACTCCTCGGCCCCGACGCCTTCCGACGCGCCCCTGTACGCCCCGGAACCACCCTCGGAATCCCGCACCAGATCATCGAGGACGCCCCCCGGTTCCGCTGGCGCGGCCTCATGCTCGATGTCGCCCGGCACTTCATGCCCAAGGAGGGCGTGCTGCGCTACCTGGACCTGATGGCGGCGCACAAACTCAACGTCTTCCACTTTCACCTGACGGATGATCAGGGCTGGCGGATCGAGATCAGGAAGTACCCGAAGCTCACCGAGGTCGGTTCCTGGCGGGCGCGCACGAAATTCGGCCACCGGGCTTCGCCGTCGTGGGAGGAGAAACCGCACGGCGGCTACTACACCCAGGACGACATCCGGGAGATCGTCGTCTACGCCGCCGAGCGGCATATCACCGTCGTCCCGGAAATCGACGTACCGGGACACTCGCAGGCCGCCATCGCCGCGTATCCGGAACTCGGCAACACCGACGTCATCGACACCACCGCCCTCACCGTCTGGGACACCTGGGGGATCAATCCGAACGTACTCGCCCCCACTGACAACACCCTGCGTTTCTACGAGGGGGTGTTCGAGGAAGTCCTGGAGCTGTTCCCGTCGGAGTTCATTCACGTGGGCGGCGACGAATGCCCGAAGGACCAGTGGAAGCAGTCGCCGGCCGCACAGGCGCGGATCAGGGAACTCGGGCTCGCCGACGAGGACGAGCTGCAGTCCTGGTTCGTCGGCCACTTCGACAAGTGGCTCTCCGCGCGCGGGCGCAGGCTCATCGGCTGGGACGAGATCCTGGAGGGTGGGCTCGCGGACGGGGCGGCCGTGTCGTCCTGGCGCGGCTACGCGGGCGGAGTCGCCGCCGCGCGGGCCGGTCACGACGTCGTCATGTGCCCTGAGCAGCAGGTGTACCTGGACCACCGCCAGTCCGCCGGCACGGACGAACCCGTACCGATCGGCTATGTGCGCACCTTGGCGGACGTCTACCGGTTCGAGCCGGTCCCGCCGCAGCTCAGCGGGGAGCAGATGCGCCATGTCCTGGGCACGCAGGCCAACGTGTGGACCGAGGTGATGGAGGACCAGGCGCGCGTGGACTACCAGGTCTTCCCGAGGCTCGCGGCCTTCGCCGAGGTCGCCTGGAGCGCCCTGCCCGCCCCGGCGGAACGGGACTTCGAGGACTTCGGGCGGCGGATGGCCGTCCACTACCGGCGGCTCGACGCCCTGGGAGTGGCGTACCGGCCGCCCGCCGGACCGCGGCCCTGGCAGCGGCGTCCCGGCGTGCTCGGCCGGCCGATCGACGGCCCGCCCCCGAACAAGTGATGGAAAAAGCGTCCAAGCGTCACCGAAGAGTGGCAATTCCAGCGCACGGGTGACGAACGTCCAAATCGGACCATTTCCCCGGTGAGGTGGGCGAACGCCTCCTAGCGGACCCGCGCGTTCGGGTCCTGCGAAGATGTGCCAGAGTTGCCACGTCCGCCCTGTCAGCACGTACCGTACGGCAGCACGGGCGGGACCAGGTGGGGCAGCGGGAAGGGGCAGCCGGTTTGACCACGCACGCACCGCAGGCGGCGCAGGCCGTCACGCTGCCCGCCACGCTGGACGAGGCGGTGGCGGCGCTCACCGCCATGCCCGCCGCCGTGCCCGTGGCCGGCGGCACCGATCTGATGACCGCCGTCAACTCGGGGCAGCTCAGGCCCGCCGGGCTGGTCGGCCTCGGCAAGATCAGCGAAATCCGCGGCTGGCAGTACCAGGACGGGCACGCCCTGCTCGGCGCGGGCCTCACCCACGCGCGTATGGGCCGCCCCGACTTCGCCGCGCTCATCCCGGCGCTCGCCGCCGCCGCGCGGGCCGCCGGTCCGCCGCACATCCGCAACGCCGGCACCCTGGGCGGCAACATCGCCACGGCCGCCCCCACCGGCGACGCGCTGCCGGTGCTGGCCGCCCTGGAGGCGACGCTGATCGTCGCGGGTACGGGCGGGGCCCGCCGGGAGCTCCCGGTGTCGCACCTGCTGGCCGGCATGGAGATGCTGCGTGCCGGTGAACTCATCGGCTACGTGCGCGTGCCGCTGCTGCACGCGCCGCAGGTCTTCCTGAAGGCGACCGGCCGCACCGGCCCCGGGCGGGCCGTCGCGTCCGTCGCGCTCGTCCTCGACCCCGCCCGCCGCGGAGTCAGGTGCGCCGTCGGCGCCATAGCGCCGATGCCGCTCAGGCCCCTGGAGGCCGAGCAGTGGGTCGCGCAGCTCATCGACTGGGACAACAACCGCGCGATCGTCCCCGAGGCGCTGAACGCCTTCGGCGAGTACGTCGCCGCGGCCTGCATCCCCGACCCGGTCCCGGCCGAGGACGGCTCCGTACAGCAGCTTCCGCCCGCCGTACTGCACCTGCGGCGCACCGTCGCCGCGCTGGCCCGACGAGCACTGGGGAGGGCGCTGTCGTGACCGACGACCAGCACGAAGGGGGCACGCCCCAGGGCGGCGGCCGCTGGGACCCGCTGCCCCAGGGCGACTACGACGACGGTGCCACTGCCTTCGTGAAACTCCCCGAGGGCGGCATCGACGCACTGCTGGCCTCCGCCGAGAGCCCGCTCGCCGCGCCCGGCCACGGTTACGTACCGCCGCCGATAACGGTCACGCCCGCGACCACCGCCGGCACCGACCCCGCCGCCACCGGCACCTGGGCGATGCCCTCCGAAGGCGTGCAGTGGCCCGACCCGAACGCGGTGCCGCAGGACGCCTCCGGGCAGGACCGGTTCACGTACAACCCCCCGGCCACGGGCCAGTGGACCTTCGAGGACGCCAACGCCGCGGAGGCACCCGCGGCACCCGGCCACGACGTGACCGGGCAGTGGTCGATTCCCGTTGCGAATGGCGATCTTCCGGACGAATCGGGCGAGTTCACCACCTCGTCCCTCGTGGAGCAGTGGGGCGGCACACCACCGGCCACGCTTCCCGGGGGTGCATCCGCGCCCTGGGCGACCGAGTCGGTGGGGCAGCCGTGGAGCCGGGAACCGTCGCCGGGCGCGGGGCCGGGGCCGTCCGGGCATGAACACGGTGAGCCGGGGGCGTCCGGGGACCGGCGTCACGAGCCGGAAGAGTCCGGTGCCGCCGCGCCGCAGCCCGATCCGGGGCAGGCCGCGCAATCCGCTTCCGCGTACGCGTCGGCCGCGGGCGCCGAGGCGGCCGCTCAGGCAGCCAGTCCCGCCCAGCCGTACGCGGAGGCCCCGCCGCCCGCCCCTGTGGCCGGCGAGACGGTCGAGGACACCCGGGGGCTAGGGCCCGCCGAGGCCGCTGAGAGCCCCGCTGAGCCCTCCGCGCCGCCCGCACCGGCCTCCGATTCGGGCGCCGGGCCGGAGGGCGCCGAGCCGCCCGTGACGGACGCCGACGGCGAGACCACGGACGACGCCCCGGAGGATGCCGGCGCACCGGCCGCCCCGTCCGCACACGAGGAGCACCCGCTCGCCTCGTACGTGCTGCGCGTCAACGGCACGGAGCGCCCCGTCACCGACGCGTGGATCGGCGAGTCGCTGCTCTACGTCCTGCGGGAGCGGCTCGGCCTCGCGGGCGCCAAGGACGGCTGCTCGCAGGGCGAGTGCGGGGCCTGCAACGTCCAGGTCGACGGGCGGCTCGTCGCCTCCTGCCTGGTGCCCGCGGTCACCGCGGCCGGCAGCGAGGTGCGCACCGTGGAGGGCCTGGCCGCCGACGGGCAGCCCTCGGACGTGCAGCGGGCGCTCGCCAGGTGCGGTGCGGTGCAGTGCGGTTTCTGCGTGCCGGGCATGGCGATGACCGTGCACGACCTTCTGGAGGGCAACCCGGCGCCGACCGAGCTGGAGACCCGCCAGGCGCTGTGCGGCAACCTGTGCCGCTGCTCCGGCTACCGGGCCGTCCTGGACGCCGTCAAGGACGTCGTCGCCGAACGCGAGGCGCACTCCGCGGCCGACGCGTCCGAACACGACGCGGACGAGGCACGTATCCCCCACCAGGCGGGGCCCGGGGCCGGCGGTGTCAACCCGTCGGCGTTCGAGTCCTCCGGGACACCCGGCCCGCACGACCAGCCGTACGGACAGGGACAGGACGGAGGCCAGGCGTGAGCAACGAAGCCGCCACCGCGACCACCACCGCGGAGGCCGTCCCCGCTGCCGAGTCGATCCCGCACGGCCTCGGCGCCTCCCTGCCCGCCGCGGACGCCCGCGCGAAGACCGAGGGCACCTTCCCGTACGCGGCCGACCTGTGGGCCGAAGGACTGCTGTGGGCGGCCGTGTTGCGCTCACCGCACCCGCACGCGCGCATTGTGTCCATCGACACCTCCCACGCGCGTGAGATGCCCGGCGTACGGGCCGTCGTCACGCACGAGGACGTGCCCGGCGCGCCGCTGCACGGCCGCGGCAGGTCCGACCGCCCCGTGTTCGCCTCCGAGGTCGTACGCCACCACGGTGAACCCATCGCCGCCGTCGCCGCCGACCACCCCGACACCGCGCGGATGGCCGCTGCGGCCGTCATCGTCGAGTACGAGGTACTCGACCCGGTGACCGACCCCGAGCAGGCCTTCGAGGCCGAGCCGCTGCACCCCGACGGCAACCTGATCCGGCACATCCCGCTGCGCCACGGCGACCCGGAGGCGGCCGGCGAGGTCGTCGTCGAGGGCCTGTACCGCATCGGCCGCCAGGACCCGGCGCCCATCGGCGCCGAGGCGGGCCTCGCCGTGCCGCGCCCCGACGGCGGAGTGGAGCTGTACCTGGCGTCCACGGACCCGCACACCGACCGCGACACCGCCGCCGCCTGCTACGGCCTGGAACCGGAGCGTGTGAAGGTCGTCGTCACCGGCGTGCCCGGCGCCACCGCCGACCGCGAGGACCAGGGCTTCCAACTCCCGCTCGGCCTGCTGGCGCTCAAGACCGGCTGCCCGGTGAAACTGACCGCCACGCGCGAGGAGTCCTTCCTGGGCCACGCGCACCGGCATCCGACCCTGCTCAGGTACCGCCATCACGCGGACGCCGAGGGCAAGCTGGTGAAGGTCGAGGCGCAGATCCTGCTGGACGCGGGCGCCTACGCCGACACCTCCTCGGACGCCCTTGCGGCCGCCGTCTCCTTCGCCTGCGGCCCGTACGTCGTTCCGAACGCCTTCATCGAGGGCTGGGCCGTGCGCACCAACAACCCGCCCTCCGGCCATGTGCGCGGCGAGGGCGCGATGCAGGTGGCCGCCGCCTACGAGGCGCAGATGGACAAGCTGGCGAAGAAGCTGGGCGTCGACCCGGCGGAGCTGCGCCTGCGCAACGTCATGGCGACGGGCGACGTACTCCCGACGGGCCAGACGGTGACGTGCCCGGCTCCCGTCGCGGAACTCCTCCAGGCCGTACGGGACTTCCCCCTCCCGGCGCTTCCCAAGGACACGCCCGAGGACGAGTGGCTGCTGCCCGGCGGCCCGGAGGGCGCGGGCGAACCCGGCGCGGTGCGCCGCGGCGTCGGATACGGCCTCGGCATGGTGCACATGCTCGGCGCGGAGGGCGCCGACGAGGTCTCCACGGCGACGGTGAAGGTCCAGGACGGCGTGGCGACGGTGCTCTGTGCGGCCGTCGAGACCGGCCAGGGCTTCAGTACGCTCGCGCGTCAGATCGTCCAGGAGACGCTGGGCATCGACGAGGTGCACGTGGCCCCCGTGGACACCGACCAGCCTCCGGCCGGCGCGGGCTGCCGTGGCCGCCACACATGGGTGTCGGGCGGTGCGGTGGAGCGCGCGGCCAAGATGGTCCGCACGCAGCTTCTGCAACCCCTGGCGCACAAGTTCGGCATGTCCACCGAACTGCTCCAGATCACCGACGGCAAGATCACGTCGTACGACGGAGTCCTGTCGACCACCGTCACCGAGGCGATGGACGGCAAGGAACTGTGGGCGACCGCGCAGTGCCGCCCGCACCCGACCGAACCGCTCGACGCGACCGGTCAGGGCGACGCCTTCGTCGGGCTCGCCTTCTGCGCGATCCGCGCCGTGGTCGACGTCGACATCGAGCTCGGTTCCGTACGGGTGGTGGAGCTGGCGGTCGCCCAGGACGTCGGCCAGGTGCTGAACCCGGCGCAGCTCGCGGCCCGTATCGAGGCGGGCGTCACCCAGGGCGTGGGCATCGCCCTCACGGAGAACCTGCGCACCCCGCGCGGAGTGATACGGCATCCCGACCTCACCGGGTACGCCCTGCCGACCGCCCTGGACGCGCCCGACATCCAGATCGTCAAGCTGGTCGAGGAACGCGACGTGGTCGCCCCCTTCGGCGCGAAGGCGGCCAGTGCGGTACCGGTCGTGGCGTCCCCGGCGGCGATCGCGTCGGCCGTGCGCGCCGCGACGGGCCGCCCGGTGAACCGACTGCCGATCCGCCCGCAGGCGGCGGTGGTGACGGGGCAGTGACCCGCAGCTGCTGATTCTCCGACGGACGCTGTTCGCTCGCTGTTTGCGCAGGTCGGAGCGATTGTCAGTGGTGCCGCGTAGTGTTCTGGGCAGTGGGACGGCCGGTGCCGGGAGGCACGGACGACCGGCGTCGCCCTGGGGACAACCATGCGCGGGGGAACCATGAGCACGATCGATGCCGCTGCGGCGGTGATCACCTTGACGGAGGCCGAGCTGGATCCGTACGTCACGCATGCGCCGACGCGCCGCTGGCTGACGGGTCCCGGACTGCCGGGCGACAGCGGGCTGTTGACGTTCGAGGCGCTGCGCAGCGACGGCCTGCGTACGGTGGCGGACTCGACGGGCGACCCCGACCGCCTGGCGGCTCAGCTGCGCGAACAGCTGGTCCTAGGCGGACTCCTGGCTCCCGAGGGCCTGGAGGGCGAGTCGGTCCTGCTCGACGGCGTGACGGGCGAGGTCTCGACGACGTACTTCTTCCACGACTGCCCCGACCTGATGGACACCCGCCCGCTCGCTCCGTCGCTGCGGACGCTGGTGCGCTTCGCGTCGACCACGGAGGAACTGGCCCAGCTGCGCGGACAGTTCGCCGCCTACGCGGGCCGCTTCGGGCCGAAGGCGGTGGCGCAGGCGTCCCGGCAACTGCTGGCGGTGTTCGAGGAGGAGACGGGCCCGGACGGTGAAGTGCCGCCCTTCTGGCGGATTGCGGCACTGATCCGCCCCCTCGCCCTGGTGGCGGGCCCGGGTACGGAATCCGGCCTCACCCTCGACCTGCCGGCCCGCCTGCTGGACCAGGAGTTCGGCCCGGGCCGGGTCGCCCGTTTCGAGGACGTCGACTTCCCCACCACTCTCACCCACGAACCGACCCGCCGCTTCCTGCGCGAGACGGGCCTGCCCGAGGACGGCTTCCTCTTCTCTCTGGACACGGACGTCCCGCTGCCGACCCTGACCGAGTACTACGCGGACGAGCGCCCCGGCGACTATCCGACCGAGCAACTCCCCGCGCGTGCCGACCACTTGATACGCCTCGGATACCTCATCGAGGACAACAGCCTGGTCGTCGACGGCGCGACGGGCGAGGTGCTGAACTGGAGCGAGCCCGAGGCGAGGCTGTACGCCCTCAACACGGACGTCTCCACGCTGGCCTTCACCCTCTGGCTGCTGCACCGGGAGAAGGCGCTCGACGAGGAGTCGGACCACGCGCTCACGACCGACGCCTACGACCAGTTGGCGGCGACGATGATCCAGGTCCTGAGAACCGTCGACCCGACGGGCACGACACCCTCCTCGCCCTGGCACTACTGGACGGAGCTGTTCCAGGACGAGGCGGGCGGGGTGCTGTGACATGGCTGGCGTGGAGGCCGTGATCGGAATCGAACCGACGTAACTCGCTTTGCAGGCGAGCCCCTCAACCACTCGGGCACACGGCCGTGTGATTCGAAGGTAGGGCCGGCCGACGCGGGCCTCAAGGAAAGCCGGGGCGCTGCAATGGGACTGCCATACGGCGTTCACAAAAGCCCAGGAAGGGCCTGCGGGCCTACGACCATGGGCTGAGTCCACCACCGTCTCCCGACAGGGGTCACATCAGGTTGTGCCCCTTACGCTGGCGTACATGGCTGCCCTGGACCCCCGCGACACCGACGTCGCAGACACCCGCACCGTCCCGTCGGAACCCGACAGTGACAGTGTGCTGAGCCGGTCCTACCGGGCGCTCAGCGTCGGGATCGTCTCCGTCGTGCTGCTGATCGCCTTCGAGGCGACGGCGGTCGGCACGGCGATGCCGGTCGCGGCGCGGGAGCTGGACGGTGTGTCGCTGTACGCGTTCGCGTTCTCGGGGTACTTCACGACCAGTCTGTTCGGGATGGTGCTCGCCGGTCAGTGGTCGGACCGGCGCGGCCCGCTCGGCGCGCTGACCACGGGTATCGCGGCGTTCGCCACGGGGCTGCTGCTGTCCGGGACCGCGGCTGCGATGTGGCCGTTCATTCTCGGGCGGGCGGTGCAGGGGCTCGGCGGCGGGCTGGTCATCGTCGCGCTGTACGTCGTCGTGGGCCGCGCCTATCCGGAGCGGCTGCGGCCGGCGATCATGGCGGCGTTCGCGGCGAGCTGGGCCGTTCCGTCCGTGGTCGGCCCCCTCGCGTCGGGCGCGGTGACCGAACACCTGGGCTGGCGTTGGGTGTTCGTCGGGATCCCGCTGCTCGTCCTGCTCCCGCTGGCCCTTGCGCTGCCCCAGATACGCAGGCGCGCGGCCGGGCCGGTGACGAAGGAGACCGGGGAGAGTTCCTTCGACCGCCGCCGGATCCGGCTCGCCCTCGGCATCTCCCTCGGCGCGGGCCTGCTCCAGTACGCCGCCCAGGATCTGCGCTGGCTCTCGCTGCTGCCCGGCGTCGCCGGTGCTGCGCTGCTCGTACCGGCGGTGCTGGGCCTGCTCCCGCGCGGCACTTACCGGGCAGCCCGCGGATTGCCCTCCGTGGTGCTGCTGCGCGGTGTCGCCGCCGGGTCCTTCATCGCCGCGGAGTCCTTCGTGCCGCTGATGCTGGTGACTCAGCGGGGGCTGTCGCCGACGCTGGCCGGCTTCTCGCTGGCGGCGGGCGGGGCGACCTGGGCACTCGGCTCATGGATGCAGTCGCGTCCGCGCCTCGAGCCGTACCGCGAACGCCTGGTGACGCTGGGGATGGTGCTGGTCGCCGCGGCGATCGCCACCGCGCCGAGCGTGCTCATCGACTCCGTGCCGGTGTGGATCGTGGCCGTGGCCTGGGGCTTCGGCTGCTTCGGGATGGGCCTGGTGATCTCCTCCACCAGCGTTCTGCTCCTCCACCTCTCCGCTCCCGAGGAGGCCGGCACCAACTCCGCCGCCCTCCAGATCTCCGACGGCCTCTCCAACGTCGTCCTCCTCTCGGCGGGCGGCGCGGCCTTCGCGGCCCTCGGGGGCGGCTCAGTGACGCACGCGGCGACCGAGGCCACGGGTTCGCATCCGGCCGCCTTCGCTGCCGTGTTCCTGCCGATGGCGGGGGTGGCGTTGGTGGGGGCTTGGGTGAGTACGCGGTTGCGGAAGCCAACGCCCTGAGTGGTACCACTATGACACCAGCGTGTGGTACCGTTTTGGTATGGCAATGAACCTGCGTCTTCGCGACGACCAGACGGAAGCTCTGAAGCTGCGGGCCGAAGAGGAGGGCGTCAGTATGCACGCCATACTGCTGAGGGCTGTGGACGACTACCTGGCCCGGACGGCGCACGAAGTACTTGTCCGCAAGGCCGCCAAGGAACAGACCGTCAAGTGGGCTGAGCTGCTGGAGCGGCTCAAGTGACCTGTATCTACCTGTCGGCCGAGGATGTCCTGGCCATCGCAGAGCTCGCAGTCGATGACCAGGACGTCGTCGTGCGTGATGCGGGCCTGCTGGAGTCGGCCGTGCATCGCCCTTCGGCTTCGATGTTCGGGCAGGAGGCCTACACCGACCTGTTCGACAAGGCGGCGGCGCTCCTGCAATCGCTGGCGATCAATCACCCCTTCGTCGACGGGAACAAGCGCACGGCGTGGACGTCATGCGTGGTCTTTCTTGCACTGAACGAGGTGCAGCTGCGGCCGGACATCGATGCCGCCGAGCGCCTGGTGATCGCGGTGGCCACAGGCAGCCTGGACGAAGTCAAGGGCATCTCCGAGGCGTTGCGGGAGCTCGCCGAGTAGCTGGTGTGACGTCGATCCCACCCACGGACGACCCAGGGTGGTTCGCCGCTTGGCGGGAGTCGCCCGCCGGTAGGGTGGCCCGGTTGTCCTACCCAGCCGAGCCGCCCGACCCCCCCCCGGAGACCGTGACTACCTCCCGCCCGTCGCCGCCACCACCCTCAACGGAGGGCCCTCCGGGCCCGCCCCTGTGTCTGCTTCCTCCTCGTCCTCCCATCACCTCTCGCCCGCGTTCCCCGGCCGCGCCCCCTGGGGTACCGCCAGCAAGCTGCGTGCCTGGCAGCAGGGTGCGATGGAGAAGTACATCCAGGAGCAGCCGCGTGACTTCCTCGCGGTCGCCACCCCCGGCGCCGGCAAGACGACCTTCGCGCTGACGCTGGCGTCCTGGCTGCTGCACCACCACGTCGTGCAGCAGGTCACCGTGGTCGCGCCCACCGAGCATCTGAAGAAGCAGTGGGCGGAGGCCGCGGCGCGGATAGGGATCAAGCTCGACCCGGAGTACAGCGCGGGCCCGCTCAGCAGGGAGTACCACGGTGTTGCGGTCACCTACGCGGGCGTCGGCGTCCGCCCCATGCTGCACCGCAACCGCGTCGAGCAGCGCAAGACCCTCGTCATCCTCGACGAGATCCACCACGCCGGTGACAGCAAGTCCTGGGGTGAGGCCTGTCTCGAGGCCTTCGAGCCCGCGACCCGCCGGCTCGCGCTCACCGGTACGCCCTTCCGGTCCGACACCAACCCCATCCCCTTCGTGACGTACGAGGAGGGGAACGACGGGATCCGGCGGTCGGCCGCCGACTACACCTACGGGTACGGCAACGCGCTCGCCGACCACGTCGTGCGGCCCGTCATCTTCCTCTCCTACAGCGGCAACATGCGCTGGCGCACCAAGGCCGGGGACGAGATCGAGGCCCGGCTCGGCGAGCCCATGACCAAGGACGCGATCAGCCAGGCCTGGCGTACCGCGCTCGACCCGCGCGGCGAGTGGATGCCTGCCGTGCTGCGCGCCGCCGACCAGCGGCTGACCGAGGTCAGGAAGGCCATCCCGGACGCGGGCGCCCTCGTCATCGCCTCCGACCAGGACTCGGCGCGCGCCTACGCCAAGCTCATCCGGGACATCACCGGCAACAAGGCGACCCTCGTCCTGTCCGACGACGCCGGCGCCTCCGACCGGATCGACGAGTTCAGCAACAACACCGACCGCTGGATGGTCGCGGTGCGGATGGTGTCCGAGGGCGTCGACGTGCCGAGGCTCGCGGTCGGGGTGTACGCCACCACCATCTCGACGCCGCTCTTCTTCGCGCAGGCCGTCGGGCGTTTCGTACGGTCCCGCAGGCGCGGCGAGACCGCGTCCGTGTTCCTGCCGACCGTGCCCGACCTGCTCTCCTTTGCCAACGAGATGGAGCGCGAGCGCGACCACGTCCTCGACAAGCCGAAGAAGGACGGCGAGGAGGACCCGTACGCCGAGGAGGAGAAGCTCCTCCAGGAGGCCGAGAAGCAGCAGGACGAGGACACCGGCGAGCAGGACATGCTCCCCTTCGAGGCCCTCGAGTCGGACGCCGTCTTCGACCGGGTCATGTACAACGGCGCCGAGTTCGGTATGCAGGCCCACCCGGGGAGCGAAGAGGAGCAGGACTACCTGGGCATCCCCGGACTGCTGGAGCCCGAGCAGGTGCAGCTGCTGCTGCAGAAGCGGCAGGCCCGGCAGATCGCACACAGCCGCAAGAAGCCGGACGCCGAGGCCGACCTGCTCGAACTGCCCGCCGAGCGGCGGCCGGTGGTCTCGCACAAGGAGCTGATGGAGCTGCGCCGACAGCTCAACACCATGGTCGGGGCGTACGTCCACCAGAGCGGCAAGCCGCACGGCGTCATCCACACCGAACTGCGCCGGGTCTGCGGCGGCCCGCCGAGCGCGGAGGCCACGGCCGGGCAACTGCGGCAGCGGATCGCCAAGGTGCAGGAGTGGGCCACCCGGATGCGGTGACGCTGGGCGCTGTGCCTGAGCTGGTCTTTTCGGGGGGCACCTGGCGCGCTTCGGCTGCGGCCCGGTGAGGGCTGGTCGCGCCCACGCGGCGGTAGCCGCATATCGACTACAGCCCCGCGCCCCTTGGGGGCGTACATATCGCCGCAAATCAAAACAGTCCGTACCGGCCACTGCCCGGATTCTGGACGGAGCCTTCCGCTCAGCGAACCCCCTTCGCTACTGTCCCGCTACGCACACGCCCCGTGGCAGCGCCGCCGCGGAGCGCAGCCGTGAAGCGACTGGGTCCGGACCACCGGCCGGGCCGTCAGCCGATCGGCAGCCTCTGAAGCGCGTCGCTGACGGGACTCGGCGACGCATCCGCCGCGAGGGGGCTGTCGACCTCACCACCAAAGGAGTGGGCGTCGTGACCGCGGAGACCTCTCAGACGCTCGACCGGGGACTGCGCGTCCTCAAACTGCTGGCCGACACCGACCACGGGCTGACCGTCACCGAACTGTCCACCAAACTGGGCGTGAACCGGACCGTGGTGTACCGGCTGCTGGCCACGCTGGAGCAGCATGCGCTCGTACGTCGTGACCTGGGCGGACGTGCCCGGGTCGGGCTGGGTGTGCTGGGGCTCGGACGCCAGGTGCATCCGCTGGTACGGGAGGCTGCGCTGCCGGCGCTGCGGTCGCTGGCCGAGGACATCGGCGCGACCGCGCATCTGACGCTGGTGGACGGGGCCGAGGCGCTCGCCGTCGCCGTCGTCGAACCGACCTGGACGGACTATCACGTGGCCTACCGGGCGGGCTTCCGGCATTCGCTGGAACGTGGCGCCGCCGGCAAGGCGATCCTCTCTGCCCGGCAGCGGCCGGCCGGTGAACCCGGGTACACCCTGACGCAGGGGGAGTTGGAGGCAGGGGCCTGTGGGGCCGCCGCGCCGTTGGTCGGGGTCACCGGGGTCGAGGGCAGCGTCGGGGTCGTGATGCTGGCGGACGCGGTGCCGGAGCGGGTCGGCCCGCGGGTCGTGGACGCGGCACGCGAGGTGGCGGAGGCGCTGCGCTGACCGGCGTGATCCGAACCGGGGGCGGCTCGAACACGCCGTCGCGTTAGATTGACCTCGTGCTCTCTCGTCTCACACGCTCCCAGGCTCTCGCCGTCTGCGCTCTGCCCGTCGTGGGCCTGATCGCCACGGCGGTGTTCGCGCCGCTGCCGTTCTCGGTGGCGCAGCCCGGGATGACGGCGAACGTCCTCGGCGATGACCAGGGCACGCCGGTGATCACGATCTCCGGTGCCCCGACCCGGGACACGAGCGGGCAGCTGCGGATGACGACGATCGAGGCGACCAACCCGGACGCGCACATCTCGCTCGGCGATGTGATCGACGCCTGGTGGCGTACCGACCAGGCCGTCATGCCGCGCGACGCGGTCTATCCGAGCGGTGACAGCGTCAAGGAGATCGAGCGGCACAACGAGGCCCAGATGCGCCAGTCCCAGGACGAGGCGACCCGGGCCGCGCTGACCTACCTGGACCGGGGCGACGAGAACATCAAGGTCGACCTCGAACTCGCCGACGTCGGCGGCCCCAGCGCCGGCCTGCTGTTCTCCCTGGGCATCGTCGACAAGCTCGACGGCGACGGCAGCGGCGGCGACCTCACGGGCGGCCGCACCATCGCCGGTACGGGGACGATCGACGCCGACGGCACGGTCGGCGCGGTGGGCGGTGTGGCCCTGAAGACGCAGGCCGCTCGGCGGGACGGGGCGACGGTGTTCCTGGTGCCGCGGGCCGAATGCTCCGACGCCAAGTCGGAACTGCCGAAGGGGCTGCGGCTGATTCCGGTGACCACGCTGAAGGGGGCGGTGGACTCCCTGGTGAATTTGGAGAAGGGAACCGGCTCGGTACCGAGCTGCTAGGCCGAGCACGGCTCACCCCTCCTTGACGAACCCCTCCTCCACCAGCCAGTCCAGCGCCACCTGATGCGGATCCTCCCCGTCGACGTCCACCTTCGCGTTGAGCGTCTGTGCCACGGAGTTGTTCAGCTTCTTCGTGATCGGGTCGAGGATGCCGGTGATCGCCGGCCACTCCTTCAGTGTCTTGGTGTTGATCACGGGTGCCGCGTTGTAGTTGGGGAAGAACTTCCGGTCGTCCTCCATCACCACCAGGTTCATGGACTTGATGCGCCCGTCGGTGGTGAACACCTCCCCGAAGGTGCAACTCCCCTTCGCCGCCTGGGTGTAGATGATCCCGGTGTCCATCTGGGTGATGCGGGCCGGCGGGATGTTCATGCCGTACGCCTTCTGCATCCCCGGCAGCCCGTCCGCCCGGTTGGCGAACTCGCCCTCCACGCACAGCGTCACGGCCGAGGGGTTCGACGTGGACAGGGCGGCCACGTCGGAGAGGGTCCGCGTGCCGTACTTCTTGAAGTTGGCCTGGTTCATCGCCAGGGCGTAGGTGTTGTTGAGGGACGCCGGCGGCAGCCAGGTCAGGCCGTTCCTCAGGTCCGCGTCGTGCACCGCCTGCCACTGCTGCCGGGGGTCGGTGATGGGCTCGCTGTTGCCCATGTACGTGATCCAGGCGGTGCCGGTGTACTCGTAGACGCCGTCCGCGTCACCGCTCTTGACCGCCTCGCGGGAGCCCACGGAGCCCTGGATGCCGGTGCGGTCCAGGACGTTCGCACCGGCCGCCTCGAAGGCGATGCCCATGATCGCGCCGAGGATGAGCTGCTCGGTGAACTCCTTCGACGTCACGGTCAGATCGGCGCCCTTCAGCGGCTCGCCCTGTCCGATCGAGCCGGGCTGCACGTCGTCCACCATCGGCGAACCGCTGGTCAGGCCGCAGCCGGAGGCGGCGACCAGCAGCCCGGCCAGCAGCAGACACCCGCGCCTCATCGCCCCACCTCCAACCCCCGCGGCCGCAGCAGCAGTTCCGCCAGCGAGGCCATCCAGTCCACCAGCAGGGCCAGCGAGACGGTGAGGATCGAGCCC
Organism: Streptomyces sp. F001; assembly: GCF_004187715.1. Taxonomy (GTDB): domain Bacteria; phylum Actinomycetota; class Actinomycetes; order Streptomycetales; family Streptomycetaceae; genus Streptomyces; species Streptomyces flavusporus. The sequence continues at coordinate 125,399 of NZ_QZWF01000005.1, read as the reverse complement.
AGCACCAGCACCGGCATCCGCTGGCTGGTGATGCCGGTGGTGATCAGCACGCCCAGTCCGCCGCCTCCGCCGAAGGCCGCCAGGGTCGCCGTACCGACGTTCAGGACCAGCGCCGTACGAACGCCGGCCAGGATCAGTGGGACCGCCAGGGGGAGTTCGACCTGCCTCAGCACCCCCGTCGGGGACATGCCGATGCCCCGCGCGGCCTCCAGCAGGGTCGGGTCGTTGGCCTTCAGGCCGGTGATGGTGTTCGACAGCACCGGCAGCACGGCGTAGACGATGATGCCGATCAGGGCCGCCCTGCGGCCGATGCCCAGCCAGATCACCAGCAGGGCGAGCAGGCCGATCGCCGGGGTCGCCTGGCCCATGTTGGCGATCGCCATGGCCGCCGGGGTTGCCCTGCGGAAGGCCTTGCGGGTGAGCAGGATGCCCAGCGGGATGGCGATGATCAGCACGAAGAAGGTGGAGATCACGGTCAGTTCGATGTGCTGCCACAGCGCCTTGGACACCCGGCCGCCGGACAGCGCGTTCTCGGAGATCGTGTCCAGGTCGGCCTGCGCGAACCACAGCCAGGTCGCGAGCAGCAGCGCCACCAGGAACGCGGGCAGCACGGTCAGCTTCTGCCAGCTGATCCGGGGGGCCGTCGGACTCGGCGGGGGCGGCGGCTCCTGGTCGTCCGGGAGCTCGCCCTCCTCCAGGTAGGGGTGGCCCTCGACGTCGTGCTCGCCCGCCGGCCGGTTCTGGTCCGAAGAGGTGGTCACGCCTTCGCCTCCCCTGCGTTGCCCTCCTGCTCGGCATGCGTCTGGGCGGCCCTCGCCTCCTCCAGGTCGTGCTGGTGCGCCATGGCCTCCAGCCGGTCGGCCTCCAGCAACTCGTGCACGGAGTTGATGAGCGTCTCCATGTCGACGACGCCGGTGTACTCGCCGCGCCGCCCGGTCACCGCCACCCGCCCGGCGCTGTCCGTGAGCACCGCCTCCAGCGCGTCCCGCAGCGTGGCGTCCCGGGTCACCGTGTCGTACACGAGCGTGCCCGCGCGCGCCAGCGAGCCCTTGGCCCGCATCAGGTCGCCACGTCTGAGCCACTTGTACGGGCGGCCCCGCTTGTCCAGCAGGAGGATCTCGTTGGTGCCGCTGGAGCGGAGCAGGCTGAAGATGGACTGGAGCGGGTCGTCGACGGTCACCGTCGGGTAGTCGGTGATCTCCACATCCCGTACGCGGGTCAGGTTCAGCCGTTTCAGCGCCGCCCCGGCGCCGACGAAGCCGGAGACGAAGTCGTCCGCCGGGTTGGTGAGGATCGCCTCCGGGGTGTCGAACTGCGCGATGTGCGAGCGCTCCCGCAGCACCGCGATCCGGTCGCCGAGCTTGATCGCCTCGTCGAAGTCGTGCGTGACGAACACGATCGTCTTGTGCAGCTCGCGCTGCAGCCGGATCAGCTCGTCCTGGAGGTGGTCCCGGGTGATCGGGTCCACCGCGCCGAACGGCTCGTCCATCAGCAGCACCGGCGGATCGGCGGCCAGCGCCCGGGCCACGCCCACCCGCTGTTGCTGGCCTCCGGACAGCTGGCGGGGATAGCGGCCGTGGAACTCGCGCGGGTCGAGCCCGACCAGGTCGAGCATCTCCTCGACCCGCTCCCGGATCCGCGTCTTGGACCAGCCGATCATCTTCGGGACGAGCGCGATGTTCTGCGCCACCGTCATGTGCGGGAACAGGCCGGACGCCTGGATCGCGTACCCCACATGGCGGCGCAGCTTGACCGGATCCATGCGGGTCACGTCTTCCTCGTTGATCCGGATACGACCGCTGCTCGGCTCGATCAACCTGTTGATCATCTTGAGCGTGGTTGATTTTCCGCATCCGGACGGACCGACGAAGATGACGGTCTCGCCCGCGTTGATGTGCATGGTGACGTTGTCCACAGCCGGGCCCGGGTTGCCCGGGTAGCGCTTGCTGAGGTTCTCCAGCTCGATCGCGGCCCCCCTGGTGGACGTCTCAGGCACGGATCCCCCTGGGGATGGTCAGCCGTCCGATGAGGACGTAGACGGCGTCGAACAGCAGGGCCAGGATGATGATCGCGAGCGTGCCGGAGAGCACCTGGTTGAGCGCGTTCTTGCTGCCCAGGGACGCGAGGCCGCGGAAGATCAGATTGCCGAGGCCGGGGCCGGAGGCGTACGCCGCGATGGCCGCGATGCCCATCAGCATCTGCGTCGAGACCCGGATGCCGGTCAGGATCGGCGGCCAGGCGAGCGGCAGTTCGATCCGCACCAGGCGCATCGGCCGGGACATCCCGATGCCCGTGGCCGCGTCCACCAGAGTGGGGTCCACGCCGCGCAGCCCCACGATCGCGTTCCGCACGATCGGCAGCAGCCCGTACAACGTCAGTGCGATCACCGTCGGCGGTACGCCGAGCCCCACGACCGGGATCAGCAGACCGATCATCGCCAGCGACGGAACGGTCAGGATGGCAGAGGTGGTCAGGGTGGCGAGGTTGCCCGCCCGCTCCGAGCGGTAGGTGACGACGCCGATCAGCACGCCCAGCACAGTCGCCACGACCATGCACTGGAAGACGGCGCTGGCGTGTTGGTAGGCGTCGGTGAGCAGCTGCTGGTGGCGGCTGCCGAGGTACTCCCAGAAGTTCACCCGCGATCACCCCACAGCCTTGCTCACGCCCACCGGTCGCGGTGGCTCACTCCCGAAGCGCCGCCTGCTCCACCAGCGGGATGATCCGCAGCGGAACGGGGTTCTCCATCACGATCGCCGTGGCGGCCCGGACGATGCCATCAAAACCGACGACCCGGTCGATCACACGTTGAAGGTCGGCGTTGGAGCGGGCCACCAGCCGGCACAGCATGTCGCCGCTGCCGGTGGTGGTGTGCAGCTCCAGTACCTCCGGTACGGTCGCCAAATGGGCCCGTACGTCGGGCCCTTGGCCCTGCCGGATCTGCAGGGTGGCGAAGGCGGTGACGGGGTAGCCGAGGGCCGCCGGGTCCACCTGCGGGCCGAATCCGCGGATGACGCCGTTCGACTGAAGCCGGTCCAGCCGCGCCTGCACCGTGCCGCGCGCGACGCCGAGTCGCCGCGACATCTCCAGCACGCCGATCCGCGGCTCACGGGCCAGCAGCACGATGATGCGGCCGTCCAGGTGATCGATTGCCACAGCGGGCCTCCCAGCTGGTCATCCTGTACACAACGCCCGCCGATACGGGCATCTCACTGGTCACATTGCCCAGCAAGGACGCAAACTATTGCGCACCTTGCGGGACCGGAGAGACGCTGCGGCTATGACGCAGACCACACACCACACTCCCGACACCGCACGGCAGGCCGACCCCTTCCCGGTCAAGGGAATGGACGCGGTCGTGTTCGCCGTGGGCAACGCCAAGCAGGCGGCGCACTACTACTCCACCGCCTTCGGCATGCGCCTGGTCGCCTACTCCGGACCGGAGAACGGCAGCCGCGAGACCGCTGCGTACGTCCTGGAGAACGGCTCCGCCCGTTTCGTGTTCACGTCGGTGATCAAGCCCGCCACCACCTGGGGCCACTTCCTCGCCGAGCACGTGGCCGAGCACGGCGACGGCGTCATCGACCTCGCCATCGAGGTGCCCGACGCACGCGCCGCGTACGCCTACGCCGTCGAGCACGGGGCCCGGTCGGTCGCCGAGCCGTACGAGCTGAAGGACGAGCACGGCACGGTGGTCCTCGCCGCGATCGCCACGTACGGCCGGACCCGCCACACCCTGGTCGAACGCTCCGGCTACGACGGCCCCTACCTCCCCGGCTTCGTCGCCGCCGCGCCCCTCGTCGAACCGCCCGCCCAGCGCACCTTCCAGGCCATCGACCACTGCGTCGGCAACGTCGAACTCGGCCGGATGAACGAGTGGGTCGGCTTCTACAACAAGGTCATGGGCTTCACGAACATGAAGGAGTTCGTGGGCGACGACATCGCGACCGAGTACAGCGCGCTGATGTCCAAGGTGGTGGCCGACGGGACGCTCAAGGTCAAGTTCCCGATCAACGAGCCCGCCATCGCCAAGAAGAAGTCCCAGATCGACGAGTACCTGGAGTTCTACGGCGGCGCGGGCGTCCAGCACATCGCGCTCAACACGGGCGACATCGTCCAGACGGTACGGACGATGCGGGCGGCCGGCGTGCAGTTCCTGGAAACGCCCGACTCGTACTACGACACCCTGGGGGCGTGGGTCGGCGAGACCCGCGTCCCCGTCGACACCCTGCGCGAGCTGAAGATCCTCGCGGACCGTGACGAGGACGGCTACCTGCTCCAGATCTTCACCAAGCCGGTCCAGGACCGCCCGACCGTCTTCTTCGAGATCATCGAACGCCACGGCTCGATGGGCTTCGGCAAGGGCAACTTCAAGGCGCTGTTCGAGGCGATCGAGCGGGAGCAGGCAAGGCGCGGCAACCTCTGAGCCGAGCGCTGGGGACAAGGACAGCGGCGGCCTCCGCCGCTGCTCCTACATGCCGTCCTCGGTCGGCTCACCCAACTCCCCCAGCGCCGCCTCGGCCACGGGCACATGCAACGGCGAGAAGTACGGGTTGATCCGCAGCGCCTCCCGCAGATGCCGCCGCGCGGGCCCGTCCAGCCCCAGCTCCTTCTCGATCATCCCCCGGTGGTACGAGTACAGCGCACTGCGCACCTCACCCCCGTGCTCCCTGTTCGTCGCCCGCTCCGCGAACCACAGCGCCTCCTCGTGCGCGCCCGCCCGGTGCAGCGCCCACCCCAGCGCGTCGGCCACCGCGAGCCCGGGCTGGCGCCGCCACTCGGCCCGCAGCCGCTCCACCGCCGCCTCGGGATCACCGTGGTCCGCCTCGAACCGCCCGAGCACCAGCTCCTCGTCGACCCCGCCCTCGGCGGCGCTGAGCACCTGCGACCGCAGCCGCTCGAACTGCACCCCCGCCGCCTCCTGCAGCCCCAGCGACTCGTACAGCTCGCCCAGCTCCAGGGCGTAACCCGGCGACGGCTGCTTGTCGAGCGCCACCCGGTAGGCGCTCAGCGCCTGGGCCGTCCGCCCCAGCGCCGCCAGCACCCGCCCCTGCCCGGCCTGCGCGGCCCGCTGGTCGGGATCGAGCCGCACCGCCTCCTCGAAGTACCGCAGCGCCGCCTTGAGGTCCCCGCGTTCCCAGGCGAGCTGCCCGGCCTGCTCCAGCCACGCCGCCCGCTCGGCCGGAGACCCGGCGGCCGCCGCCGCGTCGGACAGGGTCGCCGCCGCGTCCTCGCGCCAGCCGCGGTCCCAGTACACGCCGGCCGCCCGGGCCATGACCGCCGGGCCGGAGTGCAGTTCCTGGAGCCGTTCGAGGGTCCGCCGGCTCGCCTTGTAGTCACCGAGGCCGGTGTACGCGTCGATCAGCAGCGGATAGGTCGTCCACCTCTTGGGGTCCGCCTTCAGTGCCGCTTCCGCCCACTTCCGCGCGGTGCGGAAGTCACGGCGGGCGCCGGCCAGGGCCGCCATGCCGTTCAGCGCGTCGACGTTGCCGCGCGGCCGCACCTTCAGGGACATCCGCAGCGCCTGCTCGGCCTTCGGGTAGTTCGTGGCGTCGGCGGTCCGCCGCCCCTGCTGGACGTACGCCGCGCCCAGCACCGCCCACGACCGGGCGTCCGTGGGCCGCGCCCGCAGCCGGGCCTCGCGGTCGCCGATCAGCGCCTCCAGCTCGGCCGGCGCGGCCGGCATCCCGTTCGTGACCGCGGTCATCGCCGGTGCCGCCGGACGCGGCGCGGGCCGCGGCGGGCGGTCCGGCCGCTCGGGCCGCTCGGGCCGCAGCACCAGCACCCCGGCGACGAAGAGGCACCCCACGAGCGAGCCGATCACGACACCCGCGAGGAGCCGGGAACGGCGCCGCGGGTCACGCCGTCCCGCCCGCTTCCGACCCTCGTCGCGCTCCTGGTTCTTCCGGGTCTCCTCGGTCTCCATGACGGTCTTCATGCCGCACACTGTGCGCCAGTACGACGACCGGGTCCCGGCACGCCGAGGGTGCCGTCGACGGGGTTCACACCGATGGCCCCGGGTGACACGCTGTGATCATGAGCCGTATCCAAGCCCCTTCCGACGAAGTGCAGGGCAACCTCACGGACCGGCTGCTGGCGGGCCTGCCGGCCGAGGCCGTCCTGACCGACCCCGACGTCACCGCCTCCTACGCCAACGACATGGCGAGCTTCTGCCCGGCCGGCAGCCCGGCCGTGGTCGTGCTGCCGCGCACCGTCGAACAGGTCCAGCACGTCATGCGCACCGCCACCGAGCTGCGCGTCCCGGTCGTCCCGCAGGGCGCCCGCACCGGGCTGTCCGGCGGGGCCAACGCCTCCGACGGCTGCATCGTGCTGTCCCTGACGAAGATGGACCGGATCATCGAGATCAACCCGGTCGACCGCATCGCCGTCGTCGAACCCGGCGTCATCAACGCCGCTCTGTCCCGCGCGGTGGGCGAGCACGGCCTGTACTACCCTCCCGACCCCTCCAGCTGGGAGATGTGCACCATCGGCGGCAACATCGGCACCGCCTCGGGCGGCCTGTGCTGCGTGAAGTACGGGGTGACCGCCGAGTACGTCCTCGGACTCGATGTCGTCCTGGCCGACGGACGGCTGATGTCCACCGGCCGGCGCACCGCGAAGGGCGTCGCCGGTTACGACCTCACACGCCTGTTCGTGGGCTCCGAGGGCTCCCTCGGCATCGTCGTACGGGCGATCCTGGCGCTGAAGCCGCAGCCGCTCCAGCAGCTGGTGCTGGCCGCCGAGTTCGCCTCCGGAGCCGCCGCCTGCGACGCCGTGTGCCGGATCATGGCCGGCGGGCACGTGCCGTCCCTCCTCGAACTGATGGACCGTACGACGGTCAAGGCCGTCAACGACATGGCGCACATGGGCCTGCCGGAGACCACCGAGGCCCTCCTCCTCGCCGCCTTCGACACCCCCGACCCGGCCGCAGACCTCGCCGCCGTCGGCGCGCTGTGCGAGGCCGCCGGCGCCACCGAGGTCGTCCCGGCCGACGATGCGGCCGAGTCCGAACTGCTCCTCAAGGCACGGCGGTTGTCGCTCACCGCACTCGAGGCCGTCAAGGGCACCACGATGATCGACGACGTGTGTGTGCCCCGGTCCAGGCTCGGCGAGATGCTCGACGGCGTCGAGCGCATCGCCGAGAAGTACCAGCTCACCATCGGCGTCGTCGCCCACGCGGGCGACGGCAACACCCACCCGACGGTCTGCTTCGACGCACAGAACCCCGACGAGTCCCGGCGCGCCCGCGAGTCCTTCGACGAGATCATGGCCCTCGGCCTGGAACTCGGCGGCACGATCACCGGCGAACACGGCGTGGGCGTCCTGAAGAAGGAATGGCTGGCGCGCGAGATCGGCCCCGTGGGCGTGGAGATGCAGCGCGCGGTCAAACAGGTCTTCGACCCGCTGGGCATCCTCAACCCGGGCAAACTGTTCTGAAGCGCGCGCCTCACCAGGCGAGCAGCTCGGCCAGACCGTCGTCGAGGCCGAGCTGAGCGCCCTCACTCCCCGGGGGCACCACCCGCAGCGTGCGCTCCAGCCAGGCCGACACCTGCGCCGCCGGGGCGTGAAGCAGGGCGTCCCCGTCGGGTGAACTCAGCGCTATCAGAACGACGCTGCGCCCGTTCGCCTTCGACGGCCATACCCGCACGTCCCCGCGTCCGCACGGCCGGAACACCCCCTCCACGAGGAGTTCACGGGCGAACGTCCAGTTGACGGGCTGGTCGGAGTCGATGTGGAAGGTGATGTGGACGGCGTACGGGTCGTCGGAGCGGTAGCCGAGCCGGGCCGCGACCGGGACGCTCCGCTCGGGCGACAGAACGAGCCGCATCTCCAACTCCCGCTCTACCACGGTGTGCATGGCTGTCTTTCCTCTCTGCACAGGTCTGCACGGATCTGTCGTACGGGCCCTGTGGGCGGGCCCGTACGAGTGGAGAGCGGGGGAAGCCGGGAGCATTACGCGGATTCCCCGAAGTTTTTTCGCGGGGGTAGCACAAGCGTGCTCGAAAGGGGCGGGTCCGGCGGGACGGGCGGTGCTGGTCCGGCGGGTCTGATAGATGTGGAGGCCCCCATAACACCCCCGAGCAGATACGGGACGACGGACATGAGCGCCCCAACCCCGGCACCCGGCGACGACAGGCCCCGCGAGGGCTATTACCCGGACCCTTCCATTCCCGGATATGTCCGGTACTGGAACGGCGCCGCCTGGGTGCCGGGCACCAGCCGTCCGGCCCCGGCCGACGGCGAACCGCTCGCGCCGCCGCCCGGCGCGCACCCCGCGCAGCCCGCCGTCGAGGAGACCGGGCCGCACTTCTTCGACGAGGATCCCGAACCGCAGGCCCAGGCCGGCCCCGCCGACGCCCAGCACGGCAGCCGGCCCGAGCCGGCCTCCGCATGGGGCGCCGACCGCTCCCGGCAGTCCGGCTTCGGCGGCGACCAGGACCGCCGCGTCTCCTGGGGCGCACCGCAGGGCGCCGACCCGCGCGTACCCGCAGACGCCCCCACGTCGCCCGACGGCCAGTCCGCTCGCACGGACGGCACGGCGACGATCCCGCCGGCCGCGTCCGACGCGGACGCGGCCGGCGGCAACACGTTCGTCTTCCGCCGCCCGACCGCCAACTCCCAGGGCCCGGGCGCCGGTACGGACGGTGCCGCCGAGGACGAGGGCACGATGACCTTCCGCGCCGTCACCCGCAGCACGGGTCAGCAGGACGGGACACCGGGGGCGCAGCCCGGGAGCCCGGGCATGCCGGGGCCGCGAGCGTCGGGCGCGGCGGGGGCCTCCGGCTTGGCGGGTTCCGGCCCGGCGGGCGCCACCCCGGCGGGTTCCCCCCTGGGCGTATCCGGCCTGGCGGGTTCCGGCCCGGGTGTGTCCGGTCCGGCGGGTTCCACCCCGGCGGGCGCCGCCCCGGGCGCATCCGCCCCGGCGCATCAATCCCCGGCCCCTCCGGCCCCGGCGCCCCCACCCCGGCGCCCTCCGCCGGATCGGGCGCCCCCGGTTTCGGTGCCGGAAAGGCGGCCGCGGCGCGCGCTGCCGCGGTGCAGGCCGGGCAGGCGCAGGTGGCGTCGGCCGCGCAGGCCGGTGTGCAGGAGGCGCCGGCCACCCCGCAGTCCACCACCCCCTCGTCCGCGCCCCCGGTGTGCCCCATCAGGCCGCCGCTCCAGGCACCGCCGCCCCGGTGACCAGCGGCCCCGGTGGCGGCCAGTCCTCCTGGGCACAGCAGGTCCACCATCTCGCCGGCACCTCGGGGGCCGACGAGCAGCCGGTCGCACCGTGGAAGCCGCCGGTCGAGGACCCGTTCCAGGCGGCGGCGCGGCGGCAAGCGGCGGCGCGGCCCGCGGCGCTCGGCAAGCGGCTGGCCGCCCGCCTGATCGACACCGTGGTCATCGGCGCCGTCACCGCCGTCGCCGCCGTACCGCTCGGCGCACAGGCCCTCGACCACATCCAGGGCAAGATCGACGAGGCCAAGCTCTCCGGCCGGACGGTCACGGTCTGGCTGCTCGACGGCACGACGTCCACCTACCTGGGCATCATCCTCGCCGTCCTGCTCCTCTTCGGTGTCCTCTACGAGGCGCTGCCGACCGCCAAGTGGGGCCGCACGCTGGGCAAGCGACTGCTCGGCCTGGAGGTGCGGGACATCGAGGCCCACGAGGCTCCGTCCTTCGGCGCGGCCCTGCGCCGCTGGCTGGTCTACAGCGTCCCCGGACTGCTCTGCGTCGGTCTCATCGGTGTCCTGTGGTGCCTGTTCGACAAGCCGTGGCACCAGTGCTGGCACGACAAGGCCGCACACACGTTCGTCGCAGGGTGACCTCCACCCGGGTGACCAGGTAATTCTGTACCCCCGGACGGCCGCTCGCCGGATGCGCGGGGGGAGGGTTCGCGGTCCACTCGGGCCATGAGCACCGAACCGCCCCCCGGATCCGGCGGACAGCCGCCGGAGGACGATCCGTTCAAGAAGCAGCCCCCGCCCGGCGAGGGGGCCGGCTCACCGTACGACTCGCCCCCGGGCGGCCAGGAACCCCCGCCGTACGGCGGTGACCAGCCACCTCCCTACGGCGGTGGCCAGCCACCCCCGTACGGCGGCGGCCCTTATGGCGGCGGCCCCGAGGAGCCGCTCGCGGGCATGCCCCCGCTCGCCGACAGCGGCAAGCGCACGCTCGCCCGCATCATCGACATGATCCTCGTCGGCGTCGTCGTCTGGCTGCTCGCCTGGGGTTTCAACGTCGACGAGTACGGCGTGGGCGCCGACGAGGTCGACACCGGCAGCTCCCTCGCGCAGTCCACCATCGCCGCCGTGCTCTTCATGGCGTACGACACCTTCATGATCAGCAAGTGGGGGCAGACACTGGGCAAGAAGTGGCTCGGCATGCGGGTGGCCAACCTCGACAACGGCGCCACGCCCTCGGTGCAGACCGCGCTGATCCGCTCCGCGGTGCTCTGGATTCCGTTCGCGTTCTGCTGTGCCTGCCTCTGGACGGTGATCTGCGGCGGCTGGAGCTTCTTCGACAAGCCCTACAAACAGGGCCTGCACGACAAGGCGGCCAAGACGGTGGTGGTCAGCGCGACGTGACGCCGGACGTCGGCTCCCGTACCGGCTCGGGTGCCGCCGGGACCGGAGCCGCCACGCGGGAGGCCGGGGCGGAGCGCCGTACGACGGTCGGTGTGCGCTTCGGCACGGGTACCGTCAGGGCGACCAGCAGCCCGAGGACGAGCGCCGCGACGGCGATGACCGCGATCCCCGCATCCGAACTCGTCTGTGACAGCAGCAGCATGGCGAGCGTCGAGGCGATGACGGTCAACGAACCGTAGGCGAGCTGTACGGCAGTCGGACGAGGCATGGCAATCGAGTCCTAGAAAGTGGGGGTGGTCTCCCCCCGTGCCTCTCGCTTGGGGGAGGGTGCGGACAGAATCTATTCGCGTGCATGCCCGAGTGGAACGAACCGTAAGCGTGAGATGACCAACAGTGCCGATGCATAAGGGGCGCACCGATTCATGCAGTCCGACAAGTGGACGGTCCTGCGCGCCCGTTGAGCGAAGCACACTGTTCGGTGAGCGAAACGTCGTCTCCGCATAATGCAGTTGTCCTGCTCAAGTCAAGGTCTGTCTTTTCTCCTCAACCTCTAGTCAAATGTCGTCACTTGACTACACGCGTTGATCACGCGCGCGCGGAGCGCTCCATGACCGGGCCCTCTCCTTCCGCGCGCCCGGACGCGGGGGAGGATCTCAAGTGACCAGCAGACCCTGGACGTTCAGAGCGACCGCGACCGCGGTCGCATTCGCGGCGGCGACCGCCATGTTCTCCACCTACGCGGTGGCGCAGGGCGATCCCGCCGACTCCGCCGCCGTAGAGCGGAGGGACCCGGCGACACCCGAGGCGCACGACGAGCACGAGCACGACCTCGACGGCCCGCTCACCAAAACCGTCGAAGCTCAGCGCGAAGAGGCCCTGAAGCAGGTCATATCCGGCGAGGCCGAGGTCGAGGAGCGCAAGGGCTCCAAGGTCGTCGAGCTCGAGAGCCGTAAGGGCCACAGCAAGTACGTCGAACTCGGCCGGGAGAAGACGGACAAGATCTTCACCGTTCTGGTCGAGTTCGGCGACCAGATCGACAGCCGCTACGGCGGCACCCCCGGCCCGCTGCACAACCAGATCGCCGAGCCGGACCGCAAGCAGGACAACAGCACGGCCTGGCAGGCGGACTACAACCGCGAGCACTTCCAGGACCTCTACTTCGGCGACGGCACCGCCTCGATGAAGACCTACTACGAGAAGCAGTCCTCGGGCCGCTACTCCATCGAGGGCGAGGTCACCGACTGGGTCAAGGTCCCCTACAACGAGGCCCGTTACGGCTCCAACAAGTGCGACCCCGACAACTGCGCCTGGTACGCGGTGCAGGACGGCGTCAACGCGTGGGCCGACCAGCAGAAGGCAGCCGGCAAGACCGACGCGGAGATCAAGGCCAAGCTCGCCGAGTACGACCAGTGGGACCGCTACGACTTCGACGGCGACGGCGACTTCAACGAACGCGACGGCTACATCGACCACTTCCAGATCGTGCACGCCGGCGAGGACGAGTCCGCGGGCGGCGGCGCGCAGGGCGAGGACGCGATCTGGGCCCACCGCTGGTACGCGTTCGGCACCGACGCCGGCTCCACCGGCCCCGACGGCAACCGGCTCGGCGGCACACAGATCGGCGACAGCGGTATCTGGGTCGGCGACTACACCATCCAGCCGGAGAACGGCGGACTCGGCGTCTTCGCCCACGAGTACGGCCACGACCTCGGTCTGCCGGACCACTACGACACCAACGGCGGCGAGAACTCCACCGGCTTCTGGACGCTGATGTCGTCCGGTTCCTGGCTCGGCACCGGCAAGGACACCATCGGCGACCTGCCCGGCGACATGACCGCCTGGGACAAGCTCCAGCTGGGCTGGCTCGACTACGACGTCGCCAAGGCGGCCACGAAGTCGACGCACAAGCTGGGCGTCGCCGAGTACAACACCAAGAACAAGCAGGCCCTGGTGGTCGAGCTGCCCAAGAAGGCGGTCACCACCGAGCTCGTTCCTCCTGCACAGGGTGCGACTCAGTGGTGGAGCGGCAGCGGAAACAACCTGAAGAACACGCTCAGCCGCTCCGTGGATCTCACCGGCAAGTCCTCGGCGACCCTGACGCTGGACGGCTGGTGGGCGATCGAGGCCGACTACGACTACCTCTACGCCGAGGTGTCCACCGACGGCGGCGCCAACTGGACGGCGGTCGACGGCACGGCGGACGGCCAGGCCATCCCGCGCGACGGCAGCGACAAGCCGGCGTTGACCGGCTTCTCCGAGCAGTACAAGAAGCTGTCGTACTCCCTCGACGCCTACGCGGGCAAGAAGATCGAGCTGCGCTTCCGCTACGCCACCGACGGCGGTGTCGCGGAGAAGGGCTTCGCGGCCGACCAGATCTCCGTGACCGCCGACGGCACCGCGCTGTTCACGGACAACGCGGAGAGCGCGGACGTGGCTTGGACGGCGACCGGCTTCTCCCGGATCGGCGCGTCGTTCACCAAGGAGTACGCGCAGTACTACATCGCCGAGAACCGCCAGTACGTGTCGTACGACAAGACCCTGAAGGTCGGCCCGTACAACTTCGGCTTCGCCACCACCCGTCCGTCCTGGGTCGAGCACTTCCCGTACCAGAACGGCCTGTTGATCTGGAAGTGGGACACCTCCCAGGCCGACAACAACACCAGCCAGCACCCGGGCGTGGGCCTGCTCCTGCCCGTCGACTCCCACCCGACCGCGCTGAAGTGGTCCGACGGCACGCTGATGCGCAACCGCATCCAGACCTACGACGCGCCGTTCAGCCTGTACCGCACGGACGGCATCACGCTGCACAAGGCGGACGTCGCGACGCGGATCCCGTCGTCGAAGGGCGTGCCGGTCTTCAACGACCACACCAGCACCTACTACGACGAGAGCAACAAGGCCGGCGGCGTCAAGATCACTGACACCAACACCAAGATCAGGATCGTCAAGGAGGCCAAGAACGGCTCGACGATCTTGCTCCAAGTCGGCCCCGCGGTGAAGTAAGCAGCATTTCCGCAGGTCAGAAACGTATCGGCGGTAACCCCTGGCGGGTTGCCGCCGATCGTGTTTAGGTGCGTCCTGATGGCTCTCTTATTGACACCTGAGCGAACGGGGATGTGACTGCATGGCCGCAGGAGGTTTCTGCAAGCTGCCGAACGGCACGGTGGTCGTGGCGCTGAACCTGCCCAGCCCCGCCGCCGACGGCCCGGCCGGAGTGCGTGTCCTGGTGCACGCCCGGAACCGGGCCCGTGCCCTGACCCGGCTGCGCAACCTCGGCCTGCGCGCGATCTACCTGCGCGGCAACGCGGCCCCGCCGACCCCGGACGAGATCACCGCGGTCCTGCACCACCCCGACGGTCTGATATGGCGCACGGTCCCCGACAGCGAAGTCGGTCCCATGGAGCTGTGGCGCCCGATCAGGGCCCTGCTCAGACAGCCGACGGCACAGGTGTAAGGCCCGCCCCTACTGAACGACCGGCTTCCCGGACAGCTCCACGCCCGCTTCCCGCAGCTCCTCCAGCGCCCGCTCGGTGCTCTCCGGGGCCACCCCGGCGGTGAGGTCCAGCAGCACATGCGTACGGAAACCCTCCCGCGCGGCGTCCAGGGCGGTGGCCCGTACGCAGTGGTCGGTGGCGATGCCGACCACGTCCACCTCGTCGATCGACCGGGCCTTCAGCCAGTCGGCCAGGGACACGCCGTTCTCGTCGACCCCCTCGAACCCGCTGTACGCCGCCGAGTACGCCCCCTTGTCGAACACGGCGTCGATCGAGCCGGACGCGACGGCCGGGGCGAAGTTCGGATGGAAGCCGACCCCCTCCGTGCCCGCGACGCAGTGCGCGGGCCAGGAGTGGGCGAAGTCGGGGTTGTCCGCGAAGTGGCCGCCGGGGGCGATGTGGTGGTCGCGGGTCGCCACGACATGGCGGTACCCGGCGGGGGCCTGCCCGATCAGCTCGGTGATCGCGGCGGCCACATCGGCACCTCCGGCCACCGGGAGGCTGCCCCCTTCGCAGAAATCGTTCTGCACGTCTACGACGATCAAGGCGCGGCGCATGGTCGGTGTCCTTCGGCTATGGGGCGGCTATGGGGTCTCTTCGGTCACGGTGCCGAGAGGTGCGGGCCCGGCCGGTGACGAACCTGAACCTCCGAGCCTAGAGACTTCGGGGACGGTGCGGGAGGGGGCACCACCGGCGCGCACCCCTAACCCGCGGAACCCTCGTTGACGTACTCCGTCGGAATGACGGGTTCCCCCTGGGACAGCTGCGTAGCCGAGAGCGGCAGAGCGGCGAGGGCGGCGATGTGCCGCTCGCGCGGGGTGTCGAGCGGCTCGCGGGCGACCACCTCGCCGCCCTTGACCAGCTCGACCAGGAGCTGCCGGTCGACGAGCCCGTCCGGTACCGGCCCGGTACCGACCACCTCCGCCTCCGCGATGCCCTGCTCGTCCAGCCGGCGCGCGGCCCACTTGCGGCCGCCGATGGACGTCTTGCCGCCGGTGGCCTTCTTCGCCACCGGCACCAGTGGCGCCTTCGGGTCGGCGGACCCGGCGCGGGCGACCAGCTTGTACACCATGGAGCAGGTCGGGTGCCCGGAGCCGGTGACCAGCCGCGTACCGACGCCGTACGCGTCCACGGGCGCCGCGGCGAGCGAGGCGATGGCGTACTCGTCGAGATCCGAGGTCACGATGATCTTCGTGTTCGTGGCCCCCAGCTCGTCCAGCTGCTGCCGCACCCGGTGCGCGACCAGCAGCAGGTCACCGGAGTCGATCCGGACGGCGCCCAGCTCGGGACCGGCGACCTCCACGGCCGTACGGACCGCCTCGGCGACGTCGTAGGTGTCCACCAGCAGGGTGGTCCCGCGGCCCATGGTGTTGACCTGGGCCTGGAAGGCGTCCCGCTCGCGGTCGTGCAGCAGGGTGAACGCGTGCGCGGACGTGCCGACCGTGGGGATGCCGTAGCGGAAGCCGGCCGCCAGGTCGGAGGTGGAGGCGAAACCGCCGACGTACGCGGCGCGCGCCGCGGCGACGGCGGCCAGCTCGTGGGTGCGGCGGGCGCCCATCTCGATCAGCGGGCGCTCCCCGGCCGCCGACGCCATGCGCGAGGCGGCCGCGGCGATCGCGGAGTCGTGGTTGAGGATGGAGAGGATCACCGTCTCCAGCAGCACACACTCGGCGAACGACCCCTCGACCCGCATGACCGGCGAGCCCGGGAAGTACACCTCGCCCTCGGGATAGCCCCAGATGTCGCCGCTGAACCGGTAGTCCGCGAGCCAGTCCAGGGTCTCCTCGCCGACGATCCCGTGTGCGCGCAGGAAGCCGAGGACGCCAGCGTCGAAGCGGAAGTTCTCGACGGCGTCCAGGACACGGCCGGTGCCCGCCACCACGCCGTAGCGGCGCCCCTCCGGCAGCCGCCGGGTGAAGACCTCGAAGACACTGCGCCGCCCGGCCGTGCCCGCCTTCAGAGCGGCCTGGAGCATCGTCAGCTCGTACTGGTCCGTGAAGAGCGCCGTAGACGGAACTCCCACCCGTCGCCCACCACCACCCTTCTGCGGATGCGCTTCGCGCTCTTCCTTTTCTGGCAGCCCAATGTCCGCTGTGCTCATGGCAACCGATGGTACCCCCATTTCGTCAGTGTGACGATTTAGCGGGCGCATGGCAGCATGGGACATGTGACGTCAGCCGCTCCCATCGAGATCGAACGCACCGAGTCGGCGGAGGAGGTCTCTGCCGTACCAGAGCCCGACGTCCCCTGGGTCACGATCGTCCACAACGACCCGGTCAACCTCATGAGCTATGTGACGTACGTCTTCCAGTCGTACTTCGGCTACTCCAAGGACAAGGCCACCAAGCTCATGCTCGACGTCCACCACAAGGGCCGGGCGGTCGTCTCCAGCGGCAGCCGCGAGGAGATGGAACGCGACGTGCAGGCCATGCACGGCTACGGTCTGTGGGCCACCCTCCAGCAGGACCGGAAGTAGCGATCGCCGCCATGCCAGGAACCTTCGAACCGCTCCCCGGCGGCGGCGCGGCCGTCGCCCTCGACGACGTCGAGATCTCCATCATCCGGTCGCTGGCCGTCCAGCTCCTGGAACTCATCGGCCCCGGCCCCGGCGAGGACGCCTCCGCCGACCCGCTCGCCGAGCTGTTCGCCGAGGGACCCAGCGAACCGCCCTCCGATCCGGTGCTCC
Organism: Streptomyces sp. F001; assembly: GCF_004187715.1. Taxonomy (GTDB): domain Bacteria; phylum Actinomycetota; class Actinomycetes; order Streptomycetales; family Streptomycetaceae; genus Streptomyces; species Streptomyces flavusporus. Next base: position 108,654 of record NZ_QZWF01000005.1, on the reverse strand, counting down.
AGCGCCTGTTCCCGGACGCCTACCGCGACCCCGAGGGGACGCCGGGGCCCGAGGCGGCCGAGGAGGAGAAGGCGTACTCCGCCGAGTTCCGCCGCTACACCGAGAACGACCTGCGCGCCGGTAAGCGTGAGAACGCCCTCGCGGTGATCCGCTCACTGGACACGCTGACGTCCGCGGGGGACGGCGGGGCGGTCCTGGAGCTGACGGTGGAGCAGTCCCAGCAGTGGCTCGGCGCCCTCAACGACCTGCGCCTGGCCATCGGTTCCCGGCTGGAGATCACCGACGAGGACGACAGCGACCTTCTCTACCGGCTGCCGGACGAGGACCCGCGTAAGCCGATGGTGATGGCGTATCTGTGGCTGGGCGGGCTCCAGGAAACGTTGGTCGGCACACTGATGTCGTAAATATGCGGATCTTGTGTTCGCTCAGCGGACACTCAAATCCGAATAACGATCCCGTTACCTCGCCTGCGTTATATGCGTGTTTAAGGTGCGGTCTGTCCGCTTCTTCCTGTGTGATGCGCCACAGGGTCGCCGGGTGATCAGAGTTGCGGCCGTGATAAATCTTCACGACCGCCCGGCGAACACCACCCTTATGTCCGCCGGGTGCGCCACCAGCCGGCGACCGCCGGCCAGGCACGAGCGGCCCGGGGAGGCCGCTCAGCTCCATCAATCCGGGGGGATCGAAACCCGATCCGAGGCCGACGAGAGGCCGGGGTCGGCATGGAGAAAGGCGCACTACACATGACCTCTGCGAAGGTCACCGAAGCCCCTGAAGAGGGGTACGAGCGGGGACTCGGCAGCCGTCAGGTCCAGATGATCGCGATCGGCGGCGCCATCGGCGTCGGCCTGTTCCTGGGTGCCGGGGCGAACATCGCCAAGGCCGGGCCCAGCCTGATCCTCATGTACGCCCTCGCGGGCGTGATCATCTTCTTCATCATGCGGGCGCTCGGTGAGCTCCTGCTCTACCGCCCTGTCTCGGGCTCCTTCGCGGAGTACTCCCGCGAGTTCCTCGGCCCGTTCTTCGGCTACTTCACCGGCTGGACGTACTGGCTGATGTGGGTGGTCACCGGCATGGCGGAACTCACCGCCGCCGCGATCTACGTCAACTACTGGTTCCCGTCCATTCCGCAATGGGTGACGGCACTGGTCTTCCTGGTGATCCTGTTCGGGGTCAACCTGATCTCCGTGAAGCTCTTCGGCGAGCTGGAGTTCTGGTTCTCGATGGTCAAGGTCACCGCCCTGATCGGCATGATCGTGATCGGCCTCGGCGTGCTGACCTTCGGCTTCAGCAGCGCCGGTGACACGGCGGCCGTCTCCAACCTCTGGGCCTTCGACGGCTTCTTCCCCAAGGGCATCGGTTCGTCCCTGATGACCCTCCAGGGCGTCATGTTCGCCTACCTCGCCGTCGAGCTGGTCGGTGTCACGGCCGGCGAGTCCGAGAACCCGGAGAAGACCCTCCCCAAGGCGATCAACACCCTGCCGTGGCGCATCGCCCTGTTCTACGTCGGTGCCCTCACCGTCATCCTCTGCGTCGTGAAGTGGACGGAGTTCGCGCCAGGCGTCAGCCCGTTCGTCGAGGCCTTCGCGCAGATCGGCATCCCGGCGGGCGCGGCCATCGTCAACTTCGTCGTGCTCACCGCGGCGCTGTCGTCCTGCAACTCCGGCATGTACTCGACGGGCCGCATGCTGCGGAACCTGGCCGAGAGCGGCGAGGCCCCCCGGGCCTTCACCAAGCTGTCGTCGACCAAGACGCCCGCCCTGGGCATCCTCGTCTCCGTGTGCTTCATGGGCATCGGCGTGATCCTGAACTACGTCGTCCCGGAGAAGGCCTTCGGCTACGTCACCTCCATCGCCACCGCCGCCGGCATCTGGACCTGGCTGATGATCCTGGTCAGCCACGTCCTGTACCGCCGCGCGGTGGTCGCGGGCCGGCTGCCCGCCTCGTCCTTCCCTGCGCCGGGCGGCGCGGTGTGCTCCTACATCGCCATCGCGTTCCTGCTCTTCGTGACCGGCATCATCGCCTACGACGCCGACGCCCGCGTCTGCCTCTACGTGATGGCCGGCTGGGCCGCCGCCCTGGCCGTCGGCTGGGCCGTCCTCAAGGCCCGCAACCCGGAGATCGCCGAGCGCCGCACGCCGGAGTTCGAGAAGGTCGGCTGACGACCACCGGACGGCCCTGGCGGCAGGGAGTACTCGTGGCACTCCCTGCCGCTGCCGCTCAGGACGTCCGGCATGTGGGCCGCCCCGTACCACCCCTCGGTACGGGGCGGCCCTTCTGCTTATCCTGGCCAGCATGCTGACCCTCACCCAGGCCCTCTTCGACCAGATCGTCGCCCACGCGCGCGAGGACCACCCCGACGAGGCGTGCGGCGTGGTCGCGGGCCCGGTGGGCTCGGGCCGCCCGGAGCGCTTCATCCCGATGCTGAACGCCGCCCGCTCACCCACGTTCTACGAGTTCGACTCCGGCGACCTCCTCAAGCTCTACCGCGAGATGGACGACCGCGACGAGGAGCCGGTGATCATCTACCACTCCCACACGGCCACCGAGGCCTACCCCTCCCGCACCGACATCTCCTACGCCAACGAGCCCGGCGCGCACTACGTCCTGGTCTCCACCGCGGACACCGACGGGGCCGGCGAGTTCCAGTTCCGGTCGTTCCGGATCATCGACGGCGAGGTGACGGAGGAGGAGGTCAAGGTCGTGGAGGCCTACTGATCCCGGGATTCGGTCAGAATTCATCCACTATCCGAGATCACATTCCAGGACCCGGACCGGGAATCGATACGATGAGCCCATGGTTTTCCACGACGTGAGCGAGAAGACGCCGGGCGCACTGCTCGTGGCGCGGCTGCACGTCGACCTGTGCAGGCTCGCCAGCGCCATCTGTTGACGCTGCCCTGCCCGCCGTACGGCCGTGAGCCGCGGCGCCTCATCACGCACGACCTGCTGTAGCTGCGCTGCCGCGCGCCCACCGACCTGACCACTCCCGACAGGAGCCCTGAGCCATGGCCATCGAGGTCCGCATCCCCACCATCTCGCCGAGCTTCGTCGACCGACGCCGACCCCGGTCGAAGGCAGTGCACCTCGCCGAGCTGTTCGCCGACCTCGACGCCCGGCACACGGGAATCCAGGCCCGCATCGTGGACGGCGACCAGCTGCGCCGCTTCGTCAACGTCTACCTGAACGACGAGGACGTCCGCTTCCTCGACGGCATCAACACCAAGCTGTCCGACGGCGACAGCGTCACGATCCTGCCGGCCGTGGCCGGCGGCATGGCCTGAGGTCTCTGACCACCGATGCGTTACGACTCCCCGCTGGCTGCGGTGGGCAACACCCCGTTGGTGCGCCTGCCGCGGCTCTCGCCGTCCGCCGACGTCCGGATCTGGGCCAAGCTGGAGGACCGCAACCCGACCGGCTCGGTCAAGGACCGTCCCGCCCTGCACATGATCGAGCAGGCGGAGAAGGACGGCCGGCTGACCCCGGGCTGCACCATCCTCGAGCCCACCTCCGGCAACACCGGCATCTCACTGGCCATGGCGGCCAAGCTCAAGGGCTACCGCATGGTGTGCGTGATGCCCGAGAACACCTCCACGGAACGCCGGGACCTGCTCGGCATGTGGGGCGCCGAGATCATCTCCTCCCCGGCCGCGGGCGGCTCCAACACCGCCGTACGCGTCGCCAAGGAGCTGGCCGCCGAGCACCCCGACTGGGTGATGCTCTACCAGTACGGCAACCCGGACAACGCCGGCGCCCACTACGCCACCACCGGCCCCGAGATCCTCGCCGACCTCCCCTCCATCACCCACTTCGTGGCCGGACTGGGGACGACGGGCACGCTGATGGGCGTCGGCCGCTATCTGCGTGAGCACAAGCCGGACGTGAAGATCGTCGCCGCGGAGCCCCGCTACGACGACCTGGTGTACGGCCTGCGCAACCTCGACGAGGGCTTCGTACCCGAGCTGTACGACGCCTCCGTCCTCACCACCCGCTTCTCGGTCGGCTCCGCCGACGCGGTCACCCGCACCCGGGAACTCCTCCAGCAGGAGGGCATCTTCGCGGGCGTCTCCACCGGTGCCGCCCTGCACGCGGCGATCGGCGTCGGAAGGAAGGCGATCAAGGCCGGCGAGAGCGCCGACATCGTGTTCATCGTGGCCGACGGCGGCTGGAAGTATCTGTCGACGGGGGTGTACACGGCGGCGACGACGGAGGAAGCGATCGAGACGTTGCAGGGTCAACTCTGGGCATGAGCAGCCGGCCCAGGGGCGCGGGGCTGTAGTCGATATGCGGCTAACCGCCGCGTGGGCGAGACCAGCCCCCACCGGCCCGCAGACGGCGAACCGGCCCTCCAGCGGAGCTACGTCGCGAGGTGACGGACCTGGTCCCACAGGACCGGGTCCACCACCCCCACCCGCCGCCGGAAGTCCCACACCGCGACCTCCCGCAGCTCGTCCGTCTCCAGGAAACTCGCCCGGCCCTGGGTGTCCCCGACCGAGCCCGGCGGCAGGGGTATCACCCCGGCCCGCTCGTCGTGGAACCTGCTGGTGATCTTCGCGACCGTCGCCCGCCGCCCGTGCACCGCCAGCACCAGACACGGCCGGTCCTTCGCGCCGGGACCGTCCTCGTAGGGCACGTTCGCCCACCAGATCTCCGCGGCCCGCGGCCGCTGCGCCGCCCGCGACCGCTCCGCCCGCCCCGGCGGCCGCGTGCGACGGCCCTCGGGACGCCGCCGCCCCCAGCCGTCGACGAGCGCGGCAACGAGCGCGAGCAGTATCACCGCCGCGAGTGCCAACCACCAGGACGTGTCCATACGATGACGTTACCGGCGCACGCATCAGGTCGCGCGCCCTGTCCCACACCCCATGCGCCCCACATCCAGCCGAACCGGTGACAGCACAGGTGAGTTCGCCCACAACGGCCCTTGGTGGAGGAGCGACCAACGGTTTTGCGCCTTACGCTCGACGGACCGCACGACCCCCGTTTTCTCCACATCCGCCAGCGGAGGTTTCTGCTTCATGAAGCTCACCGTCGTCGGCTGCTCGGGGTCGTTCCCGTCCGCGGAATCGGCCTGCTCGAGCTACCTCGTCGAGGCCGACGGCTTCCGGCTGCTCCTCGACATGGGCAACGGCGCCCTGGGCGAGCTGCAGCGCCACTGCGGTCTCTACGACCTCGACGCGATCTTCCTCAGCCATCTGCACGCCGACCACTGCATCGACATGTGCGCCTACTTCGTGGCGCGCTACTACCGGCACGACGGTGGCCGCTGCGCCCCCCTCCCGGTCTACGGCCCCGAGGGCACCGAACACCGCCTGACCACCGCGTACGCCGACACCCCCTCGGCCTCCTCGATGAGCGAGGTCTTCGACTTCCACACGGTCAAGCCGTCCACCTTCGAGATCGGCCCCTTCACCGTCCACACCGAACGGGTGGCCCACCCCGTCGAGGCCTACGGCATCCGCATCGAGCACGGCGGACGGACCCTGACCTACTCCGGCGACACGGGCGTCAGCACGGCACTGGACGAACTCGCCCGGGACGTCGACCTGTTCCTGTGCGAGGCCGCCTTCACCCACGGCAAGGAAAAGATCCCCGACCTGCACCTCAACGGCCGCGAGGCGGGCGAGACGGCCGCGCGGGCAGGAGCCCGCCGACTGCTCCTCACCCACATCCCCCCGTGGACCGACCCGCAGGTCAACCTGGCCGACGCCCGCGCGGTCTACGACGGGGCGGCGGAGCTGGCGGTGCCCAGGAAGTCGTACGAGATCTGACATCCCCAGCATGACGAAGGCCCCCGGAGCTCCTGGCTCCGGGGGCCTTCGTACGGTCGGGGCGGACGGGTCTACTTCGCCTCGGCCTTCTGCAGTTCCGCCAGTTCCTCGTCGGACTCGCGGCCCGGCGTCGGCAGGTTGAACTTGGTGATCGCGAAGCGGAAGATCACGTAGTAGACCGCCGCGAAGCACAGGCCGACCAGCGCCAGGCCCCACGGGTTGGTCGCGATGCCCAGGTTCAGGAAGAAGTCGACCGCGCCGGCCGAGAAGCCGAAGCCGTCCTTCATACCGAGCGCCCAGGTCAGCGCCATCGACACACCCGTGAGGAGCGCGTGGATCGCATACAGGACCGGCGCGATGAACATGAACGTGAACTCGATCGGCTCGGTGACGCCCGTGACGAACGACGTGAGCGCGAGGGAGAACATCATGCCGCCGACGACCTTGCGGCGCTCCGGGCGGGCGCAGTGGACGATCGCCAGGCACGCGGCGGGCAGCGCGAACATCATGATCGGGAAGAAGCCCGTCATGAACTGGCCCGCGGTCGGGTCACCGGCCAGGAAGCGGGCGATGTCGCCGCTCTTGCCCTCGAACTCGCCCGCCTGGAACCACGGGAAGGAGTTCAGCAGGTGGTGCATGCCGATCGGGATCAGCGCGCGGTTGGCGACACCGAAGATGCCCGCGCCGGCCGCGCCGGAGCCGACCAGCCACTCACCGAAGTTGTGCAGACCCGTGCCGAGGACCGGCCAGATGTAGCCGAAGACGATACCGATGACCAGACCCGCGAAAGCCGCCAGGATCGGGACCAGACGGCGGCCGCCGAAGAAGCCCGCCCAGTCGGGCAGCTTGGTGCGGTAGAAGCGCTGGTAGAGCAGGGCGACGACGAGGCCCATGACCACACCGCCGAGCACCTTGGCGTCCACCGCCTGCTCGACCATGACGATCTTGCCGTCGACGATGGCTTCCTTCTTCGGCAGACTGCCGTCGGTGAACGTGGCCAGCACGTTCTTGAAGACCAGGTAGCCGACGACGGCCGCGAGCGCGGTCGAACCGTCCGACTTCTTCGCGAAGCCGATCGCGATGCCCACCGCGAACAGCAGCGCCATGTTGTCGAGGATCGCGTTGCCGCCGGCGGTCATGAAGGAGGCGATCTTCGTCAGGAAGGCCGGGAACTCCGGGTCGCCGAGCATGTCGGGGTTGCCGAAGCGGACCAGCAGCGCGGCGGCGGGCAGAACCGCCACCGGCAGCATCAGGCTGCGGCCGATGCGCTGCAGGACAGCCATCGTGCCGGAGCCCTTCTTCTTGTCGGCCGCGGGAGCGGCGCTGGCCGTGGTCACAACTTCCTCCAGTGGGCATGGCGCCGCCCAGGGACAATGAGAAGGGGACGGCGGCGTCCGGCGATGCCCCGCGGCAGCACCGCAAGGGTCTACACCACTCAGTGGTGTAGACCTGTTGTAGCACGATGAAGGCGGGATAAGGAACCCGCGATTCCCGCGCCCGTGCGGCTGCTTACCCCTTCGTGACGTCCTCCACCTCCTCCTCCGCCTCCCGCCCCGGCGTCTTCAGATCGAACCTGGTGATCGCGAAGCGGAACACTACGTAATAGACGGCAGCGAAGCACAGCCCGATCGGAATGATCGCCCAGGGTCTCGTCGCCAGATTCCAGTTGATGAGGTAGTCGATCAGACCGGCCGAGAAGCTGAACCCGTCGTGCACCCCGAGCCCCCACGTCACCGCCATCGACACACCCGTCAACAGCGCGTGGACCGCATACAGGACCGGCGCGATGAAGAGGAACGAATACTCGAGCGGCTCGGTGATGCCTGTGACGAACGACGTCAGGGCGGTGGACAGCATCAGCCCGCCGACCTCCTTGCGGCGGCTCGGCCGCGCACAGTGCGTCATCGCCAGCGCGGCGGCCGGCAGCGCGAACATCATGATCGGGAAGAACCCCGACGTGAACTGACCCGCGTCCGGGTCGCCGTTCAGGAACATGTTGATGTCGCCGTGCACCACCGTGCCGTCGGGCTTGGTGTACGTGCCGAACTGGAACCAGATGGGCACGTTCAGAAACTGGTGCAGGCCGATCACCAGCAGCGCCCGGTTGGCGACACCGAAGACACCCGCACCCCAGGCGCCCAGATCACTCATCCAGTCACTGAAACTCTCCAGCGCCTCACCGATCGGCGGCCAGACCCACAGGCACAGCACCGCGAACGCGATCGCCACGAACGCCATGATGATCGGCACCAGCCGACGCCCGTTGAAGAAACCGAGCCAGTCCACCAGCTTCGTACGGTGGAAACGCGCCCAGAAGAAAGCCGCCAGCAACCCCATGACAATGCCGCCGAACACCCCTGGATTCGAGTAGGTGAACTCGGTCACCGTCCCGTCCGCCACCTGGCAGCCCGTGCCCACCGCCCGCGAACCCTCCGGACAGTCCTCCGGGAACTGGCGCAGCACATTGAAGTAGACGAGGAACCCGGCAACCGCCGCGAGCGCCGTCGACCCGTCCGCCTTCTTCGCCATGCCGATGGCCACACCCACACAGAACAGCAGCGGCAACCCCAACGAAGCGTCCAGGAGCGCGCCGCCCGCACCCGCCATCACCCTCGAGACATCGATCCAGCCCAGCCCCTCCTCGCCGAACACATCCGGCTGCCCCAGCCGGTTCAGAATGCCCGCGGCCGGCAGCACCGCGATCGGGAGCTGAAGACTGCGCCCCATCTTCTGCAAGCCCTGGAACAGGCGGTTCCAGCGCACACGGGAGGGACTGGCAGCGCTGTCGGCACTCATCGGGCTCCTCCCGGAAGGACCGGGTTTGGCGACCACCCCCCAGCTGGTGTAGACCAGTTGGCGGAAGGTTCCGCTGTCGTGACGCCATCATTCGGTACGCACGCCATGACCGCTCGCGAAGCTGAGCCAACTGTGGGTAACTGCGACATAGCGCTTCGGACCAGGCCGGATCAGGGAGAAAGACATGGCCAGCAAGGCTGAGAAAATCGTTGCCGGACTCGGCGGCATCGACAACATCGAAGAAGTCGAAGGCTGCATCACACGGCTGCGCGTCGAGGTGGCCGACGCCTCGCTGGTCGACGACGCCGCACTCAAGGGCGCCGGCGCCCACGGCGTCGTCAAGATGGGCACCGCCATCCAGGTCGTCATCGGCACCGACGCCGACCCCGTCGCCGCAGACATCGAAGACATGATGTGAGCACCCCCTCACCCTCAGGGGCCCCTTCCCCCACCGGAAGGGGCCCCTCGGCCGCAGCGAGCTAGGCTCACCCCATGTCTCGAATCGACGGCCGCACCCCCGAACAACTCCGCCCGATCACCATCGAACGCGGCTGGAGCAAGCACGCCGAAGGCTCCGTCCTCGTCTCCTTCGGCGACACCAAGGTCTTCTGCACCGCCTCCGTCACCGAAGGCGTCCCACGCTGGCGCAAAGGCAGCGGCGAAGGCTGGGTCACCGCCGAATACGCCATGCTGCCCCGCTCCACCAACACCCGCGGCGACCGCGAATCCGTCAAGGGCAAGATCGGCGGCCGTACACACGAGATCTCCCGCCTCATCGGCCGCTCCCTGCGCGCCGTCATCGACTACAAGGCCCTCGGCGAGAACACCATCGTCCTCGACTGCGACGTACTCCAGGCCGACGGCGGCACCCGCACCGCCGCCATCACCGGCGCCTACGTCGCCCTCGCCGACGCCGTCTCCTGGGCCCAGAAGAAAAAACTCGTCAAGCCCGGCCGCAACCCCCTCACCGGCACCGTCTCCGCCGTCTCCGTCGGCATCGTCGGCGGCATCCCCCTGCTCGACCTCTGCTACGAAGAAGACGTCCGCGCCGAAACCGACATGAACGTCGTCTGCACCGGAGACGGACGCTTCGTCGAAGTCCAGGGCACCGCCGAAGCCGAACCCTTCGCCCGCGACGAGCTCAACGCCCTGCTCGACCTCGCCGTCGCCGGCTGCACCGAACTGGCAGCACTGCAGCGCACCGCGCTCGAAACCCCCGCCGAAAAGTAAAGGGCACACCAAGACACGGGGTCGGAGCGGGCAACCACGCCCACCACCACCGCGTCTGAAGAAATACGGGCGCACGGCTCATCCCTGTGCGCCCGGCCAGCTGACCGGGCCCGCCGGGCCCAACCAAGGGAGGGACCGTTCCATGGCCGCGAGCCGCCGCCGACGCCGTACCACCGCCGTCGCCACCACCCTGGCGGCGATAGCGCTGACCGCCGGACTCACCACCGGCTGCGACGCCGTGAACAAGGCGCTCGACTGCGTCAACACCGCCGACGCCATCGCCGACAGCGTCACCGACCTCCAGCAGGCCGTCGACAACGCGGCCAACGACCCCACCCAGCTCGACGAATCCCTCGACTCCATCGAGCAGAACCTCGGCGAAATCGGCGACAAGACCGACAACACCGACGTCAACAAGGCGGTCGACGACCTCGAGAAAGCCGTCACCAACGTCCGCACCGCCATCGAGAACGGCGACGAAACCCCCGACATCAGCCCCGTCACCGACGCGGCCGGCGAACTGACCAAGGTCTGCACGCCGTAACAAGCGCGGCGAGGCAGCCGGGATACTGGACGGCATGACCCGCCTGATCCTCGCCACCCGCAACGCCGGAAAGATCACCGAACTCAAGGCCATCCTCGCCGACGCAGGCCTCCCACACGACCTCGTCGGCGCGGACGCCTACCCCGACATCCCCGACGTCAAGGAAACCGGCGTCACCTTCGCCGAGAACGCGCTCCTCAAGGCCCACGCCCTCGCCCAGGCCACCGGCCTCCCCGCCGTCGCCGACGACTCCGGCCTCTGCGTCGACGTCCTCAACGGCGCGCCGGGGATCTTCTCGGCCCGCTGGGCGGGGCGGCACGGCGACGACCACGCGAACCTGGAGCTGCTGCTGGCCCAGCTGGCCGACATCGCCGACGAGCATCGGGGGGCCCACTTCGCGTGCGCGGCGGCGCTGGCGCTGCCGGACGGGCGGGAGCGGGTGGTCGAGGGGCAGCTGAGGGGCGTACTGCGGCATGCGCCCGCGGGCACCGGTGGCTTCGGCTACGACCCGATCCTCCAGCCGGAGGGTGAGACCCGGACGTGCGCGGAGCTGAGCCCCGAGGAGAAGAACGCGATCAGTCATCGGGGGAAGGCGTTTCGGGCGTTGGTGCCGGTGGTGCGGGAGTTGTTGGGCTGAAGCGCGGGAGGGGCCGTCCAGACGGACGGCCCCTATGTGCGTGCGGCCGATGGGAGTCGAACCCACATGGGCAAATGCCCCGAGGCACCTAAAACCTCTGCTTATACCATTCAGCAACGGCCGCGTGCCCGCCCATGCTACCGGGGATGCGTCCGGTTTCGGTTCCCGCCTCTGCACCACGTGCTGGTGATCGCGTGGCAGTTGGGGCACAGCAGCCGCAGGTTCTCCCGCCGGTCGTCGCTCCAGTCCCCGTTGATGTGATCGACCTCCAGCGTCATGGGCTTGCCGAGCCACTCGGGGCCGATCCCGCAGTCTGCGCACTCTTCGGGGACGCCGACTTCGCACAGAGCGCGGCGTAGCAGGTAGGTCCGGGTTCGGCGCTTTCCGTCGTGCTGTACCAGGACATCCTGCGGGCGCCTGAGGATGTCAGGGCGGCTCTTCCCTCGCTGGTGGGCCTGCCCCAAGAAGTGCGCAGTATTGAGACCTTCCTCGGCGACCCACTGACGCAACAATGCGCGCTGCCTGCCGTTGTCCGGGCGTTCCAGGCGGCGCAGCGCTTCTGCGATGGACACTGATCCGGCGATTGCAGCTCGCAACTCGTCGGGGGTGGGGCGTCGCCGCCTGCCATAGGGGCTGAAGTGCGAGATGTCGATGCCGAAGTGGGCGAACCGCCGGACTAGGTAGCGGCGGAGTGTGGCGTACGGCTGGGTGCCAAAGAAGGCGATGACCTCCTCGATGTCGGAACACCGCGCGGCGGCTTCGGCCAGTCGTTCCCGCGTGTACTGCACGCCGCTGCTCATGAAGCGCCACCTTGGGTGCGCCCTTTGCCGCGGCCCCGGTAACTGTCTGTCGTGGAGTGGCAGTTGGGGCAGAGGAACCGTAGATTCTCGATGCGGTTGTCCCGCCAGTTGCCGTCGATGTGGTCGACTTCGAGGGGCAGCGGATACCCACGCCAGACTGCTTCGATGCCGCACAGAGCGCACCGCTCTGGTACGCCTACGCTCGTCATCGCCCACCTGAGGCGATCGCTTTGGATACGCCGGGCGTCGTCTGCCGACTGCTCGATGAGCAGGTCCCCTGGCGTTCGAGGGCGCAGCGCCCTGCCCCGTTGGGTCGGCACCTGGAAGTGCGAGGTGTCGATGCCGTACGCCTTGATCCGGCGGCTGATGTGCGTGTGCTGCCCGCCGACGACCTCAACCCCGAGACGGCGCAGCACCTCGCACATGTTCGTCGATGCCGAAACCGCGGCTTCAAGGACCTCCCTCGTCCACCGGCCCCCCCTCCCGCTCGAAGTGCGAGGTGTCCACCCCCAGCTTCTTCATCCGCTCCCGGATGTAGTTCCGCGAGGAGCTTTTCGGATCCACCCCCAACCACACCAACGCCTCCGACAACGTCCGCGCCCCCCGAGCCGCCTCCTCCAGCCGCTCCTTGGTGTACGCACTGGCCCCCATCGAGCCCCTCCGTTCCGACCACACGTTCGTGGTCCACACGGAGTAACGAACCGGTTATCGGACAGTCACGCCCGACATGCAAAGCGACCCGTGCCGGGTCACCCCGGCACGGGCCGCTCCCGTCGGGCGGAGCCTGCGCTCAGATGCCCAGGTCCTTGATGATCTTGGCCACGTGCCCCGTCGCCCGCACGTTGTACAGCGCGCGCTCGACCTTGCCCTCCTCGTCGACGACGATCGTGGAGCGGATGACGCCCATGTACGTCTTGCCGTAGTTCTTCTTCTCGCCGTAGGCGCCGTACGCCTCGATGACGGTCTTGTCGGGGTCGCCGGCGAGGGTGACCTTCAGGGATTCCTTCTCGCGGAACTTCGCCAGCTTCTCGGGCTTGTCCGGCGAGATGCCGATGACGTCGTAGCCGGCGGTGGCCAGGACGTCGAGGTTGTCGGTGAAGTCGCAGGCCTGCTTCGTGCAGCCGGGGGTCAGGGCGGCCGGGTAGAAGTAGACGATGACCTTGCGGCCCGTGTGGTCCGACAGGGAGACCTCGTTGCCGTCGGCGTCGGGGAGGGTGAAGGCGGGGGCCACGTCCCCGGGCTGGAGTCGCTCACTCATCGGGCTAGCGTAACCGGGGGTCCTGACGGTGCGGTCGCCCGAAGAACTGACAGACTGTCCGGAACAAGCATCAGCTGACTTCGGAGGCCGTACGGTGGCGGACACGTCGGACACCAGAACCCCGGCGCAGATCGAGGCGGACATCAGGCGTCGCCGCGAGAGGCTGGCCGAGACGCTCGACGAGATCGGGGTGCGGGTGCATCCGAAGACGATCGTCGGGGACGCCAAGGCCAAGGTCGTGTCGAATGTCGATCGCACCCTTGGGCGGGCGTACGTGCAGGTCAATCGGGCGGTGAGTGATGTGAAGGGGCAGTTCGTCGATGAGAAGGGCGCGCCTCGGATGGAGCGTGTGCTGCCCGTCGCGCTCGTGGCCGTCGGGGTTGTGGGACTGCTCGTGCTGGGTACTCGGCGGCGGAACCGCTGACCCTCCCGCGGACGAACGCTTCGATGGCAGGTAGGTTCAAAGGCGTGAGCTCCAACAGAAACGACCACAGCACCCATCCCGACAAGCTGCCCATCCGGATGCTGCACGACCGTGTGCTCGTGCGGCAGGACACCAGCGAGGGCGAGCGGCGTTCCGGTGGCGGCATCCTGATTCCCGCCACGGCGGCCGTGGGCCGTCGGCTGGCGTGGGCGGAGGTTGTCGCGGTGGGGCAGAACGTACGGACCGTCGAGCCGGGTGACCGGGTGCTGTACGACCCGGAGGACCGCGCCGAGGTGGAGGTGCGGGGTATCGCGTATGTGCTGATGCGCGAGCGGGACCTGCATGCCGTGGCGGCGGACCGGTTCGAGGGGTCGGAGGATTCGACCGGGCTGTACCTGTAGATCAGGGCTGTACCTGTGGATCAGGAGCTGTACCTGTAGATCAGGGCTGAGAAGGGGCTGGTGACCATCGTCACCGGCCCCTTTTGTCGCCTTCCTTGCTACATTCGAAGGAGCCCGACGAGACGCGCCGTACCGGGACGAAGGCAAAGACGACGCACCCCCGTTCGTCCTGTCTGTGTCTCGGAGGTGCCTGTCATGGCCTGGGTTCTGCTGATCGTCGCCGGTGTGCTCGAAGTCGGCTGGTCGGTCGGGATGAAGTACACCGACGGTTTCACGCGGCTCGTGCCGAGCCTGTTCACCGGTGCCGGCATCGTCGCCAGCATGCTGTTGCTGTCGTATGCGGCGAGGTCCCTGCCCATCGGTACGGCCTATGGCGTCTGGGTGGGGATCGGGGCCGCCGGGTCGGCGGTGGTCGGCATGGTGGTGCTGGGTGAGCCGGCGACCGCCGCCCGGATCTTCTTCGTCTGTCTGTTGCTGGTCGCTGTCGTGGGGCTGAAGGCGACGTCGGGGCACTGAGCCGCGCGGTTCACAGTCTGATCGTGTACCGCGGAGCCGAGTTCGATGTGCTCGTGCCCGTGGTCGTTCCGCCGCCGGTGGTGCCTCCGGTGGTTCCGCCGCCGGTGGTTCCGCCGCTTGTGGTGGGGTCACCGCCGGTTGTGGTCCCGCCGCCTGTGGTGGTGCCGCCGTCGGTGGTCGTGCCCCCGTCCGTGGGTGTGCCGCCCGTCGTGGTGTCGCCGGTCGTTCCGTCCGTGGGCGTGCCTCCGGTGGTCCCGTCCGTGGGTGTGCCCCCGGTCGTGGTGTCGCCGGGGGTCTCGTCCGGGCTCTCCTGGCCGGTGTCGTCGCTCGGTGTGGCGCTGTCGGTGGGGGCGCCGGTGCCGGGGCTCTGGGAGGGCGGGATCTCGGGGAGGTCCCATTCCTCGGCGCCGTCCTGGAGCTGGAGGTTGAAGTCGGTGGGCGGGGTGCCTTCGAGGGCGTCCTTGGTGAACTGGGCCCAGATGTCGGCGGGCGCGCCGCCGCCGTTGACGCGGTTCAGGCCCATGGCGCCGTAGAGCGGCATGTGATCGGCCGTGACGGGGTCCTGGCCCATGACGGCGACGACGGTGGCGAGGTCGGGGGTGTAGCCGGCGAACCAGGCGGCGGTGTCCTCCTCGGCGGTGCCGGTCTTGCCCGCGGCGGGGCGGCCGGCGGCCTGGGCGGCGGTGGCGGTGCCGTTCTCGACGACGCTCTGCAGGACCGATGTCGTGGTGTCGGCGGCTTCGCGGCTGACGGCCTGGTGGGTCTGGCGGGTGGGCAGTTCGATGACGTCGGTGCCGTCCTTGGTGATCTTCTCGATCATGGTGTACGTGCCGTGTTCGCCGTGGTTGGCGAGGGTGGCGTACGCCTGGGCCATGTCGAGGACGCTGGCCCGGGCCACGCCGAGTGCGATCGACGGGTAGGGGCCCATCTCCGGTGTGGCGGTGGGCAGGCCGAGGTCGATCGCGGTCTGTTCGACCTTGTCGGGGCCGACGTCGACGGCCATCTGTGCGTACACCGCGTTGACGGACTTGTCGGTGGCCTCGCGGACGGTGATGTCGCCGTACGACTTCTGGTCCTCGTTCTCGGGGTTGTAGGCGCTGTTCCAGCCCTGGACGGGGCGTTTGTTGGTGCCGTCGTAGTAGGTGTTGGGGGTGATCGGTGTGCCGCCCTGGGTGGTGGAGTCGTTCTCGACGGCCGAGGTGAACACGAACGGTTTGAAGGTGGAGCCGACCTGGAAGTCCCGGCGGGTGGCGCCGTTGGTGTACTGCTTGACGTAGTCGATGCCGCCGTACAGGGCGACGACCTTGCCGGTTTTGGGGTCGACGGCGGCGCCGCCTGCGCGGACGTAGGTGTCGACCTTGCGCTCCTTCGGGTCCAGTTTGGACATCAGCTGGTCGTTCACGGCCTTGACGAAGGCGTCCTGCCGGGGCTTTTCGAGGGTGGTGGTGATGCGGTAGCCGCCCCTTTCGAGCTCGTCCGGGTCGACGATCTTGTTCTCGGTGAGGTACTGCTTGATCGCGTCGACGACGTAGCCGCGCTGCCCGGACATGCCGGTGGAGACGGTGGCTTCCTTCGGCATCGGGAACTTCAGGCCGGCCCGCTCGGCGCGGCTGAGCCAGCCTTCCTTGACCATGCCGTTGAGGACGTAGTTCCAACGGGCCTCGGCGGCGGCCTTGTTCTCGGGGTGGGCGACGACGTCGTACTCGCTGGGCGCGTTGAGCAGTGCGGCGAGGTAGGCGCCGCGGGCGGGGTCGAGGTCGGTGGCGTCCATGCCGTAGTAGGCGTGGGCGGCGGCCTGGATGCCGTAGGCGTTGCGGCCGAAGTAGCTGGTGTTGAGGTAGCCCTCCAGGATGTCGTCCTTGGTCTTTTCCTGGTCGAGCTTGATCGAGATGAAGAACTCCTTCACCTTGCGGGTGAGGGTCTGTTCCTGGGCGAGGTAGTAGTTCTTGACGTACTGCTGGGTGATCGTGGAGCCGGACTGCTTGCCCTTGCCGGTGGCGGTGTTCCAGGCCGCGCGGAGCATCGCTTGGGGGTCGATGGCGGACTCGCTGTAGAAGTCGCGGTCCTCGGCGGCCAGTACGGCGTGCTGGGCGTCCTTGGAGATCTGGGCGAGGGTGACGTTCTCCCGGTTGACCTCGCCGTCCCGGGCGAGTTGGGAGCCGTCTGCGTAGAGGTAGACGTTGCTCTGCTTGGTGGCGAGGGCGTTCGCCGGTGGGATCTTGACCAGTGAGTAGCCGAGGAAGAACAGGCCGATCACCAGCAGGGCGCCGAGGACGAAGGTGCCGAGCACCATGCGCCAGGTGGGGATGATCCGGCGCCAGCCGGTGCGCTTGGGCCGCTTGGGCTTGCCGTCCCCCGTCGCGCCCTGGGTCGGCTGCTGCTGCTGCGGCTGCGGCTGCGGCTCGTGGCTCATGTCGTGCACGGACTCCTGTTTTCCTCGTACGTTCCGGTACGAATTTCTCCTCGTACGATCCCGTACGGTCCCGTACGCCCTCGTACGTCTTCTGCGCCCCCTGTTGAAGACTCTCGCACCAAGCGTTCCGTTCCCGTTCCCGGCACGCGTTGTGCCCGGAAATTGCGTGGCCGCCGGGGTCGGCCGCGTACTAGGCTCCTGCGCTTCGGTGCCGGGCGCGGTCGGGAGGGTGGTGGGTGTGGGCACGGGACGGTTGTACGTGGCCGTCGCGGTGGGAGGTTTCCGACGATACGCGACGTACCGGGTGGCCACGGTCGCCGGGGTGTTCACCAACACCGTGTTCGGGCTGATCCTCGTCTACACGTACCTGGCGCTGTGGGAGGAGAGGCCGCAGCTCGGCGGGTACGACCAGGCGCAGGCCGTCACCTATGTGTGGCTGGGGCAGGCGCTGTTGTCGACGCTCGCGATCGGGGGTGGCGGCTTCGAGGACGAGTTGATCGAGCGTATCCGTACGGGTGATGTGGCGATCGACCTCTATCGGCCGGCCGACCTCCAACTGTGGTGGCTGGCAAGTGACTTGGGCCGGGCGCTGTTCCAGTTGCTGGGGCGTGGGGTGGTGCCGTTCGCGTTCGGGGCGCTGGTCTTCGATGTGGCGCTGCCCTCGGATCCGGTGACGTGGGCGGGTTTTCTGCTGGCGGTGCTGTTCGGGATGGTGGTCGGTTTCGGGATCCGGTACCTGGTGGCGCTGAGCGCGTTCTGGCTGATGGACGGCACCGGGGTGGTGCAGATGGCGTGGCTGCTGGGGTTCTTCTGTTCGGGGATGCTGCTGCCGCTGAACGTCTTCCCGGGCCTGCTGGGCGAGATCGTACGGGTGCTGCCGTGGTCGTCGCTGCTGCAGGCGCCGGCGGATGTGCTGCTGGGGCGGGCCGATCCGCTGGGCACGTTCGCGTTCCAGGGGGTGTGGGCGGTTGCGCTGTTGGCGGCGGGGCGGCTGGTGCAGTCGGCGGCGACGCGGCGGGTGGTGCAGGGTGGGTGAGCGCGCTCGGGTGGCGGAGGGGCTGCGGGCGTACGGCCTGATCGTCGCGATGTGGATCCGTTCGACGATGGCGTACCGGGCCTCCTTCGTCATGACCACGGTCGGCAACTTCGCGGCGACGTCGCTGGACTTCGTCGCGATCCTGCTGATGTTCTCCCGTGTGGAGGCGCTCGGCGGTTATGCGCTGCCCGAGATCGCTTTCCTGTACGGCCTGTCCAGCGTTGCTTTCGGGCTGGCCGACTTGGCGATCGGATCGATGGACCGGCTGGGGCGCCGGGTGCGTGACGGCACGCTGGACACGTTGCTGGTGCGGCCGGCGCCGGTGCTCGCGCAGGTCGCCGCGGACCGCTTCGGGCTGCGCCGCCTGGGCCGGGTCACCCAGGGGGCGCTGGTGCTCGGCTACGCGCTGACGACGGTGGACATCGACTGGACGCCGCTGAAGGTGCTGCTGATGCCGGTGATGCTGCTCAGCGGGGCGGTGATCTTCTGTGCGGTGTTCGTCGGGGGCGCGGCCTTCCAGTTCGTGGCGCAGGACGCCTCCGAGGTGCAGAACGCGTTCACCTACGGCGGTACGACGCTGCTCCAGTATCCGCCGACCGTGTTCGGCAAGGAGCTGGTGCGCGGGGTGACGTTCGTGCTGCCGCTTGCCTTCGTCAACTGGCTGCCCGCGAGTTATGTGCTGGGGCGGCCGTATCCGCTGGACCTGCCGACCTGGGTGGCGTTCTCGCCGCCGCTGGTGGCGGTGGGGTGCTGTGCGCTCGCGGGGATGGCGTGGCGGGCGGGGCTGAAGTCGTATCGAAGCACAGGGAGTTAGACCATTGACTGGTGGTGGCTTCATCGAACTCGACCGGGTCGAGAAGGTCTTCGACGTGCGGAAGAAGACCGGTTTCCTCAGGTGGGAGCGGCGTCAGGTGCGGGCCGTCGACTCGCTGTCGTTCTCGGTGGCGCGTGGTGAGATGGTCGGCTACATCGGGCCGAACGGCGCCGGCAAGTCGACCACGATCAAGATGCTGACCGGCATCCTGACGCCGAGCGGCGGGCGGCTGCGGGTGGCCGGCATCGACCCTTCCCGTGAGCGGACGCGGCTCGCGCACCGCATAGGGGTGGTGTTCGGGCAGCGGACGACGCTGTGGTGGGACCTGCCGCTGATCGACTCGTACAAGCTGATGCACCGTATGTACCGGATCCCGGACGCCCGTTACCGGTCGAACCTCGAACAGTGTGTGGAACTGCTGCAGCTGGACGCCTTGTTGGATGTGCCGGTACGGCAGCTCTCCCTCGGTCAGCGGATGCGCGGCGACATCGCGGCCGCTCTGCTGCACGACCCCGAGGTGCTCTACCTCGACGAGCCGACCATCGGCCTGGACGTCATCTCCAAGGCCCGGGTGCGGGAGTTCCTGCGCGAGCTGAACACCGAGCGCGGGACGACGGTGCTGCTGACCACGCACGACCTGCAGGACATCGAGCAGCTGTGCTCGCGCGTGATGGTCATCGACCACGGCCGTCTGATGTACGACGGTCCGCTGGCCGGTCTGCACGAGGCGGGGGAGAGCGAGCGGACCCTGGTCGTGGACCTGGAGCGCGAGCTGCCGCCGATCGACGCGCCGGCACCGGCCCGGGTGGTACGGGTGGAGGGGCCGCGGCAGTGGCTGGCCTTCCCGGCGGCGCAGTCCGCGGCGCCGCTGGTGGCGCGGATCGCCGCGGAGTATCCGCTGGTGGACCTGTCGGTGCGGGAGCCGGACATCGAGGCGGTGATCGCGCGCATGTACGCGGACCGGGCGACCGCGTAGGGCAGCGTGCAGGCGGCGGGGATGCGCTGAGCGCATAGTCTCCGGGCCGGGGAAAACGTACGCTGCTGTGCATGACCGACGATGCCCCGGAGCTGCGTGCCTCCGACGCCGATCGTGAGCGGGTTGCCGAGGTCCTGCGGGACGCCCTCGCGGAGGGCCGGCTGGACATGGCGGAGTTCGAGGAACGGCTGGAGGCGACGTACCAGGCACGGACGTACGGCGAGCTGGCGCCGATCACCCGGGACCTGCCGGTTGCCGGCGGCGCCCCGGCCCCCTCGGTCTCGCTGGTCAAGGAACCGGCCGGGAGTGGGAGTTGGGCGGGGCGGATCGTCGGCGGCGAGGGCACGTCGACGTGGGGTGTCGCCGTGATGTCGGGGTTTCAGCGCAAGGGGCGCTGGACGGTGCCGAAGCGGTTCACCTGCTTCGCCTTCTGGGGCGGCGGCGAGATCGATCTGCGCGAGGCGAACTTCGCCGACCGCGAGGTCGAGATCAACTGCATCGCGATCATGGGCGGGATGAACGTCGTCGTGCCGCCCGGCGTCGAGGTCGTGGTGCGCGGCATCGGGATCATGGGCGGCTTCGATCACCGCGAGGAGGGCGTGCCGGGCGACCCCGGAGCCCCGCGGGTGATCGTCTCCGGGTTCGCCTTCTGGGGCGGGGTCGGCGTGGAACGGAAGCTGACCCGGGCCGAGCGGAAGCGGCTGAAGGAGGAACGTCGGAAGGGGAAGCTGGAGCGCAAGGCGGCGATGCGGGATCTGCACGCGTCGTTCCACGAGGATGTCGCGGAGGCGCATCGCAAGATGGTCGAGGGGCATCGCGATTTCGTGCGCGACCTGCATGAGGAGCGGCGGGAGAAGCGGCGCCGGCTGGAGGACTGACCCGCGCGTAGCTGCGGGCAGTCGTGCCTCCCCCAGTGCCTGAAGGGCCTGGGGGGACCCCCAGGGCGATGGGGGTCCCCCCCCGCGCGAGCGAAGCCGAGCGTGGGGAGGGGTGGGCGCTGGGGGTCCCCCCTCTGGGGGAGGCACCCCGTCAACGCCGGGCTGCGCGACCCACCTCCCCGCCAGCACCAAGTGGCGGCGCCACGAATGCCCGCGGCTCGCCGGGAGCTACAGCTGCGCCGGCACCGAGCCCTTCAGGTCCTTGAGGTCGAACTGCTCCGCTATCCGCGCATACCCCTTGTCGTTGGGGTGCAGATGGTCGCCCGAGTCGTAGTCGGAGCGGAACCTGCGCGGGTTGTACGGATCCCGCAGCGCCTCGTCGAAGTCGACGACCGCGTCGAACACCCGCCCTGAGCGGATCTCGGCGTTGATCTCCTGCCGTATCGCTTCGCGGGCGTCGGTGTAGCCGCGGTGGCCCTGGAACGGCATCAGGGTCGCACCGACGACCTTGATACCGCCCGCGTGCGCCTGGCCGACCAGGGTGCGCAGGCCGTCGAGGATCTGGTCGGGGTCGGTGACCGGGGGGTTGCGCAGGATGTCGTTGACGCCGAGATCGATGACGACGACCTTGACGTTCGTACGGCCCAGGACGTCACGGGAGAAACGGTTGAGCCCGCTGGGGTTGTCGGCGGGGCGGCCGTTGCCGCCGGTCAGGACGCGGTTGCCGCCGATGCCCTGGTTGACGATGCCGTAGCGGGGCACGTCCTGCCCGGCGTCGGCCGCCTCGCGCAGCCGCTGGGCGAGGACGTCGGTCCAGCGCCGGTTGGCGCCCACCGTCGAGGAGTGGCCCTCGGTGAGGGAGTCGCCGAAGGCGACCAGGGTGCCGTCGGACTCCCTGCTGAGCACGTCCAGCGCGGTCAGGTACCGCCAGGACTCGACCTGCTCGGTGTACGGGGCGCCGGTGACGTCCTCGGCGTAGTCGCCCTGTGCGGCGTAGGAGATCTGGCGCGCATGCGCGTGGACGGTGACCGGCCCCGGCTCGGCGGGGGAGTAGGTGGTGACCAGGACGTCGCTGTCGGGCGGGATGGTCAGGCGCGCGGCGTCGCTCACCACCTGCCGTCCGGCCGGGACGACGACCGTGGTGGTGCCGTTGAACGTCAGCCGCCGCATCGTGTCGGGTGCGGCGGCCGCACTGTCGTCGGCGGCGGCGAGGGCGATCGTCGCGTGGGTGATGGTCAGCGGCTGCCGGCCGTACAGGTTGGACAGCGTGATCCGGGCACTCGTACCGCCGACACTGGCGTGTACGACGTTGCGCACCGAGCGGTCGGTCAGTCCGGCCGTCTCGGTGCCGGGTTCCGCGGCGGCCGGGGACGTCGACCAGGAGCCGACCCAGATGCCGGTGGAGGCCGGGGCGGCGGAGTTGTGGGGGCGGGGGCCTGCGACCGTGCGCTGGGCGGTGCCGTTGTCGGAGGCCACTCCGACGTAGATGGCGACCGACAGTCCCACGATCAGAGCGATGATCGCGCTGAGCAAGGCATAACCGTGATGACGCCTGGTCATGCGGTGCGTTTCTCCTCGGGCGAAATGGAGCCCGGGGCTCCGATGTTGATCACCCCATGATGCGGCATGGAGCTGCGGGAAGTTGACCGGGTCCCCCCTTCGGGCCACGAGAGTTCACAGTTGCGCTTCCCGCCCGGAAGGACGCCGGGAACTCTTCTTCCGTTCCAGGAGTCGGTCAGGAAGGGACAATGTTGCTGTGAGGGATCGTGAACGGGTGGAGCGGATGGACCGTACGAATCCGGAAGAACATGGTGAAACCGGAGCAGCTGCCGTAGAGCAGCATGCCCGGCCCGACACCGCCGGTAACCATGCCGGCGCTCGCGGCAGTCTTCCCGCCTCGGCGGTCCGCGCCATGACGACCTTCAGCGCCGCCGACGAGGAGAAGCAGCGTGGGGTGCGGCGGATGAAACTCACCGCGACCGGCCTGCTGCTGTTCGTGGCCGTCGTGTACGTCCTCGCCAAGTGGACGTCGAACGCGGGCGCAGGCCCTTGGGCGGGCTATGTCGCGGCGGCGGCCGAGGCCGGCATGGTCGGCGCGCTCGCCGACTGGTTCGCGGTCACCGCCCTCTTCCGCCACCCGCTCGGCATCCCGATCCCGCACACCGCGATCATCCCCACCAAGAAGGACCAGCTGGGCGTCACGCTGGGCGACTTCGTCGGCGAGAACTTCCTCTCCGAGGCCGTCGTACGCCAGCGGCTGCGCGCCGTCGGCATCGGCAGCCGCCTCGGCGCCTGGCTCGCCGAGCCGCAGAACGCCGACCGGGTCACCGCCGAGCTGGCGACGGCCCTCAGAGGCGCCCTGACGGTGCTGCGCGACTCCGACGTCCAGGCCGTGGTCGGCGAGGCGATCACCCGGCGGGCCAACATCCAGGAGATCGCGCCCGGCATAGGCAAGATGCTGGAGAAGATCGTCCTCGACGGCGGCCACAAACGCGTCGTCGACCTCGTCGTCTCCCGTGCGCACGACTGGCTGGTGCTGCACGACGAGCAGGTCATGGACGCCGTGCAGGGCGGCGCGCCCGGCTGGACCCCGCGGTTCGTCGACAAGAAGGTCGGCGAGCGGGTCTACAAGGAGCTGCTGCGCTTCGTCACCGAGATGCGTGACATGCCTCCCACCGCCCGCGGCACCCTCGACCGCTTCCTCACCGACTTCGCCTCCGACCTGCAGTCCGACACCGACACCCGCGCGCGCGTGGAGCGGCTCAAGGGCGAGGTGCTGGGCCGCGGCGAGGTCCAGGACCTGATCGCCTCCGCCTGGACGGCCGTACGCTCCATGATCGTGGCCGCGGCCGAGGACGAGCGCAGCGAGCTACGGCTGCGGGTGCGGGCCTCCCTGCTGTCGCTGGGCGCCCGCATGGCCACCGAACCCAAGATCCAGGGCAAGGTCGACAGCTGGCTCGAGGGCGCCGCGGTGCACGTCGTGACGACGTACCGCAAGGAGATCACCTCCCTGATCACAGACACCGTGGCCAGCTGGGACGCCGAGCACACCACGAAGAAGATCGAGGCCAACATCGGCCGCGACCTGCAGTTCATCCGCATCAACGGCACGGTGGTGGGCTCACTGGCGGGCTTGTTGATCTACACGGTGACACACGCGCTGGGGGCGTGAACGCAGCTGCGGGCAGTCGTGCCTCCCCCCCTCTGGGGGAGGCACCCCGTCAGCGCGGGCGAGCGAACCCCGCCGCCGCACCCGCCGGGCGCCTACCGAGCCCCGGCCCGCACGTCCCCGGCGGCGCAGCAGCAACAGCCCACCCGCCAGAGCGGTGACACCAGTGGCGGCAACCCAACCCACAACGTCCCCAGAACCGGTAGCGGCAAGGTCACCGCCCGCAGCGGCCGACGCGGACGCGGACCCGCCAGCCGGCGAAGGCTGCCGGAGGGAGCCGAGGACGCCGCTCGGACGCTGCACCGCCCGGCGTCGGCGTAGGCGAGGACGACGCCCCAACCTCCCCCCGATCCCGAGTGAACGCCAACGTCCCGAACCCCAACTGGTCGTACCCCCCTGTTGGGCCGTAGTCCCCGCCACCCCCCTCAGGCGCAGCCTTGGCGGCAATCTGCGTGACGTACGACGCATCCAACCCCCGCCGTTTGGTGTAGTGGTTGGCGATCATCGCCCAGACCGGACGCATCATCGCCGGATCAACGCCCGCAGCCTCACTCGCCGTCTCGGACCCGGACCACCCGTTGATCGCACCCTTCTTACGGGTGTTCGCGGTGTACGGCACATCCCCGCCGAGACTCCACTTGGCCACATACTGCGCCCCCTTGAGGAACCGGCTGTCGTCGTACCCGTACAGGTCGATCCCCTGATTCCACGCCATCTCGCAGAACGTGCCCATCAGCCCGATACCCAGCAGCGCATGCCCCTGGTCGCGCCCGGCCTCGACCCACTCGGCGAGCCCGTCGTCGTGCACGACAGGGATGGCGTTCTTGATGGAGCCCAGGCCGGCGCCGTTCTTGAAGTACTCGACGGCCCGGTCGACCGCACCCCGGTCGTCGCAGAAGATCCCGGTGGCCAGGACGCAGGCCATCGCGGTGAGATCCCAGTTGGTCCAGTAGTTGGTGACGTACGCGCCGTTGTGATGGACGAGGAAGTCGTCACTGAGCGGAAGGAACACCTCCCGCATCATCTTCTGGAACCGCTCCAGCTCGAAGCCGTCGTGGTCGCGGACGAGTTCGGCGGCGTTGGCGAACTGGTAGCCGTAGATGCCGGCGGCGAGGAACCGGTCGGCGGAGCCTTCTACCGACGTCAGTTTCGCCGACCAGGCGCTGAGGATGGCGACCGCGGCGTCGGCGTGCGCGGTGTCGCCGGAGACATGTGCGCGCAGGGCGTTCTGGTAGGCGGCGTGGATGTCGTTGTAGAGGATCGCGTAGTTCTGCGGGCTGCCCGCTCCTCGGTACACGGTGGCCTGCGGGTTGGCCGTCCAGCCGCTCTGCGCATGCCGGTTGGCGGTCAGCTTGGCGAACCCGGCGGTGTAGGGCGCGGCGCCCGCCTTGACCTTCGCGGCCATACGGTCCAGGTCGGCGCGGGTGTGCAGGAGGCCCGGGTGGGCGAAGGCGGCGGGGCGGCGGTCGCGGGGGCCGGTGCGAGGACCGTACTCATGCCGACGGCTCCGGCTGCGGCACCGGTTGCCTTGAGCATGGTCCGTCGGCTGATCTGTCGTGTCACGTCGTCGTACCTCAACGTCGTCGGTGGCGTGCTTGCGCGGGGACGGTGAGGAGACGTGCGGGGACGGGGGCAATAACAAAAACTGAGGCGCCCGCCGGTCGGCGCGGTGGCCGCAGGGGTCCAGGGCTCACGCCCGCCGGTCGGCGACCGCCCACGACGCGAGGGCAACCGCCCCGGCCACCCCGAACACGGCGGGCCAGGCGCCCACCTTCTTGGCCAGCGGATGGGACGCGCCGAAGGCGGTGACGTACGCGGCGGTCAGCGCCCCCGCGGCCTTCCCACCGGCCTGCTCCCGCCACTGCTGCGCGGCCGCGGCCCCCGCGACGGCCAGTACGGCCCCGCCGAGCTGCCGCTTCTTCGTCCAGCGGGCGACGCCGTACCCGCCGACGAGCCCGCTCGCGGCGACGAGTGCGCTGGGAACCCTGGCCATCCGTGCCTCCTGCGTACGAGGGTCTGCTGCACCGAGGCTACCGCTCACCTGCGCCGCAGCACCGAACCTGAGTCGGAGCTTGTCAAGTTTTATCCACGGAGCTATATAAGAAGCCGTAGGGCATCGCACCCCAGCCCCTTCAGGAAAGGAGTGATCCGTGATGCTCATGCGTACAGACCCGTTCCGCGAATTCGACCGCCTCGCGCAGCAGGTCTTCGGCCCCACCCGCCCGGCCGCGATGCCGATGGACGCCTACCGGGCCGGGGACGACTTCATCGTCCACTTCGACCTGCCCGGCATCGACCCCGAGACGATCGAGCTGGACGTCGAACGCAACGTCCTGAACGTCCGCGCCGAGCGCCGTTCCCCCGCCCCCGAGGGCGCGGAAATGATCGTCGCCGAGCGCCCCACGGGCAGCTTCACCCGTCAGCTCTTCCTCGGTGAAACGCTCGACACGGACCGCATCGACGCCTCGTACGAAGCCGGCGTCCTGACCCTGCGCATCCCCGTGGCGGAGCAGGCGAAGCCGCGCCGCATCCAGATCACCGGCGGTGACAGCCGCAAGCAGATCAGCAACTGACCGCAGCAGCCGACGCAGAGCGTCCCGCGGACCCCATACGCCGTATGCGTCCGCGGGACGCGTCCCCTGTGCCCATCGGACCCGGAGGAGGAGCCGCACGATGACCACGACGATGGTGCCGACCCCGACGACGCCCGCACCCGTCACCACCCCCCCCCGCACCGGCACTGCGGCGCCACCCGGCGAGCGACGGCTGGACGGCTCTGGTCGAGGCGGTACGGGACGCGGGCCAGTACACGACGAGCGCGGAAGCCGAACGCATCACCCGCATTGTCCTCTCCGCCCTGGGCGGCCACGTCACGGGCGACGAACGACTGGCCCTGGCCCGAGCCCTCCCGGAAGAGGCGGCCGGCGTCATCACCTCCCAGATCACGGCAACCCGCCCCCTGACGGCGGCCGAGTTCGTCGACTCGGTGGCAGCCCGCATCGAGGGCGCCACCCCGGCCACGGCCCGCTGGGACGTGAGTTCGGTCCTGAGCGTCCTGCCACCCCTGATCGGCGACACCCTGACCAACCGCATCCTGAAGCAACTCCCTCCGGGCTACGCCCTGTTGTTCGGCCGGGCGGACCTGGGCGCGAAGGACGACTGACGGCACAAACACGGGGCCACCGCCGAGTTGATCGGCGGTGGCCCCACCGACATGGCCCCTTTGCCGGCCGAGCCGCGACGGCGCCCGTCAGTCGACCACCTGACCGCAGGTCACATTGGGCACAGCTCCGGTCATGGCGCCGGCGTAGTCCGATGCCATGAGCGCCGCGACGTTGCCTACGTCGGCGAGCGAGGGCAACCGCTTCAGCAGTGTCATGTCCGTGAGACTGGCGATGAACTCGTCACGCGTCATCCCGATGGTGCCGGCGTGCTTGTCCAGCACGTCCTCGATCGACTCCACCGATCCGGCCGAGCGCAGACAGATGACGCGGACACCCTTGGGGCCCAGCTCCGCCGCCAGAGTGCGGGAGAAGCCCTCCAGCGCGGCGCAGGCGACACCGAAGCCGCCGACGAGGGGGAAGGGAATCCGGGACGGCGACGCCGTGATCATCATGATCACACCCGACCCTGCCTCGATCATGTGCGGTGCGACCGCCTTCGCGGTCAGGAACTGCGTTCTGGTCGCGATGGTGATCGGGCGGGCGAAGTCGTCGTAGGACATCTCGATGAGCGGTGTCCCCTGAACTTCGTCCAGACCGATGGCGTTGAACGAAACGTCGACTCTCCCGGCTTTCTTGACGATGCCGGCGACGCACTCGTTGACGGCCTGCTCGTCGAGCGCATCGACCTGAGCGGTCTCGGCCGTTCCTCCCGAGCCGGCGATCTCCCCGGCCACGGCCTGGAGCTTGGCCTCGGTACGACCGGCGAGGAAGACCTTGGCTCCCTCTCGGACAAAGGCGCGAGCGACCGCGCCGCCGATCGCCCCACCAGCTCCGTAGATCACGGCGTTCTTGTCTGCGAGCAACATGGGCATCAGGGGTGGTCGTGCGGATGGAGCACCAGCTTCTCTGGATCAATCGTCCGCGTGAGCTGACGAGATCGCATCTCGGCCTCCGTCGCCGATTCCGCCACATGGCCGGGACGAACCTCCTCCAGACCTGAACCGGCCGCAATGCCCTGACGACCCTCAGGCCTGGTACACCAGCAGGTACCGCCAGAACAGCAGGCGCCGCAGGGTCGAGCCGGGCAGCAGACGGGCGGATTCGGCGCGGGTTTCGCCGTACGACAGTGGAGGCGGCCAGACCATCGGGATCCGCACGGACGGGGCGTGGTCGTGCCTGCTCAGTACACGGTCCGCCCTGAGCAGGCACAACGCCGGCAGGGCCCACGCGAAGTCGGCCGCCGTTCTGACCGGATAGAGCCCCAGCACCGCCAGAACACCGCCCGGAGCGAGAGCCTTCCGCAACGTCAGCACCGTGTCGAACGGCATGTGGTGGAGACTGGCGATGCACGAGATGAAGTCGTACCGACCGTCGGGCAGTTGCCCTTCGCGCACATCGGCCTGACGGTACCGAGGGCCACCTCCAGCCGCTCCTGCCGCCTCAATGACCTCCGCATGCGCGTCGACCCCTTCGACCTCCAGGCCCCGCCCCGCGAGCAGCCGCGCGAACCGCCCCGTCCCGCATCCGACGTCCAACGCCGTCCGCGCGCCGTCCGGCACCTGCTTCAGCAGCAGCGGGTGGTAGTGATCGTTGAAATTGAGACCCATCCCAGAGGCCTGCCCCCGGGACGACCATCCCATGGGCCTGTCCTCTCGAACCGCCAGGCAGACGATCTCCCACCGAGGAATGATATTTGACCTCAACTTTGCTTGAGGTTCTAGGTTGCCCTTGCGATGTCCACCGGAACAGGCAGGGATGTGTTCGTGATGCGTGCGATTCAGGTGCGAGAGTTCGGCGGCCCCGAGGTGCTGGTACCCGAGGAGATTCCCGATCCGGTGGCCGGTCCGGGACAGGTCGTGGTGGGGCTGGCTGCCGCCGACGTCATCTACCTCGACACGCTGCTGCGCGCCGGCTGGGGAGGGGAGTACTTCCCGGTCAAGCCTCCCTACGTACCCGGTGGCGGCGGCGCGGGCGGGTGCTGTCCGTGGGGGGGGGTGGATCCCGGTTGGATCGGGCGCCACGTCGTCGCCTGGGGCTCCGGCGGCTATGCGGAGCAGATGGCCGCCGCC
This sequence comes from Streptomyces sp. F001, assembly GCF_004187715.1. Lineage (GTDB taxonomy): Bacteria > Actinomycetota > Actinomycetes > Streptomycetales > Streptomycetaceae > Streptomyces > Streptomyces flavusporus. Next base: position 79,761 of record NZ_QZWF01000005.1, on the reverse strand, counting down.
GTGGAGGAGATCGTGGAGGTTCCCGATGGAGTGAGCTCCCTCGATGCGGCGGCCGTACTCCACGACGGGACCACCGCCGTGATGCTCACCCACAAGGCGAAGATCGCACAGGATGAGTGGGTCCTGGTCGCCGCGGCCACCGGTGGGGCGGGCTCGCTGCTGGTGCAACTGGCGCGCACCGCCGGCGCCCGGGTCGTCGCGGCGGCCCGGGGCGAGCGCAAGCTCGCGCTGGCCCGGGAGCTGGGCGCAGAGGTCGCGATCGACTACTCGCAGCAGGGATGGCAGCACCAGGTCCGCGAGGCGGTCGGCGGCTCCGGTGTCGACCTGGCCTTCGACGGCGCGGGAGGAGAACTCGGCAAGGCGGCTTTCGAAGCGGTGGCCCCGGGCGGCCGATTCATCACCTACGGCACGTCCAGCGGCGCGTTCGCCGACATCGATCCCAAGGCAGCCGAACAACGGCAGGTGCAGGTGACCAACGCACTGGAGTCCGGCCCGCCCGACCGGACCACCATGCGGGACGCGCTCACACAGGCGCTCACGCTGACCGCGCAGGACCGCATCCACCCCGTCATCGGCGCGACCTATCCGCTGGAACGGGCGAGCGACGCCCACACGTCCCTCGCCCAGCGCGCCACTCTCGGAAAATCCCTCCTCCTGACCTGAGTGATCCGACGGCGTCCGGGCATCCCGCCACCACCTGCGGGATCCTGGAATCAGGATGCGGATCGTCTGTGTCGTGCTCGTCCTGGCCGCCGCGAACCTGATCAACAACTGGCTCGCCCGCGGCCCCGTTGCGTACGTCCTCACCTGTGTGGCCGCGACGGCCGTCCTCCTGCTGATCGCCCGCTGGGACGGTCTCACCCTGGCCGATCTCGGGATCGACGCGGCGGGGCTGCGCCGGGGACTGCGGTGGGCGCCCGTCCTGGCCGCTGCCGTCCTCGTCGTCCTCCTGCTCCTCCTCGCCGTTCCGGCCGGCCGGGAGGCGTTCCGGGACTCCAGGGCCGCCGACCTGTCCGTCGGGCAACTGCTGTCGCGAGTACTGGTACGCGTACCGATCGGCACCGTACTGCTGGAGGAGACCGCCTTCCGCGGTGTGCTGTGGGCCATGATCCGGCGCCGACGCGGCACGGCATGGGCCACCGCAGCCTCGTCCCTGCTCTTCGGCCTGTGGCACCTACTGCCCTCCCGCGGCCTCAACCGCTCCAACTCCGCCGTGGGAACAGCCTTCGGAACCGGCTCGGCAAGCGTGGCACCGACCGTGGCGGCGGCCGTCGTCGCCATGGTCGCCGCCGGCGCGATCCTGTGCGAGCTGCGCCGCCGCTCCGGCAGCCTGCTCGCACCCGCGGCCCTGCACTGGTCGATCAACGGCTTCGGCTACGCCCTGGCCTGGGCGGCGCCCCGCTGGTGGCCTCCCGCCTGAACCAGGGGCGCGGACCCAGCCTGGAGTTCGTGAGGGACCATCCCGCGATGCTGCGACGCCGTTACGCACTTTCGGGTGCTGGGGCGGACGGTTGCCGGTCCGCGTGCCGGGACGGTGGTGGCGGGGTTGGCCAGTGCCTGCAACGGGTTGCAGGTCGGCGGGCCATCAACTCGGATCATTTGCTGCATAAATGGACATTGCAGGTGAGAGTAACGGTAATGTGAGTAATTCGTAACACGGTGCGCGTATCTCGCTCGTGTCCTGCAGCTGCGGCCAAGGTGTGGGTGCGCGGCCGGCCGGCCGCCATCCGTACACCGCACCATCACTTCCGCTTCCAGTCCCACTGGTGGGCTGAACAGCGGACCGGTGCCCGCACTTGCAGGAGGCCTTCGTGTCTTCTTCCCTTGTGACCGCCCGTCATCTGTCCGCCGCCGTCCTCGCGGCCGCCACGGTCCTCGGCGCCGGAGCGCTGCCGGCGTCGGCCGCCGACCACCCTCGCTGGGACCGTGCGAAGGTGGAGATCTCGGCCGTGCAGTACGACTCCCCGGGCCGTGACGACTGGTCCAACCGCTCACTGAACAGGGAGTGGGTGGAGATCACCAACAACAGCCGTCGCGAGGTCGACCTGGACGGCTGGACCCTTCAGGACGAGGACGGTAACACCTACGTCTTCGACGGTTACCGCCTCGAGGGCCGCTCGACGGTGCGTATCCACACCGGCGTCGGCCGCGACACCGAGGCGGACCTCTACCAGGACCGCCGCCGCGAGGTCTGGGACAACCGCTCCGACACCGCGACCCTGCGCGATGACCGCGGCCGCTTCGTGGACGACCGCGCGTGGGGCAACGACCGCGACCGTCACCACCACGGCGGCGACCACCGCGACCGTCACCACGACGGTGGCGGCCATCACCGTCGGTAGGGCAGCCGGGCAACTGACACCCATGATGTAGGCGACGGGGCAGGCCGAAAGATTCGGTCTGCCCCGTCACTCACCTCAGGAAAACCGGGCAGCCTTGGGCCACTTGACGCCAAGGTGTCCCAAGGCGCACACGAGGTCATCGTGAGGCTTGCGTCCCGTCTCGCACGATGATCTTGCCGGTGTTCTGGCCGCGCAGCATTCCCAAGAACGCGTCCACGATGCGCTCGAACCCGTCAACCACCGTCTCGTCCAGAGCAAGCCGGCCACTCTGCAGATGCGGTACGGCGAACTCGTACAACTCCTCCTGCAAATCACGGTAGTTGCTGACCAGGAACCCCTCCATGCGGATGCTCTTCTCCACGATGTCCGCGTAGTCGAAGCGCGGCGGCGGTGCGTCAGGGGTGTTGTACTGGCTGATCGTGCCGATGCGGACGATGCGCCCGAACTCACGCAACAGTCCCACCGCCGCGGCAAGTTGCTCGCCGCCGACGTTGTCGACGAACACGTCGATGCCGTCCGGTGCGACCTTGCCGAGCAGATCGGCGACGGGCCCGTCGTGGTAGTCGAAGACGGCGTCGTAGCCGACCTCCCGCGTGAGATGGCCGGCCTTCGCTGCCGAGCCCGCGCTGCCCACGAGCCGTCCGGCGCCGAGCAGCCGGGCGAACCGCCCGGTCGCCGTGCCGACCCCGCCCGCTGCGGCCGACACGAACAGGTCCTCGCCCTCCTGGAGCCGGGCGATGCGGGTCAGACCGACATAGGCGGTCAGGCCGGTGCCGCCGAGGATGCTCAGGTACGCGGTCAGGGGCACCCCGTCGAAGCGGGGCAGCTGCCGGACCTCCTCGGGCGTGACAACCGCGTGCGTGCGCCAGCCCTGCCGGTGGAACACGATCTCACCCTCGGCCAGCCGAGGCGTGCGCGAGGCGATGACCCGCCCGATGGTGCGGCCCTCCAGCGGTGCGTCGAGCGCGAAGCCGCCGGGCACGTCGTCCATCATCTCGCGGTGGTAGGGGTCGACGGACCAGTAGAGGTTCTCCACAAGAGCACTGCCGACTACGGGCTCGGGAACCGTGGACTCGACGAAGGCGAAATGCCTGGCGGTGGGAAAGCCGTGCGGGCGGGCGGTCTGGTGCACGGTGAGCGCGGTCTCGTTCATGACCGGACCGTAGGGCGGGAATGGGCCTGGTGGGCAGCCGGTTGGGCTCATGCGACACCCCGTTCCATGAGCAGTTCTCATACGTTGAGGTGAGTGCCCCGTGGCCCGCACGACCGACTCCGATCTCGCCCCGCACGAACTGCGCGTCCTGGTGGCGGTCGCGGACACCGGCGGCTTCTCGGCCGCGGCCGAGAAGCTCGGTCTGACGCAGTCCGCGGTCTCCCACTCGGTTCGCGGCAGTGAGCGCAAGATCGGTGCCGTCCTCTTCGAACGCGGCCGCACCGGCGCCCGTCCCACCCCGGCCGGAGAGAAGGCCGTGGCGCACGCCCGCCGCATCCTGCGCCTGCTGGACGTCCTGACCGCTGAGGCGCGCGGTGCGGCCCGGTCCGACGCGGCGGAAGGGCCGCTTCGGATCGCGGCCTTCCGCAGCGCGGCTCTCCATCTGCTGCCGCCCGTCCTGCAGCGGCTGCGCGCCCGGCATCCCGCGATCGAGCCGCGGGTGCGGATCGTACGCGAGGTGGGGCGCGGCACCGCGGGCGAAGTGGCCGACGGGAAAGCCGACATAGCCATCGCCACGCTGGGCGGCTCCATGCCGCTTCCACCAGGGCTGGTCGCGAGCGGACTCTTCGAGGAGCCGTACGCCCTGGTGCACGCGGCGGGTCACGCCGCCCCGCGTTCGCTGCCGCTGGTCGACTGGGCCGAAAACTGTGGCTCGTACACCCGCGACTGGTGGGCTGCACAGGACTGGATCCCGAAAGCGACCGTCGAGGCCGAGGACGACGGAGCGGTGCTCTCCTTGGTGAGCGCAGGCCACGGAATGGCGATCATGCCCGCGCTCTCCTTGGCCGGAGCACCGGCCTCGGTTCGTATCTCTGATCTCGGCCCCCAGCGCCCCACACGCCAGATCGGCTACGTCACCACCTCCGAACTGGCCGGATCCGCTGTCGTGCGCGCCTTGGTAAGGGAACTGCGGGCCACGGTGCCCCAGGAGGTGAGCCTTCTCAGCCGCGAGGCTTGATCAGGTCGAGTGCGTGACCCGGGTATGACCGGTAGTGGTCGACGCGCGTGAAGACGGCAAGCCGGTGTTCTACGCCTTGCCCTCCCCGCCCCGCAGGGACGACAGGACCAGGCGCCCATACCGTGTGCTGAGGGCCGCGGCTGTGGCGGCGACCGACAGGGTGAGCGCGATGAGCAGGTGTGCCACAGAGTGGTCGTCGAGCACGAAGGAAGATCACTAGTCTGCATGGGTGCTCTCATACGACGAGTTGACCTCACCGGAGCGTGAGCTGTGGGACGCGTTCCCGGAGGGGCGCCGCGTGGACCTGCGCACGGGTGTGCCCGAGGACGACCGTGTCTCCGAGGGTGGGCAGTGGGGCCCGGGGAGGACGGTTCGGGCCGTCGTGATCGTGGCGCTCCTCCTGGGCGCGAACACCGCGCAGCCGGGCGCCGTCGCGTGCCTGAGGCTCGCCGGGGCGCGGATATCGGGACACCTGAACCTGGCCGGCGCGCAGATCGCTCACGCCCTCTGGCTCGAGGACTGCTGGTTCGCGGAGGGCGTGGACCTCTCCGGAGCGTCGGCCCAGTCGATTGCGATCACGGGCAGCCGAGTGCCGGGCGTGGAAGCCGGAATGATCCGTATCGAGGGACGACTCGACCTGCGACACTCCCACCTGGAAAGCAGCTCTGCCTCGCCCTTCCACCGCAGGGTCACCGCCTTGTCACTCATCAACGCCCAGGTGAGCGGCGCCGTGAACCTCAACGACGCCAAAATCACCGCATCCGAAGAATGGGCAGTGTCCGCCGGCGGACTGGTCGCGGAGGGCGGCGTCTACTGCCAGGACGGATTTGTCGCGCACGGCGAAGTCCGTCTCATGGGAGCGCAGTTGCCAGGCGGACTGCACATGCGGGGCGCACTACTGGAACACCCCGGCCGGCGCGGGGTGGCGCTCGCCCTGGACAACGCCGTGGCCTCGACGCTCGACTTCTCCGACGGGTTCACCGCGAACGGGACCGTACGGCTGCGCGGTGCCCGGATCTCGGACAACCTGACCTTTGAAGGAGCCGTCCTGAACGGACCGCCCGACGGCCACGGCCCGTCACTGGTCGCCCTACTGATGCAGGCCGTCGACTTCGACTTCACCCTCGCCCGGCCGCCGTCCGGCACCGTGGACCTGCGGGGCGCGCAGGTGTCCTACCTCCACGACAGCGACCACAGCTGGCCGGACCTGGTGGAACTGGACGGCTTCGTCTACGGCTCCATCAAGATGGACGAAGCAGGCGAGCGGCGGGAGGCAGTGGGACAGCGGGACTCCGTGGCCCACCGTGTGGCATGGATACGACGCAGCCCGGGCTACAACCCCCAGCCCTATGAGCAGTTGGCGATCTGGTACCGGAAGGCCGGCCACGACGACGACGCCCGCCGCGTACTCCTGGCCAAACAGCGCCATCGGCGTCGAACCCTTCACCCGGCCGCACGCGTGTGGGGGCACCTGCTCGATGCGACCGTCGGCTACGGCTACCGCCCCTGGCTGGCCGGCGTCTGGCTCCTCGCGCTGACCTTGCTGGGCACGCTGTCCTTCGGCGCTCACTCCCCCCACCCGGTCAAACAAGGCGAAGGCGCCCCGTTCCGGCCCCTCGTCTACACACTCGACCTCTTGATCCCCATCGGTGGTCTGGGTCAGCGCACGGCCTGGTACTGGTCGAACGACAGCCTCCAGTGGCTGGCCTACCTGCTGATCGCCTTCGGCTGGGTGCTGACGACCGCCATCATCGCGGGTGCCACCCGCACCCTGCAGAAGAACTGACGGGCGACAGCTGAGTTCAAGCGTCAAGCGGTTCTATACGGAGGGTCTCGGCTGGAAGGTCCAGCAGGACTACGGGGTCTCGGTGTTCTTCGAACCGGACGGCGGCTCGCCCGTCGGCTTCTATGGCCGCGAAGGCCTGGCCGACCAGGTGGGCACGAGCCCGGAGGGCAGCGGCTTCAGCGGGCTGGTCCTCACCTACGTGGTCCGCAGCGAGGCGCGGGTCGACGAGATCATCGCGGAAGCCGAGAAGGCCGGCGCTACGATCCTCAAGCCCGCCGGCACCCTGCCGTGGGGCGGATACGGCGGTTCCTTCGCGGACCCGGACGGCTACATCTGGAGCCTCGGTTACAGCGCCCAGGGAAAGGACCAGCCCTACGCGGAGTAGCCGCCGAAGAGAGCCTCGGGCGATGACGGCCCCCGAACATCGCATGAAGGGTGTGCCGCGGCACCCCCAGCCAGTCCGCCCAAGTCCCGTACTCCCGGGTCTCGTCCACGAGTCACTCACCGACATCGAAGACCACTGCGCGTGCTCTCCCGGCCTGCGGCCGACGAAACCTCAAACCTTATAGGTGCACAGCGAAATGGAATCTCCTAAGACTGGGCTCGTGAGCGCGAGTCGGCCGGTGTGGTCGGCTCACCCCCTAGGGAGGGAAACGAATGCGAGCCTTGACAAGGATCCTCGGCAGTGCCACCACCGCCGTCGGCATAGCCGCCGGGAGCCTGGCACTTGCGGCTACCAGCGCAGCGGCATCCGAAACACCCACCAAGCAGGTGGTGAGCGCCGAGGCCTACGCCCCGCTCGCGACGCAGAACTTCGGCCTGAGCGAGGATGAGGCCAAGGGGCTCCAGGGTTGGCTCAAGCGCGTCTGGGGTTACGAGGGCGAGATCGACGGGAAGCTCGGCACCAACAGCTGGAAGGCAATGCAGCGCCTCCTCAAGGAGCACCACGGCTACAACGATGCGATCGACGGAATCCCCGGAACGAACACAGTCAAGGCGTTACAGCGCTTGCTGAGGCACTACGACTACACCGGCGACATCGACGGAATCGCCGGGCCGGAGACCAGGGCCGCGTTCAAGCGCTTCGCCAACGTGTTCTAGAGCAACTGCAGGCCGGGGCTGACGCGAAGGGCCTGACTACCTGGGACGTCAGCGTGGACTCCACGCTCGCCCGCGCCCACCAGCATGCCGCCGGGGCTCGCAAAAGGGAGATCTGCAGAAGGAGCCTCCTGGTGGAGTCGACACCGAGCTCGACGACCACGGCCTCGGACGCTCGCGTGGCGGGTTGACCACCAAGCTGCACGTCGCGGTCGAGCAGGGGCAGAAGCCGCTGTCCCTGCTCGTCACCGAGTAATTGTCAAATTCTGTGGCTCGGTTGAGGTGGCTCGGGTCCGGCGGAGCGTGTCAGGGCAGTTCCGTCGCCCTGCGGGTTGAGCGGCCTGTAGGTCCCTGCCGCATGGCTTCAGAGGTCGAGCTGGTACTCCAGCGCCTTGTGGGTGGGGACGTACCCCAGTGCGTCATTGATGCGCCGCATGTGCGTGTTGCTGTCCGCCGTATCGGTGACCAGGCCGGTGAGCTCGGGGTGGTTGGTGCGGGCGAGGCGGATCGACTCGGCCTTCATCCAGCGGCCGAGGCCGTGGCCGCGGTGCTCGGGCAGTACGCCGGTGCCGTAGTGCAGCCCGTCGCCCTTGCCGTTGCCTGGCACGACGAGCTCCGAGAAGCCGGCGATCGAGCCGTCCGACTCGTCGACGGCGACCACCGTGGTGAGCAGCTCCCCGCGGTCGGCAATGGCCTTGGCAGCGGCCAGAACCCGCTCGACGTCCCAGGCCACGACACCGTAGTCGGTGTCGTCCATCGGCATGTCGTCCATCGCGCGGCGCGAGTCGGCAAAGGTCTTGGCCAGTTCCTCGGGGACGGTGCCGCGCCATGACGCGAGACGGTAGCCAGGGTGCGGCCGCTCGACGATCGCGTGGATCTCCTCAACCTTGCTGCTGTCCAACTCGTCCAGCGCAAGCCGGGCATACGTCAGTGTCAGCACCTTGCGGAACCCACTTGCGGCAAGGAAGCGATCGCCGGGCGTGCCCGCGTCGGCCTGCGCGACCACCGACCGCCTGCCCACCTCCCGCGCGGCAGCCACCGCCGTCTCGAGGAGTCGCGACCCGACCCGCCTGCGCCGCTCCGCCGTGTGCACATTCAACTGCAGCTCGGCCAGGTGCTCCTGGCCCTCCCGGGTGAACACCCGCAGGAACGCGGACCCGAGGGGTTCGCCGTCATCCCCGCTGGCCAGCCACGCGAGGCGATAGCCAGAAGACGTGCGGTCGGGATCGGCCAGGGCAGTGATGCGGATGGGCAAGGTAGCTCCGGTGAGGTCAATGGGGTTGCCTACGGCCACAGTTGATCACGCAACCGGTCAGAGGGGCAGGGAATTTTGGCGGAGAGGAAGGGGAGTCCGCGTCGAGGGGATCACTTCCCGCCACGCGACTCAGTTCCGCGCTCCGCGTCACGGAACCAGCCGGACAGCCCCGGGGGCTCAGGCGGCGCTGAGCTCCGGTCGCTCGACGACTGGCCGCGTTCTCCGGCGCGGACGAGGGCGACCAGGTGGGATGCGTTTACGGCCCTCCACCGTTGCTGGGCGGACTCGATGAGCTTGAAGACCATGGCCAGGGCGGCCGTGCCGGAGCCGGCCCTGCGGGTGACGTTGGTCCGCAGCCGCACTGTGGCGAGGGTGAACGCGATGGGGTTCGTCGTCCGCAGGTGGATCCAGTGCCCGGCCGGGAAGTCGTAGAACCAAACCATAAGTACACGCCTCCGGAGTCGTCAGCTGGCACGCCGGCCGTGAGTTGCGGGCGAGACCTGGTGTGGTCATGCGGTTTCCGCGCCGGAGCCTCAGCTGTTGGCCAGGCTGCGGTCCAGGAGAGAGAGCAGGCGGTCCCAGTGGAGCCTCAGCCCGGAAGCGTTAAATGCGTCGGTGTCGGACATGGTGAAGCCGTGGACGGTGCCGGGGTAGATCTCGCAGGTGTAGCCGACACCTGCGGCATCCAGGGCCTGGTTGAGCTCGCTGATGACCTCGGGCGACAGGTCGCCTTCGGCGAGGCCGAGATGGACTTCGGCCGTGAGCTTGGGCACGAGGCGGTGAGGGCTGTCGGGCGCGTCGGTGACCACGAAGCCGGGGTGGAATCCGGCAACGGCGGCCACCTGGTCGGGGTGGGCCGCTGCGGTGCGCAGCGCCAAGAGGGTGCCGATGCAGTAGCCGGTCACGGCGACCGGCCCGGCGCTGACCTCGGGCTGGGCGGTGAGGAACTCGAGGTAGGCGCCGGCGTCGCGCAGGACACATTCGGTGGTGGTGTGTGCCTCGAGCAAGGGCATGAGCTGGGCGATGACCGCGGGCCGGATCTCTTCTCCGATGTGCTCGGGAAGCTCGACCACCGGTGCGGGGCCGTGCCGGTAGTAGAGGTTGGGGACGAGCACGTAGTAGCCGTGCCCGGCCAGTTCGCGGGCCATCTCCTCCAGCACGGGCCGCACGCCGAAGGCGTCCGAGTACAGCAGCACCCCAGGGTGCCGCTCGCCACGGTCGGGGAAGGCGGCGAAAGCGTCGGCCTGACCGTCAGGGGTGGGAATCTGCAGTGTCTCGGTGGGAATGGCGGATCTTCCTTCCTGGAATTCGCTCAACTGGCGTTAGTCGCACTAACGGTGTCGGTGCGGGCAAACGTATATCGTTAGTTGGACTAACGCAACGGGTAGGGTTGGTGCCATGATCAGAGCCGAAGCCGCGGACATGCCCGACGATAGCCCGCTCAAGACGCCCGACAGGCTGCGTCGGCGGGCGAGCCGACTGTTGTCGCAGCTGTCCACGCGGTCGGACCGGCTGATCAACGAGGGGCTGGCCCGGGCCGACGCCCGCAAGTGGCACTACGCCGTGCTCGCCTCACTGCAGGAGTGCGGGCCGGCCAGCCAGGCGGAGCTGAGCAGGCGCACGGGCATCTACCGCAGCGACATGGTCGGCGTGCTCAACGAACTGGCCGAGCGTGACCTCGTCGAGCGGGCGCCGGATCCCGACGACCGGCGCCGCAACGTCATCACGATCTCCACCCAAGGTCGCCGTCACCTACGCCGCCTCGACAAGGTCCTGGACGACCTCAATGACGAACTGCTCGCGCCGCTGAGTCCGGCCGAACGCGACCAGTTCGTGCAGTTGCTCACCCGCTTGCTGGACCACCACGCCCGGACCTCCTGACCCCGCGTAGCCGCCTCGGCGCCCGCCATAGACGACCGCCAGGCGCTCAAGATCACCCCGTGATGGGCCTCTGGCGTATGGGGTATGCCCGGCATGACGGAAATCGACATCCAGGTGCTGGAAGATGCTGCGGCGGCCGCTGAGTGACTCTCGGGGCGGCCACTTACCAGGGCAGCGGCCGACCGTCCCTGAAGAATCCGCCGCTGGGGCCGGTGTCGGGCAGCGTGGCCGCCCAGACCGCACCGGCAGCGCCCTGATCGACCGGGCCGCCGGCCGGGCCGCCCATGTCGGTGGCGATCCAGCCCGGGCAGACGGCGTTGACCAGGATCCGCTCGGCGCGCAGTTCGTCGGCGAACTTGCGAGTGAGCGCGTTCAGGGCCGCTTTGGAGATCCCGTATGCCGGTGTCCCCCCGGACATCGTCTCCAGCGAACCGGACTCGCTGGAGACGTTGACCACCCGCGGGTGGGCGGAACGGTGCAGCAGCGGGAGGAACGCCTGCGTCATCCGCCAGGCGCCGAAGAGATTGCTCTCCAACGTGCGGTGGACCTCTTCGATATCGACATCGACGGCCCGTGCGGCGGTGTCGTAGTTGATGGCGGCGTTGTTGACGAGTACGTCCAGTCGGCCGAAGTCTCCCTCGACGGACCGGGCGAGGGCTCGAACACCGGCAGGATCGGTCACGTCCAGTCGGCGCGGCAGGACGGTGCCCGGCAGTCCGGCCAGGTCATCGGCAGCCCGTTCGGCGTCCTCAAGCCGACGGGCGCACAGCAAGACGGTGTGGCCGAGTACGGCGAGCTGACGCGCGGTCTCCCGGCCGATTCCGCGGTTGGCGCCTGTGACCAGCGATACCGGCGCGACGGTGCTCATGTTGTGCTCCTGATTCAGATCGGATACGGGGGCGGACCCCGGCAGCCCGATCCCTTAGAGGGCGAGGTTCCTGCGCTTGGCGGGCCCCTTGCCGCACGCTAGGCCGTCGCCATGCGAAAGCGGATCAGGCCACGGTCGCAGTCCGCGTGGGACCGCCGACGTAGGCCCTGTCCGAGGGCAAGAAGTACGAGCGCAAGCCCGCCGACTTCGTCATGCGCGGCAAGAGTTGTGGTTCGGGTGACGCGTGATCAGGCAGCGGTGGCCTCTGCGCGCTCGACCAGGACGCCGCTCTCGAACGTGGCGCCCGCGCGGACCAGGGCGACGAAGTGGGCTCCGGTGACCGCGCGCCAGCGGGCCTGGGCGGACTCGACGAGCTTGAACACCATCGTGAGGGCCGCGGCGGGGCTGCCGGCGCCCCGCGCACCCTCGTCCTCGACGGCTTCACCGATCCGACGGTCGACGAGTCCAGGGGCGCGGCTCTCCTCGTCCCCTTCGAGGACCGGGCCATGACGATACGGGCGTGGGCGTACGGGAATCAGTGGGTCGGCACGGGGACGGCGCGGGACGCCGAGGAGACCGAGCGGCCGGTGCTGGTGGTCGCTCACAGGGAGGTGCCAAAACCCTTGACCCTCGCTCCAGGCGAGGACGAAGACGTCGACTGGCTGGTGCTCCTGGCCCTTTCCTGAAACGGCCTGAGTTCTAGGGTACGGCCGACGGCGCGTCAGCCGCCCACCGTGCACGCCGAAGCCCTCCAGCCGAGTGACGACGTCAGCTCGTCACGCCTGGCACGACCACCAACCTCAATCAACTCAATTTGTTAGCGGTTGTTAGAAAGCCCGCGCATGCCGTTTCGCAATGCCCTGCTGTCTTCCGAAGGTCGGTTGCCCACAGCACTGGGCGCGCTGAAGGCGGAAGCATGCGCGGTGCACCGGCATTTGATTCCGGTGTATCGGCGGCGCACCCGGCACGGGCAGGAGTGGCGGGGAGGGGCCGCCTCGGCGACCCTGACACGGTCGTATGGAGCTCACTCGTCGCCGAGTGGATCGTGTGCCTGACCGGCCCGTGCGGCGGGAGTAAAACCCGGTGAAAATCCCTGCGCAATTCAACCACCGGTGCGACTCTGCGCGGCGCCGGACCGTCTGCCGAGATGCATCGGAGTTGCCCCCGTGGGACTCTGATGGTACCTGGCTACATCGAATGCCCTCCTCGGGGACGCGGTGCCGCCGGTCAGCGGGGCGGGAAAGAGGCCAGTGCAACATCCCACTGATCTGCCGCGTGAAGCAGTGCAGCCGTTTCTACCGGCACTTCCAAAGGTCGCTCCCGCTCCGCAGCTGTCCCGGCCTCAGGGCTCTGAAGAGACGGTTCGTCCGCCTCACTGCTGCGGCCCGCCCTGGAGGTGGCGCCCCTGTCACGCTGCCGTCACGTCTCCGGAGTAAGGCTAGTTCCAGGAGCTGCTGTGCCCATCTCCGACCTTATCCGCGAAGGGACAAAAGATGAACTCGCAGCGTTACCTCGCACTTCTCACTCCTCTGCTCATTTCCTCGGTCGCATTCGCCCCGGCTGTCGCTGCCCCGGCGCCGACCGCAACCACACCGGCCTCCGTCACCCGCGCTCCCAGCGCGGCGTGCACGGTGACAGATGTCGACCCCACCCGCATCGGGGTCGGTGCGTCAGGGGAGGGATTCACGCCTGGGGATACCGTCAAACTCACCGAAACGGGCGGCAAGTTCAGCATTGAATTCGCCGTGGAAGCTGACGGAACCTGGACGATCGGCGGTCTGCCAGTCGTCGGCGACTACCGCGCCATCACGCCCGCAGAGACCGTGGAGTGCACCACGGTCGATGGGACGAAGCCCGAAAAGCCGGGCCAGTCCGAGCAGGAGCGGGCCCGTGCGGAATTTCGGCAGGGGCAAAAGGACGGGTTCGCCCTCGGCCGGGAGCTGTGCGAGGCCGCCGCGCCGAAGAAGGGCGTCGCCGCCCTCGACCCGAACTACGAACGCGGCTTCGAGTCCGGGAAGAAGAGCGCAATCGACCAATTCTGCAACTAAGACGCGGACTATCGAAACACCGCAGCCAGTGCAGAGCTGCATCCTCGCCGCTTTAGGAGAAACCATGAACAGAAAATGCACGGCCAGGCGAAGCGTCGCGCTGATCGCGTCGGCGCTGTTCGTCTCCCTGGCGCTCCCGCAGGCTTTCGCTGCACCGAGCCCGGCGGCTCATGCCTCCGTGTCGGCCGCCGTCACGCAGGGCGGCGGCGATTTCGAAAGGGGATTCCGCGCGGGTTTCAAGGCTGGGAAGGCGCAGATCCCGAAGGCCTGTACGACCAAGGTTCCGCTCAAGATCCTCACACCCAGCAAGGCCGAACGGGACGGCTTCATCGCGGGCTTCAACAACGCACTGGCCACCTTCTGCCCCAAGGGAACCAAGCCGGGGGAGCCCTCCGGGAGGGGGTCCGATGTTGCAAGGGCATCCACCGCCGGCTTCCAGGCCGGGAAGGCGGGGGTCCCGGGGGCTTGCAAGACCAGGACTCCGCCCAGGTTCGTCACCCTCAACTCGGCCGAACGGGACGCCTTCATCGCGGGCTTCAACAACGCGCTGAACGAATTCTGCCCGAAGGGCCGATGACCGGCTGGAGCTGACGCGCCTCGGACCACGTTCCAGCAGCTCATCCAGCACCTGAAACAGGGATGACTGTTGCTGGCGCAGCGGTTGAAGGGGCAGGTGGGGGAAGTACAGCGATCCGGCCGAGCGCAGACAGGTCCGTACGGCGTTGACGTGTTGCTGATGCGGCCAGTCACCATGTTCTACGCCTTGTCATCCCCGCCCCGCAGGGATGACAAGACCAGGCGTCCATACCGTGTGGTGAGGGCTGCGGCCGTCGCGGCGACCGAGAGTGTGAGCGCGATGAGCAGGTGTGCCACAGAGTGGTCGTCGAGCACTTGCAGGATGCTGAGGGCCGTGCCGAGTGGCAGGCCGAGAATGGTGAGGACGCCCAGGGCTCCGCTGATCTGCTGGCTTTCCTGGGTCTGTACGAGCCTGCTGTAGTCGGCCGCTTCAGCAAGGATTCCGTCGAATCGTGCCGGTAGCCGGTGCTGGTTCTGGAAGGCGAGCAGCAGATCGTTCGCCGGGCCGTGTGCGGTGAGGTGCTGTCGCCAGTAGGTGCTGCGGAAGACGGCGATGTTCCGCTCCAGCGTGGCGACCCGGTGTGCCAGCCGTGAGGAGTTGAATACCTCGGAGATTTCGTCGGTGAGCTCGTCGATGTGGTCGCGCTGGAGCGAGCCGAGGAGCAGGGCGTCGAGGTAGACGGTACGGGAGTGCAGCGCCCCGAATTCGAAGAAGTCGCCCGCACCGGTGTCGGCCCGGTGACCGAGGAAGGCAGCCCCTTGACGGAGCACCAGGGCGCTCCAGTCCGCCGAGATTCTTACGGCGTCCTTGAGCTGTTCGCCGACGGTCTCCGGAGGCAGGGGGAAATCCTCCGGTGTGGAGCGTGAGGCCAGCTGCCACAGCCAGCGGTCCGCGGTGGCGGGAAGCGCCCCTTCTGGGCCGGAGCGGAGGGCGGGGGACTGCTGTGCCGTAGGGGTCATGAAGGCGATGGTGTAAGGCCGGGCTATGGCGAACGGTGCGTCGGGGTCACGGACGTCGGCGATGCCGGCGAGCAGCCCAGCCGGGTCGAAGGGCCCAGTGAGCGGCTCATCGGCGGGGTTCGGCCGCCGCAGGGCCCGCAGTACGGGTAGCAGCTGTCTTTGCACGCTGAAGTGCAGTACAGCGAGGGCGTGTTCCGGGTTACGAGCGGTGGCCGCACGGAGAAGTTCCATGCCGAGCAGATGCAGCCCCTCGTGCTTGACGTCCAGCGGCAGGTGCCAGCGGCGCGGACGTCCGGGGGCCCCGTAGAGTGCGCGTGCTGAGGCGGGGGCGAAGTAGGTGGAGCGGGTCTGGGCGTCCGTGCGGCGGCTGCCCAGCTCGAACGGGAAGGGACCTTCGGGCCAGTTGGGGGCGCGTAGCAGCCGCACGGGCAGGACGACGGTCAGCTCCTGGCGTGCCCCTGTGACGTTCTCGAGGGGCGGAGCCCCGTAGGTGGTCACCGGTAGTACTCGGCTGGGTCGGGCTGATCGAGGCGAATGACGAACTCCGCCCGGTCGGGGCTTTCGGCGCTGACGTGAAACCGGACGCGTTCGCCCGTGCGGATGGTCCGGAATCCCTCGGTCACGATCTGCCGGTAGTCGAAGGTGTAGTACCGCTCGTCCTCGTCGTCCCGGACGACATAGGAGCCGAGCGCACCGCTCAGCCCTCCGCCGCTCGGGCGCCTGTCGACGATGGTTCCGTGACGTGGCCCCCCGCCGCTCATGCCGTCGCCTCCTCTGCCCCGGACGTATCGATGTCCTGCACACACCGGAAGCCGACCGCGTTGCTTCCGCCGCGCTTGCGGTAGACGCCCTTGCTGCTGGTCTGCACCGCACGCATCGGGTTGTCGTAGCTGCCACCGCAGATGACGGCCTCGCCCGGGTCGTCCAGGCTGGTGGAAGTCCATTCCCAGCAGTTGCCCACCATGTCGAGGACGCCGAACGGGGAGCGGTTGCCCGGGCGTTCGTCGACGGGTGTCGCCCCGGCTCGCCGAACGGCGTCGCCTGCGAAATCCCGGTACCACGCCTGATACGTCACGACAGGTCGGCCGACCCATGTGTCGGCGCAGTTGACACGGCTGCTGTCGGGGGAGTCGCCCCAGGGGAACAGGCGCCCGTCGGTGCCACGCGCGGCGGCCTCCCATTCGAGGGAGGTCGGCAGGCGTTTGCCTTCGAACGCCGCGAAGGCGTATGCGCTCCACCAGTTGACGCAGACGGCGGGGTGGGCGTCGTATTGCGGATGCTCGTAGTAGTCGGGCCGCTTCAGACGGTCGGTCCAGGGGCGGTGTGTGACGCCGGCCGGCTGGTCGGGGTGGTCCCACTGCGAGGTGCCGTCTGCGTCGAGGGCGTCGAGGAAGCGGCGGTAGCGTGCGACGGTCACGGCGTGGCGGTCGAAGCGTACGGGACGCTCGACGCGGCGGATCAGCAGCCGCTCGGCCGGCCCGACCAGGTACGCCCCGGCGGGCAGCACACAGTCGTCAGTCTCCGGACTGCCGGGCATTTCGGCGAGGAAGGCCCGCACCTGCTCGGTGAGAAAGGCGCCGCCGGGAAGGTCCGCTGCCAGGTCCCGGTTCGTCCGCTCGGCCAGAAACCTGGCAGCCAGGAGTTCCTGGTACGCCGTGTGCACGAAGGCGACGTGATCGGGCCCCGCGGGCCGCAGCAGCGGAGCCAGGACACAGGCGTCGAGATCCAGGCGTCCGCCCTTGAAGGCGTTGGCACCCAACTGCCGATGTATGTCGAGGAGGGAGAACACCGTGCGGTCGGTGAGAAATGCATGCCCGAACACGGCGGGCAGCCGTGGCTCCAGATCGGGCTGCCCACGCTCGGCCAGCGTCCGCGCGATGTGAACGCCCAGAATGTCCGCGAGCGGCTTCCCCGCAGGAAGGTCCAGCGCTGTGGTGAGGCGCGTCTCGAGAGGAGTTGCCTCCGGTTCGGCCAGGCGTACGACATGGAAGTGCGGCACGCGGGAGGGGTCGACGCCGTTCGCGTACATCTGCTCGACCAGCTGCTCGGAGCGGCCCGCGCCACTGTCCAGCAGCTGACGTACCTGGGGCGAGTCCGCGAGGAAGGACACCCGCGAACTCATGGCCACCGCCGATTCGGCGGACAGGACGGCCGCGAGGTCGGTGAAGAGCCGCAGGAAACCGGCAGCGCTTGGTTCCTCGACGCCCTCGTCGACGGCATCGAGCACGCACAGCGCCGTCCCGGAACGGATCAGGTAGAGGAAGAGTTCGTAAGCCCGCGAGCGGTCCGACGTCATGGCCGGTGCGAGGAGGCGGGCCGCGTACTCGGAGAACGGTTCGTCCTTCGGTTTGAGACCGAGGTCGAAGTAGAAGCGGAAGCGGCGGATCTCCGGGTTGACGGCCAGCGAGCGCAGGAGCGTGCTCTTGCCGCTTCCCGGACGGCCGGTGACCAGGACGTTCGCACTGCCGCGTGCCAGGCGCGTCAGGAGCTCCGCCGCGTCGCCGGACTGCTCCATCCGCGACTCGCCGGTGCGCGGGTCGGTGGTCAGTGCCGCAGCAGCGAGCGCGGCCCGCGGTTCCGCCGGGTTGTCGGCGGAGGCGAGATCGGCGAGGTGGGTGTCGAGATTGACGACGGTGTCGACGAAGCCGTCGTAACGCACGATCCGGAAGTCCAGACCCAGCATCTGATGGAGGGCACCGGGTGCCGCACCGCCGTCGTCGTCCAGGACGACGAAGCGGGTGAGCTTGGGCAGCCGGGTGCGCAACAGCTCCCCACCGCTGGAGGCAAGGACGGTACTCAAGTCGTCGGCATCGCGGGAGAGCATCAGCTCCACGTACTCCAGCCGCATCCCCGACTCACGGCAGAACAGCTGGTACACGGTGTCCGGGCTGAGGACGAACCGCTTGGCCTGCCGATATCCAAGGGTCACGTACAGCCCGGCAAGGAACTCGCAGCGGCGCGCCACCTCGGGCGCCATATCGGGCTCACCGCCAAGAAGAGCCGCACTCCCGGTGTCGGTGAACCAGACCAGCACGTCGACGAGCCTGCGGACCGCCAGCAGCCCGTCCTCGTCACTGATGTCGTACCCGTCGTGTGTGGACCGGTTGCGGAGGCGACGAATGTCGTCGAGCGCATCCAGAACCGTGCTGCTGCGAATGTACGGACGGCAGCGCTTGACCAGGTCGTTCAGGGCCTTCGTCGACGGGTCGCCCTCGACGCCGTGGTGGCGCCATAACTCCTTGAGGAGCTTCTCGGTCAGCTTCCCGACGAGGGCGACTGCGTTCTCGGGATAGCCGTCGTTGAGGGACCGTAACGGCCGTTCCAGATCAAGCCCCAGTCGATCAGCGATGCGCGAGTGGTCATCGAGTTCACTCCGCAGGCGCCGCAGCCGCTCGTCGACCATGGTGCTCACACGGACTCCCCACGTCGCCGGCCGAGGACGAACGCGAACCGGTCGGGAAACACCAGAACGGGCTCCGGATGAGCGACGCGCATCTCATCGATGCCCTTCTCGATCTCGCTGTCGCTGAAGGTGGAGAGCAACGACATGTAGCGGGCGCGCACCATGCCGAAGTACTTGTCCCGGTCGATACGCAGCTCATGCTCGACGTAGCTGAGACCGGCTTCCAGCCCAGCCGCGTCCAGATGTCCCTCGACAACGGCGGGGTCCGGCTGCAACTCCTCGAAGCGCGCAAGGGCCGCCTTGAACAGCGGGTACTGGATACTGGCCGGGAGCATCACCACCAGCAGCCGCCCTCCGGGCGCCAGCCGATCGGCCAGGCCGCGGAGCGTGTGTGCCGGATCGGCCACGTGGTGCACCGACTCTTTCAGCCACATCGCATCGAGCTGTTCGTACGGCAGACGAGCACGCCCTTCGGCGATGTCCTCGGCGGAAGCGACGATCGGCGTCAGATCGGCCGGAGGAGGCGTCCCGAGCTGACTGAGCATCGCTGCGGAAGGATCGACGCACAGAATGGGTTGGCGAGGCTGGAGCTGCTTGGCCACTTCCCTGGCGAACAGGCCCGTCCCGGAACCGATGTCGGCGATCCGGTCCGTGGGGGCGAGACGCAGTGCCTCGGCGATCCGGCCGGACATCCAGGGAACATAGTCCGGACCGTAGACCCAGTGCTCGTCGTACTCGGCTGCCAACTCCTCGTAGTGCCCTCGCACGTCGCGCCCCTCCACGATCCCCCTCGCGTGTCGCCGGTTGTGCCGTACAAGGCACAGGTCAGGCTATCGCGGGTGCTTGATCGGCAACAGGCTGTAACAGGACGTTGGTGGCGGCGCCTGAACGCGGGCCGTCCAGCCCTGCTCGCCCTCGCCCACCTCCGCAACGGCCACCCGTACGCCCAGCTCGTGGCCGGGTTCGAGATCGGCACCACCACCTACCGCTACATCACCGAGGCCGTCGACGTCCTGGCCGCCCTCGCCCGACCCTCACCGATGCAGCCCGGGGGAGCGTCGACGGAGGCGTTCGTCCTGCTGGACGGGACGCTGCCAGGACGGAAAGAGAGATCCGGAATGCTGGTGGTCATCATGGCTGGGTAACCCGTAGGTGTCGTCGTTCGGCCAGCTCCTCCGCGCTGACCACGGTCAGAACCGGGGCACCCGCCGGCGCGAACATGGTCACCACCAGCTGCGACTGCGCGTCCGGAAGGTTGTTGGCGCCCTGGTAGTGGATCACGTCGCCCCCGGGCTCGAACAGGGCGTCACCGGCCTTGAGCACCCGGGGCGGCTGCCCCTCCAGCTCGAAGAGGATCTCGCCCTGGGTCACGTAGCCGAAGAGCGGCCCGGGGTGCCGGTGCGGCGGCGCGCCGGGGTCACCGGGCGGCAGGGTGACCCGGATGGTCCTGGCCTCGGCGCCGGCCGGGATCCGGGCCGCAGCCTCCGGCAGGATCGTGATCACCTCAATGCCTGGGGGCAGGTGTGCGTGCTCAGCGCTCATGTATTCCTCCAAACAGGGACTGTCCACAGACAGGACAAGACGGCCTCTCCGCTTGTGACAGCCCTACGCGGCGAACCTGCCCAGGCCCGCGCCGGAGATCCGGCCGCCCTCCTGCGTGGTGGCTGGTGTACTCGTGCCGGTGTGGCATCGAAAACGGCGGCGGCAGGCCGGGAGGCGGCGGCCGTGCACGGGCTGATCCCCGGCTGATGGACGAGCTCGCCGGGCTCGCCGCGGCCTCACCCCAGGCAGAAATCCTCAGTAGCTCTGTCGGCGCTGATGAGCACTCCAACGCCCCCGCCCGGTAGCCGAAGAGTCAGTTGCTGCTCCACAAGGCCAAGGCTTTGGTGATCAGTCCTTTGGCCGCGTCTCCGTAGCAGGCGGCGTCGCTGAGCGCGCTGAACGCCTTTTCATGCAGGGCGATTTCGTCTGCATCAGTGATGTCCGCGCTGGTGGAAACGAGTTCGTAGTGGACTCGGCCACCGTCGTACATGTCGAATCCGGGCATGAGATGGACGGCCACTTCGGCTGTGGTGGGGAGGATGCCGAGAGACAGCGAGGGGAGGTCGATGTCACGGAGGAGCCGCTCCATCTGCCCTCGCATCACCACCGGCCCACCGATGTTCGTATACAAGGCCTGCTCGCCGAGAACCACCTCGTAATGGTGCTCACCGTCGTACAGGACCTGCTGGCGCTCCATCCGCTTGGCCACCCCCGCCGCCACATCGTCCGGTACGCCGAGAAAGTCCACGACCTGGCGGAGGATCACGGTGGCGTAGCTCTCGGTCTGGAGCGTGCCCCAGATCATTTCGGGAACGTACGCCTTGCCATGCCGCGTCTGCCGGTACCACCCGATCACCTCTTCCTGGGTGGATTCCGTGCCGGTGGAAAGCCGTTGCTGCCACGGGACCATACTCGTCACGCCGCTTCTCTCTTCGCCTGCCAGGTCGGCCACATGGATGGATCCCCTTCGCGTAAGCACGGCACGCCTTCTCCCCGATGCATTGCTGCCCGCTCTACGACGACTTGGACGCCGTACGGCCTTGTCGCTTCGGCTGCTACTGGACAGGACACGCCAGTTCAGGCCTCGAACGGTTCGGGAGGCACGTCACCACTGCCAGTGACAGAAACGAGGGGCGTTCGAGATAGAAGCCGAGCGACACATCAGCTCCCGAATCCAGCCTCTCAACGGCAGAGTTGACCAGCAGCGCCAGGTGGGCGGTGTTGCGACATCTCTCCGAGGCGAACCGAGGTGCGTACTCCGCCAGCTGCTCCCCGAGCCAGGCTGCCGCCTCCTTCGTCTCATCCCACGTACCACGGACCAGGGACCGCGGCTTGACGAGCCAATACGCGGGCTCCAGCGGCGGCATATCAGAAGTGGGGAACTCCGCCGCCACCTCCCGGTAGCGCTGGATCAGCTCTGGTTTGCTTCCTGCCGGGGGCGGCTCGGGATGCGAGGGCCGCCGCAGAGCTTCATCGTCAAAGCGCTCCTTCGGACCGGTCCACAGAAAGCCGTGATGGTGCACCACTCATTCCATTTCGCCGTCGAAAATCGAAGGAGCAGCCAGCCCCGATCCATGGAGGAGTTGGCCGGGGCCGGCTGCAGAGGAGTGGCTCAGACAGACAGGCCGAACCGTGCCGGGTCGATACCGGCTGCCGTCAGTTCCTCCGTCGTGAACCGCAGGGGCACCGCGTCCGGCTGCTTGCTATCACCCAGGGCCCAGGCGTTGTCGCCGATCCGGGCCAGGGTCACGCAGCCCTCGGTACAAGGGCCTCCACACGCCTTCATGAAGGAAGCCCCGCTGATGTCGAGCCCGTACACATCGGTTCCGTCCAGCATCACTGCACCTTCCTGCTCAACTGCCACGGCCATGACTGACCGCCGCCGCCCGTGGCGGGCGGGAGTCCATAGAGGGGAGAGAGCCGCTTCAGCGGTTGGAGAACCCACCGCGCCCCATGCAGCGTGGGCACTGGCACGGGGGCCATTCCGAGGTGAGGAGGGGCGGGAGGTCATCCGTAGCAAAGACGGCTCGCTCAGATCCCCAAGTCCGCCCAGAATCACGAGAGACGCGCATGGTCATCAAAGGACGGTCGGTAAGGAATCCGGATTCCTGTACCCCGCTCATGACGCGTGCGCCGCCGCTTGGTGCCGACGCAGGTCCACATTTGCGTCGGATGCGGCGCTGTAGTCGCCTCTGGAGCGGGCGTCATCTCGACGTACACAAATACCGAGACACGCGCCGCAACCTGGCGATGCTTTTGGTTCCGCAGGAAATTCTGAAAGTTCGTACTCCTGAGGCTTCTGCGTACCCGCCATCGATCCTCCCCGGCTTCATTGCTCATCCATATTCCACCGGTTAGCGGGTGTAGCCGAGCTTTATTCCCGTTGTCTACTAAAGATCAACGATAGAGGGTGGCCCATTCCTGAAGAAGGGTCCTGGCGGTGTCTCCGAAGTGAGCCTTCTGCTCATACTCACGAAAAACGTCCAGATGTTCGTTAATGTCGCGGGCGTCGCGGAATACTGTTCGTCCGGTGAACGTCTCGACAGTGGCCAGCCTGTCATCATACACCGTGAAAGTATTCATGGGTCCACGATTTATGGCCGTGCCAATAGGTATGAGTCCTATTCGCACGTTGGGCAGATGAGACAAAGAAGCCAGGTGATCGATCTGCACAGCCATGGCGGGTGGTGGGACCACGGCCCACCTCGCAGCCTGCTCCGTAAGCAGGAAAGTGAAGTGTTTCGTGCTGTCGTAGAGCACCGCCTGCCGCGAGAGCTTTCGAGCCACGGTCTTCGAGACGTCTCCCGGTGAATATTCGAGGCTGGCGCGGATGTACTCGGGGGTGGCCAACAAGCCTGTGATCATCGCCGGGAGGAAGTACCGAAGCTCTCTGGACTCGGTCTCCAGGCCGGCCAACTCTGCCTGACGTTTCTCCAGGCCGCGCCGCCATGACGAGCGGATGGGTTGCCACTCGGTGTTTGCCAGCCGCGCCAGAGCCGTGACTTCGGCCACCAATTGCTCAGGGGCCCCGAGCGCCCGCAAGATGAGTTCTACGTCGACCAGGCTCGGCGTGATCTCAGCGGTTTCGATCTTGCTGATCTTGGATTGAGACACATTGCAACGCCCAGCGAGCCGGACCTGGGACAGTCCGGCTCGCTTACGCAGCGTTCTCAGTGTCTCGGCTAGGTCGGCTTTCGATTGCCCTAGCTGCTCAGGGTCAAGCGTCAAGGCCCTTCACATACTCCTCAAAGGGCACCGATTCTGCGAGGGCGATGCGCTGGTACTCCCGGAATGGCTCCGGGTCGCCTTCGTATACTTCCCGGTTGGTCTGAGTCCCGTCCGGCTCGTAGTGCATGAGCACAATCTGAGAACGGTCGAACATCCAGAAGTCCTGAACCCCATCAAGGGGGTTGGGGCGGCTGGTCACATCCAGGATACGGACGGCCTCTCCGGCTTCTACGTTGTGGCGGTAGTGCTCGAACTCGAAGCGGAGGTAGTCCGAGAGGGGCCGAGTGACGATGTGCACTCGCCCAACACTGCGGCCGCTGGCCACATACGCCTTGACCCGATCAAACCAAGGCTGCGTCGCTTCGCGCCTGACCGGCTCACCGGCCAGGAATCGGCGGATCGCCTCTTCCTCCTGCGGCACCCGGTAGACAGGCAGAGTTTCCAGCCGCCACGCCTCCTCTTGCATGGCGTCGAACGTCCTCCGCCAGTCCTCACCAGCCAAGAGCACGGACAGCCTCCCTCAGAACCGACTCCGGGATTTCCACGAGCGCTTCCCCCTTCGGCGGGTCGAAGACGCTCGATACGCCTCCCTGGATCACGAATGACCCTGAGGCCGTTCGGTAGACGTTGGGGCAGTCATCGCCCCCACACTCTCCGTTCCCGTTGCCAGTCAGCCGGGTCAGCTCCTCACGCGCCATCGTTCCCCCTTGGCGTCGGGCAGGGCCGTTCCCTGCCTCGGGGATGACGCTAGGTCGGATACGCAGTGGTCGTCTATGACGCCACGGAGTTATTCCTGTAGTGGGGTAGTTGATCTTCGGCACAGCGACTCCGCCGACCTGGACCGCCGAGCCGGCCACATCCTGCCGGACGGACTGCGCTTGTTGAGGGAGTGGGCAACTTGGCCTATCGGGTGGTCGGCGCTGCGAAGGGGTTTGACGCTCGCCCGAGTAGCGTCGTGATCAGGACCCTCTCTGCCAGCCTTTGGTGAGACGCCCCGCTTTGTCGGGTTGGCCTGAGAGGGCACGACAGGAGAACCACCCCTCATGACCAGCACCAAGCCCGCCGGATCCGATCCGGCTCCCCGGCCGAAGCGCCGTGCTTTCAGCGCCGAGTACAAGCTGCGGATCGTGGCCAAGTACGACGCCGCGCCCAAGAACGAGAAGGGCGCGGTCCTGTGCCGCGGGCGGCTGTACCACTCGCACGTGAAGGAGCGGCGGGCCGCGCGGGATGCCGGGGCCCTGGAGAAGCTGGTCGACCAGCGCACCAGCCCGGCCCGGCCGAAGAAGTCTGCTGCCGAGGCGGAGAACGAGAAACTGCGCCGCCAGGTGGGCCTCTGGAGAAGGAACTGGCGCGGAACAAGGCCGCGTTGGAGGTCATGGAGTCCGCCTGCTCGGAGCAGGCGGTCGAAACCCGTGGTGGCCCTGTGGGGTGGGGATGCCGACCCTGACACTGGTGTCCATGGGCGCGGGACACCGCTGCAACTGGTCTACTCGGCGGCCAAGAGAGGGACCGCGACTGCGGGAGTCGGCCCGGGCTCGCCAGCTGCCGCCGGGATGACGGGCTACTCGGCGGGGGGAGCCGTCGTCCGGGGTCACTGCGACGATCGCGACCGTCGGAGGCGGAGGCGACGGGGTGTACACATACGCCACCGCCAACCCCGGCAGACCGTCCCGGGGCTCGATCCGCGTCTTGCGGACCTCCGTGCCGTCTGTCTGGGTCGGCCCTAGCAGCACCCCGAGTCGCGGCGCCTGCTCCAGCTCCTGTCGCAGTGCTTCAAGGGCCTGCTCCACTCCGAGGCCTTCGCCCGATCGGCTGCCCTGACTGTCACGGCCGCGATTACGCCGGTCACCGGTCCTGGCTCTCCCGCTTCATCCGGGCTGTGAGGTCGATGCCTTCCTGCACTGCAATGTCGAAGTCAGGTTCCTGGTAGAGACGG
The DNA here is from genome assembly GCF_004187715.1 of Streptomyces sp. F001. Lineage (GTDB taxonomy): Bacteria > Actinomycetota > Actinomycetes > Streptomycetales > Streptomycetaceae > Streptomyces > Streptomyces flavusporus. The sequence continues at coordinate 54,667 of NZ_QZWF01000005.1, read as the reverse complement.
ATTCTGCCCCGGTAATCGACGATCACCGCGGCCACCGCGTTCAGGTTCGTCTCCGTCGACGTTTCCAGCGCATGCTGAAGATCTGCTTCGAAGGACTCCCGGTCGTCGGGGAAGCCGTGCCCGGACCGCAGAGCCGCTCGAATGTCGCCGATGGTCCTCAATGGCAACGGCGCAGGAACGGGCGTTTGCGCGTGCTGTGCGCTCACGATCTGCTCCTTGATCCTCTGTCCTACGGCCAGTGTCCTACAGATCTTGCAGCCGGAATGGACCTTCCCTCAGAGGGCCGGATGTCCCTGGGCCAAGGCCGCCACGAAGGAACGCCAAGCCCTGCTTCCCACGGTCACCTCGGGCCCTCCCGACAGCTTGGAATCGCGCAGGACAGCGCCGTGCTCCATCAGCCCGCACTCGACACACTCCCCGCCGGCACCGTTGCTGTAGGACGACGTGAACCACGTCGGACGGCTGGAACTACTGGGCTCTGCAATGCTCACCTTGTGTATTCCTTCAAGACCGTTTCGATCAGCTGTGCCGAACGCTGAGGGCTCAGGGCCGCCGCCCGGAGGCCGTCGAACGCTCGGGTGTACTCACGAACATGATGCTCGCCCTCCAAGTAGACAGCTCAGCGCTGCATCTGCCGCGCCTCTGCTACGAAGCGGGTCCACGCGGCTGCTGAGACCGCGATGGGCTGGCCGCTTCTGTGTTTGGAGTCTCGTATCAGCACTCCCGAGTGCACGAATGCAGTCTCGACGCACTCGGTGGCGTTGCCACCGCTGTACGACGACTTGAACCACGCCGGTTCGTAGATGGGCGGAGGGGCGACGGACATTCACAGCTCCTTGCGGGCGTGATGGATCAGAGCGGAGGAGGCCTCCATGTCCAACGCTTGTGCGCGGAGGTACTCGAACGCAAGTCTGTAGCGGTCCAGTTCCTCGTCCTTCTCCAGGAAGAGGGAGCCGGTGTGGAAGTCGACGTACACGACGTCGAGGGCCGGTTCGATGCCGCCGATGATGACGAAGCTGCCAAGGGCAGCGGCGTGAGCCCCCTTTGAGAAGGGCAACACCTGAAGCGTTATGTGAGGAGACTCGTTCGATTCGAGTAGCCGGTCGAGCTGCTCTCTCATCGTCTGCGGTGACCCGACCACACGGCGGATCACGGACTCGTCGAGGATCGCCCACAGGTGCAGCGGCTTCGGACGGGCGAGGATCTCCTGCCGCTTCATGCGGATGTCGACCAGCCGCTCGATCTCCGCTGGTTCGAGGGGTACTTCGTTGGCCTTTTGCAGCGCGGTGCTGTACGCCCGAGTCTGCAGAAGGCCAGGGACGTAGACGCAGGAGAAGTGACTCTCGCGTACGGCTTCGTCCTCAAGCGTGAGCAGCAGGTTCATGCCCTCGGGGATGGAGTCGGCGAAGGAGCTCCACCATCCCTGCTGTTTGGCGTCTTTCGCGAGCCCGACAACGGCCTTGCGCTCCGCCTCAGTTGCCCCGTACTCACGGCACAACGCGTCGATGACGATCCACTTGACCGGCCCTGACTGTGTTTCATACCGGCTGATCGTTGCCTTCGATACCCCGACTAGCCTCCCCGCCTCCTCAAGGGTCAGCGCCTTACGGGCGCGCAACTTGCGCATCATCACGCCCAGTTGACGGCGGCGTGTTGTGGTCCGTTCGGACATGCGGCTCCTTCGCCATGGGGCGGGCGACGGCCCGGAGATCCCCGCCAGGCTAGGCAGCGGTGAAGCGTGATGACCACCAGATTCACTCGATGGATTCTCGTGAGAAGTTACATGGAGAGATTTCTCTGTGCCATCCTCGGACCAGCGACAGCTACGCAGCGCATCCGTACGGATACGGAAGGCGCAGTGCGCGCGTGGCCTGGGAGGGAGGAGTGGCCATGCCCGGCTATGAAGTCAGCGGACCACGGCTCCGCTGTGTTCTGCCTTTCGAGGCGGCGCCGGCGGAGGTGCGCCTGTTACGCAGAGCCGCGGTCAAGCAACTGAGCCGCTGGGGCACACCTGTCTCGGTCGACGAGGCGGAGTTGCTCGTTACGGAGTTGGCCACCAACGTCGTGAAGCACGTCGGTGAGGGTGCATCCGCGACCTTGATCCTCGAATGGAGGGGGGAGCGGCTGCGGCTTGAAGTCCATGACCAGAGTCCCGTGAGCCCGTCGGTCAGGACGGTGGACTGCGACCAGGAGTGCGGCCGTGGCCTGCACCTGCTCACCGCGCTGGCCGTGGACTGGGGAACGGTGCTTACGGCGGTCGGCAAGGCGGTCTGGTGCGAGATCGCACTCAGCGCCCAGCGTGGATGTCGGCGTATTGAGCGAGCGGCGGAAGCCCTTGAGAACTACCAGGGGACTCGCCGCTGGCCTGGCCCTCGGGAGGCCGGCCTCGAAGAGTCCGCGATCGAGCTGATCGCGGACCTGCTGCACTGGACCGCTGCCCGCGGCCATGATCCGGACGACTTCCTAGACAGAGCTCAGATGCATTACGAAGCCGAAGCGGACGCGGCCTAGTGGGGCGCCGTTTAAACGGACTTCCGCATCTGCCTCCGGAGGGCGGCGGGGGTGCGCCAGGATTCTCCGCGGAAGGTCCTGTGGCACATGCGGTGGCAGTTCGCGCACAGGAGAGCAAGATCCGCGATCCGGGTCTCTGTCACCCCCGATATGTGGAGAGGCAGCCTGTGGTGCACCTCGATGTAGCCGTCTCCCAGCTCACCGTAGGCAGTGGTGAAGTCGAACGAGCACACCTCGCACTGCAGCGGGATGCCCTCTTCCAGTACCGCCTGGATCTTCCGGTCGCGCAGAGGTTTGTCCCGCTCGCGGTAGAGGGCCCAGCGTCTGAGGAGCTGCCCCTCGCGTCCCAAGGCTCCCTCGCCTTCTTGGGCGGGTACACGGACAAGCTCGCTGGATGCCACGCCCGCGTACAGAGCCTGGGCGGCGGAGAGCATCTCGTCGGTGCGCTTTGTGAAGTCGGCCACCACCTCACGGGTCAGCTGCCCGCCCTTCGTAGTGACCCCGTGATAGCCGAGACGGGCTGTCACGATGTCACCCGTCTTGCGGCTGACGCTGCCAGGAGAGCGGAACTTCGGATCTGCAGCCGCGCCATCGTGCAGAGGGAGCTTCCTGAGGATCTTGGACAGGTTCTGCACCCGCTTGTCGGCAGGCCGCAGCTCACGCCAGCCGTTCTCGACAACGAGCGCACAGGCCAGCAACAGCTCGTCACGCGTCCAGTTGATTCTCGCCACAACGGTATCGTACGAGCATTCGAAAAATGCTGTGCTGTTCGTGACCAAGGTAGGGCAGGGGATGCCGCACACTGGTGGATGCCGCCGTGTCGAGTCGCAATGTCAGTGGGTCATGTCACCCTCTGTGATGGCTGCCGTATGAGGCGTCAGTGGAATTCGTGCAAGAGGAGGGGTCATGACCGGGACTGACCGGGGCTACACGTCGATCGAGATCTGCGCCGGCGCGGGTGGACAGGCGATCGGACTGCACTTGGCCGGTTTCAGGCATCTTGCCCTCGTTGAGATCGACAAGTACGCGGCGGCGACACTGCGTAAGAACATCGAGGCGTTCCCGAAGTGGGACTGGGAACGCGACAACTGCGACGTTCTCTGCAAAGACGTGGTGGACTTTGATCCCGAGCGTGACCTGGTGAAGAGCGCCCGCCTCTATCGCAGAGGTGAGGTTGACCTGCTCGCCGGTGGTGTGCCGTGCCCACCGTTCTCCCACGCTGGCAAGCAGCTCGGTGAGGACGATGATCGTGATCTCTTCCCGCGCATCCTGGAGCTGGCCGAGCTTATCCGTCCACGAGCCGTGATGATCGAGAACGTCCGCGGCCTCATGGACGCCAAGTTCGACGACTACAGGTCACGAATCCAGGCCGCGCTTGAGGAGATGGAACCATCCGACGATGGGCTGCCCGGCTATGAGGTTGTGGCGTGGGAGGTTTACGAAGCGGAGAAGTTCGGCGTACCACAGCTTCGGCCCCGCTCCATCCTCGTTGCCTTCCGCAAGGACGTCCTCAAGGATCTGAAGTACGAAGCTCCCGCACCCAGTGCCGAGAGGGTCACGGTCTTCAAGGCACTTGAGGACACGATGCTCGAGCGCATCCAGCCGTTTGCGGATGGGCCGCGGGCCGCCCAGGCATGGCAGGTTTTCAACGACTGGAAGAAGGTGGCTGACAAGGATGTGGCTCCCACACTTGTGGGCGGCTCCAAGAAGCACGGAGGTGCTGACCTTGGTCCGAGCCGCGCCAAGAAAGCGTGGCGAGCGTTGGGCGTCTCGGGCATGGGCGTGGCCAACGCGCCCGTGAATGGACAGCCGACTGGCACCGAGGACAGGGATCTGTTCGGTGCCGACGGTCCGATGCTCACGGTCCGGCAAGCCGCGATCATTCAGGGGTTCCCGACGGACTGGGACTTCAGCGGAGGCAAGACGGCTCAGTACCGGCAGGTCGGTAACGCGTTTCCGCCCCCCGTCGCGCAGGCAATCGGTGAATCGATCATCGAGGTGCTCAAGGCTGACCGCAGGCGTGGTAACAGCCGGTGAGTGAGGGCGGCTGGGCAGCACCGCACAGGAGAGGTACTGCTGCTCAGCCACCCGTCACGGGAGTCGACTGTCCAGATGCGCGAGGAGGGCATGGATGTCATCGGCGTCCATGCCTAGTCCTGTGGTCTCCTCCTCTTGGAGATCGCCGAGTTGGCGCACCGCGGGGTCGTCGAGCACGCTGCCCAGGAAGTTCAGCTTCTCTTCAAGGCGCAGGGCGACGATTTCATCGATCGTGCCTCGGGCCGTCAGGACAGTCACGCGTGTCTCGGTGTCTGGAGGCAGTCCCAGCCGGTGAATGCGGTCAAGGCTCTGAAGGAAGCGCCCGGCCATGAAGTCGCGGTCCACGTACACCGCGTCGTGACAGACCTGGTGAAGGCTGATGCCTTCACCAAGAGTCGCGGGATTGGAGATCAGGGCCATACACAACGGGTCTTCGCGAAAGCGGCTGAGCTCAGCTTCCCTATCCGGGGACGGGGTGGCGCCGTAAACGGAAGCAGGGGCGTGCGGTGCCAGTAGCTGTTCCAGGGTCTTCTGGCTTCGGATGAACCCCGTCCATACGAGTGTCTTGCGGCCGACCTGCGCGTTCCTGGCGACGATCCGCGCGGTTTCCGCATACTTGGGCGGGAGCTCATGCTGAGGGAGCCGCTGGAGCAGCGTGTGCAGTGAGTCGCCGGCGGAGGCGTCAACTGCCGGCAGCTGAAAGACAAGCGGATCGTAGACGTTGTCGCCCGGGGCCAGCAGGGCGGGACTGATCGCAGCCATCAGCATGCGCATCGCGGCCTTCCCGAGAGAGGTCAGATCGCCCTGGCGTGCGGACGGGGATCCCTTGAGCGCGTTGTACAACTCGCGGTGCAGTGGGGGAAGTTCGACATAGCGCACAAGAGGCTCAAACGGAGGGAGACCCAGCTCCTTCTTCGTCGTGCGGGTGAACAGCGGACGCAGTACCTGGCTCGCATAGGCCAGATCGCCACCGCTGACAGCTTTGACAACGAGCTGCTTGCCGCGTCCTGGCCAGACGAACGAAAGCAGGTTTTCCAGATCTCGGGCACCGTTGGGGGCTGGCGTCCCGGTGAGGATGAGGCGTCGTTGGGCTAGCGGCCCTAGCGAAAGACAAGCAGATCCGTAGGTGCCGCGGGCTCCGAGCTTCATACGGTGCGCCTCGTCCAGCACGAGCATCGCTGGGACCGTGCGCAGCCATTCGGACAGACGGCTCACGGAGCCGGACAGCCGCTCGTAGTTGACCAGGACTACATCAGCTTCTGCTTCAAGGGATCCGTTGTCCATGACGGAAGTCAGCAGGGGTTCCTTGAAGCAGGTATCCCCTTCGAAAGTCCAGGCCTCATACGCTGATTTGGGGCAGATGACGAGCAGCCGCCGGACCTCGCCTCGCTCACGCAGAGCACTGAACACAGCCAGTGCCGTGCGGGTCTTTCCGGCTCCGGGAACGCTGAAGTTCGCACCGTGGCCCAGGGACAACAACTCACCGATATCCCTGAGTTGGAATGAGGTGAGGTCTGCCTTCCAGCCTGCGCCGAGCAATGCAGGGATGTCCTCTGGCGCAAGCCGTGCCCGCTGGGCTTCGCCAGGCGGGGAGCTGAGCCGGGCCTGGACGGTCTCAGCGTCGTCCAGAACGTCGGTGACCAGGTTGGCCAGCTCAGGTTCCCATTCGACGTCAGCGTGGGGCCAGTCCGCCAGTTCACCGATGGAGGACAGAAAACTGTCCAGGTCGGCATCGGACGCGAGCGGACCACGCTGGCCACCCGGAGTGAGCCGGGTGGCCAGCATGCCGAAGTCCGCTTCGAGGCCTGGCCGGGCACGGAGTACTGCGCGTGTCCGTGTGACGTCGAAGGTGATGCGGAGAGACGGAAGGTCAGAGTGCGTCATCGTTCGCTTCCCACGGCCTCACGCAGCCACGACAGGCCCTCACCCGGGAGCTGGATACTCTTTGAGGCCTCGGCTGACACCTTGGCCAGCGCCTGCCTGAGCGCGATCAGGGTGTCATCAAAGGCGCCTTCATCCAGGCTGTTGTTGCCCCGCGCCAGCACCAGGTCTGTGACGCACTGCTGGAGATCGTCAACCGCGGCGATGATGCGGTCGGGAGCTGCGAGCCGCTTCTTCTGCTCGCGGTTCGCCTTATGAGCGGCTCTGATCGACTCGTCGAACGCACCCTCCAGTACAGACACGGAGCGGTTGGCCTCAGTCATCTCCTCGGGGGTCGCAACGGTCCCGGACTTCTGTGTGGCCTTCGCCCTGAGAAGGATGTCAGTGAGGGCACGCGCCTTGGCCGTTTCGGAACTCGGTGCCGGCACGGAGCGGTTGAGACCGGGGATGGAGACCGCCTTTGGCTGCTCTGGTGCCATGGCACGGAGCGCTTCAGGCAGTCGATGCTCCAGGTACTTCTCCCGGAAGTCGGTTCGGATGGCGCGGATGTCGGTCTTGGCGACGTCGAGAACAATGGCAGCCAGCCGGTACTCAAGAAGAGCGTCAGCCTTTTCTTTACTCTTAGCTTTCTCCTTGACGTAGGTCCGGTACAGCTCGGCGAACCTTTCCTTAGCGTCCTCGAAGTCCATGAGGCGCAGCTTGACCCGGCCGTTCTCGCTGCGCTTGACCAAGTCACGCAGTTGTCCAAGAACCCATGTGTCTCGCTCCAGCGCCGGCGTTGAAGTGTGAAACAGCTTTGCGATAGCGGCGAGGGGCAGACCCAGTCTGATCTGCTCCTCAATGGCCATCAGCTTGTTGACGTAGGAGTACTCGCGTCGTCGGTCCGGCCTGAGCTGCAACGACAGTTCGACTGAGCGGATATCGTCCCAGGTGCAGCTGGCCGGTAGCACGCCCACGCGGATGGACTGGACACCCAGCTCTTTGAGAGCGGCCCGGCGGGTGTTGCCGTTGACGAGAACGCCTTCACGGGAGATGAGCCCCGGCTCGTTCTGGCGGTGTTCGCGAAGGCTCTCCTTCAGCTTGTCGAAGTCCGGGTCGCGCTGGTGCGGGTCAGAGGGCATTGCTGTCAGCAGGTGATGCAGATAGCTCTGGCCGGCGTCGGACCAGTGGTCCTTCTCCAGTTCCTGTTCCTGCAACGGGTCGTGGGCGCGCTGCGCACTGACCCTGTGCGTTGTGGGGTTGTAGTAGAGCCGGTCCACTGGCATGTCGATGACTTCGACGTGTATAGGGCGGCCCCGGAACTCCACGCGGAGTGTTTCAGGCACTGCGTCACCTGCGCGGGCGTCTTGAAGTCGCTGCTCGACCAGGGCGCGGTTCTCATCCGCGATCGGGGGGACGCCGAAATCCGTCGGCATTGGTACCTCTCGTAGCTGGAGTGAGCTGTGGGGGACTAATCGTGTCGAGCTCCGGCAAGGGCCCGCAGGCGCTTAGTTCAGGCCGTCACGAAAGGCTTCGCGTGCCTCAGCCGGCAGTGCGCGGTACTTCGCCCAGATGTTCTCGACGGAGCTGAACGTCCGGGCGCCCTGCTTGATCCAAGACTTCAGGATGTCGAGTTCGAGTGAGGGCAGCGAGGCGGCTTCGGAGAGCAAGGCCGACACGTCGTACGTGGAACCGATGCCGCCGACACGGCAGCGGTTGCACTCGACGACGTACTGAAGGGCCTTCGTGCCGTCCGGCAGCAGGACTTCGCGTTTGGTAACGTCGAGTTGAGCCGTGAGTTCGGAGTCGGCGTACGCATCTCCCGGAGTAGCGCCGCACGAACTGCACTTGTGGTTGTAGCTGGCGAGCAGCTCCCGGCGCTGGGTCACCGTGATTGAGTTCTTGGGCTTAGTGCCGCGGCCCGGTTCCCAGACGGGTGCGCCGCGCTGTACAAAGCGCTGCTCGTTGGTGCCGAGGTCGATGTCCTCGCGGTTGGTATCGATCTTCCACCCGAAATCGCGGAGATCGCGCATACGGCGGTCGATCTGGGCCACATCCGGAAAGGCCGCACGCAGGTCAGCCTTGGTGAAGATGTTCCCTTCACCGACCACCTGGACGAGCCAGAGTGCGGCGCGTTTCATCGTGCCCAGTTTGCTGTCCTGCCATGAAGGCAAGGCCGTGCTCATCCGCCACCTCGCAGAGCATGAGTGGGCCAGCCTGACTGTGTGTCAGGACGATTGATCCCGACAGTGGCCCGTTGGGCACAACGGAACTCCAAGTCCGTCTGAATTGGAAGTGATTGAGTGTCCAGATGCGTATCCGGACATGCGTGGGGCGCCAGTTGGCGATGAGTAGCGGCACACTGTTGTCGAATGCTGCTGTTTCTGTGCCGTGAGAACTCAAGGAGCTGGCGTGCCACGACCTGGCCACTTCAGGGAACTGGAGGAAGGAATTCCGGATGAGAGAAAGGCTCTGGCTAGGGCCTTGCGTGGTCTTGTGCCGGTGATCGGGCTGTCGCTGAGACAGACGCATGCGGCACTGGCCAGCCGTAACCGCGGCTGCGACACCTCAGCGAGCGCGCTCTCCGACCTGCTCAACGCACGCATACGCAAGCCCAAGCGAGATGTGGTCCGTGCGCTCTACGACCTAGCAGAGTCCACCGCGCGGAAGAATCGCGCCCGCATGCCGGTCACCTGGGAAGAGCTCGAGGATCTCCGGCTGAAGGTATGTGAACCGCCGGCGCTTCTCTGCGCGAACTGCCAGGCATCTGTGTTGCCGGTCCCCTCACAGCAGGGGGACCGGCAACACAGCCAAGGGCGGTGGCCCCCGGCGGTGAACCTGTTGGCCCTGAAGCGGACCAGAAGGGCCGAGGATGTTGCCGGCATTCTGAGGCATGTCGGCCTGGCGGGCGGCCCGGCAGAAGTGGCGAACGCGGTGGCCGCGTGCAGGGCGGGTGGACTGCGTCCTGAAGCAGACATGATCCTGGGGTATGCGCAGGCAGGGCGTGATGGGCGTCAACTCGCCGAGATTGCCTATGAGTTTATGAGGATTGGAGATAACGCCACGGCCCGGAGGGTGCTCAAGATGTCCCTCGCTCAGTAGGTGTGTCCGGCCTGCTGCCTGGCGCGGCTGGGCGCCTGGATGTCACCGCTCGGCAGATAGCATCACTGCACTCCTCCGCTGACTGGTGTTCCCAGAACCGCAAGACGAGCCAGCCAGCCGCCTGCAGACGTTCGTCTGTATCGCGGTCGCGGGCGATATTCCGGGCTACTTTGTCGGACCAATAGCCGGGGTTGGTCTTCGGGGGAACGTAATGTTCAGGGCAGCCGTGCCAGTAGCACCCGTCGATGAAGACGGCTACTTTTGCGGGGCGGAAGATCATGTCGGCGGTACGGCGAAGGTCCGAGAGCGGGCGGGCCGCCACTCGGTATCGCAGCCCTTGGGCATGCACCAGCCGGCGGATGAGGCGCTCCGGGGTGGTGTCACGGCTTCGGATTGCCTGCATGTTGCGGCGGCGTGCGGCGGAGGAGGCCCAGGAGCCCTCGGGGGGCGTCCATGCGGCCTGCGGCTGATCTGGTTGGGATGCGGGAGTAGTCATTTGCGGTGAGTGGTTACCAGCCGGACAGAGTTGGCAGCAGCATTCCGTACGGGAGGAGACGGCCCTGTTCGATGATCTCGCTGAGATCGTCCCTTTGCTTGCTGTTGCCGACGTCGGCCACTGCGGTCTTCAGGGCGTCGAAGGCGACATGGTAAATGGCATCGGCTTCTCCCGTCCCACGGGCGATTGAGGCAATCCGGCTAGGCATGGGCTCTGCAGTCACCACCACCAGATGAGGGAGTCGGCCGCGCCGATGCCTGATCATCTGGAGGAACTCGTGACGTACGTTCTGTACACGATCTGACCTGATTGTCCATTTACAGGATACCGCCGCATGCAGATGAGGACGGGCGGCGGTCTCTGCCGGGGGGCGCGTGATGCCTATCGTGACGTCTGGCTTGATGAGGTAATCGCGGCCCAGATCAACACGGAGGGTAGCGTTCTCGCGCACCGCTTTGGCCACTCTGTCCAAGTGCTCATACTGAGCGAAGTCAGCCACGGTCTTCTTGTGGTCAACATGCCAGACACATCCCGGAGCCTCGGCAGGCAGCGCGGTTTTCAGATGATCGCAGACCGCGTGTTCCAATGCGGGGCCAAGACTGTCCGGCGCGTCGGGAAGCACGACATCGGGTTCTACTCCGAGTGCCTCAAGAACGTGCTTCGCGATCAGCTTTGACGTGTCGCTGTCGGAGTCCGCGTTGTTGGGGACGAGCTTGCTGGTTTTCTCCAGCTTCTTCCATCCGAGCAGGTTGGTTGCGAACGGCGCGTTCATGGTCAGTCCTGTCTGGTGTGTGAAGGCAGGGCCGGGGCGGGTCCAATGGCGTCGTCCGGCCGGGCGAGGACCCATTCCCGCCCGTCCAGGGAGACGCGTGCGGCGTCCCCGTGATGAGATCCTGCGGGGACCACCTGGGCACTGACGAATTCGCCTTCCTCCGGAAGCGGGAGGCCGAGCCGGTCGGCGATCTCGCGATGACTGGCATAGTCACCCATGATGAGGATTCCTTCGGGCCTCAGGGCTGACCGGCAGCCGCCATTACCGCGGACCCGCTTCATGTAGTCCTTCTGCTGAGCCACCGTGCGCACCACGTTGCGGCCGATGCATCGCCTCTGTACACGTCGGAAGAGCTCGTTCAAGCGCTGTTGACCCGAGCCCGCGGCGAACACGGTGTCCCGGTCTGCGGCATCCATGTGGAGGAGCACGTTCTCGGGGAGTTTTTCATCGCGCCACAACCACTGGATCTTGTCCCGGTGGTCGGCCTTGATGGTGAGCTTGAGGTCACGGTTGTTTCCCGTGTTCAGCCACTCATTGCGTATCCGGATGAGGCCGATGCTCCACAGCGACTTGTAGTCGTCCGCCCAAGCCAGCAGACAGAGATGGCCTACCGCCTCTGGCGGAATCATCCAGCCGCCAAACTGCTGGGAGTACTTGCAGTCCACGTCAACGCCGGCGATCTGGTAGTCCATCGCGTCGCCGTCCACGAACTTGAACTCACGCTGCAAATTGATCTCTACCAGGGTTCCCGCGTGGGTCTTCTCGGTCTTGAAGAGCGTTTTCCAGTCATAGCGTCCAGTGGCCTCGCCGTTGAGTAGCTGATCGATCGTGTCGCGAAGAACCCTGGCAAACCTTCGGCCCGTAGGGTCGAGCGCCCTGATGTGCTCGTAGACCTTGTCGAGTTCAGGGTCCGGTCCGGCCGCTGCATGCCGCAGGGCGACCGAAGTAGCGGCTCTGATGTCGGCTTCTTCGAAAGGAAGCATGGTGTCCCCCGTCGGTGAGTCATCCGTCACGCGTGGAGCTGTGGTGCCTCAGAACGCTTCGACGATAACCGCATCCGGACGAGTGGAGTCCTTCGTCTGGAAGCGCACGAGCTGCCGTTTCGAGTCGATGGCTGCCTTCGGCGGAATCACGGTGAACGCCATGATGACCCGGTCAGCTGCGGCCACCCCGGTCGCGGCAGCAGCTTTCACCTCATCGTCCTCGGTGGCCTCGACGACGGGATACAGGAGCACTACGCCTCGAGTCGCCCCTAGAGCTGGGCCGTTGTCTCCAACGGAGGCCGAGTCTGGCTGGTCGATCAACTGTTGTGCGTACAAGCGGTGTTCCAGACCCGATATACGGCCAAAGGACAGCTTTCCGGACTGACGGCTTCGGCGGAACAGGGAGAAGGGGCCTTCGCCCAGCACGGCTGCCTCGATCCGGTTGCGTTGCGTGCGCTGCGGAGCGATGACCAGCCAGTCGTCGACCTTGGCCAGGCGCCCGTCCAACTGGGACAGATATGTCAGGTGCGGGGCGAGAACGTTGCCCTCTTCCCATTCCAGCGAGCTGAGGATGGAAAGAAGCTGAGTGTGCGGGATTACCGTGCTCGCTGCCTGGAAGCTGCGGGGCAGCGGCGACGTCTCATCCGGCCGCAGAACACAGGTCGTTGAGGTGCCGCTGACTGCCGCGAGGACGGGCTTCCAGCGTTCGGTGTTCCGCACGGTCATATCGGCGTCCTGCGGGTAGGCCGCCGGCTCGATCGGCTTGCCCGGCGACCGTACCTCCACCAGCTCAGCGTTGAACATCTTGTTCCGAGCCGACGGTTTCACCCACGGCAGATGCTGTGCGACCAGCGGCGGGATCTGGGCCGGCGTAACCTGAGGGCGGTCGTCCACCAAGGGGGCGTAGCGAGCCAGTTCGGCGCGGAAGAGTTCCTCGTCGCGGCAGATCGCTTCGAAGGCCTCGTACAGGTCGACCGTCTTGGCGTTGCGGCCGCGGCCGAGGGTCTCCTCGCGGCCGATGTACAGCCGCACCAGGTCCCGGTACCCGGGCCGGAAGCCGAACCAGCGGCCCATCTGCATCAGAGTGTCGGCCTGCTGTGTCGTGCGGCGGTAATACGTGATCGTCAGGCCCTCGACCGTGAAGCCCCGGGACAGCTTGGTACCCCCGACGAGGATCTTCCAGACGTTCGGGGTGCGGTCGAAGTCCAGGTCGGGCTGGGCGTAGTCGCGCTCGCTGTCGCCGTTGACGACTATGACGGGGGTGCCGCCCTTGTTGATGAGGCGACGGGCCTCATGGACGTACGGCTTGAGGTCCGCGTACGTCGTGGGAGTGGGCAGCGAGTCGGCCGCGTGGGTGTGGAAGTCCCTGTCAAAGAGGGACGCAAGGCGCGTGTGGCCCTCCGGGCCCGTGTACGCGGCGTTGTGCCACATGGTGTTGATGCGCAGGGCGAGCGCGGCGTGTTCGGCCATGCGGACCGATTCGTGCACGAGCATCGTGTGGTGCCGGAACGGGCCAGAGGGGACGCCGTGATCGGCGCGGTAGAGCTTCAGAGCACCCGTGAGGACGAAGGCGTCCAGCGCTTCCTGGAGTCGGTCGCCCGTGGAGTCGTAGATGCCTCGGACATGCGTCTTCTCGGCCTCGCCTTCGCCGTCGTCGATGGCGTCGAGGTCATGGAAGTCCTGAACGCCCATGTAGCCCGTCGGACGGGGGAGGGAGATCAGGAAGTCGCGCGGGAAGAGGTCTTCCTCGTCACCCGGGTCGATGAATACGTTGGCGAAAGGAGTCGCGGTGTAGCCGACGTACTGGGCGCGGGGCAGGAGCTTGAGGAGCTTGCTGATCTGGCCGTTGATCGCGGTGCGGGTGACCTTGCCGTCCTCCCACTTCTTCGGGTCGGTCGTGTTCACCGAGGCCTGGTCCGACTCGTCGTCGATGATCAGGGCCGGTATCTCGCCGAGGATCGGGCCTATCTTCTTGAGGTCCTTGACCAGCTTCTCCAGTACCGACTTGTTCTTCTTCACGACCATGACGCGGGCGCGGGCCGCATGCAGGTTCGCCGGCTCGTACAGGGGGCGGGTGCGGTCCGGCTTCTCGAACTCCAGGGCGCTGATGCCGCGCTCCAATGCCATGTAGTCACGGTCGCGAGAGGTCAGACGCTCGATGTCGAAGGCGCCGAGCGTGGAGGGGCGGGCACCGAACGAGACGAACTTCGCGGGCCAGTCCTCGTCGTCCTGGTAGTCGATGCCGACCAGGGCGTCCGGGTCGTTCGGGTCGGCGGCGCCCAGGATGTTCTCCTGACCGATCAGTTCCATGTCCAGGCGGCGCTGGGTCTGGCCGCGCAGTAGGTTCAGAGTGCCGCCGAGGACGATCACCAGGCGGTAGCCCGCGTCGATGGCCTTGGCTGTGACGCCGGTGAAATTGGCGGTCTTGCCGGACTGTACGTAGCCGACGACCAGCCCCCGTGCGCCGTAAGGGTCGTCACGGGTGGGGTCGGAAAGCCGTTCCACGACCGCATGGGCGGCTTCGTCCAAACTGGAGACCGCCGCGTCGCTCCAGCCTTTGCGGCGCAACAGCCGCTCGTACGAAGTCCAGTAGAAGGAGCGGTTCGCCGCCTGTTCCCGGGTGTACCAGGGCTGGAACTCACGGCTGATGGTGACAGGACCCGGTTCCGTGTGGACCGGGACGACTGCGTCGAGCGCTTTGCGCAGATCTGCGCCGAACACGAGCTTGTCGTAGACCTCGGCGCGGCGCTCCGGGGTGCGCGGCGCGGTGGCCGACCAAGTAGGGGACTGTTCGAAGTCCCATGAGGTCAGCTTGCGGCGCCAGAGGGCGAGCAGCTCGTCACCGGGACCGGCGGCCAGGATGCGGTCACGGAAGCGGGACATGTCCGTGTCCGCTGGTTCGTCGGTGTCAGCGAGCACGAAGGCAAGCTTTGCGAAGTGCTTGGGGCCGCGTCGGCTCATCGCGTCGAGGACCTCGCCGTGGAGGTCGGAGAGGTGGTCGGGAGCAGGCGTGTACTCGGCGTTCACTGTGGCTGGGAGGCTCTCTCTGAGAATGGACAGGTGCGGGGGCCGGGACTAACCCTCGGCGCGGCCGAGTTCGGCTCGCACCGCGGTGATGAGCACGCTGTTCCACAAGGCGATCCGGTCGGTCTGGTTGGCCCAGACCCGCTCCTTCTGGAAGATCTCGTTCAGCATGAGATAGAGCAGGCTCTTGAGGACCGGGGCGTCGTTCGAGCCGCCGCGCCGGGTGCCGTTGAAGGCGTGCCGGTAGTCCTTGTTGAGGACGACCCGGCGTTCCTTGTGGTCGATCGTAAAGAGCAGATCGGCGGGGTCGGCGCCGTTCGGCACGTCGAGGCGGGCCCAGGTGAAGGTGATGGGCTCCCCGCCCTCCAACTGCGGCAGTTCGTCCCGCAGCGTCCGCTTCAGCTTGGGGTCGATGCCCTTGCCGGGCGGGATGACGGCACTGCGCTTGACCTCCGTGCGACGCCGGGCGGCTTCGCGGTAGGTGGCCTCGGCTTCCTGGACGTAGGCGGTGAACGTGTGGCCGGTCTCGGGGTCCGTGGCCTTCTCCAGGCCCCGGGCGAAGGCTGGGGTGACCTGGACGCCGTCCTTCTTGACGGTCAGGGAGAACACGTCGTTGGGCTCGGGCGGCAGGTCCACGGATATCCGGGCGAGGGCGAGGTGGCCCTCGGGGCTGCGGGTGTCGTTCCAGCCGCCGGCCTGGACGAGCCGGTCGTTGCGGTAGAGGTAGAAGCCCTGGCGTTCGGCGAGCGGGCCGATTCCGCGGAAAGCGACGAGCGGGGACTTGGGCGGCCATATGTGTGCCTCGAGCGCGACGTCGCCGACGCCCTCGACGGGAGCGACGTACGTCCGGGGATAACCGGCGCGGCCCGGAATGCGATAGCCGAACGGGTCGATGGGCTCCACGCCCCGATGGTCCAGTTCCTCCCGGGTGTGGACATCCTCGACGACGATGTCGATGTGGAAGCCGTCACGGGCGAGGAATCGGTGGAGGTAGAGGCCGAGGTGGGTCTCCAACCGCTCGATCGCGTCGTTGAGATAGCGGTCGGTCTGGCCGTCCGTGATGGTCTCGAACGCGCGGACATGGTCCCAGCGCACGATCGTGCCGTTCCAGCCGATGATGCCGTCATAGCGGTCGACCAGGTTCTGGCAGTACCTCGCGTCGACGATGTCGCAGGTGAAGTCGGCCTGCGCGCGGGCGGTGAGCCAGCGGCGGCCGGCCGACGGGTTGCGCTTGGTCCGGCTGATCACCGTGAGCGCGTCGGCGTGCGAGAGCGAGGCGGCCTTCAATCCGGCGCCGAAGTGTCCGAGGGCGCTGGCGGCGTACCCTTCGCGCCCGCCTACGGTCATCGCCGTGTCCAGGCCCGCCTCGTCCATGCCTTGGCCGTCGTCGATGACGAGCAGGCCGACGAGGCGGTCCCGGCCGCCTCGCTCACCGGTGTCCCGGAGGAAGCTCACGACGATGTTGTGGGCCTCCGCGTCGATGGAGTTGTCGATCAGGTCGGCGATGGCCGCCTCGAAGCTGTAGCCCTGGTGCGCGAGCGATTCGAACGACCTGGCCGCCGGAGGGAGCCGCTTGCTCCCGCTGGTGGGTACGTCGAACTGCCACTCCGATGACGGCTGGTAGGGCGGCATGCAAGTTCCTCGCGGGCCAGGACATGCCCGTGAGGGCGTGCCAATTCAGCTGGTCGCATATGACGTTAGCGTGCGCGAGTTGTGGAGGAGTAGCGGGATCGGAACAAATAGGGCCCGCCGACCAGGAAGTGAGCAGCGCCGCCGACGTCAGGCCCCGACCCCGTGACACCCCCCGTAAACCCTCCCGACCCACACCAACACCCGCCCCTTCTGCGGCGGCCAGGCAACCGCCCGCCCCTCGCCAACGTCGTCGCATACTGCGGCAGCAGGTCCGCCTCCCCTGGCGACGCCCCCTCCGACGCCGCGAACGCCTCATACGACGGCACCGTCCCCGTCACAATCCCCAGGTTCGGCGTCCCCGAGGACGCCAGCTCCCGCAGCGACGCCTCTATCGTCGCCAGGTGCTCCTCATGTGAGGAATACTCCGCGGCCAGCGACGGATACGCAGCCACCAGCTCTGCCAGTTCCCCCGCCGGCCAGTGCAGCACCGCCACCGGGAAGGGACGGGACAACGCCGCTCGGTACGCGCCCAGCTCCGCGCGCAGGCGGGAGATCTCCGCCTCCAGTTCCGCGGGGTTGTTCGAGCCGAGGGACCAGACCCGTTTCGGGTCGTGCAGTTCGTCCAGGGAGATCGGCATGGAGTGGAGGGTGTCCGCCAGGAGGTCCCATTCGTCGTGGGCCATGCCCAGCATCCGGCGTACCCGGTGGCGGCCGAACAACAGCGGATGTGTCGAATACGGGGGTTCCGTCACATCCGTCAGGAGGAGGCGCGCCCCCTCCGTGAACGTCTCCTGTGCCGCCTCCAGCTCGTCGTGGGATTCCAGGGCCTCGGCGATGATCACCCAGGGGGCCGGGTCCCGGGGCGAGGCGGTGCGGATGCCGTCGATGATCGCTCGGGCCTCGGCCTCGTGGCCGTACTCCCACAGGTTCGAGGCCTTCAGGGCTCGGACCAGGGAAGGGTTCTCCAGGGCGCCGGCAGACAGCAGGCGGTCGTAGAGCGCGGACGCGGCGGGGCGGTCGCCGGCCAGTTCCAGGTGGGCCGCGGCCCTCAGGAGCAGGGCTTCGGCGTCCTCGGGGTACAGGCCGGCGGTTCGCTCCAGGCGGGCCGCTTCGGCGTGGTGGTCGACGGTCTCGGCGGGCGTGTCGGGGCGCATGGGGGACACCGTACTGCCGACGGGTGTCAGAGGAGAGGTATTGGCAGGTCACTGACATTCCGGCTCAGCTCGGCCTGCCCCGTATGGACCTGTCGGACTGTGCATGGGGTGCGGTCGGCATAAGGCTGGAGGCCAAGCCCATGGGCGGCCGGACCAGGAACCCGGTGCGGCCGCGCCCACCGTCGAGCCCAGGAGAGGCACGGCTGCCCGGCGCCTGCTGTGCCGGACGCCTCATCCCGGGAGACGCCCATGCCGCCGGCGCCTCCCGAAGTGTTCCTTCCTCCAGAAGGAGTGTGATCAGCGTGGCCCGGAACCGCCGTCTGATCTTGAGCTCGCCGTCCGAGGTCTGGGGCCTGCTGGCCGACGGCCACCGCTACGGGGAGTGGGTGACAGGAACCCAGCAGGTCCTCGCCGCGGACCCGCACTGGCCAGAAGTCGGCGCCCGCCTGAAGGTCCGAGTCGGCGCCGGCCCTCTCACCCTCGACGACACCTGCGTCGTCCGTATCTGCGAACCGCAACGCCGCCTGGAACTGGAAGCGAAGGCAGAGCCCTTCGGTGCGGCCCGCATCGCCATGAAACTGCTCGCCTGGGGCGGGAACACCCTCTTCACCCTCGACTGGCATCCCCTCCGGGGCCCCGGCACTCGGATGCACGGACTGCCCGTGGATTACATCGTCGCGATCCGCAACGGCATGATGCTGACCAAGCTGGCCCGGATCGCGGGACGCGAGCACAGCGAAAGCGCTTGAGGCCGACCGGAGATCGCCGACGCAAGGAACGCGCCCGCATACGCAGCGAAAAGGGCACTACGACTAGAGCGTCACCCCGTCCACCTGCAACGTCTGCACCGCCCCCGCCGCGAACGGCACGCTCACCGACTTTCCGGAGAGGTACGTGTCCGAGTACGCGCGGTAGCGGTCCGAGCCGGACGTCGCCGTGTTCCAGCGGGGGACCAGGCCGCCCGACCCGCCCGTCACCGTCGAGAAGCGGGACAGGTCGAAGGTGAGCGTCTGCGCCGACGTCGAAGTGTTCACCGCCACGATCACCAGGCGCCGCGCCGACGCCGAGTACGCCGCCGTCGCGTAGCTCACGCCTGTGTCCAGGATCGTCATGCCGGGGCGGATGTGTCGGCTGAACTGGGCCATGACGTAGTACTTGGGCTGGACCGTCGTCGGCTGCAGGGTGTTCGCGTCGTACGCGATCATCGCCCAGCCCGTCGTCGGGTCCATCACCTGCCAGTAGCACCAGGCCGTCGGGTGCAGCCAGCGGAAGTCGTAGCAGAGGTTCGACGCCATGGTGAGGCCGGTGCCGTCGCCGTCGCCCGTTTCGGAGTTCCAGAGCTTCTTGCCGGACGTCGTCACCACGTCCGTGTAGAGGAGGTCCCTCCGGCCGCCCGCGCCCTGGTAGCCGTGCACGTTCACCTGGGACACCAGGGCCCTGGTGGAGGAGCCGAAGGAGGCCCATGTCGAGCGGGCCGTGTCGTAGTTCGTCTCGTCGGAGGCCGAGATGCGGACGCCCGTCAGGCCACGCTTGTCCAACTCGCTGCGCATGTACGGGAGTACGGCGGCCTGGACCGCCGGGTCCAGGTGGCAGCCCTCCTGCGTGCCGGTGGCGGTCCACCAGCTGGAGGCCGGCTCGTTGAACGGGTCCACCGTCGCGAAGTTCACGCCCCAGTTCTGCCGGGCGTACAGCGCGGTCGCGGCCAGGTGGGAGGCGTGCTGGCGGTAGTTCCAGGTCTGGAGGTTGTTGCCGCCGTCCGCCGCGCCCGACGGGTTGTGGTTGTCACACATCCACCACATGGGGGAGTTGGCGAAGAGTTCGGTCGTCGCGCCTCGCTGTACGGCCTTCTGCAGCATCGCGCGCTGGGCCGCGTCCGCCGTCCAGTCCCAGGCCGAGGAGGCCGGGTCCTCGTTGTTCCAGTCCTGCCAGAAGCCCTCGATCTGCTTGAAGGCGGGGATGTTGGGGGACTCCGCCATCGTCTCGCCGTTCACGCTGTTCCAGCTGCACGCGCCCAGGTTGTAGCGGGCGATGTTGAGGCCGAGGCCGGGGAGTGCCGTGCCGTTGTACGTCACCGAGTTGGTGGTGAAGAAGAGGTCGGCGAAGTCGTTCCGGTTGCCGAAGACGTTGGCCCACCAGGCGAGGGACGTGCCCCAGCCCTCCCATGTGCCGTAACTCGTGGAGGGGTTCACGGCGATCGTCGCGTCCGCGTGCGCCGTACCCGTTGCCAGGGCGCTGCCGAGGAACGCGCCGCCCGTGGCCGCCAGCAGTGTTCTGCGTCGGATCATGGATTGTCCACCTCCGTCACCCGCCGGTGGTCGAACCGGCGTCCGGGCCCGTCCCGTTCAGGCCGACAGGAAGCATCAGGTGCGGCGCACGGGGTTGTCGAGGGTTACGACAGCCCTTTCTCAAACCTGTGGAGGAAGGGCGGGTCTGGTGACCTCACGCTGTGCCCCTTATCGTGCGGGCGGCCCGGGAAGGAGGCCTGAAGCATGCGCGTGTCCGTCGTGCAGCACAGCACCCGACGGTGGCGTGCGCGGCGGCGGCGCGCCCTGTGGGCCGGGGGCGAAGTCCTCGTCACCCTCGGTGTCGTACTCCTGCTTCTCGTCGTCCACCAGCTGTGGTGGACCAACCGGCAGGCCAGGGACGGCGCCGAGCGGAGGGTGGAGGCGCTGGAGCGGGAGTGGGGTGCGGGCGGGGCCGAGGATCGCCTCATCGACTCCGGTACGTCCCCGGAGGCGTCGGAGGAGCCGCGGGCTCCCGAGCCGCCGCCTGTTGCTCCGACCACCACCACGCGATCCGCTTCCCGCCCTGACCCCTCCCACGCCTACGCCATCCTCACCATCCCCCGCCTCGACCTCCGCGTCCCCGTCGCCGAGGGCATCAGCAAGCCGGACGTCCTCAACAAGGGATACGTCGGCCATTACCCCGGCACCCAGCAGCCCGGCCGCGCCGGCAACTTCGCCCTCGCCGGGCACCGGAACACCCACGGCGAGCCCTTCCGGTACGTCAACCGGCTCGACGACGGCGACGAGATCCTCGTAGAGACGCGGGACGCCGTGTACACGTACGCCGTCGACCAGACCGTGCCGCAGACCTCTGCACGCGACACCGGTGTTCTACGGCCCGTGCCCCGGAGCCTCGTCCACCCCGCCCGCGGCTACCGCCACCCTGGCTACTACCTCACCCTCACCACCTGCACTCCGGAGTACACGTCCACGTACCGCCTGGTGGTCTGGGGCAAGCTGATCTCCATGCGGCCCCGCTGAGGAGACGGACACCGATGGCCGACACGGCGAGGGCGAGACGGATCCTGTATAACCGACGGCAGGGACAGCAGTAGTACGAGGGGGAGGGGGACGCCGGTGATCCGCAACTGGGCCGGTCCACGCCCCATCGCTCTCCCCCTGTTCCTGATTCTCCAGTTCGCGCTGCTGGACGCCGGCAGCCTCTCGGCCACCGTCGCGCTCGCCGCCACCGCCGCGGCCGGTTCCGCGCTCACTGTCTGCTCGCTCATTGCCGCGCGCTGCGCGCCCGCCGTGCCGCCCACACGGGTGCGTACGGCGATTCGTGACCGTGCCCGGCGTACGGCGTTCCTGCCGCAGCGAGATCCCGACGCCAAGGGCCGCACCCGACCCCGAGCGCCCGGACACGCCCTCCCGACGGCCGTCGCGTAGGGCGCACCCCGCGTAAGCGCCCCGGCGCGGGTCGTCATGCCGCCATCCCACTGACCCGGCACGACGAGACCCCGACGGAGGGCTCACCCATGTCCGTTTTCGCCAACCTGGTGGAGCAGCTCGCCGATCTGCTTCAGCCGCTTTTCCACTCCTCCGCGGCCGCCGCCGCGATCGTTCTGTTCACCGCGTTCGTACGCCTGTTGGTGCATCCGCTGTCCCGGGCGGCGGCGCGCGGGCAGAAGGCGCGGACGGAGTTGCAGCCGAAGATCGCCGAGCTGCGGAAGAAGTACGGGAAGAATCCCGAGCGGCTGCAGCAGGCCGTGCTGGAACTGCATGCGAAGGAGAAGGTGTCGCCGCTGGCCGGGTGTCTGCCCGGGCTGCTTCAGTTGCCGGCCTTCTTTCTGCTCTACCACCTGTTCTCGAACCCGATGATCGGCGGCGAGGCGAACGAACTGCTCACGCATGAGCTGCTGGCCGCGCCGCTCGGTCATCGCTGGGTGGACGCCCTGGGTGACGGCGGGGTGTTCGGCGGCGGGGCTGGTGTACGGCGGGCTGTTCGCCGTCGTCACGGTCGTCGCCGTGTTCAACTACCGCCGTACGAAGCGGATGATGGCCGCCAACGCCCCTGTGCCGGTGGCTGACGGTGAGCAGGTGCCCGGGCTGGGGGCGGTCACCAAGGTCATGCCGTTCATGTCGTTCTTCACGCTCGTGACCGTGGCGGTGGTGCCGTTGGCCGCCGCGCTGTACGTGGTGACCAGCGCGACGTGGAGCGCGGTGGAACGGGCGGTGCTGTATCGGTGAGTGCCGGTGAGCATCGGTGAGTACCGCTGCGCTCGGCACCTTACGGTCCAGTACCTGAACCAGGTCTTGCGGACTGCACCTCGACCTTGGAGGATCAACCAGTCCTCCGATGGCTGCGTTTCCCGCCGCACCCGGGCCGCGGTCGATCGGAGGACCGCCCACGATCGAGGGAGATTGTGCTCATGAAGCTGCTGCGAGTCGGTACGGCCGGGGCCGAGCGGCCCGCGCTGCTCGACGCCGAGGGGGTGCTGCGGGACCTGTCGGGCCTCGTGCCGGACATCGACGGGGCGCTGCTCGCCGACGAGGCGTCGCTCGGCCGGATCCGGGCCGCCGCCGACGCCGGGGAGCTGCCCGCGCTGGACGCGTCGGGGCTGCGGATCGGGCCGCCGCTGGGGCGGATCGGCAAGATCGTGTGCATCGGGCTGAACTACCACGACCACGCCCGCGAGACCGGCGCCGAGCCGCCCGCCGAGCCGGTGATCTTCTTCAAGGCCGCGGACACGGTGGTCGGGCCCAACGACACGGTCCTCGTGCCGCGCGGGTCCAGCAAGACCGACTGGGAGGTGGAGCTGGCGGTCGTCATCGGACGTACGGCTCGCTATCTGGAGTCGGTGGAGGACGGGCTCGCGCATGTCGCCGGGTACGCGGTGGCCCATGACGTCTCCGAGCGGGAGTTCCAGATCGAGCGGGGCGGGACCTGGGACAAGGGCAAGAACTGCGAGACGTTCAATCCGCTGGGCCCGTGGCTGGTGACGGCGGACGAGGTGCCGGATCCGCAGAAGCTGGCGCTGCGGCTGTGGGTCAACGGGGAGCTGAAGCAGGACGGGACGACGGGCGAGCAGATCTTCTCCGTGGGGGAGGTCGTGCGCTACGTCAGCCAGTTCATGACGCTGCATCCCGGTGATGTCATCAACACGGGGACGCCGGCGGGGGTTGCGTTGGGGCAGCCGGAGCCGAAGCCGTATCTGCGGGCCGGGGATGTGGTGGAGCTGGAGATCGAGGGGCTGGGGCGGCAGCGGCAGGAGTTCAAGGACGCCTGACGGGCCTAGGGCCTGTCCGGCGGATCATGCCGGAATCGCGGGGCCTGGCACGCCCTCCCCCACTCTCGGCTTCGCTCGAGCGGGCGGTGCCCCCACCGGCGTTGTCGTCGGTCGCCGATGCTCCGCATCGACTCCCTCCTCCGCCTTGCAGCTGGACGCACCAGGCCCCGCTCACCTGCGCCGATCAGTCACCGCCCGTTGGAGCCGGCCTGATCCGCCGGACAGGCCCTAGCCCAGCAGGCCGGCCAGCCTGCGCCACTCCTCCCGCGGCAGGGCGTCACTGGGGCCGCCGGCGACCACCTGGAGCGCCACATGGTCCGCGCCCGCCTGCTGGAAGGTCTTGATGCGGTCCAGGATGCGGTCCTCGTCTCCCCAGGCGAACACCGCGTCGATGAGGCGGTCGCTGCCGCCGTCCGTGAAGTCGGCCTCGGTGAAGCCGTGGCGGAGGAAGTTGTTGGTGTAGTTCGGCAGGGCGAGGTACATGGCGAGGTAGCCGCGGGCCAGGGTGCGGGCGCGGGACGGGTCCGTCTCCAGGACGACCTTCAACTCCGGGGCCAGCAGCGGGCCTTCGCCCAGGATCTCGCGGGCCCGGGCCGTGTGTTCCGCCGTGACGAGGTACGGGATCGCGCCGGCCGCCCGGTCGCGGGCCAGCTCCAGTGTCTTCGGGCCCAGCGCTGCCAGGACGCGACGGCCCGCCGGCACTCCGGCGGTGTCCAGGGCGTCGAGGTAGGCGACCAGCGACGAGTACGGGCGGCGGTACTGCTCGGCGAGCTTGGCGTGGCTGACGCCGAGGCCCAGCACGAAGCGGCCGGGGTGGGCCGACTCGAGGTCGGCGTAGGCCGCCGCGCTGTCGACGGCCTCCTGCTGCCAGATGCTCTGGATGCTGGTCCCCACGACGATCCTCGACGTCGCCCCGATGAGCGGAGCGGCGTTGCGGGCGGTGCTGTTGCCGCCCAGCCACAGGGCGCCGTAACCGAGTTCCTCCAGTTCGGCGGCGGCCTCGGCGAGCTCGCCGCGCCGGTCCGGGTCCTCCGAGCGCAGGCCGATGCTCCAGATGCCGTACCGGCCCACCTTCTGCTTCACGGTGGCTGCGACGTCGTTCATCGGTTGCGGTCCCTCCGGCTGTGACGGCTGGTGCTGGTGACGGTAGTGCCAACCGGAGGACCGCTCGCGTTAATCCCGCCGGACGGGTGTCAGACCTGGTCGCCCAGGTAGTGCTCCAGCGCCTCCACCACGAACCGGTGGTCCTGCAGCTGCGGCAGGCCGGACACCGTCACCGTGCCGATCACGCCGGCGCCCTCCACGATGATCGGGAAGGAGCCCCCGTGGGCGGCGTACGCGTCCGGGTCCAGGCGGGAGGACTCCTCGAACGTCGTGCCCTTGGCGCGGCAGCGGGCGCCGACGAGGTAGGAGGCGGAGCCGTAGCGCTCCACGACCCGGCGCTTACGGTCGATCCAGGCGTCGTTGTCCGGGGTGGAGCCGGGCAGGGCCGCGTGGAAGAGCTGCTGGCCGGCCCGGCGGATGTCGATGGCGACCGGGGCCTGCCGTTCCCGGGCCAGCTCCACCAGCAGCGAGCCGAGCGCCCAGGCGTCGTCGTGGGTGAACCCGCGGAACACCAGACGGCGTTCCTGCGCCTCCAACTCCTCGACGGTGGGCGTCAGTTCCGGAGTGACCTTCGGGGTCATCGCGGGCTTGTGCGAGTTCGTCACAGGGTCACCGTCACTCTGTCTCGGGCCGAACGGCGGGCCGCTTCCAGTACGTCGAGGGCGGCGGCCGCCTCCAGGGCGGTCACCGGGTTGGCAGCGCCGTCGCGCAGGGCGGCGGCCACCGCGGCGTAGTACGCGGGGTAGTCGCCGGGCAGGGTGGGCTCGGGCCGGCCGCCGCCGGTCAGCGGGGATTCGCCGGAGCCGATACGGCCCCACAGCGACTCGGGCTCCTCGCCCCAGCCGGGGCCGGGGCGCTGCCCGTCCTTGAGGGCCGCCTCCTGCGGGTCCAGGCCGTACTTCACGTATCCGGCCTGCGAGCCCAGCACCCGGAAACGCGGGCCGAGTTGGGCGGTCGTCGCGGAGACGTAGAGGTGGGAACGGACGCCGCTGGTGTGCGTGATCGCAATGAACGTGTCGTCGTCCGTCTCCGCGCCGGGCCGGCGGATGTCCGACTCGGCGTACACCGAGGCCGCCGGGCCGAACAGGACCAGCGCCTGGTCGACGACATGGCTGCCGAGGTCGTAGAGGAGACCTCCGATCTCCGCCGGGTCACCGGACTCCCGCCAGCCGCCCTTCGGCTGCGGCCGCCACCGCTCGAAGCGGGACTCGAAGCGCCATACGTCACCCAGCGCGCCCTCGGCGAGCAGCTTGCGCAAAGTGAGGAAGTCGTTGTCCCAGCGGCGGTTCTGGAAGACGGAGAGCAGCAGGCCGCGTTCCTCGGCCAGCGCGGCCAGTTCGCGTGCCTCGGCCGCGGTGCCCGCGATCGGCTTGTCGACGACGACCGGGAGACCGGCCTTCAGGGCGGCGGTGGCGAGCGGGACGTGCGTCCGGTTCGGGGAGGCGATGACGATCAGGTCCAGCTCGTCGGCCCGGTCGAACAGCTCCTCCGCCGTGGCGGCGACCCGTACGTCCGGGAAATCGGCGCGGGCCTGCTCCTGCCGCTCGGGGTTCGAGGTGACCACCGTGTCGAGGGCGAGGCCCTCGGTCGTGGCGATCAGGGGGGCGTGGAAGACGGAGCCCGCGAGGCCGTAGCCGATGAGGCCGACCCGGAGGGGGGTACCCGTCGTTCCAGTGATGCGTCCGGTCATGGGTCCACTTTCGCAACGCTGTTGCCAAAGTGCAAGCGGTGAGGAGAATGGGTGGCGTGAACAGGACGACCACGGGGGGTTCGGTGCGGGCGGCGGGCGCGAATCTGCTGGCGTTGCGCAGTCACAACACGGCGCTCGTCCTCGGCCTGCTGCGGCGCGCCGGGCAGGACGGCATCAGCCGGCTCGAGCTGGCCGAGCGGACCGGGCTGACCCCACAGGCCGTCAGCAAGATCACCGCCCGGCTGCGGGCCGACGGGCTGGCGACGGAGGCCGGGCGGCTGGTGTCGACCGGGGGCAAGCCGCGTACGGTGCTGCGGCTCGTGCCGGGGGCCGGGCATGCGGTGGGGGTGCATCTCGACCGGACGAGCTGCGGGCGGTGCTCGTGGATCTGGCGGGGGCGGTGGTCGCGGAGCGGAGCGCTCCGCTGGACCTGGGGGCGGGGGCGGAGGCCGTGCTCGTGGGGTGGTCCGGGAGGTGAGCGCGCTGCTGGCGGAACGGCCGTTGGAGACGGTCCTCGGGGTCGGTGTCGCGCTGCCCGGGCCGCTCGATCACGTCCGTGGTGTGTTGCACCGGGTCACCGGGTTCCCGGAGTGGGACGGGTTTCCGCTGCGGGACGTGCTGGCGTTGCAGCTCGGGGTGCCGGTTGTCGTCGACAAGGACACCAATGCGGCGGCGCTGGGGCTTGCGGTCGGGGTGAAGGTGGGTCGTTCGCGTATCTGCACTTCGGGGCGGGGCTTGGTGGGGGGCTGGTGATCGGGGGTGCGGTGCATCGGGGGGCCCGTACCGGGGCGGGGGAGTTCGGGCATCAGGTGGTTCAGCTGGACGGGCCGCTGTGCAGTTGCGGGAACCGGGGGTGCGTCGAGGCGTTGTGTCTCGATGCTGTGGGGCGGGGGGATGTGGAGGAGGCGGCGCGGGTGTTGGGGGTGGGGGCGGGAAATCTTGTTTGCGCTGCTCGAATCGACTTCATTTTGTTGGGTGGCGGGTTGTCGCCGGGGAGCCGGAGCGGTTCGTGCGGGGGTTGCGGGGGTGTTGGAGGAGCGGGCTCGGCGTACAGGGGAGGAGCTGTGCCGGTTCGGCTGGCGGCCGGGGGCGTGCGGGGGGTTGCGGAGGGGGCGGCGCAGTTGCTGCTGGGCCGTTGTTCGGGCGGGTGGACGGGTAGGGGGCGTCGGGGGTTTTCGCTCGCCGGCGCTGGCGGGTGCCGCTGCGCTCCGCTGAAGGAGCGTTGGGGCGGTTTGGTTGCCCGCGTTGCGGGGTGCCTCCCCCGCTCTCGGCTTCGCTCGAGCGGGGGGACCCCATCGCCCACCCGTGCCGCCCTGGGGGTCCCCCCCAGGCCCTTAAGGCACTGGGGGAGGCACGACTGCCCGCAGCTGCGGCGGATTGATGCTGCCGCTGCCGGGTGGGTTGCCGCCTCGGCGGCACGACTGCCCGCAGCTACGCCGCGCTAACGGCACGACTGCCCGCAGCTGCGCGGGTACGGGCGCCCGCAGCTGCGCGGGTGCGCCTGCCCGCAGCTGCGTCCGCTGATCGGGCGGAGTCGGCGGGTCCTGCGGGGTGGCGTCGGCCCGGGGTGGATGTCGTCCGGCATGGTCATGTGTTCATGCGACTGTGTACGCCCGTGTCCCTCTGTACGGCGGCCTCAGCCGCCCTGCTGTTCGTTGCCGGTCCGGCGTATTCCGGGTCGGCTCCCGGTTGTGCCACCGGGTCCGGTGGCCGTGACTTTCCGATCACCACCCGTATCCACGGCGGCCCCGATTCCTATGACGCCGGCGGCGGCCACGGCACCTGGTCCATCGACCTCACCAACAGCACCGCCCGCACGTGCACAGGCATCCACCCGGTCGTCGTCCTCGTCGACAAGGGGCGGACGCTGACGCCGACGCAGCCGAAGCTGGAGTTCTACGAGGGGGCCCGCCCGCACCCGGTCCGGTTCGAGCGGACCGACGAGGACGAGCTGGTCGGCGCCTTCGACGGTTTCGCGGGGTTCACCATGCCGCCCGGCCGGACCCTGACCGTGCGGGTGCGGCTGGCGCTGACCTCCGACGCCGTACCGAACGAGATCACCGCGAACGCCGCGGTCGTGCAACGGCGTGACAACGACGGCGACTGGGTCGGTCAGTCCAACGACTACCGCTTCCGCGTCGAGGCCAAGCCCGACACCGAATCCAGCCCCGGAACCAAACCCGGACCCAGACCCAGTAGCGACTCCGGCACGCCCACCGCCCACGCAACCGCCGGATCCACTACCGCCCCCGACGGACACCTGTCGTTCGCCGACGAGCTCGCCCGTACCGGACTCGGCACCGCGCGGGGAGCGCTCGTCGCTGCCGCCGTACTGCTGGTCGCCGCAGGCTGCGCCCTGGTGGTGGTGCGCAGGCGCCGCTGAGCACCTGCGTCGTCCCGTGGCCCCGGTCGTGATCGGCGGGGTCAGGATCAGCCACTCCTGACTACCCTGGGGGCGTCGGTACGCCGTGGTTCCGGCGCCCCGCTCATCCTCGTACGCACGCCAGGAGTGATCGACGCACATGGCAGACCGCAAGCCCATCGAGTCATGGCTCACCGACATGGACGGAGTGCTGATCCACGAGGGCGTACCGATCCCCGGCGCCGACGCCTTCATCAAGAAGCTGCGCGAGTCCGGAAAGCCCTTCCTGGTCCTCACCAACAACTCCATCTACACCCCGCGCGACCTGCACGCCCGGCTGAACCGCATGGGCCTGGAGGTGCCGATCGAGAACATCTGGACCTCGGCCCTGGCCACCGCCCAGTTCCTGGACGACCAGCGGCCGAACGGCTCGGCGTACGTCATCGGCGAGGCCGGTCTGACCACCGCGCTGCACGACATCGGCTACATCCTGACCGACCACGAGCCGGACTACGTCGTCCTCGGCGAGACCCGCACGTACTCCTTCGAGGCCATGACCAAGGCGGTCCGGCTCATCAACGACGGCGCCCGTTTCATCTGCACCAACCCGGACGAGACCGGCCCCTCCGCCGAGGGCCCGCTCCCCGCGACCGGCGCCGTCGCCGCGCTGATCACCAAGGCGACCGGCCGCAAGCCGTACTTCGCGGGCAAGCCGAACCCCCTGATGATGCGCACCGGGCTCAACGCGATCGGCGCCCACTCCGAGACCAGCGCCATGATCGGCGACCGTATGGACACCGACGTGCTGGCGGGCATGGAGGCCGGGATGCAGACGTTCCTGGTGCTCACCGGCCTGACCCGGCCCGAGCAGGTCGAGGACTTCCCTTACCGGCCGTCGGAGGTCGTGGACTCCATTGCGGATCTTGTGGATCGGGTCTGAAACCGACCCGGAGGTAAAACCCACCCGTACGGCGTAGTCCGGACCCCGCCGAGGATGCGGGGCCGGTCTGCGCGGGGGAGTCTCCAGAGTGTCTGGAGGTTCACGATGGGTTCACTGCGACTCACTCTCTGTACCGGCGTCCTGGCCGCCGTCGCCGCGGCCGGCCCGACGGCAAGCGCGGCGGACGGCGGTGTCTCGGTCAGCCCCTCGACCCCGGGGCCCGGCAGCGACCTCGCGCTGCGGGCCACCGGCTGCACCGGCACCACCGGCACCGCGGCCTCGAAGGCCTTCGTCTCCGACGTCGAGCTCACCGGCGGGGACGGCACCCTGGCCGGCGAGACCCGCGTCCGTTCCATGGTGGGGCCCGGCCGCTACGAGGTTCAGGTCATCTGCGGCGGCGACAAGTCCAAGTCGATGAAGTCGCACGTCACCATCGGCAACGCCTCGGCCGCGCCGAGTGCGCCCGCCTCGCCGGTCGCCCCCGTCAAGGCGGGCGGCGGCGGGACCGCCCATCTCGCGTCCGTGGACGCCGCCGCGACCGGCCCGAACACCGCACACACGGTGACCGGCCTGGTCCTCGTGGGCGCCGCGGCGGTGGCCGTCGTCCTGCGCGGCACCCGCCGGAGCCGTAGGACGGGCTGAGCGACCATGTCCGACCGGGAACGCTTCTCCGGCACCGGGCGGATGCTCATGGGCGTGGCCTGGGCGGTGCTGCTGCTCGGGCTGTGGCTGTGGGGCCGCGAGGTGACCGACGTACGGCACGGCATATCCGCGCCCGTCACCGGCGACATGGCGGCCGTCGGACGGCCGCCCACGGCGGAGCTGCCGCCCGCCGCCAAGCCCCTGACCGCCGCCCTGCCGCAGCGCCTGGACATCCCCGGCCTGGGCGTGCAGGCGCCCGTCGTGGCCCGCGGCCTCGACGCGCAGGGGGCGATCGATCCACCGCCGTACGACCAGCCGGGCGTCGTCGGCTGGTACGCGGCCGGGGTGAAACCGGGCGCGGTCGGCACCGCGCTGATGGTGGGCCACGTCGACACCGAGACCCGCCCCGCCGTCTTCTACGGGATCAGCGCGCTGCAGCCCGGCGAGACCATCCGGGTCGTCCGCGCCGACGGCCGGGTCGCCGAGTTCACCGTCGACGACATCCAGGTCCTCTCCCGCGACCGTTTCGACGCCCAACAGGCCTACGGGGTACGCAAGTCGGGGCGGGCCGAACTCCGGCTGATCACCTGCGGCGGCCCCTACGACCGGGCCAGCCGCAGCTACACCGCCAACGTGGTCGTGTCGGCCTACCTCACGGGCACCGCTCCCTGAGCCTGCCTTCCTGGCGCCCCCTCACCCGGACCCGCCGGCCGCCTGTAACAGCTCACGGACAAGGCGCGGGCGACCTCGTGAGGGCAGCGCGACGTATGTCAGGATTGAGACTTGGAACAGTGCACCCAAGGGGGAGTTGGATGTACCGCAGCAGGGGGGTGACCGGAGTGCGGGCGACCGCGGTGGTGCTGGGGGCGGCGCTGCTGATCGCGGGATGCTCCTCCGGCGACGGAGACGGCGACGGTGGCGACACCGGCGGCGCGGGCGCCGGGATCACCCAACAGCCCAAGGACGCCGCGCCGTTCTGGGTCAACCCGGACGGCACCGCGGCCCAGCAGGTGACCGACTACGACAAGAGCGGCAAGGAGTCCGAGGCGGACACGATCCGCAAGATCGCCCAGCAGCCGACCGGCGAGTGGCTCAGCCCGGAGAACGCGGAGGAGCAGGCCCGCGGCTTCACCGAGGCCGCGGCCGAGGCCGACCGCACGGCGCTGCTCGTCCTCTACAACATCCCGCACCGCGACTGCGGGCAGTTCTCGGGCGGCGGCGCCGCCGACGGCAACGCATACCGGGCGTTCATCGACAGCGTCGCCAAGGGCATCGGCGACCGCGGTGCGACGGTGATCCTGGAACCGGACGCGGTGCTGCACATGGTGGACAACTGCACACCCGGTGAGTACCACGAGGAGCGCTACGACCTGCTCAAGGGCGCGATCACCAAGCTCAAGTCCCTGAAGAACACCAAGGTCTACCTGGACGCGGGCAACGCCGGCTGGGGCAAGCCCGACCAGATCTTCGAGCCTCTGAAGTGGGCGGGCATCGACCAGGCCGACGGTTTCTCGGTCAACGTCTCCAACTTCTACACGACCGAGGACTCCATCGCGTACGGCAAGGAGCTCTCCGCCAAGGTGGGCAACAAGCCGTTCGTGATCGACACCAGCCGCAACGGCAACGGCCCCTACACCGAGGGCGACCCGGGCGAACGCTGGTGCAACCCACCGGGCCGCGCCCTCGGCGAAACCCCGAGCACCAAGACCGCCGACCCCCTGGTCGACGCGTACCTGTGGGTCAAGCGCCCGGGAGAGTCGGACGGCGAGTGCAAGGGCGGTCCCAAGGCGGGCGAGTGGTGGCCCGAGTACGCGCTGAAGCTGGCGCAGGCGAGCGAGTAGCGTCCGGTACGCAGCTGGGGGCGCCCTCCGTCGCGGAGGGCGCCCCCAGTGACGTACGGGCTAAGGAACCCTCACCCACTGCGCCTCGGACGGCGTCCCCTCGTCATCCGCCACGAACAGCATGTACCACCCCGCCTGCACCAGGTTCCGGTTCTCCGGGACCGTCACGGTGACCTTGTTGCCGGACGTCTTGAAGTCCAGCGCGATCGACCGCTGGTCGACATCCGTCACGTGCGTCGAAGCGCTGGGCCGGATCAGCCGCACCTTCTTGATCGACGACGCATGCTGCGAGGTGAACGTGCCCGTCTCACCGCGTTCGATGGTCTGCGGCCCGCCGGACAGCGAGGGGCGCGCGTCGCGGAAGAGATACGGCGGGCTGTAGATCTCGATCCGCTGCTCGAACTTCCCCGGCTTGGTGTTCGCCTTGTCGCTGAAGAGGGAGTCCGAACCGAAGAACATCACCCGGCCGTCGGGCAGGAGCAGCGAGCCCGAGTGGTAGTTACGGCCCACCAAGGGGTCGGCGACCCGGTCGAGTTCGTTGGTCTCCGGGTCGTACAGCCGCGCCTCGAGGATGTTGGAGTCGCCGCGCCCGCGGTAGTCCTCCGAGCCGCCGGCGACCAGCACGCTGTCGTCCGGGAGGACCGAGGCCTGCGGATAGCGGGTGCCCTTGCCCAGGGACGGCCCGTCCACGAACCGCGGGTTGTCGGCCTTCAGATCGACGATCCGGGTCTTCTCGCTCGACAGCTTGGACTCGCCGACGCCACCGCCGCCGAGCACCATGTACTTCTCGTCCTGCGCCGGCGGCAACAGCACGGTGTTCGCGGTCTCCAGCATGTTCGCGTCGCTCATGCCGGGCACCTTGGTGAACTTGTTGGTGTCCACGTCCCAGATGCCGGGATCACGCCCCACGTCGTCCGGCCCGTATCCCGCGTTCGCCCCCGAGTAGAAGACCTTGCCGTTCTGCATCAGGAACAGCGCCGGGTACGTCGGGAACTGCCGGACCTTGTCGGTGTAGGTCCACTTCTTGGTCTCGGGGTCGTAGATCTCGTTCTTGCCCGGCACCAGCTGGCCGATGTCGTCGAGGCCGGAGACGCTGAGGATCTTCCCGTCGCTCAGGGTGGTGAGCGTGGGGTACCAGCGGGCCTCCTTCATCGGGTCGACCTTGATGTACTTCTCGGCGACCGGGTCGAACTCGTAGGCGTCCCGGATCCCCTGGAAGTCCTTCTTGTCCAGGGCGAGCTTCTGCGCGATGCCGTACGTGTTGCGCGCGTCGGCGCCGGACAGGCCCTGGACCTTGTAGTTGTCCTGGGTTCCGGTCTCGTACTTCGCGCCCTCCTGGGCGGCCTCGACGTAGATCCGGCCGACGCCCGGGTCGTTGCCCAGGAACTTGCCGGTCTCCTTGTCGAACTGCTTCTTGGCGCGCGGAACGAGGACCGGGTCCTTGGAGACGAAGGTCTTGCCGTTCTCCTTGCCGGTGAACTTGGTGCCCGCGGGCAGGGTGATCGGCTTGTCCGGGTTCTCGTTGTAGACGATCATCAGGCCGCCGGCCTTCTTCACGTCACCCTGGAGTTTCTCGTACCGCTTGGTGCCGCCCGCGATCAGCAGATTGCCGTTGGCGAGCTGGGTGTGGCCGGTGCAGAACAGGTCGTTGGGCGTGGGCACGTCCTTGATGGTGTTCTTGACCGGGTCCCAGATCCGGGTGTCGAACTTCTTCGCGTCGAAGTTGTCCTGGTTGTTGCCGGACCCGGCCACCAGCAGGATCTTGCCGGTGCGCAGCAGGGCCGCGTGGATGGTGTTGAGGCGGTACTCCTCCGGGAACTCGACGGTCTTCCAGTGGCCGTTGTCCGCTTTGTACTCGGGTCTGTTGATCTGGTACTGGTGGTACTTCTCGGTCCCGACCCGGTAGAGCCATGGCCCGTTCATCCCGGCCAGCGCGATGACCACCGCCGTGCCTATCGCGAGTCGACGGGCGCGGCGGCGGCCGGCACGGTCGTTCATTCCTTACGTCCCCCAAGTCCACCAAGGGCGATCTGCATGGTCTGGTCGTTGCCCTCGTTCGAGGCCGCCCAACTGGGCCGCTGCTGCGGGGCGTGCGGCGCGTACGGAGCGGGCACTCCGTGCGCCGGCGTCGGGGTGGGTACCGCGTCCTGCGGTTCCGGCGTGGCCGGGGCGGCGGGCTTCTTCTTCTCCTGCCGCAGCTGCCAGCGCCAGGCGAAGACCGGCGTGGCGGTGATCAGCATCGCGAACGACGCCCAGATGATCATCGCGGGGTGGGAGTTGCCGAAGTAGAAGCCGGCCGCGATCGAGGCACCGAAGATCAGGATGAAGTACCAGTGGTACCGGAAGGTCCCGAACCACCGGTCCGGGCTCGCCGAGTCGCCCTTGGGCGTGACCACGAACTTGCTCTTCTTGCGCAGCACCGAGTCGATCAGCG
Source organism: Streptomyces sp. F001 (assembly GCF_004187715.1). Lineage (GTDB taxonomy): Bacteria > Actinomycetota > Actinomycetes > Streptomycetales > Streptomycetaceae > Streptomyces > Streptomyces flavusporus. The sequence continues at coordinate 20,568 of NZ_QZWF01000005.1, read as the reverse complement.
CCTTCGCGTAGAGCGGCGCCGACAGCGCGGACATCACCATGCCGGCCACACCGCCGGAGCCCTCCGGCTCGTGCGGCGAGACGTTGTGGCGGCGGTTCCAGACGTACAGACCGATCTGCAGGGCGGAGGCGTTGCCGTAGAGCATCAGCCAGATCGTCGGGTCGATGTTCACACCCGAGGCGCCCAGACCCAGGAACAGCGCACAACTCAGCGCCGCGAGGATCCAGTTGAGGGCCGACATCGGGTAGAAGATGATCATCATCGTGTAGTTGAAGAGCTTGCTCGGCGGCAGCGAGTACCAGCCCTTCCAGTACTGCTTGAGGATCGTCTCGTACGTCCCTCGCGACCAGCGCATCTGCTGGGTGAAGAAGTCCGTCCAGGCACTGGGGCCCTCACCGACCGCGAGCACGTCCGGGGTGTAGACCGAGCGCCACTTCTTCCCCGTGGCCGGGTTCTTGTGGCGGTGGATCTCGAAACCGGTCGCCATGTCCTCGGTGATCGAGTCGTACAGACCGCCGATCTGCTTCAGCGCCTTGATCCGCACCGCGTTGGAGGTGCCGACGAACATCGGAGCGCCGTAGCGGTTGCCGGCGCGCTGGATCAGCGCGTGGAAGAGGAACTGCTGGGACTCGGCGGCCTTGGTGACGAACGTGTCGTAGTTGCCGTAGACCTGCGGGCCGATCACGAAGCCGACGTCCGGGTCGCGGAAGAAGCCCAGCATCCGCTCCAGGTAGTTCGGCAGCGGTACGTGGTCGGTGTCGACGGACGCGAAGAAGTCGTAGTCGTCGCCATGTGCGTCGAGCCAGGCGTTGTAGTTGCCGTGCTTGGTCTTGGCGCGGTGCGGACCCTTGGCCTGGTTCCACTTCGCGACGCCCTTGCGGGAGAAGTGGTGCACGCCGAGCCGGGCGCAGACCTCCTTGACCTCCGGGTCGTCGCCCTCGTCGAGCAGCCAGACGTGCAGAAGGCCCCGGTGACGCAGCTTGACGGCCGCCTCCAGGGTCTTCGTCACCATCTCCAGCGGCTCCTTGCCGGGCACGAAGGAGGTGAGGAAGGCCACTCTCGTGCCGGTCTCCGGAACCACCGGGATCGGGTCGCGGGCGACCAGCGTGGCGTGCGCGTTGGACAGCACGTTCATACAGCGGAAGAACTCGATCAGACCGATCGAGACCAGCATCACCACGTCCAGCGCGGGCAGGAAGTCGTAGGCCGGGTAGTCGCGTTCGGTCCAGTGCTCGGGCTGCAGCAGCCAGGCCAGCAGCACCAGCGAGAGCAGCGGTGCCGCGGCGAGCATCAGGGCCACGCGTATCCGGTGCGGCTCCTGCGAGATCAGGGAGCGGTACTGCACCCGGTACGGCTTGTTCGGATCGGGCTGGGTGAGGGGGCCCGCCAACCGGCTGTAGTGCTCGTAGTCGTACCTCGGCAGCGTCTTCTTGATCCGGCGGAAGGTCCCCGTGTTGCCGGTCCGGTGCGAAGGCACCCTGAGCTGGGTGGTTTGTGACGGGTCGAAGTTCTGCCGGGCGCCCGTCGGCGTCGACGTCATGAGTCATCCCCCCACACGCGGTTCAGCGCGTGTCTGTCGGTTCCTTTCGCCTGCTCAGGGCCCCCTCGGCCGTCACAGACGTGTCAGTGGTGCGCCGCAGTCACCACGTCATCCACACTCTATAGACATGGAACTACGACGTTCCGGTTGCATGATGCCCCCCCTCGGCATCGCTTCACGAACGGGGCCCCTCTCCCCGCAGCACCGGCAACCGGTTTCGTGCCCCCCAAATGGCGCGTATCCGCAGCCTCTTGCAAACCAGGGTTCTACGCCGTTCAGCATGATCGCAAGATGCGATACACGGTATTTACCGGCTATACGCGCTCATTGGGACGCAAGTTGGCGTCCGTTGGTGCGCTTGAGACCAGTCGTGCACGAATGTTGCCGAAGTGATCCCTTATGGCTTCCTCCGCTCGGATCGAGTCACCGGACCGCACCGCGTCCAGGATCTCCCGGTGCTGCCGGCAGGTGACCCTCGGGTCCTGCGGCACCTCCACGAGATCCCTGCTCACCCGGTGGAAGGCGTCCCAGAACGCCTCGAGCACCTCGCTCAGCAGCACGTTGTCCAGCCCCTGGTAGAGGGTGGCGTGAAAGGCACGGTCGGTCTCGGCGAGACCGGCGCCCTGTGCGGCCTGCCCATCCATACGGTCCACGAGGGCGTCCAGTTCAACGAGGTCCGCCTGCGGGAGCCGGCCCGCGAGCCGGGAGACCAGTCCCGTCTCCACCGCCTCGCGCAGCTCGAGCAGCTGAAGCAGGGAGTCCTCCCCGCGGTAGTGCCCGGCGACCGTGCGGAACGCGAGGCCCTCGATCATCGGGGCGAACGACATCCGGCCGACGTAGGTGCCGAAGCCGTGCCGTATCTCCACGATCCCCATCGCCTGGAGCCCCTTCAGGGCCTCCCGCACCGAGTTCCGGCTCGCGCCGAGGAACTCCATCAGCTCGGGCTCGGTCGGCAGCGGGGACCCGGAGGTCAGCCGGCGGTCGACGATGAGCTTCTTGATCCTCTCATGGAGGTCACGCGCTGCCATGGCCAGAGGGTAACCGGCCAAATGAGGGGAGGCCCCGCTTCCGGTCACGCAAAAGGCCCCTCGCTGTGGCGAGAGGCCTTCCGGTCGGTGCGGGGACCCGGCGTTCGCTTCTGGGCCCGCGGTCACGGCAGCCGGCGGAGAGGGGGTGTGGGTGGCGGAGCCTCCACTGTGCGAGGCGCAGCCGCGCAGAAACGACGATGGCGAGGCGGTTCGCGCTTTCTGCGAACATGCCTCGCCATCGACATCGTGCGCCGCCAGGGACTCGAACCCCGGACCCGCTGATTAAGAGTCAGCTGCTCTAACCAACTGAGCTAGCGGCGCGTGCTGACGTCGTTAACTCTACATGACCTTCCGGGGTGCTCCGGACCACGGAAGCGGGGCCGGCCCCGGCCCTCCAGGGGCCCTGTACATCGTTCGGACCGTCAACATGCGCACCCGGAAGACAGTTGTGAAACTGATCAACGTGCACCGGCCTGGACATTTCCATCTGGAGTGTGAGGGGAATCGCATGGAGCCTCCGGTATTCGAGGAATTCGATCCCACGAGCGACTGCGACTGCCCCGGCTGCGCCCACTGGCGCCGCGTCCCCCATGTATCGCCGCATTCCACCGCCGGCCGCCCGGCCGCAACCCGCGCGCTGGCCGTCGCCGCCATGGCCTCGGCGGCACTCGGCGTGAGTCATACCGTCCCCGCCCTGGCCGTCCCCCACGCCCCCATCGACCCGGCGTTCCCGCAGGTGAAGCGCCTGCCACCCCCCAGGGCGACAGAGCCCCGCTGTACGGGCCGGGCGGGACACCGGCCAAGCCGGCGGGTGCCGTCCCGCTGCCCGAGATCACCCGCGCGGAGATCATCAACCGCGCCAAGAAATGGGTCGCGGAGAAAGTGCCGTACAGCATGACCGACTACTGGACCGACGGTTACCGGCAGGACTGCTCGGGCTTTGTCTCGATGGCCTGGAAGCTGCCGGGAAACGAGTGGACCGGCTCCCTCCACGAGTTCGGGGTGCGGATCACCAAGGAGGAACTCCAGCCCGGCGACATGCTGCTGTTCCACAACCCGGCCAACCCGCAGAACGGCTCGCACGTGGTCCTTTTCGGCGGCTGGACGGACTACACCCACACGTACTACATCGCCTACGAGTCGACCCGCCCGCACGCCCGCAGGCAGACCACGCCGTACGCCTACTGGACCAACTCCGACCGTTATGTCCCCTATCGCTATAAGGGCGTCAAGGCGGACGTGGCCGGTGTGGAGGAGACCGCGGCGCCGCAGGACACCACCGCCCCGCAGGAGACCGCCGTACCGCAGGGCACCGCCGTACCGCAGGGCACCAAGGAGGAGGGCAGGGCCGTCCACGCCGGAGCGGCCGGTCCGCTCGCGCCCGCCTCGCGGGTCCCGGCCTACCCCGGCCGGGGCATGTTCCGGCCGGGGGCGGACAACGCGCACGTCACGCTGCTCGGGAAACAGCTCGTGAGGAAAGGGTTCGGCAAGCACTACGCCGGCACCGGGCCGGGACCGCGTTGGGGCGAGGCGGACCGGCGGAACGTCGAGGCCTTCCAGCGCTCCCAGGGCTGGCGGGGCGGCGCGGCGGACGGCTACCCGGGGCCGGAGACCTGGCGGCGGCTCTTTTCCTGACCACCTGTACCACCTGCTGCACCACCTGTTCTGACGCATCTGGCGCGGAGGCTGGAGGCACATATGACCGCGACCACTCCCCAGCCGCCCGGGTCCGGCGGCGCCGACGGGGTCCCGGCCCGGCCCGCCCGGGTGATCCAGAACGAGACGACCACCGAGATCCCCGTCCATCTGCTGTTCCGCGACGACCCCGACCCGGTGTCCGTGCCGCTCAGGCCGACCGTGGTGAACCGACGCCAGGGCACCGGCGAGCAGCCGCGGCTGCGCCGCCCGGCGCCCGCGAAGGCCCGCCCGGTGGCACGGATCGACCTCGACCTGGTGGAACGGCCCGCGCGGGCGCTGCCCGGGGCGGTCGGGGTGCTCGCCGGTGCCGTCGGGCTGGCCGGGTGCGCGGTCACCTCCTGGTGGGCGGGCACGCTGCCGCCGTTCGCGGCGCAGGCGCTGGGGCTGCCGGCGTTCGCGGGGGTCGGGCTCGGGCCGGCGCAGTGGGCGGGGTACGCCGGGGCCGGGGCGCTCGGCCTGTTCGGCTTCGGGGGACTGTCCCGGGGGCGCACCGGGCGGGCCTGGGTGCTCGATCTGTTCGGCCGCTACCGGGGGACCGTCCGGCGTACCGGCCTGATGTGGGTCAATCCGCTGCTGCTGCGCCGCCGGGCCGACGTACGGCTGCGGCACTGGCGCAGCGAGCCGATGCCCGCGGCCGACCGGAGCGGGGCGGCGCTGCGGGTGGTGGTTCTGGTGGTGTGGCGGGTGCGGGACACCGCGCGGGCCGTGCTGGGCGTGGAGGACCACGAGACGTATCTGCGCGAGTGCGTGGAGGCGGAGCTCCTGCGGGTGCCGGTGGAGATGCCGGCCGGTGCGCGGGCCGGCGTGGAGGCGGCCACGGACGCACTGACCCGGCTGGTGGCGGCGGACGTGGCGCCGGTCGGGCTGGAGATCTTCTCGGTGCAGCCGGTGCGGATCGAGTACGCCCCTGAGGTCGCCGCCGCGATGCACCGCCGCCGGATCGCCGCGCTGGACGCGCAGCACCGGGCGAGCGTGCTGACGTCGGTGGTCGACTCGGTGGAGGACACGGTGACGCGGCTGACCATGCGCGGGCTGGTGGAGCTGGACGACTACGAACGCAAGGTGCTGGTCAAGGACTTGACGGTGGCGTTCTGCGCGGGGCGGGGAGAAACAGGTCCGTGATGGGTATGGACACGTATTTGATATGGACACGTCTTTGGATATGGACACATCCAACTAACGGCAATACGCTCAGACTTGGTCTAGACCTGCAAGCTCGCTGAACTTCCCCCACGTTCTCCAGGAGCGGCAGTATGCGCAAAAAGACCAAGTTGTCCGCCGCGATGGTAGGTCTGGCGACCACCGGCGCCCTCGTGCTCTCCTCCGGCGGCGCCAGCGGCCACGGCTACACCGACCTGCCCATCAGCCGGCAGAAGCTCTGCCAGAACGGCACGGTGACCAACTGCGGCCCCATCCAGTGGGAGCCGCAGAGCGTCGAGGGCCCGAAGGGCTTCCCGGCCGCCGGCCCGGCCGACGGGCAGATATGCAACGCAGGACTGAGCCAGTTCGCCCAGCTCAGCGCACCGAGGACACCGTCCGGCGCCGCCTGGCCCGCCACCCAGGTGAACGGCGGTCAGAGCTACACCTTCCGCTGGCAGTTCACCGCCATGCACGCCACGACCGACTTCAAGTACTACATCACCAAGCCGGGCTGGAACCAGAACCACAACCTGGCCCGCTCCGACCTCAACCTGACCCCGTTCCTCACGGTTCCCTACGGCGGTCAGCGCCCGCCGCAGACCCTCTCGCACAGCGGCACGCTGCCGTCCGGGCTCAGCGGTCGGCATGTGATCGTCGCGGTGTGGACGATCGCCGACACGGCCAACGCGTTCTACGCCTGCTCGGACGTCACCTTCTGATCCCCGAGCATCTCTGAGGCTCCCTTGAGCCAACGGCACGGCCGGCGTGGGTAGGTTCCTCCCACGCCGGCCGGACCGGGCCGGCGTACTGACCTCGGGGGAGTGTGATGGTCGCGCTGTTCTATGTCGTGCCCGGACTGATCATGGGCGTGGCCCTCTTCATGGCGTACCGCGTGGTGCGCCGCTCGCTGCAGCTCAGGAGCGCCTGGACCAGCGGCCTGACGGCCGAGGCGCGCTGTCTGCGGATGTTCACGACGACGCAGGGCGGCAGTCATGACACCTCCGTGCGTACGACGCTGCACCACGTGTACGAGTTCACGGCCCGCGACGGCCGCCTGATCAGGTTCGAGGAGGAGGACGGCCCGGCGACGGTCGTCGAGGGCGACATCGTGACCGTGTACTACGCGGAGGGCCGGGAGCTCGTCGCCACGGCCCGTCGGCCGAGCCCGGTCAGGAACGCGGCGGGCACGCTGGGAGTCCTGGCGTTCCTCGGGGTGATCGTCGTGTTCTGCGTCGGCTTCATGGCCTCGTTCAGCACGGTCCTCCATGTCTGAACGCGCGGCGCGGCCGGGCGGAAACGACGATGGCGGGTCCTGTTCGCGCTTTCTGCGAACAGGACCCGCCATCGTCATCGTGCGCCGCCAGGGACTCGAACCCCGGACCCGCTGATTAAGAGTCAGCTGCTCTAACCAACTGAGCTAGCGGCGCATGACTCCCGCCGTCCGCTCTCGCGGTCGGCGACATAGAAAATACTACCTGGTCCGAAGGGGTGCTCCGAACCAGTGGCCGGCGCCTGTATCGCCTATATCGCCAGCGACAGCAGGACCGGCGCCGCGTTGCGGTTCAGGGTGTCCGCGGCCTCGCGCAGCCGGTGGGCGCGCTCGACGGGCAGGGACAGGGCCAGGCAGCCCACAGCGGAGCCGGCCGTGATCGGGACGGCTGCGCAGACCGTGCCGACCGCGTATTCCTGCAGGTCAAGCACGGGCACCGTGGGCGGCTGGGCCTCCAGCCGGGACAGCAGCAGCTTGTCGCTGGTGATGGTGCGCGAGGTGAGACGGGCCATCTTGTGCCGGGAGAGGTGCTCGCGACGGCCGTTGTGGTCGAGCTGGCCGAGCAGGCTCTTGCCGACCGCCGTGGCATGGGCGGAGTAGCGGAAGTCGACCCACTCGTTGACCGCCGGGGTGGTGGGGCCGTCCGCGTACTGGGTGACCCTGACCTCTCCGTCGACGTACCGGCTGATGTAGACGGCGGCGCCGACGGAGTCGCGCAGTCGGTCGAGGGCCCGCTGGAGCTGTTCGCGCAGGGCTTCCTCGTGGTTCTGGGCGGAGCCGAGGCGGGCGAGGGCGACGCCTGTCACATACGCGCCGTCGGTGACCTGCTCGACGTAGCCCTCGCGGCGCAGCATCCGCAGGAGGCCGGTGAGCCGCTCCGCGCCGAGGCCGGTGTGGCGGGCTATCTCGGTGTCGGTGACACCGGAGGTGTGCCGTGCCACCGTCTCCAGGACGCGCAGGGCGTCCTGAGCCGAGTGGTACGGCGCGGTCGGCTCGTGCGTCAGCGCCACGGTGTATCCCCCCTGCGCTTACTGTCTGGCCGTAAGTCCGGACGGCGGATCCCCTCCACGATAGCCGCCAAGGGGCTGGTAGCGAGCGGTAGTTGACCAGATTGCGACCCTCTCAGCAGGGGCGTAGGTGGCTGGCATATGCCAATGGCAGTCTCCTCAGAGCACCGCTCCGAGGAACTCCCTGGTCCGCTCGTGGTCCGGATCGCCGAAGATCTTCTCCGGGGTGCCGGACTCGATGACCTTGCCCTTGTCGAACATCATGACCCGGTCCGAGATGTCCCGGGCGAAGTTCATCTCGTGGGTCACGCAGAGCAGGGTGATGTCCGTGGTGTGCGCGATGTCCCTGAGCACATCGAGAACGCCGTGCACCAGCTCCGGGTCCAGCGCCGAGGTCACCTCGTCCAGCAGCAGGATCTCCGGCCGCATGGCCAGCGCGCGGGCGATCGCCACCCGCTGCTGCTGACCGCCGGACAGCTGCGTCGGATGCGCGGTGGCCTTCTCCTCCAGGCCCACCAGCTGCAGCAGGTCCCGGGCGCGTTCCTCGGCCTCGGCGCGGTCGAGGCCGAGCACGTTGACCGGGGCCTCGGTGATGTTCTGCAGCACGTTCATGTTCGGGAACAGGTTGAACTGCTGGAAGACCATCCCGATCTTCTTGCGGATCTCCCGCTGGTGCTTCTCGTTGGCGGGCCTGAGGGAGCCGTTCGGTCCCGGCATATGGGTCAGGGACTGCCCGTCCACCATGATCACGCCATCGCTGACCTGCTCCAGCGTCATCAGCAGCCGCAGGATGGTGGTCTTGCCGGAGCCGCTGGGGCCGATCAGGGTGACGTGCTGTCCGCGGTCGACGGTGAAGCCCAGGTGGTCGAGGACCACATGGTCGCCGTACCGCTTGACCACCTGGTCGAACACCACCAGGTGGCCCGGTGCGGCGGTGTCGGCCACGGACGGCTCGGGACCGGTCTTCTGCAGGGGATCAGTGGCCAAGGCGCTTCTCCAGCTTTCTCATCAGCAGCGAGGTCGGGTAGCTCGCCGCCAGGAAGATCAGGCCCGCGAGCGTGAAGGTCTCGGCGTAGACGAAGTGGGTCGCGCCGTACTCCCGGGCCTCGGCGACCATCTCCGAGACCGTGATGACGGCCAGGAAGGGGGTCTCCTTGAACATGGAAATCGCGTAGTTGCCCAGCGCGGGCAGGACGTTGCGCACCGCCTGCGGCAGGATCACGGCCTGCCAGGTGCGGCGCGGCGACATCGACAGCGCCCGGCAGGCCTCCCACTGGCCCTTCGGTACGGCGTCGATGCCCGCCCGGTACACCTCCGACAGGTACGAGGCGTAGTGGATGCCGAGCACCGTGATACCGATGGTCAGCGGCTCGACCGTGTTGAACACCGCGTACGCGCCGGCCAGCTGCACCAGCAGCGGGGTGGACCGGACGAACTCGGTGACCGCCCGCACCGGCACCGTCACCAGCCGGCTGGGCGCCCGCCCGGCCATCGCGACGATCAGCCCGAGCACGGCGGCCACCAGGGTGCCGAGCACCGTGGCCAGCAGCGTGGTCTTGAAGCCCTCCCACAGCAGCGGCAGCGAGTCGCCGACGGAGGCCCAGTCCCAGTTGTAGTTCACAGGGAGCCTCCCGCGCTCGTCCCGGCCGCCTCGGCGGGCTGCGCACTACGGCTGCGCAGCAGCCCGCGCACGCCGGTGTGCTGCCCCAGCCGGGCCTTGGCGTGCCGCTCGAGGGCGTTCATCAGCAGCGTCAGCACGTAGGCGAGGACGAAGTACATCACCAGCAGCGTCAGATACGCCCAGGTCGTCTCGCCCGTGCGGTCCCGCATCTGCTGGACCACGGTCGTCAGGTCGGCGGCCGAGATCAGCCAGAGCAGCGGTGTGCACTTCAGCAGCTGGATCAGCAGGTTGGTGAACGACGGGATCATCTGCACCCACGCCTGCGGCAGGATCACCCGGCGCATCCGCTGCGCCGGTGTCATGTTCAGCGCGACGGCCGCCTCCCACTGCGCCTTCGGTACGGCGTTCAGCGCACCGCGCACGACCTCGGAGCCGTACGCCCCGTAGTTCATGCCGAACGCCACGACGCCGCAGAACAGCGGGGTCAGTTCGTATCCGAACAGGAGCGGAAACGCGTAGTACAGCCAGAACAGCTGGACGTACAGCGAGGTGCCGCGGAAGAACTCCACGACGACCCGTGACACCCCCCGCACGAGCACGGACCCGCTGCGCGCCATGAAGCCGAACACGAACGCCAGGGCGAGCGCCACGGCCGAGCCGAGGACCGTCGCCGCCAGTGTCGTGCCCAGCCCGGACCAGACGTCCGGCAGATGGTCGAAGAAGTATGTGAAGAAGTCACCCATGGGCAGCCGGGTCCCGTCAGCCCTTGCACAGGTCGGCGGTCTTCAGGCCCGCCGGCGGAATGGTGTCCTTGCCGAAGCCGTACTCGCCGATCAGCTGCACATAGCGGTCCGGATCCGAAGTGATCTTCTTCAGCTCCCGGTTGAAGGCGTCCCGCAGGTCCTCGCTGCCCTGGCGGAAGACGGCACCGCCCGGGCTGTACTGCTTGACGCCGTCGAGCTCCGGGATGAACGAGTCGGTGACCTCCAGGCCCGAGTTGTTCTTGGCGAGCCAGTTCAGGGAGATCCCGGTGAGCAGGAACGCGTCGATCCGTCCGCCCTTGACCGCGTCCGCGCCGTCCTGCGGCTTCTGCAGCGTCTTGATGTCGCCGTCGGCGATACCGGCGCCGGTGGCGTAGTTCTTCTCGACCGCACCCGACATCACACCGAGGGTCGCCCCGGCCTTCTTCACCGACGCCAGGTCGGTCAGGTTCTGGGGGTTGCCCTTCTTCACCATCAGCGCGGTGGGCGAGATGAACTCCGGCTCCGAGAACAGCGCCCGCTCACAGCGCTCCGGGATGATCGCCATGCCGGCGCTGATCACGTCGTACTTGCCGGCCTGCAGCCCGGGGATCAGACCGTCCCACTCGGAGAAGGTCGGCCGCAGTTCGTCCACGCCGAGGGCCTTGAAGATCTCCCGGTGCAGAGTGGGCGCCTCGCCCTTGAGCTTCCCGCCCTCCTCGTAGCCGTAGGGGGCCTCGTTGGCGTAGGCCACCCGTACGTAGCCCTGCTCCTTGAGCTTGTCCAGGGTCGAGCCCTCGCCGGAGCTGCCGGTGTCGGTCTTGCTGCACGCGGCGAGGAGTCCGGGGACGGTCAACAGGCCGCCGACGGCCGCGGTTCTGGTGAGGAAGCCCCTGCGGGACAGGTTCGGGAACTCGGTCATGGACGTGCAACCTCCAGAGTCGTGCCTGACATGCGGCCGCGGCCAGTGGAGGCGCCTGCCCGATCCGCGGTGGGTATGCAGGACCGCCGTGCGATGTGATGCAACGGTGACCGGAGCGTGACCGGCCCGTTTCCGAGGGTGGGTGGGTACGAGACCCGTGCGGCCGGGGAGGGAACAGGGCATGGCCGACCGTTATGTGGAACTCTCCCTCGCCGAGCGCGACGTCCGCTGCACCGCGAAGCTCCTCGACGACCGCGCCCCGGTCACTTGCGCCGCCGTCTGGGACGCCCTGCCGCTCGCCGGTGACGTCTACCACGCGAAGTACGCCCGCAACGAGATCTACGCGCTCTTCCCGCCCTTCGCCGCCGCCGAACCGCCGCTGGAGAACCCGACGGTGACCCCGATCCCGGGCGACCTGTGCTACTTCTCCTTCGCCGGTTCGGAGTTGGGGACCCGCGCGTACGGCTACGACCGCGAGGTGCGCGCGGGAACCACGCTGGTGGACCTCGCCCTGTTCTACGAGCGCAACAACCTCCTCCTCAACGGGGACGTGGGGTGGGTGCCGGGCATCGTGTGGGGCCAGGTCGTCGAGGGCCTCGAGACCATGGCGGAGGCGTGCAACGACCTGTGGCGCACGGGCGCGGCGGGGGAGACGCTCAGCTTCCGCCGCGCGTGACCCCCGCCTCGTACAGCGCATGGGCCGCGCGCAGCACGAGGTCGTCGCGGTGGCGGGCGGCCACCAGTTGCATTCCCACCGGCAGCCCGTCGCCGTCCGTGCCCACCGGGACGGTCGCGGCCGGCTGCTGCGTCATGTTGAACGGGTACGTGAACGGCGTCCACCCCGTCCAGCGCCGGTGGCCCGAGCCCTTCGGCACCTCGGCGCCCGCCTCGAACGCCGTGATCGGCACGGTCGGGGTGACGAGCAGGTCGTAGGACGTGTGGAAGCGGCCCATCCGGCGGCCCAGGTCCATACGGACGTCCACCGCGGCCAGGTAGTCCAGCGCCGAAAGGCTTTCACCGGCCGCGCAGATCTCCCGCAGGCCGGGGTCGAGCAAACCCCGCTGATGCGGCCCGAGATGCTGGATCACCCGGGCCGCCCCGGTGAACCACAGGGTGTGGAAGGCGTCCACCGGGTCGGTGAGGTCGGGGTCGGTCTCCGTGACGTACGCGCCGAGGTCGGCGAGCCGCTCCACCGCCCGCCGTACCGTCGTCGCGACGGCCGGACGCACCGCGACCTGGCCGCCCAGGCAGGGCGAGTAGGCGACCCGCAGCCCGTGCACGCCGCCGCGCAGCCCCGCGGTGAAGGAACCGGGCGGCGGGCCGAGCGCCGACCAGTCACGCTCGTCGGGTACACCGATGACGTCCAGGAGCAGCGCCGCGTCGGCGGCGTCCCGGGTCATCGGCCCCACATGCGCCAGCGTGCCGAAGGCGCTCGCCGGGTAGAGCGGGACCCGGCCGTACGTCGGCTTCAGCGCGAAGATCCCGCAGAACGCCGCCGGGATACGCACACTGCCCCCGCCGTCCGTGCCCAGCGCCAGCGGCCCCGCGCCGAGCGCCACGGCCGCCGCCGCGCCCCCGCTCGATCCGCCGGCGGTGCGGGAGAGGTCGTGCGGGTTGCGGGTCACCCCGGTCAGCGGGGAGTCCGTGACGCCCTTCCAGCCGTGCTCGGGTGTCGTGGTCTTGCCGAGGAACACCGCGCCGGCCTCGCGCAGCCGGGCGACGGAGGGCGCGTCCTCGTCCCAGCGGCCCTCCGGGTCGATGGTCCGCGAGCCGCGCAGGGTCGGGGTGCCGCGCAGCAGCAGCAGGTCCTTGACCGTGACCGGGACCCCGTCCACCGCTCCGGCCGGCTCCCCGCGCCGCCAGCGCTGCGCCGACTGAGCTGCCCGGGCGAGGGCGTCCTCGGCGGTGAGGTGGACGAAGGCGTTCACCTCCGGCTGGATCCGCTCGGCCCGCTCCAGCGCCGCGCGGGTCGCCTCCACGGGGCTGAACTCGCCCTTGCGGTAGCCGTCGACGAGTTGTACGGCGGTCAGTTCGGTGAGCTCGGTCAGCTGGGTCATCCACCCTCCCGGGGCGTCAGTGTCCGGGTACGTATCCGCGCTTCTTGTCGACCACGTTCGGCAGCGGCCTGCCCGCCTCCCATCGCTCGTACAACTCCACGAACTGGGCGCCCAGCTCGTCCCGCCAGCCGACCGTGTCGCCGCTCATGTGCGGGGACACGATCAGGCCCGGCGCCTGCCACAACGGGCTGTCCGCCGGAAGGGGTTCGTCCGTGAAGACATCCAGCGCGGCGCCCGCGATCCAGCGCTTGGCCAGCGCCTCGGCCAGCGCGTCCTCGACGACCAGGTGCCCGCGCCCGACGTTGACGAACCGGGCGGAGGGCTGCATCACCCCGAACCGGCGCGCGTCGAACATGCCCCGCGTCTGCTCCGTCAGCGGCGCGGCCGCGATCACCCAGTCGGCGCGGGAGAGCAGCCGGTCCAGGTCGTCGGGGCCATGGACACCGGTGCGCGGAGTGCGGCCGACCAGCGCGGTCGTGATGTCCAGCGCCTTGAGCGTACGGGCGATCGCGCGGCCGATCGGGCCGGAGCCGACGACACAGGCCCGGGTCCCGGCGACCTTCCGGGACTCGCGGTGCCGCCAGGCCCGCTCCCGCTGCAGCTCCCAGGTGCGGGGCAGATCCTTGGCCATCGCCAGGACGAGCGCGGCGACGTACTCGGCGATCGGCTGGTCGAAGATGCCGCGCGCGTTCGTGACCACGGTGTCCGAGGCGACGAGCTCGGGGCACAGCAGATGGTCCACACCCGCGCTCGCCGTGTGCACCCAGCGCGGCCGCGGCCCGCCGCCCGGCCAGGCCTTGCGGACCGCGTGCGAGGTGAAGTCCCACACCAGCAGCACATCGGCGTGCGGCAGCCGCTCGGCGAGCCCCGACTCGTCGGTGTGCTCGATCCTGGCGCGGCCCGTGAGACGCCCGAGGCGGGGGAGCGGATCGGCGTCCAGGACGAGCAGGGTGGGAGTGCCGGTGGACGGGGGAGCGGCGGTCATGCGGAAGCCGTTTCTCGGGGCGAAATGGAGGGGGTGGCGGCCGTCTGACATGCGAGGTTTGACCACGCTCGCACCCGAACCTACCTTCGTCAACACGGGCGTGTGTGCAGTCTGTTGCTCGCCCCTTTTCCCCGCGTGAGGGAGGTGCCTGCCATGGACGTCTCCTTTCTCGGCGGACCAGGCCCACAGCGCGGTGTCGGTGTCGTCGCCCCGTTCGACTTCGCGCTGGACCGGGAGCTGTGGCGCTGGGTGCCGGACGAGGTGTCACTGCACCTGACCCGGACGCCGTTCGTGCCGGTGGAGGTCAGTCTCGACCTGGCGCGCCTGGTGAGCGAGCACGAGACGCTGGGCGACGCGGTGCGCACGCTGAACACGAACACGCCCGAGGTCGTCGCCTACGCCTGCACCTCGGGCAGCTTCGTCGGCGGGATCGCCGGTGAGCGCGCGATGTGCGAGGCGATGAGCCGGGCGGGCGCGGTGCCCTCCGTCACCACCTCGGGCGCCCTGCTGGAGGCGCTCGGGGAGCTGGGCGTGCGCCGGGCGGCCCTGGTGACGCCGTACACCGTGTCGGTCACCCGGTCGCTGGAGAAGTACGTGGCCGAGGCGGGCGTCAAGGTCACCGGATGTGCGTTCATGGGGCTGACGCGGGGCATCTGGAAGGTCCCCTACCGCGCCGTGGCCGACATGGCGCGTCAGGCGGTGTGCCGGGGGGCCGGCGCGGAGGCCCTGTTCATCGCGTGCACCAATCTCCCGACGTACGACGTGATCCCTCAGCTGGAGGCCGAACTGCGGATGCCGGTCCTCTCGGCCAACCAGGTGACCGTGTGGGCGGCACTGCGCCGGCTGGGTACCTGGGCGGTGGGGCCGTATCAGGCGCTGATCGACCCGGCGGCACGCACCGGTCTCGTACTGCCGGGGGCAGGTGCCGGTTCCGTACAGCCCGAACCCGTACTGCCCGAACCCCTGCCCGAAGAAGAGCAACAGCAGGAAGGCTCGACATGACCGCACTCGGATTTCTCTACCCGGGCCACTCCGCCGAGGACGACTATCCACGCATCGAGCAGCTGCTGGGGAGCGACATCCGGGTCGACCTCGTCCACACCGACATCGGTGAGGACGCCCACCGGGTGGATGCGCTGCGCGAGATGGGCTCGGCCGAGCGGCTCGCGGCGGGCGTCGAGGAGCTGCGCCTCGCGGGCGCCGAGGCGGTGGTGTGGGCCTGCACCAGCGGCAGCTTCGTGTACGGCTGGGAGGGCGCCCACGAGCAGGTACGCACCCTGGCCCACCGCGCCGGCATGCCGGCCTCCTCGACCGCCTTCGCCTTCGTGCACGCCGTGCAGGAGCTCGGCGTGCGCCGGGTCGCGGTCGGGGCGACCTACCCGGACGACGTGGCGTCGCTGTTCGCGGACTTCCTGCGGGCGGGAGGTGCGGAGGTGGTCGCGGTCCGCCCTTCCGGCATCGTCACCGCCGCCGAGGTCGGCACCTGGGGGGAGACGGAGCTGCTCGCCCTGGCCCGCGCGACCGACCACCCCGACGCGGAGGCGGTACTGCTCCCCGACACGGCCCTGCACACCGCCGCCCACATCCCGGCCCTGGAAAAAGAGCTCGCCAAACCCGTCCTCACGGCCAACCAGGTCACCGTCTGGGAGGCCCTGCGCCTGACCGACCGCCGGGTGAACGCGCCGGAGCTCGGCTCCCTGTTCACCAAGGAGCCGATCGTCCAGGTTTGAACCCTCCCCCAGCCAGAGGCAGGGGGATTCCTGGCTCACGGCGCTCAGTCCCTCAGCGAAGGTCCGAGTCTTACCCGATCGTGTGGGCAGCTGCGGAAAGATACATGCACGGGAATAGACGGGAACAACCGTCCGTTGACGCCAGGAAGGCCCAGCCCGGCGCAACACACAGGAGGACCCCCGTGACGGCAGACGACATCCGCGGTACCAGCCAGGGCACCGCCCCCGTGCCCCTCTCCGTACTGGACCTGGTCACCGTGGGTGCCGGCCACACCGCCACCGACGCGCTGCGCACCAGCGTCGCGATCTCCCGCCTCGCGGAGTCCCGCGGCTTCCACCGGTACTGGGTCGCCGAGCACCACTCCATGCCGGGCGTCGCCTCGTCCTCCCCCGCCGTGATCCTCGCCCACCTCGCCGCCCACACCGACCGCATCCGGCTCGGCTCGGGCGGCGTGATGCTGCCCAACCACGCTCCGCTGGTGATCGCGGAGCAGTTCGGCACGCTGGAGGCCATGGCCCCTGGCCGGATCGACCTCGGCCTCGGCCGCGCTCCGGGCACGGACGGCGCCACCGCGGCCGCCCTGCGCCGCACCGACAACCCGCACGAGGTCGCCGACGCCTTCCCCGAGCAGCTCGCGGAGCTGACCCGCTTCCTCGACGACGACTTCCCCGACGGCCACCCCTACCGCCGGATCCACGCCGTCCCCGGCCCCGTCCAGGCCACCTCTCCGGGCGGCGTCCAGTCCCCGCACCGTCCGCCGGTCTGGCTGCTGGGCTCCTCCGGCTTCAGCGCCCGGCTGGCCGGCCTGCTCGGCCTGCCCTTCGCCTTCGCGCACCACTTCTCGGCGCAGAACACGATCCCCGCCCTCGACCTGTACCGGGAGACCTTCAAACCGTCCGAGGTGCTCGCCGAGCCGTACGCCCTCATCGGCGTCTCCGCCCTTGCGGCCGAGGACGAGCGGGAGGCCCGCCGGCAGGTCCGCGCGGCCGCGCTCAACATGATCCGGCTGCGCAGCGGCCGCCCCGGTCTCGTCCCCACTCCCGAGGAGGCCGAGGCGTACGAATTCAGCCCGCTGGAGCAGGAGTTCGCCGACTCCTGGAACGCCAACGTCATCCATGGCACCCCCGACGAGGTCCGTGCGGGCCTGGACGACCTCCAGAAGCGCACCGGAGCCGACGAGCTGATGATCACGGCCAACGCGCACACCGGCGAGGTACGGCTGCGCTCCTACGAACTCATCGCCGACACCTACGCGTTGCCGACCGCCTGACCCGTCTGATCCGCCTGGTCCGACGGACAGTCCAGCAGCTCGGAGATGCGATCCGGCGACACCGGCCGGGAGTACAGCCACCCCTGCCCGGTGTCGCACCCGATCCGGCGCAGCCGCCCGGCCTGCGCGGAGGTCTCCACGCACTCCGCGGTGACGGTCAGCCCCAGCCGATGGGCCAGCTGGATCATCGCCTCGACGATGACCTCGTCGGCCGGGTTGGGATGGGCCCCGGAGTCCTCGTACTGGAATCCCCGTACGAAGGACCCGTCCAGCTTCAGCACGGACACCGGCAGCCGGCTCAGATACGCCAGGTTCGAGTAGCCGGTGCCGAAGTCGTCGATGGCGATGCGCACGCCCATCTCGCTGAGCGCCTGCAGGGCCTGCAGCGGGCGGCCCGCCGAGCCCATCACCGCGGATTCCGTGAGCTCGAGCTGGAGCAGGTGCGGTTCCAGGCCGGTCTCGGCGAGGATCTCCGCCACGTCCTCGACCAGGTCGGAGTCCCAGACCTGGCGCACGGCCACGTTGACCGACACGAAGATGGGCGGCTCGTCGGGATGCTCCAGCTGCCAGCGGCGGGCCTGACGGCAGGCGGTGGCGAGCACCCAGCGGCCGAGCGGGACGATCGCGCCGTCCTCTTCCGCCAATCCGATGAACCGATTCGGCGTCAGCATCCCGAACTGCGGGTGGTTCCAGCGCACCAGCGCCTCCACCCCGCTCAGCCGCCCGTTCGCCATGCCGACCAGGGGCTGGTACTCGAGGGTGAACTCGCCGCGGTCGATGGCCGGCCGGAGCGTGGAGGCGAGCGCCTGACGGGTCATGCGGTGCGCGTTGCGCTCGGGGTCGAACAGCGTCCAGCGGGACTTGCCGTCCGCCTTCGCCCAGTACAGCGTCGTGTCGGCGGCCTGCATCAGACCGGTGGCGGTCGTCCCGGCCGCCTGTCGCTCCACGACCCCGATCGACGCCGACAGCGACAGCCGCTGGCCGGCCAGGTCGAACGGGGCCTGAAGGGCCGTCAGCGCGGACTCGGCGAGGTCGGCGAGCTGCTCGGTGCCCGTCGAGTCCTCGACCAGCAGGGCGAATTCGTCGCCGCCGAGCCTGGCCACGAGCGGCGCGCTCGCCCTGCCGTACCCGGCCTCGTCCGCGCAGCGCGACAGGCGTTCGGCCACGGCCGCCAGCAGCCGGTCGCCGACGCGGTGGCCGAGGGTGTCGTTGACCGCCTTGAAGCCGTCCAGGTCCAGGTAGCACAGGCCGATCCGGCCGGTGCCGCCGCGCTCGTACGCCTCCACGTCCAGCGCGGCCGACAGGCGCTCGAAGAACAGGGTGCGGTTGGGCAGCCGGGTCACCGGGTCGTGCATCTGCAAGTGCCGTAGCCGGGCCTGGAGTTCACGCCGGGCGCTGATGTCGGCGGCGGCCAGCAGCACACCGTCCGTGCCCTGGGGGAGCGGGGAGACGGTGACCTGTACCCAGACGCTGTGCCCCTCGGGCTGTTTCAGGCGCCGGGTGCAGCGCAGCCGGGCCTCACGGCCGCGCAGCAGCTCGCGGTACGCGTGCCAGGTGCGGGCGTCGGACGCCAGGTCCACCAGATCGGCGGCGACCCGTCCCGCCAGTTCCCCGGGGTCGGTGCCCAGCAGGTCGGCCAGCGCGTCATTGGCGGTGACGACCAGGCCCTCGCGGTCGACGACCGCCATCGCCAGTGGGGCGGAGACGAAGGCCGACCGCAACGGGTCGGAGACCTCGCCATTCGTACGACGAGACGCTTGTTGACTACTGTCTGTGACGGCCGGCCGGATGAGGTCTGCCGCGGGCGTCGGCCCTTCGGACGTTCCGCTCACCGCTCGCTCCCGCAGTGCACTCGATCTGCTCGATCTCTGCTCGATCTCTGTCCGGGCAGGAAAGGTCAGGAAAGTGTGCCGATCATAGAGGTTCGCCCCGGACCCTTGCAGCCACTGTCCAGTGTCCCGGAACCGACGCGGAACCACTCGTCGTCCTGACAGATCGTTTCTGCCCGCCAGGGCACCGGTTCCATCGGCGACGGACCGGTTGTGACGGTCCGTGAGCACTTCCGAAGGTGCTGCCGCCGTTCCCTCGAACGGCCGTCACTCGTCCGATGCAGACAAACAGGGCATACAACGTGTAATACGCACAATCTGGGTGCGGTGTCCCATAACCGCACCCGGAGGTCCCCGTGCCGCGTCTGCTCCCGCGTCCCCGACTGCGCAGCACCGCGGCCGTGTTCACCACCCTCTCGGCGCTCGCCGCGACCTCCCTCATCACCGGCCCCTCGGTCGCCGGGCCCCTCTGGGCAGCACCTTGCGCGCTCACCCGCACCGAGGCCCACCACTCGGAGGGCCTGGACACCTGGAACGCCGACTATCCCCGGCCGACCCGCACGCTGGACGCGGTGATGGTCTTCCTCTCCTTCCCGGACTCGGACCCGACGGTCACCCCCGCAGAGCTGACCGCCGACCACTTCCCGGCCACCAGCCGCTACTTCACCCGCGCCTCCTACGGCAGGTTCCGGCTCCGCCCGCACCCGCTGCGGCACTGGATCCGGATGCCCCGGCCGTCCACGGCGTACGGAATACAGCGCGACTGGTCCGCTCCGCACCGGGCCGCCTACCTGCGCGACGCGCTCGCCGCCGCCGACGGCCGGGTCGACTTCTCGCGCTACGACATCGTCTACCTCGTCGCCGATCCGGACGCGCCCGGCGTGGACTCGGACGCCACGAAGGTGGTCAACCTGGACGGCCCCCTGCGGGTGGACGGCACCGACATCCGCCGGGTCGTCACGGTGTTCGAGAACCATCCGCCGGACCGGCTCGTCCTCGCCCACGAGACCGGCCATGTCTTCGACCTGCCGGACCTCTACCACCGCCCGGCGGACGGCAAGGGCGACTGGGACACCCACGTCGGCGACTGGGACCTGATGGGCAGCCAGTTCGGACTCGCTCCCGATCTCTTCGGCTGGCACAAGTGGAAGCTGGGCTGGCTGGAGCGGCGCCAGGTGACGTGCGTGCAGGGCGCCGGGCCGGTGCGGCTGACGCTGGAGCCGCTGGGCGCCGGGCCGGGAATGCCCATGACGGCCGCAGCGGGCGCCCCGGCCTTCGGGCTGGGCCGGGGAACCAAGCTGGCGGTCGTGCGCACCGGGGCCGACAGCGTCCTCGCCTTCGAGGCGCGCGGCTCGTCCGGCAACGATCACGGCGCCTGCCGGCAGGGCGTCCTCGTCTACCGCGTGCACAGCGGCGCCGAGTCCGGCGGCGGCCCGGTCCAGGTGATCGACGCCCATCCGCACACGGAGGCCTGCTGGGAGAACTCGGTCTATCCGCCCCTCGCGGACGCCCCGGTCGACCTCGGCGAGACCTTCACGGTGCCCGGCGAGGCCGTCCGCGTCGAGGTGGAGGGACGTACGGCGACGGGGGCGTGGACGGTGAAGATCACAGTGGTGTGAGTTTTCGGCCGACGGCATGCAAAAAGCCCCTCGCCTGCGCGAAGGGCTTTTCACTGTCGTGCGCCGCCAGGGACTCGAACCCCGGACCCGCTGATTAAGAGTCAGCTGCTC
>NZ_QZWF01000004.1 GCF_004187715.1 Streptomyces sp. F001 | reverse complement strand
AGATGTGTATAAGAGACAGGGTCAGATCCAGCAACGGCAGCGCGGCCCCGGCCACCGCCCCCAGCGCCGCCCCGCACCGCAGCGACCGCGCGGCCCGCCGCTTCCACACCCGGTCGGCGAGATACCAGGCCGCCGTGTCCAGCGCCCCCCGCTCCACCCACCGGTACAGCTCGTCCAGCCGCTGAGCGGGCTCGGCCCAGTCCCCGAGCGGGAAGGCCCGCCCGGCCAGATCGCCCGGCCGCAGCCCGGCCGCACCCTCGCCACGCCCGTCCTGAGGCGGCCCCTCGGGCTGCATCTCCGGCTGACCCACCCGGCACTCCCTACCGATCACAACTGATCACGGTGCGTGACATGTCGTACGACGTACGGCCTGTCAGTCGTACGCGACGCCTGATGCTGATGCGCCTGACCCTTCCTACCGCCCAATGGGTGGCGAAGACCCGAGTTTCCTATCTTTTCCGCCCGGAAGAGGGGCTTGATCAGGTATAGGAGATCTGGTCGACTCACTCGAAAGAGTGCTGGAGCGACGGCCGCATGGACCACGTAGGCTCGTGCTGAACGGGAAAAGCCCGTGCCGCACGAGCCCCGGAAGAGGAGTTGATCGTGATCCCCGGTGGTGGCCAGCCCAATATGCAGCAGCTGCTGCAGCAGGCCCAGAAGATGCAGCAGGACCTGGCGAGGGCGCAGGAGGAACTGGCGCAGACCGAGGTCGAAGGCCAGGCCGGCGGCGGTCTGGTGACGGCCACTGTGAGCGGAGCCGGTGAGCTGCGCGCCCTGCAGATCGACCCGAAGGCGGTGGACCCGGAGGACACCGAGACCCTCGCCGACCTGGTCGTCGCGGCCGTCCACGCGGCCAACGAGAACGCGCAGAACCTCCAGCAGGAGAAGCTGGGCCCGCTGGCCCAGGGCATGGGCGGCGGTATCCCCGGCCTGCCCTTCTAAGACGGGCCGCGGGAAACTACCGTACGTACTGCACGACACTCAGGAAGGGCGGCAGTCCGTTGTACGAAGGCGTGGTCCAGGACCTCATCGACGAGCTGGGGCGGCTGCCCGGCGTCGGTCCCAAGAGCGCGCAGCGGATCGCCTTCCATGTCCTGCAGGCGGAGCCGGCGGACGTACGGCGTCTGGCCCAGGCCCTCCTTGAGGTGAAGGCGAAGGTCCGTTTCTGTGCGACCTGCGGCAATGTCGCGCAGGAGGAGCTGTGCAACATCTGCCGTGACAGCCGCCGTGACCCGGCGGTGATCTGTGTGGTGGAGGAGCCGAAGGACGTCGTGGCCATCGAGCGGACGCGCGAGTTCCGCGGCCGCTATCACGTCCTGGGGGGCGCGATCAGCCCGATCGAGGGTGTCGGCCCGGACGATCTGCGTATACGAGAACTTCTCGCGAGGTTGGCCGACGGGACGGTCACGGAACTCATCCTGGCCACGGACCCGAATCTGGAGGGCGAGGCGACGGCGACGTACCTCGCCCGCATGATCAAGCCCATGGGCCTCAAGGTCACCCGCCTGGCCAGCGGCCTCCCGGTGGGTGGCGACCTGGAATACGCGGACGAGGTCACCCTCGGCCGCGCCTTCGAGGGGAGACGACTCCTAGATGTCTGACGCCACGCTGCACTCCACGACACAGGACCCGGACGACTTCGCGGTCCAGATCGCGGACCAGGTAGAGAGCTTCCTGGTGGCCGTCTCCGAGGTGGCCAGAGGCGATGAGCCGGACTCGGCCGTGCCCTTCCTCCTGCTGGAGGTCTCCCAACTCCTGCTGGCCGGCGGCCGATTGGGCGCGCACGAGGACATCGTCCCCGACGAGCGCTACGAGCCCGACCCGGGCCCCGAGCCGGACGTCGACGGGTTGCGGGAGAACCTGGCCCGGCTCCTGGAGCCGATCGACGTCTACTCCGAGGTCTTCGACCCGTACGAGCCCCGCAAGGCCCCGGTGCCGGCCCGTATCTCCGACGACCTCGCGGACGTCATCACCGACCTCCGCCACGGCATGGCCCACTACCGCGCCGGGCGCACGACGGAGGCGCTGTGGTGGTGGCAGTTCTCCTACTTCTCCAACTGGGGTGCGACAGCGTCCGCGACGCTGCGCGCACTGCAGTCCGTGGTCGCGCATGTGCGGCTGAACCAGCCGCTGGAGGAACTGGACGGCCTCGACACCGACCAGGGCATGGGCGACGACACCCTCGAGTTCGAGGCCGGCAAGGTCATGCAGCAGGAGATCGCGGGCCCGCTGGGACTGCGCACCCAGTAGCTGAATGCGGCGCATCACGGCCCGTGTCTGTGCGATGACCTCCCGTATGCCGAACGGCTTGGACACGTAGCCGTCGGCACCCGGCTCCAGGCCGACCACCCGGTCCGTCTCGTCGCTGTGGGCGCACTCGGTCATCAGAGGCCACTTGTGACCCGCGGCACTTTTCCGAGTGTCATCAGCGCATGCCGGGCATATGCAGTCCGAGAACGAGCGGCCGGACATCTCACCATGCGATATCTGGGAAGGGAATTTCGGACGCTCGTTAAAATGAGCCGACACACACGGACTGAGCGAGGAGCGCACGTGGGCCTTGTCGTGCAGAAGTACGGAGGCTCCTCCGTAGCCGATGCCGAGGGCATCAAGCGCGTCGCCAAGCGAATCGTGGAAGCCAAGAAGAACGGCCACCAGGTGGTGGCGGTGGTTTCCGCGATGGGCGACACGACGGACGAGCTGATCGATCTCGCCGAGCAGGTTTCCCCGATTCCTGCCGGGCGCGAGCTCGACATGCTGCTGACCGCCGGAGAGCGGATCTCCATGGCACTGCTGGCCATGGCGATCAAAAACCTGGGCCACTCGGCCCAGTCGTTCACGGGCAGCCAGGCAGGTGTCATCACCGACTCGGTCCACAACAAAGCCCGGATCATCGATGTCACGCCGGGCCGGATCCGGGACTCGCTGGACGAGGGCAACATCGCCATTGTCGCCGGATTCCAGGGCGTCAGCCAGGACACCAAGGACATCACGACGCTGGGCCGCGGCGGCTCCGACACCACGGCCGTGGCGCTGGCCGCCGCCCTCGACGCCGAGGTGTGCGAGATCTACACCGACGTCGACGGCGTGTTCACCGCCGACCCGCGCGTGGTGAAGAAGGCCCGGAAGATCGACTGGATCTCGTTCGAGGACATGCTCGAGCTGGCCGCGTCCGGGTCGAAGGTGCTGCTCCACCGCTGTGTGGAGTACGCCCGCCGCTACAACATCCCGATCCATGTCCGGTCCAGCTTCAGCGGACTGCAGGGCACGTGGGTCAGCAGCGAGCCGATCAAGCAAGGGGACAAGCAGGTGGAGCAGGCCATCATCTCCGGTGTCGCGCACGACACCTCCGAGGCCAAGATCACGGTCGTCGGCGTGCCGGACAAGCCCGGCGAGGCCGCCGCCATCTTCCGCACGATCGCCGACGCCGAGATCAACATCGACATGGTCGTGCAGAACGTGTCCGCCGCCTCCACCGGGCTCACGGACATCTCCTTCACGCTGCCGAAGACCGAGGGCCGCAAGGCCATCGACGCCCTGGAGAAGAACAAGGCCGGCATCGGCTTCGACTCGCTGCGCTACGACGACCAGATCGGCAAGATCTCCCTGGTCGGCGCCGGTATGAAGACCAACCCGGGCGTCACGGCCGCGTTCTTCGAGGCGCTGAGCGACGCGGGTGTGAACATCGAGCTGATCTCGACCTCCGAGATCCGCATCTCGGTCGTCACCCGCGCCGACGACGTGTCCGAGGCCGTCCGCGCCGTGCACACCGCCTTCGGCCTGGACTCCGACAGCGACGAGGCCGTCGTCTACGGAGGCACCGGGCGATGACCATCCGACCGACGCTCGCGGTCGTGGGAGCGACCGGGGTCGTCGGCACGGTCATGCTCCAGATCCTGTCCCAGCACGCGGACATCTGGGGCGAGATCCGTCTGATCGCCTCGCCGCGCTCGGCCGGCCGCAAGCTGGCCGTGCGCGGCGAGGAGGTCGAGGTGGTCGCCCTCAGCGAGGAGGCGTTCGACGGGGTCGACGTCGCCATGTTCGACCTGCCGGACGAGCTCGCCGCACAGTGGGCGCCGATCGCTGCCGCCAAGGGCGCCGTCGTCGTGGACAATTCGGGCGCGTTCCGGATGGACCCGGACGTGCCGCTGGTCGTGCCGGAGGTCAATCCGCATGCGGCCCGGGTGCGTCCGCGCGGCATCATCGCCAACCCCAACTGCACGACGCTGTCCATGATCGTCGCCCTGGGCGCGCTGCACGCCGGGTTCGGACTGCGTGAGCTGGTCGTCTCCGCGTACCAGGCGGTGAGCGGGGCCGGGCGGGCCGGCGTGGAGACGCTGCGGCAGCAGCTGTCCCTGGTGGCCGGTACGGAGCTGGGGACCCACCCCGGTGACATACGGCGGGTCGTGGGGGACAGCACCGGACCGTTCCCGGAGCCGGTGGCGCTGAACGTCGTGCCGTGGGCCGGGTCGGTGCGCGAGGACGGCTGGTCGTCGGAGGAGATGAAGGTGCGGGACGAGTCCCGCAAGATCCTCGGACTGCCGCGGCTGCCCGTCGCGGTGACATGTGTCCGGGTGCCGGTGGTGACCGTGCACTCGCTGACCGTGCACGCCCGCTTCCAGGACGAGGTGACGGTGGACCGGGCCCGTGAGATTCTCGCCACCACGCCCGGGGTCGTCCTGTTCGACAATCCGGCGGCCGGGGAGTTCCCGACGCCCGCCGATGTGGTGGGCACTGACCCGACCTGGGTCGGGCGGGTGCGCCGGGCCCTGGACGATCCGACGGCGCTCGAGCTCTTCGTGTGCGGCGACAACCTGCGC
This sequence comes from Streptomyces sp. F001, assembly GCF_004187715.1. Classification (GTDB taxonomy): domain Bacteria; phylum Actinomycetota; class Actinomycetes; order Streptomycetales; family Streptomycetaceae; genus Streptomyces; species Streptomyces flavusporus. The sequence goes on along the minus strand of NZ_QZWF01000004.1, from coordinate 612,780 downwards.
AAGGGGGCCGCGCTCAACACCGCGCAGATCGCCGAGCTCGTGGCTGCGGAGATGTCGTGAAGGCAAGTGAACGTAAAAGGTCTCGGCGATGGCCTGATCTGTTTGTAGGATCCATGGAAGCTGTGCACGCCAGGTGAGCCGGACGAGTGGTCCGGACCACTTGTTTCGGGCCCTTCGGCGTTCGAAGATTTCCTCCCCGCCCTCCGCAACCGTGCGGAGGGCGGGGAGCGTCTATGCGGTCGCCCTTCCGGGGTGTGGAGACGCGTTGATCCAGGCGTGGGGACGCCGTGAACGGTGCGTGGGGACGCCCGTTCGTATGGGACATAGGGGAAGAGCGGACGCATGAGGGCATATGGGGCACCGTCAGTCGTGCTGCCTGAGGCGAGAACGAGAGTGACGCCCGGCACGTACAACCCTGGCGGGGGGAAGCGTGTCCAACTGGCGTGGCAGAGGTACTCGAGTTTCCTGCGGCAACCCGCGGCACGGCCCTTCGGCCGCCCCGGCCCGTCCGCACCCGTGTGGGCGCGCCCGGCGGCATGCCGGTGATCGCCCCCATGCCTGCAGCGCGGCCCGCCCGCATCCCGAATCAGCGTGACGGCGCCGACGACGTCGATGCGGCGGCGGCCGGCACCACCGTCGACCACCTCACCGAGACCTACCGCACGCACTACCGCTCGCTGCTCGGTCTCGCCGCCCTCCTCCTGGACGACACCGCCTCCTGCGAGGACGTCGTGCAGGAGGCGTTCATCCGCGTCCACTCGGCCCGCAAACGGGTCCGTGACCCGGAGAAGACGCTGGCGTATCTGCGTCAGACGGTCGTCAATCTCTCGCGCTCGGCATTGCGCCGCCGCATCCTCGGCCTCAAGCTGCTGTCGAAGCCCATGCCCGACATGGCGAGCGCCGAGGAAGGGGCGTACGACCAGTTGGAGCGCGACTCCCTGATCAAGGCGATGAAGGGCCTGCAGCGCCGCCAGCGCGAGGTCCTGGTGCTGCGCTACTTCGCGGACATGACGGAGGCCCAGGTCGCCGAGACGCTCGGGATATCGCTGGGCTCGGTCAAGGCGTACGGCTCGCGCGGTATCGCGGCCCTCCGGATCGCCATGGAGGCGCCGGCATGACCGACGAGAACGGGCGGCGGCATCCGCACGAGCCGCATGAGCCGTACGAGTGGCGTGAGCCGACACCCGAGGAGGGGCCGGGGGGCGCCTCGCGCGAGCAAGAGCCGAAGCAATCGCACGCTGGGAACGGAACTGTGAACCACGGCCCCGACGACCAGGGCCCCGAGGGCCTCGACTCGGACGAGCTGGCACTGCGCAGGATGCTGCACCAGGCGGTGCAGGACGTCGAGCCGCGCGACGGCACGCTGGACCACCTTCGGCGGGCCGTGCCCGCCCGGCGGGCGCGCAAGCGGCAGGCCGCCGTCGGCATGGCGGCCGCGGCGCTGTTCGTCTGCACCGCCGTCCCGGCCCTGGTGCACGTCTCCAACTCCACCGGTCCCGATGCCGACCCGTCCATCGCCGGTCACGGCGCGCAGGCGCAGGGCGGCGCGGGCGAGGGCAAGAGCACCGAGGGCGCGGGCGGCGACGGCGCGGCCTCCACGGACAAGGCCGAGGACCCCGGCAAGGGCAGCCCGACGCACAGGGAGACAGGCCCGGGCGGCAGCCCCGAGACCGGCGCCGAAGCCAGCCCCGACGTCTCCTACCCCTCGGCGACCAGCGTGGTCAGCGCCCCGGTGTGTACGGCCGAGCAGCTCGGCTCGGCCACCGCGACCGCCGATGTCCCCGACTCCGGCGGGACGGTCTACGGCACCTTCCGGATCATGAACGTCTCCTCCGCGGGCTGTACGGTCGGCGGCGCCGGCACGGTCAGTCCCCTCGCACAGGGCGCGGCGGACCCCACCAAGATCACCGTGGTCGCCCACACGTCCGGCGACGCGGCGGCCGGCCTGCCGGACCCGTCCCTCGAGATCCCGCAGCTGGTGCTGCAACCGGGCTCCGCGTACGAGGTGAAGTTCGCCTGGGTGCCTTCGGAGACCTGCTCCACCGACCCCGGCGGCGACAGCGGTGGCACGGGCGGTCCTTCGCCCGACCCGACGCCCACCACCGACCCCGGCACCACGACCGACGGCAGCTCCACCGGCGGCGACACCGGCACGTCCACCCAGCTGGTCACGGAGGACGGTACGGCCGACGGGAGCGTCGTCGTCTCCTACACGGCGGAGGCAGGGGCGCCGTCGGTTTCCGCGACGGTGGCCGACGCGTGTGCGGGGACCGTGTACCGGACCGGGGTGCTGTCCGCCTCGTAGATCCTCGTCGGTGCTGAGGTCCTGTTGTCCTCAGACCCCGGACGGGGTGGAAACGCGCTGCTCGTCCTCCGGCACCAGCCCCATCTCCGCGTCCCGCACAAACTCCACCTCGCGGCGGAACAACCGGAACCACATGAAGACGACGAAGCCCGCGAAGACGAACCACTCGCCGGTGTAGCCGAGGTTCTGGAAGGCCTTGAGGTCGAGTCCGGTGTCCGGCGCCGCGCTCACCGGCACGGCCCGCATTCCGGAGTCGCCCTTGTCGAGCGTGACCCACGCGTCGTAGAGGTCGTACGGCACCAGGTTCACCAGCGACGCCGCGCTGATCGCCGCGGTCTGCCCGGACGGCAGCCCGCCCTGCGCACTGACGCCGTTCTCGCCCGGGTTCTCGGACGCCTGGAGCGCGCCGGTGACCGTGACCTCGCCGGAGGGCGGGGCCGGGGCCTCGGCCGGGTCGGCGGCGCCGGGCAGCCAGCCCCGGACGACCGGGAGGGCCTTGCCGTCGTCGGTGCGCAGCAGGGTCAGGACGTAGTAGCCGCGCCTGCCGTCCAGTTCCCGGTCCGGGACGAGCAGCTGCTCGCCGTACGTGCCGGTCGCGGTGGTCCGGTCGCCGGAGGTCTCCTTGTCCACCGGCAGCAGCTCGGCGAGCGGCCGGGCCGCCTTGGTCTTGTCCGACGCGGCCTGTTCACCCGCGCTGCGGTGGTCCTCGACCCGGTCCTCGAACCGGCTCAGCTGCCAGGACCCCATGAAGATGCAGAAGGGGATGGCGAGCAGCACGAAGACGTTGATCCCCCACCAACGGGGCGTCAGCAGAAACCGGTACACGCCACCAACGGTACGGGGCTCGCGCGGAGCGCCCGGCCGCGGGGTGGCTGTGGGTCAGTACCGCTCGCTCAGGTGCTCGCGGCCGGCCGGGGGCTCGTACGGCTCCGGCCAGAAGTCGGTTATGGAGTCGACCCGCCCGTCACCGGTGAAGGTGAAGAACGAGATGGCGTACATCTCCTCCAGTCCCACGGTGGCGTGGATCCAGGAGACGACGTGGTCCGGCTCGGCGACGAGTCGCTCGATCCGCAGGTGCCAGTCGCCGGGGTACTCCTTGTAGAACTGCACGAACCGGTCCCGGCCGCTGATCTTCTCCCGCGTCTGCGGCAGCGTGTACACGACGTCCTCGGCCAGGGTCTCGGCGAATGCGTCCCAGTCCCGGCCCTCGGCGGTGGCCCAGAACCTCTCGACGGTCTTGCGCGGATCGGTCATCGCGGTCATGGGAAGGAGTGTGCACCCCGCCACTGACAATCGGCCCCGGCCCGGCCGGAAGGGTGGCCGGTGGAGGTTTTCCACAGGCTGGGGACCTCGGCGGCGGATTGTCGGTCGGACCAGGCAGTATGGGGCCATGACTGAGAGCAACGGGTCCGCCGCGCAGGATCAGCGCAAGCAGGGCGAGAACATGCCGGACTGGGAGAAGCGCTTCCGGGCGCCGCGGGTGTCACTGCCCGACTGGGCGGAGGACGCACCCGACCGCTCCCTGTTCGTGTCGAACGCGACGGGGACGTACGAGCTGTACGCCTGGAACCGTTCGACGGGTGAGCAGCGCCAGGTGACGAACCGGCCGAACGGTACGACGGACGGCGTGCTCTCCCCGGACGGCGCGTGGATCTGGTGGTTCGACGACAAGGACGGCGACGAGTTCGGCGTCTGGCGCCGCCAGCCCTTCACCGGCGGCGAGGACGAGCTCGCCGTACCGGGCCTGGACCCGTCCTACCCGGCGGGCCTCGCCCTGGGCCGTGACGGACGTACGGCGGTGGTGGGCCGCTCCACCGACGAGGACGGTACGACGATCCACATCGCGCGCCTGGGCGAGGCGCCGGTGGAGATCTACCGGCACCGTGAGTCGGCGGGCGTCGGCGACCTCTCCCACGACGGTTCGCTGATCGCCGTGGAGCACACCGAGCACGGGGACGCGATGCACTCGGCGCTGCGCGTGCTGCGCCCCGACGGCACGCCGGTCGCCGAACTCGACGACACCAAGGGCGGCACCGTCGAGCTGGGCCTGGAGGTCCTCGGCTTCGCGCCGGTCGGCGGTGACACGCGCCTGCTCATCGGCCACCAGAGGCGCGGCCGCTGGGAGCCGCTGGTGTGGGACGTGGCGACGGGCGAGGAGACGGACCTGGCGCTGGAGCTGCCCGGTGATGTCAGCGCCGAGTGGTACCCGGACGGCTCCGGCCTGCTGATCGGGCACAGCCACGAAGCCCGCGGCGAGCTGTTCCGCTACGACTTTGCCGCGCGTGAGCTGGCGAAGGTCCCGACCCCGCCCGGCACGGTCTCCGGCGCGACCGCCCGACCCGACGGCAGCGTGGAGTACCTGTGGTCGTCGGCGGCCGAGCCGTCGTTGGTGCGCTCGACGGCGGGCCGGGTGGTCCTCGACCCGCCCGGCATGAAGTCCCCGGGTTCGGTGCCGGTGGAGGACGTATGGGTGGAGGGCCCCGGCGGCCGTATCCACGCCCTGGTCCAGAAGCCGGCCGGTGCCTCCGGCCCGCTCCCCACGGTGTTCGACATCCACGGCGGCCCGACCTGGCACGACAGCGACTCCTTCGCCGCGGGCCCGGCCGCCTGGGTGGACCACGGGTACGCGGTCGTGCGGGTCAACTACCGCGGCTCCACCGGCTACGGCCGCGCCTGGACGGACGCGCTGAAGCACCGGGTCGGCCTGATCGAGCTGGAGGACATCGCGGCGGTCCGGGAGTGGGCGATCACCTCGGGCCTTGCCGACCCCGACCGGCTGATCCTGACCGGCGGCTCCTGGGGCGGCTACCTCACGCTCCTCGGCCTCGGCACCCAGCCGGACGCGTGGACGCTGGGCATCGCGGCGGTCCCGGTGGCCGACTACGTCACCGCGTACCACGACGAGATGGAGGCCCTGAAGGCCATGGACCGCACCCTCCTGGGCGGCACCCCGGAGGAGGTCCCCGAGCGCTTCGAGGCGTCGTCCCCCCTCACCTACGTCGACCAGGTCAAGGCCCCGGTGTACATCTCGGCCGGCGTGAACGACCCACGCTGCCCCATCCGCCAGATCGAGAACTACGTCAAGCGCCTGCAGGCGCGCGGCGCGATCCACGAGGTCTACCGGTACGACGCGGGACACGGCTCGCTGGTCGTCGACGAGCGGATCAAGCAGGTGAAGCTGGAACTGGACTTCGCGGAGAGACACCTGGGCGGCGCGGGCGCCTGACGGCCGGGCCGCCGTCACCGGGGGAGACGGACGGCGGGGTCGAGGGCAACCGTACGACCGCGACCCCGCCCGTCACCTCGCCGCCCGCGCCCGCGGCCGCCTCCCCAGCAGCTCCGCCAGCCCCCGCCGGGTCGCCGCCAGTACCACCCGGTCGTCGGCACGCAGGACATACGTCGGTGGGAGGTCCCACACGAGGTCCGAGGTGGGTGGAGTGTCGCCGGAGCCGGTGGAGGACGGGCCCACCGCAAGATCCGGCCGGCGTTCCTCCGGTGCCGCCGCGTCCAGGGCCAGCACTCGCCACGACCCGGCCTGGAAGGCGTCGGCCACCGTCTTCCCCTCCAACTGCCGGATCCCGCGCACGTCCACGGCCGCGAAGAGCAGCACCCGCCGCTCGACCGGGATGGCCCCCAGCACCTGCCGGCCCATCATGGCCCCGGCGAAGGAGGGCGCCGCGAGATGGGTGACACTGCGGCTGCGGGTGAGCGCACGCGGGTGCGCGGCCCGCAGGGTGCGGTATACGGCAGCCGCGAAGTCGTCGTCGTACAGGCGGAGCACGACCCGCAGATCGGGCCGTACGGACCGGGCGTACAGCGCGGCTTCCAGGTTGGTCGTGTCCACGCTGGTCAGCGCGAGCAGCGCATGCGCCCGGTGAACCTTGGCGGCCTCCAGGACGCCCTCCTGCGTGACGTCCCCCAGCACCACCGGCACCCGCAACCGCCGGGCCGTCGCCATGCCGCGCGCCTCGGGATCGGCCTCGACGCACACCACCGGAATGTGCAGTTCCCGCAGCCGGGTCAGCACGCGGGTGCCGATCTTGCCGAGCCCGAGCAGCACGACATGCCCGGCGAGTCCGCGCGGCGGCCTGCGCAGCGCGGACGCGCTCCGGAACGTGCCGAGCGCCTCCAGCACGGCCGCCAGCAGCACCGGCAGCAGCAGCAACCCGACGACGGCGGACAGCAGTTGGAGGATCTGCCGTCCGGTGCTCGCGCCGGTGGCCGGGTCGTCGATGCCGAGGATGTCGAGCAGCGTCAGATATGTCGCGCGCAGCGGATGGTCCCCGGTGACGATCGTCAGCGCGATCGCCAGCGCGAGCACGGCACCCACCAGGCCCGCGAGCGACCAGCGCAGCCGCCGGGAGAACAGCGACGCGAACGGCGGTACGACACCGACCCCGCGCCCCGAGGACTGCGCCGACCCGGAGTACGACACATGCTCCAGCACGACCGTGCCGCGCCCGGTCGCCGCGGCCACCTCCGCCTCGTCCGGCAGCAGCCGCGGCCCGCGCTCCCCGCTGCCCTCCGACCCGTCCGCACCGGCCGGGTCACTGCTCGTCGTCGACAGCAGCGCCAGCGTGCACAGCCCGGGATCGGCGACCTGACCCGGCGCCGGCGGTGTCCGCTCCACGGCCCGCAGCAGCAGCCCGTCGGTCTGTACGACCTTGCTGGTCCCGGCGAGCGCGGTCGCCGCCAGCGCCGGTGCGGCCGTGTCGGCGTCGGACAGCACGGTCGTGGAGGCGTCGACGGAGGCGGCCGAACCGCCGACCGCCAACGCGGCGGCCTGGTCGAGGAGTTCCTCGATGTGCTGCCCCAACCGCCGGTTGTAGAGCCGCAGGACGAGGCGCAGCCGAGGGTTGAGGCGGCGGGCGGTGAGGGCGGCGCGGATGTTGGTCTCGTCGTCGTCGTACACGAGCGCCAGCGCGGTCGCCCGCTCCACGCCCGCGTCGGCGAGCACGCTCTCGGTCGGCTCGGCGGCCTCCACCAGCCGCTCGTTCCCGCCGCCCTCGCCACCGGAGGTGCCGTTGCCGTTCCCGGCGGCCCGGTTGGCCGCGTTCACCATCCGGTCGAGCAGCGCCGCCGACGCGGCCCGGGCCCGTCCGACGACCGGCTGGCGCACCCGGCGCCCGGCGGGTGGTACGACGAGCGTCACCTGCTCCTCGTACACCCCCCGCAGTTCGGCCGCGAGCCGGTGCGCGAGCCCGTCGTCACCGCACACCACCATGTGCGCGGTCGCGCCGTCCGGCTGACTCTGATTCGGAACGCTCCCCACGAGGGAAAAGACTGCCCCACCGGGACGGATGGTTCCAGCAACCGACTGAACATCCGTTCCTCGCCCGCCGTACTGAAGGGGAGGCCTCGCACCTGGCACCGCGCACCCGGCACCTGGCGCCCGGCATCTCGCACCCGGCACAACGGAGGGACCCCGACCCGTGGCCGACACCGCCACCGAAGCAGCCCCGCGGCCCGATGAACGGGCGGGGCCGCCGGACCCGGAGGGCTGGCACCTCAGCTCCCCCCTGGTCCTCACCGTGACCCTGCTCCTGCTGCTCCTCGCCCAGGCGCCGATCCGCCGCGCCCTGTCCGCGCCGGTGATGCAGAGCTGGATGACGGTGTTCGTCGCGGTGGTCGTGCAGGCCCTGCCGTTCCTGGTGCTCGGCGTGCTGCTGTCGGCGGCCGTCGCCGTGTTCGTACCGCCGTCGGTCTTCGCCCGTGCGCTGCCCGCCCGGCCCGCCGCGGCCGTACCGGTCGCGGGGCTGGCGGGCGCGGTCGTCCCCGGCTGCGAGTGCGCGTCGGTGCCGGTGGCCGGCGCGCTGATGCGGCGCGGTGTCACCCCGGCCGCCGCGCTGGCGTTCCTGCTCTCCGCGCCCGCGATCAACCCGATCGTACTGACGGCGACGGCGGTCGCCTTCCCCGGCGAACCGGAGATGGTGCTGGCCCGTTTCGTCGCGAGCCTGGTCGTGGCGTGCGTGATGGGCTGGCTGTGGCAGCGGCTCGGCCGCACCGACTGGCTGCGCCCGCCGGCCCGTCCGTCGTACGAGGGCCAGGGCCGGGGCGCGGCCTTCTGGGGGTCGGTGCGGCACGACGTGATGCACGCCGGTGGCTTTCTGGTGATCGGCGCGATGGCGGCGGCGACCCTCAAGGCGGTCGTCCCCGAGCAGTGGCTGCGCGCGGCGGCCGACCACCCGGTGGTGGCGGTGCTCGCCCTGGCCGTGCTCGCCGTACTGCTGTCGATCTGTTCGGAGGCGGACGCGTTCGTGGCCGCGTCGCTGACCCAGTTCTCGCCGACGGCCCGGCTGGCGTTCCTGGTGGTCGGGCCGATGGTGGACCTGAAGCTGTTCGCGATGCAGGCGGGCACCTTCGGGCGCGCCTTCGCCCTGCGCTTCGCCCCGGCGACCTTTGGGGTCGCCGTGGCGCTGGCCGCTCTGACCGGGGCGGTGCTGCTTTGAACCGGCAGGCGCAGGCGGCGGTGCTGTTCCTGCTGGGCGCGTCCCTGCTGCACGCGGGGGCCACCGACCTGTCGCTGCGGTACGTCAAGGCGGGGCTGCGGCCGCTGCTGCTGGCCGCCGGTACCGTCCTGGTCGCGGCGGCGGTGGCGACGGTGTGGTACGAGCGGCGGAACCCGGCACCGCGGCACCACGAACCCCGCGTCTCCTGGCTCCTGTTGCTGCCGGTCCTCGCCCTCATCCTCGTCGCGCCGCCGGCCCTGGGTTCGTACAGCGCGATGCGCACGGGCACGGCCCTGCAGCAGCCTCCGGCCTACGCGCCGCTGCCCGCCGGGGATCCGGTCCGCCTGGGCGTCGCCGACTACGCGGCCCGCGCGGTGTACGACGACGGACGTTCGCTGCGCGACCGCCGGGTGAAGATCACCGGTTTCGTCGCGCTGGACCGGGCCGGCACGCCGTACCTGGTCCGTATCGCCCTCAACTGCTGCGCCGCCGACGGCCTTCCGGTCAAGATCGGCCTGACCGGGCGCACACCCCCGGTCCTGCAGCCGGACGCCTGGCTGGAGGTCACCGGCACATACACCGCGCGCCGGACGAAGGACCCGGTCAACGGCGGCCCGATCCCGTTCCTCGACGTCACGACCGCGAGGCCGGTCCCGGAGCCCGCCGATCCATACGACGAGAGCTGGAACAGCTGACCCGCCGGACATGAAGGACGGGAAGGACTCCACCCGCTTCTCGCGGATCCGGATTGCGCGGTGCGCGGCTCGGGACCGCTTCCCCGCGTCTCGAATCGGGTCCTTCCCGTCAACTCCCAGCACACCACGTCTGCGGCCGGTCCACCAGGGCAGAACGCCCGGTACAGAGCGCTGCTCAGCACGAGCGTGATCACCGTGCCTGTGCTATCGCCGACCAGCAGCCACCGGTGCGGCTCCCCGAGGCACCATCCGGCGCCGCTTGCGAAATCGCCCGTGCGGCGGTCGCGCCTCGGCCCATTTCGGCAGGCCAGGGTCGGCGGCCGCCCCGTACCAGGGCCCGGTGACCAAGCGATCCGCCGTGCCTGAGCCCAGGTGCATCAATGTGCCCTGACCTGCAAGTTTCAACGCTCTGAAGTCTGCTCCAGGGCGCTGAAACCGGCTTGAAAGCGTTCTGAACCGCTCCGGCCGCAAGCTCTGCGGCATGACGACGACAGAGCACGAACTCGCGATCGTAGCCACCGGGTTGCGCAAGTCCTACGGGGACAAGACCGTCCTCGACGGCATCGACATCCAGGTGCCCGCCGGCACGATCTTCTCCCTCCTCGGGCCGAACGGCGCCGGCAAGACCACGGCGGTCAACATCCTGTCCACGCTGATCTCCGCCGACGGCGGACAGGCGCGGATCGCCGGGCACGATCTCACCGCAGAGGCCCAGGCGGTACGGGCCGCCATCGGTGTCACCGGGCAGTTCTCCGCCGTGGACGGGCTGATCACCGGCGAGGAGAACATGCTCCTGATGGCCGACCTGCACCACCTCTCCCGCAGCGAGGGCCGGCGGGTGACCGCGGAGTTGCTGGAGCGCTTCGACCTCACGGAGGCTGCGAAGAAGCCCGCCTCCACCTACTCCGGCGGCATGAAGCGCCGCCTCGACATCGCCATGACCCTGGTGGGCAACCCGCGGATCATCTTCCTCGACGAGCCGACCACCGGCCTCGACCCGCGCTCCCGCCACACCATGTGGCAGATCATCCGCGAACTGGTCTCCGGCGGCACCACCGTCTTCCTCACCACCCAGTACCTGGAGGAGGCCGACGAGCTCGCCGACCGGATCGCGGTGCTCAACGGCGGCAAGCTCGTCGCCCAGGGCAGTGCCGAGGAACTCAAGCGGCTCGTCTCCGGCGGTCACGTGCGGCTGCGCTTCTCCGACCCGGTGGCGTACGAACAGGCGGCGACCGCCCTGCGCGAGACGACACGCGACGACGAGACGCTCACCCTGCAGATCCCCAGCGGGGGCAGCCAGCGCGAGCTGCGCGCCATTCTCGACTGGCTCGACGCCGCCGGCGTCGAGGCCGACGAGCTGTCCGTGCACACCCCCGACCTCGACGACGTGTTCTTCGCCCTGACCGGCAGCCCCGTACCCGCCCAGTCCACGCAGACCACCGCCAAGGAGACCGTCCGATGAGCGCTGCCACTCACGCCCTCCGCGACAACCTCACCATGCTGCGGCGCAACCTCCTGCACGCCCGCCGCTACCCCTCCCTCACCCTCAACCTCCTCCTCACCCCGGTCATCCTGCTGCTGCTGTTCGTGTACGTCTTCGGCAATGTGATGAGCGCCGGCATCAACGGCGGCACCGCGGACCGCTCCGAGTACATCGCCTACGTCGTCCCCGGCATCCTGCTCATGACCATCGGCGGGATCGCGATCGGCACCGCGGTCTCCGTGGCCATGGACATGACCGAGGGCATCATCGCCCGGTTCCGCACCATGGCGATCTCGCGTACCTCCGTGCTGATCGGCCATGTGGCCGGCAGCGTGATCCAGTCGCTGATGGCGCTGGCCGTGGTGCTGGGCGTCGGGGTGGCCATCGGCTTCCGGCCCGATGCGACGCCGCTGGAGTGGCTCGCGGCGGCGGGGCTGCTGGTGCTGGTCAGCGTGGCGCTGATCTGGCTCGCGGTCGGCATGGGCCTGGCGTCCCCCAATGCCGAGGGGGCCAGCAACCTCGCCCAGCCCCTGATGATCCTGCCGCTCCTGGGCAGCGCGTTCGTGCCGGTGGACGCCATGCCGGGCTGGTTCCGCTGGTTCGCCGAGTACCAGCCCTTCTCACCCGCCATCGAGACCCTGCGCGGCCTCCTCATGGGCACCGAGATCGGCACCAAGAACGCCGTCCTCACCCTGGCCTGGTGCCTGGGCCTGAGCCTGCTGGGCTACTGGTGGTCCAGGTCCCTGTTCAACCGCGAGCCGCGGCAGTGAGTTCGCGCAGCGCCGCTGCCCGCAGTTCCTCCCGCCCCAGGGCGGCGTACTCCGACTCCGCGTCGGCGTACGCCGCTCTGTCGGCGTTCTCCGCCGCCTGCCGGGACCGGGCCAGGGAGAGAGTGGGGAACTCCCGTACCACCGGCATCCGTTCCGCCAGCGCCACCAGCCGCACGGCCGCCGTATCGCCCCGGGCGAGCCCGGCGAAACCGAGGGCGAGCAGGACCGTGCCGTACACCGGCAGTTCCACCGGAGCCCGGTCACCGGAGGAGCCCGACGGGCCGGACAGCATCTGCAGCAGCCGCTCCCGCAGTTCCCCGGCCAGCTTCGCCACCGGCTCCAGCCGGCCGTGCTGCGCGTGCGCCGCCACCGCGGCCGACTGCATCTGAAGCAACCACGGCTCCATGAACGGATCGTCGGCATACAGCAGGCTGGCCTCCCGCATCCCCTCCACAGCCTGCCGCCACAGCCCGAGCCCGACCTCGGTCAGCCCCCGGGCCAGCGCGATCTCCGCCCGGGCCGGATGATCGGGCGTGTAGATCTGGGCGGCCTCCGGCTGCTGGTCCAGGGCCGTGAGCCCCAGCCAGTACTCCGCCTCGTCGATCTCCCCGCGGTGCAGACAGGCCAGCACCAGCCCCCAGCCGATGCCGGCCAGGTCGAACCAGGCGCCGAACTCGCTGAGCTCGTCCCGCGCGGCCCGCAGATGGTCGTACGCCTCCGCGCCCCGCCCGGACTGCAGGCACAACTCACTGATCCGTCCATGCCCGAGCAGCCGCATGGCCGGATTACCCAGGGGTTCCAGCGCGTCGAGCATCCGCCGGGCGCACTCCAGCGCGCGCTCCGTCTGGTGCTCGGATTCCCATACGTAGCTGGCGACGCCGGCCGCGACGCCCGCCAGCATGGGCTCGTCGGCTTCGCAGAGCTCCTGCAGCAGCGCGTATTCGGGCGGGCGTATGTCCGGGACGGCGCACAGCACGACCCCCATCGCCCGGGGCAGGGTGTCCGGCCGGGCGGGCGGCAGGCGGCGCAGCGTGACGAGCTGGCGTACGGCGTGCGGGCCGAAGCCCATGAAGAGACTGGCGGCACACACGGCCGCCGCGCTGCGGGCCGGCTCCACGTCCTCGGGGTTCCCGGGTCCGGGGCGGAAATGGGACAGGGGCCCGGCGGTCTCGGCGGCGAGGGCGGCGAGCCGGGCGAAGTTGGAGTCGGTGGCCCACAACGAGGACAGCACGGCGGTGACGGCCGCGATGGCCGGCCCGTCGTCACGGTGCAGCGCGTGCCGCAGTGCCAGGACGAGGTTGTCCTGCTCGGCCCGCATCCGGCGCCAGGCGGGCAACGGGTCGCCGCTGAACAGCACATCGTGGTGGGCGCGGCCGAAATCGCGGGCCCAGGACAGGAACCGGTCGGTCACCGTCTCCTCCTCGCCCGCCTCCGCCCGCCGGTCGGCGCTGAACTCCCGCAGCGTCTCCAGCATGTGGAAGCGCACCCCGGAAGGACTGTCGTCCACCTTGATCAGGGACTGGTCGGCCAGTTGCTCCAGCAGGAACAGCGCGTCCCCCGCCTCGCCGAGCACATACTGAGCCGCGTCCTCGGTGAAGCCGCCCGGGAACACCGACAGCGCCCGCATCGCCGCCCGGCCGTCGGGCTCCAGCAGATTCCAGCTCCACTCGACCACCGCCCGCAGCGTGCGATGCCGCTCGGGGGTGTCGCGGGCGCCGCCGCGCAGCAGGGTGAAGCGGTCCTGGAGCCGGCGCGAGATGTCGGCCACGGACAGCACCCGCACCCGGGCCGCGGCGAGTTCCACGGCCAGCGGCAGCCCGTCCAGATGCCGGCAGATCTGGGCCACCCGGTCGGCGGGTAGGTCCACACCGGGCCTCGCCGCCCGCGCCCGCTGCTCGAAGAGCTCGACGGAGGTCGCCAGGGACAGCTCCGGCAGCGCGTACACCGACTCCGAGGTCAGCCCCAGCGGGGCCCGGCTGGTGGCCAGGATCCGCAGCCCCTTCGACCGCGACACCAGGGCCTGCACGAGGTCGGCCGCGCCCCGGATCACCTGCTCGCAGTTGTCCAGCACGAGCAGTACGGGCCCCGAGCCCAGCGCGGCCACGATGCCGGACACCGCGTCCGTGCCGCCCGCGAACTGCCGCCCCTCCCCTGCACCGACGGCCGAGGCCACTTCACCGGCCACGTCGTCGTCGGCGATGACACCGGCCAGGGTGACGAAGTGGACCACCGGTTGCTCGGCCGCACGGCTCACCGCATGAGCGAGGCGGGTCTTGCCCAGCCGCCCGCCCGACGACGGTGACCACTCGGACCTCGCGCAGCAGCCCGGCCACGGCAGCGACGTCGGCGTCCCGCCCCAGCAGAGGGTTCGGCTCGTGTGGCACCCCGTGGCGGACCGGCGCCACATCCGCGCTCAGCAACTCCTGGTACACGGACCTGAGCCCGGGCCCCGGATCGGTACCCAACTCATCGCGCAGCCCGCGGCGATAGGCGTCGTACCGGGTCAGCGCCGCGGCCCGGCCCGCGGTGGCCGCCTCACAGCGCAGCAGTTCCGCGAGTACCTCCTCGTCCCGGGGCAGCGCCGATGCCAGCCCGGCCAGCGGTGCCGTCGCCTCCTCCCGCCGCCCCACCCGGGCCAGCGCGAGCGCCCGCGACCGGACCAGCGAACGGAACACCCGCACCCGGTCGGCACGCAGCGCCACCACCGGATCGTGCAGGTCCTCTCCCGCCCCGGCGCCCACGCTCCCGTCCCACAACGCCAAGCCGGCCTCGGCCTGCGCCAAGGCGCCCGCGTGATCCCTCGCCCTCGCCCGCTCGGCGCTCGCCGCCTCGTACAACAGCAGCGCGGAACAGTCGACCTGCGTCTCGTCCAGCGCCAGCCGATACCCCGTCGGTGTGCTCACGACCAGATCGGCACCCAGTTGCGCCCTGAGCCGCGACACCAGCACCTGCACCGCCTTGCCCGGCCGCTCCGGCATGCCGTCCGGCCACAGCCCCTCCACCAGCCGACCCGTACTGCACCCGGTACGCAGATCCTCCGCAAGCAACGCCAACAGCCCACGCAGCCGGGGCGCGGTGATCTCCCGTCCACGGTGGGCGACTTGGGACAGCAGGGCCAACTCGGTCGTCACGCATGCAGACTAGCCAGCGGCGCGCCGACGCACCTGTGAGCCGGCGTCCTCGCCGAACGCCTGAGGAGGTGGGGACGCATCGCCAGGCGCCGCCGGGGTTGCCTGCTTCAGGGGGCTGCCTGTTTCAGGCGGCGGTCCTGGACTCGACCGTGCGTCGTCGCAGCGCCGGTGTGGTGAGCGACGGCGGGGTCCAGACGCCGTCTGGCGGATAGACGTCGGTTCCGGGCGGCACGATCTCGTCGATCCGGTCGAGGACGGCGTCGTCCAGCACCACGGACGCGCCCTTGAGCGTGCTCCGCAGTTGCTCCATCGTGCGCGGGCCGATGATCACGGACGTGACGGCCGGATGCGTGAGCGGGAAGGCGACGGCCAACTCCGGCAGCGAGCAGCCCACTTCCTCGGCGACGGCGACGAGCTGCTCGACGGCCTCCAGCTTCGCGGCGGTGAGCGGCGCCGACGGATCGAAGCGGTCCGGGTGCAGGGTGGGGCGTCCGCTGCTCAGATCGAGCGCCCGGCCCTTGCGGTAGCGGCCGGTCAGGAACCCCGAGGCCAGCGGGCTCCAGGTCAGCACCCCCATGCCCAGGCGCTGCGCCACCGGCAGCACATGCCTCTCGACACCGCGGGCCAGCAGCGAGTAGGGCGGCTGCTCGGTACGGAAGCGGTGGAGCCCACGGCGGTCGGCCACGTGGTACGCCTCGACGATCTCTTCGGCGGGGAACGTGGAACAGCCGAAGGCTCTGATCTTGCCCTGCCGCACAAGGTCGGTCAGGGCGGAGAGCGTCTCCTCGATGTCGGTGGTGTGGTCCGGCCGGTGCACCTGGTACAGGTCGATCCAGTCCGTTCCCAGCCGCCGCAGGCTGTCCTCCACCTCCCGGACGATCCAACGCCGCGAGTTGCCGCCCCGGTTGGGGCCGTCCCCCATGGGGAAGTGGACCTTGGTCGCCAGGACCACGTCGTCGCGGCGGCCCTTCAGCGCCTTGCCGACGACGGTCTCCGACTCCCCGGCCGAGTACATGTCGGCGGTGTCGACGAAGTTGATCCCCTCGTCGAGCGCGGCATGGATGATCCGGACGCAGTCGTCGTGGTCGGCATTGCCGACGAAACCGAACATCATCGTGCCGAGGCAGTAGGAGCTGACCTCGATGCCGGTCCCGCCCAGAACGCGGTGGCGCATGCAACTCTCCTTGGACGACAGCCTGTTGGGAATGCTGCGACCTTACGAGTTGGAGTCCGGTCCAGGGCAAGCACGGCCTGACACCGAGCCCCTGCGCAGCGGCCTGGCGGGCCGCGTGGAGAAGCGCCGGCCGGTTGCCCTCCCTGGCGGGGGTACCGTAGGTGGACGCTGTACACCTGTCCCGGGAGGGTGGCCGGCTCCGGATCTGGTCCGTACGAGAGGGGATGGTGGAGATCACCAGGCAGGCCAACGCCGTCCGGCAGCCTCGCGCCCCCTTGAGCAAGGAGCGGGTTCTGGACACCGCCGTCGCTCTGGCCGACGAAGGCGGGGTCGACGCGCTCAGCATGCGGAAGATCGCGCAGGTGCTCGGCGTCGTGCCCATGGCGCTGTACAAGCACGTGGCCAACAAGAACGAGCTGCTGGACGGCATGATCGACCTCCTCGTCGGCGAGATCGACCCACCGGCCACCGACACCGACTGGAAGACCGTCATCCGCCTGCGGGTGCTGTCGGCCCGCCGCATGCTGCTGCGTCACCCTTGGGCGTCCGGGGTCATCGAGGCACGGATGAAGGCGCGGGCCGCCCCGACCCCTGCGCTGATGGAGTACCTGGACTCGATGATCGGGATCTTCCGGGCCGGCGGGTTCTCGATCGACCTGGTCCATCACGCGATGCACGTCATGGGCAGCCGCCTGCTGGGCTTCTCCCAGGAGCTGTTCGAGGACACCCCTGACCGCGAGCCGGATCCGGACGCGCTGCCGCCCGAGGAGATGGCCGCGCGCTACCCCCACATCACCGAACTGGCCATGGCGGTCGCCCACGACGAGGAGTCCGTCGTCGGCTCGGGCTGCGACGACCAGTTCGAGTTCGAGTTCGCTCTGGATCTGACGCTGGACGGCCTGGAGCGGCTCCGGGGCACGACCTGATTCACCGGTGAAGGACCGCCAGTACCTGCCTGAGGCCTTCAGTCGTCGCGAGGTCGGCCTGCGTTCTCACCTGCGGTGATTCCCGCCCGCGTGGCACGCCTCGAACTCGGTCCTCTGCACTCCTTGTCGGGTGTACGGCGTACACCTACCATCACAGGTGTACGCCGTACACCCGATGCTCGCGGCCGGCCGGTGCCGTACCCAGCGAAGGCAGCGAGCAGCAGCCGATCACGAGGTGATGGGGGAACCCGATGAAGGCGATCGTTCAGGACCGGTTCGGCCCGCCGGACATCCTGCAACTGGCGGACACCGACCGTCCCGAGGTCGGAGCCAACGAGGTGCTGGTGCGGGTGCACGCCGCCGCAGTCAACCCCTACGACTGGCACATGATGCGCGGCGACCCGTTCATGGCGCGGCTGACGGGAGGTGTGGGGCTGACCCGGCCGAAGTCCCGGGTGGCCGGGATCGACGCGGCCGGCCAGGTGGAGGCGGTCGGCGCCGACGTGCGCGGCCTCCAGCCCGGCGACGAGGTGCTGGGCTTCTGCCCGGGCTCCTTCGCCGAGTACGCGCGCACCACCGCGGACCTGCTGGTGCCCAAGCCCGCGAGCCTGACCTTCGAGCAGGCCGCGGCCGTGCCGATGGGGGCGGTGACCGCCCTGCGCGGCATCCGGACCGTGGGTCAGGTGCAGGCCGGGCAGCGGGTGCTGGTCAACGGGGCCGGCGGCGGCGTGGGCACGTTCGCCGTGCAGATCGCCGCGGCCCTCGGCGCGGAGGTCACCGGGGTGTGCAGCGCCCGTAACGTCGAGCTGGTGCGCTCCCTGGGCGCCGCGCACGTCATCGACTACACCCGCGAGGACTTCACCGACGGACGCGGACTCTACGACGTCATCCTGGACAACGTGGGCAATCGCCCGCTGAGCGGGCTGCGCCAGGCGCTCACCCCGACAGGGACCCTGGTGGCGAACGGCGGCGGCTCGCCCGGCCACCTGTTCGGGGCGATGGGCTCCATGCTGAGACTGATGGCGGTCAACACGTTCGCCCGGCAGCAGCTCCGCGTGATCCTCCCGACGGCGCCGGCCGGGCCGACCCACGAGGACCTGCTCGCCGTCACCGCACTCATCGAGGCCGGCCGGCTCACCCCGGTGGTCGACCGGACCTACGCGCTGGCCGACGCGGCCGAGGGCGTACGCCATGTGGAACAGGGCCACGCCCGCGGCAAGGCCGTGGTCACCGTGCCGTGACGTGGGTTTCCTGCCGAGGCCAGTTCTTTGAGGAGGTCAGCTGCCCGCCGACTCTCGCGGACAAGGGCCCGGTGAGCCCGGAAGGCGGAGGGCGGCCGGGGCCGGCCACCTCAGGGACGGTGCTGCCCGCCCTTCAACTCGCCTATGAAGACAGCCCAGGAGGCGGCTTCGAAGCACAGCGCCGGACCGCATTACATCGCGCCCGCCGATCGGACGCCTGATGACCGCTTCGTCGAGCACCACCCACGTACACGTACGGCCATGGTTCCACCAGCAAGTTGTCCGCACCGAGGACTGCGTCCAGCGCACGCGCCGGCTCCAGCGTCGGCTTCGAGGTGTGCGGATGTGGAGCAGCCGGCACACCCGAGGGTGTACCGGCTGCATGAATTCCCGGCCTGGGCACCGTGCTGCCGACAGACGCAGCGCGCCCTCGGGGCAGGCGGGGCGGCCGTTGGCTCAGGCGCCGACGGCCGCGCGTCCGGCGGCGTAGATGCGGGCCTGCTCGGCGATGCGGCGGCCGAGGTGCTCGGCGGTGGCTATATCGGCCTTGTGGACCTCGCCGGGGCCGTGGTCGGTGTGGGTCTGGGCGCCCGCGCCGAGGTAGAAGCCGAGGCGGTTGAGGTCGTCCTCGGAGGCGGTGGAGCTGTTCCAGCCCGGGTGCAGTCCGAGGTTGACCCAGGTCATGCCGTGCTGGGCCGCCAGGATGGAGAAGTACTGGAGCGTGTGGAGCTTGTCGCCGCTCTTCGCACCGGAGTTGCTGAATCCGGCGGCGAGCTTGTCCTTCCACGAGTGGACGGACCAGCGCTTGGAGGTGGTCTCGGCAAACTGGTGGAAGGCACCGGAAGCCGTGCCCATGTAGGTCGGCGAACCGAAGACGATCGCGTCGGAGGCGTCGAGCAGCTCCCACTGCTCGTCGGTGATCTCGTCGACCTTGATCAGGTGGACGACGGCTCCGGCCTCCACGGCGCCGCCGCGCACGGCCTCGGCGAGGACGGTCGTGTGGCCGTAGCCGGAGTGGTAGGCGATCGCGACAGCGGGGGTGGTCATAAATGTTCTCTTCCTGGCAGTGAGCCCTTTCAGGGTGGCCACCGATCGGGTGACGGGCTGCGGGTGCGAAACCGACAGGGCCCCGGTGCTGTTGAGGGAGGTGTTCGAAGTCTCAATTCATCAGCGCTGGAGCCCTGTTGGTTCCCCATCCTGCCGTACTCGACCTGCCGCACGCTCTCGTCGAGTGGCTCACGATGCTCATCGTCACCCGTGAGGGTGACCGCCGCTGCAAACTCCGTCCGTCCCAGCGTGCGCTGGTCGCTCTGGTCTACCTGCGCAAGCACGAGCCCCTGGCACAGATCGCCGAGGCCTTCCAGATCTCGGTCGGCACGGCCCACGCCTACACCTCGGCCGCCGTCAGCCTGCTCGCCGAGCGGGCACCGGGCCTGCTGAAAGCCCTACGGGAGGCGGACCCGGACTACGTGCTGGTCGACGGCACGCTCGCCGAGTGCGACCGGGTCGGCGACAGCCGCAGCGACTACTCCGCCAAGCACCGCCGGCACGGAGTGAACCTGCAGCTGGTGAGCGACCCGGACGGACGACTGCTGTGGATCTCCCGGCCCTGCCCGACGCACCACGACCTGACGCGCCGCACCCAGGATCATCCGGATCTGCGAACGTCAGGGCGTTCCGATCCTGGCCGACTGCGCCTACATCGGGGCCGGTTCCTGGGTCACCACCCCACGACGGCGCCCTCCCGGAGGCGAGCTGACCCCGACCCAGCAGACCGTCAACCGAGCGCTGTCGCGGACCCGGGCAGCCGTCGAACGCGGACCGGCCCGCCTGAAGACCTGGAAGATCTTCCGCAAGGCGCGATGCAGCCCGAATCGAATGACGTCAATCGCCAAGGCCGTCCTCACCCTGGAGCGTCAACGCTGAAAGGGCTCAGTGGGTCGGCCGGCTCCCTCCGGGAGCCAGGAGGTCGACGATCATCCGCGTGACGGCTCGGAGTCGACCTGTACCAACCAGACCGTGCAGCCTCCGTCTCCGTGACACCGATAAGGGGATTTGCAGGAATAAGCACCCTTGTCGCTGCCTGACGGAGGGGGGTTGGACTGACAGGCACAGTCACGTCATCTGCTTTTGGACCAGAGGCGCGGACCGCACCACCTGCGGCGTACCCCGACGCATGTCCCGACGGGCGCAAGAGCTTCTCCTGGAAGGATTACCGCGACCTGATCCAGATCGCCCACGACCGGCTCGGCGGCCCCATCGTGCTGGTCCGGGACTGCGCCGGCTCCAGTACCGCCCGACGTCCTCGACGGTTGCCTCACCGGCACGGACCTCCAGCGCGAGCCACCATGACGACACCACGCATTCAAGGCCGGTAGGGCCATTCGCGATCATGCGAATGGCCCTACTGACCAGCGTCGGGGTGGCGGGATTTGAACCCACGACCTCTTCGTCCCGAATCAGGCTCGGGTGGGATCGGCACCTGCCAGTCCAGCGTTTCCGCTGGTCAAGGCCTTGGTGTCGATGGGTCTCGCAGGGGGTCGGGAGGGTTTGGGGAGCGGATCGGCTCCCAAATGGCTCCCAGAGTCGTACGGTGAGGATCTCGGAATCCCGCTGACACGGACCGCACTCCGCGGCCCGTCGTAACGCCCTTCGACGCGACGGCCGTTCGCAGTCTACGGCCGAGGCTGCGACGCCGTCACCCAATGATACATTTGATCATGTATAGTGATACACTATTCGGTGTATATGGAGGTGGGGTTCATGAGCAGAACCGTCATCGATCTCGACGACGACGCCCTGGAAGCCGCAGCGAAGGAGCTGGGCACTTCCACGAAGCGGGACACCATCAACACCGCCCTACGTGAGATCGTCGCCCGCAACCGACGCCTGCGCGCCCTGCATGAACTGCAGGATCTCGCGGATGACGGCGCCCTCGATGTCGAACTCCTCCTGGACAAGCGCAACTATCGGAGTGGTTCCGCCCGGTGAGCGTTGCCGACCACCTCATCGATACGTCAGCCCTGGCTCGTGTTCTGCTGCGTCAGGTAACCGAAGAGTGGGAACAGCGGATGGGCGCCGGGCTGATCGCTCTGTGCGACCTCACCGAACTGGAAATCCTCTATTCCGCACGTTCCGCGAAAGACCGCGAGGCGATCCAGGAACGGCTGAACCAATTCACCTGGTGCCCCATGCCCGACGGCATCTACCGGCGCGCCCGCGTCGTCCAGCGCGAGCTCACCGCCAAGGGTGAGCATCGCAGTGCCGGAGCCGTCGACCTCCTCGTGGCCGCAGCCGCGGAAGAAGCAGGACTCACGCTGCTGCACTACGACCGCGACTTCGAAACGATCGCCCGCACCACCGGGCAGCCGGTCCGAATGATCGACCTCAAGTAGCCGGTCAGCTCCCCGAGATCCACAGCCACCGCAGGCGTCCCGACCTTCGCCGTCTCGATGGCGCACCTTCCAGGCTCTCATCGAGCACGGTTGGATCGCCGAACGCTGATGCGCGGTGATGAGCAGGGCGTGGCAGTCGGCCCAGGCGAAAGCCAGACCGGTTGTTCTTGCAAAGAACGCCCATTCGGTTAATTCCGGCCGTGAAGCGAGAATTTAGGCCAGATGCCGTTCTGTCTGTTTGTCGGAACACGGCTCGACGGCAGCATGGTGAGGCACTTGAACGGCGCGCTGCGCCGCGGAGTGAGACCGTCGGGGGTTCTGGTGAATCACGCGTGGCCGCCGTCCACTTTTCTCGGCCGGTTGCGGAATACGACACGTGAAGAACTGCTTGGGCAGGGCACCGCGATCACCTATTCGCCGCATCGCAGCCCTGCTGCAGCAGGGCGACGAGAGCCGGCACGTCCTATTGATTACGAGTGGTGTCGTGAAGGTCGTCGCCAGCGCAGAGAGCGGCTACGACATGCTGCTCGCCGTCCGCATAGCGGGTGACCTGGTCGGCGAGATGGCGGCCTTCGAGGAGCGCCCAAGGTCCGGCACGGTGGTCGCGTGCAGTGACGTGACCGCCCGGATAATCCAGGTGCGGGCGCTGGAAACCTTCCTCACCCGTCACCCGGACGCCATGCGGGCCATCCTCCACATGCTTTGCGCCCGGCTGCGCTGGGCCAACCGGCGCCGGATCGATTTCCAGGCATACGACTCGCTGACCCGGCTGGCCCGGGTCCTGGCCGAGTTGAGTCAGGCCTACGCCCAGCCCGTGCCGGACGGCGACGGCAAGCGGTGCGACCTCGGTGTGACGCTCACTCAGAAGGAACTCGCGTCGCTGGCCGGCCTGGCTCTCAACACGGCCGAAAAGAATCTGGCCGCTCTGGCAGCCAGGGGACTAGTCGAACGCAGTTACCGAAACATAACCATCTGTGACGTTCCGAAACTGCTTGAATTCGCCAAAGTCGTTGCCGACAACCCGTATTGATACGGGATCACATCACGTGCTCTCTCCTAGCCTCTCGGGCACGCACTTCGTGGGCAGTGTCTGCCTATGGCCTGCCCAGAGGCGGCCCTGGTCGTCGGCTTGGGTGAGCAGGCCGAGGAAGGTGCGTTCCGCGGTCAAGGAGACGGTGGCCAGGGACTCGGAGACGAAGGCTTCGGGCTTGATGGTGCGGATTCGTGCCAAGAGCGGGGCGGTCCTCA
Organism: Streptomyces sp. F001; assembly: GCF_004187715.1. GTDB lineage: Bacteria > Actinomycetota > Actinomycetes > Streptomycetales > Streptomycetaceae > Streptomyces > Streptomyces flavusporus. The sequence continues at coordinate 589,963 of NZ_QZWF01000004.1, read as the reverse complement.
CTCGGCGGCCTGTGGGCGGACACCACGGCTCACCGTCGGTCGGGGCGGGATTCGAATGGAGGGGTCGGGATGTTGGCGCGGGGTGCGCCGCGAACCGACTGCGTTTTCCGGGGGTGTTGTCAACATAGCCACACCCGGGCCGCGCAAGTCCAGCCCGATCCGGCGCAATCTCTCACGGCAGAAAGGCCGCAGGGAATCAGGCTGGTAGCGGGCGGGGCCAAAACCGTAGGGCACGATCGCCGGTTGACCAAATAGTTGCCCTGCCGGCCGAGCCAGAAGCATCACATCGGGAAGCCGTTGACGTGCTGGCGACGGCGAAGCTGCAACACAACACCCCACGTCAGAAGCACTTCGAGGTGTCTGTGCGAGGTCACGCGACATCAGAGTGGGGGACTGGAATTTCCCCTTGCTCGCTGACCAAGCGGGCGCAACATAGCCGACGATCCCCGGTTAACCAAACCGGGGAATGCACGCTACAACTGGAGCTATGGCAGCACGTTCTCTGGAAATGGGTCCGGCAGGAATACGGACCGCCCACACCATCGAAATCCTCCGCACCGAACGCGGTCTCGCCCGGCGTCAGTTGGCCGACCGCGTCACGGCCCTCGGCCGTCCGATGTCCAACACGATGCTGTCCCGAATCGAACGTGCCCAGCGGCGTTGCGACGTCGACGACCTCGTCGCGATCGCCGAAGCACTACTCGTCTCACCCCTCGTGCTGCTGGAGGGACCGAGCACCACCTGAGACGGGCCACCCACCGCCGCTGATCGAGCATCCTCCACCGAGTAAGGACCCCACCCCTCGATGCCCCTGCCCTCGCACGCCTTCCACACCGAACGGATGGCGAAGCCGCCCTGCCCCGTCTCTACCGCCCCGAGGAGATCGCCGAGACTCTCGGCTGCTCGGCCTGGTGGGTCAAGGACCGCGCGCGCCGGCGTCTGATACCGCATACGCGAGTCGGCCGCGCCTACCGATTCACCGCGGACCACCTCGCCGAGATCATCCGCATCCACGAGGAGCCGGCGCCACAGCGGGCCCAGAGGACGCCGTCACCGGCCAGTCCGTCCGAGTCGGCTATGACGCCGTCGCGTCCGACTCGGCAGACGCGGCCCTCAACGTCCTCCGCCCCACGTCTCAGAGCCCGACCGCCCCGCAGGTCCCAGTACGGCACTGCCGCGTAGCCGTACCCGGCACATCCGAGAAAGGAGGGGATGCGAGGCGTGGGCTTCGCCGAGAAGCGCGGCAGTTACTGGCGCGGTAGATACAAGGTCAGCGAGGGCAAGTACGGCACCGTCGTCGACCCGACGGGCGCGGTGGTCAAGTTCGCCACCAAGCGGGAGGCCAAGCGGGCCGCGGACGAGGAAGAGGCCAAGGTCCGGCGCGGCACCTGGCGCGATCCGGCGGCCGGACAGGAGACCTTCGGCGAGTACGCCAGCCGCTGGTACGACGCCCAGGACCTGGCTGCGTCCACCATGCAGAACTACCGCCGCCACATCGAGGAGCACCTGCTCCCCGAGTTCGAGGACAAGGCCCTCGCCGGCATCCTCCGCACGGACGTGGACACCTGGGACAAGCGCGAGAAGGCTGCCTACGCGGCATCCAGCGTCAAGACGTGGCGCTCGACGCTCCACCTCATCCTGGAAGACGCCGTGGACGAGGGCCTCATCGCGTCCAACCCTGCAGCCAAGCGGCGCGGGCGCGGCAAACGCGCCGGCCGCTCCCGCGACCGAGGCCCCGAGAAGGTCATCACCGACCCGCTCGGCCTGCTCCTCATCGCCGAACGCGCAGCCCTGCTGTCCGGCCGCGACGACGAGTTCGTCGCCGTGATCCTCAAGGGCTACACGGGGATGCGGTGGGGCGAAATCGTCGGCTTGGAGACCGAGTTCGCCCGGCCCGGCGCCATACGCGTGGAACACCAGCTGTACGAACTGGACTCGGGCCAGCTGATCCGCTGCCCGCCCAAGGACGACAGCTACCGCACCATCGACGCGACGGACTGGCTGTCAGCCCTGGTCGCCGACCACATCGCCCGTACGAAACCGACGCCATGCCCTGCCACGGCAAGCGCTACGTCTTCCGCGGCCAGGGCACCGCCCGCACCGGCGGCCGCACCGGTGCCAAGCTGGTGGACGTCGCCCGCCGCGCAGGCGTCTCCACCGGCACCGTGTCCAACGTCCTCAACCACCCCGAACGCGTACGGGAGGACACTCGCGCCCGCGTCGAACTCGCCATCGCCGAGCTGAACTTCGTCCGTGGCGGCACCCCGACGGAGAACGCCGCTCACTGGCGCCGTAACGGCTTCGCCACCTGGCTGTTCGCGCCCGCCACCTCCGGCTGGTACCCGAAGAAGGCACCCCAGGAGGCCCGCCCGGTCCCGCTGCTCGGCGATCCCTGGCCCGGTGTCCCGGTCCGTGGCCGCAACGCCCAAGGCCGGGCCGACGCTTGCTGGCTGCCCATCGCCAGGGGGCTCACCCCGCATGGCCTGCGCCATTCCCACCGCACGCACATGGAGGACCTCGGCACCGAGAAGGTGCTGATGGACGAGCGCATGGGCCACATCGACGGCTCGGTCTCGGCTCGCTACGCCCACGTGACCCCTGGCATGCGTGAGCGTCTCAAGGCCGGCCTGACCGAGCAGTGGGAAGCAGCGCTCGAGGTCCGTCGGAACCTGCACCCGCGCTCGCCGGTCGCCGTACTCGATCGGCTGCTGCGCGCTCGTGCCACGGCGATGGCCTGATGGTCGGGAGACGGGCTCCGATTACCTCGAACGGAGCCCGTCTTTTCCGATCTCGGCGGAAGGCACGAGAATGGAGTACGGTCACCAAAGATCCGATGGGGGCGGAGAGGAGGAACGCGGTGTCGTATGAGCCCAAGCTCGCCGCGGCCCTTTCCGGCGCCACGCTGCGGCAGCTCTCCCACTGGCGCCGATCTTCCGGCAAGCAGGGCGCGCTCCTCGTGCCGGAGATCTCTGACTCGCGCCCGATCCTGTACTCCTTCCGTGACGTGGTGGCCCTGCGCGCCTGCGTGAAGCTCCGCAAGGAGACGTCGCTGCAGAAGATCCGCAGGGCCGTGGACACCCTCAGGGAGGACCTGGGGGAGCGGGAGCACCTGTCCGCCTACGCTCTCGTCGCGGGGCCGGACACGATCTATCTGGCGGAGCCCGAGCAGGCAGTCGATCTCATCAGGGGCGGGAACGTGGTCATCCACCAGTTGGTTGATGTGCTCGCGCCCTTCTACAAGGACGGCCGTCACATCCCCGACCTGCTGAAACCACGCGACCACGTCGCCGTCGACTCCGCGGTGCGCGGCGGTGAGCCGGTCATCGAAGGCACACGGATTCCAGCGGCAGAGGTAGCAGCCCTGGTCAGGGACGGCGTCCCCCCGGACCGGGTCAGCGACTTCTATCCAGGGGTCAGCGCTGCAGCTGCACGCGACGCGGTCGATTTCAGCGACTACGTGGACAGCTACGTTGATGGCTCTCGGCAGGTCGCCGCTTGAAGCTGCTGCTCGACGAGAACGTCCCCAGACCGATGGTCGGCATCGTGCGCATCCTGCTGACCGCACACGACGTGGTGCACGTGCACGAACTGGCGGGTTGGGCCGGCACGAAGGACATCGAGCTGTATGCAAAGGCCAAGGCAGAGGGCTTCCAAGCGATCATCACCAACGACGTCAAGCAACTGAGCCGGCCCATGGAAGTCGAGGCGATCGCGCGGTCGGGCCTCCACCGCATCCAGTACCGCCAGAACAACAAGCACGGCGGCCTGGTCGGCCTCGGCACCGCTATAGCCACTGTATGTGCGGCGCTTCCGCACGCTCTGGCCGAGCTGGAGGAGGCAGACGGGCAGCGACTCGTTTCCCTTACGGCCGTCGATCCCTCCCGACGGAGCCGATTGCAGGTCACGGACCCTGCTGTTGAGCCGCCGAAGCACTGGCCAGGTCGCTGAGCACGGCCTGTACGACGGCTGCGCTGCCGGCATCAGCCGGGCCGACGCTCAGGCTCGATGCATAGTGCTCGTGATTGAACGGATTCCTCCCCGTCGCCTGGGATATCCCTGCCAGGATCGGATGCGTGACATACGTAGTGACCGTGGACGCCCACATTCCGGAGGGCACTCCGGAGATGGACCCACTTCAGCGTGCCGGCGCCGTGGCGCTCATCGAGGACGGCTTCGACTCGGTCGAGGTCATCGAGGGCCCCGACGGCATGGAAGTCGATCTCCTCGACAGCATCGTGGCCGTCTACCCGGGCGGAGCGATTCTGAAAGTGTTCGTTGATGCGCCGGCCCTGGAATTCGCCGAGGAGGCGGTGCGGTCGGTCGTGGGCGAACTGCTGGAACGGTCAGAGCTGTTGGCTGACTGGCAGATCGAGCGATGCGAGGTAGAACTGCACCCGGAGCTCGCTCAGGAGAGTCTCGCCGCCGCCGACGGTCCCGATGCCCCGCCCGCTGATCCGGCTGACCGTAAGGCCCGGCATACCGAGCGTCCCGCGGCCGAAGACGACAAAGAGGGCTACGACGCCGAGGCGAAAGCCGAGGCAGTACGCGGTCAGATGCTCGCACTGGCAGACGAGCTGCGCTCCTTCCCGCCCGTGATGTTCGGCGTCCTAGACGACGAAGACGACGAGGAAGAAGACGGTGACAACGAATTCGCCGTCTCGCCGGAGGACGCCGAACTCGCTGCCGGCGCCCTGGTGTACGCGACGGACATCTTGGTGGACGAGCTGTTCCAAGACGTGCAGACCCTGACGGAAGAGGAGACCACCGCTGCGGAATGCGACGGGCCCCTGTGGCACTTCGAGGACCTTCCCGAGCGCTACGCCCTCCAGTACGACGCCCGTTTCGCCCGCCGCTTCCTGGTCACGGTGATCGCCATGACCACCCGCTTCACGGACGGCAGCTTCCAGCAGCTGAGCTGCGTCGCCGAGGAACTCGCGCTGAAGCTGCTGCTGAATGAGACGAACGTGACCCTGGAGACCTACGGGCTGCTCGACGACGGCGTCTCGGCCGCTCTCGACGCGTTCGCTGACAACGTCTACGAGGACATGGACCACGAGTGGCTCTACGACGACTCCATGGACGGGATTGACGAGAGCACCGTCGGGGCGGCTCTTGGAGTCGCGCCCATGGCGTTCAAGGCGTGGTTCACTCCGTTCAACGAGGGCAGGTACGTCCACCCGTCCGCGGCGGACGAACCCGAGGGGGCAGCGCAGTGAGTTGTCCTGCTGCCTGAGGATCCTCACTCAGCCTGGTTCTGACGGAGCCGCCAGCACGGCAGTGGAGACGAGCCCTTGCTTCGCTCACAGGTCGAATAGTGCGTCGCCCGCGTCCGATGTCGCCTTCAGCGCCTTGGTTGCCTCTGTGGGCACGGGAAGGATGCCCGCTGTGGTCAGGTCCGTCACCGTGATCAGTGGGCCCGCGCACACTTCGTTGAAGAGGTCGGCCTGTGCCGGCTCCTCCCGCACGAGCAGGCCGAGGACGTTCAGCAGCTCCAGCAGTTCCGTGGTCCATGAGGGAAGCCAGCGTCGAGCGACCTCATGGTCCAGTTCGAGGCGTCGCTTGCCGGCAGGATTCCTTCGGCGGTAGCCAAACCACTTGTCGAGAACGTTCATCCCGGACACTTCGTACTCCCGGACCGCGCGAGGCACCGGACTGATCCGTCCACTGCCGACCCACAGGTCCTGTGTCACGGGGTCGTACGCCAGCTTCTCCGGCATAGCTTCCGCATCGTCCGGAATCTCCGCGACGCATCGGGGGCGGTCGTGTGGCAGCAACACCCTGCCGTACGGCCTCCCGGCCGTCTCGTCGGCGTACCGCTCGCCGTAGGTGTGCAGCCACAGGACTCGCTGGCCGATGGCAACGGCCCGCTCCCACACGTATTGGTCAGCGGTGAGGGGTATCCGGGCGCCCGGGACTTCGAGGTCTTCCTGGAATCGCGCTGTGTACTCCGGGTGGGACGCGATCGCGGCGATGTAGGCAAGCAGATCTTCTGCGACGACTGGTACGCCGAGCCGCCCGGAGAGCAGGGGGAGCAGACCGGGCGTGACGTTGGGCAGCGTACCGGCGGCGTTCCGGTAGAGAGGACGGGCGCAACCACTGCGGTTGTTGAAGTAGTGCATATCGGGAATGAGGGCGCTGAAGACCAGTGCTGGCCCGTTGATCACCGGGTGGGCGTTCTGCTCGATGGTGTAGATCTGGCGGTCGCTGCGGACTCGCCAGAGGTCCGCTCTGCCGCGTTCCATCAGTCGGCTGTCCGGCAGGACATATTGCCGGTCGAACGACCGGAATCCGATGCGTACCGTTTGAGCGTTTGTCCTGTGCTCGGTGGCGAGTGTTGTCCGTCCATGAGATTCGACCCCCGGCAGGGGCGGGACCTTGTCATCAGTCGTTCGCTCTCCCGAGTCTCCGAGCATCTCGGCACGCCGCTCGGTGTCCGCGGCGACAAAGCGTCGCCAGCGTTTGTGGAGCGTGTCCTTGTCCGGTGCATAGACCCACATGCGCCCCGGGGTGACGCCACGGGACGACCACGGCATCAGGTCTCTCAATTGCGGGCAGGACTCCCACAGGTCGCTGCCAGGTGGCAGGAAGGCATCTGTCTCGCCCGTGGCGCACACGCGCCATTCGGGGTCGTCGAGCCTGAGGGTCGTCAGGCGTTCGATCTTCTCGTCGCGGCGTCCGCTGACCTTGAGGTGTCTTACCTCTGCGGTCTGCCGATCTGTCCGCGGTCTGGGGCTGTCCCGCCATCGTACGAAGATCGCGATGCACAGCTCCTGGGCGACCTCAGGGAAGACGCGGGTCGCGACATCCGCGCGGTGGCCCTCCGGCGACAGGTCGATGATCCAGCCCTCGTCGGCGGTTTCCCGCAGGTAGCGCCGCATTCCGGCGAACGCCCGCCCCTTAAGCCATGCCTTCGGTGTGATCAGCGCGACCACACCGAATGGCGCGTCGTCGTGTGCGTCGAAGACCTTCCAGGTAGCCCAGCGCCAGAAATAGACGTACAAGTTGGCGATCTTCGACTCGTACCTGCCGTTACCGGGTTGCCGGAAGGCCCCCAGCGGGGCGGGGATGTCCGCCTCGGGCTCCCCTCGTTCCACCCACTTGCCGGCGCCACGACTCACAGCGTCGTGAGGCGGGTTGCCCATGACGACCATGACGCGCTCATCCCGCTTGACCTGGTTGGCCTGGCGGCGGGATTCGGCGAGCGCCCGGTAGGTATGGGGGATCCAGTTGAACTCGGCTGTCGGGCTGTCCAGGGCATCAGCCACCAGCAGCCTGAGTCCCTGGGAGGGGGCCGCGGACCCGTACTGCTTGAGCATGGCGTGCATACGTAGTTCTGCGACTGCGAACGGACCGACCTGCATCTCGAAGCCGACCAGCCGACGCCCCACCATCTCTCGCAGGCGTGGGCCCACCGCGCCCGGGCCCTCTTCGTCGGCGATGGTCTCGGCAGCGAGCTCCAGCGCCGACAACAGGAAGGTGCCGGTGCCCATGGCCGGATCGACAAGAACCACATCGGGAGAAGCGAAGCCGGACGGGATGCGGAATCCCTCCCGTCTCAGGACGTCCTCGACCAGCCTGGCCATGGCCGAGACGACACCACGCGGTGTGTAGTACGAGCCGGTGCGTATCCGCAGCTCAGGGTCGTAGATGTGAAGGAAGTGCTCGTAGAGCAGGAAGTAGGCGTCGCCCGTTCCGTCATCCAGCACGTCCCATCTGACCGCGCCGATGACACGGAGCAGCGTGTTGAGCGTGGTGGACAGTCCAGCGACCGAGTCTCCGGCAAGGGCGTCCAGCGCCTGGCCCATCAGCGAGTGCTTCTTGCCCAGCTTCGTGGCGATACTGTGCATGGTCTCGCCCTCGAAGGTGATCTCCTCTACCCGAGCGAGCAGAAGGGCGAACACGACGGCTTGACCGTACTGTTCGACGAACTCGGCGTCGGTCGCCTCCGGGAACAGCAAGTGCCGCCAGTCCTTGGCCAGTTTCGTAAACGCTGGCGGACGCCGTCGGCTCTTTTCCTGCGCGATCGCCTCACCGACCTCTTCCGACAGAAGTTGGCAGAGTCCAGCGACTGCTCGGATGAGCTGGCTCGTGGTGCGGGGTGTCTGCGGCTCCCAGGTAAGGAAGTCGTACAGCACTCGGGCAAGCGCCCCGTCGGCGGGAGCAAGCCGGGCTCCGGAGGTGAGGACCGAGCCGCGCAGGTAGGCCACTTCGCCAACCTGCTCGCCCTGCTGGTGGACAGAGAACTCGTTACCGTCACAGAGCAGTACGTTGTTGAGCAGCCGCAGTTTCGCCCACTGCTCGGCGTTGCGGCCTGTGTAGACGGACGGGTCGGCCTGAGTGCCCGGCTTCTTGAGCTCGATGTAACCGACGAGAGCGCCGCCGACCTCAACCGCATAGTCAGGACGGGCTCCCATGTCGACGAGCGGAACCTCGCCAATGAGCGTGACGTCCAGACCGAGGCCACGGCACACGGACCGGATCATGTTCTCCAGCGGCCCCCGGAGCTGGTCCTCCTGCCACCCGCTGCCTCTCAGCTTCGGCGTGACCTCCGCTCCAAACGTGGACACGGCGGCTTGGATTGCTTGCTCGAAGCTGTCATGGATCCTGCGTCGGGCACTCATACCGCCCCATCCCCCAAGGCGGGCAGATCCGGCCGACGTCTGGTCGGTGCGGCTATCTGCCGCACCTTGCTCCCGTCGGGGTCGGACTTCATTCCGGCCCTCGCTGTTCCATGACCGTAGGAGGGGAGCACGGGGCGCAAGGAGGGTGCATGCGAGGGCGCATGGAGGCGCGTATGCGCGCAATATGCGCCCATGTCGGACTGGAGCTGAGACGTTGGATGCGCCAGGTCAAGGCCGTCGCGAGGCGGCGGGCGCTGTCCAGGGGGCGTCTGGTGTTCAGCCGGATTGCCGAGACGAATCAGCGGCACGACTCCGGAGCGCACTGCCTAGTTCACGAAGGCGCACAGGTGAGGGATGTGGTGACGCAGCGATCAGGTGAGTGCGGCCGCTGCCCGCTGGGAGACCCCGACCAAGATCTTCTCCCAGATTTCTCCCAAACGATCTCCAGAAACCCGTCAGGGGCCAGATCCACTTGCTGGATCTGGCCCCTGACCTGGTACTTCACTGTCGGGGTGGCGGGATTTGAACCCACGACCTCTTCGTCCCGAACGAAGCGCGCTGCCAAGCTGCGCTACACCCCGATCGCCGCCGCTTGTCGCGGCGACGACGTTTACTTTAGCCCACCGGTGGCTGGAGACGAAATCCGGTTTTCGCGCGGTGACGGATGGGGTTCGGGCGGGCGTGGTCGAGGGCGATGAGGAGGACGGCCGCGGCGTAGACGGAGAGGCCGAGGAGGAGGGCGTTGCCGAGGACGCCCTTGTAGCCGTGCCGGTCGACGTCGAGGAAGGAGTAGAGGTAGCGGCCGGGGGCGCCGGGGAGCAGGAACTCGCCTCGGGCGAAGGAGAAGGCCAGGTAGGCCAGGGGGTAGAGGAGCCACCCGCTCGCCTGGCGGAGGCGCAGGCGGCCGGGGGTGGTCAGGAGCAGCCAGTCCAGCAGGGCGGCGATCGGGACCGCCGTGTGGAGGGTGTGGTCGGCGATGTTCTGCAGGAGCGTCGGGGTGGTGTCACCGGTGATCGAGGCCGGCATCGCGAAGGGGCTCGTCTCGTTCGCCAGGAGCAGGTGGTGCACCAGCGCCGCGCTCGTGACGTAGAGGAGGGTCGCGCCGGTCAGGGTGGCCGGTAACGGGCGGCGGGCGGTCCAGGACCGGCGGGTGGAGAGGGTGAAGACCAGCGCCAGCAGGATGCTGCTCTGGATCGTGAAGTGACTCAGGACCCGGGGTGGGCTGCCGAGGAGCAGGTGGATCGTCACGCCGGTGGTTGCCGCCAGCGCGGTCAACAGGCGGAAGACGGCCGTCAGGGGGCGGGGTGCGGGCGCCACCACCGCCGTGGCGGGGACGGGGGAGGGCGGCAGCGCGGGCATGCCTGGGATCGCGGGGAGGTCCGGGATGTCCCTGGGTATCGGGGCGGTCATGCCTCACGCTAAGCAGATCGGGCAAATGGGGCATTGTGGGTGGCCTGTGTGGGTTACTCCGCCGCCCGGTGCCGTGTGAGGTGTGGGTTACTCCGCCGCCTGGCCCATACGTGGGGCACCCGCCCGGCCCATACGTGGGGCACCCGCCCGGCGCCTACGTGGGGCACCCGCCCGCCCTGCTACGCCTCGACCTACTCCCGCCCCACCAGCGTCAGCAACGTCGCCTCCGGTGGGCAGGCGAAGCGGACCGGCGTGTAGCGGCTGGTGCCGCAGCCTGCTGAGACGTGCAGGAAGGCGGTGCGGTCCTCCACCGTGTGCGTCGACAGGCCCTTCACGCGGTCGGTGTCCAGGTCGCAGTTGGTGACGAAGGCGCCGTAGAAGGGGAGGCAGAGCTGGCCGCCGTGGGTGTGGCCGGCCAGGATCAGGGGGTAGGCGTCGGCTGTGAAGGCGTCCAGGCTGCGCAGGTACGGGGCATGGACCACGCCCATGGAGAAGTCGGCGGTCCCCGAGGGGCCGCCGGCGACCTGCGCGTAGCGGTCCCGCTTGATGTGCGGGTCGTCCACGCCCGTCAGTTCCACCGAGACGCCGTCGACCTTCAGCGTGCCCCGGGTGTTCGTCAGGTTCAGCCAGCCCGCCGCGTCGAAACCGTCCCGCAGGTCCTCCCACGGGTTGTGGACCACGCCGACGGCGGGCGCGTTGCCGTTCAGGCCGTGGCGGCCCTGTGCTTTTTCGATCAGATAGCGGGCGGGGTTGCGCAGCGTCGGGCCGTAGTAGTCGTTGGAACCGAAGACGTACGCGCCCGGGAAGTCCAGCAGCGGCCCGAGCGCGTCCAGTACCTCCGGCACGCCCTCCGGGTCCGAGAGGTTGTCGCCCGTGTTGATCACGAAGTCGGGGCGCAGCCCGGCCAGCGAGCGCAGCCAGCGCTGCTTCTTGCGCTGCCCGCTGACCATGTGGATGTCGGAGACGTGCAGCACACGCAGCGGGCGCATGCCCTCGGGCAGTACCGGGACGGTGATCCGTCGCAGGCGGAAGGAACGGGCCTCGAACCCGGCCGAGTAGAGGAGACCGGCGGCCGCGACCGCCGTGATGCCGAGGGGTACTCCGTATCGCGCGCGCATGCCCCCATCGTGTCAGACCGGGCCCGGGCAACGTGCCCGGCCGTCCCTTAAATCAACAGGCGTCCGGCCGCCCACACCTGCGACAATCGAGCCCATGACCACGCTCAAGTCGAAGCTGCACGAAGACCTCAACGCCGCGATCAAGGAGCGCGACGAGCTCCGCTCCTCGACGCTCCGGCTGACGCTCGCCGCGATCACCAAGGAGGAGGTCGCGGGCAAGGAGAAGCGCGAGCTCTCCGACGATGAGGTCACGAAGGTGATCACCCGCGAGGCGAAGAAGCGGCGCGAGGCCGCCGACGCCTTTGCGCAGGGCGGTCGCCCCGAGCAGGCGGAGCGGGAGAAGGCGGAGGGTGAAGTGCTCGCCGCGTATCTGCCCAAGCAGCTGTCCGACGAGGAGCTGAACCGGATCGTCGCCCAGGCGGTCGAGGAGGCGAAGGCGGCTGGCGCGGAGGGGCCGCGGGCCATGGGTGCCGTGATGAAGATCGTGAACCCCAAGGTGGCCGGGCAGGCCGAGGGCGGCCGGGTCGCCGCCGCGGTCAAGAAGCTGCTGGCCGGCTGAGTACGCTCGCTGTCCGAGAGCACTCTCGGACGGCGAGCGACGGTGGATCGGGCCTCGGGGCTTTCAGCGGTGGCCGACTGGGCCGGGGCGGCTGTGCCGTGCCGACGAGACGCCTGTTCCTCAGGCCGGGCGTCTCGCCTCAGGCGCGGATCTTGAAGGGCGATCCTCGCCGGACCCGCGATGGAGTGATCTCAGCGACGCCGTCACGGCCGTTCCCTTCAGGTCCGGGTCGCCGGTGGACACGAGGAGGGGCGCCCAGGTCCGAAAATCCCCAGTGTCGGTGACCGCAAGTCTGCCGCAGCCCCGGAAGGGCTGGCTGGCATCGGCGACGGTGGCCGCGAAGTTCCCGAACGAGACGCTCCGTTCGTTGAGGATCATGGCGGTGAGGATCATGGCGGTGAGGAGCAGCGGCCCCGTGCCATCCGGAGCGACCGGTGCTGAAAGTGTCCCGAGCTGGTGATTTCTGCTCTTCTGCAGGGAGGGGACGACTGAAGTCGCCGACGAGTCCAACGAGTTGGAGTCGGTTGCGGGCGTATGGCGGTCCGGTTCGGCGGGCACTCAGGCACTCAGGTGCTGTAGGGGCGAGGCACGACAGGTGGTAGGTGTGCGCACTGTGCGGCGGGGAGGACCGTGTGCGGTGCGCGCAGCAGACCCAGTTCCTGGGCCCGTGCCCCCAGGGCCACTCGCCCGTTGGCCTGCAGCAGCTCCATGAGTCGTTGAACTCTGCGTTGCACAGTGCGGTGCCCTATGGCGAGTTGCCGAGCGATCGAAGCGTCGTTGAGGCCCGCATACAAGAGGTTCAAGATCTTTCGGTCACTGGCGTCGATATGGGAAATGTCGACAAAGGATTCCGGGTCGGCGGTCAAAATTTCCCCCTATGCGGTATGCGGCCTCTCTTCATCCGGCATTTTAGATGGGATTTGTTGCCCCGGGGGAGTCGAATAAATGGAGTCAAAGGCTGGCGAAAGGGTGGGCGGGATGACGTCATCGCGTCATCCCGCCCGAGGCTGGTCGGGCCCTCGACGTGAGGGCCCTGGGCTGACTCAGTACCAGGGCGTGCAGCTCTGCTTGCCCGACGGGCTCTCGACGCAGGCCCGCATCATGTGCGTCGAGGGGTTGTAGTACATCGGTGTGCGCGTCCAGTAGTAGTTCGTCCCACTCGGGATCTTGGCGGTCCAGCCCGAGGCGCCGCCCTGCTTCAGGCCGAGCCGCCAGTGGCAGGTGGACTGGTCCTTGGTGCAACGCTGGACGTACACGCTCCAGTCCTGCTCGTTCGAGCCGCTGATGTAGTGCAGCCGGGCCCAGCTGTACTGGTCGCCGTCCGTCTTCCCCCACCGCAGCTCGTACAGGAAGGAACCGCCGAGATCGTAGGGGCCGTACGGGCTGACGGGGCCGGACTCCCAGCTCTGGATGTTGGGGTCGTGGCCGTCGCACCCGAAGTTGTCACAGGCCAGAGCGGCAGCCGTCGCCGAATTCGGGACGGCGAGTGCGAGGGCGCTCAACAGCGTGCCGAATATCACACCAAAACGGGTTCGGATTTTCATGGCCCTCCATGTGAGTGGAAACGGAAACGGGCACCCCCTGGCCGTGCCGTGAGTGAATATTTCACGGCCTTCGCCGGTGGGGTGCCCATTTCGAGCAGTTGGCGCAATCGCGCCAGGCCGACCGATTGGTGGGTGAGAAATGAATGGATCCCGTTCAGCGGGCCGCGCTCAATCCCGCCCGCCGGGCCCGTTCTCCGGCCCCTGGATGAAGCCCTCCGGGATGGAGAACGTCGGCTCCGGCTCGGAGCCCCCGCCTCCGCCGTTGCCACCGTTGCCGTTGCCGCCGCCGATCAGGCCACCGATGAGGCCGCCGTTCCCGTTGTCACCGTTGCCGTTGTCGTTGTCCTCGTCGCCCCGGTCGCCGCGGTCCTCGTCCTCGTCGTCGTCCTCGGGGATGTCGACGAGGTTGAAGGACCCGGCTTCCTTGCCGACAAGGGCGCCGGACATGGCGTCCCGCCAGATGGGGCCCGGCACCTGGCCGCCGTAGACCTTGTCGTGCCAGACGCCGCCGATGGTGATGCCCTCCATCTGGACCTGCTGGGTGGCGCTGCCGACCCAGACCGCCCCGGACAGGTTCGGGGTGTAGCCGACGAACCAGGCGTTCTTGCGCTCGTCCGTCGTACCCGTCTTGCCGGCATTGTCCCGGTCGGTGAGGCCGGCCTCCTGGCCGGTACCGGAGTCGACCACACCCTGCAGCAGGGTGTTGACGGTGTCGGCCGTCTTCTCGGACATGGCCCGCGAGCAGGTCGACTTCGGCACCTCCAGCGACTTCTGCTCCTGGCCGATCTTCTGGGTGATCGACTCGATGGCGATCGGCGTGCAGTACATACCGCGCGAGGCGAAGGCGGCGTACGCGGTTGCCATCGTCAGCGGGGAGATGCCCTTGGAGCCGAGGGAGATGGCCGGGACCTCGGGGAGCCTCTCGCCGTTGCCCTGGACGACGTGCAGGTTGTCGGTCATCTTCATCAACGGGCACAGGCCGATGTCGGCGACCATCTGCACGAAGTAGGTGTTGACCGACAGGGCCATCGCCTCCTCCAGCCGGTACGGGCCGACCTCTGACTTGTTCTCGTTGGGGACGGTCTCGCCGCTCTGGTTCATCCAGGGCTTGCCACTGCACGTCTGCACAGGCTCGGGATAGGGCATCTCGTACGGCGCCGGGTACTCCTGCGTCACCGGCCGCCCCTCCTCCAGCGCGGCCGCCGCGACGAACGGCTTGAACGTCGAACCGGTCGGGAAGCCGTAGTTCGAGCCGCCCATGGAGGCGTCGACCGAGTAGTTGTACTCGGTCTCGTTCTTGCCGTAGCCGAACGGCTTCGACTGGCCCATGCCGAGGATCCTGCCGGTGCCGGGTTCGACCAGGGTGGTGGCCGCGGCGACCTGGTCGTCCTTGTTCACGTGGTCCTTGAGGGAGGCCTGGACCGACTCCTGCGCCTGCGGATCGAGAGTCGTGCGGATCGTCAGGCCGCCCTGGTTCCAGATCTTCGCCCGCTCCTCCTTGGACTTGCCGAAGACCGGATCGCTCTTGAAGACCTTCTCGACGTACTTGCAGAAGAAACTGGCGCCCTTCACCGCGGTGATGCAGCCGTTCTGCGGTCGGCTGATCTTCAACTCCAGCGGCTGCCCCTTGGCCTCGTCGGCCTCCGCCTGGGAGATGTTGCCGATATCGGCCATCCGCTGCAGCACGACGTTGCGCCGCTTGGTGGCCTCCGCCTCGTCGTTCACCGGGTCGTACCGGCTGGGCGACTGGACGATGCCGGCGAGGAGCGCCGACTCCTGGAGGCTGAGGTCCTTGGCCGACTTGGAGAAGTAGCGCTGGGCGGCGGCCTCGACGCCGTAGGCCTGCTGGCCGAAGAAGGTGATGTTCAGGTAGTTCTCGAGGATCTTCTTCTTGCCCAGCTCCTCCTCGACCTGGATCGCGTACTTCAGTTCGCGGATCTTGCGGCCGAGGGTCTGCTGGGTGGCCTGCGCGACCTTCGTCGGGTCGTCGCCGGCCTCCTCCACGAAGACGTTCTTCACATACTGCTGGGTGAGCGTGGATGCGCCCTCGGCCACGCCGCCGCTCTGCGCGTTGCGGTTGAGGGCGCGCAGGACGCCCTTCAGGTCGACCGCGCCGTGCTGGTAGAAGCGGGCGTCCTCGATGGCGACGATCGCCTTCTGCATGTACGGCGAGATGTCCTTGAGGTCGACCACCGTGCGGTCGCGTGAGTACACCGTGGCGATGTGGTCGCCCTTGGCGTCGAGGATCGTGGTGCGCTGGCTGAGCGGCGGGGTCTTCATGTTCGCCGGGAGCTCGTCGAAGCTCTCCACCGAGCCCTTTGCCGCAAGGCCCAGCGCGCCGACGGCGGGCAGCGCGATGCCGGCCATGACGGCTCCCGCGAGCACACTGACACCGAGGAACTTGGCGGCCTGCTGTGTTGGCGACAGACCACCGCCCGAGCGCTTCTTTGGCATGAGGGCAGCCTACGTTCTCATTCGCCGGACACGCGTATATGCCTTGGCCTAAGCTGCTCTCAACTGTCACAGCAGTAGGGCCACGTATCAATACGTCCGGCGACCCCGAATCGTTCCGGTTCCTCTCGGTCTTTTTTGCCGAGGTGTGTTGGGTGCGTGTCCGAATCCGCCTTGTGTGTCACCTGGCGTCCGTTGTGACTCAGCTGAACCGTCCCGGAATGCCGGGATTGTCGCGCATGTCGCGGGCTCACTCCCCCGGGTGATCTGCCGCTTACCCATAGTCCGTTCGGGCCATTCAAGATTGGGCCCGCTGGGGGTGTTGCGCTGTGCCCACCTTCCGTAACGTCCTCAACTGGCGGCGGTGAATATGCCGCTGCCGCCGTGGGGGAGCCTCGATTCGGGAGAGGACGGCGCCGGTATGGGCTGGGTAACCGACTGGAGTGCGCAGGCGGCCTGCCGCACTACCGATCCGGATGAACTGTTCGTTCAGGGAGCAGCGCAGAACAGGGCCAAGGCGGTGTGCACCGGATGTCCGGTACGCACTGAATGTCTGGCCGATGCGCTCGACAACCGCGTCGAGTTCGGCGTGTGGGGAGGCATGACGGAACGGGAGCGCCGCGCACTGCTGCGCAGGCGGCCCACTGTCACTTCATGGCGTCGGCTCCTCGAGACCGCGCGTACTGAGTACGAGCGCGGGGCCGGCCTCGTACCCCTCGACGACGACGAGGTGTACGAGAACTACGCGGCAGTGAGCTGAGGGGCGTCCCCTCGGCGTCCCCTCAGGGGAGTTTCCCTCCGGCGGTTGGGGGCTGTACCCCCTTATGGGTCCTTATGGGCCCTTATAGGTCGGGGCTGTACCCCTCATGTGTCGCCGTCAGGCACTCATGCGCCGCCGTCAGACACGCGGACCTCGCCGTCAGGCAGCTCCGGCCGGTTGGCCGCGAGCCGGTCACCGATGTCCCGCAGTCCCGCGAGGTCATGCACATCGCCGGGCAGCGCGGCCACTTCGGCCACCGCCACCTCGGGGTGGAGCGCCGTGAAGCGGTCACGCGTGCGCTGCTCGCGGGCGAGCAGCTGCATACGTTCCGCGTGCAGCCTCAGCAGACCCGCGGTGAGCTGGTCGACGGATCGCTCCGAGTCCGGGTCGGCGGGGGAGCCGTCGTCCGTGACGGTGGGGGAACCTTCGTCCGGAGCAGCCGGTGGGTCGGAAGCGGGAGATTCTGAACTGTCGTACGTGTCGGGAGAGTTACGAAGACCAGCTTTCCCTCCCCCCTGATCCACAATGCGGGGCTCCTCAAGATTTTCCGCGGCGGCGAGTGCCCGTTCGGCGGACAGCCGGAAGGCGCCGCTGCCGTGGACCCGGTTGAGTACCAGACCGGCCAGCGGCATGTCCTCGGCGGCCAGCCGCTCCACGAAGTACGCGGCCTCCCGCAGCGCGTCCCGCTCCGGGGCCGCCACCACGAGAAACGCGGTGCCGGGTGCCTGGAGCAGCTTGTACGTCGCGTCCGCGCGCGTACGGAAGCCGCCGAACATGGAGTCCATCGCCGCCACGAACGTCTGTACGTCCTTCAGAAGCTGACCGCCCAGCAGCTTCCCCAGCGCGCCGGTCATCATCGACATACCGACGTTCAGGAACTTCATTCCCGCCCGGCCGCCGACCTTCGCCGGGGCCAGCAGCACGCGGATCAGCTTGCCGTCCAGGAAGGAACCCAGCCGCTTGGGCGCGTCCAGGAAGTCCAGCGCCGAACGGGACGGCGGCGTGTCGACGACGATCAGGTCCCACTCGTGCCGGGCCCGCAGCTGGCCCAGCTTCTCCATCGCCATGTACTCCTGCGTGCCCGCGAAGCCCGCCGAGAGCGACTGGTAGAAGGGGTTCGACAGAATTGCGGCCGCCCGGCCGGGGTCCGCATGCGCCTCGACGATCTCGTCGAAGGTGCGCTTCATGTCGAGCATCATGGCGTGCAGTTCACCTTCGCCGTCGATGCCCTTCACCCGGCGCGGGGTGTTGTCGAGGGAGTCGATGCCCATGGACTGCGCCAGCCGGCGCGCCGGGTCGATGGTGAGGACGACGACCTTCCGGCCGCGCTCGGCGGCCCTGAGGCCCAGCGCCGCCGCCGTGGTGGTCTTGCCGACCCCGCCCGAGCCGCAGCACACGATGATGCGGGTCTGCGGGTCGTCGAGGAGCGGATCGAGGTCGAGCACGCGCGCGGGGGAGAGATGGCGGGCGCCTTCCGGGGCGTGGGCCGGGTCCGGACTCATGCGATCCCCTGCTTCCGCAGTTCGTTGGCCAGTTCGTACAGGCCCGCCAGGTCCATGCCCTCGGCGAGCAGCGGCAGTTCGTGCAGCGGCAGGCCCAGCTCACCCAGGGCGGAGCGCTGTTCGTGCTCCAGCAGGTACCGCTCGGCATACTCCTCGGCCTGCGCCAGCAGCGGGTTCACGAGCTTCTCGGCGTTCTGCCCCCGGCGCGCCCCGCCGAGTCCGGCGGCCGACAGCGACCGCGCGATGTCGGTCCGCGGAACGGTCCGTACGAACTCGAGGTCGGCCGCGTCGAGCACCCCGGGCCGCACCATGTTCACGATGACCCGCCCCACCGGCAGCCGAGCGGCCCGCAACTCGGCGATCCCGTCCGCCGTCTCCTGGACGGGCATCTCCTCCAGGAGCGACACCAGATGAACCGCCGTCTCCGGCGACTTCAGCACCCGCATCACGGCCTGCGCCTGATTGTGTATCGGCCCGACCTTGGCGAGCCCGGCGACCTCGTCGTTGACGTTGAGGAAGCGGGTGATGCGACCGGTGGGCGGTGCGTCCATGACGACGTAGTCGTACACGAACCGCCCCGACCTGTCCTTGCGCCGGACCGCCTCGCACGCCTTGCCGGTCAGGAGTACGTCACGCAGACCAGGCGCGATGGTGGTGGCGAAGTCGATGGCGCCGAGCTTCTTCAGAGCCCGTCCGGCACTGCCCATCTTGTAGAACATCTGGAGGTAGTCCAGAAGGGCCAGTTCGGGATCGATGGCGAGGGCGTGCACCTCCCCGCCGCCCGGAGCTACGGCGATCTTCCGCTCCTCATAGGGCAGCGCCTCCGTTTCGAAGAGCTGTGCGATGCCCTGCCGACCCTCGACCTCGACGAGAAGCGTCCGCTTCCCTTCCGTGGCCAGAGCCAGCGCGAGGGCTGCGGCGACCGTTGTCTTGCCGGTCCCGCCCTTGCCGCTGACGACCTGGAGCCTGCTCACGTCTTCGAGCGTAACCAGTCCGCGCCGGAACCAATCCGGGGCCTGTGGACAACGGCGGCCCCCGGCGTCCGCGTACCCCGCCGACCACAGCGGATACAGTCGGCCCATGACCAAGTGGGAATATGCAACCGTGCCGCTGCTCGTCCACGCAACGAAGCAGATTCTGGACACCTGGGGCGAGGACGGCTGGGAGCTCGTCCAGGTGGTGCCCGGGCCGAACAACCCCGAGCAGCTCGTGGCCTACCTCAAGCGGGAGAAGCAGGCGTGAGCGCGGTCGAGGCGAAGCTCGCCGAGCTGGGCCTTGCGCTGCCGGCGGTCGTCCCGCCGCTGGCCGCCTACCAGCCGGCCGTGCAGACCGGGCCGTACGTCTACACCGCCGGCCAGCTGCCGATGGTGGACGGCAAGCTTCCGGTCACCGGCAAGGTCGGCGCGGAGGTCACCCCCGAGGAGGCCAGGGAACTCGCCCGTACCTGCGCCCTGAACGCGCTCGCGGCCGTCAAGTCCGTCGCGGGCGACCTGGACCGTATCGCGCGCGTCGTGAAGGTCGTCGGCTTCGTGGCCTCGGCGTCGGACTTCACGGGGCAGCCGGCCGTCCTCAACGGCGCGAGCGAGCTGCTCGGCGAGGTCCTCGGCGACAAGGGCGTGCATGCACGCAGCGCGGTCGGCGTGGCGGTGCTGCCGCTGGACGCGCCCGTGGAGGTCGAGATCCAGGTGGAGCTCACCCAGCCTTAGGGCGTGTCCGGCGGATCATGCCGGAATCGCGGGGCCTGGCACGCCCTGGCAGCCGGGGCGATCACTGCCTCTCGAACATCCGCTCACCACGGGATAGCCTCGCGCCCATGGCGAACGGTCAGTGGTACCCCGCGGAGTGGCCGGACCGTATCCGCGCGCTTGCGGCGGGCACGCTCACGCCGGTGACCCCGAAGCGCGCGGCCACGGTCATGCTCCTGAAGGACACCGGCACCGGCCCCGCTGTCCACATGCTGCGCCGACGCGCGTCCATGGCCTTCGCCGCGGGCGCGTACGCGTACCCGGGCGGCGGTGTCGACCCGCGCGACGACGAGCACCACGTCGGCTGGGCGGGCCCCACGCGCGCGTGGTGGGCGACACGGCTGGGCGTCGACGAGACGGCCGCCCAGGCGATCGTCTGCGCGGCCGTACGGGAGACGTACGAGGAGGCCGGCGTCCTCCTGGCCGGACCGACCCCCGACTCGGTCGTCGGCGACACCACGGGCCCGGACTGGGAGGCGGACCGCGCCGCCCTCGTCGCCCGTGACCTCTCCTTCGCGGAGTTCCTGGACCGCCGGGGCCTGGTCCTGCGCTCCGACCTGCTCGGCGCGTGGACCCGCTGGATCACCCCGGAGTTCGAGGCCCGCCGCTACGACACCTGGTTCTTCGTCGCCGCCCTCCCCGAGGGCCAGCGCACCCGCAACGCCTCCACGGAGGCGGACCGCACGGTGTGGATCCGGCCCGCGCAGGCGGCCGCGTCGTACGACAAGGGCGAGCTGCTGATGATGCCGCCCACGATCGCGACCCTGCGGCAGCTGACGGCGTACGGCACGGCCGCCGAGGCGCTCGCCTCGGCCCCGGACCGCGACCTGACGCCCGTCCTGGCGCAGGCCCGTCTGGAGGGCGACGAGATCGTGCTCGCCTGGCCGGGACACGACGAGTTCACCAAGCACATCCCGACCGGTGGAGCCCCCGCATGACGGACGCAAGCGCCCTTCCCGGCCAGCCTCGTGGCGGGGTCCTCTCCGGCCCCGCCACCCCGCGGGCGGTCAACGTCCTCGCGCCCAACGCGTCCGCAATGACCCTGGACGGCACCAACACCTGGATCCTGGCGGAACCCGACTCCTCGGTGGCCGTCGTGATCGACCCGGGCCCCTTGGACGAGGGCCACCTGCGCACTGTCGTCGACACCGCCGAACAGGCCGGCCGGCGCATCGCCCTGACCCTCCTGACCCACGGTCACCCGGACCACGCGGCGGGCGCCGCCCGCTTCGCCGAGCTGACCGGCACCAAGGTGCGGGCGCTGGACCCGGCGCTGCGGCTGGGCGACGAGGGTCTGGCCGCCGGGAACGTGGTCACGGTCGGTGGCCTGGAGCTCAGGGTGGTGCCGACGCCGGGCCACACCGCGGACTCCCTCTCCTTCCACCTCCCGGCCGACCGGGCCGTCCTGACCGGCGACACCATCCTGGGGCGCGGTACGACGGTCGTGGCGCACCCCGACGGCCGCCTGGGCGACTATCTGGACTCCCTGCGGCGCCTGAGGTCCCTCACGGTCGACGACGGCGTCCACACGGTGCTCCCGGGCCACGGACCGGTCCTGGACGACGCTCAGGGCGCCGTGGAGTACTACCTCGCCCATCGTGCCCACCGGCTCGCCCAGGTGGAGACGGCCGTCGAGGACGGCTACCGGACGCCGGCCGAGATCGTCGCCCACGTGTACGCGGACGTGGACCGCTCCCTGTGGCCGGCCGCGGAGCTGTCGGTACGGGCGCAGCTGGACTACCTCGAGGAGCACGGGCTCATCTAGCTCGGCCGGCCCGGTGGCTCAGTCGGGGCGGGGCGCCTTGACGCCGTGCACGCGCGCGTACTCCCCAGCGAGCCACGGCCCGAGGTCGTCGACGTACGACCTGAGAAGGGCAGGGTCTCCCGTCGGCTCGTACCCGGCGACGGCCGCGGTCTTCATCTGCTCCGCGCGCGTGGGGTGGTACGCGCCGAAGATCTCGGCCATCTCCGTCAGATCGCTGGTCCAGCCGCCCCAGCGGGGCATGACGAGCGTGAAGCCGGTGCGGACGAGATGCCGGGACATGAAGCGCACGAGCGGCCTGCGGGCCTCGTCGGTGTCGTCGGCGGCGGCGATCCGCTCGCGCCAGCGGGGCAGGAGAAGGGCGAGATCGCCGTTGGTCTCGCGGGCCAGGAGGCCATCGGGCCGGTAGCGCGGCAGGTACTCGGCGAGATCCTCCCCGAGCAGCGGCGTGCACAGACAGGCGACGAACCACCCCAGGTCGTGCGTCTCCAGCTCGCTCAGCAGCCGCGTACGGCTGTACAGCAGCGTCCCGACGCCGTCGATCTCGGGGAACTCCTCGTCGAGGGCCTCGCCCAGGGCACGAGTGGCGGCGCGGTCCGCGTCACCGGGCTCCTCGCACAGGGCGACCAGCAGATCCAGGTCGCTGCGCCCCACGCGCGCGGTGCCGCGCGGGATCGACCCGTAGAGGTACGCGCTGTGCAGCCGCGTCCCGAAGACGTCCGGCAGCCGGTCCCGGGCGGCGGCGACGACGGGACGGAAGGGGGACTGGACGCGCTCGAGGGAGCCCTCGCGGGTGAGGTAGCCCTGGGAGTCGAGGCCTTTGGGGGGAACGGTTCCGGCCATGGGGTCACTGTGCCGTGGCCGGCCCGTACGTGCGGTGGATTTTCATCGCGCCGGCGTCAAACAGCCCGTCCGGCGTTGGAGGACGAGGCCGTTCAGGCCGAAGTGGGGCCTGGGGGCGGCTGCCCCCAGGGCGACGACCACAACGAGGCCTGCCAACGCTCAGCGCGAGCGCTTCGCCAGCCTCTCCACGTCCAGCAGGATCACCGCACGCGCCTCCAGGCGGAGCCACCCGCGCTGAGCGAAGTCCGCCAGCGCCTTGTTGACCGTCTCGCGGGACGCGCCGACCAGCTGGGCCAGCTCCTCCTGCGTCAGGTCGTGGACGACGTGGATGCCCTCCTCGGACTGCACGCCGAACCGGCGGGAGAGGTCCAGCAGGGCGCGGGCCACACGGCCCGGGACGTCCGAGAAGACGAGGTCGGACATCGCGTCGTTGGTCTTGCGCAGCCGACGGGCGACGGCGCGCAGCAGCGCGGAGGCGACCTCGGGGCGGGCGTTCAGCCAGGGCTGGAGGTCGCCGTGGCCGAGGCCGAGCATCTTGACCTCGGTGAGCGCGGTGGCAGTCGCGGTACGCGGGCCCGGGTCGAAGAGCGACAGCTCGCCGATGAGCTCGCTCGGTCCGACGACGGCCAGCATGTTCTCGCGGCCGTCGGGGGACGTGCGGTGAAGCTTGACCTTGCCCTCGGTGACCACGTAGAGCCGGTCGCCCGGGTCGCCCTCGTGGAACAGGGAGTCACCCCGCGCGAGGGTCACCTCACTCATGGAGGCGCGCAGCTCCGCGGCCTGCTCGTCGTCGAGCGCCGCGAAGAGCGGATTGCGCCGCAGAACGTCGTCCACGAGTTTTCTCCTTGTCGACCTGCTCAGGGGAATCTTGCTCCCCCGTGTGTACCAGGGGACCCTGGTGCCCATTTTGCCGGACGGACCAAACAGTGTGATCTGTCACAAGGATGCCGCACGGCTGTCCCCAGGTAAGCGGCAGGGGTCCAATTGGGCGCCGATCTTCGGGGTCCAGGGCGGATGTCGGTGCAGGGCCTTAGGCTGGCCGGGTGTCCAAATAGCCGGTGAGAGCACAGGCCTAGGGGGCTGCACGGGTGGTTGTACGTCGGGATTCTGCCGTGGGCGAACAGGAGCCCGATGGCGGAAAGAAAGCGGCAAAAGCGACAAAAGGGGCGTCGGTAAAAAGCGCGACCGAGAAGAAAGCGACCGCGAAGAAGACGCCGGCCAAGAAGGCCACGGCGAAGAAGACGCCGACGAAGAAGCCGGCGGCGAAGAAGGCCCCCGCGAAGAAGTCCGCGGCCGCCGGGACGGCCACCGCCGTGACCCGGAAGGCGACCCTCGGGCGGAAGAAGGTCGTCGCCGCCCCCGAGAAGGCCTCTGCCGCCGTCAAAAAGGCCCCGCCCACGAAGACCGTCGCCCCGAAGCCGCCCAGCAACGAGTCCCGTACGGCCCTGGTCCGCCGCGCCCGCCGCATCAATCGCGAACTCGCCGAGGTCTACCCGTACGCGCACCCGGAGCTCGATTTCGAGAACCCCTTCCAGCTCCTGGTCGCCACAGTCCTGTCCGCCCAGACCACGGACCTGCGCGTCAACCAGACGACCCCGGCCCTGTTCGCCAAATACCCGGGCCCCGAGGACCTGGCCGCCGCCAACCCGGAGGAGGTCGAGGAGATCCTGCGGCCGTGCGGATTCTTCCGGGCCAAGACCAGGTCGGTGATGGGGCTGTCGAAGGCCTTGGTGGAGGAGTTCGGCGGTGAGGTCCCCGGACGGCTCGAGGACCTCGTGAAGCTGCCCGGCGTCGGCCGCAAGACCGCGTTCGTGGTGCTCGGCAACGCCTTCGGCCGTCCCGGCATCACCGTGGACACGCACTTCCAGCGGCTGGTGCGGCGCTGGCAGTGGACCGAGGAGAGCGACCCGGACAAGATCGAGGCCGCCGTCGGCGCGCTCTTCCCCAAGAGCGAGTGGACGATGCTCTCGCACCATGTGATCTTCCACGGCCGTCGTATCTGCCACTCCCGCAAGCCCGCCTGCGGCGCCTGCCCCATCGCCCCGCTCTGCCCCGCGTACGGCGAGGGCGAGACGGACCCGGAGAAGGCGAAGAAGCTGCTCAAGTACGAGAAGGGCGGCTACCCCGGCCAGCGGCTGAAGCCCCCGCAGGCCTATCTGGACGCGGGCGGCAAGCCGGCCCCGCCGCTGGGGGCCGGATGACGGGAGAAGCGGCGCACACTGCACAGACCTCGGAGCGGCCGGAACGATCTCGGTGCCGTCCGGCGTTGGACGTAAGCGGACGACGGGGGTGGCGATGACACGTGCGGGTCATACTCAGGGCGGTTCGGTGACGCTCAGCAAGGAGGGTCTGCCCGCCTGGCTGGACCCGGTGGTGCACGCCGTGGAGACGGTCGAGCCGTTGCAGTTGAGCCGCTTCCTGCCTCCGGCGGACGGCGCCGGCCGCCAGTCAGCCGTACTCATCCTGTTCGGCGAGGGCGAGCGCGGCCCCGAGCTGCTGCTGATGGAGCGGGCGAGCTCACTGCGCTCGCATGCCGGCCAGCCCTCCTTCCCCGGCGGTGCTCTCGACCCCGAGGACGGCGACCCCACGGCGGACGGGCCGCTGTGGGCCGCTCTGCGCGAGGCCGAGGAGGAGACCGGCCTCGACCCGTCCGGTGTGCAGCTGTTCGGTGTGCTGCCCAAGCTCTACATCCCGGTCAGCGGATTCGTCGTCACGCCGGTACTCGGCTGGTGGCGCGAGCCGAGCCCGGTCGGCGTCGTGGACCCGAACGAGACCGCCCGGGTCTTCACGGTTCCCGTGGCGGATCTCACGGACCCCGCCCACCGCGCGACCACCGTTCACCCCAGCGGTCACCGGGGCCCGGCATTTCTGGTCGAATCGGCCCTGGTGTGGGGCTTCACAGCCGGAATCATCGACCGCCTGCTGCACTTCGCGGGCTGGGAGAGGCCGTGGGACCGCGACAAGCAGGTCCCGCTGGACTGGCGGTCATGACAGGGTGGCCCTCGTGCTGTTGCCGGGCCCCCGGCCGACCAGGAGTGATCGCGAAGTGATGAGGCGAGGCTTGAAGCGGTGAACGTGCTGGACATCCTGTTGCTGGTCGCCGCCGTGTGGTTCGCGATCGTGGGCTACCGCCAGGGCTTCGTCGTCGGCATCCTGTCGGTGATCGGCTTCCTGGGCGGCGGCCTCGTCGCCGTCTACGCCCTGCCCGTCATCTGGGACGCGCTCACCGACAACTCCGAGGTGAACACGACCGCCGCCGTGGTCGCCGTCGTCGTCGTGATCGTCTGTGCCTCGGTCGGCCAGGCCCTGACCACTCACCTCGGCAACAAGCTGCGCCGGTACATCACCTGGTCCCCGGCCCGCGCCCTGGACGCGACCGGCGGCGCCCTCGTCAACGTCGTCGCCATGCTGCTGGTGGCGTGGCTGATCGGCTCGGCGCTGGCCGGTACCACGCTGCCGACCCTCGGCAAGGAGGTGCGCAACTCCAAGGTGCTGCTCGGGGTGTCCCGGGCCCTGCCCGCACAGGCCGACACCTGGTTCGCGGACTTCTCCTCGGTCCTTGCGCAGAACGGCTTCCCGCAGGTCTTCAGCCCGTTCTCGAACGAGCCGATCACCGATGTCCAGCCCCCGGACCCCGCCCTCGCGAACAGTGCCGTCGCCGCCCGCGCCCAGCGCTCCATCGTCAAGGTGATGGGCACCGCCCAGAGCTGCGGCAAGGTCCTGGAGGGCACCGGCTTCGTCTTCGACGAGCGCCGGGTCATGACCAACGCGCATGTCGTCGGGGGCGTCGACGAGCCCACCGTCCAGATAGGCGGCGAGGGCAGGCGGTACGACGCGACGGTCGTCCTGTACGACTGGGAGCGTGACATCGCCGTACTCGACGTACCCGACCTGGACGCGCCCGCCCTCGAGTTCACCTCCGAGGACGCGGCCAGCGGCGACAGCGCGATCGTCGCGGGCTTCCCGGAGAACGGCGCGTACGACGTGCGCTCCGCGCGCGTACGCGGGCGCATAACGGCCAACGGACCGGACATCTACCACCGGGGCACGGTCCGCCGTGATGTCTACTCGCTGTACGCGATCGTCCGCCAGGGCAACTCCGGCGGCCCGCTGCTCACACCCGAAGGCAAGGTCTACGGCGTGGTCTTCGCGAAGTCCCTCGACGACGCCGAGACGGGGTACGCGCTGACCGTGGACGAGATCCGCGAGGACATCACCAAGGGGCGTACGGCCAATCAGCAGGTGGGCAGCGACAGCTGCGCCCTGTGAGGGCCGTTCGAGGGATCAGCCGCGCGGGTGACGCAGGCGCATCGAGACCCAGCGCGCACGCCGGCGCAGAATGTGTGGGATGCCCACCCTGAGTTCCGTGCCCGCCAGTTGCGGGGTGCCCCGCTGGTGGGAGCTCAGGCCATTGCCCGAGCGGCGAGTGCGTGCTGCGTCACTGTAGTCGTGCGTCCAGCCCATACCCCGACGTCTGCCCCTGGCCCAAGGTCGATAACCGCCGCCGAGGCGTCCAATTGGCCTATGCGCCAGGCATTTGGCAGTTCGTAGTACAGGCGTTCAGAACCGCATACCGGGCGCATCGGCTCGGTCGCCGATCGGGTTCGGGTCTTTCAGCCGGCCGGGGCCGCGGCCCCGGCGTGCTTCATCGGTCGGGCTCGGGATCCTGCAGCCAGTTGACGAGCTCGGAGGAGAACGCCACCGGATCCTCCTCGTGCGGGAAATGGCCGAGACCGTCGAACAGCCGCCAGCGGTACGGCGCTTCGACGTACTCTCCGGAACCGGCCGCGCTCCTGGTCCTCATCACCGGGTCGAGGGAGCCGTGCAGATGCAGCGTCGGCACGCGCACGGGCCGCTTCATGCGCCGGTTGAACTGGATGCCGTCGGGCCGGGCGAGGGATCGCACCATCCAGCGGTACGGCTCGATGGCGCAGTGCGCCGTCGAAGGGATGCAGATCGCCCTCCGGTACGTCTCCACGGCCCCGTCCTCCGGCAGCCGCGGGCCGGACCAGTCCCGGATCAGCCGGCCCACCAGCGCCCCGTCGTCCGCGAGGAGCTGCCGCTCCGGGATCCACGGCCGCTGGAACCCCCAGATGTGGGAACTCGAGGCCGTCTGCTTGACGTCGGAGAGCATCGCCGAGCGCCAGCGCCGCGGATGCGGCATCGACGCGACCGCGAGGCGCCGGACGAGCTTCGGACGCATCACGGCCGCCGTCCACGCCAGATAACCGCCCAGGTCATGGCCGACGAGCGCGGCGTCCGGTTCGCCCAGGGACCGTACGACGCCCGTGATGTCGAGGGCGAGGTTGGCCGGGTCGTAACCCCGTGGCGTGCGGTCGCTGCCGCCGACGCCCCTCAGGTCCATGGCGACGGCCCGGAACCCGGCGTCGGCGAGCGCCACCAGCTGGTGCCGCCAGGTCCACCAGAACTGCGGGAAGCCGTGCAGCAGCAGTACCAGCGGTCCGTCGCCCAGCTCCGCGATGTGGAACCGCGCGCCGTTCGCCGCGACGTCCCGGTGCAGCCAGGGACCTTCGGGTCGTACGACCGAGGCGGGTTGCGCCGAAGGGGTGTCGGGTTCCGTCATGACGACGAGCGTGCCACAGCCTCGATGGCCTCGGGCACGCGGTCCCGGGGCAGCTCGGGAAGTTCCGGGCGATCCGGTCGCGGATGCGGCTTGGCCTTCTGCAGGACGCCCGCGCTCTCCTTCACCGACGCGGCGACCTTCTGCGGGCCGCGGCCCTTCTTGGCCTTCTTCGCGAACACGAGGCCGATCAGGGCGAGGACGAGAGCGATGAGGACGTTCGCCGCGAAGGACAGCAGGAAGCAGACCGCGAGGTTCCAGTCGCTCCAGGTCCGGATGCCGTAGGCCAGGGCGAAGTTCAGCATCGGCAGGGAGAAGACGAGGAGTCCGGCGGCCGCGACGAACGCGCCCCCGGACGTCGCTCCGCGCTTGACGTCCTGCCTGATCTGCGCCTTCGCCAGTGCGATCTCGTCGTGCACCAGCGCCGACATCTCGGTCGTCGCCGAGGCGAACAACTGGCCGATGCTGCGTTCGGCGCCGACCGGGCTGCCGTCGGGTGCGCTCATCGCGGTCTCCCTCTTCTGCGTACGGGTCCGTCCATGCCTGATTGCGTACGGTCCCGACTTTTGTACCGTCCCGTCAGATCATGCCGGACCGTCGTTCTCCTCGCCTGCCCCGCCCGCGACTTCGGCAAGCTCGCGTCGCTCCGCCTCCCTGACCGCGGCGAGCCTGCGGTGCTCCGCGGCCTTGCGGTCGTAGATCTCCGCCATCCGCAGGTGGTACGCCGGGTCGTGCTCCTCGTAGATGTCCGGGATGCCGTCGAGGTCGTCGTCGCGCTCCTCGGCCTCGCACAGCCGGCGGTACTTGACGTTGCGCACCTTCAGCAGCGTGCCGGCGACCAGGGCCGCTATGAGGGAGCCCGTCAGTACGGCCGCCTTCACCTCGTCCGTCAGGACCGTGTCACCCTCGAAGGCCAGTTCACCGATGAGCAGCGAGACGGTGAAACCGATGCCGGCGAGCGACGCGACGGCGAAGACGTCGGCCCATTGGAGGTCGTCGCTGAGCGTGGCCCGGGTGAAGCGGGCGGTGAGCCAGGTACCGCCGAAGATGCCGATCGTCTTGCCGACGACCAGACCGAGGACGACCCCCAGGGTCTCCGGCTTGGTGAACACGTCCTTCATGGAGTCGCCGGAGATCGAGACGCCTGCGCTGAACAGGGCGAACAGCGGTACGGCCAGGCCCGCGGACAGGGGGCGCACCAGGTGCTCGATGTGCTCGCCGGGGGAGTGGTCCTCACCCTTGTGGGTGGTGCAGCGCAGCATCAGGCCCATGGCGACGCCGGCGATGGTGGCGTGGACGCCGCTGTTGTACATCAGCGCCCAGATCACCAGGGCGAGCGGGACGTACACGTACCAGCCGCGTACTCCCTTGCGCAGCAGCAGCCAGAAGACGCCGAGGCCGACGACCGCGCCGCCGAGTGCCGCGAAGTCGATCGTCTCGGTGAAGAAGACCGCGATGATGAGGATCGCGAAGAGGTCGTCGACGACGGCGAGGGTGAGCAGGAAGGCGCGCAGCGCGCTCGGCAGGGATGTGCCGATGACGGCGAGCACGGCGAGCGCGAAGGCGATGTCCGTGGCGGTGGGCACGGCCCAGCCGTCCAGGGAGCCGCCGCCGAGGATGTTGGTGAGCGTGTAGACGAGCGCCGGTACGGCCATGCCGCACAGGGCGGCGACCACGGGCAGGGCGGCCGCCTTGGGATCGCGCAGATCGCCGGCGACCAGCTCACGCTTGAGCTCGATACCGGCGACGAAGAAGAAGATCGCCAGGAGGCCGTCGGCCGCCCAGTGTTCGATCGAGAGGTCGAGGCCGAGGGCCGCGGGGCCCAGGTGGAAGTGGCTGACGGTCTCGTAACTGTCGTGCAGCGCGGGTATGTTCGCCCAGAGCAGCGAGGTGACGGCGGCGAGGAGCAGCAGCACACCGCCGACGGTCTCGGTGCGCAGCGCGTCCACGACGAAGGTCCGCTCGGGCAGCGACAGGCGTGCGAATACCTTGCGAGGGTTGAGGGGCGCGGTCACGGCGAGACCTCCGGTCGGTGGGCAGCACGGAGCACATGCCGACCAGACTTCCCGGCGCACCTGAGATCACTGTTGCGTTGTTGACGCTTTTCTTAGCTTACCTAAGATGCGGCGGACCGGTCCGGTGAACTTCACGTTAGGCGCAAAAAGGGCACCCGGCGCGCCTGTCAGGCGTCTTTCGCCGGGTGCCCTGTCGGGCCGCCCTCAGCCCTCGAGCGTTCTCAGTCCTCGCTGGATGCCGCCGGGAGCTTCGCCTGGATGAGATCCATGACCGTGGAGTCGGTCAGCGTTGTGACATCGCCGAGCTGGCGGTTCTCCGCGACGTCCCGCAGCAGCCGACGCATGATCTTGCCGGAGCGGGTCTTCGGCAGCTCCGCCACCGGCAGGATCCGCTTCGGCTTGGCGATCGGGCCGAGGGTGGCGCCCACGTGGTTGCGCAGCTCGGCCACCAGGTCCTCGGTCTCCGCCGCCGTACCGCGCAGGATCACGAAGGCGACGATCGCCTGCCCGGTCGTCTCGTCGGCGGCGCCGACCACGGCCGCCTCGGCGACGGACGGGTGCGACACGAGCGCCGACTCCACCTCGGTCGTGGAGATGTTGTGGCCGGACACCAGCATCACGTCGTCCACCCGGCCCAGCAGCCAGATGTCGCCGTCGTCGTCCTTCTTCGCCCCGTCACCGGCGAAGTACTTGCCCTCGAACCGCGACCAGTACGTGTCGATGAACCGCTGGTCGTCGCCCCAGATCGTGCGCAGCATCGACGGCCACGGCTCGGTCAGCACCAGGTAGCCACCGCCGCCGTTCGGCACCTCGTTCGCCTCGTCGTCGACGACCGTCGCCGAGATGCCGGGCAGCGGCGTCTGCGCGGAACCCGGCTTGGTCTCCGTCACGCCGGGCAGCGGCGAGATCATCATCGCGCCGGTCTCGGTCTGCCACCAGGTGTCCACGATCGGCGTACGGTCGGTGCCGATGTGCTTGCGGTACCAGATCCACGCCTCGGGGTTGATCGGCTCACCGACGGAGCCGAGGACACGCAGGGAGGACAGGTCGAACTTCGCGGGGATGTCGTCGCCCCACTTCATGAACGTACGGATCGCGGTCGGCGCCGTGTACAGGATCGTCACCCCGTACTTCTGCACGATCTCCCAGAACCGGCCCTGGTGCGGGGTGTCCGGCGTGCCCTCGTACATCACCTGCGTGGCGCCGTTGGCGAGCGGACCGTACACGATGTACGAGTGCCCGGTGACCCAGCCGACGTCGGCGGTGCACCAGTAGACGTCGGTGGCCGGCTTGAGGTCGAAGACGGCGTGGTGGGTGTAGGCAGCCTGGGTGAGGTAGCCGCCGGAGGTGTGCAGGATGCCCTTCGGCTTCCCCGTCGTACCGGATGTGTAGAGGATGAACAGCGGGTGTTCGGCCTCGAACGCCTCCGGGGTGTGCTCGGCGGACTGCCGCTCGACGAGTTCGTGCCACCACGCGTCCCGCTCGTCGTTCCAGGCGATGTCCTGGCCGGTGCGGCGCACCACGAGCACATGCTCGACGTTGTCCACACGTGCGATCGCGTCGTCGACGGCCGGCTTGAGCGCGGACGGCTTGCCCCGCCGGTAGCCACCGTCGGAGGTGATGACGACCCGTGCGTCGGCGTCCTGGATGCGGGTGGCGAGCGCGTCGGCCGAGAAGCCGCCGAAGACCACGGAGTGCGCGGCGCCGATCCTGGCGCAGGCCAGCATCGCGATCGCGGTCTCGGGGATCATCGGCATATAGACCGCGACCCGGTCGCCCTTGCGAACTCCCAGTTCCAGCAGGGCGTTGGCGGCCTTGGAGACCTCGTCCTTGAGCTCGGCATAGGTGATGGCGCGGCTGTCTCCGGGCTCGCCCTCGAAGTGGATGGCGACGCGGTCACCCTGCCCGGCCTCGACATGCCGGTCGACGCAGTTGTACGCGACGTTCAGCTCGCCGTCCTTGAACCACTTCGCGAACGGCGGGTTCGACCAGTCCAGTGTCTCGCTCGGCTCCTTGGCCCAGGTCAGCCGACGGGCCTGCTCGGCCCAGAAGCCGAGCCTGTCAGCCTTGGCCCGTTCATACGCCTCCGCCGTGACGTTGGCGTCGGCGGCCAGGTCGGCGGGGGGTGCGAACCTACGCTCCTCACGAAGCAGGTTGGCCAGGCTCTCGTTGCTCACGACATCTCCCTCTCGAAGGGTGTCCGTTGTGTCCCAGGCCACAGCTCATCAGACCTGGTGGTCCGATGACAAGGGTCGACTGAATATTGGTTTAGACCTGTCGAGGGTCGCACCCATGGGTGACCGGGCCGGCCTCGAACCGCTTCCGACGCCGGTCATCCCTTCCCACGGACCGCGCGCGGACCCGGTTCAGTCCTGTAACGCCCCTCACACCTCCGGACCCGGGCCACGCGTCATGCGGACAGGTCCACCGGCCGCACGGTGTCGAACACCTTCTCCTCCTCCGCATCGAGGAGCAGATATGCCTGCGCCTCCCCTACGTGGAAGTACATCCCGTTCAGCTCCAGCGCGCCCTCGCGCAGCGCGCGGGACACCGACTCGTGGGCGCGCAGGTGCTCCAGTTGCTGCACCACGTTGGTCAGGCAGAGCTGCTCGACCGCGTCGGCGGGCGCGCGCCCGGCCAGCCGACCCCAGGGCCGCCCGGTGTCGGCCATGCGCTCGAGGCTGGGCAGACCGTGCCGCAGCCACCGCCTGAGGGGCGTCCGCGTGCCGTCCGGCTCGGCGTTGAGCAGCGCCTGCATGGCCCCGCACCCGGAGTGCCCGCACACCGTGATGGACCGCACCTTCAGCACGTCCACCGCGTACTCGATCGCCGCCGCCACCGAGTCGTCCCCGCTCTCCTCGCCGGGCTGGGGGCACCTCCCAGCGTTAGCTGGGGGAGGGACGAGGTTGCCCACATTGCGCACCACGAACAGGTCCCCGGGGCCACTGGAGGTGATCATCGAGGTGACCAGGCGTGAGTCGGCGCAGGTGAGGAAGAGCTGGGACGGCCGTTGCCCCTCCCGGGCCAGTCGGGCCAGCTCGCCCCGCACCAGAGGAGCGGTGTTGCGCTGGAACGCGCTGATCCCGCGCACCAGTTGATGACTGCTCGGCTCTTGACCGCCGGCGTCACCCGGCCCGGGCAGCCCCTCCCGGTCGCGCATGACGCTGACGTGGACGCCCTCACCGCACGTGCCCGAACCGTCCCCGACGGTCTCGGGGCCGTCCGTTCCGCCCGGCTGCTCACCGGCCGGCTGCGCGGACGGCGGGCGGTCCTGCTCGCACTGGTGGTTGCGCCAGGGCGTCCAGGGCCGGCATCGGCAGCCGCCCGAGTCGGCCGGCTCGGGGGTCCAGGAACCTCCGTGGCGGCCGGAGGCGCCGGTGGGCTCGGCGATCTGGACCCCGGCACGGCGGCCCGTCAGTTCGACGGAACCGCCTCGTACGGTGTGCGTCTTCTGCCAGTCGTGCAGGGTCTCGTACGCCGCGTGGTCCATGAACGAGCCGTCCAATTCGACGACCACGTCCGCCCCGTGGGGCACGAGGTGCAGGGCCCGGCTGAGCCTTGGCACCGCGAGGAACGTCAGCTGCCCTCGTACGTGTACGTGATGGACTCCTTCCGTCTCGTAGTGCGTGATACGTGTGCGGGTGAGGCGGTGCAGGGCGACACCGACGGCCACGGCGATCCCCAGCGCCACACCCTCCAGGACGCCGAGGAGCACCACGGCGAGGGTGGTGACGGCGTACACCAGCACCTCTCGGTGGCGGGTCACCGTGCGGATGTGGTGCAGGGACACCATCTGGATGCCGACGGCCATCACCAGGGCGGCGAGCGAGGCGAGCGGGATGAGCTCCAGGATCGGGACCATCAGCAGCGCGGCGACTACTACGAGAACGCCGTGCAGCATCGTGGAGTTCCGGCTGACGGCACCGGCTCGCACATTCGCCGCGCTGCGCACCGCGACCCCGGTGACGGGTAGTCCGCCGAGGGCGCCCGAGACCATGTTGGCGGCGCCCTGGCCGCGCAGCTCCCGGTCGAGGTCGGCGCGTGGCACGGGCGGTCCCCCGGGGCGGGAGGCGGCCAGCCTGTCCACGGCCACCGCGGACAGCAGCGACTCGACGCCGCCGACCAGCGTGATCGTCAATACGGCGGCGACGAGCCCGAGCACCGGTCCTTCCGGCAGCCCGGCCAGGGCGTGACTGCTCCACGACGGCAGGTCGACCCGGGGCAGTCGCAGCCCGCCGAGTGCGGCCACAGCGGTGGCCGCCGCCACCGCGGCGAGCGCCGCCGGGACCAGCCGTACGACTCGCCCCATCTGCCCGGGGATCCGCGGCCAGGCGAGCAGGACGGCCAGGGTCAGGACGCTCATGGACAGAGCAGTCGGATGCAGGTCGGCCAGCTGGGCGGGCAGTTCGCGCACGTTGTCGACGACAGAGCTGTGGGGGGCGCCGCCGAGGACGATGTGCAGCTGGGCCACGGCGATGGTGACGCCGATACCTGCGAGCATGCCGTGCACGATGGCGGGGCTGACGGCGAGCGCGGTGCGTGCCACGCGCAGGAAGCCCAGGCCGACTTGGGTGAGACCGGCGAGGACGGTGATGGCGCACGTCGTACGCCAGCCGTAGCGCTGGATGAGGTCGGCGGTGACTACTGTCAGCCCGGCTGCGGGGCCGCTCACCTGGAGGGGGGCGCCGCCGAGCCGGCCGACGACGAGTCCGCCCACGGCGGCGGCGACGAGACCGGCCTGCAGGGGCGCGCCGGTGGCGAGGGCGATGCCGAGGGACAGCGGCAGGGCGATCAGGAAGACGGCGATGGAGGCCGAGACATCGGCGCCGGCGACGGGGAAGCGGCGGTGCCGGGGTGGTGGCGGGCTGTGCGTGGGCGGGTGTGTTCGGGGCCGTAGGGGTCGGTGGTGCGGGTGGGGACGCAAGCTGACATGTTTCCCGTCTCCTCCGGGGCAGCGCGGTCGCGGAACAGGTGGTCCCGCCCGGCGGCGGGGTTGGGTCGCGGCCGTGGGTCACGGCGTGCAGCAGCGGGATGTGGCAACTCTCAGTAAATGAATCGTAATGCAGAGTAAAGGTCAGGCATGGATTTTCCCGGCAAATGGGTTAGATCGTCGCCTCAGTGAGTGAAACGAGCTTTTGATCGGCTTGTCGTACTAATTCCTTCTCCTTCTCATGCGACCTTGGCCGCGCTGCCAACTCATCGACTGGAGAAGGAAGGTGGGCGGAACATGGCCGCCACCCAGAGGATCGCCGCGGTCGCTGTGGTCGCCGCGGCCTGTGCCGCATCGCTCGTCGGTTGCACGACCGGCTCCGACAGTTCGGAGGAGGGGGCCCCCGGCCCGCAGCAGGGCGCCGGGGTACCCAGGAGCCCGGTCCGCCTGATCGGTGACGGCTCCACCGCGTTCACCGGGGCGCAGCCGCATCTGCCCCGGCCCGAGCGGCTGAAGCCCGGTGCGAAACCCCCGCAGTTCGTGGTGTTCTCCTGGGACGGCGCCGGCGAGGACAGTCAGCGCCTGTTCTCCCACTTCCGCAGGGTCGCCAGGGAGAACAACGCCACGATGACGTACTTCCTCAGCGGCGTGTACCTGCTGCCCGAGGACAAGAAGGACCTCTACCGCCCACCGCAGCACTCGCCCGGCCGCTCCGACATCGGCTTCAACGACCGCCAGGGCATCGCCGACACCGTGAAGCAACTGCGGCTGGCGTGGTTGGAGGGCAATGAGATCGGCACCCACTTCAACGGTCACTTCTGCGGCAGCGGTGGCGTCGGTGAGTGGTCGGTGGAGGAGTGGAAGGAGGAGATCGTCCAGGCGAAGAAGTTCGTGAAGTCCTGGAAGACCAACGCCGGTATGGAGGACGTCTCCCCCCTGCCCTTCGACTACGACAAGGAGCTGATCGGAGCGCGCACTCCCTGCCTGGAGGGCCAGAAGAACTTCATGAAGGCCGCCCGCGAGCTGGGCTTCCGCTACGACACCAGCGGCGTCAACAACCAGGTCTGGCCCGGCAAGAAGGAGGGCCTGTGGGACCTGTCGATGCAGCTCGTGCCATTCCCCGGGCACACCTACGAACAGCTGACCATGGATTACAACTTCATGGTCAACCAGTCGGGCACCACCACCCAGGGCGACCCCGCCAAGTACGAGTTCTGGGGCGACCAGATGCGCGACGGCCTGCTCCAGGGCTTCCAGCGGGCATACAACGGCAACCGCGCACCGCTGATCATCGGCAACCACTTCGAGTCCTGGAACGGCGGCACCTACATGCGCGCCGTCGAGGAGGTCATCGAGCAGGTGTGCACCAAACCCGAGGTGCGCTGTGTCTCCTTCCGGCAGCTCGCGGACTGGCTGGACGCCCAGGACCCGAAGACCCTCGCGAAACTGCGCACGCTGAAGGTCGGTCAGGCCCCGAAGCACGGCTGGGCGTCCTTCCTGTCCGTGCGCCCCGCCCCGGCCCCGAAGGGAGTCCCCGGGGCGCCGGCGGACAGGCAGTAGGAGTCGTCACGCGGGGGTGGCGACACTCTCACTGAGCACGAACCCGGGGTCGATCTGCGCCGCCAGGTCGACCCCGAGGCGCTCATTGCCCCAGGACTGGGCGTTCTTCAGGTGGAAGTGCACCATCTGGTGGGTGTAGCGCTCCCAGTCGCGCAGTTCGTACGTCGCGTCGGCGGCCGTGCGCAACGTGCGCAGGGCCTGCTGGTTGATGTCCTCCAGGTGCTCGAACCGGGGCGGCCGGCCCTTCTCCATGGCGCGTACCCAGTCCGAGTGCCCGATGGTCTCGAGCAGGTCGTCCCCGACTTCGGCGCGGAGGAAGTCGAGGTCGTCCTGGCCCTGAACCTTGTTGCCGACGACCTTCAGTGCAACGTCGAAGTCGCGGGCGTACTCCTTGTACTGGCGATAGACGGAGACCCCCTTCCGGGTCGGCTCGGCGGCGAGGAACGTGATGTCGAAGCGGGTGAACAGGCCGGAGGCGAAGGAGTCCGAGCCTGCGGTCATGTCGACCACGACGTACTCGTCGCGGCCGTCCACCAGGTGGTTCAGGCACAGCTCCACCGCTCCGGTCTTGGAGTGGTAGCAGGCGACCCCCAGGTCGGCATCCGTGAAGGGGCCGGTGACCATCAAACGGACGGCCCCGCCGTCGAGTTCCACCGGCCGGGCGCAGGCGTCGTAGACCGGATTGTCCTCGCGCACCCGGAGCAGTCGCGAGCCCTCGCCCGGCGGCGTGGTCTTGATCATCGAATCGACCGAGCCGATGCGCGGGTTGGAACCGCGCAGGTAGTCCTTGATCAGGGCGAGCCGGTCGCCCAGCGCGGGCAGTCGGGCGGCCTCCGCTTCCTCGAGGCCGAGCGCGGCCCCGAGGTGCTGGTTGATGTCGGCGTCGATCGCGATGACCGGGGCGCCCGAGGCCGCCAGATGGCGGATGAACAGGGAGGACAGGGTGGTCTTGCCGCTGCCGCCCTTCCCGACGAAAGCAATTTTCATGTTCACCAAGGGTAGTGGCGTGCTGGCGGTGCGTGGCAGGTGCAGGTGAAGAAGACCACTCCATCGTGGGGTGTGCGCCCGGGGTGGCTAGGGTCGTACTCATGAGTACGACAGGTGGGACCGCCGATCCGTTCGCGGCCCTGGGTGCGCTGCCCGGTGTGGCCGAGTCGGTGGAGTCCGTGCGCAAGGCCGTGGACCGGGTCTACGGGCACCGGATCATGCGTCGGCGGAGCAACGAGATCACCTCCGAGGCGGCGCTGCGTGGCGCCCGCGGTTCCGCGGCGCTGTCCGGTGCGGACTGGGCCCTGGAGGAGGTGCGTCGGCGCACCGACTTCAGTGGGGACGACGAGGCGCGGCTCGTGGGTGCGGCGCTCCGATTGACCGCCGAGGCCGGTCAACTGCTGTCCATCTGGCGGCAGTCGCCCCTGCGTGTGCTGGCCAGGCTGCACCTGGTGGCCGCCGCGGACAAGGCCGAGCAGGTGGGGCGGCCCCGCCGGCCGGGCGAGCCCGTCGACGAGCCGCTGATAGAGCAGCCGCTGCCGGATGCGGCCGAGGTGTCCGGGCGCCTGGAAGGCCTGGCCGAACTGATCATCGCGGGCAGTTCGGCTCCCGCGCTGGTCACGGCGGCCGTCGTGCACGGTGAGCTGCTCGCGCTGCGCCCCTTCGTCTCGCACAACGGCCTGGTCGCGCGCACGGCCGAGCGGATCGTCCTGGTGGGCAGCGGCCTCGACCCGAAGTCCGTCTGTCCGGCCGAGGTGGGGCACGCCGAGCTGGGCCGCACGGCCTATCGGGAGGCGTTCGACGGCTACCTCTCCGGCACTGCGGAGGGCATGACGGCGTGGATCGCCCACTGCGGCAGGGCGGTCGAGCTGGGCGTGCGCGAGTCGACGGCGGTGTGCGAGGCACTCCAGCGCGGGGCGGCGTAACCGTCCGAAAAGGGTTGCGGCGGTACGAGTTCTCGTACCGCCGCTGGCATGAGCGCCGGGTTACCAAGCGTCCTCGATATGTCGCCCATCAGGTCGGGAACTTTGCCCGTCACCTGGTGCGGCTGGCCCGTAATCGACGGGTCGACGTCGCGTGGGTGCCCAGTGTTCATGCTCGGTCCGTGGGGCCAGTGTGCGAATTTAGGTTGATCCCTTCGGATGGCCTTGGTCTCGCGGGCCGTTAAGTCCTTTGTACTCCAGGTCCAGAGTGAGTGGAAGTGGTGGCTGCACTTCTTTACTTTTAGCACTAAAGCCGTATTAAACGGGCGCCGGTTTTCCTGGCGTGGGTGTGGCCAGGTCAGACGGCCGTCGCCCGGCGCCGGTTCGCATACCAGACAAGGCCGGCGGTGGCCGCCGCGGCCCCTATGGCGGCGGCCGCGACGAGCGCCGGACGCGGCGGTACGGAGAGGGCGGGCAGCCGCTGCTTGAGCCGGACCGGGCGGTGGAAGTCGAGAATCGGCCACCCGCGCGCGAGTGCCTCACGGCGCAGTGCGCGGTCCGGATTCACGGCGTGCGGACGGCCGACGGACTCCAGCATCGGCAGGTCGGTCGCCGAATCGCTGTAGGCGTAGCAGCGCGACAGGTCGTACCCCTCGGACGCGGCCAGCTCCCTGACGGCCTCCGCCTTCGTCGGGCCGTAGGCGTAGTACTCGATCTCGCCCGTGTAGCACCCGTCGTCGCCCACGACCATGCGCGTGGCGACCACGCGGTCGGCGCCGAGCAGTTCGCCGATCGGCTCGACCACCTCGGAACCCGACGTGGACACGATCACCACATCGCGTCCGGCGGTGTGGTGCTCCTCGATGAGGGATGCGGCCTCGTCGTAGATGATCGGGTCGATGATGTCGTGCAGCGTCTCGGCGACGATCTCCCTGACCTGCTGGACGTTCCAGCCGCGGCACAGCGCGGACAGGTATGCGCGCATACGCTCGATCTGGTCGTGGTCGGCGCCGCCCGCCAGGAACACGAACTGGGCATATGCGGATCGCAGGACACCCCGGCGGTTGATCAGTCCGCCTTGGTAGAACGGCTTGCTGAAGGTGAGCGTGCTGGACTTCGCAATGACCGTCTTGTCCAGATCAAAGAAGGCCGCTGTGCGGGGCAAGGAGTGGTTTTCCACGCCCCAGAGCATAGGGGCAGCCCATTCGGCGTAAGGTGGGGCGCGTGGGTTTGCCTGAGAGGGCTCTCGGGTACACCATGGAAGTCACGGATCGTTCGCGACCGTGCTAACCCGGTCCGACTCCTCCCCCCCCGAGTCGGCCGTGGGGACGACCCCCGCTCTCCCCCCCGGCGGGGGTCGTCGCATGTCCGGGTGGGTTTTCTCGTTCTCCCTGTGGCCGCGGTGCGGCTT
Source organism: Streptomyces sp. F001 (assembly GCF_004187715.1). Lineage (GTDB taxonomy): Bacteria > Actinomycetota > Actinomycetes > Streptomycetales > Streptomycetaceae > Streptomyces > Streptomyces flavusporus. The sequence continues at coordinate 550,241 of NZ_QZWF01000004.1, read as the reverse complement.
CGAGGCGGCTGCGGCCGCCTCTTTTGCATGCCCATGATCCGTCACTTTCGGTAGTCGTCGGACTGCTCTCCGGAAGTCGCACAGGAGATGGTGCAGGGCTCACCGGTATGGGTGACGGCGATATTCACAACCATCGAGTTGTCCACAGTTATCGACCAAGATCCACACGATTTCCGGGATCGCTGCACCGTGATTCCTGCGCAGCCGCTCGCGGCGAGTTCCTGACCGGTTCCGTTTGCCGGAGGCGTATGGCCGGTTTCTGTCGGCTGTTCATATGGAGGCCGCCGGCCGGTTCTTCACGCGTTCGGGAATCGCGGGGCCGCAGGGGCTGCGCGAACGAAGCAGACAAGCAGCGAAGGGGGAGGAAACCGTGACCGGAACCTTCACAGACGATCCGCCGTCGGCCACCGGAGGGCCGCAGAGCCGACCACTGATCATCACCGAGGACGCCGAACTCCTCGACGACCTGCTGCGCCTGTGCGCGGCGGCCGGAGCCACACCGGAGGTCCACCACTGTGTGCCGGAGCGGGGCGGCGGCTGGGAGGCGGCACCACTCGTTCTCGTGGGGGACGACGCCGCGCGGCGGGTGCGAGGGGCCGCGCGCAGACACGGAGTGGTGCTGGTCGGCCGTGACCAGGACGATCCCGGTGTGTGGAAGCGGGCCGTCCGGATCGGTGCCGACCACGTCCTGATGCTGCCCGACGGCGAGCAGTGGCTGGTCGACCGCATCGCCGACGTCGCCGAGGGTGTCGGCCGGCCCGCGCTCACCGTCGGCGTCATCGGCGGCCGCGGCGGCGCCGGAGCGTCCACGTTGGCCTGCGCACTCGCCGTCACCTCCGCACGCGAGGGACTGCGCACCCTCCTGGTGGACGCCGATCCGCTCGGCGGCGGACTCGACGTACTCCTCGGCGGCGAGACCGCCGAGGGACTGCGCTGGCCCGCCTTCGCCGCCTCGCGCGGGCGGGTGGGCAGCGGCGCCCTGGAGGAGTCGCTGCCCCGACTGCACTCGCTGCGGGTGCTGAGCTGGGACCGCGGCGACTGCGTCGCCATCCCGCCGCAGGCCGTACGGGCGGTGCTCGCCGCGGGCCGACGCCGGGGCGGCACCGTCGTGGTCGATCTGCCGCGCCGCATCGACGACTCGGTAGCCGAGGCCCTCGCCCAGGTCGACATCGGACTCCTCGTGGTCCCGGCCGAGCTGCGCGCGGTCGCAGCGGCCGGGCGGGTGGCGTCCGCGGCCGGCATGGTGCTGCGGGACCTGCGGGTGGCGGTACGGGGGCCGTACGCGCCCGGGCTGGACGACCGCGAGGTGGCCCGACTGCTCGGACTGTCGTTGGCCGGCGAGGTGCCCGTCGAGACGGGGCTGCTGCGCCCCCACGAGGGCAAGGCGCCGCCCGGCGCGGCCCGCGGTCCGCTGGCGCGCTTCTGCACGGGGTTCTGGGAGCGGGCGCTGGTCGAGGGGGGTGCCGCATGAACACTGTCACCGGGCCACTGCTGGACGGCGTGCGGCAGTGGCTGGCCGAGAGCGGCGCCGAACCCACCCCCGCGCGCGTGGCGCAGGCGCTGCGCGAGCAGGGGCGGGTGCTCGGAGACGCCGAAGTTCTGGGGGCCGCCGAGCAGTTGCGGTGCGAACTGGTAGGCAGCGGGCCGTTGGAGCCGCTGCTCGCCGATCCGTCCGTGACCGACGTACTGGTGTCCGCTCCCGACCGGGTCTGGGTGGACCGGGGTGGCGGTCTGGAGCTGACGTCCGTCTCCTTCCCGGATGCGGCGGCGGTGCGACGGCTCGCGCAACGCCTGGCCGCGGTGGCCGGGCGGCGCCTGGACGACGCCAGGCCGTGGGCCGACGCCCGACTGCCGGACGGCACACGACTGCATGCGGTTCTGCCGCCGGTCGCCATGGGCTGTACGTGCCTGTCCCTGCGTGTCGTGCGCCCGCGCGCGTTCACGCTCGACGAGCTCGTGGCGGCGGGCACGGTGCCGCCGGGCGGGGACCGTGTGCTGCGGGCACTGCTCCGGGCGCGGCTGTCCTTCCTGATCAGCGGCGGGACGGGCAGTGGCAAGACGACGCTGCTGAGCGCGCTGCTGGGGCTGGTCGGGCCGGGTGAACGGATCGTGCTCGCCGAGGACTCGGCCGAGTTGCGGCCGGACCACCCGCATGTCGTATGCCTGGAGAGCAGACCCGCCAACCAGGAGGGTGCCGGGCTCGTCACGCTCCAGGACCTGGTGCGGCAGGCGTTGCGGATGCGGCCGGACCGGCTGGTCGTGGGAGAGGTGCGCGGACCCGAAGTGGTGCATCTGCTGGCCGCGTTGAACACCGGCCACGAGGGCGGCTGCGGGACCGTCCACGCCAACGCGGCGGCCGACGTACCGGCCCGCCTGGAAGCGCTCGGCACGGCGGCCGGGCTCGACCGGGCTGCGCTGCACAGCCAGTTGGCGGCTGCTCTGTCGGTCGTACTGCACCTCGTCCGCGACAGGACCGGGCGGCGGCGGATCGCCGAGGTCCATGTGCTGGAGCGGGACCCTTCGGGGCTGGTCAGGACGGTACCGGCGCTGCGGTGGGGCGCGGAGGCGTTTGTTCGCGAGCGGGGCTGGGAGCGGTTGTGGGCGTTGCTCGGCGGGGCGGGGTTGCTTTCCGGCGGGCGGGTGAGGCGGGGCTGCCTTCCGGCGGGGCGGGTGAGGCGGAGCTGCTTTCCGGCGGGGACGAGTGGGAGTCGGCCTGCGGCAGGGATGAGGAGGAGGTGCTCTACGGCAGGGACCAGCGGGGCTGCTTGGCGGTGGGAATGAGCGGGAGCTGATCGGCGGAGGGACAGAGCGGGGGCTGCCTGGCAGCAGGGATGAGCGGGGGCTGCTTGGCGGTGGGAACGAGCGGGAGCTGTTTCGCAGCAGGAACGAGAAGGGCGGTGAACGGTATGGGTGAGACGGCGTTGAGCGCGGCCGTCGTGTGTGCCGGGGCGGCGGTGTGGCTGATGGGTGGCCGGTATTCCGGAGCGCGGCGGGCGCAACTGCTGCTTGCCGACGGCGGGGTGGTGGGCAGTGGGCCTCCCGGGTGGCGGCGGCTGGCCGGCGAGCTGCGGCGGGTGCGGGGGCGGCTGCAGACCGAGTGGTGGGCGGTGGTCGCCGGTGCGGTGCTCGCGGTGCTGGGGGCGTCGGTGCTGCCGGTCGTCGCGGGGGCGGCCGGAGTGCCACTGTTGCGCCGGGCACGGCTGGCCGGGGAGGCGCGACGGACACGGGAGCGCCGGGCGGACGAGGTGATCGTGCTGTGCGGGACGCTCGCCGGCGAGGTGCGGGCCGGACGGCAGCCGGGACAGGCGTTGCTGAGGGCCGCGCGTGACTCCGGAGGGCTCGGGGACGCGCAGACAGCCGTGCTGGCGGCGGCGCGGTTCGGCGGGGACGTGCCGGGGGCGCTGGCGGCCGCGGCACGGCAGCCGGGGGCCGACGGGCTGCTGGGCCTCGCGGCGTGCTGGCGGGTCGCTGTGGACCGGGGCGCGGGCCTCGCGGCCGGGCTCGACCGGCTCGAAGCGGCGCTGCGCGCCGAACGGGACCAACGTGCCGAGCTGCGCGCCCAGTTGTCCGGCTCCCGCGCCACGGCGGTGATGCTCGCCGCGCTGCCCGCCCTCGGCCTGCTCCTCGGCGCCGCGTTGGGCGCAGACCCGCTGCACGTCCTGTTGCACACCGGCGCCGGGCTGGGCTGCCTGCTGATCGGCGGGGTGCTGGAGGGCGTGGGGTTGTGGTGGGCGCTGCGGATCGTGAAGGGAGCCGAGTCGACATGAGCGCGGACGTTGTCCACAGGCTGGGGGCGGCCCTGGGGGTCGCGCTGGTCCTGGCGTGGTTGCTGCGGCGGATGGAGGTCGCGCGGCGGGAACGCCGGGTACGGCGGCGGCTGGCCGGACTGCTGGCCCTGGACACCACGGTCGCCGGCCCGCGATTCGAGGTGGTGGGCGTGGTGCGGCGGTGGTGGCCGACGGTCGGTGTGGTGGGCACCGGATGGGTCCTGGTCGGTGGGGGCGCAGGTGCCCTCGTGGGACTCGTCGGTGCGGTCGGGTTGTGGCGGTGGCGTCACCGGCGAGCCGTGCCGGACCGGAGTGAGGAGTCCGAAGCCCATACGGCCGCCCGGCAACTTCCGCTCGCCGCAGATCTGTTGGCGGCCTGCATCGCGGCCGGCGCCGGTCCGGCGATCGCCGCACAGGCCGTCGGTGAGGCCCTGGGCGGCCCCGTCGGGGAGGCGCTCGCCCGGGGTGCGGCGGAGGTACGGCTCGGCGGCGAACCGGCCGAAGCCTGGCGGAGGTTGGCCGCGACACCGGGCGCCGCCGCCCTGGCACGGCTGCTGGAACAGGCCGGCGTCTCCGGGCTCCCCGCGGCCGGACCCGTCGCAAAGATCGCCGCGGACGCCCGCGCCGAATGGTCCCGCACCGCGACGGCTCGGGCCCGGCGGGCGGCCGTCATGGTCACCGCTCCCGTCGGGTTGTGCTTCCTGCCCTCGTTCATCGCGGTCGGCGTGCTGCCCCTGGTGATCGGGCTGGCGGGCGGGGTGCTGGGAGGGGGTGGTGGTTGAGGGGCGGCGAGGGTGTGGACGTACGGCGGACAGCAATTGACCACAGCAGTGAGCGCTGAGCGCTCAACCAATGATCGGCAAGCGATCAACGGCACGGAACCTCACGGGGGTTGAGATGAACAAGGCAGTGCAGGCGCGTGTGCGCGCCCTGGTGTGCGGGATGCGCGGCGGGCGGAAGGAGGCCGGAATGGTCACCTCCGAGTACGCGGTGGGAATCGTCGCGGCGGTGGCCTTCGCGGTGCTCCTCTACAAGGTGGTGACGAGCGGGCAGGTCAGCGCGGAGCTGCAGGAGATCGTGAAGGATGCCCTCGATGCGCGGATGTGAGCGGCGTGCGCGGTGCGCGGACCAGGGGTTCGTGACGGCGGAAGCGGCCGTGGTGCTGCCCGTGCTGGTGATGTTCGCGATGGGGCTGGTGTGGGGACTGCTCGTCGTGGCCGCGCAGATCCAGTGCGTGGACGCGGCACGGACGGGCGCCCGTGCGGCGGCCCGGCAGGACCCGCACGACGCGGTCGTCGAAGTGGCTCGTGAGGCTGCCCCGCCCGGGGCGAAGGTCACGCTCAGCCGGGAGGGCGATCAGGTCCGGGTCGTGGTGGTGGCCGAGGCACCGGCGCTGGGCAGTCTGTCCTACGAGGTGCGGGAGGAGGCCGTCGCGGCCGCCGAGGAGACGGCGGAGGCGGGCGGATGAGGGGCGGTGAATCGGACCGCGGGTCCGCCACCGTCTGGAGCGTCGGTGCGATCGCTGTCCTGTGTGTGGTGTTCGGCGTCGTACTCGCTCTGGGGCAGGCCGTCGTGACCCGGCATCGCGCGGCCGGCGGCGCGGACCTCGCGGCCCTCGCCGCGGCGGACCACTGGGCGCAGGGCAGCACGGCGGCCTGCGCCCGGGCGGACCGGGTGGCGCGGGCGCAGGGCACACGGCTGGTGAGGTGCGTGCTCGTGGGTGAGGTCTCGGACGTGACAGCGGCGGCCGGGCGGGGGCGTTCGTTGGCGTGCGGAGATCAGGGCGCGGGCGGGTCCTGCGGGGCCGGTCCCGCCGACGGACCTTCCGGCTCCCCCGCCTTCCCCTCGGGCGCCCCCCGCAACAGCACCGTGAGCAGCCGCACTGCTCCCCGTTTGTGCAGCGGATCGTTGCCGTTGCCGCACTTGGGGGACTGGATGCAGGACGGGCAGCCGGCGTCGCACTCGCAGGAGGCGATGGCCTGGCGGGTGGCGGTGAGCCAGGCGCGGGCGGTGCGGAAGGCGCGCTCCGCGAAGCCCGCGCCGCCGGGGTGGCCGTCGTACACGAAGACCGTCGGCAGGAGCGTGTCCGGGTGCAGCGGGACGGACACGCCGCCGATGTCCCAGCGGTCGCAGGTCGCGAACAGCGGCAGCATGCCGATGGACGCATGCTCGGCGGCGTGCAGCGCGCCGCCGAGGATCTCCGGGCTGATGCGGGCCTCGTCCAGCTGGTCGTCGGTGAGCGTCCACCACACCGCGCGTGTGCGGAGCGCACGAGGAGGGAGGTCGAGTTTGGTCTCGCCCAGGACCTCGCCGGTGATGAGGCGGCGGCGGAGGAAGGAGACGACCTGGTTGGTGACCTCCACGGAGCCGTAGCACAGGCGGCCCTCGCCCCAGGGGATCTCGACGTCCGTCTCCAGCACGGAGATCGACGTCGTGTCGCGGGCGACCGTCGAGTACGGCGGGTTGGCCTCCTCGACCAGGGCGACCGAGTCGTCCAGGTCGAGGGAGCGGACCAGATACGTACGGCCCTGGTGGAGGTGGACGGCGCCCTCGTGCACGGTCGTATGCGCGGCGCCGGCGTCCACCGTGCCCAGCAGCCGGCCGGTGCCGGCCTCGACGATCTGGACGGGTCGGCCGCCCTCGCCGCGGATGTCGGCCAGGTCGGCCGCCCGCTCCCGACGGGTCCAGTGCCAGGCCTTCGTCCGGCGGCGCAGCAGCTTCGCGGCCTCCAGTTGCGGGAGCAGCTCTGCGCATGCAGGGCCGAACAGCTCCAGGTCGTCCTCGACCAGGGGGAGCTCCTCGGCGGCGGCGCACAGGTGGGGTGCGAGGACGTAGGGGTTGTCGGGGTCGAGGACGGTGGATTCCACCGGTTGGTCGAACAGGGCCTCTGGGTGGTGGACCAGGAACGTGTCCAGTGGGTCGTCACGGGCGACCAGGACGGCCAGGGCGCCCTGGCCCGAGCGGCCCGCCCGGCCGGCCTGCTGCCACAGGGACGCGCGCGTACCGGGATAACCGGCGATCACGACCGCGTCCAGGCCCGAGACGTCGACGCCCAGCTCCAGGGCGGTGGTCGCGGCCAGTCCGAGGAGCTCGCCGGAGTGCAGGGCGCGCTCCAGGGCACGGCGCTCCTCCGGGAGGTAGCCGCCGCGGTACGCGGCCACGCGCCGGGACAGCGAGCGGTCGATCTCTGCGAGCCGCTCCTGGGCGATCACGGAGATCAGCTCGGCGCCTCGCCGTGAGCGTACGAAGGCGACGGAGCGCACGCCCTGCACGGTGAGGTCGGTGAGCAGGTCGGCCGTCTCGGCGGTCGCCGTGCGCCGTACCGGCGCGCCCTTCTCGCCCCGCATCTCGGTGAGCGGGGGCTCCCAGAGGGCGAACACCAGCTCACCGCGCGGGGAGGCGTCGTCGGCCACCTCCACCACCGGAAGGCCGGTGAGGCGGCCGGCGGCCACGGCGGGCTCGGCGGCGGTCGCGGAGGCCAGCAGGAAGACCGGCGACGCGCCGTAGCGCGCGCACAGTCTGCGCAGCCTGCGCAGCACCTGGGCGACGTGCGAGCCGAAGACGCCGCGGTAGGTGTGGCACTCGTCGATGACGACGTACTTCAGCGACTTCAGGAAGGAGGCCCAGCGTGGGTGGGACGGCAATATGCCGCGGTGCAGCATGTCGGGGTTGGTGAGGACGTACGTGGCGTACTGGCGGATCCACTCGCGTTCCTCGAACGGGGTGTCGCCGTCGTACACGGCCGGCCGTACTGCCTGGCCCAGGGGATGTGAAAGTTCCTTCACGGCTCGGCACTGGTCCGCCGCAAGTGCCTTCGTGGGGGCCAGATAGAGGGCCGTGGCGCCGCGGCCGTTCGGAGCCGCCGAGCCGTCCAGGAGCGTCGAGAGGACGGGGACGAGGTAGGCCAGGGACTTGCCCGACGCCGTGCCGGTGGCGACGACGACCGAGTCGCCGTCCAGGGCGTGCTCGGCCGCCCGGGCCTGGTGGGCCCAGGGGTGTTCGATGCCCGCGGCCTGCACCGCCGCGATGACCTCGGAGCGGATCCGGTCGGGCCAGACTGCATGGCGGCCCGCCCGCGGGGGCAAGTGCTCCGTATGAGTGATGCGCGAAGCCCGGCTCGGCCCCGAGGCGAGCCGGTCCAGGACCGTGCCCGGCGCGGGGCGGGAGGCGGTGTCCGTCGGGGTTCGATCGGATCGGTGATTCTTGGCCATCGGCACCGAGTGTGTCACCGGCGTGACGGACAATGGGTCCAAGGCGTCGTGCACGCCTGCCGGTAAGTGATTGAATGCCATCGCGGCTGGCGAACCGTCCAGGGGGCTCTGCCGAGATGTCCCGAGGACGACCGCTCGATAGCAAGGTGCTGGAGGATCCGTGGACCTGTCCCTGTCGACCGAGACCATCGGCGATCGCACGATCGTCAGGGTCGGTGGCGAAATCGACGTATATACCGCGCCCAAGCTGCGCGAGCAGCTGGTCGAGCTGGTGAACGACGGCAGTTTCCACCTCGTCGTCGACATGGAGGGCGTGGACTTCCTCGACTCCACCGGGCTCGGCGTGCTGGTCGGCGGCCTGAAGCGAGTGCGGGCCCATGAGGGCTCACTGCGCCTGGTCTGCAACCAGGAGCGCATTCTCAAGATTTTCCGTATCACCGGCCTCACCAAGGTGTTCCCGATTCACACCTCGGTCGAGGAAGCGGTGGCGGCCACCGACTGATCGCCGCACCGGGCCGTGTGCCCGGGCGGAAGAGTTGAAGACGGGGGCTGGGCTGTCGGCGGCCCGGCCCCCTGACAGCACGCCCGTAGCTCCGAGGGGGATGCATGGCCACCGTCGAACTCCGCTTCAGTGCGCTGCCCGAGCATGTCAGGACCGCCCGACTGGTGGCGGCGGCAGTGGCGCGCAGGGCCGGGGTGGACGAGGCCGTCCTCGACGAGGTCAGGCTCGCTGTCGGCGAGGCCTGCTCCCGTGCCGTGGGCCTGCACCAGAGCAGCGGGATCACGGCGCCGGTGAAGGTGGCGCTGATCGAAGAGGAGAAACAGTTCTCCATCGAGGTCGGCGACGAGGTGCCGCACGCCGCCCCCAGGGACGGAGAACCCGGAGCCGCCGTCGACGACCCCGATGCGGAGGCCGAGGAGGATGAGATGGGCCTCGCCGTCATCAGCGGCCTGGTCGACGATGTGGAGGTTTCCACCGGGGAGCACGGCGGCCTGATCCGTATGACATGGCCGACCACTCCGCCGCCGGCCGCGCCGCTCCCCTGACACACAACCCGAACAGCCGTACACCCGAGGGCCCTGCTGAGCAGGGCCCTCGGGTGTTTTTTCGCAAAGGGCACCGTAATTCGTGAAGGAATTCACGATCAATCGCTGCTCCGTGGCCTTGATCAGGGGGTGAATTCGATCAAGCGTCCAACGAGTCTGGGGCATTACGACTTTCGGGTTCCGCGGTCTCCTGCGATCATTTGCTCCAGAGCATGTGAAGGCAAATTCCGTTTGCCGCGCCCTGTTTTGATCAGGTCCGGCTCCCTACAATCCGTCCACATCTTGAGCTCAGCCCAAGCGTCAAGGAGGACGAATGGCGGGGCTTTCTACCCCTCATCGGTTGGACCACACCGCAGACCACACCACAACCTTCGCAGCCGCAGTGCTGACCGACGACAACCGCGTCATGGTGATGGTCATCGCGGCCGTCGCGTTGGCTGCGCTCGTGGTCGCCGGCGTGCTGTTGCGCCAGGTGCTCGCGGCGGGCGAGGGCACCGACAGCATGAAGGAGATCGCAGCGGCCGTCCAGGAAGGCGCGAACGCCTATCTGGCCCGACAGCTGCGCACGCTCGGCGTATTCGCCGTTGTCGTGTTCTTCCTGCTCATGCTGCTGCCCGCGGACGACTGGAATCAGCGCGCCGGACGATCGGTGTTCTTCTTGATCGGCGCGGCGTTCTCGGCAGCCACCGGATATATCGGCATGTGGCTCGCCGTACGCAGTAACGTGCGGGTCGCCGCGGCGGCCCGGGAAGCGACTCCGGCGGAGGGCGAGCCGGAAAAGGATCTCACCCTCGTCTCGCACAAAGCCATGAAGATCGCTTTCCGTACGGGCGGCGTCGTCGGCATGTTCACGGTGGGGCTCGGTCTGCTGGGCGCCTCCTGCGTGGTGCTGGTGTACACGGCCGACGCGCCGAAGGTGCTCGAGGGCTTCGGCCTCGGGGCCGCACTCATCGCCATGTTCATGCGTGTCGGCGGTGGCATCTTCACCAAGGCCGCCGACGTCGGCGCCGACCTGGTCGGCAAGGTCGAGAAGGGCATTCCGGAGGACGATCCGCGCAATGCCGCGACCATCGCCGACAACGTGGGCGACAACGTCGGCGACTGTGCCGGGATGGCGGCCGACCTCTTCGAGTCGTACGCCGTCACCCTGGTGGCCGCGCTGATCCTGGGCACGGCGGCCTTCGGCGACGCCGGACTGGCGTTCCCGCTGCTCGTCCCCGCGATCGGTGTGGTCACCGCGATGATCGGCATCTTCGCCGTGGCGCCGCGCCGCGCCGACCGCAGCGGGATGAGCGCGATCAACCGCGGTTTCTTCGTCTCCGCGGTGATCTCGCTCGTCCTGGTGGCGATCGCCGTGTTCGTCTATCTGCCGTCGTCGTACGCCGACCTCGACGGCGTCACCGACGCCGCGATCCGGGCCAAGGACGGCGACCCGCGGATCCTGGCGCTCGTCGCGGTGGCGATCGGCATCCTGCTCGCCGCCGTGATCCAGCAGCTCACCGGCTACTTCACCGAGACCAACCGGCGCCCGGTGAAGGACATCGGCAAGACCTCGCTCACCGGCCCTGCCACCGTCGTCCTCGCCGGTATCTCGGTCGGCCTCGAATCGGCCGTCTACACCGCTCTGCTGATCGGCCTCGGCGTCTACGGAGCCTTCCTGCTCGGCGGTACGTCGATCATGCTGGCGCTGTTCGCGGTCGCGCTGGCCGGCACCGGTCTGCTCACCACGGTCGGCGTGATCGTCGCCATGGACACCTTCGGGCCGGTCTCCGACAACGCCCAGGGCATCGCCGAGATGTCCGGGGACGTCGAGGGCGCGGGCGCACAGGTGCTCACCAACCTGGACGCGGTGGGCAACACCACCAAGGCCATCACCAAGGGCATCGCCATCGCCACCGCCGTCCTGGCGGCGTCGGCGCTCTTCGGCTCGTACCGCGACGCGATCACCACGGGCGCGCGGGACGTGGGCGAGAAGCTCAGCGGCGAGGGTTCGCCGATGACGCTGGCGATGGACATCTCGCAGCCCAACAACCTCGTCGGCCTCATCGCGGGCGCGGCGGTCGTCTTCCTCTTCTCCGGGCTGGCGATCAATGCGGTGTCGCGGTCAGCGGGTTCGGTGGTGTTCGAGGTGCGGCGGCAGTTCCGTGAGCGGCCCGGGATCATGGACTACACCGAGAAACCGGAGTACGGAAAAGTCGTCGACATCTGTACGAGGGACGCGCTCAGGGAGCTGGCCACGCCGGGTCTGCTCGCGGTCATGGCGCCGATCTTCATCGGCTTCACGCTCGGCGTCGGCGCTCTGGGCGCCTATCTGGCGGGCGCGATCGGGGCCGGCACACTGATGGCGGTGTTCCTCGCCAACTCCGGCGGCGCCTGGGACAACGCCAAGAAGCTCGTCGAAGACGGCCACCACGGCGGCAAGGGCAGCGAGGCGCACGCCGCGACGGTGATCGGTGACACGGTCGGCGACCCGTTCAAGGACACCGCCGGTCCCGCGATCAACCCGTTGCTGAAGGTGATGAACCTGGTGTCGCTGCTCATCGCGCCCGCCGTCATCAAGTTCAGCTACGGCGAGGACGAGAACCTCGGCGTACGGATTCTGGTCGCGGTGCTCGCCCTTGTGGTGATCGTCGGCGCGGTGTACGTCTCCAAGCGGCGCGGCATCGCCATGGGGGACGAAGAGCCCGACCGGAGCTCCAAGTCGGCCGACACTGCGGTGGTTTCGTAGGCTGTCGGACAAGTCCCGGCTCAAAGGGCGGGCGGGAGGCGCGTGTTGACGCGTCGCCCGCCCGCCCCGCTGTGTCCACGCTCTCGCCGTGAGCCTTCTCTCTCCTGGCGCGAATGGCGTAATTATGGTCATATTGGACGCTCGTCATGCGGTTGTCGCCCGCTTGGCGTGTATGTTCCGGGGCCGAGAGCCATGGAAGGGACCAATCCGGTGAACAAGAAGCTCGCGGCCGCACTGTCCGGCGGTGCGGTACTGGTACTGGCGCTGTCGGGATGCGGCGGCGACGACGGCAACGAGAAGCTGGATGCCTGGGCCAAGCAGGTCTGCGACGCCGTGCAGCCGCAGGCGAAGAAGATCGCGGCCGCGAACGCCGCGATCCAGAAGGAGACCTCGGACAGCAGCACGCCGGCGGAGGTCCAGAAGACCGACGCGCAGGCCTTCCAGGACATGTCCGACGCCTACAAGGCGATCGGGACCGCCGTGAACAAGGCCGGCCCGCCGGACGTCGAGAACGGTGAGAAGAAGCAGCAGGACGCGGTCAAGGAGCTCAACGGCATCTCCTCGTCGTACGCCTCCCTGAGGAAGCAGGTCGACGCGCTCGACACCAAGGACCAGGCCAAGTTCGCCGACGGCCTCAAGGACATCGCCACCGAGCTGGACAAGCTCAGCCAGAGCGGCAACGACGCGCTCAGGACTCTGGAGGAGGGCGAGGTCGGACAGGCGATGGCCCAGCAGGAGAGCTGCCAGGGCGCATCCGCCTCGCCGTCCGTGACGCAGGGCTGACGTTCGCCTGCCGCCGCTGCGTCACCGCGGTGAGCCGTGCGCGGTGACCGTCCGAGGTGGTCACAATGGGGGGTGTGAGTAACGCCAGCCTCTCCCCGCTGCCCTCCGCCGACCGTCCCGACGTCACCGCTCGGCTGCGCGACGCCCTGCTCGGGGCCGCCTTCACCGCCGACGGACTGCTCGAACTGCTCGGCGCCCCCGCGTACGCGGCGCTGGCCCGCGGCGAGACCGTGCCCGCACTCCGGGCGACCCGCGGGGACACGCCGCTGGAGATGCTCGTACGGCTGTTCCTGCTCCAGCAGCCCGTGCCGCACGCGCGCGTGGAGGGGGTTCTGCCCGTCGCCGAGTGCCTGGAGAGCGGGTGGCTCACGCGGGTCGGCGGGGACGAGCTCGCCGCGACCGTGGACGTACGGCCGTACGGCGGCCTGGACGGCGAGGACTGGTTCATCGTGTCCGACCTGGGATGCGCGGTCGGCGGCGCAGGGGGGATCGGACGGCGGGACGAAGGCGTCGTCCTGGGAGTGGGCGGTGCCTCCACCACCCTGGCCGGCCTCACCGTCCGCACGCCCGTGGCCTCGGCCCTCGACCTGGGCACCGGCTCCGGCATTCAGGTCCTGCACGCCGCCCGGCACGCCACGCGCGTGACGGCGACCGATGTGAATCCGCGCGCGCTGCACATCGCCGCGCTCACGCTCGCGCTGTCCGGCGCCCCTGCCGCGGACCTGCGCGAGGGATCGCTCTTCGAGCCGCTCCGGGACGACGAGAAGTACGACCTGATCGTGTCCAATCCGCCCTTCGTGATCTCTCCCGGCGCCCGGCTGACGTACCGCGACGGCGGAATGGGTGGGGACGATCTGTGCCGCTCGCTCGTTCAACAGACGGGCGCCCGCCTGAACAGGGGCGGATTCGCGCAGTTCCTCGCCAATTGGCAGCACGTGGAGGGGGAGGACTGGCAGGAGCGGCTGCGGTCGTGGGTGCCACGCGGGTGCGACGCGTGGATCGTGCAGCGCGAGGTGCAGGACGTCACGCAGTACGCCGAGCTGTGGCTGCGGGATGCGGGCGACCACCGCGGTGACGTGGCCGAGTACGAGGCGCGGTACGACGCCTGGCTGGACGAGTTCGAGGCGCGCAAGGTGAAGGCCGTGGGGTTCGGCTGGATCACCCTGCGCAAGTCGGGAGCCGCGGTGCCCTCGATCACCGTGGAGGAGTGGCCGCATCCGGTCGAGCAGCCGCTCGGTGACACGGTCCGGGCGCACTTCGAACGCCTCGACTACCTGCGGGCACGCGATGACGCCGCCCTGCTCGAAGAGCGCTTCCGGCTCGCTGCGGAGGTCGTCCAGGAGCAGGTCGGGCTCCCCGGCGCCGAGGACCCGGAACACGTGGTGCTGCGTCAGAACCGCGGTATGCGCCGGGCCACGAAGGTGGACACGGTCGGTGCGGGCTTCGCGGGTGTCTGCGACGGCTCCCTGACCGCGGGCCGGATCCTGGACGCCATCGCCCAACTGGTGGGTGAGGACCCGGTGTTGCTGCGGGATCGGACGCCGGCGCAGATTCGGTTGCTGGTGGAACAGGGGTTCCTTGAACCGGCGGGGTGATCGTCGGCCGGGGGGTGTTGTACGCCCGGCTCGGGGCGCGTGAGGGTGGGGCGTACGCCGGGAGTGACGGCGTGCGTGAGTTGCTTGGCGTGTTGCCTCTGAGGTTTGAGTGGCTCATGAGGCGCATGGACTTGGTGCGAGCAGATCTTCAGGGATTGATCCTGTGAAGGTCTCCTGTCAGTGGCGCGTGCGAAGCTACCTTCGAGAGACAGACTCGGACGCGTCCTCGGGGGAGGCGCGCTGTCTCGGGGGAGGCGTGATGGCGGGGGAGACGCCGGACCAGGGCGAGGGCCGGGTCATCAACGGCCGGTACCGACTGCTGCGCACACTCGGCGCGGGCGGCATGGGCCGCGTGTGGCTCGCGCACGACGAGGAGTTGGCGTGCGAAGTCGCGATGAAGGAGATCGCGCTTCCGGATGTGCCGATGGACGCGAGCGAGCCCGCCCAGCGCATCGCACGGGCCCGCAGCGAGGCCCGGCACGCGGCACGCCTGCGCGGTCATCCCCATGTGGCGACGGTGCGCGACGTGGTGGAGCACGAAGGACTGCCGTGGATCGTCATGGAGTACGTGCCCGACGCGGTCGATCTGCAGGCGGTGATCCGGAGTTCGGGCCCGCTGCCGCCCGCGCAGGTGGCCCGTATCGGCCTTGCCGTGCTCGACGCGCTCAACACCGGGCACCGTATCGGCATCCTCCACAGGGATGTGAAACCGGCCAACATCCTTCTGGCCCCCAACTCTTCCGGCGACCCGTACGCGCGCGTGCTGCTCACCGACTACGGCATCGCGCTGCAGCCGGGATCGCGCGAGCCCAGGATCACCGCGACCGCGGGCATCCTGGGCACCCCCGGCTACCTCGCCCCCGAGCGTGCCCGCGGTGAGCCGCCCACCCCGGCCGCCGACCTGTTCTCCCTGGGCGCCACGCTGTACACCGCCGTGGAGGGGCGCGGCCCCTTCGACCGCGATGACGAGTACGCGATTCTGACGGCCCTGCTCGGGGAGGAACCGACGCCGCCGGCCCGTGCGGGCCAACTGGCGCCCGTCCTGCACGGGTTGCTGGTCAAGGACCCGCTGCGCAGGTCCGCGCCGGACGTGGTCGCGCGCAGCCTGGAGCGCGTGGCACAGGGGACGCCGGATGCCGGTCCCGCAGGGCAGGCCGCGGGCGCGTTGGCGGGAGCCGGCGCCTTCGGCCCGCCGCCGGGGGCGTTCGGACCGCCTCCCGCGGGGGGTGCGGGCGGTCCCGGGAATCCTGGTACGCCGTCGGCTCCGCAGACGCCGGGCGCGCCACCGACGCCGAACACTCCTGGCGGCGGCTGGGGCCCGGACACGCCGGGGTCCGGCGCCCAGGACGGCGGCGCGGACACACCTGGTGGGTCGGCGCACGGCGCCTGGCCACCGCCCGCCCCGCCGGGTCCCTACGACCGGGGCAACCCCTACGCGCAGGCGCCCGGCTCCCTCTACGTCGGCGGCGGGCAGCCGCCGTACGCGGCGGGCAGCGGTTCCCCGACGTACACGGGCGGTTCCGGGGGGCAGGCCGGCCCCGGTCGCGGCGGCGACGGGCCGTCGGCACCGGTACCCAAAGGCGCCCGGAAGCGCCTCGCGCTCGTCGCCCTCGTCGTCGCCGGCGTCCTTGTGATCGCCGGCGGCACCTGGGCGGCCGTCTCGCTGACCGGCGGAGACAAGAACGGTGTCGACAACGCGGCGGGCAAGTCGCCGTCGCCCAGCACGAAGGGGTCGCCGTCGCCGACCGAGCCCGTGCTGCCGTACGGGGACGTGGTCGGCCTGACCAGGCCGCTGGAAGCCGGCGACTGTGTGCAGGCGGTCTGGACGGGGGCGCCGTTCAAGTCGTCCCCGAACCTCGGCGTGGTCGACTGCGCCGAGGACTGGCCGGACGGCCAGGTCCTGAGTATCGAGACGGCCACGGACCACGCCGACGCGCGCGCCGGCGGCGCGAAACGGTGCGAGGAGCAGAGCCGCACGGTCGTCGACGCGCTGCCGGACGCGGACGTCTACGCCGTGGTGCCGACCGAGGAGGGCTTCACCGCGGCGGGCAGTGGTACGGCATGTCTCGTACTCGGCCGTCATGCCGCGATAGGCGGCGAAGTGGGCCGGTTCCGCGACGCGGGCACGGACCTGTGGGTCGGCCAGATGAGCATCGGCGACTGCTGGACCTACAAGGAACTGGACGACGGCTACGAGGCGCCTCTCACCGACTGCGACAAGCCGCACACGGAACAGGTCATCGGGACCGTGCAGGCCCCCGCGAGCATGAGCTATGCCAAGGGCAGCGACAACGCGACCGAGCTGTGCGAGAACAAGTTCGAATCCACCTGGGCGCCCGGTGCGGAGCGGACCGTCTACGGCTGGGTGGCCGACGAGGAGGACTGGGAGGCCGGCTTCAACAAGGTCGTGTGCACCGTGAGCCGGATCGACGACAAGAAGACGACCGGAAAGATACCGACGCCCGGCGAAGTCTGAGATCAGCCGAAATCGGCCGAAAAAATATGCCCGGGGCCGGCCGAAGGTGGATGCACAGGTCCGTCGGCCCCGCGTTCACGTCAGGTTCGCCTGGGCGCAGCCTGCGCGTGTCAACCTCCGGGGACTGCGCACTCGCGAACGGGAGAAAAGGGGCACGGGGAGCCATGGAGAGCGGACCGGCGATCTTCGCGGGACTGGTGTTCGCCCTGTTCGGAGGCGGGCTGCTGGTGTGGACGGCGACCCGGGTGCACCGGCGCGAGCCCGTCGCCCAGGGTGTGAGTCCCGTCGCATCGGCGACCGTCGCGAGCGTCGTCGCGGTGATCGCGCTGGCCCTCGGGACGTGGTGCTTCACCCGCTTCTGAGGCCGCCGACGGTGCGTTCACCTGAGTAATTGAGAGATCACGCTCCGGAACGGCGGATCAGATCGGTGGACACTCCGGGCGGCAGGAATGGCGGTAGTCGGGTTACCGTTCGAGTGGCCGTTGTGGGCTTTTCCCGTTTGACACGGGGGCGGGATGTACCGTCACACTCCGCAGCGTCAGCCGTGAAAGGTGTCCCGACCCCGGGAGCAAGGCCTGGGGAGGCCCAGCGTCGACCGGAGAGAAGAGCGAAGTTGTCCCCGACCAGCGAGACCGCACAGGGCGGCCGCCGACTCGTCATCGTCGAGTCGCCTGCCAAGGCGAAGACGATCAAGGGCTATCTCGGCCCCGGATACGTCGTCGAGGCGAGCGTCGGGCACATCCGCGACCTCCCCAACGGCGCCGCGGAGGTGCCGGAGAAGTACACCGGTGAGGTCCGGCGCCTCGGTGTGGACGTCGAGCACGACTTCCAGCCGATCTATGTGGTCAACGCTGACAAGAAGGCACAGGTCAAGAAGCTCAAGGACCTGCTGAAGGACTCCGACGAGCTCTTCCTCGCCACCGATGAGGACCGGGAGGGCGAGGCCATCGCCTGGCACCTCCAGGAGGTCCTCAAGCCGAAGATCCCGGTCAAGCGCATGGTGTTCCACGAGATCACCAAGGACGCGATCCGGGAGGCCGTGGCCAATCCGCGCCAGCTCAACCAGAAGCTGGTCGACGCCCAGGAGACCCGCCGCATCCTCGACCGCCTCTACGGCTACGAGGTCTCGCCGGTCCTGTGGAAGAAGGTCATGCCGCGCCTGTCGGCCGGCCGCGTCCAGTCGGTCGCGACCCGGCTCGTGGTGGAGCGGGAACGCGAGCGCATCGCGTTTCGTTCGGCTGAGTACTGGGACCTGACGGGCACCTTTGCGACCGGCCGCGCGGGAGACTCGTCGGATCCGTCGTCGCTGGTCGCCCGCCTCCAGACCGTCGACGGCAGGCGGGTTGCGCAGGGCCGCGACTTCGACTCCCTGGGACAACTCAAGAGCGCGAACACCCTCCACCTCGACGAGGCGAACGCCCGCGCCCTCGCCGCCGCCCTGGAGGACACCCGGTTCTCCGTCCGGTCCGTCGAGTCCAAGCCGTACCGCCGCTCGCCGTACGCCCCGTTCCGTACGACGACGCTGCAGCAGGAGGCCAGCCGTAAGCTCGGCTTCGGCGCGAAGGCCACGATGCAGATCGCGCAGAAGCTGTACGAGAACGGCTACATCACGTACATGCGTACGGACTCCACGACGCTGAGCGACACGGCGATCGCCGCCGCCCGCGCCCAGGTCACGCAGCTGTACGGCGCCGACTACCTGCCGCCGCAGCCGCGGACGTATGCGGGAAAGGTCAAGAACGCGCAGGAGGCGCACGAGGCGATCCGTCCCTCGGGTGATCGCTTCCGTACGCCGGCCGAGACGGGCCTGACCGGTGACCAGTTCAAGCTGTACGAGCTGATCTGGAAGCGGACGGTCGCCTCCCAGATGAAGGACGCGACGGGCAACTCCGTCACGGTGAAGATCGGCGGCACCGCGGCCGACGGCCGGGACGTCGAGTTCAGCGCGTCCGGCAAGACGATCACCTTCCACGGCTTCCTGAAGGCCTACGTCGAGGGCGCCGACGACCCGAACGCCGAGCTGGACGACCGCGAGCGCCGACTGCCGCAGGTCGGCGAGGGCGACCCGCTGTCGGCCGAGGAGATCACGGTCGACGGGCACGCCACCAAGCCCCCGGCCCGCTACACCGAGGCCTCGCTGGTCAAGGAGCTGGAAGAGCGCGAGATCGGCCGCCCGTCGACGTACGCGTCGATCATCGGCACGATCCTCGACCGCGGCTATGTGTTCAAGAAGGGCACGGCACTCGTCCCGTCCTTCCTGTCCTTCGCCGTGGTCAACCTTCTGGAGAAGCACTTCGGGCGGCTCGTCGACTACGACTTCACCGCGAAGATGGAGGACGATCTCGACCGCATCGCGCGCGGCGAGGCGCAGGCCGTGCCGTGGCTGAAGCGGTTCTACTTCGGCGAAGGCACGGGGGCGGGCGGTGCCGCGGACGCCGGCAACGGCGACGGGGACCACCTCGGCGGCCTCAAGGAGCTGGTGACCGACCTGGGAGCGATCGACGCGCGCGAGGTGTCCTCGTTCCCGGTGAGCAACGACATCGTGCTGCGCGTCGGCCGCTACGGGCCGTACATCGAGCGCGGTGAGAAGGACTCCGAGGGCCACCAGCGCGCCGACATCCCGTCCGACCTGGCGCCGGACGAGCTCACCGTCGAACTCGCGGAGGAGCTGCTCGCCAAGCCGAGCGGCGACTTCGAGCTGGGCACGGACCCGGAGACCGGCCACACGATCGTCGCCAAGGACGGCCGCTACGGTCCGTACGTCACCGAGGTGCTGCCCGAGGGCACCCCGAAGACGGGCAAGAACGCCGTCAAGCCGCGTACGGCCTCGCTGTTCAAGTCGATGTCGCTGGACACGGTGACGCTTGAGGACGCGCTGAAGCTGATGTCGCTTCCGCGGGTCGTCGGCACCGACGCGGACGGCGTCGAGATCACCGCGCAGAACGGCCGCTACGGCCCGTATCTGAAGAAGGGCACGGACTCGCGGTCGCTGCAGTCCGAGGACCAGCTCTTCACGATCACGCTGGAGGAGGCGCAGGCGATCTACGCCCAGCCGAAGCAGCGTGGCCGTGCGGCCGCGAAGCCGCCGCTGAAGGAGCTGGGCGAGGACCCGGTCAGCGGCAAGCCGGTCGTCGTCAAGGACGGCCGCTTCGGCCCGTACGTCACCGACGGCGAGACCAACGCGACCCTGCGCTCCGGCGACAGTGTCGAGACGATCACCCCGGAGCGCGGTTTCGAACTGCTCGCCGAGAAGCGTGCGAAGGGGCCCGCCAAGAAGACGGCCAAGAAGGCGGCCGCGAAGAAGGCTCCTGCGAAGAAGGCGACGGCCGCGAAGAAGACCGCAGCCAAGAAGACGACCGCCGCGAAGAAGACCACGACGGCCAAGAAGACGGCCGCCAAGAAGGCGACGGCTTCGAAGACGGCGTCGGACGACTGAACCGAGGCCGGCCGTCAACGGGCCGCCCCTCACCGCGGATTCGCGAAACGAACGCCCCGGCATCATTTCGGTGTCGGGGCGTGCGGACGTTCGGGCATGCGCACGGGAGTGTCGGTGCGGCCCGATAGGCTGAACGCATGACGCGAGCCGAGCAACCAACGGCCCATCACCCCGCCCCCGACGACACGCTGGTCGCGGACTCCCGCGAGCGTGCCGTCCGTGCGCTGCTGCGCCGACCGCAACTGAAGCGGTTGTGGAGCGCGCAGCTGGTGAGCGGGGTCGGTGACGTCCTCGCGCTTCTCGTGCTGGTCGTCCTCGTCCTCCAGGCGGCGATCGCCGAGGGGTCGTTCGGCGGGGGTTACCGGGGCGTGGCGTTCGCAGTGGCGACCGTGTTCGGGGTGCGCATCCTTGCGACGCTGCTCTTCGGAGCCGTGCTCCTCGGCCCGCTCACCGCGCTCACCTCCCAGGACGGCCCGCTGGACCGGCGCTGGACCATGGTCGGCGCGGACGGTCTGCGGGCCGCGCTGCTGATCGTCGCGCCGTTGTGGATCGACTGGATGCCCCAGGACGCTCTCGCCGTGCTCCTGGTGACCGTCTTCGTCACCGGTGTCGCCGAGCGCTTCTGGACGGTCTGCCGCGAAAGCGCCGCCCCCGCGCTGCTGCCGGCCCCGCCCCCGGAGGGCGCGACCGTACGACCGCTGCCGGACCACATGGACGCGCTGCGCCGCCTGTCGCTGCG
Organism: Streptomyces sp. F001; assembly: GCF_004187715.1. Lineage (GTDB taxonomy): Bacteria > Actinomycetota > Actinomycetes > Streptomycetales > Streptomycetaceae > Streptomyces > Streptomyces flavusporus. Next base: position 529,459 of record NZ_QZWF01000004.1, on the reverse strand, counting down.
CACCACCTTCGTGACGGTCCCCCTTGCGGGTGCCGCGCTTGTGGTCGCGGGATTGTTCAACAATCTGCTGGGCGCGGGGATCGACTGGTTCGGCCAGCACCAGGCGGCCCTCGGGTCGTACGTCGCGGCCGGTCTGTTCGCCGCGTCCCTGTCCGTCCTGACCTTCCTGGAGCTGCCCGGCACACGTACCCCCCGCGCGCGGTCGCCGCTCGAGGGACTGCGCCGCCCGAGGACGGGCACGGGTGCCGACAAGGGCCGCACCGGCGCGATCCCGCTGCTGGTGCTCGCCTGCGCCGCTGTTGCCGGAGCGGTCGCCGCCGCTGTGGCCGTCGCCGTGCTGCACGCCAAGGACCTGGGCGGCGGCCCGGTGACGTACGGGCTGCTGGTGCTCGCGCTGACCGGCGGTGTCGCCGTCGGCATCCGTACGGCACCGAAGGTGCTGACGTCGCTGTCGCGGCGCCGGATGCTCGCGCTGGCGATCGCCTTCACCGGCGTGGCGCTGCTGGCCGCCGGGCTCGTCCCGGACGTCACCAGCGTGCTGCTGATCGGCGCGCTGGCCGGCATCGGCGCGGGCATGGCCGCCAATACCGGGCATGCGCTCCTCGACCAGGAGGCCGAGGACTTCCGGCGGGCCCGGACCACTGAGCACCTGCACGCGGTGGTACGGGTCTGTGTGGCGCTCGGCGCGCTGATCGCGCCCCTGGTGGCGGCGCTGATCGGGCCGCACCGGCTGGAGAACGGCAAGTTCGTGTTCGCGCACGGCGGGGCGGCGTTCACGCTGATGCTGGTCGGCGCGCTGCTGCTGCCGGTGGCCGCGCTGGTGCTGGCCAAACTCGACGACCGCTCCGGCGTACCGCTGCGGCACGACCTGCGGGACGCGCTGCTCGGCGGTGATGACCCGGTGCAGGCTCCGACGCCCTCCGGTTTCTTCATCGCCCTGGAAGGCGGCGACGGTGCCGGAAAGTCCACCCAGGCCGAGGCGCTCGCCGAGTGGATAAGGGCCAAGGGCCACGAGGTCGTGCTGACCCGCGAGCCCGGGGCGACCCCGGTGGGCAAGCGGCTGCGGTCGATCCTGCTGGACGTGTCGAGCGCCGGGCTCTCGCACCGGGCGGAAGCGCTGCTGTATGCGGCGGACCGCGCCGAGCACGTGGACACGGTGGTGCGGCCTGCGCTGGAGCGCGGCGCGGTCGTCATCTCCGACCGCTACATCGATTCCTCGGTGGCGTACCAGGGCGCGGGCCGTGACCTGTCCCCGACCGAGATCGCCCGCATCAACCGGTGGGCGACGCACGGGCTCGTGCCGCACCTGACCGTTCTGCTGGATGTTTCGCCGGAGGCCGCGCGGGAGCGGTTCACGGAGGCGCCGGACCGGCTGGAGTCGGAGCCGGCCGAGTTCCACACGCGCGTGCGGTCCGGTTTCCTGACACTGGCCTCGTCCGACCCCGGGCGGTACCTGGTCGTCGACGCCGGGCAGGAGCCCGAGGCCGTGACGACGGTGATCCGGGCCCGGCTGGACCAGATGCTGCCGCTGTCCGAGGCCGAGGTGAAGGCCCAGGAGGAGGCGCGGAAGAAGGCCGAGGAGGAGGCCCGCCGCAAGGCCGAGGAAGAAGCCGCCCGCAAGGCTGAGGAGGAGCGCCTGGAGCGCGAGCGCCAGGAGCAGCTCGAGCGGTTGCGCGCCGAGGAGGAGGAGCGCAAGCGGCGCGAGCTGGAGGAGGCGCAGCGGCGCGAGGCCGAACGGCAGGCGGAGGAGGCCCGGCAGCGGGCCGAGGAAGCGCGCCGCCGGGCGGAGGAGGAGCGGGTGCGACTCCTGGCCGAGGAGAAGGCGCGGGCCGAGGAAGAGGCCCGGCGCAAGGCCGAGGAGGAACGGCGCCGCAGGCAGGCCGAGGAGGAGGCCCGGCTGCGGGCCGAGGCTGAGGAACGCCGGCTGGAGAAGCAGCGCAAGGCCGAGGATGCGCTGTTGCGGGCCGAGGAGGCCCGGCGGGCGGCCGAGCAGGCCGCTGCGGCGGCCGCGGCGGGCCCCCGGCAGCCGACGGTTCCGGCCACGCCGCCGGTCCCGCCGGAGGCGGTGACCGTCCCGACGCCGGTCGTGAAGCCCACGGGCGGGCCGCTGGAGGAGACGACGGTCCTGCGGCCGGTACGGGACGAAACGCCGGGGGCTGACGAGCCCTCCGGTGACTCCGGCGCAGACCCCGAGGTGACCGCCGAACTGCCGCAGCCGCCCACGCCTCAGGGCGCGGCGGACGAGACGGCTGTACTGCCGCCGGTGGGTGCCGCGGACGAGACGGCTGTACTGCCGCCGGTGGCGCCCGGCGCCGAGGACGAGACCTCGGTGCTGCCTCCCGTGCCGGGCGAGGACCCCGTGGACCGGGTTCCGCCGGGATTCTTCCGGGACGAGCGGCCGGGGGCCGGACCGGACGGCGGTGAGGACCGTACGCGGGAGCTGCCCCAGGTCGACGCCGAGGGGACGCTCCAGCGGCGCCCGCGGCCGGACTGGGCCGAGGAGACCCCGCTGGACGATCTGCCCACCCTGGCGGATGAGCTGCTCGGGCCCCGCGAGGACGCGTACGACGAGGAGCAGGGCCGTCGAGGGCGGGGCAGGGACCGCTGAACTGCGGGGGTGGAGGCCGGCGCGGGCTCCGTTGTCAGTGGTCGCCCCCACAATGGATGGCGTACCGCGAAGTGTGACGGAAGGGCGGCGTGACCCATGAGCGTGTGGGACGACCTCGTCGGGCAGGAGAAGGTGAGCGAGCAGCTCACCGCCGCTGCCCGGGACGCCGACGCCCTGGTGACCGCAGCCGCGGCCGACGCCCCGCTGCCCGAGGCGTCCAGAATGACGCACGCCTGGCTGTTCACCGGGCCGCCCGGGGCGGGGCGGACGCAGGTGGCGCGGGCGTTCGCCGCCGCGTTGCAGTGCGTGAGCCCCGACCGCGCGCTGGGCGGCGCCCCCGGCTGCGGCTTCTGCGACGGGTGTCACACAGCGCTGGTCGGCACCCACGCCGACGTCACCACCGTCGTGGCCGTGGGCGCTCAGATCCTCGTCGACGACATGCGGGACACGGTGCGCAAGTCGTTCACCTCACCGGCGAACGGCCGCTGGCAGGTGATCCTTGTCGAGGACGCCGAGCGGCTGAACGAGAAGTCCGCCAACGCCGTCCTCAAGGCCGTCGAGGAGCCCGCCCCCCGCACGGTCTGGCTGCTGTGCGCCCCTTCCCTCGAAGACGTCCTGCCCACCATCCGCTCCCGCTGCCGCCACCTGAACCTGCGCACGCCCTCCGTGGACGCCGTCGCCGACATGCTCGTACGACGCGAGGGCGTCGAACCGGATGTCGCGGCCGCGGCGGCCCGTGCGACGCAGGGGCATGTGGACCGGGCCCGCCGACTCGCCACCGACCCGGCTGCCCGAGAACGCCGGGCCACCGTGCTGAAGCTGCCGCTCCGTATCGATGACATCGGCGGCTGCTTCAAGGCCGCCCAGGAGCTGGTCGACGCGGCCGCGGAGGACGCCAAGCAGCTCGCCGAGGAGATGGACGTCAAGGAGACCGAGGAGCTGAAGGCAGCGCTGGGCGCGGCCCAGGGCGGCCGGATGCCGCGCGGTACGGCGGGCGTGATGAAGGAGCTGGAGGACAAGCAGAAGCGCCGCAGGACGCGTACCCAGCGTGACAGCCTCGACCTCGCGCTCACCGACCTCACCGCCTTCTACCGCGATGTCCTCGCCCTCCAGCTCGGCTCCCGGATCGCGCTCGCCAACACGGACGCCGAGGACACCCTGGAGCGGCTCGCCCGCGGCAGCTCCCCCGAGTCCACCCTGCGCCGCATCGAGGCGATCGCCGCCTGCCGCGACGCCCTCGACCGCAATATGGCGCCCCTGCTGGCCGTGGAGGCGATGACGATGGCGCTCAGATCGGGGTGACGTGGCGGGCCGCCCAGCCGTGGGCCGGCCGCGGTGGCGCACCTGGCGCGTGCCGGTCAGGCGGAGTGAAGCCCTTTGCCGTGGGCGTCGTGTTGACGCATACCTCGTTCGAGGGACAGCCCGCACTCGTCCGTGGCACAAGCGGTACACGCCGTGCCCAATCCATCGCACAGCGTTACGCTCGCTGAATGTACACAAGGCGCACCCACCGCTGGTCAAGGACCATGTTCAGTGCCAGGTCCCGTACCGGAGCCACCCTCGTCGCCGTCGCGGCGCTGTTCCTCTCCGCCTGTTCCTCCGGGAGCTCGACGAGTTCGGCCAGCTCCGCGGCCGGGGCGGCGGAGCTGACCGCGCTGCCCCGGGCCACCCCGTCCGACCTGGCTCCGTACTACGGGCAGAAGCTGAAATGGCGTGCCTGCGGTGTCCCCGGCTTCGAGTGCGCCACCCTGCGCGTGCCACTCGACTACGCCGAGCCGGCCGAGGGCGACGTGCGGCTGGCCGTGGCCCGCAAGAAGGCCACAGGCCCGGGCAAACGGCTGGGCTCGCTGCTGGTGAACCCGGGCGGACCGGGCGGCTCCGCGATCACCTACCTCCAGTCGTACGCCGGTGTCGGCTACCCGGCGGAGGTCCGCGCCCGCTACGACCTGGTCGCGGTCGATCCGCGCGGTGTCGCCCGCAGCGAGCCCGTCGAGTGTCTCGACGCGCGAGAGATGGACACGTACACGCAGACCGACGTCACGCCCGACGACAAGCGGGAGGTCGACGGACTCGTGGACGCCTACAAGGAGTTCGCGGAAGGGTGCGGCAAGCACTCGCCCGAGCTGCTGCGGCACATCTCGACAGTCGAGGCGGCCCGGGACATGGACGTCCTGCGGGCGGTCCTCGGGGACGAGAAGCTGACGTATGTGGGGGCGTCGTACGGCACATTCCTCGGAGCGACGTACGCCGGGCTCTTCCCGCAGCGGGCGGGACGGCTCGTCCTGGACGGCGCATTGGACCCGTCGCTGCCCGCGCGTCGGCTGAACCTCGACCAGACGGCGGGCTTCGAGACGGCGCTGACCGCGTTCGCGAAGGACTGCGTACGGCACACCGACTGTCCTCTCGGCAAGCCGGGGACGCCACCGGAGCAGGTCGGACGCAACCTGAAGGCGTTCTTCGACAAGCTCGACGCGAGGCCGCTGCCCACCGGCGACGCGGACGGCCGCAGGCTCACCGAGTCCCTCGGCACCACCGGCGTGATCGCGGCGATGTACGACGAGGCGGCCTGGCCGCACTTGCGCGAGGCGCTGACCTCGGCGATGAAGAAGAACGACGGCGCGGGTCTGCTGGCCCTGTCCGACACGTACTACGAGCGGGACCCCGACGGCGAATACTCGAACCTGATGTTCGCCAACGCCGCCGTGAACTGTCTGGACCTCCCGCCCGCCTTCGACACCCCGGACCAGGTCCGTGAGTCGCTCCCCGCCTTCGAGAAGGCATCCCCGGTCTTCGGCGAGACCCTCGCCTGGGCCGCCCTGAACTGCGCGTACTGGCCGGTCGCGGCCACCGGCGAGCCGAAGCGCATCGAGGCGAAGGGCGCCGCCCCGATCGTCGTGGTCGGCACCACCCGGGACCCGGCGACCCCGTACCGCTGGGCCCAGTCCCTGTCCCGCCAGCTCTCCTCCGGCCGCCTCCTCACCCACCAGGGCGACGGCCACACCGCCTACGGCCGCGGCAGCGACTGCATCGACCGCACGATCAACGCGTACCTTCTGCGCGGCACCCCTCCGGCGGAGGGAAAGCGCTGCTCATGACGCACGTCACCAGCCCCGGCATCCTCGGGCTCCGGGGCTGGTACGGAGCACCGCCGGAATCTGTGTAGACTTACCGACGTTGCTGATCGCACCATAGTGCGGACGGCGCGCCGCCTTAGCTCAGATGGCCAGAGCAACGCACTCGTAATGCGTAGGTCTCGGGTTCGAATCCCGAAGGCGGCTCCACTGAAGCCCAGCTCAGACACGGTCCGAGCTGGGCTTTTTTCGTTCAGCACATTGAATGCGCAACCGCCGCCGCCCAGAACGAGGTCCTCGGCGCCGTGGCCAGTACCAGCAGGCCGGCGTCAGCGTCTCTCTCTGACCGGCGGCCGGAACGCCGCTCGGTGAGCCCCCTCCTGCCCGACGGTGTGGTCGGGGCGATCGGTCTGCCCGGCCACGCCCTGCGGTACTTGACCGGCCGGACCACCGGGTACGCGCCGGCCGAGCCAGGGGCCGGCCACAGAGGTGCAGAAGCCTGAAGAGACTTGCCCCTGCGGGGGCACCGTTGCTGCTGTTGTGGCCCTCCGGTCCCGCTGAGCGGGCTCGAGCCCTGGCTGCGTGAGATGGCGGGGGCGGGTCAGCCGAGGAGGCGTACCGGGTTTCCGGCGAGGTAGGCACGGATGTTGTCGACGGCCTGGCCGTAGTAGCGCTCGTAGTTGGCCTGGGTGACGTAGCCGAGGTGGGGGGTGGCCAGGAGGCGGGGGCCGTGCGCATCGGGTGGTCGGTGGGGAGGGGTTCCGTGTCGAAGACGTCGACGGCCGCGCCGGCGATGCGGCCCTCGTGCAGGGCGGTGAGCAGGGCGTCCTGGTCGACGATCGCCGCGCGCGAGGTGTTGATCAGGTAGGCGGTCGGCTTCAGGAGGGCGAGTTCGGCGGGGCCGAGCAGGCCACGGGTGCGGTCGCCGAGGGCCAGGTGGACGGAGACGAAGTCGCTGGTCGTGAGGAGGTCCTCCTTGGTGGCGGACCGGTGCACTCCGACCTCGTCCGCCCGGTCCTCGGTGAGGTTCTGGCTCCAGGCGGTGACCTCCATGCCGAAGGCGAGGCCGATCCGGGCGACCCGGCTGCCGATCTTGCCGAGGCCCAGCAGGCCGAGCCTGCGGCCGTGCAGGTCGGCGCCGACCGTCGACTGCCAGGGGCCGCCGGCGCGCAGGGCGTTGTTCTCCTGGACGATTCCGCGGGTCAGACCCAGCAGCAGGGCCCAGGTGAGTTCGACCGGGGGAGTGGAGGAGCTCTCCGTGCCGCACACGGTGACGTCGCCTGCGCGGGCGGCGGCGTAGTCGATCACCGAGTTGCGCATGCCCGAGGCGATCAGCAGCTTGAGGCGGGGGAGACGGTTCAGGACAGAGGCCGGGAAACGGACGCGTTCGCGCAGGGTCACCACGAAGTCGAAGTCCGCGAGGGCCGTGGCGAGTTCGTCCTCGGTGGTGAAATGTTCGGAGAAGGTGACGACCTCCACCCGGTCGCTCACCGGTGACCAGTCGGCGACGGAGGTCGCGACGTTCTGGTGGTCGTCGAGCACGGCGCAGCGGAATCGCATGTCGGTTCTCTCCCCGGGGTGTCGGTGTCTCACCCAAGGGTGGCGGGCGATCCCGCGTGGAGGGACGCGGGCCCCGGTCGTTCACCTCAGCCGACCGGAGCCCACAGGCGTCCCCGAATCCGGCCGCGGCGGCGACACTCCCCCGAGCGACGCGTGACGCGCGCACCGTCGGGCCAGATCCGTTGTGGTGATCACATCAGGCCCCACCAACGGATCGCTAACATATGGCCAACGGTTCTCCATGTTGTTGTCGGCCAATTGGCGTGAAGTCGCCCGGCTGCGCCGGGATCGGTACCGGGAAACGGCCGGAACGGTAGCGGACTCCGGCGGAGGCCGTCATGGTGCAGGTGGCGGGAAACCGCCGTGACGAGGGCGGAAATCCGCCAGGAATGGTGGTCCTCCGTCGTGGAGCGCGGTCGGGCGGCGCGGGCGCGCGGGAAGGCTGTGGGCGGTGTGATGCAGGGCGAACTGCGGTGCGGGCCTCGGTTCGGACTGCGGTTCGGTTTGCTGGGGCCGCCTGTGCTGTACGAGCCGTGTGAGGCGGAGTGGTGCGAGCCCTGTGGGTCGGACGGCGCCGCGGGCGCTGGGGAGCTTGGGGCAGCCGGGCGCGTTGGAGACATTGGGGCAGCTGGGGCTGCTGGGGCCGCTGGTGGTGTCGGGGGCGCGGGGAGTGCGGGCGGTGCGGTTGCTGCTCGGCGCGCGGGCGCGTGGGGTGCGAGCGCAGGTGGGGAAGGAGTACGGAGCGCGGGCGTGGGCGCCGGGCAGCCGGCGCTCGCGGTGCGTGCCGTCCGTAGTGCCAAGGCTCGTGTTCTGCTCGCCGCGCTGCTGTTGGAAGCCGGTCGGGTCGTTCCGGCCGAGTCGCTGAAGGACGCGTTGTGGGGCGGGGCACCCCCTGCGTCCGCGCACGCCTCCCTGCACAACCATGTCGCCCGGCTGCGCCGGCTGCTCGACGATCCCGAACGGTTGCGCGCGGTGCAGCCGGGGTACCTGCTGCGGGTCGAACAGGGCGAGCTGGACGTCCACGTCTTCGAGGCGCATGTCGCAGCGGCGCGCGCCGCGCACGCCGGGCGGGACTGGGAGCGCACGGTGCACGAGTGCGCGGGGGCGCTCGCGCTGTGGCGGGGGGCGCCGCTGAGCGGGCTGCCGCCCGAGGTGGGCGGGTACGCCTTCGTGCAGCGGCTGATCGAGGCGCGGCTGCTCCTGCGGGAGTGGCGGTACGACGCCGAGCTGGCCCTCGGTGGTGAGCGACTTGCCGGTGTCGTACCGGAGTTGGCAGCACTGGCTGCTGAGTATCCGCTGCGGGAGGCGTACCACCGCCAGCTGATGCTCGCCCTGCACCGAACCGGCCGCCGTGCGGAGGCGCTGGCCGTCCATCGCGATCTTCGCGCCCGGCTCGTCGAGGAGCTGGGGGTCGAGCCGGGGCGGGGGTGCGGGAGGCGCATATGGAGGTGTTGCGGGGGGCCGCGAGAGGGCGGTTCGCGGGGCCGTCCGGCGAGGTCAAGGAGGGTACGGCCGCGGGTGGTGAGGGTCGGCACGACCGCGGGGCGTGCGACGGTGGTTCCACCTGTGCCGATGATCCGTCCGTGGGGGACGGGCCGGTGGCCGACGCCGCGCCCCGCGTGCCCGTCCCTCCCAACTCCCGCCCGCCGGGCCACTTCACCGGACGGCACTACGTACGGGGCGCACTGCGCCGAGCTCTCGCTGCGCCGGCCGCCGTGGCCGTCGTCAGCGGTATGGCCGGGGTCGGCAAGAGCGCCCTCGCGCTGCATGTGGCGCATGGGATGGCGGAACGTTTCTCCGATGGGCAGCTCTATGTCAACCTGCACGGCGCCACTCCGGGCATGACCCCCCTCACCCCCGGCCAAGCACTCACCGCCCTGCTCCGCGACCTGGGTACCGAGCCCTGCCGTATCCCCGAACACCCCGATGCAGCAGCCGCGTTGCTGCGCTCCCTGCTCGCGCCGACGCGCACGCTGATGGTGCTGGACGACGCCGCGAGCGCTGCGCAGGTACGGCCGCTGCTGCCGGCCGGCACCGGCTGCGCGGTGATCGTCACCAGCCGTTCCCCGCTGACCGCCCTCGACGGCGCCCGCCGCTTCCCGCTCGCGCCGCTGACCGACGCGGAGAGCGCGGAGCTGCTGCGCGCCGTCTCCGGACGGGACGGCCTCGACGCCGCCCACCCGCTCGTCGAACTCACCGGACGGCTCCCGCTCGCCCTGCGCGTCGTCGCGGCCCGGCTCGCCGCCCGCCGGGCGCTCACCCCGGACGTGCTCGCCGGGCAACTGGCCGCCGCTGAAGGGCGGTTGCACCATCTGGAGTACGACGACCTGAGCGTGCGCCGCTCCCTCGCCGTCGCGCACGACGCGCTCGCCGCCTCCGACCGCGAAGCCGACCGGGACGCGGCGCTGGCGCTGCGGCGCGTCGGCGCGCTGGATCTGCCCGCGTACGGTGCGCCGCTGCTCGCCCGGCTCACCGGCACCGACGAGCGGCGCGCCGAGGCCGCGCTGGACCGGCTGGTCGACGTGGCGCTCCTGGAGGAGACGGCGTACGGCCGCTACGCACCCCACGACCTCGTCCGGGACTTCGCCCGGGAACTTGCGGAGGCGGACCAGGGCGACGACGTGGCCGAGACCGCCCTGCGCTGGTACGCCGCCGTCGCCGAGCGCATCCTCACCGCCATCGTCGAACCCGGCCTCGACCAGGACGACCGCCGCCGCCCGACCGCGACCCAGCCCGCCGAACACGCCTCCCAGGTGGGAACGGTTCCTCCGTTCGACAGCCCGGAAGCGGCCTTCGCCTGGGGGGATGTCGAGCTCGCCAATGTGGTCGCACTGGTCGAGCGCCACGCGCACACGGGGGCTGACCCGGGCGCGGACGACGGACGCCTCGAGGGCCGGCGGCCGGCTGATCGGCGGCTGGACGCGCGGCGTCGAGGATGGGGCGACCGCGGCCCGGACCACAACCGACGCACGGACAACCGACCTGCCTGGCTCTCCACCCTCCTCCGTCTGCTCTTCCCTTACGTCCAGCGCAGCGGTCGCGTCGCCGAGATGGGGTTGCTCGGGCGGGCCGCGCTCGATCTGGCGCGGCGGCTTCAGGACGCGGCAGCCGAGGCGTACGCGCTGGGCGACCTCGCCAGACTGCACTTCCTGAGCGGACGTCAGAGCGAGGCGCTTGCGCTCAACGACCGGGCGCTGGAGATCTGGCGGCGGCTCGGTGCCGTCTCCTGGATCCGGCGCTGCCTCAACAACCGCGGGCTGCTGCTGGAAGGGCTGGGCCGGTACGCCGAGTCCGAGGACGCGCTGCGGCAGAGCCTGGAGTACTCCCGGCAGCTGGACGACCCGTACGGCGAGGCCGTCACCTACAGCCATCTCGGCAACCTGTACGAGCACACGGACCCCCGCGCCGCCATCGAACAGCACCGGCGCTCACTCGCCATCGGCGTCGAGGTCGGTGCCGTCATCGTGCAGCACTCCGCGCACTGCAACATCGGCTACGCCCACCTCACGCTCGGTGAACCGGACGCCGCAGCGGAGCACTTCGAGGAGAGCCTGCGCATCCTCGGCGGTCATGGCGACTGGCACGGCGAGTCCCAGACCCGGCTCGGCCTGGTCCGCGCCCTGCGGCTGCTCGGTCTCGCCGAACGCGCCGGTCGCGAGTGCGCGGAGCTGCTGCGCCGCGCGGAGGCCCGCGCCGACCGATATACCGACGGTCTCGCCCGCCACCAGCACGGTCTGCTGCTGCGCGACCAGGGGCGGGCCGAGGAGGCGTACGAGGAGTGGCGCTCGGCCCTCGCTGCCCTGGACGGAACGGACGAACGGGCGGTCGTCGGGGAGCTCAGGGAGCTGATCTCCTCAGGCGCAGGAGCGGACCCGGCTGAGTGAGCAGGCCGAGCGGCCGAAGCACCCGACGCATTCGAGTCCTCACACCTGACGTCACTTCGCGTCCGCATAGCACTCCACCACCGCCGTCGTGAACGGAAACCGCACCGGTGTCTCTCCGAAGGTGAGCCGCGCGGCCAGCTCCGCCGCCTCCCGGATCGCCGCCACGACCATCTCGGCCTCCTCCTGAGGGCAGTGCACGATCACCTCGTCGTGCTGGAAGAAGACCAGTTCGGCGGCCAGGTCCGCGCAGGTCCGCCGTAGCGCGGCAAGCAGCAGCAGGGTCCAGTCGGCGGCGCTGCCCTGAACGACGAAGTTGCGGGCGAAGCGGCCGCGGGCACGGGCGTTGGTGGAGGCGTAGCCGGGGACCCATTCCTGGCCGCCGGCGACGGTCTCGCCGGGGTCGTCCTGGGGGATGCCCGCCTCCTCGGCCGCGTCTTCGCTCGCCCCGGCGGCCGGCGGGCAGGTCCGCCCCAGCCACGTCCGCACCAGTCGGCCCTCCTCGCCCGCCCGGGCGGCCTCGTCGACGTACGCCACCGCCTTGGGGAAGCGGCGTCTGAGGGCGGCGAGGTTCTTCAGGCCGTCGCCGGAGGTCTGGCCGTAGACGGCGCCGAGCACGGCGAGCTTGGCCTGGGCGCGGTCGCCGGAGAAGGCACGGTCGGAGACGGACTGGTACAGGTCGGTCTCCCGGCCGGCCACCTCCATCAGGCCGGGGTCGCGCGAGATCGCCGCCAGCACGCGCGGCTCCATCTGGTCGGCGTCTGCGACGACGAGCCGCCAGCCGGGGTCGGCGACGACGGCACGGCGGATGACCTTGGGGATCTGGAGCCCGCCCCCGCCGTTGGTGACCCAGCGTCCGGTGACGGTGCCGCCCGCGAGGAACTCCGGCCGGAAGCGCCCGTCGCGCACCCAGTCCTGGAGCCAGGACCAGCCGTGGGCGACCCAGATGCGGTACAGCTTCTTGTACTCGACCAGCGGTTTCACCGCCGGATGGTCGAGGGACTCGATCTCCCAGCGGCGGGTCGATCTGACCTTGATCCCGGCCTGTGCGAAGGCCTTGATCACATCGGCCGGCAGATCGGGCCTTACCCGGCGCCCGAACGCGTCGGACACCTCGTCCGCCAGCTCGGCCAGCCGCCGCGGCTCCCCGCCGCCCGCGTACCGCTCGCCGAGCAGTTCGTGCAGCACCCGGCGGTGCACCTCGGCGCTCCACGGCAGCCCGGCCCGGTTCATCTCGGCGGCGACGAGCATCCCCGCCGACTCGGCCGCCGTCAGCAGCCGCATCCGCTCCGGGTGCGCGGTCGCGTCGTGCCGCCGCTGCTGGTCGGCGTACACCTCGACGAGGTCGGCCAGCGGGACGTGCACCGACTGCGGCTCGAAGAGCAAGGACTGCGAGCCCGGTTCGGCCGCACGCTGGGGCGGATCCGGCGGCACGGGGCCGCCCCGCAGCCGGGCGAGGGCCGCGGCCGCCGACCTCGGCTCCCCGTACCGCCCCTCGTGGCCGAGCAGGAGCGTCTCGGCGTCCTCGATGTCGTAGCACCGCTCCACTCGCACCCCCGTGGCGAGCAGCCGCGGATAGACCTCGGCGGTGGACCGCCACACCCACCGCGTGACCTCCGGCCGTCCGCGCACGGCCTCGGCCGGATCCGCCGCCCACCGCGCCGGCCCGGTGAGCAGCCCGTCCGGACCGAGGGGGGCGATCTCCACGCCACCGTCCTCGGCCGGAGCGAGTGCCCACCGGTCGGTCATGCAAGCGAGTGTGGCAGGCGGGACTGACAACGCCGTCAGCTCTGCGCTTCGCCCTGCTCGTCGAATGTCACCTTGAGCTTGGCGAGTGTCGCAGCGAGGTACTCCTCCGTCGCGGCCTTGGTGAGGCCGAGGCCCGACAGGACCCCCTCGCCGTTCTCGAACTCCAGCAGGGCCAGCAGGATGTGCTCGGTGCCGATGTAGTTGTGGCCGAGGCGGAGGGCTTCGCGGAAGGTGAGTTCCAGGACCTTTTTGGCGCCGGAGCCGTAGGGGACGAGGTCCGGCGCCTCCTCCGCGGCCGGTGGCAGTGCGGCAGTGGCGGCCTGCCGCACGGTGTCCAGGAGGACGCCCTGCGCGGTGATCGCCTTGGCGGCCAGGCCCTCCGGTTCGGCCAGCAGCCCGAGGGCGAGGTGCTCGGGGCGGCCCTCGGGGTTGCGGGCGGCGACGGCCTCGTTGTGGGCGGCCATGACCGCATTGCGGGCGCGCGGGGTGTACCGCTGGAAGCCCTGGCTGAGGTCGAGGTCGGTCGACTCCTTGGGCACGAACCGCTTCTGCGCGGCCTGCCGGGTGACCCCCATGCTCTTGCCGATCTCGGTCCAGGAGGCACCCGATCGCCGGGCCTGGTCCACGAAGTGGCCGATCAGATGGTCGGCCACCTCACCAAGGTGATCGGCGGCGATCACCGCGTCCTGGAGCTGTTCGAGGGGTTCGTCGTGGACCTTCTTGATGGCCGCGATGAGTTCGTCGAGACGTACGGATGACGTGATGGGCGGGTTCGTCGACATGTGTCAACCGTAGGTTGACACGGGAAGGGCGTCAATCCGAGGTTGACAACCGCTTCGGGGTGGCTCGGCGAAGCAGCGGCCCTCGGCCTGCACAAGGCCGGAGCCGCTCGGCACCCGCCCCATGGCACCATCGCCCGGTGAGCAGCACGAGCAGTCCGGGCGACGCCCCCGGCACCGTCGACCGAGCCTTCCGGCACGCCCTGTACGCCGACACCGACACCGCCCTCGACACCGGCGCCTCCCTCCTCGCCGCCGACCCCGCGGCGGACGCCGAACTCGCCCGCCGCGGCCAGGAGTTCGTCGCTGCGGCCTGGCGGCGTGGCTGGCAGCCGGCGGACGTCGTACGGCTCGTGCGGCGCGAGCTGGACGACGTACACGTACGATTGCTCTCGGCGCTGATCTGCGCGCAGAAGCCGTGCGACCGCCCCCGCGGCCCCCGCTGGAATGCACAGCTCGACGACCTGCCCGCCGAAGCCCCGCCCCGCACCGACCGCTTCTCGCACGCGACCGCCGTCCTGGAGCTGTACCGCCTCCTGCTGCGCCTGCCTGCGCTGGAGCCACTGGAGGACGAACCGCGGCAGACGGGCAGGTCCGAGTCCCGCGTGCTCGCCCGCATCCGCGCGCTGCTGGCGAAGGCGGAGGCGACCGGGTTCCCTCAGGAGGCGGAGGCGCTCAGCGCCAAGGCGCAGGAGCTGATGGCCCGGCACAGCATCGACGAGGCACTGCTGTCGAGCCGCGACCACACCCCGCACGACGTCCCCGGCGCCTGTCGGATCGGCGTCGAACCGCCGTACGAGCAGGCGAAGGTCGTGCTGCTGGACGCGGTGGCGACCGCCAACCATTGCCGTGCCGTGTGGAACGAACCCTTCGGCTTCTCCACCGTCGTCGGCTTCGAGGCCGACCTGGAGGCGGTCGAGCTGCTCTACACCTCGCTCCTCGTGCAGGCCCAGACGGCGATGACCAAGGCGGAGGCCGCCCAGCGTGCGGGCGGCCGCAAGCGCACCAAGACCTTCCGGCAGTCTTTCCTGGCGGCCTACACCCACCGCATCGGCACCCGCCTGGCCGCGGCGGCACAGACGCAGGTGACCCAGGACCTGCTCCCGGTCCTCGCCTCGCGCGAGGTCGCGGTCACCGACCGGCTGGACCGCATGTTCCCGGAGACGACCACGACCCGCCTGCGCGGCGTCACTGACGAGGCGGGCTGGACGGAGGGCTCCGAGGCGGCCGACCGGGCGCAGACGAAGCCGCGTCGGCCCCTGCGCTGAGGGCACGGCCACCGACGTACCGCCGGCGGTCAGGCCGAGGCCGGGAAAGCCGTCCAGGGGGCACTCGGCGCCCCGGTTCCATCACGCCCCTGGTGCACCCCACATGTCCCCCCTGATGCGCACCGCATCTACCGTAATCTGACGGAATGAGCTGGTTTCGGGCGCTGAGGAAGGCCGCGCGCTCGGGGCTCAGTGTGCAGCGGACCCGGCTGGAACCGCTGCTCGCGCTGCGCGGCGCGGCCGGACTCGCGATCACCGTCTGGGTGAGCATGTGGGCGCTGGGGCCCGAGGCGGCGGTCAGCTCGGCCTTCGGGGCGTTCCAGGCGGCGATCGCCACCTTCCAGCGCAGCTGGCGCCCGCGCCCCGAGCTGGCCCTGGCCTCCGGCACCAGCCTGGCCGTCTCGACCTTCCTCGGCTACCTCACCATCAGCCACCTCGCCCTCTTCGTGGCCCTGCTGGTGCTGTGGACCTTCGCGGCCGGCCTGACCTGGGCCGCGGGCCCGACGGCCGGCCTGATCGCCTCGTCCAACGTGGCGATGATGCTGGTGACGGTCACCCTGCCGACCTCGGTCGCCCAGGCCGCGGGGCATGCGGCCATGATGATCTTCGGTGGTCTGGTGCAGGCGGCACTGATCGTGCTTGTTCCGGTACGACGCTGGGGCCGCCATCGCGACGCGCTCGCGGACGCCCTGGCCGCCGAGGCCGACTACGCACGTCGGCTGCGCCACGACCCCGTCGCACCCTTCGACCCCTGCCCTGATGGTGGCCCGCGAAGCGGCCGCCGTGACCCCCGCCAGGCCCGCCGCCGCCCCGCCGAACTGCACGGCGCCCGCGGCCTGGCCGAGCGCATCCGCCCGGTCCTCGCCTCCCTCGCCGACCCGGCCGTCGGTGTACCCGAGGAGGGCCGCGCACGCGACCTCGTCCGCGAACTCCTCGGTGCGGCGGCCACCATCCTCGACGCCGCCGCCGGCGCCATCCGCCGCGGCGACCCGGTCGAGCTCCCGCCGGCCGCGGTGGCCGCGTTCAGCACCCCGGCCACGGGCGCCGTCCTGACGGGCCCGGCCCACCGCGCGGCGTCGCGACTGGGCCGTCTGCTGGGGGACGTGGTGGAGACGGCGAGCGGGGGAGGCGCCGGGCGACTCCAGCAGGTATCGACGCTCAAGGGCGGCGGAGGCACCGGGCAGCGCCCGCCCGTAGCGACGTCCGAGAGCGGCAGAGGCACCGGGCAACGTCCGCCCGTAGCGACACCCGAGGCGTCAGCCGGCCCTCCCTCCTCCCCGAAGACCCTCCTCCCCCCACCTTCCCCGCACTGATCCCCGCTGCCCTCAGGTCCATCCGCAAGGAACTCCACCCGAACTCACCGGTCACCCGCCACGCCACCCGCTCCACTGCCGTCACCGCCACCGGCTACCTCCTCGGCGCCGCCCTCCCGTTCGGCCACGGCTACTGGGCACCGCTCGCCGCGGTCATGATCATGCGCCCGGACTTCTCCCAGACCTACAGCCGTGCGGTCGCCCGCCTGGCCGGCACGGTCATCGGGGTAGGCGTGGCCACCGGCGCACTCCAGGCCACCCACGCCGGCCCGCACCTCTCCGCCGCGCTGGCCGTGGCGAGCGCCGGGCTGATGTACCTCCTGATGAGCTCCGCCCAGTTCGTGGCCCAGGCCTGCATCGCCGCGTACGTCGTGTTCCTGCTCGGCACGGCCGGCGAGCAGTGGACGCAGACCGCCCCCGAACGCATCCTGCTCACCGTTGTCGGCGGTCTCCTCGCGATGGTCGCGTACGCCGTTTACCCGGCCTGGGAGACACCGCGCCTGCGCACCCTCCTCGCCGACTGGCTGGCCGCGCAGGGCCGGTACACCGCCGCGGTCGTGCGGCACTACGCCGAACCCGTCGGCAAGGCAGCGCCCGACGTCCGCGAGGCCCTCCTGGCCGCGCGCGATGCCCGCGCGGCCTGGCACGCGGCGGTGGCCCGGGCCGCGGACGAGCCCGTACGCCAACGCGGCCTGTCCCGGGTCGCCGCCGACGACGCGGAGGACGCCCTGATGCAGATGGGCCGCGTGACGATGCTGATGGAGGCCCATCTCCCGGAGCGCGGCGCCCGCTCCGTCCCACCTGCCGCCCGCCTCGCCGACGCTCTGCGTACGGCCACGGAAAAGGGCGCGAAGGCCGTCCGCGAGCGCCGGATCCCACGCTGGGACGCCGTACGCGACGCCCTCGACGACCCGACGTGGAGCATCGCCGACGACCCCGTCGTACGCCACGGCTCCCGCATGCTGAACCGTTGCCTCACGGAACTCTCCGAGGCCCTGGACCCGACGCCGCCCTCGTCGGACGACCGCGGCCCACCGCAGCGGTCAGGGACGTGACCTCACGACCCGGATCCGGCCGTCATAGACCACCGCAACTGTCAGGGCGTCACATCACGACGACCCGAGCCCTGCCGTCGGCAGACCCGACGGCAGCTTTCCGCCCTCGGCCTTGGTGTAGGTCTCCGAGCCGAGACCGCCCTCCCACGTCACCTTCAGAGTCGTGGCGCCGACGGAGCCAACCGTGCCGGTCCCGCGTTCGTTGCTCCCGTCCGGGCAGGTGAGACGGATGGTCGGCGTGCCCGAGGCCTTGCCCACGCGCCCGCTGCACACGGTCCCGCCGGTGGCGAACAGCCCGGCGTCGTCACCGGTGACCACCAGCGCCACCGCCTCGCCGTCAGTCGTGGCGAGCCAACTGCCCTGCAGGTCGCCGGCCGCGGACGGCGACCCGCTGCTGCCGCCACCGCCCGTACCACCGCCGGTGTCGGCCGACGACGCGCTGGGGCTGGGCGCGGAGTCGTCCGTGGAGCCGTCGTCGCTGCACGCGGTCAGCGCAGTCAGCGCGAGCACGCCCGTCAGCGCGGCGGCCGCAATCCGCAGCCGCCGATGCACCAGCACGCGCGCGTAGGTCGCAGAAGTCACTGCATGCCCCCAGGGGTGAGCCGGCCAGCCGTACGACCGCAGCAAGCTACCAGCCCGTAACAGGATCGGCCCCAGGTCCTACCAGGACGACTTCCGCACCCCCGGCAGATACCCCGCGTGCGCCTGCTCCCGCAGACTCACCCGGGACAGCCCGAACGCCCGGAAGTAGCCGCGCGGACGGCCGTCCACCTGGTCCCGGTTGCGTACGCGCGTGGCGCTGGCGTCCCGCGGCTGCCTGCGCAACTCGCGCTGCGCGGCGAGCCGTTCGGCCTCCGTGGAGGACGGCCGCCGGATGATCTCCTTCAGCTCGGCCCGTCGTGCGGCGTACCGCGCGACGATCTCCTGCCGCTGCTCGTTCTTCGCGATCTTGCTCTTCTTCGCCATCTCGGTTCCCTCTCCCTCTCAGAAGCCCTTCTCAGACCTTCACTCCGCGCGCGCGGATGCGGGCCACCGCCGCCTCGACGCCGATCGTGTCGACCGTCTTGATCGCCCTGGCGCTCAGCCGCAGGCGCACGTACCGGCCCTCGGTGGGCAGCCAGTAGCGCTTGGTCTGGATGTTGGGGTCGAAGCGGCGCGAAGTGCGCCGGTGCGAGTGGGAGATGCGGTTGCCGAAGCCGGGCTGTGCGCCGGTCAGCATGCAGTGGGCGGACATCGGTGGTGACGTACCTCTCTGCTCTCAGGCTGTGTAAATGGAATTCATTTTCAGTAAGATACCAGCATGGCACGCAACGAACTCCGCCCGGTCATCAAGCTCCGGTCCACAGCCGGCACGGGCTACACGTACGTCACCCGCAAGAACCGCCGCAACGACCCGGACCGCCTGACCCTGCGCAAGTACGACCCGGTCGTCGGCCGCCACGTCGACTTCCGAGAGGAGCGCTGATCAGTCGCCATGCGCAAGGGAATCCATCCGGACTACGGTCCCGTCGTCTTCCGTGACCGTGCCGCGAATTACGCCTTCCTGACCCGCTCGACGATGACGAGCGACAGGACGATCGAGTGGGAGGACGGCAACACCTACCCGGTCGTCGACGTCGAGATCTCGAACGTCAGCCACCCCTTCTACACCGGCACCGCCCGAGTCCTGGACACCGCCGGACGCGTCGAGCGCTTCGAACGCCGGTACGGGAAGCAGGGCTAGCCCATGCCCGAGCTCTCCGTCGTGATCGTCGGCGGGCTGCACGCCGACGCCCGCAAGGCGGCCGTCGAGCAGCTGCTCGCCGACGTGCCCGGCAGCGTCGTACTCCACCACGACCTGGCGACGGCCGCGGCCGGCACGGTCGTACGGACCGTCCGCGACGCCACCGGTGTCCGGGACGCCGGCGAGGCACCGCTCGTCAACGACTGCGCGTGCTGCGCGCTGCGCGAGGACCTGGTGCCCGAGCTGCGGCGGCTCGCGGACGCCGGCGGCACCCCGCTCGCGGTCGTCGAGCTGTGGGACTCCGTCGAGCCGAAGGCCATGGCCGAGGTGGTCACCTCCGGCGGGCTCACGGTCACCGGCGTGATCACCGCCGTCGACCCGGCGCTGCTGCTGCCGTACCTCGGCAACGGCGACGACCTCGCCGAGCGCGGCCTCGCCGCCGCGGCCACCGACCAGCGCACCGTCGCCGACACCTTCGCCCGGCAGCTGGAGTACGCCCCCGCCCTCGCCGTCCTGGACTCCCCGGAGGCCGACGACGAGGACCGCGAGCTGCTCGCCCAACTCCACCCGACGGCCCGTCAGGTCCCGATCGGCCACGGCGACCTGACGGGCGCGCACTCCCCGCTGGCGCACGCTGCCCTCGCCGGGTTCGACGTAGAGGCGGCCGCCGCGGCCCAGCACCCGGCGTGCGCCCTGCTGCCCGCCGAGGCCGACGCGCACGGCGTCTCCACGCTTGTCTGGCACCGCCGCCGCCCCTTCCACCCGGAGCGGCTCTACCAGGCGCTGGAGGACCTGACCTGCGCCGCTGCCCGCAGCCGGGGCCGGTTCTGGCTCGCCGACAGGCCGGACACGCTGCTGCACTGGGACGCGGCCGGCGGTGCCCTGTGCGTGGAGAGCGCGGGTCCGTGGCTGGCCTCCCTGCCCGACGCGGCCTGGGAGATGGTGCCGCCGGTGCGCCGTGCCGCCGCGGCGCTGGACTGGCACCCCGAGCACGGCGACTGCTGCCAGCACCTGGTCTTCACGTCCCCCGGCCTCGACCGCGAGGGACTTGAGCAGTTGCTGGAGTCCTGCCTGCTGACCGACGCCGAGTACGCCGCCGGGCGCAACGCCTGGAAGCGGCTGCCACCCGCCTTCGACACCCTCCTGGAGGTCTGACTCCGATGCCCCGCAAGCCCGAGCGCAAGCCGGCCAAGAACCGTCCCAACCCGCTGGACCAGGCCGAGATCACGTACATCGACTACAAGGACACCGACCTGCTGCGGAAGTTCATCTCCGACCGCGGCAAGATCCGCAGCCGCCGCGTCACGCGCGTTACCGCCCAGCAGCAGCGGCTGCTGGCCCGTGCGATCAAGAACGCACGGGAGATGGCGCTGCTGCCGTACTCCAGCCGCTGAGCACACCCGTACAGGTAGGCGATTCCCTGCGTTCGACGCGCAGGGAATCGCCTACCTCTCTTCTGTCGGCCGTCTTGGAACAGGAAGGTGGGAACACAAAGGCCGCGGAACGCGTCTCTTCCGGTGCACGAAGGATTCGATCCGGACGATCTGGTGCGGTTGATGGCGCGGAAGGGCCATGGACGGGGGAGACGGTCGCATGTCCTGCGATCCCTGGGGCAGACGCTGGAACGACTTCGGTAAAGCGGTCGTCAAAGCTGTAACCGCAGGAACACCCCCCGTGCACGTGCATCTGCCCATGCATCTGCACGTGAACAGGGTTATGATCCGGCACAGTTGACCACTGCATCCATGGCCACACCAGCCAGTGCACCACCGGGGAGCGACCTGTGGATCACGACGTGTACGACGGTGACGTGTACGACGCTGACGTGCACCACGGCGCCGCGGCGTCCGGCGTGTACAACGGCATGGCCGCCACGAAACTGCACGATGTGGCCTGGCAGAAGAGCCGGCACAGCAATTCGCAGGGTTCCTGCGTGGAGTTCGCGCGGCTGCCAGGGGGACGGGTGGCCGTGCGCAACTCGAACTTCCCGGACGGCCCTGCCCTCGTCTACACGCGCGCGGAGATCGAGGCGATGCTCCTCGGCATCAAGGACGGCGAGTTCGACCACCTGATAGCGGGCTGACCCGCTCCGCCACCGGGACAACTCCCGCGTATCGGTGCGCAGACGCTCCGTAACGCGCGTAGAACCGCGGCACGAAGAAGTGCCGCGGTTCGTCACCCGTCGGGCTGAAGCCGGAACAGCGCCCAGACGACCTTGCCGCTGAGCGTGCCCGCGAGCGGATGCCAGCCCCAGCCGTCGCAGAAGGAGTCGACGAGGAACAGTCCGCGCCCCGACTCCGCCGAGAAGTCGTCGGCCTCGCGCGGGACCGGACTGTCGTTGCTGGGGTCGCGCACCGCGCACACCAGCCGCTCGGTCCACCGCATCAGGTGCAGCCGTACGGCCGGTTCCTCCGCTGCCTGCGGGCCCGCTGCCGGCAGCGCGTGCCGGAGGGCGTTGGTGACGAGTTCGGAAACCACCAGGCAGACATCGTCGAAACGGTCCCCGATGTCCCACTGGTCGAGTGTTCTGCGCGTGAACCGCCGTGCCTCGCGGACCGCTTCGTAGCGGCCGGGCAGGGCACAGGAGGCGGCGTTGGACACGGCCGCGGGATCCAGCGGCGGAAGGCCCTGCCGTAACGGCTCGAGCATGGTCGATCCATTCGTCCCCATGCGAGGCACTCCCGGGAATTCGCGGTCAGCGATGCGGCGGTGGCGCGGGACCATGGTTTCGGATGCTTACAGCAGATGCAAGGGCAGATGCACGTGCACGCGACCGAATTGGCCCCTCCCGTACCGCTTGTTGGTCATTTTTTCCGCCAACTTCGGGCCGTCCGCTTGTCCTCTGCTTGCCCTCTCCTTCCCCCAACAGTCGCGGAATCTTCGGCTTCTTTCCGTCTGTGTAATCGGACGAGTACTGCTCGGAGTGTTTTAGTGGCAGACTGCGGGCCCTGAAGACGGTTGGGGAGGCTGGCGAACGTGAGCGCGGGAGAGCCCGGATCGGTGGTGCGGCGGATGCTGCTCGGCTCGCAACTCAGGCGACTGCGTGAGGCGCGCGGCATCACGCGCGAGGCGGCGGGGTACCACATCCGCGCCTCCGAGTCGAAGATCAGCCGGATGGAGTTGGGCCGGGTGAGCTTCAAGACGAGGGACGTCGAGGACCTGCTGACGCTGTACGGGATCAGTGACGAGACGGAGCGCACCTCGCTGGTCTCGCTCGCCCGGGAGGCCAATGTCGCAGGCTGGTGGCACAGTTACTCGGACGTCCTGCCGAGCTGGTTCCCGACGTACGTCGGCCTGGAGGGCGCGGCCTCGCTGATCCGCGCCTACGAGGTGCAGTTCGTGCACGGACTGCTGCAGACCGAGGCGTACGCGCGCGCGGTCGTCCGGCGCGGCATGAAGGGTGCGAGCGAGTCCGACGTCGAGAAGCGGGTGGCGCTGCGCCTGGAGCGGCAGAAACACCTCGTCTCCGAGAACGCCCCCGACTTCCACATCGTCCTGGACGAGGCCGCCCTGCGCCGCCCCTACGGCGACCGCGAGGTGATGCGCGGGCAGCTCCAGCACCTCATCGAGTTCTCCGAGCGGCCCAACGTACGGCTGCAGATCATGCCGTTCAGCTTCGGCGGCCACTCCGGCGAGTCCGGCGCCTTCACCATCCTCGGTTTCCCGGAGTCCGACCTGTCGGACGTCGTGTATCTGGAGCAGCTCACCAGCGCGCTGTACCTCGACAAGGCCGAGGACGTCGCCCAGTACGAGAAGGCTCTCAAGGAGCTGCAGCGGGACAGTCCGGGTCCGGCCGAGAGCCGGGATCTTCTCCGAGGTCTGCTCCAACTGTCGTAAGACATCAGTACGATGACGTGAGATCAGATCACAAGTCGATCGGGTGTCCGTGACGGCCGTGCCGTCCGGGCCGCCTCCGACTGGTCCTGCGGCAGGGGATTGAGGGATCACATGTCGTCCTACTTCACCGACCTGGCTCAGCAGTACATCGACGGCGAATGGCGTCCGGGCACCGGCTCCTGGGAGATCATCGACTTCAACCCGTACGACGGTGAGAAGCTCGCGTCGATCACCATAGCCACGGTCGACGAGATAGATCAGGCCTACCGTGCGGCCGCCCGGGCCCAGAAGGAGTGGGCCGAGGCCGGCCCGTTCGCCCGCCGTGCGGTCCTGGAGAAGGCGCTGCTCCTGCTCGAGGAGCGTGAGCAGGAGCTCACCGAGGTGATCATCGCCGAGCTGGGCGGTACTCATGTGAAGGCGGGCTTCGAACTCCACCTCGCCAAGGAGTTCCTGCGCGAGGCAGCGAGCCTCACGATGCGCCCCGAGGACCGTCTCATCCCCTCCCCGGACCCCGGCAAGGAGAACCGCCTCTACCGCCTCCCGGTCGGCGTCGTCGGCGTCATCAGCCCGTTCAACTTCCCGTTCCTGCTGTCGCTGAAGTCGGTCGCCCCGGCCCTCGCCCTGGGCAACGCCGTCGTCCTCAAGCCCCACCAGGACACACCCGTCGCCGGCGGCTCCGCCATCGCGAAGCTCTTCGAGGACGCGGGACTCCCGGCCGGTCTGCTCAACGTCGTCATCACGGACATCGCGGAGATCGGCGACGCCTTCCTCGCGCACCCGGTTCCCAAGGTCATCTCCTTCACCGGCTCCGACAAGATCGGCCGCCACGTCGCCACCGTCTGCGCGCAGCACTTCAAGCGGTCGGTCCTCGAACTGGGCGGCAACAGCGCGCTGGTGGTCCTCGACGACGCCGACATCGACTACGCGGTCGACGCCGCCGTCTTCAGCCGGTACGTCCATCAGGGGCAGGTCTGCATGGCCGCCAACCGCGTGCTGGTGGACCGCTCGATCGCCGACACGTTCACGGCGAAGTTCGTCGCCAAGGTGAAGTCCCTCAAGGCGGGCGACCCGCGCGACCCGCAGACGGTCATCGGCCCGGTCATCAACGCCTCCCAGGCGGAGTCGATCTCGGGCACGGTCGAGCAGGCGCTCGCCGAGGGCGCCACGGCCCTGGTGCGCGGCACGACGACCGGCAACCTGGTCGAGCCGTCGGTCCTGACGGACATACCCGCCGACTCCGGCCTGCTGCGCCAGGAGGTCTTCGGCCCGGTCGCCTTCCTCATCCCCTTCGACGGCGAGGAGGAGGCCGTACGCCTCGTCAACGACACGCCGTACGGTCTCAGCGGCGCCGTCCACACCGGTGACGTCGAACGCGGCATCCGCTTCGCCCAGCGCATCGACACCGGCATGTTTCACGTCAACGACGGCACCGTCCACGACGAGCCGCTCGTCCCCTTCGGCGGCGAGAAGAACTCCGGCGTGGGCCGCCTGAACGGTGAGACGACGCTGGATGCGTTCACGACGCTGAAGTGGATCTCGGTGCAGCGGGGGCGGAGCGGGTTTCCGTTCTAGGGAGGCGGTCCCGGGTACAGCAGACATACATCCAGGTGCACAGTAGATGCATGTCTGCTACGTATCCCATTGCGGAGGCGCGGGGCAAACTCGGCGAGCTGGCTCGCCGGGCCGCGCAGCACGAGCACATCACCCTGACTGACCGAGGTGTCCCGGCCGCAGTGCTGATCTCCCCCGCTGAGCTGGAAGATCTGGAGGGCGCCCTCGCGCTTGCTCGCCTGGAGCGGGACAGGGCCCTGGGGCGCGCCGAGGCATCCATTCCGCATGATGAGGCGCGGCGCGCGCTGCTCGAAGCGGCGGGGAGGAGTGGGTGACCTGGCAGGTCGTCTGTGAGCCCGCGGCCCTCGACGCCGCCGCGGGTCACCTCAAGGATGACCCGCTCAGCGTCGACGCACTTCTGCAAGCCACCGACCAACTCGCCGAGAACGAGCGGCCGGAGGGGTCGCGGGCCTGGGGTGCACAGCACCGCCGCCTGCATCACGGCCCCTGGCGCGTCCTGTGCCGCCTCGATCCGGACACGCACACACTCCAACATCGAGCACGTGGGCCGCACGGCCATATGGCCTGACCGTGAGTCCCTGGACCGGCAAGACTGCCTTCGAGCTGGTTGCCCTGGTCGAATCTTGAGGTCATAACCTGGACGGCATGTCAGCGATCCGTCTCCTTGTGCTGGGTGCCGTCCGCCAGCACGGGCGGGCCCACGGCTACCAGGTGCGCAACGACCTGGAGTACTGGGGCGCGCACGAGTGGTCCAACGCCAAGCCCGGCTCGATCTACCACGCCCTGAAGCAGATGGCCAAGCAGGACCTGCTCCACGCGCACGAGATCGCCCCGTCCACCGCGGGTGGCCCCCCGCGCACCGAGTACGAGATCACCGACCGGGGCACCGAGGAATACTTCCGGCTCCTGCGCGAGGCGCTGACCTCGTACGACCAGAAGATGGACATGAAGTCGGCGGCCATCGGGTTCATCGTCGACCTTCCGAGGGCGGAGGCGGTGGCGCTCCTGAAGGAGCGGACCCGGCGGATCGAGGAGTGGCGCGCCGCCGTCACCGAGCACTACGTCCCCGAGGACGGCCCCGAACAGCTCGGCCACATCGGCGAGATCATGAACCTCTGGATCCACACCGCGGATGCCGAAGCCGAATGGACCCTGGGCCTGATCGGTCGGATCGAGGGCGGCGCGTACACCTTCGCCGGGGAAGGCGACCCCTTCGTCGGCGTCCTGGCCGAGGACCAGGAGAACCCTTACGCGACTGCGGACCGGCATCCCGAGGACGACCGTTAATCAAGTTTGACTAGAGGGCGGAAGGGTATTAGCCTTCCGTGGGTAGTCAAGTTTGACTAGCAAGGGAGTCTCAGTGGCCGACACGGCGATCACCGTCGAAGGGGCACGCAAGAAGTACGGCGACAAACCCGCACTGGACGGGCTCGACCTCACGGTCGCGCGCGGCGCGGTGCACTCAGTGCTCGGCCCGAACGGCGCCGGCAAGACCACCCTGGTCCGCATCCTGTCCACGCTGCTGCGCCCCGACGCGGGCCGCATCGAGGTGGCGGGCCACGACGTCGTCACGGAGGCGTACGACGTACGGCTGCGGATCGGCCTGCTCGGCCAGCACGCCGCCGTCGACGAGGAGTTGAGCGGCTACCAGAACCTGGAGATGTTCGGCCGCCTGTACCACCTGGGCACCCGCCACGCGCGCGTGCGGGCCGGTGAACTCCTGGAGCGCTTCGGCCTCGCGGACACCGGCCGTAAGGCGGTGAAGCAGTACAGTGGCGGCATGCGGCGCCGCCTCGACCTCGCCGCCTCACTGATCACCGAACCGGAGGTGCTCTTCCTGGACGAACCGACGACCGGCCTCGACCCACGCGGCCGCGCCGAGGTGTGGGCCTCCGTCCGCTCACTGGCCGGCGGCGGCACGACCGTCCTGCTCACCACCCAGTACCTGGAGGAGGCCGACCAGCTCGCCGACCGCATCTCGGTCGTCGACCGCGGCCGGGTCGTCGCCGACGGCACGGCCGACGCCCTGAAGGCGCTGACCGGCGGCGACCGCATCGACGTCGTCCTGCGCGACGCCGGCCACCTCGGCGCCGCAGTGGCCGTGCTGCCGGTGCCCAAGGACGACGTCACCGTCGACACCGACCGGCGGCTGCTCAGCGCACCGGTCACCGACCGGATGGCGGCACTCTCCGGCGTCGTACGAGCCCTGGAGGAGGCCGGTATCGAGGCGGAGGACATCGCCCTGCGCCGGCCCACGCTCGACGAGGTGTTCCTGCATGTCACCGCAGACCGTGTGAAGGAGGCCGCGTGACCACCTACGCACTGACCGACTCCTGGACGATGACCCGCCGTGAACTCGCCCACTGGGCACGGCAACCGGTCCAGATCGTCGTCAACGTGGCGTTCCCCGTGATGCTGCTGCTGATGTTCGGTTACCTGGTCGGCGGCGGTCGCGGTGTCAGCGGCGAGTACGTCGACTACCTCGTCCCCGGCATGCTCGCGCTCACCATGGCCTTCGGCCTGGAGGGCACGATGATCGCCGTCACCCAGGACCTCAACAAGGGCGTGATCGACCGCTTCCGGTCGATGCCCATGGCCAACGGCGCCATCCTGGTGGGCCGTTCGGTGGCCGACATGCTCCAGTCGGCGCTCGCCCTGGCCGTCCTCATCGGCGTCGGGCTCGCGCTCGGCTGGCGTGCGCACGGCGGGGCGGCGGCCTTCCTGGGGGCGCTGGGCCTGCTGCTGCTGTTCCGCTTCGCGATGCTGTGGATCGGCATCCAGCTGGCCCTGGTGGCCGGAAAGCCGGAGTTGGTGCAGGCCGTGCAGATCCTGGTCTGGCCGGTCGGCTTCCTGTCCAACGCCTTCGCCACACCCGAGGCCATGCCCGGCTGGCTCGGCACGGTCGTCCAGTGGAACCCGATGTCCCACACGGCGACGGCCGTCCGCGACCTGTTCGGCAACCAGGGCGGGGAGGCGGGGCACGTCTGGCCCGCGGTCGTCTGGCCGCTGGCGCTGCTCGCGGTGTTCTTCCCGCTGGCCCTGCGCCGGTTCGCGCGCCTGAGCAAGTAGGGCGGCGCTCCCCGGCAGGGCGTTCGGCAGAAAGTTCGCCGGGAGTGGAACCCGAAGCCGGCCCGCGGTGTACCAGAAGCAGATACCGGTCACCGCGGATCGGAGGATCCATGGATGTACGTCGATGGCGGCTTCTCCTTGTGGGAGCCCTGCTCGTGTGCCTTCTGGCAGCGTGCAGTGCCGGCACGGGGAGCGTGGACGAGGAGCCGGCGGGAGCACCCGCGAAGAAGAACACGCACGCGCCCGCGTCGTCGGGCTCCTCCTTCACCGCGCCCCCGAACATACCGTCGGCCACCGACCTGCCGGGTGCGTCCTACGACGTGGCCTTCGCCGCGGACGGCAGCGGTTTCACCCTCCGCTCCGACTGCGGCGAGGACCACTGCCGTCAGTACGTCGCCGTACTCGAGGCGAACGCCGGGCTGTGGCGCCTGGCCGAGTCCCCGCTGCCGGACGTCACGGGCGACCGGGGCCTCACCGCCGGTCTCACCGTGCTCGGGCCGGGCCGCGCCCTGATCACCGACAGCTCCGAGCGGACCGGCGTGCCCAACCGCACCTGGTTCACCCGCGACAACGGCCGCACCTGGAAACGCGGCACGGCGAAGCCGACGGGCACTACGCCGACCGTGCCCGAGAGCGCCTCTCTCGTCACCGAATGCCTGGCACTGGCGGCCGACGGCAACGAATGCGTCCGCAACAGACTGCTCGTCGTCATGCCGGACACCGGAGAGCACCGGATCCTGAAGCATCAGCCGCCGCTCAAGGGAACCTTGGCACCGGCCGGCGACATCGCCGAGAACGCCCTGTTCGCAACGGGCCTGGACCCCGACTCCGGCCTGCCGACCCTGGTCCTCAGCGAGGACCGCGGCCGCACCTGGCGCCCGACACAGATGACCGGCGTCGCCGAGCGGGCGTGGGCCATGAACGTGGTCGCGGGCCGGAGCGCGCTGTACGCGGTCCAGCCGGGCCAGCTCCCCAGCCACGAGGAGGTGAAGAACGGCCTGATGACCATCCACGTCAGCACCGACGGCGGCACCACCTGGACCCGGATATGGCGCTATCGGGAGGGAGTGGAGCCGCTGTCCCTCCTCGGCGACCTGCTGGTGGCCGACGACAACAGCCTCGTCGTGTACGGCGAGACCGGCGTGTGGCGCAGTACCGATCAGGCCCGCACGTTCCGAAGCAACAGTCCCACGCGCGGCCCGGCGGGTTCGGTCCGCAGGACCCCGATCGGCTGGCTGTGGACCGACAGCTACGGCAATGGCACCTGCCGGATATCGTCCGACGGCCTCACCTGGCACCTCTTCGATCTCGGCGAAGATTGAGCACCGATCCTCGGCATGCCGAACCCGCCCGGCACAGACGACTTGCACCTCACGTGGCGTGAGGGCGGACCGTGGAGGGCGTACCGAGAAGGGAGCGGAAGTGAGCTACTCCGTGGGACAGGTCGCCGGGTACGCAGGAGTCACGGTGCGCACCCTGCACCACTACGACGACATCGGCCTGCTCGTCCCGAGCGAGCGCAGCCACGCGGGCCACCGGCGCTACAACGACGCCGACCTCGACCGGCTGCAGCAGATCCTGTTCTACCGCGAGCTCGGCTTCCCGCTCGAGGAGGTCGCCGCCCTGCTCGACGACCCGGACGCGGACCCGCGCGCGCATCTGCGCCGCCAGCACGAGCTGCTGACCGTCCGGATCGAGAAGCTGCAGAAGATGGCGGCGGCCGTGGAGCACGCCATGGAGGCACGCAAGATGGGCATCAACCTCACGCCCGAGGAGAAGTTCGAGGTGTTCGGGGACTTCGACCCGGACCAGTACGAGGACGAGGTGCAGGAGCGCTGGGGCAGTACCGACGCCTACCGGGAGTCGCAGCGGCGCACGGCCTCCTACACCAAGGAGGACTGGAAGCGCGTCACCGAGGAGTTCGACGCCATCCACCGGCGCATGGCCGACCTGATGGCCTCCGGCACGCCGGCCGACTCCGAGGCGGCCATGGACACGGCGGAGGAACACCGCCGGTTCATCTCCCGCTCGTACTACGACTGCTCGCACGAGATGCACAGCTGTCTCGGCGAGATGTACGTTGCCGACGCCCGGTTCACCGCGACGTACGAGAAGATCCGGCCCGGCCTGGCGGCGTACCTGCGCAACGCGATTCTCGCCAACACGGCCCGGCACACCTCGTAAGACCCTGGCCGGGAGTCCCGCTCCCGGCCAGGACCACCGCCGACCCACAGCTGCGTCCCAGCCGGCGCACAGTGGATCCCCGAGACACCGGTGGAACCTGGGGTGGACATCTTGCGTTGATAGCTTTGTCCGGCCGAACCGAACGCCGTACTTCGCCTCACCCCACAGGAGCCCGGAACCGTGACGACGCTTGCACTCGGACCGAGCTGGCTGGATCCGAACTATCTGCTGGACAACTTCGGGATCTGGGGCCTGCTCCTCATCGTCTTCGCCGAGTCGGGCCTGCTCATCGGCTTCTTCCTGCCGGGTGACTCGCTGCTGTTCACGGCGGGCCTGCTGATCACATCGAATCAGCTGGACTTTCCGCTGTGGGCTGCGATCGTTCTGATCTGCATCGCCGCGATCCTCGGCGACCAGGCGGGCTACATGTTCGGCAAGAAGGTCGGCCCGTCGCTCTTCACCCGCCCGGACTCCCGGCTCTTCAAGCAGGAGAACGTCACCAAGGCGCACGAGTTCTTCGAGAAGTACGGCCCGAAGTCCCTCGTCCTGGCCCGCTTCGTGCCCATCGTGCGGACGTTCACGCCGATCATCGCCGGTGTCAGCGGCATGCGGTACCGCTCGTTCGTCATCTTCAACGTCCTCGGCGGCATCCTGTGGGGCGCGGGCGTCACGCTGCTCGGCGCCTGGCTGGGCAACATCGACTTCGTCAAGAGCAACATCGAAGCGATCCTCATCCTGATCGTCCTCGTCTCCGTGCTCCCGATCATCATCGAGTTCTGGCGCGCACGCTCGAAGAACAAGAAGAACCCGCCCCAGCAGCCGCAGCCTCCGTTCCAGCAGCAGGCGCCCCTGATGGACGACGCGACCACGCAGCTGCGCCGCGTGGAGCCGGACCACCAGGAGCAGCCCTATGGCGACCAGCCCTACGGCGACCAGGGCTACCCGCAGCAGGGGCACGACCGGCAGCAGTACGGATACGGCCAGAACCCGCAGCCGTACGCCCAGCAGTATCCGCAGGGGTACCAGCAGGGTTACCAGCAGCAGCCCTACGGTTCGCAACAGGACTACCAGCAGCAGCCCTACGATTCGCAGCAGGACTACCAGCAGGGCCAGGGCCAGTACCCGTACGACCCTTACCGACAGAGCTGAAGGAGCCCGGGCGCTAGAAACCCCGCGTCCGCTTGGCGGCCTTCCGCCCCTCGGCGGAGCCGCCCGGCAGACGGAGGAACAACCGCGAGATCTCCGACCCGAGGTTCACCCCGATGGCGATGGCCATCGCAAGCGCGGCGGCCTTGGTGAGCGACCCCAGCCCTTCGTCGACCTCGTTCTGCGCGATCGACAGCAGACCGAAGTACGTTGCGGAACCGGGCAGCAGCGGCCCGATCGCCGCCGTGGTGTACGGCAGCGCGGACGCGAACCGATACCGGGACAGCAGCTGCCCGAACAGCCCCACCAACCCCGCCGCCACCGCCGTGGAGGCGACCGGTGACAGGTCACCGGCGTAGTGCATCGCGCCGTACACCGACCACGCGACACCCCCGTTGAGGGTCACGGCGAGCACGGTGGCCCGTTCCTGCTGGAGCAGCACGGCGAACGTCAGCGACAGCAGCATCGACGCGGTGATCTGCACGACCGGCCGCTCGGCGATGCTCATCGCCGCGTCGGGGGTGAGCTGGGCGCCCAGCTGGACGCCGAAGTACAGCATCACCAGCACCCCGACGACGATGCCGACGAAGAGGTACATGACCTCCAGCAGCCGTGCCGCCGCGGTGATGTAGAAGCCGGTCAGGCCGTCCTGCACACCCGCCACCAGCGCCCGCCCGGGCAGCAGCGCGAACAGCCCACCGGTGATGACCGCGGACGCCTTCACATCGACGTGTGCCAGCGTGAGCGCGACCCCCATCGCGGCCGGCGGCATCGCGGCGACCACGAACTGGTAGAACTCCGGCAACCCGCGCCCCGCGCACAGCCACGCCAGCCGGTCGCCGAGCATCGCGCCGAGCGCGGCCGCGAAGAACACGATCGCGTCACCGCCGACGAGCACCGAGGCCGCACCCGCGAGCAGCCCGCTCGCCGCGGTCAGCACCCACGTGGGGTAGGGGTGCCGGTTGCGGCGGATCTCCGCGAGACGCCGGTAGGCCTCCTCCAGGGAGATGTGGCTCTCCGGGTCGCTCAGGTCGTCCACGAGCTGGTACACGGCCGCCAGCCGGGTGTAGTCGGTGCCCCGGCGGCGTACCGTCCGCGACGCCGTCACCGGATCGTCGACGAGGGACGGCTGGTACGAGATCGACAGCAGGGTGAAGGTGACGTTGGGCTCGCAGCGGTCCAGGCCGTAGGAGCGGCAGACCGCGAACATCGCCGCCTCCACGTCCTCGGCGCCCTCACCGCCCGCGAGCAGCAGCTCGCCGATACGCAGCGTCAGGTCGAGCACACGCGGAACGGCCGGACCGCCCTCCTCCGCCTTCGGTCCCGGCTCAGGCGCGGGCCGCTCGGCCACCGGCAGCCGCAGCATCGTGCGCATCCGGTCCTGCCAGGGCACGTCCTTGGTCAGCCGGACCACGGGCACACCGGTCGCCGGCGTGAACGCGGCCGGCGCGCCGCGGGCGCTGTAGGTGCTCGGCGGACTGAACGCCGACCCCTCCGGCTCGGCGTCGGCCGGCGACGGGACGTCCAGCCCCTCGGGTACGGCGAACTCGGACGAGGTCTCCGACTCGGCCCCCTGCCTCGGCACGGCCAGGCCCTCGGGGATCGCGAACTCCGAGGTGACCTCGGGATCGAACGTCGTCCGCGCCTCGTCCGACTGCGGCTTGCGGTTCTCCGCGTCCGTCACTTGAAGCAGTGCTCCCTGTACGACATCCAGCAGGCGTACGACACCCAACAGGCCTCAGTATGCGCACGGACACGCGGACGGGCCGCACACGTGCGCGTGCGGCCCGTTACGGGGATACGAGGCTCAGTGACCGCCCTGCTCCTTGAACCGCTTGTACGACCGCTCGATCTCGGCCTCGGCCTCGGTCCGGCCCACCCAGTTGGCGCCCTCGACGGACTTGCCGGGCTCCAGGTCCTTGTAGACCTCGAAGAAGTGCTGGATCTCCAGGCGGTCGAACTCGGACACGTGGTGGATGTCCCGCAGGTGCTCCACGCGCGGGTCGTGGGCGGGCACGCACAGCAGCTTGTCGTCGCCGCCGGCCTCGTCCGTCATGCGGAACATGCCGATCGCACGGCACTGGATGAGGCAGCCGGGGAAGGTCGGCTCGTCCAGGATGACCAGCGCGTCCAGCGGGTCGCCGTCCTCGCCGAGGGTGTTCTCGACGAAGCCGTAGTCGGCCGGGTAGCTGGTCGAAGTGAACAGGCGGCGGTCCAGGCGGATACGACCGGTCTCGTGGTCCACCTCGTACTTGTTCCGCGAACCCTTCGGAATCTCGATCGTGACGTCGAACTCCACCGGTGGCTCCTCCATGATCAGCACACAGTTCTGGTGGTTAAGTGTCCCTCACGCAGCTGTGTGATCGCGAAAGGGGCTGGTGGTCGTGCCTGAGCTGAGGCCTTGGCGAGCCGCGAAACCGCGCCTGGCACGGGTCGCGAACGCCGTACGCCCCCGCTTTGCGCGGGTCACGGCCGTGACCGGTCCGCGGGTCACGCGGCTGGTACGCGCCACGAAACCGCAGGTCACACGGGTCGCGACGGCGAAGACCTGGCAGTACACCACGGGCGCCGCCACCGTCGGCCTGGCGCTGGCCGTTGTTGTGGTGACCGCCGCGGGGCCCTGGGACTCCTCAGGCCAGCGTACGGCGGAGCGGGAGTGGGCCGCCGCCCGGGAGGGCGGGGGTGGCACAGATCACGGCAGCCGTTCGGGTACATCCGACGCGGCGGCGGGCGCGCCCCAGCCCGCCCCCAGCGCGGCCTCCGTCCTGACCGGCCTGGGCCGCGCCGCGAACACGGTCAATCGGCCCCGCCGCCAGGCCCTGACCGGCGTCCTGAACCCACTCCTGAACGACCCCGCGCTCGGCGCCCGCCGCGCGGCCGCGGTCGTCGACGTGACCACGGGCAAGCACCTGTACGGCACCGGCACCCACGACGCGCTCACCCCCGCCTCCACCACGAAGATCGCCACCGCTGTCGCCGCCCTCTCCGCCCTGGGCCCCGACCACCGCCTCACCACCCGCACCGTCTACGAACCCGACACCGAGGAACTCATTCTGGTCGGCGGCGGCGACCCCACACTCACCGCACGCAACGGCAGCCGGGGCCTGGCCGACCTGCGTACGCTCGCCCGGAAAACGGCCGCCGCCCTGAAGCAGCGCGACGTACGCCAGGTGACCCTCTCGTACGACACCACCCTCTACGCCGGACCCGAACGTCACCCCATCGGCGTCAACGACAACCTCGCCCCCGTCACCGCCCTGATGGCCGACGAGGCTCGTACGGACGGCTCGACGAGCGGCCCGGCACCCCGGGTGACGGACCCGGCGGCGGAGGCGACCCGGACGTTCGCGGGCTTCCTGCGGGACCACGGCATCAGGACGACATCCCCGGGCCCGTCCAAGGCGACGGACCGGGCCGACGCCCTCGCCACGGTCTCCTCACCCCCGCTCTCGGCGCTGGTCGAGCGGATGCTGACCAACAGCGACAACGACATCGCCGAGGCCCTCGCCCGCCACACCGCCGTCGCGACCGGCGAGCGCGCCGACTTCGCCGGGGCGGGCCGCGCCATGCAGACCCAGCTGAGGAAGCTCGGCCTGCCGTTGAAGGGCGCCGTCCTCAGGGACGGCAGCGGTCTGAACCGCGACAACAGGCTGACCGTGGACCTGATCACCGCCTTGTTGCTGAAGGCGGCGGATCCCGCCCGCCCCGCGCTGCGCCCCACCCTCACAGGCCTCCCGGTCGCCGGCTTCACCGGCACACTGTCCGACCGTTACGGCGACGGGGCGGCCGGCATCGTCCGCGCCAAGACCGGCACCCTCACGGGCGTGAACGCCCTCGCCGGAACGGTCGTGAACCAGGACGGCCGCCTGCTGGCCTTCGCCTTCCTGGCCACCGGCACCACGGACCCGACGGCGGCTCAGACGGCCCTGGACCGCGCAGCGACGGCCCTGGCGGCATGCGGCTGCCGCTGAGCCCTGCACGGCCGTGCACCACAGCGCCGGAACGGGCCTCAGCCGCTGCCGGCCCCTATGGCCTGCCCCCAGGGGGAGCGCTCACGTACCGTTGATGCATGACGAGCATCGGTGGTGCCGCATCTGCTGGGATGGTCGACTGGAATCTCGCGGTGGCGACCGCGACCCGGCTCGTACGGCCGGGCCCCGAGGTGAGCCGTGACGAGGCCCGGGCCGTCGTCGCGGAACTCCGCCGGCACGCCAAGGCCTCGGAGGAACACGTCCGGGGCTTCACCCGGATGGGCACCGAGGAGACCCACGACACCCCGGTCCTCGTCGTCGACCGCCCCGGCTGGGTGCGGGCGAACGTCGCCGGGTTCCGGGAGATCCTCAGGCCGCTCCTCGACAAGATGCAGGAGCGCCGTGGCAGCAGCCCGGGCGGCGCGGTCCTCGGCGCCGTCGGCGGCAAGGTCACCGGCGTCGAACTCGGCATGCTGCTGTCCTTCCTGGCCTCCCGCGTCCTCGGCCAGTACGAGACCTTCGCCCCGGCCACCCGCGAGCTCCCGGCCGGCGCGAACGGCGGCGGCCGGCTGCTGCTCGTCGCCCCGAACATCGTGCACGTGGAGCGCGAACTCGACGTGGAGCCCCACGACTTCCGCCTGTGGGTGTGCCTGCACGAGGAGACCCACCGCACGCAGTTCTCCGCGGTGCCCTGGCTGCGCGATCATCTGGAGGGCGAAATCCAGTCGTTCCTGGGGGAGACCGACGTCGACCCCGTGACCGTCCTGGAACGCATCCGGGAGGCCGCCCAGTCCCTCGTCGGGGGCCGTCCCGAGGGCGAGGAGGACGACGGCGGCCGGTCGCTGGTCGACCTCGTGCAGACGCCGTCGCAGCGGGAGATCCTCGGCCGTCTCACCGCGGTGATGTCCCTCCTGGAGGGCCACGCCGACTTCGTGATGGACGGGGTCGGTCCCGAGGTCGTGGGGAGCGTCGCGGAGATCCGGGAGAAGTTCCAGCAGCGCCGCGCCAAGGGCGCCTCCCGGCTGGATCTCGCCCTGCGCAAGCTGCTTGGTCTGGACGCCAAACTCAGGCAGTACCGGGACGGCGAACGCTTCGTACGGGCCGTCGTCGACGAGGTCGGCACGGACGGCTTCAACCGCGTGTGGACCTCCCCGAACACCCTCCCCACCAAGTCGGAGATCGCCAAACCGGCGGACTGGATCGCACGGGTGCACCGCCGGAGCGAGGCGTGAAACCCGGGGAGAGGTCGTGAGCCGGAGCCGGCCGACGGCAGGCAAACGCCCCTCCAATCACTCGTCCGAGGGACCGTGAGGCATGGGTAGGCGTGCAATGCTCGGGGAACGGCCCGGTTCTGTCACCATCTACACACTCTGAGTGACCGGACTCGGGCTCAACCCCCGACAACTTCATGAAGGGAACCGGACATGGGTCCCCATCCTGCGGTCGCGGCGATACGCCTGGCGGTCCGCCGCGTACTCCACGACATCCTCAGCGAACACACCCCCACCGACCGGACCGCACACGAGCCTCCACCGTCGACGCTCGTGCTCGTGGCCTGCTCCGGCGGCGCCGACTCCATGGCGCTCGCCTCCGCCCTCGCGTTCGAGGCACCCAAACTCGGCATCCGCGCGGGCGGCATCACCGTCGACCACGGCCTGCAGCCCGGCTCCGGCATGCGCGCCGAGGAAGTCGTCCTGCGCCTGCGCGAACTCGGCCTGGACCCCGTCGAGTCCGCCACCGTCACCGTCGGCCGAGAGGGCGGTCCGGAAGCCGCGGCCCGCGACGCCCGCTACGCCGCCCTCGACGCCGCTGCCGTGCGCCTCGACGCCGCTGCCGTCCTGCTCGGCCACACCCGCGACGACCAGGCCGAAACCGTCCTGCTCGGCCTCGCCCGCGGCTCCGGCATCCGCTCCCTGTCCGGAATGGCCGAGGTCTCGGGGGCCGGCGGCCGTTACCGTCGCCCCTTCCTCCAGCTCGACCGGCAGACCGCCCGCAAGGCCTGCATGGTCCAGTCCCTCCCCGTCTGGGACGACCCCCACAACGCGGACCCGGCGTACACCCGGTCGCGGCTGCGCCACGAGGGCCTGCCCGCCCTGGAGAAGGCGCTCGGCAAGGGCGTCGTGGAGGCGCTCGCCCGTACGGCCCAGCTCTCCCGCGACGACGCCGACGCCCTCGACGCCTGGGCCGGCCAGGTCGAGGCCTCCGTCCGGGACGCCGCCGGCCGTCTGGAGTGCGACAAGCTGTACGTCCTCCCGCCCGCCGTACGCCGCCGGATCCTGCGCCGGGCGGCCATCGAGGCCGGTGCCCCGGCCGGTTCGCTGTTCGCCCGCCACATCGAGGAAGTCGACCGGCTGATCACCGGTTGGCGCGGTCAGGGAGCCATCAATCTTCCGGGCAAAGTCGTCGCCCAGCGGCAGGGTGGCAGACTGGTGATTCGGCAAGGCTGAATCCGGACCCTCTCCGACGGCTCGGGCGAGGGATCGGGCAGCCGGTGGGACGACCGAAAGTGATGCGGGTGGACGCGAAAGACATGGGTGCCGACCTTCAGCAGGTGCTCATCACCAAGGAAGAGATCGACGCGAAGCTGGCCGAGCTGGCCGCGAAGATCGACGCGGAGTATGCGGGCAAGGACCTGTTGATCGTCGGCGTCCTCAAGGGCGCGGTGATGGTGATGGCCGATCTCGCCCGGGCACTGTCCACCCCCGTCACCATGGACTGGATGGCCGTCTCCTCCTACGGCGCGGGCACCCAGTCCTCCGGTGTGGTGCGGATCCTCAAGGACCTCGACACCGACATCAAGGGCAAGCACGTCCTCATCGTCGAGGACATCATCGACTCCGGCCTGACCCTGTCCTGGCTGCTGTCCAACCTCGGCTCCCGCGAGCCCGCCTCCCTGAAGGTGTGCACGCTGCTGCGCAAGCCCGAGGCCGCCAAGGTCGCCATCGACGTGGAGTGGGTCGGCTTCGACATCCCCAACGAGTTCGTCGTGGGCTACGGCCTCGACTACGCCGAGAAGTACCGCAACCTCCCGTTCGTCGGTACGCTCGCGCCCCACGTCTACGGCGGCTGAGCCACCCGGCTCAAAGCCCCGCAGGATGATCGGGAACCCCGGCGGGCCTCGCGCCGTTGGAGCATGCAGACGGGAACGCCAGCCGTCCTGTGCGGCTTCGCGCAACAATGCTGGGGTACCGTCAGAAGAACTGTCTTATCAAACTCACTGTGGCAGGAGGGACGGGGCGGCACCGCTCCGTATGGATGGACGTGAAGCGATACTTCCGTGGGCCGGTCATGTGGATCGTGCTGGCCGTCCTTGCCGTGGTCGTGTTGATGCAGGTCGTCGGCTCGTCCGGCGGCTACAAGACGGTGGACACCGGCCAGGTCGTCCAGGCGATCAATGACAACAGGGTCGAAGCGGCCAAGCTGACCACCGGCGACGAGCAGACCATCAAGGTCACGCTCAAGGACGGCGAAAAGGTCGAGGGCAGCTCGAAGATCCAGGCGAGCTACATCGGCGACCAGGGCGTGACCATCGCCAACACGCTGCAGACCAAGTACCAGGACAAGCAGATCCCGGACGGCTACACGGTCTCGCCGTCCAAGCAGAACCCGTTGGTCGGGATTCTGCTCTCCCTGCTCCCCTTCGTCCTCATCGTGGTCGTCTTCCTGTTCCTGATGAACCAGATGCAGGGCGGCGGCTCCCGAGTGATGAACTTCGGGAAGTCCAAGGCCAAGCTCATCACCAAGGACACCCCGAAGACGACGTTCTCGGACGTCGCGGGTGCCGAAGAGGCCGTCGAGGAACTCCAGGAGATCAAGGAGTTCCTGCAGGAGCCGGCCAAGTTCCAGGCCGTCGGCGCCAAGATCCCCAAGGGTGTGCTCCTCTACGGCCCGCCCGGCACCGGCAAGACGCTGCTCGCGCGTGCCGTCGCGGGCGAGGCCGGCGTCCCCTTCTACTCGATCTCCGGTTCCGACTTCGTCGAGATGTTCGTCGGTGTCGGTGCCTCCCGGGTCCGTGACCTGTTC
The DNA here is from genome assembly GCF_004187715.1 of Streptomyces sp. F001. GTDB lineage: Bacteria > Actinomycetota > Actinomycetes > Streptomycetales > Streptomycetaceae > Streptomyces > Streptomyces flavusporus. The sequence goes on along the minus strand of NZ_QZWF01000004.1, from coordinate 490,650 downwards.
GAGCAGGCCAAGGCGAACGCCCCCGCGATCGTCTTCGTCGACGAGATCGACGCGGTCGGCCGCCACCGCGGCGCCGGCCTCGGCGGCGGTCACGACGAGCGCGAGCAGACCCTGAACCAGCTGCTCGTCGAGATGGACGGCTTCGACGTGAAGGGCGGCGTCATCCTGATCGCCGCCACCAACCGGCCCGACATCCTTGACCCGGCGCTGCTGCGCCCCGGCCGCTTCGACCGGCAGATCGCGGTCGACCGTCCGGACATGCAGGGCCGTCTGGAGATCCTCAAGGTCCACCAGAAGGGCAAGCCGGTCGCACCCGACGTCGACCTGTCGGCCGTCGCCCGGCGCACGCCCGGCATGACCGGTGCCGACCTGGCGAACGTGCTGAACGAGGCCGCGCTGCTGACGGCCCGCAGCGACCAGAAGCTGGTCGACAACAAGATGCTCGACGAGGCCATCGACCGCGTCGTGGCGGGCCCGCAGAAGCGGACCCGGATCATGTCGGACAAGGAGAAGAAGATCACCGCGTACCACGAGGGCGGTCACGCCCTGGTCGCGGCGGCCTCCCCGAACTCCGACCCGGTCCACAAGATCACGATCCTGTCCCGCGGCCGCGCCCTCGGTTACACGATGGTGCTGCCCGACGAGGACAAGTACTCGACCACGCGCAACGAGATGCTCGACCAGCTGGCCTACATGCTGGGCGGCCGCGCGGCCGAGGAGTTGGTCTTCCACGACCCGACCACCGGTGCTGCGAACGACATCGAGAAGGCCACCGGCCTGGCCCGCGCGATGGTCACGCAGTACGGCATGACCGAGCGTCTGGGCGCGATCAAGTTCGGCGGCGACAACAGCGAGCCGTTCCTCGGACGTGAGATGGCTCACCAGCGCGACTACTCGGAAGAGGTCGCCGCGCTGGTCGACGAAGAGGTCAAGAAGCTCATCGAGACCGCGCACAACGAGGCCTGGGAGATCCTGGTCGAGAACCGCGACGTCCTCGACAACCTCGTCCTGGCTCTCCTCGAGAAGGAGACCCTGGGCAAGGAGGAGATCGCCGAGATCTTCGCCCCGATCGTCAAGCGGCCGCCGCGCCCCGCGTGGACCGGCTCCTCCCGCCGGACGCCCTCCACCCGTCCGCCGGTGCTCTCCCCGAAGGAGCTCGCACTGACGAACGGCGCCAACGGCGCGACGGCCGCGATCACCGCGAAGACCACGGCGGCGGAGCCCGCCCCGGCGGCCGAGCCGGCCGCCCCGGAGGACCGCCCCGAAGTCTGAGCCCGGGCCGCCCCGGCGGTCCCGCAGGCCCGGAATGGATGCCGCGTTCCCCAGGTTCTAGCCTGGGGGCGCGGCATCGTCGTATGTCCGCAGAGAGGACGCGTGTCCCCACACGTGACAGCACAGGAACGAGGCACCACATGACCGACCCCGTGACGCTGGACGGCGAGGGCATCATCGGCGAGTTCGACGAGAAGCGCGCCGAGAACGCCATACGCGAACTCCTGATCGCGGTCGGCGAGGACCCGGACCGTGAGGGGCTCAGGGAGACCCCGGGTCGGGTGGCGCGGGCGTACAAGGAGATGTTCGCGGGGCTGTGGCAGAAGCCCGAGGACGTGCTGACGACGACGTTCGACATCGGGCACGACGAGATGGTCCTCGTGAAGGACATCGAGGTGTACTCGACCTGTGAGCACCATCTGGTGCCGTTCCGGGGCGTCGCCCACGTCGGATACATTCCGGCCACCAGCGGCAAGATCACCGGACTGTCCAAGCTGGCCCGTCTCGTGGACGTCTACGCCCGTCGGCCGCAGGTGCAGGAACGACTCACCACGCAGATCGCGGACTCCCTGATGGAGATCCTGGAGCCGCGCGGGGTGATCGTCGTCGTGGAGTGCGAGCACATGTGCATGTCGATGCGGGGCATCCGCAAGCCCGGCGCGATGACCATCACGTCCGCCGTGCGGGGTCAGCTGCGGGACGCCGCGACGCGGAACGAGGCCATGAGCCTCATCATGGCCCGCTGACAGTTCCGCACGCCGAGGGGCCTGGGGCTGTATCGGTGTGCGGCTCCGCCGTGGACGTGACCAGGCCCCCACCGGCCCGCAGCTTCAGCACCGCGCTTCCAGCGGAGCGCTCAGGCCGCCGGCGCCGCTCCCGTGTTGTCGTGGTCGTCGTCCTCCGGGAGCTTGCAGACGCGCTCCAGGAAGATGGCGGCCGCTATGACGCCGATGCCGGCCAGCACCGAGAAGCCGGCGTAGAAGGCCTGGTCGCGGCGGGCGGGAATGTCGAGGGACTCCAGCAGGAAGGCACCCGTGCCGCCGTACATCCCGGCGACGAGGGCGGCGACCAGGGCGCTGGCCTGGCCGAAGACGACTGCGCGGGCCGCCATCAGGGGGTCGACGCCCTTGGCGCCGGGGCGGCGTTCGCGCTGGGCCTTCAGGCGGGCGCGCAGTGAGAGCGCCGTGGCGAGCAGGATCGCCGCGATCACCGCCAGGACGACGGGGGCGGCAAGAGGGACGCTGGGGAGCGTCCCGATCGAGTTCCACAGGCGGGCGCCCGCCCAGGACAGCACCCCCGCGACGACGAACACGCCGATCAGCACCCTGATGCGCAGCTCTCTCACGGTGTCCCTTCAGCTCCCCGGGCCGTGGTCTGTGGTGACCCGGCCGGTCAGGTCGTCCCTGTGTCGTCGCGACGTGGTCGTCTTGACCTTAACGACTACTCGGGCAGCCGGAGTTCCAGGTCCGCACGGGGTGCCACGCCCTCGCGGGTGACCGTGCCGAGGAGGTCGGCGACGGCGCCGCGGCCGGGGAGCTGGGCATCGGGGTCGAGGTCGTGCCAGGGGGCGAGGACGAAGGCGCGTTCGTGGGCGCGCGGGTGGGGGAGGGTGAGGTGCGGGTCGTCGGAGACGATCTCCGCGTACGAGACGATGTCGACGTCGAGGGTGCGCGGGCCCCAGTGCTCGTCCCGGACCCGGTGGAAGGCCTCCTCGACCGCGTGCGCCCGCTCCAGGAGGGAGGACGGGGGAAGGGTGGTCTTCAGGACCACGACCGCGTTGAAGTACGAGGGCTGGCTGCCGGGCTCGACGCCCCACGGCTCGGTCTCGTAGACGGGGGAGACCGCCTTGACGCGCACGCCCGGCGTGTCCTCGAGGGCGTCGATGGCGCCCTGGAGGGTCTCCAGGCGGTTGCCGAGGTTGGATCCGATGGAGAGCACGGCCCATTTGGGGTTGTGCAGGGTCGTGTCGGCGGCGTCCACCTTCTCGACGACGGAGGCGGGTACCGGCTGTACGGTCGGGTCGCTGTGACCCTCGGTGAACGAGGCAGTCATACTCGGCTCCGGGTGATGGTGACGGTCACGTCGTCGAAGGGGACGGTGATCGGCGCGTCCGGCTTGTGGACGCAGACCTCGACCTCCTTGACCCCTTCGTGCTTCAGACAGGTCTGGGCGATGCGCTCGGCGAGCGTCTCGATGAGGTTCACGGGCTCGCCCTCGACGACGGCCACGACCTCCTCCGCCACGATGCCGTAATGCACGGTCTTCGCCAGGTCGTCGTCGGCGGCGGCCGACCGGGTGTCCAGGCCCAGGACGAGGTCCACGAGGAAGGTCTGGCCCTCCTCGCGCTCCTTGGGGAACACACCGTGGTGCCCGCGGGCCTTCAGGCCGCGCAGCGCGACACGATCCACGCGAATCACTCCTGCAATCGTCGGTTGCGGCCGGTTCGTACCGGGTGCGGGCGGCACCCCGGCCTGAACCGAATCTACCTGCGGGCACTGACAGCTCCGGGCCACGGGGGCGTGGGCCCGGGTCGGGGCCTGGAGGTTTCATCGAGTGTTTTCCCTGGGGAACCCGGCGGCTCATGGGGTGGTAGCCGCGCATACCCCGGAGTAGGTGATTCCAACCACTCCTTGGTCCCTTCGGGCCCTTGGAGGGCGCCTACCCACTCAGGCGGGTGTGTCGTCGTCCTCGGCCTCGTCGGTTTCGGCCAGAACGGGGGAGGCGTGGTGTGACCAGAGCTTCCAGCCGGCGGGTGTGCGGCGGAACACGTTCGTCGCGACCACCAGCTGGCCGACGAGCGGGCCGGGTCCGTCGCCGTCCTCGGGGGCGGGGCCGCCGCTGAGGATGTTCTCGGTGCAGGTGACCAGGGCGGTGTCGCCGGTGACGGAGACGTGGACGTCGGTGAGGAAGAACTGGATGTAGTCGGTGTTCGCCATGATCAGCGCATACGACCTGAGGACTTCGCCGCGGCCGGTGAGTACGGGCCAGCCGGGGTGCACGCAGGAGACCACGCCGGTGTCCGCGGGGTCGTGGTAGGTCTCGTCCACGCCCAGGTCGGACGGGGTGAGCCAGAGCGACGACACCTCTTCGAAGTCGCCCCGCTCCAGTGCCTCGTAGAAGGCCGTGTTGGCGAGTTCGACCTGTTCGACGTCGGTGTGGGGGGCGCTCACCGGGCTCCTTCCACGGCGCGCGCGACCCGTACCGCGTCGGCCGTTGCCCGTACCTCGTGCACCCGCACCGCCCAGGCGCCGGCGCGCGCCGCCAGCGCGGAGACAGCGGCCGTTGCGGCATCGCGCTCCCGGGCCGGCGGCGGGGCGCCCTCGGGACCGGCGAGGACACGGCCGAGAAACCGCTTGCGGGAGGCGGCGACCAGCAGCGGGTGGCCGAGGGTGCGCAGGCGGTCCAGATGGGCGAGCAGAGTGAGGTCGTGCTCGGCCTCCTTGGAGAAGCCGAGGCCGGGGTCGACGACAATGCGGTCGGGTGCGACACCGCCCTCCAGGACGGCCTCCACGCGCGCGTGCAGCTCGTCGACGACTTCGGTGACGACGTCGTCGTACACGCCCTTGACGTTGCCGCCCTCCAGGAAGCCGCGCCAGTGCATGACGACGAAGGGGGCGCCGGTCTCCGCGACGACACGGATCATCGCGGGGTCGGCGAGGCCGCCGCTGACGTCGTTGACGAGGGCGGCGCCGGCGGCGAGGGCCTGTTCGGCGACGGAGGCGCGCATGGTGTCGACGGAGACGACGACACCTTCGGAAGCCAGGCCGCGGACGACGGGGATGACCCGCCGCAGTTCTTCGGCCTCGTCGACGCGGGTGGCGCCGGGGCGGGTGGACTCGCCGCCGACGTCCACCAGGTCGGCGCCCTCGGTGACGAGGTCGAGGCCGTGCTTCACGGCCGCGGTGGTGTCGAACCAGCGGCCGCCGTCGGAGAAGGAATCGGGGGTCACGTTCACGACTCCCATGACCGCACAGCGGTCCCATTCCGGAAGGCCCGCGATACGCCCGCGTCCGCTCTGCTTGCTCATACGTTCAGCGTAGGCCCCCGGTGGGCGGGGCCTCTCCACATGGGTGTGCGGCCCGGCGGTCCCGGCGTCGTGCGGCCCGAGCGGAAGCTCCGGGTGCTGGAGGGGTGGGGCCTCCGCTCGGGCCTGTCCGGTCAGGCCGCGCGCATGCCCCGCTCCGTGACGGCGTACGCGCAGGGGCGCGGGGTGGCGAGGCGGATGCGCGGCAGGTATCCCTCGACCTCGCCGAGGTCGCCGAGGTCATGGACGCGTCGGACCCGGGTTGCGTAACCGGCACGCTCGATGCGCCTGGCCGGCCGGCGCACGCTTCGCATCGCGCGGCCGGCGAGGGAGAAATCCGCGCCGTCCACCACCGCCTCGTCGCCCGGCTCGAGGGCGTCCAGGCCGGTCTCGCGGGTCCACACCTCGCGGCCGGTCTCGGAGCAGCCCGTGACGGCAGGGGTCCAGGAGTGTGCCCGGGCCTCGTCCATGAAGCGTTCGATGGCGCCCGGCCAGGCCTCGACGTCGCCGATGGGGTCACCGCCGGCGAGCATCACCCCGGACACCACGCGGTAGGTCACCGCCGCCTTGCCGCTGGGCGAGAAGACGACGGACTCGCCCCGGCGCAGCGCGAAGCGGCCGGGGGAGTCGCGGCCGCCGTGCCGGTCCAGCAGGGTGCGCAGCCGGGCCTCGTCGTCCTGTGTGAGCCGGGCGGCCGGGTGTGCCGGGTGTTCGGGGCGCAGGGCGAGACAGACCGTGGTGACGGCGGTGAGCAGGCCGAGCGCTCCGAGACAGACGGCGACGGTCCAGGACGTGTCGCCCTGGTACCGGACCGGGCCCTCGAAGCCGAACAGGCCGTACAGGACATGGGTGATGCGGTCCGCCAGGGACGGGTCGCCGATCATCGTGCGGGAATGTGCGCTGACGACGACCAGCCCGAGGGCGAGTGAACCGGCGCCCATGAGCACGAAGTTGGCGAGGGCCCGCCACCGGCTGCGCGGGTCGGGCAGGGCCGTGAACTGCTCGCGGTGGCGCAGCAGCGGCGCGAGCAGCGCGAGGGAGACGACCACGCCGACAACGGAGGGCCGGTACGTGAACTGCGCGACCGCCCCGGCCGGCAGCAGCGCGACGGCCGCGCGCCACGCCCGGCGTTTGCCCCGCCCCAGACTGTGGGCGAGCAGCAGCAACAGCACGCCCGTGCTGAGCGAGAGCGCCGCCGCGAACGGGCCGAGAGCGCCGGGCAGCACCTCGGCGAGGGCGTGCACACGGCTGTGCCGGAAGCGCGGAAAGACGCTCGCGGCGATGTCCAGGAGGCCCACAAGGGCACACGCCCTGGCGACGAGGACGGGAACGGCCTCCGGGCGCAGAACCCGGAACAGCCGCCGCCGCACCCTTGCCCCTTCTTCCTTGACAGGCATCGCATCCCGTAGTTCTGGTCGTAGGTCTGCTCGTTGTTCTGCGAGAGACCGTGAAACCGGTGCCGATTCGGGCATCCGGCGACATTGCGCCCTCTAGGACGGTGGGATCCGGGGTCAGGTTCACTCCCGTTCGCCGAAGCCCTTTCACAGTCCGGAGAAGGGGATCCGGGTGAACTCCCGCAGGCCCGACGGCCCATGTGCTGTGAATGCATCGGAGTGGCTGTGTTTTTACCGCCCGGGCCACCATGATTCGCCTACGCGCGGTAAGTTTCTGGCCATGCCACGTGGACGTCATCGCCATTCACCGCCCTTGCACAGGCTGCTGCCTCCGTCGGCGATCGCAGGCGTCTCCCTCGTCTGCGCCCTCGGCCCCTGGGTGTTCACGGAGCCGACGGTGCTCCGTGGGCTGGCGGCGGCCGCCGCGGTGACGGCTGTCGCCGGTGCCGTCGTTCTGCGCCGCTGGGACACGCAGGCGGGCAAGCAGGTCGCCGACCTCACGCGCGCGCGTGCGAGCGATGAGTGGCGGCACGAGGAGCGCGTCGCCGAACTGGAGACCGACCTGGAGGAGTCGCGGGAACTGCGCGTCAAACTCGAGCAGCGACTGCGGGCGAAGCGCGCCGAACTGGCGGGCCTGCGCAACGAGCACGCGGCACTGCTGCGCCGGTACGCCACCGCGGAGACCGAGCGTGCCAGCGCCCTGGAAGGCCGCCGCCTGCTGGAGATAGAGGCCGCGACTCCCGCGCGTGCGCTGCCGCCCGCACCGACGACGGAGGAGACCGAGGCCGTGGCAGCCCCGGCCGACCCCGACGAGGTCACTGATACCGACGAGGCCACTGATACCGACGCCACCGACGAGACCGTGGAACAGAAGGCGGCGGCTTCCGGACTGTTCTCCCCGGAGGGCTCCCGGCTGTTCCTGCGGGCGCGGGCGGCGCTGGTCCGGTTCGACGCCGACACGGAGGCGTCTGCCAAGGAGCACGCCGACCAGGAGGCGTCCCCCAAGGAACCGGCCGCCGACGCCGAGCGGGTCACCGGTGCGGAGGCCGCGCAGGAGGACGAGGCGCGGGGGAAGTCCGAGGCGGCCGACGGGCACGAGCGCGCGGCCGCCACCACCACGGCCGACACGGCCCCCTCCGATGACAACGCTGCCGCGGCCCCCGCGGAGTCCGTCCCGGCCACGGCCAGGCCCGCCGCGCCCGTGCAGCAGCCCTCCGGTCACTTCACCGTGCCGACCGCGGTGGCCGTCGTACCGGCCTCCGTTCCGGTGCGCCGTCCGACGGCCGAGGGCGGGTTCGACTTCTTCGGTACAAAGGCGAACACGTCCGCGGCGCTGGAGGCCGTGCAGAACGAGGACCTCGCCGATGTGGTCGGCCAGGAGGCGCTCGACCTGCACAAGGCGGAGGCCGAGGCCGAGTTCAAGCCGGCCGGCGAGGAGTCGCGCGGCATCGGCCAGGTGATCGACCTGACGGCGCACGACGAGACCGAGCAGATCGACATGCAGGGACTGCGCGGACTGCGCAGCGCCGTCTCCTGAAACAGCCGCCCCGAGCAGGGAGTTGCCTGAACGCCGTGCCCGGCGCCGCCAAGCCGGGCACGGCGTTCTTCACGCCATCCACCGGTCCGGCCGTGCCCCCTTGCGCCCCGTCCGTGACCGCTCCGCCTGTGCCCGCAGCAGCTCCGCGGCTTCCCCAGCGTCCCGCAGCCGCGCCGTGACGGTCTTGTTGGCTCCGGTGTCCACATGCACGTCCGCAACGCGCCACAGCCGCATCCAGGGCCCTTGAGCGAGCCGTACGCTCTGGACCTTCGCGTGCGGTACGAGCGCCAGGCTGCGCCGCAGGAGTCCGTGCCGGGCCGCGAACACCGCCTCGGTGACGGTGAAGCCGTAGCCCCGCCACCACAGCGGCACGCACCGCCCGGCGCGCCGCGGCGGCCGCGACAGCGACGACACGGGCGGAACCGTCACCCCGGGCAGTACGCGCGCGATGACCGACTCGGCCACCTCGCGCGGGGCGACCGGCAGCAGTACGGAGTTCGACGAGCCGGCCACGTCCAGCTCCACCCGTACCCAACTGCGCCTCCGCCACAGCAGCGGCTCCACGATCCGCACGGTCTGCACCCGCCCCGGCGGCACCGTCTCATGGGCGCGGTCGAGGAGGCCGCGGTCGATCCGCAGCCCGTCCGGGGACTCGGCCACCGTCCAGTCGTACTCGGTGACGAAGCGGCCCACGCTGCTCGCGCCCGCCGCACCGATCAGCGGCAGCGCGGTCGCGAGCACCGTCCACAGGTTGTGGGTGAAGAACCACAGGACGGACGGCACGACGAGCGCGGCGATCAGGGTGCCCCAGGTCGCCCCGGTCAGCACCAGGGAGACGGCGAGGACACCCGGGGGCACGTTCAGCAGCTGCCGGGCCGGCGCCTCGCCGACCTCGTGCGCGGTCTCGGGCGCGAAACCGGCCGCGCGCGCGAGCAGTTCGGCCCGCAGCGCGCGGGCCTCTCCTTCGCCGAGGAAGGCGAGTTCGTCCTTCTTGTCGGTCCCTATGACGTCGAGTTTGAGTTTCGCGACACCCGCCACGCGCGCGAGGAGCGGCCGGGTGACGTCGACGGCCTGGATCCGTTCCAGGCGGATGTGCGCGGTGCGCCGGAACAACAAGCCTGTACGGATGCGCAGTTCGCTCTCCGTCACCGCGAAGTGCGTGAACCACCAGGTGAGGAAGCCGTACAGCGCGGCGGCCGGTATGAGCACGGCGAGGGCGATCAGCAGCGTCGTCGTGGTCAGCCGCGCCAACTGGCGCTGTGTGCCGTCCGGGTCGTGCAGGGCCCACCCGAGGAGCACGGCGACCGGCGCCCACGCCCGCCGCAGCGGCGTGACGGGGTGCAGCCGCCGCTCGGTCACGGCCTTGTCGCGGCGTACGTCGCCGTCGGTGTCCGGAGTCGTCACAGCCCCGCCGATCTGGCCTCGCCGAGCTCGGTCAGCCGGTCCCGCAGCCGCTCCGCCTCGGCCGGGTCCAGGCCCGGGATGGTCGCGTCCGTCGCGGCGGCCGCCGTGTGCAGCTGCACGCTGGCCAGCCCGAAGTGCCGCTCGACGGGCCCGGACGTGACCTCGACCAGTTGCATGCGCCCGTACGGCACGACGGTCACCGTGTGCCACAGCACGCCCCGGCTGATCAGCAGGTCGTCGGCGCGCTCGGCGTACCGCCAGGAGCGCCAGTTGCGGCCGGCGAGGTCCCAGCCCCACGCCATCAGCGCCAGCGGCAGCAGTGCGAACGCGGCCCAGGCGGGACCGGCCAGCAGGCCCGGCAGCAGCCCGGCGGCGAGGGCGAGCAGTCCCAGCCACACGATCAGCAGCATCCGTCGCATCCGTAGCAGGCGGGGCGGCAGCCCGGTCCACACCGGCTCCGCCTCCGCTGTCGTGCCGCCCGCTGGGCTCCCCGTCTCCATACGGCCAGCGTACGTAGGAGAGACTGGGTCCATGACTCCTACGACGGAGACCATGGTCGGAATCGGCGGCGCCGCGGAGAGCGCCGACATGGTGCTGAACATCGGCCCCCAGCACCCGTCCACGCACGGCGTGCTGCGGCTGCGGCTCCTCCTGGACGGCGAGCGCATCACGCGCGCGGAGCCGGTGATCGGCTACATGCACCGTGGCGCGGAGAAGCTCTTCGAGGCGCGCGACTACCGCCAGATCATCATGCTCGCCAACCGCCACGACTGGCTGTCGGCCTTCTCCAACGAGCTGGGTGTGGTCCTCGGTGTGGAGCGCATGCTCGGCATGGAGGTCCCCGAGCGCGCCGTGTGGACGCGCACCCTGCTCGCGGAGCTGAACCGGGTGCTGAACCATCTGATGTTCCTCGGCTCGTACCCGCTGGAGCTCGGCGGCATCACGCCGGTCTTCTACGCGTTCCGGGAGCGCGAGGTCCTGCAGAACGTCATGGAGGAGGTCTCCGGCGGGCGGATGCACTACATGTTCAACCGTGTCGGCGGCCTCAAGGAGGACCTGCCGGCCGGCTGGACCGCACGCGCGCGTGCCGCGGTCGCCGGTGTGCGCTCCCGCATGGACCGGTTCGACGACCTGGTCCTCGGCAACGAGATCTTCCGGGGGCGCACGCGGGGCGTGGGCACGCTCGCGCCGGAGGCCGTGCACGCCTATGGGGTCAGCGGGCCGATCGCGCGCGCGTCGGGCGTCGACTTCGACCTGCGCCGCGACGAGCCGTATCTCGCCTACGGGGAGCTGCAGGACACCCTCAAGGTGGTCACCCGGCAGGAGGGCGACTGCCTCGCCCGCTTCGAGTGCCTCCTGGAGCAGACCCACAACGCCCTCGACCTCGCCGACGCCTGCCTCGACCGGATCGCTCAGCTGGCGCCGGGGCCGATCAACCAGCGGCTCCCCAAGGTCCTGAAGGCACCCGAGGGGCACACGTACGCCTGGACCGAGAACCCCCTCGGCATCAACGGCTACTACCTCGTGAGCAAGGGCGACAAGACGCCGTACCGGCTCAAGCTGCGCTCGGCCTCGTACAACAACATCCAGGCGCTCACCGTGCTGCTGCCGGGCACGCTGGTGGCGGACATGGTGGCGATTCTGGGGTCGATGTTCTTCGTGGTGGGGGACATCGACAAGTAGCCGGTACGGGCCTCAGGCGAGTACGTCCGGAATTCCAACCCGCTGCACCAGCCACCCGAAGTCGCCCAGTCCACCCGCTGCGGTGAGCTCGGCGGCCTCCCCGGCGCCCGCGAGGGCGCGCACGTATGCCGAGGGGTTGGTGGTGGCGAGCGCGAGCGGGGGGCGTGCGCCTGCGATGCCCAGGGTGCGCAACGCATCACGCTGTGCCAGCACGCGCCCATCGGGGAGCGTGCACGCGTCCAGCGCGACGTGTGCGGTGATGTCGCACGACCCGTCCGGCACAGGCGCCGTCTCGCGCCCCTCGCGGAAACCGGTGAGCGTCCCGAAGAGCGGCCGTGCGCCGGCCGTGTGCGCGTAGTCGACGGCGACGGCGAGCCCGCGCTCGACGCGGGAGACCACCGACGCCCACGCCGTGTCCCTGGGCAGACCGATCTCGGCCCGCAGCCCCTCCTCGGCGGGCAGTGGCCACCACCGGGCGAGCCACTCGGCCTGCGCACCGGACACCGGCTCCCCGAGCCGCTCGGTCCCGTCCTCCCGTACGAGCACCAGCCTCGGTACGCCCGCGGAGTCCACCTCGGCGACCTCCACGGGCACGTTGTCCAGCCACTCGTTGGCGAACAGCAGGCCGGTCACGCTCTTCGGGGGCTCGGCCAGCCACTCGATGCGCTGATCGAGCCCTGCCGGGCGGCCGGCGATCTCGACGGCGTACGCGCGCGTGCGGGCGGCCACATCGGCGGGCAGCGCGGTGAGCACGCCGGAGACCAGCTCACCCCGCCCGGCGGCCATGTCGACGAAGTCGAGACCGGACGGACGGCCCAGCGCCTCGTCGACCCGGCACAGCAGCCCCGCCACGGCCTCGGCGAACAGCGGCGACGCGTGCACGGACGTACGGAAGTGCCCGGCGGGCCCCTCGGGCCTGCGGTAGAAGCCGCCCGGACCGTACAGCGCCGCCTCCGCAGCCGCCCGCCACCCTCGCCACCGGCCGTCCGCCGTTTCCTTGGTCACATCGCCAGGCTAGGGCCGGAGGGGAAGGGGGCCTCCACCTTGCGGAGTACACGTATCCGGTGCGGATCGGCCCTCCGGTTGACTCCCGCCCGCATCATGCTTCCCTACTCTGGGTTACGTGCAGCGCCTCTACGACTTCCTCCGCAGGCACCCGACATGGGTCGACGGCTTCTGGGCCCTCGTTCTGTTCGGGATCTCGGTGGTGGGGGGTACGGTCCAGCAGGAGAACACGGGGACCGACCTGCCGTGGCTCGTCGTCCCGGTCACGCTGCTGCTGTGCCTGGTGGTCGCGCTGCGCCGCCGCATGCCGGAGAAGATGCTGGTGCTGGCGGCCGTGGTGGGCGTGGCGCAGCTGGTGCTGGACGTGGCGACCACGGCCGCCGACTTCGCCCTGCTGCTGATCGTGTACACCGTCGCCGCGGTCGGGGCCCGCTGGGCCTCCCGGTTCGCGCTGGCCGGCGGGCTGTGCGCGGCGCCGCTGGCGCAGATCCGCTGGCCGGAGTACGAGTCGAGCGTCGCGGGGAACATCGCGGTCGCGGTCTTCCAGACGGTGCCCTTCGCCCTCGCCTGGGTGCTCGGCGACTCCATCCGCACCCGCCGCGCCTACTTCGCGCAGCTGGAGGAGCGCGCCGCCCGCCTCGAGAAGGAGCGCGAGGCGCAGTCCAAGGTCGCGGTCGCCGCGGAACGCGCCCGTATCGCGCGCGAACTGCACGACGTCGTCGCGCACAACGTGTCGGTGATGGTGGTGCAGGCCGACGGCGCCGCCTACGTCCTCGACGCCGCGCCGGACCAGGCGAAGAAGGCCCTGGAGACCATCTCCTCCACCGGCCGCCAGGCCCTCGCCGAGATGCGCCGCCTGCTCGGCGTGCTGCGTACCGGTGAGCACCAGGAGAGCGGCGAGTACGTCCCGCAGCCCGACGTCGAGCAGATCGAGGACCTGGTCGAGCAGTGCCGCGGCGCGGGCCTGCCGGTCGACTTCAGGATCGAGGGCACTCCGCGCCCGCTGCCCAGTGGCGTCGAGCTCACCGCGTACCGCATCGTGCAGGAGGCGCTCACCAACACCCGCAAGCACGGCGGGCCGAACGCGGGCGCGAGCGTGCGGCTGGTCTACTTCGACGACGGCCTCGGACTGCTCGTCGAGGACGACGGCAAGGGCGCCCCGCACGAGCTGTACGAGGAGGGCGGCGCCGACGGCCGGGGCCATGGCCTGATCGGCATGCGCGAGCGGGTCGGCATGGTGGGCGGCACCCTGGACGCGGGGCCGCGCCCCGGTGGAGGATTCCGCATCAGTGCTCTGCTGCCGCTCAAACCAGCGCATTGACCGCCGACGCACGCCCCCTGTTGACACCTGTAACAACCCTCTGCAACGACCTTCTGAACGGACATGGAAGAGGCCCCGATGACGATCCGCGTGATGCTCGTCGACGACCAGGTGCTGCTGCGCACCGGGTTCCGGATGGTGCTCGCCGCACAGCCGGACATGGAGGTCGTGGCGGAGGCGGGCGACGGTGTCGAGGCCCTGCAGGTGCTGCGCTCGACCGAGGTCGACGTGGTGCTCATGGACGTACGCATGCCGAAGCTCGACGGTGTGGAGGCCACCCGGCGCATCTGCTCGGACACCGACCCGCCGAAGGTGCTGATCCTGACCACCTTCGACCTCGACGAGTACGCCTTCTCCGCGCTGAAGGCGGGCGCTTCCGGGTTCATGCTCAAGGACGTGCCGCCCGGCGAACTCCTCGCCGCGATCCGCTCCGTGCACAGCGGCGACGCCGTCGTGGCCCCGTCGACGACCCGGCGGCTGCTCGACCGGTTCGCGCCGATGCTGCCCAGCACCGGCAAGGAGCCCCGGCACAAGGAGCTGGAGCGGCTCACCGAGCGTGAGCGCGAGGTCATGGTGCTGGTCGCCCAGGGGCTGTCCAACGGGGAGATCGCCGGCCGGCTGGTGCTGTCGGAGGCGACGGTCAAGACACATGTGGGCCGCATCCTGACCAAGCTCGGGCTGCGGGACCGGGTGCAGGTGGTGGTCCTCGCGTACGAGACGGGGCTCGTACGGGCCGGCGGACACGGCTGACCGGAGCCGCGGCCGTCGGTAGGGTCTGCGCATGCTCCTGTGGATCAACGGCCCCTTCGGGGGCGGCAAGACACAGACCGCACACGAGATACAGCGCCGTCTGCCCGGCAGCGTCATCTGCGACCCCGAGCACCCCGGCTTCGGCCTGCGCCGCATGCTGCCGCCCGCACTGCGCGGAAACTTCCAGGACCTGGCGTCCTGGCGGCAGGGCGTCGTCGAGGTCCTCGACCTCGCCCTCACCGAACACGACGGCGTGGTGATCGCGCCGATGACGGTCACCGACTCCGGCTGCTTCCAGGAGACCGTCGGGCGGCTCCGCGAACTGGGCCATGACGTACGGCACTTCACGCTCCTCGCCGAACGCGAGACCGTCCTGGAACGGCTGCGTGAGCGCGGTCTCGGACACCTCCTCCGGTTCGTCGCCGGAAAGGACGCCGGCCTGCGCAGGGAGAGCTGGGCCGTGCAGCAGCTCGACCACTGTCTGGAGCGGCTGTGCGAGCCGGAGTTCGCCGAGCACCTGTGGACGGACCACTCGACCGTGCCGAAGACGGCGGACCGGATCGCCGTGCTGGCCGGGCTGGCCCTCAGGCCCAACAACGAGGGCGCGCTGCGGACGCGGCTGAGGCAGGCGCGGGTCGGGATCAGGCACATCCGGTTCGACTGACGGTCACCTCAGGAGCGCTTCGAGGAAGTCGCTGCCGAGCCGCGCCACCGCGGTGACGTCCAGCTGGTGCAGGACGTACCGACCGCGGCGGCGAGTGGTGATCAGGCCCGCCTTCTTGAGGACGCCCAGGTGCCGGGATATCTCGGGCGCGGTCATGCCGTGGATCTGTACGAGTTCGCTCGTGGTGTACGTGCTGCGGGCGAGGTTGCGGCAGAGCTGCATCCGCACCGGGTGGGACAGGGCGGTCATCCGCATGGTCAGCTGGTCGACCGAAGGCGGCACGGTGAGCCCGGGGGAGCCGACCGGATAGTGCAGTACCGGCTGCCAGCCGTGCCGGTGCAGCACCTGCAGATGCGGCCAGCCCAGGCTCGTCGGCACGAGCAGCAGGCTCCTGTCCCTGATGACGGTGTGGCCGTGGCGCAGCTTGTCGATGGTGATTCTTCCGGCGGCCTCGTCGACGCCCACCGCCGGGGACACCGCGGTCAGTGCCTCGGTCAGGCCCTTGTGCCGCAGAAGGTCGGTCTTGTGGCGGGCGTCCGCCGCGAGCTGGTGACGCAGGCGGGGCCAGGCGTCCGCGAAGAACATCTCGTCGCAGTCCTCCAGGAACTGCCGCAGCCAGGCCCGGATGCGCGGCGGATCCTCGAGCAGCCGCTGGCTGAACCGCAACTGCTGCGGCCCGCGCGCGGCGGCCAGCTCAAGAGCGCGTCGGCGCAGCTCCGAGTCGGCCAGTACGTCGGACACCGGCGTGGTGGCCGGGAGGGCGCAGGTGAACTCCAGGGCCGCGTCCACGAACTGCTCGTCCGTCAGCTTGTCCAGCAGGTCCAAGTCCTCGGCGAGCGTGGCGCCCGGGAGTGTGCTCCCGCCCGGGACACCGGCGAAGGGCAGGAACAGGTCCGAGAACGTCGTCCGCCACAGGAAGTCGGCCTCGCACATCCGGTCGGCCAGATGCGAGTCGAGCCGGGCGGTCACGCCGGTCACCCAGCCCTGCAGGCCGGGATGGTGCCCCGGCTCGGACAGCGCGTGCAGCGCCGAACCGAGCTCGGCGAGGGGCGAGGGCACCACGGCGACCCTCTCCGGCCGCAGCCCCGCGATGTCGATGCTCACGCTCATGTCGCCATGGTGCACGCCGCCACTGACAACGCAGCCCTCGATTGACGGCGGCCGTCAATCGGCGCGACACCGGCGGAGCGGGCGGCGCAGCCTGGGACAACCGGGGCAGCCGCGGAGCCCGATCCACTGTTTCTCCTCGTCCCGAGAAGGCGAACCGCCATGAGCATCACGCAGCAGTACCTCCTCGACACCTACCGCGCCCAGCAGCTCGGCCGGTCAGGCCCGCCCGCGCCCGGCGTCCACGACTGGCAGGTCGTGCGGGAGTGGCGCGACCGCCGGCAGTTCCGCGCGGTGATCGCCGAGCGTCCGGCCCACGGACGGCTACGGCAGGCGCTGGGCCGGTGGCTCCATCTGCGCCGACGGGCTACGAGCTGACCTCCTGCGGCAGCCGGGAGACGAACTCCGCGACCGCCGCTTCCACATCGCCCGCCGTCCACTCCAGGCCCGCGGCCCGGACCTCGATCTCCGTGACGGCGAGGCCCGGCCCCGGGGCGTCCCAGGGGCGCGCGAAGAGCAGGGTCTTCGTCTCCTCGGCGTGCCGGACCGCGGCCTCGGCGACGACATCGACGTCGTACGGGAGCCAGACCTGGAACTCGTTGGTGTGCGGCTCCTCGGGGTGGACGCGTACCCAGGGCACCCCGGCCGCCGCGAAGCCCTCGCGCAGCGCGGCGGCCACCACGCGCGCGTGCCGCACGTAGTCGGGCAGCCGGGGCAGCTCACGCTCCAGCCCGGCGAGCGCCGACAGCACGGTCGGGAACTGCTGGAAAACCTGCCCGCCGTACCGGTGCCGCCAGGCCTTCGCCTCCTCCACCAGGGACGCGGGACC
The DNA here is from genome assembly GCF_004187715.1 of Streptomyces sp. F001. Taxonomy (GTDB): domain Bacteria; phylum Actinomycetota; class Actinomycetes; order Streptomycetales; family Streptomycetaceae; genus Streptomyces; species Streptomyces flavusporus. The sequence continues at coordinate 473,660 of NZ_QZWF01000004.1, read as the reverse complement.
GGCGAGGGCGGCGCCGCCGAAGCCGTCGAGTGACTTGTAGAACGACACGTACACGCTGTCCGCCAGGGCCGCGATCTCCTCCAGCGAGCGGCCGAAGTGGACGGTCGTCTCCCACAGGCGCGCGCCGTCGAAGTGCACCACCGCATCGCGCTCGCGCGCGGCCTCCACCAGCTCGGTGAGCTCCTCCCAGGAGGGCAGCACGAAACCGGCGTCCCGGAGCGGGAGTTCCAGCATCAGTGTCCCGAAGGGCTCGTCGAGGTCGCGGATCTCGGCCGCGGTGGGCAGCCGGGGCGCACTGCTCAGGCGGACCGGGCGCAGGCCGCTGACCTGCGTCAACGCATGGCGCTCATGCACTTCGGGGTGGGCGAGCGGGTGCAGGGCGACGCTCGGGTTGCCGGTGCGGCCGGCCCAGCAGCGCAGGGCCACCTGCTGGGCCATCGTGCCCGTCGGGAAGAACGCGGCCCCCTCCGTGCCGAGCAGTCCGGCGACTTTCCCCTCGAGGGCTTCCACGATGCCGTTGCCGTACATGTCCACGGTCTCGTCGAGGTCGTACAGGTCCTCGGCTCTCTCCAGGAGGGCCAGACGCTCCCGGAGCGTGCCGAGCACGCTGGTGCGCGCGAGGACGCGCTGCGCGCCCCGGTACGCGACTTTGCGCCGCTCGTAGCGTCGCTTGCGCTGTTCCTCGACCGACACCGGTTCCTGTGCGCCCTGCTCCGCCGTATCCGTCATGCCACGGATCATGCCGCGCGGCGATTCGCCCGGGCACCCGCTTTTTGGAGCCCGCCGCACCGATGCCGGACTCGGCCGCACCGAGCCGCGGCCCACAGCCTGTGGACAGCCGAACGCCCCCGGAACCAATCGCGTTAACATGACGAGAAATCGTCCGGTACCCCGAGCGGACTGGAACGGGAAGGCCGCCCTCGCGTGAGTACAAGCCAACAGCCAGACCCCAAGGACCGCCCCGCGCGGCTCACCGTCGGTGTCGTCGGCGCCGGTCGCGTAGGCCCCGCGCTCGCTGCGTCACTCCAGCTCGCCGGGCACCGCCCGGTGGCCGTCTCCGGGGTCTCCGACGCCTCCAGGAGGCGGGCCGCGCTGCTGCTGCCCGACGTGCCCGTCGTCGCGCCTGCCGAGGTGCTCCAGCGCGCCGAGCTGGTGCTGCTGACCGTCCCGGACGACGCCCTGCCCGGCCTCGTGGAGGGCCTCGCCACCACCGGCGCCGTACGGCCGGGACAGCTGCTCGTGCACACCTCCGGGCGGTACGGCGCGAACGTCCTGGAGCCCGCCCTGCGGGCCGGAGCGCTGCCGCTGGCCCTGCACCCCGCGATGACGTTCACGGGGACCCCGGTGGACGTCCAGCGCCTCGCCGGGTGCTCCTTCGGCGTCACCGCCCCCGACGAGCTGCGGCTCGCGGCCGAGGCGCTCGTCATCGAGATGGGCGGCGAGCCCGAGTGGATCGCCGAGGAGAACCGGCCGCTGTACCACGCGGCGCTCGCGCTGGGCGCCAACCACCTGGTGACGCTGGTCGCCCAGTCCATGGAGCTGCTGCGCACGGCCGGCGTCGACGCCCCCGACCGGATGCTCGGCCCGCTGCTCGGCGCCGCCCTCGACAACGCGCTGCGCTCCGGCGACGCCGCCCTGACCGGCCCCGTCGCGCGCGGGGACGCCGGCACGGTCGCGGCGCACGTCACGCAGCTGCGCCGGCACGCCCCGCAGGCCGTCGCCGGCTATCTGGCGATGGCGCGCGCGACCGCCGACCGGGCGCTCGCCCACGGGCTGCTGAAGCCGGAACTCGCCGAGGACCTGCTCGGGGTACTCGCCGCGGACACGAACCTGCCCGAGAACGGGGGAGACCGATGAGCCGCCGGAGCTTCGAGCTCGTCCCCACCGTGGACGACCTGACGTACGTCCGGGAACACTTCGCCGTGCCCGGCCGCACGGGCGTGGTGATGACGATGGGTGCCCTGCACGACGGACACGCCACCCTCGTCCGTACGGCACGCGAGCACGTCGGGCGGGACGGCTTCGTCGTCGTCACCGTTTTCGTCAACCCCCTGCAGTTCGGCAAGGGCGAGGACCTCGACCGCTATCCGCGCACCCTGGAGGCCGACCTCAAGGTCGCCGAGCAGGCGGGCGCGGACGTCGTGTTCGCCCCCGCCGTCGAAGAGGTGTACCCCGGCGGCGAGCCGCAGGTCCGGATCAGCGCGGGTCCCATGGGGGAGCGCCTGGAGGGTGCCTCCCGGCCCGGCCACTTCGACGGCATGCTCACCGTCGTTGCCAAACTGCTCCACCTCACCCGCCCCGACGTCGCCTTCTTCGGGCAGAAGGACGCCCAGCAGCTCGCCCTGATCCGCCGCATGGTGCGGGACCTGAACTTCGGTGTCGAGATCGTCGGCGTACCGACCGTGCGGGAGGACGACGGCCTGGCCCTGTCCAGCCGCAACCGCTACCTCTCGCCCCAGGAGCGGCGCACGGCGCTCGCGCTGTCCCGCGCCCTGTTCGCGGGCCGGGACCGGCACGCGGCGCAGGAGGCGCTGCGCGCGAGGGCGCGGGAAGTGCCCTCCACGCGCGCGCGTGCGGAGGCCCTCAGCGCCATAGGCGAGTCGCGTGCGGCGGCCGACGCGCACGCTGTCGCCAAGGCGGCCCCCGGCGGCCCGTCCGCCGTGCGCGCCGCGGCCCGCCTGGCCCTCGACGAGGCCGTCCGCTTCGACCCGCCGCTCGTCCTGGACTACCTGGCCCTGGTCGACCCGTCCGACTTCACCGAGATCGGGGACGACTTCACCGGCGAGGCCGTTCTCGCGGTGGCCGCCAAGGTCGGCAGGACCCGGCTGATCGACAACATCCCCCTCACCTTCGGAGCCGCCTCGTGACCAGCACAGGCATACGACTGCACGCCCCCGCCCCGGGCTGGTCCATCTCCGCGGACGTCGTGGTCGTCGGCTCCGGCGTCGCCGGCCTCACCGCCGCCCTGCGCTGCCAGGCCGCCGGCATGACGACGGTCGTCGTCACCAAGGCCCGCCTCGACGACGGCTCCACCCGCTGGGCCCAGGGCGGCATCGCCGCGGCCCTCGGCGAGGGCGACAGCCCCGAGCAGCACCTGGACGACACCCTGGTGGCGGGCGCGGGGCTGTGCGACGTGGAGGCGGTTCGGATCCTCGTCACCGAGGGCCCCGACGCCGTACGGCGCCTCATCGAGACCGGCGCGCACTTCGACGAGTCCACCGAGGGCGAGCTGGAGCTCACGCGCGAGGGCGGCCACCACCGGCGCCGCATCGCACACGCCGGCGGCGACGCGACCGGCGCGGAGATCTCCCGTGCCCTCGTCGAGGCGGTACGCGCGCGTGGCCTGCGCACGATCGAGAACGCCCTGGTTCTCGACCTCCTCACGGACGCCGACGGCCGCACGGCCGGCGTCACCCTGCATGTCATGGGTGAGGGCCAGCACGACGGCGTGGGCGCGGTGCATGCCCCCGCGGTGATCCTCGCGACCGGCGGCATGGGCCAGGTCTTCTCGGCGACCACCAACCCCTCGGTCTCCACGGGCGACGGCGTGGCCCTGGCGCTGCGCGCGGGCGCGGAGGTCTCCGACCTCGAGTTCGTCCAGTTCCATCCCACCGTGCTGTTCCTGGGCCCGGACGCCGAGGGCCAGCAGCCGCTGGTCTCCGAGGCGGTACGGGGCGAGGGCGCCCACCTGGTGGACGCCGACGGCGTGCGCTTCATGGCCGGCCGGCACGAACTCGCGGAACTGGCCCCCCGGGACATCGTCGCCAAGGCCATCATGCGCCGCATGCAGGAGCAGGACGCCGAGCACATGTTCCTCGACGCCCGGCACTTCGGCGCCGACATGTGGGAGCACCGCTTCCCCACGATCCTCGCCGCCTGCCGCGCCCACGGCATCGACCCGGTCCACGAGCCGATCCCGATCGCCCCGGCCGCCCACTACGCCTCCGGGGGCGTACGCACCGACTCCCACGGCCGTACGACCGTGCCGGGCCTGTACGCGTGCGGCGAGGTCGCCTGCACAGGTGTGCACGGCGCGAACCGCCTCGCCTCGAACAGCCTCCTCGAAGGCCTGGTCTATGCCGAGCGCATAGCCCACGACATCGCGGTGACCCACCGGCACAACGGCCTCCACGCGCGCGTGCCCGCCCCTGTTCCGCAGCCGGAGCAGCCGGCCCACCCCCTGCTCGCGCCCGAGGACCGCTTCACGATCCAGCGGATCATGACCGAGGGCGCGGGCGTCCTGCGCTCCGCCGACTCCCTCACCAAGGCCGCCGAACAGCTCCAGCACCTGCACGCCGAGGCACGCGACGCCCTCGAGGAGAACGGCAAGACGGCCGAGCCCGGCGTCGACACGTGGGAGTCCACCAACCTCCTGTGTGTGGCCCGCGTCCTGGTCGCCGCCGCCCGGCTGCGCGAGGAGACCCGCGGCTGCCACTGGCGTGAGGACCACGCCGAGCGCGACGACACGGCATGGCGCCGCCACATCGTCGTACGGCTGAATCCGGACCGCACGCTCGCCGTACACACCACCGATACCGCAGACTTCCCCCCGACCCGGCCGCACCACCCGGCGCACCGTCCCCAGGAGCAGTGACAGCAGTGAGCACCCCCGACCTTCCCCTCGCCCCGTCCGACGGCTGCGGCGACGGCTGTGCCTGCGGCGCGGACACCGACGACGCGGCATACCTGGAGTGCGGCCTGGACCCGGCACTCGCCCAGCTCCTGGCCGACGCCGGACTCGACCCCGTGGAGGTCGAGGACATCGCCAACGTCGCCATCCAGGAGGACCTCGCGGGCGGCGTCGACGTGACGACGGTCGCGACGATCCCCGAGGACGCGGTGGCCACCGCCGACTTCGTCGCGCGTGAGGCGGGCGTGGTGGCGGGCCTGCGGGTCGCCGAGGCGGTCATGTCGATCGTCTGCGAGGACGAGTTCGAGGTCGAACGCCACGTCGAGGACGGCGACCGCGTGGCGGAGGGCCAGAAGCTCCTCTCGATCACCACCCGCACCCGCGACCTGCTCACCGCCGAACGCAGCGCGCTCAACCTCCTGTGCCGCCTCTCGGGCATCGCGACGGCCACGCGCGCGTGGGCGGACGTTCTGGAGGGCACCAAGGCGAAGGTCCGGGACACCCGCAAGACGACCCCCGGTCTGCGCTCACTCGAGAAATTCGCGGTCCGCTGCGGCGGCGGCATGAACCACCGCATGTCGCTCTCGGACGCGGCCCTGGTCAAGGACAACCACGTGGTCGCCGCGGGCGGCGTGGCAGCGGCCTTCAAGGCCGTACGGGAGGCCTTCCCGGACGTACCGATCGAGGTCGAGGTCGACACCCTGCACCAGCTGCGCGAGGTGGTCGACGCGGGCGCCGACCTGATCCTGCTGGACAACTTCACCCCGGGCGAGTGCGAGGAGGCGGTGGCCCTCGTACACGGCCGCGCGGCCCTCGAGGCATCCGGCCGGCTGACCCTGGACAACGCCAGGGCGTACGCCGACACCGGCGTCGACTACCTGGCCGTAGGAGCCCTGACGCACTCCTCCCCGATCCTGGACATCGGCCTGGATCTGCGAGCGGCGGAGTAGGGAGCGGGAACCGGCCATGCTGCTGACGATCGACGTAGGCAACACGCACACGGTCCTGGGCCTGTTCGACGGGGACGACATCGTCGAACACTGGCGCATCTCCACGGACGCGCGCCGCACGGCCGACGAGCTGGCGGTCCTGCTCCAGGGCCTGATGGGCATGCACCCCCTCCTCGGGGACGAACTGGGCGACGGCATCGACGGCATCGCGATCTGCGCGACGGTCCCGTCCGTCCTGCACGAGCTGCGCGAGGTGACCCGCCGCTACTACGGCGACGTACCCGCGGTGCTGGTCGAACCCGGCGTGAAGACGGGAGTGCCGATCCTCACGGACAACCCCAAGGAGGTGGGCGCCGACCGCATCATCAACGCCGTCGCCGCGGTAGAGCTCTACGGAGGCCCGGCCGTCGTCGTCGACTTCGGTACGGCGACGACGTTCGACGCGGTCAGCGCGCGCGGGGAGTACGTCGGCGGTGTCATCGCCCCCGGCATCGAGATCTCCGTCGAGGCACTCGGCGTCAAGGGCGCACAGCTCCGCAAGATCGAGGTCGCCCGGCCGCGCAGCGTGATCGGCAAGAACACGGTCGAGGCCATGCAGGCGGGCATCGTCTACGGCTTCGCCGGCCAGGTCGACGGCGTGGTGAACCGCATGGTGCGCGAGCTCGCGGACGACCCCGACGACGTGACGGTGATCGCGACGGGTGGGCTGGCGCCGATGGTCCTGGGCGAATCCTCGGTCGTCGACGAACACGAGCCGTGGCTGACGTTGATCGGGCTGCGGTTGGTGTACGAGCGGAACGTGTCCCGCATGTGAGCGGCGTTGCGCTGGGCGGGGAGCGCGCAGCCCGGCGCTGCCGGGTCGCCGCCCGCGCCCACCCGTGCCGCCCAGGCGCACGACCACCCGCGGACTGACGGGAGTCGGCGCGCCCCCACCCGGGTGGCACACCCGCGCGCCATTCCACCCCTTTCGACTGGTTTGTCCGATTAGCGCGTACCGTCGGTCCATGCCCACGCCTTACGGATCCCGCGGCGGCATGGCGTTCGGTGTGGAGGAGCTGCGTGTGCTCCGCCGCGCTCTCGCCCTCGCCCTCCACCCCGGCCAGGCCTCGGCCGAGGACGTCCAGGACTGCCTTCACCTCGCCGAGTCGCTCGACGAGGCGGTGCGTGAGGTCGCCCGCCTGCGAGCCTTCCTCGTGGCCGACCTGGCCCGCTACCGTGCCGCCCTGCCCGGCGCCGCGGCCGGTTACGTCACGCTCCTGGAGGAGGCCCTCCGCGCCGGATACCGCCCCCACCCCGACGACCTCGCCGCGCTCCGCGCGCTACGCGGCACCCCCACGGCCGCCGTCCTGCTGGACCGCTGCCAGAGGCTCGCCGAACAGGACGTGTGCGCCCGCCTCGCCCACAGCGCCCCCGCCACGGCAGAACCGGCAGCCGCCCGTGCCCCGATGGCCCCCACCCCCCGCCACACGCCTCCTGGCCCTCCCCGGCGGCCTGTCAGGCGGCCTCTCGGGCGCGGACGAGGACCCCGCAGCGAAGCCCGGCGAGAAGCCCGAGAAGAACCCCCGGAAAAGCCCGCCCCGGCCGACGCCGAGGCCCGCCACCCCCCAACCGTCCGCCGCCCCGTCCCCACCCCGGGCGAGGTCTTCCCCCGCCGCAAGCCACCCCAGCCCCCCACGAACCCCCGCACCAGCTCGCCGCCGGCTGACCGCCCCAGTCCAAGCTCCGCCCGCCGCGCCCGCCCCGCTGCGCACCCCGCACCCGCCGCACCCACGCCGCCCCGCCGCACCCCACGCCGCCCCGCTCCTGCCGCGCCCCCGCCAGACCCGCCAGCCCCCCACGCCCGCCCGCCACCCCTGTCGCCGCCCCCACGCCGCGCCCCACACGCCCACCCACCGGCCCCCGCCCAGCCACCCCGCCCCCGCGTCTACCCTTGAGCCATGGACTACGTCTCCGCGCTCCTGCCCCCGTTCGTCATGGCCGTGTTCTTCATCGGTGTGATCAGGGTGATCGTGAAGACCCAGGGCGGCACCAACAAGGCCAAGGAGGACGCGGTCGTCGATGCAGCCATCGCGCGTGCGGAGGGTGCCCGTCAGTCCTCCACGCGCAGCGACGCCTGAGCTGCCGCACGACGACCCGGCCACCCGGCCACCCACGCGCCGACCACCCCGCACAAGTCCGCCCAATTTTTTCTGGTTTGCGGAGAAAAGTAACTGAACGTGCCGGTTCGGTGCGCAAGTGCACAGACATCCCACTACTGTGATGAGTTGTGCCTCGCCCATTGGGAGAACTCGAAGACGCGGTCATGACGCGGGTGTGGAAGTGGAACCGCCCGGTGACCGTTCGAGAAGTCCTGGAAGATCTTCAGCAGGAACGGTCCATCGCCTACACCACGGTGATGACCGTTATGGACAATCTCCATCAGAAGGGCTGGGTACGCCGCGAGTCGGAAGGCCGGGCCTATCGATATGAGGCCGTCTCCACCCGGGCCGCCTACGCCGCCGCCCTCATGAACGAGGCCTGGTCGCAGAGTGACAACCCCGCCGCCGCGCTCGTCGCCTTCTTCGGCATGATGAGCGAGGAACAGCGACAGGCGCTGCGCGACGCCGTACGCATCGTCCAGGGCCCGGAAACGCCCGCACCCCCACCTGCTGAACGCACCCCGGCCCCGGAATCCCCCTCCGATAGCGCGGGCGAGAACCCCGGCTCGGCACCGGAGGGCAGCGGGCGATAGCGTCCGCTCATGTCCGCAGAGAGCCCCGAAGTCACCGCTAAAGCCATCACCGTCCGGCGGGCCCGGACCAGTGATGTCCCGGCCGTCCGCCGACTGCTCGACGCGTACGTCCGCCTCGGCATCCTGCTCGACAAAGCCACGGTGACGCTTTACGAGGACATCCAGGAGTTCTGGGTCGCGGAACGTGACGACAACGCCGAGGTGGTCGGCTGCGGTGCACTGCACGTGATGTGGGAAGACCTCGCGGAAGTCCGCACGCTCGCCGTGAAGCCCGGCCTCAAGGGCGCCGGCGTCGGCCATCAGTTGCTGGAGAAGTTGCTCCAGACCGCACGCTGGCTGGGTGTTCGCCGCGTTTTCTGTCTGACCTTCGAAGTGGACTTCTTCGGCAGGCACGGCTTCGTGGAGATCGGTGAGACGCCGGTCGACACCGATGTCTACGCCGAGCTGCTCCGTTCCTATGACGAGGGCGTCGCCGAGTTCCTCGGACTCGAACGAGTGAAACCGAACACCTTGGGCAACAGCCGGATGCTTCTGCATCTGTGATCGCCGCGGGTATGCCGGTGGTATGCGAGGAGTATTCCGTCCGACCCCGCTGCTCCGTTCCCTATGTCCGAAACGCGCATGTTTCCGGGCGGGGAGTCGCGGTCGGTCTCTGCCGGGGGTTTGTGTTTTTCCCGCAAAAGCGGTTTGCTTTCCGACGTACTGCAGTAGTGCATATAACAGGGGGCGGCGAAACGGGCGGACGCCGCAGGCCCCCGGCCCTCACGTTATCGATGAAAGGAAATCCGGTGGCACAGAAGGTTCAGGTCCTTCTTGTCGACGACCTCGACGGCGGCGAGGCGGACGAGACGGTGACGTTCGCGCTGGACGGCAAGACGTACGAGATCGATCTCACGACCGCCAATGCGGACAAGCTTCGCGGCCTTCTCGACCCCTATGTGAAGGGCGGCCGGCGTACCGGTGGCCGTGCTTCCGGCGGGCGTGGAAAGGCGCGTGCCGCGGCCGGCGGCAGCCAGGACACCGCTGCGATCCGTGCGTGGGCGAAGGAGAACGGTTACGAGGTCAACGACCGTGGCCGTGTTCCGGCGTCCATTCGCGAGGCCTACGAGAAGGCGAACGGCTGAGCGCACGCGCGTCGCAGTCGGATCCGGTGGCAGTGAGTGGCCACCGTGTCCACCAGCCGTACGAGATCGGGGGCGCCCCCACCGCCCCCCATGGCCGACAGCGTCGGCAGCGAGGCCTCGACCTCGCACCCCGGCTCGGGGGGCCGCAGCCACACGGCGGCCCCCTGAAGAGAGCCGCCTGAGCAGCCCGGGGAAAGCGGCCGACCTCCGGCCGGGCCGGTAGGCCCCGTCTCAGGCTCACCCGGCTCCAGTGGATCCAAGAGCGGATCCGAGCACGTATCCGCGAGTGCTGCGCCGCCTCCCGGGGGCCTCGGGGCGTCCATGACGCCGCCCGGGCCGATGGCCGTCAGGTCCAGGGGCAGGGCGCCCCACTCCAGCCAGTCCAGCAGCCCCGGCAGCTCCTCGGTGCTGCCCGCGGCCACCAGCAGCCGCATCCGGTCGCCCCGCACGGCCACCGGGGAGCCGGGATCCAGATGCCGCAGGGCGGCGCAGCCCGCCTCGGCCGGCACGTCCAGAACGTCGAAGCGCAGGCCCACACACAGGCGGATCGGAGGGCCGGGCACGGTCGCCCAGCCCAGTTCGTTCTCGTACCACCGCCGCACCCGGTCGCTCGAGTCGAGCGGTCGGCAGGGAAGGGGGACCATGGACATAGCGCCAACCATGTCCAGCGCAACCGTCAAAAGGACGTGCGGGTTACGCTGAGTGTTCCAGTGAATGCGCAGAGTGCCGAATGCGGGGGCGTGTGGGGGCGTGGGGTGGCGCAAGGTTGTTCGCCCGTAGCTGAGGGAACGGGCGCGCGCCGCATGGACTGTCAGTCCGAGCGGGTAAGACATCCCTAGTGGGAGGGGGCGACACGCAGGAGAGGACGTCTCACGTTCGCCATCGGCGTACTGATGGTGAGGGTAACTGCCTGGCCTGCGGGAACATCGTCTCGCACCATCGGGTTGGAGCAGATGTCGGCGTTCGAGGTCAGGAGGCCATCGACGGTGTCGGCAGTTGGAATGAGCGGTCCCCGCTTGCGGGACTAAGCTGCGGAAGGACAGGGAGGGGAAGTTCCCCTTACTGCCTGACCGCTCTGAGGAGCGATTAACGATGTTCGAGAGGTTCACCGACCGCGCGCGGCGGGTTGTCGTCCTGGCTCAGGAAGAAGCCCGGATGCTCAACCACAACTACATCGGCACCGAGCACATCCTCCTGGGCCTGATCCACGAGGGTGAGGGTGTCGCCGCCAAGGCCCTTGAGAGCCTCGGGATTTCGCTCGAGGCGGTCCGCCAGCAGGTGGAGGAGATCATCGGCCAGGGCCAGCAGGCCCCGTCCGGGCACATCCCCTTCACCCCCCGTGCCAAGAAGGTCCTGGAGCTGTCGCTCCGCGAGGCCCTTCAGCTGGGCCACAACTACATCGGCACGGAGCACATCCTGCTCGGCCTGATCCGTGAGGGCGAGGGCGTCGCCGCCCAGGTCCTGGTCAAGCTGGGCGCAGATCTGAACCGGGTGCGGCAGCAGGTGATCCAGCTGCTCTCCGGTTACCAGGGCAAGGAGGCCGCCACCGCCGGCGGTCCTGCCGAGGGCACCCCCTCCACGTCCCTGGTCCTCGACCAGTTCGGCCGGAACCTCACCCAGGCCGCTCGTGAGTCCAAGCTCGACCCGGTCATCGGGCGCGAGAAGGAGATCGAGCGGGTCATGCAGGTGCTGTCCCGCCGTACGAAGAACAACCCGGTCCTGATCGGTGAGCCCGGCGTCGGCAAGACCGCCGTCGTGGAGGGCCTCGCCCAGGCCATCGTCAAGGGCGAGGTGCCCGAGACCCTCAAGGACAAGCACCTCTACACCCTGGACCTCGGCGCGCTGGTCGCCGGCTCCCGCTACCGCGGTGACTTCGAGGAGCGCCTGAAGAAGGTGCTCAAGGAGATCCGCACCCGCGGCGACATCATCCTGTTCATCGACGAGCTGCACACGCTGGTCGGTGCGGGTGCCGCCGAGGGCGCCATCGACGCGGCCTCCATCCTGAAGCCGATGCTGGCCCGCGGTGAGCTGCAGACCATCGGTGCGACCACGCTGGACGAGTACCGCAAGCACCTGGAGAAGGACGCGGCCCTGGAGCGCCGCTTCCAGCCGATCCAGGTCGCCGAGCCGTCCCTGCCGCACACGATCGAGATCCTCAAGGGCCTGCGCGACCGGTACGAGGCGCACCACCGCGTCTCCATCACCGACGAGGCGCTGGTCCAGGCCGCCACCCTGGCCGACCGGTACATCTCGGACCGCTTCCTGCCGGACAAGGCGATCGACCTGATCGACGAGGCCGGCTCGAGGATGCGTATCCGCCGGATGACCGCTCCGCCGGACCTGCGCGAGTTCGACGAGAAGATCGCCGCCGTCCGCCGGGACAAGGAGTCCGCGATCGACTCGCAGGACTTCGAGAAGGCCGCCTCCCTGCGCGACAAGGAGAAGCAGCTCCTGGCCGCCAAGACCAAGCGGGAGAAGGAGTGGAAGGCCGGCGACATGGACGTCGTCGCCGAGGTCGACGGCGAGCTGATCGCCGAGGTCCTCGCCACGGCCACCGGTATCCCGGTCTTCAAGCTGACCGAGGAGGAGTCCAGCCGCCTGCTCCGCATGGAGGATGAGCTCCACAAGCGGGTCATCGGCCAGGACGACGCCGTCAAGGCGCTGTCGAAGGCGATCCGGCGTACGCGTGCGGGTCTGAAGGACCCGAAGCGTCCGGGTGGTTCGTTCATCTTCGCCGGCCCGTCCGGTGTCGGTAAGACCGAACTGTCCAAGGCGCTGGCCGAGTTCCTCTTCGGTGACGAGGACGCGCTGATCTCCCTCGACATGTCGGAGTTCAGCGAGAAGCACACGGTGTCGCGTCTCTTCGGTTCGCCCCCCGGTTACGTGGGCTACGAAGAGGGCGGCCAGCTGACCGAGAAGGTCCGCCGCAAGCCGTTCTCCGTCGTCCTCTTCGACGAGGTCGAGAAGGCCCACCCGGACATCTTCAACTCGCTGCTGCAGATCCTGGAGGACGGTCGTCTGACCGACTCCCAGGGCCGGGTCGTGGACTTCAAGAACACGGTCATCATCATGACGACCAACCTCGGCACCCGGGACATCTCCAAGGGCTTCAACCTGGGCTTCGCCGCCGCGGGTGACACGAAGACCAACTACGAGCGTATGAAGAACAAGGTCTCGGACGAGCTCAAGCAGCACTTCCGGCCCGAGTTCCTCAACCGCGTCGACGACGTGGTGGTCTTCCCGCAGCTGACGCAGTCGGACATCCTGCGGATCGTCGACCTGATGATCGGCAAGGTGGACGAGCGCCTGAAGGACCGGGACATGGGCATCGAGCTCTCCCAGTCCGCCAAGGAGCTGCTGTCCAAGAAGGGTTACGACCCCGTGCTGGGTGCGCGTCCGCTGCGTCGCACCATCCAGCGCGAGATCGAGGACTCGCTGTCGGAGAAGATCCTCTTCGGCGAGCTGCGCCCCGGTCACATCGTGGTCGTGGACACCGAGGGCGAGGGCGAGACCAAGACCTTCACCTTCCGCGGTGAGGAGAAGTCGGCCCTGCCGGACGTCCCGCCGATCGAGCAGGCGGCCGGCGGAGCAGGCCCGAACCTGAGCAAGGAGGCCTAGCCGCTGCGCTCGGCCTGAACCGAAGATCGAAGAAGGGGCTGCCCCCGGGACGCGAGTCCCGGGGGCAGCCCCTTCTCTGTTGCTGGGTCAGGACAACTGCCCGTCGTAGTCCGGCAGCTTGTACGTCTTCTCAGCGTGGCCGCCCGACAGGTCGGTGGTGTTGTTGCCGATGTTGGCGATGATTGTGTAGCCCTTGGACTCGATGTCGACGCGCTGGGCGGTCTTGTAGGCGGCGACGTCCTTGAAGAGGTCGAGGAAGCCACGCACATAGAGGCCGTCGACCTCGTAGCCGACCTTCTCCAGGTTGTACTCGGTGGGCGCGTAGATGATGCCCGGGCGGGCCGTGACGAAGAACAGGTCGACGCCGTGCTCCTGGGCGTACTCGGCGACCTCCAGGACCGGCTGGTTGGCCGGCTGCGGGTAGCTGAAGCCGAAGTCGGTCTCCAGGGTGGTGTTGTCGATGTCGAAGACGATCGCCTGCTTCTCGCCCGGCTTCGACTGGGCGATGCGCTGCTTCAGGTAGGGCAGTGCCTGGTCCATCACCGCCTGGCAGTCCTTCTGCCAGGTGTCGTAGTCCACGTCCGCCGCGGCGGCGGTGGTGGCGGTGGTGGTCGTGCCGGTGCTGGTCGCGGCCTCGGCAGGGGCGGCGATGGCCACGAGGGCGGCTGCTGCGACGGCGGTTGCGGCGGTGCGGCTCGCCCAGGGGCGTCGTCTCGTCATGTGTGGGGGTCCCTTCACGTCCGTACGGTGTCCGTACGGCTGCCAACGTGTCGTGAGCATGCTCGTCGGTGTGGATGGCGCGAGGGGAACCGTAGGGTTACTGGACGGTAGGTGAACAGAGGTGTGCGTCACACAACGCTGCGGATTTTCTTGAACACCGGCGTGACCGGGAGCGGTTCGAGGATGTGCTGCGGGATGTGGGCGACGTCCGGGGCGTGGACGACGGTGAGCGCACGCAGGTTGGGGAACAGGGTCGGGATGTCCGAGAAGTCCTCGGTGCCCAGAACGTTGTTGAGGCGTAGGTCGGTGACGGTCGGCAGGGGTGGGCCCTGCCAGTCGATGTGCTGCCAGTCGATGCGCAGCTCCTTCAGTTCGGGGAGCCGGGCGATTTCCTCGTAGGCGTCGGGGGAGAGCCTGGTGGACAGCTTGGCGAGGCTCAGTTGCCTCAGCGAGCGGAAGCGGTGCAGGCCGCGCAGGCCGGTGTTCTCGAGCGCCGTTCTGGTGAACCGCAGATAGCGCAGTGGCAGGTCCGGGAGCGCCTCGTCGAGGGACTCGGCCTCCAGCACGATCCCCAGGTTGAGTTGGTCCAGGGTCGGCGATCCGGACAGCACGGTCAGGTCGGGATGGAGCAGGAGGTCCAGTGACAGCCAGGACAGGGGCAGGCGAGCCAGCGGAGTCAGATCGTCCACATAGAAACACCTGCTGAGGTCCAGATAGGTGAGCCGATGCAGGGACGACAGGCAGGTCAGGTCCTCCAGCTCGTCGTTGTCGCGGATGTGGAGCTCTGCCGTCCTGTCGGGGTGGAGGCCGGCGCTGATGTCGCGCGGCTTGATGCCGCCGACGAGCTGCACGGCACGCCTGCCGCCCAGTTCCCGCAGAAAACGCAGGTGTTCCACCGATCGCGCGGTGAAGAAGAGACCCTTCTCCGGCAGATGCGCGATGACCTCCTCGCCGTATTGCCGGGTCCCGAACCGATGCCATGTCCACGTGAGTTGGGCCCGTACGTCAAGGGCGGGATGGGAACGGAAGCGGGCCAGTACCGGCAGCGCGGCCTCCGTCCCGATGAGGGACGCCGTGACGACGACCGCCCGCGCTTCCTCCTCGTCGAGCCCCTCCGGGCCCGGCAGCAGCTCCAGCGCGAGCGGTCCCACCGACGCGAGCGCGCGGGCCTCCTCCGTCGTCCGGGGCGGGATCAACGCCGCTGCCTTCCGCTCGACCTCCTCCCGCACCCGGGGATCGAGCTCGGTCGCATGCTCCAGCGAGGCCAGCGCGAGAAGCCGTACCCGCGCACTCGCCGCACCCTGCGCCCGATCGGCCGCCGCACTCAAGTCCCGTAGCAGCTCCGCCCGTTCCCGCGGTCGAGCGTGCGCCACCGCCATCCGGACCACGTCCGCCCACTGCTCGTCCGTCGCACCGCGCACCAGCAGGCCGAAGTCGCCGTCCTCCACCGCCGCTTTCGCGCCGAGGTAGTCCTGGAAGGTGCGGTGCACGAACTCCACGGTCCCCGGGGCGGGTTCGCGCAGCAGGCCGCTGCGGACGAGCAGGTACCGCAGGATCTGGCCGGCGGCGCCCTGTGCGGCGGCGGCCGGGAGGGACGGGAGGACGTCGGCGATGATCCGTTCCGCCCGCTCGGCATCCATCTCCGACTGGTTGTTGCGGATCAGCCAGTAGGCGAGGCGCTGCAGGAGCTGGATCTGGGGCAGTTCGGTGAGCTGGATGCCGTCGTGGCCGTACATGTCCCGCTCCTCGTCCCGCCGCGCCAGCAGCATCGACAGGGCAGCGTCGTACAGCTCCTGCCTCCCGTGCGGCAGATAGCCCCGCCGGTCGCGGTGCAGCGCACAGATCAGCCCGCACATCAGGGGGTTGGTGGCGAGGCGGCCGAGGTCGGGCTTGGTGCGCAGGGCGTCGAGGAGGGAGCGTTCGTAGTCGTCGAGGCGTTCGGGGCCGGGGGCGTCGGCCCGTACCGCCGTGTGCCAGCGGGAGACGAACGCGGCCACGTCGTCCCGGCTCATGGGGGTGAGCATCAGCTCCGTGAAGCCGTCGGCCGCGAGCCAGTCCTCCCGTACGGCGGAGGGGCGGGAGGTGACCAGCCACTGGTTGCCGGGATAGACGTCCAGCAGTTCGCGCAGCCAGCGGCGGGTGCGCTCCCGCTCGCGTTCGGGGATCTCGTCGATGCCGTCGATCAGGAGCAGGGCGCGGCGGGCGGTGAGCACCCGGTCCACCCAGCCGTCGGGCTCGTTCGCGTGGAAAGGGACGCGTACGGCGGCCAGGAAGGCGTCGGGGGCGGGCAGCCCCTCTGGGCGGCGGACCAGGGTGCGCAAGGGGAGGACGAAGGGGATGCGGTCGCCGCGCTCGCCCCGGGCCGCGGTCACCGCGAGCCACTGCACCAGCGTGGTCTTGCCGGAGCCGGCCACTCCGCGCAGCAGCACCCGGTCGTGCTCGGCGAAGGCCTGTTCGGCGGGCAGTGCGGTGGCGGCGGAGGCGACGCCGAGGCCGTCGGAACCGGTGCCGTCCCCGGCCGGGTGCAGTGCCTGCAGGCTCAGATAGGCCGCGTCCAGGGGCCAGCGGTCGGGGGAGTTGACCAGGTCGATGCCGTAGATGGTGAGGTGGCCGTGCCTGGTCGTGACGTACGACACGTAGCGCTGCTCGAAGGCCGGGTCGGTGCCGCCGGGCGGCGGGGTCCGGGCGATCAGCTCGTCGACCCTGGCCAGCAGCTCGCTCTGCCGCCGGGCCTGTTCGACCAGCGTGCGCGGGACAAAGGCCGACCGCTGGGTGAAGAAGTGCAGGATGTGCAGGCAGGCGGTGGTGAGCGCCCGGAAGTAGAACAGGGCCGCGTCGAGGGACAGGTCCCGGTCCGGCTTGCCGCTCGCCGCGCGCAGACGGGCGGCCAGGGCCTCATGGCCGAGCTCCACGGCCTGTACGTCGGTCATGTCCAGGTCGCCGAGGGCGTACAGCGTGTCGGCCAGGGCGTGGACGACGGCCTGCTCCTCGTCGACGGGCAGGGGGCGCTCCCCGGTGCCGCGCAGGCCCCGGCGCACCAGCTCCGCGGCCAGTCCGGTCACGTCCTTGCGGTCGAGCCGCTGCTTCTCGCCCCTGAAGGAGACGTACGACGAGATCCGCACCGGCCGGTCCACCAGCCCGGCGCCCGAACCCTCGGTCACGAACAGCTTCTTCACGAGCGGTGCGACCACCCCGGACGCCAGCCGCATGCCGATGACCGTCGGTTCCACCCGGCCTCCCCCTGAGCCCCGTTGGCAGGAAACAGCAGCGTAGCCCCCGTCACATTCAGGGGTCCCTCGATCTTGCCTATCGGTGACATGCCGCACAGGCGATTTGTCCGTTACTACCTGGAATAGTGGAAAGGCCGATCTGGACAAAATGGACTTTTATCTCGGAATCCTAACGCTGGACGGCCGCTATGTGCTGATTCGTCCCTGATGAGGACTCTGTCAAGAGTCAGGGAGTTATGGGGTGGACTACTAGCTTCCGTCGTAGGTCACACCTTTTGGGATAGCTAGGTCCGGGGGTTACCAAGGGATGGCCCATTCGGCGGACGTCCGTGTGCCGGGTGGCTTTTCTCTGTCCCCGTCCCATGAGGTTTCGCATGTTCACGCGTGTCACGTCCCGTTCTTCCCGTACGCCGCAGCTCCGCACTCGCGCGGCCGTGCTGGCCGCCGGTCTCGGCGCCTCGGTCGTGCTGGGGGCCGGGGTCGCGGCCGCCGCCAACACCGTCGCGGCCACCACCACCGCAACCGCTGCCACCTCCGGCGTTGCGAGCGCCGTCGAGGCGCAGGCCGCGGCTCAGGCGAAGGCGGCGGCCAAGGTGGCCGCCGCGAACGCCAAGGCGAAGGCGGCCAAGGCGGCCGCCGTGAAGGCAAAGGCGGCCAAGGCGGCCGCCGCGAACACCCAGAAGACCGCGCCGCAGGCCGCCGCGAAGAAGGCCGCGTCCTGGACCAGCCCGGTCAAGCGCTACCAGCTCAGCGCCAGCTACGCGCAGGCCGGCGGCATGTGGCAGTCCACCCACAGCGGGCAGGACTTCGCCGTCCCGACCGGCACCAAGGTCGTCGCCGCGCACGGCGGCACCGTGGTCAAGGCCGGCGGCAACGGCGCCGGTGACGGCCCCGCGTACGGCAACGCCGTCGTCATCAAGCACGGCAACGGGACGTTCTCCCAGTACGCCCACCTGTCCCGCGTCGACGTGAGGGTCGGCCAGGTCGTCGCCACCGGTCAGCGCATCGCCCTGTCCGGCAACACCGGCAACTCCAGCGGTCCGCACCTGCACTTCGAGATCCGTACGACCCCGAACTACGGCACGGCCATCAACCCGGTCGCCTTCCTGCGCACCAAGGGCGTGACCCTCTAAGACGACCGAGCGGCGCCCCCGTGCGCCTGGGTCACCATGTCGACGGCGACCTCGAGGATGGCCTTGCGCTTGTCCTCGGGGTCGCCTTCCAGTTCCTGCATCACGAACACCGTGCCGGCGTGCAGCGTGAAGATCGCGCTCACGCAGCGGACCTGGTCGGCCAGGCCGGCGTCCCGGTCGATGATGATCTCGCGCAGGCCTCGCATGCGCTCCTTGAACAGGTCGCCGATACGCAGTTCACGTACGGTCGCCTGGTTTTCGTGCATGAAGCGGAACAACGGTGCGGCGTCGGAGAGCAGTTGGCTGTAGCGCCGTACGATCTCCTGCTTCGTCTCCAGGGTGTGCGGCTGGTGCCCGCCCCACTCGACCAGTTCGTCGATCGGCTGCATCAGGTCGTCGAAGATGCCGACCAGGATCTCTTCCTTGGTCTTGAAGTGGTAGTACAGCGCCGCCTTGGTGACGTCCAGGCGCTCGGCGATCTCGCGCAGGGACGTCTTCTCGTAGCCCTGCTCGGCGAAGAGCTCCAGCGCCACGTCCTGGATGCGCTGGCGCGTGTTGCCGCGCCGCTGCTGCTTGGTGCCGCCCATCGTGCCGCCCGTCCTCGTGCTCCTGGTAAGACAAAAACTTACTTGACGCCCGGCTAGTTTGCGAGCTACGTTCCGTGGCAGAACTAGCCGGGCGGCAAGTAAGTTGGGGGAGCGGTGGCGGACATACCTGCCGACAGCACGGACACGGGGAAGCAGCCCAGGAGCGTGCGGGTCGTCCTGCTCGCCCTGATGATCGCGATGATGCTCGCGATGCTCGACAACATGATCGTGGGCACCGCGATGCCGACGATCGTCGGCGAACTGGGCGGTCTGGAACACCTGTCGTGGGTGGTGACCGCGTACACCCTGGCGACCGCCGCCTCCACCCCGCTCTGGGGGAAGCTCGGCGACATGTACGGGCGCAAGGGCTCGTTCATGACCTCGATCGTGATCTTCCTGATCGGCTCCGCGCTCAGCGGTATGGCCCAGGACATGGGTCAGCTGATCGCCTTCCGTGCCGTGCAGGGACTGGGCGCCGGCGGACTGATGGTCGGCGTGATGGCGATCATCGGCGATCTGGTGCCGCCGCGGGAGCGCGGCAAGTACCAGGGAATGATGGCCGGCGTCATGGCGCTGGCCATGATCGGCGGTCCGCTGGTCGGCGGCACCATCACCGACCACTGGGGCTGGCGCTGGACGTTCTACATCAACCTGCCGCTCGGCGCCGTCGCGCTGCTCGCCGTCAGCGCCGTACTGCACCTGCCGAAGAAGCGGTCCGAGGCGCGGATCGACTACCTGGGCGCCGCGCTGCTGACCGTCGGCATCACCGCGATCGTGCTCGTCACCACCTGGGGCGGTACGGAGTACGCCTGGACGTCCGTGCAGATCATGGAGCTGATCGGCATCGGTGTCGCCGCGCTCGTCGGGTTCGTGTTCTGGCAGACCCGGGCCGCCGAACCGGTCGTGCCGCTGCACATCTTCCGCAGCCGCAACTTCACGCTGATGTCCGTCATCGGCTTCGTCACCGGCTTCGTGATGTTCGGCGCAACCCTCTTCCTGCCGCTGTACCAGCAGTCGGTGCAGGGCGCGTCCGCGACCAACTCCGGGCTGCTGCTTCTGCCGATGCTCGGTGCGATGCTCGTCACGTCGATGGTCGCCGGGCGGGTGACCACCAACACCGGCCGCTACAAGCTCTTCCCGGTCGCGGGCGGTGTGCTGCTGGTCGTCGGGCTGTACCTGCTGTCCCTGATGGACACCGGGACCTCGCGGCTGACCTCCGGCGTGTACATGGCCGTCCTCGGTCTGGGCATGGGCTGCCTGATGCAGATCACCATGCTGGTCGCGCAGAACAGCGTGGAGATGAAGGACATGGGCGTCGCGTCGTCCTCCACCACCCTCTTCCGCACGCTCGGTTCCTCCTTCGGCGTCGCCATCATGGGCGCGCTGTTCAACCACCGCGTCCAGGACGTCATGGCCGAGCGGGCCGGCGCGCTGGGCTCCAAGGTGACCGAACAGTCCGCCCAGCTGGACGCCGCGAGCCTGGCCGAGCTGCCGGCCGCGGCCCGGGAGGCCTACCAGCACGCGGTGTCCGCGGGGACGCACGGGGCGTTCCTGCTGGGTGCGGGGATCGCCGTGGTCGCGCTGGTGGCGGCGGTGTTCGTCAAGGAGGTGCCGCTGAAGGGGGCGGGGCCGAAGGCGGACGACGGTGCTCCCGCGCAGGCGCCGGTGACCGAGGCCGTCTGAGGTTCGCCCGACGTCCGCCCTACCGGTCGGGCAGCATCGGATAGCTGCCCGTGGCCGTCGGCGCATGCTCCGGCAGCCACAGCACGGCGACCGCGCCCTCCGCCGGGATGTGCTCCGCCGCGCCGGGCGGGCGGACGTTGCGGAAGGTCAGGCGGGCGCCCAGCACCCGGGCCTGGCCGGCCGCGATGGTCAGGCCGAGGCCGTGGCCGCGGCCGGCGCGGTCCTTGCTGCCGGTGCGGAAGCGGCTCGGGCCCTCCGCGAGCAGGTCCTCGGGGAAGCCGGGCCCGTGGTCGCGGACGCGGATGACCCGGCCCTCGACGGTGACCTCGATCGGCGGTCTGCCGTGCCGGGCGGCGTTGGCGAGCAGGTTGAACAGCACGCGCTCCAGCCGCCGCGGGTCGGTCGTCACCTCCGACTCGTGCACGACAAGCACCTCGATGTCCGGATCCTTGGCCGCCACCCGCCGGGCGACGAACTCGCCCAGCATGATGTCCTGCAGCTCGGCCCGCTCGGAGGCCCCGTCGAGGCGGGCCACCTCCAGGACGTCCTCGACCAGCGTGCGCATCGCCTTGGCCCGGTCCAGTACCAGCTCGGTCGGGCGGCCCGGCGGCAGCAGCTCGGCCGCCGTCAGCAGCCCGGTCACCGGGGTGCGCAGCTCGTGCGCGATGTCGGCGGTGACCCGGCGCTCCGCCTCCAGACGCTGCTGGAGGGCGTCCGCCATCGCGTCGACGGCCCGCGCCAGGTCGTCGGTCTCGTCCCGGACGACCCCGCCGATCGCCTCCCGCACCCGGACGTCCGGCTCGCCCTTGGCGACCTGGTTCGCCGCGGCCGCCGCCTTGCGCAGCCGGCCCGACAGCTGGCCGCCGATGAGCACGCCGAGCGCGCTGCCGCCGAGGACGGCCGCTATGGAGCCGATGACGAGGGCCTGGTCGAGGTCCTTGAGGATGTCCGTGCTGCGGTCGGTGAACCCCGTGTGCAGCGACATCACATGCCCGTCCTTGAGTGGCACCGCGGCCCAGATGTCCGGCCCGCCGGCCGGACGGTCGGCCACGTAGGTCGCCCGCCGCCCCGCCTCGGCCTTCGCCCGCAGCTCGGGCGGCAGGCGCGGGTCGTCGATCTTGATGCTGGGAAAGTTGGGGCGGCCGGACAGCTCGTAGTTGCGCTGGGCGATCCGGAGGCGCTCGTCCGCGAGGTCACGCGCGTTGTCCAGCATCGAGACCCGGGCGGCGTTGTGCACGACCAGGCTGAGCGCGATCGCGACCAGCGCGCCGACCAGCGCGATGGCCGCGCTGAGCTTCCACCTCAGTCCCGTACGGATGTCCGCGCGCTCCAGCCGCTGCGGAACGAGGCGTGGAAAGATCCCCCGCATACCCCTGCCCTGCTCAGGCCTTCAACTTGTAGCCGAAGCCGCGGACCGTCTCGATCCGGTCCTGGCCGATCTTCGTACGCAGCCGCTGCACATGGACGTCGACGACCCGGGTGTCCCCGCCCCAGCCGTAGTCCCACACGCGCTCCAGCAGCTTGTCCCGCGACAGCACGGTGCCCGGCGCGGAGGAGAACTCCAGCAGCAGCCGCATCTCGGTCGGGGTGAGCGCCACCGGGCGGCCGGCCCGGCGGACCTCCATCCCCTCGGTGTCGACCTCCAGGTCGCCGAAGGTGAGCACGCCGCCGTCCGCCGCGGCGCCGGCCTCCTCCGCCCGGCCCGCGCGGGCGCCGCCGGCGTGGCCGAAGCGGCGCAGTACGGCACGGATCCGGGCGACCAGGACGGCACCGTCGAATGGCTTGGTCACGTAGTCGTCGGCGCCCGCCTCCAGGCCCAGCACCACGTCGATGGAGTCGGCCCGCGCCGACAGCATGATCACCGGGACGGTCGACTCGTCACGGATCCGGCGGCACAGGCTGACGCCGTCCAGGCCGGGCACCATGACGTCCAGCAGGGCGATGTCGGGGCGGTCCGCGCGGAACGCCTCCAGGCCCGACAGCCCGTCGGGCATGGCGGTGACCGCGAAGCCGTCCCGCTCCAGGGCGAGCTGGGTGGCCTCGCGGATGACGTCGTCGTCCTCGACGAACAGAACGTGGGTCTGGTCTGCCATCCCGCTGCTCTCTGTTCTCGTGTGCTTGTCGTGCGTGGGAGTCCGGCCGGGGTTCAGTTGCTCTCGGGCGCCGGGGTGGCCGCGCCACCGACCACCGGGCTGTAGTCGTTGTGCGTCCGGTACTCCTCGGTGAAGCGGCCCGAGGCCCAGCGGTACGTGATCACGTTCTCGCCGGACGGGCTCGACACCGGGTCGCCCTTCTCGTACACCTGCTTGGTCACGACCAGGTCATCACGGTCTATTTCGGCATAGACCGGAGGTTCCTCGGACTGGAAGACATTCTGGTACGCGCCGCCCTGCTCGCGATACACATACGAGCCGATGCCGACGACATCGCTGCAGGTCACGACATTGACGACGACATCGTCGACCGGCCCTGACGTCAGATTGCCGTACGACAGGTCGACCGGGTACTCGTCCCCGGCGCACGGCTTCAGGGAGCGTTTGACCGTCGTCGAGACCTCCGGGTCGGCCATGAGGAGCTTGACCACCGCGGGACGGGTGAGGGACTTGGCGGGCGGCACCGCGGAGGCCGGGGCCGCCGATGAGGCCCCGGTGCCGGCGACCTCGTCGGAGTGGGCCGGGCCCTCGTCCCGGGCGCCGGTGCCGCCGGTACCGCAGGCGGAGACCGACAGGGCGAGGGCGACGAACACGACCGCCGCCGTACTCGCCGCCTGCCAGGTGCTCCGGGCCGGGGTGGGCGGCCCCGCAGGGGGACGTGCCCCGCCCCGCGTCTCCGACTCCGGCCGCCGGACAGACCCTAGGCCGCGCAACGCTCCCGCTCCTCACGCTCCAGCGCGCGTGCGTCCAGATCGCGGGACTCCAGCTCCTCGCGGAGCCGGGCGAGCGCCCGGTGCAGCGTGCTCTTGACCGTTCCGGCCGACATGCCGAGGGCGGCGGCCGTCTCCTCCGTGGACATCTGCTCCCAGTGTCGCAGCACGACCACGCTGCGCTGCTTCGGGGCGAGCACCTTCATGACGTCCATCAGCAGGGCGCGGTCCGCGTGCTGCTCGGTGGAGTCGTCCACGCAGGCGTCCGGGAGCTGCTCGGTGGGCACCTCCTCCAGCTTGCGGGCCCGCCACCACTCGGTCCGCGTGTTGATCATGACCCGGCGCAGATAGGCGTCCGCGAGCCGCTTGTCGGCTATGCCGTCCCAGCGGCCGTACGTCCGGGCCAGCGCCGTCTGGAGCAGGTCCTGGGCGTCGACCGGGTCCGGGACCAGCCGACGGGCGCTGCGAAGGAGCGCGTCCTGCCGGGTGCGGACGTACTCCTCGAACCCGAGTACCTCGCCCACCTCGCCCACCTCGCGCTGCGCCATGATCAACCGCCTCCATCCCCGTTACTTCTGTAGCCGTGCCACCCCGTCGGGCACGGAAATGAAGCTACGGAGGCGTTGTCACGGCGCTGTCCGAAGCAGCCTGCGGTAAACGCTCGGCTGTCCGTCGGTTGTGTAACGGAAGTAGGGACGTGTTAAAGGAGTAGATCGGATGGGGTGGGTATGGAGTGATTTGACGCTGGGGTTGAGCTGTGAACGAGCGCTGATGTGTGACAGAGGCCTGTGATGCGGCTGTACGTCAGCTCAGCGGCAGCCGGTACAGGCCGCCCGGCAGCGGCTCCACCAGACCGTCCGCGACCAGGCCGTCCAGCGCCCGGGCCCGCTGCACCGGCTCGTGCCACACCCGGTCCAGCACCGTCTGCGGCACGGGCACATGCGCCTCGCGCAGCACGGCGAGCAGCTTGCCGCGTACCTGACGGTCGGTGCCGGCGTACGTCTGTCCCCGGCGCGGCGGACCGTCGTGCTCCGGCTTCCCGGCCAGTCGCCAGGCGCACTGTGCGGCGATCGGGCAGCTCTGGCAGCTCTCGTTCTTGGCCGTGCACACCAGCGCGCCCAGCTCCATGGAGGCCGCGGCCCAGCGGGCGGCGGTCCGCTCGTCCTCGGGCAGCAGCGCCCGGGCGAGCCGGCGCTCGGCGGCGGTGGTGGCGTTCGGCGGGTACTGCACACCGTTGACCGCGCGGGCCAGAACCCGGCGGACATTGGTGTCGAGCACGGCATGCCGCTGCCCGTACGCGAACGACGCCACGGCCGCCGCCGTGTACTCGCCGATGCCGGGCAGCGCCAGCAGCTGGCCGTGGTCGGTCGGTACGTCCCCGCCGTGCCGCTCCGTTATGGCGACGGCGGCGCCGTGCAGCCTGAGGGCGCGGCGCGGGTAGCCGAGCCGGCCCCAGGCGCGGACGGCCTCGCCGGGGGCCTCCTCGGCGAGGTCGGCGGGGCGGGGCCAGCGGGCCAGCCAGTGCTCGTAGACGGGCAGGACGCGGTTCACCGGCGTCTGCTGGAGCATGAACTCGCTGACCATCACGCCCCAGGCGCCGGCCTCCGGGCGCCGCCAGGGCAGGTCGCGCGCATGCTCGTCGAACCAGGCGATGACAGGGGAATGCAGCTCGGCTCCGAGCGGCGGACCGGGGACGGCGTCGGCGGGGCGGGTGTGCGGTGGCTTCGTGGGCGCAGTCATGGCAGTTCCGATCCTGCCACGTCGAAGGTCGCGGACGTGGATAGCGCGGAGTGGGGCGGGTCGGGGCGCGGTGTCGGCTGCGCCGCCCGGAGGCCGTGGCCAATGGTGCAAGGGCTACGGTCGCGAACGGCCCCGTCTCCGTCCGCCGCTCCGTCAAGTTCCGGGCGCCGCCGGGGGTGTTGTCGTCGTACCCGGCGCTCGCGGTCACGGACCGTAGGCGGCGTGGGAAGGTTCGTCACTCCCTGCGTCGTCCGGTGCTCGACTCGATGACCGGCAGCGGCGCGTCGGCCGCATTCCGGAATGATGATCCGGAAAAGTTGTGGCTCCTGGCGGCGGGTGGGGCAAGCTGGCGCACCGATCTCTCGTACAGTTTGCGCCGTGGGATCTCTGCGCAATCCGGTCGGGCCGCTTCCCTCCTCCATCTACTGGCGACGGAGGGTCGTCCTGCTGTCTGTGATCGCCCTGTTGGCGCTGCTGATCGCCTGGGTCCTCACATCGGGCGGCGGCAGCAAGAACGGCGCCGACGGGTCCGACGGCAAGAATCCCGCGCCCACGATCACGCCGGGGCCGTCCAGCTCCGGACCTGCGATCAGCCAGGCGCCCGGCGGACGTGACGAGTCGGACGACGGGGACGCCAACGGGGGCGGCTCGGGAGACAGTGCCGGGGCGGGGGACTCCGGCGGGGCCGACGGCTCGGGTGACGGCGGCAGCGGCAGTGCGAGCAGCGGTGGCGGCTCGGGTGGCGCTGTGTCAGGGGCCGACGTCGGTGCGGGGGATGCCCTGCCGGCCGGGTCCCCCCTGGCCCACTGCACGCCGAGCGCGGTGTCGTTGACGCTGCGCAGTGTGCGTAACTCCTACTCGCCGGACGAGAAGCCGGCCTTCCGGCTGGCCGCGCAGAACTCCTCCGGCAGTGACTGCAAGGTCGATCTCGGGCCGAAGAGCGCGGTGCTGACGATCACTCAGGCGGGAAGCGACGACGCGTACTGGTCGTCGAAGGACTGTCCCAAGGGGGCCGGCAGCCTGCTGTACCGGGTGCCGGCGGGCAGCGGCATCACGTACACCGTGGAGTGGGATCGCAAGCCGAGCGTTCCCGAGTGCGGGACGCCTCCGGCGGGGGCGGCCGGGGCGGGGACGTATCTGGTGGAGGCTGCGGCGCCGGGGTTCGGGAAGGTGCGGACTTCGTTCGTGCTGGATGCCGATTAGCTCCGCCGGACCCCACAGCCAGGCCAGGCGAGTCAGACGTAGCGTTCCAGGATCGACGACTCCGCCAGCCGCGACAGCCCCTCCCGGACGCTGCGCGCACGCGCCTCGCCCACGCCCTCGACCGTCTGAAGGTCGTCCACGCTGGCGGCGAGGAGTTTCTGCAGGCCGCCGAAGTACTCCACCAGCCGGTCGATGATGGCGCCCGGGAGGCGCGGCACCTTGGCGAGGAGGCGGAAGCCGCGCGGGGACACCGCGGAGTCGAGGGCCTCGGGGGAGCCCGTGTAGCCCAATGCTCGGGCCACCGTGGGCAGTTCGAGCAGCTCGGCGTGGGTGAGGGCGTCCAGTTCGGCCAGCGCCTCCTCGACCGTGCGGGAGCGCTTGGCGGTGGGCTCGGGAACGTAGTCCCGGACGACCAGTTCAC
This sequence comes from Streptomyces sp. F001, assembly GCF_004187715.1. GTDB lineage: Bacteria > Actinomycetota > Actinomycetes > Streptomycetales > Streptomycetaceae > Streptomyces > Streptomyces flavusporus. Next base: position 447,027 of record NZ_QZWF01000004.1, on the reverse strand, counting down.
GCTCCGGTTCGACGCCGGCGATCAACTCGTCCAGCTGGAGGGCGAGGAGACGTCCGTCGGTGCCCAGTTCGACCACGTATTCGGCGATTTCGGTGGCGATGCGGCGCACCATCTCCAGTCGCTGGGCGACGGCGGAGACGTCCCGGACCGTCACCAGGTCCTCGATCTCCAGCGCCGACAGCGTGCCCGCGACCTCGTCCAGGCGGAGCTTGTAGCGCTCCAGGGTCGCCAGGGCCTGGTTGGCGCGGGACAGGATCGCCGCCGAGTCCTCCAGTACGCGGCGCTGGCCGTCGACGTACAGCGCGATCAGCCGCATGGACTGGGAGACCGAGACCACAGGGAATCCGACCTGCTTGCTGACCCGGTCCGCGGTGCGGTGGCGAGTGCCCGTCTCCTCGGTCGGGATCGTGGGATCCGGGACGAGTTGGACACCCGCACGCAGGATCTTCGACAGGTCGGAGGAGAGCACGATGCCGCCGTCCAGCTTGCACAGCTCGCGCAGCCGGGTCGCCGTGAACTCGACATCCAGCACGAAACCGCCCGTGCACATGGCCTCGACGGTCTTGTCGGAGCCGAGCACGATCAGCCCGCCGGTGTTGCCGCGCAGGACCCGCTCGAGCCCGTCACGCAGGGCCGTGCCCGGAGCCACGGCGCTCAGCGAGGCGCGCATCAGGCCATCGGAACCGGCACTCCCACCGGATTTTCCGGGAGCTGCTGCCCGGTCGTTGGCTGCCACTGCACTCCTCCGGTCGCAGGTTCTGGGGCGCTCCCGTATGCGCACTCGGTTCGTACGGACGGGCGAGACCAGGGCAAAGTCTACCGGCGGTCCTCCGCGTCCCGGGGGGCCTCTCGGCGACGGGAGCGGGGGAGGACCCTCAGGGCGTCCCCTATGTCCGCGACTTCCAGGACCTTCATACCCGCAGGGACCTTGCCCGGATCGCCCGGCACGAGCGCATGCGTGAAGCCCAGGCGGTGCGCCTCCGCGAGCCGGCGCTGCACGCCGGTGACCCGTCTGACCTCGCCCGCGAGGCCGACCTCGCCGATCGCCACGAGGTTCTTCGGCAGCGGGGTGTCACTGGCCGCCGACGCCAGCGCGAGGGCGATGGCGAGGTCGGCGGCCGGTTCGGACAGCTTCACTCCGCCGACCGTTGCGGAGTAGATGTCCCGTTTGCCCAGGGCGCTGATGCGGCCGCGCTGTTCCAGGACCGCCAGCATCATCGAGACGCGGGAGGTCTCCAGGCCGGACGTCGTGCGGCGTGGGGAGGGGATCTGTGAGTCGACCGTGAGTGCCTGGACCTCGGCGACCAGGGGGCGGCGGCCCTCCAGGGTGACGGTCAGGCAGGTGCCGGGGACCGGTTCGGCCCGGCGGGTCAGGAACAGGCCGCTGGGGTCGGCGAGTCCGGTGATGCCCTCGTCGTGCAGCTCGAAGCAGCCGACCTCGTCCGTCGTCCCGTAGCGGTTCTTGACGCCGCGTACGAGGCGCAGACGCGCGTGCCGGTCGCCCTCGAAGTGCAGGACGACGTCGACGAGGTGCTCCAGCAGGCGCGGACCCGCGATCGCGCCGTCCTTGGTGACATGGCCCACCAGGAGCGTGGACATGCCCCGCTCCTTGGAGGCGCGGATCAGGGCGCCGGCGACCTCGCGGACCTGGGCCATGCCGCCTGGGGCGCCGTCGATCTCCGGGGAGGCGACCGTCTGTACCGAGTCGAGGATGAGCAGTGACGGCTTCACCGCGTCCAAGTGGCCCAGCACGGCGGCCAGATCGGTCTCGGCGGCGAGATAGAGGTGGTCGTCGATGGCGCCGATCCGGTCGGCGCGCAGCCGGACCTGGCTCGCCGACTCCTCGCCGGTCACATAAAGGGTGCGGTGTTCGTCACTCGCCGACTTGGCCGCCACGTCCAGCAGCAGGGTCGACTTGCCGACGCCGGGCTCGCCCGCGACGAGCACCACCGCGCCGGGCACGAGCCCGCCGCCGAGCACGCGGTCCAGCTCGGGGACGCCGGTCGGGCGGGCGGTGGCCTGGCGGCCGTCGACCTGGCCGATGGGCAGGGCGGAGGTGGTGACGCGGCCGGGTGTGGTCGTGCGTACGGCGGGCGTGCCGTATTCCTCGACCGTGCCCCAGGCCTGGCATTCGGGGCAGCGGCCGAGCCACTTGGCCGTCTGCCAGCCGCATTCGGTGCAGCGGTAGGACGGGCGGTCCTTCGTGGTCTTCGTACGGGCAGCCATGGACGAAACCGTAACCGGCCCCACTGACAGCGCGGGCACGCTGCAGGTCATCGGTCCGCGGGCCACTGTGCCCTGAGGCCGCGAGCGGGGCCGCGAACCCTGTACGAACCGGTATCGACACGCCCGAACCGGTCACGGAATCACCGGTTCCTGTCCCCTTATGAGGGATCGTTTCACCCGTACGAATTAAATGTGCTCAAGGGGGCGGAAGGCGCCACCCCCCGCCCCCTACGGTCGGCCGGGTGATGAGCAGCAGCCCGGACACCTCGACCCGCACGACCGGCGCACACCGGGCGCGCCGCGAGGCACGCGACCGTGCTGCGGCGCGCACGCTGGCGCACCACCCGCCCGCGCGCTACGAGCCGTATCTGGACGGTCTGTTCACCTACTGCCTCTCCGTGCTGTGTGACCACGACGCCGCGACCGCCGCCCTGGGCGAGGTCCTCGCGCTCGCCGAACGCCGCGGCCAGCGTGCCCCGGACGCCGCCGGGGACCGCCGGGCGTGGTTGTACGCGCTGGCCCGCTGGGTGTGCCTGCGCAAGCTGGCCGAGGCCAAGCAGAAACGTCAGGCCACGCACGCGGCGGGCCGCCATGGCACCGAACGGCAGCGCGGCAGACAGCCCACCACCCCGCCCGTCTCCGAGGAGGCCCAGGAGCAGCGTCGGCGCGAACTCGCCCAGCTGGCCTGGCCGGAGGCCGCCGGCACCACCCCCGAGCAGCGCGAGGCGCTCGAGCTGGCCGTACGCCACCACTTGGCCGCCCATGAGGTCGCCGCCGTCCTCGGCATGGACCTCGCCGCCACCCGTGAACTGCTCGCCTCCGCCGCCTGCGAGGTCGAACGCACCCGCGCCGCCCTTGCGGTCGTCGAGACCGGCGGCTGTCCGGGCGTCGCCCGCCTCACCGGCGACAACCAGCTCGTGCTCAGCGCCGCGGTCCGCCGTGAGCTCGTCCGGCACGTCGACGACTGCCCCCGCTGCCGGCGCACCGCCGAGCGCGCCGTCCCCGGCCGCTGGCCCGGCGCCAGCGTCACCCCCGCCGCGCTGCCCGTGCTGGAGGCGCCCCGCGCGGCACTGCGCCACGCCATGGCGCATCACCCGCGCGCGCGGGGCACCGCCGCGCCGCGCTTCGACCGGCGCGGCTTCCCCATGGACCCCAAGGACCGCACCGCCCGAAGGGACCGCCTACGCGCGCGTGCCGTCACCACGACCGTCGTCGCCACCGTCGTGGCGGCCCCCGTACTGGCCCTCTGGTCCGCCTACCGGGCCTCGCCGGTCACCGGCGAGGGCGGAGAGGGCAGCACCGCCACCGCCAGCCGCGACGACACCCCCGGCAGCCTCGACGGCGAGGCGGCGCGCGGCGGCTACGAGAACACGGGAAACGCCGACACGCACCCTGGTGGCCGCTTCTCGAACGGCGACCAACCCGACGTCTCCGTGGAGGTCGTCAGCGTCGCCGGAGCGGGCCGCAAGGGTGTGGGGGAGCTGGCGGTGACCGCCGACAACAGCGGCGACACCACGCTGATCACTCTGACCGCCTCCGGCCATGCCCCGGTGCGCTGGTCCGCGACCACGGGCGCCTCCTGGCTCTACCTGAGCCGATCTGCAGGAACGCTCCGCCCAGGCGAAACGTTGACGATCAAGGTGTACGTCGACCAGCTGCGCGAGCCGTCCGGGTACTGGAGCGCACGGGTGGCGATCTCACCAGCCGGCGCGGTTGTCACGATCCAGGGCTACGGCCCCGCCCCCACCCCGACCGACCCGGGCCCGCCCCCGGACCCCGCCCAGCACCCCCGCAGCCCACCTCCGCCCCCGCCCGACCGGACCCGACGCCCACGACCCCGCCCACCGAGCCCACCCCAGCGACCACCGACCACCCGCCCCCACCGACCCGAGCCCCCCAGCGACTCCACCCCGTCCACCCCGGGCGACTCACCGCCACCACCCAGCGACAGTGGCGACCCGAGCCCGTCGACGTCGTAAGGCACCGGTGCCACCCCGCCGGCCGCGGGCAGTCGTGCCTCCTCCAGTGCCTTCAGGGCCTGGGGGACCCCCAGGGCGATGGGGGCCCCGCTCGAGCGAAGCCGAGAGTGGGGGAGGGCAGGCGATGGGGATCCCCCTCTGGGGAGGCACCCCGTCAACGCCGGGTTGCGCCCCCCACTACGGCACGCAGCCGCCCGTCACTCCACCGGATCCGCCGGATGCGGCGCGAGCAGAGGCAGCTGCGAGTTCAACCGCTGTTCGCACAGCTCGACCAGACGGTCGTAGCCGGCCTTGCCCATCAGCTCCGTCAGCTCCGCCCGGTAGGAGACGTACACCGGATCGCCCGCACCATGCGCCGAGGTCGCCGACGTGCACCACCAGTGCAGGTCGTGGCCGCCCGGCCCCCAGCCCCGGCGGTCGTACTCACCGATCGACACCTGGAGCACACGCGTGTCGTCGGGCCGGTCGATCCACTCGTAGGTCCGCCGGACCGGCAGCTGCCAGCACACGTCCGGCTTCGTCTCCAGCGGTTCCCGGCCCTCCTTCAGGGCGAGGATGTGCAGCGAGCAGCCCGCGCCGCCCGCGAAGCCGGGCCGGTTCTGGAAGATGCAGGAGCCCTGGTAGGGGCGGGTCTGCCGGGAGCCCTCGTCGTCCTTGGAGACCCAGCCGCCCCGGGTGCCCTCGGCGTGGTTCTGCCAGATCTCCGGCGTGAGCCTCGCCACATGCCCGGCGACCCGCTTCTCGTCGTCCTCGTCGGAGAAGTGGGCCCCCAGCGTGCAGCACCCGTCGTCCGCCCGGCCGGCCTGGATGCCCTGGCAGCCGCTTCCGAAGATGCAGTTCCAGCGGGAGGTCAGCCATGTCAGATCACAGCGGAAGACCTGTTCGTCGTCCGCCGGATCAGGGAACTCCACCCACGCGCGCGCGAAGTCGAGGCCCTTCTCGTCGTCCGTCAGGGCCTGCTGCGACTTCGTCGGTGCTTTCGCCTGCGAAGAACCCTTGGTTGATTTGGCCTTCTTGTCTGCCTTTTCGGTCTTCGCCTTTTTCGTCTTTGGCACGGGTCCAGGGTAAGTCGCCCGCCGCCCGTCCAGGGACCGCCTCGAGGGCGGAGCACAGCGCAGCTGGCAGTAGCGTTCCGTACATGAGACTCGGTGTCCTCGACGTGGGATCGAACACGGTGCATCTGCTGGTGGTGGATGCGCACCCCGGCGCGCGCCCGCTGCCCGCGCACTCGCACAAGGCGGAACTGCGCCTCGCCCAGCTTCTCGACGAGAACGGTGCCATCGGCCCCCACGGTGTCGACCGGCTGATCGGCGTCGTCCACGAGGCGCTCCAGGCCGCCGAGGACAAGGGCGTCGAGGAACTGCTGCCGTTCGCGACCTCCGCGGTACGCGAGGCCAGCAACGCCGACGACGTCCTCGCGCGCGTGCAGACCGAGACCGGCGCCCAGCTCCAGGTTCTCACCGGCGCCGAGGAGGCCCGGCTCACCTTCCTCGCCGCCCGCCGCTGGTTCGGCTGGTCGGCCGGGAAGCTGCTCGTCCTGGACATCGGCGGCGGCTCCCTGGAGATCGCCTACGGCATCGACGAGGACCCCGACGCGGCCGTCTCCCTGCCGCTCGGCGCCGGCCGGCTCACCTCCGCCTGGCTGCCGGAAGACCCGCCCGCCACCGAGGACATACGGGCTCTGCGCCGCCATGTGCGGGCCGAGATCGCTCGTACGGTCGGTGAGTTCAGCCGCTTCGGCGCCCCCGACCACGTGGTCGCCACCTCCAAGACCTTCCGGCAGCTTGCCCGCATCAGCGGTGCCGCCCGCTCCGCCGACGGCCTCTACGTCCAGCGCGAACTCAAGCGCCAGTCCCTGGAGGCCTGGGTCCCCCGCCTCGCCGGCATGACCACCGAGGAACGCGCCGAACTCCCCGGAGTCTCCGACGGCCGAGCGGGCCAGCTGGTCGCCGGCGCCCTGGTGGCGGAGGCCGCGATGGACCTGTTCGGCGTGGAGACGCTGGAGATCTGCCCGTGGGCACTGAGGGAGGGCATCATCCTGCGACGGTTGGACCACATGGGCTCGGATTGAAACGGGCGGCGGGGTAGCGCCGACAAGAGGCACGGGGCTGCATCGACATGCGGCTCCGCCGCGATGGGGGTCCCCCCGCTCATGGGGCTCCCCCGCGAGCGAAGCCGAGCGTGGGGGAGAAGCCGAGCGTGGGGGAGAAGCCGAGAGTGGGGGAGCGATCAGCCCACGACAACCCGCACTCGCCCTCGGCGACAAAGACCAATGGTGAATAGGCGCACACCAACCCCGGTCCACCCCGCAGACCCACGTACCCTGTCTCCGTGGCAGAACCAGTCGTACGCATCCCGGATGCGAAGGTCGCCCTCTCGACGGCCTCCGTGTACCCGGAGTCGACGGCAACGGCCTTCGAGATCGCCGCGCGCCTCGGGTACGACGGCGTCGAGGTCATGGTCTGGAACGACCCGGTCAGCCAGGACATGGAGGCGCTGCGCCGGCTCAGCGACTTCCACCAGATCCCGATCCTCGCCGTACACGCCCCCTGCCTGCTCATCACGCAGCGCGTGTGGTCCACCGACCCGTGGGTCAAGCTCCAGCGCGCCCAGGCGGCGGCCGAGAAGCTCGGCGCCACCACGGTCGTCGTCCACCCGCCCTTTCGCTGGCAGCGCCAGTACGCGCGCGACTTCGTCGCCGGGATCTGGCGGATGGTGGACGAGACGGATGTGCGGTTCGCCGTCGAGAACATGTACCCCTGGCGCTACCGCGACCGCGAGATGCTCGCGTACGCCCCCGACTGGGACGTGACGAAGGACGACTACCGCCACTTCACGATCGACCTCAGCCATGCCGCGACCGCGCGCACGGACGCCCTGCAGATGGTCGACCGTATGGGCGACCGGCTGGGTCACGTCCATCTCGCGGACGGCTCCGGCTCCAACAAGGACGAGCACCTGGTCCCCGGCCGCGGCACCCAGCCCTGCGCCGAGCTGCTGGAACGGCTCGCCGTGTCCGGATTCGACGGGCACGTCGTCATCGAGGTCAACACCCGCCGCGCCATGTCCAGCGCGGAGCGCGAGGCCGACCTCGCCGAGGCCTTGGCCTTCACCCGGCTCCACCTGGCCTCCGCGGTGAAGGTGCCCCGGCGATGACCGGCATGACGCCCACGCCGCGCCGCCGGGGACGGCCCTCGCGTACGGAGTCCGCCGACGGCCCCGCCACCCGCGACCGCATCCTCGCCGCGGCCCGCGAGGAGTTCTCCGAACGGGGCTACGAGAAGACGTCCGTGCGTGGCATCGCCAAGGCGGCCGGTGTGGACTCGGCGCTGGTGCACCACTACTTCGGCACCAAGGAGCAGGTCTTCCAGGAGGCGGTGGAGACGGTCTTCGCGCCCGCGCTGAGGGCACCGGACGTGATCTTCGAGGGGGCGCCCGAGGAGATCGGTGAGCGGTTCGCCCGATTCCTCTTCGGGATCTGGGAGAACCCGGTCACCCGGACGCCGTTGCTCGCGGTCGTACGGTCCGCGGTGAACAACGAGGTCGCGGCCGCCGTCTTCCGCCGCCTCGTTGCCGCCCAGCTGCTCCGCAGGGTCGCCGCCCAGCTCGGCATGCCCGACGCGGAGCTGCGGGCGGAACTGGCGGCCGCGCAGCTGGTCGGTGTCGCCATGCTGCGGTACGTGATCAAGCTTGAGCCGCTGGCGTCGGCCGACATGGAAGTGATCATCCAACGGATCGCACCCGTGGTGCAGGGCCACCTGACGAAACCCTGAATCCCTTACCGGCCCACCTGACGGACCCCTGACTCCTTCAGAGGGAACGAGCCCTTGAATCCCTGAGACATGCGTCCCGCAATCCGGACATCCTGTCCGCTCTCTGGATGACCGGCGTAGGCTCGACTCAGTCAGAACTCTCCGAAGGAGCGAGCGACGATGCCCGAGCTGAGGTCCCGCACAGTCACCCACGGCCGCAACATGGCGGGCGCCCGCGCCCTTATGCGCGCCTCCGGTGTACCCGGTGCGGACATCGGCCGAAAGCCGATCATCGCGGTCGCCAACAGCTTCACGGAGTTCGTGCCAGGCCACACGCACCTGGCGCCGGTCGGCCGGATCGTCAGCGAGGCGATCAAGGAGGCCGGCGGCATCCCGCGCGAGTTCAACACGATCGCCGTCGACGACGGCATCGCGATGGGCCACGGCGGCATGCTGTACAGCCTGCCCTCCCGCGACCTGATCGCGGACAGCGTGGAGTACATGGTCGAGGCGCACTGCGCCGACGCCCTGGTCTGCATCTCCAACTGCGACAAGATCACCCCGGGCATGCTCATGGCCGCCCTGCGCCTGAACATCCCGACGGTCTTCGTCTCCGGCGGTCCCATGGAGTCCGGCCGCGCCACGCTGGTCGACGGCACGGTCCGCACGCTCGACCTGGTCGACGCGATCTCCGACGCGGTGAACGACAAGATTTCGGACGAGGACATCCTCCGTATCGAGGAGAACGCCTGTCCGACCTGCGGCTCCTGTTCCGGCATGTTCACCGCCAACTCGATGAACTGCCTGACCGAGGCCATCGGCCTCTCCCTCCCCGGCAACGGCTCGGTCCTCGCCACCCACACCGCCCGCCGCGCGCTCTACGAGAACGCCGCCCGCACGGTGATGGACCTGACCCGCCGCTACTACGAGCAGGACGACGACACGGTCCTGCCTCGCAACATCGCCACCATCGCGGCCTTCGAGAACGCCATGGCCCTGGACATCGCGATGGGCGGCTCCACCAACACGATCCTGCATCTGCTGGCCGCCGCCCAGGAGGCAGGCGTGCCCTTCGGCCTGGAGCAGATCGACGCCGTCTCGCGCCGCGTGCCGTGCCTGGCGAAGGTCGCGCCCAACGTGGCCAAGAACCGCACGTACTACATGGAGGACGTGCACCGCGCCGGCGGCATCCCCGCCCTGCTCGGCGAGCTGCACCGCGCGGGCCTGCTCAACGAGGACGTGCACGCCGTCCACAGCCCGTCCCTGGCGGACTGGCTGAAGACATGGGACGTCCGCGGCGGCTCGCCTTCGGCCGAGGCCGTGGAGCTGTGGCACGCGGCACCCGGCTGCGTCCGCTCCGCCGAGGCCTTCTCCCAGTCCGAGCGCTGGGAGGCCCTGGACGTGGACGCCGAGGGCGGCTGCATCCGCTCTGCCGAGCACGCCTACTCCAAGGACGGCGGCCTGGCAGTACTGAAGGGCAACCTCGCCGTCGACGGCTGCGTGGTGAAGACGGCCGGTGTCGACGAGTCCATCTGGACCTTCGAGGGCCCGGCGGTCGTCTGCGAGTCGCAGGAGGAGGCCGTCGAGAAGATCCTCAACAAGCAGGTGACGGACGGCGACGTCGTCGTCATCCGCTACGAGGGCCCCAAGGGCGGCCCCGGCATGCAGGAGATGCTCTACCCGACGTCCTTCCTGAAGGGCCGCGGCCTCGGCAAGACCTGCGCCCTGATCACCGACGGCCGTTTCTCCGGCGGCACGTCCGGCCTGTCCATCGGCCACGCCTCCCCCGAGGCGGCGTCGGGAGGCACCATCGCGCTCGTCGAGGACGGCGACCGCATCCGCATCGACATCCCGAACCGTTCCGTCGAACTGCTCGTGGACGAGGCGGAACTGGCACGCCGGGATCAGGCGTTGAACGGGGCGTACGTCCCGAAGAACCGCGAGCGCAAGGTGTCGGCCGCACTGCGGGCCTACGCCGCCATGGCAACCAGCGCGGACAAGGGCGCCGTGCGGGACGTCAGCAAACTGGGCTGAGGCACACACCTGGGGCCGCCTGTGACGGGGCGGCCCCTTTTGTGTGCGGGCTCGGCCGGTGGGCCCGGCTTTCGTGTGTGGCCTCGGCCGGTGGGCCCGGGTTTCGCTGTGCACCCAGCCGGTGAGCCCGCTTTCGCGTGTCCTTCGGCCGGTGGGCCCGGCCTTCGCGCGCCGCCCCCAGCCGCTCAGCCCGCCCCGCCTGTCACCACCGTGCCGGATCGTCCCCGTCCACCGCGAACAGCGAACCGTCCGGAGCCGCGGCGAACACCCTGCCGTCCCCGGCGACCGGCAGCGGCAGCCCGGACACCACCGACCCCCGCCCCGCCCCGGGCCACGCCCTGGTCTCCCAGCAGCGCACCCTTCCCGGTGTCGACGGCGACGACCCGCCCGTCCCCGGCACTGAAGTACAGCCGCCCCCCGGCCACCACCGGCGCGGACGGGAAACTGACGGACGTCTCCAGCCGCCACAGCTGCGCCGACGTCCGCGTGTCGACGGCGACCAGCGCACCGTCGGCCCCCAGCAGATACACCGTGTCCCGCTGCACGACGGCCTGCGCTCCCGCCAGCGGATGGCGCAGCGCGGTACGGCGCTGCGTCCCGTGCGTGGCGTCGTAGCGCACGACCGCGTCGGTGTCGGCGTACTCCGCCGAGGTCGACGTGAACCAGAGCACGCCCTCACGGGCGCCGACCAGGCTGAGCGCACCGGCCAGCCGCCGCTGCCAGCGGACGGCGCCGCTCTCCGGGTCGACGGCGGTCACCCGGGTCCCGGTCCCGGCCGCGCCGACCGCGTACGCGACCCGGCCGCCGTACGACTGGAACACCGGCTGCGTGAGCCCGGCGACCGCGTGCTGCCACTTCCGCTCGCCGGTGGCCGCGTCCAGCGCGGTGACCTCCGAGTCGCGTCCGGTGAACAGGACGACCCCGCCGACGTGCGCGACCCGACCGTCGTAGCGCGAGATGTCGTGGCTCCAGCGGGTCCTGCCGGTCGCCGGGTCGAGCGCGGCGAGCCGCCGCCCGCCCTCCGTGACGACATGCAGCAACCCGCCCGACAGCACCGGCGGCTCGACGGTCCCGTCCGCCTGCTGCCCCGCCCCCGCACGCGCCCACTTCACGCCGCCGTCGGCGGGATCGACCGCGGCGGCCAGAACACCGGGGCGGGTGCAGTACAGCGTCCCGGGCGTGTAGGCGCACTGCGGCATGCCGCTCGCCTCGGCGCCACGGGCGCTCAGGTCGATGTCCCAGGGGCGGAACGGGGCGGGCTGCCCGGCCCCGGCCGGCGTCGGGCTGTCGCCGGCCCCGAGGAGGGCAACAGCCCCCGCGCCCAGGGCGAGCACGGCGGCGACGGCCACAGCGGCCCTCCACCACCGCCTTCTCGGGCCGCGGGCCCCGGGTGCGTCCGCGACCGGACCGTCCGCCGAGGGCACCCGGCGCCAGTGCGTGGGGGCCTCGTCCTGCGCGGGACCGGCATCACGCGGGGAACCGGCTTCCCGCGGGCGATCGACTTCCCGCAGGTCATCGAACGGCCGCTCGCCCGTGCGCTGTTCGGGAATGAAGGCCTGTGTGTCATACGACGCCGAAAGCGACCGGAGCTCCGCCATCAGCTCGTCCGGAGTGGGCCGGTCCTCAGGCTCCTTGGCCAGGCACCGGGCGACGAGCGGCGCCAGCTCGTCCGGCACTCCTGTCAAGTCCGGCTCTTCATGAACGACCTGATACGCCACCAGGTACGGGCTGTCGGAGTCGAAGGGGCCGCTGCCCGTCGCTGCGTGCACGATGACCGACCCGAGCGCGAAGACGTCGGTGGCCGGCCCGACCTCCCGCGGCCTGCGGAACTGCTCCGGCGCCATGAACGGCGGTGTGCCGATCAACTTGCCGGTCTCGGTGCGCAGTTCGCTGTCCGAGGGCCGGGATATCCCGAAGTCGATGACCTTCGGCCCGTCCTCGGCGAGCAGGACGTTGCTCGGCTTGAGGTCGCGGTGCACGACCCCGACCCGATGGATGTCCCGCAGCGCCTCGGCGAGTCCCGCCGTCAACTGGCGCAGCCGGGCCGGCGCAAGGGCGCCGTTCCGCTTCACGTACTCGGCGAGGGTGGGGCCGGGGATGAAGAGCGTCGCCATCCAGGGGCGCTCTGCATCGGGATCGGCGTCGACGACGGGCGCGGTGAAGGCGCCGCTGACCCGCCGTGCGGCAGCCACCTCCTGCCGGAACCGCCCCCGGAACTCCGGGTCCTGAGCAAACTCCCCGTGCACCACCTTCACGGCGAGCCGCAACCCCGAGGCCGACCGCGCCAGATGGACCACGCCCATGCCACCGGAACCGAGCGGCGCCTCCAGCAGGTACTGCCCGGCGTACTGCGGAGATTCCGCTTCCGCATCCGTACCGGTGCTGCGCCATGGCGGCATCTCTCACCCCCGGATGTCCGTCCGCATGCGCGACGCGCTGAGCCTAGTCGATGCTTCGTGCGAAACCTCTGTGGCTTGCTAGCCTCGGTGTGCCAGGTGATTTTGGCGTGAACCGTTCACAAGCATCCAAACGGGGGAGGCCGACATGGCCACGGAGGACATCGAGATCTCGGGCACGGGCGAGCCGGAGACGGCGACGACGGCGGAGGCGAGGGTCCGCTCCTACCCGGTCGCCCCCGGCGTCCGGCTCAACGTCCGCAGCGGCCCCGGCACCCACTACCGGATCGTCCGCGTCCTGCCCGAGGGCACCACCGTCCCCATCTACTGCCAGCGCCCCGGCGACACCGTCACCGGCCCCTACGGCACCACCAACCTCTGGGACTGCATCGCCAACGCCCAGTACGTCTCCGACGCCTACGTCAACACCGGCAGCGACGGCTACGTGGCACCGCGCTGCTCCTGACAACGGCAGGGTGCGCCGGGCGCTGCTCCTGACGACGACCAGGGGCGCCCGGCGCGGCTCCTGACCGCGGCGAGGGCCTGGCCCCGCCATGGCCGGGAGTCATAATCAGCCCGTGAGCGACCAGCAGAACCGCACCCCGGACCAGCCCACGGACGGCCCCCGCCCCGAGCCCATCCGTTTCTTCGGCACGACCTGGGTGCACCACGACAACGGATACCCGGCCCGCCGCATCGCCGCCGCCGTCGGCTCCCTCGCCGCAGCCGTCGCCGCCTGCCTGGTGCTCCGCTTCGCCTACGAGGGTCTGCAGATCGCCGGCTCCGGCAGCTTCGTCACGCTGCTGGTCGTCGTCATGTTCGCGGTCTGCAGCGCCCTCGCCTTCCGCCACACCTGGGACGCCTTCACCAAGCGCCCGGACCCCGACCGCCAGGCTTCCCTGCGCGGCCTGCTGACCATCGGCTTCGTCGGCTCCCTCCTCGCCTACTTCTTCCGCTCCCTCCTTGAGGCGCCGGGCGAGAACCTCCACCGCGAGGAGTACGAGGAGGCCCGCCGACAGCACGAGAAGCGCTCCGCCCGCCGCACCGGCAACCCGAAGAAGCGCCGCCGCACCTGAGCACCCTTTGCCTTGACGAGGCCTACACCCAGGAGCATTATTCATCACATGATGAATAATGCTGCCGACCCGCCCGACGCCAGCGGCAACACTCCACCCCGAACCGCCGAGACCTCCGCCATCCACGCCGAGGGCCTCACCGTCGTCCGCGGCCCCCGCACAGTCCTGCGCGCCCTCGACTTCACCGTCCCACGCGGCCAGATCACCGGCCTGCTCGGCCCCTCCGGATGCGGCAAGTCGACCCTGATGCGCGCCATCGTCGGCACCCAGGCCAAGGTCACCGGCACCCTCGACGTCCTGGGCCGCCCCGCCGGCCACCCCACACTGCGCGCCCGCATCGGCTACGTCACCCAGGCCCCCTCCGTCTACGACGACCTGACCATCCGTCAGAACCTGGACTACTTCGCCGCGATCCTCGACCCCGGCCGCTCATCAACCGAACGCCGCCACGACAACGTCACCCGAGCCATCGCCGACGTCGACCTCACCAGCCACGCCGACTCCCTCGCCGGCAACCTCTCCGGCGGCCAGCGCAGCCGCGTCTCCCTGGCAGTGGCCCTCCTGGGCACCCCCGAACTCCTGGTCCTCGACGAACCGACCGTCGGCCTGGACCCCGTCCTCCGCCGCGACCTGTGGAACCTCTTCCACGACATCGCCGCCGACCGCGGCGCCACCCTCCTCATCTCCTCCCACGTCATGGACGAGGCCGAACGCTGCCACCGCCTCCTCCTCATGCGCGAAGGCGAGATCCTCGCCGACGACACCCCGGACGCCCTGCGCACCCGCACCGGCGCCGACACCGTCGAAGCGGCGTTCCTGCACCTGGTGGACGAGGCAACCGCGAACAGCCGCAAGAAGGAGACCACCCGATGAGCGCGACGGTCACCGCCCCCGCAACGCCCGCACCCACCAGCGCCCTGAACGCCTCCCGCACCACTGCCACCGCGGCCCGCGTCCTGCGCCAGCTCCGCCACGACCCGCGCACGATCGCGCTGATGCTCCTCGTCCCGTGCCTGATGCTGATCCTGCTGCGCTACGTCTTCGACGGCAGCCCGCGCACCTTCGACAGCATCGGCGCCTCCCTCCTGGGCATCTTCCCGCTGATCACGATGTTCCTGGTGACCTCCATCGCCACCCTGCGCGAACGCACCTCCGGCACCCTCGAACGCCTCCTCGCCATGCCCCTCGGCAAAGGCGACGTGATCGCGGGCTACGCCCTCGCCTTCGGCACCCTGGCGATCATCCAGTCCACTCTCGCCACCGGCCTGGCGCTCTGGTTCCTGGGCCTGGACGTCACGGGCTCCCCCTGGCTGCTCCTGCTCGTGGCCCTGCTCGACGCCCTGCTCGGGACAGCCCTCGGTCTCTTCGTCTCGGCCTTCGCGGCCTCCGAATTCCAGGCGGTCCAGTTCATGCCGGCAGTGCTCTTCCCCCAACTCCTCCTCTGCGGCCTGTTCACCCCACGCGACAACATGCACCCCGTCCTCGAGGCCATCTCCAACGTCCTCCCCATGTCCTACGCCGTCGACGGCATGAACGAAGTCCTCAAGCACACCGACATGACCGCCAACTTCCTCCGCGACACCCTGATCGTGGCAGGCTGCGCCCTACTGGTCCTGACCCTGGGCGCAGCAACACTGAGGCGCCGCACGGCGTAGATGTTTCCGCCCCAGTTGCGGGCGGCGACCGCGCATCCGCCGTAGCTGCGGGCAGTCGTGCCTCCCCCAGTGCCTTAAGGGCCTGGGAGGTGCCCCCAGGGCGGCACGGGTGGGCGATGGGGGTCCCCCCGCTCGAGCGAAGCCGAGAGTGGGGGAGGCACCCCGCTGGCGCGGGCGAGCAAAACGCCCTCAGCCGCAACCCCACCCCCCCCGTCAACCGGCGTCCCGCCTGCCGGACAGCCCACGCGCACCCTCACTCCAAGTGCGAGGATGCCCAAAGGACGACGCACCCCCGGAGGGCCCCGCACCATGACCCAGAAAGTCGCAGTCCTCGGCACCGGCAAGATCGGCGAAGCCCTGCTCAGCGGAATGATCCGCGCCGGCTGGACCCCCGCCGACCTCCTGGTCACCGCCCGCCGCCCGGAACGAGCCGAAGAACTCCGCACCCGCTACGGAGTCATCCCGGTCACCAACCCGGAAGCCGCCAAGACCGCCGACACCCTGATCCTCACGGTCAAACCGCAGGACATGGGCACCCTCCTCGACGAACTCGCCCCCCACGTCCCCACCGACCGCCTGGTCATCAGCGGAGCGGCGGGCATCACCACCTCCTTCATCGAGGAGCGCCTCACCACCGGCACTCCGGTCGTCCGCGTCATGACGAACACCCCCGCCCTCGTCGACGAAGCCATGTCCGTCATCTCCGCCGGCAGCCACGCCAGCGATGCCGACCTGGCCCACGCGGAGGAGATCTTCGGCGCCGTCGGCAAGACGCTGCGCGTCCCCGAGTCCCAGCAGGACGCCTGCACGGCCCTCTCCGGCTCCGGCCCGGCGTACTTCTTCTACCTGGTCGAAGCCATGACCGACGCCGGCATCCTGCTGGGCCTGCCCCGCGACAAGGCCCACGACCTGATCGTCCAGTCCGCGATCGGCGCCGCCACGATGCTCCGCGACAGCGGCGAACACCCGGTGAAGCTCCGCGAGAACGTCACCTCCCCCGCCGGCACCACCATCAACGCCATCCGCGAACTCGAGAACCATGGCGTACGAGCCGCCCTCATCGCAGCCCTCGAAGCCGCCCGCGACCGCAGCCGCGAACTGGCCTCCGGCAGCAACAGCTGACGCCCGGCCGCCCCTGCCCCGGGGCGGCCCAGCTCACCCCTGAGCAGTCACCTCGATATCGGCAGCCGCCGCCAACAACCCGATCGCCTGATACGCGGCATCCACGGTCGGCCGGGCCATCGCCCGAGCCCTCTCCGCACCATCCCGCAGCACCTCCTCCACATAGCCAGGATCCGCGCACAACGCCTTGTGCCTCTCCTGCACGGGCCTGAGAACCTCGACCACGGCCTCTGCGGTGTCCTTCTTCAAGGCGCCGTACGACTCATATACACCGCTCAGCTCCGATGGGTTCCCACCCGTACAGGCCGCGAGGATCTCCAGCAGATTGGCGAGGCCCGGCCGCGCCTCCCGGTCGTACACGACCTCCCGCCCGCTGTCGGTCACGGCCCGCAGAACCTTCTTCCGCACCACGTCCGGCTCATCGAGCAGATAGACGATCCCGGGCCCGACGTCCTCGCTCTTCCCCATCTTCGAGGCCGGGTCCTGCAGGTTCATCACCCGCGTGGCCACCGTCGGATGCGTGGCCCGAGGCACCACGAACGTGTACCCGTACCGACGGTTGAACCGCACCGCGAGATCCCGCGCCAGCTCCACATGCTGTGCCTGGTCGTCCCCCACCGGCACCTCGTCGGTTCCGTACACCAGGATGTCCGCCGCCATCAGCACGGGATACGTCAGCAGCGACAGCCGCACACTCCCGCCCCGCTCCCGCTCCCGCACGGCCTTCTCCCTGTACTGGATCATCCGCCGCATCTCGCCGTCCGTGGCCACGCACTCCAGCAGATACGACAGTCTCGCGTGCTCATCCACATGGCTCTGTACGAACACGGTGCACAGCTCCGGATCCAGCCCCGTCGCCAACAACAGGCTCGCCGCCTGCCGACTCAGCCGCCGCACCCGCGCAGGATCGTGCTCCACGGTCAGCGCATGCAGATCGACGACACAGAACAGCGCGTCCGCCTGGTGCTGATCCACGGCAGCCCACCGCTGCATGGCCCCCAGGTAGTTCCCCAGCGTCAGATTCCCGGTCGGCTTGACCCCACTGAAGACCCGCGTCATCCCTTCTCCACCTCCTGGTCGAGGCCGCCGCCCCGGCGGGCCGACCCTCTGGAGTTCCGGAGGGAGATACGAGAACGGCCGCCGAGGCGGCGGCCGTTGAGTGCATACGTAAGTCCGGCCGCCGTCAGGCGGCCCACCACTGCTGGGTGTACGTACGCGTCGTCATGCACACCAGGGTACGCCCGTAGGGTCTGGTCCGGAGCCGAGTTGACACACCCCGACCCGGTCCGTAGTGTTCTCCGGGTTGTCCGACGTGAGAGTCGACTCCGGTCGGTCCCCGGACAGCCATTCCGCAGGTACTCAAGCAGTAATCGACGATCTGTCGTCGTATGCATTGCCATGCGTATTTGCGAGATGAGGAATCCGCGTTCGAAAGGACGCAGCCCCCGATTAGCTCGGGAGCCAGGAATCCGCTAAAGTCTCACTCGTCGGAACGGCCCAACGGCCGGGAAGACAAGCCCTGCTGACTGGGAGTCAGGCCCGAAAGGATCTGATAGAGTCGGAACCGCCGGAAAGGGAAACGCGAAAGCGGGAACCTGGAAAGCACCGAGGAAATCGGATCGGGAAAAGATCTGATAGAGTCGGAAATGCAAGACCGAAGGGAAGCGCCCGGAGGAAAGCCGCGAGAGAGTCTCTCGGGTGAGTACGAAGGAAGCGTCCGTTCCTTGAGAACTCAACAGCGTGCCAAAAATCAACGCCAGATATGTTGATACCCCGTCTCCGGCCGTCAGGCCGGGGCGAGGTTCCTTTGAAATAACACAGCGAGGACGCTGTGAACGGCCGGGCCTATTCCGCCCGGCTGTTCCGCTCTCGTGGTGTTGCACCGGATGACCGGTAAACATTCACGGAGAGTTTGATCCTGGCTCAGGACGAACGCTGGCGGCGTGCTTAACACATGCAAGTCGAACGATGAAGCCCTTCGGGGTGGATTAGTGGCGAACGGGTGAGTAACACGTGGGCAATCTGCCCTTCACTCTGGGACAAGCCCTGGAAACGGGGTCTAATACCGGATACGACCATCTTGGGCATCTTTGATGGTGGAAAGCTCCGGCGGTGAAGGATGGGCCCGCGGCCTATCAGCTTGTTGGTGAGGTAACGGCTCACCAAGGCGACGACGGGTAGCCGGCCTGAGAGGGCGACCGGCCACACTGGGACTGAGACACGGCCCAGACTCCTACGGGAGGCAGCAGTGGGGAATATTGCACAATGGGCGCAAGCCTGATGCAGCGACGCCGCGTGAGGGATGACGGCCTTCGGGTTGTAAACCTCTTTCAGCAGGGAAGAAGCGCAAGTGACGGTACCTGCAGAAGAAGCGCCGGCTAACTACGTGCCAGCAGCCGCGGTAATACGTAGGGCGCAAGCGTTGTCCGGAATTATTGGGCGTAAAGAGCTCGTAGGCGGCTTGTCACGTCGGGTGTGAAAGCCCGGGGCTTAACCCCGGGTCTGCATTCGATACGGGCTGGCTAGAGTGTGGTAGGGGAGATCGGAATTCCTGGTGTAGCGGTGAAATGCGCAGATATCAGGAGGAACACCGGTGGCGAAGGCGGATCTCTGGGCCATTACTGACGCTGAGGAGCGAAAGCGTGGGGAGCGAACAGGATTAGATACCCTGGTAGTCCACGCCGTAAACGGTGGGAACTAGGTGTTGGCGACATTCCACGTCGTCGGTGCCGCAGCTAACGCATTAAGTTCCCCGCCTGGGGAGTACGGCCGCAAGGCTAAAACTCAAAGGAATTGACGGGGGCCCGCACAAGCGGCGGAGCATGTGGCTTAATTCGACGCAACGCGAAGAACCTTACCAAGGCTTGACATACACCGGAAACGTCTGGAGACAGGCGCCCCCTTGTGGTCGGTGTACAGGTGGTGCATGGCTGTCGTCAGCTCGTGTCGTGAGATGTTGGGTTAAGTCCCGCAACGAGCGCAACCCTTGTCCCGTGTTGCCAGCAGGCCCTTGTGGTGCTGGGGACTCACGGGAGACCGCCGGGGTCAACTCGGAGGAAGGTGGGGACGACGTCAAGTCATCATGCCCCTTATGTCTTGGGCTGCACACGTGCTACAATGGCCGGTACAATGAGCTGCGATACCGTGAGGTGGAGCGAATCTCAAAAAGCCGGTCTCAGTTCGGATTGGGGTCTGCAACTCGACCCCATGAAGTCGGAGTCGCTAGTAATCGCAGATCAGCAGTGCTGCGGTGAATACGTTCCCGGGCCTTGTACACACCGCCCGTCACGTCACGAAAGTCGGTAACACCCGAAGCCGGTGGCCCAACCCGTTCGCGGGAGGGAGCTGTCGAAGGTGGGACTGGCGATTGGGACGAAGTCGTAACAAGGTAGCCGTACCGGAAGGTGCGGCTGGATCACCTCCTTTCTAAGGAGCACTTCTAAGCCGGGCTTGCCCGGTTCAGGGGCCGGTACATCGGCGAACGTCCGATGCCGGTTGCTCATGGGTGGAACGTTGATTATTCGGCACGGTCCAGGATGGACCAGGCGCTAGTACTGCCCGCAAGGGCGTGGAACGCTGATCTGGTCGGCTGGCCGTGCCGGGCACGCTGTTGGGTGTCTGAGGGCACGGCCGCATGGTCTGTCTTCGGATGCCGGCCCCGGTGAAGCATCACGTAGTGGTGTGTGACGGGTGGCTGGTCGTTGTTTGAGAACTGCACAGTGGACGCGAGCATCTGTGGCCAAGTTTTTAAGGGCGCACGGTGGATGCCTTGGCACCAGGAACCGATGAAGGACGTGGGAGGCCACGATAGGCCCCGGGGAGTCGTCAACCAGGCTTTGATCCGGGGGTGTCCGAATGGGGAAACCCGGCAGTCGTCATGGGCTGTCACCCATGCCTGAACACATAGGGCATGTGGAGGGAACGCGGGGAAGTGAAACATCTCAGTACCCGCAGGAAGAGAAAACAACCGTGATTCCGGGAGTAGTGGCGAGCGAAACCGGATGAGGCCAAACCTACGACGTGTGAGACCCGGCAGGGGTTGCGCGTGGGGGTTGTGGGATCTCTCTTGACCGGTCTGCCGGCCGGTCGGCGAGTCAGAAACCGTTGATGTAGGCGAAGGACATGCGAAAGGTCCGGCGTAGAGGGTAAGACCCCCGTAGTCGAAACGTCAGCGGCTCGTCTGAGAGACACCCAAGTAGCACGGGGCCCGAGAAATCCCGTGTGAATCTGGCGGGACCACCCGCTAAGCCTAAATATTCCCTGGTGACCGATAGCGGATAGTACCGTGAGGGAATGGTGAAAAGTACCCCGGGAGGGGAGTGAAATAGTACCTGAAACCGTGTGCCTACAAGCCGTGGGAGCGTCGGAATGGAGCTTGCTTCATTCTCGTGACTGCGTGCCTTTTGAAGAATGAGCCTGCGAGTTTGCGGTGTGTTGCGAGGTTAACCCGGGTGGGGAAGCCGTAGCGAAAGCGAGTCCGAACAGGGCGGTAGAGTAGCGCGCTCAAGACCCGAAGCGGAGTGATCTAGCCATGGGCAGGTTGAAGCGGAGGTAAGACTTCGTGGAGGACCGAACCCACCAGGGTTGAAAACCTGGGGGATGACCTGTGGTTAGGGGTGAAAGGCCAATCAAACTCCGTGATAGCTGGTTCTCCCCGAAATGCATTTAGGTGCAGCGTCGTGTGTTTCTTGCCGGAGGTAGAGCACTGGATAGGCGATGGGCCCTACCGGGTTACTGACCTTAGCCAAACTCCGAATGCCGGTAAGTGAGAGCGCGGCAGTGAGACTGTGGGGGATAAGCTCCATGGTCGAGAGGGAAACAGCCCAGAGCATCGACTAAGGCCCCTAAGCGTACGCTAAGTGGGAAAGGATGTGGAGTCGCAGAGACAACCAGGAGGTTGGCTTAGAAGCAGCCACCCTTGAAAGAGTGCGTAATAGCTCACTGGTCAAGTGATTCCGCGCCGACAATGTAGCGGGGCTCAAGCGTACCGCCGAAGTCGTGTCATTGCAGTACATACTCCCAACGGAGACTGTGATGGGTAGGGGAGCGTCGTCTGCCGGGTGAAGCGGCCGCGTAAGCGAGTCGTGGACGGTTGACGAGTGAGAATGCAGGCATGAGTAGCGATACACACGTGAGAAACGTGTGCGCCGATTGACTAAGGGTTCCTGGGTCAAGCTGATCTGCCCAGGGTAAGTCGGGACCTAAGGCGAGGCCGACAGGCGTAGTCGATGGATAACCGGTTGATATTCCGGTACCCGCTGTGGAGCGTCAAACATCGAGCATCGTGATGCTAAGGCCGTGAAACCGCCGTGTGCGTCTTCGGACAAGCACGGAGTGGTGGAGCCGCCGGACCAAGCGGTTAGTAGGTGAGTGATGGGGTGACGCAGGAAGGTAGTCCATCCCGGCGGTGGTTGTCCCGGGGTAAGGGTGTAGGCCGTGCGACAGGTAAATCCGTCGCACGTGTGGCTGAGACCTGATGCCGAGCCGATTTGTGTGAGGATTGCTCATGCTGTCGAGAAAAGCCTCTAGCGATTTCATGGGCCCGTACCCTAAACGACTCAGTGGTCAGTAGAGATACCGAGCGTTCGGGTGAACTATGGTTAAGGAACTCGGCAAAATGCCCCGTAACTTCGGGAGAAGGGGGGCCGCGCCCGGTGAAGAGACTTGCTCTCCGAGCTGGGGGTGGCCGCAGAGACCAGCGAGAAGCGACTGTTTACTAAAAACACAGGTCCGTGCGAAGCCGTAAGGCGATGTATACGGACTGACGCCTGCCCGGTGCTGGAACGTTAAGGGGACCGGTTAGCTCACCTTCGGGTGGGCGAAGCTGAGAACTTAAGCGCCAGTAAACGGCGGTGGTAACTATAACCATCCTAAGGTAGCGAAATTCCTTGTCGGGTAAGTTCCGACCTGCACGAATGGCGTAACGACTTCTCGACTGTCTCAACCATAGGCCCGGTGAAATTGCACTACGAGTAAAGATGCTCGTTTCGCGCAGCAGGACGGAAAGACCCGGGACCTTTACTACAGTTTGATATTGGTGTTCGGTTCGGCTTGTGTAGGATAGCTGGGAGACTGTGAAGTCCACACGCCAGTGTGGGTGGAGTCGTCGTTGAAATACCAGTCTGGTCGTGCTGGATGTCTAACCTGGGTCCGTGATCCGGATCAGGGACAGTGTCTGATGGGTAGTTTAACTGGGGCGGTTGCCTCCCAAAGGGTAACGGAGGCGCCCAAAGGTTCCCTCAGCCTGGTTGGCAATCAGGTGTTGAGTGTAAGTGCACAAGGGAGCTTGACTGTGAGACCGACGGGTCGAGCAGGGACGAAAGTCGGGACTAGTGATCCGGCGGTGGCTTGTGGAAGCGCCGTCGCTCAACGGATAAAAGGTACCCCGGGGATAACAGGCTGATCTTCCCCAAGAGTCCATATCGACGGGATGGTTTGGCACCTCGATGTCGGCTCGTCGCATCCTGGGGCTGGAGTCGGTCCCAAGGGTTGGGCTGTTCGCCCATTAAAGCGGTACGCGAGCTGGGTTTAGAACGTCGTGAGACAGTTCGGTCCCTATCCGCTGTGCGCGCAGGAGTCTTGAGAAGGGCTGTCCCTAGTACGAGAGGACCGGGACGGACGAACCTCTGGTGTGCCAGTTGTTCTGCCAAGGGCATGGCTGGTTGGCTACGTTCGGGAGGGATAACCGCTGAAAGCATCTAAGCGGGAAGCCTGCTTCGAGATGAGGACTCCCACCCACTAGATGGGGTAAGGCTCCCAGTAGACGACTGGGTTGATAGGCCGGATATGGAAGCCCCGCAAGGGGTGGAGTTGACCGGTACTAATAGGCCGAGGGCTTGTCCTCAGTTGCTCGCGTCCACTGTGTTGGTTCTGAAACCACGAACAGCCCCACGCCACCGCGCGTGGTGCGGCGTTCACAGTTTCACAGTGTTTCGGTGGTCATAGCGTGAGGGAAACGCCCGGTTACATTCCGAACCCGGAAGCTAAGCCTCACAGCGCCGATGGTACTGCAGGGGGGACCCTGTGGGAGAGTAGGACACCGCCGAACAATTATTGAGAAAACCCCCGTGCCGTCCGGCACGGGGGTTTTCTGCGTTTAGGCTCGGTGTCATGCGCTATGACCTGGTCATCTTTGACAACGACGGCGTCCTCGTCGATAGTGAGCCGATTTCCAACCGGCTCCTGGCCGGCTATCTGACCGAGCTCGGGCACCCGACCTCGTACGAAGAGTCCATCCGGGACTACATGGGGTCCGCCATGCACCGGATCCATGAGCTTGTCCTGGAGCGTACGGGGCAGCGGCTGCCCGAAGAGTTCGACGACGTCTTCCACGGGCGGGTGTTCGCGGCCTTCGAACGGGAGTTGGAAGCGGTGGCCGGCGCCGGCGGAGTGCTGGAGAAGCTTGCCGCGGACGGGGTGCCGTACTGTGTGGCGTCCTCCGGGAGTCATGAGCGGATTCGGGTGGGACATCGGAAGACCGGGCTGGACCGGTGGTTCGAGGACGGGCGGATCTTCAGTTCGCAGGATGTGGGGCGGGGGAAGCCGGCGCCGGATCTGTTCCTGTACGCGGCCGAGCGGATGGGGGTCGAGCCCGCGCGGTGTGTGGTGATCGAGGACAGTCCGCTGGGGGTTCAGGCGGCCGTCGCGGCCGGGATGGACGTCTATGCATTCACCGCCATGACGCCTGCCGCCAAGCTGGCTGGAGCCGGCGAACTCTTCTCCGACATGGGGCAGTTGATCGACTTGCTGGTGTGAGTAAAGCTGAGGGGGATTCACCTTTGGCTGGATCTACCCACGGGTACGCCGGGGCTCTACGCTCGCCGCCATGACTGATGTGCCGCGGCGCGGCAGGACCTCGCTGGCGTTCGGCTTCTTCGCTCAGGGCGTCGCGTTTGCTCTGCTGGTGACCCGAATACCGGCCATCCAGGACCGGTACGGGGTGTCCGACGCGCTGCTGCCCGCCTTCCTGGCCGCCGTACCGATTCTGGCCGGTGTCGGGAGTGTGGCGACCGAGAAGCTGGTGAAGAAGGTTCCGCCCAGCCGAGTGCTGCGCTGGTCCCAGCCCGTCGTGCTCCTGGCGCTGCTCGGGGTCGGGGCGGGGGACCGGATGGTCGAGCTGGGGGTTGCACTCGGGGCGTTCGGGCTGGCCGTCGGGGCGTTGGACGCCTCGATGAACATGCTCGGGGTGAGTCTGCAGCGGACGTACGGACGCAGCATCATGCTCAGCTTCCATGCGGCGTACAGCCTGGGCGGGATCGTGGGGGCCTCGCTGGCGTGGGTGGGGGCGCACTGGGATCTGGCGCTGGTCGTTTCCTATCTGCCGGTCGTCGTGGTTCTGCTGCCGGCCGCGCTGGTGGGAAGTCGGTGGTACGTCGACGGGGAGGGCGTGCCCGAACGGGATGACGCGGAGGCGAAGGCCGGGCGGGTCCGTCGGCTTGAAGATGCTGTTGCCGCTCTGTCTGGTGATGACCTTCGCGTATATCGGGGATTCGACCGTCTCCAACTGGAGCGCGAAGTATCTGCAGGACGTGCTGGGGAGCAGTGAGCAGCTGGCGACGGTTCCGTACAACGTCTACATGGTGACCACGTTGGTGGGGCGGGCCGTGGGGGACTTCGGGGTGCGGCGGTTCGGGGCCGTGGGGGTCGTACGGGGTGGGGCGGTCGTGGCGGCGGCGGGGTTCGCCGTGGTGGCCGGGCGCCTGGGGCGTGGGTCGGGATGGTCGGGTTCACCTTGCTCGGGCTGGGGCTGTGTGTGCTCGTACCGCAGACGTTCGCGGCGGCGGGGCGGCTGTTTCCCGGCGCTTCGGATGCGGCTGTCGCGCGGCTCAATGTCTTCAACTACGTCGGGTTTCTGATCGGTTCGCCGTTGGTGGGAGCGTTGGGGGACGCGTGGAGCTATCGCGGGGCGATGCTCGTGCCGATGGTGTTGGTACTGGTGACACTCGTGTACGCCCGTTCGTTCGCTGCTCAACCGGACCGATACGGTGACGGGCATGAGCGGCCGCGCACAGCTGATGTGGGATGACGCAGTAACGGGTTACAACTTCGGGCCGGACCATCCGATGGATCCGGTCCGGCTGGCTCTGACCCGGAGACTGGTCGAGGCGTTCGGGCTCGATCGTGAGGTGGACGTCGTGGCGGCCAAGGCCGCCGGGGAGTCGACGTTGCGCCTTGTCCACCGGGCGGACTACATCGAGGCGGTGAAGGCGGCCTCCGTGGATCCCGGGGCGGCCGACCAGTCGTACGGGCTGGGGACATTGGACGATCCTGCGTTCGCCGGGATGCACGAGGTGTCGGCGCTGATCGCGGGGCAGTCGGTGGGGGCCGCGGAGGCCGTCTGGCGCGGGGAGGCGCTGCATGCGGTGAACTTCGCGGGCGGGCTGCATCATGCGATGCCGGCGGGGGCGTCTGGGTTCTGCATCTACAACGATGCGTCGCTGGCGATCGCGCGGTTGTTGGAGTTGGGGGCCGAGCGGGTCGCGTACGTGGATGTCGATGTGCATCACGGGGACGGGGTGCAGGCGGCGTTCTGGGAGGATCCGCGGGTTCTGACGATCTCGTTGCACGAGCATCCGCGGACGTTGTTTCCGCAGACCGGGTGGCCGGAGGAGACGGGGGCGGAGTCGGCGGAGGGGAGTGCGGCGAATGTTGCGCTGCCGGCGGGTACGGGGGATGCGGGGTGGCTGCGGGCTTTTCATGCGGTGGTGCCGGAGCTGATCGCTGATTTTCGGCCGCAGGTGCTGGTGACTCAGCATGGGGCCGATACGCATTTCGAGGATCCGTTGGCGCATTTGGCGGTGTCGCTGGATGCGCAGCGGGCGGTGCAGGTCGCCTGTCATGAGTTGGCGCATGAGTACGCCGGGGGCGCTGGGTGGCGCTGGGTGGGGGTGGGTACGCGGTGGTGGATGTGGTGCCGCGGTCCTGGACTCATCTGGTGGGGATTGCGGCGGGGCGTGCTGTGGAGCCGGAGCGGTGATTCCGGAGGGGTGGCGGCAGGAGGTTTTTGCTCGTACGCGGCAGTTGGCGCCGATGCGGATGACCGATGGTCGGTGGCCTGTGGCGTGGGGGAGTGGGAGGCGGGGTACGACCCTGCGGATCGGTTGGATCAGGCGGTGCTGGCTGCGCGGCGGGCGGTGTTTCCGTTGCGGGGGTTGTTGGCGTAGGGGTTCGTCGGCTGGGTGGTGTGGGGCTGGGCGGGGTGGGTGCGCAGCCCGGCGTTGGCGGGGTGTCGGCGTGGGCTCGGGGGGTGGGGCGCGCAGCCGCGCTGACGACTGCCCGCGGCTTGACGAGGTCTTGTTACGCCAACTGTGCGCTGTTTTCGCTGTTTTCGCGGTGGTCGTCGGGGTCCATCCGTCACGATCCCCCCATGGTGACCGTCGGAGCTCTCCGTGCGCATCTTCTGGCTGCCCGGCTTGCCGGGGTTGTGGCGACCTCGCGGGAGGAGAGCCTTCGTAGTTATCGGTTGTTCGCTGCTCGGGATCCACGGGTGCTGATCGGGATCGACCCCGAATGGTCATGGGGGCAGCGGGACTTGATCGGGTTGATGGCGGACAAGTGTGGGGTCTCGGCCGATCCTCGACATGTCTCCGGTCAGGACGTGATCGATCCGGAGCGGACGCTGGCCGCGCTCGAGGCGTTCGCGGAGCGGCTCGCCCTGGTTGCCCGGCGTGGGGCTCCGGTGCTGCTCGGTACCGGGCATCCGCACCGTTTACTTGGCTTCTACGCCGCCTTGGCGGACGCGCTGTCGGCGGCCGGATGTGCCGTACTCACACCGGCGAAGGGTCGCTGTGTCGACATAACGACCCGGTTCGGACTACGCACGTACAACCTTGATTACGTACAGGGTGTCGCGTTGGTGCGGGAACCCGGCGCTTCGGTCCCCGGTTGTGCGACCGGCGCACACACCCATTCGCCGCTCCCGGTTCGGACCGCGCTGGCTGCGATTGCCGAGGTCGGCGGGCCGCTGCCGGAGCTGGTGATCGGGGACCACGGCTGGGTCTGCGGAGCAGGTCAGCTGGGGTTCGAGGCCATTGGGCTGGCCGATACGGACGACCCCGCCCTCTTCGTCGGAGAGGCTGAGGGGCGCGTGTCCGTCGTCGTTCCACTTGATGACGCTGTGCGGTCTGATTACTACCGACCGCTTACCCGCT
This sequence comes from Streptomyces sp. F001, assembly GCF_004187715.1. Classification (GTDB taxonomy): domain Bacteria; phylum Actinomycetota; class Actinomycetes; order Streptomycetales; family Streptomycetaceae; genus Streptomyces; species Streptomyces flavusporus. The sequence goes on along the minus strand of NZ_QZWF01000004.1, from coordinate 419,637 downwards.
ACGTACTCAATCGGGCGTGTCTGTCACAGTAGTCCGCCGATGGGTGCACCTCTTCCCCACTCGCATCACCCGCCCCTACATTGGGGAGTGAGCACGCAACGACGAAGAGTCACCGGAAGGGGAAGCCGGTGGCCGTCGAGTGCGGAAGGTTCAGGTGTGTCATGGCTGCAGCTGGCGAGAGGCCTCTGAACGAGGTTCAGTTCCTTACCGTGGCGGAGGTCGCCTCGGTGATGCGAGTGTCGAAGATGACCGTGTACCGGTTGGTGCACAGCGGTCATCTGCCCGCGATCCGGGTGGGGAGGTCATTCCGAGTCCCGGAGCAAGCGGTACACGAGTACCTCCGCGAGAGCTACGTGGGGGTGGAAACCGCCTGACGGCGATCCGGGGGGATCGAGCACAGGGCACTTTCGATCTCCCCGGAGCCTCGATTACGACCTCAGCGCTCGGGCGGGTAGGCTAGCCCCTCGTAGGTCGTGTGGGCCCATGGCGCCCAAACACCGAGTGATGAGAAGTGAGCGAGGGTAGTCGTGGGCTCTGTTATCAAGAAGCGGCGCAAGCGGATGGCCAAGAAGAAGCACCGCAAGCTGCTCAAGCGCACGCGCGTTCAGCGTCGTAACAAGAAGTAGTACGGCGCACTGCAACGCCGCGAAAGCGTGTCTGTGGCCCCCCACCACACCCGGTGGGGGGCCACACGCATATCCCCGGACGGACAGACCGCATACGTCCGCCCGATCACAGGTGACCGGCCCTGGTCGTACGACTGGGGGTTCTCGTCACTTGTTGCTTCGGGCAGTCATCACAGCGCAACATCAACCCGCTAAGTTGGCGAGCACACGGGGAACCCGGCAGGGACGAGGGCTGGAAGGAAGGCGCTGATCTTGGGCAAGGTCGTGCTCGTGACCGGAGTGGCCCGTCAGCTGGGGGGCCGGTTCGTACGACGGATCCAGCGTGACCCGGAAGTGGACCGGGTCGTCGCCGTGGACGCGGTACCGCCCGAGCACCATCTGGGTGGCGCCGACTTCATCCGGGCGGACATCCGGCAGCCCACCATCGCGCGCGTGCTGGCCGAGACGGCCGCCGACACGGTCGTCCACATGGATGTCACGGCCACCGCGCTGGGCAGCGGCAGCCGGGCCACGGTCAAGGAGACCAACGTCATCGGGACGATGCAGTTGCTGGGCGCCTGCCAGAAGTCCCCCACCGTCAAACGGCTGGTGGTGAAGTCCAGCACCAATGTCTACGGTTCGGCACCCCGCGACCCGGCCGTGTTCACCGAGACGACCCCGCCCAAGTCCCTGCCCAGCGGCGGCTTCGCCAAGGACACGGTGGAGGTCGAGGGGTACGTACGCGGCTTCGCGCGCCGCCGGCCCGACGTGGCGGTGTGCGTGCTGCGGTTCGCCAACATCCTCGGGCCGAGCGCCGACTCGCCGCTCGCCTCGTACTTCTCGCTGCCGGTGATGCCGACGGTGTTCGGCTACGACCCGCGGCTGCAGTTCGTGCACGAGGACGATGTGATCGAGGTGCTGCGGATCGCCTCGCACGAGCCTCGGCGGGGCACCCTGAACAGCGGCACCTTCAACATCGCCGGCGACGGCGTCCTGCTGCTCTCCCAGTGCTCCAGGCGGCTCGGCCGCCCCACGGTGCCCTTGCTGCTGCCCGCGGTCACCTGGGCGGGCACCCTGGTGCGTACGCTGGGAATGACGGACTTCTCACCGGAGCAGATCCGGTTGCTGACCCACGGCCGGGTGGTGGACACGACCCAGATGCGCGAGACGCTCGGTTTCCGACCGAAGCACACCACTGCAGAAACGTTCGCGGACTTCGCGCGCAGCCGCGGACCCGGACTCCTGCCGCCGGAGGCCCTTGCGGGGGCCGTCGACCGGATCGCCGCGCTGCCCCTCGCGGGCGGCGGCCACCCCCCGACGCAGAGCGCCAACTGAGGAGCGCAGCAACGATGGCGGACGCCAAGGTCATTCCGTTCGACGACGACCGGTCCCGCGGGAGCGCCGTGCAGCGGCCGTCGCGGCGCCGGAGTGCGGGGAGCCGGCGGGGCGGCGGGGTCGGTGAGGGCCATGAGGTCGGTGAGGTGCAGGCTCTGCCCAGTCGGGCACGTGCGCAGGATGATGGATCTGTGCCTCGTGAGAAACAGCGGGAACAGCTGCAACAACAGGAACGCCCGGACCAGCCCCACCAAGCCGCGCAGGAGTCGCAGCAGCAGCAGCCGTCCGCCGAGGACGGTCTGGAGCGGCGCATCGCGGGCGGCCTGGCCTTCCTGCGTCGCCGCCTCACCGGCGACTACGAGGTCGACGACTTCGGCTACGACGCCGAACTCACCGACAACGTCCTGATGTCCCTGCTGCGCCCGGTGTACGAGAAGTACTTCCGGGTCGAGGTGAAGGGCATCGAGAACATCCCCGCCGAGGGCGGCGCTCTGATCGTCGCGAACCACTCCGGCACGCTGCCGCTGGACGGCTTGATGATGCAGGTCGCCGTCCACGACCACCACCCGGCGGGCCGGCACCTGCGCCTCCTCGCCGCGGACCTGGTGTTCGTCCTGCCGGTCGTCAACGAACTCGCCCGCAAGCTCGGCCACACCCTCGCCTGCGCCGAGGACGCCGAACGTCTCCTCGGGCAGGGCGAGCTGGTCGGGGTGATGCCGGAGGGCTTCAAGGGCATCGGCAAGCCGTTCAGCGAGCGGTACAAGCTCCAGCGCTTCGGCCGTGGCGGTTTCGTCTCCACGGCCCTCCGGCGGGGCGCGCCGATCATCCCGTGCTCGATCGTCGGGGCCGAGGAGATCTACCCGATGCTGGGCAACGCGAAGACCGTGGCTCGCCTGCTGGGTTTCCCGTACTTCCCGCTGACGCCGACGTTTCCGTGGCTGGGTCCGTTGGGTGCGGTTCCGCTTCCGACGAAGTGGACGATTCAGTTCGGTGAGCCGATTCCGACGGGTGGTTATCCGCCGGAGGCGGCCGAGGATCCGATGCTGATGTTCAATCTGACCGATCAGGTCAGGGAGCAGATCCAGCACACGCTGTACAAGTTGCTGGTGCAGCGCCGGTCGGTCTTCTTCTGACCGAGGTGGCCGTACGACGATGGGGGCGCCCCTCCCAGGAGGGGCGCCCCCATCGTCGTACGGCCACCTACTCGGCGTCCTCGCCTTCGATGCCCAGGCCGGGCAGCAGGCCCGGGAGCAGCGGTGGGAGGGTGACGTCGGGCTCGGTGGTCGGTGGCTTGGTCGGGGACGGGGAGGCGCTGCCGGTGCCCTTCGGCGGATCGAGCAGGCCGCCGGTGTTGCCGCCGAGCAGGCCGTCGTCCTCGCTGTCGGAGTCGGTGGACCGGCTCGGGCCGCCGGTGCCGGTGCGCCCGGCGTCGGAGGAGCCGCTGCCGGTGCTGGGCGTTGTGGACCGTCCGGATTCGGTCGAACCCGGGGACTGCGCGGTCCCGGAGCCGCGCCGACCACCGTCCTCGCCGCCGTCCTGAGCCGGGGACTGCGGAAGCAGGGACTGCAGCGGGGCGACCTCCTGCTCTATGGCGTCGAACACCGACGACACCTGTTCGCTGACGTCCCCGAGTTGGACGGGCAGCCGGTCGCGCAGGGCGCCCCAGGTGTCGCGGTTCGAGCGGGAGAAGGCGGAGAGGGCCTGGATGGGCCCCAGCGAGTCGGGGTCGCGCTGGTAGGCCGCGCTCAGCAGTTGGTGGCCCTCGGAGGCGTCGTGCCGCATGCCGGACAGGGCGCGGCGGACCTCGCCCAGGGACTCGTGGTCGAGGGGGCCGCTGCGGTCGCGCTCCATCAGGCGGCGGGCTTCGTTCAGGCGGGTGGAGGCCTGGTCGAGGTACGCCTGTCCGCGCTCGTCGTCGCCGTTGGTGAGGCCGAGTTTGAAGTCCTCGATGCCGCGCTTGAGGCCGTACAGCGAGTCGCCGGGCAGGGCGTCACCGCTGGCGGCGGCGACTCCGCCGAAGGCGCCCGCGGCGACACCGACGCTGAGTCCGCCCGCGGTGAGGCCTTTGGCCAGTCGCGTACGGGGCCGAAACTTCCCGAGCGGGGCTGCCCGGTGTGCGCCGCGGCCCCGGGAGCGCTGCCCGGGCAGCGCGGGGTCGGTCGCCTCGCCGCCCTCCTGCAGCATGGCCTCGAACTGGGCCACGAGCTGCGCTCGCTGGACGGCCTTGACCTCGGGGTCCAGTTCCGGCTTGGGCAGCTCGCCGAGACTGGCCGCGAGGGCCAACAGGCGGCCTTGCTCGGTCCGTTCCGCAGCAGCCGGGGCCGGTTCGGCTTCCTCGGACTGCTCGGCCACAGTGCCCCGCTCGGACTGCTCCTCCAGGGCCTGGGCGAAGGCGTTCGCCCGCCGGTGTGCCGATACGTTCGCGATCACTGGCGGCACCTCCTCTCGTCATGACGGTCGACTCCCCAGGGGGTCCTGAGGGTTGCACGCCCTGACCGCAACCACACGAACGAGGGATCGGAGTCGGCCAGGGAGTGACCACAGGGAGCCTGCATCCCGCACAACGAGTGGCGCGGCACTTCGGTTACGGACGGCGGATGAGTGGACCGTGAACTCAACGGAGCTTCCCCGTTGGTGAGTTGGGATTGCAGGGCGTATGGATTCGGTGCGTGCGGGAGGCCGTTTGTCGTGGCCGCGTGCACGGCTGTCAGCGTGCGTCGTCCGGCAGGAGCCGGGCGAGGGTACGTACGGCGCGGTACTGGAGGGTCTTGATGGCGCCCTCGTTCTTGCCCATCACGTGGGCGGTCTCGGCGACGGAGAGGCCCTGGAGGAAGCGGAGCGTCACGCACTCCTGCTGCTGGGGATTGAGCCGGCGCACGGCGTCGAGGAGTGCGGCGTTGGAGAGGGACTCCAGGACGGAGTCCTCGGGGGAGCGTTCGACCTCGTTGGCGTCGAGCATCTCGCCGGTGGTCACCTCGAGGCGGAAGCGGCTCGACTTGAAGTGGTCGGCGACGAGGTTGCGGGCGATGGTGACGAGCCAGGCGCCGAAGTCGCGGCCCTGCCAGGTGAAGGTGCCGATCCTGCGCAGAGCGCGCAGAAAGGTCTCGCTCGTGAGGTCCTCGGCGGTCGCCTTGCCCCCCACGCGGTAGTAGATGTAGCGGTAAACGGTGTCGCTGTACTGGTCGTAGAGGCGTCCGAAGGCGTCGGCCTCGCCGGCCTGGGCGCGCTCCACGAGGTCCATCATCCGGGCGCTGTCGCTGTCGGCGGCCGGGCGGCGTGCGGTGGCCGCGCCGGCCGGGCGGCCTCGTCTGCCGACCGCGGCGCTGCCGTCGGCCAGTGCGTAGCACGGGCCCAGCGGCGCGGCGGTGGCGAATGCGGGGACGGCGTACGCGGTGGGGACGAAGCCGCGCAACAGGTCTTGGACCCTTGCGCGCAGCGTAGCCAGGCCCGAGGCGTCAACCCCGACGTGTGGGTACACGGGACTCCCAGAGGCAGAGCTTCCATCACGTGCAGTGCGGGACCTTTCACCCGTCGTGGCGACGGAGGGGTACCGGTTTGCGTCTGAGGAGAATAACGCTTCGTGCAGGCGCTGCTACGCCCAGTTGCTCAAATCATCGATTACGTCGCTTCTGTAACCGAATGACGCTCGGTCAAGTGCCACAGAATGAATGGTTGTTGATCGGAAGGGTTCGGGTTTGGGGTGGGTAAGGGGCGTGTTGTGGTCGGGTGCGGGTGGGGGACTGGTTGGGGGGTTGGGTGGGTACGGGGATTGGATTGGCCGGTGTTTCGGGTGTGCCCGGGCGTTGCGGTGGTGAGCGGGCGAGGGTTTCCGGGTGCGCCGGCGTCGGGGCTGGGCGGGGGTGGTCGCGCAGCCCGGCGCCACGGGGTGCCTCCCCACTCTCGGCTTCGCTCGAGCGGGGGGACCCCCATCGCCCACCCGTGCCGCCCTGGGGGCACCTCCCAGGCCCTTAAGGCACTGGGGGAGGCACGGGTGCCCGCAGCTACGTAGCCGGAGGGCTGAGCGGGCCAGGGGCGCGGGGCTGTATCGACTTGCGGCTCCGCCGCGTGGGCGCGATCAGCCACGACGCACCCGCAGGTGGCGTACCACACTTCCCGCGGAGCGCTCAGCGGCGGCGGCGGTGGAGGGCGATGGCTGCTGCTGTGCCGCCTGCTACGGCGCCCACGCCTGCTGCTGCCGGGATGCCGACCTTGGCTGCCTTGCGGCCCGTGCGGTAGTCGCGCAGGCGCCAGTCCTTTTCCCGGGCGTGTTTGCGGAGCTTGCTGTCGGGGTTGATCGCGTAGGGGTGGCCGACCAGGGACAGCATGGGGATGTCGTTGTGGGAGTCGCTGTACGCGGCGCAGCGGGAGAGGTCCAGGCCCTCCGCGGCGGCGAGGGCGCGGACGGCCTCCGCCTTGGCCGGGCCGTGCAGGGGTTCGCCGACGAGCTTGCCGGTGTACACGCCGTCCACCGACTCCGCCACCGTGCCCAGCGCGCCCGTGAGGCCGAGGCGGCGGGCGATCACCTGTGCGATCTCCACCGGGGCCGCCGTGACCAGCCACACCCGCTGGCCGGCGTCCAGGTGCGCCTGGGCCAGTGCGCGCGTACCCGGCCAGATGCGCTCGGCCATGTACTCGTCGTAGATCTCCTCGCCGATGGACTGCAGCTCGGCGACCCGGTGGCCCTTCACGATGGAGAGGGCGGACTCGCGGACGTCCTGCATGTGGTCCGGGTCCTCGAATCCGGCCAGCCGGAACCATGCCTGCTGCCAGGCGAACTTGGCGAGGTCGCGGGTCTCGAAGAACTTCCGCTTGTACAGGCCGCGGCCGTAGTGGAACAGCGCGGCGCCCTGCATCACGGTGTTGTCCAGGTCGAAGAACGCGGCGGCCTTGTCGTCCCCGCGTACCGGAAACTCCGGCTCCTCGGCGGGGGTGACCTGCGTGGACTTGCGCGCGGCCTCCGCCGACGCCTCGCCTGCCAACACGCTCCGCGCCGTGGCGGAGCGCCTACGGGGAGTGAGCCATCCGAGAGCGGCCATGGCGTGAGCATAGCCATTCTGTTCGGCAGTTCCGGAGTCGGCAGGTTGGAACGCTGTGAACTCTCCGCGACCGTGCCGTTAAGCAAGCGGCCGCCGCGGGGCGAGAATGGCCGACATGAGTCCCATCTTTCGGCGGAAGGCCGCCACGGCTCCCCAGGACCGGCTCGTCACCCTCGTCCGTAAACCCGGTTGTCATCTGTGTGACGACGCACAGGTCGTGATCGAGAAAGTCTGCGGTGACCTCGGCGTGTCGTGGGAGCAGAAGGACATCACCGAGGACCAGGAACTCCATGACAAGTACTGGGAGCAGATTCCGGTCGTCCTGGTGGATGGCCGGCAGCACACGTTCTGGCGTGTGAACGAGGACCGGCTGCGCAAGGCACTGACCGAGTAGTCCAAAACGGCCGGAACGTCACTTAGGATCGACGGCGTCTTGGTCTCGGGGGCGGGAATCGTTGAGGAGAGTGTTCGGTTTTGGCCTCCGCATATCTGCGCGTGACCCCGGTCACGTTGGCCGGGCAAATCGGACACTATCTTTGTGCACGCGTTCACAAAGACATAGCCTGCTTTCGACGGGGCGGTCAGGGAACGTATGACCGCCTGCAGCCCCGCTCTACCCGCAGGAGCACCGTGGCAACTGGCCGAACTCACCGACCGGCGACCCGTAGCCGAGGAATTCCCGAGGCCACCGTCGCCCGGCTTCCGCTGTACCTCCGCGCCCTCACCGCGCTCTCCGAGCGCTCGGTACCCACGGTCTCCTCCGAGGAACTCGCGGCCGCGGCGGGGGTCAACTCCGCGAAGCTGCGCAAGGACTTCTCGTACCTGGGCTCCTACGGGACACGTGGCGTGGGATACGACGTCGAGTATCTCGTGTACCAGATCTCCCGCGAACTAGGCCTGACCCAGGACTGGCCGGTAGTGATCGTCGGCATCGGTAACCTCGGCGCCGCGCTCGCCAACTACGGCGGCTTCGCCTCCCGTGGCTTCCGGGTCGCCGCGCTGATCGACGCCGATCCCGAGATGGCCGGAAAGCAGGTCGCCGGGATCACCGTCCAGCACAGCGACGACATGGAGCGGATCATCTCGGAGAACGGCGTCTCCATCGGGGTCATCACCACCCCGCCGGGCGTCGCCCAGCAGGTCTGCGAGCGACTGGTGGCCGCCGGGGTCACCTCCATCCTGAACTTCGCGCCGACCGTGCTGTCGGTGCCGGACGGCGTCGACGTGCGCAAGGTCGACCTCTCCATCGAGCTGCAGATCCTCGCCTTCCACGAGCAGCGCAAGGCGGGCGAAGAGGCCGCGCTGACCGACGGCCCCAGGCCGGTCGCCGCCACGCGCAAGCAGTCCGCCGACAAGGGGCCCGACGGGGACGTACCCGCCGTGATGCCGGCATGAGTCTTCTCGTCGTCGGGCTGAGTCACCGCAGCGCTCCGGTCAGCGTCCTGGAGCGGGCGGCACTGACCGCGGACGGCCAGATCAAGCTGGCCCAGGACACGGTCGCCGCCGAGCCCGCTGCCGAGGCCGCGGTCCTCGCCACCTGCAACCGCATCGAGCTGTATGCCGACGTGGACAAGTTCCACGCCGGTGTCGCCGAGCTGTCCACGCTGCTCGCCCAGCACAGCGGCGTCGGTCTGGACGAGCTCACGCCCTACCTGTACGTGCACTACGAGGACCGGGCCGTCCACCACCTGTTCACGGTGGCCTGCGGGCTGGACTCGATGGTCGTCGGCGAGGGACAGATCCTCGGCCAGATAAAGGATTCGCTCGCCCGGGCGCAGGAGCTGCACACCGCCGGGCGGCTGCTCAACGACCTGTTCCAGCAGGCGCTGCGGGTCGGCAAGCGCGCCCACTCCGAGACCGGTATCGACCGCGCCGGCCAGTCCCTGGTCACGTTCGGCCTGGAGCAGCTGGCCTCCGGCGGTGCCGTCGAGAAGTGGGCCCACGGCAAGCGGGCCCTGGTGATCGGCGCCGGTTCGATGTCCTCGCTGGCCGCCGCGACGCTCGCGCGTGCCGGGGTCGCCGAGGTCGTCATCGCCAACCGCACCCATGAACGTGCCGAGCGTCTCGCGCAGATCCTCAACGAGGCCGACGACACGGACGTGCCGGCCCGGGCGGTACCGATGGAGTCGGTACGGGCCGAGCTGACACGTGCCGACATCGCCGTCTCCTGCACCGGCGCCACCGGGCTGGTCCTCGACGCCGAGGCGGTCGCCGCCGCGGTCGAGGGCCGTACGGGCCACGCGGTCGCCGTCGAGGAGGGCCACGAGGAGCGTCGTACGCCGACGAGGGCCGACGCACGGAAGACGCCGCTGCCACCCGCCGGAGTCGGCGCCGACGAGGACTGTCCGCTGGATCTGACGGCTCCGGGCTTCTCCGTGATGGGCGAGGCCGCCGTGGCCGGCATGGACGCGGCGACCCTGGAGCAGCACGCCGCCTGGGCCGCGGGCAGCGCCGTCGACCGGCGTGAGGCTGCGCGTCGTACGCCCGAGGCCGACCCCGAGCTGATCAGCGCACTCGCCGCGACCGCGGCCACCGCCGGCCGTGTCCCCGAGCTCCGCAAGCCCGAGCCGGTCGCCGAGGTCCCGCGGCCCGAGCCGGTGCTCTTCCTGCTCGACCTCGCCATGCCGCGTGACATCGACGCCGCCGCGCACCGGCTGGCCGGGGTGCGGCTGGTGGACATCGAGTCGCTGGCCGAGGCCTCGGCGGACGCTCCGATGGCGGCCGACGTCGACCAGGTCCGGCGTATCGTCTCCGACGAGGTCGCCGCCTTCGGGGCGGCGCTGCGGGCCGCGCACATCACGCCCACCGTGGTCGCCCTGCGGACGATGGCCGCCGACGTCGTCGCCGGTGAGATCGCCCGGCTCGACGGGCGGCTGCCCGGCCTGGACGACAAGCAGCGCAGCGAGATCCGGCAGGCGGTGCACCGCGTCGTGGACAAGCTGCTGCACGCGCCGACCGTACGGGTCAAGCAGCTCGCCGCCGAGCCCGGCGGCGCCGGGTACGCGGACGCATTGCGCACCCTGTTCGACCTCGACCCCGAGACGGTGGCCTCCGTCTCCCGCGCCGAGGACAGCACCGAGAAGAACCGAGGGCCGCAATGAGTGACAAGGCACTGAGGCTCGGAACCAGGCGCAGCAAGCTCGCCATGGCCCAGTCCGGGCTCGTGGCGGACGCCGTGAGCCAGGTGACCGGAAGGCCCGTCGAGCTCGTCGAGATCACCACGTACGGCGATGTCTCCCGCGAGCACCTCGCGCAGATCGGCGGCACGGGCGTGTTCGTGACCGCGCTGCGCGACGCGCTGCTCAGGGGCGAGGTCGACTTCGCGGTGCACTCGCTGAAGGACCTGCCGACCACGCAGCCCGCGGAGCTGGCGCTGGCCGCCGTACCCGAGCGCGAGGACCCGCGGGACGTGATCGTCGCCCGGGACGCGCTGAAGTTCACGGACCTGCCGCGCGGGGCGCGCATCGGTACGGGTTCGCCGCGCCGGATGGCGCAGCTGAACGCGTACGCGCGCAGCCACGGGCTGGACATCGAGACGGTGCCGATCCGCGGCAACGTCGACACACGCATTCGGTATGTGCGGGACGGCGAGCTCGATGCCGTCGTCCTGGCCGCCGCCGGACTGCACCGGATCGGCCGGATCGACGACGTGACCGACTTCCTGTCGGTCGACACGGTTCTGCCCGCCCCCGGCCAGGGGGCCCTGGCGATCGAATGCGCCGCGGACAACGCGGACCTGATCGCCGCCCTCGGTGAGCTCGACGACCCGTTCACCCGGGCCGCCGTGACCGCCGAACGGTCACTGCTCGCCGCCCTGGAGGCCGGTTGCAGCGCCCCCGTGGGCGCCTTGGCCGACCTTCCCCCCCTCTCGGCTCCGCTCGAGCGGGGGGACCCCCAGGCCGACGGGCAGATTGTCAAGGAAATGCGCCTGCGGGGCGTCGTCGGCACGACCGACGGCACCCGGATGGTGCAGCTGTCCACCACCGGTCCCGTGCCCCAGACGCACGACCGGGCAGTGGCACTCGGCCGCGAACTCGCCGCCGAGATGCTTGCCCAGGGCGCGGCCGGTCTGATGGGGGAGCGAGCACATTGAGCCCCACCACCCTTCCCGCCGCCGGTCCGGAACACGGGCACGTCACCTTCCTCGGTGCCGGACCCGGAGATCCGGGACTGCTGACTCTGCGCGCCGTCGAGGCGCTGGCGAACGCGGACGTACTCGTCGCCGAGCACGAGGTGCTCGACGTCGTACGCACGCACGCCAGGCCTGGCGTCGCCGTCGTGAACACGGAGCCGGGTCCTTCTTCGGACCCCGTTCCGGGCACGGGCACGCCTCAGCTGACGGTTGTTGACGGCACGTCAACAACCGCTGGGGTCCCCGCAGTGCGGGATGCCGCACATCTTGTCATGGAGGCCGCGCGGGGCGGCAGGCGGGTCGTCCGTGCGGTGTCCGGGGATCCGGGACTTGATACGTACGCCGCTGAGGAAATGCTCGCCTGCGCCGCGGCCGGTGTTCCCTTCGAGGTCGTCCCCGGTGTTGCGGCGGCGGTCGGTGTGCCCGCGTACGCGGGTGTGCCGCTGCGGGACGCGCAGGGCGCGGACGTCCGCTTCGTGGATGCGCGGACGGCGTCGGACCGGTGCTGGACGGAGGTAGGGGCGTCGGACGGGACGGTGGTCGTGTCGACGACCCTGGACTCCGTCGCCGCTGCCGCCGGGGAGCTGGTGTCGGCCGGACGCAAGCCCGATACACCGCTGACGGTGACCGTCGCCGGTACGACGACCCGGCAGCGGACCTGGATCGCCACCCTGGGCACCATCGCGCAGACGCTGAAGCAGGCGAAGGTGCTGCCGTCGCCGGAGGGCGGGCGCCCGGTGATAGCCGTGGTCGGTGAGCGTTCCGCCGCCGCTCAGCGGGAGCAGTTGTCGTGGTTCGAGTCCAAGCCGCTGTTCGGCTGGAAGGTGCTCGTGCCGCGGACCAAGGAGCAGGCGGCTTCGCTTTCCGACCAACTGCGGTCCTACGGGGCCGTGCCGCACGAGGTTCCGACGATCGCCGTCGAGCCGCCGCGGACTCCGCAGCAGATGGAGCGCGCGGTCAAGGGCCTGGTGACGGGCCGTTACGAGTGGATCGCCTTCACTTCGGTCAATGCCGTCAAGGCCGTGCGGGAGAAGTTCGAGGAGTACGGGCTCGACGCCCGGGCCTTCGCGGGGATCAAGGTCGCCGCGGTGGGGGAGCAGACGGCGAAGGCACTCATCGCCTTCGGCGTGAAGCCGGATCTGGTGCCCTCGGGGGAGCAGTCGGCCGCCGGGCTGCTGGAGGACTGGCCGCCGTACGACCCCGTGTTCGACCCGATCGACCGGGTGTTCCTGCCGCGGGCCGACATCGCCACGGAGACGCTGGTCGCCGGGCTGATCGAGCTCGGGTGGGAGGTCGACGACGTCACCGCCTACCGGACCGTGCGCGCGTCGCCGCCGCCGGCCGAGACGCGGGAGGCGATCAAGGGGGGTGGGTTCGATGCCGTGCTGTTCACGTCGTCGTCCACCGTGCGGAACCTGGTCGGGATTGCCGGGAAGCCGCACAACGTGACCGTGATCGCCTGTATCGGGCCGGCCACCGCGAAGACCGCCGAGGAGCATGGGCTGCGGGTGGATGTGATGGCTCCCGAGCCGTCCGTGCACAAGCTGGCGGAGGCCCTGGCCGACTTCGGGATGAAGCGGCGCGCTGCCGCGTTGGAGGCGGGGGATCCGGTGACGCGGCCGAGTGAGCGGCGGCCGGGGGCTCGGCGGCGTCGGACGACGTAGTCGGCCGGGGGTGGGTGTAGCTCGCCGCGCTGGCGGGGTGCCTCCCCCACTCTCGGCTTCGCTCGAGCGGGGGCCCCATCGCCCACCCGTGCCGCCCTGGGGGTCCCCCCAGGCCCTTAAGGCACTGGGGGAGGCACGACTTGCCCGCAGCTGCGGCAACTGCGGGGGCGTGAGCCCCGACGCCTCGTCGGCAAAGGTGGGGTTCGGTCGGGCGTAGCGTAGGCGTATGACGAAGTACGGATCCTTTCCCGGTACGCGTCCCCGCCGACTGCGTACCACTCCCGTCATGCGGCGCATGGTTGCCGAGACCCGGCTGCATCCGGCCGACTTCATCCTGCCCGCGTTCGTGCGGGAGGGCGTGAGCGAGCCGGTGCCGATCGCGGCGATGCCCGGGGTCGTGCAGCACACCCGGGACAGCCTGAAGAAGGCGGCCGCGGAGGCGGTGGAGGCCGGGGTCTCCGGGATCATGCTGTTCGGGGTGCCGGAGGAGTCGAAGAAGGACGCGATCGGGACGCCGGGGACCGACCCGGACGGGATCCTCCAGGTCGCGATCCGTGATGTGCGGGCCGAAGTCGGCGACGATCTGCTCGTCATGTCCGACCTGTGCCTGGACGAGACGATCGACCACGGCCACTGCGGAGTGCTCGACGAGCAGGGGCGGGTCGACAACGACGCCACCCTGGAGCGGTACGCCGAGATGGCCCAGGTGCAGGCCGACGCGGGCGCGCATGTCGTCGGGCCGAGCGGGATGATGGACGGGCAGGTCGGCGTCATCCGTGACGCGCTCGACCAGATCGGGCGCGAGGACGTGGCCATCCTCGCCTACACCGCCAAGTACTCGTCCGCCTTCTACGGGCCCTTCCGCGAGGCCGTCGCGTCCTCCCTCAAGGGCGACCGCAAGACGTACCAGCAGGACCCCGCCAACGTACGGGAGTCGATGCGGGAGCTGGCCCTCGACCTGGAGGAGGGGGCCGACATGGTGATGGTGAAGCCCGCCGGACCCTACCTCGACATCCTGGCGCGGGTCGCGGACTCCGCGGACGTGCCCGTGGCCGCCTACCAGATCTCCGGCGAGTACTCGATGATCGAGGCCGCCGCGGAGAAGGGCTGGATCGACCGGGACCGGGCGATCCTGGAGACGCTGACCGGGATCAAGCGGGCCGGGGCGCAGAACATCCTCACCTACTGGGCCACCGAAGTGGCCCGGAAGCTGAGGTAGTTCCGGACAGGGCCTGCTGGGAGCCGGTGGGCAGGACGCCGGAGGAGATCGGGAGGGGCTGCGGAGGCTGGGGCTGGGTTTGGGCACGGCTTCATGACGATTCGGGCACCTTGCCTTCACTCCGTTTTTACCTGGCTGTAGGGTCTGCTTTCGCGTGCGGCCGTGGACGGTCCGCAAGGTCTCCGCCCACAGCAGCATGAGGAGTGTCGTGAAGCGCATACTGATCCGGTCCGGTAAAAGTCCCTTCCGCGTCGCCACCCCGACCGAGTTCATCCACCAGGACCTCATCGGGACAAACACTGGCAATCTGCTCTTCAGTGACTCCGCGCACAAGATGCTGTCGGCGCCGGACACGGAGGTCACCTCCAACGGCATCCGCACCGACCCGTCCGCGCGCCGGGCAGCCGAGATCAACGAGCAGTACGACGTCTTCGTCGTTCCGCTCGCCAATGCCTTCCGCCCCAGTTTCCAGGCCTCGCTGGACCGGCTGTCCACGCTGATCGAGCAGCTCACCATCCCGGTGGTGGTCTTCGGCGTGGGCGCCCAGACCACCGACGACTACGCCACCGACCGGCTGAGCCCGCTCGCGGACTCCGTCAAGCGCTTCACGTCCGCCGTCCTGGAGCGGTCCGCGTCCATCGGCGTCCGCGGCGAGCTGACCGCCCGCTACCTCACCGACCTCGGCGTCCCCGCCGACCGCGTCGACATCATCGGCTGCCCGTCGATGTTCCTGAACGGCGGCACCTTCCCCGAGCTCCGCGCCGCCGAGCTGACCGCCGACTCGCGCATCGCCCTGAACCTGTCGCCGGACGCGATACCCGTCGGCGACATAACAGGCCTGGCCCGGCACGCGCAGCAGCGCCACCCCCAGCTGACCTACTACGCGCAGAACCTCGCCGACGCCGAACTGCTGCTGTGGGGTGACCTCACTCCTGAGACCGGCGTCGAGGACCCCTTCCCGCTCCAGCTCACCCATGACCTGCTGCGCGAGAACAAGGTGCGCATGCCGCTGGACCCGGCGACCTGGATCGACGAGCTGCGCGGCTACGACTTCGCCTTCGGCACCCGCATCCACGGCAACATCGCCGCCCTGCTGGCCGGCACGCCGAGCGTCGTCCTCACCCACGACTCGCGCACCCTCGAACTGTGCCGGTACTTCGACATCCCGCACCGCCAACTGGCCGGTCTGCCCGCGGAGACCGACCCCCGCGAGCTGTACGAGAGCGCCGACTACTCCGCCATGCTCAAGGGCCACCGCGAGCGCTTCGACCGGATCGTCGCCTTCCTCGACCGCAACGGCCTGCAGAACACCTACACCCACGGCGACGGCGGCGCTGCCTTCGACGCCCGCCTCGCCGCGCTCGACCTGCCCGCGTCGATGCCGGTGTGGGACGGTTCCGACGACGGCCACATGCGCTACCGCATCGCCCGGCTGCGCGAGCGGCTCGCGACGGCCAACGCCCGGATCGACACGCGGGTCAAGGAGAACAAGGAGCTGCGCGGCCGGGTGGCCGCCGCCGAGAAGCGGCAGGCCGAGACCGCGCGCCTGCTCGACGCCGCCCGCGCGGAGCTGGCCGCCACGCGCAAGCAGCTCGGCGCCTTGGAGCGCCGGGTCGGCGGCATCGAGAAGCGCGTGATGGTCCGGTTGGGCCCGGCCGTGCGGCGGCGTGTGCGCAAGCTGTCCGGCGGGGGCGGGAAGGACTGACCGGGCGGGAGCGGCCCGGCCGGTGAGGTCAGTCCCACCAGAAGGACCACACCTCCTCGCCGACGAGCTGCTCCGCGTAGGCGCGCAGATCGTCGGGGCCGTTCTGGGTGATGTTGTCCGGGCAGAACGCGAAGTGCTCGGCGGCGACCCTCTCGGCCTCGGCCTGGGTGGTGGGCGGGGCGGCGACGGAGACGACCAGGGTGTCGAAGGACAGGGCCACGACCCGTATGCCGAAGCGGTCCTCCCAGGAGCGGAGCACCGAGCACAGGCGCGCCACGTCGTTCTCGTAGTTCAGCGGCCCCGTCCAGCCGATCACCGCGGGGATGTCTGCGGAGCGGCGGGCCGGGACGAGGGCCAGTCGCGGCTCCTTGAACCAGTCGCGGGAGCCGCCGCTGAGGGAGTCGGCGACCTCGGCGGCGCGTGTGTCCGGGGAGACGGTGAGGGACGCCATGGGGGCGAGACCCGGCCAGTCCGGGCCGAAGGGCCTGATCCGTTCCTCGGCTTCCTCGGCCTCCTCGCTCTCAAGGGCCTCCAACTCGTCCGCCGCGTACTCCTCCCAGAAGCCCGCGAGGACGTCATCGGCGTCGTGATCCCCGGGATACGACATCTCCCCGGGCATCAACTCCCAGTCCTCCGGGCCGCCCTGGGCGTCGCCCACCTCGATGAGCACCGGCAGAAGCCCCGCCCGCCCGGCCGGTATGCCCAACGCCGACCAGGCGCCGGGGGCCGCGGCCTGACCGGCGTACCACAACAACGGTTCGTGCCACGGACCGTCGTCCGTCGCATCGGTCAGGATGCCGGGCGGGAGCTGCAGCCCGAGCGAGCGGCCGCTCGGGTCGGCCGCCAGCGTGGGCAGCGGGTTCGGAAGAGTCGCCATGTCGGTGACTGTAGGGCCGGCCACTGACAATCGGACTCCGCGATCAGAGGCGCTCGGGGGTGCGGATGCCGAGGAGGGCCATGCCCTGGTGGAGGGTGCGGGCCGTGACGTCGCACAGGAACAGGCGGTTCTCCACCTGGGCCGGCGTCTCCGCCTTCAGGACCGGGCACTTGTCGTAGAAGGTCGTGTACAGGGACGCCAGCTGGTACAGATACGCCGTCATCTTGTGCGGGGCGTACTCCGTAGCCGCCTCCGCGACCGTCTCCGCGAACGCGTCCACGTGCAGGCCGAGGGCGCGCTCCGCCTCGTGCAGGTCCAGCTCGGGGTGCGCGGCCGGGCGTACCTCGCCGGCCTTGCGGAGGATGGACTGGATACGGGCGTACGCGTACTGGAGGTAGACGGACGTGTCGCCGTTCAGCGAGACCATCTGGTCCAGGTCGAACTTGTAGTCCCGGTTCGCCGACGTCGACAGGTCCGCGTACTTCACCGCGCCGATGCCCACCTGGGCGCCGCGCTCGGCGATCTCCCCCTCGGACAGGTCCTGGGCCTTCTCCCGTACGACGGCCGAGGCGCGGTCGATCGCCTCGTCGAGGAGATCGACCAGCCGTACCGTCTCGCCCTCACGCGTCTTGAACGGCTTGCCGTCCTTGCCGAGGACCGTACCGAAGGCCAGCTGGTACGCCTTCACGTCGTCGTTCAGCCAGCCCGCCCTGCGGGCCGTCTCGAAGACCATCTTGAAGTGGAGGGACTGGCGGGCGTCCACGACGTAGATCAGGCTGTTCGCCTTCAGGTTGAAGACGCGGTCCCTGATCGCGGACAGGTCGGTCGCCGCGTAGCCGTAGCCGCCGTCGGACTTGCGGACGATCAGCGGGACCGGGTTGCCGTCCGGGCCCTTGATGTCGTCGAAGAACACGCACAGGGCGCCCTCGGAGCGCACTGCGACGCCCGACTCCTCCAGCAGGCGGCACGTCTCGTCCAGCATGTCGTTGTAGCCCGACTCGCCGACGATGTCCGCGTCCCGGATCTCCATGTCCAGCTTCTCGAAGACGGAGAAGAAGTAGATCTTCGACTCGTCGACGAACTTCTGCCACATGGCGAGCGTGTGCGGATCACCGGCCTGGAGGTCGACGACACGGCGGCGGGCCCTGGTCTTGAACTCCTCGTCGGAGTCGAAGAACTTCCGCGCGGCCTTGTAGAGGCGGTCGAGGTTCGACATCGCCTCCTCGCCGGTGACCTGGGCGTCCTTGTGGTCCAGCTCGTGCGGGTGCTCGTCCAGGTACTGGATGAGCATGCCGAACTGCGTGCCCCAGTCGCCGATGTGGTGGCGGCGGACCACGTTCTCGCCGGTGAACTCAAGGAGCTGGACGACCGCGTCGCCGATCACCGCGGAGCGGAGGTGGCCGACGTGCATCTCCTTCGCCACATTCGGCTGGGCGTAGTCGATGACCGTCGTGCCGGGGTTCTCCGCGCGCGGCACACCCAGGCGGCCCTCGGCGTCAGCGGCGCGGGCGGCGAGGTTCTCGGTGATCGCCTTGTCGGTGACCGTGATGTTGAGGAAGCCGGGGCCCGAGACCTCGACGTCCTTGATCACATCGCCGGTGGTGACCTGGGCGACGACCTGCGTCGCCAGCTCGCGCGGGTTGGCCTTCGCCTTCTTCGCGAGGGCCAGGATCCCGTTGGCCTGGAAGTCCGCCCGGTCGCTTCGTCGCAGCAGCGGGTCGACTCCGTCGGCTTCCGGGAGGGCGGAAGCGAGGGCGTCGGCGAGGTGCTGGTGGACGGAAGCGGTGAGGGACGTGACCGGGGCCATGAAGTGGGTGCCGTTCTCCTCGTGGGGATGGATAGACACGGCCAGTATCCCATGGGGGGCAAAGGGTTTTTTCCGGTGCGGGGTGCGGGGTGCGGGTGCGGGGTGCGGGGTGCGGGTGCGGGTGCGGGGTGCGGGGTGCGGGGGCTGGGCGGGGTCGGGGGGGAGCCCGGCGCTGCGGGGTGCCGCTGCGCCCACCCTCCCCCACTCTCGGCTTCGCTCGAGCGGGGGGACCCCCATCGCCCCAGCGGCACGACTGCCCGCAGCTACGGCGGCTGTCCGCAGCTACGGCGGCTGTCCGCAGCTACGGCGGCTGCCGCAGCTGCGTCTGACGGCGGTGAAAAGGGGTTTTCGTGGATGCTCGGGTTGCTGGGAGAATGGGGGCGTCAGCCGTGTGACCGGGCCGGCTGCGGATGAGGAAAGAAGGACGTGCCGATCGTGGGGCAGAGCACCGAGACCACCGACTGGGTCTCCCGTTTCGCGGATGAGGTCATCGAGGAGTCGGAGCGTCGGGCCCCGGGCAAACCCGTTGTCGTCGCGTCCGGCCTGTCGCCCTCCGGGCCCATTCACCTGGGTAACCTGCGCGAGGTCATGACGCCGCACCTCGTCGCCGACGAGATCCGACGCCGGGGACGCCAGGTCCGGCATCTCATCTCCTGGGACGACTACGACCGGTACCGCAAGGTGCCGGCCGGTGTCGCCGGGATCGACGAGTCCTGGGCCGAGCACATCGGCAAGCCGCTGACCTCCGTGCCCGCCCCGAAGGGCTCCGCCCACCCGAACTGGGCCGAGCACTTCAAGGCCGCGATGATCGAGTCGCTGGCCGAGCTGGGCGTGGAGTTCGACGGGATCAGCCAGACCGCGCAGTACACCTCCGGGGCGTACCGGGAGCAGATCCTGCACGCCATGAAGCACCGGGGTGACATCGACGCGGTGCTGGCCCAGTACCGGACCAAGCCCAAGGCAGGCGCCAAGAAGTCGCAGAAGCCCGTCGACGAGGCCGAGCTGGAGGCCGAGGAGGGGTCCGGCGCCGCGTCCGAGGACGACGGCAGCTCCGGGACCGCCGGGTACTTCCCGTACAAGCCGTACTGCGGCAACTGCGAGAAGGACTTCACCACCGTCACCTCCTACGACGACACCACCACCGAGCTGACGTACGCCTGCACGGTCTGCGGCTTCTCCGAGACCGTCCGGCTGAACGAGTTCAACCGCGGCAAGCTGGTCTGGAAGGTCGACTGGCCGATGCGGTGGGCGTACGAAGGGGTCATCTTCGAGCCGAGCGGTGTCGACCACTCGTCTCCGGGGTCGTCCTTCCAGGTCGGCGGGCAGGTCGTCGGGATCTTCGGCGGCAAGCAGCCGATCGGGCCCATGTACGCGTTCGTCGGCATCAGCGGCATGGCGAAGATGTCGTCGTCGCGCGGTGGCGTGCCCACCCCGGCCGACGCGCTGAAGATCATGGAGCCGCAGCTCCTGCGCTGGCTGTACGCCCGGCGCAAGCCCAACCAGTCCTTCAAGATCGCCTTCGACCAGGAGATCCAGCGGCTCTACGACGAGTGGGACAAGCTCGACGCCAAGGTCACCGACGGCTCTGCCCTGCCCGCCGACGTCGCCGCACACTCGCGTGCCGTGCGGACGGCCGCCAGTGAGCTGCCGAGGACGCCCCGGCCGATGCCGTACCGGACGCTCGCGTCCGTCGCCGACATCACCGCCGGGCACGAGGACCAGGCACTGCGGATTCTCTCCGAGCTCGACCCGGAGAAGCCGCTGGCCTCGCTCGACGCGGTGCGGCCGCGGTACGACAAGGCCGAGGCGTGGATCAACACCCATGTGCCGGCCGATCAGCGGACCATCGTGCGGGACGAACCGGACGTCGAGCTGCTGAAGTCGCTCGACGAGGCGTCCCAGCAGTCGATCCGGCTGCTGCTCGACGGGCTGGAGGAGCACTGGTCGCTGGACGGGCTGACGCACCTCGTGTACGGCGTGCCCAAGGTGCAGGCCGGGTTCCCGGCGGACGCCACGCCGAAGGAGCTGCCGCCGGAGATCAAGACCGCTCAGCGGTCGTTCTTCGCGCTGCTGTACCACCTGCTGGTGGGGCGGGACACCGGGCCGCGGCTGCCTACGCTGCTGTTGGCGGTGGGGCAGGAGCGGGTGCGGGTCCTGCTCGGGGAGTAGAGCCGCTGCTGCGACGACGAGGGGCGCCCGGCGATTCGCCGGGCGCCCCTCGTCGTCGCAAGGGAGCGGGTTACGCGATGTGCTCGTCTTCCAGTTCCGCGGTGTGGCGCTTCTGGAAGCGGAGGACCATGCGCTTGGCATCGGCGTCCACGACGGGCACGCCGTACGTCGCCTCGACGTTGTCGCTGAACTCGCGCGGGGTCGGGTAGCCGCTGCCGCTGATCGACTGCTTGAAGACCGTGTAGTAGTCCTCCTCCGTCGGTTCGGGAGCGGGGGTGCCGCCGCCTTCGCCGAGTTCGCGGGTGCGGTTGGGGCCTACCGGGATGGGAACGTGCCGGTGTCCTCCGGGAGGTTCGGGGGTGGGGTTCCTCGTACTGCTGCTGGTACTGGTCCGCCTGTTGCTGTTCGTCGTACCACTGGGCGTAGGCGGCTTCCGGGTCGTACGTGGGGTCGTAGCCGCCGTGGTACTCGATGGTCTGGGGGTCACGGGCGTGCAGCCAGGGGTTCTGGGGCTCGGCGTGGTCCAGGGGCTCTGCGTCTGGGTTGCCGTCGCCTTGGGGACGCCGCTCGCTGAGAGGTGCCGCTGCGCCCACCCGTGCCGCCCCAGCGGCACGACTGCCCGCAGCTGGGTCGTCGGCCCGCTCCAAGGCCGGTTGCGGTGGTGGGGGTATCAGCGTGGGCTCCACGCCCGCTGCCGCCAGCCCCGCGGGAGCCGTGTCGGCCAGGGGGACGCCGTACTTGGCCAGACGTAGGGGCATCAGGGCCTCCACCGGGGCCTTGCGGCGCCAGGCCCGGCCGTAGCGGGAGCGGAGGCGGGCCTGGTAGACGAGGCGTTCCTGTTCCAGCTTGATCACCTGGTCGTAGGAGCGGAGCTCCCAGAGCTTCATACGGCGCCAGAGAAGGAACGTGGGGATGGGGGAGAGCAGCCAGCGGGTGAGGCGGACTCCCTCCATGTGCTTGTCGGCCGTGATGTCGGCGATCCGGCCGATCGCGTGGCGGGCGGCCTCCACCGACACCACGAACAGGATCGGGATGACCCCGTGCATGCCCACGCCCAGCGGGTCCGGCCAGGCCGCCGCGCCGTTGAAGGCGATCGTCGCCGCCGTCAGCAGCCACGCCGTCTGGCGCAGCAGCGGGAACGGGATGCGGATCCAGGTCAGCAGGAGGTCCAGAGCGAGCAGGACGCAGATACCTGCGTCGATGCCGATCGGGAAGACGTAACTGAAGTCCCCGAAGCCCTTTTCGAGCGCGAGTTCACGTACCGCGGCGTACGAACCCGCGAAACCGATGCCCGCGATGATCACGGCACCGAAGACGACCACGGCGATGAGAACGCGGTGCGTCCGTGTCAGCTGTAGTGGCGCGGCCACCCGTACTCCCCCTCCCACTGCGTGTTGTTGCGCGGCCAACAGGGTGGCACACGCGTACGGGGGTCGGGTGGCCGGTCCGGGTACGTCAGCCCTTCCGTGACTCTACCGGTGGCGTCCGGTGACCCGTGACGTCAGCTCTTCTTCGTCGGCGACTTGGACGAAGTCGCCGACTTCGAGGGGGACTTGGAGGCGCCGGGGCCGGCGGCGGAGCCGCTCTCACCGTTCGCCTTCGTCACCGCGGCCACCGCCTCCTCGGCCGCCTTCTTCGCCGCCTTCATCAGATCGTCGGCGTCGGGGGTCTTGTCGCCGGCCAGGCCCGCGCCGTTGTAGTCGAGGGTCAGGACGACGTTCTCCACGCGCGCGACGATCGTCTGCTGCTTGAAGGTGCCCTCCTTCTTCTTCAGGTCGTAGCGCACCGCCGTCGCCTGGTCGCCCGTCCCGGACACCGACTCGGTCTTGGTGCCCTTCGCGCCCTCGGTCGCCTGGACGTCCTTGACCTGCTTCGCGAAGTACTCCTGCGCCAGCTTGTCGCCCTCGCCGCGGGTGACGTCGGACTCGAAGCGCAGCAGCGAGACGTTCAGCCAGCGGAACTGCGAGCCGTTGACGCCGTTGTTGTCGAGACTGTCCCAGGAGCAGCTGCCCCGCGTCGACACATCGTCGGATTTGCCCTCCTTGCCCGACTTCGAGCCCTTCGGGACGAGTTCGCCCAACGTCTTCTTCGACAGCACCGCGCACGCTTCGGGCAACTCCGAGTACGCCGCCGCCTGCACGGTGGGCGAGGGGCTCGCGGACGCGCTCGACGCGCTCCCGGACGCCTTCTTGGCGTCATCACTCGAGCCGGAGTCCGAGGAGCAGCCGGCGGCGATCAGCATCGCGGGAACGGCCGCCGCGCAGACAAGGATGCGGTTCAGGCGCTTCACCCGCTCGGCACGCTGGTCAGCCTGGTCGTCTCGCTGTGCTCGTCGCTGCATGGTTCCTTCACTCACGCTCTGGTTCCTGAGGCCGGATGGGTCCCGGTGTCGCCGGTGGCGCCGGCGTCCGGATCGGGTCCGAGGGGCCACGGTACGCGGTGAAGGAACTGTGCGGACCCGCTTCAGCTGCTTTGCATCCCGGCCTGAAGGGGCGTCATTCCGCCAGCGAGTCGGCCAGCCGGGACGCCAGCTTCCGGGCCCTGTCCTGCATTTCCTTGCTGTCCGGCACGACGCCGACCGTGGCCGGCTGCTCCTCGTACTCGATGGTCACGATGACGTTGGACGTGCGGAACGCCACAGTCACCGTGCGCTGTTTGGCCGTCGAACCGGAGCTGCTCAGCGCGTCGTCCAGGAAGGCCTCGTCGCCGAGGTCGTCCAGGACGCGGGGCTGGAGCTCGGCCGGGGTGGCGCTCGCCGTCGAGCTCGGGCTGATGGAGGAGCTGCCCTCGGGGCTACCGGAAGAGCCGGGCGAGGCAGGGGAGTCGGCGGACTCCGACGGTGTCGAGGACGAGGAGGGCGTCGACGACGGGGCGGACGGCGAGGAGGACTCGGAGGCGATGGGCTCCGGCAGGTCGGCCGCCGTCTGCCGGGTGGCGAAGAGCTGCTCGGCCTGGCTGTCGTCGCTGACGGCGTTGTCGTAGGACACCACGCGCTCGAAGTCGACGTACAGATGGTCCGTGGCGGACGTGGACTCCACCTTCCAGCGGCAGCCGACCTTGCGGTCGTTGTCGTAGGTGAGGGTGGGCTCGCCCGCGTAGGCCGTCTCGCGCTGCTCCTCGTCGGCGATCTGCTGGATACCGGGCAGGAGGGAGTCGAGGGTGTCCTGACCGACCGCGCTGCACGGTTCGGGGAGGGTGCGGTAACGGCCCGGCTCGGCCGCCGCCGTCGCCGTACCGGAGCCGCCGGGGTTTGAATCGTCCGTGGCGCCACCGTCGTCCGAGCTGCCGGTGCAGCCGGCCAGCAGGGCCGCGAGGAGCGCGGCGACGCCGGATACGTACGCCTTCCGCTGCACGGTCAGGCTCCTCTCCATGATGGTGCGCTTGCCTGGTCTGTCAGTGTCCCCGCTGGTTATTCGGTTGCCGCACGGGGGTGCCGCCTGGAGACAATGTGTATCGCACGCGCTGCCGTGAACGCCGGTCCGTTGTCCGATACGTCGACCTTGGCGCCGGTTTTGCTGTTCAGAACTTCTGTTTGTTTTCACCTGTTTTACGGGGGATGAGGCGATATGTCGTACGTCGAGATGCCGGGCGCGAAGGTACCGATCCGGATGTGGACCGACCCGGCGACGGTCGAGGAGGTGGCGCTCCAGCAGCTGCGGAACGTCGCGACGCTGCCGTGGATCAAGGGGCTGGCGGTCATGCCGGACGTGCACTACGGGAAGGGTGCGACGGTCGGGTCGGTCATCGCGATGCGGGGGGCTGTGTGTCCTGCGGCGGTGGGTGTCGATATCGGGTGCGGGATGTCGGCGGTGAAGACGTCCCTGACGGCGAATGATCTGCCGGGGGATCTTTCGCGGCTGCGGTCGAAGATCGAGCAGGCTATTCCGGTGGGGCGGGGGATGCATGACAGTCCCGTTGAGCCGGGGCGGTTCCATGGGCTGCCGACTGCCGGGTGGGATGATTTTTGGGAGCGGTTTGACGGGGTTGCCGAGGCGGTGAAGTTTCGGCAGGAGCGGGCGACTGTACAAATGGGGACGCTTGGCGGGGGCAACCACTTTGTCGAGGTGTGCACGGACACGACCGGTTCTGTCTGGCTGATGCTGCACTCCGGTTCCCGCAACATCGGCAAGGAGCTCGCCGAGCACCACATCGGCGTCGCCCAGAAGCTCCCGCACAACCAGGGCCTGGTCGACCGCGATCTCGCCGTCTTCGTGGCGGACACCCCGCAGATGGCGGCGTACCGCAACGACCTGTTCTGGGCGCAGGAGTACGCGAAGTACAACCGCTCGATCATGATGGCGCTCCTGAAGGACGTGGTCCGTAAGGAGTTCAAGAAGGCGAAGCCGACCTTCGAGCCCGAGATCAGCGCGCACCACAACTACGTCGCCGAGGAGCGGTACGACGGCATGGACCTGCTCGTGACCCGCAAGGGAGCGATCCGGGCCGGCTCCGGTGAGTACGGGATCATCCCGGGCTCGATGGGCACGGGTTCGTACATCGTGAAGGGCCTCGGGAACCCGATGTCCTTCAACTCGGCTTCGCACGGCGCGGGTCGGCGCATGAGCCGTAACGCGGCGAAGCGGCGGTTCTCGACGAAGGACCTGGAGGAGCAGACACGGGGCGTGGAGTGCCGTAAGGACTCCGGCGTTGTGGACGAGATACCGGGTGCGTACAAGCCGATCGAGCAGGTCATCGACCAGCAGCGGGACCTCGTGGAGGTCGTGGCCAAGCTGAAGCAGGTCGTCTGTGTGAAGGGCTGACCCGCTACGGCTCCGTGCGCGTCTCTATTTGGGGGCGTGCAGTACCGCGTAGATCATGACGAACGCGATGATGTGGATGCCGAAGAGGAAGTAGGCGAGCCATGTCCACATGTGGCGTTCGCCGCGCTTTTCCTCGGCCTGGCGGGCCAGGCGTCGGTGTTCCGGCTCGGGGTCGGTCACCGGGACTCTCGGTGGACCTTGGTGTTGGAGGCCTGGGCGCGTGGGCGGACCACGAGGAGGTCGATGTTGACGTGGGCGGGGCGGGTGACCGCCCAGGTGATGGTGTCGGCGACGTCGTCGGCGGTGAGGGGTTCGGCGACGCCCTCGTAGACCTTGGCGGCGCGGTCCTCGTCACCGCCGAAGCGGGTCAGGGCGAACTCGTCGGTCTTGACCATGCCCGGGGCGACCTCGATCACCCGGACCGGCTGTCCGACGATCTCCAGGCGGAGCGTCTCGGCGAGGACGTGGGCGCCGTGCTTGGCGGCGACGTAGCCGGCGCCGCCCTCGTAGGTGCCGTGGCCCGCGGTCGACGAGACGACCACGACCGTGCCGTCGCCGCTCGCGACGAGGGCGGGGAGCAGGGCCTGGGTGAGGTTGAGGGTGCCGATGACGTTCGTCTCGTACATCTGGCGCCAGTCCGCCGGGTCGCCGGTCGCCACCGGGTCCAGGCCGAGCGCGCCGCCGGCGTTGTTGACGAGCACGCCGATCGTCCGGAACGCCGTGGCGAACTCGTCGACCGCCGTGCGGTCGGTGACGTCCAGCTGGTACGCCGTCGCCGAGTGGCCGGCCGCGTCGATCTCCTCGGCGAGGGCCTCGATGCGGTCCTTGCGGCGTGCGGTGAGGACGACGCGGTAGCCGGCCGCGGCGAGCTGCCGCGCGGTGGCGGCGCCGATTCCGCTGCTGGCACCGGTGACGACGGCGATACGGGACGCGGCGGCGGGGGTCGTCATACGGCTGCTCCTCGTGCGCGGGGTGGTGCGGTGGCGCCACGCCGGTGTGGGGCCGCTGGTCGGTGTGCTCCTTCGCCAGGATAGGCGGGGGGTGAGGTGGGGAATCGAGGTGGGTGATCATCTCGTGACGTTCAGCCGCCGCGCGGTGTCCACATGATCACGGCCATGCCGGCCAGGCAGATCAGTGCGCCGGTGATGTCCCAGCGGTCGGGCCGGTAGCCGTCCGCGATGACGCCCCAGGCGATCGAGCCGGCGACGAAGACTCCGCCGTACGCGGCGAGGACGCGGCCGAAGTGGGCGTCCGGCTGGAAGGTGGCGACGAAGCCGTAGGCGCCGAGGGCGAGGATGCCGCCGCTGATCCACAGCCAGCCGCGTTGCTCCCGGTACCCCTGCCAGACCAGCCAGGCGCCGCCGATCTCGAAGAGGGCGGCGACGACGAAGAGGGCGGCGGAGCGGAGGATGAGCATGCGGGCAGCTTCGCATGCCGGGGTTCCGGGGCCGGGGTCGCCGTTTCCTGGGGCGGGACCGCCGTTTCCCGGGCTTCGCGTCACCTGATGGACGGTGCCTGGGGTCGGCTCCGCGTGGGATACATCCCGTACGAAGCCCATGGCGGAGTGAGGAGTGTGGCGGTATGCGAGGCATGAGGGTGCTGGGCGTGGGGTGTGCCGCCCTGATGGCGGTCGGTGCGGTGGCTCCGCTCGCCGGGGCCGAGACGGCTCAGGAGGCCGATCTGGCCTATCACGGGGCCGCGACGCTGGATTCCGGCCGGGTCGAGGTGCGGATCACCCCGCGCAATCACGGGCCGTCGGCTGTGCCGGACGCGACGGTACGGCTGCGCTGGTCGCAGCCGCTCGAGAACCGGCAGACGCTGCCCGACGGGTGTGCGCGTTCCGGTGCGCGGGTGGTGTTGTGCCGGGTGGGCGCGCTGCCGGCGGACACGCTCGGTGCGGATCTCAGGCTGGGGGTACGGCTGCGGGGGGCGCCGACCGAGGTGCTGATGGAGGTCGACACGGTGTGGAGCGGTGGGGCGGTGGACCGTAACCGGCACAACGACCGGCAGCGGGTGCTCGTGCTGGACACCGGGGACGCGTACTACTTCTGACCTCGGCTTCTGTTCTCCCGTTCTCGCCTCCAGGAGTGCTCGGAATAAGAGCACGATGTCGACCGTTCGAGGGGTATAGTTCAACGGTCAACAACTTTGGAGGCGACCATGCAGTTCGGGATCTTCAGCGTCGGCGACGTGACGCCGGACCCGACGACGGGCCGTACGCCGACCGAGCGCGAGCGGATCAAGGCCATGGTCGCCATCGCGCTGAAGGCCGAGGAGGTCGGCCTGGACGTCTTCGCGACCGGCGAGCACCACAACCCGCCGTTCGTGCCGTCCTCGCCGACCACCATGCTCGGCTACATAGCCGCCCGCACGGACCGGCTGATCCTGTCCACGTCCACCACCCTCATCACGACCAACGACCCGGTGAAGATCGCCGAGGACTTCGCGATGCTCCAGCACCTGGCCGACGGCCGGGTGGACCTGATGATGGGCCGCGGCAACACCGGGCCGGTGTACCCCTGGTTCGGGCAGGACATCCGGCAGGGCATCAACCTCGCCATCGAGAACTACGCCCTGGTGCACCGGCTGTGGCGCGAGGACGTCGTGAACTGGGAGGGCAAGTTCCGTACGCCGCTGCAGGGCTTCACGTCCACGCCCCGGCCGCTGGACGGCGTACCGCCGTTCGTCTGGCACGGGTCGATCCGCTCGCCCGAGATCGCCGAGCAGGCGGCGTTCTACGGCGACGGGTTCTTCCACAACAACATCTTCTGGCCGGCCGACCACACCAAGCGGATGGTCGAGCTGTACCGGGAGCGGTACGCGCACTACGGGCACGGCACGCCCGAGCAGGCGATCGTCGGGCTCGGCGGGCAGGTGTTCATGCGGAAGAACTCGCAGGACGCGGTGCGTGAGTTCCGGCCGTACTTCGACAACGCGCCGGTCTACGGGCACGGGCCGTCCCTGGAGGACTTCACCGACCAGACCCCGCTGACCGTGGGCTCGCCGCAGCAGGTGATCGAGAAGACGCTGGCCTTCCGCGAGTACGCCGGCGACTACCAGCGCCAGCTGTTCCTGATGGACCACGCCGGGCTGCCGCTGAAGACCGTGCTGGAGCAGCTCGACATGCTGGGCGAGGAGGTCGTGCCGGTGCTGCGCAAGGAGTTCGCCAAGGGGCGGCCGGCCGGGGTGCCGGACGCGCCGACCCACCAGTCCCTGCTTGCCGCCGCCTCGGAAGGAGTGAACGTCGCATGAAGCTCGTCGTCGTGTCCGCGGGGCTGAGCGTCCCGTCCTCCACCCGGCTGCTGGCCGACCGGCTTGCCAAGGCCACCGCCGACCGGACCTCGGCGGAGGTGCAGGTGATCGAGCTGCGCGAGCTCGCCGTCGAGATCGCGCACAACTTCACCAACGGCTTCGCCGGGCGGCAGCTGAGCGCCGCGCTCGACGCGGTGACCGAGGCGGACGGGCTGATCGTGGTCACGCCGGTGTTCTCCGCCTCGTACAGCGGGCTGTTCAAGTCCTTCTTCGACGTGCTCGACAAGGAGGCGCTCGCCGGGAAGCCGGTGCTGATCGCCGCGACCGGCGGCACCGCCCGGCACTCCCTCGTCCTGGAGCACGCCCTGCGTCCGCTCTTCGCCTACCTGCGGGCCGTCGTCGTCCCGACCGGAGTCTACGCCGCCTCGGAGGACTGGGGTGCCGAGGGGCTGGACGGGCGCATCGAGCGGGCGGCCGGGGAACTGGCGGGGCTGATGGTCGGGCTCACGCCGAAGGTGCCGGGGCCGGCGAAGGTCGGGGAGTTCGAGGTGGTGCCCTTTGAGGAGCAGTTGGCGGCGTTGCGGCGGGGGGCGTGACGGGGCGCCTGCGGCCGGCTGCGGGAGGGCGGAGGCGGGTCGGGGGCGTCAGCGGGGTTCCGCTGCGTCCACCCTCCCCCACTCTCGGCTTCGCTCGAGCGGGGGGACCCCCATCGCCCTGGGGGTCCCCCCAGGCCCTTAAGGCACTGGGGGAGGCACGACTGCCCGCAGCTACGCCGGTTGCATGGGTGGGCGCCGGCCCAGCGGCGCGACTGCCCGCGGCTGTACCCGCGACCCCGGCCGGGTGAGAGGCCAGTAAGAAGGGTGGGTGGGGGCTGCTCATACGGTCGTACGACTCGGCCGCTTTGCCACACTGGACCCGTGGCCCCGACTCTGCTGCTAGCCGAAGACGATCGTGCGATCCGGCACGCCCTGGAGCGGGCCCTGACGCTGGAGGGCTACGCGGTGACGGCGGTCGCCGACGGGGTCGAGGCGCTGGCGCACGCCCATCGCACCCCGCCCGACGTGCTCGTCCTGGATGTGATGATGCCGGGGATCGACGGCCTCCAGGTGTGCCGGGTGCTGCGCGCCGAGGGTGACCGGACGCCGATCCTGATGCTGACGGCGCTGGTGGAGACGGCGGACCGGATCGCCGGGCTGGACGCCGGCGCCGATGACTACGTGGTGAAGCCCTTCGACGTCGAGGAGGTCTTCGCCCGGCTGCGGGCGCTGCTGCGGCGCACCGCGAACGGTGCCGCCATGGACGTACGGGAGAAGCCGTCCGCGCCCGGCCGGCAGATCGAGGCGGCTGGGCTGCGCATGGACTCGCAGGCTCGGCGCGCCTGGCGTGGCGGGCGCGAACTGGAGCTGACCCGCACCGAGTTCGAGCTGCTCGAACTGCTGGTGCGCAACGAGGGGATCGTCCTCGACCACTCCACGATCTACGACCGTATCTGGGGCTACGACTTCGGGCCGGGCTCCAAGAACCTCGCTGTGTACGTCGGCTATCTGCGCCGCAAGCTCGACGAGCCGGGGGCGGCGCCGCTGATCCACACGGTGCGCGGGGTGGGTTACGTGCTGCGGGAGGACTGAGCGGTGCGCCCGTCGTGGTCTCCGGCCGTGCGGTGGCCGCGTCTGGCGTCGCTGCGGACCACGTTCGCGGTGTCGTTCGCGGCCATCACCGCCGCCGTCACCGTCCTCGTCGGCATCCTCTCCTACGGCGCCGCCGCCCGGCTTGTCCGCGTCGACCAGCAGACCGTGTTCGACGAGGTCGTGCAGGACCTTCAGGCCGAGGTGAGCCGGCGCCGGATGGATCCGGTGGACTTCTCCTCCGCGCCGGGACACGACTTCGTCCGCCCCGCCCGCACCGACGTTCAGGTGCTCGGCCCGGACGGCAGCGTCGTCGACAAGGGTGACCCCGGGCTGCCGGTCACCGACGCCGACCGCGAGGTCGCCACCGCCGGCACCGCCGGGCGGCTGGTCGAGCACCGGGACGTCGACGTCGGCGACGACGTCTACCGTGTCGCCACCGTCGCGCTGGGCGGCGAGCGGGGCGCGGTGCAGGTGGCGCAGGAGTTCAGCGACACCGAGGATCTGCTGCGGGCGCTCCAGCAGCGGACGCTGCTGCTGATGGCGGCGGTGGTGACCGGAGCGGGCCTGTTCGGCTGGTGGCTGGCGCGGCACATCACGCGCCGGCTGGTGATTCTCACCTCGGCCGCGGAGGCCGTCGCCCGCACCCGGCGGCTCGGTATCGACGTACCCGTCACGGGCGGCGACGAGGTGGGCCGGCTCGGCCGTGCCTTCGACCGGATGCTCGGCCGCCTCGCCCAGTCCGAGGAGGACCAGCGCCGCCTGGTCCAGGACGCGGGCCATGAACTCCGTACGCCGCTGACGTCGCTGCGCACGAACATCTCCCTGCTGCGCCGCATCGACGAGCTGCCGCCCGCCTCTCGGGACGAACTGGTCGCCGACCTCGGCCAGGAGGCGCGTGAACTGACCGATCTGGTCAACGAGTTGGTGGATCTCGCGGCCGGGCAGTCGGACACCGAGCCCCTGCAGCGGGTCGACCTCGCCGACCTCGCCGAGGATGTCGCGGGCCTGACCCGGCGCCGTACCGGACATCGGATCGTGGTCCGCGTGTGCGGCGACACGACCACGGAGGGCCGGCCGGGCATGCTCACCCGGGCGATCTCCAACCTCGTCGAGAACGCCGCGAAGTTCGACCGCGACGGTACCTCGCCCATCGAGATCGTCGTCGCCGGTCCCGCCCGGCCGGGCACGATCCGCGTCGAGGTCCTCGACCGCGGCCCCGGCATCGGGGACGCCGACCTCGTCCGCGTCTTCGACCGTTTCTACCGCGCTGCCGACGCCCGCTCCCTGCCGGGTTCCGGACTCGGCCTGTCCATCGTCCGCGAGGTGGCGCTGGCGCACGGGGAGCACCGTTCGCGCATCGGCGGGAAGGGGGGGGGTCGGTGATCGGGTTCACGGTGGTGGGGGATGAGGCGCGGGCGGCGTCAGGTGACCTGGTGGCGTGCGGATCACCAGGCAGTCAACCCGGCGCGCGCCCCCGTCGTCCTCGCTCATGGTTCCGCCGCAGCTCAGGGCCGTGCAGGACGCGGTGGCACGCGGCTACCCGACGGCCATGGGCGCGAAGCCGAGGTCGGCGAGGGCGGCTGTGCCGACGGCGGCATGCTCGCCCCCGGCGAGCAGCAGCGTGCGCGCCGACTGGTAGCGGCAGCCAGCCGCGTCGAACGCCGCCGCGACGGCGAGCAGCCGCGGCAGGTCGCCCTCGAGCAGAGCCTGCGCCCGGTCCAGCTGGGCGGTCGCGACCGGGTTTCCGGCGACCCTGGCACGTGCCGGACATCGAGGCGAAGCTGGCCGAGGTGACCGCCGCGGGCGCCACCGTGCAGGAGCCCGCGCACGACGTCGGTGGCGGCCGCCTGGTGGCCACCGTCACCGACCCCGACGGCAACGTCCTCGGCCTGCTTCAGGACCGATGAGCGCCGAACCCCGCTCCCGCGCTCAGCGCCGCCGCGACACCGAGCACCGGCTCACCCACGACGTCGATGTCTGGGTGGCCAGTGCCTCGGCGGACGGCGCACCGTACCTGGTGCCGCTGTCCTTCGACTGGGACGGCGAGGCGATGCTGGTGGCCACTTCGGCGGACAGCCCGACCGGCAGGAACCTGGCCACCACCCGGGTCGCTCGGCTGGGGCTCGGCCACACCCGCGACGTATCCATGATCGACGGCGACGTCGAGGTCCTCGAGATCGACGCGGTGCCGCAGGAGCGCGGGAACCGCTTCACCGCACGCACCGGCTTCGACCCGCGTACGCCGGCCACGCCGTACCGCTGGTTCCGTATCACCCCACGCCGCATCCAGGCCTGGCGTGAGGTGAACGAGATGCCCGACCGTGAGCTGATGCGCGATGGCTGCTGGTTGGTCTGACGCGGAATTCAGGACGGTTTCTCGAAATCTCGGGCGCCGCGTCCCGGAAGAACTCAGACGGCAAGGCGCACCACGGTGTGACAGAGGGAGTCGACCTGCTCGGGGGTCATGTCGTACTCGTAGGCGATCTCTTCGACCGTCTCGCCGGCAGCCAGAAAGAGAGCGTGGACGAAGGAATCTCAAGGGGTGGGCGGACGTTTCGGCGGGCGTCAGAAGCCCGGCCGCGAACCGGTCGACCTGATCCACCTCCCTCGCGCGCGGTCCGCGTAGTCGCACATATCGACTCCCATCCGCGGACGGTGAAGACACGCACGACGGGATGCGGCGCAGCGGCTCATCATGCGGCCTGCGGGTTGGCGTCGAGTAAGCAGTCCCGGCAGAGGGCGGGTTCCGCCGCGCGGAAGGCGCGTTCGCAGCCGTCGCAGGTCTGCCAAGGCAGGGCGGGCGGTCGGGCGGGGAGGCAGCCGGAGCGGGCGCGGCCGGTGGCGGATCGTTGAGGCGGTAGGTCAGGATGCCGACCGGGCTGACAGAAGGCGGGCCGGTAGCCGGGTGGTGAGTGCTTCGGTGATCTGCGCGGGGCTCACACCCGAGGTGAGCCAGCGTGTGACGGCGGAAGCCAGCTCCGCCACCTCCCGCTGCGACAGGATCAGCCGGGAATCGACGATGCGCAGGGAGGCGAGGATGACGGCTGCCCGCTCGTCGGCTTCGGCTTCTTGTTGAGTCTCGCACGGAGGAGGGACGGAAGACGCCGGTTGAGATGTCGGCGATGGTTCGGGCCGGGCGGGTGCAAGGGCGTCGCCGCGGTCCCGGGCTGCGTCCCGGACCGGCTGCTGTGGGGGAATCCGCTGCGGCCAGGGTGCTGGGTCTGCGGAGTGTGACACTTTCCCGGAAAGTGTCACATCGCGTGACCCGGAACGGACTGGTACGTCGTGGAAGTACGTACGGGTACGGATCCGGTTGATGGCGGTGTCACCCGCGTGGGACTCTTCGCTCGCCTGGCTGAGCCCGTTGCTCTTTTCCGCCGGTACGGCTCTGTCCGGGCTGTTCAACGCCGTACTGCTCGGCCTGCTCGCCCGCAGACTGACGACACGGGAACCGCACCCGGCCGCCTGATCGGCCATTCCCGGCACAGCCTGATGCAATCGATGTCGGACAAATCGGTCGATGAGGTGGTGGGTTGATGGGAGCGTGCTGCGTTCCGAAGGCCCGGCTCGCACACCGCAGGACGAAGACGTCATGACGTACACGCCGCCGCTCTGGCCCGTCTCCGTGAAAGGCGTTGCGCTCGACGCGCGTGATCGTGTGCTGCTGCTGCGGAACGAGCGCGATGAGTGGGAGCTGCCCGGAGGTCGCCTGGAAATCGGCACCGACGACGGGGTACGACTGCCGGACGCCAGTCCCGAGGCGGCTCTGGAGCGCGAGATCCAGGAAGAGACGGGCTGGGATGTCCAGGCTGGTCCGGTCATCGACGGCGGTGTGTGGATCTACCAGCCGATCCCGGGACGGCGCGTACTGATCGTGACCTACGGCTGCACCGTGCTGACTCCCGAACGGCCTCCGGTCGTCAGCCACGAACACAAGCAGCTGGGCATGTTCACCGCGGACGAGGTGCCGGAGCTGAACATGCCGGACGGCTACAAGCAGGCCATCGCCGCCTGGTCCGGCCGGGGGAACGCCGGGCCGGCGGTCCTGGACGACTACGAGCGGATGTAGCTGCCCATGGTCGGGGGCGAGGTCGCGACACGAGCGGGTCCGGACAGGCTCCCGCTTCCCCTGCCCTCGGCCTGTCACGCCCAGTGGCACTGGGCGACACGCAGGCCCGGTCGGCAGCGGGTGAAGCCCGGATCACTCACGGGCAGCACCGATTCTGCGCCCACGCGCGTGAACTCGACACCGAAGAGCTGCGGGCCGTGCTCATCGAATACGCGCGCTGGCATCCCCGCAATGCCCGGGCCTACGCCCGGCCCGGGCACCAACAAGGGCGGGATACGAAAACCCCGCCCGAACCCACCGAAACCCCAGCTCAGGGCCACACCAGGCAATACGGCTGATGCCCCGCCTCATGCAACCGATGGCTGAAGTCCTGCCACTCGTGGAGCAACTGGTACACGTTGAACGCATCCCGCGGCCCACCCCGGTCCGGCACCGTCGACCAGATGAAGGCCGCTGCGCCCACCGCCTCCTCGCCGATGCCCCGCAGCGGATCCACGACCGTCATCGGGAGCTTGACGACCGCGTAGTCGGGATGCAGGACCACCAGCTCCAGCGGCGGCACCTTGTGCAGGGGGACACCCTCGATGCCGGTGAGGACCATCGCGGCCATCGTCTCCGGCTTGATCTTGGTGAACATGCCGTTCATGCCGAGTTCGTCGCCGCCGAGTTCCTCGGGGCGCATCGAGATCGG
This sequence comes from Streptomyces sp. F001, assembly GCF_004187715.1. Lineage (GTDB taxonomy): Bacteria > Actinomycetota > Actinomycetes > Streptomycetales > Streptomycetaceae > Streptomyces > Streptomyces flavusporus. The sequence continues at coordinate 384,688 of NZ_QZWF01000004.1, read as the reverse complement.
GACGCGGGCCGCGGTCGCACCGTCCGGCGCGCCGAAGTACTTGTACGTCACCCCCACCCGACCACCATTCCTGCTCCCCGCCCGGAGGCGATCCACCTGGCGGTCGACCCCTCGGTCGATCCGCCGGTCGATCGGTTCGAGCTCACTCGGTACACCCTGTGTTTGTGCCTGACGTGCTTCGGCGGCTTCCTCCGCGTCGCGCCGGTGCCTCCCCCGCCGGGCACGTCGAGGACCCAGGTCATCAGTCCCTTCGCCCAGTCCGCCACCGCGATGCATATCTCCACCCGACTGCTTTTCTAGGACGCGTGGCGCCCGCTGCGCAACCCGATCATCGTGTCAGTGACCTCCCCCACGGTCGCGCGCCGAAACGTGCGTTGAAACACCTGTCCGCAGGATCTTTGCAGCCCCTGAACGCCATACTCCGCATGAGCTGTACGTACAGGTCCCAGTATCGGCTCACAGTTTCGCAGACGGGAGTGGGATCGATCACCGGTTTGGCGGCCCCCTGCCGCCCGGCCCCGCTGGCCTACCCTGAGGAGGTCACTGGCAACCGGAGTCCGAGAAGTCGGAGAACTCGCAGGTCATGAGCGAACTGCCTTATTCATACGAAGCGCCTGCGTCGCAGGCTCTGTTCGACCGTGCGGCCGCCGTCACACCCGGCGGCGTGAACTCGCCCGTGCGGGCCTTCCGCGCGGTGGGCGGTACGCCCCGGTTCATGGTGTCCGGCAGGGGCCCGTATCTGACGGACGCGGACGGCCGGGACTACGTCGACCTGGTGTGTTCGTGGGGGCCGATGATCCTCGGGCACTCCCACCCCGAGGTGATCGCCGCCGTGCAGGAGGCGGTCGCGCGCGGTACGTCCTTCGGTACGCCCGGTGAGGGCGAGGTCGCGCTCGCCGAGGAGATCGTCGAGCGGGTCGCGCCGGTCGAGCAGGTGCGGCTGGTGTCCAGCGGGACCGAGGCGACCATGTCCGCCATCCGGCTCGCCCGTGGGTTCACCGGGCGGGCCAAGGTGATCAAGTTCGCCGGGTGCTACCACGGCCACGTCGACGCCCTGCTCGCCTCCGCGGGCTCCGGTGTCGCGACCTTCGCGCTGCCCGACACGCCCGGCGTCACGGGCGCCCAGGCCGGCGACACCATCGTCCTGCCGTACAACGACCTCGAGGCCGTGCACGCCGCCTTCCACGCCCACCCGGGCGAGATCGCCTGTGTCATCACGGAGGCCTCGCCGGGCAACATGGGCGTCGTACCGCCGCTGCCCGGGTTCAACCAGGGACTCAAGGACGCGTGCCGGACCAACGGTGCGCTGTTCATCTCCGACGAGGTCATGACCGGCTTCCGCACCAGCCGCGCCGGGTGGTTCGGCGTCGACGGTGTGGTGCCCGACCTGATGACCTTCGGCAAGGTGATGGGCGGTGGGTTCCCCGCAGCCGCCTTCGGGGGGCGCGGTGACGTCATGGCGCACCTCGCGCCGGCCGGGCCCGTCTACCAGGCCGGCACCCTCTCCGGGAACCCCGTCGCCACCGCCGCCGGGCTCGCCCAGCTGCGGCTGCTCGACGACGCCGCGTACGCCAAGATCAACGCCGTGTCGCAGCAGATCCAGGCGCTGGTCTCGGAGGCGCTGAGCAAGGAGGGCGTGGCGCACACGCTGCAGAACGCCTCCAACATGTTCTCCGTCTTCTTCACCGACCGCCCGGTGCGCGACTACGAGGACGCCAGGGCGCAGGAGTCGTTCCGCTTCAACGCGTTCTTCCACTCGATGCTGGCGAACGGGATCTATCTGCCGCCGTCGTCCTTCGAGTCCTGGTTCGTGTCCACCGCGCACGACGAGCAGGCCGTCCAGCGGATCGCCGACGCCCTTCCGGCGGCGGCCCGCGCGGCAGCGGAGGCGACCGCATGAGCCAGACCCGTGACATCACCGTCGTCCACGTCATGCGGCACGGCGAGGTCGCCAACCCGGACGGGATCCTGTACGGCCGGCTGCCCGGCTACCACCTGTCCGAGCTCGGCCGGCAGATGGCCGACCGGGTCGCCGAGCACCTCGCCTCCCGCGACGTCACCTACGTCGCCGCCTCCCCGCTGGAGCGGGCGCAGGAGACGGCGACCCCGATCGCCAAGGCGCACGGCCTGGACCTGGCGACCGACGCACGGCTGATCGAGGCCGACAACGTCTTCCAGGGCAAGACGTTCGGCGTCGGCGACGGCGCGCTGCGGCGGCCCGGCAACTGGAAGCACCTGGTCAACCCGTTCCGGCCGTCGTGGGGTGAGCCGTACCTCGAGCAGGTCATCCGCATGATGGGGGCGCTGGACGCGGCGAAGGACGTGGCGCGCGGGCACGAGGCGGTGCTGGTGAGCCATCAGCTGCCGATCTGGATCGTGCGGTCGTACGTCGAGCGGCGCCGGCTGTGGCACGACCCGCGCCGCCGGCAGTGCACGCTCGCGTCCCTGACGTCCTTCACCTACGACGGCGACCGGATCGTGTCCATCGGCTACACCGAGCCGGCCCGCGACCTCGTGCCCGCCCATCTGCTGGCGGGCGCCAAGCCGGTGAAGGGGAAGGACAAGGCCTTCGGGGCGTAGCGCTCCGCCGGGTTGGTGGGACTTTCCAGATGGTTCTTCGGCTGCCGGCCGGTGGGGGTTGTCCGCGCCCACGGTGGGGGTCCCCCCGCTCATGGGGGTCCCCCCGCTCATGGGGGTCCCCCCGCTCATGGGGGTCCCCCGCTCATGGGGGTCCCCCCGCTCATGGGGGTCCCCCGCTCATGGGGGTCCCCCGCTCATGGGGGTCCCCCCGCTCATGGGGTCCCCCGCTCATGGGGGTCCCCCCGCTCATGGGGGTCCCCCGCTCATGGGGGTCCCCCGCTCATGGGGGTCCCCCCGCTCATGGGGTCCCCCCCCCGCGCGAGCGAAGCCGAGAGTGGGGGAGGAGCCGCATATCGATGCAGCCCCGCGCCCCTTATGGGGCGCTGTTGCACTGTTGTTGCATTCATTCCGAAACGCTGGCAATCAGCCGGAACCTCCCCGTCCGTCACGCCCTCTGACTGGGTGACCACCAGAGAGCGCAACGGACGGGGACGGCATGCGTCACATCAGTCGACGGGGAGCGATCGGGCTCGGCGCGGGGGCCGCGGCCGCCGTCGGACTCGCGGGGTGCGGCACCCTCACCTCCTCAGACGGGCCGGCCCATGCCGGAGGTTCCGCCACCAAGGGCAGTCCCACCCCTCGTCCCGACCGCCCCCTCGGTGACGGCTCCACCGCCTTCACCGGCAAGCAGCCCCACCAGCCCGCCGAGCCCGAACCGTTGGAGCCGGGGCAGACCCCGCCGCAGTTCGTCGTCTTCTCCTGGGACGGGGCCGGCGAGGTCGGCAACGGGCTCTTCCCGCGCTTCCTGGACCTCGCGCGCGACCACGGCGCCCACATGACCTTCTTCCTCTCCGGGCTGTATCTGCTGCCCGAGTCGAAGAAGCGGCTCTACGACCCGCCGAACAACCAGCGCGGCGCCTCCGACATCGGCTATCTCACCGACGCGCACATCAAGGACACGCTGAAGAACATCCGCCGGGCGTGGCTGGAGGGCCATGAGATCGGCACCCACTTCAACGGCCACTTCTGCGCCGGGTCCGGCTCGGTCGGCAACTGGACGCCCCAGCAGTGGCGCAGCGAGATCGATCAGGCGAAGTCCTTCGTGAAGGAGTGGCGGACCAACACGGGGTGGACCGATCTGCCCGCCCTGCCCTTCGACTACGACAAGGAACTCGTCGGCGGCCGCACGCCCTGTCTGCTGGGCCAGGACAACCTGCTGCCCACCGCCCGTGAACTGGGCTGGCGTTATGACGCCTCCGCGCCGGGCGGCCTTCAGGTCTGGCCCAGCAAGAAGCAGGGCATATGGGACCTTCCGCTCCAGCAGATACCTTTCCCCGGACGCAGTTTCGAGGTCCTCTCGATGGACTACAACATGCTCGCCAACCAGTCGGTCAACTCCACCAACGCCCCCTCCCACAACTACCCGGGCTGGCGGGAGCAGTCGGCGCAGGCTTACATATCCGGATTCAAGCGGGCATACCAGACAAACCGTGCTCCCTTCTTCGTCGGCAACCACTTCGAGCAGTGGAACGGCGGCATCTACATGGACGCCGTGGAGGAGGCGCTGAAGCACATCGCGCGGGAGAAGGAGAAGGGCGGGGACGTACGACTGGTGTCCTTCCGGCAGTTCGTGGACTGGCTGGACGTACAGAAGCCGGAAGTGCTCGACAAGCTGCGGACCCTCGAGGTCGGGCAGGCGCCCGCCGAAGGGTGGAAGCGGCTCTGAAGTGGTCCTGAGATGCGGGTTCACGTCCGCAAGGGGGGTGCGCAAGATCCCCGGAACGGACATGCGAAACTTTTCACATGAGTGCCGCCAGCCGCGCCCCCCTGCGCTCGAACACCGCACGCCGCACCCGTCGCCGCGCCGCCCTGCTCACGGCCGGGGCCGCCGCCGCGGCACTCGCCCTCACCGCATGCAGCTCCGGAGGCACCTCCGGGGGCGGCGGTGACACCAACTTCGTCGCGGGCTCCGACGGCATCGACACCGTCGAGAAGGGCGACCGGACCGCCGTACCCGACCTGTCCGGCGAGACCGTCGACGGCAAGCAGCTCGACATCGCCGACTACAAGGGCAAGATCGTCGTCCTGAACGTCTGGGGCTCGTGGTGCTCGCCCTGCCGCGCCGAGGCGAAGAACCTCGAGACGGTCTACGAGGACACCAAGGACCAGGGCGTCGAGTTCGTCGGCATCAACACCCGTGACACCAGCACCGGTCCGGCGCTCGCCTTCGAGAAGGAGTACGGGGTCACCTACCCGAGCCTGTACGACCCGACGGGCAAGCTGATGCTCCGCTTCGAGAAGGGCACCCTCAACCCGCAGGCCATCCCGTCCACGCTCGTCATCGACCGGGACGGGAAGGTCGCCGCCCGCACGCTCCAGGCGCTCAGCGAGGACAAGCTGCGCGACATGCTCGCCCCGGTCCTTGCGGAGAAGTGACGTGACCGGAGTGTCCGTGCTCGCCGCCGTCGGGCAGAACGAGACCGTCTTCAGCGGTGCTCTGATGCTCGCGATTCCGATCGCTCTGCTCGGCGGCCTCGTCTCCTTCTTCTCGCCGTGCGTCCTGCCGCTCGTGCCCGGTTATCTGTCCTACGTCACCGGAGTCGGCGGTACGGATCTGGCGGAGGCCCGGCGTGGCCGGATGGCCATCGGTGCCTCGCTGTTCGTGCTCGGCTTCACCGCTGTGTTCGTCTCGGGCGGTGCGCTGTTCGGGTTCTTCGGCCAGACCCTTCAGGAACACCAGTCCACCTTGTCCAAGGTGCTTGGTGCGCTCATGATCCTCATGGGTGTGTTCTTCATGGGGCTGATGCCCTGGCTCACCCAGCGCGAGTTCCGGTTCCACACCCGTCCGACGGCCGGGCTCGTCGGTGCCCCGCTGCTGGGCGCGCTGTTCGGGATCGGCTGGACGCCTTGCATCGGCCCGACCCTCGCCTCGGTGCAGGCTCTCGCGATCAACGAGGCCAGCGCGGGCCGCGGCGCAATACTCACCATCGCCTACTGCCTAGGTCTCGGCCTCCCCTTCATCCTCGCCGCCGTCGCCTTCCGCAAGGCCCTCGGTGCCTTCGGCTGGGTCAAGCGCCACTATGTCTGGGTGATGCGCATCGGCGGGACCATGATGATCGCGACCGGTGTGCTGCTGCTGACCGGCGCGTGGGACAGCCTGGTGCAGGAGATGCAGACCTGGTCCAACGGCTTCACTGTGGGGATCTGATCGATGAGCAAGACGACAACCAGCGCGCCCACCGGACAGACCCCTGCCCCCGGCGAGGACCAGGACCTGAGCGCGGCCGGCTCCCAGCTGTCCACCGCGCCCCGCGAGGAGGCGCCCAACCTGCCCTCCCTCGGTGTCATCGGCTGGGCCCGCTGGTTCTGGCGGCAGCTCACCTCCATGCGGGTCGCGCTGCTGCTGCTCCTGCTGCTGTCGCTGGCCGCGATCCCCGGCTCGCTGATCCCGCAGACCGGTAGCGACGCCACCGCGGTCGCCGACTTCCGCGACCGGCACGAAACCCTCGCGCCGATCTACGACAAGCTCGGCCTCTTCCACGTCTACAGCTCGGTGTGGTTCTCCGCGATCTACATCCTGCTGTTCATCTCCCTCATCGGTTGTATCGTCCCGCGCACCTGGCAGTTCGTCGGCCAGCTGCGCGGCCGCCCGCCGGCCGCGCCCAAGCGCCTCACCCGGCTCCCGGCCTACACGACCTGGCGCAGCGAGGCCGAACCCGAGCAGGTCCGTGAGGCCGCGCTGGCCCTGCTGAAGAAGCGCCACTTCCGTGCCCACGCCACCGGTGAAGCGGTCGCCGCCGAGAAGGGCTATCTGCGCGAGGTCGGCAACCTCGCCTTCCACATCGCGTTGATCGTGATGCTGATCGCCTTCGGCTGGGGCCAGCTGTTCAAGTCCGAGGGCAACAAGCTGATCCTCGAGGGCGACGGCTTCGCCAACACCCTCACCCAGTACGACGACTTCAAATCCGGCAGCCTCTTCACCCAGGACGACCTGGACGCGTTCAGCTTCAACCTGCAGGACTTCCAGGGCACCTACGAGGTCTCCGGCCCCAACCGCGGCACCCCGCGCACCTACCAGGCGAACGTCACCTACAGCGTCGGCGCCTACGGCAAGGAGCAACAGACCACCATCAAGGTCAACGAGCCGCTGGAGATCGGCACCTCGAAGGTCTACCTCGTCAGCCACGGCTACGCGCCCATCGTCACCGTCCGGGACGCCAAGGGCAACGTCGTGATGAACAAGGAGGCCGTGGCGCTGCTGCCGCTCGACGCCAATGTCACCTCCTCCGGTGCGATCAAGGTCATGGACGGCTACCGCAACGCCAAGGGCGAGAAGGAACAGCTCGGCTTCAACGCCTTCTTCGTGCCGACCTTCGCCGGCGAGGGCCACGGCACGATGCTGTCCCAGTTCCCCGCGGTGCTGAACCCACGGCTCGCGCTGTCGGCGTACCACGGCGACCTGGGCGTCGACTCGGGCATCCCGCAGAGTGTGTACCAGCTGGACAAGAGCCACCTGAAGGAGTTCAAGGACTCCAAGGGCGAGCTGTTCAAGAAGCGGCTGGCCGTCGGCGAGACCATGACGCTCCCGAACGGCGCCGGCTCGGTCACCTTCGAGGGCATCCAGGAGTGGGCCGGCTTCCAGGTCGCCCGGCAGCCCGGCAGCGGCTGGGCGCTCGCCGGAGCGATCGCCGCGATCCTCGGCCTCGCCGCCTCCCTGTTCGTCCAGCGCCGTCGTGTGTGGGTGCGGGCGGTGCGGGGAGCCGACGGAGTCACCGTCGTGGAGATGGCCGGCCTCGGCCGCAGCGAGTCCGCAAAGGTACCGGAGGAACTGGGCGACCTCGCCGAGCTCCTGTACGAGAAGGCACCTGGCGCACCCGACCCCGATCACGAACCCCACCCAACCGACTCCGCTGTTCCTGCCGAAGGGGCTGAGAAGCAGTGACGCTCGCCGCCGCGACCAACGAGAATCTCGCGGACCTCAGCAACACGCTGATCTACTCCGCGATGGCCATCTACACCCTGGCCTTCTTCGCCTACATCGCCGAATGGCTCTTCGGCAGCCGCAGCAAGGTCGGCCGCACCGCCGCCGCGCTCACCGCCAAGACCGGCACCACGGCCGACGCCCCGGCCGTGACCGTGCGCAAGGCCGGCGGGACCGCCGTTCTGGAGCGGCCGAAGGTCGTCGTCCGGGCCGCGGCCGGCAACCGTGACGTACCGGACGGACCCGGAGCACACGGCGGGGACGCGCAGGGCGACCTCTACGGGCGTATCGCCGTGTCCCTCACCGTGCTCGCCTTCCTCCTCGCGGCCGGCGGTGTGCTCTGCCGTGCGCTCTCGGTGCAGCGGGCGCCGTGGGGCAACATGTACGAGTTCAACATCACCTTCTCCACCGTCGCCGTAGGCGTGTACCTCTCACTCCTCGCACTGAAGAAGAACGTCCGCTGGCTCGGCCTTCCCCTGGTCACCACGGTCCTCCTCGATCTCGGCCTGGCCGTCACTGTCTTGTACACCGCCAGCGACCAGTTGGTTCCCGCCCTCCACTCGTACTGGCTGTACATCCACGTCTCCACGGCGATCTTCTGCGGCGCGGTCTTCTACGTCGGCGCCGTCTCCACGCTGCTGTACCTGTTCCGCGACTCCTACGAGAACAAGCTCGCCGGCGGCGGCAAGCCCGGCCGCTTCGCGACCTCCGTGCTGGAGCGGATGCCCGCCGCGGCCTCGCTCGACAAGTTCTCCTACCGCGTCAACGCGGCCGTCTTCCCGCTGTGGACGTTCACGATCATCGCGGGCGCCATCTGGGCCGGCGACGCGTGGGGCCGCTACTGGGGCTGGGACCCCAAGGAGACCTGGTCGTTCATCACCTGGGTCGCCTATGCCTGCTACCTGCACGCCCGCGCCACGGCCGGCTGGAAGGGCCGCAAGGCCGCCTACCTCGCCCTGATCGCCTTCGGCTGCTGGCTGTTCAACTACTACGGCGTGAACCTCTTCGTCTCCGGCAAGCACTCGTACGCCGGCGTGTAAGTAACTGCCTTCCGGCGGAGGCCGGTTCCCATCATCCAGGTGACGGGAACCGGCCTCCGGTGTATTGGGATGAGCTGGGCCTGCCAAATAATGTGGCTCGCCGGTTCGTCCATCGAATGCGTAACCCATTCCATCTGATGTCGTTGATCTGATCAACGGAGCTTGGAGGGGCGGGTATGGCGGAGCGGCAGTACCGCGGGCATCGGGCCCGTCTCACGGTGTCATCAGGATTGGAAGCCCGGCTTGACGCCCAGGCTCACGCCACGCGTGCACTGTGGAACCTGCTGCATGAATGGTGGGAGATGCTGCCGAGGGACAAGCGGACCCTCGAAGCGGCAGATGCCGCGATCCGCCTAGCCCGCAAAGAGATCGACTGGCTTGCGGTCCTTCCGGCCCAGGCTGCCCAGACGGTCCTGAAAGCGTATGTCCAAGCGTGGAAGAACTGCTGGGAGGGGCGAGCGGACGCGCCAAAATTCAAAGCGCGCTGCCGTTCCGTGATGTCCGTCGACATTCCGCAGGGCCGTGACCTCCAGGTCGAGCGCGTGCATCGTCGCTGGGGTCTGGTGAACATCCCGAAGGCCGGTCGAGTGCGGTTCCGCTGGACCAAAGACCTTCCCATTGGCAAGCAGGCCCACGCCGACAACCGGATCACTGGGGCCAGATTGGTCAAGGACTCCCTCGGCTGGCACATCGTCTTCCGCGTTCAGACCGTTGAGTCCAAGGTCGAGCCCCATGCGGGCCCAGAGGTGGGCATCGACCTTGGTGTCGCAGTGCCCCTGGCCCTCTCGGACGGGGAGACCAGGACTCACCGTGAGTGGCTGACTGACAAGGAGCAGGCGACGCTGCTCCTTCTAGAGCAGCGCGCCGCGTGTAAAGAGAGCTTCCGTAAACGGGGCGAGCCCGTCTCCAACCGATTGCGGGCCACCTACGACCAGATCGCAGTGATCCGCGCAAGAGCCAAGCGCCGGGCGCTCGACTGGCAGCACCAGACCACCACGCAGATTGCTCGCACGTACGGCGTGATCGTGGTGGAAGACCTGGCCATCCCGAACATGGTCAAGAGCGCCAAGGGGACGGTGGAAACCCCAGGGAAGAACGTCGCCCGAAAGTCCAGCCTCAACCGGAGCATTGGACAGGAGGCTTGGGGCCGGACCGTGACGATGTTGGCCTACAAGTCCGCACGCTACGGCGGGTCTCTGTACAAGGTTCCTTCCCGTGGCACTTCTCGGCGCTGCTCGATGTGTGGCTTGACCACCTCGGGCAGCCGAGAGTCCCAGGCCATGTTCGTGTGCAAGAACCCCCTCTGCGGCTGGGTGGGCAACGCCGACCACAACGCAGCGCGGAACATCTTGCACCTGTACCGGATGGGCCACGCGCTCGTCCCGGCTGCCGGGAGGGCAGTCGTCAGGCGCGCATGCACGTCAAATCCGTCGGCGCAAGCCAGACGGAAATCTTCGATGCCTGTATCGGAGAGCACTCCAAAACCACGCCTTCCGGCTTCCTCATTGCCGCAATCGCACACGATGCGGGAATCCGGAGCCCGCGTCACGCTGGTGCCATGACCGGTTCCATCGAGCAGGGCATCAGCCAGACCCACGGGAACACGCACCTCCTGCACTTCCTGGTGCGGCTTCCCCGGCCCATGGAGACGGTCTGGCCCGCCCTGACCACCGGAGACGGGCTCGCGGCCTGGTTCACCCCGGCCGACGTGCTCGAACCCCGCCTCGGCGGCGCGGTCACCCTGCGTGACGTCGGCTCCGGGCACGTGACCGCCTGGGACGTGGACCGGGTCGCCGAGTACACGGTGCAGGACGGCGGCCGGATCCGCTTTCACCTGGAGCGCGACGGGGACGAGGGCAGCGCCCTGCGGTTCACCCACGAGTTCGAGGGCGAGCAGGAATCGGAGCCACGCTGGCGCGCCCGGTTCGAACGTCTGATCGCATTCCTGGAGGCCGGCGCCCCGTAGCAGGCCTACGGCTCACCTCCACGGGCTCGTACGCCGCGGGGCGTGCGGCAGAGCGGGCTCACTCCCGCTCCGTCCGGTCAGGAACGGTTACGTGGCTCACGCACCGATGTCCTCGTTCCACAGAGCCGAGTGCGTGGCGATGAAGGCACGCATCATCGCCACGCACTCGGGATCGTCGACCAGGACGATCTCCACGCCGTGCTCCGCCAGCCAGTCGTGCCCGCCGTGAAAGGTGACGGCCTCGCCGATCACCACCCGCGAGATGCCGAACTGCCGGACCAGTCCGGAGCAGTACCAGCACGGCGAGAGCGTCGTCACCATCGTCGTACCGCGATAGGAGCGCTGCCGCCCGGCGCTGCGGAACGCGGCCGTCTCCGCGTGCATCGAGGGATCGTCGTCCTGGACGCGCCGGTTGCGGCCGCGGCCGAGCAGGGTGCCGTCGGAGCCGTACAGTGCGGCGCCGATCGGGATGCCGCCCTCCGCCAGCCCGGCACGGGCCTCGGCGACGGCGGTGGCGAGCCACGCGCGGGACTGTGCCTGATCCATACGTCCACTCTGCTGGCGCGCAGGGACCGGGGCAACGTGCCCGAGCCGACGGTCACTGCCTCAACGGCGGTGGTGTTACTGGCGTTCCAGCACCACTGCCCCCGCCGTCGTCCCCCTCCGGGACAGCAAGAACCCTGACGGCCCCGTCCTCGTCGTCCGCCGCGAGGCGTGGTCCGCATTCACTGCGACCCTGCGCTGATCGACCGCCAGATCCGTTCCGGCAGGACACGCGCCGCCTCGTCGAGGTCGACGTCGCCGACGGCCAGCCAGCGGCGGGCGGTGCCGATGACGGGGCCGAGGACGAGGCTCTCGATCAGTGCTGGCGGCAGGGGCGCGATCTCGCCCTTCTCGACGTACAGGTTGATCCAGTCCGACAGCGGCGACAGCCTGGCCTCCTGGGCGTCGCGGAGTTGTCTGGCCTGCGTCATTCCGAGGCGGTCGGCGCGGGAGGAGTGCAGCAGCATGCCCGCTTCCGGGTGCTCCTGGATGAAGTCCAGGTAGGCCTTCACGATGGCGCGGACACCGGTCCGGGCGCTGCGGGAACGTTTCACGGCGGTGACCATCTCGCCCAGCAGCCGTTCCAGCCAGCACATCAGCAGGGCGTTGACGAGGCCGTCGATGCTGCCGAAGTGGTGGTAGAGGCTGCCCAGGCTGACCCCGCTGGCCTTGGTGACGGCGCTGACCGTCAGGCCCTGCTCGCCCGACTCGGCGTACACGCGCAGCGCGGCGTTCAGGAGAAGGTCGGTGGTGACCTCGCCGCGGTGCTGCTTGGGGCTCATGAAGAAAATTGTACGGCAGGTTTCTAGAGTGATTTTCTAGAAAAACCCTCCAACTCTGCTGTCCTTTGCCCCACACTTGTGCCCGTGCCCGGACTTGCGTCCGCCCGTCGGGGGAGGGATGGACGTGGGTTCGGGTGCCACTGAACGGGGACCTCGGGGGGCGTTGGCGCGTGTTGAACCTCAACGGCAGTGGGGCCGAGCCGCTGGAGGACGACGATCCGCGGCGGATCGGGCCGATCCCGCTGGCCGGACGGCTCGGATCCGGCGGCATGGGACGGGTGTTTCTCGGCGTGTACGAGGGGCGGTACGCCGCCGTCAAGCAGCTGCTGCCCTCCGTCGTCGGCGAGGACCCGGCCTTCCTGCGCCGCTTCGGGCACGAGCTGGACAACCTCTCGCGGCTGCCCGAGCGCGCCACCGCCCCGCTGCTCGCCAGCGATCGCACCGCACGCCCACCGTGGTTCGCCACCGCATACGTCCCAGGGCTCACCCTGCGTGAGGCCGTCGAGGTGCACGGGGGACCCCTGCCCGCCGAGGCGCTGTGGCTGCTGTTGCGGGAGGCTGCCGCGGGGCTGGCGGCGGTGCACGCTCTGGAGATGGTGCACCGGGACGTCAAGCCGTCCAACGTCATGCTGACGCTCGACGGCCTCACCCTCATCGACTTCGGTGTTGCGCGCGCGGCCGAGCAGAGTCAGCTCACCCGGACCGGCATGGTCGTGGGCACGCCCGCCTACATGTCTCCCGAACAGGCCTCGGGGGGAGGCCGGTTGACTCCGGCCGTCGACGTGTTCGCGCTCGGCTCGGTGCTGGCGTACGCGGCGTGCGGCCGTCCGCCCTTCGGTGACGAGTCGGGTCACGGCGTGCTGTACCGGATCGTGCACGAGGAGCCGGACCTCGGGCCGCTGCGGGACCGCTGCCCGGACCTCGTCGAGACCGTGGAGGCCTGCCTCGACAAGAATCCCGAGGGCCGCCCCACGGCGGCTGAACTCGTCGAACTCGCCGAACAGCACGGGCCGTTCACCGAACCGCTGTGGCCGGAGGCCGTCACCGAGCGGCTGGCTGAGCGGGCCGCGTTCTCCGAGACGATTCCGGCGATTCCCACGATTCCGGAGAGTGTTCCGGACACCGTTCCGGACCCGGAGGCCGAACCGAAACCGTCCTCGTCCCGCCCGGAGTCCCCAGAGCCTCCAGAGCGCCCGGAGCGGCCCGACCGTCGCCGGACCCGCGTTCTTTTCGCCGTCGTCCCCGTCGTGGTCGTCGTCACGGGCACGACCCTCGCCATCCAGCTCCTGCCGAGCACCTCCCCGCCACCGGACGGGGCCCGCGCCAAGCCGTCCGCCTCCGTCCCAGCCTCCCTCACCTCCACGCCGTCCTCGTCGCCCTCCTCGGATCCGAGGCCCTCGAACACAGCAAGGCCATCGAACTCCCCGCCCCCGGCCGCATCGCAGGCCGCGGACAGCGGAGCCCGAGGGGAAGGCGTGCAGGACGACTCCGGCGACGCAGCCGCAGGCAGTGGCTCGGGCGGAAACGACGGTTCCGCAGGCTCGGGCACCTCCGGCCGAGACACCGACGGCGCCGCCGACTCGGGCGCGGGCGCAGCAGCCCCCACCGGCTACTTCCAGCTCAAGAACGCCTACAACGGCCGTTGCCTGGACGGGAGTCAGGGCACCTACGGCGTGAGGTTCGGAGGCTGCTCGGACAGCCCGGCGATGTCGTGGGCGTACAAGAACGGGTCTGGCGGCGCCTACCAGCTGGTCAACGAGTACAGCGGTCAGTGCCTGACCGCCAGTGTCGGCAACGTCACCAGCACGGGCACATGCGACGGCAGCGTCCAGCAGTCCTGGCGCACCGGCTCCGGCGGCACCCTGCAGAGCACGTACAACAGCCTGTGCCTCGACGAGTCCGCCGGCTGGCCCAGCGCCGCGACCTGCGAGTCGGGGAAGGTCTCGCAGCGCTGGACGAAGTTGTAGCCCTGTCCCTGCATCGTCATCACGACTTGGAGCTGCCAGTGTCGTCTTCGCCTCATCTCCCGTCCGCCCCCACTCCGTCGCGCGGCTCCCCATGGCTGGGGGCGTTGGGAGCCGCCGCAGCGACCGTGCTCTTGGTGACGCTGACCAGCGGATGCGCCGCCGAGGACACCGCCGGCGACTCCTCGGCCTACGCGAGCAGCTCCGCGCCCTACGACTCCAGCACCGAAGACCCGTACACCGAGGACCCGTACACCGACGAGCCGTACACGGAAGACCCGTACACGGAAGACCCGTACACGGAAGACACCGAAGACACCGAAGACCCCTACGCAGAAGACCCGTACGACACCGAGACCGAGGCCCCCGACCCGTACGAGTCCGGCACCTGCCTCAACGGAACGCTGCCCAACTCCACCACCGCACAGGAGGTCAGCGACGTGGAGGAGGTCTCCTGCTCGGCATCCGACGCCCACTACCAGGTGATCGAGACGATCCCCTTCACCTCGGACATGAGCCGCTGCAGCAGCAACCCCAGGACGGAGTACGCCTTCTCGTCCCGCTACACCATCAACGGCGCGACCATCAACGAGTACGTGTACTGCCTGATCGGCCTCGGCTCGTACGCGCAGTCCTGACGCTCAGCCTCAGCTGTCGTCGCCGTCCTTCTTCTTGTCCCGGCCCTCCCGGCCCTCCCGCTCTTCCCGGTCCTCCTCGGAAAGGGACTTCAGGAACTCCGGGTTGTCGTCCGGCGCGACCCACTGCTGCCGGCGTCCGCCGGCCGCCCAGCCGCCGGGGCGGCCCGGGCCGGCCGGGTGCCGCTTCTTGCCCGCGATCAGCCAGGAGATCGATCCGACGAGCGGGAACAGCAGCACGAGGATCGCCCACAGCGGCTTGGGCATGTGCCGGATGTCCTTCTCGTCGGTGCTGATGCAGTCGATGAACGCATACACGCTCAGTGCCAGCGGCACCACGAACATCAGGATCCGGAGCATCAGCACTCCCCTTGTGGAACGGTGGTCGGGAGCCGCGCGCACGGCCCCCGTGACGGGGCCAGGGTAGCCCCTCGGGGATACTTGGCCCCATGGCATACGACGATCTTCGCTCCCTGCTCAGGGCACTGGAGCGCGAGGGGGACCTGAAGCGCATCAAGGTGGAGGTCGACCCGTATCTGGAGATCGGGGAGATCGTCGACCGGGTGCAGAAGGCGGGCGGTCCCGCGCTGCTCTTCGAGAAGGTGAAGGGGTCGTCGATGCCCCTCGCCATGAACGTCTTCGGGACCGACCGCCGGCTGCTGAAGGCCCTGGGCCTGAAGTCGTACGGCGAGATCAGCGACAAGATCGGCGGGCTGCTGAAGCCGGAGCTGCCGCACGGGTTCGTCGGTGTGCGCGAGGCCTTCGGCAAGCTCGGCGCGATGACCCACGTACCGCCGAAGAAGGTCAAATCCGACAACGCGCCCGTCCAGGAAGTGGTGCTGCGCGGCGACGACGTCGACCTCGACGCGCTGCCCGCCCTCTTCACCTGGCCGCAGGACGGCGGCTCCTTCTTCAACCTGGGGCTGACCCACACCAAGCACCCCGAGACCGGGATCCGCAACCTCGGCCTGTACCGCCTCCAGCGCCACGACAAGCGCACCATCGGCATGCACTGGCAGATCCACAAGGACAGCCGCAACCACTACCAGGTCGCCGCGAGGCGCGGCGAGCGGCTCCCGGTCGCGATCGCCTTCGGCTGCCCGCCCGCCGTCACCTACGCCTCCACCGCCCCGCTCCCCGGCGACATCGACGAGTACCTGTTCGCCGGGTTCATCGCGGGCAAGCGGATCGAGATGGTCGACTGCAAGACCGTGCCGCTCCAGGTGCCGGCGCAGGCGGAGGTCGTCATCGAGGGCTGGCTGGAGCCCGGTGAGATGCTGCCCGAGGGCCCGTTCGGCGACCACACCGGCTTCTACACGCCGCAGGAGCCGTTTCCGGCGCTGAAGATCGACTGTGTGACGATGCGGAAGCGGCCCCTCCTGCAGTCGATCGTCGTAGGCCGCCCCCCGACGGAGGACGGACCCCTCGGCCGTGCGACCGAGCGTTTCTTCCTCCCCCTGCTGAAGATCATCATCCCGGACATCGTGGACTACCACCTGCCCGAGGCAGGCGGTTTCCACAACTGCGCGATCGTGTCGATCGACAAGAAGTACCCCAAGCACGCGCAGAAGGTGATGCACGCGGTCTGGGGTGCGCACATGATGTCCCTGACCAAACTGATCGTGGTCGTCGACGCCGACTGTGACGTCCACGATCTGCACGAGGTCGCCTGGCGGGCCCTCGGCAACACGGACTACGCCCGCGACCTCACGGTCGTCGAAGGCCCCGTCGATCATCTCGACCACGCCTCCTACCAGCAGTTCTGGGGCGGCAAGGCGGGCATCGACGCGACGAAGAAGTGGCCCGAGGAGGGCTATACACGCGACGGCGGCTGGCCGGACATGGTGCTGTCCGATCCGGATACGGCCGAGCGGGTGACAAAGCGGTGGAAGGAGTACGGGCTGTGAGGTCGCGGGAGACGAGGGTCAGCGGTCGCCCCGCCGCGGGTTGTCCCCGCCACCGCGGGGGTTGTCCGGTCGAGCGCCGGTGGACGGAGTACGGCCTGTGAGCAGCGCCTCCGCCGCGATTCCCCAGCCGGGGCGCACCAAGGCGTTCCTGCGCCTGGTGATGATCGAGCACTCCGTCTTTGCGCTCCCCTTCGCCTACATCGCCGCTCTCACCGCCATGTTCCAGTGGGATCGGAACATCCACTGGGGCCGCCTCTTCCTGGTCACCCTGGCGATGGTGGGCCTGCGCACCTTCGCGATGGCCGTCAACCGGATCATCGACCGCGAAATCGACGCCCGGAACCCGCGCACGGCCCACCGCGAACTCGTCACCGGCGCGATGTCGGTGAAGCACGCCTGGACCGGCGCCCTGATCGCCCTGGTGATCTTCCTGGGCGCGGCGGCCTTGCTGAACCCGCTCTGCCTGGCCCTGGCCCCCGTCGCGGTGATCCCGATGGTGGTCTACCCGTACGGCAAACGGTTCACGAACTTCCCCCAGGCCATCCTCGGTCTCGCCCAGGCCATGGGCCCGGTCGGCGGCTGGCTGGCCGTCACCGGCGAGTGGTCCTGGGAGGCGGTGATCCTGGGCCTGGCCGTCGGCATCTGGATCGGCGGCTTCGACCTGATCTACGCCTGCCAGGACGTCGAGACCGACCGTGAGATCGGCGTCATGTCGGTCCCGGCACGCTTCGGGATCCCGGCGGCGATCTGGGGGGCGCGGGTCTGCCACGCCGTGACGACGGCGCTGTTCGTCTGGTACGCCGTGGTGACCGACGCGGGCACGTTCTTCTGGCTGGGTCTGCTGATCGTCGCCGGCGCGTTCCTGTACGAGCACACGATCGTCCGCCCGCACGACCTGTCCCGCCTGAACCGCGCGTTCTTCAGCGTCAACGGGTTCATCGGGATTGCCCTGTTCGGGTGCGCGCTGCTGGATCTCCTGGTCCGGGGCCTGACCGTGTGAACAGCGGTCGGCCTGCCATCGAGGGCAGGGCCCCGGGGGCACCCCACCGGTCCTGAAGACCTTTCCGTACACCGGTACGCTCAAGGTGTGAACGCAGGAGAAACGCAGCGCGTGCCTTGGATCGTGGGGGTGTCCGGGGCGTCCGGTACGCCCTATGCCGCCGCCGTGCTGCGGGCGCTGCTGGATGCGGGGGAGAGCGTCGACCTGGTCGTCAGCAGGGCATCCCGGCTCACGCTGCTCGACGAGACCGGTCTGTCGTTCCGGGACGCGCACTGGCAGGACGACCTGCGGGAATGGCTGGCCCGGGGGGCCGACGGGAAACCGGACGCGTTCGCCGTGGACATCTCGGGCGTACGGCACTGGAGTGCCGGGGACCTGGCGGCGGGGCCGTCCTCGGGGTCGTACCCCGCGAAGGGGATGCTCATTGTGCCGGCCTCGACCGCGTGTGTCGCCGGGGTGGCCCTCGGGCTCTCGAAGGACCTGCTGCAACGAGCGGCGAGCGTGACCCTCAAGGAGGGTCGCCCGCTGGTCGTGACCGTGCGGGAGGCCCCGCTGAACGGGCAGACGCTCCGGCATCTCGTCAGCCTCGACGACGCGGGCGCCACCGTCGTGCCGGCCTCACCCGCCTTCTACGCGGGCGCCACCCACATCCAGGACCTCGTCGACTTCGTCGCCGGACGTGTCCTCGACGCGGCGGGCGTCCCGCACACGCTCTACCGCCGCTGGAAGGGCGAACTGGGCGGCGGATCCCGCACCACCTAACGCCTGATCAACTCCAGGAACTCGTCAGACACTTCAGCGGAAGGCTTCGATCGCATGGACGCCGTGGACAGGCAGCTCATCCAGGCCCTGAGGGAGAACGGCCGGGCCTCCTACGCGGAGCTGGGGCGCCTCGTCGGCCTGTCGGGCCCCAGCGTCACCGACCGCATCAACCGGCTGGAGGCGGCCGGTGTCATCACCGGCTACCGCGCCACCGTGAACGCCGCCTCGCTCGGTCTCGGCGTCACCGCCCTGATCGGCATCTCGCTCTCCGACGCCGCCGACCACGAGGACGTGGCACGCCGGCTGAAGGACCTGCCGGAGATCGAGGACTGCTGGTTCATCGCCGGCGACGACTCGTTCATGCTCAAGGTGCGTGCGACGGACGTCGACGGGCTGGAGAGGATCATCCGGCGGCTGAGCGGGACCAAGGGCGTGTCCCGGACCCGTACCACCATCGTGCTCTCCACCAAGTGGGAGAACCGGGTGGGTGAGCTGCCGGAGGAGGTCTAGGCGTAACGTTGGGCGAGCTGTCGTAGAAAGGGCGAACGCATGGACGTCGGGCTCAAGCGCGAGCTGGAGGAGAAGGTGAGGGCGGGCGTCCGCCTGACCCGCGAGGACGGCATCGCGCTGTACGAGTCGGACGACCTCGCCTGGCTCGGCGGACTCGCCCACGAGGTGCGGACGCGGAAGAACGGCGACGTCGTGCACTTCAACGTCAACCGGCACCTCAACATGACGAACGTGTGCACCGCGTCCTGCGCCTACTGCTCCTTCCAGCGCAAGCCGGGCGAGAAGGACGCGTACACGATGCGCATCGAGGAGGCCGTCAAGCTCGCCAAGGCGATGGAGGGCGAGAACCTCACCGAGCTGCACATCGTCAACGGGCTGCACCCCAACCTGCCGTGGCGCTACTACCCGCGCTCCCTGCGCGAGCTGAAGGCCGCCCTGCCGGACGTCTCCCTGAAGGCCTTCACGGCCACGGAGATCCACCACTTCGAGACCATCTCGGGGCTCAGCGCCTCCGAGATCCTGGACGAGCTGATCGACGCCGGCCTGGAGTCCCTCACCGGCGGCGGTGCCGAGATCTTCGACTGGGAGGTCAGGCAGCACATCGTGGATCACCGGACCCACTGGGAGGACTGGTCCCGTATCCACCGGCTGGCGCACGAGAAGGGGCTCAAGACCCCCTGCACCATGCTGTACGGCCACATCGAGGAGCCCCGTCACCGCGTCGACCACGTGCTGCGGCTGCGTGAGCTGCAGGACGAGACCGGCGGCTTCCAGGTCTTCATCCCGCTGCGCTACCAGCACGACTTCGTCGACATGAAGGACGGGAAGGTACGCAACCGGCTGCAGGCCAGGACCGCGATGGCGACCCCCGCCGAGGCCCTGAAGACCTTCGCCGTCTCCCGGCTGCTGTTCGACAACGTCCCGCACGTCAAGGTCTTCTGGGTCATGCACGGCATCCAGACCGCCCAGCTCGCCCTCCAGCACGGCGCCGACGACATGGACGGCTCGGTCGTCGAGTACAAGATCACCCACGATGCCGACAACTACGGCACCCCGAACAAGCTGACCCGCGACGACCTGCTGGACCTGATCCGCGACGCGGGCTTCCGGCCGGTCGAGCGGAACACGCGGTACGAGATCATCCGCGAGTACGAGAGCGCCGACCCGGCGCGCCGGGAGTCGCCGCAGCCGATGCGGGTGTGACTTTTCAGCCGACGGGAAGTGGGCCGACCTACAGGGGCGCGGGGCTGTATCACTATGCGGCTCCTCCCTCACTCTCGGCTTCTCCCCCACGCTCGGCTTCGCTCGCGCGGGGGGACCCCCATGAGCGGGGGGACCCCCACCGTGGGCGCGACCAGCCCCCGCGGACCCGCAGCCGGGAACGGACCAGCGGACCCCTCCGTTCCCCGCCCCGAACAAGGGGTACCCGGCCACCATGGTGAGCACAAAGGCCCCCGAGGACGCCTACACCGCACAACCGTTCGTCCCGGAAGGGGCACGCGGCCTTCCTGCCCTACGTCGCGCCGCCGCCGAATGCCGGGGCTGCCCCCTGCACCGCAACGCCACGCAGACAGTCTTCGGCGCGGGGAACGCGCACGCCCGCGTCATGCTCGTCGGCGAGCAGCCCGGCGACCAGGAGGACCGGCAGGGCAAGCCGTTCGTCGGCCCCGCCGGCCGCCTACTGGACCGCGCGCTGCATGAGGCCGGCATAGACCCGGCGGAGGCGTACGTCACCAATGCCGTGAAGCACTTCAAGTTCACCCAGGCCGAGCCCCGCAAGCGCCGTATCCACAAGGCGCCGACCCTCCGGGAGATGACGGCGTGCGGCCCCTGGCTGGCCGCCGAGCTGGCCGTCGTGGAGCCCGAGCTGATCGTGATCCTGGGCGCGACCGCGGGGAAGGCGCTGCTGGGCTCGTCGTTCCGGGTCGGGGAGGTACGAGGGGCGCTGCTGGAGCGCGAGATCCACGGCCGGCCGGAGAGGCTGGTGGCGACGGTGCATCCGTCGTCGGTGCTGCGGGCCCAGGACGAGGATCGGAAGGCCGCGTACGAGGGGCTGGTTGCCGATCTGAAAGTGGCGGCGCGAGCACTCTCGTAATAGCTACGATGGCGCGGTGTCCCTTACTTTCACACTCGACCCCGCCGTCGACCCCGCCCTCCACGACGGCATCCTCGACCTGTGGACCGACGTGTCCAACGCGGGCGGAGCCGTCGGCTTCGTCCCGCCGGTGACGCGGGAGGCGATCCGGCCGGAGCTGGTGAAGCAGCTCGTCGCCCTCGGCGAGGGCCGGGCCCGGCTGCTCGCCGGCCACGACGAGGACGGACGGGTGGCCGCGACCGCGTTCCTCACCTTCAACACGCACCGCCTCATGACGCACTGGCTGTGGCTGTACACGGTGATGGTGCACCCGCGCCACCAGGGCAAGGGCTATGGCCGCGACCTGCTGGCCGCCGCCGCGGACGCGGCCCGTACGTTCGACGGGATCGAGGCGATACGGCTCACCTGCCGGGGCGGGCTGGGTCTGGAGCGGTTCTACGGCTCCTGCGGCTACAAGGAGGTCGGCCGCGTGCCCGGCGCCATCCGGGTGGGGCCGGGGGACCACCGGGACGACATCACCATGCTGCTGCCTCTGGGCTGACCGCGCGTACCCCCCTCCAAGATCGGCGCAGTGGCGTGCTTCACTGGGGGGTGCCCTTTGGTGACGTTCGGGAACGGAAGAGTGGATTGAGATGCTCCGCTACACACTGATGCGCCTCGGAATCTTCGCAGGCTGCTTCGTGGTCGTCTGGGGCCTCGTCTACACCGGCCTCGCCCCGCGCGGACTGGGCGCCTCCAACGGCGTCTGGGTCCTGCTGCTCGCCCTCGTCCTCTCCGCGCCGATCAGCTTCGTGGTACTGCGCAAGGAGCGGGACCGGGCCTCCGTCCAGATCGTGCAGAAGGTGGACCGGGCGAAGGCCAACCTGGAGGCCAACCGCAGCCAGGAGGACGTCGCCGACGACTCGGCCCGGGCGCAGGGGCAGGCGTCGTAAGGTCCGTCACACACCTGCAGGTGCCCCGGTTTCCGGACCCCCGGAAACCGGGGCACTTTGCGTTGTTCGGATCATAGTTGCCTCTCGCCTCTCAAAGCCAGGCTTTGAGGTTCCCAAAGCTCAGGTGTTACGGTCTCCAGGTGAAGTCTGCAGCTGTGTCCGCCACGCCCCGAAGCGTCCCGCTCGTGGTGCGTCTGCACGTGGACCTCTGCCGGTGCGCGTCCGCGACCTGTCGCCTCTGACGTCCTGCGACCCTCGCGCCTTAACGCCAGTCACCTCACGTCAGCCCCTGCGCATCCCCAACGGAGCATGTCCGTGTCCGCGAACACGAAGTCCTTCAAGCTGCCCTTCTGGGCCCAGATAATCGCCGGTCTCGTCCTCGGCGTCCTGCTCGGCTGGATAGCCAGGAGCCAGGACCTGTCCTGGCTCGTCACCACCCTCGAGAAGGTCGGCGACACCTTCATCGGGCTGCTGAAGCTCGCCGTCGCCCCGCTCGTCTTCTTCGCGATCCTCGTGTCGATCACCAACCTGCGGAAGGTGAACAACGCGGCCCGGCTGGCCTCGCGCACCCTCCTCTGGTTCATGATCACGTCACTGATCGCGGTGGCCGTCGGCATCGTCATCGGCCTGGTCACCAACCCGGGTGCCGGCACCGGCCTCACCCCGCAGGACGGCGCGAAGCCCGAGACCACCGGCTCCTGGATCGACTTCCTGACCGGCATCGTGCCGACCGATGTGATCACCCCGTTCACCGAGCTGAACGTGCTGCAGATCGTCTTCATGGCCGCCGTCGCCGGTATCGCCGCCCTCCAGCTCGGCGAGAAGGCCCAGCCGATCCTCACCCTGAGCGAGTCCGTCCTCGAACTCCTCCAGAAGGCCCTGTGGTGGGTCATCCGCCTCGCCCCGATCGGCACCGTCGGCCTCATCGGCAACGCCATCGCCACCTACGGCTGGGACCTGATCGGCCAGTACGCCACCTTCACCGCCGACATCTACGTCGGCTGCGCGATCGTGCTGTTCGTGGTCTACCCGGTGCTGCTGGCGACCGTCGCCAAGGTCAGTCCGCTGCAGTTCTTCAAGGGCGCCTGGCCGGCCATCCAGCTGGCCTTCGTCTCCCGGTCGTCGGTGGGCACGATGCCGCTGACCCAGAAGGTCACCGAACGCCTCGGCGTCCCCAAGGAGTACGCGTCCTTCGCCGTGCCGTTCGGGGCGACGACCAAGATGGACGGCTGCGCCGCCATCTACCCGGCGATCGCCGCGATCTTCGTCGCGCAGATCTTCGACATCCAGCTGGGCATCGGCGACTACCTGCTGATCGCGTTCGTCTCGGTGGTCGGCTCCGCCGCCACGGCGGGCCTGACCGGCGCCACGGTGATGCTGACCCTCACCCTGTCCACCCTGGGCCTGCCCATGGAAGGTGTCGGTCTGCTCCTGGCCATCGACCCGATCCTGGACATGATGAGGACCGCCACCAACGTCGCCGGACAAGTTGTATGCCCGTTGATTGTGGCGTCGCGGGAGAAGATCCTTGACCGCGACAAGTACAACGGCGTCTCGACGGCCCCTGTTGACGCGGACGAACCTCGGGCGATGGCTGCCGCCGCCTGATCGCGGACACCGCGGCAGTGTCGCCGCGCCATTGATCCGGGCCTCGTTCCTCGACGGAACGGGGCCCGGATCTTTGATGGGCTGGATCAGAACGGGAGCTCTGGCCTGGCGGCGCCTCGCTTGATGGTCATGACCTGTTCGTGGAAGTCGCGCGAGGCGGTTTCGCGCGGGTACCTGGCGCGTAGTTCCTTGTCCAGCTCGTCAGCGACTAAAAGCAAGGACGGGAGGGACTTGCGGTCGGCTTCCAGAGCCGTGGTACCCATGCCGATGGCCTCTTCGATCTCGCCCATGCCGACGGCGGCGACTCCGGGCCTCTGCTGCGCGCATGGGTGAGATCTCAATCAAGCCCTGCTCATACAGTAATACGTCGCTGGTCAGAGAGCTGGATGAGGCACCCCGTACACCCCGGCGTCGACACCCGCCCCCACGTCATATGTGAGGGACGCCACACCCGAAACCCGCACAACCCCCCGCCTTTCCCGAAGGTCTGGGTGGGCGGTGGGAAGACACCGTCTTCCCACCGCCCACCCAGACCGAAGGAAGGCATGAACCGAGCCACTCGTGCGTCCGCCCTCGCCGCGACCACCGTCCTCGCGACGACCGGAGCCCTGCTCACGTGCACGTCCGCCGCCGGTGCCGCCACGGCGACCGTGACCTGTAAGTCGCCCGTCTTCAAACGGCAGTTCTACGCGAACACGACCTTCTCCGGTACGCCGAAGAAGACCGACTGCGATTCGAAGATCGATCAGAACTGGGGCACCGGCGCCCCCGCCGCCGGGCTGCCCAGCAACTACTTCGGCGTGCGCTGGACGGTCACCAGGGACTTCGGTTCCGGCGGCCCGTTCTCGATCCCCGTGGCGACCCGCGACGGACTGCGCGTCTACCTCGACGGCACGCGCAAGGTCGACATCTGGAAGAACGTCTCGACGACCCAGACGAAGACCGTCAACATCACCATCCCCGCCGGGAAGCACACGCTCCGCTTCGACTTCGTCAACTGGACGGGCTACGCGAACGTCAAGGCGGACTACCTGCCGCGCACGTCCGCGACCGTCGACACGGTCAAGCCCCTCGTCCCGACGGGCACCACCCTCACGTACGACTCCTCGCACCAGGCGAAGTTCGGCTGGACGGCCAACAAGGAGATGGACCTCGCGGGCTACCGGGTCTACCGCCGGCTCGCGGGCACCTCGTACGGCAGCAAGCCGCTGGCGACGACGACCTCGACCTCGTACACGGACACCACGCTGCCGAAGAACGGCGCGGTCTACTACTACGAGGTGCGCGCGTACGACAAGGCGGGCAATGTGTCCGCGGGCACGGCGGACAAGTCCGTGACGACCGTCGACGTGACGGCTCCCGCGGCGCCGCAGGGTGTCGAGGACGCCTGGAAGCCCGACTACTCCGAGAAGGCAAGCCTCTCCTGGTACGGGAACACCGAGGCGGACCTCGCCGGGTACCACGTGTACCGCTCCACCAGCCTGCCCGTCGCGCTCACCGCGGCGAACCGGCGGAACGGCGACACGCCGCGCACCAGCTCCTGGTACGAGGAGCCGCTGCCGCTGACCGGTGACACGTACTACTACGTCGTCACCGCGGTCGACACGCACGGCAACGAGTCGGCGGCCTCCGCCATCGCGGAGCTCTACACGCGGGACGAGACGGGTCCCGTGGACACCGCGTACGGCGCGACGGCGGTCGAGGACGAGCGCGGGGTCACGCTGACCTGGGAGAAGTCAGCGGCCACCAGCGAGGACTTCGTCGGGTACACGGTCATCCGCTACGACAAGCCGCGCGGGGAGAGCGGGCGCACGCCCGTGCAGGTGGCCAAGGGCATCCAGGGCACGTCCTTCACGGAGTCGGCCCCGCCGCCGGGCGCCACGTACTACTACACGGTGGTGGCCGTGGACGACGCGGGCAACGGGGGCACCCCCTCCGTCGAGATGCCGGTCGCCGTCGCCGGAAACAGCACGCCTCCGCCTCCGGTGACGGGCCTGACCGCCACCGCCAAGGAGAACGGCGTCTCGCTGAGCTGGGACGCCAGTGACGATCCCGGCTTCGACCACTACCGCGTTCTGCGGGGCACCCTCGTCGACGGTGAGTGGGTGTACAAGCCTTTCATTGATGGCTGGACCCTCAAGCCGCAGGAGGTCACGGAGACCCGCTACCTCGACCGTACGGTCGCTGACGGCGAGCACGTCCGCTACAGCGTCGTGGCCGTCGACCAGTACGGGAACCAGATCGCCCCCGACACCGGCGCCCCGGTCGCGGACGTCACCGAACTCGACCTGCGCCCCGACGCCGACGCTGGCCCCGCCGTGGGCGACAACCCGCTCGGCCACCTCAACGCCGACCAGACCGGCTACATCCACTGGTGGCTCGGCAGCGACACCGGCGCCAACGGCAGCAAGGTGACCAGCTTCACCGTCTACCGCTGGAACCGGTCGACCCACGTCTTCGACAAGGTTGACGTCCAGACGCGCGGTGACAGCACCAGCTGGTCGTACGTGGACACCACCATGCCCAAGGGCACGACCACGTACTACCGCGTGACCGCCACCCTCGCCGACGGCACGGAGACGGCCGCCCGCGAGACGGCGATCGCCTCGGTGGACTAGCTCCTGCTAGGGGAAGCAGTGGAGGCGCCCGGCCGGAGTTCCCGGCCGGGCGCCTCCCTGTTTTGTGCCGCTGTATGCGTCAGAGCGAGCCGCGGGCCGCTGCCTCGACGAAGTCCGAGAACGCCTTCGGCGTCACCTTGAAGGCGGCCGCGCCACCACCCGCAGGCTGAAGTAACGCCTACTGCCGGACGCTCTAAGTACCCCGTTCGAGACGAACTGGGGGCATCCTGCCCCACGGGCATTGCGCCTGTTGGGGAGTAGGCGAAACACTCGATCGAGTCTCGGGCCGCGGCTCTGGGGGAGGGCTGGCATGGACGAACTCTGGAGTGCGATCGGCGCCCTCAGCGGTGCCGGAGCTTTGGTCGTCACCCTTGCAGCCTGGTGGACCCAGCACCGGCGAACGCTCACGGTCGACCGAGAGGCAACCGCGCGTGACGCCAGGGCAGCCCAAGGACGGGCAGCCTTGGTGATCGCGTCGGCTCCGTGGTCAAGCAGCACGACGATCGATGTACAGATCACCAACGGAGGCTCTACTGCCATCACGGACGTCGAAGTCATAGATGTCCGGCGCCATCCTGCTCACCCCGGTGAGGGCTGGCGACTCGCCTCCACCCCCATACCAACCAGCCGGACCGCGTGCATCCTTCACCCACGGGAGTCGCTGGCAGTGAAGGTTGAGTTGATCGATGCTTCCGGTGAGGCTGTCAGCCAGGCCACGGGCATGGGCCTGGTGGTCGTCTTCAGATTCATGGACGCGGACGGGCAGTGGTGGCGCCGGGAAATGGGCAGGCCACCAGAGCGATACGAGATCCAGCCTGCTGCGTAGCCTGGTCACCTGACGACACAGGCTCGACGGGAATGGGGTCAAGCTGAGCGACCCGTTCGAGACGAACTGGGGGGCGTCCTGTCCGACCGGGATCGCGCCCGCTCCGGAGCCAACGGAGAAGTAGCACTCGACTCAGCATCAATGAACGTCCGACGTCGCTCCACCCCTCGCCCAGGGTGGTGGGGCGGCGCGCTTCGTCAGGACGTGCTCGGCGTACGATTCACGCTGCGGTAGCGGCGGCTCAGGCGGTCCCACAGCTCATCCTGCACGATCCACGGTGACGTCCACACACTGGAACAAACGCTCAACTCCCGTGCCAGACATGGCAGCCAGGACCGATCTTCCCTCTCTGTGTTAGCCGTTGTTAGCCCACCGCTCACCAAGCCGCGTTCATTGCCCTCGTCCAGCGCAGCAGCATCCGGACCTCAGGTGGATCTACTCCACTTCGATGCCGAAGTCCTGAACGAGTTCCTCCAGGCCGCCCCTGTAGCCCTTGCCGCCCAGGACAAAGTCCCAGTCCCCGTTTGGCCTTCGGCGGAAGGAGCCGAGAACCAAAGCGGTTTCGCGCGGCCGGCCGTCGGAGACGTCGAGTTGCCCCAGCTCTACTAGCCCCGGGTCGAGCAGGCGGATGCGGGCGTCCGTAAAACCGGAGAGGTCCGCGTCCGGGTTGACCTCTGGGTCGATGGCTGCCACAAGTACGAATCGGTCAGCCTCATCCGGCAACCCCTCGAAGGAGACACAGATCGCGGCCTTGTCAGGTGCGGTGGCATGTAGAGCACGCACGGAGCCGTCCGGTGTCTGCGGGTTGTTGAAAAAGACGAAGTGATCGTCACTGAGGACGCGGTTGCCACGGCAGACGAGAGCACACACATCCAAGGCGACGCTTCCGGTCCACGACATGCCCAGAACGTTGTAGTCGTCGGGCAATGTGGTGTCCGGACGCGACGGGGCCGGCTGCGCTGCGGCCTGACGACCACCCTCACCCAGCCGCCCACGCAGCCCATGACGATGCAGCAGGTCGACGAGTTCAGCACCCGAGATCAGTTCCAGCGGCTTGCCGTTGGCGAAAGTATGCGAGCCAGGACCGAACCCTGACGTGGTCACAAGGACACCCTTGTTGGCTCCGGCGTCCTGCACGGTCCCGTACAGGTCACGCACGGCGGTAGGTGGCACGGTGCTGCGGTAGCGCTTCACCTGGACGACGATCTCGCCGCCTCGGATCGGCGTCGGGTCCAGCGCCTTCACGTCCACACCACCATCGTTGGACTGTTGGGTCGTTACCGCCTGCATACCCATGGCCTCGAAGAGCTCGGCTACGAGGTTCTCGAAGGCGATCGGGTCCATTTCGTACAGGTCGGGCTCATCATCGCTGCCGTGAGCGACAACGCGGTTCCCGACATCCTGCGGCCGCCGACTCGGCCGTACTGACGTGAGCTGGTCCGGCCGAGCCGAGAGCTGTCCTCGCAGTGCGTCAGCCAGGCAACTACCCGCGTCCACCTGAGCCAGGTGTAGGTCACGGAACGAGGAGCGCGCGGCCATGACAGTGGCCAGGAAGATGTGGCCCGGTCGGCCCGTCGTGGGATCATGTCCGTCGACGAACCCGTTCAGCGCCACTGACTCAAGCGCGCCCAGCTCGTCAGCGGCGAAGAGTTCATGCAGAACAAGCAGCATGCACTGCGCGAGGACCTCCCTGTACAGTGAAGTTTCCCCAAGGCCGGGTAGTTAGCGTTTTCGCAGGTCACGCAAGGGGGCCGTTTCCCGCGTGACTGCCGCGTAGCGCCCGGTGCGGACCCTCTTGATCATTCCCTTCTCGGTCCAGCGGGCGAGTTGTCGATAGGTGGCGACGAGGGTGGCGTCGCCGAGGAGTTCGGCGATCTCCCGTGAGCGCCATAGCCGTTCGGGTTCTGCCTGCAGGATGGCCAGGACACGTGTCATGCGGTTGCTGCTCTGGCCGGGGCCGACGTACTGGGGGACCGTGGTCGTGGGCAGTGCGGGCTCCGGCGCCGGCGGCGGCAGGAGAGTGATCACCGTCGAGGTCACGGTCTTGCTGGCGTCGGGGCGGCCGTCCAGTTTCCTTTCCGCGTAGCGGGAGATGGGGGACTTCACCTTGCGGGTGCTGACGCGGCCCCGGCGTGCGGGCGATAGCGCCGACAGGACGCGTCGGCCGATCTCCCCGGTGCCCTGCTCGAAGACTCCTTCCGCGCATACCAGCAGGTCACGGGCGGTCTGGAGGGCGACGGTGAACCCGCAGCGGTCGGGATCGGTGCCTGGCTGGGACTCCGCCGCCTGGACCATGGTGCGTCGCAGAACCTGGTAGAGGGCGAGCACGGCCCACACCTCCTGCTCGACGCCGGCCGGGTCGTGCGAGCGCAGGACACGCCCGTGCAGGATGGTGTGGCGCAAGGCGTAGTAGGCGCTCTCGTGCTCCCAACGCTCGTGATACAGGCACACGAGGCGGTCGGCGGGGTAGCGGCGGGCGTCCAGGAGCGTGGTCACCAGACGGTAGGAGCCTCGAAGGTGCTGCCATCGGTGCAGGTGATACTCACCTGGGCTTCGATGATGCGCACCGGGACGCCGCCGATGACCGAGAGGTAGGAGGAGTCGGCGAGAGTTTGAAGGACTGGTGGGCGGCGGCGCTGGCGGATGCGGCCCAGGACCTGTGCGCCGGTGGCGTGCGCGGCGGTGAGGAAGTCGTTGCTGTCGAAGCCCCGGTCCCACAGCACCAGCATCTCGGGGCTCAGATGGTGCAACAGCCTGGTGGCGTAGGAGGTTTCACCCTCCCGGGTGGGACCGAAAACCGCTGCGATGACGGCCCGGGTGCCGGTCTCGACCAGCGTCATCAGCTCGACCTGGGGATACCCGCCGTGGGGGCACCGCCCCAGCCAGCCCCGGTTGCGTTCGCTGTCAGGCACCTTGATCGAGCTGCAGCCGTCGAACGACACTGTCCGATACGGGCCGAACCGCACTCCCGGCATGGTTGGCCGGGCCAACGGCCCGGCCAACACCTCGAACAACGCACGCACCGGCGCGCTGCCGAGTCGGCGGCGCAGATCACGGAGTGCCTTCGTGCTCGGGCGGACAACCGGCATCCCCGACAGGCCGGCCGTCAGCTTGGCCCAGACGAGCCGGTAGCCGACCTCGGGGAACATGCACATCGCCAGCAGGAAGTAGACCCCGACCCGCGAGGGCAGATCCCGCAGCCGCCGCTGCACGACCCTCGTCTCCGACAAGACCGCGTCGACCAGCTCGAACGGCACGATCGCCGTCAGCTCCCCCAGATGACCCGGCGCGAACCGGCCCGCGGCCACAGTGACCGTACGGGTGATGGTCGCCAGCGGCGACGGCAGGACACAATGACCGGGCAACGGAGCTCCTTCGGCAACAAGCTGTCTTGGACGACTGCCTGTACCAACGAGCTCCGTTGCTCCGTGGCAGGACCTTCTCAACTCCCTTGTGTGACCTGCGAAAACGCTAACTACCCGGCCTTGGAAGTTTCCCCGTGATGTTGGACACTCGATGCTTACGCCACGAGGGCGTGTCCTTGTTCGTGTCGTTGCCGGATCTCCAGCGGGGTGAGGTAGCCCCAGACCGGATGCTTCCGCAGTCGCCGGCGGTTGTAGAAGGTCTCGATGAAGGCGAAGACCTCCGCTCGGGCGCTCGCCCGGTCCGGCCAGCAGCGGGTGCCGATCTCTTCCTTCAGCAGTGCGAAGAATGACTCGGCGGCGGCGTTGTCGAAGCACGAGCCGGTGCGGCCCATGCTCTGCCGCAGCCCCAACCGGCATATCTCGCGGCGGAGTTCGTCGGAGGTGTATTCGCTGCCGCGGTCCGAATGCGCGATGCAGCCGGGCTGGAGCCGGCTGCGTGCGGCAGCCATGACCAGCGCGTCGACGACCAGCGAGGCGCGGTGGTGGTCGGCCATGGAGTAGCCGACGATCTCGCGGGTCGCCAGATCGAGCCAGGTCGCCAGGTAGAGCCAGCCCTCCTCGGTGGCGATGAAGGTGATGTCGCCGACGAGCTTCATCCCGGGTGCCGGGGCGGTGAAGTCCCGCCCGAGCAGGTCCGCCGCGGGCACGGCCCTCTTGGCCGGGCGGGTCAGCGACCGGCGCCTGCGGCGGGTCACGCCGGCGATGCCGCGCTCGCGCATGACGCGCTCGATGCGCTTGCGGTTGATCCGGTGCCCGAGCCGGCGCAGCTCAGCATGGATCCGCGGCACCCCGTAGGCGCGGCGGGAGGCGAGGTGCAGCACGGTGATCTCGTGCGCCAGGGCGTCGTCGGCAGCCTGCTTCGCCCGCCGGGTCTTCTCGCCGGCCAGCCACGCGTAGAAGGAGGAGCGGGCCACCTTCAGCAGCCGGCACAGAAGAGCGACGCCATGGATGGTCTTCTCCGCCTCGATGAACGCGTACACATCGCTCATCGATCGCTCTCCTTCGCGAAGAAGACCGCCGCTTTTCGCAGCACCTCGATCGTCTCCGCCTGCTCGGCGGCCAACCTCCGCAGCCGGCGCAGCTCTTCGCGCTCGGCCGTCGTCAGCTCTCCCGGCGCCCCCTGCCCGCGGTCGATCGTGTCCTGCTTGACCCAGTTCCGCAGTCCCTCAGCGCTGACCCCGAGCTCCCGGGCCACCTCGGTGACGGTCTTCCCGGAGGAGCGCACGAGCGCGACCGCGTCCCGTTTGAACTCCTCCGTGTACCGCCTGCTGCGGTTGCTCTTGCTTCCCACCTGGTGCTACTTCCTCTGGAACCTCACGTCCCAGTCTCCAGGTGTCCGTGATCAAGGGGAAGCTTCACCGCCCGTGAGGGCCTGCTCGACCGCAACGCCTATGACAAGGCGGCGAGTTCCCCGGTGGAGGAGGCTCAGCAGGTGACGGTCGCCGCCTGACCGGGCGCCGCCGGTGCTGCGCGGACCGTACGCTGATCCCCATGGGTGCCGTGAAGACCAAGCGGATGCCGCGTGCGGTCCGTGAGCAGCAGATGCTGGATGCCGCCGTGCAGACCTTCGGACAGCGGGGGTACATGGCCGCGTCGATGGACGACATCGCCGAACTCGCGGGCGTGTCCAAGCCGTTGGTGTACCTCTACCTCAACTCCAAGGACGACCTCTTCACGGCCTGCATCCGCCGCGAGGCCAAGGCGCTCACCGCCGCCGTCCGGGCCGGCGTGCACCCCGAACTGCCCGCCGACCGCCAGCTCTGGGAAGGCCTGCTGGCGTTCTTCACCCACACCGCCCGCCACCCCGACGGCTGGTCGGTACTGCACCTCCAGGCCCGCACCCACGGCGAGACCTTCGCCGCCGAGGTCACCGCGATGCGTACGGAGATCGTCACGTTCGTGACGCAGCTGATCGCCGACGCCGCCCGCGAGGCCCACCGGGACCCGGATCTGCCCGACAAGGAGGTCGCCGGGCTGGCCGAGGCCCTGGTCGGCGCCGCCGAGTCGCTGGCCACCTGGGCCAACGCCACTCCCGGCGTCACGGCCCGGCAGGCGGCGGCGACCCTGATGAACTTCGCCTGGGCGGGGCTGGGCGACCTGATGGCGGGGCGGGCCTGGTCACCGCCGCCCGCGTGAGGTGAGCGGGAGCACCTCGCCGGTCACACACCGGCGTTCCCCGCTCCGGAGCTCGAACCGCCCGCCGTCCGCCGCGTACGTCACCGTCCCCGGCAGCAGCACCGGCGCCCGGAACTGCGCCCGCACCAGCACCGCCTCGGGCGTCCCGTGCGCGGCGAGGCAGCGGGCCACCGTCCACATGCCGTGCGCGAGGGGCCGGCGGAAGCCGAACAGGCGGGCGGTGAGCGGATACAGGTGGATCGGGTTGCGGTCGCCGGAGACGGCACCGTACCGCCGCCCGATGTCACTGCCGAGCCGCCACTCGGCGCGGACCGGCAGCGGGGCGCGCTCGGTCCCGGTCGAGGGCCGGGCATCGGTGCGGTGCCGCGCGAGATAGGTGCTCCTCGACTCCCATACGACCTCCCCGCCGGCCCGCGCCTCGGTCACGACCGTCGCCTCCGTTCCGCGCCGGTGCGGAGCCAGTCCGTCGACGCACACGGCGAGTTCGTACGCCCCGGTGGCCGGGAGCGCGGCATGGCGGCTGATCTCCACCGAGGTGTGGACCAGGCCGAGCAGCGGCAGCGGGAAGTGCCGGTCGCTCATCAGGCGCATGGCGAGCGGGAAGCCCAGGACGTGCGGATACGTGAGGGGCAGGGCGTCCTCCCCGGTCGGGAAGCCGCACACCCGCTCGTAGGCGGCGAGCCGGGCCAGGTCGACGCGTACGCCGGACAGGACGAGGCGGGTACGGGGGAAGCCGGCGCCCGGGCGGGGCTGTTTGAAGGGGGAGAGCAGCGCGCCCCGCGCGAGGGAGCGGACCTGGCCGGATGCGGTGCCGGTACAGCTCAGGTGGCGGTCGGCCATGGGTACCCCCTGTCCTCACTGTTTACTCTGGAGTAAGGTTACCGCAGGTAAGTCCAAGCCCTGTCCGGCCCCGAGCTGCACACCCCCGTCCCCGGACCACCTCGGAAGCACCCCCGAACCCGCGCAATCTCCCCACGCGGGCCCCGTAGGATCTCCGCCCACCGGCGGCCGACGGACGAGCCGCGCCGCCGCCGGTGAACGCCTTCGTGCGCACCACGCGTACCTCATGCAGCGAGCAGTGCCGAAGTCGTCGCTGCAGGCCCCAGGAGCTGCCCATGCCCATCTCGTACTCGTCTGCCCCTTTACCGCCGGAGTCGTCCGACCCGTACACGGCCGCGTCGCTCGAGTACGACCCCGACGGCGGGCCGGTCCTTGTGGAGCCTGAGATACGGCGGCTGGACGGGGAGGTGCGGGAAGTGGCCGTACCGCCGCTGGTGCCGCCGGTGTCGCACGGTTCGCTGGCCGACCTGCCGTTCGAGAACGCGGACGCGGCGCCCGGACATCCGGTGCTCAGCCGCCGCACCGAGGACGGGAGTTGGGCGGACGTGACCGCGGCTCAGTTCGCCGCGCAGGTGCTGGCCGTGGCGAAGGGGATGATCGCCGAGGGGCTGATGCCGGGCGACCGGATCGCGGTCATGGCGCGCACGTCGTACGAGTGGACGCTCCTCGACTTCGCCGCCTGGGCGGCCGGCCTGGTGACCGTCCCGGTGTACCCCACCTCGTCGGTCTTCCAGACCCGCTGGATCCTCCAGGACTCCGGCGCGGTGGCGCTGGCCGCGGAGACGGTCGGCCAGGCGGCCGCGCTCGGCCCCGAGCGGGAGCATCTGACCGATCTGAAGCACATGTGGGTCATCGAGAAGGGCCATGTGGACCGCCTGGCGGAGCTCGGCCAGTCCGTGCCGGACACCGAAGTGGACGTACGGCGCGGCATGCTGGGCCCGGACACCCTGGCCACCCTCGTCTACACCTCGGGCACCACCGGCCGTCCCAAGGGCTGCGCGCTCACGCACGGCAACTTCCTGGCGGAGGTCGACAACGCGATCGAACTCCTCTACCCCGTCTTCAAGGCCCGCACCGACGCGGAGCCCTCCACCCTCCTCTTCCTCCCCCTCTCGCACGTCTTCGGCCGCATGGTGTCGGTGGCCTGCGTCCGCGCGCGAGTGCGGATCGGCCACGCGCCCAGCCTGAAGTCGGAGGACCTGGTGGCCGACCTGGCGAGCTTCCGGCCGACCTTCCTCATCGCCATCCCGTACATGCTGGAGAAGATCTTCAACAGCGCCCGCGCGACAGCCGAACGCGGCGGCAAGGCAGCGGCCTTCGACCGTGCGGCGAAGGTGGCACGCCGCTACGGCGAGGCGGCGGAGGCCAGGGCGAGCGGCACCGGCCCCGGCCCCGGCGCCTCTCTCAAGGCGGCCCGCGCCCTCTACGACACCCTCGTCTACCGCCGGATCCGCAACGCGCTGGGCGGCAGGGTCCGTTACGTCATCTGCGGAGGCTCGCCCCTGGGCCGCGACCTGGCCGCGTTCTACGCGGGCGCGGGCATCGACGTCTACGACGGCTACGGCCTCACCGAGACGACCGGCGCGGCGACCGTGACACCGCCGCTCAAACCCCGCCTCGGCACCGTCGGCTGGCCCCTGCCCGGCACGCGCATCCGCATCGCAGCGGACGGCGAGATACTGCTCGCCGGCGGCCAGGTCTTCCGCGGCTACTGGGACCCGTATGCAGGCGGCGTCGTCCCGGCAACGCCCGACGGCTGGTTCCCGACCGGCGACATCGGCCGGCTGGACGACGAGGGCTACCTCACCATCACCGGCCGGAAGAAGGAGATCCTGATCACGGCAGGCGGCAAGAACGTGGCCCCGGCCCCGCTGGAGAACTGGCTGCGCTCGCACCCCCTGATCTCCCAGTGCATCGTCCTGGGCGAGCGCCGCCCCTACATCACCGCCCTGATCACCCTCGACACCGACGGCATCACCCACTGGCGCCAGATGAACGGCAAGCACCCCGTACCGCCGGAACTCCTCGTGACCGACGACGAGTTGCACACGGTGTTGCAGCGTGCGGTGGACGAGGCCAACAAGCTGGTGTCGCGCCCGGAGTCCATCCGCCGCTTCGCCGTCCTCCCCGTGGACTTCACCGAGGCCGCCGGTCATCTGACCCCGTCGATGAAGCTGCGCCGGGAGGCGATCCTGCGGGACTTCGCCGGGGAGGTGGAGGCGCTGTACGAAAGCTAGCGGGCGAGCCTCGGCCCTGCCGGGTTCTTGGAGTCGTGGATGTGGATGGCGTGGGGGCAGATGGCGACCTCTACGCCTTCGCCGCTGCTGTAGCTCGACTTGCGTCAGGTGTAGGCGACTTCGAACTCCGCCTTCTGCTCCTCCCCGAGGACACCCTGCGGATCGAGGTGAGCGACGCGCGAGGTGACCGCAGACTGAGGTTCGTGACGGATCCGGACGCCGAGTCAGGACGGGGCCTGGTCCTCGTAACCCTGCTCTCGCTCGCCTGGGGCGTCAGTGAACGCGACGTCAGCAAGACGGTCTGGGCCGAGCTGTCTCTCAAGGAGCCACGGTCTCCGCGAACGCCCGTGCCAGAGAGCTCAGCGCGTCCCAGCGGCGGACTGCCCAGCCGACGGTGAGGGGGCGGAGGGCTGGGAGGGGGATCAGGCGCAAGTCACCGTTGGCTGCAGGGCTGCCGGGGCCGTTGATCCGCAGGCCGGGCAGTGCCGGGACCACCGCCCTGCCCAGCCCCAGTTCCGCCAGCAGCAACGCCGTGTCCCAGTCGGCGACACTCGTGTCGAAGCCGAGACGGATGCCCAGCTCGGCGCAGCAGGCGTCCAGGTGGGCGGCGGACGTCGAGTTCGGGGGGAGGCGGATCAGGCGGAGGCCGGTCAGGTCCTGGACGTCCGCGTACGGGCGGTCGGCCAGCGAGTCGTCGGCCCGTACCGCCAGCACCCACGGCAGGTCGACCACCGGCCGCTGCTCGATGCCGCGCACCGGAGGGCCGAGGGTCACCCAGGCGAGGTCCAGCTCGCTGTCGGTGAGTGCGTCGAAGCAGGCGCGGCTCGAACTCTCCGTACGGAACTCCAGGTTGACCTCGGGATGGCGCCGGCGGAAGGCGACCACCGCGTCGGCCATGAAGTGCCGTACGGTCGTCGCCCCGGTGGCCACCCGGACCGAGCCGCGCTCACCGTCGGCCAGCTCCCGCAGCCGCCGCAGCGCGAGATCCAGCCCGGCGAGCCCTTCCGTGGCCGCGGCTTCGAGCACCCGCCCGGCCTGCGTCACCGTCACTCCACGCGGCTGCCGCTCCAGCAGACCGACCCCGGTCTCCCGCTCCAGCCGCTTCACGTGCTGGCTCACGGCCGACTGAGTGCACCCCAGCTCCCGCGCCACCGCACTGAGACTGCCGGCCCGGCACACCGCCACGAACACACGCAGGTCTTCAAGGGTCACAACTCCAAGCTAACACTTGGGTTTTGGCAGCAATCCCAAGGATTGACTGGCCCTGCGGGCTGTACGACGATCTTCATCAGGGCCCAGGGCGGCAACCCGCTCCCCACGTCCACCGGCGTCCGGATCCGGGGAGGCAGGGGCAGCGGGTGCCGACCCGCCCCCAGCCCTCGTCGCGAAAGGACGCCCCCGTGCCGTCTTCCCACGACCGAGCCACGGCGCTGCTACAGCAACTCGGCGCCGAGTCCGTGCCCCATCCCGGCGGCACGCTCCTCACGCACCTCGACCGCGTCCGCATCCGGCTCGCCGGCTGGCAGGCCCGACCCGCCCTCCAACTCGCCGGGTTCTGCCACGCGCTCTACGGCACGGACGGCTTCCCCCAAGCCCTGCTTCCGCTGCATCGCCGTACCGCGGTCGCCGCCGCCCTCGGTTCCGAGGCCGAGGGGCTCGTGTATCTCTACGCGAGCTGCGATCGGCAGGCCACTTACCCGGTCCTGCCCGACGGCCCGTTCCACGACCGCTTCACGGAGGCCTCCCGTACCCCTTCGCTCGCCGTGCTTCGTGACTTCGCGGAGCTCACTGCAGCGAACGAACTCGACCTCGCCGCCCACGACCCGGAATTCCGCACCCGTTACGGCGCCGACCTCCTCGCCCTCTTCACCCGCTTCCGGCCGCTGCTGAGCGGGGCGGCCTGGGACGACTGCGTTGCGGTGCTCGGGGGCAGGCCCTAGCCGGCGGAGTCGGCACGGCGGCCGGGGCGTGGGGGCCGTACGACGTGTACGTCGACGTGCACGAGCAGGTCCCCGCGGCCGTCGGCTTGGGAGCGTGGTACACCCAGTCCCGGTAGGCGGAGCCTCTGCCCGCTGCGGATGCCCGCGGGAACGCGGATGGGCTTTCGGCCGTCCAGCAGTACGGCAGCGAGTCCGGCGCAGTCCTGGCGCGGCGAGCGCAGCGTCCCGAGTGCCGAGTTCTCGTAGGCGCCGGTGGCGATCAGCAGCGCGTCCCGTCGGCCCGCACCTCTCGTGGGGTCATTCATCCGTCCTGCCCTCGGGCGGAGTCGTCCGCGGCGGCCAGGAAGGCGTCGACCAGGCGCTGTTGCTGTTCGGGCGTGGCGTTGCCGAGTTCGACGGAATGCCCGTTCAGCTCCACCTTGACGGTGCGGACGGGGCGGGTCTGCATCCACGTCTCGACCAGACGCAGCACAGGCCGGAGCAGGGCGGGCGCGAGGCCGACGGCGAGGGCGCCGACCGCGAGCAGTTCGCCCGGCTTGGCACCGGCCGGCGCCTCACCGCCGTCTCGGACGGGTCGTACGTCGTCCACGTCGAGTTCGAGAAGGAGCTGTCGCAGCCGACCGGTCAGGGCGTCCAGTTCCTCCGCGTCCACATCCGCCCACCCGAAACGGTCAGACGCAGATCCTCGCTCGTCAGGCCCCCTCCTGTGTCACCCTCCACCCGAACCACCAGGGTATCGATGAAGTAGCCCTGGGATCAGGGAAGTTGTGGATCAGCAGGCGTCCATGCCGGTGCCCCGGAGGCCGGGCTTGCGGGCGATGAGATACGCCTGCGCGGTCGACTCCCCGAGCTCCTCTTCCGCCTCCCGCACCGTCCGCGCCCGCATCTCGAAACCGGCCCCGACCAGCAGCTCGGCGATCCGATCCGGCTGTCGGCGTTCGAAATCCAGGGAGACGGGGTGCCCGAAGGGCCGGTCGAGGCGGCGTGGGCGGTCGCCGACTTGGAAGGCGAGGAACAGATGGCCAGCCGGAGCCAGGACACGGGCGAACTCCGCAAAAAGGCCGGGCAGCCGGTCCACAGGGGTGTGGATGGAGGAGTAGTAGGACACGACGCCTGCGAGGTGACCGTCGGGCAGGTCCAGGTCCAGCATCGAACCCTGCTCGAAGCGCAGGCCGGGATTCTCACGCCGGGCGATGGCGAGCATCGACGCCGACAGATCGAGCCCGAACACCGACAGGCCGAGCGAGGCGAGGTACGCCGTCACCTGCCCCGGTCCGCACCCCAGGTCGGCCACCTCACCGCCATCGCCCACGAGTTCCGCGTACGCGGCCAGCACGGCCCGGTCCATCGGCCTGGCCGCCAGCCCGTCCTGGAACCGGTCGGCGTAGTCCTCGGCAACGGCGTCGTAGAAGTCCCGGGTGGTGGTCAGGAAGTCGCTGTCAGTCATGGTCGGCGACCTTATCCACTCCCACTGACAACCGGCCGCGCGCCTGAGGCCACTGCCGTCAAAGGAGAGGGGGGAAGGAATTCTCGGAGAATTCACCTCGGGATGCTCTGGCTGCTCGGGAGGCTCGGGCTACTCGGGAAAAGGCAGGAGCCCCATCGCCGAAGGCGCGGGGCTCCTTGGGTACTGCGCTCGATCCGGATCGGAGGATCAGATCATCAGATCAGACCGGGGTGACGTTCTCCGCCTGCGGGCCCTTCGGGCCCTGGGTGACGTCGAAGGACACCTGCTGGTTCTCCTCAAGAGAGCGGAAGCCGCTCGCGTTGATCGCGGAGTAGTGGACGAAGACGTCGGGGCCGCCGCCTTCCTGGGCGATGAAACCAAAGCCCTTTTCGGCGTTGAACCACTTCACGGTTCCGGTAGCCATAAGCCCTCCTTGGGCTCAAAGGGTTGCCCTGCTCCAGAACCAGCAAGTGTGAAGATCGAGATTCTGCACAACTGCACCCGTCTGAGAACGACGAGAGCCCGCGGTCACATGCTCCGCAGGCTCTGTACTGCAAGGGAAACCAAACTGCAACTTGCGGCGAGCCTAGCACGCGGGAAGCCGAAAGCAATAGAGGTCAAGATCACGTCACCCGAACGTTTGACATCCACTACTCCAGATGACGGTGGGGCCCAGACTCGCACGTCACCCCACAGGGTCAGCGCCCGCCCGGCGGACGCTAGCCTCCGGATGTGGACATTCCTCGCACCCGGCCGCGCGTCGGCCACATCCAGTTCCTGAACTGCCTGCCCCTGTACTGGGGGCTCGCGAGAACGGGCACGCTCCTCGACTTCGAGCTGACCAAGGACACCCCGGAGAAGCTCAGCGAGCAGCTGGTGCAGGGCGACCTCGACATCGGGCCGATCACCCTCGTCGAGTTCCTGCGCAACGCCGACGACCTGGTCGCCTTCCCCGACATCGCGGTCGGCTGCGACGGGCCGGTGATGTCCTGCGTGATCGTCTCGCAGGTCCCGCTGGAGCGGCTGGACGGAGCCCGGGTCGCCCTCGGCTCCACCTCCCGCACCTCCGTACGCCTCGCGCAGCTGCTGCTCGCGGACCGTTTCGGCGTACGGCCCGACTACTACACGTGTCCGCCCGACCTCAGCCTGATGATGCAGGAGGCGGAGGCGGCGGTGCTGATCGGGGACGCGGCGCTGCGGGCCAACCTGCTCGACGGGCCGCGCTTCGGGCTGGAGGTGCACGACCTCGGTGCGTTGTGGAAGGAGTGGACCGGACTGCCGTTCGTCTTCGCCGTCTGGGCGGCCCGCCGCGACTACCTGGAACGCGAGCCCGTGATCACCCGCAAGGTGCACGAGGCCTTCCTCGCCTCCCGCAACCTCTCCCTGGAGGAGGTCGGCAAGGTCGCCGAGCAGGCCGCCCGCTGGGAGGCCTTCGACGAGCAGGTCCTGGAGCAGTACTTCACCACCCTCGACTTCCGCCTCGGCGAGCCCCAGCTGGCGGCGGTCGCGGAGTTCGCGCGGAGGGTCGGCCCGACGACCGGCTTCCCGGCGGACGTGAAGGTCGATCTGCTCCAGCCGTAGAGGATCTGCTCCAGCCGTAGGGATCTCGCGCGAGCGGCGGGACTATACGCTGCGGGACAGTGGAGGCGTACGGGGGGAAGGGGGCGCACGCCATGCAGCCGCTCGGAGTCGACGAGCCCACGAGCATCGGGCCCTACCGGCTGCTCGGCCGGCTCGGTGCGGGCGGAATGGGCCGGGTGTATCTCGGCCGCAGCGCAGGGGGCCGTACCGTCGCGGTGAAGGTCGTGCACCCGCACTTCGCGCTCGACGAGGAGTTCCGCGCCCGGTTCCGCCGCGAGGTCGAGGCCGCGCGGCGGGTGGGCGGCGCCTGGACCGCGCCGGTGCTCGACGCGGACCCGGAGGCGCCGGTGCCATGGGTCGCCACGGCGTACGCGGTGGGCCCGTCGTTGACCGCGGCGGTCACGGACGGCGGTCCGCTGCCCACGC
This sequence comes from Streptomyces sp. F001, assembly GCF_004187715.1. GTDB lineage: Bacteria > Actinomycetota > Actinomycetes > Streptomycetales > Streptomycetaceae > Streptomyces > Streptomyces flavusporus. Next base: position 343,907 of record NZ_QZWF01000004.1, on the reverse strand, counting down.
ATTCCGTACGAGTACTGGGTGCGGGCCTCGCCGAGGCGCTCGCGGCGGTGCACGAACTGGGCCTGGTGCACCGGGACGTGAAACCGTCCAACGTCCTGCTGACGCTGGACGGCCCCCTGCTGATCGACTTCGGCATCGCCCGCGCCACGGACGGCACGGCCTCCCTGACCTCCACCGGAGTCTCGGTCGGCTCGCCCGGCTACATGGCACCCGAGCAGATCCTGGGCAAAGGGGTCACCGGAGCCGCCGACGTCTTCTCACTGGGCGCGGTACTGGCGTACGCGGCAACCGGCGAGCCGCCCTTCCCCGGGGACTCCTCGGCCGCGCTGCTCTACAAGGTCGTCCACGAGGAGCCGCAGCTCGACGCCCTGGAGGGCGGGCTGTTGCGGGAGATCGTCGAGGCATGCCTGGCGAAGGAGCCGAGTGGGCGGCCGACCCCGGCGGAGGTGGCCCGGCGGCTGGCGCCCGAGGGGGCGGCGCGGCTGGTCGCGGGCGGGTGGCTGCCGGGGATGCTGGTGGAGCAGGTCAGCCGTACTGCCGTGGAGCTGCTGAATCTGGAGACGGCGACGGAGGCGGCTCCTTCGGGGCCGGTGGAATTCAGCGAGCCGGCCGTGGGGGAGTTCGGGCCGCCTCCTGTGATGCCGGGCGTCGTGCCCGAGCCGCGCCAGGCGGAGCCGGAGGACCCGGACCCGACGTCGGGCAGACGGCCCGGCAAGCTCTCCGTCACGTTCGCCGCGACGGCGGCACCGGAGGCCGGTGGGCGGGGCCGCTGGCTGAGCTGCACGGTCGCGCTCGCGGTCGCCGGGGCGCTGGCGGCGGTGACGGTGGGGTCGGTGTTCGTGTTCGACCTGCTGCCGGACGACCGTCGGGACAGTGCGGATGGGGCCGCCCCGTCCCAGTCCGCAACGCCGGGCGACTCCGCCCCGGCCACCGCCTCCGCCGTCCCCGCCCGCTACCTCGGCACCTGGGAGGGTCAGGGCACCGCCCTCGACGGCAACCTGCCCCTGGGCACGTTCCGTATCACCGTCCGGGACGCGGAGGTCGGCGAGGAGCTGGGGCGGCTCCGGCAGACCGACCAGCTGGGCGGCGTCTGTGTCGACGTACTGACCCTGAAGCAGGCGACGGAGAAGCAGCTCGTCGCGACGTCGGTGGGCGCCAAGGAGAACCACGGCGGGTGCAATCCGGCGGCGACGACGGTTCGGCTGATTCCGACGGGGGATGACCTGACGTACGAGTCGGACAGCAAGGAGTCGGGGAATCCCGAGGCGCGGATGTCGAAGGTCAAGTAGCGGCGGGCGCGGGGACGCGGGAGCCGCCGCTCATTCTCCCGCGCCCCTCACATCGGCGTGGTGACCGTAATGTGCTCCCCGCTGCCCAGATGCAGCATCCCCTTGCCCGGCGCGATCGGGCCGCCGACCATGCTGCGGGTCGTACGGATGCCGATGAGCTCGCCCGAGGACGTCTCCTGCGGCGACAGCAGGACACCGCGGCGGGCTTTCTTCGCGTCGACCTGCCAGCCGGAGAAGCCGTCGCAGATCTCCTCCTCGTCACCGGCGATGACGACCGCGAGGCCCTCCTCGGTGCCGCTCTGCAGGATGCGCTTGAAGACGTCCTCGGCGTCGCAGTCGTCCAGCACCTCGGCGTCGTCGACCAGGACGGCGATCGGCTGGTCCGGTGTGGCCGGCTTGATGGCCTCCTCCAGCTCGTCCTCGTCGATGTCCCGTCCGGTGAAGACCTCCAACACGCCTTCCTGGCCCTCCAGTTCACGCAGCGGCGACTGGCGCGGTGCCGCGATGACCAGGCGTACGCCCTGGGCGAGGTACGAGCGGGCGAAATTGAGCAGCACCGTGCTGCGGCCGGACTTGGCCGGGCCGCCGATGACGAACGCCGGCACGCCCTCGCTCAGGTCCGGGCCGAACGCGGTGAGTTCGTCGCCGCCGACGCCGACCATCGCCCAGAGAGGGGAGCTGGCCGTCTGCGGATCGCGCATCGCGTAGGCGTCCGCGAAGGAGATGCGGTTGGGCAGGACGTCGACGCGGAACGGGCGGCGCGAGCGCGGAACGTCCGCGTCGCGGGCCGTCGCCGCGTCGCCGATGGCGATCAGCGCGGCCGCCTGGCCCTGGCCGGTCGTGTCCTCGGAGAGCAGCGCGAACTGCGTCTCCGTCGCCGTCTCGTTGCGGAAGGCACGGCCCGGCGGGATCTCCTCCGGCACCTTGCGGGAGTTGATGTCCAGCATGGAGAAGTCACCGCGGTCGGCGAGCCGCAGGCCGTACTTGTCCTCGGTGAGCGAACTGATCCGGCCCGCGAGCACCTGCCGGTCACCGGTGATGATCACGTGGATGCCGACGCTCGCGCCCTCGCGCATCATCGTCATCAGCTGGTCGGTGAGGTCACCGTGGTCGTACTCGCCGAGCGTGGGCAGCCAGCCCTCCCAGCGGTCCAGCAGCAGCACGATGTGCGGCAGCCGCTCGTCCTCCGACCCGGCCGCCGCCCGCTGCTCGCCGATGTCGGCGAAGCCCTTCTCGGCCAACAGGTCCTGACGGCGGGTGACTTCACCGGAGAGCCGGGCGAAGAGGCGGACGACCCGCTCCGTCTGGTTGCGTCCGACGACCGCGCCGCAGTGCGGCAGCCGGGTCAGTGCGTTGAGGGCGCCGTTGCCGCAGTCGATGCCGTAGAGGTGCACGTCGGCGCAGGAGTTGGTCCGGGCGAGCGAGCCGGCGATGGTGCGCAGCAGCTGCGAACGGCCGGTGCGCGGGGCGCCGCCGACGAGCAGATGCCCGAACGTGGCGAAGTCGACGGCGACCGGGCGGCGGGCCTGGTCGGCGGGCAGGTCCTCGACGCCGTACGGGGCCGCGGGCAGGGCGCCCTGGGCACGGACGGCCGGGATGTCGTCGAGCAGGAGCGTCTCCTCCAGGGCGGGCAGCCACGGGGAGTGCTGGGCGGGGATGGCGAGCGCCGTGTTCGCCTCCCGCACCGCGTCCACCAGCACCTTCAGGTCGGTGATCTCCTCCTCCTCGCGCGCCTCCGTCTTGGGCTTGCGCAGCGCGGCCCGCCCCAGGTCCTGCCAGGCCAGCTCACCGGCCCAGGGCGCGAGCGTCTGCGGATCGGCCGCACCGGGCCGACGACCGCCCACGCGTCCCGACTGGAACGGGATGAGGGACGCATGCCCCAGCCGTACGTACGCCCGACCCGGCGTGCTCTTCGAGATGTGACCGGCGTCCGGCGCGTCGATGACGTCGCTGGACTCGCCGGCGTCGGTCACACGCAGCGCGATACGCAGGTTGGTGTTGGCGCGGATCTCCGGGGAGACGACACCGCTCGGGCGCTGGGTGGCCAGCAGCAGGTGGATGCCGAGGGAACGCCCTCGCTGGGCGATGTTGACCAGACCCGTGACGAAGTCGGGCAGGTCCCGCACCATCGACGCGAACTCGTCGATGACGATGAGCAGTCGGGGCACCGGCGGGTGGGACGGATCCCGGCGCACGAGGTCCTGATAATCCTCGATGTCCTTGGCGTCGGCGGCGGCGAGGATGTGCTCGCGCCGCTTCAGCTCGGCACCCAGCGACTCCAGCGCCCGCTCGACGAGGTGGGCGTCGAGGTCGGTGACCATACCGACGGTGTGCGGCAGCTTCACACAGTCCTTGAACGCCGAACCACCCTTGTAGTCGACGAGGACGAAGGTCATGTTCTCCGGCGTATTGGCGACCGCGAGCGCCGCCACGATGGTCTGCAGCAGCTCCGACTTACCGGAACCGGTCGTACCGGCGATCAGACCGTGCGGACCGTCCTTGCGCAGGTCGATGCCGAACGGACCGTCGTACGACTCACCGATCACGGCCATTGTCGACTGGCCGCCCATCCGCCACCGCGCGCCGATCGCATCGCTCGTCGGCGGCTCCAGCTGGAGGACGTCGAGGAGGCGGCTGGACGCGGGCAGCGCCGAGTCCTCGGTCTCGCCGCTGATGTCCCGCAGGGGGGAGAGGGAGCGGGACAGGCGAGCGCACCAGGCGGACGAGACGAAGTCCGGCCGTACGTCGGTGATGCGCCGGGCGCCGCTCTGCTCGACGCGCAGCCGCAGCTCGGGTGCCTGGTCGGGGTTCTCGTCCGGCTGCTGGGCGGTCTGGTGCCAGGCGTGGAAGGAGGGGAAGCCGCCGGGGGCGGTGGGCTGCGGGGTGACCGTCGCGTCGGCGGCCTGCCGGAGGGGCTCGGCGACGACGACCGCCTGACACTCACCGGGCAGGAACCGCTCCTCCTCGTCGAGGCAGATGGCGTACATGCTGACGCCGGGGCCCTCGCGCAGCAGTCGTACGACACCTGGCATGGATCGCAGCCGCCGCGAACCGTCCCATACGACCACGATGTCCGGGTCGGAGAACGCCGGCCCACCGTCGGCGCGCCCCCCGGACTCCTTCAGGGCCTTCTGACGGGCGTCCAGCACCTGCGTGAGCTCGCCGACGCGGGCGCCGACGGTCTCGGAGTCCGTGCCGATCAGCACGTTGACGTCCTGGCCGCCGGAGGGCCGGGAGTGCGGCAGCCAGCGCACCCAGTCCCAGCGGGGATGGGCCTCGTTCTCGGTCAGCACATAGAACTGCACGTCCATCGGGCTGTGCAGCACGGCCGTCTGGGCCACCGCCCAACGCCCCAGCGCCTGCGCCGAGTCGCCGGGCCCTGCGAGACCGATGACACCGAGGTCCTTCAGCGGCAGCGCGACCGGGGCGTCCTCGATGTGCCAGGTGACCTCGCGCTTGTGGTCGTCCTGCTCGGGGTCGTCGAGGACGACCTCGGACGGTACGCGGCCGGTGCCGACCCGCAGCAGGAGGTGGTCGGCGTCGGTGCGGCGCCGCTCCCAGAGCCGGGTCCGGGGACCCGTACCGAAGGTGAGGACGGCGGCCGGGTCGGGTATGGCCTGCCGCCTGTCCGACCGCTCGGTGACCAGGGCGTCCTGGGCGTCCTTCTCGATCCGCTCCTTGGTCTCCTTGTACTCCTTCATCTGCTTGGCATGCGACTTGCGGCCGTGCTTCTTGTCCATGAAGTAGTTGCCGAAGAGCATGATCGGGCTCAGCACGGCCATGATGAGGTAGTACCAGCGCTGGAAGATCAGCACCATGACGACGGCGCCGACCAGCGGGAACAGCGCCATCAGCCAGGGCAGCGGACGGGCCTCGAACTCGCCGGGCGGGGAGGGCAGCCGGAACCGGGTCTGCCGCTCGGCAGGGCGCAGGCGCGGGGGCCGGTTGTAGTCCAGACCCGTGCCGTCCTCGGACCACTTGAGGGCGGCGTTGGGCGGGCTGTACGCGACGATCTCCAACAAGCTGTTGGCGAGGGCGAGTTGTGCGCCGAGGGGCCAGGAGTCGCCGTCGAGGGGTTCGCCGTCGAGCCGGGCGCCGTCCTCTTTGTCGGAGCTTTTGTCATGAACGGCGATCTTGCAGGTGCCGTCGATGGCGATGGACAAGGTGGCGGCACGGTCGGCGAGTTCGGGATCGTCGATACGGATGTGTGCGGCGGGTCCGCCACCGATGTCGTACCGCCCGACCCCGAGCCGATGCACCGCACCGGCGGCGGGCCCGCCGACGACACGGAACTCGACCACGCCGGTCGGCTCGCCGAGCAGACACCCCGCCGGATCATGCAGGCTGACGACGGCGCCTTCGCGCAGGGGCGATCCGGCGACGGTGGCGCCGGGGTCGAGGGCGTACCCGTCGACGTACGCCTGCGGCGCGTTACTGCCCCCGGGATGGCGCTGCCCCCCGATGGGAATGATCTGCGCACCGTCGCCATCACCACCGAGACCGACCTGCCGGGCCAACTCCCGAGTGATGTCACCGACGCTCGACTCCGGATCGGCATCGAGCACCACATCGGCGGCGGCCCCGCCGATCGGATCGACGACGGTCAGACTCAGGCGCACGTTCGTCCTCCTCGCTGGGCTGAGGCCGCCCCCCGGAACGCTTCAAGCAACGGAGTGACCTTAGCCGCCCCACCTTTCACCCGGGCAACGGGATGTGCATCAGTTCACGCTTCGCTCCCACAACTCCCCTGGGATCCCAACGGCCTCACCCGTAAGATCTTTGCTCACGCGGATGTCCGGGCGGCTGTGCCGTCGGTCCGCGGCATCAGAGCCACGGGGGCAGGCCCTGCGGCGACAAAACGGGAGGGAGCCGTCATGGCCAAGGGCAAAGACGCAGATATCACATATGCCGAGATGGACAAGGAAGCCGGCAAGCTTCTGAAGGACATGCACCGGCTGCACGGCGAGCTCGACTCGATCGACGACCGCATCCGCGCGCTCGTCGAGAACGGCTACACCACCCAGAAGGGCTCCGCCGCCTTCGAGGAGTCCTTCAAGGACTTCACCAAGGGCGCGAAGAAGGCCATGGAGGGGCTCGAGGGCATGTCCGAGTTCCTGAAGAAGGCCAAGGAGGCTTACGAGCAGCTGGATGAGCAGCTGGCGCGGAGCGCCAAGAGCAGCTGACGTCGGCTGCCACCACGCTGTTTGGGCGCGGTGGGGCACATGCCGTGTCCCACCGCGCCCGTACGGGTGACCCATGAGGCAGAAAGTCTGGACGGGTGGCAGACAGAACTCGGTACGACCTCCAATTGATCAAGGATTGCTCGGACTCGCTCTACCGCATCCACCGGGAGTTCAAGGAGCACGCAAACCCGCTGACGGCTACGGCGATGAGCTCGGCAGCGACACATTGCGAGACGTTTTCGACGACTTCTTCGAAAACTGGAAGAAGAACCGCGAAAAGCTCATGAAGGGCAGTTCCTCCGCCCACCCCTCCACGTGCTCCGGCGCCACATCAACCAGCATGACCAGACAACGACATCACCGATCAGCAGTCACAAGACCTGAGGCTGTAGTACTTGGCGTCCTGGACGGGGCATGCGGAATGCCGCTCAACAATGCTCACCGCTTGAATCCGCCCCAGGCGGAGCCGGTCAATGGGCCGTCCCGGGAAGTCGGAGCGTCCGCGCGAAGTCGTCCAGTGCCTCCATTGCCGCGGCGATCACTTCCGGATCGTCGTGGTGCCCGCGGAGCAGGACGTCGGGGAGGCCGGGCGGGGTGTGCCAGTGGTACGTCACCGAGGTCATCATGATGGTGCTGTCCGCAGGGTAAGAGCGGGTGACCCGGACCCCGTCCGCGCCCAGGTGTGGAGAGGCGAACGGAATACTGCCGGTTCGCTGCTGCCACTCGGGAATGTCCGGGTGCGGCACGGTGAGCGCGGTGACTCCCTCGCAGGAGACCGCGTCACGGGCCTCGCAGTGGAGGCGGGTGGCGTGCATCACCAGCGGCATGTAGGTCAGCGGAACGGGGTGGTAGATGAACGCCTCGTCGGCCTGGAGTTTGTCCCGGAGCGTGACGATCGTCTGCTCGTAGAAGCTCTTGTGGAATCGTCGCAGTTTGCGGGTGAGTTCGATGTCGTGGACGGCGGCCAGGCCGGTCAGGTGGGGGTCCAGCCACTCCTTGAAGGTCTTCTTGTCGATCTGGAGGTGAAGATAGCCCCAGAGGTCTGGGTTGGCATCCGTGTCGATGTGGAGCGGGGCGCCGAGGTCGGTGCTCCACAGGGTGCCTTCGGACATGAGTGGTCTCTTTCTTCGGGGGGCACGGCAGAAGGGAGCCTTCAGGCGTAGCTCCAGCGGAAGGTGCCCATCACGGCATCGAACAACTCCACGAGGGTGTCGTAGAAGGCGGGATCCGAGCCGGGCGCGATCAGGGCGCTGAAGGAGAAGGTGAGGTACTGATCGGGGGCGCTGTCCGGGACCGGAACGAAGTACTCGACCTGGCGGTGAGCGACGTCGACGCCCTTGGCTGCGTCGGCGGGTACGTCGCGCTCCGAGCGCAGGGCCGCGGTGTCGTCGAGCTCCCGCGACTCGGTACCGGGAGTCACGGAGGCGAGCGCGGCCAGGACCGCTTCCGGGCCGCTGTTGGGCCTGACCCGCGGAATCTCGATCGGCTCGGAGGCCACGATCGAGACGGGCAGCGCGACGCCGTGGAGGCGTTCGGTGGGGAGGTAGAGGGTCATTCCCCCCTTGGCCCTGGCCCGGCGAACGACCTTCTTCATCTCCTGGGTGAGCTTCAGTCGAGCCTTCGGAATGTCGTCCTTGGGGAAGCCGACGGGCAGCTGTGCGACGGCCTTGCGCACGATGCGGTCCATCGCTTCCTCGGTACCCGTGCGCAGCGGAATCACGTCCCAGCCGGGTGGCGGCACGAGGTTGAAGCCGTTCGGGGCCCGGCGTTGCTCAGCGGTGGTCATTGCGCCCCCGCGTTACTTCCACGGTGTAGGCAACGCCTACGAAGAGCGCCCACGCCGGGGCGGCGATCATGCCCGGCCAGAAGCCGAAGAACAGCGAGGGCAGGAAGAAGCCGCCGCCCATGGCGAGATCCCGGGTGAGGTAGGGCGGACGGCCCGTGTACCTGGGGTACTTCACGAACACCCAGACGTAGTGCAGGAGGCAGCCGACGATCCCGGCCTCATAGACGTAGAGCACATCATTCATGAGGGACTTCGGCACCAGGATCATGATTCCCAATACCGGCAGGAACAGCGGCATCCCGATGATCAGTGTCAGCCGGAGCCGCCGGTTAGGGCCGGTGCCGAGCCCGGTGCGGGCGGCTTCGGCCTCGGCAATGCGATGCGCCGAGTTCAGGTCCATGGTCATTCCTCACCAGTGGGTGTCGGGGGCGGGCTTCAGGGTGTTGTCCTTCCAGTCCGAGTACGCCGCGTTGTACGGCTTCTCGTCGGTACCGAACTTCTCCTTGGTCCAGCTTGTCAGGTCGCTCTTTCCCAGCGACTTGTCCATGACGTCCATCCCCATGCCGGTCCAGGCGATGCCGAGGCCCACCTGATAGGACTTGTACGCCTTGTCCGCCGCAGCACCCGCGGCCGCCGGGAAGGCGGCCTTGTTCGCCTGCAGCATCTTCGCCATGCCGGCCATCTCCTTGTCACCGAGGTGCACCAGCGTCGACAACGGGCTGACCCTCAGCGGCCCCTTGGCGACCAGGCCGACGTTCTGGGAGATGGACTTGCGCATCGCGTTACGGGCCGCTCCGAGGGCCTGCCGCCCCGGCCCTTCCGGCAATTTGGTCATCATCCGCCCCGTGTCGTCCAGGACGCCCTTGACGCCCCTGAGCCCTCGGCTCAGGCCGGCGGTCCGGGCGGCCTGAGCGGCGCCCACGGTGGCCTTGGCGCCACTGGCGAGCTTCGCGGCGGCCCCGAGGCCACCGACGACGAGCAGTCCGCCCACGACGTCGAAGATGACATCCGTCCAGCTGGCGTCGCCGGACGCCACCAGTAGGAGTCTGAGCCCGATCGTCAGCGCCGCGATGCCAAGGACGAGCAGGTTCAAGCCGGGAATGGCGAGCGCCAGGAAGCCAGCCGCCGTCGCGACCCAGCCGAGAACATCGATGAAAGCCTTGATGCCGTCCGCATGGTCATGGACCCAGCCCTTGACGTCGTCCCACCACGAGTCCTCGATCACGTCCTCGATCTCGGCGCGGATTTTCCCGGCATGGTGATTGGCGCGGGTGTCCCGGGCTCCGGTGATGTCGTTCAGCCGGTTTCGGTACGGCTGGAGGGGATCGTGGTCCGTGCCGCTGACGGAGGGCCGGGGAGTGTCCTTGTCGGCGGAGCCGGCTTCCTTCTTCTTCTCCGCCTCGATCTCGCCCTGCTTCTCCTTCGCCTGGTGCAGGACCTTGTCGGCGTCCGACTGGAAGTCCTCCAGATCGTTCGACCACTTGGTCAGATGGCCGTGTACACGCTCGTAACGGCTGGCCACCTCCCGCATGTGCTTCTCCAGCGTGCCGGACTCCTCGCGCAGGCGTTTGACGTACTTGCCCTTGAGGGTGTCCTCGTCGCTGATCGCCTTGAGGTTCTTGGCCTGGTCCCGGAGTTTCTCGGCGACCGAGACCATGTGCTTGACCTCGGCGCGGATCTCCTCCGGATCACCGGGCACGGGGTCGGAGTCGCACAGCGGCTGCCAGTCGACCGGACGGCGCTTGGATGTAGGTGTCACTTCTTCTGCTTCTTCTCGCCCTGTTTGGCCAACTGCTCGTCCAGGCCCTCGAACGCCTTCTTGGTTCCGGCCACCATCTCGCCCACCGACTTGAGTGACTCGACGAGCCGGGTGCGGTAGTCGTCCCAGTTGTCGACGAAGTCCTCCATGACGTCGGCTATGGCACCGGAGCCCCAGTGCTTGTCCATGTCGTCGCGACGGTTCTCGATGTCCTCGAAGGTCTTCTTGAGCTGCCCGAGCTTGCGTTCGCAGTCCGCGAGGAACTCGTAGTCGACCGTCAGGTCCGAATCGCCCATGGATGCCCCTCCCCCCGTGCGTGTTCTCGCTGCTGTCGGTTCACCGGTTGACGGCCTGGATCTCCTGGACGGTCACCGCCTGGTCGTTGCCGAACGTCCCGTCGGGCAGGTCGCCGCCGGCGCCGCCGGTGCCGGTCCAGGCGACTTCCCAGGTGATGGTGGCCTGGAGGTTGAAGGTGCCGTCGCCGGAGGAGCGGAGGTACTTGAGGCCGCAGGGCGGCGTCTGGTCGGACTTGCCCTTGGCGTAGGGCTCGCCGATGGAGCCGTCGGCGTTGATGGCGCACTCGCCGGAGGCCGGGTAGGTCTCGGCGTCCTCGGTGCCCGGCTCCAGCTTGAGGGACACCGGCTTGGCGGTGGTCGTGGCCTGGATGTTGAAGCCGGGGACGTTGATGGCCGCCGTGGCCTGGACCTCGCCGAAGACGGCCTTGTCGAGCCAGGCCCAAGTCGGCAGGTTCACCTTGGTGTTGGCCTCGGGAGCGAGGGTGACCTCGGTGTCGGGAAGCTGCATGTGCTGGTAGGCGAGGGCGGCGAGTATCTCCGGGGTGATGGCCTCTTCGTACTGGGGCGGCGGGGCTTCGCCGTTCTCGACCCAGAAGGGGAGGTCGTTGCACGAGCTCCGCTTCAGAATATCGGGCTCGTTGGGATTTTCGACGGCGGCCCAGAACATCCCCTTGCCGTCGTTCTCGACGTTGTAGTCCTTGTAGCCGGGGGTGTCGGTCCAGCCGTACTCGTCCTCGTAGTGGCGCTGCAGCTCGCTCAGCGCAGCGCCCGCGTGGCCACCCATACCTGGCGCGTTCATCTGGCTCTCGATGTCCTTGGACATCTTTTCTTTGAAGTCCTTGGCGCCGAGGTAGGGGGCGTACCAGCAGGGCGGTGGCGTCCAGTTGACGTCGGAGGACGTCACGTTTCCGGTGCTGCCGTTCTTGGTGACGGCTCCGGAGTACTGGATGCGTGCGGCGGCGTAGATGCCGTTGCCGTCACCGCCGCCCGACTGTTCTGTGTTGGAGCCCTGGGCGTTGCCCGGCTGCTCTCCCGCGTAGGCCGGTTCCGCGAGGACGAGGACACCCAAGGCCAGTGTCAGTGCAGCCGCGCCGGTGCTGAGGGCCGTACGCCGTGACCTGTTCACTGACACTTCGCCGCCTTTGTCTCGACGTACACCTTGGACGCCTGCCACAGAGCGTCTCCGGTGGGGAGCTTGACCATGATGATCTTGAAGTAGTCGAAGTCCGTGATGCTGGGCGTACCCTTCAGGACCTTTCCGGTCTTGACTTCTTTGGAGTAGAACTTGCTGGAGTCCACGCAGAACGCAACCTCCACCGAGTTGCCGTTCGACGCGGACCGGGTGGTGGCCTGGTAGTGGCGCCGGGTGCCGGTTGCCGTCCAGCCGCCTTCGAGCCTGACGTCGATTTGCGTCTTCGCGTACTTCAGCCCATCGCCTGTGGAGTAGGCGGCCAAGGCGGCGTCCTTGGTCGTGCGCTTGTCGACGCCCCGGTAGATGGCACGGAAGAAGTTGGCCGTGTCGGCCATCGCGGCCGCCTCGTTCTTGTCCTCCGGCTTGTCCCAGTCGAAGACCAGGTTCATGTCCTTGGGCAGGGAAACATCAACGCCGTCCGGCTTGTCCTCTGCCGGTGCTCCCGAGGGCTCCGCCGACTTCGTCGGCTTCTCCGTTCCCTGGTCGGCGCCTACGATCTTGTCATCGTCGCTGGATTCGTCGTCCCCGCTGCCGCAGGCCGTCAGGAGAAGGGCTGCGGTCGCGGCCAGCGCGGCAGCAACGGGCAAAGGGCGGCGCTTCACAGTGGACTCCCCGTGAGACAGAAGTTCAGTCAAGAGATCTGACGGTATCGAGGAGGTTCTTGGTTTCGCCAGAGCGAACTTTCTCGAGAACGTGGTGATTTCCGGGCGTATGGGCCCTTGCTGACTGTGCTCTGTGTCCTGATCGTGCCCAAACGGGCGGCGGCCCCGGTGCCTTGGTGTGCTGCGTCCGGGGCCGTCGTTCTGTGGAGTTTCGATTCGCTATCGCGGGGTCTTGCATCTGGGGCAGTTGCACGGCGGATACGTCGACGTGAACGGCACCGGATCGGTGCGCCCGCCGGCCAGGATCTCGACCTCGCCGCGGTCCTCGGTCACGGTGCCCTCGGCATTGACCTTGAGGACGTGGAGGGTGAGGCGGGAGCGGTGGTGGGCGGGGTCGAGGAGTTCGAGTGCGTCCGTGAGGGGCGGGTAGCGGGCGGCGCACTCCGGGCAGGCGTAGACTCGGCACGCGAGTGAAGCTCGACGGCGACTTCGACCGCATGTGGACGACCGCCAGCATCAACTACAAGGGCGTCCAGATGGCGGCGACGACCGTTGCGGCCCCCGTCGCGCTCAAGGTCGAGGCCGGGACTGCCGACGCCGACCCGCAGACATGCACGTACGACCTGGTCAAGGGCAAGGGCGGCTACACGGTCGACAGCAAGGACGCCGGCTGCAACGTCACCTACCGCCGTTCGTCCGGCACCGGTACCTACCCCTTCAAGGCGTCCATCACCTGGAAGGTCACCTGGACCGACTCCGCCGACCCCGACGGGGCGCCGCAGCAGCCGGCTCTGCCGGACGGGCTGTCGACGTACGAGCAAGACGTGACGGTGAAGGAGATCCAGGCCGTCAACCGGTAGTCGGCGGTACCTCTGGTGCTCGGCCTGACGGCGGGTCTTCCGGGGGCACAGCTCAGCCCTCCGTGCCGACAAGGCTTGGCGGAGGGCTGTCCGCCGTGGTCTGCCTTTGATTCAGGCCTCGTCCGCCACGAACAGTTCCTCGGCCGCTTCGACATGCACGGCCCGGGTGACCCACGTGCGGAGTGTGTCGAGGTCTGTGCAGGTCATGATCTGTTCGCGCGTGGTCTCCGGGACCTCGATGCCGCGTGACTCGAGGATCAGGAGGATGTCCTCGGCGCGGCCTTCGGCGCGCCCCATGGCCCGCAGCCGCTGGGAGGTCTGTGAGCGGAAGAAGGACAGGTCCACGGACATCAGTTGCCTCCAGTTCTCGGCCGCGGGGGTGGTGCCGAGGCCGAGTTCGGTGAGCTCGGCGAAGATCCTCGCGGTCTCCTCGTCGATGGTCTTCAGGGCGACGGCCAGGGCTTGCAGTATGGCAGGAGCATTCGGGTCCTTACCATGTGTGACGGCGCTCAGAGGTGGCGAGAGGGATGTCCCGGGCCGCGACTGACGGGTCGGTGATGGCGGGGACGTTGTGCGGTCCAAAGACGAGGGCTCGCAGGGTGAGGGTCGGCCACTGCCGGGGGCCGATGGTGAAGGGCTTTGCCGCCCACTCGGCCGTGGCCCTGTCCTGGCACGTGACGAGAAGGACCGGGGGGATGCCGTACTTCTCCTGGAGGTGGGCCACGTAGTAGGCCCAGCTGGTGAGCTTGGCAGGGTCCTTCTTTCGTTGCGCCTCGACGACCAGGAGATGACTGTCCCCCGCGGCCGTGTCGATTCTCAGGAGGGTGTCCACGCGCCGTTCCATCGGTCTGATCTCGGTCAGGTCCGTGGGTAACAGGGACACGGCCACGGGGTCGGGGAAGGGGAGGTCGAGGGCCCGGGAAGTCCGGGCGAAGACGCCCGGGTCTTCCTGGAAGAGGCGGTGCATCGCCTCATGGGATGAGCTGACCATGTGAGGGACCGTAGGACGCCCCGGCTCGGATGATCGGCCATATGCCAGTCGATCACCCGTTTCGGTGAATGGGGTCACCTCACCCCAAGAGCCGGGCGGCGGCACGGCAGCGCCAGCGCCCGCCCGGCCCGATACGGGCGTGTCAGCGGGCGGTGACCGTCGCCTCCCGCACCCTCCGGACGAGCCGCGGCACCCCCTCCCGTACGGCGGCCGATGCGCCCCCGGCCTCGTCGTACGGCACCCGCCCGTCGCCCGTCGGGGCCGGGAGCGTCAGCAGTAGGGCCGGGACGGAGCTCGGGTCGGCGATGGCCGCGTTCAGGCACCGTGTGCAGACGGGGAGCCAGCGTCTGCGGTTGCGTTCGGTGGCCGATACCCGGACGTCGCGGCGTGTCTCGGCGGGGCCGTGCAGGGGGTTCACGCCGCAGACGAGGTCCTCCACGTCGTCGGCGAGCGCGGCTCGGCCCGCGCGGGCGAGGACGATCAGGGCGACCAGGGTCGCGGGGTCCGTCGTGGCGGTCGGTGCGTCGGCGAGGCGGTTGGTGTCGCGGTTCACGCCCGCCAGCAGCATCGCCGCTTCCCGGCAGTCCGCCGCGCGTGTGTGGGTGGCGGAGGCGGCCTCGGGCTGGTGCGCCGTGAAGTCCCGTGTCAGGGCACGGAGTTCTGTGCGGGCCGTGCGTCGCAGGAAGCGTGTGGTTGGGGTGGATGGTTGGCTGAGGGGGAGGGACGACGTCGGCTCCGGGGTGCGCCGCCGCAGCGCCCTGGCGACCATGCCCAGGACGCCGGACACGACCACGAAGAGGATCACGGTCACCACGGCGCCCATGAACAGGCCGGGCCAGAACTCCCCGGAAAACAGTGGGGGCAGGACCGTGGCCGTGCGAGGGTTCGGTGCGGGCACCGGATCGGAGAGGGCCTCCGGCTCTTCCGTGCGCGGAGACTTGTCGAGGTGGGTCATGAGCCGGTCGAGGCGTTCGGCCATGAGGTGATCGTCGGCCTTGTCCGCCGCCTCGTCGCCGTACGCGATGGACTCCGGCAGGTCGAAGTAGAGATCGATGCTGTCCAGCCGTAGCCCGTGGTTGACGACGTCGATCATGCCGTTGAACGGGTCGGCGACGACGTACACGCCGTCCCTGCCCACACGGTGGTGCACCGCGGCGGCGAACAGTTCGGAGTCGCCGGCGGATTCGTCCTCGGGCAGCTGCGGTACGAGGGCGACGTAGACCGGGCCGCCGCCGTCCGAGCGGACGAAGGTGCGGATGCGGTCGTGCAGGCGGGCCCGTTGCCGGGCGTCCAGCAGCTGGGGGCTTTCCGGGTCGGCGTACACCGGGTTCTGCTTCAGGCCCGCCGCGACGCGGTCGGCGCGGGCGGTCAGGTCGGCCGGGGTGGGCGTCGGGGCTGCGCTCGACCTCGTCTGGTCGAAGACGGTGGGAGCGGTGGCGGCTATCGCGGCGGCCGAGAGGAGGGCCACGGCAGGCACGATCCAGGCGCGTGCGCGGCGGACGGGCCGCTGCCGCGCCTGCGCGCCGGGCAGACCGCGACGCCAACGCCGTACGTACGGGACCAGTATCAGGATCGACAGGGGTACGGCGGTCAGCGCGATCCCGGTCAGGAACGACTGGTTCTCGCGGTCGCTCGGGCCGATGTACATGTCCGCCGGTTCGTTCCCGGCGTCGTACCTGTCGCGCGCCGCCTCCGCCCGCTCGGCGGCCTTCTCGGGGCCCTGCGCCACGGCTTCCGTGAAGCGCTGGAAGCTGCGCAAAGGGCCTGCGTCGTAAGGCAGTTCGTAGGAGGCGACGGTCACGGCGTCGTCGGTCGGCGCACGGACCCCGTAGGCGGCGGCGTCCGTGACGCCCGACTCGTCGAGCAGCACGTAGAGGCCGTCCCGCCCCAGTCGGTCGTGCACCGCGTCGAGCAGGGTTGTGCCGTCCGTGCTCCAGAACGGGAGTACGAGGACGTACGTGGGGACTCCGGTGCGTTCGGCGAGTTCGGCGAACGCGGGAGCCATGGAGCGGGGTACCTCGCGCGGCAGTTGGTCGGTGACGTAGACCGGATCGGTGCGGAGGCGGGACGCGAGATGGGCCGCCTGCACGGGGACGGAAGTGTCGGCGGCGTGGGCCGGGGCGGCTGCGGCGAGCAGAATGGTGAGGACCGCGACGGCGAGAGAGGCTCGTACGGCTGCCGTGACTCTTCTCACCGTGCTCATCCCAGCTTCCCGTTCTGCAGCTTCACCACCGCTGTCGACAGCTTCGCGTCGCTCGGCTGCGCGTTGGCGATGGCCAGGCCGTTGACCGAGAAGTAGACGGCGATGACGTCGGCGCTGCGTACGGCCTGGGTGTGGAGGGTGTGGGAGGCGCCGCGGAAGGTCATCGTGGCGTTGAAGGCGACCGTCTCGTCGCCGGCCGGTGCGGCGGGCTCCTCCGCCGTGACCGAGTCGTACGTGCTGGTGCTATTTCCCTTGGCCGTGAAGCCGTCGCCGCAGGCGTCGACCGCCTTCGACAGGTCGGCCATCGTCGACTGCGCCCCGCCGTCGGCGTAGGTGGTCAGCGTGATGTACGTGAACGGGTCATTCATGCCGCCCGAGACGTAGCGGGTGAGGTCGGCCTGCGGGTCGCCGAGGGGGAGTTGGTTCATCGCGTACGCCAGTGGGGCGCAGGCCGGCTTGTCGACAGTGACCTCGTCCGGGGACTTGGCGAAGACGAACTCGTCGTCGACCTCCTGCACCTCCTTGCCGGAGATGTCCGCCTTGGTGATCATCAGCTGCGCCAGCCGTTCGGCGGGGGTCACCTGCTTCGCCTGGGAGGCCGAGGCCTTGGGGGTGGAGGTGGGCTTGGCGCTGTCGTCGTCGGCCGAGCATGCGGTCAGGAGTACGGCTGCGGAGAGTGCGGTGACGGTCAGTGCGGTGCGTCGTCGCATGGGGGGGACTTCCTCAGTGGTGGTCGGTCGGTTGGTCTGTCAGGTGTCCTGATCGTCCAGCAAGCGCCGTAGTACAGGGGACAGTTCCGGCGCCCGTGCGCCCGCCGCCTGCGCCGCCGCCACTTCTCTGACGTACGCCAGCGCCTCCTGCCGCAGCCGCTCCTTCTCGGCGCCCTGGCGGCTGCCCGCCAGCCAGATCGCGATCGCGAGGGGGAGGAGGGCGATGGCGAAGAAGCCGAGCGGCGCGTCCTCCGACCAGGCCCAGGCCGGGCCGAGCAGGCCGGCGAAGACCAGCAGCCAGCCGGCCTCGTCGTGCCAGCCGCCCGCGTCGGCGATCCGCTCGTACTCGGCGACGGCGTAGGGCTTCGGGGGGGACGGCCACGGGCGTGGCGGGGGTGTTCACCGGGGCGCTTTCCGAGGCGGGGGCGCTCTGCAAGGAGGGGGCGCTCTGCAAGGCGCCCACCACGGGCTGCGGGGTCACCGGCGGATACGACGGGATCGGAGCAGCCCCCTTCCCGCCACCGGTCGACGACCGGCCCTCCAGCCACGCCGGTACGTGCGTCAGTGGCAGGTCATGCGCCCGGGCCACGCCCAGCACCTCGCGGTAGCCGGCCAGCGCGGGGTGCGTCAACTCACGCTTCCAACGGGTGCGTACGGCAGTGAGGGCGAGCACCGCGACGAGGATGACCGGGCCGGTCATGAGCAGGGTCAGTTTCTGTGCGCGCCCGGTCAGTTCCACGGCCAGGGGGAGCATCAACGCGCCGCCCGTCATGGCCAGGCCACCCACCCAGGCCGACCAGCCGCGCTGCGTCGCCCGCATCGCCCGCCGGCGTTCCGCGAGCAGTGCCGTCACCGCTGCGTCGTCCGTGTAGTCGATGCCGTGCGGAGCGCCGATCGCGTGGGCCGCGTTCCGCACCCGGGGATCGGACGCCAGAGTGGCGCCGTTGACGGGCAGTAGCTGCACCGGGTTTCCGGCTTCGGTCACGATCGGTTCCCCCATACCTTCCTACGGCGACCAACGATCATGGCATGCCGGTCCCACCCCTTCGTGAGTGAGTCGTGCAGGGCTGGTGGTCGCCGCGTGATGGCTTGCCCGATTCACTCCCGCACAGCGATGGATCCAACTCGGCCCCCGTGGCAATGGGAAGGGAGGAAGCCCAAGTTGCAGCTGGATAACGGTGCGTCTGCTGCGGTCCGGGGTGCAGGGCGCGCCTTGAGGGAGGCGGCTGATACGGTGCGATGGCTTGACACTCTGCCTCGCGCTGGCTACGTCGTCCCGGCGCGTCCTGTGCAGGCGGACGCGGGCGAAGTGTCCGGATTTAACCGAGTGGCCTCGGCCGCCGCCATAGCCACCATCCCAACATCGCGCGGGTCAGCGCCAGCTTGGTGTGGAAGGTGATCTCGTCACCGATCTTTGCGTCCGCGCGGCGGGCCGGATCCTCAGTCCAGGACGTGGGCAGGTGCAACTCCCGGTCGATCAACGCTCGCCTCCATGGAGGCGTAGGCCAGGAACATTTTTCGTATTAACTATTTCCATGCAGCACCTTCTGCATGTTTTGCAGCCTCTCCCTCTTGCTGCTGGCTAGGTGCGAGAAATAGTCCGCGTTTTGTCTTATGTAATCTTTCTGTAGCCTGATTTCGGCGCTGGCCCAAGTGGTTATCAGGTCGACCTTTTGCTTGCATTTCACGTCCGCCGCTGCCGCCTCCCTTTCCTTTTCGTTTGCGGTCTTCTCTTTACTCCAGGCCGGGTCGCCGGCTGCTTCGAATGGGTTGCTATACGTGTATCCGGACCTTTTCATGCATTGACTCCAGGCTTCCACGGTCTGTTTCACCGCTGGGTCCTGCTTGCTTTCATGCAGTGACTTTCGATTGAGCGTGTTGAATAGTTTTAGATCGACTTCGGGTTTGGGTCCGGTTATCTCTTTGTGCGCCTTCTCGTAGCATCCGCTCCGATTGTCGGCGCCGAAAGCTATCCTCCTCTCTGCGGGAGTCAGCTCGTTATCCCTTACAATCCGATCGGCGGCTTCTTGCGGCGGGGGTGGCAAATGGTATCCGTAATTGACGGCTGCTGGGAGATCCATAATTCCGTATCTTCGGCTGTCAGCTGAGAAGAACTGTCGAGGTGGCTCTATAGGATTCCAGTCGTACCCTGCAGCCTCCATGCAGTCCTCCATCAATAGGTCTTCCGCATAATGCAGGGTATATCGCTCATTTATGGAAAGTTCGGTTTCCTCGATGGGGTAGCGGAGATTTGCTAGATCATCCGCAATAGTGGGCGGCTTTTTGCTGCTTTCCTGATCAGAGGCTGCAGAGGGAGGACCGCAGGCTGTCAGTGCGAAGAAGGTTGCGGCACCGAAGGCCAGTGTTTTGCGGGTCTTGTTCACTTTTCGGTCTCCGTGAGGTGTAATGCCGGTTGAGCCGCCCCAGCGTGACTGGGGCGGCTCGCGTGCTGGCGGTCATGCGAAGGGCAGTTCATCCTGGCAGGTACGTCGAGGAGACGTTCACGTCGCTAGGATCGTTCCGGCCGGTTCGCAACCGCCTGGATCAGTAGGAGATGCAGCTTGCCCTGTCGTTGAATTCGTTGTTCGAGAAGGTGCTGTCTTCGCTATGCGGCCTTGCGACATACATAGCACCGGTGCAATTCGTTGCGTCGTAGAGATATATGTTCTGAGCGTAGTCGTTCTGCATTGAGCTCGCCGAGTTGTTCACCGTCCTGTCGCAGCTGAGTACGCCGTATACCTGACCGGCGAGGCTGCCCGACTCCAGAGTGGCATCCGAGCCCGAGTAGCAGCCGCTGAAGTTACTGTTCAGGTAGAGGTGGAAGTTGAAGAGATATGCGCTGGCGGAGTCCGGACTGAGGGAGGGGCCGGTTGACGCGTGGGAAGGCGTTGTCACGAAGATGGTGGCGCCAACGGCGGTGGCGGTAATGAGACGCCTGGCAATCTTGCGCATGTTGCTCCTTTGCGTGGTGTCGTCTTTCCTGGTGCTGCGGTCAGCCGGGACTGGCGAGTGATCTCCCGCTGTCTAGGTGGCTGATTAATTGGGATGGCAGCGTGCTGAGCGGCACAGCAGATTGAGCAGCGCGGAAGACATCGGCCATCGCTGCAACGTATGGATGTTGCAGCGATCCGAGACTTCGCGGTGAGGAATGTAGGCACAGGAGATCAGAGAACGCAATAGCGTTCCATCGGTTCAGTAAGTGGAACCTCTGCTCTGAGTCATTTCGTTCGAGTGCGGGTCATTCTGGGCCATTTCTAGACTTCGAGATCACCGCCGGGTGCCGGGCCGGCCTGTAGGCGCGGCCCTCGGCCGATGCTGTCGGCGCAGGGCGCTGTGTGTGCTCCGACAGCATCGAATTTCCGCCACCGCTGCAGGCTCGCGACCTGGAGGGCGTGCGATGGATGGACGTGCAGGAGGCCTGGTCACGGCCTGTGTCGACGCTTCTAGCTAGAACCAACGCGCCCATGACAACCAGCCCACTTTGGGTTCTTCTCTTGATCGCGGAGCAGGCGCGCTTCAAGATCTCGGGTTTGTGTGTGAGGTGTGTTGCCTTGTGTGCATAGCGTGGGAGGGGTGGGGGGATTGCCGAGCTCCGTGTTCGTGCGGCTGCGGGTCTTGATCGTGCTGTTGGTGCTGTCCGTTGTGGCGGGTGGCGGTTGGTTGATCAAGGTCACTGGCAGTGACTCCAGTGGGGACGACACCTACGCCTACCTGGGGCCGCAGCCTGCGGCGCATCAGGAGGCGGTGACGCCGGAGCAGCGGCGTGAGCAGACGAAGGACAAGGCGAAGCCCACCAAGTCGCACGCGCTGCCAGCGACGAAGAGCAAGCCGGCCACGGCGGCACAGCTGGCGCTGCTGAAGCAGAATCAGCGGCAGTTGCAGGCCGCAGGTCCCAAGCCCACTGGCACACCGGCTGCTTCGCGCAGTTCGTTCAGCCAGGCTTCCTTCACCACTGACACGGCTGCCGCCGCTGCGGCCTCGTACTCCAGTGGCGCCTTGTACCAGGTGAGCACTGACCCGTTCGGGAACGCCGCTGCTCAGCAGGGTGGTTTCCTCATGGCGCTGGGCAACCACATTGGTGCGGCGGTGCCGGGTGAGCCGCTGCAGCTGTCGGCTGCGATCTGGCAGTCCGGTGGTGCTGACACCGAGGTGCACCCGGTCAAGGTGCGCTGGAAGCTGGATGCCTACAGCTGCCGTCAGAGCAGCGACGACATCGTGTGGTTCGACTTCGGGCAGACCGTTCAGGCGCCGACGCTGAACACAGACAAGGTGTTCCCCGTGGTCAATGCGTCGATCACGTTGCCCACGGCCGAGTGCACCAACCCGCTTCCGCAGTACTTCATCTACGCCTGCACGACGGTGACGGACGATCCCACGGACACGGAGTCCTGCGGTTCGTACAACTCGTACTACATCGTCCCGGCCCTTCCTGAGGGAGCTGCGTGCAGCGCGGTCTGCGGTGACGCGAGCGGCGCGGCAGGTACGACGGTGATGCGTGCTGACCCGGTGAACACGGCGACAGGCGCGTTCACTGAAGCGTTCACCGATGCGCAGGTGCCGGCGCCGGGTGTTCCGCTGACGGTCGGGCGTGTTTACTCCTCCGACAACACGCTCACGGGTGCGCTGGGCAAGGGCTGGCAGCTGCCCTGGGAGGCGCGGTTGCAGTTCGAGGCCGACGGCGACGCAGTCCTGATCGGCGAGAGCGGTACCCGGCATACGTACACCAAGAAATCCGACGGAACGTTCACCGCCCCAGGGCAGGCCCGCTCCAAGCTCGCCGTTGACGGCACCAGCTACAAGCTGACGACCGCGGACCATTCGACCTACGGCTTCAACGCTTCCGGGCAGCTGACCGCGGTGAAGGACCGAACTGGCCGTGGCCTGACCTTGTCCTACACCAGCGGCAAGCCCACGACGATCACGGATGCGGCCGGGCGGGCGGCCACCCTGGCCTATGTCGGTGACCGGTTGGACAAGGTAACGCTGGCGGACGGCCGGGTCGTCGACTACCTCTACACCGGCGATCAGCTGACTGGCGTCACTGCATTGGACGGCAAGGCGGAGACCTACGGCTATGACGCCTCCGGACGCCTCGACAAGGTTACGAACGCCCGCAGCAAGCAGGTGACGTTCAACGCCTATGACGCACAGGGCCGGGTGACGTCCCAGAAGGACGCGCCGGGCCACGAGACGACGTTCGCCTATTCCAAGAACGGTGTCTTCGACCAGGTCGACGTCACGGCGCCGGACGGGGGCGTGTGGACGGACGTCTACTACAAGAACGTCCTGTTCACCCAGATCGATCCGCTCAACAACAAGAGCTACTACCGCTATGACAAGTTCTTCAACCGCACCAGCGCCATCGACGCGGAGATCCGCAAGACCGAGTGGACGTTCGACAACTCAGGTCGGATGACGTCCCGGTCCAACGCCGCCTCCGACGAGTCGTGGACCTATGACGCCAACGGCAACGTGCTCACGTACACCGACGGCGAGTCCAACAAGACCGTCTACGGCTACACCGACGACCAGCTCACCTCGGTCACCGATCCGCTGGGCAAGAAGACGGCCTACGGCTACAACCCCACCACCGGGTTGCTGGAGACCGTCACCACACCGCGCGGCAAAATCACACAGTACGGCTATGACGCGGACGGCAACCTGACGTCGATCACCACGCCGAAGGGCAACAAGACCACATACACGTACTACCCGTCGGGCCAGATCAAGACGGTCGTTGATCCGCGCGGCAACGTCACCGGCGCCGACCCGGCGAAATACACGACCGCCTACACCTACGACGCTGCGGATCGAGTCAAGACGGTCACCGACGCGCGCGGAAGCGTCACGTCCTACGACTACGACGAGGTAGGCAACCTCCTCACGGTCACCGACGCCGCCCAGCGCACCACGACCTATGGCTACGACGACGCGGGCCGCCTGAAGACCATCACGGACCCTGTTCTGAAGCAGACCGTCCTGGACTACGACCCGGTGGGCCGCCTGAACAAGGAGATCAACCGGCGGGGCGCGAGCGTCACCTACCAGTACGACAAGGCCGGCAACCAGATCCAGGTGGTGACCGCGCGAGGCAACGCCACCGGCGCCACCCCGGCGCAGTACACCTGGACGATCGGCTACGACAAGGTCGGCAACCGTAAGACCGTCACCGACCCGCTCGGCAAGACCACGGCCTTCTCGTGGGATGCGGACAACCGGCCGCTGTCGGTCACCGACCCGCTGAACCACACCCGCAGCGTCACCTACGACGACAACGGCAGCGTCGTGAAGACGACCGATGGCCTCGGCCGCGGCATGACGCTGACCTACGACGACAACAATCGGCTTGCGACGTCGAAGACCTGGGCCGGCTACGTCACCAGCTACGAGTACGACGACGACAGCCACCTGTCGGCCGAGGTCTCCCCCGAGGCCGAGCGCACCACCTACACCTATGACGACGACGGCCACCTGGCCACCATCGTCGACCCGCGCGGCAACGTCACCGGCGCGGACCCGGCCAAGTACACCTGGACCTACGGATACGACCAAGCGGGCAACCCCACGTCGGTCAGCAACCCGCTCGGCCACAAGCACTCCACCGGCTATGACGTCGTCGGCAACATCACCACGGTCACCGACGCCCGCAACAAGCAGACGGTCTACGAGTACGACGAACTCAACCGGCCCAAGAAGGTCACCGCCCCGGACGCTGGCACTACCACCTTCACCTACAACACGGCCGGCTTCCTGGAGACCAGCACCGACGCCAACACCCACACCAGCACCTACGGCTACAACGCCGAGGGCCAGCTGACCTCGGTCAAGAACCCGCTGGGCAAGACCGTCTCGTACGACTACGACCTCGACGGCAACCGCACCAAGTACACCAACGCCCGAGCCCAGACCATCACGACCGCAGTCGACGCCCGCAACCTGCCTACGAAAATCACCTACTCCGACGGCACCCCAACGCAGACATACGTCTACGACGACGCCAGCCGCCTCAAGGATGTCACCGACGCCACAGGCACACGCACCCTGACCTACGACAACGACGACAAGATCCTGTCGATTACCTCGCCAGGTGCGACAAAGCCATTCAGCTACACCTGGAACACGGACGACACCCTCAAGTCGCGCACTTACCCGGACGGCAGATCCACCAGCTACACCTACGACAAGGTCGGCCGGGTCAAAACCCAGACGACCAACAGCAAGGCCGTCAGCTACGGCTACGACAAGGCAGGCAACCTCACCTCGGCCACCCTGCCCACCACCACGACACGCACCGAGGCACGCACCTACGACGAAGCCAGCCGCCTTGTCTCGATGACCACGCCGACCGTCAGCAACACCTACACCTACGACGACAACGGTCGCCTGGTCGCCGACAAACCGGGCACGGGATACCCAACCCGCTACGGTTACGACGACACCGGCCGCATGACCCGCGTCTGCACCGACACCTCGGCCACGTCCTGCCTCCCCGGCACAACCGGCACCACCTACACCTACGACAAGGTCGGCAACCTCAAGACCGCCGCCGGCTCCAGCTCCACCACCACCTACGCCTACGACGCCGGCGACCAACTGCTGTCGACGACCAATGGCACGACCACCACCAGCTACACCTACGACGCCGACGGCAACCAGACCAAAGACGACGACGGCACCTACGCCTACGACGCAGCCAGCCGGATCAAGTCCGCCACGACCGGCAGCGACAGCTACTCGTTCTTGTACGACGCGGACGGCAACCGCACCACCGTCAACAAGAACAACGCGCTGGCCGGCACATCCCGCTGGGACATCAACAACCCCCTGCCACAACTCGCCACCGACACCAACGCCACCGGCGCCCTCGTCGCGGACTACCACTACGACCCCGACGGCACGGCCCGTTCCATGGACCGCACCGCCGGCACCTACTACTTCACCCAGGACCGCCAGAACTCCGTCAGCGCCGTCTACGACGCAGCCGGAGTCGACAACTACCGCTACACATACAGCGCCTGGGGCACCCCGACCGGCACCGCCACCATCACCGGCGGCCAGACCAGCCCCTTCGCCTACACCGGCCAGTACAAGGACCAGTACCTCCCCGACCGCCTCCAGCTGCGCGCCCGCTCCTACGACACGGCCCAGCGGCGCTTCACCACCCAGGACCCGATCCCGGCAGCCGCGGACAATCCCAACCAGTCCCCGTACAACTACGCCAACAACGACCCCGCCAACCTGTCCGACCCATCTGGCCAGTGCCCGATGTGCATCGGGGCCCTCATCGGATCCGTCGTCGGCGGCGGCGTCTACGCGCTCACCCACAGGGACGACTTTGACTGGGGCGACTTCGCCGCCGCCACCGTTCAAGGCGGAGTCGTCGGTGCAATCGGCGGCTTCCTCGCCCCGGCCGGCACCGCCCTGGCCACCCAGCTCGGCCTCTCGGGTGGACGAGCCCTTGTTGTCGCCACGGCTACCGATGCAGCCATCGGTATGGGCCTTACCTGGGCAATCAACACCGCCCAATGTCAGCCCACCACACCCACCGACCTCCTAGTGGGCGCGGTCACCGGCGGACTCAACGCGCTGGTTGGGCCGGCGTGGAACGGACTCAAGGGGCTGTTCTCCGCGTCATCGAAGTCGTCTGGTCTGGTCCTGGACCTGCCGCAGCTTCCCTCGGTGCGTGGACCTGCCGGAGCCAAGCGCCCTGCTGTGGTGGAAGTGCACGACGCACCGCCGGGTTGGACCCCCGATGGTCAGCTCGCCCAGGCGGAAGGTATGGTCGATAAATTTGCGTTGAACAACTACAGCAACAGGACGAACTCACGGACGTACGTGGCCGGTTACAACACTGAGACGGGCCAGATCGCGGTCGCGTCGTCAGGGGGCAGGTGGCCTGGGTACAGCAACTGTGCTGAAGGGAACGTCTGCTTCGCTCTCGGCGGTGACGCTTCCAAAGTGATCTTCACCAACGCAAAGACGGTGGAGAAGGTCAACGGCGTCAAGACACCTAAGCCGAAGCCAGTGTGCGTCAACTGTCAGAACGATTACGATCCGTCTCAGTTCATCAGGGGAGTGCAGCGAGACCCCGGTGGCCGCTGGGAAGGGTTGGGACACTGACATGCAGAAATTCGATGTCTTGCACATTGAGATTGAGCGCCACGATTGGGCAGGAATGGTCTGCGGATGTGGCAGGTCTGCCGATCACATCCCCACTGACTTCATCAGTGCTCTGCAGAAGTCCGCGCCGAGTCGGGCGGGGGAGGGATGGGCCGATGGTCATGCCTATGTTCAGTCCAACCTGATGCTGCCAGCAGCGGCCACAACGGCCATGGTTATGGCCGCATTGGTGAGCGGAGTTCCTGATGAGCATCGACGTCAGCTCTTCATTGTTCTTGCTGCCTTGGTCAACGGTGAACAGGATGACCTCGCAGAAGCATGTCTGGAGATCGTTCAGGGGGGTTCCTGGCTCCTCTATGAGGAAATCGCATCAGGCCGCAATATCGATGCCGCTTCGTATGCTTTCGAAATCCTGCAGCTCATCGATGATGAGGCGGAGAGACTCGAGTTCTTTCGCCGGGCCGCCGCGGCTAACCTAGCCCCTGACCTGCGTTGATAGGCTCCTGCGCTGTTGGCGGTGCCCACGAGCGTCTGTTCTGGCAGGCCGTCCTGATCAGGGTCGCCATAGACCTCGTCGACGGTCTGCCCTGAGCTTGGTGTTTAACCTCGGGCTTTCGCGCGCCCAGCAGACTGGAGGTCTTGATGACGTAGTCGATCTTCGGTCGTAAGCTCGCTGTCGCCTGCCGGTGCAAGTCCGGTCCGGGTAGCTGCCAGGAGGCCCGGTAGCAGACTGGCGGCGTCGGGGGGAAACGCCCGGCGTCGAAGCCCAGTGTCGAAAGCCCTGCAAGGGGGAGCAAAGCAGCGGTCCGTAGCATCACGCGAAGCCTGCGGCGTCGTTAGAGGCCCGCCTCTCGGGGCGGGGACAGGGAGTGCCGAACCCCCGAAATCAGGGTGAAGGCCATGGAAGCGGCGAAGATCCTGGAGATGCAGCCGTGAGGGACTCCCCGGCGTATGGGGCATGGAACGCTGCGACGGTGACAGCGGGAACTGGGGAGGCCCTCCCCGGCCCGGTGGCCTGCGGATAGGTGCTGCCGGAAGCTGAGCGTCCTATAACCGGGTGCACCCCGGGAAGTGGGCGCGAGTCGGGTGGGCGTCGGAGGCGGCCGTAGTACCGCGATGAGCCGGCGGACAACACAACCGCCAGCCAGGGAAGGGCCGCTGCTTCGTCGATGCGCAGGTTGTCTGGAGGGGCTTGGTGAGTGCCGTTTCGGCTAGTTCCGCCACGTCGGGATCCCTGAAGCTGGATCCGGTCCGAGCCTTGCAGCATGCGCTCTACCGGGCGGCCAAGGCCGATCCCGGACGGCGGTTCCACGCGCTGGGGGACAAGGTCCACCGCAGGGACGTCCTGCGGCGCGCGTGGGCGACGGTGCGTCGGAACAACGGCGCCCCGGGTATTGACGCCACCACTCTCGCGCAGGTCGAGGAGTACGGCATCGACCGGCTTCTCGGCGAGTTGGCCACTGAGCTGAAGGAAGGCCGCTGGCGTCCGCTGCCCGCGCGCCGGGTGTTCATTCCGAAACCCGGCTCTGCTGCGGAGCAGAGGCCGCTGTCGATTCCTTCTGTTCGTGACCGCATCGTGCAGGCGGCGCTGAAGATCGTGCTCGAGCCGGTCTTCGAAGCCGATATGCTCCCGTGCTCGTTTGGGTTCAGGCCCAGGCGCGGGGCGCACGATGCCCTCCAGGTCCTCGTGGACGAGGCATGGCGGGGCAGGCGCTGGGTGGTGGAGACGGACATCGCCAACTGCTTCGAGGCGATTCCGCACGAGAAGTTGATGCAGGCGGTCGAGGAACGCATCTGCGACCGGTCGGTCCTCAAGCTCTTGCGCGCGATGCTGCGGGCCGGGGTGATGGAGGACGGGCATGTCCGTCGGCCGGTGACCGGAACCCCACAAGGTGGGGTGGTTTCACCGTTGATGTGCAACGTCTATCTGCACCGGCTGGACCGGGTATGGGACGTGCGCCGTCACGGGGTGCTGGTGCGCTATGCCGACGATGCTGTGGTGATGTGCGCTACCCGCGAGCAGGCCGAAGCCGCCCTTGGGCGGCTGAAGGACCTGCTGGCCGAGCTCGGCCTGGAGCCGAAGGCGGCCAAGACCAGGATTGTGCACCTGCAGGTCGGAGGCGAGGGAGTGGATTTCCTCGGCTTCCATCACCGGTGGGTCACCTCCCGGCCGCGCGGCGGGCGGCGTCCGATCGCTTTCCTCGCTCGCTGGCCTTCGGACAGGGCGGTGCAGCACGCTCGTGACCGGATCCGTGAACTCACGGACCGGCGCAGGCTGTTGCTGCCGGTCAAGGTGATCGTGGAGGACGTGAATGCGTTCCTTCGCGGGTGGGGCGCGTATTTCCGCTTCGGGAACTCGGCCCACCGCTTCGACCAGATCGGCTCCTATGCGCGGATGCGGATCGGCGGGTTCCTCGCCAAGAAGCATCGGCGCAGCCGAAGATTCGGCTGGTCGGTGGTGGCGTTTGCCTCCGCCGACTCGCTGGGGCTGGTTGCTCTGCACGGGACCGTCGTCGCCCCCAGACCCTTCCGGGACTGGCGGGGCAGGCCGAATGCCGGTGGTGAACGGCGTCGGTGAGCCGTGTGCGGGAGAACCGCACGCACGGTTCGATGCGGCGGGGGCTGGAAACGGAGCGGACGTACTCCGCCACCGCGCCAGCCCCCGACCCTACACCTGACCCGCTGATCTTGATTCGTTCCCGGGACAGCAGAACGGCCGTTCTTCACGCTTCGAGGTGTCGAGCAACGTCGCGTGAAGGAACGGCCGCTGGTGAAGAGTCTCGCCGCTGAACAGTCCGCTGACGCCGCGCTGGGCATCCTGTCCCACTTTCGTGTCCAGTTCTACGACTGCCTCTACACCCGGGCGGATGCGCTCTTCGAGCTCACCGACGCAGTGCTGTGCTCGGACGGCCCGGTGACGTCGCTGGTCGAGCTGACGCTCACGGCCGAGCACCGACGCGGGCACGGGGCGATGTACGACGCGGTCAATCACGGCTGGCTGGAGCCGCGCCGCCTGCGCAGGCTGCTGGCCTCCACGCCGCTGCCACGTGCCGCCGACGGACGGATCGTGCTCGCGGTGGACGTGAGCAACTGGCTGCGTCCCGACGCCCCCACCAGCCCGGAGTTGCTGTTCTGCCACGTCTACGGGCGAGGCCGCAGCGCAGATCAGTTCATCCCTGGCTGGCCCTACTCCTTCGTCGCCGCGCTGGAGACGGGACGCACGTCCTGGACGGCCGTGCTGGACGCGATCCGGCTGGGGCCGTCCGACGATGCCACCGCGGTGACCGCCACTCAGCTGCGCGAGGTGGTCACCCGGCTTGTGCACGCCGGGCAGTGGCGGCCGGGCGACGCGGACATCCTCGTCGTCATGGACACCGGCTACGACGTCACCCGCCTCGCCTACGTCCTGGCCGACCTGCCCGTCGAGCTGGTCGGCCGGCTCCGCTCGGACCGCGTCATGCTCAGGGACGCCGGCCCACGCTGCTCCACCCCGCGCGGCGGGCAGCCCCGCAAGCACGGCAGTGTCCTCACTTTCTCCAAGCCGGAGTCCTGGCACACCCCCGACCAGGCCACGACCTGCGACACCACCCACTACGGCACGGCCGAAGCCCTCGCCTGGGACCGGATGCACCCCCGATTGCAGGCCCGTGGCCCCTGGCTCGACCACTGCGGTGAACTCCCTTTGATCCACGGCACGTTGATCCGGCTGAAGGTCGAGCACCTGCCCGGTGACCGCGACCCCAAGCCGGTGTGGCTGTGGTCCTCGCGCACCGGCATGGCCGGCGCGGACGTCGATGCGCGCTGGCAGGCGTTCCTCCGCAGATTCGATCTTGAACATACCTTCCGGCTGTTCAAACAGACCCTGGGCTGGACCGTCCCCAAGGTCCGCGATCCGCACACTGCCGACCTGTGGACGTGGCTGATCATCGCCGCCCACACCCAACTCCGCCTCGCCCGGCCACTCGCCGAAGATCTTCGTCGGCCCTGGGAACGGCCGGCGCAACCTCGCCGGCTCACCCCCGCCCGGGTCCGCCGGGGGTTCCGCCACCTCCGCGTGAAGACCGCCCGTCCCGCCGGCGTGCCCAGACCCTCCAAGCCCGGACCCGGACGCCCACCCGGCTCGAAGAACCGCAGGTCAGCCCCACGTCACGAGCCCGGGAAGACCGTGAAACGAATCGAAACCCTCACCGAACACGTCCGCCTGAAACAGCAGCAAGGTTAATGATCAAGCTGAGAAGCTGTTGTCTTTCCGGGCTTGAGGACTGCGTTTCCGCTGGTCGGGCATAGGCCCGGTGATCTCGTGGGAGTAGCGGCCAGGGCTTGATCAAGTTCCGTAGCTGTCCGGATCGTTGGTGATGCCCAGGATGGGGAGTGCTCGCTGGGGCTCGTCGCGGATCGCCCGGGTGGTCTTGGCGATGTTGTCGGCTCCGAGGGTTTTCAGCACGCCGATGGCGAGGTTGCGGAGGGTCGCCATGGCCCGTGGTGAGGTCCCGGCGTGGACGGTGCAGGCGTCCTCGGCGAAGGTGACATCCCTGATGTGGTGCGAGGAGTTCTCGATCACCCAGTGCGCCCTTAGGATCGTCGCGATCCGCTCGGGGGAAGCCTGACGGCTGGTCAGGTCGGTGATCACGTAGACGGTCTCACGGCTCTGCTTGCCGGTCTTGGTGTCGGTGCGGTGGCGTACGACCTTGGCGACCCGGGCGGCGTGGGGGAAGTCGACGCCGAGGTCGGTGACGGTCAGGGCCTGCACGACTCGGGTCTCCTTACGTCCGTGGCCGGGGGTGCGGTCGTAGAACTTCGCCGTCGCCTGCTCCCAGGGCAGGGTCCGCAGTTGCTCGTAGAGGTTCTTCTGGTTCCGCTTCACCGTGAAGGCGTAGTGCGCCTTCTTCGCCTCGACGAGGAAGCGGGCGTGCTCGCGCCGGGTGTGCAGCGCATCCCCGGTCAGGGTGACTCCTTGCAGGTCATAGGGGTCCAGGAGGGGGCGGCGAAGCACGTGATCTCGTTCGTCTTCTCGGGGACCCTGAGCTGGGTGACGGTCATCCCGGTGTCGGTCATCGCGGCCAGCAGGTGCGCGGCCGGGGTGGCGCCCAGGCGCGAGCCGCGGGCGGTCTTGCCGTCCAGGGCGAGGGTGTCGGTGCCGGCCGGGTCGTGGCCGAGGAGGTCGGCCAGGCCGCCGGGGCAGGTGTCCTTGATGACCCGGCGGATCGTCGCGCCGCTGGGCGGGATGCGCACGGCCAGGGCGGTTGCGGTGCGGGCACCGAGTTGGGCCAGGACGTCCTGCGGGGCCTCGGCCGCCCACTCGCTGATCGCCACGAAACTCGTCGCACCGGTAACCACGGCGGAGCAGGCGATCAGCAGTACTGCCACGAAGGGGTGACGCTTCCCGCGCCGACACCGCGGATCGGCCAGCCCCCGCAGCCGCTCGGCCAGCGGGCCGATCGCACGGTGCTGACGGGTGGGCGACTTGACCAGACAGACGATGGCAGACTGACGGCACACCGAAGCTCCGTTGCGGGACGGCGACTTGGGAAGGTCACCTCCACAACGGAACTTCGTTGCGTCCGGTCGCGCACCCGATCAGCATCGTCACACCGCCGTGACCTGCACATCCGAGAGATCACCACGACTTTGCAATCGCCCTGCCGAGATCCCCGAGGCGACGGCGCGGGTCGCACGGGCCGTCGCGGGACGCGGGGCGCCGCCGTTGGCGATGCGGGTGCGGGACGAGCTGGGCGGGCTCTTCGCGGATGCGGAGTTCGCTGGGGCGTTCGGCCGCCGGGGCCGACGTGGATGGTCGCCGGGACGGTCGGCGATGGTGACCGTGCTGCAGATGGCGGAGAACCTGACCGACCGCGCCGCCGTTCAGCGGGTCCGGTTCGACGTGTCGTGGAAGTACTGCCTGGGTCTGGAGCTGGAGGACGTCGGCTTCGATGCCTCGGTGCTCTCGGAGTTCCGCACCCGGGTGGTCGAGCACGGCCTGGAGGAGCGGGTGCTGGATCTGCTGCTGGCCGCGTTGAAGGAGAAGGGCCTGGTCAAGGCCGGAGGCAAGCAGTGTACCGACTCCACACATGTGCTGGCGGCGGTGCGGGAGTTGAACCAGCTGGAGCTGGCCGGGGAGACGGTGCGGGCCGCGCTGGAGGCCCTGTCCGCCGCAGCCCCGCACTGGGTGGCGCAGGTGGTGGAGGTCGGTGAGTGGAACCGCCGCTACGGGCGGCGAATCGACGCGTCCTGGCGCCCACCCGGCTCCCAAGCCCAGCGGGACGAACTCGCTCTGGGCACGGCCGCGACGCGGTGGCCTTGCTGCGGGCGGTCTGCCATCCGGCCGCGCCAGTCTGGCTGCGGGAGCTGCCCGCCGTCCAGGTGCTGCGCCAGGTCACCGTGCAGAACTACCTGATCACCGCTGGCAGCCGGGGGCGGGAGGTGGTAAAGCGGCGGGAGGCGCACAAGGACGCTCTCCCGCCCGGCAGAGTGCGCCTGACCTCGCCCTATGACCTCGATGCCCGCTACGGCACCAAGGAAGATCTGCACTGAACGGGGTACACACTGCACATCAGCGAGGTCTGCCAGCCGCCCCGGCCCGATGACGAGATTCCGCGGCCCGGTCGGCAGGCACGCCCTCCGGTCCCGAACGTGATCACACACGTCGCGACCACCGACGCAACCGTGCCCGGCGTGAAACTCGTCGAGCCCGTCCACCGGGCCCTCGCCGACCGGGGCCTGCTGCCCGCCGAGCATTACCCCGACTCCGGCTACCCAAGCGCCGAACTCATCGTCGGCGCCCAGGCCGCCTTCGGCATCACGCTGGTCACACCGCTGCTGACAGGCACGTCCCGCCCGTACCGGGAGAACGCCGGCTGCCAGCGCGAAGCCTTCACCGTCGACCGGGACG
The DNA here is from genome assembly GCF_004187715.1 of Streptomyces sp. F001. Lineage (GTDB taxonomy): Bacteria > Actinomycetota > Actinomycetes > Streptomycetales > Streptomycetaceae > Streptomyces > Streptomyces flavusporus. The sequence continues at coordinate 311,027 of NZ_QZWF01000004.1, read as the reverse complement.
CCCGCCGGGCCACCTGCCCGCAGGGCGCCACGAGTCGATACCGGAGCCCGGCCAGACAGAAGGGCCGCGACGTGATCGTGGTCCGCTTCGATCAGGCCGACTGCGGTCCCTGCCCTGCCGGGGCCGCATGCACCAATGCCACCCGCTGGGGCCGCCAACTCACCCTGCGGCCAAGGCCCTTGCAAGAACTCATCGATGCGAACCATGCTGCCCAAGAGGACCGGGACTGGCGGGCGGAGTACGCCCTGCGGGCCGGCGTCGAGGGCACCATCCGCCAGGCCGTCGCGGTCACCGGCAGCCGCCGCGCCCGCTATCGCGGCCTCGCGAAAACCCACCTCGAACACGTCTACTCCGCCGTCGCCCTCAACCTGATCCGCCTCGACGCCTGGTGGAACGGCCAGCCCCTCGACCGCACCCGCACCAGCCACCTCGCCCGCCTCAACCTCACACTCGCGGCGTGACACCGGAATTGGCCAGCAGGATCACCGGTGGCGTAAAAGGGTCGCTGCCTCTCCACTGGCCAGGACGGGGCGACGTCCGCCAGCTGTTCGCGCCGCGCCTCCGGCAAAGCGCCGACCGCCGACTTCACTGCTGCTCGCTCTCCTTGGTCTCCCGGGCGGCGGCCCGCGCGTCTTCAGCCAAATGCCCACCTCCGCGCCTTGTTGGGTGGCGTCCAATGGGGGCAGGAGGTAGCCGTGTTCAGTGGCGGCCCACCCGCGCGCCGCTGACAGGCTCTCCTCCTGCGAGACGTCGAAGTACCGACCAAACCACTCCCGCTTCGCCAACTGCGCGACGCGGGGCAACCCCCGTCACTCGACCCGCTTCGCTGAGCCCCACGATCACGGCATGCTGGTCGCACCCCCTCATGAGGGCATCGTGCAGGGCTGGTGGCGGCTCCGTGATAACGCGCCCGATTCGCTCCCGCACAGCGACGGGTCCAGCTCCGGCCCTGCGGCAACAGAGAGGGGATGCGCCTCAAGTTGCAGCTGAATAACGGCGCGTTCCTTGCGGTCCGCGCGGCAGGGTGCGCCTTGAGGGGCTTATGTGCGGCTGATACGGTGCGATGGCTTGACACTCTGCTTCGCGCTGGTTAGTTCGTCCCGGCGCGTCCTGTGCAGACGCACACGGGTGAAGTGTCCGAATTTATAGAGAACTTGGCAGACGAATCTTGGGTGTACGGGGAGCGGTTGCGTGAAGATCCAAGAGCGTACGGGGGCGGGCGCGGGGCGTTCCGCGGTTCCGGCTCAACCGTCGGTCGGTGACCGGCTTCCCACGCCTCCTCGCGAGCGCAAACCGGCGCTGGCCGCGCTTGCGGTGCTGTTGATTCTGGTGGGTGCGCTCGGGGCGACGATGCTGGTGCTGCAGGCCGGGGAGCGGGTCGAGGTCGTCAAGGTGACGAAGACCATCCAGCCCGGCGAGTCCGTCACGGACAAGGACGTCACCTCCGTGATGGTCGCCAAGGATGCGAGCATCAACTACATCGAGTGGCACAAGCTGGACACCCTCAAGAGCCTCAAGGCCCGCACGACCATTTACGAGGGAACCGTCGTCATCGGCGACATGTTCACCGATGGCAGCACCCTTCCCGCTGGTAAGGCTTCCGTTGGACTCGCCCTCAAGGAGGGCCAGTTCCCGAAGGGCGTCGAACCCGGCGACACCGTCGCCGCCTACCGCGTCGGCACCACGAGCTCGGGCTCGGACAGTGACGACGCCAGCACCGGCACCTCCTCCAGCGGTGTCCTCGTCGACAACGCCCGCGTCAACACCGTGAGTGAGGCCAGCGACTCCACCGTGAGCACCGGCACGCTCTCGCTCACCCTCCTCGTCGACCAGGCCGATGCCGCAGCCCTCACTCAGGCCGCGTCCGCGGGCGAGGTCGCCATCGTGCGCGTCCCCGGCAACTAGAAGGCGGCCCCACAAGCCATGGCGCTCATCGCTCTCGCCGCCGACAAGGGTTCCCCCGGCGTCACCACCGCAGCCGTCGCCCTCGCCGCGGTCTGGCCCCGTCGCGTCCTGCTCGCCGAGACCGACCCGGCCGGCGGCGATCTGGTGTACCGCTCCGCCGCGGCGCACGGCGGTCCGCTCAACCCCAACACCGGCATGCTGTCCATCGCGGCCACCGCCCGACGCGGCCTCGTCCCCGACCAACTCTGGGACCACGTCCAGCCGTTGAGCGGCGGCCTCGAGGTCCTCGTAGGGCTCGGGATCGCCGAGCAGGCCGCCGGGCTCGCGGGCCTGTGGCCCACCCTCGGCCGGGCCTTCGCCTCCCTCGCCGACTCCCCGCAGGCCCCCGCCGACGTCATCGCCGACTGCGGACGGATCAGTGGGGACACTCCCGCCGTCGAGCTGTTCCCGCACGCGGCCCTCGTGCTGCTCGTCTCACGGACCGAACCCGAGGCCATCGCCCGCGTCCGCGACCGCGCCGCCGCCCTCTCCGCCAAGCTGCACGGCGGTCCGCGCGGTGCCGCGAGCCTTGCCACCCCGCTGATCGGTGTCGTCCTCATCGCCGACCCGAACAACGCCGGCAAGCTGGCGGGCCAGGTCAACGACATGCTCGTACATGCCCAGACCGGTGCGCGGGTCGTCGGGACGATCGCCGAGGACCCAGCCGGCGCCGACCAGTTGGCCGGGCGCAAGCGCGGGCGCCTGGACAAGTCACTGCTGATCCGGTCCGCGCGTAAGGTCACCGCGGATCTGTATCAGCAGTACGGCGCCGCCTGGACCGTGCCCTCGCAGAGCCAGAGCCAGAATCACCAGGCCTCGCAGGGAGCCGGCCGATGACCGCTGTCGACCACCAGTTGGTCAAGCGGTTCCGGCAGGACGCCGGTGACCGTATCGCCGAGCAGCGTCGCCTCGACCAGGTCAACGGCGTCACGCCGATGTCCAGCGAGGACGAACGGCACTACGCCCGCGCGGTCATAGCCCAGATACTGGAGGAGTACGCCCGCACCGAGATCAACGCGGGTCGTACGCCGCTCGACGCCGAGACCGAGGAGCAGTACGCGGCCGCAGTGCACGCCGCCCTGTTCGGCGTGGGCCGTCTCCAGCCCCTCCTCGACGATCCGCAGGTCGAGAACATCGACATCAACGGCTGCGACCAGGTCTTCGTCGGGTACGCCGACGGGCGTGAGGTGAAGGGCGAGCCGGTCGCCGAGACCGACGAGGAACTCATTGAGCTCATCCAGGTGCTCGGTGCGTACTCCGGCCTCTCCTCCCGGCCCTTCGACTCCGCCAATCCGCAGCTCGACCTGCGGCTGCCGGACGGTTCGCGTCTGTCGGCCGTCATGGATGTGGCCCGGCGGCCCGCCCTGTCCATTCGTCGTGCGCGGATGGGCAAGGTGTTCATCTCCGACCTTGTCGGCAACGGCACCCTCACTCCCGAGATCGGGCACTTCCTCGCCTGCGCGGTCCGTGCCCGCAAGAACATCATGATCGCAGGCGCTACGAACGCCGGTAAGACGACGCTGCTGCGCGCCCTCGCCAACGAAATCCCGCCCCACGAGCGGCTCATCACCGTCGAGCGGGCTCTGGAACTCGGGCTCGACACCTTTCCCGAACTCCACCCCAATGTCGTGGCGTTCGAGGAGCGGCTGCCCAACTCCGAGGGACAGGGCGCCATCTCCATGGCCGAACTTGTCCGCCGTTCCCTCCGTATGAATCCCTCCCGCGTCATCGTCGGTGAGGTCCTCGGCGACGAGATCGTGACCATGCTCAACGCGATGTCGCAGGGCAACGACGGATCGCTCTCCACGATCCACGCCAACAGCTCCAGCGAGGTCTTCAACCGTATTTCCACCTACGCCCTTCAGGCCTCCGAGCGCCTCCCCATCGAGGCCAGCCAGATGCTGATAGCCGGCGCGGTGAACTTCGTCGTCTTCATCCAGCGGCGCAACGACTTCCAGAACGGCGGGCGTCTGCAACGTATGGTCACCTCCGTCCGCGAGGTCAACGGTGTCGACGGCCGCGTGCTGTCCAGCGAGGTGTTCGCCGAAATGCCCGATGGGCGGGTGGTGCCGCACGCGCCGATCGCCTGCGTGGAGGACCTGATCGCGCAGGGCTACCGGCCGACCGGGACGTGGGGGTGACCATGAACAACCTCGGCTCCATGGGCGGTCTGTTCTCGACCACCGTCCTGTACTCCATCGCCTGCGGCGTCGCCGTCGGCGGCGGGCTCGCGCTGTTCGCCGTCGCCGTCCGCGGACTGCCCGCCAAGCCCGAGCACGAGAAGCAGAAGGCGAGCGAGCGCGCGAACGAGCTCATACGGTTCGCCGGGCGGCGCGGTTCGCTCGCCGCCCTGGTCGGTCTCGCCGTGCTGCTGCTCACCCGCTGGGCGGTCGCCGGTATCGCCGCCGGTGTCCTCGTCTTCTTCTGGGACCGCCTCTTCGGTGGTGCCGCGGAGGAGCGGGCCGCCATGCGGCGCGTCGAAGCCCTCGCCTCCTGGACGGAGTCCCTGCGCGACACGATCGCCGGCGCCGTGGGCCTGGAACAGGCCATTCCGGCCTCCGCCCGCGCCGCCGCGCCCGTACTCCGCCCCCACCTCGACGCCCTGGTCGACCGCCTGCGCGCCCGCACTCCGCTGCCGGAGGCCCTGCAGGTTCTGGCCGACGAGATCGACGATGCGTCGGCGGACATCATCGTCGCCGCGCTCATCCTGAATGCGCGGTTGCGCGGTCCGGGTCTGCGCCAGGTGCTCGGTGCGCTGGCCAAGTCGGCGCGCGAGGAGGTCGACATGCGGCAGCGCGTGATGGCCCAGCGTGCCTCGACCCGTCGCTCGGTGCAGATCGTCGTGGGCGTGTCGATCGCTTTCGTCCTTGGTCTGTCCATCTTCAACCGGGAGTTCGTCGAGCCGTACGGCACGGCGGTCGGTCAGCTCGTACTCGCCTGCGTCTGCGGCCTGTTCGCGCTGGGCTTCTGGTGGCTGCGCAAGCTGTCGACGATCGAGACGCCCGAGCGTTTCCTGGTGCGGGACGAGTCGTCGGTGCAGTTCGTACGACCCCGGACGCCGGCACAGGCTTCTGCCGGCTCCGCTCAGACACTTCCGTCGGACGAGGGGGTACGACGGTGAACGACCTGACGATGCCGATCGTGGTCGGCGCGGTCATCGGCCTGGGCATCTACGCTCTCGTCCGCGCGCTGATGCCGACCAAGCGGAGCGCGATCTCGCAGGTCGCGCGGATCGACGCGATGCGGGCGCGCGGGGCGGCGTACGAGTCGGCGCGGACGGCGCAGGACTCGGGCGGTCGTTTCGGCTCGCTGCGGGCTGAAGTGGGCGCACGCGTCGCCGAGTTCTATCTGCAGCAGGGCTGGGAGCAGCGCTCGCTGCGCGCGGACCTGGCGGTCCTGGACCGCAGCTGGGAGAAGTTCCTGGCGACGAAGGCGCTGCTGGCCGCGGCGGGGTTGTTCTTCGGGCCGTTCCTGTTCGCGGTCGTCTGGACGATGGGCTTCGGCAGCAGCCCGATCATCCCGGTCTGGCTGGCGCTGCTCTGCGCGGTGATCTTCTTCTTCCTGCCCGACGTGGAGGTACGGCGGGACGCGGCCGAGAAGCGCCGTGACCTGCGGCGCGTGATCGGGGCGTACCTGGACCTGGTGTCGATGAGCCTGGCCGGCGGACGCGGTCTGCCCGAGGCACTGATGGCGGCGGCCGAGGTGTCGGACGGCTGGGCGACGCAGCGCATCCGCAACGCCCTCGCCGACGCCCGTATCACCGGTATCAGCCAGTGGCAGGCGCTCGGGCAACTGGGCGAGGAAATCGGCGTCGAGGAACTCAAGGACCTGTCGGCGTCGTTGGCCCTGGTCGCCGACGACGGAGCGAAGGTCCGCGAGTCGCTCGCCTCCCGCGCCGAGACCATGCGGCACCGCGAACTGGCCGAGATCGAGGGCAGCGCGGGCGAGAAGTCGCAGTCGATGCTCGTGGCGCAGCTGCTGCTGTGTGCCGGGTTCCTGGTGTTCCTGATCTTCCCGGCGGCGATGAGAGTGTTCCAGGTCTGAACCGTTGCTCGCCAGAACTGCTCCCAACTGTCTCGAGAGGAATCAACTCACCATGAACGGACGGAACTTCAGCACCGGGATCCCGGCGATGGACTTCCTGGTCACCTTCCTGCGGGCCCGCGTGGAGCGCGCCCGCTCCGGCGAGCTGGACCGCGGTGCGTCCGCGGTCGAGTGGGTCATCATCTCCGCGGTCGTCGTGGCGATCGTCGGCGTCGTCGCCGCGATCATCAACGCCGCGCTGAGCGAGGGCGCCAACAAGGTCGGCGACTGCATCAAGGGTGCCGACGCGGGCAAGACCTGCTGAACGACGTACAACGGGGATGACGGTGGGCGTCGTGGGCGGATGGGTGCGCCGCAGGGTGGAGACCGCGCGGAAGGCGGCGGCCACCCGCGGCGACTCCGGCATGACGGCGATCGAATTCGTGCTGCTCACGCCGGTCCTCTTCTTCATGATCTTCGCGACGGTGCAGTTCGCGCTGTACTTCTTCGCCGACCATGTGGCCCAGGCGGCGGCCCAGGCGGGCGCGCGAAAGGCGCGGGCCACGGCCGACGCCCAGCCGGGCGGTTGGCGGGGAGAGGCGCAGGACGTCGTCGACAGCTACATCAGCCAGCTCGGCCCACAGCTGGTCCTGTCGCCCGACGTGACCATGCTCCAACCGGAGGCGAACACCGTGGGCGTGGAGATCACGGCCCAGGTGCCGACCGTGTTTCCCGGGCTGGATCTGACGGTGCATGCGCAGTCGGTGGGGCCGGTGGAGAGGTTTGTGCCGGAGGGGGAGAACTAGATGGCCCTCTCTTGGGTACGTGATCGCGGTGACCGTGGCCTTTCGACCGTCGAGGTCGTGATCCTCGCCCCGGTGATGATCCTTTTCATCCTCGTCCTGGTCGCCTTCGGTCAGCTGGTCGACGGCCGCGGCGCGATCGACGGCGCGGCCCGGGACGCCGCCCGCGCGGGCTCGATCCAGAAGGACCACGCCACGGCGATGGCTCAGGCGCGCAAGGCGGCGGAGGCGAACCTGGAGGACGTCTGCTCGGGCCCGGTGTCGGTACGACAGACCAGCGCCGGCTTCGAACCCGACACCATCTTCACCGTCGAGGTGAGCTGCGAGGTGCGCGGCCTGGCGATGCTGGGTCTGGACGTCCCGACGACGCTGACGGCGAGCTTCAGCTCACCGCTGGATCCGTTCCGGAGGTCGGCGTGAGGGATGTCGTACGTGCATGGTGGGCCGCTCGTCGGACGGAGCTGGACGACCGGGGCTCGGGCGCCGGCGCGGTCATCATCTTCGCCCTGGTGTTCCTGTCGCTGTCGGCCTTCGTCATCGACGGCGGCCTGTCCATCTCCAAACGCGAGCGCGCGGCCGACATCGCGGAACAGGCCGCCCGCTACGCCGCCCAGGACATCGACCGCGAGGCCCTCTACGACAACGTCGGCGGCCCCGCACCGATCAACTTCCAGAACTGCAACGCCCGCGTGAAGGCCTTTGCCGGCGAGATGGACATGACCGGCGCGGACATCGCCGCAAGCCACTGCGTGGCGGCGAACGCCCAGCAGGTGGAGGTCGAGATCCAGCTGACGTACTCGCCGGTGTTCACGGGGATGTTCTACGGCGGGGACGTGGTCGTGCACGGGCAGGCGGTGGCGGAGAACGAGGTGGGTTAAGGGGTGCGCGGCGGGTGCTACTTGCCGCCGCCCTTCTTCTCCTCCTTCGTCTTCACTCCCTCGCGGGCCTGCTTGGCGAGGTCCACGTCGAGTTTGCGGAACTCGCGGACGACCGCGTCGGACATCTCGGAGAGGGCGTCGAGCTGCTGGGTGATGTCCTCGCGGCCGTCCTCCCAGTTGGACTCGAAGTCGTCGAGGGCGTCGTTGACGTCGCCGTGGGCGATGTCGTCCTTGTAGGACTCGAAGAGCTTCTTGGTGTGGTTGAGCCGCGTCTTGATGGAGCGCAGTCGGCTGCCGTAGCTCTCCAGCTCGCTGAGCGGGAGGGCGAGGTCGCTTTTGCCCTTGCTCATGTCTCGGCTCCCACGGTCGACTGACGTTTCGTCGAACGACAGTACCCGGTAAGTTCACGTGTGCATACGGATGTTGTTGGTGATGCGTACGTGACGGGGGTTGCGGCATGTCGGGGTATCGGCCGCGGGACTGGGATCCGCTGGACCTGGACAAGGATCCGACGCCGGGGGATCCGCAACGCGTCCGCAGCCTCGCCAAGTATCTGCACGACTTCGCCGACGACGTCTCGGATGCTCTGCGTCTGGTCAAGGGGATGGCGGACGAGGACGCGGTGCTGTCGTGGGCGGGCAAGTCGGCGGCGGTGTTCAAGGAGGAGTTCTCCGGGGTTCCGAAGAACCTCAAGAAGCTGAAGAAGTCGTACGAGTTGTGCGGGGACGCGCTGGCGGCGTACTGGCCGAAGCTGGAGCGGGCGCAGGCGTTGGCGGACCGGGCGCTGGCCAAGGCGCGCGAGGCACGGCAGGACCTGTCGTCCGCGCAGTCCCGGCTGGCTTCGGCGGACTCCTGGGTGACGCGGGCCAGCAAGGAGGCGGACAAGTACAAGGACGACCCGTCGGGCCGTAGGTCCGATGGTGACAAGCCGGACGAGGCGAAGGTCCGCGCGGCCACCCGCGATGTCCAGCACGCCAAGTCGGCGCAGACCAGCGCCCAGTCGGACGTCTCCGCCGCGCAGGACGCGCTGGCCGCGGCGAAGAAGATGGCCGAGGACGCGCGCAAGATGCGTGACGAGGCCGCTCGGGAGGCCAAGCAGAAGATCGACGAGGCGTCCGACGCGGGCATCCAGAACCGGTCGTGGTGGGAGGAGGTCGGCGACTGGGTCTCCGACAACTGGGACACCATCGTCGCGGTCTGCAAGGTCGTCGTCGCGGTTCTCGGCATCGTCGTGATGATCATCGGCGGGCCGATCCTGGGCGCGATCGTGCTGGTGGCGGCGCTCGTGGTGCTCGCCGACACGCTCTACAAATACAGCAAGGGCCAAGCGTCGCTATGGGATGTGGGGTTGGCGGCGCTGGACTGCATACCCGGCATGAAAGGGCTCACCACCCTAGGAGGCCTCGCCAAAGGCCTGAAGGCCCTCGGCAAGGGCGGCCTCAAGGGTATGGCCATGGGGGTCAGGGGGCTCGGGCCGCGCCTGAAGGGCCTGGGCCGCCAGATGAAGAACCTCTTCACCTGCGGCGATCCGATCGATATGGCCACCGGCCAGATGGTCATGTCGATCACCGACGTCGCCCTCCCTGGCGTACTGCCGCTCGTCATCGAACGCAGCCACCGCACCGGTGTGAAGGCGGGCCGCTGGTTCGGTCCGAGCTGGACGTCGACCCTGGACCAACGGCTGCTGATCGACGACGACGGTATCCGTTTCGTCGGCGCCGACGGCACTGTGCTGTACTACGCGATTCCGGAGCCGGGCGAACCGATGCGGCCGATCCCCGGCCCCAACTGGCCACTCAGCTGGGACGGCTCACCCGGCGGCGAGATCACTGTGCGGCAGCCCGACACGGGCACGACCCTGCGCTTCCGCAAGACGTCGGACGGGCGGGCCACGGAAGTTCCACTGGTCGGCGTAGTGGACCGCAACGGCAACACCGTCGACGTGCACTACGCCACGGACGGCTCCCCGTCCGAACTCGTCCATCACGGCGGATACCGCGTCGGCGTCACCACCAAGTCGGGTCGCGTGACGGCGCTCTCCCTGCTCAGCGCTCCGGATCAACCCCGGCTCCTGACGTACGAGTACGACGCGCTCGGCCGCCTCACTGGTGTCGTCGACTCGTCGTCCATTCCCCAGCAGTACGACTACGACGAACAGCAGCGTGTCACCGGCTGGCAGAGCAGATACGGGAACTGGTACCGCTACGAGTACGACGGCATCGGCCGCTGCGTCCGTACGGGCGGAGACAGCGGCGTCCTCGCCTACGTCTACACCTACGACGACGACACACGCACCACCGTCGCGACGGACTCCCTCGGCCACGCGATCACGTACACGTTCAACGAGGACCACCGCCCGGTTCGCGAAACCGACGCCGTTGGGCAGACCACCGTCCGCAGCTGGGACGAGCAGGGCCGCCTGGCGTCGCTGACCGATCCGCTCGGCCGCACCACACACTTCCGCCACGACACCGAAGGCAACATCACAGAGGTCACCCGCCCCGACGGCGGCGTCATACGCAGGGAGTACGACACGTTCGGGCAGGTCACAAAGGCGATCCAACCGGACGGCAGCACCTGGGAGTCGGTCTACGACGACCGGGGCAACCGGATCGCCGTCGTCGACCCACTCGGCGCCACCACGTCCTTCACCTTTGACGAACGAGGCGGGCTCACCGGCATCACCGACGCCCTCGGCAACCGCCGGCAGGCCGTCGTCAACGACACCGCCGGCCTGGTCATCGGCACGACGGACGCGCTGGGAGCGGCAAACTCCTTCGCACGGGACCCCTTCGGCCGCATCACCGAGCTCACCGACGCCTTGGGGCAGGTCACGCACGTCGCCTGGACCCTCGAGGGCCAGATCTCGTGGCGGCGCCTGCCCAACGGGACCGTCGAGCACTGGTCCTACGACGCCGAGGGCAACCCACTGGAATACCGCTCCTCGAACGGCCGCCGCACCACATACGAAAACACCCACTTCGATCTCTGCACCCTGCGGGAGAACGAGGACGGGACTCTTGAGCGCTTCGAGTACGACACCGAGCTGAGGCTGCGGAGCGTCACCAATGGCGCGGGACTGACCTGGAGTTACACATACGACGGTGTTGGACGGATCGTCTCCGAGACGGACTTCAACGGCCGCACGCTGACCTACCGCTACGACGCGGCGGGCCAGCTGGCCGAACGGACCAACGGGGCCGGTGAGACCACGAGGTTCCGCCACGACGCCCTCGGCAACGTCGTCGCCATGGAAACCGAAGCCACCACCACGACGTACGAATACGACCTGCTCGGCAGGCTCGTCCGGGCGAGCAACGGGGACGTCGCACTCAGCCGGGAGCACGATGCGACGGGTCGGCTGCTCGCGGAGTCGTGGAATGGTCAGGAGGTGCGGTCCGAGTACGACATCACCGGGCGCCGCACCGCGCGCAGAACGCCGAGCGGCGCGATCACCCGGTGGGAGTACGAGCAGGAGCGCCGCGCCCTGGTGCAGAAGGCCGGGCAGTACGACATCACCTTCCAGTACGACATCGCGGGCCGCGAGATCGAGCGTGTGCTCGGCGATGCCCTACGACTGACCCATGAGTGGGACACGGAGCGGCTGTCGACCACGCAGGCGTTCGAGACGGGCGCCGGCACCGCCGGGCAGCGTGTCTTCCAGCACCGGGCCGACGGTCTCCTCACCTCGGTGACGGACTCCCGTCACGGTGAGCGTGCCTTCGTGCTCGACCCCGCCGGACGCGTCACGGTCGCGCGGGGCGGTGCCGGCTGGGACGAGGCCTATCAGTACGACGCCCTCGGCAACCTCACCGCCTTCAGCACCTCGGCTCCCGTGGGCGACGAGGAGACCGGTGACCGCGCCTACGCAGGCACTCTCATCAAGCGGGCGGGTCGCACCCACTACCGGCACGACAGCCAGGGACGAGTCGTCCAGCGGATCACCAAGCTGCTGTCCGGCGGAAGGCGTGAGTGGCGCTACGCCTGGAACGCCGAGGACCAGCTCACCGATGTACTGACGCCGGACGGCCGACACTGGTACTACCTCTACGACCCCCTCGGCAGACGTGTGGCCAAGCAGCTGCTCGCCGCCGACGGTACGACCGTCGTCGAGCAGGTCTCCTTCTTCTGGGACTGCGACCAGCTCGCCGAACAGACCGACGGAACCATCAGCACGTCGTGGGACTGGATCGACGGCCCGACCCCCGTCGGCCAGCGCGTACGCGGGACCGGCCCGGTCGGGCCGGACACCCCGCAGGACGAGATCGACGAGCGCTTCTACGCGATCGTCACCGACCTCCTGGGCACACCGACGGAACTGGTGGACGCCGACGGGAACATCGCCTGGACGCGGTCGTCGACGCTCTGGGGCGTTCCCGTCGGACCGCCCGGTGACGATCGGGTCGACTGCCCACTCCGGTTTCCCGGCCAGTACTTCGACGCGGAAACCGGGCTGCATTACAACCATCACCGCTACTACGAGCCCGGTACGGCCCGCTATCTCAGCCCGGACCCACTGGGACGGACCCCGGCGCCGAACCACCACGCGTATGTGACGAACCCGCTGCAGTGGAAGGACCCACTCGGGCTCAAGGCGCCGTGCATGGTGGACCTCTACCACGGCACGCTCGGTCACCATGCCGACAACATCATGGCGAATGGGCTCGACATCCACGCGTCGACCCGGAAGATGGACTTCGGCCGGGGCGGTTTCTATGTCACGAATGACCCACGGCAGGCTCTGGACTGGGCGAAGAAGCTGGCAGAGCGGAACGGTGGTGTGCCGGCCGTCATCCACTTCAAGGTTCCCAAGGCGGAGTTGGACAACCTGAGCAGCAAGATATTCAATGGCCCGGGCGATGAGGTGGCCGATTTCATCCGGCACCATCGCAACGGGGGAGCGATGCACAACTACGAACTGGTGGAGGGACCGATGCTGCTCAACCTCAGGGGCTTCCTGAGGGAAGGGAAACCTCCGGTTCTCGAAGGTCACCAGATCGCCATCTTCGGCGAGCGGGCAGCCGAACTTTTCACCAATTCAATTCACCGACGAGTAGGGCCTCCGACATCATGACTGAAGAATTCCTTATGCGCCTCGACGAGGGCATGCTGGAATATTTCCGCGACATATCGGAAGAGATGGTGTCGCGATTCGGAATCTCCCGGGCCGAGGCTGTGGCGAGAATCAACGAGCGGTATCAGAACGCCGAGATCTCTGCCTATCCCGATCTCATGTGCCACGAGTTCCCGGAGTACTGGGCCTACGGCCTGTACTACTACCCGGACGCCGCCGGCCGCCTGCCGACGGGCGACGAGGAGGATGACGAGGACTTCGACCTCTCCACCCTTGAGATCCGCCCCGCCCCTGCGAAGGACTCGCCTGCCTGGACACTTGGCTGAGCGTGCCCACACGTCCGGCCCTCGACGCCGAACCTGGCCGAGCATTTCCCCCGTTATCTTCTTCGCGGTCCTGCAAGAGGGCCGCTGGCCTCCGGGCCCGGCATGACTGTTGTCCCCTGTCGATCGGATGACCTGGGGGGCGTGTCACCGGGCCTGGGAGGTGCCGTCGGAGACGTTGATGAGAGGTCCGGCCACCACCCGGTGCGGCGCAATGCCGGACAGCTCGCGGGCGGCAGGTCTGCATAACGTGGATGCGCGCGTACGACACCACTGCCAAGGCCGGCACGTAAAGCTCCTCGGAGAACGACGGAGAAATTCCCAGCACAGGCTTGAGATCCCCGAGAGTCAGGCTCTTTCCCGTGATGAGAAGGGTGGCTGCCGGAGATTCCTGCGAGCGGTCCGAGGCTGTCATGATTCTCGCTATCGATCGCTGGTGCTGGGTGAAACGGTTAGGGGAATGTTCAGCGCCGCGAGCCGTGCAACGACGTCCTGGGGCAGGGTGAATGCGCTGCCCCGGCCGACGAATCCGGAAACCCGGATCGACATCTCGTATCCCCGGTCGCCCAGGTCGGTGAGGCGGGCGCTGAAGGGTTCGATAGCTTCCAGCAGTTGGCGGAGCTGCCCGTTCGTACCTTCCGGCAGTCCGGCGTGCACGGTCAGCGACCAGACGCCTTCTTCGGGGTTCAGTGCGGAGGGCACCACTGGGATTGTCTCCGCCGGGAGATCGGGATCCAGGCCGGACTTCCGGATGACCAGCCGTGCATCCGTTTCGACCCAGTCTCCCTCGGCGTAGCCACGCTCCATGCGCTCGGCTCCCGGCGAGCTTGCGGATGTGTTGGGGATCGCCAGGGGGCGGGGTCCTTGCCCAGGTCAAGTATGTGCCGGTCCGTCGGCCTGTGGGACACGCGCTACCCCCGTACGTACGTTCCTATCGAGCGTCGGCCTTGAGGCTGGCGAGGAACGCCGTGAAGGTTTCGGTGGGGAAGGTGAGGGTGGCGTAGGTGGGGTTCTTTGAGTCGCGGATGGCTATGCGGGGGTGGAGGACGGCGATCTCTACGCAGTTGTTGCCGTCGGCGCCGCCAGAGAAGGACGACTTCTGCCAGTTGTTGGGTGTGGTCACGGCTCGCCTCACAGCTCCTTCGCCAACCTGTGGATGAAGTCACGCGAACGTGCGGGTTCGAGTGATACGGCCTCCACCTTACGGAAGAGCGTTCGAAATGCGCAGAGTTGGGCCTCCGAGTCGATGAAGGCCGTGCCGTGGGCCGTGTCGCGCAGTGCTGTGTCCAGTTTGGGTACGGCGCCACCCGCATACGTCATGCCGCTCCAGGCTCCGCCGAAGTCGTCCAGGTCGAAGGGGATGACGCGCACGGTGACGTGGTCGGCATCGGAGAGTTCCAGGATGCGGGTGAGCTGAGTCTGTGCGTCGGCACGGTTGCCGACTCTGATACGCAGAGCGGCCTCGTGGATCACCGCCTCGTAGAGGGTGGGCTCGGGGCCCGTGATAATCACCTTGCGTTCCATGCGGTGGCTGACTCGCAAGGCAAGGTCGTTCTCGGGGAGTTCGGGGACGCGGTACGAGAAGATGCCGCGGGCGTACTCTTCCGTCTGGAAGAGGCCGGGGACGTGCAGGAACTCGATGTCGAACCGGTACGTGGCGTGGTGCTCCAACTCGGCGATGTCCAGGAACGAAACTGGCAGCAGGCCCTGGTACTTCTCCCACCAGCCGCGCGTCCGGTCGGTCGCCATCGCTACCAGTGCGTCGAGCAACTCCCCGTCTGTACAGGAGTAATTGGCGGCAAGTCGGCGAACGGTGTTCTCGCTCATGCCTACGACGCCGGACTCGATCTGACTCAACCGTGCCGAGTCCGTTCCCAGAGCTGCGGCGGCCTCACGCCCCTTGAGTCCTGCGGCCTCCCGCAGTTTCTGCAGCTCGGCGCCGAGGCGCATCTGGCGCGCAGTGGGTTGCCGCCTCCGTGCCATGGGTTCTCCTCGTCTCAACGGCCTTGGAACGGTGCCTCGTTCGGGGGCAGATTACGGCAACAGGTTGCGTGAGACCAATTTTGGTCTCTACTGTCAGTGACGTGATGCACACGCTGCGGAACGCCGGGGTCTCGGAAGCGCACCGCTCCGTCCTGCCATGACGGCTGCGGCACTGCCACCGCCCGGCCAATCCCCTTCACCCGCTAGGAGTTCACGCATGCCTGAAACCGAAGCCCCCGCCCCCTGGGAGTACACCCTCTACATCCCCCACGACCCCCGTGCCGTCACCGTCTGTCGCCGCACCCTCCGGCTGATCCTCACCATGCACGGCCTGATCCGCCTCTCGGACACCGCCGAGTTGTTGGCAACGGAGCTGGTCGCCAACGCCGTACTGCACACCAAGGGGCCCGCAGCTCTGCGTGTGCGCTGGTCGGCGGGGGTGCTGCGGATCGGGGCGTGGGACGGGGATCCGGCGCCGCCTGATCCGCCGGCGCCGGTGGAATCCCTCGCCGAAGCGGAGCGCGGCCGCGGGCTGGCTCTCGTCCGCGCCTGCGCCGACCTGTAGGGGTGGCAGCCGCTGGCCAGGGAGGGCAATCGCGGCAAGTACGTGTGGTGTGACCTCGTTGCGGCGTAGCTCGTTGATCACGTCGTATGGAAAGGAGGGCTGATGGTCGGATCGCCGCATGAGGCGCTGCATCAGTTCTGCCAGAAGGACCCGGCAGGGTTCACGCGTACCCTGCAGCGCGTGCTGCACATCCCGTTTCCCGAACCACGCGACTTCGCGGTGTTGAACGCAGACCTGACGGAGATCGAGCCGGTCGAGCGGCGCGTGGACACGCTGCTGCGGGCGGAGACGGACGAGGGGACGTATCTTCTGGTCATCGAGTCCCAGGGAAAACGGGACGAGGGCAAGCGCGGCAGCTGGGCCTACTACCTCAGCTACTTGTACGCGAAGTACCGCTGGGAGCCAGTGCTGATCGTGCTGACCCAGAGCAGGTCCACGGCCCGTTGGGCGACACGGCCGATCCGCCTGGGCCTGCCCGGCTGGCACTCGCTCACCGTACGGCCGCTCGTGCTGAGCCCGGAGAACGTGCCGCTCATCGCGGACGAAGCCGAGGCCAAACGGGACGTCTTTCTCGCGGCGTTCTCGGCGATGACACATGGCAAGGGGCCGGATGCCGCTGCCATACTGAAACCGCTGGCGGCAGCGTTGTCGACCACCGACACCCACAGCGCGGGGATGCTCGCGCAGTTCGTCGAGTCATGCCTGGTCGACGTCCAGGCCAAGCAGATCTGGAAGGAGCTGATGATGCCGGTCAACTACTTCTTCCGGCACGAGGTGGCCGAGAAGGTGCGTGAAGAGGGCCGTGAAGAGGGCATCGAGCAGGAGCGTGCGTCCATGGTCCTCCGGATCCTCGACTGGCGCGCCATCCCGGTGTCGGACGTCGTCCGTGAACGGGTGAAGGAGTGTTCCGACCTGGACCAGCTCGAGGTCTGGGCTCAGCGGGCGGTGCACGCGACGAACGCGGAGGATCTGTTCGTGGACGTCGACGAGCGGGCTGCGGAATAGAGGCGGTGCGAGGGCCGGAGAGCCGGGACTTCTGGCGGCATTGACGGTTGCGAACGGCTGGGTCCAGCGAGATGTGAACCGGGCGGACTTCGAGGGTATTTCGGGGCCTACTGTACGAGTGCGTGAGGAATCGGGCCGCGGTGGGCGGGGATTGGTGCTGTCCGGCCTTCGACGGTGTCAGTGCCAGTACCTAAGATCTCTGTAGGCTCGATCCACCCCCACGACCCACAACTCAACGCCCTCCCCACACGACCAGGACACCCGCCATGCCGCGACGCAGCACTCTCAGCTCGACGGGCCCGTCGACCCCGAGGAACCGGACACCGCAGCCCGTGCGGGTGCGGCGGCGTACGTTCGGGGACTTTGTGAAGGCGTTCTTCGCCTTCATCGCCCTGGCCGGACTCGTGGTGGGTGTGCCGGTCGCGCTCGCGATGACCGCAGGGTGGCCGTTGACCGAGGCGCCGAGCCTGGAGTGGCTCCAGAAGGAGGTCACCGTCCAGACGTTCCTGGACATCCTCACCTTCATCGTCTGGCTCGCCTGGGCGCAGTTCACTGCCTGTGTGCTCGTCGAGGTGAAGGCCGCGCTGTCGGGGGTCGGTGTGCCGGGGCGGGTGCCCGGGGCCGGGCCCAGTCAGATGCTCGCCCGGCAGCTCGTCGCCGCGCTGCTGCTGGTCGGTGCCACCGCGGCCAGCTTCGCTCCCGGGCTGTCGCAGCTCGGGCAGAGCATGGAGGGGAATCAGAAGGGGACGGTTGCCGCGGCGCAGCAGACGCCGGGGCTCTTCGCCCAGCAGCAGGAGCAGGCGGCGAACACCACGGCCGCCCTCGCCGAGCAGGCGTCCAACGCCGCCGCCCACGCCGACGACGGCAGTGCGGCCAAGCAGAGCGGCGACACGAAGTACTACCGGATCCAGCCGCCCGAGGGGCGTCACCACGACTCCCTCTGGGAGGTCGCCGAGCGGCACCTCGGTGACGGACGCCGGTACAAGGAGATCTTCGAGCTCAACAAGGACCGCGTGCAGCCGGACGGCTCCAAGCTGACCGAGGCCAGTCTCATCCGGCCCGGGTGGATCATGGAGATGCCGGGCGATGCGGTGGGCGGCGAGCTGGTCGAGATGCCCGATGAGGCGCCGAACGTCTCGCCCGACGTGCAGCAGCAGATCAACGAGTACGCCAAGAGCGGGGATCACGCGCAGGGGCAGCAGGGCGGGGGTGCCTCTGAAAGCTCCCACGTCTCCCTGCCCGAGCAGCGGCCCGCTCCCGACCAACCTGCTCAGCATCAGCAACCGCAGCAGCACGCCACCCTCGCCGCCGAGTCCGGCCACTCCTTCGGCCTCCCCGAAGCCCTCCTCGGCGCACCCCTTCTCGCCGCCGGTCTCCTCGGCGCCCTCGGGCGGCGGCGTCGGCAGGCGCTGTGGCAGTCGGCGCTCGGGGCCGTCGGCGGGCGGCGCGGTATGGAGCCGCCCACGCCGACCGGGGACGCGCTGGACGTGCAGGACGCGTTGCTCGTGGGCGCCGACCCCGAGGGCGTACGGCTGCTGGACCGGTCGCTGCGCGGGCTCGCCGCGTCTCTCGCCGCCGAGTCGCGGCCGCTGCCGACCGTGTACGCGGCCTGGCTCAGCAACGGCGATCTGCATCTGCAACTCGCCCAGCCCGCCGGCAAACCGCCCGCGCCCTGGCAGCTCGGGCAGGACCAGACGTTCTGGATGCTGGCCCGCAGCGACGCCGAACGGTACGAGGACGTCGACACCGCCGCCCCGTACCCCGGCCTCGTCAGCCTCGGCACCATGGACGACTCCCGTCTGCTGCTCAACCTGGAGGCCGTGCCCGGCATCGTCTCCCTGAGCGGGCGGGAGGCCGACCGGGCCGCCGTCTTCGCGTCGGTCGCGGCCGAACTGGCCACCAACGGCTGGTCGGACCGCATGACCATCACCCTCGTCGGCTTCGGTCAGGATCTGACGCCGCTCGCACCCAACCGGCTCCGCCACCTCGACGGTATCGACGATCTGATCGAGACCATGGAGGCGGAGACGCGTCAGCGGCGCGGCGCGCTGGGCGCTGCCGGGCACGACTCCGTGCTCACCGGGCGCACCGGGCCCGCCCAGCACACCCGTTGGGCTCCGCACCTCGTCCTCCTCGCCGCCGAGCCGTCCGCCGAGGACGCCGTCACGCTCGCCGAACTCGCCGCCGACGCCAGCCGCCTCGGCATCGGCTACCTGGTCGGCACCGAGAGCGGTGAACTGCCCGGCGCCGCCTGGGAGATGGAGATCACCGGCAGCGGCAAGCTGCTCGCCCCGCTGCTCGGCCTCGAACTCGACGCCCAGCTTCTGCCCCTGGAACAGCAGCGCGCCGTCGTCGAGCTGTTCGTCGACGCCGACCCCGAGCGCGGGCCCGACGGGCCGAGCAACACCCCGCCGTTCCTCGTCGACGTCAGCGAACAGGGGCGGCCCGCGGTGTACGCGCGGCTGGTGGGGTCGTACGAGATCATCGGCCTGGAGACCCCGGACGGCGAGCGCAGTGCGTTGCTGCACGAGGCGCTCTCGCTGCTGCTCCTGCACCGCGAGGGCGTCCACCCGCGCGTGCTGTCCTCCGCCCTGTGGCCACGCGGTGTCACCGACGACGTACGCGAGGCGCTCCTCGAGCGGCTGCGCGCCTGGCTCGGCACCGACCCCGACGGCAGCGCCCGGCTGCGCACCGACGCGGCCGGGCGGCTCACGCTCGCCAAGTCTGTCGTGTCCGACCTGGACGTGCTGCGGTCCCTCTACTACGAGGCCACGCAGGGCAAGGGCATAGACAACCGTGCCGTGCGCGGCCGGCTGCTGACGGACGCGCTGGTGCTGGTGCGCGGGCCACTGCTGGCCGACCGGCCCGAGGGCCGCTACCGCTGGCTCACCCACGAGATCATCGACGCCCAACTGCCGCTGCTGGTCGCGGACATCGGGCTCGCGCTGTCCGCGTTCCACCTGGAGAAGGACCGCGCGGAGAAGGCCATCGAGGCGCTGGGCGCGGCGCTGCGGACGGCGCCCGCGGACGAGCGGCTGTGGAACGAACTGCTGCGTGCCACCCACGCCACCGGCGACCCCGCACGGCTCCAGGCCCTCGCCGCCGACCTCGTCGGCCGCAGCGGGGCGCGCGGACTGCCGCCGCGCACCGAGGCGCTTCTCGACGAGCTGCTCCCGACCTGGCGCAACGGCGTCGCCGCGGCGGGATGAGCCGGGCGTGAGTGAGGGGTTGCTGATCGCCGTCGTCGCCGTGGTGTGGGGTGCGGTGGCGGGGGCGCTGCTGCCGCGGGCCGCGTATCGGTTCTCCGTGCCGTCCGAGGAGGACTGGCGGGAGCGGTGCCCGGGCGGGCATGCCATCCGGGGGTGGATCGGGCGGGCGCGGTGCGCGGACTGTAGGGCGGCCCCGTCGTCGTACGGCCCAAGCACTCACCTCGTGGAGCCGTACGGTCCCGGCACCCCCTCATGGAGTCATACGGCCCCAGCACCCCCCTCCTCGCCACGGTCACCGCCCTCTTCTGCGCCGCCCTCGCCGCCGTCACCGGTCCCCGGCCCGAACTCGGCGTCTGGCTGCTGATCGTGCCCGTCGGTGTACTGCTCGCGGCCGTCGACCTGCGGGTACAGCGGCTGCCCGATGTGCTCACCCTGCCCCTCGCAGCCGCCTCCCTCGCCCTGCTCGGCCTGGCCGCGCTGCTGCCCGGACACGCCGGTGACTGGACGACCGCCCTGCTCGGCGCCCTCGCGCTCGGCGCCGGATACTTCGTCCTCTTCCTGATCAACCCCAGCGGCATGGGCTTCGGCGATGTGAAGCTGGCGCTCGGGGCGGGGGCGGTGCTCGGGTGGTACGGGTGGCAGGCCGTGCTGCTCGGGACCTTCGCGGGGTTCGTGTTCGGGGCGCTGTACGGGGGTGCCCTCGTCGTCGTGCGGAAGGCGGGGCGCAAGACGGCGATCCCGTTCGGGCCGTTTCTGCTCGCCGGGGCGTATACCGGCCTGCTCGTAGGCGCGGCCTGACGGCAACGCGGGAAAACGGCTGGCGTAGGCTGGTTCAGTCCGCCCACCCGTCTCCCACCACCACCCTTGTTTCGAGCGCTTCGCGCGCACCCTTTGATTTCCTTGACGAAAGGGACGCTTCGGTGACCGAGAAGGCCGACCTCCAGTCTGTGCTCGACCGTGCCGCGGCCGGCGGACGGATCACCCCCGAAGAAGCCCTCGACCTCTACCGCGACGCGCCCCTGCACGCACTGGGTTCCGCCGCCGACGCCGCACGCCGCCGCCGTTACGCCGGCGTGGAGCACATCGCGACGTACATCATCGAGCGGAACATCAACTACACGAACGTCTGCGTCACGGCGTGCAAGTTCTGCGCCTTCTACGCCCCGCCGAAGGACAAGGCGAAGGGCTGGACGCGCGACCTGGACGACATCCTGCGCCGGTGCGCGGAGACCGTCGAGCTCGGCGGTACGCAGATCATGTTCCAGGGCGGTCACCACCCGGACTACGGCGTCGAGTACTACGAGAAGCACTTCTCGGCCATCAAGCGGGAGTTCCCGCAGCTCGTCATCCACAGCCTGGGGGCGAGCGAGGTCGAGCACATGGCGCGGATCTCGGGCGTCTCCGTGGAGGAGGCCATCCAGCGGATCAACGCCGCCGGCCTCGACTCCTTCGCCGGTGCCGGTGCCGAGCTGCTCCCCGAGCGGCCGCGCAAGGCCATCGCCCCGCTGAAGGAGAGCGGTGAGCGCTGGCTGGAGATCATGGAGACGGCGCACAACCTCGGCGTCGAGTCCACGTCCACCATGCTCATGGGCACCGGCGAGACCAACGCCGAGCGGATCGAGCACCTGCGGATGATCCGTGACGTACAGGACCGGACCGGTGGCTTCCGCGCCTTCATCCCCTACCTGTACCAGCCGCAGAACAACCACCTGAAGGGCCGCACGCAGGCCACCATCTTCGAGTACCTGCGGATGATCGCGATCGCTCGCCTCTTCCTCGACAACATCGCCCACATCCAGGGCTCCTGGCTGACCACCGGCAAGGACGCCGGCCAGCTGACCCTGCACTACGGCGCGGACGACCTGGGCTCGATCATGCTGGAGGAGAACGTCGTCTCGGCGGCCGGTGCCAAGCACCGCTCCAACCTGCTGGAAATGATCGAGATGATCCGTACGGCGGACCGCGTCCCGGCCCAGCGCTCCACGACGTACGAGCACCTCGTCGTCCACGACGACCCGGCGAACGACCCCGTCGACGACCGTGTCATGTCCCACATCTCGTCCACGGCGATCGAGGGCGGCACGGCTCATCCGGAGCTGAAGCTGCTCGCCTCCAACTGAGTTGCTGACACTGCACGCCGACTCCAGGGGACGATGCCTGGCCGTGCGCGGTGAGTGGATCGCCGCCGTCGGCACCCTGGAGGAACTCATCGCCACGCATCCACAGGCGCGGGTGCGGCAGTGGCCCGGCATTCTCACCCCGGGGCTGGTCAATCTGCACGGGCCCGAGCTGCTGGAGCAGGCCTATCACCCGGACCCGCGCGAGGCCGACACCCTCGGCACCGAGCCGCTGACCGGGGACGCGCTCGCCGCGCTTCCCATGGACGAGGCTCGCTGGGGGGCCGGCGCCCGGCGCGGGGTGCAGCGGATGCTGGCGAACGGGACGGTCGCGGTGGCGGGGGAGCTGCGCAACCGGGCCGTGGTGGCTGCCGTACGGCGGTCCGGGATCGGGGTGGTGGGGCGGCTCGGAGTGCCGGGGGGAGTGCCCGCGCTCGATCCGTTCGCCTCCGGGGTGCCGGTGGAGTTTCCGCCGGAGCGGGAGAGCGGGTCCGCTGCCCGGTTCGCCGTGTTCGACGTGCTCGACGAGGATGAGCTGGCCGAGCGTGGGGGCGGGAGTTGTGTGGCCACGGTGGTGGCGGGGCGGATCGTCTACCGCCGCCGATAGCGGTCAGCCCGCGAACGCCTCCCCGAAGGCCCCTGAACTCTGTTCCACTCCACTGCAGTTGGTCGACGCGTCGTCCTGCGCGGCGTCCTCATCCGCACACTGCCGGTCGCGGAACGTCGACCACATCGACACCCACCCGATCCCCTTCTCCTCCGCGAACTCCCGTACCTGGGCGGCGTCTTCGAGCGTGAACGTCTCGTTGTCGACGTCGTTCACGCCGATCATCGAGGTGAGCGCCATGCCCTGCCAGGCGGCGGCGTCGGACAGGCCGAAGATGTCGGCCAGTTGGGCGTGGGCGGCGGTGGCGGACTGTTCGGCGTAGTCGCCCATGTCGCCGGTGTAGGAGCTGCCGTAGTTCATGGTCATGAGGTTGACCGTGGAGACCTGGACATGATGGTCGTTGGCCGATTCGAGCAGGGCGACGCCGTCGTCGTCCAGGCCGGACGGCATCACCGGGAGTGTGAACGACACCTCCAGGTCCGGCCGTTCCTCCTGCAGCGCCGCGATCGCCTCCGACCGCAGGGCGACCGAGTCGGAGTCGGTCAGCTCGTCGCCCTCGATGTCGAAGTCGGCCCGGGTGGCACCGGCCGCGTCCAGTGCATCGGCGTACGCCTGCACCAGCTCCTGCGCGCTGTCACAACTCGCCGCCAGTTCCTTGCCGGAGGCGCCGCCGAAGGAGACGCGCACGTCGGCGCCGGACTCCGTCAGCCGGGAGATGCGGGACGTCACCGTCGAGTCGTCGATGGCGTGGGTGCCGTTCCACTTGGGTGTGCAGTCGCTGCTGTCCGAGATCACGAAGGCCAGGTTGTACGTCGTCGGGGAGCCGGCCGCGTCGTTGTCGGAGGCGGTCGTGGCACTGACGTACGGGGCGTACGAGGTGGAGGCAGCGGCCGACTGCGAAGGAGGCGACGTGGGTGCCGCCGGGGCCGCGTCGGAGGAGCTGCTGGAGCCCGCCGAGCACCCTGCCGTTGCCAGGGCGAACAGACAGGTGAGCCCGGCGACCGGCTTCAGGAAACTCCTCATGGCGCATGTACCCGCTCTCGTGGTGTCCGATTTCCGAATCCGAAATCTCTCACATGGGGTTGGCGGTTTACGGCGGTATGTCCAGGCGTCCGGGAATTCTCTCAGGGAACGAACAGGCTGAGGCCTTTCTCATGGCTGTCTCACATGCAGATCAGAGAGAAGCGCACATAAAGGCTCCCTACTCTCCGGGGAATGCATTCCGAGCCTGCCATCGAAAACCGCGCCGCTCCGCGCGGTCGCCGTCGCAAACGCGGCAACGGGTCCGCCTCTGCCTCCGCCTCCGGCTCCGCAGAGGGGCCCGTGTTCGTCGACAACTCCGGGCGCCGGGCCAGGCTGCTGCGCCGGATCGGACTCCTGCTCGGCGTCGCCTGCCTCGGCTACGCGGTCG
Organism: Streptomyces sp. F001; assembly: GCF_004187715.1. GTDB lineage: Bacteria > Actinomycetota > Actinomycetes > Streptomycetales > Streptomycetaceae > Streptomyces > Streptomyces flavusporus. Next base: position 287,085 of record NZ_QZWF01000004.1, on the reverse strand, counting down.
TGCTCGGCGCGGCCTTCATGGGCTGGGGCACCTCGCTGACCCCGTCCTCGCTGCTGCCCTTCGCCGGCGGGGCGAACGGCCAGGGCGGCCCCGCCCCGCAGGACGGTCCCGGCAACGGGGCGGTCCCGCCCGGCGGCACCCCGTCCGCGCCACCCTCGGGCGTCTCAGCCCCAGCCCCGACCCCGACCTCGTCCGCGTCGGCCGTCGCCGCCGCCAACTGACCGGAACGCACCCACCCTCATGACGACGACTTCCCGACGCGGGCGCTGGCGCGCCCCCACCCGTATCGAGCGGGCGGCCGGCCGGGCCGCGGCACTGCAGAAACCGCGTGTCATCCTCGCCCTGCTGCTCCTGCTCGCGCTGACCAGCATCATGCTGCTCGACGGCTATCTGCGTGCCGAGGTCGGCGGCGACCAGCGCGTGCGCAGCGGCGCCAGCTCCAGCGAGGTCCCCGACGAGGTCCTGAACGGCGGGCCGATCCTCACGTTTCGCGGGGGACAGGCGACCACCGTCTCCGTGCCGGACAAGACGATCGCGCTCACCTTCGACGACGGCCCGAACCCCACCTGGACGCCCCAGGTGCTGGAAATCCTGGAGAAGTACGACGTCCCGGCCACGTTCTTCGTGGTCGGCTCGATGGTGTCGCGCTACCCGGGCATCGTCGAGGACATGGTCGAGCAGGGCAACGAGGTGGGCATCCACACCTTCACCCACATCGACCTCTCCTACCAGAGCGACGCCCGCGTCGAGCGCGAGATGCAGCAGACGCAGCTCGCGCTGGCGGGCGCGGCCGGCATCACGACCACGCTGTTCCGTGCCCCGTACTCCTCGAAGACGGACGCCGTCGACAACTACAGCTGGCCCGTCTACCAGGAGCTCGGCGAGGACGGTTACACCAGCGTCTTCATCGACACCGACAGCGAGGACTGGAAGCGGCCGGGCGTATCGAAGATCATCAAGGGCGCCACGCCGGAGAGCGGTGAGGGCGCGTCGGTGCTGTTCCACGACGCGGGCGGTGAGCGCTCGCAGACGATCAAGGCGCTGTCGGCGTACATCAAGAAGATGAAGGCGAAGGGATACACCTTCACCACGATCAGCGGGGCCATGCAGGAGCAGGACGCCGGTGGTCAGGCGACGAACCAGTCGGCCGACGGCCGGCCTTCGGGCGCCCCGGGCGCGGCCGGTGCCCAGGCCGGTGCCGCACCCGGTGGTCTCCAGGCCGCCCACCGCACCGCCACCGGCGCCACCCTCTACGAGGGCAAGGCCCTCGTCGCGGCCGTCGCCGTCGCCGAGTGGACGGTCCCGGGCCTCGCGGTCGGGCTGGCCGTGGTCGGCTGCGCGGTCATGGGCCGGTTCGGCATGATGCTGCTGCTCGCCCGGCGCCACTACCGGCAGCGCAACAGACGCCGGTTCAGCTGGGGACCGCCGGTCACCGAACCGGTGAGCGTGATCGTCCCGGCGTACAACGAGAAGGAGTGCATCGCCAACACCCTGAAGTCGCTGGCGCAGAGCACGCATCCCATCGAGATCATCGTCGTCGACGACGGTTCGACGGACGGTACGTCCGAGATCGCGCGCAGGGCGGCCCATGAGCTCGGCATGACGAACGTCCGGGTCATCCGGCAGGAGAACGCGGGCAAGCCGGCGGCGTTGAACAACGGCGTCCGCAGCGCCAGTCACGACATCGTCGTGATGATGGACGGCGACACCGTCTTCGAGGCCGACACCGTGCGGCAGCTGGTGCAGCCCTTCGCCGACCCCGGCGTCGGCGCGGTCGCGGGCAACGCCAAGGTCGGCAACCGCAACACCGTCATCGGTGCCTGGCAGCACATCGAGTATGTGATGGGCTTCAACCTCGACCGGCGGATGTACGACCTGCTGCGCTGCATGCCGACCATCCCCGGCGCGATCGGCGCCTTCCGCCGGGGCGCGGTGCTCGAGGTCGGCGGGATGAGCGAGGACACGCTCGCCGAGGACACCGACATCACCATCGCCATGCACCGCGCGGGCTGGCGGGTCGTCTACCAGGAGCACGCCAAGGCGTGGACGGAGGCGCCGGGTTCGCTGAAGCAGCTGTGGTCGCAGCGGTACCGGTGGTCGTACGGCACGATGCAGGCCCTCTGGAAGCACCGCAGGTCCCTCACGGACAAGGGCCCTTCGGGTCGCTTCGGCCGCGTGGGCATGCCGCTCGTCGTCATCTTCCAGATCATCACGCCCGTCTTCGCCCCGCTGATCGACGTCTTCACCGTCTACTCGATGATCTTCGTCGACTTCAGGGCGGCGCTGCTCGCGTGGCTGGCAGTGCTGGGCATCCAGCTGATCTGTGCGGCGTACGCCTTCCGCCTGGACCGCGAGAAGTACCGCTACCTGCTGATGATGCCGCTGCAACAGCTGGCGTACCGCCAGATGATGTACCTCGTCCTCATCCACTCCTGCATCACCGCCCTCACCGGCGGCCGCCTGCGCTGGCAGAAGCTGAAGCGGACGGGCGAGGTGGGGACACCGGCGGGGGTGGGCTGATGGGGGCGCACAGCAAGGGGGCTGTGCGGCCGGCCGGCCCGGCGGTGGGCAGCGGGGCCAGGGACCGCTACTTCGACACCCTCCGGGCCGCCGCCCTCATCCGCGTCGTCACCTACCACGCCTTCGGCTGGCCCTGGGCGGGCATGGTCTTCCCCTCCATGGGGATCATGTTCGCCCTGGCCGGCACCCTGATGGCGAAGTCCCTGGAGCGCCCGGCCCTGGTGGTCGTCAAGAGCCGGATCCGAAGACTGCTCCCGCCCTTCTGGTTCTGGGGCTTCTTCGTGGTCGCCGCCATGCTGGTCCACGACTGGATGCCGGGGTGGCGGATCGTCTACTGGATCGTCCCGCTCGGCGACCCGCCGGGCAACGCGTGGGGCATGCAGGCGTACGAGATCCTCTGGTACCTACGCACGTACCTGTGGTTCGTCCTCCTCTCACCGCTCCTGCTGCGGGTCTTCCGGCTCGCGCCGCTCCCCGTGCTGCTGCTGTCCCTCGTCCCCGTCGTGGTGTTCGAGTTCGCGTGGCAGTCGCCCGGCGACCGGCTCGGCAGCGCGCTCATCGACCTGGCGACGTACCTCTTCTGCTGGCTCCTCGGCTTCGCGCACCGAGACGGCGTCCTGCAGCAGCTGAAACCGGCCGTGGTGGTCGTCCTGTCGCTCGCCGCGCTCGGCTACGGCGGCTGGTACGCCGTCGCGCACCAGGCCGACTACGGCACCTACGACCTGGACGAGATCCCGCTCGCGCAGGCCTTCTGGTCGGCGGGATTCGTGACGCTGCTGATGTGGGCGAAGTCCCGCTGTCGGATCGACTTCGAGGGGCTCGCCGGCTTCAGACGGCTCGACCGGATCGTGACGGTCTTCAACGCGCGCGCGGTGACCGTCTACCTGTGGCACCAGATCGCGCTGATCCTCGCCGTCCCGCTGATCGACCAGCTCTGGAAGGTGCCCGCGTTCGAGGTGTACCTGCCGCTGGAGAGCCAGTGGTTCCTGTTCGGCGTGGGATGGGTGCTGATCGCCGGCTTCGTGCTGCTGTGCGGGTGGGTGGAGGACGTGGCGGCGCGGCGGAAGCCCAGACTCCTCCCGTGAACGCAGGCTGCAAGAATGGGCCCGTGACCCGCGCATCCCTGAACAAGCAGCCGCACGAAGTCGCCTCGATGTTCGACGACGTCGCGGAACGGTACGACCTGACGAACGACGTGCTGTCGCTCGGCCAGGACCGGGTGTGGCGCAGGGAGGTCGCGAAGGCGGTCGACGCCCGGCCCGCGCAGAAGGTCCTGGACCTGGCCGCCGGTACGGCCACCTCCTCGCTGCCCTTCACACGCGCGGGCGCGTATGTCGTCCCCTGCGACTTCTCCCTCGGCATGCTCCAGGTCGGCAAGCAGCGCCACCCGTGGCTGCCGCTGACGGCGGGCGACGCGACGCGGCTGCCGTTCAAGGACGACATGTTCGACGCCGTCACCATCTCCTTCGGGCTGCGCAACGTCCAGGACACGGACGCCGCGCTGCGCGAGATGTACCGGGTGACCCGGCCGGGCGGGCGCGTCGTGATCTGCGAGTTCTCGCATCCGACCTGGGAGCCGTTCCGCAAGGTGTACACCGAGTACCTGATGCGGGCGCTGCCGCCGGTCGCCCGGGCGGTGTCGTCGAACCCGGACGCGTACGTCTACCTCGCCGAGTCCATCCGCGCCTGGCCCGACCAGCCCGCGCTGGCCGAACGGCTGCGCAAGGCCGGCTGGTCGAGGGTGGCGTGGCGGAACCTCACGGGTGGAGTGGTGGCTCTGCACCGGGGGTTCAAGGCCTGAAGCCACCTTCGGGGCGGGCGCTCACCGGATCACCTCGAACGTGTCCCCGGGTGCGTCCAGCTCGCGTTGCAGCCCGCCGCCGGGCGGCTTCGGCAGGCGCGGTTCGCGGACGCCCGCGCCACCGCCGCCCCCGCCACCGCCCTCGCCGAAGTCGAACCACACGGTGACGACGGCACCGCGGGGCACCTCGACGCCGGGCAGTGGGTACTGCCGTACGACGTAGTCGACGACGGTGAGATGGAAGTCGGGCCGGTCGGGCGCGGCGAGCAGCACTCCGTGTGTCTCGGCCGTCTCGCGGGCGTCCACGGCCATCAGTCCGACGAACTTGGGCACGCGCACTTCGGGCGTCTTGGGTGTGATGCGCACAGATGTCACCCCCCAGCGGTACTGGAAGGGTAACCGCCCGGGGTGCGGTCCGGAAGCGTCAAGTGGCTTTCTGTAGCTGACCGTTACAGTCTGTCACGTCTCTTGCAGCTCGAGTCGGTAGCAGTGCCCCAGCAGATCCGACTCGGGGCTGGTGAAGGTCTCGGCGAGGTGCATGCCCAGCCGCCGGGTGACCGCGATCGACCGGGTGTTGCGCGCGTTGACCATCGCCACCACGCTGCCCACGCCCGTCGCGCGCACCCGCTCCAGCGTCATCTGCGCGGCCGCGGTGACGTACCCCCGGCCCCAGTGCTCCCGCCCCAGCCGCCAGCCGATCTCGATCTCGCCCTTCGGGCCCCACTCCCGCGGCCACGGCTGCGCGCCGGTGAAGCCGATGACCCGGTCTTCCGCGTCGAGCATCGTCCACAGACAGAAGCCCAGCTCGGCGTCGTGCTTGCGCTGGCGGGCGGTGAGCTCCTCGTAGACGGACAGGTCGGCGGACTTGCCGCCGTGGAACTCCATGACGTCCGGGTGGTCGAAAACCCGGTGCCACGCCACGGCGTCCTCGTCGGTGGGGACACGCAGCCGTACCACGGGGAGAGCTCGGTTCACTGGGTATCCCTTCAGCCGGTTGATCAATTCTGCTGCATAGACTGCCCATGTCCAGTGCCGGTCGGCACACAGTTTCCGAACTTGGGGAGATCCAGCCGTGACCGCCGTGACCGAGCCCCACTCCCAGCCCGTCTCCGAGCCCTTCTCCGAGAACACCGCCGATGTGATCGTCGTGGGCGCGGGACCGGCCGGCTCCACGACGGCGTACCACCTCGCCAAGGCCGGACTCGACGTACTGCTCCTGGAGAAGACCGAGTTCCCGCGGGAGAAGGTCTGCGGCGACGGCCTCACCCCACGCGCCACCAAGCAGCTGGTGGCGATGGGCATCGACATCTCCGAGGAAGCCGGCTGGCTGCGCAACAAGGGGCTCAGGATCATCGGCGGGGGCGTGCGGCTGCAGCTGGACTGGCCGGATCTCGCCTCCTTCCCCGACTACGGCCTGGTGCGCAAGCGTGACGACTTCGACGAGCAGCTCGCCCGGCAGGCCCAGAAGGCGGGGGCGCGGCTGTACGAGCGCTGCAACGTCGGCGCCCCGGTCATCGACGACCGCACCGGCCGCATCACTGGCGTGCACGCCAAGCTCGGTGAGGAGAAGCGCGAGGTCACCTTCCACGCGCCGCTCGTGGTGGCCGCCGACGGCAACTCCACCCGCCTCTCCCTCGCGATGGGCCTGCACCGCCGCGAGGACCGGCCGATGGGCGTCGCGGTCCGTACGTACTTCACCTCCCCGCGCCACGAGGACGACTACCTGGAGTCCTGGCTGGAGCTGTGGGACCGCCGCGGCCCCGGCGAGGACCGGCTGCTCCCCGGCTACGGCTGGATCTTCGGCATGGGCGACGGCACGTCCAATGTGGGCCTCGGAGTGTTGAACACCTCCGACTCCTTCAAGGAGCTGGACTGGCGGGAGGTGCTGAAAGCGTGGTGCGCGTCCATGCCCGAGGAATGGGGCTACACGCCCGACAACATGACCGGACCCATCCGCGGGGCGGCGCTGCCGATGGCCTTCAACCGCCAGCCCCACTACACCAAGGGGCTGCTGCTGGTCGGCGACGCCGGCGGCCTGGTGAACCCCTTCAACGGCGAGGGCATCGCCTACGCCATGGAGTCCGGTCAGATCGCCGCCGACGTCATCGTCCAGGCGCACGCGCGGGCCACGCCGGCCCAGCGGGAGGCCGCGCTCCAGCGCTACCCGCGCGTGCTCAAGGACACCTACGGCGGCTACTACACCCTCGGCCGCGCCTTCGTGAAGCTCATCGGCAACCCGAAGGTCATGAAGATCGCGGCCCAGCGCGGCCTCACCCACCCCATGCTCATGAGGTTCACCCTGAAGCTCCTCGCCAACCTCACCGACCCGACGGGCGGCGACGCGATGGACCGGATCATCAACGGGCTGAGCAAGGTCGCTCCGAAGGCCTGATCAGCCGCTCAACGCGGCTGCCTTCGCGGCCCGGCGGGCGAACACCTCCTCCCGCCGGGCCGCCACCTGCCGGAGCGCCTCTTTCCGCTCCCGGCTGGAGAGCCGGTCCAGGTACACGTGCCCGTTGACGTGGTCGGTCTCGTGCGTGAGGCACCGGGCGAAGTACCCGGTCCCCTCGATCACCAGCGGCCGGCCCTCCTGGTCGTACCCGCGGACGACGGCCCGGTCCGGACGCGGTACGTCCATCACCGCGCCCGGCACCGACAGACATCCCTCGCCCTCGTCGAGCAGCCGTCGCCCGGCCGGGTCGAGCGGTTCCAGCACGGGGTTGACGATGTGTCCGACATGTCGGACGCCGTCGTCGTCCGGACAGTCGTACACGAACAGACGCACATCGACCCCGACTTGGTTCGCCGCGAGTCCCGCCCCGTCGGCGATGTACATGGTCAGGAACATGTCGTCGATGAGCGCGGCGAGATCCGGCCCGAACTCGGTGACGTCCCGGCACGGCTTGTGCAGGACCTCCTCACCGACCTCGGTGATCCGCCGCACCTTGCCGCGCCGGGCCTCGGGCGCGAGCGGGGGGTACGAGTCGACGGGCCGTCCCTGCACGAAGACACTTGGCATCGCTGTCTCTCCTTCTGACCGGTGTTGGTGGGGTGCTGCAGGCGGCCGGGAATCGGCCTTCCGGCCGTTGCCGCCCGTTCCTACCCTCCCGCACTCATGACGGCAGAACACTCACAGCAGCCTCAGGAGCAGACCGGTCACGCCCGCAGGGGAGCGGCCCTCGTATCAGGAGCCGCCGGCCGCGCGGTCGCCGCCGGGTCCCGGCAAGCGCGTCGCCGTCCCCGCGCGCAGACGGAAGGGCCGCAGCCCCCGAGCGGCTGCGGCCCTTCCGTACGTCGATCTGCCCTGCGTCAGAGCACGCGCACCGCGCCCGACGCGGGGTAGCCGGAGAGGTCCTGGATGACGACGCCCTTGGAGGGGTTGGCCGCGTCCAGGTACTGGCCGTTCCCGATGTACACACCCGTGTGGTACGCCGAACCCTTGCCGCCCCAGTACAGGATGTCGCCGACCTGGATGTCGGACAGGGGGATGTCGGTGCCCACCGTCGACTGGTCCTGCGACACGCGGGGGAGGTCCACGCCGACCTGCTTGAAGGCGGCCTGGACGAGGCTGGAGCAGTCCCAGGCGTTGGGGCCGGTGGCGCCCATGACGTAGGCGTCGCCCACCTGTGCCTGGAGGAAGGAGATGACCGTCGCCACGCTGCCGCTGGCCGGCGCGGACGCCGTCGTGGACGTGGCGGTTTCGGCTGTCGTGGAGAGGGTGGCCCGCTCGGCGTCGCGCGCGGCACGCTCGGCGGCGGCCTGCCGTGCCTCCTCCGCGGCCTTCTTGCGGGCCTCGGCCTTCTTCTTGGCCTCCGCGAGGTCGGCCTTGGCCTCCTTGGCGGCCTGGGCGGCGGCCGCGTCACGCTCGGCCTGCAGCTCGTAGTTCGCGGCCGCCTGCTGTGTGACGTCCGCGGACTGGGCGACCTGGACCGACAGGTCGGCCGTCAGGGTGGGCAGTTCGAGCGTCTGCGTCACCGGCTCGGCGGCATTCGCCGAAGCCGACGCACCCGCCACTGCCACGGTGCTGAGGATGCCACCGGCAACTCCGGCCCGCATCGCGAGCGTCGAGGCGCTGCGCGGGCGGGGTTTTCGGTGGCTTCGTATGTGAGCGGTGTGGGACATGGGAACAACCGGTATCAGGGGCTCCTCCATACCTTCAAGAAACGTGTGGTGCGCCACAGTTGTTCAACCGGCACCCCGAATCTCTGGGGCCCAGTTCCTTATTGACGCCGTAACGGACATTGCGGACGCAGCCCATCAAGCCTGTGATCATGGGCTTTCTTCGTTTGGTCCGAATTGCCCCCCGCCTACCACTCGTTGGGGTGGTTGGCCAAGCCTCCTTCTTGGGTGCCTCTCATGAATGTGACGGAGGTCACGGAACGGTCACCGCGGCCACGGCGTCTGCCGCGCACATCCGCCCGCGGCGCTCGTGAACGCGTGCACGCGTCCACATCGCGGCACCCTCCTCGCTCTGATGTGTGAAAGCCGCCCACTATCAGGACGCGAGGTCCCTCGCCAATTTGCATGCAGCGGAAGTCTCTTGATATTGAGACGACCCCTCCGAGCTGCGCCGACGAGCAGAAATGTCACGTCTGGTGATCACTTGAACGCTTCATGTGCGAAGATCGCCGCTCATCCGACTTCATGATCCTTCATCAGGTGGTGGAGATCACAAAGCTTGTGGAATACCCCGTGTCGCAGATCACAGAGCGGCGGGCATAAGATGCGAGGCAGTTGGGCTTGTGACCTGCTTCACATGTTCTCGATCTTCGCCGGGACGAGCGGGGGTCGTGGGGCCGGTGAGGCAGGTGTGAAGCCTGATGCAAACCGCCAGCAGTCAGTGCCGACTGAGAGGAGCGAGGAGCGGTGAACGCGTATGCGCCCATCCTCGTACTGGGAGCCCTCGGGGCAGGCTTTGCGATCTTCTCCGTGGTCATGGCCACGCTGATCGGTCCGAAGCGGTACAACCGGGCCAAGCTCGAGGCCTATGAGTGCGGTATCGAGCCGACCCCCACGCCGGCCGGTGGCGGGCGCTTCCCCATCAAGTACTACCTGACGGCGATGCTCTTCATCGTCTTCGACATCGAGATCGTCTTCCTCTACCCCTGGGCCGTCACGTTCGACGCCCTGGGGGTGTTCGGGCTCGTGGAGATGCTGCTCTTCGTGCTCACCGTCTTCGTCGCGTACGCGTACGTGTGGCGGCGCGGCGGCCTGGAATGGGACTGAGGGGCCTTTAAGTCATGGGACTCGAAGAAAAGCTGCCGAGCGGTTTCCTGCTGACCACCGTCGAGCAGGCCGCGGGCTGGGTGCGCAAGGCGTCGGTCTTCCCCGCCACGTTCGGCCTCGCCTGCTGTGCCATCGAGATGATGACCACCGGCGCAGGCCGCTACGACCTGGCGCGCTTCGGCATGGAGGTCTTCCGCGGTTCACCCCGGCAGGCGGACCTGATGATCGTCGCCGGCCGGGTCAGCCAGAAGATGGCGCCCGTGCTGCGGCAGGTCTACGACCAGATGCCGAACCCCAAGTGGGTGATCTCCATGGGCGTGTGCGCGTCCTCGGGCGGCATGTTCAACAACTACGCCATCGTCCAGGGCGTCGACCACATCGTCCCGGTCGACATCTATCTGCCCGGCTGCCCGCCCCGGCCGGAGATGCTGATGGACGCGATCCTCAAGCTCCACCACAAGATCCAGACCTCCAAGCTCGGCGTGAACGCCGAGGAGGCGGCCCGGGAGGCGGAGGAAGCGGCGCTCAAGGCCCTGCCGACGATCGAGATGAAGGGGCTGCTGCGATGAGCGACGCGAACGGCACCAACGGGGCGTCGAACGGGGTCAACCCCGAGAAGGACCTCGGCGCCTCCAACCTCCCCGGCCAGCGCGGTGAGCACGGTGAGGAGATCCGCGTCCAGCGCGGCATGTTCGGCGCCAACAACGGTGGCGACACCTCCGGCTACGGCGGCCTGGTCCGCTCGGTCCGGCTCCCGGGACCGGCGGCCCGTCCCTACGGCGGCTGGTTCGACGAGGTCGCCGACGAGCTCGAGGGCGCCCTGGAGGAGCAGGGCCTGCTCCCCGAGAACGCCATCGAGAAGACAGTCGTGGACCGCGGCGAACTCACCTTCCACATCGAACGCGAGCACCTGGTCCGCGTCGCCCGCACCCTGCGCGACGACCCGGCCCTGCGCTTCGAACTCTGCACCGGCGTCAGCGGCGTCCACTACCCGAACGACAAGGGCCGCGAGCTGCGCGCCGTCTACCACCTGCGCTCGATCACCCACAACCGGCTGCTCCGCCTCGAAGTCAGTGCCCCCGACAGCGACCGGCACATCCCGTCGCTGGTCTCCGTCTATCCGACCAACGACTGGCACGAGCGCGAGACCTACGACTTCTTCGGCATCGTCTTCGACGGTCATCCGGCCCTGACGCGGATCATGATGCCGGACGACTGGCAGGGCCATCCGCAGCGCAAGGACTACCCCCTCGGCGGCATCCCCGTCGAGTACAAGGGCGCCCAGATCCCGGCTCCGGACCAGCGGAGGTCGTACTCGTGAGCACGCATTCAACAGCCGCCGCGTCGGCACGCGAGACCACCGAGGGCACCGTATATACGGTCACCGGTGGCGACTGGGACGAGGTCGTCCAGTCCGCGGCCCGCGCCGACGACGAACGCATCGTCGTCAACATGGGCCCCCAGCACCCCTCCACCCACGGCGTGCTCCGTCTCATCCTGGAGATCGAGGGCGAGACGGTCACCGAGGCCCGCTGCGGCATCGGCTACCTCCACACCGGCATCGAGAAGAACCTCGAGTTCCGCACGTGGACGCAGGGCACCACGTTCGTGACGCGCATGGACTACCTGACGTCCTTCTTCAACGAGACCGGCTACTGCCTCGCCGTCGAGAAACTCCTCGGCATCGAGGACCAGATCCCCGACCGGGCGACGATCATCCGGGTGCTCCTGATGGAGCTGAACCGGCTCTCCTCGCACCTGGTGTGCATCGCGACCGGCGGCATGGAGCTGGGCGCCACCACGATCATGATCTACGGATTCCGTGATCGTGAAATGATTCTCGACATCTACGAGCTCATCACGGGCCTCAGGATGAACCACGCGTACATCCGGCCCGGCGGACTCGCCCAGGACCTGCCGCCCGGCGCGGTGGACCAGATCCGCGAGTTCGTGAAGAAGATGAAGAAGAACCTCCCGGAGTACGACAAGCTCGCCACCGGGAACCCCGTCTTCAAGGCCCGCATGCAGGACATCGGCTATCTCGACCTGGCCGGCTGCATGGCCCTCGGCGCCACCGGACCGATCCTGCGCGCCACCGGCCTGCCGCACGACCTGCGCAAGGCCCAGCCGTACTGCGGCTACGAGACGTACGACTTCGACATCCCGACCGCAGACACCTGCGACGCATACGGCCGCTTCCTGATCCGCCTCGAGGAGATGCGCCAGTCGCTCAGGATCGTCGAGCAGTGCCTGGACCGGCTGCAGCCGGGACCGGTCATGGTCGCCGACAAGAAGATCGCCTGGCCTGCCCAGCTCGCCCTCGGACCGGACGGACTGGGCAACTCCCTCGACCACATCAAGAAGATCATGGGCACCTCCATGGAGGCCCTGATCCACCACTTCAAGCTGGTGACCGAGGGCTTCCGCGTCCCGCCGGGACAGGCGTACACGGCGGTCGAGTCGCCCAAGGGCGAGCTCGGGGTGCACGCCGTGTCCGACGGCGGCACCCGCCCCTACCGGGTCCACTTCCGCGACCCGTCCTTCACCAACCTGCAGGCCATGGCGGCGATGTGCGAGGGCGGCCAGGTCGCCGACGTCATCGTCGCCGTCGCGTCCATCGACCCCGTGATGGGAGGCGTCGACCGGTGAGCACCAGTTCCTCGGAGCGGGGCGTCAGCCTGGGCATGCCCGAACTGCCCGCGCCCGACTACCCGGACGACGTTCGAGCCCGGCTCGAGCGGGACGCGCGCGAGATCATCGCCCGCTACCCCGACTCCCGGTCCGCCCTCCTGCCGTTGCTGCACCTGGTGCAGTCGGAGGAGGGCCATGTCACGCGCACCGGAATGCGGTTCTGCGCGGACATGCTGGACCTGACCACGGCGGAGGTCACCGCGGTCGCCACCTTCTACACCATGTACCGGCGCAGGCCCTCCGGTGACTACCAGGTCGGGGTGTGCACCAACACGCTGTGCGCGGTGATGGGCGGTGACGCGATCTTCGAGGCGCTCCAGGAGCACCTGGGCGTCGGCAACGGCGAGACCACCGACGACGGCAAGGTGACCCTGGAGCACATCGAGTGCAACGCGGCCTGCGACTTCGCGCCGGTCGTGATGGTCAACTGGGAGTTCTTCGACAACCAGACCGTGGACAGCGCGAAGCGCCTGGTGGACGACCTGCGCGGGGGAGCACAGGTCGCGCCGACCCGCGGGGCCCCGCTGTGCACGTTCAAGGAGACCGCCCGGATCCTGGCGGGCTTCCCCGACGAGCGGGCCGGGGCCGTCGAGGCGACCGGCAGCGCGGGACCCGCTTCGCTGGTGGGCCTCCGCCTGGCCAGGGGAGAGACCGCACCCGCGCGCGTGGTCCACCCGCGGGAGGGGGGACCGCACGACGAGCCGCAGGACAGGGCCGTACACGAGCCGTCGCCCGCCGAACACCTCAGCTCGCACGACGCGCCGCAGGACACATCGGCATCCGACCCCGCGCACCCCGCCGGGCCTGTCGCAGAGGAGGGGGAGTGATGACGTTGGCACCCGAGCTCAAGGACATGAGTCCCGAGAAGCTGCTCGCACCCGTGCTGTCGGCCTTCTGGGACGAGGACAGGTCCTGGACGCTGGACGTGTACCGAAGGCACGAGGGATACGAGGGGCTCCGCAAGGCGCTCGCGATGTCGCCGGACGACCTCATCGCGTACGTCAAGGACTCCGGGCTGCGCGGCCGCGGCGGCGCGGGATTCCCGACGGGAATGAAATGGCAGTTCATTCCCCAGGGGGATGGAAAACCGCACTATCTAGTTGTCAACGCCGACGAATCGGAGCCCGGAACCTGCAAGGACATTCCGCTCCTCTTCGCGAACCCGCACAGCCTCATTGAGGGCATGATCATTGCGTGTTATGCCATCAGGTCGTCGCATGCCTTCATCTATCTGCGTGGTGAAGTCGTCCCCGTATTGCGGCGGTTGCATTCAGCTGTCGCTGAGGCCTACGCGGCCGGCTACCTCGGCAAGAACATCCTGGGCAGCGGACTCGACCTCGACATCACCGTGCACGCGGGCGCGGGCGCGTACATCTGCGGTGAGGAGACCGCACTGCTCGACTCGCTCGAGGGCCGCCGTGGTCAACCGCGGCTTCGTCCCCCCTTCCCTGCTGTCGCAGGCCTCTATGCGTGCCCGACTGTGGTGAACAACGTCGAGTCGATCGCGTCGGTTCCCGCCATCCTGAAAAACGGCAAGGAATGGTTCAGGTCGATGGGCAGCGAGAAGTCCCCGGGCTTCACGCTCTACTCGCTCAGCGGCCACGTCGCGAGCCCCGGCCAGTACGAGGCCCCGCTCGGCATCACACTGCGCCAACTCCTCGAGATGAGCGGCGGGATGCGACCTGGCCACCGACTGAAGTTCTGGACGCCGGGCGGCTCCTCGACACCGATGTTCACCGACGAGCATCTCGATGTCCCTCTTGACTACGAAGGAGTGGGCGCCGCGGGTTCCATGCTCGGCACGAAAGCCCTGCAGTGCTTCGACGAGACGACCTGCGTCGTCCGTGCCGTCACCCGCTGGACCGAGTTCTACGCCCACGAGTCCTGCGGCAAGTGCACACCCTGCCGCGAAGGCACGTACTGGCTCGTGCAGTTGCTGCGCGACATCGAGGCCGGCAAGGGCGTGATGAGTGACCTCGACAAGCTGAACGACATCGCCGACAACATCAACGGCAAGTCCTTCTGTGCCCTCGGCGACGGTGCCGCCTCGCCGATCTTCTCCTCGCTGAAGTACTTCCGCGAGGAGTACGAGCAGCACATCACGGGCCGCGGCTGCCCCTTCGACCCGGCCAAGTCGACGGCCTGGGCCGACCACCGCACGGAGGTGAACGCATGACTGTGACCACCAGCGCTCCCTCGGGCGGGGGAGAGGCGGCGGTCCCGCCGGAAGATCTGGTGACGCTGACGATCGACGGCATCGAGATCAGCGTGCCCAAGGGCACTCTGGTCATCCGGGCCGCCGAGCAACTCGGCATCGAGATCCCCCGGTTCTGCGACCATCCCCTCCTCGATCCGGCCGGCGCCTGCCGCCAGTGCATCGTCGAGGTCGAGGGTCAGCGCAAGCCCATGGCGTCCTGCACCATCACCTGCACCGACGGGATGGTGGTGAAGACCCACCTCACCTCGCCGGTCGCCGAGAAGGCCCAGAAGGGTGTGATGGAGCTGCTGCTCATCAACCACCCGCTGGACTGCCCGGTCTGCGACAAGGGCGGCGAGTGCCCGCTGCAGAACCAGGCCATGTCGCACGGCAACGCCGAGTCCCGCTTCGAGGGCAGGAAGCGGACCTTCGAGAAGCCGGTCCCGATCTCCACGCAGGTGCTGCTCGACCGCGAGCGGTGCGTGCTGTGCGCGCGCTGCACCCGGTTCTCCAACCAGGTCGCCGGTGATCCGATGATCGAGCTGCTCGAGCGGGGTGCGCTCCAGCAGGTCGGCACCGGTGAGGGCGACCCCTTCGAGTCGTACTTCTCCGGGAACACCATCCAGATCTGCCCGGTCGGCGCACTCACCTCGGCGGCGTACCGCTTCCGCTCCCGCCCCTTCGACCTCGTCTCCTCGCCCTCCGTGTGCGAGCACTGCTCCGGCGGCTGCGCGACGCGCACCGACCACCGGCGCGGCAAGGTCATGCGGCGGCTCGCCGTCAACGACCCCGAGGTCAACGAGGAGTGGATCTGCGACAAGGGGCGCTTCGCGTTCCGGTACGCGCAGCTGCGGGACCGGCTGGAGACGCCCCTGGTACGCAACCCCGAGGGCGATCTGGTGCCCGCCTCCTGGCCGGAAGCGCTGCAGATCGCCGCTCAGGGGCTCCTCGCCTCGCGCGGGCGCACCGGTGTCCTCACGGGCGGCCGCCTCACCATCGAGGACGCCTACGCCTACAGCAAGTTCGCGCGCGTGGCGCTCGACACCAACGACATCGACTTCCGCGCGCGTCCGCACAGCAGCGAGGAGGCCGACTTCCTGGCCGCGCGGATCGCCGGGCGCGGGCGCGACCTCGACGGTACGGGCGTCACGTACACCTCCCTGGAGAAGGCGCCCGCCGTCCTGCTGGCCGGGTTCGAGTCGGAGGAGGAGGCCCCCGGCGTCTTCCTGCGGCTGCGCAAGGCCTGGCGGGGGCACGGACAGAAGGTGTTCTCGCTGGCCACGCACACCACGCGTGGTCTGGAGAAGGCCGGCGGCACGCTGCTGTCGGCGGCTCCGGGCACCGAGACCGAGTGGCTGGACGCGCTCGCGAGCGGGGTCGGCCTGGAGGAGGACGGCGCCAGGGCCGCTCAGGCGCTGCGCGCCGAGGGCGCGGTGATCGTCGTCGGCGAGCGGCTGGCCGGGGTGGCCGGCGGCCTCACCGCCGCCGTACGGGTCGCCTCCGCGACCGGCGCGCAGCTGGTGTGGATCCCGCGTCGCGCAGGAGAGCGGGGCGCCATCGAAGCGGGCGCGCTGCCGTCGCTGCTGCCGGGCGGACGTCCGGCCACCGACCCACGCGCGCGTGCGGAGGTCGCCGCCGCCTGGGGCGTCGCCGACCTTCCGCACCGCTACGGCCGTGACACCGGCCGGATCATCCAGTCCGCCGCAAACGGCGACCTCCAGGCACTGCTGGTCGCGGGCGTGGAGGTCGCCGACCTGCCCGACCCGGCACGCGCGCGTGCAGCACTCGCCGAAGTCGGCTTCGTGGTGTCGCTCGAACTGCGGCCCAGTGAGGTCACGGAACTCGCGGACGTGGTCCTCCCGGTCGCCGCGGTCGCCGAGAAGACGGGCGCCTTCCTCAACTGGGAGGGCCGGGTCCGCTTCTTCGAGGCCGCGCTCAAGCCCGACCAGATGAGCCGCCGACTGGCACCCACCGACGCACGCGTGCTGCAGATGCTGGCCGACGCCATGGACGTACACCTGGGTCTGCCGGATCTGCGGACCGCGCGCGCGGAGCTGGACCGGCTGGGGGTCTGGGACGGGCCGCGGGCCACCGAACCCCTCGAGACGGCGGGCGTGCTGCCGCGTCCGGCGGCCGGGGAAGCCGTACTGGCCGGGCACCGGCTGCTGCTCGACCGGGGTGTGCTCCAGGAGGGCGACGAGGCGCTCGCCGGGACCCGGCACGCCGCACGCGCGCGTGTGTCGCCCGCCACGGCCGCCGAGGCAGGCGTCAAGGACGGCGACGCGCTCGCCGTGACCGGCCCGGCCGGCACCGTCGAACTCCCGCTGCAGATCACCGAGATGCCCGACCGTGTGGTCTGGCTCCCGCTGAACTCGGTCGGCGGCGGCGTCGCCTCCGGCACCGGGGCGCTGCCCGGCTCCCTCGTTCGCATCGGCCCGGCGACCCTCGCCGGCGAGGCCCCCAAGGAGGTGGAGGCATGAGCCCGTACCTCGCCGTTGAAGACCTCTCGATGTTCGGCCGCGACCCGTGGTGGCTGGTCGCCGTCAAGGCGGTCTTCTGTTTCGCCTTCCTGATGGTGACCGTGCTGTTCTCCATCGTCTGGGAGCGCAAGGTCGTCGCCTGGATGCAGCTGCGCATCGGCCCCAACCGGCACGGCCCCTGGGGCATGCTCCAGTCGCTCGCCGACGGCATCAAGCTGATGCTCAAGGAAGACGTCATCGTCAAACGCGCGGACAAGGTCGTCTACGTCCTCGCGCCGATCGTCGCGGCCATCCCGGCCTTCATGGCGATCGCGGTGATCCCCTTCGGCCCGGCCGGCAACGAGATCTCGATCTTCGGCCAGCGCACCACGATGCAGCTCACCGACCTGCCGATCGCGATGCTCTACATCCTCGCGGTCGCCTCGGTGGGCATCTACGGCATCGTGCTGGCGGGTTGGAGCTCCGGATCCACCTATCCGCTGCTCGGCGGTCTGCGCTCCTGCGCGCAGATGATCTCCTACGAGATCGCCATGGGCGCCGCGTTCGCCTCCGTCTTCCTCTACTCGGGGTCGATGTCGACCTCGGCGATCGTCGAGGCGCAGGCGGACCGCTGGTACATCATCCTGCTGCCGGTCTCGTTCCTGATCTACATCGTGACCATGGTCGGCGAGACCAACCGCGCCCCGTTCGACATGCCGGAGTCCGAGGGCGACCTGGTCGGCGGTTTCAACACCGAGTACTCGTCGATCAAGTTCGCGATGTTCATGCTCGCCGAGTACGTGAACATGGTGACGGTCTCGGCCGTGTCCGTGACGCTCTTCCTGGGCGGCTGGCGGGCACCCTGGCCGGTCTCCACCTTCTGGGAGGGCGCGAACCACGGCTGGTGGCCGATGCTCTGGTTCGTCCTCAAGGTGCAGCTGCTGCTGTTCTTCTTCATCTGGCTGCGCGGCACGCTCCCCCGCGTCCGCTACGACCAGTTGATGAAGCTCGGCTGGAAGGTCCTCATCCCGGTCTCCGTGGTCTGGCTGATGCTCGTCGCGACCGTGCGGACCCTGCGCAACGAGAACTACGACTTCGCCGACATCGCCCTCTACGTCGGCGGCGGAGTCCTCGCTCTGCTCCTGCTCTCCTTCGTCGCGGACTTCTTCCGCGAGCGCGGCAAACCCGCGCCCGAACCGCCCGCCCAGGCCGTCGGCTTCGATCCGATGGCGGGCGGATTCCCCGTACCGCCGCTGCCCGGACAGGAGGTGCCGCCGGTGCCGCGACGCAGGTCGCGACGTGAGCGGGAGCTGATTGTCAGTGGTGGGCCTGATACTCAGAGTGATGGATCTCTGGATGGAAAGGAGGCGTCCGATGGCTGAGGAGCCCAAGGAGACCAAGCCCGGTTTCCTGAACCCCGTGGCCGGCTTCGGCGTGACCTTCAAGGCCATGTTCAAGAAGCGGCTGACCGAGCAGTACCCGGAGCAGCAGAAGACCACCGCCCCCCGGTTCCACGGACGGCACCAGCTCAACCGCCATCCGGACGGCCTGGAGAAGTGCGTCGGCTGCGAGCTGTGCGCCTGGGCCTGCCCCGCCGACGCCATCTATGTGGAGGGCGCGGACAACACCGACGAGGAGCGCTACTCGCCGGGCGAGCGGTACGGGCGCGTGTACCAGATCAACTACGCCCGCTGCATCCTGTGCGGCCTGTGCATCGAGGCATGCCCCACGCGCGCGCTCACGATGACGAACGATTTCGAGCTGGCCGACTCCACCCGCGCCAACCTCATCTACACCAAGGAGCAGCTGCTCGCCGGCCTCGAAGAGGGCATGGTCGACTCGCCCCACGCGATCTACCCGGGGATGGACGAGCAGGACTACTACCGGGGGCTGGTCACCGAGGCCGCGCCCGGCACCGAGCGCCAGGTCGCCGTCTCCAAGGGCGAGAAGCCCACGGACGAGGAGGTGGACGCATGAGCGCGCAGCTCGCCGCCTACACCACCTCCACCGGAGAGGCCGTCCAGTTCTGGATCCTCGGCACCGTCGCGGTGATCGGCGCCCTGTGCACCGTCTTCATGAAGAAGGCCGTGCACAGCGCGCTCTGCCTGGCCGGCACCATGATCGTCCTGGCGGTGTTCTACCTCGCCAACGGCGCCTACTTCCTGGGCATCGTGCAGATCGTCGTCTACACCGGCGCGATCATGATGCTGTTCCTGTTCGTGGTGATGCTCGTCGGCGTCACCGCGGCGGACTCCCTGAAGGAGACCATCAAGGGCCAGCGCTGGCTGGCCCTGCTGTGCGGTCTCGGCTTCGGCGTCCTGCTGGTCGGCGGCATCGGCAACGCCTCCCTGAAGGAGTTCAACGGCCTCGGCCAGGCGAACGCGGGCGGCAATGTGGAGGGCCTGGCGGCCCTCATCTTCACCAAGTACGTCTTCGCCTTCGAACTCACCGGCGCCCTGCTGATCACGGCTGCCGTCGGTGCCATGGTGCTCACCCACCGCGAGCGCACCGAGCGCGCCAAGACCCAGCGCGAACTGTCCGAGCAGCGCGTGCGCGAGGGCAAGCACGTACCGCCGCTGCCGGCGCCCGGTGTGTACGCCCGGCACAACGCCGTGGACATCGCGGGGCTGCTGCCCGACGGCACCCCGTCCGATCTGACCGTCAGCAAGACGTTGCGCGAACGGGGCCAGATCAGGGACGTGTCGACCGAGGCGATCAATGACCTGCGCGCGCTGGAACAGCGCGCGGAGGAACGCCTGGAGCGGAGCGAGATCGAGCCGCCGTCGTTCAAGCGGACCGAGGAGGCGTCGAAGTGAACCCCGTCTACTACCTCTATCTCGCCGCCCTGCTGTTCACGATCGGCGCGACCGGCGTGCTGATCCGGCGGAACGCGATCGTGCTGTTCATGTGCATCGAGCTGATGCTCAACGCCTGCAACCTCGCGTTCGTCGCCTTCTCCCGGATGCACGGCAATCTCGACGGCCAGATCATCGCCTTCTTCACGATGGTCGTCGCCGCCGCCGAGGTCGTGGTCGGGCTCGCGATCATCGTGTCGCTGTTCCGTGCCCGTCACTCGGCCTCGGTCGACGACGCCAGCCTGATGAAGCTGTAAGGGGTCGGAAGAATCGTGGAGAACCTGATTGCGCTGCTGATCGCGGCGCCCCTGCTCGGAGCGGCCGTCCTGCTGTGCGGTGGCCGGCGGCTCGACGCCGTCGGCCACTGGATCGGCACGGTGCTCGCGGCCGTCTCCTTCGTCCTCGGCGTCGTCCTCTTCGCCGACCTGCTGGGCAAGGACGCCGAGCACCGCACGCTCACGCAGCACCTGTTCAGCTGGATCCCGGTCGAGGGCTTCCAGGCCGACGTGGCCTTCCAGCTCGACCAGCTGTCGATGACGTTCGTCCTGCTGATCACCGGTGTCGGCTCGCTGATCCACCTCTATTCGGTCGGGTACATGGAGCACGACGAGCGGCGCCGCCGCTTCTTCGGCTACCTGAACCTGTTCCTGGCGGCGATGCTGCTGCTCGTCCTCGCCGACAACTACCTGCTGCTGTACGTCGGCTGGGAGGGCGTCGGCCTCGCCTCCTACCTGCTGATCGGCTTCTGGCAGCACAAGCCCAGCGCCGCGACCGCCGCGAAGAAGGCCTTCCTGGTCAACCGTGTCGGCGACATGGGCCTGTCGATCGCGATCATGATCATGTTCGCGACCTTCGGGACCTTCGCCTTCGGGCCGGTGCTCGGCAGCCATGAGGAGCCGGGTCTCGTCGGCGACACATCCGAGGGCATGCTCACCGCGATCGGCCTGATGCTGCTGCTCGCCGCCTGCGGCAAGTCCGCCCAGGTACCGCTCCAGTCCTGGCTCGGGGACGCGATGGAGGGCCCGACCCCGGTCTCGGCCCTCATCCACGCCGCGACGATGGTGACGGCGGGCGTGTACCTGATCGTCCGCTCCGGAGCGATCTTCAACGCCGCGCCCGACGCCCAGCTCGTGGTCACCATCGTCGGTGCGGTCACGCTCCTCTTCGGTGCGATCGTCGGTTGCGCGAAGGACGACATCAAGAAGGCGCTGGCCGGCTCGACCATGTCGCAGATCGGCTACATGACCCTCGCCGCCGGCCTCGGTCCGATCGGCTACGTCTTCGCGATCATGCACCTGGTGACGCACGGCTTCTTCAAGGCCGGGCTGTTCCTCGGCGCCGGTTCGGTGATGCACGGCATGAACGACGAGGTCGACATGCGCAAGTACGGCGGCCTGCGCAAGTACATGCCGATCACCTTCGTCACCTTCGGCCTCGGCTACCTCGCGATCATCGGCTTCCCCGGTCTGTCCGGCTTCTTCTCCAAGGACAAGATCATCGAGGCGGCGTTCGCCAAGGGTGGTACCGAGGGCTGGATCCTCGGTGGATGCGCCCTGCTCGGCGCGGCCATCACGGCGTACTACATGACGCGCGTGATGCTGCTGACGTTCTTCGGCGAGGAGCGCTGGCGGCACGCCCCGACTCCGTCCCCGGCCGAGCCCAGCGTGGAGCCCGCCGCCGAAACGCGCGGCGAGCACGCGGAGCCGCACCCGCACGAGTCGCCCAAGGTCATGACGATCCCGATGATCCTGCTGGCCGTCGGGTCGGTCTTCGGCGGCGCCTTCTTCAGCATCGGTGACCGCTTCGTGCACTGGCTGGAGCCGGTCACCGGCCATGACCACGGGCACCCGCCGGTCAGCGCCCTCACGGTCACGCTGTCCACGGTGGCTGTGATGGTGATCGGCGTCGGCATCGCGTACGCGCAGTACGGCCGCCGCCCGGTCCCGGTCGTCGCCCCGCGCGGGTCGCTGCTCACCCGGGCAGCCCGGCGCGACCTGCTCCAGGACGACTTCAACCACGTCGTCCTGGTCCGCGGCGGCGAGCACCTCACGCGCTCCCTGGTGTATGTCGACCACACCCTGGTCGACGGAGTCGTCAACGGCACGGCGGCCTCGGTCGGCGGCCTGTCCGGACGGATGCGCCGACTGCAGAACGGCTTCGCGCGCAGTTACGCGGTCTCGATGTTCGGCGGCGCGGCGCTCATCGTCGCCGCGACCCTGCTGATGAGGGCGGTCTGATACCGATGTCCTTTCCTCTGCTGACAGCGACGGCGGCGCTCCCGGCGATCGGGGCGATCGCCACGGCCGCGGTACCGGCCGCGCGGCGCACCGCCGCCAAGTGGCTGGCGCTGCTCGTCTCGCTCGCCACCCTCGCCCTCGCCATCGCGGTCCTGGTCCGTTTCGACCCCGACGGCGACCGCTACCAGCTCACCGAATCCCACGCCTGGATCGCGGACTTCGGGGTGAGATACGAGCTGGGCGTGGACGGCATCGCGGTGGCGCTCATCGCGCTCACGGCGCTGCTGATCCCGTTCATCATCCTCGCGGGCTGGCACGACGCCGACCCGTTGGAGACCGGAAGCAGGCGGTGGCGGCCGACACAGGGCTTCTTCGCTCTGATCCTGGCCGTCGAGGCGATGGTGATCCTCTCCTTCGAGGCCACCGACGTCTTCCTCTTCTACATCTTCTTCGAAGCCATGCTGATCCCGATGTACTTCCTCATCGGCGGCTTCGGGGACCGTGCCCACGAGCACGGCGAACAGGTGGCGTCGACACAACGGTCGTACGCGGCCGTGAAGTTCCTGCTCTACAACCTGGCCGGCGGTCTGATCATGCTGGCCGCGGTGATCGGCCTCTATGTGGTCGCCGGGAACTTCTCGCTCCAGGAGATCGCCGCGGCACGGGCCAACGGCTCGCTGGACATGGCGACCAGCACCGAACGCTGGCTGTTCCTGGGCTTCTTCTTCGCCTTCGCGGTGAAGGCACCGCTGTGGCCGCTGCACACCTGGCTGCCGAACGCGATGGGGGAAGCCACCGCCCCGGTCGCGGTGTTGATCACCGCGGTCGTCGACAAGGTGGGCACCTTCGCGATGCTCCGCTTCTGCCTCCAGCTGTTCCCGGAGGCGTCGAAGTGGGCGACGCCGGTCATCCTCGTCCTCGCCCTGATCAGCATCATCTACGGGGCGCTGCTCGCGGTCGGCCAGCGGGACATCAAGCGGCTGGTGGCCTACGCGTCGATCTCGCACTTCGGCTTCATCATCATGGGCATCTTCGCGATGACCAGCCAGGGCCAGTCGGGCGCGACGCTGTACATGGTCAACCATGGAATCTCGACGGCGGCGCTGATGCTGGTGGCCGGATTCCTGATCTCGCGCCGCGGCTCGCGGCTCATCGCCGACTACGGAGGAGTGCAGAAGGTCGCCCCCGTCCTCGCCGGCACCTTCCTGATCGGCGGCCTCGCGACGCTGTCGTTGCCCGGACTCGCGCCGTTCGTGAGTGAGTTCCTGGTACTCGTCGGTACGTTCGCGCGCTACCCGGCGATCGGCATCATCGCCACCTTCGGCATTGTCCTCGCCGCGCTCTACACCCTCGTCCTCTACCAGCGGACGATGACGGGCCCGGTGAAGCCGGAGGTCTCCGCGATGCCGGACCTCAGAGTGCGTGAGCTCGTGGTGGTCGCCCCGCTGGTCGCACTGCTGATCTTCCTGGGCGTCTACCCGAAGCCCCTCACGGACATCGTCAACCCGGCGGTGCAGCAGACCATGTCCGACGTACAGAAGACAGACCCTCAGCCCGAGGTGGAGGCGGCCAAGTGAGCGCAACAGCCGTCCACAGCCTGTGGACAACCGCGGCCGATCCCATCGGCAAGATCGACGCGCCGAAGATCGAGTACGCACAACTGTCGCCCATGCTGATCGTCATCGGCGCGGCGATCGTCGGGGTGCTGGTCGAGGCGTTCGTACCGCGCAAATCCCGTTATTACGCCCAGATGTTCGTGTCCGTCGTCGGCCTCGCCGCCGCGTTCGCCGCGGCCGTCGCCCTGGCGGCGGACGGATACGGCACCACCAAGGCGCGTATCGCGGCGATGGGCGCGATCGCGGTCGACGGGCCGGCCCTGTTCCTGCAGGGCACGATCCTGCTGGCCGCGCTGGTCGCCCTGTTCACCTTCGCCGAACGGCGACTGGACCCCGCCGCCCACGGCAACCGGGTCGACTCCTTTGCCGCGCAGGCGGCCTCCGTGCCCGGCAGCGACAGCGAGAAGGCCGCGGTGAAGGCCGGTTTCACCACGACCGAGGTCTTCCCGCTGCTGCTCTTCGCGGTCGCCGGCATGCTGCTCTTCCCCGCGGCCAACGACCTGCTGACGCTGTTCGTGGCCCTGGAGGTCTTCTCGCTGCCGCTGTACCTGATGTGCGCGCTGGCCCGTCGCAAGCGGCTGATGTCGCAGGAGGCCGCGGTCAAGTACTTCCTGCTCGGCGCGTTCGCCTCCGCGTTCACGCTGTTCGGCATCGCGATGCTGTACGGCTACTCCGGCTCGATGTCGTACGCGACGATCGCCCGGGTCGTCGACGGCACCATCACCGACGTCACACCGGCGCTCGCGGACACCATGGGCAACGACGCGCTGCTCCTGCTCGGCGCCGCGCTGATCGTCATGGGGCTGCTGTTCAAGGTGGGCGCTGTCCCGTTCCACATGTGGACGCCGGATGTGTACCAGGGGGCGCCGACGCCGGTGACCGGCTTCATGGCGGCGGCGACCAAGGTGGCCGCGTTCGGCGCGCTGCTGCGGATCCTGTACGTCGTGCTGCCGGGGCTGCGCTGGGACTGGCGGCCGGTGATGTGGGGCGTCGCGATCGTCACCATGCTGGGCGGTGCGATCGTCGCGATCACGCAGACCGACATCAAGCGACTGCTGGCGTACTCGTCGATCGCGCACGCCGGCTTCATCCTGGCCGGTGTCATCGCGACGAGTCCGGACGGCGTCTCGTCGGTCCTCTTCTACCTGGCGGCGTACTCGTTCGTGACGATCGGCGCGTTCGCGGTGGTGACGCTGGTGCGTGACGCCGGAGGTGAGGCGACGCACCTGTCCAAGTGGGCCGGTCTCGGCCGCCGTTCGCCGCTGGTCGCGGCCGTGTTCGCGGTGTTCCTGCTCGCTTTCGCAGGCATTCCGCTGACCTCCGGCTTCGCCGGGAAGTTCGCCGTGTTCAAGGCGGCGGCGGAGGGCGGGGCGGCCCCGCTGGTGGTGATCGGTGTGATCTCGTCGGCGATCGCCGCGTTCTTCTACATCCGGGTCATCGTGCTGATGTTCTTCAGCGAGCCGCGCCCCGAAGGGCCGACGGTCGCGGTGCCGTCGCCGCTGACGATGACGGCGATCGGGGTGGGGGTTGCGGTGACGCTGGTGCTGGGTGTGGCGCCGCAGTACTTCCTGGATCTGGCGGGGGATGCGGGGGTGTTTGCGCGCTGACGCGGCGCTGCTGTTGTCGGTACGGCGGCGGCCCGGCTCCCTCCAGGGTGCCGGGCCGCCGTGTGGTTGGGGCGGGGCTACTGTTCCTTGTCGCGACGCGCCTTGATCTGCGTGAGGTCCAGGTCGACAGGGAAGGGGGCGGCCAGCTTCATTCGCTCGCGGAAGATGCCCACGCTGGTGTAGGCACCGGTGGTGGGCTCCAGTTCGAAGGCGTGCACCGCTGCGAGGCCCTTCTCGTTCTCCACCCTCCAGTAGTGGGGGATCTTCGCGCGGGCGTACTTCAGCGGCTTGGTCTCGCGGTCCCGGGAGACGGAGTCCGGCGAGACGACCTCGACCGCCAGGAGGACCGCTTCAGCCGGAAACCGTGTCTGATCCGGATCCTCGACGACGTCCCCACGAACTACGACCACGTCCGGTTCCGGTCTGTTCTGGCGATCGATGTCGATGGTGAACTCGCGGAAGACTTCGAAGTCCGCCGAGGCCAAGGACTGAAGCTGCCCTTCGAAGAAGCTCACAGCGCGCGAGTGAAAGATGGTCGGCGGACTCACGAAGACGAGGCTCCCGTCGATCAGTTCCGTATGCGGAGGAAGATTCGGAAGCCGGTCCAGATCGTCGGCGGTCTACCCGCCTTCCGGCGGGGTCGGCCAGGCAGACGCGGACGCCTTCGGTGCGCCGCTCATCAGTGCTCCCATGGGACGGAGTCTCGCCGGTGCATTCAGACTATCCGCCGGAAACAGGCAGGTCTCCCGCGAACGTGTGACCGACAGCCGTGTCCTTGACGCGGGTCGTGTAGGTCGCCTGTGGATAACTCAGTGGCTGTCAGCGCGGGCGCCTATCGTGGACGCAGTGGTCGAGATGCGACGTACGGGGGCACGGCGATGGGTGGGACAGGCGGGATCGGTGGAATGGCGGCGGTAGCCGAGAGCGAGGCGCTGGCAGCGCTCCACAGGGTCTTCGGGTACGAGGCCTTCCGCGGTGAGCAGGAAGCGGTCATCGAGCATGTCGTGGCCGGCGGTGACGCCGTCGTGCTGATGCCGACCGGTGGCGGCAAGTCGCTCTGCTATCAGATCCCGGCCCTGGTCAGACCGGGTACGGGCATCGTCGTCTCCCCGCTGATCGCGTTGATGCAGGACCAGGTGGACGCGCTGCGGGCGCTGGGCGTGCGAGCCGGGTTCATGAACTCCACGCAGGACTTCGACGAGCGCCGGGTGGTGGAGGCCGAGTTCCTGGCCGGTGAGCTCGATCTGCTCTACCTGGCGCCGGAGCGACTGCGTCTTGAGTCCACGCTGGATCTGCTCTCACGCGGCAAGATCTCCGTCTTCGCGATCGACGAGGCGCACTGCGTGTCGCAGTGGGGCCACGACTTCCGCCCCGACTATCTGGCGCTGTCGCTGCTCGGCGAGCGCTGGCCCGACGTGCCGCGTATCGCGCTCACGGCGACGGCCACGCATGCGACGCACCAGGAGATCACCCAGCGGCTGAACATGCCGACGGCCCGGCACTTCGTGGCGAGCTTCGACCGGCCCAACATCCAGTACCGGATCGTGCCGAAGGCGGACCCCAAGAAACAGCTGCTGAGCCTCCTGCGTGAGGAGCACGCCGGCGATGCGGGCATCGTCTACTGCCTCTCGCGCAACTCGGTGGAGAAGACGGCCGAGTTCCTCACCCGAAACGGCATCGAGGCGGTGCCGTACCACGCGGGCCTGGACGCGGGCACGCGCGCGGCGCACCAGTCCCGTTTCCTGCGGGAGGAGAGCCTCGTCGTGGTGGCGACCATTGCCTTCGGGATGGGCATCGACAAGCCGGACGTGCGGTTCGTCGCCCACCTGGATCTGCCCAAGTCGGTCGAGGGGTACTACCAGGAGACCGGCCGCGCGGGGCGTGACGGTCTGCCGTCGACGGCATGGATGGCGTACGGACTCAACGACGTCATACAGCAGCGCAAGCTGATCCAGTCGGGCGAGGGCGACGAGGCGTTCCGGCGCCGGGCCGCCGCGCACCTGGACGCGATGCTCGCGCTGTGCGAGACCGCCCAGTGCCGCCGCGGCCAACTGCTCGCCTACTTCGGCCAGGACCCGGATCCGGCGGGCTGCGGCAACTGCGACACCTGCCTCACTCCGCCCGAGACCTGGGACGGCACCATCGCGGCGCAGAAGGTGCTGTCGACGGTGGTGCGGTTGCAGCGGGAGCGGAGGCAGAAGTTCGGCGCGGTGCAGATCGTCGACATCCTGCTGGGGAAGCGCACCGGCAAGGTCATCCAGTTCGACCACGATCAGCTCTCCGTGTTCGGCATCGGTGAGGAGCTGGCCGAGGGCGAATGGCGGGGCGTCATCCGGCAGTTGCTGGCGCAGGGGCTGCTCGCGGTCGAGGGGGAGTACGGCACGCTGGTGCTGACCGAGGCCAGCGGTTCGGTGCTGCGGCGGGAGCGGGAGGTGCCGCTGCGCAAGGAGCCGAAGAAGCCGGTGACCTCGCGGTCGGCGTCGGCGTCTTCGTCGGGGCGCGGGGCGGGCAAGCCCAAGGTTGCGGCCGCCGAGCTGCCCGAGGAACTGCTGCCGGCCTTCGAGGCCCTGCGCGCCTGGCGCGCAGAACAGGCCCGGGAGCAGGGCGTCCCGGCGTACGTCATCTTCCACGACGCCACGCTTCGGGAGATCGCCACGGCGTGGCCGACGTCGATCGCGGAGCTCGGAGGCATCAGCGGGGTCGGTGAGAAGAAGCTGGCGACGTACGGGGAGGGCGTTCTCGGGGTGCTCGCGTCCCTGGAAGGGCCGCCCGGTGCCCCGGCCGGGCAGGCCGACGCAGGTGCACCGCCGGTTCCGAGAACCGCGGCCGATCAGGGCGGGCCGGACGACTGGCCGGAGCCGCCCGAGGGGCCGGAGCCGGACGACTGGATGTAGGCGGACCGCTGGACAGGGGCTTGGGGTGCCTCCACCGTCCCTCCTGCGCCCTTACCCCAACGCCGTCAGGCCCGGGGCGAACGTGATCAGGAGCGGTACCAGGGGGACCAGGGCGGCCACTGTGGTCGTCAGGGCACGGTGGCGGCGGCCAAGGCGGGGCGGGGGCTGCAGGAGGCGGTCTACGCGTTCGCCGAGGAGGCGGTGGCTGGAGGCGCAGGACAGGACTCCGCGGTGCTGGTTCAGCTCGATCAGCGCCAGAGCGGTGGTGAGGTGGCCGCAGCGGCGGGAGGCCGTGTCGTCGGCGGCGAGTTCGACCAGACGGCGGGTCTGGTCGCAGAAGTGGGCGAACAGCGGAACACGGGGGAAGCCGGTGGCAAGGGCGGTCGACAGGTGCAGCAGCCAGTCGTGGTGGGCGCGGGCGTGTCCGCGTTCGTGGGTGAGGACGGCGTCCAGCTGGTGGTCGGTGAGGCGGTGCAGGGCTCCGGTGGTGACGACCAGCTGGGACGGGTGGCCCGGCAGCCACCAGGCATCGGGGTACTCGTCCTCCAGGACGAGCAGCGGGCCGCGGGCGGCCGGGAGGCCGGCGGGCAGGTCAGGGGCGCGTTCGCGCAGATGAGCGCGGGCCTGGGTGCGGCGCCGCCGGGCCTCGACCAGCTCCCGGGTGAGCATCGCGGTGGTCCAGGCGGCACCGCAGGCCAGCAGCAGGGTGAGCGCAGCGGCCCAGGGAGGCGCGGCGGAGAGGTCGTACGCCGCGGTGACATGGGGCGGTGCGGGGGCGAAGACCTGGTCGCGGACGGTCTGGAAGACGGCGGCCGCACCCAGGAGGAGGGCGGCCAGACAGCACAGCAGGACGGTGGCGACCAGGCACTGCCATACCCACAGCCCGACCACGGGCTCCCGTTCGGGCCACGCGGCCCGGGTCAGCGCACGGGGGGCCGGTACAGCGGCCGTCAGGGCGACGACGCTCAGCAGGAGCAGGCAGACAGTCATGCCACGGGCTCCGGATCCTGGTCGGGAGTGAGGGCGGCTCGGGTGGTGCGGTGGGGCAGCGGCCGCGCCTGCCGACCGCGTCCCGCGTCCCGCCTCGCGCACACCACCCACCGCCAGTATGACGGCGCCGGGCACCCGGAGTCAGCGCCCGGACCGGCGCTTGCCCGAAAAGCTCACCTCGCGCCACCCCGCGGCTCAGCTCGCGACAACCTTCCCGTTCACCTCCCCCAACCCCACCCGGACCCCGCCGGCCCCCGGTGCCCAGGCCGACAGTGTCACGACATCCCCGTCCTCCAGGAACGTCCGCTTGCCGTCGGGGAGTTCGAGTGGGTTCCGGCCGTTCCAGGTCAGTTCGAGGAGTGAGCCGCGTTCGCGTTCGGTCGGGCCGCTCACCGTGCCCGAGCCGTACAGGTCGCCGGCGCGCAGGGATGCGCCGTTGACGGTCATGTGGGCGAGTTGCTGGGCGGCCGTCCAGTACATGGTGGAGAAGGGGGGTTCCGAGATGACGTGACCGTTGAGAGCGACGGTGATGCGCAGGTCGTAGCCGCCGGGTTCGTCGTCCGTGTCGTCCAGGTACGGGAGGAGGGGACAGGTGCGCTGCGGTGGGGCCACCCGTGCCTCGTCCAGCGCGTCCAGCGGGGTGATCCAGGCCGACACCGACGTGGCGAAGGACTTGCCGAGGAAAGGGCCGAGGGGGACGTACTCCCAGGCCTGGATGTCGCGCGCGGACCAGTCGTTGAGGAGGCACAGGCCGAAGACGTGGTCGCGGAAGCCGGCCAGCGGAACGGGTCGGCCCAGCGGGGACGGGGCGCCGACGACGAAGCCGACCTCCGCCTCGATGTCCAGGCGGACGGACGGTCCGAAGACGGGCGCGGGGTCGGTCGGGGCCTTGCGCTGGCCGGAGGGGCGGATGACATCCGTGCCGGAGACGACGACCGTGCCGGAGCGGCCGTGGTAACCGATCGGCAGATGCTTCCAGTTGGGGGTGAGTGAGTCGGCGGCGTCGGGACGGAAGATCTGGCCGACGTTCCGGGCGTGGTTCTCTGAGGCGTAGAAGTCGACGTAGTCCGCGATCTCGAAGGGCAGGTGCAGGGTCACCGAGGAGAGGGGGTGCATCAGAGGCGCGAGGGTTTCGCGGTGGGACGGCACCGTCACCCAGGCGGTCAGCGCCCGCCGGACGTCCGACCAGGCGGTGCGGCCGGCGGCGAGCAGTGGGTTCAGGGTGGGCCGGGCCAGCAGGGCGGCGTAGGGGGAGCCGAGCGCCAGTGCTGCCGCGCCGGCGTCGAGGACGTGGTCGCCGAGGCGGACGCCGACGGTGCGTTCGGTGGACCCGGCGGGTGAGAAAACGCCGTACGGAAGGTTGTGCGGACCGAAGGGGTCGCCCTCGGGGACATCGAAGGGGGGCATTGGGGTGCTGCCTCACTTTCGTACGTACGGTCCATGCGGTTCGCGGCACACGTTACGGCTGCGGCGGCCGTCTTGGGCAGTGACTTAAGCGCGCAAAGAGTCCGTAATGTCAGGAATGAGGGAGTCGTATGCGCCCCGCGGCCTCGTCCCGCTGTCCCTGTCCCGCTGTCTGTGACCCACTGTCCGCGCCGCGCCTTCGCCCGGCCGCGACCGGCACCGAGGAGCCGGGCCGCTGAAATGTGGACAGGTGGAAGGGAGTTGGGGATGAACGGCGTGGGCGCGGTGTCCGTATTCTCTGATCATGGCCGCACCCCTCGCATATGCCGAGCGCACCGCGTACACCCTCATCGCCACCGACCTGGACGGAACGCTGCTGCGCGGCGACGACACGGTCTCCGACCGGTCGCTCACCGCGCTCGCGCGGGTCTCGGCGGCCGGCGCCCGGCATCTGGTGGTGACGGGCCGGCCGGCGCCCAGGGTGCGGCCGCTGCTGAAGTTCCTGGGCGGCGGGGGGCTCGCGGTGTGCGGGCAGGGCGCGCAGTTGTACGACGCCGGCGTGGACCGTCTGCTGTGGTCGGTCACCCTGGACCGGGAACTGGCCGAGACCGCGCTCGGCAAGATCGAGGCGGAGGTCGGCACGGTGCATGCGGCCGTCGACCAGGACGGCGTCGACGGCCTGACGCTCATCGAGCCGGGGTATCGGATGCCGCACCCGACGTTGCCGGCGGTGCGGGTCGGCCGGCGTGACGACCTGTGGTGCGAGCCCATCAGCAAGGTGCTGCTGCGCCATCCCACCCTGTCCGACGACGAGTTGGCGTCGGTGGCCCGCTCGGTGGTGGGTTCGCTCGCGACGGTCACCATGTCGGGGCCCGGGACGGTCGAGCTTCAGCCGTCCGGCATCACCAAGGCGACGGGGCTGGCGCTGGCGGCCCGGCATCTGGGGCTGCGCCCCGAGGACACCATCGCCTTCGGGGACATGCCCAACGACATCCCGATGTTCGACTGGGCCGCCCACGGCGTCGCCATGGCCAACGCGCACCCCGAACTGAAGGCGGTGGCCGACGAGATCACTCTCTCGAACGAGGACGACGGCGTCGCCGTCGTCCTCGAACGGATCCTCGCCGAGGGCCGGCGCCCGCAGCGGCTCGGCGGGCGCAGGCCCTCGGTGGGTACGAAGGTTCAGTAGGCGCGAAGGGCTCAGTAGGCGCCGAAGACGTTGTCGATCGAGCCGTAGCGGTCGGCCGCGTAGTTGCAGGCGGCGGTGATGTTGGCGACCGGGTCGAACGGGTCGTAGGCCGTGCCGGGCACGTGGTACGCGGCGAAGGTCGGGTCGATGACCTGGAGCAGGCCCTTGGACGGGGTGCCCTTGGCCGCGTTGGAGTCCCAGTTGTTGATGGCGGCCGGGTTGCCGGACGACTCGCGCATGACGTTGCGGTAGATGCCGTTGTAGGAGCCCGGGATTCCGTGCTTCGCCATGATGGCGAGCGACTCGCGGATCCAGCCGTCGAGGTTGTCGGAGTACGCCGTGGTGGCGGTCTTCGCGGTCACCGCGGTGGGGGTGGCGGCCGACGCGGTGCTCGCGCCGAGGAGCGGCAGGGCGAGCACGGCCGCGCCGGTGCCGACGACCGTGAGCTTGCGGGCTATGCGGGCGATGGGGGTCCCCCCGCTCGAGCGAAGGCGAGAGTGGGGGAGGGTGCGGAGCTGACCGTTTGCAGGCATGGGGCTGTTCCTCTCCTTCGCCTGCGAGGTGAGCTGTCGGGTTCGGGCTGGGAGGTGCCCGGCCGCGCCCTTGCGAGCGCAACTTCACCCCAAGCCGTTCCGGTGCGTCGTACGACGTCCGGCCCGGCGACTTACCTGGGTCCCCCGCTCCTGCCGTGCGTGAGTGGTCTCGTCATCGGTGGTACCGGGCGGCGGCAGGATTCGGCGTCCGCCCGACTGGCCCGGAACGTATGCGAGAGCACATGTCGGAAACAAGTAGCTGGTTCATGCAACATGCTGTTTGATCTTTGTCTGGGTGTTTTGTCAGCTTGATCCTTTGCGTGTGCCAAGGCTCAACTTGTAAGCGGGGAAAGCTGGATGGCCGCTGACTGTGGAAACCTGTCGACAGGTGAAGGTGAGTCACGTCACGCGCGGAGCGCAAGAGTGTCAAATCGGGCAATGAGCTCAAGTGCCCATCAATCAGCCGTGCGTGGGGTGCGCTTCTCTCAAGTGCGGCGGAAGGGAACCTCTCCGCCTTCTGCGCAAATCACCCCATTGGGGGTCAGAGTCGCCTCGCAGGGGAAGGGCATAGGCGCGTACGGATGTGCGTCGAGGCCGCCCGAATGGCCGGAGGTGGGACGGAGCGGCTGGGGCGATGCGGGACAAAACTCGCCCATTCGGATTAAGTCGATAAATAACTTCTCGTATCAACTGATCGAAAACATACCGCTCGTGATCCGATACAGCCCGGCCTGTAACCCCGGGCGCCCTCGGTGATCGAAACGTGACCGGATACGCTGACTTGAGTGAAGCAGCGACGTATCGACAAACCGCGTAACCGCCGGTAGACACCAGCAGACAGGAGACCCCTCGTGACCGTCGTCGGGCCGTTCGGGCTGAGCGTGCGGGACCAGGCTCTGGAAGCCGATGTCCAGGCCGGATTGGCGGCTGTCGAGGAAGGGTTGCTCGAAGCAACCAAGAGCGAGGTCCCGTTCATCACGGAGGCCGCGCAGCACCTGGTGCGGGCCGGAGGCAAGCGGTTCCGCCCGCTGCTGGTGATGCTCGCCGCGCAGTTCGGTGACCCGTACGCGCCCGGGGTCGTGCCCTCGGCCGTGGTCGTGGAGCTGACCCACCTCGCGACGCTGTACCACGACGACGTGATGGACGAGGCGGAGGTACGGCGCGGGGTACCGAGCGCGAACGCCCGCTGGGGCAACTCGGTCGCGGTCCTCACCGGCGACTTCCTCTTCGCCCGTGCCTCGCACATCCTGGCCGACCTCGGGCCGGAGGCGGTGCGGGTACAGGCGGAGGCGTTCGAACGGCTGGTCACCGGTCAGATCCTGGAGACGGCCGGGCCGTCGGACGGGCGCGACCCGGTCGAGCACTACCTGGACGTACTGGCCGGCAAAACGGGGTCGCTGGTGGCGGTCTCGTGCCGCTTCGGCGCGATGATGTCGGGCGCCGACGAGTCGCTCGTGAACGTCCTGACGCAGTACGGCGAACGGCTGGGCGTCGCCTTCCAGCTCGCCGACGACGTGCTGGACATCGCGTCCGACTCCCACGAGTCCGGGAAGACGCCGGGGACGGATCTGCGGGAGGGCATCGCGACCCTGCCCGTGCTGCGGCTGCGCGAGCGCGCGGCCCGACTGGGGATGGCCGAGGACATCGCCCTGTGCGAGCTGCTGGACTCCGACCTGACGGACGACGCCCGGCATGCGCAGGCGCTGGCCGCGCTGCGCGCGCACCCCGCGCTGGAGCAGGCGCGACGGGACACCGTGCGGTACGCGGAGGAGGCGCGGTCGGCGCTTGCACCGCTGCGGGAGTGCGATGCCAAGGCGGCGCTCATCGAACTGTGCGACGCGGTGGTGCACCGCGCGGGTTAGGACACGCCCCGGGGACCTCCCCGAGACCCGGCATCGAGGCGGCGCCTCCCCTACGACCCCTACGGGTCGGCGGAGGCGCCGCCTGCTTGTGTCATACCGCAGCAGTACACGGAGTTGAGCCCGCGGTCTGACGCTTCTTCGCATCCGGTTTGGTCAGATGGAGACCACGGAACACACCACTCCTCACCGATTCGGGTGAGAATGGCGGCTCAGGGTGGACGAGTGCGAGGACGCGAAGTGACGGACAGCCGCCGCCGACGACGGAGGTAAGGCACACATGGCACCGTACGAATCCGACGACAACACGACCGCGGCGCAGGCCGAAGAACTGCGCGCGGCGCGGCGGCGCAAGGCCGCGCGGTACGTCGTCCCGGCGGCGGTCCTGGGGGTGGCTGCGGGAACCATCGGGCTCGTCCCCGCGATCGCCGACTCCGGCAGCCCCGACCTGCCGGAGATCAGCGCACAGCAACTCATCGAGAAGATCGCCGAGTCGGACGTACAGCAGCTGTCCGGCACGGTGAAGATCAGCACTGATCTGGGGCTGCCCGACCTGGGCGGCCTGGAGAGCGGGCTGACGTCCGGCGCGACCCCCTCGGAGGGCGAGGGCTCCGCGGCCGACCCGTCGGCCAAGCTGACCGAGCTGGCATCCGGCACGCACACGCTGCGCGTCGCGGCCGACGGCCCGGACCGGCAGAAGCTGTCGCTGCTGGAGAACGCCGCCGAATACAGCCTGATCCACAACGGCAAGGACGTGTGGGGCTACGACAGCGCGTCCAACGAGGTCTACCACGGCACCGCCACCGAGGCCGCGGACGGCAAGGCGTCGGAGGAGGTGCCGGCCACGCCCGAGGACCTCACCGATCAGGCCCTGAAGGCGGTGGACGACACGACGTCCGTGACCGTCGACGGCACCGCGCAGGTGGCTGGCCGCGACGCGTACAAGCTGCTCATCGAGCCGAAGCAGTCCGGTTCCACGGTGGGCGCGATCAGCGTGGCGGTGGATGCGGAGACCGGCCTGCCGCTGAAGTTCACGCTGACCCCGGCGAGCGGCGGTGCCGCCGTGGTGGACGCGGGCTTCACACAGGTCAGCTTCGCCAAGCCGGCCGCGTCGACCTTCGACTTCACCCCGCCCAAGGGTGCGAAGGTGACCGAGGGCGACAGCCTGGAGGCGGCGCCGGAGCACGAGCGGAAGTCCGCGGAGGACCTCGGCAAGGGCCTCGACGGACTGAACGTCATCGGCGAGGGCTGGAACTCCGTCGCCGTCCTCGACACCGGCGCCGAGGGCGGTAGGCCCTCCGACGCCGCCGGCGGCGACATGGGCAGCTTCCTGGGCTCGCTCGGCGACGAGGTGAAGGGCAAGTTCGGCTCGGGCACGGTCTTCAAGACCCGTCTGGTCAACGCCCTGATCACGGACGACGGCAAGGTCTACGTCGGCGCAGTCACCAAGGACGCGCTGGTGAAGGCGGCCGACTCCGGGCAGTAAGTACCGCACGCGCAAGACGAATCGGGGGAGCCCATGGACGAACCGTCCGCCACGGCAGAGCAGGGCGCGGGTGACGGCGTCATCCACACCCGCGCCCTGACCAAGCGCTACCGCGGCGGACAGCTCGCCGTCGACGGGCTCGATCTGACCGTCCCGGCGGGCAGCGTCTTCGGCTTCCTCGGCCCCAACGGCTCCGGCAAGACCACCACCATCCGCATGCTGATGGGTCTGATCGAGCCCACGTCGGGCACGGCGCACGTGCTGGGGCGGCCCATGCCCCGGGCCACGCGCGCCGTGCTCCCGCACGTGGGCGCCCTCATCGAGGGCCCGGCCTTGTACGGCTTCCTCTCCGGCCGCGACAACCTCCTGCGCTACGACTCCGCAGACCCCGCCGCCGATCCCCGCACCCGGCGGGCCCGTGTCGCCGCGGCGCTGGACCGGGTCGGGCTCGCGGCGGCCGCCGGCAAGAAGGCCAAGGCGTACTCCCTGGGCATGAAGCAGCGGCTCGGGCTCGCGGCCGCGCTGCTCCAGCCAAGGCGCCTGCTCGTCCTCGACGAACCGACCAACGGGCTCGACCCGCAGGGCATGCGGGAGATCCGGGCGCTGATCCGGGAGCTGGCCTCCGACGGCACCACCGTGTTCCTCTCCTCCCATCTCCTCGACGAGATCGAGCAGGTGTGCACGCACGCCGCGGTGATGGCGCAGGGCCGGCTGATCACCCAGGGTGCGGTGACGGACCTGGCGGCGGGCATCCGGGGCCGGCTGGTGGTGACCACGCCGGACACCGGCGACGCGGCCCGGGTGCTGAAGGAACGCGGGGTCGCGGACGTCATCGTCGACGAGGACCGGGTGACCGGTGAACCTCCGGACGGGGAACCCGCCGACCTGAACGCCGCGTTGGTGGCGGCGGGGGTGCGGGTCCGCGGCTTCGGGGTGGAACGGGCCTCCCTGGAGGACGCGTTCGTGGCGCTGACGGGGGAGGGTTTCGATGTTGCAGGTTGAGACCATCGGCTCCCGCCGCAGCCCGCTGTGGACCTTCGGTCTGCTGCGCAGCGAACTCGCCGTCACCTTCGGCCGCTGGCGCACGCTCGCGCTGCTCGGTGTGCTCGCCGCTGTCCCGGTCCTGGTCGGCATCGCCGTGAAGATCGAGACGAGTGACGGCTCGGCGCTGGGCGGCTCAGGCGGCCCGGAGGGCGGCGGGGGCCCGGCGTTCATCACGCAGATCACCAACAACGGACTGTTCCTCGTCTTCACCGCCCTCGCCGCGACCCTCCCGTTCTTCCTGCCGATGGCCGTCGGTGTCGTCGCGGGCGACGCGATCGCCGGCGAGGCGAACGCCGGAACCCTGCGCTACCTCCTGGTCGCCCCCGCAGGCCGTACCCGCCTGCTGCTCACCAAGTACGCGACCACGATGGCCTTCTGCCTGACGGCCACCCTCGTCGTCGCCGTCTCGGCACTGACGGTCGGCGCGCTGCTCTTCCCGCTCGGCGACCTGACGACCATCTCCGGTACACGGATCAGCTTCGCCGAGGGACTGGGCCGGGCCCTGCTGATCGCCCTG
This sequence comes from Streptomyces sp. F001, assembly GCF_004187715.1. Taxonomy (GTDB): domain Bacteria; phylum Actinomycetota; class Actinomycetes; order Streptomycetales; family Streptomycetaceae; genus Streptomyces; species Streptomyces flavusporus. The sequence continues at coordinate 249,960 of NZ_QZWF01000004.1, read as the reverse complement.
GTCGTCGCCGCGTCACTGATCGGGATCGCGGCGCTCGGGCTGTTCGTCTCGACGCTGACCAACAGCGGCATCGCGGCGATGGCGACGACGGTCGGGCTGCTGATCACCGTCCAGATCCTCGACCAGATCCCCCAACTGCACGCGATCCACCCGTACTTCTTCTCCCACTACTGGCTGTCCTTCGCCGACCTGATGCGCGAACCGGTCTACTGGGACGACCTGGTGCGCAACCTCGGCCTCCAGGGCCTGTACGCGGCCGTGTTCGGCTCGGCGGCCTGGGCGCGGTTCACGACGAAGGACGTCACCGCGTAGACCTCGTGGGCCTACGAGGCCTCGTACGGGAAGCGGGCGAGTGGCGGTTCCTGCGTGAAGAAGGTCTTCGCGCGGGCGAGGGCCTGGGTGTCGTCGAGTACGTCTCCGGGCCTGCTGCCGTTGCCGAGCAGGACCCCGCCGAAGCGCATCCCCATGTAGGCGGCCGAGTGGTTGAGGGTGCCGATCAGTGGGTCGGCGACCTCGCTCTCCTCGTGTGCGAGGGCCGTGACGCCCCAGAGGATGCGCCCGGCCAGCGTGGCCTTGAAGTCGAGACCGGGGGTGCGCAGCCAGCCGGACCAGTAGTCCAGGTAGCGCTTGGTGTGGGCGGACACCGAGTACCAGTACAGCGGCGAGGCGATCACGATGTCGGTCGCCGCGAGCGTGGCGTCCAGCAGGAGGGCCACATCGCCCTGAGTGGGGCGGACGTGGTCGCTGTCGTGCCGCAGGTCTTCGAAGTCGGGCAGCGGGTGCTCGGCGAGGCTGATCCACTGCTGCTCGACGTCCGCGGGGAGTTGCTCGGCGGCCCGGCGGGCCAGTAGCTCGGTGTTGCCCTCGCTGCGGCTGCTGCCCAGCAGGAACAGAAAGCGGCGGGTCATGGTTCCCCCAGATCCCAGATGGTCGGCACACGACAATTGCGCGCACGTGCATTATATGCATCTGCAAGCAATTCTTGTCCAGCAACCTGGCCGGGGGCCTGCTCAGGGGATCAGCGAGCCGCCCCCGTCAGCCGGGCCAGCGCCTCGGTCTCCCGGGGCGGGCGGCCGCTCAGGTCGCCGAGACGCCAGGCCTGCACCCAAGGCACGCGGTACACGTCGACGACCGACTCGATGAGCTTCACCTGCTGTGCCAGCGGTCGCGGCAGCCGGCCCGGCGCATCCGCTACCAGCACGACGGCGTCCAGGTCCAGCCCGGCCGGAGCCTGACCGCGCCGGAAGATCTCCAGGGCGTGCAGGACGGCTGCCAGCCCCGACGCGTGCGTCCGGGCGACGAGCAGCACCGACGGCGGATCATCGGGGCCGGGCCAGTCACGCCCGCAGTCCTGGCCGCCGTAGACCGCGGCCAGCGTGGTGACTCCCGACCCGCCGTGCGTGCCGACCCAGGAGAAACGCCGGACCGTGCCGGAGGTGCGGGCGGGTTCCGGTTCCGGTACGGCCACCGGTCCCCGGATCCAGATCTCCGGCCCCTGCTGCGCGCCCGTCCGCATGCCCGCTCCTCTCTGTCGTCACCTCATCGATCTTCGCGGCTCGGTGGACGGCTGAGTGACGGGGGTACCCGTTCTTGGGACGAGCCTGTGACGCGCCGGTGACGCGAGCACCGTGGGGGAGCGGCGAGACTCGGGAGTACGGGTTCGCCGACGTGCGGACGCCAGCGAGTGAGGGAACGGATGTCTCGACTCAGCCGCGAGAAGAAGCGGGAACAGCAGCACCAGGCCGCCTCTGCGGTGTCGGCGATCGACGTTCACGTGCCGGGCGCCGGCAACGCCTCGATCGGCGGCGTACCGGTCGTCGCCGCGCCGGGCGAGGAACTCCAGCACGCCGTACTGAACCACCTCCACCGCATCGCCCTCGCCACCGGCCGGCCCGTCCTCGCCAGGGTCCACGACGAGCGCATCGGCTACGTCGTCCCCCTCCAGGTCCACCCGGACGGCTCCAGCCGGTACACGGGGGAACCGGTGCGGACGGGGGCGGAGCCGCAGCCCTCGCAGGAGCCCGCACCCGACCGAGCCACCCAGGTGTTCCGCACGTCCGCCGAACCGCAGGCCGGCTCCGCGCCGACGTTCCCGCTGCGGGCGGTGACGGAGCCTCAGCCCTTGGGTGATGCGGTGCCCACCTTTCCGCTGCGGGCGGTGCCCGAGGACGCCGTCCCCGGTTCGGCCGTCGCCGCGCCGACGGGCGAGTTCGGCCCGCCGCCGGTGATGGATGCCAAGCCGCACCCGGAGTCGTTTGCATCGTCGGCGTCGGACCCCGACCCGAAGCCGACCCCGCCCCGGGGCTTCGACGCCGTCGCCGAGGCGATCCTCGGTGACGTACCCGGCAACCCTGAGAACGCCGAGGGGCACAACGACCCTGCTCCCGCCGTCCTCGCCGAGCCGATCGCCCGGATCGGCGAGGCCGTGAAGGCGGGCCGGATCGACGCCGCGGCGGAGCTGGCCGAGCAGACCCTGGCTCAGGCGTCGGCGACGCTGGCACCGGACCGCCCCGAGCTGCTCCGGCTGCGCGAACTCACCGCGTACGTCGCCTACTTGGCGGCCGAACCGGTCCGGTCCTTCCGCCTCTCCCTCGACGTGGTGCACATCCACCGCCGCCTGCGGGACGCGGAGTCCGCCTACGGCAACATCCAGAGCGCGGACACCGCCTGGCGGGCCGTACGCGACCCCGCGCTCGGGCTGGAGCTGGGGCGGGACCTGATCGGCCTGTGGACCGAGCTGGTCACCGAGGGCGGCCCGGCCGCCGACGACATCGAGGAACTGGAGTCCGCCCGCGCCCGCATGGGCCGCCTGGCGAACCGGGCAGGGCGGACAACCGGAGCATGATGCAGAGGGACACCAGTCCCTAGTGCACGCAGAACTCGTTCCCCTCCGGGTCCTGCATCACGACCCACTCCCCGCCGGGTTCCTTCACCTCGCGCAGCACGCTCGCCCCCAGCTCGCGCAGCCGCTCCACCTCGTCGGCCCGTCGTCCCTGAGCGGGGTGCAGGTCCAGGTGGAGCCGGTTCTTGCCGGACTTGGGCTCGGCGACGCGCTGGAACAGCAGCCGCCGCCCCAGCCCGGTGCCGCTCTCCTCCTCGACCGGGTCCTCCGGATGCCGTACGGCGACCAGGTCCCGGAAGGCGGGGCGGCCGTGGAAGTCGACGGTGGCGGCGACGGGCAGGGCGCCCAGCTGCAGCAGCCGCTCGATCAGGGCGCTGTTGTCCTCGACCTCGTAACCGATCGCGGCGGCCCAGAAGTCGGCCTGTGCGTGCGGGTCGTGGGAATCGATGACGAGCTTCCAGTGCACGGGTGTCGGCGCGTATGTCTTCTCGCTCATGTAACCAGTATTATCGGTTACATGAGCGAGCGTCCACCGGAATTGCCGAACACGTCACCCGGCCTGACCCTGATCTCGTACGAAGGGACGCCCTACCGCTTCGACCCCGGAGCGCTCTGCCTGGAGCTGCTGCCCACCGGCGGGCCCGGAGCCTTCGCGCGCTTCGAGGTGCTGCACGAGCCCGCCGACCTCGTGACCTGGGCCGGTCGCAGCCGGCTGCCGGCCGGACTCGATCTCACCGTCAGCGAGGGCGAACTCGCGGCGGCCCGAGCCCTGCGCGACGCCCTCTTCCTGCTCACCGCCGACCGCGCACACGGCCGCCCGCTCCAGCAGCGCCACCTGGACATCGTCAACGCGGCCGCCGCTGCGCCCTCACTCGTCGCCCGCCTCACCCCGGACGGCACCCACGCCTGGGCCCCGGGCGCCAGCGGCACCCAGCTGCTGGCGACCGTCGCCCGTGACGCGATCGACCTCTTCACCGGCCCGTACGCCGACCGCATCCGTGAGTGCGCCGCCCACGACTGCTCTCTGCTCTTCGTCGACACCTCGCGCCCCGGCCGGCGGCGGTGGTGCGCGATGGAGCACTGCGGGAACCGGGCGAAGGTCCGGGCGCACCGGGCCCGGAAGGCGCCCTAACCGGCCTTGGCCCCGACCTCGGCCCCGGCTTCTCGTGCGTCGTATGCCGCCCGTGCCGCGGCGATCTCCCGCTGGTGGTCCTCGGTCCATCTGACCAGTGACTGGATCGTGGCGTGCAGTGTGCCGCCGAGCGGGGTGAGTTCGTAGTCGACCCGGGGCGGTACGACCGGGTGCACGGTGCGTCGGACCAGGCCGTCGCGTTCCAGCTGGCGCAGGGTGACCGTCAGCATCCGCTGGCTGACACCGTCGATCTCCCGGCGCAGCTCGGTGAAGCGCAGCCGGCGGTTCTCCAGCAGGGCGATCACCAGCAGGGACCACTTGTCGGCGACGCGGTCGAGGATCTGCCGTACCTCGCAGCCCTCCCGGGTGTCCCACTGGAAGGGGTCGGCGTCGCCGTAGTCCACGGTGCTCGCGCAGTTACTCGGTGACTTCGAAGTGCCTACTTCCATGTCTGTCGATGCTGCCGCAGGCTGGCTGTGGTTACAAGAGGGAACCGACCCTCAGTTCCGTAACCGCCCTGTCTGCGCCTACCTGAGGAGTCCCCATGGGCACCCGCGCCTGGGCCCTGCTGCTCGTGCTGTGCGGAACGATCTTCCTGGAGGGCATCGACGTCGCCATGATGGCGGTCGCGATCCCCACCATCCGGTCCGAACTGGGCCTGTCGACGGGAACGGCGGCCTGGGTGATGAGCGCCTACGTCCTCGGCTACGCCGGCTTCACCCTGCTCGGCGGTCGGGCCGCCGACCTGCTCGGCCGCCGCCGGATGTTCCTGACCTGGCTGACCGTCTTCCTCCTCTTCTCCGGGCTCGGCGGATTCGCGACCGACGGCTGGATGCTGGTCGTCGCCCGTTTCGTCACCGGTGTCGCCGCGGCGTTCATGACCCCGGCCGCGCTGTCGCTGATCACGACGTCCTACGAGGAGGGCCCGCAGCGCAACAAGGCCCTGCTGGTCTTCGCGGGCACGGCGGCCGGCGGTTTCTCGCTGGGCCTGGTCATCGGCGGACTGCTCACCCAGCTCGGCTGGCGGTGGGTGTTCTTCGCACCGGTGCTCCTGGCGGGGGCGCTGCTGGTCGCGGCGGTGCGGCTGGTGCCCGCGGCGGACGGTGCCCCGCGGGTGCGCGGCGGCTTCGATCTGCTCGGCGCGGTCACCGCGGCCGGCGCCATGCTGCTGGCCGCCTACGCCGTCGTACGCCTGGAACACGGTCTGCACGACTGGCCGCTGACCGCCCTCGCTGTGCTCGCCGCGGCGGCGCTGGGCGGCGCCTTCGTCGCCGTCGAGCGGCGGGCCGCCGCCCCGCTGGTCCGGCTGGGCATCCTGCGCAAGGGGTCCGTGGTGCGGGCCGACCTCGGGGCGCTGCTCTTCGTCGGGGCGTTCTTCGGCTTCCAGTTCGTGGTCACGCTGTATCTGCAGGAGCTGCGCGGCTGGTCGTCCCTCCAGACCGCGGTCGCGCTGGTCGTCCTCGGCTGCGACGCCGTCCTCGCCCCGACGCTCACCCCGAAGCTGGTCGCCCGCTACGGCAACGTCCGCGTGATCCTCGGCGGCTTCGTGCTGGCGGTCCTCGCCTACGGGCTGTTTCTGCCGGTCGGCCTGGACTGGTCGTACGCCGCGATGTTCCCGACGCTGATCCTGGCGGGCACGGCGTTCGCCCTGGCGTACGGGCCGCTGACCATCGCGGCGACGGACGGGGTCGCGGAGCAGGAGCAGGGGCTGGCCGGCGGGCTGCTGAACACCGCCACCCAGTTCGGGTCCGCGATCGGGATCTCCGCGGTGACCGCGGTCTACGGCTTGGCGTCCAGCGGCTTTGGCCCGGAGGCGACGCTCTCCGCGTTCCGTACGGCGCTGACGGTGCCCGTCGCGATGGTGGTGCTGGGCGCCCTGGTCTCGGCCCTGAGCGTGCGGGCCGAGCGGCGCGCGGTGCGCAGCGCGTCCCAGGTGAGCAGCGTGAGCGCCAGCCAGACCAGCGCGAACCCGGCCCAGCGCTCGGGCGGCATGGCCTCGCGGAAGTAGAGGACACCGAGCAGGAACTGGAACACGGGGGCCAGGTACTGCAACAGCCCCAGCGTGGACAGGGGCACGCGGATCGCGGCCGCGCCGAAGCAGACCAGCGGGAGCGCGGTGACGACACCGGTCGCGGCGAGCAGCGCCGTGTGCCCCGCGCCCTCGGTGGCGAACGTGGAGCCGCCGTCGGCCGTCAGCCACAGCAGATAGGCCAGCGCCGGCAGGAACTGGATCGCGGTCTCGGCGGCCAGCGACTCCAGTCCGCCGAGGTTGACCTTCTTCTTCACCAGGCCGTACGTGGCGAAGGAGAAGGCGAGGACGAGCGAGATCCACGGCGGCCGGCCGTAGCCGACGGTGAGGACGAGAACCGCCGCGAAGCCGATCCCGACCGCCGCCCACTGCACGGGCCGCAGCCGCTCCTTCAGGAGCAGCACGCCCATCGCGATGGTGACGAGGGGGTTGATGAAGTACCCGAGGGAGGCCTCGACGACCCGGTCGTTGTTCACGGCCCAGATGTAGACGCCCCAGTTGACGGCGATGACTGCCGCGGCGACCGCGATGAGCCCGAGGCGGCGTGGCTGCTGCAGCAGCTCGCCGGCCCACCTCCACCGTCGTACGACGAGCAGCGCCGCGGCGACGACGACGAAGGACCACACCATCCGATGGGCGAGGACCTCGAACGGCCCGGCGGGTTTCAGCAGAGGGAAGAAGAGGGGGAACAACCCCCACATCCCGTATGCCGCGAAGCCGTTCAGCAGACCTATGCGCTGCTCGCCCCTGGACTTCCCGGCCACCGGCTCCTCCTCCGTGCGTCAGCCTCGCCTGAACGAAGGTAGCGCCGAGCCACCCCGCCTGTCATGTCCGTATCGCTATACGGTCATGACGGGCAGGGTGCGCTGTGCCGGTCAGCCCTTGAGCGCGGCGGTGACGGCCTCGGAGAGCGGGGTGGTCGGACGGCCGGCCAGGCGGGACAGGTCGCCGGTCGCGACGACCAGCTCGCCCTTCTCGATGGAGGCGTCCACGCCCGCGAGGATCGCGGCCATCGGCTCGGGCAGGCCGGCGCCGGTGAGGATGCCGGTGAGCGCCTCGGGCGTGACCGCGTTGTAGACGATCTCCTTGCCGGTCTGCCGGCTCAGCTCGGCCGCGTACTCGGCGAGGCTCCACGCCTCGTCGCCGCCCAGCTCGTACGTCTTGTTCTCGTGCCCCTCGCCGGTCAGCACGGCGACGGCGGCGGCCGCGTAGTCGGCACGGGAGGCGGAGGAGATCCGGCCCTCACCGGCGGCGGCGACGACCGCGTTGTGCTCCAGTACCGGGGCGAGGTTCTCCGTGTAGTTCTCGTGGTACCAACCGTTGCGCAGCAGCGCGTACGGCACGCCGGACGCCAGGACCGCCTCCTCGGTGCCGCGGTGGTCGTCGGCGAGGGCGGCGGTCAGACTGCCGGGGGCGCTGGTGTAGGCGAGCAGCGCGACACCGGCCGCCCTGGCGGCCTCGATGACGACCTTGTGCTGGCCGACGCGGCCCTTGTCGAACTCGTTGCCGGAGATCAGCAGCACCTTGTCGCCGGCGGAGAACAGCCCGTCGAAGGTCTCGGGCGCGTTGTAGTCCGCGACCGCCAGCCGTACGCCACGGGCCGCGAAGTCGGCCGCCTTGGCCTCGTCACGGACGACGGCGACGACCTGGTCGGCCGGAACCTTCTCCAGCAACTGCTCGATGATGTGCCGGCCCAGGTGTCCGGTGGCTCCGGTGACGACGATGCTCATGAGGTGACTCCTGTGTACGGGTGAGTACGGGTTGGTATGGCACCCACCCTAGGAGTGGCGCTAACTATTGGAAAGTACCCACTTTGAAGTAAGGTACCTGCATGGCGGAGAGTGGAACGGCAAGAGGCTGGAAGCCCGACGGCGAGACGATGTGCCCGCATCGCCTGGTCCTGGAGCACGTCACCAGCCGCTGGGGTGTGCTGGTGCTGATGTGTCTCCTGGAGCGCCCGCACCGGTTCAGCGAGCTGCGTCGGGCGATCAGCGAGGTCCGCCCGGTCAGCGAGAAGATGCTCACCCAGACGCTGCAGACCCTGGAGCGGGACGGCATGGTGCACCGGGACGCCAAGCCGGTGATCCCGCCGCGCGTCGACTACTCCCTGACCGAGATCGGCCGCGAGGCGGCGGAGCAGGTGCAGGGACTGGCGCTGTGGACACAGAAGCGGATGGACGACGTGGTGAAGGCGCGGCGGGCATACGACGAGGCCCGGGTCTGAGACCCGGGCCCCTGGGGACGAACGATGCTCAGCCGACGACCGTCCAGGTGTCGCCGCCGGCCAGCAGTGCGGCCAGGTCGCCCTTGCCGTTCTGCTCGATGGCCGTGTCGAGCTGGTCGGCCATCTGGGTGTCGTAGACCGGCCGGTCGACGGCGCGGAAGACGCCGATGGGCGTGTTGTGCAGGGTGTCGGGGTCGGCGAGCCTGCTCAGCGCGAAGGCGGTGGTGGGGGAGTCGGAACGGGCGTCGTGCACGAGCACCTGGTGTTCGTTCTCCGGCGTCACCGTGACGATCTTGAGGTCGCCGGTCTGCTGGTCCCGTACGACACCACGCGCGTTGTCCGGGCCGAAACGGATCGGCTGCCCGTGCTCCAGCCGGATCACCGCCTCCTCGGCCTGCTGCTTGTCCTTCAGGGCGTCGAACGCGCCGTCGTTGAAGATGTTGCAGTTCTGGTAGATCTCGATCAGCGCCGTGCCCGGGTGGGCGGCGGCCTGGCGCAGCACCTCGGTGAGGTGCTTGCGGTCGGAGTCGACGGTCCGCGCGACGAACGACGCCTCCGCGCCCAGAGCCAGCGACACCGGGTTGAACGGCGCGTCCAGCGACCCCATCGGCGTCGACTTGGTGATCTTGCCGACCTCTGAGGTGGGGGAGTACTGGCCCTTGGTCAGGCCGTAGATCCGGTTGTTGAACAGCAGGATCTTGAGGTTGACGTTGCGCCGCAGGGCGTGGATCAGGTGGTTTCCGCCGATGGACAGCGCGTCGCCGTCACCGGTGACGACCCACACGCTCAGATCGCGCCGGGAGGAGGCGAGACCGGTGGCGATGGCGGGGGCGCGGCCGTGGATGGAGTGCATCCCGTAGGTGTTCATGTAGTACGGGAAGCGGGAGGAGCAGCCGATGCCCGAGACGAAGACGATGTTCTCCTTCGCCAGGCCCAGCTCGGGCATGAAGCCCTGCACGGCGGCGAGGATCGCGTAGTCACCGCAGCCGGGGCACCAGCGCACTTCCTGATCGGACTTGAAGTCCTTCATGGACTGCCTGGCCTCGGCCTTGGGAACGAGCGAAAGCGCTTCGATCGTGCCCGTGCCTTCCGTGGACGTCTCAGCCATCGATGGCCTCCTTGAGCGCCGTGGCGAGCTGTTCGGCCTTGAACGGCATCCCGTTGACCTGGTTGTACGAGTGGGCGTCGACCAGGTACTTCGCCCGGATCAGCGTGGCGAGCTGACCGAGGTTCATCTCGGGGATCACCACCTTGTCGTAACGCTGCAGCACCGTGCCGAGATTCCGCGGGAAGGGATTGAGGTGGCGCAGATGGGCCTGCGCGACCGGCTTGCCGGCGGTGCGCAGACGGCGGACCGCGGCCGTGATCGGTCCGTACGTCGACCCCCAGCCCAGCACCAGCGTGCTCGCCTCCTGCGGGTCGTCGACCTCGAGGTCCGGCACGTCGATGCCGTCGACCTTGGCCTGACGGGTGCGGACCATGAAGTCGTGGTTGGCGGGGTCGTAGGAGATGTTGCCGGTGCCGTCCTGCTTCTCGATGCCGCCGATGCGGTGCTCCAGACCCGGGGTGCCCGGGATCGCCCAGGGGCGGGCCAGGGTCTGCGGGTCGCGCTTGTACGGCCAGAAGACCTCGCTGCCGTCCTCCAGCGTGTGGTTGGGGCCCTGCGCGAACTGGACCCCGAGGTCGGGCAGCTCGTCCAGCTCCGGGATGCGCCAGGGTTCGGAGCCGTTGGCGAGGTAGCCGTCGCTCAGCAGGAACACCGGGGTGCGGTACGTCAGGGCGATCCGGGCCGCTTCGAGGGCGGCGTCGAAGCAGTCGGCGGGGGTGCGAGGCGCGATCACCGGCACCGGCGCCTCGCCGTTGCGTCCGAACATCGCCTGCAGCAGGTCGGCCTGCTCGGTCTTGGTCGGCAGACCGGTCGACGGCCCGCCGCGCTGGATGTCCACGACCAGCAGCGGCAGCTCCAGCGAGACCGCGAGCCCGATGGTCTCGCTCTTGAGCGCCACGCCCGGCCCCGAGGTCGTGGTCACGGCGAGCGAACCGCCGAAGGCCGCGCCCAGCGCCGCCCCGATGCCCGCGATCTCGTCCTCGGCCTGGAAGGTCCGCACACCGAAGTTCTTGTGCTTGCTGAGCTCGTGCAGGATGTCCGAGGCCGGGGTGATCGGGTACGAGCCGAGGAACAGCGGCAGGTCCGCCTGCTTGCTCGCGGCGATCAGGCCGTAGGACAGGGCCAGGTTCCCGGAGATGTTGCGGTACGTGCCGACCGGGAACGCCTTGACGGCCGGCGCCACCTCGTAGGAGACCGCGAAGTCCTCGGTCGTCTCACCGAAGTTCCAGCCCGCCCGGAAGGCGGCGATGTTGGCGGTCGCGATGTCGGGCTTCTTCGCGAACTTGGACCGCAGGAACTTCTCGGTGCCCTCGGTGGGCCGGTGGTACATCCACGACAGCAGGCCGAGAGCGAACATGTTCTTGCTGCGCTCGGCCTCCTTCCGGGTGAGGTCGAACTCCTTCAACGCCTCGACGGTCAGGGTGGTCAGGGGCACCGGATGCAGGTGGTATCCGTCGAGCGAGCCGTCCTCGAGCGGGTTGGTTCCGTACCCGACCTTCTGCATCGCCCGTTTGGTGAACTCGTCCGTGTTGACGATGATCTCCGCGCCGCGCGGCAGGTCGCCGACGTTGGCCTTCAGGGCCGCCGGGTTCATCGCCACCAGGACGTTCGGCGCGTCACCGGGGGTGAGGATGTCGTGGTCGGCGAAGTGGAGCTGGAAGGACGACACCCCGGGCAGGGTCCCGGCAGGCGCACGGATCTCGGCGGGGAAGTTCGGCAGCGTCGACAGGTCGTTGCCGAAGGACGCCGTCTCCGACGTGAACCGGTCACCGGTGAGCTGCATACCGTCACCCGAGTCCCCCGCGAACCTGATGATCACCCGGTCGAGACGACGGACGTCCTTGACGCCGGCCGCTTTGCGCTGCTCTCCCACGACGGCTCCGTCGGCCTGCTCCGCTTGGCTACTGACCTGGCTCGTCACTGAACTGGACCTCCTTCGAGGCGGCTGTCTGGGAGTGGCCTTCCCGCAGGCTCTCCCAGGACCAACCCTACGTCGGCACGGCTTGCCTTCCCTCGGTCATTCGCATGAAGAACCCTCGGTCATTCGCATGAAGAACACCGCTTGGGACACGGCCCGTACCCCGGGTAAGACGCAGCCCGTACCCCCGTTGGATGCGCAGCCCGGCCCGTACTCGTCAGGAATTCAAGTACGTCAGGACGGCCAGAACCCGCCGGTGATCCCCCTCGCTCGGGGACAGGCCCAGTTTCAGGAAGATGTTGCTGACGTGCTTCTCGACGGCGCCGTCGCTCACCACCAGCTGTTTGGCGATGGCCGAGTTGGTCCGCCCCTCGGCCATCAGCCCCAGCACCTCACGCTCCCTCGGGGTGAGCCCGGCGAGCACATCCTGCTTACGACTGCGCCCGAGCAGCTGCGCCACGACCTCCGGATCGAGGGCGGTACCCCCCTCGGCGACCCGCACCACCGCGTCCACGAACTCCCGCACCTCGGCCACCCGGTCCTTCAGCAGGTACCCGACTCCGCGGCTGGATCCGGCCAGCAGTTCGGTGGCGTAGCGCTCCTCCACGTACTGCGACAACACGAGCACACCGAGCCCGGGATGCTCCTTCCGCAGTTGCACCGCGGCCCTGACGCCCTCGTCGGTGTGCGTCGGCGGCATCCGCACATCGGCCACCACGACGTCCGGCAGGGTCCCCTCGGCGTTCAGATCCGTGATGGTCTTGATCAACGCCTCCGCGTCCCCGACTCCGGCGACGACTTGATGTCCGCGGTCGGTCAGCAACCGGGTCAGGCCCTCCCTGAGCAGCACCGAGTCCTCGGCGATGACCACCCGCACCCTGTCCTCCACGATCCTCGGCCCCCCATTGCCCGACTCGGTCCGTACGACCAGTCAAGCATTCCAGCTTTCGGACGGGGGCGGGACGGCACCGGGAGAGGGCGGGCGCTCACCCCCGCCAAGGGAGTTCCGCGGTGATCCGGGTGGGCCCGCCGGCCGGCGAGTCACCACGAGGATCCCGTCCACGGCATCCAGCCGCTCGGCCAGCCCGGCCAGCCCGGACCCCCGCCCGCAGCGGCACCGGCCCCGCCCACGCCGTTGTCCATGACCTGAAGCATCAGCCGGTCCTCCGACCGCCACACATCCACCGCCGCCCAGGTGGCCCGCGCATGCTTGCTGATGTTCTGCAGCAGTTCCGACACCGTGAAGTACGCGATGCCCTCGATCGCCGGAGCCGGCCGCGACACCAGGTCCACCTCCACCTGCACCGGCACCGTGCAGCGCGAGGCGACCGCGGAGAGCGCCGCGTCCAGGCCACGGTCGGTGAGGACCGCCGGATGGATCCCGCGCGCCAGGTCCCGCAGCTCCTGCAGCGCCGTCTTCACCTCACCGTGCGCCTCGTCCACCATCTGTGCCGCCGCCTGCGGATCCTGGCTCAGCTTCTCCTTCGCCAACCCCAGATCCATCGCCAGCGCCACCAGCCGGGCCTGCGCCCCGTCGTGCAGATCGCGCTCGATGCGCCGCAGATCCGCCGCCGCCGTGTCGACGACGACGCCCCGGTCGGACTCCAGCTCCACCACCCGCGTCGCCAGCCGCGACGGCCCGAGCAGCCCGTGCACCAGCAGCCGGTCCACCAGGGTCAACGCCCGCACGATCCACGGCGTGGCCAGCGTGAACAGCAGCCCCACCAGCGCCGTCACCGTGATCTCGAACGGGTTGTCGAGATAGACGTGATGCGTCTCGTCGCCGTACAGCTGGAGCCCGTCCTGCCCGCCGTACACGGGGAACAGCCAGAACCACAGCGGATACGTCAGCAGCGCCCAGCCGTACGCCCAGAAGTTCACCGCGACGACGAAGGAGAACACCGCCCACGGGAAGTGCAGCACCGCGTACAGCAGATGCCGCCACGACGTGCCGCTCTTCAGAACGGCGCCGATCCACCCCATCAGGCCGTTCTTGCGTATCCGCAGCGGCTCCGGGTCGGCCACCTCCAGCCCGAGCAGTCCGCGCGCCCGCGCCCGCTCCAGCGCCCCGAGCCCCCGGCACCCGGCCAGCCCTGCCGCCAGCACCGGAATACCGAGGAACGTCACCAGCAGCCCCGCACCGAGCGCGAGCATCGTGACGGCGTACGTGAACATCAGCACGCCCATCGGCAGGCTCAGCAGCACATACGCGAACTCACGCCAGCTGCGCGCCTCGAACGGCGCCCGCAGCCCGGCCGGCAGCCGATGCCGCCGCTCGACGTCGCCCCCCAGGCCCAGGCCGGGCCGCCCGCTGTGGGATCCGTACCCCTGTCCGTACTCCGTGGCCATCGGCCTGCTCCCCGTCTCCTCGTCCTGTTCGGTGTGCCTCTGCGACGGTCCTGCCGTCGTATCTCCACCCTGCTGGGCGGCGGGCGAGCGGACCATGGAGTCCGTCGGCGTCTCGAACGGGGGGTTTTCCCTACCTTCCGCGCCCGCGTCTATGCGCGCCGCGGCTGCCGGTCGCGCCAGGGCAGCTCGGCCGTGATGAGCGTCGGTCCGCCCCCCGGCGACTCGATGACGAACAGACCGTCGACGGCGTCCAGCCGCTCGGCGAGCCCCCGCATCCCCGTACCGCCGTCGAGGCCTGCACCCCCGCGGCCGTTGTCCCCCACCTGTATGAGCAGCCGTTCCTCCGTCCGCCACACGTCGACGGAGGCGGCCGTGGCCCCGCTGTGCTTGCTGACGTTCTGCAGCAGTTCCGACACCGTGAAGTACGCGATGCCCTCGATCGCCGGAGCCGGCCGCGACGCCAGGTCGACGGTCACCTGCACCGGCACCGTGCAGCGCGAGGCGACCGCGGAGAGCGCCGCGTCCAGGCCGCGGTCGGTGAGGACCGCCGGATGGATCCCGCGCGCCAGGTCCCGCAGCTCCTGCAGCGCCAGCTTCACCTCGCCGTGCGCCTCCTCGACCATCGCCGCCACCAGTTCGTCGGACTGGCCCTCCAGCAGCTTCTCCTTGGCCAGACCGAGCCCCATCGCCAGGTTCACCAGGCGGGCCTGCGCACCGTCGTGCAGGTCACGCTCGATGCGGCGCAGATCGGCAGCGGCCGTGTCGACCACGACCCCCCGGTCCGACTCCAGCTCGGCGATCCGCCGCTCCAGCTCGTCGGAGGGCGACAGCAGCCCGCGCACCATCGCCCGGTCCGCGTTGGCCAGGGCGCGGGCTATGAACGGCAGCACCGGCCACAGCACGAACAGCGAGGTCAGCGTGATGACGAAGGTGAGAATGCCCCAGGGCAGCCGCATGAAGTCGTACAGGATGGTCCGCCAGCCCACCGGGTCCTTCAGCATCATCCACAGCCGGGGGAGGAACCCACCGCCGCCCCGCAACGGCAGCGGACTCGGCTCGTCCACCCGCACCCCGAGCAGCTTCCTGGCCCGCGCCCGCTCCAGCTTGCCCAGCTGCCGCGCGCCCATCAGTGCCGCCGCGAGCAGCAGGAACCCGATCACCGTGACGGTCAGGAAGGCGCTGGTGAACAGCGCCGTCGCCACATAGACGAAGCCCAGCAGCGACATCGGCAGATTGGCCAGGAGATGCGCGATCTCCTTCCAGGTGTGCACGTCGTAGGCGAAGCGGGGCGGCGGCACGCGGTCGCCGTCGCGGTCGGCGGGCGCCGGGCTCGACGCGGGGAAATTCTCGGTCACATGGGCCAGCGTGCCCGGCGGCGCGCGGCCGCGCCATGAGGTGGACCGCCAGGTTCTGCTGAGGAAAACCCCACCCCGGCCGCTCAAGGTGATGATGAGCTGCTTACCGCCGCTTTAACAGGCCCTAGACTCACGTTGCGTACAGATACCGCAAGGTCATCGCAAGGTCATCGGGTCGAGGTCAGGGGAGCGAGGGACGGACGTGCGGGAACCGACCGTCGAACGGACCGCAGTCGTCGCGGCCGACTACTTCCAGTCCTATTCGGTCGTCGGACTGCTCGCCGCCATCGGCGTGCTGTTCGTCGCCATCGCGTTCGGCGCCGGCCGACTGCTGCGCCCTGTCGTCCCCACCCCCGAGAAGCTCCTGACGTACGAGTGCGGCGTCGACCCCGTGGGCGAGGGCTGGGCCCACACCCAGGTCCGCTACTACGTCTACGCCTTCCTGTACGTGATCTTCGCGGTCGACTCGATCTTCCTCTTCCCGTGGGCAACGGTCTTCGCCGCTCCCGGCTACGGGGCGACGACCCTCGTGGAGATGTTCCTCTTCCTCGGCTTCCTGGCCGTGGGACTGCTGTACGCCTACAAGAAGGGTGTCCTGGCATGGACGTGACGCCAGAAGCGACCCCCTCGGCGACTCCTCCCGAGCCCGTACTGCTTCCGGAGCCGAAGCGTCTCGGCGCCCTCGCGCGCCTCGCCCCCGAGCCCATGAAGGTCGTCCTGAACTGGGGCCGCCGCTACTCGCTCTGGGTCTTCAACTTCGGACTCGCCTGCTGTGCCATCGAGTTCATCGCCGCGTCGATGGCCCGCCACGACTTCATCCGCCTCGGCGTCATCCCGTTCGCGCCGGGCCCGCGCCAGGCCGACCTGATGGTCGTGTCGGGCACGGTCACCGACAAGATGGCGCCTGCCATCAAACGCCTGTACGAGCAGATGCCCGAGCCGAAGTACGTCATCTCCTTCGGCGCCTGCTCCAACTGCGGCGGCCCCTACTGGGACTCGTACTCCGTCACCAAGGGCGTCGACCAGATCATCCCCGTCGACGTCTACGTCCCCGGCTGTCCGCCCCGTCCCGAGGCACTGCTCCAGGGCATCCTCAAGCTCCAGGAGAAGATCGCCCGCGAGTCGCTGGGCGAGCGCTACGGTACGGCGCGCCCGTCGGCGGCCGCGCTGCAGAGCGGCCTGGTGCAACCGCCGGCCGCGGCCGGCCCCGGTGCGGGGGAGGCCTGATGAGCAGCACGGTCGGCTGGCTGCCCGCCCCCGCCGAGCAGCTGTTCGGTGCGGAGGCCACGGCCGAGGAGTCGTACGAGGTCCTGACGGTCGACGTACCCCCGACCACCTGGACCGCGGCGCTGCGCACCGCCCGCGACGAGCTGGGCTGCACCTACTTCGACTGGCTGAGCGCGGTCGACGAGCCGGGCACGGGCTTCCGCATCTCGGCGCACGTCGTCGCGCTCTCCCCCGTACGCCGCCTGCTGCTGCGCACCACGGTCCCGCACGAGACCCCCGTCCTCGCCTCCGCCGTGGATGTCTACGCGGGCGCGGCGTGGCACGAGCGCGAGACCCACGAAATGTTCGGCGTCCGCTTCGAGGGTCACCCGGCCCTGGACCACCTCCTCCTTCCGGAGACCTTCGAAGGCCACCCGCTCCGCAAGGACTTCGTCCTCGCCTCCCGCGTCGCCAAGGCGTGGCCGGGAGCGAAGGAACCGGGAGAGGCCGCGGCCCACGGCGCCCCCAAGCGCCGCCAGATGCTGCCCCCGGGCGTCCCCGACCCGAACGAATGGGGCCCGCTCAAGGGCCAGCTCCCCCCGGCCCCCCGTCCGGCGCGCGGCGCCGCCGCCCCGCAGGCGAACGCCCCGCACGCCGCACCCGCACGGCCACGGAAGGGTCGGCTTCGCAGCGCCCGGCACCCGCCTCCACGCCCGCCGAATCCCCACGCCGCGCGCGCAGCGCGAGCGAGGGGTCGGCTTCGCAGCGGACGGAGGGCGCGGCTGCTGGGCCCCGGCGTGCGCGGAGCGCCAGTGAGGGCTCGGCTTCGCAGCGGGCGGAGGGCGCGGACGCCGAGCAGACCCGGCCCGACACCGCCGCCCCGCGCAGCTCCGACGCGCCGTGGCACCACGCACGTCCGACGTTCGACGAGCGCGAGGAGAAGGACACGGAGCAGACCCCCAACCCCGAGGACCCCGCGGGAGGCCGGCAGTGAACGACGCGCTCGACGTCGCCCTGCGACTTCTGATCGTCTTCGGTGTGTTCCTCACCTTCCCTCTGATCGTCGGCCAGACCGAGCACAAGGTGATGGCACACATGCAGGGCCGCCTCGGTCCCATGTACGCCGGCGGCTTCCACGGCTGGGCCCAACTCGTCGCCGACGGCGTGAAGTTCGCGCAGAAGGAGGACGTGGTCCCGACCGGCGCGGACCGCCGTATCTTCCAGCTCGCGCCCGCCGTGGCCCTCCTGCCGTACCTCCTGGTCCTGCTCGCCATCCCGATCGGCCCCGGCGAGGGCGCGGTCGGCGAGGTCATCGACGCGGGCATCTTCTTCGTGCTCGCCGTGATGGGCGTCGGTGTCCTCGGCTCGCTCATGGCCGGCTGGGCCTCCGCCAACAAGTTCTCCCTCCTCGGCGGCCTGCGCACCGCCGCTCAGCTCCTCGCCTACGAACTCCCGATGCTCCTCGCCGCCGCCTCTGTCGCCATGGCGGCCGGCACGGTCTCCCTCCCCGGCATCCTGGACGCCTTCGAGTGGTGGTGGCTGCCCTGGCAGATCGTCGGTGCGATCGTCTTCTTCGTGGCAGGGCTGGCCGAGCTCCAGCGCCCCCCGTTCGACATGCCCGTCGCCGACTCGGAGATCATCTTCGGCGCGTACACCGAGTACACCGGACTGCGCTTCGCTCTCTTCCTCCTCGCCGAGTACGCCGGAATCATCGTCCTGTGCGGCCTGACCACCGTCCTCTTCCTGGGCGGCTGGCACGGCCCCTGGGGCGCCGACGGCCTCGGCTGGGTCTGGACCCTGCTGAAGACCGCCGTCCTCGCGTTTCTCGTGATCTGGCTGCGCGTGACCTACCCCCGCCTGCGCGAGGACCAGCTCCAGAAGCTCTCCTGGACCCTCCTCGTCCCCCTCTCCCTCGCCCAGATCGCCCTCACCGGCATCGTGAAGGTGGTGATCCAGTAACCATGGCTCCGATCCCTGGCAGTGGCCTCGCCAAGGGCTTGGCCGTCACCCTCCGCACGATGACGAAGAAGACCGTCACCGAGCAGTACCCGGACGTCCAGCCCGACCTTCCGCCCCGCACCCGCGGTGTGATCGGCCTGTTCGAGGAGAACTGCACGGTCTGCATGCTGTGCGCCCGGGAGTGCCCGGACTGGTGCATCTACATCGACTCCCACAAGGAGACGATCCCGGCGGCGACGCCCGGCGGCCGTGAGCGCAGCCGCAACGTCCTCGACCGGTTCGCCATCGACTTCTCGCTGTGCATGTACTGCGGTATCTGCATCGAGGTCTGTCCTTTCGACGCGCTGTTCTGGTCCCCGGAGTTCGAGTACGCCGAGACCGACATCCGTGACCTCACCCACGAACGCGACAAGCTCCGCGAGTGGATGTGGACGGTCCCGGCCCCACCCGCCCTCGACCCCGGCGCGGAGGAGCCGAAGGAGATCGCCGCCGCCCGCAAGACCGCCGAGAAGCTGGCGGCCGCGCAGGCCGCGCAGGCCGCGCCGGCTGAGTCGGCGAAGCCGACCGGGCCGACCGGGCCGACCGAACCCGTCGATCCGCAGGGAGGGCAGTCGTGACTCTCGCCGCAGCCGCCGCGACGGCGCACGCCACGGCCACCACCACGGCCGCGGATGCGCACGGCTTCCTCTCCCCGACCGGCGTCGAGATCGCCTTCCTCCTCGTCGGCCTGGTCACCTTCGGCGCCGCGATCGTCACCGTCACCACCAGACAGCTGGTGCACGCCGCCCTGTGGCTGGTGGTGACCCTCGGCGGTCTCGCCGTCGAGTACCTGCTGCTCACCGCCGAGTTCATCGCCTGGGTGCAGGTCCTCATCTACGTCGGTTCCGTGGTCGTCCTCCTCCTGTTCGGTCTGATGCTCACCAAGGCCCCCATCGGCCGCTCCCCGGACGCCGACTCCGGCAACCGCTGGGCCGCCCTCACCGTGGCCGTCGCCTCGGCCGCCGCCCTGATCTGGGTCGTCGTCGACGCGTTCCGTACGACCTGGATCGACCTGGACGGCGCCCCCGCCGGCTCCACCGAGGTCACCGGAAAGGCCCTCTTCCAGAACTGGGTGCTTCCCTTCGAGGCCCTCTCCGTCCTCCTTCTCGCCGCCCTCGTCGGTGCGATCGTGCTGTCCCGCAAGGCGAAGGCAGCCGAGTCCGGCACCGAGAGCGCCCCGCCCGTCCCGAGCACCCGAACCGCCAAGGGCAGTGACAAGGGCGGTGTCCGCTGATGCACCTCGCCTATCCCGCCGTCCTCTCCGTCCTCCTCTTCTGCACCGGCCTGTACGGCGTCCTCGCCCGCCGCAACGCGATCCTGGTCCTGATGTCGGTCGAGCTGATGCTGAACGCCGTCAACCTGAACCTGGTCGCCTTCGACGTCTGGCTCAGCAGGGCCGCCGAGGAGACCCTGCACTCCGGTCAGGCGCTGACCCTGTTCACCATCGCCATCGCGGCCGCCGAGATCGGCATCGGCCTGGCGATCGTCCTCGCCGTCTACCGCAACCGCGGCACCTCGGACATCGACAAGCTCCGCGACACCGCCGAGGGCCACGAGGCCGACGCATCCGCCGGCGACGCTGCCGCGGCCGAGTCGGCCGCCGAGAAGGCTGAGGCCACCGCGTGACCACGACCACCCTCGCCGTCCTCGTCCCCCTCCTTCCGTTCCTGGGAGCAGCCGCGGGCCTGCTCCTCGGCCGCACGGCTCCCGGCTTCGTCCGTCCGATCGCCGTCCTGCCGACGCTCGCGTCGCTCGTGCTCGCCGTGCTGGTCGCCGTGCGCCAGGGCGGCGACGAGGCGGTCGACGCCGCGACCGAACTCACCCCCACCGGCTCGGTCCCGATCGAGCTGGCCCTGCACATCGACGGCTTCGCCGCCCTCGTCGCCGTCCTGGTCGCGTTCGTGGCCACCTGCGTGCAGATCTACTCGACCGGCTACCTGCGCGACGACTCGCGCTACCCCTCGTACGCCGCGCTCGTGTCCCTGTTCACCTCCGCGATGCTGCTCGTCGTCTACTCGGGCGACCTGATGCTGCTGCTGGTCGGCTGGGAAGTCATGGGCATCTGCTCCTACTTCCTGGTCGGCCACTACTGGGAGACCCCGGAGGCCCGCGCCGCCTCCCTCAAGGCCTTCCTGGTGACCAAGCTCGGTGACGTCCCCTTCCTGATCGGTCTGTTCGCGCTGGCCGCCGACGCCGCGTCGTTCCGCATCACCCGTGTTCTCGACACCGTCGCGAACGGCGGACTCGACCACCCGACACTGATCGCCCTGCTGCTCCTGGCCGGTGTGGCGGGCAAGTCGGCACAGTTCCCGCTGCACACCTGGCTACCTGACGCGATGGCGGGCCCCACCCCCGTCTCCGCACTGATCCACGCCGCGACGATGGTCGCCGCCGGTGTCTACTTCATCGCCCGTCTCCTCCCGGTGTTCGAGGCCTCCCAGGCCGCGATGGTCGTCCTCGCCGTCATGGCCGCCGTCACCATGGCCGGTTCGGGCCTCGCCGCGCTGGCTCAGGACGACATCAAGCGCGTCCTGGCCTACTCGACGATCGGCCAGCTCGGCTACATGACCGGCGCCCTGGCCGTCGGCGACCGCGGAGCCGCCGTCTTCCACCTCCTCTCGCACGGCGCCTTCAAGGCGCTGCTGTTCCTCGCGGCGGGCGTGATCATCCACGCCGCCGGCACCAACTCCCTGGCCGCCATGTCCCGCATGCACGGCCTGCGCGACCGCGTTCCCGACGCCTACTGGACGATGACCGTGGCGCTCCTCGCACTCGCCGCGATCCCGCCCTTCAGCGGCTTCTTCTCCAAGGAGTCCGTCCTCGGCGCCGCCGAACACGTCACCACCGGCCACAGCGAGCACGCCCCCGCCGCTGCGGGCTGGATCGTCCTCGTCGTCGGCCTGCTCACGGCCCTGCTCACCGCCGCGTACGCCGCCCGCCTCTGGCTGCTTGCCTTCCGCGGCCACGGCACCGAGGCTCCGGACCACGGCAGGCAGCCCCTGACGATGACCGTGGTCCTGTGGGTGCTCGCCGCCCCGTCCCTCGCCCTCGGCGGACTGGCGTACCAGTCGCTGCCCGGCTGGTTCGACGGCGGTGAGCTGACCCCGACCCTCACCACGTCCGTACTGGGCACGGGCCTGGCCCTGGTCGGGGGCATCGTCACCTACGCCGCCTGGCGGCACACCACCGAGCTGGCGGCCCGCGTACCTCTGGGTGCGGTCGCGGCCCACCCCGAGGGCGACGCCGCGCAGGTCGAGGCCGAGGCCATCGCGAGCCACGAACCCGTGTACGGAGGCGTGGCCCACGCGCCCGACCCGGCGGACCCGGGACGCCTGCTGCTCGGCCCGCTGCACCGCCACGCGGCCGTCGGCTTCCACGTGGACGCCGTGTACTCGGCGCTGTTCGTCCGCCCCGTCCGGGCCGGCGCCGGTCTCGTCCGCTTCCTCGACCGCGAGGTCGTCGACACCTACGTACGGGGCGCGGGTGCCCTGCCCCGCTGGCTCGGTGCCGCCGTACGCCGCGCCCAGACCGGCAATGTGCAGACCTATGTGAGCGCGCTGCTCGCCGGCACCGTCGTCCTGGTGGTCGCCGCCGTCCTCGTCGCCACGGGAGCGTGAGCAGGCGTGATCGATATCAGCGAGTCCGTGATGCAGTTCCTTCTGGCGTTCATCGTCGTCGGCCCGCTCCTCGGCGCCGCCGCCGCTCTTCTGCCTGCCCCGCCCGGGCTGAAGGGAAAGTCGCCCGAGCAGGCCGTGCTACGGCATGGCGTCACCGTGACCGGCGCGGTCCTCATCGCCGCGATCGTCCTCGCGCTCGGCTTCGACCACGACCAGCCGTCGAAGATGCAGGCCGGCACGGACATCAGCTGGATCCCCGCACTCGACGTGCGCATCCACCTCGGCGTCGACGGCATTTCCCTCCCCCTTCTGGTCCTGACCGCGCTGCTGACCTTCCTCTGCGCGCTCTACTCGTACTTCAAGATGCCCGCGGGCCCGACCCCGAAGGCGTTCGTCGCTCTCCTGCTCGTCCTCGAGTCCGGCACCCTCGCCACCTTCGCCGTGCTCGACCTGCTGCTGTTCTTCCTCGCCTTCGAGATCGTGCTGATTCCGATGTACTTCCTCATCGCCCGCTGGGGCGGCGAGGGGCGGACCCAGGCCGCCTGGAAGTTCATCCTCTTCACGCTGCTCGGTTCCGTGGTCATGCTGCTCGGCCTGCTCCTGATCGGAATCACGGCGGGCACATTCGACATGGTGGCACTCGCCACTGACAACGGTCGGTCGCTGACCACATCCGTGCAGGTCATTGCCGTTCTGGCGATCGGAATCGGGCTCGCGGTCAAGACGCCTATGTGGCCGTTGCACAGCTGGCTGCCCGACGCTCACACCGCCGCGCCGACCGTCGGCTCGGTCCTGCTGGCCGGCGTCCTGCTGAAGATGGGCACGTACGGGTTCGTCCGAATTCTGCTGCCGGTCGCGCCGGACGGCTTCCGCACGTTCGCGCCCTACCTCGCCGCCTTCGCCGTCGTCGGCATCATCTACGGATCCCTGGCCTGCCTGGCCCTCGCCAAACAGGGCGCGAAGGGCGATCTGAAGCGCCTCATCGCCTACTCCTCCGTCGGCCACATGGGCTTCGTCCTGCTCGGCATCGCGACCATGACGCCGACCGGCGTGAACGGCGCGCTGTTCGCCAACATCGCCCACGGCCTCATCACCGGCCTGCTCTTCTTCCTGGTCGGCGCGCTGAAGGACCGCACCGGCACCACCGATCTCGACGCCCTGGCCGAACAGACCGGCGCCGCGCTGTACGGCAAGGCCCCGCGCTTCGGCGGTCTGCTCGCCTTCGGCGCGGTCGCCTCACTCGGCCTGCCGGGCCTCGCCGGATTCTGGGGCGAGATGCTGGCGCTGTTCGGCGCGTTCCGGCCCGCCGCCGACCTCAGCCGCCCCGCCTTCCTGACCTTCATGGCGATCGCCGCGTTCGGCACGCTGCTGACGGCCGCGTACCTGCTCGTCGTGGTCCGCCGGGTCTGCATGGGCGCCGTACCGCAGGACGCGCCCGAACTCGCCGATGTGCAGACCTACGAGTTCGCGGCCTGGACCCCGCTCGTCGCCCTCACCGTCGTCGCCGGACTCTGGCCGAAGGCCCTCCTCGGCCTGACCGACCCGGCCGTGCAGCAGCTCCTTGCAGGAGGCACCCGATGAGCTCCCTGGCACAGCCGATGGCCCAGTCCATGGTCCAGTCCGTCGACTGGCTCGCCATCGCGCCGCCCACCATCGCGGCCGTGGTCGGACTCGGTGTGCTCGTCGCCGACCTGTTCGTCGACGACGCCAGGAAGGCCCTCCTCGGCCGGGTCTCCGTCGCAGGGCTCGCCGTGTCGGCACTGATGCTGCTGCCGCTCCTGGACGGCGACCGCTCCACCTTCTGCCTCACCGGCGACGCCGACGTCTGCAGCTACACGGCGGACCGCTTCACGCTCGTCATCCAGTTCCTGGTCCTCGGCGGTGCCCTCCTGGCGGCCCTCCTGTCCGTCACCGCTCTGAAGGACGCGCGCAGAGGACTCCCCGAAGGGGAGTTCTGGTTCCTGTTGCTCTCCTCGGCGGCCGGCGCCGCCCTCCTGCCCGCCTCCCGCGATCTCGCGACCCTGATCGTCGCCCTGGAGGTCGCCTCCCTGCCCGCCTTCGCCCTGGTCGGCATCCGCCACGGCGACAAGAGGTCCTCCGAAGCCGCCCTGAAGTTCTTCCTGTCCTCGGTCACCGCGACCGCGGTCAGCCTCATGGGCATCAGCTTCGTCTACGCCTCCACCGGCACCCTTTACCTCACCCAGATCGCCGACCGCATCCAGGACGTCGACGGACAGCTCGACACCCTCGCGCAGACCGGCGTCGTCCTCACCCTCATCGGCTTCGCGTTCAAGACGGCCGCCGTGCCCTTCCACTTCTGGGTGCCCGACACGTATGTGGGTGCGCCGCTCCCCGTTGCGGCGTATCTGTCGGTCGTCGGCAAGGCGGTCGGCTTCACCGGCCTGATCCTGGTCACGGTGATCGCCTTCCCGTCGTACGCCGACGCCTGGGGCCCGGCACTCGCCGCGCTGGCCGCCCTCACCATGACCGTCGGCAATGTCGGCGCCCTCCGTCAGCAGGGCACGCGCGCGTACAGCGCGGTTCGCCTGCTCGCCTGGTCGTCCGTCGGCCAGGCCGGCTACCTCCTGGTGCCGATCGCCGCCGCCGCGTACTCCGACGACGCCGAGCAGTCGATCGGCTCCACGGTCGCCTACGCGCTCATGTACGCCGCCGTGAACCTCGGCGCCTTCGCGGTGGCCGCACTGGTGGGCCGTGCGAAGACCCTCAACCGCATCACCGACTACCGGGGCCTGTACGCCTCGAACCCCGTGACCGCGCTGCTCCTGGCCTTCTTCCTGCTGTGCCTGGCGGGACTGCCGCCGGGCATCATCGGCCTCTTCGCGAAGGTCACCGTCTTCTCCGCCGCCGTCGACGCGGGCCTGGGCTGGCTGGCCGTGGTCATGGCCGCCAACGTGGTGATCGCGCTGTTCTACTACCTCCAGTGGACGGCCCTGCTGTTCCGCGCTCCCGAGGGCGAGCCCGCCAAGCACCTCGTCCCGGCCCCCCTCACGGCCGCGATCGCCCTGACCGCCGCCCTGGGCATCGGCCTGTCCGGCGCACCCCAGCTGGTGCTGCGCTTCACGGACACCGGGCTCTTCTAGTACGCCGAACAGGCCACCGTCACCCACCCGGCCCAAGCGCGCCGCCGACCGCGCAAGGGAACTCGTGGCTCCCGCCTGGCGTTGTCCAAACCGGGAGGTTCCACTGGTCGTGTCACCACGGACCAGCGGGATCAGAGATCAGCAAGCAAAGGGTTCCCCTGCTGCACCACTTGGAGGGCGTACCGTGCACCGCCGGCACAACGGGCTCAGGACCGCAGTACTCCTCGGGGGACTGTCCGCACTCATCATCGGCATCGGCAGCTTCTTCGGGCGTGTCGGGCTCGTCGTCGCCGTCCTGGTCGCGCTGGGCACGAACGCGTACGCGTACTGGAACAGCGACAAGCTCGCGCTACGCGCGATGCGTGCCCGCCCGGTGAGCGAGTTCGAGGCGCCCGCCCTGTACCGCATGGTCCGCGACCTCTCCACGCAGGCCCGCCAGCCGATGCCCCGCCTGTACATCTCCCCGACGGAGGCGCCGAACGCCTTCGCGACCGGCCGCAACCCGCGCCACGCCGCCGTGTGCTGCACCGAAGGCATCCTGCGCATCCTGGACGAGCGTGAACTGCGCGGTGTCATCGGCCACGAGCTGAGCCATGTCTACAACCGCGACATCCTCATCTCGTCCGTCGCCGGAGCCCTCGCCTCCGTGATCATGTTCCTGGTCAACTTCGCCTGGCTGATCCCGATCGGCCGCTCCGATGACGACGACGGCCCCGGCCTCTTCGGCATGCTGCTGATCATGATCCTGGGTCCCCTCGCGGCCGGCTTGATCCAGATGGCCATCAGCCGCTCCCGGGAATACGAGGCCGACGCGTCCGGCGCCCAGCTGACCGGCGACCCGCTCGCCCTGGCCGGTGCCCTGCGCAAGCTCGAGGCCGGCACCAAGCAGCTTCCGCTGCCTCCCGAGCCCCGGATCGAGACCGCGAGCCACATGATGATCGCGAACCCGTTCCGTCCGGGCCAGGGACTGTCCAGGATGTTCTCCACGCACCCGCCCATGGCGGAGCGCATCGCCCGGCTCGAGCAGATGGCAGGCCGCCGCCCGTGAGGACGGCCCCGACCGGCATGGGCTGACCGGCGGAGGTCAGCGACCGCCGAACTGCTGGTCCGTCGGAACGACCTCACGACCCAACGGCATGAGCGAGACCGGGATCAGCTTCAGATTGGCCCACCCGAACGGGATCCCGATGATCGACAGGAACAGCGGGATGCTGGTGATCAGGTGCCCCAGGGCCAGCCACCAGCCCGCAAAGATCACCCAGATCACGTTCCCGACGAACGACGGCGCCCCCGCATCCCGCCGCTCCACGGTCGTCCTGCCGAACGGCCACAGCACGAAGCCCGCGATACGCAGCGACGCAATGCCGAACGGGATGGTGACGATCAGGATGAAGCACACCAGGGCGGCGACGGTATAGGCGATCGCCATCCAGATCCCGCAGAAGATCAGCCACAGGATGTTCAACAGCAGGTTGAACAACTTCATGATCGGCACCTTCCAGGTCGCTGCCGGAACTGCCTGCCGAGACAAGTATCAGCCGGTCACGCCGTTCAGGCAGGGCCACAGCATCCTTGTAGCGCGATCGGGAACGTTTCGGGACGATCTCGCAGTTCGTCCTGACAGGGAGGGCGATCCGACGCCGAGGCGCCCCTACCACGCAGCCATCCGGCGCCGTACGCCATACGCGACCGCACCCACCGCCAGCACACCCGCGCCGGCCACCACCGAGGTCCCCGGCAGTGAGAACGCCAGCACGACACAGCCGAGCAACCCCACCACAGGCACCACGCGCCTCGCGGGAGCCGTGTCGAGCGTCCAGGCCGAGGCATTGGCCACCGCGTAGTAGGCCAGCACACCGAAGGAGGAGAAACCGATGGCGCCCCGCACATCCACCGTGGCGGCCAGGGCGGCAACCACCACGCCCACGGCCAACTCCGCCCGGTGCGGCACCTGGAAACGCGGATGCACGGCGGACAGCGCGCCCGGCAGATGCCGGTCCCTCGCCATGGCCAGCGTGGTCCGGGAGACGCCGAGGATCAGGGCGAGCAGCGAGCCCAGCGCGGCCACCGCGGCACCCACCCGCACCACAGGCACCAACCCCGGCACGCCGGCTGACCGCACCGCGTCGGCCAGCGGCGCGCCCGCCTGCCCCAGACCCTCCGACCCGAGCACGGAAAGGACGGCCACCGCCACGCAGGTGTAGACCGCCAGCGCGATACCGAGGGCCAGCGGAATCGCGCGGGGAATCGTGCGCGCGGGATCCCGTACCTCCTCACCGAGGGTCGCGATACGCGCGTACCCGGCGAACGCGAAGAAGAGCAGACCAGCCGCCTGCAGCACGCCCCCCGCGCCACCCGAGACGCCGATGTCGAGGCGTCCCGTGTCCGACGCCTCGGAGCCCAGACACACCACCACCACGAAAGCGAGGACAGCCAGGACCACGGCCACGATCGACCGCGTCAGCCAGGCCGACTTCTGGACACCGCCGTAGTTCACCGCGGTCAGCGCCACCACGGCCGCGACCGCCACCGCGTGCGCCTGCTCCGGCCAGACGTACGTGCCCACAGTGAGCGCCATCGCCGCGCAGGACGCCGTCTTCCCGACCACGAACGACCAGCCCGCGAGATACCCCCAGAACTCCCCGAGCCGCTCGCGACCGTACACATACGTTCCACCCGAGGCCGGGTACCGAGCCGCCAGCCGCGCGGACGACATGGCGTTGCAGTACGCGACCACCGCGGCGACGGCGAGCCCGACCAGCAGTCCGGAACCAGCCGCTTCGGCTGCGGGTCCCAGAGCAGCGAAGATCCCGGCCCCGACCATGGAGCCCAAGCCGATGATCACGGCGTCGCCCACGCCGAGGGTGCGCCGCAGTTCCGAACCAGGCTGTGTCATGTGCCGCACCCTACTGACCAGTGCAACCGCCCCGTGCACACAGCCCGTCCTGGCCGACAACAGATCAGGAACACGCGTGCGCGCAGCGCGCAGGGGTGGGCATCAGATGCCCACCCCTGCGCGCTGCGCGCACGCGCGGCCGGACGGCGACCGGCTAGCGGTAGTTCACGAACTGCAACGCGAAGTCGAAGTCCTGTCCCTTCAGAAGGGCGATCACAGCCTGCAGGTCGTCCCGGCTCTTGGAGCTGACCCGCAGCTCTTCACCCTGTACCTGGGCCTTGACGCCCTTGGGGCCCTCGTCGCGGATGATCTTCGCCACCTTCTTCGCGTTCTCCTGGGAGATGCCCTCCTGGATCGACGCGAAGATCTTGTACTCCTTGCCGGAGAGCTGGGGCTCGCCCGCGTCCAGAGCCTTCAGCGAGATACCGCGCTTGATCAGCTTGGACTGGAAGACGTCGAGGACGGCCTTCACGCGGTCCTCGGAGTTCGCCTCCATCAGGATCTTGTCGCCGGACCACGAGATCGAGGCACCCACGCCCTTGAAGTCGTAGCGCTGCGAGATCTCCTTGGCGGCCTGGTTGAGGGCGTTGTCGACCTCCTGCCGCTCGACCTTCGAGACGATGTCGAAACTGGAGTCGGCCATGTGCTGTGGCTCCTTGTATCCGGGTGCGTATCGGTGCGGGGCGGCATACGCAGGGCGACAGCCGAGCCCGGCTCGGCCCCGGGCCGCATCCGGACAAGCCTAGCCACCCCATCGTCCCGCGAGCGCCGAATAGTCGGGTGCGAAGCACCCCTGCCTATCGGGTATTGTTTACGTCGTTGCCAGCGAGCTCCGCCGAAAGCGGGTTCGAATGGCGGCAAACCCGGCGGTGTGCCCGAGCGGCCAAAGGGAGCAGACTGTAAATCTGCCGGCTCAGCCTTCCCAGGTTCGAATCCTGGCGCCGCCACACTGAGGAAGACCCTCTCCCCACCTGCGGAAACGCGGTGCGGAGGGGGTTTTCTCGTTGCAGCAGGGTCCCAGTTCGTCTTCTGCTCCGGATCCTCAGTTGCCGGCCACCGACTTCACCGACACCGACACCGGAGCGGACCCGCTGACCAGTTCCAGGGTCAGGCCGGCCGTCGCCGGGGTCTCCAGCAGTTCGGCCAGTACCGCGGCCACGTCGTCACGTGGGACCGCACCGCGGCCCGTGTGGGCCTCCAGGCGTACGAGGCCGGTGCCGGCGTCGTCCGTCAGCGAACCGGGGCGCAGGATCGTCGAGTCCAGGGCGTCCAGACCGCGGATGTACTTGTCCGCCTCGCCCTTGGCGCGCAGGTAGACGTCGAAGACCTCGTTGCCCTCGTGCTTCGCGTCCGCGCCGATGGACGACACGACCAGGAAGCGCCGTACGCCCGCCCGGACCGCGGCGTCCGCGAACAGGATCGCCGCACCCTTGTCCACGGTGTCCTTGCGTGCCGCCCCGCTCCCCGGGCCGGCGCCGGCCGCGAACACGGCTGCGTCCGCGCCCTGAAGGTGCGCCGCGACCTCCTCGACCGTGGCCGACTCCAGGTCCAGCAGGACGGGTTCGGCACCCGCCTCCCGCAGATCGTCGCCCTGTTCCGAGCGGCGGATGATGCCCGCCACCTCGTAACCGCGCGCGGTGAGCAGCCGCTCCAGCCGCAACGCGATCTGACCATGACCGCCAGCGATGACAATGCGCATGTTTCCGACCGTACGCCCGGACGGCCGCATGCGCCCCACGACCCGAGCTCCACCCCACGGCGCGCCCTCCGGAAGCGCATGCGCGGGCGCGTGCGCCAGGGCGCATACGCCCCCGTGTATATGCGCCCCCGAACGCGCTCCTGCACCACCGACGCGCCCCGCGCCCGCCCCGCTCACACCTCGCCCTGCCCCCTCACCCCTCACGACAACTCCTTCCGCCCCTGCCGAGGCAACCCCAGCTCCGCCGCAGCCGCCCCGGCCTCCCAGTTGCAGTACTCCCGTACGGAGCTCGTCCGCGCCACCACGCGCCCCCGGTGCACCACGATCCGGCTGTACGCCAGCGACAGCGCACCCGCGAGCTGATCCCCTCGCACCGCCAGCAGTTCGGCCGGAAAGCCCGCCTCCACGCGCACCTCGGGCAGGCCCAGGACGGCTCGGGCCGAGGCGCTCACCGCGTCGTAGGCGTCCTCGGGGCGCAGCCCGTAGCGGGAGGCCAGCAGGTAGGCGGCCTCCAGTGGGTCGCCTCTGCCCACCGGGTTGGACACGTCCCGCAGGGCGCCGCTGCCGGCGGCGACACGAACGCCGGCGGCGCGCAGCAGTCGTACGGGCGCCGTGTCGCGTCGGTCGACGCTGCCGCAGCCGCCCTGCGGCAGGCACACGACGGTCACTCCGGCCGCCGCCAACTGGTCGGCGGTGCGCGCGGCCACGTCGGCGGACAGCCGGCCGAGGCCGCCGCACGGGCCGATCGTCACGCCCGGGCGCAGCCCGCCGGCCATCGCGGCGAGGCGGGCGAGGCGCGCCGGGTCGGTGGCGTCGGTGTGCAGGTCCACAGGGCAGCCGTGTTCGGAGGCGAGCTCCAGGACCGTCTCGACGTAGCCCGTCGGATCGGGATCGAGATCAGGACAACCCCCCACCACAGAGGCCCCCATCTTCATCGCGTCCTGCATCACGGCGAGCCCGTCGGCCCCGGCCACCCCGGTCAGCACCCGCGGCACCGCGACCGCCGCCAGCGCGGCGAGCCCGCGCAGTGAGCGACGTGCCTGAAGGACGGCGGTCAGCGCGCCGAGCCCCTGAACGTCGCCCACGCGCACATGGGCCCGCAGTGCGGTCGCCCCGTGCCCGAGTTGCAGCAGGGCGGCCTCCGTGGCCCGGCGCTGGATGTCCTCGGGTTCGTACGAGACCGGACTGCCGTCGGCGGACAGCGCGGTGTCCGCGTGAGCGTGGGGTTCGGCCGGGGCCGGCAGAAGGAGATACCCGCCGAGGTCCACGCGCGCACAGCGGCCGCGGGTACTGCCCAGGCTGCCGGCCGTACCGACCGCCTCGATCCGCCCGCCGCCCACCCGGACGTCCACGGTCCGGCCGTCGGTGAGCCGCGCCCCGCACAGCAGCAGGGAGGCCGCGGCGTGCTGCCCCGGGGAGTCCGACGGGGACGACGAGGGGTCGGGCGGCTGCGGTTGGCTGTCGGGCATCGCGTTCCAGGGGCTCGGGGGCTCGGGGGCTCGGGGGGTCGGGGTTCGTGATGTGCGGCACGGGGTGCGTATGCGGCCAAGATCACGCAGAGTGAGTCGAGCCTAGGACGGCGGTCGGTCCCCGGCGGGGAGGAGCGTAAAAGTCGTACCGGTGTGGCCCGCCGAACCTGAGCAGCGCGGGAGAGGGCTCACGGGGTTGCTGAGAGATCCGTTTTCGGGGCGGGGCTGGGGCCGGGAAACGGATTTGGGTGAACGGCGGCCGAGCGTGTAATGTCTTCATCGCTCGCCCCAATAGCTCAGTCGGCAGAGCGTCTCCATGGTAAGGAGAAGGTCAACGGTTCGATTCCGTTTTGGGGCTCTGGTGTGAGGGGTTCCCGTCGCAAGACGGGGCCTGATCACATCACAGCGGTGTAGCTCAGTCGGTAGAGCAAGCGGCTCATAATCGCTGTGTCACCGGTTCAAGTCCGGTCACCGCTACTGACAGTAGCCGATTGCGGGGTCGGTCCTTCGATCGGCTACTCTTTCTTGCGTTGAACTAACCTACCCGTTCGTCAAGGAGCACTCACGTGGCTGCCACCGACGTCCGCCCGAAGATCACGCTGGCCTGCGTGGAGTGCAAGGAGCGGAACTACATCACCAAGAAGAACCGGCGTAACAACCCGGACCGTCTCGAGATGAAGAAGCACTGCCCGCGCTGCAACGCGCACACGGCGCACCGCGAGACGCGCTGACCAGGCTCGTACATCTCGAAGATTCAGATCTTTCAGATCTCTGTCACGAGGCCACCCCGCAGTTCGAGGGGGTGGCCTCGCGGCTTTTCGGTCACCCTTTCGGCCAGCGTGGCGTCGAGCGCAATCGGGCACAGCCCCCTTTTATACGGTTGACCGGGCACGGTGCCCGCAAGCGGACGCCGTAAGAAGGCCGTCGTCCACCGGTCAACCACAGCAGACACCAGGAGGTGCCGAGCCATGGCGCTCGACCAGTCCTTCGTGGGGCGGACCTACCCGCCCACCGACCCCTATGAGGTGGGCCGGGAGAAGATCCGTGAGTTCGCGGAGGCGGTGGGTGACGCCAACCCGGCCTACACGGACCCGGAGGCCGCCAAGGCCCTCGGTTACCCCGATGTGATCGCCCCGCCGACCTTTGTGTTCGCGATCAGCTTCAAGGCCGCGGGCCAGGTCGTCGCCGACCCGCAGCTCGGCCTGGACTACAGCCGGGTCGTGCACGGCGACCAGAAGTTCGCCTACAGCCGTCCGGTGCAGGCCGGTGACCGGCTGACGGTCACCTCGACCATCGAGTCGATCAAGTCCCTCGCGGGGAACGACGTCCTGGAGATCCGCGGCGAGGTGCACGACGAGGCCGGCGAGCACGTCGTCACCGCCTGGACCAAGCTGGTGGCCCGCGCGGCCGAGGAGGCGTGAGCAGATGACCGCCAAGATCGCGTACGCCGACGTTGAGGTCGGCACCGAACTGCCCGCGCAGAGCTTCCCCGTGACGCGCGCCACCCTCGTCCAGTACGCGGGGGCCTCCGGGGACTTCAACCCGATCCACTGGAACGAGAAGTTCGCCAAGGAGGTCGGACTGCCGGACGTCATCGCGCACGGCATGTTCACCATGGCCGAGGCGATCCGCGTGGTCACCGACTGGACCGGTGATCCGGGAGCGGTCGTCGAGTACGGTGTCCGCTTCACCAAGCCCGTCGTCGTCCCGAACGACGACAAGGGGGCCGTGATCGAGGTCTCCGGCAAGGTCGCGGCCAAGCTCGACGGCAGCACCGTACGGGTGGACCTGACGGCCACCAGTGACGGGCAGAAGGTGCTCGGGATGTCGCGGGCGGTCGTACGGCTGGCCTGAGCGGGGCGGCGAGGCGAGAGGCAGGGGCGCCGGGCTGTCAGTGCCGTCTCGTAGTCTTGAGCGCGTGCAGGAACTCCACGACGCCCCTCTCGCCCCGCTGACCACCCTCCGGCTGGGCGGCCCCGCGACCCGGCTGGTCACCGCGACGACGGACGCCGAAGTGATCGACGCCGTCCGCGAGGCCGACTCCGCCGGTACGCCGCTGCTGCTCATCGGCGGCGGTTCGAACCTGGTCATCTCGGACAAGGGGTTCGACGGCACCGCCCTGCGCATCGCCACGCGCGGCTTCGAACTCACCGGCACGCGGCTGGAGCTCGCCGCCGGCGAGGTGTGGACCGACGCCGTCACCCGCACGGTCGAGGCCGGACTCGCGGGCATCGAGTGCCTGGCCGGCATCCCCGGCTCGGCAGGCGCGACGCCGATCCAGAACGTCGGGGCGTACGGCCAGGAGGTCTCCTCGACGATCACCGAGGTCATCGCCTACGACCGCCAGGCGGGCGAGACGGTCGCCCTGGCCAACGCCGAGTGCGCCTTCTCCTACCGGCACAGCCGCTTCAAGGCCGACCCCGAGCGGTACGTCGTCCTGCGCGTCCGCTTCGAACTGGAGGACGCGGGCGGGCTGTCGGCGCCGCTGAAGTACGCCGAGACCGCACGCGCCCTGGGTGTCGAGCCCGGTGACCGCGTCCCGCTCGGCGACGCCCGCGAGGCCGTGCTGAAGCTGCGCGCCGGAAAGGGCATGGTCCTGGACCCCGAGGACCACGACACCTGGTCGGCCGGCTCCTTCTTCACCAACCCGATCCTGACCGACGCGGGGTTCGCCGCGTTCCACGCGCGCGTCCGGGAGCGGCTCGGCGACGGCGTCGAGCCGCCCGCTTACCCGGCGGGGGAGGGGCACACCAAGACCTCCGCGGCCTGGCTGATCGACAAGGCGGGCTTCACCAAGGGCTACGGCACGGGCCCGGCCCGTATCTCCACCAAGCACACCCTCGCCCTCACCAACCGCGGCGACGCGACCACGGAGGATCTGCTGGCGCTGGCCCGCGAGGTCGTCGCCGGAGTCCATGAGGCGTTCGGAATCACGCTGGTCAACGAACCGGTGACGGTCGGCGTCAGCCTCTAGAGGCCTCTGGAGGCGTTTCGTCCAGGCCGGTTCAGTACGGGATCGCGGGCTGAGCGCCGGCCCGCCGGCGCCTGCGGAACAAGCTCAGGCGGTCAGCCAGTCGTCCACGCCCGCCAGCAGCTTCGCCTGCACGTCCTCCGGTGCCGCCGAAGCCCGTACCGACTGGCGTGCCAGTTCCGCCAGCTCCGCGTCGGTGAAGCCGTGATGCTCCCGGGCGAGCTCGTACTGCGCCGCCAGACGGGAGCCGAAGAGCAGGGGATCGTCGGCGCCCAGCGCCATGGGCACGCCCGCCTCGAAAAGGGTGCGCAGCGGGACGTCCTCCGGCTTGTCGTACACGCCGAGCGCCACGTTCGACGCCGGACACACCTCACAGGTGACGCCCCGGTCGGCCAGACGCTTCAGGAGCCGTGGATCCTCGGCCGCCCGCACGCCGTGACCCACCCGGTTGGCGTGCAGGTCGTCCAGGCAGTCGCGAACCGAGGCCGGGCCCGTCAGTTCGCCACCGTGCGGAGCCGAGAGCAGACCGCCGTCCCGGGCGATGGCGAAGGCCCGGTCGAAGTCGCGTGCCATGCCCCGCCGTTCGTCGTTCGAGAGGCCGAAGCCGACCACGCCCCGGTCGGCATAGCGGACCGCCAGCCGGGCCAGCGTGCGGGCGTCCAGCGGGTGCTTCATACGGTTCGCGGCCACCAGGACCCGCATGCCGAGCCCGGTCTCCCGCACCGCCGTGTCCACCGCGTCCAGGATGATCTCCAGCGCGGGGATAAGACCACCCAGACGGGGGGCGTACGACGTCGGATCCACCTGGATCTCCAGCCAACCCGAGCCGTCCTTCAGATCCTCCTGAGCCGCCTCCCGCACCAGCCGCTGGATGTCCTCCGGCTCCCTGAGGCACGAGCGGGCCGCGTCGTACAACCGCTGGAAGCGGAACCAGCCCCGCTCGTCCGTCGCCCGCAGCTTCGGTGGCTCCCCGCTGACCAGGGCCTCGGTCAGCACGTCGGGCAGTCGCACCCCGTGCTTGTCGGCGAGTTCCAGCAGAGTGGCGGATCGCATCGACCCGGTGAAGTGCAGGTGCAGATGGGCCTTCGGGAGGGCGGAGACATCACGTACACGTTCCATCCCAGGATCCTGCCGTACGGCCCTGCCGTCCCGGTAGCGCTTTCCCCTCGAGTGGTCTTGCTCGCACGAAGAAACGGGCCGCCTCCCCACAGGGAAACGGCCCGCCACACACGCGTGAAGCCCGGAAACGTCAGTCGCGCGCCTCTGCCAGCAGCTTCTGGATCCGGCTCACGCCCTCGACGAGGTCCTCGTCACCCAGGGCGTACGACAGTCGCAGATAGCCCGGCGTGCCGAAGGCCTCGCCCGGCACCACCGCGACCTCGGCCTCCTCCAGGATCAGCGCGGCCAGCTCGACCGTGTCCTGCGGACGCTTGCCGCGGATCTCCTTGCCGAGCAGCGCCTTCACCGACGGGTAGGCGTAGAAGGCGCCCTCGGGCTCCGGGCACACCACGCCGTCGATCTCGTTCAGCATCCGCACGATGGTCCTGCGGCGCCGGTCGAAGGCCTCGCGCATCTTCGCCACGGCGTCCAGATCGCCGGAGACGGCGGCCAGCGCGGCCACCTGCGCCACGTTCGAGACGTTCGACGTGGCGTGCGACTGGAGGTTCGTCGCGGCCTTGACCACGTCCTTCGGGCCGATGATCCAGCCCACGCGCCAGCCCGTCATCGCGTACGTCTTCGCGACGCCGTTGACCACGATGCACTTGTCGCGCAGCTCCGGCAGGACCGCCGGCAGCGACGCCGAGGTCGCGTCGCCGTAGACCAGGTGCTCGTAGATCTCGTCGGTCAGCACCCACAGCCCGTGCTCGACGGCCCAGCGGCCGATCGCCTCGGTCTCGGCCTCGCTGTACACGGCGCCCGTCGGGTTCGACGGGGAGACGAACAGCACGACCTTGGTCTTCTCGGTGCGGGCCGCCTCCAGCTGCTCCACGCTGACGCGGTAGCCGGTCGTCTCGTCGGCGACGACCTCGACCGGGACACCGCCGGCCAGCCGGATCGACTCCGGGTACGTCGTCCAGTACGGCGCCGGGACGATGACCTCGTCACCCGGGTCGAGGATCGCGGCGAACGCCTCGTAGATGGCCTGCTTGCCGCCGTTGGTGACGAGGATCTGCGAGGCGTCGACCTCGTAGTCCGAGTCGCGCAGCGTCTTCACGGCGATCGCGGCCTTCAGCTCGGGCAGGCCGCCGGCCGGTGTGTAGCGGTGGTACTTGGGGTTCTTGCAGGCCTCGATCGCGGCCTCGACGATGTAGTCCGGGGTGGGGAAGTCGGGCTCGCCGGCGCCGAAGCCGATCACCGGACGCCCGGCGGCCTTCAGGGCCTTGGCCTTGGCGTCCACGGCGAGGGTGGCGGACTCGGAGATCGCGCCGATGCGGGCGGAGACCCGGCGCTCGGTGGGAGGGGTTGCAGCGCTCATGGACCTCATCGTTCCAGACCGGAAACGGGCCCGGCACACGGGTTTCACGGACTGAACGACAGGAGGTCAACACGTGAACAACAGTGCGGACAGGTGGGATGGCCTGGGCGATCTTCTGGAACCGGGCCGGGCCGGGGCGCCTGACCTTGGAGGATCCACCAGCGATCTCCGGCCGACCCCGCCGGAGATCTTCCGGCCGTCCACCACCCTTCTGCCACCCGTCTTCCATCCGCCAAGCCCCCTACGGGCACTTTCTGTTCGACGACCGGCTCAGGACCACGTACACTCTCACCTCGTTGGCCCACAGCAGCCCGCACACACCAGGTGCACACCGAGCACCCGGTCATATGCGGTACGTTGGTGGGCAGACAAAGGGTCGTAGCTCAATTGGTAGAGCACTGGTCTCCAAAACCAGCGGTTGGGGGTTCAAGTCCCTCCGGCCCTGCTACACACACCGCCAGGATGTGTGCGCAGGTACGTACAGCAATGCACCGCCGTGCGGCTCAGACCGGGCGCGGCACGGCCACGACCCGGGATCAGGTGAGGACGAATGACGGACGCCGTGGGCTCCCTCGACACGCCTGATGCTCAGGACGAGGCGCCGGAGTCCAAGAAGACCCGCAAGGGCGGCAAGCGCGCCAAGAAGGGCCCGCTGAAGCGCCTTGCCCTCTTCTACCGGCAGATCGTCGCGGAGCTTCGCAAGGTCGTCTGGCCCTCGCGCAACCAGCTGACGACGTACACGACCGTCGTGATCATCTTCGTCGTCATCATGATCGGCCTGGTGACCGTGATTGACTATGGGCTCGACCACGCCGCCAAGTACGTCTTCGGCTGAGCCAAGAGCGAAGGGCGCCGTCACCGGCGCCCCTTTCGCGCGTTCCACCCCCATGTATCCAGGAAGAAGCAGCCACCGTGTCTGACCCGAACGTGAACGACGCCATCGAGCCGGTCGAGTCCGTGGAAGACGAGCTCGACATCGTCGAGGGTGCGGACGAGGACCTGGATGAGGCTGAGGTTGCCGAGGCCGCCGCGGACGAGCCCGCGGAGGAAGCCGCCGTGCACGTCGAGGAGGAGCCCTCCGAGGAGGGCGAGGGGGAGCCCGAGTCCGAGCTCGACCCCGTGGAGAAGCTCCGCGAGGAACTGCGCACCCTGCCCGGCGAGTGGTACGTCATCCACACCTACGCCGGCTACGAGAACCGCGTGAAGACCAACCTGGAGCAGCGCGCCGTCTCGCTGAACGTCGAGGACTACATCTTCCAGGCCGAGGTGCCGCAGGAAGAGGTCGTCCAGATCAAGAACGGCGACCGCAAGACCATCCGCCAGAACAAGCTCCCCGGGTACGTCCTGGTGCGCATGGACCTGACGAACGAGTCCTGGGGCGTCGTCCGCAACACGCCGGGCGTCACCGGCTTCGTCGGCAACGCCTACGACCCGTACCCGCTGACCCTGGACGAGATCGTCAAGATGCTCGCCCCGGAGGCGGAGGAGAAGGCCGCCCGCGAGGCCGCCGAGGCCGAGGGCAAGCCGGCGCCGCAGCGCAAGGTCGAGGTCCAGGTGCTGGACTTCGAGGTCGGCGACTCGGTCACCGTCACCGACGGCCCGTTCGCCACGCTCCAGGCCACGATCAACGAGATCAACGCCGACTCCAAGAAGGTCAAGGGCCTGGTGGAGATCTTCGGCCGGGAGACCCCGGTCGAGCTCTCCTTCGACCAGATCCAGAAGAACTGACCTCTGTGCCGGCCATACCGCCCGGCGCGGAATGGCCGGCGGGCAACCCGGAACCCATGCGGCCTACCACCCCCACCCAGGCCCGTGCGTTCCGGGTTGTGTGTCTGCTGTTCGCGCTGGTCTTCGGTGCGGTGACCGTGTTCGTGATGCTTCCCATGAGCCGACTGGTCGCCGACCTGGCGGCGAACGGGACGCAGGGCGTCGGCACGCTTCGCACCGGTTCGGGCTCGTGCAGGCTGGGCAACTGCGGGGTGGAGTTCCAGGCGGGCGGGGAGCGGGTCGTGGCCTCGCTGCCGGTCGGTACGAGTGCCAAGCGCTGGCTCGACGGCGAGCGCGTGGACATCGTCTACCGTGCCGACGATCCGCAGCGTGTCGCGCTCGCCCGCCAGGTGAGTGTCCGCGGGACTCGCTACCAGGCCGGCTTCACCGGCCTCCTGGCGTTGACCTCGCTGTCCGGCGCCGTCGCCTGGACGGTCAAACTGCGTCGCGCGAGGGCCGCCGAACCCCGTGTGACCTGATCGATTTCAGAACCTGCACACCGACCCGTTATCGTTGTGCGGTATGCCTCCATCCGGATGATCCGGACCGGACGGCTGAAAAACTCTCACTAAGGACCCGGAGAGAGCATGCCTCCCAAGAAGAAGAAGGTCACGGGGCTCATCAAGCTCCAGATCCAGGCCGGTGCCGCCAACCCGGCTCCGCCGGTCGGCCCCGCGCTGGGTCAGCACGGCGTCAACATCATGGAGTTCTGCAAGGCCTACAACGCCGCGACCGAGTCGCAGCGTGGCTGGGTCATCCCGGTGGAGATCACGGTCTACGAGGACCGTTCCTTCACCTTCGTGACCAAGACCCCGCCGGCCGCCAAGATGATCCTCAAGGCCGCGGGTGTGGAGAAGGGCTCCGGCGAGCCGCACAAGACCAAGGTCGCGAAGATCACCCGCGACCAGGTCCGCGAGATCGCCACCACCAAGATGCCCGACCTCAACGCCAACGACCTGGACGCCGCCGAGAAGATCATCGCCGGCACCGCCCGTTCCATGGGCGTCACGGTCGAGGGCTGAGCCCCAACCTCCCCGAAGCAGAAGTGGCAGGGCCTGCTCGGCCCGGACCACGACTCCTAAGAACCCCCAGGAGCAGTAGTGAGCAAGCGCAGCAAGTCTCTCCGCGCTGCGGACGCCAAGGTCGACCGGGAAAAGCTGTACGCCCCGCTCGAGGCCGTCCGTCTCGCCAAGGAGACCTCCACGACCAAGTTCG
The DNA here is from genome assembly GCF_004187715.1 of Streptomyces sp. F001. Taxonomy (GTDB): domain Bacteria; phylum Actinomycetota; class Actinomycetes; order Streptomycetales; family Streptomycetaceae; genus Streptomyces; species Streptomyces flavusporus. Next base: position 210,588 of record NZ_QZWF01000004.1, on the reverse strand, counting down.
ACGGCACCGTCGAGGTCGCCTTCCGTCTGGGTGTCGACCCGCGCAAGGCCGACCAGATGGTCCGTGGCACCGTGAACCTCCCGCACGGCACCGGTAAGACCGCCCGGGTCCTGGTCTTCGCGACCGGTGACCGTGCCGAGGCCGCTCGTGCCGCGGGCGCCGACATCGTCGGCGCCGACGAGCTGATCGACGAGGTGTCGAAGGGCCGTCTGGACTTCGACGCCGTCGTCGCCACCCCGGACCTCATGGGCAAGGTCGGCCGCCTCGGCCGCGTCCTCGGCCCGCGTGGTCTGATGCCGAACCCGAAGACCGGCACCGTCACCCCCGACGTGGCCAAGGCCGTCACCGAGATCAAGGGCGGCAAGATCGAGTTCCGCGTCGACAAGCACTCGAACCTGCACTTCATCATCGGCAAGGCGTCGTTCGACGACACCAAGCTGGTGGAGAACTACGGCGCCGCGCTGGAGGAGATCCTCCGTCTGAAGCCGTCCGCCGCCAAGGGTCGCTACATCAAGAAGGCCGCCATCACCACCACGATGGGCCCCGGCATCCCGGTCGACCCGAACCGCACCCGCAACCTTCTCGTCGAGGAGGACCCGGCTGCGGTCTGAGCCCCCTCAGGCTCACCCCAACCGGTCACGGGCCCCGTACCTTCCGAGGTGCGGGGCCCGTTCCCTTTCCGCTGCCGGGTACGACTGTCAGTGCCCTGGGTTAGCGTTCTTGCACGGGACTCGCATCTCGCACAGGGGGGACGAATGACGAGCACCAGCCTGCGCACCGGCGTGCGCCGCGTGGCTCTCGCGATCGCAGCGGCGACCGCGCTGACCGGCTTGGCTGCCTGCACCTCCACGGACCCCTCCGGCCGCCCGCCCGGACGACAGCCCGACCCGCGACAGCGCGACCGGCGCCGCCCAGGCCCGCCCGACGGCCGAGCTGCGCTCCGCCGAGCGGTCCACCGACCGGGTCGGCTCCGCCCGCGTCGAGTCCACCACGACCATGGGCACGATGATGTCCATGACCGCCGACGGTGTCCTCGGCTGGGGCGACGACCTCACCGGCACCCTGACGATCACCTACACCGGCGGCACGATGGCCGACACGATGCGCCGCCTCGGCAGCACGTCGATGGAGGCCCGCTATCTGCCCGACGCCTACTACGCCCGCATGGGTGACGAGTTCGCCGCGCAGGCGGGCGGCAGGCACTGGCTGAAGTACGCGTACGACGACCTGGAGCAGCTGGCCGGCAGCTCCGGCGCGTACCTCGAGAAGCAGCTGCGGCAGAGCACCCCCGACGAATCGGTACGGCTCCTGCTGGAATCGGACGACGTGCGCAGGGTCGGCGAGGAACGGATACGTGGCGAGCGCACCACGCACTACTCCGGCACGGTCGACGTCGGCGACGCCGGTGTCACCACGCAGACCGTCGACATATGGGTCAACGACCGGGACCTGCTGGTCAAGAAGGTCGAGAAGGGCCGCACGACGAGCGGCGAGCTCACCCAGACCGCCTACTACAGCGACTACGGCGCCGCGGCCATCGCCGAGGAACCCCCGGCCGCCGACACCCAGGACGTCAAGGACCTGTTGAAGCCCGGGTGAGCCCTCCTGTGGCCCAGGGAATTCGGGGAACCCTCCGAGGCCCCTGGGATAGGCTCCAGCCCTGTTGTGAATCGGCCATGTGTTCCTTGGGGGGAATCGATGGGTCTTTCTGTACGTACGCGGGGCGGGGTGGCGGGAGCCGGGCTCGCGGCACTGGTCCTCGGCGGTGCGGTCGGCTGCGGTACCGAGCAGGCGCCGGCCATGACGCCCGCCGCGGCTGTCGCCAGGGCGGCGGAGAAGACGGAGGACATCACCTCCCTCCGCTACCGGATGAAGGGCGAGGTCCCCGGCGACGGCCGGGTCGAGGCCGAGGCGGCGATGAGCATGAAGCCGCAGGCCATGAGCATGAAGATCACCATGCCCGACGATCCGGAGATGACCGGCCCGGTGGAGATGCGGCTGGTCGGCAAGGCGCTGTACCTCGGCGGCGAGTCGATGGCCGAGGAGATGGACGGCAAGAGCTGGATGAAGATCGACGCCTCTGAGCTGGGCGGCGCCGAGCAGGGCTTCGGCGCCGGGGCGAGCGGCCTCGACCAGGCCGACAGGAACCCGGCTGCCGAGTCCGCCTTCCTCACCGGCTCCGACGACGTCGAGGAGGTCGGCACCGAGACGGTCGACGGCGTGGAGACCACCCACTACAAGGGCACGATCACCCTCGACGAGATGCGGGACAGCCTCAAGGACGAGGACAAGAAGACCCGCGAGCTGCGCGAGAAGAGCCTCGAGCAGTACGAGGACATGGGCGTCGACGAGCTGACCATGGACATGTGGGTCGACGGCGACGACCACACCAAGCAGTTCCGTATGCAGGGCGACGCCGACAAGGGCAGGCTCGACATGACGGTGACGTTCCTCGACTACAACGAGCCGGTGACCGTCCAGGCCCCGCCCGCCAAGGAGACGCTCGACCTCGCCGAGATGATGAAGGAACTCGGGGAGAGCTGACCAGCCCCGGAGCCGAGCACCGTCGTACGACCGGATTTGCTTGACAGCGATCCGGTCCCGTACTCTTCTGCAGAAGCCAAAGACCGCTGGTCGTTGCCGCGTGCTCGTACGAGGGCGCGGTGGCCGAAGGATCCGCTGAACTGCGGACGACCCGCGTAGGTGACAGTGGAAGTGCTCCCGGACCGGTTCCGCCCGTACGGAATCCGTCTGGTCGAGCTACGCCCCGTGCGCCTGCGCCGGGGCGTTTCGTTTTCCCCAGTCCTCCTTCGGGTCCGCGCGGTCCGAATCACCCGGAAGGAGGCCGAGGCTCTATGGCGAGGCCCGACAAGGCTGCCGCGGTTGCCGAGCTGACGGACAAGTTCCGCAGCTCCAACGCCGCCGTGCTGACCGAGTACCGCGGTCTCACCGTGGCTCAGCTCAAGCAGCTGCGCCGTTCGCTCGGTGAGAACGCCCAGTACGCCGTGGTGAAGAACACGCTGACCAAGATTGCGGCCAACGAGGCCGGGATCACGACGCTGGACGACCAGTTCGCTGGTCCGACGGCTGTCGCCTTCATCACCGGCGACCCGGTGGAGTCGGCGAAGGGTCTTCGTGACTTCGCCAAGGACAACCCGAATCTCGTCATCAAGGGCGGTGTCCTTGAAGGCAAGGCGCTGTCCGCCGACGACATCAAGAAGCTTGCGGACCTCGAGTCCCGCGAGGTTCTGCTCTCCAAGCTGGCCGGTGCCTTCAAGGCGAAGCAGTCCCAGGCTGCCTCCGTCTTCCAGGCGCTGCCGTCGAAGCTCGTCCGCACCGTGGACGCGCTGCGCGCCAAGCAGGACGAGCAGGGCGGTGCCGAGTAACTCGGCTCGCATCCCGGCCACCGCTGCCTGAACGCGGAGGCCGTCGCGGGCCAGACGTACGCCCGCCTCACATGTACATCCGGCACCTGCCGAATTAGTGGAAGGACCGCCATCATGGCGAAGCTCAGCCAGGAAGACCTGCTCGCGCAGTTCGAGGAGATGACCCTCATCGAGCTCTCCGAGTTCGTGAAGGCGTTCGAGGAGAAGTTCGACGTCACCGCCGCCGCGGCCGCCCCGGTCGTCGTCGCCGGTGGTGCCGGTGCCGCCGCCGGCGCCGAGGCCCCGGAGGAGAAGGACGAGTTCGACGTCATCCTCACCGGCGCCGGTGACAAGAAGATCCAGGTCATCAAGGTCGTGCGCGAGCTGACCTCCCTCGGCCTGAAGGAGGCCAAGGACCTGGTGGACGGCGCCCCGAAGCCCGTCCTGGAGAAGGTTGCCAAGGACGCCGCCGACAAGGCCAAGGAGTCCCTCGAGGGCGCCGGCGCCTCCGTCGAGGTCAAGTAAGACCTTTCGGAGTACCTCCGCACCTCTCAGCGCGCCGAGTGCGGCCCAGTAGGGCTGTAACGCGAACGCACCGAAGAGCGATCATCCATCCGGGTGGTCGCTCTTCGGCGTTCAGGGGGCTTGGGTGGCGGCTACCTTGCACGCCCGGACGGGAGGGGTAAGGTGATCTTCGTCCTGCCTCCGAGCGCGCACGTGACGAGCGCAGCACCCGGTTTGAGCCAGGGGGGCCTTGACGAACTGCACGCAGCGCGCAATTCTCAGGACGCGTCGTCACAAGGATCCGAATCCGAGGCATGGATCGACGACGAAGAGGGCAGTATCAACGTGCGTTGAGGGTGTCGCCTTGTCGCAGGGGTTGAGAACAACGAGGGCAACGAGGGTTCCGAAAACCCGCGCTGGACATCAGTGTGCCGAGTGGCTACACTGACCCTTTGCGCTGCCTGTTAGCTGTCCCCTGCCCGTCACCAGGGGCATGCCCTCGCTTGAGCACCGACGACCGGACCGTCCCTGACCTGGCCATTTGGTCAATCAAGGGAACCTGTCTCTGTGTATCGGTGAGGGGCCGGTACGCGCGTAGTGAGTCCGAGCCCTCGGAAGGACCCCCTCTTGGCCGCCTCGCGCACTGCCTCGACCGCGAATACGAACAACGGCGCCAGCACCGCCCCGCTGCGCATTTCCTTTGCAAAGATCAAGGAGCCTCTCGAGGTTCCCAACCTGCTCGCGCTGCAGACCGAGAGCTTTGACTGGCTGCTCGGGAACACCGCCTGGCAGAGTCGGGTCGAGGAGGCTCTGGAGTCCGGTCAGGACGTCCCCACCAAGTCCGGGCTCGAGGAGATCTTCGAGGAGATCTCCCCGATCGAGGACTTCAGCGGGTCGATGTCGCTGACCTTCCGCGACCACCGCTTCGAGCCGCCGAAGAACTCGATCGACGAGTGCAAGGAGCGTGACTTCACCTACGCGGCTCCGCTCTTCGTCACCGCCGAGTTCACCAACAACGAGACCGGCGAGATCAAGTCCCAGACGGTCTTCATGGGCGACTTCCCGCTCATGACGAACAAGGGCACCTTCGTCATCAACGGCACCGAGCGTGTCGTGGTGTCGCAGCTGGTCCGTTCGCCCGGTGTCTACTTCGACTCCAGCATCGACAAGACGTCCGACAAGGACATCTTCTCCGCCAAGATCATCCCGTCCCGGGGTGCCTGGCTGGAGATGGAGATCGACAAGCGCGACATGGTCGGTGTGCGCATCGACCGTAAGCGCAAGCAGTCCGTCACCGTCCTGCTCAAGGCGCTCGGCTGGACGACCGAGCAGATCCTCGAGGAGTTCGGCGAGTACGAGTCCATGCGCGCCACCCTGGAGAAGGACCACACCCAGGGCCAGGACGACGCGCTGCTCGACATCTACCGCAAGCTGCGCCCGGGCGAGCCCCCCACGCGTGAGGCCGCGCAGACGCTGCTCGAGAACCTCTACTTCAACCCCAAGCGCTACGACCTCGCCAAGGTCGGCCGCTACAAGGTCAACAAGAAGCTGGGTGCGGACGCTCCGCTGGACGCGGGCGTCCTGACCGTCGAGGACATCATCGCGACGATCAAGTACCTGGTGCAGCTGCACGCCGGTGAGACCGAGACGGTCGGCGCCAGCGGCTCGACGATCGTCGTCGAGACCGACGACATCGACCACTTCGGCAACCGTCGTCTGCGTAACGTCGGCGAGCTCATCCAGAACCAGGTCCGTACGGGTCTGGCGCGTATGGAGCGCGTCGTGCGGGAGCGCATGACCACGCAGGACGTCGAGGCGATCACGCCGCAGACCCTGATCAACATCCGGCCGGTCGTCGCCTCCATCAAGGAGTTCTTCGGCACCAGCCAGCTGTCGCAGTTCATGGACCAGAACAACCCGCTGTCCGGACTGACGCACAAGCGTCGTCTGTCCGCGCTCGGCCCGGGTGGTCTGTCCCGTGAGCGGGCCGGCTTCGAGGTCCGTGACGTGCACCCCTCGCACTACGGCCGCATGTGCCCGATCGAGACCCCTGAAGGCCCGAACATCGGTCTGATCGGCTCGCTCGCCACCTACGGCCGGGTCAACGCGTTCGGTTTCGTCGAGACCCCGTACCGCAAGGTCGTCGACGGCCAGGTCACCGACGAGGTGAACTACCTGACCGCCGACGAGGAGGACCGCTTCGTCATCGCCCAGGCCAACGCGCCGCTCACCGACGAGCTCCGGTTCGCCGAGGCCCGCGTGCTGGTCCGCCGCCGTGGCGGCGAGGTCGACTACGTCGCTCCCGAGGACGTGGACTACATGGACGTCTCGCCGCGCCAGATGGTGTCGGTCGCGACCGCCATGATCCCGTTCCTCGAGCACGACGACGCCAACCGTGCCCTCATGGGCGCGAACATGATGCGTCAGGCCGTGCCCCTGATTAAGTCCGAGTCCCCGCTCGTCGGCACCGGCATGGAGTACCGCTCCGCGGTCGACGCCGGCGACGTCGTCAAGGCCGAGAAGGCCGGTGTGGTCCAGGAGGTCTCCGCGGACTACATCACCACCGCCAACGACGACGGCACGTACATCACGTACCGCCTGGCCAAGTTCGCCCGCTCCAACCAGGGCACCTCGGTCAACCAGAAGGTCATCGTCAACGAGGGCGACCGAGTCATCGAGGGCCAGGTCCTCGCCGACGGTCCGGCCACCCAGAACGGCGAGATGGCCCTCGGCAAGAACCTGCTGGTCGCGTTCATGCCGTGGGAGGGTCACAACTACGAGGACGCGATCATCCTGTCGCAGCGCCTCGTGCAGGACGACGTCCTCTCCTCGATCCACATCGAGGAGCACGAGGTCGACGCCCGTGACACCAAGCTCGGCCCGGAGGAGATCACCCGGGACATCCCGAACGTCTCCGAGGAGGTCCTCGCCGACCTCGACGAGCGCGGCATCATCCGCATCGGTGCCGAGGTCATCGCCGGTGACATCCTCGTCGGCAAGGTGACCCCGAAGGGTGAGACCGAGCTGACGCCCGAGGAGCGCCTGCTGCGCGCGATCTTCGGTGAGAAGGCCCGTGAGGTCCGTGACACCTCGCTGAAGGTGCCGCACGGCGAGACCGGCAAGGTCATCGGCGTGCGTGTCTTCGACCGCGAGGAGGGCGACGAGCTTCCCCCCGGTGTGAACCAGCTGGTGCGCGTGTACGTCGCGCAGAAGCGCAAGATCACCGACGGTGACAAGCTCGCCGGCCGCCACGGCAACAAGGGCGTCATCTCGAAGATCCTGCCGATCGAGGACATGCCGTTCCTGGAGGACGGCACCCCGGTCGACATCATCCTCAACCCGCTGGGTGTCCCGTCCCGAATGAACCCGGGACAGGTCCTGGAGATCCACCTCGGCTGGCTCGCCAGCCGCGGCTGGGACGTCTCCGGCCTCGCCGACGAGTGGGCCCAGCGCCTGCAGGTCATCGGCGCCGACAGCGTCGAGCCCGGCACCAACGTCGCCACCCCGGTCTTCGACGGTGCGCGTGAGGACGAGCTCGCGGGTCTGCTGCAGCACACCATCCCGAACCGTGACGGCGAGCGCATGGTGCTCCCGTCCGGCAAGGCGCGGCTGTTCGACGGCCGTAGCGGTGAGCCGTTCCCGGACCCGATCTCGGTCGGCTACATGTACATCCTGAAGCTGCACCACCTGGTCGACGACAAGCTGCACGCCCGTTCGACCGGTCCGTACTCGATGATCACCCAGCAGCCGCTGGGTGGTAAGGCCCAGTTCGGTGGCCAGCGGTTCGGCGAGATGGAGGTGTGGGCACTCGAGGCGTACGGCGCCGCCTACGCCCTCCAGGAGCTGCTGACCATCAAGTCCGACGACGTGACCGGTCGCGTGAAGGTCTACGAGGCCATCGTCAAGGGCGAGAACATCCCCGAGCCCGGCATCCCCGAGTCCTTCAAGGTGCTCATCAAGGAGATGCAGTCTCTCTGCCTGAACGTGGAGGTGCTGTCCAGCGACGGTATGTCCATCGAGATGCGAGACACCGACGAGGACGTCTTCCGCGCTGCGGAGGAGCTCGGCATCGACCTGTCCCGGCGTGAGCCGAGCAGCGTCGAAGAGGTCTGACGGGAGTCCGGCCGGGCGCGCATTGCCCCGGCCGGCCCCAGGACCCCCGTATCAGACCCAATGACTTACGACCCTGAGAGGGATTGACGCATAGTGCTCGACGTCAACTTCTTCGACGAGCTCCGGATCGGCCTGGCCACCGCTGACGACATCCGTCAGTGGAGCCACGGCGAGGTCAAGAAGCCCGAGACCATCAACTACCGCACCCTCAAGCCGGAAAAGGACGGACTCTTCTGCGAGAAGATCTTCGGTCCGACCCGGGACTGGGAGTGCTACTGCGGCAAGTACAAGCGCGTGCGCTTCAAGGGCATCATCTGTGAGCGCTGTGGCGTCGAGGTCACGCGCGCCAAGGTGCGCCGTGAGCGGATGGGCCACATCGAGCTGGCCGCCCCCGTCACGCACATCTGGTACTTCAAGGGCGTTCCGTCGCGGCTGGGCTACCTGCTCGACCTCGCCCCGAAGGACCTGGAGAAGGTCATCTACTTCGCGGCGTACATGATCACGTACGTCGACGAGGAGCGCCGCACCCGCGACCTGCCCTCGCTGGAGGCCCATGTCTCCGTCGAGCGCCAGCAGATCGAGCAGCGCCGCGACGCCGACCTGGAGACCCGCGCCAAGAAGCTCGAGGCCGACCTGGCCGAGCTGGAGGCCGAGGGTGCCAAGGCCGATGTGCGCCGCAAGGTGCGCGAGGGCGCCGAGCGTGAGATGAAGCAGCTGCGCGACCGTGCGCAGCGCGAGATCGACCGCCTCGACGAGGTGTGGAACCGGTTCAAGAACCTCAAGGTCCAGGACCTCGAGGGCGACGAGCTGCTCTACCGCGAGCTGCGTGACCGCTTCGGCACGTACTTCGACGGTTCGATGGGTGCCGCGGCGCTGCAGAAGCGCCTGGAGTCCTTCGACCTGGACGAGGAGGCCGAGCGCCTCCGCGAGATCATCCGCACCGGCAAGGGCCAGAAGAAGACCCGCGCCCTGAAGCGGCTGAAGGTCGTGTCCGCGTTCCTGCAGACCTCCAACAGCCCCAAGGGCATGGTCCTGGACTGCGTCCCGGTCATCCCGCCGGACCTCCGCCCGATGGTGCAGCTGGACGGTGGCCGCTTCGCGACCTCCGACCTGAACGACCTGTACCGCCGTGTGATCAACCGGAACAACCGACTGAAGCGGCTTCTCGACCTCGGCGCGCCCGAGATCATCGTGAACAACGAGAAGCGCATGCTCCAGGAGGCCGTCGACGCGCTGTTCGACAACGGCCGTCGTGGCCGTCCGGTCACCGGTCCGGGCAACCGCCCGCTGAAGTCCCTCAGCGACATGCTGAAGGGTAAGCAGGGTCGCTTCCGTCAGAACCTGCTCGGTAAGCGTGTGGACTACTCCGCGCGTTCCGTGATCGTCGTCGGTCCGCAGCTGAAGCTGCACCAGTGCGGTCTGCCGAAGGCGATGGCGCTGGAGCTCTTCAAGCCGTTCGTGATGAAGCGCCTGGTCGACCTGAACCACGCGCAGAACATCAAGAGCGCCAAGCGCATGGTCGAGCGCGGCCGCACGGTCGTGTACGACGTGCTGGAAGAGGTCATCGCGGAGCACCCGGTTCTGCTGAACCGTGCGCCCACGCTGCACCGCCTCGGCATCCAGGCCTTCGAGCCGCAGCTGGTCGAGGGCAAGGCCATCCAGATCCACCCGCTCGTCTGCACCGCGTTCAACGCGGACTTCGACGGTGACCAGATGGCCGTGCACCTGCCGCTGTCCGCGGAGGCGCAGGCCGAGGCCCGCATCCTGATGCTGTCCTCGAACAACATCCTCAAGCCCGCCGACGGCCGTCCGGTGACGATGCCGACCCAGGACATGGTGCTGGGTCTGTACTTCCTCACCACGGACTCCGAGGGCCGCGACATCAAGGGCGCCGACCGTCCGTTCTCCTCGGTCGCCGAGGCGATCATGGCGTTCGACGCCGGCGAGCTGTCGCTGCAGGCGCCGGTCGACATCCGCTTCCCGGTGGGCACCATCCCGCCGCGTGGCTGGGAGCCGCCGGTGCGCGAGGAGGGCGAGCCGGAGTGGCAGCAGGGTGACAGCTTCACGCTGAAGACCACGCTGGGCCGTGCGCTCTTCAACGAACTGCTGCCCGAGGACTACCCGTTCGTCGACTACGAGGTCGGCAAGAAGCAGCTCTCCCAGATCGTCAACGACCTGGCCGAGCGCTACCCGAAGGTCATCGTGGCGGCGACGCTCGACAACCTGAAGGCGGCCGGCTTCTTCTGGGCCACCCGTTCCGGCGTCACCGTCGCCATCTCCGACGTCGTCGTCCCCGAGGCGAAGAAGGAGATCGTCAAGGGCTACGAGGCGCAGGACGAGAAGGTCCAGAAGCAGTACGAGCGCGGTCTGATCACCAAGGACGAGCGCACGCAGGAACTCATCGCGATCTGGACCAAGGCGACCAACGAGGTCGCCGAGGCGATGAACGAGAACTTCCCGAAGACCAACCCGATCTTCATGATGGTGAGCTCGGGTGCACGAGGCAACATGATGCAGATGCGTCAGATTGCCGGTATGCGTGGTCTGGTGTCGAACGCGAAGAACGAGACGATTCCGCGTCCGATCAAGGCGTCGTTCCGTGAGGGTCTGTCCGTGCTGGAGTACTTCATCTCCACGCACGGCGCCCGTAAGGGTCTGGCGGACACCGCCCTGCGTACCGCCGACTCGGGTTACCTCACCCGTCGTCTGGTGGACGTCTCGCAGGACGTCATCATCCGCGAGGAGGACTGCGGCACCGACCGTGGTCTGCGTCTGTCGATCGCCGAGCGCGGCGCCGACGGTTCGCTGATCAAGGCGGAGGACGTCGAGACGTCCGTGTACGCGCGCTGCCTCGCCGAGGACATCGTGGTGGACGGCAAGGTGCTGGCCCCGGCCGGTACCGACCTGGGCGACGTGCTCATCGACGAGCTGATCCGGCACGGTGTCTCCGAGGTCAAGACCCGTTCGATCCTGACCTGCGAGTCGCACGTCGGCACCTGCGCCATGTGCTACGGCCGCTCGCTGGCCACCGGCAAGCTGGTCGACATCGGTGAGGCGGTCGGCATCATCGCCGCCCAGTCCATCGGTGAGCCCGGTACCCAGTTGACGATGCGTACCTTCCACACCGGTGGTGTGGCCGGTGACGACATCACCCAGGGCCTGCCCCGTGTCGTCGAGCTCTTCGAGGCCCGTACCCCGAAGGGTGTCGCCCCGATCTCCGAGGCCACCGGCCGCGTGCGGATCGAGGAGACCGAGAAGACCAAGAAGATCGTCGTCACCCCGGACGACGGCAGCGACGAGACGGCGTACCCGATCTCGAAGCGTGCCCGACTCCTGGTCAGCGAGGGCGAGCACGTCGAGGTGGGCCAGAAGCTCACCGTGGGTGCCACCAACCCGCACGACGTGCTGCGCATCCTGGGCCAGCGTGCCGTCCAGGTCCACCTGGTCGGCGAGGTCCAGCGGGTGTACAACTCGCAGGGTGTGTCGATCCACGACAAGCACATCGAGATCATCATCCGGCAGATGCTGCGCCGTGTGACGATCATCGAGTCCGGCGATGCCGAGCTGCTGCCCGGCGAGCTGGTCGAGCGCTCGAAGTTCGAGACCGAGAACCGTCGTGTGGTCCAGGAGGGCGGTCACCCGGCCTCCGGTCGTCCGCAGCTGATGGGTATCACCAAGGCCTCGCTGGCGACCGAGTCGTGGCTGTCGGCGGCGTCCTTCCAGGAGACGACCAGGGTCCTCACGGACGCGGCGATCAACGCCAAGTCCGACTCCCTGATCGGCCTCAAGGAGAACGTCATCATCGGTAAGCTCATCCCGGCCGGTACGGGCCTGTCCCGCTACCGCAACATCCGGGTCGAGCCGACCGAGGAGGCCAAGGCCGCGATGTACTCGGCCGTCGGCTACGACGACATCGACTACTCGCCGTTCGGCACCGGCTCCGGCCAGGCCGTGCCGCTGGAGGACTACGACTACGGTCCGTACAACCAGTAAGCGAGCGTCCGCTTGGCGCACTGAAGGGCGGTCTCCCCGTTACGCGGGAGGCCGCCCTTCGGCGCATCATGGAGGAGACCCCCGCCGTCCCGGGAGGTGGTTGGTGGTGTCGTACCCCGCATGGCAACCCTGGGGGCAGCCCAGCACCCCGTCGATGCTCGCCTCGCACGCCGACCGTGAGCGCGCCGTGGATGTGCTCAGAGCCGGCTACGGGGAGGGGCGGCTGGAGCATGCCGAGTTCGAGAAGCGGGTTGCGCGGGCGTATGCGGCCCGTACGGTGGGGGAGCTGGCGCTGCTGGTCGCCGACCTGCCGCAGGGGCCCGTACCGCATCTCACGGCCGGCTCGCCCGTGCCCCGGACGTTCGCGCCCGTGCCGACGGCGCGGACGAACGTGAAGGCGGTCGGGTCCGCGATCTGCGGGGCCCTGTGTCTGGTGACCGTAGGTCTCACCGGTATCCCCGCGGTGATTCTGGGGCACTCGGCACGGGCCGAGATCCGGCGCACCGGGGAGGGCGGCGACTGGCTGGCGCTGACCGGTCTGGTGTTCGGCTGGCTGTCCACGGCGGGCTGGGCGCTCGTCCTGGCCGTGGTGCTGGCGGTGACGATCGCCGCGTGGTGACACAGCCGGACGACGTCTGGCCGAAGATCACGAGAGGGTGCCCGGAGATGCGGGAGTCGTCGATTCGAAGATCACCGAGGGTACCGGGGCTTGACATACCTCGCATGGCGAGGTGGGTGACGCCCATTTGTTTTGACCACAGCGAATGAGGTAGGTACGCTCAGACCTTGTGCCTGGGGTGTGCCCTGGCTCTCGTGCGTGCCTTCAGACCGCACCGGGGGCCGAGACCGGCCACCGTAATCTGCGCCTCTTTCTGCCTAGCGGCGGGAGTGCCGCGGGATTCGACACACCCGACCGCGTGGGTCGGCGACGTTCCAGGTTAGCTGTACCCATCGGCACACAGAAACCGGAGAAGTAGTGCCTACGATCCAGCAGCTGGTCCGTAAGGGCCGGCAGGACAAGGTCGAGAAGAACAAGACGCCCGCACTCGAGGGTTCCCCTCAGCGTCGCGGCGTCTGCACGCGTGTGTTCACGACCACCCCGAAGAAGCCGAACTCGGCCCTGCGTAAGGTCGCGCGTGTGCGTCTGACCAGCGGGATCGAGGTCACCGCTTACATTCCGGGTGAGGGACACAACCTGCAGGAGCACTCCATCGTGCTCGTGCGTGGTGGCCGTGTGAAGGACCTGCCGGGTGTTCGCTACAAGATCATCCGCGGTTCGCTCGACACCCAGGGTGTCAAGAACCGCAAGCAGGCCCGCAGCCGCTACGGCGCCAAGAAGGAGAAGTAAGAATGCCTCGTAAGGGCCCCGCCCCGAAGCGCCCGGTCATCATCGACCCGGTCTACGGCTCCCCTCTGGTGACCTCCCTGATCAACAAGGTGCTGCTGAACGGAAAGCGCTCGACTGCCGAGCGCATCGTTTACGGCGCCATGGAGGGCCTGCGCGAGAAGACCGGCAACGACCCGGTCATCACGCTCAAGCGCGCTCTTGAGAACATCAAGCCGACCCTCGAGGTCAAGTCCCGCCGTGTCGGTGGCGCCACCTACCAGGTCCCGGTCGAGGTCAAGCCCGGCCGTGCCAACACCCTGGCGCTGCGCTGGCTGGTCGGTTACTCCCGCGCCCGTCGCGAGAAGACCATGACCGAGCGTCTGCTCAACGAACTCCTCGACGCCAGCAACGGCCTCGGTGCCGCTGTGAAGAAGCGCGAGGACACGCACAAGATGGCCGAGTCCAACAAGGCCTTCGCGCACTACCGCTGGTAGTCGCTACCCACATCGAGACCGAGAGAAGACTGAAGCCTTATGGCTACCACTTCACTTGACCTGGCCAAGGTCCGCAACATCGGGATCATGGCCCACATCGACGCGGGCAAGACGACCACCACCGAGCGGATCCTGTTCTACACCGGTGTGTCTTACAAGATCGGTGAGGTCCACGACGGCGCTGCCACCATGGACTGGATGGAGCAGGAGCAGGAGCGTGGCATCACGATCACCTCTGCTGCCACCACCTGCCACTGGCCGCTGGAGAACGTCGACCACACCATCAACATCATCGACACGCCGGGCCACGTCGACTTCACCGTCGAGGTGGAGCGATCCCTGCGCGTGCTCGACGGTGCCGTGACGGTGTTCGACGGCGTCGCCGGTGTCGAGCCCCAGTCCGAGACGGTGTGGCGTCAGGCGGACCGCTACGGCGTTCCGCGTATCTGCTTCGTCAACAAGCTCGACCGCACCGGTGCGGAGTTCCACCGCTGCGTCGACATGATCACCGACCGCCTGGGTGCGCAGCCGCTGGTCATGCAGCTGCCGATCGGTGCGGAGGCGGACTTCAAGGGCGTCGTCGACCTCGTGACGATGAAGGCCCTGGTCTGGTCGGCCGAGGCCACCAAGGGCGAGATGTACGACACCGTCGACATCCCGGCCACGCACACCGAGGCCGCCGAGGAGTGGCGCGGCAAGCTGCTCGAGGCCGTCGCGGAGAACGACGAGGAGCTGATGGAGCTGTACCTGGAGGGCGAGGAGCCCTCCGTGGAGCAGCTGTACGCGGCGATCCGTCGTATCACCATCGCGTCTGGCAAGGGCGAGGGCACCACGGTCACCCCGGTGTTCTGCGGCACCGCGTTCAAGAACAAGGGCGTTCAGCCCCTGCTCGACGCGGTCGTGCGCTACCTGCCGTCCCCGGTCGACATCGAGGCCATCGAGGGCCACGACGTCAAGGACCCGGAGACGGTCGTCACGCGCAAGCCGTCCGACGACGAGCCGCTCGCGGCGCTGGCGTTCAAGATCATGAGCGACCCGCACCTCGGCAAGCTCACCTTCGTCCGCGTGTACTCCGGCCGCCTGGAGTCCGGCACCGCCGTGCTGAACTCCGTCAAGGGCCGCAAGGAGCGCATCGGCAAGATCTACCGCATGCACGCCAACAAGCGTGAGGAGATCGAGTCGGTGGGCGCCGGCGACATCGTCGCCGTCATGGGCCTGAAGCAGACCACCACCGGTGAGACGCTGAGCGACGAGAAGCAGCCGGTGATCCTGGAGTCCATGGACTTCCCGGCGCCGGTGATCCAGGTCGCCATCGAGCCCAAGTCCAAGGGCGACCAGGAGAAGCTGGGTGTCGCCATCCAGCGCCTGGCCGAGGAGGACCCGTCCTTCCAGGTCCACTCGGACGAGGAGACCGGCCAGACCATCATCGGAGGCATGGGCGAGCTGCACCTCGAGGTGCTGGTCGACCGTATGCGCCGTGAGTTCAAGGTCGAGGCCAACGTCGGCAAGCCGCAGGTCGCGTACCGCGAGACGATCCGCAAGTCGGTCGAGAAGGTCGAGTACACCCACAAGAAGCAGACGGGTGGCACCGGCCAGTTCGCTCGCGTCATCATCGCGATCGAGCCGATCGAGGGCGGCGACGCCTCGTACGAGTTCGTCAACAAGGTGACCGGTGGCCGCGTCCCGAAGGAGTACATCCCCTCGGTCGACGCCGGTTCGCAGGAGGCCATGCAGTTCGGCATCCTCGCCGGTTACGAGATGACCGGTGTGCGCGTCACGCTGCTCGACGGTGCCTACCACGAGGTCGACTCCTCCGAGCTCGCGTTCAAGATCGCCGGTTCGCAGGCCTTCAAGGAGGCCGCGCGCAAGGCCAGCCCTGTGCTGCTCGAGCCGATGATGGCCGTCGAGGTCACCACGCCCGAGGACTACATGGGTGACGTCATCGGCGACATCAACTCCCGCCGTGGCCAGATCCAGGCCATGGAGGAGCGGGCCGGTGCCCGCGTCGTGAAGGGCCTCGTGCCCCTGTCGGAGATGTTCGGCTACGTCGGAGACCTCCGTAGCAAGACGTCGGGTCGCGCAAGCTACTCGATGCAGTTCGACTCCTACGCCGAGGTTCCGCGGAACGTCGCCGAGGAGATCATCGCGAAGGCCAAGGGCGAGTAACGCTCCGCGTTCACACGCCGTAGGCTTGACTCCGGAGCCTCACGGGGCATTCCCCCGCATTCTCGGGTGAATGTCCCGGGGCCCGGGATTTAACAGCAAAGATCACCTGGCGCCGATGAAGTAAGGCGTACAGAACCACTCCACAGGAGGACCCCAGTGGCGAAGGCGAAGTTCGAGCGGACTAAGCCGCACGTCAACATCGGCACCATCGGTCACATCGACCACGGTAAGACCACCCTCACGGCGGCCATTACCAAGGTGCTGCACGACGCGTACCCGGACCTGAACGAGGCCACCCCGTTCGACAACATCGACAAGGCGCCGGAAGAGCGTCAGCGCGGTATCACCATCTCCATCGCGCACGTCGAGTACCAGACCGAGGCGCGTCACTACGCGCACGTCGACTGCCCGGGTCACGCGGACTACATCAAGAACATGATCACCGGTGCCGCGCAGATGGACGGCGCGATCCTCGTGGTCGCCGCCACCGACGGCCCGATGCCGCAGACCAAGGAGCACGTGCTCCTGGCCCGCCAGGTCGGCGTTCCGTACATCGTCGTCGCCCTGAACAAGGCCGACATGGTGGACGACGAGGAGATCCTGGAGCTCGTCGAGCTCGAGGTCCGTGAGCTCCTCTCCGAGTACGAGTTCCCGGGCGACGACGTTCCGGTCGTCAAGGTCTCCGCTCTGAAGGCCCTTGAGGGCGAGAAGGAGTGGGTCGACTCCGTTCTCAACCTGATGAACGCCGTCGACGAGTCCATCCCGCAGCCGGAGCGCGAGGTCGACAAGCCGTTCCTGATGCCGATCGAGGACGTCTTCACGATCACCGGTCGCGGTACGGTCGTCACCGGCCGTATCGAGCGTGGTGTCCTCAAGGTCAACGAGACCGTCGACATCATCGGCATCAAGCCGGAGAAGACCACCACCACGGTCACCGGCATCGAGATGTTCCGCAAGCTGCTCGACGAGGGCCAGGCCGGTGAGAACGTCGGTCTGCTGCTCCGCGGCATCAAGCGCGAGGACGTCGAGCGCGGCCAGTGCATCATCAAGCCGGGCTCTGTCACCCCGCACACCGAGTTCGAGGCCCAGGCCTACATCCTGTCGAAGGACGAGGGTGGCCGCCACACCCCGTTCTTCAACAACTACCGCCCGCAGTTCTACTTCCGTACGACTGACGTGACCGGTGTCGTGCACCTCCCCGAGGGCACCGAGATGGTCATGCCGGGCGACAACACCGAGATGAAGGTCGAGCTCATCCAGCCGGTCGCCATGGAGGAGGGCCTGAAGTTCGCCATCCGTGAGGGTGGCCGGACCGTGGGCGCCGGCCAGGTCACCAAGATCGTCAAGTAAGTTCCGCTTGCTTGAGGGTCGCCTGACCTGAAAAGGCCTGAAGGGGCCCGTACGACTTCGGTCGTACGGGCCCCTTTGTCGTCCGGGCCCTCTTTGTCGTCCGGGCCCCTCGAACATTCGGAGGGTTGTGCTGGCGGTGGGTGAAACCTAATCGAATCTTGTGCGGCGGATTGGCGAGAGTTCCGGCAACTCCCGGTGGGTGCGGGGGGATTGTTCTTTTCTGTCCCGGTGGGGCGGAAGGCGCGGCCGTAGCGTGAACCGTGGTCCAGTGGCCGTCGGGCCCCGAGTCTCTCCCGAGGATGGCTAGGTCTCTTGATGCAGGGTGTGCGCAGCGGATTGTCGATACCGATGCCGGTCGCGGTGGCCGATCGTCCGCCGCAGCAGCCGCTGGGCACACCGAAGCCGGACCCCTCGCGCGCCGCCCGGTCCCGCCCGCGGCTGTACGTCATCGACGGCATCCGTCTGGCCGCCGCCCTGATGGTCGTCCTGCACCACTTCGTCGGTACGCGCCGGGCCAATGAGCCGGGCAACATCATCTGGGACCGCTCGGTGTCGGACATCATGCCGACGGTGTTCCGGGTCGCCTCCTTCGGCTGGATCGGCGTCGAGATCTTCTTCGTGATCAGCGGCTTCGTGATCTGTATGTCGTGCTGGGGCCGCACGCCGCGGGACTTCTTCGTGTCGCGGGTGATCCGCCTCTACCCGGCGTACTGGTTCGGTGTCCTCTTCACCACGGCAGTGCTGGTGCTGCTGCCGGGGGTGATGGAGCGGTTGCCGCTGCGGGAGGTCCTGTTCAACCTGACGATGCTGCAGGCGGGTTCCGACGTACCGAACGTCGACCCCGTGTACTGGACCCTCTGGTCGGAGCTCCGCTTCTACCTGCTGTTCCTCGTCGTCGTGGCCATGGGTCTGACGTACCGCCGGGTCGTGGTCTTCTGCTGCATCTGGGGCGCGGCCGCGATGCTCGCGCCGATCTCCAAGTTCCCGCTGATGGTGCTGGTCGCCGACCCGAGCGCCGCCTGGTACTTCATCGCCGGCCTCGCCCTCTACCTCATGTACCGCTTCGGCCAGGACCTCCTGCTGTGGGGGATCCTCGCGATGGCCTGGCTCATGGGCCAGCTGGAGCTGGGGGAGCGGGTGGCGTACGAGCAGGTCAGCAGCTGGCGCGGCGCGGTCGTCATCTTCACGGTCTTCATGCTGGTGATGGTGGCCGTGGCTCTGGGATACACCGACCGCATCCGCTGGAAGTGGCTGGTGACGGCGGGCTGCCTGACGTACCCGCTCTATCTCACGCACTACGTCGCCGGTGCGGTCCTCATCAACCGCTTCCGGGACACCATGGACCCCCGGCTGCTGGTCGTGGTCCTGATCGCCGGGTTCCTGGTGTTGAGCTGGCTGGTGCACCGGTTTGTGGAACGGCCGGTGGCGCGGATGGTGAAGCGGGGGCTGGATTCGTCGTTCGCGCGGTTGCGTAGCTTCCAGCGGGCGGCGTGACTGCGGGTATGGCGGTTCGGCTTACGCAGGTGGGTATCGGGGCAGGTCGTCCCTCACGTTCCTTGGGACAAGGCGTCTGCGGCACCGAAGCGCGAGGGGTCGGGTTCCGGTCGAAGACGTAGTTCGGCCCAGACCGTCTTGCGCGGGGTCGGGCCCTCGGCCACTCCCCAGCGGTCGGCGAGCGTGTCGACGAGGAGGAGGCCGCGGCCGGACTCGCCGTCGGGCGTGGCTCGTCGGGGCAGACGGTCACCGCGGGTGTCGGTGACCTCGATGCGGAGGGTGTCGCCGACGACGTAGAGCGTGAGCCGGAAGTCCCGTCCCGGTACACGCCCGTGAGTCACGGCGTTCGCTGCCAGCTCGGCCACGATGTGCTCCGCCGGGTTCAACGGGAGGCCCCACGAGCGGAGTTGTTCGACCGCCAGTAGACGTGCGAGACGGGCCGCGCGTGGAGTGGGGGACAGCGAGACGCTGAAGTTGCGGATGGGGCAGTCGAGTTGGGCCTTGGCCTCGGTGGTTTCTTGATTCACGTCACTCAGCGTGGCGAGCTGCGCTTACCGTGAACAGTGACTACGCCGTTGCGTACGGTGACTGTCCAGCGGTTGTCCGGTGGTGTCCGGGCTGTCGGGGCGGTGCGTACGGGTAGGGGCGTGGCGGTACGACGCGGTACGACGGAGGGGCGCCGGGATGACGGTGGAAGCGGACGCGGGGCGGCTCAAGACCGAGGCGGACGAGCCGGGTTGGGAGGTGGACCCGACGACGACTGGGGGGTCGCGGTTGTCGCCACGGTCGGGCGGCAGTTGAAGCTGCGGCGGGAGGCGGTGGGGATGCGGGCCGCCGAGTTCGGGAAGGCGGTGGGGTACGGCGAGGACATGGTCTACAAGATCGAGGGTGGGAAGCGGATTCCTAGGCCGGAGTTTCTGGACAAGGCGGATGAGGTCTTGGGGGCGGGTGGGCTGCTCGCCGCGATGCAGGAGGACGTGAAGAAGGTTCGGTACCCGAAGAAGGTGCGGGACCTGGCGCAGTTGGAGGCCAAGGCGGTCGAGCTTCAGCTCTACGACCCGCTGAACATCCACGGGCTGCTGCAGACGCCGGAGTACGCACGCGGGCTCCTTCTGATGCGGCGCCCCGCGTACACCGAGGACGAGGTCGAGCGGTTCATCGCAGCGCGCGTGGCACGCAAGGCCGTCTTCGAACGGGATCCCGTGCCCGAACTCAGCTTCGTCCTGGAGGAGTGGACGCTTCGGCGTCCGCTCGGCGGAATGGCCGCGTTGCGCCGCCAGCTGGAGCATCTGCTGGAAATGGGGAAGCTGCGGAACGTCGAGTTGCAGGTGATGCCGATGGATCGTGAGGAGCACGCTGGCCTGGCCGGTGGTATCGAGGTGCTGAAGTTCGCTGATGGCTCGGCCGTGGGACGCTCGCCGGCCGTGGTCAACGGCCGACCGGTCGCAGAGCCCAAGCAGCTCCGTATCCTTGAACTCCGGTATGGCATCATCCGGGCTCAGGCCCTCACGCCACGGGAGTCGAGGGCCTTCATCGAGCAACTGCTGGGGGAAACATGATCCGCAACGCCTCGGCCGGGGACGCGTCCGAGCTGGCGTGGTTCAAGAGCAGCTACAGCAGTAGCAGCGAAGGCGACTCCTGTGTCGAGGTCGGCACCACCCCCGGCACCATCCACGTCCGCGACTCCAAGAACAGCGAAGACGGCCCCCGTCTCGCCCTCGCCCCGGCGGCCTGGTCGGCCTTCGTGTCGTACGCGTCCGAGGGCCGCCTCGCCTGAGCGCCCCGCACGGGGTACGAGCGATCAGGAGCCGACTCCTGCCCTGCGGTTGGGCGGGCACATGTCCGCCCCTCCGGCAGACCGGTCACCCCCGCCAGGCATGCCCGCCCCAAGGCACCGGGAGGCGGCGAGGCCGCCGGACGGTCACCGGTCTACCGCGGCAAACAGGGACTGAAGAGCTCGGGTATCCGCTCGTCGTACTGGGACACGTCCGCCGCCTCGCTGGAGGCGGCGGACGTGCACCTGTCGGCGGTGTGACGGTTTCCCCGGGGCTGTCACACCTTGAAACGCACAGTGGGACGATGTCGGCCCAGACAATCGAGCGAACGGGGAGGCCGGCGTCATGGCCCGCTACATGGAGACGCTCACCGTCGAGCGCGGCGGTTTCCGGATCAAGGTGCCGGAGTCGTGGTGGGAGTTCGACGTGCGGCCGGAGTCGCGGGACGACTCGATCCGGCGGATGGTGAGCGAGCGGGTGGAACAGCACCCGGAGCTGGCCAAGTACCGGGACACGTACATGGCCTTCCTGCGGAAGGCGGCCACGGATGCCTGGAAGTCGGGTGCGCTGTACTGCGGTTGCATGGCGGAGAGCTTCGGCAGCGAGACGCCCATCACCGGCTCGGTGACCGTCTCACTCGTCGGCGGCCGCACCCGCGACGGCGAGCCGCTCTCGACCGACCCGGCCGCCATAGCTGCTGGGCTGTCGGCCAAGGAGGCCAAGAAGGCGGGCGATTCCTGGCGCAAGGTGACGATCGTCGACATCCCCGGCGTGGGCCCGGCGGCACGGACGTACGGCATCGAGGACGTGGTCGTGCCCGACGACGCCCTGAACCGCACCATCCGCGCGGTGCTCATGCAGACGTACATCCCCGTGCCGGGCCAGGAGGGCAAGGCCGCGCTGGTGGCGGGCAGCAGCCAGGTTCTGGACCTCGCGGACTCCTTCTTCGACATCTTCGACGCGATCACGTCGACGTTCCGCTTCACGGGCTGAGGACTTCGCGTGCGCAGCGGATTCCTGCCCGACCTCGACGAGGGATGCTCGACTACTTCCGCGCCATGACGGAGGTGCTGGTGCAGCACTGCCGTATCTCCCGCGCGGAAGCCGTACCACCCGCGCCTTCCTCGGCGAGTGCCCGCACGAGTTCCTCCCGGGCCACCGCGGCCTTGTGGTTGCCGTCCTTGCGGGTCTTGTTCACCAGCCCAGCCGGCAACCGGCGCGGCGGCCCCGGTGCCCGTAATTCCGGCGTCGGTGAATGCCGGACGTCAGGTCCCGCGGGCCGGGGGCGCCAACCGGCGAGCCCGGCTTGGTTCAGACGGAATGGACGAAGTGGGTGTAGGCGGCTTCCGCGAGACGTCCGGTAGGGGTGCCGTGGGGTGCCTGGGAGAGGAAGCCGGTGGTGTCGCCGTCGTACTGGACACGGCCGTCTGCGAGCACGGTGACGTGGTCGGCGTCCTCGGCGAGATCGGCGACGTCGTGGGTGGACATCAGGATGCGTATCCGCCTCGTGGCGGCGGCAGCGGCGATGACGTCGCGGAAGACGCGCCGCTGAGTGGGGTCCATGCCGGCGGTGGGCTCGTCCAGGAGCAGGACGCGGCAGTCGTGGACGAGAGCTGCGGCGACACCGAGGCGGCGGAGCTGTCCGCCGGAGAGTTTGGTGGCCTTCTCGCCGGCATGCTCGACCATGTTCACCAAGGCGAGAGCCTCTTGCGCCTGCGTCCAGGCGTCGGTGCGGTTCATGCCCTTCAGCCAGCCGGTGTAGGCGACTTGTTCGCGGCAGGTGAGGCCGGGGGCCGCGGTGATGTGCTGAGGCATCCAGGAGACATGGCGGCGGTACGCGCGTTCGCGGGAGCCGAGGTCGTCGAACGCGATGCGACCGTCCTGGGGCGTGAGGACGGAGGCGGCGAGCTTGAGGGTCGTGGACTTTCCCGCGCCGTTGGGGCCGAGGAGGATCGTCACCCCCTCGTGGATCCGGTAGGTGAAGCGGTCCAGTACCGGCCGGTTGCGACGCTTGTAACGGTAGGTGCAGTCGGTGAAGGAGACGGTCACGGGAGTTTCCTCGCGGTGATGAAGGTGGCTGCGACACCGGCGCTGATCGACAGGGCCGCCACTGCCGTGGCGTGCCAGGTGTCGGGCGGCAGGGCGGTCACGGCCCAGGAGTGGAAGGTGCTGCTGGTGCGGCGGCCGAGGAGGATGACGGCGAACACCCAGCCCAACGGGACGACGATGCCGGCCCGTCCGAGTACGGCGCGGGCCGTGAGCATGAGACCCGTCAGAAACAGCGTGTTGCGCCCTGCCTGCACGGTGACGTCCGCGGCGGTGACGACAAAGACCAGGGCCGTCGCCGCCAGCGCCGCCCCCATCGAGGCAGCCGCCAGCACGGTGTCCATCCAAGCGGTGCGGCGGATTCCGGTGAGCTCGGCGTGCGGCTGCCGGGAGTCCAGGCAGTGCGCGAGGGGTCCGGCGACGAGCAGCGGCAGGAAGAACGCCAGTGGCACGGTGTTGCCCGCGTTCACGGTGATCGCCGGGAGAATCACCGCCCCGTCCCGCACAGTGAGCAGCAGCAGCGCATAGACGACCAGCGCGGTCGTGAGCACGGTCGGGACGAGACGAACCCTCAGCCACCAGATCACGACGGCCGCCCCTCACAGGCAGTGGTCCTGGTCTTGGCGAACCACTGCTTCTGCTCGTGGACGGACAGCGCCGAGACGCGTTCGGCGGTGGCGACGGCCTGCTGGTACTGAGCGCGTGTGTAGTAGGGGTCCTCGGCCGCGATACGTGAGTACGGCGTGATGCCGCCGAGTTTCTTCTCCAGCCAGAAGTGGATCGTGCGGGCGAGCTGCGGGTCCGCGTCGCATCCGAATCGCACGGCACTCGTGACGATCGAGCGGTCGAGCCCGCCCTTGTGGTGGGCGATGCCGAGCTGCATGTAGACCGTTCGGTCGGTGTTCCGCTGGGTGAAGCGCCCGTAGGCCATCTGGTCCTCCACCCGGCGGGGGAGCGAGGTGGTGATGGCGTAGGTCTCGAGGACGCGGAACGCCTTGGCGACCTGCACGTGCACCTCGGGCAGGTCGTGTGCCCCGCTCTCAGGCAGGCACACCTGGGGCTCGGTGCCGTGGCACGCGAGGGCGACGTGGGTGTTGACGCTGGGGTTGTAGTTCCAGTCCTTGACGATGCTGTAGCCGGCCAGGGCGGGGGCGACCACCAGCACGGCGGCGGACACGATGCGCAGCACCGGCTTCCAGCGGGCCCACACCAGGGCCACGGCGGCGGCCACGCCCAGGGTCGGCATCATCTGGGCGGCCATGGACTCGAAGGTCGCGGATTCGCCGACGCCCAGGTGCGCGAAGTACTCGCCGGAGAGATGCCGCAGGTAGAACGGCTGCATGGCGTGCGGGTAGGCCACGACGATGAACACCCCGCACGCGAGGACGGGCGCGGAGATCAGAGGCTTGACGTGGTGGCCGACGGTGAAGCCGATCACCGCCCAGGCGACGGTCAGGACACTGGTGAGCAGCAGCGGGGCCAGACTGGCAGGGGTGGGCCAGGTCGGGCGTTCGGTGAAGGCCCAGGCAGCGGACACGATGAACATCAGCCATCCCACCGTGACGACGGGGACCAGTGCCTGGGCGATCACCTGCCAGGTGGGACGGTGGGCGGCGAGCTGCCAGGTGCCCGCTTCACGCACGCGGGCCGCGGACCAGGCGGCGAGCGCGGCGACCATGGCGTAGGTGGGAGCCGCCATGTACTCGATCGGACGCTGGACGAGCAGTGGGGCCCACGGATACGGGAAGTAGTGGATCTGGTCGGCCGCTTCCTGGGTGTAGTACAGGACAGTGATGCCGACGGCGATCGGCAGGCACATGAATGCGGGCGATGTGCGGAAGAGGGTCCGAATTCTCAAGTGGTGCTCTCCGGCGGAAGCGGGTGGTGCACGGAAGGGGTTCTTCCGTGCACCACCGCGGGCAGGGCGTTCGAACCGTGCGTCAGTCGGCCTGGGAGGTGTCGACGTAGACCTCGGCGACGTTCAGCAGGCAGCAGGAGCCGCCCTGAGCAACCTTGTCGGCCTCGAACTGCAGCGTGTGTTCACCGGTCGGCACGTTGGTCCACTGACCGTTGGACCAGGAGCTGGAGCCGTTGAAGCAGTTGGTGAAGGTCTTGTTGCCGAGGTCGTCGTTCGGCGTCCAGGTGTCGATCTTCCACATCTTGACGACGACCTGCTTTGTCGTGCCGTACTGGGCGAAGCAGCTGCGGAACTGGACCTGGCTGTAGGTGCCGGAGTCGGTCCACTCGCGAGAACGGTCGCCGTCGGTCCAGCTGGAGATGTAGCTGGACCAGTTGGCCGAGGCCGTGGTGGCACTGAAGCCGACGAGTGCCATGGCGGCGGTGACGGTAAGGGCCGCCTTTCTCCGGAAGGCCTTGGAGGTGCTGAGCTGCATACAAACCACTCCTGCAAGCAGATGATCATGTACATGTGACCGAGGGACAGTAAACGTGAAGTGAAAACCTGTCAAAGGCACTTCAGGGGCGCCGTGTTGGGAGCGATGGAAAAGTGGCAAGTGTGGTATTTATCTGCGCGCTTGCGGA
This sequence comes from Streptomyces sp. F001, assembly GCF_004187715.1. Lineage (GTDB taxonomy): Bacteria > Actinomycetota > Actinomycetes > Streptomycetales > Streptomycetaceae > Streptomyces > Streptomyces flavusporus. The sequence continues at coordinate 185,420 of NZ_QZWF01000004.1, read as the reverse complement.
CGTGACGGCGATGATGACCTGCTCGGACTCCGGCGGCTGTGTCGTCGACGGCAAGGGCATCGACGAGAAACTGTTGTCGCGTCACGGTGAGGCGTGGTGCCGCCCGGCTGAACCAGTGCTCCGGCAGCAACGTTCGCCCCGTCGCGACGCCCGGCACGCTCCCCCACTGCCGCAAGGGCGTGGGAGGTCCCCCCACTCGTCGCACCGGGCACAAGCCCAAGTGCATCCAGTACGAGGGCTTGCACCCGGCGCGCCGAGAGCATGCATCGGACGCCGCCCTTGACGGGCAAATGTTGCCTGCCGGGGCACTGGGTCGTGTCGCACGGTTGGACGATGTCGTCGAGGCTCTGGGGGACGACCTGCTGAAGGCGGGGCGGCTGACGCCCGTCGAGATCGATGGGGGCGAGGAGGGTGCGTACCTCTTCTACGCCGTCGAGGCGGTCGTCGACTGTGTGGACCAGCGCAGGTCGTCCAAGCCCAAGAAGGCCACGGGTCAGATGAAGACGACGGTCTTCCGCCGGGACGCCCTGCCCTCCGGCCTGCCGGCCTTTCGCGTGCCCGAGTTCCCGGGAGGCGTCCACTGGAACGGCTGGGCGGTCGGGCGGCTCAGGGAGATCCTCGGCGCGGACCTGGAAGCCCGCCTGATCTGGTCCGAGAACTCCGCGCTCACCCCGCACCCCGACCCCTGGGGCTTCTGACATGCGGAGAACCTTCCGTGACCACGTCCGCCGCGGAACGCGACGCGCCCTGGACGCCTTTCCCATTGCCCCAGGCCCGAGATCTACGTCGTGTCGTTCCGGTGTGGCACGAGGGCCAGGACCTTCGGTTCCCCTATGTGGCCGTCGGCTACAACGCCGAGGGCGAGGTCCGCACCTCACCCGGGTGCTCGGGCGGCCCGTGCCTGTCGTCGTCTTCGACATGGACCGGGCGGGGTGGGAGGTGGAGGCCACCGTGGCGGCGAACCCGCCCGAGGTGATCGCCGGCTTCCTGGAGCACCATGGCGCGTGACGCGGGTTTGACCTGCGCCACCCCCGGGGTATTCTCTCCGGCTCGATTGGCCAGCCCCCCGCCCCATATGGCAGACTGTCCGAGTTGCTCGGTCGAGTGTTGATGCTGCGCGCCTCCCGCCGGGAGGACCGGAAGCGAGTCCCACAGTACTCGTCGTCCCCGTGTGGGGCGGACGTACGGGAATCTTCCGGGAAGCGTGGGCGCGACACCGGCCAGGCGCCCGGTGGGCCTTTCGTCCCCGGCTTGCGGTTCGCAAGGGCCGCGTTCCCCAACAAGGGATGTTCCGTAAGGGACATCTGTGTCAGCGGGAGCGCGACACGCCCGACCGCGTGGGTCGGAGAAAAGCAAGGGAACGCCGGGTTCCAGAGCGTTACGAGAGACAGGACTACTGAGTAGCCATGGCGGGACAGAAGATCCGCATCCGGCTCAAGGCCTACGACCACGAGGTCATCGACTCCTCGGCGAAGAAGATCGTCGAGACGGTGACCCGCACTGGTGCGTCGGTCGCGGGCCCGGTGCCGCTGCCCACTGAGAAGAACGTGTACTGCGTCATCAAGTCGCCGCACAAGTACAAGGACTCGCGCGAGCACTTCGAGATGCGCACGCACAAGCGCCTGATCGACATCCTCGACCCGACCCCCAAGACCGTTGACTCTCTGATGCGACTCGACCTCCCGGCCGGTGTCGACATCGAGATCAAGCTCTGAGGCCGGTGATCTGAGAGATGGCTAAGCAGATCAAGGGCATCCTGGGCGAGAAGCTCGGCATGACGCAGGTGTGGGACGAGAACAACCGTGTTGTTCCGGTCACCGTCGTCAAAGCCGGCCCGAACGTCGTCACCCAGGTCCGTACGAACGACACCGACGGCTACGAGTCGGTCCAGATCGCCTTCGGCGAGATCGACCCGCGCAAGGTGAACAAGCCCCTCAAGGGCCACTTCGCCAAGGCCGACGTCACCCCTCGTCGTCACCTCGTCGAGATCCGCACCGCGGACGCCTCCGAGTACACGCTCGGCCAGGAGATCACCGCCGAGGTGTTCGAGGCCGGCGTCAAGGTCGACGTGACCGGCAAGAGCAAGGGCAAGGGCTTCGCCGGTGTCATGAAGCGCCACAACTTCCGTGGCCTCGGCGCCGGGCACGGTACCCAGCGCAAGCACCGCTCGCCCGGTTCCATCGGTGGCTGCGCCACCCCGGGCCGTGTGTTCAAGGGCCTCCGCATGGCGGGTCGTATGGGCAACGAGCGGGTCACCACCCAGAACCTGACCGTCCACGCCGTTGACGCGGAGAAGGGTCTGCTGCTCATCAAGGGCGCGGTTCCCGGTCCGAACGGCGGCCTCGTCCTGGTCCGCACCGCGGCCAAGGGGGCCTGAGGTAACCGATGAGCACTGTTGACATCCTTTCGCCGGCGGGCGACAAGGCCGGTTCCGTCGAGCTCCCCGCGGAGATCTTCGGCGTTGAGAAGGTCAGCATCCCGCTGATCCACCAGGTCGTCGTCGCGCAGCTGGCTGCCGCCCGTCAGGGCACGCACAAGACCAAGAGCCGTGGCGAAGTCCGCGGTGGTGGCAAGAAGCCGTACCGCCAGAAGGGCACCGGCCGCGCCCGTCAGGGCTCGACCCGTGCGCCGCAGTTCGCCGGCGGTGGCGTCGTCCACGGCCCGCAGCCGCGTGACTACTCGCAGCGGACCCCGAAGAAGATGAAGGCCGCGGCCCTGCGCCACGCCCTCACCGACCGGGCCCGCCACAACCGCATCCACGTCGTCTCCGGCGTCGTCGAGGGCGAGACGCCGTCGACGAAGTCCGCCAAGACGCTGTTCGGCAAGATCTCGGAGCGCAAGAACCTGCTCCTGGTCGTCGACCGCGCCGACGAGGCCGCGTGGCTGTCCGCCCGCAACCTGCCCCAGGTCCACATCCTGGAGCCGGGCCAGCTGAACACGTACGACGTTCTCGTCTCGGACGACGTGGTCTTCACCCAGGCCGCTTTCGAGTCCTTCGTGTCGGGCCCGAAGGCCAATGACACCGAAGGGAGCGAGGCCTGATGGCTATCCGTCACCCCGCCATTGCCTCGAAGGCCGCCAAGGCCGCCAAGGTCGCTCGCGTCGCCAAGGCGCGTCGCCACGCCGCCGAGGGCAAGAACACCGTCGAGACGCCGCTGAGCAAGTCGTACACGGACCCCCGTGACGTCCTGATCAAGCCGGTCGTCTCCGAGAAGAGCTACGCGCTGCTCGACGAGAACAAGTACACGTTCGTCGTCGACCCGCGTGCCAACAAGACCCAGATCAAGGAGGCCGTCCAGGCGGTCTTCTCGGTCAAGGTCACCGGGGTCAACACGATCAACCGCCAGGGCAAGCGCAAGCGGACCCGCACCGGCTTCGGCCAGCGTGCCGCCACCAAGCGCGCGATCGTGACCCTCGCCGAGGGCGACCGTATCGACATCTTCGGCGGTCCGACCTCCTGACGGAGGTCCGGATCGTCCGATATCGGACGAGGACTGAGAAATGGGTATCCGCAAGTACAAGCCGACGACTCCGGGCCGTCGTGGCTCCAGCGTCGCCGACTTCGTCGAGGTCACGCGGTCCACGCCGGAGAAGTCGCTGGTCCGTCCCCTGCACAGCAAGGGCGGCCGTAACAATTCCGGTCGTGTGACCGTCCGCCACCAGGGCGGTGGCCACAAGCGCGCCTACCGCGTGATCGACTTCCGTCGTCACGACAAGGACGGCGTGCCGGCGAAGGTCGCGCACATCGAGTACGACCCCAACCGCACCGCGCGCATCGCGCTGCTGCACTACGCCGACGGCGAGAAGCGCTACATCCTCGCCCCGCGCAACCTGCAGCAGGGCGACCGTGTGGAGAACGGTCCCGGGGCCGACATCAAGCCGGGCAACAACCTGGCTCTCCGCAACATCCCGGTCGGTACCACGATCCACGCGATCGAGCTCCGTCCCGGTGGCGGTGCCAAGTTCGCCCGCTCCGCCGGTGCCTCCGTGCAGCTGCTCGCGAAGGAGGGCTCCATGGCCCACCTGCGCATGCCGTCCGGAGAGATCCGCCTGGTCGACGTGCGCTGCCGCGCCACCGTCGGCGAGGTCGGCAACGCCGAGCAGTCGAACATCAACTGGGGCAAGGCGGGCCGCAAGCGCTGGCTGGGCGTTCGCCCGACCGTGCGTGGTGTGGTCATGAACCCGGTCGACCACCCGCACGGTGGTGGTGAGGGCCGTACCTCCGGTGGCCGCCACCCGGTCTCCCCGTGGGGCAAGAAGGAAGGCCGTACTCGTTCTCCCAAGAAGGCGAGCAACAAGTACATCGTCCGCCGCCGCAAGACGAACAAGAAGCGCTAAGGACGGGTTGAGATGCCTCGTAGTTTGAAGAAGGGACCCTTCGTCGACGACCACCTGATGAAGAAGGTGGACGCTCAGAACGAAGCCGGTACCAAGAACGTCATCAAGACCTGGTCCCGCCGCTCCATGATCGTGCCGGACATGCTCGGCCACACGCTCGCGGTGCACAACGGCAAGACCCACATCCCGGTGTTCGTCACCGAGTCGATGGTCGGCCACAAGCTCGGCGAGTTCTCGCCGACGCGCACCTTCCGGGGTCACGTCAAGGACGACCGCAAGTCGAAGCGCCGCTGACGCGGATCGCATTCAGACACGTAAGTAACTGAAGGGACAACCATGGAAGCCAGGGCCCAGGCGCGGTACATCCGCGTCACGCCCATGAAGGCCCGCCGCGTGGTGGACCTCATCCGTGGCATGGACGCCACGGAGGCCCAGGCGGTCCTGCGATTCGCTCCGCAGGCCGCCTCCGTGCCGGTCGGCAAGGTGCTCGACAGCGCCATCGCCAACGCCGCGCACAACTACGACCACACCGACGCCGACAGCCTCTACATCTCCGAGGCGTACGTCGACGAGGGTCCGACCCTGAAGCGGTTCCGTCCGCGCGCCCAGGGCCGTGCCTACCGGATCCGCAAGCGGACCAGCCACATCACCGTGGTCGTCAGCAGCAAGGAAGGAACCCGGTAATGGGCCAGAAGGTAAACCCGCATGGGTTCCGGCTCGGTGTCACCACCGACTTCAAGTCGCGTTGGTACGCCGACAAGCTGTACAAGGACTACGTCAAGGAAGACGTCGCCATCCGTCGGATGATGACGTCCGGCATGGAGCGCGCCGGTATCTCGAAGGTTGAGATCGAGCGCACCCGTGACCGTGTCCGCGTGGACATCCACACCGCGCGTCCGGGCATCGTCATCGGCCGCCGTGGCGCCGAGGCCGACCGCATCCGCGGTGACCTGGAGAAGCTGACCGGCAAGCAGGTCCAGCTGAACATCCTCGAGGTCAAGAACCCGGAGACGGACGCTCAGCTGGTGGCCCAGGCCGTCGCCGAGCAGCTGTCCTCCCGCGTCTCCTTCCGCCGTGCCATGCGCAAGAGCATGCAGTCGGCGATGAAGGCGGGCGCCAAGGGCATCAAGATCCAGTGCGGTGGCCGCCTCGGCGGCGCCGAGATGTCCCGCTCGGAGTTCTACCGCGAGGGCCGTGTGCCCCTGCACACGCTCCGCGCGAACGTGGACTACGGCTTCTTCGAGGCCAAGACGACCTTCGGCCGCATCGGTGTGAAGGTCTGGATCTACAAGGGCGACGTCAAGAACATCGCCGAGGTCCGCGCCGAGAACGCTGCCGCCCGTGCGGGTAACCGCCCGGCCCGCGGTGGCGCCGACCGCCCGGCCCGTGGTGGCCGCGGTGGCGAGCGGCGCGGTCGCAAGCCGCAGCAGGCTGCCGGCGCCGAGGCCCCCAAGGCCGAGGCCCCTGCCGCTCCGGCTGAGAGCACCGGAACGGAGGCCTGACCGACATGCTGATCCCCCGTAGGGTCAAGCACCGCAAGCAGCACCACCCGAAGCGCAGTGGTATGTCCAAGGGTGGAACGCAGGTTGCGTTCGGCGAGTACGGCATCCAGGCGCTGACCCCGGCGTACGTGACGAACCGCCAGATCGAGGCGGCTCGTATCGCCATGACCCGTCACATCAAGCGTGGCGGCAAGGTCTGGATCAACATCTACCCGGACCGCCCGCTCACCAAGAAGCCGGCCGAGACCCGCATGGGTTCCGGTAAGGGTTCTCCCGAGTGGTGGGTGGCCAACGTCAAGCCCGGACGCGTGATGTTCGAGCTGTCGTACCCCAACGAGAAGATCGCCCGTGAGGCGCTGACCCGTGCGGCCCACAAGCTGCCGATGAAGTGCCGGATCGTCAAGCGCGAGGCAGGTGAAGCGTGATGTCGGCCGGTACCAAGGCGTCCGAGCTGCGCGAGCTGGGCAACGAGGAGCTTCTGGCGAAGCTTCGCGAGGCCAAGGAAGAGCTGTTCAACCTCCGCTTCCAGGCGGCGACGGGGCAGCTTGAAAATCACGGTCGGCTGAAGGCCGTGCGAAAGGACATCGCGCGGATCTACACCCTGATGCGTGAGCGCGAGCTGGGCATCGAGACGGTGGAGAGCGCCTGATGAGCGAGAGCAACGTGACTGAAGAGACTGCAACGAACAGCGGCTCCGCCGCGGGCGCGCGCGGTTTCCGCAAGACCCGTGAGGGTCTGGTCGTCAGCGACAAGATGGACAAGACCGTCGTCGTCGCCGTCGAGGACCGCGTCAAGCACGCGCTGTACGGCAAGGTCATCCGCCGTACCAACAAGCTCAAGGCGCACGACGAGCAGAACGCCGCGGGTGTCGGCGACCGCGTCCTCCTCATGGAGACCCGGCCGCTGTCCGCGACGAAGCGCTGGCGCGTCGTCGAGATCCTCGAGAAGGCCAAGTAATTCCCGTAAGGGAATTCCTTAAGCAAGGTATTCCTGCGGGGCAAACCTCGCAGGACAGTTCCGCCAGGCTCCAACCGGGCTGAGGAATCAGCCCGGTTGGGGAACCGGCAGACAAACAGGAGATAGACGTGATCCAGCAGGAGTCGCGACTGCGTGTCGCCGACAACACTGGTGCGAAGGAGATCCTTTGCATCCGTGTGCTCGGTGGCTCCGGTCGCCGCTACGCGGGCATCGGTGACGTCATCGTCGCCACCGTCAAGGACGCGATCCCCGGTGGCAACGTGAAGAAGGGTGACGTCGTCAAGGCGGTCATCGTTCGCACCGTCAAGGAGCGCCGCCGCCAGGACGGCTCGTACATCCGCTTCGACGAGAACGCCGCCGTCATTCTGAAGGGCGACGGCGACCCTCGCGGCACCCGTATCTTCGGCCCGGTCGGCCGTGAGCTGCGCGAGAAGAAGTTCATGAAGATCATCTCGCTCGCGCCGGAGGTGCTGTAAGCATGAAGATCAAGAAGGGCGACCTGGTCCAGGTCATCACCGGCAAGGACAAGGGCAAGCAGGGCAAGGTCATTGCCGCTTACCCGCGCGACGAGCGCGTCCTGGTCGAGGGTGTCAACCGGGTCAAGAAGCACACCAAGGCCGGCCCCACGGCTCGCGGTTCGCAGGCCGGTGGCATCGTCACGACCGAGGCGCCGATCCACGTCTCCAACGTCCAGCTGGTCGTTGAGAAGGACGGCAAGAAGGTCGTGACCCGCGTCGGTTACCGCTTCGACGAAGAGGGCAACAAGATCCGCGTTGCCAAGCGGACGGGTGAGGACATCTGATGGCTACCACCACCACTCCGCGTCTGAAGACGAAGTACCGCGAGGAGATCGCGGGCAAGCTGCGTGAGCAGTTCTCCTACGAGAACGTCATGCAGGTTCCCGGCCTCGTCAAGATCGTGGTCAACATGGGTGTGGGCGACGCCGCCCGCGACTCCAAGCTGATCGAGGGCGCCATCCGCGACCTCACCACGATCACCGGTCAGAAGCCGGCCGTCACCAAGGCCCGCAAGTCCATCGCGCAGTTCAAGCTGCGTGAGGGTCAGCCGATCGGTGCCCACGTCACGCTCCGTGGCGACCGCATGTGGGAGTTCCTGGACCGCACCCTGTCGCTCGCGCTGCCGCGCATCCGCGACTTCCGTGGCCTGTCCCCCAAGCAGTTCGACGGCCGTGGCAACTACACCTTCGGTCTCACGGAGCAGGTCATGTTCCACGAGATCGACCAGGACAAGATCGACCGCGTCCGGGGTATGGACATCACCGTGGTCACCACGGCGACCAACGACGAAGAGGGCCGTGCTCTTCTCCGTCACCTCGGCTTCCCGTTCAAGGAGGCGTGAGCGAGATGGCGAAGAAGGCTCTGATCGCTAAGGCTGCTCGCAAGCCCAAGTTCGGTGTGCGCGCGTACACCCGCTGCCAGCGCTGCGGTCGTCCGCACTCCGTGTACCGCAAGTTCGGCCTCTGCCGCGTGTGCCTTCGTGAGATGGCTCACCGTGGCGAGCTGCCGGGCGTGACCAAGAGCTCCTGGTAATCCCCCACATAAGGGATTCCGGAAGCTCTCGGTAAGTAAAGGGCAGTGTCAGGTGCCCACCTCTCCATGGCTTAGGCTTGGAGGGTTGGGCGCCTGACGCCCATACGACTTACTACGCCGTAGGTCCACCGCGCCGCACCCGTCCCGTCTCGGATCGGGGAGAGGGATGGCGCACCAGGAAACCCCGGCGAGAGAGGCCGAAGGCCAATTCATGACCATGACTGATCCGATCGCAGACATGCTTACGCGTCTGCGGAACGCGAACTCGGCGTACCACGACACCGTGGCGATGCCGCACTCGAAGATCAAGTCGCACATTGCGGAGATCCTCCAGCAGGAGGGCTTCATCACGGGCTGGCGCGTCGAGGACGCCGAGGTCGGCAAGAACCTCGTCCTCGAGCTGAAGTTCGGCCCGAACCGTGAGCGCTCCATCGCGGGCATCAAGCGGATCTCCAAGCCCGGTCTCCGGGTGTACGCGAAGTCCACCAACCTGCCGAAGGTGCTCGGCGGCCTCGGCGTGGCGATCATCTCCACGTCCCACGGGCTCCTCACCGACAAGCAGGCCGGCAAGAAGGGCGTAGGCGGAGAAGTTCTCGCCTACGTCTGGTAACGGAAGGGAACGGAGGAAACAGCTATGTCGCGCATCGGCAAGCTCCCCATCGCGGTTCCCGCCGGCGTGGACGTCACCATCGATGGCCGCACGGTCTCGGTCAAGGGCCCCAAGGGCGAGCTGACCCACACCGTCGCCGCGCCGATCGAGATCGTCAAGGGTGAGGACGGCGTTCTGAACGTCACCCGCCCCAACGACGAGCGTCAGAACAAGGCCCTGCACGGCCTGTCCCGCACGCTGGTGGCGAACATGATCACCGGCGTGACCCAGGGTTACGTGAAGAAGCTCGAGATCAGTGGCGTCGGTTACCGAGTGACCGCCAAGGGCTCGAACCTGGAGTTCGCGCTCGGCTACAGCCACCCGATCGTGGTCGAGGCCCCGGAGGGCATCACCTTCAAGGTGGAGAACCCGACCCGTTTCTCGGTCGAGGGCATCGACAAGCAGAAGGTCGGCGAGGTTGCGGCCAACATCCGCAAGCTGCGCAAGCCCGACCCGTACAAGGCCAAGGGCGTCAAGTACGAGGGCGAAGTCATCCGCCGCAAGGTCGGAAAGGCGGGTAAGTAAGCCATGGCATACGGACAGAAGATCCTTAAGGGCGACGCCTACAAGCGCGCCGCGATCAAGCGCCGTCACATCCGGATCCGCAAGCGGATCAACGGTACGGCGGAGCGTCCCCGTCTCGTGGTGACCCGCTCGAACCGCCACATCGTGGCCCAGGTGATCGACGACATCCAGGGTCACACCCTGGCGTCGGCGTCCACCCTGGACACCTCGATCCGCGGTGCCGAGGGTGACAAGTCCGCGCAGGCCAAGCAGGTCGGCGCCCTGGTCGCCGAGCGTGCCAAGGCCGCCGGCGTCGAGGCTGTCGTGTTCGACCGTGGTGGCAACCAGTACGCCGGGCGCATCGCCGCTCTGGCGGACGCCGCCCGCGAAGCCGGCCTGAAGTTCTGAGCCGGTTCCGTAGCTAGCGGAAACAGAGAGAGGTAATTCCAATGGCTGGACCCCAGCGCCGCGGTGGCGGTGCCGGTGGCGGCGAGCGGCGGGACCGGAAGGGCCGTGACGGCGGCGCAGCTGCCGCCGAGAAGACCGCGTACGTTGAGCGCGTTGTCGCGATCAACCGCGTCGCCAAGGTTGTGAAGGGTGGTCGTCGCTTCAGCTTCACCGCGCTGGTCGTGGTGGGCGACGGTGACGGCACCGTGGGTGTCGGATACGGCAAGGCCAAGGAGGTGCCGGCCGCCATCGCCAAGGGTGTTGAGGAGGCCAAGAAGCACTTCTTCAAGGTCCCCCGGATCCAGGGCACCATCCCGCACCCCATCCAGGGTGAGAAGGCTGCCGGCGTCGTGCTGCTCAAGCCCGCGTCCCCGGGTACCGGTGTTATCGCCGGTGGTCCGGTGCGTGCCGTGCTCGAGTGCGCCGGTATCCACGACGTGCTGTCGAAGTCGCTCGGCTCCGACAACGCGATCAACATCGTGCACGCGACCGTGGAGGCCCTGAAGGGCCTGCAGCGTCCCGAGGAGATCGCGGCCCGCCGTGGTCTGCCGCTCGAGGACGTCGCCCCCGCGGCCCTGCTGCGTGCGCGTGCCGGGGCGGGTGCGTAATCATGGCGCAGCTCAAGATCACGCAGGTCAAGTCCTACATCGGCAGCAAGCAGAACCACCGTGACACCCTGCGGTCGCTTGGTCTCAAGGGGATCAACACCGTGGTCGTCAAGGAGGACCGCCCCGAGTTCCGCGGCATGGTGCACACCGTCCGCCACCTCGTGACGGTCGAGGAGGTCGACTGATCATGGCGGAGCAGAACCCGCTCAAGATCCACAACCTCCGTCCCGCCCCGGGCGCCAAGACCGCCAAGACCCGTGTCGGTCGTGGTGAGGCGTCGAAGGGTAAGACGGCCGGTCGTGGTACCAAGGGCACCAAGGCCCGCTACCAGGTTCCGGAGCGCTTCGAGGGTGGCCAGATGCCGCTGCACATGCGCCTCCCGAAGCTGAAGGGCTTCAAGAACCCGTTCAAGACCGAGTACCAGGTCGTGAACCTCGACAAGCTGGCCGCGCTGTACCCCGAGGGTGGCGAGGTCACCGTCGAGGGCCTCGTGGCCAAGGGTGCCGTTCGCAAGAACAGCCTCGTCAAGGTCCTCGGCCAGGGCGAGATCTCCGTGGCGCTGCAGGTGACGGTCGACGCCGTCTCCGGCTCCGCCAAGGAGAAGATCACCGCCGCCGGCGGCACCGTCACCGAGCTCGTCTGAACCCAGCAGGCGTCTCGATGACTTGAGCGATCCCGACCGGGGATACCCCACAAATGGGGTATCCCCGGTCGGTCGTTCCAAGGGTGGCAGTCCCGCGGGTAAGGTGGCCTGCACTGCCAACTTTCACAGCGTGCCGCACCTGAGGCACTCTGAGCGGCAGTTGACCGTTACGTAAGTCGTTGTCTTATCGGAATCTCACGACCATCACCCTTGACGCAGTTGCGCGGGGGTCGCAGGAGGCACCGTGCTCACCGCGTTCGCCCGGGCGTTCAAGACGCCCGACCTGCGCAAGAAGCTGCTCTTCACGCTCGGCATCATCGTGGTGTACCGGATCGGTACGCATATCCCGATCCCGGGTGTCGACTACCAGAACGTCCAGACCTGTATCGACGTGGCCAAGGGCAACCAGGGTCTGTTCGGTCTGGTCAACATGTTCAGCGGCGGCGCGCTGCTGCAGATCACGATCTTCGCGCTCGGCATCATGCCGTACATCACCGCGAGCATCATCCTGCAGCTGCTGACAGTGGTGATCCCTCGCCTCGAGGCCCTCAAGAAGGAGGGTCAGGCCGGTACGGCGAAGATCACGCAGTACACCCGTTACCTGACCGTGGCGCTCGCCATCCTGCAGGGCACCGGCCTGGTGGCCACCGCCCGCACCGGCAACCTCTTCAGCGGCTGCCCGGTGGCGAGCGAGATCGTCCCGGACCAGTCGATCTTCGTCACCGTCACCATGGTCATCGTGATGACCGCCGGTACCGCCGTCGTCATGTGGCTCGGTGAGCTGATCACCGACCGCGGCATCGGCAACGGCATGTCGATCCTGATGTTCATCTCGATCGCCGCGACCTTCCCGGCCGCCCTGTGGGCCATCAAGGAGCAGGGCTCCCTGGCGGACGGCTGGATCGAGTTCGGTGTGGTCATCCTCGTCGGCCTGTTCATGATCGGCCTGGTGGTCTTCGTCGAGCAGGCCCAGCGCCGTATTCCGGTCCAGTACGCGAAGCGCATGATCGGCCGCCGGTCCTACGGCGGCACGTCGACGTACATTCCGCTGAAGGTCAACCAGGCGGGCATCATCCCTGTGATCTTTGCCTCGTCGCTGCTCTACATCCCGGCACTGATCGCGCAGTTCTCGAGTGGCACTTCGAGCTGGAAGACCTGGATCGAGGCCCATCTCGTCCAGGGCGACGATCCGATTTACATCGCTATGTACTTCTTGCTCATTGTTTTCTTCGCCTTCTTCTACGTGGCCATCACGTTCAACCCCGAGGAAGTCGCGGACAACATGAAGAAGTATGGTGGCTTCATCCCGGGCATCCGGGCTGGCCGACCGACCGCTGAGTACCTGAGCTACGTACTCAACCGGATCACCTGGCCGGGGTCGCTGTATCTGGGTCTGATCGCTCTCGTGCCGACAATGGCGTTGGCCGGATTTGGGGCAAACCAGAACTTCCCGTTCGGCGGGACCAGCATCCTGATCATCGTGGGTGTCGGTCTCGAGACCGTGAAGCAGATCGAGAGCCAGCTCCAGCAGCGCAATTACGAAGGGTTCCTCCGCTGATGCGAATCGTCCTCGTCGGGCCGCCGGGCGCGGGCAAGGGTACGCAAGCCACCCGCCTTGCCGAGAAGCTGTCGATCCCGCACATCTCCACGGGCGACCTGTTCCGCGCCAACATCAGTCGGCAGACGGAGCTCGGCAAACTGGCGAAGTCCTACATGGACGCCGGCAATCTGGTGCCGGACGAGGTCACCATCGCCATGGCGAAGGACCGCATGGAACAGCCGGACGCCGAGAACGGCTTCCTGCTGGACGGTTTCCCGCGCAACGTCTCGCAGGCCGAGGCGCTGGACGAGCTGCTGCAGACCGAGGGCATCGAGCTGGACGCCGTGCTGGACCTCGAGGCTCCCGAGGACGAGGTCGTCAAGCGGATCGCCGGGCGGCGGATCTGCCGCAAGGACTCCGCACACGTGTTCCACGTGACGTACAGCCCGCCGAAGAAGGAGGGCGTGTGTGACGTCTGCGGCGGCGAGCTGTACCAGCGGGACGACGACTCGGAGGAGACCGTGCGCACCCGGCTGGAGGTCTACCACACGCAGACCGAGCCGATCATCGACTACTACAAGGCGCAGGGTCTGGTCGTGACCATCTCGGCGATGGGGCCGGTGGACGAGGTCACGGGGCGTGCGCTGGAGGCGCTGAAGCGTGCGGGTGACAATAAGTAACCGTCAGTAAGCAGCTACGGCCGCGGTTCCCTGCCAGGGGGCCGCGGCTGCTGTGTGCTCGCAGCCACGCCAGCCCCGTATCGTTGAAACAGTCCGTCCCTCTCTGGTCCAAGAAAGGCCGTCGTCCCCATGGTGCAGATCAAGAGCCCCGAGCAGATCGCCAAGATGCGTGAGGCGGGGTTGGTCGTTGCCGCCATTCACGCGGCCACGCGTGAGGCCGCCGTGCCGGGGGCCAGCACCAGGGATCTGGACGAGGTGGCGCGGAAGGTGCTCGCGGAGCACGGGGCGAAGTCGAACTTCCTGGGGTACGGCGGGTTCCCGGCGACGATCTGCACCTCCGTGAACGAGGTCGTGGTCCACGGGATCCCCGCCGAGGACGTCGTCCTCAAGGACGGGGACATCATCAGCATCGACGCCGGCGCCATCATCGACGGCTGGCACGGGGACGCCGCCTACACCGCCTTCGTCGGATCCGGTCACGCTCCGGAGCTCATCGAGCTGTCGCGGGTGACCGAGGAGTCCATGTGGGCCGGCATCGCCGCGATGAAGCTGGGGAACCGGCTCGTCGACATCTCGCGGGCCATCGAGACGTACATCCGCCGCCAGCCGAAGCCCGGCGGTGGCCGCTACGGGATCATCGAGGACTACGGCGGTCACGGCATCGGCTCCGAGATGCACATGGACCCGCACCTGCTGAACTATGTCGAGCGGCGCCGGGGCAAGGGCCCGAAGCTGGTGCCGGGCTTCTGCCTCGCGATCGAGCCGATGGTCTCGCTGGGCACCCCGAAGACGGAAGTCCTCTCGGACGACTGGACGGTGATCACGACCGACGGTACGTGGTCGTCCCACTGGGAGCACTCGGTTGCGCTGACCGAGCAGGGGCCGCTGGTGCTGACGTCTCCCGACGGAGGTAAGGCGAAGCTGGCGGAGTACGGGGTTGTGGCTGCGCCGGATCCGCTGGCCTGAGCGCCTTCCGGGGAGGGCGGTCCTGCCGACTGGCGGCTGCGGGCTCGTGGGGGCTGGTCGCGCCCACGGTGGGGGTCCCCCCGCTCGAGCGAAGCCGAGAGTGGGGGAGGAGCCGCATGCCGACAGAGCCCCGCGCCCCTTTGGGGCGCTTAACGATCTGCCTGCCGGGGCAGACTTCCCCGATTCGTCTTTCCGGTTGCGCTGACGTAGACTGACTCGTCGGCTCTTGTGCACCCGCATGCCTGCATGCGCCCCGCAAGGGAAAGTGCAGGGGTCGATCAAGGTAGTCGATTCCGAAGGGCGAAGCGTGGCCAAGAAGCAAGGTGCCATCGAGATCGAGGGCACTGTCGTCGAGTCTCTGCCGAACGCCATGTTCAAGGTCGAGCTCCAGAACGGCCACCAGGTCCTGGCACACATCAGCGGCAAGATGCGTATGCACTACATCCGCATCCTCCCTGACGACCGGGTCGTGGTGGAGCTGTCTCCGTACGACCTGACGCGTGGCCGGATCGTCTACCGGTACAAGTAGATCTTGCCCCACGTCCCGCGGTCCCCGCGGGGCCGCCGGCAACTGACCCGGAGAACCTCACATCCCATGAAGGTCAAGCCGAGCGTCAAGAAGATCTGCGACAAGTGCAGGGTGATCCGCCGTCACGGTCGGGTCATGGTGATCTGCGAGAACCCGCGCCACAAGCAGCGCCAGGGCTGATCGCAGGCCATTTCCCTCTGCATGCGCAGAGATTCGCGCGACGCGAGCTGAATATGTTCATACGCAGGGCCCGAGCCCTACGGCTCGACACCCCCGGTTCGGAGGCCGGGGACCCAGTTCGTACCTCGTACGGCGGCTGGGAGTCGGTTCTGCGGAAGACCTCCGAAGATCAACTGGAGCCATTGAATGGCACGCGTTTCCGGTGTTGACATCCCGCGCGAAAAGCGCGTGGAGGTCGCCCTCACCTACGTGTTCGGCATCGGCCGGACCCTTTCGCAGCAGACGCTGGCCGCCACCGGCGTCGACCCGAACACCCGCGTCCGCGACCTCTCCGAGGAGCAGCTCGTCGCGATCCGCGAGTACGTCGACAACAACATCAAGACCGAGGGTGACCTCCGTCGCGAGATCCAGGCCGACATCCGCCGCAAGGTCGAGATCGGCTGCTACCAGGGTCTGCGGCACCGCCGCGGTCTGCCCGTCCGCGGTCAGCGCACCAGCACCAACGCCCGCACCCGCAAGGGCCCGCGTCGCGCCATCGCCGGCAAGAAGAAGCCGGGCAAGAAGTAGTCCGCAGCGGACACCTGTCCACGGTCTTCGCTGTAGGACCGACCACCTCCCGTAGGAGTTAAAGGATGCCCCCCAAGGGACGTCAGGGCGCTGCCAAGAAGGTGCGCCGCAAGGAAAAGAAGAACGTCGCTCACGGCCACGCGCACATCAAGAGCACGTTCAACAACACGATCGTTTCGATCACGGACCCGTCCGGCAACGTGATCTCCTGGGCCTCCGCCGGCCACGTCGGCTTCAAGGGCTCCCGGAAGTCCACGCCGTTCGCCGCGCAGATGGCCGCCGAGTCGGCTGCCCGCCGCGCCCAGGAGCACGGCATGCGCAAGGTCGACGTGTTCGTCAAGGGCCCGGGTTCCGGTCGTGAGACCGCGATCCGCTCCCTGCAGGCCACGGGCCTCGAGGTCGGCTCCATCCAGGACGTCACCCCGACCCCGCACAACGGCTGCCGTCCGCCGAAGCGCCGCCGCGTCTGACGCACGGCTGCTTCGTCGCCGGTTCGGTTTCGGGCGGTACGGCTCCCTTCCCCGCGCAAGCGGAGTGAACCGGGACCGTATCGCCCGTACCCTTGCAGTACCCGCCCCTTTGTGCCGGGGGCGGTTCCGTCGGGCGTCATATAGCGGGCGCCCACGACTGAAGGATCTGATCCACACATGCTGATCGCTCAGCGTCCCTCGTTGACCGAAGAGGTCGTCGACGAGTTCCGCTCCCGGTTCGTGATCGAGCCGCTGGAGCCGGGCTTCGGCTACACCCTCGGCAACTCCCTGCGTCGTACCCTGCTGTCCTCGATCCCCGGTGCGGCGGTCACGTCCATCCGCATCGACGGTGTCCTGCACGAGTTCACCACCGTGCCGGGCGTCAAGGAGGACGTCACCGACCTGATCCTCAACATCAAGCAGCTGGTGGTTTCCAGCGAGCACGACGAGCCCGTCGTGATGTACCTGCGCAAGCAGGGCCCGGGTCTGGTCACCGCCGCCGACATCGCGCCCCCGGCCGGTGTCGAGGTGCACAACCCCGATCTCGTCCTGGCCACGCTCAACGGCAAGGGCAAGCTGGAGATGGAGCTCACGGTCGAGCGTGGCCGTGGTTACGTCTCCGCCGTGCAGAACAAGCAGGTGGGCCAGGAGATCGGCCGTATCCCGGTCGACTCCATCTACTCGCCGGTTCTGAAGGTCACGTACAAGGTCGAGGCCACGCGTGTCGAGCAGCGCACCGACTTCGACAAGCTGATCGTCGACGTCGAGACCAAGCAGGCGATGCGTCCGCGTGACGCGATGGCTTCTGCCGGTAAGACGCTGGTCGAGCTGTTCGGGCTCGCCCGTGAGCTCAACATCGACGCCGAGGGCATCGACATGGGTCCGTCCCCGACGGACGCCGCGCTCGCGGCCGATCTGGCGCTGCCGATCGAGGAGCTGGAGCTCACGGTTCGGTCGTACAACTGCCTCAAGCGTGAGGGCATCCACTCCGTGGGAGAGCTGGTCGCCCGCTCCGAGGCCGACCTGCTCGACATCCGCAACTTCGGTGCGAAGTCGATCGACGAGGTCAAGGCGAAGCTGGCCGGGATGGGTCTCGCGCTCAAGGACAGCCCGCCCGGATTCGACCCGACCGCTGCCGCGGACGCCTTCGGCGCGGACGACGACGCGGATGCGGGCTTTGTGGAGACCGAGCAGTACTGAGAGCTCGGGCCGTCCGGTCCGTAATGGGGTGCGGGTGCGCTGTGCTTGATCGCGCAGTTCCCCGCGCCCCTTCCGGGAGCGCCCTTCGGGGCGGCTCCCGGATCTCTGACAGACAACCGTCTGCTCAGATACTGACCCCGGTACCTGACACGGCCGGGGCAGACACCTAGGAGAAACACCATGCCGAAGCCCACCAAGGGTGCCCGTATGGGCGGCAGTGCCGCGCACGAGAAGCTGCTTCTTGCGAACCTCGCGAAGTCGCTGTTCGAGCACGGTCGTATCACCACCACCGAGGCGAAGGCTCGTCGGCTGCGGCCGTACGCCGAGCGTCTGGTCACCAAGGCGAAGAAGGGTGACCTTCACAACCGCCGTCAGGTGCTCCAGGTGATCACGGACAAGAGCATCGTCCACACGCTCTTCACCGAGATCGGCCCGCGCTACGAGAACCGTCCGGGTGGCTACACCCGTATCACCAAGATCGGTAACCGTCGTGGCGACAACGCGCCCATGGCTGTCATCGAGCTGGTCGAGGCGCTGACGGTCGCGCAGGAGGCCACGGGTGAGGCCGAGGCCGCCACCAAGCGTGCGGTCAAGGAGGCCGAGGAGGCCAAGGCCGAGGAGACCAAGGTCGACGTCACCAAGGATGTCGCCGAGGCTCCGGCCGAGGAGTCCAAGGACGCCTGAGGCTGAGCTCTCGCTGAGCGGGTCCGCCCTTGACGGGGCGGGCCCGTTTTCGCGTACCTGAGAGGATCAAGGAGTGAGTGACGAAGTACAGCCCGGGTTCGTACGACTACGGCTCGATCTGTCCTATGACGGCACCGACTTCTCCGGCTGGGCCAAGCAGGCCGGCGGGCGGCGGACCGTGCAGGGGGAGGTCGAGGACGCGCTGCGTACCGTCACGCGGTCGCGGGACACCTACGAGCTGACCGTCGCCGGACGGACCGACGCCGGGGTGCATGCGCGCGGGCAGGTGGCGCACGTGGATCTGCCGGAGGCTGTCTGGCGTGAGCATCACGAGAAGCTGCTCAAGCGGCTCGCCGGGCGGCTGCCCAGGGACGTGCGGGTGTGGGCCCTCAGGGAGGCGCCCAGTGGCTTCAACGCTCGTTTCGCGGCGATCTGGCGGCGCTACGTCTACCGGGTCACCGACAATCCCGGCGGCGTGGACCCGTTGCTGCGCAACCATGTGCTCTGGCACGACTGGGCGTTGGACGTCGACGCGATGCAGGCGGCCGCCGAGACCCTGGTCGGGGAGCACGACTTCGCGGCGTACGCGAAGAAGCGCGAGGGGGCGACGACGATCCGCGAGATCCTCGACTTCGGGGTGTGTCGGCACGCGGACGGCATCGTCGAGATCGAGGTCCGCGCCGACGCCTTCTGCCACAACCAAGTACGTTCCATGGTCGGTGCGTTGCTGTTCGTGGGCGACGGGCACCGTGGTGTGGAGTGGCCGCGGAAGGTCCTCGACGCGCGGGTCCGCGACAGCGCCGTGCATGTCGTCCGGCCGCACGGGCTGACCCTGGAGGAGGTCGGCTACCCGCCGGACGACCAGCTCGCGGAGCGGCAGCGGCAGGCGCGGCGGGTGCGCGTCCGGGGGCAGTAACGGGCTGACGGGTCTGGTCCGGCCGCTCCGGCCGGGGTGGCCGGAGCGGGACGGGATGCGGACTACGCCTTGTCCAGTACCTCTTCCAGGGCCGGCTTGAGGAAGGGCTTCAGGGTCTTCGAGTACGTCGACGTGATGTGGCTGTTGTCGAAGTAGACGACCTGGTCGCCGATCACCGCCGGGCAGATGTCCACGGCGCAGAACGCGGGTGTCGTGTCGATGATCTCCGCACCGTACTTCTCGGCCACCTCCCGCTCCATGGTGCGGAACTCCGGGTACTCGAGCGCCTGCCACTGCTTGCGGTTGCAGAGGGAGATGTTGTCGATGTGCGTGGCGAGACAGTCGGGGACGTTCTGGCCGGGCTGCGGGGTGTCCGTCATGTAGACGAGCTTGGCGCCCGTCTCCTTGAACACCTTGAACGAGGTCTCGGCGCCCGCCCGGTTCGCCTCACGGCGGGCCCGGTCGGCGATGACGAGGACGTCGGGCTGGATCTTCTTCAGCTCGGCGAAGGCGGATTCGCGCCAGCTGTCGCACTCGGTGTACGCGCGGTTCACGTTCGGGTTGATGATGCGGTAGACCTGCGGCGAGCAGCCGCCCTTCGCGATGGTCACCACCCGCACGCCGAGTTCCTTGCCGATCTCGTGGTAGACGTCGTTCCACTGCCAGGCGTGGGAGTCCCCCATGAGGACAAGGGTTTTCCTGCCCTTCGGGTCACCGGCGACACAGCCGTCCCGCATCTCGAACTTCTTGACCTCGAAGTCGTCGATGCAGCCGTGCTCGGCGAAGTTCTTGGGCGTGTCCTGAAGAGCGCTCTGCACGGTGGCGGAGAGCTGCGTGCGGTGCACGGCGTCCTCGACCGAGGCCTGGCTGGTGAACCCGACCCCGAGCGTGCTCCCCGAGGGTGCGGTCGCCAGGTTCAGCGGGATGATCGTGGCCAGGACCATCGCCCCCGCCGTGCCCGCGGTGGTGAACCCGCCGGTGAAGACACCCTTCCAGGGGCGGGCCACCCACTGCACGTTCTTCTTGAACTTGCGCTCGACGGCGTAGTGCAGGACGACGGCCACCAGGAACGACAGGACGGCGACCCGCAGCCGGTCCTGGAAGGCGAACTCACGGTCGGTGATGGACGGCCAGAGCACCAGGAGCGGCCAGTGGGTCAGGTACCAGCCGTAGCTGACGTTGCCGACGAAGTCGAGGACGGGGTTGTCGAGCAGCCGCTCCGCGCCGAACCCGGGATTGGCGCAGCCACCGGCGATGACCATGACGGTGCCGAGGACCGGGCCGGCCACCGCGTACCCCGGCAGCGGCGTGTGTTCGGTGATGAGCATCGCCGTGACGAGCACGGTGCCGAGCCCCAGCCACGAAACGACCGCGGCCACGCCCCTGTTCATGCGGGAGGCGAGCGGAGCGGCGAGGGCGAGCAGGACGCCGCAGGTGATCTCCCAGATCCGGGTGTGGGTACTGAAGTACGCGAGCGGCTGGTTCTCGGGAGTCTGAGACCAGCCCAGGTAGAACGATCCGCCGATGACAGCCATGAGGAACAGCGCCACCAGAGCGCGGTTGCGGAAGATCAGGCGGCTGACCCAGACCACCGCGACGAGCAGGAGCGGGGCGACGACGTAGAACTGCTCCTCGATGGCCAGCGACCAGAAGTGCTGATACGGGGACTGCGACCCGTCGTTGGCGAAGTAGTCGGTGCCGGTCTCGACCAGGCGCCAGTTCATGAAGCTGAGGGAGGCGGCGAGACCGTCGGCCATGAAGTCGCGGAACTTGAGCGGGCTTCCGTAGATCCACGCCAGGGCCGCGGTGCCGACGATGACGACGGCCATGGGCGGCGTCAGACGGCGGAAGCGGCGTGCCCAGAACTTGGTCAGGGACACCTTGCCGGTCTTCTCGATCTCCGCGAAGAGCTGGCTGCCGATGAGGAAGCCGCTCAGCACGAAGCTCACGTCCACGCCACCGTGGATGTCGAGGATGCCGCAGTGCATGCTGACGACCATCATGATGGCTACGGCACGCAGGCCCTGAATGTCAGGCCGGTACTTGCGAAGACGCTCTGTCTTCACTTCCTTGGTGCGATGGCGGGACATGTTTCTCCAGTAACTGACTGTCCGGTCGAGCCGCGGGGATGGACAGGCGACTTTCAGTGGACGGTCGCGCAGGCGGCAGCCGTGCCGCTGACGCGTACTCCTTGGGCGGGAATGCGGAGGCCGCAGGACAGTCGCAGCTGGGAGGGCAGCTCGTTCTCCGCGCCGACGTGCGCATGGCAGCCCACCACCGCTTCACGAAGAAGTGACGCGGTGCCGATGGAGGAGTCGTGGTCCACCACGGAGTCGTAGATCTGCGCGCCCTGGGCGATGGTGACGCCTCCGCCGATGATGGAGCGATCGACGACCACGTGCGGACCGATGACGGCGCGCGGTCCGATCGTCGAGCCTCCCGTGATGCGGGCGGTCGGGTCGACGGTGGCCGTGGGGTGGATCAGGGTGTCGCCCGGCTGCGGCAGCAGGGGAGAGGAGACCTTGCCGGTGACCAGGTCGGCGGACCCGTGGACGAAGGCCAGCGGTGTGCCGAGGTCACGCCAGTAGTCGTCCGTCGTGTGGCCGAACACGCGGCTGCCCTGGGCGACGAGTTGCGGGAAGGTCTCCTGCTCGACGGAGACCTCGCGGTCGGCCGGGATGGCGTCGAGTACGGAGCGGCGGAACACGTAGCAACCGGCGTTGATCTGGTCGGTGACGCATTCCTCGGCGGTCTTGGGCTTCTCGAGGAAGGACAGCACCCTTCCGGTCTCGTCGGTCGGCACGAGGCCGAAGGCACGGGGGTCGGAAACGCGGGTGAGATGCAGCGTCACGTCCGCTTCCCGCGCCTCGTGCCGCGCCAGGACGTCCCGCAGATCCAGGCCGGACAGGATGTCGCCGTTGAGGATCAGCACCGGCGCGTCGGCCGCACCGCGCAGCAGGCGGCCGGCGTTGCGGATCGCGCCGCCCGTGCCGAGCGGCACCTCCTCGACGGCGTAGGAGATCTCCAGGTCCTGGGAGAAGTCCTTGAACTCCTCCTCGAAGAGGCTGGCGAGGTACGAGGTGGCGAAGACCACGTGCTCGACGCCTGCATCCATCAGCTTGGCTATCTGGTGCCGGATGAAGGAGGAGCCCGCCACGTTGAGCAGGGGCTTCGGGGTGTGGTTCGTCAGGGGGCGCAGGCGGGTTCCCTTGCCGCCCACCAAAATGATGGCTTCTTGCATGATTGCCTCGCTCGGTCAGCTTGCGGTGTCGGTCCCAGGACCTGCGTAGTCAGAGGTGAAGCAGGACTTGATGGCCTTCTCGGTGAGGGGGCGTCCGGCGAAGTCGAGCCGGGAGGCAACCTTGTCGTCGGGCTTGGTGTTGGGGTCGTCGTCGAACCAGATCGACCACCAGTAGACGCCCTGCATCTGCCGTTCCTGGACGACCCGGCAGACGGCGGTGTACCAGTTGGCCTGCACTGTCGGATTGACCGCGCGCTTGGTGTAGAAGTCGCCGGGAGCGTGGTAGGCGCCGTCCATGGCGCCGATGCCGGACTCGGCGATGGTGATGTTGGGCAGCGGGCCGGTGGCCTTCTTGTCCAGCCAGTCGTTCCAGCCGTCGACCAGCGTCTCGACGGGCGCGGTGTCCTCGACCTCGACGGGGAAGTAGGCGTCGACGCCGAGATGGCTGACCGGCATGTTGATGCGGCCGGCGACGTAGTTGTCCCAGTTGGCGTCGTAGGCGACCTCGCCGGAGAAGGTCTTCTCGGCGGAGGCGACCAGGGCGTCCCAGCCCGGGTCGCCCTCCAGGGAGTTGAGCTCCGTGCCGATCACAAAGGTGTTCGCCTTCACTTCTTCGGCGACCTCGAGATACGGGGTGAGGAACTCCTCGTACGACGCGAACCACGCGGAGCGCGAGGCGGGCTCGATGTTGCCGCGCCAGCCGTCCGGCGGGTTCAGGGACTTCTCGTCCATGATCGGGCGGAGTGTGGTGCGGAAACCGGCGTCCTCGAACACCTTGAGCACCCGCTGGAGGCGCTGAGGGGACGGTGTCTTGGCTCCGGCCGAGAGTTCGTCGGACGTGGTGCCCTCGGTGAAGAAGGGGAAGGAGACGGACACCGAGTTCGCGCCCAGACCGATGAGGTACTCGGCGTGCTTACGGGCCTGGTTCTCGATGAACGTGCTGGAACGTTTCCCCTTCCCCTTCTCCTCCTCCCAGTAGAGCTGTACGCCCCACTGCGGCATGCCGGCCTTCCAGGGCTTGGCGACCTGGAGGCCGTCGGCGGAGGACGACGAAGAGGGGGAGGACGCGGACGGCGTACCGGTGGCGTTGTCGGCCGGGGTGGCGGATTCCTCGGCGTCGCCCCTCACGATTCTGGGCAGGGCCGAGCCCGACTCCCAGCGCACCGGGTGGTCGCCGAGGACGAACGGGGCGCCCAGCACGATGGTGAGAACGGTCACCGGGAAGATGGCAAGCAGAGGCAGTCGCGAGCGCATGTCAGTTGTCTTCCGGGCGGTCAGGCGGGCTTGGCGATCACGACGAACTTGTTCTCCTCGCGCCGGACGAACTTCAGGAAGCCCTTGAAGCCGCCGAGTCCTTCCAGCACGGAGAAGACGGGGATGAGCGCGACCACCACGATCGGCTCCCACCACTTGCGCCGGCCGCTGACCGACGCGAGCGCGTTCAGTCGCAGCCCCTCCCAGTAGGTCCAGATGACGTAGGCGAAGTTGAGGGCCCAGAGGATCACGATGGACTGGGTCACGGGCGAGGTGTTCATGTCGTTGATGAGCCAGCCCACGAGCAGTACGGCGCCGATGTGCTGGAGCGGGCCGAGGATCCAGGTGGCCACACAGATCGACAGGAACCAGCGGTAGCGCAGCGGCACGGCCCTGTTGAAGCAGAGCGCCACCAGGCCCCAGGCCCACCGGTCGCGCTGCTTGACGAAGTCCGCCGCGCTGGCGGGGGAGGCGCCGTAGCAGCGGCCGTTGAACCAGTCGCTGCGGCCCGGGTACTTGCGGCAGAAGGTCAGGGCGAGGCGGGCGTCCTCGACGATCTCCTTGGGACCGAAGTCCCAGCCGATCTCGGCCTCGATGGATGCGCGCAGCACCAGCAGCTCGCCGTGCACACCGGCGGCCGGGGTGCCCATGCCGGTCAGCGCACGGAAACGGGCGATGTCGTCGGCGGGGCGCACGGCGTCCGCGAGCCAGGTGAACATGTTGACCGCGTTCTCGCGCGGATACGTGAGGATGCCCTGCGCCATGTGCTTGGCCTCGTCGGGGTGGGCACGGCGCTGGCGGTTGATGAACTGGGCGAGCGAGGACGCGGTGTCGGGGCCGACGCCGGTGTCGTCGTCCATGTGCAGCACCCACACGTAGTCGAGGGCCTCGCCCTCCTCGATGCGCAGCTCGTGGGCGTAGTGGTTGGCGCGGGCCTTGAAGCGGGTGCCGTTGGCCGGGACGTAGTCCTTGGGGACGGTGATCACCCGGATCAGCGGGTGGGAGTCGGCGAGCCGGTCGATGTCCTCCGCCGCCTCGCAGCCCTCCTCGGTGAGGATGTCGACCCGCATGTACGGGAACCACTCCGGCAGGTGCTCGACGTAACTGAGGACCGAGCGCTCCAGGGCCGGGTAGGTGTCGTGCCGGCCGATGGTCGGGCACAGGACGATCAGAAAGTCCTGCTCGGCCGGGGCGGGCGGAATCATCTTGCCGTTCTTGCGGACCCGGCGGCGGATCAGCAGGGCTCCCTGGATGCCGACCAGCACACCGGCCACCGGCAGGGACCAGACGACGGTCAGGACCCAGCTCAGCAGGGACGAGCTGGGCCGGTAGCTGTAGAGCCCGAACGCGACCAGCAGGACGAAGGGCAGGAGGAACGGGAGGATCCCCGGTTTCCACGCGGCGGTGCGTTTTGCCAGCTTCGTATTGTGCCGCGAATGCGGCATACCCCCGTCGACCAGTGTCGATGCCATGACGACTGCGGAACTCCCGTGAGATCGATAGTGCGTTGAGGCAACAGATCTCGGTCATGGCACGGCGCAGCGCACCGCGACAGCCTTGCTCCGGGTTTCTGCCCCCCGACGCCACCCTTGGCGTACGGCACGCGCCGCTCAGATGCCCCCCCAGGCGCCCAGAACTACGTGCCAAACAGGTGCACGATCCTGGCATATGCAGGCGGACATGTGAACACCTGTGAGGGGGATGTGTTCAAAAGTTAACCAAGTTAGGTCTGACGTGGTGATCTGATGTCGAATCCGCCGGTCTGGGTCGACCCGCCCTTGATCACCCGGCTCGAGCCGTACGTGCGCTTCACATCGGCGCCGGTGTTCTTGCCCCGTGGCTCGGAGACGTTGTCGTACGTCAGGGCCTGCCCCCACACCGTCCACAGCACCCACGGGGTTCTGGCCAGGGTGCTCGGCTGGGCCGCGTTGAGCGGGACGTGGAAGGACTCGGTGACGGCACGGGGTCTGCCGTACGGCTCCAGGCCCCGGTACCAGACCTCGGTCCAGCCCTCGCCGCGGAACGGCCGGGCGGGGGTGTCGCTGTAGTCGTCGACGCCCACGACGTCGACGTAGCGGCCGCCGGGGTAGTAGGGCCGGGGCTCCTTGCCGTAGCGGCCGTCCCAGGAGTTCGGCGCCCACACGAAGATCAGGTTGTGCAGTCCGCGGCGGCCCACGAGGTAGTCGTACGTCAGACGCCACAGCCTCCGGAACGCGGCCGGGTCCTGACCCGCCCACCAGAAGCCCCGACCCGGCGCCGTGTTCATCTCGTGGTACGGCCGCAGCAGCACCGGCACCCCGCGGTCGGCGAGGTAGCCCAGATGGTCGGCGAGGAAGCCGAGGTCGTGGAGCAGCGCCCCGTGCTCGGTGGTGCCCGGGGTGACGACCCGGGTGAACCAGTCGGGATCCCGTGCGCCGGGGGAGTTGCGGTGCTTGGTCTGTTCGAAGCCCTTGACCGGGCTGCCCGGGTACGGCTGGTGGAAGGAGAAGCCGACCAGGCCCGACGGACCGCCGCCGTTGTGCGGCAGGGACACTTCGCCGCCGGAGGCGCAGTCCGTGTGCGTGCCCGAGGGGCGGTAGGAGCCGTCGGCCGGCCGGGGCAGGCCCGCCCACACGCCGACCGCCAGGTCGACGGCGTCGTCCACGTACCCCCAGTACCGGCGGCAGCCCGGCCATGCGCCGGAGTAGGAGCGGGTCCGGCCCACCGCCCAACCGGCTTGGCCGTAGCCCGGGCCGAGGTCCAGCTCGACGAAGCCCGGCAGCCGGCCGGTGATGTCCCGGGCCTTGCGGTAGTAGTAGCCCGGCTGCTTGGTGCCCCGGTAGTCGCCGTACGCCGGGTTGTACCGCTCGTTGTGCAGCTCCACGTGCTGGCCGATCACCGTGCGGCTCGGCCGACCCCGGCGCGCGTCGTTCTCCAGGGTCGCCAGCAGGGCGTACACCCGGCGCGCGGCAGGGGTGGCGTGCGGGTCCCGTTTCCGCAGGTCGGTGGGTACCGACCTGCTCTCGTCGGCGCCCGTTTCCCCGTCCGGCCAGGCCGCCCGTATCCCGAGCGGCGCGAGCAGCGCCGCGCCGACCCCGGCGCCGATCAGCCCGAGGCGCCCGCGCATCCGCATCGCGTCACGTACCGGAGTGGGCGCGCGGGCTGGTGGGACGGGTCACTCGTTGGCCGCCGCCGACGCCTGGGCCTCGCCGCGGCGGCGGATCTGGCGGAACGTGAACTCGGCCAGGTCGTCGCCGGAAGAGAAGACTTCCGTGTTCTTCGGCGTCACATCGTTGCCGTTGGTGTAGCCGGCGATCGTGAAGTAGGCGTAGCGGCCGTAGAAGTTGGTCGTCGTGCGGCAGACCGCGGCGTTGCAGAAGTCCTTGATCCCGCCGCCGGACAGGGACTTGACCCTGCTCTTGCTGTCGGCCTCGGCCTTGGCCTTGGCCGCCTGGGCCTCGGTGTCGAAGACGGCCACACCGACCGTCACCGCGACACTGCCCTTGGTGTAGGTGACACGGAGCAGACGGGTGCAGTCGTTCGCGTCGAGGACCTTCGGCAGTGTCCCGCTGGCCGCGTTGGCGCAGCTCTTCGTGTCGGCCGTCGGGCCCTTCTTGTACACGGTCTCGCCCATGGTCAGCTGGGTGCCCGGGAAGAGCCGGTCCGCGCTGAGCGGGGCCTTGTCCTTGTTCTTGCTGGAGACGAAGTCCTTCGGGTCCAGCGGCGGCGGGGCGCTGGTCGGCGCGAACGACGGGGCCGTGGCGGACTCGCTCGGGAGGTCGACGGTGGCCGGCAGCTGGGAGCTCGGCCGGTTCGAGGCCTGGCTGTCGCCGTTCGCCGAGACGACGGCCACGGCGACGGCAGCACCTATCGCCACGGTGGCGACTGCTCCGCCGCCGATGAGCAGCAGTCTGCGGCGCTTGTTGCGCGCCTCGGACGCCTCGGCGAGGGCAGCCCAGTCCGGGCTCTGGCCACCGGCGTCGTTCCAGGGCTGCTGCGAATGCGGTTTCCAGGGATCCCACTGGGACTGGGGTCCCCCCTGCCCAAAGCTCATGGGGCGCATCTTAGACGGGCCGAGGGGTGTGCTGGTCCGTCTCAACCGGCCCTGAAGCCCCTAGCGTTCGCTCCATGAGGACGGGCAAATGCGGCATCTCCGGGTGGTTGGTGCGAAGGGCTTCGTGGCTGGCGCGTGCGGTGCTCGTCGACGTCGTGGTGGGGGTGCTGCTCTCCGGGGTCCCGGCGGCCTGCTCGTCGTACGGCTACTGCGTCCCGTTGGTGTCCCGCTGCTGGTCGCCCGGGTTGCGCAGGCGCCTGAGGCGGGCGGTCACGTTCTGTGTCGCGGCGATCGCGGTCCTGGGTGCGGGCGCGAGGTCCTAAACTGGGGGGCGAACAGGTTGCCGGGCGGTGTCGACCCGTTTTGACCGGGTGGGCGCGCCGCAGGTATCCTGCATGTTCGTTGTGTATTGGCTTGCTCATTCTCACGGGACGGGCCCTTACACCGGTCCACCGGGCCGATGACCAGCGACCCCACGTACGCGGTTTGCGTCGCCGCCGTGCGGTCCAGGCTGTCGTGATCGTTTCGGTGACCTTGTTTAGGACCATTCACTCGAAGCGAAGGCTACGAACCGTGCGTACGTACAGCCCCAAGCCCGGCGATGTGACGCGCCAGTGGCACGTCATCGACGCTCAGGACGTTGTCCTGGGTCGTCTCGCCACCACCGCCGCGTCCCTTCTGCGGGGCAAGCACAAGCCGATCTACGCGCCCCACGTCGACACCGGTGACTTCGTCATCATCATCAACGCCGACAAGGTGCACCTCTCCGGCAACAAGCGGACCCAGAAGATGGCGTACCGCCACTCCGGCTACCCGGGTGGTCTGCGCTCCGTCCGTTACGACGAGCTGCTCGAGAAGAACCCCGAGAAGGCCATCGAGAAGGCCGTCAAGGGCATGCTCCCGAAGAACACCCTGGGCCGTCAGATGCTCTCGAAGCTGAAGGTCTACCGCGGCGAGAACCACCCCCACGCTGCTCAGCAGCCGGTTCCGTTCGAGATCACCCAGGTCGCGCAGTAAGTCCGGCCACCCCCTAAGACCGAAGAGAATCTGAGGAGAATCGTGGCCGAGACCACTGCCGAGCAGCCGCTCGAAGAGCTTGACATCGACAGCTACACCACCGAGTCCGAGGTCCCCGTCGAGGGCGAGTACACCTCGGAGTCCATGGCCTCCCGCTTCGGCGAGCCCCAGCCGGCCGCCGGCCTGGGCCGTCGCAAGAACGCCATTGCCCGCGTCCGGATCGTTCCGGGCTCCGGCAAGTGGAAGATCAACGGTCGCACCCTCGAGGACTACTTCCCGAACAAGGTGCACCAGCAGGAAGTCAATGAGCCCTTCAAGGTGCTCGAGCTCGAGGGCCGCTACGACGTCATCGCCCGGATCGCCGGTGGCGGTGTCTCCGGTCAGGCCGGTGCGCTCCGTCTCGGTGTCGCCCGTGCGCTGAACGAGGCCGACGTCGACAACAACCGCGGCCCGCTCAAGAAGGCCGGCTTCCTCCGCCGCGACGACCGTGCGGTCGAGCGCAAGAAGGCCGGTCTGAAGAAGGCCCGCAAGGCTCCGCAGTACAGCAAGCGCTAAGCTTCGCTGCCTGCTGGTACGTACCTCGTACGTACTCCGAACGCCCCGGCGGCACGCCACTGTGCCGCCGGGGCGTTCGTTTATCACAGCCCACAGGCGTATAACGGCACAAGACGCTCAAAGGCTGGTGTGATCGGATGGCCAGGCATCGAATGCCTGGGACACGGGAGCCATGTGCGCGGGCCGCACCCGCACGGCGACCGGAACTGACGCTTCCTCAGGAGGACAAGTGGGACGACTCTTCGGCACGGACGGCGTGCGCGGTGTCGCCAACGCGGATCTGACGGCCGAGATGGCGCTCGGTCTGTCGGTCGCGGCGGCCCACGTGCTGGCCGAGGCGGGCACTTTCGCAGGCCACCGGCCCACGGCGGTGGTCGGGCGTGACCCGCGCGCGTCCGGGGAGTTCCTGGAGGCCGCCGTGGTCGCGGGCCTCGCCAGCGCCGGCGTGGACGTGCTGCGCGTCGGCGTGCTGCCGACGCCGGCCGTGGCGTATCTGACGGGTGCGCTGCGGGCCGACCTGGGTGTCATGCTCTCCGCCAGCCACAACGCCATGCCGGACAACGGCATCAAGTTCTTCGCCCGCGGCGGGCACAAGCTCGCCGACGAGCTCGAGGACAAGATCGAGGCCGTGTACGAGGCGCACCGGCACGGCGAGCCATGGGAGCGGCCCACCGGGGCCGGTGTCGGGCGGGTCCGGTCCTACGAGGAGGGCTTCGGCCAGTACGTCGGCCACCTGCTCGACGTACTGCCGAACCGGCTGGACGGGCTGAAGATCGTCCTGGACGAAGCGCACGGCGCGGCCTCGGGGGTCTCGCCGGAGGCGTTCGCGCGGGCCGGTGCCGAGGTCGTCACGATCGGGGCCGAGCCGGACGGGCTCAACATCAACGACGGGTGCGGGTCGACGCACCTGGGGCAGCTCAAGGCCGCGGTCGTCGAGCACGGGGCCGATCTCGGTATCGCGCACGACGGTGACGCGGACCGGTGCCTCGCCGTGGACCACACCGGTGAGGAAGTCGACGGCGACCAGATCCTGGCCGTGCTCGCGCTGGCGATGCGGGAACGTTCCGCTCTGCGGGCCGAGACCGTGGTGGCGACCGTGATGTCCAACCTCGGCTTCAAGCTGGCCATGGAGCGTGAGGGTATCGCGCTGGTGCAGACCGCGGTCGGTGACCGGTATGTGCTGGAAGAGATGAAGGAGCACGGCTTCGCGCTCGGTGGTGAGCAGTCCGGGCACGTGATCATCCTGGATCACGCGACGACGGGCGACGGCACGCTGACCGGGCTGATGCTGGCCGCACGGGTCGCCGAGACGGGTCGTACGCTGCGCGAGCTGGCGGGCGTGATGGAGCGGCTGCCGCAGGTGCTGATCAATGTGCCGGATGTGGACAAGTCCCGGGTCGGGAGCTCGGCCGACCTCGCTGCTGCCGTTGCTGAGGCGGAGCGGGAGCTGGGGTCCACCGGGCGGGTGCTGTTGCGGCCCTCGGGGACTGAGCCGCTGGTGCGGGTGATGGTCGAGGCGGCGGATATTGATCAGGCTCGGTCTGTGGCGGGGCGGTTGGCGGATGCGGTGAAGTCGGCGCTGGGGTAGTTCCTGGTTCCGGGTTCGGGGTGGGGGTTCGGTGCGCGGCGGGCTGCGGGTTCGTTGGGGCTGGTCGCGCCCGCGCGGCGGAGCCGCATGTTGGCAGAGCCCCACGCCCCTAGGGCATTGCCCCTAAGCGGCGTTCTTGCGCTGACGTTGTTTGGACCAGAGCCACTTCTGGGTCAGCAGCGTGAGCGTTCCCGCCAGGATGATGCCGAGCAGGTTCAGCAGGAGTTGCTCGGTGGAGCCCCAGGTCTGCTTGGTGTCGCCGTAGCTGAGGGCCACTGCGGCATTGGCAGCCGCCGGTACCGTCGTCACCGAGATGGCGACGCCGACCAGCGCGCCCGACTTGGCGGACGTCAGGGAGAGGGTGCCGGCGGCGCCGGCGAGGACCGCCACGACGAAGGAGAACCAGTCGGGGGCGTAGACGAAGCCGGTCTGCGGCCGTTCGCCCTCCAGTTGCTCCTTGGTGAACAGTCCGACGGCGTCCATGAAGAGGCTGAAGCCCACCGTCACGGCCATCGCCACCGCGAAGCCCACGAGCAGCGCGATCAGTGAGCGCAGGGCCAGGGGCGGCCTGCGCTGCACCACCGCGGTGGAGATGCCCGCCAGCGGGCCGAACTCCGGGCCGACCGCCATCGCGCCCACGATCAGGATCGCGTTGTCGAGGACGACACCGCAGGCCGCGATCATCGTGGCCAGCGTGATGAAGGCGAGGTAGGTGACGGAGAGGGTCGACTCCTCGTGCGTCGCCTCCGTCAGGTGCTCCCACAGCACGGCGTCCGCGGGCTCGCCCGGGGCCTCCTCCTCGGCCTTCTCGGCCCGCTTGGACAGGGAGAGGTCGATGTTCTCGACGGCGATGGAGCCGGTGTCGTCGAGGCCCATCCGCTGCAGTCCGGTGAGCAGCTCGTCGCCCGCCTCACGCGCCACGTCGCACATGACGACGTCCCCCGAGGGGTTGCGGGCGGCGCCCGGCATCACGACCAGGTGCGTGGTGCCGACCGTCTTCTCGATGAGGCGGACCACGTCGTCGGTCCTGTCGGACGGCGTGATCAGGCGCAGATGCAGCATGGCGGCAGCGTAACGGTCAGAGCTTGCGCAAACTCAGGCGCTGCACCTTGTGGTCCGGGCCCTTGCGGATGATGAGGGTGGCGCGGCCGCGGGTGGGAGCGACGTTCTCGACGAGGTTGGGGCGGTTGATCGTGCGCCAGGTGGTGCGGGCGTAGTCGAGCGCCTCCTCCTCGGAGACCTGGGTGTACTTGCGGAAGTACGAGGAGGGGTTCTGGAAGGCGGTCGCGCGCAGTTTCCTGAACCGGTTGAGGTACCAGCTCTCGATGTCCTCGGTGCGGGCGTCGACGTACACGCTGAAGTCGAAGTAGTCGGCGAGGCCGACCCGGGTGCGGCCGTCCTTGCCGGGCAGGGCGGGCTGGAGGACGTTCAGGCCCTCGACGATCAGGATGTCCGGGCGGCGGACCACGAGGCGTTCGCCGGGGACGATGTCGTAGATGAGGTGCGAGTAGACGGGGGCCGTCACCTCGTCCTTGCCGGCCTTGATGTCGGCGACGAAGCGGGTCAGGGCGCGGCGGTCGTACGACTCGGGGAAACCTTTCCGCGACATCAGGCCGCGGGCCTGGAGCTCCTTGGTGGGCAACAGGAAGCCGTCCGTCGTCACCAGCTCCACTCGCGGGTGCTCGGGCCAGCGGGAGAGCAGGGCCTGCAGGAGGCGGGCGACGGTGGACTTGCCCACGGCCACCGAGCCGGCGACGCCTATGACGAAGGGGGTGCCCGACTGCGAGCCCTGTTCGCCGAGGAAGGTGTTGAGCGCGCCTCTGAGGCCGTCCGTGGCGCCGATGTAGAGGTTGAGTAGCCGCGACAGCGGGAGGTAGATGTCCCGCACCTCGTCGAGGTCGATGACATCGCCGAGACCGCGCAGCTTCTCGACCTCCTCCGCGGTGAGCGGCAGCGGCGTCTTGTCCCGCAGCGCGCTCCACTCCGAGCGGGTGAGGTCGACGTAGGGAGTCGCCTCCGGCCTGGGCCGGTGGGCGCTCCGGGGTATCGAGGAGACCGGAGAGATCACAGTCCATTGTTACGGGAGGACGAACGGACGGTGGCGTGGCATCCGTCACGCGGCTCCTGGGCTGCTGCGCGGCGGTCCGGTGTCGTTTCGGTGTTCGTACCGGCGTGGGAATTTCCGAATTCGGGCACGCTGCGACCGGTTCGGCGCCGGAAACGATCGTAGGCTGCCGGTCATGTGCGGAATCGTGGGATACGTGGGAGCGCAGTCGGCGCTCGAGGTCGTTACGGCCGGGCTGAAGCGGCTGGAGTACCGGGGATACGACTCGGCGGGCGTCGCCGTGCTCGCGGACGGCGGACTGGCGGCGGCGAAGAAGGCCGGGAAGCTGGTCAACCTGGAGAAGGAACTGGCGGACCGGCCGCTGCCGACGGGCACGACGGCCATCGGGCACACGCGGTGGGCCACGCATGGCGGGCCGACGGACGCGAATGCGCATCCGCATCTCGACAATGCCGGGCGGGTCGCCGTCGTGCACAACGGGATCATCGAGAACTTCGCCTGTCTGCGCGCGGAGTTGGAGGAGCGGGGGCACTCGCTGACGTCCGAGACCGACACCGAGGTCGTCGCGCATCTGCTGGCCGAGGAGTTCTCGTCGTGCGCGGATCTCGCGGAGGCGATGCGGCTGGTGTGCCAGCGGCTGGAGGGAGCGTTCACGCTGGTCGCGGTGCATGCCGACGAGCCGGATGTGGTGGTGGGGGCGCGGCGGAACTCGCCGCTGGTGGTGGGCGTTGGAGAGGGCGAGGCCTTTCTCGCCTCGGACGTCGCCGCGTTCATCGCCCACACGCGGTCGGCGATCGAGCTGGGTCAGGACCAGGTGGTGGAGCTGCGCCGGGACGGGGTGACGGTGACCGGCTTCGACGGCCGGCCGGCGGAGGTCCGGTCGTACCACGTCGACTGGGACGCGTCGGCCGCGGAAAAGGGGGGCTATGACTACTTCATGCTCAAGGAGATCGCCGAGCAGCCCAAGGCGGTCGCCGATACGTTGCTGGGGCGCATCGACGCGGCCGGCTCACTGACGCTGGACGAGGTGCGGATCCCTCCGGGGGTGCTGCGGGAGGTCGACAAGGTCGTCATCGTGGCGTGCGGTACGGCTTTCCACGCCGGGTTGATCGCGAAGTACGCCATCGAGCACTGGACCCGCATCCCGTGCGAGGTGGAGCTGGCGAGCGAGTTCCGCTACCGGGATCCCATTCTCGATCAGCAGACCCTGGTCATCGCCATCTCCCAGTCCGGCGAGACCATGGACACGCTGATGGCTGTACGGCACGCGCGCGAGCAGGGCTCGAAGGTGCTGGCGATCTGCAACACGAACGGGTCGACGATTCCGCGTGAGTCGGATGCGGTGCTGTACACGCATGCCGGGCCCGAGGTGGCGGTTGCGTCCACCAAGGCGTTTCTGACGCAGCTCGTGGCGTGTTACCTGGTGGCGCTGTATCTGGCGCAGGTGCAGGGCACCAAGTGGGCGGACGAGATCCGGGACGTCATCCGGGAGTTGTCGAGGATCTCCGGTGAGGTCCGGCAGGTCCTTCAGACCATGGAGCCGGTACGGGAGCTGGCGCGCTCGCTCGCCTCGAAGAACACGGTGCTCTTCCTGGGCCGGCATGTCGGTTATCCGGTCGCCCTTGAGGGCGCGCTGAAGCTGAAGGAACTCGCCTACATGCACGCCGAGGGGTTTGCGGCGGGTGAGCTGAAGCA
This sequence comes from Streptomyces sp. F001, assembly GCF_004187715.1. Classification (GTDB taxonomy): domain Bacteria; phylum Actinomycetota; class Actinomycetes; order Streptomycetales; family Streptomycetaceae; genus Streptomyces; species Streptomyces flavusporus. The sequence goes on along the minus strand of NZ_QZWF01000004.1, from coordinate 151,021 downwards.
CGGTCCGATCGCGTTGATCGAGGAGGACCTGCCGGTGGTGGTGGTCGTGCCGTCGCCGCGGGGTCGGTCCGTGCTCCACGACAAGATCGTGTCCAACATCCAGGAGATCCGGGCGAGGGGTGCGCGGACGATCGTGATCGCGGAGGAGGGGGACGAGGCGGTGGTGCCGTACGCCGACCATCTCGTACGGATTCCGGTGACGCCGACGTTGCTTCAGCCGCTGGTGGCTACGGTGCCGCTGCAGGTGTTCGCGTGCGAGTTGGCTACTGCGCGGGGGAACGAGGTGGATCAGCCGCGGAACCTGGCGAAGTCGGTGACGGTGGAGTGAGCCGACTTTAGAGCGTCGAGGAAGGGGGCGAAGGCTCCGGCTGGGAAAGTGAGGGTTGCCCTGGCCGGGGCCTTTGAGTCGCGTACGGCGACGCGGGTGGGCGAGTTCGCGATCTCCACGCAGTCGTTGCCGTCGCCGCCGCCGGAGTAGGACGCCTTCCGCCAGTTCTCGGGGGTGGTCATCGGGTACCTCACAGCTCTTTCGCCAACCTGAGGATGAAGTCACGTGAGCGCTCGGGCTCGAGCGACACGGCCTCCACTTTACGGAAGAGCCTTCGGAAGGCGCTGAGTTGAGCTTTGGAATCGATGAAGACGGTGCCATGGGGAGCGTCGCGTACCACCGTGTCCAGCTTGGGCACGGGACCACTCACGTAGGTCATCGTGCTCGCGGCCAGGCCGAAGCCATCCAGGTCGAAGGGGATCACACGCACCGTGATGTGATTCCCTTCGGAGAGTTCCAGGATACGGATGAGCTGGGCGCGTGACGTCGCACGGTCGCTGACCCTGATGCGCAGCGCCGCTTCGTGGATCACCCCCTCGTAGGGGACGGCGATCTGCTGCTGGCGCCTCATTCGGTGGTGGACGCGCAACTCGAGCTCGTCTTCGGTGAGTTCGGGGATCCTGTCGGAGAACACGGCACGGGCGTAGTCCTCCGTCTGTAGCAGGCCGGGCACGTACAGGGTGGCCACGTTGCGTACAAACCGAGCGTGGTGATCCAGCTCGGACAGATCCAGGAACGACGTGGGTAGCAGACCCCGGTACTCCTCCCACCAGCCGCGTGTTCGGTCCGTGGCCATGGCGACCAGCGCGTTGATGAACTCATCGTCCGTGCAGGCGTAATGGGACGCGAGGCGGCGCAGTCGCTGCTCGCTCACGCCCGTGATCCCAGATTCGATTTGGCTGATCTGGACTCGATTCACCCCAAGCAGCGCTGCTGCCTCGATGGTGGTGAGCCCTGACGCCTCGCGGAGCCTGCGCAGCTCGACCGCCAGACGCATCTGACGCGCAGCTGGTTCGCGCCTCGGGACCATCCACTGCTCCTTGGTTCAACGTGCCCGTCAGTGCGGCTCGTTCGGGGTCAGATTACGCGATCGGCTTGCCTTGCGTTACATGTAATCCCTACCGTCGGTGATGCGACGTACACGCTGCGGAAGTGCACCGCTCCGTCCTGCCATGACGGATGCGGCAATGACACCGCTCCCCATCGCCGCCCTATCCCTGACTCCCCTTCACCCAGCAGGAGTTCACGCATGCCCGAAAACGAGTCCTGGGAGTACTCCCTCTATATCCCGAACGACCTGCGTGCGGTCACCGTCAGCCGCCGCACCCTCCGGCTAATCCTCACCATGCACGGCCTGATCCGCCTCGTGGACGTCGCCGAACTCCTCGCGACCGAGCTCGTCTCCAACGCCGTACGCCACACCAAGGGGCCCGCTGCCCTGCGTGTGCGCTGGTCGGCAGGGGTGCTGCGGATCGGGGCGTGGGACGCAGATCCGAGGTCGCCTGAGCCTCCGCGGTTCGACCAAGCTGCCGACCTGGAGGAGGGGCGCGGGCTGGCGCTCGTCCGGGCCTGTGCCGACGTATGGGGCTGGCAACCGCTGGCCAGAGAGGGCAACCGGGGCAAGTACGTGTGGTGCGAGGTGGCCGCGGCGTGAACCCGGAACTGCACGAGGAGATCTCGGGGATGACCACATCACTGGTGGCAGCCATCGCCATAGGGCTCCCACCCGAGAAAGCCATGGCCGAACTCCACAGAAGGTTCAAGCAGATCATCAAGCGGGAGGGTCTGTCTCCTGAGGAGATCGCGTATCTGCGGGGGAAGATCGAGAAGTGGCCACCGGGATACGCCGAGCAGTGGGCCTCCGGTTACGCCGTCGGCCTGGCGAACGGGAAGGCAAAGGGGACTTTGGCCGTGCTGGAGGTGCGTGGCATCCCCGTACCGGACAGTGCGCGCGAGCGCATCACCACCTGCACCGATCTCGACCGCATGGACGCCTGGCTGGAGCGTTCCCGCACGGTCAAGCGGGCGGAGGATCTGTTCGCCGACGACCCGGACGTTCCACAGGAGAAGCCCGGCTTGGACTGATCCACGGGTCTGTTGCCCAGCCGTTGGCGGCGGTGTGACTGTCGGGGCCGCCCGCTTCTTGGCCAGTGTCGTGCTTCCACGGCCCGCGTCAAGGGCGCTTCGCGTCGCCTGACGGCGATCGGCCTTCGGCCGACCCTTGACCCGGTCCGTTCCAGCACGGGTGAGAAGCGAGCGAGCGGCCCGGAAAGGCGGTGGCCGAGGCGGGCGGCCACCGCCGTCGGCTGCGGAGCGGGCCGGGGTTGGCGGGCGCGGTCGCGCCTCGCATGCACGCCGGGTGGCTTGGCGGCGAGCGGTGGGCTTGTGGTGGGGGTCGCGGCGGCGGGGTGGGGGACGCCGGGTCGGTTTGGCGGCTTGCGGGTGGGTGGGGGTGCGGTGGGCGCGTCGCGTCTCGCATGCACGCCGGGTGGGCTTGGCGGCGAGCGGCGAGCGGCGAGCGGCGAGTGGGTGGCTGGGGTGGCGGGACGCCGGGTGGGCTTGGCGGCGATCGGTGGGCGTGTGGTGGCGGTCGCGTCGGCGGCGTGGGGCATGCCGGCGGGCTCAGCGGCCTGCGGGCGGTGGGTGGTTGGGGTGCGCCAGGTGGTCGGCGCAGGCCGGGTCGGCTTGGCGGCTTTCCCCCGACGGGAGGCGGGAGAAGGACGGGGCGCGGACTCGCCGGTGGCCCGGGCAAGTCACGGATGTCACACCAGCCTCACGGGCCGCACCCAAGAGGTAATTGGCCGATTTGGCTCACTGGTAGGCAGTCCCACCTGGGCTTTCTCTCCCGCTGGGTGAGCCAAATCGGCCAATTGCTGAGCCAGCGCCCGGCATCGGAGCCCCGGGGGCCGGATTGCCAGTCACAGACGCCGGACGACGCAACCGCCGCCACCCGCAAGCCGCTGAGCCCACCCGGCGTGCCCCCACTCTGCTGATGTGGCCGTCACCACCCACCGGGCTTCTTGCCGCTGAGCCGAGCCGGCGTGCCCGGACGGACTGCCGCGTCCGCCCAGCCACCCGGCGGGAGGTTGGGGCCGGGTCTTCGCGCGGCCCCCGGCGCGGACTGACGCTGGTGGCGAATCCGCTGCGGCCGGGTAGTCAGCCGTGGGAATGTGACATTTTCCGCGAAAGTGTCACATTCTCCGGACCGTACACCGTGGCCCCCTGGGCCGCAGGCCAGTCCGCCAGGCTTACCAGTCAGAGACCCCGGACGCGGCCCCGCCGGCCGCAAGCCGCCCAGCCTGGCCGGCGTGCCGCCATCCCGCTGCCGCGCCCCCACCGCCCGCCGGCCGCTAGCTGCTGAGCCTGGCCGGTGTGCCGCCATCCCGCTGCCGCGCCCCACCGCCCGCCGGCCGCAAGCCGCCCAGCTGCCCGGCGTGCATGTGAGGCGCTGATGCGCTCCCAACCCCGGCCGGCCACCCAGCCCACCCGCATGGTCAGCCGACCTGGGGCACCCGCCTTTCCGGGCCGCTCGCTCGCTTCTTCCCCGTGCTGGAACGGACCGGGTCAAGGGTCGGCCGAAGGCCGATCGCCGTCAGGCGACGCGAAGCGCCCTTGACGCGGGCCGTGGAAGCACGACACTGGCCAAGAAGCGAGCGGCCCCGACAGTCACCTGAAAACGCCGGGTAGCAAGGTCGGCCCGAGACGCCCAGCTCAGCCGCCGTAACCAAGCGGCATCGGTGCCGTACCCCCGTAGAGTGCCCGCCATGAGCATCATCGGGGTCGGTATCGACGTGGCCGAGATCGATCGGTTTGCGGCGTCGCTGGAGCGTACGCCCGGACTGGTTCAACGGCTGTTCGTGGAGAGCGAGTTGCTGCTGCCCAGCGGGGAACGGCGGGGTGTTGCCTCGCTCGCTGTGCGGTTCGCCGCCAAGGAGGCGCTCGCCAAGGCGCTCGGTGCGCCTCCCGGACTGCACTGGACCGACGCCGAGGTCTACGTCGTGGACAGTGGGCAGCCTCGGCTGCGGGTGAAGGGGACCGTGGCGGCGCGGGCCGCCGAACTCGGCGTACGGTCCTGGCACGTGTCGCTCAGCCATGACGCGGGAGTGGCCTCGGCGGTCGTCATCGCGGAGGGGTGAGCCTCGCCGAGGCCGCTCCTCGGGCGTCCGTCAGCAGATCGACTGGGTGCTGTTCACCAGCGTGTTATTGCGGAACGTGGTGTTCGTTCCGCAGGGGCTTTCGCGGCTCGCGGAGTTGGTCACCGTCAGGTTCTGGATGGTGATGTCGGAGTTGTTCGGGAACTCCGTGCGGGCCGCGAGGCGGATCTCGCCGCCGCCCGTGACCGTGCCGCTCTGAGCGGCGATGTTCACGTTGTAGCAGTTCTCGATCAGGATCGAGTTGTTGCCGGTGTTGGAGATGTTCACCCGGTCGATGACCGCTCCGCCGCTCTCCGAGACGCAGAAGACGCCGCGTCCGCCGCCTCGGGCGATCACTTCGCCCACGCGGATGTTGGTGGGATAGCCGCTGCCCACCCGGCCGTTGCGGTTGGCCATGCGGAATGCGGCGTACCCCGTGCCGGTGCCCGCGCCGTCCGCGTCGACCTTGGTCACCGTGGCGTTGATCGTCTGGTTCAGCAACAGTCCCGATTCGCCCACGTTGCGGGCGGTGACCGTGCCGATGGTGATGCCGTCCACGCCGTACGTCTCGACCGCGTGGCTGCTCGCGCCGGAGACGTAGACGTTGTCGATGCGGACATTGCGGGTCCACTGGCTGGTGTCGCCTCGGTTGTCGATGCGGATGCCGAGGCCGGCCGACAGGCGCATGTCGATCTGACCGAGGATCACGTTCTGGACGTTGCGCAGGAAGACGCCGTACAGCGGGCTGCCGGTGACGTTGAGGTGCTGGACCTCCACGTCCCGGGTGCCGCGGGAGTAGACCGGCGCCTGGTCGCCGGAGCCCGTGCCGGTGACGTTGATCGTGCCGCAGACGTCGAGGACGGTGTAGCTGGGGAGGGAGATGCGGGATCCGGCGGACATCGAGCCTGAGCCGCGTACGACCACGCGCTCCTTGGAAGTGCGACCCGCGGTCAGGCTGCCCACGGCCGCCTGGACCGCTGCCCGCATGTCGGTGCCCGTGTGGACAACGCTGCCGCCGCGCCGGGCGGTCCAGGTGCTGCCGCTCTGCACGGCCTCCGCCTGGTACGAGCCCTCGCCGCAGGCGGCGGCTGCCCGGGAGGGAGCGGCGGTGGCCGGGCGGGGGCGGTGAGCGTGCCTGCGGTGGTGAGGAGGGCGACCGCGCCGGTGGCGGCGAGAAGTGCGGCTCTGCGTCCCATGGGGGTTGGGTCCTCTCGTCGAACCGTTCGATTGAATCGATTCATCCTGTGGGGCCGGTGAGTTTGGCAACGCGGTGGCCAAGCGTCAACGGGTGCGACGAGGTTGGTGATGTGGGGGAGACTCGGGCGTATGCGGACTGCGTACAGCGTGGAGACGGTCAGGGCGGCTGAACGGGACTTGATGGCGCGGCTTCCGGAGGGGGCGTTGATGCAGCGGGCGGCCGCCGGGCTCGCCGCTGCCTGCGCGGACCTGCTGGGGCGCGTGTACGGCAGCCGGGTCGTGCTGCTGGTCGGCAGTGGGGACAACGGGGGTGACGCGCTGTATGCCGGGGCGCGGCTGGCCCGGCGTGGTGCGGGGGTGACGGCCGTGCTGCTGTCGCCCGAGCGGGCCCATGCGGGTGGGCTCGGGGCGTTGCAGCGGGCGGGGGTGTCGTCGCGGGGGTCGGTGGCGCCGAGGAGTTGATCGGGCGGGCCGACCTCGTCGTGGACGGGATCGTCGGGATCGGGGCAAGGGCGGGCTGCGGGCGGAGGCGGTGCCGCTGGCGGAGGCGGCGGCGCGGGGCGGGCCCCCGTGGTTGCCGTGGACCTGCCGAGCGGGTCGATGTCGACACCGGGAGGTACGGGGGGCGGCCGTACGGGCCGATCTCACGGTGACGTTCGGGACGCACAAGCCGGGGCTGCTGGTGGATCCGGCGCGGGAGTACGCCGGGTCGGTGCGGCTCGTCGACATCGGGCTGGAGCTTCCTGCCGAGGCCGAGTTGGAGGCGTTGCAGCACGCGGATGTGGCGGCGTTGCTGCCGACGCCGCGGGCGGAGAGCGACAAGTACAGGCGGGGCGTTGTGGGGATCGCCGCCGGATCGGCGCGGTATCCGGGCGCCGCGGTGCTCGCCGTCGCCGGGGCCCTGCGGGGTGGGCGGGCCGTGCGGTATGTGGGGCCGGCCGGGGATGCGGTGATCGCGCGGTTCCCGGAGACGCTCGTGTCCGCTCAGGGGCCTGGCGGGCGGGGCGGTGCAGGCGTGGGTCGTCGGGCCGGGGGCCGGGGACGACGCGGGGACGGTGGCGGAGGTGCTGGCGGCCGATGTGCCGGTGCTGGTGGATGCGGACGGGCTGCGGCTGGCCGACGCCGGGGCGGTACGGGGGCGTGGTGCGCCGACTTTGATGACTCCGCATGCCGGGGAGGCGGCGGCGTTGCTGGGGTTGCGCGGGAGGAGGTCGAGGGGCTCGGCTTGCGCGGTGCGGGAGTTGGGGGGCGGTACGGGGCGACCGTGCTGTTGAAGGGGTCGACGACGTTGGTTGCCGGGGTGGGGGTGGGCCCGTACGGGTGAATCCGACGGGGACGCCGTGGCTCGCTACGGCGGGGAGCGGGGATGTGCTGTCCGGGCTTGCCGGGTCGCTGTTGGCGGCGGGGCTTTCTGCGGTGGATGCGGGGAGTGTGGCGGCGTATCTGCATGGGCTGGCCGGACGGTATGCGGCGGATGGGGCGCGGTGGGGGCGCATGATGTGGCGGGGGCGATTGGGGGGCTTGGCGGGATGTGTGTGGGTGAGTGGGGGCGGCTGGCGGTGGGTGGGGTGCGTCACCCGGCGACTGAGTGGGTGACCGCCGGGACAGTGGGCGGCGGGTGGGTGCGCAACCCGGCGCTTGCGGGGTGCTCCCCAGAGGGGGACCCCAGCGCCCACCCGTGCCGCCCCAGCGGCACGATTGCCCGCAGCTGCGTGCGGCGCGACTGCCCGCAGCTGCGCTAGCACGGTGTCGAAGGGATGTCCGACCGCTCTGAGACACTAAGCGCGATGAGTACGACTGCACACCTGCCCAGCGCCCCGTTGCGTGCCCGGGCCGAGATCGATCTGGGGGCCCTTCGGGCCAATGTGCGTACCCTGCGTGCGCAGGCGCCCGGTGCGGCTCTGATGGCCGTGGTGAAGTCCGAGGCGTATGGCCACGGGGCGCTGCAGTGCGCCCGCGCGGCGGTGGACGCGGGGGCGACCTGGCTGGGTACGGCCACGCCCGAGGAGGCGCTGGCGCTGCGCGCGGCGGACGGGCTGCCGGCGGACGTCAGGATCATGTGCTGGCTGTGGACGCCCGGCGGGCCCTGGCGGGAGGCGATCGAGGCCGGTCTCGACGTCTCCGTCAGCGGGATGTGGGCCCTGCGGGAGGTCACCGAGGCGGCGCGCGGGGCCGGCCGGCCGGCGCGGGTGCAGCTCAAGGCCGACACCGGGCTCGGGCGGGGCGGCTGTCAGCCGGGCGAGGACTGGGCCGAGCTCGTCGGGCAGGCGGTCAGGGCGGAGGCCGAGGGGCTCGTCCGGGTCACCGGCCTGTGGTCGCACTTCGCCTGCGCCGACGAGCCCGGGCATCCGTCCATCGCCCTCCAGCTCGGTCGGTTCCGGGAGATGGTGGCGTACGCCGAGAGGGCGGGCCTGCGGCCCGAGGTGCGGCACATCGCGAACTCGCCGGCCACGCTCACGCTTCCCGAGGCCCACTTCGACCTCGTACGGACCGGGATCGCGTTGTACGGCATCTCGCCCAGCCCCGAGATCGGCACCCCGGCCGACTTCGGGCTGCGCCCCGTGATGACGCTGTCGGCCTCGCTGGCGCTGGTCAAGCAAGTGCCCGGGGGACACGGGGTCAGCTACGGGCATCGGTACACCACCCCGGGAGACACTCTCGGCCTGTCCGTCGGTAGGGTACGGCATCGGGCAACGCCTCGGGGACCGGGCCGGTGCTGATCGGCGGCAAGTGGCGGACCGTCGCGGGGCGGATCGCGATGGACCAGTTCGTCGTCGACCTGGGGGGCGATGTGCCCGGGCCGGGGGCGGAAGCCGTACTGTTCGGGCCCGGCGACCGCGGGGAGCCCATCGCCGAGGACTGGGCGCAGGCCGCGGGGACCATCGCGTACGAAATCGTCACGCGCATCGGAACACGTGTTCCCCGCGTCTATGTGAACGGGGAGCAGGACGGGTAACCCGCCCAGAGGTCCCGCAGCAGTACATCGGCATCGTGTGTGACCGGCACCGGAACCACCCGACCCACCAGCCCGGCGAAGAGGAGCGGTACGTGAGCGAGAGCAGTGCGGAGGGCGTAGCGAGCGCCGCCGCGGCGGCCGTCGCCTCCGCAACGGGGGCGGCCGGCAACTGGCGCAAGGTCACCGGCATAGCGGGCGCCGCCATAGGAGTCATCGCCGCGGGCGCGGCGGCCGGCGTCGCGATAGAACGGATGACCGTCGGCCGCGGCATGCGGAAGAAGGCGCGGCTCGCCCTCGACTCGGCGGGGCCGTACGGCGCCCTGCGCGGCACGCCCGGCCGGGCCTACGCCGAGGACGGCACCGAGCTGTACTACGAGGTCGACGAGGTCGAGGCCGAGGCGGGAGTGGCGCCGCGCCGCCGTCGTCTCTTCGGCCGCAAGGCGCCCGCGCCCGTCACCGTCGTCTTCAGCCACGGCTACTGCCTCAGCCAGGACTCCTGGCACTTCCAGCGGGCCGCGCTCCGCGGTGTCGTACGGACCGTCCACTGGGACCAGCGCAGCCACGGCCGGTCGGGTCGGGGGGCGGGGCAGGTGCAGGACGGCGTGCCGGTCAGCATCGACCAGCTCGGCAGCGACCTGAAGGCCGTCCTCGACGCGGCCGTGCCCGAGGGGCCGATCGTGCTGGTCGGGCACTCCATGGGCGGGATGACGGTGATGGCCCTGGCCGACCGGTTTCCGGAGCTGATCCGTGAGCGGGTCGTCGCCGTGGCGCTCGTCGGTACGTCGTCGGGGCGGCTCGGCGAGGTCAACTTCGGGCTGCCCGTCGCGGGCGTCAACGCGGTGCGGCGGGTGCTCCCCGGGGTGCTGAGGGCGCTCGGGCAGCAGGCCGAGCTGGTGGAGAAGGGGCGGCGGGCCACCGCCGATCTGTTCGCCGGGATCATCAAGCGCTACTCCTTCGCCTCCCGGGACGTCGACCCGGCGGTCGCCCGGTTCGCGGAGCGGATGATCGAGGGCACGCCGATCGACGTGGTCGCCGAGTTCTACCCGGCGTTCACCGACCACGACAAGACGGAGGCGCTCGTCCTCTTCCAGGACCTGCCGGTGCTCGTCCTGGCCGGGGTCAAGGACCTCGTCACGCCGAGCGAGCACAGCGAGGCCATAGCCGATCTGCTGCCGGAGGCCGAGCTGGTGCTCGTGCCGGACGCCGGGCACCTGGTGATGCTGGAGCACCCGGAAGTGGTCACCGACCGGCTCGCCGACCTGCTCACCCGCGCGGGTGCCGTTCCCGCAGGGGCTACCGTGGGTGGCTATGGAAGCACCACCGCACAACCCGGCTGAGACCGAGCTGATCGTCCACTCGCCCGAGCAGATGCGCGAGCTCGGCCGCCGCCTGGCCAAGCTGCTGCGCGCCGGCGACCTGGTGCTGCTCAGCGGTGAGCTCGGCGCGGGCAAGACGACGCTGACCCGCGGACTCGGCGAGGGCCTCGGGGTGCGCGGCGCGGTCACCTCGCCGACGTTCGTGATCGCCCGGGTGCACCCCTCCCTGGGAGACGGGCCTCCGCTGGTCCACGTCGACGCGTACCGGCTGGGCGGCGGTCTGGACGAGATGGAGGATCTCGACCTCGATGTCTCGTTGCCCGAGTCGGTGATCATCGTGGAGTGGGGCGAGGGCAAGGTCGAGGAACTGACCGACGACCGACTGCATGTCGTGATCCACCGGGCCGTCGGGGACACGACGGACGAGGTGCGGCATGTGACGCTCACCGGGATCGGGGAGCGCTGGGCTGCGGTGGACCTGAGTGTGCTCTCGGCCTGAGAGGCCGGGTGGCCTGGGAACTTCATGAACGTTCCGACAATGCGTCGGCAAGATGTTGCGTCCGGCCGCTCCGGCGTGGTCACATGGTATCCAGTCCGTAGTTAGGTCTACCTAACTACGTCCGCCCCCGGGCCTCAGGAGGCGTCCATGTCGGCTACGGAACGAGACGAGACGGTGCCGCGCGTGGTGGCCGGGGTGTCGATGCGCGACCTGCTGGCGTCCTGTGCCGCCGCGCACGCGATCTCGACGCCGCCGCGCGACCCCGACCCGAGGGTGCCGCAGGTACCGCACGTACGTCAGGCCTCCGAGGGCCACCGCGAGGCGGCGTAGCTCTATCGGATGACGACGACCTTCTGGCCGATCGTCGCGAACTTCCACATTTCGTTGCCGTCCGCGCGGGACTGGCGGATGCCGCCGGTCCGCGCCTTCGGGTCGGGCGGTGGGGTCAGGCCGTTCTTCGCCGCGCTGAAACCGATGGGCACGTGGTCCACGCTGGTGAAGCGGACGACGTGCTCGACGGGGATGCCGTCGGATCCGGTGACCGCGCCCGAGCGGGACGTGACGTAGTAGGTGTCCGGGGCGGGGTCGACGGTGCTCGGGGTGACCCGGAAGGTGCGCACGACCCTGTTGTCCGGGCCGACCAGCCACACCCGGTCGTCGTCCAGCGAGTACACGACCCGTTCGCCGGTGCCGGAGTTGCCGGGCAGGGCGGTGGGGTTGTTCCTGTCCCGGGGGGCCTTCGATGCAGCCGCCGATCTGTCGCCCGCCGCGCTCAGCTCCGCCGGGATGTTCGCCGACGCCTGATAGCCGAGATACCCGACCGTCACGAGGGCCACCGCCGTGAGACCGGTGACGAGTCCGGCGCTGGTGCTGGACACGGACGTCCACCTCCGGGTCGTTTTGTCCACATCTGTGGTGACGCTAGCAGCAGTGGAGACGTGGGCCGGGGTGCCCCGAGGAGCCGTAGGCTGTTTGCGTGCTCTTGCTCGCTCTTGATACCGCAACTCCCGCCGTCACCGTCGCGCTGCACGACGGTACGGACGTCATCGCCTCGTCGAGCCAGGTGGACGCCCGCCGGCACGGTGAGCTGCTGTTGCCGGCCGTCCACCGTGTGCTCGGCGAGGCGGGGCTCACGCTGGACGCCGTCACGCGGATCGTCGTGGGGATCGGCCCGGGCCCGTACACCGGGCTGCGCGTCGGCCTGATGACCGCCGACACCTTCGGGCTCGCGCTCGGCGTGCCGGTGCACGGCGTGTGCACGCTGGACGGCCTCGCCTACGCCGCCGACATGGAGGGCCCCTTCGTCGTGGCGACCGACGCCCGGCGCAAGGAGGTCTACTGGGCGCGGTACGCCGACTCCCGCACCCGCGTCACGGACCCGGCCGTCGCCCGCCCCGCCGACATCGCCGCGCAGGTCGAGGGGGTGCCCGCGGTCGGTGCGGGCGCGCTGCTGTACCCGGACACCTTCCCGGTCGTGCACGAGCCCGAGCACGTGTCCGCGGCCGCCCTCGCCCGGCTGGCCGCCGAGAGACTCGGCAAGGGTGAGGAACTCCCCGTGCCCCGCCCGCTGTATCTGCGTCGGCCCGACGCCCAGGTGCCCAAGAACTACAAGGTGGTCACCCCGAAGTGACCGCGCCCGTGACGCCCGTGACGCCGGTGCTGCGTGAGATGCGCTGGTGGGACATCGATCCCGTGCTGGAGCTGGAGCGGGACCTGTTCCCCGAGGACGCCTGGTCGCGGGGCATGTTCTGGTCCGAGCTCGCTCATGCGCGCGGCCCCGGGGCGACCCGGCGGTACGTGGTGGCGGAGGACGAGGCCGGCCGGATCGTCGGGTACGCGGGCCTCGCCTCCGCCGGTGATATCGGGGACGTCCAGACGATCGCCGTCGCCCGTGACCACTGGGGCACCGGACTCGGCGGGCGGCTGCTGACCGAGCTGCTGCAGGCCGCGACCGCCTTCGAGTGCACCGAGGTGATGCTCGAGTGCCGGGTGGACAACGTCCGCGCCCAGAAGCTGTACGAGCGCTTCGGCTTCGAGCCCATCGGCTTCCGGCGTGGCTACTACCAGCCGGGGAATGTGGACGCCGTGGTGATGCGTCTGTCGACCGCGTCCGACAGCGGCTCCGCCGCGGGCGTGCCCTCTGGCCCCGCTGCCCCCGCTGCCCCCTCTGCCCCGCTGCCCCCTCTGCACCCTCTGAACAAGGAACCGAGATCCATGACTGACGAACCCCTGGTCCTGGGGATCGAGACCTCCTGCGACGAGACCGGCGTCGGCATCGTCCGCGGCACCACCCTGCTCGCGGACGCCGTCGCCTCCAGCGTCGACGAGCACGCCCGCTTCGGCGGGGTCGTGCCGGAGGTCGCGTCCCGCGCGCACCTGGAGGCGATGGTGCCGACCATCGACCGGGCGCTGAAGGAGGCAGGGGTCAGCGCGAAGGACCTCGACGGCATTGCGGTGACCGCAGGTCCGGGGCTCGCGGGCGCGCTGCTCGTCGGGGTCTCGGCGGCGAAGGCGTACGCCTACGCGCTGGGCAAGCCGCTGTACGGCGTCAACCACCTCGCCTCCCACATCTGCGTCGACCAGCTGGAGCACGGGGCGCTGCCGGAGCCGACGATGGCGCTGCTGGTGTCCGGCGGGCATTCGTCGCTGCTTCTCTCCTCCGACATCACCTCCGACGTCCGCCCGATGGGCGCGACCATCGACGACGCGGCCGGCGAGGCCTTCGACAAGATCGCCCGGGTGCTGAACCTCGGCTTCCCGGGCGGCCCGGTCATCGACCGGTACGCGAAGGAGGGCGACCCGGACGCCATCGTGTTCCCGCGCGGTCTGACCGGCCCGCGCGATCCGGTGTACGACTTCTCCTTCTCCGGACTGAAGACGGCCGTGGCCCGCTGGATCGAGGCCAGACGGGCGGCGGGGGAGGAGGTGCCGGTGCGGGACGTGGCGGCGTCCTTCCAGGAGGCGGTCGTGGACGTGCTGACCCGCAAGGCTGTACGGGCCTGCAAGGACGAGGGCGTCGACCACCTGATGATCGGCGGCGGTGTGGCCGCCAACTCCCGGCTGCGGGCGCTGGCCCAGGAGCGGTGCGAGGCGGCCGGGATCCGGCTGCGGGTGCCCCGGCCGAAGCTGTGCACGGACAACGGCGCGATGGTCGCGGCGCTGGGCGCGGAGATGGTGGCACGCAACCGGCCGGCGTCGAGCTGGGACCTGTCGGCGGACTCGTCGCTGCCGGTGACGGACCCGCATGTGCCCGGGCACGATCACGTGCACGAGGTCAGCAAGGAGAACCTGTACTCGTGACGGTGGCGTTGATGTGGGAGGCGCGGGCGGTTCCCGGGCGCGGGGCGGACCTGCTGGCCTGGGCCGCCGCACAGCAGCTCCCCGAGCAGCCGCTGCGCCGCGAGACCTTCCGCGCCCCGCAGGACCGCGTCCTCGTCATCACCTGGTGGGACGCGCCCTATGATGCCGACCTCCCCGAACTGCCGGAGCCGGACGGGGAGTTGGTCACTCGGGCGGTGCATCGATGGCGGTTCGAGTCGGTGCGGGCGGACTGACCGGCGTGCAGGAGGTCACCCCACGCCGGACACCTCCGTCTCGCAGCGCAGTCGGCGATCCGGGCCCAGCACCCTCACCGGTCCCGTGAGAGTCAGCTGTGCCGTGTGCCGTACGTCCGCGCTGGATGCCGCCAACCGCAGTTCCAGCGCGCCCGGTTCGACCACCCTTTGGCCGGTCCGGTCGGTGAAGGCCGAGAGATCCGCGTGGAAGCGGAAGGTCACGCGAGCCGCGTCCCCCGGCTCCAGCTCCACCCGGCGGTAGCCGATCAGACGGACGTCCGGGCGGGTCACGGAGGCCACCGGGTCGTGCAGGTAGAGCTGGACCACCTCCGCGTCCGCGCGGTCGCCCGTGTTGCGGACGACGACCGGGATGTCGTACGAGCCGTCCGTGCCGATGGTGGGATGCGTGCCCTCGACCGGCTCCCAGGCGAACGTCGTGTACGAGCGGCCGTGTCCGAAGGCGTACAGCGGGGTCGGGTCCAGGTTGCTGACCTCGCCCGCCAGGCCCAGCGGCGGCTGGAGGTACGTCCACGGCTGCCCGCCGGGCAGGTCCGGGACGCTCACCGGGAGCCGGCCGGACGGGTTGACGCGGCCCGACAGGACTCCCGCCACCGCCGGGCCGCCCTCCTCGCCGGGGAAGAACGCCTCTGGACAGACGCGGCCAGCCGACCGTGCCAGCGACCCAGGGCGTACGGCCGGCCGGTGAGCAGGACCAGCACCACCGGGACGCCGGTCGCCACCAGCGCGTCCAGCAGATCGCCCTGGACACCGGGCAGACCGAGGTCGGCGGCGTCACAGCCCTCGCCGGAGGTGCCGCGGCCGAACAGGCCCGCCCGGTCGCCCAGGACCGCCACGCACACATCCGCCTCCGCCGCCCGTGCCACCGCCTCCTCGAAGCCGGAGGTGTCGGGGCCAGCGACCCCGCAGCAGGGTGGCGTCGGCGCCGAACACCCAGCGCCTGCTGAACGTTCGCCCGCCGTTGGACGACATGGTGGACCCCATGACAGCACGCACTTCTCGAATGTTTTGTGCATCTTCTCGAATGTTCCGGGAACTTATGGCGGTGCAGGGGGCCCGTCAAGAGGTCGCGCAGAGATACGATCGCCGCCATGACTCCCCCGGAACGTGCAGAAACCCAGACGACAGGACGGTCCGCACAGACCGCGACGCTCGCCGAGATCGCCCGCGAGGCCGGCGTCTCCGCTCCGACTGTTTCGAAGGTCCTCAACGGCCGGGCCGACGTGGCCCCGGGCACCCGCAACCGCGTCGAGGAACTGCTGCGCACCCACGGCTACCGGCGGCGCCGGGCCGAGTCGTCCCGCTCGCCCCTGCTCGACCTGGTCTTCCACGAGCTGGAGAGTGCCTGGGCGCTGGAGGTCATCCGGGGCGTGGAGAACGTGGCCAGCAACGCGGGGCTGAGCGTCGTGCTCTCCGAGAGCGCGGGCCGGCTCACCCCGGGGCGGACCTGGGCCGACCAGGTCGCCGCCCGCCGTCCGCACGGCGTGATCCTCGTGCTCTCCGAGCTCGACGAGGCCCAGCGTGCACTGCTGACCAGCAGGTCCATCCCGTTCGTGGTGATGGACCCGGCGGGCGATCCGGGCGCCGACGTGCCGTCGATCGGCGCCACCAACTGGCAGGGCGGACTGGCCGCCACCCGCCATCTGGTCGAGCTGGGGCACCGCAGGATCGGCGCGATCAGCGGGCCGTCGCGGATGCTGTGCAGCCGGGCCCGGGTGGACGGTTACCGGGCGGCGCTGGAGACGGCGGGGCTGCCGGTGGATCACTCGCTCGTCGCGGCCGGCGACTTCCACCACGAGTCCGGCTACCGGCTGGGTCTGGAGCTGCTGCGCCGCCCGGACCGGCCGACCGCGGTCTTCGCCGGGAACGACCTCCAGGCGCTCGGGCTGTACGAGGCGGTGCGCGAGCTGGGGCTGCGTGTGCCGGAGGACCTGAGCGTGGTCGGGTTCGACGATCTGCCGGTGGCGCGCTGGGTGGGGCCGCCGCTGACGACCGTACGGCAGCCGCTGACGGAGATGGCCGAGGCGGCGGCCCGGCTGGTGCTGGAGCTGGGGCGCGGGGAGGGGGCTCAGGCCGCCACCCGGGTGGAGCTGGCGACCAGCCTGGTGGTGCGCAGCAGTACGGCGCCGCCGGCCTCGTGACGGGACGGGCGGGAGTGGCCGGAAGCTGACGTATTGACGCATGGGACGACTGCCTCAACACTCCTCCGAAGCCAATCGGATGCACCACCGAAACTTTCGGATGCACCCGCACATGAGATCTCTGAGATCAGGCCGGTCCCTGGCGTCGCTGCTCACCGGCCTCGCCGCGCTCGGCGCCTTAACTGTCGCCGCCCCCTCGGCGCACGCCGCCGCCCCGCTGCGCGACCTCGCCGACGCCAAAGGCAAGATCATCGGCACCGCGGTCACCGGCTCCAAGCTCACCGGCACCTACGGCGACCTCGCGGGCCGCGAGTTCAACTCGCTCACCCCGGCAACGCCATGAAGTGGGAGTCGGCCGAGCCGAGCCGCGGCACCTACAACTGGGCCGAGGCCGACCGGATCGTGGACTTCGCCGAGGCGCACGACCAGCGGGTGCGCGGCCACACCCTCGTCTGGCACAGCCAGAACCCCGGCTGGCTGACGAACGGCTCCTGGACGCCGGCGCAGCTCAGCACCATCCTCCAGGACCACATCATCACCGAGGTCACCCGCTACAAGGGCCGCCTCGCCGCCTGGGACGTGGTCAACGAGCCGTTCAACGAGGACGGCACCTACCGGCGGACCCTCTGGTACGACAACCTCGGCCAGGACTACATCGCCCAGGCCCTGACCTGGGCGAAGGCCGCCGACCCGGCCGCCGAGCTGTACATCAACGACTACAACGTCGAGGGCGTGAACGCGAAGAGCACCGCCCTGTACAACCTGGTCAAGTCGCTGAAGGAGCGCGGCGTCCCGATCGACGGGGTGGGCCTGCAGGCCCACCTGATCCTGGGGCAGGTGCCCTCGACGATGCAGCAGAACATCCAGCGCTCCGCCGACCTCGGGGTCGACGTCGCCATCACCGAGCTGGACATCCGGATGCAACTGCCGGCCACGGAGGCGAAGCCGGCCCAGCAGGCCGCCGACTACCGGGCGGTCATGAACGCGTGTCTGGCGGTGTCCCGCTGCACCGGTGTCACCGTCTGGGGCTTCACCGACTCCGACTCCTGGATCCCGGACGTCTTCGAGGGCTACGGGGCGGCGACCCCGTACGACGAGAACTCCGCGCCGAAACCGGCGTACCACGCGATCACCGAGTCCCTGGGCGGGAGCGGCACGCCCACCGGCGGGTGCACAGCGACGTACGGCATCGCCGGTCAGTGGAGCACCGGCTTCACCGGGCAGGTCAGGATCGCCTGCTCGGGCGCGTCGCTGTCGTCCTGGAAGGTGAACTGGACGTACGGCGCGGGCCAGCGCATCACCCAGGCCTGGAACGCGACCTGCACACAGTCGGGCGCGGCGGTCAGCTGTTCCAACGCCTCCTACAACAGGGCGGTGCCGGACGGAGGATCGGTGACGCTCGGGTTCAACGGGACGTGGAACGGGAGCAACACGGTGCCCGTGGTGACCCTGGGCTGAGAACCCGCAGCGGAATATGAGATTTTCGGAAGAAAACACGGTCTGACGCCCCTGCTCGCAATAATTCGGACTTACGTTCCTCCCTGTGACGGGACTTGACGAGAGCGGGGACGACGGCAGAAGAGCGGGCCGGCGGTCGGGTGGGTGGAAGGCCGCCGGCTTCGCACTGGCGGGCGTCCTGCTGCTGGGCGCCGCCGCGGGGGGCTGGGTCTACTGGCACCTGAACGGCAACATCGAGAGCGTCGACATCAACAGCGCGCTCGGCGACGACCGTCCGCCGAAGCCGACGCCCTCCGTGTCCCCGTCTGCCTCGCTGCCGCCCGGCGAGGCCCTCAACATCCTCGTGCTGGGCTCCGACTCGCGCAGCGGCGCCGAGAACCAGGCGCTCGGCGGCGGCGACAGCTCCGGCGGCGCCCGGTCCGACACGGCGATGGTCGTGCACCTGGACGCCGGACGCACCGATGCCACGGTGGTCAGCATTCCGCGCGACACCCTGATCACCCGGCCGTCCTGTCCGCTGGCGTCCGGCGGAGAGACGGCCGAGGCGTACAACGCGATGTTCAACAGCGCGTACTCGGTGGGCGGTCCGGTGTGTGCGGTGAAGACCGTCGAGTCCATGACGAACGTCCGCATGGACCACTACATCGAGATCGACTTCTCCGGCTTCGCGAAGCTGGTGGACGCGCTCGGCGGGGTCACCGTCACCACGGACCAGGACATCGACGACGAGGACAGCCACCTGACCCTGCCGGCCGGCACCCACCACCTGGACGGCGAACAGGCCCTCGGTCTGGCCCGCACCCGGCACGGCATCGGCGACGGCAGCGACCTGGGCCGCATCGGCCTCCAGCAACAGCTCGTGAAGGCGCTGCTGGAGCAGATCGCATCGACGAGTCTGCTCTCCGACCCGACCCGGCTCTACGAGGTCGCGGACGCCGTCACCGGCAGCCTCACCACCGACACCGGCCTCGACTCCCTCGGCGAACTGGTGAGCCTCGGCCAGAGCCTGCAGGGCCTGTCCGCCGACGGGGTCGAGACGGTGACCATGCCGGTCGTCCCGGCCGCGGACCGCAACCGGGTGGTGGCTCAGGAGCCGGAGGCGGGGGAGCTGTGGGAGTCGTTGCGGTAGGAGCGCGTGGGGCTCACTCACCCCAACGGGTGGCCCACCAGCATCGCCGGATGACCCGCGACCCGGGTCAGGAAGACGGTGGCCGCGTTGGGGCCGTGGGGCTTGACCTTCTTGCGCAGTTCTTCCGGCGCGACGGCTGAGCCCCGCTTCTTGACGGTGAGGATCCCGACCTCCCGCTCCCGTAGCAGCGCCTTCAACTTCTTGATGCTGAAAGGGAGTTGGTCGGTGATCTCGTAGGCGGAGGCGTACGGCGTGGTACGTGCCTCGTCGGCCGTGACGTACGCGATGGTCTCGTCGACCAGCCCGCCGCCCAGCTCGTCGGCCACCTCGGCGACCAGATGGGCGCGGATGACGGCGCCGTCGGGCTCGTAGAGAAAGCGCCCGACCGGCCGCACGGGGGGATTCGGCAGCCCGCGGGAGCGCAGTGTGCGCGGCCCCGGCAGCAGGGTGGCCCGCACCAGGCCGGGCTCGGTGCCGAACCACAGCACCGCCTCCTTCACGTCCCCGCCGTCCGAGATCCACTCGGCCTCGGCCGTGTCGGGCACGGCCTCGTGCGGAATGCCCGGCGCGACCTTCAGCGCGGCGTGCGGGGCCCGGGCGGCCGCCTGTACGGCCCACGACAGCGGCGGCGAGTACGCCTCCGGGTCGAAGATCCGCCCGCCCGTCGCCCGGCCACCACCCCTCATCGACGCGCTTCGCGCGGCCCCTCCTGATCGTCCTCCCCGCCGAGCCGGGTCCACGAAGACCGCGTCGTACGCCGAGACGTCCACCTCCGTGACATCCGCCTCGCGCACCTCGATCAGCCCGTCGAGCCCCAGCGCCTCGGCGTTCGCCCGCGCCACCGCCGCCGTCAGCGGATCCCGGTCCACGGCGAGGACCCGGATTCCGGCCCGGGCGAGCGCGACCGCGTCGCCGCCGATCCCGCAGCACAGGTCGGCCACGGAGGTCACGCCCAGCTCCTGGAACCTCCGCGCGCGGTACGCCGCCACGCTCGCCCGCGTCGACTGCTCCACCCCGTCCGGTGTGAAGAACATCCGCTCCGCGTCCCCGGCCCCGAACTTCGCCACCGCCCGCTGCCGCAGCAGCGCCTGGCCGAGGGCTGCCGACACCAACTCGGCCGGGTGCTCGCGACGCAGCCGGGTCGCGACGGCGAGTTCCTGGGCGGGGTCCGTGCCGCGCACCTCGTCGAGGAGGGCCCGGCCTTCGGGAGTGAGCAGGGGAGCGAGGAGGTCGTTCACCGGGCCATTGTCGGCCAGTCGGTGGATGGTGCGCCTCCGGCGGCGGTGTCGGCCGGGGTTCGCGAGCCGGTCCTGCGAGGATCCGCAAGCATGCGAGTAGTACTACAAAATGACAAAAACCGGTCGCGTTGGCGTCCGGGGGCCAGGGCCTCGGTCGCCGCACTGGCCCTCGCCGCCATCGCCTCCGGCTGCGTGCAGGGCGGCTCGGAGGTACCGCCCGCTCCCGGCCAGCCACCGCCGCTCAAGGCGCCCCCGGCCCGCGCCCTGGACGGCTACGCCGCCAAACTCCGCGCCGAGCACGCCGCCCGCGCCGCCGCCGCGAAGCGCTGGGGTCTGAAGGAGATCCCCCTCAAGCCGCCGCTGCCCCCCGCGAAGAAGCCGAGGATCACGACGCGCGAGGGCTTCGAGGTCGACGGCCACCTCGAGGACGACCTCCCACCGGTCTTCACCACCATCCCCACCCAGCACAGGATCGTCTTCCTCACCATCGACGACGGTGCGGAGAAGGACCCGGCGTTCCTGCGGATGATGAACGACCTCGATGTCCCGTACACGGCCTTCCTCAGCGACTACCTGATCAGCGAGGACTACGCCTACTTCAAGCGGATGCAGGACAACGGTGTGGCCCTGCACAACCACACCCTGAACCACCCGTACCTGCCCGGCCTCTCCTACGACGACCAGAAGCGCGAGATCTGCGGCATGCAGGACGTCATCGAGAAGCACTACGGCAAACGCCCGCTCCTCTTCCGCCCGCCCTTCGGCAACTACAACAAGGACACCCTGCACGCCGCCAAGGCCTGCGGCATCAAGTACGCCCCCCTCTGGAACGAGGAGGTGTTCGTCGACCGCTGGGACTACCGCGAATGGGACCAGGACCTGCACCCCGGCGACATCGTCCTCAGCCACTTCCGCGGCCGGGACGACTGGGAGGGCACGATGCCCGACATGATCCGCCGGTTCCTCGACAAGGTCACGGCCCAGGGGTACGCGGTGGCCCGGCTGGAGGACTACCTGTGACCAGGGCCTGTCCGGCGGCTGGGGAGTCGGCGACCGACGACAACGCCGGTGGGGGAGGGCGTGCCGGACCCCGCGTCTGCGGCATGATCCGCCGGACAGGCCCTGGGCGCAGACGGCTGGCCGGCCCCGCACTGCTGCTGATCCTGCTGACCGGCTGTGCCCTGACCGTCACCCCCGTTGAGCGCTCCGCCAAGGGGCCGTCGGACTGGGCGGGAGCCCCCGGTTCCCCCTCGGAAAACCCCACCCCACGTCCGCTGGGGCCTGACCACCCCCGCCCCGGCCCCGCAACCGTCCCTGTCTCTCCCCTCCCGACGCCCGGGCAGCCTCCCACCCGTCGTCGACCGCGTCCGGACCCGCGACAAGGTCGTCTTCCTGACCTACGACGACGGCGCCGAGAAGGACCCGCGGTTCGTCGACATGGTCCGCGAACTGCGCCTGCCGGTCAGCATGTTCCTCACGGACAGCGTCGTCGGACCGGGCTACGGCCACTTCGCCCGCCTGCGCTCGGTCGGCGCGAGCGTCCAGAACCACACCCTCGACCACGCCGCCCTGCGCGGACTGCCGTACGCCGGTCAACGCGCCGAGATCTGCGGCCAGCAGAACAAACTCCGATCCCGCTTCGGGATCCGCCCCCGCCTCTTCCGCCCGCCCTACGGCACGTACGACACGACCACCCTGCGCGCCGCCGCCGACTGCGGCATCGCCGCCGTGGTCCTCTGGCGCGCCACCATGAACGCCGACACCGCGCGTACACCGCCGGAGCCCCCCGCCTCCACCCCGGCGACATCATCTCCGTCCCCGCAACAGAAACCCCCACCCCGACCCTGCGGTCCCGCACGACCCGCCTGCTGCGCCTGATCCAGCAGGCGGGCCTGACGGTGGGACGGCTGGAGGATTACCTGTAGCTCTTGTGGCGCAGGCCGGCATCCATCAGCCCGTCCGGCGTTTGAGGACGAGGCCGTTCAGGCCGAAAGGGGGTCTGGGGCGCAGCCCCCAGGTCACTCCGGCGCAGGGCACCGGACAACCGTCGGCCACAGAAACCCCGCGCCGCGCCGCGCGGCAATTGGCACTCCGCTTGACCGAGTGCTAACCCCGGTCATAGTCTCGGCTCTGGCACTCGACACAGGAGAGTGCCAACAAAGCGACGGGCAGGTCCGGCACCCGCGACGACGGATCGACCTGGTCGCCACCTCAGACAGTTAACCCCGTGAGATCTCCGAAGGGGGAGGTCGGATCGTGACGACCGCCAGCTCCAAGGTTGCCATCAAGCCGCTCGAGGACCGCATCGTGGTCCAGCCGCTGGACGCCGAGCAGACCACGGCCTCTGGCCTGGTCATTCCGGACACAGCCAAGGAGAAGCCCCAGGAGGGCGTCGTCCTGGCCGTGGGCCCGGGCCGCTTCGAGAACGGCGAGCGCCTTCCGCTCGACGTCAAGACCGGCGACATCGTGCTGTACAGCAAGTACGGCGGCACCGAGGTGAAGTACAACGGCGAGGAGTACCTCGTCCTCTCGGCTCGCGACGTGCTCGCGATCATCGAGAAGTAAGACCACCTCAAGTTTTTGAGCTGCGCCCCTGGCCCCGCGACCACTGAGAAGCCGGGCGCCCGGGGCGCAGTGTCATTTCATCCAAGATTTCCGAGAGGGCTCACGCTGTCATGGCGAAGATCCTGAAGTTCGACGAGGACGCCCGTCGCGCCCTCGAGCGCGGCGTCAACAAGCTCGCCGACACGGTCAAGGTGACGATCGGCCCCAAGGGCCGCAACGTCGTCATCGACAAGAAGTTCGGCGCCCCCACCATCACCAACGACGGTGTCACCATCGCCCGTGAGGTCGAGGTCGAGGACCCGTACGAGAACCTCGGCGCCCAGCTGGTGAAGGAGGTGGCGACCAAGACCAACGACATCGCTGGTGACGGTACGACCACCGCCACCGTGCTGGCCCAGGCGCTGGTCCGCGAGGGCCTGAAGAACGTCGCCGCCGGTGCCTCCCCGGCCGCCCTGAAGAAGGGCATCGACGCCGCCGTCGCCACCGTCTCCGAGGACCTGCTGGGCTCCGCCCGGCCGATCGACGAGAAGTCCGACATCGCCGCCGTCGCCGCGCTGTCCGCCCAGGACCAGCAGGTCGGCGAGCTGATCGCCGAGGCGATGGACAAGGTCGGCAAGGACGGTGTCATCACCGTCGAGGAGTCCAACACCTTCGGTCTGGAGCTGGACTTCACCGAGGGCATGGCCTTCGACAAGGGCTACCTGTCGCCGTACTTCGTGACGGACCAGGAGCGCATGGAGGCCGTCCTCGACGAGCCGTACATCCTCATCCACCAGGGCAAGATCTCCGCGATCGCGGACCTCCTGCCGCTGCTGGAGAAGATCATCCAGACCAACTCCTCCAAGCCGCTGCTGATCATCGCCGAGGACGTGGAGGGCGAGGCCCTGTCCACCCTCGTCGTCAACAAGATCCGCGGCACCTTCAACGCCACCGCCGTCAAGGCCCCCGGCTTCGGCGACCGCCGCAAGGCGATGCTGCAGGACATGGCGGTCCTCACCGGCGCCACGGTCATCTCCGAGGAGGTCGGCCTCAAGCTCGACCAGGTCGGCGTCGACGTCCTCGGCACCGCCCGCCGTGTCACCGTCACCAAGGACGACACCACGATCGTCGACGGTGCCGGCAACAAGGCGGACGTCGAGGGCCGCATCGCCCAGATCAAGGCCGAGATCGAGGCCACGGACTCCGACTGGGACCGCGAGAAGCTCCAGGAGCGCCTCGCCAAGCTGGCCGGCGGCGTGTGCGTGATCAAGGTCGGCGCCGCCACCGAGGTGGAGCTGAAGGAGAAGAAGCACCGTCTGGAGGACGCCATCTCCGCGACCCGCGCCGCGGTCGAGGAGGGCATCGTCTCCGGTGGTGGCTCCGCGCTCGTCCACGCCGTGA
Organism: Streptomyces sp. F001; assembly: GCF_004187715.1. Taxonomy (GTDB): domain Bacteria; phylum Actinomycetota; class Actinomycetes; order Streptomycetales; family Streptomycetaceae; genus Streptomyces; species Streptomyces flavusporus. Next base: position 127,109 of record NZ_QZWF01000004.1, on the reverse strand, counting down.
AGGTGCTGGAGGACAACCTCGGCAAGGAGGGCGACGAGGCCACCGGTGTCGCCGTCGTCCGCAAGGCCGCCGTCGAGCCGCTGCGCTGGATCGCCGAGAACGCCGGCCTGGAGGGTTACGTCATCACCTCCAAGGTCGCCGAGCTCGAGAAGGGCCAGGGCTTCAACGCCGCCACCGGCGAGTACGGCGACCTGATCAAGGCCGGCGTCATCGACCCGGTCAAGGTCACCCGCTCCGCCCTGGAGAACGCCGCCTCCATCGCCTCCCTGCTGCTGACGACCGAGACCCTGGTCGTCGAGAAGAAGGAAGAGGAGCCGGAGGCCGCTGCCGCGGGCCACGGTCACGGCCACGCGCACTGACGTCGGCCGCCACCCGGCGACAAGGGCCCGGCGTCCCCTCGGTGAGGGGGCGCCGGGCCCTGCGCGTTGCCGTGCCGCCCAGGGTCTGTCCGGCGGATCATGTGGAGACGCGGGGCTTGGCACGCCCTCCCCCACTCTCGGCTTCGCTCGAGCGGGCGGTGCCCCCACCGGCGTTGTCGTCGGTTGCCGACTCCCTCACTCTCGGCTTCGCCCGAGCGGGGGGACCTTTATTGCGTCGACGCCCTCCTCCGCCTTGCAGCCGGACGCACCAAGCCCCGCTCACCTGCGCTGACGAGGTGCCGCGGCTTTCCTGCGACCCGATCCGCCGGACAGGCCCTACCGCTCCAACTCCTCGAACGCGCCCAGCTGCGTCATCAGCCCCATCCGGTCGTACTCCCACCAGCCCTCGGCGAGCTTTCCGTCCCCGCCGCACCGGAAGATGGTCGTCCCCGTCATGGAGACCTGCTTCCCCGTGGCCGGGATCCCCAGGAAGTCGCCCTTGTGGGTGCCCTTCCAGAACCACCGCGCGCACACCCGGTCGCCCTGCGCGATGAGATCCTCGATGCTGAACTCGAAGTCGAAGGCCGCCCGCCACTCGTCCAACTCGCGCCGGACGTGGTCCATCCCGAGGACGTCCTGCTCATCCGCGGGATTGTGCTCGTGATAGTGCTCCGCCATCACGGCGTTCAGCGGCGGCAGCTCACCCTTCGTGGCGATCACCTCGAAGAACCGCCGCACGGTCGCCGCGTACAACTGCTCGTCGCGCACCACGTCCAGATCGGTGAACGTCGGCATCTCGTCGCACAGGGCGACCATCTCCCGGAAGATCCGATCGGTCTCCGGCAGAGTGGAATTCCGCATAGCCTCCTCGTACGACGGGAATTCCACGATCTCGATGACATGCGACGCGTCGGACCGGTCCTTCCCGATCACACTGTGCGTCGCCGTCCGCTTCCCCTTGGTCTGCTCGACCCAGGTGTCCATCAGCCGGTTCATCTCGTCGAACCGACTGGTCTTGCAGTCGATGACCTGCACGAATGTCATGGAGCCACCTCCCGGCCCCCCTGGTCCGGTTGAACAGCTCCATTGTCCTACGGACTCCCCCCACGGAGTCCTGTCACGGACCGCTACTGCGGCCCGTACTTCCGCCCCGTCCGGGAACTGATCCCTCCGAGCAGCCCCCGAGGCGCCACCTTCACCAACCCCATCAGCGCCTTGTACCGCGGATCCGGAATCGACACCGACTTCCCCCGCGCCAGATCCGAAAGCGCCGCCGCCACGAGCTTGTCGGCGTCGAGCCACATCCAGCCCGGGATGTTGTCCGTTCCCATCCCGGCGCGCTCGTGGAACTCCGTCCGCACGAACCCGGGGCACAGTGCCATCAACCGCACTCCGCTGCCCTCCAGATCGCGCGCCACGCCCTGGGTGAACTGCACGACCCACGCCTTCGACGCGCCGTACGTCCCGCGCGGCAGAAACGCCGCGACCGAGGCGATGTTGACGACACCGCCGCGCCCGCGCTCCTGCATCGCCTCCGCCGCCGCCGACGTCAGCCGCAGCACCGCCTCGCAGTGCACCTTGAGCATCTTCAGCTCGTCGGCCATGGAGACGTCGAGGAAGCGGCCCTTGTTGCCGAAGCCGGCGTTGTTGATCAGCAGGTCGACGGGGTTCTTGCGGTCGCCCAGCCGGGCGGTGACCGTCTCGATTCCGTCGTCCGTCGCCAGGTCCGCCGTCAGCACCTCCGCCTCGATGCCGTGCCGGTCGTGCAACTCGGTGGCCTGCTCGCCGAGCCGCTTGGTGTCCCGGGCCACCAGAACCAGGTTGTGTCCGTCAGCCGCCAGCCGCCGCGCGAACGCGGCGCCGATTCCCGCGGTCGATCCCGTAATCAGAGCCGTTGTCATGGACCAAGAGTAGTGACCCGGAGGTGAAGATTCCGTGCGCGGCGGGCGGGTGAGGGCGGCTCGGGGCTCCTGCGGCGAACACCACCTGTGACGAACCGTCAGGAAGTGTGCTGCTCCACGTACTTGCGCGCCGCCGCCAGCGCCTCCGGATGCAGCGCCGTCCCCGCCACGAGCAGCCGGGGCAGCAGCTCCCGCTCGGTGGTGACCGCCCGGAACTGCAGGGCGACCGTCACGTCGTGGTCAGGACGGTGGACAATCTCGACCCGGTCCCCGGCACGGATCTCGCCCGGCTCGATCACCCGCAGGTACGCACCCGACGCCCCCTTCTCCGTGAACCGCTTCACCCACCGCTTCTCGCCCATGTGCCCCTGGAAGGTGAGACAGGGGATCCGCCCGCTGGAGACCTCCAGCACCACCCCGGCACCGATGCGCCAGCGCTCGCCGATCAGCGCGCCGGACACATCGAGGCCCTCAGTGGTGAGGTTCTCGCCGAACGACCCGTTGGCGAGCGGTCGCCCGAGCTCGCGCTCCCAGTCGTCCAGATCCTCGCGCGCCACCGCGTACACGGCCTGGTCGTTGCCCCCGTGGTGCTCTCTCTTGCACACCGCATCCCCGGCCAGCCCGCTCCCGCCGATGCCCTTGGGGCCGGGCGCCGCCACCCGCACCGGCTCCTCCACAGGCTGCTTGTCGATGCCGGTCAGGCCCTCCCGATGGTCCGTGTACGGCACGGCCTTCGGACGGCCCAGGTTGACTGAGAGAAGCTTCATGAGCGCACGGTAGGCGACTCGCCGTCAAAGAGTCGACCCAGTATTCGGCGTCGTGTCAAAGCCTCGCTTATCCTCGAAGGGTGATCGAGGCCCGTCATCTGCGCGTCCTGCGCGCCGTCGCCACCACCGGCTCCTTCTCGGCGGCGGGGCGCGAACTGGGCTGCACCCAGCCCGCCGTCAGTCAGCAGATGAAGGCCCTGGAGGCCTCCATCGGCACGCCGCTACTGGTCCGCAGCGGCCGCGAGATGCGCCTCACCCAGGCCGGCGAGGCGCTCGTACGGCACGCCTCGGGCATCCTCGCCGGGCTCACCGCGGCCGAGGAGGAGGTCGCCGCGATCGCCGGACTGCGCGCCGGGCGGGTCCGGCTCGTCTCCTTCCCCAGCGGCAGCTCCACCCTCGTCCCGAGCGCCCTCGCCGCCCTGCGCGCCGCGCACCCCGGCACCCGGGTCTCCCTGGAGGAGGCCGAGCCGCCGAAGTCCGTCGAACTGCTGCGCGAGGGCGACTGCGACATCGCGCTCGCCTTCCGCTACGAGGGAGCGGCGGGCGCCGAGGAGTGGGACGACCTGGTGGTACGACCGCTGCTGACCGACCGGCTGGTGGGGCTGGTGCCCGAGCGGCACCGGCTCGCGCGCGCGGAGTCCGTCGCCATCGGCGAACTCGCCGAGGAACCGTGGATCGCGGGCTGCCCACGCTGTCGCGGTCAGCTGATCGAGGTGTGCGAGGGGGCGGGCTTCACCCCCCGGATCGACTTCGCCACCGACGACTATCCGGCGGTTGTCGGCCTGGTCGGCGCGGGTCTGGGGGTCGCCGTGCTGCCCCAGCTCGCGATCGAGTCGGTACGGCCGCGGGGGGCGCGTGCGGTGACATTGGAGCCGGCGGTACGGCGGGAGATCGTCGCCCTCACGCTGCCCGACCTGGCTCAGGTGCCGGCGGTGGTGGCAACGCTGGACGAGTTGACGCGCGCGGCGGCGCGCTGAGCCCCCCTGGGCGTGGCGTACGTCGGGTCAAAAGTGTGGGCACGTGGGTGCGGGTCCTCCTGCAGAAACGTTCCTTCAAATGTTCAGTTGCTCGTGGCGGTGCTTCCGTCGGCCGTCGACGCCGACACCAGCCGGTGCCGTGCCCGCCCCATGAGCTCTTCGCGCTCGTCCTCGGTCAATCCGCCCCACACGCCGTACGGCTCGCGTACCGCCAGCGCATGCGCCGCGCACTCCGCGCGGACCGGGCACCTCATGCAGACCTCTTTGGCCGAGTTCTCGCGAGCGCTCCGAGCCGCCCCGCGCTCGCCCTCCGGATGGAAGAAGAGCGAGCTGTCCACCCCGCGACAAGCAGCCAGGAGCTGCCAGTCCCACAGGTCCGCGTTCGGTCCGGGAAGGCGGGAGAAATCTGCCATTGCGTGACCCCTTGTAGCCGTTCTGGGTGGATACAGTGCCCACGACCGTACAACTACGATCTAAGGAGATGAAAATATGACTCATTGCGAATCTAGCCTCAGACACCAACGAATGGGAAGAAATAGGGCTAAATGGGGCATGGTTGTGATGAAACGTTGAGGGTCCACTGCGCGCGCCTGCCGCGTGTCCGCCCCCTCACGTAGAGTGCCGAAGACGGCACACAGCCCCGTAACTCTTTCGAGTGACCGTCGTTGAGAGTGCGGAGGCGGTTGAAAACACAAGCGCTCGGGCAGGCGTCCGAGACGGTCGACCGCACAGGTGACGATTTCGTACCAGCCTGGAGGCTCAAGGTGACGCGCATCAGCTGCGGAGGGCGGCCATGACTTCCGTCCTCGTCTGCGACGACTCCCCGCTTGCCCGAGAGGCGCTCCGCCGCGCGGTCGCGACCGTGCCCGGTGTAGAGCGCGTGACGACGGCGGCCAACGGCGAGGAAGTCCTCCGCCGCTGGGGTGCCGACCGCTCGGACCTCATTCTGATGGATGTACGCATGCCCGGACTGGGCGGCGTCGAGACCGTGCGGCGGCTGCTGTCCGCCGACCCCGGTGCGCGCATCATCATGCTCACCGTCGCCGAGGATCTGGACGGCGTGGCCCTCGCGGTCGCCGCCGGCGCCCGCGGCTACCTGCACAAGGACGCCTCGCGCGCCGAGCTGCGCGCCACCGTCACACAGGCCCTCGCCGACCCCACCTGGCGGCTCGCCCCGCGCAGGCTGCGCTCCGCCGAGATGGGCGCCGCGCCCACGCTCACCGCGCGCGAGATCCAGGTGCTCGAAGGCATGAGCCACGGCCGCTCCAACGCCGAGATCGGCCGCGAGCTGTTCCTCTCCGAGGACACCGTCAAGACCCACGCCCGTCGCCTCTTCAAGAAGCTCGGTGCCTCGGACCGGGCACATGCGGTGGCGCTCGGGTTCCGGTGGGGTCTGGTGCGGTAGCGCTCCGCTGGGTCGGGCGGTTACGGGCTGCGGGTCGTTCTTCGTGAGCTGCGGGTTGTGGGGGTGCGACTCATCTGCGGGCTGCGGGTCGTTGCGGGCTGCGACTCATCTGCGGGCTGCGACTCATCTGCGGGCCGCGGGTCGTCTGCGGGCCGCGGGTCGTCTGCGGGCTGCAGGTCGTCGTTGTGGGCTGCGGGTCTCTGTTGGCTGCGGGGCGTCTGTGGCGGGGCGCACCCATGCGGCGGAGCCGCATTTCGGTACTGCTCGCGCCCCTGACGCCCCCTGGCGGGGCGCGGTGGTGGACGGTCGGATCGGCAGGCTGTTCGGTGGCCGCTGCTCGTTTCGGCGCGGATGCCGCATCCTTGAGGTGTGGAGTTCCTCGGGGACGAGTCGGTCGAGCGGAAGGGGAGGGCGCAGGGGATGAGTTCCAGCGCACCTGCTCATAACGCTTCGGTGCACAACAACGGAGGCAGTGCCGCGGAGTACCCGGCCGCAGGGCACCATGGACCGATGCGTGACGACGAGGCGGCCACTGCCCAAGGGGCGATCGGTGCGCTCGTCCACCGCGCGGTCGACGGGGACGAGCAGGCCACGCACGATCTGCTCGCCCATGTCCACCCACTGGCCCTGCGCTACTGCCGCACCCGGCTGTCCCGCCTCCCGGGTGATGCGCGCCACTTCGTCGAGGATCTGGCCCAGGAGGTCTGTGTGGCCGTCCTCCTCGCCCTGCCGCGCTACCGGGACACCGGGCGCCCCTTCGAGGCCTTCGTCTTCGCCATCGCCGCCCACAAGGTCGCCGACCTGCAGCGGGCCGCGATGCGGCACCCCGGCTCGACGGCGGTCCCGTCCGACGAGATGCCGGAGCGTCCGGACGACTCGCTGGGGCCGGAGGAGCGGGCGCTGCTCAGCAGCGACGCCGCGTGGGCCAAGAAACTGCTGGCCAACCTCCCGGAGAACCAGCGCGAACTGATCCTGCTCCGCATCGCCGTGGGTCTCACGGCGGAGGAGACTGGACAGATGTTGGGAATGTCACCCGGCGCGGTCCGGGTGGCCCAGCACAGGGCGCTGAGCAGGCTGAGGGCCCTGGCCGAGCAGTGAAGCCGGCCACGGATGAACAGGCTTCTGCTCGGTTCCGTACGAACATACGAAGCCCGCGGCGGCCCAGCACCGAGGAATGAGAGAGCCATGCTTCCCGTTAGCATGGACATCCGCACCGATCAAGGCCATTTGGGGAAGGTGTCATGACTGCCAACGTCGACGGAGTGCCCGGGAAATTCGCGACACTCGGGCTGACCTACGACGACGTGCTGCTGCTGCCGGGCCCGTCGGACATGGCACCCGACGAGATCGACACCGCCTCGTACGTCTCCAAGAACGTGCGGGTCAACATCCCGCTCCTGTCCGCCGCCATGGACAAGGTCACCGAGTCGCGCATGGCGATCGCGATGGCCCGCCAGGGCGGCGTCGGTGTGCTGCACCGCAACCTGTCCATCGAGGACCAGGCCAACCAGGTCGACCTGGTCAAGCGCTCCGAGTCCGGGATGGTCACCGACCCGATCACCATCAACCCGGACGCCACGCTCGCCGAGGCCGACGCGATCTGCGGCAAGTTCCGGATCAGCGGCGTCCCGGTCACCGACCCGGCCGGCAAGCTGCTCGGCATAGTCACCAACCGCGACATGGCCTTCGAGACCGACCGCTCCCGGCGGGTACGCGAGGTCATGACGCCGATGCCGCTGGTCACCGGCAAGGTCGGCATCTCCGGCACGGACGCCATGGAACTGCTGCGCCGGCACAAGATCGAGAAGCTGCCGCTGGTCGACGACGCGGGTGTCCTCAAGGGCCTGATCACGGTCAAGGACTTCGTCAAGGCCGAGAAGTACCCGAACGCCGCCAAGGACGCCGAGGGCCGCCTGCTCGTCGGCGCGGCGGTCGGTGTCGCGGGCGATGCCTTCGAGCGCGCCCAGGCCCTGATCGAGGCGGGCGTCGACTTCATCGTCGTCGACACCGCGCACGGCCACTCCCGGCTGGTCGGGGACATGGTCGCCAAGATCAAGTCGAACTCGTCCGGCGTCGATGTCATCGGCGGCAATGTCGCCACCCGCGACGGCGCCCAGGCGCTGATCGACTCCGGTGTGGACGGCATCAAGGTCGGTGTCGGCCCCGGCTCCATCTGCACTACCCGCGTGGTCGCCGGCGTCGGTGTCCCGCAGGTCACGGCCATTTACGAGGCCGCGCTCGCCGCCAAGGACGCCGGCGTTCCGGTGATCGGCGACGGTGGTCTGCAGTACTCCGGCGACATCGCCAAGGCCCTGGTCGCGGGCGCCGACACGGTGATGCTGGGCTCGCTGCTCGCGGGCTGCGAGGAGTCGCCGGGCGAGCTGATGTTCATCAACGGCAAGCAGTTCAAGTCGTACCGCGGCATGGGGTCGCTCGGCGCGATGCAGACCCGCGGCGACCGCAAGTCGTTCTCCAAGGACCGCTACTTCCAGGAGGGCGTCGCCTCCGACGAGCAGCTGGTCCCCGAGGGCATCGAGGGCCAGGTGCCCTATCGCGGCCCGCTGTCCTCCGTCGTCCACCAGCTGGTGGGCGGTCTGCGCCAGTCGATGTTCTACGTCGGCGGCAGGGACGTGCCCGCGCTGCAGGAGCGGGGCCGGTTCGTCCGGATCACGTCGGCGGGCCTGAAGGAGAGCCACCCGCACGACATCCAGATGACCGTCGAGGCGCCGAACTACAGCCGTAAGTGAGGCGCACGCGGGCGTGAAGCATGTCCAAGGGCGGCACCGGGTGCTCCGGGGCCGCCCTTGTCGTACCTGTCGGGGATACTGGAAGGCGCTGCAACGCATCAGGGAAAGGCCTCACAAGTGACTGAGATCGAGATCGGGCGCGGCAAGCGCGGCCGCCGGGCGTACGCCTTCGACGACATCGCCGTCGTCCCCAGCCGCCGTACGCGGGACCCGAAGGAGGTCTCGATCGCCTGGCAGATCGACGCCTACCGCTTCGAGCTGCCCTTCCTGGCAGCCCCCATGGACTCGGTCGTCTCGCCGGCCGCGGCGATCCGCATCGGCGAGCTCGGCGGCCTCGGCGTGCTGAACCTCGAAGGCCTGTGGACGCGGTACGAGGACCCGCAGCCGCTGCTCGACGAGATCGTCGGCCTGCCGGTCGAGGCCGCGACGCGTCGCCTGCAGGAGATCTACGCCGCTCCCATCAAGGAGGAGCTGATCGGGCAGCGCATCAAGGAGGTGCGCGACTCCGGCGTGGTCACCGCCGCCGCGCTCTCCCCGCAGCGCACGGCCCAGTTCTCCAAGGCCGTGGTGGACGCGGGCGTGGACATCTTCGTCATCCGCGGTACGACGGTCTCCGCGGAGCACGTCTCGTCCTCGCACGAGCCGCTGAACCTGAAGCAGTTCATCTACGAGCTCGACGTCCCGGTGATCGTCGGCGGCTGCGCCACCTACACCGCGGCCCTGCACCTCATGCGTACCGGCGCGGCCGGCGTCCTGGTCGGCTTCGGCGGCGGCGCCGCGCACACCACGCGCAACGTCCTGGGCATCCAGGTGCCGATGGCCACCGCGGTGGCCGACGTGGCGGCGGCTCGCCGGGACTACATGGACGAGTCCGGCGGGCGGTATGTGCACGTGATCGCGGACGGCGGCGTCGGCTGGTCCGGCGACCTGCCCAAGGCGATCGCCTGCGGCGCCGACGCGGTGATGATGGGCTCCCCCCTCGCGCGCGCGACGGACGGCCCCGGCAAGGGCCACCACTGGGGCATGGAGGCCGTCAACGAGGAGCTGCCGCGCGGCAAGAAGGTCGACCTCGGCACGGTCGGGACCATAGAGGAGATCCTCACCGGGCCGTCGCACACGCCCGACGGTTCGATGAACTTCTTCGGTGCGCTGCGGCGGGCGATGGCCACGACCGGGTACAGCGAGCTGAAGGAGTTCCAGCGGGTCGAGGTCACGGTGGCGGACTCGCAGCATCGGCGCTAGCTGCTACGACGGGGAAGGGCCGGTCATCCGGGTGGGTGACCGGCCCTTTTGCGCGCCCAAGGGTGCCTGTTTGGGGGCGTGTTGTGCGGGAGGGGGCGCGTGGTTGCGTTCGGGGCGAACGTGGGCTGAACGGGCGTAGGCGGGCGGTAGTGTCCGTGATCGGCGACCCGGTTCTCTGGGGCGCCCCCTTCCAAGGACACGGTTCCGGACCCTGCCCTCGGGGCCCGGCCCGAACTCCGACGTGCTGCCTACCGGGCCAACGGGTGGCGTCGTGGAAGGGGGCGCGCCCATGGGCCGTCACCGCAAGCCCACTCGCTGGGACCGCATTCGGCTTCGGCTGGTGAAGTTCCGGAGGAGGTGGATCTTGCGGATTCACGGTCGGTGAGCGGCCACCCCTATGTGAACTAGGGGTGGACACTCCGTTCACCGATCAGGAGCCCGCTGCAGTGGCCGCTGCGGTGGGCTCCACCTGTTTTGTACGGTACCCGCGGCGAGTGCCGCGTGCCAGCAGCCCCCGGAGCCCGGGTCGCCGCGCGCCCCCGCTCACAACCGGTGCGCCGCCCCCGTGGGCGTGGCCCCCCGCGTGTCCAGCAGTAGCTGGGCCTTCACCGACAGGCCCTGGAGGTCGTACGTGCGGTGGTTCTGGAGCAGGATCGTGAGGTCGGCGTCGGCGGCGGCCTCGTAGAGGGAGTCCGCGCGGGGGACCGGGCGGTCGAGGACGCTCCAGGACGGGATGTGCGGGTCGTGGTAGCTGACGGCGGCGCCGAGCTCCATCAGGCGGGTCGCGATCTCCTGTGCCGGGGTGCCCTGCTGGTCGGCGAGGTCGGGCTTGTAGGTGACGCCGAGCAGCAGCACGCGCGCGCCGCGGGCCGATTTGCCGTGCTCGTTGAGGAGGGTGGCGGCGCGCTGGACGACGTAGCGGGGCATCCGGCTGTTGACCTGCTGGGCCAGCTCCACCATGCGCAGCCCGCGGCCCGAGCGGCCGGTCAGGTCCTGTGGGACGGCGTGGCCGCCGACGCCGGGGCCGGGGCGGAAGGCCTGGAAGCCGAACGGCTTGGTCTCCGCGCAGCGGATGACGTCCCACAGGTCGACGCCCAGGTCGTGGCACAGGACGGCCATCTCGTTGACCAGGGCGATGTTGACGTGCCGGTAGTTGGTCTCCAGGAGCTGCACGGTCTCGGCTTCGCGGAGTCCACGCGCGCGTACCACCTTGTCGGTGAGCCGGCTGTAGAAGGTGGCGGCCGACTCCGTGCAGGCCGGGGTGAGGCCGCCGATGACCTTCGGGGTGCCGGCCGGGGTGAAGTCGCGGTTGCCGGGGTCGACCCGACTGGGTGAGTAGGCGAGGTGGAAGTCGCGGCCCGCGCGCAGGCCCGAGCCCTCCTCGAGGAGCGGGCGCAGGAATTCCTCCGTCGTCCCCGGGGATACGGGCGACTCCAGGATGACCGTGGTGTGCGGGCGCAGCCGGGTTGCCAGGATGTGGGCGGCCATCTCCACCTGGCTCAGGTCGAGCCCGCCGTCCGCGCTCCTGGGCGCCGGTGCGCAGATGACCGCGGTGCGCACCCGGCCGAGCTCGGCCGGTCCCGCGGCGTGCCGGAAGCCCCCCGAGAGCATCCGGCGCAGTTCGGCGGGGCTGAGCGAGCCGGGCTCCGGGCCGGTCTTGTAGCCGACGGTGGGGATGCCGGCGGCGACGGCGGCCTGGGCCAGCGGCAGGCCGAGCGGGCCGAGTCCGATGACGGCGAGATCTGCGGGCATGGCGTGGGCCGTCCTTCCCAGTAACCGAAGCGGGACAGGTGCGCAAGCCCTGTGGACAGTTCAGGACGCAGCGCAATGTCACACTAGGAGTAAATATGACCGATTTGCGGGATTGATCGGGCGCGTTTCCGCGAGTGTTGTCCACAAGCTGGGGCGCGTGGTGGCTGAAGTCGGGCAACCCGGTCAGAATCTGGGCATGGGGATACGGGTCGGGCGATCAGCGGGAGGCAGTGGTGAGGACAGGGACACTGGGGCCGGCGCAGCGGGCCGAGTCACTCGCGGCAATGGCCGAGCGGGAACTGGATGTGCTGGTCGTGGGCGGTGGCGTGGTCGGCGCGGGCACCGCGCTGGACGCCGTGACACGTGGGCTGTCCACGGGTCTGGTCGAGGCGCGTGACTGGGCGTCGGGCACGTCGAGCAGGTCCAGCAAACTGATCCACGGCGGCCTGCGTTATCTGGAGATGCTCGATTTCACGCTCGTCCGGGAGGCACTGAAGGAACGCGGGCTGTTGGTGTCGCGGCTGGCTCCGCATCTGGTGAAACCGGTGCCGTTCCTGTACCCGCTGCAGTACAAGGGCTGGGAGCGTCTGTACGCCGGTTCGGGTGTCCTGCTCTACGACGCCATGTCGATGGCTCGCACCCACGGCCGGGGCCTGCCCCTGCACCGCCACCTGAGCCGCCGTCACGCCCTGCGCATCGCCCCCGCCCTGAAGAAGGAGGCGCTGGTCGGAGCCCTGCAGTACTACGACGCCCAGATGGACGACGCCCGTTACGTCGCCACACTCGTGCGTACGGCAGCGTCGTACGGCGCGAAAGTCGCCAACCGTGCGCGCGTGACCGGATTTCTGCGCGAGGGCGAGCGCGTCGTCGGCGCCCGGGTGCAGGACGTCGAGGCGGGCGGGGAGTACGAGGTCCGGGCCAAGCAGATCGTCAATGCCACCGGCGTGTGGACCGACGACACCCAGGCGATGGTGGGGGAGCGGGGGCAGTTCCACGTCCGGGCGTCCAAGGGCATCCACCTGGTCGTGCCCAAGGACCGGATCCACTCCACCACCGGCCTGATCCTGCGTACCGAGAAGTCCGTGCTGTTCGTCATCCCCTGGGGCCGGCACTGGATCATCGGCACCACCGACACCGACTGGGACCTCGACAAGGCGCACCCGGCCGCGTCCAGCGCCGACATCGACTATCTGCTGGAGCGTGTGAACTCGGTGCTGGCGGTGCCGCTCACGCGCGACGACGTCGAGGGCGTGTACGCGGGACTCCGGCCGCTGCTCGCCGGCGAGTCGGACGCCACCAGCAAGCTGTCCCGCGAGCACACCGTCGCGCACCCCGTGCCGGGGCTGGTCGTGGTGGCGGGCGGCAAGTACACGACGTACCGCGTGATGGCCAAGGACGCGGTCGACGAGGCCGTGCACGGACTCGACCTGCGGGTCGCCGAGTGCGTCACCGAGGACGTCCCACTGCTCGGCGCCGAGGGGTACCGGGCGCTGTGGAACGCGCGGGCCCGGATCGCCGCGCGCACCGGACTTCATGTGGTGCGCGTCGAGCACCTGCTGAACCGGTACGGGTCGCTGGCCGAGGAGTTGCTCGAGCTCATCGCCGCCGACACCTCGCTGGGCGAGCCCCTGCACGCGGCGGACGACTATCTGCGCGCCGAGGTCGTGTACGCCGCCTCGCACGAGGGCGCGCGGCACCTGGACGACGTACTGACCCGGCGCACCCGCATCTCCATCGAGACCTTCGACCGGGGCACCCGCAGCGCCCGTGAGGCCGCCGAGCTGATGGCGCCGGTGCTCGGCTGGGACAAGGACCACATCGAGCGGGAGATCGAGCACTACAACAAGCGGGTGGAGGCGGAGCGGGAGTCGCAGCGCCAGCCGGACGACCTGACGGCGGACGCGGCGCGGCTGGGGGCGCCGGACATCGTGCCGCTCTAGTCGCTTCTCGCAGGGGTCGCTCAGAGGGGGGCGGGATGCCGGCGGTCAGGGAGAGGAGGGCGTCGGGCGCACGCACGGACAGTCGTGGGCGGGGCAGCGGCGGCGCGGGGGCACCCTGGGCGTCGGGCACTTGTCGGGTGAGGGACAATGGAAGCTCTGTCAGGGCGGGTTGCATGAGGGGACGCATGTCGGAGGCGGAGCGGGCGGGGACATCCCGTCAGGACACTCGTCAGGACAAGAGCGAGCGTCTTCTCGCGGGGCGGTACCGGCTGGGTGAAGTACTGGGCCGCGGCGGCATGGGTACGGTGTGGCGCGCCGAGGACGAGACGCTCGGCCGGACGGTCGCCGTCAAGGAGCTGCGATTCCCGTCGAACATCGACGAGGAGGAGAAGCGCCGACTGATCACGCGCACGCTGCGCGAGGCCAAGGCCATTGCGCGGATCCGCAACAACAGCGCGGTGACGGTCTTCGACGTGGTCGAGGAGGACGACCGGCCGTGGATCGTGATGGAACTCGTCGAGGGCAAGTCCCTTGCGGAGGCCATCCGCGAGGACGGCGTCCTCGAACCGAGGCGCGCCGCCGAGGTCGGCCTCGCCATCCTCGACGTACTGCGCTCGGCGCATCGCGAGGGCATCCTGCACCGCGACGTGAAGCCGTCGAACGTACTGATCGCCGACGACGGCCGGGTCGTGCTCACCGACTTCGGCATCGCCCAGGTCGAGGGCGACCCGTCCATCACCTCCACCGGCATGCTCGTGGGCGCCCCCTCCTACATTTCGCCGGAGCGCGCCCGCGGACACAAGCCCGGCCCGGCCGCCGACCTGTGGTCGCTCGGCGGTCTGCTGTATGCGGCGGTCGAGGGCGTGCCGCCGTACGACAAGGGCTCTGCGATCGCGACCCTCACCGCGGTGATGACCGAGCCGCTGGAGGAGCCGAAGAACGCCGGACCCCTCAAGGACGTCATCCACGGACTGCTCACCAAGGACCCCGCCGAGCGGCTCGACGACGCGGGTGCCCGCGCGATGCTCAACGCGGTCATCCACGCCCCCGAGCCGAAGACGGCTGAGCCGGCCGATGCGACGAAGGTCGTTCCGCTGCCGCCGCAGCCGCCCGCGACGCAGGGAAGTTCGGCGGGGGCCGGTGGTAAGGAGGCGGCTGATCGGCTGCGCGGCGCGTTGCGCTCGGCGCGCAAGGCCGCGGCGGGTGCGGCCACCTCGGCCCGTACGAAGACCACGAGCTCCGCATCGGCGGAGGCCGGCGCGCCCGTGACTGCCTCCCCGGCGTCGTCCGACGCCGGTGAGCAGGCGACGAAGGGCGCACAGGGCAAGCAGGCCGCGAACGCCGCTTCCGACGGCCGGAGTTCGGGGTGGCCCGTGATGACGCCGCCCGACCTGCCGCCGCGGCCCGCGCCCAGGGCGCCGCTCACCGACGTGGTGCCCCGGCGGACGCTGGTCATCATCGCGGTGGCCGTGCTGGTCGTCGTGCTCGGCATCGTGCTGGCCGTCTCGCTCGGCGGGGACGACAAGGGGTCCGACGGGGCCGGCGGCGGTGGCAACAAGGCCGTCGCCGAGGCGAGCAGAAGCGCCGACACCAAGACGGACGACGACGGCGGAGTCCGTACGGACCCGGAGGCGAAGCAGTCGGCGACGGCGGGCGCCACACCGGACAACACGCCGAGTGCAAGCGGCGGTGCGGGCGCCGAAGGCGACAAGGGCTCGGACGACGCCTCCGACTCCTTCGACGGCACTTCGGCGGTGTCGACGTACCAGGGCGGCCAGGGCTACTCCATCGGGTTGCCCAAGGGATGGAAGTACCAGTCGTCGGACGCGGCCGGCGACCGCTTCACCGGACCGAACGGGCAGAAGCTGCTGGTCGCCTGGACGTCCACGCCCAAGGGCGACCCCGTCGCGGACTGGAAGAACCAGGAGCGCTACATGACGCGCTCGCAGTACGACCGGATCCGCATCGAGAAGGTGGATTACCGCGACTGGAACACGGCCGACTGGGAGTTCACCTATGTCGACGGGGGAACGAAGTACCGGACGATCGACCGCGGGTTCGTGGTGAACGACCAGCAGGGCTACGCACTGATGTACACGGCGAAGGCCGCGGCATGGGACGGCGAACTGCGCCGGACCACATGGCGGACGCTGACGAAGACCTTTGAACCGAAGAAGTGATCGGGGCGGCATGCGGGTTGGGGATGTGAGATCTCCCGTCCGCTCTGTGCGGGTTGCCTCCGGCACGTATCGTGAGTGCTTGCGAACCGTACGCATCCGGAACGGGACGCCAGACGAACGGAATTGACCAGCCGGGCGGCCGGGGGAGGCAATGTGGACGACTATGCGGGCCGGGTGCTCGCCGACCGCTACCGCCTGCCGCTGCCGCCGTCCGATGAGTACGAACTCACCGAGACCCGGGCTTTCGACACCTACAGCGGGCAGGAAGTCCTGATCAGGCAGGTGCCGTTGCCGGAGGTCGTCGAGGCGGAGGTGCTCGACGCGGAGGGGCTGCCGGAGGGTTTCACGGCACGGGACCGAGGAGCGCGGCGAGGGCCGACGGCGCGTACGGGGGCTCGGCGGCCGACCGATCCGGCGGTTCGGCGGGCGGTGCAGGCCGCGCAGGCGGCGGCCCGGATCCCCGACCATCCGCGGCTCGACCAGGTCTTCGACGTGTTCGCCGAGGGCGGTTCGCTGTGGATCGTCAGCGAGTTGGTGGCGGCCCGGCCGCTGGCGGCTCTGCTGGCGGAGCAGCCGTTGACGCCGTACCGGGCTGCCGAGGTCGCGTCCGATGTGCTGATGGCGCTTCGGGTGCTGCATGCGCATGGCTGGGTGCACCGGAACATCACCGCCCGCACGATCCTCGTCTGCGACGACGGCCGCGTCATGCTGACCGGCCTGGCGGTCGGGGCGGCGGAGGAGGCGCTGTGCGGGTACGACCCCGTGCCGGCGTGGATGTACGACGGGGGTGAGGGCGACGGCGGAGTTCCTGGGGGCGATACCGGTGCTGGTGTGTCCGGGGAGTCCCGTGGGGCTGCTGGGCCCGGTGGCTTCGGCGGCGGGGACCCCGAGGCCGCCCGGCGTGCCGCCATCGAGGCGCGGGCGGCCGGCGGGCTGCCGGTGCCGGGTGAGGACGGGGCTCACGGGGCCGGGGGCTCGGCCGCGCCCGCCCGCAGGGCGCAGGAGACCGGCGGGGACATCCGAGCCGCACGAGCCGGGGCGATCGCCGCTTATCGCGCGGGGGCGCGGGCGGCAGCCCAGGTCCAGGAGACGCAGCAGAGCGGGCGGGCGGCGTTGCCCGGGGCGCGTCCGGCGGCCGAGGGCGGCGTGGCGCAGTCGCCGTACGCCTCCGGTCCAGCCGTGCAGCAGAACCGGCCGGCGTTGCCCGGGGCCCGGTCCGAGGGCGACGTGGTCGAGGCGCCGTATGCCTCCGGACCCGGCCCGCAGCGCACGCCTGACGGCACGCCGCCCGGCCAGATCGCCGACCCCTACGGCGTACGCGCCACGCCCTGGCACGGCGCCGCACCCCGCGGTGCGGCCGGCGCCAACAGGCACACGCAGGCCGGGCCGGTCCCAGGTCAGGAAACCCAGCCGGCTCGTACCGCTCTCCCGCCCGCAGGGCCCGCCGCCGATGCCCCGCCGCCCAGCCGTTGGGACGACCTCGTTGCCGGGACGCCCGCTCCGCGGCGGGGACCGGCCACCGCCCTGGCCGCCGAGCGGGCGCGGCAGGCGCGGATGGCCGTGGTCGGGCCGGTGACGGAACGGTGGGCGCCCGAGCAGGCGGGGCCGGTGCACGAGAACTGGCAGTTGGCGCCGCCCATCGGACCCGCGACCGACCTGTGGGCGCTGGGGGCGCTGCTCTTCAGGGCTGTACAGGGGCATGCGCCGTACCCGGAGGAGTCGACGGCCGAGCTGGTGCAGATGGTGTGTGCCGAGCCGCCGGCGTTCGCGGAGGAGTGCGGACCCCTGCGGCCGGTCGTGGAGTCGCTGCTGCGCCAGGATCCCACCGAGCGCCTCGACTTCGAGGAACTGCGTGGCTGGCTGCGCTCGCTGGTGCGCTCCGCGCCCGAGCCGGAGGCCGGCGTGCATGTCGTCGCCGCGCCGCCGCCCGATGCGAGTCGGTTGCCGATCGTGCGCCACAAGGGCGAGTTGGTGCGCCGACGGCGCGCCGGGCTGCCCGCGCCGCACGGGCGGCACAAGCGGAACAGGCCGAAGGCCCGCTCGCCGCGCAGCCTGGGCCGCACCCTGCTTCTGCTGGTGCTGCTCGCGCTGGCCGGCGCGATCGCGTACGCCATGCTGTTCATGCCGAAGGCCGACGAGACCGGCAGTGGCGCGGACGGCGCCGACCGCACCGGAGCCGCCGGCCAGGTCGACCAGGCGCCCGCACAGACGCCGGACGCGAGCAGTGAGCCACGGCCCGACCAGAACGCGTCCGACGGTCCCGCGGAGTCGGCCGGCTCCACCGACACCGAGACCCAGACCGACGCCCCCGACGTCGCCGACGGCTTCACGCTGCGTACGGACCCGGAGGGCTTCCGCGTCGCCGTCGCCGAGGGCTGGCAGCGCACCCCGGAGAACGGCAGCGGCCAGGTCGTGTACGGCAAGGGCGATTTCGAGCTGATCGTCGTGGCGGGCCGGGACGGCGCGGACGAGTACGGCAGCGATCCGATGACGTACCAGCGCGAGCGGGAGCCGGAGTTGCGGCCGTACCGCGAGTCGAGCTGGGCCACCTCCACCGGCCTGAAGACCATCGAGGTGGGCGGTCGGACCATGGCCGAGGGCCAGTTCACCTGGACCGACGAGGACGGGCGCGAGCTGTTCGTGCGCAACCTCGCGATCCTGATCGACGACCGCTACCACGTGGTGCAGCTCCGCGGTCCGGAGGCCGAACGGGACGAGGTGACGCGGCTGTTCGAGCAGGCGTCGGCGACCTACCGGTCCACCGGCTGAGCAGCGCGCGTAGTACGCGGTTCCCTCCTGTCCCCGAAAGCGACAACCGTCACAGTGCTGTCTCCTTGAGGCCCCCGGTGGTTCCCCGTTCGCGGACCGGTCCTTACGCTGACCCTGTCAAGAACATTGCGGGGAAACGTGAATCAGATGCAAGGCCTGCTCCTCGGGGGCCGCTACCGGCTCACCGACGCCATCGGCAGCGGTGGCATGGGCCGGGTGTGGCGCGCCCATGACGAGGTGCTGCACCGGGTCGTCGCGATCAAGGAGTTGACCGCCGCGCACTTCGTCTCCGAGAGCGACCAGGAGCGGCTCCTCGCCCGCACCCGGGCGGAGGCGCGCGCGGCGGCGCGGATCAACCACTCCGCGGTCGTCACCGTGCACGACGTGCTCGATCACGACGCCCGGCCGTGGATCGTGATGGAGCTGGTCGAGGGCCGTTCACTCGCCGACGCGGTCAGGCAGGACGGCCGCGTCGAGCCGACCGAGGCCGCCCGGATCGGCCTGTGGGTACTGCGCGCCCTGCGCGCCGCGCACTCCGCCGGTGTCCTGCACCGCGACGTCAAGCCCGGCAACGTCCTCCTCGGCGACGACGGCCGCGTCCTGCTCACCGACTTCGGCATCGCCCAGATCGAGGGCGACAGCACCATCACGCGTACGGGAGAGGTCGTCGGATCCGTCGACTACCTCGCCCCCGAACGCGTCCGCGGACACGATCCGGGACCCGCCGCAGACCTGTGGGCGCTCGGCGCGACGCTGTACACGGCGGTGGAGGGTACCTCGCCGTTCCGCCGCACCTCGCCGCTGTCCACCATGCAGGCCGTCGTGGAGGAGCAGCCCGCCGAACCCCGGTACGCCGGCCCGCTCGGGCCCGTCATCACCGCACTCCTGCGCAAGGAACCGGCCGCACGGCCCGACTCTGCGGAGGCCGAGCGGCTGCTCGCCGAGGTGGCCGAGGGACGGCGACCGCAGGTGACGGAGGTGTACGAGCCGACGGTCCGGCACACGGACACCCGCCCGATCGGCCAGGACACCCAGGTCCACTCCGGACCGACCGCCCTTGTCCCGGCCCCTGCTCCGGCCGGACGGCGCCGGCTGCGCACCCTGGCCCTCGTGGTCGCCCTCGCGGCCCTGGTCGGCGGGGGCGCCGCGGTGGGGCTGCAGAAATGGGACGCGGGCCGCAGCCAGAACCGCGCCACCACCTCACCGACGAGTGCACACCCGAGCCCGAGCCCGAGCCCGAGCTGGGAGCGGGTCGACGACCCGGTGGGTTTCGGTCTCTCCGTGCCCAGCAAGGACTGGACGCGGAAGGTGCACGGCGTCGACGGCGACCTCACACAGATCGACTACACGCCGGACGGCGGCATCCACTTCATCCGCATCGCCGTCGACACCTCCCCGGACTTCGACGACCCGATCGAGCACCAGCGCGATCTGGAGGAGCAGCTCCAGGGGCTGGTCGACTACAACCGGGTGACCATGGAGGAGAACCTCTACCGGGATTGCAAGGGCGCCCTGTGGGAGTACACCTGGACCGCGCTGGAGAGCGACCCAGGTGTCCACGCAGGCCCGCGGCGGGCGATCGACCAGATGTACATCGCCCGGGACGGCGTCGAGTACGCGATCTACATGTCCGGGCCGGCGGAGGACTGGAAGAAAACCCGCAAACAGTTCGACGCGGTGCTGCGGGGATGGCGGCCGGGCTCCTCCTGAGG
Source organism: Streptomyces sp. F001 (assembly GCF_004187715.1). GTDB lineage: Bacteria > Actinomycetota > Actinomycetes > Streptomycetales > Streptomycetaceae > Streptomyces > Streptomyces flavusporus. The sequence goes on along the minus strand of NZ_QZWF01000004.1, from coordinate 107,358 downwards.
CCCTGACAGGCACCCGCTGCCTGGGGGCGTTTGTCGGCCAACCCCGTCGCCTCCTCCCGGAAGGACCGCCTCCGGCGGGGCATGATGGGGCGTATGGGCAGCGAGGGGGAGGGCGGGCGAATCATCGCAGGCCGGTACCGGCTTCGGGCGAGGCTCGGGCGCGGCGGCATGAGCGTCGTCTGGCAGGCCACCGACGAGCTGCTCGGCCGGCAGGTGGCCGTCAAGGAGATCGCCCAGGACGACTCCCGTTCGGCCGCCGAGGCCCGGTCCCGGCGCGAGGGCACACTGCGCGAGGCACGGGCCCTGGCCCAGCTGCGCCATCCGCACGTCATCGTCGTCCATGACGTCGTCGAGGACGACGAACGCCCCTACATCGTCATGGAGTTGATCGACGGCGGCTCCCTCGCCGACCGCATCGCCGGACACGGCCCGGTCGACGCGTACGAGGCGGCCCGGATCGGCATCGCCCTGCTCGGCGCCCTGCGCGCGGTCCACGCGGCCGGCGTTCTGCACCGCGACCTCACACCGGCGAACGTCCTCATCGAGTCCGGCACCGGCCGGGTCGTCCTCACCGACTTCGGCGTCGCCCACGTCGAGGGCGCCAGCACCCTCACCGAGTCGGGCTCCTTCGTGGGCTCGCCCGAATACACCGCGCCCGAGCGGATCTCGGGGTCCGGCACCGGTCCGGCCTCCGACCTGTGGTCGCTCGGCGTGCTGCTGTGCACGGCGGTCAGCGGCAGCTCGCCGTTCCACCGCGACTCGTTGGGCGGCATCCTGCACGCCGTCCTGTCCGACGAGATCCGGCCGCCCGCGCAGACGGGCCCGCTCCTGCCCGTCGTACAGGGACTGATGGAGCGCGATCCACAGCGACGGCTGGACGCGGCGCAGGCGGAGCGGATGCTGCGGGCCTTCCGGGAGACCGGCCGTACGCCGTCGGCTCCGTCCCGTGCCCAACGCTCCTCGCGGGACAGGCTGGTGACGGCGCTGCTGGTGGCTGCGATGGCGGCGGCAGGGTTGTCCGCGGTGGCGCTGCTGCTGAGCGGGGGCGGTGGCGGCGGGGGCGGTGCGCCGGTGAGTCCGGCGCCGAGCACGTCCGTGAGTACGACGGGGACAACGCCGTCGCCGTCCCCGTCTCCCAGCACCTAGAGCAGGCAACAGGACGCATAAATAGGAGATAAGCGACGACCTGAGTCACGGGTCTGTGACCGCAGTGGATGCAGAAGCGCTTGCCGCGATATGCATGGACGCATGAGCAACAACGGGGGAGCCCACTACGGGTCCGACGAGCCAACAAGTTTCGGTCTGCAACCGCCGGGTCAGCCCGCCGCGGTACCGCATCCGAACAACCCGTACGCGGCACCCACGCAGGTCGTCCCGCAACACCAGTCCGCGCCCCAGCCCGCTGCACCGCAGCCCGCGCCTCAGGCCCCGCAGGACCCCGGCACCGGGCGGCTCATCGCCGACCGCTACCGGCTGCTCGCCAAGCTCGGGCACGGCGGCATGGGCACGGTGTGGCGCGCCAAGGACGAGACGGTGGACCGTGAGGTCGCGGTCAAGGAACCGCGGGTTCCGGACCACCTTCCCGAGCGTGAACGCGCCAACGCCTTCGAGCGGATGCGCCGCGAGGCACGCGCTGCAGCCCGGCTCGACCATCCGTCGGTCGTGAACGTGCACGACGTCGCCGTCGTGGACGGCCAGCCGTGGATCGTGATGGAGCTGGTGCAGGGCCGTTCCCTCGGCGCCGCCCTGCAGGAAGGCACCCTGTCCGCCCGCGAGGCGGCCAAGGTCGGCCTGGAGGTGCTCGGCGCGCTCGAGGCGGCGCACGCGGCCGGCATCCTGCACCGCGACGTCAAGCCGGACAACGTCCTCCTCGGCCGCCACGACCGCGTCGTCCTCACCGACTTCGGCATCGCGCAGATCGAGGGCGAGACGAACCTGACCGACACCGGCGGCTTCGTCGGCTCGCCCGAGTACATCGCGCCTGAGCGGGTCCTCGGCCAGCGCCCGGGACCTGCTTCGGACCTCTGGTCGCTCGGAGTGGTGCTGTACGCGGCCACCGAGGGCGTGTCCCCCTTCCGCCGCAGCAACACCCCGGCCACCCTCCAGTCCGTCCTCAACGCCACGCCCGCACCGCCCGCTTCGGCCTCCGGCCCGCTCGCCGACGCCATCAACGGCCTGCTCCAGAAGGACCCGGCACACCGCCCGAACGCGGCCCAGGTCCGCGCGCTGCTGGAGGCGGCCGCCAATCCGCCCCAGCCGGTGCCGACGCAGGTCGTGACGGTCGCCGGGAGCGGCGGCGGGCAGGGCGGCGGCATCCGGCTCGGCCGCAAGGCGTTGCTCGGGCTCGGCGCGGCGGTCGTCGCCGCGGCGGTGGCGGCGTACTTCGTGATCGCGGACCCGTTCGCGGGCCCGCTGCCGGACGACTGGAAGACGCACGCCGAGAAGGACGTCGCCGCGACCCTGGCTGCGCCCGACGGCTATGAGCGGACCGTGCCCGAGGAGACGGACGACGGCCACTGGGTGGCGTACACCGACCCGAGCGGGAGCATCTGGATCGGCCTGAGCCTCTACAAGAAGTCCGAGGACACGAGCGACCAGATCAAGGACTCCGCGGACGACGAGATGTACGAGGACAACGCGACCTTCAAGGAGAGCGGCAGCTACGACCTCGGCATGTCCCAGGAACCGAAACCGACGACGAAGCCGGACGACGAGGCGAAGTACCAGGGCAAGGACGCCGCGCAGATGACCGTCGTCTACAAGACGACCGACAGTCAGAAGCCTCGCCCCCGCGAGCTGCAGACCTTCTACTACAAGACCTCCGCCAAGGCCGGCGGGGACATGTACAAGCTCACCATCAGCTACCCGGGCCAGGGCGACTTCACCGAGCGAGGCCGCGAGGTGGCCCGGATCGCGATCGCGAACCTGGACGTCGACAAGCTCTGACCCGCGTCGACAAAGAGGTGTTCCGCACGGTAGTCATGGGACATGAGTGACGGCGGTGAACACCAGCGCGACGGGCGGCTGGTCGGCGGGCGCTACCGGCTGATCGAGCGCGTCGGCTCCGGCGGGATGGGCACCGTATGGCGGGCCTACGACGAACTCGTCGAGCGGGAAGTCGCCGTCAAGCAGCCCCGGTTGCCCGGTGACCCGGAGGGCGAGGGGCACCGGCGGGCCGCCCACCGGCTGCACCGTGAGGCCCGGGCCGCCGCGCGCGTCGATCATCCGTCCGCCGTCTCCATCCACGACGTCGTCGAGGAGGACGGAATCCCCTGGATCGTCATGGAGTTGATCCGGGGCGAGTCCCTCCACGAGGTCCTCGGGCGCGGCCCGCTCCCGCCCGCCGAGTCCGCCCATATCGGCCTCGCCGTCCTCGGCGCCCTGCGCGCCGCGCACGCCGTCGGCATCGTGCACCGCGACGTCAAGCCCGCCAACGTGCTGCTCGGGCAGCACGGCCGCGTCGTCCTCACCGACTTCGGCATCGCCCACGTCCAGGGCGAGGAATCCCTCACCATGAGCGGCGAGTTCGTGGGCTCGCTGGAGTTCATCGCGCCCGAGCGGATGTCGGGCCGGGGCACCGGACCGGCCTCCGACCTGTGGTCGCTGGGCGTACTGCTGTACGCCGCCGTCGAGGGCTGGTCCCCGTTCCGCCGTACGACCCTGGAGTCGACGCTCGCCGCGATCCTCGCCGCCGACCCGCCCGAACCCCAGCACGCCGGGCCGCTCGGGCCGCTGATCGTGCGGCTGCTGGTGAAGGACCCCGAGCGGCGGCCGGAGGCGGAGGAGGTCGCCGTGGGTCTGGAGGCGGTGGCCAAGGGCTGGCCGGAGGTGCCCGACGGTGACGTGGCGGAGGCTCAGGAAGCCGCGGATCTGGAGGGGTTCGCGGACGATGCCGGGACGGTCCGACTGGGGGTCATGGGTACACCGGATGAACCCCGAACGGACCGGGCACCCGAATCCGGGCCTGAGGCCGACACCGAACCGGAGCCCGAATCCACCCCCACACCACAAACCACCCCAACCCTCCACCCAAGCCCCGCCCACCCCGCCGTCCCGCCCCTCGCCCTGCTCGGCGTTCTCCTCGTCGGCGGCGTCTGGTTCGGCATATCGTCCTTCACCGAGGTCGACGGCAAGGGAGCCAGAGAGCAGGCCGCCACGCTGACCCAGGCCCCGACCGTCTCCGAAACCACGCCCACGCCCACTCCCACACAGCAGCCATGGACCCCGCACCGCGAGCAGGCCATGGACGCCGTCCTCTCCGTCCCCGGCGACTACGAGGAGTTCGCCCGTCAGGGCGGCGCGAGCTACCAGCCCAGGATCGTCATCTACGAGAAGGACGGAATCTCGGTCCGCCTCACCCAGTGGGACCGGGCACCCCGTTCCCCGATGGGCCAGGCCCAGGACGCGCACGCCGGATGGGACAGCTACAACGGCGATGCACGCACTCAGTACACCCGCACCAGCTTCCACGGCCAGGAGGCGGTCCTCGCCGACACCACCTTCAGTCTGGAGAAGAACCCGATCCGTGTCATGGAGCTGATGATCCTCACCGACGACAGCCGTATGTACGAGCTCCGCGTCGACATGCCCAAGGGCACGGCCGACGAGAAGAAGGGCACCGCCGTGTTCAAGGGAGCCCGCGATCGCCTGGAGATCGGCGGGAACTGACGCTCGAGATCGAAAGTCATCGGCAGTCACCGACGTACTGCTGATCGACCTTGCTCAACGCCCTGATCAGCGCATTCGTTGCCAGTGATCACTGGCGATGTGTGAGCACTCCGTGAATCCCGATTACCGACGGGTACACAAAGCCTGCGCTCCGGCATACCCTGCGCCTCATGACGGACGCGCAGGCCCCGGCCAAGACCGGCACGAACCCCCTCGCCCCCGCCCCGGAGGGCGCCCGTACCGCCGCCGACGTGGTCACGCCGGAGCTGGTCGCCCAGCTCACCAAAGGCGTGGCCGGTTCCGGACGGACCGCCAACCACACGCCGTTCACCGGCGAGAAGCTGGCCGACCTGCCCGAGTCCACGCCGGAGGACGTCCAGCAGGCGTTCGACGCGGCCCGTGTGGCCCAGGCCGTCTGGGCGCAGACGCCGGTACGGCAGCGCGCCGCCGTCCTGCTCCGCTTCCACGACCTGGTCCTGGAGCGCCAGGCCGAGGTTCTCGACCTGATCCAGCTGGAGACCGGCAAGGCCCGCCTGCACGCGCACGAGGAGGTCCAGGCGGTCGCCGTGGCCGCCCGCCACTACGGTCGCAAGGCGCCCGCCTACCTCCGTCCCAAGCGGCACGCCGGCGCCATGCCCACCCTCACGCGCGTCACCGAACTGCGCCACCCGCGCGGCGTGGTCGGCCAGATCGCCCCCTGGAACTACCCGTTGGAGCTGTCGGTCGGCGACGCCCTCCCCGCTTTCGTCGCGGGCAACGCGGTCGTGATGAAGCCCGACACGGAGACCTGCCTGACCGCGCTGTGGGCGCGCGACCTCCTCATCGAGGCCGGACTGCCCGCAGAGGTCTTCCAGGTCGTCCTCGGCGACGGCCCCGTCGTCGGCCCCGAGGTCGTCAAGCACGCCGACTACGTCTCCTTCACCGGCTCCACCCGCACCGGCCGCGAGGTCGCCCAGGGCGCCGCCGCCCGCCTGGTCGGCGTCTCCCTCGAGCTCGGCGGCAAGAACGCCATGCTGGTGCTGGAGGACGCCGACATCGAGAAGGCGGCCGCGGGCGCGGTGCGTGCCTGCTTCTCCTCCGCGGGCCAACTGTGCATCTCCATCGAGCGGCTGTACGTCCACGAGTCGATCGCCGACGCCTTCCTGGAGCGCTTCGCCGCCCGCACGAAGGCCATGCGCCTCGGCAGGTCCCTCGCCTACGGCGCCGACATGGGCAGCCTGGTCGGCGAACGCCAGCTGGAGACCGTCCAGCGGCACGTCGAGGAGGCGGTGGCCAAGGGCGCGAAGGTGGTGGCCGGCGGGACGGCCCGCCCGGACATCGGCCCGTACTTCTACGAGCCGACCATCCTCGACGGCGTCGAGGCACCCATGGCCGTCTGCACGGAGGAGACCTTCGGCCCGGTGGTCTCCCTCTACCGCTTCACGTCGGACGACGAGGCGATCGAGCACGCCAACTCCACGCCGTACGGCCTGAATTCCTCGGTCTGGACGAAGGACGGCCGACGCGGCCGGGACGTCGCCGCCCGCCTGCGCACCGGCACGGTCAACATCAACGAGGGCTACGCCCCCGCCTACGGCAGCGTCCAGTCCCCCATGGGCGGCATGAAGGACTCCGGTCTCGGCCGCCGCCACGGCTCGGAGGGCATCCTCAAGTACACGGAGGCCCAGACGGTCGCGCAGCAGCGGCTGCTTCCGATGGCGCCGTCGCTGGGCATGGACGACGAGAAGTACGCGCAGTTCATGAGCCGAAGCCTGCGGCTGATGAAGTCACTGAGGTTCAGGTAACCCACCTAGGGGCGCGGGGCTGTATCAATATGCGGCTCCGCCGCGTGGGCGCGAGAAACCACAGACGGCCCGCACCGCACACTCAAAGGGGAGAACGCACGTGCCACAGGATGCCTATGACTACGACGTCATCGTCGTGGGCTCCGGCTTCGGCGGTTCCGTAACCGCCCTCCGCCTCACCGAAAAGGGCTACCGCGTCGGCGTCCTGGAAGCCGGCCGCCGCTTCACCCGCGAAACCCTCCCCAAGAACTCCTGGGACCTGAAGAACTACCTCTGGGCCCCCAAGCTCGGCATGTACGGCATCCAGCGCATCCACCTGCTGGGCAACGTCATGGTCCTGGCCGGCGCCGGAGTGGGCGGCGGCTCCCTCAACTACGCCAACACCCTCTACGTACCGCCGAAGCCGTTCTTCGAGGACCCGCAGTGGCGGCACATCACCGACTGGCAGGAGGAGCTGGCGCCGTACTACGACCAGGCGCAACGCATGCTCGGCGTCCGCCTGAACCCGACGATGACGCCCTCCGACGTCCATCTGAAGGAGGCCGCCCAGCGGATGGGTGTCGGCGACACCTTCCACCTCGCGCCGGTCGGAGTGTTCTTCGGCGACGGCAAGGACGCCGACGGAAAGGCCACGGCCCGCCCCGGCGAGCAGGTGCCCGACCCCTACTTCGGAGGCGCGGGCCCCGCCCGCAACGCCTGCAACGAGTGCGGCGAGTGCATGACCGGCTGCCGCCACGGTGCCAAGAACACCCTCAACGAGAACTACCTCCACCTCGCCGAGAAGGCGGGCGCGGTCGTGCACCCGCTGACGACGGTCGTGTCGGTCACGGACGACTCGCGCGGCGGCTACGCCGTCACCACCCTCCCCACGGACAATCGTAAGAAGGCCAAGGGCCGCACCTTCCGGGCCCGTCAGGTCGTGCTGGCCGCCGGCACCTACGGCACCCAGACACTGCTGCACCGGATGAAGGCGACCGGCCGGCTCCCGTACGTCTCCGACCGGCTCGGGGAGCTGACCCGCACCAACTCCGAGGCCCTGGTCGGTGCCCAGACCACCAACCGCCGCTACCGCAAGGTCACCGGCGAGAAGAAGGTCGACTTCACCCGTGGCGTCGCCATCACGTCCTCGGTGCACCCCGACGCCAACACCCACATCGAACCGGTCCGCTACGGCAAGGGCTCCAACTCGATGGGCGGCCTGGCGATCCTCCAGATCCCGTACACGGAGGGCTCGTCCCGCGTCCTGGCCTTCCTGCGCAACGCCGCCCGTCACCCCTTGATGATGCTCCGCTCCCTCAACAACCACCGCTGGTCGGAGCGGACGATCATCGGCCTGGTGATGCAGTCGCTGGACAACTCCCTGACGACGTATCTGAAGCCGGACGGCGTCGGCAAGGGCCTGCTGACCGCCCGCCAGGGCCACGGCGCTCCCAACCCCAAGCAGATCAGGGCCGCTTCGGAGGGCGCGTCGGCGATCGCCGCCGAGATCAACGGGTTCCCGGGCAGCAACATCGGCGAACTGATGGGCACCCCCCTCACCGCGCACTTCCTCGGCGGCTGCCCGATCGGCGACTCCCGCGAGACCGGCGTGATCGACCCGTACCACCGCCTGTACGGCCACCCCGGCATCTCGGTCGTCGACGGGGCGGCGGTCTCCGCGAACCTGGGCGTGAATCCGTCCCTGACGATCACCGCGCAGGCCGAGCGCGCGATGTCGTTCTGGCCCAACAAGGGCGAGGCCGACCCGCGTCCGGCGCAGGAAGCGGCGTACGAACGTCTGAAGCCGGTGGAGCCGCAGTCCCCGGCGGTCCCGGCGGAGGCCTTCGGCGCGCTGAAGCTGCCGTTCCTGGGGATACCGGCGGTGCCGCCCAAGCCGTAAGGCAACAGAGAGAGGGACCTGCGCCCCCCTCCGAGCGCAGGTCCCTCTCTCTGTCTTGCGGTGAAGCCCTACCGGGCCGCGTCAGGCGCCTTACGCCTGCGCACCCGCCTTGTTGCGCCGCACGACGAACACCGCACCCGCACCGGCGACGACGGCGACACCGCCGACCAGGCCGATCATGGGCAGCGCGGAGCTGGAGCCGGTCTCGGCGAGGCTGCCGGTGGCGTCGACGGAGTTCACGTCGTCCAGGTCGGCCATCCCGCCCTGCGGCTTGGCGTCACCGGGGTTACCGGCGTCCGAGCCCGCGGCGAGGATGTCGAAGAAGTACACCCATCCGTTCGGGTCGTCGGCGAGCCAGCAGCCGTCGGCGTCCGAGTACTGCGCGAAGCCGCCGGTCAGACCGATGGCGTCGGGAACCTTGCCGCTGACGCTCAGCCGCAGCTTGTACGAGGTCGACTGACCCGCCCCGAGCGAGAACGCGTCGAAGGTTGCGCCCTCGCCGGCCGCGTCCGCGAGCGTCTTCCAGGAGCCGGTGGCCTTGTCGTAGACCTGGACGGTGATCTGGCCGGAGTAGTCCTGCTCGTCCCAGCCGAGCGCGGCCACGCCGATCAGCGGCTTGATGTTCTTGATCTCCTCGTCACCGCTGTTGGAGACGTTGAAGGAGAACCCGGTCCACCCGCTGCCGGCCACGATGGTCTCGGGCAGCCCCGACAGACCGCTGCGCAGGTCCTCGCTGAGGCCGACGGACTCGTCGTCCGCGTTCTCGCAGAGGTCGGGCTCCTCCTCCGGGGTGGAGGCGCTCGGGCTGGGCGTGGCGGAGGCGGACGCCGACGCGGAGGCCGAACCGGTCGGCGTGGCCGTGGCCGATTCGGTGGCCGTCTCGGTCGCGGGCGCCGACGGCTCCTCGGTCGCCGTCTCGGTCACGGACTCGGTCGGCGTGGCGGTGGCCGTCTCGGTCGCGGGCGCCGAGGGCTCCTCGGTGGGCGTGGCGGTCGCGGAGTCCGTCGCGGTCACGGACGGGGACGCGGAACCCGTGTCTTCGGTCGCGTACGCGGCCGGTGCCGCGAGCAGCGCCATCGGGGCTATCGCTGCCGTCGCGGCGGCCGCTGCCAAGGCACGGCGAAGCTTCATGAAGTCCTCAAGAAGTCCGGTGTGCTGCGGCGTCGCAGCACGCGTGGGCGGAGGGCTCCGCGTGTGGGGCGCGGGTGTGACCCTTGATTCAGCAGGTTTGATCCACGAGGCCTGTGAATGGTTGTCCCGCACTTCACATAATTCTTATGTGACCTGAGTCACTCACGACGGTCCGGCTGCACACACGCGAAGGGCCCCGCGGGACGGAGCCGCGGGGCCCTTCTTTTCGTCAGCACCGGCGTCAGGGCTGCGCCGGTGCCTGGGAGCGACGCCGGGGGGTTGCGCCGCTGGCCTTGATGAAGCCTTGGACAGTTCCGCCGGTCGGCCCCGGGCGTCCCCGGGGCCGACCGTTCTCTTGGTGACCGGCCTGCTGTCCCCTGCCGTCCGGTCACTTCCCTGGAGCGAGGTCCCACGACGCACGGCACGATCCGTACGTCTCATCGCTCCAGCGAGCCACGCGTGGTTCTTTCGGGCCCGCCCCTGGCTGGCACGGACACCGGGACCAACGAAGCGTCTCGCGCGGCGGTCACGCGCCGTACGGGTGAGAGGCATGCGCACGTGCGTACACGGAACGCCGATTCAGATCCGGCCGCGACACAGTTCGAGCAGGGTCATCGCGAGCGTCGTACCGGGCTTGCCGAGCGCCTCCCGGTAGTGGCCGAGGATCTCCATCTCCCGGGAGAGGTTCACCCGGCGGCCGCCGGAGGTGATCCGGGCCTCCTGGATGACGGCCGAGACGGCCATCCGTTCCTGGATCAGGCCGATGATCCGGTCGTCGAGTGCGTCGATGCGCTCGCGCGCGCCGGTGATCACGTCGGCGGCCTCGGGCGTGTGCGCGCCGGTCTTCTCCGCTGTGGTGGCAGTCATGTCGTGGGCTCCTCGTGGAAGGTGGCCCCGGAACTGACAAGCCCCGGAAAACGCCAGGCGCCCCGGACCTTGTCGGCCCGGGGCGCCTGGGAAGTCGCTTGTCAGTTGCTCAAGCGGCACGACCATGGCAGCCGGCGGGCCGGTTGCCATAGGTAAAGAGGAAGGTCGAGTGCGTGAGCATGGGGTCAGTATGCCGTGACCTCAGGTGACGGCCAACCCTGTTCGCATGTTGAGACGGGAGCCACCTGTGGCAGCCCCGTTAGAATCGGTGGTACAGCCCCTTTCAAGCCGCCGGAAGGCAACCCGTGTCATCAGCGACCCCCGCCGCCCCCGACACCGTCCTGGTCGTCGACTTCGGTGCGCAGTACGCCCAGCTCATCGCCCGACGCGTCCGCGAGGCCCGGGTCTACAGCGAGATCGTGCCGAGCACCATGCCGGTTCAGGAGATGCTCGCCAAGAACCCGGCGGCGATCATCCTCTCCGGCGGGCCCTCGTCCGTGTACGAGGAGGGCGCGCCCCGCCTGGACCGCGAGATCTTCGAGTCCGGTGTCCCCGTCTTCGGCATGTGCTACGGCTTCCAGCTGATGGCCCAGGCCCTCGGCGGCACCGTCGACAACACCGGCGCCCGCGAGTACGGCCGTACCGATCTGCACGTCTCCAAGTCGTCCTCCACCCTCTTCGAGGGCACCCCGGCCGAGCAGGCCGTGTGGATGTCGCACGGCGACGCCTGCTCCGCCGCCCCCGAGGGCTTCACCGTCACGGCGTCCACGGACGTCGTCCCGGTCGCCGCCTTCGAGAACGACGAGCAGAAGCTGTACGGCGTCCAGTACCACCCCGAGGTCATGCACTCCACGCACGGCCAGCAGGTGCTGGAGCACTTCCTCTACCGCGGTGCCGGCCTCACCCCGTCCTGGACGACCGGCAACGTCATCGAGGAGCAGGTCGAGGCGATCCGCGCGCAGGTCGGCGACAAGCGCGCGATCTGCGGTCTGTCCGGCGGTGTGGACTCCGCCGTCGCCGCCGCCCTCGTCCAGAAGGCCATCGGTTCCCAGCTGACCTGCGTCTACGTCGACCACGGCCTGATGCGCAAGGGGGAGACCGAGCAGGTCGAGAAGGACTTCGTGGCCTCGACCGGGGTGAACCTGAAGGTCGTCGACGCCGAGGAGCGGTTCCTCAAGGCGCTCGCCGGGGTCAGCGACCCCGAGGAGAAGCGGAAGATCATCGGCCGGGAGTTCATCCGGGTCTTCGAGCAGGCGCAGGCCGAGATCATCGCGGACGAGGGTCCCGCGGTCGAGTTCCTCGTCCAGGGCACCCTCTACCCCGACGTGGTCGAGTCCGGTGGCGGCACCGGCACCGCCAACATCAAGTCCCACCACAACGTCGGCGGCCTGCCCGAGGACCTCGAGTTCCAGCTGATCGAGCCGCTGCGCAAGCTGTTCAAGGACGAGGTCCGGATGGTCGGCCAGGAGCTCGGCCTTCCGGAGGAGATCGTCCAGCGCCAGCCGTTCCCGGGCCCGGGCCTGGGCATCCGTATCGTCGGCGAGGTGACGAAGGAGCGGCTCGACCTGCTCCGTGAGGCCGACGCCATCGCCCGCGAGGAGCTGACCGCGGCCGGTCTCGACCGGGACATCTGGCAGTGCCCGGTGGTCCTGCTCGCGGACGTCCGCAGCGTCGGTGTCCAGGGCGACGGCCGGACGTACGGCCACCCGATCGTGCTGCGCCCGGTCTCGTCCGAGGACGCGATGACGGCCGACTGGTCGCGGCTGCCGTACGACGTCCTCGCGAAGATCTCCACCCGGATCACCAACGAGGTCCGGGACGTCAACCGCGTCGTCCTCGACGTGACGTCGAAGCCGCCGGGGACGATCGAGTGGGAGTGATCCCTAGGTGCGCTTGATCGTGCGCAGGGTTTCGCCGGGCTTCCAGACCTGGACGACCAGATGGGTGTCGTTCTCGACGTAGGTCCGTACGACCTCCGTCAGCTCGGTGCGGAAGAGGTGGAACGGCTCCGGCGGTTCCACCTCTTCGCCGTACGCGGCCTTCGTCTCGGGATCGTCGACCTCGACCGCCCGCCCGCTGATCCGTACGTCCCCGCCGCCCATCCCGGTGCCTTCTCCCGGGTTCGCCTGGAGCGCGAAGCGCGGGTCGCGGCGCAGGTCGAGCACCTTGCGGGAGTCCGGCATCATGCCGAGCCACAACTCGCCGTTCAGGAACCGCACCTCAAGGCCGGTGGTCCGCGGTGAACCGTCCGTGCGCAGGGTCGCGAGGACGTGATGGGTGAACGCCTTGAAGCGCTCCTCGACGGTCTTCGCGAGGTCGGGTTCGGCGGCGACGAACGATGCCCAGTTTGCTGTCATACGACGAGTGTGCCGCCGAAACCCGACATCTTCTGTCGTGATTCACCTAAGTCGCCGAAGCCCTGTTCTCCTGCGCTGACCGCGGGTAACTTCCGCTCCGTACCGGAACCCAGCGCCGGAGGTCCCATGCCCGCGCCCATCCCGCCCCAGCCCCTGCCCACCGACCGGCTGCAGTTCGCGATGCCGCCGATGTACGAGTCGCTCGACGACGAACGCCGGCACCGCAAGGAACGGCTCGCCGGGGCGTTGCGGATCTTCGGGCGGTACGGGTTCGAGGACGGCGTGTCCGGGCACATCACCGCCCGCGACCCGGAGCACACCGACTGCTTCTGGGTCAATCCGTTCGGGATGCCGTTCAAGCACGTCACGGTGAGCGACCTGGTGCTGGCCAACCAGGACGGGCAGGTGGTCGACGGCCGCTACCACGTCAACCAGGCGGCGTTCACCGTGCACGCCCAGGTCCACGCCGCCCGCCCGGATGTCGTCGCCGTCGCCCACTGCCACTCCGTGCACGGCCGCGCCCTGTCCGCGCTCGGCGACCTGCTCGACCCGATCACCCAGGAGAGCTGCGCCTTCTATGAGGACCACGCCCTGTACGACGCCTACTCCGGTGTCTCCGTCGACCTCGCGGAGGGCCGCCGGATCGCCGCCGCGCTCGGCTCGCACAAGGCGCTCGTCCTGCGTAACCACGGACTGCTGACCGTCGGCGACTCGGTGGATGCGGCGGCCTGGTGGTTCCTGTCGATGGAACGCTCCTGCCAGGTGCAGCTCACGGCCACAGCGGCCGGGCGCCCCGTGCTCATCGACCACAAGTCGGCGGTGGCGACGCGTGAGCAGCTCGGCGGTGACCTGGTCGCGTGGATCAACTACCAGCCGCTGTGGCAGGACATCAGCCGCGGTGAGCCGGATCTGCTGTCGTAGTGTCGTAGCGAACGGTTCCTGGCGTGGGTTCGGGTTCCGTCACGCTGAATGATCTCGGCCTTGCGGAAATTCTCCTGGTCGGGTCAACACGGCGGCTGTCCTTTCACCCGCGCTGACCAGACCTGCTGGACCCGAGCCGGGTTGGCGTAGGGCACAATTCGCTGTCGTCGCACAGGAGTTGTACGACCTGGATGTACGACTCCGTTCTACGGTGATGCGCGGGAAGGCAGGCGTCGGGCGTGGCGGTGCAGGAAGCGAGACAGGACGCGGACGCGAGTGCGCGCGCGGGCGCCCACGGGGGCGGCTGCACCTGCGGGGACTGCCCGCACGGGGCGCGTACGGGACACCGGCGGGCCGTCGCCGAATTCCTGTTGAAGCGCGATCAGTTCGCGGCCGGGCAGGGTCTGCCGGCGGCCGTGGCCCACTCGGTCTCGGCCTCCCGGCAGTGGGTCTCCGAGGAACTGACCCAGTCCGCGGCGGACGTCGCCGAACGCGGCCGGGCGGAGGGCGAGGCCTGGCTGGCGCGCCTGTGGCGCCGTACCGCCTGCGTGGCCTGGGCGCTGGTCCTGCTGTTGCTGCTGATGCAGTCGCTGACCGCGATCGGCGCGGGCTGGACGACGGCCCGCACGGCCGGGCTGTGCGCCGCCCTGGTGGTGGCGGGGGTGCTGACGGCGGCTTCCTGGTTCCACCGGACGCGCGGCGGGGTACTGGCCCCGGTCATCGGCGAGGACAACCGCCTGTCCACCTCCCGTGCCGTGGCCGCACTCTGGGTGCTGTTCGTCGCCTACGCGGTGCTCGTGCTGGCGGGGCAGCTGGCGGCGGCCGCCGCGCCCGCCGAGCGCGACGCGCTGATCGCCGGGCTCGAACTCGCCCGCGGCGCCGGGGTGGTGACCGTCCTGGCCGTCACGTGTGCGATTGCGGTACTGGTGCGGCGGGTGGTCGGCCTGCGCGTCCTCGGGCAACGGCTGCAGAAGGTCCGCGCGGACCGGCCGAGGGCTGCCGACCTGCTGACGGACGATTCGGGGCGCGGCACCTTCGCCGACATCCAGTACGTCGTCATCAGCGCCGTCGCCCTGCTCTTCGCGGCGGTACGGCTGGCCCGCCGCCCCGACCAACTGCCCGACCTGCCCTGGGGGCTCGCGGTGGTGGTGCTGGTGTCGGCGGCCACCTACCTGGCCGGCAAGTACGCCGAGGGCGGCCGCCCGGTCGTCCTCTCCGTCGTCCGCGCCCGCGAGGCCGGTGACCTGGACGCACCGATCCGCACCGGCGAGGACATCGAGATCCGCGGCGCGGGCTTCGTCCCACCAGGTGCCGACGGTGCCGACCGCCTGTCCCGGATGGTGGTCCGCATCGGCGCGGTCCACGTCCACGTCCCCCTCGTCCCCGTGGCCGGCGGCTTCAGCAACCCCACGGACAGCCTGCTGACCGTGCCCGTGCCGGCGGATGTGGAGCCCGGACGGGTGGAGGTACGCGTGGTCACCGCGGCCGGGGTCGAGACGAATGCGTATGCGATCGATGTGACGGAGTGACAGAAGGGCCGACGTCCCCGCCAAGAGCCGGGCGTTGCTGCTGAGGCCAGTTCACCGAAATCCGGCCGGAACGCGATTGAGCCGGTCCTCCCTTGCGTACGTATCGTCTGATGAGGGCCCACGGCACGGCGTCCGAGAGGCGGCTATCAGCGATGACTCACGGTATTCGTATGGACACGCACACCCCCCATCTCAACGGCGACCGCGACTGGCGGGACACCGCCACCCGTTACGCCCTGCTGCCCCTGCGCATCTTCCTCGGCGTCACTTTCATCTACGCCGGCCTCGACAAACTCACCGACAGCGCCTTCATGAAGGACGCCGGTTCCGGCTCCATCGGCGACATGATGCGCACCGTGCGGGATTCCTCGGCCATCCCGGCGTTGGTCGACATGGCACTGGAGAACCCCGTCGCCTTCGGCTACGCCATCGCCTTCGGTGAACTCGCCGTCGGTATCGGCACCCTCCTCGGCCTCCTCACCCGCCTCGCCGCCCTCGGCGGTGCACTGATCTCCCTCAGCCTCTGGCTGACGGTCAGCTGGGCCTCCGACCCTTACTACTACGGCAACGACCTCCCCTACCTCATGGCCTGGCTCCCCCTCGTCCTCGCGGGCGCGCCCATGCTTTCGCTGGACGCGGCACTCCGCTCCCGGCGACGCCGACGGGCCTATCGGTAGGCCGACTTTCGAGGCCGGGCGGTACCCCGGCCGCTCAAACGACCGGCACTGTCAGCGGGGCGCGTCGACGGGCGTGTCCTGCCGGGGGGCGCGGTCCGTTCCGCGGCGCCGGCGTATGGCGCGGCCGGCCATCCCTGCGATCCCGGCGAGGCAGAGGCCGCCCACGACCACGGGGATCACCACGAACCACGGTGTCTCCCAGGCGCCGCCCGCGTCACCGGCGTAGATGACGCCCGCGACGGTGACGAAGAAACCGGCGACCAGCCTCCCGGGCTGGAACTCATGACGCAGCACGGCTCACCTCCACCTGTCCGACGCCCACATGGAGGTCCAGTTCGACCGTCCCCGCGCTCCTGGTGCCCGAGGTCGGCTTCAGCGTCACCTCCTGGTACCTGCCCGGCTGCACATCCACGTCCTGTGTCCTCTCGCCCGGCAACTGGATGTCACCCAACCCCACGTCGATGCTCGCCTTCACGGTCACGTCCGGCGGGACGATCACCAGCAGCCGACCGGCGCCCACATCGGCGTCCGTGGACACCGTCTGGCCCTTGGCCGGGTTCAGCCGGGTCAGGTCCAGGGTGCCGACGCCGGTGCCGAGGTCGTAGGCCGGCGCCACGTCCGCCACTGCGGCCGGCCGCCAGGTCGTCCGTACCCACTCCGTGCCGATCTCCTTGGGCAGTGTCGCTGCCCCGGCCAGCAGGCCCGCGGTGATGACCGCCAGGAAGATCGACCCCGCTCCCGTACGGCCCAGGAACGCGCTCACCGCGATGCCCAGACCGATGACCGCCAGCGCGCAGGCCAGGCCGGTCTGCAGACTGGTGCCCAGCGGCTGCTCGTCCCAGGTCGCGCGGGTGCCGAGGGCACCGGCGAGCAGGGCGAACAGGAAGACCCAGCCGCCTATCCAGCGCGGGCCGCGCGGTCTGGGGGGCGCGGGGCGCGGGATGCGAAGGTCCTCGTGGCCGCTCCCACGGGTGCTGATGTTGACGGCCGCCGCGATGTCACGGTCGCGGGATTCGTGCGGTCCCCAGAGGTAGCCGGTGCCTCCGACATGCGTGCCGTCCTTGACGATCGGGTCGCGCCACCAGGACGGGTAGGCGGCCGCAACCGGGGGAGCCTGGGCCTCCGGCGGCGCGTCGGCGGCCGCCTGGGCGGCCAGCGGGTCGGGGTCGGGGGCGCCGCGGCGCTGCGACCAGTACCCGGCGCCCGCGAGGAGGAGGGACAGCACGACGGCGAAGGTCAGCACGCCGCCGTTGTTCAGCATCGTCAGGAAGACACCGCAGCCGACCAGCGCGAACAGCACCGCCGTGAGCGCCTGCCCGTCGACACGGCCGGTCAGGAGCTTGTGCACCTCGTTCTGGTCCTCGTCGTCGTACGGGACGAAGAGCCAGGCGAAGCCGTAGAAGATGAGACCGAGACCGCCGGTCGCGGCGAGCACCGCGAGTGTGATCCGGAAGATCACCGGGTCCATGTCGAACTGCCGCCCAAGACCGGCGCACACCCCGGCGAACACCTTGTGCCGTCGGTCCCGCCGGAGCCTCAGGGGCGGCTCGGACACCTCGGCATCCTCGGGCGCTCCGGCAGCGTGAGGCGCTCCGGCGCCGCCGGTCGTCGTCTTCCCGTTCATGTGCCCGGTCCCGCTCGTCTCTCCTGCCGCGCCGGCCCCTTCGTCGGGCCTGCCCGGCTGTCCGTCCTCGCCCTGCGTGCTCGTCTGCTCGGGTGCGCCCGCGCCGTCGTGCGCGCGCGGTTCCTCACCTGTGCCCGTCGCGGGCGCCGCGTCGGACGGGGCGGCCGCTGCGGGCAGGGCATCCGCGTCGGGCACGGCGTCTGCGGCGTGCTGGTGATCAGTCATGAGTCCATGGTGACGGGCGAGCCGCCGTGGCGGGAGTCGGAATGACCCTGGCCGGACCCTGATATCGCCCCTGAGCCGACGCCGGGGAGGCGTTCGACGGACCGGCCCGTCGAAGATCAGGGGAGTCTCGGGGGTCGACCCTGATGCTCCCGCCCGCCGACCGTGTGACCATCGATGGCATGCCGGAAGCCGCAACCGCAGCAGCGCCACTCACCGAACCGCGGCCGCCGCGCAAGCTCTACCGCAGCAGTGACGGACGCTGGCTCGGTGGCGTGGCGCGGGGGCTCGCCGGGCACCTCGGCCTGCCCGTGATCTGGGTACGCCTGGTCTTCGTCGGCCTGTTCATGGCCGACGGCCTCGGCGCGCTGCTCTACGCCGCGTTCTGGTTCTTCGTGCCGCTCGGCGTCGGTGGCGTCGAAGCACAGAAGCCACCGTCCTTGGTCACCACGGAGACCTCTCCCGACGGCCGGCGCAAACTCATGGCCCGCAAGCCGGACAAGGGCCAGATAGTCGCCCTGCTGCTCATGGTCGTCGTGGCCATGGTCTTCGTGGGCAATGTCAACCTGGGCACCGGCGCCCAGGCCTACCTCTGGCCGACCGTGCTCGTCGGCGCGGGCGTCGCCCTGGTGTGGCGCCAGGCCGACAACGCCCGCCGGGCCCGCTGGGTCGAGGTCGGCCGCCGCAAACGCACGCTCACGCTGCTGCGCGCAGTGGCCGGCGTCCTGCTGGTCACGGCCGGTGTCACCGGCATCTTCGTGCTGCAGGGCTCCGCAGCCCACCTCGGCTCCGTCCTGCAGGCGGCTCTCGCGGTCCTCGTCGGGATAACGCTCCTCGCCGGCCCCTACCTCGTGCGCATGACCCAGGACCTCTCCGAGGAGCGTCTGATGCGCATCCGCGCCCAGGAGCGGGCGGAGGTCGCCGCCCATGTCCACGACTCCGTGCTGCACACCCTGACCCTGATCCAGCGCAACGCGGAGAACGCCGGCGAGGTGCGCCGCCTCGCCCGCGCCCAGGAGCGCGACCTGCGCACCTGGTTGTACAAGCCCGAGGGCACCGGCAAGGACGAGGCCGACGAGCCGACCGCCCTCGCCGACGCGGTGCGGCGCAACGCCGCCGAGGTCGAGGACAAGCACGGCGTCCCCATAGAGGTCGTCGTGGTCGGCGACTGCCCGCTCGACGAGAAGATCGGCGCACAGATGCAGGCCGCACGCGAGGCAATGGTCAACGCCGCCAAGTACGGTGGCGAGGGCGGCGCCGTGCAGGTCTACGCCGAAGTCGAGGGGAAGACGGTCTTCGTGTCCGTGCGGGACCGCGGACCCGGCTTCGACCTCGACTCGATACCCGCCGACCGCATGGGCGTCAGAGAATCGATCATCGGCCGCATGGAGCGCAACGGCGGTACGGCCCGGTTGCGGGCGGTGCCGGGCGGCGGCACCGAGGTCGAGCTGGAGATGGAGAGGGCGGAGAAGACGTCATGAGCGACCCGACCGAGGCGAACGGCACGGCAGGGGAGGCGGCCGCGTCCGCTGAGCCGCCGGGCAGCGGTGCCGGGCGGCGTCACGTGCGCGTGGTGCTCGTCGACGACCACCGGATGTTCCGCACGGGAGTCCAGGCCGAGATCGGACAGACCGAGCAGACCGGCGTCGAGGTCGTCGGCGAGGCCGCGGACGTCGACCAGGCGGTCACGGTCATCACCGCGACCCGGCCCGAGGTCGTCCTGCTCGACGTGCACCTCCCGGGTGGCGGCGGGGTCGAAGTGCTGCGCCGCTGCGCCGCGTTGATGGCCGACGCCGAGCAGCCGGTCCGTTTCCTCGCCCTGTCCGTCTCGGACGCGGCGGAGGACGTGATCGGTGTGATCCGGGGCGGCGCCCGGGGGTACGTGACGAAGACGATCACGGGTACGGACCTGGTCGACTCCATCTTCCGGGTCCAGGAGGGCGACGCGGTCTTCTCACCGCGTCTGGCCGGCTTCGTCCTCGACGCCTTCGCCTCCACCGACGCCCCGCCGGTCGACGAGGACCTGGACCGGCTCACCCAGCGTGAGCGGGAGGTCCTGCGCCTTATCGCCCGTGGCTACGCGTACAAGGAGATCGCCAAGCAGCTGTACATCTCCGTGAAGACGGTCGAGTCCCACGTCTCGGCGGTCCTGCGGAAGCTCCAGCTCTCCAACCGGCACGAGCTGACGCGGTGGGCGACGGCACGACGGCTGGTGTGAACGATCGGTAGGCGCGTATGCGATCACCCGGTTACTCTGTGTGCCAGAAGGGAGGGCTGCATGCTGCTGCGGTTCCGCACGGCGAACGTACGGTCGCTGCGCGACGAGCAGGAGCTGTCCTTCGTTGTGCCGCCAGGTGAGGAGCCCGAGGCGGCCCGCGCGATCGAGCTGTCCGACGGCAAGCAGCTGCAGGTCTATCCGGTCCTCGGCGTCTTCGGGGCGAACGCCTCCGGGAAGTCCAATGTCATCACGGCGCTGAAGAAGATGCGAGAAGCGGTTCTGAACTCCTACGGACCCTGGACCTCGTACACGGGTGTCCCTGACCGTGACCCCTTCGCCCTCGACGCCGAGTCGGCAGCGCAGAGCACGTTCTACGAGGTCGATTTCGTCCTGGATGACGGCGTGCGCTGGACCTACGGGTTCGAACTCGGCGACAGCAGAGTCGAGTCGGAATGGCTCCACGCCTACCCGAAGGGACGGCGTCAGGTATGGCTGGACCGTGACGCCTCACGGGAGCACACCTACGACTTCCCCGGCGATCGAGTCCAAGACCGGGCCCGCCTGGCGCGCTCTACGCGTCCCAACGCTCTGCTGCTCAGCAGGGCGGCAAGCGACAACCACCCCCAACTGTCCAAGATCTACTCCTGGTTCAGGTCGAATCTCTGGGACATCACACCCGAGACGGAGCTCAGGGAGCGTGAGGCCTACACCGCGCGGCAACTGTTGGACGAGCGGACCAGGGACCGCGTACGAGAGCTCCTCAAGGTGGCCGACCTCGGTATTCAGGGAGCCGAGGTGGAGCGGCAGCCGGGTGGGACGGCGCTCAAGTGGTGGCTGCTGCACGGCACCGACGGCGGTACGGCCGTGGCCCTGGACTGGGAGCAGGAGTCGTTCGGCACGCGTTCCTGGTTCGCGCTCATTGGCCCGCTGCTGCTGGCCATCGACAGCGGTGCCGTCCTGCTGATCGACGAGCTCGACGCCAGCCTGCATCCGCGGTTCGCGTCGGAGGTGGTACGCCTCTTCCAGGCGCCCTGGTCCAACAGGGCCAACGCTCAACTGCTGTTCACCTCGCACGACGCGTCGCTGCTCAAGACCCCGAGGGGCGGCCGGTCCCTGGAACCGGGCCAGATCTGGCTGACGGAGAAGGACAAGCGCGGGGCGACGGAGCTGTATCCGCTGAGCGACTTCAACCCCGGCCCAGAGGAGGACTTGGAGGACTCCTACCTCGCAGGCGCCTACGGAGCTGTTCCGAAGGTCGACCAGGGCCAGATCGGACGCATGGTGCTCATGGCACTGACAGGGGAGGCAGAGAGTTCCTGATGGCAAGGCGCAGGGGACGGGACGATCTGGTACGTGTCAAGAAGACGAAGGAACTCCGCCGGGAGGTGTACGTCTTCACGGAAGGTGAGGTCACCGAGCCAAGCTTCATCAGCTTCGTGACGCACAACGGCACTCGCAGGACACCGCATAAGATCGCCTGCACGGTCGAGAATCGCAGTGCGCCGACCAAGCGTCGCAAGCCTCTTCCGCTCGTGGAGGACGCCATCCGGAAGTGGGACGAGGTCCAGCGCGCCGCGAAGAAGGCCGGCATCGAACCCGAGCACTGGAACTGGCCGCAGGTGTGGTGCCTGTTCGACCGCGATCAGCACGAGGACATATCCACGGCCTTTGCCAGAGCCAAGAAGGCGAAGCTGCACATTGCGTACTCCCACCCCTGCTTCGAACTCTGGCGCCTGCTGCACTACCAGGACTACACGAGCAGCTTCGGCGGAGTGTGCGACAAGGCGGCGGACAGGCTGCGCCAGCAGCCGGGGTTCGTGCAGACCTATCCAAAGGACAGGTTCGAGCCCAAGAGGGTCATGCCCGCGCAGCTCACCGGCCGGTACAAGACCGCACGGCGCTATGCGCAGGGCACCGTCGCGCGACACGGGGGCCGACCGGACCAGAACACCTGGGACGCATACACGGACATATGGAAATTCGTCGAGGACGGGCTGGACGTCGTCGACTACTAGAAGGCCAGACATCACAGGGGGAGCCGTACGTGGCCAAGCTCACGCTCGCGCAGTGGGAGCGCCATCTCTTCGCCGCCGTCGACGTTCTGCGCGGCGCTGTGGACGCTGCCGACAGCCGCGACCTCGTCTCCGTGCTGCTGTTTCTGAAGCGCGTCAACGACCGGTTCGAGGCGACCAGGGAAGCGATCGTCCGGGAGTGGCTGGCGGCGGGCGACAGCGCCGGGGATGCGGAGCGCGAGGCCGAGCGGCAGGAGCCGTACATCGAGCGCGGTGTCCTCTTCGTCCCTCAGCGGGCGCGTTGGGAGCAGCTGACCGGAGACGTCTACGACGGGGCTGTGGCACGCCTCCAGCACGCCCTCGACGCGCTCGAAGCGCAGGACGCCGCGCTGTACGGCCTGTTTGCCCATGTTGACGTCCGCCGTACAGCCGTCGTCGAGCAGCGACTCACAGCGCTCATCGCGCACTTCGACCGCATCCGGTTGCGCGACGAGGACCTCGAGTTTCCGGACATGATCGGTGCCGCGTACGAGTACCTGATCAAGAACTTCGCGGACTCCGCTGGCAGCAAGGGTGGGGAGTTCTACACACCCCGCCCCGTCGTCCGCCTGATGGTGGAACTGGCGCGCCCGGAACCCGGCATGCGTGTCTACGACCCGTGTATGGGCTCCGGCGGAATGCTTCTCCATGCCCGGGAGTACATCGATGAGCACGGCGAGGACCCCGACGACCTGCTGCTCGCCGGGCAGGATGCCAACAGCGGCTCCTGGGTCATGGCCACCATGAACATGCTCTTCCATGGCGCCAAGCACTTCTCCCTGAAGACCGGCGACAGCCTCACCAACCCCCTCCATCCTGAGCGCGACTTCGACCTCGCGCTCAGTAATCCGCCGTTCTCCATGAACTACAGGTTGTCCGAGATCCCTGGCCTTCCGGAGCGGATGCCGTACGGCCTCGCCCCGGAGCGCGGCAAGGCCGACCTCATGTTCGTCCAGCACATGCTGGACATGGTGAAGCGGCGCGGTGGCTCGGTGTTCACCGTCGTGCCCCACGGAGTCCTGTTCCGCGGCGGCCGGGAGAAGGAGATCAGGGCGAGGATGCTGGAGGCCGACCTGATTGAGGCGGTCGTCGGCCTCGCGCCGAACCTGTTCTACGGCACCGGAGTCCCGGCCTGCGTCCTCGTGCTCCGAGCACCGGGCCGGAAGGTGCCCGCGCGGCGCGGCAAGGTGTTGTTCATCAATGCCGACCGCGAGTTCCATGCGGAGCGCGCCCGGAACGTCCTCCTCCCCGAACACATCGCGAAGATCGCCTCCGCCTTCCACGCCTTCGAGGACGTCGAGGGCTTCGCACGGGTCGTGTCCAGCGAGGAGTTGCGTGACAGCGACTCCAACCTCACCATCCGCCGGTACGTCGACAGCACACCGCCTCCGGAGCGGCAGGACATCAAGGCCTACATGGAGGGCGGAGTCCCGGTCGTCGAGATTGAGGACAGCAGGTCCCTTCTGGACGCGTACGGCATCGAGGTGGCGGACCTGTTCGCCGTACGCGCCGACGACCCCGCCTACGTCGACTTCCGGCCATCGGACGAACAGCCGGACCTGGCAGCACTGGCCGAACTCGCCCACGGACGCGAGCAGCAGTTGTGGGTCGCCGTGGAGGACTGGTGGAAGGCCGAGGCGGAGCAGATCGCGGCACTGCTACCCACGGCGGACGACGACCGCACGGAACCCGGGCGCAAGGCCCAACTCGCCCAGCTGCGCCGGACAATGACCGAATCCCTGGTGCAGCGGCTGCTTACGGTCGGCCTCCTCGACCAGTACGCACTGGGCGGCGCGGTGATCGGCTGGTGGCACGACGTGAAGAACGAGCTCAAGGTGCTGTCGGCAACCGGTTTCGCCGGCGTCGTGGACGGCTGGGTGGAGACGGTCGAGCGGATGCTGGTCCGGGAAGGGGACCCCCTCACGGGCCGGTCCAGCCCACGTACGGTGGCGGAGCGGCGGCAGGCGTACCAGCACAAGGCGGTCGCGGCCCTCGTACCGGAGTTCCTGGAAGAGCTGGCCCGGGCGGAGAGAACGTACGCCGATCTGACCGCAGAGGCGGCGGAGGCGGAGAAAGCGCAGGCACAGGCCCTGGCCGAGACCCCGGGAGAGCTAGGGGAGCCCGATGAGACAGGCCCTTCGGCGGCGCCGGCGTTCGACGAGGCCGGAAGGCGTGCGCTCAAACGGCAGCGGACCGAGGCCCGGAAGGCGATCACTCTGCTGGAGGAGGAGTTTCTGGCGCGACTGGAAGGCGCGCGTCGTGCGCTGGCCACGGTGGACGGAGAGCGGGACGTCGTCCTCGACACCCTGCGGAACACGCTGTCGAGCAGGCTGGAGGAGCTGGTCGCGGGACGGCGGCAGGAGCTCGTCCAGGCGTACGAGAGATGGCAGGAGAAGTACCGGCTGTCGTTCCGGGAGATCGACAACCAGCTGTCCGACGGCACGGTCCAGAACAACCCCTGGTCACAGCGGCGCGCCTGGAACCTCACGGCGAACAGTGCGCGAACCGCCTCCGGGCGGCAGGAGATCGTGGCCGCCGTCCATGAGCTGATCGACGCGGAGAAGACCGTCGAAGGAGCGCTGGCCAAACTGGAGTTCGCCGCACTGTGGGGCCCGCTCGCGCTGTTGGACCCCAGCGCGGCGGGGGAGGACGGAGCGGCACGTCGGCCGCTGCGTGACGTCCTGGTGTCCGCGCAGGGCGGGAACTGGGCCCGCGCCCGCGAGTCGGACGGCGGGATCCCGGTCATCGGCCTGGGCAATCTCTCCGCGGGAGGGATTCACCTTGACCCGTCCCGGCTCCGCCGTATCGACCTGGGGTCCGCCCGCCAGGCTGGCGCCCTGCTGGAGCCAGGAGACGTGCTGCTCGCCGCCGTCAGGACGGATCACGGCTTCCGGGCGGCGGTGTGGCAGGGACAACTGGCCCTCGCTACATTCGGGGCCCAGGTCATCCGCCTCAGGCCCAGGGCGGATCTGCTGTCGTCCGACTATCTGGCGGCATGGCTGCGGCTGCCCCGCGCGCAGGATCGTATCTACGAGGTGGCACGGACCTCGGTGAACGACATGACGGTCCTCAACGCGGCCCGGCTGCTTGACGTGGAAATGGAGCTGCCGAGCAGAGTGGACCAACGGGAGTTCGAGAAGCAGGCCGAGACGCTGCACGAGCAGCAGCGGGTACGTCAGCGTCAGTTGGCCAAACTAAGACGCCATCCGCTTTCCGAACGTGATCTTTTGGTTCGGGGTGGGCGGGCATGAACTCCGTTCGGTGGCGGGAGAGATGAGCGTGTTCGTTGGCTCGTCTCGCTCGTGGAGGTGGCTGGTGTCGTCGGTGCTTGGTCTGCTGGAGGCCCGGGAGAAGAAGGTCCGGGAAGAGGTCGCGCGGTTGCGGGAGGAGGCTGAGCGAGTGCAGGCCGCGCTCAGGGAGGCAGAACGCACGCTTCAGCGGCTGGCGGATGCCCGGATCACAGTGGCCGAGGTACTGGCCGAGCCACCCTCCGCGGTTGCGGAGCCGGTGCGCAGCGCCGTGGCGGGGTCCCTGGTGCCGCACCGGACCGAGGGCATGGCGGCGTCGGTCCTCGCGCCGGACTACCAGCGGATTGTGTCGGTGCTGGAGTCGGAAGCGGGACAGGCGGGCATGCGCTGCCAGCAGCTGGCCACGGCTCTGGGGCTGGAGGCGGTCCCTGCGAAGGTCGAGGGGCTGCGGTCGAAGGCGAAACGCCTGGTGGAGCGGGGATGGGCCCTCCAGGTGCGGCCCGGGGTGTTCACCGCGCTCGCGGTTCCGGCCGGCTGAAGCCACCTCGGCGGCGTCCGGCCAGGCGACCGCTCATGAGCATGGTCATCGACCACAGCACCATGGCCTC
The DNA here is from genome assembly GCF_004187715.1 of Streptomyces sp. F001. Taxonomy (GTDB): domain Bacteria; phylum Actinomycetota; class Actinomycetes; order Streptomycetales; family Streptomycetaceae; genus Streptomyces; species Streptomyces flavusporus. The sequence continues at coordinate 81,574 of NZ_QZWF01000004.1, read as the reverse complement.
GTGCATGGCGGGCAGCGTCTCGACATCGCGCACCAGGCGACGCGAGCGCATCAGCCAGCTCAGCGTTCTCTCCACCACCCACCTGCGCGGGAGCACCACGAAGCCCGTGGTGGTATCGGAGCGTTTGACGATGTCGAGGGTGAGCTGGAGCTTCTCGGCCGCCCAGTCGACGAGCCGGCCTGCATAGCCGCCGTCCGCCCAGACGAGGCGGACGGAGAAGTACAGCTTGCGCAGCCGTTCCAGCAGCGGCACTGCGGCGTCCCGGTCCTGCACGCTCGCCGCGGTCACCAACACCACCAGAACCAGGCCGAGGCAGTCGACCGCCAGGTGCCGCTTGCGGCCGCCCACCTTCTTCCCGCCGTCCCAACCGGATGTCGAGCGCGGGATGTTCGCCGCCGCCCGCAGTGACTGCGAGTCCACGATCGCCGCACTCGGGTCCACCGTGCGGCCCTCCTTCTGCCTGACGCGGTCCCGCAGCCGGTCGTGGAGCTCGGCGAGCAGGCCCGTCACCTGCCAGCGGCGGGCGAAGGCGTGCACCCGTCGATACGGTGGGAAGTCCGTGGGCAGGTTGGCCCACTTGACTCCGTTGTCGACGACGTAGCGGACTGCGTCGATCATCTGCCGGTGGCAGAAGCCCTCCGGCCGCCCGCCCCGCCCCTCCAGCCAGGCCGGGACCGGCAGCACCGCCCGGACGACCTGCCACTCCGCGTCCGTCATGTCGGAGACGTAGCACGGGGTGCGGTCCGGCCGGTCTGCAGCATTGCCGAACCTGTGCGCGAGGCAGTCACACGACGGGGAAGGCGAGTTGGACTCCACACCCGCGAGCGCGAAAGACTGCGACAACAGGGCCTCCTGGTGATCGGTTTGGTTCGCACCCCCGAGCTACCAAGAGGCCCTGCTGTCATGCGCCGGTTCTCGCGCGATCACCCGAACAGGAACCCTGTTCGACCAAACCAGCCCCGTGATCGATAAGCGGATGGCGTCTAAGACTGATCAGAGAAGCGTTGACGCATGCTCTCACCGTCTGACCCCGTCAGACGGGGACGCGGTTCGCACGGTTGGCGGTGAACCAGCTCGAACCAGACCGTCTTGCCGAAGCCGACGGTACGAGGCTCCGCGCCCCACTCGTCCGCCAGCGAGGCCACCAAGGCCAGGCCACGGCCGGATTCGTCGTTCAGTGAGGCGTCTCGTGGTGTTGGCAGCGTGTCGTTCGCGTCCGCCACCGAGACGCGAAGGCGGTCAGCATCCAGGACGCAGCGGGCCCAGATCTCGCGGCCGGGGGAGACCTTCGCGTGGCGGTACGCGTTCGTCATCAGCTCGCTGAGCAGGAGCACCGCCGTTTCCGTCACCTCGTCCGGGAGCTTCCAGGACGAGGCCTGTTCGCGGAGGAGGGTTCTGGCCCGGCCCACGCTGCGGGCGTGGCGGGGGAAGCGCCACTCGATGTCCTGGGGGATTGCGGAGGGGGAGGGGTAGGGAACGGGGCCTCTCGATGACATCGGCATGCGTGTGCGGTTCCTTGCGTGTGATTCTCCGTCATTTGCCGAGATCAGGCTGGTGGTTGGCGCCTAGCCTCGGGAGTATCGGCTTGGGTACACAGCGTGCTTGTACACGGTGTGTCGACGGGAGGGCGGATGAGCGCGTGGCCTCGGGGGAGTCTCAGCAGGCGCAGCAGAACTGGCGGTACTGCGGTGGGCAGATCAAGCTGTGGCGGGAGGAGGCCGGGGTCAGTCGCCAGGACCTGGCCAACGAGGCCGGCTACGACTACGAGTACATCAAGTCGATGGAGTGTGGGCGGCGGAGGCCGACGCTCAGGTTGTTGCAGGCAGCTGATCAACTGTGCGGTGCGAGAGGGAAGTTGATCGCTGGGCACGAGCACTTGAAGCCGGAGCCGTTTCCGTAGCGTACACAGCACTACGTGCTGGTGGAGGCCGAGGCGATCACAGTGCAGTGGTACGAGCCGATGCTGATCCCAGGGCTGTTGCAGACGGGGGAGTATGCGCGGGAGTTGATCGGTAACGACTGCCCACCGCTCGATGAGGAAACGGTGGCGGAACGGGTCGCAGCGAGGCTCAAGCGACAGGAAAAGCTGACCAGTAAGCCGCTCGCGCTCTTCAGCTTCGTCGTCCATGAGGCCGCGCTACGCGCCGTGGTCGGCGATGAAGGGGTGATGCGCAGGCAGCTTGAGCACCTGCTGGAGGAGGGGCAACAACGCAACGTCTCGATCCAGGTGTTGCCCTTCAAGTCCGCCCCGCCGGCAGCGCTCAGCGGGCCAATCGTGCTGGTCGAGACAGCCGACCACGAGCAGTATGCGTTCGCCGACGGGCAGGAGACAGGCGCGCTGTACGGCGGTGGGGACAAGCTCAGCATCCTCACTCAACGGCATGGCATGATCCGTATGCAGGCGCTTAGCGTTGAGGAGTCTGCCCGGTTCATCAAGAAATTGGCGGAGGAGCTATGAGCGCCGAACTGTCGTGGTTCAAGTCCAGCTACAGCGACTCGTCGGGCAGCGCCTGTCTCGAAGTCGCCTACACCTGGCGCAAGTCCAGCCACAGCAGCGACTTCGAGGACGCCTGCGTGGAAGTCGCCGCCTGCCCTCACACCGTCCATGTCCGCGACTCGAAGCTCGGCGCTCGAAGCCCACGCTTCGCCGTCCCCGCCGGAGCCTGGACCGCGTTCCTGGCGTACGCCTCTCGGGAGGCCTGAGCCTCGGGCTCCGGGCTGCGAGACTCGAGCCCCTTTTCCAAGGAACGGGCGGAAAGACTCAACCCACCCTCCCTCCTCTCCCAACGCCTCAACTGCCGTGCAGGCCTACGCACGTGACTTTTCGTGATCGGCTTGCGACGCGCCGTCGCGACCGTCTAGCGTTCGCGGCAACAAACAACCCCGGTCGGGTGCTACCAACACCCGCCGGGGTCTCACCTCAAGATCGGATTGGGCGATCTCGTGGCTTACGAAAACTCTAGCGCTGCTCTGCTGTCGCTCGCAGCGCATCCCATGGCCAAGCCCGGCTACGGCAAGCGTTCCGCCCCGGACCAGCTGCCTCCCCGGCCCGGTGACTTCGATCACCTCCCCGCCCGTGAGGCGTACCTCGCGAGCCTGCTCGACCAGCTCTTCGAGAACGCGGCCATGGACGCCAAGACCATCGCCAAGGCACAGCCCCTGTACGGCCAGCAGGCCGTCCGCTCCGCGCTCAACGAGCTCGGCAGGGTGGGGCACCTGCGCCGCGTACGTCGTCGTATTGAGCCCTGTGAAGGCGAGAGCGGAACCCGCTGGGTCTTCCACACCTACTGGTCACGGACCGCGCGGGACAACGAATGGTGGGCCCGGTTCCTCGACGGTGACGTGACCTCCGAATCGCCCACCGAGACGCTGCCGCCCTCATCGCCCGAGGCCGCCCCCACCGACGTACCAGCGCAACCCAAACCGTCACACTCGCCCGGCGACCCCCACCTCTCCACCGCCTACATCACCCTCGCCCGACTCGGCCTCCACGACCCCCGCCTGGCCCTCTCCTCCGCCGACTGCTCCGCCCTGGAGCAGTTGGCCGCCGACTGGCTGGCCCGCGGAACCACCCCCGAGCGCCTGACGCAGGTCCTCGTCGCCGGCCTTCCCGACCAGGTGCACTCACCTCGAGCATTTGTCCGGCGCAGGCTCGTCGACAAGCTGCCTCCCGAACTGCCCACCCCCGAAGCCCGCGCACCCGCACCCTCATGGAGTGCACCAACTGCGGCGTACCCGGCCGACCAGAAGCCTTGCCCGGAGGCCTTTGCCGTGCCTGTGATGGTTGGAACGGGCTCGCCCCCGAAGGGCCGACGGGGATGTCACCCGCAGTCGTACGCGCTTTCGCCGCTCAGATCCGCGCCTCGATCCGCGCGCCGCAGCGGACCTGATTCCGCCACCCCTCCGGCGGCCGGTGCACTCCCGTACGCAACCTGCCGCCCTCCACGCCCTACCCGCAATAGGAGTACCTCCGATGACTATGCGATACCCTCGCATCATGGCACCCAAGAAGCCGATCTCCGTCACCCTCGACCCCGAAGTGCTCGAGGAGCTGCAGCGGCTTGTCGAGGCAGGCGAGGCCTCGTCTCTGTCCGCCTTGATCAACGAGACCATGCGCAGCCGCGTCGAGCGGCAGCGGCGTGCCGAGCAGGCGCGGCAGTACGTCGAGGAGAATCTGCTGGGCGGGCGGCCGCTGACAGACGAGGAACTCGTTGAGGCGCGCGGCATGCTGGCCGCGAGCAAAGCCCGCTCCGACGCCCGCCGCAGGGGCGCGGCGGCGTGAGCGACGGAATCGTCCTGGACCATCACGCCCTGCTGGCCTTGGGGCGGGGGCACCGCGTGCTGTCCGGGTTTATTGTGGCGGCCCATGAGGATCCGCTCTACACGGTGATCGTCCCGGCTCTGTGTCTGGCTGAGGCGACGAGGAGCCGCCCCGGCATCGCGACCCATCTGGCGCAGCTTCCTGCAGTGGAGGTGGCGTCGATCGACCGGATCGTCGCCGACACCATGGGGCGGATCGCCGCCTCGTTCTTCCCTGAGCAGGGGTGGCCGATCCTGCACGCTGCTGCGGTGAGCATGACCACCGGCTGGGAGGTCGCCACCTTGGAGGCCAAGGAGTATCACGGCCTCGGCGCGCCTTTGCTGCCCGTGACAGGAGCGTGAGTTCTTCCCCCGCCCCATATGGACTGGCTTCCGTAGATCAGCGTGTGGCCTGCCATCTCCCCACTTTGTTTTCGCTCCGCCCGGCGCAGAATGGAACAACCCAGAACAGATCAGAGCAGTCGGCGGCAGGGGCACATGGGGAGAGACGCGAGCGCATGGCACGGGGCACGGTCGAGCGGGACGAGGTCGAGCAGCCGATCATCGACCAGTTGAAGACGATGGGGTGGCAGCACATCCACGTCGACCAGCTGAGGGTCCGCGCCGCCGATGGGGCGGACATCCTGCTCGACCTCGTCCTCTTCGTCAACGGCATCCCCGTCGCCGTCGTCGAGTACAAGAGCCCGGACCGCAAGGACCCGATCGGCTCCGCCATCCAGGATCTTCGGGCCTACGCCGGGGTGTCGTTGGACGACACGCGGGAGCCGCACGACCGGTCGAGCGGAGTGCCCGAGTTCTTCGCACCTGTGCAGTTGCTCGTCGCCGCGAGCGGATCGGAGGCCGCTCTGGGCACGATCACGTCGAGTGGACTCTTCTCAGGTGCGCCATCCCGGACTGTGATGCGAGGAAGATGGAGCTCGACGACCTTGGTCGACGGTTGTGGCTCGGGCAGATCGTAGAGACGGGCACTGCCTGAGAACAGCAGCTTGGTGAGCCCTGTCGATGCTTCATTAGCAGCGCCGGACTCCCTCACACGACCCGGGTCGCCCCCGCGAAGGGCATCTCGTCGATCGGGGCCAGCCGTACCGGCGCCGAGGGGTTCGGGGCGTGGATCATCTGGCCGTTGCCGACGTAGATGCCGACGTGACTGATGCCGGAGTAGAAGAACACCAGATCGCCGGGGAGGAGTTCGGAGCGGGAGACGCGGCGGCCGGCATCGATCTGGGCGTAGGTGGTGCGGGGCAGGGAGACACCGGCGGAGCGGTACGCGGCCTGGATCAGGCCCGAGCAGTCGAAGGCGTCCGGGCCGGTCGCGCCCCAGACGTAGGGGCTGCCGAGCTTCTGGTAGGCGTACGAGACTGCCGCCGCGGAACGGGAGTTGGGTGCCGCGGCCGTGGCGGAGAGGCTGTCGCGTCCGGGCGTGGCGGCCCGCGAGGCGCGGTCCGTGCCCTCGCCCTCCGCGAGTCGCGCCCGCTCCTCGGCCGTCAGCCGGGACAGCAGCCGCCGAGCCGCGTCCAGCTTCCCGGTGATGGTCTTCTTGTGGCGTTTCAGCTCGGCCTGCCGCGACTGCAGTGAGGTCAGCTCGACGCGGGCGGCGCCGCGCAACTGCTCGATCTCGCGCAGCTGTCTGCGGACCCGCGCCACGGCGGCGGACTGCCGGTTGCCCGCACGTTCGGCGAACGTGGCACCCTCGAGGTACCGGTCGGGGTTCTCGGAGAGCGCGAGTTGCAGCGCAGGGTCGAGGCCACCGCTCCGGTACTGCGCCGCGGCGAACGAACCGAGCGCAGCCCGCGCCGAGTTGAGCTGCTCCTCCTTGCGGGCGGCCTCGTCCTGCAGCGACTGAAGCCGTTCCTCCGCCGTCTTGGCCTTCTCCTTCGCCCCGTTGTACTTCTCGGTGGCGACCTCGGCCTCCTGGTACAGCTTGTCCACCTTGGCCTTGACCTGCCCCGGCGTCAGCTGCGGCTCGGCGTGCCCGATGCTGTTGACGCCGGTCGCGCTCGCCGCTCCCGCGATAGCGATCGTCGCCGCCGTACGGGCCCTGGTTCCGCCCGCCGAGCGTTGTCGGGGCTTGCGATGCGCTGCCACTGGACTGCACGTCCTTTCGTACGACTCGGACGACCTGGACGACCGCTGGTCCGTACGGCCACCGGGCGGACCGTGCTGACCGCTCCGATGCGGTCTCCGCGTCCGGCGGCGCCCCGCGCAGGGGGAGTGGGGCCGCCGCCGGACCTTCTCGGCGGAGGTGTCCGGCTGCCGCCCCTGGCCCGGACGGCGGTGGGGAGCCGGTCACCTGATGCAGGACGCTAGACCTGGGTGTGTCGGACCGGTAACGCATTGTGCGGAACTGACATGAGGGGACCGCGGGGCGACCGGATATGACCGTGATCCCGATCCGTGGCCGTCGCCTTCACGCAGCGCGATGACCGATGTGCGATTTACGGGGCATGCGTGCATGCGGAGGTGCTATGGCGCGCATATATGCATCCGCGTCCCGCGTCCCGCGTCCCAGGCCGCCGGCCGCCGGGCGCCGGGTCGGCAGGCCGGTGCCGAGTGGTGCCCGGGCCCTGATTAGGCTCCGGCTCCATGGACGTACTCATCAACCTCTTCGTCGGCCTGCACATCATCGGCATCGCCGCCCTGCTCGGCGGTTTCTTCTCCCAGATGAAGGCGATGGGTGAGGGCACCGCCCGATTCGGCCCGGGGATGCTGCACGGTGCGCTGACCATGCTGGTCACCGGTGTGATCCTGGTCGGTCTCAACCAGGCCGACGACCAGTCCGTCAACAACATCAAGATCGGTGTGAAGCTGGCTCTGCTGATCGTGATCCTCGGTCTCGTCTACGTGAAGCGGGACGAGGAGCAGGTGGACAAGGGTCTGTTCGGCCTGGTGGGCCTGCTGACCACGGCGAACGTCTTCATCGCGGTGCTCTGGACCTGAGCCCCGGCCGAGGGCCGCGGCTCACGGTCCGGGGTGCCCGGGCGCCGTGGGGCGTACGGCCTCCCGGGCGGCCGCGACCGCCCCGACCGCGACCGCGAGCCACGCCGCCACCGCGATCCACAGCAGCATCTCCCCGGGCCACTCGAGCCATGAGATGTTGACAGCGGCGGCGACAGCCAGGGCCGCCACTGCCGCCATACCCATCGAAAAGACCGTGGACCAGCGGCGCACGTCGTGGCGCAGACGCGGCCGGACCACCTCGCCGGCGAGCAGTACGGCGTACCAGCCCAGGCCGAGGACCAGCAGGGCGACGGTCACGGTCCGCAGGACGCCGCTGTTGTCGTCGTTCCAGAGGTACAGGCCCGGTCCGTCGGCGGCGATGAGCTGGGCCCCGGCGAGCGCCGAGATCGCCGCCGCGCCGCCCGCGACCCACTGGTCCCCCGGCCCCTCGATCACCTGCCGCAGATCGAAGCGGGCCAGGGCGAGGCCGTACAGCACGAGGCCCAGCCAGAAGAGTACGAGCGCCGCACGTGCGAGCCACGCCGCCGATTCGGCCTGCGCGAGGGTCGCACCGAGCACGGCGAGTCCCTGTGTCGCCACCGTCCCGAGGAACACCGCCCCTGGCATACGCCGCCGCTGCCGGTGCCGCACGACGGGCACGAGCAGCACCGGCCACAGCAGCGTCGCCAGCGCCAGCAGCGCCGCGGCCAGGGGCTGCCGGTCCAGCGCGGAGAAACGGGTCCCCAGCACGGCGGTCGCGGCGACGGCGGTGAGCACCGCCGGTGTTCCCGCCTCCGTCATCCAGCGCTCCTGCTGCCGCAGCAGCCGTGTGACGACGTCCGCCGCCAGGGCCAGCCATGCCGCGCAGGCCGCCACGAGGAGGATCCGGGACAGGACCTCGTAGCCCGTCAGATGCAGGCCGACCGAGACGGTACCGGTCGCCATGACGGCGGCCCCGGCCGCCGGCGGATGCTGCGCCCACCAGGCGCGGAGGGAGGAGGAGCCGGGCATGCGCCGATGCTAAGGAGCCCCCTGCGCCGCGTGAGCGGGCCACGCGCGCGGGCACGTGGAAAACCACGCGGGCGCGCGGCAACGGGCTCACACCGAGCGTGGGCCGTTTCGGCGGGCGCGCGAGCCTGCAGGCGCGCCTCTCGTACGCGCCTGCCTGACAGCACCCCCACGCGCGCGTGCCTGCGAAAAACGCCACCACGCGCGCGTGCCCACGGAAGTCCCCCCGGGGCGTGCCGTCCCGCCCGCCCCTTGCCTCCGCCCGTCAGGCCGGTCGTACCACGCTGTGGATGGACGACTCCCCGTCGTAGTAGATCGACTCCTCGCGCACGTACGTGCCGGGCTTCGGGGCGTGGATCATCATGCCGTTGCCGATGTAGATGCCGACGTGGGTGACGTCGTCGTAGAAGAAGACCAGGTCGCCGGGCTGGGCGGCCGCGAGGGAGACCGTGGTGCCCGCGTTCACCTGGTCGTAGGTGGTGCGCGGGAGGGAGACGCCGGCAGCCTTCCACGCGCCCTGGGTGAGGCCGGAGCAGTCGTAGGAGTCGGGGCCGGTCGCGCCCCAGACGTACGGCTTGCCGATCTGCGCGCGGGAGAAGGCGAGCGCCTTCTCGGCCTTGGTGGCGTACGAGGAGTCGGGGGCCGAGGTGCCGGAGCCCGACTCGGTTCCTGTGCCCGTCTCCGTGGAGGAGCCGCTTCCGGCCTCCTGCTCCTGCTGCGCGGCGGCCTCCTGGCGCTGCCGCTCCTCCTCCGCCTGCTGCCGGGCGAGCTCCGCGGCCTTGCGCTCGGCCTCCTCCTGCTTCTTCTTCTCGATCGCCGCCAGTCGCGCCTTCTCCTCGGCGGTCAGCTGCGACAGCAGTTCGCGCGCGTCGGCGAGCTTCTTCTGGACGGTGGCCTTGGCCGTCTTCAGATCGCTCTGCGACTCCGTGAGCGTCTCGAGGCTCTCGGTGGCCTCCTGGCGCTTCTCCACCGTCGCGGACTGCTGGGTGAAGTAGTCGTCGACCGCGCCCTTCTGACGACTGGTCAGCCTGCCCATCAGCTGGGTCTGGTCGAAGTAGTCCTGCGGCGAGTCCGCGAGCAGGAAGGTCGCGGTGTCGGGGGCGGAGGCGCCGGTCCGGTACTGCGCCGCCGCGTACGAGCCCAGCTCCTCGCGCGCCTCGTTGAGCTTCTGGGTGCGCTGGGCGACGTCGTCGAGAAGGGTGTCGACCTGCTTGCGCTGTTTCTCGGTCTTCTCTTTGGCTGCGTTGTACTTCTCGGTCGCCGACTCCGCCTGGCGGTAGAGGTCGTCGACCTTCTTCTCGACCTCTTCCAGGCTCGGCTTGTCGTCGGCCGAGGGGGTGGCATTGGCCGTCTGGGAGAGCAGGGCCACAGACGTGAGGGCAGCCGTGGCAAGCGCGGGGGTCCGTATGCCTGCGACGCGCGCGCCCGTGGGACGCGACTTACGGTGCGACGCCAAGGGAGGCGACTCCTTCCATGGGCCGCCTACCGGGTTAGCTGTCGGGTTCGGGCGGGTGGTTCGGAAGGGTTGCCCTACGGTCCCCTCCCGGAAAGGGAGTCGGACCGATTCACCCCAGAGTCGGTTGGGTCCCCGGCTCCGGCAGCCACAGGGGCGCACCGGACTCGGCGGAGGCCGTGCGGCCCGGCGACGTTCGCCGGTGGGGGTCGTACGGCCTGCCCGGAACGGTAGCCAACTCGTGTGGTGCGTGTGAAGGTTGGTGGGTGATATGCCCGATACATTTTCGTGACTTTCAGTCAGTGGTCGCGGGTGGTATCGGGGTGGGCTCGGAGAGTGAGCCGACGTGGGGTGGGTAGGGATGGAAGGTCGCCGGCCGCTGCATCCGATGTGATTCCGGTCGCACCACCAAGATCGACGGTATTCCGGGCCGGGGATGTTCTCGGGGCGGCCGCGGGTTGTCGGTGGGGCGCCCTAGACTCGGAGAGCGATGAGCAGCCTCTTTGACGACAGCTTCCTGGCGGACCTCCAGGCCCAGCGGGCCCACGAGGAGCACCCGCCGCCGCCCGAGGACGATCACGTTCCGGAGCCGATCCCGGACGATCTGTTCGGCGGGAAGTTCGACGTGCCCCCGGACCGGGACATGTACTACCGCGACGGCGCCGCGCGTCCGGCCATGGACGCGGCAGCGCTCCTGGAGGGGCTGAACGACAACCAGCGCGCCGCCGTCGTCCACTCCGGCTCCCCCCTGCTCATCGTGGCCGGCGCCGGCTCCGGCAAGACCCGCGTGCTCACCCACCGCATCGCCCACCTCCTCGCCGAGCGGGGCGTGCACCCGGGCCAGATCCTCGCGATCACCTTCACCAACAAGGCAGCCGGCGAGATGAAGGAGCGCGTCGAGCAGCTCGTCGGTCCGCGTGCGAACGCGATGTGGGTCATGACCTTCCACAGCGCGTGCGTGCGCATCCTGCGCCGGGAGAGCAAGAAGTTCGGCTTCACGTCGTCGTTCTCGATCTATGACGCCGCCGACAGCAAACGACTCATGGCCCTGGTCTGCCGCGACCTGGACCTCGATCCCAAGCGCTACCCGCCCAAGTCCTTCAGCGCCAAGATCAGCAACCTCAAGAACGAGCTGATCGACGAGGAGGACTTCGCCGCCCAGGCCACCGACGGCTTCGAGAAGACCCTCGCCCAGGCCTACGCCCTGTACCAGTCGCGACTGCGCGAGGCGAACGCCCTCGACTTCGACGACCTGATCATGACGACGGTCAATCTGCTCCGCGCCTTCCCGGATGTTGCCGAGCACTACCGCCGCCGCTTCCGTCATGTACTCGTCGACGAGTACCAGGACACCAACCACGCCCAGTACGCCCTCGTACGCGAACTCGTCGGCACCGGCGGGCACGGCGAGCACGTACCACCCAGCGAGGGCGGCCTGCCGCCCGCCGAGTTGTGCGTGGTGGGTGACGCCGACCAGTCGATCTACGCCTTCCGCGGGGCGACCATCCGCAACATCCTCCAGTTCGAGGAGGACTACCCGGACGCGACGACGATCCTGCTGGAGCAGAACTACCGCTCCACCCAGACGATCCTCTCCGCCGCCAACGCCGTCATCGAGCGCAACGAGTCCCGCCGCCCGAAGAACCTCTGGACCAACGCGGGCGCGGGCGCGCGCATCACCGGCTATGTCGCCGACACGGAGCACGACGAGGCCCAGTTCGTCGCCGACGAGATAGACCGCCTCACAGACGCGGGCGAGGCGAAGGCCGGGGACGTCGCCGTCTTCTACCGGACGAACGCCCAGTCCCGTGTCTTCGAAGAGATCTTCATCCGCGTCGGCCTGCCCTACAAGGTCGTCGGCGGCGTGCGCTTCTACGAGCGCAAGGAGGTCCGGGACGTACTGGCCTACCTGCGCGTGCTGGCCAACCCGGAGGACTCGGTCCCGCTGCGCCGTATTCTCAACGTCCCCAAGCGGGGCATCGGCGACCGCGCGGAGGCGATGATCGACGCCCTCTCCCAGCGGGAGAAGATCAGCTTTCCGCAGGCACTGAAGCGCGTCGACGAGGCGTACGGCATGGCCGCGCGCTCCACGAACGCCGTCAAGCGGTTCAACACGCTCATGGAGGACCTCCGGACGATCGTCGAGTCCGGCGCCGGCCCCGCGACGATCCTGGAGGCAGTGCTCGAGCGCACCGGCTACCTCGCCGAGTTGCAGGCCTCCACCGACCCGCAGGACGAGACCCGGATCGAGAACCTCCAGGAACTCGCCGCCGTGGCCCTGGAGTTCGAGCAGGAGCGCAGCGAGGGCGAGCAGGGCACGCTGGCCGACTTCCTGGAGCAGGTCGCGCTGGTCGCCGACTCCGACCAGATCCCGGACGAGGAGGAGGGCGACGGCGTCATCACGTTGATGACCCTGCACACCGCCAAGGGCCTCGAATTCCCGGTCGTCTTCCTGACCGGCCTGGAGGACGGCGTCTTCCCGCACATGCGTGCCCTCGGCCAGACCAAGGAACTGGAGGAGGAGCGCCGCCTGGCGTACGTCGGCATCACGCGCGCGCGTGAGCGGCTGTATCTGACGCGCTCGGCAATGCGGAGCGCCTGGGGGCAGCCCTCGTACAACCCCCCCTCCCGCTTCCTGGAGGAGATCCCGGCGGCGCATGTGGACTGGAAGCGCACGGGTGGTTCCCTGGCTCCGGCGGGCCCGGTCTCGGGCGTGGCGGCGTCGCTGTCGTCGTCCCGCTCGTCGGCGTCGGGCGCGTCCGGGTTCGCCACGCGCCGGACCGCAGAGAAGCCCGTGGTCTCCCTCGCGGTGGGGGACCGGGTGACGCACGACCAGTTCGGGCTCGGGACCGTCGTCGCGGTGAAGGGCACCGGCGCGAACGCGGAGGCGACGATCGACTTCGGGGACACCAAGCCGAAGCGACTGCTTCTGCGGTACGCACCGGTGGAGAAGCTGTAGCTGTTCCGGGCGGTACGAAGTGAGCCCCCGCTCAATCGGCGGGGGCTCAGGGGAAGCTTCGGTGCTTACGCCGGCTCGAGGCCGTGGCTGCGCAGCCAGGCCAGCGGGTCGACCGCCGAACCGCCGCCCGGCCGCACCTCGAAGTGCAGGTGCGGTCCGGTCGAGTTGCCGGAGTTGCCGGAGAGCGCGATCGGGTCGCCGGCCTTGACGGTCGTACCGGAGGCGACCTGGTAGCTGGAGAGGTGGCAGTACCAGGTCTCCGTGCCGTCCATCGCCGTCACGATCATCATGTTGCCGTACGCGCTGTTGTACTCCGTACGGACGGTGCCGTCGGTCGCGGCCATCACGGTCGAACCGTACGAGACCGGGAAGTCGATGCCGGTGTGCACGGACATCCAGTTGATGCCGGCCTGGCCGTAGTAGGCGCTGAGCCCGTGCTGTGCGACCGGCAGGGCGTACTTGGGACGCAGCCGCTCCTTGCGGGCTGCCTCCGCCGCCGCCCTCTTCTTCTCGGCCGCCTGCTGCGCCTTGAGGTCGATGCGCTCCTGGGTACGGCTGGCCCGGTCGGCGAAGTCGTCGGCCTCCGCCGTGAGGCTCTCGAGCTGGGTGTCCAACTGGTTGTTGGCGGCCGACGGCTTCACCGCCGGGGCGTCCGCCGCGGTCGTCGACGCCTCCTGGTCGTCGCCGCCGAGGTTGCCGACGGAGGCGGCGGCGATGCCCGCCACGCCCATGACACACGCCGAGGGCACGGCGACGGTCAGCAGTGCGGATCGCTTCGCGGGCGTACGGCGACGGGAGCGGGCCCCGCTGCGGGAGGCCGCCCGCGAGACCGGGGCCGGGGTGACCTCCTCCTGGTCGTCGAGGAGGGACGGGGTCGTGGTGGGCATCTCGCCGGTCACGCCCGACTCGCCGTCACCCGCGTTCGGTTCGTCGTAGTCGACGTGCTCGAAGGTGGCGGTCGCCTGCTGGTCGAAGGGTTCGGCGTGCGAGCCGAAGTTCTCGGCGTGGTGCTCGTAGGACTCGGCCTGCTGCGGAAAGGGTTCGGCGTGCTGCTCGTAGGCGTCGGCCGTGGTGCCGTCGGAGTTCCACTGCGTGGCGTCGTACGCGCCGGAGTCGAAGGTCTGCGTGCCCCATTCCCACTGGTGGGTCTGGTCGGCGGGGCTGCCGGGCTGCTGCTCCGGCTGGACCCATGCACTCGCGTCCCACTGGCCGCTGGCGTCGGGCGCTCCCGCCTGCTGCGGGATGAGAGGGAGCTGCTGATGGCCGGTGGTCCAGGCGGTTGTGTCGTAGGCGCCGGTGTCGTAGGCGGCATGATGCTGGGCCGCGTACGGGTCGTAGTGGAGGGTCTGGTGGCTGCCGGTGGACCACTGCGTGGCGTCGTACGCGCCGGTGTCGTGACCACTGCCCGTGAGATCGCCGAAGAGGGGGTCGGTCTCGAACGTCGTGGTGGTGGCCGCGGTGGCGTGGCTGCCGGTGTCAAATCCGTTGGCGGTGTAGGCGCCGTACGTGGTGAGGTCGCCGTACTGGGCTTCCTGCGTGCCGTACGGCGCGTAAGACGCCGAGGCGGCTTCGGAAGCCGGAGCCGGGGTGGTCATGGTCCCCGACGGGTGACGGTCGTTCACCAACTTCTCTTTCGCCTCGACAACAGGGGCTGGCAGAGCAGTGCGGCGACTGTACCCGGCGGTACGCGGGCGCGACAATCTTCGGCAGGTTTCGCGCGCGCAGGAAACGGGCAATCGGCCGTGTTTCGGGGGACTGCGGGCACGGGTTTGGGTTTGTGTTCGAAGATTGTTCGAGGTCGTACTGGCCGGCCACGGTCGTGTTGTCAGGCCACGGTGAGGTCGTCGGAGTGCGCTGCAGGCCCGCTTCCCTGCGGGGTGGTGTCGTAGGCGCCGTCCAGGGCCTGCCGTATTCCGGCCGCCACGGCCGGGTGCACGGGCAGGGCCAGATGGCCGATCCCGCTCACCCGCACGTTCTGCGCCAGCAGGTCGGGGTGGTCGACGCAGGCGGACTCCAGCGGATCCATCAGGTGGTCGAGGTCGCTCCAGAAGCTGACGAAGTGCGTACGGCAACCGGGTGTCGGGCCGGCCAGCTCCTCGATGACGGCTGAGCCGGGGCGCATCTGGCGCACTATGGGGTGCGCGTTCGCCAAGGGGGCCACTCGGGTGCCGGAGTGCGGGGTGCCGAGCGTGACCAGGATCCGGACGCGGGTGTCGCCGCCGAGCAGCTGGACGTAGTAGCGCGCTATCAGTCCGCCGAGGCTGTGTCCGACGATGTCGACCTGCGTGCTGCCCGTGCGCTCGCAGATCTCCTCTATGTGCCGGCCGAGCAGCTTGGCCGCCGTACGGATGTCGCAGGTCAGGGGGGAGTAGTTCAGTGACTCGATGTGCTGCCTGCCGTGCTGGGCGAGGGAACGGCGCAGCAGAACGAAGACGGAGCGGTTGTCGATGAAACCGTGCAGGAGGACCACCGGGGGTTTGGCCCGCGTCGGCAGGCGCGCCGCGCCGTCCTGGGAGGGGACCAGGGCGGGCGGCGTCCGGCGCTCCTGAATGATGCCGGAGGGGTAGAGGAGGAGGTGGCCCGCGAGGATCGCGACCTCGAGGGCGGCCGCCTTCAGGATGGCCAGTGAGAGCCCCGCCAGGCTGTTCGGGAGCAGGCGGTGGCAGAGCGGTTGAAAGGGCAGCAGTGCCCTGGTGACCTGCGTGACCTTCATGGCCGACCTCCTGTCGGCACGCGGAGGACGGCTCTGTCCCCCGTGTGCGCCCGTGCGAGCCGCGACGGAGGTGGTGACGGGGCGCGAGTGGGGTTGTTCCGGTGGGTGAGTGGGGCCGGCCCCGGTACGGCGTATACGGCGCCGTTGGGGATGGGGTGGGGGGCCTGCCCTACGTGCCCTGTCTGCTTGTCGTGCCCTTCGTTTCCGGTCGATGCGCCGCACCCCACGCCGCGCGGCCTGCGGCGTGGAGGTACGGCGACCTCGTTGCGGCTCTCTTTGCGCGTGTTCCCCTCCACGCCCCCTGGTCCGCGTGGGTGCGCGGGGGTGGCCGCGGAGACTTGGAACACTGCGCGGCGAATATGTCCCACTGTGTGATTTCCCCCTCGGTCTGCCTCGCGAAACTGCCGGTTGCGGGATGCTGGAGATAACGTTCGTTCACTTCCCCGGTGGTTGCGGGGTGGGTGGCCTTGTTCTGGTGGGCGCCGTTCTGTGCGGTACTTGTCGATAGTGGCCGGTACTTGTCGGTACGGGTGGATGTAATCGCTTCTTGGAGGCAGTGATGGGTGTGGCAGCCGGTCCGATCCGCGTGGTGGTGGCCAAGCCGGGACTCGACGGCCACGATCGGGGGGCGAAGGTGATCGCGCGGGCGCTGCGGGATGCCGGTATGGAGGTCATCTACACGGGCCTCCACCAGACGCCCGAGCAGATCGTCGACACCGCGATCCAGGAGGACGCGGACGCGATCGGGCTGTCCATCCTCTCCGGGGCGCACAACACGCTCTTCTCAGCCGTGATCGACCTGCTCAAGGAGCGCGAAGCGGAGGACATCCTGGTGTTCGGCGGCGGGATCATCCCCGAGGGGGACATCCCTGTGCTGAAGGAGAAGGGCGTCGCGGAGATCTTCACGCCGGGGGCCACGACCGCGTCGATCGTGGACTGGGTACGGGCGAACGTACGGCAGACGACGGGGGCGTAGGCCCGGGGCGGACGTGGGTGGCGTTCGCGTTGGTTGTGTGGCTCGGGTTTGGGCGGTGGTCTGTTGGTGTGGGCCGGGCCTGGACGGTGGGCCGTTGGTGTGGTGTGTTCGGGCGTGGTCTGTTGGTGTGGGCCGGGTCCGGACGGTGGGTCGTTGGCGTGGGCCGGGCCTGGACGGTGGGTCGTTGGTGTGGTGTGTCCGGGCGTGGTCTGTTGGTGTGGCTCGGTTTCGGCGGTGGGCCGTTGGAGTGACGGTGTGCGGGTGATGAGCCGTGGGAGTGGCTCGTGGCCGGACAGCGGTCCGTTTGGGGGCGTGTCTGGGTGCCGGCCTGTTTGCGGGTGCGGATCCGGATGGCGGCCGGTCCGCCGCTCAGGCAAGGCCCCGCAGCCCCTCCTCCTGTTCCGCTCCCAGTTCCTCGGCCATGGCGGCACGCAAACGTAGCGTGGTGACCAGGCGCTGGAAGGCCTCGGCCCAGTAGCCGCCGGCTCCTGGTGACGCGTTCTCGGGTTCGTCCGGTACCGCCAGCAGCCCGTCGAGGCGGTTGGCCTCGGAGGGGGACAGACAGCGTTCGGCCAGGCCCATCACTCCGCTGAAACTCCATGGATAACTCCCGGCGTCCCGCGCGATGTTGAGCGCGTCGACGACCGCGCGCCCGAGTTGCGGCGCCCATGGCACGTCGCACACGCCCAGCAGTTGAAACGCCTCGGACAGACCGTGCGTCGCGATGAAGCCGGCCACCCACTCGGCGCGTTCGTCGGTGCCCAGCGTGCTCAGCAGCTTGGCCCGCTCGGCCAGGGACACCGCCCCCGGGCCGCCGGCCTCGGGTGCCCGGGGCGCCCCCAGGAGGGCCCGCGACCAGTCGGCGTTCCGCTGTCTTACCGCCGCCCGGCACCAGGCGGCGTGGAGTTCGCCCTGCCAGTCGTCCGTGACCGGCAGAGCGACGATCTCCTCGGGCGTCCGGCCGCCGAGCCGGCCCGGCCACGTTTCGAGGGGGGTCGCCTCGACCAACTGGCCGAACCACCAGGACCGTTCACCCCGTCCTGCCGGCGCCTTGGCGACGACCCCGTCCCGCTCCATGCCCGCGTCGCACTCGTGCGGCGCCTCGACGGTGATCGTCGGGGTGTCCCGCGTGTGGTCGACGGCCACGCAGGCACCGGCCCGCACCGCCATGCGTGCGGCCAGCGCCGAGCCGGGCAGCGCCGACAGCAACTCCGCCGCCGTCGCCCGGACGTTGCGGCTGCGGTCGGACAGGGACTGTTCCAGGAACGCCTCGTCCTCGTCGCCGAGATTCGTACGCAGTGAGTCGAGAAACATCAGCCGGTCCTCGGCCCGCTCCGTCGCCCAGGTTGTCGCGAGCAGCTCACGTGCGGTGCCGGGTTCATGGGCGCGTATGGCTGCCAGGAGAGCCACGCGTTCGGCGAACAGGCCCTCCTGCCACAGCTGTTGCACCTTGTCCGTGTCGTCGAGGTGCGGCAGCGACGTGCCTCCGCCCGGTGTCGCGCGCAGCGCGAATCGCCAGTCCGGGTTGAGCCGGGCGAGCCACAGGGCACGTGGGCCGGCGAAGGTCAGCGCCGCCGGCCGCAGATCCGTACGGCCCCGGGCCGCGTCCAGCAGGGCGGGCAGGGCCTCCGGGGGTGCCATGAAACCGCGGGCGTTCGCTGTTGCGAGCCACTGGGGCAGCAGCTCCATGAGGTCCGGTGCGGTGCCTCTGCGTCCGCCGCCCGCGGTGCCGGGACGGTCGGCCAGCAGCATCGCGAGCCTGTGGGCCGCCGGTGCGGGCAGCGGAGGGCGCGGGTCCTCGGGGGCTGCTGCCGGGCGCTGGGCCGGCCGCGCCGGGCGCAGTCCGGCTCGGCGACGTACGGTCTCCATGGCCGCGGCGTTCAGCAGCGCCACGGGCGCCTCCCGGCCGGGCGCGGCGCCGGGTGGCGTACGCCGGTCCGTGCCGAGCAGTGCGGTGGTGACGAGCTCCTCCCAGACGCCCGACGTGGGCGAATCCACAGGAGCGGAAGTCCTGTTCACAAGGGTCCTTTCAAGGGCGGATGCCGTGCGGTGGTTCGGAGTGGGTCAGTTCGGAGCGGGCGGCGTCACTGGGGGCCGTTTCCCCTGGAGCCGGGTCGGAGGCGCCGAGAGGCCGCGGCTCAGCACAGCTGGACCGCCTCGCCCGCGCCCGCCGGCCAGGCCGTCAGTGGGGTGAAGCCCTGGTGACCGCACTCGCCGAAGACCTTGACAGGAGCACCGCCGGACAGGGCTACAAGCCGCCAGAGACCGGGGCGGGAGCGGGCGGTGGGCGTGAGCGGCAGTGCCGCGTTCTCGTCGGCGTCCGCCAGTTGCCATGAGTCGCCGTCCGGGGTCGGTATGACCCGGTCCAGCGTCACCGGGACCGAGTCGAGCCACGGGTCGGCGCGGAGGGCGTCGCCGTAGCGGGCTACCGCCTGCGTCGTCGTCACTCCTGGTGGACGTATCGAGGTGGACGTGGGCGTCGCGAACCGTTCCCCCAGGGCGGCGCGCTGCCGGCTCCCGCCCGGGTAGGCGGACACCTCCGCCTCCAGGGTCAGCCCCACCGGCAGTGCGAGCTCGGGGGCCCGGCCGGCGGCGCCGTAGGAGAGAAGGAGAGCGGTGCGGTCGGATTCGGCGCCGTACAGCCAGATCCGGCGGGTCGTCAGACGGGCGTCCGCCCTGTCGTACTGGGCCAGGACCAGCCAGCGGTCGCGCACCGGCGGGCCGTCCGCCGAGGCGGGCAGACCGATGCGGGAACGGACCGTCGCCGCCAGTCCCTCGGGCAGCCCGTCGCGACGCAGCCAGCCCTGGTCGAGGAGATGGAGCAGCGCGCACTCCTCCAGCAGCCGCACCGGCCAGCCCGGACCCGACGCCGGGATCGCACCCAACTCTCTTACGCGGCCGGCCAGTCCGGGAGCCTGGGCGTCGACCATGCGGGCCGCCGTCTCCTCCCACAGCCCGTACCCCGCCTGCTCCGCCGCGGCCAGCCCTCCGCGCAGCAGGTCCGTCAGACGCTGCTCCAGCTCGGTCGTCCCCGCTGTGATCCGCTCGGCCCGGCGCTCCGCCCGGCGCCGCGCCGCCTCCGGATCAGCGGAGCCGGACGGGGAACCGCCCGCGCTCGCCGTTCGTTTCTCCGCAGCACGCTTCCTTCTCCCCGCTGTCCACTGCTCGGCCCAGTCCGGCGCCTTGCCCGGTGGCACCGCGCCGTCGCCGCCGGCCCAGAGCAGCAGCAGCCCCAGCGCGTGTTTGCACGGGAACTTGCGGCTCGGGCAACTGCACTTGTACGCGGGACCGGACGCGTCCGCGATGTCGATGACCGTCTGATACGGCTTGCTGCCGCTGCCTTTGCACAGCCCCCACAGCGTCCCCTCGTCAGAACTGCCTGCCTCGGACCACGGCCCCGCCGCACCGAGTTTGCTTCCCGCTTTGCGCGATGCCGCGTCCGGCGCCAGTGCCAGCACCTGATCTGCAGTCCAGCGCACCCCCTGCTGAGTCATGGCATCGAAGGTAGATCCCCCCACTGACAATCGGTCTCGCGAGCGCGGCCGCCGGCACGTTTTCGCAGGTCATATCGCATTGTCAGTGGTGTGGTGCACCGTGGATGCCAGAACCGAACCGGCCGAGCTGGAGGGGGACTCAGCCATGCCTGTGTCCGTAGAACCGACGTCCGTCGACCCGAGCCAGAACGGGTCCGCGCCCGCGAACACGGGCGTGGAGACACCTACAACCGCGAGCGCGGGCGCGCGCACATCCGCGCCCGCGGCAGAAGCGCTGCGCCCGCACGCCGAGGACGCCTTCGCGGACGAACTTGCCGCGCTGGCCGCGCAGGACGACCGGCCGCGGCCGACCCGCTGGAAACTGTCGCCGTGGGCTGTCGCGACGTACCTGCTCGGCGGCGCCCTGCCCGACGGCACGGTCATCACACCGAAGTACGTGGGCCCGCGCCGCATCATCGAGGTCGCCGTCACCACGCTCGCCACCGACCGCGCCCTGCTCCTGCTCGGCGTGCCCGGCACCGCGAAGACCTGGGTGTCCGAGCATCTGGCCGCAGCGGTCAGCGGTGACTCGACCCTGCTGGTGCAGGGCACTGCCGGCACGCCGGAGGAGGCGATCCGGTACGGGTGGAACTACGCGCAGCTGCTTGCCCACGGCCCGAGCCGGGACGCGCTGGTGCCCAGCCCCGTCATGCGGGCCATGGCCGAGGGAATGACCGCACGCGTCGAGGAGCTGACCCGCATCCCGGCCGATGTGCAGGACACGCTCATCACGATCCTGTCGGAGAAGACACTGCCGATACCGGAGCTGGGCCAGGAGGTGCAGGCGGTCCGCGGCTTCAACCTGATCGCCACGGCCAACGACCGCGACCGAGGGGTCAACGACCTCTCCAGCGCACTGCGTCGGCGCTTCAACACCGTGGTGCTGCCGCTGCCGGAGAGCGTCGAGGCCGAGGTCGACATCGTCTCGCGCCGCGTCGACCAGATCGGCCGCTCCCTCGATCTGCCCGCTGTGCCTGACGGCGTCGACGAGATCCGTCGTGTGGTGACGGTCTTCCGGGAGCTGCGCGACGGTGTCACGTCCGACGGTCGTACGAAGGTGAAGTCGCCCAGCGGCACGCTGTCCACCGCCGAGGCCATCTCCGTCGTCACCAACGGCCTTGCGCTGGCAGCGCACTTCGGCGACGGCGTGCTGCGACCGAGCGACGTCGCCGCGGGCATCCTCGGCGCCGTCGTCCGGGATCCGGCGGCCGACCGGGTCGTCTGGCAGGAGTACCTGGAGGCGGTCGTCCGTGAGCGGGACGGCTGGAAGGACTTCTACCGGGCCTGCCGGGAGGTGAGCGCGTGAGCGACAACCGGTGGGATTTCGCGCAGGGGAGTTCGACGGCGGGCGGATCGATGGAGGTGACGGGGGACGTCCGGGCAGCGGTCGACGACGACCTGGGGTGGCCTCGCAGGCGAGGGGGACGGCGTGACAGGCGTTGAGAGGGCAGGAAGCAGGCGGCCCGGGGCCGAGCCGCTGCTGCTCGGTGTGCGGCATCACGGGCCGGGTTCGGCGCGGGCCGTGCGGGCGGCGCTGGACGCGGCCCGGCCGCAGGTGGTGCTGATCGAGGGCCCGCCCGAGGCGGACACGCTGATCCCGCTGGCCGCCGACGAGGACATGCGCCCACCGGTCGCCCTCCTCGCCCACGCCGTGGACGATCCCGGCCGTTCGGCCTTCTGGCCGCTGGCCGAGTTCTCGCCGGAGTGGGTGGCGATCCGGTGGGCCCTGGAGCACGAGGTGCCGGCTCGCTTCATCGATCTTCCGGTCACGCACACGCTGGTGTGGGGCGGGGAGACGGTGACGAATCCCGAGGGGGAGGCGGAGGCCACCGACGTCGCGGAAGCGGAGGCGAACGAGGCGGATGCCGGGGGCGCTGCCGTACCGGAGGCGGACGAGGCGGATGCCGGCGACGCCGCCGAACCGGAGATGACCGAGACGGACGTTCGGGTCGATCCGCTCGCCGTGCTTGCCGATGCCGCAGGTTATGACGATCCCGAGCGCTGGTGGGAGGACGTCGTCGAGCACCGGGGGTTGGGCGAGAGGGATGCGTTCGCTCCGTTCGGCGTGCTCGAGGAGGCCATGGGGGCCTTGCGGGAGGCGTACGGGAGCGGCGGGCACGAGCGGGATCTCGTGCGGGAGGCGTACATGCGGCTCCAGGTGCGGGCCGCGCAGCGGGAGTTCGGGGGTGGCGTGGCGGTCGTGTGCGGGGCGTGGCACGTGCCCGCACTGCGGCAGAAGGCCACCGTCGCCGCCGACCGGGCTCTGGTGAAGGGGCTGCCCAAGGTCAAGGCCGACATGACCTGGGTGCCGTGGACGTACCGCCGGCTGGCCCGGGCGAGCGGATACGGCGCGGGCATTGACTCGCCGGGATGGTACGGCCATCTGTTCGCGGCGCCGGACCGCCCGGTGGAGCGATGGATGACCAAGGTGGCGGGGCTGCTGCGTGCGGAGGACAGGATCGTCTCCTCGGCGCATGTCATCGAGGCGGTGCGGCTGGCCGAGACGCTCGCGGCGATGCGCGGGCGTCCGCTGGCCGGCCTCGGCGAAACCACCGACGCCGTGCGCGCCGTGATGTGTGAGGGCTCGGACGTGCCGCTGGCGCTGGTGCACGACCGGTTGGTCGTGGGGGATGTGCTGGGGGAGGTGCCGGAGGCGGCGCCTGCGGTGCCGTTGCAACGCGACCTCGCCCGGCTCCAGCGGCGGCTGCGGCTCAAACCGGAGGCGCTGGAGCGGGAGCTGGAGCTCGACCTGCGCAAGGAGACCGACGCCGGGCGCAGTCGGTTGCTGCACCGGCTGCGGCTGCTCGGCGTCGCCTGGGGCGAGCCGACGGTGTCGCGCGGCAGCACCGGGACCTTCCGGGAGACGTGGCGGCTGCGCTGGGAGCCGGAGCTGTCCGTGCGGGTCGCCGAAGCCGGGGTGTGGGGGACGACCGTGCTCGCCGCGGCGACCGCCAAGGCGGAGGCCGACGCGACCGCGGCACAGGGCCTCGTCGAGGTCACCGGGCTCGCCGAACGCTGTCTGCTGGCCGAACTGCCCGACGCTCTCCCGGCGGTGATGCGGATCCTCGCCGACCGCGCGGCGCTCGACACTGACGTCGGCCACCTCGCCCAGGCGCTGCCAGCCCTGGTCCGCTCGCTGCGCTACGGCGATGTGCGCGGCACCGACACGGGAGCGCTGACCGAGGTCGCCGCCGGCCTCGCCGAGCGGATCTTCGTCGGCCTGCCCCCAGCCTGTGCCGCTCTCGACGCGGACGCGGCCCAGGAGATGCGGGGCCATGTGGACGCGGTGCACACCGCCGTGGGGCTGCTCGGCGAGGCCGGCACACCGGAACACGATGGCCTGCGCGGACGCTGGCATGCGGTGTTGCGGGTCCTGTCCGCTCGGGACACCGTGCCCGGCGTCATCCAGGGGCGGGCGGTGCGGCTGCTGCTGGACGACGGGGAGTTGGCCCAGGAGGAGGCGGCGCGGCTCATGGGGCTGGCGCTCTCCCCGGGGACGGCGCCGGCGGATGCGGCCGCGTGGATCGAGGGCTTCGTCGGCGGAGGCGGCGGGGGCGGGATGCTGCTCGTCCACGACGAGCGGCTGCTCGGACTGGTCGACGGCTGGCTGACCCGAGTGCCGGCAGAAGCGTTCACGGACGTGCTGCCCCTGCTGCGGCGCACCTTCTCGGCGTACGAACCGGGGGTGCGCAGAACGCTCGGCGAGCTGGTGCGGCGCGGGCCGGGACAGCGGGGGAACACACAGGCGGCGGGAGCGGGCATACCCGGGTTCGGGCCCGGTCTCGACGCCGAACGCGCCACAGCAGTGGAGCCGCTGGTGCGGCTGCTGTTGGGGCTGGACGGGTCGGGAGCAGACGAAAGCGCCGGCCTGGTGGAGGTGGCGGGATGAGCAGGAGCATCGGCGGACGCAGGACGAGTCGAACGGCCGCACCGGTGGACCGGGCGGGGGAGCGCGTGGGGGAGGAGCACGTATGACGACGGAGTCCACGGCCGTGGCCGAGTCGGACGACGCCGCCCGGGAGCGGTTGCGGCGCTGGCGGCTGGTGCTGGGGGGCGAGGCGGCGGACGGTACGGGGTGTGCGCTCGGCGGGCGGGACGCCGCGATGGACGGGGCGCTCGCCGCGCTCTACGGCAAGGGGGACAAACCGCAGACGGGGAAGGACCGTTCGGCGGGGCTCGGGGCGTCGGCGCCGTCCGTGGCCCGCTGGCTCGGGGACATCCGTACGTACTTCCCGTCGTCCGTCGTGCAGGTCATGCAGCGCGACGCCATCGACCGGCTCGGGCTGTCCGCCCTGCTGCTGGAGCCGGAGATGCTGGAGGCCGTGGAGGCGGACGTGCACCTTGTCGGCACGCTGCTGTCGCTGAACAAGGCGATGCCGGAGACGACGAAGGAGACGGCACGAGCCGTTGTGCGCAAGGTCGTCGAGGACCTGGAGAAGCGGCTCGCCACCCGCACTCGGGCCACCCTCACCGGCGCCCTCGACCGCAGCGCCCGCATCAACCGGCCGCGCCACCACGACATCGACTGGAACCGCACGATCGCGGCCAACCTCAAACACTACCTCCCGGAGTACCGGACGATCGTGCCGGAGCGGCTCATCGGCTACGGGCGAGCATCCCAGTCGGTGAAGAAGGAGGTCATCCTCTGCATCGACCAGTCGGGGTCGATGGCGGCGTCCGTCGTGTACGCGTCCGTGTTCGGGGCGGTGCTGGCGTCCATGCGGTCGATCAGTACGCGGCTCGTCGTCTTCGACACGGCGGTCGTCGATCTCACCGACCAGCTCGACGACCCGGTCGACGTCCTCTTCGGCACCCAACTCGGCGGCGGCACCGACATCAACCGGGCGCTGGCGTACTGCCAGTCGCAGATCACCCGGCCCGCGGAGACGGTGGTCGTGCTGATCAGCGACCTCTACGAAGGGGGGATACGGAACGAGATGCTCAAGCGAGTGGCGGCGATGAAGGCGTCGGGGGTGCAGTTCGTGACCCTGCTCGCGTTGTCGGACGAGGGGGCGCCCGCCTACGACCGGGAGCACGCGTCCGCGCTGGCGGGGCTCGGCGCGCCGGCGTTCGCCTGTACGCCGGACCTGTTCCCGGAAGTGATGGCGGCAGCCATCGAGAAGCGTCCGCTTCCGATACCGGACACCACATGACGACCGGGGAGCACCGGGTGAGTTCCTCTCGAAAGGGGATATGACTACCCATCGGTAACGGGGGGCTTGCGCAACCTCGGGAGTCCCGTGCAAGGATCGATGCCTCGTCAGCGGTGCGCCGCGCTCCGCTCGCCCGTACCGCGTCGTCCACTACGCGGCTCGTTCCGCCGCATCGGAGGACCCTCCCTCTCTTGATCTGGTCAGCAGCCCTGTCCGGTGCCGCTGTGCGTGTGCTGCGCGCGGCGGCCGGGCGGCGTGCGCTCCAGATGGTGTTGCTGGTGGGTGGGTTGTTCGTGCTCGGGGTGCTGTACGGAGGGCAGGCACGGGCGACGGACGGCACGGCCTCGACGACATCGGCGACCTCTCCGGCCTCGGTGACTGTCTCGGCTTCGGCTTCGGTCGACTCGCCGGCTTCGGTCGACCCGTCGGCTTCGGTGACTTCGGCGAAGGCGAGGCCGGACGAGGTCGTGAAGTCGACTTCGGCAGAGGGCGCTGCGTCGTTGGCGCAGGGTCTTGTGGGCGGGACCGACCACGACTTCGGCGGCTCTCAGGACCCCGCCGACCGCGGCGGTGCCCCGGTCACGGACGTGTCGCCGGGACCGGTAGGGCATCCCGCTGCCGAGGCTCCTCACGGCCGGGACAGCGAGTCGATCGTGCGGCCGGTGACCGAGGACCTCGTGGGGTCCGTGGGTGAGCGAGTGATACGGCCGGTCGGTGGCGTGGTGGAGACCGTGACCGCGCAAGCCGAGGTGCCGCCGCTGTCGTCGTTGCCCGTGTTGCCGTCGCTGCCGGGGCTGCCGGGGCTGTCCGACTCACCCACGCTGCCCGTCCTCCCCGAACTGCCCGGCCTTCCGGAGCCTCCCGGGTACCTGCCCACGCCCCCCGTCCTCCCCGGGCTGCCGGGGCAGTTCCCGCCGCTGCCCGGGGCGGTGACGCCCCAGCCGGGCGCTGCGGGGACGTCGCCGTCCCCCGAGGCCGGTTCCGAGAGGCGTGGCGGCAAGGCGGGCGCCGACGGCGTCCATGGGCCGCGTCTCGGCGGCTCGTCCGGCGAGGTCGTGGCCGCTGTCCACGGCAGCGGGCAGCACGATCGGGCCGGGGGCCGGTACGCCCCGGTGCATCAGGTGCCGGCCGGGCGTGGTGACGGCATGCTGGGCAACCGTTCGGCGGCGGACAGCGGCACGTCCCGGCACGGCGACGCGCACGCCGTGACCTCGAACCACCGGGCGCGGCTGCGGCTCGTGCCCGGCGCCATCGTGCGCGTCGAGTCGGAGGGGACACGGGACCGGCACCGGGACATCCCGGTATTCCCCGGCTAGGGCAGGCCTTTCCCGCGCCGTAGACCTGCCGCGCGGGGGCGGAACAGGTCTGCCCGACCGTCCGGACCTCCCCCGGTTCCCGGACGGAAGCCGCCGGAGTCGTCTCCATAGCCGTCGGTCCCCACTCCCCGGACCGCGAGCGGAAGACGGCGCCGGAAGCTCCCCAAGTCCCCTGGCACGAGCCCGAGCACAAGGTTGCCCCTCCTGGTGACCTGCTCGCGGTCTCGCGCTTCCGACGTCGAGTCCCGAAGGATCAGACGCACGCAATGAACAAGAACATCCGCCGTTCCATCGTCATAGCCGCCGGAGTCACCGGCGCGTGGGCGCTCGGTTCCGCTGTCGCGAGCGCCGACGAACTGCCCGCCTCCTCCCTCTCCGTGTCGGACGCGACCACGGATGCCGAGAGCACGCTCGGTGAGGTCACCGACGCCGTCGACGGCGTCGTCTCCGACCTCGCCCACGCCGATGCGCAGGACACCGGCGTGACGGACGCCCTCACTGGTGCCGGCGTCGGCAAGGCGACCTCCACCGTCACGGACGGGCTCGGCACCGCCCGGACGACCACGGACGGGGCGCGCGCCACCGCCGCGTCGTCCGGCGACGGCGGTGCCGTGGAGCAGGCCCGCCGGTACGTCGACGCCGACGTGAGCGTGCCGAAGGCGGCCAAGGTCCGGGGCGCGCAGGCCGTCCAGGGTGCCCAGGCCGCCCGAGCCGCGCAGGCCAAGGCCGAGGTCACCGCCGGAGAGGTCGCCGGCACGGCCGGGGCCACCGTCGCCGACACCGCAGCGGCCGCCCCCACCACGCCCCAGGACACGGTCGACTACCTCTTCGGCCCCCTCTCCGCCTTCGCGCCCGAGCTCGAGCAGGCGCTGGCCGCGGCGCAGACGAGGCTCCAGGGCACCCAGGCGGCGGCGCGGTCGCAGACGCAGGGCGTCGAGGGTGTCGTACGGACGAAGGCGCAGTACGCGGTGGCGGGCGCGGGCCGCACCGCGGCGGGCGTGACGCATGCCGCGCAGGCCGCGGTCGCCGGGGCCGACGCGCGGACCGCCGGTGCGGTCACCACCGCTCAGGGCCAGGTCGGCGCCGTCGGAGGCGCCGCCGAGGCGAGCGTCGCCTCCGTGCCGGGCCACGTCACGGGCACGGTCGGCGGGGTCGAGCAGCGCGTGGTCGGCACGGTCACCACCGTGCCGGGCGCGGTCACGCCGGTGGTGGAGCAGACGGCCGCGGCCGCCGTTCCGCCGGTCGCCGCCTCCGCCGTGGCCGGCGTGCGGCCGGTCGCCGACCGGGTGGTGACGGGTGTGGTGCCGGTCGCCGGCCAGGCAGTGGCGGGCGTCGTGCCCGCCGCCACCGGAGTGGTGCACGGCGCCCGGCCGGCCGCGACCGGAGCCGTGGCCGGGGTGACCCCGGTCGCCGGTCACGCCGTGCACGCAGTCGCGCCCGCCGTGACCGACGCGGTGCACGGAGTGACGCCGGTCGCCGGCGGTGCCGTCGCCGGGGTCGCCGCGGTCGCCGGTCATGCCGTGGACGCCGCGACTGCGATGGCGTACGGAGTGGTCGCCGACGTTCAGCCTGTCGTGGGCGGCGTCGTGCAGGGCGTGCAGCCGGTCGCCGGCGGTGCCGTCACGGACGTGCATGCGGTGGCGGGCGGTGCGGTGGCGGGCGTGCAGCCGGTCGCCGCCGAGGCCGTCACGGACGTGCAGTCCCTCGCCTGGGGTGCGGTCGGGGACGTGCGGCCGGTGGCCGAGGGTGTGGTGGCGGACGTACCGCCGTATGCGACCGGTGTCGTCGACGAGGTGCCGCCGTACGCCGCGGGCCTCGTCGGGCAGGTCACCGGCGACGCCACGGGCACCGTACTGCCGCCGGTCGCGAACACCGCGGTGCAGGGTGTCGTGCCGGTCGCCGGGCAGGCCGTCGCCGACGCGGGCGGGCTGGCGTACGGCGCCGTGGGCGATACGGAGTACTTCACCGGCGGGGTCGCCGGGGGCGTACCGCCGCTGGCGTACGGCGTGACGGAGCAGGCCGGGGGCTTCGCCGAGGGCGTGGCGGGCGAGGTGCCGCCGTTCGCGCAGGGCGTCACCGGTGCGGTCCAGCCGCTCGTCGACACCGTCACCGAGACCGTATGGCCGGTCGTCGAGGGTGTCGGCGGCAGCACCACGACGCTGGCCTACGGCGTGGTGGGCGACGTCGCTCCGTTCGCGGGCGGCGTGGCCGGCGAGGCCGCCCCGTTCGTGCACGGTGTCGCCGGGCAGGTCGCGCCCTTCGCGCAGGACCTCACCGGCACCGTGCAGTCCACCGGCGGTTCGCTGACCGGCCACGCCGTCTCCGGAGCGGAGGGCGTCGCCGAGTCGATCACCCCCGGTTACGTCCAGGACGTACGCCAGGGCGGCACGTACAGCATCTGACCGAGCGCGGTCTCGCAGGACAGAGGCCCGCATCCAGACCCCGCAGGGCTCCGCTCCACGACGGCCGAAAGCCGTCGGTCCGTCCGGACGGAAACCTGCGGTCGGGGCCCGCGGTCCCCATTGGGGTGGGGATCGCCGGACCCGTGCCCCGAGGCCGTACATCAGGCCCCTCGGGGATGCTCAAGGGGCCTCACCGGGTCAACCCCAGCCCGGTGAGGCCCTGTGCCGTCCCTGGCCTGTTCGCTGGCCGGTCACCGTCTGTTCCCTCACCGACGGCACGCCGTGCCAGTGAGTGCGGCATCATGTGACAGGTATCACCGCTCAGGTGTGACCCGCGATTTAGAGACCCCCAGCAAGCGGGGATAACCTGCGAGACGGACATGCCGCGCGCTCGGACACCGTGTGCGCTTCCCTTGTGACACATGCGGTCGTCACGTTGCCCTTCGCGGCACGCCCACGCATCCAACGAACCGCGAGATCACTGATAGGGACGGAAGCGCGTGGACCTGTTCGAGTACCAGGCGAGGGACCTCTTCGCCAAGCACGATGTACCGGTGCTGGCCGGTGAAGTCATCGACACGCCTGAGGCGGCGCGCGAGATCACCGAGCGTCTGGGCGGCAAGTCCGTCGTCAAGGCGCAGGTGAAGGTCGGTGGCCGCGGCAAGGCCGGTGGCGTGAAGCTGGCCGCCACCCCGGACGAGGCCGTTGCCCGCGCGACGGACATTCTCGGCATGGACATCAAGGGCCACACGGTCCACAAGGTCATGCTCGCCGAGACGGCCCCGGAGATCCTCGAGGAGTACTACGTCTCCTTCCTCCTCGACCGTGCCAACCGCACCTTCCTCTCCATCGCCTCCGTCGAGGGCGGCATGGAGATCGAGGAGGTGGCGGCCACCCGCCCGGAGGCCGTCGCGAAGATCGCGATCGACGCCATCGACGGTGTGGACGAGGCGAAGGCCCGCGAGATCGTCGAGGCCGCCAAGTTCCCGGCCGAGGTCGCCGACAAGGTCGTGAACGTCCTCGTCAAGCTGTGGGACACCTTCATCAAGGAGGACGCCCTCCTGGTCGAGGTCAACCCGCTGGCCAAGGTCGCCTCCGGCGAGGTCATCGCCCTCGACGGCAAGGTGTCGCTCGACGACAACGCCGAGTTCCGTCACCCCGACTTCGAGGAACTCCACGACAAGGCCGCGGCCAACCCCCTCGAGGCCGCCGCCAAGGAGAAGAACCTCAACTACGTCAAGCTCGACGGCGAGGTCGGCATCATCGGCAACGGCGCGGGTCTCGTGATGAGCACCCTGGACGTCGTCGCGTACGCCGGTGAGAAGCACGGCAACGTCAAGCCCGCCAACTTCCTGGACATCGGCGGCGGTGCCTCCGCCCAGGTGATGGCGAACGGCCTGGAGATCATCCTTGGCGACCCGGACGTCCGCTCCGTGTTCGTCAACGTCTTCGGCGGCATCACCGCCTGTGACGAGGTCGCCAACGGCATCGTGCAGGCCCTGAAGCTTCTCGAGGACCGCGGCGAGCAGGTCACCAAGCCGCTGGTCGTCCGCCTCGACGGCAACAACGCCGAGCTCGGCCGGCAGATCCTCACGGACGCCAACCACCCGCTGGTCCAGCGCGTCGACACCATGGACGGCGCGGCCGACAAGGCCGCCGAGCTCGCCGCAGCCGCCAAGTAAGCACCGAGGACGAGGACATCCACACACCATGGCTATCTGGCTCAACAAGGACAGCAAGGTCATCGTCCAGGGCATGACCGGCGCCACCGGCATGAAGCACACCAAGCTCATGCTCGGTGACGGCACGAACGTCGTGGGCGGCGTGAACCCGCGCAAGGCGGGTCAGACCGTGGACTTCGACGGCACCGAGGTACCCGTCTTCGGCACCGTCAAGGAGGCCATCGAGGCCACCGGCGCCAACGTCTCCGTCATCTTCGTGCCGGAGAAGTTCACCAAGGACGCCGTCGTCGAGGCGATCGACGCCGAGATCCCGCTCGCCGTCGTCATCACCGAGGGCATCGCCGTGCACGACACGGCCGCCTTCTGGGCGTACGCCGGCAAGAAGGGCAACAAGACCCGCATCATCGGCCCGAACTGCCCCGGCATCATCACCCCGGGCCAGTCCAACGTCGGCATCATCCCGGGCGACATCACCAAGCCGGGTCGTATCGGCCTGGTCTCGAAGTCCGGCACGCTGACGTACCAGATGATGTACGAGCTTCGTGACATCGGCTTCTCGACCGCCGTCGGCATCGGTGGCGACCCGATCATCGGCAGCACGCACATCGACGCCCTGGCCGCCTTCCAGGCTGACCCCGACACCGACCTGATCGTCATGATCGGTGAGATCGGCGGCGACGCCGAGGAGCGGGCCGCGGCCTTCATCAAGGAGAACGTGACCAAGCCGGTCGTCGGCTACGTCGCGGGCTTCACCGCGCCCGAGGGCAAGACCATGGGCCACGCGGGCGCCATCGTCTCCGGCTCGTCCGGCACCGCCCAGGCGAAGAAGGAGGCCCTGGAGGCCGCGGGCGTCAAGGTCGGCAAGACCCCGACCGAGACGGCGAAGCTGGCGCGCGAGATCCTCGCCGGCTGAGTCCTCCGACTGACCGCCGGTGGGCCCGTTCCCCGAATGGGGGCGGGCCCACCGGCGTTTTCGTTCGTCCCCGCCTCACCGCGGCTCCGGCACCAGCCGTTCCGGTCCGCCGGCCGTTTCCATGCGCAGCTTCTCCAGCAGCGCCAGCTGCTGCTCCGACAAGGGTCCCGGCGCCGCCCGCGGCGGTACCCCGCGCACCGTCTCGCCCGGTGCCACCGGCGGCTCGTACTGTGTCGGGGCCGTGCGCAGGGTCAGGGCTGTCGCGCCGATGAGGGTGACCGTGAAGGCGATGGCGGCCCGGGTCCAGAAACGGGCGCGGCGTTCGCTGCCGTTGCGTACCGTGAACGGTTTGGAGGCCCGTAGTCGTTCCGTGTCGGCCAGGCGGGCGAGCCGCCGGTGCAGTTCGGCCGGGTCGGACAGCTCCGGCAGCCGCGCGGCGACGGCCTCGCGCGCATGCAGCAGCCGGTTCGCCGCCGCCGGGGTGCTCGCCTCCGTCTCCGCCGCGGTCTCCGGCAGGTCCAGGCCCACGACGTCGTACAGCAGGAGCGTGCGGCGGTGCGGCGGCGGGAGTCTCAGAAGTACGTTCAGCAGCGTGCGGTCGGACGCGTCGGCCGGCGGCGCCTCGGGGTGGCGATGGCGCGGGCGGAACCGGTGCCAGGGAGAGAGGGCGTACTCGTACGCCGCCGCCCGTACCCAGCCCGTCGGGTCGCGGTCGACGGCCACCTCGGGCCAGCGCTGCCAGGCGAGTTGGAACGCCCGCTCGACCGACTCACGAGCCAGCTCGCGCCGCCCGGTCAGCAGGTAAGTCTGCCGGACGAGGGCGGGGACGCAGAACGCGTAGAGGGCGTCGAAGGCCTGAGCAGGGGTCAGAGAGGACGGTGACGACGGCGCGAAGGGGTCGGGCTGGGCCTCGGGTTCCCGCTGATCGTGACGTACCGTTACAGCTGTCTTCTTCGCAGGGATTTCGCGATCGGTGACGGTCTCGATGCCGGTCTCCGTGCCGGCCTCGGTCGTCAGCGCGTTCAGCAATTCTGCGTACGCCTGCCGTTTCCGGCCGCGTGGAGTCGTGCGGTCGGCCTCCCATGCCCGCACCGTCCGACGGGAGACACCCATGCGCTCCGCGACCTGAGCCACAGTCAGCGAACCTGCCTCGCGCAGGCGGCGGCGCTCCTTGGGCGGGGGGAGCGGGGTCGCAGGGCTGCTCTGCCTCACAGGACACCCCTTCGTACGAAAAAGTACATAAACACATATTGGGCGACACATCGGAGGTTCGCCTGTTACGACGGGAAAGCGCGTGTCGTTGGGAGCATGACGGTCGTGATTCAGATGTCCGACCGCCGATCGCCGCTGTCATCCCTGCTCACCCGTTTGCGTCGCCGATCGCCCGGACTGGCCGCCAGCCTCCTGGGTGGCGCGGTCGCGGCCGGGCTGGGGCTCGGCTCGTTCGCCGTGCTCGTGATGATGCTGTGGATCACCTCGCCCTATCCCGACAGCGGGCCGGGGGGCGCGCTGCATGTCGCCGCGGGGCTGTGGCTGCTGGCGCACGGCGCGGAGCTGGTCCGCACCGACACGCTCTCCGGCGTTCCCGCGCCGGTCGGCGTCACGCCGCTGCTGCTGCTCGTGCTGCCGGTGTGGCTGGTGCACCGGGCGGCGCGGGACGCGGTGGACGGGGAGCCGGAGGGTCGGGCACCGGTGGGTGTCCGTACGGCGTGGGCGGGGTGGTGCTGGGGTACCTCGCCGTCGGGGGCATGGCCACGGTGTACGCCTCGGGAGGCGGCTCGCTGCGGGCCGACTGGGTGTGGGCCGCAGTGTGTCTGCCGGTGATCGCCGTGGGCGCGGCGGGAGCGGGGGTGTGGACGGCGTACGGGCGGCCCTGTGGACCGGTGGACGGCGTGCTGATCCTGTTGCCGCGCGGTCTGCGGCGGCTGTTCCTCGGGGCTGAGGCCCGGGAGCGGCTGGATGTCTCGGCGCGGGCGGCCGCGGCCGGGGCCGCGGTGCTGGTCGGGGGCGGGGCGTTGCTGGTGGCGGTGTCGCTGCTGTGGCACGGCGGCGCGGCCCGCGAGGCCTTTGCCCAGCTGACGCAGGGGTGGTCGGGGCGGTTCGCGGTGCTGCTGCTGTGCGCGGCGCTCGTACCGAACTCGGCGGTGTGGGGTGCGGCCTATGCCCTCGGCCCCGGGTTCGCGCTCGGCGTCGGGCACACGACGACCCCACTGTCCACCGACACCGCCCCGCTGCTCCCGCCGTTCCCCCTGCTGGCGGCGCTACCGGAGGCGGGCCCGGGGACGCCGTTGAACTGGGCTGCCGCAGTGGTGCCGGTGGCGGCCGGCGTGACGGTCGGGTGGTTCACGGGGAGGGCGGCGGTCCGGGGCGGGGAGGACGAGGAGGCGAGGGGGATGCCTTGGTCATGGGGGCGTACGGCGGGCTGCACCGGGCTGGCGGCTGTGTGGTGCGCGGCGGGACTCGCCGTGCTGGCAGGGCTGGCGGGCGGGCCGCTCGGGGTGGACGCGCTGGCTCGGTTCGGGCCGGTGTGGTGGCAGGTGGGGGCGGCGACGCTGGCGTGGACGGCGGTCGTGGCGGTTCCGACCGCGGTAGGGGTACGGGCTTGGCGGTGCCGGAAGCATGAGCAGGGAGCTACGGCGACCATCGCCGGGCAACGGGAAAGGGCTGGTGCCGGCGGAACGGAGGCGCTGGGGTGGGGCGTCGGCTTCGGGGAGGGACGGCGGAGGCTCGGGCCGGGATGTCGGATTCCGGGCCAGGCGGGTTGGAGGCGTGGGCCGGGGCGGTTGATTCTGCGGCCGGAGGTCGGGTGCCCCGGCTGGAGCGGCCGGCTCTGCGGCGAGTGAGTTGGACGTGTGGGCCGGGGTGATCGATCCCGTGGT
Source organism: Streptomyces sp. F001 (assembly GCF_004187715.1). Lineage (GTDB taxonomy): Bacteria > Actinomycetota > Actinomycetes > Streptomycetales > Streptomycetaceae > Streptomyces > Streptomyces flavusporus. The sequence continues at coordinate 47,330 of NZ_QZWF01000004.1, read as the reverse complement.
GGGGGAGCCGAGCGTCGGGGCGGGTGCGGCGGACGGCGGCGGTCGGGATGAAGGGGTGCGTGGAGAGTCCGGAGGCTGCGGCGACCGAGTTGGACGTCTGGGCCGGGGTGATTGATTCCGCGGTGGGGGAGTCGAACGGCGGGGCGGAGCGGCGGATGCGGGGGCGGTCGGGCGAAGGGGCGTGTGAAGAATCCGGAGTCTGCGGCGACCGAGGCGAACGTTCGGACGGGCGTGGCCGATGCCAGGGAGGCGACGGCGAGGGTTGGGGGGGCGTCGGATTCCGGGGAGGGGTCGGCGGCGGGGCGGACGCGGGCGTCGGGCTCCGGGGAGGGGCTGGCGAAGCGGCAGGTGCGGGCGTTGGACTTCGGGGAGGGGTCGCGGCGGGCGGACGCGGGCGTCGGGCTCCGGGGAGGGGCTGGCGAAGCGGCAGGGGCGGGTATCGGAATCCGGCGCGGATGCGGCGAACAGCCGGACGGAGATGGCGCATCCCGGTGCGGGGACCTCGAACTCCGGGACGCAGAGGCCGGAGGCCCGCGCGGATGCGTCGGACACCGGTGTGCGGCGACGTCGCCGGCGGTGGCCCTTCTCCAGCGGCTCGTCATCCCGCAAGCGCGACGGTGTCGGCCCGGATCCTCGGCCGACCGCATCGCAGGCCGCACCCTCCGCAGGCCGCCCGGACGCCCCGTACGACCCCACCCTCGAGCCCTACGACTTCCTGCCCGTCGACCCCCGATGCCCTGGCGCGACGACACCCGCGAGGTCCGCTGGGCGGCGTTGAAGGAGGCGTCCAGGAGGGCGGAGCCACCGGAGCGGACGACTCCTGATGCCAGGCGCCTTCCGGAGCCCGCATTGCTCGGAGTCCTTCGCCCCCCGGAGCCCGGCGTTGCGCGGAGGCCGCCGCATCCCGGAGCCCGACGTGTCCAGCGCCTTCCAAACGCCCGAGCCCCCGAAGCGCACCCCTAAGCGTTGGCCCCAAAACCCCCGCAACTCGTCCGCAGCAGCTTGGTGCACGCCTGTCTGGCCTCGTTGGTGAGGGCGTCGTTGGTGCAGGTGTAGTAGTCGCGGTACGAACTGTGCGGTGAAGGTCGCGGCGACGAGCATGATGGCCAGGGACGCCGTGACCAGGCCGCTCACCGCGGCCGCGGTCTGTGGGCGGGCCGGTGTCGTGGGGGCCGGGTTCGGGGCTGGGGGTGCGGGGCTTGGTGCGCAGGGAGCTGATGCCCCAGTAGAGGGCCGGCGCGCCGAGCAGCAGTGCCACGTACGGCCAGTTGAAGAGGGCGAAGAAGAAGGCCCACATGCCGGCCAGCAGCGTGTAGCGCGCGCGGCGCTGTGCCGGGTCCGTGGGGTCCCAGCGCGGTCCGCTCTGGCCCGGACCGCCGCCCGGCCCCTCGGGGCTGCGGCCGGGCCGGTCGCCGAAGCCGCCGTTGGAGGAGCGGCCGGGCTGCCGGTCGCTCCACTGGCTGCCCCACACGGGTCGGCCGCCCTCACCCTGTGAGCCGGAGGAGCCCGAAGAGTCGGGGGAGCCCTGTGAACCCCCGGCGTCCCCTCCGTCGCCGGACGGGCGCCGCGGCTGCCACGGCCGGTCCGGCGTGCCCTCCGGCGGCGGCGCGAACGGGTTGTCGTCCTGGGCCGCACCGCCCCGCCGGTCGTCGGCGTCGCCCGAGGGCGCGCCGGGCGGCGTCGAGGGGCGCTCCCGCAGCAGCACGCCGACACGCTCCCCTCCCCGTGCCGACTGAGGGGGGAGCGTGAGGAGTCGCAGGCTGCGGTCCGACATCAAGTGAGCGTCTTCCCCTTGGTGAAATACGGCTGGTCTGGAACGGCTGGTCTCGAACGACCGGTCTGGCGTGAGCTGTCCTCTCGTGAACGCACCGCACCCCGGCCGCGTTCCCGAGCTCGCTCCTCCCAGACGCTACCTTCCGGCCACGCCCCCGTCCCATGGGGGATGCCCGGTGTGCCGGTATCGTTGCTGACGGTCGGCCGCTTCGTAGGCTTCCCCGTATCCGGGGGCGTGAAGCATTCGTACGAACGCACATACCGGCGCCGTACCCGGCCGACCGTGCACATGCTTCCCCGAGAAAGGGCCCCACCGTGGCCGCCAAGCCCGTGGTCAAGCGCCTCGTCGTGCTGGTCTCCGGATCCGGCACCAATCTGCAGGCGCTCCTCGACGCCATCGCGACCACCGGCGCCGAGGCGTACGGAGCCGAGATCGTGGCCGTCGGAGCCGACCGCGCCGGCATCGAGGGGCTGGCGCGGGCCGAGCGCGCCGGGCTGCCCACGTTCGTGTGCCGGGTCAAGGACTACGCCACCCGCGAGGAGTGGGACGCGGCCCTCGCCGGAGCCGTCGCCGCGTACGAGCCCGATCTCGTGGTCTCCGCCGGGTTCATGAAGATCGTGGGCAAGGAGTTCCTCGCCCGTTACGGCGGGCGGTTCATCAACACCCACCCCGCGCTCCTCCCCAGTTTTCCCGGCGCCCACGGTGTCCGCGACGCGCTCGCGTACGGCGCCAGGGTCACCGGCTGCACCGTCCACTTCGTCGACGACGGCGTCGACACCGGGCCGATCATCGCGCAGGGCGTGGTGGAGGTCCGGGACGAGGACGACGAGAGTGCGCTGCACGAGCGCATCAAGGAAGTCGAGCGAAGGCTGCTCGTCGATGTCGTGGGGCGGCTCGCCCGCAACGGCTATCGCATTGAGGGACGAAAGGTAGTTATCCAGTGACCGCCACCGCCGAGAGCAACAAGCGGGCCATTCGACGGGCGCTCGTCAGCGTCTATGACAAGACGGGTCTGGAAGACCTCGCGCGCGGTCTGCACGAGGCCGGCGTCGAGCTCGTCTCCACCGGCTCCACCGCCGCCCGCATCGCCGCCGCCGGCGTCCCCGTCACCAAGGTCGAGGAGCTCACCGGCTTCCCCGAGTGCCTGGACGGCCGCGTCAAGACCCTGCACCCCAGGGTCCACGCGGGCATCCTCGCCGACCTGCGCCTGGACAGCCACCGGCAGCAGCTCGACGAGCTGGGCGTCGCGCCGTTCGACCTCGTGGTCGTCAACCTCTACCCGTTCCAGGAGACCGTCGCCTCCGGCGCCTCGCCCGACGAGTGCGTGGAGCAGATCGACATCGGCGGGCCGTCGATGGTCCGCGCCGCCGCCAAGAACCACCCCTCGGTCGCCGTGGTCACCAGCCCCGAGCGGTACGCCGACGTCCTCGCCGCCGTGCGCGACGGCGGCTTCGACCTCGCCACCCGCAAGCGGCTGGCCGCCGAGGCCTTCCGCCACACCGCCGAGTACGACGTGGCGGTCGCGGGCTGGTTCGCGGGCGAGTACGCCGGTGACGGCGAGGAGTTCCCGGAGTTCATCGGGGTGATGTACGAGCGCAAGCAGGTGCTGCGCTACGGCGAGAACCCGCACCAGCCGGCCGCCCTCTACACCGGTGGCTGCGGCGGCCTGGCGGTTGCCGAGCAGCTGCACGGCAAGGAGATGTCGTACAACAACTACACGGACACGGACGCCGCCCGCCGTGCCGCGTACGACCACACCGAGCCGTGCGTCGCGATCATCAAGCACGCCAACCCGTGCGGCATCGCGATCGGCGCGGACGTCGCCGAGGCCCACCGCAAGGCGCACGCCTGCGACCCGCTGTCCGCGTTCGGCGGTGTCATCGCCGTCAACCGGCCGGTCAGCAAGGAGATGGCCGAGCAGGTCGCCGAGATCTTCACCGAGGTCATCGTCGCCCCCGACTACGAGGAGGGCGCGCTCGAAGCCCTCACCAAGAAGAAGAACATCCGCGTGCTGCGCTGCCCCGAGGCGCCAGAGCTGGTCGCCGAGTTCCGCCCGATCGACGGCGGCGGCCTGGCCCAGGTGACGGACGTCTTCCAGGCCGAGGGCGACGACCCGGCCAACTGGACCCTGGCGGCCGGCGAGGCGCTGTCCGAGTCGGAGCTCGCAGAGCTGGCCTTTGCGTGGAAGGCCTGCCGCGCGGTGAAGTCCAACGCCATCCTGCTCGCCAAGGACGGTGCCTCGGTCGGCGTCGGCATGGGGCAGGTCAACCGCGTCGACTCGGCGAAGCTGGCCGTGGAGCGGGCGGGCGCCGAGCGCGCGCAGGGTTCCTACGCTGCCTCGGACGCGTTCTTCCCCTTCCCGGACGGCCTGGAGATCCTCACCGAGGCCGGCGTCAAGGCGGTTGTCCAGCCGGGCGGTTCGGTCCGTGACGAGCAGGTCGTCGAGGCCGCGAAGAAGGCGGGCGTGACGATGTACTTCACGGGGACGCGGCACTTCTTCCACTGATGGGGGACACGGGTGCCCCGGTTCGGGGGCACCCTTCCCTGAAAAGTTATAGGTACGCCGTGAGTGACGAGTGTCTGACACTGATCCGAACTTCTGGTCACGAGGTAGTGGAGACACTGTTATGCGCGGTGCGATGCGAACCATGGTGGGGGCCGTTGCCACGGGGCTCTTCGTCCTGGCGATGAGCAATCCGGCGGCAGCGGCCGAGAGTGACAACGCGGCCTGGAGCGACGCTCCGACCGGCGACAGGACGTGCATCACGGTCGGCAACCTGACGGCCACGGCGTGCTTCAAGCCGTACGGCGACGTCATATACGTGCAGGACCTCTCGCCGGACGCCAACGAGGTCTACGCCTACTGGCAGAACCAGCTCCGTGACAGCACCGGCACGTGGGGCACCTACCGCAGCGGCACCTGCACCTACACCGGTGGCGCATACGGCTGGGGCTCCTGCAACAAGGACTTCTACGAGCACAGCAGCTCGAACGCCTGGGGCGGCAAGGGCAGCAGGGTGCGCGTCAAGGCCTGTGTCAACGACCTCGGTGACGACACATGCAGCGGCCTGACCGTCTGGGTCAACAACCAGTGATGCGAGCGCGAAGGCCCGCCGGTCGGTGACCGGCGGGCCGAGCGGTGCCGCGGGCCGGCGTCAGCTGCAACCGCTGCCCGCCCGGGGTGCCGCAGTTCCGTCCTCAGTCGGCTGTCGCGACGCAGGACGCGGCCATGAGGTACATGACGATCCACAGCGCCGCGACGATGAGGTCCCCGCGGCCGAAGGACGCCGTGGTCATGTAGTCGAGGTTCTCGGCGTAGGCCGGGTCCTGGGGGTCGTAGACGATCCTGAGCTCCGCGCCGACCTGGGGAATGCTCTCGCGTGTCCGGACGACGGCGCGGTACTCCCCTCGGTGTGGCTCCACCCGGAAGCCGCAGCGGATCCGCATCGGGCCCTCGGGCTCGGCGGGGTTGAGGTGCTCGCGGCAGATCGCGGTGGCCAGCCGGCCGTGCTTGCGCAGACGGCGTTCACGCCGGGACCGCGGGCTCGCGAGCAGGGCCGCCAGTGCGCCGGTCACCGCGAAGAAGATGCCCAACCCCAGCAGCACGGCCCCTCCGTCCAGTTCGCCCCGCCGTTCTCCGGGTGGTGCCCCGGCCATGGTGGCGGAGGCGGAGAACGGCGGGGCGCCTGAAGCCATTCACCCCGATGTTGCCCCGCGCCGCCGCGTGCGGCCATGCTGTTGCAGCTGAACGCAACAGCTGAGTTCATCGGGGGAGAACGACATGCTCCGCGTCCACTTCAGCGATGCCGACCTGGCCAGGACCAGGTTCAGCACCGCGTCCGACCCGCTGTGGGACATCGCCACCAGCCTGCACCGGCTCCAGACCCGGCAGGGCCGCTGGGCCCACGCCGAGTGGTACCGCACCACCCGGCGACGGCTCCAGGAGAAGGGGCTGGAGCGGGCGGTGCGCAGCATGCTCATACCGGTGTACCGGAGAGCCGCCTACTTTCCCGACTTCCTGACGCCGTACCAGGCCACCACGGAAGGGCTGGACGCCGGTCTCGAAGCCATCCTCGCCACCCCCGCCCGCCGGGTCCGGGCCGAGGTCGCCCGCCTCCACCGGATCGTCGGGGCGCCCGCGTGGACTGCGCGGCTGGCCGAGCGGGCGGCCCGTGAGGAGCTGGTGCGGCTGCTGCGCGCCTATCACGACGTTGCCATCGCGCCGTACGAGCACCAGGTCCGGGCCCGTATCGAGGCGGAACGGGCGGCGCGGGCCCGGGAGTTGATGGACGGCGGGGTGGAGGGGATGCTCGCCGGGCTTGCGCCCTGGGTGCGCTGGGAGCGGCCCGTTCTGTACGCCCAGTACAACCCCACCGTCGACCGGGATCTGTATCTGGACGGCCGCGGAGTGCTGTTCGTCCCGGCGTACTTCCTCCTCCAGCGGCCGATCTCCTTCGCCGACCCGGGCCTGCCCCCCGTACTGGTCTATCCGCTCGACCACGAGCCGCAGGCGCCACCCCTGTCGCGGGCCCCCTTGACCGCCCTCCTCGGCCGGGCGCGCGCCGCGGCCCTGTACGCCGTCGCCCACGGCGCCACGACCGGGGAGATCGCGCGCGCCATCGGCGTCTCCGCGTCCTCCGCCAGCCGCCATGCGACGGTCTTGAGAGACGCCGGACTCATCACCAGCGGACGGCACGGCGCGTCCGTACTGCACACACTCACCCCCATGGGGGCGGCGCTGTTGCGGGCTCAGAAGAGCGAGCGCAGCACACCCCACAGCGACGGACTGTAGGTGCAACTGCCGACCACCTTGTGCGACAGCGGGGCGTACGTGCCCGCCAGGTTCCCCTGGCTGTTCACGCCGGTGCAGCCGGTGCGCTGTGCGCTGCGGCGGCGGTCGAAGCCGGCGGCGTTGTAGTCGGTGCCGCGGAAGTACACGACACCGTCGAGGTCACGGCTGTCCGCGATGTTGTTGAAGACCGACCGTACGGGGCTGTGCGCGGCCCACGCGCACGTCTTGTCGCCCGACTGCCAGTCCGGGTCGCTGTCCTGCCAGTGGCACATCTTCCCGTTGCCGTAGTGCTCGCTGAAGAAGCAGACGCTGTCGGCCGGGCAGCGGTCGTAGCCGTAGCCGGACGATGACGCGTCGGGTACGGCCACCGCCTCGTACACCGGAGTGCCGTCGTACCGGGTCGCCTGGTGGTGGGCGATGCCGGCCGTGATCCCGAGCCCGGTCGTGACCACGAGGAGGGTGGTGAGGACCCCGGCCAGGACGGGGTGGTGGCGCCAGAAGGGGCGGCGCCGCTTCGGCGGGCGAGGTGAGCGGGCGACCCCGGCCGCCGCCTCCACCCGGCGTAACAACGCCTCGGTGCCGACGCGCTCGGCGTGCGTACGGGCCAGACAGTCCCGGATGATCTCCCGCCAGGTGTCCGGGAGTTCGGCGGACAGGCGCAGCTCCTCCGCACCCCGCGCATACCGCATCGCCGCGTCGCTGCGGGCCTCCGTCGTCCCGCCCGGCAGCGGGAAAGTGCCGGTCAGGACGACATGGGCGAGGACCCCGAAGGCCCACACGTCGGCGGAGGGCCGGATCCGCGTCCCCCGCTCGTCCACCTCCGGCCAGAGCAGCTCCGGCGGCGTGTAGTCGGGGGTCGCGAAGGCGGGGGCGTAGGCGTGCGTGCCTTCCAGCTCGGCCGCCATGCCGAAGTCGGCCAGCCGTACCGAACCGTCCTTCATCAACAGGACGTTGGCGGGCTTGAGATCGCCGTGCACCCAGCCGGCGTGGTGCAGTTGGGCCAGACCCTCGCAGGTCTGCGCGAGCAGGGAGCCGGGATCCTTGGTCGGTACGGCGTCCAGGGATCCCTCGGCCTGTTCCAGTACGAGGACGGTGGCGCCGTCGAGATCCGGGTGTTCGGGGTCGTCGACGGTGAGGGTGTCGTACATCCGGATCAGCCGCGGCGACTGCAGGCGTCCGAGGAACTCGATCTCCCGCTCGGCCAGTTCGCGCAGGTGGCGGAGTTGGCGGGGGGTGCGGGTGCCGGTGGGGAGGAACTTCAGGGCGGCGGTACGGGGTTCGCCGGTGGTACGGCGTCCCGCGTAGACGGTGGCGAACGCACCCGAGGCGAGCGGTTCACGGACCTCCCACTCCCCGACCCGGTAACCCTTGGGGACGAGGACGGCGTACGACTGCTCGTCGCTCATCGGCACACCTCGCTCGCGGGCGCGGTCAGCACGATGAGGTCGTCCTCGCGGACCAGGTCGAAGCGGAGGGCGAGGGAGACCAGGGACTCCTTCTTGCCGTTGACGCGCCGGCCGGGTTCCGCCGTGTCCGGGCCCGGCCGTAGCCGCAGCTTGAGAGCGAGGTAGTCGATGTTCCAGTAGACCGCGGACCGGCTGACCGCAGGCCATGCCGGGCGCAGCCGCTCCACCAGTTGCTCGACCGCGGGGAGCGGGGCGTGCGGTTCGCCGCGCAGCCGGGGCTCGCACAGGGCGGCCAGGACCGCGAAGTACCGCTTGGTGCGGTCGAGGGTGAACGCCGGTGCGGTGACGGCTCCGGCGAGCCCGTGCCGGGCAACGCTGCGGAAGGTGTGGCGCGGCGCCCAGACGTCGAAGGTGAGCAGGTCGCCCGCGGCGGGCAGGACGACGCGCGAGAACTCGAAGGGCACGGGGGCGTCGACCCTGCCGGGGGTGACCTTGATGTGTTCGCCGGCGCCCTCCGGGTTCTCCACGACGTAGGTCTGGTCCTCGCTGCGGTTGCTCAGCAGCCAGAAGGTGCCCTGAGCGGTGATCTCCCCGGCGATCCGGGGGACTCCCCCGTGCGCGATGGTGAGCCCGCCGCCCGTCTCCTCCCTGCCGAACGCGAGCCGCTCACCTGTGCCGATCCTGATCTGTCCGTCCGGACGTGCGCATGCCGGAGGCACGACGATGACGCTGTACATGGACTTGTCCCCTCGCCCAATCCATGAGGGCCACCCTCCCCCAGTCCAACCTGGGGGAGGGTAAGCGATTGCCCCGAGAAGGGAGGAAGGGTGTCCGGGACTCGGTGTGTCGGGGAACGCACCAGGGCCGTGTCCCCACCCTTGCACGGGTGGGACACGGCCCTCGGTGTGAATGGCGCGAACCGTTCCGTCGGCCGGCGGCTCAGTAGCGCGGGCGGCGGAACCACTCGGCGCTGGCGCGCTTCGCGGAGAAGACGATCACCAGGATGGAGATCGCGATGATGATCAGGCCGATGCCATAGGCCGCGATCATGAAGATGCCCGTGACGATCGCGAACGAACCGTAGACGATCGAGCAGACGCGGACACCGTTGCCACCCTTGGCGTACTGGAGCAGCAGCACCAGACCGAGGATCGCGAACACGGTGGCGAGACCGAGGAAGAAGACGACGACGCCCTTGCCCAGATCGGCGATCGCCTCCGCCTCGGAGTCACCGGTGACACCCGCCTCGGCCATGGTCTCGTCCCACTGGCCGAGCGCGACCCCGTACAGCACGGCGATGACCGCATGGGCCAGCGCGATCACACCGAGCATGATCTGCGAGGCGCGGGTGATGCCCGGCATCTGCGCGGGAGCGCCGGGCATGTAACCGCCGCCGTACGGCTGCTGGACGGGCGGGGCCGCCGGGTATCCGTAGCCCTGCGGCGGGGCGCCGGGCGGCGTCTGCTGGGGTAGCCGTAACCGGGAGCGGGGGCCTGGGGCTGCTGGGGCGGCTGCCCGTGCCCATAGGGGTTGTTCGGGTCGCCGAAACTCATGGCGGTCTTTCCTCCGTTTTACCTGGAGTGCGGGGACGAGGCGCGGCCGGATTCGGAGGAAGGTTCTACAGATGCGGTTCGTCCCCCCGGTACTGCCCGCGGCACTGTTCCGACAATCGTTCTTCAGCCACCGTCGGCTTGTCCAGCCGCATTCCGGATGTGTTGTGCAAGTGCAACATCATCGATCATGGGGGACCATGAGGGGATTCATGACGGGATTCATGAGTTGATTCGTCAGGGGACCATGAGGGCCTACGGCGGGACGGGCTCCGGAGTACCCGGATTGGAACCGGGACCCGGTCATCCGGGAGGATGGGGTTCATGACCGCCCAGATTCTCGATGGCAAGGCCACTGCAGCCGCGATCAAGTCCGATCTGACCGCCCGCGTGGCGGCGCTGAAGGAGAAGGGCGTCACGCCCGGCCTCGGCACGATCCTCGTCGGGGACGACCCCGGCAGTCAGAAGTACGTCGCCGGAAAGCACCGCGACTGCGCCGAGGTCGGTATCGCCTCCATCCAGCGCGAACTGCCCGGCACGGCGACGCAGGACGAGATCGAGGCGGTCGTACGGGAACTGAACGAGGACCCGGCCTGTACCGGCTACATCGTCCAACTGCCGCTCCCCAAGGGCATCGACGAGAACCGCATCCTCGAACTCATGGACCCCGACAAGGACGCGGACGGGCTGCACCCGATGAACCTCGGGCGGCTGGTCCTGAACGAGCCGGCGCCGCTGCCCTGCACGCCGAACGGTGTGCTGACCCTGCTGCGCCGCTACGGCGTGGAGATCAAGGGTGCCGAGGTCGTGGTCGTCGGCCGCGGGGTGACCATCGGGCGCCCGATGCCGCTGCTGCTCACCCGGCGCAGCGAGAACGCGACGGTGACCCAGTGCCACACCGGCACCCGTGACCTGTCGGCCCACCTGCGCCGCGCGGACATCATCGTCGCCGCAGCCGGTTCGGCCCACCTGATCCGGCCCGAGGACGTCAAGCCGGGCGCGGCCGTCCTCGACGTCGGCGTCTCCCGCAGCGCCGAGGGCAAGATCGTCGGCGATGTCCACCCCGGCGTCGCCGAGGTCGCCGGCTGGGTCTCCCCCAACCCCGGCGGCGTCGGCCCGATGACCCGGGCCCAGCTGCTCGTCAACGTGGTCGAGGCGGCGGAGCGCAGTGTCGGCTGAGGATGCCGCCCGCAGGGCGGAGGACACTGCCGGGGCGGAGGAGATCGAGGTCCGGGACCCGGTGAGCGCGCCGGACGCCGAGGGCCTGCCCCGGCGGACCACCCGCCGCTTCCCACTGTTCACGCGGGACACGGCGCGCCCCGAGGGCGGTGGCCGCGCCGCACGCGGTGACGCGCCCGCGCCCGCCCGGCAGTGGCCCGTCCTCCTCGTCCTCGGCCTGGTCGGCACCGGCCTGCTGATCACCGCGCTCGACGTCTTCCGCGCCGGCACGCTGGTGATCGGCGGCGCCCTGCTGGCCGGGGCGGTGCTGCGGTGGCTCCTGCCCAGCGTCGGCATGCTCGCCGTACGGTCCCGTTTTACGGACATCGTGACCTACAGCGTGCTTGGCCTCGCGATCGTGCTGCTGGCGTTGATGGCGCAGCCGGACCCGCTGCTGAAGGTCCCCTTCCTGAAGGACGCACTGCACTTCACGGTGGACAGCTGAGACGCTCGGCGCGACGACGACCCGTCCCCTCCCCCGAGCAAGGACGGGCCGCCGCCGCACTCAAACTCCCGCACGGCGAACGGGCTGTTCAACAGCTGTCCGTACGCTGTGGCTCGGAGGTGACCGTTCCGCTACCGTGTCCGCGCCCTGCCACAGTCCTCGGCGTCCTCGGCGCGGTTGCGTCTGGGTGGGAGCGGCACCGCTGGGGCGCCCGAGGTCACCGGTGTGTGTCCGTTGTGTCGATGTATTGACAGTTCCGGGATCCGGGACCAAGGCGCTGCACAGCGGGGCTAATCTGCCCAATCGGGACGGTCCGGGACGTCCCGAGCTGGACCGCGGGCCAGCGGGCGTGCAACGGTGCATGCCCGCGGCGCCAACGCCCCCGTGCGCCCCCACCCCGGGAACTGAGATCCTGACCGGGCGCATCCCTGTGGGTAGCCAGAACGGGGACTCGGCAGAGGGCAGCACGCGCGGGGGAAGAACCAGCACGAACCGGGGGGAAGAGGGGGAAGCAATGCCTCGTTGGAGGGCCTTGCCGGACGAACTCGATCCGCAGGTCAGGGAGTTCACGAGCCAGTTGCGGCGGCTCGTGGACCGCAGCGGCCTGAGCGTCGCGGCGGTGGCCGACCGCACGGGCTACAGCAAGACGTCCTGGGAGCGTTATCTCAACGGCCGGCTGCTCGCGCCCAAGGGTGCGATCGTCGCCCTGGCCGAGGTCACCGGCACCAATCCCATCCATCTGACGACGATGTGGGAGCTCGCCGAGCGCGCCTGGAGCCGTTCGGAGATGCGCCACGACATGACCATGGAGGCGATACGGATCTCCCAGGCCCGTGCGGCACTGGGCGAGTTCGGGGCGCCCCCGGCGAACGCCAAGGGCGGCAAACCGGCCCGCCGGGGCGGCAGCGCGACGGCGACCCCCGGCATCGCGGGACCGGCGGGCGTGTCCCCGACGGTGCCGCCGCAGCCCACGGCGTCCGACGCGGACGCACGCGAGGGCACCGCACGGGCGGCCGGCCCGGGGGCTTCCCCGGGCGGCAACTCGTGGGGGCTCGCGGGATACGCGGGACCCTCGCAGACCGGCGGCCGCGGAGCGGGTTCGCGCACCGGAGCGGGCTCCGGTGCCGGTCGTAGCGCCGGAGCAGGTACCGGAAACGAGAACGGGGCCGGAGCAGGAACCGGCGCCGGTGCCGGATTCGGGACCGGCGCCGCACCGTCGGCGACCCCCGCCGGCCACTCCGGCCGCTCCGGCCGCTCCCCGTCGGGCGGTCGCCCGGCCTCCGGCAGATCGTCGGGCCGACGCCGGCTGACGATGTTCCTCGCGGGAGCCGTCGGCGTGGTCGTCGTGGCCGCCGGCGCGTTCTACCTCATGAACGGCGGCGACGGCGACAAGGACAACGACGCGTCGCCCTCCCCGTCGCCGTCCGTCACCACCGACGCCAACCTGCCGCCGGGCGTGAAGTGCAGCGGCGACAGCTGCACCGGCAAGGACGCGGAGAGCATGGGGTGCAGCGGAGACCTGGTGACCACCGCCAAGACGGCGACCGTGGGCACGACCGTCGTCGAGGTCCGCTACAGCAAGATCTGCGGGGCGGCCTGGGGGCGCATCACCCAGGCGACGCAGGGTGACGAGGTCCAGGTGACCGCGGGCGACGCCCAGCAGAAGGGCTCCATCACGGTCGCCGGCGACGCCATCGCGTACACGCCGATGGTGGCGGTGCGGGACGCGGGCGAGGCGACGGCGTGCACGACGCTGGCGTCGGGACAGGAGGGATGCACGGACTGACGCAGGTCAGCGAGTCGAGCCCGTCCGGTGGAAATTGGCCGGGGGACAGAGGAATGGCCGCCGTATTCCTGGGCACGCGAACCGTACCCCCACGGGAGTCCGGCAACGGTACCCCCACACGGCGGCCGTCCCGTCTCTCCTCTCCCGGACGGGCGGCCGCCGCCTTTCGTGGTGCTGTGGGCTGGGCCACACCGACCCGGACGTCCGGGATCCCGGATGCGCGATAGCCTGACGCTGGATCTCTCTTGACGCCAAGAGATCGATCAAAATAGCCGGGGCAGGGACGCCCCACCGCCAGCTGTCATACGGAGAACGCCATGACCCGCACTCCCGTGAACGTCACCGTCACCGGCGCGGCCGGCCAGATCGGTTACGCCCTGCTCTTCCGCATCGCCTCCGGCCAGCTGCTCGGCGCGGACGTGCCGGTCAGGCTTCGCCTCCTCGAGATCACCCCGGCGCTGAAGGCCGCCGAGGGCACCGCGATGGAGCTGGACGACTGCGCGTTCCCGCTGCTCCAGGGCATCGACATCAGCGACGACCCGAACGTCGCCTTCGACGGCGCCAACGTCGCCCTCCTGGTGGGCGCCCGCCCGCGCACCAAGGGCATGGAGCGCGGTGACCTGCTGGAGGCCAACGGCGGCATCTTCAAGCCGCAGGGCCAGGCCATCAACGCGCACGCCGCGGACGACATCAAGGTCCTGGTCGTCGGCAACCCGGCCAACACCAACGCGCTGATCGCGCAGGCCGCCGCCCCGGACGTACCGGCGGAGCGCTTCACCGCGATGACCCGCCTGGACCACAACCGCGCGCTGACCCAGCTGTCGAAGAAGACGGGCACCCCGGTCTCCGAGATCAGGAAGCTGACGATCTGGGGCAACCACTCCGCCACGCAGTACCCCGACATCTTCCACGCCACGGTCGCCGGCAAGAACGCCGCCGAGGTCGTGAACGACGAGAAGTGGCTGGCCGAGGACTTCATCCCGACCGTCGCTAAGCGCGGCGCCGCGATCATCGAGGCCCGCGGCGCGTCCTCCGCGGCCTCCGCCGCCAACGCCGCCATCGACCACGTCTACTCCTGGGTCAACGGCACCCCGGAGGGCGACTGGGTCTCCATGGGCATCCCGTCCGACGGCTCCTACGGCGTCCCGGAGGGCCTGATCTCCTCCTTCCCGGTCACCACGAAGGACGGCAAGTACGAGATCGTCCAGGGCCTGGAGATCAACGAGTTCTCCCGCGCCCGCATCGACGCGTCCGTGAAGGAGCTGGAGGAGGAGCGCGAGGCGGTCCGCGGCCTCGGCCTCATCTGATCCGCCTGCTTCGGGTATGGGGCCCTGCACTGGTTCCGGCCGGTGCGGGGTCCGTTTGCTCTACGCCTTGAGTACGGCGAGGGCGGGGAGCTCAGGTCGACCCTGCTGCTGGGCTTCGTTCCGGAACTCCTCTGCCGCTGTCCCGGTCATGGCCAGGGGCGCCTCCGGCGGCAGTGCGGCGGCCCCCGGTGTGAGCCTCAGGGGGCGAGCCGTTTCTCGAACCAGTGGCTCGCGTAGACGTGTTCGCCGTACGCCGGGATCTCGGTGTAGCCGCAGGCCCGGTACATCGTCTGGGCCTCGCTGAGGGTTGCGTGGGTGTCGAGGCGTACGACGGTCCAGGAGCGGCGTAGGGCTTCCGCTTCCAGTGTCTGAAGGATGCGGCGGGCCAGGCCGAGGCGGCGGGCGTCGGGGTGAACCCACACGTGCTTGATCTCGCCCGCGCCGGGCGTCAGGCGTCGTAGCGCCCCGCAGCCGACCGGCCGGTCCTCCTCGTACGCGACGAAGAACGCTCCGGCTTCCCCCGACACCTTCTCCGGGGCCACCAGGTCCGAGCGGTCGAAGCCTTCCGGGAAGCGGGCGTCGAGATCGTCGGCGTACGCGTCGAGGCAGGTCCGGGCGTCCGGGGCGTGGGCGTCCACGGGTTTCACCGTGATCGCCGCCAGTCGCAGCAGGCGTGCGGCGGTGGTCATGGCGTCGGTGAGCTGTGCCCGCAGGTCCGGGGCCAGGCCTTCCAGTACGCCCGTGGCGAGCGCGTCGGCCCGGCGGTTCTGTTCCTTGACCTCCGCGTGCCCGGCCGGGGTCAGCCGTGCCATGCGCAGCCGGTTGTCCTCGGGGTGCGCGCTCAGTACGACCATGCCCCGGCCCTGGAGCCTCTTCGTCATCCGGCTCAGATAGCCGGCGTCCAGCCCGAGGCGGGTTCTGAGCTCGCGCAGGGAGATCCCGTCCGGGCCGCCGGCCGTCGCGATCTCGAAGAGCAGGCGGGCCTCTCCGAGTGGCCGGTCCTGACCGAGATAGTGATCGTTCAGGACCCCGATACGGCGTGTGAAGCAGCGGTTGAAGCGGCGGAAGGCCGCTACATGCTCCGTCGACACTGACTCCGTCATTCTTTGACTCTAGTCAAAGGACCGGGTGGGTGCCAGTGGGCTCCGGGAAGCCGGGGCCAAAGCTTGACGCGCATCACAGCAGTACACGCTTGACAATCCGATTTCCTTCGGTCTCGGGCCTCGCCTATGCTGATGGTTCATCAACTCGTCTGTCACCAACGAAACATGCGCATCGGGGGATCGGCGTGAGCACTGGATACGTGCCGCAGCAACCGCACCACACGGACACCCCGACACCGCCCGAGCCGCCACCCACCCCGCCCCACGCCAGTGAGGCGACGCGGCTGTTGTGTGCGGGTGCCTATCTGAACCCCGAGTACCGCGACCGTGTCATCGAGGAGCTGTTTCTCAACGAGCAGCGCCTCGTGGCGCCCTCGCTGGGGTTCGACGTGGCCCGCGTCCTCGCGCATGCGCTGCGCGCCCGGCGGCAGGAACTGCTGTGGTCCGCCGCCGTCCTCGGCCTGTGGGTCGTCGGCATGCCGCTCAGCGGCTGGCTGCTCGCCGGCCTGGTGTGGCCGAGCCTGCTCCTCGCCCTCGCTCCGTGGATCAGGGGCCGCGCCGCCCGGCCGCCCCTGTACCGGCTGTTCGCCGCCTTCCTGGTGCGCTGGTGGGGCCGGTTCACGGCCGCGTTCTGGCTGTTCGCCGTCGGCGGCATCGCCTTCGGGGCCGGGTCGGACGACGACTCCGGTTCGGCGTACGACCCGTACGGCTCCTACGACTCCTACGGCTCCGGTGACGGCTTCGAGACGTCCGACGCCGCCGAGGCCTTCGCCCCGTTCGCCGACCTGTTCTCCGAGGTGGTCGAGCCGTGGCAGGCCTGGTTCGGGATCGCCGTGTTCGCACTCATCGCGCTGTGCGAGGCGGCGCGGCGCGGCCAGTTCGCGCGGGTGCTCGCCGCGGAACTGTCCCCGCGGCAGTTCCCCGACGCGGTGGGCGACCCCGCTGAGCAGGCCGAGGGGCTGCGCTTCCGGCGGCTGATGGGGCTCATCCGGCGGGAACAGCACGCCCCCCTGATCATGTACAACGAGGCGGGACCGTTCTGCGGGGCGGGAGCGCCGTACGACACCTGGGTGCTCGCCGTCGAACTCCGTCCCGACGAGGACAAGAAGCAGCAGCCGATCAGCAACCGGGCGATTCTCGACCGGGTCCGGCCCATGCTCGAACAGCTCCGCGTGCCCGCCGAATACGCGGGCACGGCCGTACGGGACCGGTTGCGGCGGCTGGAGATCGACGAGTGTGTCTTCCTGCCCGTGGAAGGGCTGACGGCGCGTGATCAGGCGCCCTACGCTCCCGAGCAGTTCGAACAGCACCGGCTGCGTTCCGTCGAGGAGGGTGGCGAGAAGCGGCGGCACTTCCTGCGCATCCGCGTCGGCGGCTGGGAGGAGGAGGTGGTCGTCACTGTCTACGTCCGCATCCACACGCAGGGCCGCATGCTCATGCTCGAGGTCGTGCCGCACGTACTGACGCCGGTGCTCGCCGAGTTCAAGGACGCCGACCGCACCGCCCACCGGTTCCGCACCAGCAACGTGCTCGGCAAGGCCGTCGCCGCCGTGGTGCTGGTGCCCGGGTCGGCCGGGCGCGCGCTGGTCACCCTCGCGCGGGGCGCGGCCTACGGGTGGCGGCTGCTGATCGGCGGGCACGGCAACGCGCTGCCCGAGGGGCCCGCCGTGTCGGTGCGGGAACTGGCCTCGGTGGAAACGGGGTCCACCTTCCAGGAGATGGACGTGGCCCGGTACCTGCGCAGCATCCAGGACCGTATCGGGCGGGGAGTGCGACTCGCCCTGTCCGACGCCGGGTATGAGACCGGCGAGTTCGTCCAGAAGATCGTCAACGTCAGCAACGGCGCCGTGCACATCGACCGGGTCGAGGGCTCCACCTTCGCCATCGGTGAGCACGCCAGCGCCACCAGCGGCGGCCCCGGGCCGCAGAAGGGAACCGCGAGCCATGGCAAGCGATGAGCCGAACGTCCGGATCGGAGACGTCTCGGGCAGCACCTTCGCCATCGGCAGCCACGCGCGCGCGGAGAGCCACCACCATGGCGCCCCCGCGCAGCGGGACGAGGCCGCCGAGGAACTGCTGAAGGCGGTGCGTGAACTGCGGGTGGATCTGTCGGGCGGCCGGGTGCGGCAGAGCGAACAGACGGCAGAGCTCGACGCGGCGCTCGCCGACACCGAGGAGGAGATCAACCGGACCGGCGCGGCCGGTGCGGGGCGCCTGCAGCGGCTCCGGGAGCTCCTCACGGACGCCCAGGCCCTGACGGCGCTGCTCGCCTCGGCGGGAACCGTGGCGGGGCTGCTCGGGATGTGACGTGTGCGGGTACATCACGGGTGACTGAGGCGAGGGGGATGTGATGGGTACGGGCACCGGACCGCTGTACTGGAACGAGGAGACCCAGCGGTGGGAGGAGGCCGGGAAGACGTCGGCCGGGGACGGTGCGGCGCACACCGATGGCGGGGTGGGCGCCGCCGTCGCCGGACCGGCCGGCCCTGATGCCGGGGCGGGTGCCGGCGGAGCCGCCGCGGACGTGCCACCTCCTGCCGGGGGTGCCGCGCCTGGCGGTGGTGTCGCCCCGGCCGCGTCTCGCCGCCGCCCCCTCCCCACGTTTCCCCCTCCGTGCCGACCCTCACCGGGATCCAGCGGCCCGGAAGCGGTCCGGAACCCGCGCCCTGGCCGCCGTACGGGACCGCCTACCCGCCTGGGGTCCCGAGCCCGTTCCGGTCGGGCCCCGCAGGGGCGGGCGGGGGAAGGTCTGGGCCGTGCTGGGTGGGGCCGCTGCGGTGGGAGTGGTGGTCGGGCTGGTGGTGACCCTCGTCGTCAGAGACGGGGAGGCGTCCGACGGCCGGGCTGGCGCCGGCAGGGCGGCGGTCTCCGCGAGCGCGTCGCAGAGCCCCGGGGCGTCCGACTCCGGGCTGCCTTCCGATCCCGGTCCGCAGGAGACAGCCACCGGCTCACCGTCCGCCCTGAACAGTGACCTTCCCGCCGGATTCGAGGCGTACGACGACCCCCAGGGCTTCACCGTCGCCCGCCCCACGGGGTGGACCCGCACGACCGTGTCCTCGCAGTACGGCATCGACGTCGTCCACTACCGCAGCCCCGACGGCGGGCGCAGGCTCCAGGTGTTCGAGGTGTCGGAGGCGTCCCCCGAGGAGTCCCACGAACTGTTCCTCTCCGACGCCGTCCCGAAGGGCCCGGGATTCACCGAGCTCTCGCTGGAGAACCTGGACGACGGCGACTTCACCGGCTCCCGGCTGGAGTACCTCGTCGACTCCCTCAAGGGCGAGCCCGACATCGGCACCTGGTATGTCGTCGACGAGCGCTTCATGGCCGCCGACGGCAAGCTGTACGCGATCGCCGCCTACGGAGCGGACGCCGACGGCCGTGACGACGAGCGCGAGCTGCTGCGGACAGCGCTCGGCGCCTTCTGCCCGCCGTACACGACCTGCGGTACGGACGCCGGCTGACCCGCACCGGCCGCGGCTCGTCTCCGTCCCCGCCTGCTCACGCCGTGAGTGGTTTCTTCTGTAATGTCCGCATTTTCCGTGACGCGGCGCACGTTCGGCCGTGAAGGGCGCATGCATTCGGGGCCGTAGGGCAGAAGGACCCGGTCCCGTGGGTGGCTCCTGTGTGACTCACGGGCGCTGAACAGGAACGGAAGGCAGTAACCGATCATGGCGGACAGTACAGAACTTCAGGCGCGCGACACCATCCACGCGGGGGGCGAGTGGCGAGCGGCCGTCTCGGGCGCCACACGCGAGATCCTCGACCCCGCGGACGCCCTGCCGTTCGCCGTGGTCGCGGAGGGCGACGCGAAGGACACCGACCTTGCGGTGGCCGCCGCGCGGCGGGCCTTCGACGAGGGCCCGTGGCCGCACACGCCCGTCGCCGAGCGTGCCGCGCTGCTGCGCCGCGTCGCCGAACTCCTCGTACGGGACCGGGAGAAGCTGGGTCTGCTGGAGAGCCGGGACGCGGGCAAGACCGTCGAGGAGGGGCGCGTCGACATCGACTGTGTCGCCGACGCGTTTCGGTATTTTGCCGACCTGGTCGCCGCCGAGGCGCCGGGCCGGGTCGTCGACGCCGGGTCCAGCGACATCCACAGCGTGGTCGTCCACGAACCGGTCGGCGTGTGCGCCATGATCACACCCTGGAACTATCCCCTGCTCCAGGCCAGTTGGAAGATCGCGCCCGCTCTCGCCGCGGGCAACACCTTCGTGATCAAGCCGAGTGAGATCACTCCGCTGACGACGGTCGCGCTCATCGACCTGCTGGCCGAGGCCGGCCTCCCGGCCGGGGTCGCCAACATCGTCACCGGGCCCGGACACAGCGTCGGCGCCCGCCTCGCCGAGCATCCCGACGTCGACCTGGTCTCCTTCACCGGCGGACTCGTCAGCGGCGTCAAGGTCGCCCAGGCCGCGGCGCCGAGCGTGAAGAAGGTCGCCCTCGAACTCGGCGGCAAGAACCCCAATGTCGTCTTCGCCGACGCCTGCGCCACCGAGGAGGGCTTCGACACCGCCGTCGACCAGGCGCTCAACGCGGCTTTCATCCACAGCGGTCAGGTCTGCTCGGCGGGTGCGCGGCTCATCATCGAGGAGAGTGTCAGGGAGCGGTTCGTCGCCGAACTCGCCCGCCGCGCCGCGAAGATCCGCCTGGGCCGCGGCACCGAGCCGGGCGTCGAGTGCGGCCCGCTCGTCTCCGAGCAGCAGCGCGCGAGGACCGAGGACTACGTCGCCTCCGCGCTGGCCGAGGGCGCGGTGCTGCGCTGTGGCGGCAAGCGCCCCGAGCCGGCCCCGGAGCGGCCCGCGACCGGCTGGTTCTACGAGCCGACGGTGCTCGACCAGTGCCACCGCGAGATGAGGGTCGTACGGGAAGAGGTCTTCGGGCCGGTCCTGACGGTGGAGACCTTCCGCACGGAGGACGAGGCCGTCGCGCTCGCCAACGACACCGAGTACGGGCTGGCCGGCGCCGTCTGGACCGCCGACGCCGGGCGGGCCCGCCGGGTCGCGGGCCGGCTGCGGCACGGCACCGTCTGGATCAACGACTTCCACCCCTACCTGCCGCAGGCGGAGTGGGGCGGCTTCGGCAAGAGCGGCGTCGGCCGCGAACTCGGCCCGGCCGGACTCACCGAGTACCGCGAGGCCAAGCACATCTACCAGAACCTCGCGCCCAAGCCGGTGCGCTGGTTCGCGGGCTGAACCCGCACCCATCCCCTTCTTCCGACCCCCCACCGGAGTACCACCCCATGCCCGAGAACACCCACGTCTACGACTACGTCGTCATCGGCGGCGGCACGGCAGGCTCCGTCATCGCCTCCCGGCTGACCGAGAACCCCGACGTCACCGTCGCCGTCATCGAGGGCGGCCCCAGTGACGTCGGCCGCGACGACGTCCTCACCCTGCGCCGCTGGATGGGCCTGCTCGGCGGCGAGCTGGACTACGACTACCCGACCACCGAGCAGCCGCGCGGCAACTCCCACATCCGGCACAGCCGCGCCCGCGTCCTCGGCGGCTGCTCCTCCCACAACACCCTGATCGCCTTCAAGCCGCTGCCGTCCGACTGGGACGAGTGGGAGAACGCCGGCGCCAAGGGCTGGGGCGCCGTCCAGATGGAGGCGTACTTCGCCCGTCTGCTGAACAACATCGTCCCGGTCGACGAGAAGGACCGGAACGCCATCGCCCGCGACTTCGTCGACGCCGCCCAGTCCGCACTCGGCGTGCCGCGCGTCGAGGGCTTCAACAAGAAGCCGTTCACCGAGGGCGTCGGCTTCTTCGACCTCGCCTACCACCCCGAGAACAACAAGCGGTCGTCGGCCTCGGTGGCGTATCTGCACCCGGTCATGGACGAGCGGCCCAACCTGACGATCCTTCTGGAGACCTGGGCGTACCGGCTGGAGCTGAACGGCACCCGCGCCGAAGGCGTCCACGTCCGCACCAAGGACGGCGAGGAGATCCTCGTACGGGCCCGCAACGAGGTCGTCCTGTGCGCCGGCGCGGTCGACTCCCCGCGGCTGCTGCTGCACTCGGGCATCGGCCCGAAGGCCGACCTGGAGGCGCTCGGCATACCCGTGGCGCACGATCTGCCCGGCGTCGGCGAGAACCTGCTCGACCACCCCGAGTCGGTGATCGTCTGGGAGACCCACGGCCCCATCCCGGAGAACTCCGCAATGGACTCCGACGCCGGCCTGTTCGTACGCCGCGACCCCGAACACCCGGGCCCGGACCTGATGTTCCACTTCTACCAGATCCCGTTCACGGACAACCCGGAGCGGCTGGGCTACGAACGCCCCGCGCACGGCGTCTCGATGACCCCGAACATCCCGAAGCCGAAGAGCCGGGGGCGGCTGTACCTGAAGAGTGCGGACCCTGCCGAGAAGCCCGCCCTCGACTTCCGCTACTTCACCGACGAGGACGACCACGACGGCCGCACCCTCGTCGACGGCATCCGTATCGCCCGTGAGATCGCGAAGTCCGAGCCGCTCGCGCACTGGCTCAAGCGGGAGGTCTGCCCCGGCCCGGAGATCACCAGCGACGAGGAGCTCAGCGAGTACGCCCGCAAGGTCGCGCACACCGTGTACCACCCGGCGGGCACCTGCCGCATGGGCGCCGCGGACGACGAACTCGCCGTGGTCGACCAGAAGTTGAGGATCCGCGGCCTGGACGGCATCCGGATCGCCGACGCCTCCGTCTTCCCGACCATGACCGCCGTGAACCCGATGATCGGGGTGCTGATGGTCGGTGAGCGGGCCGTGGACCTGATCGGGGGTGGTGCGTGATGAGTACGTCCGTGTTCTCGGTGGACGGCCTGTGGAAGGTCTTCGGCCCGAAGGCCGACCGTGTTCCGGCCGACCCCGAGCTCGCCGCCCTCCCGGCCGCCGACCTGCGCACCCGCACCGGCTGCACCGCCGCCGTCCGGGACGTCTCCTTCGACGTGCGCAAGGGCGAGGTCTTCGTCGTGATGGGCCTGTCCGGCTCGGGCAAGTCGACGCTCGTGCGCTGCCTGACCCGGCTCATCGAACCGACCGCCGGCACCATCGCCATCGACGGCGAGGACGTCCGCGCCATGGACAAGGCCCGGCTGCGCGAACTGCGCCGGCACCGCGCCGCGATGGTCTTCCAGCACTTCGGCCTGCTCCCGCACCGCACGGTCCTCGACAACGTGGCCTACGGCCTGGAGATCCAGGGTGTGGGCAGGGCGGAGCGGCGCGCCAAGGCCGCCGAGGTCGTCGCCAAGGTCGGCCTGGAAGGCATGGAGCAGCGCAGGCCCGGCCAGCTGTCGGGCGGCCAGCAGCAGCGGGTCGGTCTGGCGCGAGCGCTGGCCGTCGACCCCGAGGTGCTCCTGTTCGACGAGCCGTTCAGCGCACTGGACCCCCTCATCCGGCGGGAGATGCAGGAGGAGGTCGTCCGGCTGCACCGCGAAGAGGGCCGCACGATGGTCTTCATCACCCACGATCTGAGCGAGGCCCTCAAACTCGGTGACCGCATCGCCCTGATGCGCGACGGCCGCATCGTCCAGCTCGGCACCCCGGAGGAGATCGTCGGCTCCCCGGCCGACGACTACGTCCGCGAGTTCGTCCGGGACGTGCCCCGTGAGCAGGTCATGACGGTCCGCACCGCCATGCGGCCCGCATCGGCGGACGAAGCGGACAGCGGCCCGGCGGTGGTGCCGGGGGCGACGGTGTCGGAGGCGATCGAGGCGGTCGCCCGCACCGGCGGCCCGGTCCGGGTGATGGACGGGAGCCGCTGCGTCGGCATCGTGGACCACACGGGCCTGCTGGACGTGGTGGCCGGCGTAGCCGCCGAAGCTGACATGGCCGCCGTAGCTGCGGGCTCCGATGCCGCAGCTGCGGGCAGTCGTGCCGCTGGGGCGGCACGGGTGGGCGATGGGGGTGCCCCCGCGCGAGCTCGTTCGAGCGTGGGGGAGGCACCCCGCCAGCGCGGGGGAGCCGTCCAACCCGCCGGCACCAACGCGGAGACGGTCTGATGGCCACGATCACCGCAACGCCCCCGCGCACACTCCCCGGCGCCCTCAAACACCCTGCGGCACGCAAGCTCCTCCTCCTGGCCCTCGCCGCGGCGATCCTTGTGCCGTTGGCCAACGCGCGTTGGACAAGCGGCACATGGCCAACCGCCCTCACCATCGACCTCACCCAGCCGCTCACAAACGTCAGTGACTGGATCATCGACAACCGCGACAGCCACCCCCTGTTCCTCTACTTCTTCGGCCACATCAGCAACGCGGTCGTCCTCTCCGTACGCGCCGTCTACCTCACCCTCCTGACCATCGGCTGGACAGGCGTGACGGCCCTGGGAGCCCTCGTCGCCTGGCGGGTCGCCGGCGTGAAACTCGCGCTCGGCACGGCGGCGGCCTTCCTCGCCTGCGGCCTGCTCGGCATGTGGGTGCCGACGATGCAGACGCTGGCCCTGATGGTGGTCGCGGTGCTCGCGTCGGTCGTGGTCGGCGCCCTGCTCGGCCTCGCGGCGGGGCTGTCCGACCGTATGGACCGAGCGCTGCGCCCGGTCCTGGACACCATGCAGGTGCTCCCGGCGTTCGCGTACCTGCTGCCCGTCGTGCTCGTCTTCGGCATCGGCGTCCCGGCCGCCGTCCTCGCCACCGTCGTCTACGCCGCCCCGCCCATGGCCCGTCTCACCGCCCTCGGCCTGCGCGGCGCCGACAAGGGTGTCCTGGAGGCGGTCGAGTCACTGGGCGCCACCGCCCGCCAACGCCTGTTGACCGCCCGTGTCCCGCTGGCCCGCAAGGAACTCCTGCTCGGCCTCAATCAGACGATCATGATGGCGCTGTCCATGGCCGTCATCGCC
Source organism: Streptomyces sp. F001 (assembly GCF_004187715.1). Lineage (GTDB taxonomy): Bacteria > Actinomycetota > Actinomycetes > Streptomycetales > Streptomycetaceae > Streptomyces > Streptomyces flavusporus. Next base: position 23,139 of record NZ_QZWF01000004.1, on the reverse strand, counting down.
TCGGTGATCGGCGCGGGCGGCCTCGGTGACCGCGTCTACCAGGCACTGGCCTCGGTGGACGTGGGCGCGGCGCTGGCCGCGGGCATCCCGATCGTGCTCCTCGCGGTCGTGCTGGACCGCGTGACGGCGGCGGCCGGGAACGGCGGCACGGAACACCCCCGCGCGGGATGGCCGTACGCCCTGGCTGCGGCCCTGGCTGTGGCGGTCGCCGGCCGCCTGCTGGGCCGTACCGACTGGCCCGGCTCCTGGACCCTGAACATCGCCGAGCCGGTGAACCGGGCCGTCGACTGGATGACCGCCCACCTGTACTCGGGCGTGCCGGTCGTCGGCGGCACCGCCGACTGGGCGGGCCACTTCACCACCTGGGTCCTGGACCCGGTGCGCGACGGTCTGCAGTGGCTGCCCTGGTGGTCGGTGCTGCTCGTGGTGGCCGCCCTCGCCTGGCTGATCGGCACCTGGCGCACCGCGCTCACCGCCGTCCTCGCCATGGCCGCGATCGGCGTGCTCGGCGTGTGGGAGCCGGCGCTGGACACGCTCTCCCAGGTGCTGGCGGCGGTCGCCGTCACCCTCGTCCTGGGCTTCGCGACCGGCATCGCGGCGGCCCGCAGCGACCGCTTCGAGCGGCTGCTGAGGCCTGTCCTGGACGTGTTCCAGACGATGCCGCAGTTCGTGTACCTGATCCCGGTCGTCGCACTGTTCGGTGTGGGCCGTGCCCCCGCCGTCGCCGCGGCCGTCGTCTACGCGCTCCCGGCCGTCGTCCGTATCACCGCGCAGGGCCTGCGCCAGGTCGACCCCGCGGCCATGGAGTCGGCCCGCTCGCTCGGCGCGACCAGTGGACAGCAGCTGCGCCAGGTCCAGCTTCCGCTCGCCCGGCCGGCGTTGCTGCTGGCGCTCAACCAGGGCGTGGTGCTGGTCCTGGCCGTGGTCATCATCGGCGGCCTGGTCGGCGCCGGGGCGCTCGGCTACGACGTCGTCTTCGGCCTTGCGCAGGGCGACCTGGCGACCGGGCTGGTGGCCGGTGCCGCGATCGTCTGCCTCGGCCTGATGCTCGACCGGGTGACACAGCCGACCGGTCGCCGTGCGAAGAAGGGAGCCTGAGATGCGTCGCAAGCGGATGATGACGGCGGGCGCTCTTGCCCTGCTGGTGCTGACCACCGGCTGCGGCGCCGCCGACATGACCCAGCAGGCCTCCCCCTTCGCGAACGCGCAGGGCGCCAAGACCGTGACCCTGTCCGTGCAGTCGTGGGTCGGCGCGCAGGCGAACGTCGCCGTCGCCCAGTACCTGCTCGAACACGAACTCGGCTACCGCGTCGACACCGTCCAGGTCGACGAGGTCCCCGCCTGGGACGCCCTCAGTCAGGGCCGCGTCGACGCGATCCTGGAGGACTGGGGCCACCCCGAGCAGGAGCAGCGGTACGTCGACGACAAGAAGACGATCACTCGGGGCGGCGACCTCGGGGTCACCGGGCACATCGGCTGGTATGTCCCCACGTACTTCGCCGAGCAGCACCCCGACGTCACCAACTGGAAGAACCTCAACAAGTACGCCGACCGGTTCCGCACCCCGGAGAGCGGCGGCAAGGGCCAGTTGATGGACGGCTCCCCCTCCTACGTCACCAACGACAAGGCGCTGGTGAAGAACCTGAAGCTGGACTACCAGGTCGTCTTCGCCGGTTCGGAGGCCGCGCAGATCACCCAGATCAAGCAGTTCGCCAAGGAGAAGAAACCCTTCCTGACGTACTGGTACTCCCCGCAGTGGCTCTTCAAGAAGGTCCCCATGACCGAGGTGAAGCTCCCCGCGTACCAGGAGGGCTGCGACGCGGACCCGGCGAAGGTCGCCTGCGCCTATCCGCACACGCCGCTGCAGAAGTACCTCAACACGGACTTCGCCGAGCAGGGCGGCAAGGCGGCGGCCTTCCTGAGGAAGTTCCAGTGGACGACCGAGGACCAGAACGAGGTCTCCCTGATGATCGCCGAGCAGAAGTTGTCGCCGGAGGAGGCGGCGAAGAAGTGGGTGGACAGCCACAGGACGACGTGGAAGGCGTGGCTGTCCTGACGCTCACTTCGTGAGGCCGGCCGCGATGTCCCGCCGGGCCTGGGCGGTCCTGCGCTGGAGTCCGGGCCCGAAGGCGACGCGAGTGGCCCCGAGTTCGCCGAGCGCGGCGGGGGAGGGGCCCTCGCCGGCCTTCGCGCCGGCCTTCGCGCCGGCCTTCGCGCCGGCATCGACCGGCCCCTGGATGCCCGCCCGCAGCAGCGGCAGGACGTCCGGCGGGGCGCCGATCGGATACGCGGTCGGCGCCCGCGGCGACCTACAACGCGGCCCGCTCGACGGCCCGTTCGGGATCGGCCACCCCGCAGCTGAACGTGTCGACGCGCGCGTTGACGAAGAGCCGGGCGGGCGGCCCCGATGCAGTCTGCGGAACGTCTCGGCCTTGCTCACGGCGTGTAACCCCCCGGCGGAATCCGGCGGCTGACCATCACCCGGTTCCAGTTGTTGATGGCGACGACGAGTCCGATGAGGTGGGCCAGCCGGACGTCGTCGAAGTGCCTGGCGGCCCGCTCGTACACCTCGTCCGGTACGAAGCCGTCCGTCAGGACGGTCACGGCCTCCGTCAGCGCGAGCGCGGCCCGTTCCCGTTCGTCGAAGACGTCCTCGGCCTCCTCCCAGGCGCTCAGCAGGTCGAGCTGCAGCTCGCTCACCCCGTGTTTCCGGGCGAGTGAGAGGTGCATGCCGAGGCAGAAGGCGCAGTGGTTGAGCTGCGAGGCCCGGATCATCACGAGTTCGGCGAGCGCGGGGTCGCCGAGGCCCTTCTTCGCGGTGGCGCTGAGGCCGGACATGGCCTGGGCGACCGTCCTGTCGAGGACCTGGCTGCGGGTCGTCACGAGTGCTGCCCCGGCTGGTAGTGCCCCGGCGTCCGGCGGCAGGTCACCCCGAACCGGTTCCACGCGTTGATCACCGTGATCGCGGCGATCAACCGCACCAGCTCGGTCTCCTCGAAGTGCCTGGCGGCCCGCTCGTACACCTCGTCCGGTACGAAGCCGTCCGTCAGCACGGTCACGGCCTCCGTCAGCTCCAGTGCCGCGAGCTCCTTCTCGGTGTAGAAGTGCGGCGACTCGTCCCAGGCGCTGAGCTGCACGATCCGCTCGACGCTCTCGCCCGCCGCGAGGGCGTCCTTGGTGTGCATGTCGAGGCAGAAGGCGCAGTGGTTGATCTGGGAGGCGCGGATCTTCACCAGTTCGCGCAGCTTCGCATCCAGGCCCTGCTGGGCCGCCGTGTCGAGCCGGAGCATGGCCTTGAAGACGTCGGGGGCGTGCCGGGCCCAGTCCAGGCGCGGGGTCGGCTCGGGGGCGTACTCCACGGTCGTCTCAGTGTCGTTCGTCGTCATGCCCTCGACCTTAGGAGTGAAGCAGCCCAGGAGTATGGTCCACTTCCATGGCGAAACCTTGGGCCACTTTGGGCGTCGACCTGCATCTGGACCCGGCCGGTCCGGGGCTGCGCCGCGGCCTGACCGAGGCCCTGCGCGAGGCGGTCCGCTCCGGCCGGCTGGCCCCCGGCACCCGGTTGCCGTCCTCCCGTACGCTCGCCGCCGACCTGGGCATCGCCCGCAACACGGTCGCCGACGCCTACGCCGACCTGGTCGCCGAGGGCTGGCTCACCGCCCGGCAGGGCTCGGGCACGCGGGTCGCCGACCGCACGGTCGTGCTGCCGGCCGGTTCGGCAGGCCGTCCCCGCGAACCCGTCCGTCCCGCCTACGACCTGCTCCCCGGCCTCCCCGACCTCGCCTCCTTCCCGCGCACGGAGTGGCTCAAGGCCGCCCGCCGCGCCCTGACCGCGGCCCCGTACGACGCCCTCGGCTACGGCGACCCGCGCGGCCGCCCCGAACTGCGCGTCGCGCTCGCCCGTTACCTCGCCCGGGCCCGGGGCGTGCGTGCCGACCCCGAACGGATCGTGGTGTGCGCCGGTTTCGCCCATGGCCTGAAGCTGCTCGCCACGGCCTTGCGGGCACGCGGCGTCCGCACCGTCGCCGTCGAGTCGTACGGCCTCGACACGCACTGGACACTGCTGACCAGGGCGGGCCTGCACACGACACCCCTGCCTTTCGACGAACGGGGGACGGATCCGGGGAGGCTGACCGACGGGGAGCCGGCGGATGCCGGTGCCGTGCTGCTCACGCCCGCCCACCAGTTCCCCATGGGCGTGCCCCTGCACCGTGACCGGCGGGCGGCTGTCGTGGACTGGGCGCGGCGTACCGGTGGCCTGGTGCTGGAGGACGACTACGACGGCGAGTTCCGCTACGACCGCCAGCCCGTGGGCGCCCTGCAGGGTCTGGACCCCGACCGTGTCGTCTACCTCGGCACCGCCAGCAAGTCCCTCGCCCCCGGCCTGCGGCTGGCCTGGATGGTGCTGCCGTCCGGCCTGGTGGGGGAGGCCACGGCGGCGAAGGGCGGCGTCGACACGTGCGGGGTGACGGACCAGCTGACCCTGGCCGAGTTCATCAACTCCGGCGCCTACGACCGTCAGGTACGGTCGGCCCGCCTGCGGTACCGGCGCCGCCGGGACGCCCTGGTCGCGGCGCTCGCCGCCCGTGCCCCCCAGGTGCGCGCCACCGGCATCGCGGCCGGTCTGCACGCCGTGCTGCGTCTGCCGCCCGGCACCGAGCAGTCGGTTGTCCGGGCGGCCGCCTGGCAGGGGCTCGCGGTGCACGGCCTCACCCGCTACCGGCACCCGGACGCGGCCACCGAGCCGGTGGACGGCCTGGTGGTGGGGTACGCCACGCCGCCGGATCACGCCTGGTCGGGCGCGCTGGACGCCTTGTGCCTGGCGCTGCCCGGATAGCCGGACGGTTTTCCGTCGGCGGGCCGTTTTCCGTTGATCGGGCTGTTTTCTGCTCCGGAATCCCGTTCCGCGGATAGAGTCGGCCCATGAGCAAAAGCGATTCCATAACGCGCGTGGCCCTGAAGAAAAACACCCCGGACGTCTCCGCGGCGATGGGCTCCCTGCATGCAGCCGCCGTTTCCGTGGCGCAGGACGCGAAGGTCGAACCGGAAATCCTGGAACTGGTCAGGATCCGCGCCTCGCAGATCAACGGCTGCGCCTTCTGCCTCGACATGCACACCAAGGACGCCCGTGCCCAGGGCGAGACCGAGCAGCGGATCTACGCCCTGAACGCCTGGCGGGAGACCCCCTTCTTCACCGAACGCGAGCGCGCCGCACTGGCGTTGACCGAGGCTGTGACGCTCGTCCACGACGGTCACGTCCCGGACGAGGTCTACGCCGAGGCCGCCGAGGCCTTCGACGAGGACCAGATCGCGGCGCTGATCTGGGCGGCCACCGTCATCAACGCGTACAACCGGATCGCCGTCGCGACGCGTATGGTGCCGGGCGCTTATCAGCCCGCGCCGCGAGAATAGCGCGCTGTTTTATGCAGCAGTGATTCCGCCGGGCCCGCTCGAAAAACTCGAAAAAACAGGGCCCGGCGGAATCACTGTCGGGGCGCTGAATGTGTTCCGAAGAATTCACACCGCCGGCAGCGGATCCATGAGGTCGTCCAGCCACGTCCGCCATTCCCCGGCCCTCCTCGCCGGTGCCGCCCGCATCGGCACTCCCGCCCAGCCGGTCACGGGCCGGATCCCGTGCAGCGCGTTGACCAGCCACACCTCGCGGCCGTCCAGCTCGGCCACCGTCCGCTCGCGGTGCGCGATACGGATCCCGGACCGCAGGGCCCGCTCCTGGACGAGCCCGGCGGTCACTCCGGGCAGGACGGGCAGCCGGGGCGGGGGCAGGCACAGGGTGTCGTCCTCCCACCACAGCACGCTGGCGGTGGCGGCCTCCAGCACCACCCCGGAGGGCGTGGTCAGGACCGCCTCGTCCGCGCCCTCGCCGGAGGCCCGGCGGCGCACCCGGGCCAGCGTCTGAAGGTCCGGCCCCTTGCGGCGGGGGAAGGCGCGCGGGTCGGGCTGCCCCGTGGCCCACAGACGCACCTCGGCGGCGAGAGGCGGGGCGTGCCGCAGCAGCAGCCGCAGGTCACCCGAGCCCGCCGCGAGTTCCACCCGGGGGAACCACGTCCCCGTGCGCGGCAGCGCGGCGGTCACGTCCTGCCAGAACTCGACGAGCCGGCGCGGCCCCGGCCCGTCGCTCTCGGCGCAGGCCCGCAGAAACCGCTCCCGGTGCCGGCCGTACCCCCGCACCCGGCCCTCGCGCAGCAGCCAGGAGTCCGCGACGAGCAGCCGCCCGCCGGTCCCCGCCCCCGGGGCCAGGCCACGGGCGTGCGTCCACGTCAGCACGCCTTCCGCAACCGCCGGTCGTGTCACCAACAGCTCCTCCTCAGTACGTGCCGCCCGCGACAGCCGACGCCCCGTGCCGGGGCCCGTACGGCGCGTGCTCCAGCCAGGACTCGCACCACGGCAGCACGGGCGCCAGGGCCGCCGCCGCGCGCTGCTTGACCCGTACGGCCCGGCGCCGCGGCCGCAGGTGGTCCAGCGCGGCCCCGGCGGCGGCACTGTTGAACAGGGCCGCCGCGTCCGCGATCCCGCTGTTCATGCCCCGCGCGCCGAACGGCGGGAACAGGTGCGCCGCCTCGCCGGCCAGCAGCACACGGTGGTGCGGATCGGTGAACGAGGCCGCGACCTTGCGCAGGAACCGGTACGTCGACACCCACAGGACCCGTTCGGCGCGCCGGTCATCGACCCGCCGGGGAAGCAGGCACGGACGCAGTCCACCGCGTCCGTGCCCTCCCGCAGTCGGCCCTCCACGGTGGAGACGAGCTGGTGCACGGTCGCGTACGTCTCGGTGGCCATGAGCCGGGGCACGCGCACCGTCCCGGTCCGGCAGACCCGGCCCAGGTCGTTGCGGAGCAGGTCGACGATCATCAGGTTCTCGGCGCGCGTCTTGGCGTCCGCCGCCAGCGCGTCCCGGAGCCGGGCGTCCTCCTCCGGCCCGGCGCCGCGGGGCGCGGTGCCCTTGATGGGCCTGGCCTCGGCGACACCGTCCCGCCCGATCCGCAGGAACCGTTCGGGGGAGGAGCCCGCCACATCGAGGTCCCCGGACCTCAGGAACGCCGAGTACGGCGCCGGGTTGACGCGGCGCAGCACCCGGTAGAAGGCGTACGCGTCGGGCGGGGCGGGCAACGGGGCGGCGTTCGTCAGGCAGATCTCGTAACTGGTGCCCGCCCGCAACTCCCGCTGACACGCCTCGATGTCCGCGAGATACGTCGCCCGGTCGCGCACCAGCCACGGCTCGGCGGCGGCCGGGTCCGCCTCGGCCGGCCCGGGCGGGGCGGCCTGCTCCGTCGTCACGCAGGTGAGCCGGGCCAGCGCGCTCTCCAGCCAGTCGGCGGTCTCCCGCGCGGCCTGCGGGGTGTCCTCCGCCAGACAGACGGCGTAGGTGTGGCCCTCCTGGTGGTCCACCACGACGATCCGGTCGGCGAACAGCCAGCAGGCGTCCGGGGTTTCGGCGCCGTGGCGGTTGGGTGAGCCGCAGTCGGCCTTCATCTCGTAGCCGAAGTAGCCGACATAGCCGCCGGTGAAGTCGAAGGGCAGGCCGGTGGCGTCCACGTGACGGTTGGCCAGTTGTCGCTTGAGGTAGTCGAACACGCTCGCCGCCCCCCTGCGCGTCGGCCGCCCGTCCCGCTCGATCTCGCAGCGGCCGGTGGTGACGTCGTAGTGCACGAACTCGGCGAGCGGCCCGCTGTCGTCACCGAAGAACGAGAACCGCGACCGTCCGGACTCGACGAGGGAACTGTCCAGCCAGAACGCCCGCCGCGAGGCGGCGAACATCCGCGTGAAGGCGGCCTCTGCGTCGACCGCGGTGTCGATGCGCCGGGTGTGCAGACGGTAGGCGGGACGGGCGGCTCGACGGGGGCGGGGGATGGGCAGGGCGGACGGGGTGACTGCTGGGCGGGAGAGGGCCGCGGGGCCGTGGGGCCGGGGCTGGGAGTGCCCGAGTGGGCCATGGAGCCGGGAGCGTCCGTGTGGGCCTCGGGGCCGGAGTCCGCCGTGGCGGGTGGGTGGAGCGAAGGGCGTGGCAGGGACGCGTCCGGCGCCGGGACCGCCGTGTTCTTCGTACGGAGCTTGCGGGCCCGCTCGGCCGTGAGGTTCCGGAAGTTGACGAGCATGCGGTGCCCGTACTCGGTGAGCACGGACTCCGGGTGGAACTGCACGCCCCACAGGGGCCGGCTGCGGTGCCGCAGCCCCATCAGGACGCCGTCCTCCGCCCAGGCGGTGGCCTCGAGCGTCTCGGGCAGCGGCTCGCGCACGGCCAGTGAGTGGTAGCGGACGGCGGTGAAGTTCTGCGGTACCCCCTGGAACAGGTCGCGTTCGTCGTGCCGGATCGTGGACAGATGCCCGTGCCGGGGCTCCGGGGCGGAGACGACGCTGCCCTGCTCCCCGAGCGCGATGCCCTGGTGGTCCAGGCAGACGCCGAGCACGGGAACCGGGGAGGCGGCGAACAGCCTGGTGCCGATGCCGAAGTCACGCGTCTTCGCCGGGTGACCGGGGCCCGGTGACACCACCACGTTGTCGAACTTCCGCAGCTCCGGAATGTCCCCGGCGGGGGCGTCATTGCGGATCACCACCGGCTCCTCGCCATTGACCTCGGCGATCAACTGGAACAGGTTGTACGTGTACGAGTCGTAATTGTCGATGAGCAGGGTCTTCACCCGCTCACCTCCCTCGGATCGTTCTCGGGCCTACGCGGTCCGTCGTTTGTGCCGTCCGCGGAGCGCCTGGATCGGTGGATACAGCCATTTCCTGAAGAAACGCTGGAGGCGCGGCATGAGAATCCAGGTGACCAGGGCCGTCACGCATAGGCACAACAGCAGCGTGCGAATCAGCGGATTGAGGTCGCCGAGATAGGGAAGCACGAGCAGATTGAACAGGAGCACCGGCGGGAACACCGCGCTCATATTCACGAACCACAGCTTCCATTTCGACGGCGGAGCCGGCGGGGCAGGGGTGAGGGTCTGGCTCTCGAACCATGCCTTGGAGCCCCGCACCCTCCTGCGTTCCGTCTCCCGGGCGAGGCCCTCCGCCCAGGCGTCCCACTGCGTCCGGGCGGAGGAGTTCTCCCATGCCAGGGCCGCTCCCTCGCTGGCGAAGCGATAGACGACATGCCACTGCGCCTCTCCGTCGGCAAGTACCCCACCCCCAGAAACCCCGGCTGCCGGGCATTTGCGCTCAGCATGTCCCACCCCCAGGTATGGAAGTCGGCCTCGCGGCCCAGCGTCACGTGATAGGCCACGGTGACAGTGACGGAATTACTGGTCACGCCTTCGAATACGGAAAGCGGTCTCTCTGCGTTCAAGCTTCAACGATTTTTTCTGCTGTTCAGAATGCGACCCTTTGTGATCTTTTCGGCCGCCTTGACGCCAGAGAATCACTTGTAAAGGACTGGAAAAGATCTGCGATCGCTATTCGGTTGGACAGGGAAAGTGGAGGTGAAAAGGGGTTGATTCGCGCCCCTCGGTCGAGGCCGACCGGCGGCAGGGGCGGCCCCGTCGCGGTATCGGCGGGCCATCGCGTCAAGGGCGCACGCCATCGCAAAGGACGCAAAACAACAGGAGGGGAGTGGCCGCGGGTGGGGGCTCCTGCGTGTGCGCTCTCACCGGATCTCTAGGCTGTCCGCTCGTAAGCCGGTGATCAGCGACAGGCGCACCGTCCGAAGCAGCGCACAACGGGGAGACACGGAGATGGCAGAGTCACGGCGACGGCTGAGGTCGAGCACGGTGGTGCTCGGAGGCATGGGTGTCCTCGCGGCGGCCCTCACGTCGTGCGGGTCCGAGCCGGACCGCCGCTGCGTGGACAAGGACAGCTACGACTACATCAACGGCTACAAGATCATCGCCGACAAGAACTGCAAGTCAGGCTCGTCCGGCTCCTCCTACGGCAAGAGCCGCAAGAAGACCGGCACCGGCACGGCCAAGGGTGTCAACGCCGCCTGGTACTACGACGCCGACGTCAGCGGCGGCTACGCCGACTACGGCACCTTCAGCCGCAGCGAGGCCGTCGACCGCGGCGGCTTCGGCTGCTCGGGCGGCTCCGGCAGCGGCGGCGGCTGAGCCGGCGGAACCGCACAGGATCCGACGGACACGCAAGGAAGCCGCTTCGTGGAACGCCGCACCATCGAGCCCCGCCCCGGCTGGCAGCAGACCGTCGAGGAACAGGGGCTCATCTACCCGCTCACCCGCTATCCCGACAACTCCCTGCGCCCCTACTGGGACGAGAGCGCGTACTACGTCTTCTCCCTCGCGGAGGTGGAGGCGCTGGAGGACGTGGTCGAGGAACTGCACCGCATGTGCCTCGCCGCCGCCGAGCACATCGTCACCGCCGACCGCTTCACCGACCTCGGCATCACCGACCCGCGCATCGCCCGGGCCGTCGCCGAGGCCTGGCACCGCCGCGCCGAACTCCCCTCCGTCTACGGCCGGTTCGACCTCCGTCACGACGGCACGGGCCCGGTGAAACTCCTGGAGTACAACGCCGACACCCCCACCTCCCTCGTCGAGGCCGCGTCGCCCCAGTGGTTCTGGATGGAGGAGCGCTTCCCGGGCGCCGATCAGTGGAACTCCCTGCACGAACGCCTGATGGACGCCTGGAAGAAACAGGCCGCCCTCCTCCCGCCGGGCAGCCCCCTGTACTTCGCGTACTCCTCGGCCGACGAACTCGGCGAGGACCTCATGACCGTCGCCTATCTGAAGGAGACCGCCGAACAGGCGGGCCTCGACACCGACTGGATCTCCATGGAGGAGATCGGCTGGGACCGCCTCTCCGGCCGCTTCGTGGACACCAAGCTCCGCTTCATCCGCAGCTGCTTCAAGCTCTACCCCTGGGAATGGCTCACCACCGACCGCTTCGCCGACCACGTCCTCGACACCCTCGACAACGGCGGCGGCACCGGCACCACCCTGTGGATCGAGCCGGCCTGGAAGATGCTGCTGAGCAACAAGGCCCTGCTGGCCATCCTCTGGGAGCTCTACCCGGACCACCCCAACCTCCTCCCCGCCTACCTCGACGGCCCCCGCGAACTGGCCACGACCAGCGGCTACGTCGCCAAGCCCCTGCTCGGCCGCGAGGGCGCCGGAGTGACGGTCCACCAGCCGGGCGCGGACCCGGTCGTGCGCGAAGAGCAGTGCTGCTACCAGGAGTTGGCCCCCCTGCCCGACTTCGACGGCAATCGCGTCGTTCTCGGCGCCTGGGTCGTCGAGGACGAGTCGGCCGGCCTCGGCATCCGCGAGTCCTCCGGCCTGATCACGGACGAGTACGCCCGCTTCCTGCCGCACGTCATCCTCTAGGACGAGCCCTACAGGCCCAGCACACCGCGGAGTTGGGCCAGCCCCCAGTCCAGGTCCTCCTTCCCGATGACCAGCGGTGGCGCGATCCGGATGGTGGAACCGTGGGTGTCCTTCACCAGCACGCCCCGGTCCATCAGCTTCTCGGACACTTCCCGCCCGGTGCCGTACCTCGGGTGGATGTCCACACCCGCCCACAGCCCGCGCCCGCGCACCTGCGACACCCGCCCGGTCCCGGCCAGCGCCGCCAGCTCCCGGTGCAGATGCTCGCCGAGTTCCGCCGCTCGCGCCTGGTACTCGCCCGACCGCAGCATCGCGATCACCTCCAGCGCCACCGCACAGGCCAGCGGGTTCCCGCCGAACGTCGACCCGTGCTCCCCGGGCCGGAACACCCCGAGCACCTCCGCCGACGACACCACCGCCGACACCGGCACGATCCCGCCGCCCAGCGCCTTCCCCAGCACATAGGCGTCCGGCACGACTCCCTCGTGCTCGCACGCGAACGTCCGCCCCGTACGCCCCAGGCCCGACTGGATCTCGTCGGCGATGAACAGCACGTTCCGCTCCCGGGTCAGCTCCCGCACCGCCGGCAGATAACCCGGCGGCGGCACGATCACCCCCGACTCGCCCTGGATCGGCTCGAGCAGCACCGCGACCGTGTTCTCGGTCATCACCTCCCGCATCGCCGTCAGATCCCCGTACGGCACGATCGCGAAGCCCGGCGTGTACGGTCCGAAGTCCGCCCGGGCCTCCGGGTCGGTGGAGAAGCTGATGATCGTCGTTGTCCGGCCGTGGAAGTTGCCTCCGGCGACCACGATCTTCGCCATCTCCGCGGGCACGCCCTTGACCCGGTACCCCCACTTCCGGGCCGTCTTCACCGCGGACTCCACCGCCTCCGCGCCCGTGTTCACCGGCAGCACCATCTCCATCCCGCACAGTTCCGCCAGCTCCGCGCAGAACGCCGCGAACCGGTCGTGATGGAAGGCGCGCGACGTCAGCGTCACCCGCTCCAACTGTGCCTTCGCCGCCTCGATCAGCCGCCGGTTGCCGTGCCCGAAGTTGAGCGCCGAGTAACCGGCCAGCAGATCCAGATAGCGTCGGCCCTCCACGTCCGTCATCCACGCCCCGTCGGCGCTGGCGACAACCACCGGCAGCGGGTGGTAGGTGTGCGCACTGTGGGCTTCGGCGGCGGCGATAAGGCTTTCCGTAGCGGTCACGGCAACTCCCGAACATGAGGATGCCCCCTTCCTATCCTCGCTCGCATGGTGGACTCGGGAACTTGATCGTCCGGCGCGCCCGGTAGGCTGACTCGCGGGCCGTGACTGGCGCGCTGGGATGGGACCGACCATCGGGGAGCGGCCCCCGAGGGCCTTGAGACGGCCTGACGAGCGAGTGCCGTGCGCCTGGGCCGAACCGTGAACCGCGAACGCTGAAAGCCACGCCGCCCGGAGGCCGACATGCCAGAGAAGCAGCCCCTCTCCACTGAATCCACCGCCTTCCGCTCCGCCCTCGATGTGATCCGCGCCGTCGAGCCGCGCGTCGCCGACGCCATCGGCCAGGAAGTCCACGACCAGCGCGAGATGCTCAAGCTGATCGCGTCCGAGAACTACGCCTCCCCGGCCACCCTCCTCGCGATGGGCAACTGGTTCAGCGACAAGTACGCCGAGGGCACCATCGGCCGCCGCTTCTACGCCGGCTGCCGCAACGTCGACACCGTCGAGTCCCTGGCCGCCGAGCACGCCAAGGAGCTCTTCGGCGCCCGCCACGCCTACGTCCAGCCGCACTCCGGCATCGACGCCAACCTCGTCGCCTTCTGGGCCGTCCTCGCCCAGCGTGTCGAGGCCCCCTTCCTGGAGAAGACCGGTGCCCGCCAGGTCAACGACCTCTCCGAGGCCGACTGGGCCGAGCTGCGCCAGGCCTTCGGCAACCAGCGCATGCTCGGCATGTCCCTGGACGCCGGCGGTCACCTCACCCACGGCTTCCGCCCGAACATCTCCGGCAAGATGTTCGAGCAGCGTTCCTACGGCACCGACCCCGCCACCGGCCTCCTCGACTACGAGGCCCTGCGTGCCTCCGCCCGCGAGTTCAAGCCGCTGATCATCGTCGCCGGCTACTCCGCCTACCCTCGTCTGGTGAACTTCCGGATCATGCGGGAGATCGCCGACGAGGTAGGGGCGACCCTGATGGTCGACATGGCGCACTTCGCGGGTCTGGTGGCCGGCAAGGTGCTGACCGGCGACTTCGACCCGGTTCCGCACGCCCAGATCGTCACCACCACCACCCACAAGTCGCTGCGCGGCCCGCGCGGCGGCATGGTCCTGTGCGACGACTCCCTCAAGGACCAGGTCGACCGCGGCTGCCCGATGGTCCTCGGCGGCCCGCTCCCGCACGTCATGGCCGCCAAGGCCGTCGCTCTCGCCGAGGCACGTCAGCCTTCCTTCCGTGACTACGCCCAGCGCATCGTCGACAACTCCCGCGCCCTCGCCGAGGGTCTGATGCGCCGGGGCGCGACCCTGGTGACCGGCGGCACGGACAACCACCTCAACCTGATCGACGTCGCCTCCTCCTACGGACTGACCGGCCGCCAGGCCGAGGCCGCGCTTCTCGAGTCCGGCATCGTCACCAACCGCAACGCCATCCCGGCCGACCCCAACGGGGCCTGGTACACCTCCGGCATCCGCATCGGCACCCCCGCCCTGACCACCCGTGGCCTGGGCACCGCCGAGATGGACGAGGTCGCCGGCCTCATCGACCGTGTCCTCACCTCCACCGAGCCCGGCACCACCGCCAAGGGCACGCCCTCCAAGGCCCAGCACATCCTCGACCCGAAGATCGCGGACGAGATCTCCCACCGGGCCACCGACCTCGTGGCCGGTTTCCCGCTCTACCCGGAGGTCGACCTCGGCTGACGCTTCCGACGGAGCTCACGGATCGGTCGGCGCTCACAGACCGCTCACAGATCCGCGGGCGCTCAGAGATCGATCAGCTCCTGGCGTGGTTCCGCCCGCGGCGGTCCGGCCATCGGCCGGGCCGCCGCGCGGCGTATCAGCAGCGTGCCGCCCGCTCCGAGGGCCAGCCCCACGGCCAGCCCGGGTATTGCCCACCAGGCGCCGGACGCCCTGCCCGCCCTCGCGCCGGGCCCCGCCGCCCCGGTCCCGTCCTGGCCGCCGAGCAGTCTCGCCCCGTCCAGCTGCTCGAACACCGAGCGCGGTGCCCGGTGCCAGCGGATGTCGTCGTCCTCCACATCCGGCGATGGATCCGAGCGCACCCACGGCGTGCCGTCCTCGGTCACGAACAGCTGATCCTGCCGTTGGACGGCCACGTCACCGCCCGGCGGCCGGTTCGACTGCGGCCAGCCTCCGACCCCCGTCAGCCCCCAGATCACGGTGATCCGCACCGGCGGATACCGGCCCTCGGCCCAGCCGTCCGACACCCGCTCGGTCCCGGCGAAGGCGGGTTCCAGCAGCTGCCAGAGGCGGGCGAACTCCGGCTCGCCGGAACGCAACGCCGTCGTCCGGCCGCTGCCGCCCGCAATGACCACCGCCAGATCGGGGATGTCCCCGCCCGGCCCCGGCGCGGCCGCCACGGTGGCCGGCCCTCCCCACAGGGCCAGCCACCGACACTGATACGAGCACTGCGAGCCGTACCGTCGCGCGTCTCCCACGGTGTGCCATCCGTCCCCCTCTGATCTCACGTCCATTCCCCCTCCCGATCTCGCGTCCGTGCCCCCCGGATCTCACGCACGTCCCCCTCCCGGTTTCACGCACGTCCCTCTCCCGATCTCACACGTCGTGCAGTTCCTGCCGCGGCCCCGGCTCCCGCCGCAGGCGCTCCAGCGGCAGTGGCAGCCGCGTCGCGAACGGCCGCAGCACCAGGGCCAGCACGGCTCCCGCCGCCGCGCCCGGGAGCGACCACCACCAGTCGGTGGCGTCGGCCGGGCCTGCAGCGGTCGTCCGTGTCGCGGTCACCGCCTTGTCTGACTGCGCTGCCTCGTCGATCTCATCGGTCTTGTCCGCCGTGCCCGCCGCGGCCTCGTCCGACTGCCCCGGCGGCGCCGGGGCGACGCCGGTGGATCCCTGGTCCGGAGCCTTGCCGAGCACGCCCAGCTCCGTGAGCAGCGCGCGGAGCTGAGCAGGCTCCTGCGGCTTGTGCCACTTGCCGTTCTCGTCGGGCGGGTAGCCGATCGCCGTGAGGATCCATATGTCCTCGGTGGCGGCACCCGCGACCACCGCGTCCTGCCGCCAGGGCGACACATCGTGGACCATCCAGGTGATGTTGATGTGCTCGCCCGAGCCGTCGCCCAGCGTCGGCGGCTGAGACTCGGCGTCGTCCATCGCGCTGCCCGGCTGGCCGAGCAGCTTCTCCAGTCGGCTGTACTTCGCGTCCGTGTAGTACAGCCCCGTGACCCGCTCACTGGTGGGCGACGCCAGGTACACGCTCGTCGGTCCACCGGCGGACGCGGGCTGCGCCCCCAAAAGGGTCAGGGCCAGTGCCGCGGCCAACGCCCCTGCCATTGCGATCAGTTGATGCATCCTCACCATGTGGTCCCCCACCGGTCCGGTGCGGCCCTTCCGCGAGCCGCGTGTCACTTCTGGTACACCGCCAGAACCGCCGGGGTTCCCGCCTCGGCCGCGCTAATCGGAGGACTTCTCCAGCGACTTCGCGATCTCCACCGCTCGCGCCTTCGACGCCACCCCCTCCAGCCGCAGCGTCACCTCCTCGCCGCCGGCTTCATGCATCCACAGCAGCGTCGGCCCGGCGGTCCGCTCCGTGCGCGTGTAGCGATCCCCGTCCGCGTCCACCAGCCAGAAACTCAGCAGATGCGGTCGCGGGAACCACAGGGCGGGATCCGATGTGCCGCCCAGGCCGGGCGACAGCCACTCGGGCTGCTCGCGCACGGTCTTGGTGAAGGTGAAGTCCAGGGCCTCCGGGAACTCGTCCAGCCGGATCGTGCGCCCGTCCTTCCGCCAGCACAGGCTCACCAGGAACCGTCCCTGTGGCTCGCTCGTCACCGCCACCGCTTCGGGAGCGCCGAGCGCGTCCGGCACCACTGGAGCGAACCCGGCCCGGCGCTCGGCCTGCGCGAGCGACACCGACCGGCCGCAGCCGGGCACCTCGGTGCCGGGAGAAGGCGCCGCCGACGGGTCGTACCGCACCTCGACCCCGCCGAAGCTGAACCAGTCGAAGACCGCGGCCCGCACCGGAGGCGTGAGCACGAGTACCGTCAGCAGACCGCACAGGGCCGCGGTCAGCGAACGCCACCGCACGCGCGTCCACCGCCGAACCGCACGCAGCCGCTCACCGGCTCCCGGAGGCTCGGCCACTGGGACCGGCACGTGCTCGGCCAGTATCTGCCCCAGCACCCGCTCGACCATCGTCTCGGAACCGTCGGCCCCGTCCAGCGAACGCCCCAGGGCCCGCAGCTCCTCAGGCAGCCGGGAAGCCTCCCCGCGCCGGCGCCGTTCGCCGCCCCGGTCGTCGTACGACTTCCGTCCGTCACTCATGCTCATCACCCCCTTCCCGAGGCTGAAAATCCGGCAGCAGTCTGCCCAGCTTGCGCAGCGCGCGGTTCAGCCGGGACTTCACCGTGCCCCGCGGCCAGCCCAGCGCCTGGGCCGTCTCTGGCTCGCCCATCTCCAGGAGGTAGCGGTAGGTGACGACCAGGCGGTGCTCCTCGCTCAGCTGCTCCAGGGCGGCCAGGAGTGCCGCGCGGCGCTCCGTCTCCAGCGTCGCGATCGCAGGGTCCGCCGATTCCGGTATCAGCGGCTCCGCCTCCACGAAGGCGGCCTCCCGGCCGGCGAGCGTGCGCTGGCGCGCCGCCGTCCGCACTGTGTTCCTCGTCTCATTGGCGACGATCGACAGCAGCCACGGCTTGAACGCCGCGCCGTCCCTGAACCGGCCCAGCGCGCAGTACGCCTTGACGAACGCCTGCTGCACCACGTCCTCCGCGTCCGCACCCGCCCCGAGCGCCGCGGCCGCCCGCAGTGCGATGCCCGTATGGGCCCGCACCAGCTCCGCGTACGCCTCCGGCTCTCCGGCTCGTACGCGTGCGATCACCGCGGCCTCATCGACGATGCGGCCCCCCTCCCGCGTCCTCACACTCTTGGTACACCGCGGAAGCCGAATCGGTTCCCACCTGTTTCGCATCAGTTCCGGACCGGTCCGCGAGACCTGAGAGAATGGGGAGCATGGCTTCTGACCGACCCCGCGTGCTCTCCGGAATCCAGCCCACCGCAGGCTCGTTCCACCTCGGCAACTACCTCGGCGCCGTCCGCCAGTGGGTGGCCCTGCAGGAGACCCACGACGCGTTCTACATGGTCGTCGACCTGCACGCGATCACGGTTCCGCAGGACCCGAAGGAGCTGCGGGCCAACACCCGCCTCGCCGCCGCCCAGCTCCTCGCCGCCGGGCTGGACCCGGAGCGCTGCACGCTCTTCGTCCAGAGCCATGTCCCCGAGCACGCCCAGCTCGCCTGGATCATGAACTGCCTCACCGGCTTCGGCGAGGCGTCCCGCATGACCCAGTTCAAGGACAAGTCCGCCAGGCAGGGCGCGGACCGGGCATCCGTCGGCCTGTTCACCTACCCGGTCCTCCAGGTCGCGGACATCCTGCTCTACCAGGCCAACGAGGTCCCGGTCGGCGAGGACCAGCGCCAGCACATCGAGCTCACCCGCGACCTCGCCGAGCGCTTCAACGGCCGCTTCGGCGAGACCTTCACGGTCCCGAAGCCGTACATCCTCAAGGAGACGGCGAAGATCTACGACCTTCAGGACCCGTCGATCAAGATGAGCAAGTCGGCGTCCACGCCGAAGGGCCTCGTCAACCTTCTCGACGAGCCCAGGACCACCGCCAAGAAGGTCAAGAGCGCCGTCACCGACACGGACACCGTGATCCGCTTCGACCCGGAGAACAAGCCGGGCGTCAGCAACCTCCTCTCCATCTACTCCACCCTCACCGGAGCCGGAATCGGGGAACTGGAGGAGAAGTACGCCGGCAAGGGCTACGGTGCGCTCAAGACCGACCTCGCCGACGTCATGGTCGAGTTCGTGACGCCGTTCCGGGAGCGGACCAACCAGTACCTGGACGACCCGGAGACGCTCGACTCGGTCCTGGCCAAGGGCGCGGAGAAGGCGCGCGCCGTCGCCGCGGAGACGCTGGCGCAGGCCTACGACAGGGTGGGCTTCCTCCCGGCCAAACACTGAGCCGAGCAACCGAGCCGAGCGACCGGCCGCGCGCCGCAGCGAGCATCGAGCCGAGCACGGATCCGGACAGGATCCGACCCCGGTCCGGCTCTCGGTGCGCGGCCCCGCACAGCGCTGCACATCACTATGACCACGCCTGCCCAGGGCGCAGCCGTGGCCGTACAGTCGATAACCGGGCAGCCGCACTCGCGGCCACCCGCCCCGCACGGGACGCACCAACACGACGACAGGAGAAGACGTGGGGACCGTAACGATCGGTGTGTCGATCGCGGTCCCGGAGCCGCACGGCAGCCTGCTCCAGCAGCGGCGCGCGGGCTTCGGCGACGCCGCGGCTCACGGCATCCCCACGCACGTCACCCTGCTGCCACCGACGGAGGTCGAGGCCTCGGAGCTGCCCGCGATCCAGGCGCACCTCGCGGAGGTCGCGGCCGCCGGGCGCCCCTTCGCGATGCGGCTGTCCGGCACCGGCACCTTCCGGCCCCTCTCGCCGGTCGTGTTCGTGCAGGTGGTCGACGGTGCCGAGGCCTGCGCCCGGCTGCAGAAGCGGGTGCGTGACACATCGGGGCCGTTGGCGCGAGACCTGCAGTTCCCCTATCACCCGCATGTCACCGTGGCCCACGGCATCGACGACGAGGCCATGGACCGCGCCTACGAGGAGCTTGCCGACTACCGGGCGGAGTGGGCCTGCGTCGGCTTCGCCCTCTACGAGCAGGGCCCCGACGGGGTGTGGCGCAAGCTGCGCGAGTTCACCTTCGGGAGCGCGGTCGTGCCGCCGCAGGCGGGGCCTGTGGAGCGGGGCACCATTCCGAGTCGGTGAAAGCCGGCCGATACATACCGACCGCTCTAGATCGGCAGTCGCCGGAACACCGCGCGCGGGGTGTGCCTCAGCGCCGACATGAGCAGGCGCAGCGCCCCCGGTACCCACACCGTCTCCGAGCGTCGGCGCAGACCCAGCTCGATCGCCGTCGCGACCGCCTCCGGGGTGGTCGTGAACGGGGCCTGAGCCGGTCCGGCGGTCCTCGGCCGTACGGCCCCGGGGCGTACGACCATCACGTGCACGCCCGTGCCGTACAGCGCGTCGCCCAGGCCCTGGGCGAAGGCGTCCAGGCCGGCCTTGCTGGAACCGTAGATGAAGTCGGCGCGACGGGCGCGCTCGCCGGCCACCGAGGACAGCACGACGAGCGAGCCGTGGCCCTGGGCCTGCAACGCACGGGCGCAGACCAGGCCCGCCGACACGGCTCCCGTGTAGTTGGTCTGCGCGACGCGCACGGCGCTCACCGGCTCGCGCTCGTCGTGCGCCTGGTCGCCGAGCATCCCGAACGCGAGCAGCACCATGTCGATGCCGCCCTCGGCGAAGACCTTGCCGAGCACCGTTTCGTGGGACTCGGGGTCGAGCGCGTCGAAGGCGGCCGTGCGCACGTCGGCGCCCAGGGCGCGGAGATCCTCGGCGGCCTGTTCGAGGGCGGGTGAGGGGCGTCCGGCCAGCCACACCGTGCGGGTGCGGCGGGCGATCAGGCGCCGGGCGGTGGCCAGCGCGATCTCGGACGTACCGCCGAGGACGAGGAGGGACTGGGGGAGGCCGTCGGTGTCCTTCACGACGATCACGCTCCTTATGGAGGGCCGGACATTGCGGCGACCGTAGCGTCCTGTATGCGGCAAGAGTTATGAAACATCCCTTGCCTCCCCGGAATGGCTGATTAATGGGGGCGTCACGAAGGGCAGGGTCGGTTCATGGACTGGCTGAAGAAGCTCCCCGTCGTCGGCCCCGTGGCCACCCGTCTGATGGCCACGCACGCGTGGCGGTCGTACGAGCGGCTGGACCGCGTGAAGTGGACGCGGCTGGCCGCGGCGATGACGTTCACCAGCTTTGTCGCGCTGTTTCCGCTGCTCACCGTGGGTGCCGCGATCGGCGCCGCCACGCTCAGCGCCGAGCAGCAGCAGGAGCTGCAGGACAAGATCGCCGAGCAGGTCCCCGGCATCTCCAAGCAGCTGAACATCGGCGCCCTGGTCGACAACGCCGGCACCATCGGCCTCATCGCCGGTGCCCTGCTGCTGGTCATCGGCATCAGCTGGGTCGGCTCGATGCGCGACTGTCTGCGGGCGGTGTGGGAGCTGCCGGACAGTGAGGAGAACCCCGTTCTGGTCAAGGCCAAGGACGCGGGTGTCCTGATCGGTCTCGGCGGCGCGCTGCTGGTCACCCTCGCCGCGTCCACCGTCGCCTCGGCCGCCGTCACCTGGATCGCGCGCCAGTTGGGCCTGGAGGAGCACGGCTGGGGCAGCCTTCTGCTGCGTATCGCCGCGTTCGCCGTCGCCGTACTGGCCGCCTTCCTGGTCCTGCTGTACGTGCTCACGCTGCTGCCGGGCGTCGAACCGTCCCGGCGCCGGCTGATCGTGGGCGCGCTGATCGGCGCGATCGGCTTCGAGCTGCTGAAGCTGCTGCTGAGCGGCTATATGCAGGGCGTGGCCGCGAAGAGCATGTACGGCGCGTTCGGCGTCCCCGTCGCCCTGCTGCTGTGGATCAACTTCACGTCGAAGCTGGTGCTGTTCTGCGCCGCCTGGACGGCGACGCAGAGCAAGGAGGCCGAGAAGGCCGAGGTCACCGGCGGCGACGCACCAGATCCGGCAGCGGCCAGCGGCGATTGACCAGGAACACCCCGCCCGCGAGCAGCACCAGCAGCCCGCCGGTGATCGCGAGCGCGACCCCGATGCCGCTGGACCCGCCCTCGGTCCTGGCGCTCGCCACGGGCTTGGCCGAGCCGCCGCCGGAGGTACCCGCGCCACCGGCCTCGCCCGCCTCGCCGGAAGCGGTCGCACCGGGCTCGGCGCCGGCCTGTGCGGCGCCCTTCGGCGGCACCAGCTCACCGACCGGCTCCACCTTCCCGGCCGCCTTGAAACCCCAGTCGAACAGCCGCGCGGTCTCCTTGTAGACCTCGTTGTGCTCGTCGTTCTGCGGATTCATGACGGTGACGAGCAGCACCCTGCCGTCTCGCTCGGCGACGCCGGTGAAGGTGGCCCCCGCGTTGGTGGTGTTGCCGTTCTTGACGCCCGCGATGCCCCGGTACTGGGGGAGGCCGTAGTCGCCGGTCAGCAGCCGGTTGGTGTTCTGTATCTCGAAGGACTTGCGGACGGGCTTGCCCTTCTTGTTCTTCGCCGTCTCACCCGGGAACTTCGCGGTCGCCGTCGCGGCGTACTCGCGGAAGTCCTTCTTCTGCATCCCGGAACGGGCGATCAGTGTCAGGTCGTACGCGGAGGAGACCTGGCCGGGGGCGTCGTAGCCGTCGGGGCTGACCACGTGCGTGTCGAGGGCCTGGAGCTCCTCGGCGTGCTCGTTCATCTCCTCGACGGTGTTGTCGACGCCTTTGTTCATCGCGGACAGCACGTGCACCGCGTCGTTGCCGGAGCGCAGGAAGACGCCGAGCCACAGGTCGTGGACCGTGTAGGTCTCGTTCTCCTTTATCCCGACCATGCTGGAGCCGGCGCCGATGCCCGCCAGGTCGGAGACGGCGACCTTGTGCTTCATCGTCTTGGGGAACCTGGGCAGCACCGTGTCGGCGAACAGCATCTTCAGGGTGCTCGCCGGGGCCAGCCGCCAGTGCGCGTTGTGCGCGGCGAGCACCTCGCCGGACTCGGCGTCGGCGACGATCCAGGAACGGGCGCTGACGTCCTTGGGCAGTACCGGGACCCCGTCGGCGAGGTTCACCTGCGTGCCCGGCCGGCCGAGCCGCTCGCCGCCCACGGTCGACATGTTCGCCGGGGGAGTGGCCGACGGGCTCGCCGTGGAACTGGGCGACGGGCGCGGCGCCGCGAGAGCCGCGGGCGCGGTCAGCGAAACGGTCAACAGGGTTGCGGATGCGAGCAGTAGGGATCGCCTGGCGGTCTTCTTGGGTGCGGGCACGAGCGAGAACGTACATGCCCGGGTTCGGGAAGTCCCGCCCCCCTCCCCACCCCGGGAACGGAACCGGACATCCGGCGGCGATACTGAACGTATGAAACTCAGCCGCCCGATCTCCTGGTTCCTGCTCGCCTTCGGGGTGTGGAGCTGGGTCATCTGGGTCACTTTCGTCAAGAACCTGATCAAGGACAGCAGCGGGCTCGCGTTCGACGACGGAGACCCGACGGCGTACTTCTGGGTGCATCTGACGCTCGCCGTCGTCTCCTTCGTATTGGGGACGGTCGTCGGGGCCATCGGGTTGCGCGGACTGCGCGCACTGCGCCGTACGTCATAGCAACCGGCACCCGGTCGAAGAGAGAAGCAACAGCATGGTGATCGTCTTTCTGCTCGTCGTCGTGAGTGTCCTCGTGGTGGCGAACTGGTATCTGTGGCGCCGCCTGTTCCGCGACACGACGCAGAGCCCGGGCCCGGTGCGCCGCGCGGGCGCAGTGCTGGTCGCCGGTGGCTGGGTGCTCGCCATCGGTGCGCTCGTCGCCGAACGCACGGGCGCCCCGTTCTGGTTCCAGCGCACCCTTGCCTGGCCGGGATTCATGTGGCTGGCACTGTCCATCTACCTGTTGCTTGCCCTGCTCGTGGGTGAGGTCGTACGACCGCTGCTCCGCCGCTTCCTCGAACGCCGGGACCGCGAGCGGGCGTCGGCCGTGGCCGGCATACCGCAGCCGGAACCCATCACGGCGGGCGCCGCCGTGCAGCCGCAGGC
>NZ_QZWF01000003.1 GCF_004187715.1 Streptomyces sp. F001 | reverse complement strand
GGGGCACTGGGCGTACCGACGGGGGCGGTGGCGGCGGCACGGGCCGTGCTGGAGGGGGTCGAGCGGCGGCTGGATCTGCTCGTCGACGACAGTGACGGGGTGGTGCTGGGCACGCTGCGGATTCCGCCGGTTCCCATGCGTGAGGCGGACGATCGGCCGGGTGCGGCGGCTGCGCGGCCGTGGCTGCGGACGTGTCAGTCGCTGGTACGGACGCTGGTGCCGGCGCGGTCCTCCCGAGGGGCGGCGCCGGAGGCGGGAACCGTTGCCCGGCCCTCCCGGCTGCGGGTCGAGGTCGACGGCGTGACGCTGGTGGACGTCGGCCAGCCACTGGAAGCGGTGTCCGTGGCGCCGGACGGCTCGGGCGCTGCGGACGTGGAGGTGCGGCCGGCGTCGGTCGGTGCGGAGGCAGCACCTCTGAGGGCGGCCGGGCGGAGCGTGACGGTGTCCGGGGCCGACTTCCGGTACCGCGCGGACGCGGCGGTGGCAGGACCGGTGCGGAGGCGGACGTGGACGGTGTGGGAGGGAGCGCTGGGCCTGACGGTGCCGGGGTGAGGGCCTTGTTCCTGCGCCTGTCGTCTATGAACTGCTGCCGAACTCCTTGTCCCGATGCTCCCGCCAGCGTTCCATCAGCTTGCCGAGCTCGCCCTCCAGGTACTCGAAGAAGGCGAGCGTCTCGGCGATCCGCTGCCCACCGGGGGTCGCGGCGCCGAGGCTGTCGACGCCCTCGCGCAGGGTCTGCTCCCAGCGTTTGAGCACGGCGTCGCGGTTGGTCAGTGCCTCGTACCACTGATCGCTGTGCACCCGGTACCGCTCGCGCCGCGAGCCGGGTTCCCGTTCACGGGAGACCATGTGCACCTGGGCGAGATAGCGCACCGCGCCGGAAACGGCGGCAGGGCTGACCTGGAGCTGTGCGCCGAGTTCGGCGGAGGTCATGGCGCCGGAGTCGGACGCGAGCAGCGCGGCGAACACGCGAGCGGCCATGCGCTGCATCCCGGCCTCGACGAGCTGGGCCGCGAAGCCCTCCACGAACTTCGACACGGCCTCCGCGTCCCGTCCGACCTCCGCTGATTCCGTCATGCGCTCATCCTATCGGGGATTTATACGCTTCCTTAACTTCACAAGTTTCTGAAAGAAGCGTACGTTCTGAAGAATGACGAAGGCAATCACCGTCTCCGGACTGCACAAGTCGTTCGGCAAGACCCATGCGCTCGACGGCCTGGACCTGGACGTCGAGACCGGCGAGGTCCACGGCTTCCTCGGCCCCAACGGCGCCGGCAAGTCCACCACCATCCGTGTCCTGCTCGGTCTGCTGCACGCCGACTCCGGCGCCGCCCAGGTGCTCGGCCGCGATCCCTGGACGGACGCGGTGGAGGTGCACCGCCGCATCGCCTACGTCCCCGGCGACGTCACCCTGTGGCGCAACCTCTCCGGCGGCGAGGTCATCGACCTGTACGGCCGTCTGCGCGGAGGCCTGGACAAGCGGCGCCGCACGGAACTCATCGAGCGGTTCGAGCTGGACCCGACGAAGAAGGGCCGGACGTACTCCAAGGGCAACCGGCAGAAGGTCGCCCTCGTCGCCGCGTTCGCCTCGGACGTGGACCTGCTGATCCTCGACGAGCCGACCTCGGGCCTGGACCCGCTGATGGAGGAGGTCTTCCAGCGCTGCGTCGAGGAGGAGCGCGAGCGCGGCCGTACGGTCCTGCTCTCCTCGCACATCCTCAGCGAGGTCGAGGAGCTCTGCGACCGGGTCAGCATCATCCGCAAGGGCCGTACGGTCGAGAGCGGCTCGCTTGCCGACCTGCGCCATCTGACGCGGACCAGCGTGACCGCCGAGCTGGCCGGTCCGCCCAACGGGCTCTCCCGCCTGCCCGGCGTGTACGACCTCGACATCCAGGACCGGCGGGTCCGCCTCCAGGTCGACACCGACAAGCTGAACGACGTACTGAAGTCGCTCAGCGAGTCCGGCGTGCGGTCCCTGACGTCGACGCCGCCCACTCTGGAGGAGCTGTTCCTGCGGCACTACCAGGACGAGATCGGTGACGAGGTGGCTGCGCGATGACCGCCGCGGCCTTCGCCGTACGGGCCGGTGGCTCGCGCCAACTGGCCGGTACCGGCACGCTGTTGCGCTTCGCGCTGCGCCGCGACCGGGCCATGATCCCGATCTGGGTCGGCGTCAACGCGCTCATGGTGCTGTCCATGCCGAACACGCTCAAGAGCCTGTACGGCACCGCCGCCGAACGCGCCGACCTGCTGCAGCAGATGGAGACCAACGCCTCGCTGCGCGCCATGCTCGGCCCGGTCTTCGACGACTCGTTCGGCGCGCTGACCGCCTGGCGGATCGGCGTGTACGCAGGGCTGCTCGCCGCCGTGATGAGCCTGCTCATCGTCGTACGGCACACCCGCGACGAGGAGGAGAGCGGCCGGCAGGAGATGATCTCCTCGGCCATGGTGGGCCGACGCGCCCCGCTGACCGCGGCCCTGCTCGCGGCGGCGGTCGCCAATGCGGTGCTCGCGCTGCTGATCGCCGGGGGTCTGGCCGGTCAGGGAGCCTCGGGGGCGCTGGCTCTCGGGCTCGGCATCGCCGGCGTCGGGATGGTGTTCGCGACGATGGCCGCGATCGTCGCCCAGTTCACGGAGAGCGCGCGACTGGCACGCGGGCTGACGGCCGCGGTGCTCGGCGCCGCGTTCGTGCTGCGCGCGGCGGGCGACTCGGCGACGGACGACGGTTCGTCCCTCCTGACCTGGGTCTCGCCGCTCGGCTGGCTGGAGAACCTGCGGCCCTTCGCGAACGAACGGTGGTGGGTGCTGCTGCTGTTCGCGGCCGCCGCGGTCGTCCAGGGGGCGGCGGCCTACGAGCTCGCCGGGCGCCGCGACGTCGGCATGAGCTTCCTGCCGAGCCGCCCGGGGCCGGCGGACGGTCGGCTGGGTACCGCGGGGGCACTGGCCTGGCGGTTGCAGCGGGGCAGCGTGCTCGGCTGGAGCATCGGCTTCCTGCTCGCCGGGATCGTCTACGGCGCGATGACCGAGGGCGCGGCCGACCTGGTCGGCGACAACGAGCAGGCCCGCGAGATCTTCCAGCGTATGGGCGGTGAGTCGGCCTTCACGGACACCTTCCTGGCGTCGATGCTCGGCATACTCGGACTGGTCGCCGCCCTGTACATCGTCGCGTCCGTCCTGCGGCTGCACGGCGAGGAGACGTCCGGACGGGCGGAACCGGTGCTGGCCGGTGCGGTCGGACGGCTGCGCTGGGCCTGCGGCCACCTGCTGATCGCCTTCGGCGGCACCGTCCTGATCATGCTGCTCGCCGGGCTCGGCCTCGCCGCCGGGTACGGCAAGGAGTTCTGGCCGATCCTGGGCGCCTGCCTGATCCAGCTGCCGGCGATCTGGGTGATCGGCGGGCTCGCGGTACTGCTCTACGGGGTGTCGCCGCAGCTGGCTGTGGCCGCCTGGGGCGTTGCCGGGGCGGTGCTGCTCATCGGGTGGATCGGGCCCGCGCTGGATGTTCCGCAGGCGGTGCTGGACGTGTCGCCGTTCGGGCATCTGCCCAAGCTGCCGGGCGGGGAGATGGAGTGGGGCGCGGTGTCCGTCCTGACCGGGATCGCGGTGGTGCTGGTGGCCGGTGGACTGGCGGGACTGCGGCGGCGGGACGTGACCAGCAGCTGACCGTGGGAACCTTCGGGCGGCCTGTGCGCGTCCCTCCCGGGCATGGGGGAACGTACGCAGGCCGCTCTGGGGTGTCTGACCGTGGCCGCCGGGGCCGGTGCGGGGCTCGCCGTGTGGACGGTCGGTGTGCGGGGGCGGCTGTGGCGGTTCGAGCAGAGCCCGGACTGGAAGGTCCTCTACGCCGAACTGCCGCTCGCGATCCTCGGCGGGATCGCGGTCGGCCTCGCCGTCTGGGCCCTGGCCCAGCGCGTCAGGTCGCGACGCTCAGCCCGTCGAGGCCCCTGATCACGAAGTTCGGCTTGCGCTCCGGCTCCGCCGCCAGGGTGAGCGTCGGGGCCTTCTCCAGCAGGGCCCGCATCGAGGCCGCCAGCTCGATACGGGCCAGCGGGGCGCCGATGCAGTAGTGGATACCGGCGCTGAAG
This sequence comes from Streptomyces sp. F001, assembly GCF_004187715.1. Taxonomy (GTDB): domain Bacteria; phylum Actinomycetota; class Actinomycetes; order Streptomycetales; family Streptomycetaceae; genus Streptomyces; species Streptomyces flavusporus. The sequence continues at coordinate 827,943 of NZ_QZWF01000003.1, read as the reverse complement.
GAGATGTGCGGGTTGTCGTTGCGGGTGAGGTCGAGGCGCTCCGGGTTCCGGAAGACCTCGGGGTCGTGGTTGGCGGAACCGAAGAGCATGGCGATCTCCGCGCCGCGCGGGATCACCGTGCCGTCGATCTCGATCTCGTCCAGTACCCAGCGTTCGAAGAGCTGGAGCGGGGTGTCGTAGCGCATCAGCTCCTCGACCGCCGACGGGATCAGGGAGTGGTCCGCGCGCAGGGCGGCCAGCTGGTCCGGGTTGCGGAACAACGCCCACCAGCCGTTGACCGTGGCGTTCACGGTGGCCTCGTGGCCCGCGTTCAGCAGCAGGACGCAGGTCGAGATCATCTCCTGCTCGGTGAGGCGGTCACCCTCGTCGTGCGCCGCGATCAGGCCGGAGACGAGGTCCTCGCCGGGTTCCTTGCGGCGCTGGGCGATCAGCTCCCTCAGGTACTGCGAGAACTCGACCGACGCCCGCACCGCCTTCGTCGCCGCCGCCTCGGACGGGTTCAGCTCGTACATCCCGCAGATGTCCGCCGACCAGGGGCGCAGCGGGGCACGGTCGGACTCCGGGATGCCGAGCATCTCGGCGATCACCGCCACCGGCAGCGGCTCCGCCACCTCCGTCAGCAGGTCCCCGCCGCCCGCCTCGACCAGGCGGGAGACCAGGTCGCCGGCCAGGCCGTCCACATACGGCTTCAGCCGCTCGACCGTCCGCGGTGTGAACGCCTTCGACACCAGGCGCCGGATCCGCGTGTGGTCCGGCGGCTCCAGGTCCAGCATTCCGTGGTCGTTGAGCGTGTGGAACGGTTCGTGCTCCGGCGGGGGCGGCGTGCGCCCGAAGTCCTCGTGACTGAACCGGTGCTGGTACGTCCGGCCCAGGCGCCGGTCGCGCAGCAGCGCCGAGACGTCCGCGTGGTGCGGGACCAGCCACTGGTCGGTGGGCTCGAAGTAGAGCACGCGGCCTCGAGCCCGCAGCTCCGCGTAGGCGGGGTAGGGATCGGCGACGAACGCCGGGTCCCACGGGTCGAAGGCGAGGTCAAAAGCAGCTGCCATGAACGGACGCTAGCCCGGGACCCCGCCGTCTGACCAGGGGTGTCCGACGGCCGGGCGTTCGCTCAGCCCGGCGTCACCAGCCGCGCCTCGTACGCGAACACCGCCGCCTGTGTACGGTCCCTGAGGCCCAGCTTCACCAGGATCCGGCTGACGTGGGTCTTGATCGTCGACTCGGCGACCACCAGCCGCTCGGCCATCTCCGCGTTCGACAGGCCCTGCGCGATCAGCACCAGCACCTCCGTCTCCCGCTCGGTGAGGTCCCCGTACGCCGTGTGCGCGGAGGACATCAGGCGCGGGGCGTCGGACAGCTTCGAGAACTCCGTGATCAGCCGCCTGGTGACGGAGGGCGCAAGGAGGGCCTCCCCGGCCGCCACCACTCTTACCCCGTCGGCGAGTTGGCGTGCCGAGGCGTCCTTCAGCAGGAAGCCGGAGGCTCCCGCGCGCAGCGCCTGGTACACGTACTCGTCGAGGTCGAAGGTGGTCAGTACCAGCACCTTCGCCGAACCGTCCGCGGCGACGATCTCCCGGGTCGCCTCGATGCCGTTCAGCTCCGGCATGCGGATGTCCATCAGCACGACGTCGGGGGCCAGCTCCCGCACCCGCTCCACCGCCTCGCGCCCGTTGACGGCCTCGCCGACGACCTCGATGTCCGGCATCGCGTTCAACAGGACCGAGAAGCCCTCGCGGACCATCATCTGGTCGTCCGCGACCAGTACACGGATGGTCATGCGTCACCTTCACCCAGGCTGGTCACCGGCAGGAACACCGCCACCTCATAGCCTCCGTCGTCCGTCCGGCCCGCCGTCATCTCGCCGTTCAGCATGGAGACGCGCTCCCGCATACCCGTGATGCCGTGTCCGGCACCCGGCGAGGGCTTGATCAGGGCCGGCGCGGGCGGCGGGCCGTTGACTATGCGCAGGCCGAGGCCGCCGAGGACGTACCCGATCTCGACACGGGCGTCCGCACCGGGCGCGTGCCGCAAGGTGTTGCTCAGGGCCTCCTGGACTATTCGGTACGCCGACAGCTCCACGCCCTGCGGGAGTTCGCGCACCGCTCCGGTCACCGCCTTGTCCACGGTCAGGCCCGCATCCCGCACATTGGCGAGCAGTGCGTCCAGGTCGGCGAGCGTGGGCTGCGGTGCGTCGGGGGCCTCGTAGTCCTCGGCGCGGACGACGCCCAGGACGCGGCGCAGTTCGGTGAGGGCCGCCACCGCGTTCTCCCGGATGGTGGCGAAGGCCCGCTCCAGCTCCGGCGGCGGGTTCTCCACCCGGTAGGGCGCGGCCTCCGCCTGGATGGCGACCACCGACATGTGGTGGGCGACGACGTCGTGCAGCTCGCGGGCGATCGTCGTGCGCTCCTCCAGGAGGGCGCGCCGGGAGCGCTCGTGGGCGGTCTCGGTCTGTTGGGCGGTGACCTCCTGCTTGGCCTCGCGGCGGATGTGCCAGACGGCGACGCAGAGCAGGACCATCGCGGAGACGACCAGCATGGGGCCGACGTTCGTGCCGTAGTAGTAGCTCGGGCCGAAACCGGCCTCGGCCACGAGGCCGTAGGCCGCTGTCAGCGCCCACATCCACGCGGCCGTGCGCGGCCTGGTGCGCATGGCCACGACCGTCAGCACCGTCAGATGGCAGGCGAAGGCGCCGGCCATCCACGGCCACTCGCCCCAGCTGCCGCCCAGGACCCCGGCGACCGGAGTGGCGGCCATCGACAGCCAGAACGCTCCGACGGGCCGCACCATGGTCAGCAGAATGGGGAGCACGCAGAGCGGACCGAGCAGCAGTGCCGGGCCGCCGGTGTCGATGGTGGAAACGGGCAGCGTGAACAGGGCCGCCGCGATGATCACGGCGTGCGGGGTCCAGGCCGCGTACTCCCGCAGGCGGCCGGGCAGCCGCCGGGTCAGCGGGCCGTCGACGCTCATCCGGGGCAGCGGACGGTAGGCGAAGGCGTTGTGAAACAGGTCCTGGCGCAGCCCGCTCAGGGCGCCCATGGCCAGCCGGTACTCGGGGCTGCGCGACGCGCCTGCGCCTCCGGGTGGCGGCGTCTGCGTCTGGGTCGTCTCGGTCACGTTGAGAACGGTAGGCGGAGGCGGGGCTCACGTCGTCCCCAGTGAGAAGGGTCCTTCAGGATCCGTCTCAGGTACTACCAGGCCAACTGCGCGATCTCCTCCGCCACCACCGCACACGCGTCCGCCGCCGGATCGATCAGCGGAAAGTGACCGACGTCCTCCAGCAGCGTCAGACCGACCACCTCCCCCGCCTTCGCCGCCGCGTCCGCGTACGACTCGCCGACCGCCTGCGGGACGACGATGTCCGTGCGGCCCTGGACGAGCGTCGTGGCGATGCCGGTCGGGAGCAGGAGCGTGGGGTCGGCGTAGGGCCGGCGCTCCGCGAACTCCACTCCTCCGCCCAGGAGTTGTCGCGCAGCACCCCCGCAGACGTCCAGCTTGTCGGCGACCGCGAAGTCGGCGATCGGGGCGAGGGCGACCACACCCCGCAGGGCAGCGGGGCGGTCGGTGCGCCAGGGGGCGTCCGCCGGGAGGACATGGCGCGCTGCCGCCCAGAGGGCCAGGTGGCCGCCGGCCGAGTGGCCGGTGAGCACGGTCCGGCGCGGATCGGCCTGCGGGAGCGCCTCCCGTACGAGCGCCGGCAGTGCGTCCAGCGCGGCGGCGACGTCGTCGAAGGTCTCCGGCCAGCGTCCGGCGACCGGGCCGCCCCCACCAGAACCGCCGAGCTGTCCGCCCCTCCGCCCCGCGCCGGTACTCCACATTGGCCACGGCGTACCCCCGCCGCGCCAGAAAATCCGCGAACGGCGTCACATGCCGCCGGTCGTACGGAGCCCGCCACGCCCCGCCGTGCAGGACGACGACCAGCGGCGCCGGCCCGCCCGGGCCGGCCTCGCCACGCGGCGCGTAGAAGTCGATCACCTGGTCGGGGTGGTCGCCGTACGCGGCGACGGGTCGGGTCGACGGGCGGGTGCGAGAAGGCCGACTCCTCCTCGGCGGCGGCCCGGGCTGCTGGGACGTTGTCCGGCATGCTCCAACCTCTCAGCGGTGAAACGGGTTTGGACGAAAGCGGGGGTGGCGGACCAGGTGGATGACGGCCGTTGGCGGGGACGGTATCAGGCGGGTGACGTGGGCTGACACGGGCCGGGGGCGCAGCGGTAGCCCGGCGTGGCGGGGTGCCTCCCCACTCTCGGCTTCGCTCGAGCGGGGGGACCCCCATCGCCCACCCGTGCCGCCCTGGGGGTCCCCCCAGGCCCTCAAGGCGCTGGGGGAGGCACGACTGCCCGCAGCTACGCCGGCTTCCCCACCACCTCCCCCAAAACGCGCGCCGCCCGTTCCACGTCCGCGAACCCGACGTACAGCGGCGTGAAGCCGAAGCGCAGTACGTCCGGGTGGCGGAAGTCGCCGACCACGCCCCGTTCGATGAGCGCCTTCATCACATCCCCGGCGTCCTCACACCGCAGCGCCACCTGGCTGCCGCGCTCCTCGTGCGCCACCGGTGTCAGTGATGCGACGCGGCCCTCGGGGACGTACTCCCCGACGCATTCCAGGAAGAAGTCCGTCAGCGCGAGGGACTTCGCCCGCACGGCATCGACAGAAACGTCGTCCCACACCTCCAGCGCCGCCTCCAGGGCGAGCATGGAGAGGATGTCCGGCGTGCCCACCCGGCCCCGTACGGCGCCCGCGCCGGGCTCGTAGGCGGTGCGCATGCCGAAGGGGTCCGCGTGCGAGTTCCAGCCCGGCAGGGGGGAGTCGAAGCGGTCCTGAAGATCGGCACGGACATAGAGGTACGCCGGTGAGCCCGGGCCCCCGTTGAGGTACTTGTACGTGCACCCGACCGCCAGATCCACCCCGTGCTCGTCCAGCCCCACCGGCAGCGCGCCCGCGCTGTGGCACAGGTCCCAGACCACCACCGCGCCCGCCTCGTGCACGGCGGCCGTCAGGCCGGGGAGGTCGTGCAGGCGGCCCGTCCGGTAGTCCACGTGGTTCAGCAGCACCGCGGCCGTACGGCCGGACAGCACACCGGGCACCTCGCCCGGCAGCACCGGTCGCAGCGTGCAGCCCGTCATCCGGGCCGCCGACTCGGCGATGTACCCGTCCGTCGGGAAGGTCGTCGCGTCGACGACGATCTCGTCCCGCCCGGCCCCCGCCATCCGCACCGCCGCCACCAGGGCCTTGAACACGTTCACGCTCGTGGAGTCACCCACCACGATCTGCCCCGGCGCCGCCCCCACCAGCGGAGCGATCCGGTCGCCGATCCGTTCGGGCGCCGTCCACCAGCCGCTCTCCTCCCAGGACCGGATGCGCAGCTCACCCCACTGGCGGCGGACCACGTCGTCGACCCGGCCCGGCACGGACACCGGAAGCGCGCCCAGCGAGTTGCCGTCCAGGTAGACACCCGCGGCGTCAGTCGCATGATCGGACACGGTGTCGAGCACGAACCGCTCACGCAGAACGGCCAGTTCGTCCGCCGCGTCCAGTTTCTCCGCCTTGACGGCCAGTTCAGACATGGGACCTCGCCGTCCACAGCTCGGGGAAAACGTTCTTCTGCGCGCGCTTCTCCAGCCAGGCCACCCCGGCGGAACCGCCCGTCCCGGGCTTCGCGCCCATCGCCCTGCGCGTGGCGACCAGGTGGTCGTTCCGCCAGCGCCACACCAGCTCGGCGACATCGGTCAACGCCTCGCCCAGCCGGGCGACTTCGTCACCGGGATCCCCCGAGTAGACGGCCGTCCAGGCCGCCTCGACCTCGGGCGACGCCTCGTACCGCTGCGCCACGTCACGCATCACGACGGCATCCGGGATCGCGTGGCCGCGCCGCGCGAGCAGGCGCAGCACCTCGTCGTACAGGCTGGGCTCGTGCAGCGCCTTCTCCAGTTCGGCGTGCACGCGCGGGGCACCCCGGTGCGGGACCAGCATGGACGCGGACTTCTCACCGAGCAGGAACTCCATGCGGCGGTACATCGCCGACTGGAAGCCGGAGCCCTCGCCGAGCGCGGAGCGGTACGAGTTGAACTGGGCCGGCGTGAGGTGCGCGAGCGGCTGCCATGAGGCGTTCAGCGCCTGAAGCTCCCGTACGGAACGCTTCAGCGCGTCCACCGCCACCGGCACCCGGTCCTCGCGCAGCGCCTTCGCGGCGGTCTCCCACTCATGGACGATGACGGTGAACCACAGCTCCATCACCTGGGTCGTGACCAGGAAGACCATCTCTCCGGGATCGTCGGAGAGGGTGTGCTGGAGGTGGGTGAGCACGTCCGCCTTGACGTAGTCCTCGTACGGCGTCGTGCCGGCGAAATCGAGATGCGGGGTCTCGGGCTCGTGAGCCTCGTGGGACATCGCTGTCTCCTGTTGTAACTCCGGGTAGCGGTCCGCCCCTGCCGTTATCGACACGGGGGCCCCGGTCCCCACCCGCATCCTCAGGGATCGCCCGGGGGCCTCGCAAGGCCCGCCTGGTCACACCGGGCGGGCCTCACGTACTCGAAAAATCAGCCCAGCGTCTGCGCCGCCGTCGGTGAGGAGTCCTTCAGGAACTGCGTGCAGCGCTCGTACTCCTCCTGCTCACCGATCGCCCCCGCCGCCCGGGCGAGCGCGTGCAGGGCGCGCAGGAAGCCGCGGTTCGGCTCGTGCTCCCAGGGCACGGGGCCGTGGCCCTTCCAGCCGCTGCGGCGCAGCGCGTCCAGGCCCCGGTGGTAGCCCGTACGGGCATAGGCGTACGACTCCACGACGCTGCCCCGCTCGAACGCCTCGTCGGCCAGCTGGGCCCAGGCCAGCGAGGACGTCGGGTACTGCGCCGCGACGTCGGCGGGCGCGGCACCGTTCGCGAGCAGCTCGCGCGGCTCCGGGTCGTCGGGGAGGTGGGTCGGGGGCGGTCCCCCGAGGAGGTTCTCGTGAATCGTCATGGGTCCAGTCTGGTGCATCCCGGTCGACCGGGAACCGTGACGGTGGGCCCTAGGGGTTCTACGGGGCGATCGACCCGGGTTCCGGCTGCGGCGGCCGTTCCAGCGGGGGGCTCACCACATGGCCGTGCGTACGGCACTCGGGGCGCTTGCAGTCCGGGGCGGGCCGACGTACGAACGCGAAGGCCAGCACCGCACCCACCACCAGTACCACCGCGCACAGCGGCATCGCGCGCCGGAACGCGGCGTTGAAGGCGTCCGCCGAGCGGTACGCCTCCGGTCCCATCCCTGCGAGCAGCGGCAGCGCGGCGACCGCGAGCAGGCCCGCCGCCCGTGCGGCGGCGTTGTTGATGCCGCTGGCCAGGCCCGCGCGTGCGGCGTCGACGGAGCCCATGACGGTGGCGGTCAGCGGGGCGACCAGGGTGACCATGCCGAGGCCCAGCACCAGCAGCGCGGGCAGGACGTCCGTCACGTACGAGGCGTCGGGGCCCACCCTCAGCATCAGCAGCACCCCGGCCGCGCACAGCAGCGGGCCGACGGTGAGCGGGATGCGCGGGCCGATGAGCTCGCCCAGCTGGCCGGAGCGGGCGGAGAACAGCAGCATCAGGACGGTCGTCGGCAGCAGGGCCGTACCGGCGGCGAGGGCCGAGTAGCCGGACACGACCTGGAGCTGGAGCGCGGCGAGGAAGAAGAAGCCGCCGAAGGCCGCGTACACACACAGGGTGACCAGGTTGACCGCCGTGAACTGGCGGGACCGGAAGATGTCCAGCGGCATCATCGGGTCCGGGCGGCGCTTCTCGACGTAGCCGAAGGCGATGCCGGCCGCGACGCCTCCGACAGCCGTCACAGCGACGGCCACGGAGCCCTCCTGGGCCTCGATCAGCGCGTACGTCACCAGGGCGAGCGCCAGAGCTCCCAGCACCGCGCCGAGCACGTCGAAGCGGCCGTGGCTCTTGCCGTCGGCCGACTCGGGGACGTGCCGCAGGGCGATGGGGACACAGACCAGCGCGAGCGGGACGTTGAGCAGGAAGACCCACCGCCAGCCCGGCCCGTCCACCAGCCAGCCGCCGACGAACGGCCCGACGGCCGCCCCGATGCCCCGAACCCCGACCACAGCCCGACGGCCCGGCCCCGGTCGTCGGGATGGAAGGAGGCCTGGATGAGGGCGAGCGACCCCGGTGTGAGCAGCGCGCCGCCCATGCCCTGGAGGGCGCGGGCGGCGATGAGGACCTCGGCGCTCGGCGCGAGGCCGCACAACAGGGAGGCCGCCGCGAACCACACCACACCGACGACGAAGACCTTGCGGCGGCCGTAGTGGTCGCCGAGCGAACCGCCCAGCAGGATCAGCCCGGCCAGCGTCAGCATGTACGCGTTGACCGTCCACTGGAGCGCGGCGAGGTCGGCGTCCAGGTCACGGCCGATGCGGGGCAGGGCGACGTTGACGACGGTCGAGTCCAGCATGGCCATGCTGGAGCCGAGCACCGTGGTGAGCAGAATCCACTTCCCCTGCGGGGAAGCGAGCCGCACAGTCACTGGGGATACCCCCGTTCCGCCCAACCGCGGGCAGTCGTGCCTCCCCCAGAGGGGGGACCCCCAGGGGCGGCACGGGTGGGCGCGGGCGGCACCTCGTCAGCGCCGAGTCCTGCGGCCCACCCGTGCACTACAGCGCCGGGTTCAGTGGGAAACCGGCGGTTACTTCAGCCTGTTGCCGGCCGACCGCAGGTTCTGGCAGGCCTCGACGACCCGCTTGGCCATCGACGCCTCGGCCACCTTGCCCCAGGTCCGCGGGTCGTAGGTCTTCTTGGAGCCGACCTCGCCGTCGACCTTCAGGACGCCGTCGTAGTTCTTGAACATGTGGTCGGCGACGGGACGCGTGAAGGCGTACTGCGTGTCCGTGTCGATGTTCATCTTCACGACGCCGTTCTCCAGCGCGGTGAGGATCTCCTGCTCGGTGGAGCCGGAACCGCCGTGGAAGACGAAGTCGAACGGCTTGCTGTCGGCCGGGCGGCCGTACTTGGCGGCGACGCCCTCGTTGAGCTCCTTCAGCAGCTCGGGACGCAGGACGACGTTGCCCGGCTTGTACACGCCGTGCACATTGCCGAAGGACGCGGCGAGCAGGTAGCGGCCCTTCTCGCCCAGGCCCAGCGCCTCGGCCGTACGGATGGCGTCGTCGACGGTCGTGTACAGCTCGTCGTTGATCTCGTGGGTGACGCCGTCCTCCTCACCGCCGGTGGGGGTGATCTCCACCTCGAGGATGATCTTCGCGGCGGCGGCGCGGGCCAGCAGCTCCTGGCCGATGGCCAGGTTGTCGGCGAGGGTCTCCGCGGAGCCGTCCCACATGTGGGACTGGAAGAGGGGGTTCTCGCCGCGCGCGACCCGCTCCTCCGAGACGGCGAGCAGCGGACGGACGTATCCGTCGAGCTTGTCCTTCGGGCAGTGGTCCGTGTGCAGGGCGACCGTCACGTCGTACTTCTTGGCGACGATGTGCGCGAACTCGGCCAGGGCGACCGCGCCGGTGACCATGTCCTTGTTGTGCTGGCCGCCCAGGAACTCGGCGCCGCCGGTCGAGATCTGGATGATGCCGTCGCTCTCGGCTTCGGCGAAGCCGCGCAGTGCCGCGTGCAGGGTCTGGGACGAGGTGACGTTGATGGCCGGGTAGGCGAACTTGCCTGCCTTCGCCCGGTCGAGCATCTCGTTGTAGACCTCGGGGGTTGCGATGGGCATCTGTCCGCTCCTTGTATGTGCGGGTTGGCGTTCTGCGTGCTTACGGCCCTGACCTAGACCTTGGGTGCGACGTCATCGTCGGCCCCATCTTTCCAGACCTGGCCGAATGGTCGACCCCGCGGTCAGTCGAGTCCCAGCTCGTCCTTCGAGTACGCGAAGAGGTACGGCACCCCCGCGCCCTCCTGGATCTTCTCCGCGGCGCCGGTGGCCCGGTCGACGATCGTCGCGACGGCCACGACCTCGGCGCCGGCCTCGCGCACCGCCTCCACGGCGGTGAGCGGCGAACCGCCGGTGGTGGAGGTGTCCTCGACGACGAGCACCCGGCGGCCCTTGATCTCGGGGCCCTCGACACGCCGCTGCAGCCCGTGCGCCTTGGCGGCCTTGCGCACGACGAACGCGTCGAGCCGCTTCCCGCGCGCCGCGGCGGCGTGCAGCATGGCGGCGGCCACCGGGTCGGCGCCCATGGTCAGACCGCCCACCGCGTCGAACTCCAGGTCGGCGGTCAGATCCAGCAGCACCTGCCCGACCAGCGGCGCGGCCTCCCCGTCGAGGGTGATGCGACGCAGGTCGACGTAGTAGTCGGCCTCCAGACCCGAGGAGAGGGTCACCTTGCCGTGCACCACGGCCTTGTCCTTGATCTGCTGCAGCAGCGCGCCACGTACGTCCGTCGTCATACCGGCCAGCTTAAAGGCGGCGCCAGCTCCAGGTGGTCGTCGCCTCCAGTGGCTCCAGGGGCGTGACCAGGCGCGGGAGGGTGTTGAGGCCGTCGGGGGGACCGGTCTGCGGCTCGACGCAGACGGCGGCCTCCTGCTCGTCGTAGACGACGACCCACTCCTCGGGGCTGGTGACCTTCAGTTCCAGCAGCCCCGGCCAGGTGAGCGTGACGTCGACCCCGCCGGGCATGCCGAAGCAGTCGTCCCAGGGGCCGGGCCGGCGGTCGGTCCGCTTGCCGGTGGGCAGGTGGTCGTCGCCGCGCTCCTCCTGCCAGGCGGGGGCGAAGTCCAGCTGTACGTCGCTGCCCCGGAGGGTGCGGTTGAACCACGGGTGCCAGCCGATCTGGGCCGGGAAGGAGGACTCGTACGTCTCGACGGACATGGTGAGCGTCAGGGAGTCCGGAGTGAGGGCGACCACCTGGGTGACGCGGCCGGAGTACGGCCACGGCTCGACCAGGTCGTACGTCAGCACCGCCTCGTCGGCGGTGAGGCGGGCGGTGCGCCAGGCGCCGTCGCGGGCGGTGCCGTGGATGGCGTGCGGCGGGGCGTTGAGGGGCATCTGCTGCAGGGTGGCCCCGTCCCGGAAGCGGCCGTCCCGGATCCGGCCGCACCAGGGGACCATCGGGAAGCACCCGAACCTCTCGCCCTGCCGCAGCAGCTCGACCCCACCGACACGCAGCCCTGAGACCCGGCCGCCGTTCCCCGGCTGCAGCGCCACCTCCGCGTCGCCCGCGGTCAGCGTGATGTCTTCGTTACTCACGGGACGACCCTACTGGGCCGATCAAGGGCGGGTGGTCGGGATCAGTGACGGCGGCGGAGGGCTCGGCCCAGGATGATCGCCGAGGCCAGGGCCAGGGCCGCTGCCGGGGCCGCCCAGCGCAGGGTGCTGTTCGAGGCGACGGTCTGCGGGGCCGGTACGGGGGCGTAACGGCCGCGCGGCGGGGCGTGGTCCACTTCCTCGGCGCTGCGGCCGATCATCGTCCGGCGTGCGTGGGCCGCTTCGGCGGGCGGTTCGGAGGCATCCTCGAAGTCACGGGTGGGGTCCGATTCCTCCTCGGCGCCGGTGTCGTCGGCGTCCGGCTCGTCGGCGACGTCCGGCTCGTCATCGGCGTCCGGGGCGAGGGAGGGGGGCGGGACCTCGGCGTCGAAGACGGAGGTGTGCTCCTGAGGAGGTGCGGAAGCGGCGGTCTCCGGGGCCTGAGCTTCCGGCGTCTGCGCCTCCGTGCCCAGCCGCTCCGCCGTGCGGTTCAGGAGCCGGGTCACGGCGGAGGCGACCGCCTGAGCCGACAGTTCGGTGACGCGGCCGTCCGCCGACGCGGTGCCGTCGAAGGTGAGGGTGGAGCCGCCGTCGGTGTCGCGGACGCGGAGCGTGAGCGCGAGTTTGACCGAGCCGGTGCCGCGGGTCTCGGTGGCGTCGCCCTCGACGGCGTACGTACCGTCCTCCTGTGCGCAGACGCGCACGGTGCCCCGGTAGGTGATGGTGGTGTTCCCGACCCGGACCTTGAGCCGCCCGGCGACGGGTTCCGCGCCCGCCTCCTGCTGGAGCCCGGGGACCGCCCGGGCGACCCGCGCGGGGTCGGCCAGCACCGCGCTCAGTCGGTCTGCGGGAACCGGAACGAACACCTCATGCTCCATGTCTGCGGAGCCTACTCGTGGTGGGCGGGTCTTATCCCCCCTCGTCGGTAACTCGTCCGGTGTCGGTGTGGACGTGATGACGGCGCTTCAGTACCTCGGGTGCACCAGCGTCGACGGTGGCAGTCCCGTGAGCCGAGGGGTGGGGGCGCGTCGGCCGGGGCCCAGGGCGGGGTGGATCCGGGGGCGGCCAGGACGAAGCCCCAGTCCGATGCGGAGTCGCGGCCCGCGACGCGGTACGGGGCGGTGTGCAGGCCGGCGGCGCGGACGGTCGTGTCGACCGTCCAGAAGACGCGGGGCCGGGAGGTGACCGGGCCGGCGTGGACGGTGAGCCGGCCGCCGTCGGCCAGGGTGCGTCGCGCCAGGCCGTAGAACTCCTGCGAGTACAGCTTCGTGCCAGCCGTGATGCCCGGGTCGGGCAGATCCGAGATCACCACGTCGTACGCCGCCGTCGGCGCCCCGCGCAGCCAGCGGAAGGCGTCGGCCGTGGTCACGTGCACGCGCGGGTCGTCGTACGCATGCCCGTTGAGGGCGGAGAGCGCCGGATCCCGGCCGGCCAACCGCACCATCTCGGCGTCGAGTTCGACGACGTCGACCCGCCGCACGTCCGGATGCCGCAGCACCTCCCGGGCGGCCAGGCCGTCGCCACCGCCGAGGATCAGCACGCGCGCGTGGGGGCCGTTCATCGCGGGGTGGACCAGCGCTTCGTGGTAGCGCCGCTCGTCGTCGCCGCTGACCCGGAGCCGGCCGTCGAGGAAGAGGTCGAGGGGCCGGCCGTCCGTGTCGCCGGTGAGGACCACTTCCTGGACGTCGGTCTGCAGCGCCACCCGCACGTCCCTGCCGTACACCGCCTGCCGGGCCGCCCGTTCGAAGTCGTCGACGAGGACGGCGGCCCCGGCCAGGATCCCGAGGACGGCGAGGTTGGCAACCAGCATCAGCCGACGGGCGCGCCGGGTCAGATCGCGGTGGAACAGGCCGAGGACGAGGGCACCGCCGGCGACGACGTTGACCGCGCCGGTGAGCAGGACGCCGGTCAACTGGCCCAGGAAGGGCAGGAGAAGGAAGGGGAAGGCCAGGCCGCCGACCAGGGCGCCCACGTAGTCCGCGGCGAACAGGTCGGCCACCGCTCCGCCCGCGTCCTGGCGGCGGATGCGCTGGATCAGCTCCATCAGCAGGGGAATCTCCGCGCCGATCAGCAGGCCGATGGCGAGCGAGAAGGCGACCAGCAGCCAGCGCGGGCCGCCCGCGCACAGGCCGCCGCCCCAGTCGCCGGTCCAGGCGAAGACGGCGTACAGGGCCATCGCGCTGCAGCCGCCGACGAGGGCGAGCGTGGCCTCGACGGCGCCGAAGGCGGCGGCCGCGTGCCGGCGCAGCCGCTTCGCGGCGAGGGAGCCGATGCCCATCGCGAACACCATGACGGACAGGACTACGGAGGCCTGGGTGACGGAGTCACCGGTCAAGTACGAGGCGAGGGCGACGAGTTCGAGTTCGTACACGAGCCCGCAGGCCGCGCAGACGAAGACGCCCGCGAGGACCAGCAACCGTCCGGTCGCCTGCCGCACGGGGATCCGCGCGGGCGCGCGCCAGGAGGGCGGCGTGCCGGGCGGGGCCGGTGCGTGCGGGTCAATCACGGCTGCGACGTTACGTCACAGGAATGGCACGCTTCGTCACCCACACGTGTGGAACCAACGTTCGTACAGGCACTCCGGGTTTGCCCGGGCGCCCCACCGGACGGGCCGGGCATCACACACCGGTCGGGTCGGCGCCCCGCGCCCCCGCCCTGACGCCCACTCTCGTCCGGGTCGCCACCAGCTGTCCGTCCTGTGGGTAGGCGTGCCAGGTGCGCCAGTGGACCTGGCCCTCGTGGCGCTGGGCGAGCAGGGCCGTGAACGCGTGCGGGCTGCCAGGGAAGACGCCGGCGAGACCGTGCGGGTGGTCGGAGACGAGGGCCAGCAGTTCCTGGGCGCGGCCGGCGAAGGAGCCGGGCGAGAGGACCTCGACGCGGGCCGCGAACTCGTACTCCCAGTCACCGACCCGCTTGGCGACGCCCAGCGGCAGGGGCGTGCTGCTGCCGGGAATGCACGCCACCGTCTCCGAGCAACTGACCTGCTCCTCCTGCAGGAGCACCTGGTGGGATGCGCCGAGCAGTCTCAACTGGAGCTTTGCCCCGGCCAGTTCGAGGTCAAGGGTGGCAAGGGCGGGCAGCGGTTCACGGCCCAGCGCCCAGGCGAGGTCGGCCGCGCGCGTATCGGTGTAGGAAGTGTTCAGGGTCGTGAGCATGGGTCGGCTCCGCTAGCACGCAAAAGAAAGGCGGGGTGGTCCGGCGCGCCCCGGTCGACACCGGGCGATCGGCCCGTCAGCCCGGTCAGGAAGGGTGTCCGCAGGACGTCCGAGGGCTGCGTCGGGATTTAGAGGGAATCATGAACTGTGGCGCCGCCACAGTGTTTTTACCCAACTTCGTAGGGTTTCCATCCCTCAGAGGGCTCCACAGCTCAACTGTTCAACCGCGACGTACGCCTGAGCGATACGGCGTACGCCGGATTGGGGGCGCGAAGTGGCGACAAGGGCGCCCGCCGGGAGCGAAGTCCCGGCGGGCGCCGGCGTGGATGCGCTTCCCCGTTCAGGAGCTCAGCTGCCCCGTGTCAGCTGCCTCCACCGCATCCACCCCCGCCGCCTCCGCAGGACGAGCCGCCCCCGCAGGAGTGCCCGCCCCGGAGTCGCCCGACGAGCCGGCGTCTCCCGCCGCCGACCCACCAGCTGCCGCCGGAGTCCGAACCACTCCGGCTGCGCCCCCGCGCCGCCGGGCGCCGTGAACGGGTCGCGCTGCCCCGTACGCCTGCCACCACCAGTGCCAGCACGACCGCGATCACGGCCAGGATGATGCCGATGACCATGGCGTCACCCTCCTTCCAGTTCCCCCGAAGCGGCCCCCCGTGGGCGCCTCGTGTGGTGCGTGACCGGGAAATGCCCACCCCTCACGCGCCCCAAAGCAGAGTTGAGGAAGTCCAGAGCTTGGGCGCAGGATGACCGCCATGACCGACACCTCGCGCCCCTTCCTGAACCGCCGCCTCACCGAGTTCGGGACGACGATCTTCGCGGAGATGTCCGCGCTGGCCCTGCGCACCGGTTCGATCAACCTGGGCCAGGGCTTCCCGGACACCGACGGCCCTCAGGAGGTCCGCGAGGCGGCCGTACGGGCACTGCGCGACGGCCGCGGCAACCAGTACCCGCCGGGCCCGGGCATCCCCGAACTGCGCACCGCCGTCGCCGCGCACCAGCAGCGGCGCTACGGGCTCACCTACGACCCCGACACCGAGGTCCTGGTCACGGCCGGCGCCACGGAGGCGATCGCCGCGGCACTGCTGGCGCTGGTCGAGCCCGGCGACGAGGTCATCGCCCTCGAGCCGTACTACGACTCCTACGCGGCCTGCATCGCCCTGGCGGGCGGCACGCGGGTGCCGGTCACCCTGCGGCCGCACATCGGGGAAAGCGCCTCGTTCCGGCTGGACCTCGACGAGCTGCGCGACGCGGTCACCGACCGCACCCGGCTGCTGCTGATCAACACCCCGCACAACCCGACCGGCACCGTACTGACCCGTGCGGAGCTGGCCGCGGTCGCCGAACTGGCCGTGGAGCGGGACCTGCTGGTCGTGACCGACGAGGTGTACGAGCATCTGGTCTTCGACGACGCCGGGCATGTCCCACTGGCCACCTTCCCGGGCATGCGGGAGCGGACGGTGACGATCGGCTCCGCCGGCAAGACGTTCTCCTTCACCGGCTGGAAGGTCGGCTGGATCACCTCCGCGCCCGGTCTCGTCACGGCCGTCCGTTCGGCCAAGCAGTTCCTGACGTACGTGGCGTCGGGGCCCTTCCAGTACGCGGTGGCCGAGGCCCTCGCCCTTCCCGACAGCTACTTCACGGCATTCCGGGACGACCTGGAGGCGAAGCGGGATCTGCTGGTGGCGGGGCTGACGGAGGCCGGCTTCGGGGTCTTCAGGCCCACGGGCACGTACTTCGTCACCACCGACATCCGGCCCCTCGGCGAGAGGGACGGCTTCGCCTTCTGCCGGGGCCTGCCGGAACGCGCCGGCGTCGTCGCCATCCCGAACGCCGTGTTCTACGACCACCGCGAGGCGGGCGCACCGTTCGTGCGGTTCGCGTTCTGCAAGCGGACGGAGGTGCTTCAGGAGGCGGTGAAGCGGCTCGGGGCGCTGTAGGGGCGGCAGGGGGGAAGAAGCCCGGGGCGGAATGAAATCCGCGGCGCTCTTTTCGCGCGGGCCGGCGTACTCGGAATCGTGAATGCCCTCGAGTTTATTTACCGGGCCTTTATTTACCGGGCCGTACAGGGATGGGCAATGCGCTTGTCTGCAATCGGGGCAACCGAAGCAATCGGAGCAATCGGTCAGCGCGCAAAATGGCAAGAGCCCGACCGGGGCACGTGACCTGGTGGTCCGTGCCCTGGCCGGGCTCCGGCCGGGTTCCGGCCGTTCGCCTACTCGCCGTCCTCGGGCTTCTCCGCGTCGTTGATCTCCTTCTCCAGGCCGAGCTGCTCGACCAGCCAGCGGTCGAACTCGATGGCCGCGCGCACCCAGCTCACCGTCGACGAGACGAAGAACTCCAGGTTCACGCCGGTGCCGATCAGCATCTGGGCCTCGCCGATGAGGCGGACGGTGCCGTCATCGTGGGTGTGGCTGTAGACCTTGGGCCACAGGGTCCGCCGGTTCCAGTCGTCGATGGACTCCAGAAGCTGCGACTTCTCGTCGATGGGGTGGGGGCGGTCGTAGAACGTCCGCACCGAGAAGACCTGCTGGTCACCCTCGCCACGGAACATGAAGTACGTACGGAACTGCTCCCACGGCGCCGCGAGGTCACCCTCTTCGTCGACGACGTACTTCAGCTCCATCTGGTCGAGGAGCTGCTTCACAAGGTCCTGATCCGGGACGACGGGGCCCGCCGGTCCTTGGGGCTGCGGCTGGGGCTGGCCCCCGAAGTTCGGAATCGAGGACGGGTCGATGGTCACCGTGAATTTCCCTTCGTACGGATTCCGCCATCCTCCCTCATGCGGGGAGGGGGGTGGCAACCCCCGACGGAACCTGTCAGCCGTTGGCTGAGATCATCCGGCCGGTCGGCGGAGAGATTCACTTCAGCGACTTGCCCGTCGCCGGTCCCACGATCAGCCCCTCCCCGAAGGTGTCCACCCGGACCGTGTCGCCGTCCTTGATCTCGCCGGAGAGGATCTCCTTGGCGAGCCGGTCGCCGATGGCGGTCTGGACGAGGCGACGCAGCGGGCGGGCACCGTACGCCGGGTCCATGCCCTCGTCGGCGAGCCAGGCCAGCGCCTCGTCCGTGACCTCCAGGGTGAGCCGGCGTTCGGCCAGCCGCCTGGCGAGGCGGTCGATCTGGAGGCGGGCGATCCGGCTCAGCTCGTCCTTGGACAGGGCCGAGAAGACGACCAGGTCGTCGAGCCGGTTGAGGAACTCCGGCTTGAAGGACGTCCTCACCACCTCCAGGACCTGCTCCTTCTTCTCCTCCTCACTCGTCAGCGGATCGATCAGGAACTGACTGCCCAGGTTCGAGGTCAGCACCAGGATGGTGTTGCGGAAGTCGACGGTCCGCCCCTGCCCGTCGGTGAGCCGCCCGTCGTCCAGCACCTGGAGCAGGATGTCGAAGACCTCCGGGTGGGCCTTCTCCACCTCGTCGAGGAGTACGACGCTGTACGGCCTGCGCCGCACCGCTTCGGTCAGCTGGCCGCCCTCCTCGTAGCCGACGTAGCCGGGCGGGGCGCCGACCAGGCGGGCGACGCTGTGCTTCTCGCTGTACTCCGACATGTCGATCCGGACCATCGCCCGCTCGTCGTCGAAGAGGAAGTCCGCCAGGGCCTTGGCCAGCTCCGTCTTGCCGACGCCCGTCGGGCCCAGGAAGAGGAAGGAGCCGGTGGGCCGGTCCGGGTCGGCGATCCCGGCGCGGGACCGCCGTACGGCGTCGGAGACCGCCCGCACGGCCTCGGTCTGGCCGATCAGCCGCCTGCCGATCTCGTCCTCCATGCGCAGCAGCTTCTGCGTCTCGCCCTCCAGGAGCCGGCCTGCCGGGATCCCGGTCCAGGAGGCGACGACGTCGGCGATGTCGTCGGAGCCGACCTCCTCCTTGACCATGGTGTCCCGGGAGACCTCCTCCTCGGCCTCCGAGGCGGCCTCCAGATCGCGCTCCAGGGCCGGGATCTCCCCGTACAGCAGCTTGGACGCGGTGTCGAAGTCGCCGTCGCGCTGGGCGCGTTCGGCCTGTCCGCGCAGTTCGTCGAGCTTCTCCTTCAGCTCACCGACCCGGTTGAGGGACTGCTTCTCCTTCTCCCAGCGGGCGGTCAGGCCGCGCAGCTCCTCCTCCTTGTCGGCGAGGTCGCGGCGCAGCTTCTCCAGGCGCTCCCGGGAGGCGGGGTCGGTCTCCTTGGCGAGCGCCAGCTCCTCCATCTTCAACCGGTCGACGGCACGCTGGAGTTCATCGATCTCGACGGGCGAGGAGTCGATCTCCATACGCAGCCGGGAGGCCGCCTCGTCGACCAGGTCGATGGCCTTGTCGGGCAGGAAGCGGGAGGTGATGTACCGGTCGGACAGGGTCGCGGCGGCGACCAGCGCGCTGTCCGCGATCTGGACCTTGTGGTGGGCCTCGTAGCGCCCCTTGAGTCCGCGCAGGATGGCGATGGTGTCCTCGACGGTCGGCTCGGCGACCAGCACCTGCTGGAAGCGCCGCTCCAGGGCCGCGTCCTTCTCGATCCGCTCACGGTACTCGTCGAGGGTGGTGGCGCCGACCATGCGCAGCTCACCGCGGGCGAGCATGGGCTTGAGCATGTTGCCCGCGTCCATGGCGGAGTCGCCGCCGGCGCCCGCGCCGACCACGGTGTGCAGCTCGTCGATGAAGGTGATGATCTGCCCGTCGGAGTCCTTGATCTCGGCGAGCACGGTCTTCAGCCGTTCCTCGAACTCACCGCGGTACTTGGCCCCGGCGACCATGGCGCCGAGGTCGAGCGCGACGAGCCGCTTGTCACGGAGGGACTCGGGGACGTCGCCCTTGACGATCCGCTGGGCGAGTCCTTCGACGACGGCGGTCTTGCCGACGCCGGGCTCACCGATGAGGACGGGGTTGTTCTTGGTGCGGCGGCTGAGCACCTGCACGACCCGCCGGATCTCCTGGTCCCGCCCGATGACGGGGTCGAGCTTGCCGTCGCGGGCGGCGGCGGTGAAGTCGGTCCCGAACTTCTCCAGGGCCTTGTACGACCCCTCGGGATCGGCCGTGGTCACCCGGCGCCCGCCGCGGGCCTTGCGGAAGGCCTCCAGCAGCTTCTTCACGTCGGCGCCCTGCCGGGTCAGCACCTCACCGGCCGCGCCACCCTTCGCGGCGATGCCGATGAGGAGGTGTTCGGTGGAGACGTACTCGTCGCCGAGGTCCTGCGCCCTGGCCTGGGCGTCGGCGATCACGGCGAGCAGTTCCCGGTTCGGCTGCGGTGGCGCGACCGTGGACCCGGTCACGCTGGGCAGCTGGGCGAGGGCCTTCTCCGCACCGGCGCGTACGGCGGCCTGATCGGCGTCGACGGCGGCCAGCAGGTCGGTGATGTTCTCGTTGTCCTGCCCCTGGAGCAGAGCAAGAAGCAGGTGAGCGGGGGTGAGGTCAGGGTGCCCCTCGGTCACGGCCCGGTTGCCGGCGGCGTTGATCGCGTCCCGGCTCCGGTTGGTCAGCTCGGCGTCCACGGTATCCGTTCTCCTCCTTGCGTGAGCCTGCGTGACTCAGGCAACGTACACAAAGTTGAGTCTATTCCACTCAAGGAGAGGACGCGGCGGGATCGCGGGAACGGTCACTTCCAGCCACCGTCGAAAATGCTTCGATACCGGAAATATCCGGGAAAAACTGCAGCGGCGTCACCGTGTTCAGGTCACGGTGACGCCGCTGCGGGGGGAAGCACCTGAGCGATCTGTTACGACGGGGGAATCGCGTCAGGCACTGCGGGGGGTGGCCGAGATGGTCATCGAATCGGAGGGCTCCGGCTCCGCCAGCCGATGGTCACGCTGGTCCAGGTTCACAAAGATCATTCCGTACCGAATGGCACATCGCACGGGCTGCGGCGCCCCGCGGGGCCGTCGCAGACACCGGTACGCCCGCACGTCGCCGTCATCATCCCTGGTCACCACCACGGGCTCACCGAAGACGGTCACCATCAGCGAGTCACCGTTGTGGGGGATGGCGGTGGCCAGGTCGATGAAGTGCCAGCCGGAGCGGTAGGCGGTGGCCATTTCCCGGCGGAAGGAGCGGTCGTCAGGAGGAGTCGTCACTTCGGCTCCTCGGGACCGACCACCGGCCAACTGGTGTCGTTCGCAGCGTCGGGGGACGCCACGACAGCCGGCCAACTGGTGTCCGCTCGAGCATCCACCTGTCCACCGGAGAAGCCTTCCAGCGCGCCCAAGGCCACAACGGCGGAGAAGGTGGCTACAAGCACCGAGCGAAGCATTCTCTTGCTCATAGTCGGCTTCGTCCTCACTTGAAGGTCCCCTCTTCCCCCGTCCGGTACGACGATGGCTCATTCGGGCACGTCATGGCCACATAATCGATGCATCATGTTCCTGCACGTTCAGGACCCTGGGGGGTGGAGATTTGGCAACGAATCAGAGTAAACCTGCACATCCCCATGCGGTGACTGAGATGTGCGAGCAAGGTGGCCGCCTCTACGCGGCTGCTCTGCGCGCGGGACGTATCGCCCGGGCGGAGGCAGAACCCGCACCGTGCCTCATGGAGTTCGCGCTCCTGCACCCTGATCCGGATGACCCGAACTGGCTGCGCCCCGTGCCGGCGCCGGTGGCTCTGGCCCAGCGACTCAACCCCATAGAGCGCGAGATATCCGAGCGCAGGAGGATGTCGGTGGAGCTGGCCGACGCCTTCGAACCGTTCATGGCCCTCAGTGCGCACGCGACGAACGCGAGCGACGCCATCACGGTGCTGGAGGGGGGCGAACGCATAAACGCCGCCCTCAACCTTGCCACGTCCCAATGTCAGGCCGAAGTGCTCACGGTCCAGCCGAGCGATCGCTACTCCGAGCGCAGCCTCCTGCGCGGACTGGAGCGCGACCGGCCCTTGATCGAACGTGGTGTGCGGATTCGGACCCTGTACCAGCACACAGCCAGGTACAACCCGGAGAAGCTGGCCTACGTGGCCCAGCTGTCCAACGGCAAGGTGGAGTACCGCACCATCGACGAACTGGTCGAGCGCCTCATCATCTGCGACGAGACCGTCGCATTCATCCCCACGCGGGACGACCAGCAAGTCGCGCTGGAGCTCCGGCAACCGGGTCTGGTGCGCTATCTGATCAAGGTGTTCGAGTTCATGTGGGACCGGGCGGTGCCGCTCAGCGCCGGCGCCCCCTACGAAACCGCCCCCGGGGGCATCACCAACATCCAGCACTCCATCGCCAAGCTCCTCGTGGAGGGCCACGTCGACGAGGCGATAGCCCGCCGTCTGGGCATGAACGTCCGCACCTGCCGGGCCCACATAGCCAAGCTGGCGTCGTCCCTGGGCAGCGGAAGCCGCGCGCAGCTCGGCTACCTGATCGCGCAGTCGGGAATCCTGAACAATGATCACTGAACTCCGAGGGGGAGCGGCGCGTGCCGGCAGAGGCTCACGACCACAGGGCGAACGAGCCGTGTGATGCGGGCCTCGAGCTGTATGCGCGTGCCCTGCGGCAGGGATCCGTACCTGAGGCCGAGGCGGCGCCGGTGGCGTGCGTCGTACGTACGGGGCTGCTCGAGCCGGACCTGGAGGACTCCGGTCGGCTACGTCCCGTCACACCGGCCTTCGCACTCTCCCGCCTGTTGCGCGCCACGGCGGAACGCATCGCCGGCGAGAGGCGCCGCGAGGAGCGGCTGACCAAGGCGTTCGAGCCGCTGCTGCGGATCAACGGCCACCGTACGCCACTGGAGAGCCCCGAGGTCGGCGTCCTCGGCGGCACACAGGACATCAACCGGGCCATCACAGAGGCGATGACCGAAGCATGCCGGGAAGTCCTCTGCGTCCAGCCCAACACCGACTACGCCAACCAGCGCGGTGCGGCGGCTCAGGTCATGCCCTGGACCGCGATCAGGCCCTGCTCGACCGCGGCGGCCGTATCCGCGCCCTTTATCAGCACACGCAACGCCACCTGCCCCTCGTGTTCGCCCGTTACGAGCAGCTCAGAGGCGACGCCGAGGCACGCTCGCTCGACGAGCTCACCGACCGCCTGATCATCGTCGACCGGACCGTCGCCTTCATCCCCGCCGACAAGGACGGAACCCCCGCGCTGGAGGTCCGCCACCCGGCCCTGATCGCCTACTTGGCCACGGTCTTCGACCGCCTCTGGCGCTTGGCGACCCCCATGTACCCCCAAGCCGTCGAACCCCCGCCCTGAACGGCATCACGCCCCGCCAACGCGCCATCGCCGCCCTCCTCGTCGAAGGCCACACCGACGCCGTCACAGCCGAACGCCTCGGCATGAACATCCGCACCGCCCGCGTCCACATCGCCAAACTCGCCGCCACCCTCGGGAGCGAGAGCAGAGCCCAGCTCGGCTACCTCATCGGACAGTCGGGGATCCTTGATCAGGGAGGGTGAGTTCGGCGGGGGACAAAGGGCGGGCAGGGCCGTCGAGGCCCACCTGGGCGATGCGGACGCCGAGTTGGGTGCGGCTGGCGGCGCCCAGAGTCTCCGAGAGCCTCGCAATGTGCGCCCGGCACGTACGGACGCTGATCCCGAGCCGTTCCGCGATCACCGCGTCCTGGTGGCCCTCCGCCAGGAGTGCCGCGATGGACTGCTCGCGGTGGGAGATGCCCTCGATGCCGGTGTCGGGGAGGGGGGCCGTCAGGGGGATCGCGAGGCGCCACAGGCGGTCGAAGACCGTCACCAGGTACTCGACCAGCGCGGGGTGACGCAGCTCCAGCGCCATCGTGCGGTCGGCGTTCGCGGGGATGAAGGCGACCGTGCGGTCGAAGAGGATCAGCCGGTCGATGACCTCGTCCAGGGTGCGCGCCTGAACCGCGTCGCCCATCAGGTCGAGGTAGTTCAGCAGGCCCTGTCCGTGCCGGGCCACGTGGTTGTACAGGTCGCGCATGCGCACGCCCCGCCCGCGCAGGGCGAGGGCCCGGTGCAGCCCCTCGGAGAGCTCGTGCTCGCGCCGAATGCCGCCGGGCTGGACGGTGAGGACCTCCGTCGTGCACTCCTCGGTCGCCTTGTCCAGGGCCGCCTGGATGCGGGAGGAGCCGTCCAGGACCCGGATGGCGGTGCCCTCGCCGGCTCCCGCCGTGGACGTGCGCCCGCCGAGACCGGCGTACCACTCGAAGGCCGTGACCGCCGAGCCCATCCGCCGCTGGCTGGCGCTGATCTCGTCGTACACCCCGCGCAGCAGCCGGGTCATGACCTCCTGCGGCGAGGTCGGCACCAGCCAGTCCATGTCGTCGGGGTCGGGGTGCAGGAGGGCGAGTTCCAGCAAGCAGGGCACCGCGTCGGCATCGTGGCGCGACACGCGTCCCCGCCGCACGGCCCGGGAATACACACGATCCCCGGCCTCGCACAGTCGGTCAGCACCATGTGGATGCTCGTCCGTCCCGTGCCCGGCCATGGCCCATCCCACCCCCGGTTCCAGCGTCTCCCGCAGCGCAACTATGCGCGGACGGGACCTGCTCCGCAACACGGCTCATTCCCCGATGACCGAGGGAAACCACCGGTATGGCCGGATTCGCTCCCACCCCAGGCTGTTCCGTTGCAACAACCTGCAACCGCCGAAGGGGGCTCGCGCCGACGACGCGAGCCCCCTCCTGTGCAGGACTGTGCAGGGCTACTTGAGCCCGATGGCCGTGCACGCCGCCTTGTACTCGGCGGTGCAGATCTCCGAGACCTTGTAGATGCCGTCCGCGACGACCGTGTCCTTGATGTTCTTCTGGGTCAGGGCGGTGACGGTGACGAGCTGGGCGGGGATGTCCTTGTCCGTGGGGCTGTCGACCCTGTCGCGGGCGAGGGCGTCGAACTGGATGTCCTTGCCCTGGACCTTGGCCACGGCCATCTCGGCGGCGGCCTCGGCCTCCTGCGGGTAGGACTTGTACACGCTCATGTACTGCTCGCCGGTGACGATCCGCTGCACGGCGATGAGTTCGGCGTCCTGCCCGGTGATCGGCGGCAGCTCGGTCACGCCGACGGCCTCCAGGGCATCGATGACGCCGCCGGCCATGCCGTCGTTGGCGGCGTAGACGGCGGCGATGTTGTCCTTGCCGATCGCCTCGATGGCCTCCGCCATGTTGGCCTGGGCGTTCTCCGGCTTCCAGTCCTTGGTGTCGAAGGACTGGGCGATGGTCACATTGCCGTTCAGCTCGGACAGCGCGCCCTGCTTGAACTGCTTGGCGTTGGGGTCGGTGGGCGAGCCGTTCATCATGACGATCTTGTCGGAGGTGTCGATGTCGCTGCCGAGCGCCTCGAGGAGAGAGCGGCCCTGGACCTCGCCGACGAGTTCGTTGTCGAAGGAGATGTACGCGTCGATGGGACCCTCGGCGAGCCGGTCGTAGGCGATGACCGGAATACCCGCTTCCTTGGCCTTTTCGACGCTGCCCGCAATGGCGTGCGCATCGACGGCGTCCAGCAGGATGACGTCGACCTGGTCGTCGATCATCTGCTGGAGCTGTTCCGCCTGCCTGGTCGCGCTCGCGTCGGCGTTGGCGTACTCGACCTTGCCCTGCTTCTTGGTGAGGGAAGCGACCCGCTCCTTGATGATCGGGTAGTCGAACTTGTCGTACCGCGTGTTGGCCTTCTCCGGCAGCAGCAGGCCCACCGTGACGTCGTTGCCCTTGGTCGGGCTCGCGTCGGCACTGTCGCCCGTCGCGCCCAGCACGCCACAGCCTGCCAGCGACAGAGTCAACGACGATGCGACCACGGACATGGCGATACGACGACGCATACGGGAGCTCACTTCTACTGCCTTCCGGACATGGCCGCGACACTGCGACCCGGATGACTGGAAAGCCAACGCGTCGGCGGCCCCCAGCGTCAAGGGAAACTACTTAACGAGATGACAACATCACGTTCCGCTTAGCCCGTGAACACGCCGCGAAACCTCGTCCCGACGTCCTTCACACGCCCTCCATCCACGGGGAGTTGGAGCGTGGACGAAGATCCGTACAACCAACAGCTTTCCGCGCGAGTCGTGATCGCGAGGGCTGTTTTCCGCCATCCCTGATCCGACCAGAGGACCGAATGACCCCAGCCAGACACACGACCGCCGCGGCAGCAACCGCGGTCGTGCTCGCCACCGCGGGCGGCCTGCTCACCGCCGTCGCCGTACCCGCATCCGCCGCGACCACCTGCACCTCGCCCGTGTTCAAGCGGCAGTTCTTCGCGAACATCAGCTTCTCGGGCACACCGAAGAAAACGGACTGCGACTCCGCGATCGACCAGAACTGGGGCACGGGCGCCCCCGCTTCGGGCCTGCCGACCAACAACTTCGGTGTCCGCTGGACCGTCACCCGCGACTTCGGCTCGGGCGGCCCGTTCACCTTCACCGGCTCCGCGCAGGACGGCATCCGCGTTTACCTCGACGGCGAGCTCAAGGTCGACCTCTGGAAGAACGTGTCGACGACCTCGGCGGCGCACCCTCCCCGGCGGGCAGCTCAGGCTGCTGCTCTTGACCGTTCGTGGGACTGGCGCCGGGACAACCCGGACCAGGACTAGTCCCCCTTCCGCTCCGGCCCGGAGGGCGTCCAGTGTGGATCCCGCCCGGTCTGCGCAAGCAGCCGCTCGAATGCCGAAGCGGTCTCCGTCACCGCCACCGGGTCCGCGAACACCCCCGTCGCCCGGGCGGTCGGCGCCAGTTCGGCGACCGTGCCGGTGAGCTGCTCCACCACCGCCTCCGCCGCTTCGTCCACCGGGTACTCCCGGCCGATGGCTTGCGCCAGGTCCCACACATGCACGGTCAGATCGAGCAGCGCCATCGAGCCGACGAGCCGCGCGGGCATCTGCCATGCCCCAGCCGTGCCGTCCTCCGCGCCGGGCGCGGCCCAGGCCGCCACCAGCTCGTCCGTCTCGTCCGCGAATCGCTCACGCCAGTCCGGACCCGCGCCGACCCGGTCGGGCGTCGAGGAGAAATCCGACTCACCCTTGGCGGCCAGTTTCTGGAACTCGACGACCACGTGGAACAGGTGGTTGACCAGGGACTTCACGTCGTAGTCGGCACATGGCGTGGGAGCGGCGAGCAGCTCGTCGGGAACCGCCCGGACCACCGGAACGGCCCGCTCCCGCGCCCTCGCCAGCAGATCACCCAGGGTGTGGCTCTTCGCTTCACCGTGTTTCGTGTCCATCCCCAGACCGTAGGGACGCCCGGGACTGCCCTTCTTGAAGAAACGCGACGTACGATCCGGCCATGGCCGCACCCCGCCACGACACCCGCGGGATCGTCGACCCGTCCGGGCTGCTGAACCGCGTGCGGTTCCGCCGCCACGAGCCCGCCGAGCCGCTGCGCCGGTACGTCGAGTGGTACTGGCTCATCGAGTGGGACCTGCCCGAGCCCTATGCCTCCCACGTCGTCCCGCACCCGGCCGTCAACCTCACCTTCCAGTGGGACGAGGACGAGGGTCCGCCGTACGGTGAGCTGACCGGCGTTGCGCTCAGCCTGTACACCAGGAAGCTGACCGGGCGGGGACGGGTGTGCGGGGCCAAGTTCCGGCCCGGTGGCTTCCGGCCGTACGCACCCGGCGAACCGGTGTCGCACTGGACCGGCCGCGCGTTGCCCACCCAGGAGGTGTTCCAGCAGGCCACAGAGGACATCGCCCGGTCGGTCGTCACGCCCGCCGACGACCGCGCCCGGGTGGCCGCCCTCGACGCCTTCCTGCTCTCCCTCCCTCACGCGCCCGATCCGCAGGCCGACCTCGCCATGGACCTCGTCCAGCGCATCCGCGCCGACCGCGCCGTGCGCCGCGTAGGCGACTTCGCCCGCGGCCAGGGACTGTCGGTGCGGGCGCTGCAACGGCTCTTCTCGGCGTACGTCGGGGTCAGCCCCAAGTGGGTGATCCTCCGCTACCGCATCCACGAGGCCCTGGAACTCGCCGGCACCCGGCGCGACGTCGACTGGGCCACGCTCGCCGCCGACCTCGGCTACGCCGACCAGGCCCATCTCGTACGGGACTTCACCACGACGGTGGGCGTGCCGCCGACGGCGTACGCGGCGGCCGCCTCGCCCCGTCGCGCTTCGGCCTGAACGTCTGCCCCTCCCTTCCGGTCGGCCTCACCCCGGTCGATCCGAAGGAGGCCGAGCAGGGCTCGGAGGACAGCGAAGGGGCCCGGAGGATCCTCCGGGCCCCTTTCACGTACGCACACGCCTCAGTCGGACGACTGCTGCCGCTTCGGCCGCCACACCACCAACGCGCTGGTCTGCTGCACCTCCTGGTACGGCACCAGGTCGCGCCGGTACGAGGCGTGCACCGCGGCCTCGCGCTGCTGCATCGCCGCGGCGGCACCGTCGAGGGCGGCCTCCAGCTCGGCCACCCGGGACTGGAGGGCCGCGACCTGGTTCTCCAGTTCGATGATGCGCTTGATGCCGGCCAGATTGATGCCCTCGTCCTGCGACAACTGCTGGACGGTGCGCAGCAGTTCGATGTCGCGGGCCGAGTAGCGGCGGCCCCGGCCGGCCGTGCGGTCCGGAGACACCAGGCCCAGGCGGTCGTACTGGCGCAGTGTCTGCGGGTGCAGGCCGGACAGCTGGGCCGCCACCGAGATGACGTAGACCGGGGTCTCCTCGGTCAGTTCATACGGGTTGCGTCGACGGCCGTCCATCTGACTCATGCTCCCTTCGCGGCCTGGAACAGCTCCGCCCGCGGATCCTCGCCCGCGGTCGCCTCGCGATACGCCTCGAGTGCGTCACGAGCCTTCCCCGTCAGGTCCTTCGGGACACTTACCTCGACGGTGACCAGGAGGTCGCCGCGGGTGCCGTCCGTGCGGACCGCGCCCTTGCCCCGGGCCCGCATGGTGCGGCCGTTGGGCGTGCCCGGAGGCAGCTTCAGGGTGACCGGCGGGCCGCCCAGGGTGGGGACCCTGACCTCACCGCCGAGGGCCGCCTCGGCGAACGTCACCGGGACGGTCACCGTCAGGTTGTCGCCCTTGCGGCCGAACACCGGGTGGGCGTCGACGTGCACGACGACATACAGGTCGCCCGCCGGACCGCCCCGCTCGCCCGGTGCGCCCTTGCCCCGCAGGCGGATGCGCTGGCCGTCCGACACCCCGGCGGGGATGCGGACCTGCATGGTGCGGGACGACTTCGCGCGGCCGCTGCCCTTGCAGACCTCGCAGGGGTTCTCCGCGATCAGGCCGCGGCCCTTGCAGTCCGGGCACGGGTCGGTCAGGGAGAAGCCGCCGCCCGAGCCGCGCGCCACCTGGCCGGTGCCGACGCAGGTCGGGCACACGCGCGGTGTGCCGTTCGCGTCGCCGGTGCCCGAGCAGGCCTTGCACGGTGACTGGGAGGACATCCTGAGCGGCACCGTCGCGCCCTCGATCGCCTCGGTGAAGCTGAGGGTGACCTCGGACTCGATGTCCTGGCCGCGGCGCGGCTGCGTCCGCGTACCCGTAGTGCCGCCCCGGTTGAACAGGCCCCCGAAGACGTCACCGAGTCCGCCGCCGAAGCCGCCGGCCGCGCCCCCGCCCTGGGTACCGCCCCCGAAGAGGTCGCCCAGGTCGAAGTTGAACGAGCCGCCGCCCGCGCCGGGGCCCGGGCGGAAGCCGCCGTTGCCGAACAGGGCGCGGGCCTCGTCGTACTCCTTGCGCTTCTTGGGGTCGCCGAGGATGTCGTTCGCCTCGGAGATCTCCTTGAAGCGCTCCTCGGCCTTGGCGTTGCCCTTGTTGGCGTCCGGGTGGTACTCGCGGGCGAGCTTGCGGTACGCCTTCTTGATCTCGGCCTCGGTGGCGTCCTTGGGGACGCCGAGGACCTTGTAGTAGTCCTTCTCGATGAAGTCCTTGGTGCTCATCCCCGACGTACCCCCTTCCCGTGGTTCCTCGTCAGTTCAACGTCAGCCCTCGTCCGGGCCACCGTTCTCCTTGTCGTCGCCCTCGGCCGATTCCTCGGCCTTTACCGTCTGCGCGCCCGGCTGCGGCTCGGCGACGGCCACCCGCGCGGGGCGGATGGTGCGCTCGCCGATGCGATACCCCGGCTGGAGGATCGCGACGCAGGTCGTCTCCGTGACGTCCGGCGCGTACGAGTGCATCAGGGCCTCGTGGATCGTCGGGTCGAAGGGCTCGCCCTCCTTGCCGAACTGCTGCAGGCCCATCTTGGCCGCCACGGTCTCCAGCGACTCGGCGACGGACTTGAAGCCGCCGACCAGCTCGCCGTGTTCCCGCGCACGTCCGATGTCGTCGAGCACGGGCAGGAGCTCGGTCAGGAGGTTCGCGACGGCGATCTCCTTGACCGTGATCCGGTCGCGCTCGACCCGGCGGCGGTAGTTCTGGTACTCGGCCTGAAGCCGCTGGAGGTCCACGGTGCGCTCGTTGAGCGCGGTGCGCACCTGGTCCAGCTGGGCCAGCAGACCGGCATCTGCGCTTGCGTCCCCGGCCGGGGCCGCCCCCTCTGCGGGAGCGGCCTGCGGCTCGGCGTCGTCAGGAGTGGCGCCGGAGGGGACGTCGGGCTTCTCTTCAAAGCCCGGGGTCTCCTCCGTCACGCGGCACCGTCCTTACGCTCGTCGTCCACGATCTCGGCGTCCACGACGTCGTCGTCGGCCGGCTTGGCCCCACCGGCGGTGGCACCCTCGGGGCCACCCGCGGCCTGTGCGGCATTGGCGTCGGCGTACATGGCCTGGCCCACCTTCTGGGAGACCGCGGCGACCTTCTCGGTGGCCGTGCGGATCTCGGCGGTGTCCTCGCCCTTCAGCGCGGTCTTCAGCTCCTCGACGGCGGCCTCGACCTCGGTCTTGACGTCGCCCGGGACCTTGTCCTCGTTGTCCTTGAGGAACTTCTCGGTCTGGTAGACGAGCTGCTCGCCCTGGTTGCGGGACTCGGCGGCCTCGCGGCGGCGGTGGTCCTCCTCCGCGTACTGCTCGGCCTCCTGGCGCATCCGGTCGACCTCGTCCTTCGGGAGCGAGGAGCCGCCGGTGACGGTCATCTTCTGCTCCTTGCCGGTGCCGAGGTCCTTCGCCGTGACGTGCATGATGCCGTTGGCGTCGATGTCGAAGGAGACCTCGATCTGCGGGACGCCGCGCGGCGCCGGGGGCAGACCGGTCAGCTCGAACATGCCGAGCTTCTTGTTGTACGCCGCGATCTCGCGCTCGCCCTGGTAGACCTGGATCTGCACCGACGGCTGGTTGTCCTCGGCCGTGGTGAAGATCTCCGAACGCTTCGTCGGGATCGTGGTGTTGCGCTCGATCAGCTTGGTCATGATGCCGCCCTTGGTCTCGATACCGAGGGACAGCGGGGTCACGTCGAGGAGCAGGACGTCCTTGACCTCGCCCTTGAGCACACCGGCCTGGAGCGAGGCGCCGATGGCGACGACCTCGTCCGGGTTCACACCCTTGTTGGCCTCCTTGCCGCCGGTCAGCTCCTTGACGAGCTCGGCGACGGCGGGCATACGGGTGGAGCCACCGACGAGGACGACGTGGTCGATCTCGCTCAGCTGGATGCCGGCGTCCTTGATGACATTGTGGAACGGCGTCTTGCAGCGCTCCAGCAGGTCCGCGGTCAGCTGCTGGAACTGGGCGCGGGTCAGCTTCTCGTCGAGGTGCAGCGGGCCCTCGGCGGAGGCGGTGATGTAGGGCAGGTTGATCGAGGTCTCGGTGGACGAGGACAGCTCGATCTTGGCCTTCTCCGCAGCCTCACGCAGGCGCTGCAGCGCCATCTTGTCCTTGGACAGGTCGACGCCGTGGCCAGACTGGAACTGCTTGACCAGGTAGTCGACGACGCGCTGGTCCCAGTCGTCACCACCGAGGTGGTTGTCACCGTTGGTGGCCTTCACCTCGACGACGCCGTCGCCGATCTCCAGGAGGGACACGTCGAAGGTGCCGCCACCGAGGTCGAAGACGAGGATGGTCTGGTCGTCCTTGTCGAGGCCGTACGCCAGGGCTGCGGCCGTCGGCTCGTTGACGATGCGCAGCACGTTCAGACCGGCGATCTCGCCGGCCTCCTTGGTGGCCTGGCGCTCGGCGTCGTTGAAGTAGGCCGGGACGGTGATGACCGCGTCGGTCACCTTCTCGCCCAGGTAGGCCTCGGCGTCCCGCTTCAGCTTCTGCAGCACGAAGGCGCTGATCTGCTGCGGGTTGAAGTCCTTGCCGTCGAGGTTGATCTTCCAGTCGGTGCCCATGTGGCGCTTGACCGACCGGATGGTCCTGTCGACGTTGGTGACCGCCTGGCGCTTGGCGACCTCGCCGACGAGCACCTCACCGTTCTTGGCGAAGGCGACGACGGACGGCGTGGTCCTGGCGCCCTCGGCGTTGGTGATGACGGTGGGCTCGCCGCCCTCCAGAACGCTGACGACGGAGTTAGTCGTGCCCAGGTCGATGCCGACCGCACGTGCCATGGTTGATTCCTCCAGCTGACTTGAGTGGAACGGACTCAAGTGTGCATGACGCCTGCCGCTGGGTCAACAGACCTGAGTCAGGCAGACTCAACTCTTATCCGTTCCTTACGCGCAACTGCCCGGTGACCTGCAGAGACGCAGCGGGGCGGACCGAGGTTGCGTTCACCCGTCCGGCGACTCTGACCCGCAGCCGCACAGAGCACAGCCCCAAGCTAAGCGGAATGTCACGATGTGTGAGAAATACTGGGATC
This sequence comes from Streptomyces sp. F001, assembly GCF_004187715.1. Classification (GTDB taxonomy): domain Bacteria; phylum Actinomycetota; class Actinomycetes; order Streptomycetales; family Streptomycetaceae; genus Streptomyces; species Streptomyces flavusporus. The sequence continues at coordinate 796,145 of NZ_QZWF01000003.1, read as the reverse complement.
AGCCCGGCACGCCATGCCCCCTACGGTCAGGTACGCCTCAGCGACGCAGATCACCGAGCCCCTGGCTACAGTGCGACCGAGGAAATGGGTAGTCTCAGACGGACTGCATAAGTTACCGCTTAGTAATCAACAGATCTCCCCCTCGCAGGCCCGAGGAGCCCCCAATGCAACTCGCCGCGATCATCGTGTCGCTGGTCCTGATCGTGGTCGGCGTGGCGCTGTTCGGCCGCGCCCTCCTCCAGATCTTCAACTTCATGCGGCTCGGCCAGCCCGTGCCCGCCGGGTCCCGGACCAACGACCCCTACCAGCGCACCGTCACCCTGGTGAAGGAGTTCCTGGGGCACACCCGGATGAACCGCTGGGGCATCGTCGGTATCGCGCACTGGTTCGTCGCGATCGGCTTCTACACGCTGCTGCTGACGATCGTCAACGCCTTCGGCCAGCTCTTCAAGGCCGACTGGATCCTGCCGATCATCGGCGACTGGGCGCCGTACAACGTCTATGTCGAGTTCATCGGCACCATGACAGTGGTCGGCATCGCGACGCTGGTCGTCATCCGGCAGCTGTCCCGGCCGGGCAAGGCGGGCCGCAAGTCCCGCTTCGCGGGCTCCAACACCGGCCAGGCCTACTTCGTCGAGACGATCATCCTCATCGTCGGTGTCTGCATCTTCATGCTGCACGCGCTGGAGGGCGCGCAGCACCACGTGGACAGCTACGAGGCCTCGTTCTTCATCTCGTACCCGGTGGTGCACTGGCTGGAGGGCATGGACGTCTCCACGCTCCAGAATCTCACCTACTTCTTCGCCGGCCTGAAGATCGCGGCCTCCTTCACCTGGATGATCGTGGTCTCACTGAAGACCGACATGGGTGTGGCCTGGCACCGCTTCCTGGGCTTCCCGAACATCTGGTTCAAGCGCAACGCCACCGGTGAGACCTCACTCGGCGCGCTGCTGCCGATGACCTCCGGCGGCAAGCCGATCGACTTCACCGACCCCGGCGAGGACGACGTCTTCGGTGTCAGCCAGGTCGAGCAGTTCTCCTGGAAGGGCCTGCTGGACTTCTCCACCTGCACCGAGTGCGGCCGCTGCCAGTCGCAGTGCCCGGCCTGGAACACCGGCAAGCCGCTCTCCCCGAAGCTGCTGATCATGTCGCTGCGGGACCACGCGCACGCCAAGGCGCCGTACCTGCTGGCCGGCGGCGGCAAGACGATGGAGGGCGAGGAGAAGGCGTCCGAGGAGCAGCTGAAGGACGTCCCGGCCGCCGCTCTCGCCGAGGCCGAGCGTCCGCTGATCGGCACCGTCGAGGAGAACGGCGTCATCGACCCGGACGTGCTGTGGTCCTGCACCACCTGCGGCGCCTGCGTCGAGCAGTGCCCGGTCGACATCGAGCACATCGACCACATCGTCGACATGCGCCGCTACCAGGTGATGATCGAGAGCGCGTTCCCGTCCGAGGCGGGCACGATGCTCAAGAACCTGGAGAAGAAGGGCAACCCCTGGGGCCTGGCCAAGAAGCAGCGCCTGGAGTGGACGAAGGAAGTCGACTTCGAGGTGCCGGTCGTCGGCAAGGACATCGAGGACCTGTCCGAGGTCGAGTACCTGTACTGGGTCGGCTGCGCGGGCGCCCTCGAGGACCGCGCCAAGAAGACCACGAAGGCCTTCGCGGAACTCCTCCACATGGCGGGCGTGAAGTTCGCGATCATGGGCGGGGACGAGAAGTGCACGGGTGACTCGGCACGGCGCCTCGGCAACGAGCCGCTGTTCCAGGAGCTCGGCATGGAGAACGTGGCGGCGCTGAACATGGCGTTCGGCGAGGACGACGAGGACGAGTCGACCCGGAAGCCGAAGTCGGCGAAGAAGATCGTCGCGACGTGCCCCCACTGCCTCAACACCCTCGGCAACGAGTACCCGCAGCTCGGCGGCGACTACGAGGTGATCCACCACACCCAGCTGCTCCAGCACCTCATCGACGAGGGCAAGCTGATCCCGGTCACCCCGGTCGAGGGCCTCATCACGTACCACGACCCCTGCTACCTGGGCCGCCACAACAAGATCTACACGCCCCCGCGCGAGATCATGACCGCCGTTCCCGGCCTGCGCCAGCAGGAGATGCACCGCCACAAGGAGCGCGGCTTCTGCTGCGGCGCCGGTGGTGCACGGATGTGGATGGAGGAGCGGATCGGCAAGCGCATCAACAACGAGCGTGTCGACGAGGCCCTGTCGCTCAGCCCCGACATCGTGTCGACGGCGTGCCCGTTCTGCCTGGTGATGCTGACCGACTCGGTCAACGGCAAGAAGAACGACGGCCAGGCGAAGGAGTCCATCCAGGTCGTCGACGTCGCCCAGCTGCTGCTGGACTCCGTGAAGACGCCGGCCGCCCCGGAGGGTTCGTCGGACGCGGAGACGGAATCGGAACCGGAGCCGGTGAAGTAACCGACCCGATCCCCACGGCCGACGCTCCCACGCCGCTCCCGGCGTGGGAGCGTCGCCGTTCACGGGCCCCGTTCCCCAAGAGTTACCGAACTCACGTACAACCCTTGCCCGCCCACACCGGTCTCTTGATCGCCGACCGTCATGTGAACCCGACGAGAACTCCCGGCAAACACGGACGGTCCGCACCCCATTGACTGCGGATGCCCGCCAGGCATCCCCGCATGCAGCAGGAGACCCCGCATGCAGCACACCCTGCGACTCGCCCTCGCGACGGCCACCGCCGCTGCTCTGACGGGCGGACTGCTCACCTTCACGGCCGCCACCGCGACGGCCGCGGACTCCACCGCCGTCGCCAAGGCCGACTTCAACGGCGACGGGGTCGGCGACGTCGCCTTCTCCGCCGACGGCGCCTATGTGAACGCCAAGAAGAACGCCGGCCAGATCGTCGCCCTCTACGGCACCCCCGCCGGCGTGTCGGACGGCACCCACTCCGGCGACCTGGAGCCCGCCACTCCGAACTCCACCATCAGCCAGAACTCCAACGGCATCCCCGGCGGCGCCGAGGCCGGCGACTCCTTCGGCCGGGACTCCGCCTACGCCGACTTCAACGGCGACGGCTACGACGACCTCGCCGTCAGCGCCCCGGGCGAGGACATCGACGGCGACACCGACGGCGGCATGGTCACCATCCTGTGGGGCTCGGCCTCCGGCCTCCAAGGCGGCTCCGTCGTCGCCGACCCGGCCCGGTCCGCGCACGACTTCTGGGGCAAGACCCTCGCCGCCGGCGACTTCGACGGCGACGGCAAGGCCGACCTGGCCGTCGGCAGCAACACCGGCACCATCCACGTCCTCAAGGGCGGCTTCGACTCCTCCGGCGCGCCGGGCGGCCGGTACACGATCAAGCCCCCGATCATGGACGGCAGCGAGGTGGGCGGCCCCATGAACCTGACCGCCGGCAACATCAACGGCGGCCCGGAGACCGACCTGGTGGTCGACGGCTACGAAACCGAGACCGACTACGGCTGGAACCGCAACTACTTCATCCCCGGCGGCTCGGGCGGCCTGAACGTCTCCGGTGCCGAGCCCCTCAAGCCCGGCGTGATCACCGCGATCGGCGACATCGACCACGACGGCTACGGCGATGTCGTCAGCGGCGCCTACTGGAACACCAAGGCCAGCGACGGCACCTCGTTCCCGGACTCCGGCCACGGCGGCAAGGTCTGGGTCACCTACGGCTCGGACGGCGGCCCCCTCACCACCGCCGCCACCGGCATCACCCAGGACACCAACAACGTCCCCGGCACCGCCGAGGGCAACGACTACTTCGGCTACGAGCTCGACCTCGGCGACGTCAACGGCGACGGCTTCCTCGACCTCGCGATCGGCGTCGCCGGAGAGAACATCGGCGACGACGTCGACACCGGTGCGGTCACGATCCTCTACGGCACGGCGAACGGCCTGAACACCGCCTCGGGCGCCCAGTCCTTCTCCCAGGACACCGCGGACGTGCCCGGCACCAACGAGGACAACGACATGTTCGGCATCGACGTCAAGCTCGACGACGTCACCGGCGACGGCAAGGCCGACCTCCTCGCGGGCTCCGCCGAGAACGACGGCAACGGGCTGGTCACCTTCCTGCCGTCCAACGGCTCGAAGATCACCACGACCGGCGCCGACTCCGTCGCCCCGCACTGGACGGGCGTCGTGACGACCGGCAAGCCGTACTTCGGCGCGAACTTCGCCGACTGATCAGCCGTAACACCGCACCGGGCCCGCACACACCGTGCGGGCCCCCCTACTGGAGTCACGTCTTGCGCACTCTCGTGATCGCCGCCGCCCTCACCACCGGCGTGCTCACCGCCCTGCCCACCACCCCCGCCGTCGCAGCCCCTCCGGGCTGGCGAGCGACTTCAACGGCGACGGCTACCGGGACATCGCCATCGGCGCGATGGGCGCCGACGTCGGCTCCGCGAGCGGCGCCGGTGCCGTGGTCGTGTTGTACGGCTCGGCCTCGGGTGTGCCGTCCGCCAAGAAGACCGTGATCACCCAGAACTCCACCGGCGTCCCCGGCACCGCCGAGTCCGACGACCGTTTCGGCGCGAGCCTCGCCGCCGGTGACCTGAACGCCGACGGCTACGCCGACCTGGTCGTGGGCGCCGAGTTCGAGAGCATCGGCGACCGCCAGGGCGTCGGCAGCGCCACCGTCCTCTGGGGCGGCGCGTCCGGCCTGACCGGCGGCTCGGCCCTGCCACAGCCCTCGGCGGAGGAGCTCGCCGAGTGGGGCGGCTACTCCCGTGGCATCGCCACCGGCGACTTCGACGGCGACGGCAGGACGGACGTGACCGTCACCGGCCAGACCCACACCCACCTCTACCGCGGCCCCTTCACCCGCACCGGCACCCCGCTCAGCCACACCGGCGTCTACGAGCTGGGCACGACGTACGAGGTCATCGCGGGCGATCTGACCGGTGACCGGGCGGCCGAGCGCGTGTACCCGTTCGCGCACGACAACGACCCGGGCGGGGACATCCGTTACTTCCGGCACGACCCCGGCGGCTGGGACGACCACCCCGAGTCCGACTACGCCATGGTCGGCCTCCCGAACGCCGACGGCGCCCTCGGCGCCACCGGCGACATCAACGGCGACGGCTACGGCGACCTCGTCCTCGGCGACTACGCCGGCCCGCACAGCCTCAAGGGCGGCCGCATCACCGTCTGGTACGGCGGCCCCGACGGCCCCGACCCCCAGCAGACGCCGACCGTCGTCCACCAGGACACCCCGGGCGTGCCCGGCGCGGACGAGGAGGCCGACCTGTTCGGCTCCGCCGTCGACGTCGGCGACATCAACGGCGACAAGTACGCCGATGTCGTGGTGGGCGCCTGGGGCGAGGACCTCGGCTCGGCCCGTGACGCCGGCTCGGTGACCGTCCTGTTCGGCTCGGCCACCGGTCTGACCACGACCGGCGCCAAGTCGTACACCCAGGACACCGCGGGCGTGCCCGGCACCGCCGAGAGCGGCGACGCCTTCGGCATGTCCGTCCGGCTGCTCGACCTCGACAAGACCGGCAAGGCCGACCTGGTCACCGGCGCGGGCTACGAGAACCAGAACGGTTCCGTCACCTACCTGCGCGGCACCGCCTCCGGCCTGACCACCACCGGCGCCAAGTCCCTCACCGCCGCCGGCGCCGGCCTCAAGGGCGGCGCCACTTTCGGCTGGGACCTCGCCAAGTGACGTACCGACACCGTCAGGAGACTCCGTCATGACCCGACGCACCGCCGCCGCACTCGCCGCGACCCTCCTCGCGACCGGGGTCACCCCGCTGTTCCTCACCGCCCCCGCCTCAGCGGCCGTGGCCAAGCACTACGACGACTTCAACGGCGACGGCCACCGCGACCTGGCGTACGGCGGCCACAACGACGTCGACCGCACCGGCGGTACCGTCACCGTCGTCTACGGCACCGCGAGCGGCCCCGGCACGCGCACCCAGTTCATCCACCAGGACAGCGCCGGCATCCCCGGCACCGGCGAGGAGGACGACCAGTTCGGCGAGTCCCTGGCCAGCGCCGACCTCAACAAGGACGGCTACGCGGACCTGGTCGTCGGCAACCCGACCGAGCACGTCGGCAGCCAGCAGTACCGCGGCTCGGTGACCATCGTCTGGGGCTCGGCGTCCGGCCTGTCCGGCGGCACCAACGTGGCCCCGAAGTCGGGCGCGCAGAGCCACTTCGGCGGCGACCTCGCCACCGGCGACTTCACCGGGGACGGCTCGCCCGACCTCGCGGTGGTCGGCGGCGACGAGACCTGGCTGTACCGCGGCTCGTTCAGCAAGTCCGGTACGACCGGCAGCGTCAGCGAGATCGACAAGGAGGGCGCGGGCTGGTACTCGTACGGCCTCGCGGCCGGCAAGGTCAACGGCGACGGGAAGACCGACCTCGTCATCCTCGGCGAGCAGTTCATCGACAACCAGCCGGTCGAGCGGGTCTGGTTCCTCAAGGGCGCCTCGGGCGGCCTGACGTCGGGCGCTTCCAAGACGGTCGCCGCCGGGAGCGCGGCGATCGGCGACTTCGACAAGGACGGCTACGGCGACATCGCCCTCGGCAGGCCCGACGCCAACGACGGCATCGGTTCGCTCACCGTCTGGCGCGGCACGTCCGCGGGCCCGAGCGGCTCGCACACCTACAACCAGGCCAGCTCCGGTGTCTCCGGCAGCCGCGAGAAGGGCGACAACTTCGGCTACGCCGTCTCGGCCGGTGACGCCAACGGCGACGGCTACGCGGACCTCGCGGTCGGCGTCCCGCACGAGGACGTCAGCGGCAACGAGGACCAGGGCGGGGTGCACCTCTTCCGCGGCGGCTCCGGCGGCCTGTCCGGCCTGCGCTCCTCCTGGATCCCGCAGACCGTGACCGGCCCCGCCGACGCTTACATGTCCTTCGGCTACACCCTGCGCCTGCGCGATGTGACCAAGGACGGCAAGGCCGACCTCGGCATCGGCGCGGCCGGCACCTCCCTGGTACTGCGCGGCGCTTCGGGCGGCACGACGACGACCGGCGCCTTCGTCCTCCCGGAGTTCGGCGGCTCCTTCGCCGACTGAGCGCCTCTCCCCGACTTCTCGGAACGGACCCCGACGGCGGCAGCCTTCGTCCTGCTGGAGTCCGGTCCGACTTCTCTGTTCCGACCTTCCCGAACGGACCCCGATGCGCAAGCGCACCCTCCTCCTGGCCGCCACCCTCACCACCGGCCTGCTCACCGCCCTGCCCACCACCCCGCCTCCGCCGCACCCGCCCGGCACGCACGACTTCAACGGCGACGGCTACCGCGACCTGGTGACCGCCGCGCCGTACGCCACCGTCGGCGGCGTGACCCGCGCCGGCGCCGTCGTCGTCCAGTACGGCTCGTCCTCCGGCCTCAGCACCACCCGCCGCACGGTGATCTCGCAGAACACCGCGGGCATCCCCGGCTCCGCCGAGACGGAGGACAACTTCGGCAAGCGGCTCACCTCCGGCGACCTCAACAACGACGGCTACGCCGACCTGGTGATCGGCACCGAGGACGAGGACGTCGACGGCGACAAGGACGGCGGCGCGGTCGTGGTCGTCTGGGGCGGCCGCAGCGGTCTGTCGGGCGGCCAGTCGATCGCCGACCCGGCCCGCTCCGCGCACGACTCCTACGGCATGTCCCTGGCCGTCGGCGACTTCGACGGGGACGGCCGGCCCGAGCTCGCCGTCGGCAGCGACGGCAAGGACATCTGGATCCACCGGGGCATCGGCAAGAACGTCGCCCCCGCCTCCCGCGACAAGCTCACCGCCGACCTCTACCCGGGCATCGTGCACGGCGCCGAGGCACTCACCTCCGGTGACGTCAACGGCGACGGCACCGACGACCTCGTCCTCACCGGCACGTACCTGCGCGAGGAGCCGTACACCTACTACGACGCCACCCACATCTACCTCGGCGCCGCGTCCGGCCTCACCCGCCAGACCGTGCTGGCCAGCGACAGCTGGCAGACGGCCGCCGCCGTGGGCGACCTCAACGGCGACGGCTACGACGACGTCGTCACCGGCGCGCCCCCCGGCTCCGTCCAGGAGGGCGACGGCGGCTCCGTCAACGTGTACCTCGGCAGCAGCAGCGGCACCCGCACCCAGCCCGCCCAGACCATCACCCAGGACACGCCGGGAGTGCCGGGCGCCGACGAGCCGGACGACTGGTTCGGGCACTGGCTCTCCGTCGACGACATCAACGGCGACGGCTACGCCGACCTGGCGGTCTCCGCCAACTTCGAGACCATCGGCACCGCGAAGCTCGCCGGCAGCGTCACCGTGCTGCGGGGCGCGCCGGGCGGCCTGACCACGACCGGCGCCCAGTCCATCACCCAGAACACCGCCGGTGTCCCCGGCACCGCAGAGGCCTCCGACCGCTTCGGCTGGACGGTCCGCCTCACCGACGTCAACGGCGACGGCCGCGCGGACCTGTTCGCCGGCGCCGACGGCGAGAACGACGCGGACGGCGGCATATGGAGCCTGCGCGGGTCGTCGTCGGGCGTGACGACGAAGGGCGCCACGAGCTGGGGACCGGCGTCGGTGGGCGTGCCGGCGACCGGCTACCCGCGACTGGGCCAGGGCATTCTGCAGTGACCGGCCAACTGCCCCTGAGGGACGCCCCTTAGGGGCCGGCCCCGGTATCCCGCGGTGCTCCCCGTAAGGGATGTCACAGCTCGGCCGCAAAGCCGGGCCCGCAACCCCGGGCCCGGCACGCGGACCTCCGAGACCAGGTACGTTCGATGACGTGGCTGGATTCAGGATCGGACGCGGCGGCCGGGACAACCGCGCCCCGCACACGCGACCGCAACACCCCCCGTACGGACAGCAGGCGCCGCAGGGACCGTCGTACGGCTATCCCCCGGCGCCGCAGCGGCACCCCCACCCGGGGCAGCAGAGCTACGGCGGCGGCCAGTGGCCGCAGTCGAACGGCGGCTACGGCCCTCAGGGCGGCGGCGAACCGGAGTACTTCGGCGACGACGGCCACCGGCACGGCGCCCCGGACCCGTACGCCGCCAACAACCCCGGCCACACCCAGGCGTTCTCCATCGGCGAGGACCCCTACAACCAGGGCGACACCTACCGCGCCGGCTCGGCCCCGGCCGCCCCCATCGGCCCGCGTCTGCACTGGAAGGACCTGCTGAGGGGCATCGTCCTCGCCCCCAACCAGACCTTCCTCCGGATGCGCGACTACACGATGTGGGTTCCCGCCCTCGTCGTGACCTTCCTCTACGGCCTGCTCGCGGTCTTCGGCTTCGACGGCGCCCGCGAGGAAGTGATCAACGCCACACTCTCCACTGCGATACCGATCGTCCTGACGACGGCCGTGGCGATGGTGCTCAGCGCCTTCGTCCTGGGCGTGGTCACGCACACCCTGGCCCGCCAGCTCGGCGGCGACGGCGCCTGGCAGCCGACGGTCGGCCTCTCCATGCTCATCATGTCCCTCTCGGACGCCCCCCGCCTGGTCGTCGCGATGTTCCTGGGCGGCGACGCCCCCTTCGTCCAGATCCTGGGCTGGGCCACCTGGGTCGCCGGCGGCGCCCTTCTCACCCTCATGGTCAGCCGCTCCCACGACCTGCCGTGGCCGAAGGCCCTGGGCGCGTCCGCGATCCAGCTGATCGCACTGCTGTCGATCGTGAAGCTGGGCACTTTCTGAGGGTCGGCACGACATGACAGGGCCCCCGGCGCGCAGCCGGGGGCCCTGTCATGTGAGGTCCCTGATCAGGAGTCCAGCACCTGCCCCATCCGCTTCACCACGGGCTGCTGAACGGACCACGGGAAGTTGATCCACTCGTCGGTCCGCTTCCACACGTACTCGCACTGCACCAGCGAGTGGGACTTCTCATAGATGACGGCGGACCGCACCTCGGCGACCGCGTCGAGACAGAAGTCCCGCACCAGCTTGAGCGTCTTGCCGGTGTCGGCGACATCGTCGGCGATGAGGACCTTCTTGTCGGAGAAGTCGACGACGTTGGGAACGGGCGCGAGCATGACGGGCATCTCGAGCGTGGTCCCCACCCCCGTGTAGAACTCGACGTTCACGAGGTGAATGTTCTTGCAGTCGAGGGCGTAGGCGAGCCCGCCGGCGACGAACACGCCACCCCGCGCGATCGACAGCACCACGTCGGGCTCGTACCCGTCATCGGCGATGGCCTGCGCAAGCTCGCGCACGGCAACCCCGAACTGCTCGTAGCTGAGGTTCTCTCGTACGTCCACGCCGCTCATGCCGGGCTCACACCTGCGTCCGATGGAAATTGACGAAGGACCGCGAGGCAGTGGGCCCCCGCTGCCCCTGATACCGCGACCCGTACCGCTCACTCCCGTACGGGAACTCGGCCGGCGAGCTGAGCCGGAACAGGCACAGCTGCCCGATCTTCATGCCCGGCCACAGCTTGATGGGCAGCGTCGCGAGATTGGACAGTTCCAGCGTCACATGCCCGGAGAACCCCGGATCGATGAAACCGGCGGTGGAGTGCGTCACGAGCCCGAGCCGCCCGAGCGAGCTCTTCCCCTCCAGCCGGGAGGCAAGATCATCAGGCAGCGTGATCACCTCGAACGTCGAGGCGAGTACGAACTCCCCGGGATGGAGAATGAACGGCTCGTCCCCCTCCGGCTCCACGAGCCGCGTCAGATCGGCCTGCTCGACGGAGGGGTCGATGTGGGGGTACCGGTGATTCTCGAACACCCGGAAGTACCGGTCCAGCCGCACATCGACGCTCGACGGCTGCACCATGGATTCGTCATAGGGATCGATCCGCACCCGCCCGGCGTCGATCTCGGCCCGGATGTCCTTGTCTGAGAGAAGCACGTCCCGAGGATACGCAAGGCGCGCGGAGCCACGACAATCGTGACGACTCCGCGCGCCCACTGCTGATCGGATACCGCTACTGCTTCTCGAAGCTCACCGGCACGACACTGCGCAACCGCGCACATCGCGGACAGCGGACGAGCCGCCGCGGGCCGAGGCGCTCGGCCTGCTGCATCGGGAGTGAAGCGGTGGTGAACACGTGCCCATCGGCACAACGGACGACGGTGCGCTCCATCAAGTCCTGAAGTCCCTTCCCCAAAGAGCCGCGTCTGGCTTGATGCCCTGACGAGAAAGGCCACATTACGGGACGAAAGGGATGCCCCTCCAGGCGGCACTCCGGACCCGCCCAACCCCTCTCCCACTCCCCCACCGTACGCCCCAACTCCGTTCCCCCGCAGCCACATCCCTCCCCCGGAACAAGCCACAGGCCCCACGGTTTGAGCACCGGGGGCCAGCGATGAGGTACAGTGGGCGAGCATTCCGACGCCGACACGGTCGTCGTCTTACGCGGGTGTAGTTTAATGGTAGAACATCAGCTTCCCAAGCTGAGAGCGCGAGTTCGATTCTCGTCACCCGCTTCATGATGAAACCCCAGGTCAGCGGCCTGGGGTTTGTTTGTTGTCTAGGCCAATTTGGGGGTGGCGTGCCCTCCGCGTGCCCTAAGTCGCGCGAATGTGCCCACCGGAGGGGTGCCGGAGGGCGCTTCCTGATGGCGCGTCAGTCAATCGTCTCGCATTGCGAGACGCATTTTCTGTGACCTGCGCCACTTGCGGGCGTCGGGGTGGTGAAGTCGCATACGCAAAGCGGCAGTTCGCGTGGCTGTCGGCAGGGCTCCTGCCGACCTGCGGATCAGGCGGGGCCGACCTTGGAGGCGAGGGCACGGATCGGGTCCGCGTTGGCAGGTCGTCGATGCGACAGGACAGCCGGGCAAGGCTCTGGTCGTCGGGGCACTCGCTCGGCGCTGCCGGCCGAGCGACGGACTGGGCCGTGCCTGGTGGCCACCGGGCGGCATGACGTCTTCCTGCCGCCGCGGCGCAGCGGCTCCTGGGCACCCGGCTGCACGTTCTCGACGGTTCCGGTCACCTGCTGTTGGACGAGGCGCCCGATGAGATCGTCGCGCTCGTGGGGCGGGCTCTGGCCGCGTCGCCCGGGGATGCCGCATAGGTTGCGTATGTTTCCGTTCGATGACCTGGCGCGCGGGGCAGGAGCCGTACGACGCTGAGCCCAGGGACGTATCAGCAGATGAGGAGCCGACCGTGCGCGCACGTGATCTGGCGGTGGAATACGAGTCGGTGAGCGTCGACAGCGCTGCCCTGGACGCGGCCCGGCTGATGGCCGAGCACAAGCTGCCCGGGCTGCTCGTCCTCGATGAGCGCGGTGAGCCGAAGGCCATCCTGCCCGCCTCACAGATGATCAAGGTGCTGGTCCCCGCCTATGTCGTCGAGGACCCCACGCTCGCCGCCGTGGTCGACGAGCAGCACGCCGACCGGCTGTGCCAGGCGCTGGCAGGCCGCACCGTCGGCGAGTGCCTGCCCGGCACCGTGGCTGCGCCACCGATCGCCGACCCGGACGACACCGCACTGGAGGTCGCCGCCCTGATGGCGCAGGTGCGCAGTCCCCTGGTCGCGGTCGCCAAGAAGGACAAGGCCGGCACACATCTGCTCGGGGTCATCACGGCCTCCCACCTGCTGCATGAACTCCTGGGGAAGACCGGCGCGTTGAGCGGCAAGCCGGGTGCCTGACCCACTCGGTCAGCGGTCGAGAACCGGCCCCGCGGTGTCCAGCGCCGCCCCGACGTGGTCGGCCAGGCTCACGGCGACCAGCCGCGTCTGCAAGGGCGGCACCACGGCGCCGGGCTCCGGTTGCAGCATGAAGCGGCCGAGGTAACGGCCGCCCACCGAGGCGCGCAGCTCGATCTCCTCGCCGGGCCAGCCGTCCTTGTCCAGGTCCCAGTGGGCCCGGCCGACGATCAGGGAGCCGTCCTGTTCCAGGCGGGGGTGCCGGCCGAGCAGGGTGCCGTGCTCGAAGCGGCAGCCGCGTAGGCCCAGGATCTCGACGAGCTGTTGGCGTACCTGGTCCACCACGTCGTAGGGAGAGGCTCCGGCCTGGACCAGACAGGCGGTTTCGTGGATGCGTGCCAGGTGTGCCGCGTCGGTGACGGTGACCAGCTTCAGTGTGCGGGCGTGTGCGGCGAGTTGGGAGACCGCCACGCCCACCGCGAGCAGCAGGATCGTGGTGACGATGTCGTCTCCGTCGGAGATGGTGAAGCGCTGGTACGGGCGGGTGAGAAAGAAGTCGAACCACGCCGCCGCCGACAGCGCGGCCAGCACGCCGGCGAGGCGGCTGCCCAGGGCGGCGACCGCCACGACGACCACGACCAGGATGAGCGCCAGGTTCGCCGACGACACGTGCGGGCGGATGGGCACCAGGGCGAGTGCCACCAGCAGCGGGGCGAGCAGGGCCGACGTCAGGGCGATCCGGTCACGTGGCGCGTTCGGCATGGTCCACACCTCACAGGAGCGGTGAGCGAGCGGCCCCTTGCCCAGGAGACCACTCGTACTGGGTCGACCGGCACTGTGACCGATGGTCGACAGCGCCAGAATCCCGCTGCCGCCCTCGCTCGGCCACATCCGTTGCGCCGTCTTGATGTATTCCTGATGCCGGATGGCGTCGGAGAACTCCGCCTCAGGCGAGGACGAAGTAGCGCAGCCACAGGTACAGCGCGCTGACGGCGACCGTGGCGAGCATGACGACGAGACCGTACTTGGCAGACCGACCGCAGTGCTATGTCGTGGTCGTCGTCGACAGGTCGGCCGTCGGCGCGGGCGCGTGGCTGGGGGCCACCGGGAGGGTGAGAACCATGGTGAGGCCGCCGCCGGGAGTGTCCTCGGCGGTGAGGGTGCCGCCCATCGCCTCGGCGAAGCCGCGCGCGACCGCCAGTCCGAGACCGACTCCGTCGCCGCGGGGTGCGTCACCGTAGCGCTGGAAGGGTTCGAAGATGCGGGTCTTGCCGTCGTCCGGGACGCCGGGTCCGCGGTCGACGATGCGCACTTCGACCCGGCCGGCGTGGGCGCTGGCCTTCACCACGACCGGCTCGCCGTCGGGGCTGTACTTCACCGCGTTCTCGACGACGTTGGCGACGGAGCGCTCCAGCAGGCCCTTGTCGACGGCGACCATCGGCAGGGTTTCCGGGATGTCCAGGACGACGGCCGCCTCGGGGTCGGGGATGCCGACGAGTGCCATGGGGACCACCTCGTCGACGTCGACCTCACGGATGAGCGGGGCGACCGTGCCGGTCTGCAGGCGGGACATGTCGAGGAGGTTGCCCACGAGGTGGTCGAGGCGGTCGGCGCCCTCCTCGATCGCGGCGAGCAGCTCGGCCTGGTCCTCCTCCGACCATTCGACGTCGTCCGAACGCAGGGACGACACGGACGCCTTGATGCCGGCCAGGGGCGTGCGCAGGTCGTGGCTGACCGCGGCGAGCAGGGCGGTTCGGATGCGGTTGCCCTCGGCCAGTTCCTTGGCCTGGTCGGCTTCGGACTGCAGGCGCTGGCGGTCCAGGACGACGGCTGCCTGGGCGGCGAAGGCTGCCAGAACCCTGCGGTCCTCGGCGGGCAGGACGCGGCCGGTCATGGCGAGCGCCATGTGGTCGCCGACCGGCATGTCCACATCCCCGTCCTCCGGTCGCTCCACCGGCCGCCCGGTACCGGCCCGGCCGGCGCAGGTCCAGGGGTCGACGTCGCTCTCCCGCTCCAGCAGCGCCACGGATTCCATCCCGAAGGTCTCGCGGACCCGTTCCAGCAGTTCCTCCAGGCCGGTCTCGCCGCGCAGCACGTTGCCCGCGAGGAAGGACAGGATCTCCGACTCGGCGCGCAGCCGGGCCGCCTGGTGGGTGCGGCGGGCGGCGAGGTCCACGACGGAGGCGACCGATACGGCCACGGCGAAGAAGACCGCGATGGCGACGATGTTCTTCGGGTCGGCGATCGTCCAGGTGTGAACGGGCGGGGTGAAGTACCAATTGAGGAGCGCGGATCCGAAGGCCGCCGAGGCGAGTGCCGGGTAGAGCCCGCCGAGCAGGGCTGCCGCCACAGTGAGGGTCAGGAACAGCAGCATGTCGTTGGCGAGGCCGAGGTCCGTGCTGATGTTGGTGAGCAGCAGCGTCAGCAGTACCGGGCCGGCCACGCCCATCAGCCAGCCCGAGATGATGCGGGAGCGGCCGAGGCGTGCTCCCCGGGCCACGGGCAGTCCGCGTCCCTTGCCCGCCTCGTCATGGGTGATCAGGTGGACGTCGAGGTCGGGGCCCGACTCCCTGGCGACCGTGGCGCCGACGCCGGGCCCGAAGACGTACTGCCAGCTCTTGCGCCGCGAGACGCCGAGGACGATCTGGGTGGCGTTCACGCCGCGCGCGAAGTCCAGCAGTGCCACCGGTATGTCGTCGCCGACCACGTGGTGGAAGGTGCCGCCGAGATCCTCGACCAGCGTCCGCTGGACGGCCAGTTCCTTCGGGGAGGCGGAGGTCAGGCCGTCGCTGCGGGCTATGTAGACGGCCAGGACCTCGCCGCCGGCGCCCTTCTCCGCCAGCCGGGCCGCCCGGCGGATCAAGGTCCGCCCCTCCGGGCCGCCGGTCAGGCCGACCACGATCCGCTCGCGCGAGCCCCAGATCTTCGACACCTGGTGCTCGCCCCGGTACTGGTTCAGGTACTCGTCGACCCGGTCGGCCACCCAGAGCAGAGCCAGTTCGCGCAGGGCGGTGAGGTTGCCGGGACGGAAGTAGTTCGACAGCGCCGCGTCGACCTTGTCCGGCTTGTAGATGTTGCCGTGCGCCATGCGGCGCCGCAGCGCCTGCGGTGACATGTCGACCAGCTCGACCTGGTCGGCGCGGCGCACCACCTCGTCGGGGACGGTCTCCTGCTGGCGTATGCCGGTGATCGACTCCACGACGTCGCCCAGCGACTCCAGGTGCTGGATGTTCACGGTCGAGATCACGTCGATCCCGGCCTCCAGCAGCTCCTGCACGTCCTGCCAGCGCTTGGTGTTACGGGAGCCGGGGATGTTGGTGTGGGCGAGTTCGTCGACCAGTGCGACCTGGGGGCGGCGGGCGAGGACGGCGTCGACGTCCATTTCCGTGAAGACGCTGCCGCGGTACTCCAGATCCTTGCGCGGGATCTGTTCGAGGCCGTGCAGCATCACCTCGGTGCGCGGCCGGTGGTGGTGCTCCACGAACGCGACCACGCAGTCGGTGCCGCGCTCGATGCGGCGGTGTGCCTCGGACAGCATCGCGTAGGTCTTGCCGACGCCCGGTGCCGCGCCGAGGTAGATCCGAAGTTTGCCGCGTCCCATGGTCTCGTCTCTGCGTTCGTTGCCGGCGGTCGGCGTGGGCGATGGGCGATGGGTGGAGGCCCGGGGAACCGTCAGGGCTCGAAGCGGTATCCCATGCCGGGCTCGGTGATCAGGTAGCGCGGGTGTGCCGGGTCGGTTTCGAGTTTGCGCCTGAGCTGGGCCATGTACACCCGAAGGTAATTGGTCTTGTTGCCGTACGAGGCCCCCCAGACCTCCTGCAGCAGTTGCTTCTGTGTGATCAGGCGGCCCGGGTTGCAGACAAGGATCTCCAGCAGGTGCCACTCGGTGGGGGTGAGCCGGATGTCGCGGCCGTCCCGGGCGGCCTTCTTGGCCAGCAGGTCGATGGTGAAGTCGTCCGTCTTCACCAGGGTCGTCTCGGGGGCGAGCGGGGCCTCCTCGGTACGGCGGACCGCGGCCCGCAGCCGCGCCATCAGCTCGTCCATGCTGAAGGGTTTGGTGATGTAGTCGTCGGCGCCGGCGTCGAGGGCGGCGACCTTCTCCTCGGAGGCGCGGCGGGCGGACAGGACGAGGATGGGCGTGCGGGTCCAGCCGCGCAGCGCCTTGATCACGTCGACGCCGTCCATGTCGGGCAGACCGAGGTCGAGTACGACCACGTCGGGCTGGCGCGCGGCGGCGAGCCGGAGGGCCGTGGTGCCGTCGGGCGCCGCGTCGACGCCGTACTTCCGGGCCTGCATGTTGATCACAAGGGCTCGTACGAGTTGTGGATCGTCCTCCACCACCAGCACCCGGGTCATCGGTGTGCGGCCTTCCTGTCGTCGGTGGACGGGGATGGGTGTGCGGGACGGCGGCGGGAGCCGACGGGTCCGGGGCTCCCGGTCCGTCGGCTCCCGGCCGCTGTCCTTGCGCGTAAGGCCATCAGCTCTTGGCCAGTTCCTTCAGCGCGATGTTGAGTTCGAGGACGTTGACGCGCGGCTGGTCGAGGAAGCCGAGCGTGCGGCCCTGGGTGTTGTCCTTCACGAGCTTCTCGACCTGGGCGGCGGTCAGGCCGTTGGCCTCGGCGACCCGCTTGACCTGGATGTCCGCGTACTCGGGGGAGATGTCCGGGTCGATCGCGGAGGCCGAGCCGGTGACCGCGTCCTTGGGCACCTCGGACTCGGGTACGCCGTTGAACTCGGCGACCTGCTTCTTGGCCGCCTCGATGTTCTTGACCAGGGTCGGGTCGTCGGCGCCGAGCTGGCTGGAGCCGGTGGTCAACGGGTCGTAGCCGCTGTTGGACGGCCGCCCCTGGAACCACTTCGGGTCCGGCTTGTCGGTGCCCTCGATGTTCCAGCTCTGCCCGATCAGGCTCGAGCCGACCTCCTTGCCGTCGACCTTCACCATCGACCCGTTCGCCTTGTCGTTGAAGGCGAGCTGGCCGATGCCGGTGACGACGAGCGGGTAGACGACGCCGGTCACCACGGTGAGGACGAGCAGCATGCGCAGCGCCGCCCACAGCATCCGCGCGTTGTTCACTACAGAAGTGTTCATGTCCTTCACCCGATCCCGGGGATCAACGAGATGAGCAGGTCGATGAGCTTGATACCGATGAACGGCGCGATCAGGCCGCCCAGGCCGTAGATGCCGAGGTTGCGGCGCAGCATCCTGTCGGCGCTCATGGGCCGGTACTGCACGCCGCGCAGGGCGAGCGGCACCAGCGCGATGATGATCAGCGCGTTGAAGATGACCGCGGACAGGATCGCCGACTCCGCCGAGGCCAGGCCCATGATGTTGAGCTTGTCCAGCGACGGGTAGGCGACGGCGAACATCGCCGGGATGATCGCGAAGTACTTCGCGACGTCGTTGGCGATGGAGAACGTCGTCAACGCACCCCGGGTGATGAGCAGCTGCTTGCCGATCTCGACGATCTCGATCAGCTTGGTCGGGTTCGAGTCGAGGTCGACCATGTTGCCGGCCTCCTTGGCGGCCGACGTACCGGTGTTCATCGCCACGCCGACGTCCGCCTGAGCCAGCGCGGGCGCGTCGTTCGTACCGTCACCGGTCATCGCGACCAGCTTGCCGCCGGCCTGCTCCCGCTTGATCAGCGCCATCTTGTCCTCGGGAGTCGCCTCCGCGAGGAAGTCGTCGACACCGGCCTCGTCCGCGATCGCCTTGGCGGTCAGCGGGTTGTCACCCGTGATCATGACGGTCTTGATGCCCATGCGGCGCAGCTCCTCGAACCGCTCCCGCATGCCCTCCTTGACGACGTCCTTGAGGTGGATGACACCGAGGACGCGAGCGCCCTGGGCGTCCTGGACGGCGACGAGGAGGGGGGTGCCGCCCGCCTCGGAGATCTTGTTGGCGATCTCGTCGGCGTCGTCGGCGACCGTGCCGCCCTGCTCCTGCACCCAGGCGATGACCGAACCGGCCGCGCCCTTGCGGACCTTGCGGCCGTCGACGTCCACACCCGACATGCGGGTCTGGGCGGTGAAGGCGATCCACTCTGCGTGGTCCAGCTCGCCCTGGTGGCGTTCACGCAGGCCGTACTTCTCCTTGGCGAGTACGACGATGGAGCGGCCTTCCGGAGTCTCGTCGGCCAGCGACGACAGCTGGGCGGCATCCGCCACCTCGGCCTCCGTCGTCCCGCGCACCGGCACGAACTCCGACGCCTGACGGTTGCCGAGCGTGATGGTGCCGGTCTTGTCGAGCAGCAGCGTCGAGACGTCACCGGCGGCCTCGACCGCACGGCCCGACATGGCGAGCACGTTGCGCTGCACGAGCCGGTCCATGCCCGCGATACCGATCGCGGAGAGCAGCGCGCCGATCGTCGTCGGGATGAGGCAGACCAGCAGCGCGGTGAGCACGATCAGCGAGGTCTGGTCGTCGGCGCCCGCGTAGATCGCGAACGGCTTCAGGGTGACGGTCGCGAGCAGGAAGACGATCGTGAGCGAGGCGAGCAGGATGTTGAGCGCGATCTCGTTCGGCGTCTTCTGCCGGGCCGCGCCCTCGACCAGGTTGATCATCCGGTCGATGAAGGTCTCGCCCGGCTTCGTCGTGATCTTGATGACGATGCGGTCGGAGAGGACCTTCGTGCCACCGGTGACCGCGGACCGGTCGCCGCCGGACTCGCGGATGACCGGGGCCGACTCACCGGTGATCGCCGACTCGTCGACGGACGCGACACCCTCGACGACATCGCCGTCGCCGGGAATGATGTCGCCCGCCTCGCAGACGACCAGGTCGCCGACCTTCAGCTCGGTGCCCGGGATCTGCTCCTCGGAGCCGTCCTTGAGCAGGCGACGAGCCACGGTGTCGGTCTTGGCCTTGCGCAGCGTGTCGGCCTGCGCCTTGCCGCGGCCCTCGGCGACGGCCTCCGCCAGGTTGGCGAAGACCACGGTCAGCCACAGCCAGGCGGCGATCACCCAGCCGAACCAGCCGCCCGGGTCCTTGACGGCCAGCACGGTGGTGACGACCGAGCCGATGAGCACGACGAACATCACGGGCGACTTGACCATCACCCGCGGATCGAGCTTGCGCACGGCGTCCGGCATGGACTTGAGGAGCTGCTTGGGGTCGAACAGGCCCGCGCCGACGCGGCCCTCGGGAGCCTTGTGTCCGGTCGGTACGTCCTGGTGCGGTGCCCGCGTCGGGGTAACCGTGGACATCGGGTCCTCTTGCTTGTCGATACGAGTGGTCATGCCGCCAGCCCCTCGGCCAGCGGACCCAGCGCCAGGGCCGGGAAGAACGTCAGACCGGTGATGATCAGGATTGCGCCGACCAGCAGGCCGGTGAACAGCGGCTTCTCGGTGCGCAGGGTGCCTGCCGTCTCCGGGATGGGCTTCTGCTCGGCGAGCGAGCCCGCGAGAGCCAGCACGAACACCATGGGCAGGAAGCGGCCCAGCGCCATGCACAGGCCCAGCATCGTGTTGTGGTACTCGGTGTTCGCTGCGAACCCGGCGAAGGCGGAGCCGTTGTTGTTCGACGCCGAGGTGTAGGCGTACAGGACCTCGGAGAAGCCGTGCGCGCCGACGTTCGTCATCGACGACTCGCCCTTGCCCAGCGCCATCGCCAGCGCGGTGCCGATCAGCACCAGTGCCGGGGTGATGAGGATGTAGCAGGCGGCCAGCTTGATCTCGCGGGTGCCGATCTTCTTGCCCAGGTACTCGGGCGTACGGCCGACCATCAGACCGGCGATGAACACCGCGATGATCGCCATGATCAGCATGCCGTAGAGGCCGGAGCCGGTGCCGCCGGGGGCGATCTCGCCGAGCATCATGCCCAGCAGCAGGACACCTCCGGACAGACCGCTGAAGGAGTCGTGGAAGGAGTTGACCGACCCGGTCGAGGTCATCGTCGTGGAGACCGCGAACAGGGAGGACGGGCCCTCGCCGAAGCGCTGCTCCTTGCCCTCCATCGCGCCGCCGGCGAGCTGCGAGGCGGTGCCCGGGTGGGCGTACTCGATCCAGGTCACCGTGACCACGCCGAGGAACCAGATGACGCCCATGGCGGCGAGAATGGCGTAGCCCTGACGGACGTTGCCGACCATCTTGCCGAAGGTGCGCGGCAGCGCGAACGGGATCACCAGGAGCAGGAAGATCTCCAGCAGGTTGGTGAAGCCGCCCGGGTTCTCGAACGGGTGCGAGCTGTTGGCGTTGAAGAAGCCGCCGCCGTTGGTGCCCAGGTCCTTGATGGCCTCCTGGGACGCGACCGCACCGGGGCTGATGGCCTGCTTGTCGCCGGTCAGCGTGGTGATGGTGTGGATGTCGCCGAAGTTCTGGATGGCACCGGCCGCGATCAGCAGCACCGCCGCGACCACGGAGATCGGCAGCAGGATGCGGACGATGCCGCGCACAAGGTCTGCCCAGAAGTTGCCCAGGTCCCCGGTGCGGGAGCGGGCGAAGCCGCGTACGAGCGCCACGGCCACGGCGATGCCTACGGCCGCGGAGACGAAGTTCTGCACCGCGAGGCCGGCGGTCTGGGTGACGTGGCTCATGGCCGCCTCACCCGAGTACGACTGCCAGTTGGTGTTCGACACGAACGACACAGCCGTGTTGAACGCCTGGTCCGGGGTGATCGGCTTGAAGCCGAGGGACAGCGGCAGCTTGTCCTGCACCCGCTGGAGCAGGTACAGGAACAGCACGCCGACCGCCGAGAAGACCAGTACACCGCGCAGGTAGGCGGGCCAGCGCATCTCGGCGTCCGGGTTGGCGCCCACCGCGCGGTAGATCCACTTCTCGACGCGCAGGTGCTTCTTGGAGGAGTAGACGGCGGCCATGTAGTCGCCGAGGGGACGGTGCACCAGAGCGAGCGCGCCGATCAGCGCGGTCACCAGGAGCACGTCAGCAAGTACGGGGCCCACGTCTCAGAACCTCTCCGGGAAGATCAGGGCGAGGACGAGGTAACCGAGCAGGGCAACGGCCACGACCAGGCCGACTACGTTCTCGACGGTCACAGCTTCGCCACCCCCTTGGCGATGAGAGCCACGAGCGCGAACACCGCGATCGTGCCGATGACGAAGGCCACGTCGGCCATCGCAAGCTCCTGGGTGAGGTTCGGGTAAGAACGGACCCGTACAGAGAACCGGCTCGGTGGCCGGATTCGGCCGTCCTTAACGGAACCCATACGGCTGCCTGTCCGTCTTTGACGCACCTCATACGACCATCACCGACGGCCGGCCGCAGCACCGCAGCGCCGCCCGGATGACGCCCGCGACAGGAGGAACCCCGCCCTGCGATCCAGGGGCGTCAAGGACGGATCGCCGGCGCGTCAGCGTCGCATCAAGAACCGCGATCGGCCGTCCTCACAGGCTTACGGTCGGCCTATGGGACGCCGTACCGACGGTACCGACGAGCAGGGATCCGGCGGCATCAAGGGCCTGCCCGGACCACCCTCGCTGTCGGCCCGAGGCTCGCTGCACGACCGACACTGGGCGGGCGAGCTGCGCAGTGCGGTCAGGTGTGCCGGAGCGCTCCTCGCCCTGCTTCTGCTGGTGGACGCGGCGGCCGGGACACTCACTCCCGCCCGAGCCGCACTGTGGAGCGGGCTCGCGCTGCTGCTCTTCCTTGTCCTGTTCCCGCCACGGGTCACGGCGGGAGAGGGCTGGCTGACGGTACGGGGACCATGGCGCAGCCACCGGGTGCGCACGGACCGCCTGGTCTCGGTGCGCACGACGGGAAGTGTGGGCCAAAGCCTGGTCCTGCGAGACGCCTGGGGCGGCCGGGTCCAGCTCGATCCACGCATTCTGATCGCCAACCCGTCGCTCTGGCTCCGCCTCGACACCGATGCCCGTGTCGCGCAGACCAACGGCTCCATGCACGAGGGCCGGGCAGCACTGGACCACTTGTCCGCACGTGTCGACCGCGAGACCGCCCTGGCGGTCTTCAAGGTCTCCGGCATGGAGGACTAGACCGGCGCCCGCTCTCCGATCCTTTTTGCTCCGTTTGTACGCAGCTCGCGAAATCCTAACGGCTCCTTAACGCCCGATCGGCGGACCGGCCACCCCTCACCGCGCCCCTCCCGGCCTACCCTCGCGCACGTGTTCAACGTGACGGGGATTCTGAAGCGGCTGGTGATCGGCCGGGCGATGCGCAGCGAGGAATTGCACGAGACGCTGCTGCCCAAGCGCCTCGCTTTGCCGATCTTCGCCTCCGACCCGCTGTCGTCGGTGGCGTACGCGACCCAGGAGATCCTGCTCGTCCTCACGGTCGGCGGGCTGGCCTACCTCCACTTCACCCCGTGGATCGCGGCGGCGGTGGTGGTGCTGCTGGCGGTCGTCGTCCTCTCCTACCGGCAGGTGGTGCAGGCGTATCCGAGCGGCGGCGGCTCCTACGAGGTTGTCTCCACCAACCTCGGCCCGTCGTCCGGACTGGTGGTGGCCGCCTCCCTCCTCGTCGACTACGTCATGACGGTCGCCGTCTCGGTCGCCTCCGGCGTCGACAACATCATCTCCGCCGTCCCCGAACTGGCCGACTACCGCGTGCCCATGGCACTCGGCTTCGTCGCCCTGCTGACCGCCATGAACCTGCGCGGCGTACGCGAGTCGGGGCGGGCCTTCGCCACACCGACGTACCTGTTCATCGGCGGCGTCCTGATCATGATCGCCACCGGTCTCTTCCGCTACCTGGTCGGGGACGCGCCGGTCGCCGAGTCGGCGAAGTACGGCATCGCCGCCGAGCCCCACGAGGCGCACTTGACCGGCCTGGCCCTGGTAATGCTCACCCTGCGCGCCTTCTCCCAGGGCTGCACGGCGCTTACGGGTGTCGAGGCCATCTCCAACGGCGTGCCCGCCTTCCGCAAGCCCAAGCCGAAGAACGCCGCCACCACCATGGCCGTCATGGGCGCCATCTCGATCACCATGTTCGCCGGCGTCACCACGCTCGCCATCGTCTCCAAGGTCCACATCGCCGAGGACGCCTGCCGACTGACCGGCCTGGACGGCAGCTGCGACACCTACACCCAGCGCACGGTGATCGCCCAGATCGCGGCCGCGGTCTTCGGCGGCGAGCACTCGATCGGCTTCTACTACATCCAGGCCGCCACCGCGCTCATCCTCATCCTGGCCGCGAACACCGCCTTCAACGGATTCCCGCTGCTCGGCTCGATCCTCGCCCGCGACCGCTACCTACCCCGCCAGCTGCACAACCGCGGCGACCGGCTCGCCTTCTCCAACGGCATCCTGGCCCTGGCGATCGTCGCCGGACTGCTGCTGTGGGGCTACCAGGCCAACGTCACCAACCTCATCCACCTCTACATCCTGGGCGTGTTCACCTCCTTCACGCTCTCCCAGCTCGGCATGGTCCGGCACTGGAACCGCGAACTGCGCACCGAGACCGACCCGCAGACCCGCCGCCACCACAAGCTCACCCGGATCATCAACGGCACCGGCGCCGTGGTCACCGGTCTGGTCCTGCTGATCGTGCTGGCCACCAAGTTCACCCAGGGCGCCTGGCTGGCGGTGCTCGCCGCGCTCGTGCTGTGGCTGATGATGCGCGGTATCCGCCGGCACTACGACGCCACCGCGGCCGAACTGGCGGTGACCGATCCCCGAAGTGAACTCGCCCTGTCCAGCCGGGTGTTCGCGATCGTCCTGGTCTCCACCATCCACAAGCCGACGCTGCGCGCCCTGTCCTACGCCCGCGCCTTCCGCCCCACCCACCTGGAAGCGCTGACAGTCTCGGTCGACCGCGAGGAGGCGGCGGCACTGCGCGAGCGCTGGGAGGACTACGGCATCGAGGTCCCGCTGAAGATCGTCGACTCGCCGTACCGCGAGGTGACCCGTCCGGTCGTGGAGTACGTACGCTCCATCCGCCGCGAGAGCCCCCGCGACATCGTGGCCGTCTTCATCCCCGAGTACGTCGTCGGCCACTGGTGGGAGAACCTGCTGCACAACCAGTCCGCCCTCTGGCTCAAGAGCCGCCTGCTCTTCACCCCCGGGGTGATGGTCACCAGCGTCCCCTGGCAGCTCACCTCCTCCGCCCGCGCCGACCATCCGGCCGCCCGCGCCCCTGGATCCGTTCGCCGCGGGGAGCCCCCGACCGTGGCCAAGCAGCCTGGCCGCGGTTGATGGCGATCAGTTTGTCGAGGGCGTCCATGTACGCGCCGAAGTGCGCGTTGGACATGCCCGCGCGGATCGTCCGGTCGTCGCGCTGGTAGACGGCGTACGCCTCGATCGTCTTCTCCGCCGCGGCTGCTCGCTGTCGTACGAGGAGAGGGTCGCCGCTGCGGGTCGAGACGGCCCGGTACCTCGATCGGCCGGGTTTCGCGTCAGGATTCCGTATGCGTTCTGCCGGCGCCTACCACCTGGGCGCTGACGGCCTGTTGACGCTCCCTCAGGTCTCTTTGACACGACCTTGACCGCTGCGCAGGCCGGCCCGTTAGAGGGGCGCAAATTCCGTGCCGAGCAGGGCTGTCGGCGCAGAGGGCGGGGATACATTCGGTGCGGGCCGCCGGAGGCCGCGGACGTCAGTCGCGTGACGGCTCTCCTGAGAGAAGCACCTTCCAACACGCCTCAGGGCGGCCGAGCGCGCGGCGTTCCCGTCGTCCCATGCCAGGCGTCCGCGCGCCCGTGCGGTGCCGGGGCCCCGGCACCGCACGGCCCCGCCGCTCCCCCGTCAGTCCGACCGGTCGTCGGCGTGCCCCGGTGCGCGGCGCCGGTCCCCGTCGAGCCCGAAGGACCCATGTCTTACGCCGCCCCCCAGCAGGCTCCGCCGTCCCCTCCCCAGCGCCCTCCCGGCCGGGACCGAAGGGAGGAGCGAAGCGCCGGGCGTCGAGCGGGCTGTTCGAACCGGCCCAGCTCGCCCGGTCCTTCCCCGACGCGCTGCGCAAGCTGCACCCGCGCGCCTTGGTCAGGAACCCGGTGCTGTTCGTGGTGTCGGTCGGAGCCGTCCTGACCACGCTCTCGGCGCTGTTGCACCCCGCCGTGTTCACCTGGGTCATCAGCGTCTGGCTGTGGCTGACGGTGATCTTCGCCAATCTCGCCGAGGCCGTCGCCGAGGGCCGGGGCAAGGCGCAGGCCGAGTCGCTGCGCAGGGCGCGTACGGACACGGTGGCGCTGCGCCTGCTCGACTGGCGCTGGGGTACCGACCTGCGCACCGCCCGCAGCGAGGCCGTCGCCGCGACCGACCTCAAGCCGCTCGACGTCGTATTGGTCGAGGCGGGCGAGATGATCCCGGCGGACGGGGACGTCATCGACGGCGTCGCGGCCGTCGACGAGTCGGCCGTCACGGGCGAGTCGGCGCCGGTCATCCGGGAGGCGGGCGGCGACCGCAGCGGGGTCACCGGCGGTACGACGGTGCTGTCCGACCGGATCGTGGTGCGCGTGAGCGCCCGCCCCGGGCACAGCTTCCTGGACCGGATGATCGCCCTGGTCGAGGGCGCCACGCGGCAGAAGACCCCGAATGAGATCGCCCTGAACATCCTGCTGGCCGCGCTCACGATCGTCTTCGTCCTGGTCGTGATCACGCTCCAGCCGATGGCCGACTACGCGGACGCGGCCCAGTCGACGACCGTGCTCGTCGCGCTCCTCGTCACGCTGATCCCCACCACGATCGGGGCGCTGCTGTCGGCGATCGGCATCGCGGGCATGGACCGGCTGGTGCAGCGCAACGTGCTGGCCATGTCCGGCCGGGCCGTCGAGGCGGCGGGCGACGTGAACACCCTGCTGCTGGACAAGACCGGCACCATCACGCTCGGCAACCGCGAGGCCACCGCCTTCGTGCCGCTGCCCGGCATCGACGAACGGCAGCTCGCGGATGTCGCGCAGCTGTCCTCGCTGGCCGACGAGACGCCGGAGGGCCGCTCGGTCGTCGTACTGGCCAAGGAGCGGTACGGGCTGCGGGCCCCTGCTGAGGGCGAGCTGGCCAACGCGCGCTGGGTCTCCTTCAGCGCCCAGACCCGGATGAGCGGCGTCGACCTGCGCTGGGCGGGCGGCGCCGTGTGCGCCATCCGCAAGGGCGCCGCCCAGCAGGTGATCGAGTGGGTGGCGATGTACGGCGGCCAAGTCCCGTCCGAGGCACGGTACTTCGCCGACGCGGTGGCCGCCTCGGGCGGCACCCCGCTGCTGGTGGCCGTACACGACTGGAACGGCCCCCGGGTGCTGGGCCTGATCCACCTCAAGGACGTGGTCAAGGACGGCATCCGCGAACGCTTCGCGGAACTGCGCCGCATGGGCATCCGCACGGTGATGATCACCGGCGACAACCCGCTGACCGCCAAGGCCATCGCCCAAGAGGCAGGCGTGGACGACTACTTGGCCGAGGCGACACCGGAGGACAAGCTCGCGCTGATCCAGCGTGAGCAGGCGGGCGGCAAGCTGGTCGCGATGACCGGGGACGGTACGAACGACGCCCCGGCGCTCGCGCAGGCGGACGTCGGCGTGGCGATGAACACGGGGACGTCGGCCGCCAAGGAGGCCGGCAACATGGTGGATCTGGACTCCAATCCGACGAAGCTCATCGAGATCGTCGAGATCGGGAAGCAGCTGCTGATCACACGCGGCGCGTTGACGACCTTCTCCATCACCAACGACGTGGCCAAGTACTTCGCCATCATCCCAGCGATGTTCGCGGGCGCCTACCCGGGCCTGGAGGCGCTCAACATCATGGGTCTGCACAGCCCGACCTCCGCGATCACCTCGGCGATCATCTTCAACGCGCTGATCATCGTGGCGCTGATCCCGCTCGCGTTGCGCGGCGTGCGCTACACGCCCGCGTCGGCGCACGACCTGCTGCGCCGCAACCTGCTGCTG
The DNA here is from genome assembly GCF_004187715.1 of Streptomyces sp. F001. GTDB lineage: Bacteria > Actinomycetota > Actinomycetes > Streptomycetales > Streptomycetaceae > Streptomyces > Streptomyces flavusporus. Next base: position 768,847 of record NZ_QZWF01000003.1, on the reverse strand, counting down.
TACGGCCTGGGCGGCCTGGTCCTGCCCTTCGTCGGCATCAAACTGATCGACCTGCTCGTCTCGATGGTGCCCGGCCTCGGCTGAACCCCGCGCGCCGTACCCGGTAGGTCCGTCAAGGACACGTATACGCACGTCAGAGCGGCGTCAGAGAACGGGCACCGCGCTTGCCCCGGGTCTGCGCAACGGCTTCCATGGATGACGTGAACAGCGCCTGGCTCCTCTTCGACCGGCCGCCGAGTCCCCCTCGGCGACCCCGTCGTGCGCCGCGCTGCCCGGAAACGCACGCGTCCCGCTGACGCGCTTTCCCTGATCCGAGGGGCGCCGTAGTCACGTCCGGCGCCCCTCCCCTCCTTTCTGTTCCCGCACGTCCGCCGCCCCGACCGGGGGCCGCTTCACGTGCCCGCAACCCCGGATTGGACCATGCCCGACTCCACCCTTTCCTCCCGTACCGTCCTCGTCACCGGCGCCACCTCCGGCATCGGCTACGAGACCGCCCGCCAACTCGCCGAGCGCGGCGTCACCGTGCTGCTGCACGGACGTACGGCCGATGAGGCCCACGCCGCCGCCGACCGCCTCGTCGCCACCGCGGGCATCGACGCCGCCCGACTGTGCGCCTTCGCCGCCGACTTCGCGCACCTGCACGAGGTCGAGGCCATGGCGGACCGCGTCATCGCCGAGCACCCGCTTCTGGACGTGCTCGTCAACAACGCGGCGATGGCCGCCCCCGAACGCCACACGGTGACCGCCGACGGCAACGAGATCGCCTTCCAGGTCAACTTCCTCGCCCACTACCTGCTGACCTGCCTGCTGGAACCGGCGCTGACCAGCGACCCCGGCGGCCGCGTCGTCAACGTCTCGTCGACCCTGCACCGCACCGCCTCCATCCAGTGGTCCGACCCCAACCGCGCCCGCCGCTACTCCCGGCTCGCCGCCTACGCCCAGTCCCAGCTGGCGCTCACCGTCTTCGCCGCCGACCCGCGTGTCACCGCCGTCTCCGTCCACCCCGGCGTCTGCGACACGACGCTCCTCCCGCTGTACGCCCACGAGGGCGTCACCCCCGCCGAGGGCGCCGCGCACGTGATCCGGCTGTGCGACCCGGCCGTCGAGATCGTCAACGGCGCCTACTACGACCGCTCCGAGCGCGTCGACCCGGCCCCGGCCGCCACCGAGGAGCGCACGGTCAAGCGTCTGAACAAGCTCGCCGACCTCCTCGTCGGCCGCAGCGCCGCCTGAACTCCCGCCAGCTGAAAGGAAGTCGACGTACATGTCGAAGCGAGCCCGCAAGAAGAAGGCCCGCCGCAAGAAGAAGGCCAACCACGGCAGCAAGGCCGGCCAGCGCTAAGCGCTCCGCGGGAAGTGCCGAGGCGGGTCGTCATTCGCCTGCGGCGCCAGCGTGGCTGGTCGCTCCCCCACTCTCGGGTGCGCTCGAGCGGGGGGACCCCCATCGCGGCGGAGCCGCACATCGATACAGCCCCGCGCCCCTTGGCGGCGCTGCCGAGCCGCGCGGACTTCGCCCGACCTACTCAGACCGGCCGCCATCCCCACGGGCGGGCGATGACGAGCCGCACTGCGCTCGCACGCCCGCCCACCCATGTCACCACCACGAGGCGTCGATGATCGAACTCGTTCCTCCCCACGTACCCTCTCTCACCCGCTGGCTCCCGGCCGGCGCCCCCGGCCCCGCCCCGATCGGCGAGCACATCATGGCCACCGGCATCGGCAGCTGGTGGGCCGACCGCACGGTAGAACCGCGCGTGCTCGCGGCGTCCTGTGCCGGATACGTCGTCCTGCGCGGCGCCCCCGAAGACCTCACACCCGACGTCCTCGCACCGCTGGCAGGAACCCGCATCGATGCCCCCGCGCGTTTCCTGCCGTCCCTGGGCGCGGCCTTCGAGCGGCTCACCCCGTGGGACCGCATGGTGTGGACCCTGCAGGCCGAACCCCAGCACGCCACCGTCCCGTTCGGGGTGACCGTACGCCGTCTGGAACCGGCCGACACCGACGCGCTTGAGGCCCTCGGCCCGGACGTCTCCTGGATCTCCGCCAGTTGGGGTGGCCCGCTCGGCCTGGCCTCCTCCGGACACGCCTGGGCGGCCGTCGGCCGCAGCGGCCGCATCCTGGCCCTCGCCTGCACCTTCTTCCTCGGCACCCGCTACGAGGACGTGGCCGTCTACACGGTCCCCGACCGCCGCCGGGACCGCCTCGGCCTCACCTGTGTCACCGCCCTGTGCAAGGACATCACCGCCCGCGGCCGCGTCCCCAGCTGGAACTGCTCCCTCCACAACCGCCCCAGCCGTCTGCTCGCCTGGACCGCAGGCTTCCGGCTGGTGCGCGAGTACGTCCACTACGCCGTCGGCAGCCCCGTTTCGCAGGACCGGCTCAGCGCATGAGTTGTCAGCCGATGACAGGCCGCTCCTCGGGCAGGGTGTAGCGGCGGTCACGCCGACGCAGCGCAAGCGCGCTCGCCAGGGTGATCGGACCCACGCGTCCGGCGAACATCAGGGCGATGATGGTGAGCTGACCCACCGCGGGGAGATCGCCGGTGATGCCGGTGCTCAGGCCGACCGTACCGAACGCGGAGACGACCTCGAACAGAGCCGCCTCGGCCCTCACCTCGGCGACCACGAGCAGCACCAGCGTGCCGGACATGACGAGCCCCACCCCCAGCAGCGCCACGGCCAGTGCCTGGCGCAGGGTGGCTGAGGAGATCCGGCGGCCCATGACGTCCACGTCGGCGCGGCCACGGATCTCCGCCCAGATCGCCGCTCCCAGGACCGCGAACGTGGTGACCTTGATGCCACCGGTCGTGCCCGCGCTGCCGCCGCCGATGAACATGAGCACACAGATGCCCAGCAGCGTGGCCGGCTCCATGGCACCGGTGTCGACGGTGTTGAAGCCCGCGGTGCGCGCACTGGCAGCGGTGAAGAACCCGTTGAGCAGTTTGTCGCCCCACTCCAGCGAGCCGAGAGTCCCCGGGTTGCTCCACTCCAGCGCGCAGGTCAGCAGGGTGCCGACGGCGAGCAGGACCGCGGAGGTGACCAGAGTGAGCCGGGTGTGCAGGGACCAGAGGTGCCGGGCCCTGCCCCGAACGGCCGCCCGGCGGCTGCGCAGCAGTTCCAGCAGCACGGGGAAGCCGAGCGCGCCGAGCACGCACGCGGCAGCGATCGGCACGACGATCCAGGGGTCTGTGGCATATCCGACGAGGTTGTCGTCCCGCAGCCCGAATCCGGCGTTGTTGAAGGCAGAGATCCCGTAGAAGATCCCGTGGTAGGCGGCGTCGCCGGCCCCCAGGCCGTAGCCGAATCGGAAGCGGAGCGCGAGCGCCGCCGCGGTGGCGAGCTCGATGGCGGCAGTGGTACCGGCGACACCCAGGACCACCCGGCGAATGTCACCGACGCCCAGGCTTCCCCGCTCCGCCTGCGTGGTGAGCTGCGTCCGCATCCGCAGCCGCCCGGAGACGAGCAGAGCCAGCAGCGAGGCGAGCGTCATGATGCCGAACCCGCCGATCTGGATCAGGGCCAGGACGACGCCCTCACCGAACGGGCTCCAGTGGCTGCCGGTGCCCACGATGGACAGGCCGCCGCTGACGGCTCCCGTCGAGGTGAACAGGGCGGTCAGCACGCCGGTGTTCCTGCCGGGCTCCGTGGCGGCGGGCAGCATCAGCAGCGCCGTACCCAGAACGACGACGAACGCGAAGGCCAGGGCGACGCCGCGGGTGGGGTGGACGGCCAGTCGGGCCCATCGGGTCCACGTCGTCGTACGCACCGCCAACAGTCGCCTCCCATTTCCGTGACACCGCGTGTCAACTACGGCCTTCGCACAGCATCGCGGTCCGGACGGGCCCCGGGGAACGCGGCACGGCGTCAAGGCGGCGTAGAGATCGTGACCGGCGACCGCGACCGGCAGAGCGGCTCTCGGGCGCTGGCCGGGGCCCGGAGCTGCGGCAGCACTCAGCGGCGGTGCAGGAGCCGGCCGTGGGCGGCCTCGGAGTGAGTGACGACGTAGACGTCGATGTCGTCGCCGGATCCTTCGATGATGGTCTCGCCCACGCCCCGGGAGAACAGCTCCTTCAGGCGGCTGCGCCGGGTGGCGCCGATGACGATCTGGGTGGCGTTGACTTCCCGGGCCAGGTCCAGAACGGCCCCGGCGGTGTCGTCGCCGGTCATGGTGTGGAAGGTGCCGCCGAGCTCCTCCACGAGGGCCTGCTGGCGGGCAAGGAGCTTCGGGGATGCGGTGGCGAGGCCGTCGCCCCGCTCGACGTGGACGGCGAGGAACTCGCCGCCCGCCCCGCGCGAAGCGGTCCGCTTGGCGCGCCGGATGAGTGTCTCGCCCTCGGGGCCGCCCGACAGCGCGACCAGCACCCGCTCCCGGGTGCTCCACGGCTGCTGGATACCGTGATCGTTGCGGTAGCGCAGTAGAGCTTCCTCGACGCGGTCGGCCGCCCAGAGCATGGCCAGCTCGCGCAGGGCGGTGAGATTGCCCAGGCGGAAGTAGTGGGCCAGCGCCGTGTCGATCTTGTCCGAGGGATAGATGTTGCCGTGCGCCATCCGGCGGCGCAGCGCCTCACCGGACATGTCGACCAGTTCGATCTGGTCGGCCCGGCGGACCACGTCGTCGGGGACGGTCTCCCGCTGCCGCACGCCGGTGATCTGCTCGACGACGTCGACCAGCGACTCCAGGTGCTGGATGTTGACGGTGGAGATCACATCGATGCCCGCGTCCAGCAGCTCTTCGACGTCCTGCCAGCGCTTCTCGTGGCGGCACCCGGGGATGTTGGTGTGGGCGAGCTCGTCGACCAGGGCGACCTGGGGGCGGCGGGCCAGGACGGCGTCGAGATCCATCTCGGCGAAGGACGCACCCCGGTACGGCATGGTCCTGCGAGGCACGGTCTCCAGCCCTTCGGCCATCTGCCGGGTCAGCGGCCGGCCGTAGTCCTCCATGAACCCGATGACCACGTCGGTGCCCCGCCCGGCGCGCCGCCGCCCCTCACCGAGCATGTCGTAGGTCTTGCCCACCCCGGGAGCCGCCCCGAGGTAGACCCGCAGCTTGCCCCGTGGCATGCGCCCTCCTTCCGGGCGAGCCCGTCATGCACCCGGGCGGCACCTCGGCACCGTGGCTCACCGGGCCGCCGAGCGCCCTCCCACCATGGTCGCTCATCAGGCACCCGACATCGCCGTCTGCCCCGGCAACCTCGCTCGCCCTGACCGGACGGGGAAGGCACGCAGCGCGGCTCAGCTGAGTTCGGCGAAGCCCTCCACGGCGTGGGTCTTGCCGGTGACCACGAGAACGTCGCTCTTCTCAACGACCGTGTCGGCGGTGGCGTACGTGAAGTCCTCGCCCGGGCGTTTGATGCCGACGACCGTGATGCCGTACTTGCTGCGGACCTGGCTCCGGCCGAGCGGCAGTCCGGTGATGACGTCCGGGGCGACGGTCTTGACCAGGGCGTAGTCGTCGTCGAACTCGATGAAGTCCAGCATCCGCCCGGTGACCAGGTGAGCGACGCGTTCGCCCATCTCGTGCTCGGGCAGTACGACGTGGTGGACGCCGAGGCGCTCAAGGATCTGGCCGTGCTGGCGGCTGACGGCCTTGGCCCAGATGTTCGGCACCTCGGCCGCCAGCAGGTTGGAGCTGACCAGGATGCTCGCCTCCAGGGAGTCGCCGATGGCGACGACGACGCTGGTGAACTCATGGACTCCGAGCTGGCGCAGCACCTCGGCGTCGGTGCAGTCACCGACCGCCGCATGAGTGAGGGCGTCGCTGTACTTCTGCACGAGCCGGGCGTCGGTGTCGATACCGAGGACGTCCCAGCCGCGGTGCATCAGCTCATTGGCCAGCGAGATGCCGAAGCGGCCGAGGCCGATGACCGCGACCCGCTGGTCACGGGGGCGCAGGGGGTGCTGGTCGGCCAGACGCTTGCGGCGGCGCCGGTGCAGGGAGTGCAGGTAGTTGACCAATTGCGGGTCGCTCCTAGGGCAGTTCGTGGCGGCGGGCGCCGTCGCGCAGGGGCGGGCCGAACCGACCGATGAACATCAGCAGGACGAGGACCATCTGCCGTGCGTCGCGAACATCGTCGCTCACGGTGGTGGACAGATCGACGTTACCGAACACGTAGATGCCCTCGAAGGGCGCCGAGGTCTCAAACGCCGATACGGCGAATGGTCTCCGTCACCAGACGGTTGCCTTGGGCGCGTACCGCGAGGTGTACGACGACAGCTCGGCAACCACCGCACCCAGCCACTCGGGATCACCGAGCAGGTCCACCGCCTTCGCCTCGGTGCAGGGAGCAGCCGGCAGACGAGTCGGGTACCCGCGCCTGCCCAATCGTCGACACCGCCGCCGACGACGTCATCCGCCTACGCAAGTCCGGCGGCCTTCCCTCCGCCGCCACGCCCCCGACTCCCCGGCGCCCCTGGACGCGTACGAGCTGATCAAGGAGAGCGAGGCAGCGCGTGTCCCGGACATCAACCCCGGCGAGGTGCACGCCGGATTCACCGGCCAGACCGGCCGACGTGAAGCACGGGACCCCGGCCGGAAGTCGGCCGGGGTCACGTGGACTGTCGTCGGTTTACGCCTCACGGGCCTGCTGACGCCCACCGTCGGCTTCACGCAGTTGCTGCCGCACCTCGGCGTCGATGCTCTGGGCGAGCTTGCGCTGGTGCTTCGCCGTCGAGTGCTGGTAGATCAGCTGGGCCCGCTCCGAGGACTGGCCGGCGCGGACCATGAGATCCTTCAGCTTGGCGCCGGTGTCGGCGGCGAGGGTGTTGCCGGTGTGCCGCAGGTCGTAGAAACGGAAGTTGTCCGGCATCCCGACCTTGGTGCGCGCCTTGCGCCACTTGCGGCCGAAGGTGGAGCGGCGGAAGGGCGCTCCCTTCTCTCCCACGAAGAGAAGGCCGTCCGGCTCTTTCTCGGCGAACCACTGCAGATGCCGACGCAGCTCGGGCTGCAGGAAGTCGGGGAGATAGACGGTGCGTCTGCCGGCGCGGGACTTGGGGTCGCCAGTGACCCGCCTGCCGTTGGTCAGCTCCGGCGAAGCCTGAATGATGCGCAGGGAACACTCGTCCAGGTCCACGCTGCGGCGCCGGAGTTCGGCCAGCTCCTCGGGGCGGAGGGAGGCGAAGGCGCCGAGCAGGACCATCAGACGCCAGCGCGGGCCCATGGCCTCGGCAAGTTCGAAGACCTGCTCAACGGTGGCGGTGGGACGTTCGTCGGCCTCCTCCTTGCCCGCGCCCTTGATGCGACACGGGTTGTTGGGCAGCAGGTCGTCGTCGACCGCGGTCTGCAGGATGGCCTTCAGCAGCCGGTACGACTTGGCGACCGTGGTGGCGCCGGTCGCCTTGAGGCGCTCGGCCCGCCAAGTGCGGACGGTGGGCGGGGTGATCTCATCCAGGTCCTTGCCGCCGAAGGCGGGCAGGATGTGCAGGCGCAGCAGGCCGTCGTAGCGATCGACCGTGGTCGGGGCCAGGCCGCGCTCCTCCATCCAACGGAGTGCGTACTTCTCGAAGTTGACCGCGCCGGCGTCCGGGTCGCGCCAGTGGTTGCGCTCGATGTCGGCCCGGGTGAGGTTGAGCCAGTCCTGGGCGTCGGACTTGGTCTCGAACGTCTCCGGTGCGGTGTACCGCTGCCCGTCCGGTCCGATATAGCGGGCCTGCCATCGGCCGGATGGGAGCTTGCGTGTCGTGCCGAACTCGCGCCGCCGCTGGGGTTTGCGTCCTGCCATCAGGCCGCCTTCCCGTAGCGGGCACGGATGCGGCGGACCGGCTCGACGGTACGCGCGTCGATGTACTCGGCGACCGCGCTCTCGGGGATGCGGACCGGGCGGCCGAGCTTGACGTGGCGGATACGGCGCTCGGCGACCAAGCGGCGGACGAAGCGCTCGCCGGTCCCCAGCATCTCGCCTGCCTCGGCCACGGTCAGGAGGCGGTCAGCCATTGGTGATCACCTCCTTCGGGGCCGAGCGCTGGATGCGAGCACGGGCAGAGGCAGGGGGGTATTGCGGGACGGTGCAAGGGCGGTGGGTCCTCACTCTGGGGTGACAGGGAAAGCCGAGCCTCGGTGTGGCGAGCGGTGCTTCAGGCAGCAGGCGAACCGCGCAGGAGCACGGGGGCGGAGACGTGCAGTGCCTCGGCGATCGCGATGAGGTCGTCGATGTCGCATCGGCGCTGGGCGCGTTCGATGCGGGACAGCATGGTGTTGGACATCGGGTGGCCGAGGGCGGTCACGCGGCCGGCGAGCTGGCGTTGCGACAAGCCGCGTTCGGTACGGAGGATTTCGATGGTGCGGGCGGCCCGTATCCCTGCGGGCCCTATTTCCAATGAGCGTGCTGCCATGACTCCATTTGTAGCGTCCATTCGCCGGTTTGGTTAACCAGCGATCGTCGTCTATGTTGCGCTCCGCAGTTCCGCGCGGAGGGGCTTCATGAGGGGCGGGAGGTATCGAAAACCGGCACATCGATCGACACTCTGAGTGCGCTCTGAAGTGGGGTGTTGTGTTGTAACTTGCGTCCGTAGCAAGGGTCAACGGGTTTCCGATGTGATGCTTCTGGCTTTATCTGACGGTGCATCATTTCGGCAACCGGCGATCCGGGTTTATGGTTTTGAGGATGCCTTGCAGAACGCGTTCGCCGTCAGCTGTCTGATTTCCCGGTGGAATGCTGGACTTGTGCGGCATCGATGTGGCTGTCTTGGCTATACGACGCCACCAGCCCTCCCTCATGCCCCGGACCGGGGCTGGAGCAGATTCCTCCCCGTGCACCGCCCTACAAGGGGCGACCGCACTTCCCCGCCCTGACCTAGGAGCCGCCGCCCGATGAGCTACGACGCCCGCGAATGGGTGTGGGACCACAGCCTCAGCAAGGGCACCGCCCGCATGGTCCTCGCCCTGATCGCCGACCGGTGCCTCGACCGACACTGCGTCGCGTACGCGTCCGTGCCCACCCTCATGAAACGCGCCAACGCCTCCCGCACCGCCGTGCGCGACGCCTTGAGGACTCTGATCGCCAGCGGCGAGCTGGTGCAGCTCGCCGACCGCAAAGGTCCACGGGGAGAGACCTACTACCAGCTCCCGGTCGCCGCCCGATCCCTCGCCGAACAGGACACGGAGGGGGATCAGATTCTGACCCTCGGGGGGTCGGAATCTGGCCCTGCCGAGGGCTTCGAGGGGGGATCGGAATCGAACCCTGGGGGTCGGAATCCGACCCTCAGGGGGTACGGATTCCGACCTGAGGGGGGCGCAGATTCCGACCCCCAGAACAGAAGAGAACCGAAGGTGAACGGTAAGAGCAGCAGCAGCTCTGCCCCGCTCATCTCCGCCACCGAGTGGCAGATCGACCATGACGCCCGTGACTGGCTGCGGCATCACGGCCACCTTGACCGACTCGGCGAGCATGCCCTGCACGCTGCCGACGAGAAGTGGCGCTCGTACCGGGCGATGTCGGCACCGCGCTCCGCCACCGCCTGGGCTGCCGACTGGCGCGCGTGGATCGCCCGGGAGCGCACCCCCGCCGCTGACCGCCCGAACCTCTACGCCTTGCCCGGCGGCACCCCCGCACCGCAGGCCGGCATGACCCGCGCCGAGGCGCACATGGCCGCCCTGCGCGCCGCCCTCGACGAACCGACCGGAACGTAAGGAGTCACCCCTGGAACGAAACGAAGTCGCCGCCGTCCTGGCCTACATCGGCCGCCTCGACCCCCGCACCATCCGCCCCGGCACGGGCGAGGCCCGTGACCAGATCGCCCAGTGGCACGAGCTGCTCGGCGAGGTGCCCTTCGCCACCGCCCATGGCTGGGACGTTCGCGAGGCGATACGAGCTCACGTCCTCGCGTCCCCGTACGCGATCCTGCCCGTGGACGTCGCCCGCAAGTGGCACGCCTACCGGCGCGACCGCCTCAACCGCCACACCGACCCCACGCCGACCGCCGACCCGGACGACTGGGCAGCCTGGCGGGCTGAACTGGTCGCCAGCCGACAGGCGGTCGCCACCGGCACCGCTGAGCCTTCGACGCATCGGCAGATCGTCGGCGGCAGCCCGCACCCCGACGTCGAAGCCCGCCTCGCCGCCGTCGGATCGTGCATCCCGCCGACCGTCCGAGCCGAACTCGCCCGCTACCGGCCAGCTCGTGCTGCCCGCGAGGCCGCCGTCGCTGCTGGACATGCCGACGCTCTCGGCGTCCCGTGCCGGTGGTGTCATGCCGACGCGGGTGAGCCCTGCCGCAGCCGGCGCCTGGGGCTCGACGGCAGCGCCCGAGGCAACGCACCCCGCACGAGGCCGCACCCCACCCGCGTGGACCTCGCTGTGGCGGAGCTAGCCCGGCAGGAAGCCGTGTGACCCGCAGCTGCCGTATCGCGCTGACGCCTGACCAGCGGCCACCTCCGCCACCCCCGCTTCCCACCGCCGCCCGTCGCAGCGCCCACGTCCCACCACGCCGTGCACGCGACACCGCGATCACACACCCGCCCCTCGCTGCGCTGGAGACTGGCTGCCGCCCACCCAATCGCGGCCAGTCCCAGCTCTCTGCTCTCCCCCCCACCCCTGGAGATATCTGACTTGCCCTCCCCCATCGCCCTGCTCCGCGCTCGCCTCGGCCGCCGAGCACCCGCACCCGCCAGGGGCCGTCACGTGAAGCGCAATGCACGCATCACCCTCGTCGTCGGCCTGGTGGCCGTCGTCCTCATGGCCTTCCGAGTCTCATGGAACGCGCTGTCCGACGTGGCCCGCGAATCGGCGCCGACCCCACCGCCGCCCTGCTCTACCCGATCGTTGTCGACGGGCTGATGGCCCTCGCGCTGACCGCCACACTCGTGCTGACCGGCAACGACCGGAAGTTCGCACTGCGCGTCCTGGCGACCTACACGATCGCCAGCCTCCTGCTGAACTACGTGCACGGCCTCGTGCCGGCCCTGCACACTGGGTCGATCCGGTGGGACCGACTGGTCGACTGGGACCCCGCGAACTGGGCCCTCGTACTGCTGGCGACCTCGCTCCCGGTCGGGTCGATCTACTTCGGGTCGGACCTGGTGGCGAAGGTGCTGCACCACAACCCCGAGTCGGCTGACCCTGCCGAGGCGGCCTCGGCCCAGTCGGTTGGTCAGCAAACTGACGGGTCGGCAAGCGAGCAGGCCGCACGGTCGGCTCCTGACCGGGTCGAATCGGCCCCCGAGCAGCCGACCGAGTCGCCCCGTGCGAAGGTCGCCGAGGCACCCGTAACGAGCCCGACCGAGGCCGACAAGTCGGCCCCCGCTACCCGACCGCCCCGGCCGGCCACCGAGGTCGAGTCGGCCGGAGCCACCCCGCGTCGGGCGACCGGCCGGCTCCACACCATCGCCAAGCCGACCCCCGACCGCACCCGCACCGACACCGAAGTCCTCGATGAGGCCCGACTCCTGACCGCCGGCTGGAGCGACGACCGGCTGACCGCAGAGCGACTGCGCAGCGAACTACGCATCGGCCAGAAGCGGGCCCGCACTCTGCGCGACCAGCTGCAGGCCGAGCGCACCAGCCCGGCCGAGCCCATCGTGTCCGACGGCTTCGAGACCGAGCCTCTCGACGGACTCGACGAAGCCTCCTCCCCGCCGCAGAGGCAACTCGACACGGCCCCCGCCAGCGCAGCCTGACGCCTGCGTTCACCCTGATCGCCCCAACCTTCCGGCTCACCTCGCGTCCCGTGCAGCCAAGCGCGCAGCCACGAGGGCTGCGTACAGCGAAGCCCCCCACCAACACCCCACGGAGAACTACCCATGCACGACCCGCACCACGAACTCCCCACCTCCCAGCAGGAGATGGCCACTCCCGCCTCAGACGGCACAGCAAGTTGTCGGGTAAGGAGTCCTTACCCGACCTCCGCCCCTGGGGTGGCGGAGGCATCCGGCGCCGAGGGTGCACCGGGATCGGCTGGCCCAGGGGAGCCGACCGAGACGGGAGCCACCAGACCTTCGCCGTCCGCCGCGCAGACGCCGCACCGCCGTCTGCGTCAGCCACGCCTGCGCGAGCGCCGCGTCCACCCCCGTTACAGCGACAGCGAGTTCACCGACCTCGCCCACGTCGCCGCGCTCAGCCGCATGCAGATCGGCGGCTACGTCGCCGAGGCGTCCCTCGCCGCGGCCCGCGCCGAGGACCCCACCGCCGCGATCGCCGACTACCGCGCCATGGTCAAGGCGCTGATGGCCGCCAACCGTCAGCTCGGCGGCCTCGGCAACAACCTCAACCAGCTCACCTGGCACCTCAACAAGGACGGCGCCTGGCCCGAGCCCGACGTCGTCCACCGGCTCCTGGCCCGCGTCGAAGCGTCGATCGCCGACGTGGACTCCGCCGTCGCCCAGGTCACCGAGGGAAGGCAGGGCCGGTGATACCGAAGATCATCACCGGCAAGGGCAGCACCCGCCGTCTGATCGCCTACCTCTTCGGCAAGGGCGACGCCAACGAGCACGTCGACCCGCACCTGGTCGCGTCCTGGAACGACTTCGCCCCCGACCCCGGCCGCAGCCCGCACCGCGACCCGAAGCAGGTGCAGAAACAGCTCTACACGCAGCTCGACCAACCGGTGTCCATGCTCGGCCGCCAGGCCCCCCAGACCACGGTCTGGCACTGCCCGGTCCGCGCCGCCCCCGAGGACCCCATCCTCTCCGACGCCCAGTGGGCGGAGATCGCCCGCCGGATCGTGGCCGCCGCCCGCATCGCCCCCACCGGGGACAACGAAGCCTGCCGCTGGGTGGCCGTACGGCATGCCGACGACCACATCCACATCGCCGCCACCCTCGTCCGCCAGGACGGCCGCCGCCCCAAGCGCGACTACGACATCCGGGCTGTCCAGCGCGAGGCCCGCCAGATCGAAGTCGACTACGGGCTGAGGCGGTTGAAGCCTGGCGACGGTACCGCCGCCAAGCGCCCCACCAGCAAGGAGCACTTCAAGGCCAAGCGCCTGGGCCAGGACGCCACCTCTCGCGAGATCCTGCGCCGCCGTGTCCGCCGCGCGATCGCCGCCGCCTCCACGGAGACCGAGTTCTTCGCCCTCCTGGAGGCATCGGGTGTGGCGGTGCGGCCCAAGACCGAACCGTCCGGGGACGTGACCGGCTACAGCGTCAGCCTCCCCGGCGACGTCAACAAGCAGGGCGAACCCATCTGGTACGCCGGTTCGACACTCTCCGGCGACCTGTCCCTCCCCCAGGTCCGCAAACGGCTCACGACGACCGCTCCCGAACCGGTCACCATCCCGCCGGGCAACCCATGGCACCAAGCCACCGCCGCCGCCGAACGGATCCTCCACCACCTCACTCGCAGCGAGGACGGCGTGGCCCAGGGCCAGCTGGCCGCACTCGGCGGAGTGCTCGACCTGCTGCCCGTCACGACCCAGACCGCAGCTCGGGCGGAGCTGGAACGGGCCGCCATGGCGTTCGAGCGGGCAACTCGGTCCCGCATCACCGCCGACCACTCCAGCGCCCGCGCCCTGCGGCGAAGTGTCCAGATGATCTGGAACGACCCCTCGCGACACGGCGACGGTGCCGGACTGGCGATGCTGATCGACGTGGCGCTCACCGCGGTCGCCTACGCCGTGCACTGGCACCGCACCCGCCGGCACGCCCAGCAGGAGGCCGCAGCCGAACAGGCCCTGGTCCACCTGATGGCGGCTCACGCGCAGATCACCGAGCCGGTCCTGGCCCGCCTCGCCGCCCGAACGCCGGGGTCGCAGACCAAGCGCCGCTACGCCTACCACCTCCAGCAGGCGGTCCCCGAACAAGCCGAACGCATCCTCAACGACCGAGCCTGGGATGCTCTGGCCACCGTGCTCGCCGAGGCAGAGGCCGCGGGTCACAACGTGTCCGCGCTTCTCGACCAGGCCGTCGGTCAACGCACGTTGGACGACGCCCGCAGTCCCGCTCGCGCCTTGACCTGGCGGATCCGACGCCTCGGCGAGCGCCACGTGCCGGGTCCCCAGGCCCAGGCAGTCAGAGCTCGCCACTCCGCGCAACACCCGACCACGCCCCCACTCGCTCCGGAGGCCAAGGGGCGACACCGCTGATCACGTCGCTGCGGACACCATAGGAGCGAGAAGCTCCAGTGCCTCCCAGCGGTATCGATCAGCACCACCGCCGGCCTTGGGCCGGTGAGGCTCGTACGAGCCGATCAGCACGCCCATTTCGCGCAGCTCGCCCAGGTTCCGGCGGTACGCGGGGTGGGCGACCTGGCAGGTACGGCAGGACGGCGGTGGGAATGCCCATGCCCGTACGCCTCGTACAGGATGCCCCGGGCGAGGGTGTCGGAGATGCCGGCGGTCACGCGTGGGCTTCAGGATGGTGAGCTTCTCGTTGGGCAGCCAGGTGGTCCGCAAGCGCATCGGGCCCGATCTTGCTCAGGGCGTACAGGCTGCTGGATCGGCGGGCCCACCGCCAGAGCGGGTCATCCACAGGGGTGTGGAAAGGCAGCACAGGAATGCCGTGAGCGTCGAAAGGGCTGGCGTCGAGGTAACGCAGACCACCGGTGCCGCACAGATAGTGGGTGCTGCCGGTGGCTGCCGCGAGGTCAGCGAGGCGCTCGGAGCGGCCTTGCCGGGTCGGGATCTCGCTGCTGTCCCGCACCTTCCCCGACCAGCCGACAACCCTGAGCAGAGCAATCGTCGATGCTCTCGCAAGGTCGGCCACACGGTCTGAGTCATCGAGCGCGTCCAGGACCTCGGACACAGCGCTCCAGTAGGGGCTGCGGCCGTAGTACTGGCGGACGAGCAGCTGAACCGTCCGGCGCGATCGACGCGGATCAACGAGCCGCGCCTGGCTGATCAGCGTCGGGCGCCCGTGGGGAAGGTGCGTCGGGAGCGTGAGCCACTGCTGCCGGGCGGGATCGTCCAAGGCGGCGAGACGGGCACGGTGCTGGTAGTCGCGCCGGGCGAACTGCACGTCGTCCAGGACGATCCACTGGTCGGCTGAGAACAGCTTGGCCAGCGTGGACAGCCGGGGGAGCAGGTTCGGTTGGTGGATCGCGCACAGCCCGCCCGACGCATCGGCGCTGGGTGGTTCAGGTGCTGATGAGGCGGCTGTCGAAGCCGGCGCCCAAGAGGCGCTCGTAAGCGTCATGCACATCCCCCGGTACGTCCTGCTCGACGGCGAAACCGAGCTTCGGGTACTCGATCACCCGCTGCAGGTCGCCGACGAGCATGTCGACGACGAGCTTCTCGTCGCCGATCGACTTGATGTAGTCGTCCAACTGCAGCGGCTCGGAAGCGCACACGACCTCAGCCTCGGGCCACAGCTTGCGGCAGGTCGCATACGAGCGGCGTTCCATGTACGGCTTGGAGATGAGCAGCAGCGACTCGACCGCGATGCCGGCCTCGGCCAGCAGCTCGCGGGAGAAGGTGATGTTCTGGCCGGTGTTCGCGGCCTTCGGCTCCACGAGGATCGCCTCGTCCGGCACCCCCAGGCTCAGCGCGTGCTCGCGGTAGTGCACGGCCTCGCCGCGCGGGAAGCGGGCGCGGGTAGTGGGGCTGTTGCCGCCGCTGAAGACCACGACCGGGAAGAGGCCGGCGCGGTAGAGGTCGACCGCCGTGGTCGCGACCCCGAGGTCGTGGCTGCCCAGGCCGATCGCCGCCGAGCAGGGCCGGTGCTCGTGGCCCATCTGGTGGTAGTTCCAGATCAGCGTCGCGTCGTGGAACTGCTCGTCGGTGATCTGGCGCTGCTCGTGCTCCGGCACTGGCACTCCCTGGCTCATCCCTGCTGGTCCTTTCGGATGCCCTCAATGCTGCGCAGCTGGTGGCTCAGCCCGTACTGGCGGGCCACCTGTGCCGCCTGATCGAGGACGGACAGCCCATCATTCCGGGTCGCCGCATCCGACAGAAGGATGTGCCCGTACGCGGTGTCCAACCGCACCCGCTGCATCGGGGAGTCGACCGTGCCGGTGGTACGCGCGATGTCGATGTAGTGCAGGGCCTGTTTCAGGTCGCCGGCACCGCGATGGGCCAGAGCCAGCTTCTGGTGGGCGACCGACCAGTCCTCCGGCTCGCCCAGGTCCTCGAAGGCACGAGTGGCGGCCGTCATCGCGTTGGTGGCGTACTCGTTGTTGCCCTCCTTGCTCAGGGCCGTTCCCACCCAGAGTCGAGCCCTGGCTCGGTCGCGCGGGCTCAAGCGCTCGTCCGCGGCGAGGAGTTCGTACTGACGGGCCGAGACCTCCAGCTGGCCGGACATCTCCAGGACCACGGCGAGTGAGAGCTCGATCTGGGCCACCCGTCGTGGGATGTCGAGCTCGGAGAACATGCCGCGGGCGGTCAGGTACGAGTGCCGGGCGGAGAGCGGGCCAAGGATCGCGCCCTGGTCACGCTGAAGGTCGCCGAGAAGGACGAGGGAACGGCCGTAGAGGTAGAGGCCCTTGTCGTCCAGGCGATGCGGGTCGTGGCTCCCCAGCCAGCGGTTCAACAGCGTGGCGGCGAAGGGGAAGTTCTGGCGGCTGACGCAGACGACAGCGCGCTCGATGTCCTCGGTCCAGGTCTCGTAGTCCGCCGGCCGCGCGCTCCTCCGCTCGGGGAACAACAGCGCCTCGAACCTGGAATGGGCGGCAGAGTCCGCACGGGCGAGGGCGGTATCGAGGATGGCCTGCGTGTCCGGCCGGGGCTGGGTCTCGGCCCCGAGGCTCTCCCACTTGGCCACCGTGCGCAGCGCGACACCGAGGTGCTCGGCGAAAGCGCGCGTGC
Organism: Streptomyces sp. F001; assembly: GCF_004187715.1. GTDB lineage: Bacteria > Actinomycetota > Actinomycetes > Streptomycetales > Streptomycetaceae > Streptomyces > Streptomyces flavusporus. The sequence goes on along the minus strand of NZ_QZWF01000003.1, from coordinate 752,180 downwards.
TCATGCGCAGCGCGGAGCGCAAGGCGCTCGCCTCCCGGCCCGTCCATTGCTGCACGCTGACCACGGATGACCTCCCTCCGTCACGTATGGAAGCACTCTCGGTGACGACATGGGGCGGGAAGTGCAACGGAAGTACAACAGCAGGTCATTTCAAGGCCGTTCGCAGCAATCGAAGCTGTGGGCATGGACGACGAACTCATCACCGAACGCCGCTCCGTCACCTTCCCCCACGTCTTCGGCTACGTGCGTCACGTGACCGGCGGTCCGGCCCGCCATGCGGCGCTCGTCGGCTGCCTCACCGAGTACTGCCGACAGCATGAGCTGACCTTGTGCGGCGTGTTCACCGACCGCGACGCGGCGGTGGCCGTCCGTTCCCCCGCCTTCGTCGGCCTCCTGGACGCGCTCGAACTGCCCGAGACCTATGGCGCCGTGGTTCCCGCCCTCAGCCACCTCGGCCCGAAGCGCGTTGCCGGCGAGCGGAAGCGGCAGATAACGGTGTCGAGCGCCCGTCTGATCGTGGTCCGCTCCACCACCAGGCCGACGACGGCATCCGCGCCCTCCCTCGAAGCGAGTGCCGGCCCCCAGCGCCTGGGAGATACCTGATGTCCGTTCGCGAGGCGTTGCGCAGCGCCCCCATGGTCAACGACGTGCCCGGACTGCGCCTGCTCCGAGTCGGCGACGACTGGGACCTCGTACGAACCCCCGCAGAACTGGGTTTCCTGGCCCTGGCCCACCTGCGGGCCACTGGAGCGGCAATCGGCCCCGTGCTGTACGACGGGCCCAACGAACGCCTCTACTACGCCATCCAGACCGGCGCCTCCGACAGCTGGGGCGACCTGCCGGTACGGCACCTCTCCATCAACTCATGGCTCGTCGCGCCCAGCCTGGAGTTGATCGACGACTGGTTCGGCGGCTGGTGCGAACTCCCCGACGACGAGACCCTCACCGACGCCGACGCCCTCCACGCCGCACTCCAGCACCCGTATATCGGCGCCTCTCTGGAAGAGGCGAGCCGGTGAACACCCACGCAGTCGTGTCGGAGGCCATCACCCGGACACGGCAGGCGTGGTGGAAGCCGTGATGGGCCGCGCAGTGAACCGGCTGGCCCGCTACACAGGCCCGCTGCTGATCGTGCTGATCTCCGCCTCGTGCGGCTTCGTGATCGGCGTCGCGGTCTCCACCGCCCAGACCGGCCCCTGAGTTCCCGTCCCTGCCGGACGTAGCCGATCGGAAGGCTCCCCACCCCGAGAAGCCCCGGCAGGGTCGGGCCGCAAACCCCCGCCCCGGGCTGATCAACCGCCCGCGCCCTTGGACAGGTCGAGCGCCGTCCGGGGCGGGCCCGCAAGGCCACTTCAACCCAACCACAGGAGGAGCAATGCAGAACAACACCGCCAACGCCCCGACGACCGGGCCGACCCAGGCCGGGCTGGTCAAGGCACGCCGCCGGATCCAGGCCGCCCGCGAGCGCGGCGTCACTCCGTCCGACGGCGGCAGCACCGGCCGCACCGACGGCAACGACTGATCCGGGAGGACACGCGTTGTCGCCGCTGAATCTGGCGGCTCACCTGGGCCAGGACGAGTTCCTGGCCCAGGTGCTCCACCGCCGCTACCGCCACATCCCCGCAGCCATCCAGGACCCGGACAAGCTGATCACCTGGGACGACGTCAACACCATCCTGGCCACCCACCGCCTGGAGCCACCTCGTTTCCGCCTGTCCGCGGACGGCGAGATGCTGCCGGCCCACCGCTACACCGCACCGGTCACCACCCGCCGGCACACCATCTGGCAGCGCCTGCACCCCGCGGAGCTGCACGCCCGGCTCGCCGAGGGCGCCTCCCTGGTCATCGATGCCGTCGACGAACTGCACCCCCCCCCGTCGCCCGCGCGGCCATGGAGCTCGAACGGTGGCTGCGCACGGGGGTGCAGGCCAACCTGTACGCCTCGTGGACCGCACGCGAGGGCTTCGGCGTGCACTGGGACGACCACGACGTCGTCGTCACCCAGATCGACGGCGCCAAACGCTGGAAGCTGTACGGCCCTACGCGCACCGCCCCTATGTACAAGGACACCGACGAGCCCGAACCTCCGCCGGAGAAGCCGGTCGCTGAACTCGTGCTTCGGCCTGGGGACATGCTGTATCTTCCGCGCGGCTGGTGGCACTCGGTGGCCGCTTCCGAGGGCGAGCACTCGCTCCACCTCACTTTCGGCGTCCAGACCACCACCGGTGCCCAACTCCTGTCCTGGCTCGCTGACGACCTGCGCCGACACGACTTCCTCCGCGAAGACCTGCCCCTACACGCGACCGCCGCCGCGCAGGTGATCTATCTGGAGCGGCTGCGCAAGGAAGTCACCACCGCCCTGGAAGACGCAGACCTCATCGGCCGGTATGCGGCGATGCGCGACGGAACCGACCTCACCCGCCTCAGGCCGAGTCTCCCCCACCTCACCAGCGTCCCCGCAGTCCCGAACGTCCGCGTCAGGCTCACGACCGCCCGAGCACTCTTGGAGCCCAACGGAGGCGGGGTGGTCTTCCGGGCCTGCGACAAGGAGTGGGAGATGGCGAAGGAGGCCATGCCGCTGCTCCAACGGCTGATGTCAGCAGCGCCTGCCGCCGTCTCCCTCGGCGAGCTGGCCGAGTCAGCCGGAATCTCGGTCGCGGATGCGGCAGCCGTCGTCTCCGAACTCATGGTCGGCCAAGCGATCACGGTGGAGAGGAAGAACGAGCCATGACGAAGGCAGCCCTGGGCCTGGGTACCTACCGCATCCGGCCCTCCGCGCTGAGCGACGCCGTGACCCGCGTAGCCACGGAACCAGCGACAGCATGGATCGACACCGCGCCCAACTACCTCAACGGGCAAGCCCAGCCACTGCTCGCGCCGGCCCTCGCTCGGCACCCGATCCCGGTATCCACGAAGATCGGATTCCTCACCACTCAGACCGCTGAGGACGCCGTTGACGACGGAGCCATCACATCCGGTGAAGCGGAACGAGGACATTGCCTGAGCCCGCCGTACATCCACTGGCAGTGCGCCCGCAACCGAACCCAACTCGGCCGCGACCGCCTCGATCTCGTCTTCGCACACAACCCCGAACGCACCGACGGCGACCCGCACGCAGCCCTGCTCCACGCCTTCACCGCCCTCGAAGCGGAAGCGGCAGCCGGCGCCCTGACCGCATACGGCGTCGCCACCTGGGATGGTTTCGACACCGATGCTCTGAGCATCCCCGCCCTGCACCAACTGGCCGCCGAGGCGGCCGGCACGGAGCAACACCACCTACGAGCGGTCCAACTACCCGTATCGCTTGTCACCGCCACCGCCTTCGTCCAAGCACTGGACGGTGAAGGCCCCATTGCGCAGGCCGCCGAACTCGGATGGCAGGTGTACGCCTCAGCACCCCTGTTCGGCGGCGAACTGCCGAACCTGGCCACGCGCGAACTCGCCGCGCTGCTGAACCCCGAACTCACCACCGCCTAGGCATGCATCCTCGCGACAGCCTCCTGCCCGGGGGTGACACGAGTTCTGCTCTCCGCCTCCACCCCGGCACACTGGGCCGAGGCACAAGAAGCTCTGCGGACACCTGCCATCCCGGCCCCCACGCTGCGAAAGGTGCTGGATGTACTCGCCACCGCCTGACCCCGCGGACCAGCAGCGCATGCGCCGGGCTTTCGCTCGGTCAGCGGAGACGCTGGGCGCCACGGTCACGGGCCCCGAAGTCTGGGGCTGGCACGGACGAACCCTCAGCGCCCGCGCCCAATACCCCGACCTGAGAGCCTGCTGGCTCCGGCTGCTCTCGGCCCCGGAGGACAAGGCTGCTGGAAAGATCTGGGAGGGCAACCGCGAGGCCGCCGCGCTCTTCGACGGGCGTATCCGCAAACCGCTGCTGTACGACACCACGCAGTCGAGCAGCGACGGCTATGCGTACCGGGCTGAGCTACACCAGTACATCGCCGAGCCCGTCTTCTCCGCCGGCCCAGTCCTGCGCACGGATCCGAATCCCCCGGCCAAGTGGTGGGAGTCGCTGTGCACAGACCTGGAGTACGTCAGCGGCATCCCCACCGACCGCGTGGCCGTACGGCAGGAGTGGGTAGATCGCACCGTCCCCCGCTTCCTCCATATGCCCGGCCCACGGATCACGGACTGGAAGACAGCCCACGGCGACCTGCACACCGCCAACCTCACCAGCCTCACCCCCTACCTCCTCGACTGGGAGGGCTTCGGGCTGGCACCAGCCGCCTACGACGCCGCCATGCTGCTGGCGTACTCCCTTCTCGTCCCGGCATTCGCCCACCGCGTCCGCGACGCATTTCCTGTACTCAAGACGGAGTCCGGCCGCGTCGCACAGGTCATCGTCATCACCGAGCTGCTGCAGTCGGCATCGCGGGGTGATCACCTCGAACTCGTTCCGGGCCTGCGTACCTTGGCGTCTGAACTGTCTTGATCCGGCCGTTTGGGCCGTATGGGGAACCAACTCGGCTGTAGGGCAAGGTGGTTGCGCATCGGTTCTCATCGAGAGGCCCTGTTCCGTAGCCCCCTTCGTCGTCCTATCCTCGCGATCAGCCGAGGGAGGGGGACCAGTGGCGACAGAGGCGACGAGTTGGCAGAAGGAACAAGTCAGTCGTGCCTACGTGCACGTCCTCGCCACACAGGGCGGCTACACGATCTGCGACTGGAACGTCGACAAAGACGGCGTTGACGTGACTCTGCGCTCACGAGGCTTAATGGTCGACATTCAGCTCAAGTGCACGCAGAGCCCTCGCATCATCCGAGGTGGATACAGCTTCGACCTTGATGTGGAGACGTACGACAAGCTACGCGACCCGGAACGCTCGGCACCCGGTCACCTGGCTTTACTGATAGTCCCTCCGGACATCGGTCGGTGGGTCACACATGAACCGGAGTCGATCGTCCTAGCCTGTCACGGGTACTGGGCCTCGTTGCACGGCATGGGAGAAGCCAACGGGAACGTAACGACCGCGATCAAACTGCCTGAGCACCAATCGCTCACCGTGAAGGCCATGGGCGCCATGTTCGACACGGCGCGTCGGCTGATCAGCACCGCAGGTCAGGGGGTGAACTGAGGTGGTGCACGCTGAGCCCGAATTCGGCCCCGACGAAATGCGTAGCTACCTGAAGGTCACCGGATGGACCCCGGTCTCGGGTGGTGATGTCGCGGAACTGTGGAGCCTGCCCGGACCGGCAGATGAGGTTGTGCTCGTCCCCATGAAGGCCGGGGCTCCGGACTTCACCAAGCGCACCCAGATACTTCTCGCGGACCTGGCACGCGTGGAGGCCAGGGACTTGAGGGCAGTCCATGACGCTGTCACCACGGTCTTCAATGACGTGACCGACCTTCGGGCCTCCCACCCGTCCCTGAGCGACGGATCGATTCCGTTGGAGGCCGGCTACGAGCTGTTCATTTCGGCCAAGCGCCTCCGGGTGGCATCCGCGGCAGCCACCATCCGAAGGCAAGGGCACTTCCGTAATTTCCCTACCCGGGCCCGCGAACAGGCCCGCGAGGTGCGGCTGGGCCAAACCCGCCGAGGCTCGTACATCGTCCCCATCATCAGCCAGGCGCGCTCCCCGGAAGACGTGTACTCGCCTGGGCAGGAATACATCGACATCGGTGTGGAGGAGACGCTCTTCGACCGCCGCGTCACCGCCACCATGTCCCGAGCCCTGGGCGTCCTGGAAGACATGGCGGGCGCGGAGCGGGAGCCCACGCCCAGCGAGATCAGCGACTCGATCGGTGAAGGCGTCTCATACGAACTGTGCACCGCGCTCAGCAAGGTCGTGAACGCCGACTCCGTAGGTTCTCTGGACGTCTCCTTCAACTGGTCGCGCGTGGCAGCGCCACCACCGGGCACCCCGCCTCACGTGGAGTTCAACCGTGCCGCGATCGACATCGTGGACCGCGTATCGGCCCAACTGAAGACGCGCGTCTACACCAGCCGGCACCTGATCTACGGCATCGTCACCGACCTCAGCCGTCACCCCGAGGACGAGACCGGCCGCGTAGGTGTGCAAACGTTGATCAAGCGACGCAGCAGGACTGTCTGGATGGACCTCCACGACAGCGACTACCACACGGCCGTCCAGTGCCACGACGCGGGCATTCCCGTCCGCGTCCAGGGCTCACTGACCAGCCCGCCCGGTGGGCACGCCACGATGGAGGTCGACGACTTCGGCCCCGACCCCTCTCTCCCGGCCGCCCAGGCCCAGTAGGGGGCGCCGGCATCAAGACTCGCGACTCCACCCCGTGGGCTGTTCTGGCACCCGTCCCCCGGCACCGCGCCCGAAACCGACGACGTCTGGTTCCACTACGGCTTCACCGGCACAGGCGTCTGGGTCTCACCCGGCAAGGACCGATGGGCGGCCCTGCTCACCAACAAGCTCTACTACACCCGTGACCGCGAGCCGCTGACCCACCGCAACGCATTCCGCTCACTCGCCTCCGCGTGAGCCGAGCCCGTTCCTGAGGCCACAGACACGTCAGCCCTACGCCCCGAAGACCCGGTCGAATGCGCGGGTGAACTCCTCTTCCTCACGCAGGAACGCGTCGATGTCCGCCTTGTACTTCAGCCCGATCCGATCGAACAACCACTTGTCGAACTCCCCGGCCATGCGGGCGTAGGCGTCGACGACGTCCACGACCTCGACAGCCTCTCCCCACTCGGCAATCCACGTTCTCATGGGGCCGTTCCAGCGGTCCCATGCGAGCAGCGGCTCGCAGGGAAGGAGGAACGTGAGGGCGCAGGACTCGCGTCCGAGGGTCTGCCTGCTCTGCGCCACGGGGAGCTGGGCGTGCGTTATGTAGTTGCGCAGGCCCTTCAAAAAGTTCGCCTGGGGGTCGGATCGGAACGTGGCAGCAGCCTTCTCGCGGTACTCCTGCGTGAGCACAGGGTCATCCTGAAATTGCTTCTCGACGAAGCGGCGTTGCTGGTCCACGCGTGTGCTCATCGCGGTCAGGACGTTGTGCAGGAGACGCTCAGCCTCCGAAAGCAGGTCATCGTGCACGTCCGGATTCCGCACGTCCATGATCGGAGTCGATACTGTCGGGTCCTGCAGGCCGGCCACGAAGGACTTGTACTGCGCGACGTTGCCCTGGAACACGTACCCGATGCGCTTGACCCGGTTCTTGAGTGCGATGGCGCGAAAGCCCGGCGAGGCTTGGAGCCGCCTCTGCCACTCCACGAGTGAAGACCGGTCGGCTCCCTCGGCGGTCGGCTGCTCGTCAGCCGCCTCGGACTGGATACCAGGGTTGTTCACGCCTGATGACAGTACCGGGCACGCCGATACGGCGCGGAGGTATTTCAGCCTGAACGGCATCCCCCGCTGCCGCATACCCCGCGCGTGCGCCTCTCAGCAGGCGCATCCCGCCTTGCACCCGCATTCGTCCTGAGCTTCGGCGGCATCCGGGACAGGCACCGCGCAGCACCCGTCACCGCGCCAGGCTTCCCGGCCCTCCTTGACCGCCACCGCCGCGATGGCCAGGGCCGCGATCGGGTCGGCCCACGACCAACCGAGAACGGCGTTGGCGGCCAGCCCGACGAGCAGAACGGCGGACAGGTACGTGCACAGCAGGGTCTGCTTGGAGTCAGCCACGGCGGAAGCGGAGCCCAATTCGCGTCCCGCACGCCGCTGGGCCGCGGAGAGGAAGGGCATGACGGCCAGCGACAGGGCTGCGAGGACGATCCCCGGGACGGAGCGCTCCGCCTCTCCCGCCCCAGTGAGGGCGCGGACGGCATCCACGGTGACGTACACCGCGAGGGCGAAGAAGGAGATCGCGATGATGCGGAGGGTCCTCCGCTCGCGCGCCTCGCGCACGGCGTGGTCGCGGGCGGAGAACTGCCAGGCGACCGCGGCGGCCGAGGAGACCTCGATGACCGAGTCGAGGCCGAAGCCGATCAGGGCGGTGGAGGAGGCGAGCGTGCCGGCGGTGATGGCGACGATCGCCTCGATGACGTTGTAGGTGATGGTGGCGGCCACGAGTAGGCGTATCCGGCGGGCGAGCGCCTCGCGCCGGGCGGGTGAGGGGCCGAGGGATATCGCGGTCATGGTCAGCAGCAGCCCTGCTCATCCGCGTCGGGGCAGGTGCGGTCTGCTTCCACGGCTACGACGGCGGTGCGCAGGTCGTCCAGGGCGTGTCCGAGGCGGGGGTCTGCGAGCTCGTAGCGGGTGCGGCGGCCGACGGGTACGGCTACGACCAGGCCGCAGTCGCGTAGGCAGGCGAGGTGGTTGGAAAGGCGGGTGCGGGAGATGCCCAGCCGGTCGGCCAGGTCGGAGGGGTGTGCCGGGGCCCCGCGCAGGGCGAGCAGCAATCGGCAGCGGATGGGGTCGGCGAGCGCGCGGCCGAAGCGGGAGAGCACCTCGACCTCGGAAGCGAGTGTCAGCACACAGACAACGATACAGAGATTCCTGAATTCAGGAAGTCATGTACTCGCCCGCAGGCAGGTGCCGGGCTCGCCAAGCTCGGTTAGCTCAACGGCGGACAGGCGGAGATCCTCTACCTCCAGCTCATGTACGACCATCACGTGGGCGGCGTCGACATGGCCCGCGCCTGCGCCCAGCAGTGCGAGGTCGAGCCGGAAAAGCAGCTCGCTCAGGGCATGGTCGAAGCCCAGCAGTCGGAGATGCAGCTGATGACCGATCTGCTGAAGGAACGCGGCGCCGCGCGCCGGAAGTGACCACTCCCTGGTCGGGCACCGCCCAGTGGCGGTGCCCGATCGTCTGCATGATCACTCCGCACGGTGCCCACTGCCCACCGCCGGCCCGCTTCCGCCGACCCTCTGCACGAAGCAGGTGACTTCGAAGAGCCGACGGGGACTCGGCATGTGCAGCCGCAACAGCGCGCCCAGGCCAACCTTCGAGTCGAGGTAGGCCGAGCGAGACAAGGGCCACGTGCACGCCACATTCCCGCTCGCTGCGGCGCCGTGCCCTCCGCGTGCCCGTAAGAGCGGAAAACCACGGTCAGCAGCGGTGCAATCCGACCCCTACGACCACCCCGAGGAGAAGGTATCTGTGCAGGTCAGAGCCACAGAGCCCCTGGAAGCGCCGTCGCTTCCCAAGCTGAGAGCGCGAGTTCGATTCTCGTCACCCGCTCTTCTTGAAGCCCCAGGTCAGCGACCTGGGGCTTGTTTCATTGGGGAGCCATTGCTGCGTTTACGAGTACTCCTGTACCTCGAGATTGGGCACGCAGAGGGCACGCGCGCCTTGAGAGGGCACCCCCAATCACGTCACAGCATGGCGCTGACCTGCACTTTCACGTAGATGAGCCGGAGGCGAGTCCTCAGCCCGCTGTTCCCGGGCGAGGGCGATGACCGTCCTGCACGTGCTTCGTCGCGGGCGGTGCACAAGCCCCTTGTGGGAGCGGGCACTTGACCCTCGAGGGTCCTGCGTCACAGCGGGAGGTCGTCGGGGAGTACCCGGAACGCCTTGTAGCGGCCCAACGGGCGTACGGCCCGGAAGTCTCGTCGGTCGAGGGTGAGAATCGCGTCCGTGTCGTAGTCGGCGGCAAGCGCCACGTTCACCGCGTCGGCGAGGTCGAGGTCCAGCGCGCGGTAGCGGACACGGACGGACTGGGCGGCGCCCAGGTGGCCCTCCGTGATCTCCGGCATGACGACACGACCCCGGCTCATCCAGCGCCGCAGATCGTCGACCGCGCTGAGGGCAGCCTCCCTGCAGAGCTCACGCGTCGCCACGTGATCCAGTTCGGCCAGCAGGAGCGGGGACATGACCAGCAGGCCCGCCGCCATGATCGCCTCGTTCGCCGCCCGGTGTTCCGGATGAGCCGAGTCCAGAGCTGCCAGAAGGCCGGACGTATCGGCGATGACAATGATCACGCGGCGGATCCGGAACCCGAGCCGGTCTCACGCCGGACGGCATCGGCGACCGTGTCGCGGACCTCCGACTTGGACAGCGTGCGCCCCGGCCCCTCGAAGGTGCGTGAGAACAGCGGCTCGTCCCAGACCCGGTTCGCCATGGCTGCAAGGTGGATGCCCTGGCGGATGATCTCGGCCTCGCTTATACCTCGGCGCTTGGCGGCCTCCTTGATGATGGCCAGGTCCTCGGGGTCGGCGTAGACGTTGGTGCGCTTCATGGACATGTACCAAGAGTAGTCCATGTACCGGATTGATGTATCCGGCACTTCCACATGTCCCATTGCCGAGGATCAGCCGAGCCGACCTCACAGGCCCCATCCGGGTGCCGGACTGTTCCTGGGAGAGGGGTATGTCGTGGGGTTCGGTTTCCGTGTCGGGGTGCCCGGGATGAGTGTGCGTGTCTCCACTCGTGGAGTGCGCACCTCGAATCGGGCCACGTGCGGCGAGGCTCAGCGTGGGCAGTGGCGGCGCCAGGATGTCGACCGGACTCGGCCCACGGGCCCTCGGCCAGGGATGGGCGGACGGCCTCGCCCGCGCCTACGGAGTCGATGTCGAATGACAGCCGGAAGCCGACCCCCCTACGCATCCGCAACCACACATGTCCTGGGCACGAGACACCTGGACGCGGAATCCTCCCAAGGCCCCGTCGCCCCATCCCCCAGGGCTTCGGCGTAGTCGGGTGGCATCCGATTTGTGCCCAAGCGAGGTCGACCTCCACAAGATCAAGACGGTGCGCGCAACCGCCCTGCCAGGGGAGGGGTCGGCGGCGTCCCGACACGGTGCGAACCCGCCGCTCCACCCTTGCTTCACCTATCGAAAATCGATAGATTCTCATCGTAACTCGATGGAAGGATGGGTTGTGGGGAAGCTGACAGTGCGTGCGCTGCGCGCCGTGCTCGCGGTGGTGCTCGCCGGCACCGTGTTCGTGCAGGCATTGATGGTGTGGGTGTTGGTCAGCGGGAGCGACCCGGAGGACGGGTCGCTCCCGCTGACCCCGCTGCGCGTGATCACGATCCTGGGCATGGTGTCGGCCCAGGCAGCCCTGGTCAGCGTATGGCGGCTGGTGACGATGGTGCGACGCGGGACCGTGTTCTCCCACGCGGCCTTCCGGTACGTGGACGCCGTGATCGGCGCGATCGTGGCGGCTGCCCTGTTGTGGTTCGCGGTCACGGCCCTCAATGCGCCGGGCCAGCGGGCCGACCCGGGCGTCACCGTCATCATGGGCGGGGTTGGCGTGGCCATCCTGGGGGTCGCGCTCATCGTGCTCGTGCTGCGGATGCTGCTCGCCCAGGCCGTCGCGCGCGACATCGAGGCGGCACAGATGCAGGCCGAGCTGGCTGAGGTGATCTGATGCCGATCACCGTCGACATCGACGTGATGCTGGCCAAGCGGAAGATGTCCGTGGGCGAGCTCGCGGGCCGGGTAGGGATCACGCCCGCCAACCTGGCGGTACTCAAGAACGGCCGCGCCAAGGCGGTACGCTTCGCGACGCTCGCTGCGCTCTGCGAGGTGCTCAAATGCCAGCCGGGCGACCTGCTGCGCTGGGAGGCCGAGGACGCCGCCGGCGGCTGACGTGCCCCAGGGCTGGCGTGAAAACGCCTGGGACCAACGGCCCGTGACACGGCACGTGGACCGCATGGACGTGGATCGCCAGTCACCCGCAAACCCGTCCTACCCCGTTGGGTAGGTACAGGTTGACCTGCACCGCGCCGTCCTGGTCGACGAGCGCGACCTGCGAACGTGCCCCCACCGCAAACCCCGTCCTTCCAGCGCGGAAGGGCGGGGGTCGTCGTTGTGTGGGCAGCAAGGGCTTCGCCGTAGTCGCTTGACGCCCGCGTGACGATCTGTCAGTTCTGCGTGGTTCTGGGAGCGTGACAGGCACGGGCTTCCAAGATCATGGAGTTCTCGACGCCCCGTGATCCGAGTGGAAGACCGTGCCTGCCGACGCATCATCGCCGATCCCGCCTGCCTTTGACCAACTCCGCGAGCATCCTGGGCCCGTGCCCGAGGAGATCCCGGGCCTGCTGGAGCGACTGGCCGAGGTGCCCGACCCTCGCGATCCGCGCGGCGTACGGCACGCTCTGGTCGTCGTGCTCGCGCTGACCGCGTGCGCGGTTCCGGCCGGAGCGACCTCCCTGCTGGCTGTGGGTGAGTGGATCGACGACGCCCCGCCGTCCGTCGCGGAGCGCCTTGGCGTACGGCCCGATCCGCTGCCCCCGAAGCGGTGCCTGCCGGCGGAGGCGACGGTGCGGCGGCTGCTGGGCCGCATCGACGGCGACGCGCTGGACCGGGCGGCGAGATCCGCCGCATCAAGGTGTGCACGGTGAACAGCCTGCTCTTTCCCGGCGCCCGCCAGGCCGTCCAGCTCAAGCGCCGCCGAGTGGACCGCAAGACCGGCAAGGCCAGCATCAAGACTGTCTACGCGGTCACCAGCCTCACCGCCGAACAGGCCACACCCGCCGAACTCGCCCGGCTGATCCGCAGCCACTGGAAGATCGAAGCCCTGCACCACGTCCGAGACGTGACATTCACCGAGGACGCCTCCCAACTGCGAACCGGCTCCGCACCCCGCGCCATGGCGACCTGGCGCAACCTTGCCATCGGCGCCCTTCGCCTCGCCGGGAAGAGCAGCATCGCCGCCGGCCTCCGGCACAACGCCCGCGACGCCAGCCGACCGCTCGCCCTCCTCGGACTCACATGATCAGGAAACGGACGTCACGCGACTACGCCGAAGCCCTGCCCCATCCCCCAGACCAATTACTCCGGAGCCGTGCCCACAGCATGCCCGTAAGGACGGAAAACCACGGTCAACAGCGGTGCAATCCGGCCCACACGGGCATGCAATGAGATGAGAGTGCCTCGGCTGGCCCACACGTGGCCCACAGTGGCTCTAAGCGGCCGACGGCGCCGATGCTCCGTCGACGTCCTGGAGGAAGGAGTTCCAGCCGCCCGTGGGTGCCTGTCCGACCCCAAGCGTACGGAGCTTCTCGAGGATCTTCGGATCCTGGACGTCCAGCCAGTCGCAGAACTGACGGAACGACACCAGCCGTACGTCCTTCTTGCCCGCCATGACTTTCAGCGCCTCTTCCACGGCGTCCATGTAGATGCCGCCGTTCCACTGCTCGAAGTGGTTACCGACGAAGAAGGGTGCGCGATTGGACTCGTACGCGCGCTGGAATCCGCTGAGATAGGCCTCGGTGGCCTGCTCGCGCCAGCCCGGATAGCGGGACGGCATTCCCTTCGTCGAATTTCCCGATTGGTTTGCCAGTATGTTGTAGTCCATCGAGAGCACCTCAAAGGAGTGCCCGGGGAAGGGGACAGCCTGCAGCGGAAGGTCCCACACCCCTCCCCGCTTCACGGGCCAGATCTGACGGCCGCCGGGCGAACTCGCGTCATAGCGCCAGCCGAGTTTCCTCGCGGTCGGCAGCAGATTGTCCTGGCCGAGCAGGCAGGGGGTGCGTGCACCGACGAGTTCCTTGCGGTAGTCGAAAGGCAGCGGGTCCATGTCGGTCCAGCCGCTGTTCGTTTTCCATTCGGTGACGAAGGAGACGGCCTGGTCGATCTCGTTCTCCCACTGCGCGGGAGTCCAGTTCCCGACGGAGCCCGACCCTCCGCAGAAATGCCCGTTGAAATGGGTTCCTATCTCGTGGCCTTCGAGCCACGCCCGGCGCAGGTACGTCAGCGTATCTTTGATGTGGTCATCGCTGAGATATTCGATGTCGGACGCACCGACGGGGTTGTTCGGCGGCCGGTACAGCGTCTTCTTCGACTCGGGGAGCACATAGACGCCGGAGAGGAAGAAGGTCATCGCCGCGCCATGGTTCTCGGCGAGTTCCAGAAAACGCGGGAAGAGCCCGTTGCCGACCTCGCCCGCGCCGTCCCAGGAGAAAACCACGAACTGCGGCGGGATGTCCCCCGGCTCCAGCGGCTCGGGATCCTCCGGCTGGTGCGGCTGCTTCCCGGTGTCGGCGGTCGAGCCGTCGCCTATCAGCCGGACGGGGGGCTCGGTGGGCCGGGGCGTCCTACCGCCCCCGGTGCCGCCGGCACCGCCCCGGCCGGGCTCCTGCCCCGGCGGGTCGGAACCGATAGCGAGACCCGTACCGCACCCGGCGACAGCCATCGTCGCCGCGGCCCCGAGTCCCGCCCCCAGCAGGCTCCTTCGGCTGATTTCCCGCATGCCTGCCGCCTTTCTTCATCGCCGCGTCTCTGTGCTGCCAAGGGAGAGACCGCATTCGGGGCGGGAATGTGACAGGCATCTCCGGCGCGACGACCTTCGGGGCGTTCTGCGAGCGCACCTGGCACAGTCCGCGAACGGCCTTCCTACGGCGGGAGTATCAAGTGCAGGTGAGAACAGCCTCCCGAGGGGGCTCTGAGCTCGATCCGCACGGTGTGCAGCATGTTCAGCGGGTTGAGTTCCAGCGGCGGGTGTCCGGCCTGGGCGCGGATCCGGTTCCGTCGGCCCTACGACATCCGGTACGCCAGCGCGGTGTGGGCCGGTGTCTCCGGGACACCGGCCCCACACCGTTGTGACGGGCTCGGGCAAACTGCCCGGCCTGGTCAGCCGACGAACTCGACCATGACGGTCGCCGTGCCGGGCACATGCCGGGCGTCGCCCGCGTAGGTGACCGTGTACTGGGGATACGTGTTCCAGTCGGGCGGGGTGTCACTGAAGCTGAAGGTGCCGTCCCGTCCGACCTTCACATCCGGCAGCTCCACGCCGTCGCGCGTCACCGTGACCGCTCTGCGCTTAGGGAAGGGAACCAGCGAGGTCAGTTTCCCCGTCACGGTGACCGGCGTGCCGACGGGGTTCGTCGGCGGGGCGGACAGAGTGATCGTGCTGGATGCCTTGGCGACGTCGGTGACGATGTCGAGAACGACCTCGCCCGAGTAGGGGAAGCGGGTGGTGAACAGCCTGTTGCCGTCGGGCGCCCAGGCCACGCCTCGGTCGAGCAGATTCGCGTACCCCGGCGACAACGCGACCGTGCGGTACGCGGCGGTCTCTCCCGGGCGGTAGACATGGACGTCCCACTCCCCTCCCGCCACGATCCCCGCGGCGACCGTGCCGTGGGAGTCGACAGCAACGGAGTTGGGGTAGGGGCCGGTGTCGTACTGGGCCTCCTCCGTCAGGTCCGACAGGCGCCACCGCTGGTGGTAGTAGTTGGAGCCGTTCGCGGTGATCACACTGCTGCCGTCCGGCGTCACCGCCACGTCCTCGACATCGCCGACGGCGTCGCTGTAGGCGGTCTCCTGAAGCGTGCCGGAGCCCACGTCGTACACGCGCATGCCCAGCGCGCCCTGGCTCTCCGCGGCGACGAGCCGGTCGGGCGCGCCCGGCGACGAGGCGAGTCGCGGCTTGCCGTACCAGACGGGGTTGTCGTCCAGGCTGACGGTCGGGGTCGCCTCGGCGATGGCGACCGACCCGATGCCGGCGTCGAAGACGGTGGCCTGGTAGCCGAAGAACAGTCGGCCGCCGGCGAGGGCGAGGCTCTCCGGTTCGGTGTCGGCCCCGGTTGAGATGCGTCGCGTTTCAGTCAAGGTCGCGGTGTCGATGACGGAGATCGCGTCAGCGTCCGGGAGCGCCACGTACAGGGTGGACTCGTCGGCCGACTCGGCCATACCCCGCGCCCCGTCGAGACCCTCCACCTTCTTCACGACCTGCCCGTCGTGGTCGGTGGCCAGCACCGCGTCGTCGCCGGGCGCGCTGACGTACACATGGCGGCTGTCGGCGAGGGTCTGCCAGTGCGACCGCACGGGCAGGACGATGCCGCCCTGGGGCTGTGCCGCTGCCGTGCCGGGGGCACCGAGCAGATTGAACGACGCGACCGCCAGGACCAGTGCGACACCCGCCGCACGTCTTCGTATACGCACCTTAGGAGCTCCTTCGAGAACGGATCCGGCCGCACGGGCGCGGCCGGCGGAGCAACTGTATTGATCCGCACTGACATTGGGCCCGCAGGATGATCGCGTGCGGAGCGCATATCAGGCCACGGACTCACTGCAGCCCTCGTCATCTGGCTCCGCACATGATCGACCGGACAAGTCTCAGGCGTCCCAGAGCGCTCCCAGGGCAAGCAGCTCGCCCCGGTACTCGATTCGGTCCGCCCACTGAGCGGGCCAGGCTTCCGCGCCCAGCCAGGCGCCCGCGAAGGCACCGGTGAGGCAGGCGATCGAGTCGGAGTCGCCGGAGGAGCAGGCGGCTCGGCGCAGGGCGGTGACGGGCTCGTCGGGGAAGAGCAGGAAGCACAGCAGGCCGGTGGCGAAGGCCTCTTCGGCGACCCAGCCCGCACCGGTGGCCAGGCACGGGTCGGTCTCCGGCGAGACGGTGCGCACGGCCTCCTGGAGCCGGCCGAGGATCTCCAGGCACTCGTCCCAGCCGCGCGCGATGAAGCGTTCGGGGGTGGGGTCCTGGGAGCGGGTCCAGAGGTCACCGAGCCAGGTGTGGTGGTAGCGGGTGCGGTTGTCGCAGGCGTACGACCGCAGTTGGCCGACGAGTCCGGCGGGGTCGGCGCCCTGGGCAAGCAGGTGCACGGCGCGGGCGGTGAGGTCCGAGGCTGCCAGGGCCGTCGGGTGGCCGTGGGTGAGCGCGGACTGCAACTGGGCGGCACCGGCGCGCTGTGCGTCGCTGAGCCCGGGGGCGAGCCCGACGGGGGCCACGCGCATGTTGGCGCCGCAGCCCTTGGAGCCGAGCTGGCTGGCCTCCTGCCAGACCCGTCCGTCCGCCTTCAGCAGATTGCAGGCGGTCAGGCAGGTGTTGCCCGGGGCCCGGTTGTTCTCCGGCGACTGGTACCAGTCGACGAACTCCTCGCGCAGCGGCCGCTCCAGCCGCTTCGGGACGAGCACGCCCCGGCCCAGGGCGGTCCTGAGTGCGCGTCCGAGGGCCAGGGTCATCTGCGTGTCGTCGGAGACGAACGCGCGCTTCGGCAGCTCCATCTCCCGCCAGGGACCGCACTTGGCGAGGATCGAGGGCACGTCATTGAACTCGGTCGGGAAGCCGAGGGCGTCCCCGAGGGCGAGCCCGATCAGTGCTCCGGTCGCGGCGCGCTTGCTCACCGTCGTCGTGGTCATGCAGGAAGCCCCTTCCCCCACTTATCGTCAAGGCGACCATAATCGGGGGAAGGGGCTCCTCACAACCTCCGGAGCCCGCCCTGATCCAGCCTGATCCAGCCTGATCCAGACCAAAGACCTCAGGCCCGCTCCGCGCCGTCTTCGTCGGTGTCGTGCCCTGCTGTCGTCCGGACTGTCGGATCGAGGGGCTGGCCAGCCGAAACTGTCTGATGGGAAGTCATGTCCGTGTGAGCTCCGGCCAGTTCGACGAGTGGGTCGGAGAGTCTGTGCACAGGCGCCACCACGATCGGCAGGTCGCCGCCGCCCGCCAGACCCTCATCCACCTGCAGGCCGCCTACGACCAAACCGCCCCCACCGCCCTGGCTGCCCTCGCCCGACACGAACCGCAGCCACACACGGTCAACCGCTACGCCCACACAGTCCGCGAGATCGCGCCCGCCCACGCCGAGCAGATTCTCACCGAGCCCGCCTGGGACGCCCTGACCGCAGTCCTGGCTGCCGCCGAAGCCGCGGGCCACGACCACGCCACCGTCCTCCAACGTGCCCTCACGCAACGCTCCTTGGACGACGCACAGTCCCCGGCGGAGGTCTTGACCTGGCGCATCAAACGCCTCGGCGAACGCCACGCCCCCAGCCATCAAGCCCGCGCCCACGCCGCACAAGCCGCCAGCACACGCCTCCCTCACAGCCGGCCCACCCGCAGGCCACAGCAGATACCCCTCCCGCCCACACACCACAGCCGCCTCGACCACACCGGTCACGGTAGACACCCGGCCCCATCGAGCAGAGGGACACATGAACTGAACGTCCCCGGTGTTCCGTTTCGGAACGCGCCCTCTGTTCCGCCTCGGAACAACCTCCTTGTTCCGAGGCGGAACACCTCGCCTTCCCGGAACGGGATACGCCTCAATAGCGATCACCACGTGCAGCCCCTCAGCCAGGCTGCTCAGCCCGCCTGGCGGGCCTTGTCGACAGCCCCCGCCAGGTGGGCGTCGACCAGGGAGGGGCTGCCGGAAACCACGACGACCACCGTCCCAATGCGCACGGCCGACTGCTTGACGACAAGCGTCCCCCACGGCCTGGTCGCGGCGTTTGAGAAAAGCCCGATCTCCTACGGTGAGAGGGCTGGTGCAGGTGCAGTGTGGACACTGCTCAGCCCTTGCGAGCTGCCCCATCCGGCCAGACCACGTCTACTGGGATACCGGCCGCCTGCGCTTCGAGGACGGTGTCGGCGGTGCCGCCGCCCTTGCCGGTGGGCGGTTCGCCGTTCCATACGGCGACGAGGCGGTCGGCGCGTTCGATGAGGACGGCATTGGCGGCTTCGTAGGCTTGCCGGTTGGCCGTTTCGTGGGAGAGGACGAGGACTTCCTCTGCGGCCTCGACGAGGTGGTCGAAGAGTGGGGCGTGGTCGGGCTTAACCTTGTTCTCTCGGTAGTCCTCGGAGGGGATGACGACGGTCAGGCGTCCGCCGGCGGCGAGGACGGCTTCGGCGAAGAGTGAGTCGGATCCCTTGGCGATGCAGGAGACGCCGACGAGATCGCCGTCCTCGGCGTACTGCTTGAGCAGGTCGTCCAGGGCGGTGCGGACCAGAGGGATGGTGTCCTCGGTCAGGTCCATGTGCCCGGTCACCGCGATGGTCGTCACGGTCCTCGTTCTCCTCTTTCAGGCCGACAGCAGGTCGCGGATCCTATCGCGGGCCTCGCGCACGGGTCGGGCCGTGCTGTTGCCCACGGTGTACGGGTAGAGCTCGCCGAGCTGGGCGCGCACGCGGCTGGAGCGTGTGGCGCGCGCTGCGTCCACGGCGCGGTGGGTTTCCTTCACCGCCGCGTTCACGTCGCCGAGCAGGAAGTGGCACTGGGCCAGGCCGATGCGGTCCAGGGCATGGCTGCGGCTGGCTTCGGGGCCGCGTCGGTCGAGGGCCTGGCGGATTTCCGTGGCTGCGGCTTCGGCGTGTTGTTTGGGGTCCTGGCGGGCCAGGTCCAGGAGTCGGCCGCCAGTGGTGCCGGCGAGCTCGGCCTCGTTGAAGTAGGCGATCCAGTACGGCTCTTCGCCCCGCTTGGCAGCCACCAACGCCTCGGCTGCCTGGGCGGTGGCTCGTTGGAAGGCTGCGGTGCGGCCCATCGCCGCGTACGCCCACGCCTCGCGGGTGTGGAGCATGGACCGCACTCGGGGCCCGGCAACGTGCCGAGCACCGTCCTGGGCGAGGCGGATGAGTTCCAGGGCGTCCTGGGGTTGGTCGCAGTAGAGCATCTGGCGGGCCATGCCCGCCAGGACATTGGCTCCGAAGACCAGGTCACCGCCGGCGTGGGCGGCGCGCAGGGCGAGAAGGTAGTACTTCTGGGCGCGGCGCTGGAGACCCGTATCCCAGGCCATGGTGGCTGCCGTACCGGCGAGCCGGGCCATGACCTGGTAGAGGCGCTGTTCGACCCGGGGTGCCTGGTGTTCGTCGAGGTGGGCGGCCACTTCGCTGAGCTGGCCGAGCACGGCCTTGCGGCGCAGCCCTCCGCCGCACTTGTGGTCCCAGGCGCGGAACGCGCGGGCAGTGGACTCCAGCTCCTCGATCTCCCGTGCGCCGAGTCGGCCGCGCCGTCGTGGTCGTGCGGCGGAGGCCGCTGGCTGGAGCCACCCCTCCAGCGGGTCGAGCAGGGCGGCGCCGGTGATGGCGGCCCCGGCCAGTGCGCGGGTCGCCGCGCGTCGGTCCATCACGAGATCGCTCCTCGTCAGGTTCGCGGCCAGGTCCACGGTGGCATCGGGCCGCCAGGGGACCTCATCGGTGCTGGGCCGCTCGCCCTCAGGCTCCGGCGACGGGTCTTCCTGGACCGGCCGGGTTTCCCAAGCACGCGGAGCGAGTCCAAGGAGATGGCCCGGGATCCGGAGCCCGTCGGCGATACGGCAAATGACCTCGAAGCTCGTGACCTGCTGCTGACCGCTGATGATCGTCGAGACCTTGCCGGGGGTGAGGTGGCAGGCGGAGGCGATGCGGTTCTGCGACAGGCCGCCGTACTTCTTGATCAGGGCGAAAGCGGCTGCGAAGTCGTGCTCTGCCAGGGCTCGGCGGACATCCTCGCGTTCGAGGAGGTCGGGAGCGAGCGGGCCGGGGGTGGTGGCGTCCATGGGCCAACTTCCGGGTTCGATCGTAGGCGCGATCAAGCTTCGTACGAAGCCGGAAACGAGTGTATTCCCGCCTCGGTAACACCCACTGGTCATACCGCAGTTGCCGATGGCCGATGACGCTTGGTGAGCGCCTGAACCTCGTCGGTGACGGACTCCGGGGGTTTGGGCGCACCAGACCCCAGCGGACGGAGGAGAGCCATGGCCCTGCACTCACATCAGTCCCGCCTGCCGCGGGCAACCTGGGCGAGGCGTCTGAGCCAGCCGACACTCGTCGCGGCCGGTCAAGAGTGGGACGCCATCCGCGTCGAGGCCGATATCGGCGTACGGGCGGTGCGCTTCCTCGAAGCCTCCGGCACCCCGGTGGGACCGGTGCTGCACGACCAGGGCAGCGGCCAGGCGTACTTCCTCACCCCGCCCGGCACCGCACAGAGATGGCAGCAGGACCAGACCCACGCGCTCGGCGAGGGTTCGTGGGTCGTGCTGGCTCCGTCGGGCTGGGAGGGAGGGCTGCTGCGCTGGGTGAGCGACCCGGCTGACGGCCCCGCATACACGGCAGCAGGTGACCTCACCATCGCGTTGACCGTCGCCGCGGGTGGGGAGATCAGCCGATGATCCCGTGGATCGGGGATGCCGAGAGGCGGCTGTGATGCGGCGCGCCGTGGACTGGCTAGCCCGCTTCACAGGACCGCTCGTGATCGTGCTGATCTCCGCGTCCTGCGGCTTCGTGATCGGCGTCGCAGTCGCCACCGCCCCGTCGCCCCCCTGAACTCCCGCTCTCTGCCAGTGACCGCAATCCCCTCAAACGGCACCCCAGCCGCATGGCCAGGCAGAGACCGGGCCACCGGCCCGGCTATGTGCAACACGTATCCACTCCACGAGCGGAAGGTGGACCCGCCGTGTACGCGTTCGGTCTCTGTATAGACCGGCACTACCTCACCCCCGGCCTCGCTGTGATCGCTGGCCTGGCGGACAGCCTCACCGTCAGCGCCCGCGGAGACGCGGCGCTGCGCGTCCTCACCCTTGACCTCACTCCGGCCAACGCGCTGCTCCTCTCCGATCTCGCCAAGCGGGCTGGCTTCGGCTCCTTCGACCTTGCGCATCGTTCTCCGCTGCGCGTCTCGCGGATGGCTGACGTCTCGTACATCACCGTCACCACCTACCTGCGATTCGAGTTCACGGCGGCGTTCGTCCGCCGCCCGTACCTGATCTACGTGGACGCAGACACCCTCGTTCGCGGCGACCTGACCATCCCGCTCAACACCCTCGAACCAGGTGAACTCGGTGCAGTACCCGACGAGTTCAACCCGGCCGTCGGCGAATGCCCAGCCCTCCCCGGCGTCGCGGAACGCTGGCCGCACCTCAAGGGCCGCCCCTACTACAACGCCGGTCTGCTGTGGGCCCACACCACCGACCTCCCCGACATACGGCGCGGCGTCGGTCGTGCCCTGGTCCGGCAGCGTCGGCACATTTTCTACAACGACCAGGACGCCCTGAACCTGTGGCTCCTTCACACCGGCCGCGTCCGCCCGGTCGGCGCCGGCTACAACCGATTCGAAATCGGCCGGTACCTCGAACGCGGCAACTGGGTGCGTCGCGTGGTTACTCGCCCCCTGCGCCCCGACACGGCCGCAGCACTCGTTCACTTCGTAGGCCCCGAGAAGCCGTGGCAGACGGAATGCCCGCGTACGGACGAGGTCCGTGAGTACCGCATGCTCCTGCGGCGCACCCTGCGGCACGTCCGTGCGCTGGGCGCTGCCCACCCCGAGCCCGTGGGGCTTCGATGAGCACGCCCCCTCCGATGATCTCCCGCGCCTGCGCGACGCTTCTCGGCACGCCTGCCCGGACTGCGGAGCGTCTGAAGACGGGTTCCCGCACGGCCGTGTACCGGGCCCGCCTTCGCGACGGTCGGAGCGTGATCGTGAAGCTGTACGCGCATACCGCCCGCCGCAATGCGCTCACCGAAGCGACGGCGATCCGTGCGGCGGCGGCCTCCGTGCCTGTCCCGGAGATTCTCGGCTGCGGCACCGCCTCCGATGAAGGCGCCACGGCGCTCATCATGTCCGACCTCGGCACCTGCACCCTGGGCACCTCCGTACGCGCCGACCGCATCCCGCGCTCCGAGGCACTCAAGGACCTTGGCGGCCTCCTCGGCCGTCTGCACCGGGCGCCGGTCGCGCGGTCGGTTCCGCGACGCCCGTTCTTCGACGTCGTCTCCTCACTGACCGGCCGCTGCCCGTCCGAACTGCTCGACCAGATCGCCCCCGCGCTCTCCCTCATCGCCGACACCCCCGACACGGCACCGACCGTGTGGCGCCACGGCGACCTCCACTTCGACAACGTCGTCCTCTCCGGTGCCCAGGACACGCGCTATCTGGTCGACTTCACCGACGCCACCCCCGGCCAGCGGGAGTCGGACGTCGCCCACGCCCTCGTTATGACCGCCGCTCATACGCCGTGGGATCGCGAAGCGCTCACCAGCAGATACCCGCTCGCCCTGGACAACGCCCGTCTGTCGGCCTGGGTGGTCTTGATCACCGTCCGCTGCTGGGCTCATTCCGCCCCTGGCGAGGACCAGGCGCTGTGGTCGCGCCGACTGACCGGCCTCACCCACCAGACACCCCACCTGTTCCGCACTCGGCGCACGGAAAGGACTTCCCGATGACCGGCCCCGGCCTGGCAGTCGTCATCCCCGCCCACAACGAAGTCGCATATCTGCCGCGCTACCTCCCCACTGTCCTCGCCTCCCTTTCCCGATGGGAGGAGACCAGCGGCGAGCAGGGGGAGGTGATCGTGGTCGACAACGCCTCCACTGACGCCACCGCCGACATGGCCGCTTCCTTCGGCGTTCGCGTGATCAGCGAGAGCGTCCGCAGCATCGGCCGGGTCCGCAACAGCGGCGCGGCCGCTACCAACAGCCGGCGGCTGTTCTTCACGGACGCCGACGTCGCCCTGCCAATGGAAGCCATCAGCGCCGCAGCTGCCGCGATGGACGCGGGGGCTGTCGGCGGCGCCATCCCGCCCCTCTACACCCCCAAGCGGCTCGGGGCGCGGCTGCTGTGCGCGTACTGGGACCACTACCGCGCCGCCCACGGCGGCGCGCAGGGCGTCGCCCAGTTCGTCACCGCCGCGGCCTTCAAGGAGGTGGGCGGATACCGCGACGACCTGTTCATGAGCGAGGACATCGACTTCTTCACGCGCCTGACCACCCATGGCCGCGCCACCACCGCCCCGGTCGCGATCCTGGACGACCTGCGCGTACGCCCCTCCACTCGCCGTTACGACCAGTGGTCCAGCCTCCGGATGCTGTGGTGGCAGAACCCCGTGACCGCCCGTCTGCGGCTGGGCTCCGCGCGCATGTGGCGCCACTGGTACGAGACGACCGTCCGATGAACCAGGAGCCTCCCATGACCTTGTCCCTGCCGGTGCCGGACGCGGAAGGGATCTACACATTCCCCGACGACCTCGTCCGCGCCCATGAGGAGTGGACCGACCACCTCGTCAAACGGCACCGCTCCCACGACCATCACGTCATCGAGCTGATGGCCCCGCACAACGGCCGCCCCCACTTCATCGAGCTGCGCCACCCGGCCGGCCGCCCCGTCCTCGCCATCGAACCGCACCATGACGACTTCGCGCTGTCGGCCTCCGGAACCTTCCTCGCCCACCCCCGCCCGCTCACCGTGGCCACGGTGTTCACCCGTTCCACCAGCGTCCACCCGGCCCTGGAGGACGCCTACACCACCGAGGACGTCGTATCCGACCTACGCAACAGGGAAGGCGCCGCCGCGCTCGCTCCGCTCGGCGCCACCCGGGTCCTCCTCGGCCACAAGGACGCCAACCCGCCGTACCGGCCCTACAGCCAGGCCAGCCTGGAACAGATCACCGACGAACTCCGAGAGGTCGTCGACGCCCACCCCGACGCCGAACTCCTCGCCCCGGCCGCCGTCACCCGGCACCCCGATCACCTCCTCGTGCACGAGGCCGCGGTCCGTCTCGGATGCCGATGGTTCTGGGAAGACCTCGCGTTCTGGTCCACCTATGCGCTCGCCGGATGCGACCAACACCTCTTCCGCGCCCGCACCGGCCCGACCATGACCACCGAACTGGTCGACATCACCGAGGTGATCCTCGACAAGGCCACCGTCTTGCGGATGCACGGCTCCCAGATGCATCCGGCCCGAAAGATGTACCGGCCGATCCGGCACGCCTGGACCATCACCGCCGACCTCCCAACCGGCACCGGAACCTACGCGGAACGCTTCTACCGGACGGAGTCCCCGTGAAGATCATCGCCCTCGAAGGGCCCTCGTACGCGGGGAAATCCACCGCGATACAGCACCTGCGCAACCGCGGCATCGAGGAACGGGCATACGTGTCCGACTGCTACGTCCAGCACATCGCCCACCGCGACGATATCCCCCCGGCCCGCACCGACTCCGCAGCCGCACAGCTCGCCGCCTTCGAGACGTTCATGGACATCGAGAACGCCCGTGTCCGCGCAGCACTCGCCAGCGCCGGCCCCGTAGCGATCCTCGACCGTTCCGTCGACACCCTCCTTGCCCACGCCCACGCCCACGCCCTCGACGCCCTGTTCGGCTACGACGTCCACCACCAGCTCCGCGACCGACTCCAGCAGCTCCCGTTCCTCCGCCCCCATCACACCCTCTACCTCGACGTACCCGCCGAAGTACTGAGCCTGCGCCGCAAAACGGCCGGGCACACGGCTGCGGAGTCCGACTACTTCCTCCACGATCCGGCGTTCCTCGCCCATGCGCGGGACTACTTCGTCTCCGGAGCGCGACCACCGGTCTCGCGGAGGGTAACAGTCATCCCCGTCGACACCGGCCCGGCCGACATCGCGCACGCGGTGGAGTCCCTCGTCACGTTCTGGACGAGGTGACCGGCCGATGCCCACAGCCCTCTTCGCGTGGCGGCGCACCCCACCCCCGCTCCTCATCGGCGGGGCCGAGGTCACCCAGCAACTCCTCGCCGAGGAACTCGCCGCAGCCGGCTGGCAGACCGTCTATCTGGGCTCCCACCAAGCCCCGTGGGACCAAGCCGAACAGCTCCCCCAGCTACGCGCTTTCCTCGCCGCCCACCACAGCCACTACGAGGAGACACAGGGCGAACTGCGCTACCGGTGGAATGGCGTGGACTGCATCGCCGTACCGCAGCACCGGACCATGTCAGTCCTCAGCGGCCTGCTGTCTGGGCTGCGGCCCGACGTCTTGTTCACCTCACAGGAAGGTGCGGCCGACCTCGCCGCACAAGCCCGGTCGGCCACACTTGTCGCGGGCATCCTGCACTCCGTATCGAAGACCGGACTCGGCGTCCTCGCCGGCCACCCGCACTACGGCCTGGCCGTCTCCGAATTCGTCCTCCGACGGGCACCACGGACCGACGGCACCCGACTCGCCGTCTTCCGTCCGCCGTTCGCACCGCCTCAGCCGAGCAGCCACGTGTCGCGCACCGGGTCAGTGCTCATGGTCAACCCGATCCCCGCAAAGGGCGCCGACCTCCTGCACCAGCTCATCCGCGTCATGCCGGAACAGCACTTCACCCTGGTCGAAGGCTGGTGGAACACCGCCGCCCAATTCGCCGCCTACCCCAACGTGGCCTTCGTCCCGCGGGTCTACGACATGGCCCCCCTCTACCGCAGCCACCGACTGCTGCTGGTGCCGTCCATGGTGGAGGACGCGTTCCCCCGGGTGATCATCGAAGCCGCGCTGCACGGGACGCCGAGCATCGGCACGGACCGGGGCGGTATTCCCGAAGCCATCGGCACCACGGGGATCGTCCTGCCTCACACGGCTGGATCACAGGTGTGGGCGGACGCCATCCGCGCCGCCGACTACGAGACTCTGGGGGAGCAAGCCCGTCAGCAGGCGGCGCATCTGGCCCGGCCGCGACTGCCGGACCTCGAAACTCTCGGGATCTACCCGGCGGCGAACGCGTCCTCGACCTGATCGAGCCGGTCGGTCCACCAGTGCAGCAGCGCCTCGTCCGCGGTGAACAGCTCATCGCAGGAGAAGTCACCGCGGTCGTAGTGGAACTCCAGCTGCCAGAAGTCCGTCATCCGCTTCCACCACAGCCTGCGGACACCGTCCACGAGCGCGGTAGCTTCCAACGGCACCACGGTCCGGTAGCCGCCGACGAACGCCGAGACACGGTCGAGGTCGAACACCCCGTCCACCCCGAACTGCACCTGCGCCGTCCGGGCGACCTCTTCGGCGTAGGGGCGCACGCCAACGCGATCCCAGTCCAGGACGGCGGCAAGCTCCTCGCCCTCCCACAGCAGGTTCCGGTACTGGAAGTCACCGTGCGTCCACCCATGGGTGCCTTCAGCGGTCGCGTGCCGCGGACGGAGATCAGCGTGCTTGGTGATCAGTGCCCGACGGTGATCGAGAGCGACGGAGGTCGCCGCGTCGAAGGCACTGCCGATCCCTTTGGCGGCTACTGCCTCGGACAGCCGATGGGACTTCTCGACGGCCCTCTCCGGCAGCGTGACGTCCGCCGAAACCGCATCGGGCACGACAGGCAGCAGCCCCCGACCGCAGACCCGGCCCAGGCTCACATGCAGGCGCCCCAGGTGGGTGCCCAGCGAGGCCGCCTGACTCAGGCTGAGGTCGATACCCCGGACGTGGGCACCTGCCGCCCACGGGAACAGGCACCACACGCCGCCGGCAACCTCAGCGACCAGGGAGCCGGCCGTGGTCATGACCGGAGCACTGACAGGAATGCCGTCTTCGGCAAGCGGGGCAAGGATGCCAAGGTTGCGGCTCAGCCGGTCCCGGGGCACGTCGGTGACCCGCTTGAGGGCGAACGCCCCGGCCGGAGTGTCCACCTTCCAGTTCACGTTCATCAGCCCGTCCGCGAGGTAGCGGGGCCCCCGTACCTCTCCAACACCGAAGGCGTCGGCCAGCCGGGCGAGAACTCTGCCCGGAATGTCAGTCCGGTCAGCCACGGTCGCGTCAGTCACCCGAGGGACGATACGCGAGCACAGCACACCCAGGCATGGGGATCACGCACGTCACCCCCGTGGTCTCCCACTGGGGCGTTGAACAGGCAGAACACGCTGCTCCGTGGTTGCAGTTCTGGTTGCATTCACCGGCGTTCACCCCCGTTCAGAAACCCCGCCCGTCCATGCCGCACCGCAGGTCAGGACGCTCCCGCACATCCTCGTACCCCCAGACGAACATTTGGGAAGCGTGTTTGGGGCAACCAGTCACGAACCCTTCGCCCACAAACCGGGCGTGCCTGACGCCTTGAGCCGGTCTCCCCCGCGACCTGCGCGGATTTGGACAAACGTGGCTGTCCAGGTTTCCACGCTGTGTCTGCGCGGACATGGCAAGCACGTTGGGGTGCTATCGGGGGTGAGCGTGTTCCATCACTTAGGGCCGGAACAGTCGCGGTGGACGTGGGACCACGACGGCGACGAGAAGCTGTATGGCATCGCGGTGCGCGCCTGCATGGCAGCGCCGGAGATCAGCAAGCACTACGGGGCACGGGAGCCGGTAACGCGAGACGCCGTGCGAGCAGCCGCATACCAGCCGGAGTTCATAGCGGAAGCATTCGACTTCACCCGCACGCTGTACGTCGCCTATCGCCGTGCAGCACGCATAGCCGAGCAGGTAGAGGCGGAATACGAGGCGGCCCGAGCTCAGCTGGTAATCGACTGGCCGTTAGAGCCGCACTACCGCGGCTCCGCTTCCTTCCCCGACTCCGTGCCCTCCACGTGCCCTTAAGAGCGGAGAACCACGGTCAACAGCAGTATCTCCCGGCACACACGGCCTCCGCTGGGAGAAGGCATCCCCACAGGTCAGAGCTGCAGGGCTCGCCCAAGCGCCGTCGCTTCCCAAGAGGAACCATGGCCTGCGGTGCCCGGTCGCGTCCGGCGTGTCCTGGGACAGCATGACGATGCCCACAGCGAATCCGACCGCCCAGGGGAACTTCACGACCAGGAAATACTGAGGCGCGCCGGTGTCCCAGAACCCCGCGTATACCTTCGAGTTCAGGCTCGCGAACAGCGCGGTCAGCACGATCCACGCGCCGAGAACAGAGACCAGGGCTGGAATGAGCACCCGTACGGCCCGGAGGGCTGCGGCTTCCAGGCGCCACTAGGCAATGACGCCGTCGCCCTCGTCCCAGGTGTGCCGGGCCAGGCGGCTCAGCCACTTCTGCGCTTGCCCAGCGGTCCAGCCGGAGCCGGAGGCGGGGCCGTAGACGGCTGGAATGTAGGCGTCGAGCAGATGCTGTTCGATCTGCCCCTGTGTACGGAACCGCTCGTCGAACAGGTGGTTCGGGTGTCGCCGCGGGTCGTCGCGCGAGCCGTCGCACACCGCACGCGCCATGGCCACCATCAGAGGCGAGCTGAGCACGGAGCGCAATGCGGCGGCCGGTGTGCCTTCGGGATCGCAGCGCAGTCGGTCCAGCACCGGCGCCCACACGGTGGCCAGTTCACCCTCGGCAGTGCGCAACGGCGGTGCCGCGGTGGCCAGATAAGCGCAGGCGGTGTCGAGTGCGACGGGCAGCAGCTCCACGACGGTGGATCCGGTTAGCGCGTCGGTCGAATCGACGACGTCGGCGTACTCCTCGGTCCGGCTGGTGAGCAGCAGCGGGGTGCTCTGGTCGAGCTCCGCGTTGAGACGGCGCATCGCCAGGGGGCGAACGGACTCAGGGAGTTCATCGAACCCATCCAGCACGGGCAGGATGCGCTCGCGGGTGAGCAGCTCTTGCGCGAGAGCGCGGCTGGTGGCACTCAGTGGCCGCCTCCGAAGGCGGACACTCGCTCCACCTCACCTTCGGCGTCCAGACCGCCACCGGTGCCCAGCTCCTGTCCTGGCTCGCTGACGACCTGCGTCGACACGAAGTCCTGCGCGAAGACCTGCCCGTAAACGCGACCGGCGCCGCGCAGGTGATCTATCTGGAGCGGCTGCGCAACGAGGTCACCACCGCCCTGGAAGACCCAGAGCTCATCGGCCGGTATGCGGCGATGCGCGACGAACCGACCTCACCCGCCTGCGGCCGAGTCTCCGGGCATGTTCACAAGCCTCTCTGCAGTTGCAATCGCCGCCAAGCACCATCGCAACGGCACCACCCACCCAGAATCCCAAGATGACGGACCCCGGGTGGCCCAGCCGGCGGACCACCGACCGCCATGTCGACGACGTGGCGACGATGTTCGAGATCCGGCGACGCCACGCCGCTTCCTTGGCGGGCTCCAAGCCCCACTGAGACTCAGGGCCCGAATCTGCTGAACCGTGCCGGAGTTGCGCGATGCACCTCCCTGTCGTCACTGTTCAGCCCGCCAACGGCACCTGTCCTGTGCCCCGAATCGGGCCACTTCCCGTTGACAGCGTTGCGCCCGCACCTCCCGGCACGGGGACGATCAGGAATCCGGCCCTCCCGTCGGGCCGCGTGTCAACGCGTGGCGCCTTGGTGTGCCGTGACTGGCCATCGGCCCCGCACGGTGCGCCGGCGAAGCGGCCTTCGCAGCCGCGGGAGCGATGCCGGCGCCCATTCTCAGGCGGATTCACCCAGCCAAGGCCACGTCACTCATCGTTTCCTAATCGTAACCTCCGAGCCGCACGGGGCGCTCGCCTCGTGCAACGCCCGTGAATCGCTCCACCCGTTGACCTGCCTTGCCCCCAGAAGCGGCAAGATCCACCTGATGCCCGATTCAAAATCCTTGAGGTCTCTTTCTTGGGCTTTGCATTCACCGTCCACGTGACGTCGCGTCAGCAACTCACCAAAGGTTGTACGACACTGCGTAACGATCTCGAAACGTTCGTCAACGGTGGGTGATTTATTACCTCTTGAAAAACATCGAACCTGTGTGTGTACTACGGTCTGTATCAGTAATCACAGGCGCATTCTGGGTCTGCGGTTTCTAGATCCAGGGTGGGGACCCGCACATCCCTGTATGCGCAAAAACCAAGGGGAGGGCAAAGTGCGTCACCTCAAGAAGTCGGTAATGGCCATTGCGATGGCAGCAGCTATGGGGGCTGGCATGACAACGCCGGCGTCGGCAGCGAGCGGGGACTACAACAACTATTGGTTCGGCTGCAACTACGAATCGTCGAACACGTTCAAGTTCCGCATCTTCTACAACTCGAACCTTGCTGGCGACTACCGGAATATCGGCTACGCCGTTTACGACTTCGACTCCGTCCAGGACGGCACGGGCTACAGCCCGCTCACGTACTGCGGATTCAGAAGCAGCGGCAGTGGCCAGCGCGTGAAGAACAATGCCGCGTCCGCGCGTAACAGCCACGCCACTTACACCGGGGTTCTCTACTACAACAGCGGTTACAAGGGTGCGGCCGACTACATCTGGGGCACGGTGAACCAGCTGGAAGCCACGTACAACGAAAACGCTTCGTTCAACTGGCAGAGCTGACCGACAGGGGCGCTCGCGATTGACGAGCGGGCGCCCCGGCTGGCTCTTTTTCTACCGACCACGGAAAGCCCCCCATGCCGTCTCTTCGCAAGTTTCGCTCATCAGGCTCGACTGCTGTTGCCATGGCGGCAGCCGCAGCGACCTTCATGCTCGCCGGGTGTTCCTCGACACCGGATAATGAGGGTCAATCCGAGTCGTTCGACTCGAAGGACCCGCAGAGCTGGGTTCTGCCTATCCAGACGTACCTGCCGACGGATCAGGAACAGGGTCAGCTGTCGCAGGCAAAGAAGATTTTGATCAGCGACTGCATGAAAGGTTTTGGGTTCGAATGGACTCCCGCGCCTGATCTACCCAGGGTCGGGCCGAAGACTCTGACCGATTGGCGTTATGGCATTCATGACATGGCGCTGGCCGAGCAGCGGGGGTACAAGGCTGACGCCAAGGAGCAGGAAGCCTATGACGCTGCGGTCGACAAGGGCGCTGTCGATGGCACGACGGCCGATGGACCGGACGCACAGGCCCTGAACGGCGGAATTCAAGAGGTCGACGGCAAGAAGGTTCCCGAGGACGGCTGCGTGGGCGCGGCGAACAGGGAGATCGACGCTGACGCGATACAGGCACGCGCGGCCCTTGAGCTGGCGAATGCGGCATTTGTGAAGTCCAAGGAAGATCCCAAGGTCGTCAAGGCGTTCGCGGACTGGTCGGCGTGCATGAAGCGCAGCGGATACAACTACAAGCAGCCGTTGGATGCGAGCGACGACTCCAAGTTCAGTGGCACCGAGGTGAGTTCAGAGGAGATCTCGACTGCCACAGCGGACATCACGTGCCGTCAGAAGACCAATGTGGCGTGGATCTGGTTCCAGGCCGAGTCGGCGTTGCAGAAGAGTGCCATCGAGGATCACGCCGAGGAGCTCTCGGCGGAGCGGAAGAAGATCGACGCCGCGGTGCGGAGCGCCTCGAAGATCGTCAAGGGCGAGTAGGGCGTCTCATGACTGAAGAGAACCTCTCGGTCGAGGGGGCCAGGACGCGTCGGCGGCAGGGCGGGCTGAAGCGTCGGCGGCAGGCCCTGATCCTCGTGGTCGTCGGCTCGGTGGTCCTGACGGGGGCGGGCGTGGCTGCTGCGTCCTTCATCAAGTCCCCGGCTCAGGCGGCCGCCGACACGCGCCCCCCGCCGACCAGCGTTCTGACTGCTGCGGTCCAGAAGAAGGTCCTCTCCGAGACGGTCATCACCCGTGGCAAGGTCGCTGCCTCGCAGCAGATCGACGTGTCGGGAGAGGGCATGGGGGAGAAGGACGCCGGCCGTTCGATCGTGACCAAGGTGGCCGTCAAAACAGGTAGTCCCCTGCGCATGGGGCAGCTGTTGCTGGAGGTCTCCGGCCGCCCGGTGTTTGTCCTCAAGGGGGAGGTTCCGGCCTATCGGGATCTCAAGCCCGGCAGCACCGGAGAGGACGTAGCCCAGCTGCAGAAGGCCCTGGGCGAACTCGGCTATACCTCGGGCAGCGACCCCGCCGGAGCCTTCGGCTCAGGAACCGAGCGTGCGGTCGAACTCTTCTACCAGGCCCATGAGTTCACTCCCGCAACGGAACAGGGTGACCCTGTAGCGACGCCGAAGGAGAGCGCCCCGACAGGTGAGACGGAAACGGGCGATGTCCCGGATGAGACGTCAACAGCCCAGTCTCACACGATAGTTCCGATGTCGGAGATCACCTACGTCCGTGCCGAGCCGGCGTACGTGGAACAGGTATCGGCTCACGTGGGGGACGAGGCGTCGGGTGACCTCGTCTCCATCTTGGCTGGGGACCTCATCGTCAACGGCTCGGTGAGCGCGGACGCCAAGGGGCTGGTGAAGCCGGGGCAGAAGGTGTCCATAGCCTCCGAGGTGACCGGCGACCGTGCCACCGGCACGGTCGAATCGGTAGCGGCCAAGCCCTCCGAGCCGCAGAAGGATGCCGAGTCTGCCGCCCAGTCCGGCAGCGACACCTACGCGGTGAAGATCAAGCCTTCCGGCGGGCTGCCTGCCGCCCTGGCAGGCGAGGATGTCCGGCTCACCATCACCGCCGCGTCCTCCGGGAAGGCGGTCCTGGCGGTCCCGGCCTCAGCGGTCTCCGCCGGAGAGGACGGGCAGACCACCGTCACGGTGCGTCGGGGAGAGCAAGAGCGCCGGGTAGTGGTCGACACCGGGATGACGGCGGATGGCTACGTGCAGGTCACTCCGGCAGAACGCGATGGCCTGGCTGTGGGTGACCGCGTCATAGTCGGGGTGGACGCGTCAGGTTCGACGGGGGGCAGTTGACCATGGCGCACCCCGCTCGCCCCGCGGTCATCACTCTGGAGGATCTCGGGCTCACCTACCCCGGCCCGCCGCCGCTCACCGCGCTGCATCCCTGCGATATGCGGATCGAGCACGGCGAGTTCGTCACCATCGTGGGCCCCTCGGGCTCGGGCAAGTCCAGTCTGCTCAATGTCCTAGGCCTGCTCGACAACCCGACGCGGGGCCGCTATCTGCTCAACGGCATCGACACGTCCACGGTGAACGACAGTCGGCGGGCGGCTCTGCGGGGACAGCAGATCGGCTTCGTGTTCCAGTCCTTCCACCTTCTGCCTCACCGCACCGCCCAGGAGAACGTCGAACTCGCGATGGTCTACCAGCGGACGCCACGCCGCGTCCGGCGGCAGAAGGCCGCCCAGGTCCTGACACGTGTGGGGCTGGCCCATCGCGCCCACGCTCTTCCGACCCATCTGTCCGGTGGCGAGCGCCAGCGCGTGGCGATCGCCCGAGCCTTGGTCGCCGAACCCGCGCTGCTGCTGTGCGACGAGCCCACGGGCAACCTTGACAGCGACACCGCGGCCGCCATTCTCGACCTTCTCGACCAGCTGCACAGGGACGGCATGACCATCCTGGTCATCACGCACGACGGCAACGTTGCCCAGCGGGGCCAGCGCATCATCACCATCCGCGACGGAGTGCTCTCCGAGGCGCTCAACACCGAGGCGGCAGTGCCATGTTGAGCCGCCATCGCCGCAAGGACGTGCCTGGTGCGGTGGCCCGTCACCACGCCTCCGTCCGCTCACGGTTCTCGCTGAGTGACCTTGCGTCCGAGGCCGTGGCAGGCATCCTGCAACGCCCTGCGCGCTCAGCCCTGACGTCCCTGGGGACCATCCTGGGGGTCGGCGCGTTCATCGCAGTACTCGGCCTCACGGGCACCGCCGCAGCCCAGATCGACACCCGCTTCAACCGGCTCACCGCGACCGAGGTGACCGTGGAGGACACGGGCGGACGCGACGCGGATCGCGTACCGCTGGCCTTCCCCAAGGACGCCGACCGCAAGATGGCCCATGTGAACGGGGTCGAGGCCGCCGGCGTGTACTGGAAGGTCCGCCTCGCCCCCGGCGAGTCGGTCCACTCCTCCCCGGTCGGCGACGGCAACGGTGCCGTGTCCCAGACTCCTGTCATCGCAGCCTCCTCCGGTGTGCTCTCCGCAGCCAAGCCGCACTTCGTCCAAGGCCGCGGCTACGACACATTTCACGACGCACACAACCAGTCCGTAGCCGTGATCGGGTCCTCAACGGCTGCCCGTCTGGGCATCAGCACGCTCCGGACACAACCCGCCCTCTTCATCGGCGACACCGCTTTCACGGTGATCGGCATCTTCGACGACACCAAACGCATGCCGGACTTGCTCCTGTCCATCATCGTCCCCAGAACCACCGCGGAACAGGTCTGGGGGCCGCCGCAGGACGAGCGCGCCAAGATGCTCATCTCCACGAAACTGGGCGCCGCATCCCAGGTCGCGCACGAGGCCGCCCTGGCCCTGCGACCCGACCACCCCGAGTACCTGCGCGCCATTCCGCCGCCGAACCCCAAAGCTCTCCGCAACGCCGTTAGTAGCGACCTGGGACAGCTGTTTCTCCTGTTGTCGATCGTCTGTCTCGTCATCGGGGCAGTCGGCATCGCCAACACCACCCTGGTCGCGGTCATGGAACGCATCAGCGAGATCGGACTCCGTCGCGCGCTCGGGGCCCGCGCCTGCCACATCACCTGGCAGTTCCTGACCGAATCCGCCGCCCTCGGCCTCGTCGGAGGGATCGCCGGAACGTCACTCGGCACAGCAGCCGTCGTCGGCGTCTCGCTCCACAACGAATGGACCCCCGTCCTCGACCCCGCAACCCTCGCCTCAGCCCCCGCCATCGGACTCGCCACCGGCCTGCTCGCCGGCCTGTACCCGTCCTGGCGCGCAAGCCGCATCCAGCCCGTCGAAGCGCTGCGGCGCTGACGCCGCCCCTCACCACCCGCAGGTGCCCCAGTCCGCAGGGACATTCCTGCCCACTCAAACGAGAGGAATCCAGATATGGCAGACGAGAAGGTTCTTGAGGCTCAAAAGTGGGTCAACGCTACATACGGCGGCGTAACCGGCTACACCAAATGCCCTGAAGACGGCCAAACGGGTTGGGCCACGATGTACAGCCTGACAATGGGCCTACAGCATGAATTGGGCATCAGCCCCGTCGTCGCCAACTTCGGCGACGGAACCCTCTCCAAGGTCGCCGCCCTCGGCACCATCGGGATCGGATGGAACAAGAACGATAACATCGTCAAGATCCTTCGCCATGGGCTCTTCTGCAAAGGTTACTGGGGCGGCGACACGGGCGTTTCCAGCTTCGATCCGGTCGCGGCATCATCCGTAGACCAGATGAAGGAAAACATGGGACTTGCCAAAGATGGCGGCGTCGTCCAGCCCAAGGTTTTCAAGGCCATCTTGAACATGGACGCCTACGTAGTCCTCGCCGGCGGCACGGAAAAGGTGCACGAGATCCAGCAGTGGCTAAATGGACGCTACTGGGGAAAGAGCACCTTCTACATCGGCCCCACCGACGGTCACTACTCACGGGATGTCCAGCAGGCCCTGATGAAGGCTATCCAGATTGAAATCGGAATACCGGAGAACCAAGCAACCGGAAACTTCGGAGCAGGCACCCAAGCCGGCCTGAAGGCAAACACTGTCGGGCCTGGATCGTCGGGGATCTTCATGCAACTGTTCTCCGCCGCCTGCGTTTTCAATGAACCGGTACCCGGCGCGGCTGAAGACGACCAGAGGACGCACTTCACCGACTCCTGGGATTCCGACATCGACGGCTGGGTGCGCGAATTCCAGTACTTCTCCGCACTCGAAGTCACCGGCAGGGGCGACTACAGGACGTGGGCGCAGCTCTTGGTCTCCATGGGAGACCCGGACCGGCCTGCAACCGGGTCGGACACCGCGTACACCATCACCCCGTCACGCGCCCAGAAGATGGTTGCGGACGGGTACATGTACGTGGGCCGGTACCTGAACGAGGCATCTGCCGGCGGCGGCTCGAAGATGCTCGAAGAAGGCGAGCTGGATGACATATTCGCTGCCGGTCTGCGGGTATTCCCCATCTTCCAGGACAATGGAAGATCACTCGACGAGTACAATTGGCCCAATGGCTACGCTCACGGCCGATGGGCTCACGACCAAGCTGTGCACTTCGGATTCAACCGGGGCACCGTCATCTACTTCGCCGTCGACTACGACGCCACAGTCGCAGACATGCCGAAGATCATCGACTATTTCCGCGGGGTGAGCTCCGGCCTGTCCTCCAAGGGTAAGCGTTACCTGTTCGGCGTCTATGGCTCACGAAATGTGTGTACGCAGGTGACCCAAGAGACCTATGCCACCTATTCGTTCGTCTCTGGCATGTCATGGGGATTCTCCGGAAATCTCGGCTTCCCGTTGCCCGCGAACTGGTCCTTCAACCAGATCAAGGAATACCAGGTCACCAACGGCAGTGACACCTTCTGGCTGGACCGCGACGTACGCCGCCCCAAGTCCGACAACGGCCAAAACAGCGTCAACCGCCCGGTTTCCCCTGCGGCAGAGTTCATCGCGAACATCGACAAGCTGTACGGCCTGGCTCAGAGTTACGGCAAGGGCGACCCGAACCGCCTGGCCACGGACTACTACCGACAACTGCGGTATTCCGGTACACAGTGGCAAGCACTCATCGCCGGCGTCGACTGGTCGTTCATCGACTATGCGAACGATAATGGCGCCGAGTTGCTGTCCGACCTCAATGACCCGTTCACCGGCTTGACTGTCGGACCCCAGCACCTCCTTGCCACCGCGGCCGGACAGCTCATCAAGCCTGCCTCGTCCGATCGGCATACGGCCAATGAAGGGGACGTAGCCGGATGGGCCGGCGACTTGATGACGTTCTATGGGGAATGGCGCCGTGACAGCGACTCCTACGCCTCCGGCTACACCTACTGCACGGAACGCATGGCGAAGATCGGTGTGGAATCCTCCTTCGCGATCGGCGATCTGATCGAGGATGCCGACGGATTCTTGCTGGCAGAGAAGATGAGAGCCGGCACGCCCATCAACAAGGCTGTCCGGGACCACTACGAAGGCACGGGCGGAGCCACGCGGTTCCAGGACTATGTGGCTCAGCGGTTCGGCAGCTCCGCAAGCACTGCGTCCGACGCGGCCTACGCCATCCTCACCAACACCACGAACCTCATCATCTCCGGAGGCCGTGCCTACCTCGTCCTGAGCACTGCCGGCGAGGGCGTGATCCTCCCGCACCTGCTTCCCTCGGACAAGCTGCGGGAGTACTGCAACGGCTTCGCGGACTCGCTCATGGCCCGCGCTGGTCTGGAGGCGCGCAGCCAGGCAAAGTACCTCGCAAACCATGCGGAGTCGTTCAGCAAGGAATCGTAAATGGGTAGTTGGGTCATCGCGGTAGCCATCGTTGCGATTGGTTCGTCGTGCCTCCGCTTCCGCGAGGGGAAGCGTCTACGTGGAGCTGCGACCGCCAGCCTCATCATTGCCTTCTTCTGCTACCTCATGGGAGCAGGCCAGGTCCTGTTCGCTGACCCCGCTCGCATGTGCGAACCAACCGTATCCATACCTGACTGGGACCGATACGAAGAAGCGTTCTTTCCCCCACATGCAGCCTGCCAATGGGACGACGGCCGCACTTACGACCTCGTCTCGTCCTGGGTGAACCCCCTCCTGTTCACCGCCCTGGGGACAGCCACCATGTGCATCGTCGCACTCGTGGCCTCCCGCTACCGGAAAGGATCACTACGTTGAACGACACCGCCCCCGTACTCAGCCGTCGCCAAGCTCTGGGAATCGGCGCCGGCGTTGCCGCCGGAGCCGTGTTCGCCGCTCTTCCCTCCACTGCAGTTGCTGCCCCGGCAGGCCGGGAGTGGAAGGGCAGACGGTCACAGAACGGCTGGACTGTCATTGCCAGCGACCAAGCCAAGAAGTTCCGGATCGAGGGCACCAACGTCAACGTGACGCTGCGGGACGGTGATGTTGCCACGGTGCTGCTCTACGTGGCTCGACGGTTCTCCTACGAGATCGACATGCTCCGCTCCGGTGACGTGGAGGGCCACACCACGGATCGGCACGTCGGCGCCGAGTTCGAGTCCAACTACCTCTCGGGGACGGCGTTCGCGATCCGTCCGCTCCTGTACCCCCTCGGGGCTTCGAAGAGCACGGGCATGTCGTCCGCGGAGCGTACGGTGATCGCCGACATCCTTGCCGACTGCTCGGGGGTTGTCGCGTGGGGTGGCGAGATGGACCCGCTGAAGGAGTCCCACTTCCAGATCGACGTACCGCCCAGCGACGCACGACTGAGCCAGCTCGCCCGGCGCATCCAGGAATGGAACGACACTCCGGGCCGGGGTGCGGGAGCCATCGACGCGTTCGCCCCGGCACGGATCCGGCGGGCCAAGAAGGCTGCGCAGGCGCGGTAAACCAGTCCCCGACGTCGACGGTACTCATATTCCTTCCGCGCTACAGTCCGTCAGGGCCTGTAACGCGCCCCCTCGATGTCGATCGAAGCGGTCAGGGGAGCAGGTCGATCCGCTCCCCGTACTCGCCTTCAAGCGAGTAACACGACCCACATAGCGGCTGTACAGCCGAAGCCTCTCCGGCCAGATCCTCCCTCGCCTGAGAGGCTTCGTCGTACATGCTGCGTCGGCGAAGACATCATTAAGAAGGCATTCCCAAACCGGATGCAGCGTCAAGTCTTCCCAGTTAAAGGGTATGTTGCTCGCTGTTTAGGCATGCTCGGGCCGTCGGTTCTGGTTCGGGTGTGGAGGTGGCGGATGCCGTCGGTGATCGCGGTGCTGGAGAAGCGTGAACGGCTGGCGCTTGTCCGGGCCGAGGAGTTGCGGGCGGAGCTGGAGCGGGTCCAGGTGGCGGTGGCTGCTGCGGAGGAGGCCGCTCGGCGTGCGGTGATCGCTCGTGAGGAGCTCGTTGACGCGTTGACGGAGACGGCCGTTGCGGCGGTGACGCGGCCGACTACCGGTGGCCTCTGCTTGTGGTGCGCGCTCGTGTGGAAGGTATCGCGGCGGTAGAAGTTCGTTCCGTAAGAGGGCGGGGGAGCGGGCGGGCGGAATCGGCGAGACCTGGGGCGAGGACGGAGACGAGGAACTGCCGCGCTGCTGCGCCAGGGCCCCGCGATGCCGGCGTCGAGCGGACGATCAACAGGCTCAAGAACTTCCGGGCCGTGGGTGAGGCGCTCGAAAACCAGTGGAGCAGCGCCGCTGTGCGCCATTACCGTGCTGCCGAACCAAGTCGTCTGGTCAAGGACGTGCCGTTGTACACCGTGTGAGACCCCCCGAGCGCTGAATCGTCGCGCGTCGCGCATGTGCGCCGCGCTCCTTTTTGCTGCGGACTTCTCACTGAAACCGGTGTACTTCTGTGCTCAAAAACTGGGTGGTCGTGCCCACCTGCCTGCCGCTCGTTCGCCGCTGTTGCCACGCGTGCGCGTCCGAGCACTTCCGGGCAAGCGGTAAATTTCGCGTCAACGCAAACCACAAGCTCATCGACGCCTGGCTCCTCGCGCTCTGTACCGCTTGCGGGGAAACTGCAAAGCTCACGGTCCTGGAGCGGATGAATGTGCGCTCCGTACGACCTGAGCTGCTGGACCGGCTGCATGACAACGACCCTGGTCTGACAGCTGAGCTGCTCCAGGATCCGGTCGTGCAGCGCCGTAATCGCATCGCCCTCGACTGGGCGGGCGCCTGGCGCCTCGACACCGGCGGATCGGATCACCTGGACCGCGAGGTGATCGACGTCTCGGTCCGCTTTGCGGCGCGGATCCCTGTCCGGCCGGTGCGACTGATCGCTGAAGGTTGCCGTCTTTCGCGGGCCGAGGTCGAGAGACTGATCACGGAGGGCAAACTCGTTTCGGCAGTCCGGCTGAGCGGCAAGCTCTCCGGCGACTTCACCTTCACGCTCAAGCGCTGAGCCCTCCTCGGGACCACGGGCCTGTCCGGCGAGATCCGCCGGACAGGCCCTGGCCCAGCGACGCCGCTGCCAAGGAGCATCGCGTTGGAGATGACCTGCTCCTCGGCTCTCATCCCTGCGGCCGGAAGAGCCCTACGCGCCTGTGGAACTTCACCAGCAGCAAAGCTCAGCTTGGAGAAGGGAACTCCGGCCAGCGACGCGAAGTGGGCAAGGACGGTCGGCCAGTTCCGCGACCACCTCGTCGAGATCGCGGGTGGACAGGTCGATCACCGCCAGGCGGCGGCCTGCTCGGCCGGGTCGCGACGGTCCGTCCCGGTCGGTCAGGGGGCGGTAGCGGCGTCTGCGGTGGTACGGGCCCGGTGCCGGCGAATCTCGTCGTGGTGTTCGCCTATGAGGACCACTACCTGCGGGTCACCGTCCGCCCCCACGTGATGAACCCTCTCCCCCCGATCTGCGAGCCTCCGACGACGATGCCGCGCGCTCTGGTTGGTCTTGGCACCGCCGCACCTGGCTCGCCTCAGCTGTGGACGCAGTGCTGGTGTTCGTCCGGCTGTTCAACCCCGGCAAAGGCCGTCACTTCCCAAGCTGAGAGCGCGAGTTCGGTTCTCGTCACCCGCTCCACGACCAAGGCCCAGGTCATCCGACCCGGGCCTTCTTGCTGTCCGCTGTGATCAGTAGTCGCGTGCCGGATTCGCGCCAGGAGCTTTGTCGGGTGCCTTCGTCGCGGCTGTGGCCCTGCTCTTCCGAACCGTGGCGGCAGTGAGCCGGTGTATCACCAGGCCAGGGCGTCAGCCATGGTCGACTGCCAGTACGACACTCGGATCGAGTCGTCGACGTGCACACCCTTCGCGGGGAGTGACGGGTGGGCGGCGGCGCTCGCGCTCTTGTCGAAGTAGACCGCGAGGGACTTGGCCGTGTAGCCGCCCGAGCCACTGCCGTCGGCGGCCGAGAGAAGGACGCTCGCATAGCCCGACTCGCCAGGGGCCAGCGTGACCACCGCCTGCGGCTTGGAGTCCTCGAAGGCCGGCGGGACGGACTGGGCCTCGCCGAATCGGACCGCCGGATAGCCGGTGAGGTTGCAGTTCTTCGAGCCGGTGTTGGTGACGGTGAGGAGAAGGTGGTTCAGGGGGCGGGAGACCTCCGTGGCGGTCGTCCGGGTGGAGGTGGGAGAGCAGGGGGTCCTGGTGGGCTCCGAGTCCTTGGAGCCCGTCGAGCCTGTGGAACCAGACGAGCCCGTGGAACCCGACGAGCCCGTGGAACCCGTTGTGCCGTTCGAACCGGCCGCGCCGCCGGTCGAGCCTTCGGAGGTCAAGCCCGCCGAGTCCGTCTGCCCCGTCCCGGTGGAGGTTCCCCCGCTCGCCTTGGGCGAGGGCGTGGTGGAGGCCGTGGGCATCGATCCTGCCGATGCCCCCTCGTCCTGGACGCCCTCTCCGCTGTTGCATGCCGTCAGCATCAGCGTGGCGGCCGTGAGCGCGGCGGCGACGAGCATGCGGGTGCGGTGGGTGCGTGTGGACATGTGATCCCCCTTGTGCGGTACGGGTGTTGGCATGGCCGCTCGACCGGGTGCCGGAAACGGCGTGCCGGGAGCGGCGTGCTTGGATGGCCCAAGCTTGTGCGGTGATCCGTCCCGGCTGCCACGGCTGCCGGGGTATCCGGGACGCTGGAACGCTTGCGATGGCTCTGACCTGGGGGAATGACCTCCCCCTGGAATGGGGGTCCGGGACGTGGGGAGAGGGAGGAACGGTGGCGGGGGACGAGTTCTCGGAGCTGTTGGGCCGGTTGAAGGAGCGGTCCGGGCTCAGTTACGGGGTGCTCGGGAAGCGGCTGCACACGAGTGCGTCCACGCTTCACCGGTACGTCAACGGGGATGCCGTACCGACGGACTACGCGCCCGTGGAACGGTTCGCGCGGGTGTGCAAGGCGACGCCCGAGGAACTGGTGGAGCTGCATCGGCGGTGGGTGCTCGCAGATGCCCGGCGAAGGCAGAAGTCCGGCGGAGCCGCCGCGGAGGAGGAACGGCAGGCGCGTACGGCGGAGGAGGCGGCGGGGTCCGAAGCGGAGGCCGGGGCCGGGGCCGCCGGGTCCGAAACAGCCGGGTCCGAAACGGTGGCCGAGGCTGTTCCCGAGGTCGAGCGGCGGCCCCTGACGGAGGCTCCCGTGGCGCGGCGGCGGCGTACCGTCGTCCTCGCCGGGGCCACCGTGGCCGCCGCCCTCGTGTCGGTCGCGCTCGTGGTGAATCTTGTGCCCGGCGGGCGCGAAGGCCATGACGACCAGGGTGGGAAGGGGCCCGTCGGGGTCGCCTCCCCGTCCGTCGACGAACATCCCCGCGGCTCCAAGCCGTCCGATGCGAAGGCCAGTTCGGCCTCGCCGTCCACCTCGCGCAGCAGCAGTCCTACGGTTTCCCCGTCGGCCTCCGCTTCCCGGAGCGGTGGGTCCGGGGCAGCCCAGGGCAACGGTGTCGAGGACGGGGCCACCGCGCCCGACGTCGCCGTCGATCCGTACAAGTGGGAAGACCCGTGCAGCCAGCACTACCTGGTCGACCGGCAGCCCGAGCAGGTGCCTCCGCCGCCGAGCGAGCCGGACGCGCGGGGGTGGGTCACCGCGCTCGGCGGGGTCGCCGGCGGGCAGCAGATGCTCGCGCTGACCGTGCAGGGCACCGGGAAGGCCACCGTCGTCCTGGACGACCTGCATGTGCGGGTGGTCGAGAAGAGCGCGCCGCTCCCCTGGAACGACTTCGAGATGGGCGTCGGGTGCGGTGGCGGCGTGGAGACGACGTCATTCGGGGTGGACCTCGATGCCGGGCGGCCTGCCCTCTCCCCCAAGGCCGGTCAGCGCGACTTCCCGTACAAGGTGAGTGAGTCCGATCCCGAGGTCTTCTACATCTTCGCGGACGCGCGGGCGCACAACGTGAGCTGGTACCTGGAGCTGGACTGGTCCAGCGGGGACCAGCGGGGCACCGTACGCGTCGACGACAACGGCAAGCCCTTCCGGACGAGCGGGAACGTGGGACGGCCCGCGTACAACTATCCGCTCGGTTCCTCCGAGTGGGGGCGGAACGAATACACCCCCGACATTCCCGGCTGAGCGCCCGGCAGGCACGGGGGACTTCACACCACGGTCAACAGGGTGCGACCAGGCCCGCGCAACGGCGTCGGACCACCACGTCCACGCAGGTCAGCGGCCATCCGGCCGTACAAGCACCGTCGCTTCCCAAGCTGAGAGCGCGAGTTCGGTTCCCGTCATCCGCTCCATGTGAAACCCCCGGGTCAACGGCCCGGGGGTTTTGTCTTTGTCGGCGGGTTCCGGGCGCGCTGGTGCGTGGGGGCGTCCATGTGGTGCCTCGCGCGCGACCGCTTCCGGCCGAAGGAGATGCGCGCCGGGGGCCGCACCCTTCTCACCGACGCAGAGCAGTCCATCGCCCCCCTTCGCCCCGGTCTCGCTCGGGCAGTGCCCAGCCGACAACCTGATGCAGCAGCGATTCAGATCAGTTCGGGTTGGGGTTCCGGTTGCCGGGCTGGGGCGGGGCTCGGCTCCCACAGGGCGGTGGTCCGTACGTAGCCGTAGATCACTGAGGTCATCGCCAGTATGAGAAGCGGTCCGGACACCCAGGGATGCTCGGCCATCTCCAACGGCAGATGGCGGTAGGACACCAAGAGCGCAGCGAAGACCGTTGCGCCGTAAGCGACCAGTCGGATGCCGGAGCGATCCCAGCCGCGGTCGTGTGAGCGCAGAGCTGCCTCGATCGTGAGCGTGAAGACCACGCCGGCTATGAGATCCGCGCCGTAGTGGTAGCCGAATCCCAGCGTTGCGGTGAGCGTGGCGATCAGCCAGAACGTGCCTGCGTAGCGCAGGATCCGTGGGCCCTTGCGGGAATGGATGAAGATCGCGGTTGCCCACGCCGTGTGCAGACTGGGCATGCAGTTCCTCGGGGTGATCTCGTCGAACGGCATGTGGTGCGGCGCATTGATCGGCGGCGGCGTTTGCGGCCACAGGTTGGCCACCGCCCAGCGCGCGCTGGAAGGCATTTCCTCCGCCCACAGGCTGACCGGCGCCCAGTGATCGGTGCCGGTGCCGTAGGCGAAGACCGGTCCGACCACCGGGTAGATCATGTAGAAGGCCGGCCCGAGAAGGCCTATCACCAGAAAGGTGCGCACCAGGTGGTGGCGCGGGAAGCGGCGCTCGACCGCCACGTTACGCAGTTGGTAGAGCGCGGCTATGACCGCGGCCACCGCGAGCTGGCCGTAGACGGTGTCGAGAAAATTGAAGCCGATGGGGCCGGTGGCCGTGACGATCCGGCCCACCAGCCACGACGGGTTGCCCAGCGCATGATCGGCGGTTGCCACGTACTGGTCGAGCACCGCCGGGCGGGTCTTCGAGGTGATGAGCAGCCAGGTGTCGCCCGTCTTGCGGCCGGCCACCAGCAGCAGGCCCAGCCCGACGCCCTTCAGCAGCAGGACACGTTCCCGGCCGGTGCGGCGAGTGACAGCGATGACCGCACAGCCGAGCATCACCCACAACGCGCCATTGCCGAAGGAGTGGCCGTCGGTCACCTTGTAGTCGATCGCCCACCGGACCGCCAGGAACGCGACATCGACGCCGATCGCCGCAGCCGCCGCGATGAATCGTTGCCGCCAGGTGAGTACCACCATCATCAACGCCATAGCGGCGTACAACAGACCGCCCGACTTGGGGGCGAATATCACCTCTCGTACCTGGTTGGTGATCGGCCCTGGCAGGCCGTAGCGACGCGCGGCGAATTCCAGCGCAATGAGGAATCCGAGAGCCACGACACCCGCTACGGCCCAGAGTCTCGCCCGTGGTCGGCGCCACACGGAGAACGCGATTCTTCGGTTTATTCGTGGAAAGTTCTGCGGTGGTATGTATCTCAATTTTTGACTGCTTTGCTCGATGTTGGTCTTTGTAGGGCTGGTTCGTTCGTCATCGCTAGACGGAAAGGTCACGGTCCGGGTTCCGTCGGCGTATCCGCACAGCCCGCTCCGCCGGGTGACAGCCCGGCTGATGCTGTTCTTCGCCCTGTTGGTCGCCCACGGGCCACTGAGGCAGCCGTCACGTCAGTTCATCGCGCACCCGCCATGCCGTGATGCCATGTCCGGCAGGCCGCCGGAGACGACGCCGGCA
Source organism: Streptomyces sp. F001 (assembly GCF_004187715.1). GTDB lineage: Bacteria > Actinomycetota > Actinomycetes > Streptomycetales > Streptomycetaceae > Streptomyces > Streptomyces flavusporus. The sequence continues at coordinate 707,295 of NZ_QZWF01000003.1, read as the reverse complement.
ACGTCACCGGCGAGCGGCAGTACGGGCATCGTCGCGGGCTACGTCCGTGGAAACCCGCCTCGCAACAGCGGTGACGTCAGGGGGTTCGTTCGGCGAGCGTACGAAGATCGCTACAGGCCGGCAGAGGCAGGGAGTGCAGGCCTTGTCCCTAGGGAGTACAAGGCCGTCCTATAAGGAGCATCGGCCTCGTGGCGCCCCCTGCCGGGGCAGGACCGGTCGAGGTGTGCGCATGTGCGATGCGGTCGCTTCGCCCGCGAATCCGATGAGTCTCCCCACGCCCCGAGACACTTCATGCCCCCTTGATCCGCCCCTGCACGCCACCCGTGCCCTTGGTGTGCCCTTCAGGGCGGACAACCACAGTCAACAGCGGTGCCACCAGGCCTCTCGCCGAGCGAAGCACAGCGAATCTACGCGGGTCAATAGCCATGTGGGCGCGCAAGCGCCGCCGCTTCCCGAGCTGAGAGCGCGAGTTCGGTTCTCGTCACCCGCTCCACGACCAAGGCCCAGGTCATCCGACCCGGGCCTTCTTGTTGTCCGCTGTGATCAGTAGTCCAGTGCGTCGGGCATGGTCGACTGCCAGTACGAGACGCGGATCGAGTCGTCGACGTACACGCCCTTCGCGGGGAGTGACGGGTGGGCGGCGGCGCTCGCGCTCTTGTCCGCTCGGTTCCTCCGAGTGGGGGCGGAACGAGTACACCCCCGACATTCCCGGCTGAACGCCCGGCAGGCACAGGGGACTTCACGCGCCGGCTGTCCTCCGGTCATCCGCGGAGGTAGGTGAGGACGGCGAGGACGCGGCGGTGTCCGTGGCCGTCGAGGTGGAGCTCGAGTTTCTGCAGGATGTTGCTGACGTGCTTGTTGACCGCTGCCTCGGTGACGTACAGCTCGCGGGCGATGGCGGCGTTGGTGCGCCCCTCGGCCATCAGGGCGAGGACCTCGCGCTCTCGGGGGGTGAGGCGTTGCAGGGGATCGCGGCGGCGGTTGAGGAGTTGGCGGACCACCTCGGGATCCACGACCGTCGCGCCCGCGGCGACCTGGGCGACCGCGTCGACGAACTCGCTGACGGCGCTGACGCGGTCCTTGAGGAGGTAGCCGACGCCGGTGTCGCTGCCCAGGTCGAGCAGATGGGCGGCGTAGGACTGCTCGATGTACTGGCTGAGCACCAGGACCGGGAGGCTGGGGCGCTCCTGGCGCAGGGCGACGGCGGCGCGCAGGCCGTCGTCGGTGTTGTCCGGTGGCATGCGGACGTCGGTGACGACGATGTCGGGAGCGTGTTCCCGGACCGCCGCGATCAGGGCGTCCGCGTCGCCGACGGCGGCGAGCACCTGGTGGCCGAAGCGGGTGAGCACGCCGACGAGGCCGTCCCGCATCAGCGGGGAGTCCTCGGCGAGTACGACGGTCAGTGGCATGGCAGCTCCACGTGCATCAAGGTGGGCCCGCCCTGAGGGCTGGAGATGCGGAGTCTGCCGTCCGCCACGGCGACGCGGTCGGCCAGGCCGACGAGGCCGGTGCCCGCCTCCGGTGCGGCGCCGCCGATGCCGTCGTCGCTGACCGAGAGAGCCAGCACGTCGGTGTACAGGCGGGCGTGCACCTCGACCCGGGTTGCCTTGCTGTGCTTGACGGCGTTGGTCAGAGCCTCGGCGATCACGAAGTACGCCGCGGTCTCCACGGAGAGCGGCAGACGACGAGGCAGGCGGATGTCGACCGTGACGGGCAGTGCGGAGCGCCCGGCCAGGTTCTCGACCGCGGCGGCCAGACCGTGGTCGGTGAGGGCCTTCGGGTGGACGCCGCGGCTGAGCTCACGCAGTTCGTCGACGGCGAGCGCGACCTGTTCCTGTGCCTTGGCGAGCCGGCCGGCCAGCGGTGAGTCCGGCTCGGTGTCGAGGGCGGCCAGGCCGAGCATCACATTGAGGGAGACCAGCCGCTGCTGCGCCCCGTCGTGGAGATCCCGCTCGATCCGGCGTCGCTCCGCGTCGAAGGCATCGACCAGCCGCGCCCTGGAGGCCCGTACGTCGGTGAGCTCACGGCCCAGTTCGCTGTCGCGCGGCGCCAGCATGAGACGGGTGACGGCCGCCCTGGCGCCGGCCCAGGCAGTGATGGTGTACGGCGCGGCGGCGAGCAGGCAGAGACCGACGATCACCAGCGGCCAGGCCCCGGGGTCGTCGAGGGGCGACATGATCACCAGCACGGGGACGACCAGGGCGAAGCCCAGGACGAGGAAGTCCATCCACCACAGAGCGGTCGCCGACACCGCGGTGAAGCCCAGCTCACGCCAGGTCGCAGGCTCTCGCAGCCGGGTTCGTACCCATCCGAGGAGTCCCGCGCGTTCGGGGGCCCGGTGCGGGTCCGGCACCGGGTCGAGGTCCACCAGACGCAGGCGCCACCGCTCGAAGCGGGTGACGGCGACACCGGACAGTGCCACACCGAGCAGGATCGGCACCCCCACCAACACCACCAGCGAGACGGCCCCTGCGACCAGCGCGACCACGAGGACCGCGCCGGCGACGGCGCCGAAGACCACACCGGACAGCAGATAGGCGAAGGACCGCCAGGGCCAGCCGGAGCCGAGCACCTTCAGCGGGTTCTGACCGAGCGCCTGCCAGGCGGTCCGATGTCGCATCCCTCGAACCTACCGAGCCGGGGATCTTGGGGCAGTAGTGCGTGCACTACCTCTGAACTCGCGTGTGCGCCAGTGCGCCGGGCGGGGAGGGACCGGTGCACTGGGCTCCATGAAGCTGATCACCGCCCCAACCGGCATGCGTCGCAGACTCGGCACCGTGCTGGCCGCGCTCGGTATCGCGGTCGCGGCCACCGCCGTACCGGCCTCCTCGGCGCCGCGGTCCACCGCCGCCCTGGATCCGGCCTCGGTCGACCGATTCGTACGCGACTACCTGGAGCGGACCCGTCTGCCGGGCGCGGTGGTCGCCGTGACCAAGGGCGACCGGGTCGTCCACACCGCGGGGTACGGGCACACCGCGTCCGGGCAGGCCATGACGGAGCGGACGCGCCTGCCCGTGGCGTCGCTGTCGAAGTCCATGACCGCACTCGCCGTCATGCAACTGGTCGAGGCGGGCAGAGTCGACCTGGACCAGCCCGTGCACCGGTACCTGCCCGAGTTCACCCTGGCCGACCGGCGTTCCCGGGAGATCACCGTCCGGCAGGTCCTGACCCAGACCTCCGGTATGGCCGACTCCGCCTACCCCGATCTGACCCGCGCCCAACCGCACACCCTCGAAGAGGCCGTCGCCGCGATGCGCGAGGCGTCCCTCGCCACCGCGCCGGGAACCCGGTACCGCTACCACAACCCCAACTACTTCGTCGCGGCACGCCTGGTCGAGGTGGTCAGCGGACAGCCCTTCGCCGACTACCTGTCCGCCGAGCTCTTCGGTCCGCTGCGCATGACGCACACCGCATCCGTCGACTCGACCACCGAGATGCCCGACCGGGCCCGCGGCTACGTCCGCGCCTACGGCACGGTGTTCTCCCGTCCGCACCCCCGCTGGTTCGCCGCGGGCGGCCACGGTGTCGTCACCACGGCCGACGACCTCTCCCAGTGGCTCATCGCCCAGAACAACCAGGGCGTGTCCGCCGACGGCCGCCGTATCGCCACCGCACGCACCATCGAGCTCACGCACACCCCGCCGGAAACGCCGAAGGACACGGACTACGCGATGGGCTGGTGGCGGAACCGGCAGGGTGACGGGCCCGAGCAGATCCAGCACAACGGCCAGCTCCTCACGCACAACTCCACGGCCACGCTGCTGCCCGACAGCGGGATCGGCATCGCGGTCGTCACCAACACCGGCCTGATCGCCGGAGACGACGCCGCCCAGATCTCGATGGGCCTCGTCGATCTCGCGCGGGGCAAGAACCCCGAGGTGGCGAAGCCCTTCTCGATGACGGCCGACTGGGTCCTGGCGGCACTGACCCTCCTCGCGACGGGCCTCGGCATCCGCGGTGTCCTGCGTGCGCGCCGATGGGCGCGGCACACCGCACGGCAAGCATGGTGGCGAACGGCCCTGCGGTTGCTGCCCCAGACGCTCCCGATCCTCCTCCTCACCCAACTCGCCTCGCTGCTCGGCCTGCTGATGAACCGCTCCGGAACCCTGGCACAGACCACCTACGCCTGGCCGGCCCTCGTCGTATGCGCGGCAGCCGGGGGCCTCGCCTCCACCGCGGTCATCATCGCCCGGGCCCTTGCTCTGGCCCGTTACCGCCGACGCGCCCGGCATGGAGCCGGGGGCAACGGGGGTGACGAGCCACTCGGCACACGAGACGGGCATCGAGCCCTCCGCCCCGCCTGACGGAGCCGAGGGCCGTGCCCCAGCCGTGCCCATAAGACCAGGCAACCACGGTCAACAGCGGCGTGATCAGGCCCACGCAACCATGCCAGTACGACGAATCCGCGCAGGTCATCGGCCATCCGGCCGTGCAAGCGCCGTCGCTTCTCAAGCTGAGAGCGCGAGTTCGATTCTCGTCACCCGCTCCAGTGTGAAGGCCCAGGTCCGAGACCTGGGCCCTTTTGTTGTGTGCAGATGATCAGTTGCCGCATGCCAGAAGCGCCAGATCCGCACCACCGGCCCGTCGGTGGTCGCCTATGGATCTTCAAGGCAGAGTCCGGGCCTCTGCACGGGGTGCCGTTTCGGGCGCTTTCACGGGGAAGGGACCGCGGCGCGCCTGCCGATATTCCTCGTAGAGCCGGTCGACGGTCGTGCAGATCCCGGTGGCCTCGCCGTTGTCGTCCACGGTCCGGCAGGCCGAGCATGCGGGACAGTGCTGCAGCATACGCAGGTACGCGGCTCGCTCGGGGCCGTTCGGGCACCAATGGTTCCCATTCTCGTAGTGGTCGCACAGAGCATGAACGGACCGGGCGAGGCGTCGCGCGTGCGCGACGCGGGCGGGAAGGCTGCAGCCGGGCTCAACGCTCAGCCGCAGGCGGGCCTCGCCGATGCAGAAGAGCGCACAGGCCCGCGGCACTCCGTCCTCGGGCAAGGCCAGCGCAGCCGTCTCCACCTCGGGAACGGCCACCATGATGTGACCGCGCAGCTGGAGCGTGAGCGTCTCCAAGTCCTCGGGGTATGGCGCCTCGACGTCTTCCGCGAGCAGGCGGTCCGCGCAGGCGCGCATCGTTTGGAGGTCCACCGGCGCAGCCTTGGTCCTGAACGCGCTCATGACTCGTCCTCATCGGTCGGACTGCCGCCCGACATCACGAACGCCAGCACGTCGGCCGCTGCGCACAGGCGGCCTGGACGGGTCATGGGCACAACCCAATACGAGCCTTGCGTCCACTCGTCCAGCTCGGTGCAGTCGGCACGCGGCACGCCCAGGTAGGTGCCCTCGCCCAGGCAATCGGCGAGCGGCGTGAGCCACGTCTGTGAAGTGCCGACCGGTACAAGGGCGTAGTACCGCCGGAATCCGGGGTCGTGGATGACCGGACCACCCCCCAGGCACTGCGCGAGCCGATCACTCGCCACGGCCGGGTCCTCGCTGCCGACGGCACCGTGCACGATGCGGTCGGGAAGACGGACCGCTTCGAACGCCCGCCCCAGCGGGATCAGCACGAGCTTCGCGGCACTGCTCCACTCGCGGCGGACTGTGTCCGGTGACGGGTGGGCGGATGCCAGCCACCCCTCAACCGTCCCGCTAGGAGATGGGCTCACCAGGGATGTCCGGCCCGCTGCACGGACCGTAGCCTCTGCCATGTCGACCTGCTCTCTCAGGTTGGCCATGCCCCGGGACCGTTCGCGCGGCCGCCGGGGCTTTCCAGGACTCGACCAGGATCTTGTGACACTCCGTGTCGGATCGATCCCTCACCGGTAATCTCACGGTGGGATGACTTTCCATCCCGCCGTGCAGACCGGGGGCCGTGCATGAGGACCGCGCTGGAGACGATCGAACTGCCTGACTGGTCATGGGAGCGCGCCGAGGTGCGTCAGGCCCTACGTGCGCGCGACATGGGCGCGGTGTTCCGGTACGTACAGCAGTACGCCGGAGCAAGCCAGGCCCGCATTGCCACTGCGGCGGGGATGACGCAGGCGCGCGTCAACGAGATCATCAACAGGCGCCGAGAAGTCTCAAAGCTGGACGTGTACGAACGGATCGCCGACGGCCTTCACATGCCTGACGACGCCCGTCACCTGCTCGGATTGGCAGCCAGCCGTGAAAGGCGATCAGGCGGTGCGGCATTTGACCTGACGGCCTTCCCCGAAGTCGTTCGCGTCTACGCGACGCAGCACTCCGCGGCCCAGGAAATCCAGCAGCTGGCACGTGAGGCGCAGGAGTTGGACGTCCTCGCAGTGCGGGGACTGGGCCTGATCGGGCTGAACGACAGCCTTCTGCGTGCCTGCTTGCCACGTGAGCAGGGTGGCAAGGGACTCCGCGTGCGGGTGGCTCTCCTCGACCCGGACAGCCATGCCCTGGCTCAGCGTGCGGCCGAGATCGGCGAGTCCGCCGAGTCCCTCGCCGGCGGCGTGCAACTTGCGGAGGCACGGCTGCGGGAACTGGTGGGCACGTGTGACATCGCCGTATGGCGTTACCGCATGCTGCCCACCTGGCGGCTCATCCGCACAGACTCGGCCCTGTTCGTCGGCGCGTTCGACGCAGGGTGGGAAGGCCACGAGTCGGCAACGTACAAGGTGATGGAAACCCCGCACGGCCCCCTGTTCCGGGGCTTCCGCAGGATGTTCGAGGCTGTCATCGACGGCGCGCAGCGCACGGTGTAAAGAAAAGGGGAACCGCTCGTGATCGAGGCAGAGTTGAAGGCCCGTGTGCACTCGCCGGAGGCGGTCGTGCGGCAGCTCGACAAGCTGGCGACGGCCCGCGTGGAGGTGTACCAAGACACCTACTACGACCGGCCTGACGGCTGTTTGGACAAGGCCGGCGAAGAGCTACGGGTACGCACGGTGCATGGCGCGGACGGAACCCGCACAGTCCTCACGTACAAGGGCGTCGCAGTCGACGAGGACTCCGGGTCCAAACCCGAGTACGAGACCCGCGTCGATGACACGGAGGCGACGCACGCCATTCTGCGCGGCCTCGGGCACGTGCCGTTCATCGCCTTCGAAAAGCAGTGCCGGAACTACGACTTCGAGGCACACGGCCGGAAGATGCTGGCGACCCTCGTTCGCGTTCCCGAGATCGACGGTACTTTCCTTGAAGTTGAGACGCTCGTCGATGAGACCGAGCTGAGCGAAGCCCTGGACGACATCCGCGCCGTCCTCACTGACCTCGGCATCGGTCCTGAGGACCTGACACGCGAGACGTACACCGGCGCCATAGCCGCACAACGCCACTGACGGCGCACCGCCTCCGTCGGCACAGCTCGCGCCGCACCCATGCACTGCCTGCTGCCGCTCCATACCCACTGCTATTTGGGCACGGCCCTGGCCCCTTACCACTTGGCCGAGGAGAAGAAAGGCCGGCGGGGGTGCCGGACGGCTCCGCTGCTTCACCCACCTCGGCTGTCAGTGGCAGTCGAAGCGCCAGTCCCATGGAAGGCCGGGGCACTGGCGGCAATGGAAGAAGTAGACGCCGCCGCAGTCGCCCAGCTGTATGTCGCCGGTGATGGTCAGAAGGTGCTCCATGCGGTGTCCGCTCTCGCAGTTCGGCCAGTCGGCAGGCTGCGTCCAGGCGGGCCAGCCGCCGACCTTCGTCCCGATGACGTTGGAGTCGGGTGGCCACATGGAGCCACCTGTCGGCACCCGGAGACGAGGTTCCCAGGTCTCCCACATGTCCTTGGGCAGATCAAGCCACCTCGGGAAGTCCTCCGCGGTCATCGGGGACAACGTGGACGGTTCCGGCATGTTGTCCTCGTCGTACTCCCCCTCGCTCACCCCGGGGATCTCGGACAGCAGCCCTCCAGCCACGACCTCCGCCTCGTTGCGCCAGTACAGCTGCGGCATCACCGGCCCGGGATCCTGCTCATGCATCAGCGCGCACCACACCAGCTGCAGCAGATCCTTCCCCTCCGGGAACTCCAGCCCCGGCACATCCCGGGCGAACAGCTGGAGGATCGGCACCATCGGCACCGCGCCCGGGACAATCTCGGTGCGGTTGCGCCAGTCGGACCCGAACGTCCAGTGGTCTTCCTGCGCGCAGTACGGCCACGGCTCGTCCGCGGGCCACAGCAGCTCGCCTCCCAGCGAGCTCTCCCGCACGCCGGGGTCGCCGGGCTCCGGGTTGAGGAGGGTGGTTTCCCGGGCAAGGCCCGCGTACTCCGGTATCAGGGTGCGCAGATCCTTCGCGGGCAGCTCGGGTGTGTCTCCGGGCATCGTGGCTCCTCAAGGCGTACGAAGATCGACGGGACGCTGCCGGCACGCTAGTACGTGCCACCGACAACCCCATGCAGCAACGGCGGCCTCATCACACTCCTGGATCTTGAGCGGTCCTGGTGACGAGGCAACTGTGGCCGATGCCGAGACGGTGGCTCCGTCGCTCCCCAGGCCGGGGCCAAAGCCCTGCCCACCCCCTTTCACCTGCGCGAGCACCCCCTTGCCACCACCACCCCGCTGATAAGATCCGGCCACTTGTGCGAGGGCACGGGCCCTCGTAGGGGAGGGAACCTCACGTGGGCAGACACGCCCTGAGACGGGGCGGGCTGGCCGCCGCCGTCTTCTCGCTCGCGGTCGCCGTCGCGGCCGCGTCCGTCGTCGTCCTGTCGGAGGGCGGCGGCTCCGCGGAAGCGGCCGAAGCCGACACCACCGCGATCACGCTGGCCGACCCCAGCTCCACCACACCACGTACCGACCGTCCGTACGTCGACGGCGACAGCGGCTTCCTGCACTGGCAGACCGGCCGCACCGGGCTGCTGTGGACCGACCACGCCACCGGCAGGACGGTGACGGTCGAGAACGCCGACGGCGTCTACACCCCGGTCTCGAACTGCAAGTACATCGGCTGGGACTGCTACACCGCCTGGTACGGCACGGACAGCGACCTGGTCGCTCTGCCGACCTCCACGTCCGACGAGTTCGCCACCTTGTGGGACCCGGCGACGGCCACCTCCAAGAAGGTGAGCTGGAGCAGCACCCACGGCGACTACGCGGCACTGGTCGGGAACACGATCGTCACCACCTACTCCCTGATCGACAAGGTCGACGGCGCGTGGCGCGTCCGCAGGGTGACCGGGGACACGGCGAACGCGCAGGCCGGCAACGTCCTCGCGGCGGACTCCTCCGGTGTGTTCGTGAAGAACAGCACCTTCGGCTCGCTCCACTACATCGACATCGCGTCGGCCGTGAGCACCGAGGTCTTCACGGGCGCCGACAACAGCCCGAGGTACGTGATGAGCGCGGACCGCATCGGCTGGTACGACGACGGCCTCGCCGAGCTGCACCTGAAGTCCCGCACCGACCTCACCGCCGCCGAGCAGGTCGTCACCCTGCCCGCGCACCCGGGTGCACTCGACGGCCCCCCGGTCCTGGTCGGCGACTGGCTGCTGCTGCCGCTGTCCTCCAGCTCGCCGGGCTCGAAGCTGCTCGCGGTCGGCGTCGACGACCCGTCCGTGCAGCAGACCCTGCTGACGAGCGCCGGTGAGTACACCCTGGCGGCCGGTGACGGCACCGCGCTGGTCACCGGCGGCACCGGCGCCACCGACTGGTGGGTGCAGCGGGTGAGTCAGGCCGAGGACGGCACGCTGAAGCTGGAGAAGGTGTACCAGTCCCCGGCGGTGGAGAACGCCAAGACGGGCCTCGCGCTCAGCCGTGGCCGACTGCGCGTCGCCGAAGCCGGCACCACCGCGACCTCCCTGCGCACCCTCACCACGAACGGTTCAACCGAGCTGAGCGCGTCCGACGCCACCGACAGCGGCTCGGTGTACTCCCCCGTCTGCCCGTACGAGGGCACCACCTGCTCGACGATGTGGGGGAACCTCGACGGCCAGGACGCCTACCTCACCAAGTCCAACGACGGCACCGAGCGGTACTGGGACCGGATCGTCGCCGTCGGCGGCCACGAGCTGGAGTTCGGCACCCAGGACGGCACGATCGTCGACGCCGGCGACGACTACGCCGTCTACAACTCGGGCGGTACGACACCGGCGCAGTACGTCGGCGAGTTCGGCCAGGGCCAGAAGCTGAAGCGGTCCGTCCGCGCCGCCGCCCTGAACGGCCCCACCCTCTGGAGCGCCACCACCACCGCCGGCAATCTCACCTCGTACAGCATCCCGCTGGCGAAGACGCTCGCCACGGTGACCGTCCCGGGCCTGGCCTGCGTGCCGAGCGAACTCCAGGCGGCGGGCCGCTGGGTGTACTGGGCGTGCGGTACCGACTCGGCCGGCGTGTACGACACCAAGGCCGGTACGTCGACGGCGGTCACCCCCGGTGATGTGCTGCTCGGCGACGGCTTCACCGTCCGCCACGACCACACCGCAGGAACGCTGGTCCTCACCGAGGCGGCCACCGGCACCACCCGGGTGATTGCCTCCGGCCTGCCCGACAAGGGCCTGACCGCGGACCGCCGTTACCGCTGGACGGTCGACGAGTACACCGGCCTGGTCGCCTGGTTCGACGACTACGAGCGCACCCGGGTCACCACCACCGGCATCACGCCGTCCGCGGTGACGGCCTTCAAGTCGTCGGCTACGAGCTATGTGGACCCGGCGACCCTCTTCCAGGGCAACTGGGTGCTGTCCCGCCCGGTCACCTCCTGGTCGCTCACCTTCACCTCCGTCCAGAGCGGCGCGACCGGCAAGGCCACCCGCACCTTCACCGGCGGCGCTACCCCGGAACGGGTGGGCGTGAGCTGGAACGGCAAGACGGCGAGCGGGACCTACTTCCCCAACGGCGCGTTCAAGTGGGCCCTCAGAGCCACGGGCCTGGGCACCACCACCCCGGTCACGGTGACGTCCGGCGACGGCTTCCTGACCCGTGGCTCCGCGGTCCGCCACGACCACGTCAGCCCCGACGGCGTCGACGGCCGCGGCGACCTCCTCACCCTCAACTCCTCCGGCGGCCTGACCTTCCACAGCGGCACCGGCACGGGCAAGTTCGGCGACAAGAACACGGGCAGCGGCTGGGCGGCGACGATCAAGGCCGTCCCCTTCGGCGACCTGAGCGGCGACCGCTGCAACGACGTGCTGGTCCGCTACAGCTCCGGCGCACTGCGGCTGTACAAGCCGGGCTGCGGAGCGGCGGTCAAGCCGTCGACGTCGTACACGACTCTCGCGACCAGCGGCTGGACGCAGTACGACGCCCTGACGTCGCCCGGCGACGTGAGCGGCGACGGCCGCCCGGACCTGATCGCGAGGAACTCGTCCACCGGCACGGTCTACCTCTACAAGGGCACGAGCGACGGCAAGCTCTCCTCCCGCGTCAAGCTCTACGACAACTGGAAGGGCTACAAGAAGATCGTCGGCACCGGCGACTTCACCGGCGACGGCAAGGCGGACCTCCTGGCCCAGGACACGTCCAACAACCTCTACCGCTACAACGGCAAGGGCGACGGCACGTTCGCGGCCCGCGTCAAGGTGCTGTCCGACTGGGGCGGCTCGTACAACGTGGTCGTCGGGGTCGGCGACATCACGGACGACGGCAGGCCGGACCTGGTCTCCCGCGACACCAGCGGCAACGTGTGGCGCAACAGCGGGGACGGAAAGGGCTCGTTCGGTCCGCGGGCGCGGATCGCGAGCGGCTGGAGCGGCTACAAGTTCCTCTCGTAGGCAGTGAGTCGACCCTCCGAAGGCGCCCGGTGACTTGATGTCACCGGGCGTCTTTACGCTTCCCGCGTGATGTCGGCGCGCTGCGCGAGGCGCTTTATCCGTTCGGCGCGTGCGCAGGCATCGCCGCTGTCGCCGCGCACCATCCGCAGGAGCGGTGCGCCCCGGTGTGGTGGGCCCCACCAGCAGTCGGCCGAGGACGCGCTCTCCTCACCACGTACGCTTAGGCAATCCTTAGCTGAGTGGTAGTGGATCCGGGAAGGGCGCGTGTCAGGAGTCGGGAGCCGACGTGTCGGCTGGATGGCCGTCGCCCTTCTTCTCTTGCTGCTGGCCGTGGTGCTGAGCCTCGCGGTCGGCAGCCGCGCGATCGCCCCCACGGCGGTCTGGGACGCGCTGCTGTACGGCGGCACGAGCGACGACGCCCAGGTCGTACGGGCACTGCGGGTGCCGCGGACGGTCGTCGGTGTGCTGGTCGGGGTCGCCCTCGGCGTTGCCGGAACGGTTCTGCAGGGCATCACCCGCAACCCCATCGCCGAGCCCGGCATCCTCGGCATCAGCCAGGGCGCCTCGCTCGGCGTCGTCTGTGCCATCACCTTCTTCGGGGTCCACACGCTGAACGGATACGTCTGGTACGCCTTCGCGGGCGCGGCCGTCGCCGCGGTGTGCATCTACGTCGTCGCCAGCAGCGGACGCGGGGGCGCCTCGCCGGTCAAGCTCGCGCTCGCGGGCGCCGCGATGAACGCCTTCCTCGCCTCCGTCGTCACCGGCATCCTCACCACCGACGCCCGTGCCCTGGACGAGTTCCGGTTCTGGGACGTCGGCTCGATCGCCGGCCGGGACGCCTCGATCGTCGGGCAGACCTGGCCCTTCCTGGTCGCGGGGCTGCTGCTGGTGCTGGCCATGGCCCGCGGGCTGGACGCGCTCGCGCTCGGCGAGGACATCGCGCGGGGGCTGGGCCGCAACGTGGCGCTGCTGCGCGCGACCGGCGCCCTCGGCGCGACCGTGCTCACCGGCGTGGCGGTGGCCGCCGCGGGCCCGATCGCCTTCACCGGCCTCGCCGTGCCGCACATCGCCCGGGCGCTCGTCGGCCCCGGGCACCGCTGGCTGCTGCCCATGGCCGCCGTGCTGGGGCCGGTGATGCTGCTCCTCGCGGACGTCCTCGGGCGGGTCGTCGTACGGCCCTCGGAGGTGCCGGTGGCCGTGATGACCGCGTTGGCCGGGGTGCCGTTCCTGGTGGTGCTGGTACGGCGGAGGAAGCTGGTGACGGCATGACCCAGGACACTCTCCGGCCGCCGGGGCATACCGTCCTGCGCGCCAGGAAGAGCAGCTTCCTGCTCCACCGCAGGAGCTTCCTCGTCGCCGCCGTCCTCACCGCGCTGCTCGCGGCCACCGTCGTCGCGTCCCTGTGCGTCGGAGAGTCGTTCGTCGCGCCGGGCGAGGTCGTCCGTGTGCTGCTGGGTCTGCCCAGCCCCGACCAGCTGGTCGTCGGCACGCTGAGGTTGCCGCGGCTGGTGACCGGACTGCTGGTGGGCGCTGCGTTCGGGGTCTCCGGCGCACTGATCCAGAGCGTCGCCCGCAATCCGCTGGCCAGCCCCGACGTCATCGGCGTGACGCACGGGGCGGGCGCGGCGACGGTCGCGGCGATGACGTTCGGCGTCACCTCGTACGCCGTACTCCCCTACGTCTCCGTCGCCGGCGGTCTCACGGCGGCACTGCTCGTCTATCTGCTCGCCTGGCGGCGCGGACTGCACGCCGCCCGGTTCGTGCTCGTCGGCATCGGCATCTCGGTGGCCCTCGGCTCCCTGACCCGGCTGTTCGTGACCAAGGGCGACTACCTGGTCGCCCAGCAGGCCAAGGTCTGGCTCACCGGCTCCCTCAACGGCCGTGGCTACGACCAGGCCGCACCGCTGGCGACCGTACTGCTGCTGCTCGTACCGTTCCTGCTGTGGGCGGCTCGCGTCCAGCGTGGCACGGGCCTCGACGACGACACCGCCACCGCCCTCGGCACCCGGCTCGACCGGGACCGGCTCGGACTCGGTGCGCTCGGTGTGGTGCTGGCGTCCGTGGCCACCGCCGCCGCCGGACCGGTGGACTTCGTGGCGCTGCTCGCCCCGCAGATCGCCCGCCGGCTCACCCGCACCCCGCACATCCCGCTGCTGTGCTCGGCGCTCATGGGTGCGCTGATCGTGACCGTCGCCGACCTGCTGGCCCGCAGCCTCTTCTCCCCGACCGAGCTGCCGGTCGGCGTGTTCACCGCCCTGGTGGGCGCCCCGTATCTGATGTGGCTGATCGTCAGCTCCCGTAGCAGCCGTTCCGGAGGAACCGCGTGACCGGCAACCGTCTCACCGCCCAAGGGCTCACCCTCGCCTACGAGGACCGTACGGTCGTGGACGGCCTGGACCTTCAGGTCCCGGACGGGAAGGTCACCGTCATCGTCGGGCCCAACGCCTGCGGAAAGTCCACCCTGCTGCGCGCCCTGGGACGGCTGCTCAAGCCGCAGCGCGGCGCGGTGCTGCTCGACGGTACCGAGCTGTCCCGCATCCCGACCCGGCGGATCGCCCGGGCCGTCGGCCTGCTGCCGCAGACGCCCGTGCCGCCGGAGGGCATCACCGTCGCCGACCTGGTCTCGCGCGGCCGGCAGCCGCACCAGAAGTGGTGGCAGCAGTGGTCGGAGGCGGACGAGACGGCCGTCGCCGAGGCGATGAAGCGCACCGGGACCGCCGAGCTCGCCGAACGGCCGGTCGACGAGCTGTCGGGCGGTCAGCGTCAGCGCGTGTGGATCGCGATGGCCCTCGCCCAGGACACCGACGTCCTGCTGCTCGACGAGCCGACCACCTATCTCGACATCGCCCACCAGGTGGAAGTCCTGGACCTGGTACGACAGTTGAACCGGGAGCGGAGCCGGACCGTGGTCGCCGTGCTGCACGACCTGAACCAGGCGGCCCGCTACGCCGACCACATCGTCGCCATGAAGGCGGGCCGGATCGTGGCGCAGGGCGCACCGGCCGACGTCGTCACCGCCGAGCTGGTCGAGGAGGTCTTCGGACTCGCGTCGGTCGTCGTACCGGATCCGGTGACGGGCGATCCGCTGGTGGTGCCGGGGCCGCCGCGTTCGACGCATCCGGCCGTGCCCGAGCAGGCCGTACCGGGAACGTGACCGGAGCCACATGCTCCGGATGTTCCGGATGCACAGACCTCTCATAAAGTAAGGCTCGCCTAAGTTTCATTCGTACGACGGGAGCCTTCCCATGTCTGCCAGCCGCCGCGGTACCGCCGCCGCAGCCCTCGTCCTCGCCGCCGCACTCTCGCTGACGGCCTGCGGCGGTTCCTCCGGAAGCGGGGAGGAGACGTCCGCGGGCGCCTCCGCCGGATCCGGCGACAAGAAGGCGGTCGCCCAGGGCGGCGAGGACTTCTCGAAGGCGGCGGAGCAGACCGCGGCGATGGGCACCGACGCCAAGGCGGGCGAGTGGCCGCGGACCGTCGAGCACGCCCTGGGCGAGACCGAGATCAAGGCCCAGCCCAAGCGCGTCGTCGTCCTGGACGTCGGCGAGCTCGACAACGTGGTGTCGCTCGGCATCAAGCCGGTCGGCCTCGCCCCCACCGAGGGCTCCCCCGAGCTGCCGTCGTACCTGAAGAAGGACGCGGGCAGCCCGGAGAACGTCGGCACGATCAACAACCTCAACCTCGAGGCCATCGCCGCGCTCAAGCCCGACCTGATCCTCGGCAGCCAGCTGCGCGCCGCCGACAAGTACGACGAGCTGTCGCAGATCGCGCCGACCGTCTTCTCCCTGCGCCCGGGCTTCACATGGAAGGAGAACTACCTCCTCAACGCGGCCGCCCTGGACAAGACCGCCGAGGCCAAGGCGCAGCTCGCCGAATACGACGAGAAGGTGGCGGCGCTGAAGGCGAAGCTGGGCGCCGACAAGCCGGCCGTCTCGATGGTCCGTTACCTGCCCGACGGCGTGATCCGCCTCTACGCGAACGCCTCGTTCATCGGCACGATCCTCAAGGACCTCGAGATCCCCCGCCCGAAGAACCAGGACATCGAGGACCTCGCCGCCGAGATCAGCGCCGAGAACATCGACCAGGCCGACGCCGACTACATCTTCACCGGCGTCTACGGCGACCCGAAGGCCACGGACAAGTCCACGGCGCAGGGCAACCCGCTGTGGAAGAACCTCGACGCCGTCAAGGCCGGGCACGCGTACGACGTCCCGGACGAGACCTGGTACCTCGGCCTCGGCGTGATGGCCGCCGACGAGGTCCTCGCCGACCTGGAGGAGCACCTCACCCGGTAGGCACGCGGGCGTACGGCAGCCGGCATCCGGCTGCCGTACGCCGCACAACACGGCAGCCGTAGTTCTTGACCTGGTGTGTCAAGAACACCTACAGCTCCGCTTCGCGACTGGGCTCTCCGAGGCTTGCCGTGTAACGGTTGGCGTCGATGCAACGCTGAGCCTGCTTCCTGAGCAGGGCGCACCAGGGACAAACGAGCAGTCCTCCCAGCGCGCCCCCGACCAGCGCGCCGCCCAATCGGTAGGTGAACCAGCCGGCTGCTCCGCCGATCAGAGCCAGACACAACCCCAGCAGAGAAAGCACGGCGAATCCGAGCCCGAACCATCGCGTGGTGCTGCCGGGGCGGATCGAGCTGTCCATCCATGCGTGGTAACGCTCTGCGCGCTCCACGGCCGGCGCCGCCAGCCGTGGATCCGAGACCGCACGCAGGTGGCACGTACAGCTCCGGTAGCCTTCGCGGTCCGGCACCACTCGGTCCACCCGCTCTCGATTTTCTTCTGCTGGTCGATGAGCACCCAGAGAACGAAAAATGCGGCCAGAAGGGCGAGTGTGACATAAAGGAGAGCTGTCGCCGACGAATCAGACATGGGATTTTCTCACCTCGCGAAATCGGAAATCATCAGCGAGGCAAGAACACCACGCCCCTCCACCGCATAGCGCTTCACCGGCCTCGCCTCGACATTCAGGGTGCCTGGCACCGGGAAAAGGGGCTCGTCCCGAATATTCGTTTCTTGACGGCAAAGTCCCCACGCGGTATAAGGCTCTTCTCCTGGGAAGATCGATGGCCGGTGAGCCGCTCGGGAAGCGAAGTCAGATGTTGTGAACTACGGGCCGATGGGGAACGTCCAGAACCAGCGGCCGCCAACTCCCACCAGAGCGGACGACGGCCGGCTTGGCCTCGCCGTCCCGGGCCCCCGGTGTGCACTCACGTGGCTGCTGCGGTGGTCGAGGCGTCGGGCTGTTGGACGAGTGTGGTGGGCAGGGCGACGTACGCCGTGACGCCCGAGCCCTCCGTGGGGCGCAGCTCGACATGGGCGCCGAGGCGGTTCGCGAGCGCGCCGACAACGTGGTGGCCGAGGAACCGGGTGGGCGCAGCGAGCAGGGAGCCTCCCTTGCCGGACAGCAGGGCGTTGGCCTGCGCCATCCGCTGCGCGGTCATCCCGATTCCCCGGTCGACCACGGCGAGGCAGTACTCGCCGCCGTCCCGCCAGCCGTACACCGCGACGGGTTGCTGGGGCGAGCTGAACATGAGCGCGTTCTCGATCAACTCGGCGAGCAGGTGGGAGAGTTCGGCGACACAGTGGCCACGGACGCGGCACTGCTCGATGTCGGTGACTGCGACGCGCTGGTAATGCTCGACCTCGGAGACGGCCGACTGCACCACCTCGGTGACGGTGACCGCGCTGGGCCAGCGGCGAGCCGGGGGCTCCTCGCCGGCGAGGACGAGCAGGGACTCGGCGTTGCGGCGCATGCGTGTCGCCAGATGGTCGAGCTCGAAGAGCTCGGCGAGGGCGTCCGGGTCGAGTTCCTGGCTCTCCAGGGTGGTGATCAGCCCGAGCTGGCGGCGGAGGAGCGTCTGGTTGCGGCGGCCGAGACTGGCCAGGGACTCGGTGCTGTTGCGGCGCAGGACGGCCTGTTCGACGGCGAGGCCCACGGCTGTGCGCTCGACATTGCGCAGAGCGGCGGCCAGCCGGTTGATCTCCCGTGCGGTGCCGGGGACTTCGGCCGCCTCGCGCTCCGCGGGCAACGGGGTGTCGGGGTCGGTCTCCTGGATGTACCTGACCACGTCCGGCAGCCTGGTGCCCGCGACTGCGTCGGCCTCGTCGGCCAGGGCGCCCAGGGGGCGGGTGATGGAGCGGGCCGAGAACACCGCGAGCGCGCAGGCCACGGCGAGGATCAGCGCGCCCAGCGCCAGGAAGCCGATGAGTTCCCGGGTGGCCGCGCCGCCGACCTGGTCCGCTCGTGCCCGTACGTCGTCACCGACCTGTTTCTGCACACCGTGCAGATCATCGACGAGCGTCGTCATGTCGGCCCACCAGCGGGCGGGGTCGACGTCGAGTGACGAGCCGTCGGCGCCCGCCTCGGCCTTGGCTTCGTACCCGGTGACGCGGCGGGCGGCAGCCGTCCCGAAGGCCTGGTCGAGGGATGACTTCTGGGCGCTGTCGGCAAGTTGGCGGAACTGGCCGAGAGCGGCGACCCGCGTGGCGCGGACATCGGTGAAGTCGAGGTACTCGCCGGAGCGGAACCGCTGTGCCGCGAACACGCCGTTCAGGGAGCCGCGTTCGAGGGCCACGGCCTCCGTGGCACGCGCCAGGGCCTGCAGCGCCTGCACGCCTTGCGCGATACGGCGGTCGCCGTCGGGCACGCCGGCCCCTTCGGCATCGATCAGGGCGGTGACGGCCCGGGTGTAGAAGCGGAGTGTGACAGCGCGGTCGGCTGTGCCGGTGTCGACGGCGGTACGGGTTGCGGTGAGGTCGACGAGCGGGAGCTGGGCCCGGCGTAAGGCGGAGGCCGCGGCCTCGGGCAGATCACCGCTCTCCTCCGAGAGCGCCGCCCTCAAGGACGCACGCGCGTCGTCGGTGCGCGCCCGTTGCCTGCGGACATCGTCCCGGTACTGCTCCGCGCCGCTCAACAGGCCGTTGGTGAGGCCGCGTTCACGCTGGAGCTCACGGACGAGGTCCTGCTCCCGCAGCAGGATGCCGACCTGGGACTCCGTGGCCCGCGCGGCGGACCAGTCGTGGGCGCGGTCGGCAACGCCCAGGCCGGTCAGGGCGAGGAGCAGACAGGTGGGCACGGCAAGGACGATCGCCATACGGCCGCGGATGGAGCCCCAGCCGGGAATGCGGACGGACTGGTCAGGTCGGCGGATTCGGTTCCCCCTCATGCTCCGCGAGGCTAGGGGCGGCCCGGCAGGTGCCTCGTTTCCCGCTCGTAAGACATCGATTCACAGGTGCTCACCCGGCGCGCGCAACAGCTGTGAGAGGGGTCACGGCGATGGATCAGTGGGACTTCGGGCAGGGCCGGTACCGCCGCCCGGCGCCTCACCGGGCCGGCGGCGGGGCTTGTGGCTGCATGGGCACCGCCCCCGGCTGTACGGTCACCGGCCGGGCAACTGGCTGCCTGGTCAGCGCATCCGGTCGCACATTGCCCGAGAGGGTACCGCTGGGGCGGTGGCGCCCGACTGTGCAGCCAGGAACGCTGCGGTCGCACTCGACTCGGCCGAGTGGAGTTACTCCGACGGGACTGCACGGTACGGCTGGTGCTACCGCCGGAGCGTTCGCGGGGGTCTGGGTGACTCCGTGCTGCGGGCCGCCGATGCGGCCGTCGCGGTCGTCGGCAGCGCCAGGCCGCCACCGGCCAGCACCATACGACGATTCAAGGAAAGCTTGGTCATCGGAATCCTCTATTCGGTATTGCAGGGATTTTCCATCCAGCCCGCGCAGTACGCCGGGATATTTTTGAGCCTCCTGTTGTCCGGGGATTTCCTCGGCGAAGACCTGCCTCCGATGAACCCGGCCGGAGGGACTCCGCCATGTCACTGCAATGCGTGGCTTGACACCCGAAACCGATCGCGACAGGCAATCGCCACCACTCGCCTAGCAAAGGCACACCGTCGCGTCAAGTCACGTGCTTCGGGGGCATGACGGACATCTTCACGGTCGTGTCTGCTGACCTCGGGTCCGCGTCAAAGGACGAAGACCTCAGTCAAGTCTCAGCGAGCCTGTGAGATCAAGGTGGAATCCATGAGTACCCACACTCATGCACCGGCGGCCGGAACGCCCTATCACCGGTTGGCGCGGACCATGCCGCACCGCTGGTGGCTTCCGCCGGCGGCCACGCTGGTCGCCGTGGTCGGCTGGTTGCTGCTTACGCTCAACGCGGGATTCGGGCTGGGTGTGGCGGCCTCGCTGGCCGGAGTCGAGCTGGGCACGGGCGACCTGCTGTTCGCCGATCCCCTGTGGGACAACGCCGCCTGGTTGCTCATGCTCGCGCTCCTGCTCCCGGCGGTGCTGCTTGCCGCGCGCCTGGTGCAACGCCGACCGGTCGGCACCCTGTCCTCGGTGACCGGACGGCTGCGCTGGCGTTGGCTGCTGGTCTGCCTGGGGGTGGCCGTGGCCGCGACACTGCTCCTGTTCGGCCTGACGACCGTCTTCACCGCTGGGTCCGGGTCCGGAGCCTTCGAGTCGACGTCCGCTGCCTGGGTGGGCTGGCCGACGTTCCTGGCCGCCGCCGCGATGCTCGTCCTGCTGGTGCCGCTCCAGGCCGCCGCCGAGGAGTACGTCTTCCGCGGCTGGATCCCCCAGGTCTTCGGCTGCTACCTGCGCACCCCTTGGGTCGGCATCACCGCGGGAGGTCTGCTGTTCGCCCTGTCCCACGGGCTGGGCACGCCGTGGGGCTTCGCCGACCTGGTCCTGGTCGGCCTCGTCCTGGGCGTGCTGGTGATCCGTACCGGTGGCCTGGAGGCGGCCATCGCCCTCCATGTGGTCAACAACCTCTTCTTCTTCCTCCTCTCCGCCACCGTCGTGGACGGGCTCAGCGATACCACCACCAACGCCGGGGACGCCCCCTGGGCACTGCTGGCGGCCGAGGCGATCGTGCTGCCGCTGTACGCGTGGGTGGTCCTGCGCCTGAGCCACCGGTTCCGCATCGCACGCACCGCCCCCGACCCCACTCGCCGCCTGGCGGAGCCTGCGGCCACCACAGCTTGAAAGATCCACACCTCACCTGAGAACGGAGCAGGCATGAACCATGAAGTCACGGACGTCACAGCGTCCGAGGAGCAGAAGTTGTCCAAGGGTGTGGCGATCGTCGCCACGATCACGGCAGCGGTGTGCGGGGCGGCAATTGTGCTGGCGGTGTTCTCCTGGCTGGGCTGGGTCCCCTATCCATGGTTGGGGTGGCTCGTCGCCAAGGGGGCGTGGAAGCTCGCGGTGATCGGGTCGGTCGGTTTCGTGGGTCTGCCCGCCTTGCTGCGGCAGGGCCGTACGAAGAAGAAAGGGCACTGACAGATCGTTATCGGGGTGGTTACGATGCTGCAGATGAAGAACCTCTCCTCGTACGGATTGGGGGAATCGTTCGCGCAAGGTGAGTGCTGATGGCACATCACTTCGCGAACGTGATTCCGTCCCGCTTGTTGATGTGGCAGCGCGTGCGTGAGTACGCCGTGCCACCGTCCATGATCGAGACTGCGACCGCCCGGCGTGCGGTCGGCGACTGGGCGGGGGCCTGCGCCGCCGCCCGGATCGACGTCGATCTCGATCTGCGCGCCGTGCGCGACCGCCACGGCACCGATCTCGTCACCCGCCTCCGTGCAGATCTGCGTCTGCTGGCGCCGGATCTGCTCCGCTGGCACATGCCCAGGATCGCCCCCGACGGGCGGCTCCGGCCCGGCCTGACCATCTCCCTGGCCCGTTACCGGAGTTCCGGCGCCACGCCGCTGCACTTGGTGGTGCGGACACCGCCGGCCTGGGCGGACGCCGGACAGCGGATGTCCCTGGCCCTGTGGGAGGGGCCCGGGAGCGGTGCCCCCGGGCATCATCCGCACCC
The DNA here is from genome assembly GCF_004187715.1 of Streptomyces sp. F001. Lineage (GTDB taxonomy): Bacteria > Actinomycetota > Actinomycetes > Streptomycetales > Streptomycetaceae > Streptomyces > Streptomyces flavusporus. Next base: position 685,799 of record NZ_QZWF01000003.1, on the reverse strand, counting down.
GCACCCGCATCCCGACCGGCGTTTCCGGCTCGACCTGCACCGGCATCTCTGGGACTCCGGGCGGAGCGGCGAACTGGCGCGGCGGTGCGGTGCGGGCGGGGTACCGCCCGTGCCGCCCGACCGGATCCACCTATCCGGTCGACCAGGCCCGCCAGATCGTCCCGATCGGCCTGCCCTCCACGATTCCGCGTGGGCGGTGGCACGTTGGGCCGCCGAGGCAGAGTTGCTGTTGCGGGCCGAGGGGCGCCCTCGCGGGGCCTTCACCGTGCGGCTCGGTGCGCGGAGCCGCGCCGTGCTCGAACTCGTCGCCCCCGACGACAGCCATGCCCCGACGTTCCGGCCGCTGCGGGAGGCGCTGCCGCCGCAGGAGGTCGCGGCGCTTCCGGTGCTGCCGGAGGCGGCGGCCCGGGTCCTTCCGGATCTGGAACTGTTGCAGGCCGGGCTGATCGCGGCCGAGCGGCTGCATCCGCTCGTCGGCGCAGCACTGGCGGCGTCCGGCACGGGGGCGGCGTCCGACACGGGGGCGACGTCCAGCACGGGGGCGACGTCCAGCACGGGGGCGACGTCCGGCACGGCACCGGTGGCCGGCCCCGCGCCCGGGCCCGGCGATCCGCACCGGGTGGAGTGCCGGGGCGAGGTCCACCGGATCGCGCTGCGGGACGGGGTGCTGACGGCGATCGACCACGACCCGGCCCAACTGCACCGGGAGGAGCTGCTGGTGGCGCTCGGCGGGCCGGCGCTGCCGTGCCTGCGGGCGATCGACGCGGTGCACCGCAACCCGGAGGCACTGCCTGCGGTCCGGGAGCGGCTCGCCCACGGTGACGTCGCCGGGGCGCTGGACGTGGTCGAGGGGCTGCTCGGTCCCGGTGCGGTCCTGCGCGACGGGCCGCTCCGGGAGGCACTGGAGTCGGCTGCGGCCCGCCGTATCGACCACGGGCTCTTCCGCTCCGGGCTGGTCGCCGTGCACCCCGGTGCCGGTGCGGTCGGGGGCGGGGACGCCTCGGGCGTGGGGCAGGCGAAGGCGGGCCGCCGTCCCCGGATCGACCGCCGTACGCCGCTCGTACTGCGCCGCAAGCGGACCAGCCGGGCCCGGCCCCGCACCGGCCTGTTCAGCTGATCCGCCCAACTCCCCTGCTCTCTCGCGCATTCCGCGCCGCACTCCACACGACATCCGGGACGGGCCGCCCCGTCCCCTTATCCCACCCCCAGGTGATGACCATGACTTCCAGCACCCTTCTGCAGCCCCGTTCCCGGCCGCCGACAAACCCGCACCCACCCCCGCCGCCTCCGGAACCGGCACCCAACTCGCCCTCGCCGGCGACCTCCTGTCCCTCCTGCGGACGACCACCACCGAGCCGCGCCCCGACGAGCAGCTCGAAGCGCTCACCCTGGCCGTCGCGGCCGACCTGCCCGTGCTGCTCTGGGGCGAGCCGGGCATCGGCAAGACCGCGGCCCTGACACAGCTCGCCACCTCCCTCGATCTGCCGCTGACGACCGTGATCGCCAGCGTCCACGAACCGTCCGACTTCTCCGGACTGCCCATCGTGGGCGAAGACCCGGCGGTGCAGGGGGTGCCGATGGCGCCGCCGCAGTGGGCGGTGGAGCTCGTGCGGGCCGGGCGGGGGCTGCTCTTCCTGGACGAACTCTCCACCGCCACCCCGGCCGTCCAGGCCGCACTGCTCCGGGTCGTCCTGGAGCGGAAGGTAGGTGCGCTTCAACTGCCGCCGGGCGTACGGATCGTGGCCGCCGCCAATCCGCGCGCGTCGGCGGCGGACGGGTGGGAGCTGAGCCCGCCGCTGGCCAACCGGTTCGTGCATCTGTACTGGGTGCACGACCGGGAGGTGGTGGTCCGCGGGCTGGGCGGGGTCTGGCCCCGGGCGGAGCTGCCCCGGCTGGTGCCGGAGCGGCTGCCGGAGGCGGTGGCTTTCGCCCGGCGCGCGGTCTGCGGCTTCCTTCAGGCCCGGCCGACGCTGATCCACCGGCTGCCGAACACCGAGACACGGCGCGGCGGTGCCTGGCCCTCGCCCCGGAGCTGGGAGGCCGCGTTGACCCTGCTGGCCTTCGGCACGGCGGCCTCCGTCTCCCGGGAGGTGCTGGCGCTGCTGGTGCGGGGCGCGGTGGGGGACGGGCCGGGGCTCGAACTCCTCGCCCATGTGGACCGGATGGACCTGCCGGATCCGGAGTCGCTGCTGGCCGATCCGGCCTCCGCCGAGCTGCCGGTGCGAGGCGATCTGCGTCAGGCGACGCTGGAGGCGGTGGTGGCCGCCGTCGGGCGCGGCCGGAGCGGGAGCGGTGGGAGGCGGGCTGGGCGGTGCTGGTCCGGGCGCTGGAGACCGGCGCCCCGGACCTGCTGGTCGCCCCGGCGACGGCGCTGGCCGCGCTGCGGCGCGACGACTGGGAGGTGCCGGAGGCGGTGGAGCGGCTGGCCGGGGTCGGTCTCGCCCGGCGGGCGGACCGGTCGGTGGGGCGGGCCGCGGCGGCGGCCGACGCCGGGCGGGCTACGGGGGCACGCCGATGACGGGGGCCGCGAAGCGCCCGCTGCCGCGCCCGATGTCCCGGCCCGCGCCGCCGCGCCCGGTGCGGGCCACCGTGCCGAGGCCGCCGGCCGGCTCCGGCGGGCCGTACGACCGGCCCGGACTCCCGCTGGACATGGAGAAGTTGCTGGCCGCCCGGTTGCACGCGGTGAAGGTCCGCCCCTACCTTGCCGCCGCGCTCTTCGCACTGCACGTGGTGGAGGACCGGTCGGTACCGACGATGGCGGTGGACGCGCACTGGCGCGCTTACGTCTCCCCCGGCTTCGTGGCGCGCACCCCGGTGGAGGAACTGGCGGGCGTCTGGGTGCACGAGGTCTCCCATCTGCTCCGGGACCACCACGGGCGGGGCGAGCGGTATGCGCGGGAGCACGAGCAGCACGGGCCGGGCGGGCGAAGCGAGAGGGGGGTCCGCTCGGCCGAAGGCTGGGAGAGGCTGCGGCGGAACATCGCCGCCGACTTCGAGATCAACGACGACATCTACGGTGACGGTCTGCCCCTGCCTACGGGGGCCGTGCTGCCGTCCCTGCTGCGGCTGCCCGACGGGCTGCTGATGGAGGAGTACCTGCGGACGGCGTCGATGTCCGGGCTCGCCGCGGACCTGGCCTGGCTGGACTGCGGCAGTGGTGCCGACGGGCAGGAACGGCCGTGGGAGCTGGGGCCCGACGGGGCCCACGGGCTGAGCAGGCAGCAGCGGGACGCGGTTCGCTTCCGGGTCGCCGAGGGGATCAAGGGCCGGCCGGGCGACGCGCCGGAGGGATGGCGCCGGTGGGCGGACGAGGCGTTCCATCCGCCGCAGCCGTGGCGGCAGTTGCTGGGGGCGGCGGTTCGCTCGGCGGCGGGCGCGCCGGGCGTGGGCGAGGACCACAGCTACCGGCGTCCGTCCCGGCGCTCGGCGAGCGTCCCCGGGGTGGTGCTGCCGAGCCTGCGCCGTACGCCACCCCGGGTCTGCGTCGTGATCGACACCTCCGGGTCGGTGAGCGACGCCGAGCTGGGCAGCGCCCTGCTGGAGGTGGCGGCGATCTCGCGAGCGGTGGGCGGGCGGCGCGACCTGGTCTCGGTGATCTCCTGCGACGCGGCGGCCGGGGTCGCCGTCCCGCTCTGCCGCGCCGAGAACATCGCACTGGTCGGCGGCGGGGGAACGGATCTGCGCTCCGGCTTCGCCCGGGCGCTCCGCTCCCGGCCCCGCCCGGACGTGATCGTCGCCCTGACGGACGGTCAGACGCCGTGGCCCTCCGCGCAGCCACCCTGCCGCACCGTCGTCGGTCTCTTCCCCCGTCCCACCCGTGCCGTGGACGAGGAGAACCCCGACTACGTCCCGGATGCCCCGCCGCCTTGGGCGCGGTTCGTCACCATCGGCTGAGAAAGCGCGGTGGCGCGGCATCGCCGTTCGTCTACGAGCGCTGACGCTCTTCGACCTGCACAACAGACTGCCGTCCAGCGGCAGTTACACGGACCTGCCGGTCGGCTGACGAGTCGAAGGGCCGGCCCCGTCCGACCCCGGACGATCGTCGTGCCTGACACCGCCGCGTCGTGAGCCCGGCATCGAAGCGGGCGCCCTCGCATCGAGGGCGCCCGTTTTGATGTGCGAGTCAGGCCGGCGTCCTGACCGCCGAGCCCGCGCGGGCCGGCTCCCGCAGTAAGCGCAGGTGGCGCCGATTCACGGCCTGTTGGCAGCAGGCTGGTTGTGATCCGGGCGGTCGATTCGTTCGTAGAGGGTGATGCTGCGGCCGCGTTGGATCGTGGTGGAGCGTTTGGTGAAGTGCTCGCGGAGGATGCGTTGTTTGGCACGGTCGCGGGCGTTGCGGGCGGGGCGGGACTCTGCGTCGCTGATGAGGATGATGTGCCGTTCGCGCAGCATTGCTCGGGCTGTGGTGCCGGGGTCTGTTTCGATGCCGTGCAGGGTGGCGGACTCGACGGGGTGCTGGGCGAGCGCGATGTCGCGCAGGCCGTGGAACGCGGCTGGGGTGACCAGGGCGGTGTCGCGTCGGGCCGAGGGAAGGAAGACGACCGCGGCGCCCTGTCCACGCGCTGCGTCCACCAGGGTGGCCGCAGCCAGTACGTCGTCGACGCGGCTGTGTGGACTGCGTATGTGCTGTTCCACGGGGAGCAGGGCGAGGAACGCGAGTGCCGTGACGGCGGCGAGCGGAACTCCGGGGTGGGTGGGCAGGCGCGTGGCGAGTGTGGCGATCGCTGCCCCGAGGAGGAGGGCGAGGCCGATGTGGGCGAACAGGACGTAGCGGCCGACGTAGAGGGGCTGCCAGGTGAGCGAGACGGCGAGGAGCAGCAGCTGCGGGACGGCGCACAGGGGGACGGCCACGGCGGCCAGGCTCACTTGCCCGCCGGCAGATCGGTGTGCGCGGCGCAGGAGTGCGCAGCCGCCGGCCGCAAGGATGGTGGCTGCGACGGTGTACAGAGTGCCGGGGCTGGTGGGCTGTATCCAGGAGACCTGCCTGGACTGGCCCCGGCTGGCCAGGACGAGGGGCAGGGCGCCGAGTACGGCGGTGCTTGCGGCGAGCAGCCAGCGCACCCGGACGATGCGGTGGGGCCGGGCGAGGGCGAGCGTGGCGGCGTGGGCGGGCAGCACGAGCAGGGAGAACCAGTTGAGCAGCGCGCCGAGCAGGACGACGACGGCGTACGCGCTCCAGGTGCGGGCGCGCGGGCGGTGCATGGCCGCCACCAGCAGCCAGGAGGCGAGCGCGACGGTGGCGGTCACCATCGCGTACGGGCGGCCTTCCTGTGCGTACGTCTGGAGGGTGGGCAGCAGCGCGAAGGCGAGCCCCGCGCCGAGCCCGCTCCACCGGCCCGCGAGCCGGGCGCCGAGGTCGGCGGCGAGGGAGGCCGCCACGGCCATGGCGAGGACGGAGGGCAGCCGCAGCGTCAGGAGACTGTCGCCGAAGGCCCCGAACACGACGTGCATGAGGGCGTAGTACAGGCCGTGGACGACGTCTGCGTGCCCGAGCAGTTGCCAGATCTCGGGCAGGCTGCGGTGGGCGACCTGCCAGGTGGCGGCCTCGTCGCGCCACATGCTGTCCTGGCGGGTGATCCCCCACAGGCCCAGGGAGATCACGAGGCCCGCGGGCACGGCTGCCGTGAGTGCGCGGCTCGGGCCGGGCCGTGGGGTGGCCGGCGGCACGGGCGGGCGCGGGACGACGGGTGGCCGGGACGTGGCGACGGTGGGCGGGTCGAGCAGGGTGCCCGGGTGCCCTGTGGGGGACGGCATGTCGGATTCCGGCCGTCTCAGGTGGTGGGCAGGGCCGAGCGGCTGACCCGTATCTTCGACTGGCCGTGCGGGCGCTGCTCCCAGTCCTCCATGAAGCGCGCGTGCAGGCCGTGCTTGCGGGCCAGGGCCAGGAGGGTCTCGGTGCGGTAGTAGAAGTCCTCGCGCAGCACCTGGTGTTCGGTGCCCTCGGTGCGGTCGAAGGTGAAGTCGAAGAACCCGGTGTCGGTCAGCACACGGCCGACGTGGGCGAGGCATTCCTCGATGACGTGCAGCGGCGAGTGGGAGAAGACGCTGTGCGCGTGGATGACGTCGAAGTGGTTGCTGGGCAGGAAGTCCAGGGTGAGGTCGCCGGTGATGGTCAGGTGCGGCAGCTTGTCCTGGAGACTGCGCTCGACGAGCGTCTTCTTGGCGGCGATCAGGATGTCGGGCGAGATGTCGATGCCGTAGTAGTTGCCGGTGTCGAGGTGGTCGATGAAGCGCCAGCCGCCGCGCAGGTTGCCGCAGCCGATGTCGAGCATGCGGTGCTCGGGGCGCAGCTCGTGCTCGATGAGGTAGTCGAACTGCATCTGCCCGAGCGCCAGCCAGCGTTCGTGGGTCTGGCTGCCGACCGCGGCCTCCGGGTTGCGGCGGGTGTCCGAGGCCATCACGGCCCGGTAGTAGCCGACGTGGTCGGGGTGCTTCAGGCGCAGCCAGGCGTCCCGGCCGGCCCGGCGCAGGTACGGGGTGACGCGGCCGGGGTGGCGCAGGGCATAGCCGATCTTGTGGGTGAGGGCGGCGCGGTTGTTGCGGAGCTTCTTCGGTGACTTGGCGTCTGCGGGCATGGTGAAGCGACCTCCGTACAAAGGGGACCCCGGGTGAGGGGCTGAAGGGCAGATGCGTTGGTTCGGCGCGGTCAGATGCGGCGGCGCAGAAGCAGCACGGTGACGGCCGTGAGCAGGAGGGCGAGGCCGCCGAGGACGGCGGTGTCGGTCCACTGGAAGGCCCAGTAGTCGCCGGCCGGGTTGGCCTCGTAGAAGCGGGCGACGTACCCGTTCCGGTCCATGCAGTCCTTGAGCTGGGCACCTGACGGGAAGGGGCAGTTCATCACGTCGTCGCGGCGGCCGGAGGCGGTGATCAGGCCGTAGTGGCCGGCCGACCACTTCTCGCCCATGGGCAGTTTGGGGACGCTGCCGGCGCTGGTGTAGATGTGCGGCGGGACCAGCAGGCGCGTCTTGTGCGTCCACTCCAGTACGAGTGTCATCGCCCCGGTGACCAGGAGGGTCAGGCCCATCGCGGCCAGGACCCGGCGGGCCAGCAGACCCAGCAGTGTGCCGGCCGCCAGGCCGAACAGGGCGGCTGCGACGACCCGCGGGCCCGAGCCGCTCAGGGCCGTGGTCTCGTACCAGAACAGGCCGTAGCTCCGGTCGGCGGCCGGTCGCCACCACCACGCGAACACTCCCGCGAGCAGGCCGGAGAGGGTCACCGCGGTCGCCGCGGCGAGGGCGAACCGGGAGGCGAACCACTGGCCGCGGCTCACGCCCTGGGTCAGAACCATGCGGTGCGTGCCCAGTTCCCGGTCGCGGCCCAGCAGCGGGGCGCCCCAGAAGACGCCGATGATGACGGGCAGGGCGATGTTGAGCGCCCCGAGGTACTGCAGCGGCTGGATGTCCAGCAGCAGGGGCACACCGGTGTCGGAACGCGTGCAGGAGACGGGCCCGGGGTCGCAGTGGTCGAACAGCCCGCTGCGCAGGGCGTCCAGCATGCCCGAGCGGTAGTACGCGGCGATCGCCGCGGCGGCGGCCAGAACGGCCGCGCCGACGCCGGCCAGCACCCGCTGCTGGCGCCAGGCGAGCCAGAGGGAGCCGTGCCAGAGGGAGCTGTTCATGCCGCCGCCTCCGTCCGCTCGGCGGGGGCGGGGCGCACCATGTCATCGGCGCCATCGGCCTGGAGGTGGCCGACCAGGATGTCCTCCAGCCTGGGCCGCTCGACGTGCCAGTCGCCGTGCAGCGGTCCGTGCTGCCGTACGAGGGCGGTCAGTTGTCTGCCGGCGGTCCGGCGGTGGACGACGGTGTGGCATCCGGCCAGGGTGTCGGCCTGGTCGGCCTGTCCGGTGAGGATGACGTGGCTCTCGCGCAGTGCGTCGGCGTCCTCGCTCAGCTCGATGCGGCCGTTGCGCAGCAGCAGCACCCAGTCGCAGGTCTGCTCCAGTTCGGGCAGGACGTGCGAGGACAGCACGATGCTCATGCCGCGGTCGGCGGCCTGGGCCATCAGCGCCGCCATGATCTCGCCTCGCGCCACGGGGTCGAGGTCGGCCATCGGCTCGTCGAGCAGCAGCAGTTCGGGCCGCTTGCCGAGCGCCAGGGCGAGTGCGACACGGGTGCGCTGTCCGGGGGACAGCTCGCCGACGCGGGCGGTGAGCGGGATGCTGCCCTCACGGACGGTCTGCTCGGCGGCTGCCCGGTCCCACGAGGAGTTCAGCTTCTCGCCCATCCGCAGGGTGTCCGCCACGGTGAAGCGGAGGTAGAGCGGCTTGTCCTGGGTGAGCAGAGCGACCCGGGCGCGGGCTTCGGGTGCGCCCGGTACGGCGTCCAGTACGCGTATCTCCCCGGCGTCGGCGTGCAGCAGGCCGCCGGCCAGGTGCAGCAGGGTGCTCTTGCCGGCGCCGTTGCGTCCGACGAGGGCGGTGATACGTCCGCTGGGCACGGTGAACTCGCAGTCCCGCAGGGCCCAGCCGCTCCGCGCCCGGTACCGGAACCCGAGTCCCGTGGCGCGCAGTGCGGCCGGTGCGTCAGGCCCGGTCATGCGTCCTCCTCCTTGCGCTCCCGGTCGCCCGGGGTGTGCTGGTGTTGCTCGTGTTGCTCTTTGTCGTGTGCGTCCAGGGCGGCGGTGACCATGGCGAGGATGTCGGCCCGTTCCAGTCCCGCCGCACGCGCGCGTGCCGTCCAGTCGGTGAGGTCCGTGCGCAGGGGCGAGTCGTTCTCCGCGCCGGGCCGCGCGAGCGACCGCGTCACGAAGGTCCCCAGCCCACGGCGCAGCTCGACCAGGCCGGCCTGCTCCATGTCGCGGTAGGCCCGCAGCACGGTGTTGGGGTTGATGGCGGTCGCCGCCACCACCTCCCTCGCCGTGGGCAGCTTGTCCCCGACCTTCAACGTGCCCATCCGGAGCGCCCGTTCGGTCTGCTCGACGATCTGCACGTAGGCGGGTACGCCGCTGCCACGGTCGATCCGGTACTCGACCACGTCACCTTCCATGGTTTCAGTGGGCTTCCATTAATGAATTAACACAAGCATGGTGGAAGGGTTGCAGGGATGTCAACGTGAGGGTGTCGGCGGTGGTGTCGATCGCCGTTGCGGCGCCGGCCCGAACGTCGCGGTGTGGCGCAGGCCATAGGAACCCGGGTGGGACGGCGGAGCGTACAGAGTGTGAGGCAGACAGAACCAGCGGAGTCGATGCGTGCACGCATACGGGCAGGGGACCGTGCGGCGTTCGCCGACCTGTACGACGAGCATGCGAGGGCGGTCTACAACCATGCCCTGCGCCTGACCGGCAACTGGTCGGAGGCGGAGGAGGCCATGTCCGAGACCTTCCTCGCCGCCTGGCGTACCCGGGAGACGGTGGAGCGGAGGGCGGTTCACCTGTTTCTTGCGAGGACGCCCCGGCGTTCACGCCGGGAGGATCGCATCCGGGCGTTGCGACGCGGAGCGTCGCCGCATCCGGTTCAGGGCGCGGAGCGCCCGTACTTGCCGGCAGACCGGGGTGATGCGAACGGTGATGCAAACGCGTGTGCCTGTGATCGCTGGTTGGGGTGGTGGCTGCGCGATCGGGGTACGGGTGTGCGGCGGTCGTACATACGGTCCTCTCGTAGGGCTCGGGATGCCACGGCATCCCGTCCGGGGACCGTGAGGGGGAAGACATGGCGCAGGTGAGGGCGGCTGCGGAAGCCGGGCATGCCCGCTACACCTACCGGCTGCGCGTGTCGTCCACCGCCCGCTCCGCCCTGATGGACGAGTGGGACCGGTGCCGCTGGGTGTGGAACGAGTGCGTGGCCAAGTCCAAGGCCGTGCACCTGCACAACAAGGCGACCGGGGCGAAACAGACGTGCGGCCCGGCTCAACTCGACAGGATGCTGACCCAAGCCCGCACCCGTACGCCGTGGCTGCGCGAGGGCTCGTCGGTTCCCCAGCAGCAGATCATCCGTGACTTCGGCCGCTCCCGGGCCAAGGCGCACAAGGACATCAAAGAGCGCCTGCCGATGCGGCAGCGGGCCGGGATGCCGAAGTGGAAGACCAAGCGTGAGGCGCTGCCGACGCTGAACTACACCCGGCGCGGCTTCCGCATCAAGGACGGCCGCCTGCACCTGGCCGGGGGCATCGTCGTGACGGTGGTGTGGTCGCGCGAACTGCTGACTGAGCCGTCCTCGGTGCGCGTGTACCAGGACAGCCGGGGGCACTGGTACTGCTCGTTCGTCGTGCCCGCCCAGGTGCAGCCGCTGCCGGAGACCGGCCGCGTGATCGGTATCGACTGGGGCGTGAAGGAGACCGCCACCACCACATCCGACGCCCACGACCTCCCCCACGCCGAGCACGGCAGGAAGGCGAAGCAGAAGCTGACCCGGTACGACCGGATGATGGCCCGCCGCAAACCGGCGAAGGGCCAGGCCGGATCGAACGGCTACCGCGCGGCGAAGAAACTGCGGGCGAAGGCGCACCAGAAGGTCGCCCGGCAGCGCGCGGACACCGGCCGCAAGTGGGCCAAGCAGGTCGTCCGCGACCACGACGCCCTCGCGGTGGAGGACTTCCGCCCGAAATTCCTCGCCAGGACATCGATGGCCCGCAAGGCCGCCGACGCCGCCATCGGCGCCACCAAGGCCGCTCTGATCGAGATGGGCCGCAAGCACGGGCGGGACGTCCGCCTCGTCCACCCCGCGCACACCACGATGGACTGCGCGCACTGCGATGCGAGAGCCAAGCACGCACTGCCGCTGGGTGAGCGCACCTTCACCTGCACCGCGTGCGGAGTCTCCTCCCCGAGGGACAAGAACTCCGCCCGCGTGATGCTCGTCCGGGCTGGTCTCAACCCGGCTGGTGCTGATGGCGGAAGACCTCCTGGAGCGCTGCTCCAGGAGGCGGCCTGAGCCAGGAATCCCCTCCCCTTCAGGGAGGGGAGAATTCAATTCCGACACACTGTTCGGAACCAGCGCGATCATGAAGCGCACGGTCGTCGACCAGTACGGCAAGGCACCCGCCAAGACCAACAGCTGACCTGCATCACGTCGGGCGTCAGGCCGTGGTGGGCCGCCGTGGCGGCGATGATGAGGTCCACGGCCGAGGCACTGCGATGCTCTCCGGCTTGGGCCGTACGGTGGTGCACCGCGCTGATCCAGCGGCCTGCGTTCTTCGGCACCGAGGCGTCGGGGTAGAGGTCGGTGAACATCTCCGCGATCTCGTCGTACTCGCGACTGTTTCGCGCGCTGTACAGGAACTCGGCGCGCTGCGCGTAGCAGGATGCGATGGCCCCGGCATCGATCGCGTCGGACCAGGCCGACTGCAGTTTTGGATCGCGGAGCAGCCGGACCAGGCCGGAAGGGTCGAGCAGGTAGATCACTGGCTGCGCTTCTCCACCCGGTGCAGGCGTTCCGCGTCCTCGACGGCACCCCACTCGCGCGCGCTCGAACAATCGCGCCCGCCCAAGTCGCTCCCCGAGCTGAGAGCGTGAGTTCGGTTCTCGTCACTTGCTCCAGTTGAAGGCCCAGTTCAGAGACCTGGGCCTTGTCCGTTGTCGGCAGGTTCAGTTGCCGACACGCTCGGCAAGCGTGTGCGCCACGAGCGCGTTGGCGTGGCCGTGCCCCAGGCCGTGCTCGCTCTTGAGCCAGGAGACGAGTTCCATGTGCCTGGTCAGCGGTGAAGTGCGGATCAGGGCTTTCCACTCCGCTATCGGACGGCCGTACTTCTTCTCGATCGAAGGGAAGTAGCTGGCCGGGCCCTTCACAGGTGCGGTCATGTCAGTCGCGTCCTTTCCTTCAGTCGGTCGAACGACTTCGTGTCGCGGTCATGACCGGCGGGGACAGGAGAAGTAGTCGACCTACGGAAGTGATCTGAGTCACTCGACCCTCCGTCAGTCGTCCCACTGGGCCGGCGCTCCGTACGCCGGGGCGACGGCGGACGGGAGGTGCGGGGGCGCGGCGTGGCAGGTGAAGCCGAGACGGGTCAGGGCCCTGGTCATCTCCCCGACGGTGAAGTCACGGCGGTCCTGGCCCGTGATCACCTCGCCCACCTGCTTGACCGGATACATGCGGCCGCCGATGTCGACGCAGACCGCGGTGACGGGCTCGGGTCGGACGCTCTCCATCGATGTCTCCACCTCGCTCTTGAAGAGGTCGAAGGGATAACGGGCGATCACACAGCGCATAGTGCCTCACCAGGAGTCGGGATGGCGGGATGGCGTGATGGGGTGGAACAGCGGCGGGTGTCTTCGGAGGGTCCGGATCCGGGAAACGGAAAAGGGGCCCGCACCCAAGGCGCGGGCCCCTTTCCGTCGTATCTGCGTACGAAATTCAGACGCGTTCGAACGCGAGTGTCAGGCGGGAACGATGTTCTCCGCCTGCGGGCCCTTCTGGCCCTGCGTCACGTCGAAGGTCACCTTCTGGCCTTCCTGCAGCTCGCGGAAGCCCTGGGTGGCGATGTTCGAGTAGTGGGCGAAGACGTCGGCACCGCCGCCGTCCTGCTCGATGAAGCCGAAGCCCTTTTCCGCGTTGAACCACTTAACGGTACCGGTGGCCATGTCAATTCTCCTGAGGCAGTGCTGGAGGCCCGCACCTCGCGGGCTCCCTCATCGCTGCGATGATCACCTGCCCGGGAATCCCGAAAAACGGCAACCATAACTGCAATTCGCGTCGAGTCTAGCACGGAGGGAATCGGCGGCAAGGAAGCTACGAGAGGCAGGAGGAGAAAATTCCGGAATACGGCGGCTGGACGCAGGGAAAAGCCTCTTCCAGTACCGGTCGAATTTCTTCTCCGGCGCCGTCAGGTTTTCACTCGCCGCCGTCGGGCCCCTCGCCCGGACGGCCTTCCGGACGGCGCAGTTCCTCGTTGGCGCGCAGGGCCTCCTCCAGTCGGTCCTCGAGACCGATGATCCGGCAGGCGGCCTCGATCGGGGTCCCCTGGTCGACCATCTCGCGGGCGCGGGCAGCGAGGCGCAACTGGTGGCGGGAGTAGCGGCGGTGGCCGCCCTCCGACCTCGTCGGCGTGATCAGTCCCGCCTCGCCGACGGCCCGCAGGAAACCGGGCGTGGCACCGATCACCTCGGCGGCACGACCCATGGTGTACGCCGGGTGGTGGTCGTCTTCCAGCCGGTGGGCGGTGTGCGGCTGGTCTTGCGAGGGCATGGGCGCCTTCCTGCGGACCACCGAAGTCGCGGCCCGCATCAGGGGAGCGGTTCCCCGTAGGGGAACTCTAGTCGCCCGGGCGGAATTCCTGCCGTCGCGGGCGCAGATGTCCTCGGCCGGGCACGCACAGCCACTGTGCCGGCACAGCGCTCGTGACCCGCGGCAACCAGGCCCCCGCTTCTTCCTGCCCGCAGCCGTGGATGTGACCTTCATCACAGCGCGGGTCTCGGCGCGTTCCCCGGCGTCTCATCCGCCGGCGCCGACGGCAGCCGAACGCGGGCCCATCGAAGGAGGTCAGGGCGCTGTGGCCGGAGGGGCCTGGCCGCAACGGCGTGGGCCGGGCAGGGCGATATCTGCGGCCGTGAAGTGAGAAATCGCCGCGGCGTGCGAGGAATATTCCCCAGCCGACAGCCGGAGCCGAATTATTTTCCACGCATGAACGATGACGCCATGATATTGTCCATATCAGTTGCAGTTGTGGTTGCCAGAAGGTTTTTCCGACGGGCCGATCATTAACGGCGACCGGAGTCCGCACAGGGCGAACTCCGAACACCGTCCCGAAGGAGAAAAAATGGCTACCGGTACCGTGAAGTGGTTCAACGCGGAAAAGGGATTCGGCTTCATCGCGCAGGACGGCGGCGGCGCCGACGTCTTCGCCCACTACTCGAACATCGCCACCCAGGGCTTCCGTGAGCTGCAGGAAGGCCAGAAGGTGACCTTCGATGTCGCGCAGGGCCAGAAGGGCCCGACGGCCGAGAACATCGTTCCCGCCTGACACCAGAACTGACGCTTACTTCGCAGCTGGGGCCCGCACCTTGGGGTGCGGGCCCCAGCTCGCTGTGTTTCAGGGCGCCGCAGAAGAGGATTCTCGGTTCGCCCCCCATCATTTTCGGCTCGTTCTCGCGATTCTCGGCGCTGTTCCATGGCTGCGCCATTTCCTTGATACGTGCCGCATCAAGGAAAGTGTGAAGGTTCCGCATGAGCCGTGCCCGCACAAAGCGCACATACGACCGCTTCGGTGGCTCCGCCACCAACCGCTCCTCCGCCTCCAACCGCTCCTCCGGCGCCCCGCGCCGTGCCAAGGGCTCCAAGGGCTCCGGAGGCCGACAGTCCGCGCCACAGGGCGACTTCGCGCTGCCGGTGACGACGACGCCCGCGTTGCCCGCCGTCGAGTCGTTCACCGATCTCGCCCTGCCGGCGCCGTTGCTGGCCGCGCTGGGCCGTGAGGGTGTGACCGTACCGTTCCCGATCCAGGCGGCGACCCTGCCGAACTCCCTGGCCGGTCGTGACGTACTCGGCCGTGGCCGCACCGGTTCGGGCAAGACCCTCGCCTTCGGTCTCGCGGCGCTGGCCCGTACGGCGGGTCGGCGCGCCGAGCCACGGCAGCCGCTCGCCCTCGTCCTCGTACCCACCCGCGAGCTGGCACAGCAGGTCACCGACGCGCTCACCCCGTACGCCCGCGCTGTGAAGCTGCGGGCGGCCACCGTGGTCGGCGGGATGTCGATCGGCAAGCAGGCCGCTGCGCTGCGGACCGGGGCGGAGGTCGTCGTCGCGACGCCGGGACGGCTCAAGGACCTCATCGAGCGGGGCGACTGCCGGTTGGACGACGTCCGCATCACCGTCCTCGACGAGGCCGACCAGATGGCCGACATGGGGTTCATGCCCCAAGTCACCGCGCTGCTCGACCAGGTGCGCACGGACGGACAGCGGATGCTCTTCTCGGCCACCCTGGACCGCAACGTCGACCTGCTGGTCCGCCGCTATCTGACCGACCCGGTGGTCCACTCCGTCGATCCGTCCGCAGGAGCGGTCACCACGATGGAACACCACGTGCTCCACGTACACGACACGGACAAGCAGCGGACGACCACCGAGATCGCGGCGCGAGACGGCCGGGTGATCATGTTCCTGGACACCAAGCACGCGGTGGACCGGCTGACCAAGCACCTGCTGAAGAGCGGCGTCCGCGCCGCGGCCCTGCACGGCGGCAGGTCTCAGCCGCAGCGCACGCGGACCCTCGCCCAGTTCAAGAGCGGGGAGGTGACGGTACTGGTGGCGACCAATGTCGCCGCGCGTGGAATTCACGTCGACAACCTCGACCTGGTCGTCAATGTGGATCCGCCCATCGACCACAAGGACTACCTGCACCGGGGCGGTCGTACGGCCCGCGCGGGCGAGTCCGGCAGTGTCGTCACGCTCGTGACCCCCGGCCAGCGCCGCGGCATGACCCGGCTGATGGCCTCGGCCGGCATCACCCCGCGGATCGCGTCGGTACGTTCGGGTGAGGCGGAACTGAGCCGTATCACCGGGGCTCAGGCGCCTTCCGGTGTCCCCGTCGTGATCACCGCGCCCGTGGCGGAACGTCCCCGCCGCGCTGCGTCTTCCAGGTCTTCCAGGTCTTCCAGGTCTTCCAGGTCTTCTTCGTCTGCTTCGTCTGCTTCGGCTTCTTCGTCCCGTGGCCGCCGCGGCAGTCCTCGCTCGACTCGGTGACAACCGGCAGCGGCGCAGCCTGCCGAACGCAGAAAGGGCCCCGTACCGGTGGGGTGCCGGTACGGGGCCCTTGGGGTGTCAGCCGGCGTCCACCAGCCCCGTGGCTCGGCCTTCGTCGTCCCAGCGAACCTCCAGGACGCGCTCGACGGCATCGCGGTTGACGGGGCCGTACACATGCGGGAACAAGGTGCTCTCGGCGACGCCGGGAGGCGGTGCGGGAGCGGCCGCCTCCCACGCGCAGTTCGCGGTGAGCCGGTCCTCGTCGAGGACCAGCGCCAGCAGAGGCCGGGGGCTGGTGCGGTAGAACGCGTTGACGATGGTGAGCGTGGTCTCCTCGTCGGGAGAGCAGTGGACGAAACCCTCCTCGGCGAGGGAAGCGGGTGTGTACGGCCGGTCGGGATCGGCGTTCCACTCGTCACGCGACACGACGTGATACATCATGATCCGGTTATACAGCAGCGGTTGCACGGACTCCCCCTGGACCACATTCTCCCCGTAGACCACATCGCCGCGATCCCCGGCCGCGGCCGGGACTACGTCCCCGCGTGGACGTACGCCGCCCAGATGTGCGGACGGTCGGGTATGCGGCGTCGTAGCTGTCGGACGGTGTCGTGCAGGGCATGGGCTGCGGTGGCGGCGCCGTCGCCTGTCATACGGCGGTAGAAATCGCGGGTGACGTGGTCGGCGTGCGCGCTGTCGATCTCCCAGAGGGTGCCGACCGCCGTGGGGAAACCGGCGAGGAGGAACGAGCTGGTGATGTGGATGGCCTCGTCCGTCAGCCGCTCCGCCGTGCGTGCGGTGCCGCAGGCCGCGAGGAAGGCGAGCTGCGCCGAGTGCGGCCGGGCCCGGCAGATCTCGAGGACGGACACGGTCTCGCCGCTCGGCAGGTGGAGCAGCGCGCCGGAGGGTTCCGCCGGGTCGGTGGCCGCGTGGCAGCCGAAGTGCGCCCACGAGGTGCTGCCGAGCGCGGCCAGCACGGCCTCACGGGTCGCCGCGGTACCCACCAACGGCTCGCGCGCACCGAGGAGTTCCGCCGCGTAGCCGGCCGCCGCGGCGACGCCGGGCAGCTCGTCCTCCGGCGCGGCGACCAGCAGGGCGCCGCCGTGGTCGGCAGTGCCGCGGTCCCTGGCCCTGGTGCGGGCGTACGCCAGGGTCTGCAGACCGGGAACGTACGACGACACCACGGCGTCGAGCGCGGCGCCGCAGCCGTCGAGTTCGCAGTCGCGCGAGGTGCACTGGGCCGCGTGCAGCGGCAGGGCGCTGAAGGCACCGGTCGGGACCCACCACACCCGCGGCCACACGCCCTGGCGGGGAACC
Source organism: Streptomyces sp. F001 (assembly GCF_004187715.1). Classification (GTDB taxonomy): domain Bacteria; phylum Actinomycetota; class Actinomycetes; order Streptomycetales; family Streptomycetaceae; genus Streptomyces; species Streptomyces flavusporus. The sequence goes on along the minus strand of NZ_QZWF01000003.1, from coordinate 668,875 downwards.
GGGTCCGCCGCCCCGACCAGCTCCAGCACCGGCCGCACGATCTTGTGCCACGTCCACGCCAGCGTCTCGCGGACCGTCGCCCCGGCGGCGACGAGCTGCGCCAGGGACGGCCTCGACATGCCGTGCGCATTGATGGCGCCGACGGCGTCCCGAAGCCGTCGGGCCGCGTCGGCGATCTCGTCGGCCCCGGGTTCGAGATGCAGGGCGGTGATCGACCGGTGGGTGACGACGAGGGCAAGGCAGAAGCTTTTGCCGTGGTTGAGGACGACGACAGGGCCGTCGGCCGCGAGCGTGCGCAGCTCCTCGGCGGTCAGCGGGCGCAGGAAGCCGTCGAAGCCCGGCCGGCTACGGATCCGCTTGACCAGTTCGTCGAGCTCGCGGGAGGCGCGGAGCCGAGCCAGCCGGGCCCACTCGGCGTGCCCGGGGGGTGCGGGGTCGGGCACCTCGGGCTCGTCGGCGAGCTGGTCGGTCAGCCGCTCGAACTCGGCCGCCAGCGCGGGGTGCGCCGACCGCAGGTCGCCGATGTCCGCGCGGGCCTCGATCCGCCGGGCCAGCAGCAGGCCGCGGCCGCGTTCGAGCAGTTCGGCGGCGCGGTCCACGTCGGGGCCTTCGACGGTGCGGAAGAGCGCACGCAGATCGGGCAGGCCGTCGGGCGCGCGCTGCTCCGCCGCGGCCGCCTCGATGCTCTGCATCATCCGCTCCAGCTGGGCGGGCAGCCGGGCGGCGCCCTCGCGGCCGAGGATCTGCATGAGGACCAGCTCGACGACCGCCCGGATGTCCCCTTCGAACGTCACCAGACCGTGCTCGGCGGACTGCTGGTCGCTGCCCCGGTCGGTGACGTCCGCCATGGCCTCGACGGCCGCTTCGAGATGGGACAGGGCCAGGTCGATACGGGGCTGCGGCCTGCCCAGCGCGCCGGCCGCGGCGCCGATCTCACCGCTGGCCCGCATCCACACCGGGATCGCGGGGTCGCGCCACATGCCGGGGTCCGCGACGCCGGACAGGCGGGCCAGCATGGGCGCCATCAAGGACGCGAGGGGGTTCTCCTGTGAAAGTGCCGGATGTGCCGGGGTCTGCGGTGTCCGGGGAGACGGAGTGTTCGAGGGGGACACCTCAGGGAGGCGGCCACGGCCGATGAGGTCGACGAAGGTTCGCGTCATCGCGGCGAGGTCGATCGGGGACCCCTGTGGCGTCTCCGCCTCGAGGATGTCGCTCAGATCGTCGGCCTCGGCCATGAGGCGTGCCGCACGCTCCGGTTCGGTGCCGCGAAGCGCGACGGCACGCTGCATCAGCGCCCGCGCGAGCGTCATCGTGATCATGGGCCGCATCGGGTGTCCGGCAGGGCATGCGGCGAACGTCCTGCGGCACTGGTCGACCACCTCGTCGGTGAGGTCGGGCCGCGGCCCGCCGGCCGGTCCCACGGTCTCGACCAGGTCGACGTACGCGTCGCCCATGAGGTCGTACCAGTGCGGCCCGGCACCCGCCGCCCCGGCAGGCGCGTCACCTGCGAGCTCCTTCATCCGCCGGGCGACCTCCCGGGCCCGTTCGAGCTGGGCCGGTTCGTGGCCGAACAGGTAGTTCTGCAGGGCGTTGTGGAGCTCGGTGTGGGACGCCATCAGCGCCCGGTCGGTGTCGGTGAGCACCAGATGGCCGTCCGCCCGTTCCTCCTCGTCCGCCGGCAGGCCGGGGGCGGCCGCCGACGAGGCGAGGAGTGCCGCGGCCTCGCGCGCCCCTTCCGCGTCGAAACGGCCGATGGACAGGGTCGTGAGCGCCTCGGCGAGAATCCGGTCCACCTGTCCGGACATGTCCGGCGCGTGCGCGCGCGCAAAGCGCAGCAGTTCCACGACCTCCTCGAGGGCGGAGGGGTCGCCGCGGCCGGCCGCCCGGGCGAACAGCGCGCTGCCGAGCGCGGCGGACAGCTGTGCCCGTCCGGAGAGGTCTTCCCCGTCCGTGTCCGCGAGCATCTCCCGGATGACCTCGATGTCGGCGTCGAGGTTCTCGGGGTCGTCCAGGCGGAGATCGTTCATGCGGGACAGGTACGAGGTCATCCTGGCCAGGTCCTTGGCCAGGTCTTCGTCCGCTCCGTCGACCGGTTCGCCGTTCGAGCCGATCGAGCCGATGAGACCCTCGGGATACGCGGTGCCCATGGGGACCGACATGACCGCGACGGACAGTGCGGCGTCGAAAACGCCCCGCTGCAGCAGTCCCGACGCCAGGAAGTCGGCCGGCGCCCCGGACAGCGCCTCCTCGGTCAGCTGCCGGGCCTGAGCGGCGAGCAGTTCCGCCCGGTCCGGCGCCGTCCGCCGCAGGGCCTGCCCCCGCAGCCCGGTGAGCGCGGCCAGTACGGCGACGTAGGCGTGGCGCTGCGGCTGGTCGGCGGGAAGTGCGGCAAGGGCGGTGCCGTACCGGGTGATCCGCTCGTCGGAGACGGCGTCGGGGTCGATCTCGCCCGTCCGGTCGTCGACCCGGGTGAGCAGGTCGAGGATTTCGAGGTGAATGTCCGGGGTGTCGCCCTGGCGCGCGGCGCGCTGTCGAAGCTGCTCGACGAGGCGGGCGAGCGCCGGCCCGGCACGGCGCGGATCGTCACCGCCGCTCAGTTCCTCCAACTCCAGGTAGGCGGCGGCAAGTTCCTGATCCTCCTCGCTCACCACGCCGAGCCCGTCGAGCAGTTCGGCCGCCTCGCGGGTCGCCTCCTCGTCACCGCGCTCCCTGCCCAGGGCCGCGAGCGCCTGACCGAGGACGGCAGTGACCTCGGAGTGCGCCGGATGGCCGGCGGGGGTCTCGGCCAGGGCCGCGCGCAGCCGTCGTACGGCGCAGGCGATCCGGCCCGCGTCGTGCTCGCGGATGCCCGCGTCGGCGATGGCCGCGCCGATGTGCAGGTCCCGTTCGCCGGGCCAGGTGACGGGGTGGGCGTACAGCTCTCGCAGGAAGCGCAGCCCTTCGGCCGCCTCCGGGGCGAGTGCGCCGTCCGGGGCCGCCGCCACCAGCCGCTCGACCAGGGCGAGCGGGGGCGCGCCGAGCAGCCGCGCGGCGTCCATCAGCGTACTCAGGGCGACAGCGGCGACCTCCTGGGCCCGGGCGGGGTCGAGGAAACCGGGCGGGACGGAGGCCAGCCGCCGGCACACCGCCCGGGCGTACCGCGCCGCCGCGGCCAGCCCGTCCGGGTCGGCGGTGACATGAAAGCGGGTCACGTTGAGCTGGAGGGCATGGAACGCCAACTCCACGAATCCCGCATGGTCATTCGCCAGTACGTACTCGATCGCCGAGTCCGACCAGGCGAGCGCCCGTTCCAGCGCGGCCCGCGGCTCGGGCGCTGCCGGATCCGGCGCCTTGACCGCGGCATCGGCGTGCGCCGAACTCACGAGGTGGGCGAACCGGGCCTCGTGCGACGGATCGGCGGGGCCGAAGCCCTCCCGCAGGTCCTCGGGAAGCCGGCTCTCGGGCAGACGCGTGCACAGAAAGCCGTAGGTGCCCAACGTGACGAACAGGTTCTGCTGTGCCTCCGGGTCGCCGGTGCCCTGATGGCGAGACCAGAAGGTCCAGAAGACGTCGGCGACAGAGTCGAGGTCGACCGCTTCCTCCGGCGACGGCGCGGCCTCCCGCAGCAGAGCCAGCGCATCGTCCACCGCGTCCTGGCCGCGCAGCGGCGCCGGATCGCGGGCGTTCTGAGCTGTGACGAGGCGTGCGGCCACTCGGTCCCGAAGCTCAGTCATCACCTCTTACATTAGTCTGACCGCCTGTCAGAGAGCAGTGGTTCTCGGGACTTTCAGGGAGGCCTCCGTGGGGGACGGGGCGAAAGCGCGCCGGGTGTACGAGGATGCCGTCGAATACCTGTGCCGCAACGTGGACGCGGTACGCGAACTGATCGGCCCCGCCCTCTGGGACGCGCACTTCGCGGTCGTACGGGACGCCGAACCGGCCACCACCGAGTGGCGGGACTCCGTACGCGCGCTGCACGACGCCGTCGAGGCGGCCGGCATCCCCGGCGGGCTCGGGCTGCGCCCCACGATGGGTGTGGGCAACTGGCCTGGCGTCCCCATGCCGCAGTGGCCGGGCGCCCCCACACCGCAGTCGACCGGCTGGGTCTGTCCCACGCGCCGCTGCGCCCGGGTCGACCTGCGGGACGGCGCCTTGCCGGACACGCCGACCTGCGCCCTGGCCGACCGGCCGATGCGCCTGGTGGACGGCTGACGGCGGTGGGACTGGGCCTGCTCATAGAGCTGCAGAAACGCATCCCGGACAGGTGGTTCCTGCGGCGGCTGCTGCCCGCCGCGCTGTTCGTCGTGGTCGCGCTCGTGGGCGGCGGGCAGCTGGGCCAGCGCCACTGGAACGACATCGCGCTCGCCCGCGAGCGGATCGCCGACGCGCTCAGGCTGGGCGGCGGCCCGACCGCCGACGGCATCGCGTCGCTCGTGCTCGTCGCGGTGCCGGTGGTGGGGGCCGCGTTCGCGGTGCCGTACGCCGCGGCCGCGATCGGGGCGCTTGCGTCGGGAGCCTGGCCGTGGTGGCTGATGCCGCTGGGCCGGCGGCTGACCGCATGGCGGGTACGACGCTGGGTGCCGCCGGCGGAACTCGGACGGCAGGCCGTACGGGCGCGCGACGACGGCAAAGAGCTGCGCGCCGACCGGCTCGACGCGCGCCGGGCCCGCACCGAGGAGGCCGAGCCCGGCTCCCCCACCTGGTCGAGCGACCGGTTCCGCACCACCGAGACACGCGTCAGAGCGGAGAGCGGCGACGACATCGCGAACGGGTGGACCACGCTCCTGCTCGCGGCACCCGACACGTCCCGCGCCGCGCTGGCCGATGCCCGCGACGCCTATGACGCGGCCTGCGAGGGTCTCGCCTGGAGCACGGCGTTCACGCTGCTCGGCATCTGGTGGTGGCCCGCGGCTCCGGTCGGCATCGTGCTCGGCCTGGCCTCCTGGCGGGGACTGCGCCACGCGGTCGAGGCGCTGTGCCGGACCACGGAAGCGGCGCTGATCCTGCAGCACACGGAACAGCGCACGAACCCGCACACCGACGACGGTAATCCCGGAATATAATTTCCTTCGGCGCTTAAAGTACCGCCGATTGCGTGCTGTTATTCACACTCCGCGCACCCCTTTCGAGTGACCTGCATCCCCCGAATGCCCGACATCTCACCCGCTGTTGGGCTCGTTAGGTGATCGTGACTTGGAAGGAAGGGCCCGTGGCCAAGACGCTTTTCGGGCACGACACCGGCGACCTCGAGACAGATATCGATGCGCGCCTCATGTACTGCTCGGATCTGCTTGATGATTTCCATAAAAAGATCAGACAGATGGAAAGCGAATACCTCCGGGCGATGATGGGGCTGTATGACCACGATGCGCGATGAGTCCGGGCTCTACGATTTTCAGACCTCGGTCGATACCCAGCAGCTGTGGAGCGTGGCCCCGGAACCGGACATCCCGCCGAACGACTGGGACCCGGTCGAGGAACTGGCCCAGATGCTGTCCACCGCGTCCGCCGAGCCCGCTCCGGACCGGCTGGCCGGACGACCGCACCGCAGGAGCAACCGGCGGCGGCCCCACCCGGAATCCCATTTCCTTGACGGCGGTCAGCGTGTCACTCACGTCACGCTCCTGATCGCGGCGATCACGTTGAGCGCGGTGTGCATGCTGGGATGGTCGCTCTCCTATTCCTATGACCAACTGCGCGCCATCGCCTCGTCCGTGCTGCCCATGAGATTTGCGCAGTGGTGGCCGATGACGGTGTTCGGGCCGTGGCTGGTGGCGGCGCTGTCCATCGTGCGGGCCACCGTTCAGCAGCGGAGCGCACGGCGGTCCTGGTGCGTCATCCTCGCCGCGTCCGCCCTGGCTGTGGCGCTGTCGGTCGGCCACTCGTCGCGCTCGATCCTGTCGTTAGTGATCTTCGGAATTCCGCCGGTCACCGCTCTGGTGTGTTTCTGGGAGCTCGTCGGCCAGGTCTCGACAAAGCGCCGGCCTCGGCACGCCGTGGGCAGTCAGGGGAAGTCCAAGCCCTGAGGGCTGCGGCCGGTTCAGCTGGTCCGGAGGGTGTCGACGGCGCCGTTGAAGAGCTCGTCGGCGCCGGTGTCCAGCTCGTTGGTCACGGCCGAGTCGACGATGATCTTCCACAGCTCACCGCCCGCGTTGTGGAACAGCTCGCTCTTGCGCCAGAGCCGGCCTCCGACCGGGCGGTAGGTCATGGTGAGGGCCGTGCTCCTGCGGCCTTCCACCTCCACCTCGAAGAGCACGATCCGAACGTCGGTGAATGCCTTGTTCGCCGTGTACTCCCGGTAGAAGTACTCCGCCCGCTCCTTCGCGGACCCCTGCGGCACATCCCAGCGGAGCAGCACCACCTGCCGGTGCACCTGGCCCTCGTGCTCCTGGAAGGCCACGGCGTCAGGGGAGACATGGGCTTCGTAGTCGTCCGGGACGGCGAGCGATGCGCCGAGCTTGTGCTGCAGCTTCCAGCCCTCGGGGATCTCGGACGCGCCGCTGCCTGGACGCCCGGCGCCCGGCCACATCAGCGCGGCCACGGTGGCACCGGTCACGACCGAGGCGGTCAACGCCGCGGGGCCGGTCCGCAGCCGGCGTCGTCCCCGGGCGCCCTTGCCGGACGGCGGCGGCCCCACCGGGACGGGGTCCGGGCCCGCGGCCCTCTCCAGCACGGAGACGATCTCCCCTATGTCCGGCCTCGCCTGGGGCTTCTTGCTCAGCAACCGCATGACCAGGCCGGCGAGTTCACCCGCCTGCGCGGGGGCGGGCGGGTCGGCGTGGAGTACGGCCTGGAACGTCGCCGGCGCCGTCGGGCGCCGGAACGGAGAGAAACCCTCGAGAGCCGTGTAGAGCAGCACCCCGAGCGAGAAGAAGTCCGACTCCGGCCCCGGCGCCCTGCCCAGGACCCGCTCCGGCGCCATGTACTCGGGGCTGCCGACCACCGCCCCCGGCTCCGTCAGCGGTGTCTCGCCCTCGACCTGGGCGATGCCGAAGTCGGTGAGCAGGACGTGGCCGGACCGGGCGAGCATGACGTTGCCCGGTTTCACGTCCCTGTGCAGCACCTTGATCTCATGGGCCGCGGCGAGCGCGCCGGCCACGGGCAGCGCGATACGAGCGGCCCGGGCCGGCGTCAGTGTGCCCTCCGCCAGCACGTCGGCGAGCGATCTGCCCCGGATGAACTCCATGACGATCCACGGCCGCCGCTCCACTGTCACGACGTCGTGGATGGCCACCACCGACGGGTGGTCGACCTGCGCCGCGGCACGTGCCTCACGCTCGAGCCGGGCGAACAGCACCTCCCGGTCCCCGTCGGGCACCCGCTCGACCCGGGGCTCCTTGACGGCCACCTCGCGGCCGATCACCTCGTCGTACGCCTTCCACACGGTGCCCATGCCGCCCGCGCCCAGCCGCCCGGCCAGCCGGTAACGGCCCCCGATCAACTCCCCCAGTCCGGGCGGGCCTTGACGCCCGTCTCCGGCGTCTGCTTCCGGTGAACCTGCCCCGTACACCTGTCCCCCGGTTGCTCTCGCCCGGCGTTCCTCAGAGCCTCATGATTCAGATCCCGAGAGCGCCCAGGGGTAGGTTTTCCTCGTTTTCCCGGATCTTTCCGGCGCAGGTGGTGCCGTACCGGCGCACACTCAAGCGTGCGCCGGGGCAGTGCGCTCAGACGAGCCGCTTACGACCCCACACGAACAGGAACGCCGTGACGGCGGCCGTCAGGGCCAGGAGGATCGACGCACCGAACCACTGCATGCCGGACATCTGGGAGATCGGGAGATAGTCCACCGACCAGCCCACGACGTCGGCCTGCTTCAGGCAGAGCTCGCGCGCCTGCTCGGTCTCCTCGTGCGCGCAGGTGCTCCAGCCGAGGAGCTCTCCGCTGCCGGTGAGGTACGACTGGTCGATCTGGTAGGCGGCGTCGGGCAGCGTCGGGAAGGCGTTCTCGGCGAGGACGCCCTTGTCGGTGGTGACGGTGACCGTGTCACCGAGGGCCAGCCGGAAGTGACTCCAGACGAGTTGGACGACGACGGCGAAGCCGAAGGTGACCACCATGGCCGCCAGCGTGCGGCGCAGCACCACGCCGATGGCCACACCGCTCACGACGGTGAACAGGGTGAGGGCGACGGGCACGGGGCCCGTGGTGTCGAACGCGGCGCCGGAGGTCCAGTACATGACCGTGTTCTGTTCCTTGACCGGGCTCCACCACCAGCCGAACACGACGGACAGCGCGACCGTGCTCACCACGATCAGCAGCGCGGTCAGGCCGAGCTTGATGGCCAGCCAGCGGAGGCGGCCGGTGGACTGGGTGGTGACGAGCTTGGCGGTGCCGTGCTCCAGGTCGCCCGCGAGGAGGGGGGCGCCGACGAAGACGCCGAGAAGGATGGGGATCAGGCCCAGCGCGGTGGAGGCGCGGACGAAGGCCTCGGTGTACGGCTCGAGTTCCGGGCCCAGGCTCTCGATGCTGTTGGCGGGCCAGCCGTAGCCGGTGAGGAAGTCCATCAACTGGGCGCGCTGGTAGACCATCCAGGCCAGGGCGATCGCGGTGGCGGCGAGGACGGTCCAGTAGGCGGCCCGGTGCTGCCGCCAGACCAGCCAGGTCATTCCGCCGAGCCGGGGGCCGCGGGCGGGGCGGGTGGCCGACGAGGTCGAGGCCGGGGTGTCGGTCAGGGTGCTCATGCCGCCACCGCCCGGATGCCGTGCGCCTGGCCGGGGACCTGGGCACTGGGCGTGATCAGGGGTGGTGCCTCGGAGGAGCGCAGGTAGGCGAGCAGGAGTTCCTCCAGGTTCGGGGTGTCGGTCTCCCAGGGGCCGCTGATCGGTCCGTCGGGGCGCAGCAGGGCGGTGTACTGCCGTCCGCTGGGGCGGGATTCGACGACGGTGTGGTGCGCGAGGTCCCTCGGTGTGCCCTCGCCGTCCCGGACTCCGGTGACCAGGGTGTGAGCCTCGCGCAGTTCGTCCACGTCGCCAGCGAGACGGACTCCGCCGGAGGCGATGACGACGAGGTAGTCGCAGACGCTCTCCAGCTCGGCGAGCATGTGGGAGGACATCAGCACGGTCGTGCCGTGCTCGGCGGCCTCGGCCATGAGGGTGCCCATCAGTTCGTGGCGCACCAGCGGGTCGAGGTCGGACATCGGCTCGTCGAGCAGCAGCAGGTCGGGGCGCTTGCCGAAGGCGAGGGCGAAGGCGACACGGGTGCGCTGTCCGCCGGAGAGGGTGCCGATCCTGGCGTCCAGGGGCACGTTCCCCGCGCGGACGATGTGCTCGGCGGCCCCCTGGTCCCAGGATCCAGGGTTCAACTCACGTCCCAGGCGCAGGGTTTCGGCCACGGTGAAGCGGCGGAAGAGCGGCTTCTCCTGGGCGAGGAACGCCGTGCGCCGGCCGGCCTCGGCGGATCCCGGGCCGGCACCGAAGATGCGCAGGTCACCCGCTGTCGGCTCCAGCACATGGGCCGCTATGCCCAGCAGCGTGGTCTTGCCCGCCCCGTTGGGTCCGACGAGCCCGCAGATCCGTCCCGTCGGCAGCCGGAAGGAGCAGTCCCGCAGGGCCCAGCCCCGCCGGTACCGCTTGCCGAGCCCGACCGCCTCCAACGCCGGCCCGCCGGCGTACGTACCGTCACTCACCTGTGCTCCTCGCCTCTGTCATTGCGCCGTACTGCTTCTCCATGGCCGACGCGACCAGCGCGGCCACGTCCTCCCGCTCCAGGCCCGCCTCGCGCGCCCGCGCCATCCACGCCTCCAGCTCCCCGTGCAACGGTGAGTCCGCGCCCGTCTGGGGGCGGGCCAGCGAGCGACGCACGAAGGTGCCGAGACCCGGCCGTGGCTCGACCAGGCCCTCGCGCTCCAGCTCCCGGTACGCCTTGAGCGTGGTGTTCGGGTTGACCGCGCTGGTCTCGGCGACCTCCTTGGCGGTCGGCAGCCGGTCCCCCGGTTCCAGAACGCCGAGCCGCAGCGCCTGCTTCGTCTGCTGGACGATCTGCTGATAGGCGGGGACCCCGCTCCGCCTGTCGATGCGGAACTCCAAGCCCTCCACCACCATTTCACTACTTGATTAGTGGAATGATGATGGAGGGCGGGGAGCGGGCTTGTCAACGCCGCTCTCGCTCACCGCGTCCTGCCTACTCCCTCGCCGCGAGCGCATGCGCCGGTGCGGTCCGCAGCGCCTGCCGGGTGGGGAGTTCGACGGTGAGGAAGACCGTGCAGACGACCAGGGCCGCGAGGGCGGGCAGCAGCCACGCCGGGCCGGCGGGCCAGGGCCGCTCCAGGAAGCCGACTCCGAGCAGGGCCAGCGGAATCGCCGACAGCAGCACGCCCGTGGTGACGGCCGCCGCGCCGATCACCGCGGCCTCGCGGCGCATCATCGCCAGGATCTGCCTGGGCGTGGTGCCGTTCAGGCGGAGCGTGGCGATCTCGTTGCGGCGCTGGGCGGTGGTCGCGACGAGCTTGTTGGCGATGCTCAGCAGCAGATAGCCGAGGAGTACGACGATGACAGCCAGGTTGATCCAGACCTCGGGCGGCGCCTCGCTCAGGCTGTCGGCGACGCCGGTGTCGGTGGGTTCGAGCACCAGGCCGGGGTACGAGGCGGCCGTGGCGGCGAGGTTGCGCTCCGCCGCGCCGGTGCCGTCGGTGCGGACGAGGACGCTCTGGTCGAGCCCGGCGGTGGTGTGCCCCTTCGCGAGGTCGTGGGACAGGACGACCGAATCGAAGCCGAGGCCGCGGTCGTAGACGGCGACGACCCGGGCCACGGGCGAGGCGGTGCGCCCCGGCGACCGGTTCCGGATCATCAGCACCAGCAAGACGTTCGTCGCCACAGTGGTGCTGCAACTGGCCGGCGAGGGGCGGCTGTCGCTGAACGACACCGTCGAGGACTGGCTGCCGGGAGTGGTGTCCGGCAACGGCAACGAAGGCGGCACCATCACCGTACGGCAGCTGCTCCAGCACACCAGCGGGCTGTTCAACTACAGGCGGACTTCCCCGCACTGGGCAGCGTGGACGGCTTCCAGGCGGACCGGTACAGGACCTGGACCGACGAGCAGGACCTGTGGCTGCTGTTCGCCGCGGCCGCCTGGCAGACCCGTCGGATCCGGCTGGGCCCGAGCGTGTCCCCCGTGACGCTGCGGGAGCCGACGCTGATCGCGCAGGCCCTGGCCACGCTCTACGAACTGTCCGGCGGGCGAGCCGAGGGTGTGCTGTCCAGCGGCAACTTCGGGCTGCTGGCGCAGTACCGCATCGACTGGGCCCGGACGCGACCGCTGTCCCGGGTGAAGGAGGCACTCCATGTGGTGCGCACCCTGCTGGACGAGGGCAGCATCACCCACGACGGCGAGTTCTTCTCCTACGACGGGCTGTTCACCTTCGCCCGGCCGGTGCAGAGCCGGGTGCCGCTGAAGCTGGGGGCGATGCGCGGGCCGAAGTCCTTCGAGGCGGCGGGTGAGCTGTCGGACGGCTGCCACCACGCGCTGAGCTACACCCGCGAGGCCTACGACTACGCGGTGCGGCACATACGCGCCGGGGCGGAGCGCGCGGGCCGGGACTGGCGGTCGCTCGACATCGGGGCGTGGGGCGTCTTCGCGACCGGACCCGACTCCGCGGCCGCCAAGGACGCCGCCCGCAGCATGGTCGGTATCTACGCCTCCTCGATGCCGGAGGAGCAACTGCGCCGCAACGGGGTGGACCCGGGCGAGCTCAAACCGGTCATCGACGCCATCGCCGCCGGTGATCTGGCCCGGGGCATCGAGCTGACCACTCCGGAGATCGCCGAACGCCTCTCCATCGCGGGTGAGCAGCTGTTGGTTGGGCTGTAGGTCACAGTTGGCCGATGTGTCCCTCGTGCGGGTGAACGGGGCTGGTTCTTCGGATCATGCGATCACTGGGAACGCATGATCGGTGGTGGTGGCTGAGTTCGGGGCGGCCAGGAGAGGGGGGAAAGGGCCGGTGGCACGCAGGCGAGGGAGAAGGCGTGAACTGCGTGTTCTGGCGGCTCCGTTCACGGTGGCTGCGCCGTCTGGGGCGCGGATCAGGGACCGGCTGCGGCTGGAGTCGGCCGATGAGAAGGTGCTGCGTCTGGTGGGCGAGCATCTGGGCCGTCATCAGCGGGCCGATCTGGCCGAGCGGGTCAGGATCGGCCAGGTCGCGGCGAAGGACACGCGGCGGGCGGAGCGGAAGAGGAAGCTGACGATGGTGTCCTCGTCGCGCTGGGCGGGGGCGATGACCCGTGCCAGCGAGGACCAGTATCAGCTGTCGATGCGCTGCCTGTATGACGAGCGCGCGGGCCTGCGCCGGGCGGTTGGCGCCATCGGCCGTCGTCTGGCCGTCCCGTGCGGGATGCGGTCCGGCAATGGTGTGCGTGGCTATGCCGATCAGAACGAGCGGGCCCAGAAGCAGCGGCGGATGCAGGTGCTTCAGGCCCGGCTCGCTGTGGTGGAACGGAAGACCGCTGCTGGGCGGCCGTCGGTCACGGTCGGCGGGCGGCGCCTGGCACGCGTGCGGCACCATCTCGCCGACGCGCAGCTGACCGAGGCCGAGTGGCGTGAGCGGTGGGAGGCGACACGGCTGTTCCTCACCGCCGACGGCGAGTCCGGCGCCCCGCACGGCAACTACACCATCACCGTCAACCCGGGCGACGGCACGGTGAGCCTCGTGCTGCCCGAGCCGCTGCGGCACCTGGCCAACGCACACCGGGGCCGCTACCGGCTCTCCTGCACCGTCCGGTTCTCACACGGGCGTGGCGAGTGGCTGGACCGCGTCAGCGCTGACCGGGCCGTGCGCTACGACATCGTCCGCGACCCGGCTCGCGGCCGCTGGTACCTGGACGCCTCCTGGACCGTCGAGACCGCCGTACCGCCCACCCCGGATGAGATCAAGACGCGCGGTGCCCGGCTGCTCGGAGTCGACCTGAACGCCGATCACCTGGCCGCCTGCGTGCTCGACACGCACGGCAACCCCATCGGCGAACCGGTCACCGTCCCGCTCGATCTGACCGGGCCTGCGGCCACGCGGGACGGACGGCTGCGCGCCGCGATCAGCCAGCTGATCACCCTCGCCCGGCAACGCGGCTGCGCGGGGATCGCGATCGAGGATCTGGGCTTCGCCGAAGCCCGCGCCACCGGCCGGGAGACCATGGGCCGTGGCAGACGCGGTAAGAGGTTCCGCCGCACGGTGGCGGGCATCCCCACCGCCCGCTTCCGCGAACGCCTGCGAGGCATGGCCTACCACGCCGGTCTGGTCGTCCTCGCCGTCGACCCGGCCTACACCAGCCGCTGGGGCGCACAGCACTGGACCCAGCCCTTCCAACACCAGTCCACGAAGAAGAAGACCAGGGCCACCCGGCATCACGCAGCCGCTGTGGCCATCGGCAGGCGCGCCCTCGGGCACGGGATCAGGCGTCGGCCAGGTGTGACCGCCCACCACCGGAGGATGGTGGAGTGGAGAGCTACCGGCCAGGCCGTACCCCTGCCGAGGGCGCGCGGGACCGCGAGCCCACCCAGGACATCGGGCACACCCGTGAGGGATGGCAAGACCCGACCGTGCCGAGGTGACCAACTCGCGCTGTTCCCCGACCCTCAAGACCGTTTGGAGGGTCACTGGACTATCACCGGCCCGGTTTATGGGTTATTGGCCAGCGCTGGCCAATAACCCTAGGAACGGTACGCCCGAGGAGTGCCGGGACAAGATCCTGCGGGAGATCGCTCCCAGCGGGGTGAACCACATGATCTGTGCCGTCACCGACCGCGCGCTCGTCCGGGCGTTCACCGGCCGGGACCTTGCGGAGGTGGCGGACGTGAACACCCAGCTCCGCCTGGTCCACGACCGGATCATGCCCGCGTTCGCCTGAGGCGGTGACGCAGACATGGCAGGACAGCCCGGTCGCTGAGCCGTTCGAGGAACTTCGGGGGCCCGGGAGGCGTTGCCAGTGGGAGGCCCGGGAATGCTCGCGGGCGACCGGAACGACATGGGCTCAAGCCGAGGTGGCACGGATGGCGATGTGGGATCGGATCAAGGACCAGGCCAAGAGTCTGCAGCAGCAGTCGCAGGGAATGCGGGGCTCCGGCGGGCACGGGCGGCCGGGTACCGGGTCCTCCGGAGGATCGAAGGCCCAGCTGGTGAGCACGCTCAAGTCCCAGCTCACCTCGCTCAAGACGGAGCTGAAGAGCGGCGCCTACCGGGACGCCAGCATGGCGATGTGCGCCCTGGTCGCGGCGGCGGACGGACATGTCGACCCGACCGAGCGCCAGCATGTGGAGTCGCTGATCCTGCACAACGACGTCCTGCAGAACTTCCCGCCGGAGCAGCTGCGCCAGCGGTTCAACAAGCATGTCGACCAGCTGGCGTTCGACTTCCCGCAGGGCAAGAGGGACGTCATGCAGGAGATCGCCAAGGCCGCGAAGAAGCCGACGGAGGCCAGAGCGGTCGTGCAGACCGGCTTCGTCATCGCCGGTGCGGACGGATATGTCGCACCGGCCGAGGAGCAGGTCCTGCGCGAGGCGTGCTCGGTGCTCGGGGTGTCCCCCCAGGAGTTCGGCCTCTAAACCCGGGGCGGCTACGGCTGGGGGGCGTGTGGGCGTGACGGGTGTGCTCGGGTGGTCGGCGCGGCTGCCCGACTGAGCTCTCGCGCTCGCACGTTCCGGTGGTCGGCGTTGATCGTGCTGCCGGGGTAAGGCGGCGCACCCTATCCAGGACGTATGGATGAAGTGCGCATCGCTGACCGTCATTCTCCTTTCACCAGGCGGAAGTTCACCGCCGCGACCACCGCGGCCGTCGGGATCGGCGCGGCGGGACCGGCCGTCGCCGCACCCGCCCGTCCCCGGGAGGCCTCCTGTCCGCCGAGATCCACCGCGGACCGGGCCACCTGTCTCGCGGTCGCCCGGGCGCTGCTGGTCGTCGACGAGGACAACCGGCCGCTCGTGCCGACGTACCAGGAGATCCTCGACTCCGGCCTGCCCCGGCCGAGGACCGGGAACGCCAAGAAGATCCTGGTCGTCGGTGCGGGGCCGGCGGGTCTTGTGGCGGCCTGGCTGCTGAAGCGGGCCGGGCATCGCGTGACGCTGCTGGAGGCCAACGGCAACCGGGTCGGCGGCCGGATCAAGACCTTCCGCACCGGCGGACACGAGCAGGCGGCGCAGCCGTTCGCCGATCCGCGGCAGTACGCGGAAGCCGGGGCCATGCGCATCCCCGGGAGCCATCCGCTGGTGATGTCCCTGATCGACCAACTCGGCGTCGAACGGCGGCCGTTCCATCTCGTGGACGTCGACGGCGAGGGGAAGCCGGTCAACCGGGCGTGGCTCCACGTCAACGGCGTCCGGGTGCGCCGCGCCGCCTACGCGCGGGCGCCGCGCAAGGTCAACCGGTCCTTCGGAGTACCGCGCAAGTACTGGGACACGCCGTCCGCGACCATCCTGCGGACCGCCCTGGACCCCGTACGCGACGAGTTCAGCACCGTCGGGCCGGACGGCAGGCGCGTCGACAAGCCCCTGCCCGAACGGGTCGAGGGCTGGGCGCGGGTGATCCAGCGGTACGGGGACTGGTCCATGTACCGGTTCCTGACCGAGCAGGCCGGCTTCGACGAGCGCACGGTCGATCTCGTCGGCACGCTGGAGAACCTGACCTCGCGGCTGCCGCTGTCGTTCATCCACAGCTTCATCAGCCAGTCGCTGATCAGCCCGGACACCGCGTTCTGGGAGCTGGTGGGCGGTACGGCGACGCTGCCGGACGCGCTGCTGAGGCAGGTGGGGGACGTCGTGCGGATGGACCGGCGGGTGACGCACATCGAGTACTGGGATCCGGATCGGCACCGCGACGCCTCCCACGTCCGGTCCGGCGGGCCGCACGTGTGGGTGGACACGGTGTCCGAGGGACGGGACGGCAAGGTCGTACGGGAGGAGTTCACCGGGGACCTCGCAATCGTGACGGTGCCGTTCTCCGGGCTGCGGCAGGTGCAGGTCAGGCCGCTGATGTCGTACCGCAAACGGCGTGCCGTCGCCGAGCTGCACTACGACAGCGCGACCAAGGTGCTGCTCGAATTCAGCCGCCGGTGGTGGGAGTTCGGGGAGGGCGAGTGGAAGCGGGAGCTGGATGCCGTACGGCCCGGCCTGTACGAGGAGTACCGGCAGGGGAAGGCGCCCGCCGACGGGAGTCTGCTCGGCGCGCATCCCTCCGTGCCGGCCGGGCACATCACCCCGGCGCAGCGCGTGCACTACGCCGCCAACCGCTGGGCCACGCGTGAGCAGCCCGAGGCGGCGGACATCATCGGCGGCGGCTCGGTCTCCGACAACTCCAACCGCTTCATGATCAACCCGTCCCATCCGGTGGCCGGCAGTCGGGGCGGGGTCGTTCTCGCGTCCTACAGCTGGGCCGACGACGCCTCCCGCTGGGACTCCCTCGAGGACGACGCCCGCTACCCGCACGCCCTCAGGGGGCTGCAACAGGTCTACGGGCAGCGCATCGAGGTCTTCTACACCGGCGCCGGCCGCACCCAGAGCTGGCTGCGCGACCCGTACGCGTACGGCGAGGCGTCGGTCCTGCTCCCGGGCCAGCACACGGAGCTCCTGGCAGCCATCCGCGCCCCCGAGGGACCGCTGCGTTTCGCCGGGGACCACACCTCGGTCAAGCCGTCCTGGATCGAGGGCGCCGTGGAGTCGGGGGTACGGGCCGCACTGGAAGTTCACCTGGCATAGAAGCCACCCCGGACAGCAGTACAAGAACTGGGCCCGCCGCCTCCCACGCGGTGGGCCCGCCGCATGGCGTGGGCGTATGCCCAAGGGCGGGAAATCTGTGCAGGAGCGTCACACAGGCTGCACACAGCCGCGGGAATCCCTCGTTAGCGTTGCTGGCCGTTCGGGGGCTCGCTGTCAACTCAGGAAGACCGCAGATGGACTACTGGCGGATGGACTACTGCTCCTCGTGCCGTCGGCATCTCAACGGCGCCCTGGTGTGCCCCGGTTGCGGCGCCTACGCCCCGGACATCGCTCCGGACCCGGCCGACACCGCTCCCACGGACCCGCCCCCGGAGACCGTCCCGCCCGCCGAGACCGACGGCGCGATACCCGCGCCGCAGGGCCGGGCGGCGCGGCGGCGCCAACGGGCCCGTTGGAAGAAGAGCCGGCGCAAGGCCGTGATCGCGACCGCCGTCGCACTCGTCGGCGGTGGGCTGACCCTCGCCGCGATGGAGCGGCACTCCGGCGGCGGGGCGCAGGCGGCGACGGCGCAGGACGAGGTGAGCCTGGGCGCCGCGGAGCGGCCCACGGCCGAGCGCGACCGCCCGTCGATCGCCCTGCCCGAGACACCGCGTTCCTCCCCGACGGTTCCCGCATCCGACCCGGCGCGGCAGCGGCCCGACGCGTCCCGCAGCACGCCGGAGAGCACCCGGCCGGACGCCCCCGTCACGCCCTACCCGACAGGTCCGACGACGCAGACGGAGTCCGTCGTCCCGTCCCTGCCGTTGGTTCCGCAGCAGCGCACCGACTCCCCGGTCTCCGGCGCGACGACCCCCGCCACGACCGCTCCGACGTCCGGCCCCGTGGACAGCGGCGGTACGGACCCGGGCACCACCCCGTCGACTCCCGCACCGGCACCGACCTCGCCGTCGTCACCGGACTCGCCGGACTCGCCATCGCGGCCGGAGCTCTGCCTGCTCGTCATCTGCCTCGGCGGCTGACCGCGCCGGGCGGCGTCAGCAGCCGAACCTTGCGTCACACCCGCTGGTGCTGCGGGTACTGCGTCGCCAGTGCCCAGATGACGAAGAAGTCGACGGCGATCAGGATCAGCGCCCACAGGGGGGCGTACGGCAGGAAGAGGAACTGGGCGATCAGGCTCAGCGAGGCCAGGGCGATACCGGCGACGCGGGCCCAGCCGGCGCCCTTGAGGATGCCCCAGCCGGTGAAGAGGGCCACGACGCCGAGGACCAGCATGATCACGCCCCAGCCGGTGAGGTTGATCTCGTAGACGTAGGAGCCGATCCGGGCGTACACGTCGTCCTCCGCGATCGCGGCGATGCCCTGGAAGATCGCCAGAATGCCGTTCAGTGTCATCAGGACGCCGGCGAAGTGGATGCCGCCGGTGAGTGCGCCGGGGGTGCCGGGCGGAGGAGGAGTCGGGGCGGCCCTGCGGTGCGCGGTGTCCCAGACCGGCGGCTCGTTCGCGTGCGGCTGGTCGGTCATGGCCGGGCTCCGTCTCTGTCCTGCGCTGCCCTGAAAGGCTCGTGCTTCGAGGATCCGGGTCGGTCCCGGCCGCCCACCACGGGACGTACGCCATCCGGGTGACCGCCATGCGGATGCGGGGTCGCGCGGGTGGGCCTTCACTGGAGTGGAGGACGCATTCAGGGAGGCGATATGGCCGGTTACCGGATCCGGTGGGCGGTCGCAGCGGCGCTGGTGGTGGCCGTGGGCGCCGGGCTGACCGGCTGCACGGACGGGAACGACTCCGAGCCGCGCCCCACCGGCGCCGCCTCGGCCGTGGAGTCGGCCGCCTCGCGGGCCTCGGACCTCTGGGCGTCGGCGACCGCGGAGGCCGAGCGCAGGATCGACGAGATCACCAAGGGCATCGACGTCAGGGACGACGTGATCCTCGGCAGGCCGACGACCGCCGGCGACGGCCGGACCACCGTCGAGATCACCGCCCGGAACACCGCCGGCTCGCAGAAGTCCTTCGTCGTACAGGTCGACTTCAAGAACCGTCAGGGCGACTTCCTCGACACCGTCGTCGTCACCGTCTCCGACGTCCCGGCCGGCCGGAGCGGCGAGGCCACCGCCCGCAGCACCCACAGGCTGTCCGGCGACGTAGAGGTGGAGGTCGCACGGGCCGTGCGGTACTGACCATGGGCGAGACGGCGACCACGGTGGCCTTCACCGAGCAGGACTACGCCGCGCGCATGCACCGGGCGGCGCGCGACGCGGCCGCCACCGGGCTGTCCGGGCTGCTGGCCACGCCCGGCCCGGACCTGGAGTGGCTGTGCGGCTACCGGCCTCCCGCGATCACCGAACGCCTCACCCTGCTCGTCGTCACTCCGGACTCCGAGCCCCGTCTGCTGGTCCCCGCACGGGAACGCCCGGACGCGACCGCGGCCCCCGGCGCCGGTGCCCTGCGGATCACGGAGTGGCAGGACGGCCAGGACCCGTACGCCGCGGCGGCCGGGCTGCTGCGTCCCAACGGGCGGTACGGCGTCGGCGACGCGACCTGGGCGATGCACCTGCTCGGCCTTCAGGAGACGCTGCCGCTGACCACGTACCGCGCGCTGAGCGTCGCGCTGCCGATGCTGCGGGCGGTGAAGGACGCGCACGAGGTGGAGCGGCTGGCCGCGGCGGGGGCGGCCGCGGACGCGGCGTACCGGGACATCCTGTCGGTACGGTTCGCCGGGCGCCGGGAGCGGGACGTGGCTGCCGACCTGGCCCGGCGCTTGCGCGCACACGGGCACAGCCGGGTCGACTTCACCGTCGTCGGCTCCGGCCCGAACGGCGCGAACCCGCACCACGAGGCGGGCGACCGGATGATCCAGGACGGCGACATGGTCGTCCTGGACTTCGGCGGCCTGAAGGACGGCTACGGCTCCGACACCACCCGCACCGTGCATGTCGGCGAGCCCACCGCCGAGGAGCGCAGGGTGCACGACATCGTGCGGGCCGCGCAGCAGGCCGCGGTCGACGCGGTACGGCCGGGCGTGGCCTGTCAGGACATCGACCGGGTGGCCCGGTCGGTGATCGAGGACGCCGGGTACGGCGAGTACGTCGTCCACCGCACCGGGCACGGCATCGGCGTCACCACCCACGAGCCGCCGTACCTGGTGGCGGGCGAGGAGCAGCCGCTCGTGCCGGGCATGTGCTTCTCCGTCGAACCCGGCATCTGTCTGCCGGGCCGGTTCGGCGTCCGGATCGAGGACATCGTGACCTGCACGGAGCACGGCGGCCGCCGGCTGAACGACACCCCGCACGAGCTGGCCGTCGTCGACGGAGCGGCTGCTGCGGGCCGGTGAAGGCGGGGCAGACCCGAGTCACAGTCCGAGCCACGCCGTGGTGTCCGGGCCCAGGCATCCGTCGGGCTCCAGGGGCGCGCTGGTCAGCAGCGGCTCCCCCGGCGGCATCGGTACGGGCGTGCCGGACAGGTTGGCCACACAGCGCCAGCGGTCGGAACGGGTGAACTGCAGAACGCCGGCCGGGGTGTCCCCCGCCCAGGTCAGCGTCTCGCCCTCGACCAGCTTGCGGCGCAGCCGCAGGGCCCTGCGGTACAGCTCCAGGGTGGAGCCCTCCACTCCGTCCTGAGCCTGGACGGCGTACGACGCGAAACTCGCCGGCTGCGGCAGCCAGGCGCCGCCCGCGCCGAAGCCGTAACTGGGACCGGTCGTCGTCCACGGCAGCGGCACCCGGCAGCCGTCGCGGCCCTTGCGGACCCGGCCCGTCTGCTCCCAGATCGGGTCCTTCAGGACCGCGGTGGGCAGGTCGGCGACCTCGGGCAGGCCCAGCTCCTCCCCCTGGTAGACGTACGACGACCCGGGCAGCGCCAGCATCAGCAGGGTCGCCGCCCGCGCGCGCCGCAGCCCGGCCACCGCGTCGATCGCGGGCGCGGTGCCGCCGGACAGCAGCCAGGCGTTGTCGTCCGTGCCGGGCGGGAACATGAGGCGGGAGGTGTGGCGTACGACGTCGTGGTTGGACAGCACCCAGGTGGCCGACGCGCCGGCCGCGTGGGCGTCCGCCAGCGAGTCGGTGATGACCCGGCGGATTTCTTCGGCGTCCCAACCCGCCTGCAGATACTCGAAGTTGAAGGCCTGGCCGAGTTCGTCCGGGCGGGCGTACCGGGCGCGGCGGGCGCCCGGTACCCAGGCCTCGGCGACCGCCGTACGGGGCGGGGAGTAGGCGTCCAGGATCTTGCGCCAGTCGCGGTAGATCTCGTGGACCTCGTCGCGGTCGTAGAAGGGGTGGGTGCCGGGGGCGAAGTCGCCCAGCGCCTTCTCGTCGCTCAGTTCGGGCGCACCGAGGTCGCGCAGCGGCTCACTCAGGTCCTTGGCGAGGGCGTGGGCGACGTCGATACGGAAGCCGTCGACGCCGCGGTCGGACCAGAACCGCAGGGTGGTGCGGAAGTCGGCGCGGACCTCCTCGTTCTCCCAGTTGAGGTCGGGCTGCTGGGGTGCGAAGAGATGCAGGTACCACTGGCCGTCCGGTACGCGCCGCCATGCGCTGCCGCCGAAGACGGACTGCCAGTCGGTGGGCGGGAGTTCGCCGTGTGCGCCTCGGCCGTCCCGGAAGACATAGCGTTCGCGGGCGCCGGAGCCGGGGCCGGCGCGCAACGCCTCCTGGAACCAGACGTGCTGGTGGGAGGTGTGGTTGGGGACGATGTCGACGATGACCTTCAGGCCCAGGCGGTGCGCCTCGGCGACCATCGCGTCGAAGTCGTCGAGCGTACCGAGGCGCGGGTCGACGTCGCGGTGGTCGGCGACGTCGTAGCCCCCGTCGGCGAGTTCCGAGGGGTAGAAGGGGCTCAGCCACAGGGCGTCCACGCCGAGGGCGGCGAGGTGGGTCAGGCGCTGGGTGATGCCCTTCAGGTCGCCGAGCCCGTCGCCGTCCGCGTCGGCGAAGCTGCGCGGATACACCTGGTAGATCACGGCCTGGCGCCACCAGTCGGGGTTCTTCGGGGAGAGGTCGGGCGTGGGCACTCGGTCTCCTCTGCTGTGCGGGCGGCTCTGCTTGCGGGCAACAGAAGGACTCTGTCCGGTCGGCCGGAGAAGCGAACATCGGCACGCGGCGGAGCGACGGATTCCCCCTGTGACGGATCAGTGAGGACGATCGGGAGGACCGTTGAACTCCGCTTCCGTTCCCGCAGGTTGACAGCGTTCTGCCGGTCGACCCACCATGTGCTCACACTGTGGCCCATGTGACCAATGAGCCCAGTGTTCCTACGACGACCACTCACTCTGTGTACACCCATGTACACACATGATGGGATACGCATGTCCATAGCGAGACGTGTCACCATGCGCCGCCTGCTGGGGACGGGCGCCGCGTCGCTCGCCCTCTGCGCGGCCTCCGCCTCCGGTGCCTGGGCCACCGGTTCGCCCGGCGGCGGCGACGGCTGGGAGGCCGGCGGCCAGTACAAGCCCGGAACGGGCGCGGGAACGGTCACGGAGACCGACCGCTGCCAGTTCTCGCTCGACGGCACGAACTTCCACGACTCCGTCAAGGTCGACGACGTGAGCCTGCGGCCCAGCGACGACGGCAAGGTCCACATCCAGGTCCGTACCGCCGGTGACGCCACCACCTGCACGGCCTCCCTCGCCTCGTACCTCGCCCACGGCGCCACCTTCGCGACCTCCGGCGAGCAGGTGTTCGTCGACTTCGACACCGTGACCGTGAAGCCGGGACAGACCGACTCGCTCGACATCGCGGTCCCGGACGCGGGCTGCTTCGCGCAGGTCGACCTCTACCGCGGCGCGGTGAAGTACGACGGCGTCTTCGACGTGAACGACGGCTTCGAGCACGGCGACCTGCCCAAGGGCCCGGACCGCCCGGTCATCAAGGACAAGCTGATCGCGGCGTGGAACGGCGGTACGAAGGACTGCACGGCGACCGAGACGGAGCCGCCGTCGACGCCGACTGCTCCTCCGTCCACGCCGGAGTCTCCCGAACCGTCGGCTCCGGCTGAGACGACACCGGAGGCGACGGAGCCGGAGGAGTCGACGCCGGTGGAGACCGAGACGCCGTCCGCTGAGGAGTCGACGACAGCTCCGGCGAGCGAGCCCTCCCCTGCGGGCGGCGGCGGGGACCTCGCCGAGACCGGCGCGGACGGCAACACGATGCCGATCGCGATCGGCGCGGCGGTACTGCTGGCGGGCGGCGCGGGAATCGTGCTCGCCACGCGTCGCCGGCGGGCTGCCCGCTCCTGACGTTCCCTTGGCCCACCCGCCGACCCGACCCGGCCGGTTGGAGGGGTAGGGCGTGACCTGGCGGACACGCCCTACCCCTCCACCACCGACAGCCAAAGCTTCACGTACCGCTCCTCGTCGACGTCCAACGCGACGTCGACGAGGGGCTGTTCGCGTGTGCCGTCGTGGATTTCGGACTCGCCGGGGCGGGGGCGGCGGTCGACGACGGTCTGGCCTCGGGTCGGGCCCGGGGCGAGGGAGACCTCCACCGGCAGCGGCTGTGTGGTGAGTCCGGCGGGGTCGGCGACCGCGCACACCGCGCCTGCGTCGCCGAGGCCGCCCGCCGGGTCCTCTTCGGTGCCGGGCCCCCGGTGGGCGAGCAGCTCACCGCCGAGGCGGGCGCCCGGTTCGGGGCTTGCGCGCAGTCGCCGTACGTCCGAGGCGGGGACGACCACGCGCATGAAGACGTCCAGGCCGTACATCGTGATCGGCACGCCGGCGGTGAGGAGGACCGCCGCGGCCTCCGGGTCGTGCCAGACGTTGAACTCGGCGACCGGCGTGGCGTTCCCCGTGGTCACCGCGCCGCCCATGAAGACGATCCGTTCGATGTTGCGGGTCACCTCCGGGTGGGTGCGCAGGAGCAGGGCGATGTTCGTCAGGGGCGCGGTGGGAATGAGGGTGACCGGGCGGGGGGACGCGAGGATCTCCCGGCGCAGGAGGGTCACCGCGTCGACGTCCACCGGCCTGCGGGTGGGGGCCGGCAGGCCGAGGTCGCCCATGCCGTCGTGGCCGTGGACGTGCCGGGCGGAGCGCGGTGCCTCGATCAGCGGGCGTTCGGCGCCCCGGGCGACGGGGATGCCGGGGGCGCCGGCCTGTTCCAGCACGGTGAGGGTGTTGCGGACCACGCCGTCGACGTCGGTGTTCCCGGCGACACAGGTGACCGCGCGCAGGTCCAGACCCGGGTGCCGTACGGCGAACAGCAGGGCCAGGGCGTCGTCGACGCCGGTGTCGCAGTCGATGATCACCGGGATGGGCTGACCGGTCACGTCCAGACTCCTCTCGCCCGGGCCTTGTCGCCCTACGGCAGTGACCCTACGCGGATTCCCACAGCTCGGAGCGCCGGTCCCGGACGCGGGCGGCGATCAGCCGCAGCAGCTCAGCGGCGGGTACCGCCGCTGGCCGGCGGCCGTCCCGCAGCCGTACCGCCACCAGGTCACCGTCGGCCTCCCGCGCCCCGATCACCGCCTGGTACGGCACCAGCCGCGCCGCCCGGATCCGGGCCCCCAGGCTGCCCTCCCCCGGACCGTGCAGCTCCGCGCGGACGCCCTGCGCGGTGGCCTGGTTCAGGACGGACGCGGCTCGTTCCTCCTGCGCCTCGGACACCGGCAGGATCGCCAGCTGCACCGGCGCCAGCCAGGGCGGGAACGCGCCGCCGTGCTGCTCGATGAGGTGCGCGACCGCCCTTTCCACGCTGCCGATGATGCTGCGGTGGACCATGACCGGCCGGTGTTTCGCGCCGTCGGGGCCGGTGTAGTGCAGGTCGAAGCGGGCGGGCTGGTGGAAGTCGATCTGCACGGTGGAGAGGGTGGTCTCACGGCCGGCCGGGTCCGCGATCTGTACGTCGATCTTCGGGCCGTAGAAGGCCGCCTCGCCCGGCGCGGACTCGTAGGGGAGGCCGGAGGCGTCGAGGGCCTCCTCGAGCAGGGCGGTCGCCCGGCGCCACAGGGCCGGGTCGGCCACGTACTTGCCGCCCTCGGCGGGCAGGGACAGGCGGTGGCGGGCTGCGCGGATGCCCAGGTCGGCGTAGGCGCGGCGGATCAGCTCCAGGGCGGCGCGGGCCTCGTCCACGGCCTGCTCCAGGGTGCAGAAGATGTGCGCGTCGTTGAGGTGGATCGCCCGGACCCGGGTGAGGCCGCCGAGCACGCCGGACAGCTCGGAGCGGTACATGCCGCCCAACTCGGCTAGACGGAGGGGGAGTTCGCGGTAACTGTGGGAGCGGGAGCGGTAGATCAGGGCGTGGTGGGGGCAGAGGCTGGGGCGCAGGACGACCTCCTCGGCGCCCAGTTCCATCGGCGGGAACATGTCGTCGCTGTAGTGGGACCAGTGGCCGGAGATCTCGTACAGCTCCCGTTTACCGAGGACGGGCGAGTACACGTGCCGGTAGCCGGCGGCGCGTTCGGCCTCGTGGATGTACTCCTCCAGGGTGTGGCGTACGACGGCTCCGTCGGGCAGCCAGTACGGCAGCCCGGCGCCCATCAGGGGATCGGTGTCGAACAGGTCGAGATCACGGCCGAGGCGGCGGTGGTCGTGCACGGGGTTCTCCCTCGCTCGGGGGGGGCGAGGAACCGCCAGGGGACGACGAAGCCCCGGGGCACTCGCCCCGGGGCTTCGACTTTTACGTCGTCAGTGGTCAGCGCGCCGGGACACTCTCCGGCGTCGTCGTGAGAGACGGGTGGGCGCGCTTCATGGGGTGACGGTAACGGGGGCTCGGCGATACGCGCGACGGATTTTCGGTGGGCGCTCGGCTCTCCTCCGCGCGTCCGCACGCCGATGTACGTCCGCCCGCCGTCCGTACGCCGAGGCCAGTACGCGCGGTTACTCCCGCTGTCAGACGTCGTCGCCGCTCCCGCCCGGCACGGTGTTGGCATGAAACTGAACCGGCCCGCACGGCGGGCTTCCCTCGTCGTCCATGTGGCTGCCTCCGCGAGCTGGCTCGGGCTCACGCTCGGGCTGCTCGCGCTCGGGGTCACCGCGACCACCACGGGGTCCGCGGTGACCGTGGAGGCCTCCGTCCGGGCCATGAAGCTCTTCGCCGACTGGCTGCTGCTCCCCGTCGCGTTCCTCACCCTCCTCAGCGGCCTGCTCCTGTCGCTGGGCACGGTGTGGGGGCTGGCGCGGCACCGATGGGTGTACACCAAGTTCTGGCTGACCCTGGCCACGACCACCGCCACGGTCTTCGCGCTGCGCCCCGGTGTGAACTCGGCGGTCACCGCCGTTGCCGGGGGCGGCCCGCTGCCCGACGCCGGCGACGTGCTGTTCGGGCCGGTCGTCTCCCTGTCCGCCTACGTCTTCATGACGGTGATCTCGATCCTCAAGCCGTGGGGATTGACCCGGCGTGGCCGGCGTCTGCGTGCGGCCGCCCGCACTCCGGCAGGACCTGCGCCGCGGATGGTGCGTACCCCAACTCTTCCGTGAAGTGCTCAGTCCTGCGGGCCTCGGGGGCCTCGGCGCGTCGTGTCCACCTACTCCTGCGCCGGCTCGGCGGCCGTCCCGTATTCGTCGTGCCAGTTCCACCATTCGTACGGCGGGGTCTGGGGATAGCCCTCGGGCGAGTCCTCCCAGTTCTCCTGCCGCCCGAGTGCCGTCATGTCGAGGTAGCTCCAGAGGCTCCCCATGGCCTCGTCGCCGCGGGCGTTGATGAAGTAGGTGCGGAACACCCGGTCGTCCTCGCGGATGAAGGCGTTCGTACCGTGCCACTCGTCCACCCCGAAGTCGATGTCGAAATCGTCGATGATCGTGTACCAGGGCATCACCCAGCCCATCCGCGCCTTCACCCGCTCGATCTCAGGCTGCGATGCACGGGAGACGAAGGCGAGCGTGGTGTCGCGGGCGTTCAGATGGGCGAGGTGGCCGACTTGGTCGGCCAGCATGGAGCAGCCGACGCAAGCGTGGTCGGGCCAGCCGGATACGCCGGGCTCGAAGAAGGCTCGGTAGACGATCAGCTGGCGGCGGCCCTCGAACAGGTCGAGCAGACTCACCCTGCCCTGGGGTCCGTCGAACTCGTACTTCTTCTCCACCGCCTGCCACGGCATCCTGCGCCGCCTGGCGGCCAGTGCGTCACGGGCGCGGGTCAGCTTCTTCTCCTCCTCCAGCAGCTCCTGGCGCGCGGACTCCCACTCCTGCGGCGAAACGATCGGGGGCGTCTTCATGGTGACGTTCACCTTCCGGGTCGGTGCGAGCTCACCTGTCCAGGGTCGGCCGCCGCCGACACGGGCGCACGCCGGTGCACACGCGGTCAGGCGTGCTTTTCCGGTGCACCCACAGCGCCGCTCACCCGTACGGTCCGGCACCGCTGGCGCCCGGCCGGAGCCGGTGGTGCCGTGGACATACGACTGTCGGAAAGCCCCTTGGAGGCACCTCGATGACCCGACCCCCGGCCGCCCGCGCCTTCCTCGCCTCCGCCCTTTCGGCGGGGGCGCTGCTGACGGTGGGCGGCTGCTCCGGTGCGCAACCCTGGGCGGCCCGGCAGGCCGCCGTCTCCGCATCGCCCGTCGCCTCCGCCACGCCGCCGTCCGCCACCGGGGTGCCCGCCCTCACCGAGGCACAGGCCCGGTCCGCGCTGATCACGGAGGCCGACCTGGGTGAGCCATGGGCGCCGACGCAGGGCACGGCGACCTGGCGGGACGCGTTCCTCAAGGCCTCCGCTCCCGCCGACCGGCGCGACTGCGGGCGTCTCCTCGACGGGCTCTACGCCGACGAACTGCTCGGCGCCCCGGCCCGCGCGGTGACCGCCCTGGACGACGGGGACGAGGGGGCCCAGCTGCGCCACCAGGTGACCACTCAGCGCGCGGCGGAAGTGGACCGCACGCTGGCCTGGCTGGAGACGCTGCCGGAGAAGTGCGGGGAGTTCACGGCGACGACCGCGGGCGGGGTGGAGCGGAGGGTGGAGGTTTTCGACGCGGAGCTTCCGGAGGCCGGGGACGCGCGGCAGGGCCTGCGGATCACCGTCACCGACGACACCGACTACGAGCCCGTCACCCTCACCCTGGACGTCGCCGCGGTACGGGTGGGCGAGGACGCGTTCACCCTCACCCACGGCGGCCTCGGGGAGGTGTACATGGAGGTCACCCATGAGGTGGCCGAACTGGGCGCCGAACGGCTCGCGGAGGTCAGGAAGCAGGGCCGGGCACTGGTGTGAGGTCCGTGCGCCCCTACGCCGTCGTGGAATCCGGGCAGTCATCCCGCCACCCGCCGACCGGATCGCCGACGGACCGGCGGCGGGTGAGGCGGGTGAGAGTGACACCGTTGGGGAAGGCCGTGCGCTCGGCGACGTCGAAGACGGTGGGGTCGAAGGCACCGTCGACCACCGGGATTCCGGTACCGGCAATGACCGGATAGGTCTTGATCAGCAGCTCGTCGATCTCGGGCAGCAGGGTGCCCGCGAGCCGGCCGCCCCCGCAGAGCCAGATGTCCAGGCCGGCGCCCACCTCGCCCTTGAGCTCACGGACGAGGGCGAGCGGGTCGCTCGGCACGACGGTGACGGCTGCGTCGGTGTCCGGCTTGAGGGTGCTGGACACGACGTACTGGCGCAGGTGTGCGTACGGGCTGGTGATCCCGTTGTCGAGGGCGGGGCGGTAGGTGCCGAGACCCATGACCACGGTGTCGAAACGCCGGTTGGGCGCATCGGCGACGCCTACGGCCGCGCGGTAAGCGGTCGGGAGGGTGTCCGGGTACAGCGCGTTCATCCAGGTCGAGTAGGCGGCGGCCTGCTGCTCGTCGCCCTGCGGAAAGAAGTCGAACTCGCCGCCGGGGCCGGCGATGCGGCCGTCGAGCGAGACCCCGATGTAGTACACGAGCTTTCGCACAGTGATCCCCCAACACGTAGTACTCTACTTGAAGTGGTTTGAACGTAGTACTACATCTGGAGTGGTGTCAATGGTGAGGCGGAACGACCAGCGGCGCGCGGCCCTCGTTGACGCGGCGATCGAGGTGCTGGCCCGAGAAGGCGCACGCGGCCTGACCTTCCGAGCCGTGGATACCGAGGCCGCCGTACCCACCGGCACGGCGTCCAACTACTTCGCCAGCCGCGACGACCTCTTCACCCAGGCCGGCGCCCGGGTTTACGAGCGACTCCAGCCCGACGAGGCCACGATCGCCCGCCAGCGGGCGGCCGGCCGCGACCGGGAGACCTACGCCGAGCTGATGCGCGAACTCGTCGGCCGCATCGCCTCCTTCCGCACCGGTTACCTCGCGCTGCTGGAACTCCGCCTTGAGGCCACCCGCCGCCCCGAACTGCGCAAGGTCCTCACCGAGCGAGTCCGGGCCGACGTCGACGCCAACGTCGCCTATCACGAGGCCTCCGGCCTCCCCGGCGACGCCATGGCCGTCAAGCTGCTCATCCTGGCTCTGAACTGGCTGATCGTTGAGCAGCTCACCCTGCCGGACGTCTTCACGGAGGCAGAGCGTGAACAACTGGTGACGGCCGCAGTGGAGCGCATCGTGGCGGCGGAGTAACCGGCTGGGACCCAGAAGCGGCCCCAGCCGGCTGCAGTGGGAGTGGGCCGGACCGGGCCGGCCTCGGCAGGCGCCCGCCTCGGCCCGTCCGCTCATCCAGAAGAAACGGCCTAGTCCCGCTCGAACCGCTCACGATGGGTCACCACGTCGTGCGCCACGTCGAGAACGGTCCTGCCCCGTGCGAACGCATGCCCCCGCAGTCGGGCCAGTGCCTCGTCGGAGCCGACGCCGAGCTGGGCCATGATCATGCCGACGGCCTGGTAGACCTCGTCGTGCTCGGTGGCCAGTTCGCTCAGCCAGGGTCCGTCCGCCCGCCGGCTGCCGTTCTCCTCGCCGGTCGGCAGGGCCGTCATCAGGGCGACCGTCATGACGCCGGCCATGAGATACGCCGTGTGCAGTTCGCGGGTGCTGAGGCCACCGGGGCTGTCGCGGTAGAGGTCGAGCGTGCCCACACACCCCGAGTCGTCGCCGAGCGGCAGTGCGTACACGGCCCGTACGCCGGCCGCGGTCGCCTGCTGGGCGAACACCGGCCAGCGGTCGGCGTCCCGGCCCGCCAGGTCGGCGGCGATGACAGGGGCGCCGGTGCGGGCGGCATGCAGGCAGGGGCCCTCGCCGAGGGTGGCCTGGACCTCCATCAGGTAGGCGGCCCGCGCGTCGCTGGCGCTGAGCGGCACGGGCATGCCGTCGCTGCACAGCGACACGCCCGCGCAGGTCACGGGCAGCAGCCGGACCGCGACACGGCACACCCTTCCCGGGATCTCTCCGGGATCGTCGCCCCGGACCCCGTCGGCGATCGCGTCGGCGGCCCACGCCGGCTCCGGTTCGTCCCTGGGCCGCACGGTGACTCCCTCCTCCGACGCCGCGGCGGGCCCCACCATCACCCGCCCGGAAGCGAGGCCCGACTACCCGCACGAGCCCGTCCGAAACCGACGCTTCCCGGCCCCAGAGCGAGACCGGTGCGCTGCCGCGCTACCGCGTTGAGGGACACAGGCGCCTACGGTGCGAAGGACATGCGCAGCCGCTAACCGTGCCGACTGTCCCCGACCGATTGCGCAGGTGCCGATTCCGCCGCCCGGGCCGGCCCGGCGTTCGCCGCGGTGATCAGCGCCGCGGCCGCGATGACGGCTGCGACGGCTGCCCTGGCGTAACGGGAGGAAGGGCGTCCGTGGGGGGCGGATGTGGGTCCGGGCACGGGAACCTCGCAACGACAGCGACGGATTAAGCGGCCTTAATCTCATTCATAACCTAGGGGGTTGAGGCCCTCGATCGGAAGAGGGGCATGGAGAGTTGAACAACTACTTGTGTAAGTCGGCTTACTGGCATGATGAAACGCATGGCGAACCGGGACGACCCCGAGACCATCGGGCGCAGAGTGCAGCAGCTGCGGCATGAACGCGGGCTGACGCAGAGGCAGTTGGCCGAGCCTGCCTACACCCCGGCATACATCTCCACCCTCGAGGCTGGCCGGGTCCGTCCCTCCGACGAGGCGCTGCGGCATCTCGCCGACCGGCTCGGTGTCGCCTTCGACGAGCTGGCCACCGGACGCCCGGCCCGGCTCGCCACCGATCTGCGGCTGCGGCTGACCGAGGCGCAGCGCACCCTCGCCACGGGGGCCGCGGAGGAGGCGGCCGAGCAGTACGCCGCGCTGCTCGTGGAGGCGGAGCGGTACGGGCTGGTGGAGGAGCAGGCCACCGCGTTGCTGGGGCTCGGCGAGTGCGGCTTGGACACCGGCGATCTGATCGCCGCCCGCCGCCACTTCGAGCGCGCCGAGAAGTCCCTCGCCGAAGCCGACGCTCCGCTCCCGGCCCGGGTGCCGGCGATCCGCGGCCGGGCGGTTTCCCACTACCTGGCCGGAGAGCTCCGTTACGCCGTCTATCTCCTGGAGTCGACTCTCGATGAGCTGAACCGCGGTGGACTGCACGATCCGGACGCGCTGCTTCTGCTCTACGCCGGGGTCATAGGCCCGTACATGGACATGGGCGCCCACGCGCGCGCCGCGCAGGCCGCCGAGTTCGCGCTCGCCCTCGCGCCACAGGCGGGCGACCCCGCGCTGGTCGCCCGGATGCACCGCCAGGTCGCCCGCACCCTGGTCGCCGAGGGCCGGCTCGCCGAGGCCGACGCCTCGCTGGCCAAGGCCGCCGACATGTACCGCCAGCTCCAGATCCGTACGGAACTCGCCAACTGCCACTGGATGCGCGGCTACGTCTACGCCCAGAACGGCCGGCTGGAGCGCGCCGAGGAGGAGCTGCGGGCCGCCCAGACGATGCTGTCCGCCAAGCGCGCCGCCCTCTACAGCAGCCAGGTCGCCGTCGAACTCGCCGACGTACTGCACCGGCGCGGCAAGTCCGACGAGGCCGCCGCCCTGCTGAACGACGTCCTCGGCGACCTCTCCTCCGAGCGCGGCGCCGTGCACGCCGCCGCCGCGCACCGCCTGCTCGGCCGGATCGCCGAGGACGCCCACGACACGGACGCGGCCGAGGAGCACTACGTACGCGCCCTCAGCCTGCTGGAACGCGCGGGCGCCGCCGGTGACCTGGCCGACCTGTGCCGGCTGCTGGGCGATCTGCTGCGCCGCACCGGCCGGGTGGAGGCGGCTCTGGACGCGTACCGCACGGGGCTGGGCCACCGTACGGCCCCCGGCACCACCACCCTCGGGCCCGCCCCCGCACAGCCGCCTCTTTGACGAAGCCGGGCCGGCGCACAGCGCCGCCGGTTAGCCTGCCCCCGGAGTCGAGCAGCGGGGCGAGGCGCGTGGAAAACCAACGGACACTGGCCGACGGCCTGCGCCTCGGCGTGCGCGCGCTCGTCCACGCGGTCGTCGGCGGCGCGGCCCTGATCGCCATCGCGACGGTCGCCTCGGTGCTCGGCCCACTCCTCGCGCTGGACCTGTACACGCCGCCGGTGGCGGCCTGGTGGACGGTGTTCACGGCGATCGCGGTGCAGGGCGTGCCGTTTCTGCTGCTGGGCACGGTGGTGTCGGCGGCGATCGGCGCGTTCGTGCCCGAGCGGGTGTTCAGCCGGCTGCTCCCTCGCAACCAGGCGCTGGCCGTGCCGGTGGCGGGCGCGGCGGGGGTGGTGCTGCCCGGCTGTGAGTGCGCGTCCGTACCGGTGGCGGGCAGCCTGATGCGCCGGGGAGTGGCCCCGGCGGCGGCCCTGGCGTTTCTGCTGTCCGCGCCCGCGATCAACCCGGTGGTGCTGGTGGCGACGTCGATCGCGTTCCCGGGGCAGCCGGAGATGGTGGCGGCCCGGCTGGTCGCCTCACTGGCGGCGGCGGTGGTCATGGGCTGGCTGTGGGCCCGCTTCGGCAAGGAGCGGTGGCTGCGGCTGCCGGGAGCCGGCAGACCGCCGGCGACCGGCCTGCGGGGGTTCGCGAGCGGCCTCCAGCACGACTTCCTGCACGCGGGCGGCTTCCTGGTCCTCGGCGCGGCAGCCGCGGCGACCTTCAACATCGCCGTACCGCGCGCGGTCCTCGACGTGTTCACCGGCTCCGCGTGGCTGTCGGTCCTGCTGCTGGCGGTCCTGGCGGCCGTGCTGTGCGTGTGCAGCGAGGCGGACGCGTTCGTCGCGGCGTCCCTGTCCGGTTTCTCGCCGACCGCGCGGCTGGCGTTCATGGTGGTCGGCCCGATGGTCGACCTCAAGCTCATCGCGTTGCAGACGGGCACGTTCGGGCGGGCCTTCGCGGTGCGGTTCGCCTCGGCGACATGGGTGGTGGCGGTGGCGTCCAGTGTGCTGGTCGGGTGGTGGCTGCTGTGAGGCGCTACGGACCGGCGGTGCTGCTCCTGCTGACCGGCGGGGCGGTGCTGCGCATCTCGGCGTTCAGCGAGCTGTACCTGCGGTACGTGCAGGCGGGGCTGCGGCCGTACCTGATCGTGTCGGGGGTGGCGCTGGTGCTGCTGGGTGTGGTGTCGGCGGTACTGCTCAGGCGGCACGAGGAGTACGACGATGACGACGGCCACGGGCACCAGCACGGCCCCGCCGGTCCGCGCGTCGCCTGGCTCCTGACCCTGCCCGCCCTCGCCCTGCTGCTCTTCCCGCCGCCCGCCCTGGGCTCGTACAGCGCGCAGAGGGAGGCGGCGGAGCGGGCGGCCCAGGGGGTGGGACGTTCCCGGCACTGCCCTCCAAGAGGGTGCTCGACCTCACGCTCGCCGAGTTCGGCTCCCGGGCGGTCTATGACAGCGAGCGGTCACTGAAGGGCCGTACGGTCCGCCTGACCGGCTTCGTCACGCGGGACGACGACGGCACGTGGTACGTCACACGGCTCCTGGTGTCCTGCTGCGCCGCCGACGCGACGACCGGCAAGGTCGAGGTGCGGGGCGCGGAAGCGCCGGCGACGGACACATGGGTGACGGTGACCGGTACGTGGTACCCCGAGGGCACCCTGGGCACGGACACGGCGTGGCCGCCCGTCCTCGACGCGGGCAGCGTGCGGACGGTGGAGGAGCCGGCGAATCCTTACGAGAAGCGTTAGCCGAGGGTGCGTACGAAGGCGGCGAAAGCCCGAGGGGTGGGCGAGTGCCTGCGGACGGACGGCATGGTTGCGGTCAGCGACAGCGGTTACCGTGCTGGGTACTGATCGACTGGGAGGGACCATGCCGGGGACCGTGTTGTTGGTGGCCGGTTCGCCTGTGGGCAAGGGGCGGCTGGTGGACGCGGCGGGGGTGCTTCCTGTGCTGGCGGCTGTGGCGCCGGGTGTGCTGGCGGGTGCGGAGACCGCGAACGTCGTCGAGCTGGCCGACCCGTTGGAGCCGCAGGCCGTGCTGACGCGGTTGCGGGCGGCCGCGGCGGCGCCGGGGCCGTTGACCGTGTACGTGACCGGGCAGATCCAGCTGGACCGGCGGCAGCGGTTGCCGCATCTGGCGTTGGCGCGTACGACGCCGGCCACCGTGCGGTACACGGGGTTTCCCTGGCACTGGTTCCGGGAGGAGCTGCGGCTGCGGGCGCCGGGGACGACGACGCTGTTCCTCGATCTGCACGCGGACGCGGAGAGCTGGGAGCTGTTGCGCTCGGTGCCGCTGGACTGTGGGCGGGAGAGCGCCGTGTACGGCAGGATCGCGCCCCCGCCGCACCGGCGGTCGCTGGGCGGACCCTCGTACATGAAGGCCGTCGCGACGATCCTGCGCAGCGGGCACCGGCCGCCGCTGGACCAGCTGCACCAGCAGGCACTGAGCCGGATCACCGGTGAGGACGTCGGCATCGTGCTGGCCGCGCAGCCGCCGGCCGTGAGCGATCCGCACGCCGCCGTCTCCGCCGCGGTCCGGGCCGGCCGGCACGCGGATGCGGACGGGCTGGCCGCGCGGTGGGAGCAGGCGGCCGTACGGGCACACGGTGCCGCCTCCGAGGAGGCGCTGCACTGGACGGAGGTGCGGGCGGATCTGGCGATGCTGGCGGGGGACGCAGCCCGCAGTTGCCGTACATGGCTCGAGGTGGCCGCCGCGCGGCTGGCCGCCGGACAGGCCGAGGACGCGCCCGCCGTGGAGGCGGCCGTGGACCGGGCCCACCACCAGTGGGGCGAGGTCCGTGATCCGGCGCGGGCCCGTGAACTCGGCGCGGCGCTGGCTCAGTTGCGCGGCCGGGTGCCCGGCCGGCGGGCCGGCGCCCTGGACCACGTACAGCAGCAGCTGCGGCGGCTTCAGCCGCAGGCACAGCACTGAGCGCCCGCGCGAACTGCCTGCGGAAGCCGCCGTCCGGACCCTCCCCGGTTCGCAACCACGGTGCCATGATGGTGAGTTATGGCTGAGGGGGATGGAGTGGCCGACCGAGTCATCCGGGTCCGCTTGGACGAGACCGCGACCGAGAGCGATGTCGGCGCGCTGCGCAAGTGGCTGGAACGGGAGCAACGGCTCGACGAGAAGGTGCGGGCGGGCGAGCTCCGGATCCATGAGCGGCGCCGTACGGACGAGTCCGGGGCCCCGATGGGCATCGCCATGGAGATCATCGTGGCGATGATCGGGGGATCCGCATCGGTCGCGCTGAACCAGTTGGTGGTGCAGGTCGCGCATGCCGTGGAGGCGTGGCGGGAGAACCGCCGCGAGGTCGAGGACGGTGATCCGCCCGAGGCCAGCGTGGACCCCGTGGACCTCGACGGGTAGGCCGGTGACCCGTTTCGATCCGCGCGGGCGGGTGAACCGGGCACTGCTGGTGGGTGTCTCCACGTACGACTTCACGGAGCCGCCGCACGGTGTGCCGGGTGATCTGCCGGCCGTCGAGGAGAACCTGAACCGGCTGCGCGAGGTGCTGTCCCGGGGCGGGGTCTTCGGCGAGCACCAGATCACCGTCGCCCGGTCGCCGTCCCTGGACGACTTCGAGCGTGAACTGCGTACGGCCGCCGAGGAGGCCGAGGGGCTGCTCCTGCTGTACTTCGCCGGGCACGGCGCGATTCCCAGCGCGGGCGACGAGCTGTTCCTGCAGATGCGCAACGCGAGCGTGATCCCGGGCGGGCATGCCGTCTTCCCCGGCGCGGAGATGTTCACGACCATGCTGACCTGGCTCGCCAGCAGCCCGGCCGAGCGGATCGTGGTGATCCTCGACTGCTGCTTCGCGGGCAACGCGGCCTGGATCTGGGAGACCTTCCGGGACAAACGCCGTGTGCTGCTGCTGATGAGCGTGCAGGCCAACCACCGTATCGACGCGGGCGACGCGGTCACGCCCACGCCGTTCACCGGGGAGCTGCTGCAACTCCTGGGCAGAAAGGGCGAGTTGGGTTTCCGTCAGGTCTCGGACGCGCTCCGGGCCCGGATGGCCGCGGGCCGCCACGAGACGCTGCGCGGCGAGCCGTGGACCCCGCAGAGCCGGGCGGAACCCGAGGAGGACGTGCTGCTGTCGGCCCGCGGGGACGGGGTCGATCAGGGGGCCTGGAGCGTCTGGGCGGCCTGGCGGGCCGGTGACGACGGGGAGCACGGTTCGCAGCGACCCCTGCTGCTGCGGCTGCTCCCCGCCCGGGCCGTCCGCCTGCGGTGGCCCCGGCCGGCCCGCATCCCGGTGCGCCCGGGTCGGCGCCGCGCGCGCGGCCTGGCCCGGCGGGCCCGTGTCTGGCTCGGCGTCCTGGCCGCCCTCGCCGCCCTGGGCCTCGGCTCGTACCGCCTCCTCGGTCTGGTCGGCGGACCCGGCGACTGTGCGCCGCCCCTCGAGTTACGCGTCCTGACCGACCCGGACCTGGAGGCGACCGTCGGTGCCGCGGCCGACGCGTATCTGACGTCGGACGCGAACACCACCGGCGACGGCTGCCGGCGCAGCGGCATCACCGTCTACAGCGCGGGCTCCGCCGACGCGGTCACCGCGCTGCGCCGCGATTCCGGCGCCTGGCACGAACCGCGCGAGAACCTCAACCCGCAGCGTGACATCGGCCCGCAGCCGGACATCTGGATCCCCGCCACACCGGCGGACGTCGCCCGGGTCACCACCGGCCAGGACACGGACGCGCTCGCCCTTCTGGAGCCGGACAACCGGGCGTTCGCGTACTCCCCCATCGTGCTGGCCGTGCCCCGCCGGCTCGGCGTCCTCTCCCTGGACGAGCGGGCAGGACCCACGCTCTCCGAGATGATCGGCGCCCTGCGCGAGCGGGACGACCGTGCCGAAGTGCGCCGCCCCGACCCGGAGTTCGCGGACAGTGCGCTGCTCGCCACGACGGCCCTGTACGGCACGCCCGGTGCCGATCCGAGCCGCGTCGAGCAGGAGATCGCCCCGGCGGGACCGCCCGCCCGCACGGCCGCCGACCTGCTGTGCGCGCTGCCGGACGACAAGGCCGTGGACAACCGCACCGCGGCCCTGGTGCCGGAGTTCCTGATGAAGAGCGGCGTCGGCTGCGACCGTACGACCCGCACTCCGCGGCTCGCCCAGTACCCCGGCGACGTACCGGGCCTGGAGCCCGTGTTCGTCCGGGTCCGCTGGCAGGGCGCCGACCTCGACCGGGACGTGCGCGACACCGCGGCCGACGACTTCCGGGAGTGGTTCACCGGGGAGGGCGGACGCGCCGCCTTCGCCGAGCACGGTTTCCGCGCCGCTGCCACCGGTGACCGCGCCCTGCTGGACACGGGCGGCACGGTCCCCGAGGGAGTGCTGCGGGCTCCCTCCCCGCTCGTCGAGTCCGCGGGGCGGGACGCGATGGAGACGGCGCTGAGGAAGTACCGCGACGCCCGCGGGCCGGGCCGCGTCCTGTTCCTGCTCGACAGCTCCGGTTCGATGGCGTCGCTGTGGAAGGGGGCCAGCGGCGGCCCCGGCCTGCTGAAGCAGTCGCTGGGCGGACTCGGCGAGCAGGACGAGTACGGCGTGTGGGCGGTGGCGGACACCGACGGCAACACGCCGTACGACACCCTGCTGCCCTTCGGCCACCACACCCGCAAGGACGCCGAGCGCTCCATCGACGGCCGGGCCCGGGTACGGGACGCCGAGGCCGACCCGTACGCCGCCCTGCTCGCCGCCCTCGACGACATGGCCGGGCGGGGCGCCGACGACGACCGTCCCCAGCTGATCGTCCACATCACCGACGACGAGGACGCCGACCGGCTGACCGGCGCCCGCCTCGACGACCTGCTGAACAGAGCAGAGTCGGCGAAGGTGCCGATCGCCGTGGTGTCGCTGGCCGGCGGCGGCTGCGCCGCGGGCGAGCCGGGCGCCCGGATCTCCGCCGTGAGCGGCGGCCGCTGTCTGGACGCCGACGACGAACTCGGCGCGGGCCTGAGCGACGAGGTCGCGCGCACCGGAACGGGGGAGGACTGATGGCCCGACGGCTCGCCGCCCTGCTGGCCCTCCTGCTGCTCGCCGCGTGCACCGGCGGCGGGAACGGCACCGACGCCGCGCCCTCCCCCGAGGTGCCCGGCGACATCGTGGTGGCCAGCGGCCGGGACGTCACCGGCAAGAACGGCATCCGCCAGCAGCTGATCGACGTGTGGAACCGGCAGCAGGAGCAGGACAACACCGGCTTCCGCGCCCGCCTGGTGGAACTCCCCGGCAGCGCCGACGAACAGCGCAGCCAGCTCCTCGGCGCCCTCCAGTCCGGCAGCGCCACCTACGACGTGGTCAACCTCGACGTGACCTGGGTGCCGGAGTTCGCCGCCGCCGGCCTGGTCCGCCCGCTGCCCGACAAGGTGATCGACCCCGACGTCATCGAGTCCGTCGCCGGCACCGCCCGCTGGGACGACAAGGTGTACGCGGCCCCGTTCAACAGCGACGTCGGACTGCTCTACTACCGCCGCGACCACCTCAAGGACGGCGGCGTACAGCGCACCGACCTGAGTGGCGGCCTGGACTGGCGGGAGCTGGAGGAGCTGGTCGACACCCTGGACGAGCATCCGCCCGAGGGCTACGAGAAGGGCTGGACCACCCAGCTCGCCGCGTACGAGGGCCGGACCGTCAACGCCGTCGAGGCTTTCGCGTCCGCCGTGCCGGACCTCACGCTCACCGACGACGACGGCCACTACAACGCCACCGTCGCCCAGCTGACGCAGGGCATCGGGGAGCTGCGCCTGCGCACCCAGACGCCGTACCTGCTCCAGGACGCCGTCCACTCCGACGAGGCGGCGACGCTCGGCGACTTCGCCGACGGCCGCACCACGTTCCTGCGGCACTGGCCGTACGCGTACCGCACCCTGCACCAGTCGTTCACCGACGAGCAGCTCGGGGTGGCCCCGCTGCCCGACCGGGCGGTGCTCGGCGGCCAGAACCTCGCGGTGACCGCGGCCTCGCAGCGGTCGGCGAAGGCGGTCGAGCTGATCAGGTTCCTCACCGGCAAGGAAAGCGAACGCTGCCTGCTGGACGCGGGGTTCGCGGCGACACGGGAGTCGGCGTACACGGACGACGCCGTACGGTGCACCGCCGCACCCACGTCTGTCTCCCCGTCCGGCGAGAGCGCCGACCGCATGCCCCGCGACCCGGCCGGCCGCCCCGCCTATGCCCGCCGCATCCTGCTCCCGGCCCTGCAGAGCGCCGTACAGCGGCCGCGCACCGCGCTGTACGGAGCGTTCACACAGACGTTCACCGCGCAGCTGGGCGCGCTGTTCGGCGACAACCCGCCGAGCGACACGGCGCTGGCGACGAGCCTGGACGAGGCGCTGAAGAAGGCGCTGCCGGACTGAGCTCGGGCATGCACGAGGCCGCCGGCGGCACCCCGCCGGCGCCGGGCTGCGCGCCCCACCCCGCGCCGGCTCCAACGCCGGTCAGCCAGACACTCACCCAAGGACGAGCGGGATCCTGACAGCCAGCTCACCCAGCTCCGCCTCCTCCGCCTCACTCGGCGCACGCCGCCCCGTACCGACCAGCAACGCATCCTCATCGGAGAACGACACGGGGAACGGGCCCCCGGCGATCTTCTCCAGCATCGCGCGCGACCGAGCCAGCCCCTCCACGGAGGGTCCCGCCACATGCGAAAGGTGCGCGACCAGGTCGAGGTGGTGCAGCGTCCACTCCAGGACGTACGCGGAGAGGTAGTCGCCCGCGGTGAGGACCACGTCGCGGGTGCCGACCCGCAGCTCCGGGTCGGCGAGCTCGGCGGCCCGCCCGGCGGCGGAGCCGACGTCGTCGAGGTGGAACTTCAGCAGCCACAGCTCCTCGTACGCCGCGGCCAGCCGGACGATCAGCGCGTCGAGCGGGTCGTCACCGGTCGGCGGCGTTTCGGCAACCTCCCAGTAGGTCACAGCGTCGCGGGTCGGTTCCGTTTCGGCGGGGGTCACGAGGGTGATCAGGACGTCCTGCGCGTCGATGATCAGGTGGCACACCAGGTCCCGTACGAGCCAGCCGGTACAGCCGGACGGCCGTGCGAAGTCCTCGTCCGCGAGCCCGGCGACCGCCGCGCGCAACGCTGTCCACGAGCGGGAGAAGAGATCCACATCGGCAAGGTAGTGCGGCGCCGGAACGGCGAACAAGCGCTTCCCCTACAGCCGCCGCACCGCAAACACCGTCGTGTCGTCCGCCAGATGCCCACCGCTGTGCCGCAGCACGCCGTCCCGCACGAACACCACCAACCTCCGCGGCCGAACCCCCCGCGCGTCCGCCGCAAGCATCCGTGTCACCTCCTCGGCCAGCGGATAGAACTCCCCGCCGGCGTTCCGAGCCTCCGTCACCCCGTCCGTCGTCACCAGCAATGTCTCCCCGCCCGCCAGCGGAAACCGCCGCACGGAGGGCAGCAAGTCGCCATCCGACGCACCAGACGCCCCCGACCTTCCCGGCGCCCCCGACGACACGAGCTCACCGAGCCCCAGCGGCAACCCGTCCCCCACCGGCAGCACCCGCACCCCACCCGGCCCGGCAACCAACGGCGGCTCATGCCCGAAGTTCATGACATCCACCGCATCCCCCACCTCCGCCGGAAACCCCAGCAGCACCGCCGTGGCGAACCGGTCCCCGTCCGTGCGCCCCAGCGCGGACATGTGCTCCCGATGCCGTCGCATCCGCACCTCCAGCCGCTCGGCGACCGTCCGCAGCTCCCGCTCGTGATACCCGGCCTCCCGGAACGTGCCGAGCAGCGCCGCCGCCGCCTCCACCGCCCCCAGCCCTTTGCCCTGCACGTCCCCGACCAGGACCCGCGTGCCGTGGAGCCCGGGCTGGATGTCGTAGAAGTCGCCCCCGACCCGCGCGTCGACGTCCGCGGCGAGATACACCGCCGCATGGTCGAGCCCGCCCCACGGCACCGGCAGCGGACGCAGCACGGTCCGCCGGGTCGTCTCGGCGATGTCCCGCATCCGCCCCATGTGCGCCTCCCCGCGCACCCGCACCGCACACGCCAGCACGGCCAGCACACCGCCGATCGCGACCAGGATGAAGTCGGGCAGCCCGGCCAGGAACTCGTCCGGCCAGGCGCTGTCCAGGACGAGGTACGTCACGAGCGCCAGCGCCCCGAACATCGCCGTGGTCCACACCCCGCAGATCGCGGCGGCGATCCCGGGCACCAGCACACTCCAGGAAATGATCCGGAACTCCTCGCTGATGTAGTCGACCACCGCGATCCCGGCGAGCAGCAGCAGCGGCGGCACCCAGGCAACGCTGCGTCCCCGCACTCGTAGCATCTGCTGCCGGTGCAGCACATCTCGGCGCCGGGCCCGGGGATACCGGTCGAGCAGCCGCTCACCCCCGCCGCCGACCACGCTCACGGGGTCCATGGGCCCCAGCGAAACACGGCCCCGCGCCCCTCGCATCCCCTCCCAGCCGCGTCGACCGGCCGACTTGCCAGGGGTCGGCCCGAGGTGTGCCCTGGAAGGCGGGGCGAGGAGAGAGGAGTGCTCTCATGGCTCATGCGGCACCCGCGTCCGGCGTCACGACCCAAGCCGCCGGTACACCCGACATCTTCAGCGCGCGCACCCACAGGACCACCAAATGGGCCGTGCCCGTCGTGCTCGGGCTCGTCTACGGCTACTGGGCCGCGGCCAACCAGCGCGACGGCGGACCCATCACCGGCTGGAACCTGCTGCTCGGTTTCGTCGCCGCGCTCGTGTTCGCCGTGGTGTACTTCGCGCTGCTCCAACTGGGGCCGCGTATGAAGCGGGAAGTGCACGCGCTGGCGTGGACGTCCTTCGCCGGTATCGCGTTCGGCTTCCTGTACAGCCAGACCGGCGCGACCGTGCTGCGCTCGACGGGGATGGCGCTGGCGGTCGCGGCGACCGTGTTCGTCATCCTGTTCTACCGCTACTACACGCGTGAGGACGCCGAGGGCCACCGGGTCTCCTGAACGGAGCCCCGGACGTCTCCTGACGGCACCCCGGACATGACGCGTGGACCCCGGCACGGTGGCCGGGGTCCACGCTTCTCCCTCATCCCTCCACTCACCGGACGGCGCGGAGCCAGACCCAGCCGCCCGGAGAGGTTCCGGAAGTGTTCCCCACCACCAGGAAACACCCGTTCGGGTGAGCCCTCCACCGGAGAGCGGAATCCCCAGCTCCGCGAAGGGGTCGGAGATGCACCCGATTGCAGTTGCCCCGCTCGCCCCGCCCGCGCCCAGGCCGTTGCCTGAAAGGGTGTCGTCCCGGTCCGTACGTTTCCTCCGCCTCCGCAGCGCCCTGTCGGCGGCGCTGATCGCGTTGTGCTGCCTGGTGGTCCCGTGCGCGGCGCTGGCGGCCTGGGCTGCGTACGGGCTGGCCGACACCGGCCGCTACGCCCGCACGATGGCGCCACTGGCCACCGATCCGGCGGTCCGGGAAGCGGTCGCGGACACCGTCGGGGACGAGGTGCTGCACGAGGTCGGTGTGGGCGCGCAGGCGGGCGCCATGGGGCCGTTCGTGCAGGACGCGGTGCGCTCGTTCACCCAGACCGAGGCCTTCCGGGCCGGCTGGGACGCGGCGATGCGGGCCACCCACACCGCCGTGCTCCGCGCCCTGCGCGAGGACGACGGCCGCACCGGCGCGGTCACGGTCGACCTGGCGCCCGTCACGACCCGGATCAAACACGAACTCGCCGCCGACAACGTGCTGCTGGCCCGCCACATCCCGGTCCGGCACACCCAGGTCGCCATCCTCCCGGCAAAGGAGCTGGACGGGCTCCGGAAGGGTTACCACGTGCTGGAAGTCGCCGCCCTCTGGCTGCCGGTCGGCGCGGTCGTGTTCGCCGTCGCCGGTATCGCCCTCGCGACCTGTCGCCGCCGCGCGGTCACCGCGACCGGCCTCGGCACGGCCCTCGGCGGCGCGCTGCTCGGCGTGGCCGTCGCGATCGGCCGGCACATCACGCTGGCCGGCCTGCCCGCCGAGGTCTCCCGGCCGGCCGCGGGGGCGGTCTACGACGCGCTCACCGGGACCCTGCGCACGGTCTCCTGGCTGCTGCTCGCGCTGGGCCTGACGGTGGCCCTCGGCGCCTGGCTCACCGGCCGGGACGGCCCCGTGCGGCAACGCCGGCGAGCGTCCGCAGCGCCCGGTCGAGCTCCGGCTCAGCCGCCGAGGCGAGCCCGAGCCTGACGGCGTCCGGCGTACGGCCGGGGTCGACGGCGAAGGCGGGGCCCGGGGTGACGGCGACGCCTTGTGCCGCGGCAGCCGCGGTGAAGGTGTCCGCCCGCCACGGCGGGGGCAGCTCCCACCAGGCGTAGTAGGCGTGCGGGTCGGTGCGTACGGCGAAGTCCCGCAGGTGCCGGCGTACGAGGTGCTGCCGCCGTTCGGCGTCCGCGCGTTTCGCCGCGACCAGCCGCTCGACGGTCCCGTCCCCGATCCACCGCACGGCCGCCTCCAGCGCGAACCGCCCCGCACTCCACCCGCCGGAGCGGATGGCGCCCGCCACCGCGTCCACCCGGTCCGGCGGCACGACGAGGAAGCCGACGGTGAGCCCGGGGGCGACCCGCTTGGAGAGACCGTCGACGACGTGGGTGAGACGGGGGGCGTGGACGGACAGGGGTGGCTCGGGGCGCAGGAAGGACCAGATGCGGTCCTCGACGATCGGTATCTCCAGGTCGGCGGCGGTGCGGGCGAGTTGGCGTCTCCTCTGGTCGCTCATGGTGACCGAGGTCGGGTTGTGCAGCGTCGGCTGGACGTAGAGGGCGGACAGGGGTGCGCTGTGGTGGGCGGCGGCCAGCGCGTCCGGGCGCAGCCCGTCGTCGTCCGTGGCGAGCGGGACGAGGGTGAGGCCGAGCCGGGCGGCGATCTCCTTCACCAGCGGGTACGTCAGCGCCTCGACGCCGACGCGGCCGCCCGGCCGGACCAGGGAGGCGAGGGCGGCGGCGATCGACTGGCGGGCGTTGCCGGTGAAGAGCAGCCGGGCGGGGTCGGGGCAGCCGAGGAGAGCGGCGGCCGCTTCGCGGGCGGCGGCGTTGCCGGTGGCGGCAGCCGGACGGAGGGCTTCCGTCAGGGCGTCCGGGCGGAGGAGAGGGGTGAGGGCGGGGGTGAGAAGTTCGGACTGGCCGGGCGCGGACGGGTAGTTGAGCTCCAGGTTGACGGGCGCGGTGGTCGCGGGCTCGGCGAGGGCCCGTCCGCC
This sequence comes from Streptomyces sp. F001, assembly GCF_004187715.1. Lineage (GTDB taxonomy): Bacteria > Actinomycetota > Actinomycetes > Streptomycetales > Streptomycetaceae > Streptomyces > Streptomyces flavusporus. The sequence goes on along the minus strand of NZ_QZWF01000003.1, from coordinate 624,944 downwards.
CGGTGCGGGCGGGGCGGCGCGGACGAAGGTGCCACGCCCGACCTCGCCCACGACCAGTCCCCGGCGCACCAGTTCGCCGTACACCCGCCCCGCGGTCGACGGGGCGATCCCGCGCCGTCGTGCGAACGCCCGCTGCGGGGGCAGCCGTTGCCCCGGCCGGAGCCGGCCGGCGGCGATGTCGTCGGCGATGCGGTCGGCGAGCCGCACGTAGTCGTCCACAAGTCCCCCTGTCGGATTGCACCGAGGGCAAAGATCTTATTGCACCGAGGAGTTGGGGCGGCCTAGGGTCGAGCACATGGCACCCTTCCTTGCATACGAGGACAAAGGCACCGATTCCTCCTTGGTTCCGCTTGTTCTCGTCCACGGCCATCCCTTCGACCGCACGATGTGGGCCCCGCAGATCGAGGCGTTCGCCCCCGCCCGCCGGGTCGTCGCCCCCGACCTGCGCGGCTACGGCGCATCGCCGGTGACCCCGGGCAGCACGCTCCTGTCGGAGTTCGCGCAGGACATCGGGGCGCTGCTGGACGAGCTGAAGGTGGAGTCCTGCGTGCTGGCCGGCCTGTCGATGGGCGGCCAGATCGCGATGGAGTGCTACCGCCAGTGGGGACCGGACCGCATCCGGGGCCTGGTCCTGGCGGACACCTTCCCCGCGGCGGAGACCCCTGAGGGCAGGCGCGCCCGCAACGCCATGGCGGACCGCCTCCTGCGCGAGGGCATGCGCGGCTACGCCGACGAGGTCCTGGAGAAGATGGTCGCCCCGTACGCGTCCGCCGAGGTCAAGGCCCACGTCCACCGCATGATGACCGGCACCCCGCCCGAGGGTGCCGCCGCGGCCCTGCGCGGGCGCGCCGAGCGCCCCGACTACCGCGAGCTGCTGACCCGCGTCACCGTCCCGGCCCTGGTCGTCGTCGGCGCGGACGACACGTACACGCCGGTCTCCGACGCCCGGGCCATGCACGCGGCTCTCCCCGACGCGACCCTCCACGTGATCGACTCGGCGGCCCACATGCCCAACCTGGAACGCCCCGAGGAGTTCGACAGAGCGCTGTCCGGGCTCCTGGCCCGCGTCGACCGTCGTCGGCTCGGGCACACCTGACCGGCGTGGCCATAATGGGCCATGCCCCGTGAGTTCCCCATCGGCCTCACACCCCCCGACTGGCTGGTACGGAACCTCCAACCGCAGCAGGCCCCCGTCAACTGGCCGGCCGTGGTCCGCGCCGCTGTCGCGATGGCGCTCCCCCTGGCCCTCGGGCTCGCAGTCGGCCGGCCCGCCTACGGCGCCCTCGCCTCCATGGGCGCCCTGTCCGGCGTCATCAGCGACACCGCGGACGCCTACCGCATGCGGATCCTCAACATCGCCGTACCGCAGCTCTTCGGCGCCCTCGGCGTGACCCTGGGCTCCCTCGTGTACGGCCACGGCTGGGTCGCCGTCGTCGTCGTCACCGGCGTGGCCCTCGTGTCCGGGATGATCTCGACGATCGGCGCGGTCGCCTCCGTGTCCGGGCTGCTCCTGCTGCTCAACGCCGTGATCGGGGCCGGGCTGCCGCTGCCGGGCGAATGGTGGCTGCCACCACTGCTGGTGTCCGGCGGCGGACTGCTCGTCCTCTTCCTCGCCCTGCTGTCCTGGCCCCTGCGCTCGGGGGTGCCGGAACGCACCGCCGTCGCGGACACCTACCGGGCCGTCGCCGACCTGCTCGCCACCTGCGGCGGCGACTCGGAGGTCACGTACGACGACGCACGGCACGACGCCACCCGGGCGCTCAACGAGTCGTACGACCTCGTCCTCGGCCACCGCACCCGCCACCACGGCCGCAGCCAGGATCTGACCCGGCTGGTCGCCCGGTTGAACGCCGTCACCCCGGTCATCGAGGCCGCCCCCGCCGCCCACCTGAGCGGCCGCCCGCTGCCACCGGAAGTACCGGACGCGGTACGCCGTCTCGCCGACGCCGTGGAGACGGGCTCGACCACGCCGGTGGAACTGCGCCTGCCCGTGCCGACCACCGAGACCGGCCGCGCCGTCGACCACGCCGTGCGGCACGCCGCCGATGTCGTCACGGCCCCGGACGTCGACCCCCACGGCATCGACGACCGCCTGGGCCGCCCGGCTGCCGTACGCATCCGCACTGCCCGGGCCGCCCGCACCGTCCTGCTGTCCGCCGGCTCCTGGCGCTACGGCCTGCGCCTCGCCCTGTGCATCGGCCTCGCCCAGACCCTCGTCTCGATCGTCCCGGTCCCGCGCTCCTACTGGGTCGCCCTGACCATCACCTTCGTCCTCAAGCCCGACTTCGGCTCGGTGTTCTCGCGGGCCCTGCTGCGTGCGCTCGGCACCGTCGCCGGGCTGGTCGTCGCGGCGGCGGTCCTGGCGGAGGTGCCCCGGGGCTGGTGGGACGTACCGGTGCTGCTCCTGCTCGCCCCGCTGATCCCGGCGCTCACCCCGCGCGGCTACGGCTACCAGACGGCCGCCATCACCCCGGTGATCCTTCTCCTGTCCGACGTCCTCAACCGCGAGGGCACGGACCTGCTCCTGCCCCGCCTGGTGGACTCCCTCATGGGCTGCACCATCGCGCTGGTCGTCGGCTACCTGCTCTGGCCGGAGAGCTGGCGCACCCGCGTCGGCGACCGCCTGGCCGACGCGGTGGCCGACACCGCCCGCTACGTGGAGGCCGCCTTCGGAGACACCACGGACCCCGCGGCCAGCGCCCGGATGCGCCGCCGCCTCTACCGCGACCTGTCCGGCATCCGTACGGAATTCCAGCGCGCGCTGACCGAACCGCCACCCATCGGCCGCCGGGCCGCCGCCTGGTGGCCGCTGGTCGTCGCCGTGGAGCGCATCGTGGACGCGACAACGGCGGCGCGGGTCCGCGTCGGCCACGGAGCCACGCCGCCGTCCCAGGCGGAGATCTGCCAGGTCGCCCTGCAACTGCGCGAGCTGTCCCAGGGCGTCCGCGAGGCCGAGGTCCTCCTACCGGTCCGCACCGACCTCACAGGCCCCTCGGGCAGCGTCCTGGAACCACTGCGCCAGGAGGTAGCAGCAGCAAGAGCCATCGCATCCCCACGCTGACAGCCTCAGCTGCGGGCAAGTCGTGCCTCCCCCAGTGCCTTAAGGGCCTGGGAGGTGCCCCCAGGGCGGCACGGGTGGGCGATGGGGGTCCCCCCGCTCATGGGGTCCCCCCCCCCGCGCGAGCGAAGCCGAGCATGGGGGAGGAGCCGAGAGTGGGGGAGGCACCCCGCCAGCGCCGGGCTGCGCACCCACCCCCGGCCACCAGGTCAGACGCCGATGTCGCACCCGTCCTCACGCCAAACCGCCACCACCGCCGGCCGCACGATCTTGCCCGGCCCGTCAGGCCACGCACTCGCCGGCTTCTCCACGGACGCCCCGTCCTTCTCCCCCGGATGCTGCACAGCAACCAGCACACGCCGCTCCTGAACCAGCGGCCCACAGGTCTCTGCCCCTATCGGCACGGTCAGGAACTGCTTCAGCTCGCCCCGCCGATCACCGCGCGTAGCCACACCGAACAGCCCGTCGTGCGACCCCAGCTGGTTGCCGTCGGTGGAGATCCACAGGTTGCCGTACCGGTCGAAGGCCACGTTGTCCGGGCAGGAGATCGGGCTGACCTGGTCCTTCGGGAACCCGGCGAAGTAGGTGGCCGGGTCGTTCGGGTCACCGGCGACGAGGAAGAGGCTCCAGGCGAACCTGGTGCTGTCGGCCCGGTTCCAGCGCTCGGTCAGCTCCAGGATCTGCCCGTGCTTGTTGGCGTTGCGCGGGTTGGCCTCGTCGGCCTTGGCGTTCGTACCGACACCGCGGTTGGTGTTGTTGGTGAGGGCGACATACACCTTGCCGGTGTGCGGGTTGGGCTCGACGTCCTCGGGCCGGTCCATCTTGGTCGCGCCGACCTTGTCACCGGCGAGCCGTGTGAAGACGAACACCTCCTCGGCGGTCATGCCCTCGACGTGGCTGACGGCACCGTCCGCGGTGGCGGTGGCCAGCGGAATCCACTCGCCGGAGCCGTCGAACTCGCCGTCGCCCGGAAGCTTGCCGGTGCCGTCGATCTCGATGGCCGGGGAGTCACCGGTCAGCTTGGCGACGTACAGCGTGCCCTCGTCGAGCAGCGAGAGATTGTGCTCCCGCACGGCCCGGCCCGACCCCTTCTTCATCCGCTTGCTGCCGACGAACTTGTAGAAGTAGTCGAAGCGCTCGTCGTCACCCGAGTAGACGACCGGCCGGCCGTCCTCCGTGAGCCGCACGGTCGCGCCCTCGTGCTTGAAGCGGCCCAGCGCGGTGCGCTTGCGGGGCGTGGAGTGGGGGTCGTACGGGTCGAGCTCGACGACGTAGCCGTGGCGGTGCACCTCGTTGGGCTCCTGCGCGACGTCGAAGCGCTTGTCGAAACGCTCCCACTTGCGCTCGGTGGCGCCGGTGCCGATGCCGTACCGCTTGTCCGTGGCACGGGACGCGTTGGCGAAGTACTGGTTGAAGTTCTCCTCGCCGTGCAGCGTGGTGCCCCACGGGGTGGTGCCGCCGGCGCAGTTGTTGAGGGTGCCGAGCACCTTGGTGCCGGTCGGGTCGGCGGAGGTCTTGAGAAGGTCGGAACCGGCGGCGGGCCCGGTGACCCGGAATTCCGTCGTGGCGGTGACCCGCCGGTTCAGCGGGTGCCGCGGTACGGGGGTGAGCTTGCCGGTACGGCGGTCGCCCTCGACGACGACGGCGGACAGGCCGTGCGCGGCCCAGGCGATCTCGACCTGCTCACGGGTCGGGTTGGCGGCGTCGTAGCCGCGGAACATCAGTACCTCGTCGGTGTACTCGTGGTTGGCGACGAGGATCTGCCGGTTCCACTCACCCGGGAGGGGGAGCAGCGCGAGGAAGTCGTTGTTGTATCCGAACTGACCGGCCTGTGCCTTCGCGGTCTGGTTCTCCGGGTCGAAGGCGGGCGCGCCGCGCAGGATGGGCTCGCCCCAGCGGATGACGACGTTCTGGTCGTAGCCCTCGGGGACGGTCACGACGTCGTCGGTGTTCGGCGCGACGGGCGTGAAGCGCAGGCCACGGGCGCCCTTGCTGCTCGGGCGGTGCCGACCGTCGGCGGTCGCGGCCTCGGCCTGCGGGGCGGCGGCGACGGTGGCCGCGGTGCCCGCGGCGGTGGCCGCGGTGACGACAGCGGCGGCACGCATCACGGTACGGCGGCTGAGGGCGCCGGCGATGACATCGCCTACGTACGGGTTGGCGGTGGTGTTCGGCACCTCGTGGAAACAGGCGTCACCACAGCGGAAACGGCACGTCAGGGCGGACCGGCCGCCAGGGTGTGAGTCGTTCGTTCTGATGATCGGCAGCAGATTGCGCACTTTTACTCCCCTTGCTTCCCCTTGAATCCAGCGTGACGGACGGTAGGAGCACGTTTGTGCGGGAGCGGGGCGACCGAATGAACGGAGCGTGAACTGGAGGTATCTGTAAGGAAGTTGCCGTGCTCGGGTGGACGTAACCCGCGAAAGTCTGGATGAAGACCTTGACCAGGGAGGGCACCGTCCGTCGCCCCTCCTCAAGATCCCCATCCGGGGCCGCTAACCTTACGTGTCCGTCCTGGCCAGGAATTAACGGGCATCAACTCACGCGAAGGGTTGCGAATATGGGCATTCTCACTCTCCTGCGGAACGCATTCGGCCGGTCACGCAAGGGGCGTCCCGCCGAGGCAGAGGGTGCGGAACAGGTACCCACGCAGCCCCGGACCGCCACCCCACAGCTCCCCGAACCCCGCCACGAACACGACCTGGTCTCGGCCGCCTTCGACAAGGTAACGGTCCCGGGTCCCGCGCGCCCGGCGAAGCCGGGGGATGCGGCGGCGGCCGACGAGCCGTCGGTGGCGGTCGAGCCGACCAAGCCGGTCGAGGCGGCGGAGGAGGCCGCGCCGGTTACCGCTGCGGAAGCACCGGCAGTGACTGAAGACGCGCCGGCGGCCGCTGCCGAGACCCCGGCGGTGGCTGAGAACGAACCCGTGACCGCTGCGGAGACCCCGGCGGCCGAGCAGGAGGCGACGGCGGACGCCGCCGAGGTGACTCCGGGGCTCGAGGAGCCGCCGGTTTCAGACGTTCCGGACCCGGCGGAGCCCCCGGTCGCCGAGCAGCCGACGGCAAAGGAAGAGCCGCCGGCAGAGGAAGCACCCGCGACCGAACCGCAGCCCGAGACAGAGCCGACGGCAGAGGAAGCACCGGCGACCGAGCCCGAGCCCGTGGCGGAGTCGGCCCCGGAGCCCGAGGCGGTCCTCGACACCGAAGCGACGCCGACCCCGGAAACCGAGCCCGAGGCCATCGTGCCCGAGCCGGACCCCACCCCGAACCCGGAGCCGGAGGCAGCAACCCAGGCCTCGGAGCCGAAGCCGGAAGCGACCCAGGAACCGGAGCCCACCCAGGCCCCGGAAGCAACCCAGGAACCGGAACCCACCCAGGCCCCGGAACCCACCCAGGCCCCGGAAGCAACCCAGGAACCGGAACCCACCCAGGCCCCGGAACCCACCCAGGCCCCGGAAGCAACCCAGGAACCGGAACCCACCCAGGCCCCGGAAGCAACCAGCAGCCCGAGCCGGCCCAGGAGCCGGAACCGCAGCCGGAACCGGACCCGACCCCGGAATCGAGCCCCCAGGCCGAGCAGCCCGCCTCCACCCCCGAACCCGCGGCCGCCGACGGCGAGGACGCCCCGCTGGGGCCACCCACCCGACAACGAAAGCCGCACGGGTGGTGCGGGTGGGAACGAAGACCCGGCCGAAGGCCGGGCGCCCGTCCCGCAACCCTCCGCATCGCCCACACCGCAGCCGCAACCACCCTCAAGGCCCACAACCTCACCCACACCACCGCCAGGATCTACCTCGTCCTCGACCGCTCCGCCTCCATGCGCCCGTACTACAAGGACGGCTCCGCCCAGGCCCTCGGCGAACAGACCCTCGCCCTCGCCGCCCACCTCGACCCGGAAGCCCCCGAGGCCAAGGTCCACGTCGTCTTCTTCTCCACGGAAGTGGACGGCACCGGCGAGCTCACCCTCACCGACCACGAGAACAAGATCGACACCCTCCACGCCGGCCTCGGCCGCATGGGCCGTACCAGCTACCACGCCGCCGTGGAAGAAGTCCTCACCCACTACGAAAAGTCCGGCACCGGCGACCCGGCCCTGGTGATCTTCCAGACGGACGGCGCCCCCGACGCCAAGACCCCCGCGACCCAGTCCCTCACGGCCGCCGCGAAGAGCCACCCGACCGTCTTCTTCTCCTTCGTCGCCTTCGGTGAGCACGACAACAAGGCCTTCGACTACCTCCGCAAGCTGAAGACCGACAACACGTCGTTCTTCCACGCGGGCCCCACCCCGAAGGAACTCACCGATACGGAGCTCTACGAGGGCGTCCTCGCAAACTGGCGCCCGTAAAGCCCCCCGTAACCGCGCAGCGAACCGGCCGCCCGCTTCCACCCCGTAAAACAGGAAGCGGGCGGCCCGCCCATGTCGGCTACGATTTCAAGGTTCCGAGACGACCAGAGAAACGACGATCGTCACCCCCTGTAAAAACCTGGGAGCAGCCCGCGATGGCTCGACACCTCATCACCAGCGCCCTTCCGTACATCAACGGGATCAAGCACCTGGGCAACATGGTGGGGTCCATGCTCCCGGCGGACGTGTACTCCCGCTACCTCCGCCAGCGCGGCCACGACGTCCTCTACATCTGCGCCACCGACGAGCACGGCACCCCCGCGGAACTGGCGGCCAAGGAGCAGGGCCTGCCGGTCGACGAGTTCTGCGCCCAGGCGCACGACGCCCAGAAGGCGGTCTACGACGGCTTCAACCTGGCCTTCGACTACTTCGGCCGCAGCTCCTCCCTCCAGAACCGTGAGATCACCCAGGAGATCGCCCGCGAGCTGAAGGCGAACGGCTTCATCGAGGAGCGGGCCATCCGCCAGGTGTACTCCAACGCCGACGGCCGTTTCCTCCCGGACCGCTACATCATCGGCACCTGCCCCCACTGCGGCTACGACAAGGCCCGCGGTGACCAGTGCGAGAACTGCACCCGCGTCCTGGACCCCACCGACCTCATCGACCCGCGCTCCGCGATCAGCGGCAGCAGCGACCTGGAGGTCCGCGAGACCAAGCACCTCTTCCTCCTGCAGTCGGCACTCGCCGGCGAGGTCGAGGCCTGGGTCGACGAGCGAGCCGACAACTGGCCCGTCCTCGCCTCCTCCATCGCCCGCAAGTGGCTCACCGAGGGCCTGCACGACCGCGCCATCACCCGCGACCTCGACTGGGGCGTCCCGGTCCCCGCGGACACCTGGCCGGACCTCGCGGCCGAGGGCAAGGTCTTCTACGTCTGGTTCGACGCCCCGATCGAGTACATCGGCGCGACGAAGGAGTGGGCGGACCAGGACCCGGAGAACCGCGACTGGCGCTCCTGGTGGTGGAAGTCGGACGCCGACGTCCGCTACACGCAGTTCATGGGCAAGGACAACGTCCCCTTCCACAGCGTGATGTTCCCGGCGACCCTGCTGGGCACCCGCGCCCCGTGGAAGAAGGTCGACGTCATCAAGGCCTTCAACTGGCTGAACTACTACGGCGGCAAGTTCTCCACCTCGCAGCAGCGAGGCGTCTTCACCCACGACGCCCTCGAAATCCTCCCCGCCGACTACTGGCGCTACTTCATGATGGCCAACGCCCCCGAGTCGGACGACGCGTCCTTCACCTGGGAGCACTTCACGGCCACGGTGAACAAGGACCTGGCGGACACCCTCGGCAACTTCGTCAACCGCGTCCTGTCCTTCTCGAAGAAGCGCTTCGGCGAAGAAGTCCCGGCGGGCGCGGAGCCCGGCGAGGCGGAGACGAAGCTCGGCGAGGAGATCGCACGCCTGCTCACCGAGTACGAGGAGCAGATGGAGGCCATCCAGTTCCGCAAGGCCGCGGCTGCGCTGCGCGCCCTGTGGTCGGCCGGCAACTCCTACCTGGAGGAGAAGGCCCCCTGGCTGGAGATCAAGACCAACCCGGAGGGCGCCGCCCTGACCCTCCGTACGGCGATGAACCTCATCCACCTCTACGCGGTGGTCTCGGAGCCCTTCATCCCGACCTCCTCGGCGGCCATGCGCTCGGCGTTCGACCTCAAGGACGACACAGCGGCCTGGGTCACCAAGGAGGAGGCGAAGTCCCTGACCTCCGTCCCCGCCGGCACCCCCTTCACCGTCCCGCCGGTCCTCTTCGCCAAGCTCACGGACGACGACCTGGCGGCGTACAAGGAGCGCTTCGGCGGCGAAGCCGAGTAAGACCGACCGAGCCGTAAACGACCTCCCGGGTGGCCTTGACCGCGGTGCTCACACACCGCGGCCAAGGCCACCAGTTTCTGTTTTCCACCCGGCGTCCGGAGAGTCATCCGGGCCAGGATTGGCGTCTCAGCGACCTGCCACCGAGGCGCTACGCCGCCCGGCCTCCTTCCCAGCCCACCGCCTCACCGCCCAGCCCCGGCTCTCCGCACCCACGGCTGCCTGAGAACCGGCCAGGCCTCGGCGTCCACTGGAGATCGACGAACGGCCGCGCTCACCCCTCCGGGTGAACATCGCCAACTGGGCTCCTCCCAAGCCGCGTTGCACTCCTACGCTCGACGGAGAACACACATGTGCATGTGCCAGAGGCAATGCCTTCCCGCGCCACCTCACCCTCACAGGAACCCGTATGGTCAGCTCGCCCCACGAGGCGATGCACCGCATCTTCCAGGAACACCCGGAGCTCTTCTCCCGGGTCTCCGAGGTGCTCGGCGTCGACTTCGCTCCGCCCACCTCGTTCACCGTCCTGCCCAACGACCTCACCGAGACCCGGCCGCTCGAACGCCGTGTCGACACCCTGCTGCGGTTCGACACGGAGGACGACGGGTCCTTCCTCCTCGCCGTCGAGTCCCAGGGCAAGAAGGACCCGGACAAGCCCGCCAGCTGGGCGTACGACGCCTCATACCTGCTCACCAAGTACCGGCTGCAGCCGATGCTGCTGGTCGTCTGCCAGGACCGCGCGACCGCCGAATGGGCAGCGCGACCGGTCTCCTTCGGCCCTCGCCAGTGGCCCCTGCTCACCCTGCGCCCGCTGGTCGCGGGACCGCACAACATGCCAGTGATCACCGACCCGGCCGAGGTCCGCAAGGACTTCGCGCTCGCCACACTGTCCGCGATCACCCACGCCACGGATCCGGACATCGGGGCCATACTCAAAGCAATGACCAACGCGCTGCGGGACACACCCGCAGACCTCGCCAACCCAATCATCGAACTCATCGCCCAAGGCATGGGCAAGTACCCAGCCGCTGCTCTCTGGAGGAAACTGGTGGCCGTGGACCTCTCTTTCTACAAGTCGTACCTCGCCGAAGAAGTCCGCGACGAAGTCCGGGCCGAAGTCCGCGACGAAGTCCAGGCCGAAGTCCGCGACGAAGTCCGGGCCGAAGTCCAGGCCGAAGTCCAGGCCAAGGGTCGGGCCGAGGCCCGGACCGAGGACATCCTGTTCATCTTGGAGCGGCGCGGCCTCGACGTCCCCGACGAGGCACGTGAACGCATCACCGCCTGCGACGACCTCGACATCCTGCGCCGCTGGCTCGAGCGAGCCCTCATCGCCTCCTCCGCCGACGAAATCTTCGCGGGTGAGTAGTCCCAGCACGCCAAGTCACAGTTCCGGAGAAGACACGGTCAGCTCTGACTCGCTCCCACTCCGGCCTGACCACGACATGCACGACACCTGACGCCCGCCCCACCACGTCCGAATGACCTGTTCCCGGCCTGTTACGGGCGACATCTGGACAAGCCGCGCCGAAGGTGAAGATCATGAGCCACTGCCAACAAGGCACACCATGTGGGGGGTCCACCAATGGCACTGTTCGGAAACGCACACAGCATCGACCCGGGGACGGCGCAGCAGGACTACGCGCGTCTGCTGGGCCAGGGGGAGCAGGTGCACGCCGCGTACCTGCTGATCCGTGACACCATCCTGTTCACCGACCGCCGTCTCATCCTGGTCGACAAGCAGGGCATCACCGGCAAGAAGGTGGAGTACCACTCCGTCCCGTACCGCAGCATCACCCACTTCGCGGTCGAGACCGCCGGCACCTTCGACCTCGACGCCGAACTGAAGATCTGGCTCTCCGGCTCGGCCACGCCGATCCAGAAGACCTTCACCAAGGGCGTCGACATCTACGAGGTCCAGGCGATACTCACGCAGTTCGTGGCCAAGTAGTCCCACTTCTGCCCGCCCGTCCGCGAAAAGCCACGCCTCGAGCGGGAGGCCACAGGCATACTCCACGTGGCACCGGTTCGAGGGCAGTGGTCGCGGGGGGCGGGCAAGCACGGTGGATTTCACGTCGTGGGCCGACTGGGTACGCGCCTTCCTGGGCGCGGTGTCGGCTTATGCCATGTCGATGCTGGCATGGCACCTGGCCGCGAAGGCTGCCGCCTTCAGCGATCCGCACCGTCTCACAGGGCGCCGCATCGTCCTCGTTCCGCGTCGCGCCGTCCGGCCGCGAACGGAGCAGATCCGTCGCCGGTTGCGCCCCACGCTGGCCCTGCGGCGGCATCAGGGGGTGGCCGGCGCGACACCGGCCGACCAGCTCCTACGCCGACTGGTGGAGGCGGACCGCTCCGAACGCATCCTGTGGGCAGGCCGTCAGGTGTGGTGCCGGGCAGTTCCGTTCACGCTGCTGTTGAGCGGTGTCATGCTCGGGACGTGGCTCGTCGTCCACGACTACGTCTACGACGGTCCGCTGGCGGCGATTCCCAGTCCCTCCGTCTACCTCGAACTGATCCTCGGCACGGACGGCTGGTACATCGAGGGCAACGACGGCTGCGCCTCATGGTCCCTGCTGGTGGGTTGCGAATCGGATCCCGAGCCATGGTGGAGCGGTGCCGGGGACGGGTTGCTCTTCGGGATCGCCTTGGCGTTACCCGTCGCCGCGTGGCGCATACGGCGGGCGGCGCTGCGGAGTTTCGACGCCTGGGCACGCCAGGAGCCTCCCCTGCTCGTCTGCCTGGGCGCGCTGACGGCCTGCCGTGACGCGCTGCGCCTGCCACCCCCGGAGGCGACTGTCCTCGACCTGCGCGTGGCCGAACTGCGCGCCGCGTTGACGGACTTCGCCCGGGAAGGCCTTCCGCTCGCTGCGGACCGGCGTACCGAGCTGGAGGAACACACCGCGCAGGTGGCCGAGAAGCTGGGGGAGGCCATGGGGCAGGTCCTGCGCGACGGGACCACGGCACTGCCCGCCCTCATTGCCCTGTTGGCCACCGTCCAGGACGGGCTGCACACCTCGCGGTGGTTCGTCCTGCTCGACCCCGCCCAACTCGGCTCCGCTCACCCGCCCCCCGGTCCGGCTCCCGCCCCCGCGCAGCCGGCTGCGGCCGCACCCGCCACCGATGCCGGTCGTTGGCAGCGCTACATGTGGATCGCCACCGCGATGCCGGCCATTCCGGCCCTGCTGGCACTCGGCTTCACCGCTGTGACGATCAGCCAGGCCAGCGAGAACCTCGGCCTCACCGAGCGTAGTCAAGTGGCCTCCACCTACAACGAGGCTGTCGACGGTCTGGGGGACGACTCCATGAACGTCAGGCTCAGCAGCGTCTACGCGCTGCAGCGCATCATGCGGGAGTCACCGAGTGAACAGTCGGCGATCGTCAAGATATTGACCGCCTACGTCAGGGAACACGCGAAGATGCCCAAGAAGGAGACGGCCGAGCGGCTGCGCAAGGATCCCAAGACACGCCCCGCCGAAGACGTGCAGGCAGCTCTCGACGTGCTGGGGTCACGGACGCAGAGTGTCGAGGGGGAGATGCCCATTGACCTGCGCGACACCTTCTTGGTGGGGGCCAATTTTTACGACATGAACTTCACCGACGCCGATCTGCGCGGCGCCGATCTGAGCCAGGCCGATCTGACGGAGGGCCAGTTCGACTACGTCTGGTTCAACAACGCACGCATGGAAGGAGCCCTTCTGAGCAACGGGAACTTCTACGATGCCGAATTCATCGAGACCGATCTCACCGGTGCTTGGCTGGACGGTGCGCATCTCGACTCCGCGGACCTGACGAGCGCCACCCTCGCCGACGCCATCGCCACGTACGAGGGCGCGGTCGCTGTGCTCGGTGAGGCCGACTTGACCGGCGCGAACCTGGCCGGTGCTGATATGTCGGGGGTTTACCTCGGGGGCGCCGACCTCGGCCAGGACGACGCCAAGGATCTCCCGGCGGCGACGGTCACCGACACCAACTTCACCGCCGCCGACCTCACCGGCGCCCGGCTCGACGGCGTCGACCGGAGGCCGGCCATCTGGACGGGAGCGGTTCTGCCGGAAGCGGTGTCGTCCCGGGCCGGCTGACAGGGGGCTCGCCTGCCATGACGGGGTGATCCGCTCCGGCCCAGCCCACGTGCGGGGCGGATGTGTCCGCACACATCCGCCCCGCACCTCGTACGTCCGTCAGCTCGCCGACGCCGACGCGCCCGGCTGGGCGGAGTCCTCCGTGCCGGTGTGTGTCGCCTCGGGGTCCACGCCGACCGTGATCGAGGCCTGGACGCCCTTCGCGATGTTCTTCTTGTTGTACTCCAGCTTCAGGAGACCGCCGGTGGTGCCGGACTGGTCGTAGATCGTGTCCTCGGTGAGCGTCGTGCGCTCGGTGGTCGACGTCGAGTACGGCTCGACCTCGGCCGAGGCGAGCACCGACTCCTCGTCGAAGAAGAACTGGCCGGTGTGGCAGGTGTTGCCGCCCTCGTAACCGGAGTCGGTCCACTCGCCGCTCACATGCACCTTGGTGTGGATGTGCACGCAACGGCCCCGGTACCAGCCCGGGAAGATCGTCTTGAAGGTGACGCAGCCCTGCTTGTCCGTCCGCCAGGTGCCGCGCAGATAGCGCTCGTCGTCGGTGGGCTCCTCGTGCACCCCGCCGCCGGTACCGCCGCTCGGCGCGCCGGACGGGGGCTCGCCGGTCGGCGTGCCGGAGGGGGCGCCGGACGGGGCGCCCGGCGGGGGCGTGCCACCGCCGCCGCCCGTGGACAGGCTCTCGTAGCCCGAGTAGATGCCCAGCGCGTCGCAGTGCCAGATGTCCACGGCCGCGTTCCGCAGCGGCTTGCAGGTCTCGGAGTCGATCACCTTGATGCGGAGGGTGAGCGGGATGCCCTCCTTGTCCTCGGTGATGTCCTGGCGGATCTTGTCCGCGTCGATGTAGTAGGGGCCCTCGGTGGTCTCCGAGGTGAGCCGGTAGCAGGCCTCGCCGGTGGCCGCCGTGTCCTGCTTCTTCTCGTCGGCGAAGGCGCCCGCCGCGAGCGTGCCGCCGGCACCCGCCGCCACGACCGCTCCGACCCCCGCGATCATGACCTTACGGCGGGTCAAGTCCCGTTTGTGGCGCGGGGAATGGCTCTTGGATTCCGTGTTCTCCGTCATGGGCGGGACGCTAGGGAGCGCACCTGTCAGCACCCTGAGTAAGAGCTGGGGGAGAGCCCTGCAGACGAAAGTGGCCCGGAACCGACGTCGGTTCCGGGCCACCCGCGCTCAGCAGAACTACTTGGGCTGCGGCTTGCGCACCGACAGGTGCAGCTCCTTCAGCCGCGCCTCCTCCAGCTCCGTCGGCGCGCCCATCATCAGGTCCTGGGCGTTGCCGTTGAGCGGGAAGGCGATCGTCTCGCGGATGTTCGGCTCGTCGGCGAGCAGCATGACGATGCGGTCGACGCCGGGCGCGATGCCACCGTGCGGCGGGGCGCCGAAGCGGAACGCGCGCAGCATGCCGGCGAACTTCTCCTCGACGGTCTCCCGGTCGTAGCCCGCGATCTCGAAGGCCTTCAGCATGATCTCGGGCTCGTGGTTCCGGATCGCGCCGGAGGACAGCTCGACGCCGTTGCAGACGATGTCGTACTGCCAGCCCAGGATGTCCAGCGGGTCCTGGGTCTGAAGGGCCTCCAGGCCGCCCTGCGGCATCGAGAAGGGGTTGTGCGAGAAGTCGATCGCGCCGGTTTCCTCGTCCTTCTCGTACATCGGGAAGTCGACGATCCAGCAGAACCGGAAGACGCCCTCCTCGAAGTGCCCGGCCCGCTTGGCGGCCTCGACCCGCACCGCGCCCATGATCTTGGAGACCTCGTCGAACTCGCCCGCGCCGAAGAACACGGCGTGGCCGGCCTCCAGGCCGAGGCGCTCGGTGAGGACCTTGACGTTCTCCTCGGTGAGGAACTTGGCGATCGGGCCGGACAGCGAGCCGTCCTCAGCTACGCGGACCCAGGCCAGGCCCTTCGCGCCGAGCGAGACGGCGAAGTCACCGAGCTGGTCGAAGAACTTGCGGGGCTGCGCGGAGACGTCCGGCACCGGCAGCGCGCGCACGTGCTTGCCCGCGAACGCCTTGAAGTCGGAGCCCTCGAAGATGTCGGTGATGTCCACCAGCTCGAGCTGGGCGCGCAGGTCAGGCTTGTCGGAGCCGTATTTCAGCATCGCCTCGCGGAACGGGATCCGCGGGAACGGGGACGTCACGTGACGGCCGTCGCCGAACTCCTCGAACAGCTCCGTCATCAGCTTCTCGACGGGCTGGAAGACGTCCTCCTGCTCGACGAAGGACATCTCGATGTCGAGCTGGTAGAACTCGCCCGGCGAGCGGTCGGCGCGGGCGTCCTCGTCGCGGAAGCAGGGCGCGATCTGGAAGTAACGGTCGAAGCCGGAGATCATCAGCAGCTGCTTGAACTGCTGCGGGGCCTGCGGCAGCGCGTAGAACTTGCCCGGGTGGAGGCGGGAGGGCACGACGAAGTCGCGGGCGCCCTCCGGGGAGGTGGCGCTGAGGATCGGGGTCGCCATCTCGTTGAAGCCCAGCGCCGTCATCTTGTGCCGGATCGCCGAGATGACCGCCGTACGCAGCATGATGTTGCGGTGCATGCGCTCGCGGCGCAGGTCCAGGAAGCGGTACTCCAGGCGCCGCTCCTCGTTGACCCCGTCCTCGGTGTTGATCGTGAAGGGGAGCGGGGCGGCGGCGCCGAGCAGCTCGACCTCGGAGACCTCGACCTCGATCTCGCCGGTCGGCAGGTCGGGGTTGATGTTCTCGGCACCGCGGGAGACGACCTGGCCGTCGACGCGGACGGTGGACTCCTTGGAGAGCTTGTCCAGGGCCTCGTACGCGTCCGTGCCGGGACGGGCGACCAGCTGCGTGATGCCGTAGTGGTCACGCAGATCGATGAAGAGGATGCCGCCCAGGTCGCGCCGATTGTGCAGCCAGCCACTCAGCCGGACGTCGGTGCCGACGTCAGAGGCGCGGAGCTCGCCGCAGGTGTGGGACCTGTACCGATGCATCGTCGTTCATCCAGTCTTCGCGGATCGGGGCGTGTTTCACGTGAAACTTCTCCCCAGGGTACCGGCCGCCCGCGACGGCCTCCCCACCATAAGAGTGCGTGCGACACCAGTGGCACCCCTCGATCACCTCTTCTTAGAGTGGGCCAATGCGTATTGGTGCGCCCCTTCCCGCAGTGGGGCAGGTCCTCGCCGCCCTCGCGACCGGCATGTGGCACTGGGACACGGCCACGAAGCTGGTCACCGTGGACGCCGAGGCCGCTCGGCTGCTCGGGCTGCCCGCCGAACAGTCGACCCTGACCGAATCCCAGGCCCGGGCGCGCCTCCACCCGGTCGACTGGAACGAGATCGTCAGCGTCATCGGTCTCGCCGTCGCCGAGCGGACGCTCGCCGAGGTGCGGGTACGGATCATGGACGAGCGGGGCCGGGTGATCCGCACCGTGCGCAGCCGCTCCAAACCGAGCTTCGACCCCGAGCGCCGGGCGTACCAGCTGATCGGCACCCTCCAGGAGGTCACCGACCCGTCGCCGGGCACACCTGCGGGGCGCCGTGCGGTCACCGGCGACTGGCGGCGCTCCCGGGAGGCGTTCCTGCTGGACGCGGGCCGGGCACTGGCCGAGGCGCGGTCCACGGAGGAGGTGCTGCGGGTCGCGGGCGGGCTGTCGATGCCCGGTTTCTCACCGGACGGGCTCGCGGTGTTCGGTGTGGAGGCCGACCGGCTGACGGTCATCGGCCACCACGGCTACCGGCCCGGCGACGAGAAACGCTTCACGCACATGCCGGTGGAGACCGACTATCCGGCGGCCGAGGTGGTGCGCACCGGCCGGGCGGTCTACCTCTCCTCCCCCGAGCAGTACAAGTCCCGCTATCCGCTCACCTGGCCGCTCGCCGAGCAGTTCGGCCGCCAGTCCTGGGCGTTCCTGCCCCTGACCCTCGCCGGACGCACCATGGGCGCGTGGATGGCGGCCTTCGCCTATCCGGTGGCGTTCACCCCGGACGAACGATCCGTGCTGACGACGGTCGCCCGCATGCTGGCCCAGGCCCTCAGCCGGGCCGGCGCCGCCGAGTCGGAGCGGGAGCTCACCGACGGCCTGCAGCGCTCCATGCTGCCCACCCTGGGCCCCGAGATCCCCGGCATGAGCGTCGCCGCCCGCTACATCCCCACCGGCGGCGGGCTCCAGGTCGGTGGTGACTGGTACGACATGATCCCGCTGCCCAACGGACGCTTCGCCCTCGTCATCGGCGACGTGCAGGGACATGACGTACGGGCGGCCGGTCTGATGGGCCAGCTGCGGATAGCACTACGGGCGTACGCGGCCGAGGGCCACCGCCCGGACGCCGTGCTCTCGCGCGCCTCCCGCTTCCTGCACGGCATCTCCACCGTCGACGAGGACCCCGCCGACCTGCGCTTCGCGACCTGCCTCTACGTCGAGGCCGACCCCGCGACCGGCGTCCTGGACATCGCCCGCGCCGGACATCCGGACCCGGCGATCCGGCTGGCGGACGGCACGGTGCTGAAACGTCCGACGGACGGCGGGCTGCCGCTCGGCATCGACCCGGACGCCGACTACCCCACCACGCGGTTCCTCCTGGAACCGGGCGAGACCATGATGATCTGCACCGACGGCCTCATCGAGACCGGCGGGCACGATCTGGAGTCGGGCTGGCTGCGCATCCGGACGGTCCTCGAGGAGCACCAGGGCGACAAGCTGGAGGAACTCGCCGATGCCCTGGTCCAGGCCGTGCACGGGCCGTCCTCCCACCACACCACCGGTCCGCTCGCCGACCGGCGCGAGGACGACATCGCCGTGCTGCTGCTGTCCCGGCAGGGCGAGGACCACAGCTACGGCGACACCGTGACCGGCCGGCCGACCGTGCGCCGCACGATGCTCACCGTCGCCCAGGACGAGCCGGAACGCGTCGCCGTGGCCCGGCAGGAACTGCGGGACCTTCTGCACGACTGGTCCTCGGCCGACCAGGTCGACACCGCGGTGCTGCTGCTGTCCGAGATGCTCACCAACGTCCTCGTGCACACCGACGCCGACGCGCTCCTGGTCGCCGAGGTCACCGGGGAGCCGGCCGGGCGGCGGATGCGGGTGGAGGTCACCGACGCGAGCGACGACCTGCCGCACAAGCGCCGGCCCGGGGAGCTGGCGTCCTCCGGGCGGGGGCTGATGCTGATCGAGATGCTGGCGGACGCGTGGGGAGTGGACCCGCGGGGCGAGGGCAAGAGCACCTGGTTCGAGGTGTACGAGTCCGACGGACACCCCGCCTGAGTCATTCCCGGCCGCCGAAGAAGACCCGCACGTCCCGGATGAGCCCGTCGCGTACGGTGATCGCCTCCACGTTGCGGTACCTCTCGCCCGTGGGGAGCTCGTACTCGTAGTACGCGAACACGAGTTCCGGATCCGCGGGTGTCACCTTCAGCAGCCGCTGCTCCCTGACCCGGTCGGCGGTGGGAAAGCACCGCTCGAAGAACGCGTCCTTGTCGATGTGGTCGTCCTGCGGGCTGGTGAAGGTGAAGTCGTCGGCGTAGAGCAGAACGGCCGCCTCGCGGTCCTGCGCCCGGTAGTACCGGAACGCGGCCTCCACGACGGCGGCCGGTGAGCCGCCCGTGTGATCGTGCATGCTAGGCCTCCAACTGCTCCGGTTCGGGCGGCGTTCCGTAACGCGCCCGCAGCTCGTGCAGTACCCCGAAGACGGCGGCGGTGAGCGGTACGGCCAGCAGCATCCCGAGGATTCCGGCGACGGCCGCGCCCGCGGTGATGGCCAGCATCACGACCGCCGGGTGCATCTGCACCGTACGGCTCTGGATCATCGGCTGGAGCACATGCCCTTCCAGCACCTGCACGGCGAGCACCACCCCGAGCACCCACAGCGCGATGACGAAGCCCCGGTCGGCGAGCGCGACCAGCACGGCGACCGCCCCGGAGAGGAAGGCGCCGAGGTAGGGGATGTAGGCGCCGACGAAGACCAGCGCCCCCAGCCCCACGGCGCCCGGCACGTCCAGGATCAGCAGTCCGACGGTGATGCACACGGCGTCGATGAAGGCGATGAAGGTGGTCCCGCGCATGAACCCTTCGACGGCCCGGTAGGCGCGCCGTGCCATGGCCTCCAGGGTGTCGGCGGTCCCGTGCGGGGCGAGCGCGCGCAGGGTGCCGGTGGCCCGGTCGGAGTCCCGCAGGAAGAAGAAGACGAGCAGCAGCGCCAGTACGGCAATGGCGATGGTCTCGCCGACGACGCTGACCCCGCTGATGACCCCGGAGGCGGCCGTCCCGCCGAACCTGCCCAGCAGCTCCCGCGCGTTGGACGCTATGTCGTCCAGCGAGGTCCCGGCCGCCCCGAAGTGCTCGGCGAGCCCCCGCGCCGCGTCCCTGAGCGAGGCGACGATCTGGTCCCCGCTGTCGATCAGCGCCGCGACGACGATGTACACGGCCCCGCCGACCACCGCCACGACGGCGACACAGGTGAGCCCGGCGGCGACCGACCGGTTGACCCGGGCCTTGACGAGCCGCCGGTGAAAGGGCCCGAGCAGCGCGGTGCCGAGCAGCGCCAGCAGCACCGGCACCACGGCCGCCCGCAGATGGGCGCACAGCAGGATCCCGACGTACACCACCCCGGCGACAAGCAGGATGACGGCACACCAGGCGGCCAGCCGTCGCACGGAGTCGGGAAGCAGATGCACCCGTCCAGGGGATCACGCACCGGGCGGGCTGTCCTGCGCGGACAGCCCGCCCGGGTGACACGGCGTCAGCCGGCGGCAGAGGCTCAGCCCTTCGGTCCGCTCTCCGTCATGCCGTGCACGGCGGGGATGGTCCCCAGCCGGCCCTTCTGGAAGTCCTCGAAGGCCTGCTGGAGCTCGTCGCGGGTGTTCATCACGAACGGGCCGTAGTGCGCCATCGGCTCGCGGATCGGCTGACCGCCCAGCAGGACGATCTCGAGGTCCGGCGTGTTCGAGTCCTGCTGCTCGTCCGCGCGGACGGTCAGCGAGGAGCCGGCGCCGAAGACCGCCGTCTGCCCCAGGTGGACCGGGCGGCGCTCCGCACCGACCGCGCCCTTGCCCGCCATCACGTACGCCAGGCCGTTGAAGTCCTCGCGCCACGGCAGGGTGATCTCCGCGCCCGGCGCCAGCGTCGCGTGGATCATCGTGATCGGCGTGTGCGTGGCACCGGGGCCCTGGTGGCCGTCGAGCTCACCGGCGATGACCCGGAGCAGTGCGCCGCCGTCGGGGGAGGTGAGCAGCTGAACGTTGCCGCCGCGGATGTCCTGGTACTTGGGCGGCATCATCTTGTCCTTGGCCGGGAGGTTCACCCACAGCTGCAGGCCGTGGAAGAGACCGCCGGACATGACCAGTTGCTCCGGCGGGGCCTCGATGTGGAGGAGCCCCGAGCCCGCGGTCATCCACTGGGTGTCGCCGTTGGTGATGGTGCCGCCACCGCCGTGGGAGTCCTGGTGGTCGAAGATCCCGTCGATGATGTAGGTGACGGTCTCGAAGCCGCGGTGCGGGTGCCAGGGGGTGCCCTTGGGCTCACCCGGCGCGTAGTCCACCTCTCCCATCTGGTCCATCATGATGAACGGGTCCAGGTGGCGGTAGTTGATCCCGGCGAACGCCCGGCGCACCGGGAAGCCCTCACCTTCGAAACCGCTCGGCGCGGTCGTGACGGTGAGCACGGGGCGTGCCACGGCGTCGGCCGGTGCGGTCACGCGGGGCAGCGTCAGCGGGTTCTCGACGGTCACTGCAGGCATGTCGGTACCTCCTTGGGCGACGTACGCCCCACTTTAGTTGAGCATTGAACTTTCTGCCACCTCAAACAGAGAAAGCCCGGAGGGGATTCCCTCCGGGCTCCTCCGCCCGTACGACGGCCGCGGACGGCCCTGCACCGTTGCAGTACTCAGGGGCGAACGTACGGCCGGGTCATGATCTCCATGTTGTGCCCGTCCGGATCGTCGAAGTACGCACCCCGCCCACCGAAAAGATCGTTGACCCGTCCGGGCTCGGTGTGGCCGGGGTCGGCGTAATACGTGCTCCCGGCCGCCGCCGGCCGGCGGATCATGACGTCGAACTCCTCGTCGGACACGAGGAACGCGTAGTGCTGTGCCTGGACGGGCTCGTCGCGCAGCTCGTAGGAGTCGAGCGTCACACTGTTGCCGAGCTCCACAGGCAGGAACGGTCCGAACGGGGCGCCGGCCTCCAGCCCCGGAATCCCGGCGAGGAGATCGGCCGATCGCCGACGGTCACTCGCATACACGACGGTGTGGTTCAGCTGAACGGCATTCGGCATGCCTGGTCTCCCCCCTGGTCCGCGTCCGGCGCCTAGCCGTACATCCGCCGCATCGCGAAATCGACCATCTCCTCGACCGCCTTCGCATCGAAGACCATCCGGTGCTCGCCCTCCATGTCGAGGACGAAGCCGTAGCCGGTCGGCAGCAGGTCGATCACCTCTGCGCCGGTGATCACGAAGTACTTGGACTCCTTGCCCGCGTACCGGCGCAGCTCCTTCAGCGAGCTGAACATCGGGATCACCGGCTGCTGGGTGTTGTGCAGGGCGAGGAAGCCGGGGTTGTCACCGCGCGGGCAGTAGACCTTCGACGTCGCGAAGACCTGCTGGAAGTCCTCCGCGGACATCTGCCCGGTGGTGAAGGCGCGCACCGCGTCCGCGAGTGAGGGCGGGGACGGCTCGGGGTACAGCGGCGGCTGCTGCTGTCCGTACCCGCCGGGCATCTGCTGCGGGGGGACGTAGCCCTGCTGGGCAGCACCGCCGTCCATGGGCTGGCCGTATCCGTACATGGGCGCAAGCGTACCGAGGGCAGTCGGGCAGGCGGGCCGGTATGGGCGCCCTGGCAAACCGACAGCGACTTGACAGCCACCGCCCTGGCTTCCCACAGGTGCCGCTCATAGCGTCTGCCCATGAGCAGACGCCACCACGACGAAACACATGAGCACGACAGAGGCCTCTCCTACGACCTTCCCGTCCTCGCCCGCCGCCGGATGATCCGGCTGATGGCGGGGGCGAGCCTGATCCCCCTGGTGGGCTGCTCCACCGACGACACCTC
This sequence comes from Streptomyces sp. F001, assembly GCF_004187715.1. Classification (GTDB taxonomy): domain Bacteria; phylum Actinomycetota; class Actinomycetes; order Streptomycetales; family Streptomycetaceae; genus Streptomyces; species Streptomyces flavusporus. The sequence continues at coordinate 602,610 of NZ_QZWF01000003.1, read as the reverse complement.
CGCCGGCAGCAGCTCGCCGAGCTCGGCCTCCTCGCCCACCGAGTGCGCCACGATCCCGGACGAGACCGCCGGTCCCTACCCCGGCGACGGCTCCAACGGCGTGAACGTCCTCAAGGAGAGCGGCGTCGTCCGCAGCGACATCACCTCCAGCTTCGGCGACTCGGCCGGCGGCACCGCCGAGGGCGTGCCCCTGGCCATCACGCTCACCGTCGTCGACGCCGCCTCCGGCTGCGATACCCCGAAGCAGGGCGCCGCCGTCTACCTCTGGCACTGCGACCGGGACGGCAACTACTCCCTGTACTCCGAGGGCGTCACCGACGAGAACTATCTGCGCGGCGTCCAGGAGACCGACGACAAGGGCCAGGTCACCTTCAGGAGCATCTTCCCGGCCTGCTACGCGGGCCGCTGGCCGCACATCCACTTCGAGGTCTACGGCAGCCTGGACGACGCCACCGCCGCCACCTCGATCACGAACACCTCCCAGCTCGCGCTGCCGAAGGACGTCTGCGACGCGGTGTACGCCACGGACGGCTACAGCCAGAGCGTGCAGAACCTGGGCCGGCTGTCCCTGGAGACGGACAACATCTTCAGCGACGGCCACGACCAGCAGCTGGCTGCGGTGACGGGCAGCGCCGAGAAGGGCTACACGGCGACGCTCACGGTGCCGGTGTGACCCGTCACAGATGACGGGATCGGGGTTGCGTCTTATTACTGACGGGTAGCATCATCGTAGCTACTTGTTGGTACGTGAACTAGCGCGAGGATCCAGTGCCTCGCCGATCTCTCTACGGAGCTGTCGCCATGGGGCACTACAAGTCGAATCTCCGCGACATCGAGTTCAACCTCTTCGAAGTACTCGGGCGCGACAAGCTGTACGGCACCGGCCCGTTCGAGGAGATGGACGTCGACACCGCCAAGAGCATCCTCGACGAGCTCACCCGGCTCGCGGAGAACGAGCTGGCCGAGTCCTTCGCGGACGCCGACCGCAACCCGCCGGTCTTCGACCCGGAGACCAACACCGCTCCGGTCCCGGAGACGTTCAAGAAGAGCTACCAGGCCTTCATGGACTCCGAGTACTGGCGCCTCGGCCTGCCCGAGGCCATCGGCGGTACGACGGCTCCCCCGTCGCTGATCTGGTCGTACGCGGAGCTGATCCTGGGCGCCAACCCGGCCGTGTGGATGTACTCCTCGGGCCCGGCATTCGCCGGGATCCTCTTCGACGAGGGCAACGAGGTCCAGAAGCAGATCGCGCAGATCGCCGTCGAGAAGCAGTGGGGCTCGACGATGGTCCTCACCGAGCCCGACGCGGGTTCCGACGTGGGCGCCGGGCGCACCAAGGCGGTCCAGCAGGAGGACGGCTCCTGGCACATCGAGGGCGTGAAGCGCTTCATCACGTCCGGTGAGCACGACATGTCGGAGAACATCCTCCACTACGTGCTCGCGCGGCCGGAAGGTGCCGGTCCGGGCACCAAGGGCCTGTCCCTCTTCCTCGTCCCGAAGTACCTCTTCGACTTCGAGACCGGCGAGCTGGGCGAGCGCAACGGCGTCTACGCCACCAACGTCGAGCACAAGATGGGCCTGAAGGCCTCCAACACCTGCGAGATGACGTTCGGCGACCAGCACCCCGCCAAGGGCTGGCTGATCGGCGACAAGCACGACGGCATCCGCCAGATGTTCCGCATCATCGAGTTCGCCCGCATGATGGTCGGCACGAAGGCGATCTCCACGCTCTCGACGGGCTACCTCAACGCCCTCGAGTACGCCAAGGAGCGCGTCCAGGGCCCCGACCTGGCGAACTTCATGGACAAGACCGCGCCCAAGGTCACCATCACGCACCACCCCGACGTGCGCCGCTCGCTGATGACGCAGAAGGCGTACGCCGAGGGCATGCGCGCCCTCGTCCTCTACACGGCCTCTGTCCAGGACGCGATCGCGGTCAAGGAGGCGGCGGGCGAGGACGCGTCGACGGAGCACGCGCTCAACGACCTCCTCCTGCCGATCGTCAAGGGCTACGGCTCCGAGAAGGGCTACGAGCAGCTCGCCCAGTCGCTGCAGACCTTCGGCGGCTCCGGCTTCCTGCAGGAGTACCCGATCGAGCAGTACATCCGCGACTCCAAGATCGACACCCTGTACGAGGGCACCACGGCCATCCAGGGCCAGGACTTCTTCTTCCGGAAGATCGTCCGCAACCAGGGCGCCGCGCTGAACTCCCTCGCCGAGGACATCAAGAAGTTCCTCGCCGTCGGCACCGGTGGCGAGGAGCTGGCCGGCGCCCGCGAGCAGCTGGCCAAGGCGGCCGTCGAGCTGGAGGCGATCGTCGGTCTGATGCTGACCGACCTCGCCGCCACCGAGCAGGACGTCAAGAACATCTACAAGGTGGGCCTGAACACCACCCGCCTGCTGATGGCCTCCGGCGACGTGATCGTCGGCTACCTGCTGCTGAAGGGCGCCGCGGTCGCCGCCGAGAAGCTTCCGTCGGCCTCCGCCAAGGACAAGACGTTCTACACCGGCAAGATCGCGGCGGCGAAGTTCTTCGCGGCCACCGTGCTGCCCGGCGTGACGCTGACCCGCAAGCTGTCGGAGAACGTCGACCTGGACCTGATGGAGCTGGACGAGGCCGCGTTCTAATCGCCGTCCACACCTTCCTCACGAGGGCCCGCTCCCCTTTGCCGGGAGCGGGCCCTCGCACGTCGTTAAGGTGAACCCATGAGCGAACCCTCCCGCTTCGATCGCGGTCACACCGACGACCTCATGTCCTTCCTGGCGGCGAGCCCCTCGCCGTACCACGCCGTGGCGAACACCGCCGAGCGGCTGGAGAAGGCCGGCTTCCGGCAGGTCGCGGAGACGGACGCCTGGGACGCGGTGACATCAGCGGCTTCCGCCGCGGGGAGCGGCGGCAGGTTCGTGCTGCGCGGTGGCGCGATCGTGGCGTGGTACGTCCCCGAGAGTGCGGCCCCGCACACGCCGTTCCGCATCGTCGGCGCGCACACCGACTCGCCCAACCTGCGGGTCAAGCCGCTGCCCGACACGGGGGCGCACGGCTGGCGTCAGGTGGCGGTCGAGATCTACGGCGGCCCGCTCCTGAACTCCTGGCTGGACCGCGACCTGGGCCTGGCCGGCCGCCTCACCCTGCGCGACGGCACGACCCGCCTGGTGAACATCGACCGCCCGCTGCTGCGCGTCCCCCAGCTCGCGATCCACCTGGACCGCTCGGTGTCGTCAGAGGGACTCAAGCTCGACAAGCAGCGCCACCTCCAGCCGATCTGGGGTCTCGGCAACGACGTCCGCGACGGCGACCTCATCGCCTTCCTGGAGTCCGAGTCCGGGATCCCGGCGGGCGAGGTCACCGGCTGGGACCTGATGGTGCACTCCGTGGAGCCGCCGGCATACCTGGGCCGGGACAAGGAGCTGGTGGCGGGCCCGCGCATGGACAACCTGCTGTCGGTGCACGCGGGCGTCGCGGCACTGACCGCGGTGGCCACCGGCGGTGAGGGGCTGCCGTACATCCCGGTCCTCGCCGCCTTCGACCACGAGGAGAACGGCTCCCAGTCGGACACCGGCGCGGACGGGCCGCTGCTCGGCGGCGTGCTGGAGCGTTCGGTGTTCGCGCGAGGAGGGTCGTACGAGGACCGGGCGAGGGCGTTCGCGGGAACGGTCTGCCTGTCCTCCGACACGGGCCACGCGGTCCACCCCAACTACGCGGAGCGCCACGACCCGACGCACCACCCGCGCGTCAACGGCGGGCCGATCCTGAAGGTCAACGTCAACAACCGCTATGCGACCGACGGTTCGGGCCGTGCGGTCTGGGCTGCGGCCTGCGAGAAGGCGAACGTCCCGTTCCAGTCCTTCGTCTCCAACAACTCCATGCCCTGCGGCACGACGATCGGCCCGATCACGGCGGCGCGGCATGGCATCAGGACGGTGGACATCGGGGTGGCGATCCTGTCGATGCACAGCGCGCGCGAACTGTGCGGGGTGGATGATCCGTTCCTCCTCGCCAACGCGCTGGTGGCCTTCCTGGAGGGGTAACGCCCGTCGGGCCGGGTACCCGCCCCCGACCGGAACGACTGGACCGGACAGGGAGGCGACAACTCATGGGCCTCGGCGGGTGCATCATCCTCATCGCCGTGGGAGCCATCCTCACGTTCGCTACCGACTGGGACATGCAGGGGGTCAACCTCGACCTGGTCGGCGTGATCCTGATGATCGTGGGCCTGATCGGCGTGACGACCTTCAGCAGCATCGCCCGGCGCAGGCGAGTGGTGGTGCCACCCGCGACACCGGTCGTGGAGGAGCGGCACCACCATCGGCGGGACGGGTACAGCGACGGATACGGGGTGTGAGCCCCGCAGGGCCCCGCAGGGTCAGGCATCCAGGCCGGCCAGGACCAGCGGCAGACGGTCCTGACCGGCCTCGGTGAGACGGACCGGGACGCCCCAGTCCTGCTGGTGGACATGGCAGGCGGGGTACTCGTTGGAAGGGTCGTCGTCGCAGGACGCCGCCATCGCGGAGACGTGCAGGACGCCCTCAGGGACCGCGGGGTTGAGCTCCAGGGCGCGGGAGAGATCGGTCCCCGCGCCCTCACCGTCCACCAGCAGCTCGGGAGGCGTGGACGAGACCAGCAGGCGGGTCGAGGGGCCGTACCGGGTGTCGAGCTTCTGGCCCGCCGGGGCCTGGAAGATCACGTCCAACTGCAGGCGTCCGGGGGCGACTTCGGTGGCCGCGCGCTGCGTGTGGTGCGCGACCGCCTCGACACGGATCGCCTCCTCGGGGAGGCGAAGGCGGGTGAGCCGATGCCGGGCGGACTCGACTACGACGATGTCGTCGCCGACCAGCACGGCGTCGCTCGGTTCGCGCAGATCCGTGGCCAGGGTGGTCACTTCGCCGGTGGCGGGGTCGTAGCGGCGCAGGGCGTGGTTGTAGGTGTCGCTGACGGCTACCGAGCCGTCGGGGAGCGCGGTCACGCCCAACGGGTGCTGGAGCAGGGCCTGTTCGGCGGCGCCGTCGCGGTGACCGAAGTCGAACAGGCCGGTGCCGACGGCGGTGTGGACGGCGCCGTCGGGGGCGACCCAGCGCAGCGCCGACGTCTCGGAGTCGGCGAGCCACAGCCGGTCGGGGGTGGCCGCGAGGCCGGACGGCTGCGCGAACCAGGCCTCTGTGTCCGGGCCGTCGACCAGGCCCTCGTTGGTGGTGCCGGCAGCGACGGAGACGGTGCCGGCAGCGGGGTCGTACGTCCACAGCTGGTGGATGCCGGCCATGGCGATCCAGACCTTGCCCTGCCACCAGGCGACGTCCCAGGGGGAGGAGAGGTTCACCTCGCGCCCCGGGCCGGACGTGTGGTCGCCCTGCATCCACTGCCTGCCGGTGCCCGCGAAGGTCGTGACCTCACCGGACGTGAGGTCCAGCCGCCGGAGGGCGTGGTTCACGGTGTCGGCGACAACGACCGAGCCGTCGTCGAGGAGGGCGAGACCCTGCGGCTCGTTGAAGGTGGCCGTGTCCGCCGTGCCGTCGGAGAGGCCGCGGACACCGGACCCGATGCGCCCTACAACGGACTCACCATCGGCCTCCAGCTCCACCAGCTGATGCCGTGTCGTGTCGCTGACCAGGAAGTTCCCGCTCGGCAGCAGCAGCGCCTTCCCCGGGAACCGCAACACCGTCGGCTCCGGCTCCGGCGCCACGTACGGCCCGTCCCCGCGCCGCAGCGTGCCCTTCGCGGCGTGCTCCGCCTCCAGCTCGGTCACCAGCCGCTCGATGGCGTGCGCATGCCCCTCACCGGCGTGCTGTGCAACGACATATCCCTCGGGGTCGATCACCACGAGCGTCGGCCAGGCCCGCACCGCGTACTGCTTCCAGGTCGCGAGCTCGGGGTCGTCCAGGACGGGATGCTCGACGCCGTACCGCTCGACGGCGTCGATCACCGCCTGGTGCTCCGCCTCGTGCACGAACTTCGGCGAGTGCACCCCGATGACCACGACCGTGTCCCGGTGCTTGTCCTCCAGCTCCCGCAGCTCGTCCACGACGTGCAGGCAGTTCACGCAGCAAAATGTCCAAAAATCAAGGATGACGATACGTCCGCGCAGGTCGGCGAGCCGGTACTGCTTCCCGCCGGTGTTCAGCCAGCCACCCTTGCCGGTCAGCTCGGGGGCACGGACACGGGCGCGGCGGCGAGTCGGGCCCGGGGAGGAATCGGTCATGGATCAAGAGTGCCACCCGCCACCGACAAACACCCCGGCGCGAACGTCGTACCGCGCTGAGCCCGTCGGCCTACCGGCGGCGTTTCGGGCCGGCCGGCGGGGAACCGGTCATGTCATGAGATTCCTCGTACGCGACCGGATCCTCTCCTTCGGTGACGACTACTGGATCGAGGACGACCACGGCAACAAGGTGTTCCTCGTCGACGGCAAGGCGATCCGGCTGCGGGACACCTTCGAGCTGAAGGACACCCAGGGACAGGTGCTGATCGACATCCGTCAGAAGATGTTCGCCCTGCGGGACACGATGCTCATCGAGCGGGACGGCGAGCCGCTCGCGCGGATCAGGCGGAAGCGGCTGTCGTTGCTGCGCAACCACTATCGGGTGACGTTGGTGGACGGCACGGAGCTCGACGTCAGCGGCAAGATCGCCGACCGCGAGTTCGCCGTCGAGTACGACGGCGAGCTGCTCGCCGTCATCTCCCGGCGGTGGCTGCACGTCCGGGACACCTACGGCGTGGACGTCGTCCGGGACGACGCGGATCCGGCGCTGCTGATCGCGGTGACGGTGTGCGTGATCCACCTGGCGGAGAAGGAACGGGAGGAGGACCGCTAAGGACGGGAGCGCGGCGCCCCCAGGCCGAGCACGCGGTCCTTCAGGGCCGGGAACTGCTCCCGGGTCTGGGCCACCTTGCCGTGGTCGAGCTCCACGGTGAGGACCTCCTCGCCGCGGCCGGCCTCCGCCAGGACCGTTCCCCATGGATCCACCACGATCGAGTGACCGGCCTGCGGAACTCCCGCATGTGTCCCGGCCGTTCCACACGCGAGGACGAACGCCTGGTTCTCCACCGCCCGCGCCTGAGCCAGCAGCGTCCAGTGGGAGCGCCTGCGCTCCGGCCAGCCCGCCGGGATCACAAAGGTCTCGGCACCGGCGTCGACGAGCCCACGGAAGAGTTCGGGGAAACGGAGGTCGTAGCAGGTCGCCAGACCGAGCGTCGTCACGCCCGGCATGCGGACCGTCACCAGCTCGTCGCCCGCCCCCATCAGCACGGCCTCGCCCTTGTCGAAGCCGAAGCGGTGGATCTTGCGGTAGGCGGCGACCAGATCACCGGAAGGAGAGAAGACGAGCGACGTGTTGTACAGCGGCCCCTCGCCCGCGGCCGGGGTGCCGTCGGATTCACCCCGCTCCGGAATCGAGCCCGCGTGCAGCCACACGCCCGCGTCGCTCGCGGCCTTCGCCATGGCCTCGTGCGTCGGCCCCTCGAGCGGCTCGGCCTCCCGGGCGAACCCCTCGTAGGCGAACGCCCCGGTGGTCCACAGCTCCGGCAGCACGACGAGATCGGCACCGGCCTGGTCCCGTACGAGCGAGGCGACCCGACGCCGACGCGAATCGACCGATTCACCCTCATTTACGGAGATCTGGAGCAGAGAGGCGCGCACACTACCACCGTCCTGGCATTCGAGCCGTCCACACGGGCCTACGATCGTCACACGAAAGCACTGCCGGGGTGCCTCACAGCAGCGTAACTTTGGGGGTCCCCTCGGTTCGAGCGCAGCCGAGAACCGGGGGAGTCTCGAGACGCCGCCGACCGCAGCCACCTCCCACTGGCAATGCCGCCACAACCTGCCCGTGTTCCGACCGCCGAGGGGTCCCGTTCCGTGAGTCTGCATCCCACCCTCCAGCCCTACGCCGACGCCTGGACCCACTCCATCGAAGCGATATCCGAGCTGGTGCAGCCGCTTGTGGAGGCCGACTGGAACCGGCGGACCCCGTGCCCGGGCTGGTCCGTGCGTGACGTCGTCTCGCACGTCATCGGCCTCGACTGCGAGATGCTCGGCGACCCGCGCCCCATCCACACGCTGCCGCGCGACCTGTTCCACGTCACGAACGACCACCAGCGCTACATGGAGATGCAGGTCGACGTCCGCCGGCACCACACGGCGCCCGAGATGACCTCCGAGCTGGAGTACACGATCATTCGCCGCAACCGGCAGCTGCGGGGCGAGTCGCGCGACCCCGGCACGAAGGTGCGCGGGCCGCTGGGCACCGAGCTCACCCTCGAGGAGGCCATGCGAGGCCACGCCTTCGACGTGTGGGTGCACGAGCAGGACCTGCGCGTCGCCGTCGGCCGGCCCGGCAACCTCGACTCCCCCGGCGCGCAGGTCACCCGTGACGTCCTGCTGGCCGCCCTCCCGGACGTCGTCGCGAACAAGGCCGGGGCTCCCCGCAGTTCGGCGGTCGTCTTCGACGTTCACGGCCCCGTGGAGTTCCTGCGCACGATCCGCGTCGACATCCAGGGTCGCGGCACCCTGGAGACGGCTCCCGCCCTCGGGCCCGCCGCCACCCTCACCCTCGACTGGGAGACGTACGTCCGCCTGGCCTGCGGCCGGGTGACGCCGGAGGCGGTCCGGGACCGGGTGAAGACGGAGGGCGACCCGGACCTGACGGCGGCGATCCTGCGGAACTTCACGGTGACGCCGTAGGGCCGCAGGCGCGGCCCCCTGAGAGGTGTGGGACGAGTGACGAGTCGGGCCACTGGCAGACGTCAGCTCACGCCGGCACGTGCACCGTCTCCACCCGGCTCGCCACCAGCCGTTCCCGCTCCCGGCGGGCCGCTCGCCTGCGCAGGCGCAGGATCTGGGTGACGCCCAGCGCCTGGAGCACGAACACGGACGAGAAGGCGACCGTGTAGTCGTCGTCCGTGGCATCGAGCAGCGCGCCGATCGCGAACAGCGTCGTCATCGAGGCCACGAAACCACCCATGTTGGTGATCCCGGACGCCGTCCCCTGACGCTCCGCCGGATTCGCCGGCCGCGCGAAGTCGAACCCGATCATCGAGGCCGGCCCGCACGCCCCGAGCACCGTGCAGAGCACGATCAGCAGCCACATCGGGGCGTGCTCACCGGGATACACGAGCGTCGCCGCCCACAGCAGCGAGGTCGCCGCGATCGTGCCCAGCGCGAGCGGCAGCCGCGCCCCGTGGTGCCGGGCGATGATCTGGCCGTACACCAGTCCGACCGCCATGTTCGACAGCACGACCAGGGTCAGCAGCTCTCCGGCCGTGGCCCGGGACAGCCCCTGCGCCTCGACCAGGAACGGCAGCCCCCACAGCAGCAGGAACACCATCGCCGGGAACTGGGTCGTGAAGTGCACCCACAGCCCGAGCCGAGTCCCCGGCTCCCGCCAGGACGCGGCGATCTGCCGCCGTACGTACGCCGCTCCCTGATGCGGTACCGGCTCCGGCTCGTGTCCTTCGGGGTGGTCCTTCAGGAACAGCAGCAGGAGGACGAGGACCACGATCCCGGCGAGCGCGCTGCCCGCGAACGCGGCCGTCCAGCCGATGCCGTGCAGCAGCCGGGCGAGGACGAGCGTCGAGACGAGGTTGCCTGCCATGCCGACCAGCCCGGCGAGCTGCGCGATCAGCGGTCCGCGCCGGGCCGGGAACCATCGGCTGCCCAGCCGCAGCACGCTGATGAACGTCATCGCGTCGCCGCAGCCCAGCAGCGCCCGCGACGCGAGGGCCATCCCGTACGTGGGGGAGAACGCGAAGCCCAGCTGGCCCGCCGTGAACAGCACGACACCCATCCCCAGCACCTTCTTGGTGCCGAGCCGGTCGACCAGCAGGCCGACGGGTATCTGCATGCCGGCGTAGACGAGGAGCTGGAGGATCGAGAACGTCGACAGTGCGGAGGCGCCCACGTCGAAGCGGTCGGCGGCGTCGAGGCCGGCGACCCCCAGGGACGTACGGAAGATGACGGCGACGAAGTAGACGGCGACGCCTGTGCTCCAGACGGCGACGGCGCGCCGGCCGCCGGGCGGATCGCCCGGGAGGGTGGCCCCGCTCATCGGACCTCACCCCGGGCGAGGTGCGAGAACCAGCCGACGTGCCGGTGGACGATTCCGACGGCCGCCTCGGCGTCCCCCGAGCGCAGCGCGTCCAGGATCTCCTCGTGCTCGGTGAGGGTCTTGGCGATCCGGTCGGGGTGAGAGTGCATGACGGCGACTCCCATCCTCAGCTGCCGGTCGCGGAGTTGGTCGTAGAGCCGGGAGAGGATCTCGTTGCCGCCGCTGCGGACGATCTCGGCGTGGAAGCAGCGGTCGGTGACGGCGGCGGCGGCCAGGTCCCCGGCGGCGGCCTGTTCCTTCTGCAGTGCGAGCAGTTCCTCGAGCCGCTCGATGAGGCCGGGCGGTGCGGGTACGGCCTTGCGGGCCGCGTGCTCCTCCACCAGCAGCCGGGTCTCGACGACGTCCGCGATCTCCTGCGCGGAGACGGGCAGTACGAGGGCGCCCTTCTTCGGGTACAGCTTGATCAGGCCCTCGACCTCCAGCCGGAGCAGTGCCTCGCGCACCGGAGTGCGAGAGACCCCGACGGCATCGGCCAGCTCGCCCTCGGTGAGCAGGGTTCCGCCCTCGTAACGGCGGTCCAGGACGCCCTGTTTGACGTGGTGGTAGACGCGGTCGGCGGCGGGCGGTTGCTTCACGACCAGGGGCATGCCCACAGGATAGATACATCACGTACGCATACGGAGTCCCGTCCATCATGCGGACGTGACGGGGCCCGCCTCACCTGCCGCACAACCTTCTGTGGTACTTACGCGTCACACACGTGCGGCCCCTTTCGCCTTCGGGCCCCTGACCTCAATTCGGCCGCATATCAGAGGAATTCAAAGCAATCGGGGTACTTCACTTGAAAACCGGCATTCAGGGCACCCGTATCCGCAGAGCCACTGCCGTCGCCGTGACCACCGGCGCCGTGCTCGCGGCCGGTGCCTTCTCCGCTGCGCCCGCGCAGGCCGCCGCCGCCCCCTCGATCGTGGCCAAGGGCGGCTACGTCATGAACAACGCGAACGGCAAGACGCTGTACACGAAGGCAGCGGACACCAGGCGCTCCACCGGCTCCACCACCAAGATCATGACCGCGAAGGTCGTGCTCTCGCAGCCGAACCTCAACCTCGACGCCAAAGTCACGATCCAGAAGGCCTACAGCGACTACATCGTCGACAACAACTGGGCCTCCAACGCCAAGCTGATCGTCGGCGACAAGGTCACCGTGCGCCAGCTGCTGTACGGCCTGATGCTGCCGTCGGGCTGCGACGCCGCCTACGCGCTCGCCGACAAGTTCGGCACGGGCTCGACGCGGGCCGCGCGCGTGAAGTCGTTCATCGGCAAGATGAACACCACCGCGAGGAACCTCGGCCTGACGAACACCCACTTCGACTCCTTCGACGGCATCGGTAACGGGGCGAACTACTCGACGCCGCGCGACCTGACGAAACTCGCCGGCAGCGCGATGAAGAGCTCCACGTTCCGCACGATCGTCAAGACGAAGCAGTACACGGCGAAGACGATCACCAAGACCGGCAGCGTCCGCACCATGGCGCCGTGGAAGAACACCAACGGCCTGCTCGGCACCTACAGCGGTGCGATCGGCGTGAAGACCGGTTCCGGCCCGGAGGCCAAGTACTGTCTCGTCTTCGCCGCCACCCGCAACGGCAAGACGGTCATCGGCACGGTGCTCGCCTCCTCCTCGATCGCCCAGCGCGAGGCGGACGCGAAGAAGCTCATGAACTACGGCTTCACCAGCCTGGGCTGACGCCCAGGACGACCGGCTCACCGGGTCACCGGCTCACCGGGTCACCGGGTCACCGGGTCACCGGGTCACCGGCAAGGGGGCGGACCGCTCGACGGCGGCCGCCCCCTTGGACGTTCCTCGCCCTCTTGGTGATTTCGTTATGCCAGGCCGTACATCCCCGAACGCTCCTGGCGAGTCTCACCAGAGCCTGCCCCCTCACAACGCAGATGCCTTACCGGGCATTTCGCACACTCGGAGCGTTCATAGTGATAACCGGCATCAAGGGTGTACGTTTCCGCAGAGCCGCAGCCGTCGTCGCCACCACCGGCGCGCTGGTCGCGGGCGGCGCCCTGACGGCACCCGCCCAGGCGGCGACCGCGCCCACGGTCAGCGCCAAGGGCGCGTTCATGCTCAACAGTGCGACGGGCTCCACGCTCTACAGCAAGTACGCCGACACCAAGCGGCCGATGGCGAGCACCACGAAGATCATGACGGCTCGGGTCGTGCTGGCCATCCCGGACGTGAACCTGGACACCAAGGTCACCATCAAGCAGTCCTACCGGGACTACGTCGCAGCCAAGGGCGCGAGCACCGCGGACCTGAAGACCGGCGACAAGGTCACCGTCCGCCAGCTGCTGCACGCGATGATGCTGCCGTCCGGCTGCGACGCCGCGATGGCCCTCGCGGACAAGTTCGGCACCGGCACGACGGTCGCGGCCCGCACCAAGAACTTCATCGCCAAGATGAACAAGAAGGCCGATGCCCTGGGCCTGACCAACACGCACTTCGACTCGTTCGACGGCAACTCGACGCAGAACACGAACTACACGACGCCGCGCGACCTCGCCAGGCTCACACGCAGCGCGATGACGTTCTCGACGTTCTCGGGCATCGTGAAGAAGACGAAGACCGTGCAGTACGCCACGACGAGCACCGGCGGCACCCGCACGTACACCTGGTACAACACCAACCAGCTGCTGGGTTCCTACAGCGGTGCGATCGGCGTGAAGACCGGTACCAACACCCCGGCCGGCCCCTGCCTCGTCTTCGCCGGAACCCGCAACGGCAAGACCGTCATCGGCGTACTCCTCAACGACCAGTACCGCTTCACGGACGCCGCGAAGCTGATGGACTACGCCTTCGGCAGCAGCACAGCGAGCACGATGCAACTGCGCACGCTGCCGTCGGGCGCCCAGCGGGACTGACCCCGGCTGGACACCGGTACGCAGTAGGGGCCCACTGCTGACAAGCAGTGGGCCCCTTGCCGCCTCCGAACCGGACGCGTCAGGCCCAGGTGATCAGCCTCTTCGGCTGTTCCAGGATCGCCGCCACGTCGGCAAGGACCTTCGACCCCAACTCCCCGTCCACCAACCGGTGGTCGAAGCTGAGCGCCAGTGTCGTCACCTGACGTGGCTTCACCTTGCCCTTGTGGACCCACGGCTGGAGCTTGATCGCGCCGACCGCGAGGATCGCGGACTCGCCGGGGTTGAGGATCGGCGTGCCGGTGTCGACGCCGAAGACTCCGACGTTGGTGATGGTGACCGTGCCGCCCTGCATGGCCGAGGGGGACGTCTTGCCCTCGCGGGCTGTCGACACCAGCTCGCCCAGTGCCTCGGCGAGTTGCGGCAGGGTCTTGTCCTGCGCGTCCTTGATGTTCGGGACGATCAGACCGCGCGGGGTGGCCGCGGCGATACCCAGGTTGACGTAGTGCTTGACCACGATCTCCTGGTTGGCCTCGTCCCAGGACGCGTTGATGTCCGGGTTGCGCTTGATCGCGACCAGGAGGGCCTTGGAGATGAGCAGCAGGGGGTTCACGCGCAGGCCCGTGAACTCCTTGTCCTCCTTCAGCTCCTCGACCAGCTTCATCGTGCGCGTCACGTCGACCGTCACGAACTCCGTGACGTGCGGCGCGGTGAAGGCCGAGCCGACCATGGCGGCGGCCGTGGCCTTGCGGACGCCGCGGACGGGGATGCGGGTCTCGCGGGTCGTGTCGTACGAGGCCGGCGCCGGGGCCGATGCCGGGGTCGGCGCCACGACCGGCGTCGGCGTGGGCTCGAGGGTCTGCGGGGCCGCCGCCGCGTGGACGTCCTCGCGGGTGATGATGCCCTCCGGGCCGGTCGGAGTGACCGTCGCGAGGTCGACGCCGAGGTCCTTGGCCAGCTTGCGCACCGGCGGCTTGGCGAGGGGGCGCTGCTGCGGGGGCGCGGTGGGCGGCGGGACCGGGGTGGCGGTCTGCGCCGTCCCGTGGCCGTTCAGCTCGGACTGGATCGCGGCCGAGGCCTGCTGGGCCGGGGCCTCGGGTCCCTTGCGGGGGCGGCGCTTGGTGGAGGACGTGGCCACGCCGTACCCCACGAGGACCGGCTGGCGGCCCTCCGGCTTCGGCTCCTCCTGCGCCGGCGCCTGCTGCGGCTCGGCGGGCGCCTGCGGTGCCGGTGCCCCGCCGCTCACGTCCACCGCGATGATCGACGTGCCGACGTCCACCGTCGTGCCCTCGGGGAAGTGCAGCTCGCGGACGACTCCGTCATAGGGGATGGGGAGTTCGACGGCCGCCTTCGCGGTCTCGACCTCGCACACCACCTGGCCGTCTGTGACCTTGTCGCCGGGCTGGACGTACCACTTGAGGATCTCGGCCTCGGTCAGGCCCTCGCCCACGTCGGGCATCTTGAACTCGCGTACGGAAGCTTCCGTCATCGTCGTCACGACCCTCTCCTCAGTACGCCAGCGAGCGGTCGACGGCGTCCAGCACCCGGTCCAGGCCGGGCAGGTACTCCTCCTCCAGGCGGGCCGGCGGATACGGGGCGTGGTAGCCGCCGACCCTGAGCACCGGGGCCTCCAGGTGGTAGAAGCAGCGCTCCGTGATCCGGGCGGCGATCTCCGCACCGGAACCGAAGAACACCGGCGCCTCGTGGACGACCACCAGGCGGCGGGTCTTCTCCACCGAGGCCTGGATCGAGTCGAAGTCGAGCGGGGAGACCGAGCGCAGGTCCAGCACCTCCAGGGAGCGGCCCTCCTCGGCGGCCGCGTCCGCGACCTCCTGGCAGAGCTTCACCATCGGGCCGTACGCGACGAGAGTGAGGTCGGTGCCCTCGCGGACGACCCGTGCCTTGTGCAGCGGGCCGGGGATCGCCTCCGTGCTGACCTCGGCCTTGTCCCAGTAGCGCCGCTTGGGCTCGAAGAAGATCACCGGGTCGTCGCTCTGGATGGCCTGCTGCATCATCCAGTAGGCGTCCGAGGCGTTGGACGGCGACACGATCTTCAGGCCCGCCACATGCGCGAACAGCGCCTCCGGGGACTCGGAGTGGTGTTCGACCGCGCCGATGCCGCCGCCGTAGGGGATGCGGACGACGACCGGGAGCTTGACCTTGCCCAGCGAGCGGGCGTGCATCTTCGCGAGCTGGGTGACGATCTGGTCGTACGCCGGGAAGACGAAGCCGTCGAACTGGATCTCCACGACCGGGCGGTAGCCGCGCAGGGCCAGGCCGATCGCCGTACCGACGATGCCCGACTCGGCGAGGGGGGTGTCGATGACGCGGCTCTCGCCGAAGTCCTTCTGCAGTCCGTCGGTCACGCGGAACACACCGCCGAGCTTGCCGACGTCCTCGCCCATGATGACGACCTTGGGGTCGGTCTCCAGGGCGCGGCGCAGCGACTCGTTGATCGCCTTGGCCAGGGCCATGTTCTTGAATGTCACAGTCTCCACGGCCATGTTCAGACCCCCTCTACGTCCGCGAACGACGCCTGGTAGGCGGCGAACTGGGCTCGCTCCTCGTCGACGAGCGCATGCCCGTCCGCGTACACGTTCTCGAAGATGGCGAAGTGGTCCGGGTCCGGCATGGCACGGACCGCTTCGCGCACTCGCCTGCCCAACGCCTCGCTCTCCGCCTCGAGTTCCGCGAAGAATCCCTCGTCCGCGTGGTTTGAGGACTCCAGGTGGCGGCGAAGGCGCAGGATCGGGTCCTTCGCCTCCCATGACTGCCGCTCCTCGTCGCCCCGGTAGCGGGTGGGGTCGTCGGAGGTGGTGTGGGCGCCCATCCGGTACGTGTACGCCTCGACCAGCGTCGGGCCCTCGCCGTTGCGGGCGCGCTCCAGCGCCCACTTGGTGACGGCGAGGCAGGCCAGCACGTCGTTGCCGTCGACGCGGACGCCGGGGAAGCCGTAGCCCTGCGCGCGCTGGTAGAGCGGGACGCGGGTCTGCTTCTCGGTCGGCTCGGAGATCGCCCACTGGTTGTTCTGGCAGAAGAACACCACGGGGGCGTTGTAGACCGCGGAGAACGTGAACGACTCCGCGACGTCGCCCTGGCTGGAGGCGCCGTCGCCGAAGTACGCGATGACCGCCGAGTCGGCGCCGTCCTTGGCGACGCCCATCGCGTAGCCGGTGGCGTGCAGCGTCTGGGAGCCGATGACGATCGTGTAGAGGTGGAAGTTGTTGCCGTTCGGGTCCCAGCCGCCGTTGTTCACGCCGCGGAACATGCCGAGCAGGTTGGTCGGGTCCACACCGCGGCACCAGGCGACGCCGTGCTCGCGGTAGGTCGGGAAGACGTAGTCGTCCTCGCGGGTGGCCCGGCCGGAGCCGATCTGGGCGGCCTCCTGGCCGAGCAGCGAGGCCCACAGGCCCAGCTCGCCCTGGCGCTGCAGGGAGGTGGCCTCGGCGTCGAAGCGGCGGGTGAGCACCATGTCGCGGTACAGGCCGCGCAGCTCTTCGGGGGTGATGTCGGCGACGTAGCCGTCGTACTCGGCGTTCTTGACGCGCTCGCCCTCGGGCGTCAGCAGCTGCACCAGCTCGGGGCCGGCAGTCTGCGCGGCGCCCGTGGCCTTGCCAGCGCCGGCGGCCCGCTTGGCGGGCGTGGCCTTCTTGGCGGTGGTCTTCTTGGCGGTCGTGCGGGTGGTGCGCTGGGTGCCGGTGGCGTCGGTTGCTTCGGCGCCGGTGGACCCGGCCTTGCTTCCGGCGCTGCGTCGCGGCTTGCGCGGGGCAGTGCTCTCCACGGTCACGTGTGCTCCTCCGTCGGTCCGGCCCCCGGGGTTGCCGGTAGGCCAGTGCGGCTCACCTGTTCCGACCCTCGGGCACGGGGTGGGTGCCACTCGGCCGGGAACAGGCGTGACAGGTGCCCCGGCGAGCGCCCTGCAAGAGGCACGTTACCCAGTGCTCCACATTTCTGTGTAACCCCTCCTGACCTGCGTTTTTGCTTGGAAATCCAAGTAAATCGCAAAGTCGGGAAGGGGCCCAGGTCACAGCCTTGCAGGGGGCCGGAACACCGGCACGTTATCCCGCGCACCCAGTTCACGGGAAGAGTTCGTGTCCGACACCGACTCAATGCCCGAAAAAGGGTAAATAAGGCTATTCATCCTCGGCGATCACGAGGGTGCGCGAACGGGATCACTCACTTGCGACCGAAAGTGACCGTCGACGACTTCCTGTGACAACGCCCAGCTCACAGGCTCGCCAGGTGCCCTAGCATCTGGCGCGTGCCGCGCCCATGTGTACCACCCCCTGCGCTCCACGCGCCCCCGCTGAGCGCCCTTCTGCGCCAGTACTCCGCCGGATCCGCCCTCACCTGCGACCCCGTCGACCAGGGGCTGCTCAACCGCGGCTACCGGCTGTGCACGACCCGCGGCCGCTACTTCCTCAAGCACCACTTCGACCCCGACACCGCCGACCCCGCCGCGATCGAACGCCGGCACCGGGCGACCCAGCGCCTGGCCGACCTCGGCGTCCCGGTGGCCCCGCCGCTGGCAGGCCGGGACGGGCGCACGGTCGCGGTCGTCGGCGGCCACGCGTACGCCCTGCACCCGTGGATCGACGGCCGGCACCGGCACGGCGGCCAGCTCAGCACCGGCCAGTGCGCACGGCTCGGCGCGCTGCTGGGGGCGGTCCACGCAAGCCTGGAGCGCGTGATGCCGCCCAAGGGGCGCACGCCCCCGGCCACAAGCCCCCACCCTGTGGAGAGCGCCGACCCCGCCGACACGTTCGACCTCATCGACGACCTCCTCGCGCGCGTACGCCGGCACCGCCCCGCCGACTCCTTCGACGAACTCGCCCGGCACCGGCTCCTGGAACGGCGCACGCTGCTGGAGCGGCACGCGGACCGGCGCCCCCCGCGCGGTGGCTCGGTGGGCTGGGTGCACGGCGACTTCCACCCGTTCAACCTGCTCTATCAGGGGGACGCCCCGGCCGCGATCGTCGACTGGGACCGGCTCGGCGTCCAACCCCGCGCGGAAGAGGCCGTACGGGCCGCCGCGATCTTCTTCGTACGCCCGGCGGGCACCCTCGACCTGCCCAAGGTGCGGGCGTACGCGCGCGCGTACCGGCGTGCCGCCGGAGCGGCGCCCTCGGAGCTCGCGGCGGCCGTGCACCGCGTGTGGTGGGAACGCCTGAACGACTTCTGGATGCTGCGCTGGCACTACGAACGCGGCGACACCCGTGCGGACTCCCAGTTCCCGGCCGCTTCGGCGCTCGCGGTGTGGTGGACGCGGAAGTACGAGGCGGTGTGCGGGGCGTTCGTGCAGTGACGTACGCCCCACGTCACCGGCTGCGGCTCAGAGGCCGCCGCCCTCGGTGCCGCCGTTGACGGTGCCCGCGGTGTTGTCCGTCGGCTCCACGTCCGTCGGCTCCACGTCCGTCGGCTCGGTGTCCGTCGGCTCGGTGTCCGTCGGTTCCGTGTCCGTCGGCTCGGTGTCCGTCGGCTGGGTCTCCGACGGCTCACCACTCGGGGTAGCGGACGGCGTGTACGAAGGCGTGGGTTCCGGTGTGTAGTCCCAGTCGCCGCCCGTGCCCGTGTCCTCCTCCGTCGAGGTGTCCGTGGGCTGGTCGGACTCGTCCTCGCTCGGCGACTTGCTGGTCTTGTCCTCCTCGGTGGTCTGCGAGGTGGTCGGCGACTGCGTGGTGCCGCCACCGCCCTTCCCACCGCCGGTGTTCTGCAGCGCCAGCGCGACACCGGCCACGACGGCGATCACGGCGAGGGCGGCGAGAATCCACAGCTTGCCGCGGCCACTGCCCTTGTTGCCGTGCCCCTCGAAACCGCCGTCGTCGCCACCGCCGTAGGGCGGCAGGATCGGCTGCGGGATCTGCGTGGTGCCCTCGGCCGAGTGCGGCAGCACGGTCGTGCCCGCCATGCCCCTCGCCGGGGTCTGACCGCCCTCGTGCAGGTTCACCGGTCCGGTGTTCCAGGTGCCGGTGTGGCCGCCCTGGTCGTACAGCAT
This sequence comes from Streptomyces sp. F001, assembly GCF_004187715.1. Classification (GTDB taxonomy): domain Bacteria; phylum Actinomycetota; class Actinomycetes; order Streptomycetales; family Streptomycetaceae; genus Streptomyces; species Streptomyces flavusporus. Next base: position 583,649 of record NZ_QZWF01000003.1, on the reverse strand, counting down.
CTGCAGGCCGTACTGGACCAGCCCGCGCATCTCCTCGGCGGTCTGGAAGCGGTCGTCGGGGTCCTTGGCGAGCGAGCGCATGACGAGGCCGTCGAGCTCCGGCGGCGAGACGTCGGAGGCCTCGGACGGCGGCGTCGGGATGTCCTGAACGTGCTGGTAGACCACCGACAGCGGGGTCTCGCCGACGAACGGCGGGCGCAGCGCGAGGAGTTCGTACAGCAGACAGCCGGTCGCATACAGGTCGGAGCGGTGGTCGACGGCCTTGCCGAGGGCCTGCTCCGGGGAGAGGTACTGCGGGGTGCCCATGACCATGCCGGTCTGCGTCATGGTTGTGGACGCGCCGTGCAACGCGCGCGCGATGCCGAAGTCCATCACCTTGACGGCGCCGTTGTGGGTGATGATGACGTTCGCCGGCTTGATGTCGCGGTGCACGATGCCGTGCTGGTGCGAGTAGGCGAGCGCCTCAAGGACACCGGAGACGATGATCAGAGCCTGCTCCGGGCCGGGCGCCTCGGCGTTGAGCAGCAGATCGCGGATGGTACGGCCCTCGACCAGCTCCATCACGATGTACGGCACCGACTGGCCGCCCACGAAGTCCTCGCCGGAGTCGTACACGGCGACGATCGCGTGGTGGTTGAGGCCCGCCACGGACTGGGCCTCGCGCGTGAAGCGGGCCTTGGACACCGGGTCCTCGGCGAGATCGGAGCGCAGCAGCTTGACCGCCACGGTGCGCCCGAGGCGCACGTCCTCGGCCGCGAACACCTCGGCCATGCCGCCCCGGCCGAGTCTGCGGGTCAGCCGATACCGGCCGTCCCCGACGAGCCCTCCGTTACCCCACATTTCCGGCGCATCTGACATCCCGCCGCCAGTCGCCTCGGGGTCGGACGGGCCCTGAGCGCGCTGCTGCTGTGCCATCAGTCCTCGCCGTCGTTTCTGCCCGCGGTGCGCGCGGTGTTGTTACGGTCTCCGTCGGCCACGCTACAGCCTCCGCGCAAGCCGCCGGTCCCAGATGGATACCGGGACCGGCCCGGGACGGACCGCCCGTCGAACCGGTCATGAAACCCTCGCGCCGTGGTGTCATGCAAATCCTGTGTACCGGCCGTACGGCCGCTGTAACGCTTCCGCGACGCTTCTTTCGCGTACGGTCACGGAACGGGCACCGAGCTTGACGTGTCAGTGCCCTGGGGCAGACTTGGCCGGGAATAACACATTCGATCAACGACATTCGATCAACGCGGGAGCACAGCGGCACCGCTGCCGCGGCGCCTATGGGGGACGCAGAAAGATGAGCCAGGACGGCGCACAGGGCCGGTACGTGGGACGGGCGCTCGCCGGCGGCCGCTATCAACTGCGTGATCTGCTCGGCCAGGGCGGCATGGCCTCGGTGCACCTCGCATACGACTCGGTGCTCGACCGCCAGGTCGCGATCAAGACGCTGCACACCGAACTGGGCCGCGAACAGGCCTTCCGCGAGCGCTTCCGCCGCGAGGCGCAGGCGGTGGCGAAGCTCACGCACACAAACATCGTCTCGGTCTTCGACACCGGCGAGGACGAGCTCGACTCCATGACAACGCCGTACATCGTCATGGAGTACGTCGAGGGCCGCCCGCTGGGGTCGGTCCTCGACGAGGACGTACGGCAGTACGGCGCGATGCCCGCCGACAAGGCTCTGAAGATCACCGCGGACGTGCTCGCGGCGCTGGAGATCAGCCACGAGATGGGCCTGGTCCACCGGGACATCAAGCCGGGCAACGTGATGATGACCAAGCGCGGCGTCGTCAAGGTCATGGACTTCGGCATCGCCCGTGCCATGCAGTCCGGCGTGACCTCGATGACACAGACCGGCATGGTCGTCGGCACCCCGCAGTACCTCTCGCCGGAACAGGCACTGGGCCGCGGGGTGGATGCCCGGTCCGACCTGTACTCGGTCGGCATCATGCTGTTCCAACTGGTCACCGGGCGGCTGCCGTTCGACGCGGACTCACCGCTGGCCATCGCGTACGCGCACGTGCAGGAGGAGCCGGTCGCGCCCTCCTCGATCAACCGTTCCCTGCCGCCGGCCGTCGACGCGCTGGTCACCCGCGCGCTGAAGAAGAACCCGAACGAGCGCTTCCCGACCGCCGCGTCCATGCGCGACGAGTGCCTGCGCGTGGCCGCGTCCTTCCAGGCGACCCCGCCGAGCATCGTGCCGGGCACCCAGACGCAGAGCGGTGCGGGCGTCGGCTCCGCGGTGTTCCCGCCGGTAGACCAGTCCACCCCGGCGCCCACGGGGGGCGTCCAGACGCCGTACCAGCCGACGCCGACTCCGAACCCGTACGGCACTCCGACGCCTTCCCCGGCGTACGGCTATCCGCAGCAGGGCGGCTACCAGACGCCGAACCCGTCCGCGTACTCGCCGCAGCCGGCCCCGTCCACGCCGCCGCCGTACAACATCACGCCGCAGCCCCAGGCGACTTCGGGCGGAGGCAAGAGCAACAAGCCAGTGATCATCGGCTCGATCATCGTCGCGGTGATCGCGGTCGGCGGCCTGATCGCGGCACTGACGCTGAACGGCGGCGACAGCAGCAACGAGGGCGGGGGCGGCGACGCCAGCGCGTCCGCCTCGGCCACCAAGGCGGCGGGCTACCGCGGGCCGGACACGTCGAAGACCATCGACAAGGAGGAGTGCACGGAACCGGAGGAGTCGTACAACGACCCCGAGAAGATCCAGGTTCCGGACTTCACCTTCAAGTACATCAAGTCGGTCAAGGAGTGCCTCCAGGCCGCCGGCTGGCAGGTGAAGGAAGTGAAGGTCGACGAGAACACGTACGGCGAAGGCTCGGTCAGGGAGCAGTTCCCGCCGGCCGGCACGGACGTCGACCCCGAGGACATGCCCGAGATCACCCTCAAGGTCTCGACGGGCAACCCGCCGTCGGCCTGACGGGACGGGTACTCAAGGCGCTTGAAGGCGCTTGAAGGAAAAGGCCCGGCACGTGCCGGGCCTTTCGGCTGTGGGGCTGTCTGCCGGACCCGGCGGGCCTACAGGTAGGGCCCGCCCGAGCGGCCACCCGCGCGCGGGTCGTCGTTGCCCTCGTGGGCGACGCCCGGCGGGAGGGCGCGGCGCATCTGCTCCAGCTGGGCACGCGCGGCCATCTGCTGGGCGAACAGCGTCGTCTGGATCCCGTGGAAGAGGCCTTCCAGCCAACCGACCAACTGGGCCTGCGCGATCCGCAGTTCTGCGTCGCTGGGGGTCGCCTCGTCCGTGAACGGCAGGGAGAGCCGCTCCAGTTCCTCGACGAGCTCCGGTGCCAGGCCGTCCTCCAGCTCCTTCACCGAGCTGGCGTGGATCTCCTTGAGCCGGACCCGGCTGGCCTCGTCCAGAGGAGCAGCACGCACCTCCTCGAGCAGCTGCTTGATCATGCTGCCGATCCGCATGACCTTGGCCGGCTGCTCGACCTGCTCGGTCACCGGGATCTCGTGGGAGTCCTCGTCCGTGCCGCCGAGAGCCATACCGTCCTGGCCCACGACCAGGATCTTCTGGGCGTTCTCCGGCGACCTGTCGTTCCTCGGCATCTCCATGCCGCCATTCTCTCGCACCGGTACACCTCATCATCGCGGTGCCCCCTGTGGTGGGTGATCCACCGACTTACCACCACTCGGAGGCATCCGGAATGCCGGGATCGATGGCGAATGTGAGGCTTGTTCCGTTGATCGTTCCGATTGTGACGAACCTGGCTCCGGGAGGGGGTCACCGACGTGACTCCATGGCTGCGCATATGGCGTGCGACGGGGGTGTCTGTGGGGGTTGGGATGGGGGTGGGGGTGGCCGTGGTCTCGTGCGGGGCCGTTTCGTCGTACGGCAGCGTTTCGACGTGCGGGGCCGTATCGACGTACGGGGCCGTATCGACGTACGACGCGAAACCGCCCTCGCCGAGCGGCACCCCCCCGGCTCCGCATCCGCCGGTGAGCCGACGCGGGCCGGGAGCCGGGCGGTGAGGGGCGGGCGCGGCCGGGGCGGCAGGAGCCGGCAGCGACCGGAGCCGCGACGGCACCGCCGACAGGGGACGGCGCCGACGACGTATCCGCATCACCGCCGGCGTCCGACGAGCCCGCGCCCACCGCGCCGCCGGGGCAGGAAGAACCGGTGCGGCAGGCCGTCGCGGAGTCCGAGGCCACCGGCGAACCGGTGCTGAAGATCCTGCCGCTGGGCAGCGGTCTGGTGCTGATCGGACTCGGGCTCGGGCTCGCCTTCGTCGCCCTTCGGGTGCGCCGGAGCCAGGGCTGACGATCAGGACGTGGTGAGCAGGACCTTTCCGACGTGGCCGCTCTCCTCCACCAGACGGTGGGCCGCAGAGGCCTCACGCATCGGGAGTTCGCGGTCGACGACCGGGCGGACGTGGCCGGCCGCGAGCAGGGGCCAGACGTGCTCGCGTACGGCCGCGACGATCGCCGCCTTCTCGTCGAGCGGGCGGGCGCGCAGCGAGGTCGCGCTGATCGCAGCCCGCTTGTTCAGGAGCGCGCCGATGTTCAGCTCGCCCTTGACGCCGCCCTGCAGGCCGATGATCGCGAGCCGGCCGTTGACGGCGAGGGTGCGGACGTTGCGGTCCAGGTACTTGGCGCCCATGTTGTCGAGGATGACGTCGGCCCCGGCGCCGTCGGTGGCCTTCCTGACCTCCTCGACGAAGTCCTGGTCCCGGTAGTTGATCAGGATGTCGGCGCCCAGCTCGGCACAGCGCTCCAGCTTCTCCCCGGTTCCGGCCGTGACGGCGACCTTGACGCCGACGGCCTTGGCGAGCTGGATCGCCATGGTGCCGATGCCGCTGGACCCGCCGTGCACGAGGAGGGTCTCGCCGGGGCGGAGGTGGGAGACCATGAAGACGTTCGACCAGACCGTGCAGGTCACCTCGGGCAGCGCTGCGGCCTGCTGCAGGCCCACACCTGCGGGAACGGGCAGCAGCTGGCCGGCCGGGACGGCGACCTTCTCGGCGTAGCCGCCTCCGGAGAGCAGCGCGCAGACCTCGTCGCCGACGGCCCACCCGGCGACGCCCGCTCCGAGTGCGGCAATGCGCCCGGAGCACTCCAGGCCGGGGTAGGGGGACGCACCGGGCGGCGGATTGTAGAAGCCCTGCCGTTGCAGGATGTCGGCCCGGTTGACGGCGCTGGCCGCCACCTCGACCAGGACCTCGCCCTCAGCGGGCACCGGATCCGGGACCTCGCCCCACACCAGCGCCTCGGGCCCACCAGGTTCGGGAATCGTGATCGCATGCATGAGGGGGACGCTACTGGACCGAACCTTCCCCGTCGCCGGACCGAGTCTCCTCAGCCGCCGGACCGAGTCTTCTCAGTCGTCCGGCCGAACCCCCCTCCGTCGCTGGGCCGAACCCATGAGAAATCCCTGTGCGCGACCGATGAGTTTGCGCGACCGTGGAGGTCTCCCATGCGTAACCGGAGTACGCGGAAGGACACCCCCATATGAGCCAGCAGACGCCCGGTCTGGCCGTTGAGACAGCGGGCTTGGTGAAGACGTTCGGCGAGACCAGGGCCGTCGACGGCGTCGACCTGGCCGTGCCCACCGGCACGGTGTACGGCGTTCTCGGTCCGAACGGCGCCGGCAAGACGACCACCGTGAAGATGCTCGCCACCCTGCTCAGGCCGGACGGCGGAGAAGCGCATGTCTTCGGGCACGATGTCGTCCGGGAGGCGGACGAGGTGCGCAGCCGGGTCAGCCTGACCGGTCAGTACGCGTCCGTCGACGAGGACCTGACCGGCGCGGAGAACCTGGTCCTGCTCGGCCGGCTCCTCGGCCACGGCAAGAAGGCCGCACGTGAGCGCGCCGCCCAGCTGCTGGAGGCCTTCGGACTGACGGACGCGGCCGGCAAGCAGGTCAAGAACTACTCCGGCGGCATGCGGCGTCGTATCGACATCGCCGCGTCCATCCTGAACACGCCCGACCTGCTCTTCCTCGACGAGCCGACCACCGGTCTGGACCCGCGCAGCCGCAACCAGGTGTGGGACATCGTGCGCGCGGTCGTCGCCCAGGGCACGACCGTGCTGTTGACCACGCAGTATCTGGACGAGGCCGACCAGCTGGCCTCGCGGATCGCCGTCATCGACCGCGGCAAGGTGATCGCCGAGGGGACGAAGGGCGAGTTGAAGTCGTCGGTCGGAGCCGGGTCGGTACATCTACGGCTGCGGGATCCGGAGCAGCGGCCGGAGGCCTCGCGGGTGCTGCGGCTGGTGCTGCAGGCGGACGTACAGCTGGAACCGGATCCCGTGGCGCTGACGGCCCGGGTCGGCGCCGGTGCGGCGAACGGTCAGGGCGCGGCTGAGCAGGCCGCCCAGGCGCTCGCCGAGCTGGCCCGCGGCGGCATCGTCGTCGACAACTTCTCGCTGGGCCAGCCCAGCCTGGACGAGGTGTTCCTCGCCCTCACCGGACATGACACCAAGGTGCACGACCAGGCCGACGACGACGTGAAGGACGGGGCAGCCGCATGAGTACCGTGACCACCACCGAGGCCAAGGAACTGGCCCCCGTCAGCACCGAGTCGCTGGCCGGGCTGCTCGTCGCCAAGGAGCGGCCGCCGCGCTCGAGCGCGCTGTCGGCGTCGCTGACCTTCGGCTGGCGGGCGATGCTCAAGATCAAGCACGTGCCGGAGCAGCTGTTCGACGTCACGGCGTTCCCGATCATGATGGTGCTGATGTACACGTACCTGTTCGGCGGGGCGTTGGCCGGTTCGCCAGAGGAGTACATCCAGTTCCTGCTGCCGGGCATCCTGGTGATGTCCGTCGTGATGATCACGATGTACACCGGTGTCTCGGTCAACACCGACATCGAGAAGGGTGTGTTCGACCGGTTCCGCAGCCTGCCCATCTGGCGGCCGTCGACGATGGTCGGCTACCTGCTGGGCGATGCGCTGCGCTACACCATCGCGTCCGTGGTGATGCTCACCGTCGGCATGATCCTCGGCTACCGGCCGGACGGCGTCGGCGGGGTGATCGCCGGGATCGCGCTGCTGATCGTCTTCTCGTTCGCTTTCTCGTGGATCTGGACGATGTTCGGGCTGCTGCTGCGCACCGAGAAGTCGGTCATGGGCGTCAGCATGATGGTGATCTTCCCGCTCACCTTCCTGTCCAACGTCTTCGTCGACCCGGGCACGATGCCGGGCTGGCTGCAGGCGTTCGTCAACAACAGCCCGGTCACACATCTGTCCTCGGCGGTGCGGGGGCTGATGGGGGGCGACTGGCCGGCCGACGAGATCGCCTGGTCGCTGGGCTGGGCCGGGCTGTTCGTGCTCGTCTTCGGGCCGATCACGATGCGGCTGTACAACCGCAAGTAGGCATCGCTCAGATCCTCGGGCCGCGCCGGTTGTCCGGTGCGGCCCGAGGCATGATGGTGATCACCCGGTCCGTCAGCTCCAGGGCACCCACGGCCGGATCGTCGTAGTGCAGGACCCGGTGCCCGCGTACGACGCTGATCACCAGGTCGTCCATGTCGCGCGGGCTCCTGCCCACCTCGGCCTTGGTGACCGGCCGGTCGACGACGTCCAGGCGACTGCCCTGCCGGATGAGGTCCTCCATGACCAGGCCGGCGGCGGGGCTGAGCACGGACAGGCCCAGCAGACGGCCGGCCGCTCCGGCGCTGGTGATGACCTCGTCGGCGCCGGACTGCTTCAGCAGCGGCGCGTTCTCCTCTTCCCGCACCGCGGCCACGATCTTCGCGCCCGAGTTGAGCTGCCGGGCAGTCAGCGCCACGAGGACGGCCGTGTCGTCGCGCTCGGTCGCGATGACGATCTGCCCCGCCCGCTGCACCTCGGCCCGTTTCAGCACATCGCTGCGGGTGGCGTCCCCGACCACGCCGGCGTAGCCCTCGTCCGTCGCGGCGGCGATCGCCTTGCTGCTGGGGTCGATCACGACGACCTGTTCCTTCTTCAGCCCCTTGGCGCAGACGGCCTGGATCGCTGCCCGCCCCTTCGTGCCAAAACCGACGACGACGGTGTGGTCGCGCAAGGGAGACCTCCAGCGGTGTCAGAGAAGTCGGGTGCCCGTCCGGCACCGGGCCCGACGCTACCGCGCCCCGGAGACTGCCCGGCCGGGCGGCGTGTCGGGCCGGGGGGCTCGGTGACTGCTGCGGATGCTGTGCGGAACCATGGGGGCCACTGTCAGGATCACGGCCGCAGGGGGCAGACGATGAGGGACGACGAGCAGCCATCTTCCCGGAGGGTGACCCGCTCCATCCTGCGGTCCCTCTGGAGCCGCTCGCGCAAGGAGGCACGCGACGACGCGGAGGCGGGCCGTTCGATCGCGATGCCCGTGCAGGGTGTCGTACCGCCGCTCCAGCAGGTCATCAAGCGCCTGTTCATGGCCATACTGGTGCTGTTCATCACCATCTTGATCGTCTACGTCGACCGTGAGGGCTACACCGACAACTCCGACGGCTCCCTCGACCTGCTGGACGCCGCGTACTACGCCACCGTCACGCTCTCCACCACCGGATACGGCGACATCACCCCGGTCGGCGACGCCGCCCGGCTCACCAACATCTTCGTCATCACGCCGCTGCGCGTGCTGTTCCTGATCATCCTGGTCGGCACGACCCTGGAGGTGCTCACCGAGCGCACCCGCCAGCAGGTCCGTATCCACCGGTGGCGGGCCCGCACCCGGGATCACGTCGTGGTCATCGGCTACGGCACCAAGGGCCGGCACGCCGTGCAGACGCTGATCGGACAGGGCGTAGGCAAGGAGCGGATCGTCATCGTGGACACGCAGGGCAAGGCGGTCGAGGCCGCCGGCGACGACGGCCTGGTGGCGGTCACCGGCGACGCCACGCGCTCCGAGACCCTGCTGAAGGCGGAGCTCCACCGCGCCACCCGCGTGATCATCGCCCCGCAGCGCGACGAGACGGCCACTCTGGTCACGCTCACCGCACGCCAGCTGAACCGCCACGCCACAATCGTCGCCGCCGTCCGGGAGGACGAGAACGTACCGCTGCTCAAGCAGAGCGGCGCGGACACCGTCGTCACCAGTTCCAGCTCGGCCGGGCGGCTGCTGGGGACGTTCATGGCCAGCCCGCCCGTGGCCCGGACCCTGGAGGACCTGATGACCCTCGGCAGCGGGCTGGACCTCATCGAGCGGGCGGTCACCCAGGACGAGGTGGGCCAAACGCCCCGCGAGTGTGCGGACCTGGTCGTGGCGGTCGTACGCGACAAGAAGGTGCTGGACTACGACGAAGGCCGGCGCGCCCAACTCCGGCCGGGAGACCGGGTCATCACCATCAGCCGACCCGTGTCCGCGGCGGCCGAGTAGGGCCCGGCGCGACGTTTCACGTGAAACACACCCCGATCCCGGCCGCCGCCCATGGCAGATCCAGGAGCTCCACCTCCTGACCGGGCCGAGCACCGCCCGGCGGTACGACCGCGAGAGCATCGGCGGCCGCGACCCCGCGCAGCATGGCCGGACCGTTGTAGTGCAGCGGCACCGCACGGTCGCCGCGCAGAACGACGGGGATGAGCCGGGTGTCGTACGGATGGCCGTGCACCGCGTCCGTCACCGGCAGCGCGTACGGCTCCTGCGCCGGGCGGGCGGCCAGCGTCCGCAGGACGGGCTCGGCGAGCGTGAGCAGGCCGGAGACTGCGGCGAGGGGGTTGCCGGGCAGGCCGACGAGGTGCTGGTTCTCCTTGGTGCGAGCCAGCAGCATGGGGTGGCCGGGGCGCACCTTGACCCCGTTCACCAGGAGCTCTGCGCCCATGCGGCGCAGGGTGGGGTGGACGTGGTCGACGGGGCCCGCCGCGGTGCCGCCCGTGGTGACGACGAGGTCGGCGTCACTTCCGGTGATCGCCCGGTACAGGGCTTCGGCGTCGTCGCCGAGTCGGCGCACCGCGGTGACCTCGGCGCCGAGCGCGCGCAGCCAGGGCGGCAGCATGGGGCCGAGCGCGTCCCGGATGAGTCCGTCGTGCGGCCGGCCCTCGGTGAGCAGTTCGTCGCCGAGTACGAGGACGTCGACGCGGGGGCGGGGAACGGCGGTGAGGGTGTCGTATCCGGCGGCTGCGGCAAGGCCGAGCACGGCGGGGGTCACGAGGGTTCCGGGGGCCAGGAGGTGGTCGCCGCTACGGCACTCCTGTCCGCGGGGGCGGATGTCCTGACCGTGCGGCAGCTCGCGACTGGCGTGCAGTCGGCCCTTGTCGTCCGTGCGGCCGTGCTCGCTGCGCAGCACCGCGGTCGTGTCCAGGGGGATACGGGCGCCGGTGGCGATCCGGACGGCCTCACCGTCCGCGAGGGGCTCATGCTCCGCGTGCCCGGCCAGCACACCCTCGTCCCGTACCGCCCAAGGGCCGGGTCCGGCGACCGCCCACCCGTCCATCGCGGAGGTGTCGAAGGAGGGGAGGTCGGTGAGCGCGGTGAGGGGAGCGGCCAGCACGAGGCCCAGGGCTGCGTCGAGGGGCACGGAGACGGGAGTGCGACGGACGCCGGCGCGAGCGGCGCGGGCTGCGGTCTCGCGGGCCTCGGGCCATGGGGTGGCCTTGTGACGCCCGTCCGCTGCGCGCGGGGCGGCCTGGTGCCGGAGCGGGGCGGGGCTGTCGTGCGCTCCGGTGCCGTCCTGCGGGGAGGGCACGGCCGCGGTGTCCCTGTCCTCCTTCACGAGAGCCAGTACCTCCTCGACGCCGAGATCCTCGTCGTCCTCGCTGTGGCGGATACCGCGGGCGGTCATCCGGCGTCCGGGCGGGGGTCGGTCGCGGGGCGGACTTCGCGTCGTCGTCGGCGGCGTCCTCCTCCGCCCAGCGCTGCGCCAGGGCAGCCGCCTTGCGGGAGGCCTCGGCGACGGCTTCTGGGCTGCCGCCGGCGCGGGCCGCGGCGTAGCCGACGAGGAAGGTGGTCAGCGGTGCCGCGGGCCGCGCCACGCCGTGGGCGGCGTCGCGGGCGAGGTCGAGCAGCACACCGGTGTCGACCTCGAGGTCGATGCCCAGTTCGTCCTTGACTGCGGAAATCCATTCATCCAGCACGTGACCATGCTCCCTGATGCGTGCCCTGGCGGTGGCGATGTCGTCCCAGGTGTCGCAGTCGAAGGACGCGACGGGGTCGGAGATACGCGTGAGATTCAGTGCGGCGGTGAGGAGCCGCAGAGGCAGCCCGGTGAGGCCGCCGTGTTCGGTCCCGAGGGACGCGAGCGTCCGGTGCAGGTGCCGGGCGTGGTAGGCGGCCACGAGCGGCTGGTCCCGGCCGGTGGGGTCGGTGAGGACGACACCGTCGGCCCCGTCCTCGTCTTCCTCACCCGCCGTGTCCAGGGTGGACAGCAGGCGGTCCACGGTCCGTCCGTCGAGGAAGGGCAGGTCCGCGGAGAGCACGAGCACCCGGTCGGCGGCAGTGTGCTGCAGGCCCGCTGCGAGGGCGGCGAGCGGACCGCCGCCGGGCGGCTCCTCGCGCGCCCAGGTCACGGGCCGAGCCGTCGGACGGGGATCGGCGACGACGACCGTGGTCCGTGCGTCGGCGCAGGCGGCGAGTACCCGGTCGAGCAGCGCCCGCCCGCCCACGCGTACGCCGGGCTTGTCCGCACCGCCGAGCCGCCGCGCGGCACCGCCGGCGAGTACGACGGCGTCGTAACCGTCGGCGTCACCGGCTGCGGGGCTCGTGGGCGGCTGGTTCTCTGTCACCCCCTGAGTATGCGTGCCTCCGCGACCTCAGGGAACGCGGGCGAACCGGCCGATCACAGGGTCCGCAGCAGCACCGCCGGCTGTTCCACACAGTCCGCGACATACCGCAGGAAGCCACCCGCCGTGCCGCCGTCGCACACCCGGTGGTCGAAGGTGAGCGACAGCTGGACGACCTGCCGCACCGCCAGCTCGCCCTCGTGCACCCAGGGCTTGGGGACGATACGGCCGACGCCGAGCATGGCCGCCTCGGGGTGGTTGATGATCGGTGTGGAGCCGTCGACGCCGAACACGCCGTAGTTGTTCAGTGTGAAGGTGCCGCCGGTGAGTTCCGCGGGCGTGAGCGTCCCGGCCCGGGCCGCCTCGGTCAGCCGGGCGAACTCCGCGGTCAGCCCCTCGGCGTCGCGCGCGTGGGCGTCCCGTACGACGGGCACGACGAGCCCCCGCTCGGTCTGTGCGGCGAAGCCGAGGTGCACATGGTCGAGCTGGACGACTTCCCGGGCGTCCATGTCGACCGTGGAGTTGAGCTCGGGGAACCGGGCGAGCGCCGCCGTGCAGATCCGGGCCAGCAGGGCGAGCAGGGAGATCTTCGGTCCCCCGGCCGCGTTCATGGCGGTGCGGGCCCGCATCAGCTCCGTGGCGTCGGCGTCCACCCAGCAGGTCGCGTCCGGTATCTCGCGCCGGCTGCGGGAGAGCTTGTCGGCAACCGCGCCCCGGACGCCCTTGAGGGGCACGCGGGTGCCGCCAGGGGCGTGAGGCTCGGTGGCTGCGGCCGGAACGGCCGACACGCGCGCGTGCGGCTCGGTCGGCTGAGCTGTACGTCCCTGTGCGGCGGCGGCCCGCAGCGCGTACTCCACGTCCGCCCGCAGGATCAGCCCGTCGGGGCCGGAGCCCGTCAGCTCCCGCAGGTCCAGCCCGTTCTCGCGGGCGAGGCGCCGGACGAGGGGTGAGATCACCGGTACAGGACCGTCACCGCGGCTGCCGTCGTGGTGGGCTGCACCGTTGGCGTGGCCTTCCGCGGGCCTGACCGGCGACTTCGGAGCCGATGGAGCCGTTTGAGCCGCGGGAGCCTCCCGCGAGGCCCCTGCCCGCGCGGGAGCCGTCTCAGACGCGGGACGCACCCTCCGGCGCCGCGCCGGAGGCGCACCCGTGCCATAGCCCACGAGGACGTTGCCGGAGCCCACGTCCGAGCCCTCGGCATCCCGCTCGCCCAAGCCTCCGGCCGCCCGCTCGCCCAGGCCCTCGCCGTCGGTCGCACCGCCGGCGGCCGACGCGCCCACCGCGACCGTCAGCAGCGGGGCCCCGACGGGCAGTTCCGTGCCCTCCTCGCCGAAGCGGGCCGTGACCACGCCGCCGTAGGGGCAGGGCACCTCGACCATCGCCTTGGCCGTCTCGACCTCGACGACTGGCTGGTCAACGGCGACGACGTCGCCGACCTGCACCAGCCAGCGCACGATCTCCGCCTCGGTGAGCCCCTCACCGAGGTCGGGGAGCTTGAACTCCAGCACCTGTGCCATCAGCTCTCGGCCTCCCATTGCAGACGCGCCACGGCGTCCAGGATCCGGTCGACGCCGGGCAGGTGGTGCTTCTCCAGCATCGGCGGCGGATAGGGGATGTCGAACCCGGCCACGCGCAGCACCGGTGCCTCCAGGTGGTGGAAGCAGCGCTCCGTGACTCGGGCCGCGATCTCCCCGCCCGGCCCACCGAACCCGCCCGACTCGTGTACGACGACCGCTCGCCCGGTCCGCCGTACCGAGGCGCAGACCGTCTCGTCGTCGAACGGCACCAGGGAGCGCAGGTCGACGACTTCGAGGTCCCACCCTTCGGCCCGTGCCGCCTCGGCGGCTTCGAGGCAGACGGGTACGGACGGCCCGTACGTGATGAGCGTGGCGCTCCGGCCGGAGCGCCGCACCACCGCGCGGCCAATGGGTTCAACGGTCTGCGGGTCGTCCGGGTTCCAGGCGTCCTTCGACCAGTACAGCCGCTTGGGTTCCAGGAAGACGACCGGGTCGTCGGAGGCGATGGCGGCCCGCAGCAGCCCGTAGGCGTCGGCGACGGTCGCGGGCGTGACGACATGGAGCCCCGGAGTCGCCATGTAGTACGCCTCGGAGGAGTCGCTGTGGTGTTCGACGCCGCCGATGCCGCCGCCGTACGGCACACGGATGGTGATCGGCAGCGGCATCGTCCCGCGGGTGCGATTGCGCATACGGGACACGTGGCTGATGAGCTGCTCGAACGCGGGATACGCGAAGGCGTCGAACTGCATCTCGACGACCGGGCGCAGTCCGTACATGGCCATGCCGACGGCCGTCCCGAGGATGCCCGCCTCGGCGAGCGGCGTGTCCGTGCAGCGGTCGTCGCCGAACTCCTTGGCCAGCCCGTCGGTGACGCGGAAGACGCCGCCGAGCGTGCCGACGTCCTCGCCCATGACGTGCACGGCCGGGTCGGCGGCCATCGCGTCGCGGAGCGCGCGCGTGAGGGCCTGCGCCATGGTGGCGGGCTTCACGGCGACCGTGGTCATCGGTGCGTCCCTTCCTGCTCGGCCTGGAGCTCCGCGTTCAACTGGTCCTGCTGCTCGCGCAGTTGTGGCGTGGGTTCGGCGTAGACATGGGCGAACAGGTCCCTGGGGTCGAGGACCGGGTCCTGGTTCATGCGCGCGCGCAGGTCGGCGGCGAGGGCCTCGGCGTCCTCGCGCGCGCGGACGATGCCGGACTCGTCGATGAGGCCGCGCTCGGTCAACTCCCGCTCCAGGAGCGCGATCGGATCATGATCCCGCCAGGCCTCGACCTCGGAGTCGGGTCGGTAGCGCTTGTCGTCGTCCGCGTTCGTGTGGGCCTCCATGCGGTACGTCACCGCCTCCACGAGCGTCGGACCACCCCCCGCGCGCGCGTGCCGTACGGCGTCGGCGAGGACCTCGTGCACGGCCGCGGCGTCGTTGCCGTCGACCAGGCGGCCCGGCATGCCGTACCCGACGGCCTTGTGGGCCAGGGAGGGGGCGGCGGTCTGCTTGGCGAGCGGGACGGAGATCGCGAAGCCGTTGTTCTGGACCAGGAAGACGACCGGGGCCTGCCACACGGCGGCGAAGTTCAGCGCCTCGTGGAAGTCGCCTTCGCTGGTGCCGCCGTCACCGACCAGGGCGAGCGCGACCACGTCGTCGCCCTTGAGGCGGGCGGCGTGCGCGAGGCCGACGGCGTGCGGGAGCTGGGTGGCGAGCGGGGTGCACAGGGGGGCGACGCGGTGGGCGTAGGGGTCGTAGCCGGTGTGCCAGTCGCCGCGCAGCAGGGTGAGAGCCTGGACGGGGTCCACGCCGCGTACGACGGCGGCGAGGGTGTCTCGGTAGCTGGGGAAGAGCCAGTCGCGGTCCTGCAGGGCCAGGGCGGCGGCGACCTCGCAGGCCTCCTGGCCGGTGCTGGAGGGGTAGACGGCGAGGCGGCCCTGCTTGGTAAGGGCGGTGGCCTGCGCGTTGTAACGGCGGCCGCGCACCAGCTGCGTGTACAGCCGGCGCAGCAGCTCGGGGTCGGCCTTGGCGGCCGCCTCGGTGCCGAGGACGCGGTACGGAGCCGCGTCGGGCAGCAGCGGCGCGGGGTCGGTACGGGGCTGCCAGGCGGGCGGCGGCGACGGCCGATACGCGCCACGCTGCTCCATGACCGTCATAACGGCACCTCCTCGTGGGAGCGGCTACGAGAGGCGCGTCGGCTGTGATGCGCCTCACCTACCGATTGTTCGGTCGACGGCACATTTTGGCTACAGGCCCCCACGGGCTGTGGACAAACGGTTCTCCACAACCTGAGATGGACGCATTACGTCCATGGTAGGGAGGCGGGGGGACATGGCATCTGAACAAATGGCCGAGGGCCCGGAGGCCGGTTCCGCCGTGCCGCCGCCGCGTCCGCTCGACGCCATAGATCAGGACATCCTCCGGATGCTCCAGGCCGACGGCCGCGCGTCGGTGCGGTCCGTCGCCGAACGGGTCCATGTCTCGCGCGCGAACGCCTACGCGCGGATCAATCGCCTCGTCGAGGACGGCGTCATTCGTGGCTTCGGTGCCCGCGTGAACCATGAACGGGCCGGCCAGGGGACGTCGGCGTACATCACCCTGAAGATCGTCCAGAACTCCTGGCGCACGGTGCGCGAGCAGCTCAGACAGTTGCCCGGCGCCTCTCACATCGCCCTCGTCGGGGGCGATTTCGATGTGCTGCTCCTGGTGCACACCTCCGACAACCGGGCGCTGCGCGAGCTGGTGCTCACCCGGCTCCAGGCGATCCCGGAGGTGCTCAGCACGCGCACACTGCTGGTGTTCGAGGAAGAGGACCTGGAGCCGCAGGGCTGAACGTCAGAAGTCCTGCCTGAGCCCGCCGAACACCAACCGCACCACCGCATCGGCCACTTCACGCTCACTCATGCCCCGGCCGTCGGGCCGGTACCACTCGACGATCGAGTTGATCATCCCGAAGACCAGCCGGGTGGCGAGCCGCACCTCCACGTCGCCGCGCACGTCCCCGTCCGCGGCGGCCGCCTTCAGCAGTTCGGCGACCCGGTGATCGAAGTCGCGACGCCGTTCCAGGGCCCACCGCTCGGTGTCCGTGTTGCCGCGCACGCGCAGCAGCAGCGTCACGTACGGCAGCTCGGCTATGAGCACCTCGACCATGCGCCGTACGACGTACTCGAGGCGCCCGGCGGCCCGCCCCACGCGCGCGTGCTCCTCGTCGAGGATCCCGAAGAGCCCGTCCAGCGCCCGGCTCACGGCCCGGCGCAGCAGCTCCTCCTTGCCCGTGACGTGGTGGTAGATCGACGACTTGGAGATGCCGGCCGCCTTGGACAGGTGCTCCATGGAGGTGCCGTCGTAGCCGCGCTCGTTGAAGACCTGGACGGCGACCGACAGCAGCGTCTCCGGCGTGTACGTGTCGCGCTTGGCGGTGGTCATGAGGTGCTGCCCTCCCGCTTGTCGGTGGCGTACGCATGGCGGTACAGCGCGAGGGACGGCGCATAGCGCCCGGACGGGTCGCGCAGGTGCAGGTCGTCGAGGAGGGCGTACGCCCAGTTGCGTCCGAGGCGGCGGCTCCATTCGAAGGGGCCGAGGGGGTAGTTGACGCCCAGGCGCATGGCGGTGTCGATGTCCTCTTCCGTGGCGACGCCCTTGGCGACGGCGTCGTGCGCCAGATCGACGATCCGCGCGACCGTGCGGGCGACGATCATGCCGGGCACGTCGCCGATGACGCTGACCTTCTTGCCGAGCGCCTGGAACAGGCCGGTGGCCTCTGCGAGGGTCTGCGGGGCGCTGTCCTGGGAGGCGGACAGGGCGATGCGGGTGGCCTTGCGGTAGTCGAGCGCGAGGTCGAAGTAGACGACGTCCCGGAACTCCACGGAGGTCTGGCCGTCGGCGAGGGCCAGCTGGCCGCCGCCGGGCAGGACCAGCCGAGTGCCGTGGTCCTCTTCCTCCTCCCGGACCGGGATGCCCGCCTCGCGGATCAGCGCGAGCAGCTCGGAGGCCGGGCCCAGATCGCCCTCGGCGACGACGTACGCGGGCGGCCGGGCCGGCTCCGCGGTGTGCGGCTCGGACTGCTCGGCGCCCTCGCGGTAGTCGTACCAGCCCTGCCCGCTCTTGCGGCCCAGCCGGCCGGACTCGACCAGCCGCCGCTGGGCGAGCGACGGCGTGAAGCGCACGTCCTGGAAGAAGGACTGCCACACGGAGTGCGTGACGGACTCGTTGACGTCCTGCCCGATGAGGTCGGTCAGCTCGAAGGCGCCCATCCGGAAGCCGCCCGACTCGCGCAGGACTGCGTCGATGGTGGCGGGGTCGGCGCCCTGCGCCTCGTACACCGCGAAAGCCTCCGCGTAGAACGGCCGGGCGATGCGGTTGACGATGAAGCCGGGGGTGTCGGCGCAGGCGACCGGGGACTTGCCCCAGGCGCGTGCCGTCTCGTACGCGCGCGTGGCCGAGGTGACGTCGGTGGCGAACCCGGAGACGACCTCGACGAGCGGCAGCAGGGGGGCGGGGTTGAAGAAGTGCAGGCCCACGAAGCGGCCCGGGGAGCGCAGGGCGCCGCCGATGGCGGTCACCGACAGCGACGAGGTGTTGGTGGCGAGCAGACAGTCCTCGGCGACGACGTCCTCCAGCGCGCGCAGCAGCTCCTGCTTCACGTCCAGCCGCTCCAGAACGGCCTCGACGACCAGCGCGCAGTCGGCGAGCTCGGCGAGGCTCTCGGCGGGCAGCAGCCGGGCACGCGCGGCGTCCCGGTCGGCGCCGGTGAGCCGGTCCTTCTCGACGAGCCGGTCGAGCCGGGCGGCGATCGCATCGGCCGCTTCCCGGGCCCGCCCGGGGACGGCGTCGTACAGCCGTACGGAGTGGCCCGCGACCAGCGCCACCTGGGCGATGCCCTGGCCCATGGTGCCGGCGCCGACGACGGCCACGGGGCTGCTGAGGTCGAGTGCTGTCATGTGCGCGATCCTCCCGCACGGGGTTTTCCACAGATGCGGCGGACCCCCTTGTCCCGACCGATCGTTCGGTTACTCTAACTCTGACTGCCTGTTTCTGCCCATGTCTCTGCCCAGGTCATGAGCTCGACGAAGAGTTCTGAGACAAGGAGTTGGTCCCGCATGGCCGCCGCACTCACCGCCCACGAGCTGATCGCCCAGCACCGGCCCACCCTCGACCAGGCGCTGGAAGCGATCCGCACGCGCGCGTACTGGTCCCCGCACCCCGAACACCCCAAGGCCTACGGGGAGAACGGCAGCCTGGACGCGGCAGCGGGCAAGGCCGCCTTCGACGCCCTCCTGGGAACCCGCCTAGACCTCGGCCAGCCCGGCACGGACGACTGGACGGGCGGCGAGATCTCGCCGTACGGCATCGAGCTGGGCGTCACCTACCCGCACGCGGACCTCGACGTCCTGCTGCCCGCCATGAAGGCCGGACAGCGCTCGTGGCGCGACGCGGGCGCGGAGATCCGGGCGATGGTGTGTCTGGAGATCCTCAAGCGGATCAGCGACCGGACGCACGAGTTCGCGCACGCGGTGATGCACACCAGCGGCCAGGCCTTCATGATGGCGTTCCAGGCGGGCGGCCCGCACGCGCAGGACCGCGGCCTGGAGGCGGTGGCGTACGCGTACGTGGAGCAGGTCCGCACGCCCGACACCGCGGAGTGGACCAAGCCCCAGGGCAAGCGGGAGCCGCTCGCGCTGACCAAGCGGTTCACGCCGGTGCCGCGCGGGATCGCGCTGGTCATCGGCTGCAACACCTTCCCGACGTGGAACGGCTACCCGGGCCTGTTCGCCTCCCTCGCCACCGGAAATGCCGTCCTGGTCAAGCCCCATCCGCGCGCGGTGCTGCCGCTGGCGCTGACCGTGCAGGTCGCGCGCCAGGTGCTCGCCGAAGCGGGCTTCGATGCGAACCTGGTCGCACTGGCCGCCGAGCGGCCCGGCGAGGGCATCGCCAAGACGCTCGCCACCCGCCCCGAGATCCGGATCATCGACTACACCGGTTCGACGGCGTTCGGCGACTGGCTGGAGGCCAACGCCCGCCAGGCGCAGGTCTTCACGGAGAAGGCCGGTGTCAACACGGTGGTCGTGGAGTCCACCGACGACTACAAGGGCATGCTCGCCAACCTGGCGTTCTCCCTGTCCCTGTACAGCGGCCAGATGTGCACCACGCCGCAGAACCTCCTCGTCCCCCGGGACGGCATCCGCACCGACCAGGGCCCCCGGTCCTTCGACGAGGTGGTCGCCGACCTGGCGAAGGGGGTCGACGGGCTCCTCGGTGACGACGCGCGCGCGAACGCCCTGCTCGGCGCCATCGTCAACCCGGACGTCAAGGCCCGCCTCGAGGCCGCGGCCGGCCTCGGCGAGGTCGCTCTCGCCTCGCGGGAGGTCGTCAACCCGGAGTTCCCGGGCGCGGTGGTCCGTACGCCTGTGATCGTGAAGCTGGACGGCGCCAAGCCGGACGACGAGGCCGCGTACATGAGCGAGTGCTTCGGGCCCGTCTCCTTCGCCGTCGCCGTCGACTCCGCGGCCGACGCGGTGGAGCTGCTGCGGCGGACCGTCAGGGAGAAGGGCGCGATGACGGTGGGCGCGTACACGACCGACGAGGAGGTCGAGCGTGCGGTCGAGGAGGCCTGCCTGGAGGAGGCCGCGCAGCTGTCCCTGAACCTCACCGGCGGGGTGTACGTCAACCAGACGGCCGCGTTCTCCGACTTCCACGGCTCGGGCGGCAACCCGGCGGCCAACGCGGCCCTCACCGACGGCGCGTTCGTGGCGAACCGGTTCCGGATGGTGGAGGTGCGGCGCGAGGCCTAGGCCTTGATCGGTGCGCCCCCGGTGGCGCTCCAGTGGTACAGCGTCATGGCCACGCTGGTCGCGAGGTTGTAGCTGGAGACCTGGGGGCGCATCGGCAGCGCCACCAGATGGTCGGCCCGCGCGCGCAGGTCCGTGGACAGGCCGCTGCGCTCCGAGCCGAAGGCGAGCAGCGCGTCGTCCGGCAGCTTCAGGCCCCGGATGTCCTCGCCCTCCGGGTCGAGGGCGAACACCGGCCCCGACGGGAGCTCGTCGACGGCCAGCCGCTCCACCGCGGTGGCGAAGTGCAGCCCGGCTCCGCCGCGTACCACCGTGGGATGCCAGGGGTCGAGCGTGCCGGTCGTGACCACGCCGGTCGCCCCGAAGCCGGCGGCCAGCCGGATGACCGCGCCGGCGTTGCCCAGGTTGCGCGGCTGGTCGAGTACGACGACGGGCGCGCTGCGGGGCGTGCGGGCCAGCGTCCGCAGGTTGGCCTCGCGGGACGGCCGTACAGCCAGGGCGGCCACGGCCGTGGGATGGGGGCGCGGCACGAGGGACGTGTACGTCGACTCCGTGACCTGCGTGAGCAGCACGTCCAGCGTCTCCCGTACGTCCGGAGCCAGCTCGTCGGCGAGTGCAAGCGCGGCCGCCCGGTCGACGGTGACCGCGAGGGGCACCTCGGCCCCGAAACGCACGGCGTGCTTGAGCGCGTGGAAACCGTCGAGCAGCACAGAGCCGCCGACGAGCCGCCGCCAGACGCCGACGGGGTCGACGGCCTGCCGATGTGCGGGACCGGCGGCACCCAGGCTTGCCGGACCGGGCGGAGCTTGGTTCACGGCGCCGGTCGGGCCGCGGCCGGCCGATCCGGTCGCGTGGTGTTTCGCGGGGCCAGTCGCGCCACGGCTCGCCGAGCCGTTCGTGCCGTGGCTCGCGGACTCCGTCATGCCCTGAAGCCTACGTGGGTCTGCTCGGGTTTCCCGGTGTGCTCGGGGGCGTCGTCCATGTCCCGCTGAGCGGGCACCGTTCCGCCTGCGCGCGGGAACAGGCGAGCACGCGCGCGTGCGGCACCGTCGCCGAGCCGGCGCAGGAACGGCGTCGGCAGGAAGACCGCGTCCGCCGCGATCATCGCCAGTGAGAAGAACGGCAGCCCGAGGACCACGGCGATCACCGCATGCTCGGTGATCATGATGGCCAGGAGGACGTTCTTGACCCGCCGGTGGAACAGCGTGAACGGGAAGGCGACCTGCACGATCACCGTCCCGTACGTCACGAGCATGACCAAGGTGCCGCTGGCCGACAGCAGATCGGCGAGCGCGGGCCAGGGCGAGAAGTAGTCGAGGTGGAGGGGGTAGTAGACCGCGGTGCCGTCCTGCCAGCGCGAGCCCTGGATCTTGTACCAGCCGGCCGTGGCGTAGATCAGACAGGCCTCGGTCATGATCACCAACAGGGCACCGTTGTGCAGGATGTTGCCGATCACGTCGAGCATGATCCGGGGCTGAGCCGTCCGCGCAAGGCGCCCGACGATCCACCACAGGGCCTGCGCCACCCACACGGCCCACAGCAGCGCCGGTACGAACCAGTCGCCGTCCAGCCGCCCCACCACGGTCACCGCGAACAGCGCCAGACCGAGCACGCCCCACAGCACCGGGCCGGTCCGGTCGGTGACCCGCTCGCCACGCGCGCGTGCCGCCCGCGCGAGCCGGGCACGCCGCGCGTCCAGCGACCACACCTGGCCGCACCGCGTGAACACCAAGTAGATGCACATCAGGTGCAGGACGTTGTCGCCGCCGTCCCCCATGAAGACGCTGCGGTTCTGCAGCGAGAGCACGCCGACCATGAACAGCACGGACATGGTGCGGGTGCGCCAGCCCACGATCAGCAGCAGGCTCGACAGAGCGGCGAGCACGTAGACGGCCTCGAACCAGAACTGCCCGTCGGACCACATCAGGGCGGTGAACGCGCCGTTGGCCCCGATCAACTGCTCGGCGAGGTCCCAGCCCCACGGGCCGTCGGGGCCGTACAGCTCCTGCCGATGGGGAAACTCGCGCAACAGGAACAGCAGCCAGGTCGCGGCGAATCCGATGCGGATCACCGCGGTCTGGTACGGGCCGAGGGCGGACTCGGTGACGCGGCCGATCCCGCGGGAGACGGCCAGGGCGAGACGGCTCACCGGACATCTCCCTCGGCCTCGTTCTGCGGCACCGACCACCAGGGCAGCACCCGGTACGTCGGCTTGAGGGATATCTGCTCCTCGCTCCAGTCGGGCGGGCGGACGTTGGTGGTCTGCGAGCAGACCTGCACCCGCTCGACGACATCACCGGGCCCGGCCGCGTCCGCACGGTCCAGGCGTAGCACCACGATGTGGCGCAGATAGGTCTCGCTCAGCGCGCCGCGCAGGCCGGAGGGGCGGTTGTCGCCGTCGTGCGTGGAGACGTAGAAGTCCCAGGCGCGGCGCAGTTCGTTCTGCTGGGTGTGGCTGGGCAGCAGGTTGCCGTCGATGGCCCGGCCGTCCTGCGCGGACAGGTCGTACCAGCCGGTGGTACGTATCTCGCCGCCCGCCGTGTGGATCTCGGCGCGCACCTGCACGGCGATGTTCTGCTGGAGCGGGTTCGGGGCGAACAGCTTCCAGTTCTGCTCGAACTCCGGGTAGATCCACTCGTCGATCGCCTCGCCGTGCTTCTTGGTGACCGTGTTCGACGGCGCGACGTGCAGGAAGACCATCCCGATGTGAACACAGACAGCGACCGCGACGACCGCGAGGGCGAGCGCGACCCCGATCCGGTAGCGGAGCGAGAGGGCGGCGACGCCGGTGCGGAGCTCCTGCGGCGCACTCACCACGTCGGGTCCGTCCTGTTCAGCCGGCCCGTGCGGAACGCTCGCAGCTCCGCCGTACGCGTCCTTCGCGCGATGCGCGTCCATTCCGCCCCGATCCCTGTCCGTCTCCGCCGCCCGGCAGCCCCCTTGCACGCGAACGGTACTCAGGCCGACCCGCCCGGCACAGCCCGTTCCCTCGGCCGTCCGCAGGTTATCCACAGCGGTTGACACCTTACGGCGCTCGACCGACCATGGAATCGCACGAACCGAACGATCGGTCGGGAGTAGCTCCGGGCAGAGCCCAAGGTCGAGGGGGCCTCATGGCGACAGCAGCCGCGCACGAGACGGACCGCACAGCGGCATACGGCACCGACGACGGCGCCACCGATGCGTACGAGCGCGCCTTCGACGCCGCCGTGGCCGCCGACGAGCGCATCGAGCCGCGTGACTGGATGCCCGACGCGTACCGCGCGACACTGGTCCGGCAGATCGCCCAGCACGCCCACTCCGAGATCATCGGCATGCAGCCGGAGGCGAACTGGATCACGCGCGCGCCCTCGCTGCGCCGCAAGGCCATCCTGATGGCCAAGGTCCAGGACGAGGCGGGCCACGGGCTGTACCTGTACAGCGCGGCCGAAACGCTCGGCACCAGCCGCGAGGAACTGCTGGACAAGCTGCACAGCGGCCGCCAGAAGTACTCCTCGATCTTCAACTACCCCACGCTGACCTGGGCGGACGTCGGCGCGATCGGCTGGCTGGTGGACGGCGCCGCGATCACCAACCAGGTACCGCTGTGCCGCTGCTCCTACGGCCCGTACGCCCGCGCGATGGTCCGCATCTGCAAGGAGGAGTCCTTCCACCAGCGCCAGGGCTACGAGCTGCTGCTCGCCCTCAGCCGCGGCACCCCCGAGCAGCACGCGATGGCGCAGGACGCGGTGGACCGCTGGTGGTGGCCGTCCTTGATGATGTTCGGCCCGCCCGACGACGAGTCCCAGCACTCGGCCCAGTCGATGGCCTGGAAGATCAAGCGCCACTCGAACGACGAGCTGCGCCAGCGCTTCGTCGACATCTGTGTCCCGCAGGCCGAGTCCCTGGGCCTCACCCTCCCGGACCCGGACCTGAGGTGGAACGAGGAGCGCGGGCACCACGACTTCGGCCCGATCGACTGGACGGAGTTCTGGGAGGTCCTCAAGGGCAACGGCCCGTGCAACGAGCAGCGGATAACTCAGCGCAGGCAGGCACACGACGAGGGCGCCTGGGTGCGGGAGGCGGCCGCGGCCCACGCGGCCAAGCGCGCCGCCCGGGGCCCGCTTACCACGGAGACGACGGGAGCGACGCGAGCATGACGAACACCGACTGGCCGCTGTGGGAGGTCTTCGTGCGCTCACGCCGCGGCCTGTCCCACACCCATGCCGGCAGCCTGCACGCCCCGGACGCGGAGTTCGCCCTGCGCAACGCGCGCGACCTGTACACCCGGCGCGGCGAGGGCGTCTCGATCTGGGTCGTCCCCTCGTCCGCCATCACGGCGTCCTCGCCCGACGAGAAGGACCCCTTCTTCGAACCGTCGGCCGACAAGCCCTACCGGCACCCGACGTTCTACGAGATCCCGGAGGGGGTGAAGCACCTGTGACGACCACCGTCCCCACCACCGCCGCCCTCGCTCTGGGCGACGACGCGCTGGTGCTCTCCCACCGCCTGGGCGAGTGGGCCGGCCGCGCCCCCGTGCTGGAGGAGGAAGTCGCCCTGGCCAACATCGCGCTGGACCTGCTCGGCCAGGCCCGTGTGCTGCTCTCCCTGGCCGGCGACGAGGACGAGCTGGCGTACCTGCGCGAGGAGCGCGCCTTCCGCAACCTCCAGCTGGTGGAACAGCCGAACGGCGACTTCGCCCACACCATCGCCCGCCAGCTGTTCTTCTCCACCTACCAGCACCTGCTGTACGCCCGGCTGGCCGCCGGAGACGGCCCTTTCGCCCCCCTCGCCGCGAAGGCCGTCAAAGAGGTCGCCTACCACCGCGACCACGCCGAGCAGTGGACCGTGCGCCTCGGCGACGGCACTGAGGTGAGCCATGAGCGGATGCAGCGGGCGTGCGCGGCGCTGTGGCGGTACACCGGCGAGATGTTCCAGCCGGTGGAAGGCCTGGACGTCGAGGGGGAGAAGTTGCGGGCGGACTGGCTGGAGTCGGTCGGAGACGTCCTGCGCCGCGCGACCCTCACGCTCCCCGAGGGACCGCAGTCCGGGGCCTGGACGGCAGGCGCCGGCCGGCAGGGCCTGCACACCGAGCCGTTCGGGCGCATGCTCGCCGAGATGCAGCATCTGCACCGCAGCCACCCGGGGGCGACATGGTGACCGGTACGACGACTCTGGAGGCGGAGCTGCTGCGGGTGGCGGGCTCGGTGCCCGACCCCGAGCTGCCCGTGCTCACCCTGCAGGAACTGGGCGTACTGCGCGCGGTGCACCTGCGCGACGCAGACGCGGTCGAGGTCGAGCTGACCCCGACGTACACCGGCTGCCCCGCCCTCGAGGCGATGAGCGTGGACATAGAACGGGCGCTGCACGAGCACGGCATACGGGACGTGACCGTCCGCACGGTGCTCACACCGGCCTGGTCCACGGACGACATCACTCCCGAAGGGCGCCGCAAACTCAGGGAGTTCGGGATCGCGCCGCCGCGCGTGCGGCGGGATTCCGGGCCGGTGGCGCTGGAGTTGGGGCCGACGCGCACGCTCACCGAGGAGACGGAGCCCGTCCGCTGCCCGCACTGCGGATCCGCCGACACCGAGCTGCTCAGCCGTTTCTCCTCCACAGCGTGCAAGGCGCTGCGGCGCTGTCTGGCCTGCCGTGAACCGTTCGACCACTTCAAGGAGTTGTGATGGCCCGCTTCCACACACTCCCGGTGACCGCGGTCGACCGGCTCACCGACGACTCCGTCGCCGTCACGCTCGCGGTCCCCGAGGAACTGCGCACGGAGTACCGGCACGCCGCCGGACAGCACCTCGCCCTGCGGCGCATGGTCGACGGGGTCGAGACCCGGCGGACGTACTCGATCTGCTCCCCGGCTCCGGAGAACGGCGAGGGGCCGCGCACCCTGCGGGTGGGGGTGCGGCTCGTCGAGGGCGGGGCCTTCTCGACGTACGCGCTGAAGGAGATCAACGTCGGTGACGAGCTGGAGGTGATGACACCGGCAGGGCGCTTCACCCTCGATCCCGCGCCCGGTCTGTACGCCGCGATCGTCGGCGGCAGCGGGATCACACCGGTGCTGTCGATCGTCTCGACGCTGCTGGCACGCGAGCCGCAGGCCCGCTTCTGCCTCCTACGCAGCGACCGGACGTCCGCCTCGACGATGTTCCTGGAGGAGGTCGCCGACCTCAAGGACCGCTACCCGGAACGCCTCCAGCTGGTGACGGTGCTCTCGCGGGAGGAACAGCAGGCCGGACTGCCCTCCGGGCGGCTCGACCGGGAGCGGCTGACGGGTCTGCTTCCGGCGCTGCTGCCGGTGACGGAGGTCGCCGGATGGTTCCTGTGCGGGCCGTTCGGGCTGGTGCAGGAGGCCGAGCGGGCACTGCGCGGGCTGGACGTACCGCGCAGCAGGATCCACGAGGAGATCTTCCACGTGGACGCCGGAGCGCCCGCCCTGCCGAGTGTCCCCGCGCCCGCGCACAGCACGGTGACCGCTCGGCTCGACGGCCGCGGCGGGACCTGGCCCGTGCAGGACGGCGAGTCGCTCCTGGAGGCGGTGCTGCGCAACCGGCCCGACGCTCCCTACGCCTGCAAGGGCGGGGTGTGCGGCACCTGCCGGGCGTTTTTGGTCTCCGGCGAGGTGCGCATGGACCGCAACTTCGCGCTGGAGAGGGAGGAGACGGAAGCCGGGTATGTGCTGGCCTGCCAGTCGCATCCGGTGACGGAGCGGGTGGAGCTGGACTTCGACCGTTGAGAGCGCCGGGCGCACGGTGAGCGGTACCGGCGTCCCCGTCATTCCCTTCTTCTAGAACCTGTTCTATCTTGACGCTCCGTCAGATCAGCGGAGCCGCCCGGGAGGACAGGGACCGTGGACTTCACCTTCACCGAGGAGCAGCAGGCGGCAGCCGAGGCGGCGCGGGGCGTCTTCGCCGACGTCGCGCCGGACGCCGTGCCGAGCCCGGCGCTCACCACCGGCGCCGTGGCCGACGACTTCGACCGGGCGCTGTGGGCCAGGCTCGCCGACGCCGACCTGCTGGGCCTGCTCCTCGACCCGGAGTACGGCGGGGCGGGCCTCGACGCCATCGCATTGTGCCTGGTGCTGCGCGAGTCGGCGAAGGTGCTGGCGCGGGTGCCGCTGCTGGAGAGCAGCGCGGCCCTGGCGGCCGTACAGGCCTACGGCGGCGAGGAGTTGAAGTCGGCCGTGCTCGCGAGGGCGGGGCGCGGTGAGATCGTGCTGACCGTCGCCGGCGAGGGCCGTACCGGGGGCCATGATCCCGCCGAACGTGCCGTCAGCGCACGGCAGGACGGGCCGGACGGGGCCGACTGGATCCTCGACGGGGTGCAGACGGCGGTGCCCTGGGCGTACGACGCCGACTTCACGCTCGTCCCGGCGCACACCGGTGCCGACCGCAGCATCCTCGCCGTGGTGCCCCGCGGTCACGAAGGGGCGGTTCTCGCCGAGCAGGTCTCCACCACCGGCGAGCGGCTCGGCGAGCTGCGGCTGGAGTCCGTGCGGATTCCGGACCGGTACGTCATCACAGCCGACGACGCCTGGGAGTGGCTGCGTGAGCTGCTGGCCACCGGGACGTGCGCGCTGGCGCTCGGGCTCGGGGAGCGGGTGCTGAGGATGACCAGCGAGTACGCGAGCAAGCGGGAGCAGTTCGGGTTCCCGATCGCCACCTTCCAGGCCGTCGCCGTGCAGGCCGCCGACCGGTACATCGATCTGCGCGCCATGGAGGCCACCCTGTGGCAGGCCGCGTGGCGCATCACCTCGGGTGCCCAGGGTGCGCTGCCCGCCTCCGGGGACGTCGCGGTCGCCAAGATCTGGGCGGCGGACGGCGTACGCCGGGTCGTGCAGACGGCGCAGCACCTGCACGGGGGGTTCGGCGCCGACGTCGACTACCCGTTGCACCGGTACCACGCCTGGGCCAAGCACCTGGAGCTGTCGCTCGGCCCGGCCGCGGCGCACGAAGAAGCACTGGGCGACCTGCTGGCAGCCCATCCGCCGGCCTGACGCCCCGGGACCCGCGGGGCTGCTAGAGGACGTGCCCCGGTTCACCCGCGTCGGTCACCACGGGACGGCCGGCGGCCGCCCACACCTGCATACCGCCGTCGACGTTCACGGCGTCGATGCCCTGCTGGACGAGGTACATCGTGACCTGGGCCGAACGCCCGCCGGAGCGGCAGATCACATGCACCCGGCCGTCCTGCGGGGCGGCCTCGGTCAGCTCGCCGTAGCGCGCCACGAACTCGCTGATGGGAATGTGCAGCGCCCCTTCGGCGTGACCCGCCTGCCACTCGTCGTCCTCGCGGACGTCCAGCAGGAAGTCGTCATCCTTGAGGTCCGTGACCTCGACCGTGGGAACACCGGCTCCGAAATTCATACTCCCGACGCTACCCGACGCAACCCCGGGCGTTCAGGCCCGACAGGTCGGCACCGCTCAGGCCCGACAGGTCGGACGCCTCACGCCCGCCGGGCACGCACCGCTCAAGGCCGCTCAGTATGCACCGCTCAAGCCTGCCCGGTCAGCGCCGCCAGCTCCGCCTCGCGTGCCGCGACGTCCGCCAGCAGTTGCTCGGCGATCTCCTCGAGGAGACGGTCCGGGTCGTCCGGCGCCAACCGGAGCATGGAACCGATGGCGCCCTCCTCCAGTTCCCGGGCGACGACGCTGAGCAGTTCCTTGCGCTGGGCCAGCCACTCCAGGCGGGCGTACAACTCCTCGCTGGGGCTCGGACGCCGCTCCTCGGGCACCGGCCCGGCGGCCCACTCCTCGGACAGCTCCCGCAGCAGCGCCTCGTCGCCACGGGCGTAGGCGGTGTTGACGCGGGTGATGAACTCCTCACGCCGCTTGCGCTCACCCTCCTCCTGCGCCAGGTCGGGGTGGGCCTTGCGAGCCAGCTCACGGTAGAGCTTGCGGGCCTCCTCGCTGGGCCGCACCCGCTGCGGGGGCCGCACGGGCTGGTCCGTGAGCATCGCCACGGCCTCCGGGAACAGGCCGTCGCTGTCCATCCAGCCGTGGAACAGCTCCTCCACGGAGGGCATCGGCAGCACCCGGGCCCGCAGCTCCTGCGCACGGCGCAGGTCCTCAGGGTCACCGCTCTGTGCGGCTCTGGCCTCGGCGATCTGCGCGTCCAGCTCCTCGAGGCGGGCGTACATCGGGCCGAGCCTCTGGTGGTGCAGCCGGGAGAAGTTCTCGATCTCGACCCGGAAGGTCTCGACCGCGATCTCGTACTCGATCAGCGCCTGCTCGGCCGCCCGCACCGCCCGCTCCAGCCGCTCCTCGGGCCGGGGCGCGCCGTCCTCGGGCGTCGCCTGCGCCTCACCGGCGACACCACTCTGCTCAGCATCCGGGGTCGTCACCCGACCAGCGTAGGCCACGGGCGGACCGGCCCCGCCAGGCTCACCTCATACGCCCAGCTCAGCCGCGACCCGCCCGGCCCGCACCGCCGACACCAGCGCCGCGTGGTCCGCCTCCGTACGGTCGGCGTAGGCGACGGCGAACGTGGCCATCGCCTCGTCGAGCTCCTCGTTCTTGCCGCAGTAGCCGGCGACCAGGCGGGGGTCGGCACTGTGGGAGTGGGCGCGGGCGAGAAGCGCGCCCGTCATGCGGGCGTAGTCGTCGAGCTGGTCGGTGGACAGGGCGGCAGGGTCGACGCTGCCCTTGCGGTTACGGAACTGGCGGACCTGGAACGGGCGGCCGTCGACGGTCGTCCAGCCGAGCAGGATGTCGCTGACGACCTGCATGCGCTTCTGGCCGAGGACGACCCGGCGGCCCTCGTGGTCGACGGGCGGGGCGTCGAAGCCGGCGGTCAGCAGATGGGGCAGCAGAGCCGAGGCGCGGGCCTCCTTCACCTGGAGTATCAGCGCCTCGCCCCGGTGGTCCAGCAGCAGCACGACGTACGACCGCATGCCCACACTGCCCGTGCCGACGACGCGGAACGCCACGTCGTGCACCGCATGGCGGGCCAGCAGCGGGAGGCGGTCCTCGGAGAGGGTCGTCAGGTACTGCTCCAAAGAGGCCGCCACGGTCGCCGCCTCCGCGTCCGGGACGCGACGCAGCACCGGCGGGGCGTCGACGAAGCGGCGGCCGCCGTCCTGGGTCGGCTCCGTCGATCTGGCGGCGAAGCGTCCGCTGGTGTTGGCCCGCGCCTTCTCGCTGACCCGCTCCAGGGTGCCGAGCAGGTCATGGGCGTCGGTGTGGGAGACGAGCTCCTCGTCCGCGATGGCGTTCCACGCGTCCAGCGCCGGGAGCCTGGCGAGCAGCCGCATGGTGCGGCGGTACGCGCCCACCGTGTCGTGCGCCGCCGCCCGGCACGTGTCCTCGTCGGCACCCGCTTCCCGGCCCGCGAGCACCAGGGAGGCGGCCAGCCGCTTGAGGTCCCATTCCCAGGGGCCGTCGACCGTCTCGTCGAAGTCGTTCAGGTCGATGACCAGGCCACCGCGGGCGTCGCCGTACAGGCCGAAGTTCGCCGCGTGCGCGTCGCCGCAGATCTGGGCGCGGATCCTGGTCATGGGGGTACGGGCCAGGTCGTACGCCATGAGGCCCGCCGAACCGCGCAGGAAGGCGAAGGGGGTGGCCGCCATCCTGCCGATCCGTATCGGCGTGAGCTCGGGGATGCGGCCACGGCTCGACTCCTCGACCGCGGTCACCGCGTCGGGCCGGGAGCCGTCGGCATCGAGGGAGGCGTGCGTACGCCGCGGAACCCGCTCCCGCAGGGCCTTGCCCTCCTCCTTGGGCGACGCCTTGGCCGGCCCGGAGACCGAAGCCCTCCCGAGCGGCCACTCGGCAAAGCCCCGCACTCGCGGAATCCGCACCGTCCCCGAACCCGCCTCCTGCGCCCCGACCTCGGCCACCACGACCGCCTCCCCCGCGACTCGCACGAACATCAACTCGTGCCGACCGTACAACCGGCCGCCGAATCCCGTCAGACCCTGTGGACAACTCCTCACCTGTGGACACACCCCGCCCGTGAGATAGCTCACGGGCGGAGCCCACCGCATGCGTCCCCGGGCTGTGCATCGCCTCACACCGCACGGCACAACGATAAACGGGCCCCTGCGGTGACTTCCGTCACTACAGAGACCCGTTCCTCGGTCTGGTGCGCGAGGGGGGAGTTGAACCCCCACGCCCTTGCGGGCACTGGAACCTGAATCCAGCGCGTCTGCCTATTCCGCCACCCGCGCATTGGGTGTGTCCTCGGGCTGCTTTCCCTTGGGTTCGGCGCCCTCCGACACCCAGAACATTAGCACGCTGGACGGGGTGGGTTCACATCCCTTTGTTCGGGGCAGGGGCAGTCCCCGTCAGCCCCCGTGAGCCCTCCGTCAGCACCGACGGCCCTCCGTCCGTATCAACCTCGTACCGGTCCGGCCCGTCTGCCCAGGAGAGGGGCGAAGTCCACAGTCCGGTGCGGGACACTTGTTTGCGGCCCCCTCTACGATCCATGGAGTTCGAAGGGGAGCGCCGAAGGGAACTTCGTCAGGCGTCGACACCCGTCGACCAGGCTGACAGGGGGAACCACCCGATTCACCGGCGCGTGGATACGATCAGTAAGCAGTACCGGGTCAGCAGCACGGACGGCAGTACCGCCGGTACCAGCAGTACCGGCAGTACCTGCAGTACACAAGACAGCAACAACGGAGGAGGTGCCCCATGGGAGTCCTGAAGAAGTTCGAGCAGCGTCTCGAAGGTCTGGTCAACGGCACCTTCGCCAAGGTGTTCAAGTCCGAGGTCCAGCCCGTGGAGATCGCCGGCGCGCTCCAGCGCGAGTGCGACAACAACGCGACCATCTGGAACCGCGACCGGACGGTCGTCCCCAACGACTTCATCGTGGAGCTGAGCGCCCCCGACTTCGAGCGCCTCAGCCCGTACTCCGGCCAGCTCGGCGACGAACTCGCCGGCATGGTCCGCGACTACGCCAAGCAGCAGCGCTACACCTTCATGGGACCGATCAAGGTCCACCTGGAGAAGGCGGACGACCTCGACACCGGCCTGTACCGGGTGCGCAGCCGTACGCTTGCCTCCTCCAGCAGCCAGGAGGCCCCGAACCGCGGCCCCGCCGCCGGCGGCGCCCGCCCCGGCGGCTACGGCTACCCGCAGCCGGGCAGCCCCGCGCAGCCCGCCGGCGCTCCCCCATGCCCGCCGCGCCACCACCCGGCGCCCGCCCCGGCGGCTACGGTTACCCGCAGCCGACCCAGCCCGCCGCACAGCGCCCCGGCGCCGCGCCGGGCGCGCGCACCAGGTACTGGATCGAGATCAACGGCACCCGCCATCAGATCTCCCGGCCGACCCTGGTGATGGGCCGCAGCACCGAAGCCGACGTGCGGATCGACGACCCCGGCGTATCGCGCCGGCACTGTGAGATCCGAACCGGAACGCCCTCGACGATCCAGGATCTCGGGTCCACCAACGGCATCGTGGTGGACGGGCAGCACACCACCCGCGCTACGCTCCGCGACGGCTCGCGAATCGTCGTGGGCAGCACCACCGTTATCTATAGGCAAGCCGAAGGGTGATCCGGGGGCAATGTCAGAGCTGACCCTCACGGTCATGCGGCTGGGTTTCCTGGCCGTACTGTGGCTGTTCGTGATCATGGCCGTGCAGGTCATCCGCAGCGACCTGTTCGGGACGCGGGTCACCCAGCGCGGGTCCCGCCGGGAGGCCGGCCGGCCACAGCCGGCCGGCCGCCAGGCACCCCCGCAACAACGCCAGCAGCCCGCCCAGGGCCGCCAGCGTCGTAACGCCCCGACGAAACTGGTCGTGACCGAAGGCACACTCACCGGCACGACCGTCGCGCTCCAGGGACAGACCATCACCCTGGGCCGGGCACACGACAGCACGATCGTGCTGGACGACGACTACGCCTCCAGCCGGCATGCCAGGATCTACCCGGACCGGGACGGCCAGTGGATCGTGGAGGACCTCGGGTCCACCAACGGCACGTATCTCGACCGGAGCCGCCTCACGACCCCCACGCCGATCGCGCCCGGCGCACCGATCCGCATCGGCAAGACCGTCATCGAGCTGCGGAAGTAGTACGACAATGAGCGAGCGGAGCGAGCACGCAGCGGCGGTCCACACCCGGGGCCCCGGCGCGCTCCCGACCGGAGGGTGGGCAGTGTGGCTCGACACGATCGGCTGTACCCGGAGCCGACGGGCGAGGTGCGCATGAGTCTGTCACTGCGCTTCGCCGCCGGTTCGCACAAAGGCATGATCCGGGAAGGCAACGAGGACTCCGGATACGCCGGCCCACGCCTGCTCGCCATCGCCGACGGCATGGGCGGCGCCGCGGCCGGCGAGGTCGCCTCCTCCGAGGCGATCTCCACCATCGTCCAGCTCGACGACGACGTCCCCGGCTCCGATGTGCTCACCTCCCTCGGCGCCGCCGTCCAGCGGGCCAACGACCAGCTGCGGCAGATGGTCGAGGAAGACCCGTCCCTGGAAGGCATGGGCACCACGCTCACCGCCCTGCTGTGGACCGGCCAGCGCCTCGGCCTCGTCCACGTCGGCGACTCACGCGCGTACCTGCTCCGCGACGGTGTCCTCACCCAGATCACCCAGGACCACACCTGGGTGCAGCGACTCGTCGACGAAGGCCGCATCACGGAGGAGGAGGCGACCACGCACCCGCAGCGCTCGCTCCTGATGCGCGCGCTCGGCAGCGGCGACCACGTCGAACCCGACCTGTCCATCCGTGAGGTCCGGGCCGGCGACCGCTACCTGATCTGCTCCGACGGACTGTCCGGAGTCGTCTCCCACCAGACGATGGAAGACACCCTCGCCAGCTACCAGGGCCCCCAGGAGACCGTCCAGCAGCTGATCGAGCTGGCCCTGCGCGGCGGCGGCCCCGACAACATCACCGTCATCATCGCCGACGTCCTCGACCTCGACACCGGCGACACCCTCGCCGGGCAGCTGTCCGACACCCCGGTCGTGGTCGGCGCCGTCGCCGAGAACCAGAACCACCTGAACGACAACGGCATCATGCAGACCCCGGCCGGCCGCGCCTCCGGCCTCGGCCGCCAGATCCCCGGACAGGGCGGCGGTGGCGGCGAGTTCGGCCCGCCCGGCTCCGGCGACACCACCGGCTACATCCCGACCAGCGGCTTCGGCGCCTACGGCGACGACGACTTCGTCAAACCCCGGTCCGGCCGTAAATGGCTGAAGAGATCCGTCTACGGGGCACTCGCCCTGGCCGTGCTCGGCGGCGGACTCTACGGCGGCTACCGCTGGACACAGACGCAGTACTACGTCGGCACCAACGGCGAACACGTCGCCCTCTACCGGGGCATCAGCCAGGACCTCGCCTGGGTCTCGTTGTCGAAGGTCGAGAAGGACCACCCCGAGATCGAACTCAAGTACCTGCCGCCGTACCAGCAGAAGCTGGTCAAGGCGACCATGGCCGAAGGCGGCCTGAAGAACGCCCAGGCCAAGATCGACGAGCTGGCCGTGCAGGCCTCCGCATGCAAGAAGGAAGCGGACCGGCGCACCGCCGAGGCCGAGAACAACGCGCAGACCGGCCAGGGCGAGGCCGGCGGTACCACGGGAACCACTCGTACCTCCCTCACGTCCAAGGCCACGCCGAGTCCCTCGGTTTCCGGAACACCGACCCAGACCCCGACCCCGTCCGCGACCGCCACTCCCAGCCCCGGCCCCAGCCTCTCGGAGGAAGAGCAGAAGGTCGTCTCGCTGTGCGGTAAGCAGTAGGCAAGCCGTGAGAGGCCCCGTCACACGATGAGCAGTACTACCAACACGTCGACACAGCACACCTCCACGATCGGCTCGATCGGCACACCGAGCCGGCGCAACACCGAGCTCGGACTCCTGGTGTTCGCCGTCCTCATCCCGGTCTTCGCCTACGCCAACGTGGGACTCGCCATCGACGGCACCCTGCCCGCCGGCCTGCTCGGCTACGGCCTGGGGGTCGGCCTGCTCGCGGGCGTCGGCCACCTGGTCGTCCGGAAGTTCGCGCCCTACGCCGACCCACTGCTGCTGCCGCTCGCGACACTGCTGAACGGGCTGGGCCTGGTCGTGATCTGGCGCCTCGACCAGTCGGATCGGCTGCAGAACCTGGCCGAGCTCCAGTACGGGGCCTTCAGCCCGTCGGCGCCCAAGCAGCTGCTGTACTCGGCGATCGGAGTGGCGCTGTTCGTCGCGGTGCTCGTCTTCCTCAAGGACCACCGCATCCTGCAGCGCTACACCTACATCTCCATGGTCGCCGCCCTGGTCCTCCTCCTGCTGCCGCTCGTACCCGGCCTCGGCGCCGACGTGTTCGGCGCCAAGATCTGGATCAGCGTCGCCGGATTCTCCATCCAGCCAGGTGAGTTCGCGAAGATCGTCATCGCGGTCTTCTTCTCCGGCTACCTCATGGTCAAGCGCGACGCGCTGGCGCTCGCCAGCCGCCGCTTCATGGGCCTGTACCTGCCGCGCGGCCGCGACCTCGGCCCCATCATCACGATCTGGGCCGTCAGCCTGCTCGTCCTGATCTTCGAGAACGACCTCGGTACGTCGCTGCTGTTCTTCGGCATGTTCGTGATCATGCTGTACGTCGCCACCGAGCGGACCAGCTGGATCGTGATCGGCCTGCTGATGTCGGCCGCTGGCGCGGTGGGCGTCGCCTCGTTCGCCAGCCATGTGCAGGCCCGTGTCGACGCCTGGCTCGATCCCTTCGGCTGCTACCAGACGTCCGGCGCCTGCGAGCAGATCGGCCAGTCGATCATGTCGTTCGGCTCCGGCGGAGTCCTCGGCACCGGGCTGGGCCAGGGCCACTCCGACCTGATCGGCTTCGCCGCCAACTCCGACTTCATCTTCTCCACCTTCGGCGAGGAGCTGGGCCTGGCGGGCGTCATGGCGATGCTCCTGCTCTACGCACTGATCATCGAACGCGGTGTACGGACCTCGCTGGCCGCCCGCGACCCCTTCGGCAAGCTGTTCGCGGTCGGCCTGTCCGGCGCCTTCGCCCTCCAGGTCTTCGTGGTCGCCGGCGGTGTGATGGGGCTCATCCCCCTGACCGGTATGACCATGCCGTTCCTGGCCTCCGGCGGCTCCGCCGTGATCGCCAACTGGGCCCTCATCGGCATCCTGCTGCGCATCAGCGACACCGCGCGCCGCCCGGCCCCGACCCCGCCGACCAACCCCGACGCCGAGATGACCCAGGTGGTCCGCCCGTGAACAAGCCCCTGCGCCGGATCGCAATCTTCTGCGGCCTCCTCATCCTGACCCTGCTGATCCGCGACAACTGGCTCCAGTACGTCGAGGCCGACGCGCTGCAGAACAACGAACGCAACCGCCGTATCGCCATCGAGCGCTACGCCCAGCCGCGCGGCGACATCATCGTCGACGGAAAGCCGATCACCGGGTCGAAGGAGACCTCGGGCAGCGATTTCCAGTACAAGCGCACCTACACGGACGGCCCGATGTGGGCGCCGGTGACCGGATACGCCTCCCAGGCCTTCGGCGCCAACCAGTTGGAGAGCGTCGAGGACGACATCCTCACCGGCAACGACGACCGGCTCTTCTTCCGCAACACCCTCGACATGATCACCGGCAAGGAACAGCAGGGCGGCAACGTCGTCACCACCCTCAACACCGCCGCGCAGAAGGCCGCGTACGAGGGGCTGGCCGAGCGCGGCAAGGGCGCCGTCGCCGCCATCGAGCCGTCCACGGGCAAGATTCTGGCGCTGGCCTCCTACCCGTCGTACGACCCGTCGACCTTCGCGGGCAACTCCACGACGACGGACACCAAGGCCTGGCAGAAGCTCCAGAAGAAGAACAACCCCGACGACCCGATGCTCAACCGGGCGCTGCGCGAGACCTATCCGCCGGGCTCCACCTTCAAGGTCGTCACCGCCGCCGCGGCCCTGGAACACGGCCTGTACACGGACGCCGACGCCGCCACCAAGACCCCGCTGCCGTGGACCATGCCCGGCACCGACACCGAGCTGAAGAACGAGGGGAACATCCCCTGCGAGAACGCGACCCTGCGGGTCGCCCTGCAGTACTCCTGCAACACCGTCTTCGGCAAGGTCGGCTCCGACCTCGGCAACGACAA
Source organism: Streptomyces sp. F001 (assembly GCF_004187715.1). Classification (GTDB taxonomy): domain Bacteria; phylum Actinomycetota; class Actinomycetes; order Streptomycetales; family Streptomycetaceae; genus Streptomyces; species Streptomyces flavusporus. The sequence continues at coordinate 546,723 of NZ_QZWF01000003.1, read as the reverse complement.
GATGCTCGAGACGGCGAAGAAGTTCGGCTTCACCTCCGAGCAGTTCACGCCGGTCCGCTCCACCGCGTCCGTCTTCTCCGACGACATGAACGAGTCGCAGACCGCGCTGTCGTCGATCGGCCAGTTCAACACCGCCGCGACCCCCCTGCAGATGGCCATGGTCGCCTCGGCCGTCGCCAACGACGGCACGCTGATGAAGCCGTACATGGTCGACAGGCTCCAGGCGTCCAGCGTCGACACCATCGAGCAGACCGACCCCGAGGAGCTGAGCAAGCCCATGTCCTCGGAGAACGCCCAGGTCCTGCAGTCGATGATGGAGACGGTCGTCAGCAAGGGCACGGGAACCAACGCACAGATCGACGGCGTCACCGTGGGCGGCAAGACCGGTACCGCCCAGCACGGCGTCGACAACAGTGAGAAGCCGTACGCCTGGTTCATCTCGTACGCCAAGCTCGACGACGGCAGCTCGCCGGTCGCCGTCGCCGTGGTCGTCGAGGACGAGGCAGCGGACCGCGGTGACATCTCCGGCGGCGGCCTCGCGGCGCCCATCGCCAAGAGCGTGATGGAGGCGGTCATCAAGAGCAAGCAGTGAGAGACCCGTCACGTCACCTTCACATCGGTGCACGTTGCGATACCGGTCCTGTATCGGCTGACGGGCTTGGCCAGGTCACACAAATCGAGCCGGGTACGGTAGGCCCGGACGGCAGCCTCCGGCCGCACGACGTGCCGGTCGGGACCGACGGAGAGGGCTGGTAGGTAGCTTATGGAAGAGCCGCGTCGCCTCGGCGGCCGGTACGAGCTGGGCCAGGTGCTCGGCCGTGGTGGCATGGCGGAGGTATACCTCGCGCATGACACCCGCCTCGGCCGCACCGTGGCGGTGAAGACGCTGCGCGCGGACCTCGCACGCGACCCGTCGTTCCAGGCCCGCTTCCGCCGGGAGGCCCAGTCGGCCGCCTCGCTCAACCACCCCGCAATCGTGGCGGTCTACGACACGGGCGAGGACTACATCGACGGGGTCTCGATCCCGTACATCGTCATGGAGTACGTCGACGGCTCCACTCTCCGTGAGCTCCTCCACAGCGGCCGCAAGCTGCTGCCGGAGCGCGCCATGGAAATGACCATCGGCATCCTCCAAGGCCTGGAGTACGCCCACCGCAACGGCATCGTCCACCGCGACATCAAGCCGGCCAACGTCATGCTGACGCGCAACGGCCAGGTCAAGGTGATGGACTTCGGCATCGCCCGCGCCATGGGCGACTCCGGTATGACGATGACCCAGACCGCGGCCGTCATCGGCACCGCCCAGTACCTCTCCCCGGAGCAGGCAAAGGGCGAGCAGGTCGACGCGCGATCCGACCTGTACTCGACCGGCTGTCTGCTCTACGAGCTGCTGACCGTCCGCCCGCCTTTCGTCGGCGACTCCCCGGTCGCGGTGGCCTACCAGCACGTCCGCGAGGAGGCCCAGTCCCCCTCGGTCTTCGACCCCGAGATCACGCCCGAGATGGACGCCATCGTCCTGAAGGCGCTGGTCAAGGACCCGAACTACCGCTACCAGTCCGCCGACGAGATGCGCGCCGACATCGAGGCCTGCCTCGACGGCCAACCGGTCGCGGCCACGGCAGCCATGGGCTCGGTCGGCTACGGCGGCTACCCCGACGACCAGCCCACCACCGCCCTGCGCTCCGACGGCCACGCCGGCGCCACCACCCTGCTCCCCCCGGCCAACCCGGACGACGGCAGCTTCGGCTACGACGACCGCCCCGACCGGCGCCGCCAGAAGAAGTCCAACACCTCCACGATCCTGTTGGTCGTCGCGGCTGTGCTGGTCCTGGTCGGCGCGATCATGATCGGGCGGTGGGCGTTCGGTGGCGGGGGGGTCGGGAACGACACGGTGCCTGTGCCGAACTTCGTGGGGCTGACGCAGGAGGACGCGCAGAGGCAGGCGACCAACTCCGATCTGGAGCTGTCGGTCAGCAACAAGCCCTGTGAGAACCAGAAGAAGGGCAACGTCTGCTCCCAGGACCCGAAGCCGGACGCGACGGTCGACAAGGGCACCTCGATCAACGTCGTGGTGTCGACGGGGGCGCCGAAGGTGGCGGTGCCGAATGTCGTGGGCGACAGCCTTGAGGACGCGACGGCGAAGCTCGAGGGCGACAAGTACGAGTTCGTCGTCAAGACGAAGGAGGAAGAGTCCACGGCGGAGGAGCCGGGCACAGTCCTTGAACAGGACCCGGACCTCGGTGAGGAAGTGGAGAAGGGCTCCACGATCACCCTCACCATCGCCAAGGCCGAGGAGAAGTCCACCGTCCCGGCCGTCATCGGCCAGACCTGTGACGCCGCCAAGGCACAGATGCAGGCCAACGACCTCACGGGCACCTGCGAGGACACGCCGACCACCGACCCCAACCAGGACGGCAAGGTCATCGAGACCTCAGTGCCGGTCGGCTCGCCGGTCGACAAGGGCTCGACCGTGACGATGAAGGTCGGCAAGCTGCAGCAGAAGACGCCGGTGCCGGACGTCCGCAACAAGACGGTCGCCCAGGCCAAGCAGGAACTTACGGCGGCCGGCTTCACGAACATCCAGTTCGCGGGCGGCAGCGACCAGAGCGACACGGCGTTCGTCATCAACCAGGATCCGGCCGGCGGCAACCAGGTCGACGACCCGGCGAGTACGACGATCACCCTGCAGACCGTGAACTTCGGCGGGGGCAACAACGGAGGCAACGGCAACGGAGGCATCATCGGAGGCAACGACTCCGACTGACCTCGCCGTAACGTGAGTGGGCCCTGCCGGAATTTTCCGGCAGGGCCCACTCGGTTGTGCGGCTCCGCATAGCCGTGCACACCTCGATCGTGTCTTCGTATTTCACGACTCGTTGATCGGGTGGGGTGGGGCATCAGGCTCTGCCTCGGCCATACGGCCAGGACAACTGGTGAAGGGGCAGAGCGTGATCAACGAATCGGCGTTGCTGGAATCGAAGACCCTGCGCAGCAGCGTGCTGGAGCGCACGGACGTGCTCGACAGGGTGAAGGCCCTGTCACTGCTGCCGGACGGGATGCACGTGACGACGGCGATGGTTGCTGCCTACTTTCAAGTGGGCATCAAGGCCATCCGCTCTCTCGTCGTCGACCACCGTGAGGAGCTGGAAGCCAGCGGCTACCGGGTTCTGACAGGTTCAGAACTGAGCTCCTTCAAGGAGCTCAGTGGCATCCAGTCACGCACACGCTCCCTGGCGCTCTTCTCCCGCCGAGCCGTCCTCAACGTCGCCATGCTGCTCCGGGACAGCGAAGTCGCACGTCAGGTGCGTGTGTACCTCCTCGACATGGAGTACCTGGCGCGCACACAGCCTGTGGAAAACCCAGCCCCCACTGACCCCACTGACGTGGTCTCCCTCGACGACCGCATCGACCAGCGCATCACCCACATCCTCGGCAAGACCGTCGTCCCCATGTTCAACGCCCTGATCGAAACGTCAGGCGAGCACCGCAGGGAGCTGATGGCGCTCCGCGCAGGCGTCCAGCGCATCGAGCAACGGCTCCACCAACACCACGCGCGGCTGAAGCGGCTCGAAGGGGTGCGTGACGACCGCCCCGCCGTCGGAGTCATGGCCGCTATGGACGCCATGAACGGCCGCACGTTCGAGCGCCACATCGCCAAACTGCTGCAACGCGACGGCTGCACGAACGTCGTCGTACAAGGCGGTCACGGCGACCGGGGCGTCGACATCATCGCGCTCACGGCCGACGGCCGACGCCTGGTCGCCCAGTGCAAGAGGTTCGCGCCGTATCTCTCCATCACCAGCCCGGACGTCCAGAAGTTCATCGGGTCGGCGAAGGTTCTGTACGGCGCGGACGTGGCGCTCTATGTGGCGACGTGCCCCTTCACTCCTGAGGCCTTGAGCATCGCCGCCGAGGCGGGGATCACGGCCGTACACCGCGGGGTGCTGGAGGAGTGGAGCGCCGGTGAACCACTGAAGATTCTGGAGTAGGTATGGCATGACGCAAAGAGGCCCGAAGCCGCAAGACGAAGTTGCGGCTTCGGGCCTCCGCCATGCTAGGGGACAGAGGTCCCCGAAGAACCTCAGTCAGCCGCGCAACTCCTCCGGCACCGTCCGCTCCCCGTCCACCTTCTCGACCCGCTCCAGCTCCCCCCACACCACATACCGGTACCGGCTGGTGAAAACCGGCGTGCACGTCGTCAGGGTGATGTACTTGCCGGCCTTGTTCCTGCCGGACTCCTTGGGGATCGCGTCGAGGACCTTGACGTTGTACTTCGAGGTCTCGGGAAGGACGGCGTAGACCTTGTAGACGTACCACTTGTCCTTCGTCTCGAAGACGATCGGGTCGCCCTTCTTCAGCTTGTCGATGTCGTGGAACTTCGCGCCGTGGCCGTCGCGGTGGGCGGCGAGGGAGAAGTTGCCGTTCTTGCCGCTGGTGGGGAGGGCCGCCTTGACGGGGTCGGTGTAGTAGCCGGCGACGCCGTCGTTGAGGAGCTCCGTGGACGTGCCCTTCTTGATCAGGATCTCGTCCTTGTCCATCGCGGGTACGTGCAGGAAGCCGATGCCGTCCTTGGTGTCCAGCGCGCCGGGCCCGGAGGGCGCGGAGCTGGCCCAGTTGTCGCGGACCTTGTCGCCCTCCTGGTCCGCCTTGCGGTCCGCGAGGACGTTCGTCCACCACAGCGAGTAGACGACGAACAGGCCGAGAACGAGACCTGCGGTGATGAGGAGCTCACCGAAGACGCTGACCGCCGTGGCGATCGGGCCGGGGCCGCGGCGCCGCGGCCCGGGCGCAGCGGGGCCGGTGTCGGTGTGCTCTTCGCGATCGGTGGTCGCTGCCACTGTTCCTCTGCCCCTGCCCTTAACTGACGAGCGCATCCGGCTTGCCCTTGCTGCGCGGCCGTTCCTCGACCATCTTGCCCCAGACGATCATCCGGTACTTGCTCGTGAACTCCGGCGTGCAGGTCGTCAGGGTGATGTACCGGCCGGGCTCCTTGAAACCGGAGTCCTTGGGGACCGGGTCCAGGACGCTGACGTTGCTCGGCGAGGTCACCGGAAGGATCGACGCCATCGAGTAGACGAAGTACGTGTCCTGCGTCTCCACAACGATCGGATCGCCCGGATCGAGACGGTTGATGTACCGGAACGGCTCGCCGTGCGTGTTGCGGTGGCCGGCCAGCCCGAAGTTACCGGTCTTCGCTTCCGGCATCGCCGTCTTCAACGCGCCCTCGGCATAGTGGCCGACCATGCCCCGGTCCAGCACCCCCTTGTTGCTGGTGCCCTCGGCGATCGGCACGACCACGTCCAGCTTGGGAATGTGCAGCAGCGCAAAGCCCTGGCCCGGCTCGAAGGTGCCCGGGTTGCGCTTGCCGCTCGCCCAGTCGTCCTGGAGCTGGCTCGCCTCGTTGCCGGCCTGCGCGTGCGCCCGCACGTTCGTCCACCACAGCTGGTAGGTGACGAACAGCAGCATCAGCACGCCGGTGGTGATGAACACCTCACCGATCACCCGGCTGGCGACCACTGCCGGGCTCGGTCTGCTCGCCCGCGCCTGTCGTCGCGCCTCCACCCGGGACAAGGGACGCTGCGGAGCCGTCGTGGCGTCGGTGTCGGCGGGCCTACGGGAGCCTCCATGCCGCCCGTGACGCCGCTTGGCGGCCTTCCTGCGGGCCGCGCGGCCACCGGGGGCGGGTCCGACAGCGGAAGGAGCCAACGGGGCGGGAGAACCCGATATGGGCTCGCCGACGGAACGCACCTCACCCGGCGGCTCGGGTATCCGCAGCGCGACGGTCTCCTCGTCGACGGGAGGCTCGTACGACGCCTGATACGGCTCCTGGGACGGGGGATACCCCTCCGTGCCGTACCAGTCCGTACCAGGCGCCGCGGTCACGCCGAGGCCCTGCCCACCACCGGGGCGAGCCCCGCCGACCTCGCCACCGCTCCGTGGTCGCCGCACTCCACCAGCCAGTTGGCCAGCATCCGGTGACCGTGCTCGGTCAGCACCGACTCGGGGTGGAACTGCACACCCTCGACCGGGAGTTCACGGTGTCTCAGGCCCATGATGATGCCGTCGTGCGTCCGCGCGGTGACCTCCAACTCGGCCGGCACGGTGACCGGCTCGGCGGCGAGAGAGTGGTAGCGAGTCGCCGTGAACGGAGAGGGCAGGCCCGCGAAGACGCCCTTGCCCTCGTGCTCGACCAGCGACGTCTTGCCGTGCAGCAACTCCGGCGCACGATCCACGACACCGCGTACGCCACTGCTCGACTGCATACCGAGGCAGACACCGAGACGGGCACCCGCCGGCGCACAGTGCCGGACATGTCGATACAGACCCGGCCTGTTCAGGGCGCCGGGACCGGGCGACAGCAGCACACCGTCGAAACCGTCATCGGCGTGCGCGGTCGAGACCTCGTCGTTGCGCAGGACCTCGCACTCGGCACCCAGCTGGTACAGGTACTGCACCAGGTTGAAGACGAAGCTGTCGTAGTTGTCGACGACGAGAATGCGCGCGCTCACTGGTTGTCCACCGTCACATCGTTGAAGGGAAGCAGCGGTTCGGCCCACGGAAACACGTACTGGAACAGGACGTAGACCACGGCCAGGATCAGTGCCAGTGAGATCAGCGCCCTGACCCACGCGTTCCCCGGCAGATGCCGCCAGATCCAGCCGTACATGCCGTCCCTTCCGTCGCACCACGGCACCAGACTCACGCCGTACTGCACCAGACTAACGGCGCAGGGCCGCTGGTTTCCCGGCCTCCACAGGCTGGGTGGAATCCAGATGCGCCCAGACGATCAGCCGGTGGCTGTGTCCCCACTCCGGTTCGCAGGTGGTGAGCGTGAGATAGCGGCCCGCACTCGTGTACCCGGATTTACGTGGCACGGGGTCGATCACCTCAACGTCCGTCGGCACAGTTTTGTACGGCCCCTTGCCGATCCGGTACGTGAACCAGGTCGCCCCATCGGTCAGCACCACCGCGTCGCCGCGACGCAGCCGGGGGAAATCCTTGAAGGGATCACCGTACGTGCGCCGGTGACCCGCCACCGAAAAGTTCCCCTTCTGACCGAGCTGCGCGGTGCCGGCGTAGTGGCCGAGGCCCTTCTTGAGGGTGTCGGTGGCGGTGCCCTCGAGCACGGGCTTGTTCCACGTGAAACCAAGGCGCGGGATGTACATGATCGCGAACGGTTTCCCGTTCTCGTACGCCGCCGGCTTCGGGGGGCTCGCAGAGGCACCGGGGGCTGCGCCGGGCTGCACGGCCCCCTGCGACCACTGCTCCTGGAGCCGGTCGACCTCGTCGTCCATGACGTTGTCGGCCTTCACGCCGGTCCAGAACAGCACATAGACGACAAAGAGCACGATCACAGTGCCGACGGTGATGCACAGTTCGCTGACGGTCCTGACGATCACGCGCACCGGCGGCTCCTGAGCGGCGCTTACTCCACGGGCTTCGCGTAGTGCAGGTCCACTGTGCCCGAGTAGCCGGGCAGAGTCACCGTCCCGTTCTCCTCCACTTTCCAGCCCAGGCCGTAGACATTGACGTACACCATGTAGTTCTGGATCGCCGGCGACGCCGAAAGCGCCTGCTGCAGCTTCTCCGGATCGCCAACCGCCGTGATCTTGTACGGCGGTGAGTAGACCCGGCCCTGGAGGATCAGGGTGTTGCCCACACAGCGCACCGCACTGGTGGAGATCAGCCGCTGGTCCATGACCTTGATCCCTCGCCCCCCAGGGCGTTCACACCAGCCTGCAGGTCCTGCTGATGGATGACCAGGTAGTCGGGCTGCGGCTCCGGATAGCCGGGGAGCTTGGCGGTGGCGTTCGGCGGAGCGTCGTCGAGTGTCACCGTCAGCGCCTCACCGGTGAGCTTCTGAGTACCCGCGTCCTTCTCCAAGGCGGCGAGCTTGTCGTCCTCCGCCTTGGTGCTGCCGTCGTCGCGCTCGGCGAGGGACTCGACGTCCTCACGCAGGGCCGCGTTGGACTCGTCCAGTTCGCCGTTGTTCCGGCTGCGCTCCTCAATCAGGTCGGAGAGCTTCAACAAAGACGCATCCGTACGGATATTGGTGCCTTTGGCCGTATGGAAACTGGTGAAGAAAATGAGCCCCGCGAGAGCGAAGACGCCCACCGTGAGCAGCCGCACGGGCCGGAAAGCCCACCGGCGGGCAGGGCTGGATCCCGTCCCGGGGGAGTCGGCAGAATTGCTCAACGTACCCTTATCTCCTTCGGCGCCACGGAAGCACTACGCTAACGGACGCCCGGGGGAGCGCTCTGAGCTCCTTGCACACGCCCCCGAACGTTGCCCCGAGCCCGACCCAGTTCCCTGCGCGGCCACGCAGCGCATCGACAGGAGAGACCCTCGTGCCGAAGTCACGTATCCGCAAGAAGGCCGACTACACGCCGCCGCCGTCGAAGCAGGCGACCAGCATCAAGCTGAACAGCCGCGCCTGGGTCGCCCCGGTCATGCTCGCCATGTTCCTCATCGGGCTGGCCTGGATCGTCGTCTTCTATGTGACCGACGGTTCGCTGCCGATCGACTCGCTGGGCAACTGGAACATCGTGGTGGGCTTCGGCTTCATCGCGGCCGGATTCGGTGTCTCCACCCAGTGGAAGTAGGCCGGTCGAAGACCAGGCGAGCGGGCGGTGAACACAGCTCTGCCCACGGCTATCCGCTGAGTTATCCACAGCAGTGAGAATTTCCACAGCCGACCTGGGGAAAAGACCGACGATCTGTGGATAACGCATCGGACGTTGACACCGATACGACAGCCACACTATCCCCAGAAACCTTGTTCGCCCCCTGTCTGACCTGCAGAAACGCCGGTCATCGACAGGGGGCACGCCTGTTCCCGCACAGCGTGCACAAGATCCACCACGCACTGTGGACAACTTGAACAGCTCAGTGGATAACCACCCGGCTCAGCTGAGCTGAGCGGTCCGCAGCAGCGTCATCCCCACGACGACCGCCAGGACCAGCACGCTGGTGCCGTACTGGACCAGTCCCCGGCGTTCGCGCGGGGCGTGGACCATGGCGTAGCCGATGACCAGGCCGGCGGCGAGTCCGCCGATGTGGGCCTGCCAGGCGATGTCGAAGCCCGGGCTGAACGTGAAGATCAGGTTGATCGCGAGCAGGGCGATGACCGGGCGCATGTCGTAGTTGAGCCGACGCATGAGCACGGCTGTCGCGCCGAAGAGGCCGAAGATCGCTCCCGAGGCGCCCAGCGAGGCTGTCGTCGGGGCTTCCAGCAGATAGGTCAGGGCGCTGCCTGCGAGGCCTGAGACGAGGTAGAGCGTGAGGTAGCGGGTGCGGCCGAGGGCGGCTTCGAGGGGGCCGCCGAGCCACCAGAGGCTGAGCATGTTGAAGCCGATGTGCCAGATGGCTTCGTGGGTGAACATCGAGGTGAACAGGCGGTACCACTCGCCCTCTGCGACGCCCTCTGTCGGTCCCCAGGGCGCTGGTGGCCATTCGCCGATGAGGAGGATGTGGTTGAGGAGGGACGGTTCGGCCCGGCCGGCGATGAATACCGCGAGGTTGATTCCGATGAGGATCTTGGTGAGGAGTCTGGGGTCGGCGACGACGGTGCCGCCTGCGATGGTGCGGGGGCGGGAGGCGCCCGGTGCGTGTCCGGTGCCGGAGGCGTCGCGGACGCATGCGGGGCACTGGAAGCCGACGGAGGCGCTGACCATGCAGTCGGGGCAGATCGGGCGTTCGCAGCGAGTGCAGCGTACGCCGGTCTCGCGGCCGGGGTGGCGGTAGCAGACGGGCGTGCCGGCGGCGTCCTGCGGGCCCGGGTTGTCCGGGCCGTGGTTGTGCGGGCCGTTCGGGCTGCCTGGCGCCTGGTCCATGAGGTCCCCTCATCGTCGAGTCCGACAGAAACGCCCCGCTCTCTTTACGGACGAGCGGGGCGTTTGGTTCCCTACGGGAGGTCTCGGACTCGGCTTTTGCGGGTCCTCCGACTTGGTCCTCGTGGGCCTTCCGGCTCAGCCTTCGCGGGTCTCCACGACGACCGACTCGATGACGACGTCGTTGAGGGGGCGGTCGGTGCGCGGGTTGGTCTGGGTGCTCGCGATCGAGTCGATGACCTTCTGGCTGGCCGCGTCCGTGACTTCGCCGAAGATGGTGTGCTTGCGGTTCAGCCAGGCCGTCGGGGAGACGGTGATGAAGAACTGCGAGCCGTTGGTTCCCGGGCCGGCGTTGGCCATCGCCAGCAGGTAGGGCTTGTCGAACTGCAGGTCCGGGTGGAACTCGTCGGCGAACTGGTAACCGGGGCCGCCCGTGCCGTTGCCCAGCGGGTCGCCGCCCTGGATCATGAAGCCGCTGATGACCCGGTGGAAGACCGTGCCGTCGTACAGCTTGTCCGTGGACTTCTGGCCGGTGGCCGGGTGGGTCCACTCACGCTCGCCCTTGGCGAGCTCGACGAAGTTCTTGACCGTGATCGGCGCATGGTTCGGGAAGAGCCGAACTTGGATGTCGCCGTGGTTGGTCTTCAGGGTGGCGTAAAGCTGCTCAGCCACGATCTGCCTTCCGTTGTCTTCCTGTGACCCCACGATCCTCGCACGGCCTGCGCCGTACGTCGCCCGACGTGCTGTTTCGGGCGGGAATCCGGGCGGAGGGCTTGCAGATTTTCCGATGAGTCGTTCCGTGGCGGGAGCGCGGAGCGGCGATCCGTGGCATTGTCGACGACAAGCTCCTGTTGCCGTATTCATCCGCTATTGCGCGGCGACCATGACCCGGATGCCCGTCCTCACATGCCACGTCATGCTTGGGCAGGCATGATCCCTAAAAGGGTGGAAAGTCGAAATACGTACGCCACCGAGGAGGAGGAACCCGTGACCCGCATCGACAGCGTGCGCGCCGCGACCGGCTCGGCGAAGGACAGCGTGCTGCACGCCGCGGAAGTGGTGGCGCCGTACGCCGACACGGCGAAGGACCGGACCGCGCACTATGCACACGAGGCACGCGTACGGCTTGCGCCCAGGGTGTCGCAGGCCGCCGGGCAGGCCCGCGTCCAGTACGAGTCGCATCTCGCGCCGCGCCTGGAACAGGCCCGTTCGCATGTGCCGCCGAGGGTGGACCACGCCGCCCATGAGGCCGCTTTCCGTACCCGTATGGCTGCCCGGCAGGCTGCCGACTACTCCCGGCCGAAGATCGAGCAGGCGGTGGCCGCGGCCGGGCCCGTCAAGGACGAGGCGGCGTCGCGTGGTGCCGCCGCGCTGGCCGCGCTGCGTGGCCAGGTCTCGGCCGAGGAGATTCACAAGCTGGTCCGCAAGCATGAACGGCGGGCCAAGGCCGGCCGGGCCGTGAAGGTACTGGCGGTTCTCGGCGTTCTCGCGGGCGGCGCTTTCGCCGCCTGGAAGTGGTGGGACAAGCAGGCCAACCTGACTGGCTGGTCGAGCCGCCCGCCGCGACCGAGGTCTCCGAGTCGGGCCGGCTCACGTCGGTGGACGGCAGCGGACAGTCCGTGCTCGATCCCGAGGTGCAGGCCAAGGAGGCCGAGGAGGAGGCTGCGGACCGCGAGGACCGCGGCTGAGCCGTCTGACCGTGGGGCGGGAGACTTGTGGGTCTCTCGCCCGCATGATGATTCACGCGGATGCCCGGGTGGAACGGGTTTCACGTGAAACCGGCGAGCGGCGCGCGCTTGCGTCGTACGGCCGTAACTTGCTTGCTATTGCACTGGTTGACGATTGCGCGGCACAGCCGTACCTCAACTGTCAATGCGCGAGCTGCGGTGCTGATTGCCAAGAACGGCACCGTGCGTCAGGAGCTTGGGGGCACCGTTCATCTCTGCGCACGAGGGTGAGTCCGGTTGCGCCTGCAATGAGCTGTCGCAGGTGCACCGGCCGTCAACAGGTGAGCTGGGAACATCCACCGAAGCACCGATCCTCCGGTGTGAGTGGCTCAGGTGGGTCCGCCGCGCGGATCCGTGATCCGGCGGCGTAGCGCGTGGGCCGGGTCGGGCGGTCGACGTCCCACAGACTGGCAGAGTCCACGATGTCGAGGGCGGGGTGCGTCCGCCTGGGCTGAAGCGGGACGCGCGGAAGCCTGACCGATCGGTCGGCGTGCCTCGAGGAGGCTGCCGCTCCCGTGCGCATACGTGTGTTCTGCGTGTACCGAGACACGAAAATACCTCCGAACGCGTTTCCGCAGGCCAGAGGGCATTTACCGGTGGAGCTAGGGGAGTCGCCCTGACATCTGCCATGCAAAGACAGCGTCTACCAACTGAGCTAAGGCCCCGGAAGGGAGACGTCGGCCGGAAGAACCGCGTACCGGCGGGCGCCGCAGACCAGAGTAGCGGGTGACCCGGTATCTCGCAAAAAGATTGGGGGGTCCCCGTGAACGACCATCTCCGTAAGATGCTCGGCGTGGTTCGCTACAGCGAACCGGGTTTTGGGGAAAGCGATGGGGAGACGCAATGGACGCCGCACAGCAGGAAGCCACCGCAAGAGCGCGGGAACTGCAGCGGAACTGGTACGGGGAGCCGCTGGGGGCGCTCTTCCGTAAGCTCATAGACGATCTTGGACTCAACCAGGCTCGTCTCGCGGGGGTGCTGGACTGTCCGCGCCGATGCTGTCCCAGCTGATGAGCGGTCAGCGGCGAAGAATCGGAAACCCTGCCGTGGTCCAGCGGGTGCAGTTGCTGCAGGACCTGGCTGCACAGGTGGCGGACGGCAGTGTGAGCGCGGCGGAGGCCACCGATCGGATGGAGGAGATCAAGAAGTCGCAGGGGGGCTCGGTGCTCAGCAACAGCACACAGACGACGAGCAGCTCGGGAGCGCCCACGGTCAAGCGGGTGGTCCGCGAGATCCAGTCGCTGCTGCGTTCGGTGGCGGCCGCGGGAGACATCATCGAGGCCGCGGACACTCTCGCCCGACCCATCCGGAGCTGGCAGAGTTCCTCCGGGTGTACGGCGCGGCCGCACCTCGACGCCGTCGCGCACTACCAGGCCCACCAGAGCTGACCGCACGGCCGTTCGCCGCGTGGGGGTGCGGCAGTCGGGCCTGTTGCACGGCGGCGGTGAGAGCGGCGCGAGGAGAGGCCGCGAGAGGGGTCGTATCACTCGTCGAGGGGCAGGCAAGGGGGGAAGCCCTGGGATCGTAGGGGGAGGAGCGGCGCACAGCGATGGGTGAGGTCTTCGCCGGACGGTACGAACTGGTCGATCCGATCGGGCGTGGAGGAGTCGGCGCCGTCTGGCGTGCCTGGGACCATCGCCGACGTCGCTATGTGGCCGCCAAGGTCCTGCAGCAGAGCGACGCGCACTCGCTGTTGCGCTTCGTACGCGAACAGGCGCTGAGGATCGATCACCCTCATGTTCTCGCGCCGGCCAGCTGGGCCGCCGACGACGACAAGGTCCTGTTCACCATGGATCTGGTCGCCGGCGGTTCGCTGGTCCATCTCGTCGGGGACTACGGTCCTCTGCCGCCGTCCTTCGTCTGCACTCTCCTCGACCAGCTGTTGTCGGGGCTGGCCGCGGTGCACGCCGAGAACGTCGTGCACCGGGACATCAAGCCCGCCAACGTGCTGCTGGAAGCCACCGGTACGGGCAGGCCCAAGCTGCGCCTGTCCGACTTTGGCATCGCGATGCGGCTGGGCGAGCCCCGGCTGACCGAAACCAACCTCGTGGTGGGTACGCCGGGGTATCTGGCGCCGGAGCAGATGATGGGCGCCGAGCCGGACTTTCCGGCGGATCTGTTCGCCGTGGGACTGGTCGCGCTGTATCTGCTGGAGGGCGCCAAGCCGGACGCCAAGGCGCTCGTGGAGTACTTCGCAGCGCACGGGACTCCCAGTGCGCCCGCGGGCATCCCGGAGCCGTTGTGGCAGGTCGTGGCGACACTGCTGCAGCCGGATCCGCAGGCCCGCTTCCGCACCGCCACAGGTGCGCGCAAGGCGCTCGCTTCGGCGGCCGAGCTCCTGCCCGACCCCGGCCCCGACGACGAGCAGATCGAGATCTTCGACCAACTCGGGCCGCTTCCCTCGGGGTTCGGGCCCGTGGGGCCGCTTGCTTCGGCGGCCGGGACGCGCACGGCGGCGGGTGCGGGGTCCGGAATCGGGGCAGTCCCTCCGAGAGCCGGGGACGCAGCCGACTCGCTGTCCTCGCGGCCCGGCACGGGCTCCGTACGTTCTGGGGCGCGCAGGGAGGACGTGGTCGCGGATCCCCGTCAGCAGCCCACCGCTCACCCCGGCGTCGTCACCCCGGCCCAGCCCTCCGCTCCTTCGCAGCCGGCCAGTATGTCGGACACCGGCAGCTTCCACCTGCCGCCTCCGCAGCCCACCGTCAGTTCCCCTCGGGCGGCCGCCCCCGAGGCCGGGTCCGCAGAGGCACCCGCACCGGCACAGCAGGGCCCACCGCAGCCACAGCACCATCGGCATCCACAAGCACAGCAACAGCTGCCCCCACAGCAACCGTTCCTCACCTCCCCTCACGAGACCACGCACGTGCTGTCCTCCCCCCAGCAGCAAGCACCGCTGTACCCGCTCCGGCGCCGCCCCGGCGATGCCCGGCGCGCTGACGCTCTACTGCTTCGTACACGCTCAGGACGCGCAGGTTCCACTCTCCGCACCACCGATTTCGCGGCACCCTGCCGACCAGCCGGCTCACCAGCCGCTCACCGGCAGCCCGAGCGCCCCCCAGCCGAGCGTCCCTCACTCCAGCCGCCGCTACCGCCGCACCGCACCCCGGCCGACGTCGCCCCGGCCCGCCGCGAAGGTGGCGGTCCCGCTGGTCCTGCTGGCCCTGGCCTGCTACGCCGTGGGTTTCTGGGCGTTGACCCAGGTCTGAACTACCCGGCGAGGCCGGCCCTCCGCCGTGCCACCGCCGTCCAGACCCCGAGCCCCACCAGAATCACCGTGCCGGCGCCGATCCCGCCCGCCGCGAGCGCCGTCATCGCGGCGTCCTCCTCCGCCGCACCGCCGGAGCCGGCAGCTCCCCGATCCTGGCGCGTGACCTCGAAGACGTCGTCCGGCACGGACTGCCCGGCATAGGCGGGCGCTTCCTGCGCCGTCCCCGCCACCCGTACGCGCAACGTCAGCCCGAACGGACCGTCGCCGAAGTCCTCGGCCACCTTCGCGGAGAGATGCACCACGAGGTAATACGAACCGGCGAACCGCATCCCGGCCACCCGGTCCGTGAAGGAGTGGCGGTTGGCGTGTGCGACCGGCGGAAGCGGATCGAGTGCGGCCGACCGCTGTTTCCCGTCGTAGCCGATGCCTGCGTCCTCGACCGGCCCGCGTGCGGGGTTGTAGAGGGACACGTCGAGCGCTCCGACCACGTAACCGGAACCGGAACCGGCGGTGCCGAGTTCGGCGGTGGCGTACAGCTGCCGGCCCCAGTCGACCGGAACCTCGTAGAAGAGGGTCTGTCCGGGTTCGATGTCGTCGGTCCAGACGCCCTGGTCCAGCGAGGTCGCCGTGGCGAAGCCGGCGCCGCCCGGCCGCTTTTCGGGCTCGTCGGTGGGCGGCGCGGGCGTGGCGGAGTCCCAGGCCTGCGGCGCCCTGGTGGCACCGGGCTGCGCAAGGCCCGGCTCCTCGATCACGGCCAGCTCCAGGTCCCAGGCAGCCGGCGCGGAGTCCTTCGCACCGACGTGCTCGACGACCACGTAGTACATGCCCTCGGCCTTGCACCGGCTGGTGCCGGACTCGCGCGCGCCCCAGGCGGCGATCGGGTGCGGGCTGCGGCCGGCGCCGAAGGTCGTCGTATCGAAGGAGCAGGAGCTGCCGTCCGTCTCCTGCACCGTCACCTTGATCCCCTCCACGGCGGAGACGGTGGCGTCCGGGGCGGGTACGGCGGTGGCGGAGACGTACGTGTTCGAGGTGGCGTCGAGGGCGAGGCGGTAGTAGGCCTTTCCGCTGCTCGGCAGGGTGCTCTTGTACGTCCTGCCGGGCTGGAGGCGTACGGCGTCCGTGGTGCCCGTGGCGCCCGGTACGGACCGGGCGTCCTCGGCGAAGGCGTAGGCGGTGCCGCTCGCCGTACCGTCAGCCATCGCCGTGGGACCGGGCAGGGCGGCCGCCGTCACCACCGTCGCCGCGAGGAGGGCGGCACGCGCGCGTGCCGACGGAAAACGGCCCCGGTGCGCCTTGGACCCTGCCGTACGTCGCCCCATCACGCGCCACCTCTGGAAGTGCCGAATCATCGAACCGTCCGTACCCTGGCCCATCCTGCCCTCGCAAGGCCACGACTCACGGCGCAATCCGTACGAGCGTCCGAAACGCCCACCACGGAACCGCCCGTGCCGGAGAGCGCCCGTACCAGAGACCGTCCACGGACACGCAAAACCCCGACCGCAAAGGCGGCCGGGGTCTGTTTTCAGTATCGGATGTCGGTACTCACGAACCCGTGGGCACGGAGTCGGTCGCCTCCGTCCACAGATCCTGCTCGGCGCGATCCGCCTGGATCTGGCGGTACACGAGGAGCCCGCCGATGGCGGCCAGTGCGACCAGGAGAAGCTTCTTCACCGCGCGACCTCGTCTTTCCTTGACGTAGGGGACCTCTGGCGCCCGACTATACACACCGCCCGATATCGATCGGTGACCTGCGCCGGGCCCCAACTCCCCGGCGGCGCAGCCCACTCCGCGCGGACGGCGCCGCTCCGATCTGACGGTGCTCACAGCCCCGCATTTTTCGGGCCTCTTGCGACCATCCGGGTGGTGTTGATCTGAAGATCGCTGCGTCACGGGCGTCGGTCCACCACTTCCCGAGCCTCATACACATGATGAGCAAAGTACGCAAATCGCCCAACCCGAAAGTGAGGGGCCATGGCCCGGAACAAGGTCATGAAGCTGTGGAACGTCATCATCACCGCCTTCCTCGCGCTGTGCACGGCGCTCGGACTCGCCACGACCACCGCCGGCGCGGCGGTACCGCAGACCGAGACTTCGCGCAACAGCACCGCACGACCCAACACGGCGCCGACGATGTCCCGCTGGGCTCGGCCCCACGCCACGGCCCTGCCCCCCACGATGAAACAGCGCATCCAGGCCGAGGCACACGGCAAGGCCCCGACCTGCCGCCACCGCCCGCTCACCAAGACGGACACGGACCAGACCGGCACTGATCCGGCGGCCGACGACTGCGGCTCCCGAACGGCGGCCCCGGACGATCCCGTCACGCTCCCGCTCTCATCGGTCCCCTTCACCTGAGTTCCTCCGGATTCCGTCAACCCTGTCGTCACGGCGAACCTGCGTACACCGCCCTCATGACGAGGCCCGGCCACTGGCTCAGTGGCCGGGCCTTCACGCGTTCCGCGCCCGCCTCGGGCGGATCCACCGGTCAGGCATCCGGCAGCCGTAGCGCCAGCCCGTCGAGGACGACCTCCAGGCCGTACGAGAACTTGGCGTCGCGCAGGGCGACGGGATCGGTGGTGGCGGCGACGGCGTCGTCCTGCGCGGCCGCCAAGTGGTCGTGGCCGGCGGCGGCCTGCTGCGCGGCGGGCATCAGGCGGGCGATGAGGTCGGCCTCGGTGGTGCCGGAGCGGGCGACGGTGATGAGCCAGGCGGCCTCGGTGGTGCTCATGCCGATGACGTACGACAGCACGGTGTCGATCGCCCGGTGCGGCTCCGGGAAGCCCGCGGCCGTGAACAGGGCGGCGAGACGCTCGGAGAACGACATCAGGTTGGGGCCGAGGTAGGCGAGGCCTGCCTGGCCCAGGACCGAGGACAGCCAGGGGTGGCGCAGGGCGGTCGCACGGAAGGAGTGCGCGGCCTCGGTGACGGCTGCGCGCCAGTCGGGGCTGTCGGCGGGCGGTACGTGGATCTCGGCGGCGACCTCGTCCACGGCCAGCTCCATCAGCTCGTCCTTTGTCGCGACGTGCCGGTAGAGGGAGGTCGCGCCGGCGTTCAGGCGGGCGCCGAGCTTGCGCATGCTCAGCGCGTCGATGCCTTCGGCGTCGAGTACGGCGACGGCCGCGCGGACGATCGCGTCCCGGCTGAGGGCGGGCTGGTCGGGCTCGCGCTGCTGCCGGGCCCAGACGGACGGGATCGGGTTGGGCTCCGGCTTCGACTTGCTCGTCCTGGCGGCCATGGCGCTCCTCGCGACTCCTGTGCGTACGTCGTTCGCATCTAGCGTACGAGAAACAAGGATTGCGCACACTGCTCCCTCGTGCGTACAGTGTTCGCATCGAAGGAACAGTGTGCGCACCGTGCAGGCGCAGACCCGTATCCCTGAAAGGAACGGCCATGGAAAACCGCAATCCACGTCGCTGGTGGATCCTCGTCGTGCTGTGCCTGAGCACGCTGGTCCTGGTGGTCGACAACATGGCACTGACCGTCGCGGTGCCCTCGATGACCGAGGACATCGGTGCGAGCACCCAGGACATCCAGTGGATCCTCGACTCCTACATCCTGGTTTTCGCGGGTCTCCTGCTGATCTCGGGCAGCCTGGGTGACCGGTTCGGCCGCCGGAAGGTGATGCTGATCGGCCTGTTGCTCTTCGGAGCGGCCTCACTGGGGGCGACCTTCTGCTCCAGCCCCGGGGAGATGATCGCCATACGGATCGCGATGGGCGTCGGCGGAGCGCTGATCATGCCCTCCACCCTGTCGATCCTCATCACGGTTTTCGACGAGGAGGAGCGCGGCAAGGCGATGGCGGCGTGGGGTTCGGTGTCGATGCTGGGCCTGGTCGGCAGCCCGGTGCTCGGCGGCGTACTGATCGACCACTTCTCCTGGCACTCGATCTTCCTCATCAACGTCCCGGTCGTCGCTCTCGCCGTCGTCGCCGGTCTCACCCTCATGCCGGAGTCCAGGGCGCCGTGGCAGAAGCCCGACCCGCTGGGCGCGGTGCTGTCCGCCGTCGGTATGACCGCCCTGGTCTGGTGGATCATCGAGATTCCGCAGCACGGCGCCTTCGAGGGCCGCTCGGTGGTCACCCTGGCCGTCGCGGTCGTTGCCCTGCTCGGCTTCGTGATCTGGGAGAACGTCACCCCCGCCCCGATGGTCCCGCTGGTCCTCTTCAAGCACCGCAACTTCAGCGGCGGTTCGCTCTCCCTGGCGTTGGTCCAGATCGGCAACGGCGGTCTGCTGCTCGTCCTGACCCAGTACCTGCAGTTCGTGCTCGGCTACTCGCCGGTCAAAGCGGGCGTGGCCTTCCTGCCGATGGCGGTCGCGGCCCTGCTCGGCAACGGCTCCGGCGTCAAGCTCGCCGAGAAGATCGGCAACCGCTACGTGATCCTGTCCGGCATGCTCGTGATGGCTGCCTCGTTCGGCCTCCTCACCACGGTCTCGGCCGACTCCGGCTTCACGGT
Organism: Streptomyces sp. F001; assembly: GCF_004187715.1. Taxonomy (GTDB): domain Bacteria; phylum Actinomycetota; class Actinomycetes; order Streptomycetales; family Streptomycetaceae; genus Streptomyces; species Streptomyces flavusporus. Next base: position 527,504 of record NZ_QZWF01000003.1, on the reverse strand, counting down.
CCCGGCGGTGGCCCTCGCCCTGCTGGGCCTCGGCGCCGGTCTCGCGATGCCCGCCGCGGTCGCCGCGCTGATGGGCACCATCCCGGCCGACAAGGCGGGCGTCGGCTCGGCCCTCAACGACACCATCCAGCAGGCCGGCACCGCCCTCGGCATCGCCATCCTCGGCTCCCTCCTCACCAGCGGCTATGCCGCCGAGATGCCGACCGACGCCCCCGAGCAGGCCAGGCAGTCCATCACCGGCGCCCTGGCCACCACCGACAGCGCCCTGATCGGCACCGCCCGCGAGGCCTTCACCGCCTCGATGACCACCACTTTCACACTCAGCGCGATCGGCGTCCTGGCCGCCGCCGTCCTGGCCACGCTGGTGATGCGCGACCGCAAGCCGCAGCAACCGACGGAGGCCACCGCCCCGCAGGAACCCCAGCTGGTCGCCTGACCCTCGTCGGCCAAGAGCGGGCGCTTCCCCTTCAGGCGCCCGCTCTTCGCGTCGCCGAGCGCGGGCGCATCACGGACGACCCCGTGACGACCGGCCAAAACACGGAGAGGGCGCCTCCCACCTGGGGAGACACCCTCTGCCTTCGTTCTGCATCTGTGGGGCTAACAGGATTTGAACCTGTGGCCTCATCCTTATCAGGGATGCGCTCTAACCAACTGAGCTATAGCCCCGCCGCGCTGTGCGGTGTGTGTCCCGCGCGCTGACTCCTGAAGATTAGCGCACGACCGGGGCAGTCCCAAAATCGATAATCGGTGGAGGTTTGAAGCGGCCCGTCAGCGAACCGGCTCGTCCGGCCTCACTCGTCCTCTGCCAGTGTCAGTTCCACGCCGCCGACGAAACCCGCGGAGAGGTTGTAGATGAACGCGCCGAGTGTCGCGAGGGCCGTCGCCAGGACGACGTCGATGACCGCGATGATCGTGGCGAACAGCAGGACGTTGGGCAGCGACAGGAACGCCTGCAGGTCGAAGCCGTTGGACTCGTTCGAGCCGGTCGCCTCGGAGATCGTGCCGCCGACGGTCGAGAACACGCCCATCGCGTCCATGACCATCCACAGCACGGCGGACGCGACGATCGTGCAGATGCCCAGCGCGATGGAGAGCAGGAAGCTGACCTTCATCACGGACCACGGGTCGGCCTTGGCCACCCGCAGCCGGGCTTTGCGGACCCGGGGTGTGGTGCGTGCGCCGGTGCGCGGGCGTCGTACCGCGCCGGCGGGAGCGGACGTCTGGTACGCCTGCGGCGGGTGGTAGGGCCCGGTGGGTTGCTGAGGCTGGCGCTCCCCGGGGAGCGGGGACGCCGCCTGCTGCGCCTCGGCCGACTGGGCCGACGGCTGGGCGCCCGGAGCGGCCGGGCCCGCTCCAGCCGCGTACTGCTGGGTCTGCGGGCCTCGGGTGTCCGTCACAGTTCCCCCCTGGGATCCATGAGTGTCAGGCGAGTGCGAGTCGGTCGCGTGGGGTTTGATCGCCTGCAAGTTGGTCGTGTGGGAGTCCGTCACAGGCGCGGCGGAGCCGCGACCGCCGCCGTCCGTTTCCGTACCGGTCGAGGTACCGGCAGGGATACCGGCAGATCCGGCGCCCGTGGCTCCGCTCACGCTGACTCACTCCTCGTGCTACTCGGCCGAGGGCGCCTCACCCTCGTCCGTGCCGGTGGTCGCGGCACCTTCGACGGTCTCGTCGACGGCAATGACGCCGTCAACCTCCTCCGCCTCACGTCCCGCCTCGGCGTTACGTGCGATACCGACCACGGCATCGCGCTTGCCCAGATTGATCAGTTGGACGCCCATGGTGTCACGGCCCGTCTCCCTGACCTCGTTGACTCGCGTGCGAATCACACCGCCGGACAGCGTGATGGCGAGGATCTCGTCGGTCTCCTCGACCACCAGCGCGCCGACGAGCGATCCACGGTCCTCGACGATCTTGGCGGCCTTGATGCCGAGACCGCCGCGACCCTGGACGCGGTACTCGTCGACAGCGGTCCGCTTCGCGTACCCGCCGTCGGTGGCAGTGAACACGAACGTACCGGGTCGAACAACATTCATCGAGAGGAGTTCGTCTCCCGCACGGAAACTCATGCCCTTGACGCCCGAGGTCGCTCGACCCATGGGGCGCAGCGACTCGTCCGTCGCGGTGAACCTGATCGACTGCGCCTTCTTGCTGATCAGCAGCAGATCGTCGTCGGGCGACACGAGTTCGGCTCCGATCAGTTCGTCATCGGAACCGTCCTCCCTTTCACGGAGATTGATCGCGATCACGCCGCCGGAGCGGGGCGAATCGTAATCCTTCAGCGGCGTCTTCTTGACCAGACCGGCCTTCGTGGCCAGGACCAGATACGGCGCCGCCTCGTAGTCACGGATCGCGAGGATCTCGGCGATCGCCTCGTCCGGCTGGAAAGCCAGCAGGTTGGCGACATGCTGGCCGCGCGCGTCCCGGCCGGCGTCCGGCAGCTCGTAGGCCTTGGCCCGGTACACCCGGCCCTTGTTGGTGAAGAACAGCAGCCAGTGGTGGGTCGTCGAAACGAAGAAGTGGTCGACGATGTCGTCTTCCTTCAGCTTCGTACCGCGTACGCCCTTGCCGCCGCGCTTCTGCGCCCGGTAGTCGTCCGTCTTGGTCCGCTTGACGTAACCGCCGCGCGTGACCGTGACGACGATGTCCTCCTCGGCGATGAGGTCCTCGATGGACATGTCACCGTCGTAGGGGATCAGCTGGGTCTTGCGGTCGTCGCCGTACTTCTCGACGATCGCGGCGAGTTCCTCGCTGACGATTCCGCGCTGGCGGATCGGCGAGGCGAGGATCTCGTTGTACTCGGTGATCTTCGCCTGGAGCTCGTCGTGCTCCTGAACGATCTTCTGGCGCTCCAGGGCGGCCAGTCGGCGCAGCTGCATCTCGAGGATGGCGTTGGCCTGGATCTCGTCGATCTCCAGGAGCTCCATCAGGCCGGTACGCGCGATCTCGACCGTGTCACTGGCCCGGATCAGCGCAATGACCTCGTCGATGGCATCCAGCGCCTTCAGCAGACCGCGCAGGATGTGCGCCCGCTCCTCGGCCTTGCGCAGCCTGAAGCGCGTACGGCGGACGATGACCTCGATCTGGTGCGTCACCCAGTGGCGGATGAACGCGTCCAGGGACAGCGTGCGCGGCACACCGTCGACCAGCGCCAGCATGTTGGCGCCGAAGTTCGTCTGCAGGTCGGTGTGCTTGTAGAGGTTGTTCAGTACGACCTTGGCGACCGCGTCCCGCTTCAGGACGATGACAAGGCGCTGGCCCGTGCGGGAGCTCGTCTCGTCGCGGACGTCCGCGATGCCGCCGATCTTGCCGTCCTTCACCAGGTCGGCGATCTTCTGTGCGAGGTTGTCGGGGTTGACCTGATACGGCAGCTCCGTGACCACCAGGCACTGGCGGCCCTGGATCTCCTCGACCTCGACGACCGCGCGCATGGTGATCGAGCCGCGGCCGGTGCGGTAGGCCTCCTCGATGCCCTTACGGCCCACCACAAGGGCACCGGTCGGGAAATCGGGGCCCTTGATGCGCTCGATGAGCGCGTCCAGCAGCTCCTCGTGGCTGGCCTCCGGGTGCTCCAGGTACCACTGGGCGCCGGCCGCGACCTCACGCAGGTTGTGCGGGGGGATGTTGGTGGCCATGCCGACCGCGATACCGGCGGAGCCGTTGATCAGCAGGTTCGGGAAGCGGGCGGGCAGGACGGTCGGCTCCTGGGAGCGGCCGTCGTAGTTGTCCGTGAAGTCGACGGTCTCCTCGTCGATGTCGCGGACCATCTCCATCGACAGCGGCGCCATCTTGCACTCGGTGTAGCGCATGGCCGCCGCCGGGTCGTTGCCCGGGGAGCCGAAGTTGCCGTTGGAGTCGACGAGCGGCATGCGCATCGCCCACGGCTGGGCCAGGCGGACCAGCGCGTCGTAGATGGAGCTGTCGCCGTGGGGGTGGTAGTTGCCCATGACGTCGCCCACGACACGCGCGCACTTGTAGAAGCCGCGCTCGGGGCGGTAGCCGCCGTCGTACATCGCGTACAGGACGCGGCGGTGGACGGGCTTGAGGCCGTCCCGGACGTCCGGCAGCGCGCGGGAGACGATGACGGACATCGCGTAGTCGAGGTAGGAGCGCTGCATCTCCGTCTCGAGCCCGACGGGCTCGACACGGAGGGCCGGGCCCTCTTCTTCAGGCGTGACGGGGGTGTTCTCGTCGGCCATAGCTGGTGAAGATCCTTCCTGGTGCGGTCAGCTGAGACCGACTCAGATGTCGAGGAAGCGGACGTCCTTGGCGTTGCGCTGGATGAACTGGCGGCGCGCCTCGACGTCCTCGCCCATCAGGACCGAGAACAGCTCGTCGGCCTGGGCGGCGTCGTCCAGGGTGACCTGGCCGAGGACGCGGTGCTCCTGGTCCATCGTGGTGATGCGCAGTTCCTCGGCGTTCATCTCGCCGAGACCCTTGAAGCGCTGGATCGAGTCCTCCCTGATCCGCTTGCCACGCTGGCGGCCCATCTCCAGCAGCGCGTCGCGCTCGCGGTCGGAGTACGCGTACTCGATGTCCTCCCGACCCCACTTGATCTTGTAGAGCGGGGGACGGGACAGGAACACATGGCCCGCCTCGACCAGCGGCCGCATGAAGCGGAACAGGAAGGTCAGCAGCAGGGTGTTGATGTGCTGGCCGTCGACGTCGGCGTCCGCCATGAGGATGATCTTGTGGTAGCGGAGCTTCTCGATGTCGAAGTCCTCGTGGACCCCGGTGCCGAAGGCGGAGATCAACGCCTGGATCTCCTGGTTCTGCAGGATCTTGTCGATCCGCGCCTTCTCGACGTTGAGGATCTTGCCTCGGATCGGGAGGATCGCCTGGTACTCCGGGTTGCGGCCGGATTTGGCCGAGCCGCCGGCGGAGTCACCCTCGACGATGAAGATCTCGCACTTGGTGGGGTCGTTCGACTGGCAGTCGGACAGCTTGCCCGGCAGCGACGCGCTCTCCAGCAGCCCCTTGCGGCGGGTCAGGTCACGGGCCTTGCGGGCCGCCACGCGCGCGGTGGCCGCCTGGATGCCCTTGCGGACGATGTCCGCGCCCTCGTTCGGGTTGCGGTCCAACCAGTCGTTGAGGTGCTCGTAGACCACCTTCTGGACGAAGGTCTTCGCCTCCGTGTTGCCCAGCTTGGTCTTGGTCTGGCCCTCGAACTGGGGCTCGCTCAGCTTGACCGAGATGATCGCCGTCAGACCCTCGCGGATGTCGTCACCCGTGAGGTTGTCGTCCTTCTCCCGCAGCAGCTTCTTGTCGCGCGCGTACTTGTTGATGAGCGAGGTCAGCGCGGCGCGGAAGCCCTCTTCGTGGGTACCGCCCTCGTGGGTGTGGATGATGTTGGCGAACGAGTACACGCCCTCGGTGTAGCCGTTGTTCCACTGCATCGCGACCTCGACGGACAGGTTCTTCTCCTTGTCCTCCGCCTCGAGGTCGATGACCGACGGGTGCACCACATCTCCCTTGCGGGAGTTGAGGTACGTCACGAAGTCGACGATGCCGCCCTCGTAGTGGTAGGAGACTGTCTTGGGCTCGGCCTTCTCGTCCGCGCCCGCCTCGTCCGCACCGGCCGTGGCCTTGGCCGACTCGCGCTCGTCAGTGAGTTTGATCGTCAAACCCTTGTTGAGGAACGCCATCTCCTGGAAGCGCCGCGAGAGCGTCTCGAAGGAGTAGTCGGTGGTCTCGAAGATGTCCGGGTCGGCCCAGAAGGTCACCGACGTGCCGGTCTCCTCCGTGGCCTCGTGCTGGGCGAGCGGGGCGGTCGGGACGCCCATCTTGTAGTCCTGCGTCCAGCGGTGGCCGTCGGTCTTGATCTCGACGGAGACCTTGGTGGACAGGGCGTTCACGACCGAGACGCCGACGCCGTGCAGACCGCCGGAGACCGCGTAGCCGCCGCCGCCGAACTTGCCGCCCGCGTGCAGCACGGTCAGCACGACCTCGACGGCCGGCTTGTTCTCCGAGGGGACGATGCCCACCGGGATGCCACGGCCGTTGTCGACGACCCGGACCCCGCCGTCGGCGAGGATCGTGACGTCGATGGTGTCCGCGTGCCCGGCCAGCGCCTCGTCGACGGAGTTGTCGACGACCTCCTGCACAAGGTGGTGCAGTCCGCGCTCACCGGTCGAGCCGATGTACATACCGGGTCGCTTGCGAACCGCGTCCAGACCCTCGAGGACGGTGATGGCGCTGGCGTCGTACGAAGCTGTGACCTCGCCGTTCAAGGCGATGGCCGCGGCGTTCACGTCGGCGTCGGTGGACGGGATGTTCTCGTTGGGGTTGCCGGAATCGGCCACGAAGCGCCCTTTCTGGCACAGCACGAGCCAGGCTCGTCGGCGGGTTGCCGGAGCGGCTGCGGCATGTTGCGTTGGTAAGCCTTGATCAGCGTTGCTCAGCTTTTCCCGGACGTCCCCACGACTGGGGCGGGATTGTCCTCCAGTCTACCGGTAGCGCCGACAGTGATGGGGGTTTGCGGGCACCTGAGTCCTCATGTGGCGCCCTGAACCATCCTCGGCCGGGTCCCGATATGCGGATGGGGGCTCCAAGAGGCTCACAGAGGCACTCAGCGCTTCCGGATGTCAACCCTTTGCTACTCCGGGGGCAGACCGATATTCGCAACTGTGTCCGGTCATGCGGCAGTAGGCGTCCCGCGGTCACACCGACGCCCGTTCGACAACACCAACGTGATGTCAGTCACTCCCGACAGAACCGGTCGGCCGGATCACCCGTAGGTGTCGCCGGAGCCCGTGCTGCCGGGCGCACGCAAGGGGCCGTAGCGGCGGGCAGGGCCGCCGGGCCCGTACACCTTGATCTGCTTCACCGCGCCGTGCCCGAGGTCCTCGTTGAGGCGGGCGACCAGCGTGGGCGCGAGCAGCCGCAGGTTCGTCGCCCAGGCCGTGGAGTCGCAGCGCACGACCAGCACCCGCTCGTCCTCGTCGTACTTCTCCGGAACGCAGTGCTTGGCCACGTCCTCGCCGACGATCTGCGGCCATCGGCCCATCACGCCGCCCACCGCGGCCGGGGCCTCCCAGCCCCGCTCACTGATCAGCCGGTTGATCGCCGCACCGAGCGCCATCGGGTCGCGGCCGTCGGCGCGCGCCCCGGAGCGCAGGCCGCCACGCCGCGCCTGCTTCTTCTGCTGCGCCGCATCCCCACGCGCGCGTGCCTGCTCCTTCGCCGCCCGCAGCGCGACCCGCGCGAGGTCGACGCCGGAAGGGGTCCCCTTGGGTGCCGGTTCATCGGTGCTCATACGCGCTCCACCGTCCCGTCCGACACCGTGTACCGCGCCCCCGCCAGCACATGCGGTACGTCGTCGTCGACCGCTGCCGTCACCAGCACCTGCTCGCCGGGCGCAACCAGCTCGGCCAGGCGCTCGCGCCGACGGGTGTCCAGCTCCGCGAAGACGTCGTCGAGGATCAGCACAGGCTCGTTGCCCTCGGCGCGCAGCAGGTCGTACGACGCGAGGCGCAGCGCCAGCGCGTAGGACCAGGACTCCCCATGGGAGGCGTACCCCTTGGCAGGCAGCTCACCGAGTTTGAGAATCACATCGTCCCGATGGGGCCCTACGAGGGTGACGCCCCGCTCGATCTCCTGCTTCCGGGCCTCGGCCAGCGCGGCAATCAGCTGCTCGAAAAGGGCCTCGCGGGTGTGCGCGTCGCCCGGAGACGACGCCTTGTACTCCAGAGCGACCGGGCCGCCGCCGGGGGCCAGCTGCTCGTACGCCTTGTCGGCGAGCGGCTGAAGCGCGGCGATCAGGTCGAGGCGCTGGGCGAGCAGCTCGGCACCCGCGCGCGCGAGATGCTGATCCCATACGTCGAGGGTGGACAGGTCCATCGAGCGGCCCCCGTGCCGACGGGCCAGCGCGGCCGACTTCAGCAGCGTGTTCCGCTGCCTGAGGACACGCTCGTAGTCGGAGCGCACTCCGGCCATGCGCGGCGAACGGGCGGTGATCAGCTCGTCGAGGAAGCGGCGCCGCTCCCCCGGGTCGCCCTTCACCAGGGCGAGGTCCTCGGGCGCGAACATCACGGTGCGCACGATGCCCAGCACATCACGGGGCCTGACCTGTGAGGACCTGTTGATGCGGGCGCGGTTGGCCTTGCCAGGGTTCAGCTCCAGCTCCACCAGCTGCTGCCGGTCGCCCTGGCGGACCTGCGCGCGGATGATCGCGCGGTCGGCACCCATGCGGACGAGGGGGGCGTCGGAGGCGACCCGGTGGCTGCCGAGAGTGGCGAGGTAACCGACGGCCTCGACAAGATTCGTCTTGCCCTGCCCATTGGGCCCGACGAAGGCGGTGACGCCCGGGTCGAGCGGGACCTCGACCCGGGCATACGAGCGGAAGTCGGCCAGCGACAGATGCGTGACGTGCATGGTGGTGCGCCGACCTCCCCCGGTGTCCTGTGTTACTCGCTACTTCTTCTCGACCGCGTGGCCGCCGAACTGGTTCCGCAGCGCCGCGATCATCTTCATCTGCGGAGAGTCCTCCTGGCGCGACGCGAACCGCGCGAAGAGGGAAGCCGTGATCGCGGGCAGCGGCACGGCGTTGTCGATCGCGGCCTCCACAGTCCAGCGGCCCTCGCCGGAGTCCTGTGCATAACCCTTGAGCTGCTCCAGGTGCTCGTCCTCGTCGAGGGCGTTGACCGCAAGGTCGAGCAGCCAGGAGCGGATGACAGTGCCCTCCTGCCAGGACCGGAAGACCTCCCGGACGTCGGTCACGGAGTCGACCTTCTCCAGCAGCTCCCAGCCCTCGGCGTAGGCCTGCATCATCGCGTACTCGATGCCGTTGTGGACCATCTTCGCGAAGTGGCCCGCGCCGACCTTGCCGGCATGCACAGAGCCGGAGTCGCCCTTGGGCTTGAGCGCGTCGAAGATCGGCTGCACCTTGGCGACGTTCTCCGCGTCGCCGCCGTACATCAGCGCGTAGCCGTTTTCCAGGCCCCAGACGCCGCCGGAGACGCCGCAGTCGACAAAGCCTATGCCCTTGGCGGCCAGCTCCTCGGCGTGCTTCTCGTCGTCCGTCCAGCGCGAGTTCCCGCCGTCCACGACGACGTCACCAGGCTCCAGCAGCTCGGCGAGTTCGTCGATGGTCGACTGGGTGGGTGCACCGGCCGGGACCATCACCCACACGACCCGCGGGCCCTGCAGCTTGCCCACAAGCTCTTCGAGGCTGTGGACATCCGCGAGGTCCGGGTTGCGGTCGTATCCGATGACGGTGTGGCCCGCGCGGCGGATCCGCTCGCGCATGTTGCCGCCCATCTTGCCGAGGCCGACGAGACCGAGCTCCATCAGTTGTGTTCCTTAGGTTGCTGTGGCGTGTGAGGCACCTTCGTACCCGCGTCCGAGCCTAAACCCGGACGGTCACGCACACCTGTGGGCATACGCGCTCATACGTAGCCCCTCACCTGCGGCTTCGAGGGATCGACGGGCACGGTTGTCCACTCGGACCGCACCGCCTGTGGACAACCGTCGGCAGCGTCAGCCGCTCAGGCGCACCGGCATGATCAGGTACTTGTAGGCCTCGTCCGCCTCGGCATCCAGCGCCGGCTTGCCGCTGAGCAGCGCGGGCTTCGTGGACGTCGTGAACGACAGCTGGGCCACCGGGGAGTCGATGGCGCTCAGTCCGTCCAGCAGGAACGTCGGGTTGAAGGCGATCGAGATGTCATCGCCCTCCAGCTGGGCGTCCACCCGTTCCACAGCCTGTGCGTCGTCGCTGGAGCCGGCCTCCAGGATGAGCACGCCCTGCTCGAAGCTGAGCCGCACCGGAGTGTTCCGCTCGGCGACCAGGGCCACACGCTTGACGGCTTCCACGAAAGGCGCGGTCTCGATCACGGCGACGGAGTTGAACTCGGTCGGGAACAGCGTGCGGTACTTCGGGAGGTCGCCCTCCAGGAGGCGGGTCGTCGTACGGCGACCGGCGCCCTCGAAGCCGATCAGACCCTCGCCCGCGCCCGAGCCGGACAGCGCCAGGATCACGGTGTCGCCGCTGGTCAGCGCCTTGGCCGTGTCCAGGAGCGTCTTGGCGGGCACCAGGGCGACCGCAGAGGCGTCCGGGTTCTCCGGCTTCCAGAGGAACTCGCGGACCGCGAAGCGGTAGCGGTCCGTCGAGGCCAGGGTGACCCGGTCGCCCTCGATCTCGATGCGCACACCGGTGAGGACGGGCAGCGTGTCGTCACGACCGGCGGCGATGGCGACCTGGGCGGCCGCGGCGGCGAAGACCTCGCCGGGGACCGTGCCCGTGGCGTTCGGCATCTGCGGCAGCGCCGGGTACTCCTCCACAGGCAGGGTGTGGAGTGTGAAGCGCGAGGAGCCGCAGACCACCGTTGCCCGTACACCGTCTGTGGAAATCTCCACCGGTCGGTTGGGGAGGGCGCGGGAGATGTCGGCGAGCAGTCGGCCCGAGACCAGGACCGTGCCCTCCTCCTCGACCTCCGCCTCCACCGACACGCGCGCGGAGACCTCGTAGTCGAAGCTGGACAGGCTCAGCTGGCCGTCCTCGGCCTTCAGCAGCAGGCCGGCGAGGACAGGCGCCGGCGGACGGGCCGGGAGGCTGCGCGCCGCCCAGGCCACTGCCTCCGCGAGTACGTCGCGTTCCACCCGGATCTTCACTGTTGCCGCCTCCTGCTGTTGCCGGCGCTTCTCGCCCTGCCTGGCTTCGTCGTCTGTCTCGGTGTCGCGGGCCCTGGGACGGGAAGGACACCGGGGAACAGTCTGACGCACCGCACTGACAGTAGGTGCCTCTCGGGGTCAAGTCGTGACGAGGGGCAGCAGGACGCCGAAGAGCGAGTTGTGCACAGGGCCCTCTTCGAAACGGATTCCCAGCTCTCTCTAGTTGGGAGTAGTAGTAGGGCCTGTGGATACCGTGGATAACTACGTTATCCCAGCTCAGGGCGGAAATTTTGTCCACGGGGCCTGTGGGCCGAGACGGTGGACAACTGAACACTTCTGTGGAGAACGGAAAGTTCTGCACACCCCATGCACAGGGTGGGGCGAGTTCTCCCCAGCGCCGTCCCCAGCTTTACCCATGTTTCCCACAGCCCAACCCGGCAGCTTTGTGTGACGCCTTTCACTCGGCCCGGTGAGCAGGCGCGTCGTGTTGCCGAACAGTGGACAGAGCTGTGGAGAAGGTAGGCACCACTGGGGACAACCTGCCCCGGCCTGTGGGTGGCCGGTGGACAACTCCGTGCACAGTCTGTGGATCACCTGCCTGTCCACAGTCTGTGGAGATCCTTCGTCCACCGATCCACAACCACTTGACCTGGTCTGATGGTCCTTCAACAAGCCGGGCTGTGGACACGATCTGGACAACTTCGCAGTCCCCAGGATGTGGACGGCAGAAAGTCACCGAATCTGTGGAGAGTGGCCGTAACCCGGCTCGTAATCGAACCGCGGGTGGCCGGCGAACGACGAAGGGCGCCCCGGGGACCTCGTCCCGGGGCGCCCTCAGAGGCGTAGGACGGCTGTGTCAGCCGTTCTTGATGCGGTTCGTCAGCTCGGTGACCTGGTTGTAGATGGAGCGCCGCTCGGCCATCAGATTGCGGATTTTGCGGTCGGCGTGCATCACCGTCGTGTGGTCGCGGCCGCCGAACAGCGCGCCGATCTTCGGCAGGGACAGGTCCGTCAGCTCGCGGCACAGGTACATGGCGATCTGCCGGGCCGTCACCAGCGCGCGCCCGCGCGAGGTTCCGCACAGGTCCTCGACCGTGAGGCCGAAGTAGTCGGCGGTCGCGCTCATGATGGCCGTCGAGGTGATCTCGGGGGCGGAGTCCTCGCCGCCGGGGATCAGATCCTTCAGGACGATCTCCGTCAGGCCCAGGTCCACCGGCTGCCGGTTGAGCGACGCGAACGCCGTCACCCGGATCAGCGCGCCCTCCAGCTCGCGGATGTTGCGCGAGATCCGCGAGGCGATGAACTCCAGTACCTCTGGCGGGGCGTTGAGCTGCTCCTGCACCGCCTTCTTGCGCAGAATCGCGATCCGCGTCTCCAGCTCGGGCGGCTGGACGTCGGTGATCAGGCCCCACTCGAAACGGTTCCGCAGCCGGTCCTCCAGCGTCACCAGCTGCTTGGGCGGCCGGTCGCTGGAGAGCACGATCTGCTTGTTGTCGTTGTGGAGCGTGTTGAAGGTGTGGAAGAACTCCTCCTGCGTCGACTCCTTGTCCGCCAGGAACTGGATGTCGTCGACGAGCAGGATGTCCATCTCGCGGTACCGCTTGCGGAAACTGTCGCCCTTGCCGTCGCGGATGGAGTTGATGAACTCGTTGGTGAACTCCTCCGAGCTCACGTACCGCACACGCGTGCCCGGGTAGAGGCTCCGCGCGTAGTGTCCGATCGCGTGCAGCAGGTGCGTCTTGCCGAGCCCCGACTCCCCATAGATGAACAGGGGGTTGTACGCCTTGGCCGGCGCTTCGGCGACGGCCACCGCAGCTGCGTGCGCGAAGCGGTTCGAGGCGCCGATGACGAACGTGTCGAAGAGGTACTTCGGGTTCAGTCGCGCGGTCGGCTCACCGGGGCCGGTCGCCGGTGCGGGCTGCGCCGCCAGCGGGCCTGGCGCGCCACTGGACGCGGGCAGCGAGGTGCCCGCCGGGCCACGGTGTGGGGGCCCGGCGCTGCCCTGCTGCTCGGGCAGTTCCCGTCGGGCGTCGCGCTGGTCGTAGTCGCCGCGTGACGGGTCGTAGTCGGAGCGCTGCTGGTCGTACGACGGGCGCTCCATGCCCTGCTGGCGGTACTCCTGCGAGGGTGATCCGTACGAGTCCTGCGCCGGGGAGCCATAGGAGTCGCGGGACGGTGAGCCGTACGCGTCCTGCGAGGGTGAGCCGTACGCGTCCTGCGGCGGTGAGCCGTACGCGTCCTGTGACGGCGTTGCATAGGGGTCCCGTTCCGGGAAGCCGAGCCGCGGCTGCTGCCAGCTGTACTCGTCCTGCGCCGACCGTGGCCAGGCGCCCGGCTCGGGGCGCTGGTACTCCGCCGGGTAGGCGGGGCGGGCCGTGGGGAGCTGGTCGCCGGACGCTCCGGGGCGCCGTTCGGAGCGGTGCCGGCCGTAGCCCTCGTACTGGCTGGACGGAGCGGGGAGTTCCGGCTCCTCGTAGCGCGGCTGGGCTGGGTGGGGGCGCCGACGGGCGGGGTCTCGCCGGCGGAGTCGTCGACGGTGATCGCGATGCGGATCGGGCGGCCGCACTCACGGCTCAGCGTCTCGCTCACGATCGGGGCGAGGCGGCCCTCGAGTACGCCCTTCGCAAACTCGTTCGGTACGGCCAGCAGGGCGGTGTCGGCGACCAGTGCGAGGGGCTGGCAGCGCCGGATCCAGTGCTCGTCCTTGGCCTCGACGCCCTGCCCGCGGCCCTCACCGAGAAGCTGCTCGAGAACTCGTGGCCACACTGCGGCAAGATCGGCAGGTACGTCAGCCACAGGGCACGCTCTCTCATGGGTCCCACGAACGTGTGGTTGTGGGACGGGTCGGGATGTAAGTCGGGTTCCGCAGGGATAAGGGAACGAATCGAAGTCCAGCCACGGTAGTCAGGGCGACCGCTGTGGTTCAAGTTATTGTCCCCAGCCTGTGGATAGTGTCTCCCGGCGGCTGTCGGTTTGACCGGATGGCGTAGCCCCACGTACCGTAACCAGGTCGAGTTGTCGATGGCTGCTGCCGCCTGCCTCCGATGGGCACAGATCGCGTCAAGGTGATCGGAAAGCGGTGCACTCGGGCGTAACGCGAGCTACTCGTGGGCGCACGGTGACAGCCAGGACGGCACCCCGCCACCACCGATTTCTTTCTGGAGCCCCCGAGTGAGCAAGCGCACCTTCCAGCCGAACAACCGTCGTCGCGCGAAGACCCACGGCTTCCGGCTGCGTATGCGCACCCGTGCCGGCCGCGCGATTCTCGCGTCCCGCCGTAGCAAGGGTCGCGCCCGTCTGTCCGCCTGATCCCGGTCAGGTCATGACGTCGTGCTGCCCACCGAGAACCGGCTGAGGCGGCGCGAGGACTTCGCGACCGCGGTTCGACGAGGACGCCGGGCTGGACGCCCACTTCTCGTCGTCCACCTTCGTAGCGGTGCCACGGACCCGCACGCGCCTGGGGAGAGCGCTCCCCCGACGCGTGCGGGTTTCGTCGTGAGCAAGGCCGTGGGTGGCGCTGTCGTGCGCAACAAAGTCAAGCGCAGACTTCGCCATCTGATGCGTGAGCGAGTCGACCAGCTGCCCCCCGGTAGCCTGGTAGTCGTACGAGCGCTGCCCGGTGCGGGTGACGCTGAACATGCACAGCTGGCCCGAGACCTGGATGCCGCTCTTCAGCGGTTGCTGGGAGGGGGCGCGCGATGAAGTACCCGCTGCTGGCGCTGATCAAGCTGTACCAGTGGACTATCAGCCCGCTGCTCGGGCCGGTGTGCAAGTACTACCCGTCGTGTTCCCACTACGGCTACACGGCTATTGACCGGCACGGTGCCCTCAAGGGCACCGCACTCACGGCCTGGCGCATCCTGCGCTGCAATCCGTGGTCGCTGGGTGGTGTGGACCATGTCCCGCCGCGCAAGCGCCCGCGGTGGCACGAACTGCTGCGCAACGCATGGCGCGCACGCAAGGGCGGGCCCTCCGCCGCCGAAACGGCCACCGAAGAGAATGTTCTTTCGAGCCCGGCCGCAGAGACCCCGTCCCATGCCCAAGGAGCATGATTAGTGGACACGATTGCCAGCCTCTTCAGCTTCATCACCACACCCGTTTCGTGGGTCATCGTTCAGTTCCACTCGCTGTACGGTGCGATCTTCGGCCCTGACACGGGCTGGGCCTGGGGCCTGTCCATCGTGTCTCTGGTGGTGCTGATCCGTATCTGCCTGATCCCGCTCTTCGTGAAGCAGATCAAGGCGACCCGGGCCATGCAGACGCTCCAGCCCGAGATGAAGAAGATCCAGGAGCGCTACAAGAGCGACAAGCAGCGTCAGTCCGAAGAGATGATGAAGCTGTACAAGGAGACGGGCACCAACCCGCTCTCCTCGTGCCTTCCCATCCTGGCGCAGTCGCCGTTCTTCTTCGCCCTGTACCACGTGCTGAACAGCATCGCGTCGGGCGACACCATCGGCGTGATCAACGAGCGGCTGCTGGAGAGTGCGCAGAAGGCGCACATCGTCGGTGCCCCGCTGGCTGCGAAGTTCACGGACAGCTCGAGCACGGTCGAGGCGCTCGGCTCCTCGATCACCGACGTGCGGGTCGTCACCGCCATCATGATCATCCTGATGTCGCTGTCGCAGTTCTACACGCAGCGCCAGCTGATGACGAAGAACGTCGACACTTCGGTGAAGACGCCGTTCATGCAGCAGCAGAAGATGCTGATGTACATCTTCCCGGTGATCTTCGCGGTCTTCGGCATCAACTTCCCGGTCGGTGTCCTCGTCTACTGGCTGACCACCAACGTGTGGACCATGGGCCAGCAGATGTACGTCATCCGCAACAACCCGACCCCTGGTTCCAAGGCGCAGGCCGCCTACCTGGACCGCCTGTACAAGCACGTCACGCACCACGGCAAGGCCCGCAACCGGCGTGAGCGTGCCATCGTGAAGGCCATCGTGGCCAAGGGGCGCGACCGCAACGACTACGAGCGCAAGTTCATCAACGGCCTGAGCAAGGCGGGCCTCGCGGCCCAGGTTGACGGCTCCGTTGTGAAGAGCGAGGTCCCCGTGGCCACCGTGACCGAAGACGGTACGCCGGCCACCACCGCTCCCAAGCGTCAGCAGCCCAAGCGGCAGCCCAAGTCCAAGCGCCAGTCCGGCGGACCGAAGCCTGCCGGAGGTGCCGAGAAGACGTCCTCGCCGTCGACCTCGCTGAGCAAGTCGGGCGATCCGGAAGACGCCAAGCCGGCGGGGTCCGCCGGGAAGGCGAATCCCAAGTCCGGAGCCGGTTCCCGCAGCCGGGCCCAGTCCGGCCAGCGCAAGGGTCCGCAGCGGCCCAAGTCCTCGTCCAAGAAGTAAGAAGGAGTCCATCCCGTGACGGAAGGCACCACCCCCGCCGCTGCCGAGGGTGCAGACACCCTGACCCGCCTGGAGCAGGAGGGTGACATCGCGGCGGACTACCTCGAGGCTCTGCTGGACATCGCCGACCTCGACGGCGATATCGACATGGACGTCGAGGGTGACCGTGCTGCTGTCTCGATCATCAGCGACACGGGGAGCCGTGACCTGCAGAAGCTGGTCGGCCGGGACGGTGAGGTGCTGGAGGCGCTTCAGGAGCTCACGCGCCTGGCCGTGCACCGGGAAACCGGCGACCGCAGCCGACTGATGCTGGACATCGCCGGTTACCGTGCCAAGAAGCGCTCCGAGCTCTCCGAGCTGGGCGCCAAGGCTGCTGCCGAGGCCAAGAGCAGCGGCTCGCCTGTGAAGCTCAAGCCGATGACGCCGTTCGAGCGCAAGGTTGTCCACGACGCGGTCAAGGCCGCAGGTCTGCGCAGCGAGTCCGAGGGCGAGGAGCCGGAGCGCTTCGTCGTCGTGCTGCCTGCCTGAGCGGTTCCTACGCTCCACCGGCCCCGTCTGTTGCGCAGGCGGGGCCGAACTTTGTCAGCCTGGTGGTCAGCGCCCAGTGCGCTTTTGCGGTACGGAAGGACGGTCCCCGTGACGGAGGCAGCGGAGCTCCCCCCTGCGCCCGAGCAGGCACGCGACGTATTCGGTGATCGCTTCGCGGATGCGGTGAGGTACGCCGAGCTCCTGGCCGAGGCCGGGGTGCAGCGTGGGCTCATCGGCCCGCGTGAGGTGCCCCGTCTCTGGGAGCGGCATCTGCTGAACTGCGCCGTGCTCTCGGAGGTCGTTCCCGAGGGTGTGACGGTGTGCGACGTGGGTTCCGGTGCCGGTCTGCCCGGGATTCCCCTGGCGCTGGTGCGGGACGACCTGAAGATCACGCTGCTCGAGCCACTGCTCAGGCGAACGAACTTCCTGACCGAGGTCGTGGAACTGCTGGGCCTCGATCATGTGACCGTCGTGCGCGGCCGTGCCGAGGAGGTCATGGGCAAGCTGCCGCCGGTCCATGTGGTGACGGCGCGGGCCGTGGCACCGCTGGATCGGCTGGCCACCTGGGGGATTCCGTTGTTGCGCCCGTACGGCGAGATGCTTGCACTCAAGGGCGACACCGCGGAGGAGGAGCTGAAGAGCGCGGCCACTGCTCTGAGCAAGCTTGGTGCGGTTCAGACGTCCATCCTGCATGTCGGCGGGGGTGTGGTGGATCCGATGTCCACAGTCGTGCGTGTGGAGGTCGGGGAGAGCCCGGGCGGTGTGCGGTTCGCGGCGAAGCGTGCGAAGGCGGCACGTACGGGGCGGGCGCGGCGGCGGCGCTGAGATCGGTGGGTGCTGGGCCGTGGTGCCGTTCTCCTGAGGCGCCTGCTGATCCGTCCTGAGGGCGAGACGTACTCCACACAAGCTGCCAAACCTATGCATGACGGAGTGTCGCGACGGTCAGGCCCCGGCTGCTGTGCATCGTGTTTCACGTGAAACGTCGCTCACTGCTCCACGGCATCATCGGCCGCGGCCGCGCCGCGGCCGAACCTCGTGACCGCAAGCCCCTCGGTTCCCTGGGTGGGGAGGCTCCTGCCGATTCAGGTGACACTCCGTCCCTCACCAGAGGCACGGAGTTGTCCACAGAGGTGGATTTCTCCACAGAACACCAGGCCTCACTGGTTCGCGACCCCGAAGACATGGGAGGCTCTGTTCATTGCGAGCCTGAAGTCGAGGAGAGTGAATCCTTGCGGTCCGACGCCAACATCGCGGGACCGATGACCGATCCGGTCCCCGGTCCCCGTACCGAGTCGCCGGGGGAGGATGTTTCACGTGAAACACCGCCCCCGATGGACGACACTCCCATCGGTCGTGCTGCCCAACTGGCGGTCGAGGCTCTGGGCCGGGCCGGTGAGGGTCTGCCGCGACCCGAACAGACCCGTGTCATCGTCGTCGCCAACCAGAAGGGTGGAGTGGGCAAGACGACGACGACCGTCAACCTGGCCGCTTCGCTGGCTCTGCACGGTGGCCGTGTCCTGGTGATCGACCTCGACCCGCAGGGCAATGCGTCCACCGCTCTGGGGATCGACCATCACGCCGAAGTCCCTTCCATCTACGACGTGTTGATCGAGAGCAAGCCGCTCTCGGAGGTCGTTCAGCCGGTCCCCGATGTCGAGGGTCTCTTCTGCGCGCCCGCCACGATCGATCTCGCCGGTGCGGAGATCGAGCTGGTGTCCCTGGTGGCGCGGGAGAGCCGTCTCCAGCGTGCGATCCAGTCCTACGAGCAGCCACTGGACTACGTCCTTATCGACTGCCCACCGTCGCTCGGTCTGCTCACGGTCAACGCGCTGGTGGCCGGCCAGGAGGTCCTCATCCCGATCCAGTGCGAGTACTACGCGCTGGAGGGGCTGGGTCAGCTGCTACGCAACGTCGACCTGGTCCGGGGACACCTCAACCCTTCGCTGCATGTATCGACGATCCTGCTCACCATGTACGACGGTCGGACGCGGCTTGCGTCACAGGTCGCGGACGAGGTGCGCAACCACTTCGGCGACGAGGTGCTGCGGACGAGCATTCCCCGCTCGGTCCGTATCTCCGAGGCGCCGAGCTACGGGCAGACGGTGCTGACTTACGATCCAGGATCGAGCGGTGCCCTCTCCTATCTTGAGGCGGCACGAGAAATCGCGTTGAAGGGTGTCGGCGTCAGCTATGACGGGACGCACGCCCATATCGGCGCTCAGAGCGACCAGAGCATGGTGGAGGGGATCCAGTGAGCGAGCGACGGAGGGGGCTGGGACGTGGTCTCGGCGCGCTGATCCCTGCGGCCCCGACCGAGAGGACACCGGCGCAGACTGCGGTGGGGGGCGCTGCTTCCACGTCCCCCACGGCGGTGCCGGTGCTGAACAATGAGCGCGGGGTGGCCGCGGCGAAGGTGGCCACGCTGCCGCCTGTTTCACGTGAAACCGAGGAGCCATCGGTGAGCGGCGCCGTGGAGACGCCTGCACCTCCCATGGGCGCCCACTTCGCCGAGATCCCCCTCGGCTTCATCACGCCGAACCCGCGGCAGCCGCGTGAGGTCTTCGACGAGGATGCGCTGCACGAGCTCGTCACCTCCATCAAGGAGGTCGGTCTCCTCCAGCCGGTCGTCGTGCGGCAGCTGGGCATCGACCGCTACGAGCTCATCATGGGTGAGCGGCGTTGGCGGGCCTGCCGTGAGGCGGGACTTGAGGCGATCCCGGCGATTGTGCGGGCCACGGAGGACGAGAAGCTCCTCCTGGACGCCCTGCTGGAGAATCTGCATCGGGCCCAGCTGAACCCCCTCGAAGAGGCGGCCGCCTACGACCAGTTGCTGAAGGACTTCAACTGCACGCATGACCAGTTGGCGGACCGTATCGGTCGGTCCCGCCCGCAGGTCTCCAACACGCTGCGTCTGCTGAAGTTGTCGCCGGCGGTTCAGCGCCGGGTGGCCGCCGGAGTGCTCTCCGCCGGGCATGCGCGGGCCCTTCTCTCGGTCGAGGACTCGGAGGAGCAGGACCGGCTGGCGCACCGGATCGTGGCCGAGGGGCTCTCGGTGCGTGCCGTCGAGGAGATCGTGACCCTGATGGGATCGCGGCCCAAGGCTGCTCAGCGCTCCAAGGGCCCCCGGGCCGGGACCCGGGTCTCTCCGGCACTGACCGACCTCGCCACCCGTCTTTCGGACCGCTTCGAGACACGGGTGAAGGTCGACCTGGGCCAGAAGAAGGGCAAGATCACCGTGGAGTTCGCCTCCATGGAGGACCTCGAGCGGATCCTCAGCTCGCTCGCGCCCGGTGAGGGGCCGGTCCTGCAGAAGAGCCTTCTGGAGGGCGACTCCGAGGAGGCAGAAGACTGAGCCTCGGGCGGCGGGGTGGTTCCGCCCAGCAGGGCCGTCAGTGCGGGCCGTGTCCGGTGTGTACCGGAACGCGGCCCGCACTTTGCTTTTTGGCGGTATCGATGGAATCGCATCGTGGATACGATGCGTTCGGATATGGCGCATCCACCTGGGAGTAGGCTCTAAGGGGAGGCGGGTCATGCGACCGATGAGCCGGACCGGACTGGTGAGCGCGGGACTGGGGCTGGGCGCGGTCGGCGGGTTCGTCGGCAGCCTGCTCAGAGAACGGAGCGCACTGACTGACGCCCGCGATGCGGCGGGCGAAGGAAGCGAGGAACAGCCTTCATGGGGCGTCGGCTCGTACCGCTCACGCTGGACAACCTTCCGGACCTTCCCAAGCGCTGTCGCACGTGCGTCTTCTGGGAGTTGGATCCAGTCAGCGGTGAGGCCGCGGTAAAGGCGGGTACGTCCGCGCTGGAGAAGGAGGCCTGGATCTCCGCCGTGCTGTTGGACTGGGGATCCTGCGGGCGGGTCGTCTATGTCGATGAGGTACCGGTGGGCTTTGTGCTCTACGCGCCTCCGGCATACGTTCCCCGCTCCACGGCGTTCCCCACGAGCCCCGTCTCGCCCGACGCCGTGCAGTTGATGACTGGGTTCATCGTGCCGGGTTACCAGGGGCAGGGGCTGGGCCGAGTGATGGTCCAGACAGTCGCCAAGGATCTTCTGCGGCGCGGCTTCAAAGCGATCGAGGCGTTCGGGGACGCCCGGTGGAAGGAACCCGCCTGTGTGCTGCCCGCTGATCATTTGCTCGCGGTCGGCTTCAAGACCGTCCGCTCCCACCCCACGTATCCGCGGATGAGGCTGGAGTTGCGCACGACGCTCTCCTGGAAGGAAGACGTGGAGCTGGCGCTGGACCGGCTGCTGGGGGCGGTGCAGAAGGAGCCAGTCTTGAGGCCTCTCTAGAAGGCTACGCATCAAACGAATGGGCCAGCCCTCTCGGGCTGGCCCATTCGTGTTTCACGTGAAACATGGTGCCGTCTGCTCGACGGCACAGCGTCACTCAGCGATGAAGTCCGCGAGGTCGCGGACGATCGCGGCCTTCGGCTTGGCACCGACGATCGTCTTGGCGACCTCGCCGCCCTGGTAGACATTCAGGGTCGGGATCGACATGACACCGTACTTGGCGGCCGTACCCGGGTTCTCGTCGATGTTCAGCTTGACGACCTCGATCTTGTCGCCGTACTCGGCGGCGATCGCTTCGAGGGACGGCGCGATCTGGCGGCACGGACCGCACCAGGCGGCCCAGAAGTCCACCAGTACGGGCTTGTCGCTCTTGAGGACGTCCTGATCGAAGGAGTCGTCGGTCACATTCTTCAGGGTGCCGGCCACGGCGGGCTCCTAACTGGTTGGTGCGTGGGGCGGATTGAGGGTTCAGGCAGAGGTCTTCTCGGGCTCGGCCTTCTTCGCGTCCGCGAGGGCGGCGAGGAAGCGCTCGGCGTCGAGGGCGGCGGAGCAGCCGGTGCCGGCCGCCGTGATCGCCTGTCGGTAGGTGTGGTCGACCACGTCACCGGAGGCGAAGACACCCGTCAGGTTGGTGCGGGTGGAGGGCGCGTCGACCTTCAGGTAGCCCTCCTCGTCCAGGTCCAGCTGGCCCTTGAACAGCTCGGTGCGCGGGTCATGGCCGATCGCGATGAACAGGCCGGTCACCGCGAGATCCGACAGCTCGCCGGTCTTGACGTTGCGCAGCTTCAGGCTGGAGAGCTTCTGATCGCCCTGGATCTCGGCGACCTCGCTGTCCCAGACGAACGAGATTTTCGGGTCGGCGAAGGCGCGCTCCTGCATCGCCTTGGAGGCGCGCAGAGTGTCCCGGCGGTGGACGACCGTGACGGACTTGGCGAAGCGCGAGAGGAAGGTGGCCTCCTCCATTGCGGTGTCGCCGCCGCCGATCACGGCGATGTCCTGGTCCTTGAAGAAGAAGCCGTCGCAGGTGGCGCACCAGGAGACGCCGCGGCCGGAGAGCGCGTCCTCGTTGGGCAGGCCGAGCTTGCGGTGCTGGGAGCCGGTGGCGACGATGACGGCCTTCGCGTGGTGCACCGTGCCCGCGGTGTCGATGACGGTCTTGATTTCACCGGTCAGGTCTACGGAGACGATGTCGTCCGGAACGAGCTCGGCGCCGAACCGCTCGGCCTGGGCGCGCATGTTGTCCATGAGCTCGGGGCCCATGATGCCGTCCTGGAAGCCCGGGAAGTTCTCCACGTCGGTGGTGTTCATCAGCGCACCACCTGCGGTGACGGCACCCTCGAAGACCAGTGGCTTCAGCGACGCGCGCGCGGTGTAGAGCGCCGCCGTGTAACCGGCGGGCCCGGAGCCGATGATGATCACGTTACGGACGTCGCTCACGGCTTGATTCCTCGTCTCTGGACTGCGTCGTTCGACCGGGGGAGCCCCTTTCAGGACTCTCACCCCACCCAACGGATCCTAAGGGGCGCGCATTCCCGCTGTGCCCGGGCACACGGAGAGCTCCCTGGAGGAGATACCCACGGGAGCACAAACGAGGCGACAGGATGAGGCCTGCTCCTCACTGGCGCGTGTAGGACTGCTCCAGCAGAACCGTGGCCCTGGCGGACGACGACTGATCCACACAGTTCGCGTCGACGACATAGGCCGTGACCCGTGTCGGGTTCGAGGTGTCGGGCAGGACGACGAGGAGGGCGCTCGTTCCCTGATATGTGCCGGACTTGGTCGCAAGGGCGGCGTCGTTGCGACCGATGCCCTGCTGGACGCACTCGGGGACCCGGACCGTGGGCTGCTGAAGGATGCGATTCCTGTCGGTGCCGGGTGTGGACTCCACACCGAAGTCGTCGGGAGTGCGGGAGCCGTTACCGGAGCTCTGGCCCTTGGCGAGGAGATCCACGACCTGCTGCTCCAGCTTCCCCTCGGAGAAGGTGTCCGCGGAGGCGGACTGCTGCTCGTGGGCCGTGGTGCCCGGCTCTGAACCGGTCAGCGAGGACACGAGGACGGAACCGAGCCCCAGAGCGGCGGCAGAGAAGACCGCACCCAGGACAGCCACCCTGCGGCGCCCGCCCCGCCTGCGGTTCTTACGCCCGGGACCGGTGGTGGAGGTGCCTGCGTGGCCAGAGGGACGAGCCGTGGCTGCCGATGTTTCACGTGAAACATGCGTGCCGTCGTCCGCGTCGGAGATCGTGTGGGCCCCGTCGGCGGGTGCCGTGGCGCTCGGCGTATCGGGTGCAGTGGCATGGAGGAGAGCCCCCGCAGCGAGAGCGGCATCGATCCGTTCGGCAACATCGGCGGGCATACGCGCCGGAGCCGGCAGTGTGCCGAGCAGCCCTCGGATCTCTTCCAGCGACGCGAAGACATCAGCGCAGAGTTCGCACTCGTCCAGATGCCGTCGTACATCTGCGGTCCGGTTCGGGGGAAGCAGGCCTTCGGCGAGGTCGGAGATCTCCGTGACGTCCGGGTGCCCGGCCGTATCCGTCGTGGATGTCACGCTCGCCCACCTCCGCCCTTCACAGCAGCTGAATCGCTTGGCCCTGCACCCCGTGGTCCCACACCGTGCGGTCCCGCTGCCGGTGGGACGGATGTCCCCTGGGCCCGGTTCCGTCCCGCGGCCTGCTCTTCGCCGTGACCGGTGTTTTCCGGACGCAGGTGGGTGAGCAGCGGGAGGAGTCTGGCTCTGCCGCGTGCGCAGCGGCTCTTCACCGTCCCGGTAGGGACGTCGAGCATGCGGGCGGCCTCGGCGACCGGGTAGCCCTGCATGTCCACGAGGACGAGGGCGGCGCGCTGGTCGGGCGGGAGTGTGCCGAGCGCTTCGAGGAGCTGTCGATGCAGGTCGTTTCGCTCGGCGGGGGCGGATGCCGACTCGTGCGGCTCGAGCAACTGCTCCAGCCGCTCGGTGTCGTCGACCGGCGAGGTCTTTCGTGAGGCCGCCTTGCGGGCGCGGTCGAGGCAGGCGTTCACCGTGATCCGGTGCAGCCAGGTTGTGACGGCCGACTGGCCGCGGAAGGTGTGGGCGGCCCGGTAGGCGGAGACAAGGGCGTCCTGGACCGCGTCAGCGGCCTCCTCGCGGTCGCCCAGGGTGCGGAGGGCCACGGCCCAGAGGCGGTCGCGATGGCGGCGTACGAGCTCACCAAAGGCGTCCTTGTCTCCCGCGACATGGCGCGCAAGGAGGTCGGCGTCCGACAGATCGGCCCGGCTCGATCCGCTATCCACACATATCCCCCGACTCCCTAGGGGAGGCAACCCTGCTGCTGTCAATCCGACTCGTAAGCCTGAGCGACAGAATGCCACACAGCGGGCCGGCCGATGGTCAGACTGTGCCTTGAAACAGAGTCAGGCTGTTCCGTCAAAGAAGATCAACTGCGCGCTCGATGTGAGTGGCCTCCCCGCGTTGATCATCTTCTTCGCAGGACGGCGCTGCGCCGTACCCGCGAGGTACCAAGGGGAGGGACAAGTGAAGCGTCGCGTCACGGCGGCGGTGCTCTCGGCTTCCGTGGCGTTCCTGGCGCTGTAGCCGACGAACGCGTCGGCAGCCACGTACACCAACTGCCCGAGCGTGAAGCAGTTGGCCCGACGTACAACGAGAACGCCTCGTTCTACTTCACGGGCAGCGGCCCCACGACGAACTGCGCGGTCTGGCGCTGACGTCGGCAGGTCCTTCGGCGGGTGAGGTTCGTTCCTCACCCGCCGTTCCGTTGTAGGCAGGGATCAAGGAATCAGAAGGTGGCACGCAGAACACTTTGGACCTGGGCTCCCGCGAGCGTCGCGCTGGCCGGCCTGAGCCTCCTCACTGCCGCATGCTCGACCGTCTCGGAGGAGAGCACGGAAGGCGGCGGTACGAGTACCCGTGCTCCACAGGCCGTTCCCAGCCCCGCGGGTGTCGCGATCGAGCTCCCGATGGACCGGTACCGGCTACAGGGGAGCGACCTGAAATCCGTCGAGGCTGCCGTGGCCGAGGCCACCAGGACCTGCATGTCCGGCAGGGACAGGCTCTGGCCCAGGGAACCAAGGCGTCCAACGGTGAACCCACCCCCAGCGGCGGGTGCAGCGGTGAGGCGGATCGGACCGTCCGGCTTCCCTACGACTGCGCCAAGGGCGTGGCGGCGGCTCGGACCGTCGACTTCGACGGGTTCGAGAGGTCACTGACTGATCCGGAAGTGGAGAAGGCCTTCTCCGAGTGGTCGTCCTGCATGAAGGCCAAGGGGTACTCGTATCCCACCTTGCTGGCGGCCATGGGGAGCGCCGAGTTCTCCAAAGGACCCATCTCCGACCATGAGTGTGCCCTGGCTCAGCACGACGTGGAGTGCAAGAAGAAGGTGGACCTCATCGGTCGCTGGAACAAGGCCGAGTCCGCGATACGGAGGAGCCTGATCAAGAAGAACCAGGTGATTCTCGACCGGTTCCTGGATCGGCAGACAGCCAAAGCGGCTGCCGCTCGGAAGCTGCTCGGCACGGATGACTGAAGCGAGCGGCCCGCGGCCTTGAACGGCTGCGGGCCGACCTCGTCGTACGGAGCTTCAGCTGGTCACCTTGACGTCGATCACCCTGCCGCGCCACTTGCCGTCGTCCGCCTGTATCGGCAGCTCGGTGAGCCACACCAGCAGGTACCGGGAGGCGAGGGTCTTGTCCGGCTCGAGCGTCACCGTCGCGCCCGAACCCTCGGCGACCTTGGTGTAGCTGTCGAGGGACGTCGGCATTGCGCCGGTGTCGCCGGAAGCGGCGCGGAGCTCGACCGACGTACTCCCCTTGAAGGAGACGGTCACCTTTCCGACCTGCTGGGCCTTGCCGAGGTCGAGGATGACTCCGACGCCCGACTTCAGGTTCCCGAAGTTGGCGCCCTCGTAGTAGCTGGTCTGCCAGTACGTACCCGGAGTGGTGTCGTAGACCTTGTCCACGTCGTCCGGGTACTCCTCGCCGTCGTTGCCGAGCGGGTCGAAGTCACGGGCGCCCTGGACGGCGATCGGCTTGCCGCTGGCCGGCTTCTTCGGGCTCTTGTCGTTCCCGTCCGTCGTCTGCGTCTGGTTCGTGTCGTCGGACTGGTTGCCCTGGTCCATGAGCGCGTCCGCGAGCTGCCAGCTGCCCAGGCCCAGAGCGGCGATGAGGAGTGCCGAGACGGCCCACTTCAAGGCCCTTCCCGTGCGGCTCTGCAGCGGAGGCGGCGGAGCCGGTACCGGCTGGGTGGTGCCGGGACGCGGGGCCTGACGGCCGTACGTGCCCTGCTGGTACGTCGTGCGCTGATACTCCGGCGGTGCGGTGAACGCGGGCTCCGGCGGGCGGATGCGGGGCATCTCGCCGATCGCCTTCACCAGCTCCTCCGGCGTCGTGCAGGGGGACTCGTGCCGGGAGGCGGTCGCGCCGTCGTTGGCGAGCGCGCGCATGGCGAGCTCCGACAGGCCACGGTGGACGCCGGCGCGCACCTGGTCGGGGGCGATGAGACCGACGTCCTTGGGCAGCCCGGCCAGTCCGTAGGCGTCGTCCTCGTACGGCCAGCGCTGGGTGAGCGACGTGTACAGCAGGGCGCCGATGGCTTCCGTGTCGGTGCGCTGCGGGGTGTCGGAACTGATGCCGCGCAGCGCGGCGTTCACGGCGAGACCGCGGATGCGCCACTGTCCGGAGGAGGTGCGCAGCACGGCGTTGGGGTTCAGCCGTAGGTGGGCCAGACCCTCACGGTGGGCGGCGGCCATGGCGGCGGAGACCTGGCTGACCATCTGGTAGGCGTCGTGCGGCTCCAGGGGGCCGGAGGAGAGGAGCGTGGTGAGCTCCGTGGCGTCCGGCAGCCATTCGTGCACGACGTACACGAGATCGTTCTCCTCGACGGCGTCGAGGACCTGCACGAAGCGGGGGTCGCCGAGCAGCGCGGAGGAACGGGCTGCGGCCAGGACGGAGCGGGCCCGGGAGTGGTCCGCGGGCAGCACGTGCACGCCGACGGCGCGGCGAAGTTTCTCGTCGACGGCACGCCAACTGCTGAAACCGTCCAGACGGGTGATGCAGTCCTCGAGGCGGTAGCGTCTGGCGAGCTTGTGGCCGCTGTGCAGCTCGGGCGGCGAGGCTTTCGTTCCGGGATCCTCCGCCCCGCCACTCCCCTGTGCTTCGTCGCGCTCCGTGTCCCGCTCCCGGTTGTTGGCCACCCCGTCGGCCGTGGACTGGTCCGCCTTGGCGGTCAGCGGCTCATCGCCGCTGTTGTCTGCCACGTCGACGGCAGCCGTGCTCCGTTCCGCCACCGTCGTTCCTGCCTCCCCATTCGTTGCGCGCCGTCCGACGCCGAAACCAATTGTGCCCACAGTCCGCCGCTATGCACGACACACGGTGGCGGACGATGGTTGTGCGCGTACCCCCCGATTCAGCGACCCAGACGCCCGCGGACCATGCCGACGAGCGAGTTCAGCTCCGCGATCCGCATGCGGCGGGCGGCGACGTAGAAGATGCCCAGCAGGACGGCACCGCCGGCCAGCAGCGCGGCGAAGGAACCGGCGACGCCCTGGCCGAGGGCCTGGGTGATGCCGTAGCAGGCCGCGCCGCTCAGCAGCGCCGCCGGAACCGAGGCGATGCTCAGCCGCGCGTACGTGCGCAGCACACGGGTGCCGTCGAGGTCACCGCCCAGGCGCTTGCGCAGTCGGTGCCAGGCGACTCCGACGCCGATGGCGTAGGCGAGACCGTAGGAGGCGGCCATGCCTACGACGGCCCAGCGGGACGGGATCAGGAAGAAGCACAGGGCCGAGGCGCCGGCGTTGACGGCGGCCACGATCACTGTGTTGTAGAAGGGTGTGCGGGTGTCTTCGTACGCGTAGAACGCGCGCAGGACGACGTACTGCACGGAGTACGGGATCAGGCCGAGGCCGAAGGCCATCAGCATGTAGCCCATGTTGGTGGCCTCGCTGGTGCCCGACGAACCGAACATCAGCGTGCACATGGGGATGCCGAGTGCCACGAAGCCGAAGGAGAGGGGCACGATCGCGACTGCCGTCGTCCTCAGTCCCTGCGAGATGTCGTCGCGGACGGCGCCGCCGTCGTCCTCAGCTGCGGAGCGCGCGAGGCGGGGCAACAGGGCGGCCATCAGGGAGACGGTGATGATCGCCTGGGGCAGGCCCCAGATGAGCTGGGCGTTGGCGTAGGCGGCGAAGCCGGTGCCGTCGACAGGCGAGTCCTTGCCCGCCGCCGTGGACAGTTGGGTGACGACGAGCGCGCCGGCCTGGTTGGCGAGGACGAACAGGACGGTCCACTTCGCGAGCGTCACGGCCTTGCCGAGGCCATGTCCCTTCCAGTCGAAGCGCAGCCGAGGCCGGAATCCGGTCTCCCGCAGGTACGGGATCATCGCCAGCGCCTGCACGACGAGGCCGAGCAGCACGCCGATACCGAGGAGCCGTTGGCCCTCCGGTGGAATGTTCGTGACCGTCATGCCCGAGTGCTCGGCAGTTCCGTACACCCAGAGGAACATGCCGAGCGTCACGATGATGACGATGTTGTTCAGGACCGGAGTCCACATCATCGCGCCGAAACGGCCACGGGCGTTGAGGATCTGACCCATCACCACATGGATGCCCATGAAGAAGATCGAGGGCATGAAGTAGCGAACGAACGTGACGCCGACCTCGTTGGCGGCGGGGTCACTGGCGACCGCGTCGGACAGCAGGCGGATGAGAAGTGGCGCAGCGAAGACGGAGAGCACAGTGAGCGCGCCGAGCGTCACCATGACCAGCGTCAGAAGCCTGTTCGCATAGGCCTCGCCGCCGTCCTCGTCGTCCTTCATGGCCCGGACGAGCTGCGGCACGAAGACGGAGTTGAGGCCACCGCCGACCGTCAGGATGTAGATCATGGTCGGCAGCTGGTACGCGACCTGGAAGGTGTCACCGAGCAGGCCGACACCCAGCGCCGAAACGATCATCGCCGACCGTACGAACCCCGTGAGACGGGACACCATCGTGCCCGCCGCCATCACGGCGCTGGACTTCAGCAGGCCTCCGGCCCGTCCGCCCTTCTTCGCCGCCGCGGGCGTCTCGTCGGCGGGCGGGGACGGCGGCGCCGGGTACTGCTGGACCGATGCCTGGTACTGCCCGGCAGTTGCCTGGTGCTGCTCCGGCGACGTCTGGACGCCGCCGTACTGTCCCGTCGGCCCCTGGCCCGTGCCGGGTGCGGCGCTCGGACCCGGCACACCGGGGTGCTGCATCGACGGATGGGCACCGCCCTGCTGCTGGTCCCGGAAGAGGTGCGCGAAGGCGTCCGGCTCGTGGCGCTCGCCGCCGACCTGGGTGACCAGGTCGTCGACGCCGACGTACTGGGTCGTGCGGGGGTCGTCGCCGTACGGCAGGTACTGGGTGGGGCCCTCCGGCTCGGGCGGCGGGGTCTGGGCCCACACGCGGGGTCGGGGGCGTACGGCGACTGGGGCGGCTGGGCGTACAGCTGCTGCGGCGACTGGTACGTGCCCGGGGGCGGCGGGGGGTGTGCGGCACGGTCGTAGAGCGCCTCGACGACCGGGTCCTGGGCCGAGAGGTCCTGGTCCCGGTAGGGGTCCTGGTCGTAGGCGTCCTGGAGGTACATGTCCGCGGGGTGCTGCGGCGGCACCTGGCCGTGCTCGGGCGGCGGGCCCTCGGGGTAGCCCGAGCTGCCCGCGGCCTGGCCGCGGTCACCGTCGTACGGCGCGTTCATGGTTACCCCACCTCATCGTCCCGGGCCCACCGGCCACGACATGTCAACGGTCCACTCTCTCACCCGTCCCGGACGGGTCGGCGCTTTCCGCTGAGGTGTCCGGTGTCGGGTCACTCGGCTGCTCCGGGGCGCCTGCCCCGGGCCGGGTGCCCGACTCCTCCCTGAGACGGTGTTCGGGGCTTTCGGGGTTCTGCGGACCGTCGCCGGGCTCGTCCGCGGTCTCGGGGGCGTCCCCGTCGGCCTCGCGGGCGGCCGCGCGCTTGCGCTGGGTGTACATCCGGAAGCCGGCCAGGACGAGCAGCAGGACACCGCCGCCGATGACCAGCATCACCGTGGCCGTGATCTCGGTGACCTTCACGTCGAAGCGGACGGGTGCCCCGTACGGATGGCCGTCCTCCGTGAACAGCTGGGCGTAGACGGTCACCCGGCCGTTGGCGTTGGCGGACGTGGTGAACTTCACGGACTGGCTGTGGCCGCCGGAGACGGCGACGGACTGCTCGTCGTAGGCCTTGCCGCCGATCTCGAGGCGGGTCGGGCTGGTCGAGGTCAGCCGCAGGACCAGGTTGTCGACGCCCTGGACCAGGTTGTTCTGCACGGTCACCGGGATCGTGGCACTGCGGCCGGAGAGTTTGGTCTCCGACTTGTCGATCAGTGTGACCCCTTCGGACAGGTCGTCGAGATATGACTCCACGCCGTCGCGGTAACCCTGGGCCTCGGTGGCCAGGCCGCGCCACGACGTGGACATCTCGCGGTTTATGGCCCGCCCGAAGGGGGTCACCACCCGGGACTGCTGGGTGAGGATCACCTTGAAGCTGTCGAGCTTGTCCTGCGTCTGCGCGATCTGTTCGAAGGCCGAGCGGGGCAGTTCCTGCTTGCGCAGCGAGGACGGGTAGTCGGAGGCCGACGGCACGTTCGTGGTGGCGCCGGGGTCCGGTTTGGCCTTGGCGGCCGAGGTGAGCTCCTGGGCCTCCGTCCAGGTGCCGGCCTGCAGGGCCGTGACCGCTTCGGCCGTGGCCCGGGCCTGGCTGGCGGTCGGCATGCGCTGCGGGGCGATGACGATGCTGCGCTGCTGGTTCGTCTGGAGGTTGAGGGCGAGGCTCTGGGCGAGGAACTTCTGTACGGCCAGTGTGTTGGCGGACGCCCTCGTCAGATCGCCCTGGAAAGCCGTCGACAGCCGCGCGTCCGCGACCACCGCTGTGGTGCCGCCGCCGATGGGACGGGCCGCGGAGGGCGTGTACGGCAGGCCGCCGGTCTCCTCCAGGCTGTCGCTGCGGGCGATCACCTTGTCGGCGCCGGCGGAGGTGGCGACCTTGACGATCGACGGGTCCACGGCGCCGTCCACAGGCCAGGCGAAGTCGGTGCTCGGTGTCACGTGGAGCACGGTCTTCACCGTGGTGGCGGCGACGTCGGTGGCCGCCTTGAACTGGCTCAGTGAGCCGGTGACGTCCGTGCCGTTGTGGGCGAGGGAGGCGAGGTCCGGGTCGGCGAAGGGCAGGGCGACGACCTCCTTGTCCGCCACCGCCTTCTGCAGGTCGGCCAGCCACTGCTTCGCGACCGCCTGGTGGGTGCCCGCCGTGGTCTCGCCCTCGCCCTGGACCCGGTAGCCGCGCGTCATCGCGTCGACGGAGGCCAGGAGGTCCGGGTCGATCACCCAGGTGACGTCGAGGTCCTTGCCCAGCGACACCAGCTGCTCCAGACGGCCGCCCGGGGCGATCTCCTTGGCGAGGCCGTCGTTGAGGAAGACCGGCGTCTGCTGTTCGTTCGAGCCCGTCTCCGCCGTCATGTGCCCGGTGGACACCAGCGGCCACAGGACCGTGGTCTTCGTCCTCGTGTCCGCTTCGGCGGGCTGCCACGGCAGGAACGTCCGCTCGATGCCCAGCACCTGCTCCCAGGGCTGCGCGGCCGTCTCGCCGGACAGCGAGACGCCGAGCTGGTAGACACCGTTACCGCCCAGGTCCAGGTCGTCGACCGGTACGGAGATACTGAAGCGCTCGCCGACGCCCGGAGTCAGCTTGGCGAACTCCTGCGTGAACGAGCCGCCGATCGCCGTGCCGTCGGCGCCCGGTACGTACCCGGTGCGCTTGGCAGCGATGTCGATCGCCGATCGGGTCGTCAGCTCGGGGCCCACACGCAGATCCACATGGGCGTTGGTGACCGCCTGCTTGCCGTTGTTGGTCACTGTGCCGGAGACGGTCAGCGTGTCGCCCTCGGTGGGTGCGCTGGGACTGAGCGAATCGAGGGCGACGGTCACTGTGCGGGAGCCGGAGGCAGCCCGCGCGGAGGTCTGTCCGGCGGCGTCCGCGGCAGGGGCGGCGGGGAGCTGGAGCAGGCCCGCCAGCAGGGGCGCACTGGCCAGCAGCGCCGCGGTGCGCCTCATCCACCGGCGGGCAGGTGAGGGACTCGTCCCCTGGAAGTCTGCCGCCTCGGCCACGCGCTGGTCCGTCCCTCGTCGTCGTCAGTGGTCGTCGGAATGTGCGTCCACGCATGGTAACGATGCGCGCTGAGGGGAAGTGCCGCGGACTGCTCCACAGGATCGGGGAAGGCGGGGCCGCGTCCCGTATGTGCGCGTATAAATGCGCGTATCAAGAGGAACGCCTGCGTACGTCGTGAGGGCTGACCTTGTGCCCGTATCGACAGCGGTGTTTGCGTGCGATCAATCGAGGCGCTCGCGGTCGGCCGGGCCACGTACCCTCTTCTGTTGTGCCGAACGCCAACGATGACACCAGTGCCCTGAGCCAGGTGCGGCACCGCGCGGTGAGTGAGCCGCTGCGGGTCGCCCCGGTCGCCGACGACCTCGCCCGCCGCTTCCAGGAGACGGGATTCTCACTTGCCCTGGTCGGCGGCTCGGTCCGGGATGCGCTGCTGGGCCGGCTCGGCAACGACCTGGACTTCACGACCGACGCCCGCCCCGAGGACGTTCTGAAGATCGTGCGGCCGTGGGCGGACTCCGTGTGGGACGTGGGCATTGCCTTCGGTACGGTCGGTGCCCAGAAGGACGGCTTCCAGATCGAGGTGACCACCTACCGGTCGGAGGCGTACGACCGGACGTCGCGCAAGCCCGAGGTGTCGTACGGCGACTCCATCGAGGAGGACCTCGTCCGGCGTGACTTCACCGTGAACGCGATGGCCGTCGCGCTCCCGGAGAACAAGTTCATCGATCCGTACGGCGGGCGGGACGATCTGGCGGCGCGGGTCCTGCGCACTCCGGGCACGCCCGAGGAGTCCTTCTCGGACGACCCGCTTCGGATGATGCGGGCGGCCCGTTTCGCGGCCCAGCTCGATTTCGAGGTGGCCCCCGAGGTCGTCGCGGCGATGAAGGAGATGGCCGGGCGCATCGAGATCGTCTCGGCCGAGCGGGTGCGGGACGAGCTGAACAAGCTGATCCTCTCCGCCTGCCCGCGCAAGGGGCTGGCTCTGCTGGTCGACACCGGGCTCGCCGATCATGTGCTGCCGGAGCTGCCGGCGCTGCGGCTGGAGCGTGACGAGCACCACCGCCACAAGGACGTCTACGACCACACCCTGATCGTCCTGGAGCAGGCGATCGCGCTGGAGAAGAACGGCCCGGACCTGACCCTCCGCCTGGCCGCGCTGCTGCACGACATCGGCAAGCCGCGGACGCGCCGCTTCGAGAAGGACGGCCGGGTCTCGTTCCACCATCACGAGGTGGTCGGGGCGAAGATGACCAAGAAGCGCATGACGGCCCTGAAGTACTCCAACGAACTGGTGAAGGACGTCTCACGCCTGGTCGAGCTCCACCTCCGCTTCCACGGCTACGGGACCGGGGAATGGACCGACTCCGCGGTCCGGCGTTACGTAAGGGACGCGGGGCACCTTCTCGACCGTCTGCACAAGCTGACCCGCTCGGACTGCACAACGCGGAACAAGCGCAAGGCGGCGGCGCTGTCGCGGGCGTACGACGGCCTGGAGGAGCGGATCGCCCAGTTGCAGGAGCAGGAGGAACTGGACGCCATCCGGCCCGACCTCGACGGCAACCAGATCATGGAGCTCCTGGACATCAAGCCTGGTCCTGCTGTGGGTCGCGCCTACAAGCACATGCTGGAACTGCGCCTGGAGAACGGGCCCATGGAGCACGATGCGGCTGTCGCGGCGCTCAAGGAGTGGTGGGCCGCACAGGGCTGAGGCGGTGAAACGGGGTCATGTTTCACGTGAAACATGACCCCGCAGCCTTGCGAACGAGCCCTATGGGAAACGGCGCCGCACCGTGGTGTTGATGCGGCGCCGTGCGACAGTCCCGACGATGTTTCACGTGAAACATCGGTCCGTGGAACCGGCTGCTTCAGATCAGACCTCAGTGAGGCACAGGAGGAATTCTTCCCCGTCGCCCGTCTCGGCATAGAAGCCGGTGGCCTCGTCGACCTTGCGGCACTCGGTCTCGGCGGTGAACTCCGTGTAGTGCCCGGGGACCTTCTTGAGGACCTTGACCTCGGCCTCCGAGGAGGAGCAGTCCACGACCTCCATGCGGTCCGAGGACGAGGACGCGGATTTGAGGCAGTCGCCCACCGCGGCCTGATCGGCGTCGTCCCGGCTTGCGATCCAACCGCCGATGACTGCGGTCAGGACGGCGATGACGATGACGACGTTCTTGATCGTCTTGAAGCTGAACCGGCGGCGGGGCTGCTCCGGCGGGACCGGGGCATACGGGGCCCCCTGCTGGGGGAAGCCGGGCTGGCCGGGCTGCTGGGGGTAGCCGCCCTGCGGCGGGTACGGGGCCTGGGGCTGGCCCTGCGCGTAGGGGTTCTGGCCTTGCGGCTGGCCCTGCGCGAACGGGTTGCCCTGGGGCGGCGGAGTTGTCACTTGGGGTCCCCCTGGAACGTAGGTGTGCGGCGCACCGCAGGCGCGCGCATAAGACCCACGTAAGTTATCGGGCCCTACTGACAACTCCACAGCCGGGAGTGACTCTGTGGCACTGGTGTGACACTTACCGGAGTTCAAAGCGGGCCATAGCCGCCGCAACTGCCCCGTAGAGCGCAGCCACCGTGAGTACCAGGTGCACCGAGCGCCCGTCCGGCGGCAGCATCAGCGCGGCAACACCGGCGGCGCCGACGAAGGCGATGTTGAACAGGACGTCGTAGAGGGAGAAGATCCGGCCGCGGAAGCCGTCGTCGACTGACGACTGCACGATCGTGTCCGTGGAGATCTTTGCGCCCTGAGTGGTGAGGCCCAGGACGAAGGCCGCGACCAGGACGGGTGCGGTGGCGAACGGGAGGCCGAGGGCGGGCACCAGGACGGCAGCGGATGCCGCGCAGACGACGATCCAGCCTCCGGGGCCGAGCCGTCCCGCGGCCCAGGGAGTCAGCACGGCCGCCGCGAAGAAGCCGGCGCCGGAGATTCCCACCGCCAGCCCCAGCAGGGCGAGTCCGTCGTCCGTGTTCGTGGTCAGGGCGTACCGGCAGAGCATCAGCAGCATGACCGTCAGGGCGCCGTAGCAGAACCGCATCAGCGTCATCGACGCAAGCGCCCAGGCGGCGTCCCGGCGTATCGGCGCGGCGAGGTGGCGTACTCCGGCCACGAGGTCACGGGTGGTTCCGGAGAGCGCCGCCGCCAGGCGTGGCTGCACCAGATCACGGTCCGGACCCAGCAGGTCCCGGGCGATACGCAGGGAGGCCAACGCCGAGCACAGATACAGCACGGCGCCCAGCAGTACCACCACGGTGTCCGAGTCCGCGATCAGCAGCCGTACGACGAAGGCGAGGCCGCCGCCCGCGGTCGCGGCGAGGGTACCGGCCGTCGGGGACAAGGAGTTGGCCATGACCAGGCGGTCCTCGTCGACCACGCGGGGCAGCGCTGCGGACAGCCCCGCGAGGACGAAGCGGTTGACGGCGGTGACGCACAGGGCGGAGATGTAGAAGAGCCAGTCCGGGACGGGGCTCAGCATCAGCACCGCCGTCGTCGACGCCAGCAGGGCGCGCAGCAGGTTGCCGTACAGAAAGACCTGCCGGCGACGCCAGCGGTCCAGCAGGACGCCGGCGAAGGGGCCCACCAGGGAGTACGGGAGGAGCAGCACCGCCATGGCCGAGGCGATCGCGGTGGCCGAGGTCTGCTTCTCCGGGGAGAAGACAACGTAGGTCGCGAGCCCGACCTGGTAGACGCCGTCGGCGCCCTGGGAGAGAAGCCGTACGGCGAGCAGGCGCCGGAAGTCCCGGAATCGGAGCAGGACGCGCAGATCGCGCACGACGGCCATGGGCACAGCCTCACATACGGGGAGGGTCCCCGGGGGCAGTGCCCCGGGGACCCTCAACTGACCGCAAAAGGGGTCGACTTAGCGCTCGACCGTGCCCTGGATGAACTTCTCGACGTTCTCGCGGGCCTCGTCGTCGAAGTACTGGACCGGCGGGGACTTCATGAAGTAGCTCGACGCGGAGAGGATCGGGCCGCCGATGCCGCGGTCCTTGGCGATCTTCGCGGCGCGCAGGGCGTCGATGATGACACCGGCGGAGTTCGGGGAGTCCCAGACCTCCAGCTTGTACTCCAGGTTCAGCGGAACGTCACCGAAGGCGCGACCCTCGAGGCGGACATACGCCCACTTGCGGTCGTCGAGCCAGGCGACGTAGTCGGACGGGCCGATGTGGACGTTCTTCTCGCCGAGCTCCCGGTCGGGGATCTGCGAGGTGACGGCCTGCGTCTTGGAGATCTTCTTGGACTCCAGGCGCTCGCGCTCGAGCATGTTCTTGAAGTCCATGTTGCCGCCGACGTTCAGCTGCATCGTGCGGTCCAGGACGACGCCCCGGTCCTCGAACAGCTTCGCCATGACGCGATGCGTGATCGTGGCGCCCACCTGCGACTTGATGTCGTCGCCGACGATCGGGACGCCCGCGTCGGTGAACTTGTCCGCCCACTCCTTGGTGCCGGCGATGAAGACCGGGAGGGCGTTGACGAAGGCGACCTTGGCGTCGATGGCGCACTGGGCGTAGTACTTCGCTGCGTCCTCGGAGCCGACGGGCAGGTAGCAGACGAGGACGTCGACCTGCTTGTCCTTGAGGACCTGGACGATGTCGACCGGCTCCTCGGCGGACTCCTCGATGGTCTCGCGGTAGTACTTGCCGAGACCGTCGAGGGTGTGGCCGCGCTGGACGGTCACGCCGGTGTTCGGCACGTCGCAGATCTTGATGGTGTTGTTCTCGGAGGCGCCGATGGCGTCCGCGAGGTCGAGGCCGACCTTCTTCGCGTCGACATCGAACGCGGCGACGAACTCCACGTCACGAACGTGGTAGTCACCGAACTGGACGTGCATCAGGCCGGGGACCTTGGACGCCGGGTCGGCGTCCTTGTAGTACTCGACTCCCTGCACCAGCGACGCGGCGCAGTTGCCGACGCCGACGATGGCTACGCGAACCGAACCCATTCCGGTTGCTCCCTGTGTGTACTCGGTGAGGCCCTGACGGGAACCTCACATGGCGGTGTCGTCGGGCGAATCCGGCCGGGAGGTGTCCCCGGGCCGGGGCAGGTCGCCCGACGCTCCAGATGTGGTGTCCTGCTGAGCGGGCCCCCCGGTGGCGGAACCACGAAGGTCTCGCCCGGCCCGCTCGCTCTCGATGAGCTCGTTCAGCCAGCGCACTTCGCGCTCCACGGACTCCATTCCGTGGCGCTGGAGCTCAAGGGTGTAGTCGTCGAGGCGCTCCCGAGTGCGGGCCAGGGAGGCCCGCATCTTCTCCAGCCGCTCCTCCAGCCGACTGCGGCGGCCCTCCAGTACGCGCATGCGTACGTCCCGGGAGGTCTGGCCGAAGAAGGCGAACCGGGCGGCGAAGTGCTCGTCCTCGTACGCGTCGGGGCCCGTCTGCGCGAGCAGCTGCTCGAAGTGCTCCTTACCTTCCGCCGTCAGCCGATAGACGATCTTGGCGCGGCGTCCGGTCAGTGGGGCGGCGAGGGCGTCCTCGGATGTGTTCCCCGGTTCCTCGATCAACCAGCCGTTGGCGACCAGCGTCTTGAGGCAGGGATAGAGCGTCCCGTAGCTGAACGCACGGAACACGCCCAGTGACGTATTGAGTCGTTTGCGCAGCTCGTAGCCGTGCATCGGTGACTCGCGGAGCAGGCCGAGTACGGCGAACTCGAGGATGCCGGAACGCCGGCTCATCGTCGCCCCCTCTCTGCTGCGGTCGGACCGTCACGGTCTTTATGCCGTGCTGATGTATCGACTCGATACATCAGCACGATAGAACGGTGTTGTGGATGCGACAAGAGCGTGGACGGTGAACGGGATCACATCACTGATTCGTTGCAAGTAAGTTGCCCGATTTTGGGTGAACTTCAGGGCTAGGTCGGTTTTGTGGCTGCGTAGTCTGTGCGGCATGCACACCACCGGGAACCGAGTTGCGTCTGGGGGCGTCCTCGTCCTCGGTGCAGTACGGGTGAATGCGGAACCGACCACATCCGTACTTCGGGGGGACCGGAAACCAGCCGCCGTTTCCAGGCGCGCCAGGGTGCGCCTGCCCTAGGAGTAGTCGTTCGATGAGCGAGCACCGTCGCAAACCGCCGCAGCCGCAGGAAGGCGGACGTGCCGCGGCCCGACGCGGCCAGTCCGGTGCGTCCTCCGGCCGCCGTGCGGCACCGCGAGGCGCCACCGGGTCCCCATCCGACTCTTACGGGTCGGGTTCCCCCCGGCCGGGAGGCGAGGAGCTGCCGTACGGCGGCCGCGCCGAGGCCCGGCGCGCGGCACAGAGAAGCGGAGGCGGCCGCCGCAGAGCGGCGGACCCCGGCCGGAGTGGCCGGCGGGCCGTCCCCGGCGGTCCGAACGGGCCCGGGCGGGGACGCGCAGCGGCCCCCGGCAGAAATCGGCTCGTCGACTATCCGCGCGCCGGACGGTACGGCTGGCGCCGCTGGGTGCCGTCCTGGAAGCTGGTCTCCGGGCTGTGCCTTGCCTTCTTCGGCAGCCTGGTGGCCGTGGCCGGCATCGGATACGCCATGGTCAGCGTCCCGAAGGTCGCGGACACCGCGGAGGCGCAGAACAACGTCTACTACTGGTCCGACAACACCGAGATGGTGTCGACGGGTGGCGAGGCGAACCGGCAGATCATCAATCTGTCGCAGATCCCGAAGAACATGCAGAACGCCGTCATCTCCCAGGAGAACAAGACCTTCCGGACCGACAGCGGTATCGACCCGAAGGGCATCGCCCGAGCGGTGTTCAACATGGCCCGGGGCGGCGAGACCCAGGGCGGCTCGACCATCACCCAGCAGTACGTGAAGAACGCGATGCTGGACGACCAGTCGCAGACGATCACGCGTAAGTTCAAGGAGCTGTTCGTCTCCATCAAGGTGGGTGCCTCGGTCGACAAGGACGAGATCATGGCGGGCTACCTGAACTCCGCCTACTACGGCCGCAACGCCTACGGAATCCAGGCGGCGGCGCGTGCGTACTTCAACAAGGACGCCATCAAGCTGAACGCCGGCGAGTGCGCCTTCCTGGCGGCCACGCTCAAGGGAGCCACGTACTACGACCCAGCGGGCGCGACCTCCATCGACCCGGTCGGTGCCAAGCCCGAGGCCAACAAGAAGCGGGCCCTGCGCCAGATGCAGGACACCCTGGACAAGATGGTCGAGTACGGCCACCTGGACGCCGCGGAACGCGCCAAGTACACGAAGCTTCCCAAGGTTCAGAACCCACGCTTCAACACCGCGCTGAGCGGCCAGATCGGTTACCTGGTCGACCTCGTAAACGCGTCACTGATCAGGGACAGTGAAAAGACGGGGATCACCGAGAGCAAGCTGCGCCAGGGCGGATACTCGATCTACACCACCTTCGACAAGAAGAAGGTCGACGAGCTCGAAAAGTCGGTGAAGAAGGTCCAGAAGGCGAACATCAAGCCCAAGGAACGGCCCGACACGGACACGCACGTTCAGTTCGGCGGAGCCTCCGTGGACCCGGAGACCGGTGCCATCGTCGCGATCTACGGCGGTGAGGACGCGACCAAGCACTTCACCAACAACGCCGACGAAACCGGCGCCCAGGTCGGTTCGACGTTCAAGCCGTTCGTGCTCGCGGCGGCGATGAAGTGGGGCGTACGCGATCCGGAGGAGGGTCCCACCCAGGCCCAGGACGAGCGCACCATCGTCTCGCCCAAGAGCCTGTACAGCGGCAAGAACAAGCTCAAGATCAAGGACTACGACGGGTCGGTCTGGCAGAACGAGAAGGGCGAGGAGTGGCTGCAGACCAACGATGGTGACGAGTCGCGTGGCGATCCGCCGAACTACCAGATCGATCTGCGGGAGGCGATGCAGTACTCGGTGAACTCCGCCTTCGTGCAGCTCGGCATGGACGTCGGTCTGGACAAGGTGAAGGAGGCCGCCGTCGACGCGGGCGTACTGGAGAGCAGTCTGGCCGGCGCCGACTACCCGTCGTTCTCCCTCGGTATCTCCAAGCCCAGTGCGATCCGCATGGCGAGCTCGTACGCCACGTTCGCGGCGAGCGGCGAGAAGCGTGATCCGTTCTCCGTCTTGAAGGTCACGGACAAGGACGGCCTGGTCTTCGAGCACGAAGTCAAGACCGCGCGGGCCTTCGAGTCGAAGGTGGCCGACAACGTCACCGACGTCCTGAAGACCGTGGTCGAGGACGGTACTGGTACCAACGCCCAGCTGCAGGGTCGTGAGGTGGCCGGCAAGACCGGTACCACCGACGGCAACAAGTCTGCCTGGTTCGTCGGCTACACCCCGCAGCTGTCGACCGCGATCAGCATGTTCCGGTATCCCGACGACGAGACCATGAAGAACCGCACGTTCCTCGAGATGTACGGAACGGGTGACCAGGAGTCGATTCACGGTGCCTCGTTCCCCGCGGAGATCTGGCACGACTACATGGAACAGGCGCTGAAGGGCGAGAAGGCCGAGAAGTTCCCGACCCCCGAGCCCATCGGCCAGGTGGTCAACGATGTTCCGTCCCCGACCCCCACTCCCACGGTCACCGAGACCGAGGAGGAGGAGAGCCCGACGCCGACCCCGACGCCCAGCGAGTCGCTGATCACTCCCACCCCCTCGGTGACGGAGACCTGCGGCTTCTTCGGCTGCGAGGACCCCAATGGCGGCACCGACAACGGCGGTACCGACACCGGAGGAACGGATGGAGGGGTGACCGTCTCACCATCGCCCACGGATACGGGCGGGGAGAACGGCAACAACGGCAATAACAACGGTGGCAGCCTCTTCGGCGGGACCGGTTAGCAGCCGTATCGCCGGACAAAGGTGTTTCACGTGAAACAAGGGCCGCCGCACCCCCAGGTGCGGCGGCCCTCGGCGTACTCCTGGGCGCGTACGGCAGGATGTGCCCCATGCCCAGTGCAGAAACGACGCCAGCGAGCGTGCAGGAGCCGGACCAGGTGCGGCCCACCACGGCCGACGAGGTTGCCGCAAGCGGCAGTGAGCTGATCGGCGGCCCCATCGGGCGGCGTGCTCTGCTCGGGACGTCCTGGTGGACGCCCGTACGGGTGATCGCTCTGGTGGCGATCGGGATGTTCGTCCTCGGACTGGTCCAGAAGGCGCCCTGCTACAACGGCGGCTGGTTCTTCGGCGC
Source organism: Streptomyces sp. F001 (assembly GCF_004187715.1). GTDB lineage: Bacteria > Actinomycetota > Actinomycetes > Streptomycetales > Streptomycetaceae > Streptomyces > Streptomyces flavusporus. The sequence goes on along the minus strand of NZ_QZWF01000003.1, from coordinate 486,517 downwards.
CAGTTCGCAGTACACGCACGCGTGCTACTCGGACATTCCGCACCTCTACAACGGGCGCGGTTTCGCCGATGGACTCGTGCCGTACTTCGACAAGCTCCCCGGCGACATGGAATACCTCGAGTATCCGGTGCTGACCGGTGTGTTCATGGAGGTGGCCGCCTGGCTCACGCCCGGCAGCGGCAGCATCCAGGACCAGGAGCAGTGGTACTGGATGGCCAACGCCGGGATGCTGATGGCCTGTGCGGCCATCATCGCCGTGTGCGTGAGCCGGACGCATGCCCGGCGCCCGTGGGACGGCCTGCTGGTCGCCCTGGCGCCCGCCTTCGCGCTGACCGCCACCATCAACTGGGACCTGCTGGCGGTCGCCCTGACGGCCGCGGCGATGCTGATGTGGTCCAGGGGCCGCTCCCTCGCCTTCGGCGTCCTCCTGGGGCTCGCCACGGCTGCCAAGCTCTATCCCCTCTTCCTGCTGGGACCTCTGTTCGTGCTGTGCTGGCGCGCCGGCAAGTGGCGGGACTTCGGCAAGGCACTGGGAGGCGCGGTCGTCGCCTGGCTGGTGGTCAACGGGCCGGTGATGCTCTTCGCCTTCGAGGGCTGGTCGAAGTTCTACACGTTCAGCCAGGAACGGGGCGTCGACTTCGGGTCCTTCTGGCTGATCATGGCCCAGAACTCCAGCGACCCGCTCAGCACCGAGACCGTCAACACCCTTGCCACGCTCCTGATGCTGCTGTGCTGTGTCGGTATCGCCGTGCTCACGTTCACGGCGCCGCGCCGCCCGCGGTTCGCCCAGCTCGCCTTCCTGATCGTCGCGGCGTTCATCCTCACCAACAAGGTCTACTCGCCGCAGTACGTCCTGTGGCTGATCCCCCTGGCCGCGCTGGCCCGGCCCAAGTGGCGGGACTTCCTGATCTGGCAGGCGTGCGAGGTGGCGTACTTCCTGGGGATCTGGCTGTACCTCGCGTACACGACCAGCGGTGACGCCCACAAGGGGCTGCCGACCGACGGCTACCACTGGGCGATCGGGGTGCACCTGCTGGGGACGCTGTACCTGTGCGTCATCGTGGTGCGCGACATCCTCATGCCGGACCGGGACGTGGTGCGCCGGGCCGGCGAGGACGACCCCTCGGGGGGTGTGCTCGACCGTGCGGCGGACGTCTTCGTACTCGGCCCTGCGGCCCATCCGCCGCAGCACGCGGCCCACTTCGAGGGACCGCAGGTGGAGTGGGGCAGCGGGAAGGCGGCCGGCGGTTCGCTCTGAGCGAACGCTCCCCGGAGGGTGCCGTAGGCCGTGTGACCGGCCATGTGAAAGGCCGTACACGGAATCTCCGTGTACGGCCTTCTGGCTGTCGTGGGCGGGTCGGCCGCCGTCAGCGGTCCATGAGCCGGTCGAACTGCGTGGTGGTGTGCCGCAGATGGGCCACCAGCTCGTCGCCGACCTTCGGTTCGGGGGCGTCGGCCGGCACGAACAGGATGGACACCTGCATGTGCGGCGGCTCGGCGAACCAGCGCTGCTTGCCGCCCCAGACGAACGGAGAGAGATTCCGGTTGACCGTGGCGAGGCCGGCCCGGGCGACGCCCTTGGCGCGCGGCATGACGCCGTGCAGCGCCTTCGGGGCCTCCAGACCCACCCCGTGCGACGTACCGCCCGCCACGACCACCAGGAAGCCGTCGGAGGCCGCCTTCTGCTGCCGGTAGCCGAAGCGGTCGCCCTTGGTGACGCGGGTGACGTCCAGGACCGCGCCGCGGTACTCGGTGGCCTCGTGGTCCCCCAGCCACAGTCGCGTGCCGATACGGGCGCGGAAGCGGGTCTGCGGGAACTGCTGCTGCAGCCGGGCGAGTTCGTCCGCCTTGAGGTGGCTGACGAACATCGTGTGCAGCGGCAGCCGGGCCGCACGCAGGCGGTCCATCCAGCCGATGACCTCCTCGACGGCGTCCGAGCCGTCGGTGCGGTCCAGCGGCAGGTGGATCGCGAAGCCCTCGAGACGGACGTTCTCGATGGCGGCATGCAGCTGCGGCAGGTCCCGCTCGCTGATGCCGTGCCGCTTCATCGAGGACATCACCTCGATGACCACGCGGGCGCCCACGAGGCCGTACACGCCGTCCACCGACGACACCGAGCGGATGACCCGGTCGGGCAGCGGCACCGGCTCCTCGCCGCGCCGGTACGGCGTCAGCACCAGCAGATCACCGCCGAACCAGTCCTTGATGCGCGCGGCTTCGTACGTCGTGCCGACGGCGAGGATGTCCGAGCCCAGCCGCGTGGCCTCCTCCGCCAGCCGCTCGTGCCCGAACCCGTAGCCGTTGCCCTTGCAGACCGGGACGAGCCCCGGGAACTGCTCCTGCACGTGCTTGTGGTGCGCCCGCCAGCGCGCGGTGTCGACGTAGAGCGTGAGCGCCATGGCCGGACCTGGAACCTTTCTCGTGGCTGCGGTGTATCAGAGGTGTGGAAGCTATCGAACCAAACGCCCGGGGCTCAGCGGCGCGACATGTAGATGTCGAGCGCCTTGTGGAGCAGCTTGTTCAGTGGGAAGTCCCACTCGCCGAGGTATTCGGCGGCCTGCCCGCCCGTGCCGACCTTGAACTGGATCAGGCCGAAGAGGTGGTCGGTCTCGTCCAGCGAGTCGGAGATGCCGCGCAGGTCGTAGACAGTGGCACCGAGCGCGTAGGCGTCGCGCAGCATCCGCCACTGCATCGCGTTCGAGGGCCGGACCTCACGGCCGATGTTGTCGGAGGCACCGTAGGAGTACCAGACGTGCCCGCCGACGATCAGCATCGTCGCCGCCGACAGGTTCACGCCGTTGTGGCGGGCGAAGTACAGCCGCATGCGGTTGGGATCCTCGGTGTTGAGGGCCGTCCACATGCGCTGGAAGTACGACAGCGGGCGGGGCCGGAAGTGGTCGCGCACAGCGGTGATCTCGTACAGCCGCTGCCACTCCTCGAGGTCGTGGTAGCCGCCCTGGACGACCTCGACACCCGCCTTCTCGGCCTTCTTGATGTTGCGGCGCCACAGCTGGTTGAAGTTCTTGTGCACCTCTTCCAGCGAGCGGTTCGCCAGCGGCACCTGGAAGACGTAACGAGGCTGTACGTCGCCGAAGCCGGCGCCCCCGTCCTCACCCTGCTGCCAGCCCATGCGGCGCAACTTGTCGGCGACCTCGAAGGCACGCGGCTCGATGAAGTCGGCCTCGATGTCACGCAGGCGCTTGACGTCGGGGTTCTGGATCCCCTGCTTGATGGACGAGGCCTCCCAGCGCCGGATGATCACCGGCGGGCCCATCTTCACGGAGAAGGCGCCCTGCTGCTTGAGGTGCGCCAGCATCGGCTGAATCCAGTCGTCGAGATTCGGCGCGAACCAGTTGATGACCGGACCCTCGGGGAGATAGGCGAGGTAGCGCTTGATCTTGGGAAGCTGGCGATAGAGAACCAGGCCCGCACCGACCAACTCGCCGGTCCGCTCGTCGAACCAGCCGAGGTTCTCCGAGCGCCATTCCGCTTTGACGTCCGCCCAGGCCGGGACCTGCATGTGACTCGCCGACGGCAGGCTCTGGATATAGGCCAGATGCTGCTCGCGACTGATGGTCCTCAGGGTCAGGCTCATTCGGGGCGCTCCTCGGGCTGGTGTGTCCCCATGGGTTCAGGGGCTCCGGCTCTCGCGCCGAAGCCTACTGCGCCCTACGAGCGCCCCGACTGGGCACACGGGACTTCGCCCCGGCCTGTCGCGGCCGGGGCGGTGATCAGCCTGCCCCGAGAGGCTCTGCGCGGTGTCGGCAGGTCAGAAGAGGCCGCCGAAGAGGCCACCGTGGGCCATGCCCAGGAAGAAGCCGATGGCCGAGGCGCCGAGGCCCAGGATCAGTCCGAAGCGTTCGCGGGTCGTTTCCGAGATCCACTGGCCGTACGCGCCGGTGAAGATCCCCACCAGACCGGTCCACGAGCTCAGCAGATGCAGGCTGTGGAACATCGCCGTGATGAAGGAGACCGCTCCGAGTACCAGGGTCACCGCGAGCAGTGCGTCCTGGACGGGGTGGGCCCTGTCGTCCGTGGCGAAAAGGGATCCGGCGGTGTTGGGTCGCAATGCCTGTGCCATGGGGCACCTCCTGCGGAAGACGGCGCATCGTAGCGCCATACACACCCGATGTGTACAGATTGACGGTCCTCACCGCCGGATTTCAACCGGAAGCCGGTGTGCGGGTACTCTGTACCCTCTGCACCGGTGTCTGCCCAGGCCGTGGCCGGGAAGCCCGATCGGGCCCCCGATTGTCAGTGGCGGCCGATACCGTTGCGTACGCATCACAACCCTCCTGCCACGGAACGACCGTGGCCGCTGAGTCCAAAGGAGGTGGGTTCCACATGCGTCACTACGAGGTGATGGTCATCCTCGACCCCGATCTCGAGGAGCGCTCTGTCTCCCCGCTGATCGAGAACTTCCTTTCTGTCGTCCGTGACGGTGGCGGAAAGGTCGAGAAGGTCGACACCTGGGGCCGTCGTCGTCTCGCATACGAGATCAAGAAGAAGCCCGAGGGCATCTACTCGGTCATCGACCTGCAGGCCGAGCCTGCGGTCGTCAAGGAGCTCGACCGCCAGATGAACCTGAACGAGTCGGTCCTCCGGACCAAGGTCCTTCGCCCCGAGACCCACTGAGCTCTTCCGCTCAGCTGATCTCGGGATTCGAGTAGCAGCACAAGCAGCCAGCAGCACACCCGCCGAGAGGTTCACCCATGGCAGGCGAGACCGTCATCACGGTCGTCGGCAATCTTGTCGATGACCCCGAGCTGCGCTTCACCCCGTCCGGTGCGGCGGTCGCGAAGTTCCGTGTCGCGTCCACCCCTCGCACCTTTGACCGCCAGACGAATGAGTGGAAGGACGGCGAAAGCCTCTTCCTGACCTGCTCGGTCTGGCGTCAGGCGGCGGAGAACGTCGCCGAGTCGCTCCAGCGAGGCATGCGCGTTGTCGTGCAGGGCCGGCTGAAGCAGCGGTCCTACGAGGACCGTGAGGGTGTCAAGCGCACGGTCTTCGAGCTGGACGTCGAGGAAGTCGGCCCCAGCCTGCGCAACGCCACGGCCAAGGTCACCAAGACCACCGGTCGTGGTGGCCAGGGCGGTTACAGCGGCGGTGGCGGCCAGCAGGGCGGCGGCTGGGGCGGTGGCCCCGGCGGCGGTCAGCAGGGCGGCGGCGCTCCTGCCGAAGACCCGTGGGCGACCGGCGCTCCTGCCGGTGGCCAGCAGGGTGGTGGCGGCTGGGGCGGTGGCTCCGGCGGCAGCGGCGGCAGCGGCGGCGGCTACTCGGACGAGCCCCCCTTCTGAGCCGTACGGCTTAAAGGGTGGGTCGTATCCAAACTTCTTGATCACACAGGAGAAACACCATGGCGAAGCCGCCTGTGCGCAAGCCGAAGAAGAAGGTCTGCGCTTTCTGCAAGGACAAGGTCACGTACGTGGACTACAAGGACACGAACATGCTGCGGAAGTTCATTTCCGACCGTGGCAAGATCCGTGCCCGTCGCGTGACCGGCAACTGCACGCAGCACCAGCGTGATGTCGCCACGGCCGTCAAGAACAGCCGTGAGATGGCGCTGCTGCCCTACACCTCCACTGCGCGCTAAGGGAAGGGTGACCAACACATGAAGATCATCCTCACCCACGAGGTCTCCGGCCTCGGCGCCGCGGGCGACGTCGTTGACGTCAAGGACGGTTACGCTCGCAACTACCTCATCCCGCGGAAGTTCGCTATCCGCTGGACCAAGGGTGGCGAGAAGGACGTCGAGCAGATTCGTCGCGCTCGCAAGATCCACGAGATCCAGACCATCGAGCAGGCCAACCAGGTCAAGGCCCAGCTCGAGGGTGTGAAGGTCCGTCTGGCCGTCCGCTCCGGCGAGGCCGGCCGTCTCTTCGGTTCCGTCACCCCGGCCGACATCGCCTCGGCGATCAAGGCCGCCGGCGGCCCCGAGGTCGACAAGCGTCGTATCGAGCTCGGCTCTCCGATCAAGACGCTGGGCGCCCACGAGACGTCCGTGCGTCTGCACCCCGAGGTGGCCGCCAAGGTCAACATCGAGGTCATCGCTGCGTAAGCGCTGCGCTCGCTGAAGCAGTCAGTGGGGCCGCATCCTCTGGGGTGCGGCCCCACTGGTATGTCCGGGGTATGGCGGCGTGTTTCACGTGAAACCGAGCAGAACGGGCGCGTCTCCTCGCGGCTCTCTCAGCGCGTGGCGCCCGTGACGAGCCAGCGTCCCGAGCGGGCGCGGATCCACAGCGTGAGCATCCGAATCGTCATCATCAGCGTCATGGCGATCCAGAGCGCGGTGAGCCCACCGCCGAAGGTGGGGACGAAGAGCGCCACGGGCGTGAAGACGGCCAGGGTGAGGAGCATGGCCCAGGCGAGGTAAGACCCGTCGCCAGCGCCCATGAGGACACCGTCCAAGACGAAAACCACGCCGCAGAGCGGTTGGGAGAACGCCACCACCAGCAGGGCGGGGAGTGCGGCGTCCTTCACGGCGGAGTCGCTCGTGAACAGGGAGAGGAAGGCCGGGCGGCTCACCACGACCAGGACGCCGAGTGCGAGGCCGACCACGATGCCCCACTGCACCATGCGGCGGCAGACATCGCGGGCTCCCTCGGCATCATTGGCACCGAGATAGCGTCCGATGATGGCTTGTCCGGCGATCGCGATGGCATCGAGCGCGAAGGCAAGCAGGCTCCACAGGGACAGGATGATCTGGTGCGCAGCGATATCGGCGTCACCGAGGCGAGCCGCAACGGCCGTGGTGATCATCAGGATCGCCCGCAGTGAGAGCGTGCGGACCAGCAGCGGTACGCCGGCCTGTGCGGACGCCTTGATGCCGGCGGCGTCGGGACGCAGAGAGGCGCCGTGCCTTCGGGCCCCGCGGACGACCACCACGAGATAGACCGCGGCCATGCCCCACTGAGCGATCACGGTGCCCCAGGCGGAGCCCGCGATGCCGAGGCCGACGCCGTAGACGAGGACCGCGTTGAGGACAGCGTTGGCGACGAAGCCCGCGACGGCGACATAGAGCGGTGTCCTGGTGTCCTGCAGGCCACGCAGGACACCGGTCGCGGCGAGTACGACGAGCATCGCGGGTATGCCGAGGGCAGAGATCCGCAGATAGGTGGTTGCGTACGGGGCCGCCGTGTGGGAGGCGCCGAAGAGTTCCACGAGGAACGGAGCCATGGGCAGGACGATGGCGATGACACCGGCGCCGAGCAGCAATGCCAGCCAGATGCCGTCCATGCCCTGGCGGATGGCTGCAGGGAGTTCGCCTGCGCCCACGCGCCGGGCCACGGCCGCCGTGGTGGCGTAAGCGAGGAAGACGAAGATGCTGACCGCGGTGGTGAGAAGGGCGGAGGCGACGCCGAGTCCGGCGAGCTGCGCCGTACCGAGGTGGCCGACGATAGCGCTGTCGGCGAGTACGAAGAGGGGCTCGGCGACCAGTGCGCCGAAGGCGGGCACGGCCAGCGAGATGATCTCTCGATCGTGCCGGCGTCGGACGGCCTTGAGGGGCGCAGGAGCCTGTGTCATGAGCACCAATCTAATCGTCCACAGGTAAGAGATGCAAAGCAATAGCGCCCCTTACCTTCCGTCTCGCGGTGTGCGCTGTCGTACACAGTTCGAAGCGATCTTGGGCCGACTGGGAAAGTTTTTCTTCTGCACAGCCGGTGGATGGGAAAGGTGCAGGTCAAGGTGGGTTATTGGCGCCGACTGGGGGCTTGTTCACAGGGCTGTCCACCGCGTCGTGCACAGGTTTCGGGGAGTTCTCCACAGCATCGGGGCCGTCGTCCACATGGCCTGTGGATAACCGGATTGGCTGACGGTGCCCAGGGGCCTAACGTGGTCCGGCGCTCACTCCGTCCGCCGACTGAGAAATCGGTACAAAACTAAGGCGGGCAGAACCGGAGTTGAGCCTCTCATTTGTCAGTGCCGTGCCGTAGAAAGAGGGCATGGCGAGGTCCGCTCGGCGGACGGGAGGAGGTGGCTCGGTGAGCATTTCCGAGCCCTTGGACGACCCGTGGGCCGACAGCGGTCCCAGTGATCGTCTGCCCTCCCGCCGCCGCGGCGACGGTGGCCCCGGGCGCGATGAGCAGCATGAGCGAGGCCGGGACAACGGTGCGTGGGACGGCGGAGGTTCGTCCTTCGAAAGGGTCCCGCCGCAGGACCTCAACGCCGAGCAGTCCGTCCTGGGCGGCATGCTCCTGTCCAAGGACGCCATCGCCGACGTCGTCGAGATCCTCAAGGGTCATGACTTCTACAAGCCCGCCCACGAGACGATCTACCAGGCGATCCTCGACATCTATGCGAAGGGCGAGCCGGCCGACCCGATCACGATCGCCGCTGAGCTCACCAAGCGCGGCGAGATCAACAAGGTCGGCGGCGCATCGTATCTGCACAGCCTCGTGCAGACGGTGCCGACGGCTGCGAACGCCGAGTACTACGCGGAGATCGTCCACGAGCGTGCCGTGCTGCGCCGTCTCGTCGAGGCCGGTACCCGCATCACTCAGATGGGATACGCGGCCGACGACGACGTCGACGAGATCGTCAACCGGGCCCAGGCCGAGATCTATGCGGTCACGGAGCAGCGCACGAGCGAGGACTATCTGCCGCTCGGCGACATCATGGAGGGCGCGCTCGACGAGATCGAGGCGATCGGCTCACGCACCGGCGAGATGACCGGGGTGCCCACGGGGTTCACCGACTTCGACTCGCTCACCAACGGCCTGCACCCGGGCCAGATGGTCGTCATCGCCGCGCGTCCCGCGATGGGTAAGTCGACGCTTGCGCTGGACTTCGCGCGGGCTGCATCGATCAAGCACAACCTGCCCAGCGTCATTTTCTCTCTCGAGATGGGGCGCAACGAGATCGCGATGCGTCTGCTGTCGGCCGAAGCCCGCGTCGCGTTGCACCACATGCGATCCGGCACGATGACCGACGAGGACTGGACGCGTCTGGCCCGCCGGATGCCGGATGTCTCCGCGGCCCCGCTCTACATCGACGACTCCCCGAACCTGTCGATGATGGAGATCCGTGCCAAGTGCCGTCGCCTCAAGCAGCGCAACGACCTCAGACTGGTCGTCATCGACTACCTCCAGCTGATGCAGTCCGGTGGTTCCAAGCGCGCCGAAAGCCGTCAGCAGGAGGTGTCGGATATGTCCCGAAACCTCAAGCTTCTGGCCAAGGAGCTGGAGATTCCCGTCATCGCGCTCTCCCAGCTGAACCGTGGCCCCGAGCAGCGCACCGACAAGAAGCCGATGGTCTCGGACCTGCGTGAGTCCGGCTCCATCGAGCAGGACGCCGACATGGTCATCCTGCTGCACCGCGAGGATGCCTACGAGAAGGAGTCGCCGCGCGCCGGCGAGGCCGACCTGATCGTGGCCAAGCACCGAAACGGTCCGACCGCGACGATCACGGTCGCGTTCCAGGGCCACTACTCCAGGTTCGTGGACATGGCGCAGACCTGATCCGGTGCCCGGCGCGGTGGCATGGACGGGCAGGCGGAAATGCGCTCGACGTGGGCCGTCCGGCCGGATGAACTGTGGGCATGACGACAATTCAGGAAGAGTTGCTTCCGGGTACACGCCGGGCGCTGCTGCACCGCATCGCCGTGGCTCAGTCCGAAGGGCGTTCTCCGTCGTTGGTCGCAGCGGTCGTGCGGGACGGGCGGACCGTGTGGCACGGGGCGCGGACGTCGGTGGACGGACACGCGCCGGACGAGAACGTGCAGTACCGGATCGGCTCGATCACCAAGACGTTCACCGCGGTGCTCGTGCTGCGTCTACGCGACGAGGGCCTGCTCGATCTCGGCGACCGGCTGGAGAAGCATCTGCCCGGCACCGGTGCGGGCGAGGCCACCATCGCCGAACTGCTGGCGCACATCGGTGGTCTGGCCGCCGAATCACCTGCCCCGTGGTGGGAGCGCAGCCCAGGGTCGCTGCGTCCGGAGCTGGCCGATGTGCTCGGCGATGATCCTTTCCTGCATCCGATCGGGCGTCGGTTCCACTACTCGAACCCCGGCTACACGCTGTTGGGTGCCCTGGTTGAGCAGCTGCGCGGGGCTTCCTGGGAGGAGGTACTCCGGCGTGAAGTGCTCGAACCCCTGGGCCTCAACCGAACGAGCGCACACCCTTCGGCCCCGCACGCGGGCGGCTGGGCGGTGCATCCCTGGGCCGATGTGCTGCTGCCGGAGCCTGCGGAGGATCTCGGTCGGATGGCCCCGGCCGGTCAACTCTGGTCCACTACAGGCGACTTGGCCCGATTCGCGGTCTTCCTCGCGCAGGGCGACGATCGGGTGCTGAGCGCGGAGACTGTACGGGAGATGCGGATGCCCGCCGCGCCGGCAGAGGCCGCTGATGTCGCGGACGGGGTCACCTACGGGCTCGGGCTCCAGATCCAGCACCGTGACGGGCGTCTGCTCGTCGGCCACTCCGGGTCGCTGCCGGGCTTCCTGGCGAACCTCACCATCAGCGTGGCGGACGACGTCGCGGTGGTGGTGCTGGCCAACTGCACCTCCGGTCCGCTGTTGGCCGCCGTGGGCGCGGACCTCGTGCGTATCGTCGCCGAGGCAGAACCGCGGATTCCCGAACCATGGCACCCCCTGCCGGACGTCGACGCTTCCGTCCTGGAGTTGGCGGGGCAGTGGTACTGGGGGACTTATGCGTTTGCCCTGCGGCTGACCGGCGACGGAGGTGTGTCGCTGGAGCCACTGTCCGGCAATGGCCGCCGTTCGCGCTTCCGGGACAATGGTGACGGCACCTGGACGGGCCTGGAGGGCTACTACGCCGGAGAACTTCTGCGTGCTGTGCGCCGTCGGGACGGGTCCGTGAGTCATCTGGACCTCGGTTCGTTCGTGTTCACGCGTCAGCCGTACGACGAGAACGCGGAAGTGCCGGGCGGAGTGGACCCGGAAGGGTGGCGGGGGATCAGCTAGCGTCACCGTCCCGCGACATGAGGAGGGCTGTGTTTCACGTGAAACACAGCCCTCGTTCGTTCAGAGCGCGAGCTTGAAACCCACGTGGGACGCCGTGAATCCGAGCCGCTCGTAGAAGCGGTGGGCGTCCGTACGTGAGGAGTCGGAGGTCAGTTGTACCAACTGGCAGTCCTGGTGCCGGGATTCATCGACAGCCCACTGAATGAGCTGGGTGCCCAGCCCGCTGCCGCGCTCATCGGCATGAATCCGTACACCTTCGATGATCGACCTGGTGGCGCCGCGCCTGGACAGCCCGGGAACGATCGTGAGCTGGAGCGTGCCGACCACGCGGCCCTTGCGAACAGCGACCATCAGATGCTGGTTCGGGTCCGCGCTGAGCCGCTCCAGCGCTGCGAGGTACGGGGCCAGGTCGTCCGGTGACTCGCGCCGGGCGCCCAGTGGGTCGTCCGCGAGCATGCCGACGATTGCGGGGATGTCGTCGGCGACCGCGGCTCGTATCTCAAGATCTCCCATGGCTGCACCCTAGGCGGGCACCTTCACCGACTCCACAACCCGGACCAGCGGGGCAAGTTCGGGGTTCTTGGCGGCCTTGTCGAGCGCCTCACGCAGAGCCGCGTCGTTGGTCGGCCGCGCCTCCTCCAGCAGCTTCAGGCCCGCCTCGGTGACGTTGGTGTAGATGCCCCGGCGGTCGGTGGGGCACAGATAGCGCTCCAGCAGACCGCGGTCCTCGAGCCGGGTGACCAAGCGCGTGGTGGCGCTCTGGCTGAGGACGACCGCGTCCGCGACCTGCTTCATCTGCAGGTGCCCGCCGTCGCCGTCGTGCTGTCGGCTGAGCACGTCGAGCAGAGAGTACTCGCGCACGCTGAGGCCGTGCTGGGTCTGCAGGGCGCGCTCGATGTGCGCCTCGATCCTCCCGTGCAGCAGGGAGAGGGCGCACCAGCCCTGGGCGAGGGCGGTGAGCGCGGGGTCCGTCGCTGTCATTGGCGTTTCCTCCGTCACGGAGCGGCTGGAATCCAGGATAGACCACGGCTGCAATAGCCTGTGGTTGCATATAGTCAGCGTCTACAACTATTGTTGGCGCACGTAAAGCGCTCTTGCAATCTCTGGGAAGGTGTACACCCCATGCCTCTCGCGCTTCTGGCCCTCGCGGTCGGGGCCTTCGGAATCGGCACGACCGAATTCGTGATTATGGGCTTGCTGCCCGAGGTCGCGGCCGACTTCGGGGTCTCCATCCCGACCGCCGGCTTCCTCGTGACCGGCTATGCGCTCGGTGTGATGTTCGGCGCCCCGCTGATGACCGTGCTCGGCACGAAGGTCTCCCGCAAGCGGATGCTGATGGTGTTGATGGGCCTGTTCATCGTCGGCAACCTGCTCTCCGCCATCGCTCCCGTCTTCGGGCTGATGCTCGTCGGCCGCGTGGTCGCCTCCCTCGCCCACGGTGCCTTCTTTGGTATCGGCTCGGTTGTCGCGGCCGAGCTGGTCGCCCCTGACAAGAAGGCCGGAGCCATCGCGATGATGTTCACGGGTCTGACCGTCGCCAATGTCGTGGGCGTCCCACTGGGCACGCTCGTCGGGCAGTCCGTCGGCTGGCGGGTCACCTTCGCCATCGTGGCCGTGCTGGGCGTCGTCGGTCTGGCCGGCATCGCCAAGCTCGTCCCGGAGATGCCCAAGCCCGAGGGCGTGCACCTGCGCCACGAGCTGGCTGCCTTCAAGAACGTCCAGGTCCTGCTCGCCATGGCGATGACCGTCCTCGGCTTCGGCGGAGTCTTCGCGGCCATCACCTACATCGCGCCGATGATGACCCACGTCGCCGGCTTCGCCGACGGCTCCGTCACCTGGCTGCTGGTCCTCTTCGGCCTGGGCATGGTCGGCGGCAACCTCGTCGGCGGCAGGTTCGCCGACCGCGCCCTGATGCCCATGCTGTACGTCTCCCTGGGCGCCCTGGCCGTCGTGCTCGCGCTCTTCACGCTGACGGCACACGACAAGATCCTTTCGGCCGTGACCATCGCGCTGATCGGTGCCCTGGGTTTCGCCACCGTCCCGCCTCTGCAGAAGCGCGTCCTCGACCAGGCGCACGGCGCTCCCACCCTGGCCTCCGCGGTGAACATCGGCGCGTTCAACCTCGGCAACGCCCTCGCTGCCTGGCTCGGCGGCCTCGTCATCGCGGCCGGTCTCGGCTACACCGCCCCTAACTGGGTCGGAGCCGTCCTCGCCGCGGCCGCTCTGGTCCTCGCCTTCCTCTCGGCCGCTCTGGAGCGCCGCGAGAGCACCCCCAGTGCCGTGGTGGTGTCCGGTGCGCCCACCGACCAGCGGACCGCCGTCCACCACTGAACCCTGCCGAACCCCCTCGCCAGTCCCACCCGTAAGGAGAAGTCCGCATGACCACGTCCACCGCCGTCGCGCCCCTGACCATCCAGGACGCCGAGATCCTCGTCACCGCGGCCCATCGCGCCGCCGAGGCTGCCGCAGCGACCGTCAGCATCACCGTCCTGGACGCCGGCGGCCACCTGCTCGCGTTCCGGCGCGACGACCGGGCCGTACTGATCTCCGGCGAGACCAGCACCCGCAAGGCGTACACGGCCCTCCAACTGAACGCGCCGACCGCCGACCTCGTCGACGCGGTCAAGCCCGACGGGCCCTTCCACTCCCTGCCCACCGCGCTCGACCGCCCGCTGCTGTTCATCGCGGGCGGCCTGCCTATCCACCGCGGCGGGCGGCTGATCGGTGCGATCGGCGTCGGCGGGGGCGCACCGGATCAGGACCACGGCTTCGCCACGGCCGCCGCGGAGGCACTCGCCTGAGCCGGCCCCGATCAGCGGGTAACGCCGGTTCCCTGGAGGGACCGGCGTTACCCGTGCCGGAGCATCAGCCGGCAGCCACCGTCAGCGGAGCGAAGCGCCGACTCCAGTCACCGGGCAGCTCCGCGATCCCGTACGTCATGACCGCGTTGAAGGCGACCGACGCCAGCCCTCGCTCCTTCGCCCACACCAGCAGCTCCTCGTGCCGTACGTCGATGTCGGTGCGCAGTGGGCGGTCGGTGTGGGCGGCGAGCGAGGCGATCAGCGCCTTCGCCGTCTCGGTGTCCCGGGCGATCAGCGGGCCCACGACATGGGTGTGCATGTTGGGCCAGGCGGCCGCGTATCCGATGATCCGGCCGTCCTCCTCGGCGACGCGGACCTGGTCGGCGAAGGCCGGCAGCCGGGTGAGGATGTGCGTGCGATCGGCGCCGAACACCTCCAGGTCGAGGCGAAGGAGCGTGGTGAGGTCCTCGGCGGTCGCAGGTCGGGTGGCCACCGCGAGCTCGGCGCCGCCCGGCATGAAGGGGCCGCGCAGCATCTCCGCCCGGCCGGTGACCTTGAAGCCGAGTTCCTCGTAGAGCGGGCGGCCGTTCGAGGTCGCATGCAGAGTCAGGGGTGTGGCGCCCATGATCGAGATCACGTGGCGCATCAGTCGCCGTCCGACACCCTGGCGGGCGTGCCGCTCGGCAACCAGGACCATGCCGACGGCTCCCAGCTCAGGGCGTTCCGGTGGCCCGTATTCGGTGACTGTGCCTGCGGCGACGAGCCCTCCGTCGGGGTCGTCGATGCCGTATCCCTTGCCGGCGGTGAGAAGGAAGCCCCATTTGTGTTCCTCCCGCGGCCACCCCCGGTCCTCGGACAGGTCGGCGCAGGCGGTGAGGTCGCGGAGCGTCAGACGGCGGATCGGAAGAGCGGCGAGGGCAGGAGTAGGCACGCAGGTCAGGCTGGCCGACCGGTGCCCCCGACGTCCACTGGTTTCGGGAGAGACGTAAGCGCTTTTGGCCATTGTCGTGGCGACCAGCGGAGTGGGTGGACAAGCGCGGGGTGTTTCACGTGAAACATCGGAGAACGGCGGGCATCCATCTGGCTCAGCCCGCGGCGGGAACACTCCTCTCGCTAGCCTCACATGCCATGGCGAGACTTCATCTCTTCGATCTCGACGGCACGTTGCTGCACGGCAGCTCCGCGCCCGTGGAGATCTCGCGGCAACTCGGGCTGGAGTCCGAGACCGTGGCGCTCGACCAGGAGATCGCAGCCGGGCTGATCGGCCCACCGGAATATGCGCAGCGGGTACATGCGCTTTGGGCAGATCTCACGGAGGCGCACGTGGCCGCAGCCTTCGACGGCGCGCCCTGGCTGAGACGTATCCGTGACGTCTGGGCGGAGATCAGGCGCGCGGGCGACTACTGCGCTGTCGTGTCGCTGTCTCCATCGTTCTTCGTGGCGCGGCTCACGGCGTGGGGTGCGCATGCGGCACACGGATCCCGCTTCCCTGCGGTGCCGTTCACCGAGCCTGTGGACCCTGCCGGAGTCCTCAGTGCCGCGGCCAAGGTCCTCATCGCCGACCGGCTGTGCCAGGAGTTCGGCGTGACGCGCGCGGACTGCGTCGCGTACGGGGACTCGTCGTCGGACCGGGATCTCTTCGGCGTCGTTCCGGTATCCGTCGCGGTCGACGCGGACCACCATCTGGCCGCTCTCGCAACCCACTCCTATACGGGGAGGGATCTGTGGGATGCCTATGAATTGGTCCGCACCGCCCGGTAATTGAGGGAACTGATGGTTCGCCCCTTGGTCAAAAGAGTGGTGGGTCAAGGGGGGACTTGTGTGGGGCGCGGGGGCCGGTATGGTCGACTCCGGTTGCCGTCCGGGATGTGGTGCGCCCTTCCCGTGCGGGCGGAAAGAGGGGCAAGGGAGCCTAACGGGACGGAGAGATCGACGACCCGCATTCTGGGTTAAGCGGCTGAGGTTTCCGTGTGAAGTGGGATGCTGCGGGGAGAGTACTGCGGCCAATGTCACACTCTCGCCCTACTTGTCCGTACGAAGTGGGAACACGAGTTGAATATGGCCGCGTTGACCGCGACAGCGAACGGGGAAAGCAGCCGGCTACGGGGGAAGCAGGCATCTTCCGACTGAGGAAGTGCGCAGACCGACCGAAAGATGTTCGAGGCGAGGCACACCATGGACGCTCCGACCACCACGTCGGCCGACAACGGCACTTCAGACGGCGGGGGCGGCTGGTTCACGCCGCGCAAGAAGCCGATGCCGACTCCGGGCAGCGAGCGGGAGACGGCAGATGGCCGGCGCCTGGCCGCGATGCGCCCGGTGGGCAGGACAACCACCGGGACTGATCACGAGGCGCCTCCGGACGAGGTCGCACGGGGTGCCACACCGCAGGTGACGGAGCCGCACACACAAGCGCAGGCCACGGGCTCGCCGGCCTCAGCCACCCACCCCGAGCCGCGCGGCTACGGAGCTCCTGGCCCCCAGCCGGCCGCAGCCGATGCCGGGACGGATCGTGAGCGAATAACGGCACCTGCGATATCCACGCCCGCACCCGCCCTCTTCCGCACCGAGGCGCCGCCCGCCGCTCACCGCGTACCCGCGCAACGGACCGCCGCCGAACACACGGAGCCGTCTCTCTTCGCTGCCGGCACAGCGCCCGCAGCCGGCCCCGCCTCCAATGCCGATCTGCCCGCCCCGCACGCTGATCAGCCCATCGCCCACGAGGACGCCTCCCCGGACGCTGTGCTCATCCGCCGGACCATGACCACCGTGGCCCCCGTGGCCGACAAGGTCACCTCGTACTTCTACGCGCTGCTCTTCGTCCGCCACCCCGATCTGCGGCCCCTCTTCCCCGCCGCGATGGACGCCCAGCGCGACCGCCTGCTCAAGGCGCTGCTCACGGCCGCCGAGCACATCGACAACGCCGACGTCCTGGTCCCGTATCTGCAGAACCTGGGCCGCGGCCACCGTAAGTACGGCACGCGCCCCGAGCACTATCCGGCCGTCGGCGAGTGTCTGATCGGCGCGCTGAGCCGGTACGCGGAGCCGGTCTGGGACGGGGAGACCGAGGCGGCGTGGGTGCGGGCGTACACGACCATCTCGCAGGTCATGATCGACGCCGCGGCTGCCGACGAGCTGCGCGCCCCGGCCTGGTGGTACGCCGAGGTTGTCTCACACGACCTGAGGACCCCGGACGTCGCGGTCATCACGGTCCGCCCCGACCAGCCGTATCCCTTTCTCGCCGGGCAGTACACGAGCCTGGAGACGCCGTGGTGGCCGCGTATATGGCGGCACTACTCCTTCGCGTCGGCGCCCCGCTCCGACGGACTGCTCAGTTTCCATGTGAAGGCGGTCCCCGCGGGCTGGGTCTCCAACGCCCTGGTGCACCGCGCCCGCCCCGGTGACGTCGTCCGCCTCGGCCCCCCGGCCGGTTCGATGACCGTGGACCACTCCACCGACAGCGGACTGCTCTGTCTGGGCGGTGGCACGGGCATAGCGCCCATCAAGGCGCTGGTCGAGGACGTCGCCGAGCACGGCGAGCGGCGCCCCGTCGAGGTCTTCTACGGAGCCCGCACCGACCACGACCTGTACGACATCGACACGATGCTCAGGCTCCAGCAGACACACCCCTGGCTCTCGGTCCGCGCGATCATCGACCAGCAGGCACATCTCCAGCTCCCCGATGCCATAAGGGAGTACGGCCCCTGGAACGAGTACGACGCCTACCTCTCGGGCCCGCCCGGAATGATCCGCAGCGGTGTGGACGCCCTGCGGAACGCCGGCATTTCCTCGGAGCGCATACGCCACGACTCGGTGGAGGAACTCGTCGCCGCCGGAAGCTGACCCGGGCCGGCCACCGGCCGGGTCAGCCCAGATCGGGAGCGTGCATGGCCCGGACGCCCTCGATGTTCCCGTCGAGGTAGTGCCGCAGCGACAGAGGTACGAGATGGACGGAGGCGATCCCGACACGGGTGAACGGCACCCGTACGATCTCGTACTCGCCCGCGGGCTCGTCCACCTCGGGACCGTGCCGCAGGGACGGATCCATGGACTCGAGTCGGCAGACGAAGAAGTGCTGCACCTTCACACCAGTCGCGCCGCCGTCCTCGCCGATGTGCTCGACGGTGTCCACAAAGCACGGCACAACATCGGTGATCTTGGCCCCCAGTTCCTCGTACACCTCGCGATGCAGAGCATGGACGACGGTGGGGTCTCCTGGTTCGACACCGCCACCGGGAGTGACCCAGTAGGGATCCATGCCGGGCTTGGTGCGCTTGATCAGGATCAGGTCGTCGCCGTCCAGGAGAACGGCGCGGGCGGTGCGCTTGACCACGGGTCGGACGGTCATGGGAGAAATGTGGCCCGGCTGGTTCCACGTGAAACATCGCGAAACGTCATCGGTCGAGCCCAGCGCGTGAGACCTCCCGATTGTTCGGCTCAGCACCACTCGGCGGCCGCACGCTGCAGCCACTCATGGGCCCGTGCGATGTGCGGCATGGCCAGGGTGCCGGTGCGCACGACCAGGAAGTACGTCCGCAGCGGCGGTACGGCCGGATCATGCAGAGCGACGACGTCACCACGCTCCAGGGCGGTCTCGCAGAGGTAGCGGGGCAGGACCGCCAGCCCGGCACCGGCGGCCGTGCAGGCGAGGACGGCGCGGAGGTCCGGGACGATGACGGTGCCGGAGGCGGCGGGGCGGGAGTCGAAGACAGAGGCCCAGTAGCGGGAGACAAAGGGCAGCGACTCGTGCACCTCGACGACGGGCAGGTTCTCCAGGGCGGACGCGCCCTTGTCGTGCAGCGTCCCGGTTCCGATCTGCTCGGCCCAGTGCGGGGCGGCGACCAGGACGTGCTCCTCGTCGCACAGCGGAGTCGCCGTGAGCAGTCCGCCGCGCGGCTGGGCTGTGCAGATGGCCAGATCATGATGGCCGGCGGCCAGCCCTTCCAGGGTCTCCTCGGCGTTGCCGAAGGACGCGCGTAGCGCGAAGGCCTGTCCGTCCTCGCCGGTCAGTTCCACGAGCGCGGGCAGTGCCCGCTCGGCGGTGAACTCAGGGGGCCCCGCCAGATGCAGGGTGCGTAACGAGGACTCGTCGTCGAGCCCGCTCTCGGCTATCTCCACCAAGGCGTCCAGATGCGGAGCGGCCTTGTGCGCGAGCTCGTCGCCTATGGTCGTCGGCGTCACTCCCCGGGCCTGCCGCAGGAACAGAGGGCGGCCCAGCTGTTGTTCCAACGTCCGGATCTGCGAGGTGACAGCCGGCTGGGAGAGGCCCAGCAGGGCGGCGGCGCGAGTGAAGGAACCGGCCCGGTGCACGGTGACGAACGTGCGCAGCAAGGCCAGATCCATGGAACGCCCTCCCCTTCCCTGTCTGTCTCCCGCCCCCGGACAGGGCCCAACTATAAATAAGTCGATAGGTCTCTGTCGCTACTGTGATTGGACACTGACACAGAGTCAACTAGCCTTGTTCGCGCGGTTCTTCGCGCGCAGAACCGAGGGCGGTCCGAGCCACGAGGGGGGAGGCTCGGACCGTCCGTTCTACGTAGCCGGGCACCCGCCGGGCGTCCGGGAAGCGGTCACTTCGCCGACTCGTCCAACGCGGCCAGCACATCCGCCACCAGATCCCCGGGATCCTCGGCGCCGACCGACAGCCGAATGAAGCCCTCCGCAACCGCGTCCCCTCCCCAGCGCCCGCGCCGCTCGGCCGTGGAGCGCACGCCGCCGAAGCTCGTCGCGTCGTCCACGAGCCGTAGCGCGTCGAGAAAACGGTCCGCACGCGCGCGCGTGGGCAGGGTGAAGGAAACCACGCACCCATAGCGGTGCATCTGCTGCGAGGCAATCTTGTACGAGGGGTCGCTCATCAGTCCCGGGTAGCGCACTCCGAGATCCTCGGGCCAGTCGCGCAGCGCCTCGGCGACCGCGAGGGCGCTCGCGTTCTGCCGGTCCACGCGCAGTTGGAGCGTGGCGATCGAACGGTGCGCGAGCCAGGCCTCCATGGGCCCGGGAATCGCACCGACGATCTTGCGCCAGCGGCGTACGGCAGCCATTGCCGCAGGGTCGCGGCCGGTGACGTAGCCCAGGAGGATGTCGCCGTGCCCGGTGAGCTGCTTGGTGCCGCTGGCCACGGAGAAGTCGGCGCCGAGCTCCAGCGGGCGCTGTCCGAGCGGTGTCGCGAGCGTGTTGTCGACCGCGACAAGGGCGCCCCGCGCGCGTGCCGCCTCTGCGAGCCGCCGGACGTCGCACACGTCCAGCCCGGGGTTCGACGGGGTTTCGATCCACAGAAGCTTCGCGCCGTCGAGGACGTCCAGCTGGGCATCACCGGCGGTCGGGGCGGTGCGCACCTCGATGCCGTACGCCTCCAGCTGGGCGCGCACCAGGGGCAGTACCTGGTAGCCGTCGCTGGGCAGGACGACCGCGTCCCCGGCGCGCAGCTGGGAGAAGACCACCGACGAGATGGCGGCCATGCCGGACGCGAACACCAGTGTCTCCACGCCGTCCTGCCCGGGCGCCTCCAGCTCGCCGATCGCGCGCTCCAGGTGGGTCCAGGTCGGGTTCTCGTCGCGGCCGTAGGTGTACGGGCCGGTGGGGTCGCCCGGCAGGTGGTAGTGAGCGGCGAACACCGGACCGGGCAGCGTCGGCTCGTGCTTCACCGGCTCGGGCAGACCGGCCCGCACCGCGCGCGTGCCGTCACCGACACCGTTGCTCTGACCCGTACCGTTCATGCTGCCCGTCCTTCCACGTGCTCACGTACCGCGGCGAGCAGTCCTTCGCTCGCCCCCTCCACCATCTCAAGGCACTCCTCGAAGCCGTCCATGCCCCCGTAGTACGGGTCGGGGACGTCGAGGTCGTCACCCGCGGCATCGGAAGGGGCGCACAAAGCATTTGCTGAGGGATCGTGGCCGGGCGACGGGCGGGTGTACGAGCGCAGCAGGCGCACCTTCGCCGCGTCCTGCTCGGTCGGCGCCAGGCGGCGCAGCACCTTGAGGTGGCCCGAATCGAGCGCGATGACCAGATCGAGCCGGGAGAACCACGACGGCTGGAACTGCCGTGCGGTGTGCTCACCGTCGTAGCCGTGCTCCTGGAGCACGGCCACGGTGCGCGGATCGGCCGGATCGCCCTCGTGCCAGCCGCCCGTGCCGGCGCTGTCGACCTCGACCAGGCTGTCCAGCCCGGCCGCCACCACGCGCGCGCGGAAGACGGACTCGGCCATCGGGGAGCGGCAGATGTTGCCGGTGCAGACGAAGCAGACGCGGTACGTCATCGGCGTTCAGTCCCCGTCGGGCAGGACGACGTTGAGCGCCCAGGAGACGATCGAGATGATCAGGCCGCCCAGGACGGCCGTCCAGAAGCCCTCGACGTGGAAACTCAGGTCGAGCTTGTCGGCCAGCCACGAGGTCAGCAGCAGCATCAGCGCGTTCACCACCAGGGTGAACAGGCCGAGCGTCAGGATGAGCAGCGGAAGGCTCAGCAGCTTCACGATCGGCTTGACCACGAAGTTCACCAGGCCGAAGACCAGCGCGACGAGGATCAGCGTGCCGACTTTCTTGCCGGTGCTGTCACCCGTCAGGGTGATCTTGTCGAGCAGCCATACGGCGACCGCCAGGGCGCCCGCGTTGGCGATCGTCTTGACTACGAAATTCTTCATGTGTCTGATCGTGGCAGACGAGATCGGTTACGAGTACGGGCGCGAGGCGACGAGTGGCGATGAAGGCATTCCGGCTGGACGAACTGGAGACGGAACGCGCCTCCAACGAAGGGGCCTACCTGCAGTTTCTGCGGGAACGGAACATGTCGGTCGGGCTGTACGCGCTCAATGCGGGCGAGCATGATCCACAGAAACCCCACAACCAGGACGAGGTC
Source organism: Streptomyces sp. F001 (assembly GCF_004187715.1). GTDB lineage: Bacteria > Actinomycetota > Actinomycetes > Streptomycetales > Streptomycetaceae > Streptomyces > Streptomyces flavusporus. Next base: position 464,938 of record NZ_QZWF01000003.1, on the reverse strand, counting down.
TACTTCATCGTGAGCGGACGCGCTTCGATCACCGTCGGCCTGGAGACCACCGACGTGGCCCGCGGGAGCGTGGTGTACGTGCCCGCCGGAGTGGCCCACAAGTTCCACCACATCAGCGAGGACCTGCGGGTGCTCGTGGTGTTCTCTCCGCCCGAGAGCTGATGCGCCGGCTCGGGGTTCCCTAGGGGATCGGTCAGGGGAGGACAAGGGCTGACGGGCCCCCCGCCGGGCCCCTGCCGGCCCTAGCCTTGAGGCAGGACATCACAGGAGCCGGCAGGACGGCGGGCTCAGCGGAGCCGGTGCGGCTGACGGGTGGAGAGAGAGGGACAAGGGCGATGCGAGAGATCTTCACGGGTCTGCCGTGGTGGGTGAAGTGGATCGCGGTGCCGGTCATCGCCCTGGTCGTGTTCGGTGGCCTGATAGCCAGCGTCGTGGGCTTCGTGATCGGGCTGCTGTTCAAGGTACTGGTCTTCGTGGCGCTGGTCGGTGGACTCATCTACGTCGTACGGAAGTTCACGACGAGCTCCACGTCGCGCAGCGACTGGTGACAGGAGTGGGTGACGGGAACCGGTAACAGGAATCGCCGGTTCCCTCGGGCGAGGGAAGTTTCCGTACGGAGCGTCTGCAAGCGGTGGCAGGCGGTTAGAGTCCGGAACTCGACGCGGGGACGACGACCTCGCGAGCGGCGTACACCTCCGTACACCCCCAGCCGTGTTCCCCGCACGGCCCGACCTCTGGCGCTTCGGGAGTGACCCTTGGCCACGGTTGACACCGCACCCGCACAATCCCCCGTACCCCCGTACCCCCGTACCCCCGTACCCCCCGTACCCCCCGTACCCCCGTACCCCCCGACCCCCTCCGGCCTCGGCGCTCCGCGTCAGGCCCCCGAACAGCCCACACCGTCCCGGACCAGGCCCGAGCGATCGCGCCCACTCTCGGACTCCCCGACGAACTCCCCTCCACCAGCGCGCCCGACGGCATGCGCGGCGCGCCGACCGACGAGTGGCCCGGCCTCTCCGTCGACTCCTTCTGCTCCCCAGCAGCCCGCGACCCTCATCGGATCCGTGCAGCGCGCGATGCGCCTGCTGGAATGCGTCGCCGGGCATGAGCACGGCGCACCCGCCAAGCAACTGGCCCGCGAGACCGGCCTGGCCCTGCCTACGACGTACCACCTGCTGCGCACCCTGGTGCACGAGGGCTATCTACGCCGCGACAAAGGGCTGTTCTTCCTCGGAGAGGCGGCTGAGCGGCTGAGCAGCAGAGGGGCGCAGGAGAAACGTCGCAGCACGATCGCCGAGGCACTCGCACACTGGCGGGATGTGATCGGCGTTCCCGTGTACTACGCGATCTACCGCGACGGCGAGATCGAGGTGGTGCGCGTCTCCGACACCCCCGGCAACCCGGCGGTCGAGGAATGGGCCGACTTCCGTGAGACCGGGCATGCGCACGCCATCGGTCAGTGCCTGCTGTCCCAGCTGGACGAGGAGGCCCGCCGCGCCCACCTCGACCGCTACCCCGTGCAGTCCATCACCCGGTACACGGTCCGTGACAGCCATACGTTGCTGCAACGCATCGACCAGATGGGCCGGATGCAACCGGTCGTCGAGCGCCAGGAGTATGCGCTGGGCACCGTCTGCGCGGCGATTCCGATCACGCTGGGCACCACGGCCGGGACGATGGCCATTTCCCTGCCCTGTCACCAGGCCGACCGACTGCTGCCCGCGGCGCGGCAGTTGCAGAGCGAGGTCGGACGCCTTCTGGGGTCGCTCGCACTCTCTATCAGTATCTGAAAACTCACTCCTTGTGATCTGGTGTGTACGTTCAGCAAGATGCCACCAGTGTCCGAAGTTCGTTCCCGGCCAGTCGACGGCAAATGACGGGGTAGGCGATGCGCGAGTCCGTACAGGCAGAGGTCATGATGAGCTTTCTCGTGTCCGAGGAGCTCTCCTTCCGCATTCCGGTGGAACTGCGCTACGAGACGTGCGATCCCTACGCCGTGCGGCTGACCTTCCATTTGCCGGGAGACGCTCCAGTGACCTGGGCATTCGGCCGGGAGCTGCTGATCGACGGGGTGGGTCGGCCGTGCGGGGAGGGCGATGTCCGCGTCTCGCCGGTCGCACCCGAGTCGCTGGGCGACGTTCTGATCCGGCTTCAGGTCGGCAGCGACCAGGCGCTGTTCCGATCGTCGACCGCGCCGCTGGTCGCCTTCCTCGACCGTACGGACAAGCTGGTGCCGCTGGGTCAGGAAGGCGCGCTCGCCGACTTCGACGCCCATCTCGACGAGGCTTTGGACCGCATCCTGGCCGAGGAGCAGAGCGCGGGCTGACGCGGGCGCGACGGCGTGGGTGGTGTAACGCTTCGCCTGGGGCTCTGCAAGGCCGTGGGTGGCACGGGCGGGGCTGAAGAGGTGCGTGTGGAGGTTGTGGCAGGAACGCTTCTTCCTGAGCTCTCCAGGGCCTCGAGAAGTATCAGGAGGCGGTCTCCTCGGGAGGAGCCGGGGCGGCTTCTCAAGCTGGTGCCTCCTGCCTCCTGCCTTCTCGCCTGCCGCGCGGCCGGGTTCCTGCTTTCTCGCCTGCCGCGCGGCGACGTCTCCCGCATCCGCTTCAGTGCTTGCGTCGCCGTCCCTTCCCGCCGCGTGCCGCCGCAGCCGGGCCACCCCCGGCCGTCGCCGATGTCGCCGACTCCGTTCTGTGCCGGTCGGCGGAGACCACCAGGGCCGCGAGTCCCGTGGTGACCGGGACCGATGCCACCAGACCGATCGACCCCACCAGCGTGCGCACGATCTCCTCGGCGACCAGCTCGCTGTTGGCGACCGTCCCCACGCTGCTCTGCGCAATCGAGAAGAGCAGCAACAGCGGCAGTGCGGCGCCCGCGTAGGCGAGGACGAGCGTGTTGACGACCGAGGCGATGTGGTCGCGGCCGATGCGGATGCCCGCCCGGTACAGCCCGCGCCAGCCCATCGTCGGGTTGGCCTCGTGCAACTCCCAGACCGCCGAGGTCTGCGTGACCGTCACGTCGTCGAGCACACCGAGTGAACCGATGATGATGCCGGCCAGCAGCAGACCGCTCATGTCGATCGACGGATACAGGCCGTGGATCAGACCCGTGTTGTCGTCGGTGTTGCCGGTGAGCGCGGCCCAGTCGATGAACAGCGAACCGAGCACACCGATCAGCAGCAGCGAGACAAGGGTGCCGAGCACCGCAACGGATGTTCGGGCCGACAGACCGTGGCACAGGTACAGGGCGACCAGCATGATGGCGCTCGCCCCGACCACCGCGACGACCAGCGGGTTCGAACCCTGGAGGATTGCGGGAAGGATGAAGAAGTTCAGCACCAGAAAGCTGATGGCCAGCGAGATGAGCGCCATGAGGCCGCGCATCCGGCCGACAGCCACGACGGCCACCGCGAAGATGCCGGCGAGCAGTGCCATCGGGAGCCTGCGGTTCACGTCGGTGACGGAGTACTGCAGGTCCTCAGGGGCGGAAGGCTCGTAGGCGGCCACGACCTTCTGGCCCTCGTGCAGCTGCCGTGACTGGTCCGGCTGCACGATCTCGGTGAACGTACGGCCTTTGTCCTTGCCGGTGTCGATCCGGATCGTCGCCCTCTTGCACAGGCCGTTCGCCTGCTGCTGTGCGGAGGAGCCCTCGGCGGTGGAAGTGTCGCCGTTCGGTGTGTCCGCCGAGGCGTTGACCGAGTCGCAGGGCAACTCCTCGATCTTGGTGACCGTGGCCTGCTGGGTCTGCCGGTCGAAGCCGACGCCGGTGCGCTCGTGCGGTGGGGCGCCACCGGGCCAGAGCACCGCGAGGCCGACCACCACGGCAGCGGCGAATGGGATGAGGACCGCCGCGATCACCTTGCGCAGGTGCATGGAGACGGGAGCCGCGGGCCCATGACCGTGACTGTGGGAGTGCCCGGCACCGGATCCGGCTCCTGATCCTTGTCCCGGCCCACCGGATCCGCGCCCAGGTCCGCCACCGGAGTCCTGTGCCGGTCCACCGGAGCCCTGTGCCGGTCCGCTACCGGAGCCTTGGCCGGGCCAGCCTCCAGAGCCGTTTCCCGGCCCTCTGCCAGATCCCTGTCTCGGTCCGCCCACCGAGTTGTGGCCGCCGCCAGCCCCGGATTGCCGGTCGCCGACCCCGGAACCCGGTCCGCGCTCTTGTCCACCCGCGGCCCCGGACCCGTATCCGTCGTGGGCTCCGGATCTGTATCCATCACCGGCTCCGGACCTGTACTCACCACGGGCACCGGACCGGTGCTCACCACCGGACCCGGCCCCATATCCGGCACCGAAGTCACCGAAGTCCTGTCCGCCACCAAAACCGTGCCCGCCACCGGCGCCGCGGCCGTCACCACGGCCGTTGTCCGCTCCAGAGCCGGTTCCGGGGCCCATGCCGGGGCCGGTTCCGCGCGGGGGTTCGGGCGGCGGGAACGGGGGCTGCTGATTCGTGGTCACCGACCGATCATCGCAAGAACGACCGGGCCCCTCTGTTCACCGCGCCCGAATTGACGCTAGCGTGGGGGGACCTTTGTACACGCGGGAGCTCGGAGCACCGGGCTGAGAGGGCGCTGACCTCCGTCTTCGCGATGTTTCACGTGGAACATCACTGTGCACGAGTGATGTTTCCCATGAAACGTCGGCAAACGGAAATCGCTGCGTCGACCGCCGAACCTGTTACCGGGTAATGCCGGCGTAGGGAGACGGTCTCATGACCAACAAGGACGCACGCATGCCTGCCTCCACGCAGAACGCGACCAACGACGCGAGCAACGGGGAGGCCGGGAAGTCCATCGGCTGGCACAAGGCGTACGTCGAAGGCTCACGCCCCGATCTGCGCGTGCCGGTCCGTCAGGTGCACCTCACCAACGGGCAGTCGGTGACCTTGTACGACACCTCAGGCCCGTACACCGATCCACTCGTCGACACCGATGTCCGCCGGGGGTTGCCGCCACTGCGGGAGAACTGGATCATCGCTCGCGGCGACACCGAGGAGTACGCGGGCCGTCCCGTCCGTCCCGAGGACGACGGGATCAAGCACACCTCGCCGCGCGGCGGCCTGCGCAACCTCGACGCGGTCTTCCCCGGCCGGCCGCGCCAGCCGCGCCGCAGCCGTGGCGAGAAGGCGGTCACGCAACTGGCGTATGCCCGCCAGGGCGAGATCACGCCCGAGATGGAGTTCGTGGCCCTGCGGGAGAACGTTTCGCCCGAGGTGGTCCGCGAGGAGATCGCGGCGGGCCGGGCGGTCCTCCCCGCGAATGTGAACCACCCGGAGATCGAGCCGATGATCATCGGCAAGCGGTTCCTGGTCAAGGTCAACGCCAACATCGGCAATTCCGCGGTGACCTCCTCCATCGAGGAGGAGGTCGAGAAGATGACCTGGGCTACCCGCTGGGGGGCCGACACGGTCATGGACCTGTCCACCGGCCGCAACATCCACACCACCCGCGAGTGGGTGCTGCGCAACTCCCCTGTCCCCATCGGCACGGTGCCGCTCTACCAGGCCCTCGAAAAGGTCGACGGCAGGGCCGAGGAGCTGACCTGGGAGATCTACAAGGACACGGTCATCGAGCAGGCCGAGCAGGGCGTGGACTACATGACGGTGCACGCCGGAGTGCGCCTTCCGTACGTGCCGCTGACGGCGAACCGCAAGACCGGCATCGTCTCGCGCGGCGGCTCGATCATGGCCGCGTGGTGCCTGGCGCACCACAAGGAGTCGTTCCTGTACGAGAACTTCGAGGAACTCTGCGAGATCCTCGCCGCCTACGACGTCACCTATTCGCTGGGCGACGGCCTGCGGCCGGGCTCGATCGCGGACGCCAACGACGAGGCGCAGTTCGCGGAACTCCGAACTCTCGGGGAACTCAACCGGATCGCGAAGCGTTTCCATGTTCAGACCATGATCGAGGGCCCGGGCCATGTCCCGATGCACAAGATCAAGGAGAACATCGACCTTCAGCAGGAGATCTGTGATGAAGCTCCGTTCTATACGCTCGGCCCGCTGACGACGGACGTCGCGCCGGCGTACGACCACATCACCTCCGGCATCGGTGCCGCGATGATCGCCTGGTGGGGCACGGCCATGCTCTGCTATGTCACGCCCAAGGAGCACTTGGGCCTACCCAACCGTGACGACGTCAAGACCGGCGTCATCACCTACAAGATCGCCGCCCACGCAGCCGACCTCGCCAAGGGGCACCCCGGTGCACAGGAATGGGACGACGCGCTGTCCGACGCCCGCTTCGAGTTCCGGTGGGAGGACCAGTTCAACCTCGCCCTCGACCCGGACACGGCGCGGGAGTTCCACGACGAGACCCTGCCGGCCGAACCCGCCAAGACGGCTCACTTCTGCTCGATGTGCGGGCCGAAGTTCTGTTCGATGAAGATCAGCCAAAGCATCACAGAGCGGTTCGGTGGTGCGACGGCTGAGGGGGCGTCCCCCGAGCAGATCGCCGAGGGCATGCTCCAGAAGTCCAGGGAGTTCGCGGAGGCGGGCAACCGTGTGTACCTCCCGCTTGCCGACTGAGTCGTCCTCAGGGACTCCGGTCCGGGTGCTGCCCACCCGGACCGGAACCCTCGGCTCGGTCACGCCGTGGCGTCCTGGGGATACCAGCGGAGTTCCACCGTGTTGCCGTCCGGGTCCTGGACGTAGATCGATGTGGCGACGCCGCGCGCGCCGAACCGTTGGACGGCGCCTTCGAGGACGGTGAACGTGCCGGACTCGATGACCGCATCCCAGTCCAATGGCTCCACGGCGATACAGATGTGGTCGACGTTGGATGTTCCCCGGGGGTGGTGGACCAGGTCTATGAGTGTCTCCGGGCTCACCCGCACCGAGGGGAACGGGACTTCGCCGGCCCGCCACTCGGTGACGCGTACCGGTTCCAGGCCGAGGGTTCCGGCGTAGAAATCAAGGGACCGTTCGACATCCTCGACGTTGAAGACCAAGTGGTCGAGGGCCTTCACCCGCAGGGTGGTGGTCACTTCGCCTCCAGGGCGACCACATGGCGGAGCCAGTCGGTGAACAGGGCGGCGTCGACATCGTCGGCAGTCCTGATCTTCACGGAGGCCATCTGACGGGAACCGGGACTGAGCCGTCCGGAAGGGTCGGGCACTTCCTGGCCTCGCCAGAGACCGAAGGTGATGTAGGACCTGTACGCCTTGAGCAGGCAGATCGGCATCTGCCCGGGCTTGTCGCCGAGGCTCCAGGTCGGATGGCCGTGCCACATCGCTCCGCTGCCGTCCGGCAGGCTGGCCTCTATGACAGGGACCAGCTTCTCGCCGATTTCGCGCAGCCCGTCATCGAGCCCTGTCAGATAGGCGGTGATGTCAGTAGTGGTCATGAGGCTTCCTTCGTGGGTGGAGGAGTCAGGCGCTCTGTGAGTGCGGATCGATCAGCCCGGCGCCTGGACGGCGGAGGAGCGAGTGTCGGCGGTGTGCACCGGGGTTCGCATCGAGGGACCGGGCGGACGCCTTCTACGATCCGCCGGGAAGGAAGCCTCCATCAAGGCAAGATCGCAATACAATTGTTGAGTCAGATTCAACGGCCGGGGGGGGCCATGCTGGAACGGCTGGAGCTGGAGACCTTCCTGACGCTTGCCGAGGAACTGCACTTCGGCCGGACCGCCGAACGCCTGCGTATCACGACGGGGCGGGTCAGCCAGCTGATCAAGAAGCTGGAGCGCCGCATCGGCGGAACGCTGTTCGAACGCACCAGCCGTACTGTCCGACTCACCTCGATCGGGCGGCAGTTGGCCGATGACCTGACGCCCTTGGTCGCGGGGATGGAAGAGGCGCTGCGCAGGGCTGCCGACGCCAGTCGCGGGTTCACGGGAGAACTCCGCGCCGCCTTTCTCGGAGAGTGGACGGCGCCTGTACTGCTCAGGACGGTCGGCCTGTTCAGCGAACGCCACCCCGACTGCCGGGTGGACGTTCGGGAGGTTCAGCTGTACAACTCCCGGGCGAGCTTGACGGACGGCTCGATCGACATCCTCCTCGCCTCGTACCCGTTCGACGGAATGGCATGTGGACCGGTCCTGATGAGGGAGAACAGGGTGCTCGCGGTGGCGTGCGGGCATCCGTTGGCCGCCGAGGAGTCGGTGTCGGTCGAAATCCTCGCGGAGTACCCCGTGGTGCAGTATCCGCAGGTGACCTCCACGGCCTTCAAACGGGACCGCACACCGGACCGCACTCCGTCGGGCAGGCCCGTCACGGCGGGACCGGCCGGCGGTTCGTTCTCGGAAATGCTCACCCTGGTCGCGATGGGCCAGGGCATCCTTCCGGTCGGTGAGCATTCCCGGCAGTACTATCCCCGACCGGACATCGCCTACGTGCCACTGCACGACGCGGAGCCGATCGAACGGGGACTGGTCTGGCGGGAGGGGAACACCACGGAGCGGATACGCGAGTTCGTACGGGCAGCGACGGACGCCGCCCAGACGGCGCCGACCGAGTGAACCCCCGTATCCAGGCGGAAGGTCCCCTCGATGAAGATCTCCCAGGACATCCGCAGCGAACACGGCAGAACGCGGGCGGAGACCGAGGAGGGGACGGCGCAGAAGTCGAAGGAGTCCGCGACCGCGGGTGACCGCGTGTATCTGCCGATCGCGGACTGAAGGCCGTCAGGCCGAGACCAGGTGGCGGCGCCCTGGTCCACCAGGGCGCCGTGTCACCCCGGTCAGCCCGGTCCTCGGGAAAGCCGCGCCTCGGCTCTCTCGGCTCGGCAGACTGACTTCATGGCAGCGACTTCACTGAGCAAGGGTGCCAACCTTCCCATCGATGCCCGGGCGGTACGCGTCGAGCTCTCCTGGTCCGAAGGGCCGGGCGTGCCCGACGTCGATGCCTCCGCATTGCTGCTCACCGCGGCCGGACGCGTTCGGGACGACGGTGACTTCGTCTTCTACAACCAGCCGAACCACGCCTCCGATGCTGTGACCCACCTGGGGAAACAGCGTGCCGCCGGGGCCACCTCCGACACGATCGGGGTGGACCTCGGTTCACTGGAACCGGCCGTCGAACGGATCGTGCTGTGTGCGTCGGCCGACGACGGGACGTTCGGGCAGGTGCCCGGACTGATGCTGAGGCTGCTCGACGACGGGACGCGGACCGAGCTCGCCCGGTTCGAGATGGAGGCCGGGGCGGAGACCGCGTTCATCGGAGGTGAGCTGTACCTGCGGCAGGGGCGGTGGAAGTTCCGTGCGGTCGGGCAGGGGTACGCCTCCGGGCTGGCGGGCCTGGCCACCGATTTCGGCATCACGGTCGACGACGCTCCGCCGGCCGTGCCGGTCCAGCCCGGCCGACCGACCCAGCCGACGGCACCTGTTCAAGCCCCGCCGACACCATCCGCCCCGCCGGCCCCACCGACGGTGCCACCCACCGCACCTCCGACGACACCACCCTCACCCACCACACCCCGCCTGACCAAGGGCGAGGAACACCTGCCCGTGGACATGCGCAAGCGGCTGTCCCTGCGCAAGCAGCAGGTGGCGGTGAGCCTGACCAAGCACGGGGTCGCCGGAACCACCGCGCGCGTCATCCTGGTTCTCGACGCCTCGGGCTCCATGTCGTCCCTGTACTCCCGCGGCATCGTGAGGGACGTGGTGGAGCGCATGGCCGCTGTCGCCGCACAACTCGACGACGACGGCGAGATGCAGGCCTGGACATTCGCCTCGAACGCGGCCCGGCTGCCCGATCTCCGGCTCGGGGAGCTGCCCGAGTGGCTGCGGCTGCATGTCCGGGTCGGTGAGCTGAGCCTCTTCGGCCGCAAGAAGGCGAGGAAGGGCCTCGAGGCAGGTCAGGTCGACATGCGGATGATCGGTATCCAGAACGAGGAACAGAAGGTGATCGCCCAGGTCCGGACATACGTCCGGGAGAACCCGGCCGTGGCTCCCACACTCGTGCTCTTCTTCTCCGACGGAGGTGTCTACCGCAACGCCCAGATCGAGCGAGAGCTGCGGGAGGCAGTGGAGGAACCGATCTTCTGGCAGTTCGTGGGTCTGGGGCGGTCCAACTACGGCGTGCTGGAGCGGTTCGACACCCTGCCCGGCCGCCGTGTCGACAACGTGGGCTTCTTCGCGGTCGACGACATCAGCACGGTCCCCGATCAGGAGCTGTACGACCGGCTCCTGTCGGAGTTTCCGAGCTGGATGGCCGCGGCCCGCCAGGCGGGCATCCTCTGACCGGATGTCGCCGCCCGACGCGCAGAGCACCACGGCGGGCGGGTGGCCCGTGCGGTCGGCATGGCCACGCACAGCCGCAGGTACAGCCGGGTGTGTTCGGCTTGCGCTCCCCTGGGTGGGGGCGCAAGCCGAGGATTACTCCGGCTGGTGCTCGGGCCCCCCGAACTCCGGACTCGTGTAGTCCGGGCTCGTGAAGCTCGGGCGCGAGCCGGATTCCGGGCCGTCGCCGGGGCTGGTGAAGCCCGGGCGGTCGTAGCCGAGGTGCGGGATACGACTGGTCGGCGCCGACGGGGCCGTACGGTGCAGTGCGGCCGGGCCGGGGTCGGCGAGGGCCTCCCGCAGAAACGGCAGGATGCCGTTCTCCAGCAGGGCCTCCTGCCAGGCTTCCCTGGCCTTGGCCACCTCGCCGCTGAGCTCGCCGTACGGACCGGCCTCCAGCGAGGGCCGGTTGCGCAGTGCGGTGAGCAGCAGCCCGACGGCGGCGACCAGGATCGCGACCGCGGTGACGGCGCCGAACACCCACCCGGTGGTGAGCATGGTCTCGGCGAAGGCCGGCTCGGGGGTCAGCATCTTCAGGATGTAGCCGACGAGCAGGAAGATCGCCGCGGCCGTTCCGGCCAGGACGGGGGCGAGGACCGCGACGACGGCGACGGCACCCGCGCCGGCGGTTTCGGCGACCTCTCCCATAGTGGTGGCGAGCCCCACCGCGCCCGTGCCGGGCTCCGTAGAGCCGGACTCGCGGGCGGACGACGGGGTGGACGGCGCCGGGCGGCGCAGTTCCTCGCGGACCTTCACGTAGTGCTGGTACTCGGTCGCCGCGGCCGCCGTGATGAATGCGGTGGCGTTGAGCGCCATGGTGCGCAGCTGTTCAGGGTTGAGCCGCTGTCCGACAGCGGCCAGTTCCGGGCGTTGTGGTGCGGAGCGCAGCGCCTCATCGAGGATCCGCTCGTATTCCTGGCGGTCCTCGCTCAACAGGTGCTGCGGAACGCTGTTCATGTGCATCCCCCGATGCTCCGTAGGGCTGGTGGCTCGCACGCTGACGAGCCGTTGGGCAGAAACGGAGGGGAGCCTGCTACGGATAAGCCGATGGTAGAGCGGTGACGGTGCGCCGTGACAGGGGGTTTCCAGAAATTGGGCCCTGGCCTGCGCCGTCGTGCGCCGGTCCGCCGTCGCGGTACGCCTGCCCGGTAAACCCTCAGATATCCAGGGGAAGTTGCTGGACCAGTAGCTTTCCGGCCATGGTCACTCCGCCGTCCATGGCGATGGCGAGGCCGTCGGCGTAGACGTGCGGTCCCTCGACCACGGGACCGGCGCTGTCCTCGCCCTCCTCGGAGCCGACCTCGCCCAGCAGATACGGAATGGGGCTGTGGCCGTGAACGATGCGGGTACCGCCGTACGTATCGAGGAGGGAGCGTACGGCGTCGGCGCCGCCCTCGTCGCGGAAGGAGAAGCGCTTGGTGAACTTGCGGAACAGGTCCCAGACTTCGTCCGCGTCGTTACGGGTGAGGGTCTCGCGGACGTTGTCGTTGACTTCCTCGATGGAGTTGCCGTACTCGAGGTAGGCGGTGGTGTCCGAGTGGACGAGCAGATGGCCGTCGACCTCCTCGACGGCGTCGAGGCGGGCCATCCACTGCAGATGGTGGTCCTGGAGGCGGTCCATGTCGGCCTTCTGACCGCCGTTGAGCAGCCAGGCCGCCTGGAAGGTGGCGGTGCCCGCGCCGGAGTTGACGGGGGTGTCGCCGAATCGCTTGGCGCCGAGCAGCAGCAGTTCGTGGTTGCCCATCAGGGCCTTGCAGTAGCCGCCGGCCGCGGCGGCCTCGGCGGACAGCCGCATCACGAGGTCGATGACGCCGATGCCGTCCGGACCGCGGTCGGTGAAGTCGCCGAGGAACCACAGCCGGGCGGTGCCGGCGCACCACTGGCCGGCGGCGTCGATGAGGCCTTTCTCCTGCAGGGCGGCCACCAGCTCCTCGAGGTAGCCGTGGACGTCGCCCACGACGTAGAGGGGGCCGGGGCCGGTGCCGGGCTGCGGGGCCGGCGTGGGTGCGGGCGCGGGGTCGACGGTCACCTGAAGCGTGTCACCCCGACGGATGACGGGCAGGTCGCGCTCCGTGGGGGTGTACCCCTCCGGGTGGCCGACCGGTTCCGCGACGGGGCTGATGGCCTCGCCGGGATGCGTGCTGTGGACGTACGGACCGGTCTCGTGCACGTACGCGGGCACCCGGAAGTCGCGCAGCGTCGCCGTCCGCTCCACCTCGGGTCCCTGACCGGCCCCCTGAGTCATCGACCCCTCCACCATCGCGCCGCATCTGCACCGCTTCGGACTGCCTGGTCGCAGCGGCCCGCGGTGTCGTGGGCCCATCATAGGAATGCGGATCGCGCTGTGTGATGACCCAGGGGTAGTGAATCGGAGCAAGACTCCAGTTCACCGCGGCTTTCGCCCCGATTGGGCAGGGCTTTGCCCGCCTGGTGACCGCCCCGCGCCGACCCCTCCCGGGTGACCGCCCCGCTTTACCCGTGGTCGGGCGACCGCGGCGGGCTGACCGTCGTGCGCGGGGAACGCCGCTGCGACGAGGTCCGCACGATCAGCTCGGTCGGTATCACCTGCTCGACCGGACGGTCCGATTCCATGCCCTCGATGGCGTCGATGAGCAGCTGGACCACGGCCGTGCCGATGCGGCGCGGCTTCAGGGAGAGTGTGGTGATGGCCGGCTCGGTGTTGGCGTACACGGTGGACTCGCTGCAGCAGACCAGCAGCAGATCGTCCGGTACGCGCAGTCCGTAGCGGCGGGCGGCGGCGAGCAGGTCGGTGCCGTTCGGGTCGAACAGGCCGTAGACGGCGTCCGGTCGGTCGGGGCGGGCCAGCAGCCGGTCGGCGGCGACGGCGCCCGCGCACGGGTCGTGCGCCGGGTAGGCCTCGTAGACCGGGTCCTGGCCGACGCGTTCGCACCAGTGCAGATACGCGGTGGTGGACAGGTGCGTGTACGTGTCGGTCGTGGTGCCGGTCAGCAGGCCGATGCGCCGGGCGCCCGCTTCGGCCAGGTGGTCGAGGATGCCGAGGACGGCGGCCTCGTGGTCGTTGTCGACCCAGGCCGTGACCGGGAGCGTGCCGGCCGGCCGGCCGTCGGAGACGACCGGGAGACCCTGCCGGACGAGTTCGCTGACGACCGGGTCCTGGTCGGACGGGTCGATGACGACGGTCCCGTCGAGGGCGACGTTCGACCACACGTCGTGACGCGAGGTCGCGGGCAGGATGACGAGGGCGTAACCACGGGCGAGCGCGGCGGAGGTGGCGGCGCGGGCCATCTCGGCGAAGTACGCGAACTCCGTGAAGGTGAAAGGCTCATCCCCGTATGTCGTCACGGTCAGACCGATCAGTCCGGACTTGCCGGTACGGAGGGTGCGGGCGGCGGCCGAGGGGCGGTACCCCAGTCGGTCGGCGACCTCGCGGACATGGCGTCGGGTGGCGTCGGGGAGCCGGCCCTTGCCGTTGAGGGCGTCGGAGACGGTCGTGATGGAGACCCCGGCGGCGGCGGCCACGTCTCTGATGCCCGCCCGGCCCGGCCGACTGCCTCGACGTGAGGTTTCCGCGCGGCTCACCTGGTGCTTCCCTGCTGCTGTCATGGCGAGCCGATAGTAGGGCTCACATGGTGGGGTAGTGCGGACGCATATGCACCCATTGACAGGCACGTTTCTGCAAGGTTATTGGGTGTCAAATTCCTTGGAATGCAAGGGAGTTGACCCATCCAGTTGCAGTACTTGATGTTTCGGAGCACACAGGCCTGCCAAGTGGTCGATGTTTCGAAGAGGTCTCAACTCACCTGCACGGGTGATGCGCGCTACGGCGTGAGCCACCGGCGCGTAGATATATGTGCAGCACGCCCCCCGATTCACCCCCTTCATACGATGATGCCCCTGATGCCAGTGGGACAGATGGGGTTCGTCCGGCACACATGGAGGCCGCACGAGGAGGTGTGCGCAGTTGCTGCCGGGCCATACGCAGCCGCGCCGAATCCTCATAAGGTGAGAAGCATTGGAAGCCGGCGGCAGTCAGGGCCGCCGGTGGTCGCGAGGAGGACTGCGGTGAGCGAGACGAGCCCGAAGCTGCGCGCCGAGCTGGAGGGGATCCCCACCTACAAGCCGGGCAAGCCGGCCGCGGCCGGCGGCCCCGTGGCCTACAAGCTGTCCTCCAACGAGAACCCCTATCCGCCGCTGCCCGGCGTGATGGAGGCCGTGACGGCGGCGGCCTCGTCCTTCAACCGCTACCCGGACCTGGCCTGCACGGACCTGATGAACGAGCTGTCCGACCGGTTCGGCGTCCCTGTCTCGCATCTGGCCACCGGCACCGGCTCGGTCGGTGTCGCCCAGCAGTTGATCCAGGCCACCAGCGGCCCCGGTGACGAGGTGATCTATGCGTGGCGCTCCTTCGAGGCGTACCCGATCATCACGCAGATCAGCGGTGCGACGTCCGTGCAGGTACCGCTGACGCCGGGCGCGGTGCACGACCTGGACGCGATGGCGGACGCGATCACGGACCGGACCCGTCTGGTCATCGTCTGCAACCCCAACAACCCCACGGGCACCGTCGTCCGACGGGCCGAGCTCGAGCGCTTCCTCGACCGGGTGCCGAGCGACGTGGTCGTCGTGCTCGACGAGGCGTACCGCGAGTTCATCCGCGACCCCGAGGTGCCGGACGGTGTCGAGCTGTACCGGAACCGGCCCAATGTCTGTGTCCTGCGGACGTTCTCGAAGGCGTACGGGCTGGCCGGCCTGCGCGTCGGCTTCGCCATCGCCCACGAGCCGGTCGCGGCTGCGCTGCGCAAGACGGCCGTGCCGTTCGGGGTGAGCCGGATTGCCCAGGAGGCGGCGATCGCCTCGCTGCGCGCCGAGGACGAGCTGTTCGGACGGGTCGGTTCGCTGGTCGGCGAGCGCAACCGCGTGGTCGACGGGCTGCGCGGCCAGGGCTGGACGCTGCCCGAGTCCCAGGCCAACTTCGTGTGGCTGCCGCTGGGGGAGCGCGCGGTCGCCTTCACGGAGGCGTGTGAGGCGGCAGGTGTGGTCGTACGGCCGTTTCCCGGCGAGGGTGTGCGGGTGACGGTCGGGGAGACCGAGGCGAACGACATTCTCCTGAAGGTGGCGGAAGGGTTCCGCAAGGAGTTCTAGGCGGTCGCCGACGGCGTGGAACGGGCTCGCGAGGTGGCTCTCGCCGCTTCGCGAGCCCGGCGTAGGCCCGTGGGGGACCCCCCTTCGAGGCATCGAAAGCCAGTGCGCCATAATTGCTTGTGAATGTGAACGCGTTCACAAGCGCCCCCACGGCGACGTAAGGAGAGACGACGTGGACTTGGCTTTGGCGCCGGAGACGCTGGCGCGCTGGCAGTTCGGCATCACCACCGTCTACCACTTCCTGTTCGTCCCCCTGACGATCTCGCTCGCTGCCCTCACGGCCGGCCTGCAGACCGCGTGGGTGCGTACGGAGAAGGAGAAGTACCTCAAGGCGACCAAGTTCTGGGGCAAGCTCTTCCTGATCAACATCGCGATGGGTGTCGTCACCGGCATCGTGCAGGAGTTCCAGTTCGGCATGAACTGGTCCGCCTACTCGCGCTTCGTCGGCGATGTCTTCGGTGCTCCCCTCGCCTTCGAGGCCCTGATCGCCTTCTTCTTCGAGTCCACCTTCATCGGGCTGTGGATCTTCGGCTGGGACAAGCTGCCGAAGAAGATCCACCTGGCCTGCATCTGGATGGTCTCGATCGGCACGCTTCTGTCGGCGTACTTCATCCTCGCGGCGAACTCCTGGATGCAGCACCCGGTCGGCTACCGGATCAACGAGGAGAAGGGCCGCGCCGAGCTCACCGACTTCTGGCTGGTCCTCACCCAGAACACGACACTCAACCAGGTCTTCCACAGCTTCTCGGCCGCCTTCCTGACGGGTGGCGCCTTCATGGTGGGCATCGCCGCCTTCCACCTGATGCGCAAGAAGCACATCCCGGTGATGCGGACGTCGCTCCGGCTCGGCCTGGTCACCCTGGCGGTCGGCGGTCTGTTCACCGCGGTCAGCGGGGACACCCTCGGCAAGGTCATGTACGAGCAGCAGCCGATGAAGATGGCCGCCGCCGAGGCCCTGTGGGAGGGCGAGAGCCCGGCGCCGTTCTCCGTCTTCGCGTACGGGGACGTCGACAAGGGGCACAACAAGGTCGCCCTGGAGATACCCGGGCTGCTGTCCTTCCTGGCCCACAGCGACTTCGAGTCGTATGTGCCCGGCATCCACGACACCAACAAGGCCCTGCAGGAGAAGTTCGGGCCGGGTGACTACAAGCCCATCGTCCCCGTCGCCTACTGGGGCTTCCGGTGGATGATCGGCTTCGGCATGGCGTCCCTCTCCCTGGGCCTGCTGGGGCTGTGGCTCACGCGGAAGAAGTTCCTGCTGCCGGCTGCCCTGCGGACCGGGGAGGACGAGATGCCGCATCTGGTGCTGCTGA
Organism: Streptomyces sp. F001; assembly: GCF_004187715.1. GTDB lineage: Bacteria > Actinomycetota > Actinomycetes > Streptomycetales > Streptomycetaceae > Streptomyces > Streptomyces flavusporus. The sequence continues at coordinate 448,288 of NZ_QZWF01000003.1, read as the reverse complement.
GGAAGCCACTAGGGTCGAGGCTCAGCCGGCTGTACTGGCTGCTCGCGCTCTGGACGATGGCGTTTCCGCTGATCGCCAACGCCTGGGGCTGGATCTTCACCGAGATGGGCCGTCAGCCGTGGGTCGTCTACGGCCTGTTCCAGACCCGCGACGCGGTCTCCCCGGGTGTCTCCACGGGCGAAGTGCTCACCTCGATGATCGTCTTCACGACGCTCTACGCGATCCTCGCCGTGATCGAGGTCAAGCTGCTCGCGAAGTACGTCAAGGCCGGCCCGCCCGAACTGACCGAGGCCGACCTCAACCCGCCCACGAAGATCGGCGGCGACTCCCGTGACGCCGACAAGCCGATGGCCTTCTCTTACTAGGCCGAGGGAGCTGCACAGTCATGGAACTGCACGACGTCTGGTTCGTCCTGATCGCCGTCCTGTGGATCGGCTACTTCTTCCTCGAGGGCTTCGACTTCGGGGTCGGCGTCCTCACCAAGCTGCTCGCCCGCAACCGGCCCGAGAAGCGGGTGCTGATCAACACGATCGGCCCGGTCTGGGACGGCAACGAGGTGTGGTTGATCTCGGCCGGCGGCGCGACCTTCGCCGCCTTTCCGGAGTGGTACGCCACGCTCTTCTCGGGCTTCTACCTGCCATTGCTGCTCATCCTGGTCTGCTTGATCGTCCGGGGTGTCGCCTTCGAGTACCGGCACAAGCGACCCGAGGAGAACTGGCAGCGCAACTGGGAGAACGCGATCTTCTGGTGCTCGCTCATCCCGGCGTTCCTGTGGGGCGTGGCCTTCGGCAACATCGTTCGCGGCGTGAAGATCGACCAGAACTTCGAGTACGTCGGAAACCTCTGGGACCTGCTCAACCCGTACGCGCTTCTCGGTGGCCTCGTGACGCTGACGCTGTTCACCTTCCACGGTGCGGTGTTCACGGCACTCAAGACCGTCGGGGAGATTCGGGAGCGGGCACGGAAGCTGGCGCTCCAGGTCGGTCTGCTCACGGCCGGGCTGGCCCTGGTCTTCCTGCTCTGGACCCAGGCCGACAGCGGGGACGGCAAGAGCCTTGTCGCGATGATCGTGGCGGTCGCCGCCCTGGTCGCGGCGCTGGTGGCGAACCAGGCCGGGCGTGAGGGCTGGGCGTTCGCGCTGTCCGGCGTCACCATCGTGGCCGCCGTCGCGATGCTCTTCCTGTCGCTCTTCCCCGACGTCATGCCGTCTTCGCTCAATGAGGAGTGGAGTCTCACGGTCACCAACGCCTCGTCGAGCCCGTACACCCTGAAGATCATGACCTGGTGCGCGGGCATCGCCGCGCCGATCATCGTGCTGTACCAGTCGTGGACCTACTGGGTGTTCCGCAAGCGGATCGGAACGCAGCACATCGCCGCGGATGCTGCCGCCGGCTCCGCACACTGAGTCCGAGAGAGGCATGTTTCATGTGAAACATGCCTCTTCAGGCCCCTTCAAGCTTCTTGAGAAGAGGGTGTGTTTCACGTGAAACCGATCGACCCGCGACTGCTCCGATACGCCCGCGCCACCCGGTTCTTCCTGGTGGCGGTCGTCGGCCTGGGTGCCGTCGGTGCCGGGTTGGTCATCGCGCAGGCGATGCTGATCGCCGAGACGGTGGTCGGTGCGTTCCAGCACGGGATGTCCGTCGCCGAACTGCGCACTCCCCTGCTGCTGTTGGTGGCCGTCGCCGGTGGCCGCGCGCTGGTCTCCTGGCTCACGGAGCTCGCCGCACACCGGGCGAGCGCGGCGGTGAAGTCGGAGCTTCGGAGGCGGCTGCTGGAGCGCTCCGCCCAACTGGGGCCGGGATGGCTGAGCGGGCAGCGCACCGGATCGCTGGTCGCCCTCGCCACGCGCGGAGTCGACGCCCTCGACGACTACTTCTCACGCTATCTGCCGCAGTTGGGGCTCGCGGTGGTCGTTCCCGTGGCGGTGCTCGCCCGGATCGTCACCGAGGACTGGGTCTCCGCCGCCATCATCGTCGGCACGCTGCCGCTCATCCCCGTTTTCATGATGCTGATCGGCTGGGCCACCGAGTCCCGGATGGACCGTCAGTGGCGGCTGCTGTCCCGGTTGTCCGGGCACTTCCTGGATGTGGTCGCCGGGCTTCCGACCCTGAAGGTGTTCGGAAGGGCCAAGGCGCAGGCCGAGTCGATCCGGCGTATCACCGGCGAGTACCGGCAGGCGACGATGCGAACGCTGCGGATCGCGTTCCTGTCGTCGTTCGCGCTGGAGCTGCTCGCCACGATCTCGGTCGCGCTGGTCGCCGTGACCATCGGCATGCGGCTCGTGCACGGCGACATGGATCTGTACATCGGCCTGGTCATCCTGATCCTCGCGCCGGAGGCGTATCTGCCGTTGCGGCAGGTGGGCGCGCAGTACCACGCGGCGGCCGAGGGGCTGGCCGCGGCCGAGGAGATCTTCTCGGTTCTGGAGACTCCGGTACCGGCGTCGGGAACCAGGGCCGTGCCGACGGGCGCGGTGGCCTTCGAGGGCGTGACGGTCCGGTATCCGGGCCGCACCGCCGAGGCCGTGTCCGATGCGACCTTCACCGTCGAGCCCGGGGAGACCGTCGCGCTCGTCGGGCCGAGCGGCGTGGGCAAGTCGACGCTGCTGAACGTACTGCTGGGGTTTGTGCGGCCGACCGAGGGCCGGGTGTGGGTCGGGGGAGTCGATCTCACCGAGGCCGACCTGGAGCAGTGGCGGTCGCGCATCGCGTGGGTGCCGCAGCGGCCGCACCTGTACGCCGGGACGATCGCCGAGAACGTACAGCTCGCCCGTCCCGACGCGGACGACGCAGCCGTACGGCAGGCGCTTCAGGACGCGGGAGCGCTCACGTTCGTGGACGCCCTCCCCCAGGGTGTCGAGACCGTACTGGGCGAGGACGGGGCCGGGCTGTCCGCCGGGCAGCGGCAGCGGCTCGCGCTGGCGCGGGCCTTCCTCGCCGACCGGCCTGTGCTGCTGCTCGACGAACCGACCGCCGCGCTCGACGGAGCGACCGAGGCCGAGGTGGTCGAGGCGGTGCGGCGACTGGCGGCAGGCCGGACCGTTCTGCTGGTGGTGCACCGGCCGGCGCTGCTGGACGTGGCGGACCGGGTGGTGCGGCTCGAGGAACCCGCACTCGCCTCGCGCGGGGAAACCGGGCCCCGGGCGTCCACGGCGCGTCCGATCGAGTCCACCCCAACACCCGAGGCCGTGCAGGAGGAGCCCGCGTCCGAACCCGCGGCGCACAGCGGCGGCGTACTCGCCCGCGTCCGGGCCATGTCCGGGGCCCGGCGCGGCCGGCTCGGACTCGCCCTCCTGCTCGGCAGCCTCGCGCTGGGCAGCGCCGTCGGGCTGATGGCCACGTCCGGATGGCTCATCTCCCGGGCCTCGCAGCACCCGCCCGTGCTGTATCTGATGGTCGCCGTGACGGCCACGCGGGCCTTCGGAATCGGTCGGGCGGTGTTCCGGTACGCGGAGCGGCTCGTGTCGCACGACGCCGTGCTGCGGATGCTGGCCGACACCCGGGTCGCCGTGTACCGCCGACTGGAGCGGCTCGCGCCCGCCGGGCTGCGCCGGGCCCGACGGGGCGACCTGCTGTCGCGGCTCGTGTCCGATGTGGACGCCCTGCAGGACTACTGGCTGCGGTGGCTGCTCCCGGCCGGCGCTGCGGTCGCCGTCTCCGCGGCCTCCGTCGGCTTCACCGCCTGGCTGCTGCCCGAGGCCGGGGCGGTGCTCGCCGTCGGGCTGCTCGCGGCCGGGGCCGGCGTCCCGCTGGTCACCGGTGCCGTGGCGCGGCGGGCGGAGCGCAGGCTGGCCCCCGCCCGAGGGGTGCTCGCGACCCGCGTGGCCGACCTGCTCACCGGCACCGCGGAGCTCACCGTCGCCGGGGCGCTGCCCGCCCGTACCGCCGAGACCCGGCGGGCCGACGCGACACTCACCCGGATCGCCTCGCGCGCCGCCACCGCCACTGCTCTGGGCGACGGACTCACCGCGCTGATCTCCGGCCTGACCGTCGCCGGAGCCGCCCTGGTGGGCGTCCAGGCGGTCGCCGACGCACGGCTGAGCGGCGTGACGCTGGCCGTGGTCGTCCTCACCCCGCTGGCCGCCTTCGAGGCCGTGCTCGGGATGCCGCTCGCCGTGCAGTTCCGGCAGCGGGTGTGCAGGAGCGCCGAGCGTGTCCACGAGGTGCTGGACGCCCCCGAGCCGGTACGCGAACCGGAGCAGCCCCGGCAGGCGCCCGTGTCGCCGTTCCCGCTCGTCCTCAAGGGCCTGGCCGCCCGGCACGCGGGACAGGACCGGGACGCACTCGCGGGGCTCGACCTGACGCTCGACAAGGGGCGCCGCATCGCGGTGGTCGGCCCGTCCGGGGCCGGCAAGACGACGCTGGCGCAGGTCCTGCTGCGGTTCCTGGACGCGCACGCAGGCTCGTACACGCTGGCCGGCGTGGACGCGTACGCCCTGGACAGCGACGACGTACGGCGACTGGTCGGACTGTGCGCGCAGGACGCGCACCTCTTCGACAGCTCGGTGCGGGAGAACCTGCTCCTCGCGAAGCGGGACGCGACCGAGGGCGAGCTGCGTGACGCGCTCACGCGGGCCCGACTGCTCGACTGGGCCGACGCACTGCCCGAGGGGCTCGACACGCTGGTCGGTGAGTACGGAGCGCGGCTGTCCGGCGGGCAGCGACAGCGGCTCGCACTGGCCCGGGCGCTGCTGGCGGACTTCCCCGTCCTCGTCCTCGACGAGCCCGCCGAGCACCTCGACCTGCCGACGGCGGACGCGCTCACCGCCGATCTGCTGGCCGCCACCGAGGGCCGTACGACGCTGCTCATCACACACCGGCTGGCCGGGCTGGAGACCGTGGACGAAGTGATCGTGCTCGACGAGGGGCGGGTGGTGCAGCGCGGTTCCTACGCGGAGCTGGTCGCCGTGGACGGGCCGCTGCGGGCGATGGCGACGCGGGAGGCGCAGTCCGAGCTGACCGAAGCAGCGTCGATCCTGTAGCCATTCGCCATATTTGCGCTGCTCCATCCGTAGGCGTTTGCGCGCCATGCGTACGACTGGAACGGGATCGGGCTGCCCGCGCGGGCCACGATCGCTGTCATGCGTTCATCTCGCCGCTGTCCGCTGCTTGTTTCGGTGCTGCTCTGTGCGTTCGCCTTGCTCGCGGCCCGGCCCGCCGAGGAGTCCCGGCACGGCCCGGAGGACGGCCGCGGGAACGTCGGCGTCGGCACCGAGGTGGCGCAGCTGTACGAGGAGACGGCCGTGGCCACGCAGCAGTACGAGGAGGGGCGGCGCGAGGCGAGGGTGCAGCGGGCACGGGCCCGGCGGCTCGAAGGGCTCCTCGACCGTGAGCGGCGGGAGATCGCAGTACTGCGTGAGGACCTGGGCCGGCTTGCGCGCGCCCAGTACCGCACCGGCGGGGACCTTCCCCTCACCGCGCGCATGATCCTCGCGGACGACCCGGAAAAACTGATGGAGCGTGAGCATGCCGTGAGGAAGGCGGATCTCGTCGTCGACAACGCGATCGACAAGAGCCGCCGCGCGGAGACCCGGCTCGCGGCGGACGAGGCGAGGGCCGCGGCGGCGTGGCAGGACCTGGAGAAACGGAACGCTGAACTAGCCAAGCTGAAGAAGAGCATCGAGCAGAAGCTCGAAGAGGCGCGGTGGCGGCTGCAGGGGCAGGCGAACGCCTCCGCCAGGGCGGGCGCCTGTCGTGGTGCGGTGCGGCTCGACCAGCCGAAGCTGTCCTTCACACGCGACTGGGTCGCGCCGCTGAAGACGTACGTGCTGTCCGCCGGGTTCGGCACTGGTGGTGCGCGATGGGCGAACCGGCACACGGGGCAGGATTTCGCGGTGCCGATCGGTACGCCGGTGCGGGCGGTCGGCGAGGGCAGGGTGATGAGGGTGTCGTGCGGGGGCGCCTTCGGGATCGAGATCGTGATCGAGCATCCGGGCGGCTACTACACGCAGTACGCGCATCTCGCCTCGGTCGCCGTCGACCAAGGGGATCGTGTGCTGCCGGGGCAGTGGATCGGGCAGTCGGGCACCACCGGCAACTCGACCGGCCCGCACCTGCACTTCGAGGTACGAGTTGCCCCCGAACTGGGTTCAGGGGTGGATCCGGTGCGGTGGCTGGCTGCACGGGGTGTGGAACTGTGACCCGGTGAAGGCACCGCCGGGGATGCCGACGGTGCGGGACGGCTACTGCACCCGCTCCGCCAGCAGCTGCTCGATCACGACCGCGACCCCGTCCTCGTTGTTCGCGACCGTCCGCCCCGAGGCCGCGGCAATCACGTCCGGGTGCGCGTTGCCCATGGCGTACGACTGGCCCGCCCAGGTGAGCATCTCGACGTCGTTGGGCATGTCACCGAAGGCGACGACCTCCTCGTGCGAGATGCCGCGCTCGGCACAGCACAAGGCGAGTGTGCTGGCCTTGGAGACACCAGGCCCACTGATCTCCAGCAGGGCGCTGGGACTGGAGCGGGTGACGTTGGCGCGATCGCCGATGGCGAGCCGGGCGAGGGTGAGGAAGGCGTCCGGGTCGATCTCGGGGTGATAGGCGAGGATCTTGAGCACCGGCTCGTCGGCGCCGGGCGCGTCGGGCGCCAGGAGCTGCTCGGCCGGAGCGAGCATGTCCGGCGTCTCCATGTGCAGCTTCGGATAGGCGGGCTCCTGGTAGAAGCCGTACGTCTGCTCGACGGCGTACACCGTGCCCGGGGCCGCGTCGCGCAGCAGCCGTACGGCGTCCAGGGCGTTCTCCCGTGCAAGCTCCCGGACCTTCACGAACCGGTGGGTGCCGGGGCCGCCGTGCAGGTCGACCACCGCGGCACCGTTGCCGCAGATCGCCAGGCCATGTCCATGGACATGGTCGCTGACGACGTCCATCCAGCGGGCCGGGCGGCCGGTGACGAAGAAGACCTCGATGCCCGCGTCCTCGGCGGCCGCGAGGGCGGCGACCGTGCGCGGCGACACCGACTTGTCGTCCCGCAGCAGCGTGCCGTCGAGGTCGGTGGCGATCAGCCGGGGCGGAACCATGGGGGAGGCCGGGGTCTCGGGCTGTCGAGTCGCTGAGGTCACCGCGCCATTCTCGCGCATATGCCTGCACTGGCGTGCAGGAGTCCGCACAGGTGAGTGGATACCGCCCTCACCTGTGCCGTTGCGTTTCGCGGGCTCAACCCAGCTGAGCCGGTGCCTCCATGGCGATCTGCTCGAAGACCTTGTCCTCCGCGGCGAAGTCCGAGTCGGGGATGGGCCAGTGGATCACGATCTCGGTGAAGCCCAGTTCCTGGTGCCGTCCCGCGAAGTCCACGAACGCCTCGAGGGACTGCAACGGCCGGCCACGGTCCGGGGTGAAACCGGTGAGCAGGATCTTGTCCATCGCCGAGGCGTCGCGGCCGATCTCGGCGCACGCAGCGGCGAGCTTCTCGGCCTGCCTGCGAATGGCCTGGACCGACTGCTCGGGGGTGCCGTTCTCGTACAGCTTGGGATCGCCGGTGGTCACCCACGCCTGCCCGTAGCGTGCCGCGAGCCGCAGCCCGCGCGGGCCGGTGGCGGCCACCGCGAAGGGCAGCCGGGGACGCTGTACACAGCCCGGGATGTTGCGTGCCTCGTGCGCCGAGTAGAAGTCGCCCTCGTACGACACCGCGTCCTCGGTCAGCAGCCGGTCCAGCAGCGGCACGAACTCGCCGAACCGGTCGGCACGCTCCCGCGGGGTCCAGGCCTCCTGCCCCAGGGCCGTGGCGTCGTAGCCGGTGCCGCCCGCGCCGATGCCGAGCGTGATCCGCCCGCCGGAGATGTCGTCGAGGGAGATCAGCTCCTTGGCGAGGGTCACCGGGTGGCGGAAGTTCGGTGAGGTGACCAGGGTGCCCAGACGCAGCCGGTCGGTGACGGCTGCGGCGGCGGTCAGCGTCGGCACGGCACCGAACCACGGGCCGTCCCGGAAGCTGCGCCAGGACAGGTGGTCGTAGGTGAAGGCGCCGTGGAAGCCGAGCTGCTCCGCGCGCTGCCATGTCGTACGGCCTCCCTCGTGCCAGCGGCGGTACGGGAGGATCACGGTGCTCAGGCGCAAGGTCATGCCATCGAGCCTAAGCGGCCCGAGCTGTTTCACGTGAAACAGCTCGACGTACGCGGCTGCTCAGCCGCGGGGTGAGCGTGATCATCGGGATCCACTCCTTGTGGGTGCGGTCGCCGGGCATCCGGTACGACCAGGGCGGTTCAGTGCGGCTCGGGGAAGTGCAGGTACTGCGGGGGGACGGCCTGCGTCAGCCACACCCCGTTCGCGCTGACCCTGAAGATGTGGCCGTCTCGGTGCATCGCACCGGCGTCCACCGACAGCACGACGGGACGGCCGCGGCGGGCGCCGACCCGGGTCGCGGTCTCGCGGTCGGCCGAGAGGTGCACGTCGTGGCGGTTCATGGGCCGGAGTCCGTCGGCGCGGATCGCGCCCAGGTTGCCGGCCACCGTGCCGTGGTAGAGGTACGGCGGCGGGGTCGCCGGGGGCAGCCCGAGGTCCACCTCGACGCTGTGCCCCTGGCTGGCGCGGATCCGCGGGCCCTCGATCGCGAAGCGCTTCTTGTCGTTGGTGGCGACCACGTGGTCGAGTTCCTCCCGGGTGAACCGGAAGCCGTGCGCGGCGGCCGCCGCGATCAGCGTGTCGATCTCGACCCAGCCGCCCTCGTCGAGCGTGAGCCCGATCAGCTCGGGCTGGTGGCGCAGATGCTTCGAGAGGTACTTCGACACCTTCACGGTGCGTCTTTCATCCATCCCACCAGCGTGCCGGGCGAGACGTGGATCACGCACATGATTTTGCTCATGATGTTTGATCCACAACCAAGTGGAGTTATCCACAGGAGAATGGGCGATGCTGTGGACAACTGGCCCTCAGCTTCACAGCCACTCACAACGGCGGTTCCACCCGCGCGATCCCCCGCAACGCCCGAGGCATGAACCGAGCGAGCAGATAGGCGCCGCGTGCCTCGGGCGTCACCGGAACGACCGCCTCGTTGCGGACCACCGCCCGCAGGATGGCGTCGGCGACCTTCTCCGGCGGGTAGTTCCGCAGCCCGTACAGGCGCGCGGCCCTCTTCTGGCGCCGCTTCTCCTCCTCCGCGTCCACGCCCGCGAACCGAGCCGTGGACGTGATGTTGGTGTTGACGAAGCCGGGGCATATCGCCGTGACGCCGATGCCCTGCCCGGCGAGTTCGGCGCGCAGGCACTCGCTCAGCATCAGCACGGCGGCCTTGGAGGTGCTGTACGCGGGCAGCGCCCTGGAGGGCTGGTACGCCGCCGCCGAGGCGACGTTGACGATGTGGCCGCCCTGTCCGCGCGCGGCCATCTGCCGGCCGAACAGCCGGCAGCCGTGGATCACGCCCCACAGATTGACGTCGAGGACCTTGCGCCAGTCCTCCGGTGTGGTGTCGAGGAAGGGGCCGGCCAGCCCGATTCCGGCGTTGTTCACCAGGACGTCCACCACGCCGTACTCGGTCGCGACTTTCTCCGTGAGCTTCTCCATGGCCTGCTCGTCGGAGACGTCGACGGTCTCCGCCCAGGCCGCCGGAGACCCGATCCGCCGGGACATCTCCGCCGTGCGGGCCGCGCCCTCCGCGTCCCGGTCGACGGCGATCACGCGCGCGCCGGACTGGGCGAACGCCAACGCCGTGGCTCGCCCGATGCCGCTGCCCGCGCCCGTGACCAGGACGAGCTGACCGCCGAAGCGGTCGGCGTACCGTCCGGTCGCCTCGATCACCGGCCTGCCCGACTCGTTCGCCAGCACGAACTCCTCGATCCAGGCGGCCAGCTGATCGGGGCGCGTGCGCGGGATCCAGTGCTTGGCCGGGAGCGTGCGGCGGGTCAACCGGGGAGCCCACCGTTCCAGTTCGTCGTAGAGCTTCTCGGACAGGAATGCGTCCCTCAGGGGCGTGATGAGCTGCACGGGCGCGTGCGCGTACGCGTCCGGGCGGGGCCTGCGCAGCCGGGCCCGTACGTTGTCCCGGTACAGCCACGCCCCGTGCGCCGCGTCGGTGGGCAGCGACGAGGTCGGGTAGTCGCCGCCGGGGAACTTCTCGACGCGTTCCAGGATGCGCGGCCAGTGCTTGCCGAGGGGGCCTCGCCAGGCCAGTTCGGGCAGCACGGGCGTGTGCAGCAGGTACACGTACCAGGACTTGGCGCCCTGGCTCAGGAGCTGGCCGACGCGGCGCGGGGTCGGGCGCTTGACGCGCCGCTGGATCCAGTGGCCGTAGTGGTCCAGCGAAGGACCGGACATCGAGGTGAAGGACGCGATCCGGCCCTCGGTGCGCCGAACGGTGACGAACTCCCAGGACTGCACCGAGCCCCAGTCGTGCCCCACGAGGTGCACCGGACGGTCCGGGCTGACCGCGTCCGCGACGGCGAGGAAGTCGTCCGTCAGCTTCTCCAGGGTGAATCCGCCGCGCAGGGGCTGCGGCGCCGTGGACCGGCCGTGGCCCCGCACGTCGTACAGCACGACATGGAAGTGGTCGGCGAGGCGGACGGCCACCTCGGACCAGACCTCCTTGCTGTCCGGGTAGCCGTGCACGAGCACGACCGTCGGCTGCTCCGGGTCCCCCAGCTCGGCCACGCACAGCTCGACCCCGCCCGTACGCACCCGGCGCTCCCGCGCGCCCTTCAGCACCGTCACTTCTCCTCCGCCCAGCGCCTGAGGTGCGGCACATCGTCGTCCGGTTGCGGTACGTGCTCGTCACGAGACATCGGCGAATCTGACAGTTGTTAGAGGCTGCGTCAACAGGCGTGGCCGTTCGACCTCAGGGGGACCCTCAGGGTCCCGTACTACTCGAGAGTGACTCCAAGACGGCTCTGCGGTCTGACGACTGGCGTGGTCCGCGTCACTACCGTCTACGACGTGACTGTGATCGCGACCGAAAGCCTGAGCAAGCGGTTCCCCAGGGTGACCGCGCTTGACCGGCTCTCCGTGGACGTCGGGCCCGGTGTGACCGGACTCGTCGGAGCCAACGGGGCCGGCAAGTCCACACTGATCAAGATCCTGCTGGGTCTGTCCCCTGCCACCGAGGGCCGTGCCGAAGTGCTCGGCCTCGACGTCGCCACCAAAGGCGCCGCCATCCGCGAGCGCGTGGGGTACATGCCGGAGCACGACTGTCTGCCGCCCGACGTCTCGGCCACCGAGTTCGTCGTCCACATGGCGCGCATGTCCGGCCTGCCGCCCACCGCCGCGCGTGAGCGCACCGCGGACACCCTGCGCCACGTCGGCCTGTACGAGGAGCGGTACCGCCCCATCGGCGGCTACTCGACCGGCATGAAGCAGCGCGTGAAGCTCGCGCAGGCCCTGGTCCACGACCCGCAGCTGGTCTTCCTGGACGAGCCGACCAACGGCCTGGACCCGGTCGGCCGCGACGAGATGCTCGGCCTGATCCGCCGCATCCACACCGACTTCGGCATCTCGGTCCTGGTCACCTCCCACCTCCTGGGCGAACTGGAACGCACCTGCGACCACGTCGTCGTCATCGACGGCGGCAAGCTCCTGCGCTCCAGCTCCACCACGGACTTCACCCAGACCACGACGACCCTCGCGATCGAGGTCACCGACACCGACGAACACCCGGACGGCACCCGCGCGGTGCGCGAAGCGCTCCACGCGCGCGGGGTGACCGTCGACGCCGGCAGCGGCCTGCCCGGCGCCGGACACGTCCTGCTGCTCACCGCGCAGGGCGAGGAGACCTACGACCTGGTCAGGGACACCGTCGCCGACCTCGGTCTCGGTCTGGTCCGCATGGAGCAGCGCCGGCACCACATCTCGGAGGTCTTCACGACCGACACCGACACCGACGAGCAGCGGAAGGAGGCGGTCGGCCATGGCAGTTGAGCACCCCGTAGCGTCCCCGCCGGGTGACCAGACCCGCATCCACAACATCGGCTACCGCACATACGACGGCCCGCGCCTGGGCCGCTCCTACGCCCGCCGCTCCCTCTACTCGCAGTCCCTGCGCGGCGCCTACGGCCTCGGCCGCTCGGTGAAGTCCAAGGTGCTGCCGATGCTGCTGTTCGTGGTGATGTGCGTGCCCGCGGCCATCATGGTCGCCGTCGCCGTCGCCACCAAGGCGAACGACCTGCCCGTCGAGTACACCCGCTACGCGATCATCATGCAGGCCGTCATCAGCCTGTACGTCGCCTCACAGGCACCCCAGTCCGTCTCGCGCGACCTGCGCTTCAAGACCGTGCCGCTGTACTTCTCACGGCCGATCGAGACGGCCGACTACGTCCGCGCGAAGTACGCGGCACTGGCCTCGGCGATGTTCATCCTCACCGCCGCCCCGCTGCTCGTCCTCTATGTGGGCGCTCTGCTGGCCAAGCTCGACTTCGCCGACCAGACCAAGGGATTCGCACAGGGACTCGTCTCCGTGGCACTGCTCTCGCTGCTCTTCGCCGGTCTCGGCCTGGTCATCGCGGCGGTCACTCCGCGCCGCGGCTTCGGCATCGCGGCCGTGATCGCCGTCCTGACCATCTCCTACGGCGCGGTCTCCACCCTTCAGGCCATCGCCGAGGTGCAGAACAGCAGCGGATCCATTGCATGGATCGGCCTCTTCTCACCGATCACGCTCATCGACGGCGTGCAGTCCGCGTTCCTCGGCGCGACTTCGGCGTTTCCCGGAGGCGTCGGCCCGACGAACGGGGAGGGCGTGGTCTACGTCCTCGTCGCCCTCGGCCTGATCGCCGCCTGCTACGGCCTCCTGATGCGCCGCTACCGAAAGGTCGGACTGTGACCACGCTCTCCATCGACCACGTCTCCCGCTGGTTCGGCAACGTGGTCGCCGTCAACGACATCACCATGACGATCGGCCCCGGCGTCACCGGCCTCCTGGGCCCCAACGGCGCCGGAAAGTCCACCCTGATCAACATGATGGGCGGCTTCCTGGCCCCGTCCACCGGCACGGTCACCCTCGACGGCCGGCAGGTGTGGCGCAACGAGTCGATCTACAAGCACATCGGCATCGTCCCCGAGCGCGAGGCGATGTACGACTTCCTCACCGGCCGCGAATTCGTCGTCGCCAACGCCGAGTTGCACGGCCTCGGGGCCACCGCGGCCCAAAAGGCCCTGGCCACCGTCGAGATGGAGTACGCGCAGGACCGCAAGATCGCCACGTACTCCAAGGGCATGCGTCAGCGCGTGAAGATGGCGTCCGCGCTGGTCCACGACCCGTCGCTGCTTCTGCTCGACGAGCCGTTCAACGGCATGGACCCGCGCCAGCGCATGCAGCTGATGGATCTGCTGCGGCGCATGGGCGACGAGGGCCGCACCGTGCTGTTCTCGTCCCACATCCTCGAAGAGGTCGAGCAACTCGCCTGGCACATCGAGGTCGTCGTCGCCGGACGGCACGCGGCCAGCGGCGACTTCCGCAAGATCCGCCGCCTGATGACCGACCGGCCGCACCGTTACCTGGTGCGTTCCAGCGACGACCGCGCCCTCGCGGCCGCGCTGATCGCCGACCCGTCGACGTCCGGCATCGAAGTCGACCTGACGGAGGGCGCGTTGCGTATCCAGGCCGTCGACTTCGGCCGTTTCACCGCCCTGCTGCCGCGGGTGGCCCGGGACCAGGGCATCCGTCTGCTGACGGTCTCGCCGTCCGACGAGTCCCTCGAGTCCGTGTTCTCGTATCTGGTCGCGGCGTAGGAGGCCGAAGATGTACGACCCCACAGTCGCCCGACTCACCTACCGGGCCCTGCTCGGCCGTCGCCGGGCCCTCATTCTCGGCGCGCTGCCGCTGCTGCTGATCGCCATCTCCGTGGTGGTGCGCGGCCTCGCCGGCGCGGACGACCAGACCGCCGCCGACCTGCTCGGCGGGCTGGCGCTCGCCACGATGGTGCCGATCATCGGCGTCATCGCGGGCACGGGCGCCATCGGGCCGGAGATCGACGACGGCTCGGTGGTGTACCTGCTGTCCAAGCCGGTGAAACGGCCGACGATCATCTTCACCAAGCTGATCGTCGCGATCGCCGTGACCATGGTGTTCTCGGCGGTGCCCACGCTCATCGCGGGCCTGATCCTGAACGGCAACGGCCAGCAGATCGCCGTCGCCTACACGGTGGCCGCGCTGGTCGCCTCCATCGCCTACGCGGCCCTGTTCCTGCTGCTCGGCACGGTGTCCCGGCACGCGGTCGTCTTCGGCCTCGTCTATGCGCTGGTCTGGGAGGCCCTGTTCGGCTCCCTCGTGGCCGGGGCGCGCACGCTGAGCGTCCAGCAGTGGTCGCTGGCGGTGGCCCACCGGGTCGGCGAGGGTGACCTGGTGACCTCGGACGTCGGGCTGCCGACCGCGACGGTGCTGCTGGTGGCGGTCACGGTGCTCGCCACCTGGTACGCCGGCCAGAAGCTGCGGTCGCTGACCCTGGCCGGGGAGGAGTGACCGGGGCCGCACGGCCGGCGGCTCGGCCTTGACGTGGGCTTCACCTCTGTCCGGGCACACTGGGCAAAGCGGAATGTACGGGGGAAGTACGGCTGGGAGGAACCGGGATGGCAGGGCAGACGCCGCAGGGCGAGGGTCGAGGTCGGTCCGGGAACGAGGCCGGGGATGGCGCCGGGTCCGAGACCTGGGACGACCTCGTCCTGGACGAGGACTTCATACGCGCCGCCGAGACGTCCGAGCCGTCCGCGCGGGCCCGGATGCTTGCCGAGCGCTGGCGCCGTGAGGAGCCCGAGCCGCAGCTGTGGCGCTCCGACGAGCCGCCTGCGGGGTGGTTCTTCAGCAAGGTGCGTCGGCGCAGGTGGCGCCGCCGGTAGCCACCGTGCGGCCCGCCCTTAATCAGTGGCGCCCAACTCGTCGTACCGGCAGAGTGGTTGTGTCCACGACGCCGGATCGAGCCGGCGCCATGTTCTGGGAGAGGAGTTGGGTGATGCCCATGCACGGCAGTACGTCCAGCTCCCGACAGGGCAGCCCGCGGCGGGCTCCGGAGTAGCCCCAACGCTCCGTCGAGCCCGTCCCGCACGGGGGGTGCCCGGGGCGGCCGCTTCGAGCACGTGAGCGTTGCGCTCGCGTGGGCCGCCTTCCCAGGTGTCGCCTCTTTGAGAGGCGCGCTGCGCTGGGGCGGCGGGGCGGGTGCGCAGCTCGGCACTACGAGGTGCCGCCTGCGCCCACCCGTGCCGCCCTGGGGGTCCCCCCAGGCCCTTAAGGCACTGGGGGAGGCACAGCTGCCCGCAGCTACGCACGTTAGACAGCAACTGCTAACCCAGCAACCGCTCCAGCACCACCGCGATGCCGTCCTCCTCGTTCGAGGACGTCACCTCGTCTGCCACCGCCCTCAGTTCCTCATGGGCGTTGGCCATCGCCACTCCCCGGGCCGCCCAGGCGAACATCGGGATGTCGTTGGGCATGTCGCCGAAGGCGATGGTGTCCGCGGCCTTCATGCCCAGGCGGCGGGCGGCCAGTGACAGCCCCGTGGCCTTCGAGAGGCCGAGGGGGAGGAGTTCGACGATGCCCTGGCCGGCCATGGCGACGGTGACGAAGCCGCCCGCAGCCCGGCGGGCCGCCTCGGCGAGTTCGTCGTCCGTCAGCGTCGGATGCTGGATGTAGATCTTGTTCAGCGGGGCGGCCCACAGATCGGACACATCGGTGAACGGAGTGGCCGGAAGGGCGCCCGTGACCGAGTAGCCGGGCCCGACCAGCACCTCGCCGTTCAGCCCGTCGCGGCTGGCCGCCAGATACAGCGGACCGACCTCCGCCTCGATCTTGGCCAGGGCCACCCCGGCCAGTTGCCGGTCCAGGGTCACCGACGTCAGCAGACGGTGTTCGCCGGCGTCGTAGACCTGCGCGCCCTGCCCGCAGACCGCGAGCCCGTGGTAGCCGAGGTCGTCGAGGATGTGCCGGGTCCACGGGACCGCACGGCCGGTGACGACGATGTGCGCGGCGCCCGCCGCGGTGGCCGCGGCGAGCGCGTCGCGGGTGCGCTGCGAGACCGACTCGTCGGAGCGCAGCAGCGTTCCGTCGAGGTCGGTGGCGATGAGGCGGTAGGGGAAGCCGGTGGTCACTTGGCCACCGGCTCCAGGACCTCCCGGCCGCCCAGATACGGGCGCAGGACCTCGGGCACGCGGACCGAGCCGTCGGCCTGCTGGTGGTTCTCCAGGATTGCCACGATCGTGCGCGGTACGGCGCACAGTGTGCCGTTGAGCGTGGCCAGCGGCCGCACCTTCTTGTCCTCGCGGACCCGGATCGACAGACGGCGGGACTGGAACTCGGTGCAGTCCGAGGTCGAGGTCAGCTCGCGGTACTTGCCCTGCGTCGGGATCCACGCCTCGCAGTCGAACTTGCGCGAGGCCGAGGCGCCGAGGTCACCGGAGGCGACGTCGATGACGCGGTACGGCAGCTCCAGCGACGTCAGCCACTGCTTCTCCCACTCCAGCAGGCGCTGGTGCTCGGCCTGCGAGTCCTCGGGGGCCACGTAGGAGAACATCTCGACCTTGTCGAACTGGTGGACGCGGAAGATGCCCCGTGTGTCCTTGCCGTGCGAGCCGGCCTCGCGGCGGAAGCAGGGCGAGAAGCCCGCGTAGCGCAGCGGGAGGCGGTCGGCGTCGAGGATCTCGTCCATGTGGTAGCCGGCGAGCGCCACCTCGGAGGTGCCGACCAGGTACAGGTCGTCGCTGTCGAGGTGGTAGACGTCCTGCGAGGCCTGGCCGAGGAAGCCCGTACCGCCCATGGCCTGCGGGCGGACCAGCGCCGGCGTCAGCATCGGCGTGAAGCCGGCCGCCGTGGCCTGCGCCAGCGCGGCGTTCACCAGGGCCAGCTCCAGCAGCGCGCCGACGCCCGTCAGGAAGTAGAAACGCGAGCCCGAGACCTTCGCGCCGCGCTCGACGTCGATGGCGCCGAGCAGCTGGCCGAGCTCCAGGTGGTCTTTGGGCTCGAAGCCCTCGGCGCCGAAGTCACGGATCGTGCCGTGCGTCTCCAGGGTGACGAAGTCCTCCTCGCCGCCCACGGGGACGTCTGGATGGACGAGGTTGCCCAGCCGGAGGAGGAGCTCCTGGGTCTCGGTGTCGGCCGCGTCGCGCTCGGCGTCGGCCGTCTTGACGTCGGCGGCGAGCTGGCTCGCCTTCTTCAGCAGCTCGGCCTTCTCGTCCCCGGTGGCCTTGGGGATCAGCTTGCCGAGCGCCTTCTGCTCGGCGCGCAGTTCGTCGAAGCGGACGCCGGACGACCTGCGCCGCTCGTCGGCAGACAGGAGAGCGTCGACGAGCGCGACGTCCTCTCCACGGGCGCGCTGGGAGGCGCGCACACGGTCGGGGTCCTCACGGAGCAGGCGAAGGTCAATCACGCGGTCAAGGCTACCGGTGCGGGGTGAGGGCCCACGACTCACTATTCCGAGATGCGGCTTACATACAGATGTGAGTGAATTGTCGTGCTGTCAGTAACGATCTTTGGGTTCCCTTGATCGGGGCATGAGAGGGGTGGCCGCTTGACTGGATTTCCTTGATGAGTACGGCACTTGGGGGTTCGGTTGTCCACAGGAATCCACACCCTCCGAAGAGTTATCCACAGGCTGTGTGAAGATCTGTGGATGTCGGAGTTGATCATTCCGAAACTCATGGATGAAGCTCAGGATTCCAGGGGTAAACGTCACTTATGTCCACTTCTGAGTGGAAATGCTTCGCTCCGAAGGGTGGCCCGAAGGAAAAGCATGGACGAAGGGTGGCCTGCGCCCCGGTGGACGCGATGAGGGCATGCAGGCCGATTTGTCGACCGAGTGGCACTCCCCTGTCGACTTGTCCCCAGGTCGAGAAGCGTACCTGTGGATAACGCCTGTGGATAACGAAAATAAGCTGGTAGGACCGACCGGAAGAGGGACTGCACAGGACTGGCCGAAGGAGCGCTAGAACCGGCCGTCCTGGCACCGAGCCACCCAGTCGGCCGCCGACGAGAACTCCTCGTCCGACGTGCCCGGCAGCAGCGGCCGTACGTCCGCCGTGGTCGCGTCCGCGCGCGGATACGAGCCGAGGAAGCGCACCTGGAGGCAGATCCGCTTGAGCCCCATCAGGGCCTCGGCGACCCGCCGGTCGGAGATATGGCCCTCGGCATCGATGCAGAAGCAGTAGTTGCCGATGCCGGCGCCGGTCGGCCGGGACTGCAGCAGCATCAGGTTGATGCCCCGGGTGGCGAACTCGCCGAGCAGATCGCGCAGCGCGCCGGGGTGATCGTCGCGCTGCCACAGCACGACGGACGTCTTGTCCGCGCCGGTGGGCGCCGCGGGCCGGGCGGGGCGGCCGACCAGCACGAACCGCGTCTGGGCGTTCTCCGCGTCGTGGATCCCGGTCTCCAGGGCCTCGAGGCCGTACCGGGCGGCTGCGAACTCGCCTGCGAAGGCCGCGTCGTACCGGCCCTCCTGCACCAGACGGGCGCCGTCCGCGTTCGAGGCCGCCGACTCCCAGACCGCGTCGGGCAGGTTCGCCTTCAGCCAGTTGCGCACCTGCGGCTGCGCGGCCGGGTGGGCGGTGACCGTCTTGATGTCCGACAGCTTGGTACCCGGCCTGACCAGCAGCGCGAAGGTGATCGACAGCAGCACCTCGCGGTAGATCATCAGCGGCTGGCCCGCGACCAGTTCGTCGAGCGTGGTGGTGATGCCGCCCTCGACGGAGTTCTCGATCGGCACGAACGCGGCCTCGGCCTCACCGGCGCGCACCGCGTCGAGCGCGGACTGCACGGACACGTACGGGATCAGCTCCCGGGTCGCCGCCTCCGGAAGCGTGCGCAGAGCGACTTCGGTGAAGGTGCCCTCGGGGCCGAGATACGCATAGCTCGCTGGCATGTCCTCACCCTAATGGGCACCCGGAAAACCGGCTCACGTGTCTCACGATCGCCGCTCCACCGGGTGACCCTCACCCCTCCAGCAACTCCTGCCCCACGTACTGCCCCTCCGCCGCCCCACCCGGCACCGCGAACAGCCCGCTCGCCTCGTGCCGGATGAACTGCGACAAGGCATCCCCCCGGTCCAGCTTGCGCTGTACCGTCACGAACCCGCGCAGCGGATCCGCCTGCCAGCAGATGAACAGCAGACCGGCGTCCGGCACCCCGTCGGTGCCGAAGCCGTCGTGGTACGAGAACGGGCGCCGCAGCATCGCGGCACCGCCGTTCTGGTCGGGCCGGGTGATCCGCGCGTGCGCGTTGACCGGGACGACCAGGTTGCCCTCGGCGTCCGTCTTCTCCAAGTCCATCTCGGTCGTCTCGGTGCCGCCCGACAGCGGCGCCCCGTCGGACTTGCGGCGCCCGATGACGTTCTCCTGCTCCTTGAGAGAGAGCTGTTCCCAGTCGTCGAGCAGCATGCGGATGCGTCGTACGACGGCGTAGGAGCCGTTCGCCATCCAGGCCGGGTCGTTCGAGCCGGACGTCGGCACGAAGATCCGCTGGTCGAAGTCGGAGTCGGCCGGCTTCGGATTGCGTGTGCCGTCGA
Source organism: Streptomyces sp. F001 (assembly GCF_004187715.1). Classification (GTDB taxonomy): domain Bacteria; phylum Actinomycetota; class Actinomycetes; order Streptomycetales; family Streptomycetaceae; genus Streptomyces; species Streptomyces flavusporus. The sequence goes on along the minus strand of NZ_QZWF01000003.1, from coordinate 428,892 downwards.
TCTGGCCCATCAGGTTGCGTGCCGTCATGGGGTGGGCGGTGGCGCCGGGTGAGCGGTTGAAGCCGTTCATCTGCCAGCGGAGGCGGGCCGCGCTGCCCGCGTCCTTCTGGATCGCGCGCAGGGCGTGGAAGGCGACCAGGGCGTCGTTGGCGCCGATCTGCACCCACAGGTCGCCGTTGCTGCGCGCCTTGTCGAGCTGGTCGGAGGAGAAGTCGGGCAGGGGGTCGAGGGCGACCGGGCGCTGCTTCTGAAGGCCCGTACGGCCGAAGAAGCTGTGCCCGAAGCCGAAGGTGATGGTCAGCGACGAAGGCCCCGCATCACGTGCCACATCCGTGTCGTCCTGGGTCGCCGGCTCGCCCGCCATCAGCCGCCGGGCCGTCTGGGACCAGCGGCGCAGCAGCGCGGCCGCCTTCTTGCGGCCCGCGCCCGCGGCCAGGTCGAAGGCGACGAGGTGGCCGCGGGCCTGCAGGGCGGTGGTGATGCCGGGCTGATGTTTCCCGTGAAACATCACCTGATCGGCGCCCAGCGAGGTGAGCGGCGTCGCCTGCGCGGGCGCGGCGGCATATCCGACGGCACCGCCCGCCGCGCCGAGCACGAGCCCGGTGGCGCCGGCGGTACCGAGCAGCGCACGCCGCGAGACGCCTTCCTTCTGGGCGGCTTCCGGGGAAACCGCCCCCTTGGGGCTCGCCTCGGGAGTACGGGCCTTAGGAATGGACTGGTCAGCCATGGTGGAGTCAGCCGATCTGCGCGTTCTTGGAGACGGTGGTCTGGTCGATGTCGGAGGTCCGCACGGTGACGGCGATGTTCCACTCGCCCGCCATGGGGATCTGCACTCCGTTCGCCGACCAGTGGCCGGTGGTGACGTGGTCCGGGACGACGGGCAGCGGTCCGATGTCCTTGGACTTCAGGGTGAAGGCGACCTTCACCTCGGGGATGTCGAAGGCGCGGCCGTTGGGCCGCTGCACATAGACGTGCATCTCGTTGCCGCCGACCCGCGCGGGGTCGATGTCGAGCCGTACGACGCCCTTGCCGTCCGCGCCGCCGGTGTCGAAGGTCATGTCGAGGGTCACGGCCCCGGCGTCGGAGGACGAGGACGACGAAGCCGACGTGGCCGCCTCGGCCTCCTCCACCGTGCGCCCCGGTTCGGCGGACGTCAGCAGGGTGGTCACCGTGAGCAGGACGACCGCGACTCCCGCCTCGGCCAGCACCGAGCGGCGCAGGCCGTGGCGGATCGGGTCGGCGTCCCGGACGCGCTTCTGGCGTGCGGTGTCCATGGCGGCCCGCTGCCGGGCGAGCTGGGCGGCACGCTTCGGATCTGCGGCATCCGTCCGCTTGGAGCCGGAGGCCGCCTGCTTGCCGTCCTCGGTATCCGCCCGTTTGCCGTCACCGGAAGCGGTACGTGCCGTGACCCGTTCCTTGGTGCGTTCCCGCTGTTTCCCGCCGGTCGCGGTGACCGTGTCCGTCAGCTGGGCGGTCCACCGCCGAGAGAGCCATGCGATGCCGACCAGCACCACCACGAGCCCGACCTTGACGAGCAGCAGCTGTCCGTACCGGGTCCCGGTGAGTGCCGTCCAGGAGCCGACCTGCCGCCAGGACTGGTAGAGGCCGGTCGCGACCAGCGCGACCACGCTGCCGAACGCGATCTGCGAGAACCGCCGTACGGCCCCCGCAGCCGGCGCAGCCTCCGCCGACGCCCAGTACAGCGAGACCAGCAGCGCACACAGCCCCCCGAGCCAGGCCGCCACGGCGAGCAGGTGGACGACGTCGACGGGCATCGCGATCCCGGCCTGGAGGCCGGTCGAGGCGTGCTCGGACATCGCCCAGGTCGCGGCGATCCCGGCGGCCACGACACCTCCGCCGACGGCCAGTCCGAACGTCAGGTCGCGCTTCTCGTCCTCCTCGCGTTTGTCATATGCACCGAAGAGCACGGCGATGAACAGCGCCGCCGCGGCGAGCAGCAGCAGCCGGGACACCAGGGCCGCGCCCGTCTTGGTCTGCAGCACCTGCCCGAGCAGGTCCAGGTCGAAGACGTCGCCGAACTTCCCGGAGCTGGTGTAGGAGCCGCGCAGGAGGAGCAGGCCGAGGGTGGCCGCGGTGAGCGCGACCCACCCCGAGACGACGAGCCGCTGCACGGCCCGTACGCCCGAGCCGCGCGGCCAGCAGGCGAGGACGAAGGCGGCGCCGCCGGCCAGCACGGTGAAGCCGGCGTACGACACATACCGCCCGAACCCGTACAGCCAGCCGACGACCCCGCCCCCCGCCGTCTGGTCCGACACCGTGACGGAGGTCGAGGAGGGGGCGCCGATGGAGAAGGTGTAGGCGCCGGCGACGGGATGGCTGTCGGCCGACACCACCTGGTAGGTGACGGTGTAGGTGCCGTCGGGCAGGCCCGAGTGCAGTTTCACGGCGTACGTCGTTCCGCTGACGTTGCTCGCCGCGCCGGTGTCGGCCCGCTTGCCCTTGGGGTCGAGCACGCGCAGCGAGTCGTCGGAGAGCGAGACGGTCTCGGAGAAGGTGAGCGAGACCTGTGCCGGGGCCTTGTCGACCACCGCCCCCTGCTGGGGGTCGCTGCCGGTCAGCGCGGCGTGCGCGGAGGCCGGTGCGGCGCCGGCGAGGAGCAGGCCGGCGGCGGCCAGGAGCAGCAGCACCAGGCTTCGGACGCGGGGGGCGATGGTCTGCGTCAAGGGGGTCCCTCCCTCAGTGCCCGGTCTTCGGGGTGTACGTCGCCGACTTCACCGGCATGTCCACGGTGACCACGGCCGTGGCGAAGTGCAGCTCGACGGAGACCGTCTCACCCTGCTTCGGCTTGCGCTTCAGCTTCTCGAACATCAGGTGGCTTCCGCCGCTTCTGAAGACGAGTCGACCGTGTGCGGGCACCGCGACCTCCTGGGCCTCGTGCATCGCCTGCCCGACGGTCTCGTGCACGGTGACCTCACCGATGTCGCTGGTGACCGAGGTCAGCTCGGCTGCCCTGCCGCTTGAGTTGGCGATCGTCAGGAAGCCCGCCGCCATGGAGTCTGAGACGGGTTGCGGCATGTAGGCGGAGCTGACGGAGAGGGCGCCCTCGGCGTCGTCGGAGTCGGCGCCGCAGCCGGTGAGGGCCAGCGCCCCGGCCGTCACCGCCGCCGCGACAGCGAGACGCCTCACGGGGTCTGCCCCTTGACGAGCTTGGGGAGGTCCTTGGTGTAGTCGTCGACGGTGGCGTCCTCGCCGTAGAGGACGTAACCCGCGTCGTTCTTCGGGGAGAAGGCGACGACCTGGGTGCCGTGCGTGGAGACGATCTTGCCCTTCTCCTTCTTCGGCGGATCGATCGAGATGCCGAGCGTGCGGGCGCCGGCCTGGATGGTGTCGAAGTCGCCGGACAGGCCGATGACTTGGGGGTCGATGCCCTTGAGCCACTTGCCGAGTGCGGCCGGGGTGTCCCGCTCCGGGTCGGTGGTGACGAACACGACCTGCAGCTCGTCCTGTTCCGCCTTGGGCAGCTGCTTCTTGGCGACGGCGATGTTGTTCATCGTCAGGGGGCAGACATCGGGGCAGTTGGTGTAGCCGAAGTAGATCAGCGTCGGCTTGCCCGCGGTCTCCTTGCGGAGGTCGTACTGCTTGCCCCGGGTGTCGGTCAGGACCAGGTCCGGCTTCTCGAAGGGCTGGTCGAGGACGGTGGCGGCCCGGTCGGAGCCGGCCTCCTCGGACACCATGGTGACGGGCGATCCGCCGTCGTCACCACTGCTGCAGGCGGACAGGGTCAGGGTTGCGGCGGCGAGCAGCGCAGCCACGGTGAACGTCTTCTTGCGCATGGAAAAGTCCCAGATGTGAGATCTCCGGTGCGCGCCGGGGTGCAGGACGACGCCTCATGCATCGTCCGGACCCGGCGCGCACCGACGGAGCGGAAGGCTTCAGGCGTTGCTGCGCCGACGGCCGGCCAGCACGCCGTACGCCACACCGGCCGCGCCGACGACGATGCCGACGACGGCGAGGACACGGGCCGTGGTGTCGGTGCTGTCGACGGGCTCGGCGGTGTCGGACGCGGTGTTCGCGGCGGCGGCCGAGGCGTCGTCGGTGCTCTCCTCGGAGCTCTCCTCCGCCGTCGAGGAGCCGTGGCTGTGGCCGTCCTCCTCGGCCTCGGACAGCGCGAGCACCGGCGCCGGGTTCTCCGGCTCCTCCTGGCCCTCCTGCGGGACCTCGATCCAGCGGACGACCTCGTCGTTGGAGTACGTCTGGATGGCCTTGAAGACCAGCTCGTCGGTGTCCTCGGGCAGCGCGCCGACGGAGACCGGGAACTTCTGGAAGAAACCGGGCTCGATGCCCTTGCCGTCGGCGGTCCAGGTGACCTTGCTGACGGCCTCGGTGATCTGTCGGCCGTGCGAGTCGATCGGCTTGTCCAGCTTGGACTTGGTGACCTTGACGTCCCAGCCCTGGACCGGCTCCGGCATCACGGAGGCCAGCGGGTGGTCGGCCGGGAAGTTGATCTCGAGCTTCGTGGTCGAGGCGTTGTCGCGCTCGTTGGGGACCTTGAAGTCGACGACCGCGTAGCCGCCCTTGGCGGCCGCGCCCTCGGGCTGCACGGAGACGTGCGCGAAGCAGGGGGAGGACAGAACGACGACGGCCGAGGCGGCGACGGCGCCGACGGTGGCGATACGGGAAGCCTTCATGGGCGGTGAGCACTCCACTTCGAGTGAGGATCCGGTGGTGGTGAAGAGGGGTACGCGCGCGTGCGGGTTGATTGCTCGACGACCCTGGACAAGGGCTGCACGCGCGTGTGCCGCGTGACGGCGGCAGGCACCCTCCGGCCGGATTCCGAACGAAGTGGCGGTCGCGTCGCGTCAGGCGGCGAGAGCGAGCGCGGCGGACGGCGGGCCGCGCCGGATCACCGTGTGCTGGAGTGCGGTCGTACGGGGCTGGGGGCAGGTGGGCGCGGCGGCGCGCCGGAAGCGCGGGCCGGCCTCGGGCGCCGCCGGGAGCCCGGTGCACAGGGCTCGCACCAGCGCGAGCGCCCCGCGCAGGGACCGTACGAGCGCCCCCTCCGTGACCGAGTACGCCGAGAGTTCCGCCAGGCGCAGCAGGGCGAGGTCCCCGCGGCGCAGCAGCCAGCCGGCGGCGATCGCCGCGAGGACATGGCCGAGCAGCATCGGCAGGGACGGCAGCAGCGCGACCGGGGAACCGGCGGCGGTGGCCATGGCGTCCGCCGGGTGGTGCGCGGCCTGCGCTCCCGCGCCGGGGGAGATCCCCGCGTCCGTGAGGATCCGCTGGGCCTGCGCCGGGCTGATCGCCGCCGCCGTGGTTCCGCACACCAGCCGCGCGGCCTGTTCGACCAGGGAGGCGTCGGACGCCGGCGTGGCGGAGGCCGTGAGCGGGGCCGACCCGTGCTGTCCCAGCCCGAACAGTGTGTGCAGCGCGATCTGTCCGGCCGCGAGCAGCGCCGCGATCCCGGGCAGCGAGCGCTCACGACCGGCGAGCGGCGCGGCGACCACGAGCACCGCGAGGAATCCCGCACCCAGCGTCCACGGCGGAACCCCGCCGGAGGCGAGCGCGTGCCCGCCCGCGGACAGCACGACGCAGACCGCGGCGAACACCGCGGCCCGCAGGATCCGGAGGTCGGTTCCGGAGCGCACCGTGCGCGGCTGGGGGGCAGTCATGGCGGGCTCATCATCGCACTGGCCGTGTCGCCGCCGTACGGCAGGTCCGCAAGGTTCCGTACCATCCGGAAGATCACCCGATGCCCCGGACCGGCCCGACTGGTACCCGACTGGTGTATGCAGGCCCCACATACACCTAGGGCCACCCCTGGCACATCCACCATATGGGCGGCATCACGTCGGTTTCGCGCTTACACCCGGGCACGCGCGGTAATACGTAACGGTATGTCGAGCCGCGGCCAGGAGGCTGGAGCATGAGCATCTGGTGGTCACTCCATCTTCGGCGCGAGGCCGCAAGCGTTTCGCTCGCCCGCCGCCTGCTGCTCGGCACCATGGAGACCGCGGGCGTCGACCCCGACGTCTCGTACGACCTCTCCGTCGCGCTCACCGAGGCCTGTGCGAACGCCGTGGAGCACGGCGGGGACACCGTGCACGGCTGCACCTCGGAGGCGTACCGGGTCACTGCCTACCTGGACGGCGAGAAGTGCCGTATCGAGGTCGCCGACTCGGGTCCGGGATTCGCCCGTCCCCAGGCCCGTCCGGTGCCCGCCCGCCCAGACGCCGAGCACGGCCGTGGCCTGTGCCTGATCGAGGAGCTCGCCGACCACGTCCACATCGGCAACAAGCCGGGACCGGGCGGGGCGGTGGTGAGCTTCGACAAGATCCTCAAGTGGCGTGACAACTCCCCGCTGATGACAGCGTCCTGAACCCGGCCGGGGAGCGGACCTCCGGCCGGGCACCCCGTAGGTACCCGGCCGTCAGTCCGAACGTCAGCCCTTCAACGAGGCCATCCACGCCTCGATCTCGGCGGAGCGACGAGGCAGCGCGGCCGACAGATTCCGGTTCCCGTCCGCGGTCACCAGGATGTCGTCCTCGATGCGGACACCGATACCGCGGTACTCCTCCGGCACCGTCAGGTCGTCGGCCTGGAAGTACAGGCCCGGCTCCACCGTCAGGCACATCCCGGGCTCCAGGACGCCCTCCACATACGTCTCGGTCCGCGCGGCAGCGCAGTCGTGGACGTCCATGCCGAGCATGTGCCCGGTCCCGTGCAGAGTCCACCGCCGCTGCAGTCCCAGCTCCAGCACCCGCTCGACCGGCCCTTCGACGAGCCCCCACTCGACCAGCTTCTCGGCGAGCACGCGCTGTGCGGCGTCATGGAAGTCCCGGTACTTCGCGCCCGGCTTCACCGCCGCGATCCCGGCCTCCTGGGCCTCGTACACCGCGTCGTAGATCTTCTTCTGGATCTCGCTGAAGCGCCCGTTGACCGGCAGCGTGCGCGTGACGTCGGCGGTGTAGTACGTGTGCGTCTCCACACCCGCGTCCAGCAGCAGCAGATCACCGGAGCGCACGGGCCCGTCGTTGCGCACCCAGTGCAGCGTGCAGGCGTGCGGGCCGGCCGCGCAGATGGAGCCGTAGCCGACGTCGTTGCCCTCCACGCGTGCGCGGAGGAAGAACGTGCCCTCGATGTAGCGCTCGGAGGTCGCCTCGGCCTTGTCGAGGACCCGCACCACGTCCTCGAAGCCACGCGCCGTGGAGTCGACGGCCTTCTGCAGCTCGCCGATCTCGAACTCGTCCTTGACCAGCCGCATCTCGGAGAGGAAAACCCGCAGCTCCTCGTCGCGCTCGGCGGTGACCTTGTCGGTCAGGGCCGCCTCGATGCCGGCGTCGTAGCCGCGGACGACCCGGACCGGGCCGGTGGCCTCGCGCAGGGCGTCGGCCAGCTCGCGCACGTCGGAGGCCGGGATGCCGTACAGCTGCTCCGCCTCGGTGAGCGAGTGCCGGCGGCCGACCCACAGCTCGCCCTGGCCGGAGAGCCAGAACTCGCCGTTCTCGCGGTCGGAGCGGGGCAGGAGATAGATCGTCGCCTGGTGGCCCTCACCCTTGGGCTCCATGACCAGGACGCCGTCCTCGGTCTGGTTGCCGGTGAGGTACGCGTACTCGACCGAGGCCCGGAAGGGGTACTCGGTGTCGTTCGAGCGGGTCTTCAGGTTGCCCGCGGGGATCACCAGACGCTCGCCGGGGAAGCGCGCGGACAGCGCGGCACGCCGGGCGGCGGTCTCGGCGGCCTGGGCGATCGGCTGCAGGTCGTGCAGCTCGGTGTCGGCCCAGCCGGACTTCATGTTCTCCGCCAGCTCGTCGGACACGCCCGGGTACAGGCCGTTCTTCCGCTGCTTGATCGGCTCTTCCTCAGAAGCTTCCACCGGGGTCTCCGGGAGCTCTTCGGCCACGGTCATCCTCCTAGATACGGCACTGGACCCCCTCCATCGTACGGTCGCACGGAAGGGGGCCCAGGGCCGAAAGACCTCTTACCGCCTCACTCGAAACGCGCCGCCAGCAGGACGACGTCCTCCTCGCTGTCCCCGGCGTCCAGCCCGTCCGGCAGGACGGTCCGCAGAATGTGGTCGACGATCGCCTCCGGGTCGCGCCGCTTGGTCCGGGAGAGTCCGGCCGCCGCCGCATGGAGCCGGGCGAAGGCGCGGTCGACGGGATCGCCGGTGCGCTGCAGCAGCCCGTCGGTGTAGAGCAGAACCGTCTCTCCCGCCGTCGCCTGCACCTCCACGCTCGGCGCCTCCCAGCAGGCGAGCATGCCCAGCGGGGCCGAGACGGAGGTCTCCACGAACTCCGTGCGCCGCTCCCCGATCAGCAGCGGCGGGGTGTGCCCGGCACCGGCCAGCGTGATCTTGTGAAGGTCGGGCTCGCAGTAGGCGAACAGCGCGGTGGCCGAGCGGGCGGGCTCGGTCAGCCGCAGCAGCAGCTCCAGGTCGGACAGGACGGCGACCGGGTCCTCGCCCTCCATCACGGCGTACGCCCGCAGCGACGCCCGCAGCCGTCCCATCGCGGCGACGGCGCTGGGCCCCGACCCGGTGACCGAGCCGACGGCGAGACTGAGGGCCGCGTCGGGCAGCGGCAGCGCGTCGTACCAGTCGCCGCCGCCGCGCGGGCCGGTGTGGTGCCGGGCGGCGAGCTGGACGCCGGAGATGCGGGGCAGCCGGGAGGGGAGCAGTTCCTCGGAGATCGTCGCCATGCACGCGCGCGTGCGCTCGACTTCGAGGAGCCGCGCGAGGTGTTCGGCTGCGTAGCGGGTGTACAGGCCGACGAGGTGCCGTTGCCGCTCGACCGGTTCGGCGGGCTCGTCGTAGACCCACATGGCGGCGCCGACCCGACCGGCGGTTTCGGCGGACAGGGGGAGTGCGTAGCTGGCGGCGTAGCCGAGGCGGGCGGCCACCTCGCGGTGGCGGGGGTCGAGCCCGTCCTCGGCGAACAGGTCGGGCCGGACGATCTCGCGTACCTCGGTGGGCGGCCCGGGCGGCGTGTCGAGCAGTTCGCCGTACGGCATCGAGGCGCGCGGCACGGTCTCGAGGTGACCGAGGTCGGCCTGGCCGAGGCCGAGCCCGAGGGTCGTGTGGGGGCCGAGTCCGTCGGCCGGTTCCAGAACGACAAGCCCGCGCGAGGCGCCCACCAGGGCGGCTCCGGCGCGCAGCAGTTCCTGGAGCGCTGCGGGCAGTGCGTCCGTGCGGGCCAGGCGTTCGGTGAGTTCGTGGAGGGTCGTGAGGTCCGAGACCCAGCCGGCGAGCCGGTCCTGGAGAAGGGCTCCCGGGCCGGTGGTGACGGCGGACGTGGTGGAGGCGGAGGGGGCGACAGTGTGTGCGGGCGCCGGAACCGTTGAATCGATTCCGGCCACTTTCGAAGGGTGCGGGGCGTTCATGGCGTCCGGCTTTCCGACCGGTGCGTTTTGCGCAAAAGCATCGCGAACCCCCATGTCATTCTGCGCCGCTAGCAGTGTCTCCACATGTACACGCACTCGTGAGGAGATGTCCAGCATTGTCCTGCTGGGATTCCTGGTGTCCGTGGGGCTGCCGTGGTCTTGGGATGGATCTCCTGGGAACTCTTGCGAAAAGCGGAAGTTGGCTGAAAACTGCCTCGGGTAAGGGCCTATTGCGGTCGACTGGGCTTGCTCGACGGAGCGTCACAGCGGTCGTGATGGGTACGTACTCGGAGAAGGCCAGGGGTGGTTGGGGGCCACCCGGAACCTGGCGACGGACCCGGGCGTCTTAACCACCGACGACCGAGCCCCATCCTCCCGTGGCGGCGGCGGAGAGAAATACTCGGGACGGCAAACGCCACACTTCGCCACCCCACGCCACGCCATGCTTTTGACAGACGCAGTATGGACGCGGACGCAGCCAACGCTCGGCCCATAGGGGTTCCCCGTGTTTGAAGAGCACGGGTGTGATGCGCCAACAGGTACGCACAGTGAAGTGATCGACACATGGTGTGATGTGGTCCACGGTGTTGCCAGGCGTGCAACGGAAAGGAACGAGCGCTCATGCGCGAGATCCTCGGAAGGCGACGCAGGCTCCTGTCCAGGCGGAACAACGGGAGGCCTGAGGTGCTCAGCGCGGCCCTGACCTTCGCGACGGAATGGAAGTGGCCGGTACTCCCGGGCGTCACGGCGGACCCGCAGGGACGGGCCCGCTGCGGCTGCCCCGACCCCGAGTGCACGGTGCCCGGAGCACACCCCTTCGACCCCGGCCTGCTCGCGGCCACCACCGACGAGCGCATGGTGCGCTGGTGGTGGACCAACCGGCCCACGGCGCCGATCATCCTCGCCACCGGCGGCCGGGCCCCCTGCGCGGTCAGTCTCCCCGCCCCCGCTGCGGCCCGCGCCCTCGACGTGCTGGACCACAAGGGAATGCGCCTCGGTCCGGTCCTCGCCTCCCGCACACGCTGGGCGCTGCTCGTCCGGCCGTACTCCATGGAGCAGTTGGGCGAACTGCTTTACGCCAAGGACTTCGTCCCCGGTTCGCTGCGCTTTCACAGTGAGGGCGGCTATCTCGCGCTGCCCCCGTCCGAGACCGGCCAGGGTCAGATTCGCTGGGAGCGGGCTCCGCTGCCCGGCTCGGCCGCTCCCTGGGTGCCCGACGTGGAGGCCGTGGTGGACGCGGTGGTCGAGGCTCTCACTCGTACGGGTGTGAGCGCGCCCGAGTTCTAGGGGTGTCGGGCGCGCACGGAACCGGGTGCGCCGGCCGGCTCGTTATCGTCCCTTCATGAATGTCCGCCTGCTCGCCCTCGCGGGCGTCGTGGCGTGCGCGGTCGCGCTGCCACTGGCCGTGGCGTCCGCGGGCCCCGTGGGCGAACCGGACCCCCTGACCGTACGGCTGTCCCCGCGCGGCGACGCCAAAGGTTTTGGCACCGTGGGTTCCCGCGACGGCACTGCGGGTTCCCGCCCTGACACCGGTGCTCCTCACGATGACGCCGCCGCCGTCGGTGAGGGCGCGGCGGCGTCCGCCGACCGGCCCGCGCCGAGGCGCTCCCCGTTCCTGCTCGGCCTGGGCCTGGCGACCGCCGCCCGCTGCGGCCCCGAACTCGCCTCCCCCGACGGCATCGAGGCGCAGACCTGTGTCCTGACACAGGGCGAACAGACCTGGGCGCGTACCTACTACCGCAATGCGACCGGCGACGCCCTGGACGCCGTACTGAGCCTGATGGGGCCGGGTGACCGCACGGTGCAGATGCGGTGCGCGGTGGGCGCGGAGGACGAGCCGGCCAGCTGCGAGACGCCCCGCGAGCGGACGCAGGGGGATCCCGGGGACTACTCGGCGGTCGCGGAGTACGCGGCGCGCGGCGGACGGGGTCCGCTGCTGCTGCGCTCGGGCAGCAACTTCAGTGCGCCTACGGGCAGTTGACACGTGGCGGCGTTCCGTGAGCGACGCCGCACATAGAAGGACCCGGTTGCTGGCGACGGGGGATGCACCAGCAACCGGGCTACTGGAACGGTAACAAGAGATCGGCTGTTCGCAAATTCGATCTCCGGTTTTCCTCGGCAATCCGGACACCGACTGGCCTGTTGGAAACGGGAGTTGTGGGCCGATGCGCCGTTTCGCCGGGTGGTTCGGCTGACCGACCGGTCAGCCGAACCCGGTGACTTCGCTGTGCGTCAGCTGAGAGTGACCTGTCGGTTGGTCAGACCGCCGCGCGCGCGGCGCTCGTCCGCCGTGAGCGGCGCGTCCGTGGCCAGGGCGGCGGCGAGACGCTCGGCGAACTCGACCGCCGGCTTCTCGATGGCCTCGGCGGTGACACCGCTCGGCAGGTCCCAGACCGGGACGGTGAGACCGTGCGCCCGGAAGGAGCCGACGAGCCGGGTGCCCTCCCCGAGGTTCGACCGGCCGGCCGCGTGCAGTCGAGCGAGGGCGTCCAGAAGCTGCTCCTCCGGGTGCGGCATGACCCAGCGAAGGTGGTTCTTCTCCGGGGTCTCGCACCAGTAGGCGGCGTCGACGCCCTGGAGCTTCACCGTCGGGATGGCGGCGGCGTTGGCCCGCTCCAGGGAGGCGGTCACCTCCGGCGTGGCGTTCTCCGGGTCCGGGACCCAGAACTCGAAGCCCGGGTGCACGACCGGCTCGAAGGCGCCCTTCGGGTCGAGCAGGTCCTGCAGTCGCGGGCCCTCGGCCGGGGCGCGGCGGCCCTGCACCGGCGTGCCCGGCTCGGCCTCCAGGGCGCGCTGCAGGGTGTCGGCGAGATCACGGCTGATGTCACCGGACGCCGTGTCGTTCTGCAGGCCGAGCAGGACCGAGCCGTCGTCGCGACGCAGGGCGGGCCAGGCCATCGGCAGAACGGTGGCCAGCGTGACCGACGGGACGCCCTCGGGGAGGCCGCTCTTCAGGGTCAGCTCGGCCGTGGCCGCCGGGACCAGCTCGCGCAGGGCCACCCAGTCGCACTCGCCGGGCAGGCCCTCGAACGGGCGGTGCACCAGCTCGGTCGCGGCCTGTGCGGCGGCCCTGCCGTGGCAGGCCTTGTACCGGCGTCCGCTGCCGCAGGGGCAGGGCTCACGGGCGCCGACGACCGGGATCTCTCCGTCCGTGAGCTGCGGGCGCGTGGCCTTCGTCTGGGGTCGCTTCTTGGCCATGGTGGGTGTCTCCCGGTTACGGCTCGTCTCGTACGGGCGGGAGCCTAGCCGTTCGTACGCGGGGTGACGGGAACCTGTGGATGACGGCGGCGTTGTGGACAACGGGAGCTGTCGGCGGGTGCCCGGTGCGAGGTGCTGCCCGGGTCGCCCCCGTCGACGGGGCGTTCAGTCCAGGTCGTCGAACGCGTCCGCGAAGTCCAGGTCCGGTATGGACGACACCGACGGGGCCGTGACACGCGTAGCGAAGTCGTCGCGTCGGTGCGCCGCGTCGGGATCGTGTACGTCGTCGTGGACCACGACCCACACCGTGACCTCGCCCCGGGTGTCGTCCCGGACGCCCCAGTCGTCGGCCAGTGCCGTGATGATGTTCAGCCCGCGGCCCCCGTGTGCGGTGACCGAAGGGGTCGCCGGGGCCGGCCGCGTCGGTCCGCCGCCGTCCGTCACCTCGACGACCAGCCGGCCCCCCGGGTCCACGCGCCATGCGGCCCGGACGTCGCCGTCACCGGCCAGGGCGTCGCCCAGTGGTCGGCCGTGTTTGCACGCGTTGCTCAAAAGTTCGGAAAGGATCAGTACGGCATCGTCGATGACCGATTCCGCAACGCCACCCCTGCGCAGCTGATCACGCATCCGGTGCCTTGCTTCCCCCACGCCCGCAGGGCCATGGGGTACGGCCATGCTCGACGACGTGGGCACCTCCTGTGCCACCACCAACGCCACCCCCGAGACCTCCTTCGCCCCACGCCACGGTGTGGATGCCCCAATGGCCTGTACCGGAAACCGGCCAATCCACCTCCGGTGACGCATTCGCAACGATCGAACACGGACCGAACGCGCCGGTGCACTCCCCGTGATGAGCCGGTCGGTGTGTGGCTGGATTTCGACGGTATGGCCGAGACGGGAGAATGGTGCAGGTGAACGATCGGGTCAAGGTTGGTTTCATGGGTCAGCGACCCAGCCACCCCAGTACCGTGCGGGGGCGGTTGGTGATGATGGCGTCAACGCCCAGGCCGAGGCAGAGATCCACGTCCCCGGGCTCGTTCACGGTCCACACGTGCACCTGGTGGCCGGCCCGCTTCAGGCGCTCGATGTACGTCGGGTGATTGCGCACGATCCGGATCGAGGGGCCCGCGATTCGGACACCCGCGGGGAGCCGTCCGTCGCGCAGCCGGGGCGAGACGAACTGCATCAGATAGACCGTCGGCAGCGTCGGCGAGGCCGCCCGGACGCGGTGCAGCGAGCGCGCGGAGAAGCTCATGACCCGTACCTGCGACTTCTCGGGGGCTGCCGGGGCGTCGAGCCCGAACCGCTTCAGGAGCAGCAGCAGCCGTTCCTCGACCTGCCCCGCCCAGCGCGTGGGGTGCTTCGTCTCGATGGCCAGTTCCACCTGCCGCCCGGCGTCGGCGACAAGCTCCAGCAGCCGCTCCAGGGTGAGGACGGAGGTCTCGGCCGGGTCCTCCGGACGGTGCTCCCAGTCGGGCTCCTCGTCCCGGTGACGCGGGGAGCCGCGGTGCTTCCAGGAACCGAAGTCCAGAGCGGTGAGGTCGGCGAGCTCCAGCGCGGAGACCGCGCCGCGACCGTTGGACGTACGGTCGACGCGGCGGTCGTGGACGCAGACGAGATGGCCGTCCGCGGTCAGGCGGACATCGCACTCGAGGGCGTCCGCCCCGTCCTCGATCGCCTTCTTGTACGCGGCCAGGGTGTGCTCGGGGGCGTCCTCGGAGGCACCACGGTGGGCGACGACCTGGATCCGGTGCTGTCGTGCGTGGGTCACCGCGTCATGGTGCCACCGGGAAGGGGTGGCCGTCGGCTCGGAGGCGTCCCCCCGGCGGTGGGAAGACATCCCTTTAGTCGGAGAGGTTCTATATAAAGGAGAATCGAACATCCACAGCGACCGCTTATGGTGCCCTGACAGCCTGTGGGAAAAGCTGACGGCATACAAAAGCACAAGCGAGCACATGCACAGCTGCATAGCCAGAACAACAGCCGTGGACCGAGGAGAAAAGCTGTGAGCACCGAGAACGAGGGCACTGCGGTACCCCCGGCCCCGTCTGCACCCCCGTGCCGGTGGACACCCCCGCAGCCTCCCCGCAGCCGGCCCCGCCCGCCGCCGACGCGCCGACGACCCCGATCCCGGCCGCACCGCCGGCGCCTGGGCCCCGGCTCCCGGCGCCCCTGCCCAAGGGGCGCCCGCCTACGCGTCGGCGACCCCCGAGGGCGGCTCCTCGAACCCGCACCCCGGACCGCGGCCTCCGGCTCCGCACCCGAGGGTGGCTGGCCGCCCCCGCCGCCGCCCACCCCGGCGTACGCCGCCGGCAGCGGCGGGGCGGGTGACGGCTCCGGCTGGGGGTCCTCGTACCAGCAGCCCGCACCGAAGCCCGACCGCAGGCGCGGCGGTCTGCTCGCCGCGGTCCTGGTGGCCGCGCTGGTCGCGGGCGGTCTGGGCGGCGGACTCGGCTACACGCTCGCCAAGAACGAGGACGACACCAGCTCCACCACCGTCTCCGCGTCCGACAGTGGCGGCGACCTCAAGCGGGACGCCGGTACGGTCGCGGCCGTGACCGCGAAGGCGCTGCCGAGCACGGTCACCATAGAAGCCGAGAGCAGCAGCGGCGAGGGCGGCACGGGCACCGGCTTCGTCTTCGACACCGAGGGCCACATCGTCACCAACAACCACGTGGTGGCGGACGCGGTCGACGGCGGCAAGCTCACGGCCACCTTCGCGAACGGCAAGAAGTACGACGCCCAGGTCGTCGGCAACGCACAGGGCTACGACGTGGCGGTCATCAAGCTCGAGGACGCCCCCTCGGGCCTCAAGCCGCTCACCCTGGGCGACTCCGACAAGGTGGCCGTCGGCGACTCGACGATCGCCATCGGCGCCCCCTTCGGCCTGTCCAACACGGTGACCACGGGCATCATCAGCGCCAAGAACCGCCCTGTGGCCTCCAGCGACGGCACCGGCAGCCAGGCGTCGTACATGAGCGCGCTGCAGACCGACGCCTCGATCAACCCCGGCAACTCCGGCGGCCCGCTGCTGGACGCGCAGGGCAATGTCATCGGCATCAACTCCGCGATCCAGTCCAGCAGCAACGGCGGGTTCGGCACCGGCCAGTCCGGCTCCATCGGCCTGGGCTTCGCCATCCCCATCAACCAGGCCGAGTACGTCGCCCAGGAGCTGATCAAGAACGGCAAGCCGGTGTACGCGAAGATCGGCGCGTCCGTCTCCCTGGAGGACTCGGGCGACGGCGCGAAGATCACCGACACGGGCGCCGGCGGCTCCGACCCCGTCGAGGCGGGCGGCCCCGCGGACGAGGCGGGCCTGAGGCCCGGCGACGTCATCACGAAGCTCGACGACACGGTGATCGACAGCGGCCCCACCCTGATCGGCGAGATCTGGACCCACAAGCCCGGCGACAAGGTCACGATCACCTACGAGCGCGACGGCAGGACCAACACCGTCGAACTCACCCTGGGCTCCCGAGTCGGCGACAACTGACCCGCACGGCGCGCGTGCCAACCGGTTACTCTTGTCCCGCGCCGCCCGTGATCGGCGGCGCGGGGTGGGTTGCCCGAGCGGCCTAAGGGAACGGTCTTGAAAACCGTCGTGGCGCGAGTCACCGTGGGTTCAAATCCCACACCCACCGCGTAGATGAGTGGCCCCTGACCTGGGATTGAGGTCGGGGGCTCGCTCACGTTCAGGTACCGCAGAACGCTGGGATTCCCCGTGAGTTCCCGACAGATCGGGCACGTGAGGGGCACGAGAGTGAGGGGGCACGATGAACGAAGATGAGATGGCGCGGGCAGTGACTCAGGGGCTGCATCAGTACCGGGAGGACCGTAGGGCCGAGGAACGTCGCCTCTACGTCAAGCGCGGGTTGATCTCCATCGGCGCTCTCCTGGTCTTCTGCCTCCTAGTTCTTGGGAGCTTCGGCAAGCTTGGCTGAGGCTCCACCCTCACCCCCACTCCACCCCAGCTCCCATCCCGTCTGCCGTCGACCCACACACCGTGGAGCGGGCGTGGTTCATGGCGTCCAGGTGGAGCGCGCCACTGTACGAACGACCTGGACGCCATGGGCCGCGTCTGCTCGGCTCTGCCTGGGTCGATGGCAGACGGGATGGGAGCTCCCCGCCCACGCCACAACTCGGCCGGCACTCGCGAACGGCGCCCCCGCCATCTCGGAGCCTGAGCGCCCCCGCCGGAGGCACTGCTTTGAGCGTTGCCGCGCTATGCGGTGATCGACTCATGGCCTCCGGCCCTATCCACATGTGGGCGCGCGTCGGCGGCGGCAGCGCCGAGCGGGCCGAAGGCAGGAGCGCGGGCGCAGCCAGAGCCGGGAAGCGCGCCCGGCGGAGCGGAGCGCAGCCGGGTGCCTTGATGAGGTAGAGAAACCTGTAACAGCACTCGCCTCGGTCAAGCCGAAGGCGCGTCGGTGGCCAGGAGTCGGCTCGTGTATCCGGCTTGGCATAGTCGCTCGTACGCCTCGGACACGTCGGCCGGGACCGGTTGGCTGATCATGAACCCTTGCTCCGGGTAGATCATCAGTCGCTGAAGCGCGCCAACCAGCATGTCGATCACTAGGCGGGCATTGCCGATGGAGTCGACGTACTGATCGAGTGTCATCGGAGTGGAAGCGCTGATGACCTCGACTTCGGCCCAGAGCTTGCGAGCCGTGGCGTACGCTCGCCGCTCCTCGTACGGCTTGCTGATCAGGAGCACCGAGGACACCTCAATGCCAGCCTCTTCCAACAGCTCTCGCGAGAAGCGGATGTTCTCGCCCGTGTTGCGGGCTCGCGGCTCCACGAGAACGGCCGTACTGGGGACACCCAGCTCAATCGCCCGCTCTTGGTAGTGGACAGCCTCACCGCGGGGCATGCGTTCCCGTGTCGTGGGGCTGGTGGCGCCGGTGAACAGGAGCAGGGGAGCCATGCCGCGCTTGTACAGGTCTACTGCCGTGTCGGCCACCCCAAGGTCGTGGCTGCCAAGCCCGATCGCAACCGAGCACGGCCGGGGTGAGTGGCCCATCTGGTGGTAGTCCCACACGCGCCGAGCATCTGCCCAATCCTGTGTCGAGATCACTGCTGACCCTTCCTGTCCTTCGCCGAGTCGGGCACCTTGAAGTCGTACTCCCACGCGAAGCGCGATGCCGCGTGTACCCCGATGGCGAATTCCACGACAGTGCCTGAGGCCGTATAGGTCGTCCGATGCAGCTCGACGACCGGTTCGCCCGACGGTAGCTGAAGAAGCTTCACCTCGTCCGGTGTGGCGGCACGGGCAAACAGTCGCTCCTTCATGTGATCGATCTCGTAACCCGCGTCGTACAGCACGCGAAATCCGCCGCCTCGGCCGGCGGGCCCTGGCGTAGGGTCCACCAGTCGCGTGCCTTCAACGTGTTCGGGCCGGTAGTAGCTGGTCAGCGTGTGGGTCGGCTGATCGCCTTCCTTGACCAGCCGCGCGCGGGCGTAGACCTCGGCGCCTTCCGGCAGTCCGTGTGCGGCTGCCACCTCCGGCGGCGCTACGACACGGGTAACCGTCTGGGTCTGCTCGTTCCGGCGGTATCCCCGGCCGGAAGCCACACGGTCCGCGATGAAGGCGACCTCGTCACCGTCGCGCCACTTGGCCTTGTCGTACCGGGCGATACCCAAGCGCTTGAGGGGAACTTGCTGACGCACGACTGTGCCGTGGCCGCGCGACGAGGTGACCAGGCCTTCGGCTTCCAGTGCTTTGTAGGCGGCATGAACGGTGGCCTTGGAGCCCGCGCCAGCCTCGACAAGCTCTCTGATGTGCGGCAGCTGCTGGCCGGGTGCGTAGTCACCCCTCTTGATCTGCTCAGCCAGCTTGTCTGCCAGCTCTCGCCACTTGGGCGCCATCTCGAACCCCTCTCGACGAGGTCTAGTGAAACATAGTCCTAGGACTGTTGACAGTCCTAGGACTGCGGTGCACTATCTCTCTTAGTTGCTCGCAGTCCTAGGACAGCGAACACCGAAAGGCCCTTTCGGGCTGTTCTGACGTCAACGCAGGGAGTACTGATGCCGTCCTTCAAGATCGACCTTTCCACCGCCGTGGTGTTCGTGGCGACCGCGCCGGAACCGAAGATGGCCAACAAGCGGACCGGTGAGCGTGCCATCGACCGTGAGACCGAGGCTCCGCTGTCGACCGTCGGCCTGCTGGTCTCGGACGAGGGTGAGGGCAACCTCTACCAGGTCACCGTTCCTGAGACGGGTGTCCCGGCCAGCCTGGCGCCGGGCATGCCGGTAGCCGTGACCGGACTGAAGGCCCGTGACTGGGAGAACGAGTTCAACGGGCAGAAGCGGCACGGGATCTCGTTCCGCGCGGTCGCGATCACGCCGCTGGGGGCCTGACCATGACGGACCTGGTCACCTGGCTGGAGCTGGGAGGGACTGCGGCCGGAGCCGGTGGGCTGTACGTCGCCAAGGAGCGTGCCCCGCGCGTGTACTGGTCGCTGGTCGGCCTGCCCGTCACCTGGGGCCGGTTCACCTGGACGTACGGCTCGACCATGGACGTGTGCGGGCTGACGGTGCAGCCGTCCCGACTGCGGGCCTTCATGACCCGCAATGTGGCCCGTCGCGAGGTGCGGCCGGTACCGCCCCGAGTGCGCCGAGTCCGCCCGACCTCGACCGGGCTGCGGGTCTCCCTCCGGCTTCCCGCCGGTCTGGAGCCCGCCGACATCGTCGCCTCCTCTGAACGCCTCCGGCACGCCTGGGGTGTGCACTCGGTGACCGTGGTGGAGACCCGGCCGGGCCACGTCGAGCTGCGTATGACGGGCTACGACGTTCTGGCCAGGGTCAGGATGCCGCGCCGGGCCGTCGCCCGTGACCTGGTCGTCCCGGTGGCGATGCGGGAGGACGGCACGGTCTTCGAGCGGGACTACCGAAAGATCCCGCACGCCCTGACCCTGGGCGCGAACCAGTCCGGCAAGTCCATGTACCAGCGCAACCTCATCAAGGGCCTGGCGCGGCTGCCGGTCGGCCTGGTCGGTATCGACTGCAAGCGCGGGGTCGAGCAGTCTCGCTACGCCCCTCGCTTGTCGGCGCTGGCCACCGACCGGGAGAGCGCCGGCCACCTCATCGACGCTCTGGTCCGGGAGATGGAGGACCGTTTCGACCTGCTCGCCCTGTACGGGGTCTCGGACCTGTGGGAGCTGCCGGAGAAGGTGCGGCCGGTGCCGCTGGTCGTGCTGATCGACGAGGTGGCAGAGCTGTTCTTCGTGACCTCCAAGAAGGATGAGTCCGCGCGGGATCACACGGTCATGCAGCTGGTCCGGCTGGGTCAGATGGCCCGTGCGGTCGGGATCTTCCTGGAAGCGTGCGGGCAGCGCTTCGGCTCCGATCTGGGCAAGGGCGCGACCGCCCTGCGCGCTCAGCTCACCGGCCGGGTGGTGCACCGGGTCAACGACAAGCAGACGGCGGAGATGGGCCTGGGCGACATCGCGCCGGACGCGGTGCTCTCGGTGACCGGGATCCGGGCGGACCGTCCCGGTGTCGCGGTGGCCGGTGATGCCTCCGGCTACTGGTCCCGCATCCGCACCCTCGAGACCACCCCGGCCGAGGCTGCCGCGGTTTGCCGCGAGTTCGCCCACCTCACCCCCGAGTTGCCGTTCCTCGCCCCATTCCGCCCGGTCGAGCAGATCGTCGTACCGCCCATGCCGACCGTGCCGCCGCTGGTCCCGGCGCAGTCCGTCACCGACTAGGCCGTCAGCTCGCCCCGATCGGCGCGACTGCTTCGCGCCCGACCTCCGCGAAGGGAGGTGAAGACCCGTGTCCCGACCGTTCCGCGTTGACGCAGTCCTGGTCCAAGCCGTGATCGCCGGTGCGCTGTCCTTCGCCCACCTGCACGACCTTGCTGAAGCCGCAGGGCAGACCGGATGGAAGGCGTGGGCTTACCCCGTCTCGGTCGACCTGCTCCTTGTCGCCGTGTGGCGGCGGCTGCGCACCGAGCGATCCGGGCTGGCCTGGTTCTGGTTCCTGGTCGCCCTGGTCGCATCCCTCGGCGCCAACGTCGCCACCGCCGGACTCCTCGACCTGGAACACGTCCCGGCCTGGCTGCGCATCGTCGTCGCTGGCTGGCCCGCGCTCGCATTCCTCGGCGGCACCCTGCTCGCCCACCAACCCACCAACCAAGCACCCGCACCCGCCCCGGAGCCTGAGCCCCAGCCCGCGCCGGTGATCGACCGCCCCGAGGCACCCGCCCCCTCACCGGAGCCGGTACCGGAGATCACCACACCGGAGCCTGCCCCGGCCCTGCCTGAAGCCATCGTGCCGGTCTCCATACCGGCGGTGCCCCCAGCCCTGATCGACCACGCCCGGAAACTCGCCGCCGAGCACCGCACCCGCACCGGCACCGAGATCGACACCGCCACCATGCGCGCCCGACTCGGGGTCCCGGAAGACCTCGCCGGAGCGATCGTCGCCCAACTCGCCTAGCAGACAAGGAGGTCCACCCGTGCGCCCGAACCGCTTCTACGACGTGATCCGCATCGGCCCGGTCAAGGTCGGCACGTTCCACAACGGCCGTGGCCAGACACGGCACACCGCCGCCTGCACCGCCCCGAAGTGCGGCTTCTCCACCGAGCACCGCGACCGCTCGGCCGCCGAACTCGCCGCCCGTACCCACCGCTGCAACCCCTGACGGCAAGGAGAGATCCCCATGCGCCTGCCTGACGAGCAGCTTCGCGCCGGGCACATCCCCGCCGACCTCTACCGGCAGATCCCGCCCGGCACCGACCTGCGCCGCGTTGTGATCGTCCAGGAAGCTCCCCGCTCCTACACCGGCCCGATCGTGCTGACCCTCGTCATCACCGCCGGATCCATCACGGTCCTGCTGGTGATCGCCTTCGTCACCCAGATCATCGCCGCGTCGATCGTCTCGGTCCTGTCGGCGAGCTGCGGCATCGGCTACACGCTCAGCCGCAGCTCAAAGCGCAAGAAGGCATCACGCGCACTCAGCAAGTAACGCCCTCCGGGGCGGCTCTCTCGCCAAAGATCCGCCGCCCCGGACGGCCTGCACCACTTCCAGACCCATCGATCCGAAAGGGCTCCACTCATCATGCCTGCCCGTGTCCCGAACCGTCCGGTCTGCCACCAGTGCGACGGCTTCCCCGTCGTCTACGTCACCACCGGCGACCGCCACCGCGACGGCTCCCGCGTCCTGCTCCGCGTCGTCTGCCACATCTGCCAGGGCACCGGCCACACCCGCCGCGCCACCCTCGCCTCGGCTGAGGCGGTGATCGCGTGAAGAGCCTCACCACGTCGGCACACATCGAGCCGGACACCCGCTTCCGCGTCAGCCCTTTCCCGGACAGCGCCAACCCCTTCGTAAGCCTCCGCGCTGAAGGCGAGTTCATCGCGGTCGCCTTGATCGCTTCCCTGGGCACATCCGAGGCACTGCGCAGCCTGGCCGCCGCAGCGACCGAAGCCGCCGCTGTCCTGGACGCCATGACCGTGGACACCCCGGAGGTGCCCGCGTGACCGACACCGCCACCATGGCGGGCCTGGACCCGGCCACCCTCACCGACGTGCTGAGGCTGGCCGGGTCCACCGGCTTCGACCGCATCCAAGACCAGATCCGCCGTACCGGCGGCTGCTCCGACCCGATCCACCTGCAAGGCACCACGGTCACCCGCGACGCGGTCACCGGACAGGTCCTGCACTCCTACTCGACCGACACCGAACCCGGCGGCCGTCTCCGCATCGCCTGCGGCAACCGCCGCGCCTCCCGCTGCCCTGCCTGCGCCTGGACCTACGCGGGCGACACCTACCACCTCATCCGCGCCGGCCTTGTCGGCGACCCCGACAAGGGCACCCCGGACACCATCCGCGACCACCCCCGCGTGTTCGCCACCCTCACCGCACCCTCGTTCGGCCCCGTCCACAACCGCCCCGGCAACCGGCCCTGCGCCTGCGGCACCCGCCACCCAGAAGACGCACCCGAGTTGGGCGCCCCGCTCGACCCGGAGACGTACGACTACGCAGGCGCGGTGCTGTGGAACAACCACGCCTCCGAACTCTGGCGCTACTTCACGATCTACCTCCGCCGGGAGATCGCCAAGCGGGCCGGGCTCACCCAGAAGGCTGCCCGTGAACAGTCGCGAGTGTCCTTCGGCAAGGTCGCCGAGTACCAGAAGCGCGGGGCCGTGCACTTCCACGCCGTCATCCGCTTCGACGGCCCCGACGGACCCGACTCCCCGCCGCCGGCCTGGGCCACCCTGGACCTGCTCACCGACGCCATCCGCGCCGCCGCGGCCCGCGTCGAAGTCGACGTACCCCCGGCCGGGGACCAGCCCGCCCGAACCCTGCGCTGGGGCACCCAGCTCGACGTACGGCCCATCCGCGCCTTCGGCGACGGCGAGGACATCACCGAACAGGCCGTCGCCTCCTACGTCGCCAAGTACGCCACCAAAGCCGCCGAGACCACCGGCACCGTCGACCGCCGCATCGGCAACAAAGAGGCCTTAGCCCTGCTCGGTGTGCCAGACCATCCCGCCCGGCTCATCGCCGCCTGCCTCGACCTCCATGCCCTTTACCCGGATCGCAAGCTCCGGGACTGGGCTCACATGCTCGGCTTCCGCGGCCACTTCTCCACCAAGTCCCGGCGCTACTCCACCACCCTCGGCGCCCTCCGCCAGGTCCGCGCCGACTACCGCGCCGCCCAGCAACGCGCCGTCCTCGGCCTGCCCGACCTCGACGACACCGAGGCGACCACGCTGACCCTCGCCCACTGGACCTATGCCGGACACGGCCACACCCCCGGCGAATCCTGGCTCGCCGCCAACATCCGCCGGGACATTCAACTCAACCGCGAAACGGCACGCGAGGCAGCCGCAGATCTGCGCAACGACGAGGGGGGCTGGTGACCATGGACCGACTTCTCAGCGTGCAGCAAGTCGCCGAACGCCTCGGCACGGGCGTGCGGTTTCCTCGTCGCCTCATCGAAGAACGCCGCATCACCTTCGTGAAGGTCGGCCGACACGTCCGCATCCCTGAGAGCGCGGTCGAGGCATACGTGACTGCGAACACGGTGCAACCGATCGTCCTACGGCCGACGGGTCTGAGGAGGGCTGCCTGATGCCGGGCAAGCGCAGGTCCCGCCGGCCCTTCGGTCGTGTCCGTAAGCTTCCGTCCGGCCGCTTCCAAGCCCGGTATCCGGGGCCTGACGGCGTGCTCCGGCCTGCGGATCGAACGTTCGCTACGTCGACGGACGCTGACCGATGGCTGATGAAGAAGCGCATCGAGATCGAGGATGGGCGCTGGCTTGACCCTGCCGAGGGACAGACGACCGTACGTGACTGGGCGGCTCGATGGCTCGCCGCCGTTTCCCCGCAGCTCAAGCACAAGACCCAAGCCTCGTACCGGTCTCTGATCAACTCCCTGATCAATCCGGCGCTCGGGGACCGGGAGTTGTCGAGCCTGCGGCCGATCACGATCGCTGAGTGGGTCGGCGGGATGAAGAAAAAGGGCCTCAGTGCCTCGCGTATCCGCCAGGCGTACCGGGTCCTGTCGCAGATCATGCGGGCGGCCGTCGACAACGACATGATCCCGCAGACGCCGTGCCGGGGCGTGAAGTTGCCCAGGATGCCGCAGACGGAGCCGCACATCCTCACCCCCGTTGAAGCCTCCCGAATCGTGCGGAGTGCCACCAAGCCGCATGACCTGCTGATCGCGCTTCTCGCGTACGCGGGCCTTCGGGTTGGTGAGGCGTTCGCCCTTCGGCGGGTGGACATCGACGTATCCGGCGGCTTCGTCCTGGTCGACGAGAACCTGGCCGAAGCCAACGGTGCCTTGGTCTTCGACACCCCGAAATCGCACCAGAAGCGGCTCCTTCGGGTCGGTCCGTCGCTCGCGAAGCGTCTCGGCCGGCACTTGGAGACTCTGCCCGGTGGGGATGACGCGCTCCTGTTCACCACGCCCGCAGGGAAACCACTGCGCTACAACCAGTGGCGTAAGGCGTACTTCGACCCCGCGGTGTCGGCGGCCGGGCTGACCGACGTGACCCCGCACGACCTCCGGGCCTCGCACGGCACCTGGGTCGCCGACCGGTACGGCGTGATGACCGCTGCTCACCGCCTCGGCCACTCGAACGCGAGCGTCACCACCCGGCACTACGCTCGGCCGGTCGCCGGTCGCGACGACCAGGTTGCCGAAGCGGCCGATGCATGGCTCGGAGGGCAAGAAGGGATTGGTTCTTCCGAAGTGCATAAGTCGCTCTGAGACACCTGCACTTGTGACGCCCCTGGCCAGAAGCACGGTCAGGGGCGTCGTGCTGTGCGGCACCCGAGCGCCGTGTGATGCCCCTCTGCTCCGTGATCGCTCACGACGCCTGGCGCGCATTGGCGCGTGTCTTATTCACGTCTATGCGATGCGCATATGCGCCACTACTCTGCGTGCTCATGGGGAAAGTGGTGCGTCTGTACTGGGGATACATGGTGGCTGCTGCCTTGGTCGTTGCTTGGAGCCAGCAATGGTCATTGCCGGTGATCGTGGCTCTGTCAGTCGGTGTCTCGGCCTATGCCGCCTTCCAGGTGCCGGTCTGGTGTGGAGCGGTCAACCGAGACGGGCAGACCTACTGCCGCAACAACGCTTATGGCGTGTTGATGGGCTGCTCGAAGCGTCAGCATAGGTGGCAGAAGATCAAGATGATCGTCCTGCGCAGCAAGGTTGGGAGCGTCAGCCGCTCCGTGTTCCCAACGGCCAAAGAGAAGTTCAATGGCGCTCTCGCTGTAGGGGGCCTGCTGTCTGCTGTCGCCGCAGTGATCGTTCCCGTTGTGACTGGTGGTTGAGCGGGCACGATCGTGCACCTGGGGCACGTAGCGGGCACGACGGGCGTGGCTGCGACTGTGGCGGCGCGGTTTCGCAGGTCTGACCTGCGCGGGAGCGGAGAACCCGCCCGACCCCCAAAAGGTCTTGAAAACCGTCGTGGCAGCGATGTCACCGTGGGTTCAAATCCCACACCCACCGCAGTGATAGAGAGCCTCTGACCAGCAAGAATGGTCGGAGGCTCTCGGTTTCTCCACTTACCGTGGTTCCCCGTGATTTCCCGCCCGATGGCCGTTTCAGGGCCGTACGGACCTCACTGCCGCTGCTGCGTCAACCGTGCCGCGGACGCGATCGTCGCCCGGGCCTCCCGTTCGCTCAGGCCCGTTCCCCGGGCCGCCTCGATCAGGGCGGGGACCAGTTCGGGGCCCAGGCCGTTCTCGTAGGCGCGGCAGGCTGCCCAGAAGAGGCGGGTGTTGCGCTGGCCCTCGTGTGCCGCGAGGACGAACTGGACCAGGCCCTGGCCGTGTCCGGCGGTCGATGGACCCGCCGTGCGGTGGGGCGGGCGCGGCGGTGGGAGCAGGAGGCGCAACAGGGCCGGCGGGCACGGGGCCGGCGCCAGGTGGGCGGTGCCCGGTGCGGTGCCGTACACGCCGTGGTCGGTGCGGGAGCCGGGGCCGACGAGGTAGCCGCCGGCGCCCCGGACATCGATACCGGGGGCGAGGCGGCCGGCCGAGTTGGGGACGGCAACGTCGGGCGGTCCGGTCAGCCACAGGTGGCGGCCGCCGCTGGGCGTCAGGACGACCACCGTCGCGGGGATCGTGAACAGGTGGCGCAGGGCCAGTTCGCGCAGAGCGGCGGAGGAGTCGGTGCCCGACTTGGTGTCCAGGTCGATGCCGATCAGGTGGTGCGGGGGCAGGCCGCAGGCGATGCCGTAGCCGGTGGCCCAGGGGGCAGCGGCAAAGAGTTCGCGGATGCGGCGCGGGTCGGTCGAGGCGTCGTACACACCGTGTCCGAAGCGGCCGCATTCGCCGTGGCACACGGGGGCGGCGGGGTCGTCCCGGTGCGGGGAGCGCAGGGCCGGGAGTTTCGTCCGGGTCAGGGGGATGACGGCCAGTCCGCGTTCGGCGGCTGACAGGGCGTGTGCGAGGGCCAGCGTCGTGGCCTGCCGGTGGGTGGTGGCCATGGCTTCATTTTCGTACGTACGTTCGAAGAAGGGAAGAGGGGTGGGCGTGGCGCACCGCTCGACGGGAGGTTGGCCGGATATGTGGCGGAACCTTTTGCCTGTTGCGGTGCTTGGGTCGGATCCGTCTGTCCCGTCCTGCCCTGTGGGGGCAACATGGTGAAAGGGGTTTATCGACTTGTCATCACGCTTGAGGGCGAATCACGGCTTCCGGGGTGGTTCGCCGGGGATTCGGTGGGCAACTCTGGTCTCGCGACGTCGTGCTCACAGCACCGAGGCGGTCGGCCAACTGCCCTGGTGAAAGCCGTACTTCAGCGCTCTCGGCCGCCCGGCCGGTGCGTATTTGGTTCTGGAGGAAACACACATGGCAAACATCCGTACCGCCCGCGTTGTGGCCGCACTGTCCGCCCTTCCGCTCGCAGCCGCTCTCTTCACCGGTGTCGCGACGGCGGACAACGGCTCGTTCGCGGACAACGGATCGAGCGCCTCGACCGCCGTCGCGGGCGTCGTCGGCAGCGGTGTCGGCGACGACAACAACGGCAACTCGTCCACCACCCAGCAGCAGGCCGTCGGCTCCGGCGCCTCGAACCAGTCCAACACCGCGCAGGTCGACGGCTCCGCGTTCACGGCCATCAACCAGGGCAACGACAACACGGCCGTCTACTTCACCCCCCTCTGGTGGTGACGCGCGGGGGCCGGTGCCGGCCCCCGCGGCTTCTGTGTGGGGTGTGCTCTGTGGGGTGAGCAAGGTCCGTCCGCGCGGCGGTGCTTCGGCACCGCCGCGCAGGCGTGTGCGCCGACCTTGACACCGAGCCCTACCTGACGGACAGTCAGAAACTCGTCACGGGAAGCACGAGAAGCATCGAGAAGTGCCGGCAAGGGCAGGCAAGGACCGGACGTGCGGGAGGGGATACGACCGTGGAGGATGACGCCGCCGACCTGTCCGCGCGCCTCAAGGCCTACGAAGGCATGCCCGCCACCGTCGCCGGGAGGGGCAAGGACCCCGTCAACCTGCCCATGATCCGCCACTGGTGCGAGGCCCTCGGCGACACCAACCCGGCGTACACCGGCCCTGACGCCATCGCCCCGCCCACCATGCTCCAGGCCTGGACCATGGGCGGCCTTGCCGGGCATACGGCGCGTACGACGGCGTACGACGAACTCCTCGGCCTGCTGGACATGGCGGGCTGTACCGCGGTGGTCGCCACCGACTGCGAGCAGGAGTATCTGCGGCCGCTGCGACCCGGCGACGAGCTCACCTTCGACACGGTGATCGAGTCGGTCTCCGACCGGAAGACGACAAAACTGGGCGCCGGGTACTTCGTCACGACCCGCACGGACATCCGTGCGGCCGGCGAACTCGCCGGCACGCACCGCTTCCGCATCCTCAAGTACGCGCCCGCACGGCAGCAGCAACCCCCGTCGCGGGACCGCCGCCCCCGCCCCGTCGTCAACCGCGACAACGCCGGCTTCTGGGCAGGCGTCGAGCGGCACGAGCTGCTGATCCAGCGCTGCACGGACTGCCGGAGCCTGCGTTTCCCCTGGCTGCCCGGCTGCACCGCCTGCGGCTGCCTCGACTGGGACACCGTCCGCGCGGTCGGCGAGGGCACGGTCCACTCGTACGTCGTCATGCACCATCCCCCCTTCCCGGCGTTCGACCCCCCGTACGCGGTGGGGCTGATCGAGCTCGCGGAGGGCGTGCGGATGGTGAGCAACGTGATCGGAGTGCCGTACGACAAGGTGCGGATCGGGATGCCGGTGCGGCTCGAATTCCGGCGGTACGACGAGGAGTTGGTGCTGCCTGTGTTCCGAGGGGGGACGGTGTGAGCGTGCGTGTGGGCGACGAACTGCCGCCGCTGGAGATCGAGATCACCCGGACGCTGATCGTCGCGGGGGCGATCGCCTCGCGCGACTACCAGGATGTGCACCACGACCCGGAGTCGGCCCGGCAGAAGGGCTCCCCCGACATCTTCATGAACATCCTGACGACGAACGGCCTGGTCGGCCGCTACATCACCGACCACTTCGGCCCCACGGCGGCCCTCCGCAAGGTGGCCGTCCGGCTTGGCGCGCCCAACCACCCCGGCGACACGATGGTGCTGACCGGCCGGGTCGAGGCGGTCGACGCGGACACGGCCGTGGTGCGGGTGACCGGCGACAACGGCATCGGCAGACATGTGACCGGCACGGTCACGGTCACGCTTCCCGCTCGGGGCCCCGCATGAGCGGGCGTGCCGCGATCGCCGGTATCGGCGCCACCGAGTTCTCCAAGGACTCCGGGCGCAGCGAGCTGCGACTGGCCGTGGAGGCGGTGCGGGCGGCCCTCGACGACGCCGGGCTGACGCCGGCCGACGTGGACGGCATGGTCACGTTCACCATGGACACCAACCCGGAGATCACCGTCGCCCAGGCCTGCGGCATGGGCGAGCTGTCCTTCTTCTCCCGCGTCCACTACGGGGGCGGCGCGGCGTGCGCGACCGTGCAGCAGGCGGCGCTGGCGGTGGCAGCGGGCGTGGCGGAGGTCGTCGTCTGCTACCGCGCGTTCAATGAACGCTCGGGCCGGCGCTTCGGTTCCGGCGTACGGCACCGGGAGCCGTCGGCGGAGGGCGCGGCGCTCGGCTGGGTGATGCCGTTCGGGCTGCTCACCCCGGCCTCCTGGGTGGCGATGGCGGCCCAGCGCTATCTGCACACGTACGGGCTGACCGCTCAGGAGGCGTTCGGGCCGGTGGCGGTCACCGCCCGCCGCCATGCCGCCACCAACCCGGCGGCGTACTTCCACGGCCGCCCGATCACCCTCGCCGACCACGCCGCCTCCCGCTGGATCGCGGAGCCGCTGCGGCTGCTGGACTGCTGCCAGGAGACAGACGGCGGCCAGGCCCTCGTCGTCACGTCCGTGGAGCGGGCCCGCGACCTGCCGCATCCCCCGGCCGTGATCGCGGCGGCCGCCCAGGGCGCGGGCCGGGCGCAGGAGCAGATGACGAGCTTCCACCGGAGCGACCTGACCGGGCTGCCGGAGGCGGCAGTTGTGGCACGGCAACTATGGCGGACCTCCGGCCTGCGCCCGGCCGACATCGATGTGGGCATCCTCTACGACCACTTCACGCCGTATGTGCTCATGCAGCTGGAGGAGTACGGGTTCTGCGCCCCCGGGGAGGCAGCCGGCTTCGTCGCCGCGGACCGGCTGCCGCTGAACACGCACGGCGGCCAGCTGGGAGAGGCGTACCTGCACGGTATGAACGGCATCGCGGAGGCGGTACGGCAGCTGCGCGGCACCTCCGTGAACCAGGTGCCGGGTGCGGCACGGGCGCTGGTGACGGCGGGGACGGGAGTGCCGACCTCGGGGCTGGTCCTCACCGCGGACGGGTGAGCCCCCAGGGGTAAACCCGCAGTACGTCTCCTCCCCTCGTCCACCTCCAGGAGGTGCAGCCGGCACCACCCCTACAACCTGAGGGGGACTCGTCTTCGGCACCTGCGGCCGATCCGCCCGAGGCGGTCGCGAACCTAGCGTTGAGCCATGACCACACCCGTCTGCACCAGCGCTTCGACCGCCGCTGCTTCAGCGAGGCAGGGCCATCCGTGCGCGACGTACCCGTCGTTCTCGTCGTACGTACGGGCCCGCCAGCCGGTGCTGCTGCGTACCGCCCGGTCGCTCACCGCGAACCCGAGCGACGCGGAGGACCTGCTGCAGACCGCGCTCACCAAGACGTACGTCGCCTGGGAGCGTATCGAGGACCATCGCGCGCTGGACGGCTATGTCCGCCGCGCGCTGCTGAACACCCGCACCTCGCAGTGGCGCAAGCGCAAGGTGGACGAGTTCGCCTGCGACGAGCTGCCCGAGCCGGAGCCGGTGCCCGGCGGCGACGACCCGGCCGAGCAGCAGGCGCTGCACGATGCGATGTGGCGGGCGATCATGCGGCTGCCCGCGCGGCAGCGGGCGATGGTCGTCCTCAGGTACTACGAGGATCTGAGCGAGGCCCAGACGGCCGAGGTGCTCGGCGTGTCCGTGGGAACTGTGAAGTCGGCGGTGTCGCGGGCGCTCGGCAAGCTTCGGGAGGATCCTGAGCTGGGGCTTGTTCGATAGCGCGGCGTCGTGTCCGTAGCAGCGCGCTGTTGTGTCCGGCAACGTGATGTGATCGATCGCCCGGATCTAGTGACATACCGCGCGGTACGTGCGCAGAATCAGCGCAAACCTTACCGCCGCGTAGGCAATGTCGCCCCGGGAGGAACCGTGCTGAGCACCATGCAGGACGTACCGCTGCTGATCTCAAGGATCCTGACCCATGGATCCACGATCCACGGATCGTCTCAGGTGATCACCTGGACCGGCGAGGGTGAACCGCACCGCCGTTCCTTCGCCGAGGTCGGCACCCGCGCGGCCCAGCTGGCGCACGCGCTGCGCGACGACCTCGATGTCACCGCGGACGACCGCGTCGCCACTTTGATGTGGAACAACGCCGAGCACGTCGAGGCCTACTTCGCGATCCCCTCCATGGGCGCGATCCTGCACACCCTCAACCTCCGTCTGCCCCCCGAACAGCTGGCCTGGATCGTCAACCACGCCGCCGACCGGGTCGTGATCGCCAACGGTTCCCTGCTGCCGCTGCTCGCCCCGCTGCTGCCGCACCTGAAGACCGTCAAGCACATCGTCGTCACCGGCCCCGGTGACCGCTCGCTGCTCGCCGACGCGGCCGTCCAGGTGCACGAGTACGAGGACCTGATCGCCGGCAAGCCGACCGCGTACGACTGGCCGGAGCTGGACGAGCGCCAGGCCGCCGCCATGTGCTACACCTCCGGCACGACGGGCGACCCCAAGGGCGTGGTCTACAGCCACCGTTCGGTCTACCTGCACTCCATGCAGGTCAACATGACCCAGTCGATGGGCCTGACCGACCAGGACACCTCCCTCGTGGTGGTCCCCCAGTTCCATGTCAACGCCTGGGGCCTGCCCCACGCGACCTTCATGACCGGCGTCAACATGCTGATGCCGGACCGCTTCCTGCAGCCCGCCCCCCTCGCCGAGATGATCGAGCGCGAGAAGCCGACGCACGCCGCCGCCGTCCCCACCATCTGGCAGGGCCTGCTCGCCGAGCTGACCGCCCGTCCCCGCGACGTCTCCACCCTCACCCAGGTCACCATCGGCGGCTCCGCCTGTCCGCCCTCCCTCATGGAGGCGTTCGACAAGCTGGGTATGCGGGTCTGCCACGCCTGGGGCATGACGGAGACCTCGCCGCTCGGCACGGTCGCCCGCCCGCCGGCCCACGCGGTCGGCACGGCGGAGGAGTTCGCGTACCGGCTCACCCAGGGCCGCTTCCCGACGAGCGTCGAGGCCCGCCTCACCGGCCCCGGTGGCGAACGCCTCCCCTGGGACGGCGAGTCCGCCGGTGAGCTGGAGGTCCGCGGCCCGTGGATCGCCGGCGCCTACTACAACGGCCCCGACGCCGAACCCCTGCGCCCCGCCGACAAGTTCAGCGAGGACGGCTGGCTGAAGACGGGCGACGTCGGCACGATCTCCCCCGACGGCTTCCTCACCCTCACCGACCGCGCCAAGGACGTCATCAAGTCCGGCGGCGAGTGGATCTCGTCGGTGGAGCTGGAGAACGCCCTGATGTCCCACCCGGACGTGGCGGAAGCCGCCGTCGTCGCCGTCCCCGACGAGAAGTGGGGCGAACGCCCGCTGGCCACCGTCGTGTTGCGGGAGGACGCCACCGCCGACTTCGAGACACTGCGGGCCTTCCTCGCCGACGAGGGAAAGATCGCCAAGTGGCAGCTCCCGGAACGCTGGACGATCGTCCCGGCGGTGCCGAAGACGAGCGTCGGAAAGTTCGACAAGAAGGTGCTGCGCAGGCAGTACGCGGAGGGGGAGCTGGACGTCACGCAGCTCTGACGGGTGACGGCCACAGTGGTACGGCGGCCTGCACCGCCGTACCGCCGTGGCCGCCCACCGGCATACTGCCGTGGCCGCCCACCGCTGTAGCGCCGTGGCCGCCCACCGGCGTGCCACAGCGGCCGGTCACCGTCGTGCGGCAGCGGCCGGTCACCGTCGTACGGCCGTCGTCGTCCACCCCAGCACCAGCCACACCCCGCCACAGCACACACGCCACCCCAGCCCCAGTGGCTGAAGGCGGAGCCGGCGAGGGCGGACGCGGCGGCGCCGCCCGCGAAGCCGGCGACCACGTAGGCGGTGTTGGCGGTGGCCGGGGTGGAGGTGGTGGTCAGGGCCAGGGTCTGGTTGGCGACGTGCGAGGCGACCAGCGCGGTGTGGATGACGACCGCCGCCACGAACAGGGCCCACATCACCTGCCCGCCCAGCCAGAACAGCGGCACGGCGACGGCGGCGAGCAGATACGCGGACCGTACGACCCTGGCGGCGCCGAAACGGTCCACCAGACCGCCCGCCAGCGGAGCCACCACGCTGGCCGCGAGCCCGAAGAGGCCGAAGAGCCCGGCGGTGGCGGTGGACAGGCCGTACTCCGGCCCTGTCAGCAGCAGCGCGAGCGAGGTCCACAGGGCGCTCCACGCGCCGAACATTCCCGCCTGCCGCACGCACGCCCGCCACAGGTCGGGGGAGCGGCGGACCAGGCCGGGCAGCGCGGGGATGCCGGAGAACAGACCGCCGGTACGCGGTCGGCGCTCCGACGGCAGCACCAGGGCCGTGGCCAGGCCGAGGGCGAGGGTGAGCACGCCCGCGCCCAGGAACACCGCCCGCCAGCCGAACGCCTGACCGGCCAGTCCGCCGACCACGCGGGCCGCGACGATGCCGGCGAACAGTCCCGCTATCACCGCCGCGACATGACGGGCCCGGCGATCGGCCGGGGCGCGCTCGGCGACCAGCGGGACGAGAAGCTGCGGGACGACGGTCGCCGCGGACGTCACGAACACGGCGGCCGCGAGGGCGGCCGTGCCGGGGGCGGCGGCGGAGGCGGCCAGTGCGGCCGTGGTGACCACGGTCAGGCCGGTGACCAGCCGACGCCGGTTGACGCTGTCGCCGAGCGGGGCGAACAGCAGCAGGCCCACCGCGTAGCCGAACTGCGCGACCGAGGCGATCCACGCCACGGCCGAGGGGGCCGAGCCGAAGTCGCGGGCGATGAGGGAGAGCAGCGGGGCGGCGAGGTAGATGTTGGCGGCCGTGACCGCGCTGCAGACGGCGATGAGGGTGAGGAAGAGGGCGGGGGCGGTGGAACCGGGCTTCCCTGCGGGGGCCGGTGTCGCTTGGTGGGCAGTGGGTGTCGTCTGGTCGGCGGTGGTTGCTGAGGGCATGAGCGGAAGGACTCCTTCGAGTCGGACTCGTTCGAGCCCGCTCTAGCAACTAACTGGTTGGTTGACTTCCGGGTCAACGGCCTGTGAGGCGCATCGATTCCCTCTCAACCAAACAGTTGGTTATTTCTGCCCGCTACCCTGTGCCCATGGCAGTCAGGGACCCCGAGGCCACCAAGGCCCGCATCTTCGAGGCGGCCGTCGCCGAGTTCGCCCGCCACGGGATCGCCGGTGCCCGCATCGACCGCATCGCGAGCGAGGCCAGGGCGAACAAGCAGCTGATCTATGCCTACTACGGCAACAAGGCGGAGCTGTTCGCATACGTCCTCGAGAAGAAGATGCTCGACCTCGCCATCTCCGTCCCCATCGACCCGGACGACATCGAGGGCTGGATCGACCGCCTGATGGACTACCACGCCGCCCACCCCGAGCTGCTGCGCCTGCTCTTCTGGGAGGGCCTGGAGTACGGCACGGCCGAACTCCCCGACGAGGCCGAGCGCCAGGACCACTACATCCGCAAGGTCGCCCTGGTCCGGGACGGCCAGGACCGCGGCGTCATCACCGACGCCATCCCGGCCCCCGACCTGCTCTTCCTGCTGACCGCCCTCGCCAACTGGGCCGTCGTCGTCCCCCAGATCAAGCGCATCGTCGTCGGCGCCGACGACACCGACCGCGACCGCCTGCGCACCTCGATCAAGGAGGCGGCGCGCCGGCTGACGGCACGGTGAAGCCACCGACCCCGCTTCTGGCGAGCCACAAGCCTCAGTTCGTGCCGATCCGTGCCAGCAGGTCCACGATCCGGCTCTGCACCTCGGAGCTGGTGGACCGCTCCGCGAGGAACAGCACCGTCTCGCCCGACGCGAGCCGCGGCAGGTCGGCCTGGTCGACGGCGGCCGTGTAGACGACCAGCGGGGTGCGGTTGAGCTGCCCGTTCGCGCGCAGCCAGTCGACGATCCCGGCCTGGTGCCGGTGCACCTGGAGCAGGTCCATCACAACCAGGTTCGGCCGGAACTGCCCCGCCAGCGTCACCGCGTCCGTGTCGCTCGCCGCCCGCGCCACCTGCATCCCGCGCCGCTCCAGCGTCGCCGTCAGCGCCAGCGCGATCTCCGCGTGCTCCTCGATGAGCAGCACGCGCGGCGGGTGCTGCTCGCTGTCGCGCGGCGCGAGCGCCTTCAGCAGGACGGCGGGATCGGCGCCGTACGCCGCCTCGCGCGTCGCCTGCCCGAGCCCGGCCGTGACCATGACCGGCACCTCGGCGGCCACGGCGGCCTGCCGCAGCGACTGCAGTGCGGTCCGGGTGATCGGCCCGGTCAGCGGGTCGACGAACAGCGCCGCCGGGAACGCGGCGATCTGCGCGTCCACCTCCTCGCGCGAGTGCACGATCACCGGCCGGTAGCCGCGGTCGCTGAGCGCCTGCTGGGTCGACATGTCCGGCGCGGGCCAGACCAGCAGTCGGCGCGGGTTGTCCAGCGGCTCGGGCGGCAGTTCGTCGTCCATCGGCTGCAGCCGCGGGGTGTCGGCGACCTCGACGGCTCCGCCCGGACCGTCCAGCGGTTCCGGTCCCTCGGCGGCGTTCTCGTCCGGTGCGCCTATCGCGTACGAGCGTCCGGCCTCCTCACTGGCCTGAGCCCCCGCCTGCGCGGCGAGCCGGGACTGCCCCGCAAGGGACGGCTGCTGCTGTACGGGGGGCTGCTCGGCCGGCGGATGCGGACGGGCGGACTGCTCCGGGCGCGCGCCGGCCGGGTCCGGCGGCGTACCGAGCTTGCGGCGTCGTCCTCCGCTGGTGGACTGCTGCGGGGGAGGCGTGGCGCCGCCCGACGGCTGCTGCACCTGCGCCGCCTGCCGCGTGAACGGCACACCCTGCCCCAACGTCCGCACACTGATCGCCCGGCCCTGCGTGGAGTTCGGATCCGCGGGCGCGGCGGCGGCCTCGGCGGGCAGCGGCTGCGCGACCCGCGCCTGCTGTGCGGGAGCCGCCTCTGGGGGGAGGGGTGCCGGAGGCGGGGTCTGCGGCGCGGGTTGGGCTGCGCCGTTGGGCGGGTCTGGGGCGGGCTGCGGCCTGAGGCTGAGGGGTCGGCTGCGGAGCGGGGGCGGGGCCGGGGGACGGGGTTTCCGGCGGTGTTTCGGCGGTACGGCGGCGCTCGCGCCCTGCGGAGGTACCGGGGCGCCCGTGCGGCGGTGTCGTCGGAGTCGGCCGTGCCGGGCCACTGCTGCGGGGCCGGGGTGTCGTGCCCGGGGGTCGCCTCGGCGGGAGGGGCCGGCCCTGTGCCGTGCCGTTCTGCGCAGGAGCGGCCTGGCCCGGGAGAGGCTGCGCGACGGGCTGGGCGTCCGGCGCGGCAACGGGTGGGACCGGGGCCTGAGCGGGCGCGTGCTGTGCAGGCACGGCTTGGCGCAGGCCGGCGGGTGCGGTCTGGGTTGCTTGAGCACCCTGGGCTGCAGCTGCAGCCTGGGGCGCCTGTGCCGGAGTCACCTGGCCCGGACTCCCCTGACCTGGGGTCATCTGGGCCGGAATGGCCTGCGGGGACGTCACGGTCGCCGCCTCCGCCGGCTGGGCAACGGCCCGTCGCCGTCGGCCCGTCGGTGCGCTCGCGGGGTGCGGCTGGGGCGGCGTGTGGTCCTCGGACTGGTCGTGCGGCACGGCGTCGTGCCGACCGTGGTCGTCGGCGTACCCGGCACCACCCGGGGTGCCCTGCCCCGGAACCTGCACGGCCTGCGTCTGCGCCTGCGCCTGCGCCTGCGGCTGACCCGGCACCTGGGCGACCGCAGCCGGCTGCTGCTCGCCGGACGACCGGTCCGCCTCCGCCGGCGGCAGCGCGAAGACCGTACGCGGCTCTGCTTCCTGCGCGGCGGCACGTTCCTGGGCGGCGGCGAGAGCGCGCCGACGCTGCCCGGTCGGCTGCTGGTCCTCGACACCTGAGCCGGCCGGGGCCGGTGATGCCGCTGCCGCGGGCAGCGCCGGCGGCAGGGCGTGCTGTTCCCCCGCCGCGCGCCGGGCCCGCCGTCCGCCACCGGGCGCGGGCACGCCCTGCGGCGGAACGGTCCCGCCCAGCCCCGTGCCCACGGCCGCGGCGCCCGCGGCGTGCTCGGCAGCCATGACGACGGCACCCTCGGCAACACCGCCTGCCCCGGCCTCCGGTGCACCGTCCACCACGCCGGCGTCCTCGGCCGGCCGCCCGCGCCTGCGCCCCGTACCGCCGGCGACCTCGCTCGCCTCGACCGGCGCTTCCAGGGCCTGGGGTGCGGCAGCACGCCTGCGCCGCCGCCCGGTGGGCGCGGCCGCCTCCGTCTCGGGCCCGGCTCCCGGTACGTCGCTCTCCAGGAAGGCGTCCACGGAGGCCCGCCGGGCCCGCCGCCGCCCCCCGCCCGAGGTCTGCTCGGACGAACCGGAACCGGCCTCCTCGCCGGCGGCCTCGGGCGCGGCCGGCGCGGACACGGCCCCCGCCCCACCCCCGAGCGGAACCTCCAGGACGTACGCACTGCCGCTCATCCCCGGCACCTCGTGCGTCTGCAGCACACCACCGTGCGCCCGCACGATCCCGCGCACGATCGGCTCGTGCACCGGGTCTCCCCCGGCGTACGGGCCGCGCACCTCGATCCGTACGACCTCACCGCGCTGCGCCGCCGCCACCACGACGGTGTTGTCCATGTAACCGCCCGCCGAGACGGGCGAGTTGCCGGTCGCGTCGACCCCGGCGACATCGGCGACGAGGTGCGCGAGGGCGGTGGCGAGAAGCTTCGGGTCGACCTCGGCCTCGATGGGCGGCGCGTGCACGGCGAACTGCATCCGCCCCGGCCCGATGAGCTCGACGGCCCCGTCGACACCGGCGGCCACGACGCTGTCGAGCATGACCTTCGTACGGGTGATGTCCTCGGTCCCGGCGTCCAGCCGCTGATAGCCGAGGACGTTGTCGATGAGCTGGGTGATCCGCGAGTACCCGGCCGAGAGGTGATGCAGCACCTGGTTGGCCTCGGGCCACAGCTGCCCGGCGTCGTCCGCGGCCAGCGCCGCCAGCTCGCGGCGCAGCTCGTCGAGCGGCCCGCGCAGCGATCCCCCGAGCAGCGTCAGCAACTGATCGTGCCGCCCGGCCAGCGCCTCGTACCGGTCCTTCTCCCGCTCGGCGAGCGCGGCGTACCGGTCCTCACCGGCCGCCAGCTCCTCCTCGTGCCGTTCGCGCAGCTCCTCGAGCTCGGTGACGTGCTGCTGGCGCAGGGCGGTGAGGTCGGAGGCATGCTCCTCGGAGACCCGCTCGAGCTCTTCCGCGTGCTGCTTCTCCGCGGCCGCCTTCTCCTCGGCGAGCGTGTCGTACGGCCGCCGGTCGGTGAACGTCATCACGGCGCCGACCAGCTGGTCGCCGTCGCGAACGGGTGCGGTGGTCAGGTCGACGGCCACCTTGTCGCCGTTCTTGGACCACAGCGCCTGCCCGCGCACCCGGTGCTTGCGCCCGGAACGCAGGGTGTCGGCGAGCGGGGACTCCTCGTACGGGAAGGGCGAGCCGTCGGCCCGCGAGTGCAGGAAGAGCGGGTGCAGTTCCTTGCCGCCGAGCTCGCCGGCGCGGTAGCCCAGTATCTGCGCGGCAGCCGGGTTGACGAGCACGATCCGCCCGTCGGTGTCGGTCCCCACGACGCCCTCGGAGGCGGCCCGCAGGATCATCTCCGTCTGCCGCTGCGAGCGGGCGAGCTCCGCCTCCGTGTCGACGGTCCCGGAAAGATCCCGCACGACGAGCATGAGCAGCTCGTCGCTGCTGTAGCCGTAACTGTCGTAGGCCTGCTGGCCGTTTTCCAGATTCGCGCTGGTGACCTCGACGGGGAACTCGCTCCCGTCCGTCCGCCGGGCGATCATCCGGGTCGGCTTGGTACGCCCGCGGGGATCGATGTGATCGGGCCGCCGCATCGAACCCGGGATGAGCTTCGAGTCGAACTGCGGCAGCAGATCGAGCAGCCCGCGCCCGACGAGCGCGGTGCCCGGCGCCTCGAAGGCCTCGAGCGCGATGGTGTTCGCGTTGACGACGGTCCCGTTGGCGTTGACCAGTACCAACGCGTCGGGCAGCGCGTCGAGTATGGCTGCGAGGCGAGCAGCGCCTCGGGATGGCCTGCTGCTCACGAGACGCTTCCTCCCTGTTACCGCACCTTGCCGACCGCTCGGGCCATCTTGCCAACCTGCCCGCGACGTGTCACGCGAGGGAGTCTAAGGGCTGGGGTTGCGCTCGCGACGCCGGATGAGAGAGAGCTCGCACGACGAGGCGACGTCCGACGGACGACGAACCAGTGCGGATCCCCCGCCCGTGCACGCCCACGGCACGTGCCCTCCGCGAGACCTTTACAGCACTGTCGTTTCCGCCGGTTTCCCCTGCTTCCGCCGACCGGCCCTGCTGCCGGAACCAGCCGCTACGCAGTGCCGCTGGGCCCCGCCTCCGACGGCATCTCCGGCAGCAGCGGCACGAGCCGGTTCCAGCGGGCGATCTCGCACCCGTTGCGGCGGTCGAACGTGGCGTCGACGGGGCGTCCGGCCCACGTTCCGGTGACGTGCGCGGTGGCGGGCCCGCCGTACTGCATGGTGCACACGCTGCCCGACGGCACGGGCGCGAAGGCGCCCACGCCCCACCGCGTCTCCCGGTCGAGGACCCGACACGCCCCGCTCACATCCGGATGACCGCCGCCCTCCGGATGACACCGCAGCTCGTACGTCCCGTCCGCGCGCCCGCCGGAATCCCGGACGGTGACGGTGAGGTGATCACCGTCCCGGCCGCGGTCAGGGACGGGCGGAGGTGCTGCAGGGGAAGGAGCGGCCGGTGTGCCGGGCGGGGCGCCGGCGGCTGCCGGCGCCGCGGCGAGGGCGGTGAGCGCGGCGGGAGGCACGGCGGCGATGGCGAGCCGCCGGAGCCCCGGGCGGGCGGGAGTGAGGGGGGTGACCTGCAACATGACCTGACTAACGCGGTACGCCCCCGGATGTTGCGCACCCGCCGTTGCCCGCCGGACGCGCGGCTAAGCCCTTTGCTCTGCGACCCGCCTGCCTAGTACCGTGGGGGGCGATTGGTGACAGCACGCTCGACTGTGTCATCATCTGCACGAACCACTCGCGCTCGCGCGGGCGGTTGTGCTGGAGGCGTCGCCTAGTCCGGTCTATGGCGCCGCACTGCTAATGCGGTTTGGGTCTTAAAGCCCATCGAGGGTTCAAATCCCTCCGCCTCCGCCCACTGACCAGGGAGTTCGGCTGATTTCGGCTGGACTCCCTGAGTCGCGTTCAGGGCCATTTTCAACCCCCTGATGGCACGGTGATGGCACCAACGGCTGAGAGCGGTGCAGCGGGCACTTCTGCGGCCTGTCCCGAGGCCCGGTTCGCACGCGGGATGAACGCCGCGATCCGACGCGTGGCATCCGCCGCCATCTCCTCGGCGACGACCGCGTACACGTCCTTGGTGAACGCCACGGAGGCGTGCCCCAGGACCTCGCTCACGAACTTGTCGTCGACCCCGGCCGCCAGGAGCATCGTCGCCGCGCCGTGTCGGAGGTCGTGGAAGCGGATGGGCGGCAGCGGCATCAGCAGCGCCACGCGCACCGCGGCCTGTGTCGTCCGGAACTTCCGCGCGATCCGCTCGACCGACCAGCCCTCGCCGGCCTTCTCCCGGATGTTGGCGTGCCGCTCGATCAGAATCCGGTGACGGCTCGACAGATACTCCGGCTTGAGCTCCGCCCCGTCCTCGTAGACGTACACCCGCCCCGAGTCCTGGTACGCCTCGCCCCACTGCAACCGCTCTTCGAGCTTCCGCTTCCGCCACGCCTTGTGGACCCGGACGGTCTCCTCGTCGAGGGGGACCTGTCGCCAACCGGCCTCGGTCTTGGTGTCATCGAGCTCGTCGTCAGCCTGCGCCTGGAGGATGTGCAGCCAACCGCGTTCGAGGCTCAGGTGCTGGTCCTCGGCGCCGACCAGCTCGCTCCGACGCGGCCCGTAGTACGCGGTCAGGTGGAAGGCCGGGTACAACCGCTCCTCGCTCGCCTCGGCGAAGTCGAGGAAGTTGCCGGTCTGCGTCGCCGTCCACACCATGACCTTCGCCGGGACGACGCCCGTGCGCTGCCACTGCTCGACACGCTCGGCCGTCCACAGCAGCGGCTTCGCGCGGCCCTTGCTGCGCTTGCCACCCTTCGACCGCCAGAGGCCCGAGACGGGGTTGTCCGTCCGGATCTTCGAGATCTTCACGGCGTCCGTCAGGGCGCCGTGGAACACCGCATGCACGCGCTTGATGCGGGACTCGGAGATCGGGCGGGAGTGGATCCGCCGGCCATCCCGCGTCGCCCGCGCCTCGACGAGCCGCCGCAAGGTCTCGGACCGGTCGTCCTTCTCCTCCGGCTTGTTGATCTTCCGCATGGCCGCGTACAGCTCGCGGGCGTGCTCGTCGGTGAGATCGACGACCTTGATGTGCCCGAGGCCGGGCTTCAGGTACAGGTCGATCGCCTCGCGCTCGGCCTCCAGCGTCCCCTTCGCCAGACCCTCACCGGTCTCGGCCTCCGCCTTCCGCCAGGCGTAGCGGCGCTCGAGGTACGCCCCGAGCGTGGTGTTCCGCTCCTCGTGCGCCTTCGGGTTGGTGGCCGTGCCGAGCACCTTCGCCAGCTCGGCCTTGCACTCGCGCTCTGTCTCGAACGGGCCGACGCGCGGTTGCCGGCGCTTCCCGTCCGCTGACTTCGGCGCCTCGTACCGCGCGTACCAGCCGCCGTGACCCTTCTTCGACAGCTCCGGGCACTTCTTGCCCAGGAGCCGCTTCGTCTTCGGGTCTCGGCAGCTACATGCCTTGAACGGCTTCATCCGTCCCCCTTCTGTTCGATACGTGCCATCTCGGCCGGGAGGGCGGGAGGAGTGAGTCCATGGGCGCGGATGCTGCGCCGTACTCCTCGGATCGCCTCCTCGGAGTTGCGCAACTCAGTCGCGGCCGCGTCCCACAACCGCTCCTTGTTGAGGGCTTCCGGGCCCGGCTCGGCGCGCTCCAGCTCCTCGCCAACGGCACCAAGAAACGCCTTGATCTTGCGCTGGACTTCGCGCCACTCCTCCACGACCTGATCGTGCTCGCGGTACAAGTGGATCGCTTCCGTGTCCTGCGGTTCCTCGTTATGGCCTGGGATTTCCTCGGACTCGCCGGTGAACCACTTCGAGGCGGACCAGGTGTCGACAGACGTGCCAGGAAGCACTTCCGTCGCGGCCTCTTGGCCCACCGGGAACAGGAGCAGGATCGGCGGCACCCTGAGGATGCGCGCCAAGATCAGGAGCTCTGCCACGCTCAGCGCGGGCCGTCGGCCGGCCTCGAAGTTCGCCAAGACCGTGCGCTTGATCGGAAGGCCGTATTCCTCGGTGCAGATGTCCGCGAGCTTCTGGACGCTCAGCCCTCGCATCAGGCGGTAGTGCCGGACCCTCCGCGCAACACCTCTGGCGAGCTGCGCCCTCCACTCTTCTGCGTCCACGTGCATCCTTCCTCACCCTCATGACCGTTTTCTCAGATGACGATAGCGACCTTCCTTGACACCTACAACACCGACGTGCACCCTTGTGCCCATGATCGATACAGATGACGAATTGGGTGTTAAACGTCATCTCAGTGAACTCAGCGCTGCTGGCGGCATGACCAGCCGTGAGTACGCCGAGCTCGCTGGGGTGCACATCTCCACGGTGAAGCGGTGGGCGCGCAGGAAGATCGGGCCGCAGCCGCACAAGATCGGTCCGCGACTCGTGCGGTATGACCGTGCCGCGGTGCTGGCGTACCTGCGTGGCGGTGAGCGATCGGAGGCCGTGTGATGACGGCTGTGGCTTGGTCGCGCCAGAAGATCGAAGCGCTCGGCCCGACCACGGACGTCCCGACCACCGCGGCGATCGTCGGCGTCGACCCGGACACGCTGTACGCGATGATCCGGCGCAACGAGTGGACAATGACCCGCATCCTCCGCCTCGGCCGGAAGATCAAGATCCCGACCCGGGACCTGGTCGCCTACCTCTACGCCCCCGAGGCCGCCGAGACTGTTCCCGCGCAGACCCCAGCCGTGCCAACCGCGTGCCAACACGCCGCATCGTCGCAGGTCACAGGGCACGAACCGCATGCCTCATGCGGTTGCACCCCTGCCGGGGGTGGGGTGATCCCGCTCCGCCGGACCGTCCTCACGTCCACGTGAGCCGGGGTCACGGCCCCAGAAACGCGACGGCCCCCGGAGGCACCCGGAGGCCGTGCAGAGGAGATGTCATGTTGAGTATCCCCGACGAACCGCAGCCTGCGGTTCACACCTTCCCCGACACCGGTCACAGCGTCCGCAGCGTCATCCGAGACGGTGAGCCCTGGTGGGTCGCCGCTGATGTCTGCGCCGTGCTCGGGTACAGCCGAGTCGCCGATGCGCTCCGCATCCCGGACGCTGATGATCTTGGTACGCACTTTGTGCGTGGCCACGACGGCAGGGAGCGCCCGGCCCAGATCATCAACGAGCCTGGCCTGTACTCGCTCATCCTGCGCAGCCACCGGCCCGAGGCGCACGCCTTCAAGCGCTGGGTGACGCACGAGGTGCTGCCCGAGATCCGGCGCACCGGCCGGTACGCGGTGGCCCGGCAGGAGCCGACCAAGCTGGAACTCGCCCGCGACCTGGTCGCCGCGCTCGAAGCGCAGGAGGCCGCCGAGCAGCGCGCCGCCGAGCTGGAGCCCTCCGCCGCCGCGTGGGACACCCTCGCCGCCGAGGCCGTCGGCGACTACAGCGTCCGCGAGGCCGCGCAGCTCCTCAGCCGTGACGGATGCATCCGCATCGGCCAGAACCGGCTGTTCGCCAAGCTGCGGGAGCTCCGGTGGATCGACGCCCACGGCGAGCCGTACCAGCGCGAGGTGGATGCCGGCCGCCTGGTGCGGCGGACCACCTCATGGACC
Organism: Streptomyces sp. F001; assembly: GCF_004187715.1. Classification (GTDB taxonomy): domain Bacteria; phylum Actinomycetota; class Actinomycetes; order Streptomycetales; family Streptomycetaceae; genus Streptomyces; species Streptomyces flavusporus. The sequence goes on along the minus strand of NZ_QZWF01000003.1, from coordinate 385,266 downwards.
CACCCGCGCACCGGCGAACCGCGCCTGTCCTGGCAGGTCCGCGTGACGCCCAAGGGACTCGCCGCGCTCCGCGACCGCCTCGGCTGCCCGCGCAGCCTCCTCCCCGCCGCACCAGCGGCATGAAAGCGGCCCGGCTGTCGGTGATTCGAGCACCAGCAGCCGGGCCTAACGCCCTATCCACGCCGAGCCCCGGCACCACGACCAAGCAATGACGGGGCTCGACGAGCGAGAACAGGAACGCAGCTCCATGCTGGCACACACCCGCAAGATCGTTCACGCCACCGACGCTCCGGCCTCGGAGGATGCGCGCCTCACCTTCCCGAACGGCTGGCACGTCGCCGCCGAAATCTCCCGCGAGACCCGTCGTCCCGTCCTCGCCGTATGGGCCGAGGACGGGCACGGCTGGCCGGGCGGTGCCTGCGAACTCGACGTCGCGGGCGCTGACGCACTCCTCGCCCGCCTGCCCGAGTTCGCCGCGCAGCTCCGCGTGCTCCGCGACCAACTCGCCGCCGAGACGCCCGAGGGCGCCCGGTGAAGACGCACACCACCGCTTCGGCGGCCGGGGTTCGTCCCGGCCGCCGTGGCTGTTCCCGCACCCAGCTCCCGCGCGGAGGGGGTGCCCGATGACCCGACGCCCTTCAAACACGCACCGTCCGAGCGTGAGCCGCCCCGGCTCCACCGGCCTCCGGTTCGGCATGTTCGCCGTCTGCATCACCCGGGACCCGGACGCCGAGCTGAACAAGGGCAAGGCCAAGCCGCTGTACGACCTGCTCGTGTCCTTCGCGGACGTCAGCTCACGTGACACCGGCCAGGGCTACCCGTACCGCTCAGTCCTCGCTGACTGCCTCGACTGCTCGAAGCAGACCGTCGACCGAGCCGCGGCGTACCTGGAGAAGGAGATCGGCCTCATCCGGATCGTCCGCCGGAAGGTGGAGGGCAAGGAGGACGAGAACGACGCCAACCTGTACATGATCTTTGATGCGTGGCTGATCCACGGTGTCCCGCCGCCGGGGGACACCCCGCCTCAGCTTGTCGCCCGGTACGGGCGCACCATCCCGGGCTTCGACGTCGCCGCGTGGATGCAGGAGCACGCGCCGGCCTTCGACCTGGCCGGATGGCAGGCCGCCTACGACGAGAAAGTGCGCGTCCAGCAGGCCAAGCGTGAGGAGCAGCGGCGCAAGGAGCGGGCCCGCCGGAAGAAGTCGAAGACGGAGGGTGGCGTCACCGGCGACGCCACCCCTGAGAACTCGGCAAACGAGGGGGGTGACGTCATGGGTGACGCTACCGGTGGCGTCACCGGTGACGTGTCCGGTGACGTCATGGGTGACGCCCTATCTAAAGCCGGTGTTCAAGAGCCTTCTTTCGAGACAGACGATGCGCCTTCGGCGCGTAGCGCCCGTGGCGTGCGTAGCACTTCAACCTCAGGTAGTGGCGCGCGTGAGGCTGCGAGCGGCTCCGCCGCGGCGGGCAAAGCGGGCACGTCGACGGGGAAGAGCAAGGCGTCCGGCGTGCCGGTCCAGCGGGACGGCGAGGCCGGGAAACCGACCCGGGAGCAGGCTGCCGCAGTGCGTGCCGTGGAGGTCCTGCTGCCGCCGCTGCTGGTCCGTGAGCTGCCGTACGGGCACATCCCGACCCGGAACCGCGCGGCCGTCCTGGAAGCCCTGGAGTCGCGCACCCTGGAGCAACTTCGCGAGCGGATTGCCCGCCGGTGGGTCGCCTACGGGTACGAGCCCGCCATCCATGACGGTGAGCTGCGCTCCGCCATCGGCGCGGCCCTGGAGCTGATCATCCCGTCCCGCTATTGCCCCGACCCGGCGTGCGAGGACGGGACGCTGATCGACACTGGCGCGGACTGTCGGGCCTGCATGGAGCGGAAGGCAAAGCGGCTGGCCGACCGCCTCGCCGGGAACACCCCGCCCGCCAGCAAGGGCCGGGCTGCCGCCCCCACGTGCGACGTGTGCGAGCGGCCGTTCCCGGGCGAGATCCCGGCAGACCTGCTGTGCAAGCCGTGCCGCGCGGAGATCGAGCGCGCCAACAGCCGCTTCGCTTCCGGCCCGGCCGCCGATGAGACCGACCGCCAGGAGCGCGAGGAGACCGACCGCCGAGAGGCGGAGGAACTGGAGCACGAGGCACAGCGCCGCCGAGCTCGCCGCGCAACCGAGGCCGCCGGCGCGACGGCCCCGGCCGTCGAGGACATCGACCCGGCGGACGCACAGGCAGCAGCCGAGGAAGACGCCCGGATCCGTGCGGAGTTGCTGGCCGCGCATCCATGGATGGCGGACTACGCGCAGGAACCGGCCGCCCCCCAGGGGCCCGCACCGTTCTGACCGGCCGATCGAGCAGGAGGTGACAATGCGTCACAGCACAGTCAGGGCGGCCCGGCCGCTCCTCGTCCGGCGGAGTGCCGTGCTCGGCCTCGGCCGGGACGGACGAGACCGGTCGGCCGGGCGCCCGGCCGTGCGGCAGCCCGCTGGTTCAGGGCCGGGGCAAGAAGCGCTCGCCGGTCTGGTTGTGGGCCGCGGCGGCGTCGCGACACGTGAGGGCCACCGCATGCCTGCCCCGTCCCCTGACCCCGGCCTGCCCGACCCGTCCCGCCACGAGGCCGCCGCCGCATTCCTCCAGAGCCTCCCCCAGCCGTGGGCACTCGGTCCCATCAGCGCTCACCGCCTGGCGCCCGAGCTGCTGGAGCGCTGCGACGCCACCGGGTGGGCCCTCGACGACCGGCTCCGCCGCAAGCTGACCTCCCGCCCGGGCGGTGTACGGGACTTCGCCGCCGTCCTGGTCGCCCGCGTACGAGATCTGACCCCGCCCGACTCACCGACGGCGCCCAAGCCCCGTACACCGTGCACGAGATGCGGCAGCCTGCGCAGCCTCGTCCACGGACGCACGATCTGCGTCGGCTGCGCTACGGCCTCACCCATACCGCCGGCCTCCAACCCGGCCACACGGAAAGCCGAGGTCGTGGCCGCCCTACGCGGTGCTCGGCGGGCGTCATGATCCCGGCCACCCGCACGGGCCCGTGCGGGTCCGTCTGCCCGCCGTATGCGGCCCGTGACGGCCCGTCACCCGCCGCGCCACAAGATCGGCCGCGTACGGCCCGCACAGCGATTCCCACACCTACGGAAGGACCGACCGATGCCCAATGCCCGTGACGCGTTCCTCGCCCGCGCGAAGGGGTACGCGCGACGGCACCTCGAGGACCAGGTGCAAGCCGAGATCATCGCCAGAATGGACCCGGGATGGGTCGCACCGGTGGTGATCCCGCCCGGCCGCACGCTCGACCTCACCGAGGCCCGCGCCCGCCTCGCAGCGGCCAGCTCGGCCCCGGCCGCCGCCAGCTCGGCCGCCCCGACCGTCCCGGCGCCGGCACCCCGGCCCCGGACGCTGAACGTCGGCGCGGTCCGGGCGCAGCGCGCAGCCGAGGCCGCCGCCCGCCGTCCCCCGCTCGCCCCGCCCGGCGCCATGCGGTTCGTCGCGGATGGGTCCTGGCGTTGGGCGTACGTCGACTCACGGCTCCCCGGAGCCCGGTCGTGGCTGCGGCTGACCGCCTCCCTCGTGTCCGCCGGGCCGCTCCGGTCCCTCGACGTCCGCCAGGGCGAGACCGTGGGCCACGGAGGACACACCAGCTTCCACCAGGGCGACGACGGCGCGGTGTGGGCGTCCATCGCCGTGGACCCCGCGAAGTGCGGGAACGCCCACCACACGGAGCGGGTGCTGCGGCACGAGCTGGCGCACATCGGTGACGAGCTGGCCAAGTTGTCCACGGTGACGGCCACCGCCTGGTGGCGCTCGCTGAACGGGGACGCCCACCGGGAGGCGCAGGCCGAAGCGTTCGCCGTGGCGGCCGAGGACTGGCTACGGTCGGACACCACGGCGGAGGCCCTGATCGCCGCCGCCCGCGCGCACCAGGCGGGCCGCCGTGTCCGATGACCGCGCTTACGCCGTCCTCCTCGGTACCGCCGTCCGCCGGTTCGCCGTCTCCGTCGCGGACCAAGCCCGGGCCGCCGGGAGCTGCGGACACCCCGGCGCCCTGTACGCCTCCGCCCTCGCCCCGGAGGCCGGCCACTGGTGCGCAGCGTGCGGCGCCGCCCACATGGGCGACCTGCTGACCATGCCGTGGTGCTGCATGTGCGACGGCGACACCTTCGCCCGGCCCGGCATCACCGCGGCCCGCGCGGTCCGGCTGGAGATCCTGCTCCGCCTGTGCGACCGCTGCCTGACCCGCGACGCCGACGAGGACCAGGAGGACGGCGAGCGATGACCACCGAGCCACGACCGTGCCCCTCCCCCCCGCAGCGGCTCCGGGAGCACCTGGTCCAGGCGGGCGCCTTCCTGGACATGCTCCGCGCCGTCGCGCAGCTCGCCGCCGCCGGGCACGGGTACCGGCGCCTCGCCCGCTCCCTGCACACCAGCCCGGAGCGCGTCCACGCCATGGCGGAGGCCGGCGCCCGTCTCCTCCTCCGCGAGGGGACCGCCCCCGAGGAGCTGCGCGACGCCCTCGCCGCCCTCCCACCGCTGGAGCCACCACCTCAGCGGAGACCACGCCCACGACGTCCACCGCGCCAACGAACGCCCCCGGCAGCCCTGGCCGACCTCCCGCTCGTCGACCTGGACGCCGTGACGCTCACCGTGGACCTGGAGCACGACCTCGCCGTGCCCCTGGAGGACCTGGAGGCCATCGCCGCGGCCGCCGCCGACGAGGACGACGCCGACCCGTACGAGCCATGACCGCCGTTGCACGGACGTTGAACGAACGTTGATTTTCGTTGACGTCCCGGGCGGTCGCTGAGGGTTACAGAAGTAACCATTTCGCTTACGAACAATGACAAAGATCGCGCCCGGCGGTTCTGTACCGAGACGCATCAGCGCAGGTCAGGGCCGACGGGGCTGCATACACCTCACGGCAACACTGGAAACGACGTGCGAACGCCCCTGGAGGCCCTGCTATGCCCTCTAAGCCCCTCTCCACCCGCATCTCCCCGTTGGTTCATGCCCGGCTGACGGAGATGGCGCAGCGGCGGGGTACGTCCCTCGCGGCCACGGCGGCCGACGTGCTGAGTGCGGCCGTGGCCGATGGCGAGGAGGTGAGCGGAGGGCAGCCGGACGGCGCCCTCGTCGCCGCCGTGCACGCATTGCTGGACGACCTGACTGCGCCGAAGGCGGTCGTGCTCCGGGAGCTATCGGTTCGCCTGGCCCGCACGGTGGAGCGAGGCGAGCGCGGGGCCGTGGCCGCCGCCGACCTGCTGACGTCCTCGATGGAGAAGGCGCTCCAGGCGCAGCGGCACGAGGACAACCCCGGCGGTGACGCGCTCGATCTCCTCATGGGCGGACTGAACGGCTACTGCCTGTAGGTCGGTTCGTTCGTCCAGACCGGGCAGCAGGAGCGGAGCGCAGAGGATGCGCACCGATGCCACGGCCCTCCAGCCATATGCGGAGCAGGACCCCCGTCGGGAGGCTGCGGGCGGGAGGGCCGGGCGTCCGTACCTTACCGGCGCTGCGGGACCGCCGACGTCACGCGTCAACACCGTGTGACGGCACGTCACAGGGCTTGCAGGCTCGGGCGTTTCTGGATCCGGTCACCGAGGCTGATGACGTTGTCGGTCCTCTTCGGTGCGGGGTTGCCCGCGACATCGGGCGCCAGGGAGCGCATCAGGACGGGGTGCAGTCCGAGGTCTTCGGACGACTGAAGTAGCGAGGGAGGCTCGCCGTAGCGGCGGGCAAGCATCGCCCGCATCAGGGCTGGCTGCTCCGGGTGCACGGTCACAGGTTCGTTCGTGCGCCAGCCGCGGGCGCTGAGCTGCTTGTAGAGGCTTTCCTTCCGGTCGTGGTCGATGCGCCCCACGTCACAGGCGCGGTTGATGAGGGCCTGGATGGAGATACCCCAACGCTTCTTGAGTTCGGCCAGGTCGCGGAGCATGAGCGGTCCGTCGAACGCTTCCCGGGCCCGATCGCGCGGCATCAGGAAGGCGCCGGCGAATCGGTGTGCCTCGCTCTCGGCCTCCTTTGGCGTGAGGTTCGCGCGGCGGGCGGGATGCAGGACGAGGTGTCCGAGTTCGTGCCCGGTGGTGAAGCGCTGACGGTCCCCGCTCCCTGCGGAGAAGTAGCTGATCAGCGATGGCTCGGCCGGGCCGCGCCAGCAGGAGACACCAGAATGGCCGACGACGATGTCTTCGCCGTGTCCCTCGCCGTCGACCAGGACGAGCGGCACGACGGGGATGCCGGCGCGCTCGCAGGCCCGGATCACGTGCCCGATGACTCCGTCGCGCGCGATTCCCAGGGCGTCACGGGTCTCGGCGGCCAGGTCCTCGATGTCGTCAACCGACAGGTCGCCTTCGGCACGAGGCAGGGTCGCGCGCCGCACGCGCGTCTCGGTGAGCAGGCGCGCTGCGACGCGGTACGCCTCGCGGACCGTGGCTTCGACCCGGTTCACCTCCTTGACCGAGGTGCTGGCCTTCTTCCGGAAGAGCAGTGTGTCGGTCGGCAGGTCCGTGGGATCGACGTAGAAGAAGGACAGAGGGGTCCCCGTGGCGGCAGCGATGCGCTGCAGCACGTCGTCGGTGACTGCCCGGGTCCCCTTCTGCATCTGCGAGATCAGCGGCTGCGACACCCCTGCGGCTTCGGCCAGCTCCCCCTGGGTCAGCCCCATGAGGAGCCTGAGAGTTCGGATGCGCTCCGCAGGGTCACGCGCCATTGCCTTCGCCCTCTTCGCGCAGGTCTTCGTCGAACTCGAAGGGAAGTTCCAGGCCCTGGTCGTCTGGGATGAACTCCCAGCCCGTGAAGGTCTCGGTGTCGCGGGGGAGTACGAGGTCGAGGTCGAACTTCGGGGGGCGCCCTGGCTTCCACTCACCGATCGGGCGCACGATCCGGATCGAGATCTCGCCTCCCTCTTCGGGAGGACTCAGCCAGATGCCCAGCAGGTTGCTGGCATGTACGCCGAACAGGTCGATGGTCTGGTTCCGATAGAAGCTGATCCGGGCCTTGTTGCGCCCAGGCGCAGGGACGAGGTCGAACGGGGTGGCGTGCAGGACGCGCATGCTCATCATGCCGTGCTGGAGGTGGAGGCGTCCGCTGGCAGATTTGATCGGCTGCCACCCGCCGAGGTCGGCCCCCTCCTCGTGCTGGAGTTCCAAGTGCCGGCGCGCGTGGTCGCGGGTCAGGTCGGTGCGGCCCTTGGAGTAGCCGTCGCCCGTCATACCCATGTCGTCGTAGTGTGCGTGTGCGTTGGTGTAGCCGGCGTCGAAAGCGGCGTGAAGAGGTGAGGCGAGACCCTCCACTGCGGCCGTGATGAACGAGGCGTCCTCTGGTGTGAGCATGGGCGTTATTTTATAACCCGGAATCCCACACCCGCAATGATCAAGAGCGAAGTGTCAGGCGATGGCTCCGCATACGCGAGCCCATCCGTCCGCAGCGGCCGAGAGGCAAGGGTGTAACCGCATATGGGCTGCGATTTGCAGCCCTTGACCTGCTGTTTTCCTGGCCGTTGGCACCGTGCTGGCACGGCCGGGTGGCTCAGTAAACGGAGTACGTCCACTGCTCCCGTCGGCCGAATGGTCCCCGCCAGGTGACGACGACCGCATAGTCCTTCGCCGATCCGTAGGTGGGGGTGACCAAGATCCGGACCACCTCGCCGTGAGCAACCGATGACGCCCGCTCTTCCGCGTCGACATCAGACTCATCTGCGGCTGACCCAGCACGTACATGAACATCCTTGGCGGTCGCTCCGCCAGAGTTGCGCACCAGCGATCTGCCGTGGTCCTTGAGCTCGATGTCCCATCGGACGGAGTCCCGACTCCGCCACCACACCGCTACAGATGCCACGGCTGCAACGGTGGCTGCCGCCGACCCCACCCAGGTTGCCCAGTCCCCTGCCTGCATGGCCGCACCGTAGCGCGATCTCTTATCAGCTGTTCGGTCGGCCTACTGTCCCGGCGCGTTGGTCCTCCGCCGTGCGCTTGGGCCTTATCCGGCGGCGAACTTGAGTAGGAAGTCGGCGTTCGCAGCCATGTCACGGCCGAGGACGACGGAGTGATGGGGCAGCTCGGCCAGGTGCTCGGCGACCGCCGCGCGGGCGTCGGCGGTGCCGCCGCCGTCGACACCGAGCAGGCCGAACACGTCGGGGTAACGGTCCTCGGTCTGCCCGCCCATGAAGTCGCCTTCCCTCAGCGTGCGGCCGTCCTCCTCCTCGGCCGGGGTGGCGCCGGCCTCGATGCGAGGGAACAGCAGCACGGCCGCCTGCCCGCCGGTGGACAGCCCCACGTTGAACCACGTCGGGAACTGGTCGGGGAAGACCTGCGCCTTCAGCTCCCGCTCGCCGTCCCACAGTGGCTCGCGCCGACCGTCCATAAGCGCGTCCGTCACGCGCTGGTCCTGAGTGGGGTGCAGGGACTCACCGGCCTCCAGGCGCTCGCGTGCCAGGTCGTACCAGCCGAGGGCGTCCAGGAGGCCCAGACTGACGGCGGCGGCTGCGGGGCACGGCAGTACGTCAACGCCCCCGGCCGCGTTGACGCGGACGAACACGCGGTCGTTGGCGAGCAGTTCCCAGCCGTGACGGGCGGCCAGGGTCAGGGCGGTGGTGGTCTTGCCCGCCCCCTTGGACCCGAACGTGAGGATCACCCGGCCGCCGAGCGAGACGGCGGAGGCGTGGAGGACCGACCAGCCGCAACGCAGCAACAGCCCGCGCATCATCTCCCGCGCCAGGCGAGCGGCAGCGGTCGCGACAGGTTCGGTGTCCCACCCGTAGAGCGTCAGGCGGCCGGCGGCGGGCTCGGACTGGTAGGCGAGCATCGGCCACTTAGAGACGGCCGTGACGGCGCCCTCTGTCTCGTTACGGGCCACAAGGAGTTGGGTCCTGGCGTACGTGGTGCTCGTGTGAGGGGAACCGATCACCTCCAGGTGCAGGCGCTCGTACTGGTGAAAGTCAACGTTGGCCGCGACCACCGGGGAGGTGCAGACGCTCTCCGGCGATGCCTCCGCAGCGTTCCACCACGGCCCGAAGTAGCGGCGCGACCAGGCGGTGACGTCCGCGCTGTAGGAGGTGACGGCCAGGGAGGCGTCAGCGACGTCCAGACGGGTTGCGTAGGTCATGGAGTCCTCACTATCGAATCCGGATTGGACGAGGCTCCGCGCAACGCCCGGGAGGTCGCGCGGAGCCTCGCATGGGGAGGTACGGGCTCAGGCCGTTTTGGCGGCGACAGGCACCGGGCGAGCCGGCGTGTCCAGCCAGGTGCGCTGTCCCTGGTCGGTCACGGTCACGCCGAAGCGTTCGCGGCCGGGCCGGTCGTGCTCGACGTAGAGCTCGTGTGCGGCCTCCACCGCGTCCCACAGCAGCCGGGGCCCGGCTTGCCGTGCCTTGCCGTCCTCCGTGCGTGCCCAGGCGCCGTCAGCGGCCCACAGCTCCACGGCCGTCACGCTGCCGTCCTCGGCGCGCTCGAAGGCGAACGCGGTGTCGGGGGCGACGAGGGATAGCACGAACCGGAACGCCTCGTCCTCGGCGACGGCGGCCAGGTCCAGGCCGGTGAGTCTGCCGCTCGTCGCCTCCGGCCTGCCGGGGTGGGCCGGAGTGCCGGTAGTGCCGGCGTCGCGCACGGTCATGAAGTGGGAGGGGGCGGGAAGGAACCGGCCCTCGGCGCGGCCGTCATCGGCCACGACCAGGCGCACCGTCCCCCAGCCGAGCGGGCACACGATCAGGCCGGCGGGCCGCACCTGCTCCAGCCACGCGGCCGGGACCGTGCTGAAGCCACAGGTGGCAATGAGCCGGTCGTACGGGGCCCGGCCCGGGTATCCCTCGCGGCCGTCCCCGGCATGGACGAGCGGGGTGTATCCGCTGCGCCGCAGCCGGGAATCCGCCAGCCGCGCCAGCACCGGGTCAACCTCGACGGTGACGACCTGGTGACTGCCCAGCCGCTCCGACAGCAGCGCCGCGTTGTAGCCGGTGCCGGTCGCGATCTCCAGCACCCGGTGACCGTCGGCGACGTCGAGCGCTTGGAGCATGGCGAGCATCAGGCCCGGGGCCGTCGAGGACGAGGTGGCCACGCGGTCGGTGAGCTGCGTCGCCAGCGCGTCATCCGTGTACACCAGGTCAAGCCAGTCCGGATCAGCGGACGTCACCCGTCGCGGCCCCTCGCCCGCCAGGGTCCAGAACTCCGGCACGAACGGGTGGCGCGGAACGGTCTCGAACACCTTGCGCCATGTCGGATCGGTGAGTTGGCCGCTGGCCTCCAGGCCGTCAGCGAGCCCCGCGCGCAGCTGCTCGGCGCGCTCTTCGGTGTGCCTGGTCATGGTCGTCCCTTGGCGAGTAGGTCGGCGATGTGCGCGGCGATGGGCAGGCCCGTGCGGTTCTGGATCCAGGACCACTCTCCGGACGGGTTGCACTCGAACATCACCCAGTCGCCGGCCGGGGTGACAGCGAAGTCGAACGCGCCGAAGTTGAGCCGGAAGTGCTCCATCCAGCCCAGCACGCCCGCCCGTACGTCGTCCGGCACTTTGCCCACGTCGTAGCTGAGTGCGTCGTAGTCGCTGCGCCAGTCCACCCGGGCCGCGTCGCTGCCCGCGTGGATCTCGGCGGCGAACATCTCCGTCCCCACGACGGTCAGCCGCACCTCGTGGCTCTTGGTGATCCACTCCTGGAACAGGTGCGCCGTCAGGGATACGGAGTCGTCGATGGCGTCAGGGTCCACCAGGTGAGTCGGGACCCCGGTGCGGCGGCCGTCCGGGTACTCCAGCGGGCCGCCCATGAGCGGCTTGCAGATCACCCGGCCGCCCACCTGGTGGCAGAACTTCCGCGCCGCCTCCGGGTCCGTGGTGATCAGCGAGCGGGGCGTACGGAGCCCGTGGGCCGCCGCCACCGGGAGCTGTCCCGGCTTGTGGGAGGCCATGCCGTCCACCTCGGGCCGGTTCACCCAGCTCACCGGCAGCGCGTACAGCGTGCCGAGGAGGCCGGCCAGGGCCTGTTCGTTGGCCCACGTGCGGTGAGGCTCCTCCAGTTGCTCGGAGACGGTGGGAAGGCGGGGCCGCCTGTAGTAGACGGCCCTCACCTCCTCCAGCCGCACGGAGCGATACTCGTCAGCCAGGACCCCCACCCAGGGTGCTGCAGCGTGCTCGACGGATAGGGTCATCGTCCGGGGGAAGCCCCCCATGTCGAACCGCATCACCGGCACGTGCCGGGTCGCCAGCTCGTCGACCACCAGGTCCGCCGCGGGGTCCAGTTCCTTGGTGACGACCAGCACCGGGCCGCCGGACAGGTGCTGTGTCACCGCATCAGGTACGGGTCGGCCGTGTCGTCGTTCTTGCTGTCCCAGTTCGTGTTCGTGCAGCTCCCGGCGAGCGACGTGGACCGGCTCCACAGATCGCCGGAGCCGTCGGTCAGGACGTTGACCTGCCGGGCGGGGTCGTACGCGAACGAGCCCGCCTCCAGGGTCACGGTGTACGGGGTGCGCTCGGCGCGGGCACCGAACGGGACGAGTGCTGCCGTGGGCATACATGCCTCCTGTCGTTGCTGTTGCTCGGACTGAACTCCTCCCCGCCCGCGCCCGAGGGCGCCGACGAGGTTCTTGCGGACCCGCTCCACCCCCGGTGGGGAGCCTGCTGTGTGGGAGCGGAGCGGGGTTGTTCACCGCCCGGTGCCGGGCGCTCGGTCTCCGGCACCAGGCGGCGGCTCAAGGGGCGCCGCCTGCGGTATGCGGTCGGCGCAGGGCGGGCAGATCCACAGCCGGAACAACCGGCCGCGGTGGCGCGCATCGCCCCACACACGGCCGGCCAACCCCAACTGGCGGGCGCAGCGCGCGTAGTCGATGGCCATCTGCTGGCGCGGGCTGAGCTGGTCGACGCGCGGCAGCTCGGCCATGGCGGGCCCGCTCACTGCCCGCCGTCCGCGCGCAGCTCGGCCCACACGCGTTTCCCGCCGTGCACCAGCTCACTGCCCCAGTCGTGGGCGAGGGCGCCGACGAGGAGGAGCCCACGTCCGTGCTCGGCATCCGGGGATAGCGTGCCCGGGACGGGTCTGGTGCGGGACGTGTCCGTCACGACGATCCGCGCGGACTCCTCGCCGGTCCGGGTGATCGAAGCACCAACAGTGTCCGCGTCCGTGTGCTCAACCGCGTTCGCCACCAGCTCTGTGACGACCTGCTCCGCGACGTCCACCAGCTGAGGGAGCCCCCAGGTCTCCAGCGCCAGAGCTATATCCCGTCGCGCCTGCCGTGCGGCCTCCAGCTTCGCCGGATAGCGCTCCTGATAGCGCTGTGGCCCTACGTGTGCAGCGGTCATGGTCATCGTCGCGTCCCTCGGTGGTGCTCGCGTTCGATGGGCGGGCTGAGCTGTCAACAGCCGCCCGCTGAAGGGAGGGCAGCCGGTAACCAGACAACTCCCCGTCGCGCCGAGTTGGTGAGTCATCTCGTCACCGTCCACGCAAGCAGCATCGTGGGAGCGGCTGCGACGCCGGAGCGATGTAAGAACGATGAAAGAACGGGCCGTTGGTGGCGTGATCTCTGCCGACGCCGGGGCACGAACAAGGTGGGGACGGTACGGTCCCCCGTACCCGTCCCGTCACATCGGATGCTGCCCGGAGCCGGTATGGCTGACCGCCGCAAGATCCCCAACGCCGTGTTACGCGCGGTGCGCGAGAACGAGTTCCAGATGTCCCGCCAGGAGTTCGCGAAGCTCATCGTGACGACGGGCGAGGAGATGGGCGAGACAGTCGCCTGTACGCCGCGCCTGGTGGCGGCATGGGAGGACAGGGATGTTCAGCTTCCGCGTGCTGTGTACCGGCGTGTGCTCACCCGGCTGACCGGGCGCACCATGGGTGAGTTGGGGTTCCGCCTCAGCAGCCCGGCGCGGCCGGTCGCGCCGGCATCCGTGGCGGACGTGCCAGAACAGGAGCAGGGAGTGGACCGCCGTGCCTTCGTGATGGACGGCGCGGGCGCTGCCCTGTCGCTCATCCCGCTTGGGGCCACCAGGGAGAACCCGCCGGGCCGGATCGGGGTCGGCGACGTGCGGGCCGTCGACCGAGCCGTCAGCCAGATCTACGCACACGACCACGACCACGGCTCCGCCGCCCTGCGCCGCGCTGCCTCCGAGGCGCTGCACACCGCCTACCAGTGGCTCCAAGAGGGGACGTACACGGAGCGGACCGGCAAGCGGCTGCGGTCGGCGACCGGCCATCTGTCGATCGCAGCCGGGTGGCTGTCGTACGACTCCGGCCGCCCGGCCGACGCCCGCAGCCTCTACAACGAAGCGCTGGCCGCCGCCCGGATCGCCGACGACCCGGCCCTCGAAGGGCACGCCTTCGGCTGCCTCTCTCTACTGGCCAAGGCATCGGGCCGCCCCCGCGAGGCCATCTCCGCAGCCCAGGGCGCACAGACGGTAGTGAAGTCGTACGGCTCGGCGCGGATGCTCTCCCTCATGGCGATGCGGGAGGCCGGCGGCTGGGCCCTGCTCGGCGACGCCAGCGCCACGGATCAGGCGATCGTGCGCGCCCACCGCCTCTACGCCAAGGGGCCGACCGACGCGGACCCCGCTTGGCTGGAGTTCTACACGCCCGCCGAACTGGCCGGACTCGAAGCCCTCGCGCGGGCCGACCTCGACCAGCACGAACGGGCCGCAGCCGGAGCGGAGCAGGCCGTGTTGCTTCACGGCGACGCCTTCGCGCGCAACCGCGCCCTGTACACCGCGGACATCGCCATCCAGCATGCGGTGAGGGAACGGCCCGAGCCGGAAGCCGCGGCAGAGGCCGCCAGCCGCGTCCTGGCCTACCTCCCCGAGGTGCGCTCGGACCGGCTGTTGAAGCAACTGCACAACGTCGAGAGCGCGCTTCAGCGGCACGCCGCCGTCCCGGCGGTTGCTGACTGGCTGGAGGAGTACCGCACCAAGACCGGTGTCAGCTGAGGAGGAGACGGTGACCACCCCGAGCACGCGTACCAACGTGGTGATCCGCACCTACGGGCCCGGCAAGGTGCCGCCGATGCTCGACGTGCTCGCCGACATCTGGGCCGACGCCCACCCCGAACTCGTCGACAACCCGAACGCGGAGGCACTCAGCCTGTCCGTGCCCGCCCTGCGCCGCCAGGTCGAAGGCCACCTCAAGCACCCCGGCTTCACCCTCGTCGTCGCGTACGCGGGCGGCACTCCTGTCGGCTTCGGCTACGCCTTCCCCTGCTCCGCCGACTACTGGTTCGGCCCCGGCCTGGTCGACCAGGTCCCCGAGGGCGCCCGCACGGAGCGCCTGATGGGGCTGTGCGAACTGGCCGTGCGCCCACCCTGGCAGTCCCAGGGCATCGGCACACGGCTGCACACCGCGCTGCTCCAGGCCATCAATCCGAAGTGGTCCTCACTGCTCGCACTGCCGTCCAACCAGCGCGGTCAGGACCTCTACGCGCGGCTCGGCTACGCGTATGCGGGCGAGTACAGGAACACACCCGACGGCCCGGCCTTCGATCTGCTGCTTCTCCGTGTCGAAGACGTGGACTGACGGGCGGTCTATGCCGGGGAGCCCAGAGCGGACGTGGTCGGCGACGGACCCCGAGACTGAACACATGTCGTCTCGGGGGCCATCGTCGTTCCGGAAGCGATCAGCTCACTCAGCCGCAGCAGACGGTCTCATGAACTTTCCGGCCCCCGCAGGGGCGCGGCGTTGATCCGTCCGCGGATGAACAATCCGGAGACGTGCCGCAGCTCAGAGATGATGCGGCGCAGGTCGTCCTCTGTCACACGCAAGTTGATGTTTGTCTTGGGGTGCCACAAGACCTTCTCGGGGTCGGGCAGTCCTGGAGCCATGCGCAGCACTTCGACGGCGTGCACCAAGCGGTGTCGCTCCAGGAGCGCGGCAGACATGCGGCTCTCCATCTCGACGAGCCTGGCGTGGTACTCGGTGCTTATGTCACCGGCCTTCTGGCACTCCTGCATGTACTTGCGCAGGGCTGTACGGGCACCTCCAGGCCGAATGAGGATCTCGGCTACCTCCTTATCGCTGCGGTGGCGGGCATAGCTGACGTAGTACGCGGCGGAATACTCCACCACGGACGACTCCACGGTGATCTCGCCGAGGAGTTGGAGGAACGTGTCGTCTGCCATGACGGCAGGCTCGCAGTCCCCGCTACGGCCCACTGGGCTAGTGACCTTCCTGTGACAAGACGGATGCTGCGCTCCAGGTCGGCTACGGCTAACTGAGCGGGTAGGCGCGGACAGCCAACAGCCCCCGACACGGAACACACACCGTCTCGGAGGCTGTTGTCGTACCCGTGCCAGAACCGGGCGGATCAGCGGGTGCCAGCCTGACGGGTACGGTGCCACGCGTTGTGGAGGCGTCGGCCGACGCGCAGCCGGTACTTCTTCCCGCGGCAGCGCGGGCACGTCCGGGCCTTGCCGAAGCGCTCGGTCTTGCCGGTGCCGGCGCACTTGCGGCAGAGGGCGAACGGCCGGGCTGCGCACAACGCGACGTAGCCGAGCAGGCCGACGAGGACGGTGGCCATAGCGGTCAGCACGGGATCTCATCTCCTCGTTCCGGGCGGTTTCCTGCCCCCTGGGGCCGGACCCTGCTAGACGCTAGGTACCTGGTCAGGGACCGGTTTCGCTGCTAGCGGGGGTGCTAGACCTAGCAGGGGCGGGCGCTAGGTCTAGCGGCCGTTCTAGGGCCGGGCGGCGGCCCTGTCGGCGTCCCGGCGGGCGACGGCGGCGGCAACGTCGGCGCGGGTGATGCCGCGCCGGTTGCGGCCCTCGCCGTCGTCGTCCGTGCCCCACACCTGCCCCGTCTCGACTCCCCACGGCTTGAGTGCGCTGGTGACCTGGGCGCCGCCCCATTCGCCGTAGACGTCGGGCCAGCGCTCGCCGAGGCGGGCCGCGATCCGCTCGCACCACACCCGCTCCTCGGCGGCCGGGATGACCGCGAGGACGTCGCCGAGGACGTCCATGCCGGTGCGCGCCTCGGGGCCCTCGCCGATGGCGTGGCCGGTGATGTTGCCGTACTCCTCGCGCAGCGTCCGGGCGCGTGCGACGACCAGCTCGGCCCGGGGAGCGTCGACGAACGCGGAGGCGACGATGCGCGGGTCGTCGCCCTCGCCGCTCATCCAGCAGATACCGAGGTCGGAGCGGCTGAACATGGTGGCGCGGATGCCGGCCTTGTACGCGCCGGTGCCCAGCACCATGTCGTTCGCCTGGTGATTCATGACCTTCAGGCAGAACCGGAGCACCGCGTTCGCGCTGATGCCCGGGGGAAGGGACTTCGCGTCGGGGCGCTGGGTGGCGAACATGCCGATGATGCCCAGGGCCGGGCCACGCTTGGTGATGTCCGTGCAGATGGCTTCGATCTCGGCCCCGTACGTCTCGTGCTCGAACAACACCTGGCACTCGTCGGCGCCGACCACGATGGGGTGCAGCCCGTACCGCCTGTCACTGGCCAGCGCGGGCGTGACCTTCGACTCGGGGCAGATGGAGCGCGGCAGGGACTTGATCACTTTGGCCCGGCGGCGCAGCTCCTCCTTCAGCTCCCGCAGGGCGTGAAGGATGTACTCGACGTCCTCATCTTCCTCCCCGGCCCGGTACCTGTGGCACACGGGCTCCAGGGCGCCGAGGTCGCCGGTGCCCTTCAGGTCGAAGGCGTACAGCGCGGCGCGCGGGTCCAGGGCGGCGATGAGCAGCAGCAACCGGAGCAGGAACGTCTTGCCCATGCGGGGGATGGAGCCGATGACCACGGAGGCGAACATCAGGGTCACGGTGATGTTCCGCATCCGCTCGTCGTTGCCGAACACGACCGGCTTGAAGAGGTCCACGGTGCCGTCGTGCAGCAGCGGCCACGCCGGTTTCTTCGTCTCGTTCATCGGCCGGTCGCCGACGTAGAGGATCATGCGGCCCTGGTGCTCGTTGGGGTCGCCGGACGGCCACACGCAGCCCAGCTTGCGGCGCAGGCCGGAGGCGAGGGCCTCGCGCCGCTCCATGACGTCTTCGGGGACGACGCCGTACGGCAGGTCCAGGTGCGCCTCATAGCCGGGGCCGGAGCGGGCGATCTCGGCGGTGAACCGGAGGCCGTCCATGTCGCCGCCCTTCTTGATGGCGGCGGAGATCTTCGCGTTGCTGATGGAGTCCAGGCCGCGCAGCACGATCGTGCTGGTGAGCCGCTGTACCTCCGTCTTCAGCACGGCCGGGCCGATGACCGGGGCGTCTTGCTGCTGGCCGAGCCAGCCGAGGGTGAGCACGCCGCCGCACGCGAACGCGTACAGGAACGCGGGCGCCATGACGTACAGCCACAGCGCGAAGCCGACGCCGAACACCGCGGCGACGAGGACGACCAGGCCACGCAGCCGCACCCGGCCGGCGCGCAGCCGGGCCAGGCGCATGTACTCCTCGACGTCCTCGTGCCGTACGGCCCAGTCCCGCAGCGGGGCGGCCTCGCGGTCCCACATCCACCGGTTCGTGGTGGTGACGAACCGGCAGGCACCGCGTGGCGCCATGGCGGTGAGCTGGATCCCGTACCAGGGCGCGCGGAGCCCGTGGTAGAGCGACGCGTAGAGCACCCGCCCGGAGGCCCGCTCGACGGTGGCCAGGAGGTCACGGCGGTTGGTCAGCCACGGCGCGATGATCGGCCGCCGCCGGTAGTCGACGACGCCCGGCGCGGGCAGGTCGGGGTTGTCCACAGGGCGCGGCGGCTCCTGTACATCCTCGACGGACGGGACCTCAGCGCCGTCCTTGACGAGCGGAACCGGGATCTCCCCAGCGTCGATTAGGGGGCGGTGAGCGATGTCGGTCATGCTGAGGGCTTCCTGTCTCTTGCTGGAGTCGGGAGCCCGGGGACGGCCCGTGCTTGGCGGCTGGAGGCTGTCCCCGGGGCATGGGTTGTGGGGTTTGTGGCGGGCGGTCAGCGGCCCTTGCGTAGCTCGCGGATGACGAACAGGAACACCAGGGCCGAGCCACTGACCGCGACCGCGGTGACGGCGACGGCGAGGAACACCGCCGCGGCTGCCGTGCACGCGGCGCAGATGCCGGCCGTGATGGCGAGGACCTGGCCGGTCGACCGGCGCGGCCGGGCCGCCTGGTGCCCGTGGTGGCATCCGCAGCCGTTGCCCTGTGCGGGCTGCTGCGCTGCGCGGAGGGCTGCGAGGACGACCGCGTACGTCTCGGATTGGTGGGCTGCCTCGACCGCATCGCGGGATGCCCGGGAGGTCTCGCCGCTCATGGCGTCCACCTCTGGGGCCTGCGCAGGTGAGGGCGGACGGCGAGGCCGAGCGCGAACGCCACGACCACGGGCTGAGAGGCGACCGCCGCGGCGACGGTGACGACGACCCCGAGCAGCGAGGGCCAGAGCAGCAGGACGCCGAGGACGGCGCCGAGGAGGAGCCAGCGCATCACGCGTATCCGCCTTCCATCTTCCGTACGGGGGGCTCGGCCGGGTCGTCCTCGCCCTGTCTCTTGGCCGCGCGGGACAGGGCGGTGCGGACGTAGTTCTCGGTGACGACTAGGCGCCGGTGACGGGCCACGTACTCGGCGATCTCGCGGGCTTTGGCGTCCGGGCCGAGGATGGATGCGGCCTCGATGACGGCGGCCTCCAGCGTGACCGGCTCCAGCCCGTTGACCTGCGGCGCATCAGCCGCATCACCCCGATGCACCTCGTACTCCGGGGGTCGGGTACCGAGGACCAGGGCGACGGCGAGGGCGTCGACGACGACCCCGTATGTGATCAGCAGTGAGGCGAGTTCGGCCGGCGGCATATCCGGGTGCGCATCATGGGCGACCCGGATCGCCTCGGCCGGGTCCATCTCGGCGAACTTCCGGCGCAGGACCTCGCGCGCCGACTGGTACGCGGGCGCGGCCGGGCGCTCGCCGGCGGCCGGGGCGGAGGCAACGGCGTACATCCCGGCCAGCGCCGCATCCGCGCCCTGCCGGAGCCGCTCGCGCTGCACCTCGACGAGGTCGGCGCCGAGCTGCACGTCACCGACGCCGACGCGGCTGACGAGCCGCCATGATGCGCGCGACGAGCGGGCGCGTACGTCCTTGTCTGGGTGGTTGGCAGCGCGGGCCTGGTGGAACGCGAGCCGCTGCACCGTCACGGCGTTGCGCCGCTGCGCCTCGGTGTCGACGCCCGTGCGGTAGACGACGACCCGGCGGGCGAGCAGGCCGAGTCCCTCGGCGGAGGCGCACATGGCGAGTGGGGTGACGCCGTAGACGACGGCCTCGGTGGCGGTGTCCGCCACGGCGACCCCGGTGAGGGCGGCGGCGACCGGGGCCGCCCACAGGCCGAGGCGGACCGGGGCGGGTGCCGTCTGGCCGAGCATGGTGAGTACGAGCATGACCAGGGCGAGGACGAGGGTGACGCCCTCGCCGGCGGCGACGACGCCCACGGCGGTCGCAGCGCGGCCGAACTCGGTGACGACGTTGGAGTAGGTGCCGATGGCACCGGCCACACCGGCGCCGATCATCGGCAGCGTGGCGAGGCCGAGGACGATGCCCTGTCCGATGGTGAGGCGGTTCGGCTCGGTCACCGGGCACCTCCGTAGCGGGCCGGGTCGCAGATCACGCAGACGTGCTCCGCGCTGCCCTCGTGGCAGTTGTCGACGCACGACCGGCACCACGGGGTGGTGCCGTACTGGGCGGCCCCGTCGAACCGGGTGTCGGTCGGGTCGAACGGCTTCCGGCAGCGCCCGCAGGCGGCGGCCTCGTCGTGCTCCTGATCGCTGTCCTCGTCGGCCGGTACGCCTTCCAGGTCGACGCCCAGCGGGGACGTGGCGGAGTGCATCTCGTTGACCGCCGCGCCGAGGCGTCCGGCGTGCTCGCGTGCCCTGTCCAGGGTGTTGAGCAGCCGGGCCATGGCCTGGTCGGGGTCGCCTCCGCCGTCGACCGCCACGCGGCCGTGCTCGTACGTGTGGCGCACGGGGCGGATGGCCTGCTCGATGGCCTGCGGCAGCATGCCCACCAGGCGGGCGAGCGGGCCGAGGGCGTCATAGGCGTGGCCCGGGAACTCCCACCCGGGCCCGATGGGACGCGATACGTGGTTGAACTCCCGGATGAGCTCGGCCGCCTCCGACAGGCAGGCGGCGGGCTCGGTGGTGCGGTCGTGCATGGAACTGGTCTCCCTCGGTCGGAGAAGTCGGAGAAGGATGAGGGATCGGACCCGGGCCCCGGGGCGGGCGGCATGCGCCGGCCTCCGGGACCGGGCCGGGACGGTCAGTGGCTGGCGGCGGCCTCGGCCGCGCGGGCGCGAAGCTCGGCGTCGTCCTGGCCGTCGCGCCGGTTGGCCGCGCCCCGGGCGTAGTCCTCGCCGCACAGCCGGTGCAGCCGGGCCACGCGCGCGGCCGGGAGCTGGTCACGGACGGTGCGAGCGGCTACGCCGTACAGCGGCTCGTCGACGGCGCTCACCGGCCACCCGCCCGGCGGAGGCTGCCGGTGACCCCGGCCGCCGTGACTGCGAGGCGCAGCGTGCGGCCCTGAAGGCGGCGGGCGATGATGCCCGCCGCGATCAGGCGGCGCGGAGCGTCCTCGGCCTGGCGGTCGACGGCCGGGGCTGGGGCGGTCGACGTCATGCCGCCACTTCCAGGGCATCGGCCGAGGCGGAGGCCGGGACGGTCTCGGCGCGGCGGATCTTGAGCGAGGGGGCGCAGGTCTTCATGGGCACGGGCCCGAGGCCGTTCGCCTTGAAGATCTCCCGGATTGCGTCGAGGTCGGCGGTCTGTCGGGAGGAGGTGACGCGCTCGACGATCCACGCGCCGTAGAGGCCAGCGGGGAGCCGGTCGAGGACCTTGCGGGCGGCGCGCTTGCCGCGGTCGGCGCGGCGGGCCTGGTCGGCGGCGCGGTCGTACTCCGCGGCGGCGGCCTCGATGACGCCGGTCTCCGGCATCTCCTCCGGGGCGTAGACGTCGGCCGGGTCCGGCGCGGCGGTCTGCTCCTGCTCCTGGACGAGGGCGGCCGGGGCGAGGACCGAGCGGACCGCGTCGGCGACGGTGCCGAGCAGGCCGCGCACGGTACGGGCGGCGCGAGGGGCCGTGAGAAGGTTCAGCACAGCGGTTCTCCTGTCGTGTCAGGTGTTCCGTGAGGCCCCGACCGGAAGGTGAGAGCTCCGGTCGGGGCCGCTCCGTTTCCGGAGCCGCAAACCGTGTATCTACACAGTACCGCTAAAACCGTGTAGATACACAAGTCGTGCGGGAAATGGCAGAATCCGTGTCGCTACACGGGCAAGGGAGAGGGCGACAGATGGCCGAGCAGCAGGGGGCCGCTCCGAAGCGGCACACCACCCCGCACCCGATCCGGGTGCCTGACCAGCTCTGGCACGCGTACGGGCGCGTCTGCGAGCAGCTCGGCACCGACCGCACCAATGACCTCCTGGACCACATGCGTGCCCAGGTGCGCGAGCATGGCACTGAGGAGGACCTGGCGGACCTCCTCGCCGCGGAGCGCGAGCTCGCCGAACGCCGCTCGCGCAAGGGAGGCCGGCCCCGCCGTACGCCCACGTCGGAGCGCTCCGGGAAGGCGTGAGCTGTCGGCACGGTGATGGCACACGGATGGCACCAAGAGCGCCGGACGCGTTCGGACGCCATCCGCCGCCATCGGTCAACTACCCATGCTGAGCTGGGCACACGGGTCGCCATCGGATGAAGCGGATCATGGCCGGACGAACCCCAGCACACTGCTAATGCGGTTTGGGTCTTAAAGCCCATCGAGGGTTCAAATCCCTCCGCCTCCGCGCGATCACCGAAGCCCCGGTCCACCCCGACCGGGGCTTCGCCGTTTCACCCCCTCAGAGTGCATTTCCGCAGGTCACAAGGGGTACGGCTAACGGATTTCACATGGCGGCGGCAGTCATGTAATGTTCTTCCTGTCGCCGCGAGCGGGCCGGAAGGGCCGGGAGCGGCGGGAAAACAGAACAAAGACAAGCACTCGTAGCTTAACGGATAGAGCATCTGACTACGGATCAGAAGGTTGCAGGTTCGAATCCTGCCGAGTGCGCACAGGTCAAAGGCCCCGGATCTCTCCGGGGCCTTCGGCGTTTCGGGGGAGTACAGCAGCGAAGTACAGCAACGGCTGATGTCAGCCGCCGGAATGGGTGCCGCCCATCGCAGCGGACAGCTTGCCTAGCGCGGACCGCACCTCCTCCTCACTCGCCTCGGCGTAGACCTCCATCGTCATGGTGATCTGCGAATGCCGGAGGATGCGTTGGGCCACCTTCGGGTGCACCTTCAGCGCGACCAGGAGCGAGCTGCACGTGTGCCGGGTGTTCCGCAGCGGGATCACGCGAAGGCCGGCGCGGCGGGCCCGCAGGGCGAACATGCGGGTGAGGTTGCCCGGCTCGATCGGAGTCCCGTACTTCGTCGTGAAGATCAGGCCGCGGGTGTCCTGCCAGAGCTTGCCGGCTGCCTTCCGGTCGCCGGTCTGCTGGGCCCGGCGCATTCGGAGCGCCTTGAGGCAGAACTCAGGGAGCGGCAGGAAGTCGTCCGACTCCTCGGTCTTGGTCTCCCGGTGGAGGATCTGACGGCCCGCCCGCTGGATCTGGTGATCCACGTACAGCTCACCCGTGTCGAAATCGATCGACTTCCAGGTGAGCCCGAGGACCTCACCGCGACGTAGTCCCAGGCACAGCACCAGCACCCAGGCTGCGAACAGCGGGTCTTCACGGGTTAGGGAATCGGCGAGGAAACGCCCCGCCTCGACCACGGACCAGGGCTTGATCCGGCGGCGACGAGGCTTGGGGACCTTGACCAGGGAGGCCACGTTCTTGCTGATCTCCTCCTCGGTCACGGCGTGGGTGAGCGCGGCCCGCAGAGCATCGCGCGCCGCCTGGACCACCCGACGGGACGGGTACGCCTCACAGCACTCTCCGACAGCACAGCAGCGCTGCCGTGACTTCGGCCGCTTGGCGTCCTTGCCCTGCGCGCAGCACTGGCAGATGCCGGCCAGCTTGGTGAGCCACTCCCGTACGTCCCGGACAGTTAGCTTGTCGAGCCGCTTCGCGCCCAGGTGCGGGACGATGTAGAGCCGTACCGAGCCCTCGTACGAGACGTACGACAGCGGGGCGAGGTTCGGCTTCACGATGGACTCAAGCCAGTACGAGAGGAACGCCGCGACCGTGCGGTGCCGGGTCTGAACCGGGCCCTTGCTGGCCTCACCGTGGAGCTTGATCCACTTCTCGTGGGTTTCCTCGCGGGTCTTGCCGTAGACGTACTTCCGCTTGCGGTCACCGTCCGGTGTGGTGACCCAGACGTAGGCGGCGAAGCCGTTCTTGTAGGGGTAGATGGACCCCTCGCCGTTGGCGCGCTTCCCGCTCATGCCGCCCACTCCTCAGCCTCGGAGACGCATCGGTTCACGTACTCGTCGATCCACTCCGGGAGGATGCGGCGGTTGCGGCCCACTTTTACGGAACGGATCTCGCCGCTCAGGACGAGGGCTTTGGTCTTGGACAGGCCGAAGCCGAGCATCTCGGCGACCTCGGCCGTGGTGTGCCACCTGCGTGTGACGGCCACCGTGGTCATGGGGTCGGTTCTCCTTCCGTTCCGGGGGCGGGTTCGAGGGATGCGGCGAGCCAGGCCTCACCGGTGCTCAGGCCGGTTCCGGCGAAGACCCAGTGAGCGAGGACGAGGGTGGTTTCGCCGTCCTGCGGGGTGGGCGGGGTGGCTTGGGCGCGGCGCCATTCGGCGCGGGCGTCGCGGAGGGCGCCGAGGGTGGTGGAGTAGCGGCGGGACTTGGTGGAGAAGTGGCCGCGGAAGCCGAGCATGTGGGCCCACGCGCGAAGCCGGAGCTCTGCCAGCTGGGGGCGCGCGCCGAGGGTCCAGGCGGTGCGGATCATTCGCCGGGCGTGGTCGGTGATCCGGGCCCCGGCCAGCTCGGCGAGGAAGCGGATCGGCCGGTCCAGGGTGCCGGTCGCTGTTTCGGCGCCTTTGGTGGCGTACTTGGCGATGTACGCGGCGACGGCCCGCTCGGTTAGCTCCTGGCCGTCGTCGAAGTCGGCGGATCGGATCGGGCGGACGTCGAGCTGACGACCGAACGTGAAGGTGTGGGCTCGGCCGTCGACTTCCGGTCCGCTGACGCGTGCGGCGGTGGTGGCGGCGCGAATGGCGTCAGTCAGCAGCTCGGCCGTTGCCCAGGCAGGAGGAGCCGTGTCGCCGCCCTCGGGGCCGTCGAGGCGGATGACCGCGTGGAAGTGGACGGCGCCTCGCTTCTGGTACTCGGCCACCTTGGCGAAGGAGATCCGGGCATGGTCGCGGAAGGCACGCTGAGTGAGACCGGCGCGCTTGGCGACCTCCCGGCGCAGGTAGATGGAGAAGCGCCGCCAGAGGGCCCCAGCGTGGGCGTTCCAGAGCACGGCTGCTTCGTAGTCGTAGGTGTCCGGGTCGAGGGGCGTGCCGAGGACCTGGTCTGTGTCGTCGTGCCGGACGCCGCAGCGGCAGGGCCGTCCGCTGGAAGGGCGGTTGTGGACCGGGCCGAAGCTGGGAGCCGTGAAGGTGGCGAACACGCGAGGGTGGACGGCGACCTGTTCGGGCGTGCCCTTGCCGCCGCGCAGTCCGGCGGTGATCAGGTGGTAGGTGTCGCGGCGGTAGGTCTCGGCGCAGGCCGCGCAGCGGGTGGCGCGGCGGTTGTTGCAGCGGACGAGGAGTTGACCGGCGGGGAGGGCGGTGGAGTCGAGGTGGTGCAGGACTCGGCCGATCTCGCCGGTCGTGGTGTCGACGGCGTGTTCGGTGCGGTGGCCGTCGAGGCGTACGGGGCGGGTGCAGCCGCCCAGGGTGGAGAGTTGGCGGGCCAGCTCGGGCATGGTGCCGAGGGAGGCCAGTGTGGAGAGTTCCGCCAGCGGGGGCGGAGTCTGCCGGGTGATGATGAGTCTTCCTTTCGGCTGTTTCGGCGGTTGGGAGGGACGGCCCCGGGGCGGCGGGATGCTTGGCGGCGTTGTTGCCGCCCCGGCGGCCGGTCAGCGCTTGTTCGTGCTGCTGACGAGGGAGCGCAGGACCACGGTGGCGATGGCCACGGAGACGGCCGAGACGGCGACGGCGGCCAGGAGTGCGGTGAGCACGACGCCGACGACAACCACGGCGGCGATTGCGCCGACACCGACCCCCACGAACGGGGTGACCGGGCGGCCGGCGGAGGGGGCCGGGGCGTGGTCCTGCGGGATGTGCGTGGTGATGCTCGGGACGTGCGGGGTGTCGGGCAGCTTGGGGCGGAACATCGCGGGACTCCTTGTCGGTCGGGGTGTCATTCGTGGGTGCCGTTGACGACGTCGACCCCGGAGCGGGTGCCGGACTCGATGGCCGGGGCGAGGAAGGTGTGCGAGAGCCAGAAGCCGAACAGAGCGATCACGACGGCGACCCAGAGACGGACGCCGAGAAACTTGATCGCGGCCCAGGCGATGACGCCCAAGACGAAGACGAGCGGGAGTGAGACGGTCACGGGGCCTCCTCAGCGGGCGGGGCAACGGTGGGTGCGGGCAGCCAGCTCGGCAGCGGCCCGGCTGTCGTAGTCCGTGGAGAAGCCGCAGCGCGGGGCGGTGCAGGCGGCGGTGTGCTTCTCGCGGCCCCGGCCGTCGTAGTAGGTGCCGACCTGCACGGGGCCGATGCGGACGACGCGGCGGAAGCGGCGGTTGGCGGGCATCAGGGGGTCTCCTTTTCGGTCTCGCCGGTGAAGTCGGTGACGTGGTTGGCAAGCCAGCGCAAGATCTCGTCGCCCTCGTAGCTGTCGGCGGCGAGGATCACCGGCTCGGCGATCAGCACGGCTTCGGTCAGGCGGTTTTGTCGGGTCAGCTCGGCAGCGCGCTTGAGCGCGCGGAGCGTGGACGGGCGCACGGGTGAAAGTCCTCCGGGATCAGGTGAGTTGGGTGGCGATGGCTTCGGCGAGCGGCATCGGGACGCCGAGCCGTGCGCGAAGCGTCGAAGTGTCGATGGGCGTTCCGGTCCGGGCGCGGTGTTCGTCGGCGACCTTCCGGGCGAGAGCGACAAGGGCGGGCGGCACTGGGGAAGGCGAGGCCGGAGCCGACTCTGTTTCGGCATCGGGCAGTTCGGACGCCGCCGGGGGCGGTTCGGCTTCTGCGGCGGTAGGTTCCGGCGCTGCGACCGTCGAGGGCGGTTTGGATGCCGTCGCCGGAGCCTCGGTCGGCTTCGGTGCTCCGTGGGCGAGCAGGGTGCCGCCCAGGAAGGCGACCGCGGGCCAGCCCGCTACGAGGATGCGGAGCCAGGCCGGTACGTCGTCCAGGTCGAGCAGTCCGGCGGTGGCGACGTTGGCACCGAGGGACGCGGTCAGCGCGACGAGGAACCAGCACCACCCGGCCGCTTTCGCCTCACCGGAGCGGAGCCGCCGCCAGGCCGCCACCAACAGCAGGTCGACGGAGACCGGATAGGCCTACGCCTTCCAGCCGTCCTGTCCGGCGGCCAGCGCCAGGTCATGCAGGTGAGCGAAGGACAGCGCGGCGGCGATCAGTGCTTGGACGAGTACGGCGTCCACGCGGACGGGCAGGGCGCGCACGGCGACTCCTTCCAGTTCCGGGCATGGGTGGGGTAGGGACTTGGCGCGGGACGGCCGCGCCGACCGTTGGAGCGGGGTGGGCTACTCGGTGACCGGCTGAGGAGTGGCCACGTGGCCGGACTCCTTCACCGGCACGGGCGGGACGTACGGCCGGAACGGCGAGAGCGCCGGGACGTCCGGGGCGAGATCAGCCATGGCGCGGCAGGTGGCCGCAGCGTCGGCGAGGGACAGGTGCGGGGTACGGATACGGGACCAGCCGCCGGAGGTATCGCCGACCACGGCGACTCCCGGCCGCTCGGCGGCGATGGCGCAGGCGGCCATGACGGCTTCGGGGGCGATGTCGCCGAGCGCCATCTTGGCGGAGGCTTCGTCGTTCACGCGGTGGCAGACCCGGCCGGTCAACTGTGCCCGCAGCATGGTTGCGCCCTTGCCCAGTTCGGCCCCGAAGCGCTGCCCGCAGACCTCCAGGTAGATGCCGGCCGCGCGACCGAGCTGGGCGAGGCGGATCAGCTGGGTGACCATCTCGTCGCGCCGCTCCTCCTCCTTCTTCGTGGCCACGAGGAAGAGTTCGGCCACTTCGTCGATGAACAACACGATGGGAGCCGGGCGTTCGTCCTCCGGCAGGCCCCAGATGTCCGAGGTGATCCCCTCCTCGAGGGCGTCCGGGGCGAGACCCTGCCGGGCCTTGATCAGGTCGTATCGATCCTCCATTTCCTTGACGAGCACGGGCAGCAGCTCGGCCGCCTGCTCAGGCTCGGTCGCCAGCGCCGAGAGCCGGGACGTGAACGGCGCCAGTTCCACCCCGCGCTTGCAGTCGATTCCCACGAGAACCACCGGCTGAGGGGCCAGCCCAGCCAGCAGACACCGCAGGTACATGGACTTGCCGGACAGCGTGGCGCCGAGCACGAGTTCATGCGGTACGGCCCGGTAGTCGCGCACGAAGGCAGTCGCGTCTTCCCGCAGAGCCACCGGCACCTGAAGCGGACCGACGTCGATCCGGCGAGGCATCCGCACCTTCCGCAGAACGTCGTAGCCGATGAGCCGCAGTTCCACGACTCCGGGCTTGACGTCCCGCACATACACGGCGTGAACGCCCCAGGCGTGCCGCAGCCGTTCGGCCGAGGCCGCCACGTCCGCCGGTTCCTGCCCAGGAGCCAGCCGCAGACGGAGCCGCAGGCCGGTCGAGGTGGGCCGGATCATGCCCCGGCGCGGGGGTACCGGTCGGACCTCACGGCGAGTGGTTGCCTTGACGGCCAGGGCCTGCCACCGGGACGGTTCGACCGTCAGGCCGCATGCGTCCATGGTCGAGGAGTACGAGGCCAGCAGCCGAGCCACCGAGACCGGTAACCCCACCGTCGACCAGTACGCCGCCGGGTGGGCGTGCCGGGCGTAGGCTGCACCGCCTATCGCAGCGAGCGACCCGCCCAGCTCGGCCCACGTCACCAGGTCCGCCACGACGATCAGCCCGCCTGGTCCATCGAGAAGGCGCCGGGTGCAATGGCGGTGGCCCGGTAGGCGATGCCGTGCCGCTGCTGGCCGTTGAACACGCTCTGCCAGGGCCGGGCGACGAGACCGGGCAGCGAAACCGGGGCGCCAACGGCCAGGCCGTCCGTCACACCGCTCTCGGGGATGGTGACCTGGATCAGCGACGACTCGCCCTCGTCGATGTAGACGACGCCGACGGTCATCAGCGCCTCACCGCTCACTGCGTCCTTGGCAATCTCGCCGGTCTGCCGGTCGCGCACCTTCGGCGCCGGGGCTTCGGTGAGCAGGATCGTGGCGGTCGAGGCGTCAACGCGGATCACACGCACAGATTTCTCCTTCTGAGTCGATCAACTTGCCACCTGACAAGTTGACTTAGCAAGTTCGAAGCTAGAGATGCCAGGTTGACTTGTCAAGCGCGAACCGGATGGGAATCGAGAGCAACTGACCGTGGAACGGGCTCAGTTCAGGCGGTAGGTGTCTTCCAGTTCCTGTCGGTCGGCAGGAAGCAGCACGTCAGAGACTTGCAGCGCCTGTCCAGAAGCGTCGCACGCAATGACCAGGACACTGAGGACGGGAACGCCGTCCGGAAGGTCCAGGAACTCGGCTTCGGCATGCTCGGGCAACCGGGCCGAGACCCGTTCCGTCACGTGGTCGAAGCGGACCTTCTTCCGCCCCTCCAGGTGTGCGCGAGTGCTGCCGCTCAGCACTTCGGCACTCTCCAACTCGGTGCCTTCGACCAGGCCGGCGGGGAAGTACGACGAGATCAGCTCAACCGGTTCGCCGTCCTCCTCAACCAGGAAGCGACGCATGAGGATCTTGGCCCGCTTGGGCAACCCAAGCACCGAGGCGACTCGCGCCGGAACAGGGACGTAGCCGACCTCGACCAACCGCCCTGGAGCTTGCGACTCGTCACGCGCGAGCGCTTCACTCCCCCTGCGGTCCTTCTGCTCCACTACGGCCGGGCGACCCCGCACGATGGTGCCGTACCCCTGCCGGGACTCCAGCCAGCCGTCGCGCTTCAGCAGCTCCAGCGCCCGGACGACGGTCGGGCGGGACATCCCGAAGGCTTGAACCAGTTGGTTCTCGCTGGGCACGCGGGTGCCGGGCGGGTACGTGCCGTCCTCGATGCGACGCTGGATGGTCTGAGCGAGGCGAACGTACTTCGGTGCCTCCACTTCATATGCCATGAATGCCGCCGCCTGTCGAGATTGGCCAAGTCAACTGGTCAACCAGACTAGCGACGATTCCGCCGGCGCAGTACCAGCGGAGCGTATTGCGCTCATGACGGCCAGGCATCGGCCATCTTGAAGGAGACCACCGTTCCGCCGAAGCGGCTGGGCCCGTGGTGCCAGGAGTCGGCGATGGAGTCGACGAGGAGCAGCCCGCGGCCGTGCGCGTCGTTGGCGTCGGGGTGCCGCAGCCGGACGCTCACCGGGAATCCCGGGTTGTGCACCTCGACCCGGAGTGAAGTCCCCTCGCGGAACCACTCCACTCGAACCATCCAGGGGTCGTCGGACCGGCCGTAGGCGATGGCGTTGGTCACCAGCTCCGAGATCATCAGCGCACAGTCGTCGACTGAGCAGGCCGGGTTGTACGGAGCGATGAACTTCCGGAACCAGCGCCGAGCCCGAGGCACGGACTCCGCTACGGGATGGAGGGTCATCGCGCCGAGTCGCGGTGAGTCCTCGGAGGGATAGCGGTCGATCGTGTAGGCCATCCGTGCTCACTCTCTGCCACTGCCGTCGCAGTCGAGGCAGCGCCGCTTCGATGTGGCACGGGTGCGGTCGGCGGCGGTGGCAAGCGCCAGGGTCGTACGCGAGCCGACACGCTTCCATCCGCGCCCACGGCAACCCCGGCAAGGTAAGTGCGTGCCCTGATCCGGCCGCTGACTCGTCACACCGTGCCCCCTTCCGATGAAGTGGCCTTAGCCACTTCCTGGATAGTGGCATTAGCCACTTCGCGACGCAAGCGGTTCGCCTCAACTGACTGGCTATCTGTCAGGAGAGCGGGTAGCCCTGCTCGAACGCCCAACGGTGCGGCGGGTAGGTGGCCTCAGCGAACTCCAGCGGCCGATCCTGGAGGTCGTAGACGACGTGATGCACGACCAAGACGGCAGACCCTGCGTCGAGTTGCAGGTCAGCCGCTTCCTCATCCGTCGCCGTCCGGGCACACATGCGATCCTCGGCGTAGCTCCCCTGACGCCCAGTCATGTTCTCGACGTACATCAGGGTGCCCTCTTGGATCCGCTCCGGCTCCAGCAGCTTGGGCGCCCGCTGCCCGACATCCGGCGCGAACCACGAAATGGACAGCGTGATGGGCCCGTCCTGGTTGTTGGTCACGCGTCGCCGGTGAACAGCCCGCCGGTCCTTCACCAGGCCGAGCGCCTCAGCGACATGATCCGGCGCCTCCAGCCAGCCGGCCGACGTGATGACCGCGTACTCGCCGGGCGTGTAGATCTTCCCCGTCTGTCGGGCACGGCCGTACAACTCACGTGCACGCCGGTTCACTTCGAGGCTCCGCACGTACGTGCCCGACCCCTGCCGCTTCTCGACCAGCCCCTGATGGCTCAGCGCCTCCAGCGAACGAGCCGCCGTCGGCCTGGACACCCCCCAATCTGCCGCCAGTTGCCGCTCCGAGGGGACTTCATCCCCCGGCCGCAGGTCGCCCCGAAGGATCTGATCGCGGATGTAGTGCGCGATCTGGAGATACTTCGGCTGAGCCTCCTCGATCTTGGGCATGCGCCCTCCTCGTTCCGTGCCGCTCCCGGCGGGCAAAGTGGCTATGGCCTCTAGCCACTATAGGGCGAGTGGTCAAGACCGGACCGCGTAGTCTTGGGCTCATGACGCGGTTGATCGTCGCAGCAGGAGGAGGGGGCGACGCAGTCGCCGCCGCAATGCTTGACGCCGCCCTGTACGGCGGCGACAACGGCCGGGCGGTGATCCTCACGTACGCGTGGGACCGCTTGTTGATCGACCCGGTACCGGGCCCCCGAGGGCCCGAGAACTTCACCGGCCTCGAACCAATCACTCCAGCCGTCTGGAAGGTGCCGGCGGAGGCCCGCCCGATCGCCCCGGCAGGCTCTACTCTTCCCCGGCTCGCGGCAGAGCTCCCGCACACGTTCGCGCTGATCGACCCACGACACGGCGCCGAGGGCATCACACGCCAACTCGAAGAGCTGGTGAGCCACTTGGAGCCCCAATCGATCGATCTCCTGGACGTGGGAGGCGATGTACTGGCACGGGGCGACGAGCCGACGCTGAAGAGCCCCCTCGCGGATGCCCTCACGCTGGCGGCTTGCGGCCAAGTGAACGCGCCCATCCGGCTGTTGATCGCAGGGCCGGGCCTGGACGGTGAACTCCCGCTCGAGGACATGCGCGGCATGCTCGGTCCGGTTGTCCAGACCCTCACGGCCAAGGATGTGGAGCCGGTCAGCTCGGTCCTGGGGTGGCACCCTTCCGAGGCGACCGGAATGCTCGCGGCGACGGCCCGAGGAGTACGGGGCACATGCGAGGTCCGGGACGCGGGACTTCCCATCCGCCTGACCGACGAGGGCCCGACGGTCCACGAAGTCGACCTGGACGAGGCGCTGAGCTGCAACAACTTGGCCCGCGCGATCATGACGACAGCCACCTTGGACGAGGTCGAGGCCCTCAGCCGCGAAGTGTGCGGCTTCTCGGAGATCGACTACGAGCGCAACAAAGCCCTGTGGCTCAAGCAGCAGCGGCCGGTGAAGCTGGACGCCGAGTCGGTGCTGTCCCAACTCGACCAGTTCGAGGCTGAGGCACGAAGCCGCGGAGTTACCCACACGACGTTCCGCCGCCTCACAGAGGCACTGAACCTGGGCGGCACTCAGCGCGAGGCCCTGCGCCAGCTGCTTATTAACAGCCGACCTGAGCAGCACGCGGCCCCACTGTGGAGCATCACAGCTACGAGCCCGACATCATGAGTGCGTTCAGGAGCGATCCGGACCTGATCGTGCAGGACAGCACCGGCAACGGCACGGAAATCGACGTTGCCACGAATCTGCTGAACGGCAGCATCAGGCTGTCGATCCTGTGGACGCAAGAGATCTTGCTGTCCGCCGACGCCGCAGAGCAATTGGCGGCCGCTCTGCAACGGGCTGCCGCACAGTCCCGCAGCATCACAGGCGCAACAGCCAACCGACCAGGCACAGCAACCGTGTCGGATCCCAGCTGATGCCTGACGTTCTGGTCCCAGGTGATGCTTGACGTTGGGCCTAGAGAACATGGGAAGCCCCGGGGGGCTTGTTGGCTTTCACGTTACGGACCGGGACGTCGGTGGTGCGCCGGATGACTCGGACCTGGCCGTCCAGGTCGACGGTGATCGTGGAGTCCGACACGTGCACGGTCACGGTCTGCCCTGCGTACGGGCGGCCGAGGGAGACGGTCTGGCGGCAGACCATGACTGTGCCCACCGCGCTGACCCGCCGCTGCACACGCACGGGCTCGATGCCCGGACGCGGCGGCGGTCCGGCCGGACGCAGGCCCCGCAGCCTGCGGACTTCCTCGCTGGTCAGCGGGTTGGGCCGGACCCGCAGCAGTTCCCGTGAGGACGGGTCGAAGAACGACAGTGTCTCGTCGTCGATCCGGATACCCACCTGGCGGCCTCCGAGGATCTCCGCCGCCAGCACCTGGTGCCCGCCCAGGCCCACCAGGCCGCTGTTGTTCACGACCCGGTCCACCTCGAACGCCGCCCGGTCGCCGACCGGAAGCGGCGGTGGTCCGGCCGCACGACCGCCCCGGGCAGCCAGCCGACCCAGATCCGCCACCGACAAATGCGACCGCACGGTCTTGATCCGTGCTCCCGCGATCAGCAGATGGATCACCGAGGTGTCGGCCCAGAAGGTCACCGTCAGCCCTGAGCGGGCCGGTCCGAGCCAGAACTGTTTGCCCGCGACCTGCAGATTCCCACTCGCAGGCACCACCCGCTCGAACTCCACCGGCCCACCGGGCTCCACCGGCACCGCTGCCGGGACCAGCTCGGGCAGGCCGGCCGGCACGGGCGTCTCTTCGGCCGGATCCGGCTCCGCAGGAGGTGTCCGCTGCTGCGGCACCAGCGCGAGCACTCCGGGCACCCTCAGGCCCAGTACGTCCCGCTCCTGCTCGGGCACCGGGGTGAACCGGTCGGCAGGAGACTGCATGTCCAGCGCCTGATGCGGACGCATCGAGTTGTAGTCCTCAACCCACGCATCCAGCGCTGCCTGAGCCGCCCCGATGCTCTCGAACGCGCCGCAGTCGTCGAGAAGTTCACGCCGCAGCGTCTGATGGAACCGCTCGACCTTGCCCGTCGTGGTCGGCGAAGCCGGCTGGGTGAGCCGGTGCGCAATCCCGTTCTCCCGGCAGATCCGGTCGAACAGCACCTCACCGCCCTGCCCGAACCGGTCGGTGAACTGCTTGCCGTTGTCCGTGAGCACCTCCTCCGGCACCCCGAACACCTGCAGAGCCCGGGCGAACGCCGCACACACCGCCCGCCCGGTCGCCCGCTCCACCACCGACGCGATCACGCAATACCGGGAATGGTCATCCACCCCGGTCACGACCTTCGCCTCGGACAACTCCCCGGTCACCGGGTCGACGAGCATCACCCCGCCGACGATGTCCATCTGCCACAACTGCATCGGCCGATCCCGCTGCCAGCGCTTGTAATCCGACCGCTTCCTCCGCCGCACCCCCGGCTCCACCAGCCCATGACGGACCAGGATCCGATACACCGTCATCCGCGACGGCACCGGCGTGACTGTCCCGGACCGCTCCAGCACATGAGCGATCCGCCGCGGACCCCACCGAGGATGTGCACGCCGCAGCTCACACACGGCCGCCTCCACCTCGGCAGATGCCCGATGCGGACACGAGACCGGCCTGCGCGAACGGTCCGCCAGACCCGCCAGACCGGAGGCGGCATACCGCGACTTCCACCCGCTGACCGTCTGCCGCGACACCCCCAACCGGGCGGCGACCTCTGTCACCGTCGCACCCGCCAGCACCGCCAGGACAGCCCGGTATCTCTGCTCGACAACCGACAACTCCACCAGCGCCAATCCCGGCCTCCCCACACGCGCCGCAACGACGCGCACAGAAAAGCCGATCACGGCCACTGTCAACCATCAGCTGGGACCGAACTGTCAAGCATCACCCGGGATCGGACACAGGCACAGCAACCGACTGAGTTACAACCTTCTTCACGGGTTCAAGCCCCGGCTGCGCTCCGCTCCGCCGGGCGCGCTTCCCGGCTTTGGCTGCGCCCGCGCTCCTGCCTTCGGCCCGCTCGGCGCTGCCGCCGCCGACGCGCGCCCACATGTGGATAGGGCCGGAGGCCGTGAGTCGATCACCGCATAGCGCGGCAACGCTCAAAGCAGTGCCTCCGGCGGGGGCGCTCAGGCTCCGAGATGGCGGGGGCACCGTTCGCGAGTGCCGGCGGAGTAGTGGCGTGCGCGGGGAGCTCCCATCCCGTCTGCCATCGCCCCAGGCAGAGCCGAGCAGACGCGGCCCATGGCGTCCAGGTCGTTCGTACAGTGGCGCGCTCCACCTGGACGCCATGAACCACGCCCGCTCCACGGTGTGTGGTCGAGCAGACGGGATGGAGCTGGGAAGGGCAGAAGCAGGTCACTTACAGCGGGTGTCTTTTCCGTGACACTATTCGAATGTACTCTCTATGGCTCTACGCCTCTGCGCTTGCCAGTGCAGTTCGATAAAAACAGCAACTTTTGCTCGCAAGACCCAGGGGTCAACAGGCTTAGAGATATAGTCGACGGCTCCAGCCGCATATCCCCGGAAAGTGTAATGCGGCCCATGCTTCTCGGCAGTGAGAAAAATGATAGGAGTATGACGAGTTCGTATCCGACGCTTGACGTGCGCGGCTACCTCAAAGCCATCCATACCTCGATCCATCTCCGCAGACAAAAGGATTAGAGCTACGTCGTCGATTGAGTTGAGGACACTCAGCGCCTGCTCGCCCGAGCTAGCCTCGAATAGGTCCTGATTAATCGGTTCGAGGATTGATCGCAGAGTCGCAAGATTTTCAGGCTTACTGTCAACCAGCAGGACCCTTGCGGCTTTCGCTTGGGAGCTCCACTCGCCGCTCGCGCCTTCCTCGTCGATGGCGGCCAGTTGCCGTTCCAGCAGTTCACAGCGCTGCTCAGCTTGAAGGTTACGCCTATTGGCTTCCTGAAGCTGTCTTTCAAGCTGTCGGATAGTAGACATGAGCCGATCGCGCTCTGACGCTAGATCGGCGAATTGCGTCTGGTAATCCTCCACCTCAGCTGTCAGCTCTCGAACTTGTCGGTTTCTATCCGCCTCTACATAACTGATCTGCACTTGCAATTCGGCGATGCGCCGCTGGCGCTCCTGCAACGCCTCAGTGAGCACCTGCCGCTCGACAATCGCCGAACGAGCTTCTCGATCCGCTTCGGCAAGCTGATCCTGCAGGAGCAGGATTGCATGGGCAGGTGCATTACTAACCCTCAGTGCATTGCGATGCATATCTTTGAGGACTGCGATAGCCTCTGGAGTTGGTGCACTTCCTCGAACCTCAGAAACATCATTCAGTAGGTCGATCATGAAATCCCAGGATGGAATCCTCGCACCACTCATATAACGAGAGACGGCTCCAGGGTCGCGACTACGTCGGGCGGCGTAGCGGCGCACTGAGACGTCTAGTACTCCAGCTGTAGATCGTGATCTTCATGTCTGGGATGCGGCTTGTCGCCGGTAATGACTGGCTCGTGATCGCGCCTGGTGGCGGCGCCGCCAGGCGGACCAGCTGAGCCGGTGGGCCGGGCCGTGATCGAGTCGGACAGCGACGGCGATGAACAGGCGCTGGATCTCGTTGCAGGTCAGCGGGATCAGGTCGTCCGGCGTGGGGCAGTGTTCGTGTTCGCTGGCGCGGACGACGACGAGGAAGGCGTGGGCGAGCATGGCGAGGGTGACCCAGCGGATCCAGGAGGGGTAGCGGCGGACCTGGTGCTCATCCAGTCCGGCCAGCCCTTTCTCGCTTTGGAAGGTCTCCTCCACCCGCCATCTGGAACCTGCGACCTTGACCAGGGTGGCCAGGGATGCCGGCGTGGTGGAGTGACAGCGGTAGTAGGCGAGTTCGCCGGTGGTGCGGTTGCGGCGGATCAGCAGCTGATGGCCGCCCGGTGCCGGGTCGGTGAGGTCGATGACGGCCCAGTCGTAGAACCGCTGTCCCTTCGCACCGCGTCCGGCCGAGAGCTTCTGCCAGGCCCGCTTGGGCACCTTCTTCGCCAGGGCATCTGCGCGGAACGTGCCCGCGCCGGTGGCCACTTCGGCCGAGCAGGCCACCGCGAGGACGTAACCGATGCCGCGTCTCTCCAACGCCGCCCGCAGTTTCGGGTTGCCGCCGTAGACCTCGTCACCCGTGACCCAGCCCACGTGGTGTCCGGCGTCCAGGAACCGTTCGATCATTATTCGGGCCAGTTCCGGCTTGGTCGCGAAGACGGTGTCCTCGCCGAGCCCTGCCGCCCGACAGCGGTCCGGGTCGCACGTCCACGAGCGCGGGATGTACAGCTCCCGGTCCACCGCCGCGTGCCCGCGCGCGCCCGCGTAGACAAGGTAGACCGCGACCTGGGAGTTCTCGATCCGTCCGGCCGTTCCGGTGTACTGGCGCTGGACACCGACGGTGCGGGTGCCCTTCTTCACGTCCCCGGTCTCGTCCACGACCAGCACCGCGGCCTCGTCATGGAGGTGCTCGACGACGTATTCGCGCACGTCGTCACGGACGGCATCGGCGTCCCAGGAAGCCCGGGACAGCAGATGCTGCATGCCGTGCGGGCTGGTCTCCCCGGCCCACTCCGCGATGGTCCAGCAATTCTTGCGCGGCAGGTCCGACAGCAGACCCAGTACCAACCGTCCCGCCCGCAGGCGGGGTTCGTACCGCGCGAAGCGGCCCGCGATCCGTCCCATGGCCACCTCGAACGCCTCCCGCCAACGGGCGGGATCTATGCTGTGACCTACGGCCACCGTCTCTTCGTAAGTCCACACAACTCACGATGATCAACGGTGGCCGCACCCCTGCGTGTCTCCTGTCAGTGCCGGACGAGACAGAACGGGTGACCTGCCGGATCCGCGAAGATGCGCCAACTCCGCTTTCCGTCCCCCTCATCGAGCAGTGAGGCGCCCAGACTGAGGACGTCTTCCTGAGCTTGGTCCAGGTCCTTGACCCCCAGGTCGAGGTGGAACTGCTGAGGCCGTGCGGGATCCGGCCACCGCGGTGGCTGATGGACTTCCACCCGCTGGAAGGCCAGCACGAGCCCGTCCGTGTGGAGCGTCGCCCAGCCCTCGCCGAGCGACCATCGCGGATCCGGCTGGTTCACCACGCCACCGAGAAGCGACTGGTAGAACCGGGACAACTCAACGACATCGGCACAGTCCAACACCACACACTGCAGCTTGGCGATCATGCAGGGCAGCGTAGAGCAGCACCGCGCACCGGCCTCAAGCGAGCCTGATCACGATCTACAGCTGGAGTACTAGGCTCGCGAACAGATCCCGCAGAGCCCCGCACAGCGCACGCACTTCGGAAGGTAGCCCCTCTGCAAGGGGCAGCAAGTCCCCCACTCACGCCTCCCCAAAACAACGTTGCCGAATCTCCGGCAACACTGATGCACCTGGTGCAACGCCGAGCGCTGCAAGCACTGTTGACCCACCGCAACTCGGCGGACATGCAGAAAGGTACTGCGCAATGCCCTCGCGTCTACGGCGAATCGACTTGATCGTCTTCGTCTCGGTGCTTACGACTGGTGTGGGGCTCGTCATGGTCGACGTGCATCCCGAGGCCGTGGCGACCCTTGCTGTAGGGGTCGCGGGCCTCTACTCAGCCTGGGCCGGTGTCGGCCGCCAGACCGATGAATCCCCCAGGCAGGGAAACGAGCGCTAGCGGATCAGAAGGTCCCGTGCCCCAACCGTGCCCGATCGAACGGGGAACACCGGGGAACGACGGTCACTCACGGGCAGCGAGCAGAACGACAGCCCCTGACCAATTTACCTGGTCAGGGGCTGTCAGGCTGCGGTGGGTGTGGGATTTGAACCCACGGTGACATCGCTGCCACGACGGTTTTCAAGATCGTCGGCGGCGCGCTTTGCCCATTGAGTTCCACCGACCGGGGCAGTACGAGGCACTCACTCCACATCCGTAGCGTTAGCACGCGATCAGGTGTGACGCGCTATCGGACTGTTTCGATCGTTTGTTGTCGTGGGGGGTGGTGCGGGAACTTGCCGACTGGTGGCAGTCGTCTGGGTGGGTGCACTGTCTGGTGAGGACGGTGGCTTGTGCGACGTGGAGTGAGCGGGAGGGGTACGGGTGGCTGAAGAGATCGGGATCGCGGAGGCTGTGGAGCATCTGCGGGCGGAGTTGGCAGCTGCGGCGGCCGGCAGTGGCAGCGGTCCGCGGTTCGAGGTGGGGCCAGTGGAGCTGGAGTTCTCGGTGGAGATGCGCAAGGAGGGCAAGGGCAAGACGGGCGTGAAGGCGTGGGTGGTGTCGGCGGACGCTGAGGCGTTGGTGTCGAAGGCGTCGGTGCACCGGGTGAAGCTGGTGCTGACGCCGAAGGACACCGCGACCAGGGGCGCCTATCACGTGAACACCGACCAGCCGGATGCGACGGGCGAGTTGCTCGGATCCCGCTTCGGCGAGTAACCAGCACAAACTCACGCGCCGCGGGTGCTGGCCCGTGGGCTGGGGATCTGGACCTGGATGCAGGGTCGGGGAGGGTCGGGCAGGGTGGACAGGGCGCGGGCCGGTGGTGCGTTCCGGAGTGCGCTGGGGTCGGGTATGTGCTGGGCGGGCGGCTGGTGCTGACTGCCGCGCATGTGCTCAAGGATCCTGCGCAGTCGGTGCAACTGCCCGGCCGGGCCGGCGGGTGCCTTGTCGGGTGGTGTGGCACCGGTTCGAGGACGGCCGCAGGGGTGGGATGCGGCACTGCTGCTGGCCGCGGAGGATCTGTCGACAGGTCGTTGCCCGCCGTGCGGTGGGGGCGGTTGGTGACCCTGCAGCCCTGTCCCGCGCAGGCCCTGGGCTATCCGGTGGTGGGGCAGGCTGGCGGGGATGCAGTGGCGTGTGCGCAGCGTGTGGGCGGGTGCTGCCGGGAAGCGGCCGGGACCGGGACCGCTACGTCCTGGCCGGGGACATGGGGCCGAACCGCGCGAGGGGGCGTCGCCGTGGGCGGCATGTCGGGGGCGGCCTTGTGGTGCGCCAGCACACAGGGGATGGCGCCGCTGCTGACCGGGGTGGTGGCCGGTGATCCGCCCGGCTGGAGCCACACCCAGCTGGAGGCCGTGCCCGCCTACGTGCTCGCGTCGGATCCGGTGGTGCGCAAGCTGGTCGAGGAGTACACCGGGCGGGCGATGCTGCTGGAGCCAGCCGACTTGCAGCACGTCACCGACCGCATCGCCACCCCCCGCCCGCCGCGTTCCCCAGCCGATCTGCTGCGCCCGGAGCAGGCGGTGGTGTCCTTCATGGGCCGCGACGACCTCCTTAAGGATCTGACCCACTGGTGCCAAGCCCCGGAGCATGAGCAGCCCGGCCCCGACGACGTGGGGCCGGGAGGGATCTGGGGGTGGGACGAGAGCCTGGTGCGGGCGCGGCTGCTGACCGGTGCGGGCGGTGCGGGCAAGACCCGGCTCGCCGCTGAACTCGCCGCCCGGATGTCGGGCCAGGGCTGGACCGCGATCCGCCTGACCACCGACATCACGGTGGCGCTGGACGTCCTGTCCCAGGTGCGCCGGCCGCTGCTGGTCGTCGTCGACTACGCCGAAACCCGCGCACTCCAGCTCCATGCCCTGCTGGAGGCGGTCGACCACGACCAGGTCACTAGCCCGGTGCGTGTTCTGGCCCTGGCCCGCGCCGCGGGCGACTGGTGGACCCGGGCCACCGAACACCCCCACAGCCAGGCCCTGGCCAGCGCCACCGTCACACCGGTCCCCGCCCTGCACCACACCCCCCACCACCGCGGCACCGCCTATCAGCAGGCCGTTGGTGATTTCAGCACCCGGCTGCACCGGCTCTTTCCCGCCATCGACTGGGCGGCCCTGCTGCCCGCCGTTATCGCCCCGGCCGCACGGCCTGTACTGACCGGAGACGAGTTCGACACCCCGCTGTCGGTGCAGATGGCCGCTCTCCTCGCCCTGTTGGAGGCCACCGGCACCCCTCAGCCCACTGGTCGATCCGCCTCGCTGGAAGGCCGGCTCCTGGGACACGAACGTACCTACTGGGACAAGACCGCCAACAGCCCGGAACGAGGCTTGAGCGGGGAACGCAGCGGCACCGAAACCCGCGCTCTCGCCGTCGCCCTGGCCTGCCTGGTCCCCGCAACCGACCGCGACCACGCCCGAACCCTCCTGACCCACCTACCTGGCCTGAAGGACGACAGTGCGGCCGCCGTGCGGGGGGCGCTGGCCACCTGGCTCAAGGATCTGTACCCCGCCCCGGCAGGATCCGAGTGGGGCAGCCTCCAGCCCGACCGGATCGCCGAATACCACCTCGGCACCGAGGCGGGCCGCGAACCGGCCCTGTTCACCCGCATCCTGACCTCCCTCGCCGACACGCAGGCCACGCAGGCCCTGACCGTCCTGGCGCGTACCGGACAGCACCCCCATCACCGCGATGTGATCAGCCGCATCCTGTGCCAGGCCGTCACCACCGCCCCAGCGGTGCTGGGACCGGCCGCCCTGACCACCGCGACCCGCACACCCCACCCCGCACCCTTGATCGCGGCCCTGACGGAGCTGACCCGCACCACGCAGGACATCACCCTGCTGCACCTCCTGAGCGACCAGCAACCGGATGCCACCCTGGCCCTGAGCGAGTGGGCCGCCGACCTCAGCACGGCTCTGGTCAAGCACCACGACACACACGATCCCGACCTGCCCACCCTCGCCATGGCGCTGAACAACCAGTCCGTTCGTCTGGCCGGCGTGGGGCGGCGGGAGGAGGCCCTGGACGCCGTCACCCGCGCCGTCGAGATCCGCCAGACCCTGGCCGAACAGCGGCCCGACGCCTTCCTCCCCGACCTCGCCAGTGCGCTGAACAACCAGTCCGTTCGTCTGGCGGATCTGGGGCGGCGGGAGGAGGCCCTGGACGCCGTCACCCGCGCCGTCGAGATCTACCAGACCCTGGCCGAACAGCGGCCCGACGCCTTCCTCCCCGACCTCGCCAGTGCGCTGAACAACCAGTCCGTTCGTCTGGCGGGCGTGGGGCGGCGGGAGGAGGCCCTGGACGCCGTCACCCGCGCCGTCGAGATCTACCAGACCCTGGCCGAACAGCGGCCCGACGCCTTCCTCCCCAAACTTGCCGGCTCGCTGAACAACCAGTCGAACCGTCTGTCGGATCTGGGGCGGCGGGAGGAGGCCCTGGACGCCGTCACCCGCGCCGTCGAGATCTACCAGACCCTGGCCGAACAGCGGCCCGACGCCTTCCTCCCCGACCTCGCCACCTCGCTGAACAACCAGTCGAACCGTCTGTCGGATCTGGGGCGGCGGGAGGAGGCCCTGGACGCCGTCACCCGCGCCGTCGAGATCTACCAGACCCTGGCCGAACAGTGGCCCGACGCCTTCCTCCCCGACCTCGCCACCTCGCTGAACAACCAGTCCGCCCATCTGGCGGACCTGGGGCGGCGGGAGGAGGCCCTGGACGCCATCACCCGCGCCGTCGAGATCTACCAGCCCCTGGCCGAACAGCGGCCCGACGCCTTCCTCCCCGACCTCGCCATGGCGCTGAACAACCAGTCGAACCGTCTGTCGGATCTGGGGCGGCGGGAGGAGGCCCTGGACGCCATCACCCGCGCCGTCGAGATCCGCGAAGCCCTGGCCGAACAGCGGCCCGACGCCTTCCTCCCCGACCTCGCCGGCTCGCTGAACAACCAGTCCGTTCGTCTGGCGGATCTGGGGCGGCGGGAGGAGGCCCTGGACGCCGTCACCCGCGCCGTCGAGATCCGCGAAGCCCTGGCCGAACAGTGGCCCGACGCCTTCCTCTCCGACCTCGCCGGCTCGCTGAACAACCAGTCCGCCGATCTGGCGGGCCTGGGGCGGCGGGAGGAGGCCCTGGACGCCATCACCCGCGCCGTCGAGATCCGCGAAGCCCTCGCCGAACAGCGGCCCGACGTGTTCACGGAAGACCTGGAGAGGGCACGGGAGCTAAGAGAACGCTTGAGGCAGCATCCAGAAGCCTGACCCGCAGCCAAGCTCCGCACCACAACCGCACCAGATCGAGTGGGGAATAGCGGGGAATCACGGTGAAAGCAGTCGGCCTGGGAAGGTCGCAGCGCAGTCGTTCGCCCATGTCAGCGCCCTGATCGGCCCAGAATGACCGCAGCTTCCCAAGCTGAGGGCTCAGGCACCGTCGTTACGGGTCGGTCGTCACGGCTTGCTCTGGTCGACAACACTGACAGCGTGGCGGAGGACGGTGGGCGTGCAGCGAGGCATACGCGCGCGTGATCGTTCGGGCGTCCTCGCCGTCGTGGCTGACTGTCGTCGGCTGAGGCACAGACGAACCGGCATCCAACTCTGAGCGGACGTCATCTGTCACCCACCTGCGGCCGGCGCGGCAGGGGTGTGCATTCTGGGCACCATGACGAACCCCGAAGGCCCGTACGTGAAGGTGCACTTTCGGCTTGAGATCGAGGACGACTGGCCTCCGGCGTCGGTGGAGAGCCTGTGGGCTATCGACCAGGGCGACGGCACCGTGCAGCTCGACAACATCCCCTGGTTCGTTCGGGGCATTGCCTGCGGGGACATCGTGGCCACCGAGCCCGACGAGGAGGGCGTGCGATGGGCCGGCGAGGTGGTTCGGCGTTCCGAGAACTGCACCATCCGTCTCATCGTGTTCCGTGACGGCGGCTCTGGAGCTGCACGGCAGAGCGTGATCAACGCGTTTCACGAACTCGGAGTGTGCGGCGAGGGCATAGAACGGTTCGGCATGGTCGCCCTGGACGTCCCACCCAGCGCCGATCTCGTCAAGGTGCAAAGGCTGCTCAACCACGGTGTCGCCAAGGAGTGGTGGGACATGGAAGAGGGGTGCATCACCGCGCAGTGGCGGGCTGCTTCCGTCGGCTGAGGCCGTTCATGTGATCCACGGCTGGGCCGTCCCTGGGCCGTCCGAGGCCGCTCAACAGTAGCCAAGGACGACCAACGACGACCGCCAGGCGCACGAGCCCACTACCCCTGACTAGCAAAAACCCAGCTCACCAAGATCCCCGGCAAGACCCAGGGCAAGTAGAAGTAAGCGCCCGCATGGAATGCCCCCGACCTGCGAGTTCTTCACGGGCGGGGGCTTCTTGGCGGGGCAGGGCCGACGCTGGGCGGTCAGTTGCTCGGCCGGGTGGTCAGGCTTTGCCAGCCGGCCGCCACTCGTAGGCACCGGGTGATGTCTCCACGACCTCACGGGGGTAGATCTCGCGCACCCGTGCCAGCAGGTCGCGCTGCTCCCCAACCCATGCCTGAGACGCCATCCGCTTTCCGAACGTGATCTTTTGGTTCGGGGTGGGCGGGCATGAACTCCGTTCGGTGGCGGGAGAGATGAGCGTGTTCGTTGGCTCGTCTCGCTCGTGGAGGTGGCTGGTGTCGTCGGTGCTTGGTCTGCTGGAGGCCCGGGAGAAGAAGGTCCGGGAAGAGGTCGCGCGGTTGCGGGAGGAGGCTGAGCGAGTGCAGGCCGCGCTCAGGGAGGCAGAACGCACGCTTCAGCGGCTGGCGGATGCCCGGATCACAGTGGCCGAGGTACTGGCCGAGCCACCCTCCGCGGTTGCGGAGCCGGTGCGCAGCGCCGTGGCGGG
This sequence comes from Streptomyces sp. F001, assembly GCF_004187715.1. GTDB lineage: Bacteria > Actinomycetota > Actinomycetes > Streptomycetales > Streptomycetaceae > Streptomyces > Streptomyces flavusporus. The sequence goes on along the minus strand of NZ_QZWF01000003.1, from coordinate 341,570 downwards.
GTCCCTGGTGCCGCACCGGACCGAGGGCATGGCGGCGTCGGTCCTCGCGCCGGACTACCAGCGGATTGTGTCGGTGCTGGAGTCGGAAGCGGGACAGGCGGGCATGCGCTGCCAGCAGCTGGCCACGGCTCTGGGGCTGGAGGCGGTCCCTGCGAAGGTCGAGGGGCTGCGGTCGAAGGCGAAACGCCTGGTGGAGCGGGATGGGCCTCCAGGTGCGGCCCGGGTGTTCACCGCGCTCGCGGTTCCGGCCGGCTGAAGCCACCTCGGCGGCGTCCGGCCAGGCGACCGCTCATGAGCATGGTCATCGACCACAGCACCATGGCCTCGTGCATGGCGGGCAGCGTCTCGACATCGCGCACCAGGCGACGCGAGCGCATCAGCCAGCTCAGCGTTCTCTCCACCACCCACCTGCGCGGGAGCACCACGAAGCCCGTGGTGGTATCGGAGCGTTTGACGATGTCGAGGGTGAGCTGGAGCTTCTCGGCCGCCCAGTCGACGAGCCGGCCTGCATAGCCGCCGTCCGCCCAGACGAGGCGGACGGAGAAGTACAGCTTGCGCAGCCGTTCCAGCAGCGGCACTGCGGCGTCCCGGTCCTGCACGCTCGCCGCGGTCACCAACACCACCAGAACCAGGCCGAGGCAGTCGACCGCCAGGTGCCGCTTGCGGCCGCCCACCTTCTTCCCGCCGTCCCAACCGGATGTCGAGCGCGGGATGTTCGCCGCCGCCCGCAGTGACTGCGAGTCCACGATCGCCGCACTCGGGTCCACCGTGCGGCCCTCCTTCTGCCTGACGCGGTCCCGCAGCCGGTCGTGGAGCTCGGCGAGCAGGCCCGTCACCTGCCAGCGGCGGGCGAAGGCGTGCACCCGTCGATACGGTGGGAAGTCCGTGGGCAGGTTGGCCCACTTGACTCCGTTGTCGACGACGTAGCGGACTGCGTCGATCATCTGCCGGTGGCAGAAGCCCTCCGGCCGCCCGCCCCGCCCCTCCAGCCAGGCCGGGACCGGCAGCACCGCCCGGACGACCTGCCACTCCGCGTCCGTCATGTCGGAGACGTAGCACGGGGTGCGGTCCGGCCGGTCTGCAGCATTGCCGAACCTGTGCGCGAGGCAGTCACACGACGGGGAAGGCGAGTTGGACTCCACACCCGCGAGCGCGAAAGACTGCGACAACAGGGCCTCCTGGTGATCGGTTTGGTTCGCACCCCCGAGCTACCAAGAGGCCCTGCTGTCATGCGCCGGTTCTCGCGCGATCACCCGAACAGGAACCCTGTTCGACCAAACCAGCCCCGTGATCGATAAGCGGATGGCGTCTGAGGCGGTGCGAACAGCGGGATGGTGACAGTGACTCCAGACGACGGCTCGTCGTGAACAGACACCCAGAGCCCGCGGCTCTGGTCGGGCTTGAGCTTCATAGCGGGAGTCCGCCCGGATTCGAGCCACAACGCGAACTGACCGGACTCCAGAGTTGCCAAGGCAGCCTCCCAGTCCTCCAGGTCCTCGGGGAGGAGCGTCACGGTGAGCCGAAGCTCAGGAGTTGTCACCGGCGAAGCCGGATGAGCTGGCGAATGGAACCGGTCGAAGCAGCCTGGTTGTCACAGGCGAGGCACACTGCTTGTCACAAGATCCCGACCGGACCGTCCCGCCGCAGCTCGCCGGGCCGGGCACTCGGTCGGCGGCATCTCTTCCGCGCTCAACTGCTGCCGTTTCCCATGCTTCGCGTTGGCAGCGGAGAGCGAGGAAGAGGTGCCACTTGACGGCGGCCGGGGGCACCGTGGGTCGGTCACACCGGTGATCTACCTCGGTGGTGACTTGGAGGCCGGACGACATCCTGTCGCGCGATGGGCTCCACCACCTCTAGAAGGCCTTCCCTGACCAACCTTCGGACCAGCACCACCAGTCCTGCAGCGTCAATGCCATGGGGAAGCTGGTCTACACGAATGGGATTACCGTCGCACAGAGCCCTAAGGTGCGGCTCGGTGAACGCAGGCAAGCTCAACATCTTCCCAGCAAAGCTCAACATGACTCTGCTCTGAAAGACATCAATGCGTGGATCGCTTGCGGGACTTACCTGCACACAGGATGCCAAGCCAATATCGCCACTCTGGATTGCGGTGCTGAACTGGCCACGTAGGTTTTTTCCGCCGTGGGGCGCTACCGCAGCGGCGTGCCGCTGCGCTGTGCTCCCAACCAGTTCACGATCCAACAATGCACCCGATAGTACGGAAAGGGCAGCCTTGAGTGGATCCTCAACGCTGCAATCGGGTTCGGCAAGGCTCGGGTTAATAGAAGACCTGAGCTTGACGTCATCGACTTCGAGGTCGGTCAAAACGTCACGCATAAGGTCCGCCCAGGTGTACGGGTGCATTCCGATGGTGAGGTGGACTGATGTCTCATCCGATGAAACACCTCGGTGGGGAAACCCGCGAGGCAGGTACAGCAATTCTCCTATTTTGAGGTCGACTCGCTCTACTGGAGCGGTCTGTAGCGAGCTACAGTCTGTGTGCATTCTCCGGATTGGCAGATCAACGATGGGCGAATGCACATCCCAGCCCTTTGAGCCAGCGATCTGCAGGATGAAAACATCGTGAGTGTCGATGTGCAGCGGGAAGCCCTGCGCTCGGGGCGGAGTGATGTAGACGTTGGCGTGGACTTTGCCGCCAAGCTCGTGAGATAGATCCGCACAAAGGTCTGTGACCGGAGGCAGGAGCTCGTGTACTCCAGTGAGGGTGATGGAAGCTCCCGCCCGGAAATGTGTGAGGATCCGAGCCGCATCGAACTCCACAAATGTCCCGACCTGACGGCGCGTGAAATCATCCGCGGAGATCAACTTTCCGTCTCGGCTGAGACGAACCGCTCTCTCCTCGCGGAGACCGACAGTAAAAACTCCCGCGAGGAGAGCATCAAGCTGATCAATGGAGACAAGGGAGTTGATGAGCGATGGCAAGTCCGGATTAGCCGCCTCAGGAACGTAGAGGACCTTTTTCTCCCTGATTTCTGACAGGAAATCTTTCGGTCGATAAGGATGAATAAGTTGACCTAGTGGTGAAGATGACCATAGGCCGGTGCGATTGGGCATGTGGTGCGCCAGGTTGTTGGGCATGAGAAAAGGTCAGTTCCAAGGATCGCCGAAGTCCACGCCGTGCATGGTGAGAGGATTCCAGTCGCCACCGTGCAAAATTCGGTCACCTCGGTCGCCAGTGGCGCCCCGTTCCCGTTCGGAAAAAATGGGATCCATCTCGGTCACCGTTTTATACAAGGCGAGCATGGTTTGACACATTAGCCGCAGGGAGGCGATGGGGACCATCACCTCCTCGTAATCATCCCGGTCCTTGTTCGAGTTCAGCAGGGTCTTTGCTTTGTGTAGCGCCTCACGGAAGTGGTCGTCGTGAACCCTGAAATAATCCAGAATTTCTTCGTCACTCAGGCTGCGTAGCTCAGGCCCGGCCATCGTTGCTCCTGTTCAATCTGAAGGTGTGCTGCCGTCGAGGCAAACGATAAGTCTCCAGTGGCCAAGCAGTGCGTGCTGCCCTGCGACTCGCTGGAAGATGGCCCTAATGGAGTCTCCCAATCGCTGAACGGCGTGCCCTGGGAGCCAGGGCTTCGGCGAGTTCTGCTGCTGCCCGATTCATGTAGCTGTTCAGCTGGGGTTGCGGTCTCGCATGACGGCGGTCGTGGAGGGGCCCACGCATCTCGACGACGGCCGAACCCTGGCTCTGCCAAGATTTCCGTGAAGCCGATCATGGGGCTGCCGTACTCGTGACTCTGTGCTGTCGGCGGTCCGCGGCCACGAGCAGGACGCGTTTACGGAGGAGCGGGTGTGCCGCCCGGCCCGCCATCTGCCGCTTGAGCAGCTTGATGTCCGTCACGCGGCCCTCGACGCAGCCCGAGCTCCACGGCGTGCTCAGGCCGAGGGTCACGGCGTCGAGGTCGGTCATCAGGCCGTCGGCGAAGGCGCGCAGCCCGTGGCCTTCGTCCGCGCGGGCATCGGTGATCCACTGGGGCAGCCGGTCCGCGCTGCGGATGGCCATCATCGCGGCGAAGGACCGGACATGCCCGGTGGCGGCCTCCAACTCGGGGCAGCGGGCCATGATTTCCTTGAGTTTCTGCCGCTCGTCGTCACTCACGCGGTCGGGGTTGGCGGTGATCCAGCCGGTCACTTTGCGCACGCCGGGCGGCCGTGGAGGCGGTACGTCCACCGGCGTGCGACGAAAGCGCCGGAGGTAGTCGCGTACGACGGAGTAGGAGCCGGTGAAACCGCGCTCGCGCAGCTCGGCGTGGAGCCGTGAGGCGTCGGTGTGCCCTTCGTGCCAGCGCCGGTGCAGGTAGGGCTTGTAGGGGTCGAGGATGCTGGGGAGGTTCTGCCAGCGCCGGTGCAGGTAGGGCTTGTAGGGGTCGAGGATGCTGGGGAGGTTCTGCCAGCGGCCGGCGGCCAGTTCCTGCCAGGTGTCGGCCCGGGCGTAGCGCCGGACGGTATTGCGGGCCAGCCCCAGTCGGCGGGCGATGGCCCTCACGCTCATGCCCTCGTCGAGGAGGGCGTGCACGGCCGTGTGATGCTGCTCGACCCGTGCAGCGAGGCGGCCTCCGTGTGAGGCGGGCGGGTGCAGGACCTCGGGCGCCGTGCCCGGAGCGGGTTCGGGGTCAGGTAAACACACACTGTGCTTGCTGACCAGGCGTTTGATGGCCTCGGCGAGGTTGTGCCAGATGTGCCAGAGATCGGCGATCTGGGCGGCGTCGGGGGCTCCGGTGCGGGCGCCGTCGGCGTAGGTGCCGCCGCGGTCGCGGCAGATGATCTCCACGCCGGGGTGCTCGGCGAGCCAGGCGGCGAAGGTGGCCGCGTCCCGCTCGGGCAGCAGGTCGACAGGGGCACGGGTCTCGCAATCGACCAGCACGGTGCCGTAGTTGTGGTGGCCCTTGCGCCAGGCGAACTCGTCGACTCCGAGCACCCGGGGTGTGCCGGTGGGTGGGTCGGGCAGGGCCATGACCAGGGACAGCAGGGTGGTCCGGCTCACCGGCGCCGACAGCCGGGCTGCCAGGCGTTCACCGGCCCGGCCGGCCAGGGCCACCGCGATCGCGCCCAGCAGGTTCCCCAGCTGCGGTGTCCGTCGCCCGTAGCGCACGGTCAGTCCGTCCACCTGCTCGGCGAACGTCACCCGCCCGCACTCCGGTGCATCGCAGAACAGGCGGCGAACCGTCAGCTCGATGCACACCTGTCGGCCGCCGACCGCGCCGTCGGCGAGGCGCCGCCGGTAGCCGCTGTGCCGCCGCCTCGACGGCGTCCCGCAGTCCGGGCACGGCACCGGCACCGACTCGGGAGTTCTGGCCACGATGCGTAACAACCCGCCCTCGGGACTCACGTGCTCCACCAACATCCCGCCCAGGTGCGGCAACACCGTCTGCAGCAGCTCCTCACACTCGGCGAGTGTCACGCCAGGTGTGACGGAGCGTCACCGGCGCACAGGATCACGATCGGCTTCACGGAAATCTTGGCAGAGCCCGAACCCTGACCCTCTGACGGCGAACTCACACGCCCAAAGTGGGTCACGATTCAGCCGCCGCCGACAACGCACCCTCCACGACCCAGCCGGAGCCCGAGAACGCGCGCCTGGGCGAACTTCCCACGGGGTGACAACCAGCCTGCTCATGTGACAACTGTCGCGCCTCGGCTCACACGGGGAAGGAGGCGCTGACCGATTCCCCCATGATGACGATCTCGCAATCGAGGAAGTCGTGGCCTGTCAGAATTCCGGGTTGAAAGCGACCGAGAACGCGCACGGAGACACTGTGGGAGATCTGATCCGCTGCTGTACAGCAGCGAAGTACAGCAACCTCAGCAACCGCCAGCGCCCCACACCGGCCCTCATGGGCATCCCGGCAGCCTGTATGACCTTCAATGACCGATCTCTGTAGAGCTACGGATCAGAAGGTTGCAGGTTCGAATCCTGCCGAGTGCGCACAGGTCGAAGGCCCCGGAGAGATCCGGGGCCTCTGGCGTTGATGGGGAGTACGGCAGCGAAACAGGCGACGGGTGATGTGAGCCGACCGGGGGAGGAACCGTGATCGAGAGCGCCGAGCCGGTCGAATTGAGCCGCCTCGACGACGGGCTGCAGAGCGTCACTGTTCGGTTGCTGTCGACGACTCCGCAGCAGGGCTACTACGACGCAGAGATCGTCATCCGCAGCGACTTCGTGAACGCCGCCGTGCGGACGGGCCTCGACGCCGACGACATCGAGGAGTGGGGAGCGCTCCTCGACGCCATCGAAGGAGCCGACGCCGAGGCCGGCGACGACGACTCCGAGTTCGCGGCGGACTGGCCGAAGGGTGGTCGCACGGCCTACCTCACCTTCGTGGCGCAGGACCCGTACATGGTCGAGGTCCACGACGCCCCCAGCACGCAGGTCACTGTCCGAGTCCCCCTCGACCTCAAGTCCGACTGGCTCGGCAAGGCCCGAGAGCGGCTCAGCACTGCTCGACGAGCGCTGGGAGCGTGGCCGCGTCCTTCCGGAGATCATCGGACGCCTTCACGCACCGATCTGTTGCATGCGTCTGAGGATCTGCCGGTCCGCCCGGTGACCCGGTGATCCACATTCAGTGCCCTGATCAGGCATTTCACGATCGGACTGCCCTCCGGTGCTGTGCCGTCGGCCTCCGCCGTAAGAGGGGCGGATGAATCGAGGCTGCGGGATCAGCTCAGGGCCTTACCCACCTCGTAGATGGTCGGCCGGTCCTCGGGAGCGTGGCTGAGCATTGCGTCGATCAGTTCACCCAGCTCACCGGGCGCCTTCACGGGGCGACGCCTGCCGTTTGCTACGGCCTCTCTCTGCACGGGGCGCGGAGCGTCGTCGGGGTACTCGACCGCCCGCCAGCCTGTGGCGGAGATGAGCAGGGAGGCGCCGAGTGCATAGATGTCGGCTTCCTGCGTCGGCTCGGCTTCTCCGGTGGCGAGCACGCTGCGCGCGATCTCCGGCGCCTCGTAGTGGACGAGGCAGCCGCGGAACGGGAAGTCGTACCCCTCGGGCACGTGCTCGCCTCGGGCAAGGGCGAGGTCGATGAGGTGCGTCCGCTCCGGTCCGATGATGAAGTGGGCGGGCTGCACATCACCGTGGGCCCAGCCCTTGGCGTGGAGTTCGGCCAACGCTTCGACGCATCCCAGGGCCACGCTGGTGTGCGGTTCCATGGACGAGTCGCGCCTGCGGCAGGGCGCCCACAGCCTGTACAGGTCCGGCCCTTCATGCCAGGGCTGGAAGTTCCACGTACCGTGCTCCCACTCGCCGTACGCAATGTCATCGAAGCCGAGGCGATGCAGCACGGCACCCTCGCGTGCGGGCGCGAGCGCGGTCCAGGGCTGGGCAGGCCAGTCAGCCGTGGCCTCGATCGGATAACCGAGCTTCACGGCGTAGTGGCCCCGATGACTCTCCACCTCCCAGACGGTGGAGCCCCGCCGGTTGATGACCAAGTGCTGAGTTGTAGGCATGAGCGCGTCGAGCACCACGATCGGCAGCTCAGGGGTTGAGCCGGACAAGGTCTCTTCTCCTTCCTGGCGAACGCGGCCGACCACGAGTCGAGGCCGGCCGCGTCGCGGTGCCGTGTGCTACGCCTGACCGTACGGTCGGCCGCAGTCCGAGTCGCACTGCGCATCCTGGCCTTGGCCACGTGGATGAGGCTCAGCACAGCGACACTTGACGCCTTTCGCTCCTCCATCGAGGACTACTGGCGACGGGACGACCAGCACGGCGGCGAGGCCCTGAGACCGGCCATCGTCGGCCAGCTCCGGTATGTCGTAGGACTCCTGAAGGAGAACCGGCCACCGTCCATCCACAACGGCCTGTGCGGCATCGCGGCCGAGTTGGCACGCCTCACCGGCTGGACCTACTTCGACGCCCGCCAGTACAACCAGGCCCGCGCGTACTTCACCGAGGCCCTGCAACTGGCCAAGGAAATCGACGACCGCCAGTTCATGGCCAACGTCCTTGCCTGCATGAGCTTGCAAGCCACCTACCAGGACAAGCCCGCGGACTCTCTCGCACTCGTGACCGCCGCCCAGGACCAGGCTCGTTCGGCCCTCGGCAGCACCCCACGTGTCCTGTCGATGCTGTCCATGCGTGAAGCCTTCGCCCATGCCACCCTCGGCAACCGGGACTGCACTCACCGGGCGATCGGAGAAGCGCACCGCCAATTCGAGCAGATCCAGGCGAGTGACCCGGACCCTTCATGGGTGGCCTACTTTGACGAGCCGAAGCTCATCGTGGACACGGGCATTGCGCACGGCCGACTGGGCGAAGCAGCGACTGCCGAGCCCTTGATCGCGGATGCTCTGCGGCGAGAGGACCGCACCAACCAGCGAGGCCGCGCGTTTCACTCGTTCTGGCTGGCTCGTACGCAGCTGGATCAGGGCAAGCTTGATCAGGCGTGCCACACCGCGACGCAAGCTCTGGAGCCTGCTTCGGCAGTGGCCTCCGAGCGTGTGTCGGGGCATCTCCGAGAGTTCTACGACCAGTTGGCCCCGCACCGGCAGGAGCCCGTAGCCCTGGCCTTCGAAGCACGGCTACGGGAACTCCTCCCACCAGTCAGCGGATCGCTTCATCCATGAGCAGGTACAGCAGGCCGACGAGCGATCCACTGCTCACAACCTCCCGGCGGTCGATCATGCCCCGCACCTCCGAGAGGGGTATCCACTCGATGCGGTCGGACTCGTTCTTCTCCGTGGGCGGCCCGGCGTAGGTCGCGCCGTCCACGCGGAAGACGTGGTGCTGCGAGTCGGTGATCCCGTTGGCCGGCTCGGCATAGATCAGAGGTTTGATGGGGCCAGGACGCCAGCCCGTCTCTTCCAGGACTTCCCGGGCCGCCGCCTCCTCCGGGGACTCGCCCTCTTCGACCAAGCCCATGGGCAACTCCCAGGCCCACGAGTCTGTGATGAAGCGGTGCCGCCACATCATCAGGACCTCTTGACGATCATTGATCACGGCGGCCACGGCCAGGTGCCGGAGGCGAACGACGTGGTACTCCCACCTGCGCCCGTCCGGCTGCTGGACGTCAACCAGGCACAGATTCACCCACTTGTTGGTGTAGATCTGTCGCTCACCGTGCGTCTTCCACTCCATACCTGCGGCCCCTCTCGATCGGTCTCCAGGATCTCAGACCGATCCGGAGGTGGACGCAGGTTCGGCCCCTTTCGCGTCAGATTGACGAGATGCTCAGTTGCGTGGGAAGAAGTAGTCGAGGAGAGCCGCGATCGTGCTCGGCTGGTGCCAGTCATCGCGCGAGAATCTTGTAGCGCGGAAGGGCTGTTGCGGACACGAAGTTCCGCTCCGGCCCACGACATCCCTTGCGCAGGGTGCCTGTTCAGTTCTTGCGGATATGGCGGGCCTTGGCCACGAGTCTCCGGGGCAGCTCCGGCCCCGCGCACGCGTAGTCGATCAGCAGGTTCCGGTAGGAGGTGTTCGCGAGCTCCGGCGCCAGGTCGATCAGCGCCCGCAGGTCGTCGGACGAGCCGGACAGACGTGCGCGATAGGCGGCACTCGCCGCGCGCAGGGAGGCTTCGTGGGGTTCGTGTCGCAGGCCCTGTTCGACGAGGGACACCGCTGCGGCGAAGTCGCCCTGCAAGGCACGCACGTCGGCAAGGTCCAGGTAGAGGGACCAGTTGGTGGCGTCCAGCGCCAGGGCCTGTTCGAAGGCCGCCGCAGCCTGGTCCAGGTCTCCCATCGCCCGCCAGGTGCTCGCTCGCGCGACCGCAGTCCACATGACCCGATCGACGGCATCGGCGCGGTCGCAGAGGGCGAAAGCCAGCTCGTAGCGGCCGCAGGCCCGGGGTAGCCGGGCCATAGCAGCCAGCGACTCCGGTACAGGACTGCGGTCGGAGACCACGTCGAGGGCATGGAACCAAGGCGCGAACCGCTTCCGCATCTCTTCGGTGTCCAGGTCGTGGCCGTAGTCCAAAGTCCGCAGACACGCCTCGGCCAGCGCCTCGGCACTCACCACGCCGAGAAAGCGCGCATCGCCGAACCACGGGGCAGTTCCCCACGCCACCTCGGGCCGCACCCCCGTGACCGAGCCAAGGGCCATAACCGCGTCGTCCACGTCCCCGTCGAGGAACAGGAAGTACGCCTGCGCCAGCACCGCGCTCAAGGAGCCGTCCCCTTCGAGGCCCTCCTTCAGCTCCGAGCGCCGGTCCTGCCACAACTCGGCAAGGGCCGCATAGGGCTCCGGGGCAGCCGGCGCGGAGGCTATGACCCCCACCAGAAACTCCACGGCGCCGACCGGGCTTCCGCCGCAGTGCGCCATCACACCGGCGAGAGCGACTCCCGCTGTCACTGACTGATTCGACATCGCCGGAGAATATCCGTGGCCAAAGGTTCTGTGAAACCTTCCGCTTGCACGGCGGTGCAGCCATCAGTGATCCGTAAGTGACGGCAACGACGGCACACAGAGGCCGATGATCACCACCGTCGGCAATCACTCCGGGAGGAGGCGAGCCACCCTCCCAACGAGCTGCCCGATCCTACGGATCAGAAGGTTGCAGGTTCGAATCCTGCCGAGTGCGCACAGGTCGAAGGCCCTGCGGGATGATCCCGCAGGGCCTTTGACATCAGCCGGTGATATCAACGCGGACCACCGGTCTGATGTGGGACTGGGTCAGCAGACCTAACACGACACGGCTACGTAGGCCGAGAGGATGCCCGGAACGCGAAATTCCGGGCATCCCCTCGGTGTCGGCCGGTCAGAACAGGCCCTTGTAGCCCTGCCAGCCGGTCGCGATCTTCACCCGGGTCCCGAACGAGCCCTTGCCGGTGCCGGGGATGCGGTAGAGCACACCGGCGCTGTCGCGCGCGACGAGGTCGGCCGCGCCGTCCCCGGTGATGTCGCCGGCCCCGACGACCGCGTTGTAGGACACGCCCCAGCTCGCGGACAGCTTCACCCGCGAGGAGAAGGTGCCCTGGCCGGTGCCGTAGTAGCGGTACAGCGCGTTGGTCTTGTCCTGGGCGAGGAGGTCGCCGATGCCGTCGCCGTTCAGGTCCCCGGCGCCCACGACCTTCTTGTACGTCTTCCAGTTGTCGTACAGCTTCACACGGGACGACAGCTTGCCGGTGCTGGTGCCCTTGTAGAGGTAGACGGCGCCGGTGGAGGCGGTACGGGCGAGCAGGTCGGGCCGCCCGTCCTTGTTCACGTCACCGGGCGAGGTGAGCACGTCGTACTGGTTCCAGCCGGTGCCCGTCGAGATCGTGGTGTACGGCGTCGACGGCGTCGGCGCGGCGTTGCAGGCCGGCCTGTACAGCCGCACCGTCCCGCTGCTGAACCTGACGAGAACGTCGTTGCAGCGGTCCCCGCTCAGATCACCGACCGGCACCGCCTGCACGCTCGTCGCCCAGCCGCTGCCGGAGACCTTCCCGGAGAACGTGCCCTTGCCCGTGCCCTGCTGGAAGGTCAGGCCGCCGGAGGAGTTGAGGGTGAGCAGGTCGCCGATGCCGTCGGAGCCGACATGGTCGCGTCTCACGGCCGCGCCACCGGTCATCTTCAGCGAGCCGGACGCCGTCGCCGACGTGCCCTGCCCGTCTGCCGGGGTCACCGTCAGCGTCCAGGTGTACGTGCCGTTCGGCACATACGCGCCCGTCGACGTCCTGCCGTTCCAGGACGCCTGGACCGCGTCGTGTGCGGCACCGCCGGACAGGGTACGCACGGTGGCGCCGGTCGCCTTGTTCCTGAGCACCAGCGTCCACGACGCGGCCGGCTTCGACAGCCACCACGTGCCGTCCCACAAGGACGACGAGCTCAGCACGCTGACCGAGGGTTCCGTCTTTGCTCCGAGGACCGCGATGTCTGTGGCGGGCGTGCCGCTCCGTACGACGTGGATGTCCTGGGAGGCGGGGTCCACATAACCGACCAGGCCGGTGTACGGATCGACGTCCCACTTTCCGGTCTTGTCGGCCAGGGGTCGGCTCACCGCGGAGCCGCTTCTGACATCCGTGAGGGTCAGTGCCCCGGACTTGGAGTCACGCGTGACCAGGAAGCCGTCTCCCAGGCGGTTCTCTCCTTCGGCCGGAGCGGCGATGAGTGTCTTCCTGCCGGTGTCGTACACGAAAGCCTTCAACTCGTGCCCTTGAGGAAGATCGCACCAGCCGGACCAGTACACCCAGCGCCCCACCGCCTGCAAGCTCCCAGGGCTGCAGGTGTTGCCCACCCGGAACGACGTGATCGCGTCGCCCGAACGCACTTCCGTGGCCGTCGCACCACCGCCGGTGGACCACGTCCACAGCGTCTGGCCCCACAGGGCGGTGGGGACCGCACCGGCTGCGCCCGTGCGGGTGAGCACGGGTTTCCGTGTGTCCAGATCTGTCACCGTCAGGCCGTCTCCCGTGGGCGTGGGTCCCCGCCAGCTCGCATACCGGCCTTCGACGTCCACGAGACCATGGTTGTCCTGGAGGCCGGAGGCGAACACGGTGCCGGGGAGCGACTGACCCCCGTCCAGGACGTGGAGCTCCCCGTCCCAGGTCCGGTAGACCGTCCGTCCGTCACCCGTACCCAGGAGCTGGGGACAGGCCCCGTGGTCCCCGGCCATGACCCCGCACCTTGGGGTCCGTCCCCGGTCTGTGCGCGTGCCCGCCGTCAGGGTCCCGTCCGTGACCAGCGAGCGGCTGTACAGGTGCGTCGCGCCATCGCCGGACTCGTAGGTCATCAGCTCACCGCCGCTCAGATCGAGCGACTCGATTCCCATCGGCACGGCCGGAAGGTCCACGATGCGGTGCATCCGGGGCAGACCGTCGGCCCCCGCCTCGACCTTGGCGATGCCGTAGTCCAGGGAGGACTCTCCGCCGGCAAGGAGCAGGCCGCCGTCGGGGGTGACGAGGGCCGCGGGGTCCGCCCGCTTGACCAGGGGCAGCTCCGCGGAGCCGTCGAAGGGCAGCGCGGACACACTCCAGACGGAGGAGTCGCTGCGCCGCGCGACGACGAGCGAGTCACCGACGACGCCGAGGATCTTGTTCGCGGAGTTGCGGGGGAACGGAACCTTGTGCGCGGGCGCGTCGTAGGCACCCTTGGCGTACACCCGCACCTGGGACGTGGAGTACCAGCTGGCCAGATAATCGGAGCCCACCACGGTGTCCATGCTCGCCACCTGAGAAGGCAAGAGCGTGGCGGTGCCGGTCTCCAAATCCACCCAGGCGTAGTGCAAAACCCGGTCCGGACCGTAGAAGTTGACGAAGATGCCGGAAGCGGTACCCGTGGGGTAAAAGGGGAAGACCGTCCCGTCCGGGAAACCGGTGATGGGCTTCTGCACCGTGCTGCCGTTCTCGTCGTGCAGCAGGAACAGCCGAGTGCGTTCCCCACCCGTGGAAGTGCCGGTCAGGACAGTGCGCCCGTACGTCCGTATATAGCTCTGGTCCGCCGGAATCGTCACGGTCTCCGTCGTGCCCGTTCCCATGTCCCGGAGCAGGACTTGCCCACCACTGCTCTGGGACGGGCGAAGGGCGACGACGTCCGAACCGGTGCCGTATGCACCCGGAGTGCGCGGCTCGAGTCGCTCACCTCCTTCCACCGGCTTTCGGCTGCCGTCGTAGCCGGTCCACCAGAGGCCGGAGCCCTCGGCGGTGGAACGGTACTCGAGGAAGCCGGAGGCCCCCGCACTCTGCAGATATGCCGTGCGCGGAGTCGTGCGCATGGTGGCGGGAACGATGATCTCCGTTGCGGTCTCCGCGTGCGCAGGCGCTACCAGCGGCACGGCGGACACAGAGAGCGCCAACCCGGTGATGGTGGCAAGGGAGCCACGCACGAAAGTATGACGAGTCACTTGGTTCCCCTCCCTGCGGAGGGCCCCACCCCCCCCGAACAAGTGCGCGGATCCTAGCAGTTGTCCAAGACGGATGACCTTGCTGAGCCGGTCGGCCGGCCTGTGTGTACGGCGCGGCCCCGCCCGCGCGTACAAGTGAGTAGACGTGGCCAACGAAGACGGACGCCACGGTACGCAGCGGTATGTCACGGGCCGTCGACGTTGGTCGTTTGTCGGGCCGGAAGCCGATGAACTCCGCACGATCAACTCGCCTGAAGAGCGGAAGGCCGCCCGAACTGCAGGGGGGAGGCCCCGCCAGGAGGTGGCAGGCAGGGCTGTCGGTCGTCAACCCACGCTCGACCATGCATCGGGGTGGGGCACCAGCACCGCGGAGACCACCGCGTCGGACGATGCCATGACATCGAGCACAAAACGAAGGCGCCCGAGGTCGAGCCGGCGCAACGCCGGGCCGTGGTCAGCAGCAACGACGAGGGAGACCGCGAGCAGGAGAAGTTGCCACAGGGCCATCACCGGGCGGCGCATTGTGCGGGGCAGTTCTGCCAGGGAAGCATGCAGCCGCTCGCAGTGGAACGGGACGTGGCGCTGCTCGTCAGACAGAATCCGTCCCGCCACATCCGAGGTGAGCTCGTCCCGGGCGCCATCGCGCAGGGCCCGGTAATAACGCAGCGCCACCACTTCCGCGATCATCAGCACCAGCAGTTCCATGCGCAGGCCCATGAGACGCCGCAACCGTACGAAGACCGTGTCGCTCCAGTGGCCGGTCAACGGCGGTATGCCCCCCGCAGCCAGCAGTCGAGCGAGTAGACGGGCGTGGTTTTGTTCCTCGGCGACGAAGAGCCGGACCGCCTGCGCATAGTCGGCGTCGCCGGCCTGGTCCGCTTTGCCGACCAGGTTCGCGCCGTCACCGTCCTCGCCGACCTGGAAGCGCTGAATACTGGCCCACACCGCCGGATGCAGCGTCGCCCCGCGCCCCCAGTCCGGGTCACTCCGGGCGTGCCTGCGCTCCCGCTCGTCCTCGAACCGCTGTGTCCACTTGGCGAACTCGCCCGTATGCACCCGGTCACCCCTCTCCGGGGACACGGCCACCGTGCCCCTGGAGAGGGACGACGCCGGCAGACACCAAACCGTTCCGCTGCCGCCGGACAGGCCCTGGCCGGTACGCGTTCACTGACGCCACCGAGGCAAGGCCGCATGGCGGCGGTGCTTCAAGCGGATTCCGGTTGTGCGGCCGGGGTGATGTTCTGGTTGGCGTGGAAGATGTTGTCCGGGTCGTATGTGCGCTTGACCTGGGCGAGGCGGTCGTAGTGGTTGCGGTATGTGGCACGGACCCGGCCCGGGGCCTCGCCCTCGCCGAGGAAGTTCACGTACGAGCCGCCCATGGAGTACGGGTGCATCTCCTCCCAGTAGTCGACACACCACCGCCTGATGGTCTCGGCGTTGGCCGGATCGGGGTCGACACCGGCGAAGACGCCGGACCAGACGGCGTCCCGGTAGCCCCATGCGGTGTCGTCGGGGCCCACTCGGTGGGCGGCGCCGTCGACGGGGTACAGGTGCATCAGCGACAGCGGGGTGGGGAGGTTCTCGCCGTGTTTGAGGTGTACGTCGACGGCGGCGTCCGGGATGCTGTCGAAGAAGTCGCCGCGCCAGTACCACTGGTATCCGGTGGGGATCAGTTCGTCGAGAGTGCTCTGCAGCGCGGGGTACGGCACCGGTGACGTGAAGTGGAAGGCAGGCGGTCCCGGCTCGTGCGCCGGCGTGAGCGCCTCTTCGAAGCGGCTCAGGTCACCGGTGTGACACCACACGACGCCGCACACCTTCAGGCCGTGGATCTCCTCCGGGAACGGCGGGGCCGGCGGGATGGTGAAGATCGTCAGGAAGCCGTAGACGTCCTCCGGTGCCTGCGGAAGGAAGTCGCGGTACCACGTCAGCACCTCAGGGGCCCGGTCGACCGGCCACACGGTGATTCCGAACCCGATCGTGTCCACCGGGTGGAGGCGGTACGTGAACGAGGTCACGACCCCGAAGTTGCCGCCGCCACCGCGCAGGGCCCAGAACAGGTCCGGGTGTTCGGTCTCGCTCGCGGTGACGAAGCTGCCGTCGGCCAGTACGACGTCGGCTGCGAGCAGATTGTCCACCGTCAGGCCGTACTTGCGTGTGAGGTAGCCGTGGCCGCCGCCCAGTGTCAGGCCCCCGACGCCCGTCATGGAGATGATGCCCGAGGGTGTCGCGAGCCCGAAGGCGTGGGTGGCGTGATCGAGGTCGCCGAGCTGGGTGCCGCCGCCGACCTGGGCGGTCCTGGCGGCAGGGTCGACGCGTACCCACCGCATCGGGGACAGGTCGACGGTGACACCGTCGTCCACGAGGCAGAGGCCGGGGCCGCTGTGCCCTCCGCCACGGACGGCCAGTTCCAGGCCCTGGTCGCGGATGACCTTGATGGCGGCCATGACATCCCCGGCATCGACGCAGTGGGCGATCGCGGCCGGACGCTTGTCGATCATCGCGTTGTAGACCTTGCGGTCCTGGTCGTAGTCGGGGTCCTGGGGTCCTGTGACCGGGCCGCGCAGCGCGGTCCTCAGGGTTTCCAGAGTTGAGGTGTTCATGGAGATCTCCCACCCGGCTCACTGGTTGGTCGGCCGCCACAGCCCCGGCATCCGCCCGCCGCACACCGCGGTGCTCACATGACCAGCGTCCCGCCGGCTCGGGTGCCCCGCAATCCGTACGCCCAGCAGGGGGTCGGCACGCCCAGCAGGGGGTCGGCTTCCGTTGTCGTCTCTCGTGAAGGTCATCCGACCGGAGCGGGAGAGGGGCCGGTGATGCTCGCAGGTGATGAGCCGTCAGTCACCGGGGTGGGAGTAGGAGATCCGCGATGACACCAGTGCAAGTCGACTGGCCGTCCCTGCTGTTCGGTCAGCGCTCGGTGCAGGCAGGGTAGGAAGAGCCGCGATAGCAGGTGTCGTAGTCGTGGCGGGTCACGAAGAACGTCTCCTCCTCGCCGTCCGGCGTGCGTACGGTGAGCTCGTTGATCTCGGCTCCCATGCCCGTGTATGCGCGTTCCTTGTCGATGACGCGTCCTGGCGGTCCCTCCTCGTAGCCGCAGGCGGTCACGAGGGCGAGGAGGGCGGCGGCGAAGAGGGCCGTAGGGGCAGTGGCGGTGCGGTGCTTCATCGGGTCAGCTCCCGTCGCGGGCCGTTGTCTCCACAGCGGACAGGCGCGGTCTCCTCCGGCTCGCGGATCCGCAGAGGCATCGTCCCATTGCGAGCCCGGGACGGGTCCCCATCAGACGCGTCGTTCCGCGGCAACTCGGCACGCAAGGATCACCCGTCTGGCACCGGTTGCGTACCCCATATGGGTGATTACAGTGGGATTTGACCGTATGTGAATTCCGCCCAAGAGGGGGTAGGTATGCCCGCTGCGAACAGACGACGGGTCGTCGCCCTGAGCTCGGCTCTTATCGCCGCAACCGTCGTCCTCACTCCGGTCAGCGTTCAGCAAGCAGCTGCGGCCACACCGAGCCAGACTCAGGTCAGTACAGCCTCCGCCGTCCCTGAGCAGTACCGGGACCGGGACTACCGGCGGGGCTTCAGGGACGGCTTCCGATTCGGATTCCGCGTGGGCCTGCGGGACTGCCATCGGTACGACCGGCATGACTGGCGCGACCGGTACGACGACAACTACCGACGAGCCGCCGCTGTTCCGGATCGGTACCAGGACTATCGGGACTACCGGCGGGGCTTCAGGGACGGCTTCAGAGCGGGATACCGCCAGGGTATGCGGGTGTGCTGAATCCGCCGTGCCGGCCCAGGGAGGTCCTGGGCCGGCACGCTCACGGTTCGACCCGCGCTGCGGTCGGTGTCACCGACGGTTCCTGAGTGGGGAGTGCCGGGCTGGTCGGGGTGCCGGGCTCGTCGGGCAGAGGGCTTGTGGTGGGGCGGGGGGTGGCGGCTCGGGCCGCGTTGACGGGGTGCGGGACGGCGAGGGAGTGGAGGGAGGCGGCGTCGCAGGCCGCTCGCGGGTGGGGCGCGAGAGGGACCGTCGGGGATCGGGGTGTCTCGGGTGTCGCCAGGTGAGGGGGAGTGCGATGAGGGCGGCGACCGCGCAGGACACGCCGACCCCGGCGGCGGTGCGGAGCAGGCGGCGGCGGGTCGCGGCGCGGCGGATCGCCTCGTATCGGCCCGGGGGTGGGCCGAGATGGTCGGAGGGGGGCCGCAGGAGCACCGCGAGGGGGTCGTCGGGGTCGAACTCCGGGCCGTCGTCAAAGCGTGTGGTCAAGGCTTCTCCTCAGGTGGGCGCGGAGCAGTTCGCGGGCCGCGTGGAGGTCGGCCTTGACGGTTCCTTCCTTGCGTCCGGTCAGCACGGACACCTCCCGGATCGGCATGTCAGCGTAGTAGTGGAGGAGGATCGGGACGCGGAGTCGTTCCGGCAGGGACTGCACGAGCAGGCGTACGGAGGGGTCGGCCTGTTCGGGGTGGGGGCGGACGGCGGCTTCCGTGGTCGCACGGCGCATGGCCCTGCGCTCGCGCTCCAGCTTGCGCCAGTGGTCCCGGACGAGGTTGGCCGCGGTGACGTAGAGGAAGCCGCGGGGTTCCTCCACGGACGTCCAGCGGGCCCAGAGCCGGGTGAACGCCTCCGAGGCGATCTCGTGGGCCGTCTCGTCGTCGTCGACGAGACGGCGGCACCAGCCGGCGAGACGCGGGTAGAGGGCGGCGAACAGCTCGGACGCTGCCTTGTCGCGGGACCGTTTCAACGCTCTCCATGGTCGTGAGGGCACGTCGTTGTGGGCAGGCGTGCTCAGGAAGTCGTGGCACTCAGCGTGGCGAAGGCGATCACGTTGTCGCGGTACTCGTCGCCGGTACGGGGGCCGCCGCACGTGATCAGACGTAGTTCCGGACGGTTTACGTTCCCGTAGACGTCGTCGGCCGGGAAGTCCGACTTGGCCACCATCCGTACGGTGCTGATGGTGAACACCGCCGCCGTGCCGTTCTCCAGCCGCGCGACGATCCGGTCGCCCCGGTGCAGGCGTGCGAGGTGACGGAAGACCCCGTCCCCGTAGGGGCCGACCGTGACATGGCCGAGGATGACCGACGGGCCGACCTGACCCGGTGTCGGCGAGTGCCGGTACCAGCCCGCCCGGTCGTCCGCCGTGATGGGCGGCACCTGCACACTGCCGTCCGGCGCCAACCCCAGCTGCATGACCGGGGTGTCGACGCCGATGGCCGGGATCCGCAGCCTGACCGGGGCCGAACGCCCCAGCGCCTGCGCCGGCTTCACGGTGGGCTGCTGCTGCGGGCTCCGGGGGCTTGCGGTCGTGGCCCGGCCGCTGCAGCCCATGAGCAGCGAGGCCGTCGCGGCGGTGGCGAACGCGCGCCTGGAGAGCGGGGTCATGCTCCGGTCGCCCGGCGGCGACGTACGACGAAGAACGCGGCGCCGCCGACGCCGAGCACCGCGGCAGCGGCGCCGCTGATCACCCCGCCATCGGTCCCGGACCGCTTGGAGGCCGCCGTCACTCCGGTGTCGGGCGCGCCGCTCGGTACGACGGAGACCTGGCTCTCGGCCGGCGCCGGGTGGGGCGTGGTGGCCGGGGGGGCGGGTCGGTTCGGCGGTGGGGGTCGGGTCGGTGGTGGTCGGGGGCGGGTCGGTTCGGCGGTGGGGCCGGGGCGGCGGTGGTGGTCGGGGCGGCGGTGGTGGTCGGGTGGGCTGTGGGGGCCGGGGACGGCCCGTCGGCGAACGCGGGTGCGGTGCTCGCCAGTACCGCGGTGCACGCAAGTGCCATGGCGCTGAGGACAGTTCGGCGCATTGAATCGCTCTCAATCGTCGGGCCGCCCGGGATGCGGCGGGGTGAGTGACGGATCGAGCGGAGAGACGAGGCGGCGGCGGGCAGGTTGTAAAGAGCTGGCAAAGCGGTTACTTGGCTGGTCAGAGGCGTAACAGGGGCATTGTCAGTGGCTGCCCCTACGCTCGGAGGCAATGGCACAGATGTGGCGGTGCTCGGGGCTGCGGTGGGCGGCCGGTGGGCCCGAGTTGGTGTGGAGCGGGGGGCGCGCAAGCGCGCTGGCCTGGGGGAAACGGGTGGCCTTCGGGGTCGTGGAGGGGGGTGTGCGGACGTGTGTGGGTGCGCGGGGGCATGCGTGTCCGGGGAGGCCGGCGTGCCGGGGCGCAGTACGGGGGCGCGGTGCGAGGAGTGTGCGCGGTTGGATCGGGCGCACTCCGTGGCGGCCGATGCGGTTCCCGACGATCCGCGGCCGTATCACGTGTACCTCGCGTGGTTCGGGCCGGGGATGGTGAAGGTGGGGATCACTGCTGTCGAGCGGGGGTCGGCCCGGTTGCTGGAGCAGGGGGCGGTCTGTTTCAGCTGGCTCGGTGCCGGGCCGTTGATGGCGGCGCGGCGGGCCGAGGAGCTGTTGCGCGCCGCGCTGCGGGTGCCGGACCGGATTCCGTACGCCGAGAAGCGGGCGGTACGGGCCGTGTTGCCGGGGACGGAGGCAGAACGGGCGGCGGAGATCGAAGAGTTGCACGGGCGGGCGGTGGCGCTCGGTGGGTGGCCGGAGTCGCTGGCGCGGGAGCCGTTCCGAGCGGTGGATCATGTGCGGGCGTTCGGGCTGGAGGGGGCGCCGCGCGCGGTCGGGGAGGTGAGCGAGCTCGTCGCCGGTGGGGTGGTGAGTGGGGAGCTGGTGGCTGCCGCGGGCCTGATCTGCATCTGGCGACCGGAGGGAGGGGCGTCGTCGTTCTGGACACGCGGCTGATGACCGGGTGGGAGCTGGTTCCGGTCGGTGGCGGGGGCGCGGGCGGGGAGACGTCCGTGCCGGTGCGGGAGCTCAAGGGAGGGGGCGGGGGCGGGGTGCAGGACGGGTTGTTCTGATGCGGGCGGACTGTGATGGCGCAGACGTACTGTGATGGCGCAGGTGGGCCGTGATGGCCTGTGGTGATCCGCTCGCAAGCGGTCTCCGCGGTCCCTCCCGCGCCCCGCCTCGGCGTTCCCAGGAGCCTCCTGAGAGGCGCCTGTGTGTTTCTCAGGGAAATCACAGGTTGTCGAAAGGGCGCTCTCAGAGCGCGCCTTCATGGTGTCCATCATGACCACGACCTCGCCCCAAGGGCGCACCGAACTGCTGAGGCCGGACGGGAGCCCCGTCCGGGTGCTTGTTGTGGACGACGAGCTGTCGATCACCGAGCTGCTGTCCATGGCCCTGCGTTACGAGGGCTGGCAGATCCGGAGCGCGGGGGACGGCCAGGGTGCCGTCCAGGCCGCGCGTGAGTTCCGGCCCGATGCCGTCGTCCTCGACATGATGCTGCCCGACATGGACGGGCTGGCCGTTCTCGGGCGGCTTCGGCGGGAGCTGCCGGACGTGCCGGTGCTGTTCCTGACTGCCAAGGACGCCGTCGAGGACCGCATCGCCGGGCTCACCGCCGGAGGCGACGACTACGTCACCAAGCCGTTCTCCCTCGAGGAGGTCGTCGCACGGCTGCGCGGGCTGATACGCCGGTCCGGTGCCGCCGACCGGCGGTCCGACTCCATGCTCGTCGTCGGTGACCTCACCCTCGACGAGGACAGTCACGAGGTGACCAGGGCCGGTGAGAGCATCCACCTCACCGCCACCGAGTTCGAGCTGCTGCGCTTCCTCATGCGCAATCCGCGGCGCGTGCTGAGCAAGGCGCAGATCCTCGACCGGGTCTGGTCGTACGACTTCGGCGGGCAGGCCAATGTCGTCGAGCTGTACATCTCGTACCTGCGCAGGAAGATCGACGCCGGGCGCGAGCCGATGATCCACACCCGGCGTGGGGCGGGCTATCTGATCAAGCCTGCGGCGTCATGAGCCGGCGACGACGGCCGCGGGCGGGCAAGCGCGCAGGCAAGCCGCGCACGCTGCGGACGCGGCTCGTCGTCGCGTCGTTGGTGCTGATCGCCGTGGTCTGCTCGGTGATCGGCACGGTGACCACGCTGGCGCTGCGGTCCCATCTGTACGACCAGCTGAACGGGCAGGTCGTCGAGGCCGGAAAGCGGCTCTCGGGGCCCCCGCCCGGAAAACTGGACAAGGAGCTCGCCCTGGGCCAGGACCGGCTCGACGGCTTCATCACCAACGGCCCGACGCAGCCGGACACCGTGGCTGTGCAGGTCGGTGCGAACGGCGCGATCACCAGGGCGGTGGTCGCCGAGCAGGAGTCCGACGGCTTCAAGCGGATGAAGGCCACCGAGCTGACCGCGGCCCAGCGGGCCGTGTTCGCCGACGTACCCACGACGGGCCACCACACCGTGACGGTCCCCGGCCTCGGTGAGTATCTGGTGCAGTACGTCCAGGGCAACGACGGCAACAACTACTACATCGCCCTGCCGACCGAAACGGTCGACGGCACCATCAACACCCTGATCCTCGTCGAGGTCAGCGTCACCGCCGCCGGTCTCGGCGCGGCCGTCATCGCCGGGTACCTGCTCGTCGGTGTCGCGACCCGGCCCCTGCGCAAGGTCGCCGCCACCGCCACCCGCGTCTCCGAACTCCCCCTGCACACCGGCGAGGTCAACCTCAGCGAGCGCGTCCCCGAGTCCGAGACCGACCCGCACACCGAGGTCGGCCAGGTCGGCGCCGCGCTCAACCGGATGCTGGACCACGTCCACGGAGCGCTGCACGCACGGCAGCAGAGCGAGACGCGGGTACGGCAGTTCGTCGCGGACGCCAGTCATGAGCTGCGCACGCCGCTGGCATCCATCCGCGGGTACGCCGAACTCACCAGACGTGGAAGGGAACAGGTCGGTCCCGACACCCGGCACGCGCTCGGCCGTATCGAGTCCGAGGCCGGCCGGATGACCCTCCTCGTCGAGGACCTGCTGCTGCTCGCCCGCCTCGACGCCGGCCGTCCGCTGCAGTTCGAGCAGACCGATCTCGTACCGCTCGTCGTGGACACCATCAGCGACGCCCGTGCGGCCGGCATGGAGCACAACTGGCGTCTCGACCTGCCCGACGAACCGGCCCTGGTCTCCGGGGACGCGGCACGGCTCCAGCAGGTGCTCATCAACCTGCTCGGCAACGCCCGCAAACACACCCCGCCGGGTACGACGGTCACCGCGCGCGTGCAGCGGCGCGGCCCCTGGATGTGCGTCGACGTCGAGGACAACGGCCAGGGCATCCCGGCCGACCTGCTCCCGCACGTCTTCGAACGGTTCGCGCGCGGCGACTCCGCGCGCTCCCGCGCCACCGGTTCGACCGGTCTGGGCCTTGCCATCGTGCAGGCGGTGGCGAGCGCGCACGGCGGTGCGGTGACCGTGGACAGCGTGCCCGGACGGACCGTGTTCACGGTGTATCTGCCGACGTCGGCGCCCCAGCCGGTCGCCGAAATGAACTGGCAGTCGCACTCACAGGCACAGCACAGCGTCAGCACACGGGTGCAACAGGGGGCTTGACAAGAGTCGTTCCCATGCGAACCGACTCTTCTCCCGGCACCCTGCCGGCGCGGGAGCACCTCCCGGCCGCACCAGCCGGTACGCCTGTCCTGGACGTAGTGATTCCCGTCTACAACGAGGAGAAGGACCTCCAGCCGTGTGTGCTGCGGCTGCACCAGCACCTTGCGCGCACCTTCCCGTACCCCTTCCGCATCACGATCGCGGACAACGCGTCGACGGACACCACACCTCAGGTGTCGGCACGGCTGGAGGCGCAGCTTGCGGAGGTCCGGTCCTTCCGGCTGGAGCAGAAGGGCCGCGGGCGCGCACTGCGCACCGTCTGGTCGGCCTCGGACGCCCCGATCCTCGCGTACATGGACGTCGACCTGTCCACCGACCTCAACGCGCTGCTGCCGCTGGTGGCGCCGCTGATCTCCGGCCACTCGGACCTGGCGATCGGCTCCCGGCTGGCCCGCTCCTCACGCGTGGTGCGCGGCGCGAAGCGGGAGTTCATCTCCCGCTCGTACAACCTCATCCTGCGCGGCTCGCTCCAGGCCCGCTTCTCGGACGCGCAGTGCGGCTTCAAGGCGATTCGCAGGGATGTCGCCCAGGTGCTGCTGCCGCTGGTGGAGGACACCGACTGGTTCTTCGACACCGAGCTGCTGGTGCTCGCCGAGCGGGCAGGCCTGCGGATCCACGAGGTGCCCGTCGACTGGGTCGACGACCCCGACTCGACCGTGCACATCGTGAAGACGGCGACCGACGACCTCAAGGGCGTGTGGCGGGTGGGCAGGGCGCTGGCCACCGGTTCGCTGCCGCTGGACCGGCTCACCCGCCCCTTCGGTGACGACCCGCGCGACCGCGAGCTGCCCGACGTCCCCGGGGGACTGGCCCGCCAGCTGCTCGGTTTCTGTGTCGTCGGCGGTCTGTCCACCCTCTTCTACCTGCTGCTCTACACCGCCTTCCGCGGCTTCACCGGTTCGCAGCTCGCCAACGCGCTCGCGCTGCTGGTCTCCGCGATCGCCAACACCGCGGCCAACCGGCGGCTCACCTTCGGCGTGCGCGGCCGCGGCGGTGCGGTCAAGCACCAGGCACAGGGCCTGGTCGTCTTCGGTATCGGCCTGGTCCTGACCAGCGGTTCCCTCGCCGCCCTGAACGCGGCGACCTCCCACCCCGGTCACTCCACGGAGCTGGCCGTCCTGATCGCCGCCAACCTCGCGGCGACGGTGCTGCGGTTCCTGCTCTTCCGGGCGTGGGTCTTCTCGGACCGGCGTGAGCAGGACGCGTCGACGGCCGTCGCCTCGCCCACCCCGCACCCGCCGCACCCGCCGCTGCCCCACCGCTCGGCCAGGGCCCACCAGCCGTACGGCACAGACCACTTCCGCGCCGGTTCCGCCGCGGACCGCACCACCTGGGGGGACGCAACGGTGCAGCTGCAGCCAGTGCGCCCGAACGACACCGACCCGAGGGACTTCCGATGACGACAACGACCGTGCCGGCTCCGCCGGCCGACACACCGACGCCGCCCGCGCCCGACGAACCCGGGCAGAACTTCGTACGACGGCTCTGGCGCGGTCGGCCCGAGGATCCGCGCTGGATCCGCCCCGCCTTCCTGGCCACCCTGCTCGCCATCGGCGCGTTGTACACCTACAACCTCACCGCCTCCGGCTACGCCAACTCCTTCTACTCCGCGGCCGTCCAGGCCGGCAGCCAGTCGTGGAAGGCGTTCTTCTTCGGCTCGCTGGACGCGGCGAACGCCATCACCGTCGACAAGCCCCCCGCCTCGCTGTGGCCCATGGCCCTGTCGGTGCGGCTCTTCGGACTGAACTCGTTCGCGATCCTGTTCCCGCAGGTGCTGATGGCGATCGCGACGGCGGGCGTGCTGTACGCGTCCGTGCGCCGCCGGTTCTCCGCCGGCGCCGGGTTCGTCACGATGGCGGTGCTCGCGCTCACGCCGGTCGCCGCGCTGATGTTCCGGTTCAACAACCCGGACGCGGCCCTCGCCCTGCTGATGGCGACCGCCGTGTACTGCACCCAGCGCGCCCTGGAGAAGGCGCAGACGAAGTGGCTGGTGTGGGCGGGCACCGCGATCGGTCTCGCCTTCCTGGTCAAGACGCTGCAGGCGTTCCTGATCCTGCCGGTGCTCGCCCTGGTGTACGTCGTCCTCGCGCCGACGACCCTGAGGAAGCGCATCGGGCAGGTGCTCCTCGCCGGTCTCGCCATGGTCGTCGCCGGCGGCTGGTGGGTGGCGATCGTCGAGCTGTGGCCGGCGTCCTCCCGCCCGTACATCGGCGGCTCGCAGAACAACTCCTTCCTGGAGCTGACCTTCGGCTACAACGGCCTCGGCCGCATCAACGGCGAGGAGACCGGCAGCGTCGGAGGCGGCGGCCAGGGCGGCGGCTGGGGTGAGACCGGCTGGGACCGGATGTTCAGCTCGTCCATCGGCGGCCAGATCTCGTGGCTGATTCCGGCCGCGCTGATCCTGTTGGTGGCGGCCCTGGTCCTGACGCGGAAGTTCCAGCGGACGGACACCACCCGCGCCACCTTCCTCCTCTGGGGCGGCTCGCTGCTGATCACCATGGTGGTCTTCAGCTTCATGCAGGGCATCTTCCACGAGTACTACACCGTCGCCCTCGCCCCCTACATCGCCCCGCTGATCGGCATGGGCGCCGCGCTGCTCTGGCAGGAACGCGGCCGGATGTGGGTGTCGCTGACGCTGGCGGCCGCGATGACGGCCACCGCGGCCTGGGGGTACGTCCTGCTCAACCGCTCCTCCGACTACTATCCGTGGCTGAAGTGGCTCGTTCTCGTCGGTGGCCTGGTTGCGGCCCTCGGCCTGGTCTTCGTGGGTCGGCTCGGGCGGCAACTCGCCCTGGCTGTCGTCGCGTTGGGCTTCAGCGCCGGGCTGGCCGGACCGACCGCGTACACGCTCACCACGCTGGGCGAGGGCCACACCGGGTCGATCGTGACCGCGGGCCCGTCCGTTCAGGGCGGCATGGGCGGCGGCCGGCCGGGCGGCGGTGGCATGGGCGGCGGCCCCGGTGGCGGCGGCATGCCGGGTCAGCAGAACCAGCAGAACGGACAGAACCAGCAGGGCGGCGGCATGGCCCAGCCCCCGACCGGCGGCTTCCCCGGCCAGAACCAGCGGGGTCAGCAGGGCCAGGGCCAGCAGGGCGGTCCGGGCCGGCAGAACGGGACCGGTGACGGCGGCGGCATGGGTGGCGCCGGCGGCATGGGCGGCCTGCTCAACGGAGCCTCCGTCAGCGACGAGGCCAAGGAGCTGCTGGAGGAGAACTCCGGTGACTACACCTGGGTCGCCGCCGCCATCGGCGCCCAGAACGCCGCGAGCTACCAGCTGTCCACCGGCGACCCGGTGATGTCGATCGGCGGCTTCAACGGCACCGACCCGTCGCCGACGCTGGCCGAGTTCAAGGAGTACGTGGCGAACGGCAGGATCCACTACTTCATCGCCGGCGGCGGCATGGGCGGCGGCTCCGGCAGCGGTACGTCCTCGCAGATCACCTCGTGGGTCGAGGAGAACTTCAAGGAGGTCACGGTGGGATCCGCCACCTTCTACGACCTGACGCAGCCGACGAGTTCGAGCAGCAGCTGACCCACGCAACACCGATTCCCGCCGTACGGGCTCTGTCATCTCCGTACGGCGGGAATCCGTGTTGTACACCGTATGGGAACTGTTCTACGGTGTACAACATGTCGACGACCTCCCAGGCGCAGTCCCCGCAGCAAGCCCCGGGCGGCCACCCGCAGCGCTGGCTGATCCTCGGTGTCGTCTGTCTCGCGCAGCTCACCGTGCTGCTCGACAACACCGTTCTGAACGTGGCGATCCCCTCCCTCACCGAGGAGTTGGGCGCGGCCACCTCCGACATCCAGTGGATGATCAACGCATACTCGCTGGTCCAGTCGGGTCTGCTGCTCACCGCAGGCAGCGCCGCCGACCTCCCCCACGCCTAAAGGGCGCGGGGGGACCCCCATCGGCCGTAAGAAAATGCTGATCACGGGCCTGGCCCTGTTCGGCATCGGCTCGCTGGTGGCCGGACTGGCCGACTCCACCGGGCAGTTGATCGCCGCCCGGGCGGGTATGGGCGTCGGCGGTGCGCTGCTGCTGACCACCACTCTCGCCGTCGCGATGCAGATCTTCGCGCCGGAGGAGCACGCCAAGGCGATCGGCATCTGGAGCGCGGTCAACGCGCTGGGCTTCGCATGCGGTCCGCTGATCGGCGGCTTCATGCTGGACCACTTCTGGTGGGGCGCGATCTTCCTGATCAACCTGCCGGTCGTGGCGCTCGGCCTGGCCGCGGTCGTGGCGCTCGTACCGGAGTCGAAAAATCCGCAGGGCGACCGGCCCGACCTGCTCGGTGCGCTGCTGTCCACCATCGGCATGTCGTCACTGGTGTTCGCGATCATCTCCGGGCCCGAGCACGGCTGGGCGTCCGGCCAGGTGCTGGTGAGCGGGGCCGTCGCGGTCGTGGTGCTGGCCGCGTTCGCCTACTGGGAGAGCCGGATCCCGTATCCCATGCTCGACCTGCACTTCTTCCGCAACCAGCGGTTCACGGGCGCGGTCGCCGGCGCGGTGCTGATCACCTTCGGGATGGGCGGGGCGCTGTTCCTGCTCACCCAGCATCTGCAGTTCGTGCTCGGCTACGGCCCTCTGGAGGCGGGGCTGCGGACGGCGCCCCTGGCGCTGACCGTGGTGGCGTTGAACTTCACCGGTGTGGCGGCCAAGTGGACGACGAAGCTCGGCATGCCGGTGTCGATCGCGCTGGGCATGGTGCTGATGTCCGGCGGCCTGGTGTCGATCGCGACGCTCGCCTCCGGCGGATATGCCGGCACGCTGCTCGGACTGCTGCTCATCGGCGCGGGGTGCGCCATCGCCAACCCGGCCATGGCGCACGCCATCATGAGCGCGATTCCGCCGGCCAAGGCGGGTGTCGGCGCGGGGATCAACGGCACGCTGGCGGAGTTCGGGAACGGGCTGGGCGTTGCGGTGCTCGGCGCGGTGCTCAACTCGCGGTTCGCCGCGTTGATTCCAGTGGCGGCGAGTTCGTTGCCGGCCGCTGTGTCCGCGGCGGACGGCGAGGCGGAGCGGGGCCGGATCCTGGACGCGTTCTCCTCCGGACTGCAGAGCAGTCAGTTGGTGGGGGCGGTGGCTGTGTTGCTGGGTGGGTTGCTTGCGGCGGTACTGCTGCGCAGGGCGGAGCGGGACGCGTGAGAGCTCGGGTGGCATCGTTGTCTTGCGGGTGCGGAATCGTTGTGGCTTGTCGCTCCCCCACTCTCGGCTCCTCCCCCACGCTCGGCTTCGCTCGCGCGGGGGGACCCCCATGAGCGGGGGGACCCCCATCGCGGCAGAGCCGCACATCGATGCAGCCCCGCGCCCCTCTTCACGGCGTTGCAGCCTAGCCTTGTGACCAGTTGGCGGAGTGTGTCCAGGAAGGTGCGCCCATGGCGAAGGCAGCGGCCGGTCGGCCGGCGCGGAGCAGTGTCTGGCTGGAGGGCAAGGCACCCCGCGGCGGACGTGGGGGCGGGCAGCCGTCGGGACTGGACCGGGAGCGGATCACTGCGGTGACGGTGCGGCTGCTGGACGCCGAGGGGCTGGCGAAGTTCTCGATGCGCCGGCTCGCCGCCGAGCTGAACGTCACCGCGATGAGTGTCTACTGGTACGTCGACACCAAGGACGACCTCCTCGAACTCGCCCTCGACGCCGCCTACGGGGAGCTCCGGCTGCCCGACCCGGACGCCGACGAGGACTGGCGCGACCAGCTGCGCGCGCTCGCCACCGAGTACCGTGCGCTGCTGGTGCGCCACCCCTGGCTGTCGCCGCTGGCCGGGACGTACCTCAACATCGGCCCCAACAGCCTCGCCTTCTCCCGCGTCGTCCAGCGGGTGATCCGCAGGACCGGGCTGCCCGCGCGCGGCGTCACGGGCGCCATCTCGGCCGTCTTCCAGTTCGTGTACGGGTACGGCACGATCGAGGGCCACTTCTTCGCCCGGGTCGCGGACGCCGGCATGACGCCGGACGACTACTTCCAGCACGCCATGAGCTCGGTGACCGAGGTG
The DNA here is from genome assembly GCF_004187715.1 of Streptomyces sp. F001. Taxonomy (GTDB): domain Bacteria; phylum Actinomycetota; class Actinomycetes; order Streptomycetales; family Streptomycetaceae; genus Streptomyces; species Streptomyces flavusporus. The sequence continues at coordinate 312,352 of NZ_QZWF01000003.1, read as the reverse complement.
CCGGAGACCGCCGAGGTCATCCAGGAGTCCAAGGACATCATGGCGGCCCGCGGCGGCGACACGGTCGCGGAGATGCTGGACCGGGACTTCACCTTCGCCCTGGATCTGCTGGTGGCCGGCATCGAGGCCATGGTCGAACGCGGCTGACTAGTCCCCTTGGACCAGCCGCGCCGGAAAGCCCCCCGTCGCCACCGGACCCCACCGCTCCGGTGTGACCCGGATGATCGACTTGCCCTGCTTGACCATGGCCTGCCGGTACTCGTCCCAGTCCGGGTGCTCACCGGCGATGTTCCGGTAGTACTCCACGAGCGGCTCGACCGAGTCGGGCGTGTCGATGACCTCGGCCGTCCCGTCGATCTGCACCCACGGCCCGTTCCAGTCGTCGCTCAGGACGAGAACGCCGACCCGCGGATCCCGCTTGGCGTTGCGGGTCTTGGCCCGCTCCGGGTAGGTCGAGACCACGATCCGCCCCGAGTCGTCGACGCCGCAGGTCAGCGGGGATGCCTGCGGACTGCCGTCGGCCCGCCGGGTGAACAGGATGGCCCGGTGCCGGGGACGTACGAACTCCAGCAGTTCGTCCAGGGAGACACGGGTGTTGGTCGCGATGTTCGGTGCCATGGCGTCAGCTTAGGCTCCCCTCGTGCCTGCGCCGGCGGAAGAATTCCCGGACTTGATAGGCAAGTGTGCACTTGCCTATGGTGGGGTCGTGGCCGACGATCTGTTCAAAGCCCTGGCCGACCCCACCCGCCGCACCATCCTCGACGAGCTCACGGAGAAGTCCGGACAGACACTGTTCGAGATCTGCTCACGGCTGAGCATGAAGCATCAGCTCGGCATCTCGCGCCAGGCCGTCTCCCAGCACCTCGCCGTGCTGGAGGCCGCCGGGCTCGTCGAGACCAGGCGGGAGGGCCGCTACAAGTTCCACGACCTGAACACAGCCCCGCTGCGGCAGATCGCCGAGCGATGGCACGTGCCCGGCACATCCGGACCGGAGGAGAGCACCCCATGAGGATCCATCTGACCAGCGTCTTCGTCGACGACCAGGCCAAGGCCCTGCGCTTCTACACCGAGATCCTCGGCTTCGTGAAGAAGCACGACGTCCCGGTGGGCGAGAAGGACCGGTGGCTGACCGTCGTCTCGCCCGAGGAGCCCGGCGGCACCGAACTCCTCCTGGAGCCCGCCGGCCACCCGGCCGTCAAGACCTACCGCGACACGCTCGTCGAGGACGGCATCCCGCTCGCCCAGTTCGCCGTCGACGACGTGCAGGCGGAGTACGAGCGCCTGCGCGGCCTCGGCGTCCGATTCACCCAGGAGCCCGTGGAGATGGGCCCCGTCACCACCGCCGTCTTCGACGACACCTGCGGCAACCTGATCCAGATCGCGACACAGCCGCAGTAGGCGGCCTGGCGAACAGCTGTGCCGTCCGTCAGCTCCCTGCCTGCAGGGAGACCTCCCCCTGCACCGCCTGGACGTCCAGCTCCACCTTCAGCGTCGCACCGATCGCGGCGATGCCCGCCTGGACGACCTGGTTGTAGTTCATGGCGAAGTCCTCCCGCCGCAGCTCCGTCGTCGCCCGGAAGGCGGCGCGGGTGCCGCCCCAGGGGTCGGGGCCCGTGCCGAGGTAGGCGAGGTCCAGGTCCACCGGGCGTACGACCCCGTGCATGCCCAGCTCGCCGTGCACGGTCCAGCGGTCGGGGCCGTTCGCCGTCAGCCCCGTCGACCGGTAGGTGATCTCGGGATGGTTCTCCACGTCCAGGAAGTCCGGCGACTTCAGGTGTCCGTCCCGCATCGCGTTCCCCGTGTCGATGGAGGCGGCCCGGATGACCGCCTCCACCCGGGACTTGGCGATGTCGTCCGGGGCGATCTCGATCGCGCCGGTGAAGTCGGTGAACCGGCCGTGCACGCTGGAGATCCCCAGATGCTGGGCGACGGCACCCACGCTGGAGTGTGTCGGATCGATCGTCCACGGCCCCGGCGGGGGCAGCTCGGCCCCGCCCTGCCGGGCCAGCGTCACCGTGCCGATCTCGGCCCGGCCGCTCGCCGTGACGATCGCGCTCGCGGCAGTGGGCGCGTAGCCGACGGCCGTGACGATGACGGTGTACGCCCCCGGCTCCAGCGGGGTCGCATCCCGTACGGTTCCCTCCGCGTCCGCCTCCGCCCGCAGCACCTGCGTTCCGGTCATGTCGGTCACCGTGACGACCGCGTGCGACACGGCCCATCCGTCCCGGGTACGGATCCTCGCGGTCAGTCCCATCTCACGTACTCCTCAGAAGCTCAAAGAAACCGGCCCGTGGCGGGGCGCACCTCCGCTCAGAGCGCGCCGCCCGCCACGGGCCGGGGTCCAACTACTCGCCAGGGTGGGCAAGTTCGATGTCGTGGCCGTCGACGCCGGTGCCGGTGACCGTCAGTGCCATCGCCGCCGGCGGGTAGCCGGTCGCGATGACCGTGTAGTCGCCGCTGTCGAGATCGGTGAAGGCGTACGCCCCGTCCGTCCCGGTGGTGGCGGTGCCGACGACGTTGCCCGCCGCGTCGACCAGCGTCACCCGGGCGTCGGCCAGCGGCCCGTGCGGCGCCCGTACGACGCCCTGCACCTGGGCGCCCGCGTCCAGGTCGACCTCGATGCGGGTGACGCCCGTGCCGCCCACCTCGACGGGCAGTGCACGCGGCCGGTAGCCGGCGGCGTTCACCGCGACGGTCACCGTCCCCGGCACCAGCTCGGCGAAGCCGAACTCGCCGTACTCACCGGTGGTCTGGCTGGCCAGCAGGTCGCCGCGCACATCGGTCACGATGACCATCGCGTCCTTCACGGGCAGCGCGTTGCCGACGGCCCGCACGACACCGGTCAGCCCGCTGGTGCCGCTGAGCAGGATGTCGTACGTGAGCGGCTCACCGTTCACGACGATCGTCGACGCCTGCGGCTGGAACCCGTCGGCGGAGGCGATCAGGACGTACGAGCCCGTGCCCGGCGCGTCCACCGCGTAGAAGCCGTCGGCCTGCGCGACCGCCCGGCCCAGCTGGCGGCCCGAGAGGGAGATCAGCGTGATCGCGGCCTGCGGGACGGGCGCGCTCTCGGCGCCGCGGACCTGGCCGCGGACCGGGATGCCGTCGCCGGCGGGACCCGGCTCGGCTGCCGTGGTGGCGACCGCCGCGAGCCGCTGCGTCCCCTCGGGACCGGCCGGCGGCGCCGCGGCGACGAGGGCCGGGACCCGCTCCTGCGCGCCGGCCGGCGCGGGCACGTCGGCGGGCGTCTCCGCCTGGGTGGACTGCTGGGTGGACTGTGCCAGCGCCCCCTGGGTCTTCAGCGGAACCTCCTTGATGAACAGGGAGAACAGCAGAGCGAGCAGCGCGACCGGCGCGGCGTAGAGGAACACGTCCGCGATGCCGTGGCCGTAGGCGCTCTCCAAGAGGGTGCGGATCGGGCCGGGCAGGGCGTCCATGTCCGGGATGCTGCCGGAGGAGCTGGACTCGGAGAGCGCGGACGCGTACTTCCGGGGGAGGTCGGACGCCCCTTCCTCGACGTAGTGCGTGATGCGGGTGCTCAGGACCGCGCCCAGCGCGGAGACGCCCACCGCACCGCCGAGGGACCGGAAGAAGTTCACCACCGAGCTGGCCGCGCCCAGGTCGCCCGGGGCCACCTGGTTCTGCGTGGCGAGCACCAGGTTCTGCATCATCATGCCGACGCCGAGGCCCAGCAGCGCCATGTAGCAGGCCACGTGCCAGTACTCGGTGTCGTAGCGGATCGTGCCGAGCAGGCCGAGACCGCCGGTCACCAGCACACCACCGGCCACCAGCCAGGCCTTCCAGCGTCCGGTGCGGGTGATGACCTGGCCGGAGACGGTGGAGGAGAGGAACAGACCGCCGATCAGCGGGATGGTCAGGACGCCGGACATGGTCGGCGACTCGTTCCGGGCCAGCTGGAAGTACTGGCTGAAGTAGATCGTGCCGGCGAACATCGCGATGCCGACGAACAGCGAGGCGAGCGAGGCCAGCGTGATGGTGCGGTTGCGGAACAGCCGCAGCGGGATGATCGGCTCGGACGCCTTGGACTCGACGATCAGGAAGATCACCAGCAGCGCGAGCGTGCCGCCGAGTATGGCGTACGTCTCGGTGGACACCCAGTCGTACTTGTCACCGGCGAAGGTCACCCAGATCAGCAGCAGGCAGACCGCGGCCGTGATGAAGAAGGCGCCTGCCCAGTCGACCTTGACCTTCCGCTTGACGACCGGGAGGTGCAGGGTGCGCTGGAGCACGATCAGGGCTATGACGGCGAAGGGTACGCCGACGTAGAAGCACCAGCGCCAGCCCAGCCAGTCGGTGTCGGTGATGACACCGCCGATCAGCGGGCCGCCGACCATCGCGGTCGCGAACGTGGCGCCGAGGTAGCCGTTGTACCGGCCGCGCTCACGCGGCGAGATCATCGCCGCCAGGATGATCTGGGCCAGCGAGGACAGACCACCCATGCCGATGCCCTGGACGGCGCGGAACGTGATCAGCGTCTCCGGGTTCTGGGACAGACCGGCGGCCGCCGAGCCCACCACGAAGATCACCAGAGCCAGCTGGATCAGCAGCTTCTTGGAGAAGAGGTCGGCGAGCTTGCCCCACAGCGGAGTGGACGCGGTCATCGCCAGCAGCGACGCGGTCACCACCCAGGTGTAGGCGCTCTGGCCGCCGCCGAGGTCGCTGATGATGTCGGGCAGCGCGTTGGAGACGATCGTCGACGACAGGATCGCGACGAACATGCCGAGCAGCAGGCCGGTCAGTGCCTCCATGATCTGCCGGTGCGACATCGCAGCGCCGTCGGCGGAGCCGTGCGAGCCTCCCCCGTGCTTGGCGTGGGCCCGCACACCGGCTGGTGTGGTCGTTGCCATGGGCTTCCTATCTCTTACGTGCATCTCTTAGGTGCGTGCGGGTGTGCGGGTGGTCGGGTCGGCAGGAGGGGCGGACCGGGCGGTGGACCGGCAGTCGTCGAAGCTGGTCCGGAGCCGGGTCATGAGCCGGGTGAGTTCACCGACCTCGTCGTCGGTCCAGTCGCTCAGCCGGTCGGCCAGCAGCTCTGTGGTCCGCCGGGTCAGCTCGTCGAGCTTGGCGCGGCCGGTCGGGGTCAGGCGCAGGATGCGCGAGCGCTTGTCCGCCGGGTCGGGGGAGCGTTCGATCCAGCCCCGCTCGGCGACATGGGTGACATGGCGGCTGGTGACCGACATGTCGACGGCCAGCAGCTCGGCGAGCCTGCCGATGCGCATGTCGCCGTGCCGGTCGAGCAGCGTCAGCACGGCGACCGAGCCGCCCGGGCAGTCGGTCGGCAGAATCCGGGCCATCTCCCGCTTCACGGCCCCGACGCCACTGAGCTGGCGGGCCAGCTCCTCGTACTGCGCCTGTTCGGCCATGGCATCTCCCGTGTTTGTTGCTTAGGGCAACCATAGATTTATTGGTTGCTACAGGCAAACTAAATCGGGTGTACCGGGCATAAAAACTTGGCAAAGGCAAGTATTGGCGGATGTAAAGGTGCAGGTCGGGCCTGCCGGTGCCGTGACGAACCCCGCACTTGGGCAGCCCCGACGTTTTCGCTAGGGTCTCGGGCCATGGCCAACACCCAGAACCCCCAGGGCAACCACGACCCCGCCGGCAGCACCCAGATGTTCCGCGCGTTCGTCGACGAGGCCCCTCAGGCCCGGCAGCAGGCGGCCGCCCCGGCGGGTCCCCGCCTCGGCCTGATCGTCGGCATCGTGGCCGCCGTCGTGATCGTCGCCGCGGTCGCCTGGCTCGCGCTGAAGTAGCTCACCTGCACGGGAAGCAGCTCACTCCCACCGGACGTCGACGTCCCGCGTCTCGATGTGCATGCCGAGCGGCACGCGCCACGCGTCGACGCACACCGTCCAGGACTCTTCCTTCCGCGCGCCGGCTGCGATCGGCGCCGGAAGTTTCCCGCTGGACTCGACCGTTCCCCAGTCGATGCCGAGCGCGCCGATGATGTGCGTCCCGAAGGTCACCGTGCCCGAACGCACCGCGGTTTCCCCGGTGTTGTGCAGGGGGAGGGTCACCTTCTCGCACCAGCGTTTGTCGGTGGGCTCCCGCACGGGCTCGCCCACACTCAGCGCGGCCGGCCCCTGAGGTGCCGTACGCGTGGGGGAGGGCGTCGGAGCCGGCGAATCCGCCTCCGCAGGAGCGGAATCCGTGCCCGAGGGCTCGTCGGCGGCCGGCCTGCTGTGATCGCCGCTCGTGGGGGCGGAGCCGCTGCCTGCGCTCGGTGTGCCGTCCGGCGACGGCTGACCTGAACTTCCCCTGTCGGCAGAAGAGTTGGCCGAGGGGCTGCCCTCGCCTTCGCCCGCCGCTTCCGCTCCGTCGAGGGGCACCAGCCGCACGCCACCCGTCGGCTCCGCCGCCGTACGCCCGGACGGGCCTGCGCCCGCGCCGACCGCGACGTATCCGCCGTCCGCGCCGCCGCCTCCGTACCCGGCGAGTACCGCACCGAGGCAGACGACGGCCGCCGACGCACCGATCACGGCACCCCGGCGGCCACGGGTCCAGGTCGTTGGAAGCATCGCGCCATAGTGGCTGACGCTCCGTCAGATAGGAAGCCTTCAGTCGGAGATGAGCCCCTCACGCAGCTGGGCCAGGGTCCGGGTGAGGAGCCGGGAGACATGCATCTGGGAGATGCCGACCTCCTCGCCGATCTGCGACTGGGTCATGTTGGCGAAGAAGCGCAGCATGATGATCCGCCGCTCCCGGGGCGGGAGCTTGGCCAGTAGCGGCTTCAGGGATTCGCGGTACTCCACGCCCTCCAGCGCCGTGTCCTCGTAGCCGAGCCGGTCCGCCAGCGAGCCCTCGCCGCCGTCGTCCTCCGGGGCCGGGGAGTCCAGGGACGAGGCGGTGTAGGCGTTGCCCACCGCGAGGCCGTCGACGACATCCTCCTCGGAGACACCGAGGACGGCGGCGAGTTCGGTCACGGTCGGGGAGCGGTCCAGCTTCTGGGACAGCTCGTCGCTGGCCTTCGTCAGGGCCAGGCGCAGCTCCTGGAGACGGCGCGGCACACGCACCGACCACGACGTGTCCCGGAAGAACCGCTTGATCTCACCGACGACCGTGGGCATCGCGAACGTCGGGAACTCCACGCCCCGTTCGCAGTCGAACCGGTCGATGGCCTTGATCAGGCCGATCGTGCCGACCTGGACGATGTCCTCCATCGGCTCGTTGCGGGAGCGGAAGCGGGCGGCCGCGTAGCGCACGAGGGGGAGATTGAGCTCGATCAGGGTGTCCCGGACGTACGCGCGCTCCGGGCTGTCCTCGTCGAGCGCGGCGAGCCGCAGGAACAGGGAGCGGGAGAGGGTGCGGGTGTCGATGGACTCCGAGGCCGGCGGGGCCGGGGTGGGCGTGGCCTCGAGGGCCGATACGTCGTTGAGGGCGCCGATGGCGTCGAGCGCGTCGAGAGCCTCCGGCGCTGCCTCGCTCTTCGTGAGCGTCAGCACCTTCGAGCTGCCCTGGTCTGCGGACATGCCACCCCCTTTGGGTCGCGGGACGGTCGCGGCGAACGCTCCCGATGAGGAACGTCAGCCTTCACCTGAATACCGGCGCCTGGGCACCGGCAAACGCTCTTCCCGCAGAATGTCACATGTCGGCAACACGCTGTAGAGACATGTCGACACGTGAGATGCGAATCCGTCCTGGAAGAAGGGGGTCTGACGGTCCTTCGGCACAAATTCGACGGCAACGGCCCTGGTGAGCGATTCGCCCGTGCTGGTGATGCCTCGACCTCTCATTCGGTTGTGCGCCGGTTCGATTCGCGGTGGCAGGGCGATCCGCCTGAGCGGGTTCGGCGCACTCAGGTGCGGTTCGGCGGCGCCCCAAAGGGGCGCGGGGCTGTATCGATATGCGGCTCCGCCGCGATGGGGGTCCCCCCCCCGCGCGAGCGAAGCCGAGCGTGGGGGAGGAGCCGAGAGTGGGGGAGCGACCAGCCACAACGCACCCGCAGATGGCTACCGCACCCCCGGCGGAGCGCTACGCCTCGATCCGGTTCGCCGAACGCAGCCGCTGAAAGCTCCGCGCAAGCAGCCGCGACACATGCATCTGCGAGACCCCGAGTTCCGCACTGATCTGCGACTGGGTGAGGTTGCTGTAATAGCGCAGCAGCAGAATCCGCTGCTCGCGTTCCGGGAGCTGGACGAGCAGATGCCGGACCAGGTCGCGGTGCTCGACCCCGTCGAGGGCGGGGTCCTCGTAGCCGAGCCGGTCGAGGAGGCCGGGCAGGCCGTCGCCCTCCTGGGCCGCCTCCAGCGAGGTCGCGTGGTAGGACCGTCCGGCCTCGATGCAGGACAGCACCTCGTCCTCGGTGATGCGCAGCCGCTCGGCGATCTCGGCGGTCGTCGGGGTGCGCCCGAAGGCGGTGGTCAGATCCTCGGTCGCGCTGTTGACCTGCACCCACAGCTCGTGCAGTCGGCGCGGTACGTGGACCGTGCGGACGTTGTCGCGGAAGTACCGCTTGATCTCCCCGACGACGGTCGGCATCGCGAAGGTCGGGAACTGTACGCCCCGGTCCGGGTCGAAACGGTCGATGGCGTTGATGAGCCCGATGGTGCCGACCTGGACGACGTCCTCCATGGGTTCGTTGCGGGAGCGGAAACGGGCGGCCGCGTAGCGTACGAGCGGAAGGTTGGCCTCGATCAGCGCCCCCCGCACCCGGGTGTGTTCCGGCGTGCCCGGCTCCAGCTTCTTGAGCTCGGCGAACAGGACCTGGGTGAGTGCCCGTGTGTCGGCGCCCCGGCTGCGCTGCGGCGCGGCCTCCTCCTCGGGGGGTGCTTGAGGCGCAGTACTGGCCGACACGGTCAACTCCACCTCATGGTCCATCAACACATCCGTCAAAAGCGGTCATAGCATCACAAGACATGTGCACCGTGTGCAAGCACCGCATAACGCCGTGTTGAAGGCAAGTTGGGGCGTAAGACGCATGAAAGCCCCCCGCCGTTCCGGCGGAGGGCTCGGGAGTCCGTGGGCCTCAGATCTCGTAGTCGGCGATCACCCAAGTGGCGAACTCCCGCCAGGGGGCGACGCCCGCCTGGTGCGCCGGATGCTCCAGATAGCGCTTGAGGGCGTCCTGGTCGTCGACGGCCGAGTTGATCGCGAAGTCGTACGCGACGGGCCGGTCGCTGACGTTCCAGCCGAGCTCCCAGAAGCGCAGCTCCTCGATCTGGTCGCCGAGGGCCCGAAAGGCCTCGACGCCCTGCACGACGCGCGGGTCGTCACGCTCGACACCCTCGTTGAGCTTGAACAGGACCAGGTGGCGGATCATGACTCTCCTCCGTTGGCGACCCAGGTCATGAAGTCACCGATGGCCTTGGCGGCGTCCGATATGCCCTCGAACCCTATCTGGACGTAGTCGGCGGCCTTGGACGGGTCCGTGATGATCACGTAGAGCGCGAAGACCACAAGCACATAGACGGCGATCTTCTTCGAATTCACCGCCACTGCGGCCTCCCCTGTGCCTGCTGCGCCTGATGGGACCCCTGTTGCCGGCGGTGAGTGTAACTTCACGTCGTATTTGACGACCAACGCCTCGCCGGGCGGGATCCGTTGTCCCGGCATGTCCCGGCATGCACGAAGGGCCCCGTCTGACGACGGGGCCCTTTCTCGAGCGGTAGCGGAGGGATTTGAACCCTCGGTGACTTGCGCCACACTCGCTTTCGAGGCGAGCTCCTTCGGCCGCTCGGACACGCTACCGAGGGAGACCTTACAGCAAGGTGGGGCATGGTCCGAAATCGGTATTCGCGCCTGCCACGGTGGCCGGTCAGCGGTCGCGGAAGAAGTCGGTGAGCAGCCGGGCGCACTCCTCGGCGAGCACGCCCTCGATCACCTCGGGGCGGTGGTTGAGCCGCCGGTCGCGTATGACGTCCCAGAGGGAGCCGGCCGCGCCCGCCTTGTCGTCGCGGGCGCCGTAGACGACGCGGTCCACGCGGGACTGGACGATCGCGCCCGCGCACATCGTGCAGGGTTCGAGGGTGACGACGAGGGTGCAGCCGGCCAGCCGCCACTCGCCCGCCCGTCTCCCACCGCCATCCTTGCCGGAGGCGCTTCGCGCCGCTGATTCTCTCAGCTTCGCCGCCGCGCGGCGGATGGCGAGGACCTCGGCGTGCGCGGTCGGGTCGCCGGTGGCCTCGCGTTCGTTGTGCCCGGTGGCCAGCACGGTCGTACCGTCGCCGGACAGCACGACCGCGCCGACGGGGACGTCGCCGCCGCGGACGGCCCGTTCGGCCTCGTCCAGGGCGTGCCGCATCGCGGCCCGCCAGCGGTCGCGTACCGGGTCGGGGGACCGTGCGGTGCCGGGCGGGGTCAGCGGACGGTCTCCAGGACGTCCGAGGCGCCCAGGGACTCGGCGATCGAGGTGAGGGCGTCCTCCGAGAGCGACAGCAGCTCCTTCTCGCTGACGCCCAGGTCGTCGAGGACGGCGGTGTCGCCGACCGGGCCGTGCGGCACGGCCTCGGCGGAGCCGCCGTCGCCGGCGTCCGCGTCGGCGTCGTCGTCGGCGGGTTCACCGTCCTCGGTGCCGTCGAGGTCCAGGGAGTCCAGGTCGGCGCTGTCGTCGCCGGGCTCCCTGCCGAGCAGCTCGTCGGTGAGCAGGATCTCGCCGTAGCTGCTGCGGGCAGCCGCGGCGGCGTCCGAGACGTAGATCCGAGGGTCGTCCTCGCCATCGATGCGGACGACGCCGAACCAGGCGTCCTCCTGCTCGATCAGGACGAGCACCGTGTCGTCGTCGGGAGAGGCTTCCCGGGCCAGGTCGGCCAGATCCGACAGGGTCTCCACATCGTCGAGCTCTGTGTCGCTCGCTTCCCACCCGTCTTCGGTGCGCGCGAGCAGTGCGGCGAAGTACACCGTGACTCTCCCACTGGTCAGAGGCGTGCCGGTTGGGGGTCCCCCCGGCGGAGGCTGCGGGCGGGGAGAGCTCGGGCTCCGAGTCCCACCCACTCGGAATCGTGGCAGAAACAAGGCGCTCAGGGGACGTCTTCGGCTCCCTGTGTCCGGCAGTTTTGATCGCACGTACGCGAACGACTCACCAGCGCACTCGTTGCCGCCACCTGCGGATCGTACGCGGCTTTCGAGGCCGGCCCCGCACGTCCACTCCCACAACGACCGTTTGGGGCGCAGATCTTCCCGCCGCCGGCCCGGGCGGTGGATCTACCAGCGGAACGTTCGCATGCGCATGGCGTGGCGCAGCCGGGCCGTCTTGGCGCGCCGGGGCTGGACGCGGTCACGAAGTTCTCGCGCTTCGGCGAGTTCGCGCAGGAACCGGGCCCGGCGCCGCCTCCGCTCGGCGTCGGTCTCCTGCGGCGTCGCGGCTGTGCGCCGTCCGGCGGAATCCCGGTCCCCCGGAGTGTCGCCCTCGGGCAGGTCAGGCAGGTCAGGCATAGGCAACCACCCCTATCCGTCACTCCCACCTTCCCCCGGACGGGGGGTTTGACGCCAGGGCGTGGCGGCCACGAAGCGCGGCTACTGTGGGGGGCATGCGTCTCCACGTCGTCGACCACCCCCTGGTCGCCCACAAGCTCACCACGCTGCGCGACCAGCGCACCGACTCCGCGACCTTCCGCCGTCTCGCCGACGAGCTGGTCACCCTGCTCGCCTACGAGGCCACGCGCGACGTGCGCACCGAGCAGGTCGACATCACGACCCCGGTCGCCTCCACCACCGGCGTGAAGCTCTCCCACCCGCGCCCGCTGGTGGTGCCGATCCTGCGGGCCGGCCTCGGCATGCTGGACGGCATGGTCCGGCTGCTGCCGACCGCCGAGGTGGGCTTCCTGGGCATGATCCGCAACGAGGAGACGCTGCAGGCGTCCACGTATGCCACCCGCATGCCGGAGGACCTCTCCGGGCGGCAGGTGTACGTCCTGGACCCGATGCTCGCCACCGGCGGCACGCTGGTCGCGGCGATCCAGGAGCTGATCAAGCGCGGCGCCGACGATGTGACCGCGGTGGTGCTGCTGGCCGCCCCGGAGGGCGTCGAGCTCATGGAGCGCGAACTGGCGGGCACCCCGGTGACGGTGGTGACGGCATCGGTCGACGAGCGCCTCAACGAGAACGGCTACATCGTGCCGGGCCTGGGCGACGCCGGGGACCGGATGTACGGGGCGGCCGAATAGGGCCCTGCTGAAGCCTCGTGCGAGGCTTCAGCAGCTCTTCTTCGACGCGGTGGGCGTCGGCTCCGGCTCGGCCAGTGCGGCCAGCGCCGCGGCGGCGTCCGCCTGCTTCGTCAGCCCCTTGAAGCCGTTGCCGAGGATCAGGTCGACGGCCGGACCCTTGCGTTTGGCGTCGGTGCGGCGTTCGGCGGTGGTGAGCTGGGTGGCGAGGACGGGCAGCGAGGTGTTCAGGGACGCGGTGGGGCCGAGGAGTATGCCGGTGCCGCGGACCTTCTTGTCGAACTCCTTCGGCGCGTTGCCCACGTCGCCGATCCTGAAGCCACGTTTCTTCAGTTCGTCGGCGGTCTGCTTGGCGAGGCCGCTGCGGGTCGTGGCGTTGAGCACGTTGACGGTGATCGCGCGGGGCTCGGGCAGGTCCCTGGCCGCGCTGGGCGAGGGGCTCGCCTTGGTCGCGCAGTCCGCCTTGGAGCCGGCGGCCGAGGCCTTGTCGCCGCCGGTGAAGACGTCGACGAGCTGGAGGGTTCCCCAGCCGAGGACGCCGAGCACGGCGACGGAGGCGGTGACGAGGAGTACGAGCCTGCCGCGCCGCCGGGGCGGGCGCATCCGCGGGTACTTGTCCCCCGTGATGCGGTACTGGCCGCCCATGCCGGGGGGAGTCAGCATGCTCATGGGCGCAGCGTAGTGCGCCCGGGCGGCAATGCCTACTAGATGATCATTCGACGCCGCTCAGGAGAACCCGAAAGGGCCAAGCCGTTGCCGACGGGTGCCTCGGGCGGGCCTCAGTCCAGCTCGAGCACGCGGGCGTGCAGCACCTGGCGTTGCTGGAGGGCCGCCCGCACCGCGCGGTGGAGGCCGTCCTCCAGATACAGGTCTCCCTGCCACTTCACGACGTGCGCGAAGAGGTCGCCGTAGAACGTCGAGTCCTCGGCCAGCAGGGTCTCGAGGTCGAGCTGCTGCTTGGTCGTCACGAGCTGATCGAGGCGGACCGGGCGCGGCGCGACGTCCGCCCACTGCCGGGTGCTTTCCCGGCCGTGGTCGGGGTACGGCCGGCCGTTTCCGATGCGCTTGAAGATCACACGGAAAGCCTACCGGTCAAGCCTCCCTGGCCGCAGCTTCCCGGCTCGGGCCGTGCTGGTCAAGTGCGCGCACATCATGGTCAATATCGGTCAAAGGGGGTGGGTGTGGATGAGGTCGCTCGCAGAAAGCGGTGAGCCGGACGCCCCGTGCGGGGGCGTCCGGGCTTCACGTCAACCGCGCCGCCGCTCCCCGACGTGGCCGGGCTGTTGCTGCGGCTTGGCTTCCTTCGCTTCCGGTTTCGGGGCACTGCGGGCGGCCTCCGCGCGCACCAGGGCGCGCAGCACCGCGTAGGGATCTGAGGGCATGGCTGCTTCTTCCTTGCGTCCGTCTGTCTTCCTTGCGTCGTACTGACCGGCCTGGGGGAGGACGGGTGCATCAGCAGCGCAGGACCACGGAACGCAGGGCGCTTGGGGTGTACGGCGGCCAGGACGGGGCCGGGCAGGGGCGGGCCGGCATCCCGTGGAGCGCCGGGGCCGGTGCGCGGACCGGCCGCTGCGGCAGTGCGGGCTGGTGCACGGCCCGCCCCGGCGGCCGTACGGCGGTGTCCAGCAGGTCGCCCTCGGTCACCTCGCCCACCACGGTCACGGCGGGCACGGCGACCGCGTCGGTGTGCGCCGCCGGCACGAGCAGGGCGAGCAACAGCACGACCACCCGAGCCCAGCGACCCGGAGACGGGACGGCATTCACGGCTGCTCACCTCCCCGGCGGGCGGACGAGGCCCTTGGGGCCTGCGCTGTTCGCTCGCTCGGCGTACCGGGCTCGGGTATGACGGGCATGAGGTTCTCCCGGTCACAGCTCGCGGGGGACGTGGCGGGTGAGGGCGCGGATGCGCAGCGCCGTGAGGAGTTCGACGATGCCCACCGCGACCAGCCAGCAGCCGCCGACGATCGTGAGGACGGCGACCGACTCGAACGGGGAGACGATCAGAACGACGCCGGCGAGGACGGTGACGATGCCGAGGAGGATCTGCCAGCCGCGGGCGGGCACCGCCGGGTCGGACGCGGCGGCCAGGGTCTGGGTGATCCCGCGGAACAGCCAGCCGATGCCGATCCACAGCGCGAGCAGCAGGATCGACTGCATGGCGCCGCGGAAGCAGAACAGGCCGAGCAGGATCGACAGGGCGCCGCTGATGAAGGCCAGCACACGCAGCGAGGTCGTCTTGTGGGTGCCGAAGGCGGAGGCGAGCTGGAGGACGCCGCTGACGAGGAGGTAGAGGCCGAAGAGGATGCCGGCGGCCAGCAGCGTGGCGTCCGGCCAGAACAGGACCAGGATGCCCAGGGCCAGCGAGGCGATCCCGGTGACCAGCACGACCTGCCAGGCGGCGCGGGAGATCAGGTGCAGCGGTCCCTCGAAGGGCGGTTCGGGTCCGTCGTACGGCGGGCGCGGCGCGTGCGGGTCACGGGTGGCGTGCACGCGCCGGTCGTCGTACTCGGGACCCCAGGGGGAGCCGCTCGGTGGCTCGGTCATGCTCCATGCTGGGAACGCCGACGAGTGGCCCGCATCCCGGAGCGGGCCACTCGGCTGACAGCTGCTTCTTCGCGGCCTTGGCCGCTGCCGACGCCCTGCCGGACGCCGCTCACATCACCGGCGTAGTGCTCGACTCCATCGGAATCTGCTGGTCCGGCAGCATCCCGGCCGGTGCGGCGAGCGGGGAGCGCCCGAGCAGTTCATCGGCCTCGGGGCCTGGGCGAGGTGAAGGGGGACGTCCATGAGCCGATGGTCCCGCGTCCGGTGTCAGGCCGCGCGCCAGTACCCCAGCGCGTGCACACGGTCCTTCGGCACGGACAGGTCCTTGCGGACGTACGCCGCCAGCGTGCGGGTCGTCGCGGTGTCGCAGGCGATCCAGACGTACGGGTGCGGGGTGGCCGCCAGGAGTTCGGGCAGCGTCGTCTTCACGTCGTCGACCAGGTGTCCGCGGGGGAGCGTGCGCAGCTCGTGGCGGTCGTTGTCTCCCCGGTACGGCAGTCCGGCCGGCTCGCCCTCGAACCAGACCGTCGCCGGCGCCGAACCCATTTCGTCGAGGAGGGAGTTGAGCGCGGGCAGCGAGGCCGGGTCGCCGATCGCGAAGACGTGCGAGGGCTCGGGCTGGGGCCGCTGGAAACCCGTCCCCTGCACCGTCGCCTCGATCGTGTCCCCTGGTTTCGCCGCCCGCGCCCAGTCACTGGCGCACCCCTCGTGGAGTGCGAACTCGAGGCTGAAGGTGCCGGCCGCCGGATCCGGGTCGACCAGCGTGTACGCCCGCTGGTGCGGCTTTCCCGCGTTGTCGAACCACAGCCGGACCCACATCGTCGGGTGGACGCCGGTCGCCGCGAGCATCCCGCCGTCGGTGAGGTGGAGCCGCCGGTACTCGGCGGTGACGTCCTCGGCGCCCGTCACGGTGAACACGAAGTCCTTCGCCCGCAGCAGCCTGAGGACCGTGCCCTCCCAACCCCGCCCCTGCCCCATCGCGCCTTCACCCTTCGCGTACGATTCCGCCACGACTCACTTAGGTGAGCCTAACCTAAAGCACAGGAGGGCGACAGGGTGACCACCGAGATCCACCGCGATGCCTGGGGCATCCCGCATCTGCGCGCTTCCGGCGCCCGCGAACTCGCCCGCGCCCAGGGCCGGGTCACCGCCCTCGACCGCGCCTGGCAACTGGAGGTCGAACGCCACCGCGCCCAGGGCACCTCGGCGTCCTTCCTCGGTCCGGACGCCGTGGCCTGGGACGTCTTCGCGAGACGGGCGCGACTGGACGACACGGCGAGACGTTGCTTCGACGCGCTGGACCCCGGCACGTCCGACTGGGTCCGCGCCTACGTCGACGGCGTCAACGAGGGCCTCTCCGAAGGCGCCCGCCGTACGCCCGAGTTCGCCGCGACCGGACTGGCCCCCGGCCACTGGGAGCCCTGGACCCCGCTCGGTGTCTGGCTCGCCACGCACATCCTGTTCGCGGGCTTCCCGGCGAAGCTCTGGCGCGAGCAGGTCGTACGGCACCTGGGACCGCAGGCGGTGGGGCTGTTCGCCACCGACGGTCCCGGCACCTCCGGCAGCAACGGCTGGCTGGTCGCCGGCAAACGCACCGTCACCGGGCAGGCCGTCATCGCGGGCGACCCGCACCGGTTCATCGAGGACCCCGGTGTGTACCAGCAGATCCGCCTGTGCTGCCCGGAGTTCGACGTCGTCGGCCTCGCCGTCCCCGGTGTCCCCGGCATCGCCCACTTCGGCCACACCGGCACGGTCGCCTGGGCCATCACCAACGCCATGGCCGACTACCAGGACCTCTACCGGGAGCGGCTGCGGCGCACCGGCGCCGGTGTCGAGGCGCTCGGCCCGGACGGGCGCTGGCAACGGGCCGTGCGGCACACGGAGTTCGTCGAGGTCGGCGGTGCGGAGCGGGTGCCGGTCGAGGTGATCGAGACCGAACGGGGACCGGTCGTCGCCGGTGGACCCGAGGGGCTCGACGACGGCACCCCCCTCGCCCTCAGCCTCCGCTACCCGCCCCGCGTCACCGGCGACCTCGGCTTCGCCGCCCTGCTGCCGCTGCTGCGGGCCCGCACGGTCGCCGACGTCGACCGTGCCTTCGACGTATGGGCCGAGCCGGTCAACGTCGTCCAGGCCGCCGACACCGAGGGCGGGACCCTGCACCGGGTCGCGGGGCGGGTACCGGTGCGTGCCGAGGCCAACCGCATCCGGCTGGTCCCCGCCTGGGAGCCCGGCCACGAGTGGCGCGGCTGGCACGAGATGCCCCGGGCGGGCCTGACCGACGGCATCGCGGTGATGGCCAACCAGCGCGGCCCCGCCACCCCCCTCGGCGTCGAGTTCGCCGCGCCGCACCGCGCCGGCCGGATCGCCGCGCTGCTGGGCGAGAAGGACCAGTGGTCGGCAGCCGACATGCCCGCGATCCACACCGACACCCACCTCGCCTCCGCCGGGCCCCTCCTCGCCCACCTCGAGGCCCTCGACGACCTGTCCCCCGACGCCGCCGCCCTGCGCGAGAGCCTCCTGCGCTGGGACCGTCGGATGGACGCGGCCAGCCCCGAGGCCGCCGCCTACGCGGCGCTGCGCGGCGCGGTGGTCCGCCGGCTCGCCGCCCACCCGGCGTTCACCCCGCTGACCGAGCCGCCCGCCTACCCGGAGGTCCTGCTTCCGTGGCTCGCGCCCGTCCCGCGCATCGGCTTCGCCCTGGAACATCTGCTGAGCGCGGAGGAGTTGTACGGCATCGACCGCGCGGCGATCGTCCGGGACGCGGTCCTGGAGGTCGCCGGGCAGCCGCAGCGCACCTGGGGCGACACCCACCGTCTCGCTCCGTGGCGGGCCCTGGCCGGCCCGTCGGACGACGAGCCCGGCCTGTCCGGCGACCACGACTGTGTGCTGTGCACCTCCGCCGTCCCCGGCCTCACCGACCGCGCCGCACGCGGCCCGGCCGCCCGTTACGTGTGGGACCTGGCCCGCCGCGAGGACAGCCTGTGGGTGGTGCCCTTCGGCGCGTCCGGCGTCCCCGGCTCGCCCCACCATCGCGACCAACTCCCCTTGTGGCTCAAGGGAGATCTCGTGCCGGTCGTCACCGACTGGGCCCGTCTGACGAAGGAGACCGACGATGTCTGACCCGTACGCCGCCCGCACCGCCGTCCACGAACAGGCGGTCGACGGATTCGGCACCGTCCGCATCCTGCCCCTGGACGCGAAGGGCGACGCCGAGGTGATCCACGGCTGGGTCAGCGAGGAACGGGCCGCCTTCTGGGGCATGAACGGCCTCACGCGGGACCAGGTCGCCGACATCTACGCGCACATGGACACCCTCGACACCCACCACGCCCACCTGGTCGTGCGGGACGGCGCACCGGTCGCGCTGCTCCAGACGTACGAGCCCGGCGCGGACCGGGTCGGCGAGTGCTACGAGGTCCGCCCCGGCGACATCGGCATCCACCTGCTGCTCGCGCCCACCGGACCGGGCGGCGCACGCCCCGGCTGGACGGCGCTGCTGGTGTCCGCCATCACCTCGTACGTGCTGCTCACCCTGGACCGGCAGCGGATCGTGGTCGACCCCGACGTGCGCAACGACAGGGCGATCGCCCGTTTCGTGCGGCAGGGCTTCGAAGCGGGGCCGAGGGTCGTGCTGCCGGAGATCGACCTGCCCGATGTGTACCTGCCGGAGAAGCAGGCTCAACTCGCCTTCCTCGACCGGGCGGTAGCCTTCCCGGCGTGACCCCAGAAGACCTCGTCGCGCACTACGCCATGGAGCCGATCCCCCGCGAGGGCGGCCTCTTCCGAGAGACCTGGGCGGGGCCCCGGCGGCCCGACGGGCGCCCGGAAGGCACCGCCATCGTCGCCCTGCTCAAGCGGGACGACTACTCCGCCCTGCACCGCCTGCCCACCGACGAGGTCTGGCACTTCTACCTCGGCGACCCGCTGGAGCTCCTGCTGCTCGCCCCCGACGGCACCTCCCGCACCGCCGTGCTCGGACCGGACGTACTCGCCGGCCAGCACCCCCAGTTCACCGTGCCGGCCGGCACCTGGATGGGCGGGCGGGTCGTCGAGGGCGGCGCCTGGACGTTCTTCGGCTGCACGATGGCACCCGGATTCACCTTCGAGGGATACGAACACGGGGACGCCGCCGACCTCACCGCCCGTTACCCGGACCGGGCCGACCGGATCGTGGACCTCTGCCGCCCGTGAAGCGTGTGCGTGAGCACACCGGCGCCCGTGTCCGTACGTATCGCGGAGACACATCCGACGACGGAGAAGCGATGGGGCTGCGCGATGGCGGACAACGGGACGACGGCGACCACGGAGCGCACGGACACCCCCGGCGACCTCACCGGCTGGTGCTGCTGGGCGCCGTGCTGGTCCTGCTCCTCCTCGGCGGGGCCGGCCCCGCGTCGGCCCACGCCGGACTCGGCAGCACCGACCCCCGCGACGGCACCGTCCTGGACGCCGCCCCCCGGCACATCACCCTGACCTTCACCGAGTCCGTCGGCCTGCTCGACGACTCGGTCCGGGTCATCGCCCCCGACAACCGCCCGCTGCGCACCAGCGGGGCCGCACACGTGGACGGCAGCTCCGACACGGTCCGGCTGCGGCTGCCCGCCGGCCTGGAGGACGGCACGTACACCGTGGCCTGGCGCGTGGTCTCCGCGGACAGCCACCCCGTCTCCGGCGCGTTCATCTTCTCCGTCGGCGAACCCTCCGCGACCACCGTCGCCGTCACCGCCCCGGCCGAGGACCCGGCCGCGACCTCGCTGTACAACATCGCCCGCTACTGCGCGTACGGCGGGCTGGCCCTGCTCATCGGCGTCCTCGTGTTCACGGCCGCGGTCCTCGGCGGCCCCTCGAAGGCCCTGCGCCGGCTGATCCCCGCGGCCTGTCTCACCCTGCTGGTGTCCACCACCGCCCTGCTCCTCCTGCGCGGCCCCTACGAGCGCGGCACCGGTCTCGCCGACGCCCTCGACCCGGCCGTCCTGCGCGCCACGCTCACCAGCAGGCCGGGACTGGCGCTGCTGGCCCGGCTGGCACTGCTGGCGGGGGCGTTCCTCCTCATACGACGGTCCTGGCGCCGTCCGCACGCCGTGCTCGGCGTCCCCCTCGCCCTCGGCCTCGCCCTCACCTGGGCCGCCGCCGAGCACGCCTCCGCCGGTATCCAGGTGCCCGTGGCGATCACCTCCTCGGTGCTGCACCTGCTCGCCATGGCCGTCTGGCTGGGCGGTCTGACCGCCCTGCTCACCGTGCTGTACCGCGCCCCGCAGGACCTCACCGCCCCCGCCGTCACCCGCTTCTCCCGGCTGGCCTTCGCCTGCGTGGCCGTCCTGACCCTCACCGGCGTCTACCAGTCCTGGCGCGGCGTCGGCTCCTTCGACGCCCTCACCGGCACGACGTACGGCCGCCTCCTGCTCGTCAAGCTGGCCGCGGTGACCCTGCTGCTCGCGGCCGCGGCCGTCTCCCGCCGCTGGACGTCCCACTGGGCGGCACAGCCGGTGCGGACCGCTGCCGCGGAGAGGGTGCCGGAGCTGGTAGGGGGCCGGGCGGTGGGCGTGAGTGGTCCGACGGACGGCGCGAGCGGACCGGCGGTGGCCGTGAGCGAACCGGTGGACGGCGCGAGCGGACCGGCGGAGGGCGCACCCACCCCGACCCCACCCCACCCCCGACGGCGACCCGCACCGCCGCGCCCTGCGGCGCTCCGTCCTCGTCGAGTTCGTGACCGGAGTGCTCGTCCTGGTGATTACCACGCTCCTCACGGTCACCCTGCCGGGCCGGGTCGCGAGCGAGAGTGCCGCCGCTCAGGCGGCCCCGGCAGGCGGGGCCGCCGCCGCGTCCAGCACGGTGGTCCCCTTCGACGTCGGCACGCCGAACGGGCGGGGCAAGGTGCAAATCGAGCTCTCCCCCGGCCGCGTGGGCCGGAACCAGGTGCAGGCCGTGGTCTACGGCTCCGACGACGGTTTCGCCACCGTTCCCGAGTTGCGCATCACGTTCACCCTGCGCGCGCAGGACGTCGGCCCGATCGACGCCCGGCTGGAGGACCGCGGCGGCTACTGGGTGACGGACGCGCTCCGGCTCCCGCTGGCGGGCACCTGGACGATGCGGATCACCGTCCGGACCACGGAGATCGACCAGGTCACGGTGGAGAAGGACGTCCGCGTCGGCTAGGACAGGCCTGGGGCCCTGACCGGTTGTGTTGGTTTCTGTGACAGCCTGTTTGTGGTCACCGTGGTGCCCGAGTGTGACGATTACGTTTCAACAAAGAGTGACGTCCACCCTTGACGTATGACCGGACATGCGGCTGTTATTACGCCACCCTCGTGTTCGGTCAGGTTGTTTTCTGATTGGTTTCGACCAATTTTCGGACCGGACCCTGTGCCCCCTCAGGAGCCGCTATGCACACAACTCCCTCCGGTCTCACGCTCCCTGGCCCGAGCCGCCGCACCCTGCTGCGCGGCGTCGGTGGCGCCGCCGTTCTCGGCGCCGGCATACCCCTGCTCAGCGCCTGCGGCGGCAGCGGCACGGCAGCCGACCCGAAGACGGTCACCCTGGGCTCCAAGGCATCCGACCCGGTGCCGAAGAAGGCGTTCGCCGACATCTACGCGGCCTACAAGAAGAAGTCCGGCATCACGGTCGACGTGAACACCAAGGACTCGAACACCTTCCAGGAGCAGATCAACTCCTACCTCCAGGGCACGCCGGACGACGTGTTCACCTGGTTCGCCGGGTACCGGATGCAGTTCTTCGCGGCCAAGGGCCTCGCCACCCCGATCGACGACGTGTGGCAGAAGATCAGCGGCAACTTCCCCGCGGCGATGCAGAAGCTCAGCAAGGGCGAGGACGGCAAGTACTACTTCGTGCCGCTCTACACGTACCCCTGGGCCGTCTTCTACCGGAAGAGCGTCTTCGCGGAGAAGGGCTACGAAGTCCCCACCACCTGGGACGACTTCATCGCCCTGTGCAAGCAGATGCAGAAGGACGACCTGGTCCCGATCGCCTTCGGCGACAAGGACGCCTGGCCCGCGCTCGGCACCTTCGACCAGATCAACTTCCGTAAGAACGGCTACGACTTCCACGTCGACCTGATGGCCGGCAAGGCCTCCTGGACCGACGCCAAGGTGCGCGCCGCCTTCGACCTGTGGGCCGAGATCCTCCCCTACCACCAGGAGGGTGCCGTCGGCCGCACCTGGCAGGACGCGGCCCAGACGCTGGTGTCGAAGAAGGCCGGCATGTACCTCCTGGGCTCCTTCGTGGCCCAGCAGTTCACCAACCCGGACGACCTCGAGGACCTCGACTTCTTCGCCTTCCCCGAGATCGACCCGGCCTACGGCCAGGACACCGTCGAGGCGCCGACCGACGGCTTCATGATGAGCAAGAACCCGAAGAACAAGGCCGAGGCGGTCAAGCTCCTGGAGTACCTGGGCACCCCGGAGGCCGAGGACATCTACCTCAAGTCCGACCCGAGCTCGGTCCACGCCTCCAGCAAGGCCGACACCTCGTCGTACAGCGCCCTGCAGAAGAAGGCGTACGACATGATCAGCGGCGCCAAGAGCCTCACCCAGTTCATGGACCGCGACAGCCGGCCGGACTTCACCTCCACGGTGATGCAGCCCGCGCTGCAGAAGTTCATCCGCGATCCCAAGGGCGTCGACAGCCTGCTGTCCTCGATCGAGCGCCAGAAGAAGACGATCTTCGCGTCCTCATGAGCACCGACATCACCAAGGAGATCCCGGAGGCGGCCGCCGTGCCGCCTCCGGGCGCCGCCCCCGCCCGGCAGAAGAAGGTGCCCCAGGGGCACCGCCGCCTGCTCACCCGCCGCGACCGGCTCACGCTCGGTCTGATGGCGACCCTGCCGACGATCCTGCACATCGCCCTGGTGTGGGTGACCGCGCTCGCCTCGATCGCCCTCGCGTTCACCACCTGGGACGGCATCGGCTTCGACTCGATCCAGTGGGTCGGGCTGCAGAACTTCAAGGAACTGTTCGAGCAGAACCCGCAGTTCTGGCCCGCCGTGCAGCACAACGTCATCTGGTTCGTCGTGCTGATCGTGATCCCGACGCCGCTCGGCCTCTTCCTGGCCGTGCAGCTGGACAAGAAGATCAAGTTCAGCCGCTTCTACCAGACGGCGTTCTTCCTGCCGGTCGTGCTGTCCATGGCCGTCATCGGTTTCGTCTGGCAGCTCGTCTACAACCCCGACACCGGCCTGATCAACAGCATCATCGGGGCCAACGAGCCCGGCAAGTACATCGACTGG
The DNA here is from genome assembly GCF_004187715.1 of Streptomyces sp. F001. Taxonomy (GTDB): domain Bacteria; phylum Actinomycetota; class Actinomycetes; order Streptomycetales; family Streptomycetaceae; genus Streptomyces; species Streptomyces flavusporus. The sequence goes on along the minus strand of NZ_QZWF01000003.1, from coordinate 289,447 downwards.
ATCGGCGACCCGGACCTCAACCTGTGGGCGATCCTCGTCGCCGCGTCCTGGCGGCACGCCGGCTACATGATGATCCTCTACCTGGCCGGCCTGAAGGGCGTCGACCCGTCCCTGCGCGAGGCCTCCGCGATCGACGGGGCCAGTGAGTGGCAGACGTTCAAGAACGTCGTCTTCCCGACCCTGCGTCCCACCAACACCATCGTCCTGGTCGTCACCATCATCGAGGCGCTGCGCTGCTTCGACCTCGTCTACGTCTTCAACGGCGGCGCCGAGGGCACCGAGCTGCTGTCGATCCTCGTGACCAACAACATCGTCGGTGAGTCGAGCCGTATCGGATACGGATCCGCGATTGCGGTCGTGCTGCTGCTGATCTCCCTCGTCGTGATCATTCCTTACCTGGTGAGCACCTTCCGGAAGGAGCGGCGAGCATGAGCACCGCGACTGTTGCCGTGAAGAAACGCACGCCGGTCCGCCCCGCCCGGGTCCTGCTGCACGTCGTCCTCGGCAGCATGGCGCTGGCCTGGCTGGCGCCGCTGCTGTGGGCGATCTACGCGGCCCTGCGCCCGTACGCCGAGACCAGCGAGAAGGGCTATGTGTCCCTCCCGGACACGCTGAACTTCGACAACTTCACCAACGCGTTCACGCAGTCGGACATGACGCACTACTTCGGGAACACGCTGCTGATCGCCGTCCCGGCGGTGCTGCTGACGCTGTTCCTGTCGTCGATGGTCGCCTTCTACGTCAGCCGCTTCGACTTCCGGATCAACCTGTTCCTGCTGCTGCTCTTCACGGCCGGCAACCTGCTGCCGCAGCAGGTCATCATCACCCCGCTGTACCGCATGTACCTGCTCATCGACCTGCCCGGCATCACGATGAGCGGCAAGCTGTACGACTCCGCCCTCGGCCTCGTCCTCATCCACGTGGCGTTCCAGTCCGGGTTCTGCGCCTTCGTGCTGAGCAACTACATGAAGATGCTGCCGCACGAGCTGACCGAGGCCGCGCTGGTCGACGGCGCCTCGGTGTGGCGGCTGTACTGGCAGATCACCCTGCCGCTGTGCCGTCCGGCGATGGCCGCCCTGGCGACGTTGCTGTCCATCTGGATCTACAACGACTTCTTCTGGGCCCTCGTCCTGATCTCCACCGGCGAGAACATGCCGATCACCTCGGCGCTGAACAACCTCTCCGGCCAGTACTTCACCGACCCCAACCTGGTCGCCGCCGGCGCCCTGCTCACCGCGATCCCGACGCTGATCGTCTACTTCCTGCTCCAGCGGCAGTTCGTCAGCGGCCTCACGCTCGGCGCCAACAAGGGCTGACGCCCGCCTTTTCGAAAGAGAACCACCGTGCCCCACCCCTTCACGCCGCTCGCCTCCGTGCCCGTGGACGTCCGTACCGCCCGCGTCCACGAGGAGGGCTGGCAGTCCTGGAGCCCCAGCGGCGCCTACGCCCTCGGCGACAAGCCGTACCGCCCGACCAACGACAACTGGGCGACGGTCTGCTACCGCCCCGGCCACACCGTCCCGGACGACACCTTCCAGGGCGAGGGCCTGCTCGCCCTCGACCCCGGGGACGGCTCCCCGGTCCGCCTGTGGGCGGCGGCCGACCCCACCCGCGAGGTGCCGTCGATCCGGCTGGTCGTGAGGGACGGCACCGCGGAGGTGAGCGCGAACGGCCCGGTGAAGGAGTGGACGGGCGCGGACATCCAGTCGACGCTGGCGGACTGGGCCTCGGGTCTCGGCCTCGAAGCCCCGCGCACCGCACCCACCGTCTGGTGCTCCTGGTACGAGTACTTCACCGCCGTCACCGAGGACGACATCCACGAGAACCTCCGTGCGATGGACATCCTCGACCTGCCCATCGACGTCGTCCAGATCGACGACGGCTACCAGAAGGCCCTCGGCGACTGGCTCACCCTGTCCGGCCGCTTCCGATCCCGTGCCGGGATCGCGGACGCCATCCGCGCCCGGGGCCGCCGGGCGGGCATCTGGACGGCGCCGTTCCTGGTCGACCCGGCGAGCGAACTGGCCGCCGAGCACCCCGACTGGCTCGTCCGGTCGTCCGACGGCGCCCCGCTGCACGCGGGCCGCAACTGGGGCCACGACCTGTACGTCCTCGACACCACCCACCCGGACGCGGCGGCGTACCTGACGGAGGTCTTCACGACCCTGCGCTCCGAGGGCTACGACTACTTCAAGGTCGACTTCCTCTACGCGGGCGCCCTGGAGGGCGTACGGCACACGTCGGTGGACGCGCTCACCGCGTACCGCTCCGGGATCGAGCTGATCCGCGCGGCGATCGGCCCGGACGCGTACCTGCTGGGCTGCGGCGCGCCGATGCTGGCGTCGATCGGCCTGTTCGACGCGATGCGGGTCAGCCCGGACACCGCACCCCACCGCCGCCCCGAGGCCGACGACTACAGCCAGCCCGGCCAGGACCCCGCCGAGTTCACCGGCGTCGGACGCCAGTGGCAGCACGGCCGCCTCTGGATCAACGACCCCGACTGCCTGATGGCCCGCCCGGCCGTGGAGACCCGCGAACGCTGGGCCGCCCACGTCGAGGCGACCGGCGGCCTGATGGCCTCCAGCGACCGCCTGCTGTCGCTGGACGAGTGGGGCGTGGCCACCACCCGCCGTCTGCTGGGCGGAGGTGCCCGATGAAGCGTGTGCCGAACGTCCCCGGTATCGCCTACGGCGGCGACTACAACCCCGAGCAGTGGCCCGAGGAGGTCTGGGCCGAGGACATGCGCCTGATGCGCGAGGCCGGGGTCACCATGGTCAGCGTCGGCATCTTCTCCTGGGCGCTGCTGGAGCCGGCCGAGGGGGAGTTCGACTTCTCCCGCATGGACAGGATCCTCGCCCTGCTCCACGAGAACGGCATCGCCGCCGACCTGGCCACCCCGACGGCCGCGCCGCCGGCCTGGTTCTTCCGCGCCCACCCCGAGGCGCTCCCGGTGGACAGGGACGGCCGCGGACTGTCGTACGGCAGCCGCCAGACGTTCTGCCCGAGCAGCCCGGCGTACCGCAGGGCTGCCCTGCGGATCACCCGCGCCCTCGCCGACCGCTACGCCGACCACCCGGCGGTGGCGATGTGGCACGTCCACAACGAGTACGGCTGCCACAACGCGGAGTGCTACTGCGACACGAGCGCGGCGGCGTTCAGGGGCTGGCTGCGCAACCGCTACGAGGACCTGGCTGCCCTGAACCACGCCTGGGGTACCACCTTCTGGAGCCAGTGGTACTACGACTGGGACGAGATCCTGCCGCCCCGCGCCACCGGAGCCGTCCCCAACCCGACGCACCAGCTGGACTGGCGCCGCTTCTGCTCCGACGAGCTGCTGTCGCTGTACGCCGCCGAACGCGACGTACTTCGCGAGGCGGCCCCGTCGATCCCCGCCACCACCAACTTCATGGTGATGCAGAACTTCGACGCGCTGGACTACTGGCGCTGGGCGCCCGAGCTGGACGTCGTCTCCAACGACCACTACCTGATGTCCACCGACCCCGAGTCGGAGATCGACATCGCGCTCAGCGGCGATCTGATGCGCTCGCTGGCGGGCGGCCCGTGGCTGCTGATGGAGCACTCGACGGGCGCGGTCAACTGGCAGCCCGTCAACCGCGCCAAGCGCCCCGGCGAACTGCGCCGCAACGCGCTGGCCCATGTCGCCCGCGGCGCGGACGGCATCGCGTACTTCCAGTGGCGGGCGGCGAAAGCGGGCGCCGAGCAGTGGCACTCAGCGATGCTGCCGCACACCGGCACCGACAGCCGGATCTGGCAGGACGTCGTCCAGCTGGGCGCGGATCTGCAGGCGCTGTCGGAGGTCCGCGGCAGCACCGGCACTGCCGAGGTGGCCGTCGTCTGGGACTGGAACGCCCGCTGGGCCCTGGAACTGCCCTCCCAGCCGAACGGCGAACTCCGCTTCCAGGACCTGGTGCGGGACTGGTACGAGCCACTGTGGCGCGCGGGCATCGCCGTCGACTTCGTCCGCCCGGACGCGGACCTGTCGTCGTACCGCCTGGTCCTGGCCCCGAACCTGTACCTGGTCGACGACACGGGCGCCGACAACCTCACCGCCTTCGCCCGCCGCGGCGGCACCCTCGCGGTCGGCTTCCACAGCGGCGCGGTCGACGAGAACTGCCACGTACGGCTGGGCGGCTACCCCGGCGCGTTCCGCGAGGCGCTCGGCGTCCGCAGCGACGAACTCTTCCCGCTCCTCCCGGAAGAGACGGTCGGCCTGACCGGCGAGGTGCCGCCGGGCGCGAGCGGGACCCTGTGGTCGGAGCGGGTGCGCACCGAAGGCGCCCAGGTCGTGGCCTCGTACACGGACGGCCCCCTGACCGGCCGCCCGGCGGTGACCCGCCACACCTTCGGCGAGGGCACGACGTGGTACCTGGCCACCCGTCCCGACCCGGCGACCCTCGGTTCGCTGCTCGGCCGCATCCGCTCGGAAGCGGGCGTGGCGCCGGTCCGCACGACACCGGACGGGATCGAGGCGGTGCTGCGCCGCGGCCCGGACGCCGACTACCTCTTCCTGATCGACCACACGGGCCGGGGCGCGGAGGTCTCCGTGTCGGCAGCGGCGACGGAACTGCTCACCGGCAAGCCGGCCGAGGACGGTTCGGTCACGGTCCCTGCGGGGGGCGTGGCGGTGGTACGGGAGCCGCGGGAGCAGCCCTGACACCGGGAACGCATTGCCCAGAGGGAGCCACCATGGAGGTGAGCGTGCTCACCGTGCCCGGCCGACCGCTGGGGGGCTCCCTCCATGCCCGAACTGCCAGACGTCGAGGCATTCCGGAAAGTGTTCGAGTCCTGCGCGCTGCGCAGGGTCGTCCGACGCGTCGACGTGCGTGACGCCGGCGTGCTGCACGGGGTGAGCGCGCGGGGGCTGCGCGACGCGCTCGAGGGCCGGCGGTTCACCGGCCTCGAGCGCCACGGCAAGTGGCTCCTCGCCCGTACCGGCGGCGGCCACACCCTCATGCTGCACTTCGGCATGACCGGTCGACTGGTCTGCGGCCGTCCCGACGACGCCGCCGAACCCCACGACCGTGTCCTGTTCACCCTGGGCCGGGACCGTCAGCTCCGCTACCGCGACCAGCGCAAGCTCCAGGGCCTCTGGCTGGCCGACGACGCGGATGTCGCACGGTTGCTGGCCCGTCAGGGCCCCGACGCGATGGCGGTGGACCGCAAGGAGTTCGAGGCCGCGCTGTCCTCCCGCCGCGGCGCCCTCAAGACCGCTCTCACCGACCAGTCCGTCCTGGCCGGACTCGGCAATCTGCTCGCCGACGAGATCCTCTGGCGGGCGCGACTGCGCCCCACCGGCCGGGCGAGCGAGCTCACCGAGGCCGACCGTCGGCGCCTGTACACACAGATGCGCCGCACCCTGCACTCCTCGGTCACGGCCGGCTGCGTACCACCGCGTGACTCCTGGCTCACCGGCCACCGCGACGACCCCGACCCGCACTGCCCACGCTGCGGCATCCCCCTGCGCCGGTCCCGCCTGGCAGGCCGGACCACGATGTGGTGCCCGCGGTGCCAGCCACTCAGGCGTCAGCCTTGATCTTCTTCATGGTGAGGTGGGACTCGAGGCGATGTACCGCGGCCAGGCCCATGAGCTTCTCGGTGACGAAGGCCTCGTAGGCGGCGTGGTCGGCGACGGCGACGCGGACGAAATAGTCGGGGCGTCCGTACATGCGACGGAGTTCGATGACCTTTTCATAGGAGGCCACGGTGTCCTCGAACTCCTCGACGGTTCTGCGGTCCTGGGCGTAGATCTCGACGTCGACGAGGACTTCCAGCCCGCGTCCAGGGCCTCGGGATCGATGACGGCCCGGTAGCCGGCGATGACGCCGGCCTCTTCCAGACGCTTGACCCGACGCAGACAGGGCGGCCCCCATGCGGGCGGCCTTCGTGGCCCTCGCCCCCCTCCGCGCGAGCGGCACCGTCCAGTACCTCAGCACCCGCATGCCCGCCGGCGTCATGGTGATCCTGGTCGTCTACTGCCTGCGCGACCTGCCGTTGCCGGAGCCGCGCGCCGTCGCCCCACCGGCTGCCCTGGCCGTCACCGTCGGGCTGCACCTGTGGCGCCGCAACGCCCTCCTGAGCATCCTCGGCGGCACGGCCGTACACGTGCTCCTGGCGAACACGGCCTTCGCGCACTGAGCCCGAACGACCAGGGCGGGGCCTACGCGGGCATGACACCGTGAATGCGGGAGAGGGTGAAGACGCGGTCGTCGTCGCGCAGGTGGCACCAGGCATACAGGTAGGGCGCGTCGAGTTCGAGCTCGCTGAGGGTGCGCACGGTGCGGCTGCCCGAGGCGGCGACGTACTCGATGGTCACCTCCCGGCCCTCGTCGATGGCGTGGGCCAGCTGACGGACATCGGCGAGGGACAGCAGGCGCGCGCACCCGGCGACGATTTCCTCGGTGTCGCTGTCGAAGGGGACTCCGTTGCCCGGATCGGGCTGCGGGGTGCTCGGTGGGGCGGCCCGCAGCCTGGTGGCCAGGGCGCCCAGGTCGACGGTCGCCGGGACCTGCGGTGTGCGGGCGCTCGCGTTCCGCCTGCCCGCCGTGCCGCCCGGCAGGCGTGGCGGCGGGACCGGGCCGGCGGCGCGGGGGCTCCGGTTCTGCTCCACCCGTACGGTTCCGTCAGCGGTCTCGGCGACGGGGGCGTAGCCCGCGGCCCGGAGCGCGGCCAGGGTCTTCTCGAGCGGGGTCCGGCTGACCAGCACCGTGGGTGCCAGCTGCCGCAGGCCGAGGCGGGTGAGCTTCCGGTGGGCGGCGAGTTCGGCGAGGAGGGCGGGTTCTTCGCCGTGGATCACGCAGGCCGCGGAGGTCACGCGCATCCGGCCGTGGCTGCGCGCGGTGTCGTGGATCAGGTACGACAGCGGCTGGGGGAGGGCGCCGACGGCAACGGCGGCCAGGTCGGCCGCGAGGGAGTCGGGAGTCCGGCCGGCGTCCAGGGCGCGGCGGACGGTGCTCGGGCTGAAGCGCCACACGGATGCCGTGCCGCCGGCTTCCCTGTCGGCGACGGCATCCAGCAGCGCGGCGAGGTGGGCGGACGGTGTGCCGGTGACGACGGCGGTGAGGTCGGTGCCGAAGCGGGCTGTCCTGGTGGCCGTCGGCAGCAGCCGCTGACAGGCCACGGCGAGTGCTTCGGCGTCGTCGGCCTCGAGGGCGGCACCGATACGGGACAGGGCACCCCGCGCGATGATGCCGAGCAGTTCCGCTTCGCGGACCAGGGTGGCGAAGGGCGTGGTGTCCTCGGGGAGTTGATCGGCGAGCGGGCGGTACCAGGCGACCAGCGGCCCCAGTTCCGCGGCGTTCTTCGCTCCCTGGCCCGCAGGAAGGTGCGTTGCGGCGGTGAGGAGCCCGTGCCGGGCCTGTACACAGCCGGTGCAGGGCGGTGCTCCGGCGAGTGCGGGCAGCGCCTTGCCGTCTTCGTCGCGGGCCCCGGTCGGGGTGAGCGGCAGTGTCCGCCAGGCCTGGAGAAGTACGGTGAGCTGCTCGGCAGGTTCTCGTTCCGCCCAGGCGTCGTAGCCTTCCGTCGCCGCGACCTGGTCGCCGTCCCGGGCCAGCAGCCCGGCGGCGTACGCCGTTTCCAGAACGAGACGTACCACGATGTCGTCGCACTGCGCTGCCCTGCCGGTCCGGGACAGCTCACGTGCCCCGACCCCGCCGGACTTCAGCCGCTTCGGCGGAACGGCGGCGCACGCCGCCAGCACCGAGGCGGCATGCGCGGCGAACGCCGTGGCCGCGGCTGCCGCCTCCCGGTCCACTTCTGCCGAGCCGACGGGCACCGTATGCACAACGGGCGGGACGGGTTCGAACGGGGCGCGCCAGTCGGCTCCCCGCAGTGCGAGCGCCACCTCGGCCGGCATACGGACGGCTCCGTACCGGTGACGGTCCTGGACCAGCAGTCCCCGCTCCAGCGCCCAGCGCACACCCGGCCCCGAGTCGGCCTGCGGGGCCCCGAAGACGGTGAACTCCGGCCGGTCCGGCGCGTAACTCGCCCGCCGCTCAAGCAGGTTCCGGGCGGCCACGGGTGCCTGTGCCACCAGTGCGGCGATCCGTTCCGGGTCGCTGTGGTGATCCACCAGAGCCGCCAGCCGTTGCTGCTTGGTGCCACCGGGCCGTTCGCCCGACGCCACCAGCATGGAGCGCAGTTCCTCGGAGGTCATGTCCGCCAGCAGCCGGGTCAGGGGTGCGTCCAGCCCCAGTGGTGCGTCCCACGCCTGCCGCAGCGGGGCCGCCATGTGCAGCAGGCCCTTGTCGTCCGGCCAGACCAGTGCGTGATCGGCCAGCACGTCCAGCGCCGCGTCCAGCCCGCAGGCGCTCTCCTCGTCCGTGGCTCCCAGCAACCGCGCCAGGCCGGCGCGCGGCACGGACGCCACGGCTGCCAGCGCCTCGGCCGTCTGCAGATGCGGCAGCGCGAGCCGGGGCAGCACCAGCGCCACCGACGCCGGGCGCTGCAGACGGTCCGCCAGTTCGCCGACCGATCGCGGCTCCGGCGGGGACACGGCGTCCGCACGAGCCGCGAGGACCCGCTCCAGCCGTGGAGTGTCAAGACCGCGCAGCCATGCGGCCAGAGTCGATCCGCTGCGCATACTGATGCGAACACCTCACTGTGACAGAACACCATGTGCCTTCCGGGCCGGCGACGGCCCTGGCAGGGCACAAGGATGGCGCATCGAAGGACGGCGCGCGCCACACGGCAGCAGGATTCGACCGGAAGGGCAACCGAAGGACGGCGAGGGATTCTTCCCTTACCACGCCCAGTCGTGGATCAGTTGCACGGACAACCCATCGTTCTTTAATTCTCGGAGAACTCTTCTACAACCTTCCGTCGCATGCGCCTGTCTGGCTAACGCAGGGATGTGCAGGGGCTCATGAGAGGAGCTCAGAACGTGACCGTGCGTTCCTTTGCCCGGCGGATGCGACCGCGAGTCGAGCGGAAGGCCGCCGAGAGGGTGTGGCAGCTGCGTACCATGCGGCGGCGCCGCAGGGCAGCGGTCACGGACCCGGTGCTGCGCCCGGTGGCGGTGCGCGGCCAGCAGCTCTACGGACGGGTCGTGACCCGGTTCAGCGCTGCCGATGCGGCCGCCGCCAACCTCGGCCTGGTCGTCGCCGCGCTGGAGCAGGAGGGCATCCCCTACTTCCTCGTACCGGCCTCCCGTACGCGCCACACGGTCGGCGTGAACGCCGTCGACCGGGAGCGCTTCCTCACCGCCCTCGAGGCGCAGAACGCGGGGAAGGCGGTGTTCATCGGCAGACCGCTGCCCGGCGGAAAGCTCAAGAATCCCGCACTGTTCATGGACGGTGTACTGCCGGCCCCGCTGCGTACGGCCCCCACGCTGCGGATCGGGGAGAACCACCTCGGGCCCTCCGGCCAGCTGCTCGCCGGGCCGGAGCTCGCCTGCGACGTCGAGTTCTGGGAGGACGGGGCACAGCTCCTCGCCTCCGACGACGGGCCCCGACGGCTGGCCAGGGTGCAGCCGCAGGCCTCCGAGGACGTCTTCGCCGAGTCCCTCATCGCGCCGCGGAACAACGGCATCACCGACGTACTGCCGGTATCCGAGCAGAAGCCGGCCGCGGTGCGGGTCGGTGACCGGGAGCTGCCGAGCTTCGTCCCGCTCACCCTGCCGACCGTGAACGACGTGACCTTCCCCGTCGACATCGTCTACACGTGGGTGGACGGCGAGGAGCCTCAGATGCGGGCCAAGCGGGCCCGGTACCAGGAGCACGGCATCGCCGAGATCCTGGACAAGGAGACCAACGCCTCCCGCTACACCAGCCATGACGAGCTGAAGTACTCGCTGCGCTCGCTCGCGATGTACGCCGACTTCGTCCGGCACATCTACCTGGTGACCGACGGCCAGAAGCCGCACTGGCTCGACGACCGGGCCCCGGGGATCACGGTCGTCGACCACCGCGACATCTTCCCGCAGGGCGTCCTGCCGGTGTTCAACTCCCACGCGATCGAGACCCGGCTGCACCACATCCCGGGCCTGTCGGAGCACTACCTGTACTTCAACGACGACGTGTTCGTCGGCCGCCGGGTCACCGCGGAGCACTTCTTCCACGGCAGTGGTCTGATGAAGATCCCGGTGTCCCCGCTCAAGATCGGCGTCGGCAAGCCGCACGCCGAGGAGACGGCCACCAACTCCGCAAGCAAGAACGTCCGTCGGCTGCTGCTGGAGAAGTTCGGGCGGATGACGACGAACAACTTCATGCACACCCCGCTGCCGCAGCAGCGAGGCACGCTGCAGGCGCTCGAGGAGCTGTTCGAGGAGGACGTCCGCCGCACCACGGCGTCCCGCTTCCGCTCGCCGCAGGACATCGCCATGACGGCCCCGCTGCTCTACCAGTACGCGCTGATGACCGGCCGCGGCGTGCCGGGGAAGTACAGCTTCCGGTATGTGAACATCAGCCGCCCGGACGCCGAAGCGCGTCTGCGCGATCTGCGCCGCAACCGCCGCTTCGACTTCTTCTGCCTCAACGACGTCGACGTACCGCCCGAGGAGCGGGAGCAGGTCGGCGTCCGGATGAGTGAGTTCCTGGAGGACTACTTCCCCTTCGCGAGCCCCTTCGAGAAGCGGAAGTAACGGGGGCTGGGGGCATGGACATGGGGGGCATGGACATCCGTCACCGCTTCGGAACGCTTGGGGGCATGCGGGCCGCGCGGGACTTTCCGGTGCGTCTGAGGCGCTGGCTGTCGGCCCGGCTCTGGGCGCTGCGTGCGGCCCGGGCCCGACGGCGCCTGCGGGCCGCCGTCCCCGGACTGCGCCGGGTCACCTTCGGACCGATGCGGCTGTACGGCCGTACGGTCGTCGGCTACACCGCCGCGGACGCCGTCGAAGCCGATCTCGAGCGGGTGTGCAGCCTGCTGGAGGGGCTCGGCGTCCCGTACTTCCTGGTCCCCGCCGACCCCGGGTACGGTGCGTCGCGGCAGGTCATCGGCATCGAGGAGACGTACCGCGGCGCGGTCCTCGCCCGGGCCGCCCAGCGCTTCGCCGGCACCGTCGGGTATGTCGGCGCCGCCGGACCGGACGGCGCCGTGACGAACGCGGCACTGTGGGCCGACGGGAGGCTGCCGCGGGCGCTGAGGCGGGCCGCGGTGCTCCGCACCGGCGTGGTGCGCCTCGGCCCGAAAGGGCAGGTCCTCACCGGCCTCGAAACGGGCTGCGACATCGAGTTCTGGCGGCACGGCCGGGACCTCGCCACCGCTGCCCCGGGCACGGATCCCTCCTGGCTCACCGTGCCCGGCAGCCGGTTGCCGGACGTCTTCGGCCCGGCGCTCGTCGCCCCGCGCCGCAACCCGGTCTCGGAGGTGCTCCCGGTGGCGGCGCAGCAGCCGGCCGCGGTGGTGTGCCGCCGCCGCAGCGTGCCGACGTTCGCCCCGTTCGCCGAACCGGGCATCGACGAGGTGCGCTTCCCCGTCGACGCCGTGTACACCTGGGTCGACGGGGACGACCCGGCGATGGCCGCGAAGCGCCGTGCCCATCAGGACCTCTCCGACAACGTCATCGCCCCGCGCGAGACCGGCGCCTCCCGCTACACCAGCCACGACGAACTGAGGTACGCACTGCGCTCGCTGGAGATGTACGCCGGGTTCGTCCGGCACGTCTACCTGGTGACCGACTCACAGGTCCCCGCCTGGCTGGACCCGGACGCGGAGGGCCTGACCGTGGTCGACCACCGGGACATCCTCCCGGCCGACGCGCTCCCCGTCTTCAACTCGCACGCGATAGAGAGCCGACTGCACCACATCCCTGGCCTGTCGGAGCACTACCTCTACTTCAACGACGACGTCTTCATCAACCGCCCGGTACGCGCCGAGCACTTCTTCCACGGCAACGGCATCGCCCGCATCCCCCTGTCCCCGCTGAAACTCGGCGTCGGCGCCCCGCACCCACTCGAACCGGCCCCGAACTCCGCCGGCAAGAACGCCCGCGAGGTCATCAGACGCTTCCACGGCAGACACATCACGCACAAATCGCTGCACACCCCGCACCCCCAACTGCTGTCGGTCATGCGGGAGATGGAGAGCCTCGGAATCGAGGAACTCGAGCGGACCTCCTACTCGCGCTTCCGCTCCACCACCGACGTAGCCCCGGCGTCCACACTCCACCACCACTGGGCGATCGCAACCGGCCGAGCCGTCCCCGCCGACTACCGCTTCCGCTACGTCCAACTGGGCACACCGGACATGCGCCGGCGCCTGGCCCGCCTCGCCACCGGGGAGGACATCGACTTCTTCTGCCTCAACGACGTGGACACCGCCCCGACGGCCAGGGCGGCTGCCCAGACCGCCATCCGCACCTTCCTGGAGCGCAAGTACCCGTTCCCGAGCCGCTTCGAAGGGGTGCCTCAGACCACCTCGCACCCGATCGCGCCGCTCACGGCGAGCATCCCGCCGCAGCCGACGCGAGAGGAAGCACAGCTCCGCGATTGACGCTGCCCGTGTCGCAGCCCGTCCGCGCAGCGGGGCGTTGCCTGACCGCAGTCGCCGCCGGGGCCTTTCATCTGCCCTGGCGGGCGGCTGCGGAGGATACGAGATTCGAACTCGTGAGGGGTTGCCCCCAACACGCTTTCCAAATGTTCGTCTGGGGGTTCGGTGAGGGCCGTGAACGTTCTGACCTGCGGTGAAGCGGGTGGTGGTGGGCCTTCCGAATGATGATGGACGGGGGTGAATGAGACCAAAACTGAGACCAGAGAGCCCCTGGCCTCCGTTGGTGGGCGGAGCATAGTGGGCTGTGTCTACGGATGCGGGCGTGCGGATCTTGCAAGCAGCGCCAGCCACCTTGGCTGGAAAACGTCGTGGAACGTGCTGGCGCGGTAGAGAGTCTTGGTGATCCAGGGTGCTGAGCGACCTTGGTCGCCCTATCCTGATGGGAGGTCAGACGGGTGGGGGCGATGGCAGCACCTGCCTGCTGGCGGCCGTGCTGCGACGGGCACGACAGTGCGCGTCAGGCTTAAGACGAATCCCTACGACATTCAGGGGCTCCTCCGCAGAACCAGCGGTGATCGGGTCGGCCAGTTGATTCGCCGACTGGTCCTGGAGAACGCTGTCCCGATCCGCATTTGGGAGCCCGATGCGACGCAGCCTGAGACCATTCCACCCTTCGCACTGGCCACGGGAGCACCCGAGGAAGTCTTCGATCGCCTCTACCCACCCTTGACCGACAGTTGGCGTGCTGGGCAAGAGAAGCAACGCCTCCAACTGCGTGACGCCTTTGTTGAACGAGCAACAGAACTGGTGGACGGATCCGGACGGCGCATTGGACTGGCCACGCTCTGGACGGACTTGAACTACCAAGGGCAAGGCAACTTCAGTGGGGTTGTCCCAGTGAACGGCTTCCTGGCTGACCAAACAATGGCCTTCGCCGGATACCTTGCCGGTCAGCCCAGCCGGGCTTCGAGGGACAAGGCGAGTCTGGTGGCAGGTCAGGCTCAGGTTCGCCAGTGGTTGCGCACCCAGGAACAACAGCTTCGCGACATCGGGCACTTCGGCAACTCGGTCCAACTGGAACTGGCCAGCACGCTGCACAGTGCGTTCAACTGCCTCTCGGACGACATCGCTTTTTCCCTTACGGCGCAGGGCCTGCTCCGTCCGGCCGATGTCGCGGCATGGGCCGCGCAGCGGACAGAAGTCTTCCTGGCCTCAGGGCCAAATGTCGCTGCCCGGGCCCGGCCACCGCAGGTCTATCACTACCTGTCGGGACAGAACGTGGAACTCCCCGACAACTGGGTCGTCTTCTTCCTGAGAGCGCCTCTTCCTCCTTTCGCAGGCGTTTTCCCGGATATTCTGAACCGCGATGCTGAGTATGAGTTCGCGCGCAACCACCCCACTCTCACCTGGGAGAAGGTCTGGTGGCGGATGCCCGGCGGCCTTTACGGGCTCTTCTTGCGTGCCCTGTGCGAGGCTTGGCTGTGCACCATTGAAGATCTGCTTGCTCCGCTCGAACAGCGTCACTGGTCCGACTCCCTGGCCTTGGACGACGAGGTAATGGACCCTGTCTGGGGCTATCTATTGCAGCGTCCAGATAACCCCAGCTGAAGGCAGCTGATCTCTCCGTGGCGGCTGCCGTTCCGGACTCGGTACGCCCCTTCACTCCTGGCTGTAGAGCGCAGCCAGGTCGATGAGACGGACATCAGTGTTGGCTTCCGCTGCGGCATGGGCTTTGTCGTTGAATCCTGCTCCGCTGAAGCAGATGAGCCGAGTGTCGGTGGTGTCATAACGTCCGGCCTGGCTGACAAGGCTGCGGATATGCCGGAGGCGGTCGACGTGGGCCATGCCCATGGTGTCGTTCCACTTGGCCTCCCCGATGGCCAGGAGCGGAGGTTTGTCGGCGTCGGCGATGCCGATCACCGCCACGTCGACCTCATGGCCGATGCGGGCCTTGGAGTCGTGGACTACGCCATGCCCGACGCGGGCGGGCAGACCGCCCAGAAGGTCGGGATCGGCGTGATGGAGAGCCCAGTCGCGGCAAACCTGTTCGAAATGAGGCCCCAGGACATTGCTTGCGAAGCGTCGGCGGCTGGCTTGCCAGACCCGTGTCGCACTGCCCGGGCGTTCGAGCTGGTCCCACACCGGGCGCATGATCGCGTGGTAGAAGCCGATCAGCGGTTCGGCGATGCGATACGTGGGCCGGTTGTCGCGGAATGCGTCCGCGTCGCGGTGGAGCAGTCCCGCGTCTTCCAGAACGTTGATGGGGTGCGCGATGTCGGTGGCTTTGCGTTCCAGATAGCTGGCCATGCCGCCTCGGGTGGCGTTGCCGTCGGCGACGGCGGCCAGTACGGACAGGTACAGGGCGGTGTCGCGAAGGTCGGGCTCTTCGGCCAACAGGTAGCGGGCCTCGCGGAAGAGGGGGGTCTCGGGATTGAGGACGGTGCGGACAACCCAGTCGTCGAAGTCGTCCGGCCCCTTGGGAGTGTCGCCGCGCGCGAACTCGCGTCGATAGGCCGGCGTGCCGCCGACGATCGCGTTGACCTTCATGGCCAGGTGGGGGTCGGTGATGTCCCAGAAGTCCGCGGCGAGGCGGTGGTCGAGGGGGCGGACGACCAGCTCCAGGCCCGCCCGTCCACGCAGCGGGGCGTTACCCGACAGCAGCCGACCCATGAAGGACAGCGCCGAGCCGCACAGCAGCAGCCGAGTGCGCGAGCGGGTGCGCTGATCACGCAGGGGCCGCAGAGCCTCCTGGATGATCGAGGGCAGTTCCGGATTGGCCTTGGCCAGGTACGGAAACTCGTCGATCACCACAGGGACGGGGCGTTCGGAGCCGATGGCGAGAAGCGCGTCGACCGCCTCTGACCAGTTGGCGAAGTGGAACGGGCTGGCGGGCCGGACGTGATCGGTCAGCGCGGTGCTGATCCTCCGCAGCGACTCGGCGTCCGTAGCTTCGGTCGCACCGAAATAGAAACCTCCGGCGGCGCGGCACGCGGCGTCCAGCAGGAAGGTCTTGCCTTGGCGGCGACGTCCGGAGACCACGCCGAGAGTCGCGCCCGGCTGTGGGTCGGTGATGAATCGCCTCAGCGCCGACCACTCGTAGTCTCGGTCGAACATCTCGGCCGGCTTGTCCATGCCTCTCCCAGATATAGAAGTACGCCTCCATAAAACATACCCCTGCATATGAGAGAGGCGCGCACATGCGCGGATGACGCTCGGTGATTGCCTCGCCGCATCCGTGAGTGTCCCTTGAATGGGCCAAGGCTCGCGGGAGCAGCGAGCCGCACAGGCGAGAAGAATGCCTTGAATGTCGGAAGTAAATGAGCCCAAAACTGAGACGGAGCACGTCGAAGGGCCCCACCGCGAACGGTGGGGCCCTTCGGCATCGTGCCCGGTGAGGCAGGCGGAGGATACGAGATTCGAACTCGTGAGGGGTTGCCCCCAACACGCTTTCCAAATGTTCGTCCTGGGGTACAGGGGTGTGCGGGAGCGTTCTGACCTGCGGTGCGGCTGTGGCGGGTGGGGCTCCTGAACGGTGCTGTACGGAGGTGAATGCAACCAGAACTGCAACCATCGCCCGTCTATTTGCCGCTCTCCGGGCCGTACCACTGGAGAGCCTGGCCGGTCACCGCCGCGATGCAGGCGAAGTCGTGGTCGCGGTGCAGGAGGGTGAGCCCTTGCAGCTCGGCCGTCGCGGCGACGACGAGGTCCACCGCACCAGCACTGCGGTGCTTTCCCTGTTTGGTGAGAGCTTCCTGGACCTGCCAGGCGCGGTCGTAGGCGCGGTCGTCGACGGGAACCCAACCGAAGATCAGTCGCATGTCCTCGACGCCGCGCGCCCTGTCGGCGGCCGACCGGGCGCTGTAGAAGAACTCGAGCTCGGTGATCGGGCACGTGGCGATGAGCCCGGCGGCTGCCGCCTGGTCCCATCCGTACTGCTCCGCTTCCTCGTGCATGAACCGGGCGAGCGCGCTGGTGTCGATCAGGAACTGGGCCGCGTTCACCGGCGGTAGTTCCCCTTGTTCTCGAACAGCTCCAGCTCGAATGCGCCGTCCCCGGCCGCGGCCCGCAGCCGGGCGAGAGCCAGGGCACGACGCCGACTCTCCAGCACCTCGCGAAGAGCGGTGTTGACCGTCTCCTTCTTGGTGCTCGTCCCGAGCGCTTTGGCCACGTCCGCGACCAGGTCGTCGTCCAGGTCGATAACCGTCCGACTCACGAGTGCCTCCTCGATATCAAGTATGGAGTCAAGTATATCTCGCAAAATGCCCACGGGGTGGCGCACCCGGGCACCCGGCCCTGGCCGCCGAGTCCCGCGCGGGCATCACGCCGTGGATGCGCGAGAGGGTGAAGACGCGCTCGGGGTCCGCAGATGGCACCAGGCTTCGGGACAGGGCGGGTCGAGCACGAGGCGGCTGAGGGTGCGTACGGTCCGGTTGCCAGAGGTGGCGATGTACTCGACCGTGACGGCCGGACCGGCGTCGAGGACGTGTGTCAGCCGACGGGGTAGCCCTGGGCAAGGGCGGATTTGCGGAAGGCGGGGAGCTTGTCGAGGGGGACGGCGAGGTGTCGTTCGCCGAGACGGGTGCAGTGGGTACGGGTGCGGCGGTCGGTGGCGAGGAGGGCCGCGACGGCCGCGTCCGCGCACTCGACGAGGTGCACCGGCCCGGTGTCGCGGACCTGGCCGACGCGGCGGGCGGCGTCGTCCAGCAGGGTGGTGACCGTCTGCGGGAGCGGACCGGCGGTGGCCTCCAGATGGCGGCGGAGTTCGGCGAGATCGCGGCCCGTGTCCGCGGCGGCGAGCAGCGAGGCGGAGGTCAGGGCCCACACGCGGTCGCCAGTGCGTTCGGCGAAGGCGTCGAGGAGGAGGGTCTCGGCGGGGGCGAGTCCGTCGAGGGCCACCACGTCGTGGTTGGGGAGCACCTTCAGACCGCCAGAACTCTTCGGGACGGTGTCGGCCGGTGCGGGGGTGGGGAGGTAGGCGGCGGCCTGCCCGGTGGCGTAGGCGCCGAGCGGGTTGAGGCGGAGGCCGAGGAGGCCGTCGTAGCGGCTGATGCAGTCGGTCCAGTCGGCGCCCCAGTTGTCGCGGTAGTCGTCGCGGGCGCCCACCGGCGGCCGGTAGTCCACATCGATCAGGCCGAGGACGGCGGCGTACTCGAAGAGCACGGCGAGGGTGTAGCAGCCCTGGAGGAGTTCCCAGTTGCGGAACCCGTCGTAGCCGAGGCTGCCGTACTCGGGGTCCTCCAGGTAGAGCTTCCACAGGGCGCGCTCGGTGCGGGCGATCCCGGGATCGTGACCGGCCTTGCGCATGGTGCGGAAGAGTGTGTCGACATCGGTCCACTCACCGGATGTGCAGGCGGCCAGGGGCGCGCCGACCTGGGCCCGGCGCGGCTTGACGGCGGTGAGGACGTTCGCCGCGCGTTGGCCCTTGATCGCCTCGACGCGGGAGAACTCGTCGATCACACCGTGGCTGAGCCAGCGCCGCCACAGCAGGGCGAGCGTGTCGTGTGCCGGTTTGGTCAGCGCCGCCCTGCCGCGTGCGGTCAGCGTGAGTTTTCCGGCGGTGAGTTGGGCGAGCCCGCCGGCCTGGAGCAGCAGCGGCCAGGCGAAGGAGGCGATCGGCTCCTCGGCGTAGAAAGTCGCCGCCGTCGAGTGCGTCCGCGACCGTCTTGACCGTCGCCGCGGACGGGCGGAGTGTCTTCTCACTGCAGCGCAGTCGGCCTGCCGCGCACAGCTGGAGCACCGCCTTCAGGTTGGCCTGTGCCTCGTGCTCGGTCGTGCGTACCCGATGCTCGTCGTGGTCGCCGGTCACAGAGGCCCCGTTCCCAGAAGGTAGTCGTAGTTGCCCGCGCCGCAGGTGTGCTCCAGCGTGCGTACGATCTTCCGGGCGTCGTCGCGTGGGCCGTTGATGTAGAACGGCTTGCCCTGGCGACCGAAGCCGACCTGCGGGGCCGCCGGGCCGGGCCCACCGAGGTGTACGGAGACCTGCGCGAAGTCCGGCGCGGGCTCGAAGCCGAGGGTGCGGGCGTAGGCCACACCACCGTGCACGATGCTCTGCGCCTGCTCCAGGCCGATCCGCAGCGGAGGTCGGTCGAACGCCCGGTAGTAGTCGCGTACGTAGGCGTCCAGTGATCCTCCGCCCATCGCCTGCGGGCCGACGCTGTCCTTGACGCCGAGGCAGTAGACGTCTACGAGGAACCCGCAGACGGTGACCCGGCTGGCACGCTCCTGTCGGGCGATCAGGACCTGGGCGAAACCGGCGGCCTCGGGACCCCGGCGACCTCGGCGTCGGCGCGTGCCCAGTCGGGGGCCTCGGACAGTTCCAGGTCGGTGCTCCAGCCGGCGTTCACCCAGCAGCCCACCACCGGGCGCGCGACCGGCTCGGCCGTGCTCTGCTGTTCGTGGGCCACCTGGCGCACCAGCGCGCTCGCCCGGGCTGGTTTCAGCCCGAGGGCCCGCGCGATCTGCTTCGGTCCGCTGCCCTTCTCCCGCAGCGACCTTACCTGGGACACCAGTTGAGCGTCGTCGTCGTTCACGGGGCCATTGTTCCGCAGCGCCGGGGCGTCAGGTGCGGGGGTGGCTGTTCCCGCAGTCCCCGGGTGGGGAACATGCACGGGCACGCGGGCCCGAACCGGGTGCTTCCCGGCCGCAGTCCACGCCGGGGAAGGCGTTCCCGTACGGGTGAGACGGCCACCCGCGGTCCCGCCACTCCGTAGAGTCGGGGTGAGGCGGCACGGCCGTGGGAACAGGAAGGGCGGAGCGATGGCCAAGAGCGCGAGGGAGCGGCTGGGCGTGCTGCTCGGCAGCTCGAGGGCGGCGGAGTTCAGCGCCCGGCTCGACGCACCGGCGGACGGCGTCCGCCTTGAGGTGGCCGGGGTCGGACCGGTGCGTCTGCCGCTGCGCGCGCCGCAGGTGAGGAAGCTCATCGCGGTGGCACGTCCGGCACTGTTCGGCCGGGGGAAGGACACCCTGAGCGACAGCAGTGTGCGCGACACGTGGCAGATCCCGCCGGACCAGGTCACGCTGGGCGGCCCGGCCTGGCCGGCGCTGCTCGACGGCGCGCTGGAGTACTTCCGGGACGAACTCGGGCTGCCCGCGTCGACCCGGCTCAGGGCCGAGCCGCACGCCCTCCTCGTGTACGGCAAGGGGCAGTTCTTCCTCCCCCACCAGGACTCGGAGAAGGACGACGCCATGGTGGGCACGCTGGTGCTGTCGCTGCCCTCGGCATACACCGGCGGCGAGCTGGTCATCGGGCACGCCGGGCAGAGCCGGACCTACCGTGCGTCGAAGACGGAGCTGAGCCTGGTGGCCTTCTACGCCGACTGCCCGCACGAGGTGACGCCGGTCAGGAGCGGCTACCGGGTGACCCTCACGTTCAACCTGCTGGCCGAGCGAGGGACCCCGGAGCGGGAGTCCGGCCCGCTCGACGACATGGCGCACTGCCTGGAGCAGCATTTCGACACACCGGCCAGGCCGCGCTACGGCCGCCCGTACCCCGATCCGCCCCGTCGTCTCGTCTACCTGCTCGATCACGAGTACACCCAGCGGGGTCTCGGCTGGGACCGGCTCAAGGGCGCCGACGCGGAGCGTGCCGCGCTGTTGCGCGCCGCGGCGGCCCAGGCGGGATGCGAGACGGTACTCGCCCTTGCCGAGGTGAAGGAGACCTGGGACGCCACTCCGCCCGGGTATGACCCCTGGGACGACTACGGCTACGACGAGGAGGACGAAGAGGGCGAGGGCGAGGAAGCAGCCGCGGTCGATGGTGCGGGTGCCGACGAGGACTACGAGCTGGGCGAGCTGATCGACGACGAGATCACCCTCGGCTGGTGGACCGGTCCGGACGGTGTCGGCGGCGAGGAGATCTCGCTGTACGTCCGCGACTACGAGAGCTGTGCCAGTACCCCGAGCGCGGACCTGAAGCCCTATGACTCCCAGTACGAGGGCTACATGGGCAACTACGGCAACACACTGGACCGCTGGTACCGGCGGGCCGCGGTCGTGGTGTGGCCACGAGAGCGGGCTTTCGCGGCACGCGGCGAGGCCGGATCGCGGTGGGCACTCGAGGAACTGCGGGCTCGTATCGCCACGGGTGACAGGGACGGCGCACGCGCCGCGGCCGAGTCCCTCGCACCGTTCTGGAAGGGCAGTGGTGTACAGCCCGGGCAGTTGGGGAGCGCGCTGCGGGTGGCCGAGGGCCTTGAGGCACCCGGGACCGCTGCGATGCTCCTTGAGCCGTTCCGGATCGACGCGCTCACTCCCGAACACGCGGACGACCTGGCCGCGGTGGCGCAGCGGTACGGCGTCCCGTGGCTGGACCAGGTCACCGAGGACTGGTTCGGCGGCGCGCGGAACCGCTTCGAGGAACACCGGTACGACTGGACCGAGCGGCTTCCCCAGCTGTGCGCGGCCCTGTGCTCCGCCCGAAGTCCGGCGGTGGCCCAGCTGCTGTTGACCGGAGCCTGGACCCAGGTGAACGGTGAACTGCGGCTGTGGGCCCAAACCGGGCCGGCCGAGATCCGCCGCGCGCGGTTGGAGCGGCTGAGCCTGCCGCTGCTGCGCATCCTGGAAGCGGTCGATGAGCAGCTGCTCGGCCGGATCATGGCAGCGTTGCGTTCCTGCCCGGACACGGTCCTGGAGTGTCTGCTGCCGATGCTGCGCCACGCGGCGCGGGAACACACGGAGGGCGAGCCCCCGGCGGCGGAGCTCGCGGGGGTGGCACAGGAGTGCGGGGGCCGGCTCGGCGCGCTTGCGCGACGGGCGCCGCGCGCCGAGGACGACTGGTCGGTGGCGTGGACCGGGTGCGGCTGCGAGCTGTGCGCAACCCTGGGTGAGTTCCTCGACTCCAGGTCGCGGCGGACGTTGGAGTGGCCGCTGGCGAAGGACGGGCGGCGGCACGTGCACAGCAGGATCGACACGGCCGAGCTGCCCGTAAGCCATGTGACCAGGAGGCAGGGACGCCCGTACACGCTGGTGCTGACGAAGACCGAGGAGTTGTTCTCGCGCGAGCGGGCGACCCGCCGTCAGGCCGGAGCCGACCTGGCCTGGTTGGCCTCGACATGGAACCCTTCCGGCGAGGTCGGAGTTGACACGAGGCCGTGACGCGGGGCGCGGGGCGCGGGCGCGACGCCGGCGAAGGCCGCAAGGAACTCCACGCCCAGGGTGGCGCCGGTGCCGGGGACGCTCTGGACTGTCAGCGAGTCCGTGTTCGCGAAACTGGCCTTCGACGAGTTCGTCCACTCGGCGATCTGCTCGTTGAGGGCCATCACGTCCCTGACTGGGGCCGGCGACCGCCGCGTCGCCTGCCCTGTCGAGGATCGTCAGTTGATCGTGCGGGTCCTGAGCGTCGGCAATCACCGGGACGTCCACCGCCAACTTCCATAGGACCTCTACAGTGCAAGCTGGCGCCGACCGCCCGCCGGGAGTCGCGGGACGTGCGCCTGCCTGTCGGTCGGTATGCTCTGAATGTCGCCTGTAAACGCAACCAAAACTGCAACCAGCGCAGACCGAAGAGCCGAGCCGCAATTGCGGCTCGGCTCTTCGTTTCGCCTGGTCAGGCGGCTGCGGAGGATACGAGATTCGAACTCGTGAGGGGTTGCCCCCAACACGCTTTCCAAGCGTGCGCCCTAGGCCTCTAGGCGAATCCTCCGCCGGAAACATTACATGACCGAGAGGAGTGCTCGCGAACTCGTTCCCGCACCTCAGCATCAGGTAGGCTTGGCGAAGCCCCTCACGCGGCGCTATCTGACTGAACTCCCCCAGGGCCGGAAGGCAGCAAGGGTAGGTTGGCTCTGGCGGGTGCGTGGGGGCGCTTGCGTTGCCGGGCGGGGGCTCGCGGTTTCCTGGGCGGGGCCTGTTGTCAGTGGGCGCCTATAACCTCGTATGCGTGTCGTCTCTCGCGCTGTACCGCCGCTATCGCCCGGAGTCGTTCGCCGAGGTCATTGGGCAGGAGCATGTCACTGACCCGCTGCAGCAGGCGCTGCGGAACAACCGGGTCAATCACGCGTACCTGTTCAGCGGTCCGCGTGGGTGCGGCAAGACGACGAGCGCACGGATCCTGGCGCGGTGTCTGAACTGTGAGCAAGGTCCTACGCCGACCCCCTGCGGGGAGTGCCAGTCGTGCCGGGATCTCGCGCGGACCGGGCCGGGATCCATCGACGTCATCGAGATCGACGCCGCCTCGCACGGTGGTGTCGATGATGCCCGTGAGCTGCGGGAAAAGGCCTTCTTCGGACCCGCGAGCAGCCGGTACAAGATCTACATCATCGACGAGGCCCACATGGTCACGTCGGCCGGCTTCAACGCGCTGCTCAAGGTCGTCGAGGAGCCGCCGGAGCATCTGAAGTTCATCTTTGCGACCACCGAACCCGAGAAGGTCATCGGCACGATTCGGTCGCGGACCCATCACTATCCGTTCCGGCTCGTGCCCCCCGGCACCCTTCGGGACTACCTCGCCGAGGTGTGTCAGAAGGAGAGCATCCCCGTCGAGGACGGAGTGCTGCCGTTGGTGGTGCGTGCCGGTGCCGGGTCCGTACGTGACTCCATGTCCGTCATGGACCAGCTGCTCGCGGGCGCCGGGGCGGACGGTGTGACGTATGCCATGGCCACCTCGCTGCTGGGCTACACGGACGGGTCACTGCTCGACTCCGTCGTCGAGTCCTTCGCCACCGGGGACGGGGCCGCCGCCTTCGAGGTCGTGGACCGGATCATCGAGGGAGGCAACGATCCGCGGCGGTTCGTCGCCGACCTGCTGGAGCGGCTGCGGGACCTGGTGATCATCGCCGCCGTGCCGGACGCGGTGGACAAGGGGCTCATCGACGCTCCGGCCGACGTGCTGGAGCGGATGCAGGCCCAGGCAGGCACCTTCGGCCCCGCCGAGCTGAGCCGAGCAGCCGACATCGTCAACGAGGGGCTGACCGAGATGCGGGGAGCGACCTCCCCGCGCCTCCAGCTCGAGCTGATCTGCGCGCGCGTGCTGCTGCCGGCCGCGTACGGGGACGAGCGGTCCGTGATGGCCCGTCTTGACCGGCTGGAGCGGGGGGTGAACTTCTCGACGGGTGCCGGGGCGCCCGCCATGGAGTACGTGCCCGGGCCCGAGGCGCACGGGGGAGCGGCTGCGGGTGCGGCGATTCCGCCGGGCGGTGGCGTGGCTGCGGCTCGGGCTGCCGTACGGGGGGCCGGCGGCGGCCCTGGCACGCCGGGTACCTCGGATACGGCGGCCGGTCCCCCGCCCGGTGGTCCCCAGCAGGACGGAGCGCCGGGAGGCCCGGGCGGGCCCGGGGAACGGCGTGTGGCCGCCGCTCAGGGTGCGCCGGGTGGTCAGGACCTTCCCGCCGGGCCCGCTCCTGCCGTGGGCGAGCCTGCCCAGCCTCCGGCTCCCGCACCAGCAGCCTCCGCACCCGGAGCCTGGCCCACCGCGACCGCCGCGGGCAGTGGCCGACGACCCGGAGGCTGGCCCACCGCGGCCCCCGCGGGCGGCGGCGGCCGACCCGCGACGCCGCCCGGCGCCTCCCCGTCCGCGCCCGCCACGCCTGCCGCGCCCGCCGTCCCGCCGGCTGCCTCACCGGCCCCGAGCGGCGGCCTCGACCCGCGCGCGCTCTGGCCCAACATCCTGGAGGCGGTCAAGAACCGCCGCCGCTTCACCTGGATCCTGCTCAGCCAGAACGCCCAGGTCGTCGGCTTCGACGGCACCACCCTCCAGCTCGGTTTCGTCAACGTCGGCGCCCGGGACAACTTCGCGAGCAGCGGCAGCGAGGATGTGCTGCGCCAGGCGCTGGGCGAGCAGTTCAACGTCAACTGGAAGATCGAGGCGATCGTCGACCCGTCGGGCGGTTCAGGCACGCCGCCGACCGGGGGCTTCAACGCCGGTGGTGGCTACGGCGGCGGTGCCACGGGCGGTCACAACGGTGCCGGTGCCGCCGGTGGCTACGGCAGCGGCGCTGCCACCGGTGCGTACGGCAGCGGTACGGCGGCCGCTCCGCAGCGCCCCGCACCCGCACAGGCCGCCACGTCCCCTGCACCGGCCCCGGCGACCCCGGCACCGGCTCCCGCCCCCTCGCCGCCCTCCGCCCCGGAGCCGCCGCCCTCCGCCCCCGTCGCCCCCGAGGACGACATCCCCGAGGACGACGACCCCGATCTCGACGAGTCGGCCCTCTCCGGCCAGGAACTGATCGTGCGGGAACTGGGCGCGACGGTGGTGGAGGAGCTCTCGAACGAGTAGCGCAGGCCCCTCCCAGCAGAACCTCGTTCGAGCACGCCTTCCTTCGAGCCGGCCTTCCTTCGAGCCGACTTTCCTTCGAGCAGGCACAAGGCCTCCTTGGAGGAACCCACAAACCGCCTCCCCCCACCCCTTCGGAAGCCCGCACAAGGACACCCCGCCGCCTGCCGATAGGCTGACCCCGTGAAGGTCCTCGTCATCGGCAGCGGCGCCCGCGAACACGCCCTGTGCCGCTCCCTGTCCCTCGACCCCGCCGTCACCGCGCTGCACTGCGCCCCCGGCAACGCCGGCATCGCCGAGGTCGCCGAGCTGCACCCGGTCGACGCCCTGGACGGCGCGGCCGTATCGGCGCTGGCCGCACAGCTCGACGTCGGGCTGGTGGTCGTAGGCCCGGAGGCCCCGCTTGTCGCGGGGGTCGCCGACGCCGTGCGCGAGGCGGGTATCCCGGTGTTCGGCCCGTCCAGGAAGGCCGCGCAGCTGGAGGGGTCCAAGGCCTTCGCCAAGGACGTGATGGCCGCGGCCGGGGTTCCCACCGCCCGCTCGTATGTCTGCACGACGGAGGCGGAGGTCGACGAGGCACTCGACGCGTTCGGCCCGCCGTACGTGGTCAAGGACGACGGTCTGGCCGCCGGCAAGGGCGTCGTCGTGACCGGTGACCTCGACGCGGCGAAGGCGCACGCGAACGCCTGTGAGCGTGTCGTCATCGAGGAGTTCCTCGACGGCCCGGAGGTCTCCCTCTTCGCGGTCACCGACGGCGAGTCGGTCGTCCCCCTCCAGCCCGCCCAGGACTTCAAGCGCGCGCTGGACAACGACGAGGGCCCGAACACCGGCGGCATGGGCGCGTACTCCCCGCTGCCGTGGGCGGACCCGAAGCTGGTCGACGAGGTCATGGAGACCGTCCTGCAGCCGACGGTCGACGAGATGCGGCGTCGCGGCACCCCGTTCTCCGGCCTCCTCTACGCCGGGCTGGCGATCACTTCCCGCGGTGTCCGAGTGATCGAGTTCAACGCCCGTTTCGGTGACCCCGAGACCCAGGTGGTGCTGGCCCGTCTGCAGACCCCCCTGGCCGGCGTCCTGCTGGCCGCGGCGAACGGCACCCTTGCCGACCTGGAACCCCTGCGCTGGAGCGACGACGCGGCCGTCACGGTCGTCGTCGCCTCGCACAACTACCCCGGCACGCCGCGCACCGGCGACCCGATCACCGGTCTCGACGAGGTGGCCGCGCACGACGCCCCGCACGCCTACGTCCTGCACGCGGGTACCAAGCGCGACGGCGATTCCGTCGTCAGCGCGGGTGGTCGTGTCCTGTCCGTCACCGCGACGGGCGGTGACCTCACGGAAGCGCGGGAGCGGGCCTACCGGGCGGTCTCCCGCATCCGTCTGGACGGCTCCCAGCACCGTACGGACATCGCGGCGAAGGCGGCGGGCGCATAGCCCCACTACCCGTACGATCCACCGCCTGACCAGGCACTTCGCAGGCCCCGGATGCCTCCCGCAGCCGGGGCCTGATCCTTGCCTTCCGTCATCCACCTCTCCCCAGAGCCATTCCATCGAGTGACCGATGTCCTATCCGGCTGACGAGGGACGAGGCCCCAACTAGGGTGCGGCGCAAGCGTTCCGGCACTTGGCCCATCGGCATTGCGATGTCAGTGGTGGGTGCCACAGTGGGGGAGTGAGCAACGCCAGGACAGCCAGGACGGGAGGGGGTGAGATCCGGTCGTGACCGGTATGGGTGTGGAGACGGGGGCGCAGGCCGCGCGCTCCCGGGCGCTGGCCGTGCTGCGGATCCGCAGCCGGGCGCTGGCCGTCGCCGTGCTGCCCGGGGCGGTCGCCGTGGTCCTGCTCGCGGGCGGTTCCACCGGCCATCTCGTCGGCCTCGGCTGGGACGTCGCCCGCTGGGCGGTGAGCGCGCTCGCGCTCCTCGTCCTGCTGGCCGCGGGCGGTTTCGCGCTGCTCGTCGCCCGGGCGCGGCCCGCGGTGAGTCCGACGGTGCCGATCGCCGAGGAGGCGGCCCCCGATCTGTACCGGTTGGTGCGCGACCTCGCCGACCGTCTCGACGTCCCCGCCCCCTCCGCGATAGCGCTCACGCCGGACTGCGACAGCTGGCTGGAGGACCGCACCCATCCGGCCCACGGTCCCCCGCACGCGCTCGGGGGCGCCGACGGGACCTCGGGCACCGAACGGCACGCCGCCCAACGCCGTACGGACGCCGCCCCCGTCCTCGTCATCGGCTCCCCCTTCCTGTGGTGGATGCGCGTCGGGGAGCTGCGCGCGGTCCTGGCCCCGGTCGTCGCCGGTACGGGGCCTTCCGCACACCCCGACATAGCCGCGGCCCGGCGCTTCGTCCGGGGCCTGGACGCGGCGGCGGCCGTCGTCTCGACGCCGGGCCGTGGTCCCGTGGTCCGCACGGTGTGCGCGGGCCTCGGCTGGGTGGCCCGCCTGCTGCTGCGCGGCTGCCAGGAGCACACGGCCCAGATGGAGCGCGGGGTCGCCGCCGCTGCCGCCGAGCGTGCACAGGCTGTGGATTACGGGCTGCGGATCGTCGCGCAGGAACAGGTCGGGCTGGCGTACGCCGGTTGGGACCGTCTGCTCACCCGGGTCGCGCTGCCCGCCTGGCGGATGGGCCGCTGGCCCTCCCGGCTGGACGCGGGCGTTGTCGCGGCCCTCACCGAACTGTCCCGACGCGACCGCCTGGCCGAGGGCTTCGCCTCCCGACTGGGTGAGCGTCCCGCCTGCGACCTGCTCGAAGAGCCCGGCGCGATCGACGAGGCCGCTTCGCTGCTCGCCGCCCGCCTCTTCCACGGCGGACCGGCCGAATCCGGTCCCGCCTGGTCGCCGGTGGACTGGCAGGAGTACCCGGACGAGGTCGTCGACCGCAAGTGGCGCACGGACGCGGCCCGCCTCCACCGCGTCCTGGACACCCTCGGAGTCCGCCGAGTCGCCCGCGGTGCGGACAGCGGCCCAACCCTGGCCCGCGTCCTCGACCACCTCACAAACCCACCCCCCGCACAGGACCCCCCACCGGACCCAACGACACCGGAACCCCTGATGCGGGCCTCGGACCGATCAACCGGGACATCGGGCGTGCCGACGGGCACATCGGATCCGCCGACCGGGACATCGGATGCGCCAACCGGAATATCGGACCTGCCGACGGGGGCCTCGGGCAGGTCGGCCGAGGCGTCGGGTGAGTCGACCGAGGGATCGGTCCCCTCGGCCGGGCAACCGCGTCAGCAGATCGAGGGGCCGGTCTCCCCGACCGGGACATCGGATGCGCCAATCGGTATATCGGACCCGCCGACGGGAACCTCTGCCCGCCCGACCGACGCATCGGACCAGCCAACGGGCATATCAGACCAGCCAATTGGAACGTCGGGCCAGTCGACCGAGAGCTCGGACCGCCCGACCGACGCATCAGACCAACGGACCCGGACACCGGCGGCCCACCAGGCCCACCGCACCCCCTCAGGCGCCGGGCGCCCCCACCAGCAGCCCGCCAACTCCCAACCCTCCACCCGCCACCCACGAGCGCCCCGGAGCCCCTGCTCATAGCCGACCCCCACCCCAACTCCCGCTGCGCCGCCCTGGCCGCCGGGCTCAGTGCGGAGCTGGCGCGGGAGGAGGCCTCTGGTCTCGCCCCCAGGCAGGCCCACCGGCCGCCGCCTCGCATCCCCTCTGGGACGGCGGAACGCTCCCCCTCTTCCCGCTCCAACCCCCACGCACCCCCCGCGAACTGCTCGCCGACCACGTCACCGCGATGGTGTGCTGCGCCGCGATGGACACCGCCGGCGCAATCCCCGGGCTCGACTGGCTCGACGGCCCGTCCCTCCTGGTCAACGGCGAGCGCGCAGCCGATCTGACCCCCAAGGTGCTGAGCCTCATAGAGGACGGCGACCCGGCACCCCTGCGGTCCTGGCTGGCCGAGGTCGGGATACGCCCGGAGAAGCCGGTACGGCTCGTCTGAGCCCCGACATGGAGCTCCCGACGCGGAGCCCCTGCTTCCGTTTTCGGTCAATTCAAAACGAATCGTGACGGACTCGGTGCGGAATGTGATGTGCTGGGTACTGAACGCGCACATGGCAAGAGCGCTCGACATAGGACGAGCACCGCAAGACGAGCACGCAGGGCACGCACCACGCACCGCAGGACCCGCACTACAAGACAAGCACCGCAAGACGAGCACACACCCACAGCCGACACAGCACGACACAACAAAACGGGGCCCGAGGGAGGGAGGCGACCATGGGGTCGGAGCAGATCCGCCGCTGGGAGTCGGGAGCACTGGCACACGCCGTGACGGATCCCTTCGGCCAGGGCCCGGTCCCCTGGCTGCGCGGCAGCGAGACGTACTTCGACGACACCGGCCAGGTCGTCCCCTGGTACGTGACCCGGCCCGGCCGACAGACCCGCCCACCGCAACCGGCACCCCCGCGTCCCCGCCCCTCGCTCCGCGACGGCCCCCGCTCCGCGGACGACGTCCACCGCCAGATCAAGGGCTTCACGTCCACCGGAGCGGTCGCCCCCGGCGAGGCAGTCGACTTCCACATCACCGTCGACCCGCCCCAGGAGTTCGCCGTAGACATCTACCGCATCGGCCACTACGGCGGTGACGGCGCAGCCAAGATCACCACCAGCCCCCGGCTGTCAGGCATCGTGCAGCCCCCGCCGCTCACCGCAGACCGCACGGTCTCCTGCCACCACTGGTGGCTGTCCTGGCGGCTCCAGATCCCGTCGTACTGGAGCGTCGGCGCCTACGTCGCCGTCCTCACCACCGCCGACGGCTACCGCTCCCACGTCCCCTTCACGGTCCGCCACCCCCACCCGGCCGACCTGCTCCTGCTGCTCCCGGACATCACCTGGCAGGCGTACAACCTCTACCCGGAGGACGGCCGCACGGGCGCGAGCCTCTACCACGCCTGGGACGAGCACGGCCGGCTGCTCGGCGAGGCCGACGCAGCGACCACCGTCTCCTTCGACCGGCCGTACGCGGGCGCGGGCCTGCCCCTCCATGTGGGCCACGCCTACGACTTCATCCGCTGGGCCGAGCGCTACGGCTACGACCTCGCGTACGCCGACGCCCGCGATCTGCACGCCGGCCGTGTCGACCCCACCCGCTACCGAGGCCTGGTCTTCCCGGGCCACGACGAGTACTGGTCGACGAGCATGCGCCGCACCGTGGAACTCGCCCGGGAGTACGGCACATCCCTGGTCTTCCTCTCCTCCAACACCATGTACTGGCAGGTGGAGCTCGGCCCGGCACCGTCCGGCACCCCGGACCGTCTCCTCACCTGCCGCAAGCGCAAGGGCCCGGGCAGGCCGGTGCTGTGGCGTGAAGTCGACCGCCCGGAACAGCAGTTGATCGGCATCCAGTACGCGGGCCGCGTCCCCGAGCCGCACCCCCTGATCGTGCGCAACGCCGACCACTGGCTGTGGGAGGCGACCGGCGCGCACGAGGGCGACGAGATCGAGGGCCTGGTCGCGGGGGAGGCCGACCGCTACTTCCCGCGCGCCCCGCTCCCCGACCACGACGAGCGTGTCCTGCTCGCCCACTCCCCCTACACCGACAGCGAGGGTGTGCTCCGCCACCAGGAGACGTCCCTGTACCGCGCCCCCTCCGGGGCCCTCGTCTTCGCGGCCGGGACGTTCGCCTGGTCCCCCGCCCTGGACCGCCCCGGCCACGTGGACGCCCGTGTCCAACGGGCCACGGCCAACCTCCTGGACCGCATCTGCAAACGTGACTGACCTGACCCGCTGTCCACGCTCATCCCGGCATACGGGAGAATCGACCCATTGGACAGAACCACGGGGAGGAACCGTGTCCGGATTCGTAGAAAAGCCCGAGCCGATCCAGGTTCCGGGCCTGGTGCATCTGCACACCGGCAAGGTGCGCGAGCTGTACCAGAACGAGGCGGGCGACCTCGTGATGGTCGCCAGCGACCGTATCTCCGCCTACGACTGGGTGCTGCCGACCGAGATCCCCGACAAGGGCCGCGTCCTCACCCAGCTCTCCCTGTGGTGGTTCGACCAGCTCGCCGACCTGGTCCCGAACCACGTCCTGAGCACCGAGCTGCCGCCGGGCGCCCCCGCCGACTGGGCCGGCCGCACCCTGGTCTGCAAGTCGCTGCAGATGATCCCGGTGGAGTGCGTGGCCCGCGGCTACCTCACCGGCTCCGGCCTCGTGGAGTACCGGGAGTCCCGTACCGTCTGCGGCCTCGCCCTCCCCGAAGGCCTCGTCGACGGCTCCGAACTCCCCGCCCCGATCTTCACGCCCGCCACCAAGGCCGAGGTCGGCGAGCACGACGAGAACGTCTCCTACGAGGAGGTCGCCCGCCAGGTCGGCGCCGACACCGCCGCCCAGCTGCGCCAGGCCACCCTCGCCGTCTACTCCCGCGCCCGCGACATCGCCCGCGACCGCGGGATCATCCTGGCCGACACCAAGTTCGAGTTCGGCTTCGAGAACAAGAACCTGGTCCTCGCCGACGAGGTCCTCACTCCGGACTCCTCCCGCTTCTGGCCGGCTGACCAGTGGCAGCCGGGCCGTGCGCAGCCGTCGTACGACAAGCAGTACGTCCGCGACTGGCTGACCTCCGCCGAGTCGGGCTGGGACCGCACGAGCGAGCAGCCGCCGCCCCCGCTGCCGCAGCAGGTCGTGGACGCGACGCGGGCCAAGTACGTGGAGGCGTACGAGCGACTGACAGGCACCACCTGGAGCTGAGCCACGAAAAAGACCCCGGTCGCGATGACCGGGGTCTTTGTCCAGAGCGGACGACGAGGCTCGAACTCGCGACCTCAACCTTGGCAAGGTTGCGCTCTACCAACTGAGCTACGTCCGCAGTGCGCCGTGGCGCGAGTGCAACTATACCCAACCCCGCTCGCGGGCGAGCCGTACCGCCGTATGACGGTTCTCCGCCCCGAGTTTCGACACGGCCGACGACAGATAGTTCCGTACGGTCCCCTGTGACAGCGCGGCCCGCTGGGCGATCTCCGCGACGGGCGCCCCGTCTGCGGCCAGCTCCAGCACCTCGGCCTCGCGTGCGGTCAGTGGCGAGTCCCCGGCGGAGATCGCGTCGGCGGCCAACTCGGGGTCCACGAACCGGTTTCCTGCATGCACCGTGCGGATGATCTCAGCGAGCCGCTGCGCACTGACCGTCTTCGGGACGAACCCGCGCACACCCGCCGCGAGCGCCCGCTTCAGATGCCCGGGCCGCCCGTGGCTGGTCACGATCAGCACCTGACAGCCGGGCAGTTCGGCCCGCAGGGATGTGGCCACCTTCACACCGTCCGCCCCGGGCATCTGAAGGTCGAGCACGGCCACATCCGGCTCGTGCGCCATCGCCATCGCCAGCGCCTCCGGCCCGCTGGCCGCCTCGGCGACGACCACGAGGTCGTCCTCCAGGGAGAGCAGCGCGGCGAGCGCACCCCGGATCAGATGCTCGTCGTCGGCGAGCAGTAGGCGCACGGTCACGAGGCGACCTCGCAGTCGGCCGTCGTGAACGGCACCTCCGCCACCAGCCGGAACATCCCGCCACCGACCGGCCCTGCCGCCAGCGTCCCGTCGACCGCGGTCAGCCGCTCCCGCAGCCCGGCGAGACCGGAGCCCGCGGCCCCCAGCCCGGCAGGCCCCGAGCTCCCGCCCCCGGCCCGCAGCCCGCCCGCACCGTCGTCCGCCGCACTGCGGCCCTGCGAAGCCCCGCGGTCCGAACCACTGCTGTCCGTACCCCCGTCGCCCGTACTCCCGCCGCCTGTACTCCCGTTGCCGGAACCCCGCTGCCCGCACCCCGCCGGTGACCCCGTCGTTCTCCACCGTGAGCACCACAGTCCCCTCCTTCACCCGCAGCCCCACAACACATCGCCCGGCGTCCCCGTGCCGCAGCACATTCGTCGTGGCCTCCCGCACGACCCATCCGAGCGCCGACTGCACCTCCCCCGGCAGCCCGGTGACCTCCCCGGTCACCTCGCACTCGATGCCGGCGGCCGTCAGCACCCCGTGTGCACCGGCGAGTTCCACCCCGAGGTCGATCTCGCGATATCCCCGTACGACATCCCGTACCTCGCGCTGCGACTGCTGCGCGATCCGCTGCACCTCGATCATCTGCTCCACCGCCTCGGCCCGGCCGCGTCGGGCCAACTGCACGGCCAGTTCGCTCTTCAGCGCGATCACGGCCAGGTTGCGCCCCATCACATCGTGCAGATCCCGACCGAACCGCAGCCGTTCCTCCGCGACGGCGAGCCGCGCCCGGGTCTCGCGGGCGGCGTCGAGTTCGTAGACGGCGTTGAGCAGCCAGACGGAGAAGACAGAGGTGAAGGCGAGGAACCCGCCCCCGAGCAGCACCGCGAACGTCCCGATCAGGGCGTCTCCCCAGGGGGTCCCCAGCGGCAGCGACACCGCTCCGGCGCCCGCGGCGAAGCCGGCCACGACCGCGAACACCCGCCGCCGGCTGCGGATGCCGAGTGAGATGCTGCCGACACCGAAGATCAGGACGATCCCGAAGACCGTGCCGGTGGCGGTGGCGGCCTCGCCCCGGACCGGGAGGTACTTCACGAGCACGAGCGCGGTGACGGAGATCACCGTGCTGAGCGCGCCGAGCGTCCACAGCAGCCGGACCGGCTGCTCGCGCCTGCCGCGCGTCCAGTCCAGAGCCCGCGAGGCGGTCACGGCGCAGACCCCGGCGTGCACGCCCACCATCAGCAGGAGCCAGCTTCCCAGCCCCGGCCCCGCCTGGCCGACGGCCGGAACCCCGATCGTGAGGAGCTCGGCCACCCCGAAGAAGTGGTACGACCACCGGGTGTACGTCTCGATCTTCGCCGGCGTGCTCTTGCCCCGCCACCAGCTCCCCGGCCTGCGCAATGCCCCGCTCCTCCCGTTCGTCAGCGCCTCGGCTCCCAGCGGAACCATCGCCGTACAGCAAACACCGCGAGTACGGTCCAGGCCAGTGCGGTCGCCACGGCGCCCAGCGCCTCGTAGGCGGACAGGTCCCCGGTCCAGCCGCCGCGCACCAGGGTGATGACCGGCGTCAGCGGCAGCAGTTCGCACACCGAGGCCAGCCGGTCGGGGAGCAGTTCCAGCGGGACGGTGATGCCCGAGCCGAGCATGGACACGAACAGCATCGGCAGGCTGGTCACCTGGGCGCTCTCGGCGGTCCTGGTGAACCCGGCCGTGACCGCTGCCAGCGCCCCGCACAGCACGAGCCCCAACAGCACCCCGACGACAGCGAGATGAGGAGCGGGCGGAGCCCCGAGATCCAGCAGGACCGTGCAGCCGGCCGCCAGCAGCACGCACTGGGTGAGCCCGATCCCGGTCGCCGGCAGCGCGGCGCCGACGAGGATCTCCCGGTCGTGCAGCTCCCCTGTGCGCAGCCGTTTCAGCACGAGTTCCTCGCGGCGGACGACATAGGCGCTGGTGAGGGCGGCGTAGACCGCGAAGAGCAGGGCGAAGCCGACGGCGGCGGGCAGGAGCACGGTGCCGACCGTGAGCCCGGCGTCCGCCAGGTCCATCCCGTCGATGGCGGAGCGCACGCTCAGCGGCAGCAGCAGGGGCACGAGGACCGCGGTGACGAGGGTGGCCCGGCTGCGCACCAGCAGGGTCAGTTCGGCCCGCGCCAGCGCACTCATCCGAGCCGTGACGGTCGTGGTCATGCGGTCACCTCCGCCTTCCCCGCCTTGGCGACGGCACCGCGCCCGGCGATCTGCAGGAACGCCTCCTCCAGCGAGGCCGACCGCACATCCAGCCTCCGCAGTTCGACCCCGGTGTCCCGGGCCCACACCAGCAGTGCGGTGGCCGCCCGTTGCACCTCATGCGTCCGCAGCCGTACGGCCCGCCCGTCCACCTCGTGCCCGACGACCCCCAGCTCACCGAGGGGCGGCAGGTCTCCCAGGAAGTAGCCGTGGGGCAGCTCGAAGGAGATCCGGGCCGGCTGTGACGCCGTCACCTCGGCCGGTGTCCCGGTGGCCACGATCTGCCCCTTGTGCATGATCGCCAACCGGTCGGCCAGCCCCTCCGCCTCCTCGAGGTAGTGTGTGGTCAGCAGGACCGTCGTCCCCGTGTCCCGCAGCCTGCGGACCAATTCCCAGGTGTCCCGTCGCCCTTCGGCGTCCAGCCCGGTCGTCGGCTCGTCCAGGAACAGCACCTCGGGATCGCCGAGCAGTGCGAGCGCCAGGTCCAGGCGCCGCCGTTCACCCCCGGACAGCTGCTTCACGCGTACGCCGGACCGCGGGCCGAGCCTCACGAGCTCCAGCGCCTCGTCCACCGGCCGCGCCCCGCTCGTACAACCCGCCCACATCCGCACGGTCTCCGCGACGGTCAGCTCCGACGGAAAACCGCCCTCCTGCAACATGACCCCGGTCCGCGGCCGGACGACGGCCCGCTCGGTGTAGGGATCACTTCCCAGGACCCGCACCCGGCCTCCGGTGGGCGCCGCGAGTCCCTCCAGCAGTTCGACGGTGGAGGTCTTGCCGGCGCCATTGGTGCCCAGCAGCGCGAAGAGCTCGCCACGTTTCACGTGGAACGTGATCCCGCGCACAGCCTCGAACCCGCCCCCGTACACACGCCTCAGGTCGGTGACCTCGATCACGTGCTCGTGTTCCTTCGTGTTCATGACCACAAGCATCCCGGCGGCCGCGGCCCGGCAGGAGTGCACGGTGTCATCACTCGGGATGACAAATGTCAGATGCCGCCATCCGCATCTACGCCAAAGGCCCCGGTCGATGACCGGGGCCTTTGTGACTGGAGCGGACGACGAGGCTCGAACTCGCGACCTCAACCTTGGCAAGGTTGCGCTCTACCAACTGAGCTACGTCCGCATTGCTCCCGATCAGCTTTCACTGACCGGTGCGAGCACCAGCCTACCTGATCCACTTGAGTGGTCGGGACGGCGATGCAGAGCGGGTGACAGGGATCGCACACTGCGCCTTCCCCCTGGAAGGGGGATGTTCTACTACTGAACTACACCCGCATGACTCCGTGGGCTGGGCTTTTCCGCCTCGCCCCTCGGCGTGCTCCAGACTCTAGCTGATCACCAGGGGTGCTGCGCAAGTCGGCTCCTGCGAGGGGCGCGTGAGCGGCCGGGCCCGGAGCCCGTCCAGCTCCACGGTGCGGGCTCACCGGGCCGCGGCGAACGCCTCGTAGACCTTCTTCGGGATCCGGCCCCGCGCGGGTACGTCCATCTTGTTGGCCTGCGCCCAGGCCCGAACGGCCGCCGGGTCGGGGGCGACCTCCGTCTGCCGATAGGCCTTGCCCGACTTCGACCGCTTGCGGCCGGCCTCCACGTACGGCTCGAGCGCCTTACGCAGTTTCTTGGCATTGGTTTCGTTCAGGTCGATCTCGTACGACTTGCCGTCGAGTCCGAAGGCGATCGTTTCCGCCGCTTCCGAGCCGTCGATGTCGTCAAAGAGAGTGACTACGACACGCTGCGCCACGAATATCGGTCCCTTCGTGCGGCAGCTCGGTGATGACGTGCCAAGACGTCATGGAGATGCCGCGGAGATGTCGGCTGTCGGCCAGTTATCGGGGAAGTATCGGCTATTGCCAATTCATTTGTACAGTGCTCGGCAAAGCAATGTGAAGCCCGAGTAAATCTCCCCGCGTGTCCAGGATTCAAGGGGGAGGGCGGCGACTTCGATTGAGGGTGGTGGGGGAGGCGGTGGCGCAATAGCCATCGCGTGCGGATCCTGGATCTTTCCCGGAACTTTTCGTGAACGGGTCGCTCCGATGCCGGATCGTGATGATCAGCCCGTAGCTTCCTACAACTCTACCCGCGTAGAAATTTTGTGCGGGTAGTCTGAAGGAACCTGCTCAGCACCACACACCGGGAGTGCCAGTGGCACGCGTCGTAGTCGACGTCATGCTCAAGCCGGAGATCCTCGACCCCCAGGGCCAGG
Organism: Streptomyces sp. F001; assembly: GCF_004187715.1. Lineage (GTDB taxonomy): Bacteria > Actinomycetota > Actinomycetes > Streptomycetales > Streptomycetaceae > Streptomyces > Streptomyces flavusporus. Next base: position 252,918 of record NZ_QZWF01000003.1, on the reverse strand, counting down.
CGGTGCAGCGCGCACTGCCGCGGCTGGGTTTCGACGGGATCTCGGACGTACGTCAGGGAAAGCGATTCGAACTGGAAGTTGAGGGGCCGGTCGACGAGGCCGCGCTCGCCCGCATCCACGAGCTTGCGGAATCCTTCCTCGCCAACACCGTGATCGAGGACTTCACCGTCAAGGTGGAGGAAGTCGCGGGGGCTGCGAAGTGACCGCACGTATTGGCGTCGTCACTTTTCCGGGCAGCCTCGACGACCGGGACACACAGCGTGCGATCCGGCTCGCGGGCGCCGAGCCTGTTGCTCTCTGGCACAAGGACAAGGACCTGAAGCAGGTCGACGCCGTGGTGCTGCCCGGCGGTTTCTCCTACGGCGACTATCTGCGCGCCGGGGCCATCTCCCGTTTCTCGCCGGTGATGGAGACCGTCATCGAGCAGGCGAAGGCCGGACTTCCGGTTCTCGGCATCTGCAACGGCTTCCAGGTTCTCACCGAGGCCCATCTGCTGCCCGGCGCGATGCTCGGCAACAACCATCTGCACTTCATCTGCCGTGACCAGAAGCTGCGGGTGGAGCACGCGGACACCGCCTGGACCAGCGACTACACGGCCGGCCAGGAGATCCGCATCCCGCTGAAGAACATGGACGGGCGGTACGTCGCCGACTCGTACACGCTCGACCAGCTGGAGGCGGAGGGCCGGGTCGTCTTCCGCTACCTGGACTTCAACCCGAACGGTTCCCTCCGGGACATCGCCGGCATCACCAACGAGGCCGGCAACGTCGTGGGCCTGATGCCGCACCCCGAGCACGCCGTGGAGCCGCTGATCGGCACCGGCCGCACCGACGGCCTCCCCTTCTTCACCTCGATCCTCAAGAAGCTGGTCAACGCATGAGCAGGACGCCTCTGGACACGGTCGAGCACGCGGCCGCGACCCCCGACGTCGCGCTGCCCTGGGCCGAACTCGGCCTGAAGAAGGACGAGTACGAGCGGGTCGTGGAGATCCTCGGCCGCCGCCCGACCGGCGCCGAACTCGCCATGTACTCGGTGATGTGGTCCGAGCACTGCAGCTACAAGTCCTCCAAGGTCCACCTCCGCCAGTTCGGCGAGAAGGCCCCCGAGTCCGACGCCCTCCTCGTCGGCATCGGCGAGAACGCCGGTGTTGTCGACGTCGGCCAGGGCTATGCGGTCACCTTCAAGGTCGAGTCGCACAACCACCCGTCGTACGTGGAGCCCTACCAGGGCGCCGCGACGGGCGTCGGCGGCATCGTCCGCGACATCATCGCGATGGGCGCGCGCCCGGTCGCCGTGGTCGATCCGCTGCGCTTCGGCGCGGCCGACCACCCCGACACCAAGCGCGTCCTCCCGGGCGTCGTCGCCGGTATCGGCGGCTACGGCAACTGCCTGGGCCTGCCCAACATCGGCGGCGAGGTCGTCTTCGACCCCTGCTACCAGGGCAACCCGCTGGTCAACGCCGGCTGCATCGGCGTCATGCGGCACGAGGACATCCACCTCGCGAAGGCGTCCGGCGCGGGCAACAAGGTCATCCTGTACGGCGCCCGGACCGGCGGCGACGGCATCGGCGGCGCGTCGATCCTGGCCTCGGAGACCTTCGACGACGCCAAGCCGTCGAAGCGTCCGGCAGTCCAGGTCGGCGACCCCTTCCAGGAGAAGCTCCTCATCGAGTGCACCCTGGAGGCGTTCCGGGAGAAGCTGGTCGTCGGTATCCAGGACCTGGGCGCGGCCGGCCTGTCCTGCGCGACCAGCGAACTCGCCTCCAACGGCTCCGGCGGCATGACGGTCGTCCTCGACGACGTACCGCTGCGCGACTCCACGCTCTCGCCCGAGGAGATCCTCATGAGCGAGTCGCAGGAACGCATGTGCGCGGTCGTCGAGCCGGGCAAGGTCGACCGCTTCCTGGAGATCTGCGAGAAGTGGGACGTCATCGCCACGGTCATCGGTGAGGTGACCGACGGCGACCGCCTCGAGATCTTCTGGCACGGCGAGAAGATCGTCGACGTGGACCCGCGGACGGTCGCCCACGAGGGCCCGACGTACGAGCGCCCGTACGCCCGCCCCTCCTGGCAGGACGCCCTCCAGGCCGACGACGCGGGCAAGCTCCCGCGCCCGGAGACCTCCCAGGAGCTGAAGGACCAGGTCCTGAAGCTGGTCGCGTCCCCGAACCAGGCCTCCAAGAAGTGGATCACCTCGCAGTACGACCACTTCGTGCAGGGCAACACCGTCCTCGCCCAGCCCGAGGACTCCGGCATGATCCGCATCGACGAGGAGACCGGCCTCGGCGTCGCCATCGCGACCGACGGCAACGGCCGGTACGCCAAGCTGGACCCGTACAAGGGCGCCCAGCTGGCCCTCGCGGAGGCCTACCGGAACGTGGCGACGACCGGCGCGAAGCCGCTGGCCGTCTCGGACTGCCTGAACTTCGGCTCCCCCGAGGACCCGGCGGTGATGTGGCAGTTCGCGGAGGCGGTACGAGGCCTGGCGGACGCCTGTCAGCAGCTGGGCACGCCCGTGACCGGCGGCAATGTCTCGCTCTACAACCAGACGGGCGAGGCGGCCATCCACCCGACCCCGGTCGTCGCGGTCCTCGGCGTGATCGACGACGTCGCTCGTCGCACGCCGGTCGGGTTCCAGGAGGAGGGGCAGCTGCTGTACCTCCTCGGCGACACGCGGGAGGAGTTCGGCGGTTCGGCCTGGTCCCAGGTCGTCCACGACCACCTCGGCGGCCTGCCGCCCGAGGTGGACCTGGAGCGTGAGCGGCTGCTCGCCGAGATCCTGATCTCCGCCTCCCGCGACGGAATGATCGACTCCGCGCACGACCTGTCCGACGGCGGTCTCGTCCAGGCCGTGGTCGAGTCGGCGCTGCTCGGCGGCAAGGGTGCCCGTCTGGTCGTCCCGGACGGTCTGGACGCCTTCACCTTCCTCTTCTCCGAGTCGGCCGGCCGCGCGATCGTCGCCGTCCCGCGCTCGGAGGAGGTCCGCTTCAACGACATGTGCGGCGCACGCGGCCTCCCGGCCACCCGCATCGGTGTCGTCGACGGCGACGCGGTGGACGTCCAGGGCGAGTTCGCGCTCTCCCTGCAGGAGCTCCGCGAGGCCCACGAGGCGACGATTCCGGCGCTGCTGGCGTAACCACGCGCACGACCTCGAAGGCCCTGTCCGGTTGCGGGCGGGGCCTTCTGGTGTCCGCACCCACGTCACCGCTGTCGCCGAGCGGCGTGCCTGCACGGACGTGAAGTTCCCGGCCCCGTCGACCTTCCGAGGGAAGAACTAGGCTCCGACCATGCCCCCGGCCAAGAAGCGCCCCCGCACCTACGACCCCGCCAAGACCCGCGCAGCCGTGCTCGCCCAGTTCGGCAACGTACGGGAGGCCGTCCGCAGCCTCACCCCCGAGCAGCTGGCCCTGTCCACCCGCCTCGGTGACTGGACCGTACGGGAGTTGATCGCGCACACCGGGATGGCCCTCGCCGCGGTGAGCCGACTGGTGCGGGAGCCCGCGCCCGCACGGCAGGACGCGCGGCTGCTCGACTGGCCGTTCGCGATCGCCGACGACGCCCCGGGCATCGCCGACACCGCCCGTCACCTGGCCGAACAGCACCCCGACCTGGACGCCCACCTCGCCGGCCTCGAGCAGCGCTTCACCGCCGACCTCGCCGCGCACCCCGGCACCCGGCTGCTCCCCACCAGTGCGGGCGCCCTCCCGCTGGCCGACTACGTCGTCACCCGCGCCGTGGAACTCGTCGTCCACACCGACGACCTGAACGCAGCCGTCCCCGGCCTCGACATCCCCTACGACCGTCAGGCCCTCGCTGCCGCCACCCGGCTGCTCGCCGACGCGCTCGCCGCGAAGGCACCCGGCGGGGCGACCGAGGTGCGGATTCCGCCCTACGCCGTCGTGCAGTGCGTCGAAGGCCCCCGGCACACCCGCGGCACCCCGCCCAACGTCGTCGAGACCGACCCACTGACCTGGCTCCGGCTCGCCACCGGGCGGATGGAGTGGACCGAGGCCGTCCGCGAGGCGAAGGTCAGCGCGAGCGGGGAGCGGGCGGATCTGGGGGAGTTCCTGCCCTTGATGCGCTGAGTCGCGCACGGGGTGGCGTACGTATGGAACCAATCACCCCACCCGCCCCGTCGAATCGGCATGTACAGGCAGAAGCAGCGCATCACCCTCACGGCCGCCCTCGCCCTCGTCCCCCTCGCCGCGGCCTGCGGCAGTGAACAGGCGGGCAGCACGTCGGCCGCCGCCCAGAAGCCCGTCACCGGCGTGCACTGGACCGTCGACAGCCTCACCGTCGACGGCAAGCAGCACGACGCCCCCACCGACGCACACGTCACCATCGACGACAGCGGCAAGGCCCAGGGCAACTACGGCTGCAACCACTTCAGCGCCCGGGCCGCCTTCGACGGCGACCGCATCCGGCTCAGCGACGCCACGGTGACCGAGATGGCCTGCGAGGAAGCCCCCATGACCTTCGAGGAGAACCTCGCCCGCACCCTCGCCGACGGCCCGCTGAAGACCGAGGTCAGCGGCGACCGCCTCACCCTCACCACCGACGCCGGCGACACCGTCCGCCTGACCGAGGAGCAGGACGCACCGCTGTACGGCACGAAGTGGACGGTGACGGCACTGGGCGAGGGCGAGGTGGCCGAGTCCCTCCCGAAGGGCGCCGAGGGCAAGGCGTACCTCACCTTCGAGGAGAAGCCCGGCAAGGTCAGCGGCCGCCTCGCCTGCAACAAGGTCAACGCTGAAGCCACCGTGCGCGACGGGCGGATCACCCTGGGCACCGCATCCACCACGCGCATGATGTGCGAAGCCTCACTCATGGATACGGAAAAGCGCCTCCTGCGCCTCTTCGACGGCACGGTCAGCTACCGCCTGGAGCACCGCACCCTCACGCTGACCAGCGAAAACGGCGAGTCCGTGACCGCGACGGCCGGGAAGTGACCGGTTACCGCCGAGTATCCCCAATTCGGACCAGTGGTCGATCTCGCCTACACTCGGAGCCGTGCCACGTGGTGACGGTCGACTCAATCACGATCTGCTTCCCGGCGAAAAAGGCCCCCAGGACGCGTGTGGCGTCTTCGGTGTCTGGGCTCCGGGTGAAGAGGTCGCAAAGCTCACGTACTTCGGGCTCTACGCCCTCCAGCATCGGGGCCAGGAATCCGCGGGAATCGCGGTCAGCAACGGCTCCCAGATCCTCGTCTTCAAGGACATGGGACTGGTCTCCCAGGTCTTCGACGAGACCTCCCTCGGTTCCCTCCAGGGTCACATCGCGGTCGGTCATGCCCGCTACTCGACCACCGGCGCCTCGGTGTGGGAGAACGCCCAGCCGACGTTCCGCGCCACCGCGCACGGCTCCATCGCGCTCGGCCACAACGGCAACCTGGTCAACACCGCCCAGCTCGCCGAGATGGTCGCCGACCTGCCCAAGCAGGACGGCCGCACCACCCGGGTCGCGGCGACCAACGACACCGACCTCCTGACGGCCCTGCTCGCCGCCCAGGTCGACGCCGACGGCAAGCCGCTGACCGTCGAGGAGGCGGCCTCCGTCGTCCTGCCGCAGGTCAGGGGCGCCTTCAGCCTTGTCTTCATGGACGAGCACACCCTGTACGCCGCCCGCGACCCGCAGGGCATTCGCCCCCTCGTCCTGGGCCGCCTGGAGCGCGGCTGGGTGGTGGCCTCCGAGACCGCCGCTCTCGACATCGTCGGCGCCAGCTTCGTGCGCGAGGTGGAGCCCGGCGAGTTCATCGCCATCGACGAGCAGGGTCTGCGCACTTCGCGATTCGCGGACGCGAAGCCCAAGGGCTGTGTCTTCGAGTATGTGTACCTGGCCCGCCCGGACACCGACATCGCCGGCCGGAACGTCTACCTCTCCCGCGTCGAGATGGGCCGCCGCCTGGCGAAGGAGGCCCCCGCCGAGGCCGACCTCGTCATAGCGACCCCGGAGTCCGGCACCCCGGCGGCCATCGGTTACGCGGAGGCGAGCGGCATCCCGTTCGGTGCGGGTCTGGTCAAGAACGCGTACGTCGGCCGTACGTTCATCCAGCCCTCGCAGACGATCCGCCAGCTCGGCATCCGTCTGAAGCTGAACCCGCTCAAGGAAGTCATCAAGGGCAAGCGCCTGGTCGTCGTCGACGACTCGATCGTCCGCGGCAACACCCAGCGGGCCCTGGTCCGCATGCTGCGCGAGGCCGGCGCGGCCGAGGTCCACATCCGGATCTCCTCCCCGCCCGTGAAGTGGCCCTGCTTCTTCGGCATCGACTTCGCCACCCGCGCCGAGCTCATCGCCAACGGCATGACCACCGACGAGATCGGCACCTCCCTCGGCGCCGACTCCCTGGCGTACATCTCCATCGACGGCATGATCGAGGCGACCACCATCGCCAAGCCGAACCTGTGCCGCGCCTGCTTCGACGGCGAGTACCCGATGGAGCTCCCGGACCCCGAGCTGCTCGGCAAGCAGCTCCTGGAGACCGAGCTCGCGGCCGGTACGGCCGCCCCGGCTGCCGTCGACGCGATCCGTCGCCCGTAAGCCCCGTAGAAACCAACCCGAAAGATCCCAGGCAATGTCTGAGACTGCTGTGCCCGGTGCTTCCTACGCGGCTGCCGGCGTCGACATCGAGGCGGGCGACCGCGCGGTCGAGCTGATGAAGGAGTGGGTGAAGAAGACGCAGCGCCCCGAGGTCCTCGGCGGCCTCGGCGGCTTCGCCGGCCTCTTCGACGCCTCCGCCCTCAAGCGCTACGAGCGTCCTCTGCTCGCCTCCGCCACGGACGGCGTCGGCACCAAGGTCGACATCGCCCGCCGGCTGGGCGTCTACGACACGATCGGCCACGACCTGGTCGCGATGGTCATGGACGACATCGTGGTGTGCGGCGCCGAGCCGCTGTTCATGACCGACTACATCTGCGTCGGCAAGGTCCACCCCGAGCGGGTGGCCGCCATCGTGAAGGGCATCGCCGAGGGCTGTGTGCTGGCCGGCTGCGCTCTGGTCGGCGGTGAGACGGCCGAGCACCCGGGTCTGCTGGGCGGGGACGACTTCGACGTCGCCGGTGCCGGTACGGGCGTCGTGGAGGCCGACCGGCTGCTCGGCCCGGATCGTATCCGTACGGGTGACGCCGTCATCGCCATGGCGTCCTCCGGTCTTCACTCGAACGGGTACTCACTGGTCCGGCACGTTCTGCTGGACCGTGCGGGCCTGGCCCTGGAATCGGAGATCGCCGAGCTCGGCCGCACCCTCGGTGAGGAGCTGCTGGAGCCGACGAAGATCTACTCCCTGGACTGCCTGGCCCTGACCCGCACCACCGAGGTGCACGCCTTCAGCCACATCACCGGCGGCGGACTCGCGGCCAACCTGGCCCGGGTCATCCCCGACGGGCTGCACGCGATCGTCGACCGCTCCACCTGGACCCCGGCCCCGGTCTTCGACCTGGTCGGCCGGACCGGTGACGTCGAGCGCCTGGAGCTGGAGAAGACCCTGAACATGGGCGTCGGCATGATCGCGATCGTGCCGGAGGAATCCACCGAGGTGGCGCTGGCGACGCTGGCCGACCGCGGGGTGGACGCGTGGGTCGCCGGCGAGATCACGGACCGGGGTGAGCACACGACCGGTGCCGCCCTCGTGGGTGACTACGCGTAAACGGAACCCCTTGGGATCCCCCTGCTCGAGCGCAGTCGAGAGTGGGGGGTTCGAGGAGCGGGTCCGGGGCAGGGCCCTGAGGCGGCAGCACGAAACCCGGTCCGGCGCTCGAAGCCCCGGACCGGGTATGGCACGGCTAAGCCGCTGCAGGCATCACGCGCCGCGACGATGCTGAGAGGACTGGTCGTCCTCGTCGTCCTCGTCGTCGTCCTCATAGAGGTCGGCGTACCGCGAATACAGGTCGTCGTCCTGCTCATCGTCCTCGAAGCGGTCGCCGTTCGGCGACTGGTTCGACGTCGATGCGCCCAGCTCTTCAGCCAGGCGTGAGAGGTCAGTCCCACCGCTGTTGTACTTCAGCTGGCGGGCGACCTTCGTCTGCTTGGCCTTGGCCCGGCCGCGCCCCATGGCTCGACCCCCTCAACGACGGGGCTCGACGGCCCCAGAGTCTGACACGCGTTCATGATCCGGAACGGACTCTCCGCGGAGAGGCCGGTCCGTAGGGCTTCCACGGTACCTGAGCCCGCGCCCATACGGTACGTCGCCCGTAGGAAGGGCGTGTGCACAGAACCTTCGAGGAGCCCCGTCCTCGCTGGTCAGTGGCGATTTTAACCACTTATTGGCGGACGACCCGCCGGTCGAAGTGAGAGTTCTCTCCAAGTGCCCACCGGCAGGTACCGCCCAAACCTGTCAGCCGCCCGCGCCGAACGTCACCATCCCCGCAACGCGGCGCCGTCATGCATCCGCTGTTCCGCGATCCGGTCGGCCGCAGCGGCCGGCGGAATGCCATCCGTCTTCGCACGTGCGAATATGGCCAGCGTGGTGTCGTAGATCTGCGCGGCCTTCGCCTTGCACCGGTCGAAGTCGAAGCCGTGCAGTTCGTCGGCGACCTGGATGACGCCGCCGGCGTTGACCACGTAGTCGGGCGCGTAGAGGATCCCGCGGTCGGCGATGTCCTTCTCCACGCCCGGGTGGGCGAGCTGGTTGTTGGCCGCGCCGCAGACCACCCTGGCGGTCAGCACCGGCACGGAGTCGTCGTTCAGTGCCCCGCCGAGCGCGCAGGGAGCGTAGATGTCGAGCCCGTCGATCCGGATCAGCGCGTCGGTGTCGACAACGGCCAGCACGTTCGGGTGTCGCTCGGTGACCCGCCGTACGGCCTCCTCGCGCACATCCGTGACGAAGACCTCGGCGCCCTCCGCCAGCAGGTGTTCCACCAGGTGGTGGCCGACCTTGCCGACGCCGGCGATCCCGACCCGGCGGCCGCGCAGCGATGGGTCGCCCCACAGATGCTGGGCGGACGCCCGCATGCCCTGGTAGACGCCGAACGCGGTGAGCACGGAGGAGTCGCCCGCGCCGCCGTTCTCCGGCGAGCGCCCGGTCGTCCAGCGGCACTCGCGTGCGACGACGTCCATGTCGGCGACATACGTACCGACGTCACAGGCCGTGACGTACCGACCGCCCAGCGAGGCAACGAACCGGCCGTAGGCGAGCAGCAGCTCCTCGGTCTTGATCCGCTCGGCCTTGCCGCCGCCGTGGTCGAGTCCGGCCATGGCGTTCTTGTACGACATCCCGCGGGCGAGGTTCAGCGCGTCGGCGACGGCCTCCGCCTCGTTCCGGTACGGGTAGAAGCGGGTACCGCCGAGCGCGGGGCCCAGGGCGGTGGAGTGGATCGCGATGACGGCCTTGAGGCCGCTCGCGCGGTCCTGACAGAGCACGACTTGCTCATGACCCCCCTGGTCCGAGTGGAACAGGGTGTGCAGTACATCAGCAGGTGCGCCGGTTACGTCGGTCACGGTGGTGACTCCTGAGTAAGTAGCGGCGGTTGGACGGGGCTCCCGTGGTGGTGGCGGGGGCCTGTGAGCATGAGATTAGAGCCTCGTGGCCCCGCCGACCGAGCAGTGCTCAGGATCACCTCCGGACGGAGTACGTCCGTGCGACGATTTGCATAGTTTTCCCGCGCGTTTGTGGGCGGGTTCCGCAGTTTTCCCCGGCAGCCGGCGGGGGAGGGAGCAGGCGTGCCCAAGGTGTCCTCGGTGATCGTCCCGTATGCGGCGTACCTGCGCGTGTACGAGCCGCTGGCCGCCTTCCCGGAGCCGGAGCGCGGCCAGTGGGCCCGCTACGCCCACCGTCCCGACCGCCCCTCCTACCAGGACGAACTCCGCCGCTCCCTGGCCGACTTGCTGCCCACCCCGCCCGTCGCGGTGCCGGTGCACGAGAGCCGCGACGCCTTCGTGCTGGAGGCCGACGGGGTGGTCCACGTCTGCCCCTGGCGCACCCGGCTGCGCGGCTGGCAGGCCCTGGGCGATCTCGCCGAGGAGCTCCCGCCGCCCCTGTTGGACGCCGTCCTGCCTCCGCTGGTCCGCCACCAGGCCGCCCAGGACTACGAGCGCTGGCTCGCCCTCAACCCGGACGCCCGCCCCTGGATCCGCACCGCGACCTGGCAGGTGCCGCTGACCTGGTTCGTCCTGGTCTCGGACGAGGAGCGGCAGTACGGCAAGGGCGCCGGGGGCACGGAGGACTCCGCGCCGGTGCTGCGCTACCGCACGCCCATGGTGCAGGCCCGGCGCCGGGTGGCCCGCGCCCTGCGCACCCTCAGGAACGCCATGGACGAGGGACCGCTCATCGACGGTCTCGTGGACGTCGGGCGCTGGCTGGAGGAGTTCCATCCGCGCTCCCTGGTGGAGCTGGACTACGGCGGGCTGGTGCACGCCCTGCCGGCCGGCGAGCTGGAGGGCGATCACTCGGCGGCCGACGTGGCCGAGGGGATCGAGGCGCTGCGCAACGGCGACGGGGCCGCGGCGGGCGAGGCGTACGGCCGGCTCGTGGAGCGCTGGCGGTCGGTACGCGACCTGCGTTCGGCGAACTGACGTACTGTGCTGTGACGCACCTTACAGAGCCTCAACAACGGACCTAGAGTGCGATCTGGGCGTTTGTGTCAAGGGTGTGATGCAGGCGACAAGCGTGACGGAGCGCACTTACCCGTCTCTTGCATCCCTTGACCCCCCTCATGCCAAAATAGGACAAGGAGTCCGGGGAGGACTCCCTCTGTCCCATGTGCTCAACTATGGGCTGAATCTCAGCATTGCACGCTTTGGTGGGTCTAGTGACTCTGGATCGCTGCTGTGACTGATCGTCACAGCGGCGTGACTGTCCGCTATGGCATGGTCCATCGGCTTCCGTCGCTGATGAACACCTGGGAGGGCAATTCCATCGGTTTGGCCGACGCGGCTGGACAGATGGTGTAGTTGTAGTGCCGAGGACAAGCCGTTCGTCCTATAACCGACTCGACTCGCGTCCGCCATTTCGGGCAACGCGGGTCAAGGTGCAGAATTTAGAGGAAAGAACCGAGAAGGTTCGGTTCTCCCGAGGAGGCCGCTCATGACCGCTCGCACCCCTGATGCCGAGCCGCTGCTGACCCCGGCTGAGGTCGCCACGATGTTCCGCGTCGACCCGAAGACGGTCACGCGGTGGGCGAAGGCCGGCAAGCTCACTTCCATCCGTACGCTCGGCGGGCACCGCCGCTACCGCGAGGCCGAGGTCCGCGCACTGCTCGCGGGCATCCCGCAGCAGCGCAGCGAGGCCTGAACAACTGAATAACCGGGCAAACCGGCTGGTTCCCCCAACCAGCCGCGGCGTCCGAACCAAGCTCCAACCGACGCGGATCCTGCCCCAACAGGGTCCACGCCCAAGGTCTTCAGGCAACTGACAGGGTGCGTCATCGATCGCGCTGGACTCCGCCGGGTCCAGCGCGATCTTTTTGTGCGCCGGAGGTCGACCCTGTGGGCTGCCTTGTCGGAGTCTGGGGAGGGGTGTCGGAGCTGCTGTGCGGGCACCCTCCCCGGTGGTGCAATTGCACATATTAAATTGAACTGTTGTAGGGGATGGGTAAGTACCGTGGTTTCAGAAACTCATGCGGTGACACCCGTCACATGACAGGGTGCTTGTTGCCTCTGACCTATGTGCGATAGGGGAGTTGGTCATGTGACGGAGGCGCTCGAGGGGCGCTCGTCCTCGGCGCTCTCCTCCGGTACGTCCGTCGCCCGCGGCGCGGAGGCCATGGCGAGCCGCAGGAGCTGGTGGCAGATCGGGCAGTGCCGGGTCAGATGCCGATACGACGACGCGGCCGACAGATGCGCGCGGAGCAACGCCCGCGTCTCGTGCCTGACCGATGCCGCCATACGCCACCTCCGGGGTCGTACGGGAACGCTGCCCTGGTTTCTGAGTACCGAGCGAATGTGACGCCGTCAAGGCGGCGAGGGGCTCCGCCGGCAACGGCGCTGCGGTGACCGCCTCTGGGGGCCTGTGGCCCCCAGGCCCCCGCTTCGGCCCTGAACGGGCCTCGTCCTCACCCCCAGACGGGCTGAGATTTCGCCGACCGGCGCCGGATGCGTGCGCCGGGGCATGAGTGAGGCCCGCAGTCCCTTGCGGGGTGCGGGCCTCGTTCGTTTGCTGCGGTCCTGACGGGATTTGCTGTACCCGATTGCGGCTGCGCCGCGGGCGCGGCCTCCACCTTGGCAGGGTGGTGAGGGGTGGGGCGGCATGAGTGAGGCCCGCGTCCTGAGCGGATGCGGGCCTCATTCGTTTGCTGCGGTCCTGACGGGATTTGAACCCGCGGCCTCCACCTTGACAGGGTGGCGAGCACTCCAAACTGCTCCACAGGACCAGGTTTCGCTGCGCGTTTGTTGCGTTGCGCTGCGAGAAGAGACTGTACAGGAGGGCGGGGTCCTGGTCGAACTCACCCTGGGTGGCTCCTCCGTTACGGGACCGCCGCGTCGATCGCCTTCACGATGCGCTTGTCGGAGACCGGGTACGCCGTGCCGAGGGCGTGCGCGAAGTAGCTGACGCGGAGTTCCTCGATCATCCAGCGGATGTCCAGCACCGAGGACGGGACCGGGCGCCCCTGTGGCATCTGCTCGAGGAGCCAGGCGTACTCGTCCTGCATCTCCTTGACCTTCTCCATGCGCGTGGTGTCCCGCTGGACGTTCGTCGGCATCTGCTGCAGCCGGCGGTCCGCGGCGACCAGGTAGCGCATCAGGTCCGGCAGGCGCCGCAGCCCCGCCTCCGTCACGAAGCCGGGCTTCACAAGGGCGTCCAGCTGCCCCCGTACGTCCTGGAGGTTTGCCAGGAGCGCGGGGCTGCGTACGGCCTTCAGACGGCGCTCACAGGCCTGCCAGGCGGCCAGGACCTGCTGCACCTGCCCGACCGTACGGACCGTCGTGTCGACGATCTCGGCACGCACCCTGTCGTACAGCTTCCGGTACGACTCCTCGTCCCACGCCGGCCCGCCGAAGTCCGCGATCAGCTTGTCGGCCGCGGCCGTCGCACAGTCGTCGAACAGGGCCTGGATCGAGCCGTGCGGGTTGGCGGAGAGGGCGAGCTTCTGGGCGTTCGTCAGCTTCTCGGATGCGAACTTCGCAGGGTTCACCGGGATGTTGCGGAGGATCAGGCGGCGCGTGCCCTTCCACATGGCCTCGGCCTGCTCCGCCTCCGTGTCGAAGAGGCGTACGGAGACCGTGTCGCCGTCGTCGACGAGCGCCGGGTACGCCTTCACGGGCTGGCCGGCCCGGCGGGTCTCGAAGACGCGGGTGAGCGTGCCGATCGTCCAGTCGGTCAGGCCCTTGCGCTCGACGGACTCGCCGCCCTGACGCTCGGCCGTGGCCGCGGCGGCCTGCGAGAGAGCCTTGCGGGCCTTCGGCTTCAGCCGGAGCTTCAGCGCCTCAAGGTCCTTGTCCTCCGCCAGCTTGCGGCGGCGCTCGTCGACGATGCGGAACGTGATGCGCAGATGGTCGGGGACCTTCGACCAGTCGAAGTCGTCCGCCGTGAAGGGGACACCGACCATGCGCTTCAGCTCGCGGGCCATGGTGGTGGTGAGGGGTTCCTGGAGGGGCACCGCCGTGTCCAGGAACCGCTTCGCGAAGTTCGGCGCCGGTACGTAGTTGCGGCGGATCGGCTTCGGCAGGGAGCGGATCAGCTCGGTGACCACTTCCTCCCGCAGGCCCGGGATCTGCCAGTCGAAGCCCTCGTCCGTGACCTGGTTGAGGACCTGCAGCGGAATGTGGACGGTGACGCCGTCGGCGTCCGCGCCCGGCTCGAACTGGTACGTGACCCGGAACTTCAGCGGGCCCTGCCGCCAGGAGTCCGGGTAGTCCGCCTTGGTGACCGCCTCCGCCGACTCCCGGATGAGCATCTCGCGCTCGAAGTCCAGGAAGTCCGGCTGCTCGTGCCGCTTGCGCTTCCACCACGAGTCGAAGTGGGCGCCGGAGACGACGTGCTCGGGGATCCGCTGGTCGTAGAAGTCGAAGAGGGTCTCGTCGTCGACCAGGATGTCCCGGCGGCGGGCGCGGTGCTCCAACTCCTCGACCTCGGTGAGGAGTTTGCGGTTGTCGGCGTAGAACTTGTGGTGCGTGCGCCAGTCGCCCTCGACGAGGGCGTTGCGGATGAACAGCTCGCGGGAGACTTCCGGCTCGATCCGGCCGTAGTTGACCTTGCGCTGGGCGACGATCGGGACGCCGTACAGCGTGACCTTCTCGTACGCCATCACCGCGGCCTGGTCCTTCTCCCAGTGCGGTTCGCTGTACGTCCGCTTGAGGAGGTGCTCGGCGAGGGGCTCGACCCACTCCGGCTCGATCTTGGCGTTGACGCGGGCCCAGAGGCGGGAGGTCTCCACGAGCTCGGCGGACATCACGAACCGCGGCGGCTTCTTGAAGAGCGCCGAGCCCGGGAAGATCGCGAACTTGGCATTACGGGCGCCGAGGTACTCGTTGCGCTCCCTGCGCGCGCCGGAGTCCTTGCTGTCCTTGGACTCCTTCACGTCCTTCATCCCGATGTGGGAGAGAAGGCCGGCGAGCAGGGAGACGTGGATGCGGTCGGTGGGGGCGTCGTCCTCGTTGACGTGGATGCCCATCTGCTTGGCGACCGTGCGCAGCTGGGTGTAGATGTCCTGCCATTCGCGGATGCGCAGGAAGTTGAGGTACTCCTGCTTGCACATCCGGCGGAAGGAGGACGAGCCGCGCTCCTTCTGCTGCTCGCGGATGTACCGCCAGAGGTTGAGGTAGGCGAGGAAGTCGCTGGTCTCGTCCTTGAAGCGGGCATGCTGCTGGTCGGCCTGGGTCTGCTTGTCGGCCGGGCGCTCCCGCGGGTCCTGGATGGACAGCGCGGCGGCTATGACCATGACCTCGCGGACGCAGCCGTTCTTGTCGGCCTCCAGCACCATGCGGGCCAGCCGCGGGTCGACGGGGAGCTGCGCGAGCTTGCGGCCCGTGTCGGTGAGGCGCCCCCGCGCGTCCTTCTGGGCAGGGTCGAGCGCGCCCAGTTCCTGCAGGAGGTGGACGCCGTCGCGGATGTTGCGGTGGTCCGGCGGGTCGATGAACGGGAACTTCTCGATGTCGCCGAGGCCGGCCGCGGTCATCTGGAGGATGACGGACGCGAGGTTCGTACGGAGGATCTCCGCATCCGTGAACTCCGGCCGCGTAAGGAAGTCGTCCTCGCTGTACAGCCGGATGCAGATGCCGTCGGACGTACGGCCGCAGCGGCCCTTGCGCTGGTTGGCGCTCGCCTGGGAGACCGGCTCGATGGGCAGCCGCTGGACCTTGGTGCGGTGGCTGTAGCGGGAGATCCGGGCGAAGCCGGGGTCGATGACGTACTTGATGCCCGGGACGGTGAGGGACGTCTCGGCGACGTTGGTCGCCAGAACGATCCTGCGGCCGGCGTGCGGCTGGAAGACCCGGTGCTGCTCGGCGTGGGACAGGCGGGCGTACAGCGGGAGGATCTCGGTGAAGCGGTACTGCTTCTTGGTGAGGGCGTCCGCGGTGTCCCGGATCTCCCGCTCACCGGAGAGGAAGACCAGGATGTCGCCCTGGCCCTCCCTCTGGAGCTCCTCGACCGCGTCGGTGATCGCGGTGATCTGGTCGCGGTCGGCGTCGTCGCCGTCCTCTTCGAGGAGGGGCCGGTAGCGCACCTCCACGGGATACGTACGGCCGCTGACCTCGACGATCGGCGCGTCGCCGAAGTGCCGGGAGAAGCGCTCGGGGTCGATGGTGGCGGAGGTGATGACGACCTTGAGATCGGGCCGCTTCGGCAGCAACTGCGCGAGATATCCGAGCAGGAAGTCGATGTTGAGGGACCGCTCGTGGGCCTCGTCGATGATGATCGTGTCGTAGGCGCGCAGCTCGCGGTCGGTCTGGATCTCGGCGAGCAGGATGCCGTCCGTCATGAGCTTGACGAAGGTGGCGTCCGGGTTCACTTGGTCGGTGAAGCGGACCTTCCAGCCGACGGTCTCACCGAGCGGAGTGTCCAGCTCCTCGGCCACCCGCTCGGCGACGGTACGGGCGGCGATACGGCGGGGCTGGGTGTGCCCGATCATGCCGCGGACACCACGCCCGAGCTCGAGACAGATCTTCGGGATCTGCGTCGTCTTGCCGGACCCGGTCTCACCGGCGACGATCACGACCTGGTGGTCGCGAATGGCGTCGGCGATCTCGTCCTTCTTCTGGCTGACGGGCAGCTGGGGCGGGTAGGTGACCGCGGGCACGCGCGCCCGCCGGCCGGCCATCCGCTCCTCGGCCCTGGCGACCTCCGCCTCGATCTCGGCGAGGACGGCGGCACGGGCCTCCGGCTTGCGGATCTTGCGCGCACCCTCGAGCCGCCGCCCGAGCCGGTGCGCATCGCGCAACGAGAGCTCGGTGAGGCGGGGGGCGAGGGCGCCGAGGGCGGGAGCGCCGGGGGCAGGCTGCGTAGACATACGGGACCCAGGATCTCATCCCGGGGAAATCCATGGCGAACGCTTTTGCAGGTGCCACAACGTGAAACCCCCGCCGATGATCTCGACGGGGGTCTGCTGCCCTCGGGGCGGTTGTGGCTGGGGCCGGGGTCGAACCGGCGACCTTCCGCTTTTCAGGCCGTGTCACCCGCGTGCGCCGCAGGGTCACGCCATTTTGTGCGGCCATCCAGAGGTGGTGGTTGTGCGCTGCTGTTGGCGTACAGCTGGCTCAGGGTCTGCAGTCGCTGCAGACGTTGGGGGATCGACCAGTCATCCGCCCGGCTCGAACGCAGTGAGTTGACGGCGAGGTCACGCACCAGGCCGGGACGGCGGTCCTCGCTTGCAATCGTCCCAGCACATGTCCCTGCGCGAGCCGCCCCCCACACTCCTCGCCCCCACCATTCGCGAGTTTTGAGGATGCGGCGCTGTCACGAAACGGACTTCTACTCGGTCAAGCGCGCGAAAAGGTCAAATCGACTCCTAGGTTCGCCCCGCCCACCTATCTCCCAGCCACTCGAGGACAGCAGCTTGATGACCATGACCAGCACTCACAGGGCCACGTTCGGTAAGCCGATAAACACGACCGAAGTGTCGGATACGGCGTTCGCACTGCTCGACGAGCAGGGGGCGGTGGTCGCGTGGACGCAGGCCGGCGAACAGCTTGTCGGGTACTGCGCCGGGGACATGGTGGGCCGGTCCGCCGCACTCGTGGTGCCATCCTTCGGTGAAGCGCCGACAATGTCGGTGTTCGTCGAGCAGTGCCGTGCCCGGAACGGCTGGTCGGGCGCTTCGGCGGTGCGCCACCGTGACGGCCGCGTGCTCGACACCAACCTGCGGATCTCCAGGGTGCAGGGGCAGGACGGAGCAGTGCGGTGGCTCGCGTCCATGACCGACATCGGCGTGCCGTCGGGGGATGAGGAGAGCGGATCGGTGTGGGGGTCGCTGCTCGACTGCGCGCCGATCGGCGTCGTCGTTCGTGACCTGGAGTTGCGCTGCACCTGGGTGAACGACGTGATGGAGGGCCACGACGGCATTTCCGCCGACCAGCGGCTCGGAAGTCGAGTCACCGATGCGTGGTCCGGTGTCGAGGCCGAAACGGTCGAGGCGGTGATGCGGCAGGTGCTCCGGGGCGGCAGCACCAAGGTCCACGAGTACCGGACGTGGCTGCCGACGGGTCTGGGCCAGGAGCACCCGTTCGCGGCTTCGTTCTCCCGTCTCCAAGGCGCCGACGGTCAGGCGCTGGGGGTGTGCACCATCAGCGTCGACGTCACCGAGAGCCGACGGGTGCGCGAGCGCCTCGCCGTCCTCAGCGAGGCCGGCACGCGCCTGGGCAGGACCTTGGATGTGATGCAGACCGGCCAGGAACTGGCCGATCTCGCCGTGCCCCTGTTCGCCGACTTCGTCACGGTGGACCTGGAGCAGTCGGTCCTGTGCGGCGAGGGGGCCCCGGTCCGCGTCGGCGCGGTGGGCGAGCGCCTCCCCGTTCTCCGACGCGCCGGTCTGGCTTCGATCCGTCCAGGGGCGCCGGAGGCTTTGTGGGAGCGTGGTGAGGCGGTCCCCATGCCACCTGACATGCCCTACATCGACGTTCTGCGCACCGACAGGCCCTACCTGGAGTCGGTCCTGGACACCGCAGCGGTCACGTGGACCGCCAAGGATGCGGAACGGGCGCAGAAGATCCGTGAGAACGGCATGCACTCCGCGATGGTCGTCCCCATCCGCGTACGGCGCGTCCTGCTGGGCGTGGCGATGTTCGTCCGCACCGAGAACCCGACGCCGTTCCAGGAGGACGATGTGCTCCTGGCCGAGGAGCTCGTCGGCCGCGCCGCGGTGTCGTTGGACAACGCGCGCCAGTACTGCCGCGAGCAGACCGCGGCGCTCGCGCTCCAACGCAGTCTGCTCCCGCGCCGTCTCAGGGGAGGCTTGGCGGTGGAGGCGGTCTCGCGTTACCTGCCCGCCGACATCGACCGCGGCGTCGGGGGCGACTGGTTCGACGTGATCCCGCTGTCCGGCGCCCGGGTGGCCCTTGTGGTCGGCGATGTGGTCGGACACGGCATCAACGCCGCCGCGAAGATGGGCAAGCTCCACGCCGCGGTCCACACGCTTTCCGGCCTGGAGCTGCCCCCCGACGAACTGCTGGCGTACCTCGATGACACGGTCCAGCGAGTGGCTGAAGGAGACAGCGACGATCCGGACCAGAGCGACGCGGCGGTGGGCGCCACCTGTCTGTATGCCGTCTACGACCCGGTCACCCGGAAGTGCACCATGGCAACGGCCGGACACCTCCCGCCCGCGATCATCGACCCGAAGGGCCGGGTCACCTTCCCCGACCTTCCCACCGGAGCCCCCCTCGGCATCGGGCTCGGGGTCCCCTTCGAGGCCGTGGAGCTGGAACTGCCCGAGGGAAGCCTCCTCGCCCTGTACACCGACGGCCTGGTCGAGACCCGCGACCACGACATCGAGGAGGGAATGCACCGCCTGGGCACCGCCCTCGCGCAACCGGGTAGCTCCCTGGAGGAGCTCTGCACCCGCGCGATGGCACCCGTCCAAGGCCAGGCGGCGTGCGACGACGCCAGCCTGCTGCTGGTCCGCACCCGCTCGCTCAGCCCGACCCAGGTCGCCTCCTGGACCCTGCCCAGCGACGACACCACTGCCCGCCGCGCCCGGAACCTGGCAGCCGGTCAGCTCGCCGAATGGGGCCTGCAAGGTCTCGAGGACTCCACGAAGCTGATCGTCAGCGAACTGGTCACCAACGCCGTCCGCCACAGCACCGGCCCGATCGATCTGCGTCTGACCCGGCACCAGGTCCTGACCGTCGAAGTGTCGGACACCGACGTCTGCTTCCCGCGTACGCGTAGCGCACGCGCCATGGATGAGAAAGGCCGCGGCCTCTTCCTGGTCTCCCAGCTGTCCCGCCGATGGGGCACCCGCCCGACACCGGGCGGGAAGGTCGTCTGGGCCGAGAAGGACCTTGACCCCAGCGACTGGGCAGGTTCTAGCCCCCAGTGACTACTTTCCGATAGCACTGCAGCCCGTCCAGCTTGGTCCAGACGGGCTGCTGTCTGAGAGGCGAGAGTCAGGCTCGGGCGGCGCCCAGCGCTGCGATCACGGCCGCAGGATCGCCGTCATAGGGGAGGTGCGGTTCGTCCGACTCTGGTGGTACGAAGCGAGTGCGGTACCGCCGAAGGCCGGGGAGGCCGGTCATCAGGGCGCAGCACGGTGAGCGTGAGGGCATCGGTCTTGTCAGGGTCTGGGAGATGGCAGACATCTCCGCTTCGGCTTCGGGGGTGAGTGGGCTAGTACGGCGCGCGGCAAGCAGAGCACCCATGCGGTCTTCGAGCACGCTCATGAGCGTGTCGTCCATGAGCGTCACTGGAAGACTTCCGATTCCGTCCACCAGGTGCGACCAGGGCCACCGAGGTCGACACCCGCTGAGCACCGCGAAGGTCAAGCACAAGAGCGGGCCACGGCCGGCATGGAGTGGAAGGAGAATGGGCTGATCTTCACGTCCCGGATCGGCACCTCGTTGGAGCCGGACAACCTGCGGCGGAGTTGGCACCCGCTCCGCTCACGGCTGGGCCTGGAGATCAGGTTTCACGACCTGCGGCACTCTGCCGTGTCGCTCCTGCTGGACCTGGGGTGCCGTCCCACGTCGTCCGGCAGATCGTCGGCCACAGCGACATCGGGGTGACCATGAAGGTCTACGCCCATGCCTCGCTGGACGAGCAGCGCAAGGCGCTCCGGAAGCTCGGGGACACCCTGTCCTGAGGACGTTGGCGTACCGGTTGGCGTAACCGACACGAAAACAGCCCCGCCGAATGATCTTCGGCGGGGCTGTTTGCCCTGATGGGGGCGACGGTGGCTGGGGCCGGGGTCGAACCGGCGACCTTCCGCTTTTCAGGCGGACGCTCGTACCAACTGAGCTACCCAGCCACGAGGTTTCACGTGAAACCTCAGCGGTCCTGACGGGATTTGAACCCGCGGCCTCCACCTTGACAGGGTGGCGAGCACTCCAAACTGCTCCACAGGACCAAGCTATGACGTACGACAGTGTCGCACACCGTACTGCGTGCCCCCAACGGGATTCGAACCCGTGCTACCGCCTTGAAAGGGCGGCGTCCTAGGCCGCTAGACGATGAGGGCTATCGGCCCGCCTGGGCGCTTCTCAGCGCGTCGGGGACGTGAGAAGCATATGGGATGGCGGGAGGGATCGCCAAAACGGTTTATGGAGACGGGGTGGGGGGGGAGTGGGGGACGGGGTCGGAGACGGGGTGGCTCCCGGCTGGTTCTCCTCGACCAGGTGGCGGCTGACCTCTGCCGTCGTCAGGCCCAGGCCGCCCAGCCTGATCGCGTCCCAGGCCTGGAGGCGGCGGGTGTCCCGGTCGAAGTAGAGGATCGACGCCTCGATCGGGTCCGGGTGCTCGCCCTCCACCGCGCGCAGGCCGCTGCCGCCCGTCGAGCCTTCGATGCGCAGCCGGGTGCCGTACCGCATGACCTCCATTTCCTGGTGGTGCACATGGCCGGCCAGGACCAGGGGGACCTCGCCGTCGGTCTGGCGGGCGGCCGGCGGCTCGTGGGCGATGGCCACGTCCACGGGGGTGCCGGCGGCCCGCTGGTCGCGCAGCGCCGAGGCCAGGCGGGCGCCGGCCAGTTCCTGGGAGGCGTCGGCTCCGGGTTTGTTGGTGCGGTCGGGCGTGAACTGGGGGTCGCCGATGCCCGCGAAGCGCAGGCCCGCGATGGTCGTCGCCCGGCCGTCGTCCAGGACGTGCACGTTCTTGAGGCTCTCGAGGTGGCGCTGGGTGATCAGGGAGTCGTGGTTGCCGCGGACCCAGACGTACGGGGCGCCCAGATCCTCGATGGGGTCCAGGAAGCCGTTCTCCGCCGCTGTGCCGTGATCCATCGTGTCGCCGGAGTCCACGATCACGTTCACCTCGTACTGCTCCACCAGCGAGGCGATGATCTTCCAGCTGGCCGGGTTCAGATGGATGTCGGAGACGTGCAGGACACGGATGGTGGTGGGGTCCGGCTGGTAGGCGGGGAGCGTGGAGGTGGCGTCGTAGAGCTTCGTCACGTTCGTCACCAGGCGGGCCAACTCCTGCTGGTAGACGTCGAATTCGGTGACGATGCTGCGGGCGTCGCCGACCAGGGAGGGGGCGGAGGAGAGCAGGCCGGAGAACCTCGGTTCCAGGACGGACTTGGGGTTCCAGGTGGCGTACGCGGTCGCCCCGGAGGCGGCGAGCAGGGTGAGGGCGAGGCCGCCGGCCGCCAGGGCCCGGCGCGGGCGGCGGTAGACCGCGAGGCCCAGGGCGGTGGCGCCCGCGACCACGGCCACGCAGGAGCGCACCGCCAGGTCGAGGGCGCCGTGGCCGACGTCCTGGGCGACCTCGTCCTGGAGGCCGGAGAGGCGTTCGGGGTGGTCGACGAGGGCCTGGGAGCGGTCCGGGTCGAGCTGGTCGACGTTCACGTCCAGGCGGACCGGGGCGATGTGGCTGTCCAGGTGGAGGGCGCCCAGCGGGGAGACGTTGATCTTCGTGCCGCCGGCGAGGGACGGGCGCAGGGTCATCGTCGTGTCCATCGGGCCGACCGGGACGCGCACGTTGCCGACGACCAGCAGACCGAGCCAGGCGCCCAGCAGGACGACTGTGATCAGGCCGAGGGCGCGGATCCAGGGGTTGTGGGGCTGGGAGACGAGTTCGACCGCGGGGTGGGGACGGAGGCCGCGCGGCCTCCGTATGCGGGTGATCGTCTTCAGGACTGCGGCTGGGACGCGGGCCATTGGTCCCTATGCCCGTGTGCGGGGGTGGGTATGCGGGGCTGTGCGGGTCGTAACGGGGCGCTCCTGCGGCTCTCGTACGGGGGTGTCGTACCGGACAATGGGCCTGTGCTGGAGATGACGCGCGAGGAGTTCGAGGAACTGGTCGCCGAGGCGCTGGACCGGATTCCGCCGGAGCTGACGCGGCTGATGGACAACGTCGCGGTGTTCGTCGAGGACGAGCCCCCGGTGGACGATCCCGAGTTGCTGGGGCTGTACGAGGGGACTCCGCTGACGGAGCGGGGCGAGTGGTACGCCGGGGTGCTGCCGGACCGGATCACGATCTACCGGGGGCCGACGCTGAGGTTCTGCGTGTCGCGGGAGGACGTCGTCGCGGAGACGGAGATCACAGTGGTGCACGAGATCGCCCATCACTTCGGGATCGACGACGCGCGGTTGCACGCCCTGGGATACGGATGACCGTGCGCGTGTCCTCTTGTGGGCGGCGGGAGTTGGGCATGTTGACTCCTTCACCCTCCCCGGAGGTGGCTGCCCGTGCGCCCCTTGCTCGTACCCGTCCGCCTGGCCGCCACCGTCGTGGCCTTCGCCGCTGCCGCCGGCTGTATGAGCGTGGGTGACGACGACGGAGGGCGGGCCAGGCCGTCGCATTCGGCGGGGCAGGAGGGCGGTGCGGCGCCCGGCGGGGGGCCGGTGGGGCCGGACGGTGGCGCCGGGCACGGAGAGGCCGCGGGCGGGGCCGAAGACGGGCGCGGCAAGGGCGGGAAGGGGCACGGCACGGCGAAGCCCGGGGAGTCGGCCGCACCGTCGGGGTCGGCGGCCGAGCCCGGGACAAGTGCGTCGGCTTCGGTGCCGGACGGGCCGGGGCGGACCGTGGGGCCCGGGGGTCCCGCGCCGACGCCTGCGCCCCCGAGCCCGACGCGGACCAGTCCTGCGCCGGAGCCGCCCCCGCCGTCGCCGGAACCGCCGGCGTCTCCCGAGCCGACGGTTGCCGAGCCGTCGTCGTCGGCGCACGAGGAGCCGAGGCCGCAGCTGGTGCACCGCGAGCCGGCGCCGGAGGCCGGGGCGCCGGTCTAGTGCCGCGTCGGTGGGCCGTTGGGCCGGGTGTACCAGCTCGGTTTGCCATGAGGGGCGGTGGGTGCGTATGGTGGTAGATCGTTTGATCCCATTTGCCCGGCGCCACCGCAGAGCGCGCCGTGTGGCGCGTACTCTCCCTTGCCGTGGCGGACCGCATTGAGGCGGTCGTATTGCGAATCACGGAGTTGACGGGCGCGTGCCGACGAGACTCCGGAAGGTTTCGCATACGCATGTCCATTTCCAGTACTGATCACGTCGTCGTGCCCGAGAACGAGGCCGTCGAGGAAACCCCCGAGCTGACCTTCGCGGACCTCGGCCTCCCCGAGGGTGTCGTGCGCAAGCTCGCGCAGAACGGCGTGACCACCCCCTTCCCGATCCAAGCGGCGACCATCCCGGACGCCCTGGCCGGGAAGGACATCCTCGGCCGTGGCCGCACCGGCTCCGGCAAGACCCTCTCCTTCGGCCTGCCGACCCTGGCCACGCTGGCCGGCGGTCGCACCGAGAAGCGCAAGCCGCGTGCCGTCATCCTCACGCCGACCCGTGAGCTCGCCATGCAGGTCGCCGACGCGCTGCAGCCGTACGGGGATGTCCTCGGGCTGAAGATGAAGGTCGTCTGCGGCGGTACGTCGATGGGCAACCAGATCTACGCCCTGGAGCGCGGCGTCGACATCCTCGTCGCCACCCCTGGTCGCCTCCGCGACATCATCAACCGCGGTGCCTGCTCCCTCGAGGACGTGCAGATCGCGGTGCTCGACGAGGCCGACCAGATGTCCGACCTGGGCTTCCTGCCCGAGGTGACGGAACTGCTCGACCAGGTTCCGGCGGGCGGTCAGCGGATGCTGTTCTCCGCGACGATGGAGAACGAGATCAAGACCCTCGTCGACCGGTACCTCAACGACCCCGTCTCGCACGAGGTCGACGCGGCGCAGGGCGCGGTGACGACCATGTCGCACCACATCCTGGTCGTGAAGCCCAAGGACAAGGCGCCGGTCACGGCGGCCATCGCCTCCCGCAAGGGCCGCACCATCATCTTCGTCCGCACCCAGCTGGGCGCCGACCGGGTCGCCGAGCAGCTGCGTGACGCCGGTGCCAAGGCCGATGCGCTGCACGGCGGTATGACGCAGGGTGCGCGCACGCGGACGCTGGCGGACTTCAAGGACGGCTACGTCAACGTCCTGGTCGCAACGGATGTGGCGGCGCGCGGCATTCACGTCGACGGCATCGACCTCGTCCTGAACGTCGACCCCGCCGGCGACCACAAGGACTACCTGCACCGGGCCGGCCGTACGGCGCGCGCCGGGCGCACCGGCACCGTCGTCTCCCTGGCGCTGCCGCATCAGCGGCGCCAGATCTTCCGGCTGATGGAGGACGCGGGCGTCGACGCCTCGCGGCACATCATCCAGGGCGCGGGTGCCTTCGACCCGGAGGTCGCCGAGATCACCGGCGCCCGTTCGATGACCGAGGTGCAGGCCGAGTCCGCGGGCAACGCGGCGCAGCAGGCCGAGCGTGAGGTCGCCCAGCTCACCAAGCAGCTGGAGCGGGCGCAGCGCCGTGCCGCCGAGCTGCGCGAGGAGGCCGACCGGCTGGTCGCCCGGGTCGCACGTGAGCGGGGCGAGGACCCTGAGGCGGCGGTGGCCGAGGCGCAGGCCGCGGTGGCGGAGGCCGTCGAGGTGTCCGTGCCCGAGCAGCCGGTGGCGCGGGACGTGGACCGGGCCGAGGCTTCGCCGTCGTACGAGCGTCGTGAGCGGCGTGAGGAGCGGGGTGACCGTGGTGGCTTCCGTCGTGATGACCGGGGTGACCGTGGTGGGCGTTCCTTCGAGCGGCGGGACAACGACCGGGGCGGGTTCAACCGGGACCGGGACCGTGGCTTCGAGCGTCGGGACGGCGACCGTGGTGGCTTCCGTCGTGACGACCGGGGTGACCGTGGTGGGCGTTCCTTCGAGCGTCGGGACAACGACCGCGGTGGGCGTTCCTTCGAGCGCCGCGACGGCGACCGTGGTGGCTTCCGTCGTGACGACCGGGATGACCGTGGTGGGCGTTCCTTCGAGCGCCGCGACGACCGGGGCGGTTTCCGTCGTGACGACCGGGATGACCGTGGTGGGCGTTCCTTCGAGCGCCGCGACGACCGGGGCGGCTTCCGTCGCGACGACCGCACCGCCGGTCGCCGTGACGAGCGCGGCGGCCACCGCGGCAGCGACCGCCCGTTCAACCGGGACCGTCAGGGCGACCGCCCCGGCTTCCGCACCGGCGGTCACGAGCGTCCTTACAGCCGCCGCGACGACCACCGCAGTGGCGGTTCCTTCGGGCGCCGCGAGGACAAGCCGCGCTGGAAGCGCAACGGCTGACGCCGGTAGGCAGTGAGCTGTCGGCGCCGTGGCCCCACCCCCTCGCCGGGTGGGGCCACGGCGCTTTTTCGTGCCGAAAAGCTGTGCGATCCCGGTAGGATCAGCCGACTTCTGAGAGGGATGTGACGCCAGGGGCGGGGAGCATCCGAGGCGTGTCGCAGTCACCTCTCGCGCTTCAGGGGAGGGTTCTTTGGCTCGTCATGCCTTCGTACGGCTGCTCGGCGCATCCGCGGTGCTCGCGGCCGGGCTGAGTCCGTTGCTGCCGTCCCCGGCGGTGGCGGAGACTCCGCAGGAAACGGTGGTGCCGGCCGCGTTGCGCAGCACCAACCTGGGGGCGGCACTGCACTACCCCGACACCCAGACGGGCACCGACGGCGTCGGCAGCGAGGGCGTGTACCACCGGGTGGAGGACAACTCCCGCCTGTTGTGGACGCGTTACTCCGACGGCAAGACCGTCGAGGCGCCGCCGGTCACGGGCGCGATCGGCGTGAGCGGCACGGGCAGCGACATCCTCGCGTACCGCTACAGCGGCGGCCGTTTCGACCTGTGGAACCCGGTCGACGGAACGACCCGTACCGCCCAGATGCCCTCGGGGCAGGGACTGCTCGGCGTGTACGGCACCACGGCGGTCGCCGCTGCTTCCGTCACGCACGAGGACGGCACGACCACGCGGGTGCTGCATCTGCTGGACGTCGGCGCGGACGGGACCGTCGTCGACACCGAGGTCAGCGGGGTGCCCGAGGGCATGACGCTGGGGCACCCGCGCGGTGCGGACGCCTCGGGCGTGCTCTTCAACGCGATGCTGGACGGCACCGCCCGCGTGGTGTCCGTTGACCGCTCGACCGGCCGCGTGCAGAGCTGGAGCCAACCGCTGCCGAGCACCACCCACGCCTACGTGAAGCTGTCGCCCGAGTACGTCGCCGTGTACAGCCGGACGCAGGACACCAAGGTGGTGGTGCTGCCCCGGGCCGACCTGTCGGCCGCCCCCGTCGAGGTGGCTCTCGACGGCAGCAGCATCATGAACTACGTCAACGACCTCGCAGTGGTCGGCGACTGGCTGGTCCACGTCCCCAGCGGCAGCCTCCGGGTGACCGCCAAGCCCATCACGGGCGGTGCGGAGGTCACCCTGCTCACCTCAGCCCGTCTCGACGTGTCGGCCGCGACGGACGGCTCCGCCGTGGCCATCGGCCGGACCGCCGACGACGACTGGGGCATCCAGCGCATCCACGCGGACGCCTCCGGCAAGCCAGTCGTCACGCAGCTCAAGGCCCTGCCGAAGCCGCCGGCCCCGATCCAGGGCATCTCCTTGGAACAGGGCCGCCTGGTCGTCACGGACACCAGCGGGAGCACGCAGCGCAACGACTACGTGCGAACCGTGGCCGCCACCGGCACGCCGGAGTTCGGCGAGCGCTCCGAGTTCACGCCCCGGATGGTGTCCGACGTCGTGATCGGTACCTGCCCGGAGAAGGAGATCGCCTGCTCGCGGGTCTTCGGTACGGCCGACGGCCGGATCGCCTGGATGGAGTACGGCTCGGAGAACGACCGGCTCCGGGTCAACGGCCCGACGGAGGCCGGGCTCTGGGAGCAGAGCGTGCCCATCGACGGTCTCATCACCGACGTGTCGGGGCGGTACGTGCTCTATGCGACGCCGGGCGAGCGGTACGTCTACAAGATCGGCGACAACGGGAATCCGGTCACGCGCACGACGGGCGCCGCCGCGCTCTCCGGCGACGTGCTGTGGACGGCGGCGACGACCCCGGGCGCGGTCACGGCGCTGAACCTGTCCACCAAGGCCACCACCGCCGTCACCACCGACGCCGGCTGCAAGCCCGCTGAACTCCAGGCGCTCGGCCGCTACCTGTACTGGACCTGCGACGGCCGTGCCGGTGTATACGACCGTACGGCGAAGAAGTCCGTGCCCGTCCCGATGGGCGAGGCGAAGCTCGGCGACGGGTATGTCGTCACGCACGACAAGCAGGCCGGGAAGCTGACACTCACCACCGTTGCCGGTGGCACGCCCTCGAGCCGGATCATCGGAGACCTGCCCGACACGGGGGTCTCGCAGCGCGACGTGCGCTGGACAGTGGACGAGTCGGGCGCCAACGCCGCCTATGTCGACGACCAGCAGCGCGTGCACCTCGTACCGTCCGGTGTGCCCCAGCAGCCGCTGCGGCTGCTGGGGCCGGCGAAGAACGCCGCTCATGTCGAGGGGCACGAGACGGACGCCGTGCCGGACACGCTGACCACCGTGCTGCTGTCGAAGCCGTCGGCGAGCTGGGAGCTGACGGTGCGGGACACGGCGGGCAAGGTCGTCGACACTCGCGTCGGCGGCGCCGCGCGCGGCGAGCTGAGCATCGGGTGGCACGGCGACGACCCCACGCAGCCCGGTGACGCGTTCCTGCCCAACGGCACCTACGACTGGACGGTCACCGTCACGCCCGCCGACGGCGTCGGCGCGCCGCTGGAGGTGCACGGCACGGTGCGGCTGCGCGACGGCAGCCCGGTGCGACGCGACCACGTGGGCTCGTCGGGGTTCCCGGACGGCATCGGCGACCTGCTCACCCTCAACTCCTCCGGCGGCCTGACCTTCCAGCAGGGCACGGGCAAGGGCACGTTCTCCGGGAAGGTCTCCGGCAGCGGCTGGGCGACGAGCGTGCAGGCGGTGCCGGTCGGTGATCTGAGCGGGGACCGCTGCAACGACGTTCTCGTCAGGTTCAGCAGCGGGACGGTGCGGCTGTACAGGCCGGCCTGCAACGCCGCGCCGACGCCGTCGACGCCGTACACCACGATCTCGACGGGCACCGGCTGGAACCAGTACGACGTGCTCACCTCGCCCGGTGACGTGAACAAGGACGGGCGGCCCGACCTGCTCGCCCGTACCGCCTCCACCGGCGCCGTCTACCTCTACAAGGGCACCAGCACCGGCAAGCTGTCGTCCCGTGTGAAGCTGTACGACAACTGGAAGACGTACAAGAAGGTCGTGGGCGCCGGGGACCTGAACGGCGACGGCATCGGCGACCTCCTCGCCCAGGACAAGACCAACGCGCTGTACCGCTACTACGGCACCGGCCAGGGCACCTTCTCCTCGCGGGTGAAGCTGTCCGCGAGCTGGGGCGTGTCCTACAACGCGGTCGTCGGGGCCGGCGACATCACCGGGGACGGCGCGGCCGACCTCGTCGCGCGCGACAGCGCCGGTGTGCTCTACCGCATCCCCGGCACCGGCAAGGGCTCGTTCGGGACCCGGGTGAAGATCGCGACCGGCTGGCAGGGCTACAAGGGCCTGTTCTGATGCGCCTGTTGTAACAAGCTGTGACGCATGTCACGCCCCTGGCGAGGGAATCGCTGGGGGCATGACAGATGACGCCATACGCAGTGCGCCGCCCTCGGACGAGGAGCGACTGGCCCAACTCGGCTACCAGCAGGTCCTCGCCCGCCGGATGTCGGGCTTCGCCAACTACGCCGTCTCCTTCACGATCATCTCGGTCCTGTCCGGCTGCCTGACCCTGTACCTGTTCGGCATGAACACGGGCGGCCCGGCGGTGATCACCTGGGGCTGGGTCGCCGTCGGCCTGATGACGCTGTTCGTCGGCCTGTCCATGGCCGAGATCTGCTCCGCCTATCCGACCTCCGCGGGCCTGTACTTCTGGGCCCACCGGCTGGCGCCGGCGCGCTCGGCCGCCGCGTGGGCGTGGTTCACGGGCTGGTTCAACGTGCTCGGCCAGGTGGCGGTGACGGCCGGCATCGACTTCGGGGCGGCATCCTTCCTGGGCGCGTACCTGAACCTGGAGTTCGGCTGGGAGGTAACCCCCGGCCGGACGATCCTCCTCTTCGCCGGCATCCTGATCCTGCACGGCCTGCTGAACACCTTCGGCGTGCGGATCGTCGCTCTGCTCAACAGCGTCAGCGTGTGGTGGCACGTGCTGGGCGTCGCGTTGATCGTCGGAGCGCTGACCTTCGTACCGGACGACCACCAGTCGGCGTCCTTCGTCTTCGGCGAGTTCGTCAACCACACGGGCTGGGGCAGCGGGGTGTACGTGGTGCTGCTGGGTCTGCTGATGGCCCAGTACACCTTCACCGGCTACGACGCCTCCGCCCACATGACGGAAGAGACCCACGACGCGTCGACGGCCGGCCCGAAGGGCATCGTCCGCTCCATCTGGACCTCCTGGATCGCCGGCTTCGTGCTGCTGCTCGGCTTCACCTTCGCCATCCAGTCGTACGACGGCGCCCGCACCTCGTCGACCGGTGCGCCGCCCGCGCAGATCCTGCTCGACGCGCTCGGCGCGACCGCAGGCAAGCTGCTCCTGCTGGTGGTGATCGGCGCGCAGCTGTTCTGCGGGATGGCGTCGGTGACGGCCAACAGCCGCATGATCTACGCCTTCTCGCGCGACGGCGCGCTGCCGTTCTCGCACGTGTGGCACACGGTGAGCCCGCGCACGCGGACACCGGTCGCGGCGGTGTGGCTGGCGGCTCTGGGCGCGCTCGTCCTCGGCCTGCCGTACCTGATCAATGTCACGGCGTACGCGGCGGTGACGTCGATCGCGGTCATCGGCCTGTACATCGCATACGTC
The DNA here is from genome assembly GCF_004187715.1 of Streptomyces sp. F001. GTDB lineage: Bacteria > Actinomycetota > Actinomycetes > Streptomycetales > Streptomycetaceae > Streptomyces > Streptomyces flavusporus. The sequence goes on along the minus strand of NZ_QZWF01000003.1, from coordinate 222,759 downwards.
GTCCCGACACTGCTGCGGCTGCGGAAGGGGCCGGCGTTCGAGCGAGGGCCGTGGCATCTGGGCCGGTGGTCGACGGTGGTCGGAGTCGTGGCGGTCGCCTGGGTCGGCGTGATCACGGTCCTGTTCATGCTGCCGCAGGTCTCCCCGGTCACCTGGGAGACCTTCAACTACGCCCCCGTCGCCGTCCTCGTCGTCCTGGGCTTCGCCGCGACGTGGTGGCTGGCGTCGGCACGGCACTGGTTCCTGAACCCCGCCCATGAACGCACCCTCGCCCGTGAGACGGCGCGTGCAGGTGCGACGGATTCGGTGGATCCGTAACGCCCGGGCCCGCTTCTCCGGCCCCGACGAGGCCGTGTCCCGGATACCCGATCGGCGACGCGGCCTCGTCCGGCTATGCTCGGGTAGGCAACATCGCCTGGGCCGTTAGCTCAATTGGCAGAGCAGTGGACTTTTAATCCATTGGTTGTGGGTTCGAGTCCCACACGGCCTACCCAACGATCAGCCCTTCACCTGCGACGGAAGCCGTGGGTGAGGGGCTGATTCGCGTTATGAGGCCTCTGGAAGATCGTTAGCTCGCCCGATGCTCGCCCGAAGTGCAGACGATCATGAGTCCGGAGCGCCCGGCTGCCCCAGCGGCGGCGCAGGCAGCGGCAACCCCAATCTGTGACTGTGACGCCACTGATCCCTGGTCACGTTGCGTAGTCATGAAATGGGGGATGCAGCTGACTTGCGCTGGTGATACCGGGCCTACTGAGGATCTCGCGTGCGCACCAGATCAGGTCGGAGACGGCAAAGCCGGTCCGCGCGAAGCCGTCCTCGAATGCTTCTGGCAGTGACCATCTCCCGTCGGTCTCGAGCAGCACGTCCGGATGCAGCGACTCGACGGTGCGGAGCAGGTTCCGCAGGACCAATCCGGTATAGCGATCGATGTCCTCGGGCCCTTCGATCTCCACCGCGATGCGGGCTGCCCGGACTTCCGTCATCCGTTCGGTCAGGCGCGTGTATGTCTCCAAGGCGCGGTAAGGGGTGAGTTGCCCTTCGAGCGCGTCACGCCGGAACCGGAAGATGTCCTCCTGGACATCCTGGGCTATCAGGATGAGCTTTGCGTAGGCGTCGCGTCTGCTCTGGCGGTGCCACTGCTCTTGAGTGGCTCGGGCCCCCTTGGCGGCTGTTACACGCGGGGCAACGACCGCACTGCCACCGCCCACGACAGCACCGATGATGCCCGCCCTTGCCCCGATAATGGCGGCCGCTGTCTCACTGTCCACGACGCAGCATTGTGTCCAACGGGAAATGGAGAGGCCCCAGCCGGGTCGGGGGACCTGGCTGGGGCCGCGGGCCCGGTCAGGACGCGAGCGCCCCGCCAGTGTTACTGCGGATCAGGCCTTGGGCGGGATGAGGAATCCCCTCACAGGCCTCGGCTCCTGCGGGGCGCGGGATTCCGGCTGCTGCGCGCGCTTCCACGCCGCGACCAGTTCCGCGTACCGCGGGTCGATCCACTCGGACATGTGCCACCTCCGGCACTCAGGCTACGGGTGGCTGGGGCTTCGGCATGGGCCGGATCGTGCATTCCGGCGCGTGCTGGCACTTCGCCGCCACGGACACGAGCGTCTCGTCGGACGGCGGCCCCCACAGCTCCGAGTCCGGAAACCAGCCCAGTTCGGTGATCTTCTCGCGGGTTCGGTCCAGGATCGGCGGGTCGTAGTTCGTGGGGTCGTAGCCGGGGTAGTGGTGCACGAAACTGCCGAGAGACTCGCAGAGCTCGGCGTACATGGCGGTGTGCAGGATCAGCGCGTGCCAGCCCTCGTCGACGATCCGCGACGGGGCCAGACCGACGCCGGGGTTCTTCGTGCAGGCCGCCACGAACTTCAGGCCCTCCTCGACGATGCGGCCGGCCATCTCCTCGGACATGTTCGGGTTGGCGTCCAGGACGGTACCCCGACAGCTGGTGAACTGCCGGTCGGTGATGAGGAGTCGCGGGATAGCAGGGACCGGACCGGGCTTGGGGCCCGGGTCAGGTCCAGGGTTCGGAGGTACGCTCACTGCTGATCTCCTTCGCTGGTTGCGGATGGGGATGGCCCGCCCCGGCCGGGAGTTCTTGGTCGGATTCACCGGCCGGGGCGGGAGTCTGGGGGGAGCGCGCGCGGCGCTGCGAAATCTGCAGCGGGAGCGATGAGCCCTGACGATGCTGCGACCCCAGCCGGGTCGGGGGTACCAGCTGAGACCGCGGTTTGCGTCCGCCTCTCAGCGGTCGGGGGAACGGCGGGCCTGTCGCCATTCCTCTCCGAGTCGTTCGCCGCGCTCACATGCGGTCTCGTCTGTCTTGCAGACCCGGCAGGAGAGGACGTGGATCGACCAGCGTCGGAAGGCCAGCTGCGCGGGGCTCCAGCTCTCTTTGGGCTTGTCGGTGACGACGACCTTCTGCCTGTGGGGTGAGGCACCTCGGCCCTCCTGCCACTGCCACTGGATGCGGGACCCCATCGTCAGCTCCCCCTCAGGTTCTCGTAGTGGTCGCACAGGGCGTTCACCGACCGGGCGAGCCGCTGAGCGTGGGCGATGCCGGCGGGCAGGGTGCGGCCTGGTTCCAGGTTCAGGCGCATGCGGGCCTCGCCGACGCAGGCCAGCGCGCAAGCCCGCGGGATGTCGTCCTCGGGCAGCCCCGCGGCGGCCGTCTCGACTTCCGGGACGGCGAGCATGATGTGCCCGCGCAGTTGGAGAGTGAGTGTCTCCAGTTCATCGGGCATGGGCGGCTCGGCGTCGTCGGCGAGAAGGCGCCGCGCGCTGCCGCGCATTGTCGCGATGTCGACGGGCAGAGCGGTCGCCTCTGCCGTGCCGGTCGGGCGGGTGGTAGAAGCGGTCACCGTCGGCGCTCCTCAGCAGCGTTGGCCGCGCCCCGGGAGGCCTCCACCTCGCCGGGGTCTTCACGTACCTGCCGACGCTAGGAAGCCCTCTGTCTTGCACGCCATGAAGTTGCACAGAATTGCACGGCAGTTCAGGGCCGAAGGGCATGACTGATAGGCGTTCTTGACCGTGTGACCGGTGGATACGACGATTATGTAAATCGCTGCAACCGACTAGCGCGGGAGGCCAGCCAGCATGAACATTCACTTCGTCGGGATCGATCCCGAGACGGACGAGGACGGATGCCCAACCGTGTGGGTGGACAGGGATACAGCAGACCTGCTGATCCAGAGCTACCAGGCAGACCAGGAGACGACCGCAACATGCGACGCACTGTCTCCCGCACGGGCGCCGATCCCTCCCGGCGAGACAGTCATCAGGATCCCGGCCCGGATGGTCCCGATCATCAGAAAGGCGTGCGATGAGCTCGATCCCGGAGTTCGGTGAACTCCTCGCCGGCGCCGAGAAATCGGCCGTCCACCTCGAGATGCGGGACGTCTACTACAGCAACCCGCGCTTCGAGGGCTGGCAGCAGGGCCAGCGCGTCAACTGGGCCGACCGCGCCTCATGGTGGCGGCCCTTCCATCAGGACATCGCGGACGCCGTCGCCCGCGGCGTGACTGTGCGTCGGGCCCGCGTCGTGTCCGAGCCGGTGACCGACTACATCCGCTGGGAGCACTACCAGACCCGCGCCAACGTCGAGGCGGGCGAGCAGGTGCGGTGGCTGTCGCGGCGCCAGGCGTGGGATCTGCTGCTGCCGGGCAGCGACTTCTGGGTCTTCGACGGGGCTCTGATGCGCGTTCACCACTTCTCCGGTGATGGCGACTGGCTCGACAAAGAACTGTGCGACGACCCGACCCTGGTCGAGCGTCACGCGGCCGCGTTCGAGAAGATCTGGGAGCGAGCCGTTCCGCACGAGATGTACGAGATCAAGTAACCAGCCATGCCTCCTTTCCCCACGTCCAGCGTGCAGCAAGCGCGCGCAGCTCTCGCAGCACGATTGCGGGAGCTGCGCCTGGACGCGGGCATCACCGGCAAGGAACTCGCCCGCCGCTGCGGCTGGTCCGTCGCCAAGTCGTCCCGCATCGAGAACGCCGTCACACCTCCGTCTGACGAGGACATCCGCTCCTGGTGCACCGCGTGCGGCGCCGAGGGCCAGGCGGCGGACCTGATCGCGGCCAACCGGCAGGCCGACTCCATGTACGTCCAGTGGAAGCGGCTCCAGCGCACGGGCATGAAGCAGCTGCAGGAGGCGTCCACGCCCCTGTACGAGCGCACCCGTCTGTTCCGCGTGTACGCCTCCCACGTGATCCCTGGCTACCTGCAGACGCCTGGATACGCGGCCGCCCTCATGGGCACCATCGCGGGCTTCCGCAGCACCCCCGACGACGTGAGCGAAGCCGTCGAGGCCCGCATGCGTCGCTCCCGCGTCGTCCATGAAGGTGACCACCGGTTTGCGACGCTCCTCGAGGAGAACGTCCTGCACCACCGCGTTGGCGACACGGACGTGATGGCTGGCCAGCTGGGCAGTCTCCTCGCCGCGATGGCGCTGCCGTCCATGTCGCTGGGAATCATCCCCGCCGCGGTGGCCCGGGAACAGGTCATGTGGCCGCTGGAGCAGTTCACGGTCTTCGACGAGGCGCGGATCCATGTCGAGCTGCTCGCGGCGAAGGTGACTGTCACGGCCCCCGGTGAACTGGATATCTACCTGCGGGCGTTCGCGCGGTTGACGGAGCTGGCGGTGTACGGGGCGGAGGCGCGCACCCTGATCCTCAAGGCCATCGAGGCGCTCCGCTGACCCCCCATGACGCAATGCCCCTACACAGCCGTCATGACCGTGCAGGGGCGTCGTATGTGCGGGCTCGTCCTGGGCTCCTGGTCATGGCTCGGACTGGCCGCCACCATCGGTGGCTTGGACGCCGACCTCCAGGTCACGGGCCGACCGGCATCGAAAATGCCTTCGCGCAGCCGGCCCGCCGCTGCACCGACGCCGCGACCGACGGACCACCAAGGTCACCACGCCACGTCTCTCGCCGTGAGCGGCTGCTCAGTCCAGAGGATTTTTCCGGTCGGGGTGTAGCGGGTGCCCCAGCGGGCGGCGAGCTGGGAGACGATGAACAGGCCCCGGCCGCCCTCGTCCACCGTGCGGGCATGGCGCAGATGCGGTGCCGCGGCGCCGGTGTCGTGGATTTCGCAGGTCAGGGTGTCGGTGCTGATCAGGCGCAGGAGGACGGGGGGTGTGCCGTAGCGGACGGCGTTGGTGAGCAGTTCGCTGACGATCAGTTCGGTCGCGTATGACGTGGTCTCGTCGACGTGCCAGGCGGCAAGGTGTTCGCGGGTGAAGGTACGGGCCTGCGCCGGGCTCGTCGGGTCGTGGGGCAGTTCGACGGCGGCCGCGTGGTCGGTCGGGAGGGTGCCTGTGCGGGCGAGCAGGAGGACGGCACCGTCGGGGTCGCGGTCCGCGGGGAGGGCGTAGACCGCTGCGTCGCACAGATCCCGAAGCGGGCGGCCGGGATGCACGACGGCCCGGCGTACGGGGTCGGACGGGTCGGCGTCCTCCGGCCCGAAGGCTCCGGTGCGGAAGGCGAGCACGCTGCCCTCGTCGAGCGGGACCGTGGTGGCGGCGAACGGGACGGGCTCGCCCGCGCCCAGGGCGGGACCGTCCGGCAGGTCGGGGAGGAAGGTGTGGTCGTCGGGGCGGATGACCAGGGGGGAGAGGTTTCCGGCGCGAGCGAGCGTGCAGGTGCGCGTGAACGGGTCGTAGACGCCGTACAGGCAGTCGGCCGTGAGGGGCTTGTGGTGCGCGGCGTCGGCGGCCGGGAACTCGGTGCGCTCCGTGGCCAGCCGGGTGACGGTGTCGTCGAGGCGGGCCAGCAGCTCGTCCGGATCGAGGTCGAGGACGGCGAGGGCGTTGATGGCCATGCGCAACTGCCCCATGGTGGCGGCGGTTTCGATGCCGTGGCCCGCCACGCTCCCGACGACGAGTGCGGTGCGCGCACCGGGCAGGGCGATGGCGTCGAACCAGCATCCGCTGTTGCTGCCCGGCACGTGCACATGGGCGGTCTCCAGGGCCGGAGGGCTCGGCACCCGATGGGGCAGCAGGCGGCGCTGCACGGCCGACGCGATGGTGTGATCGCGCTCGTAGCGGCGGGCGTTGTCCAGGCTGAGCGCGGCGTGCGCGGCGAGGTCGGTGGCGACGGTGACGTCCCGCTCGTCGTACGGCTCGGATCCGTGCAGGCGGTACAGGCTGACCAGCCCGAGCACCGCACCCTGCAGCGTCAGCGGAACGGTGAGCAGACTGCGGGCGCCGGTCGTCTCGATCATCAGGGCCTGCGCGGGGTCGGCGGACAGCCACTCGGCGGCGTCGCCCAGGTCGGCCAGCCGGGGCAGGAGGTCGGAAAGGGAGCGTGCCTGCGGTGTGCGGTGGGGCGTGCTGCGCACGTCCCCCTCCGGCCGGGGTGGCGTGGTGTCCGGCCCGCGCGCGGCCGCGCAGCGGAGCGGGACGTCATGCCTCAGCGGGGCGGGACGCGGCTCCTCCCCGCGCAGGACGTCGTCCACGATGTCCACCACGGCGATGTCGGCGAACCCCGGCACCAGGGCCTGAGCGAGCTGTCGGCAGGTGACCGTGACATCGAGGCTCCGCCCGACGGCCGCCCGGACCTCGGCCGGCGCCGCCTCCCGCCGCCGGGTCCGGTCGCGCTCGGTGACGTCCTGCACGGCGACGATCAGGCCTCGGAAGTCGGCGCCGAGATCGTCGAGACCGTCGAGGCGGTGTGCGGACAGGCCGTACGTCCGGCCGGAGGGCGACCCGTCGGCCCGGTGGTACGCATGCTCCAGCAGCAGCGGTGACGAGTCGCCCAGCGCCTTCCGCAGCTCCCGCTCGACCTCACCCGCCTGCTCGTCGTACGCCGCACTGGTCCACCGCACCCGCAGGTCCTCGTCCAGGACGTACCAGGTGGCGGGGGCAGCGGAGCGGGCGATCCCGGGTCTGCGAAGTCCGGCACGCGCTCTCACCACCTCGCCTCCACGATCCGCCACCGGCTGGACCACCGCATCCGGAAGATGCCACCGACGAGGGTGCCTCGGTGAGCACGGGCACGCCCTGGTGAGCAGTAACAAAAAGTGCAGCACTGGAGGAAATACCGGACGGTTGTCATTGTTCGCACCGCTGTCCGAGTAGGTGACGCATGACCGAGGCCGAGACCGCTCGGGGCGCCGACGCCTCGCCGCGCCCGGCCAAGTTGTCCCTTCCCACGCTGACCGCGATGGTCGTCGGCTCGATGGTGGGCGCCGGAGTGTTCTCCCTGCCCAGCCGCTTCGCCGAGGAGACCGGCGTCGCGGGAGCGCTCATCGCCTGGTCGATCGCGGGCGTCGGCATGCTGATGCTCGCCCTGGTCTTCCAGACGCTCGCGGTCCGGCGTCCCGACCTGGACGCGGGGGTGTACGCCTACGCCAAGGCGGGCTTCGGCGAGTACCTGGGTTTCTTCTCCGCCTTCGGGTACTGGGCGAGCGCCTGTGTGGGCAACGTGACGTACTGGGTGCTGATCATGTCGACCGTGGGCGCCGTGGTGCCCGCCCTCGGTGAGGGCGACACGGTCCTGGCGTTGGTGCTCTCGTCCATCGGTCTGTGGGGGTTCTTCCTGCTGATCCGCCGTGGGGTCAAGGAGGCCGCGGCGATCAACCGGATCGTGACGGTGGCCAAGGTCGTCCCCATCCTGGTCTTCATCGTCCTGGCGCTCTTCTACTTCAAGGCGGACGTCTTCGCGGAGAACTTCGCCGGCGCGGACTACGCCGGCTCGCTGTTCAGCCAGGTCCGCGGGACGATGCTGGCCACGGTGTTCGTGTTCCTCGGTGTGGAGGGCGCGAGCGTGTACTCACGGCACGCCAAGCGCCGGGAGGACGTCGGACGGGCGACGATCCTCGGGTTCCTGAGCGTCTTCGCCGTCTTCGCGTCGGTGACCATCGTGTCGTACGGAATCATGCCGATGAGCGAGATCGCCGAGCTGCGCCAGCCGTCCATGGCCGGCGTCCTGGAGCACGCGGTCGGCACGTGGGGCAAGGTCTTCGTGAGCGTCGGGCTGATCGTCTCCGTGCTCGGCGCCTATCTGGCATGGACGTTGATGGCCGCGGAGGTGCTGTTCGTCGCGGCCAAGGACGACGACATGCCGCGGTTCCTGCGCCGCGCCACGCCCGCCGACGTGCCCGTGCCTGCGCTGCTGATGTCCTCGCTGCTGTCCCAAGTGGTGCTGGTCGTCACGCTGTTCTCCGAGGATGCCTTCAACTTCGCGCTCAACCTGACCAGTTCGCTCTCCCTGATTCCCTACCTGCTCGCGGCCGCCTTCGCCGCGAAGATCGCATGGCCGCGCCGGCCGCCCGAGGCCGGCCCGCGGCGCGGCCGCACCGGCGAGCTGGCCGTCGGCGTTCTGGCCACCGTCTACACGGCCTTCCTGCTGTTCGCGGCGGGGCTGAAGTTCGTCCTGGTGTCCTTCATCCTCTACGCCCCGGCCACGGTGCTGTTCGTCATGGCGCGCCGCGAGCAGAACAGACGCCTCTTCTCGCCGCGGGAAGTCGTCATCCTCATCGTCTCGGTGGCCGGAGCAGTGATGGGCCTCGTCGCACTGGCAGCGGGCTGGATCCACCTCTGACCCGGCCCCGGCACATCGGCTTCCAGAAAGGCATCAGCTTCCAGAAAGGCACGACATGACAGCCCAGCACACCCCGTCCCAGCCCGCGTACGGCGTTCACTCGGAGGTCGGCAGACTGCGCAAGGTGCTGGTCTGCGCGCCCGGGCTGGCCCATCGCAGGCTCACCCCGACCAACTCCGACGACCTGCTCTTCGACGACGTCATGTGGGTGGAGAACGCCCAACGCGACCACGCCGATTTCGTCAGCGAGCTCCGCGAACGGGGCGTCGACGTCGTCGAACTGCACGACCTGCTCACCGACACCATGGCGATCCCCGAGGCGAAGGCGTGGCTCCTGGACCGCAAGATCGTCGCGAACGAGGTGGGCATAGGGCTGATCGACGACACCCGGGCCTTCCTGGAGTCGCTCGAGCCGCGCCGGCTGGCCGAGTATCTGATCGGCGGTCTCGCCACGACCGACCTGCCCGACGAGTTCCGCTCCGGGTATGTGGCTCTGGCCCGCGAGTCGGCCGGTGTCCGCGAGTACCTGATGCCGCCGCTGCCCAACACGCTCTACACCCGGGACACCACCTGCTGGCTCTACGGCGGCCTGACCCTCAACCCGCTGTACTGGCCCGCCCGGCACGACGAGACGCTGCTGATGAAGGCGCTCTACACCTTCCACCCCGACTTCGCGGGTTCCACCGTCTGGTGGGGCGACCCCGAACTCGACTGGGGCCAGGCCACGTTCGAGGGCGGCGACATCATGCCGGTCGGCAACGGCGTCGTCCTGATGGGCATGAGCGAGCGCACCTCACGGCAGGCGATCACCCAGGTGGCCAAGGCCCTGTTCGAGGGCGGCGCCGCCGAGCAGGTGATCGTCGCGGGCATGCCCAAACTGCGCTCCGCGATGCACCTCGACACCGTCTTCACCTTCGCCGACCGCGACCTCGTCACCCTCTACCCGCGCATCATGGAGGCGGTGCACACGTTCTCGCTGCGGCCCGGCGACAGGGCCCCCGGCCTCGAGATCACCGACGAGGAGCCCCGTGCGTTCGTCGACGTCGTCGCCGAGGCACTCGGCCTGCCCCGGCTGCGGGTGGTGGAGACCGGCGGAGACGTGTACGCCTCCGAGCGCCAGCAGTGGGACAGCGGCAACAACGCCGTCGCCCTGGAACCGGGTGTGGTGTTCACGTACGACCGCAACACCCAGACCAACGCGCTGCTGCGGCAGGCCGGCGTCGAGGTGATCACCATCGTGGGCGCCGAACTCGGCCGCGGACGGGGCGGCGGACACTGCATGACGTGTCCGATCATCCGTGAGCCGGTCGACTTCTGAGGTGCTGCGGATCAGGGCGTCAGCCCAGCAAGTGCCCGTTCGGAGTCTTCGCCGCCCCCTCGTACTCCGGCAGCACCACCACATCCACGCCCGCCCGGGCCAGCGCCCCGCTCCCGTCGGCCCCGGCGACGAACGTGTCCGGCTCCCGCCAGGCCGTCACCACCCGCCGTACCCCGGCGTCGAGGATCAACCGCGCACACGGCCGCGGCCGTGAGGCCCGGCGCACGCAGGGCTCCAGGCTGCTGTACACCGTCGCACCGGCCAGCCTCGGATCGCCGGGGTCGATCTTCGCCAGCGCGGCTTCCTCCGCGTGCACGACCGGATCCCCGGCCTCCCGCGAGTACCCCCGCGCGAGCTCGGTGCCGTCGTCCGCGACCACCACGGCCCCCACGCTGAACGCGGTTTTCGACGGGGGGCACTGCGCGGCCAGTTCACAGGCGAGCGCCAGCCAGTGCCGGTCGGCAGCCGACGGCAGCCCGCCGACGCCCGGTGCGGTGGGCTCGTAGCGCATGAGAACGACGTCACCGATGGCCCGCGTCTCCACCAGGCGCAGCCGCCCGCCCTGATACGGGCCGGGCCCGAAGAGCCGGGGCGCGTCCGGGTCCCCGACGAACAGCGGGGCGAGGACGAGGTGCAGTTCGTCCGCGAGGCCGTCCCGCAGCAGCTGGGTGTGGACGGTGCCGCCCCCCTCGACCATGAGCCGCCGCACTCCCCGTACGTCGTGCAGATGCTCGAGCAGCGCCCGCCAGTCGAGGTCGGGTCCGAGTGCCACGATGTCCGCGGCGAGGTCCGTCGCCCGGAGCCGCCGGGCGCCCTCTGTGGTCGTGTAGACGACCTTCTCCCCGCCCGTGTGCCAGAACTTGGCGGCCGGGTCCAGGTCCCCAGAGCCGCTCACCGTGACCTTCAGCGGATACTCCGGCTTCCCGGCGGCCACGCGGGCGGCGCGCCGCTCGGGCGAGTTGACCAGCAGCCGGGGGTTGTCGGCGCGGATCGTGCCGGCGCCGACCAGGATGGCGTCGACGGATGCCCGTACCTCGTCGACCCGGTCGAAGTCGGCGGGGCTGGAGAGCAGGAGGCGCTCGGGGCCGGTGTCGTCCAGGTAGCCGTCGAGGGAGACGGCGGCGGACAGCAGGACGTGAGGGAAGGGCATCGGCACACCCATCTGGGAAACGGCCGGGACGGCCGGAGACGGCGGGCTTGGTTCAAGTTTTAAGCAAACCTACACTGGTCGTATGACGACTCGCTGGCTCACCCCCGAGGAGCAGCGCGCCTGGCGCGCGTACATCGCGGCCACCCATCTCGTGGAGGACGCGCTCGACCGGCAGCTCCAGCAGGAGGCCGGCATGCCGCATCTGTACTACTCCATCCTGGCCAACCTCTCCGAGACCGACGAGCGCCGGCTGCGTATGACCGACCTCGCGGAACGGCTGAAGATCACGCGCAGTCGGCTGACGTACGCGGTGACCAGGCTGGAGAAGGACGGTCTGGTGCGGCGGGAGGAGTGCCGGTGGGACAAGCGGGGCACCGTCGCGGCTCTGACGGACGAGGGGATGGCCGCCCTGGAGCGTACGGCGCCGGGTCACGTCGAGACGGTCCGTGCCCTGCTCTTCGATCACCTCACCCCGCAGCAGGTGGGCCAGCTGGAGGAGATCTTCACGGGCGTCACGCGGGCCCTCCAGGGTGACGACTCGCAGAGCGCGTCCACCGATGTCCCCTGGCTGCGCCGTTCGTCATCCTGTTCGTGAGCCGCGTCACACATCGCCGGTCCCGCCGCATCCGCGTTGCTTCAAACTTCAAGCATGGGTAGGGTTCCTGATCGAGAGGCTGCTTCAAATCTGAAGCAGCTTGTACGGAATCGGAGGCCCGCATGTCCGACTTCCCCGCCGCCACGCCGCGCGCCCGCGTCCGGGTACCGCTGCGCTTCCACGACGGCTACAGCGTCGACGCCGAACTGGTCACCTTCCACGGCCTGACCGACGGCCAGGAACACGTGGCCGTCGTCCTCGGCGACCCCGGGCCCGTTCCCCTGGTCCGGCTGCACTCCGAGTGCCTGACCGGCGACGTCTTCGGCTCCGCCCGCTGCGACTGCGGCCCCCAGCTGCGCGAGGCGGTCGAGCGCATCGCGGCCCGCGGCGGCGTCCTGCTCTACCTCCGCCAGGAGGGCCGGGGCATCGGCCTCTACAACAAGCTCGACGCATACGCCCTCCAGGACCAGGGCCTGGACACCTACGAGGCGAACACCGCCCTCGGCCTCCCGGAGGACGCCCGCGACTACACCTCGGCGGCCCAGATGCTCCGGGCCCTGTCCGTCACGGACCTGGACCTGCTGTCCAACAACCCCGACAAGGCCGACCAGCTGCGCACGCTGGGCCTCACGGTCCGCGACCGCATCCCGACGGGCGTCTTCACCACCGCCCACAACGTCCGCTACCTGCGCGCCAAGGTCCTGCAGACGCAGCACACCCTCCCGCTCGCTCAGCTGACCGAGCTGAACGCGGGCTGAGCGGCCTGTCGCCGGGCGGCCGCAAACCCTGGCGCGACCGGCCCCGCGGATGGCGTACACTGGAGTCACAACGACGCGGGGTGGAGCAGCTCGGTAGCTCGCTGGGCTCATAACCCAGAGGTCGCAGGTTCAAATCCTGTCCCCGCTACTGAAGGCCTGAGGCCGGAATCCAGTACATGGATTCCGGCCTCAGGCGTTACCGGACATGACCGAGGGTTACCGGCATGTCATCCGGTCGGCCCATCCGGCTCGCCCCCCGCCCCCGCTCCGGAAAACCTGGACGGACGAGGCGGTGCGTGGACGTGCGTGGCGGGAGACAAGGGTGCGGCCTGCGGAGGCTGAAGGAGAGATGCCGTACACCCGACGGGGCGGGCGGTTGCCTGAGGAGAAGGTCCCCGGCCGCGGGCTCGGCGGCGAAGCCGCGCACCTGGAGGCCGGCCGGAGCGAGACACGGCGGATCTCCTACGCACGCACCTTCGTCCGGGCGCTCCCCCCACTGCTGCTCGTCATCGGCGGCGTCTACGACTACGTCACACCCCGCCCCTACACCGCGGCCCCTCTCTTCACCGCCGCACCTCTGGTCGCCGCCCCGCTGCTGTCCCGGCGGGCCACGATCCTCACCGGCATCGCGTCCGTCACCGTCGTGCTCGGGCTGCACATCCGGTACGGCACGGCGTTGCGTGTCGACGCGCTCACCGAGCTCGTCACCGTGACGACGGTCGCCGTGCTGGCCGTGCTCATCAATGTGCTGGTACGCCGCAGCCACGCCCGGCTCGACTCGGCGTGGAAGATCGCCGAGGCCGCCCAACGCGCGGTGCTGCCCGAACCCCTCGGCCGGATCGGCGGCTTCGACATCGTGGCACGCTACGAGGCGGCCCAGGCGGACGCCTTCATCGGCGGCGACCTGTACGCGGTGCAGGACAGCCCGCACGGCGTACGCCTCGTCGTGGGCGACGTACGGGGCAAGGGGATGGGCGCGGTGGGGGCCGTCGCCGTGGTCATCGGGGCGTTCCGGGAGGCCGCCGAGCAGGAGGCGACGCTTCAGGGGGTCGCCGAGCGGCTGGAGCGGGCGCTGACGCGTGAGGCCGCGCGGCGCGACGGCGTCGAGACCGCCGAGGGATTCGCCACCGCCGTACTGGCCGAGCTGCCGCCCGGCGACAGGGTCGTACGGATCCTCAACCGCGGTCATCCGCCGCCGCTGCTGCTGTGTGCCGACGGCACCGTACGTCCGCTGCCCGCCCGCGAACCCGCGCTGCCGCTCGGCATGGGCGATCTGGGCGCCTGGCCGGCCCGTGTGGAGGAGTCCCGCTTTCCGGACGGGACGATGCTGTTGCTGCACACCGACGGCCTGTCCGAGGCCCGCGACGTGCACGGCAGGTTCTACGACCCCGCGGCGCGGCTGGCGGGCCGCACCTTCCGCGGACCCGGCGAGCTGCTCCGCGCCCTGGCCGAAGAAGTGCGCCGGCACTCCGGGGGCGGGATGACCGACGACATGGCTCTGCTCGCCGTACGACGATCGTCACCAGACGTGATCGGACGAACGCCCTCCGCATAACAACTGACACACAGTCAGAAACTGTGATACCCCTGAGGCGCGGTCAACTCGCCCGATTTTCGCCACTCATAGTCCTGTACGTCCGGCCGGAAATCGTTAAAGATCAAGTGGAACCGCTTGGAATTCATGCCCCGCTTCTATTAACGTCCGATAACGCAGCGCGGTCGTCCCAGCCGTCACAAGAGTCGGCTCCGTGCGCACGCGCCGAATCCTGTAAGGGAACCGGGGAACCACTAACTTGGGGTGAATCGGGTGTAGGTCACCGTGGCAACACGGCTGATTTACGCGCGTAGGAGACCTTCCTGCTCCGAACCCGTCAGCTAACCCGGTAGGCGAGAAGGAAGGAAAGGAGTACGCCTACGTGGCGTCCAACCGGCCCGCCCCAGAAGCCCCCTTCGTGCCGGCCCAGCGCTCCGGCGACACCGTCGTCTACGGCGGGCAGCGCACCGACGAGGGTCCCTGGGAGGAGTGGAACCCCACCGCGGAGTCCCTCCGCCCCGTACGCGGCCGGCATCGCGTCTCCAAGCAGCGCGGCGGTGGACTCGCCCGCAGCTCCACGGTTCTCGGCGTCGGCGTCATAGCCGCGGTCGGCGCGGGCGGCATGGCCAGCGCGCAGACCGGCAAGCCGCCGGTGTCGATCTCGATGCCCGACCTGCCGTCCGTGGGCGGGCTCATCTCCGACGACTCCGCCGACTCCGACACCTCCGGCGAGACCGCCACCGCTCCGCTCAGCAGCCTCGGCGTGACCACCGCGGACACCGCCCAGGGCACCACCGACGCCGGTGAGGCGCTGCGCACCCGCATCATCGCCCAGGCCGAGCAGCAGCAGGACCAGGTCGACACCAAGGCCGCCACCGCTGCCAAGGCCGCCGCCGAGAAGGCCGCCGCCGAAGCCGCCGCCAAGGCCGAGAAGGAGGCCGAGGCCAAGGCTGCCGCCGCGAAGGCGAAGGCCGAGGAGGAGGCCCGCCAGAAGGCCGAGGCCGAGCGCCTCGCCCAGCTGGCCAAGCAGTACGCGCTGCCCACCTCCTCGTACACCATCACCTCGAGCTTCGGTCAGGCCGGTGCCCTGTGGTCCTCCGGCTACCACACTGGCCTCGACTTTGCCGCGCCGACGGGCACGCCGCTCAAGGCCGTGCACAGCGGCACGATCACCGAGGCCGGCTGGAACGGGTCGTACGGCTACAAGACCGTCCTCACCCTCGATGACGGCACCGAGATCTGGTACGCCCACCAGTCCTCCATCAACGTCAGCGTCGGCCAGAAGGTCACCACGGGCGAGGTCATCGGGCGCGTGGGCGCCACGGGCAACGTCACCGGGGCCCACCTGCACCTCGAGGTGCACCCCGACGGCGCGGGCAGCGGCATCGACCCGCTGGCCTGGCTGCAGAGCAAGGGCCTCAACCCCTGACATCCGCTCCTTTCGAACCCCGGCGGTCCTGACGGCAACCCCCCGACGTCAGGGCTGCCGGTTCGCGGTGTGTGCGGAACGGCTGTTGCCGGGACCTCACGGCGCCGATCGCTCGGCGCGCCCCTACGACTGGTACGGGTTGTACGCGGGATGCCGTTGGTACGGGGGATACGGCTGGTATGCGGGATACGGCGCCGCCATCGGCCAGGGCGGCACAGCCGGCACCGGCGGAGCCGTCACCCGCGCCGCATACTCCAGCGCCGGCCGCGCCACCTCCCGTCGGCTCCACAGCGCCCGCAGCAGTTCGCCTTCCCGTACGACGAAGTCCGCGCCGGCCCGGCCCCGGCGCCCGCGATGCCGTAGGAACGCCAGCGACGTCGCGTACGCCTCGTACTGCGCCACCGCCCGCGCGGCCGGCTTCCCCAGGTGGTGCCCGGCGTACTCCCTGGCCAGCCGGCGCGCCCGCATCGAGCCCAGCGCGAACGGTATGGCCGGTGCCAGCCAGCCGGCGGCGACATAGGCCGGGAGTTCCTCGCGCACGGTCCGCAGCTCCCGCTGCCGGGTCCAGATCACCAGCCAGGTCAGCAGCCCGAACGCGGGCACCATGAACCCGCCGTACACCGCGAAGAACCCGAAGTTGCCGAAGGTCGCCGAGCCGTTCCAGAACGCGTGCATGCCCATCGCGAGCAGCAGCCCGGCCAGCGGCATCAGCACGCGCCGCAGATACTGGCGCTGCCCGGCGAGCGCCGCGATGCCGAAGCCGATGCCCGTGAGGACGGTGAAGAGGGGGTGCGCGAACGGGGACATGATGACGCGGACGAAGAAGGTCGCCGCCGTGACGGAGGCGATGCCGCTGCCGCCGGTGAGCTGGTCGGTGCCGAAGGCGGTGCCGAGGTAGAGGATGTTCTCGGTGAACGCGAACCCGGTCGCGGTGACCCCGGCGATGACGACACCGTCGACGATCCCGGTGAAGTCCCGGCGGCGGAAGAGGAAGAGCAGGAGTATGGCGGCCGCCTTCGCGGACTCCTCGACGACCGGCGCTATGACGGTGGCGCCCAGGGTGTCCGCGCTCGCCGGATCGGCGGTCGCCGTCGCTATCCATCTCGTCGCGAAGCTGTTGGCGACGATCGCTATCAGCGCCGCCGCGCAGGCGCCCCAGGCGAAGGAGAAGACGAGGTTGCGCCAGGGGCCGGGCTCGACGCGGTCGAGCCAGCGGAAGGCGGCTATGAGGAGCGGTACCGGGAGGACCGCGAGGCCGAGACCGACCAGGAATCCCTCGGTTCCGGTCTGCTCGCGGACGAGGGCGAGGATGACGAGGCCGGAGATCGCGAGCAGGGTGATCAGTGCGCCGTAACGCACCCATGTGCGCTGCCACCAGTGCGGATGCCGCCGCAGTGCGCCGCCGGTGGGAACGCTGGGGTGCGTCAGGTAGGGGGGACTGGTGGCCACGGCATTGACCCTAACGAGGCAGGGGCGCCGCCCGCGAGGGCGCGAGGGCTCAGGCGCCGGTGGAGGACTGGTCGTGGTCCTGCTGGTGGTGCTCTTCGTGCTGTGCGTGCTCTGCGGGGTGCTGCTCGTGCTGTACGCGGCGGAAGAGCAGGTCGTTCACGACATGACCCTTGTCCAGGCCCTGGCCCTCGAAACGGGTGAGCGGGCGGAAGCCGGGGCGTGGCGCGAAACCGCCGTCGGGCTGGGTGTTCTCGAAGGCGGGGTGCGTCGTGAGGACTTCGAGCATCTGCTCGGCGTACGGCTCCCAGTCGGTCGCGCAGTGCACGATCGCCCCCGGCCTGAGCCGGGTCGCGGCCAGCGTGAGGAAGGCCGGCTGGATCAGGCGCCGCTTGTGGTGCCGCTTCTTGGGCCAGGGGTCGGGGAAGTAGACGCGCAGCCCGTCGAGGGAGTCGGGGGAGAGCATCTCGCGCAGCAGGATGATGGCGTCGCCGTTGCCCACCCGGATGTTGGTGAGGCCGGACTGGTCGGCGAGGTTGAGGAGATTGCCCTGGCCCGGCGTGTGGACGTCCACGGCGAGGATGTTGGTGTCCGGGTCGGCGGCGGCCATCCGGGCGGTGGCCTCGCCCATCCCGAACCCGATCTCGAGCACGACGGGGCCCGCGTTGCCGAACAACTCCGTCAGGTCGATGACCCGCTGCCCGTCGATGTCCAGTCCCCACTTGGGCCACAGCCGCTGCAACGCGTCGGCCTGCCCGGCGGTCACCCGGCTCCGCCGCGGCTGAAAACTCCGAATCCGCCGCTCGAAGTGCGACCCCGCAGGATCCGCCTTGGGCCCATCAGGAAACCGCGGCTCCCCCTTCCCCCGCGTACGCCGAACGGAGACACCGGGGGTGGGGTGAGGGCTTCGGGGGTGTGGAGGGAGTCAGACACAGTGGAGTCGATTTTACGCGGCCCGGCGGCTGCGTCGGCCCGTCGGTCCGCGGGCAGCCGCGCCGCCGTCAGCCGCGGGCATTCGTGCCTCCCCCTCTGGGGGAGGCACCCCGCCGACGCCGGGCTGCGTACCTCACCCCGCCCGGCCTTCACGCCGGTTCCCGCGAAGCCACGCTGGGGTCACCCACCCAACACCCCCAACACCCTCCGAGCCACCGCCCTCCCGATCGGCAGAGACGCCGTAGCCGCAGGAGACGGCGCGTTGAGCACATGCACGGCCCGCTCCCCCTCCCGAATCAGAAAGTCGTCCACCAGCGTCCCGTCCCGCAGCACCGCCTGCGCCCGCACCCCCGAAGCCGCCGGCACGAGATCCCCCTCCGTCACCGCCGGCAACAGCCTCCGCACCGCCTCCGTGAACGCCGCCTTCGACACCGACCGCCGCACCTCCCCACCCCCGTACCGCCAGTGCCGCCGCGCCATCCGCCACGCCCCGGGCCAGCTCAGCGCCAGCCCCACCTCACGCGGCCGGATCACCCCCCACCCGTAGCCCTCGCGGGCGAGCGCCGGCACGGCGTTGGGCCCGACGTGCACACCTCCGTCGATCCCGCGCGTGAGATGCACCCCGAGGAACGGGAACGCCGGATCCGGCACCGGATAGACCAGGCCCCGCACCAGCTCCGGCCGCCCCAGCTCGTAGTACTCGCCCCGGAAGGGAATGATCCGCATCCCCGGGTCGTCCCCGGTCATCCGCGCGATCTCGTCGCAGTACAGCCCGGCGCAGTTCACCAGCACCCTCCCCCGCACGACCGCCCCGTCCGCGGTCCGCACGGCGACCCCCAGCCCCGCCCGCCGGTCGACCCGCAGCACCTGTGCCCCGTACCGGATCTCCGCCCCGGACTCCTCGGCCAGCTGCCTGGCAACGGCGACGAAGTCGCAGACGCCGGTCGTACCGACGTGGATCGCCGCCAGCCCCCGCACCTCGGGCTCGTACTCCGCGATCTGCGCCGCGACCAGCTCCCGTACCGGAATGCCGTTCTCCCGCCCGCGCTGCACGAGCGCGTGCAGCCGGGGCAGCTCCGCCCGCTGCGTGGCGACGATCAGCTTGCCGGTGACGGCGTGCGCGATGCCGTACTCCGCACAGAACTTCACCATCTCGGTGGCGCCCCGCACCGCGTACCGCGCTTTCAGGGAGCCGGGGCGGTAGTAGATCCCGCTGTGGATGACGCCGCTGTTGCGCCCCGTCTGGTGCCGGGCCGGGCCCCGCTCCTTCTCCAGCACCGTCACGCGCGTGCCCGGCGCGGCACGCGTGATCGCATACGCCGTCGACAGGCCGACGATCCCGCCGCCGATCACCAGCACGTCGCAGTCGTAGGCGATCTTCCGCACCTGCTCCACCTCCCGGCTCCGATAGTGCACTGCGCCACTGACAATGCGCTCAAACCCGGGCGGGCCCTCAGCCGGCCCTTCGGCCTCAGGCCGGTGCCATCAGCAGCGGGCGGGCCCGCTCCCGCAGCTCCACCACGCGCGGCTCATCGCCGTACGGCTCCAGACGGTGCAGGAGGTCCTTCACGTACTCGGTGGTCCGTGCGGAGGAGATGCGCCCGGCGACCTCGACCGCCCGCACGCCCTGCTCGCAGGCCGCGTCCAGGTTTCCGGACTCCAGTTCGGCGACGGCCGAGACGACGAGCCGCAGGCCGTGGGAGCGGACGTACTCCTCCGTCGGCTTCGACAGCGCCTGCTCGGTGAAGCGGCGGACCTGGCGGGGTGCCTTCAGGTCCCGGTAGCACTCGGCGGCGTCGGCGGCGAAGCGGTCGTAGGAGTAGAAGCCGAGCCAGGACGGGTCGCTGTCGCCCTCGCGGGACCGCTCCAGCCAGCCCTCGGCGGCCTTCAGGGCCGCTCCGGCCGCCTGGGCGTCACCCGCGCGCGCATGCGCGCGTGCCTCGACGAGCCGGAAGAAGCTCATGGTGCGGGCCGTGGCCAGTCCCCGGTTGCGCTCCAGCGCGGCCTGGGCGAGATCGACGCCCTCGTCGCCGAAGCCGCGGTAGGTGGCCTGGAGCGACATGGACGCCAGGACGTATCCCCCGAGGGGGACGTCGGCCGCCGCGCGGGCCAGGCGCAGGGCCTGGATGTAGTAGCGCTGGGCGGCCTCCTGTTGGCCGGTGTCGAAGGCCATCCACCCGGCGAGGCGGGTGAGTTCGGCGGAGGCACCGAACAGGGCGCGGCCGACCTCGTCGGAGTACGAGCCGAGCAGCAGCGGGGCCGCCTCCACGCGCAGGCACTCCGGCACCATCGACGAACGCCAGTCGCCGCCCCCGTACTTGGAGTCCCAGCGCCTGGCGTCCTCGGCTGCCTCCCGCAGCTTCTGTACGTCGCTGTGGCCGACTTTGAGCGGTGCGCCGGAGCCCTCGGCGGGGTTCGCGTCCCGCGCGACCGAACTGTCGGCCGGGGTTATCAGCCACCGTGAGGCGGGCGTTGCGTATGCGCTCACTGCGAACGATCCGGCGAGCGACTGCCAGATACCGCCGGAGCCCGCCCGGCGGCCGGCGAGGTCGAGGCGGTACAGCTCCGTCGCCGACTTCACCGCCTGCCCGACGTCCCGGGGGAAGGCGAGGCCCACCTCGGGTGCGGGGTCCGCGTCCGCCAGGCCTATCTCGTGCAGCGGCACCGGGCGGCCGAGCTTCTGGCCGATGGCGGCCGCGATGAGGTGCGGCGCGGCACCCTGCGGCACCATGCCCTTCGACACCCAGCGCGCCACGGACGTCTTGTCGTAGCGAAGCGTCAACCCGCGCTGTGCACCGAGGTCGTTGACCCGTCGTGCGAGTCCTGCGTTGCTGATTCCCGCGAGGGCGAGAACGGCGCCGAGCTTTTCGTTCGGCCCGCGTTGCTCCCTGGACATGCGCCACCCCTCGACACAGACGGCTGCCGCGCTGGCATAACCACGCGGCATTCGTAAACCCAGCGTAGTTCGCCGCATCCCAAGCGTTAAGGGGCATTCTTCCGGATGGCGGGATTGTGGTCCGTACGCAAGTACGGTCCCGGTACGCACAGTTGTGACGTGCTCCCGATGTGTGGCCGTGCGCCCGTCCGTGCGCTCTTCTCCGGCCATCTCGGGAGCGGTTCCATGGTTGTGCGTGGGTCGGCCCGCTGTACTGGACCAGTGGGCTGGGGGACACCGCCGCCTCAATCCCCGCGGGCGGCGGACCGGTCCGGGGGGCGAACTCCGCCTCCCGGACCGTGCGCTGACCGAGCAGTGCGCAGAGCCTGTACGGAGCGTGTACGGAACGCTCGTGGTCGACGTGGCGTAGCAGCGAATTGGCCGAAAATCGACCCGGCCGTCTGTGCGTGATACCGCGTCCACCATGGAGTTTGAGGGCGCGTTGGGGGTTCTCGGGGAGCGTATCGGGGGCGCATTCACGTCGCAGTCACCTTGTGCCGGCCGGGGTGTCGAGGGCCCCTGAGCCGACTGCGGGGTTGCACGGGGCGGTGTGTGGGGCGCATTTCGGGGATCACAAGCGGCACCGTCGACGCTCTGGGGCGCGCGCTTCGTGGCAGCATGGGGAACCGGTTCGTACGGTGCACTGGTTGTCCCCAGCCTGTGGAGGCGTCGATGCGGTGGTTGGTGGGATGGAGCAGCACCGCCGCGGGGGCCGCCGATCTCGGCTCCGCGGGAGCCACCGGCTACGACGGCGAGACCCTGCACCCGGTCGGCTCCCAACTCCTGTGGGGCGACCCCGATCCGCTGTGGGCGGTCGGCGACTGGCGCCCCGACGAGGTGCGGGTGGTCACGGCCGACGCCCAGAACCGGATCGCGGTACTCGGCACGTGCGGGGCGTCGGACGAGGAACTGCGGGTCGGGCTGTTCGCCGCGCGCGGAGGGGCACTTCGGCATCTGACGGCCTGGCCGGGCAGCTACACCGCGGTCGTCCAGGCCGGCCGGCGGATCACGGTCTGCGGTGACCTGGCGGGCGCCCGCCCGGTGTTCTACACCCCTTGGGCGGGCGGCACGGCGTACGCGACCGCCGCGCTGCCGCTGGCCGACCTCATCGAGGCCAACCTCGACTTCGGTCACCTCGCCGCCCTGCTGGCCGCCCCCGACGTACCCGCCGCGCTGCAGGACTCCACCCCGTACGACGGCGTGCGGCGCATTCCGCCGGGGCATGCACTGATCCTGCGCGCCGGGGCGCGCGAGATCGCCGGGTACGAGCCGGTGGCCTCCCTCGCCGTCGCGGCGCCGCCGGCCGATCCCGACAGCGCGGTCGGTGCCGTGCGCGACGCGCTCGTCGAGGCCGTACGTGCCCGCCTCGCCGCGCCCCGGCACGTCCCCGGCGCCGACATCGACCCCGGGCCCGTGCCCGGCATGGGGCCGGCCGAGCGGCGTGCCGCACGCGGGATGCCGGTGCCCGGCATCGGCGCGGATCTGTCGGGCGGGCCGGCCTCGGGCACCCTCGCCCTGCTGGCGGCGGGGCTGCCCGGGATGCCGGGAACCGTGCTGGGGCACGGCACGGGCGCGGGCGAGCGGCTGCTCGCCGTCACCTTCAACGACCTGACGGTCGGCGGCCGGGAGGCCGAACTGGAGCGGGCGGGCACCCTGGCCGCCAACCCCCGCCTGCACCACGTGGTGGTGACCGGCGGCGAGGAGACCCTGCCGTACGGCAACCTGGACGGCCCGCTGACGGACGAGCCCGGCCCCAGCCTGGTGACCGCCGTACGGCATCGCACACGGCTCGCCGCGGGCAGCGCCGACCACCTCACCGGCTACGGCGCCCGGCAGGTGCTGGACGCCCATCCGGCGCGCCTGGCCGACCTGTTGGTGGACCGCCAGCGGCGGCACCTGGTGCGGCCGGTGGCCGCACTGGCGAAGGCCGACGGCTCGGTGATGGTCCCCGCGCGCGTGTACGCCGCCGCGCGCCGGCTCGCCCGGACGCCCTACGGCGCGGGTCTGGAGAGGCTCGCCGAGCGGCTGCTCCAGCAGCGGTTCGACGAACCCGGCGGGGCGGTGGGGGCGTCGCTCGCCGCGCTCACCTGGGCCAGACCGGGGCCCGCGGCCCGGTGGCTGACCGGTGAGGCGCTGGCAGAAGTATCGATTCGCTTGCAGGGGGCGACCCATCGCTCCGGAGTAGGACCCGGGCAGCGGCCGGGCGACTTCCGCGCGCGCGGGGCGCTGGCCCGGGCGGCCGCGGACATCCGCGTACTGGAGCAGGCCGCGGAGATCCGCTTCCAGCGCCTGCACACACCCTTCCTCGACAACCAGGTCGTGCGCGCCTGCCGGGCCCTCCCCGAGGCGCTGCGCGTCCAGCCCGGGGCCCGGGCGGCGATCCTGCGTACGGTCCTGAAGGGCGCCGGCGTCGCCGACCTCCCGCCCGGCTGGGGCGCGCCCTCGCATGCGCCCGCGGCGGCGGCCGCACGTGCGGGACTGCGCGTTGCCGTGGACTCCCTGATGGCGCTGTTCGACACGCCCCTGCTGGCGGAGGCCGGGCTGGTCGAGGCCCGGGTCGTCCGCAAGGCCCTGCGCGCGGCGGCACAGGGCGAACCCCTGCCCCTGGACGGGCTCGCCGACCTGGTGTCCCTGGAGCTGTGGCTGCGCCGCCTGCTCGCCCGGCGCGGCACCTGCTGGACGGGAACACCGGCACGCGCGCGTGCGGTACCGGCGGGGATCACACCGCGCCGGGGGGCGCTGGCCTCGGGCGCGTGAGCCGGCGCGCGTGCGGAACGCGCCTCGACGCCCCTTACGAGCAGGTGAACTTCGACGCGGCCCAGTCCGCGAGTGCCAGGTTGTCGAGGGGACTGTGCGGCTCCACCACCAGCCGTACGGTCCTGTGCCCGGTGAGGTCCACATGGACGGGGACGGCGGCGTCGCCGCCCTTGAGCACCCCGGACTGCCACAGCTGGACACCGTCCGCGTGGACGGAGAAGGAGACCTGGCCGAGCTTCAGCATTCCGTCGTCGACACCGACCCACGCGTCGTAGGAGGCGCATTCGCGGTTGAGGTCGACGGTGACGGAGGACCGGCCGTGGACGGTCACCCCGCGCGCGTACGACGTACCGCCGATCGACAGGCCGCCCCGCTGCCACACCCAGGTGCTGCCGCTGAGCCGCAGCTCGGGCTCGGTGCCGTCGCCGGTGAGGTCGTAGGACAGCTCGCTCAGCTGGTAGTCGGTGCCTGGGGCGGCGGGTCGGGGTCGGAGGGGGCGTCGTCGTAGGCGTCGGGGTGGGCGTCGGCTCCAGGGTGGGCGTGGGCGTCTGAGTGGGCGCCGCAGTGGGCGTGGGGGACGGTGCGGGCGTCCGGGCCGGCTCCGCCGCGGGGACGATCGCCGGCGGCCGCGGAGCGGGCTCCTCGGGCGACGGCGTGGGCGTGGGCACGGGCGGCTCGGGCCGGACGATCGGCGCGGACGCGCGCGGCCTTGCCTCCGGCTCCTCGGGCGTGCTGTCGTCGCCGGCAAGGGCGAGCGCGACCACCGCGATCGCCGTGGCGACCATCCCGGCCGCGATACCGGCCTTCACCGGCGCACCCAGCCCCTCCGACGCCGCACCACCGGCGTCGGCTCCGCCGGACGAGCCACCGCCCGACGCGCCCGCTGCACCCGCAGCACCGGCTCCGGCGCCTCCGGCGACGAGCCCGGCCGCCTTGGCGTACCCGGCGGCCCCGAACCAGCCGATGACCGCAACCGGCACGACGGCGGGGATGCCTCCGGCGACCTCCTCGATCTGGCCGGCGGCCAGCCGGCACCTGGCGCACTCCTCCAGGTGCTTGCGCAGCCCTCGCTCGGCGCGGGTGCGCAGCCTGCGGCGGGCATACGTGCCGAACTGGTCGGCGTAGCGCGCGCACTCCTCGTCGCTGGTGAGGGCGGCACTGACGTGGGCCTGGAGGTAGGCCTGTCTGAGGCCCTCGCGGGCGCGGCTGGCGAGGACGCGGGTGCCGTTGGCGTCGAGCCCGAAGAGCGTGGCGACCTCGCTCGGGGACTCGTCCTCGACCTCGGTGTGCCACAGCACGGCCTGCCAGCGCTCCGGCAGCGACCGGAAGGCCCGCATCGCCAGGGACTGCTCGGCCTCGCGCATCGCCCGTACGTCGGCGCCCAGTTCGAGTGTGTCCGGGTCGGATCCGTCCGACCGGGCGGCCTGCGTGGCGAACACCGCGAAGTCGTCGACCAGTTGCTCCCGCTTCGCGGAGTTCGTCCAGTTCGCGGCGACCCGCCTGACGGTGGTGAGCAGGTACGCGCGTACGGCGTGCTCGGGCCCGGAGCCGCCGCGTACCGCCTGGAGCATGCGGGCGAAGACCTCGGCGGTGAGGTCGTCTGCGGTGTGGGCGTCCCGGCAGCACGTGCGCGCGTACCGGCGGACCGCGTCCGCGTGGCGCCGGTACAGCTCCTCGTAGGCCGTGTCGTCGCCCGCGCGCATCCGTGTGATCAGCCCGGCGTCGGACGTCGGTGGCGGCAGGACGCCGTCCTGCCGCCGGTCGCGCTGCGCCGGTACCTGGGGCGGCGTGAGGCCCTCGGCCTCGGTGCCGTCGCCACCGAGCGATTCGTCCCGCCCGTCAACGCCCATCGCGGAAAGCCCCCGCCGCCTGCCCAACCAGCCCCGAACAGGAGCCAGAGTGCCATATTGGCTTTTGTTCAGGCAGTGGAGTACGGACCATCCACTCGTCCGTGGGACCTGTTTCGAGCCGGTACCGGTCGTCAGCCGTTCGGGCAAGGCTCAACGGGCGGTCACGGATGAGGCGTTGGGCCGGGGGTGGCGCACCGCCCCCGACCCGCTGCACCACACGTCACGCCGGTCGCGACCGCAGCCCCTCCAGCAGGATGTCCAGCAGCCGCGCCGAAGCCGCCGCCTGCTGCGCGGCATCCGGCAGCGAGGGCGCCGCCGTGGCGATGACCAGCAGGACGTCCGACACCGACACGTCCGGCCGCAGCTCACCCGCCGCGCGCGCCCGCTCCACGAGCTGGCCCACGACGTCCAGCAGCGCCGCCGCCCCGCTGTCTTCCTCGGCCGCGGACGACCCCTCCGGCACGAGCCGCAGCTCACCGGCGCCGGGCTGGATCCGCTGCTGCGGCACCCGCGCCTCGTCGAGCCCGGCGCGTTCGCCGGCCTCGTCCGCGACGCCGACCCGCAGCACCTGCGGCGGCAGCAGCCGCCCGGCACCCGAGGCCACCGACGTACGCAGGAAACGCGACAGCGCCGACCACGGCTCGTCCTCCTGGCCGAGCGCCGCCCGGGCCTGGTCGGTCAGCCGGGAGGTCTCCTCCTCGGCTATCCGCCGGACCAGGACGTCCTTGCTCGGGAAGCGCCGGTACACCGTGCCGACACCGACCCGGGCGCGCCGCGCCACGTCCTCCATCGGCGCGCCGTAGCCCAGCTCGCCGAAGACCTCGCGCGCCGCCCGCAGTACATGCTCGAGATTGCGCTGTGCGTCCACGCGCAGCGGCGTCGTCCGCGGTCCGTCCCCGCGTCCGTTGCCCGCCGCCGCACCCACCACGCCACCAGGTGCGATGGCAGAAGCGGTAGACCAACGAGAGTCCTGAATGTGCATAAGAATTCCCCCGGTAATGACGTCTCCCCCCGGAGACTCTCCCCGCCATAGGTAAGCCGGAGCGTGTGGAACAAGCCCGGAACCGCGAGCCCGCCCGCCGGACCACGAGCCTGCCCGTCGCGAGCCCGAGAACCCAGGAACCCAGGAATCCGGGAACCTGGCGAGCGCATCCCCCTACACCCCGTCGACATACGAACATAGTTGAGAGGGACTCAATTCAGAAGGGGCAGGTTCCGCACGGAGCGCCCCCCGATCGGAGTACGGGTCGTATACGTCCCGGTTGCACACCGTTACGCCACCCGGTTCACCCCCGCTGACCTGCACGGCTGTCGCCTGCGCCGACATTTCGGCCAACCCTGCGCATGCCCCGCGCGCGGTCACACAATTTGCCGGGGCTGTGGACAAACGCAAGCGCCGGGTGCGTCATGGGATGGTGAGGGAACCTGCGCGCATTCTCGTTGTCGGCGGCGGCTACGTCGGGATGTACACGGCCCTGTGCCTGCAGCGGAAGCTGAAACGGGAACTCGGGCGCGGCGAGGCCGAGATCACGGTCGTCACGCCCGACCCGTACATGACGTACCAGCCGTTCCTCCCCGAGGCGGCCGCCGGTTCCATCTCCCCCCGCCATGTCGTCGTACCGCTCCGCCGCGTCCTGGCCGACTGCCGGGTCGTCATCGGCGAGGTCCGCTCCGTCCGGCACGCCGAACGCGTCGCGACCCTCACCACCCTCGCCACCGAGGAGGGCACCGGCATCGAGCAGCTGTCGTACGACGAACTCGTCCTCGCCCCCGGGTCCGTCTCACGCACCCTGCCCGTCCCCGGCCTCGCCGACCACGGCATCGGCTTCAAGACCGTCGAGGAGGCCATCGGTCTGCGCAACCACGTTCTGGAGCAGATGGACATCGCCTCCTCCACCCGCGATCCCGCCATCCGCGACGCGGCCCTCACCTTCGTCTTCGTGGGCGGCGGATACGCCGGAGTCGAGGCACTCGGCGAGCTGGAGGACATGGCCCGCTACGCCACGCGCTACTACCACAACGTCCAGCCCGAGGACATGAAGTGGATCCTCGTCGAGGCCTCGGACCGCATCCTCCCCGAGGTCGGCGAGGAGATGGGCCGCTACACGGTCACCGAGCTACGCCGCCGCAACATCCAGGTCCTCCTGGGCACCCGCCTCGAATCCTGCGCCGACCGGGTCGCGGTCCTCAGCGACGGACAACGATTCCCCACGCGTACGGTCGTCTGGACGGCCGGCGTGAAACCCCATCCGCTGCTCGCCACCACCGACCTGCCGCTCACCGAGCGCGGCCGACTGCACTGCACCGCCGAACTGTCGATCGAGGGGCACGCGCACGCGTGGGCAGCGGGAGACGCCGCCGCCGTACCCGACGTCACCGCCGGCGCACCCGGCACCACATGCGCCCCCAACGCCCAGCACGCGCTCCGTCAGGCCAAGGTCCTCGGCGACAACATCGTCCATTCCCTGCGCGGTGAACCCCTCCAGACGTACGCCCACAAGTACGCCGGTTCGGTCGCCTCCCTCGGACTGCACAAGGGCGTCGCCCACGTCTACGGGCGCAAGGTGAAGGGCTACCCCGCCTGGTTCATGCACCGCGCCTACCACCTCAGCAGGGTGCCGACCTTCAACCGCAAGGCGCGCGTGCTGGCGGAATGGACCCTCGCGGGCCTCTTCAAACGGGAGATCGTCTCGCTCGGTTCACTCGAACATCCCCGAGCCGAGTTCGAACTCGCGGCCGGTGGAAAGCCTCCTTACGACCCGAAGGGGTCGACCTGACCCTCGCGAGGAACTCCTGCGGCCACCCCGGCGTCTGACGGATGTCGGCCCGGTCGGCCACACTGCCAGACTGATCCCCGCGACAGGGCGAGCCCCTGCCCACCAACCCACGAGGCTTCTCCCAAGTGCTGCACTTCCCAGGGGCCGTGACAAGGTACGGCCACCGACGTACGACCCCCGGGGGACCGGGCCGGATCCGGAGCCGGTCGACGACAACTACACGAGGCAAGGATTCGTGAACTTCACGCGCTGGAGCGCCCGGCTCCCCGGAACGCAGCGCCGCGCCGCAGCGCGGACCGCACACACGGTCACCCCGGACCGGCGCGGGGACGGCTCCGTCCCCGCAGCCCGCACCGAACACCTGACCGACGACCCGGTGCCGGTCCCCGCCGTGGACGAACTCCCGGTACGCGAGGTCCTCGACCGCGTCCCCGGCCTCGTCGCCCTGGTCCACGGCCCCGACCACCGCCTCGCCTACGTCAACGACGCCTATGCCACCGCCTTCGGCGTACGCCCACCCGGCGCACCCGCCCGCGAGGCCCTGCCGGAACTCCACGAACTGGGCCTGCTGCCCCTCCTGGACCAGGTCCTGCGCAGCGGCAAGCCCCGCACGGTCAAGTCCCGCAAGGCCCCCGACGGCCGCTCCTACACCTTCACCTGCACCCCGGTCGCCGAGGGCGACGGCAGCGACCCCGGCGTCCTCGTCTTCGCCACCGACGTCACCGACCACGCCGAGGCCGCCGAACGCCTCCGCGCCAGCGAACGCCGGCAGCGCGAGACCGCCGTCACCCTCCAGCGCTCCCTGCTCCCCCAGGAGCTGGAACAGCCCGACGACCTCCGCATCGCCGCCACGTACCAGCCCGGCGGCACCGAGGCCGCCGTCGGCGGCGACTGGTACGACGTGATCACCCTGGGCGGCGGCCGCACGGCCCTGGTCATCGGCGACGTCATGGGCAGAGGCGTCCGCGCCGCCGCGGTCATGGGCCAGCTCCGTACCGCCGTCCGCGCGTACGCCCGCCTCGACCTGCCCCCGCACGAGGTCCTCCAGCTCCTCGACGGCCTCGCCGCGGAGATCGACGCCAACCAGATCGCCACGTGCGTGTACGCGGTCCATGACCCGAACGAGGGACGGCTGGTGTACGCCTCGGCCGGCCACCTCCCCATCCTCGTCCGCGACGACAGCGGCAACGTCCTGCACGCCGACGAACCCACCGGCCCGCCCCTCGGCACGGGCGGCTGGATGCACACCTCGGGCTCGATCCCCCTGGGCCCCGGCTCCACCGCCGTCCTCTACACGGACGGCCTGGTGGAGCGCCGGGACAAGGACCTGGACGAGGGCATCGCCGCCCTCGAACGCGCCCTGGCGGGCGCGACCGGCACCCCGCAGGTCATCTGCGACCGCCTGGTCCGCTCGGCGGGCGTGACGGCGGACCACGACGACGACGTCGCCGTCCTGGTCCTCCAGCACCCGGCCCGTACGGGCCCGGAGAGCGACCTGTTCCGCAATGCGGCCCTGGAACTGCTCGGCGGAGTGGAAGCGGCCCCACGCGCGCGTGCGTTCGCCTCCGGCGTCCTCACCAGCTGGCGCTTCCCACCCGACCTGCACGACCTCGGCGTCCTCGCGGCGAGCGAGCTGGTCGCCAACTCCCTCCAACACGGCACCCCACCCATGCGCCTCCGCCTGCGCCGCACCGACCGCCGCCTCATCGTCGAGGTCACCGACGGCAACGACCACCTCCCCCGCCGCCGCCGCGCAGAACCGGGCGACGAGTCGGGCCGAGGCATCGCCATCGTCGCAACGATCGCCTCCAACTGGGGCAGCAGACGAACCCCGGGCGGCGGAAAAGCAGTGTGGTGCGAGTTCGCCCTACCGAAGCTCTGAGCACCACTCGACCAGCCGCGGGCATGCGTGCCTCCCCCAGAGGGGGACCCCCAGGGCGGCACGGATGGGCGCGGGCGGCACCCCGTCAGCGCCGGGCTGCGCAACCCACCTCGCCCAGCCCCAACGCCAGCGACCTCCGCCGCACGCGTCCGCAGCTCACGCGTCCGCAGGAACCGCCTCCGAAGCCCCACCCCGCGACACAACCCGACTCCGCCCCAGCCACGGCTGATCCTGCACGTCAGTCAGCTGCCGCCCCAACCGCACCGCCAACACACTGATCCCCAACGAGAACAGCAGAAACGTCACGACATACGGCCCATGCAGCGCAGCCCCCATCGGCCCCCCAACCGCCGGTCCAACCGCCAACGCCAGCTGCTTCACCAGCGCGAACGCCGAGTTGTACTGCCCAGCCATCCCCACCGGCGCGAGATCGGCAACCAGCGGAGCCACCGTCGGCGACAACATCGCCTCACCCAGCCCGAACAGCGCATACGTCGAGATGAACGCCGCCGTAGCCATCTCCTGGCTACCGTGCCCCAGCCCCGCATACCCGGCCGCGACCCACGCAACGGCCCAGATCAGCCCGACCACCGCGATCACCCGCGACCGCCGCCGCCGCTCGACGAACTTCAGCACGGCGAACTGCGCCACCACGATCATCGCGGTGTTGGCAGCCAGCGCCGTCCCCAGGGCAGACGTAGAAATCCCGGCCGCCTCGACCCCGTACGCGCTCAGCCCCGACTCGAACTGCCCGTAGCACGCAAAGAACAGCACGAACCCCAACACACACAGCTGCACCATCGCCCGGTTACCCAGCAACTGCTTCCAGCTGCCCTTCGCCGAGCGCCCCGGCGCATCCCCGATCCGCGGCGAGTGCGGCATCCGCACCGTCGCCATCACCACGACCAGCAGCAGGAACATCACCGCCTCGATCGCGAACAGCAGCGTGAAGGACGAGACCCGGGTCGCGTCGACGAGATGACCACCGATGAGCCCGCCGACACCCAGCCCCAGGTTCTGCAGGAAGAACTGCATCGCGAACGCCCGAGACCGCGTCTCCGCCGACGAACAGTCCACGATCATCGTCGCCAGCGCCGGCTGCATCACGGCCTGCCCGGCTCCGAGTGCCCCCGCCGACAGCAGCACAGCCACCGCATTGCCCGCGAACCCCAGGCTCAGCGCCCCCAGCGCGGCGGTGACCAGGGCGGCGAGCAGCACCGGCAGCGGGCCACGCCGGACGATGGCCCGCCCGGCGAACGGCAGCACGATCAGCGCGGCCACGGCGAAAACGGCGAGTACGAGCCCCGCCGTCATGGCCCCCAGCCCCCGCACCTGCGCCACATAGACGTACAGGTAGGGGACGGTGAAGCCGAGCCCGAACGCGCTGAGTGCGTTGCCCACGTGGATCCGGCGCATCGCTGCGCCCATCGCCCTGGTCACGTTCACCTCTCTCAAGTACTTGCGAGCGTCACTAGTTAGAGATGAAGACTTCACCTCTAAACTTCGAAGCTAAAGACTACATATAGAAGGACTTCAACGCCAAGCAGGCCCGTGCGATACTCCCTCCATGGGCGACACCACCGGCACCGGCGTCACCGAGCCGACACTCGAAGAACAGATCGCCGCCTACCAGCGCGAGTTCCGGGACCTCGACCCCCAGGTCGAGAAGATCGTTTCGGCACTCTCCCGCCTGAACCGCCGTATGAACGTCGCCTACGGCCGCCAGACCGCCGCGCTCGGCATCAGCAACGCCGAGTGGGAGGTCCTCAAGGCCCTCGTCCTCTCCGGCGCCCCCTACCGCATGGGCCCCAGCGACCTCGCCAAGCGCCTCGGTCTCACACCGGCTGCGATGACCCATCGCATCGACCGCATGGTCGCCGAGGGTCTGGTCACCCGAGAGCGGGACGAGACCAACCGCGTACGGGTGATCGTGGAGCTGACCCCCGAGGGCCGAGAGAAGTGGCTCGAGGCCATGCGACTGGCGTCGGTCTTCGAGGAGGACCTCCTGCAGGACCTGTCCCCGGACGAGCGAACAGTCCTCGGCGAGGTCCTGACCAGGCTCCTGCGCAGGGTGGAACACGCCCAGCCGGACGCCGGCGGCCGCCTCAGCGACCTGGACTGAAGCGAGCGTAAAAGATCTTGACAGGGGGCACTTGACAGCCCCCTACCCGATCCGTAAAGTTCTTCGGGTTGCCACGGAGCCGTAACGGTTCTGCGGCAGCACCTTCGGCCGCGAAAGCGGCAAATCAAACCACCAGCACGATCTCCCGACGGGGTTGATTTCGGCGCGCCCGAATTCAATTCGAGTGGGACTCGGCGGCCCGATTGGGAATCGCCGAGAGAATCCGCTAAGGTTTGAGACGTCGGAACGGCCCAACGGCCGGGAAGACAAGCCCCGCTGACTGGGAGTCAGGCCCGAAAGGATCTGATAGAGTCGGAACCGCCGGAAAGGGAAACGCGAAAGCGGGAACCTGGAAAGCACCGAGGAAATCGGATCGGGAAAAGATCTGATAGAGTCGGAAACGCAAGACCGAAGGGAAGCGCCCGGAGGAAAGCCGCGAGAGAGTCTCTCGGGTGAGTACGAAGGAAGCGTCCGTTCCTTGAGAACTCAACAGCGTGCCAAAAATCAACGCCAGATATGTTGATACCCCGTCTCCGGCCGTCAGGCCGGGGCGAGGTTCCTTTGAAATAACACAGCGAGGACGCTGTGAACGGCCGGGCCTATTCCGCCCGGCTGTTCCGCTCTCGTGGTGTTGCACCGGATGACCGGTAAACATTCACGGAGAGTTTGATCCTGGCTCAGGACGAACGCTGGCGGCGTGCTTAACACATGCAAGTCGAACGATGAAGCCCTTCGGGGTGGATTAGTGGCGAACGGGTGAGTAACACGTGGGCAATCTGCCCTTCACTCTGGGACAAGCCCTGGAAACGGGGTCTAATACCGGATACGACCATCTTGGGCATCTTTGATGGTGGAAAGCTCCGGCGGTGAAGGATGGGCCCGCGGCCTATCAGCTTGTTGGTGAGGTAACGGCTCACCAAGGCGACGACGGGTAGCCGGCCTGAGAGGGCGACCGGCCACACTGGGACTGAGACACGGCCCAGACTCCTACGGGAGGCAGCAGTGGGGAATATTGCACAATGGGCGCAAGCCTGATGCAGCGACGCCGCGTGAGGGATGACGGCCTTCGGGTTGTAAACCTCTTTCAGCAGGGAAGAAGCGCAAGTGACGGTACCTGCAGAAGAAGCGCCGGCTAACTACGTGCCAGCAGCCGCGGTAATACGTAGGGCGCAAGCGTTGTCCGGAATTATTGGGCGTAAAGAGCTCGTAGGCGGCTTGTCACGTCGGGTGTGAAAGCCCGGGGCTTAACCCCGGGTCTGCATTCGATACGGGCTGGCTAGAGTGTGGTAGGGGAGATCGGAATTCCTGGTGTAGCGGTGAAATGCGCAGATATCAGGAGGAACACCGGTGGCGAAGGCGGATCTCTGGGCCATTACTGACGCTGAGGAGCGAAAGCGTGGGGAGCGAACAGGATTAGATACCCTGGTAGTCCACGCCGTAAACGGTGGGAACTAGGTGTTGGCGACATTCCACGTCGTCGGTGCCGCAGCTAACGCATTAAGTTCCCCGCCTGGGGAGTACGGCCGCAAGGCTAAAACTCAAAGGAATTGACGGGGGCCCGCACAAGCGGCGGAGCATGTGGCTTAATTCGACGCAACGCGAAGAACCTTACCAAGGCTTGACATACACCGGAAACGTCTGGAGACAGGCGCCCCCTTGTGGTCGGTGTACAGGTGGTGCATGGCTGTCGTCAGCTCGTGTCGTGAGATGTTGGGTTAAGTCCCGCAACGAGCGCAACCCTTGTCCCGTGTTGCCAGCAGGCCCTTGTGGTGCTGGGGACTCACGGGAGACCGCCGGGGTCAACTCGGAGGAAGGTGGGGACGACGTCAAGTCATCATGCCCCTTATGTCTTGGGCTGCACACGTGCTACAATGGCCGGTACAATGAGCTGCGATACCGTGAGGTGGAGCGAATCTCAAAAAGCCGGTCTCAGTTCGGATTGGGGTCTGCAACTCGACCCCATGAAGTCGGAGTCGCTAGTAATCGCAGATCAGCAGTGCTGCGGTGAATACGTTCCCGGGCCTTGTACACACCGCCCGTCACGTCACGAAAGTCGGTAACACCCGAAGCCGGTGGCCCAACCCGTTCGCGGGAGGGAGCTGTCGAAGGTGGGACTGGCGATTGGGACGAAGTCGTAACAAGGTAGCCGTACCGGAAGGTGCGGCTGGATCACCTCCTTTCTAAGGAGCACTTCTAAGCCGGGCTTGCCCGGTTCAGGGGCCGGTACATCGGCGAACGTCCGATGCCGGTTGCTCATGGGTGGAACGTTGATTATTCGGCACGGTCCAGGATGGACCAGGCGCTAGTACTGCCGCAAGGGCGTGGAACGCTGATCTGGTCGGCTGGCCGTGCGGGCACGCTGTTGGGTGTCTGAGGGCGGCCGCTGTCTTCGGATGCCGGCCCCGTGAAGCATCACGTAGTGGTGTGTGACGGGTGGCTGGTCGTTGTTTGAGAACTGCACAGTGGACGCGAGCATCTGTGGCCAAGTTTTTAAGGGCGCACGGTGGATGCCTTGGCACCAGGAACCGATGAAGGACGTGGGAGGCCACGATAGGCCCCGGGGAGTCGTCAACCAGGCTTTGATCCGGGGGTGTCCGAATGGGGAAACCCGGCAGTCGTCATGGGCTGTCACCCATGCCTGAACACATAGGGCATGTGGAGGGAACGCGGGGAAGTGAAACATCTCAGTACCCGCAGGAAGAGAAAACAACCGTGATTCCGGGAGTAGTGGCGAGCGAAACCGGATGAGGCCAAACCTACGACGTGTGAGACCCGGCAGGGGTTGCGTCGTGGGGGTTGTGGGATCTCTCTTCCACGGTCTGCCGGCCGTGGGGCGAGTCAGAAACCGTTGATGTAGGCGAAGGACATGCGAAAGGTCCGGCGTAGAGGGTAAGACCCCCGTAGTCGAAACGTCAGCGGCTCGTCTGAGAGACACCCAAGTAGCACGGGGCCCGAGAAATCCCGTGTGAATCTGGCGGGACCACCCGCTAAGCCTAAATATTCCCTGGTGACCGATAGCGGATAGTACCGTGAGGGAATGGTGAAAAGTACCCGGGAGGGGAGTGAAATAGTACCTGAAACCGTGTGCCTACAAGCCGTGGGAGCGTCGGAATGGAGCTTGCTTCATTCTCGTGACTGCGTGCCTTTTGAAGAATGAGCCTGCGAGTTTGCGGTGTGTTGCGAGGTTAACCCGGGTGGGGAAGCCGTAGCGAAAGCGAGTCCGAACAGGGCGGTAGAGTAGCGCGCTCAAGACCCGAAGCGGAGTGATCTAGCCATGGGCAGGTTGAAGCGGAGGTAAGACTTCGTGGAGGACCGAACCCACCAGGGTTGAAAACCTGGGGGATGACCTGTGGTTAGGGGTGAAAGGCCAATCAAACTCCGTGATAGCTGGTTCTCCCCGAAATGCATTTAGGTGCAGCGTCGTGTGTTTCTTGCCGGAGGTAGAGCACTGGATAGGCGATGGGCCCTACCGGGTTACTGACCTTAGCCAAACTCCGAATGCCGGTAAGTGAGAGCGCGGCAGTGAGACTGTGGGGGATAAGCTCCATGGTCGAGAGGGAAACAGCCCAGAGCATCGACTAAGGCCCCTAAGCGTACGCTAAGTGGGAAAGGATGTGGAGTCGCAGAGACAACCAGGAGGTTGGCTTAGAAGCAGCCACCCTTGAAAGAGTGCGTAATAGCTCACTGGTCAAGTGATTCCGCGCCGACAATGTAGCGGGGCTCAAGCGTACCGCCGAAGTCGTGTCATTGCAGTACATACTCCCAACGGAGACTGTGATGGGTAGGGGAGCGTCGTCTGCCGGGTGAAGCGGCCGCGTAAGCGAGTCGTGGACGGTTGACGAGTGAGAATGCAGGCATGAGTAGCGATACACACGTGAGAAACGTGTGCGCCGATTGACTAAGGGTTCCTGGGTCAAGCTGATCTGCCCAGGGTAAGTCGGGACCTAAGGCGAGGCCGACAGGCGTAGTCGATGGATAACCGGTTGATATTCCGGTACCCGCTGTGGAGCGTCAAACATCGAGCATCGTGATGCTAAGGCCGTGAAACCGCCGTGTGCGTCTTCGGACAAGCACGGAGTGGTGGAGCCGCCGAGAGATGGCGGTTAGTAGGTGAGTGATGGGGTGACGCAGGAAGGTAGTCCATCCCGGGCGGTGGTTGTCCCGGGGTAAGGGTGTAGGCCGTGCGACAGGTAAATCCGTCGCACGTGTGGCTGAGACCTGATGCCGAGCCGATTGTGGTGAAGTGGATGATCCTATGCTGTCGAGAAAAGCCTCTAGCGAGTTTCATGGCGGCCCGTACCCTAAACCGACTCAGGTGGTCAGGTAGAGAATACCGAGGCGTTCGGGTGAACTATGGTTAAGGAACTCGGCAAAATGCCCCGTAACTTCGGGAGAAGGGGGGCCGCGCCCGGTGAAGAGACTTGCTCTCCGAGCTGGGGGTGGCCGCAGAGACCAGCGAGAAGCGACTGTTTACTAAAAACACAGGTCCGTGCGAAGCCGTAAGGCGATGTATACGGACTGACGCCTGCCCGGTGCTGGAACGTTAAGGGGACCGGTTAGCTCACCTTCGGGTGGGCGAAGCTGAGAACTTAAGCGCCAGTAAACGGCGGTGGTAACTATAACCATCCTAAGGTAGCGAAATTCCTTGTCGGGTAAGTTCCGACCTGCACGAATGGCGTAACGACTTCTCGACTGTCTCAACCATAGGCCCGGTGAAATTGCACTACGAGTAAAGATGCTCGTTTCGCGCAGCAGGACGGAAAGACCCCGGGACCTTTACTACAGTTTGATATTGGTGTTCGGTTCGGCTTGTGTAGGATAGCTGGGAGACTGTGAAGTCCACACGCCAGTGTGGGTGGAGTCGTCGTTGAAATACCAGTCTGGTCGTGCTGGATGTCTAACCTGGGTCCGTGATCCGGATCAGGGACAGTGTCTGATGGGTAGTTTAACTGGGGCGGTTGCCTCCCAAAGGGTAACGGAGGCGCCCAAAGGTTCCCTCAGCCTGGTTGGCAATCAGGTGTTGAGTGTAAGTGCACAAGGGAGCTTGACTGTGAGACCGACGGGTCGAGCAGGGACGAAAGTCGGGACTAGTGATCCGGCGGTGGCTTGTGGAAGCGCCGTCGCTCAACGGATAAAAGGTACCCCGGGGATAACAGGCTGATCTTCCCCAAGAGTCCATATCGACGGGATGGTTTGGCACCTCGATGTCGGCTCGTCGCATCCTGGGGCTGGAGTCGGTCCCAAGGGTTGGGCTGTTCGCCCATTAAAGCGGTACGCGAGCTGGGTTTAGAACGTCGTGAGACAGTTCGGTCCCTATCCGCTGTGCGCGCAGGAGTCTTGAGAAGGGCTGTCCCTAGTACGAGAGGACCGGGACGGACGAACCTCTGGTGTGCCAGTTGTTCTGCCAAGGGCATGGCTGGTTGGCTACGTTCGGGAGGGATAACCGCTGAAAGCATCTAAGCGGGAAGCCTGCTTCGAGATGAGGACTCCCACCCACTAGATGGGGTAAGGCTCCCAGTAGACGACTGGGTTGATAGGCCGGATATGGAAGCCCCGCAAGGGGTGGAGTTGACCGGTACTAATAGGCCGAGGGCTTGTCCTCAGTTGCTCGCGTCCACTGTGTTGGTTCTGAAACCACGAACAGCCCCACGCCACCGCGCGTGGTGCGGCGTTCACAGTTTCACAGTGTTTCGGTGGTCATAGCGTGAGGGAAACGCCCGGTTACATTCCGAACCCGGAAGCTAAGCCTCACAGCGCCGATGGTACTGCAGGGGGGACCCTGTGGGAGAGTAGGACACCGCCGAACAGTTATTGAGAAAACCCCCGTGCCGGACGGCACGGGGGTTTTCTGCGTTACGGTGGCGCCCATGAACATCAGCACCGATGAGCGGTACGTCGTCCGGTCCATACGTGCTGACGAGTGGCCGGCGGTGAAAGAGCTGCGGTTGAGGGCGCTGCGGGATCCGGTGGCGCATCTTGCCTTTCTGGAGACGTATGAGGAGGCCGCTGCCCGGCCCGACTCCTTCTGGCAGGAACGGGCGGCGAGGAGTGCCGAGGGAGCGGTCACGGCGCAGCAGATCGTTGCTGAGGGGCCCGGCGGGGAGTTGGTCGGGACGTTGACCGTGCTGGTCGAGGAGCCGGGGACGACGGACTGGGCCGGGTTCCCCATTGAGCGGCGGCAGGGGCATCTCGTGGGCGTGTACATGTGGCCCGAGCACCGTGGGTGCGGGCTGACCGAGCTGCTCTTCGACGAGGCCCTGGAGTGGGCCTGGGGACAAGGGCTGGAGCGGGTGCGGCTCATCGTGCACGAGGAGAACGGGCGGGCGCAGGCCTTCTACCGGAAGGTGGGGTTCGAGCCGAGTGGGGTGACCGTGCCGATGGACGGACAAACGGGGGCCTGTGAACGGGAGTTCGTTCTCGAAAGAGGGTGACGTCAGACCGGCAGCTCGTCGTGCGGCCAGCGGGAGCGGGCCTGTTCGCGGGAGCGGATGAGGGCCAGGGTGGGGAGGCCCTGGTCCGGTCCGGACGTGAGCAGGGACGGGAGTTGGGGGAGCGGGGCCACGGCCGCGATGTCGTCGAGGACGAGGGTCAGTGGTGGGTCGAGGCGACCGGAGGATGACCGTTCGGCCATGCGCCGGCCGCGCTCGACCACGCTGGAGACGAGGGCCGTGAGGAGAGGCATCGCGCCGGGGTTCGTCCTGGGGTCCTCGATGGATTCACCGACCATATAAAGCGTGCCCCCTTCATCGATGAAGGAATCCAAGGTGAGCGCATCAGTTCGGTTTGGGGTGCATGCCTCGCGGACGTTCACCGTGAACAGTGAGGACAGGGCGCGGCTGGTCAACTCGTGAGCCATGTCGCGGCGTTCGGGGTGGGCGGTGAGGGCGGCCTCGAGTTCGCCGGCGGCGCCGGGGGCCGCCTTGGGGTGCGTCCGCAGGGTACGTACGGCTTCCTGGATCTGGGTGCCCTGGGACCAGCGGTGGACGTGGCGGATGGTGCGGTTGTCGAGGGCGGCGGCGTGGAGATAGCTGCGGAGCAGCGTTTCGGCGGTGTCGCTGAGGGCCTGGTCGATCTTGGCGGTGGGGCGGACCGGCGTGAGGAGGGCGGCGGCTCTTGCTGTTGCCGTGGGCTTGTCGCAGCCGTGATGGGGGACCAGTGGAGGCGGGCCGGGGTGGCGGTGGGTGGGGTCGTAGAGGAGGACTGGACCGAGTTTTGATCTCGCGTCCTTGGTGTCCTGCAGAGGGTGGGGTTCGACGTGACGATGAGGGCGGGGCCTTCCGCGTCGCGGATGGCCTGGGCTGCGGTGGCGGCGCGGCTTTCCGCCGGCATCACGAGGATCTTTTCCCACCCGCCGGCCCGTTCACCGCCGAACAGGGGGCGGGACGCTCAGGGTCCGGTGGCGTGGGGCGGAGCAGCGCCGTCGGATCCGGGTCCGGGGCTCTTCTCGGAGTCGGGACCTCTTGGAGCCGGTCCTCGCTGGGTGCCTGCTGTGTCGGGGCCCGGAGCTCGTGCGGTTCGATCGCGGGGGCCGGGGGCGTGGCCTCGGCGTTCTTGGTGTGCTCGTATGCCGTCGGCGCGGACCTCTGTCTCGCCCGTACCGCCTTCCACCGCGCCAGCGTCCCCAACACGAACACCGTCAGCAC
Organism: Streptomyces sp. F001; assembly: GCF_004187715.1. Lineage (GTDB taxonomy): Bacteria > Actinomycetota > Actinomycetes > Streptomycetales > Streptomycetaceae > Streptomyces > Streptomyces flavusporus. The sequence continues at coordinate 183,084 of NZ_QZWF01000003.1, read as the reverse complement.
GAACAGCACCATCAGCTGACCGATGAACAACCCCCAGAACAGCCCGTACCCGGAGAGCTGTGTCCCCGGGGTGTGGGGCCAGGCGCCGGTGATGTCGTGGGGCTCGGCGACGAGGTGGCGCATGGCCAGGGGCGTGCGGGTGAAAGTCACGCCGGACGGCCAGGCGCCGTGGGAGAACCAGCCGGCCAGGCCCGTGGCCGACCAGACCAGCAGGGTCATGCCGAGCAGGAAGCCGAGTATGCCGATCAGCAGGCCGTCGGGGATACCGCCCTGGCCGCCTTGCCGGTGGTCGTCCGGTCTCACGCCGCCCTCCTACGCCACCGTCGACTCGGAGTCGCCGAGGTGCTGTTCCATGAAGGCCGCCGCCCGCTCCTCCGCCTCCAGCTCGGCGGCGCGCAGGGCGTCGTCGGCGAGGTCGCTGGCGGACTCGGTCATCGCCCGGTCGGTGAAGACCAGCGGGCGTTCTGTCTCCGTGACCAGGTGTTTGACGACCTGGACGTTGCCGTTGACGTCCCAGACGGCGATGCCGGGAGTGAGGGTCGGGATGATCTCAACGGCCCACCGCGGCAGACCCAGCACCCGGCCCGTAGCCCTCGCCTCGTCCGCCTTCTGGGCGTAGATGGTCCGGGTCGACGCCATCTTCAGGATCGCCGCGGCCTCCTTCGCCGCCGCCCCGTCCACGACGTCGGACAGGTGGTGCACGACCGCCACGAAGGACAGGCCCAGTCGTCGCCCGAACTTCAGCAGCCGCTGGAACAGCTGTGCCACGAAGGGGCTGTTGATGATGTGCCAGGCCTCCTCGACCAGGAAGATGCGCTTCTTCCGGTCGGGGCGGATCCAGGTGTGCTCCAGCCATACGCCGACGATCGCCATCAGGATCGGCATGGCGATGGAGTTGCGGTCGATGTGGGAGAGGTCGAAGACGATCAGCGGGGCGTCAAGGTCGATCCCGACCGTCGTCGGGCCGTCGAACATGCCGCGCAGGTCACCGTCGACCAGACGGTCCAGGACCAGCGCCACGTCCAGGCCCCACGCCCGTACGTCGTCTATGTCGACGTTCATCGCCTCGGCGGACTCCGGCTCGGGGTGCCGTAGCTGCTCCACGATGTCGGTCAGGACCGGCTGGCGCTCGACGATGGTCTCGTTGACGTAGGCGTGCGCGACCTTGAGTGCAAAGCCGGACCGCTCGTCCAGCCCGTGCCCCATCGCGACCTCGATGATGGTCCGGAGCAGGGCGAGCTGACCCGTCGTCGTGATCGACGGGTCGAGGGGGTTGAGGCGGATGCCGTGGTCGAGGGCGGCCATCGGGTCCAGGCGGATGGGAGTTATCCCCAGCTCCTGGGCGATGAGATTCCACTCGCCGACGCCGTCCTCGCCCTGCGCGTCGAGCACGACGACCTGCCGGTCCCGGAAGCGCAGCTGTCGTAGGACGTACGTCTTCTCCAGCGCCGACTTGCCGTTGCCGGACTCGCCGAGGACCAGCCAGTGCGGGGCGGGGAGCTGTTGGCCGTAGAGCTGGAAGGGGTCGTAGATGTAGCCCTTCCCGGAGTACACCTCGCGGCCGATGATGACGCCGGAGTCGCCGAGGCCGGGGGCGGCGGTGGGGAGGTAGACCGCCTGCGCCTGGCCCGTGGAGGTGCGTACGGGCAGCCGGGTGGTCTCGACCTTGCCGAAGAGGAAGGACGTGAAGGCTTCGGTGATGGCGGAGAGCGGGTCCCGCATCAGGGCATCAACCCCTACCTTCGGATTCCGGTGGCGAACGGGAGCGTGTTCACGAAGGCCCGGTGGTGCTCGCGGTCGCACCACTCCAGCTTCAGATACGACTTGCCGGCCGAGGCCCTTATCGTCCGCTTGTCGCGCGCCAACGCCTCCGGGTTGCGGGAGGAGACGGTGATGTAGCCGACCAGGTTCACCCCTGCCGCACCGCTCGCCAGGTCTTCTCCTCGCTGGTCGAGACGGTTGTGTGCGGCGACGTCGCGCGGGTCGACGGTGCGGTTCATCTTGGCGGCGCGGGAGGCCTCGGCCTCGTCGTTCGTCTTCTCGGTCAGCATGCGTTCGATGGCTACCTCGGTGGGCTCGAGATCCATCGTCACGGCGACCGTTCGGATGACGTCCGGGGTGTGGACGAGGAGGGGCGCCAGGAAGTTGACGCCCACCGGGGTCAACGGCCACTCCTTCACCCAGGCCGTGGCATGGCACCAGGGGGCACGGGTGGTGGACTCGCGGGTCTTCGCCTGGAGATACGTCGGCTCCATGGCGTCCAGCTCGGCCGGCCAGGCATTGCGTTTCGTCATCGCCTGGATGTGGTCGATCGGATGGTCCGGGTCGTACATGGAGTGGATGAGCGAGGCCAGCCGTCCCTGCCCGAGCGGCTGCCGTACGCGGATGTCGGCCTCCTGCAGGCGGGAGCAGATGTCCGTCAGTTCGCGCGCCATGACGACCGCCAGCCCGGCGTCCCGGTCGACCTTGCCGCCGCCGTGGGGGCGGGCGGCACGGGCCATCGCATGGGCCTCGGCGGCGAGTTCACGGGTGTAGTGCATACAGGCGACGAGATACGCGCGGTGCTGCTCGCTGCTCGTCGACACCATCGACTGGAGCTGGTCGTACGACTGCTGCAGCCATGCCGGGGCCCGGTCGTCGCCGCGTACGGCCACGTCCTTGGCGTGGGCGTCGGGGTCGGCGGGGAGGGTGCGGGCGAGCATCTGCAGCCGGGTGACGAAGCCGTCGCCGTTGGCCACGTGCTTGAGGAGGGTGCCGAAGCGGTCGACGAGGGCTTCCTGGTCCTCGGAGTCGCGCAGACCGACGCCGGGGCCCTCGATCTCGATGGCGGCGGTGACCGTCTTGCGGTCCGCGTGCAGCAGTACGGCGATCTCGTCGGGGCCGAAGGGTGCGGCGAGCCAGGTGATGCGGCCGATGCCGGGGGGCGGGCCGATCTCGACCTCCCGCCCGTCGAGACGCGTGCCGGCCTCGATGGCGGCCGAGCGGTAGGCGGCGCCCGAGCGGAGGGTGCGCTTGTAACTGCGGTTGATCTCGAACCACTTGTAGAGCGTACGGTGCTTGTACGGCACGTAGACCACCGCCAGCGCGAGCAGCGGGAAGCCCATCAGCAGCACGATGCGCAGGGAGAGCACCGGGACGAGCAGCCCGCACATCATGCCCAGGAACGCGCCCGCGATGATCAGCGCGATCTCGCCGGTCTCGCGGTTGCGGCCGACGATCGCGTTCGGCCGGGCGCGGCCGATCAGATATGTACGGCGGGGCGTGACCGGATGGGACAGGTGGGACTCGGTCGTCAACGCCCTTCACCTCCCGTGCGGTTGGTACTGCTGTTGCGGGTGTTGCTGGCGTGTGGGGTGTTCACCGCGCTGGGCGAGCGCGGCGCGGGTGCGGCGGAGGGGACAGATCCGCCGCCGCCGTTCGAGGGGCGCGAGCTGTGCGCGGCGACGCCGCCGGAGGCCTGGTTGGCGGGACGGGGGGCCGAGTTGGCGCCGGACTGACCGCCGTTGTTGTCGGCGCGGGTGCTGTGGGTCTTGATGCCCTGGGCGACCAGGGTCGCCGGGGAGCTGATGACGGCGGCGGCCTTTCCTTCGGCGCTCTGCATGATGCGGTTGTTGCGGGAGCCGGCGATCTCGTCGCCGAAGCCGGGGACGAAGCGGTAGATCATCGCGGAGGCGAAGATGGCGAGCAGGATGATCGCGAGGCCGGAGACGACGGCGGAGAAGGCGTCGGGGCCGTCGTCGGCGGAGAGGGCACCTGCGAGGCCGAGAACGATGACGATGACCGGCTTGACGAGGATGACGGCGATCATGATGCCCGCCCAGCGGCGGACGTGGCCCCACAGGTTCTTGTCGACGAGGCCGGCGTAGACGACGGTGCCGAGCAGTGCGCCGACGTACAGCAGCGCGGCCCTGATCACCAGCTCCAGCCACAGCACGCCGGCGGCGAGGATGGAGACCAGGGAGACGACGATCAGCATGATCGGGCCGCCGCCGATGTCCTCGCCCTTCTTCAGGGCGCCGGAGAAGTTGCCGAAGAAGGCGTCCGTCTGGTCGCCGGTGGTTTTCGCCAGGACGTCGGAGACGCCGTCCGTCGCCGAGACGACCGTGTACAGGATCAGCGGGGTGAAGGCGGAGGCCAGGACGGTGAGCCAGAGGAAGCCGATCGCCTCGCCGACGGCCGTGCTGAGGGGGACGCCGCGGACGGCTCGCTTGGCGACGGCCAGCAGCCAGAGGAGGAGGGTGAGGATCGTCGACGCGGCGAAGACGACGGCGTACTGCTGGAGGAACCTGGCGTTCGTGAAGTCGACGTTCGCGGTGTCGTTGACGGCCTCACTGAGCTTGTCGATGGTCCAGGAGGCGGCGTCGGCGCAGCCCTGGGCCAGGGAGGAGAGGGGGTCGAGGGTGGAGGTGGGGTCGAGGGTGGAGGTGGGGTCGAGGGTGGGGGAGCTGCCGCCGGTGCGGCTGTCGCCGCCGTCGCGTTCGCAGTAGTCCTTGGCGGGGCCGACGATCAGGTCGCAGTTGTCGTCGGAAGGGGACGGGGACGGCGTCGGCGCCGCTGCAGCTCGGGTGGCCAGCAGTACGACGGCGGTCTGTACGGCGGTGACAGCGGCGGCGAGCCTGAGCGCGCGGCGCGGCTTACCGGGCATAAGTGAAGCCTCCGTACTCCTCGACGGCCTTGCTCATCTCGTCGGCGCCGGACGCCTGATTGTCGCCGGGAACGGGGGCGGGGCCGTCCTTCTGGGCGAAGCTCTCGACTTTCCAGTCGCCGTCGGCCCAGCGCAGTCGGAGCGTCAGAGTGAACCAGTCACTGGTGACCGGGTTGGTCGACTTCTCCCCCGCTGTGCCATAGACCCCGGTGCACCAGACCTCGACGGTCGCGGCCGTGTCCGAGTAGCTCGTGACCTTGGTGCCCATGGGCGTGGTGCGTGAGACGTAGGTATTGCCCGCTCTCGCGTTGCCGTTCGCGTCCAAGCCGATACTGCTGAGGAACTCCTTGGAGTAGCTCTGGTTGAACTTGGCCTCCAGCTCGGCCTGTTTGTCGGCGACGAAGAGCTGCCGGACGATCTCGGTACGCCGGGCCGGTTTGAGGATGTCAGCCGAAACCAGCGCCACCGAGTAGTTGGCCGCAGCCGACTGTGCCCCCTGCTCGGACTGGGCGAACCCCGAGGGAATCCGCCCTGCTTCGGCCTGGACCGGCTTCTCCCCACTCGCCGCCGTAGGCGCCGCCTCCGGGCCGGAGCCCGCGGTGTCCGTGGATTCGGAATCGTCTCCTCCACGGTTGGCGAATGCGATCGCGGCGATCAGCAGGACCACCACGCCGACCACCGTGACCAGGCTCCGGGAGGATGACCGGCCGCGCCGCGCACCCCCGTAGGGGTCGCCGTCGGGCAGGCGGGTGCGGGTGTGTCCCGTACCGCCGTAACCGCCGGAGGCTTCGTGCTCGTCCCCGAGACTCATGCCGCGTACGCCCCCTCGACGTCGTAGCGGAAACCGTTGTACCGACTGAACGCGTAGATGTACGACGGTAGCCGTGCTGGTTCCCGCGCGGGCGCGGTGTGGTGACTCGACATCAGGGACATCAGGGAAACGCAACCTCAGCCGGTGGGCACGACGGGCGGGTGGGGTGGAGGGGGACCGGACCGGGCGTGCCCGGAAGGGAGGGGCGGGGCCTATACGGCCATGCCGTACACGATGGTGAAGAGCGTGCCGAGTGAGCCGATGATGAACACCCCGGTGAGGCCGGCGATGATGAGGCCCTTGCCCTGTTCCGCGCTGAAGGTGTCGCGCAGGGCCGTCGCGCCGATGCGCTGCTTGGCGGCGCCCCAGATGGCGATGCCGAGACAGATCAGGATGGCCACCGCCATCACGACCTCGATCATCACCTTCGCCTCGTTGCCCAGGCTGCCGAAGGGGCCCCAGTCCGGAGCGATCCCCCCGATGATGGTGTTGATGTCTCCCTCGTCGGCCGCAAAGAGCATGTAAGTCACCGCCCCTGTTGGGTAGTTCCGCAGTCCCCTGCGGTGCGCAGAGGTCAGGCCTCATTCTCGCCGACAATGGCGCTGTCGTATGTCGACTTGACGTCATCGAGTGGCGGGTTTCGTACGAACACCTCGTATCGTCACTCTGTGTATCACGGCAGGTCACGCCGGGCAACGAGGTGGGAACGAAACCCGTCATGTGGTTCCGTCGTTGAGCATCTTCCATGCCCTGGGGCCGTTTTTGACGGTCGGTCGGGTGAGAGGTCGTGTCGATGTTCGCCGGATGAAGGCTATCCTCCGCGCGCGTGGTCGCGTTTCAGGGGCGGGGCTTGAGGCCGTGGAGCAGGTGGTGGACCAGTTCGTCCACAGTGCCGAGGGCGGCTTCGGGGGTGAGCATGCAGGCGGCTGTCATCGAGGCGAGTCCGTGCAGCGCTGCGCCCGTGACGAGGGTGAGGTGCTCGGGATCCCCCTCGACGATCTCGCCGCGCTTTTGGGCGTCGGCCAGTACGCGCTCGAGCGAGCCGATCGTGCGGTCGATGGCGGCGGCCATCCGCTCGGTGGCGTCGGGTTCGTGCTTGCGGGCGTACATCAACTCCAGCAGTGCGGCGTTGTCGACGGAGAACGCCAGGTAGGCGCGGGCGAGGGCGGTGAGCCGGGGCTGGAGCGGCAGGGCGGGGTCGTCGGCCGTGTCCAGGGTCTGGGCGAGCCGGTCGTATCCGGTGAGCGCGAGGGCGTTGAGCAGGGCCTGCTTGTCCTTGAAGTGCCGGCCGGGGGCGGCATGGCTGACGCCGGCCTCGCGCGCGAGTTCCCGCAGGGAGAGCGCGGCGACCCCTTTCTCCCGCAGGGTGCGCTCGGCGCTGGCGAGCAGGGCAGAGCGCAGGTCTCCGTGGTGGTAGGGGCGGCTGGCTGCGGACATGGACATCATCGTAACCTGATGTTGTCGGTGTCACCTTTGTTGTCGTTGACAGCATTGTAGGCGACGCCTACATTCGAGTCATGGCTGAGAAGACAAGCAAGACGAGCACATGGAATGTGACCCACCTCCCCGACCTCACGGGCCGCACAGCCGTCGTCACCGGCGCCAACAGCGGCATCGGGCTGACGGCCGCCGATGCGCTGGCCCGCGCGGGGGCGCATGTGGTGTTCGCCGTACGGGATCCGGAGCGCGGCCGGGGCGCGGCGGCGAGTGTGAACGGCAGCACGGAGGTCCGGCGCCTGGATCTGGCGGACCTGTCCTCCGTACGGGAGTTTGCGGAGGCCTGGCAGGGGCGCCCCCTGAGCCTGCTGATCAACAACGCGGGCGTGATGATGCTCCCGAGGCAGCGGACGCGGGACGGCTTCGAGATGCAGTTCGGCACGAACCATCTGGGCCACTTCGCTCTGACGAACCTGCTCTTCACTCTTGAACTCCAGCGCCGTCTGGCGGAATCGGGCTCGGCTGTCCGTGCCCTTGCCGCCCACCCGGGGTACGCGGCGACCAACCTCCAGAGCCACGTGGGGAATCCGGTGATGCGGGCGTTCATGAAGTTCGGCAACAGGTTCTTCGCCCAGGACGACAAGGCGGGCGCCCTGCCGACGCTGTACGCGGCGGTCCAGGACTTGCCGGGCGCCGGCTACGTCGGACCCGACGGGCTGGGCGAGATGCGGGGCGCACCGACCCTGGTGGGCCGCTCGGCCGCGGCAAGTGACCCGGCGGCGGCTCGGCGGCTGTGGACGGTGTCGGAGGAACTGACGGGCGTGAGCTTCCCGCTGGGGGCGGCCAGCGGGGTGGAGGCCGGGAGGGCGTGACATGGCTGCCTGCTGGTGACGTGACCGTCGGGGCCGCCCGCTTCTTGGTCGGTGTCGTGCTTCCGCGAGGCGAGTAAAGGGTGCTCCGCTCCACTCCGCTCTACTCCGCTGCGCTGCATTCCGCGTCGCCTTCGGCGATGGCCCTGCGGGCCACCCTTGACTCGCCTCGCTCCAGCACGGGTGAGAAGCGAGCGAGCGGCCCGGAAGCGGGCGGCCCCGACGGTCACGTCATACCGGGCGGTGGGTCTCCTTGCCGCTGGGGCGTTCCCTCAGAGGTCGAGGACTGCGCGCAGGGCCTGGTCGATGCGTGCGAGGGCGTCCGGGCCGATGTTTCCGAGGTGGGTGCCGTCGTGGAAGCGCGCTGTCTTGAGCTGAGTGATGTTGAGAGCCACGGCGACGGCTTCCACGGGAGCGTTCAGGTGCACGGACATGATGGTGTCCGGATAGGCGCCAGGTGGATGCAGCACGATGGCCAGGCAGGCGCCGAAGGTTTCGTCGAGCCCATCGAGGCTGACGACGCACACAGTGCGTTCGCCCTGGGTGCCCTTGACCTGCCAGATGTCACCCCGCTTCACCACGCGTCCCCCTCGCCGTCCAGATCCGGGCGGTAACCGGCGGCGGCCAGCTCCCTGGCCGCGTCCAACGTGATCTGTCGGCGGATGAGGCGGTCTATGTACGCGGACACATTGCCTTCAGGCGCGTGGGCACGAACGTAACCGGCGGTTTCGTCGGACAGCGACACGGTGATCTTCGTGGTCATACCTGGATCATACCCGAGTCATACCGAAGTGCTTCTGGCCGAATGTGCCGAGTCCAGCCGACGTGCCCCGGTGTCGGCGCTTGGCTCCTCTCAGGGGCTCCCCTCCTCGATCCCCTCTGCGAAGTGGTCGAACTCGCCCGCCTGTGCGCCGAGTACGAAGGCGTCCCACTTGCGGCGGTTGGTCGTGACGATGACGTCCGGGGCGCTGGTTTCGCGGAGGTAGACCGGGGCGTCGCCGTCGCCGCCCTCGCCGAAGGCGATCTCGATCCAGGGGCCGGGACCGGTTGCTTCCGGCGGGGCGGCGCGGGTCCAGGTGAGGTCGGGTGGGATGTCAGCCATGGCGCGGTTCCGTTTTGAGGGCGGCTATCAGAGCGTCGAAGGCGGCCGACGTGGCGGTGAGTATCGCGTCGGTGGGGTCGCTGCTCTCGGTGAGGAGGATCGTTTCGGGGGTGGCGGTGATGTAGACGCAGGCTTCGCCTTCGCTGCAGTAGGTGGACTTCTGCCAGGGCAGGTTCATAGGTGTTCCCTCACAGGTCTCGCATCACGTCGTGGATGAGGTCTCGGGTCTTCTCCGGGCTCAGTGCCACTGCCTCGATCCGTGCCAGGAGCGTCCGGTACTTGTGCAGCTGGGCCTCGGCGTCGAGAAACGTGGCACCGTGGGACTGGTCGAGCTGTACGGTGTCCAGCTGCGGTACGGAGCCGTGGACGTAGTAGATCGACTGACCGGACCCGGGGTAGGCGCCGACGTCGAAAGTGATGGCGCGCAGGGTGATGTGGTCACGGTCGCTCATGTCGAGCAGGTGTTGCAGCTGCTTTCGGGCAACGGAGGGACCTCCGACCTTCATGCGCAGCGCCGCCTCGTGGAGGATCGCCTCGTACGGAGTGGGGCTGTCCTCGCGGTGGAGAATCGCCTGCCGCTTAATGCGGAAGGAGAGGCGATACTCGATGTCGGGCGGTGAGAGCTCGGTGACCGCCTGGCGGAAGATCTCGAGGGCGTACTCGCGCGTCTGGAGCAGGCCGGAGATGCGGGCCGTCGTGGTGCTGCGCAACGCCCGTGCGTGGTGCTCCAGTTCGGCCAGGTCGAGGAGCGGGCCGGGGACCAGTTCGCGGTACTCCTCCCACCAGCCCCGCTTGCGGTCGGGCGTCATGGCGGTGAGCGCCTCTACGAAGGTCTTGTCCGCGCAGTCGTAATGGCAGGCGATGGTACGCAGGCGCTCGGGGCTCACGCCATGGCGGCCGGCCTCGATGTTGCTGACCTGGTTCTGCTTGATACCGAGGAGCTGCGCCGCCTGTGTCGAGGTCAGGCCCGCCCGCTCGCGCATCTTGCGGAGTTCGGCTCCCAACCGGAGTTGACGCCCAGTGGGGCTGCCTCTCATGGCCAATGTCGCTCTCCTTCGGCGGCAGTGTCACCCACACGCATGAAGTCTGAAGCAGTTCAGGTATCTGGGTCTAATAACTTACAACTCGACGCTACCTTTCTTGTGCGGCGCCCACCGTCCAGAAGTGCCCCGCTCGACGGAGCGGCGAGGTCACTGGGCCCACCTCAACCCCCCTACCTGATCGGACACTTCCATGCCCACCGTATCCCCGCCCTGGACCTACACCCTCCAACTCCCGCACGATCCACGCGCACCGGGCATCGCTCGCGCGACCCTTCGCGCCGTCCTCGCCGCCCACGACCTCACCGACCTCACCCCCACCGCGGAACTCGTCGCCGCCGAACTCCTCGCCAACGCGCACCTGCACACCACCGGTCCCTATGCCCTCCGCCTGCGCTCGGCCGAGCTGGGCCGGCTGCGGGTGGCCGTATGGGACACGGACCCCGAGTCCCGCCCGGCTTCACGGGAACGGCCCGGGTCACCACCCCGACGACGCCGGAACGCGGCCGCGGCTGCATCGTACATGCCTGCGCCGACGCCTGGGGTGTGGAGCCAGACGCGGCGAAGGGCGGAAACTGCTGTGGGAGTGTCAGAGGCTTGCGATAGTCCCGTGCCTGAGCCGCCGCCTCTACACTGACGTGGGCGTACTCCCGGTCGGCGAGGGGCGGTTGACGGTGCGTAAGGCGTGGATCGTGGTGGTCGCCGTCGGGGGCGGGGTCGCGTTGGTGATGCTGCTCGTCGTCGGGGTGTACATCGTCGCCGGGAACCTCGTCAACGGGGTGAACGGGGCGAGCAAGAAGCTGGCCAAGGGAGCCGTGCCCGCGGCGTATCAGCCCCTCGTGCAGAAGTGGGGCAATATGTGCCCCGCCATCAACCCCGCCCTCCTCGCCGCCCAGCTCTACCAGGAGAGCGGGTTCAACCCGAAGGCCCAGAGCCCGGCGCAGGCGCAGGGAATAGCGCAGTTCATTCCGGGCACCTGGGCCACGCACGGGATCGACGGCGACGGGGACGGGGACCGCGACGTCTGGGATCCCAACGACGCGATTCCGTCGGCTGCTTCCTACGACTGCGAGCTCGCCTCGTATGTGAAGGACGTGCCGGGGGACGCGACGAAGAACATGCTCGCCGCCTACAACGCGGGGGCGTACGCGGTCATCAAGTACGGGGGCGTGCCGCCGTACAAGGAGACCCAGAACTACGTGAAGACCATCACGACCCTCGAGCAGAGCTTCGCCGCGCCCGTCGGGCGGGTCGATCCCTCCGAGCAGGCTGCCGGTGCCATCCACTACGCGCAGGAGAAGCTCGGCACGCTGTACCTCTGGGGCGGCAACGGTACGGCGGAGCAGGGCGGACGGTTCGACTGCTCGGGGCTGACCAAGGCCGCGTACGAGAGTGTGGGGATCACGCTGCCGCGCGTCGCCAATGATCAGTACAACGCCGGCCCGCATCCCTCGCGCGAGGAGCTGCTGCCGGGGGATCTGGTGTTCTTCTCGGACGACCTCACCAATTCGCGGGCCATTCGGCACGTGGGGATCTATGTCGGGGGCGGGTACATGATCGATGCCCCGAGGCCGGGGGCTGTCATCCGGTTCGACCCGATCGACACCCCTGACTACTTCGGTGCCACCCGGGTCACCGAAGATGGCGCAAAAGCGCTCCCGGCCACCGCCGGATCCGGGGCGAACCGAACGTAAACCTCCCCCCTGAGCTGCGACGATGAGTCTCTCTTCGATAACGTCTGCGTGATCATTCAGTGGAGTGTGGAACGCAGTGAGGGGAGTCGTGCGTTCCTGTTGACGTAGCCGAGCCACGCGGATCTACACACCACGGGGGTGGCAGAGCGGCGCACGCACCTGTGCCCGCGGAGACGACGACGAAGGGGCCCGCTGCACCATGGCTGGACTCGCGCAATCCGGGTCGAACCCTGACGTCGAGTTGCTCTACGACATCAACGGTCTGGCCAAGGACGCACCGTCCTGGTTCGACCGGATCATGGAGTTCGTGGGTGAGTACGGGCTGTTGCTCGCCGTGGTGCTGCTCGTGGTGTGGTGCTGGTGGTCCGTGCGTAGGCGTGGCGGCGAGGAGGCGGCCTCCTCCGTCGCCGCGCTCGTGTGGGCGCCGCTGGCGGCCGGTATCGCGGTGCTGGTGAACGTGCCGATACGGGGGTTCGTGGAGCGGCCCCGGCCCTTCGTCAGCCATGAGGGGCTGGATGTTCTTGTTTCCGGCAAGACCGACTTCTCGTTCGTGAGCGATCACGCCACCCTCACCATGGCCATGGGTGTCGGTCTCTTCGTCGCCCACCGGAAGTTCGGGCTCGCCGGCATCGGGCTCGCCCTGCTCGAAGGGTTCCTCCGGGTCTACATGGGTGTCCACTACCCGACGGACGTCATCGGCGGATTCGCGCTCGGCACGGCGGTCGCCCTGCTGCTGTCGCCGCCGGCCATGGCCTTGCTCACGCCGGTCATGAAGGCCGTCGAGCGGTCGCCCCGGGCCGGCCGGCTGATCCGCCGCAGATCCTCGGCGCCCGGCCAGGAGACCCTGATCCCGGGCAGCCGCAAGGAGCCGGCCGACTCCGAGGAGCGGGACCTGGCTGCGTGAGGGGCGTGTAGGGGGCATTCGGCTGTCTCACAGTGCCTGGGGGGACGTGAACACCCGGTTCGGGTCGTAGATCCGCTTCAGCTGCGTCAGGCGGGTCGCCGCATCCCCGTAGTACGCCTTCCGCCAGTTCGTCAGGGTCGGGTCCGTGTAGTTCTGGTAGGCCGCGCCCGAGGCGTACGGGCGCATCGACCGATGTGCCGACGTCAGCCAGGACTGGGCCGTCGAGCCGGACGTGCCCGCGCGCCAGGCGGCGATGTACTGGGCCAGCATCCGGGAGCGGCGGTGCACGAAGGCCGTCGCCGTCGGGGAGACGCGGTTGACCGCGCCGCCGAGTGCGGTCAGGGCGATGCTGCCCGAGCCGCCGCGTACCGACGTCAGCTGCGACAGGAGCGTCTGGATGCCGGTGGCCGAGATCGAGCGGTCGAAGAAGTCGGAGCGGGCGGCGTACGTCTCGCGGCCGAGCGCACCCTCGGGGGAGCGCCCTGGTGTCGAGCCCGGCAGATGGCACTGCGCGTCCGTCGCGAAGGACGAGCAGCCGGCGTAGACCTCCATGGACTCCTCGTACGAGCGCCGCTTCAGTGAGACGTTGCTCGCCGGGGAGCCGATCCGGGCGGCCAGGCGGTCGACGGCGTTCTGGAGTTCGCCGTAGGTGCCGAGGGAGAACGCGGCGACGGAGACGGTGGGGGTGCCTCCGGCGGCGTTCGCCAGGTGGAGGGAGGACCAGATCTCGTCGGGCTGGTCCGGGCCCCACTCCTGCCAGGCCTTCACGACCGCGGCAGCCTTGGCCCACGGCCAGCTCAGATACGCCGAGACGGCCTGCGGGGCGGGGTGCGTACGGAAGTGCAGTTCCGTGACGACGCCGAAGTTGCCGTTGCCCGCGCCGCGCAGGGCCCAGAAGAGGTCCTTGTGCTCGTCGGCGTCGGCGGTGAGCTGCTTGCCGTCCGCTGTGACGAGCGTGGCCCGGGTGAGGCTGTCGCAGGTCAGGCCGTACGCCCGGGAGACGACGCCGTGTCCGCCGCCGAGTACCAGGCCGGAGACGCCGACCGTCGGGCAGGAGCCCGCCGGGATCGTCACGCCCTTGGCGGCGAGCGCGCGATAGACGTCGATCAGCTTGGCGCCGGCGCCGACGACTGCCGTGCCGCCGCTCGCGCGGACGCGGTTCAGCTTGGACACGTCGACTATCAGTCGGCCGTTGCCGGAGGACCAGCCCGCGTAGGAGTGGCCGCCGTTGCGGATGGCGACGCGGATGTCGTGGGCGCGGGCGTAGGCGAGGGTCGTGCGGATGTCGTCCGGGTGGGCGACGTAGGCGACCGCGGCGGGCTTCAGGGTGTCGAAGCGGGTGTTGTAGAGCTGGCTGGCCGTCGCCCAGGAGGCGTCTGAGGGGCGGATCAGGGTGCCGTCCAGGTCGCGGGCCAGGGCGGTCCAGGCGGCGGCCGTGGTGGCGGCGGCTGTGGTGGCGGCCGTGGTGGCGGTGGGGCGGGCCGGCGTACGGGAGGTGGGCGGCCGGCCGGCGGTGGCTGAGGCCCTGGCGGGTCCGGTGCCGCTGGTGCATGCTGCCGACGCCACCCCCACGATCGCGGCTGCCCCGCCGCTGATGAACGTCCGCCGCTCCATGGTGCCTCCCGTTTCCGCCGTCTTCGTCCATCGAGACGGGTCCGCCGGCGTCGGGGTTCCAGGAATGCCGGTCTGCGTTGTGGGGTGCCTCCCCCAGAGGGGGATCCCCAGCGCCTACCCTCCCCCACCCTTGGCTTCGCTCACCCTTGGCTTCGCTCGAGCAGGGGACCCCATCGCCCTGGGAGCCCCAGGGCCTGAAGGCACGGGGGGGAGGGGGGGAGGCACGACTGGCCACAGCTATGGCAGATGTCCACGATGTCCTGTTCCGTGGAAACCGTGTACCTTCGTGCGAAGTGCCACTTCCGGTTCATGCTGCTTCGGTAGGTGTCGCCCCCGATGGGCGACCTGCCGGAACCTCGGCGTGTTCTCCCCGTAAGCATTCCGTGATCTAACCACGCCGACCGCAGGGGTTCACCCTCCGTTCACTTACGGCCATAGGTGGCTTCACCTGTTCTGCCTAATTTCGGCCGTGACGATGACGGGCGCACCTCGAGCGTGCGTTCGCATCACCCAGACTTCGCACGCCGCCGATCAGGACGGCGGCTCCTGGAAGGAACTCCCGAAAGTGAAGCTTCAGCGCATGAACCGGCGGGCCCTCACCCTCGGTGCTCTCGCCGTCTCCGGCGCCCTGGCCCTCACGGCGTGCGGCTCCGACGACACCGGCAGCAACGGCGGTGGCGACGCCACCAGCACCGCGAAGGCCGGCTCCATCGACTGTGGCGACGCCAAGGGCCAGCTGCTGGCCGACGGCTCGTCCGCGCAGAAGAACGCGATCGACGCCTGGGTGAAGCAGTTCACCGCCCAGTGCTCCGGCGTGCAGATCAACTACAAGGGCAGCGGCTCCGGCGCCGGTATCACCGCCTTCAACCAGGGCCAGGTCGCCTTCGCCGGTTCCGACTCCGCGCTGGACTCCGAGGAGATCGCGGCCTCCAAGGAGGTCTGCTCCGGTGGCCAGGGCATCGACCTGCCGATGGTCGGCGGCCCGATCGCCGTCAGCTACAACGTCCCGGGTGTCGACAACCTGGTCCTGGACGCTCCGACCCTCGCGAAGATCTTCGACAGCAAGATCAAGAAGTGGAACGACGAGGCGATCAAGAAGCTCAACCCCGACGCCGAACTGCCTGACCTGAACATCCAGCCGTTCCACCGCTCGGACGAGTCCGGCACCACGGACAACTTCACCAAGTACCTGATCGCCGCCACCCCGGAGAACTGGAAGTACGAGGGCGGCAAGGCCTGGCAGGCCGACGGCGGCCAGGCCGCGTCCGGCTCCTCCGGTGTCGCCCAGCAGGTCTCGCAGACCTCCGGCGCCATCAGCTACATGGAGCTGTCCTACGCCGAGGGCATGGACGTCGTCGCCATCGACACGGGTGCCGCCGAGCCGGTCAAGGCCTCCACCGACGGTGCCACCAAGGCCATCGCGGACGCCGAGGTCGTCGGCACGGGCAAGGACCTCGCGCTCGAGATCAACTACAAGACCAAGGCCGAGGGCGCCTACCCGATCACCCTGGTCACCTACGAGATCGTCTGCGACAAGGGCAACAAGGCGGAGACGCTGCCCGCCACCAAGGCGTTCCTGAACTACATCGCCAGCGAGGACGGCCAGGGTCTGCTGGCCGACGCCGGCTACGCGCCGATCCCCGACGACATCATCGCCAAGGTCCGCACCACCATCGAGGGCCTGAGCTGACCTGAGTGTGCGGTCCGGCCCCGCCCCGGGACCGGACCGCACCGTCCGGTGCACCGCCGCCAGGATCCGTACGTCGAGTGCGGCTCCGCAGACCGGAGAACCCGATGGACATAACGACACAGAAGAACACTGCAACACCTCCCCCAGCGCCCCAGCCGACCGAGGCCGAGCGCAAGCGCGCCGCCCGCGGCGCCACCCGACCCGGAGACCGGATCTTCCTCGGTCTGTCCCGCGGCTCGGGCATTCTGCTGCTGGCGATCATGGCCGCGATCGCGGGCTTCCTCACCTACCGGGCCGTCCTCGCCATCAGCAAGGACGAGGGCAACTTCCTGACCACCTTCGAGTGGAACACGGGCACCCAGCCGCCGGTCTTCGGTATCGCCGTACTGGCCTACGGCACCGTGATCTCCTCGATCATCGCCATGGTCATCGCGGTCCCGATCTCGGTCGCCATCGCGCTGTTCCTCACGCACTACGCCCCGCGCAGGCTGAGCGGTCCCATCGCCTATGTGATCGACCTGCTCGCCGCGGTGCCGTCCATCGTGTACGGCCTGTGGGGCGCCCTGATCCTCGTACCGCAGATGGAAGGCCTGTTCGGCTGGCTGGACGACTACTTCGGCTGGACCGGCATCTTCGACTGGCAGGGCGGCCCCGCCCGCTCCATGCTCACCGTCGGCATCCTGCTCGCGATCATGATCCTGCCGATCATCACGAACGTCAGCCGTGAAGTCTTCCGGCAGGTCCCGCAGATGCACGAGGAGGCGGCCCTGGCCCTCGGCGCCACGCGCTGGGAGGTCATCCGCATGGCAGTACTGCCGTTCGGCCGCTCCGGCGTGATCTCCGCCTCGATGCTGGGCCTCGGCCGCGCGCTCGGCGAGACGATGGCCGTCGCCACGGTCCTGTCGCCGGACTTCCTGATCCACGCCAGCCTGCTCGACCCGGGCGGCGGCACCTTCGCCCAGAACATCGCCAGCAAGTTCGGCGAGGCGGACACCTTCGGCCGTGACGCGCTCATCGCCTCCGGTCTGGTCCTGTTCGTCATCACCCTGCTGGTCAACGGCGCGGCGCGCATGATCATCGCCCGCCGCAAGGAGTACTCGGGGGCCAACGCATGAGCACCGTCCTCACCGACAAGCGCCCCACCACGCTGCGCGGCGCCAGCCTGCCCAAGTGGTCCCCGTGGGTGATCGCCGCCGGCTCGGTCGCCGTGGCCGTCGGCATCGGCCTCGGCGCAGGCCTGGACAGCCGGATCCAGTGGGGTCTGATCGCCGCGATCCTCTACGTCCTCGGCACGTACGCCATCGCCTCGATGGTCGAGGGCAAGCGGCAGGCCAAGGACCGCATCGCGACCTCCCTGGTCTGGGTCGCCTTCCTGCTGGCCGTGGTGCCGCTGGCCTCCCTGGTCTGGGCGACCGTCGAACGCGGCGTCAAGGTCCTCGACGTCTACTTCCTGACCCACTCGATGGGCGTCGTCGGCGACCGGGAGCCGGGCGGCGGTATCTACCACGCCATCATCGGCACCCTGGAGCAGGTCGGCCTCGCCACGCTGATCGCCGCGCCGATCGGTGTGCTCACCGCGATCTACCTGGTGGAGTACGGGCGCGGCAACCTCGCCCGGGCCGTCACCTTCTTCGTCGACGTCATGACAGGTATCCCGTCGATCGTCGCCGGTCTGTTCATCCTCAGCATCATGCTGATCTTCGAGATGCAGCCCTTCGGCTTCGCCGGCTCGCTCGCGCTGGCGATCCTGATGATGCCGGTCGTGGTCCGCTCCACCGAGGAGATGCTCAAGCTCGTCCCGAACGAGCTGCGCGAGGCCTCGCTGGCGCTCGGCGTGCCCAAGTGGCGCACGATCCTCAAGATCGTCCTGCCGACCGCGATCGGCGGTATCACCACCGGCATCATGCTGGCGATCGCCCGTATCGCCGGTGAGACCGCTCCGGTGCTGCTGCTGGTGTTCGGTAACCCGTTCATCAACAACAACCCGTTTGAAGGGGCCCAGGCCTCGCTGCCGCTGTACATCTACCAGCAGTACTCGCAGAGCGCGGGTGCCGAGCCGGCGTACGACCGCGCCTGGGCGGCGTCCCTGACGCTGATCGCCTTCGTGATGATCCTGAACCTGCTGGCCCGCGGCATCGCCCGCTGGAAGGCCCCGAAGACCGGTCGCTGACGCGGCCACTCAGCGACCGATTTCCCGAAAGAAGCAGTGATTTTTCATGGCCAAGCGCATTGATGTCAGCGGCCTCAGCGCCTACTACGGCTCGTTCCGGGCCATCGAGGACATCTCGATGACCGTCGAGCCCCGGTCCGTTACGGCCTTCATCGGGCCGTCCGGTTGCGGCAAGTCCACGTTCCTGCGCACGCTGAACCGGATGCACGAGGTGACTCCGGGTGGGCGCGTCGAGGGCAAGGTCATGCTCGACGACGAGAACCTGTACGCCGCCGGGATCGACCCGGTGTCCGTGCGGCGTGAGGTCGGCATGGTCTTCCAGCGGCCGAACCCGTTCCCCACGATGTCCGTCTACGACAATGTCGCGGCCGGTCTGAAGCTGCTCGGCTCGTACAAGAAGTCGCAGCTGGACGACATCGTCGAGAAGTCGCTCAGGGGTGCGAACCTCTGGAACGAGGTAAAGGACCGGCTGAACAAGCCGGGGTCCGGGCTGTCCGGTGGTCAGCAGCAGCGGCTGTGCATCGCGCGGGCGATTGCGGTGGAGCCGAACGTTCTGCTGATGGACGAGCCGTGCTCTGCCCTTGACCCGATCTCCACGCTTGCGATCGAGGACCTGATCGGTGAGCTGAAGGAGCGGTTCACGATCGTCATCGTGACGCACAACATGCAGCAGGCTGCGCGGGTCTCCGACCGGACCGCGTTCTTCAACCTGGCTGCTGTCGGGCAGCCCGGCAAGCTGATCGAGATCGACGACACGGAGCGGATCTTCTCCAACCCGTCGGTTCAGGCCACGGAGGACTACATCTCCGGCCGGTTCGGCTGATCAGACCCCTCGCGGTGCTGCATGGCGGTGCCACCGCGGGGATAAAAAGGGCCCGCCCCTGGTTTCCGGGGGCGGGTTCCTTTTGTTGGGGGTGCGGGTGCCTGCGGCGCTTGGGCGGGATGCCTGCGGCGGCCTGTGCGGGTGCGGGTGCGGGTGCGGGTGCCTGCGGCGGCTGTGCGGGTGTGGGGGGTGTGCCTGCGGTGCTTGGGCGGGATGCCTGCGGCGGCCTGTGCGGGTGCGGGTGCGGGTGCGGGTGCCTGCGGCGGCCTGTGCGGGTGTGGGGGGGTGTGCCTGCGGCGCTTGGGCGGGGTGCTGCGGTGGCTTTGTGCGGGTGGGGGTGGGATGCCTGCGGCGGCCTGTGCCGGTGTGTGGGGGTGCGGGTTGCGCCTGCGGTTTCGTTGTGGGTCGGGGCCGCGCCGGGGGGTGTCCGTCCTCGGTCTGCCGTTGGGTTTCTTGGATGGGGAACCGGTCGCCCGGCATCCGCTGCGGGCGGACACCCCCCGACACGTCCCCTTCCCGCCGTACGCGACTGCGGCCCCGACCCGTCAGTCCGCGGGACGCGTCGACGTCCGGCTGTGGATGTGCGCGGGCCGCCACCACCCCGTCAGTCCGCGGGCAGTCGTGCCTCCCTCAGAGAGGGGGACCCCCAGGGCGGCACGGGTGGGCGCTGGGGGTCCCCCTCTGGGGGAGGCTCCCCCGTAAGCGCCGGGCTGCGCGATTCCCCCGGCCCAGCGCAACGCCGGGCAGGTGCTACAGGAACGCCAGGTGTACGAGGCCGAAGGCCAGCGCCGCGACGATCGCAGCCGCCGGCATCGTGATGAACCAGCCGAGGACGATGTTCTTGGCGACACCCCACCGCACGGCGTTCACCCGCTTCGTCGCGCCGACGCCCATGATGGCCGAGGTGATGGCGTGGGTCGTGGAGATGGGCGCCTTGAAGAGGAACGCCGTCGTGAACATGATCGACGCGCCGGTGGTTTCCGCGGCGAAGCCCTGTGGGGGGTCCAGTTCGATGATGCGGCGGCCGAGGGTCCGCATGATGCGCCAGCCGCCGGCGTACGTGCCGAGCGAGAGCATGACCGCGCAGGCGATCTTGACCCAGACCGGGATCGGGTCGCCGTAGTCCTCCACGTCGGCGATGACCAGAGCCATGACGACGATGCCCATGGTCTTCTGGGCGTCCTGGAGGCCGTGGCCCAGGGCCATACCGGCCGCAGAGACGGTCTGCGCGATACGGAAACCGCGCTTGGCCTTGTGCGGGTTGGCTCGGCGGAAGATCCACATGATGGCCGTCATCACCAGGTAGCCGACCACGAGACCGACCAGGGGGGAGACGAACATCGGGATGATGACCTTCTCGAGGACGCCGTCCCAGTAGACCTGTGTGCCGCCGGCCAGGGCCGCGCCCACCATGCCGCCGAACAGAGCGTGCGAGGAGGAGGACGGCAGGCCGAAGTACCAGGTGATCAAGTTCCAGGTGATTGCGCCCAGGAGGGCGGCGAAGAGGATGCCCATCCCCATGGAGCCCTCGGGGGTTTCGATCAGGCCCTCGCTGACCGTCTTCGCCACGCCGCTGCCCAGGAACGCACCGGCCAGGTTCATGACCGCGGCCATGGCCAGGGCGGCCTTCGGGGTCAGCGCGCGCGTCGACACGGACGTGGCGATCGCGTTCGCCGAGTCGTGGAAGCCGTTGGTGTAGGTGAAGAAGAGAGCGACCAGGATGGTCACGACCAGGGCAAAGGTGTCCATGGACTGGTCAGGACTCCTTGACGGCGATGGTCTCCACCGTGTTCGCCACGTGCTCGAAGGCGTCGGCGGCCTCTTCGAGGACGTCGACGATCTGCTTGAGCTTCAGGACCTCGATCGCGTCGTACTTGCCGTTGAAGAGGTGGGCCAGAAGCTTGCGGTGGATCTGGTCGGCCTGGTTCTCGAGGCGGTTGACCTCGATCCAGTACTCGGTGAGGTTGTCCAGCGTGCGGAGATGGGGCATTGCTTCGGCCGTCAGCTCGGCTGCGCGGGCGAGGACCTCGATCTGCTGCTCTACGCCCTTGGGGAGTTCCTCGACGTTGTAGAGGACGACCAGGTCGACGGCCTCCTCCATGAAGTCCATGATGTCGTCGAGGGAGGATGCGAGGGAGTAGATGTCCTCGCGGTCGAAGGGTGTGATGAACGAGGAGTTCAGCTGGTGGAAGATCGCGTGTGTGGCGTCGTCACCGGCGTGTTCCGCTGCCCGCATACGCTCTGCGATCTCGGCCCGGGCGGAAGCGTCCGCCCCGAGCAGTTCCATCAGGAGCTTGGAGCCCGTGACGATGTTGTCCGCGGATGCGGCGAACATGTCGTAGAAGCTCGTCTCCCTGGGGGTCAGACGAAAGCGCACGTGGGTTCCTCTATGTGCTTCGGTTTCGGTCAGGCTGATGCTAGGTGCATCATCCGGCCACGGCTAATGGGCCGTCCTCCAGTGTCGCCCATGAAAATAGTTCGTCTGTACGGGGGCGGTTCGGGGGTCGGTCCGGGCAGCGGCCAAGAGGCCTATACCCAGCAAAGTTCGGTACGATATACCCAGTAGGGGTATGTGGATGGAGGACGCCATGACAACCATCGAGACCGGCTCCGGGGCGCCCTCCGAGAGCGTGGTGACCGACCACGACCGTGGCGTTCACGGGTACCACAAGCAGAAGGACGAGCATCTGAAGCGGCTGCGCCGGATCGAGGGGCAGATCCGGGGGCTGCAGCGGATGGTCGATGAAGACGTCTACTGCATCGACATACTCACGCAGGTGTCCGCGTCCACCAAGGCTCTGCAGTCCTTCGCGCTGCAGTTGCTGGAGGAGCATTTGCGGCACTGTGTCGCCGATGCCGCCCTCAAGGGCGGTGGCGAGATCGATGCCAAGGTGGAGGAGGCCACGAAGGCCATCGGGCGGTTGCTGCGGACGTGAGCGTTCGCTCAGGGGTTGGACGCCGCCGCGCGTTCTTCGGTCACTCGCAGCACCTCGTCGATGCTCTCCAGGCTCAGCCTGTCGTCCGCTGCCGAGGCCGCGATGATCAGCTCTCCGCACAGCTCTATCTCGGCGAGGGCCACGTGGTCCTGAACTGCCGTACCGCCGACCGGAGCCACGTGCATCACCTCTTCTCTGCCGTCACCGACTTCCTAGGGTAGGGAGCGGCCTACACAACGCGCATGGCACGGACGGGCTAGTTCGCGCCGGTCACTCCTCGGCGATCCGGCCCGCGTAGATGTGCTCCGCGGGCGGCAGTCGTACGTCGACGGGGGCCCCGAAGTCGTAGAGGAGGGTCGTCGACGAGACCGCCACGGGGGTCCTGTGGTGGCCGTTGACGAAGCTGAAGCGGTGCCGGATCTTGCGGATGCGGCCCTGGTCGTCGAGGTACACGTCGAACGGCACCTCGGCCGTGGCGAACCCTTTCGCCGCTGCCTGGAGGGATTCCTTGCTCCCCGCCGAGGCATTTTGCGCAGCCCGGCCCAGGTCGGCGGTGCCGCGGTAGTGGCTGACCTCGGTGCCGGCGATCTCGGTCCGGCCGACGTACTCCGCGGAGCGCGCGCCGCGCAGCACCTCGGCGGCGGCGAAGGGGTCGGTGGCGCCGCCGGTCACCAGGTTTCCGTCGGAGAGGGTGGCCGTGTCGACGCGCACCCATTTGTCGGCGGGGACGCCGGCGCCGCGGTTCTTCATGTACAGGGCGCCGGGGGCGAGGAGTTCGGTGATCGGGCGGTGCTCCTGCTCGCCGGCCGGGTCCTGGGGAAGCAGCACCTTCAGGCGACCGCGCTGCCGGGTGTAGTCGTACGTGCCCTCACCGCGGATGGTGACACGGGTGCCGCCGGTGGCCATCTCCATCGACGTACGGGCCTTGGAACTGCCGGCGTCCCGCAGGGCGTCGGCGGCGTTCTGCAGGGCGCGGACCGGGTCGGCGGGCTGGGCGTTGTCCGCGGCCGCGCCGCTGCCGGAGCATCCGGTACCGCCGAGGCAGATACAGGCCATCAGCCCCGCCGCGACGACCGTCCCGCCCGCCCTGCCCTGCTGCCGCTCCGCCATCGCCTGCCTACCCCAGCCGTCCGTCCGTCACTGGCCCCCTGTCGTTCCGGTTAACGACGGGTAGGTTGAGCCGTCACGCGGCGGGTGGGGTCGTGGGGGTGCTCGACGGCGGTTTCCGGCGAGGGTGCAGCAGACCCTTACTAAAGGCTGATGAGCTGTTTACCCGGGGCTGGGTACCGTTGTCGGCGTGACGCAGCAGGGCCGGTCCAACCCCGGAAACGATCATCCGGAGCACCGTGCGACGACGGTCGAGCAAGGGTCGTTCTGTGTGGCCCGGTGCATCTGCGGCTGGCGGGGGCCGGCCCGTCGGGCGAGAAGCCAGGCCCGTACGGATGCGTCGGGGCATCTGGCCGGATCCTGACGGTGAGCAGTGAGCGGCTTCAGGCGGGGCGCATGGTGGCCAGGAGTTCGTCCACCAGCTCGCCGTCGCGGGGCTGGGTCAGGCGGCGGCGGGCCGCGTCGGGAGGCAGCCACAGGATGCGGTCGACCTCGGTGGTCGGCGTGAAGCTGCCGGAGACGGCCTCGGCCGCCCAGTAGCGGACCTGCTTGGGGCGGCCGTTCGCGAGGTAGTACAGGGTGGGCAGCTCGGCGCCGGTCGCGGCGGCGTAGCCGGTCTCCTCCTCGACCTCGCGCAGGGCGCCGACCAGCGGATCCTCGCCGCGCTTCAGCTTGCCCTTGGGGTGGGACCAGTCGTCGTACTTGGGACGGTGGACCAGGCAGATCTCCAGTTGGCCGTCGATGGGGGAGCGGCGCCACAGGACACAGCCGGCTGCCTGGACGGGCGTGTTGTCCTTCGCATCGGTCACCTGCCGTTCACCGCCCCCATCGGGTCAGGACGTGCCTATCGTCTGCTTCTGCCACGACTGCTGGAACGCGAACCGCGCCGCCTCCACCTCGTGCCGCTGGTCGGCGTGCAGCACGCCGAGCGCGTACGCCGTCGCCGGGGCGATGCGTGGCGTACGGGCCGCTGCGGCCGCTGCCGCTGCCGCCTCCGCGGCGTCGCGGTGCCGGTTGAGGGCCTGGCCGGCGGCCAGCAGACGGACGTCGACCGGGGCGTTCTCCCCGTCCAGCACCTCGCGGGCGTAGCGGTGCAGGCGCAGCAGCAGGCGGACCTGGTGCCAGGGGGCGTCCTGCGGGTGCGGGGACGGGTCCGGGGACAGGCCGTGGATCAGCGCCTCCGCGTTGTACGGGTGGCCGGCGGTGATCAGCGGGAGGGCGGCCACCGCGTCCGTGAGGCGCTCCTCGGCTGCGGCGGCGTGCGGGCGCAGGTCGGCTGTGGGGGCGGTCGGGGTGAGGGGGACCTCGCTGGCCAGGACGGCGACCTTGTCGGCTACCGCGTGGAAGCGGCTGGAGCCGAGGGCCTGGAGGGCGCTGGAGTGGGCTCGGGTGCGGGCGAGGGTGAGCTGGCGTTCGAGTAGGGCGCCTGCTTTGGCTGCGCCTACTGTGAGGTTGCCGCGTTCCGGGGTGGACGTCGGGGGGCCGGCGGTGCCGGGTGCCTCCCCCACGCTCGAACGAGCTCGCGCGGGGGCACCCCCATCGCCCACCCCTGCCGCCCCAGCGGCACGACTGCCCGCAGCTACGTCGGCTGTCGTAGCTGCGGCCGGCGTCGCCGTCTGCGCCGGGAACGTTGCGCCCGACAGGCGGTGCAGGGCCTGGAGCAGGCGGTCCAGGCGGGCCGCGTAGGCGTGTTCCAGGGCCAGAGTGCCGGAGAGCCAGGCCAGTTCGGGGCGCATTCCCTCCGACCAGTCGGTGTCCAGCAGAGGACGGAACGTGTGCAGACTGCCGCTGATGCGGCGGGCCGAGCGGCGCAGGGCGCGTGCCGCGTCGACGGTCTCCTCCGTACCGTGGTGGTTTCCCCCGGCGCCGGTCTCCCGGTGCTGGCGGAGCGCACGGAGGAACTCCGTGGCCTGGGCCCGCAGGTAGCCCGCGAGGGCGTCCCCGGTCACCGGACCGGCCACGGGGTCCGTCGGGTCAAGGTGTTGCTGTGCCACGCCGGCGCCTCCGGGCGTCTATGAGCATCTCCTGGATGTTCCGCAGGGCCCCGCCGTCACCGTCGATCGCGTGCCGGGTCCACTCGCCGTCCGGGCCCAGGTGCCAGGAGGCGGTGGAATCGGACGTGCCGGTCTCCATGAGCCGGTTGAGCGCGGCGCGGTGCGCCGGGTCGACGACCCGGACCAGGGCCTCTATACGGCGGTCGAGGTTGCGGTGCATCATGTCGGCGCTGCCGATCCACACCTCGGGTTCGCCGCCGTTGCCGAAGGCGAACACACGGGAGTGTTCGAGGAAGCGGCCGAGTATCGAGCGGACCCGGATGTTCTCCGACAGGCCCGGCACGCCCGGGCGGAGCGCGCAGATGCCGCGCACCCAGACGTCGACCGGCACGCCCGCCATCGACGCGCGGTACAGGGCGTCGATGACCGCCTCGTCGACCATCGAGTTGACCTTGATGCGGATGTAGGCGTGCCGTCCGGCACGGTGGTGCTGGGCTTCCTTGTCGATCCGCGCGATCAGGCCGTCGCGCAGCGACTTGGGGGCGACCAGCAGACGGCGGTAGGTCTCCCGGCGGGAGTAGCCGGACAGCCGGTTGAACAGGTCGGACAGGTCCGCGCCGACCTGCGGGTCGGCGGTGAGCAGGCCGAGGTCCTCGTAGAGGCGGGCCGTCTTCGGGTGGTAGTTGCCGGTGCCGACGTGGCAGTACCGCCGTAGCGTGTCGCCTTCCTGGCGGACGACGAGCGACAGCTTGCAGTGGGTCTTCAGGCCGACCAGGCCGTAGACCACATGGCAGCCGGCCTCCTCCAGCTTGCGCGCCCACTTGATGTTGGCGTGCTCGTCGAAGCGGGCCTTGATCTCCACCAGGACGAGGACCTGCTTGCCGGACTCGGCCGCCTCTATCAGGGCGTCCACGATCGGGGAGTCGCCGGAGGTCCGGTACAGGGTCTGCTTGATGGCGAGGACGTCCGGGTCCTGGGCCGCCTGCTCCAGGAAGGCCTGCACCGACGTGGAGAACGAGTCGTACGGGTGGTGCAGGAGTACGTCCCTCGCGCGCAGGGCGGCGAAGATGTCGGGCGCGGACGCCGACTCGACCTCGGCGAGGTCGCGGTGGGTGCCGGCGACGAACTTCGGGTACTTCAGCTCGGGACGGTCGAGGCTGTGGATACGGAAGAGGCCGGTGAGGTCCAGGGGGCCGGGCAGCGGGTAGACCTCGGCCTCGCTGATCTTCAGTTCCCGGACCAGCAGGTCCAGCACCTCACGGTCGATGGACTCCTCGACCTCCAGGCGCACCGGCGGGCCGAAGCGGCGCCGCATGAGCTCCTTCTCCAGGGCCTGGAGCAGGTTCTCGGCGTCGTCCTCCTCGACCTCGAGATCCTCGTTCCTGGTCAGCCGGAAGGCGTGGTGCTCCAGCACCTCCATGCCCGGGAACAGCTCCTCGAGGTGCGCGGCGATGACGTCCTCGATGGGGACGTACCGGCCGGGGGAGCTCTCCAGGAAGCGGGACAGCAGCGGGGGCACCTTCACGCGGGCGAAGTGCTTGTGGCCGCTGACCGGGTTGCGTACGACGACGGCCAGGTTCAGGGACAGGCCGGAGATGTACGGGAACGGGTGCGCGGGGTCGACCGCCAGCGGGGTCAGGACCGGGAAGATCTGGTGCCGGAAGAGCGTGAAGAGGCGCGCCTGCTCCTTCTCGGTCAGCTCGCTCCAGCGGACCAGGTGGATGCCCTCCTCCGCGAGGGCGGGGGCGACGTCCTCGTGGTAGCAGGCGGCGTGCCGGGCCATCAGCTCGCGGGAGCGGGCCCAGATCATCTCCAGCACTTCACGGGGCTGGAGCCCGGAGGCGGAGCGGGTGGCGACGCCGGTGGCGATACGGCGCTTCAGACCGGCCACCCGGACCATGAAGAACTCGTCCAGGTTGCTGGCGAAGATCGCGAGGAAGTTGGCCCGCTCCAGAAGGGGCGTGTTGGGGTCCTCGGCGAGCTCCAGGACGCGCTCGTTGAACGCCAGCCAGCTGCGCTCCCGGTCGAGGAACCGGCCCTGCGGCAGCTGGACGCCGTCCACCTGCCCGTCCTCGTACACGTCGAGGTCGGCATCGATGTCGGGTTCCAGGTCGGAGACCGTCGCTGACACCGTGTGCGGGCGGTGGGCGGCTATGGAGCCCACGGAGGGCTGTGCGTGCTGGACCTGTGCCTGGGCGTTCTGCTGGCTCATGCCCCCATTGTTCCGCGCCGTGAGCGAAACGGGCGCGTCGGATCGAGCGGGCGGGAGCGTGGCGGCGGCCCCGTTCACCGCGGGCCCCTCGGGGGGCGGCGAAGGCTCTGGCACGGCGGGCGTCATTGGCTGAGCGTCGCAAGCCCGTCTGAATCGATGGTTACGGAGACATGACGTGCGGGATAGCGGGGGGCGGCTCCCGGGCGTCCATGGCGCGGGGGGGGGTGGCGGTCAGGTCTCCGTCGGTACATCAGGTCCGTCTCGTGGGTCGTGAAGCCCATCCCCTCGTACACCGCAACCGCCGCCTTGTTGTCCGCGTCGACGTACAACATCGCCGTCGGCAGGGCCTGCGCCGCCAGATGCCGCAGGCCGACGGCGGTGAGGGCCTTGCCGAGGCCGGTGCCCTGGGCGGCGGGGGCGACGCCGAGGACGTAGATCTCGCCGAGCTGCTCCTGCGCGTGGACCTTGGTCCAGTGGAAGCCGACGAGTTCGTCGCCACGGAAGGCGAGGAAGAAGCCCGCCGGGTCGAACCACGGCTCGGCCTTGCGGTCGTCGAGGTCCTGCTGGGTGAGGGAGCCCTGCTCGGGATGGTGGGCGAAGGCGGCGGCGTTGACGGCCAGCCAGGCCGCGTCGTCCCGCCCGGGCACAAAGGTACGCACGGTCACGCCGTCCGGCAGGGTCGGCTCGGGCAGGTCGAGGCCGGCCAACGGGCGCCGCATCTGGCGCAGTTCGCGGAACAGGGTGAGGCCGAGGACCTGGGCGAGGTGCCGGGCGGCGGAGTGGCCGCCGTGCGCCCACACCCGCAGCCGCTTGCCGGACGCGGCGAGCAGCGCCGAGCCGAGGGCGCGGCCGTGTCCATGACCGCGGTGGGCGGGGTGGACGACCAGTTCGGCGGCCGGCGCCTCCACCGGGTCGGTGTCCTCCAGCTGGGCGTAGCCGACGAGTTCGCCGCCGACGGTGAGCAGCAGATGGGACACGCCCTCGCGTTCCCCGCCGCGCAGCTGCAGCCGGCCCTGCTCGGACACCGCCTGCTGGCCGTCGCTCCGCGCGGCCTCGGCGAGCAGGGCGAGTACCGCCTCGGTCAGCTCCGGGCTGAGCACGGCGTGGGTCTCGATGGATCGGGAGTGGCCGGCCTGCCGGTCGCTGTCGTCGCTGGTCATGCCTACGAGGGTAAAGGGCGGGCCCGGCAAAGTGTCGGCAGGGAGAAACCAGGATGTAACCGTTAACCCCCTGTCGCGCTACGCGCGTTGACTCTAGGCTGCGGGCGATCACGCCATGGCCTCGGACGACCCACAGGGGGGACGCATGCCGGCAACACCTCAGCCGCACCACCGCCGCAGACGCCGTACGACCCGGCTGCTCGCGGCCGCCGCCGGACTCGCCACGGTCGGCGCGCTGGCGGCCGCACTGCCGTCGACGGCGAGCGCCGACGACAGCCGCAAGGGCGGTGACCGCCCCGGCCGCTACCAGGACGTGCAGCTGCTGTCCTTCAACGACCTGCACGGCAACCTCGAGCCGCCCTCCGGCTCCTCCGGCCGGGTCACCGAGGTGCACGAGGACGGTACGACCGAGACCATCAACGCGGGCGGCGTGGAGTACCTCGCCACGCATCTGCGCCAGGCGCGCGAGGGCAACAAGTACTCGATCACCGCGGCCGGCGGCGACATGGTCGGCGCCTCCCCGCTGATCTCGGGCCTCTTCCACGACGAGCCCACCATCGAGGCGCTGAACAAGCTCGAACTGGACGTCACCTCGGTCGGCAACCACGAGTTCGACGAGGGCGCCAGGGAACTGGCCCGTCTGCAGAAGGGCGGCTGCCACCCGACGGACGGCTGCTATGTCGAGGGCGAGGAGTTCGAGGGCGCCGACTTCCCGTACCTCGCCGCGAACGTCCTCGACGAGAAGACCGGCAGGCCGATCCTCAAGCCCTACTGGGTGTGGAAGAAGAAGGACGTCAAGGTCGGCTTCATCGGCGTCACCCTGGAGGACACCCCGGGCGTCGTCTCCGCCGAGGGCGTCAAGGGCCTCGAGTTCAAGGACGAGGTCGAGACGATCAACAAGTACGCCAAGGTGCTCCAGCGCCAGGGCGTGAAGTCGATCGTCGCGCTGATCCACGAGGGCGGGGTCCCGGCCTCGTCGGCGTACAACTACGACTGCGACGCGCCCGGCGCGGGCGACGGCATCTCCGGCCCGATCGTCGACATCGCCAAGAACATCACGCCGCAGGTGGACGCGCTGGTCACCGGCCACACCCACTCCGCGTACGTCTGCACGATCAACGACCCGGCGGGCAAGCCGCGCATGGTCACCTCGGCCGCGTCCTTCGGCCGCCTCTACACGGACACGACGCTGACGTACGACCGCTTCACGGGTGACATCGCCCGTACGGCCGTGAAGTCCGCGAACCACGTGGTCACCCGGGACGTCCCCAAGGCGCCCGACATGACCGAGCTGATCACCAAGTGGAACACCCTCGCGGCGCCCATCGGCAACCGCGCGATCGGCCACATCTCCGCCGACATCCCCAGCACCGGCACCGAGTCCCCCATGGGTGACCTCATCGCGGACGCGCAGCTGGCGTACGCCAAGGAGCTCGACCCGGAGACCGACCTGGCGCTGATGAACCCGGGCGGCGTGCGAGCGGGGCTGACCTACGCGGCGAAGGGCAGTGAGGGCGACGGCGTGGTGACGTACGCCGAGGGCTTCACGGTGCAGCCGTTCTCCAACACGGTGAACCTTCAGGACTTCACCGGCGCCCAGCTGATCCAGATCCTCAAGGAGCAGGTCAGCGGCTCGAACGAGGCGGCTCCGAAGATCCTGCAGCCGTCGGCCGGTCTGACGTACACGCTGGACCTGACGAAGTCGGGCGCGGACCGTGTGGTCACGGACTCGATCAGGCTGAACGGCGCCGCGATCGACCCGGCGGCCACCTACCGCGTCGCGACGAACAGCTTCCTCGCGGGCGGTGGCGACGGCATCCCCACGCTGGGCCAGGGCACGAACGACCTGGTCGGCGCGGACGACCTGGCGGTGCTCGAGCAGTATCTGACGGCCAACTCCTCGGCCACGGACCCGATTTCGCCCCCGGCGGCGAACCGGATCACGATCGTGAGCTAGGTCGCACACCGCCGGAAGAGGTTGCGGGTGGGGTCGGTACGCATGTTCGGATGGATCGATGCGTACCCCCCACCACATAGCGACGCATTCCCGCTTCAACCCGTACGAAGAGCTCGGTGCTCTGGATGACGGCCCTCTCGAGGAGTTCCTCGAAGAAGACCCCTCCGGGGATGACCCCTCCCATAAGGAGGACGAGGAGTGGGCCCCGCCCAACCACCGCCGTAACGGCCGGCGACGCCGGCGGGGCCGCCTCGCGGGTCTGCCGTTCGCGCTGAAGGCGGTGGTCGGGCTGGCGGTCCTCGCCGTCTTCCTCACCCTCGCCGACCGCTGGGCCCTGCTCTACGCCGAGCGCCGCGCTGCGGACGCCCTCAAGGACCGCATGGGCCTCACCGCGGCACCCGAGGTGGAGATCGGCGGCTTCCCCTTCCTGCCCCAGCTCGTCGACGGCCGCCTGGACTCGGTGAAGGTGACCGTCCCGGACGTGGCGGCCGACCGGGTCACGCTGGCCGCGGTGTCGGCCACGGCACACGACATACGGCTCGACGGCGACGGGCCGACCTCCGTACGCGGGGCCCGGGTTCCCGAGCTGAACGGCGACGTCCTGCTCTCCTTCGCCGACCTGAACCGTGAACTCGGCGCGTCCCAGGTGATGTTCACGGGTGCCGGCCGCGACCGTGTCTCGGCGCGCGGCACGCTGCCGGTCGCCGGGCACGATCTGCGGCTGCGGGCCGACGTCCGCATCGGGCGCGACGGCGACCAGGGCATCGACACGCAGATCGGCGGAATACGCCTGGACATCGGGGACCTGGCGACGTACCGGCCCGGTGCCCGCGCCTCCGAGGGCCTGCACCTGACGCCCAAGTCGGCCGCCGACCTCGCCCGCGAGACCCGCAAGGTACGGGCGCTGCTGACGGTGCCGTCCGTCGTACAGCGCATGGGGGTGCCCGAGGCGACGGTCCGCGAGGCCCTGAGCAACGCCGACCGGCTCGCCGAGCTGACCGGTTCCGAGCGCTTCGTCCACCAGGCCATGCGGATCAACCTCCTCGACCTGGCCCTGGCCCACCCCGAGGTACTGGACCGCCTCGGCTTCGACACGGCCCTCCTCGACGCCCTTTCCCGGCTGACCCGCCCGGTCCTCGCCGACCGGCTCTCCCTCGGCTTCCGGCTGCCGGAGCTGCCGCAGGGCGAGCTGCGCCTGCGGGACGTACGGGTGGAGGAGGACGGGATCAGGGTGCGGCTCGCGGGGGAGGGGCTGGCGTTCGGCCCGTAATGGCGGCTGGTGTGTGAGCGCAGCCCCGGCCAGGATCGACTGCCTCTGCGATCGGGGCCGGGGCCGGCCGGTAGGGAAGGGAGCCGGAGGGGTCAGGAAGCAGTCGGCGTCCAGTCGCCCAGCCAGTCACCGATCTCCTGGCCGGAAGCCTGGGCGTCGGTCAGCTGAGGCCGGTTGCTGCTTGCCGAGCCCGCGCCCGGTCCCGTGTTCCTGTACTCGGCGAAGCGGTCGTCCTTCCAGGAGAAGCCGCTCATGTCGGTCCAGGGAGTGGACTTGACCGCGGCGCTGAGGCTGGTGTTGCGGACCGTGGTCTGCGGGTCGAGGGAGGCGTCCCCGCCGGCGTGCCAGGGGCGGCCGAGGTAGAAGCTGCCGGCCGACACGTCGCCGTTCACAGTGGAGTTGGCGATCAGGATGCCCTTGCGGTTCGCGGGCGTGCTGGGAGCGGTGACGTAGCCGAGCGAGGTGTCGTCCCAGCGCTTCTTGAGCGTGATGACGGACTTGTTGATCACGGCGGTGGCGCGGCCGAAGATGAAGTCGACGTTGCCGGTGACGTAGGAGTTGGTCATGTAGACGCGGCCGAGCCTGTCCTTGGCCGGCGTGTCCAGGAGCAGGGTGTCCTGGTCGCCCGTGACGATGACGCCGTCCAGCAGAACTTTGTCGGCGGCGGTGCGCAGGGCGACGGCCTGGTGACCGGAGAGCGACTGGTTGGCGGCCTCGTCGAAGTCGTTGGAGACGGTGAGGTTGCGGGCCTGGAAGTCGTCGGCCTCGACGGCGACGGTGGCGCTGCCGGACGTGCCGTAGTTGCCCGAGCCGTCCGGCTTGGGGGTGCCCGCCGCGTTGTTGTGGACGATCACCGTGTCCTTACGGCTGCCGCCGGTTCCCTGGATGGTGACGTGCGGCTTGTTCGACGGCACCTTGACCGTCTCGCGGTACGTGCCCGGCTGGACGGCGATGACGACGCGGGAGGCGTTGTTCGCGGGCACGGCGTTCACGGCGGCCTGGACGGTCCGGTACTGTCCGGAGCCGCCCTTGGCGACGGTGAGGGTTGTGGCGGCAGCCGCCTTGGCGGTGCTCGTCGTACCGATCGAACCGCTGGGCCCGGCCCCGGACCTGAGCAGCGACGGCACGTCCGCCGCCTTGTCCGGCGTGTAGGGGTAGTACGTCTTCGGGTCGAAGGCCGTGCCACCGCTCTCGTTACGGCCCGAGGTGCCGGAGAAGACGTTGCCGCGCTGCACCAGGGCCGCGGTGCTGTCCTTGATGACCGGGTTCTTCATGCCCTGGAAGTAGCTGTTCTCCAGGACCATCTTCGTGCCGCCGCGCGAGTAGTTGCCGTACGAGGAGTTGATGTCCGTGTTCGGGACGTCCTCGAGGAAGTTGTTGTAGAGGTGGGCATGGGCGGCGTTGTCGGTGGACGGGTTGCGCTGCTCGGTCTCGCGGATCCAGTTGTGGTGGATCGTGATGTCGGTCTTGACGTTCTCGGTCCAGCCGATGCCGAAGGTCTTGTTGTTGTCGCTCAGCCTGTTCCAGGAGACGGTGACATCGGTGCTGTCCTTGCGGACGTCGATGAGACCGTCGGCCATGTGCCGCAGATCGTTGTGATCGATCCAGACGTGATGCGCGCCGTCCATCTGGACGGCGTCGAAGTCATGGTCCTTGTCGTTCCAGACGCCCTGGTACGAGTCCCGGATCGTCAGGTTCCGGATGATCACGTTGTGAACGCCGGTGCCGAGGAAGAACCCGCCGCCGACGATCTGCCCGGAGGTGCCGGAGCCGACGATGGTCTTGTCGGAGGCGACCTTGATCTCCTTCCCGACGGGATTCATGGTGATGGTGCCGGCGACGACGATGACGTACGGCTCGGCAGCCGTCGCGTACTTCTCCAGGTCGGCCTGCGTCTTCACGGTCACGATCTGACCGTCCCGGCCGCCGTAAGTGCCGTTCTGCCCGAGCGCGTTGACGGACGCGAAGCCGTCGGCGGTGGCGGTGGCCCAGGCGGGGGTGGCGGCGGACGCCGTTCGCTGGGCGTCCTCGCCGAAGAGGCCGAGGTCCGTGCCGTAGGCGAGGGTGCCGGCTGCGGTCAGGGCGAGAGGGACACCGATCGCCAGGGCCTTCCGGCTTCTGCGGTGACGGGCCTTGCTGTGCTGCTCACTCATACGGCGATCCGTTCCGTGCGGGTGAATGGTCCGACGATCAGTCGCCGCCCCGCACGGAAAGGTTGCCGCCCCGAGAGCGCTACCCGCCTACTTCGCGCAGGTACTGGGGTCCACGAAAGCGACCGCCCTGCCCGGACCCGGGGTCGTCCTGTCAGGGCGGTTCCGGCGGGGGAGCGAGCGCGCGCGGCAACCGGATCGTCGCGCTCGTGCCGCCGCTCTCCGCCCGGGCCGGGGTGACCTGGCCGCCGGACTGCCGGACGGCGCGAGCACCGTTGCCGGGCTCGGGGCGAGATCGGTCACGGCGTCGCCGGAGCCGATTGTTCCGGGATAACGTCGATCGTTATGGCAACTGCTGCGATCACAGTCGAAGGACTGCGCAAGCGGTACGGGGATGTACAGGCTGTCGACGGGGTTTCGTTCGAGGTCAAGAGCGGCGAGTTCTACGGCATTCTCGGGCCGAACGGCGCGGGCAAGACCACCACCTTGGAGATCATCGAGGGACTGCGCGAGCCCGACGAGGGCACCGTCACCCTGCTCGGTGAGATGTCCTGGCCGCGCAACAAGGCCCTGTTGCCCCGGATCGGCGTCCAACTCCAGTCCTCCGCCTTCTTCGAGAAGCTCACCGCCCGTGAACAGATCCACACCTTCGCCTCGCTCTACGGCGTCCCGGGGGAACGCGCCGACGCGATGCTGGAGAAGTTCGGCCTGACCGAGAAGGCCGGCGTGCGCGAGGACAAGCTCTCCGGCGGCCAGGCGCAACGGCTCTCCATCGCCTGCGCGCTCGTCCACGACCCGGAGCTGGTCTTCCTCGACGAGCCGACCACCGGTCTCGACCCGCAGGCTCGCCGGAATCTGTGGGATCTCCTGCGTGACATCAACGCCGACGGCCGCACCGTCGTCCTGACCACCCACTACATGGACGAGGCCGAGACGCTGTGCGACCGGGTCGCGGTGATGGACCACGGCAGAGTCCTGCGGGTCGGGCCGCCCAGCGACTTGATAAGCGAGCTGGGGGCGGACTCTCTGGAGGACGTCTTTCTCCAGCTGACCGGACGGGAGTACCGCGAGTGAGGACGGGTACGGGGATTCAGTCCTTCCGCAGCCTCACCAAGGCGATGACGCTGGGCCTGCTGCGCGACCGGACAGCGGTCTTCTTCATGCTGATCTTCCCCCTGATGTTCCTGCTGTTGCTCGGCACCCTCCTCAAGGACGCCGGCGTCTCCGAGTCGAAGGTGATCCAGGTCGGCGATGTCGCCGTCCTGGACGAGATGCCCGACAAGGAACGCGAACAGCTCCGTGACGTGCTGCGGATCGAGAAGACGGACGGCTCCGCGGCGGCCCGCGCCGACGCCCTGGAGAAGGTTCGCAAGGGCGACGCCGACGCGGCGGTCACCCAGACCGGGGGAGAAGTCGAACTGCGCTTCTCGGCGGCCGACCTCGTACGGGCGGGGAACGTGCAAGGCATCCTGGAGTCGATCGTCCAGCAGGCCAACCAGGCCGCGACCGGCCGGCCGCCCGCCTTCACGCTGTCGTCCGGGCAGGTCGAGGACGAGTCGACCAAGCCGATCCAGTTCCTCACCCCCGGCCTGCTCGGCTGGGCGGTGGCGATGGGTGCGGTGTTCGGCACCGCGCTCAACCTGGTCAACTGGCGCAAGAAACGCATCCTGCGCCGACTGTGGCTGGCGCCCGTCAACGCCGGCTCGGTGATCGGCGCCCGTGTCGGCGTGAATCTGGCGCTGGCTCTGGCACAGACCGCGATCTTCCTCGGAGTGGCCACCCTGCCCTACTTCGGGCTGCGACTGACCGGCTACTGGTGGCTGTCCTTCCCGCTGATCCTGAGCGGCACGCTGGCCTTCATGTCCATCGGGCTGGTCGTCGGCGCCTGGGCCAAGTCCGAGGAGGCCGCCAACGGGATGGCCCAGATCGTCATCCTCCCGATGGCCTTCCTCTCCGGCGCCTTCTTCCCGCTCGACTCCGCACCGCAGTGGGTTCGTACGGTGTCGGAGTTCCTGCCGCTCAAGCATCTCGCCGAGGCGATGCAGGGCGTACTGTCCCGGGGCGAAGGCTGGTCCACGGCCCTCCCCGTCATGGCGGGCCTGCTCGCCTTCGCCGCGGTCCTGACCCTGATCGCCGGCCGCCTGTTCCGCTGGGACGAGGCGTAACGGTGCTTCGCCCGAAGGACAGCGCCGTGACGGCGTTGTGACCTACGGTTGACAGCATCTCCGCATGGCAGAGGCGGGATCATCAAGGTGGCAACGGCTACTCGTGGTCGCGGGAGTCACCCTGGCCGTCGCGGCCGGGGGCTGGTACTACCACTCATCGACGTGGCCTGCCCAGGCGAACTCGGACGAGGTGTCCGCCGCGAGCATCACTGCGAAGGCGGAGGTCGACCGCCGTCTGGACGATGTGCTCCGTGCCCTGCCCGGCCGTCCGCAG
This sequence comes from Streptomyces sp. F001, assembly GCF_004187715.1. GTDB lineage: Bacteria > Actinomycetota > Actinomycetes > Streptomycetales > Streptomycetaceae > Streptomyces > Streptomyces flavusporus. The sequence goes on along the minus strand of NZ_QZWF01000003.1, from coordinate 147,060 downwards.
CTGCTCGGTGACGCGGCCCTGGACCGCTGCTTCCGCATCGGGGAATTCGAAGGCGCCGACCCCGGACCGATGCACTGCCAGTGGCAAAAGGCCCGGTACGTCTCGTTCGGCGGAAGTCTTGAGGACGTGGCCCACAGCTGGCGCTCCGCGCTGGAAGCCCGGCAATGGTCCGGTTCCCCCGCACCGGTGCCGCCCGACTCCGGATACACCGCCGAGCGTTACGCATACATCGACGCCGCCACCCAGGACTACCTCGTCATCACGATGGTCCGCGACAGCGGCTCCCTTCCGTTCCTCGACAACGAGCTGACGATGGAGCAGTTCGAGAAACACCGCCGGGAACACCAGGAGTTCGGCTCACGGAAAGCGGCGGAGCAAGCCCTGGCCGACGGTCGACGTGTCGCCGAGATATCGCTGATCCGGGCCTACTATGCCGAGGGCGAGTTTCCCCGGCCGCCATACTGATCACATGATGTCTGTGCCGCTTTCCGTACTGGAAGTCGCGATGGTTCAGAGCGGTACACGCGCCGCTGACACCCTGCGCGACACGACCGAGTTCGCCCGGCGGGTCGAGGAACTGGGTTACCGCAGGCTCTGGTACGCCGAGCATCATCACTCGCCCGCTATCGGCGCGTTCCCTCCCGTCGTGCTGATCGCCCACGCCGCCGCGTCGACCTCGTCCATCCGGCTGGGTTCCGGCGGTGTCCTCGCCCCCAACCACGCGCCGATCATCCTGGCCGAGCAGTTCGGTACGCTCGCGGCGCTGCATCCCGACCGCATCGACCTCGGGATCGGCCGCGGCCCCGGCACGCTGGACGAGCCGACGGCTCGTGCACTGCGGCGTGGTGCGGGGCCGACCACTGACGACGAGTACCAGGACGACGTGGCGGCCACCCTCCGATTCCTTCTCGACGACGACGTAGCAGCACTGGGCGAGCTGCCCGAACCGTGGCTACTGGCCTCCAGCACGTCCGGCGCCGCCCTCGCCGCGCGGATCGGCCTGCCGGTTGCCATCGCCCACCACATCCGCCCCGACAACACCGCTGCCGCGATCGACCACTACCGCGCCCACTTCGCGCCGTCGCGCTGGTGCCCGAGCCCGCGCATCCTGCTCTGCGTGGAGACCGTGTGCGCCCCGACCGAGCAAGAGGCGACGTGGCTCGCCGGCCCGATGAACGTCGTCAAAGCCGGGCTCCTCAAAGGGAGAGGCGACATCCCGTTCCCTCCGCCCGCGCAGGCGGCTGAACACCCCTTCACGGACGAGGAACTGCGCAGCCTGTCCGGCTTCCGAGCCCACCAGGCGTACGGCACCCCCGAGACGGTCGTGCGGCGCCTCACGGAACTCGTCGACACCACGGGTGCGCAGGAACTGATGCTCGTCACGCCCGTCTACGCTCTGAAAGACCGTCTGCGGTCCCTTGAACTGGTCGCCGGCACGAACACCGACTGACCCACGAGTTCCACCCCTTGAGTACGGGTGGTCGGCCTTGCCGGAGCAGGCGGTCACGGCACCTCCGGCGGAGGAGTGGCCGCCCCCGGCAGCCGCACCGTCGCCACCGTGCCGCTGCCCTCCGCGCGAGCCAGGGTGACCTCGCCGCCGGCCTGTTGCACGGTGCGGGCGACGATCGACAGGCCGAGGCCCGAACCCGGCAGGGCGCGCGCGCTCGGCGAGCGCCAGAAGCGGTCGAAGACGTGGGGGAGTTCATCCTCGGCGATACCGGGGCCGTGGTCGCGGACCGTGAGGACGCCGTTCACCAGCTGCACCTCGATCGTTCCGCCCTCCGGGCTGAACTTCACCGCGTTGTCCAGGATGTTGACCACCGCACGCTCCAGAGCCGCCGGTTCCGCCCGTACGTACCAGGGCTCCAGGTCCGCCGTGATCGTCAGTTCCGGGCCGCGAAGACGGGCCCTGCGCAGGGCCGACTCCACCGTCTCCTCCAGCGACAGCACCTGAACGCGCTCGCCCCGCTGGCCCTCCGAACGGGACAGTTCCTGCAAGTCGCCGATCAGCGCGGCCAGTTCCGTCATCTGCGCCTTCACCGAGGCGAGCAGCGCCTTGCGGTCCGCCTCCGGGATCGGGCGGCCGGTCTCCTCGCTGCGGGTGAGGAGTTCGATGTTCGTACGGAGTGAAGTGAGGGGCGTGCGGAGTTCGTGGCCGGCGTCCGCGATCAGCTGCTGCTGGAGGTCGCGGGAGCTGGCCAGGGCCGATGTCATCGAGTTGAAGGAGCGGGAGAGGCGGGCGACCTCGTCCTCGCTGTCGTCCTCCACCGGGATACGGATGGTCAGGTCCTCGGTGCGGGCGACGTGCTCGACGGCCTCGGTGAGCTTGTCGACGGGGCGCAGGCCCGTCCGGGCGATCCACAGGCCCGCGGCTCCGGCGCCGACGACGCCGATGCCGGACACGATGAGCAGCACCCACGCCAGCGTCGTCAGCGGCTTGTCGACCGTGCTCGTGGGCTGGGCCAGCGAGACCGCATAGCGTTCCAGGCCGATGGTGGCCGGGCCAGGACCGGGGACGTAGGTGTAGACGCGCCGCTCCACGCCCTTGCTGTCGGTGACGGTGTGCAGGGCGGCACGCTGCTCGCCCGCCGCGACCGCCACGTCCTCGGCGATGACGGGCAGTTCGGCGTCCGAGGACGGCCGGCAGGTGGAGCCGTCGGCCGTCACGATCTGCACGCTGTAGCCGGGCAGCGACCCGACGGTCGCGGTGCCGTCGGAGGTGCAGGCGTCGAGCATGCTGCGCAGATAGCGGCCGTCGACCTGCGTATGCCGCAACGTCGTGTCGAACTGCGAGTTCAGCTGCGCCCGCGTGATGAACCAGCACGCGGCGGACGCCGCCGCCACCGCCACCGCCACTGCGGTCGCCACCAGCAGAGCCAGCCGCGAGCGAATCGGCAGTGACCGCAGCCGCCGTACCGCCTTCCTCACTCCGCGCCGCCCTGCCGCAGCACATAGCCCACCCCACGCACCGTGTGCACGAGCCGCGGCTCGCCTCCCGCCTCCGTCTTGCGGCGCAGGTACATCACGTACACGTCCAGCGAGTTCGACGACGGTTCGAAGTCGAAGCCCCACACCGCCTTGAGGATCTGCTCACGCGTGAGGACCTGGCGGGGGTGGGCCATGAACATCTCCAGGAGCGTGAACTCGGTGCGGGTCAGCTCCACCGGCCGCCCGCCCCGCGTCACCTCCCGCGTCGCGAGGTCCATGCGCAGGTCGGCGAAGGTCAACGCCTCGTCCTCGGGCGTCCCGGCCCCCACCGCCGCCGCGTACGAGCTGCGCCGCAGCAGCGCGCGGATACGGGCGAAGAGTTCGTCCAGTTCGAAGGGCTTGACCAGGTAGTCGTCCGCCCCGGCATCCAGCCCCGTGACCCGGTCGCCGACCGTGTCGCGAGCCGTCAGCATCAGGATGGGCGTCGTGTCACCGGCCCCGCGGATGCGGCGGGCGGCGGTCAGGCCGTCCATGCGGGGCATCTGGATGTCGAGGACCACCAGGTCGGGCCGGTAGGCGGTGGCCTTCTCCAGGGCATCGGCGCCGTCGACCGCGACCTGAGTGTCGTAGCCCTCGAAGGCGAGGCTGCGCTGGAGTGCTTCGCGCACCGCCGGCTCGTCGTCGACGATGAGGATGCGCTGGGGGTCACGGTCGCCGTCGGCGGGGCTCATGGGCGTTGGATTCCTCGGGTGCGGTGGGACGACTGGGGATGCTCGACGCATTCAGCCTCGCATGCTTCCCGGCCGCCGCGTAAAGAACAGGGTCGGGTGAGATCAGCCGCGTATCGCCGTGAGCCGGTTCAGCGGCACCTTGCGGCGGTGCGGGCGGGCGGTCGTGCCACGCAGGCCCATCATCTGCGGGGCCGCCACCTCCGGCGCCCGGGTCGGTGCCGTCGGCGCGTGCAGTTCGTACGCCACGCCGAAGGCCAGGGCGAGGTCGGCCGCGCCGACACCGGTCACGTTGTGCGAAACCTGCTTGATCATGTCGTACTCCTAGTCGGTGGAGCCCGCCCGCAGCGTGGCCAGGTCGGACTTGACGGTGTTGATCGGGATGGCGAAGCCGAGGCCGACGCTGCCCGCGTCGGAGGAGGAGCCCGCCGCCGAGTACATGGCGGAGTTGATGCCGATGATGTTGCCGTTCATGTCGATCAGCGCGCCGCCGGAGTTGCCGGGGTTCAGCGAGGCGTCGGTCTGGATCGCCTTGTACGTCGTGGTCGACGAGCCGGTGTCGCCGTTGAACTCCTGGCCGCCGAACTCGAACGGCCAGCCCCCGCCACCCTGCTGTTGCTGCTGACCCTCGTCCGTCGAGACGGTCACATCCCGGTCAAGCGCCGAGACGATGCCGCTGGTCACCGTGCCGGTCAGGCCCTCGGGCGAGCCGATCGCCACGACCTCGTCGCCGACCTGCACACCGTCGGAGTTGCCGAGGGTCGCCGCGGTCAGGCCGGAGGCGTCCTCCAGCTTGATCAGGGCGAGGTCCTTGCTGCTGTCGGTGCCGACGACCTGGGCGGTGTACTCCTTGCCGTCGCTGGTGGTCACCTCGACCTGGGAGGCGCCGGAGACGACGTGGTTGTTGGTGATGATCTCGCCGTCGCCGGTGATGATCACGCCGGAGCCGGTGGAGGATCCGGCGTTCGAGGTGGCGTTGATCTCGACGATGCTCGGGCTGACCGCCTTGGCGACCCCGGCGACCGTGCCCTTCTGGCCGGCCGGCACGACATTGGTGCTGGTGCTGCTGGCGGCCACGGTGTCGGAACCGCCGGTCAGCTCCTGGATGCCGTACGCCGTGCCGCCGCCGATGGCCGCGGCGACGATCGCCACGGCGGCGAGCAGCGCGACGGGGCCGCGGGTGCGCCTGACCTGCTTCGGCGGGGCGGCGACGGGCTCGCTCAGGAGCGCCGTCGGCTCGTACGCGGGCGGCGGAGGCCACTCGGGGTCCACGGGAGCGGAGGCGTACTGCTGGTTGCCCTGGTACGGGTTCTCGTACTCGCCGCTGGGGCGAAGGCTCTCGGTCATGTCCATGAGCCTGCCGCGTGACGATGAGAGCTCCCTGAGTGCTCCCTGAGAAGCCCGACAGAACCGCGTATGCCCGATATAAAGAGGGCTCTCGCAGCTCAGCGAGGTCTCTCAGAGATCTCTCAGAGAGACCTCCGGAAGCTCATTCACACCCGCACGACCGGCGCACCACCAGCCGCGACGGGAACACCTTCAGCCGCTCGCGCCGCGAACCCGCCACCCGTAGGCCGTCGTCCAGGACCAGGTCCACCGCCGCCCGCGCCATGGCCGAGCGGTCCGAGGCGATCGTGGTCATGGGCGGGTCGGCGAGGGCCGCCTCCTTGATGTCGTCGAAGCCGATGACGCCCAGCTCGCCCGGCACGTCGATGCGCAGCTCGCGGGCGGCGCGCAGCAGGCCGATCGCCTGGTCGTCGGTGGAGCAGAAGATCGCGGGCGGACGGTTCGGCCCGGAGAGGATGTCCAGGGCGATGTGGTACGCGTCGTAGCGGTTGTACGGCGCTTCGAAGAGCCGTCCCTCGGTGGAGATCCCGGCCTCGTCCATCGCGCGCCGCCAGCCCTCGACGTGGTCGGAGACGGGGTCGCCGACCGCGGGGGTCTCGGCGGTGCCGCCCATACAGGCGACGTACTCGTAGCCGTGCTCCAGGAGGTGGCGTACGGCAAGCTGGGCGCCGCCCAGGTCGTCCGTGACGACGGCGACGTCGTCGATGGCCTCGGGCCGCTCGTGCAGCAGGACGACCCGGGCGTCCCAGGCGTCGATCTCGGCAGCCGCCAGGTCGTTGAGGGCGTGGCTGACGAGGATCAGCCCCGACACCCGCATGCCGAGGAAGGCGCGCAGGTAGTGGACCTCGCGTTCGCCGACGTAGTCGGTGTTGCCGACGAGCACCATCTTCCCGCGCTCGGACGCGGCCTGCTCGACCGCGTGCGCCATCTCCCCGAAGAAGGGCTGGCGGGCGTCCGGGATGATCAGGCCTATGAGGTCCGTGCGCCGGGAGGCCATCGCCTGGGCGACCCGGTCGGGCCGGTACCCCAGCTCCTTGATGGCGGCGAGGACGCGCTCGCGCGTGGCCGGGGCGACCGGCCGGGGTCCGTTGTTGATGACATAGCTGACTACGGCGGTGGACGTTCCCGCCAGTCGTGCTACGTCGTCCCGAGTCACCTTGGCCACGCGCGGAGTCTACGCGGATGGACCGGCTCTGGGCAGGGCGTACAAGGGCGTCCCCGCGCCCGGCCCGAGCCGTTCGCGCGCCTGCTAGAGGTCGGCCGGGACCTCGGCGGCGCTCAACGGGGCTGTCTCGTCCGCATCCTCCGGCTTTGGCCGGGCCGCCTTGGCCTTCGCCTCCTCCGCGGCGCGGTCCACCTTCTCCGGCGTAACGAATCGATAACCGACGTTCCGGACGGTCCCGATCAGCGACTCGTGCTCGGGTCCGAGCTTGGCGCGCAGCCGTCGTACGTGGACGTCGACCGTGCGCGTACCGCCGAAGTAGTCGTAGCCCCAGACCTCCTGCAGCAGCTGGGCGCGGGTGAAGACCCGGCCGGGGTGCTGCGCGAGGTACTTCAGGAGCTCGAACTCCTTGAAGGTGAGGTCGAGGACGCGGCCCTTGAGCTTGGCCGAGTAGGTCGCCTCGTCCACCGACAGGTCACCGTTGCGGATCTCCATCGGAGAGTCGTCGTTGACGATCTGCTGCCTGCCCATGGCGAGCCGGAGCCGTGCCTCGACCTCGGCCGGGCCGGCGGTGTCGAGGAGCACGTCGTCGATGCCCCAGTCCGCGGTGACGGCGGCGAGCCCGCCCTCCGTCACGACGAGGATGAGGGGACAGCCGGGGCCCGTGGAACGGAGCAGCTGGCAGAGGCTGCGCACCTGCGGCAGGTCACGGCGGCCGTCGATCAGGATGACGTCGGCACCCGGGGTGTCGACGAGGGCGGGCCCTTCCGCCGGAGCCACGCGCACGTTGTGCAGCAACAGGCCGAGCGCGGGCAGCACCTCCGTCGACGGCTGGAGAGCGTTGGTCAGGAGCAGCAGAGAACTCATACGTCTGGTTCCTCCTCGGTCCCTGCGAGGACGTTTGCGGTACTGCGCTGCGATCCCGGGGCCCCGTACACCTGCGGTTTTCCGCTTCGTATACAACGCTTCCGAAAGCACAAAAGGACCCGGGGGCTACGCTGCCCGAGTCCTCTGCCCAGCAGAATAGCCCACATGAGCAACGGTCCGGCAGGTCATGTGGCACGATCCAGCACCGTTCGTCCGAAGTATGAGACGCCGGGGGTGAGCAGACCCGCACCATTGCGGACGTTTCTGCGCACCGCCGACGGTGTGACGATCGACGCCGTATACGACCCGGGTGACGTCGTATACGAAACCTTTACGGCCCCGTTCGGCCATCCGGTGTTCGTCGTCGCGCACGGTTTCACCGGGGACGCGGACCGGCCGCACGTCCGACGGGTGGCGCGGGCCCTCGCCCGGTACGGCGCCGTCGTCACTTTCTCCTTCCGGGGGCACGGGGCGTCGGGCGGACGGTCGACCGTCGGCGACCGTGAGGTGCTCGACCTGGCGGCCGCGGTGACCTGGGCGCGCCGGCTCGGGCACGCGCGCGTGGTGACCGTCGGCTTCTCCATGGGCGGCTCGGTGGTGCTGCGGCACGCGGCGCTGCACGGCGGGGAGCGCGAGGGGCGCACGGACGCGGTGGTGTCGGTGAGCGCGCCGGCCCGCTGGTACTACCGGGGCACGGCGCCCATGCGGCGCGTGCACTGGCTGGTGACCCGCCCCGCGGGCCGGCTGGTCGGCCGCTACGGCTTCCGTACGCGCATCCACCACCGGGACTGGAACCCGGTCCCGCTGTCCCCGGTCGAGGCGGTTCCCCGGATAGCACCGACCCCGCTGCTCATCGTGCACGGCGACCGCGACGGCTACTTCCCCGTCGACCACCCCCACATGCTAGCCGCGGCCGCCGGCGACCATGGCGAACTCTGGCTGGAGCCCGGCATGGGCCACGCCGAGCACGCGGCCGCCGACGAACTCCTCGCCCGTATCGGGGACTGGGCTGTCAGCAGGGCGGGCTAGCGTCTCTGACTGGCCTAGTGATCCCCAGTGTTGCTCAGGGATGTGAGCCAATCGCCTTCGTGCCCTGGTACTGAACGGCAGGAGCCGTCAGCCCGCGTGGCACGTCCCTCCGGACGCTGGTCGGCCAGGACGTATGCTCCGACCGAGGAGGGTGCCCGACGTCGCCTGGGCGCCGGGCGTGCGCGTGACAGTCTGCCACAGGACCGCTACAGATAGCTAATCCGACTAGTGAGCCTGGCGGTGTTCACCGCCGAATGGACCAGAGGAACGAGATGGCAAAGGTCACGGTGCGCTACTGGGCCGCCGCGAAGGCCGCGGCCGGGATCGCCGAGGAGCCGTACGACGCGGCCACGCTCGCCGAGGCGCTCGACGCCGTGCGCGAACGACACCCCGGTGAACTGACGCGCGTTCTGCAGCGATGCTCCTTCCTCGTCGACGGTGACCCCGTGGGCACCCGCGGGCATGAGACGGTACGGCTGGCCGAGGGCGGCACGGTCGAGGTGCTCCCGCCGTTCGCAGGAGGGTGACCACACCGATGAACAACCAGCCGTATCAAGGTCCGTACGAGAACTCCTACGACGGGTCCTCCGACGGCCGGTACGAGGGCTACGACCCGTACCAGCAGCAGGCATCGCAGCCCCAGGCCCCCCAGGCATGGCCCGGGCACCCGCAGTCGTACGACGATCCGCAGGCCGCCCAGCAGTACACGCAGCAGTGGCAGGGGCAGACCTGGGAGACGGACGTGCACCCGCCGGTCGCCGCCGTCGACCCGGCCGAGACGGCGTACCTGCCGCCGCAGTCGCCCGCCTACGGGACCACCGGCCAGTACCTGCCCCCGCAGAGTGCGAACGCCGGGTGGGACCGGCCGGACCGGCCCACGCCGCCCGAACCGACACCCGCGCCCCCCGCCGCCGACTCCACGGGCCCTGCCTACGGCCCCGCCACCATCGCCGGGAATGCCCGCATCACCGACGCCCAGCGCGCCCGCCTCGAAGGCCGCTCCCCGATCATCGAGCCCGGCATGCAGCCCGCCGCGCTCACCGCGCTGCTCGGCCTGCTGCTGTCCGGCACGGCGGCGCTCGGCGAGTACGCCCTGCTCGTACCGCTCGTCGTCCTGCAGGCGGTCACCGCCGCGGGCTGGTTCCGGCTGAACGGCATGTGGCCGGCCCGGCAGGGCATCGCGCTGGCGTTCGCGGGCGCGCTGACCGCCGACGCGGCGCTGCTCGTCGCGGGCCGCGATCAGGGGCCCGCCGCGATCCTGGGCACCCTCGGCGTCTGGGTCCTGCTGACACTGGTCCTGCAACTGCGCTCGCACGCCGACCCCGACACACGGATGTACGGCCTGATGGCGACGGTCGTCTCGGCCGCACTGGCCATCGTGGCGGGCGGCTACCTCGCCGCCGAGCCGGACGCGGTCATGGTCGGGGCCGCCGCGGTGGCCGTGGCGGTTCTCGCTCGCGCGCTGCCGCTGCCCACGCCGGCCTCCGTGGTCGTCGCGCTGCTCGCCGCGGCCGGTGCGGGTATCGCGGTGGGCAGCATGACCGACGTGGGAACGGGGGGCGCGCTGCTGGGCGCGGCGGCCGCGGCCTGCGCGCTGATCGGCCACCGGGTCGCGAGCTACGACTACCCGTCCCGGTTCGTCCACTTCACGGCGGGCGTCGCCCTGCCGCTGAGCGTGGCGGCACCGGTGGTGTGGGTGCTGGGGCGGGCGCTGGTCTGAGGCACGGCCTGTTGTCACAGGTGATCGACAATTCCGCGGTGGGCCTTCCCGGCCGGGTTACCGTGACCCCTCGACCTGAAGACCGCCGAGGTGGGGGAACATGCGCGCGCTGCGAATACTTCTGATCGTCGTCGTGGTCCTCGGCGGCCTGTTCGTGGCGGCCGACCGCCTCGCCGTGAACTTTGCCGAGGGCGAGGTCGCGGACCGGCTGAAGACCACCGAGAACCTGGCCGCCACCCCGGATGTGTCCATCAACGGCTTCCCGTTCCTCACCCAGCTCGCCGGCGGCACGCTGGACGACGTCGAGGTCGGCATCAAGGACTACGAGGCGGCCGCGGGCGACGGTGAGCGGATCCGCATCGACGACCTGACGGCGAACATGAAGGGCGTCGAGTTCTCCGGCGACTACAGCTCCGCCACGGCCGCCTCCGCCACCGGTACGGCGACCATCGCCTACGACGAGCTGCTCAAGGCTGCCAAGTCCGAGCCCACGGAGGTCGCCCCCGGCATCACCGCCCGCGTGGTGGGCCTCTCCGACGGCGGCAACGGCAAGATCAAGGTCGGGCTGGAGGTCGACGCCCCCGTGATCGGCACCCGGCAGATGTCGGTGCTCAGCACGGTCAGCGTCAAGGGTGACACCGTCGAGGTGCGCACCGACTCGCTGCCGGACCTGGCGGGCCTCGACCTCGCCGAGGACTCGGTCCGCGAGATCACCGACTTCCAGCAGGCCATCGACGACCTCCCCGGCGGCGTCCAGCTGGACAAGGTCGAGGCGGCGCCGAACGGGGTGGAGATCTCGGTGCAGGGTTCGAACGTGCAGCTGGCCGGGTAGGACCAGCCCGGACGGCGTCCGGCTGTCCGACAGGCGAGACGCCCCCGTCCGTACCGCAGATGTGCGGCGTACACAAGCGCCCGGGAGCCGTGTCACGGCGCTCCGGGCGCTTCTTCGTTCTCGCATGCCGGACGATCGTGTCTCACGATACGACACACCGGTGACACGCCCGCCCGACCGTCCCTAAGCTCGACGCCATGAAGCGACAGGCGGATCTCACGAAGCGGCGGGCAGTAGACCTGTGCCGCGTTGCCGCCATGCTCTGTCGCACCTTCTGAGCGGAAGCCCCGACTTCCGCGTTCCCCTGCCCTGATTCAGGGCATCCGTGCGCCGCGCCGGCCCCGGCATCAGCGCACCCTCGCACTCGCACGTCCCGCCGCAACTGCCCCGGAGGAGAAAGAGCATGAGCCGCAGCGACGTCCTGGTAGACGCCGACTGGCTGCAGGAGCACCTGGACGACCCGAACATCGCCATTGTCGAGGTCGACGAGGACACCACCGCCTACGAGAAGAACCACATCCGAGGCGCCATCCGGATCGACTGGACCAAGGACCTCCAGGACCCGGTCCGCCGTGACTTCATCGACCAGGAGGGCTTTGAGAAGCTCCTCTCGGCGAAGGGCATCGGCAACGACACGCTGGTGATCCTCTACGGCGGCAACAACAACTGGTTCGCGTCCTACGCCTACTGGTACTTCAAGCTCTACGGCCACGAGAACGTCAAGCTGCTCGACGGCGGCCGCAAGAAGTGGGAGCTGGACGCCCGCGAGCTGGTCGAGGAGGTGCCGGAGCGTCCGGCCACCACCTACACGGCCAAGCCGCAGGACACCTCCATCCGCGCCTTCCGTGACGACGTGGTCGCCGCCATCGGTGCGCAGAACCTGGTCGACGTCCGCTCGCCCGACGAGTTCTCCGGCAAGCTGCTCGCCCCGGCGCACCTGCCACAGGAGCAGTCGCAGCGTCCGGGTCACGTCCCGACCGCCCGCAACATCCCGTGGTCGAAGAACGCCAACGACGACGGCACCTTCAAGTCGGACGACGAGCTCAAGGAGCTCTACGCCGACGAGCAGGTGGACCTGGCGAAGGACACCATCGCCTACTGCCGCATCGGTGAGCGCTCGGCCCTCACCTGGTTCGTCCTGCACGAGCTGCTGGGCGTGGAGAACGTCAAGAACTACGACGGCTCCTGGACCGAGTACGGCTCCCTCGTCGGCGTGCCGATCGAGCTCGGCGCCGGCAAGTAACCAACCCCGACCGACCTTTCCAGGCCTTTCTGGACCTCTTCAGGAGAAACGACATGTGTGGAGCGAAGGCCGGCGGCCCCGACGCCTCGACGATCAAGCCCGGTGAGACCACCATCCAGGGCCAGGTGACGCGTGACGGCGAGCCGGTGACCGGCTACGTCCGCCTCCTGGACTCGACCGGCGAGTTCACGGCGGAGGTCCCCACCTCCGCGACGGGCCAGTTCCGCTTCTACGCGGCCGAGGGCACCTGGACCGTCCGCGCCCTCGTCCCCGGCGCCACCGCCGACCGCACGGTCGTCGCCCAGCAGGGCGGCCTGGCGGAGGTCGCGATCGCGGTCTGACGGCACCCCGTACGAGACGAAGGGCCGCGGCCCCCGGGTTGGACGCCTGGGCCGCGGCCCTTCGGCGTGTTACGGGCCTACCCTGGAGTCATGTACGCACGGCGGCGGCACGTCTACTTCGCCATGATGGGAACGTGCCTCACGCTCTTCGTCCTGGCGTGGGGTGTCGTGCGCCTGTGGTCGACGGCGGCCGCCGTGGCCATGTGCGTGGTCGCCATGGTCATCCCACCCGTCGCCGCGATGATCGCCAACCGCCGGGGTCCGGAGGACCGCTGGTGGGACGACCCGTCGGGCGACCCGCAGTCCGACGAGTGGTGGGACGAGCTGGACGGCAAGAAACGGCCGCGGTAGGAAGACGTGCATGTCGCCTACGAGGCTGTCCACCGTGGTGCTCGACGCGCACGACGCGCATGAACTCGCCGGCTTCTATCTGCGGCTGCTCGGCTACGAGGTGCGTGCCGAGGAGCCCGACTGGCTGCTCATCGGCCCGCCGCCCGGCACCGAGGGCCTGGCCCTGGCCTTCGAGACCGAACCCGGGTACGTACGGCCCGTCTGGCCCACCAGGAACCCCGGCGACCAGCAGATGATGCTTCACCTGGACGTCGAGGTCGACGACCTGGAGGGCGAGACGCGGCGCGCCGTGGCCGAGGGGGCCACGCTCGCGGCGTACCAGCCACAGGACGATGTGCGGGTGCTGTTCGACCCGGCGGGGCACCCCTTCTGTCTGTGGACCGAGACCGGTCAGTAGACCAGCGCCTGGGTGTCCTCCGCGAGGGACTCCTGCACGAACACCTGCGCGCCCGCGATCCGCACGCCCTCGATGACGTCCTTCTCCGTGATGTCGCGGCGGGCCGCGCACTGGGTGCACAGCGTCAGCCGGCCGCCCACCAGGACCGACTCGATCAGCTCGGGCAGCGGCGCCGCGTGCGGCAGCTCGAACTCGGCCGCGCGGCCCGGCAGGGCGAACCACGCGGACTCGCCGGTCAGCCATACGGAGACGTCGACCCCACTCGCGACGGCCACCGCCGCCACCGTGAACGCCTGCGAGCAGCGTTCGGGGGCATCGGTCCCCGCCGTCACCTTGATCACGAGCTTCTTCGCCATGGCCGAATCGTAATCAACGCAGCTACAACCCGCGGAGTTGACCATGAGTCTCCTGTGCAGCGCGGAACGGAATCCGCGCTTCACGTTCTGTGGGGGACGTCTTGGAAGTCTCGCAACTACCGGAAGCTCCGGAAGCACCGGCACCGCGCCGAAGGGGCCGTACGGCGCTGCTGATCGCCGTGGCTGCCGCCCTCGGCGTCGTTGCCGGTACCTGCGCCGGATACGTCGTGCAGGCCGACCGGCGGCCCACCGCGCTGCCGCCGCTGTCCCAGCCCGCGGTCGGGCAGGCGAAGGGCGAGGCCGAACCGCTGTCGGCCGCGCAGGACCGCCGCGTCAGAACCGACGGGGACCTGCGCGAGCTGCTGCTGGAGCGCCCGAAGGGGGCGCGGGAGAGCGAGTTCCTCGCGGGCAGCGACGGCTGGCTGGAACTCGCCGACTACGCCGACCAGTTCGAGGAGCCGTCCACCGCCTTCGGCAACCTCGTCGACGACGAGTTCCGCCGCGCGGCCGCCACCGGGTGGGAGGTCGGCAGCACGCACACCGTCGAGATCCGTCTCGTGCAGTACCGGCAGGAGGAGTACCTGGCGGCCGCCGAATGGGCGGAGAGCGGCTACTACTGGGCGGAGGACCAGCCCGACACCCGCAGCTGGCCCATCCCGGGCACGGGCGACGGCATGGCGTACGTGCACGACACTCCCGAGCAGGAGTCCGGCTACCAGCCGCTGTACTCGGCGGAGGCGCACGCCTGGCGCGGTGACATCGCGATGGAGATCTGGATCTACGACACCAAGCCGATCTCCAAGAAGGAGATCACTGATCTGGCCAAGCGGCAGATGGGGCGGCTGTGACCGAGAACCTGGAAAACCGGGAACAGACGCCTGAGCCGGCGACCGGGGAGGGCCGCGAGTCGGCGTCGGGGCCGGTAGCCGAGCGGGCACCCGGGTCTGTGCCCGAGTCGGCGTCTGACGCCGTTTCCGAGGGTTTGCTCGGGCCGGTGGCCGGGGCGGTGCCTGGGGCTGGGGCCGAGTCGGCGTCTGACGTCGTTCCGAGGGTTTGCTCGGTCGGCGGTCGGGGCGGTGCCTGGGGCTGGGGCCGAGTCGGCGCCCGACGCGTTTCCGAGGGTTTGCTCGGGTCGGCGTCGGGGCGGTGCCTGGGGCTGGGGCCGAGTCGGCGCCCGACGCCGCTGCCGAGGGCTCGCTCGAGTCGATGGCCGGGGTGGCGCCCGGGTCGGTGGCCGAGCAGGTGCCCGGGGTGGCCCGCGTTGACGCCTGTGGGGGTTGGAGCTGAGGCCGTCTGAGGGGGTCCGAGGGGCTGGCCGAGCCGGGGTCGGGACAAGCGCCCGTGGCGGCGCGGGGCTTGTCGTCGCCGGGGCCTCGTGGCGCTCGGGGTGCTGGTCGGTGGGGTCGGGTTCACCGTCGTGACCGTTCAGGACGCTGATCGTGATCCCGGTGCGCCCACCTGGAAGTTCCCCAGGACCGTCGCCGACGACGAGGAGGCGCAGGGGGAGGCCTCGGGGCTGCGTGGCCTGCTGCTGCCGTACGAGGACGACCTGTACATGCCCGGTCCCGATCTCGCCGAGTTCGGCTCCGACGTCGAGCTCAGCGGGCGTCAGGCCACCGCCCTGCGCAAGGAGTCGATCAAGGATCTGCCGCGCTCCGCGAGGCGGGAGATGGAGAAGGAGATCGACAAGCAGCGCATCACGGGCATGGTGATGCGCAGCTACCTCTACGCCGAGCCGTTCGCCGTGTCGGACGACAAGACCTTCACGGTCAGTGTCGTGCTGTCGCAGATGGAGAACCGCAACGCCGTACGCGGGATCTCGACGAGCCAGAACGATGTCTTCGCCGCTCTGGACATCTTCCGCGAGGGTCCGAAGATCAAGGGCCACAAGAACGCCCGCTGCTTTCTGACACCGGAAGTCGAGGAATCGGGCATCGACCGGATGATCTGCTCGGCCTACCAGGGAGACGTGCTGGTCAACGCCACCGCGTCCGGAATCGGCCCGCTCGACTCCAAGGCCGTCGCCACGTTCCTCGCCGACCAGCTCGACCGCATCGACACCCCCGGGGAGGCCGTATGACCGAGCAGACGCACGCCACGGAGGAGCAGCCGGTCGTCATACCGCCGCTGCCCGAGGCGCCGCCCGCAGTGCCCACGGCAGAAGCCCCGGCAGAGGCTCCGGCTGAACCCCCGGCTGAACCCCCGGCGAAGAAGGACCGCCGCGCCCTGCGGGCCGTCCTGCGCTGGACCGCCGCCGTCGTCGTCTTCGCGACTGTCGGCGCCGCGACGGCGTACGGCATCACCCGGCTGGAGCGCACGGACGTACCCGGTCTCGCCACGGAGTCGGACGGGCGCTGGCCGTACCCGGAGATCACCAGGCCGCCGCTGCCGTCCGGCAGCCCAGAGCCCTTCGCCGACGTCAACGCGGCCGGCATCCACCACGCCGACCTGCGCGAACTGCTCCTGCCGGCGCCGAAGGGCGCGAAGGCGGACCAGTCCCTGCGCGGTGCGGACGGCTGGCTGGCCACGAAGGAGTTCCTCGGGGAGTTCCAGTCGAAGGAGGACCGGGAGGACTTCGGGCAGGACCTGACCGACCACGGCCTGCGGCACATCGCGGCCCGCGGCTGGACCACCGAGGACGGCACGCACACGCGGATCTACCTGCTCCGGTTCAACACCGCGGCCGTCGTGGACGAGCTGTTCTCGGGCGAGCTCGCACAGTTCGCCGGCCCGGGGTACACGGTGCGCGGCGCGGACGCCACGATGTACGACGAGAAGTTCCCGGAGAAGGCCCGCAGCGACGACGTCCAGCAGTCC
Organism: Streptomyces sp. F001; assembly: GCF_004187715.1. Lineage (GTDB taxonomy): Bacteria > Actinomycetota > Actinomycetes > Streptomycetales > Streptomycetaceae > Streptomyces > Streptomyces flavusporus. The sequence goes on along the minus strand of NZ_QZWF01000003.1, from coordinate 130,942 downwards.
GTCTATGTCGAGGCCAAGCCGTACGGCGACGAGCAGGTCCGCCAGGCCTACCTCTCCGCCGGTGACGTCCTCGCAGTGATCCTGCAGTCTCGCAAGGGCGCCGCCGCGGCCGTCCCCTTCCAGCAGACGGTCGTCCTGCAGAGCCAGCTGCTCGGCTGAGGGCGTACCTCACAAAGAGCGCCGGGCCCCACCCGCGTAAGCTGGGGCCCGGCCCCGTGCACCACGCACCTCCGCTCACCAAGGAGCATCCCGTGATCGTCTTCTTCGAAGTCCTTCTGGTCCTGGTCTGCGTCGGCGTCCTCGCCTTCACCGGCCTGGCCGTGAAGAAGCTGTACCAGGGCCAGCGCTGACCATCGCCATAGCCATTACCGACGTACGAGACTTCTGAGCTGATCATGATCGAGATCCCGTCCGACCTCCACAAGGACCTCGTCCCGCTTGCCTTCCTGCTCGGCAACTGGGCGGGCGCGGGTGTGCACGACTTCCCTGGTGCCGAGAAGTGCAACTTCGGGCAGGAGGTCACCTTCACGCACGACGGCCGGGACTTCCTCGAGTACCAGTCCCACACCTGGGTGCTGGACCAGGAGGGCAACAAGGTCAGGCCGCTGGAGTCCGAGCACGGCTTCTGGCGGATCGACGCCGACCGCAAGGTCGAGGTCACGATGACCCGCGACGACGGCGTCATCGAGATCTGGTACGGCGAGCTGGCCGACCAGAAGCCGCAGATCGACCTGGTCACGGACGCGGTCGCCCGCACCGCGGCTTCCCGCCCCTACAGCGGCGGCAAGCGGCTGTACGGCTACGTCAAGAGCGACCTGATGTGGGTCGGCGAGAAGCAGACGCCCGAGGTCGAACTGCGGCCGTACATGTCGGCCCAGCTGAAGAAGGTCGTCACCCCGGAGGACGTGGAGCGCTGGGCGAAGGCCCTGCCGGACGACCTGCCCGACGACGGCATCGCCTTCTTCAAGTAGGCCTTTCCTCATCTGGCTCTAGACTTCCAGTGTGGTGAGCACCGACTGGAAGAGTGACCTCAGGCAGCGCGGCTACCGGCTGACGCCGCAGCGGCAGCTCGTGCTCGAAGCCGTGGATCACCTGGAACACGCGACCCCCGACGACATCCTCGTGGAAGTACGGAAGACGGCGTCGGGGGTCAACATTTCCACGGTCTACCGGACGCTGGAGCTGCTGGAGGAGCTCGGGCTGGTCAGCCACGCGCATCTCGGGCACGGCGCGCCCACCTATCACCTGGCCGACCGGCATCACCATCTCCACCTCGTCTGCCGCGACTGCACGAACGTCATCGAGGCCGATGTGGAGATCGCCGCCGATTTCACCGCCAAGCTGCGGGAACGCTTCGGCTTCGACACCGACATGAAGCACTTCGCGATCTTCGGCCGGTGCAAGGACTGCTCGGCTGCGAGGAGTTCACCTACCGAGTCGTAGGCTTGGGCGTATGAAGAGCCCCCTGCTGTCCCTGCCCGGCGCCGTCCCCGCCGAGGGTGTGGACGAAGGCGTCGCCGCCCACTACGGTGACCTGTTCCGCGAGCAGCGTGCCCTCGCCGGCGGCACCGGCTTCGTCGACCTCTCGCATCGCGGAGTCGTCGCCGTGTCCGGCGAGGACCGGTTGAGCTGGCTGCATCTGCTGCTCACCCAGCACGTCAGCGAGCTGCCCGTGGGCGAGGCCACCGAGGCACTGATCCTGTCCGCGCACGGCCACATCGAGCACGCGCTGTATCTCGTCGACGACGGCGAGACCGTCTGGGCGCACATCGAACCCGGCACACAGGACGCACTGATCGCATACCTGGAGTCGATGAAGTTCTTCTACCGGGTCGAGGTCGCCGACCGGACGGCCGACTTCGCGGTCCTGCACCTGCCGGCCGGTTCGATCGCCGAGGTGCCGGAGGGCACCGTCGTACGGGAGACGGCGTACGGGCGTGATCTGTTCCTGCCGCGCGCGGACCTCGAGTCGTACGCCGAGAAGGCCGGTCCCCCGGCCGGGATCCTGGCGTACGAGGCGCTGCGCGTCGAGCAGCACCGGCCGCGGCTCGGCTTCGAGACCGATCACCGCACGATCCCGCACGAGCTGGGCTGGATCGGCACTGCCGTGCACCTCCAGAAGGGCTGCTACCGGGGCCAGGAGACCGTCGCCCGGGTGCAGAACCTGGGCAAGCCGCCGCGCCGGCTGGTCTTCCTGCACCTGGACGGCAGCGAGGTGCACCTGCCGACGCACGGCACCGAGCTGCGCCTCGCGGACGACGGCCCCGACGGCCGCAAGATCGGTTTCGTCACGACGTCCGTACGCCACCACGAACTGGGCCCGATCGCCCTCGCCCTGGTGAAGCGAAACGTCCCGGTGGACGCACGGCTGGTGGCCGACACGACGGCGGCGGCGCAGGAAGTCGTGGTCGAGCCGTAGCACCTGGTAGCCCGCGGGCAGTCGTGCCTCCCCCAGAGGGGGGACCCCCAGGGCGGCACGGGTGGGCGCTGGGGGTCCCCCTGGGGGAGGCACCCCGTCGGCGCCGGGCTGCGCGACCCACCCGGACGCCGACACCAACGCGGGGCCTACATCTCGAGCAGCACTGTAAACGGCCCGTCATTAGTCAAAGACACCCGCATCCGCGCCCCGAACCGCCCCGTCGCCACGGTCGCCCCCAGCCCCCGCAACTGAGCGACCACCTCGTCGACCAGCGGCTCGGCCACCTCGCCGGGCGCGGCCGCGTTCCAGGTGGGCCGCCGCCCCTTGCGGGCATCGCCGTACAGGGTGAACTGGCTGATCACAAGCAGTGGAGCGTCGACGTCGCTGCAGGACTTCTCGTCGTGCAGCATCCGGATCGACCAGAGCTTGCGAGCGAGCTGGGCCGCCTTCTCCTTGGTGTCCTCATGGGTCACGCCGACCAGGACGCACAGCCCCTCACCGATGATCTCCCCGACGGTCTCGCCGTCCACGACGACGCTCGCGCCGTCCACCCTCTGCACCACTGCACGCATACGACCATCATGCCGGTCTGCGCCATCCGGCTTCGCAGATGGTCCGTACCAGCACTCTTTTTGATCCCTAACCCCCCATCTGGGGTCGTTCGGGGGCACTAAGTCTCATACGGGCCACTTGGGGTGGCACGATGTTGCCCCAGCCGGTTGAGGGGACGGTAGAGGCACATGAGCACACCGAGTACCGGGCAGCCACCTGTGGTTGTCTCGTTGACCCACGTGGGAGGCGGAGAGTCACTCCGGCCGCCCGTGCAGCGCACCGACAGCCCGCAGCTGCCCCCGGATCCGCCCGAGCACGATCTGACCGCGCTCAGCCTGCCCGAACTACGCATCCTGCGCCGGGACGCCCAGCGCGACGAGGCCGACCTCAGTTACGTACGCCGGCTGCTTCAGGGGCGGATCGACATCCTGCGCGCGGAGCTGGCCCGACGCGGGCCGAAGTCCCTGCTGGAGGCGGGCGAGGCGTCCGTCGTCGAGCGGCTCTCGGAGATCCTCACCGACGCCCCCGCCCGGCACCGCTCCTCCGCCCGCCATGTGACGCTGGGCACCCCGCACAGCGAGGAGTACCGGCGGCTGGCCGCCGAGATGCTCGCCGAGGTCGAGCTGTCGGCCCTGGATGCACGGACGGACCTGGAGCTGACCACCGCGATGGGGCGTCTGGTGCGCTACGAGCAGCAGGTCTCCCGGCGCAGGCAGCGGCTGCAGCGGACGGCAGACGGCTGCAGCGCGGAGATCGCCCGCCGCTACCGTGAGGGGGAGGCGCAGGTCGACGACCTGCTGATGTGACGCCCAGGCACGCGGGCCGGTGGGGAGAGGCGGGCGGTTCTCGGGCGGTCTTCTGATCCGCCCACCCGCCGTCAAATCCCCGCGACACCCTGACCCGCGTACGCCTACGGTGGCCCCATGAGCAGCCGCGACGACCTTGCCGTACGCCCGATCACCGAATCCGACTTCGAGGACTGGCATCGCGCCCTGAACGTCGGCTTCCTGCGGGAGCCGAAGCTGACGGAAGAGCAACTTCAGGCCCGCCGCCACCAGTTCGTGCCGGGCAGACTGCTCGGTGCGTTCGACGGCGAGCGGTGTGTCGCGACGTTCCGGTCCTTCGCGCAGGAACTCACGGCCGTGGGCGGCGCCGCCGTGCCGGCCGACGCCATATCCAATGTCACCGTCACCCCCACGCACCGTCGCCGCGGCCTCCTCAGCCGCATGATGACCCAGGACCTGGCGGCGGCGAAGGAACGCGGGGACGTCGTCGCGACTCTGATCGCCGCCGAGTACCCGATCTACGGCCGCTACGGCTTCGGACTGGCCACCTGGACGACCGAGTGGACCATCGACGTGCCCCGCACCGGCCTCGACCCCCGCTGGTCGGGCCCGCAGGACGGCGGCCGGATCGACGTCGTGGAGGGCGAGGACATCCGCAAGCTCGGCCCCGAACTGCACGAACGGCTGCGCCGCGCCCAGCCCGGCGCGGTCAGCCGGGGCGAGCTGTGGTGGCGGTACAACACCGGCGCCCTGCGCTACAACGGGTCCTGGACCGAGCCCTTCTACGCCGTCCACCGCTCAGCCACCGGCGAGGTCGAGGGCATGGTGTCCTACGAGGCCGACGACAACTGGCACGGCAAGCAGCCGCACGACACCGCCGACGTGAACTGGCTGATCGCGGTGACCCCGGCCGCCGAGCGCGCCCTGTGGCACTACCTCTGCTCGATCGACTGGATCACCCAGGTGAAGACCGGCTGGCGGGCCCCGGACGACCTGCTGCCGCTCTATCTGCCGGACCCGCGTGCCGCCCGTGTCACCACGCAGGCCGACTGGCTGTGGGTGCGGATCCTGGACGTCGTACGGGCGCTTGAGGCGCGGACGTACGAGGGGGAGGGCTCGCTGGTGCTGGAGGTGGTCGACGCGGGAGGGCTCGCGGGCGGACGGTACCGGCTCGAGGCGTCTGCGGCAGGTGCGTCCTGTGCGCCGACCACGCAGAGCGCCGACCTCACGCTGGACGTCGGCGACCTGGCGGCGTTGTGGCTCGGGGACGAGTCGGCGGTGCGGCTCGCGACGCTGGGCCGGGTGCAGGAAGCACGAGCGGGCGCCGCCCGGTCGGCCGACGCCCTGCTGCGCACGTCCAGGCGGCCTTGGTGCCCGGACCTGTTCTGAGTGCTCCCTTCTGCCGACGGCGGGTGGACTCATCCGTAGCGTGCTGTTGAGTTGTGGTTGTTGTTCAGTTGTGGCTGTGCGGTGTGCTTGTTCCGCTGTTCGGTTGTCGCTGTTCAGTTGTGACTGTGCAGACTGACCGGGCTCCCGGCTCCCCTCCGGAAGGGAGCCCGGCCAGCCGGATCCTGGGCGTCAGCCGCTCTGGGCGAGCAGCATCACGAGGAGCACCGCTCCGATGCCCCCGAGCATGGTGTTCTTGGCCTTGACCCCGATGGTCAGCGCGACGAGGGCGACGAGGCCCATGGGGCCGAACTTCCACTGGACGAACTGCTCGACTCCGATGGCCAGGGCGGCGATGACGAGGGCGATGAGCGGCATTCGGTCCCCCCTTCGGGACTGTTCGACCCTGGTGGCCAACCTCCGGGAAGTATGACCATGTTGTTGAAGTTGGCGACCAACTCCACTGTACTTATCTCCACTTGGAAGCGTCTCATAACCACCTACTTCTGAACTGCCAGAAGATGGCGGGAAGTTGTAGTGTTTGGTTGTGGAGCCGGAACACGCCTCCGTCAATGGGCGGAAGAGGCCACACCCGCCCCAGAAGACACACCGTGACGTGGCAGACGTGCTGCGCGCCCGGATCAGGTCCGGGGCGCTGCAGCCGGGCCAGCGCATGCCCACCCAGGCCCAGCTGGCCGACGAGTTCGGTGTCGAGCGCGCGGCGGTCCGGCAGGCGTTGCGCATCCTGCAGGCGGAGCGGCTGCTCACCAACGTGTCCAAAGGGAGCCCCGCGACCGTGGCGCCCGACCCGGACCGGGTGCTGGCCGGCCCGGGAGCCCCGCCGCAGCCCACCACCGTGGCCCTCGCGCCCCGCATAGCGGCCGCCTTCGCGGCCCCGCACGTCGAGATCGACGCCCTGTGCCTGACGTCGATATCCCTCACGCTCTCCATCGGCGAGCCGCTGCGCCGGATCCACGCAGGGCAGCTGAAACCGGCCAAGGTCGACGTCCGGGTCCTGCTGCCGTCCCGGGACATCGACCTCGCCTTCCCGGCGCCGGTGGACCCCGCCGACGCCGACCGGCTGCACGAGCGCTGGCTCGCGATGCGCAACGCCCAGGGCCAGGTCCTCCAGCACAACCTGCTCGCCCTGCGTGCCTCGCACGGCATCGACGTGCATGTCTCCTTCCGTGCGCTGCCGTTCACGCCGCCGGTGAAGCTGTACCTGCTCAACGGCATGGAGGCGCTCTTCGCGTACTACACGCTCCGGCGGCGCGAGGAGGAGATCGACCACGAACAGCTTCAGCTGTACGACGCCGAGGGCACCCAGTCGATGCTGTTCGCCTTCGAGCAGGGCGCGGGCCTGCGCGACACGACGTTCGTCGAGCAGTCGCACCTGTGGTTCAACGCGTTGTGGGAGACGATCAGTTCGGAGCTGGTGCTCACGAGCTGAGCGCCTCCCGGGGTGTGGCTCCTGCGGGCGCCGGTCGTTCACATGGCGGGGCCGGTCAGGAGAAGTGCGAGCACGACCGCCCCGACGGAGCTGACGGCCGGGCTCTTCGCCTTGATGCCTATGGTGAGCAGGAGCAGACCGACGACACCGGTGGCGCCGTACTTCACTTCGACCATCTGCTCGAAGCCGACGACGAAGAGGGCGGAGAGGAGGGCGAGGGCAGGCACGATGGTTCCCCCTTCGGGCGTTGAGGAGGCAAAGCCTCCGCCAACTCAAGCCATTCAGTGCTAAGTTGGTAGCCAACTCTGTATAAGTTGTCCCCACTTGGCTGCTAGCTATAAACAACTTCCAAACAAGTGCCCTTAGATGGCTTTGAGTTGTAACGTTTGGTCGTGACCCAGGAGAACGTGGCAGTGAACGGCATGAGAAGGCTCACGGCCCAGGAGATCGCCGACACCCTGCGGGAACGCATCCGCACCGGCGATCTGAAGGCGGGCGACCGCCTGCCCACCCAGGCAGAACTCGCCGAGGAGTTCGGCGTGGAACGCGGGACCGTCCGTCAGGCCCTGAGGTCCCTCCAGGAGGACGGCCTCCTCACCAACGTCAGCAAGGGCAGCCCACCCCGCATCGCGGAACCGTCCCCGACGAGGAGCGAACCCCAGCCGACGATGGTGGGCCTGGCTCCGCGCCTGACGGAGGCCTTCGCGGCCCGCAGGGTGCGCATCGACGCGGCCTGCCTGACCGCCGAGACCCTGATGCTGGCACTCGGCGACCCGGTCCGGGCCATCCACGAGGGCCGCGTCCACCCCGAGTCCATCGACGTCCGCATCCTGCTGCCCTCGCGGGACATCAACCTGGCCTTCCCGATCTCGGTCGAGGGCGGCGGCGACGACGACCCCGTCCACCAGCGCTGGCTCGCCCAGCGCAACGCCCAGGGCCACGTCCTTCAGCACAACCTCCGCTCCCTGCGCGCCTCGCACGGCATCGACGTGACCGTCACCTTCCGCGCGCTGCCCTTCACCCCGCCGGTGAAGCTGTACCTCCTCAACGGCACGGAGGCGCTGATCGCGTACTACATGGTCACGCGCCGCGCCGAGGACGACGGGACCGGACCCCTGGACATGTACGACGTCCTGGGCACCGAATCCCTCCTCTTCTCCTTCGAGCAGCATGCCGCCAGCCGGGACGCGGCGTTCGTGGAGCAATCCCAGAAGTGGTTCGACGCCCTCTGGGAAACCATCACGACGGACCTGACACTCTCCTAGTGACTTCTGATACGACGCAGACTGATGCGGTGACATCTCAGACCGGGAACGAGACCGATGGACTGCGGGAACTGATCACAGGTGCACGTGTGGTGCTCTGGGACTTCGACGGGCCGATCTGCCGGCTCTTCGCCGGGCACTCGGCGGAACGGGTGGCGAGCGATCTGGTGGACTGGCTCGAGGGCCGGGGCCTGCACGGTCTGCTGACCGAGCAGGAACGCGAGTCCCTGGACCCGCACGCCGTGCTGCGCGCGGTCGACCGGCGGCACCGCGGCAGCGACCTGGTCGCCGAGTTGGAAGAACGCCTCACCCATGAGGAACTCAAAGCAGCCTCCTCCGCCATGCCCACCGCCTACGCCGATCCGCTGATACGCACCTGGACGGCCGTGGGCTCCCGGCTGGCGATCACCTCCAACAACTCCCCCCGGGTGATCAGCAGGTACCTGGGGGACCGGGGCCTCACCGGCTGTTTCGCGCCGCACATCTACGGCCGTACCGAGGACCTCAGCCGCCTCAAGCCCGACCCGCACTGCCTCATCCGCGCCCTGCGCGCGGTGGGCGCGGCTCCCTCGACCGCCCTGATGATCGGCGACACCCCCTCGGACCTGGAAGCCGCCCGCAGGGCCGAGGTCCCGTTCCTCGGCTACGCGCGTAACCGGCCCAAGGCAAAGCTGCTGGAGGACGCCGGCGCCACACTGGTCGTCCGCTCCCTGCAACCCGTGCTGGATGCGGTGCGCGGTCAGGCCTGAGTCATCAGCAGCGCCAGCGCCACCGCGCCCCCGACCGCCAGACCGCTGTGCCGCGCACGGATGCCCACGCCGATCAGGAACAGCAGCCCCAGAGCCACCGCGCCACCTGTCTCCTGCGCGAACAGGCCGCCGCCGACCCTGAGGAGCCCCCCAAGTGTGTGGTGCAGAAGCATGCCCTCCACCTCCCCTCCGCCTGCCGTGAAGTGCTCAATCGTCAGTCCAATTGGACTGGTTGGCTGAGTAGGGTCTCCCCGGCCCGGCTGATCGGTTAACCAGCCGGCCGACACGGAAGGCTGGTTGGCCGGAATTGGTGTGCTGATGGACGGCAAGCGGTACGGTCAACAGGTGGACGAGCGGCAGCACGGTACCGGCGAGGGCGGCGGCAGGGAGTTCCAGAAGGTCGCCGATGCGCTGCGGGCCCGGATGACGGACGGGAGGTACCCGCTGCGCTCCTTCCTGCCGTCCCAGCGCGACCTCGCCGAGGAGTTCGGGGTCTCCCGGGACACTGTCCAGCGGGCGTTGCGCGAGCTGGCCGACGAGGGCTGGATCGAGTCCCGGCAGGGCAGCGGATCGCGGGTGGTCAAGGCGCAGCGGATCCAGTCCTCGGCGGCCAAGGCGACCCGGTCGCCCGGCGGCGTGACACTGGGCCCGCTCATCAGCGAGGCCTTCGAGCAGCCCCAAGTCGCGCTGGACGTCTACACGTTGACCTCCGAAACTTTGGACGCGCACATCCGGCTGCAGGCGGAGCGGATCCGTGGTGGCTCCATCTCACCCCAGCACATCGGTCTGCGTATGCTGCTGCCCGCGAGGGACCTGCCGCTGCCGTATCCGCGGGTCATGGGTGACCCGAGCGACGCGCGTCTGCGGCAACGCCTGAACGCCATTACCGACCGCCACACCGAGTCCCTGCGGGGAGTGCTGGAGGAGCTGCGGACGGAGGAGCTGGTGCCGTCCGTCGACGTGCAGATCCGTCATGTGCGGCTCACTCCGGCCTTCAAACTCTACGTGTTCAACGGGGTCGAGGTGTTGCACGGCCCCTACCAGGTGCTCGAACGTCAGTTGGTACTGGACACCGGCGAAGCGGTCACCGCGCTGGACGTCCTCGGGCTCGGCGCCACGCTCACCCACCATGTGAAGGAGGGCGCCCACCCGGACTCACCCGGGTCGGTTTTCGTGGACAGTATGCAGGCGTGGTTCGACTCGGTCTGGGCCCTGCTGGCGGATCGGGACTGAGTCGTGCGATAGCGTGCCCCCACCGCATGAGCAAGCGCTCACATCCGTACGTATGAAGTGGCGGACAGCCACACTCGAACGGCCTCTCGCGGAAGTGTGGCAAACCACCCATTGTGCCCACTCGACGGGGGCTCTGCTCGTGCGGAGTGTGAGCTGGGTCTAACGTTTGCCCGTATTCATCCCTGCGCGAAGACCGGAGCGGCCAGTGGGTGCACCCTCAGTTCCCACCCGACGCCTGTTCGGGGCGCGTGCCGCCGGTGATCTGCCCGCCGTCAAGGCGTTTGTGGCAACCGCGGCGGCATGGGGGAACGCAAGCAGCGGGCATCACAACAAAAACTACGTGATGCCTCTGACGGAGGACCTGGCACGGTTACTGGGCCTGGAGGCCGGCGCGTCTGTCACCGTAAGGATCCGGCGCGATGACGCGGTGCCCGTCGTGATCAGGACATGGCAGGACGAAGCGCAGATCCTCGACGCTATCGGCGGCATCCTGCCCCATGTGCCACAGTGCCTCGCCAAAGGTGACGGGTTCGCGATCCACAGCTATGTGGAAGGTGAACCGCTCTCCAGTGTCTGCGGGAACGGCAAGCCCGTGGACACCGTGCTGATGAATGAACTGGTCGGACTGCTCGCGCAGCTGGCCCAGGTACGCAGAGGTGCGCTGCCCCCTCTCCCGGCATACTGGCCCGGAAACGACACGGACAGTCAGGGCTTCCTCCAGACCCTTGCACGCCGGGCGGACGAGCAGATCCGGCAGACCAATTGGCCTGCCTTTGGTGGACTGTTCACGGCGCTGGGCATTCCGGAAGACGCAATGGTGCGCCTGCGGGAACGGGTGCCGGTCATGACGCGGAGGCCCTACAGCCTGCTGCACGGGGATCTCCACCGGGACAACGTGATCACGTCGCCCGGCGGTCATCTGCCCCTCACCTGCGTCGACTGGGAACTGGCGACCTACGGAGATCCGCTGCACGACCTGGCGACCCACCTCGTGCGCATGCAATATCCGTCGTTCCAATGGGGCGAAGTGACCGATGCGTGGGCGAAGGCCATGGAGCGGATCCGCCCGGCAGCCGTGCGCGGTCTGGGCAGGGATCTGCGCCACTACCTCGACTTCGAGCGGGCCCAGTCCGTCTACCCGGACGTCGTGCGGGCCGCACGCTCCCTGGAGGAATCGTTCGAGCTGAGGAGCCTTGACGAGGCGACGGCGTCGGTGTCCCGGGCCCTGGAGGCCGCCGCAGAACCACTCCGGCTCAACCGTGTTCCGGGTACCCAGGAGATCGAGACGATCCTCTACCGCTGGCGAGCCTCCCGTCGCGCTGCGACCTGCGGTGCCCACGGCTCGGTCGCGAAGGCATTCGACTGGGAGCCGGACGAGAGAGTGCCGGAGCACCCCGGCTTTCCCCGCACCGCTGTGGCAGAGGCGCTGCGCGAGGAGGGGGCGGCGCCGGCCGGCCGGGTGTTCAAGGGCACGGCACACCTCAATTCCGTGGTCAGGGTAAGTGGAGTCGACTTCCCGGTTGTGGTGCGCCGCATGGTGGCGAACGTCTGCCGTCGAGAACCCAGCTACCTCAGCGAACACGCCGTGCTCCAGGCCATCGAGCAGTCACGGGTCGAAGTGGCGGCACCGAAGGCCCTCGCGCTGGGCAGAAGCTACCAAGGGGAACCGTTCGCCATTCACACCTATGTCGGGCCTTACGCCGGTTCGCCCGACATGGACCGTCCTCCGAACCACCCGGTGCACGGCCTGCTGCCGCATGAGGCGGACGGACTCGTCGACCAGCTCCGCGCTCTGACCGAGGTGGATTACACGCAGGTCGACCCGACGGCCGGCGAGGGCGGCTTCCACGCCTGGCTGTGCGATCAACTCGTCGCGCTGGTACGCGACTTGCCCAAAGAGTCCCAACAGCTCGCCAGGTTGCTGGGGCTGCCCGACGCCGACCGTCTCAGCCAGATCCTGTCCCGCTACCAGGTGACCCACCGAAAACCGGCGCTGCTGCATGGAGACCTGAACCCGTGGAACCTCGTACGCCGTGACGACCGCCTGGCGCTGACGATCATCGACTGGGAGATGGCCCTTGTCGGTGACCCCCTCTACGACCTGGTTCGGCACATGCACCTCACCCCGACCAGGCCGGAAATCCGGGACCGCATGTTCCGGCGTTGGGAGAGCCGGCTGCCCGTCGTACACACCCGGGACTGGCGCAAGGACTGGCGTGTCTACCGGTGGATCGAGATCGTTCGCTCCGCCTACGTGGACCTGGACCGTTTGGTGACGGGCGCGAGCCTGGACGCCCCGAACGTCCGCCGTGCCGTGGACTCGTACGCGATGACTCTGGTTGCCGCCACGGGCTCCCTCGGCCTGCCCTTGCGCGCAACGGCCAACCCGTATCTTGCTCGCGCCCTGGCCTGACGGGACCATGGCAAGGCGAGGCGTGGTGACCGCGAGCATGTGACGCCCCGTCGGTTCAGCGGCACGGGGGAGGCGGCGCGACATGTCCGTGCGAGGGAGCAGGCGGTCCGACGGCGGCCTGACGGGCGCCTGCGGTGTGCGGTGCAGGCGCCCGTGGTCGGTCAGGTGGCGGCGTCGAGGAGGGGGATCAACTGCTCCTCCTCGTATGCCAGATGCGCCTCCAGCTCGGCCGTGAGGCGTTCGACCTCCGCGCGTGCGGCGGCCGGGTCCTCCGCCGCGACCGCCCGGCGCAGTTCCTCGACCAGCTCCGCGATCCGCTCGTGCTCCTCGCGCAGCCGCTCCAGCGTGGGGGCGGACGCGGGGTGGCGGTCGGCCAGGAACGGGAACAGGCCCAGGTCCTCGCCGGTGTGGTGGTTGTGCAGGCCGTGGCAGAAGGTGAGGCAGTTGACGCGCAGCTGTGCGCCGAGCTGCGGGCTGTTGCCGTCGATGCTGCTCATCTCCTGCCGGATCAGGGCGAGTTCCCGGCGGAAGGCGTCGTGGACGACCTTGATCGCCTCTCCCATGGAGCCGGCGTTGATGTTCGGGGGCCCGTCGCCGGCGATCTCGTACAGCGCCACGACCGGTATCACCCGTCGCGTCTTCTCCTGATACGCCGCCCAGCCGGGGTCCGCCTCGACGGCCCGAGCGAAGGCACGGTCGCGCTCCTCGCCGTCCAGCACCACGGCCCGCGCCTGGTAGGTGAATGCGCCACTCTCCACGGTGACTTCGGGGTGGGCGACCAGGTTGTGATACCAGGCCGGGTGCCGGTGGGCGCCGCCCGCGGAGGCGATGACCAGGATGCGTTCGGCGCCGTCGGGGAGGTAGCCGACGGGGGTGGTGTGCTGGGCGCCCGAGCGGGCCCCGGTGGTGGTCAGGAGGATGAGCCGGGCGCCCTCGAAGTGGCCGCCGACGCGGCCTTGGTTGGCGCGGAACTCTTCGATGACCTGCTGGTTGAAGTCGTTGATGATGTCGTTGGGCATGCGCTTCCTTCTGTGTTCCTTCTCTGTCGTCGTCTTCTGGGACGTGTGCGCAGAGAAAGAACGGCGGGCTCCTGGCCCGCCCCGACCTCACTCGGAGGCCGGGCACCCAACTCGCTCGCGGCACTCGGCCGCAAACCCGGCAGTCATGGGGGCACAGTAGCGTAGGTCGTGATGCTCCTCTTCCTGGATATCGACGGGACGCTGCTCCCGTTCGGGGCGGGGGACCCGTACCCGGCGTACGAGACACCCTTCGAGCTGACGGCCGAGGCCGCCGCACACCCCCTGCTGGCCAGGATCGACCCCGCGCTCGGGCCCCGGCTGCTGATGCTGGGGTGCGAGCTGGTGTGGGCCACGACGTGGCTCGATGACGCCAACGCCTGCGTGGCGCCCTGGCTCGGCCTGCCGCCGTTGCCGGTGGTGCACTGGCCGGACGAGCCGGAAGGCCCGGGTCCGCTGCACTGGAAGACCCGGTCCATCGTCGCGTGGGCGGCCGGGCGCCCCTTCGTCTGGCTGGACGACGAAATCACCGGCGCCGACCGGGACTGGGTGGCCGCCCTTCCTCTCCCCGAACGGGCGCTGCTGCACCGCGTCGACCACCGGCACGGACTGACCGACGACGACTTCGGGGTCGTGGAGGAGTGGCTGGGCGGCCGCTGACGCCGGTTCGCTCAGCGTCGGCCGAGCAGCTCCGTGACCCGGATGTACCCGTCCGTTCCGTGGCCCAGACCGATCACCCGGCGGGCCTGGCCCTCGACCGCGCGCATCACGCCCGCCTCGATGCCGTGCGCCTCGGAGGTGTCGATCACGTGGGCCATGGAGGACACCGCGGAGGTGATCGGGTTGAGCTCGCCGGAGTACGTGCCGTCGTCGGCGTCGCCCGCGAACTCCGCGAAGAGCGGCGGCAGGATCGCGCCGATGCCCTGCGCGAAGGGCGCCAGCTCCCGCCCGGTGATGCCCTCCGCCCGGGCGATCGCCAGGGCGTGCGCGTAGCCCGCCATCGCCGTCCAGAAGATGTCGAGCAGCGCGACGTCGTACGCCGCGGCCCGGCCGATGTCCTCACCGAGGTGCGTGTGGGTGCCGCCGAGGACGTCCAGTACCGGCCGGTGCTCCCGGTACAGCCCCTCGGGTCCGCTGTGCAGGAACACCGCGTCGGGCGTGCCGATGGTGGTGGTCGGCGTCATGATCGCGCCGTCCAGGTAGCGGACGCCATGCCGGGTCGCCCAGTCGCCCGTGTCGCGGGCGCGGTCCGGGGTGTCGGCGCTGAGATTGACGACGGTACGTCCCTTGAGTGCCTCAACGACGGTGTCCCGGCGCAGGACGGCGTCCACGGCGTCGTAGTTCACCACGCAGACCACGATCAGTTCGCTCGCGGCGACTGCCTCCTCCGCGGACCGCGCCGTGATCGCCCCGCGGGCGACGAGTTCGCCGTCCCGGCCCGGGGTGCGGTTCCAGACCGTGGTCCGCAGGCCCGCGTCCAGGAAGGCACCGGCCAGGGCGCGGCCCATCGGGCCGAGTCCGAGGACGGTGACGGCGGACTGGTCGGAGTGGGTGGACATGATGCGACTCCCTTGGATCCCTTGGAATAGCTTGACGTTGCTGCCAGTTGAGATTGCCGATAATCCATGATGAATGGGGCGAAAATGACGCGCAGCCGTGCCCGTGACCTGAACGTCTGCGGAGTGACTGCCGCGATCGTCGTGATCGAAGGCAAGTGGAGGACCGCCCTGCTCTGGCTCCTGGAGTCGGGGCCCCACCGCCCCGCCGAACTGCGGCGGAAGCTGCCGGGCCTCAGCGAGAAGGTCCTGACTCAGGCACTGCGGGAGATGGAGACGGACGGGCTGGTGCACCGGGAGGTGCACGACGTGCTGCCCCTGAAGACCGTCTACTCCCTGACCGACTTCGGCCGCGACCTCGCCGAGGCCCTGGCGCCCCTGTCCGACTGGGGCCACCGTCGGCTGGAAAAACTCGCCGAAGCCGAAGCCGAAGCCGGGCCCGAAGCCGAAGCCGGGCCCGAAGCCGAAGCCGGGCCCGAAGCCGAAGCCGGGCCCGAAGCCGAAGCCGGGCCCGAAGCCGAAGCCGGGCCCGGGGCCGAAGCCAGGGCCAGGGCCGAAACCGAGATCGAACCCGAAGCGATCCGGAAAGCCTCCTGACTGACCACACCCACCTCACCCTCCGGCGGCGCCCTCCGACCGCCTGCGACGAGCCTCTCCCCGGAGGTCCGGTGCTGCCAAGTACGCACAAAAAAGTGGGCACTCCCCGCGCAGCAGCCGGGTCCTGCCATTGCTCGCAGCCAGCCTGATCCGCCGGACAGTCCCTGGTCCGCGGCGGCGGGTTCCGACAGGGCACCCGGGCGCGTACCGGGGACGCCGACTGTCGTTCCTCGTGTCTGCCCAGCGCTGCGAGGGTCACGGTGACCGATCTGGCCGCCATCAGCGTCATCGCCGTGGCCAGGGAGGTCAGTTGGGCCAGCGTGCCCGTGAGGTCGTCGGGGGTGAGGGACATCAGGCGAGCGCGGGCGGGAGGCGGTAGAAGGCGGCGTGGACCTCGCCCGCTTGCTCCAGCAAGCCGAAACGGGGCCTCGGTGCCGAACGCGTCCGCCCCACCTGCTCGTACTCTCGCGGCCCACGTCAGCGGCATGACGTGCAGGCCGGGCCGCGCGCGGGAAGGCTCCGGCTCGGGCGAGAAAGTCGTCGACGTCTTCGGTGAGGTGCCGGTCGTCCGGTCAGCTACCGACGCATCCCGATCCTGTTCACCGACCCTCGACCGCCTCCAGGCCCATGGCCCGCTGGATGCGGTGTGGTGGCGCTGCGGCCTGGCCGGTGGGAGACCCTCGACGCCGCCCTGAACAATCCCCGCGACATCGACGCCTGGCACCAGCGCGACGAACAACGCCACCGGCGCGAGGAACAGCGGGAGAAAAGCGGCATGGGGCCGCCCCCCGGCCGACGGTTCGGACGCGTATCAGCTGGTCCGCCCACGCCGGGCACGGGAACCTTCGGCACCCCGTTCTGCGGGGCTTCGCTCGGTGGCTGCGTCGAAGCGGGCCCGGTTCTCCCGGATCTCGTCGTGGTGGATGCCGGCCCAGTCGATCAGGGACACCACGATGTCGTGCAGGGTGAGGCCCAGGGGGGTGAGGACGTACTCCACGCGCGGCGGCACCTCGGCGTAGGCGGTGCGGGTGATCAGGCCGTCGCGATGCAACTGCCGCAGGGTGAGGGTCAGCATGCGCTGGGAGATGCCGGGGATGCGGCGCAGCAGGTCGGTGTAGCGCAGCGGGCCGTCGTCCAGGGCGGCGATCACGAGCGTGCTCCACTTGTCGCCGGCCCGGTCCAGGATCTGCCGGATGATCTCCCTGTTCTCCACCGGCCAGCGGGCGCAGGGTCCCGAGGGTGCGGCGGTGTCCGTCTTGCCTGTGACCTGACCTGCGGTGGTGTCCATGACGCACATTTCCTTCCGGTCGCACACACCCATGTGCCTTTTGTACGGCCTCCCATACGGGTCCATCATGGCGCTACATCCAAAGCGTAAGTATTGGAGGTGCCTGCCGTGAAGGTGGAAATCTGGTCCGACCTGACGTGCCCGTGGTGCGGTCTGGCCAACCATCGTCTCGACCAAGCCGTGGAGCGGTTCACCCATGGCGGCGACATCGAGCTCATCCACCGCTCCTTCCCGCTGGACCCCGACCTGCCGAGCAGCCCCGCGGTGCCCGCCCGGCAGATGCTGAAGCAGAAGTACGGGATGGACGACGCCCAGGCCGAGGCGGCCACCCGCCGGGTCGAGGTGCTGGCCGAGCGCGAGGGGCTCAGGCCGTACATCGTGCTGGCCAACAAGAAGGCCAACACCCAACTGGCCCACGAGTTCCTTGCCCATGCCACCGCCCAGGGCAAGCACGCGGAGGCGTGGCACCTGGGCTTTCGCGCCTACTTCGGCGAGGCCCGCTCACTCTTCGACGTGGACGCGCTGCTCGAACTGAGCGACGAACTCGGCCTGGACCGGGACGAGACCCGGCAGGCCCTGGTGGAGCGCCGTTTCCGGCAGCAGGTCCAGGACGAGGCCCGCCGCGCCACCGCCCTCGGCGCCCGCGGGGCGCCCTTCCTCCTCGTCGACGGCCAGTACGCCGTCTCCGGCGCCCAGGACACCGACACACTCCTCGGCGTTTTCCAGCAGGTATGGGACGCCACCCACCCGCAGCTCGTCCAGACCCCGGCCGGGGACGCCGAAGCGATCTGCGGCCCGGACGGGTGCGTGCTGCCCGCCGATCACGCCGCCCGTGGCTGACCCCCGCCCTGGTCCGCTGCACTCATAGCCCGGTGGGCCGCACGAACCGCGGCCCACCGACCAACACCCCGTACGAAAGGCGTCGTTCCCCATGTCCTACCTGCTGCATCTCGACTCCTCCTCCATCGGTGCCGCTTCGGTCTCCCGCCAGGTCGCCGACTCCTTCCGGGACGCCTGGACGGGCGAGGTCGTCCACCGGGACCTGGCCGCCTCACCCGTGCCGCACCTGAGCGCGGCGGGCGTCGCCGCCCAGCGCACCGACCCCGCCCAGCACACCGCGGAGCAGGCCGCAGCTGCCGCCGTTCAGAACGAACTCGTCGAAGAGTTCCTCGGGGCGAGTGCCTACCTGTTCACCGTGCCGATGTACAACCGCACGATGCCCTCGGTGTTCAAGGCCTGGCTCGACCAGGTCATCATCCCCGGCCGGACCATCAACCCCACCGGCGTAGCCCCCTCCGCCGGCCGCCCGGCCGTGCTGATCTCCGCCCGCGGCGGCGGCTACGGCCCCGGCACCCCCAACCACGGCAAGGACTTCCTCGTCCCGGCCCTGGAGTCCGTCCTGGGCGACACCGCCTACCTCGGCCTCGACGTCACCACCCTCACCCCCGAGCTGACCAAGGCCCCTGTCGTCCCGGCACTCGCCCACCTCATCCCGGTCCACGAGGCCTCCCTGGCCGATGCCCACGAGCAGGCCCGCGTGCAGGCCGAGAAGATCAGCCAGCAGCTCGCCGCCTGACTCATCCCGGCACCGCCGCGCCGCGGTGCGAGCATGGAGCCCCCGAGAACGAAGAACCTGCTGTCCTCGATGCCGAGATGGTCGCCGAGGTAGGTGTAGAAGACCAGCTCCATGATCGGCGTGGCCACCACGGCAAGAAGAAACTGGCTGGGCTGGAGCCGGTTGAACAGGGCCCGGAAGGACAGCACGGCCGTGCGGCGACAGGTGGTGAACGGTCCCACCAGCGGCGTCCGGTCCCCGATGCCTGTAGCCAGGCATCCGAGAAGCGAGGTGAGGTAAGGGTCCCCGGCCGCGGCGGCGCGCAGCGCGTCGGCTCCCTGCAAATACGACACCTGTCGTGCTCAGTCTCAAGTCGCGGGTAGGTGGCCTGGCGCACTTTTGCAAGCAGGGTGCTTGCAAAAGTTAGCGCGGCGCGGCAAGGTGGACGTATGGCAACGCTCAACGTCGGCAATCTCGGTGAGTATCTGCGCGAGCAGCGGCGCAACGCGCAGCTGTCGCTCAGGCAGCTCGCCGACGCTGCCGGGGTGTCCAATCCGTATCTGAGCCAGATCGAACGCGGGCTGCGCAAGCCGAGCGCGGAGGTGCTGCAGCAGGTCGCCAAGGCGCTGCGGATCTCCGCCGAGACGCTGTACGTGCGGGCCGGGATCCTCGACGCCGAGCGGGACCGGGACGAGGTGGAGACGCGCGCCGTCATCCTCGCCGACCCCACCCTCAACGAGCGGCAGAAGCAGGTGCTGCTCCAGGTGTACGAGTCGTTTCGCAAGGAGAACGGCTTCGAGAGCGTTCCGGGCGAGGACCTTCAGGACAACGGCGTTCAGGTCGATGACGTTCAGGACGATGACGTTCGGGGCGACGCCCACGACAGCGACACCGGCGTACGCGGCCCCCGCACGGCCGACGGCAGCGACGCCGACCCGCAGCGGCGGACCGCCGGTTGAGCGAGCGGAACGCCCGGCCGGGCGGCTGACCGGCTGCGGGACCCCAAACCCTCAAGAGAAAGCCACCGGGAGGACCAGCACCATGGCCATCACCGACGACCTGCGCAAGACCCTCAGCGACCCGAGGCCGCTCTACTTCGCCGCCGGCACCGCCGACCTGGCCCTCCAGCAGGCCAGGAAGGTGCCGGGCCTGGTCGAGCAGCTGCGCGCCGAGGCCCCGGCCCGTATCGAGGCCGTCCGCAACACCGACCCCAAGGCCGTCCAGGAGAAGGCCAGCGCCCGCGCCAAGGAGGCCGGTGTCCGCGTCAAGGAGACGCAGGAGACCTTCCAGAACAAGGTCAACGAGTTCCTCGGCTCCCTCGACGCGGATCTGAAGAAGCTCGGCAGCACGATCGACGCCGACCTGAAGAAGCTCGGCGAGAGTGCCCAGGACCTCGCCCTGCGCAGCGTCGGCGTGGCCGCCGAGTACGCCGTGAAGGCTCGTGAGACCTACGAGAAGGTCGCCGAGCACGGCGAGCAGGCCGTGAAGACCTGGCGCGGCGAGGCGGCCGAGGAGATCGAGGAGCTGGCCGTGGCCGTCGAGCCGAAGGCCGAGCCGGTCGAGGTCAAGGAGGACAAGCCCGCCGCGGCCAAGACCGAGACCAAGGCCGCGGCCGGGACCGAGGCTGCTCCGGCGAAGAAGACCGCGGCGAAGAAGGCCCCGGCCCGCAAGACGCCGGCGAAGAAGACCACACCGCCGGCGAAGTGACACCGTCCGCGATCACACTGAGTGACACGAACGGGTGAGCTGTAACGGGTCGGGCACTCCTGGGGTGCTCGGCCCGTTCTTCGGGTAACGGGCCTGCGGTTGCGGGTACGGTGACCGCGTAGGACTAGCCGAGTCGGGTGGTGGACGTTGTGCTGTTGCAGGGGTTCGCAGGGTTCATGTGGCTGCTGAGCGTGGCCCTGATCCTTTTCAGCGGCTTCGCGCTGATCGACGCGGCCACGCGCCGAGAGGACGCCTACCGCGCGGCCGACAAGCAGACCAAGCCGTTCTGGCTGATCATCCTCGGGCTCGCCTTCGTGGTGAACCTGATCTTCAACATCCTGTCGTTCCTGCCCATCATCGGGCTCATCGCGACCATCGTGTACATGGTCGACGTACGCCCCGCCCTGCGCGGCCTGCCCGGCGGCGGCCGCGCCCGCAAAGGCTCCAGCAGTGACGGGCCGTACGGGCCGTACAACGGCGGGCGGTAAGCCGTACACGACGGGCGGTGATACGGGCGTACGGCGGCGGTATTACCGCCCGCCGGTCGTACGACGGCGGACGGCACCACGGCCCACCGCGCCATGACCGCCGGAGGCTCATCAGTCTGATCAGCGATCCGTAGCGATCCGTAGCGATCCTGTGGCAGACTGTCACGCGCACGCCCGGCGCCCAGGCGACGTCGGGCACCCTCCCGGCCCCATGGCTGTGCAGGCTGGGCCGACCAGCGTCCGGAGGGACGTGCCACGCGGGCCGACCGCTTCGACGATCGGCACCAGGGCACGAAGGCGATTGGCTTACACCCTGAGCAACACTGAGGGTCACTAAGCCAATCAGAGACGCTACGGCACCCTGTCCAGCAGCAGTACCGCTACGTCGTCCGCCAGCTCGCCGCCGTTGAGTTGGCGGACCTCGTTGACCGCCGCCCGCAGCAGCTCCTCGCCGCTCAGACCCTGGGCCAGCTGGCGGCGGATCATCTCGACCATGCCGTCCTGGCCGAGCCGCTCGCGGCCCTGGCCGATGTGGCCCTCGATCAGACCGTCGGTGTAGAGCATCAGGCTCCACTCCCGGCCCAGCTCCACCTGCATCCGCGGCCAGCGGGCACCCGGCAGCAGGCCGAGGGCGGGGCCGTTGTTGTCGTACGGCAGCAGCCGGGCCGGCCGGCCGGGACGGGCGATCAGCGGAGCCGGGTGCCCCGCAAGGCACAGGCCCGCGCGGCGGCCGTCCGGCGCGATGTCCACCGTGCACAGCGTCGCGAAGATCTCGTCGTCCGAGCGCTCGTGCTCCAGCACCTGCTGCAGCGTGCCGAGCAGCTCGTCCCCGCACAGCCCCGCCAGCGTCAGCGCGCGCCAGGCGATGCGCAGCTCCACGCCGAGCGCCGCCTCGTCCGGGCCGTGGCCGCAGACATCGCCGATCATGGCGTGCACGGTGCCGTCCGGGGTGCGCACGACGTCGTAGAAGTCGCCGCCGAGCAGGGCGCGTGAGCGGCCGGGGCGGTAGCGGGCGGCGAAGCGCAGCGGAGAGCCGTCGAGGAGCGGCGTGGGCAGCAGCCCGCGCTCCAGCCGGCGGTTCTCCTGGGCGCGCATCCGGCCCTCGGCGAGCCGCCGCTCGGCCGTGTCGGAACGTTTCCGCTCCACCGCATAACGGATCGCCCGGCTCAGCAGGCGGCCGTCCAGCTCGTCGCGGAACAGGTAGTCCTGGGCGCCCACCCGCACCGCCTCGGCGCCGCGCTCGGCGTCACCGGACGCGGTGAGGGCGAGGACGGCGTGCCGGGGCGCAAGCTCCAGCACATGGCGCAGCACGGACAGCTCGTCGTCCCTGTCGTCCGCCCGGCCGGGCGCCGGCAGCGCGAGGTCCAGCAGGATGCAGTGGACATCGTCGGTGAGCAGCCGCTCGGCCTCGGTGAGGTTGCGGGCGGTACGGACGCGGATCGGCTTGCCGGCCTGATCGAGCAGTTCGGGCACGATCGGCGAGCCGCCGGGGTCGTCCTCGATCAGCAGCAGCGTCAGGTTGGTGCTGATCGTGTCGGAGCCGACGAGGGTGTTGGTGGTGTTCTTGGTGTTCTCGGCGGTTTTTTCCTTGTATGCGGTCTCTGCGTCGGATGCACCGGAGTGGCCGCCGACTGTCGACACGGCCTGCACCTGACCACTTTCCACGGCCGGGATCGCTCTCTGCCGCGGTACGGGTACGGGCATTGTCCTGAGTTCCTTCCCTCCCCCCGAGGGCACGGCGGGGCGAGGGACCTCGACCCACCGACCGGGACCATAGCGGGTGTCGGCGCCGCAAAGGAATGGTGTGAGCCACGCCGCTCCGGATGCGGCCACTGTCATATGCCGCGTTCTATACCGCAGTTGGGCAGGGTGGTGCGCTGCCGGGGATGACGAAGGTCACGTCCGCCGGGGGTTTGAGGGGGCGGCACGGGGTGGAGTGGGTCACGTGGCCCAGCTCACGAGTTGGCGGTACGGCCGTCGGTCATGTCCGTCGTACGTCCCTCGGCCCGAGTCCGCCGTACGTCCTCTCAGCCCGCGTCCGGCCGTACAACCCCAAGGATCGGCATCGATCCGGCACCCGCGATCGTGATCTCCCGCCCTGGTCGTGGGGCGTGCACCATCGCGCCGTCGCCCACGTACATCCCGACATGACTGGCGTCGTCGAAGTAGATGATCAGGTCGCCCGGGCGCATGTCCTCGATGTCGATGTGCTTCAGCTGCTGCCACTGCTGCTGCGAGGTGCGCGGGATCACACTGCCGGCCGTCGCCCACGCCTGGGAGGTCAGTCCGGAGCAGTCGTAGGTCTTCGGGCCCTCGGCGCCCCATTCGTACGGCTTGCCGATCTGGGCCGTCGCGAATTCCACGGCCTTCTTGCTCTGCTCGGTGGCGGTGCCGTGCAGCTCGTCGAGGATGCCGGAGCTGAGCCAGGTGGTCTGTGCCTCGTAGGCGGCCTGCTCCTCGAGCTCGGCCAGGCGCTGCAGCTCCTCCTTCTCCAGCTGGGACTCCAGCTTCTCGGCCGCCGCGATCTGCTTCTCGATCTTCTTCTGGGCGGCGGCCTTCGCCTTGCGGTTGGCCTCCAGCTTCGCCCACTGGGCGGAGGCGTCCTTGGCGTACAGCTCCAAGTCCTGCTGGGTGCGGGTCATTTCCTCGATGAGGTGCCTGGTGGCGCGCTCCCCCTGGCGGACGCGGCCGGTGCCGTCGAGGAACTCCTCCGGGTCGTCGCTCAGCATCAGGTGGGCCTCGGGCGGGAGTCCGCCGGTGCGGTACTGGGCGGCGGCTGCGGCGCCCGCGCGCTTCTTCAACTCCCGGAGCTTCTCCTTCCCCTTGGCGATCTTCTTGGCCAGGGCGACGATCTCGGCGGACTGCTGCTCGGCCTTCTCCTCCGCCGCGTTGTAGGCGTCGGTGGCGGAGGACGCCGCCCGGTAGAGCTTGTCGAGTTTCTTGCGGACGGTCTCAAGTTCCTCGGTGGACACCGGGGTTGAGGAAGTCGACGAGGGTGACGGGGTGGGAGCCGGGGCCGCGAACGCCGTGCCGGGCGCCGCCAGCACGGTGACCGCGCAGACCACGGTCACTGCCGCCGCGATCAGGCTGCGCTTGCGCGTTGCCATACCCTGCCCCCAAACTGATGCACCGTCAGTAACGTCGGGGATCGTGCCATGCCGCGGCGCAAAACGACAGAGGCAGTGACTCCCTCCCCCATTCCGTCCGTCGTACGACGATCTCCCCGCCCTTTGTGACGAACGACTCACCGAGATCGTTCCGCATCCCCGGCCCGGGTAGGAAACGAGGGGGAAAGTGATCACATCCTGGGCGCCAACGCGGCCCAGCGCACGGTCACTTCGCCCTGCCGCCAGCGGGCCGGTCTGTCCGTCACCGGCCAGTCGGCCGTCAGGTCCCGCACCGCCCGGATCCAGCGCTGCCGGGCCCCGTACGAGGCGTAGGGCGCGGCGGCAGCCCAGGCGCGGTCGAAGTCGCGCAGGAAGGTGTGCACCGCCTCGCCGGGGACGTTGCGGTGAATCAGTGCCTTGGGCAGGCGTTCCGCCAGGTCCGAGGGGCGCTCCAGGGATCCCAGCCGGGTCGCGAAGGTGACCGTGCGCGGGCCCTCGGGGCCGAGGGCCACCCAGACGTGCCGCCGCCCGATCTCGTCGCAGGTCCCCTCGACCAGCAGTCCGCCCCGCGCGCCGGTCGCCGGGTCGGCGGGCGCGAGCCGGGCGCACAGCCGCGCCCACACGTCGGCGACCTCCGCCTCGTCGTACTGCCGCAGGACGTTGGCCGCGCGGATGAGGTGCGGCCGCTGCGGGACCGGGATCTCGAAGCCGCCATGCCGGAAGACGAGGCCGTCGCGTGCGTACGGCTGTGCCGCCGTGACCCGGGCCGGGTCGATCTCGACGCCCACCACGCGCGCGCGTGGCGCTGTCTCGCGCAGACGGGTGAGCAGTTCCACAGCCGTCCAGGGGGCGGCGCCGTAGCCGAGGTCGACGGCGACGGGGTCGGCGGTGCGGCGGAGGTCGGCGCCGTGCGTCGCCGCGATCCAGCGGTCCATACGGCGGAGGCGGTTGGGGCTGGTCGTCCCGCGCGTCACCGTTCCCACGATGGGGGTCCCCTTGCTCGAGCGAAGCCGAGAGTGGGGGAGGGTCGCTGCGCGGGGCGTCATGCAGTCGAGGGTAAGTGGTCGGGGGTTTCTGGTTGCCCGGCGTTGGTGCACGCCACATCCATCGAACGGTTGAGCGACCCTCGGTAATGATTCGGCAAAAACGCCTAGTGCGGAAATGGAGCGGCTCCCTCCGGCGTTGCCACCCTTCGAGGACCCGCACGTCCTCCCCGAGGCGTGCCCGCGGCAAGGAGGAACGCGACGTGAGCCAATACGTCAGCAGGCTCGGTCGCCGCTCTCCGGCGGCGCCGCGGCTTCGGCTGGGGCACCGCCGACCGCGCCGTGTGGCCATGCTCTCCGTGCACACGTCCCCCCTCCACCAGCCCGGCACCGGCGACGCCGGCGGCATGAACGTCTACATCGTGGAGCTCGCCCAGCGCCTCGCCGCGATCAACATCGAGGTCGAGATCTTCACCCGGGCCACGACCGCCGCCCTCCCGCCGTCCGTGGAACTCGCCCCCGGCGTCCTCGTCCGGCACGTCGACGCGGGCCCCTACGAGGGTCTCGCCAAGGAGGACCTCCCGGCGCAGCTGTGCGCCTTCACGCACGGGGTGATGCAGGCCTGGGCCGGCCACCGCCCCGGCCACTACGACCTCGTGCACTCCCACTACTGGCTCTCCGGCCACGTCGGCTGGCTCGCCGCCCAGCGCTGGGGCGTCCCCCTGGTGCACGCCATGCACACCATGGCCAAGGTCAAGAACGCCAACCTCGCCGACGGCGACACCCCCGAGCCCGCCGCCCGGGTCATCGGCGAGACCCAGATCGTCGCCGCCGCCGACCGGCTCATCGCCAACACCGCCGAGGAGGCCGACCAGCTCGTACGGCACTACTCCGCCGACCCCGCCGACGTCGCCGTGGTGCACCCGGGCGTGAACCTCGGCCGGTTCCACCCGGCCGACGGCCGCGCGGCCGCACGTGCCCGGCTGGGCCTCCCGCAGGACGCCCTGATCCCCCTCTTCGCGGGCCGTATCCAGCCCCTCAAGGCCCCTGACGTGCTCCTGCGCGCGGTGGCCGTGCTGCTCGACGAGCGGCCCGACCTGCGCTCGCGCATCGTCGTGCCGGTCGTCGGCGGCCCCAGCGGCAGCGGCCTGGCCAAGCCCGAGGGCCTGCAGAAGCTCGCCGCACGCCTCGGTATCGCGGATGTGGTGCGGTTCCGCCCGCCCGTGGACCAGGACCAGCTCGCGGACTGGTTCCGGGCCGCGTCGGTGCTGGTCATGCCGTCCTACAGCGAGTCCTTCGGCCTGGTCGCCATAGAGGCTCAGGCGGCCGGTACGCCGGTGCTGGCCGCCGCGGTCGGCGGCCTTCCGGTGGCCGTACGGGACGGGCAGACCGGTTTCCTCGTCCAGGGGCACGATCCGGCCGCGTACGCGCGCGTGCTGCGTGATGTCGCCGACGACCCGCAGCTGTCCGCCCGGATGGGGGCGGCCGCCGCCCGGCACGCCCGTTCCTTCGGCTGGGACGCCTCGGCCACCGCCACCGCCGAGGTCTACACGGCCGCACTGCACGCCCGCCGCCGCGCCCGCGCCCTGCACGGCTGACGTAGGCTCCGACCATGGCGGCAGCAGAGCAGCAGGCGGCAGAGGTCATCGAGGGCGTGCTCAAGGACGCCGAGCTCGAGTGGGAGAGT
Source organism: Streptomyces sp. F001 (assembly GCF_004187715.1). Lineage (GTDB taxonomy): Bacteria > Actinomycetota > Actinomycetes > Streptomycetales > Streptomycetaceae > Streptomyces > Streptomyces flavusporus. Next base: position 104,706 of record NZ_QZWF01000003.1, on the reverse strand, counting down.
CCCGGGTCCGGCCGCTACGTCGTGAAGCTGCCCGGCACCCGCAAGCTGTCGACGACGGTCTCCCTGATCGTCGGCCGGCACTCGCTCTCCCTCAACGCTTTCGTGATCCGCCACCCGGACGAGAACGAGGCGGGAGTCCACCGCTGGCTCCTGGAGCGCAACCTCAAGCTGTACGGCGTGAGTTACGCCGTCGACCCGCTCGGCGACGTCTACGTCACCGGCAAGCTGCCACTGCCCGCCGTCACCGCGGACGAGATCGACCGGCTGCTCGGCCAGGTCCTTCAGGCGGCGGACGGGGCCTTCAACACGCTTCTGGAGCTGGGGTTCGCGTCGGCCATCCGCAAGGAGTACGAGTGGCGGACCTCACGCGGGGAGTCGACGCGCAACCTGGACGCCTTCGCGCATCTGACGCGGCGTCCCCAGGAGTAGATCCCAGGGACGGACTCAGCACAGGCATCCGTACAACCTCTGCAGGCCCGCCGCGGTCTCAGTCGCTGTTGAGCCCTACCAGCAAAGAGGTTGTGCATGCGCACAGGCAGAACCGGCACCGCCGCCGCGCTCGCGGGAGCGCTCGCCTTCGTGGCGTTCACCGCACCGGCCGCGGAGGCGTCGGACACCGGCATCACGGTGACCGACATGGTCGTGAACAACGGCAAGCCCATCGTCGTGGGCATCAGCGAGGAGAAGTTCCCCAGCGTCAGCTTCCGCGTGACCTGGCCCTCGGGCTACACGCCCACCACCATTGACGCGCATCCCTACCTGTACCACGACACCACGGCCGCCGCCGGCGCCGACCACGGCGGCATCTACATGGCCAGCGTCACGACGTACGACGACAGCCCGACCTCCGGTGACTGCGACGGCGAGCTGTACATCGACCCGCGCTACACCCTGGACTCCAACAACGACGCCACGAGCTGGAAGATCGCCGTCGCCGCGCGCCTGTGGGACGAGTCGGACACCAAGATCAAGGCCGAGGAGTACCTGACCGGCTTCGGCAGCGTGCAGGTCAAGCGCGCGGCGCGGGCCACCGTCAATGCCTCCCCCGAGCCCGTCGCGAAGGGCAAGGCGATCACCGTGACGGGCAGGGCCACGCGCGCGGACTGGGTGAAGCACGCGTACGCCGGTTACGGCGACAAGCTGGCCAAGCTGCAGTTCCGCAAGGCGGGCACCAGCACGTACACGACGGTCAAGTACGTGCGGGCCGGCTCCACAGGTGATCTGAAGACCACGGTCACGGCCTCCGCCGACGGCTACTGGCGCTGGACCTTCGGTGAGACGGCCACGACGGGCGGCGCGACGGCCAAGGGCGACTACGTCGACGTCGTCTGACGAGACCCGCCCGCCGTGCCTCGGCGCAGGGTGTCGTACCCGACGAAGGTGAACATCCGCTCTCCGCGCGCGAGCGGCCGGGGCTCGCCGGTGAACCGGTGGGCCCCGACGCCCTGCATGAGCGCGGGATCGGACACCCAAAGGCGCTCGAATCCGCGTTCCTCGAGCCAGGCGCACACCTGCGGGACGAGGTCCGGAGCCTTGCGGTTGCGCGTCCAGACGACCGTGCCGCCCCTGCGGCACAGCTGGGTGCAGTGGTCGAGAGTGCGTTCGACGTCGGCGTCGGTGATGTTGCCGAGCGTGCCGCAGACCAGGACGAGGTCGGCGGGCACCAGACCGGCGTAGTGGTCGGTTAACGAGGCGTCGCCGACGACGACTTCGACGCCGGACAGCCCAGCGGCGGCGGCCGCCCGCCGTGCCGCCGTGGCGTTTCGCTCGTCCAGCTCCACAAGCCGGGCACGAACGTCGCTGCGCCGTGGATGATCGGCGAGCACGCCGATCAGATCACGCCCCTGCCCGGCGCAGAGGCTGACCGCGGTGAGCGGGCCCGGCGGAGCGGTGTCGAGGGCGAGGCGGATGCGGTGCTGGACGAGCGCGAGGCGCTGTCCGAAGTAGGAGTCGGGGATGTCGTAGGCATTGTGCCAGGCATGCCAGTCCATGAGGCCGGACTCTACGGCCGGTGGTTGAAGCACCGCATCACTTTCCGGCCATCCTCACCACCTTTGCTCTTTGGCCGTCCTCGCGTACCGCCCCGGCGGCACCCCCACCAACTTCCGGAAGTGCCGGGTGAGATGGGACTGGTCGTAGAAGCCGGTCACCGCTGCGACCTCGCCCGGCGGCCGTCCGTCGAGGAGCAGCCGGCGGGCACGGTCGACGCGGCGGGACATCAGGTACTGGTGCGGGGCGATGCCGTACGCGGTGCTGAACGCCCGTACGAGATGGGCGCGATGGGCGTTCAGCAGCCCGGTCGCCTCGTCGAGGGTGACGCCCTGCACGACGCGCTCGTCGAGGAGTTCGCGCAGCCGGCGGGCGAGGGCGGGGTCGGGGCGGCGGGTGCCCATCACGGGCTTGTCCGTCGGCCGCAGGTGCGCGCGCAGCCGCTCCCCGATGAGGGTCAGCCGGCTGTCCGCCTCCAACTCGTCGCCGGGGCGGGAGAGCGCGGTGTGCAACTGGCCGACACGCAGGCGCAGTACGGGATCACGGAGATCGGGGGAGTCCACCGCCGGGCCGATCAGATCCTCGCCCAGCCGGGTGCCGTCCAGGTACAGCACGCGCTTGCGGAAACCGTGCGGGGTGGCGGCGGAGCCGTTGTGGGGGACGTGCGGCGGCAGCAGGGACACCGTGTCGTGCGGGGTGCCGTGCTCGTGCCGGTCCAGGTCGTACCGTACGGCGCCGTCGTCGACGATGAGCAGCGTCCATGCCTCGTGGACGTGCATCGGATACGCGTACTCGGTGAAGTGGGCGTGGAAGACCTCCACGACGCCGCTGACACGCGGGCGCCAGGCGGAGACGTCCTGCTGCTCGGCCGAGCCCTTGCCGGTGCCCATGCAAAGAACGTACAAGACGATGTCGTCTGCGGGTCGGCAGTCTCGTCCCATGACCACCGAACCCATCCGCTTCGACACCAAGATCGCCGTCCTGCTGCGGGAGGACCTGGAGACCTGGCAGCGGCTCAACGTCACCGCCTTCCTGGTCAGCGGCCTCGGCGCGACCGTCCCCGAGGTGATCGGCGAGCCGTACGAGGACGCCGACGGCGTGCCGTACCTGCCCATGTTCCGCCAGCCGGTGCTGGTCTTCGAGGGCACGAAGGAAACCCTCGCCGCGGCGCACGCGCGCGTGCTGTCCCGCGCCCTCCCGCGCGCGGTCTTCACTTCGGACCTCTTCACCACGGGCAACGACCGCGACAACCGGTCGGCCGTACGGGCCGTACCGACGGCGGAGCTGGATCTGGTGGGGCTCGCGGTGTACGGACCGCGCAACGCCGTGGACAAGGCCCTCAAGGGCGCACGGATGCACCCGTGACAGGGGTGGGTGATCATTCCTCTGGATCGGGCAGGTCGCCGAGCCAGACCCGGCGTCCCATCTCGTCCAGCTCCTCCTTGAGTCGCTCGCACTCCGGAATAGCCCGCCGCAGCAGCCTCCAGTAGTCGGGGCCGTGGCCCGGAATGCGCATGTGGGCCAGCTCGTGGGCGATCACGTAGTCGACGAGACGTATCGGAAGTTGGAAGACGGCCCAGTGGAGAGCCATCCGACCAGGGGCGTCCTCCTCCCCAGAGCTGTCGGGGATGTACGCCCCCCAGCGCCGGCCGAGGTCCCGCACCTCCACCCGGGGCTCGGCCACGCTCATGCGCCCCGCCCACGGCTGAAGCCTGCCGAGGGACCACGCCGTTCCGGTGCGTTGGTACCAGTCGATGAGCGCCTTGCGTCCGGCGTCCCGACCGGCTGCCACGGACCGGTCCAGGCACAGTCGCCCGGCCTGCAGCCGCACTGGGCCGGCATCCATGTCCACCAGCAGCAGACGGTATGCGCGCCCGAGATACCGGAAGACGGTTCCGTCTCGCAGGTCGACCGAGGCATGGGTCGGCCGGAAGCGATCACGCAGGCGGGCCTTCTCCGCGATCCAGTCCTCATGGTCCCGCACGAATTCCTGCGCGCGCCCCTTGTCGCAGTTCGCGGGAGCGCGCAGGAGATCGGGGCTCTTGCACTCGACGACGGCGACGGGGATGCCGTTCACGAAGAGGACGAGGTCTGGGATTTCCTCGTATCCGGCCGGCGTGCGCACCCGCAACTACGAGACGACGAGGAAGTCGTTCCGCTCCTTGATCTGCGTTTCGTTCTCGATCTCACTGCGCGTCCCACCCCGCACCGCCACTCCGCACCCCCCCGCCTCCGAGGAGCCGACGCTGTGTGGTGACGGCCGCTCGGTCGGCCTCCCCGGTTGCCTGTCGGTCCAGTGTGCGGCAGGCGTGCGGGTGATGTGCGTGATCACGCCAAAGGCGGGGGAGGGGGCGGCTCTTTGCTGGAGGAGGCTGCTGTTGGCGAATCCCGGCGGCGGCGCAGGCGTACCCGGCAATGCTGCCGGGCCCACGGTAAGCGGTCGGAGGAATGTGACACCTTCCGTGAAAGTGTCACATTCCGGCGAGTGATGACCTGGCGGCGAGGGAGGATTCGCCAACGGCCTCCCGGGGAAGCAGGTAGCCGCCCCGGGGTACTTACTTTCAGGGGATTGCCGACAGGTCGACGTCGGCGTCTCTGTCTGGAGCCTTTCAGTCGCCGTCAGGTACAGGCAGCCGAGCCCCGCGACTCTCGGCGACGCGCAGGGCGTCCTGCAGGGCCTCGGTCAGCCGGACGGACAGGAACCGGAGCTCACCGGTGCCGGTCTTGGGGTCGTCGAGCAACTCCCGTGCATGTCCGAGCAGTTCACTTCCCATGCCGAGCTGAACGGACTCGATGTTGTCGGCAAGCCGGGACAGGTAGCCGCCGCCGTTGTCGTCGGTGAGGAGGTGGCAGGTTTTGCCTTCGGGGCCGGGCCAGGGGAGGAGGCGGGTGGTGGTGCCGCGGGTGGGATGGCTCATTACGCTGCCACCTCACGCCGTGATCCGACGTGGGCCGATGCCAATGCCCGTGCGTGGCCAGCCGGAGGGCGCCGGGACGTTGTCGTTGCTGCCGCTTCTTGTGGCGCAATTCGCCGTGGAGAGGACGTAGGGGCGTACGAGGGGGGAGTCCTCGCCGCGGAGGAGGGGAAGCGGGGATGCTGGGGCGGTTGGTGGCTCAACGGGTACGCCCGGGGTGCGGGTGCCCTTCGTGTCTCGGGCTGGCCGAGCGCGGGGCCTGGGGCCACGCGGTGCCGGCCACGCGGGGGCAGCAGTCGATCCACCAGAGGTTCCGGTCGAACCAGTGGAAGATCGGGGTCAGCTGCGGGTGGTTGTCGGTGCCCGCGTGAGAGAGGAAGAGGGCGTTCGGACGGGTTGTACGGGCCAGGCGCGCGCGATCCTGGATGCGGCCGCCGGGGAAGTCGTACTCCTCGTCGCGGGAGGCGTCCCCGTCGAGCCAGACCCGGCGCCGTCCCCGCGGGTAGGAGTGCAGCCATTCGGCTTCCACCCGGGTCGCGCTGAGTTCGTAGCCATAGGTCCAGCGGATGCCGTCCTCGGCGACGAAGTCGACCTCATAGAGAAGGACGTGTCGTGTGCGGACTTGTCGTCCAGGGCGAACGGCTGGCGGGGGAGGCCGCCGTAGGTGGTCCACCTCCCGTACGAGTTGATCACCGCATTGCGCATGTGGGCCAGAGCGGCCAGGACGTTGGACTTGCCCGAGGCGTTGGCGCCGAAGATGCCGAGCAGGGGGTAGACCTCGACGGTCTTGCCCCCAGCAAGCTCCACGGTTCGCGCGGGGCCGGGATCGTGCCCTGCGGGGACGGTGAAGGACAGCTCCTGCTCGTCGCGCAGCGATCGTACGTTCGCCACACGGAATCTCAGCAGCGCACCGGCCTCCTCTCGTCGCGCACAGAGCAGTGCTGTGATCACCTGTGCGCCTACCGGACTGGGGGGTCAGGCCGCCTGTTCGGGCATGGGCTCTGATGCCGGAGCTTCCGGCTGCTTCGTCGGAACCGATTGCTCCTCGGCCGGCAGGCGGCGCATCAGGGCGCCGTAGCCGAGGGCCGCTGCCGTGCCGACGGCCGCGCACAGCCCCCACAGCCACTCGGCGCCGAACCGGTCGATGACGAAGCCCGACATCAGGGGCGCGACGAGGCCGGCGACGGACCAGGACATGGTGTACACGCCCTGGTAGCGCCCGCGGCCGTGCACCGGCGACAGCCGCACGACCAACCCGGTCTGCGTGGGCGCGTTGACGATCTCCGCCAGGGTCCACACGCAGACGGTGAGCGCGAAGACCCCGACGGACCCGGCGAAGGCGGTCAGCCCGAACCCGTACCCGGCGAGCAGAGACGAGATCACGAGCAGCCGACGTGGATCCCGGTGCTCGATGAACCGCGTGACGGGGATCTGCAGCGCGACGATCAGGACACCGTTGACGGCGATCGCCATGCCGTAGTCCGCGGGCGCGAACCCGGCCTCGCCCATCGCGATCGGCAGACCGACCGAGCCCTGCTGGAAGACCAGCGCGACCAGGAAGGACAACCCGACGACGCTCATGAACCGCCCGTCGCGCAGCACGGTCCCGAGCCCCACGGCCTCCTCCTTGGCCGCAGCGGCCGTCTGGACGGGCCGGGACTCGGGCAGCTTGACGAACACGACGATCGCGCAGGCCATGGTCATCCCGGCCTCCAGCAGGAAGCCGGCGAGATAGCTGACCTCGGCGATGAAACCGGCCGCCATGGAGGACACGGCGAAGCCGAGGTTGATCGCCCAGTAGTTCAGGGAGAAGGCCCGCACCCGGTCCTCGGGCCGCACGATGTCGGCCATCATCGCCTGCACGGCCGGCCGCGAGGCGTTGGAGGCGGCACCGACCAGGAACGCGACGGCAGCGATGGCCACCGGATGGTGCATGAACCCGAGCAGCGCGACGGACACGGCGGTGGACGCCTGGGCGACGAGCAGGGTGGGCCGCCGCCCCAGCCGGTCCGCCATCACGCCCCCGCCGAGGGAGGACAGCACACCGCCCAGCCCGTGCAGTGCCGCGACCAGACCGGCGTACGAGGCGGAGTATCCGCGGTCGAGGGTCAGGTAGAGCGCCATGAAGGTGGCGACGAAGCCGCCGAGCCGGTTGACGAGGGTGCTGGTCCACAGCCACCAGAACTCGCGGGGGAGCCCGGAGACGGTCTCTGTGGCGGCGCGTCTCAGGCTGGCGAGTGACATCGAGGATCCCCCACGGACGTAAGCGGCTCGGGTGTAAGTGGCCCTTCTGGTAGGCACACCTTACGAAGGCGGGGTCCGGGGCGGCCACTCGATTAACAGATCCCGTCAACCGTCCACGCTTCGGCCGGGCGCGCAAGCGATCAGAGCATTCGATTACGCTCAGAGCCATGGCCGACGCACCGTACAAGCTGATCCTCCTCCGCCACGGCGAGAGCGAGTGGAACGCGAAGAACCTGTTCACCGGCTGGGTGGACGTCAACCTCAACGAGAAGGGCGAGAAGGAGGCGGTCCGCGGCGGTGAGCTGCTCAAGGACGCCGGCCTGCTGCCCGACGTGGTCCACACGTCCCTCCAGAAGCGCGCCATCCGCACCGCCCAGCTCGCGCTGGAGGCCGCCGACCGCCACTGGATCCCGGTCCACCGCTCCTGGCGCCTGAACGAGCGCCACTACGGCGCCCTCCAGGGCAAGGACAAGGCGCAGACCCTCGCCGAGTTCGGCGAGGAGCAGTTCATGCTGTGGCGCCGCTCCTACGACACCCCGCCCCCGCCGCTGGCGGACGGCGCCGAGTTCTCCCAGTCGGACGACCCGCGCTACGCCTCCATCCCCCCGGAGCTGCGCCCGCGCACGGAGTGCCTGAAGGACGTCGTCGTCCGCATGCTCCCGTACTGGTACGACGGCATCGTCCCCGACCTGCTGGCCGGCCGCACGGTCCTGATCGCCGCCCACGGCAACTCCCTGCGCGCCCTGGTCAAGCACCTCGACGGCATCTCCGACGCGGACATCGCGGGCCTGAACATCCCGACGGGCATCCCGCTGTCCTACGAACTGGACGCCGACTTCAAGCCGGTCAACCCCGGCGGCACGTACCTCGACCCTGAGGCGGCTGCGGCGGCGATCGAAGCGGTCAAGAACCAGGGCAAGAAGAAGTAGCCCGAAGCGGTAGCCCGAACTGATCGAACCCCCTGCCCGCGGGTTCTCCGCCGGCAGGGGGCTCGCGGCAGCTCGGGGCCGTCGCAGGTCCGTCAGGGGTGTTCGGGCCGCGTCCGAAGTGGCCCCGCATGCCCGGTGGCTGTCAGTGCTACCGGTCTGTGTCTCCTTGCCCACCGTCGGTCATGTCGCCGGAAGCCGGGAGGAAACGTGCGGCGTCGCTCTGCGGGCGGCCGTCGCCCTGGTCCTGACGTTGACCGTCGCCCTGGTCCTGACGTTGACCGTCGCCCTGGCCTTGACGCTGAGGTGAGCAGTAGTCCTGCAGCACCGTGTTGGCCTGGGGGCTGAGGACGGCCCACATGACTTGTTCGAGGCCGCTCCGCTTCTGCTCCATGGCCACGTGGCACGTCTGACGGCTGGACGATTGGTCCTCCTGGGCTCCGGCCGGTGAGGCGGAGGTCAGGGCCGCTGCAAGGCTGATGACGGCTGCTGCAGCCGTGCTCGCGACGGAGCGGTGCAGACAGTGCAATCGCAGGTTCTTCATGATCACACCCTGGGCCGGGAAAGGCCCGGGAGAAAGGCCGACAGTCCCTTGGGCAGGCAACTCGACCCGATCGGTCGATCTCCTCGGCCCCCGTCTGCGCGTTCCGCGGGCAGGGGCCGTCGGTGATTGCGTGGCGTCGGGGTCAGACCGTCAGCGGTACCGGATGGATCTCGTCCGCCTTGTGCCCGGCGCGTTCGTGGATGCGCTGGACCGCTTCCGCCGAGGGGGCCTCGGACAGGCAGTAGACGACTCCGGAGTCCGGGTCCGCCCAGGCCTGCTTGAAGTGCACGCCCTCTTCCCCTTCTATCGCGAGGTCGGCCCGGTGGGCCTCGCGCAGCTGGTCGGCCGTGATGCCCCGCATGTCGTGATGGACGTCCATGAACTCAGCCATGGCCTCGCACCTCCTTCCCGTCCTTACTCCATGCTGCGCCCGTACCGCAGGCAGGGCGACGCGAAGGGCCCCCGGCGCCGGCGCCGGGGGCCCTCAGGCGTCGTGGAGCTTCAGTCAGCACTGGCAGGGATTGCCCTGCTGGCAGCCGCACGTGCAGCCCGAGCCGCAGCCGCACGCGCCGATGAGCGTGAGGCTGTTGATCTCGGCGGGCTGTTCGCTGGCGCGTTCCTGGGTGGGGTCGGGCGTCGTACCGGGCGTGCTGGGGGATTCGGCCATGGGTCCCTCCTCGAGGCTGGTGCCTGTCAGCCCATTGCAGCCCCGTTTGCCGGGCGCATCAACGGCGCACTGTGGCTCGCACACGCAGCGGCCCGGCCGGGTCAGGGGTTTCGCGCGCCCGTCGCTCAGGTCCCTTCGACGTGGATCTCGGGCTGGAGCTCGTCCGCGTGCTCGCCGGTGACCAGGAACACCACACGCTTGGCGACGGCCACCGCGTGGTCGGCGAAGCGCTCGTAGTAGCGGCCGAGGAGCGTGACGTCCACCGCGGTCTCGATGCCGTGCTTCCAGCGCTCGTCGATGAGGTGCTGGAACAGTGTGCGGTGCAGCAGGTCCATCGCGTCGTCGTCGGCTTCCAGCTGCATCGCCAGATCGATGTCCTTGGTGACGAGGACCTCGGCGGTCTTGGCCATCAGACGCTGCGCGAGCTGGCCCATCTCCAGGATCGTGGCGTGCAGGTCGTGCGGGACCGCCCGCTCGGGGAAGCGCAGCCGGGCGAGCTTGGCCACGTGCTGGGCGAGGTCGCCGGAGCGTTCGAGGTCGGCGCTCATACGCAGCGAGGTGACCACTATCCGCAGGTCCGTGGCCACCGGCTGCTGGCGGGCCAGCAGGGCTATCGCCTGGGCCTCCAGGTCGTGCTGGAGTTCGTCGACCTTCTTGTCGGCCTCGATCACGCTCTCGGCCAGCTTCAGGTCGGCGTCGAGAATGGCTGTCGTGGCGCGCCCGATCGCCGACCCGACCAGCCGGGCCATCTCGACCAGGCTGTCGCCGATCGAGTCCAGTTCCTCGTGGTACGCGTCCCGCATCAGGGTTCCCTCTCGTGCGATTTCTGGGATTCATTCGGGGATTCAGAGGGCCGGTGGCCCGTGGTGAAAGCCGTTCTTACGAACCCCACGCTGCCACGTTCCGGGCCGTACGCGTCCGTTTCCGCCCCCTCAAATGAACCATCCCTGGCTCCAAGGTGAACTCTGGGCGACGAGTGTTCGAGGTCGCACCCGGACGGCTGTGGGCAACCATTAGGGCATGCCTAACCTGGATGCATGGACGTGAACGCGGCGGTCGCCGCAGCGGCAGCGATCGCCGGTGTGCTCACCGGTGTCATCGCCATGCTGGCGTTCCGCTGGAGCGAACGCGACCTGAAGCGCCCCACCCGGACCTCCCTGCACACCGACCCGGTGCTTCCGCCCGGCGTCGACACGGTGCTGTCCGTGCTGCGCTCCTCGGCCGTCGTCCTGGACGAGGCCGACGCCGTCGTCAAGGCCAGCTCCGCGGCGTACGCCCTCGGACTGGTCCGCGGCGGCAAGCTCGCCGTCGACCCCATGCTGCAGATGGCCCGCGACACCCGGCGCGACGGTGAGATACGCCAGGTGGAGCTGGACCTGCCCCGGCGCGGCAGCGGCCGGGGCGAGGCCCTCGCCGTCTCCGCCCGGGTCGCCCCGCTGGGTTCCCGGCTGGTGCTGCTGCTGGTCGAGGACCTCACCGAGGCCCGCCGGATAGAGGCGGTACGACGCGACTTCGTCGCCAATGTCAGCCACGAGCTCAAGACCCCCGTCGGCGCGCTCTCCCTCCTGTCCGAGGCCGTCATGGACGCCTCCGACGACCCCGAGGCCGTGGAGCGCTTCGCCGGCCGGATGCAGATCGAGGCGACCCGGCTGACCAGCCTGGTGCAGGAGCTCATCGACCTCTCCCGGGTCCAGAACGACGACCCGCTGGAGGACGCCGAGCCGGTCCGGGTGGACGAGCTGGTCGCCGAGGCCATCGACCGGTGCCGCCACCAGGCGGGCGCCAAGCAGATCACCATGGCCGCCGGCGGCACCGCCGACCTGCATGTCTGGGGAAACCGCAGCAAGCTGGCCGCGGCCCTCGGCAACCTGGTCGAGAACGCCGTCAACTACTCTCCCGCCCGCACCCGCGTCGGCATCGCTGCCCGCCGAGTGAACGGCTCCGGCGGGGACATCATCGAGGTCGCCGTCACCGACCAGGGCATCGGCATCTCCGACAAGGACAAGGAGCGCATCTTCGAGCGCTTCTACCGGGTCGACCCGGCCCGCTCCCGTGCCACCGGTGGTACGGGCCTCGGGCTGGCGATCGTCAAGCACGTGGCCGCCTCGCACGGCGGGGAGGTCACGGTGTGGAGCTCGGAGGGACAGGGCTCCACCTTCACGCTGCGGCTGCCGGAGGCGGGTCAGGCCCGCGACCGGGCGCATCAGCACCCCGCTCCTGACGAGGCCGGGCAGTCCGCCGACTCGTCCCCTGACACACCCCCGTACGAACCACTTCCTGCCCCGGAGGTCCTTCCGTGACCCGAGTGCTCGTCGTCGAGGACGAGGAGTCCTTCTCCGACGCTCTGTCATACATGCTCCGCAAGGAGGGCTTCGAGGTCGCCGTCGCGACCACCGGGCCCGACGGACTCGACGAGTTCGAGCGCAACGGCGCCGACCTCGTCCTTCTCGACCTGATGCTGCCCGGACTGCCGGGCACCGAAGTGTGCCGTCAGCTGCGCGGCCGCTCCAATGTCCCCGTCATCATGGTGACCGCCAAGGACAGCGAGATCGACAAGGTGGTCGGTCTCGAAATAGGAGCCGACGACTACGTCACCAAGCCCTTCTCCACCCGCGAGCTGGTCGCCCGCATCCGCGCCGTGCTGCGCCGCCGCGGCGAGCCGGAGGAGGTGGCCCCGGCCGCGCTGGAGGCCGGCCCGGTCCGTATGGACGTCGACCGCCATGTGGTCACCGTCGGCGGCTCCAAGGTCGACCTGCCGCTGAAGGAGTTCGACCTGCTGGAGATGCTGCTGCGCAACGCCGGCCGCGTGCTGACCCGGATGCAGCTCATCGACCGCGTCTGGGGCGCCGACTACGTCGGTGACACCAAAACCCTCGACGTCCACGTCAAGCGACTGCGCGCCAAGATCGAGCCGGATCCGGGCGCGCCGAGGTATCTGGTGACGGTGCGAGGCCTCGGCTACAAGTTCGAGCCGTAAACCGCAGAGCGCGTACGCACAGAAGGGCGGGACCTCACCGGGAGGTCCCGCCCTTCTGTGCGTACGACGCTGATCAGTGACCGGCGGCCTCTTCTTCCACGGGCGACTCCGTCGCCGACGCGGACGCCGCGTCGGTCGGGGTGCCGGACTCCGGGTCGGCCGGCGTGCCGGTGGCGGACCCGGTCTCGCCCGGCGAGGCCGACTCACCGTCGGTGCCCTCGTCGGGCTCCTCGCCCGTGGAGGCCGAAGCCCCGGGCGCGGCCGGCACCTCGGTCGGGCCCCACGAGCTGAAGTAGCCCTCGGCCGGGACGACGAAGGCGCGCAGGCTCACGGCACCGGTCTGGCTGAAGGAGAAGGTGACCTTCTGCGCGTTGCCGTCGGTGAGGCCCTCGGCGCTGCTCAGCACGGCCGAGGCGTTGTTCTTGCCGCCGATGACGACCGAGCCGCCGGCCGGGACGGACAGTGTGCCCGTGCCGCTCGCGGGCGAGATCTTGGCGGTGCCGGCGCCGTCGACGGTGATGGAGTCCAGCGTCTGGGCGGTCCTGCCGCTGTTGAAGACGGTGGCGGAGATGACGGCCGGGCCGGTCGCCTCCGGGTCGGGCTGGGTGATGACCACAGCGTTCTGGATCTTGATGTCACCGACGCTGGTGGCCGCGTTGTCCGGCTTGATCTCCAGGGTCTGGGCGTTGTTGCCGGCGCCGCAGGCGGCGAGCGAGGCGATCGAGAACGCGATGGCGGAGGCGGCGAGGGCGCCGCGTCGAAGGCTGCTGCTCACGGCGGCGGCAACTCCTTGAACGCAGGGGCAGCTTTCCTTGTAAAGCCGCCCTAAGTGGCTGTCAGCGGCCCCAGGTTACCGAGCCGTTCCCGCGCGGCCGCACCCGACCCTCCCCCGCGGGCGCCCGGCTTCGCTCGGCAGGGCGTACGGCCGGGTGTCCTGTTCCGGCGTGTGGCGCGCTCGTACGGCATTCACATAAGCCTTCGCGAAATGTGGGTGAAGGAATGCGCGGCCGGCCCGGAATTGATCACCGGTACGGTCGTGCCGGGGGTGTCGTGATCAATTCCGGATTCGTCTCACAGCGGTCCCCGGACGCCGAACGGAGTAGCGGAAGTCGAGCGTTTGGAACCGGACATTTAGGGATGTTCAGCCGGTTGATGGAGTCGCCGGAGGTGTGTGACGTGCACGTTTCGCCCGCCCCGGAGAGCCGCTCCGACCTGCGGATACTTTGTTCCGCGGACCCGGCGAAGCACGTTCCTGTTGCTGTTGTCAAGCCCCGAGATATGCCCTGACCTGCGAAAACGCCATTCAGAAGCTGCCGTTTCCGTGTTACCCTGGATAGCCACGGAAGGGGTACCTGTCACATGACGTTCAAGGTTGGCGACACCGTGGTCTATCCCCATCACGGGGCCGCGCTGATCGAGGCCATCGAAACTCGCCAGATCAAAGGCGTGGACAAGACCTACTTGGTGCTGAAGGTCGCCCAGGGTGACCTGACGGTGCGTGTGCCAGCGGACAATGCGGAGTTCGTCGGCGTACGTGATGTGGTCGGTCAGGACGGGCTGGACCGGGTCTTCGAGGTGCTGCGCGCGCCGTATGCCGAGGAGCCCACGAACTGGTCCCGTCGTTACAAGGCAAACCTGGAGAAGCTCGCCTCCGGCGATGTCATCAAGGTCGCGGAAGTCGTACGTGACCTGTGGCGTCGTGAGCGCGAGCGTGGACTCTCCGCCGGTGAGAAGCGCATGCTCGCCAAGGCTCGCCAGATCCTGGTGAGTGAGCTCGCTCTCGCGGAGAACACGAACGAGGACAAGGCCGAGGCCCTGCTCGACGAGGTGCTCGCCTCCTGACGCGAGGCAGCAGGCCCGCTGCCGCTGTGGACATCAAAAGCCGGCACGTCGAAATGCCGTGGTGCCCGATGACGTATTGCTGTCGCCGGGCGCTGCGGCATGTTCGCACCCGGACCAAGCATGCTCGTACGCCAGACGCCGTACGCCATAAGCCGAGGAAATCTCCCCCCGGTACTGTGCGTGCCGGGCTCGGGCAGGGGGCTCGACGAGGGTCACGGAAGGGTCCTGTCAAGCCGTTGTGCGCCCGGCACGCTGAGGCCATACCCAAGTTGGCCGAGCACACAAACCTGACAGGAACCGATGTCTGACGATTCGCGCCCTTCGCGTACCGCCGCGGTGATTCCCGCCGCCGGCCGGGGTGTACGCCTCGGCCCGGGCGCCCCCAAGGCGCTGCGCGCGCTGAACGGCACCCCCATGCTCATCCACGCGGTACGCGCCCTGGCCGCGTCCCGCGCCGTCTCCCTCGTGGTCGTCGTGGCCCCGCCCGACGGAGCCGCCGAGGTCAAGTCACTGCTCGACGCGTACGCGCTGCCCGAGCGCACCGACTTCCTCGTCGTACCGGGCGGGCAGTCCCGCCAGGAGAGTGTGAAGCTCGGCCTGGACGCCCTGCCGCCCGGCTACGACATCGTCCTCGTGCACGACGCCGCCCGGCCGCTGGTGCCGGTCGACACCGTGGACGCCGTGATCGAGGCGGTGCGCGCCGGGGCGCCGGCCGTGGTGCCGGCCCTGCCGCTCGCGGACACGGTGAAGGAGGTCGAGCCCGCCGAGACCCCCGGTGCGCCGGAGCCCGTGGTGGCCACGCCCGCGCGGGCCCGGCTGCGTGCGGTGCAGACACCGCAGGGCTTCGACCGCGAGATCCTGCTGCGCGCCCACGAGACGGTCACCGACAACGTCACCGACGACGCGAGCATGGTCGAACAGCTCGGGGAGCAGGTCGTCGTCGTACCCGGGCACGAGGAGGCCTTCAAGGTCACCCGCCCGCTGGACCTGGTCCTGGCGGAGGCGGTCCTGGCGCGCCGGAGGCTGACCGATGGCTTCTGAGGCACCGCTGCTTCCCCAGGTCGGCATCGGCACCGACATCCACGCCTTCGAGGAGGGCCGCGAGCTGTGGTGCGCCGGCCTGAAGTGGGAGGGCGAGGGGCCGGGCCTGGCCGGGCACTCCGACGCGGACGTCGTGGCGCACGCCGCGTGCAACGCGCTGTTCTCCGCTGCCGGGCTCGGTGACCTGGGGCAGCACTTCGGGACCGGACGGCCGGAGTGGTCCGGGGCGTCCGGGGTGGCGCTGCTGACGGAGGCGGCGCGGATCGTGCGTGCGGCGGGGTTCCGGATCGGCAATGTCGCGGTGCAGGTCGTCGGGTCCCGGCCGAAGATCGGCAAGCGGCGGGAGGAGGCGCAGAAGGTGCTGTCGGAGGCGGCCGGGGCGCCGGTCTCGGTGTCCGGCGCGACGACCGACGGACTCGGCTTCCCGGGGCGGGGCGAAGGGCTCATGGCGGTGGCCACCGCGCTGGTGGTGCGGACGGGCTGATCTCGCCCCGCCGCCCACGTCCCATCCTCCGGGGGCTCCGCCCCGGGCCCCCGCTCCTCAAACGCCGGAGGGGCTGTTTTGTGGCGTGAACGTCGCAGGGCACACCCGTGCGCCGACTACCCTGGACTCGTGACTATTCGCCTGTACGACACCAGCGCCCGGCAGATCCGTGACTTCACCCCGCTCACGCCGGGTTGTGTCTCGATCTACCTGTGTGGCGCCACCGTGCAGGCAGCCCCGCACATCGGGCACATCCGGTCGGGGCTCAACTTCGACATCCTGCGCCGGTGGTTCGAGTACCGGGGCTACGACGTGACGTTCGTCCGCAACGTCACCGACATCGACGACAAGATCATCAGGAAGGCGGCCGAGCAGAACCGCCCCTGGTGGTCCATCGGGTACGAGAACGAGCGCGCGTTCAACGACGGTTACCGCGCGCTCGGCTGCCTCCCGCCGACGTACGAGCCGCGCGCCACCGGCCACATCACCGAGATGGTCGAGATGATGCGCGGCCTCATCGAGCGCGGACACGGCTACGAGGCCGACGGCAACGTCTACTTCGACGTACGGTCCCTGCCGGGGTATCTGTCGCTGTCCAACCAGGACCTCGAAGACCTGCGCCAGCCCTCCGAGGAGGGCGAGACCGGCAAGCGGGACCCGCGGGACTTCGCGATGTGGAAGGCCGCCAAGCCCGGCGAGCCCAGCTGGGAGACGCCGTGGGGGCGGGGCCGACCGGGCTGGCACCTGGAGTGCTCGGCGATGGCGCACAAATACCTGGGTCGTGTCTTCGACATCCACGGCGGCGGCATCGACCTGATCTTCCCGCACCACGAGAACGAGATCGCCCAGGCCTGCGGCTTCGGCGACGAGTTCGCCCGGTACTGGGTGCACAACGCCTGGGTCACCATGAGCGGTGAGAAGATGTCCAAGTCGCTGGGCAACTCGGTGCTCGTGTCCGAGATGGTCAAGCAGTGGCGCCCGATCGTGCTCCGCTACTACCTGGGCACCCCGCACTACCGCTCGACCATCGAGTACAGCGAGGACGCCCTGCGCGAGGCCGAGTCGGCGTTCGCCCGGATCGAGGGCTTCGTGCAGCGCGTCGTCGAGCTGGCCGGCGGTCCCGTCGAGCCCGCCGCCGAGGTGCCGCCCTCCTTCGCCGAGGCGATGGACGACGACCTGGGCGTGCCGCAGGCGCTCGCCGTCGTGCACAACACGGTCCGGCAGGGCAACAGCGCGCTGGCCGCCGACGACAAGGAATCCGCCGTCGCCCGCCTCGCCGAGGTCCGCGCCATGCTCGGCGTCCTCGGCCTCGACCCGCTGGACGAGCAGTGGGCCGGTGAGGGTGAGCGCAGCGAAGACCTGCACGGCGTCGTCGACAGCCTCGTACGCCTCGTACTCGACCAGCGTGAGGCGGCCCGCGCCCGTAAGGACTGGGCCACCGCGGACGCCATCCGCGACCAGCTCAAGCAGGCCGGCCTCGCCGTCGAGGACAGCCCGCAGGGACCGCGCTGGACGCTCGGTCCGCGCTGACCACCCAGGATGTGCCGCCCGGCCACCAGGCCCTGTCGTCAAACTCCCGTCTGCCCCGCGACGCCATGCACGCACTCTCGCCGCACCGGGCCCTGACCCAAGTACATCCAGTACGAGGGTCAGGGCCCGGCACGCCGAGAGCACGCACCTGACGCCGCAGGGCCGCCCTTCGGGCGACGACGGGAATTTGACGACAGGGCCTGGGGCGGCACACTTGCACTGACGTACGTACTCCACCGCATCACACAGACAGGTAGGTCATGGCCGCGAACAACCGCCGCATGTCCGGCAAGAAGGGCGCGCAGGTCGGCAGCGGCGGCAAGCGGCGCCGGTCCCTCGAGGGCAAGGGGCCGACGCCCCCCGCCGAGATGCGCAAGGGTCACGCCAAGCAGCGGGCCGCCGCTGCGAAGGCCCGCCGGGCACAGGGCCGTACGCCGCAGCGCCGTGGCGGCAAGGCGCCGTCCGAGCTGGTCGTCGGGCGCAACCCGGTCGTCGAGGCGCTGCGCGAGGGCGTGCCCGCCAGCACCCTGTACGTCCAGCAGTTCATCGACAGCGACGAGCGGGTCCGCGAGGCGCTCCAGCTCGCCGCCGAGCGCGGCGGCATCAACCTCATGGAGGCGCCGCGCCCCGAGCTCGACCGTATGACCAACGGGCTCAACCACCAGGGCCTGGTGCTCCAGGTCCCGCCGTACGAGTACGCCCACCCCGAGGACCTCGCCGACGCCGCCGCGGACGAGGGCGAGGACCCGCTGATCGTCGCCCTCGACGGGGTGACCGATCCGCGCAACCTCGGCGCGGTCGTGCGGTCCGTCGCCGCGTTCGGCGGGCACGGCGTGGTCGTGCCCGAGCGGCGCGCGGCCGGAATGACCGCCGGCGCCTGGAAGACGTCCGCCGGTACGGCCGCCCGTACGCCGGTCGCGCGGGCCACCAACCTCACGCGCGCCTTGGAGGCGTACAAGAAGGCCGGCATCGTCGTGGTCGGACTCGCCGCCGACGGGGACGTCGAACTCGATGAGCTGGACGCCCTCGGCGGTCCCGTCGCCATCGTCGTCGGCAGCGAGGGCAAGGGCCTGTCCCGGCTCGTCGGGGAGACCTGCGACTTCCGGGTGCGGATTGCGATGCCGGGCGGGGCCGAGTCGCTCAACGCCGGTGTGGCGGCGGGGATCGTGCTGTACGAGGCAGCCCGCCGACGGTCGTGAACAACTGTTCGTCGTAGTCGCCCACTCGGGGTGTTCCGGGCGGTCCGGACAAGCTTGACGCGGTCCGGACACTCCCGGCGAGTCAAGGCAGTGTCCTAATCACACGTCACTCGGTTAGATGAGTGTGGACACCAGAACACCCCGCACACCCACGGGGGACCGCTCGTCGGGATTCGACGACGCTCCCGCGCTGAGCATGGTGAAGGTGCCGAGCGATCCGGCGCAGATCATCGTCAACCATGCGAGCTTCCGCGTGCAGTTGGGCGCCTCCTCGGGACGCGTCCAATCCCCGCGCGTCGCACGGCACTTGAGCGCCGCCGCGGACGCCGCCCGCACACCCGTCGTCGGCACGGCGGTCAGAGCGGACCGGACGGCCGGCGCCGCCCGTCGCCGTCCCGTCGTATGGAGCGGCCGGTCCGCCCCGGACGACACCGGCGCCCACCGCCTGCTCCAGGCCGTGCGCGGTGCGGGCGTCCGCCATCCGGAGGAGTCCGCCGTCGACGCCGGAGCCACCCAGGTCATCCCGCGTATCGACGTCGACGCCGGATACGGCGGTGGCCACCACACCGGATACGCCGACTACGACGAGCTGGACCAGACCGTCGAGACCCCCGTCATCGGCGCCCAGCGCACCCCCGGTACCGGCGAGACGCGTCTGCTGCCGCACACGCGCACCGTCGGCAGCGCCTACGACGAACCGGCTCACGGGGGCGAGCAGTTCGACGGCTACGACAGCTACGACGAGCGCGACGAGTACGGACGCTACGACGACACCGCCGCCGGTGAGGACACCACCGGGACGCGCACCCGCCGCCAGGGCGACGATCCCGCACGGCATGCGTACTACCCCGGTCGCCGGATGAACCTCGGCGTCGTCCTCCTCCCGCTGCGGGTCTTCCTCGGCTGCATCTCCGTCTACGCCGGCATGGGCAAGCTCTGCGACCCCGTCTTCTTCGACGGCGGCGAGCGCGGGTCCATGGTCAGGTGGCTCAACACCCTGCACCCCTGGGAAGTCGCCGAGCCGCTGCGCCAGTTCGCCCTCCAGCACCCCGTCGGCTCCGGGCTGCTGATCGCCTTCGCCCAGGTCATCGTGGGCGTCCTCACGGTCCTGGGGTGCTGGCAGCGGGTCGCAGCGGTCGGCGGTGCGCTGCTGTCCGCCGCGCTCCTCGTCACTGTCAGCTGGAAGAGCGTCCCCGCCTACGGCGCCCCCGACATCATCTACCTCGCCGCCTGGTCGCCGCTGATCATCGCAGGCGCGCCCGTCTACTCCGTCGACGGGCGGCTGGCCGCACTCGCCTGGCGCCGGCTCGGACCCCGCTCCGACATCTGGGAGCTACGCCGCTACGTCCTGCGCCGCGGCGTCCTCGTCACCGCTGTCGTCACCGGGCTGACCCTGCTCACCGGCTCGCTGCTCGGCGGTGCCGTCCGCGACGCCGATCGGGTCGTCGTCCCCGGCCCCGGCGAGGCCCCGCGCAACGAACTGCCGGGCTCCCCGCTGCCGTCGAAGCCCGGTGAGCGCAGGGAGAGCACCACCCCGTCGGCCACCGCCGGCACCGCGACCACCCCGGGCGCCACCTCGGCCGCCCCCACGGCAGGCGCCGCGACCACGCCGGGCGCCACCGGCGACAACGGCACCGCCACCGGCGGCTCGCCCAGCCAGACCCAGGGCACCGGGGGCGGGGCCCCGCCGCAGCAGTCCACCCCGGCCGACCAGGCCCCGAGCACCAGCACCGGCCCGACCGCCGGAGCCTCGACCGGCGGCACGGGCGCCCCGGGCGGCGCCGGCGGCTCCTCCGGCGGCGGATCCTCGTCCTCCGGGGAGCCCGGACTGGTGGGCGGCCTGCTGGGCTAGGCAGGCCACGGCGGTCGTACGACGACGGGGTCCCGCACGGTGTGCTGTGCGGGACCCCGTCGTACGTGCTCGCAGCCTCTCCTCAACGGCCCAGTGCGGCCAGCTCCTTCGCGGCCTCCGTGAGGTCCTTCGCGGTGTCGATGGCACGCCAGTAGGCGCCCTGCGGGATCGGGAAGCCGGCCAGGCGGTTTTCCCGGGCCAGACGGGGAAACGTGGTGCGTTCGTGGTCGCCGCGCTCGGGGAGCATCGCGGCGAACCGGGGGGAGAAGACGTAGACACCCGCGTTGATCTCGTACGTCGTCGGCGGGGCCTCGATGAAGTCCGTGATGTGCCCGAAGCCGTCCGTCTGCACCGCGCCCCAGGGGAGGCGCGGGCGGGCCAGAGCGAGGGTCGCCACGGCGTCGCGCTCGGTGTGGAAGTCGGCCATGTCGCGCAGCGAGAAGCGGGTCCAGATGTCGCCGTTGGTGGCGTACCAGGGCCGGTCGGGGTGCGGGAGACGAGCGGCGGCGTACTTCAGACCGCCACCGCGGCCGAGCGGCTCCGCCTCGACGACGGTCGTGACCGTCACCGGCAGGTCGGCGGACGCCAGCCACTCCTGCAGGACCTCGGCGAGGTGGCCGCAGCTGACCACCACGTCGGTCACGCCCTCCTCGGCGAGCCAGGCCAGCTGGTGGCCGATGATCGGCGTCCCTGTGCCGGGGATCTCGACCATCGGCTTGGGCCGGTCGTCGGTGTAGGGGCGCAGCCGGGAGCCCTGACCGCCGGCCAGGATGACCGCCTGGACGGGCCGGGACGCGACGTTCGGATCAGTCATGCCCGGCACTGTACGCGGGTGCCTCCGGCGGTTGGGCGGGGCGCCTGGTGCCGGTGGGTGGGTCGGGGTCGGGGCGGTTGTGCAGCGCCCCGAAGGGCGCGGGGAACTGCGCGACCAGCCGCGATGGTGCCGCAGACGATCGGCGGCACCATCGCGGCACTTCCAGCGGAGGCTCAGGCGCGGAGGACAGGACGCCTGAGGCGAAGGCGGTGTCGCAGACGGGGCGGGCGTACGACTGGGCGGGTCGGGCCGTAGATGCGGACCGCGGCGCGCCCAGGGCGCGGGCGATGGACGCGCAGTGCCGGCGAGCGAGGGGCTCGTCGACGGCCTGCTGGAGGTGGGTGAGCGCGACGCCGGGGTTCTGCTCCTGCAGCTCGGTCAGGAGCTGGTCGCGCAGCACCTCGTGCGGGGCGCGGGTGGCGGTGCGCGACGTGGCGCCGGAGGCCGAGACGTCCGAGGCGGTGAGCACCGAGCTCTCGGGTTCCCGACCAGTTGACCCGCGTGACCGCGAGGGTCCCGGAGAGCACCAGGACGACGGGCAGAACGAGGGCGAGGGTGCGGCCGATCCGGCGGGCGGGGCCCTGGCCGCGTCGCGTGGGTTGGGTGGTGGAGTGCTTCACGCGAGTGAGGGTAGCGCCCGGTAATGATTTGGCGACATTTGGTCACCGGTTCGAGGGAAGAAGTGGGGTCTTTTTTTGGTGCGGGTTGACGCACACTGCTCGAAATGAGCCGTGTGCCGGGTATTTATCGACAAGAAAAAGGGCCCGCCGCAGGCAGCGGGGCCCTTTTCGTCAACCTGGGTGAATTACCCGGGATGGGTGTTTGGTGCGCGTCAGTCGGAGAGCCGCTCGCCCGTCGAGGTCGAGAAGACGTGGGTCTCGCCCGGCCGCGGCACGACGTGCAGCGTGGCGCCCTTCTCCGGGACCGCGCGGCCGCTGACGCGGACGACCAGGTCCTTGAGGTCGTCGCCGACCTTGGCGCTGCCGTAGACGTAGCCGTCGGCGCCGAGCTCCTCGACGACGTTCACGGAGACGGCGAGACCGGCCGGGGCGTCCTCGGTGTCCTTGGACAGGGCGGAGGCAGCGGCGCCGTTGTGCTCGACCACGTCGAAGTGCTCGGGACGGACACCGACGGTGACGGTGCGGTCACCCTTGTCGGAGGCGCCTTCAGCGCCTCGCGGTTGACCGGCACCACGCTGTTGCCGAACTTCACGCCGCCGTCGGTGATCGGGACCTCGACGAGGTTCATCGCCGGGGAGCCGATGAAGCCGGCCACGAAGAGGTTGGCCGGGCGGTCGTACATGTTGCGCGGCGAGTCGACCTGCTGGAGCAGACCGTCCTTCAGCACGGCCACCCGGTCGCCCATCGTCATGGCCTCGACCTGGTCGTGGGTGACGTAGACGGTGGTGATGCCGAGGCGGCGCTGCAGCGAGGCGATCTGCGTACGGTGGAGACGCGGAGCTTGGCGTCCAGGTTGGACAGCGGCTCGTCCATGAGGAACACCTGCGGCTCACGCACGATGGCGCGGCCATGGCGACACGCTGGCTTGACCACCGAGAGCGCCTTCGGCTTGCGGTCCAGGTACTCGGTGAGGTCGAGGATCTTCGCGGCTCCTCGACCTTCTGCCGGATCTCCGTTTGTTGACGCGGGATCTTGAGCGCGAAGCCCATGTTGTCGGCCACGCATGTGCGGGTAGAGGGCGTAGTTCTGGAACACCATGGCGATGTCCCGGTCCTTGGGCGGCAGGTGCGTGACGTCGCGCTCACCGATGCGGATGACGCCGGAGTTGACGTCCTCCAGAGCCCCGCAGCATCCGCAGGGAGGTGGACTTGCCGCACCGGACGGACCCACCGACCCAGACGAAGATCCCCGTCTCGATCTCGATGTCGAGTGCGTCGCCGGGGGCCGGCTTGGTGGAACCGGGTAGATCCGGGTGCCTTGTCGAACGAGACAGTGGCCATGGTGTGGCCCCTTCTACCGGCAGGAACGTGCCGGACGATCCGTTTGTAGGAAGGTGGTGGTGTAGTCACGAGAGTGAACTGGGTCAGGACGGTACCTGCCGTCACCTGTTCTGTCAGTAGTCGAGGGCTGTGAACTTCGCGAAATTTTGACAGGGCTCGCGGGACCTGGGTACACTGCACAGGCACGCACGTCACGCGCCGCGTGCAGGCCTCCTTAGCTCAGCTGGTCAGAGCGCCGCTCTTGTAAAGCGAAGGTCGTCGGTTCGAATCCGACAGGGGGCTCCGAACAGTGCGGGTCCCGGGCCGACCGTGCCGGTGACCCGCGCTTTCCCCTGCACTGCCCCGCTCCACGGCCGTACTCTGGTCGGCACCATCAGGGAACCGCGCCGGCTGTCTGGAGGTAACGGGGTGAACGGGCGCAGTCCGGAACGGGTCCGCAACGGCTGGTCGTCTCCATCGTGGATGCGCTGCAGGGCTCGGCCACGGTGAACCAGGCGAGCAGCCGTGAATCTGGCGGGAGATGCTGCGGCGCGAGCTGGCCTCGTCCGTGGAGCCGTTCGGCGGGACGGCTGCGGCCCTGGCTGCTGCAGATCGTCAAGGCATGCACCGAGGTCGGTGACGGGCTGGCCTGTCTGGTGCGGTCACTGGAGTACGTGGAGCAGCAGTCGGCGACGGTCGCCACTCTGTGGCCGCTGGTGGACGAGTGGGAGGCCGTCGACTTCTTCAACAACGCCGATCTGCGTTCGTTACGGCCCGTTCTGCTGTCGATGAACTCCCCGGACCTGGCGACCATGGCGCGCCGCGCGAGCCGCTCCCGGGTGCAGGAACTGCCCCCTGGTGCCGGACCGGATGGCAGGTCTTCCTGCGGCTGCGGGGAGAACTCCCCGAACGGTGAACTCCCGCCCAGCGTGGCCTTCCTCGCGCTGTGTGCCGACCGGCTGGTGGCGGAGAGCCGGGCCGACGCCGCCGAGGTGCTGCGCCGTTTCACCCGCAGCCAGGCCCATGCCCTGCGGTTGGACGGTGCACTGGCGGACTGGCAGCACTCGGAGTTCCCGCAGGCCGCGCCCTCGCTCGTCCCCGCGTATCTGATGATCCAGTTCGAGCCGGACCGGGTCGAGGCGGACCGCTTCTATCTGTCGCACTGGCGCCAGTCCGACCCGGAGGGCTGGCACCCCGTGCGCGGTGAGACCGTCCATCTGCGCCGGGAGGAGCTGCCCGGCGCGGTGGAGAGGCTGATAGAGGAGGTCGAGGAGAGGTGGGCCGACCTGCGGCAGCCCGTCCTCCTGGAGTTCATCTGCCGTGGGAGCTGCTGAACGAGCCTGTCGAGTGGTGGCCGAAGGAGTCCGAGTCCGACTCGCCCACCCCGCTGGCGCTGGACTACCCGGTGGTGGTGCGCAGCCTCGAGCGCTTGCAGCGGGCCGCGTGGCACCGGCCCTGGCACAACAAGTGGCGCCAGCTTCGGGAGCGCCCGGCGGACAGTCATCCGCACTGGAGCCGTCCGGAGCAGGACGAGACGTACTTCTTCCATCTGGAGCGTGAGCTGAAGGAGGACCGGTACGCGGTCTGTCTGGTGCTCAGCGAGCCGCCCGGCGACGACTCGGGCACCGGCCGGCGGGAGGTCCTGGCCGGGTTGCGGGCCGGCGTACCCGCGATGGTCTGGCATCGCAGCGACTGCTCGGATCCGTCGTTCCAGGACGCCATCGGCGAAATACTGCAGGACCGAGGCTCGGAAGTCTCGCGGAACGCATCGGAAAGTGGCGCAAAGAGGCCCTGGCGCTCGGACCGACGGCTGGGACCAGCACGTGGGCCGCCACCTGGCCATTCTGCTCGACGATCCCGACCGCAAGCCGGGGCCGCCCGGGCCGGGGTACGGGCCATGAGTCTGCGGACCGAGGAACAGGCCGGGCCCATCGTGCGGCGATTACCTACGGGGAACGGATTGCGACGGTCTTGCGCGGGGGGTTGACGGGGTGTCACGCTGGTGGTCGAGACGGCCCCAGCGGACGTCCTGCGTACTCCACACCACCGGGGGCGCGTTCCCGACAGTCGACTTGTGATCCCTCCCGTCATCCCCCCGGTGGACTCCCGTCTTGCACCGCAAGCAGACCACTGCCAGGCTTGGCAACGTGGATGTCACGCATGCCCGCGGACTGCGGGACTCCTCCTCCGCCCTCCCCTCGTGCCCGGGCAGCACTGGACTCTCCGAGGGCGCTTATGCAGCGTGACGACGGCCCACGACCCCTATCCGTACCGGCTTCTGACGACACGTCATTCGAGGGCGTGCTGCATGCCCTGAGCGGACTGGAGCCGTCGGACCCGGCCGACCGCCCGGCCGTCCTGCTCGTCGTCGATGACCACGTGAGCATGAGCGTCTGGGCGGCGACGATCGCCGGCTGGCCGACGGGCTGGCCCGTCAGGAGCGGCTCGGCCCGATCAGCACCGTGCGGCTGCTGAGTTCGGACGACACGAGCCGACCCGGATCCGGCTGGATCATCTGCCCCCAGCACCACCCGGTACCGGGTGGTGCTGGTACTGACCGATGGCCTCGCCGCGGGCTGGCGGGCGGGCGCGGTGCTGCCGTTGCTGCGGGAACTCGGCCGGTCCGAGCCGCTCGCCGTGCTGCATCTGCTGCCGCAGCGGCTGTGGTTCCGCACCGGCCTGGACGTGCACCGTATGCGCCTGAGCGCCGCACACCCCTGGGCGCCGAACGACTCCCTGCGGTGGGAGCTGCGCACCTCCCCCTGGAACCCGTCGACGACGCGGCCGCCCGGGCCGGTGTGGTGCCGGTCCCGTCCTGGAACCGACCGAACGCTCCCTGTCCTGCTGGGTCGGCCTGGTGGCCGGGCGTGCGTCCGGGTGGACGGAGATGTCCGGAGTCCGGGCCCGTGACTGGAAGCGGCGGGCGGACGCCGCGCGGGCGGTGCCCTGGGTCCACGACGTCCCCGACCCCGACAGCGCCGTCCCCGCCCGGGAGCGCGTCTCGGAGTTCCGCGCCGCCGCCTCGCCCACCGCCTTCGCGCTCGCCACCCGGCTGGCGGCGGCCCCGCTGACGCTGCCGGTGATGACGGCGCTCACGGCGTCGGTGCCGGGCGCCGGGCCCGCCCACCTCACCGAGCTGCTGATGAGCGGACTGGTGCGGCCGGCGAGCGGCGATGCCGAGCGCGCCGCCGGCGTGGCCTTCACCTTCGGTGCCGACAACCGCCAGGAGTTATTGGCGCTGTCCCGCCGCCGTGACACCGTCCGGGTGCTGCACGACGTACGGGCGCTGCTCGCCCACAGGGCACCGAGCCGGCCGGCGATCCGCTCGAGGCGGCCCGTGTCCCGCCGGTGACCCGGCACAACGTGGCGTTCCTGAGGGTCGAACTGGCCGCGCTGCGTGCTCTGTCCGGACGCTTCCTGCCACAAGCCGAGCGACTCGCCCGCGCACTGCGCGATTACGACCGCAAGAACACCGTTAGCCTGCGCAAAGGCGCGGGCCCACGCCCCGGGCACTCAGACCCTCGCGCGCACGAGACAACTGCAGAAGGAGCCACGGCCATGTCCACCACGCAGCAGGAGCCCGCGGTGGAGAGCGGGCGTTCGACGCAGCCGCGCATCTGGGGCAACATCCCCCCGCAACCCGAACTTCACCGGTCGCGTGGATCTGCTCGAACTGCTGAGCGAGCGTCTGCGGGAGGGCACGACGACGACCGTGCTGCGGAGGCCATCCACGGCATGGGCGGTGTCGGCAAGACCCAGCTGGCCATCGAGTACGCCTACCGGCACCAGTCCGAGTACGACATCGTCTGGTGGATCCCGCAGAGCGCCCCGGCCAGATCGGCCAGTCCCTGGTGGAACTCGCCCAGCGGCTCGGCCTCGTCACCACGTCAGAGGCCAACATCGCGGACCCGCGGTGCGCGAGGCGCTGCGCGAGGGGCGGCCGTACTCCCGCTGGCTGCTGATCTTCGACAACGCCGACAGTCCCGAGCGGGTCCGCGACTACTTCCCCACCGGGGCAGCGGCACCATCCTCGTCACCTCCCGCAACCGCCGCTGGAGCGTGGTGGCCCCTCGCTGGAGGTCGACGTGTTCACCCGCGAGGAGAGCAAGGAGCTGCTGCGCCGCTCCGGCCCCGACGACCTCGACGACGCCGAGGCGGACCGCCTCGCCGACGCCCTGGGTGACCTCCCGCTCGCCCTGGAACAGGCCGCGGCCTGGCGGGCGGAGACCGGGATGCCGGTGTCGGAGTACCTGCGGCTGTTCGAGCACAAGCGCAGCGAGCTCCTCGAGGTGTCCCCGCCGCCGGACTACCAGCTCCCGGTCGCCGCCGCGTGGAACGTCTCCCTCGACCACCTCGAGACCCGCAGCCTCACCGCCTGCGCCTGCTCCAGCTCTGCTCCTACTTCGCGCCGGACCCCATCTCACGCTCCATCTTCTCCGGCTCGCGGCAGCACCATCGACCCGGAACTCGACCGAGCGCTGAACGATCCGATGCGCCTCGCGCGGGCCATAAGGGAGATCAACCGGTACTCCCTCGCCCGCATAGACCATCGGACCAACTCGATCGAGATGCACCGCCTGGTGCAGGCAGTGCTCATCAACCGGATGACCGCCGAGGAACAGAAACGCATGCGAAACGGCGCTCACACACTCCTGGCCGCCGCCGACCGAAGGCGCCCAACCAGGCCGCCAACTGGCCGCGCTACGCCGAGCTCTACGGCCATGTCATCGCCTCCGGCGCGGTCGAGTCCGACCAGCCGTGGGTCCGCCAGCTCGTGCGGAACATCGCCCGGTACCTCTGGTACTGGGGGGACCACAAGGTCGCCCGCGAGTTCACCGAGCAGGCCTGGGAGACCTGGCAGCGACTGTTCGGCGAGGAGGACCAGCAGACCCTCCTGATGGGTGGTGGCTCGGCTTCCTCTACCTGAAGGTGGGCCGGCACGACGACGCCCGGATCGCCGCCCAGCTCAAGGACGTCTACGACGCACGGCGCCCCCGGACCGCGAGGACACCCGGGAGGACGCGCTGGAGACGATGAACCTGGAGGCGGCGGTACGCCGTGTCGAGGAGACTTCGCCGCCGGCGCCGAACTGGACGAAACGGCCTACGACCGGGCCCGCCGCGCCTTCGGCGAGGACGATCCCGCCACCCTGGCCACCGCCCACAACCTCGGGTGAGCCTCCGGCTCGTCGGAGTTCCAGCGCGCGCTGGAACTGGACCGGCACACGCACGCGATGAAACACGGCTGTACGGCCGTGAACACCGGCAGTCGCTGATGACCGAGGCGAGCATTGCCATCGACGTCCGGGAGACCGGTGACTACATCGGCGCACGGTCCCTGCAGCAGGCGGTCGTCGACGGCTATCGGAGCATCTTCGGGCCGGGCAACCCCACGACCCTCCAGACTCTCCGGCAACTGAGCGAGTCCTGCCGGAAGGAGGGCGACCACGCCACCGCGCTGGAACTGGCGCGCGACGCGTTCAACCAGTTCACCCGCCGCTACGGCGACACCCACCCGGAGTCCCTGACGGCCGCGCTCGCCCTGGCGGTGGCGTTGCGGCACAACGGCGAGCTGGAGGCGGCCCGCGACCGCGGCGAGCGGCGTGCGAGCGGTTCCGCCGGCTGTTCAGCAGCGACCATCCGCACGTCCTGGCGGCCGACATCGACCTGGCGGTGACCTACCGTCTGCTGGGCCGGGTCGAGGAGGCCAGGCAGCGCGACGAGGAGGCGCTCCGGTCGCTGACCGAACGCCTGGGCGAGAGCCATCCGATCGCGCTGGCCTGTGCCATCAACCTGGCGAGCGATCTGAGCGCGCTGGGGCGGGCGGACGAGGCCCGCGAACTCGGTGAGAAGGCAAGGGCGTTGTGCCTGGCGCGCCTGGGCGAGGACCACCCCACCACGCTGGTGGGCGGCGCCAACCTCGCCCTGGACCTCATCGCCGTCGGCCGGGAGACG
Organism: Streptomyces sp. F001; assembly: GCF_004187715.1. Lineage (GTDB taxonomy): Bacteria > Actinomycetota > Actinomycetes > Streptomycetales > Streptomycetaceae > Streptomyces > Streptomyces flavusporus. Next base: position 75,789 of record NZ_QZWF01000003.1, on the reverse strand, counting down.
GAGGGAGGCGCTGCACGCGGATGTCCTGGCCCGCCTGGAGCGCGTCCTGGACGAACCCCGGCTGCGCTCCGCCGACTCCGGTCCTCACCCGGCGACGCTCCAGGCACGGGCCCGGGAGCGGGCCAACTGCGACATCGACCCGATGCCGCTGTGAGGTGACGGGCGTACGGTCCGAGGTGCCGCTCTTCCCGGGGGAAGGGCGGCACCGCCGTGTCCGGTCAGTGCGCTTCGGACGGGGGTGAGCCGAGCCACGTGGCCAGGTGGACGGGGTCCGGTGGGGTGCCGGTGACGCGGAGCAGGGCCTCGTGCACCGCGCGGGCCCGTTCGGGGTGGTGGCTCAGCAGTTGGGCCGCGATCGGGTGTGTGTCCGACGCGGCGAGCGCCCGGCCGAGGCCCCCAGGTGCCGGCCCGTCCGGGTTCCACGGCCAGGTGGGCCATGTATGCCTGACGGGCCGCGACGGCGTCGCCGGCGGCCAGCAGGGCGTCGCCGGCCAGTGCTCCGGTGACCCGTGCGGCGGCTTCTCGGCCTCGGAGTGGCGGTCGCCGTCCGCGCCGGTGAGGCGGTGGCGGACGAGCATCGCCAGACAGTCCAGCCACCGTGCGGAGGGATCGGGCACCACCTCGGGCTCGCCGCCAGGGCGCCGGGCGGTCCGTTCTCGCCGGCCAGCCAGGCCCGTACCGCCTCGTCCACGGCTGCCGGGGCGGGCCGCAGATGGTGGGCCCGCCAGCGCGCCACATGTCGGCGACGCAGAGCCGGGCCGCCGCCAGCTGGTCCTCCGGTACGGGCTCGGCCAGCCACTTGGCGCAGTGGTCACGCAGCGTGTCCAGCAGGGTGATGCCGAGCGGGGTGAGGCGTGGATGACGGTGGACCTGTTCCATCGCCGTGGTCACATGGGCTCGCCACAGCGCGAACTCGAAGTGCGCCGTCGCGGTCCGCGCACCGGCGGCCCGGCGGTGGGCACGCCAGAAACGGGTGATGCCCACGAAGGCGTAGATGCCCTGAAGGAGCCCTTCGAGTGGGCGGGGGTCGTCCCGCCAGGGCGCGTACCACAGCTCCGTACCGGTGTCGGCGCCCGGGTCACGAGCGGGGTCAGATGCAGCAGCCCGCCCAGCTTGGTGTGCTGGAACTCGTGCACGAGCGTGACGGCCAGCTGGACGGCGTCGTCCGGCTCCGAGGCCTCGATGCCGCCGAACGCGTCACCTGACGACACACTGCGCGGCCGAAACCTTTCCCTTGCCGGGTGGGACTCAGGGAGAACACGCCCGCCGCATCGCGGCGGCCGTCTCGGGCTGGTCCCGCAGCAGCACCCCCCAGGCCGCTCCAGCATCTGCCGCCACTGCGCCGCGGCCTCCTCGGACAGCGGCCGCGGCTCGGTCGGCTGCGGATACGTCCGGTACGGGTCCAGGTCGTCCAGGGCGACTTCCAGCGGCGTTCGGGCGGGCCGACCGCGAGCCGGCGCACCGGATGCCACCCCGGCCCCGCCGAGCCCGGCGGCAGCGGTACGGCGACCTGTGCCCCGGCGTCTCGACCACGGCACGTCCGGCTTCGGCCCGCACGGTGGCCGTCGTCCACGGCTCGGCCGAGGGCAGCTCCGCGCAGCCAGGGTGGGCAGGGGTACCCGGCCGTGCCGGACGGGTACCTCGACGGTGAAGTCGAGCTCCGCGCGTAGCGCAGCCGCGGCGGCCAGTGCGCGGACATGGCCGAGTACCACCGGCAGCGGCGGCTCGTCCTTCTCCGCGGTGCTCGCGCGCAGCCGGCGCAGTGCGGTGGCCAGCCACATCCCGGTCTGCGGATACATGAGCAGCTCGTCGACGACGGCGGGGGCGCGGCGCTGGGCGGTGCTGAGCAGATCCACGCCGGACCAGGCCGTGGCGTCGTCGAGCATCCGTAAGAGCAGCAGCCGACGGCTGCGTTCGGCCGCGGCCAGCAGGTCCACGGTCGCCGGTCCGCCCTCGCCGCGGGTCAGTTCGGCGAGGCTGCCGGGCGGGACACGATGATGCGGCAGGGACGGCTCAGCACGCATGGGCGGCCCCGTCGTCAGTCGAACGCCTCCACGCCGTCTTTGTCTCCGAAGTCGCTGACACTGGCCAGCGGGTGGTCGATCCCGTGCTGCAGCTCCTCGAGGGACGCGGCGAGAAATCGACTGTCAATGGAGCGCAGTGTTTCAAGAGACACCCCCGCGAGATCGACAAGGCTGGACTCGACGGCGGCCACAGACGGCTCCATGACGGCCAAACCCCTTCCCCCCGGCTGCAATTGCGGATGCGGGCTGCTCACATCCCCCTGATAATGGCCGCCGTGGCCTGGATGAAACACCACATCCGCGCGGTGCTGCGATATCAGGTCAGCGGTCGTCATCACCGCCGCGGTGGCGCCGGGACAGCTCCACCGCCTCCGTGTTCATACGGGCACTCCGGCGGAGTCGCCCTCCATCAACCGTATCGCTTCGATGAGTTGGTCCAAGGTGCCGCGATAGCGCAGGCAGGTGCGCAGGATCCCGAACACGTCCGGACGCAGCGCCGGTGAGCGGGGGCTCATGGCCGCGATCACCGGATCGATGCTGCCCAGCACCAGCGCCAGGGTGGTGCGGTCGCTCACCGTGGGCAGTGCGGTCAACGCGCTCACCAGTGCGTCGAGTTCCCGCAGCGGCAGGTCGTCCGGCAGGTGCGCCAGGCTGCCGGGGCCCGCGGTGCCGGGTGTGAGGGCGGCCGGCTCGGGTGGTGACGTGGGCAGTCCGGCGTGCCGGTGCAGCAGGGTGAGGTCGCTCTCGGCAGCAGCTCGTACCAGCGGTCCACGCGGACGGCGGCAAGGCGGCCCAGACCGTCCGAGCGGTGGTGGGCGCTGACCAGCCCGATCAGCGTGCGTCGTGCCAGACCGCCGCACCGGACATGCCCGCCCAGGGGGAGCGGTCGGGTTCGGGGTCCGACTCCGGTGGAGTGACCGCGAGTTCGAGGGTGCCTTCGCGGCGGTTGGACAGCACCGAGATCATCCGGTGGCGTGGCAGGAGTCGCGGTACTGGAAGGGGAGCCGTCGTCGAGCCGGCGCATCCGGTCCTCGCGCAGCTTGAACCGCGGGAAGCCCAGCGCGCTGCACGGCAGCAGCTCGTCCGTGTCGGGCACGGCACCGTACGCGGGCGGCTCGGTCCCGGCCGCGTGGACACCGGGCGGCACGGGCCCGGTGAGCTCCAGGAGCGCCACGTCGGCCTTCTCGGAGGCCAGCACCACGCGCGCGGGTGCGGTCCACTCGTCGGGGCGGTCGGCTTCGAAACGTACGTGCACCTGGGGCCGCTCCCCTCGGCGGTACGGACGACATGCGCGGCGGTGAGGACGTACGACGGGCCGACGCGGTAGCCGGAACCCCGGCGTCCGGCGCCGCGGCCCTCGGCCGGCGTACCAACACCTCCGCCACCGGGCCGGCTCCAGTCCGCGACGCGCCGAGTCACCCCGCTCAGCGCTCGCCCTCGGCCTGGTCGTCGCCCCACCCACGGCGCACGTCCGCCGCCGCTGCGGGTGCGCGGATCGAGCGTCAGCTTCACCCGGGGTGACGCTGCCATCCGGCCGTCCGCGCCGCGTCTCCACCACCCAGAAGCGGATCTTCCCGCCCGCCGTCGCGGCCGCTCCACGACGACGGCCGCCTCCAGCTCCACCGGGCCCACCTCGAAGTACAGGTCCTCCCCCTGTGCGGCGGTACGTGCCGCGGTCAGCTCGCGGCGCAACTCCTCTATCAGCTCGGCGAGTTCAATCACGTCCGGTCCCTACCCGGACCGCCTTTCCTTCACTCGATCCGGGTGCATTCCGCATTCCTGGATCTGTGTGACGCCGCGGATGCATTAGGGTCATCCAGCAGCCTGGAAAGTGTCGAAACCGTACGGTAGCGGCATATATCGGGCATTGTTCGCATCATTCACTTCCACTGTCATGGGACGGCGTCATGGAGAAGTCCGGAGTCGAGTCGGAGCTGATCGATCTCAGCGGCGTCCCGTTGGACCTCTGGCCGGCCCTGGACCTGCCGCCCGCCGAGGGCTCCATGCGGCGCCTGCTCAGCCGTATCGACGACCCGGCCGGCAGCCTCGGCGGCTACAACCCACAGCGCGACGAATAGGCACCCTCCATGCACCAGACGGCCCGGCCCCACGTCCTGTCACCGCAGTCGTTCGACGAACTGCTGGGCGGCGGGGGAGGCCCCGAGACGGTGGACGCCCTGCGCGCGAGCGAGCGCAGCTGGCGGCTGCTCGTCGTACGGGCGCTGCTGGACGCGGCGGCGACGGCACCGACCGGTCCGCTGCCTCCGCTCGCCGAGGGCTGGCGGCTGTTGTCGCGGGCCTGGACCGTGGCCGCGCCGGAGGTGGAGCGGCTGCTGTCCTATCCGGCCGTCGGCATGTGGGCAGCGCACACACTGCGCCGGCTGCGCGGCACCGTCGACCACCATGCGCCTCTGTGGGCGGAGACAGGGCACCTGCACGCACTCGCGGCGAGCGCTGCGGTCCGCGCCGGCCTGGAGTTCCGTACCCACATCCCGGTCCGGCACGGCTGGGCCGTGCTCCCCGCGCTCGGGCCATGCGGGTGCCCGGCAGTCCGGACTGGACCGTCGCCGAGGTCTCCGCCCGCGACGGGGACGTACGGGTCGCGGGCCGTCGGCTGGGCGGACCGGACTGGCACGCCCCGGCCGGACTGCGCGCCGACGGACGCACGCTGCTCCTGGACGACATCGACCCGTATCGCGCCCTGCGCACGCCCGGCGTTCCCGAGCCGCTCGACTCCGCCGTCGAGTGGCAGGAGCTGTTCGGCTCGGCCTGGGACATCCTGCACGCCACCGACCGCGACGAGGCCCGGGCGCTGGCCGACGGACTGGTGTCCGTCGTGCCCCGCCCGCGCTCCGAGCGGTTCCGGCCGCACAGCGCCTCCTCCGGCGACGCCTTCGGCACGGCGGTGGCGTCGGTCCCCGACGACGGCGAGCAGTTCGCCTCGACGCTGGTGCACGAGTTCCAGCACAACAAACTCAGCGCGTTCATGCACCTGTTCACCCTGTACGAGGACCAGGACGCCCGGCTGTACTACGCCCCCTGGCGGGACGACCCCCGGCCGTTGGGCGGGCTGCTCCAAGGGGTGTACGCGTTCTCGGAGTCACCGCCTTCTGGCGGCGGCGCGACCATCCGCTCGGGCGGTTCGAATACGCGCTGTGGCGCGCCCAGACGGCGCACGCACTGGGCACCGTCGGCCGGTCGACGGGCTCACCGACCTGGGGCGGCGCCTGGTGGCCGAGCTCGCCGGGCGGCTGGAGCCGTGGCTCGTGGAGCCGCGTGGACGGCGGCCGCCCGCGCGGCCGACCTCGCGATCGCGGACCACCGCGCGACCTGGCGGGCGTATCACCTGCGACCCGACCGCGGCACCGTCGGTCCCTTGCGGCGGCCTGGCCCCACGAGGCCCCGCCCGTCGCGCCGGGTCACGGGCCGACCTCGTCCCGGGGCGGCCGGTGCGCGGCTTCGACACACGGGCGGTGCTGACGAGGTGGCTGCTGGCGGACCCGGACGGGTTCGAGCGGCTGCGGGACGACCCCGGTGCCACGGTGAGCGGGGCGCGGCCCGAGGACATCGACCTCGTCACGGGCCGTACGGCCGAGGCGCTGCGCGCCTGCCACGCGCGCATCGTCCGTGGCGAGGGCGACCCGAGACCTGGGTGGGGCTGGGACTCGCCGCCGGCGAAGGGACCCCGCCGGCGAGGGACTGCTCGCCCACCCGGAGCTGGCCGCGGCCCTGCACACCGAACTCGACGGACGTGCCGACCGCTGGAGCTGGGCCGGATGCTCGCGCCGGAGACGCCCTAACCGCGCAGCCGGCGTGCGATCTCCAGCTGGTCCTCCTCCAGCGGCCGGCCGTCCTCGATCTCCCACAGGCAGTTCTGCAGCACCCGTCCCAGCGTCCAGGCCCGGGCCCGCGCCCGGTCCAGCCCCATGACGTCGGTCATCGCGTCGAAACGCCAGACGATGTCGGCGGCGTCGAAGCGGTTGTCGATGGCGGGCAGCAGGTCGAACCGGGTCGCCGGCGAGGGGCTTGGGGTCGATGGCGAGCCAGGGGGCGCGGTCGGAGGCCAGGACGTTCTCGTAGTGCAGGTCCCAGTGCAGAAGCCGGTCGCCGGGCTCGTCGACGACCTCCCGTACGGCGGCCGCGCAGTCGGCGAGCAGCCCGCGGGCCTGCGGGTCCGGGATCCGCTCCAGCGCCCGCGGCGTCTGCTCCAGCATCGCCCGCGCGATGTCACCGAGCCGCCGCATGCCGTCCGGTGCCGGTACGGAGGTCAGGTGGGCCAGCATGCGGGATGACCAGGACGGCCTCGCGGGTGTCGGGGAGTGGGCCAGCATGCGGGCGGGGTCGAGGCGTTCGGAGCATCGTGCCGGTGTCCGGGTCGTGGTCGAGGAGCCGTAACCCCGTCGCCGTCCACACCCGCAGCGCGACCGGCTCGCCTCGCTCTCCGTCAGAGTTGCAGCTTCAGCACGGCCGGGCTGCCGTCGGCGCGGAGCAACGGCAGGACAGGGCGGCCACACCGTGCATCGGGCGGCCGTGAGCCCCAGTTCCCAGCGGTCCAGGAAGGCGGCGCCAGCTCCGGCAGCCGGGCGATGAAGTCCTGGCCCGCCTCGCGTTGAACTTCGCCTGCGCGCCGCCAGTCCGTCCGGAATCTCGATCACCGTCCGACCCTAACGCTGCTGCGGCGGTGGCTCGGCGACGACTCGGTACCGGGGGCTGGGCCGCCGCACGGCTTTTCGGAGACTTCGCCGTGATCATCAGGACTGCCACCAGACCGGCCAGGAGCATGATGCCGACGGCGCACCGGATGGCGACGGTGTAGCCGTGGACGATGCCCTCGCGGGTCACCTCGGCGCGTCGGGCGGCGCCGGTGAGGTGCGCGGCGATGTAGGTCGTGCTGCTGGTGGTGGCGATGGTGTTGAACAGGGCCGTCCCGATGGAACCGCCCACCTGCTGTGCGGTGTTGACGCCGGCGGCGAGGTGACGCCCGAGTCGTGCGGGGCGACGCCGGCGGTTGCCGTGGAGAAGACCGGCGTGAAGGTCAGGCCCATGCCGAGGCCCATCGGGATCAGTGCGGGGAGGATGTCGGTGGCGTACGCGGAGTGCACGGTGATCTGGGTGAGGAACAGCATGCCGGAGGCGGCCAGGAGCATGCCGGGGGCCAGGAGCAGACGGGGCGGCACGTGCTGGAGCAGGCGGGCCGCGATCTGGGTGGAGCCGATGAGGATCGACGCCGTGAGCGGGAGGAACGCCAGACCCGTCTGCACGGGGGTGTAGTCGAGGACAGTCTGCAGGTAGTAGGTCAGGAACAGGAACATGCCGAACATGCCCATGACGGCCAGCATCATGGTCAGGTAGCAGCCGCGCGCGTCGCGGTCCTTGATGATGTGCAAGGCAGCAGCGGCACGGACGCCCTGGTCTGCCACCACACGAAGACGGCCACGAGGACACGCCGCCCGCGAACAGGCCGAGGACCATCGGGTCCGACCAGCCTCGGGACTCCGCCTCGCCGAAGCCGTGCACGATCGCCACCAGGCCGCAGCCCAGCAGGACACCGGGCACGTCCAGGCGGGCGCCCGCGTGGCGGGGGCTGTCCTGGAGCAGGGCGAAGGCGCCGGCGACCGCGAGGACCGCGATGGGCACGTTGACGTAGAGGCACCAACGCCAGTTCATGTACTCGGTGAGCAGCCCGCCGACCATGAAGCCGATCGCGGAGCCGCTGGCGGCCAGGGTGCCGTAGATGCTGAAGGCCGTCCGCGTTCCCGGGGTCGGTGAACGTCGTGGTGAGCAGGCTCAGCGCGGAGGGGGCGAGGACCGCGGCGAAGACGCCCTGGAGGGCGCGGGCGCCGAACAGCATGCCGGCGTTCGCGGCGGCGCCGCCGAACGCGGAGGCGGTGGCGAAGCCGACGAGCCCGATGACGAAGGTGCGTTTGCGGCCGATCAGGTCGGCGACGCGGCCACCGAGCAGGAGCAGACCGCCGAACGCCAGGGTGTAGGACGTGATGACCCACTGGCGTTGCCGTCGGACATGTCCAGGTCGCGCTGTGCGGAGGGGAGCGCGATGTTCACGATGGTGGCGTCGAGGACGACCATCAGCTGTGCGAGGGCGATCACCATCAACCCCCACCAGCGGCGGGGGTCGGGTCCACGGATGCGCCGGCTTCAGCCGTCCGGGAGGCACTCATCCGGCCAGAAGACCATGAACCGGGGTGTTTTGCGGTGTATTGCACCGAGGTCCGATGGTGCCGTGTCATGGTCCAGGGACACTTTGCGGTCGTTCCGCGGGTCCAGGGCCCGGTGGCGGCCGCCGCTCGGGAGCGGGAAGCGGTGCACGGCCGGGACGAGACGGCCCTCGGCGGCCTCGGTGAGGGCCCGGAGTTCGAGGGTGCGCAGGGGGTTGGGGCCGCCCGCTTCTCCAGCATCACCGGGCGAGGACCTGCTCCGTGACGCCCTCGACGACCAGCGGCTCGCCGCCCTGGATGCCCTCGGCCGACCAGCCGAACACGATGTGCCGGCGCCGGGGCGAGCATGCCGACGGCCGTACGGGCGGTGTCGCCGCCGACGCCGTCGTACACGACGGTGACCTTGCCGTCGTAGGCCTGGACCTTCTCGGCCAGGCCGGGTCCTTGTAGTCGACGGCCAGGTCGGCGCCGTTCGCGGCGACCCGGGATGTCTTCTCCGGGCCGCCGGCGAGGCCGACGACGGTGGCGCCGGCGTTCCTGGCGTACTGCACGAGCAGGGTGCCGATGCCGCCGGCGGCGGCCGGGATCACGACCACGTCGTCCGGGCCCGGCTCGGCGAACTGCACGATCCCCATCGTCGTACGGCCCGTGCCGATCATGGCGACGGCCTGCGCGAAGTCGAGGTTCGCCGGGATCTCGTGCAGCCGGTCGGCGTCGGTGACGGCGAGTTCCGCATAGCCGCCGGGAACGAAGCCGAGGTGGGCGACGACCCGTTTGCCGAGCCAGGTCTCGTCGTGCCCTCGCGAGGGACTCGACGACGCCGGCCACCTCACGGCCGGGCACGGTCGGCAGCGTGGGGGCGGGGCCGGGGCCCTGGTGGCCCGCCCGGATCGCCGTGTCCAGCAGGTGCACGCCGGCCGCGGCGACGGCGACACGGACTGGCCGGGGCCCGGCACCGGGTCCTCGACCTCTTCGAGGGTCAGGTTCTCGGCCGGGCCGAAGGCGTGGAGGCGGATGGCGCGCATATGAGGTCCCTTCCGTGGTGCTTCTTCCGTGGTGCTTCTTCTGTGGTGGCGCCCCACCCTTCACCCTCAAGCTTGCTTGAGGTCAAGCGGCTGCCGGCGCGCTGCCCCAGCGCCAGGGACACGGCGGTCAGGGCGCTGTTGAAGGACACTCCGACAGCACACCCGGCGCCGCGACCTGATCGCCCCGCCAGGTACACGCCGTCGCCGCGGTCCACGGCGGGCCGGTCCGCCAGGTGGTGCCGGGCAGGTCGACGGCTCCGGTACGGCCGTTCGCGACCGCCTCCCGCCGCCAGGTGACGCGCTCGCGCCAGCCGGTGAAGCCGAGGTCGAGAAGCTGCTCGGCGCGGGCGATGCCGTCGGCGCGGGACTCGTGCGGGGGATCGGGATCTGACCCTGGATCAGCTGCTCGCCCGCCGGGGCGAGGGTGCGGTCCTGCGCCGTGAAGCGTTCGAGCCAGCCGGCGCGTCCAGGTCGGACACCACGAAGGCGTCGCCGCGCCGGGTACGCACGGCGAGGTCGATGAGTGCCGTACGGCCGCTCGGCCAGGTCAGGGAGGCGTCGCCGAGAAGGCGGCGGGCGGCGTCCAGGGAGGTGGCCACGACGACCGGCGTGTCGGTGGGCAGGGTGTCGACGCGGGACAGGGTCTCCATCCGGACACCCAGATTCCAGGCGTGGCCGGCCATCCGGTCGATCACGTTCGCCCAGCCGCCGCGCGGATAGTGCGCCTCGGGCGGCAGCTTGGTGGCGCGGCGCAGCCGCTCCTGGACGAACGCCGCGGACAGCGCGCCGGGGTCGTGGTGGAACAGGGCGACGGCGGCGTAGTGGGCGGCGGCCCGCGCGCCCTCCTCGCCCGCCTGTTCGGTGGCCCAGGTCAGGAAGTCGACGTCGACGGGGGCGTGCCGGGCGCCGCGGCGCAGCAGCTTGAGCATGGCGAACGGCGGGGTACGGCGCAGGGTGCCCCGGTGGCGCAGCCGCAGCCTGGCGGCCTCCAGGGGCGGGACGGTCGCCACGGGGCCGATGAGGTCCCGCTGCTCGAGCCACGCCCAGTGCGGGCCGCCGTTGTAGAGGGCGTGCGGGCCCTCGTTCGTGCGGTACGTGCCCTCGGCGGTCCGGGCCCGCCCGCCCAGGGTGTGGTGGGCTTCGTACACGGTGACCTTGGCGCCCGCCTCGGCGGCGGTGATGGCTGCGGTGAGGCCGGCGAAACCGCCGCCGATGACGGTGATGCGGTGCATGTGTGGGGTCTCCCTCTGCTCGGGTCGCCTCTTTCACGAGTACGACGGATCGAGGGGCCGCGAATGTGACATCGGGAGGCCGGCGGGCTCGGCGGGCGGCGCTCCCTGGTGAGGTTTTCCCAGCTCACGCTGATTGTCAGTGGCGGGGTGCAGCATGGGGCCATGGCGAGGACAGGGACAGGCAGGGCCGGTGGGAGCGGTGGGTCCGGTGTGCGGGCGGCGCGGCGGCCGGAGGTGCGGCTGCCGGAGCCGGCGCCGTACGACGGGGGCGGTTGGAGCCGGACGGGGACTACGACGGGCTGGAAGTTCCGGACGCGGACTTCGCCGGGCAGGACGGCGGCGGCGCCCGCTTCATGGACTGTGCGCTCACGGCGTGCGCCTGGACGAGACGCGGCTGTATCGCGCCCGCATCCTGGACTCCGTCCTCACCGCCCCACGCGGCGTCGGCACCGACCTGGCGGAGTCCACCTGCGCGATGTCGAACTGACAGACGCCCGCCTGGGCGGCGTACAGCTGCACGGCGCCGCCCTCGAACGCGTCCTGATCCGCGGCGGCAAGATCGACTACCTGAATCTGCGCCGGGCCCAGCTCAAGGATGTCGTCTTCGACGGCTGCGTCCTGGTGGAACCCGACTTCGGGGCGCGGAACTGACCCGCGTCGAGTTCGTGGACTGCGCGCTGAGAGCCGCCGACCTCAGCGCGGCGACGCTGAGAGACGTGGACCTGCGTGGGGCGGCTCCGCTGGAGATCGCCCGGGGAGTCGACCGGCTGTCGGGGGCGGTGATCAGCACGGGGCAACTGCTGGACCTGGCACCGGTGTTGGCGGCGGAGGCGGGGATCCGCGTCGAACAAGGGTGACCACAGAACTCACCGCACCCGCGGAAACCGCGCCTGCAACGACCAGATCGCGGGATTGTCCGCGAGGGACTCGTGCAGATCGCACAGGTCGGCGATCAGATCGTGCAGAAAGTCCCGCGCCTCCCGCCGCAGCTCGGCATGGGAGAAGGTGAGCGGCGGCTCCTCGGCCGGCATCCAGTCGGACTCGATGTCCACCCACCCGAAGCGGCGCTCGAACAGCATCCGGTCGGTGGACTCGGTGAAGTCCAGCTCCGCCGCTGCGGCCGGGCGGCGCGGGAGCCCGCCGGATCGCGGTCGAGCTGCTCGACGATGTCGCACAGCGCCCACGCGAAGTCGAGCACCGGTACCCATCCCCAGGCTGTGGACAGCTCCGGTCCGTCTTGGTGTCGGCGAGATAGACGTCACCGCAGAACAGATCGTGGCGCAGGGCGGGTACGTCCGCGCGACGGTAGTCGGTCTGGGGAGGGTCCGGGAACCGGTTGGAGAGGGCGTAGCCGATGTCGAGCACGTAGCGATGGTGTCACGCTGCTCATAGGATCTGGGACGTGTCCCGTTTCGCCCGCCTTGTCCCGGCCGTCCTCATCCTCGCCCTGACCGTGCCCGCATGCGGAACCGGCGGCGCCCAGGGCACCCCGGGCGGCTCCGGCGTCCGCGACCCGTACTTCCCGAAGGCCGGCAACGGCGGCTACGACGTCACCCACTACGACCTGACCCTGGCGTACACCCCCGCCTCCCGCCACCTCACCGGGCGCACGGTGATCACCGCCCGTGCCACCCAGGACCTCTCCTTCAACCTCGACCTCAAGGGCCTGGACGTCGAGCAGGTCACCGTCGACGGCAGCACCGCCCGCTGGAACCGCACCGGCCAGGAACTGACGATCCGCCCCCGCGCCGACCTCGCCGAGGGAGGCACGTTCCGTGTGGCGGTCCGCTACTCGGGCACCCCCGTGACGATCACCGACCCGGACGGCTCCGAGGAGGGCTGGCTGCCCACCGCGGACGGCGCGCTCGCCCTCGCCAGCCGACCGGTTCGATGGCCTGGTTCCCCGGCAACCACCACCCCTCCGACAAGGCGACGTACGACCTCGCCGTCACCGTCCCGAAGGGCCTGCGGGCCGTCTCCAACGGGGAGCTGACGAGCGAGACGACCACCGGCGGCCGTACGACCTCCACGTGGCGCACCACCGCCCCCATGGCGAGCTACCTCGCCACCGTCGCCGTCGGCCGCTACGACATCACCCGCTCCACCACCGGCGACGGCCTCCCCGTGTACACCGCCGTCGACCCGACGGAGACGTCGGCGAGCCGCGCGGTCCTGGCCCGCTTCCCCGACGTGCTCGCCTGGGTCGAGGACCGCTTCGCCCGTACCCTTCTCCTCCGCCGGCGCGATCGTCGAGCGCGCCGGCGACGCCGACTACGCCCTGGAGACCCAAGCCGCCCGGTCTTCGCCGGCGCCCCCGGCATCCGGCTCCTCGTCCATGACTCGCCCACATGGTACGGCGACTCCGTCTCCCCGAGGACCTGGCAGGACATGTGGCTCAACGAGGGCTTCGCCACCTACGCCGAATGGCTCTGGGGAGGACCACGGCGGGGAGACCGCCCAGCAGATCTTCGACGCACTCCACGACCACGGTGAGGACACCTACGACGACCTCTGGGCGTTCCCACCCGCAAAAACGGCGAGCGCCGCGCACATCTCCGACAGCCCCGTATACCAGCGTGGTGCGATGGTCCTCCCAAGATCCGGCAGGCGGTCGGCGACGACACCTTCCACGACATCGTCCGCGGCTGGGCCGCCGCCACCGCACGCAACGCGGACACCGAGGACTTCACGGCGTATGTCGAGAAGCAAGCCCCGGCCCAGGACTTCGACGGGATCTGGGACGACTGGCTGTACGGCGACGGGAAGCCGAGCCGGACCTGAGGAGTTGAGGATGCCGCCCTCGGCGTGGACGGCGTCGAGGTGAGGGCCGGTCGGTCAGGCCTGGCCGTCACGTCCTCCGGCAGCCCTTCACGCCGTGACCATGTGATGCCGGTCTCATCAAAATTTTTTGATTATTCCTTCATGGTCCGCCATGATCATCGCGATCAAGATCGGTCGACGTCGATCACCTGTCAATCCTGTCTGAACGAAAGCGAGTTGATGGTGAACATCAAGCGCGGTATCAAGCTTGCGGCTGTGACCGGTGCCCGTCGTCGCCGGTGCCGCCCCGGCCATGGCGACCGTGGTGAGCGCGGGCGGCGGCACGTGGGACTACGGCGCCGGCACCGCCATCGTGTGGTCGGACTACTACCACGGCACCAAGTGCCACGGCTCGACCGCCGTCGGCGAGTACATCGACAGCGACGAGCCGCCAAGGCTCCTGGTCCTTCGCTCAGGCCGACGTCGCTCTGAGCGGCAACAAGTCTTACTGGAACACCAGCTGCTGACGGGGGCCGAGCCTGATCGCTCGGCCCCGGCAGCGAGTGGTCCGCCCTGGTGGTGATCTCCAGTCCCCTCCGGGCGGGCCACTCGTCCAGTGAACCACCCCTGACCTAGGCCAATCGATGCTGCACAGAGGTATCAAGTTCGTTCACGCCGTTGCACTGGCGTACTCCGCGATTCTGGCGTTCCTTCTCCTGCGCAGCCTCGACGAGGACTGGGCGCTGGGGCACTCCGCCGTGGTCTGGGTGACGGACACCGACGGGTCCACCAGCGGCTCCCAAGTCACCCGTGACATCGCGGAGTTCGCAAAGGCGGAGCGGGTGACGATCGCCCGCGAGGTCCCCGACCTCACCCACCCCTACAGCCGCCGCCCTCTACCTGGCACCCGGCGGTCCGCACGCCGACTGGCTGAGCGACGGCTATCCCGCGTTCAACCGCGGCTACCGCACCGACGTGCACCCGGTCGCCGAGCTCGGCCGGCGCGACCCTCGGGGCTTCTACTACGTCTTCGGCTCCGACCGGGCCGCCGCTTCGCTGGCTCAGAGGTTCACCGACCTCGGGATGACGTCCGCGTCCACCATCCGCAGTCGGTCGCCGAGCTGACCACGACCTACTCCGGCACCGCCTCCACCGCTCCTTCATCGTCGTCGCGCTCGCCGTCATCACGATGACGGCGCCGGCGTGATGCTCAACGCCAAGGCCTACGGCGTACAGCGCCTGCAGGGCGGGTCGTTCGGCGGATCCTGCTGCGGGACCTGCGGCAGGTGGCGGTCTTCTACGCCATCGCCTGTGCCGCGGTGGCCGCCCTGGTGGTGCTGCTGCTCGGCCTCTACAACGGGCTGGCCTGGATCGGCCAGTTCACTCTGCTCACCCTGGGCTGTGCCGCCGCCTCGGTCTGATCGCCCTCGCACGCAGGCCGGCGTGCTGTACCTGATGTTCCAGACCGGCATCCTGCGCGCCCTGAAGGGCGAACTGCCCGCACGGGCCGCGATGATCAGCGCGTACGCCATGCGGATCCCCGCGCTGTTGCTCGCTCTCAGCATCGCCACCGCCCTGGTCCTGGCCGCCCAGGACGTCCTGAACCGCGAGGAGAGCCGCAAGGCCTACGCGAAGATCGGCGCCACCACGTCGATCGCCCTCAACGGCAGCCTGGGAAGCGACGCTGCGCTGCGCGACCTGGAGGCCAAGGTGGGCGGCTGGCTCCGGCAGGCCGACAAGGAGGGGCAGGTCGTCGTCGCGGGACACCGCGACCTCCAGCAGTCGGCACCGCGGGCGGGCCTGCCGCAGGGCGATGTGCTGATCGTCAACGAGTCCTTCCTCACCGAACAGCCCGTCCTCGACCCGGCAGGGCGCCCCCCCGCCGGCCGCCGCCGACCCCGCCCAGGTCCGGCTGATGATCCCGGCCGGCCTCGCCGCGTACACCGACCAACTCCGCGAACTGGTCCCGGGACTGCTCAGCCCGAGCGACCCCGACAAGGTCCGCCCGGCGAACATCACGACGCTGCAGACCAAGGCCGACCAGCGGGTCTTCACCTACAACCCCAAGGGCAAGTCGCACACCGACCCAACCCGGCGCGGACGACTCCTTCGTCACCGACCCCGTCATCATCGCCTTCGCCGACGGATCGCCGTACCTGAGCGACAAGGGCTACACCGCCTACGCCAGCAAGAGCAGTGTCCTCTTCCACGACCCCGACGACGTCACCGCCGCCATCGAGCAGCGCCACCTGGAGACGTATGTGACGGCCATGACGCCCGTCGGCCAGAACGCCGCGGTCAAACTCCGCGACCTCGTCGGCGAGTTCCGGCTGCAGGTGTTCAACCTGGGCGTGGCCCTGGCGGTCCTGCTCATCACCGGCGTCGGCGTCTGCATCGTGCACTCCCGCAAGAACGCTCAGGCGATCTTCGCCCGGCACATCAGTGGCTGGCGGTTCACCGCCGTCCACCGCACGGTCCTGTCGCTGGAGGGACTGCTCGCCGTACTGCTCGCCGTGTGGGTCCCCTTCCAGGTGTGGCAGCAGAACAAGGACCTCGAACGGTACGACGCGCTCGGCATCCCGCCGCCCCGCGCACCCGTCGAGATCACCGGCCTCGACCTCGGCGTCACCGGCACCCTCGTCGCCGTGGAGGCCATCGCGGTGCTCGTGGCCCTCGTCGTCTTCCACCGCTTGATCGTCAAGGAAGGAGCGACCGAGTCGTGACCCCCCACCGCCCCGCTGGAGCCCGCCGTGATCGAGATCGAAAACCTGTCGAAGTCCTACGGCCCGCGCACCCTCTGGTCCGGTCTCACCTTCACCGTGGAGCGCAGCCGGATGCTCGCCCTGGTCGGCCCGAGCGGCTCCGGCAAGTCGACCCTGCTCAACTGCCTGGGCCTGCTCGACGCCCCGACCTCCGGCGCGATCCGCCACGAAGGGCGGGACATCACCGGCTTCGGCCGCGCGCCACCCGGCGCTTCCGGCGCGACGTCCTCGGCTACCTCTTCAGAACTACGCCCTGATCGAGAACGCGACCGTCGCCGCCAACCTTGAGGTCGCCATGAAGCCGCGGCGCGCCCGGAAGGGCACCCGACTGTCGCCGAGGCCCTCGACCGGGTGGGCCTGGCCGGCCGGGAGAAGGAGCAGGTCCACCGGCTCAGCGGCGGCGAGCAGCAGCGTGTCGCGCTGGCCCGGCTCATCGTCAAGCAGCCCGCTCTGGTCCTGGCCGACGAACCCACCGGCGCCCTCGACCACGACAACACCACCATGGTCGTCGACGTCCTCCGCGCGATGAGCGAGGACGGCTGCGCGGTCGTCATCGCCACCCACGACGACACGGTCCGCGATCGCTGCGACAGCGTCCTGACGGCCGGAAGCGACACGCATCCGGTGCCCGTCACGGCGCCTCCCCCCACATCCCCCAAGAAAGGCAGTACGCATGAACTCGCGCCTCACCTGGAGCCTGGCCGCAGGCCTCGTCCTCATCGCCGCCCTGGTGGTCTTCTCGATCTACGGCACGCACGCCGGCACGATCCTGGGCCGGCTCGGACTCTCGATCTTCTGAACGGCCTTCCGAGGACCGGACCTCGGACAGACGGAGCCCCCGCCGCAAAAAGGCGCGGCGGGGGCTCCGTCGAGGTCCGGGCGTCAATCAGACGTTCACGCCGAAGTCCTGGGCGATGCCCACCAGGCCCGAGGCGTAGCCCTGGCCGACGGCGCGGAACTTCCACTCGGCGCCGTTGCGGTAGAGCTCGCCGAAGACCATGGCGGTCTCGGTGGCCGCGTCCTCGGAGAGGTCGTAGCGGGCGATCTCGGTGCCGCCGGCCTGGTTGACGATGCGGATGTAGGCGTTGCGGACCTGGCCGAAGTTCTGCGAGCGGGTCTCGGCGTCGTATGGAGACCGGGAAGACGATCTTGTCGATGTCGGCCGGGAGGCCGGCCAGGTTGACGTTGATCTGCTCGTCGTCGCGGCGCCCTCACCAGTGAGGTTGTCGCCCGTGTGGACGATCGTCTGGTCCGGCGTCTGCTTGTTGTTGAAGAAGACGAAGTGCTGGTCGGAGTACACCTTGCCCTGCGTGTTGACCGCGATCGCGGACGCGTCGAGGTCGAAGTCGGTGCCGGTGGTGGTGCGGACGTCCCAGCCGAGGCCCACGGTGACGGCGGTCAGGCCCGGAGCCTCCTTGGTGAGCGAGACGTTGCCACCCTTGGACAGGCTTACAGCCATGGTCGGGAGTTCCTTCCCTCGATGCGTGCGCTATGCGTGTGCGGTACTGAAGCTACAGCTACCTCTATGAACGCGGAGGGAGGTGCCCCGGGTTCCCGGCTCTTTACTTTCTTTACCTCCGGCGATATTCGCGTGACTCGCGCCCACTCCAGGCGGGAACATGTCACCCATGTCCGGTCCCTACCTCATCCGAGGCTCCGTCTCGCTGCCCGAGGCCGAGCTCCAGTGGCGTTTCTCGCGCTCCTCGGGGCCGGGCGGGCAGCACGTCAACACGAGTGACTCCCAGGTCGAACTGCGTTTCGACCTCGCCGCGACCGAGGCGCTGCCCGAGGTGTGGAAGCGACGCGCACTGGAGCGGCTGGCCGGCGCCTGGTCGACGGCGTCATCGCGGTCCGTGCCTCCGAGCACCGGTCCCAGTGGCGCAACCGCGAGACCGCCGCCGTACGCCTCGCAGCACTCCTCGCCGAGGCGACCGCGCCCCCGCCCAAGCCCCGCAAGCCGACCCGCATACCGCGCGGCATCAACGAACGCCGGCTGCGGGAGAAGAAGCAGCGCTCGGAGACCAAGCGGGGGCGGTCGGGCCGCGACTGGGATAGGATAGGACGCTGTCACATGTGCCCTGCCGGATCCGTCAGGGCAGTGGAATGCCACTGACGGTGGTCCGCTACGAGGGCTGGGGACACAGGACACATGGGCGACGACGACTTCCTTGCCGAGCGCTTCGAGGCACACCGCACGCATCTGCGTGCCGTGGCCTACCGCATGCTCGGCTCGCTCGCCGAGGCCGACGACGCGGTGCAGGAGGCCTGGTTCCGGCTGAGCCGCAGCGACACCCGGGAGGTCGGCAACCTCGGCGGCTGGCTGACGACCGTGGTGGGCCGGGTGTGCCTGGACATGCTGCGCTCCCGCAAGTCCCGCGCGGAGGAGTCGCTGGACGCGGGCGCGCCGGTCCCCGCCGCCGGAGCCGACCCCGAGCAGGACGCGCTGCTCGCCGACTCGGTGGGCGTCGCCCTGCTCGTCGTCCTGGAGACGCTGACCCCGGCCGAGCGGCTGGCCTTCGTGCTGCACGACCTGTTCGCCGTGCCGTACGAGGAGGTCGCCGCCATCGTGGGCCGTACGCCGACGGCGGCCCGGCAGCTGGCCAGCCGGGCCCGGCGCCGGGTGCAGGGCGCTCCGGCGCCCGATGCCGATCTCGTACGGCAGCGGCAGGTCGTCGACGCCTTCCTCGCCGCGGCGCGGGCGGGGACTTCGACGGGCTGCTGGAGGTGCTCGACCCGGATGTGGTGGCCCGCTCCGAGGCCGGTGTGAACACCGGGGCGGCGGCGGTCGCCTCGGGCGCCATCAGCTACGCCCGCCTCGGCCGGAGCGGGCGGCCCGCTCTGGTCGACGGGGCCACCGGACTTGTGGTGCTCTCCGCCGACGGACGCGTCGAGCGGGCGACGATCTTCAGGTTCGTACGGGACCGGATCGCCGTCATCGAGGTGTCACCGACCCGGCAGAGCTGTCCCGGCTGGACATCACCCTGGGGTGGTCCGCCGGCAGCTGAGCTACCCCAGCTGCCGGTACCGCCCCTTGAAGTACGTCAGCGGCCCGCCGTCCGCGCTCGGGAGGCGGGCCGTCAGGACGCGGCCCACCACCAGCGTGTGGTCGCCGGCCGTGACGCGCTGTTCGGTGCGGCACTCCAGGGTCGCCAGGGCGCCGCCGACCAGGGGTGCCCCGCTGGCCTCGCCGCGGACGTAGGGGATGTCCTCGAAGAGCAGGCGGTCGCTGATGCGGCCCTTCATGGCGAAGCGGCCGGCGATGTGGCGCTGGCTCTCGGAGAGCACCGAGACCGCCCACAGGGCTGCTCGGCGAGCAGGTCGTCCATGCGGGAGCCCTCGCGCAGGCTGACCAGGACCAGGGTGGGTCCAGGGACACCGACATGAAGGCCGTCGCCGTCATGCCGACGTCCTCACCACTCGGCGCCTGCGGTCGTCCGGTCGAGCGGCGGCTCCTTCGCGGTCACCAGGACCACACCGGCCGCCAGCCGGGACATGGCCGCCCTGAACTCGTCGTTGCTCACCCCACAGCATGCCCGGCGGCATCGGCCGCGGGGGCGGGTTGGGCGGGCAGTCGGGCGGGCGGAGCGGGGCGGCGGGTTTCAGCACACCGAAACGCTAGTCTCCGGTGCGTGCCCCGCATCGGACCTCAGCCCGAGCACGGTCGTAGGACCAGCGAAGGACACCGCTACAAAGCTTGCGTTCGGTAAACGCACGGGAAAAACACAGAAACCCCACTCAATTGTTCACGTTCTACTGTGACTTGAGTCACAAGGGACATTAATTGTTGACCCTGTGTACCGAGTGGGCAGCGCGCTGTGATTCAGTGGCGGGAAGCTGAAGGGCGATATGGCCGAAGAGAACCCTTGATTCGCTGCGAGGTCTCGGGGGAGGGCGAGCATGGAGACCGAGTCGGAGCCGTATGTCCGTCTTGCGTCCCTGCGGCAGCTGCACCAGGTCATGGCGGACATGAACACCGCACGCAGCCTGGCCGACACGCTGCAGACCGTCGCGGACGGCGTCGTCACCGCCCTGGGCTACGAGCTGGCCTGCGTCAACCTCGTCCGCCCGGACGGCGATCTCGTCGTCGCCGCCTTCTCCGGCAACCCCGCCGCCGAGGCCCTGATCACCGGCCGGGTCGGCTCCCGCGAGTCGTGGGAGCGCCGACTGGCATGGGCGAGACCTGGGGCGACCTGATCTTCATCCCGCACACCGAGGGCTGGATCCTCGACGACGACGACGTCCCGCAGTGGTACACCGAGGGCCCCGCCCCCGCTTCGAGGACGAGTGGCACCCCTCCGACCGGCTGTTCGCCCCGATGTACGCGCCGGGCGCCCAGGGTGGCCCGTCCTCCGGCGAACTGATCGGCGTCCTGTCCGTGGACCGGCCGCGCAACGGCCGCCGCCCCGGCGCGTGGGGGCGCGAGGCGCTCCAGATGTACGCCTTCCAGGCCGCCATCGCCATCAGCAACGCTCGTCTACGCGCGAATATGCAGCGCGCCCTGGTCCGCCTGGAACGCGAACAGCAGGCCCTGCGGGCCAGCGAGGAGAGCTTCCGGCAGGCCTTCGAGTACGCCCCCTCCGGCATGGCCATCGCCGAGATGGCGGCGACCAGCACGGCCGGATCCTGCGCACCAACGACGCCCTGTGCCGCCTGCTGGGCCGCCCCGCCTCCGCGATGCGCCGCTACTCCTTCTCCGACCTCGTCCACCCCGAGGACATAGGCACGCTGCTGCGCACCTCCGCCGAGGGCGGCCGCGCCGAGTTGCGCCTGGGCCGCCGCGACGGCACCTACGTCTGGGTGTCCCTGCGCAACTCCGTGGTCGCCGACGCCGCCGACGGCCCCCGCTTCCTGCTCACCCACGTCGAGGACATCGAGGAGCGCAAGCGCCGCGAGCTCCAGCTCGCCCACCGCGCCTCCCACGACTCCCTCACCGGCCTGCCGAACTCCGCCGAGCTGCGCTCCCGCCTCTCCGCCCGCCTCTGCCAGCGCCCGCAGTCCGGCCTGCCCGCCGTCCACGACTCCCAGGACGCGGCCTACGGCCACCCCGCCTACGACGCCGGCTTCGACTTCCCGGCGCGCCGGGACGTCTTCGACGTCTACGACCACCACGTCCACACCATCGCCCCGAGGGTGAACACGACGACGGCACCAAGGGGCTCGCGGTCCTCTTCTGCGACCTCGACGGCTTCAAGTCGATCAACGACCGGTTCGGCACAACGCGGGCGACGCGGTGCTCATCGAGGTCGCGCCGCCTCAGCAACGGCGTCCGCGACGGCGACACCGTCGCCCGGCTCGGCGGCGACGAGTTCGTGATCCTCGCCGACGGCCTCGGCCGGGCCGACGCCCAGGACCTCGCCGTACGGCTGCGGAACGAGATCATCCAGCCGATCCGGGCCGAGGGACGGGCCGTCCGGGTCGGGGCGAGTTTCGGTATCGGATGGGCGCACTGCGGTATGACGGCGGACGAAGTGTTGAAATCCGCTGACGAACGGATGTACGTCGAGAAACGGTCTCGTCCCAAACAGCATCGACGTGCGGGATGAACCGCACGTCTGCGGAATGATGCGATCCTGGTCACCCGTTTGGGCCACGGCGAGCGGGTAGGCTCGCCATTTCTCACCACACGTACCGCATCCGTTCCGCACCTGTTGAGGAGTACCTAGGGATGACGCCCGGCAACAACGGCGCGAGCACCCGAGGACGAGGACCCGTTCGGCTATCTGTACGCCGACGGTCAGGCCAACGGCGCCCAGCCGCCGTCCGGCGGCTACGGCTACCCGAACTCGGTCAGCAGGGTGCGGACGGTCGGCGAGCGGCCCTACGGCCAGCAGACCGTGCCGCCGCAGCAGCAGGGCGCATACGGCCAGCCGAACCCGCACTACGCCGCGCCCGAGTCGTTCCCCGGCGGCGCCCCCACCGTCCAGACGCAGCCCGCCCCGGCGGTGGCGGCCGGGGCCGCGGCCCCAACACCAACAGCCTGCTGATCGGCGCGATCGCGTGTCGTCCGCCCTCGTATCGGCATCGGCGTCCGATGCTCGCGCGACGACGACACCGCGGCGGACGGCGACCAGCCCACCACCCCGTCGGTCTCCCAGAGCGCGGAGTCGAGCCCTTCGAGTGAGAGCAGCGCGCGGCAGCGAGAAGAGCTGCCCGCCGTCGACGCCAAGCCCTGCAGCTCGGCGCGCGCCACACACCGCCTCCGACATCAAGGGCGCCAAGCGGACGCGGTGTCTACGTGACCGGCTTCAACGCCGTCGGCGCCTCGGTCACCTGGACCGTCAACGCATCCCCGAGTCCGGCAAGTACACCTGTACGTCGGCTACGGCGTGCCCGCAAGGACGCAACGGGACCCTCACGGTCAACGGCACGGCCGCCAGCACGCCGGTCGACATGAAGAACTACGCGAACGCCCCCGAAGGCGACTACGAGAAGGGCTGGACGCGGACCTACAACTACGTCCAGCTCAACAAGGGCACGAACACCATCAAGATCTCGTGCGAGCAGGGCAACCAGTGCGACGCCAACCTCGACCAGGTGTGGCTGGTCAAGGGCTGGGTCGAGTAGCCCCTCACGCCGCGCTGACCTCCCCGATCACCGCCACCCGCCCCAGCAGCTCCTCGTAGGAGCCCCGGTCGAACTCGCCCGCCACCGCCGCGCGGACCGTCGCCGCGGCGAGGGCGGTGGCGCGGGCCAGGGGTCCGGCCACGGGAGCTGCTCGACCAGGCCCGACAGCAGGCCCGCGGCTGCGGAGTCGCCGGCGCCGGTCGGGTTGCCGTGTATGCGGGTCGGTGGGGTGGCGCGCCAGCGGCCCTCGGGGTCAGGGCGAGCAGGCCCTCCGGGCCGAGGGAGGCGACCACGCGTGGGCGCCGCGTCGGCGGGCGTCCTGGGTGGCGCGCAACGGCTCGTGGGAACCGGTGAGTTCGGCCAGTTCGTCGGCGTTGGGCTTGATGACGTCCGGGCGGGCGGCCACCCCGCGGCGCAGCGGCTCCCCGCTGGTGTCCAGCAGCACGGGCACGCCCGCCGCACGCGCGGTGCGTATCAGGCCCGCATACGCGCCCACCGGCACGCCCGGCGGCAGGCTGCCGCACAGGGCCACCGCGCTCGCCGGCGCCAGCAGGTCCTCGTAGGCCTCCAGGAACGCGGACCACTCGGCCGGTGCGATGGCCGGGCCGGGCTCGTTGAGCTGGGTCGTGTCGCCGGTCCGCTCGTCCACGACGGCGATGGTGCGCCGGGTCGTGCCGCCGATCGGACGAGCGCGTCGACCACACCCGGCGTGGCGGTGAGCGCGTCCTGCACGATCCGTCCGGTGCTGCCGCCGGCGAAGCCGGTGACCGTCACCTCGTGACGAGCGCGGCCAGACGCGGGCTACGTTGACGCCCTTGCCGCGGGGCGTTCGGTCACCTCGGAGACCCGGTGGGTGGTGTGCGGCCGCAGGGACCGTACGCGATAGGTGAGTCGAGAGGTGTTCAGCGTGACCGTGAGGATCACCTGGGCCGACCTCCCCGAGTGAATGTGCTTGTCGTTCTCCGGGGGTCGATCATGCCAAAGAGACGGCGTCGGCACAGTCGTCCGGTCGGCCACCGTCTCTTCGGTGCGCTCTCTACTGGCGGATGTATCAGGGCAGTTGGGCTCAACCACCCATTCTCCCTGCCGCATCACGCCCTTGAGTTCGAAGGCGGCGTCCAGCAGCACCAGGTCGCGTCCTTGCCGGTTCGAGGGAGCCGATCCGGTCGTCCAGGCCCAGCAGCCGCGCCGGGCCCGCCGACAGGCCGCCACCACGTGCTCCACCGGCAGCCGGTCGATGGTCACGCCCGCTTGAAGGCGCGGTCCAGGGTGAGCGTGGAGCCGGCGATCGAGCCGCCTTCCACCAGGCGGGCCACGCCGTCGCTGACCTCGACCTCCAGCGGGCCGAGCAGATAGCGGCCGTCGCCGAAGCCGGCCGCGTCCATCGCGTCCGTGACGAACGCGACCCGTTCCGGGCCGCATGATGGAACGCCAGCTCCAGGGCGGCCGGGTGCAGGTGCGTGCCGTCGTTGATGAGCTCGACGGTCACCGCTCGTCCTCCAGCAGGGCGGCGATCGGGCCGGGGGCGCGATGGCCGAGCGCGGCATGGCGTTGAACAGGTGCGTGGCGACCGTCGCGCCCGCGTCGATCGCCTCGACCGTCTGCTCGTACGTCGCGTCCGTGTGGCCGACCGCCGCGATCACCCCGTGCTCGGCGAGCAGCCGCACGGAGTCGATGCCGCCCGGCAGTTCGGTGGCGAGCGTGAGCATCTTCGCCCTGCCGCGCGCCGCGTCGATCAGCTTGCGGACCTCGGAAGGCTCCGGGTCGCGCAGCAACTCTTCGGAGTGTGCACCCTTGCGGCACGGGGAGATGAACGGCCCTCGAAGTGGATCCCGGCGATCTCGCCCTGCTCGGCCAGCTCGGAGAGCAGGCCCGCCCGACGCGTGAGGAAGTCCATGTCGCCGGTGACCGTGGAGGCGACCAGGGTGGTCGTGCCGTGCAGCCGGTGGTGTGGATGCCCTTGAGGACCTCGTCGACGGTGCCGGAGGTGAAGGAGGCTCCGCCGCCGCCGTGGTTGTGGAGGTCTACGAAGCCGGGTACCAGCCAGTGGCCTCGCAGATCCATCTCGGGCACGTCGGCTGGGGCGTTGGCGGCGATTCGCTTGCCGTCGACGATCACTTGGCCGTCTTTGACGGTTCCCGTGGGCATGACCACGTTGGCGCCGGAGAGGATCAGGGGTGTTCCGTCCGTCGCGGCTGCGGGTTGTGTGTGGCTGTTCGCGCAGTTCCCCGCGCCCCTGGGGGGGTTGCCATCAGGGCGATTCCTCCTTGCGGTCGGTGTGGTCGAGGAGATCCCAGGCCAGGAGCCCGGCGCCCAGGCATCCCGCCGTATCGCCCAGGGCCGCCGGGACGATCTTCGGCAGTTTCTGGAAGGTGACGCGTCGCCGGACGGCGTCCCGCAGTGGTGTGAACAACGTTTCTCCTGCTTCGGCCAGCCCGCCACCGATGATGAGCGTGCGGGGTCCAGCAGGGTGAGCGCGGTGACCAGGCCGTCGGCGAGTGCGTCCACGGCCTCCTGCCACACTCGTACGGCGTTCGGATCACCGGACGCGACGGCTTTCGCGCAGTCCGCCGCGTCCGCCTCCGGGTCCCCGCAGGCGGCGGCCCACCCTCGCTCACCGCCGCCGCGGACGCGAACCGCTCCAGGCAGCCGCGCTGTCCGCACGGACAGGCGTCCGCCGGGCCGTACGACGACATGGCCGATCTCGCCCGCGAAGCCGTGCGCACCGCCTCCACCCGGCCGTCGATGCCGATGGCACCGCGATACCGGTGCCCAGCGGCACGAACAGGAACCGGTCCGCGCCTCGCCCGGCACCGATCCGGCCCTCGGCGAGCCCACCGGTGCGCACATCGTGGCCGAGGGCGACCGGGATGCCGCCGAGCCGGCCGCGAGGAGTTCGCGCAGGGGGACGTCACGCCAGCCGAGGTTGGCCGCGTAGGCGGCGATGCCGTGCTGCTCGTCGACGATGCCGGGGACGGCGACGCCGGCGGCGGCCGCGGGGGTGCCGAGGCGCTGTTCGCCGTACGTGTGGAGCTCGGCGGCGAAGTCGAGGATGCCGTCGACGACCGCGCCGGGCCCGCGTTCCCGCCCGGTCGGCCGGCGCGCCTGGTGGATCAGGGCGCCGTCCGCCCCGACCAGGGCGGCCTTCATCCCGGTGCCGCCCACATCGAGGCGATGACGTGTCTCACGGGGGACAGTGTGGCCCGAGGACCGGAAGAGGTCTAGTCCACTTACGTGGTGTAGACCTTGATTCCGGTTTTAAAAGTCAGATGTATCTTTCGGCAAGGATGGGCGAGAGCACGTGCAGCGGCGCAGGACAGGAATGATCGCGGTGGTGTCCGCACTGGGCATGACGGCGGTCCTCGGCGGCTGTGGCCTCGGTGGAGACACGACCGACGTGACGCTGCGGCTGGTCGCCGCCGACTACGGCGACAGCGCGGCCAACAGCTCGAAGAAGTACTGGGCGAAGCTGGTCGAGGAGTACGAGGCCGACCACCCGGATGTGAACGTCGAGGTCAGCGTCTACTCCTGGAACGACATCGACGCCAAGGTGAAGGAGATGGTCGAGGCCGGGAAGGCGCCCGACATGGCCCAGATCGGCGCGTACGCCGACTACGCGGCCGACGGCCTGCTCTACACCGCCGACGACCTGCTCTCCATACCGGTACAGGCCGGTTTCTCCTCCGCGCTCGCCAGCGCGGGGCAGGTCAACGGGGTGCAGTACGGCCTGCCGTTCGCCGCCTCCACGCGCCTGCTCTTCTACAACAAGGCCCACTTCGAGGAGGCCGGCCTCACCCCGCCCACCACATGGGCGGAACTGGCCCCGACGCCGCGCCCTGAAGCCGAGGGCGTGAAGTACCCCTACGCCCTGCCGCTCGGCTCCGAGGAGGCACAGGCCGAGACCATGCAGTGGCTGCTCAGCGGGGGCGGCGGCTACACCGACACCGTCGGCACCTACGGCATCGACTCCACGGAGAACGTCGAGACCTTCACCTGGCTGCGCGACGAGCTGGTCGGCGAGGACCTCACCGGGCCGGTCGCCCCCGGCAAGCTCAACCGCGCCGACGCGTTCGCCGCCTTCGCCGGGCGAGGTCGGCATGCTGAACGGCCATCCGTCCCTGATGAAGATGGCCGAGAAGAAGGGCGTGAAGTTCGGCATGGTGCCGATGCCCGGCGTGAACGGTGAGAGCAAGGCCACGATGGGCGTCGCCGACTGGATGCTGGCGTTCAAGCAGAACGGCCACAAGGAGCAGCCGGGCGACTTCCTCGACTTCGTCTACAGCGAGGAGAACGTCCTCGCCTTCTCCCGCGAGTACGACCTGCTGCCGGTCACCAACGCCGCGTCCGAGCCATGAGCGCGCGCCGAGGACCGGGACCTCAAGCCGTTCCTGGACGAACTGCCGCTCGCCGAGCTCTACCCCGTCGGCAAGACGTCCGGCGGCGGTCAGCGGGAGGTCAAGAAGCGGATCGGCTCCACCGTGGAGCCCGGTGGCAGCCCGTCGGCGATCCTCGGTCAGCTGCAGTCGACGGCGACCACGGCGGAGAGCTCGGCGCGGATAGGTCGCGCTGTCGGTGCGGAGGTTACGGTTTCGGCATGGAGCAGGAGCGGCTCGGACGGCAGGAACAGGACATCTCGCGCTGGAACGCCGGGGGTTCGCCGGGCCCGGTGCGAAGGAGCGGGCGATACGGGAGAGCTGGGGCTGGCCCCGGTGCGCTACTACCAGCTGCTCAACGCCCTGCTCGACGATCCCGGGCGTTGGCGCACGATCCGGTGACGTGAATCGCCTTCGCAGGCTGCGGGAACCGGCGGCGGCGGGGTGACCGGCGTTTTCTGGTCACCCGGCGTGTGGGCCCCCGCCGGGGCTCCCCCCCAGGCCCCCGCTTCGCCTGAAGGCCTCGTCCTCAATCTCCCCCAGAGGGGCACCCCACGGCTGGATGATGCCCCGGTGTGCAAAGGCTCGCCCCGTACAGGCCCGGCCGCGGAAGTCGCCCTATGGCAGCCACGAGACCGAACCCCACACGACTCTCCCGACGCCCTCGACCCTGCCGGCGTGACGGGCTCGACGCGATTCTCGCCCGGCCGCAAGGCGGTGATCGCCCTCGACTTCGACGGGACGCTCGCCCCGATCGTGCCCGACCCCGAGCAGGCGCGGGCCCACCCCGACGCGGTCCCGCGCTCGCCGCCCTCGCCCCGAAGGTCGCCTCCGTCGCCGTGATCACCGGCCGCCCGGCGGACGTGGCCGTGCGGTACGGCGGCTTCGCGGGCGTACCCGCCTCGAGCACCTCGTCGTCCTCGCCACTACGGCGCCGAACGCTGACGCCGTGAGCGGCGAGGTCAGCCCCCCGCCCGCACCCGGTGTCGCCGCCGTCCGCGAGGAACTGCCGGGCTCTCGAACGGTGGGCGCCGGCAGGGCACCTGGGTGGAGACAAGGGCCACGCGGTCGCCGTCCACACCCCCGCGCCGCCGACCCCCAGGCCGCGTTCGAGGCCTGCGCGAACCCCTCTCCGACCTCGCCACCCGGCACGGCCTGATCTCGAACCCGGCCGATGGTCCTGGAACTCCGCCCACCCGGCATGGACACAAGGCGTCGCCCTCCTCGAACACGCCCGCGAGCTCTCCCGCCTCCGTCCTCTACGCCGGCGACGACCTCGGCGACCTCCCCGCCTACGCCACCATCGAAAAACTCCGCTCCACCGGCACCCCGGCCTGCTGGTCTGCAGCGGCAGCGACGGTCACCGAGCTGAGCAAACGAGCCGACCTGTGGTGAACGGCCCGGAGGCGTCGTGACTGCTGGCCGGGCTGGCGCACGTATCGGCTGACGCTGCTGCGGGCAGTCGTGCCGCACCACCCGTCAAGCCGCGGACAGTCGTGCCGCAGCCACCCCGTCCAGCCCGGGCATGCGTGCCGCCCAGGCGGCACGGGTGGCGTGGGGTCCCCCCTCTGGGGAGGCACCCTCAGCGCCGGCCGCGCGCCCACCCCCACCAGCACCGCGCACCACCCCATCAGGCGTTCAGCGCACCCAGCTGATCCAGGAACCACTGCGCCGGCGGCAAGGCGGTAGCCGCCGCAGCCAACCGCTTCGTCCGCTCCATCCGCTCCCGACCGACATGGTCAGCGCCTCAGGCAACGCCTCGGCCGTCCCCACCACGTCGTACGGATTCACCCCGATCGCATCCTCCCCCAGCTCCTCGTACGCCCCCGCCTCCCGCGACAGCACCAGCACGCACCCCTCGTCGGAGACGACCGGCACCTCCTTGGCGACGAGGTTCATCCCGTCCCGGATGGGGTTGACCAGCGCCACGTCCGCCAGCCGGTACGCCGCCAGCGACCGCGCGAAGTCGTCTTTGACGTGCAGCACCACCGGCGTCCAGCCCGGCGTCCCGTACCGCCCGTTGATCTCCTCGGCCTGCCGCTGCACCTGAGCCGTGTACTCCCGGTACACGGCGAGATCCTGCCGCGACGGGTACGCGAACGCGACGTGCACCACCCGCTCACGCCACTCCGGGTGGTCGTCGAGCAGCTGCCGGTACGCCAGCAGGCCCCGCACGATGTTCTTCGACAGCTCGGTCCGGTCCACCCGGACGATCGCCTTGCGGCCCTCGCCGATCTCCGCCCGCAGCCTCGCCATCCGCTCGTTCACATCGGCCTCGTGCGACCGCTTCCGCAGGAAGTCCGCGTCCGCACCGAGCCCGTGCACGCCGACGCGGGTGTCCCCGAGGCCCCCGGCGAACGCCTCGCAGCACGCGGTGAACGCGTCCGCCCAGCGATGGGTGAGGAAGCCGAGCCGGTCCGCGCCCAGCATCCCGCGCAGCAACTGCCCGGCGATGTCGTCCGGAAGCACCCGGAAGTACTCCGGCGGCGCCCACGGCGTGTGCGAGAAGTGGCCGATCCGCACATCCGGGCGCAGCTCGCGCAGCAGCCCCGGGACCAGGCTGAGGTGGTAGTCCTGCACCATCACCGCGGCACCCTGCGCCGCCTCCTGCGCCAGCGCCTCGGCGAAGGCGCGGTTGTACGCCTCGTACGAGGCCCACTGCCGCCGGAACTCCGCGCCGAAGACCGGCTCCAGCGGCGTCTGGTACAGCATGTGGTGGACGAACCACAGCACCGAGTTGGCGATGCCGTTGTACGCGTCCGCGTGCACGTCGGCCGGGATGTCCAGCATGCGTACGCCGGACTCCCCGACCCCGCGCCGCACCGCCTCGCGGTCGCCGTCGCCGAGGGCCGAGCACACCCACAGCGCGCCGGCGTCCGGCCCGATGGCCGACAGCCCGGAGACCAGCCCGCCGCCGCCGCGTCTGGCGGCCAGCGAGCCGTCCTCGCGCACCTCGTACGAGACCGGGCCACGGTTGGAGGCCACCAGTACCTGCGCAGCACCGTACGTTGAAGCCATACGCCTCAACCTAGCCCGAGCCGGATCCGCTCAAACGTACGGAAGGCCACCCGGCGGGGCCGTATACAACGCCCATAAAACGGTCACGCCACTTTCCGGGCGGCGTACTCGGCGATCTCCACCATCGGTGGCCGCTCCTCCGTGTCCACGGAGAACGTACGCGGTTCGAAGCCGTCCTCCACCCGTTCGAACTGGGTGAGGGAGGGACGGATCAGATGGCCGCGGGCCAGCCGCAGCTGGGCCGTGCGGTAGATCGCCGCCGCCATCCGGCCGAGCGCCTGCCCGTCCTGGTGGCGGTGCTTGCGCACCCCGACGTCGACCTGCGCGAGCGCCTCGAGGCCGGCCAGGTGGAGGGAGTCGACCAGCATGCCGAGCTCCACGCCGTAGCCGACGGGGAACGGAAGCTGTTCGAGCAGCGAGCGGCGGGCCGCGTACTCGCCGCCGAGTGGCTGGACGAAACCGGCCAGCTGCGGCCAGTGCATGTTCAGCAGCGGACGGGCCATCAGTTCGGTCACCCGGCCGCCCTGTCCCGCCGTACCCCCGAGGGGACGGTCGTACATCCCCTTGACGAGGTCGATCTCCGGGTCGGTGAGCAGCGGGCCGACGATGCCCGACACGAAGTCCGAGGAGAACTCCTTCAGGTCGGCGTCGATGAAGCAGACGATGTCCCCGCTGGTGACGAGGAGAGAGCGCCACAGGACCTCGCCCTTGCCGGAGACGGCCGGTATGCGCGGCAGGATGTCGTCGCGGTGGACGACCCGGGCGCCCGCGGCGGCGGCCACCTCGGAGGTGCGGTCGGTGGAGCCCGAGTCGACGACGATGAGCTCGTCGACGAGCGGGGCCTGCTGCATGAGGTCGTGACGGATCACGGCGACGATGTCGCCGACGGTCTCCTCCTCGTTGAGTGCGGGCAGCACGACACTGACCGACTGGCCCGTCGTGCGTTTGGCGGCCAGGATCTTGTGGAGCGGGCGATCGGTCAGGGACCAGGAGCGGGTGCTCAGCCAGCGCTCGACTTCTTCCAGCACAGCTTGCGGCTCCTCTGCGTTCTCCAGGCGAGGGGGTTGTGATCCATCTCGCGGTTCGGACGACTATCTCAACTGTCCTGGCCTTCGGTTACAGTCTTGAACAACGCTGATGACCATCGCATGTCGGGGGTTGTTTGCGTCTACAACCACATACAGCTCATCCAGAGGGGCAGAGGGAAACGGCCCGATGAAGCCCCGGCAACCCTCCAGCCGGTTCTTGTCACGCAGACGTGGTGAGGCTCCCGGCTAGGGAAGGTGCCAATTCCGTCTCACGGCGAGATGCGTCGTGAGGAAGATGAGGAGAAAGGGCCTCGCCTCACATGGCTGTGCAGACTGTCGAAAGCACCAGCACTCCCACCGTCGACCTCGGTCCCGCCGCCGCGCTGTCCTGTCGCGAGTGCGGCCACCGCGTACCGCTCGGCCCGGTCTTCGCGTGCGAGGAGTGTTTCGGCCCGCTCGAGATCGCGTACGACTTCTCCGCGTACGACGCCGAGGAGCTCCGGGGGCGCATCGAGGCGGGACCGTCGAACATCTGGCGTTACGCACCCCTGCTGCCCGTCCCCGCGGACGTCGCCGGCAAGCCGAACCTGAACCCGGGCTGGACCAAGCTCGTCAAGGCCGACAACCTCGCGCGCGAACTCGGCGTCACCGGTGGGCTGTACGTGAAGGACGACTCCGGCAACCCGACCCACTCCTTCAAGGACCGTGTGGTCGCCCAGGCCCTGGAGGCCGCCCGCGCCTTCGGCTTCACCACTCTGTCCTGCTCCTCCACCGGCAACCTGGCCGGTGCGGTGGGCGCCGCGGCGGCCCGCGCCGGCTTCCGCTCCTGCGTGTTCATCCCGCACGACCTGGAGCAGGGCAAGGTCGTCATGGCCGCGGTCTACGGTGGCGAACTCATCGGCATCGAGGGCAACTACGACGACGTGAACCGCTTCTGCTCCGAGCTGATCGGCGACCCGGCCGGCGAGGGCTGGGGCTTCGTCAACGTCAACCTGCGGCCGTACTACGCGGAGGGCTCCAAGACCCTGGCGTACGAGATCTGCGAGCAGCTCGGCTGGCAGCTGCCCGACCAGATCGTCGTCCCGATCGCCTCCGGCTCCCAGCTCACGAAGATCGACAAGGGTCTCCAGGAGCTGATCAAGCTCGGGCTGGTCGAGGACAAGCCGTACAAGATCTTCGGTGCGCAGGCTGAGGGCTGCTCGCCGGTGTCGGTGGCCTTCAAGGGGGGCCATGACGTCGTCCGGCCGCAGAAGCCGGACACCATCGCCAAGTCGCTGGCCATCGGCAACCCCGCGGACGGGCCGTACGTCCTGGACATCGCGCGCCGTACGGGCGGTGCGGTGGAGGACGTGACGGACGAGCAGATCGTGGACGCGATCAAGCTGCTCGCCCGGACCGAGGGCATCTTCGCCGAGACGGCGGGTGGCGTGACGGTCGGCGTCACGCGCAAGCTGATCGAGAACGGCGTACTCGACCCGACCCTGACGACGGTCGTCCTCAACACCGGCGACGGCCTGAAGACCCTTGACGCGGTGGCCGGCACCGGCCTGACCGCCACCATCCGCCCGAACCTCGACTCCTTCCGAAAGGCTGGCCTCGCATGAGCCGGGGCGCTCCGCTGGAAGGCCGAATTCACGCTGCGGACCGGTGGGGGCTGGTCGCGCAGTTCCCCGCCCCCCTGGGGCGCTGCCCCGCCGTCCCTGTGCACCCGACCGGAGGTCACCCCGCATGAGCGTCACCGTCCGCATCCCCACCATCCTGCGTACCTACACCGGCGGTCAGGCAGAGGTCGCCGCCGAGGGTGCGACCCTCGCCGAGGTCATCGCCGATCTGGAGAAGAACCACACGGGCATCTCGGCCCGCGTCCTGGACGACCAGGGCAAGCTGCGCCGCTTCGTCAACGTGTACGTCAACGACGACGACGTCCGTTTCGAGCAGGGCCTTCAGACGGCGACCCCGGACGGTGCGGGCGTCTCCATCATCCCGGCGGTCGCGGGCGGCTGACCCGCTCCTGCGTTACCGTGAGTAACGCCGGTTACGCAATGTTCATCGAATTGCCCCCTCCGTGAGAGAAGCGGAGGGGGCAATTCAGTGTGATTGAGCGCGGTACAGTTGGGGAACGCGCTGCGACCCGCATGCCGGACGCATATGAGTTCCGGCTCCGCGTGCGATAAGAAGCAGCCAAAGTATGTGGCTCTTTTGCGTCTTTCATTCCCTTTACGGGGCCCGACTTGCCCTGAATTCGGGCGAATCCTCCGCAAATTCCCGCCCCGTGGTGCCCAGAATTCTCGTCCGATTGACCTGTTGCAGACGGCAGTTGGACAGATACATTCAGCCGCGGTCGACGCGTTCCGGCGCACGCCCCCGACCAATGGGGGGTGAGGTCTGACCCGGATCCGCGAAGTGTGGATCTGTGCAAGGGCCAGTAATAGGGGAGTTAGGCATGGCTCAGGGCACCGTCAAGTGGTTCAACGCGGAGAAGGGGTACGGCTTCATCGCGGTCGACGGTGGTGCGGATGTTTTCGTCCACTACAGCGCGATCCAGATGGACGGATACCGCACCCTGGAAGAGGGTCAGCGGGTCGATTTCGAGATCTCGCAGGGCCAGAAGGGGCCGCAGGCGGACATGGTCCGGCTCGCGACCAGCTGAAGCACGCGCCGACTGCAGCGACGTTCTTCTGTTCTTCGAAGGGCTCGCACCCCCTGGGGTGCGAGCCCTTCGGCCTGCCCGGAGGCCGGCCTCGGTCCGTGGGAGGCGCTTGCTCCCACCCGCCACCCCTCACGGAGCCCGCTCCGCGGGCGCGCCTTCGAACCGCCGCCCGGCCGCCGCCCCTCACGGGCCCGCTCCGCAGGCGCTTGCACTCTCCATGCCCGAGTGCTAATCATTGGCGTTAGCACTCTGAAGGTGAGAGTGACAAAGAAGGACCGGGTCGGTGAGGCCGCAAGCCAAGTGGGGCAAGGAACCACAAGGCGTGCGAGCCGTCCGTCGCGGGCGCGGGCGCGGTCCGAAGTAATCACCCCCAGTCCTGGGAGGACCACTTCACATGGCCAAGATCATCGCGTTCGACGAGGAGGCGCGGCGCGGCCTCGAGCGCGGCATGAACCAGCTCGCGGACGCCGTCAAGGTCACCCTCGGCCCCAAGGGCCGCAACGTCGTCCTCGAGAAGAAGTGGGGCGCCCCCACGATCACCAACGACGGTGTCTCCATCGCCAAGGAGATCGAGCTCGAGGACCCGTACGAGAAGATCGGCGCCGAGCTGGTCAAGGAAGTCGCCAAGAAGACGGACGACGTCGCCGGTGACGGTACGACCACGGCGACCGTTCTCGCCCAGGCCCTGGTCAAGGAGGGCCTGCGCAACGTCGCCGCCGGCGCCAACCCGATGGCCCTGAAGCGCGGTATCGAGAAGGCCGTCGAGGCCGTCTCCGGCGCGCTGCTCGACCAGGCCAAGGAGGTCGAGACCAAGGAGCAGATCGCCTCCACGGCCTCCATCTCCGCCGCCGACACCCAGATCGGCGAGCTCATCGCCGAGGCGATGGACAAGGTCGGCAAGGAAGGCGTCATCACCGTCGAGGAGTCGCAGACCTTCGGTCTCGAGCTCGAGCTCACCGAGGGCATGCGCTTCGACAAGGGCTACATCTCGGCGTACTTCGCCACCGACATGGAGCGCATGGAGGCGTCGCTCGAGGACCCCTACATCCTCATCGCCAACTCCAAGATCTCCAACGTCAAGGACCTGCTCCCGCTCCTGGAGAAGGTCATGCAGTCGGGCAAGCCGCTGCTGATCATCGCCGAGGACGTCGAGGGCGAGGCCCTGTCGACCCTGGTCGTCAACAAGATCCGCGGCACCTTCAAGTCCGTCGCCGTCAAGGCCCCGGGCTTCGGTGACCGCCGCAAGGCCATGCTCGGCGACATCGCCATCCTCACGGGCGGCGAGGTCATCTCCGAGGAGGTCGGCCTCAAGCTGGAGAACGCGACCCTGGACCTCCTGGGCCGCGCCCGCAAGGTCGTCATCACCAAGGACGAGACCACCATCGTCGACGGCGCCGGCTCCGCCGACCAGGTCGCCGGCCGGGTCAACCAGATCCGCGCCGAGATCGAGAACAGCGACTCGGACTACGACCGCGAGAAGCTCCAGGAGCGCCTGGCGAAGCTGGCCGGCGGCGTGGCCGTCATCAAGGCCGGTGCCGCCACCGAGGTCGAGCTCAAGGAGCGCAAGCACCGCATCGAGGACGCCGTCCGCAACGCGAAGGCGGCCGTCGAGGAGGGCATCGTCGCCGGTGGTGGCGTGGCCCTGCTCCAGGCCTCCCAGGTGTTCGAGAAGCTGGAGCTCGAAGGTGACGAGGCGACCGGCGCCCAGGCCGTGAAGCTCGCGCTCGAGGCGCCGCTGAAGCAGATCGCCGTCAACGCCGGCCTCGAGGGCGGCGTCGTGGTGGAGAAGGTGCGCAACCTGACCCCGGGTCATGGCCTGAACGCCGCGACCGGTGAGTACGTCGACCTGGTCAAGGAAGGCATCATCGACCCGGCGAAGGTGACCCGCTCTGCCCTGCAGAACGCCGCCTCCATCGCCGCGCTGTTCCTCACCACCGAGGCCGTCATCGCCGACAAGCCGGAGAAGGCCGCCGCGCCCGCCGGCGGCGGCATGCCGGGCGGTGACATGGACTTCTGATCGACCGGTTCCGGTTGATCGACCGTCCTTCGGACCGAGGGCGGCACTCCCTGGAGACAGGGGGTGCCGCCCTCGGGCGTGTCCGGGATCACGGCCGGATGCGGCAGGCGCGGAATGCATGGACCCGCATAATCGCTTACTTAAGCGGGTGCAACAATGCACGCGCACATACCAGCTGGTCAGCAGACCCCCACCCCGAGGAGCCCCGCGTGACCGTCACCACGTCCTCCGCCTCCCGTGCGGCCCAGATCCTGTCCCGGCCGACCATGATCAATGGCCTCACCGTCCCGAACCGCGTCGTGATGGCGCCGATGACCCGCATGTTTTCCCCGGGCGGCGTCCCCGGCGAGGATGTGCGCTCGTACTACGCCCGTCGCGCTGCCGCCGGCGTCGGCCTGATCGTCACCGAGGGCACCTACGTCGGCCACGACTCGGCCGGGCAGAGCGACCGTGTCCCGCGGTTCCACGGCGAGGAGCAGCTGGCGGGCTGGGCGAAGGTCGCCGAGGCGGTGCACGCGGCGGGCGGCACGATCGTCCCGCAGCTGTGGCACATCGGCATGGTCCGCAAGCAGGGCCAGCCGCCGTTCGCGGACGCCCCCGCCGTCGGCCCCTCCGGTCTGCGGATCGGCGAGAGCGAGCCCACGGGCAAGGCGATGACCCAGCGCGATCTGGACGACGTCATCGGCGCGTTCGCGGAGGCCGCCGCGGCCGCCGAGCGCATCGGCTTCGACGGCGTGGAGCTCCACGGCGCCCACGGC
The DNA here is from genome assembly GCF_004187715.1 of Streptomyces sp. F001. Lineage (GTDB taxonomy): Bacteria > Actinomycetota > Actinomycetes > Streptomycetales > Streptomycetaceae > Streptomyces > Streptomyces flavusporus. The sequence continues at coordinate 39,402 of NZ_QZWF01000003.1, read as the reverse complement.
TACCTGCTCGACCAGTTCCTGTGGGAGGGCACCAACCGCCGCACGGACGCCTACGGCGGTGACCGGGTCACCCGTGCGAAGTTCGCGGCGGAGATCGTGGCGGCCGTACGGGAGTCGGTCTCGGCGTCCTTCCCGATCATCTTCCGCTACTCGCAGTGGAAGCAGGAGGCCTACGACGCGCGGCTCGCCGAGACGCCGGAGGAGCTGGAGGCGATCCTGACCCCGCTGGCGTCGGCCGGCGTCGACGCCTTCCACGCCTCCACGCGCCGCTACTGGCTTCCGGAGTTCGAGGGTGCGGACCTCAATCTCGCGGGCTGGACGAAGAAGCTGACCGGCAAGCCCGCCATCACCGTCGGTTCGGTCGGCCTGGACGGTGAGTTCCTCAAGGCCTTCCAGGGGGAGGCGCCGGGTGGGCAGCCTCGACAACCTCCTGGACCGCCTGGAGCGGGATGAGTTCGATCTCGTGGCCGTCGGCCGCGCGCTGCTCCAGGACCCGCAGTGGGCGGCGAAGGTGCTGGAGGGCCGGTTCGAGGAGCTGGCGCCGTACGACGCGGCGTCGCTGACCTCGCTGAGCTGACGATCGGCGACAGTGGGTGGCCCCGGCGATCACGTGATCGCCGGGGCCACCGCCCTTTTGGCCCAGCCGTGACCTGACTTTTCTTGAGTAAGTCAAGCAACTGACTTATGGTTGCCTAAGTCAAGCACTGTTCACCGCGACCGGAGGCCAGCCATGTCCCACGCCCCTGCCCGACCCGCCGACACCGGAGGCTCGGCCCCGCCGAGGGCGAACGCCGTGGTGGCGGTGCTGGCCTTCGCCGGAATCGTCGTCTCCCTGATGCAGACCCTGGTGATCCCGATCGTCCCGGAGCTGCCGCAGCTCCTGGACGCCCCCTCCTCGGACACCGCCTGGGCCGTCACCGCCACGCTGCTCGCCGCCGCCGTCGCCACGCCGGTGATGGGCCGGCTCGGTGACATGTACGGCAAGCGCCGCATGCTGCTGGTCAGCGTGGTCCTGCTGGTGGCCGGCTCGGTCACCGCCGCGCTGAGCGACTCCCTGGTCCCGATGATCGTCGGACGGGTGCTGCAGGGCCTGGCCTCCGGTGTCATCCCGCTCGGCATCAGCATCATGCGCGACGAACTGCCCGCCGAACGGCTCGGCTCCGCCACCGCGCTGATGAGCGCCTCCCTCGGCGTCGGCGGCGCCCTCGGTCTGCCCGCCGCCGCGCTCATCGCCGACAACTTCGACTGGCACGTCCTCTTCTGGACCTCGGCCGCCCTCGGTGTCGTGGCCGGTGTCCTCGTCCTGACCCTCGTACCCGAGTCGAAGGTCCGCACCGGCGGATGGTTCGACCTGATCGGCGCACTCGGCCTGGCAGTCGGCCTGGTCTGCCTGCTCCTGGGCATCTCCAAGGGGGCGGACTGGGGCTGGACCAGCAGCACCACGCTCGGCCTGTTCGCCGCGGCCGTCGTCGTCCTGCTGGTGTGGGGCTGGTGGGAGCTGCGCGTCACCCAGCCGCTGGTGGACCTGCGCTCCACGGCCCGCCGTCAGGTGCTGGTGACGAACCTCGCCTCGGTGGCCGTCGGCTTCGCGATGTTCGCGATGTCCCTGGTCATTCCGCAGATGCTGCAGGCGCCCGAGGCCACCGGCTACGGCCTGGGCCAGTCGATGCTCGCCGCCGGTCTGGTCATGGCGCCGTCCGGTCTGGTGATGATGCTGACGGCACCGGTCTCCGCCGCCGTGTCCAAGGCCAAGGGCCCGAAGGTCACTCTGATGATCGGCGCCCTGATCGTGGCCGGAGGCTACGGCCTGAACATCGTGCTGATGGACGCCGTCTGGCACTTCGTCCTGGTCTCCTGCGTCATCGGCGCCGGTATCGGCTTCACGTACGGCTCGATGCCCGCGCTCATCATGGGCGCGGTGGACCCCTCCGAGACGGCCGCGGCCAACAGCCTCAACACCCTGATGCGGTCCATCGGTACGTCCACGGCGAGCGCGGTGGCGGGCGTCATCCTGGCCCAGACGACCATCAACCTCGGCCCCGTCGCGCTGCCCTCCCAGGACGGCTTCCGCACGGTCCTCGCGATCGGCGCGGGAGCGGCCCTGCTCGCCTTCGCCGTCGCGTCGTTCATCCCGCGCGGGCGTCCGGCGGCCGGGGCGGCGGCCGCAGAGGCGGAACCGGCGCAGGTCTCCGCAGTGAAGGCGTAGGCGTTCGAGCTCGTCGTACGGCTTACAGGTTGCCCATCGGCTCGATGTCGACCCGCACCGGGGTGCCCCACACGCGCAGCACCTCGTAGTCGGTGAACTCGTGCACCAGGCGGTACGCCATGGCGGGCCGTGAGCCGCGCCGCTGGGCTGCGATGTACAGCTCGGCCTCACGGCGGTCGCGGCGCGGGGTGCCGCACAACTGCCACTCCTGACCGTTCCACAGCTCCGGCAGCCAGCGCTGCTGGGGCTGGGGGCGGTCGGCGCGGGTGCCGTACCGGGAGGGGCGTTTCCGGTGGGGCGGGTGGCGCGGAGGGCCCGTTGAACTCGGCGCGGCGGGCCGCCCGGCGCCGGGTCTCGCACAGCAGGCAGAGGTCGGGGGCGCTCTCGTCGACGGGGCCGGTGGGATGCTCCGGGCAGCGAGTGGTGGGCGCGGCCGTGCTGACGCTCTCCTCCAGCAGATCCAGAGCGCGTTGCAGATCGGCCTTGACCTCGTGCAGCTTGGCGTCCGGGGTGTCGGGGGTGAGGACTTCGCCGTGTTCGCCGAGGAGGCGGAGGGCGCGGCCGAGGGCGGTGAGCTGGGCGTGGTTCATGGGGTCAGTCTGCGTAGTCCTTGAGTTCTTCGGTGTCCAGAGTGAAGCCGACGGGGTCGGGGAGCTCCACCGGGGTGCCCCAGGGGTGGCTGAGAGTCTGCTGGTACCGGCTGTCCTTGGGCTCGCTGTACACGACGAGAGTCTCGTTGTCGCGGTCGATGAGGAGGTACAGGGGGATGCCGACCGCGGCGTAGCCAATTGGTTTGTCGATGCGGTCTCGCTGGTTGGTGTCGCGGTCGTGCGAGGTGATCTCGACGACCATCAGGATGCCGTTGGACGCAGACCACTCGCCGTGGCCTTTGAAGTGGCCCTTGCGTGCGACGGCTCCGTCCGTCCGGGCGCGACCTTTGCGGTAGGCCTCGGTTTTGACGCCGGACTCGCCGTAGACGCGGAGGTCAGGGCGATGCTGGATGCACTGTTCCTGCAGCCAGACGAAGATCTCCCGGTGGTTGCCGTCCGGCATTGCCTTGACTACTACCTTTCCGTTGATGTACTCGAGCCGCACGGTTTCCGGCGCCAGGGCGGCAAGCTCCTCGAATTCGTCGACGTCGAGCGGGCCGTGCCGGACGCACAGCCTCCCGCCGAGGAATTCCAGCCGGTTCCGTAGCTCCCTTGGAGCCCTCCGGACGAGTTCATCGAAGTCCTCGACGGACATCTGCGGGCGTTCAGCGGTGTCAGGGGTCATGGCGTCGCCTCCTTCCCTCCATCGTGCCCCGGGCTGGTGTCGTCGGACCGTGGGAGCCGTCATGCGGGTGTCCTTTCGTGTCGCCGTAGGGAAATTGCGGCACGGATCTCTGCCGCGCGGGCGTGGACTGCGGAGGCGTCCAGGGGTGCGTTGTTGTGGTCGGGGGCGCGTTCGCCCCGGCACGCGCCGCAGATGCCGTCCGGCAGTGCCTCCGGGCGGCCGGGCACTCCGCACTTCGCGCACTCCAGGACGCGGAGGGGCGGACGGGGGAGGGGCTCAGGCGGCAGTTTGTCGGTCAGGCGCCTGCGGACCAGGGCCGCCGGGGAGTGGACCGGCGTGGGCAGGCCCGCGGTCAGGGCGCGGAGGACGGCCTCCTCGGTGACACCCCGCGCGAACCACTCGTCCACCAGCGGGGCGAGCTGCGCGCAGTCGGCCTGCGAGAGCGACAGGGCGGGCGCCGTGCGGCCGAGGGCGGCCAGGAGGATGTGGGCGCGGGAACGGGTGGGGCGGGCCCGTTCCGGCGGCTCCTCCTCCGGAACGTCGCCGCGTGTGAACGCCGCCCACCAGTCATCGTCGCGTGCGGTACGGGTGAACCACGTTCGAGTGATCCAGAGTTGGCTTCCCGAGTCGGCCAGGTGTTCGCGGCCGCGGCGCAAGTGCCCTGCCCGCTGGAGGTTGTTGAGGGCCGTGCGGAGGGCGCACTGTCCGTACGGGAGGTGCTTGGCCAGCGTTTTTACGGAGATTTCGGCGCCGTCGGGGAGGCGGTCGACGTACGCGGCGATGGCGGCTTCGCGGGGTGGGAGGTGGGCGAAGTCGTGGTTTGTGCGGGTGAGTTGACCAGGGGCGGAGCGCTTGCCGTAACCCGGATTGGCCATGGGGTGCGGGTCTGCGTGCGCAGAGCGGGAGGCAGCACTAAGCTTGGCTTCAGCCATGGGATCGAACTGTTCCTTCGATCTCGTAGGTCAAGCCCCCGCAGGTGTTGTGAGCACCTGGCGGGGGCTGTTCGTTATGCGGACACGCTAGACGATCGTAACTGTGTGTGGCAAGCCGAACGCGTCAAGTCAACTTGCCGGGTGGGAGGGCGGGTTGAGGCCCTCCACCCATTCCTTGCAAAGAGGGCTCGGGGCTGGTCGCTTGAGCTTCGGACCGGGTTTTCGGTGTGTCAGCCCATGCTCTTCTGGCCGTCCAGGGACTCCCGGATGATGTCCGCGTGGCCGGCGTGCTGGGCCGTCTCGGCGATGATGTGCAGCAGCACCCTGCGGGCCGACCAGTGAGCCTCGGGTTCGAACCACGGGGCCTTGGGCAGCGGATGGGCGGCGTTCAGGTCGGGCAGGGCCGCGACCAAGTCGTCGGTCCGGTCTGCCACTTCGGTGTACTCGGCCAGGACGCCCTCCAGCGTCTCACCGGGCAGCATGCGGAACTCGTCGGCCCGCTTGGCCCAGTCGGCCTCGGTCATGGCGGTGAAGTCGCCCATCACCGACGGGCCGTGCTGGATGAAGTTCACCCAGCCCCGTTCCACCGACGTGACGTGTTTGATAAGGCCGCCGAGACACAGCTCGCTGGCGGTGGTCCGCTGCCCGGCCTGCTCGTCGGTGAGGTCGCGGGTGGTGAAGCGCAGGAAGTGCCGGTGCTTGGCCAGCGTCTCCAGCAGGTCGGCGCGCTCGTCGGTGACGGTGACGGTGTTGTGCGTGGTCTCAGTCATGACAGCCACGCTAGGAGCCGTTTAGGTCAGATCCTGACCGCTTCGACGAAGGCCGACCAGGCCGATGCTCGGAATATGAGCTTCGGGCCGTGGGGGTGCTTGGAGTCGCGGACAGGGACGAGAGTGGGGTGGCCGGCGGCTACTTCGAGGCAGTCGTCGCCGGTGCCGCCGCTGTAGCTGGACTTGTACCAGCTGACTGCGCCCAGGTCGTACTCAGGGATGTTCCTCATGGGCGTAATTCTGCGCCACTCTCTCGATCAAGGACAGGGACTTGTCGGGCGGGAGCGCGGAGGCCGTGAGGAGTTCGTAGTAGAGCTTGTAGCGCGCGACAGCGGCGGGGTCGTCCTCCAAGCGTCCGGTGTCGACTCCTTCGAGATAGACCAGCGGAGGAGCGTCGCTGAACTCCATCAGCTTCATGGAACCCTGCATCGCCGGGTGCGCACCCGCGTCGTACGGCAGTACTTGCACGATGATCCGGTTCCGGCGGGCCAAGTTGAGGATGTGGCGCAGGGCCTCAGCCATTACTTCGCGCCCACCTGTCACCCGACGCAGCGTGGCCTCATCAATCACTGCCCACAACATGGGCTTTGTTGGATCGTCAAGGATCCGGGCCCGCTCCATCCGGCCCGTCACCAGCTCGTCGATCGCCTCTTCCGTCGCCGTCGGCTGGAACGCGCGTGACACGGCCCGTGCGTACGCGGGTGTCTGGAGGAGGCCCGGGATCAGCATCGACGCGTACTGCCTGATTGCCGTTGCCCTCGCCTCCGCCTCAGCTGCCTCGGCAAAGTGATCCCTGTACTTGGACTTGGCCCAAGCCCCGCAGTTCCGCAGGAAGAAGTCCTCCGTACCGAGGATTTCGTCCAACAACCGCGCATACTCCGGCTGCATCCTCCGTGTCCCCGCCTCCAGCTGTCCGACGAACGAGCCGCTCACAAACAGCCGTTGGCCCAGTTCCTCCTGGCTCAGCCCCGCCTTCTCACGGGCATGGCGTAGTTCCGCGCCCAGAAGGGCCCGGGGTGACGACGACGGGTCGAGGTCTTTCGGTCCTGGCATGTGCAACTCCCAGTCGTACACATGGGGTTGTTGGGGCACCGTATCTGGCCAGGTTAGACGCGGTGTCGACACTCTGTGTGGTGAATCGCAGACTCAGCGTGGAGGTAGGGAAACGTGCGCTCGACCGAAGAGATCGTGGAGTCGCTGCGGGACGCCCTCGTGGGCGTCGGCGTCGTGCTGCCGTCGCTGTGCGTCGACCCGGTGACCGGCGCGAGTGACGAGCCGTTCGCCCTGGTCGACCTGGGGCGCTGCAATGTGCGTACGGCCGAGCGCCTGGCGTCCGCGCTGCGTGGGGAGACGCCGCCGGTGGGGGCGTACGTCGAGGACGTGCGGGACGGGCGGGTCGGTGAGGTGCGAGGACACGTGGGCGGCCGGGTGCAGCTGCGGCCTGTGTGCGGCGGGCGGGAGTGGGACTGTCCGCGGGAGTCGCTGGGCGAGGTGCAGCCCGGGGAGGTGCTGCGTGAGCGGGTCCGGCGTGTCAACCAGGAGAGTCGGTTGCTGTGAGTCCGACCGCGTACGTCGTCACGAAGCCCACCGCGTAGCCCGTCAGGAGCCCGCCCGCGTAGATCGCCGCCGAGACCCCCAACCCCGCGTTCCCGGCCAGCAGCGGGAACAGCGCCCACCCCGACGGGCCGATCGCCGTCGCGCCGACCTGGTCGCCGAGCATCGCGAACACGCCGACGAACGCGCCGCCCGCCGCTCCGCCCACGCAGGCGGTCAGGAACGGGCGGCCCAGGGGGAGGGAGACGCCGTAGATCAACGGCTCTCCCACGCCCAGCAGGCCCGCCGGAAGCGCCGACCTGATCGTCGTACGAATGGAGGTGTCGTGGCGCAGGCGGACGTACACCGCCATCGCCGCGCCCACCTGGCCCGCGCCCGCCATGGCCAGGATGGGCAGCAGGACCGTGTGGCCCTGCTGTTCGATGAGGGTGGTGTGGATGGGGATCAGGGCCTGGTGGAGGCCCAGCATCACCAGGGGGAGGAACAGGCCGCCGAGGATCAGGCCCGCGAAGGCGCCGGTCGTGGTCAGGAGCCAGTTCGCGGCGGTGCCGATGGCGGTGGAGATCTCGCCGGCCACGTACATCAGGCCGTAGAGGGTGGCCAGGCCGGCGATCAGGACCGTCAGTGTCGGGGTCAGCAGGACGTCCAGGGCCGGCGGGACCCGTCTGCGGCACCATTTCTCCACGTACGTCCCGAGCAACGCCGCCGCCAGCGCGCCCAGCACCCCGCCCTGACCGGGGGACAGGGGCAGGCCGAAGGCCGTCACCTTCGCCACGCCGGGATACACGACGATCGCCGCGACCGCGCCGCCCAGCATGGGTGTGCCGCCGAACTCCTTCGCCGTGTTGTGGCCGACGAACACCGCGATCAGGGCCATGAAGGCCGAGGCGATCGCGGACAGGGCGGGGGTCACAGCCGGCAGCCAACCCGCGTTGATCAGCAGCCCGTTCAAGCCCGCCAGCACTCCGCAGCCGATCAGCGCGGGGATGAGCGGGACGAAGATGTTCGCGACGCGGCGCAGGGCCAGCTTCCCCGGCGTCGCGTTGCGCTGCCGCCGGGCCTCCTTCAACTCCGCGCCCCGCGCCGCCAGTTCGTCGGCCGTCGGCTGCCCGAGAAGCGCCTCGAACTCCGCCGTCACCCGCGCCACCGCACCCGGCCCGAGCACGATCTGGTACGAGTCGCCGTCCACGACGACACCGAGCACCCCCGGCAGCGCCCTCAGCCGCTCCTCCGCCACCCGGGATGGGTCGGCCAGGCCCAGGCGGAGCCGGGTCATGCAGTGGGCGACGGACGTGATGTTCGCAGGGCCGCCGACCAGGGGCAGGAGCGCGGCGGCTACTTCGGCTGGGTCTTTGCGCATGCCACGAGGGTGCTGCTCAGCGGGCCGCCGCCTCGAGTGCCGCGCGCAGATGGCCGCCGGACTCCTCCAGAAGGCGGGCGGCCGTCCCCCCGTCGACCCCGCCGGCGATCGTCAGGATGGCCGCCTTCACCTCGCCGTCGGTCGCCGCGAGGGCGCGTTCGATCTCGTCGTCGGGCGCCCCGGTGGCCAGGGCGACGATACGGCGGGAGCGGGCGCGCAGCTTCTCGTTCGAGGCGCGGACGTCGACCATGAGGTTCCCGTACGTCTTGCCCAGGCGGATCATCGTGATCGTCGAGAGCATGTTGAGCACCAGCTTCTGTGCCGTGCCCGCCTTCAGCCGGGTGGATCCGGTGAGCAGCTCGGGGCCCACGACCACCTCGATGCCGTGGTCCGCTGCGGCCGCGAGGGCGCTGTGCGCGTTGCAGGCCAGGCCGACGGTGAGGGCGCCGCGTGCACGGGCGTGCTCGACGGCACCGATCGCGTACGGGGTGCGGCCGGAGGCGGAGATGCCGACCACCGTGTCGTCCGGCGTGAGGTGCAGGGCGTCCAGGTCCTGCCGGGCCAGCTCGGCGGAGTCCTCGGCGCCCTCGACGGAGGTGACCATCGCCGCCGGGCCGCCCGCGATCAGGCCCACGACCTGCTCCGGGGCCGTGTTGAAGGTGGGCGGGCACTCGGAGGCGTCGAGCACACCGAGCCGGCCGGCCGTACCGGCGCCGGCGTAGACGAGGCGGCCGCCGCGGGACATACGGGCGGCGATGTCGTCGATCGCGGCGGCGATCTGCGGCACACGCTCGGCGACGGCGGCGGGTACGCCGGCGTCCTCGCCGTTCATGAGCGTGGCGATCTCCAGGGTGGGCAGCCGGTCGATCTCGGCGAGGTCGGGGCGGAACGCCTCGGTGGTCAGCGTCTCCAACTGCGCTTGCAGATCACGGGGATCGGACATGGAGGTCATGAGGAAGCGGCTCTTTTCAGTACGGGGTCGGATCACGCCGAGAAGGGGCGCGGGGAACTGCGCGACCAGCCACAGACGGCCTGTAGGCAGACCACGGCACTGGGCCCTACGGCCTACCGAGGTCCGCTCCGATGCCGATGAGCCAACGCCTCATACGAAGCGGCCAGCGCCGGCGCGGCCGATTCGTACGTCCGCTGCGCCACTCCCACGAACAGACAGTCCACCACCAGCAACTGACTCGTCCGCGACGACATCGCGGCCGGCCGCAGCTCGCTCTCCCGGGCCGTGGACGTGGTCAGGACATGGTCGGCGTACTGCGTGACCGACGAGTCCGGGCGGCCGGTTATCGCGACGGTGGTCGCCCCGTGCTCGAAGGCGACGCGCAACGGCTCGATGACGTCACCCGTCGAGCCCGAGTGGGTGATGGCGATGGCGACGTCCCCCGCGCGCAGCTGAACGGCGTTGGTCACGGCGAGGTGTGGATCGGAGTGCGCGTGGGCTATCAGCCCTATTCGCAGCAGCTTCTGGGTGAGGTCCTGCGCGACCAGCCCCGACGCCCCGACGCCGTACACGTCGATACGACGGGCGGCCGCGGCCGCGGTGACCGCCGCGCCGAGCTGGACGGTGTCGAGTCCGGCCGCGGTGTCGGCGAGGGTCTGCTGCTCGTCGTACGCCAGTTTCGCCACGACATCGGCGATGGGATCGTCGACCGCGATGTCGGTCGTTATGGCGGGCGCCCGGCCGGACTGCTGCTGGGCGGCGAGACCGGCGAGGGCGAGGCGCAGGTCGCGGTAGCCGGGGTAGCCGAGCAGGCGGGCGGTGCGGACGACGGTCGCCTCGCTCGTGCCGGTGAGTTCGGCGAGACCGGTGACGGTGAGGGCCGCGCAGCCGGCCGGGTCGCTCGCGACGGCCTCGGCGACCCGCTGCATGGAACGCGTCATCGACGGGGCGAGCGTGCGTACCTTGGCGGCGAGGGCGGCGGGCGCGGGAGGCGTCCCGAAAGTTTCCTTCACGTTACGGGTCACATGTGAAAGATATTTTCGGCTCGGTGTTGTGGTCAAGAGTGCGCACAATGGGGACATGGACCCCATCAGCCCCCTTGAGCAGGCGTTGCACGCGGCCCGCGCCCTGGTGCTCGCCGACCTCGTCGCGAACCAGGTCGCCGAGGCGGACGTCGTGTCGCTGGTCGAGGAGTCCGTCGCACAGCGGCGCTGGTGGGTGGAGCAGTGGCCGGAGGGCGCCGCGTATGTGGCGGGGCTGGTCGCCCAGGACGTTCAGGATGCGCTGCTGGAGCGGTACGGGCGCTGGCCGCTGTGCCCGGTGTGCGGCTCCGGGGATCCTCATGCGCTGGACGTCGAACCGGAGCTCGGGCCCGACCCGCACTGGGTGTGCCACAAGGCAGGCGTGAAGGTCGCCGCGGTCGGCCTGCTGGGCTCTTGCGGGGGCGGGGCGCCGTCCTCGTGACGGTCTACATAGATCCGCCGACCTGGCCGGGCCACGGGCGCATGTGGTCGCATCTGATCAGCGATGTCTCGTACGACGAACTCCACAAGTTCGCCGAGGAGTTGGGGGCGCCCCGACGGGCCTTCGAGCGGGACCACTACGACATCCCCTCCCATCGGTACGCCGACGCGGTGCGCGCCGGGGCGGTGGAGGTCAGCAGCCGCGAGGTGGTGCGGCTGCTGCACGGCGCCGGGCTGCGCAGGCGGAAGCGGCTGGATCAGGGCCGCAGTTCGTAGGCGGAAGCGGCCGGATCAGGGCCGCAGTTCGTAGACGGAAGAGGCTGGATCAGGGGAGCAGCTCATAGGCGAACTGCTCCCCGTCCTCGCTGACCCGCAGGAACCCGGCCCGCTCGACGACCCGCTGCGACGGCACGTTGTCCCGGTCGACCGTCGCGAACAGCGACCGTACGTCCTCCCGCGCCAGCGCCCACGCGGCCAGCGCCCGCAGTGCGTCGGTGGCGTAGCCGTGGCCGCGGGCGGACTCGGCGAGGTCGTAGCCGACCTCGGTGCGGCCGTCCTCGTCGGGGGCGCCGTGGAAGCCCATGCCGCCGACCGCCCGGCCGTCCTCCTGCCGTACGAGCACGAACAGCCCGAACTCCGGGCGGTGCACCCCCGCCTCGTACGCCTTCGCGGTCATCCCGGCGGCCTCCCGCGTGCCCTCGAACGGGCCGCCCTCGACCCACTCGAACCCGCCGTCGCCACCCGCGGCGAGGTCGGCGGCGGCGAGCGGCGTGACGCCTTCCAGGGTGAGGCGCTCGGCGGGGATGACCAGGTTGTTGTTCCAGCGCCACTCGGTGACCGGGGCGCGACCGGGCAGTTCGCCGCGGCCGGTGGCCCACAGCAGGGTGCGCCAGGCGTCGGGGCCGGGCTGGACGTGCGGGAAGATCGTGCCGAGCGCGAACTCGGCGAGTTCGGGGGGCGGTTCGTAGGGGAGGCTGAGGCCCTCTGCGATGTCGTACGTGTGCAGCACCACCTCGGTGACACCCATCGCGGCGAAGCCGTCGCGGCTCGCGCTGCGGAAGGGGTACGGGTGGAAGGCGCGCGCCTCGCGGGGCGCGGTGCGGACAGCGGCGGTGAGGAGGGCGCCGGTTGTCTCGACGACCTGGAGCAGCTCCTCGTTGCTCGTGCCGTCCACGATGCTGATCCTGAACGGGGAGTAGGCCCCCTGCACCCGCCCCGCCAGTTGGCCCGCGTACGCGAGCAGACAGCTCGCGACATGCTCGGCCGTCCTGCGACAACTCCACGTCAACGAGCCCGCGTCGACGCTTTCCCAGTCCCGCTCGGTCGCCGTCCGAAGCACCGCGACGGCGCCCGCGACGGCCTCCCGCACCCGTTCCCCACCCATATCTGTCATGCACCGCAGGTTAGAGGTCGCCCCTCGCTCAGGACGACAGGATTTCCAGCTCCGAGGTGATGTTGTAGCGGGCCGTCGCCTCCCAGTGCTCCGCGCCGTACGGGGTGCGGAACAGCCGGGGCAGAGCGAGGAGTTCGCGGAGGACGGCGGCGCGGCCGGCCCGGAAGGCGTCGGAGGGGACGAAGCCGTACTCCTCGCGGACGGCGGCGGTGTAGACGGCGTACGACGACGGGGGCGAGGCGAGGATCGCCAGGTCGGCGTCGCACAGGACCTGGCCGTTGCGGTCGTCGCCGGCCGGGGCGTGGCCCGCGGTGAGCCGGACCAGCCGGGCGACCTCGGCCGCCTTCGCCTCGGACACCCCCGCCTCGGGCAGCGCCCGCTCGGCAAGACGGGCCGACCGCTCCTCGTTCTCGGAGCGGTCGGGAAGGTAGACCGCGTCATGGAACCAGGCGGCCAGCCGGACGACGTCCGGATCGTCCGCGTACTTCTCCAGCACGTCGATGTGATCCAGCACAGCGGTGAGATGCGCGAGCGTGTGGTAGCGGCGCTGCGGCTCCTGCCAGCGGGCGATCAGGTTGTCGGCGTACGGGGCCGGATCGGGGCCGCCCTCGGGGGCTCGGGCGGCTTCGAGTGCGCGGGTGAAGCGGGTGCGCAAGGTGTCGGGGTCGGTCATGGGGGCATTGTCGCGTGTGGCTGCGTGGTTCTCCCCTGTCGGAGGCCCGGCCCTTAGCGTGGGGCCATGACTACTGCTGACATGCACGGCGACGTACGGGATCCGGAGCTGCCGGGTCGGCTGCTGGTGGTGGAGCGGGACGCGCTGATCCCGCTGTTGCGGGGGAGGACGGACGGGGACTTCGCGACTCCCACGGCGGCGTGTCCTGGGTGGACGGTGCGGGATGTGCTGGCGCACTGTTCGGCCGCGCTGATGAGGGTGGTGGAGAGCCGGTTCGAGAAGGGTGTGTTCTCCCCCGAGGCGAACGACCGGGACATCGCCGAGCGCGCCGACTGGACGAACGAGCAGGTCGTCGACGAGCTGGAACGCGGGATGACCGAGGCGGGGCCGGCGATCGCCAAGGCGGGCGGGGCGCTGGACTGGTCGCGCTCGGGGAATGGGTGCACGCCGTGGACGTGCGCGAGCGCTCGGGGAGCGGGGGCGTACGCAGGGGGAGGGCTGTCGTACGCGCTCGACCTGCTCGTCTGGATCACCAGGAACCGGGGGCATGTGCCGTTGCACGCCGACCTCGACGACGTGGATGAGCCGCTGCGGTTCGGTGAGGTGAGCGGGGAGCGGACGCCGGCGCGGTACATCGGGACCGCGACGCTCGTACGGCTGTTGCGGGCGGCCGGTGGACGGCGGCGGGGTACGAGCTCGGGGGTGGGGCTGCGGAGCTGAACATTTTCGGCTGACGGCTGACGCTGACGGCTGACGGCTGACGGCTGACGGCTGACGGCTGACGGGCGAGCTGTGCCCGTTCCGGCCGGTGGTGGGCGTCTCGCGACCTCGATCCTTCCGGGCGTACCCTGATATTGGACTAGACCTGTAGCCGCTTCGGGGAACGCCCAACGAAAGGGGTCCTATGAGCACGCGTGCAGTCCTGGAGGTGATCGCCCTCGACGTCGAGGACGCGGTCGCCGCCCAGGCCGGAGGCGCGGACCGCCTCGAACTGGTCACCGACATGGCGGCCGACGGGCTCACGCCGCCGGCCGGGACCGTCGCCGCGATCCGGGCCGCCGTCGACATCGACGTACGCGTGATGCTGCGGCTCGCGGACGGATTCGCCGCCGGGGACGTCGAGCGGCTGGTGCGGGTCGCGGGGGAGATGCGGAGGCCCGGGGCGGAGCAGTTCGTGCTCGGGTTCCTCGATGCGCACGGTGGGGTGGATCTGGATGCCGTGGAGCGGGTGGTCGGGGTGCTGGACGGGTGCCGGTGGACTTTCCACCGGGCGATCGACCGGGCCGCCGACCGGGACGCGCTGCGCAAGCAGCTCGGGGACCTCCCGGGACTGGATGCCTACCTGACGGCCGGGTCGGCCGGCGGTGTCGACGGCGGCCTTCCCACGCTGCTCGCCGAGGCGCGGCGCTGTGGAGAGCCTGGGTACGAGCAGCAGCTCCTTGTCGGCGGTGGGTTGCGGCTGGACCACGTGCCGGGGCTGCTGGCCGGTGGGATCGACGCGTTTCACATCGGCGGGGCGGCTCGGCCGGAGGGCTGGGACGGGCCGGTGTCGGCGGAGGCCGTCGCCGAGTGGCGGCGGGTGCTGGACGGGTGTACGGGACCGGCGTGGGGGGCTGGCCGGGGTGGGTGGCGCAGCCCGGCGCCGGCGGTGCCGCCCGCGCCCACCCTCCCCACTCTCGCTTCGCTCGAGCGGGGGGACCTCCATCGCCCTGGGCGGCACGAATGCCCGCGGATTGACGTGGTGGCGGGTGTCGTCCGCGCCCACCCGGGCTGCCCCAGCGGTACGACTGCCCGCGGTCTGGCGGGCTGAGTCAGCCGAGTTGTGGTGGCAGTGGGGCCGCATGGGTGACCGTCAGGCCCGATACCGCTCGGGTCAGGGCCACGTACAGGCGGCGCAGGCCGGTGCGTTCGTCCGGTTCTCCGTCGACCACGGCTTGGGGCTCGTCGAGGACGACGTAGTCGTACTCCAGGCCCTTGGCGAGGGAGGCCGGGACCAGGGTCAGGCGGCAGTCGGGGGTTGTCTCCTCGCCCGGCGAGAGGTACGGGATGCCCGCCGCCGTCAGGGCCTGAGCGAGGGCCGGCACGCGGGCGTCGGCGGCGATCAGGCCGATCGAGCCCTCGTTGCGCAGCGCCTGCGTGCATGCCGCGACCACGTCCGCATCGCCGGTGACCGGCCGTACCTCGAACGACCCGGGGTTCTCGCGGACCGACGCCACCGGCGTCAGCCCCGGCGCGATGCGGGGCAGGAGCCGTGAGGCGTAGGTGATGACGTCCGTCGGGACGCGGAAGCCGGCCGTCAGTTCCTCGATCACCGCGTCCGGCTTGCCGAGGTGGGTGAGGGCGTCGTCCCAACTCCTCGTCGCCCAGGGTGTGGTGCCCTGCGCGAGGTCGCCGAGGACGGTCGCGGAGCCGGTGGTGCAGCGCCGGCCGACCGCCCGGTACTGCATGGGGGAGAGGTCCTGCGCCTCGTCGAGGACGACATGGCCGAGGGAGGGCGTGCGGTCGACGAGGTCCGTCGCCTCGTCGACCAGCACGGTGTCCGCGGGCGACCATTTCGCGGACTTCACCGACCGCACCGGCCTCGCCCACAGGATCGTCTTCTGCTCCTCCTCGGTGAGGATCCCGTCCGCATGGACGGCGAGGAAGTCCACGTCGGTCAGCAGCCGCAGCACCAGCTTCGCCGGGTCGACGGGCGGCCAGATCGCCTTGACGGCCGCCTTCACCGCGGCGTTGCGGGCCACCGCGTCCTGCACCCGGTCGTCCGGCGCCTCACCGGACCGTTCCATCTGCACCAGCACGGCGTGCGCGATCCGCTGCGGCAGCGCCTCGCGGGCGGCGCCGTAGCGGATGCCTCGGTCCAGCAACTCCCGCACGATCTCCTCGAGTTCGTACGCCGGGACCCGCCAGCGCCGGGAGCCGCGCACGACGACGACCGGCTCGGTCGGCAGCGTGACATGCGCGTAGAGGGCGCTGCGGAGGACCTCGGCCATCCGGGCGTCGCCCTTGACGATCGCCGCCGCCGCGTCGTCCGTGCCGCGCACCTCCACATGGGCCACCAGGTCGTCGACCGTGGCCTGGCGGACCGTCAGCTCACCCAGTGCGGGCAGCACCTGCTCGATGTAGTGCAGGAAGGACCGGTTCGGCCCGATGACGAGGGTGCCGGTGCGGGCGAGCCGCTCGCGGTGGGCGTAGAGGAGGTACGCGACCCGGTGGAGGCCGACGGCCGTCTTTCCGGTGCCGGGGCCGCCCTGTACGCAGACGGTCCCGGAGAGTCCCGACCGTACGATCTCGTCCTGCTCGGGCTGGATGGTCGCCACGATGTCCCGCATCGGGCCGACACGCGGGCGCTCGATCTCCTGCTGGAGCAGCTTGCTGGCCTTCGCCGCCTCGGCGGGGTCGGACAGGTGCTCGTCCTCGTAGGCCGTGAGATCGCCGCCGGTGTAGCCGAAGCGGCGGCGCAGGCCGACGTCCATCGGATCCTTCTTGGACGCCCGGTAGAACGGCTGCGACACCGGCGCACGCCAGTCGATCACCATCGGGTCGCCGTCGGCGTCGTGCACATGCCGGCGCCCGATGTGCAGTGTTTGATAAGCGGCCTCCGGCCGCGGGCGTTCCCCTTCCGCGCCCTCCGCCTGTTCGGCGCCCGGCGCGTGCAGATAGTCGAGCCGGCCGAAGAACAGTGGCGTGTCGCTGAGATCGGCGAGGGCCTTGATCCGCTCGCCGATCTGGTGTTCCAGGATCTGGGCGTTGACCCAGTTCGCGGTGACGTCACTGATGTCGAGCGACTCGACGTCCTCCCGCATGGCGCGCAGCGCGGCACGGGAGGCGGAGAGATGGGCGCGCTCGCGGGAGAGGGGATCGTCGGCGGGCGTGGACAAGGGGGTGCCTCCGTCGGGGACCTGCGTGAGTGTGGGGCGATCGATGCCGTCCGGTTTCCGGCCGGCAATGTAGGGGCGGCCCGAAGGGCCTCGGTTGAGGTGGTGGTGGGAGACGGGCGGGCGGCACTCCGTGAGGGAGGCGGGCAAGAGCGGAGATTCTAGGTAATCGGGGGAGAGCGGTGCCAATGAATTTTCCGGCGCCTCTCCTTCCCCTAGGGGGCGGGTAGTCCCCCCTCAGGGGAGGCGGTCCACCCGGAGGGCTACGCGGGAGCGGTCGAGGTTCGGCCCCGAGACCGATTCCGTTCTCGGGTGCGGAAACCCACCATGGAGACATGAGTGCAGCGACCATCACCCCAGCCCCGGCCCGGCCGTCCGGCGCCACCGCCCTCGGCGGCAGCCACCGGCACCGGCTCGGCGAGGCCCTGCGCGCCGTGCGGGTGTTCGCGGGGGCCGCGTTCGACGTCATCATCCTCGGTGAGTACGGCGAGGAGGCGGGCGTACGCCGGAAGTGACCGACTAGGGTCACCGCGTGACCTTCCGATCACACTCCGCAACTCCCTTCCTCCTCCTGGCCGTTTCCCTGGGGGCCTTCGCCGCCCTGTGCGCCGTACAGCGCCTGCCGATGGCGGACGCGCTGGTCTACCGGGCCCAGGGCGAGGCGGTCCTGCGCGGCAGCGATCTGTACGGCTTCAGGGTCACCGAGTGGCAGCTGCCCGCCACCTACCCGCCCTTCGCGGCGCTCCTGTTCGTCCCGACGGCCTGGATTCCGGTCACGGCCCTCAAGGCGGCGTTCCTCGCAGCCAACACCCTGCTCGTCGCCTGCCTCGTCCACCTCTCCGCCCGGCTGGCGGGGCGGCCCCTGCGCCTTCCGTCCCTGTGCGCGGGCACAGCCCTGGCACTCTGGCTCGAACCGGTCTTCCAGACCCTCCTCTTCGGCCAGATCAACCTGCTGCTCGCCTGCCTGGTCCTGTGGGACCTCACCCGCCCGCCCGGCGCCCCCGGCAAGGGCGTGGCCGTGGGCATCGCGGCCGGGATCAAGCTCACCCCGGCCGTCTTCATCGCGTATCTCTTCCTCACCCGCCGCACCCGCGAGGCGCTCACCGCGACCACCGCCCTCGCCGCCACCGTCCTGCTCGGCGTCCTCGTCCTGCCGTCCGCCGGCGCGGACTTCTGGCTCCACCGCCTCTACGAGACCGACCGCGTGGGCAAGCCCTGGATCGTCGACAACCAGTCCCTGCAGGGCCTGCTCGCCCGCACGCTCGGCGACCCGGCACCGGGCCCGGCCTGGATGTTCCCGGCGCTGCTGCTCGCCGCCACCGGGCTGTGGCTCGCGTGCCGGGCCGGTGACGACCGCAGGGGCATCGTCGTCACGGCCGTCACCGCGCTGCTCGTCTCCCCGGTCAGCTGGTCCCACCACTGGGTGTGGTGCGTGCCGCTGATCGCCGTGCTCCTGGCCGAGGGCCGCACCCGCCTGGCCGCGCTCACGGCCCTGCTCTTCACGGCCCGCACGATGTGGCTGCTGCCCCACGAGGGCGACCTGGACCTCCGACTCCCGTGGTGGCAACAGCCGTTGGCCTCGCCCTACCCGCTGCTGGGGCTGGCCGTGCTCGCGTCAGCCCTCCTCCGGCAGCAGGAGCACCTCGCGCCCGCCGCGCTACGACACATGCCGCTCAGCTCTCCGCGAGGATCTCGTCCGCGTCCACGATCCGGTACGCATACCCCTGCTCCGCCAGGAACCGCTGGCGGTGGGCGGCGAAGTCCTGGTCGATCGTGTCCCGGGCCACGACCGAGTAGAAGTGCGCCTGGTGCCCGTCGGCCTTCGGGCGCAGGACGCGGCCCAGGCGCTGCGCCTCCTCCTGGCGCGAGCCGAAGGTGCCCGACACCTGGATGGCGACCGTGGCCTCCGGCAGGTCGATGGAGAAGTTGGCGACCTTGGACACCACCAGCACGCTGATCTCGCCCTGCCGGAACGCGTCGAACAGCTTCTCCCGCTGGGCGTTCGAGGTCTCGCCCTTGATCACGGGGGCGTTCAGGTGCTCGCCCAGTTCGTCGAGCTGGTCGATGTACTGCCCGATGACGAGGATCTGCTGCCCGGCGAACCGGCGGACGATCGCCTCCGTCACCTTGCGCTTGGTGTCGGTCGTCGCACAGAAGCGGTACTTCTCCTCCGTCTCGGCGGTAGCGTACGCCAGCCGCTCGGCGTCCGTGAGGTTGACGCGGACCTCGACGCAGTCCGCGGGCGCGATGTAGCCCTGCGCCTCGATCTCCTTCCACGGCGCGTCGAACCGCTTGGGCCCGATCAGCGAGAACACGTCCGACTCGCGCCCGTCCTCCCGCACCAGCGTCGCCGTCAGGCCCAGCCGCCGCCGCGCCTGGAGGTCCGCCGTGAACTTGAAGACCGGCGCCGGCAGCAGATGCACCTCGTCGTAGAGGATCAGGCCCCAGTCACGGGAGTCGAACAGCTCCAGGTGCGGATAGACGCCCTTCCGCCTGGTCGTCAGCACCTGGTACGTGGCGATGGTGACCGGGCGGATCTCCTTCTTCGTACCGCTGTACTCGCCGATCTCGTCCTCGGTCAGCGAGGTGCGCTTCACCAGCTCGTGCTTCCACTGCCGGGCCGAGACCGTGTTCGTGACGAGGATGAGCGTCGTCGACTTCGCCTGCGCCATCGAGCCCGCGCCCACCAGCGTCTTGCCGGCGCCGCAGGGCAGCACCACCACGCCGGAGCCGCCGTGCCAGAAGTTCTCCACCGCCTGCTTCTGGTAGGGGCGCAGCGCCCAGCCGTCCTCGTGCAGCTCGATGGGGTGCGCCTCGCCGTCGACGTACCCGGCGAGGTCCTCGGCGGGCCAGCCCAGCTTCAGCAGCACCTGCTTGATCTGCCCCCGCTCGGAGGGGTGCACGGCCACGGTGTCGGGGTCGATCCGGGTGCCGACGAGCGGTGCGACGCGCTTGGAGCGCAGGATCTCTTCGAGGACCGGTCGGTCGGTGGTGGTCAGCACCAGCCCGTGCGCCGGGTGCTTGCTCAGCGTCAGCCGCCCATAGCGGTCCATCGTCTCGGCGATGTCCACCAGCAGCGCGTGCGGCACCGGGTAGCGGCTGTACTGCACCAGCGCGTCCACGACCTGCTCCGCGTCATGCCCCGCCGCGCGCGCGTTCCACAGGCCGAGCGGCGTCACCCGGTAGGTGTGGATGTGCTCGGGCGCCCGCTCCAGCTCCGCGAACGGCGCGATGGCCCGACGGCAGTCGTCGGCACGCTCGTGGTCGACTTCCAGGAGCAGAGTTTTGTCGGACTGGACGATCAGCGGACCATTCACGCGGGCACCCTTTCCGTACGGCCGGACGGTACGGCCAAACGTCCAGTGTGCCTGATCGATTCCTGATCGGTTCCTGGTCGGCTCCTGGTCACGAAGGCGCACACGTCCCGTCGTACAGGATGTCTATTCATTCCTGGGAGTGGAACGGTTTCACCTGTACGGCTCCGGCTGCGAAGAATGGCCGACCGTGCAGGCCATCACGCGTGACCCGTCCCCGCCGACCACCACCCTCGGCTACGCCCTGTTCGCCACCCGCTGGCTGCAGGCCCCGCTGTACTTCGGCCTCGTGGCCGCGCAGGGGGTGTACGTCTACAAGTTCTTCAACGAGCTGTGGGCCTTAATCCTCCGGTGCATCACCGGGCAGGCGACCGAGACCTACGTCATGCTCGCCGTGCTCAAGCTGGTCGACGTCGTCATGATCGCCAACCTGCTGATCATGGTGATCGTCGGCGGCTACGAGACGTTCGTCTCCCGCATCGGCCTCCAGGGCCACCGTGACCAGCCGGAATGGCTCTCGCACGTCAACTCCAACGTGCTGAAGGTGAAGCTGGCCACCGCCATCGTGGGCATCTCCTCGGTCCATCTGCTGCAGATGTTCGTGGATGTGCACCACACCGCCCGGCACTCCCTGCTGTGGGGCACGGTGATCCACATGGCGTTCATCGTGTCGGCGGCGATCCTGGCGTACATGTCGGGGCCGATGGCCGCGCACGCCGAACGCGCCCACCACCGGGACCACCGGGCCGACGGCCCCGAACCCGCGCGGCCCCCGGCGGCGGTGTCGATCCCGGCCCAGGCCGGGCCGCCCCCCGCCGAGACGGGAGCCGAGGAGCGGATCCGGGCCGCCGGTTTCCCGGCCCGGAAGGCGCTGGAGGAGTTCGACGCGGAACACCCCCGGGCCTTCGACCGGGAGACCGTGGCAAGGCTCGGCAAGCTGGACTTCGTCGCGACGCACGGCAACGTGGTGTTCGTGGGGCCGCCCGGCACCGGCAAGACGCACCTGGCCGTCGGACTCGGGGTGCGCGCCTGTCAGGCCGGCCGCCGGGTGCTGTTCGACACGGCCGCCGGCTGGGCCGCGCGGCTGGCCGGGGCGCAGTCGGCGGGCCGGCTCACCGAGGAGCTCACCGCCCTCGACGACTGCCCGCTGCTGATCGTCGACGAGGTCGGGTACGTCCCCTTCGACGCGGCCACCTCCCGCCTCTTCTTCCAACTGGTCGCCCACCGCTACGAACGGGGGTCGCTGATCGTGACCAGCGACCGCCCGCTCGACAGGTGGGACGAGGTGTTCGGCGGCCCGGCCGCCCCGGCGATGGTGGACCGGCTGGCCCACCACGCCGAGATCGTGCGGCTCGAAGGGGAGAGCTACCGGATGCGCCGGGCTACTTCGGAGTGGGCAGGGTGAGGTTGTTGACCAGCGGTTGAGCGAAGATGTGCCCGTCGATGTTGGCGAGGAGGGGCTCGCCTCCGGCCCCGGCGGCCGGGAGCGGCAGCGGCGCGGCCGGGACCGCCGAGGCCTCGGGCGCGAGCGCGGCGACGAGGGCGGCGGCGGTCACCAGCGCGGCGGCCAAGGCGGCGACGGCGGGGTGGGCGCGGACGGTGAGCTTGGAACGCATGGGACGTCAGGGCCTTTCACAGGAGGTCGAGGGGAGGGCCGGACCCGGGGGTGCCGGGACCGGCCCGATGGGGCGCGCCGGGCGCGTCAGACGGGCGGCGTCTCGATGACAAGGCCGGCGACATCGATGCCGACGGCCGCGGCCTGGGTGGTGAAGGCGCCGAGCATCAGGGCCGTGGCGGCCAGGACAGCGGCGAAACGACGGGCAGCACGCATGGGTGGGATTTCCTTTCAGCTGTGTTCGCCCGAGCCCCCCGTCGGGCGGCTCGGACTTGATCAGGACATCCGGTGGCTGCCCGGCGGCCCGCAGCGGAATGCGCCGTGACCTGCAAGCTCCCTCATGGGTGGGAAGTGTCCGGCGTGGCGTGCATGAACGCGGGTGTACGCCTGTGTGGGTGACCGGTGCTCACATCTGGTCGTCGGCCAGCTCCGCGACCCCGGTGATCCGGTGCAGCGGGTAGGTGCGGACCTCGTCCGCGGTGTGGTCGTACGCCGTCACGAAACCGCCCTCCACCCGTACCGGCGCGATCACCCGCTGGCTGGCGGCGCCCTCGGCGTTGACGTACCCGATCCACAGGGCCTGGCCGGTCAGGACGGCGGCCTGCATGGTGGCCAGGGTGTCGGCGGAGCTGGTCCGCGGCAGCTCACCGCCGGTCACCGGGGCCGCGCCGGCGGGCTTGCGTGGGGCGGTGGAGGCCAGGTCGCCCGCCCGGATGGCCCGGATCGCGGCCGTCAGCAGCGTCGCGTCGGGGGGGCGGGCCGTCCGGCACCGGCTCGGGTGCGGCGCGCGGCGGGGTGCGGTGGGCGTGCGCCCGCGTGATCAGTACGTCGCCCTCGGCGGACTCGGCGGCGGGCGCGAAGCCCATCGCGCGCAGCCCCTCCAGCAGCGCCGCCGGGTCGGCCTGCGCGGCCAGCACGGTCGGCGCGAGGCGGCGCAGCCGCAGGCCGGCGGTCCGCTTGTCGGCGAGGATCTCGCCCAGCAGGGCGTCGTCGTCGCAGCGCACATACGCCGAGGCGGCGCCGACGCGCAGCCGGCCGTGCCGGCGGGCCACGTCGTCGATCAGGTAGGCGAGCGGTTGCGGCACCGGCGTACGGGAGTGTTCCGCGAGGAAGGCGTGCAGGTCGGAGGCGCTGCGGCCGGCGTCCAGGGCGCGGCGTACGGAGGCGGGCGTGAAGCGGTAGACGGTCGCGCCGCCCTTCGACTCCACGTCGGCGAGCACGTCCAGCATGTCGGCCAGCGGCCGCTGCAACGGGCCCGGCGCGACCGCGGTGAGGTCGGCCTGGAGCAGGACGTGGTCCAGCGGTTCGGGCAGCAGCGGGGCGAGCAGCCGGGCGGCCGTGGCGGAGGCGACGGCCTGCTCGCCGGGCGACAGGGGCTCCGGGGCAGTGGGCGGGCGATGGTGGACGGGAAGCTTGTCACCGGGGCCTTCCGGCTCCTCGTCCGCCAGGTGCGCGGCGGCGCTCGCCCCGACAAGCGCCCGCCCGTGCGCGGACAACGCCCCCCGCCCGGTCACACCGAGCAGCTCAGCTTCGGCCAGAGCCCACTGGGCGAGCCGGCTCGCAGATCGTCGTCGCGCATGCCGCCCTGCCCGGCGGCCCGCCCGGCATCGCGCCCGCCCGTCCCGCCGTCCCGGTAGGGATCACGCGCGGAGTCCGTCACCCCGCCCTGGAGGGAATCACGCGCGGCATCCCGCCCCCGCCGTCCTGCCGCCCCCGCAACGGCCGCTCCCACCACAGCCGCGCCAGCACCGACTCCGCCGTCGGCGCGGCCCCCTCCGGCAGTCCCGCCAGCAGGCTCAGCACCCGGTGCCGTACCTCCGGCGCCGCGGAGCGGTCGAGGCCCGGTCCCAGCGCCGCCAGCGTCCGCTCCTTGGCGTCCCGCCCGCCGACCAGCCCCGCCGCCCGGGTCGCGGCGAGCCACGCCTCCGCCAGCCGGGTCCAGCGATGGGCGGCCGGCTGCTCCAGCCACTCGTCGTACGCCGGAGTCGCCGCGTACTGCTCGTCGGCCTCGCCGTCCGAGGCCACCAGGCCCGCCGCGTAGGCGAGCTCGATCCAGAACGCGGCGACCGGCTCGGACACGTCCAGTGCGACGGCGGTCCGCTTCAGGTCGCGCACACTGAGCCCGCCCGCGCGCAGCACCGCGGGCCCGCCCTCGTCCCAGTCCTTCAGCAGCTCCTCGACGGTGGCCAGCGCCGTGTAGGCCTGCCCGGCCGCCGTGGCGTCCACAACCTGTGGACGGTGCGTGGCCGCCACCTCCACGGGCGGTGGCACGGGCTCCGGCAGGCGGTGCGCGCGGCCGCCGCGCATGTGCAGGGCGACCTCCCGGGGGAGTACAACCGTGCCGGGCGCCGTAGGCAGCAGCAGCCCGCGGTCGAGAAGCCAGCGCAGCCGGGGGGCCGGAGTGGCGGTGACCTGGCCGTACGGCGGCCCCCACACCAGCCGCTCCAGCACCTCCAGCGACTCGGCCGGGGCCCCGGCGAGCAGCGCCGCCATCCGCGCCCGGTCGGTGAACAGGGCGGTGAGGGCGGCCACCGCGGAGACGGAGTCGTGCGTGGAAGGCAGCCCCACAGCCGTCACGAGTTCCTGGATACGTCCCGGCGACATGCCCGCCGACGCCTCCTGGACCGTGGGACCGAGCCCGGTCGGCGACGGATGCTGCGGCGACGGCGCGAGCAGTTCCCGAGCCGTGCGCACCAGCCGCAGCCGTTCGTCGTCGCCCCACACCAGGGCCTGCTCGCGCAGCGTGCCGAGGGCGCGCGGCAGCGCGGCGGCGACGAGCGGATCGCCCTCGTCCCCGGCCATGAGCCCGAGCAGTTCCTCGTACGTCGCCGGATCCGCCGCCACCGCCAGTGCCTGAGCCGTCTGCAGCGCGAACCGGTCGAGCCGCTCCAGGGCGCGCACGACCGAGGCACGGGTGCCGGCCCGGGTCGCAAGCTGAGTGAGGTCCGTCGGCACGGGCGTGATGAGATCGGGCCGGCTGCGCAGCAGCACAGCCAGAGAGGCGTCGTCCCGTGCACGCAGCGCCTCCGCGAGGGACCGCGGGGCCACAGGCTTCTCATCGCTGCTCATCCGCTCCACGGTAGCGGGTGGCGGCCTGCGCTACCGTCGTCCCACGGGGAATCCGGCACACCCGCCCCGGAGGGGACAGCGTGGGGATCGAGAGCGACAAGGTCGTCTACGAGTATCTGAGCCGCGTCGGTGACGTGGCTCAGCAGCGGCAGCTGTCCTCCGCCACCCGGATGCGCCTGGTCTCGCAGCTGCGCGACGAGATCGACCGGCGCCGCGCCAAGGCCGTCGTCGACAGCCCCGCCGCCGTGCGCCGCATCATCGACCGCCTCGGCAGCCCCGACGAGGTGGTCGCCGCCGCAGGTGACGCCGGCACCCGCCCGGAACCACCCCCGACGGCCGTCCCTGCCAACGGGACCAGAAACGAAGCGCAGCATGCTGCCCGCCCCGCCCCGCCGAACCCTGCCCCGGCACCCTCCGACGCCCGTCCCCGCCCACCGCGCCGGCGAGCACGAACTCGGCGACAGCGCGACGCAGCCCGACTGGTGGCGGGTGGACAACAGCCCGTTCGGCGTCGGCGACAGCGTGCCCGGCTTCGTGGGCGGAGTGGAGATCCCGGAGCTGCTGAAGCCACGCCGAAGGCCCCGCCAAGGAGCCCGAGCCGACGGTCGAGCACCCACCGGACCCGGACCTGGACGCGGACGAACCCGCCCCCGCCGCCGCCTGCTCCCGTCCCCCGGCACCTGGAGCAACCCCCTGCTGCTCCTCGCCGCCGCCCTCCTGGTCGCCGGCGCGGTACTCGGCAACCTGCTCGCCCTCGCCTTCGGCTGGCTCATCGCCTACGCCTCGCGCCGCCTGACCCGCGCAGAAGTGAAATGGGCGGTCATGGGCCTGCCCGCCCTGGCGGTCACCGCCGGTTTCATCTGGCTCTGGGGCAGAACCGACGGCCGCTGGGGCACCCCCGTCCCCGAGGGCCACATGAACGACGCCCTCGCCGAAACCTGGCCCTGGGTCCTACGAGGCGCGGCCCTGGCATCGGCCCTGTTCCTGGTATGGCGCTCCCAAAAGGACCGCTAGCCAGGCGAAGACGGGAAAGCCGCCGAGCAGCGGTAGCCACCCGTGCGAAGACGGGAAAGCCGCCGTACCACGGGAGCGGGTCGGGGCGGTGTGGCGCAGTCCGCCGCTTGGCTGGTCCCCACGTCGGCCCACTGTGGCAGCAGGCAGAGGGGCGCAACCCGCGGCGGACTCGCCACACCGCCCCGACCCCGCCCACCCACCGGCACAAACCCCACTGCCCAACCGCCGGAGGCACCCCGCACAATGGCCCATATGATTTCGCGCCCGCCCACCGTCGGCTTCGACCTCGACATGACGCTCATAGACTCCCGCCCCGGCATCCACGCCTGCTACCTGGCACTGGCCGAGCGGACCGGAACGTACATCGACGCCGACCTGGCGATCACCCGCCTGGGGCCGCCGTTGGAGGAGGAACTGCGCAACTGGTTCCCGGCCGCGGACGTGCCCGCCGTGGCCGACGTCTACCGCGCGATGTACCCGACGATCGCCATCACCGCCACGCCCGCCCTGCCCGGCGCCCACGAGGCGATAGAGGCCGTCCGGGCGGCCGGCGGACGCGCGGTCGTCGTCACCGCCAAGTACGAGCCCAACGCCAAGCTGCACCTCACCCACCTCGGCATCGAGCCCGACGCGGTGATCGGCAACCTGTGGGCGGAGGCCAAGGCGGAGGCACTGCGCGAGCACGCCGCGAGCGTGTACGTCGGCGACCACACCGGCGACATACGCGGCGCCCGCGCGGCCGGCGCGCTGTCGGTGACCGTGGCGACCGGCCCGTGCGACGCCGACGAACTGCACGCCGCGGGCGCGGACGTCGTCCTCGCCGGCCTTGGCGAGTTCCCGGAGTGGCTTTCGGCCTATCTCGAAGCCGCACCGGAAGCGGTCGACGCACCGCGCGCCTGACGCCGCCCCGCCGCGATCGCCTGGAACACTCCTGCCCCGGCGATGAGGAAGCCGACCCCCATGAGCATGCTCAATACGAACATGTAGGTCGGAAAAGGCGTCGTCCCGAGGAACAGCGGGGCCACCGTGACGAGAGTGGCCACGGCCCCGACGACGAAGACGACGGCACCGGCACGGATCAGTCGGTCACCGGGCGCGGCGGAATTCGGTTGGGTTTTGTCACGCACCCGACCAGGGTAGTTCCCAGCGCGAAGGAACAACCGGGCGACGTCTTGTCACCGGCCTGAAGACCATTAGCCTTGGTACCGGCGGGTCACGGACGACCCGCCCGAGTGCTATCAAGAGCCGTTTCAGAAGCAGTTTTCCGACGAGTACGAGGACGAGGACAGACGTGCCTACCGGCAAGGTCAAGTGGTTCAACAGTGAGAAGGGCTTCGGCTTTCTCTCCCGCGACGACGGCGGTGACGTCTTCGTCCATTCCTCCGTTCTCCCCGCCGGAGTCGAGACGCTCAAGCCAGGTCAGCGCGTGGAGTTCGGGGTGGTCGCCGGACAGCGCGGCGACCAGGCCCTCTCGGTCACCCTCCTGGACCCGACCCCGTCGGTCGCGGCCGCACAGCGCAAGAAGCCGGACGAGCTGGCCTCCATCGTCCAGGATCTGACGACCCTCCTGGAGAACATCACCCCGATGCTCGAAAAGGGTCGCTACCCCGACAAGGCCTCCGGCAAGAAGATCGCCGGCCTGCTCCGAGCGGTCGCCGACCAGCTCGACGTGTAAACCCCGACACAAGCCCCCGACTAGGGGAAATCCAGCGCTTCCGGCCCGAGGGGCGGCACCAGCCCCTCGGCCGCCGCGCGCGTGAGCAGTCCGCGTACGGCCGCGTAGCCGTCCTCGCCGAGACCGGCGGTGAACTCGTTGACGTACAGCCCGATGTGCTGGTCGGCGACGTCCGGGTCCATCTCCTGCGCGTGCTCCATCACATACGGACGGGACACCTCGGGGTCGTCCCAGGCCGCCCGTACAGAGGCACGGACGGACTCGGCGAGCAGCGTCAGCGTGTCCGCCCCCAGTGACCGCTTGGCGATGATCGCGCCCAGCGGGATGGGCAGCCCGGTGGTGTTCTCCCAGTGCTCGCCCATGTCCGCGAGCTTGTGCAGCCCGTAGTTCTGGTACGTGAACCGTGCCTCGTGGATCACCAGTCCCGCGTCGACCTTCCCGTCCCGCACGGCGGGCATGATCTCGTGGAAGGGCATGACCACGATCTCGCCCACCCCACCGGAGAGGGTGGCCGCCCACAGCCGGAACAGCAGATACGCCGTCGACCTCTCGCTGGGCACCGCGACCGTACGGCCCGCCAGTCCCCCACTGCCGAAAGCGTGGGAGGTGCCCCCATCGCCCGGCTCCCGGGTCAGCACCAGCGGACCGCACCCCCGCCCCAGCGCCCCGCCGCACGGCAGCAGCGCGTACTCGCCGAGGACGTACGGCAGCACCGCGTACGACACCTTCAGCACGTCGAACTCGCCGCGCTCGGCCATGCCGTTGGTGATGTCGATGTCCGCGAAGGTCACGTCGAGCGCGGGAGCGCCGGGCACGCGGCCGTGGGCGAGGGCGTCGAAGACGAAGGTGTCGTTGGGGCAGGGGGAGTACGCGATCTGCAGCGAACGCATGTCAGGGCTCATGGTTGCTTCCAACTCTCCAGTACGGGCGCGAGCTTCCCGAATCCCTCGGTGAGCGCCGCCAGAGCCTCGCCGATCCGCCAGGCGGCGCGGTCGCGCGGGCCGACCGGGTTGGACACCGCGCGCAGCTCCAGGACGGGTGTGCCGTGCGCGGCGGCGGCCTCGGCGACGCCGAAGCCCTCCATGGCCTCGGCGAGGGCGCGCGGGTGGCGGGCGCGCAGGGCGGCGGCACGGGCCGCGGTGCCGGTCACCGTCGACACGGTGAGGACCGGGCCGACGCGGGCTCCGGTGGCGTCGGCGGCGGCCTGTACGAGGGCGGGTGGCGGACAGTGGGTGACGGTGCCGAAGCCCAGCTCCGTGACCGGCAGAAAGCCGTCGGCGGTCGCGGCGCCCAGGTCGGCCGCGGTGATCTCGTCGGCGAGGACGAGCGAGCCGACGGGAGCTTCGGGTGCGAAGCCGCCGGCGATCCCGGCCGAGACGACCAGGGCGTACGGGGTGCCGGCCAGGGCGGCGGCGGTGAGGACGGCCGCGGTGGAGGCGGCGGCGAGGGCGGGGCCGACGCCGGCGGCGAGGAGGTCGGGGCCGGCGGGGGCCGGTGCAGGACGGCTCCGGGGAGTGCCACGTCCGTGACCGGGCCGGGGAACGCACGTGCCACCGCGTCCCGTTCGGCCGGGACGGCGGTGGCTACGAGAATGCGTGCGGGGAACACTGCGGGGGGAGGGGTCAGGCGTCCTTCTTCAGCCTGAAGTTCCACAGGCCGGTGGGGGCCTGCTGTTCGCCGCCCATGATGGAGACGAGCGTGGAGTTGCCCTGGGCGCCGTACTGGGCGTTGAAGAACACGCTGCCCGGGATGGTCCGGTACGTCTTGGTGCTGGAGTCGGTGAGCGGCTGACCGTTCATCAGGATCGTCCAGCCCTTGTCCGCGATCTTCGGGTCCACACCGAAGCGCACGGTCTCGTCGGGGTCGACCGAGATGGACTTGATGTCCTCCCCCTTCAGGCACCCGGACCGCTCTTCGGCCGGGAGAGCGTCACCCTCGTGGTAGCAGGTGGCCTCCGAACTGACCGAGCTCGAACCGACGGTGATCGTCGACATCGGCGACGGCTTGTCGCAGGCCGACAGGACGAGCAGTCCGGCGGAAACGGCGCCGGCGGCGGCGACGGCGCGGCGGCGTCGCACAACGGATTGCATCGTGGTCATGTCCGAAGGCTATCGGTCACGCGCGACCCGCTCCCCACGCGGGGTACAGGCCATGCCGTGCGTTACGCCACTCGCCCGCCCCCTGCGCCACCCGCGACTCGCCCGTCCCTACACCACCCGCGCCCGGGCCGCACCCCCGCGCCGCGCCGAGCCGAGCAGGCCGCGGACGGTCGTCAGCCAGCCGGCGGCGACGATGCAGGCGGCCACGACGAGGCCGAGGGTGCCGTTCAGGGGCAGTGCTATGCCGATCGCGCCGCCGATCACCCACGACATCTGCAGGAGGGTCTCCGAGCGGGCGAACGCCGACGTCCGCACCAGCTCCGGTACGTCCCGCTGGATCAGCGCGTCCAGGGACAGCTTGGCCAGTGCCTGGGCGAACCCGGCGACCGCCGCCAGGCACGCCACCAGGAACGCGCCGAAGAACACCGCCGCCGTGATCGCCACGCCCAGCTCGACCGCCACGACGGTCACGATGATCAGCTCCGGCGCCCGTGCCCGCAGGGCCGCCCCCACCGTCGTACCCAGCGCGTTGCCCACGCCCGCCGCGACCGCCACCATGCCCAGCGACACCGCCGCGCTCTGCCCGGTCATGGGGTGCTCGCGCAGCAGGAAGGCCAGGAAGAAGATCAGGAACCCGGCGAGGCAGCGGATCGCCGCGTTGACGCCGAGCGCGTGGGTGACCGCCGTCCCGACCGTCCTGAGCCCCGGCCGCTTGACCGGCCGCAGGTGCGGCCCGTGCAGATGGTCGGCGTCCGCGGCGAGCAGCGCAGTGTCCTCGCCCTTGGCCGAGTCCACCTTCGGCGGCAGGGAGAACGACAGGAACATTCCGGCCATGAAGATCACGAACGCGCCGTACAGCGGCCAGCGCGGCCCGATCGCCTGCAGCCCCGCCCCGACCGGCGCCGCCACACCGGTCGCCAGCAGCCCGCCGAGGGTGACCCGGGAGTTGGCCTTCACCAGGGAGAACCCGGGCGGCAGCAGCCGGGGCACCACGGCGCTTCTGACCACCCCGTACGCCTTCGACGCGACGAGCACGCCGAGCGCCGCCGGATACAACTCGATACCGCCGGTGATGACGGCCCCGGACAGCACCAGCGCGAGCAGCGCCCGGGCCAGCATCGCGCCCGCCATCGCCGCGCGGCGGCCGTGCGGGAGCCGGTCGAGCAGCGGGCCGATCACCGGCGCGAGCAGGGTGAACGGCGCCATGGTGATGGCGAGGTAGAGCGCGACACGCCCGCGGGCCTCGTCGGTCGGCACCGAGAAGAAGACGGTGGAGGCCAGCGCCACGGTGATCATGACATCGCCCGCGCCGTTCACGCCGTGCAGCTCGATCAGCTTGCCGAGCCCCGACTCACCGGCGCCGTGCGCGTGGGTCGCCTTGCGGATACCGCGGGCCGTACCCGTCAGCGGGAAGTGCAGGGCACGGCCGAGCGAACGGAGTGAGCCACGCGTCCGGCCCGTTCCGCTGCGTCCGCTGCTGCCCTTGATGCCGCTTGCCACCCCGTCATAGTGCCCCGAGAGCGGCGTCCGTAGTGCGGTTACGGCGCGTATGGGCGTGCACTTCACAGGCCGCCGCGTCCGGTGGGCGGGCCGGAAAGACCGCCGGGAAGCAGCGAAGACTCCCGCCGGTGTAGGCCCAGCGCCGGACAACAGGTAGCGTGCGTATCTCGGCCATCCCGCAGAATGGATGGTGACAGGTGCGCCCGAGCGCGATGGCGCGCGGACGTCGACGCGGTCCCCAGGTCCGCTCCGTCCGCCCCGACGCCTCAAGGCACCGCACCCGAGAGACGGCGTAGGAGAGAAGCGATACCTGTGAGCGCAGCGACCACGCGAAGCCGCACCCCCGACCGCCTGTGCGCCGAGGCCGTCGACCTCGCCCGCGCCGCAGCCGAGGAGGCCGCCGCGCCCGGGGTCGTCGGGGAGCACGTCGGCACGGCCTCCGAGGGCGACCGCGTTGTCACGCACTTCTTCGAGTGCAAGGAGCTCGGGTACCGCGGCTGGCGCTGGGCCGTG
Source organism: Streptomyces sp. F001 (assembly GCF_004187715.1). Taxonomy (GTDB): domain Bacteria; phylum Actinomycetota; class Actinomycetes; order Streptomycetales; family Streptomycetaceae; genus Streptomyces; species Streptomyces flavusporus. The sequence continues at coordinate 8,150 of NZ_QZWF01000003.1, read as the reverse complement.
ACGGTGGCCAGGGCGTCCCGCGCGAAGATCGTCACGCTGGACGAGGTCGTCCTGCTGCCCGGCCCGGACGCGCTGCTGGCGCCGGAGTGGGTGCCGTGGAGCGAGCGGCTGCGCCCCGGCGACATGGGGCCCGGCGACCTGCTTCCCACGGACGCCGAGGATCTGCGGCTGGAGCCGGGCTTCACCGGCGAGGAGGAGCCGCCGCCGAACTCCGCGGTGTCCGCGGACATGGCGGAACTGGTCGAGGCCGAGGACGCCGAGGTCACGGCGGGCCCGCCGGCCACCCTCCCGACGGCACCCCTGCGCGGCTCGATCGCGGCGGTCGCCGAGGAACTGGGCATGCGGCGCGCCCGGGTGCTGTCCCGGTACGGGCTGCATGTGGCCGCCGACCGCTGGGAGGAGGGCTTCGGTGCGAAGACGCCGATGGCGCAGGCGGCGCCGGCGTCCTGCGCCAGCTGCGGCTTCCTGGTGCCGATCGGAGGGTCGCTGGGGCAGGCCTTCGGGGTCTGTGCGAACGAGTTCTCGCCGGCCGACGGCCGGGTGGTGTCGCTGGCGTACGGGTGCGGTGGGCACTCCGAGGCCGCGGTGATGCCGAAGCCGCCGCAGCCGACCGAGCCGGTGATCGACGAGACGCGGGTGGATCCGTTCCCGCTGCGGCCGGCGCGGGATTCCGGGTCGGTTCCGGAGGTGCCCGACGAGTCGGCGGCCGAGCTGGGGCACTCGTAGCGTCCCGACTCCGGGGCCGGCCGAGATCGTGACGTCACGGTCGTCGCTCCCGCGCGATACCTTCTCCTCACGGCGATGAGGAGAGTGAACGTGAGCAAGTTCGTGCGGCCTGCCGCCGAAGGTGCGGACCCCTTCGGGACGGCTCGTCTGCGGCGCGGAGTGCTGGATGCCTGGGCGACCAGCCCGGCGCGGTTCCGTGAGGACGCGAACGCCGAGGAGGATCTCGTCCTCGGCGGCTATCGGGACCGGCTCGTCGTGGAGCTGGCGCAGAACGCCGCCGACGCCGCCGCCCGCGCCGGCGTGCCCGGCCGGCTCCGGCTCACCCTCCGCGACGGTGTCCTCTTCGCCGCCAACACCGGCGCCCCCCTGGACGCCGCCGGCGTCGAGTCGCTGGCCACGCTCCGCGCCTCCGCCAAGCGGGACACGCCGTCCATCGGCCGCTTCGGCGTCGGTTTCGCCGCCGTACTGGCCGTCACCGACGAGCCCGCCGTCGTCGGCCGGCACGGCGGTGTCCGCTGGTCCCTGGCCGAGGCCCGTGACCTCGCCGCCGACACCGCCCGGCACAGCCCCGGCCTGGGTGACGAGATCCGCCGGCGGGACGGGCACGTGCCCCTGCTGCGGCTGCCGTTCGCCGCCGAGGGCACCGCGCCCGATCCGTACGACACCGTCGTCATCCTGCCGCTGCGCGACACCGCCGCCGCCGATCTCGCCGAGCGGCTGCTGCGCGCCGTCGACGACTCCCTGCTGCTCACCCTGCCGGGACTGGAAGAGGTCGTCGTCGAGATCGACGGCGACGCCCCCCGCACCGTGCGCCGCAGCACCGACGGCGCCTTCACGGTCGTGGAGGACTCCCGCGACGGCGTCACCCACTGGCGTACCTCCTCCGCCCACGGCCCCCTCACGCCCGAGCTGCTCGCCGGCCGCCCCGTCGAGGAGCGGCTGCGCCCCCACTGGTCCGTCACCTGGGCGTGCCATCGACGCCGCCCACGGCACCCCCGTCCGGCCCCGCACAGCCCCGTCGTGACGCCCCACCCCCAGCGACGAGCCCCTCGGCGTGCCCGCCCTGCTCATCGCGTCGTTCCCGCTGGACACCACCCGTCGGCACGCCGCGCCCGGCCCGCTGACCGACTTCGTCGTGCAGCGCGCGGCGGACGCATACGCCGAACTCCTCGCCGAATGGCGGCCGGTGACCGAGGCGATCATCGACCTCGTGCCCGGCCCGCTGGGGAAGGGCGAGCTGGACGGGGCGCTGCGGCAGGCGATTCTCGAGCGGCTGCCGCGGACGTCCTTCCTGCCGCCGGCCGTTGCGCCCGCCGGTGACGGCTCCGACGAGCTGCCCGAGTCCCTCCGGCCACGGGACGCCGAGGTCGTCGAGGGCGCCGGTGCCGACACCGTACGGGTCCTCGCCGAGGTGCTGCCCACGCTGCTGCCCGCCGGGCTGGAACGGCGGGTCGAACTGCGCACGCTCGGGGTGGCCCGGGTCCGGCTGAGCGACGCCGTCGACCGGCTGGCCGGCCTGGAGAAGGAGCCCGGCTGGTGGCGGCGGCTGTACGACAGCCTCGCCGGGGTGGATCCGGACCGGCTCACCGGGCTGCCCGTGCCGCTCGCCGACGGGCGCACGACGATCGGGCCCCGGCAGGTCCTGCTGCCCACCCCGGACGCCGCCCGCATCGACCCCGAGGTCCTCGCCCGGCTCGGCCTCAAGGTCGCCCACCCGGACGCCGCGCACCCGCTCCTGGAGAAGCTCGGCGCCCTGCCCGCGACGCCGCGGGCCGTGCTCACCACCCCCCAGGTGCGCGCCGCCGTCGCCGCCTCCCTCGACGACGAGGGCGGCGCCCTCTGGGAGGAGGACGCCCCGGACGCCGAGGAGCTGGCGGACACCGTCCTCGCGCTCGTGCGGGACGCCGGGCTCGAACCCGGTGACGAGCCCTGGCTGGGCGCCCTCGCCCTCCCGGACGAGGAGGGGGAACTGGCCCCGGCAGGCGAACTCGTCTTCCCCGGCAGCCCCTTCGCCCAGGTCATGCGTGAGGGTGAACTCGCCTTCGTCGACGCCGAGCTGGCCGGGCGCTTCGGTGAGCAGCCGCTCGCCGCCTGTGGCGTCCTCGCCGACTTCGCGCTGGTCCGCGCCACCGACGTCGTCCTCGATCCCGATGAACTCGAGCCCCGCGAAGGGGACTTCGCCGAGCCCGACGACCCCGGTCTGCTGGACGCCGTGGACGTCTGGTGCGAGGACATCCTCGACCGCTTCCCGGACTCGCCGGTGCCGCCGGTGGCGACGGAACTCATCGCCGTACGGGATCTGGATCTCGTGGACGACGACAAGTGGTCACAGGCTCTTGCTCTGCTGTCGCAACCCCCCTTGCGTGACGCCGTCGTTCAGAGCATGCGCATCCTGCTGCCCGACGGCACCCATGAGGTCGTACGGCCCTACACGGCGTGGTGGCTGCGCGGGCACCCGGTGCTCGACGGACGCCGCCCCGCCGGGCTGCTCGCCGCCGGTGGGGATCCGCTGCTGCGCGGCCTGTACGACGAGGCCGACGCCACCGGCTTCGACGACGAGCAGGTGCTGCGGGCGCTCGGCGTACGGACGTCGGTGGCGGCCCTCCTCGACGAGCCGGGCGGCGCCGCCGAGCTGCTGGAGCGGCTCGCCGACCCCGAGCGGCAGGTCACCGGCGCCCAACTGCACGGACTGTACGGCGCGTTGGCCGAGCTGGACCCGGATCAGGTGACCCTGCCGGACGAGCTGCGGGCGGTCGTCGACGGGCGGGTCGAGGTCGTGGACGCGGCCGACGCGGTGGTCGTCGACTCGCCGGACCTGCTGCCGTTCACCGAGGGTGTGCCCCTGCTGCCGGTGCCGCCGGCCCGGGCCGCCGAGCTTGCGGAGCTGTTCCAGGTGCGGCGGCTGAGCGAGTCCGTCACCGGTGAGGTGGACTCCGAGGGCACCGAGCACGAGGTGCCGGAGCCGGTGCGGGTGCTGCTGGGCCCGCGGACGCCCGACACGTACGTCGAGCACGAGGAACTCGTCGTCGACGGTGTGGAGATCGACTGGCGGGTCACCTCCGACGGCGTACTGCACGCCGCCACGCTGGAGGGTGTCGCCGCCGGTCTCGCCTGGGCGGCGGGCCAGTGGCCGCGGCGCTTCGAGGTGGCGGCACTGCTGGAGGACCCGTCACGGACGGCGGAGCTGGCGCGGGACCGGTGGTTCGACTGAGGCGTTCACGGAGCCTCAGAATTTCCCCCACAAAATTTTCGTACGACGTGCAACCATTCACACCAGTCACGTGTCAGATCATGCGAGCCAACAGGCTCCAAGATCACTTGGGCCCCGGCCGACGACGAGCCGTAGGGAACGACCACAGTCGGGGCCCCTCTCCACGTGGGGAACACATGCGTATGCGAGCCACCGTGGCTGCTGTCACCGGCGCCCTGGCCCTGTCCGCTCTCGCCGTGCCGTTCGCGCAGGCCGACTCGCGGGATGCCGCGAGCCTGGACCGGCCGAGCGCTGCCGAGCGTTTCGACACCTCTTCCGCCAAGTCGGCGTTCAGCACGGCCGCCGCCGTGCCCACCGTTTCCAACGTGACGGTGAACGCGGGCAAGAACCTCGTGTTCGGCACCACCACCGTCAAGACCTTCACGGTGTCCCTGACCGCCACCCACGAGAGCGGCATCGCGGACGCCTACATCGACCTATGGCACGGCACCGACGTCGAAACCGACGTCGACGGCTACCTCGGCCCGAACGAGGAGGCCGCCACCTGCACCGCCTCCAGCGCCACGACGTCGACCTGCAAGCTCACCATCACCGGTGACACCTACGTCGACCTGCTCAAGAACTCGCTGGCCGGCAACTGGCACGTGACGGCGGGCGTGCTCTCCAACGACGGCGAGATCTACTGGAACGACTACTACAAGACCCACAAGGTCCAGCGCGCGTCGAAGCTGACGGTCAACGCCTCGCCGGAGCCGGTGGTGAAGGGCAAGACCATCACGGTCAGCGGCAAGCTGTCCCGCGCCAACTGGGAGACCCTCACCTACTCCGGCCTGCCCAGCGGCCAGTCCGTGGTGCTGCAGTTCCGCAAGGCGGGCACCACCAACTACACCAACGTGAAGGGCATCAAGACGGCCACGGGCGGCGCCCTGAAGACGACCGTCACGGCCTCCACCGACGGCTACTTCCGCTTCAACTACGCGGGCATCACGAGCACGGCGCCGGCCACCGTCGCCGGTGACTTCGTCGACGTGAAGTAAGCACCAGCACGACTGCTGCCCGGCCCCGGAAGCCATCCGGGGCCGGGTGCTTTTTTCCCAACTTTCCCTGCCGGAGCAACCGTTACCGGCATTCGCCTATCTGATCAGGTGAGCCAACAGGCTCCACGATCACTCACTGGGGAACGCATGCGTATACGAGCCACCGTCGCCGCCGTGACCGGCGCCCTGGCCCTCTCCGCTCTCGCCGTACCGGCCGCTCAGGCCGCCGATGTCTCCGGCGCCGACTACCGCGAGGCCGTCGCGAAGATCCGCCAGGCCGCCCACGCCCCCTCCGGTGCGACGGCGTTCAGCACCAAGGCCGCCCAGGACGAGCCGTACGCCCTGGACGCCTCCTTCTCCAACTTCAAGATCGCCAAGGCGGTCAAGGTCGGCACCACCGGCCACTACTCCACGACGGTCACCTACACGCTGACCCATGGAGCGGACGTCGACATCACCGCGCAGGACTTCCTGACCGGCCCCTACCTCTACCGGGGCGCCTTCGCCACGCCCGACACCACCCTGTTCGGCGTGAAGCCGGCCACCTGCACGACCGCCACGGCGACCACCGCCACCTGCACCGGAAAGATCGACGTCTACCCGGGCGAGGGCGACCTGCTCAACTCCGACGCCGGCACCTGGAAGGGTGCGGCACTGGCCATCGCGTACAACGGCCAGGACCCGGCGGGCGAGAACTTCGACATCACCAAGGTCGGGTACGCCGACCAGGGCGACCTCGGCACCACGCTGGTGCAGCGCGGCTCCAAGCTGACGGTCAACGCCTCGCCGGAGCCGGTGAAGAAGGACGCGACCCTCACGATCACGGGCAAGCTGACCCGCGCCAACTGGGAGACGGGCACGTACGTCGGTCTGCCCAGCGGCCAGAAGGTGGTGCTGCAGTTCCGCAAGGCGGGCACCACCAACTACACCAACGTCAAGGGCATCCAGACCGCGGCGGGCGGCGCCCTGAAGACCACGGTGAAGGCCTCGGTCGACGGTTACTGGCGCTTCACCTACGCCGGTATCACCAGCACCGCGCCGGCCACCGTGGCCGGTGACTACGTCGACGTGAATTAGGCCCTAGGCGGGAACCCGGCGGTCGACCCACTTCCACAGGAACTCCAGGGCGACCGCCGCACCCGCGGCGATCCCCACCGCGATCCATGGCATCGTCACGCCCACCAGCTTCAGCGCAAAGAACTCCTGCAACCACGGCACCACCAGCACCACCAGGAACCCCGCCCCCATCGTCGCCACCAGCCCGATCCGCCACCAGGTGTACGGCCGGGCGATGATCGCCAGCACCCACATCGCGATCAGGAACAGCGTCAGCGTCGCCGCGCTGGTCTCCGCGTCCAACGCGCCCGGACCGGTGTAGTACTGACGGGCCATCAGGTACGTCCCGAAGGTCGCCAGCGCGGCCAGCGCCCCGCCCGGTATCGCGTACCGCATCACCCGCCGCACGAAGTGGGGTTTCGCGCGTTCCTTGTTGGGCGCGAGGGCCAGGAAGAACGCCGGGACACCGATCGTCAGCGTCGACAGCAGGGTCAGATGACGCGGCAGGAACGGGTACTCGACCTGCCAGCACACCACCAGGACGGCCAGCAGCACCGAGTAGACCGTCTTCACCAGGAACAGCGTGGCGACCCGGGTGATGTTGCCGATCACTCGCCGGCCCTCCGCGACCACCGACGGCAGGGTGGCGAAGCTGTTGTTCAGCAGCACGATCTGCGCCACCGCCCGGGTTGCCTCCGAGCCGGTGCCCATCGCGACCCCGATGTCGGCGTCCTTCAGGGCGAGGACGTCGTTCACCCCGTCGCCGGTCATGGCGACCGTGTGCCCGCGGGACTGGAGCGCCCCCACCATGTCCCGTTTCTGCTGCGGGGTGACCCGCCCGAACACCGTGCCCTCGTCGAGGGCCCGGCCCATACCGTCCCGGTCGGCGGGCAGCCGACGGGCGTCGACCGTGCTGCCGTCGAGCCCGAGCTTGCTCGCCACCGCGCCCACCGACACCGCGTTGTCACCGGAGATGACCTTGGCGCGGACGTTCTGCTCGGCGAAGTAGCGCAGGGTGTCGGCGGCGTCCGGCCGCAGCCGTTGCTCCAGTACGACGAGGGCGGCGGGCCTGGCGTCCCGGGTGACGTCGGGGGAGTCGAGGTCGCCGGAGGTACGGGCGAGCAGCAGAACCCTGAGGCCCTCCTCGTTCAGCCGCTCGGTCTCGGCGAGGGCGGGATCGTCCTCCGCGAGCAGCACGTCGGGGGCGCCCAGCAGCCACGTACTGGCCTCGCCGTTGCCCTCGCTGAAGGACGCCCCGCTGTACTTGCGGGCGGAGGAGAAGGGCAGCGCCTCGGTGACGCGCCACTCCTCGCCGTCCGGGTAGGCGGAGATGATCGCCTGGAGGGAGGCGTTCGGCCGGGGGTCGGACTCGCCGAGGGCGCCGAGGACCTGCCGTACGTAGGTCTCGTCGTGGCCGTCCAGCAGGCGCAGCGCGGTGACGTCCATGCCGCCCTCGGTGAGGGTGCCCGTCTTGTCCAGGCAGACGGTGTCGACGCGGGCGAGGCCCTCGATCGCGGGCAGCTCCTGCACCAGACACTGTTTCCGGCCGAGCCGGATGACGCCGATCGCGAAGGCGACGGAGGTGAGCAGGACGAGCCCCTCCGGGACCATCGGCACGATGCCGCCGACCGTGCGGGCGAGGGAGTCCTTGAGGTCGTTGTTCTTGACCACGAGCTGGCTGATGATCAGGCCGATCGCGGTCGGGACCATCATCCACGTCACGTACTTGAGGATCGTGGAGATCCCGGAGCGCAGCTCGGAGTGGACGAGGGTGAAGCGGGAGGCCTCGTCGGCGAGCTGGGCGGCGTACGCCTCACGTCCCACCTTGGTCGCCTGGAACGCGCCACCGCCCGCGACCACGAAGCTTCCGGACATGACCTGGTCCCCCGGCCGTTTGACGACCGGATCGGCCTCACCGGTGAGCAGGGACTCGTCGATCTCCAGCCCGTCGGCCTCGACGCACACCCCGTCGACGACGACCTTGTCCCCCGGCCCGATCTCGATCAGATCGTCCAGCACGATCTCGGACGTACTGACCTCTGCGGTGACCCCCTCGCGTCGTACGGTCGGCCGTACCTCGCCGATCAGGGCGAGGGAGTCGAGGGTCTTCTTCGCCCGCC
>NZ_QZWF01000002.1 GCF_004187715.1 Streptomyces sp. F001 | reverse complement strand
AGATGTGTATAAGAGACAGGGTCGATGCGGTGGCCGCAGTTGCGGCAGCGGGTGCTGTGGCCGGCGCGCAGAAGTCGGCTGGGGCTGGTGGGGGCCACCCGCACGGGACGTGGGCGGTGGGCGACGCGTGGGCTGCCGTCCCAGTGGCAGCCCGGCAAGGGCGTGGGGCGCATGGCGGGGACCGTGCCAGACGACATGCGGGGCGAACTGCGTGTCGAGGGGTATGTCCCACGGCCGGCCCAACAGTCTCGAACAAGCAGACCAATGAACGCTCGGGTGTTTGACGCCTGCTCGTCGGTTCGGGTGATTTAGAACCGGGCGCGCCCCTCGGGAACGGAGGGTCAGGAGCCGGGCGTGCCGGGCAGGGTGTGGTCGTCGCACAGGGCGCCCAGCAAGTGTTCGATGGGCACGTCGAAGGTGTGGGCGAGAGCGTGCCAGGTGGTGACACTTCCGCTGGTGCGGCCGTGCTCGAGGTCGATAAGGGTGCGCCGGGCCAGGCCGCTGCGTTCGGCGAGTTCGTCGAAGGTCCAGCCTCGCTCGGCCCGCAAGCGCGCGAGCACGACGCGCATCCCAGAGAGGTCGGGGTCGGGCGGCAAGATCGTCACTCCACCATCCGACGGTGCAGTACCCTGCCCCGTCAGTGCGAGTTTCTGCACTTTCCGTCGGAGCGGGAGTGACGTTCGCGGTGCAGGGGCCCGCACTACGGTTTCAGGGGTTCCTGGCCCCCTGCTGCCGGGGATACCGGCATCGCCGCACGGACCGACGGGAGGACAACCAGCCGATGAGGCTTGCCGGCGCGCATACCCACGTACGGCGCATCTGGACAGTGGAACTACGACCGCAGGCAGGCGGGCCCTCTCTCCTGTGTCCCCACTGCACTGCCAGGACGTCATCCCTGCACGCTTCCTCCGCGCGCTCGGCTGCCCTGGCCCATCTGGCCCACCATGCCCGCGCCGACACACTGCCGTCGCACCTGCGCACCTGCCAGTGCCGGGAGCGCGGCTGCCGTTGGCACCCACGGCACCGCGGCTGCGCCGGGCCCGTCCTGCTCGCCCTCACCCGGGACCGCAGCGGCCGCACCTGGCGGCTGGCCGACACCTGCGCGGCCTGCACGGCGGCCACCAGCCACACCGCCGTCGTGCCGGACACCCTGTGCAGCCCCCACCCAGAAGACACATACGCCCGTGCCCGCCGGCCGCAGACAGACTGCGAGCACAGGCAGCGGGTCCGGGAGATGCTCACCTACCTCGCCTCCGCGTTGCCCTGCGTCACCTCCCCGGCCGCCCGGCTGCTCGCCCTGCAGTGCGTCCTGCGCGCCAGCAGTCACGGCTTCGCCCGGCTGCCTGCCGGGCTGCTGCGCGGCATGCGTCTGCACCGGCGCCCGGAGGTGTGGCAGGAACTCGCACAAGGCGGCTGGCTTGACCTGCCCCATCCCCGGGCAGCGGGCCTGCGGGTGCGACTGCTCGACGACGCGGTGCTGGACCAGGCCCCAAGTCCCAGTGCCCGCAGGCGCGCTGCCCACTGGGCGCTGCGGCCCAGCCCGTTTGCCGCGATGGCGGCGGCAGCACCCGCGGAACGGCTGGCTGCCCTGGTGCTGGCGGCATACACCACCCCCGCCGGTCCCGTCCCTGACCTGGCCACCATTGCCCGCTTGTGCGGGCACTCGCCCCAGCAGACCGGTGAGCTTCTCGACCGGCTGGTGGCCAGGCGCATCCTGTCAGCGTGGCACCACCAGCGGGACACCGATGAGGTGCGCTGGCAGCCGGCTTCGCCTCCGCGCGGCGCCCCCGGTGCTCCACGCAAGTCTGCTCGCTGACCACGGCCGGGCTTCGCATCTGTTGGATTTCGGCCATGCAGGAGAGAACAACGCGCATGTCTTCCGTACTATCGCTACGACGCAGCTGTGCGGCAGTAACCGCTACTGCTCACACGTCACCAGGCTGAACAGCACACGCATGACATTCCGCACACGCCGCAGCCTGCTATCCGCCGACCGTGGCACCCGGGAAAGGCTGTGAGCACCATGTCCGAAACCACTGTCGCCACCACCGAGTTGACCTCGCAGTACAGCACACAGGTGACCGGCGACCTTGAGCGCAACCTCAAGGAACAGGAACGGGTCCGCGGTGAAATCGAGGCACTGCAGGCGCAGTTGGCTTCCCTGCAGCAGGACCACACCGTCCTGGTGAACATCCAGCAGGCTCTCGGCATCCCCGCAGCCCCCGCCCAGCCTGCCCCCGAGGCCGCGGCAGTGCCCGCTCCCCGTAAGAGGAAGACTGCGGCCGCACCGGGTGCGGGCAAGCAGACGCGGGCCAGCAGGTCCGCCGGGGCGCAGAAGCGAAACGGCAAGAAGAGCGCCGCTGCCTCACCCACCGCACAGTCGTCCCAGCCCAAGCTCGTCGAGCTCGTCCGCGAACACCTGGCCGGCCAGCACGAGCCCCGCTCCGCCGCCGAGATCACCACCGTCCTGGAACAGCAGCATCCCGAGCGTGAGATCAAGACCAAGATCGTGCGCCTCACGCTCGAAGGACTCGTGGCCAAGAATCAGGCCCAGCGCACCAAGCAAGGCCGGTCCGTCTTCTACACCGCCCCGGAGGCAGCCGAGCCCACCCCGCAGGACGAACCGGCAGCACAGCCCTCCGCCTGACAACCACACGCGAGCCCGACCCCGTTGAACCACGCCAGGTCCAGCCGCACCGACTCAATGACACCCATGGCGGCCCGTTCAGCCGCCCAGTACTTCAGGCTGGTGATCGCAGTTGGGTGCGGCTACTGACGCTGAGGGGTGCGTCGGCGCGTCGGCGGCAGGTCTTCGCACGCGCGGGTGGGGCCAGCCAGGAGGTCAAGTACGTCAATGGCGTAGTGGGCTGCCACACGGTCGCAGTCGTCCAGGGGCCATGCCGCGGTGCCGGCTTGGCGGCGGCTGACCTGGGCCTGGCTGACTCCCAGCGCCGCAGCGAGATCGGCCTGTGTCTCCCCCGTCAACTGCATGAGGGCGGCGACCGCGGCCCTCACGCGTTCCCCCGACGACAGCACCATGGTGTTCAACTTACCGCTGTCCGTCGCCGGTACGTCTGCCCGACGGTGTGTCAGGTGGTTGTTGGTGTGCTGGGGCGGGGCGGTCAGCGCGGGCGCCAGGTGCGGATTTCGAGGTGGAGGATGTGAGCGTCCGAGTGGATGCGTCCGGTCTCCACCAGCCATCGGTGCACGGCTGCGGTGACGTCGCCGCCGGCGGCGTTGACGCGGCGGGCGAAGTCGGCGGCGTCGAAGCCGCCGGTCTGGGCGGAGCCGTAGGAGCGTTCTTCGGTGTGGTCGGCGCGCTGGATGACGTCGCGGCGGATGCCGGGGGAATCGGTGCGGCTGCCGGAGGGATGCACGTAGGCGGTCTTGGCCAGGCGGACGGTGAAAGCCAGGCGCAAGCCGCGGCGGGCGGCTTCGGCAATCAGGGGGCGCAGGCGGGCGGAGCCGGAGGCGATCGCCTGGGCGCCGACGCGGCCGGTGCCGGAACCGGTCGGAGTGATCAGGACGGCTTTGCCGCGCACCCGGGCGCGGGCGCCGGAGGCGGTCGTGCGCCGCTGGGTGTGGCGGGCGGCGATGGCGGCGAGTTCGGGCAGGTCGGTGATGCCACCGGTCTCAACGGCGGTGAGGACTTCGCGCAGGGCGGTGACGAAGGCCGCGCCTTTGTTCTTGGTGTAGAACTGCGAGACCAGGGAGGGGTCGCGGTCGATGATGCGGGCGATGTCGCGTTTGGTGTAGCCGGCTTGCTGGAGTCGGTCGGCGAGTTGGGCGGCTTCGTTGCGTGCGGCCGGGGGGGCTGGCTGGCGGCGACGGGGCGGCATCAGGCCTCTTCTGGTGTGCTGTTGAGGTTCTGGCGGCCGGTGTCGCGCAGGGTGAGGAGCTCTTCCTCGCTGGTGGGGGCGTTGACGGGGCCGGGGAGGTGGCCCTTGAGGAGGTAGTCGCCGGGACGGTGGCGGTAGGGCCAGTTCTGGGGCTGGGTGAGGTAGACGGCGTCGGTGCGGAAGGCAACGACGGTGCCGGGGGGTGCGTGCAGGGCTCCGGCGTAGGTGTCGTCGTCGCGGTGGTACTGGGTGAGCAGGGCGGCGCGGGCGGAGGACCAGATCGCGGCGGCCCATTCGGGGTGGGCGTTGGGGTCGCGGGCGAAGCCGGTGGGCCTCTGCCAGGTGATCAGTTCGTCGTCGAAGCCGACGATTTCGGCGTCCGGGGGTACGTCGCGTTCCATGCTGCGGGGGGTGGTGCCGGTGACCATGCGGGGGCGCTGGGCAAAGGAGCCGATGCCGTAGAGCAGGATGGAGCGCACCGCGCGGGAGGCGAGGTGGGCGGCCCGGGCCTGCTGGGCATCGCCCTGGAAGTGGGCCTGGGCGGAGAGGTTGGTCCAGGTCTCCTTGAGCTTCTTGGACCATTCGTCGAGGGGTTTGCCCGCCTCCCACAGGATGCCGTCGAGGATCTCTACCTTCCACGGCGTCAGGGGGTTGGTCAGGGCGGTGTGGACTTCGGGTCCGCCGGCCCAGGTGGTGAAGGTGGTACCGGGCTTGGCCGGGTAGTGCCAGGCACGCTCGCCGGGGGCGGGGGCGGGCAGCAGGCCGACGTGGTTCCAGCCGTTGGGGACGGTGACGCGGATGTGCCAGTGGCTGCAGCCGTAGAGGGCGTCGTGCTGTTCTTTGGCCGACCAGGAGGCGAAGGTCTTGCCGGTGACGCGGCGGGGGGCGCCGACGGGGGATTTCCAGGTGTGTTTGGCGTAAGCGAAGGTGCGGTCGTATTCGATGAGCGCGGGCAGTTGCTCAGGGACGCGGGGCGGGGTGAGGAGTTCGTTGCGGCCCTGTCCTGCGGTGGCGTGCAGCAGGCCGCGCAGTTCCTCGGACAGGACGGGGAAGCCGTCGGCGTGTTTGCCCCGGCGCGGGATGGTGCGGGTCCACAGGTCCCGGCCGGTCTGGGAGGGCGAGCCGAGGATGACGGCGTCGGGGAAGTGGCGGCGCAGTTCCTCCCACAGCAGGCGGAAGGCGTCGCGGACGATGCCGGGATGGTCGGCCTCGTCGAGGTCGAACCACTCCCCCGCGCTGCGGATTTCGACGTGGTGGTCGCCGTTGGTGCGCTGGTAGCGGGCGACGGGGTTGCGGGCGTGGACGAAGTGTCCGGCCATCCGGTCACGGCCGCGGCCGGTGTCGACGCGCCAGCCGGGGGTGGGCGCGTTCAGCCAGGCGGCGACGGCATCCCGGAGGTAGGGATAGCGGTCGGCGTCGCGGTGCCAGGGAGCCCCGGCGGTGATGTAGATGCGCTGAATGGTGTCGGGGACGGCGTGGAAGACGGCGGTCAGGATGGCTGCGGCCGACCGGTCGCCCAGGTCGAGGCGGACGGTGTGGTCGCGATGGACGAGGATGCCGGTGGCGGCGTCCAGGAAGACGGCGGGGTGGGGCTGCTGGATGAAGTTGGGGTACTGGGAGGCCAGGCCCGAGGTGGGGGTGAACCAGCGGTCGGTGTCGGTGTCCTGGGGCAGGGCGGGCAGTTCGCGGGGCGTAGCGGGGCCGGTCAGCTGCAGCGGTGCGGAGGCTGGGGGGGCATCCGGCTGGACAGCCGACTGTGCCGGTTCGGCGGAGCCCGGGCGGGCGGGTGGGGGTGGTGATGTCCATGTCCCGGGGGGCGAGTTGGGGGGCCAGGGTGACGACGTCGGCGATGCTGAGCCCGGCCGCGGGCGCGATCCGCTCGGCCTTGGCCTTGTCGTGGGCGGCCAGGGCGGTGACGGTCTTGTCCCGTTGCGCTTCCAGGCGAGCCAGGGCGGCCGCGGTCTTTTTGATGTCGTCGCGCAGCGCGCGCAGCTCAGCGAGGCCTTCGGTGTAGGTCTGTGCATCCATCGTGATTCCTCGCGGGTGCTCGGTCAGCCGGCGGTGTCGGGGGTGACGTAGGCGATCGCGCCGCCGGAGTGGGAGTGCAGGCGGGTGCCGAGCAGCAAGGCGGCCAGGGCGCGGTCGTCGTGTCGGGCGGAGGTCAGTTCCATCGCGGGGGCGGCGAGGTCGGTGATGTAGCCAGCCAGGCGGGCGTCGGGGAAGGCGTAGCGGCCCTGGTCGTTGCACTGCCAGGTGTCCAGGCCGGTCAGGACGGCGACGACGTAGCCGGACAGGGTGACGGGCAACAGTCCGGCGGCGGCGATGCTGGCGGGATCGCAGCGCCACCACCCGTGCAGGCTCTTGAGGAGATGGCCGGCACCGAGGTGGGGGGCGTAGCCGATCCAGGTGCGGTCGTTTTCGTCGACGCGGCGTGCCGCGTCGACGCGCAGGACGGCGATCTCCTGGGCGTCGAGGCGGTGCAGCGGGGCGTGCGGGCGCTGCTGGAGGGCCTGGACGACGTCGAGAGGGATCATGACGCGGACGCCACGGTGGGAGAGGCCGGGCAGGACGTCGGCGCGGATGAGGCGGCGCAGGGTGGTGATGGCGCAGTCCAGTTCGGCGGCGGCCTGCCCCGTGGTCAGCAGCACGGCCATGTCCGCCTCCCCGCCTGTGTGTGGTGCCGCAACAGGACGCTAGCGGCATCCACCCCGCATTGCAAGCCTGATCAGATATCTGATCAGGCTTGCAAGTGTCAGAGGGCGTTGAGGCGGGCTTGGTCCGCGGCGGGACCGACTGCTCCGATCTTCAGCAGCCGGGCGTCGATGGCCTGTTCACTGCGGCCGAACTCGGTGCTGAGTTCGGGGGTCAGCACTCCCTCGGCGCAGCGCCGGGCCAGTTGCCGCTCCTCTTCGTCGTTCCAGCGGGTGTGGGAGTTGGGGTGGGTCTGGCGTCGTTGCTGCATGGCGTCGGAGAGGGGCCGGCTGGCGGGGGCGGTGCGGTCGGATCCGGGCGTCCGGATCAGTCCCTGGCGTGTGAGTTCTTCGTAGATGGCACGCGGGGACAGCCGAACTCCGCGGCGAGGATGCCGAAGTCGCGTTCCTGGCGGAAGCGGGCGGCGAGCCGGGCGCTGTCGAAGGGTGCCCACCCGCCCTGGCGGGGCGGCGGGATGGCGGCGGGGGTGATGAGGGTGCGGGAGGCGGCGTCCAGGAGGCGGGCCAGGGGCGCGAGGTCGTCCGCGGTGGCGGTGCCGCAGAGTTCTCCTTGGACCTCTCCCCGCTCGCCGCTGATGGTGAGTTCCAGGGTGAGCTGTCCGTTGCCGCAGCGGGTGCCGGTCAGGACATAGCGGCGGCCGCCTTCGGTGAAGGCGGACTCCAGGCAGGGCGCCGGCAGGGGGTCGGGCGGCGTGGCAGGCGGTGCGGGCAGGGGGGCGGTGCCCATCGGAGAGGCAAGGAGGGTGTGGATGTGCCAGGTGGCCTGGAAACGGCCGCCGGTGTCGAGTTGGTAGGTGACGGGGCCTGCCTCCAGGTCGGTAACGCCGTACAGGACGGTGAGCCGCTGTCCGGCGAAGGGGCTGGTTGCTTCGGGGGTTCCGGGCACGGGCTGGTAGGTGAGGATTCCGCGGCCGGGCTCGTCGGCGGGATCGATCAGGGGAGCGTCGGGGTCGCCGTGCCAGTTGCCGCTGCGGTCTTGGAAGGCGTAGATGACGGTCATAGGCGGGCTCCTTGACTCAGTAGTGGAACTGGATGAAGTGCAGGTCGCTGATGGTCACGGCGGCCTGCTGCTGGTCGGCGGGCAGGGCGCGGAAGAAGTAGGCCTCGCCGATGCCGTCGGCGAGGATGTGGCGCAGTTCGTCTTCTTCGGCATCGCGGTGGCGGGCGTCGAAGAGGTGGCGGGCGTGGTGGGCGGGCAGGTCCTCGATGACACGCAGCAGACGGGGGTCGTGGAATTCGCCGCTGAGGGTGGTGTAGGCGAAACGAGCGTGGAGTTGGGCGGTGACGCAGCCGCCGTGGTCGAGGATCTGCTGATGCGCACGGCGGCGGACATCCGGCTGCCAGGTGCGGTAGATCTCGCGCTCGATGAGGGTGGGTGTCGCCCTCGGCCCACCGGGTGAGGGCGTGGGGATAGGCGAACAGACGCGGCGCCAGAACGCCGGGGCTGCTCTGGCGCAGCAGGTGGCGCAGGCGTGTGGCAGGGCGCTTGGGGGGTTGTCGTGTCCAGTGCCGGGCGTCGGCGAGGTCGAGCGCGTGGGCGACGGAGGTGTTCAGCAGCGGCACGGTGGGGGTGGTCTCCTACCGGGGGTTACCGGGACCGGGGCTGGTCGTTGTCCGCAGTGAAGGGGCCAGGCGGGGCCCCGGGCTGGGGACGCGGGAGGCGGGCATGGACACGGAGGCGGTGCCGAAACTGGTGGGGGTGGAGCCGGTGCCGGGTGAGGCGGCGGCCTCCTTCGTCCGGCGGCTGGCCCACCTCAACGAGCTGCCCGTGCAGGAGGTGCTGCGGGAGGCGGGAGCACACCGGCCGCCCGGGGAGCTGGATCCGTGGGCGCAGGAGGTGTTCCTTGGTGAACAGGCCGCCGCGCGGCTGGCGGTGATGGCCTGGCGCACGCCGGAGGAACTGTGCCGCGCTCTGCCCACGCTGGCCGCCGACGCCGGTGGCGGCCGCCGCCCGTCGGTGCGGGTGGAGCCCTGGCCCGGGCAGTGGACGCCGCTCGAGCCGTGCGCGGCGTGCCTGACCCGGCACGATGACCTCGTGACCCCGGTGGTGCTGGCCGGCGGCGATCCGTGGCACGTGTGCGTGCGCCACGGCCGGTGGCTGCGCAGCTCTGCCGGCGGCGGCCCCGCCCAGGTCTCTCTGGCCGGGCTTGAGGAGGTGGTGCGAGCGCATCGGCGTCGGGTGCGGCTGCAGCAGCGGGTGGGACCGTACGCGCGGGCGCTGCTGGCCGATGCGCTGCAGGTGGCCGCGGCTTGGTGGCAGGGCCGTCAGATGGGCTCGGAAACGCTCTGGGCCGGCCGGGAGGCTGTGCTGAGCACGGGGCGGCAGCGGTGGGCGGTGCCGCTGGTCGTCTATCCGGAGGCCGTCATCGTCGCCGAGGCCATGGCCGTGTACGAGCGGCAGCGGCACTGGGGCCGGGAGTTCGCAGGCGGTCCACCGGGCTGGGTCTCGAAACGCTGGATCACCTTCGTGGGCGAGCGGCTGGGCATGCCCGGCCCGATGGAGCACGGCGGCTACCGGATGCTGCGCCAGTGGACGCTGCAGCATCGCATCACCGCACCGGTGGTGGACCGGCTGACCCAGCCGGCGCCGCCGCCCGGCTACCGGACGGGGCACCTGCCGGTGATGGACCCGCATCACGGCCTGCCGGAACGAGGGGCGCTGGAGGACGCCTCGTGCCTTGACTGGCGGATGGGCCGGCCGGTGACCGCCGCGGAGTGAAAAGGAGGAGACCGCCCGGGGCGGGCAGCAAACGCCGCGGGCGGGCTGGGCATTCACCATGACGGGCAGGTGTCCTTCAGCAGCTGGGCGGGGTTCGTGCCCTCGGCGCAGCGGGCCGTGTACCAGTGCAGCGGGCGCACCGCGACGGGAAGGACGTGGCCGGGCGAGATGCCGATCCTGAAGTCGCTGCCAGGGGTGTCGGTGATCTCGGTCAGGTGCGGGGTGCGGGTGGCATACACGATGTGGCCGCCGACGACCGCGAGGGGCCAGTAGCCGCTGCGGGAGGTGCGGGCGAGCTTGCGGTGGAGGTTAGCGCGGGCGTTGGCGACGGCTGCGGCGCGCAGGTCGGGACGCCAAGTGGGCTGCTTCGGGGTGGGCCACGCGGTCAGCGCGGCCTGGTCGGGCCGGGCGGGCGCCTGGGCCAGAGCGGCCAGGGCGTCCTCGCCGGTGGCGTGCACGGCGTGCAGCAGGGCCCGTTGCAGGGGGTCGGCCTGGGGCAGGTCGGCCACGGCGGCCAGGAGGTCGGGGGTGCCCATGGTGGCGGTGATGCCGAGGCGTTCCAGGACGGCCAGGCGGGCCAGGCGCAGGTGGTCGTACCAGGGGGCCAGGTAAGGGCTGGTCGGGCCGGGGCGCAGCCAGCCCTCGGCGGGTGGTGGTAGCTGTGCTGCGCCCACGCGCAGCGTGGCGTAGGCGACGGCCGGTGTGGTGTGCCAGGCGGGGCCGGTGCCGGCGAAGGCCGGGGGCAGCATCGGGTGCGAGGGGACGGCGGAGAGGTCGACGAGCCAACTGCCGGGCCGCTTGCGGTCGAAGGGCGGGCGGTCGATGTGGTGGGCCGGCCCGTCGGCGACCTGGATCTCTCTGATGCCGGCGAGGTGGAACAGGTTCACCGCCAGGCACACGACGTAGGCGCGGTCGGCTTCGTCGGGGGCGGGAGGCCGCCACCAGTCGATGTCGGTGTCGGCGAGGGCGTCCTTCTCCGCGCGGTGGAGGGCAGTTGGTGACCGGGCGGGGCCTCGCAGGGGGCCGGGTCGACCGGCCTGGTCAGGGCTCCGCCCCCCCAAGGTCAGAAGGGCGCCGGTGGCGGTGTGGCGGTGGGCGGGCGGGCGCACGTCGCGCATGAGCTGATGGCCGCAGGCGCCCGGGGGGCCCAGCGGGGTGCGCACGAGCGCGGTGTACTGGCCCAGGGCGGCGGCGAGTTCGCCGGGGGCTAGCCGTTCGGGCAGGTTCCAGGCGTCGTGGTGCAGGGCGCCCCAGTCGGTGACGGCGAGGTGGATGCTGTCGCAGGCGGGATCACCGACGCTGGGATGCAGCCGCGTCCAGGGACCCAGGCCGTCGGCGTCGGTCTGCCAGCCAATCGCGCGAGCCTGCTGCAGCAGCGGGTGGTCGCTGCGCGGATGCCGTGCGGGCAGGTCGGGCAGGCTGGCGGGCAGCGCCAAATGGGCTCGGGCGGTGGAGGTGAGCACCAGCAGAGGGCCGGGCGGCAGGGCTTCGCGGCGCACAGGGGCCGCGCCGAGCGGGGTGTTCACGGCCCAGGCCAGCAGCCCGTGCAGGTCGTCGGCGGGGCACGTCCGGGTGCGGCCGTCGGCGAGATGGGCGATCAGCCCCGACGGGCCGGCCTCGAGGACGGCCAGGGGGCCGTCGGACATGCCCCTGGCCTTGATCGGCGGATAGGCCAGCCGCACCGTGGAGTAGGCCTCGAGCGGCCGCTGTGCCGACAGCGCGGGACCGCCGGCCGCGGGCTGTGCAGGGCCCGTCCGGGAGGCGCGCGGGGGCGTCAGGGCCCGGTCGGTGTCAGGTGAGGGCACGGGTGCCAGTGCTGGGGTGGCCGCGCGAGACCGGAGGTGTGGGTGTGGCGCCGGGCTGTGGCCAGCCCGGGCGTGAGCTGCCGCCCGGGTGGGGATCTCGTGGCGGAGGACGCCCAGCGCGGCCCAGTCGGGTGTCTGGGCCGGCGGGGGCTCCGGCACAGCAGTGCCCTGCTGCCGTGCCTCCAGGGCGGCCAGCAGGTGGCCATAGATGGCCGCGGTGTCGCCGCGCGGCGTGGTGCTGCCCTGCTCCCATGCGCGGACGGTGTCCTCGCTCACGCCGCAGGCGTCGGCGATCTGGTGCTGGGAGAGTCCGGACTGACGGCGCAGTCCGCGCCGTTGCGCCGGCACGGGCAGGCCGCCGGGTGGCGGTCCTGGCTCTGGGATGGCGTCGAAGTCGAACAGTCCGTCCACGTTGGATCGGCTCCCCCACTGGTGCTTGGTTCTGGGTGCGGCGCTGCCGGTCGGCTGATGCGCTTGGCAGCGCAGCATGCAGGAATCCGCAAAGCTCATGCATCACACGCAAGAACGTTCCGTTGGCCGTCGACCTGCACAGATGCCGCGGAAGTGGGCCGGAAATCTGCTCCGTTCGAGTGGGCGCGCACCGAGTGTTGTCCTGCGCCCCCTTTTGCCTGCCTCCTCAATGCTGGTTCACCTGGCACAACGGCCGCTTCGCCCGTGTGATCGAACGGCGCGCGGGCGCGGCGCGCGCTCGCTCGTTCGAGGGTGTTCGACCTGGATCGCTTTCCTCGCGCGCAGCGGGCGGCCACGGTGATCGGCATCGCCCGGATCGATCACACGGGCGACGTCCGTGCTTTCGCTGTCGTGAGAGGTGGTGTCGTGGCTGAGGTGGTGTGGGCGCAGTTCCTGTCTCCCGCTGGGCGGCTGCTGGAAAAGCCCGTGAGCCAGGTACGTCAGGAGCGGCTGGAGGAGCGGGCCGAGGTGTGGAGACCGATGCGGTATCGGGGTCGGCGGGCGATCGCCACATGGTGGCGGCCGGCGGGGCAGGCCCGGCTCACGGGCTGCGCCACCCTCGGCGCGCTGGAGGCGGCGCTGTCCTTGGAGTTCGATCCGCAGGTGGTGTCGTTCACCAGCTGGCCGGTACGGCTGGCCTGGGCGGGCAGCGCGGAGGGGTACGTGCCAGATTTCTTCGCCCGGCTGGCCGACGGGCGGGCGCGGCTGCTGGTGTGCCGGACATCGGAGCGGGCCGCGGGCGGCTGGGAGGAGGCCTCCAGGCTCCTGGAGGCGGCTGGCGAGCAGGCCGGCTGGGACGTGCGGGTGCATCCGGGCGCGGATGACACGGCCGCAGCCGCGAATCGGCAGCGGCTGGCCCGCTACCGGCATGCGCGACTGGCGGATGCGGACACCGCGCGCGTCCTGCACCAGGTGTTCGCCAGCCCGCGCCCGTTCACCGACGGAGTCAAGGCCAGTGCCCTGCCCGAACTGGCCACAGTAGCCCGGGCGTTGCATCTGGTCTGGATGCGCGAGCTGCTCATCGACTGGAGCAGCCCGTTCGTGCCGGCCCGCTCGCTGGTGTGGTCGCCGCAGGGGGTGCGCTGATGGCGGTGCACGCACCGGCCAGGCCGGAGGTCGTGACGGTGGGCAGCGCCGTGCGCTGGCGCGGCGAGACGTATCTGGTGGTGGCGCTGCAGGGCAGCAGAGTGCACCTGCTCAGCCGGAAGGCCGACGGCGAGGACGCCGTCGTGCTGCTGGACGAGCTGCACCGCTCCCCTGGCTTCCGCGTGCTGGACGGGCCGGACACGCCGGACGCCGACGACGGCCCCGCCCCGCCGTCGGTGTCCGAGCGCCGGCCCCTGGGCGGCGCGGACCTGTTGGAGGGGCTGTCGAAGGAGGCCCGCAAGGAGGTCGACTTCTGGCTCGACCATGTGCTGGAAGTGCACACGGGACTGCCCGGATTCGCCGCCCCGGGCACTGCTCCGCGCCCCTGCTACGACCCCGGGCGCACCACCTTGCGCGACCGGTATGCGACCAAGGCCGCCGAACTGCGCGCCGCGCATCACCAGGTGTCGGCGGCCACGGTGGAACGCAAGCGGCTGGCCTGGCTGGAGCAGGGCGTGTGGGGGCTGGTCGACAAGCGGCGGGTGCGCGGCCCAAGCCGGCACGGCCGCGTCGACGAACAGGTCGTGAAGCTGCTGCGCAAGGTGCACAAGCGGCACGAGAAGAAGTCCATCGGGACCAGGTCACGGCTGTTTGAGCTGCTCAGGAGGGCATGCGTGCGGAAGTTCAAGAAGAAGGCGGAGAAGCTGATGCCGTCCCGGGCGACGTTCTACCGGCTGCTGGACCGGCTCGGGATCGTCTGCGGAAAGCAGGCCGCCGCCCGGCGCGGCGACGGCAGCCACCGTCCCGAGCCGCCGTTCACGCTGGCCATGGCCACGGCGCCGGGCGAGCAGGTGCAGATCGACACCACCTCGCTGGACGTGCTGGCCCTGGACGAGACCGGACGCGTCGTGTCCTTGGAGTTGACTGCGGCCATCGACGTGGTCAGCCGGTCGGTCCTGGCCGCGGTCATCCGGCCCAAGTCCAGCGGTACCAAGACCGGTTCCAGCTCCCGCCGTCACGGCGGGCGGGCCACCAAGGCCGTGGACGCCCTGTTGCTGCTGGCCGAGATGTGCACCCCGCAGCCGATGCGCCCGCACTGGTCGCTCAAGGCGGCCGCGCAGGGTTCCGATCTGCCCTACGCGCAGCTGGTGGAGGCCGACGAGCGGATGGAGGGCGCGGCCGCCCGGCCGGTGATCATCCCGGAGATGATCGTCATGGACAACGGGAAGGTGTTCGCCGGGCGGGCCTTCATGGACGCCTGTGCCCGGCTCGGCATCTCCGTGCGCCCGGCCTGCGCCAACTCCCCCACCCACAAGGCGATCATCGAGCGGACCTTCGGCTCCTTCAAAACCGGCTTCAGTCAGTTCCTGCCCGGCTACACCGGCAAGGACCTCACCCACCGCGGCAAGAACGTCACCAAAGAGCGGCTGTGGCGCATCGACCAGATCAACGACTTCCTGCAGCAGTGGATCGCCCTTGGCTGGCAGCAGCGCCCGCACAGCGAACTGCGCAACCCGTTCCTGCCGTCCATGCCTCCGCGCACCCCCAACCAGGTGTTCGCCGCCCACGTCGCCAGCAGCGGCTACGTCCCCCTCCGCCTCAGCGCCGAGGACCGGCTGCGGCTGCTGCCCACCGCCTGGGTGCAGGTCACCGACAAGGGCATCCGCCTGAACAACCGCACCTACGACAGCCGCGCCCTGAACGGCTATCGCAACGCCCGCTCCGGCTGGCCGGGCAAGGGCCAACGATGGCCGGTGCGCTACCACCCTCACCAGCCGGAGAAGGTCTGGCTCGAGGACCACCGCAACAACACCTGGGCGGAAGCCGACTTCGTCTACCAGCGGCTGATCGGCGACGCCTGGAACGAACACGTCTGGGACCAGGCCACCGCCGCCCACCTGGAGAAGGGCGGCCACACCCGCGACGAGACCGCCATCGCCCGGCTGGTGCGCTCCCTGCTGGAGTGCGCCGGCCGCGGCCCCTCCTGCACCACTGCGCCGGAGCTGGCCCCCGTCGAGCGAGGCATGCAGGTCTCCCCGGCGCCGGTGCAGGACCCCTATCGCGGCATCCCCGCCCCCGCCTACCACAGCGTGCCCAGGCTGCCCGTCATGGACGTCGACCCGCGCCAGCTGTGCGCGCCAGCCGTGCCTCTCGCGCTGCCAGGCAGCCCGTCGGGCGCACCCCAGCCGGGCGAGGGCCGCGGCCACGACTCCGCCTCCGCCTCCGCCTCCGCCTCCGCCTCCGCCTCCGCCGAACAGCCTTAGCTCTTCTTTCCCGCCGGTGAGCGGGGCCGGCGCGGACACCCCGCGCCGGCCCGCCACCGTTCTCCAAGGACGCCTGTCATGTCTTTCCCCAAACCCCCTGACACCGCCGGCCGGTTCCTGCCGCCGACGACCCACTCGGGCTGGCTGGCCCAGCTCGATCGCGTCATCGACCCGCCCGATCTGGCAGCCTGCCCGCAAACGGAAGACCCCCTCGGGCTCGACGACCCACGCATCCCCTACCACGCCACCATGCGTACCGTGCAGACTCCGGCACTGAAGAAGGCGGTCGCCGTCGCACGGCGACTGTGGCTGGTGGGCGGTCCCCGCAGCGAGGGACCGCTGCACCTGGCCGTCGACGGGCCGGGCGAGACCGGGATGACCACGGTGCTGCGGCAGATCGGCCGCGTCTACGAGGGCATCATCCGCGACCGGCTGCCCGCCGACCCCAAACGGATCCCGGTCATTCACATCAACACCCCGCTGGCCCCCAGCAGCAGGCTGGACATGTCGGTCCCGTTCGCCGAGTTCCTGGGCCACAAGCACACCAAAGACCCCGAGACCAGCCAGCGCAGCACCGACATGACCGGCCCCGTCTGCCACGTCATGAAGACCCGCGGCACCCGCCTGGTCCTCGTCGACGGCATCGACCGGCTGGACAACTCCGAACTGAAGACGGCCTTCGACTACTTCGGCTACCTCGCCGCCGAATGCAACGTCTCCTTCGTCTACTGCGGGGTCGGCTCCCGCGAGATCGTCAACGAGGCCAGGCGCGGCAAACGGCCCGCACCGCCGGACGGCGGCGCAGGAGGCGTCCCCACCCTGGCGGTCAATCCCATCCCCTACAGCGCCGACGACTACGAACTGTTCCACCAGGTCGTCAAGGCCCTCGACGAGGACCTGCGCCTGCACCACCACAGCCCCGGCGACCTTCTCAAGCTCGCCGCCCACCTGCACCGCCGTACCGGCGGCTACATGAAGCCGCTGTCCTACCTCATCTGCCAGGCCGCGCAGGAGGCCATCGAAACCGGCATCGAGGCCATCACCGAGGAACTACTCGACAGCCAGCTGGTGGGCCACTTCGACGACGATCCGCTGCAGACCTGGTGACTGAGCGCCGAACTGCGCCCGCATTCGCTGCGGTACGCGAACGGCCGCCGCCGGGCAGGCCATCCGGCCTGCCCGGCGCTGCGCTCACCAGCGGATCAGAAGGGCGCCGACCGGTCGCGCTCCGGGTTGGCCAGGGAAATCACAAGGTCGCGGTGGAGCGTCCGCAGCCGCACCGCCTGCTGGTCCTGGCTGGACTGGTCGAGCACGGCCAGGCGGGGGCCGACCGGATGGAACCCTGCGGTGCGCACCAGGTGGCCGGCCGGCGAGTCCATGTCCTCAACGCCGGTGGCGATCAGCCGGCTTCCCTGGCCGAGGACGTGCAGTGCCTGGCGGGTGAGGAGGGCGCCGAGTCCGAAGCCCCGCCACGCCGGGTCCAACTCCACGTTGAGCAGGAGCAGCAGGTCACCGTGCTTGCCGACGCCCAGCCGGTGGATCGGGCTGTCCGGGTCGTCGGCGGCCTCTTGGGCGGCCCTCGCGATAGCGCTGGCATCGACGTGCGTATCAGCGATGTCGTGCAGCAGCGAGGGGTCCTGCTGCCAGCCCGTCCTTGCCAGGGTCAGCCGACCGATCTGCCCCAGGTCGTGTTCCGGGTGCGGGACGGCCTCCTGCACCCGGTGGAGCACACGCACCCGCCAGTACTGGAGGTCGTCGGGCAGATGGGGCGGCAGCCCGTCGGTCATGCACGCGAAGTCGAGCCTCAAGTGCTCTGGGGAGCCGGGAAGTTGCAGGGGATCAAGGGGACCGACCGGGCGGGCGGCGCCACGGCCTGCCGGGGCCAGCTCCAGTCGGGGCTGGCCTGCGCCGTAGCGCAGCAGCCGCACCTCATCCTCCCTGATCGCGAACTCGTAGTCGTCGTAGTCCCAGTCGTCCTCGCTGTCGGTGTCGGGCAGGTTGAGCCGCTCGGCGAAGTAGCGGGCGTGCGCTGCGGCCGGGATGCCGACGTCGAGTGCGGCCTTCATCAGCTGCCGCATCGACGCACTGCCGTCGTCGTCCGCGTCCGCACGGTCCGCCTTCAGGCCCTGGGCGACCAGGCGGGTCTGTTCCTCGACGGCCGGTACACCCGCGGCCTTCATATGCACATCGCACAGGGTGCGGTGCCGGTCGAGTTCGAGGCGGCATCCGGGCTGCTGGCACAGCTGGTACACCCCGGTGCGGTAGCCCTGGCCCAGCCGGAAGCGCCGGGCGCGCCGCGTGGTCTCGGCCAGGACGGCGCCCTCCTTCCCGTGGCCTTCCAGGCACAGGCACCTGTCTTCGAGGTCGCTGCCAGAGGCGGCCAGCAGGTCGGCCAGGCCGAGGAGGCTGTCGCGGGCCACCGGGGCACCCAGCAGGCTGGAGGTGTAGGTCATGGTGCCGCCCTGGCAGGGGTGTGCGGGCGCGTGCAGGGCCTCGTGGAGGAGCTCCCACACGGACACCGCGCGGGGTGGGCCGGGGTCGGCCGCGGGGGGACAGGAGGCAGGCAGGACAAGGGCGTTCACTGGGCTGGTCCTTTGCGGGGCGCGTGCGGGAACTCAGACGTGCTGCATGTTGGTGCAGGCGCAGTGCGAGCACGGCTCGCCCTGCCGTACTTCGCCGGGGTGGCACGACCAGTCGTGGCCGCAGGCGCACAGGATGCCGCCGTTGGCGGCGGAGAAGGAGCAGATGTTGCACGCCGCGCTCTCCGGCTGGAGGCTCTCGGAGGAAGGAGTCAGGAGCTGTTCGGGCAGGTGCTCGAGCAGTTCCCGCGGCAGGGCACAGCGGCCCTGGTTGAGGATGATCTCGCACAGCTCGTGCTCGAGCCAGGCCTGGGCGGGGTCGGCGGTGTTGGCGATCAGCCAGCTGCGGAATCCGGCCGGCGCATCGTCCAGGAGTGCCTGCTCTCCCCGGCCGGCGGTCTCCAGCACATGGGCGAGGCGGGTGGCGAGTTCGCCACCGAGCTCGTGGCGGTCGGCGGCGGCCTTGCGCGCGTGCAGCAGCACGCTGGTGCCGTGCGGCTGGACGACCAGTTCATCGGGCAGATCGGTGCCGGAGGCCCCGGCCAAGGGATCAGCGTGCCAGGGGCAGGACACGGTCAGACGGCTGGGGCACCACTCCATGAACGTCATCGGGTCGGCGGTCTGGCTGCTCCATCCCCAGTCGACCACGCAGCCGCACGCCTGCTTCAGCGGCGTCCAGGCGATCTGCGCCGCGCGCGTCCTGGCGGTGCGGCGCTGGCTGGCGTCGTGCAGTCCGCGCAGCTTGTGGCGCGGCTTGTTCTTCTTCGTACGCCCCATGGATGCCCCCTGCTTCGTCACGGAGATCACCGACCCGTGTGGCCGGCGGAATCCCTCCCCCAGGGCAACGACCGATGAGACGAAGAGCAGTGGATGTGATCGCCCTATCGCTACTTCGTGTGATGGTCGAGCATTCACGCGATCCGGCAGACGGCGACACGTGCGCGCAGCGCGGCAGACGTCGCCGCAGCACCGGACGTGGCGCGTCCATGCCGCGATGACGGCGCGTCAACTCTGTGCCGGGGTGGAGAGTTGACTGCCTGGCTCGGGCAAGCGGAATAATTGCCAGGTGTTTTCACGCAGCGTTAGCTGCGCGTGATGCCCGAGCGTGGCGGTGGGGCGGTGGTTGCAGGGCCGCCTGCAATCTCAATAATAGAACTAATGTTCAAGTATGGGTGTGGCGCGGTGGACACCGTGCCCGACGCGTCGGGAGACTGAGGCATGACGTCCGCCGTTCACGAGGCTTCTTCCTCTGCCCTGGGCTACCTGTTTCAGTCGCAATGGGCTCTGCTGGAACTGCTGCGGGGGCAGGAGGAGCGGCCCGACGGGGCCATCAGCCTGGAGTTGCACGACGACGTGGCCTGGGACGAGGATGGCAAGGCCGTCGACCTGCTGCAGGTCAAGCACCACCTCAAGACGGCGCGCACGCTCGGCGACAAGGACGACGACGTGTGGCGCACCATCCAGTCCTGGATGGACACCCATGTGCCGGGGGACGCGGAAGGGCCCTGGCTGACGCTGGTGACCACGCAGCAGGCACGTCCGGGTTCGGCGATGGCTGCCCTGCGATTTGGCGGGGAGGGCGCGGATGTGGCATTGCGCCTGCTCAATGCGGCAGCCGCCGAGTCGAAGGCGAAGGATTCCGCCGCGACGCGGGATGCCTTCTTGAAGCTGCCGATGGCGGAGCGGGCGGTGTTCGTCAGCCGGATGCGCGTCATCGACTCCGTAATCACCATCGATGACATCGACCGCGCGGTACGCGGCAAGCTGCGCACCACGCTGCCCCAGGGGCATGAGGACTCCTTCATGCGCCAGTTGTGGGCCTGGTGGCACGAGCAGACGGTGGCGATGCTGCGGAAGCGGATGACGAGTGTGTCGGTGGACCGGCTGGTGCATCAGATCAGCCGGATCAGGGACGACTACACCTCCGACCGGCTGCCCACTCTGGTGGAGCGCGACGCGTTCACCGACGAGGCGCGCAGCGAGCTGGCGGATGCCTGTTTCCTGCACCAGTTGCGGTGGGTGGGGGCGGCTCGACAGCTGGACAAGGCGATGGTGGACTACTACCGGGCCTACACCCAGACGGTGTTGTGGCTCGAGGACGATCTGGTGGGGATCGAGGAACTGGAACGGTTCGAGGACAACTTGAAAGACGAGTGGGGGCGCGAGTTCGACTGGATGCTCGACGACCTCGGCGAGGACGCGACGGAGCAGGAGCGCAAGAAGGCGGGAGCCACGCTCTTGCGGTGGGCTCTTGACCAGACCAAGTACCGGGTTCGGGAGCGCTACGACGAGCCGTTCTTCGCCCGGGGCAAGCACCACGAACTGGCCGACCGCGGCCGTATCGGCTGGCATCCCGACTTCGAGGAACGCGTGCAGAATCTGAACCTGCCCAGGGTTGCGCGTGGCTAGCTGGCAGCAGCGGTCCGGGGCGGCCGCGGTGTTCCTCAATCCTGCCTTGCTGGCCACGGTCCAGGCAGCGTCGGCGGCCGCCTACGAACGCGAGAGCGGCGGCGAGTTGATGGTGTGGCCGCTGGTCACGCTGACCCCGTCGCTGGTGTTGCACGGGCCTACCCGGCGGGCGCTGCCCGCGGCGGTGTCCACGCATCTGTCGTCGTGGGTGGCGCGCAATCCGGTGCTGGTGGCCAGCCTGCCGCAGCGTGTGGTCTCTCTGGCTCCGGCGGTGCGGGAGGGGCTGCGCTTCGGGCTGCGGCACGGGCTGCTGGAACTGCAGGAGGGCCGGGTGCGCGGCACGGTGCGCGGTGTGTCCAGGCTGGAGGGTGAGCTGGGAGAGCTGGTGCGCAAGGCCCAGCTGGTTGGCCGGTGGACCGCGCGCACCGAACGGCCTTCTACGGTCTTCGCGTTGCTGGGTGTGAGACCCTAAGCGGCGTGCAGCTGCGGTCGATCATCCTTTACAGCAAGAGCGGCGAGAAGCGGGTCCTGGACTTTCGTCTGGGTGAGCTGAACATCGTCACCGGTACCTCGCAGACCGGCAAGAGCGCGCTGCTGGACATCGTGGACTTCTGCATGGGCCGTGACGAGGTGACGCTGCCCATCGGGCCGATCAGCCGGACCGTTTCCTGGTATGCGGCCCTGTTCCAGCTGCCGGACACCCGGGCGTTCGTGGCCCGCAAAGCCCCTGCGCCCGGCCGCAAGTCGGTGACCAACGCGATGCTGGAGCTGGGCGCCGACCTTGAGCCGCTGGACTTCGAACAGCTGCGGGTCAATGCTGACTCCACCATGGTGCGCGAACAGCTCGGTGGCCGGATCGGCATCGGGGACACGGCCGTTGAAGGCACGGGCGGGCCGAGCAGCGGGCCGCTGACCGCGCACCTGGGGCACGCCGCGCTGCTGTGCCTGCAAAACCAGGACGAGGTCTCGCACCGGCGCTGGCTATTTCACCAGCAGGCCGAGGACGGCATCCGTACCGCCCTGCGCACCACGCTCCCCTACTTCCTCGGTGCGGTGGCCGAGGACCAGGCCGCCATGCAGCAGCAGTTGACCAACGCCCGCCGCGCGCTGCGTCGGCTGCAGGGCGAGCTGAAGGCGGCCGAAGCACTCAACCAGGACGTGGACGTCACCCTCCAGACACTCCTACGGGAGGCAGAGACACGCGGGCTGCTGCCCGAAGCGGGCGCTGTGGAGGTCGTAGCCGACCGCGCCGGCGCCATCGAGGCGCTGCGCCGTGCGGCCACCACAGCAAGCCTGCCCACCCCGATGCGGGATGAGGAGCAGCGGCGCCGGGAGCTGGAACTGCAGCAGGTACGCGACCGGCTGCGGCGCAACCTGCGCGACATCGCCGATCAGCGGCAGCTCCTGGCCGACCAGGAGCGCCACGAGAACGGTTTCACATCGGCCCTGCGTCGCGGCGTCTCCCGGCTCGGCTCCGTTCAGTTGGCTGCCCCACCGCTGGACGGCGTCGGACACGACCCGCGGGCGTGCCCGGCCTGCGGCAGCGAGCTGAGCGAGCCCGACCCGCAGATCGACGCCATGCTGGCCACCCTGGACGACCTGCGCGGACAGCTTGATGCGGTGCGCACCACCCGCCCGGGCCGCGAACGCGCGCTGCGCCAACTGCAGCAGGAGACGGACCAGCTGCGCCAGCAACTGCGGGGCGTCGAGGGCGCCCTGTCGGCCCTCTCGGAGGCGGAAACCGCCCGCCGCGGGCTGCAGAGCAGGGCCGAGGAGCAGGCCTACACCCGGGGCCGCATCGACACCTACCTGGCCCAGCTCGACCAGGCCGGCCCGGGCGGCGACCTGGCGAGACTGCGCTCCCAGATCACGCTCGCCGAGCAGGTGGTTGCCGGGCTGGAGGCGGAGCTGGACCCGCAGGAGGTCGAGGACCGTCTCTCCCACAGCCTGAACTACATCAGCAGCGACATGACGCAGTGGGCCGACCGGCTCAAGCTGGAACACGGCACCCGGCATGTGCGCCTCGATCTCAAGCGGCTGACCGTGGTGACGGACTCCGACGAGGGCGTGGCCGAGCTGATGCGGATCGGCAGCGGAAAGAACTGGGTGGGCTACCACCTGGTGGCACACCTGGCCCTGCACCAGTACTTCGCCGTGCACGGCCGGCCGGTGCCGCGTCTGCTCATGCTGGACCAGCCCACGCAGCCTTACTACCCCTCCGATGTCGCCAAGCAGTCGGGCATGCGGGACGTCCCTACGCAGGACGCCGACCGGGAAGCTGTCCTGCGCCTGTTCGAGCTGATGCGGGATGTGGTCGACGGGCTCGGGGGCGGCTTCCAGATCATCGTCAGTGACCACGCGAACCTGCCCGAGCCCTGGTTCCAGGACCGCGTGCGCTACAACTGGCGTGACGGTGACGCTCTCATCCCGCAGGACTGGATCGACCAGCACGGCGGCAGCGCGAGATAGCCACGGCCCCGGGCCGACGCGATACCGGCAATAACCGAGGGAAGCACATGGCAACCGTCCCCCCGAACCGGCGCATTGAGCGGGCTGGGGTCAATGCGCTGAGGTCGTTCCTCGATGAACACGATCATTTGGTGCAAGAGATCGCCGGCGGCACTGATCACGGCGAGGACTGCTTCGTGATGCTGACCCGGCAGCGGAAGAGAACGGGCTACTCCTTCACCGCGCAGGTCAAGACGGGCAAGAAGTACAAACGTGCACGCGGCTACGCGATCGATGTCGGGCATCACTTCACGGACTGGCGGTCAAGCAAGGTCCCTGTGATCGGAGTGGTCTACGACGTCGACGAGCAGCGCATGTTCTGGATCAACCTCACGCTGTACCTCAACGCGTCGGCCACGGCCCCCCGTTGGGTGCCAATCCCCCGGGAGAACGAGCTGTGCGCCGCGTCGATCGACGCGTTCGTCACACACATCGAGGAGTTCACCGACACCCCAGAGAAGCTCCTCGCAGAAGGCGGTTCGCCAGCGCCTTCGTCGCAACCGCAATCCGGCCGACGACGGCAGGCAGCCGCGTTGCATCCACCGGTGCTGCAGTGGGTGAAGGCCACGGCAGCACCCCACACCCGGCAGCCGCAGGTCGCTGACGGGTACGTGGTGGTGCGCCACCGCCACCTCATCCGTGTCCTCGATGCTGGGTCGGGCGCCGAGGCCTGGTCGGGCAGGACCGCCTTCGACCGCCTCAGCCCGTTGGGTGACGACGCCGTCTACCTCTCCGCGGCAGCGGGCCGCCTGCGCGCCCTGACGCTCGGGTCCGGGCGCACACGCTGGGAACAGCCCCTGCGGGTGCGCGATGACCTCGCCGTCTGCGCTTCGAAGACGCTCTACATTCCTGACGAGGAGGGCAGGATCTTCGCCCTGGACACCCGGAGCGGCACCATTCGCTGGGCCTCTGCGCCAGGTCGTGAACGGCTCGTGGCCCCCCTCCTCGTCGCTGCCGACACGGTGGTCACCTTGCGCGGCACGCCGCCCGACAGCCAGGTGGCAGGGGCGGGTGCCCGTGAAGTGGTGGCCCTGGGCACCAGGGACGGCACGGAAAAGTGGCGCCACGGGGCCGAGGTCGACTTGTCACCGGCATGGACGCTCACCGATGACGTGCTGTATGTCGTGGAGCGCCCCGATGACAGCAGCAGTGTTCTGGTAGCTCTCGAGTTGAGCACCGGCAGGCCTCTGTGGAGATCTCCGCTGCCTGCGCCGGTGCCGTCGGCAGCCGTCGTTTCCGGCAACTGCCTGTACGTCTCCGGCCGCCGAGGAGGCTTGTACCGAATATCCCGCTCCGATGGCGCCTACCAGCGCATCGACACCACCGCTCCCCTCAACGCCTCACCCGCGGTGGCAGACGGCACCATCGTGGTGAACATGGGTCGTGCCCTCGCCGGGTTCGACGCCAGGGCCGGCACTCCCAGATGGTTCAGGCGCCTGCCTGGCCTGGCCATGGGGCAGCCGTTCGTGCTCGGTAGCGCGGTGTACATCGGCCACCGGGCCGGCGTGCTGGCCTGCGACCTCCAGACGGGCAGACGTCTGTGGTCGGACGAGCTCACCTGGGATCCTGAAATCCAGGGAGAACCAGCCACGACAAACGAGGCTTTGTATGTCACCGACCGGCGCGGAGTCGTCCGCGCCTTCTCCACATCGTGACACGGTGGTTCTAAGTGCGCGGGCAGGTCCTGGAGTTCACTTCGCGCCTCGCCCGCTCTGAGGCAGGAAGCAGCCGTGCCCATCACGCCGCAGCGGCGCGCGGACCACCGCCGTCGCCCATCATCCTGACGCGAGTGACAGTGCCGCGTGAGCAAACAGCCTCCGCATCGTCTGAGGCCCTGGAACTCCAGATCGATGCGCGCAAGCGGATGCGGCCACTCCCCCCTGACGTTGGATCCACCGCTTCGGCGATTGCCGGCTCAAGGCCCTTCCGTCGCAGATCGTCCGGTTTCCGACGCCTGCGCCGGGATCACGTCCTTGGCTGGTCAGTGATGTCCACCCAGTCTTCGGGGATGAGTTTGTCGCCAGCTCGCCAGTTCTGGACAACGGCCTGTTGAAACCACGGATCGGGCAGGTTGATGTGGTCGCAGACGATGACCTGCAGAGCCGGCGCCAGGTCGCACACGATCTCGTTGATCAGGTGGAAGAGTCGTTCAGTAGCTGCGCGGTCGGTGTCGTCGGTGGTCTCGCTCGTCGCGTCCGATTGATACCAGGCCTGGGTGGGCTGATCCAGGATGAGGATGCGCGGGACGGGCCGGCTATGGCGGACGAAGTACCGGTGCAGTGCCAAGTGGGTCAGAACGTGGTAGCCGACCCAGTTCGCGCCGCTCCCGATGCGGGACAAGGGGATTGGACCTGCGAAGGTACCGACAAAGAGGGTCAGCTCATCGAGGTCCAGTCGAGTGCTTCCGCCCCGATGTTCCAGCCGGAGTTGATGAGCCCACAGGGAGATGTCCTGTCCGACGGGAACAAGGCTGGCATTGAGTCGTTCCCGTTCCTTTTCCGGATCCAGTTCTTCCTCGAGTGCTCGCACCCTGGTTGCGGCGGTCTCCTGCAGGCGGCGCAGACGCGCCAGTTCGGTCTCGGCCGTGTGGTGCAAGGTGCTCAGGACGCCGTGGATCCGGCCGCGAGCGAAGTCAGCCTGAGCCTGTTGAGAGAGGCTCGCTGAAGCTTCCTGGCCTGCTGTCAGTGCCTGCAGGGCCCCTTCTGTGGCGAGGAGTTGGCGGCGAAGCTGAGCAACCCGTTGGCCGACGGCCTCGAGTGCCGCGTGTCTGGCCGGGCGTGTTGCCTCCATTCCGTCGAGCTGTTCGGACAGACGGTGCAAGCTGTGCCTCAAGGCGGCAACGGTGGGGTCGGGTGCGGGCAGCGTAGAGCCACACAGGGGGCAGGCGGACTCGTCTCTGTGGGGCCGGTCCGCCGTGCTGTCCTCGAGCGGGGCCAGCAGTGTCAGGCTGGCGAGCCGGTCTCTGGGGATGCGAGCGGACACGGTGAACTCGCTGGCTGCCACGCTTTCGGAGAGCAGGGTTTGGCGGTCTGCAGCAAGGGCCCGCAGACGATCGCGCAGCCGGTTGCACTCTCGTTGGAGCTCTGCGACGCGCTGCCCGTGCCCGATGTCGTCTGGCTCAGGTTCCGACGCCGACGCGACTGCGGTGGCGAGTGCTTCGAACACGGCCGTACGATCGGGCGGTGCCTGGGGCGGGACCATGCCCAGTACGTGCGCCTCATGCCACAGAGCTGAGAGGGTTGTTCCGGCTGCGTCATTTGCCTGGCGGGCCTGCGCGTAGTTGCTTTCCGTCTCAGCCAGTTGGTCTCGGGCGGCGGCCAGCTGGGCGAGCTTGCGTGCTTGGTCGTAGGTCACCGCGCCGAGGAAATAGGGCAGGGTGGCCTTGAGCGCCTCTGCCACATACGGTTCGCCTTGCCGGTGGAAGAGCCGATCTTTGGATGCGATGTCTGACTGCCCTTGCAGGCACAGGAGCGTCGCGTGCCCGAGGTGAGCTTCGATCGCCCGATCGGCTCGGTCGGTGGGCGACTGATGGCGGTTCTCGGTGATTCCGATGTGCTGGCCGAGCTGTCGGCGCAGCGTCCTGCCGTCCGTGTTCACCGCAAGTTGATCAAAGTTGAGGAGGCTCAGGTGAGTTCCGAAGATCAGCATGGCGCGGGTGCTTCTGGTCTTCGAGGGCTCGGGGGCTGGCCTCGCCACGAAGGCGCGGGTGCCGTCCAGTTGAAACAGGGCCGCATACCAGGACACTGAGTCGATGATGGGTCCCACGGGCAGTTGGAGCGTGTCGCGTCCCGTGAGGTACTCGAAGATGTCGAGCAGGGCGCTTTTACCAGTTTGGGACTCACCGGTGATTACGTTGAGGGCGCCCGGTTTGAAGTCGAGGACCCGGCGGCGGCCGTCCGTGCTGTAGAGAGCGATGGCGAGGAGCTGCACGGGGTCAGGGTGCCACGCCCATGAGCGCGAACACAGTCGCGGTGTCGTTCTTGGCCAACCAGCGTCCCAACAGGCGACCAATACATAGGATGTCGTCCAGTTCCGGGTGCTCCGGGACCTTGGGCAGCAGCCTGTTTTGCGGCACAAGGGTGTCGGCCCGCAGTTCAAGGATTTGGTGGCGCAGCGCGAACCTGAGGCCTTGCCGGATGGGGGCGACGAGGGCCTGCGCACGGTCGGGAAAGCCGGCACGCACGAGGGGATTGCGTTCCATCCACGTCCTGAGGTGGATGCTCGTGGTTGTCGGGAGGCTATCTCTCGTGCCACGGTGCAGGGCTAGGGGAGCAACGATGAAGGACAGCGCCAACGGCATCCCGGATGAGACCTGTCTCTTGTAAGCGTCCGCCGCGGTGGACAGGAGGCAGGCGATGAGGGCCGGGTTGTACATGGCGGCGACGATGGGCGGGCGTTCCGCGAAGGCAGTGTCGATGGCAGGCGCGTGACTCTGTCCTGTCGGTGGCGTCGTTGTCACGGCTGAACCAGCAGACGCTCGAGTCTCGCACGGAAGTCGGCATGCCAACCGATGCGCCCCTCGTCGGCGAGGATATGCCGCTGCCCTCGGGCAAGGAAGGCGTCGTGATATCTCCTGCTGAGGAAGGGGCCCGCCTGCTGCATCAGCTGTCGCAGGAGTTTCGCACCGGCTTGCTGCTTGGAGATTTCGTCGGCGACAGGACCGATCTCCATCTCCATCCACTCGAACTCTCGCTCCCACTCGTCGAGCAGTTCTTCTCCGAACCGAGTGAGTTCAGCAGGTGAAAGAAGGGCATGGTCGAGCCAGTGGACGATCTGGGTGTGGGCGCGGTAGTAGTCCACGATCGCGCGCTGGAGGTTGCGTGGAGGGTAGGCCACCCAGTGCATCTGCTGCACGAAGGGGCAATTGTCGTAGGTTGCGGCAACGGCGTGGGCATCTATCTCATCCAGTTCGATCGTGGTGGGGAGCATCGCCCGGGTGAACTGGTCCCGCATGCCGGCGACAGCGACGTGGGCAGCGCTGGCATCTACGCCGTGTTGGCGGCGCTGCAGCATGGCCAGGGCCTGCTCGTCCCACCACCGCCAAACCATCGCCAAGAAGGCGTCTTCGTGCCCGGTCGGCAAGGCCCAGTGAAGTTGCGCCCGCACAAGCCCGGGCACATCGTCGATGTGGGGTGAGCCGTCGATGACCTGGATCCGCGAGATGAACGCCTGCTGGTCGGCTGGCCCCAACGCAAGGAACTGCTCACGTGCCTCCTGGGTGCGGCCCGAGGCTCTCTCCAGCGCAGCCATCTCAAGCCCGCTCAGCGCGAAGTCGTCGTCGCGGGTTTCGAGACGCAAGGCAGCAATGGCCGTCCCCGGCCGGGCCACTTGGGTGGTAACGAGCATCAGCTCGGGACCCTCGGAGTCGGCCGGAACAGCCGTGTCCATCCACACCTTCAAAGTGGACCAGACATCGACGGAAGCATCAGTGAGGGTGCGCTGGCCATTCTGGTGATGCTTGATTTGCAGCAACTCGGTTGCTGTGCCGCCGTGTTCCCAGGCGATGTCGTCGAACAGCTCCAGTGAGATCGCCGCGTCCGGCCGACTGTGCCCCAGGCGCAGCAGCTCAAGCAACGCCCACCATGTCTGATGCTGATAACCCAGTGCACTCGGAGCAGCGTTGTGTGAGACCTTCCCCATCAACGCAACCTCCGTCCGGTGGCCCCACTTTAGCCCGCACGTGAAAGGACACCATGCTGGTAGGCGGCCGCACGTGCAGGCTGGTTGAATCATCCTGCCGGACTGCGGGCCGTGCCAACAGCACTGCCGAGAGTGCCGTACCCGCGGCTGGCACATAGCTCAGCGCAGCCTCACGATCCTCGTCGGCGAGGAGGACCGGGGCCCGCTCCTCGACCAGCTCACCGAGCAGGTTCCGGACCGCACTCGGCTGCAGGTCTTCGTGGGCGACGAGCAGCGCAATCCGCTCATCACGACGGAACGCGGCCCGAGTCTGCGCGAGCTGTTCGGCGAACGGAGCCTGACCGCGACGACCGTGGCCTGCGACCTGGGCGACGGTAGGCAGACCACGGTCCGCTTCGTCGCCGACGAGGGCGATGTGCGGCGCGGCGGCTACACCATCGTCGCTGCGGACGGATTCCCCGGCCGGTTAAGGCACCCGCTTGCAGTGCAACGCGAAACACCGTCGGCACCACCAAAGTTCCGCTCGCAACTCGTCTGCCCCCTAACTTCCGGGTACAGCAAGGGAGGTTGGGAAGGAGCGTTTCGCGGACATCAACTCTCAAACCGGGTTTGATAGTCCTATGCAGGGATGGAGTAGATACGCGCTCGTTGCGTGCGCGGCCGTATGCGGCACGGCGGCGTTGTGTTTGGTGGCAGTCGCCATCTTCGTGGATCTGGCGGCTGCGGACCGGCTTGGCAGCGTCATGGGGGCGATCGCCGGGCTCGTGGGCTTGGGGCTCTCGGTGTGGGCGCTCGCGGGGTCCGGACGCCTCTCGGTCGAGGCCCATGATGGAGCCGTGGCGTCAGGCGGACACGTGGGGCGAGTCATCGTGGGCCATCACAACGAGGTAACGCGACACACGACGGCGTCGCGCCGCAATCCGCCTGTGAGCGGGAGCGTTCGTGCCGCGGGAGCGGGTAGCACAGCTGCCGCGGGAGACATTGATGAAGCCATCACCGGGGACGGGAACCGTACGTGACCCCCGTGTGGGGCCGCCGTGACCACGGCACACAGGACGGCGATGATGACATACCTCCGGCAGCGGGCAGCCGGGTACAGGCGAGCAAGGACTCTGTGGCTGCGGGCGGAGGCATCGGCGCGGTCATCACCGGCGATCGCAACGCAGTCACACATGTGTATGTCTTGCCGTCCCCCCAACCGGGCCCTGACACGGGTCAGGAGGCGCTCGCCACTCGCCTCATCAGCGCCTGTCATCCGCTCGACCTGGAAGTGCATCATGCAATCCATGTCGCCGCCGAAAGCGATGAGTTACCCGCCTACGTACGGCGCGAGCATGACGTCCAACTGCAGCGCATCGTGGACGCCGCACGAGAGGGCAGGAGCCAACTGTGCATGCTGGTGGGCGAATCCTCTACCGGCAAGACCCGTGCGTGCTGGGAAGCCATCCAGGTTCTGGCAGCCGACGGCTGGCGGCTATGGCACCCTTTCGCCCCCACCCGAGCCGAGGCGGCCCTGGTCGGTCTGCCTATGGTGGGGCCAAAAACCGTTGTCTGGCTGAACGAAGCGCAGCACTACCTGGCCCCGCCCCAGGTCGGAGAGCCGATCGCCGCGGCCCTTCGGACCATACTGACCGACACCGACCGCGCCCCAATCCTTGTTGTTGGCACTTTGTGGCCTGTGCATTGGGACCAGCTGACCTCCCTACCGGCCACGCCGGAGCACGATCCGCACGCACAGAGCCGGCAGCTGCTGACAGGCCGGCAGGTACGCGTGCCGGACGCCTTCACCGAACAAGATCTCATCGGTGCGCGCAGCGCTGCGGAAACGGATGAGCGTCTTGCGCAGGCACTGGCAGGGGCGGCTGACCGCCGCATCACCCAATTCCTGGCCGGTGTTCCGGCCTTGCTGGACCGGTATAACCATGCCGGCCCGGGTGCCCGCGCGCTCCTCGACGCCGCTATGGACGCGCGTCGGCTGGGATGCGGGATGGATCTTCCCGCAGCGTTCCTCGAGGAAGCGGCCACCGGCTATCTGCCCCCGTCGGTGTTCCAGTCTCTGGACGATGACTGGTTCGAACATGCCCTCGCCTATACAGGACGCCCTGTCCACGGCAACGCATCCTTGCTGCAACGGACACGCCGCATGCCAGGAAGCGATCGTGAAAACAGCTGCTTCAGGCTGGTCGACTACATAGAGCAGCATGGCCGCCGCACGCGTAGTCATCTGTGCCCGCCGGCCTCCTTCTGGGACGCAGCTTTACGGCACCTGTCACGGCGCACCGATGTCAGCGTGTTGGCATCAGCAGCCTCAGCCCGGTGGCGGCTGCGCTACGCCCGCCTTCTGACCGAGCGCGCCCGTCAACTGCCCTGGTCCGAGCCCACCATCGACCCAGACGTGCGGCTCCCCGAGTACGACTTGCTCGACGGGGACGCCAACTGGCCAGCAGAACACCTCACTTGTAGGGCACTGGCCGATCTTGCCTTCGCCGCCGCCGAGGCCTCCGACTACGAGCAGGCCGCCGCCCTG
The DNA here is from genome assembly GCF_004187715.1 of Streptomyces sp. F001. GTDB lineage: Bacteria > Actinomycetota > Actinomycetes > Streptomycetales > Streptomycetaceae > Streptomyces > Streptomyces flavusporus. The sequence continues at coordinate 1,168,462 of NZ_QZWF01000002.1, read as the reverse complement.
GCCCTGCAGGCCGGCGAATGCTGCCAGCCGGACGCGCTCGCCGAGATCGCGCTGCAGCACGAATCGGCCGGACTCCCCGTCGAGGCATCTGAGCTGGCTCACCACGCCGCAGCCAGCGGCGCCCCGACCTGCCTGAGCCATCTGGCCATGATGCGAGAAGAGGCAGCCCTGTTCGACCAGGCAGAACACTACGCACGAGCCGCCGCCGAGTACGGGCTCACCAGCACACTGACCGACCTGGCAGTGCGCCGCGAAGCAGCCGGGGACAAGGAGCACGCCGAAGATCTCTGGGAAGCCGCCGCCACCTACGGACACCCCGAAGCCCTCGCCAACATCGCCCGCTTCCAGCACGAAGGCCACGACATCGACGGAGCAGTCCGCACCACTCGGGAAGCACTCGACCGGGGAAACGCCGCCTACCCCCACCACCGCGTCGAACCCCTATGGGTACGGCTGTGGCCGCACGGCATCGAACCGGACGGCACCCCCACCAATCCCCCCCATGAAGACCACTCCTGGTAAGGATCTAGTGATGCGGGCAGCCTGCCCACCCACTAGCTAAATGGGCGTCCAGGAAGACGAGTTCGGCGCCTGGTGTGCTCCGGGCGGCCCGGTGCCGGTACAGGGCGAGACGACATGGTCGTTCCTGCATCGTGTCGCCGTCTGCTATGGCCTCGAGGTGGGCGAGTTGCTGGCGTGGGGGTGGTGGGAGTGGGTGAATCCGGTCACCGAGAGCCGCGGCCGCCGTCCGGACGGCGAGGTGCTCCTGAACGTCACGGCCCAGGCACAGGTCGCGGCGTGGGCCGGGGTCCCGGCCATGCATCTGGCGCGGGCTTTGCCGTCGTGGACGGCCGGGCCGGCGTCCTTCGGTGAGCGGGCCGTTGCGGATCGGGGATGGGCACGGTGGCGGGTGGGTGCTCAGGCATGGGGGCCGGTGTCTTTCGGCTGTCGGCTGTGTGCCGCCCGGCGCAGCGGCCGGATGGAGCGGGTATGGCGGTACGGGCAACGGTGGGATCGGGTGTGTGCCCGGCACGGACGGTGGCTGCTGGATGTCGGCGATGGCCACGACCTGGAGTATCTGGACGTGGGCGGGTGCCGGGAGGTGGCTGCCGCCCAGGCGCGGTGGCTGCGAGTGGCCCGGCGGGCGGTGTGCACGGGTGCGGAGCCGGGTTCTGTGTTCGCGGTGGCGCGGGCGGTGGTGTGCGGGTGGTGGCAGCAGGACGCGTTCTGGCAGCGGGAGCAGGTGTGGGGTCAGCGCCTTGAGCGGGTAACTCTTGACACCAGCCGCAGAATCGAGGCGGCGTCGCGGTGGCCAGCGGCGTGGTGGCGGCTGGTCGCGCGGGACGCGGTTGTCTTCCCCGAGGTGGTGGCGGTGGCGGCCGTATTGGTGGATCCGGCCCTGCGGCTGCTGGTGACGGATGAACGGCCGCTTGTCCGCCGGTCCCGGCACCATGGCCGTTTCGTGACGGCGCTCGGAGACCGGCTGGAGCGCGGCTGGCTGAAAGAGGTGGAGCGGCCGGAGAGGCCGAGCGCCCTGCAGGCATGGATGAGGGGCCTGGCCCGCGAGCTGCGCTCACCGTCGCCGTCCGGTTCGGCACACAGCGGGATGTGGCGGGTGCAGGCGGCCCACCAGCCTGCCGAAGTGGGGGTGGGACTGCGCCTGTTGGCGACCACTTCCCCGGTCGCCTTCCGGCGGCACGCCGGGGCGGCGGGGTGGCGGGCCGAGTTGTGGGTGCCTCGGCGCGTGGGGCAGGGCGCCGGGTTGAAGGCCGTATCCCAGGAGCGGTTCGGGGAGGGCCTTGGTCACGCGCGCAGGTATGTGGCCCAGCATGGGCATCTGGCCGTCCCGCACGCCGGCGCCCCGCAGGACGGGTTCGACCTGGGCCGATGGCTGGCGAATCTACGCGCCGCGTCTGCCGGCTTGCCGCCTGAGTACGTGCGGGTGCTGGCGGAGCTGGACGTGTGGTGGAATCCGCCCTGGCCGATCAGCTGGCAGCGGGCCTGGTACCGGGCCCGTGCTCACACTCTCGCCCACGGCCCCGTCAGCGGTGGTGACAATCTGGCGGGGCTGCCGCGCTGGCTCGAGCGGTGGCTGCGCCGCCAGATCGCCGACTACTCCCAGCTGGCCGCGGAACAACAGCAACTGCTCGCCCAGCTCGGCCTCACACCTGCCGAGATCGACCGCTTCCACGCCTGGCCCGCGCGACGCCGCAGCGTGGCCCACGGCCTGGAGGCCGCTCACGACTATGCCGCCCGCTACGGCCACCTGGCCGTCTCCCAGCCCACCACCCACGACGGGTTCGCCCTGGGCAAGTGGCTCAACCTGCAGCGCCACCGTCAGCGCGCCGCTGGCCGGTCCACGCGTCTCGGCCGGCAACTCACTGACCTGGACACCTGGTGGAACCCGCCCTGGCCACTGGACTGGCAGCGCTACTACTGGGCCGCCCGCCATCACCTCCACGGCCTGCCCGACGGCGCGGTGTGGTGGCCCGGCAGACCAGACGAGGACCAGACCCGGCAGTGGCTGCACGAGCAGCAGGCCTCATGGCAGCATCTACACGACAAGCAAAGGGCGTTGGTACGCAGCCTGGCAGCGGACACATCAGGCACAGGCCGCCGTGGCCCTTGTTGATCGCCTCGATCCTCCGTACGGCGTGCCGTTCGGCGCCCACCATCCGTACACGATCTCGTTGGACAACCGGCTGCGCAGCTGGCGAGAGCAGCACAAGTGGCGCTGGTGGAGGCGCACACGCGGCCCGTCCGCGCCGGCCGGACCAGCGGGGCGGGCGGCGACGTGACGCGGCATGACCGGCATCGCGGCGAGAAGGCGCGAGAGCCGGGGGTCACGGCTGGGTGCGGCTCTTGCGCGGCGGATGGCACACCGGACAGCGTTTGCCGGTGCCGCCGCGGCGGGATCGCTGATCGGGCGTGGCGTCCCAGCGTCCCGGACAGCCGGGCTTCGAGCAGGCCCACCGGCACAGTTTGGCGGAGCTCGGCCTCAGCTCCTTCGCGGTCAGGTCCGGTTCGCCGATCACTTCGACCAGCTCGCCGGCGAGGACAGGGTGCACGTCCTGCAGGGATTTGCCGGGCTTGGGGCGCATCCTGGCGGCAACGGTGCGTCGGCGAGCGCATCGGGGGCATCCGCTCGACTGGCCCGTGCGGCGGTTTGGAGGGGCGGGGTACTCGAAGCGGCAGTGCGGTTCGGGGCACCGCCACTGGCACGTCTTGTTCGACGTGGGGAGCAGGTCGAACGCGGTCCAGCCGGGGTGGCCGACGACCTCGATGAGTTCTGCGGCCATCGTCGGGTTGACCTCGGCGAGTGATTCACCGGGACCGGGCCTGCTGTTTGCCGCGCCCACCTGTGCGTGACCGCACTGGCTGCAGCCGCGGCCGGCAAGTGCCCGGCTGTTCAGTACGGCCCTCCATTCGTAGCCGCACTCCGGCTTCCGGCACCGCCACAGACACACGTCGTTGCAGCCGGGCGGCATCCGATCAGGGGTCTTGCCGGGGTTGGTGAGGTTCGCGACGAACTCCTCCTCAAGGTGCGGCGCCACGTCCACCGCCGACACCTCGGGGCCGGCCACGGCCTTCTGCCACAGCTGCGCACCCTTGGTGAGCGCCGCTGTGACCTCGGCCGGTGTGAGCTGTCGCCAGGAAAGGCCGCGGCGCCGCAGTACGACACCCACCGCCTCCGCCCAGTCCTCGGGGTTCACCCCCGGCCCGGCCTCATGGTGGGCCAGGCCGGGCACCGGGACGGGTGGCAGCCCGCGGCTTCGGATGCGTTCCACGTCGAGTCCGGCGGCGAGTGCTGCCGCGGTCTTGGCGGTGTCACGCTCCAGGCTTCCTGGCCTGTTGTGGGTCCATTCCGGGTCCAGGTCGATGAGCAGGCCGGGGGCCGGCTCGGGCAGGTACAGGTCGAAGCGGTCCTGACGGCGCCCGGGCAGGCGGAGGCGGTGGTCCAGTTCTACGCTGAGCCCGCAGGCGGCCTCGACGAGCATGGCGACGTTGCACTCGAACGGGGAGCGGCCGTGGCCGGTGCAGTCTGGGCAGCCGCGTCCATTCGTACGGTTGGCCAGTGTCGCCGGCCAGAAATGCCCTTGAGCGCACTCCCATTCGCACAGGTCATGGGACTGCGGGCGCAGGGTGTCCGGGCCACGGTCGGGGCGGCTGAGGTTGCGGCGGAACTGCCGTGCCAGCGCAGGATTCAGCTCGGCCAACGATTCTCCCGGGCCGGGAGCCCGGTTGCGGCGCTTCCAACACTCAGGACACCCCGAGGGTTTGACGGTACGGGTGCGAAACTGCAACCGGGCGGGCCACTGGTGACCGCATCCTTTCGCTGAGCAGCGCCACTGGCACCGGTCCGTGGAAGAGAGTCGCATGTCTTCCAGCGCCATACCCGGGCGGGACAGGTTGGACACGAACTCGGCCTTCAGCCGCGCCCGAACTGCAGCCGCCTCGGTAGCACTTCGCCGTTTCCCCATGACGGCAGATCCTGACAGCCGCCACTGACAACGGCCGCCCATCGGCCCGGGCTTGTGCTGCCGGGTACCCCACAGCAACCCTCGAGAGCCAAGTCTCGTGCCAGGGAAGCACGTTCGTGTCCGGGTGATTCCGTGTAATGGGCAGACTGCAGGTACATGCCGTGTTAAAGATGCCTGTGTGCGTGTAACACGGGTGCTGATTGAAGGCTTCAGAGGTTAGGGACACCTTGATGTGCGTCCCGGCAACCATGTGTTGGTGGCGGGGGTCCCCCGCGCCGGACGCACCGACCTGATCACCGCCCTTGCCCGGGTCCTGGATCCGGATGCCGCGCGTGGCGCCGCACTGTCCGACCTGCATCAGCGGCCGGTCATCCCCGACGGCGCCGACTCTGCACCGGCTGAAGCGGACGATGACGTGGCCAAGAGACAGGCAGAAGCCGTCGTTGAAGCCTCAGCCGTCGATGTCGCCGGCGCGGAAGACGCGGCAGAAGCGGACGCGTCCGGCGACAACGGCGCCACACCGCAGGCTCCCTCTGCGGTGCTGCAGCGGGTGGAGGCCGCCGAGGTCGAGGTGACGCTGACCGATTTCGATCCCGATGTGCAGCAGTTGCTCGATGGGGTCCTGGAGCCGCTGGAGGACTCCGGGTGCGTGAGTGAGGATCCTGATGCGTCTGCGGATGCTCCGCTGTGCGCGCGGCTGGCCTATCGCCTGAGCTATGACGAGGAAGCCGAGACGCTGGAGTCGGTGGTGTACTTCCCGGCGCGCAGCAACCCGGCGCTCGGCCAGTACTCCCGGGTTCCTGCCGCCACCCGGCGGATGCTGCCGGTGGTCACCCTCGATGCCGGCCAGCCCCTGCAGTTGCGTGCCGGTGCCGGCTTGCGGCGCATCCTCGACGAGCGGGACGCAAAGGCCGGTGCCGCGGCGTTTGATGCGCTGGCCCAGGCCGTCGCGGAGGCCGTGTCGGCGCTGTCGGCCGACCCGGCCGTGGCCGAGGCCGTCAACGCGGTACTCGCGGTCGGCGGGACAGGGGAACGGATCGGCGATGCCCCGCTCACCGCGGAGCAGGTCGGCTTCCGCACCGAGGACGGGTCGGTGGCCGCATTGCTGCGGACCCTGCGCGCGGCACTGCATCTGGACGCAGGCGGCATGCTCGGGCTAGCCCAGCACGGCAGCACGGTCAGCGCGGTGTTGTCGATGGCCGAGGCGATGCTGCTGGCCATCGTGCCCGGCGCGGTGGTGCTGGCCGACGACTTCGGTGACCAGCTGGATGCTCCGGCCGCCGAGCATCTGGCGGCCCTGCTGCGCGCCCGCTCCGGGCAGGTGTGGCTGTCCACCCGGCGGCCGGAGGCCGCCCGGGCCTTCGAGCCCACCGAGGTCATCCGGCTGGTGCGTCACGGTGGCGTCCGCTCCCACCATCCCAACCTGCAGGACCGCAGGTCAAACGGCCCGAGCAGGGTCCAGAGCCCGTCGCAATCCATCTGGGGCACCGCAGGTCACCGACATGCGGTCACCGCAGCAACAATGCGACCTCACAACCTCCACCGCCGGGGTGTGGCCGGCCTCCTCCAGCCCACGCACCCAGGTGGCCACCGCATGGGCGGTGGGTCGCTTCCTCAACACGGCCTGAGCGAGAGGAAGTTGGGTGGGGACGGGGATCTGACCCAGGTATCGCTGGGTGTTGTCCCGGGGATCGACCAGCGCGTAGATGACGCGGGCGCCGGCAGCAGGGCGTGGAGAGGACACGGACGCCGATGGTAGAGGGCGGGTATCGGCGGCAGGAGTTCCGTCACCCGGGCGAGTGGTGTCGTTTGATGCGGATGACGTCAGACACCGGGCAGGCCGTGCTGACACGACGATGGCGGCCGCGGCTGTCCTGAACAGCTAGATGTCCGTGAGGTCCACCAGCACCACTCCGGCCGCGCGTGCGTCGGGCGGCTCGAAGCCCCGCTCTCGGATCATGGATTTCACCCGGATGCCCGGCGAGTTCATCCAGCCCCGGGTAGACCCGGTCATCCAGCCGCTCACGCCCCCATGCGGCCGTCGCCGGCGTCGATCGCCCACGCCGCGCTGACCCGCCAGCGCTGTCCGTCGTCCCGGGACGGGCCACTGCGTCACGGCGAGTTGAGGTGCGCAGCCTGTCCACCTCGGCCTGAGCCGCAGCCCTCAGGTCATCACTCCCGCGACGGTGGAGATCTGCAACCGTCGCGTGAGCTGCTTCAAGGCCGCTCCGCCCGGTATCGGGCGCATCGCACAGGACGCGATGCCACGGCATGCTCCGGTCCCGGACATAGGAGGCCCTGATCGGCCTGTCCCGAAGGACGGCTTGCACGGTCAATGCGGACACGATGGTGCATCCCAGCTGGGTCGGCGAGCCGCGGCCGTGACGGCAGTCGACCACCAGGCCGGTCGGTGACCTCGGCACCCAATTGCGGTGGTTGTACAGCACGTAGACGGGCAGGCAGCCGGCGGCCAGCGCATCGCGGACCAGCAACTCGCTTTGACGCTCACCGGTGGTACGCACCACATGCTCGAGGTCGTATCCACCGCCGCGTTTGGCGCGTTTGGCCTGCACGCGCAACCCGAATGCCCGGCCTGCCGTGTGGAACCACCACTCCCAGTCGGCCCCGTTGCGAGCCTCCTGACGCCGGTGGAACTCGCGCACGACGATGCGGTCGCTGTGCAGACGCTGCAGATCCCCGAGGTTGAGCTGCGTGTACATCTCCTCCCCGGACGCGGAGCCGGTGAAGTGGTCAAGCGCCAGCCGCTCGAAGGTGGGCGTGGCGCAGGCGCGCAGGGTCCGGCACACCGAACGGGCCGCCGGGGAGACCCCGAGGACGGCCGCCTGCCCCGGCCCGCGCAACTCCACGCCGCAGTGCGGGCAGAACACGAAGTGGGCAGCAATTTCCTCACCGCACAGGCACAACGACACCAAGAACTCCTCCCCCGGCTTCCACCGACGCTACTGCGCGTTCAGGAGACGACCGTTCGCGGTTTTGCCGTGGCGCTCAGGTAGTGCGTGTACTGCTCTTCGGTCAGGCGCTGTCCCGACCAGCCGCTGCAGAACGAGCACCTGGGCCCGTTCCATTGCCAGAAGTCCTCTAGCTCCAGCAGTTGCGCGAGGGAGATCCGTTCCAGGCCCGGGCCCAGGGACCTCGCATGCCGGCAGGCGTCGCCCACTCCGTGGGAACGGCCCGTGTACCGGCTGTGCAGGTTCGACCCGTACACCCACACTCCGGCCAGCGGCCCCAGCCAGCCGGGGTTCTCCCGGAAGGGGCGGACGTCGAAGGAGTCGGCGGAGAAGGTGACCGCGTCGGCAAAGGCCTTGTGCAGCCCGAAGTGGACGTCTCGGAGCTGTGCGCCCAGCTCCCGCAGATCCGCTTCGCTTGTCACGTCGGCGGCCAGGGCCAGTGCTGTTCGCTTGTCGCGGCTGTCCCACCCGGCCTGCTGACAGCGGCCCTGCAGATAGAGCAGGGAGTCCCGGGCGCGCAGGCTCCCGATGGTCTCCAGCCAGCCCTTCTGAGCCTGCAGCCGCTGCTCCGGCGCGACCGCTCCCCGCGCTGCCGCGGGCTCCTGCTCCATCTGCTCCTCCTGCTCCTCCTGCTCCTTCTCCCGAACGATCGTGAGCGAGGCGGCTCGTGGACGGTAGGTCTGCGAGAGCTCGAGCAGTTCCTCGCGCCGCTGGGCCAGCAGGTCGCCCGGTTTCCGCAAGGCGGGGTCCAACAGGTAGACGCCGTCCTGGAAGTGGGTGAATCCGATGCTCTCCCACAACGCGGCGATCTTGCGGCGGGCCTGTTGCCGGTAGGCCTCGGACGCCTCCTCCCGGTTGTCGGGCCATTCGGCCATGCCGGGTTCGGCGGCCACCGCGCAGCAGCCACCGGACAGGCGCCGGATCGCCTCCGCGGCAAGGACGGGACCGAGTCCGAAGCCGCGCCACGCCTTGTCCAGGAAGACCCGGTCGAGGATCAGCAGGTCACCTACCGGGCATTCGATGGCCTCGTCAAAGGCGTCGGTGTATTGCCCGGTCCGGGGGTCGAGGACGGTGGAGGCGATGGATTCCAGGTCGCCCGACTCCGCGTCGGCGGCCTCCCATCGGTTGTCCGCGGTGTAGTCACGCAGCCGGCACAGGAGCAGGTAGCCGATTTCCGTGCCCTCCTCGATGGCTCGCTCGCAGGCCTCGCTGCACCCCTGGGGGCACTCCTCTTCCTCGCCGTGGAAGAGGCGCACCGAGACGTGCCACTGCTCCAGGGTGTCCTCGAAGTCGAAGGGCTCGACGGGATGGTCGTGGGTGTAGACCAGGCGCAACCGGGCCGGGTCGCCGGGCAGTTCGCGTGCCGGGCGGCGAGATGCAGTCATGTCTGGGGAGGGTAGTGGGCAGGTCTGACAGCCGCCGCGGATGCGGCCCAGGATGAAAGACCCGCGGCCGCCCCATGCGCGCGTGACGCAGGCACCCTGCAGGCGCTGTCCTGGTCTGCCGGGGACAATGATGCCGAAAAGCCTTACGCGGACGGGCCGACTGGCTATGGTCGTTCGCGGACCCGGGTTGTCGATCGCATCGGCGGCACCAGTCACCTTTCGGTTCTTGCGCTGTCCGGAGATGCGGCTGTACCGCACCTACCAGCAGCTTTCCCTGTCGTGTGCGGTGGGCCCGTGGTCGGCCGCGGTCGTTGGAGTGCTCCTGTGACAGCCCCACCGGTTCCGGCCGTGCCCCGCAGCTTTCTCTGCGAGCACGCGAGCAGCAAAAGCCGTGTCCTTGTCCTGCTGGCCCATGCGAACGGACCCACCTGCGTGCAGGCCGTGTTCACCTGCCGGGACGCCCACGTGGCCCAGCACGCGGCCCGGCTGCTGTCGTCCGCCGCCCTCGACGGGGCCCTCACCGAGCAGCAGGAGATCACGGCGCACAAGATCGCCACGGCGCTGCCGGACGCCCCGGCCGCGTCCTTCCGTCAGGCCCTGGAGCGCGCTCGGGCCAGCGTGTGGCCCAGCGCCGCCCCCGCGTTGTTCTCCTGGCCTGACGACGACCGACTGGAGGGGCCGGCGCAGGACGAGCCCGAGCTTCCCGTCTCGGCCACTCGATCACCAAAGGACGCCCGGCTGGCCGACCTGCCGGGCCTGGTGGTTCGGGTGGTGCAGCTGCGTGAGTTCCACGTGTACGACCAGGCCAAGCTGGTCGCTGCCGCGGCGGCCGGCGGCTGGCAGCCGATGGAGGATGAGGAACTGGGCGAGGACGATCCGCACGACCTCGTGGGCGCGGTCATGTTCGCTGCGGAGAGCACGGGAGAGCTGCCCGGCATGGACTGGCTGACCGATGCGCAGGAAGGCCAACTGCTGCTGCCCGCACGGGGAGACGAGGTCGCCGACTGGTCGACCGAACCCGTCCGCATCAACTTCGGCACCGGCTGGCGGCTCCAGCAGGCCGCCAACCCCTATGCCGCACCCCCGCGAAACCCCGGTGCCACTGCGGCTGTACCCGAGGAGCCGCAGCCGGACTTCGCCTCGCTCTTCGCCCTGCCCGCGGCGTGCGACTGCGAGGAGGAAGACTGCCAGAAGTGCCACTGGACGTTCACGCCGCGCACGGCCGATCTGCTCTTCAGCGCGCTGGACGAGCTTGCTGAGGCAGCCTACGACGACGCCGCCGAGTTGGGTGAGCGTCCCGTCACCCAGGACGATGACGGTGCGTGGGGCTTCTTCTCCCGTCTGCCGCAAGTGACATGGCGCCAGAACCTGCAGTGGCGCCGCAACCTGGCCCGGGCCTGCGACGATCTGGCAGGCGACCTCCAGCGCGGCAGCTGGCCCCGGCCCACCTGCGCGGCCGAGGAGATGGTCTTGCACCTCGCTCTCGGCGAGGCCCCCGCCCATCTGGAAGCCGGCGACAGCGCGCATGCGGCGCTGCCCAAGCACCGCGACGACTACGACTTCGACGCCTGCTCGGACTTCTTCTTCCAGGACCACGACGTGCTGTGGCTGTACGACAGCAAGTACAACGAGGGCTCCGATGAAGCGGACGGCTCGGAGCCCTCCCCCATCCCGCCCGCCTTGCATCCGGACAACTGGTTCGAGGACTTCGGCAACGTCCCTGCGCGCTCACCTGAGCGTGGACACCGTCGCTGAGCCCGCAGGCATTCGCCGACTGCGTGAGCCGACCCCTGGCCCTCGCATACCCCCTCCCTCTTTCCGCCCGCCCACGCGGCCGGTCCGCAGATCTGCAACAGAGAGCACGCTGTATGAACGTGAGCACGCAGCCCGTGTGGGCTGAGGAGAGATTCGACCGCAACAAGGTTCGCCAACTTCTGGTCCCCCAAGGCCTATTGGAGGTCGTGGACGACGATGGACTCCTGCGGATCTCCAACGTCTACGGCAACTGGCCCGCGGTACGCACCGCGGCAGAGGCAGCCGACGGTCTGACGGCCGTGCTGCCCAGCCGGTCGGGCCGCGAGGTGCGCTGGCAGGGCAGCCGGGCGGCGCACACACCGCAGGCGGTGGTGGAGTCGTATCGGGAGGCCATCGGCTTTCGCCCGTACGGTGAGCCTCACAGCCTGCGCCGCCCGCAGATCGGCGCCCTGCACGCGGTGATGGGCCACTGGGCCTCGGGGCTTGCCGATCCGGGCATCGTGGTCATGCCCACCGGCACCGGCAAGACCGAAACCATGCTGGCGCTGCTGGTGGCCGCACGGATGGAACGACTGCTGGTGCTGGTTCCCAGCGCCGCCTTGCGGGACCAGATCGCGGGGAAGTTCGAAACGCTCGGCATCCTGCAGCAGGAGCAGATCGTCACTCCCGCCGCGTTGCGGCCGCGGGTGGGCCGGCTCGAGCACGGGTTCAAGGACCCGGAAGAGGCAGATCGGTTCGTTGCGGCCTGCAACATCGTCGTCGCCACCCCGCAGATCCTCAACAGGAGCGTGGGAAACGTGCGGATGGCGCTGCTGTCGTCGTTCTCCCATCTGATCGTGGACGAGGCGCACCACTCTCCCGCGGATACGTGGGCGCGGGTGATCGATGACTTCTCCGACCGTCCGGTGCTGCTGTTCACCGCCACCCCGTTCAGGGAGGACGGCCGCCGCCTGCCCGGCCGTACCGTGTTCCGTTTTCCGCTGCGGGAGGCCCAGCGGCTGGAGTACTTCAGGCGCATCAACTACCGGGCCGTCTTCGGTGTAGAGGACGTCGACCGGGAGCTGGCCGAGCTAGCCGTGGGCCAGTTGCGCGCGGATCTGGAAGCCGGACACGATCACCTGCTGATGGCGCGGGCCGAGAGCATTCCGAAAGCCGAAGAGCTCGGCCTGCTCTACCAGGAGTTGGCGGCTGACCTCAATCCCACTGTGGTCCACCAGAACGTGGGCGTCACCCGCCGCAAGGCTGCCGTGACCGCGCTGCAGACGCGCGAGTGCCGCATCATCATCTGTGTCGACATGCTCGGTGAGGGGTTCGACGAGCCTGCCCTGAAGATCGCGGCCATGCACGCGGCCCGCAAGAGCCTGAGTCCCATGATCCAGTTCGTCGGCCGCTTCACGCGTGCCGCGGACGGGCTAGGGGAAGCTACCGTGTTCGTCGCGCAGGAACCGGGCGCCGGCGCCTCACCGCTGCGCCGCCTGCTGCGCGAGGACGCCGACTGGAATCATCTACTGCGCGACCTCACCGACCGCGCCACCCTGGCAGCGGAGGAGACCACCGCCTTCGACACCACGTTCACCGGTGCGCCCGAGGACGTGGCGGTCAGTGTGCTGGAGCCGAAGATGAGCGCAATCGCCTACCGCGCGACCACCGCAGAATGGAGACCCGAGGCTGCCCTTACGCTGTGCAAGGACAACGAGCGCGTCCTGGACGACGCCATGGCCCTGGGCGGCGAGGACTCCCCCGTTGCCTGGTATGTCATCGAGCGGCGCGCTCCTGTGCGCTGGGGCGCCCCGCAGGAGTTGGAGCAGGTCGTCTACGAGCTGATCGTGCTCTACTTCGACACCACCAGGCGGCTGCTGTACATCCACGGCTCGGAGAAGTCGAGCACCTATAAAGACCTGGCCGAGGCGGTGCTGGGCGAGGACTGCGAACTGATCAACGGCAAGCGCACCTTCCGGGTGCTGGCCCGCCTGGACCGGCTGGTGCCGACCAACGTGGGCCTGAAGGATGCCCGGGACTACTTCACCCGTTTCTCCCTCCACGTCGGCAGTGACGTCTCGCAGGGCTTCACCACCGCCCAGGAACACAAGAGCCAGACTCACATCGCCGCATCCGGGTTCGACGACGGCGACAGTGTCTCGATCAGTGCGGCGCACTCGGGCCGGTTCTGGTCCCCCACCACCGCGCCCAGCCTGAAGGCCTGGACCGACTGGTGCGACCAGCAGGGCACCAAGCTGCTGGACAGCACCATCAACCTGGAGCAGGTCTTCGACGGATTCATCATCCCCGAGGACATCACCGCACGGCCGCCGTACGCGCTGCTGGGTGTCGAGTGGCCCTGGCAGGTCTACCTCGGCTCCCGCGACCGGTACACCCTCACCTACGACAATGTTCGTTATGCCCTCACCGACGTGGACTTCGAGGTCGACGACTACTCCCCCACCGGCCCGTTCCTGTTCTCCCTGACGACTCCCGCCTGGCGCGTCGCCTACCAGGCCGACTACGACACCAAAGGCCTCATCTACCGGCCGCGCGAGCAGGACGCGGTCATCGTCGGCAGCGGCCCAGCTGCCGAGCCGCAGCCGCTGGAGGAATGGCTCAACGCGCACCGGCCCGACCTGTTCCTGGAGGGCGACCGCCTCATCGACGACGAAGGCAAGCTCATCGCCCCGCGCTACACCCGCCGCCCCTACGACCCGTCCCTGCTCACGCCGCTGGATTGGCGAGGCGTGGACCTCAGCAAGGAGTCACAGAAGCCGGAGCGCCGGGCCGACTCCATCCAGTACTACATGTCGGCCCACCTGCAGGCCACCGGCTCGTTCGGCGTCCTTCTCGACGACGACGGCCCGGGCGAGGCAGCCGACCTCGTCGGCCTCAGGGTCGACGGCCGCTACCTGGATGTGACGCTCGTGCACTGCAAGTACTCCTCCAAGCCCACTCCCGGCACACGGCTGAAGGACCTGTACGAGGTGTGCGGCCAGGCCATGCGCGGTGCCAAGTGGCGGCGCCAGAACGCCCTGCCCCTGCTGGATCATCTGCACGGCCGGGCCGTGCAGTACGCCCGGCGCACCGGCGGTATCTCGCCCTACGAAGTCGGCGGCCCCAAGGACCTGTTCGCCATCCGTGACCGGGCCCGCCTGCTGCGGCCGCGATTCCACACGATCATCGCCCAGCCCGGTCTCCAGGCCCGCAAGGCCACCGACGAGCAGCTCCTGCTGCTCGCGGGTGCGGAGAAGTTCGTCCGGGACACCAGGGCTGGCGACTTCACCGTCTTCTGCAGCCGGTAGTTCCACGGGCGGGATGCTCAGCCGGGCAGCTGCAGGCGCTGCCCGGCTGCCGTCCTGGTGCCAGCCGGGGCGGCGGCGTGTAGGCACTGGTCCGTCACACAGACCGGGATGCCCCGGGGCGGGTGCAAGAGCTCGCACATCGTCTTTGTGAGACGTCTGACGGTTTGCCATGCATGATGACTTCTTGTTCGTACGGCCCGAGCGTGATCGGGCCGAGTGTGAGGGGGATGGGGATGAAGCACACGCCGCAGGGGACGGTTGCGTTGCCCCGCAGGATGAGGCACCTCGAGGTCGACCGCCGCGGCTATCCGGTGATTGCGACGGTGGACCGCAGCCCGAAGGAGGTGAACTTCGGTGGCATCAGCGAGCGGCGGAAGCTGGCATTGGCCGCGTTCGACTGGTGTGCGGTGTGCGGCATGCCCTTCGCGGACGAGCTGCGCTGGCAAATGGTCTTCCAAGACGGGCCGTTGCCGTCCTCCGTCATCAGCGGGGAGGCCCCGGTGCACGAGGTGTGCGCACTGTATGCGGCACAAGTGTGCCCCTACCTGTTCTCCCCTCACTCGCGTCTGGGGGACGAGATGCGCAAGGGAACGGTGCGCGACCCCATGGTGCGGTTCGCGGGCTTTGAGTCCACCAGCGCGGTAACCGCCCACGAGTCGCAGCTGCAGCCCGGCGTCTACACCCTGCACTTCGAGCACCGGGGCCAGGCAGACGAGTTCTCCTACCGCACCCCGGACGACATCCGCGGGCGGTTCGCCGATGCCCTGGAACGGGAGAAAGACCTTCCGGTCAGCGATCCGGAACGCGAGCTCATCCGACTGTTCAACCGGCTGGATGAGGGAGGCGAGGTAGCCGGTGCGGCGCTGGCGGCGGGAGCCGCCTTCGCCAAGGACATCTTCGAGGTACAGGGATTTGGCCCGTACCGCGGCAAAAGCTACCCGGTCGTCGCCGGACTGCTGCTGAAGGGCACCGAACAGGAAATCCGCGAGTTCTCCGACGGCTCCGGCGACGAGGCATTCAGGGCCGTCGGCCCCTGGGTGCTCGAGCGCGCCGGCGAGTTCCCCACCGCGCTACAACGCTGGCGGGCTCGTGGGCAGAGCATGGTCCGCCGCCCCACTCCTGCCCTACTGCAGGGACCCGGGCGCAGTGTGGCCAAGAACGCGCCCTGCCCCTGCGGGTCAGGGCGTAAGGCCCGCCGCTGCCACCCTTCCGGCGTTGCCGGCTGACAACGCTCACGCAAAACTTCCTCGCTGGGTCGTCCCCGGCCGACCGGTCCCACCGGTCGGCTCTGCCCTGCGGCGGACCCGGTATCCCCTGTCTGCAGCACAACAACGTGCCGCACCATGCCAGTGGGTCGTTACAGGCAGACGGGTGTCGAGGACGTCGGACGGAAGAGGACTGCGATGTCGTACGGCTATGGTGGAGGCCCGAATTGGCCCATGATCCGTGCCAAGCAGCGTGCCGAGAGCGAGGCCAACAATGCTCGTCGTCGCAGCGCGGAGCTGCAGGCGTCGGCATCCGAGTGGCAGGCGAAGTTTGAGGCGCTGGCCGAGCGCGTACGGCAAGCTGCGGATCGTGCAGGTCGGGAGCACCAGCAGGGAGACGGCTGCTTGTGCCGCTCCTGCTGGGATGCCGTGATCACTAAGATCGTTAAGGAACCGCAGGCCGGTGAGACGGCCACCGGGCATTTCGGCAACTCCGCTGGCACGTTCTCCTTCGACGACCTTTTCGGCCGTCCGACCCCACCGGGGCGCGGCTGACGAGTCCGAGTGGGCGTCGCTGGGCTTAGGCACTGTGCCGCGTCGGCCGGGCCAACGACAGCGCCCGCAGACCGTCCCCAGTCTTGCGCACCGGGTCGCCTGCTGGGCCCGGAGGATCCGGGGCGGTGTCGGCATGTCGTCAACTTAACGCCGCCGTCGACAAGTTGAGCTGGGTGAAACGTCGGGGGCCGAAACGACAACGGACACGCTGCACCTGCGTCGGCCCGTCACTGCTGCCGCCAGCGGCGGGTAATGAGGTTCAGTGGGCACTGTGCATCGTGAAGTTGCAGGTCACGGGACTGGTGTGCGCGGGGTTCGGGATGCTCGGGCTGGTCGCGGGCGGATGACTTCGGTGAAGATCGTCGGTCAGCGGGAGACTGTGTGGTTCGTCAGGACCAGCAGAGCCCTCACCAGGGCGGTCGCCCACTTCGGGTCGGTGCGGACCTTGCCGAGGACCCGCCAGTTCTTCAAGTGCGCGAAGCCGTGCTCGACCGGCGCCCGGACCGCGGCCAGCGTCGTGTTGGACAACTTCTGACCACGTGTCAGAGGCCGGTTCCGGGCGGCCTTGTAGCCGGTGATCACCGCTGGGTCGGTGTCGGGATCGCTGTCGTCGAGGCCGATGAAGCCCAGGTCGGCGATGGCGCCGAGGCCGGCTGCCCGCAGCTTGGCGGTGAGCTGGTCGTGTCGGCAGGCGGTGATCTCCGAGGTCCGCCCGGGCCGGGCCGCGGAGGCCCAGAGCAGTCGGCCTCTGTCGTCGGTGAGTGCGATCACGAGCAGGCCATGGCATTTCTGTTTGCCGGAGTAGTTCTTCCGATTCTGTGTCCCGGTGCGGCGTCGGGTGCGGATCAGCGTGCCGTCCAGCAGGACCACCCCGCCGCCCGTTCGGGCGATCTTCTTCAGGGCCCTCTCCAGGCGTGGGGCGCGGGCGGCCAGCAGAGCGACGACTTCCCGCACCCACCGAGTCACGGTGGTGCGGTGTATCCCGTTGCCGCCGGCCAGGTCACCCGGCCGCTGGTCACAGCGCAGCACCGCCAGCACGATGGCGGCGATCCTCCCGGCGGGCAGGGCCCGCCACCGCGAGCCGATCTTCTTCAGACGGCCGCGTATCAGGTCGGCGAGCCAGTTCAGGGTGGCACTCGACAGCGGCAGGCGGGCGGTGTAGACAAGGCCGTCAGGGCCCTCGGCGAGACCGTTGTTTTTCTTCACACCAAACTCAACTGCCGTCGGGGGCCCGCTGGTTACGTCCCGGCGATGCCCGCCTCCGGCGCCGCTACGGGCGTGCGGTGAACCTGCCGTCGGGTCGTTTGTGCAGCCAGCCGCGGTCGGCGAGTTTGGTCATCTTCGCGCGCAGTGGCTCCAGTTTGCCGCGCACCGCGACTTCCAGGCCCAGTTCCTCGCCGACACCCCTGACCTGCACCGGGCCGTCGGCGGCCCGCACGATCGCCAGGATCTTGCGGTAGTCAGCGGGCAGAGCGGCCTCGTCAGGATTCTCGCTGCGGTGCCCGATCAGCAGCACCGCCCGTCCCGCCACCCGGGCGGGAGCCGGGGCAACGGCCGCGGCGGCCTCCTCCGCGGCCCGGTCCTGCTCGGCCAGCCGGTTCAGGACCCGCTCGGCGATCACCAGTTCCTCCCGCTCGACCTGGACCTCCTGCAGCTGCTTGGCCAACTCCTCGGCGAGCGTGTCCAGTTCACTGCGGCGAGCCGTGATCCGCTCCAGATCCTGCATCCCCGCACCTTCCCCGCAACCTCCCGGTGTACCGGCCCGGTGACGGATCGTAGGAGCGTCGCCACGGTGAGCGCAGCAGAACCCGAGAACGGCCCCAGCCACCCGGTCAGACGATCTTCACCGAAGTCATCCGCCCGCGACCAGCCCGAGCATCCCGAACCCCGCGCACACCAGTCCCGTGACCTGCAACTTCACGATGCACAGTGCTCAGTTCGGCGAGGAGGCTCGCGTCGCGCACGATGGTCTGCAGCCAGTCGACATCGGTGGGGCGCAGGCGTTGCAGTCCGCCGCGGGAGAGTGTGATTAGCAACGACTCGGCGTGTTGGGCGAGCCAATCGTCGGCGCCGAGGTCGCGGGCTAGGCGGAGCAGGCCGACCGCGGCCTGGGGCGGCCTGGGGTGGGGTATGCGTTCCAGCAGGGTGATGCCTTCGGTGAGTACGGCCCGGCCCGGTGGGTGGTCTGCGGCCTGCCACATGGTGCTGGTCTGGGCCTCGGTGAGCAGGCACAGCAGTCTGGTCAGTGGGTCGCCGCCGGCATCGAGGGCGGGTGCATCGGGGCCGAAGCGGCGTGTGATCCGGCCCAGTTGGTCGTGCGGGACGTCGGGACGTCCGGCGAGGTCGTTGACGCATTGGGCGAGGACCAGCCAGGTCCGGGCGGACAGGCCGCCGGCGCCGGTGAACTGGGTGGTAGTCAGCTGGTCAAGGATGTCGCTGACGGTGGCTACGGGCAGGTCGGCGGCGGCGTGGAGCAGGTGGCGTCCCAGGATGTCCGCGGCCAGCAGGCGCTCGTTGCCGGAAAGGCTCCGCAGCATCAGGAGAAGTTCGGCGTAGGGGGCGCCGGGCGGCCATGGATCGTTGGCGGGCCGGTACAGCAGGCAGATCAGCGCGTGCGCGAGGGACAGACTGCGTGTGCGGTCCACCCCGTGGTAGGTCTCCAGGGCGGCGGGCATCTGGTGCAGGACCGGCGCCACGGCGTGCAGCACGTGCTGTGCACCGAGGTCGTAGGTGAAGGCCGCCGGCCGATACAGGCTGGCCGGGGCGGCGCCGTCGCGGTGGTGGAAGGTCTGCGCTGTGGTGTCGTCTCGGGTGGCGAGGTTGACGGCC
Source organism: Streptomyces sp. F001 (assembly GCF_004187715.1). Lineage (GTDB taxonomy): Bacteria > Actinomycetota > Actinomycetes > Streptomycetales > Streptomycetaceae > Streptomyces > Streptomyces flavusporus. The sequence continues at coordinate 1,149,996 of NZ_QZWF01000002.1, read as the reverse complement.
CAGGCGAGTTCTTGTTCGGGTCGGCTCGTGGACAGCCCCACGTGCAGGTCCCCGCGGCCGGTGGCGGGATCGGTGAAGGGCTCGGCGGTCAGGATGCGGGTGAAGGCGTCCCAGGACCCGTCACTGAACTGCGAGCGCCACAGCAGGGTGTGGCGGCGCCACCGGTCGGCCGTGTTGCGGGTGCCCACAACGGTGGAGGCGCGGAGGGTGGAGTGGGCCAGGACGGCCAGCAGGAGCAGGTTTGCGCTGTAGACGGCGTCTTGCTGAGTGCGGTGTGTGGGCCCGGGGCGGTAGGGCACGTGGGTGCGGTGGTGGGTGTCGCCGAGTGCTTGGCTGAAGAGGTTCGTCAGCAGCGTGGTCAGGCCCGCGCGCTCGGCCTGGATGAGGGGGGTGAATTGTTCGCTGGTGTTGCGTACGACTTCGGCCCGGTCGGTGAGCGGGACGTGGGAGAGCAGCGCGTACAGGCGGCCGTCGTCGACGGGGTGGCCGCTGTCCGGGCTGGTGGTGGCCAGGAGATGGCGCAGTTCGCCGGTGACGAGGCGGGTCAGCAGGTACTCGCCGAAGGTGACGTGCAGGAATTCGTAGGCTTGGCGTTCGCGGCCGGTGACGATTGCCTGGGCTTCGTGGATGAAGAAGAAGCGACCGAACAGCAGGGGCGCGGCGTCAGAGGGGACAGTGTCGAGCAGGGCTGCGAGGTCTTGTTCGGCGTCGGTGGCGGTGATGCCTTGCCGGTGACGGTTGAACATGCCGATCGCGATGACGGACAGGCGCTGCAGTTCGTGTTCGACGCGGGCGGCCTCGGTGTCGGCTGGCAGCGCGTTGTGTTTGGTGACCTGGCGGCGGACGAACTCGGTCAGGAGCCGCTCGTACAGGCTCAGGCGTTGCATGTCCTCACCGTGCAAATGGTGCAGGGCATTGTCGGAGGCGCCGTAGAGGGCGAGCATGAGCAGCAGCAGCGGCTGGCCGGCGAGTTCTTCATGGCGGCCCACCACATCCCACGTCAGGGGCTGCAGGGCGTGGGTGGAGAAGTAGCGGCGGTTGGTGGTGTTCCAGACGTGGAGCCAGCCGCGGATGCGGTCTGCGTCGAAGGGTTCCAGGCGGATGACGGTGCTGAGATGAGGGGTCAGGGCCTGGTCGGCGACCACGGTACGGCTGGTGACGATCACGATGGTGGGGCGTGCGTGGTCGGCCTCACGCTGCTGGAACTGCTGGACGCTTTGCAGGTAGGTGAAGTGGCGAGCGGGATCCATGTGGTCGGCCGCGGCCTGGAGCAGTTCGTCGAAGCCGTCCAGGAGGATAACTCTGACGACGCCAGCGTCAGGGTCGGTCACGTCGGGCCAGGGGATGCGGCGGCCGGTAGAGCGCAGCAGCGCTTCCTCGAGCTGCTCCTGGACGCCCAGGTCGGCGGGGAGGTGACGCAGTTCGACGCGCTGGCAGAAGAATTCCGCCGCGGGCAGGCGGGCGGCGATCAGCTTGGTCAGCAGCGACTTGCCGGATCCGGGGTGGCCCAGGATCAGCAGTGGCGCGCGGGTGGCGTCCTCGGTCAGCAGATGGGCGGCGAGGAAGTCCTCCAGGTCGCCCCACAGCGGCTGCGCCTCCCACCAGTCGTCACGGGCCAGGGTGCGGTCGCCTGAGCGCCCGGCCACGCGGAAGGCGGGGTTGATGTAGCCGGCTTCCAGGTCGGGGATGCGCGGGCCCGACTCCTCGACATGGGCAAGCGGGGCACGGAGGTGCTGCTGGTGCGCGGGGGCCGGGGCGGCGTTGTCCTGGGCGAAGGTCTCCAGCAGCCGGGACAGGCCGGCCAGGCCCCGGCTGGGTAGGCCAGCCTGTGTCGCGGCCTCGGGCGGGTCCAGGGCTTCGGGCGGATCTTCCGTCTCGGAGGTCAGGCGCAGTTCGGGGCATTCCCACGTCACCTGGGCCAGCAGGGCCTGGTAGCGGCGCCAGGCGCGGTGCGCGAGTCTGTCTGGCTGCTGGCCGCCCACGCCGCTTTCGTCGCACACGGTGTCGGCCGCGTAGGCATAGGCGGCGGCGATTTCCGCGCGCAGCTCGGCGGGATGCCGCACCCGCTGTGATCCCAGGGTGACGCGCTCCAGTTCGGCCACCACGTCGCCGGTGAGGTCTGCCTGCTCGTGCCCGAGTTCTGTCGTGTAGTAGATGCCGGAGGTGCCCACGGCCTCGCAGAACGCCGTCACCAGGATGACCAGATCGGCCGCGCGCAGCAGGGCGGTGCGGGTGGTGCCGCAGCTGGCCCGTACCCGGTCGGCGAACCCTTCCAGCACAGCGTTCAGGTCGGTGACGACGGCGCCGTGCAGCTTCAGTGGCTCCAGCAGTTCTGCGGCCAGCCGGTCGAAGCCCGTCCTTTCTCCAATGAGGACGTTCACGGCGCTCACGAAGTCGTCGGGGATGGTCTCGGCGCGTGGCAGAGCGGGCGGTTTGGCGGCGCGTGGCCGCGGTGGCGCCTGGTCGGCGTCGGTTTCCGCCTCATGGTGGCGGTGGCGCCAGTAGGCCAGGTCGAGGGTGAGCCCGGACGGCGGGGTGGTGGTTGCGTATTGGTGGCAGTACTCCACGATGCGGGCGACATCGTCCCAGGGCGGCAGGGTGGAACGATGCCCGTTGAGGAGCATGGAGATGGCGGCGGTGCTGCGGTTCACGGCGCGTGCCAGGTCGCTTTGCTGGATGCCGCACTCACGCACCAGGCGTCCCAGCAGCTTGCAGAAGACCGCTACAGGTCCCGAGGTCTCCCCCACGCTCACGCACCCACCCCCGCCGTTCACGCTGATTCAGTGTGATCTCTGGCAGCGTAGGCAGTGACCTGCGTCAACTCCCGTCTGCTTTGGGACTTTTCAACAAAACCGCGGCCCGGTCCTGCCGTCCGCCACGGTCGATGCGACACAACCCCCATCCTCTTTGAGGAGTGCGCATGTCCTGGCTCACCGTCCCTGTCCCGGCTCTGGTGCTGGCCCTGGTGTTCTCCGTGTTCGCGGGCGTCGTGCTGCCCGCGGTGTGGTCCACGCAGCCCGCACGCCGGAAGGCAGCCGCCGCCGTTCTCGCGCAGCTCCTCCAAACTGGGCGCGATGTCGGCGGTACGCGGCTCTCTACGTTGCCATCACCACCTCCTGCCGACGCAGCCCCGGCCTATCACCAGCGGGCGCATGGCGAGCCACGCCACCCGGACAACGAAGCATGAAGCCGCTGTCCTATCTCATCTGCCAGGTCGCCCCGAAGGTCATCGAGACCGGCATCGAGGCCATCATCGACGAATTCCTCGACAACCGGCGGCGGCCGCTTCGACGGTGATCCGATTCTGCAAGTCGGACGCGCGTCCCGTCCTTTCATCTGCTCGTTGCACCGCACGGGGCCTGCTCACGGGAGGGTGTCCCTCGACCTGGGCCGGCGGTGTCCTGAGCCCGACTCCCCCATCGGCCGCCTGCGCCGAGGGCGCGTCGGTGACACAGCGTCGCCGCCGTGCCGATCCGGCCTTGAGGCGCTGGACCACCTTCGTCTGCTGCATCCGCCGGACTGGCTCATCGTGTGTGATGGGGGTCTGGCCTGGAAGAATGCGATGCATGTCGCGTGCTTCCTCATCAGGTCCTACGGATGATGCTCAACTCCCTTTGCGAGCAAGGGAACGTCTCAAGGCCGTCGTCTTCGATGCCAACGCCTACGGCAAGGCCCGTCCCGACTTCGAGCACCTCAAACGGCTCGCCGGCCGCCTCGCCGCAATCGGCATCGAGACCTGGGTACCCGAGCCGGTGTCGTGGGAGTGGGCTGAGCATGTGGCCCGCGACTGGCAAGCCGTCAAAAACGCCGCACGGCAAGAACGGGAGGGGATGAAACGGGCCGGCTTGCAAGTGGACACGCCTGCGGCGTACTACAGCAGCCGCGACACTGTGATCGATACCGTCCTGGCCAACTTGAGCGCGATACCGCACGTAAAGATCATCAACCTGTCGGGAGCCAGCGCTGCCGCAGCGTTGAAGGATCAGGTTCTCCAGCACGAGCCGGCCAAGCTCAAGGGCGACGTCAAGACCGGCGCGAGTGACAGCGCCTGGCTGCGCGATGTGCTGGACCGCGCCTCCTCCGAACAGATCGTGATCGTCTCCTCGGACGGTGACGTGAAACGGGCCTTCACGGCATGGAACAAGCCGGTGCCGCTGATCCTGAGAAGGGAGAAACTGCGGCCGACGCTGTTCGATGTCACCGTCGATGACGGGCACGCCCAGTCGTCCATCGTGCGCTACCTCCTCAGCCGACTGCCCGTCGGCAACCTCGATGGCGGGGACGAGGATGCGGGATTCGACATCGGCCCCATCCTGGGGCTGGAATCCGCGATCGCCCACGAGAGGGACGGTGACGGCACCAGTCTCAGCGCCTACGGAGCCAGCGTGAGCAGGCTCGTCGCTCTCGCCGGACTTTACGACGTCAGCGTCGAGCACGGAGTGCCGGATGACACCGATGGCGCCGCCGGTCCGGAGGAAAACCCGGGCCGCACCCGGCCTGACGATCTCGGGTCCGCCAAGCACGATGTCGCCTACGCCACGGCGTTCTTCCTGGCGGAGGGTGAAGCAACGGTCCAGACGTTGCTCAACGGCGGCGATCCAGAAGTCTCGGTCCTTCACTACGACAACATCCTGGTCCGGGCACAGCTCAGCTTCCGCTTCACGGACGGCGCGATCACCGCGGTGGCGGCAGAGGCGGACGCCACCGCCCTGCTCGTCGAGCGGGCGTTTGATGATGACGATGACGCACTCAGTGCCCTGGCGGAGGCGCTGACCAGCGTTCCTGGTCTCGACCTTGACACCGGCTTCCCCTGGAATGGGAGCTCCGACCTGAGCGCGAAGATCCACGGAGTGCCGGCCCGGGTCGGCGTGGGCATAAAGCGTGACGGCGGTGATTGGACACTGACGGCGGCTCTCTGGCGCACCAACCCCTCCGGAGAGGATTCCGATCTGACCGGAGAGGTCGAGGTGGCGTGCACCTATGACCCGAGCTCCTGGTGGGGTAGCAGCAGGGACGGGTTCCAAGGCCCCGACGCATACCAACTGTCGGTCTCCGCGACTGATCTTCCAGGCAACCACGGGGTGTGGTCCGTGCCGGCCTGGGTCATCAGCAGGATCGACTGGTCCACATTTGATCCGGCCGAAACTGCCTAGCCGCGTCGAGGCAGTCGGCGGTGCACGGCCCCGTTGAGGATGATGAGGGTGCGTCGGACCATGCCGGATGGGCATCGGTCGCACACCGTCTTCATCCAGCCTCCTGCCCGGTCCCCGCACGTTCTGCGGTATCCGGGACTCCACAGAGAAGTCCTATCGGTGCTCAACAGGGCGGTGTCCGAGCGTTGCGTGGCCCGCTCGTTGGCCTACCAACGCCACGACTGCAGGTGGCGACGCAGCCTGGCCAGCGCCCCTGGCCTGTGCTTCGGAATCTCGGGCGAGCAGACGACGGTCACGATCCCTGTTCTGGGCGATTTCTGCCGCCGAGTAGCGCCGACTCCATCGGACACGGCCGTCATGGATCCAGTAGTGCGACCGGCAAGGGAGAGCCCAGTTGCCGATCGAGGGGGTGAGAGACACGTTCTCGCCGTCGTAGGTGATGGACCATTGGGCTGGGGAGAGGGGTGTGACGACCTCGTGGCCGCAGCCGCAACAGCAGAGGTGACCGCAGGTGCGGTAGGGGATCGAGACGTAGAGAAGCCCCGAGTCCATCGTTGGGGGAAAGGTCTCGGTGAAGACCGGGCGCAGGGTGTCTTGTGCGGTCACGGCAGGTCCTCGTTGGCGATCTCGTTAGTGATCAGTGAGTACGTGGTGTGGCTCTCGCCGGTGGCGTCGGCGTAGATGCCGATGGCGCGTTTCCAGCGGATGACGGCCAGGACGGCGTTGAGCGCGTTGAGATCTGCGGTCTGGATGTTGCGTGCATAGGCGTCGCGTTCGGGCGCCGGCTGGGGAATACGGCGGCGGGCTGCGTCTCGGCGGCCCGGGAGGCTGGTGGTGACGCGCAGGAGTCCGCTGAGGCGGCCGTCGATCTCTTCGATGCCCATTCCGACGTCGATGAACGGTACGTCGTGGACTTCGAGCCAGTCGATGATCGCCGGCTTGCCGGCGGCGGCGTCGGAGGCGAGGAACACGAACGTGGCCCCGGTGAGCAGGTCGAGGTTGTCCTCGTCGAGGTACTGCTCGCAGGCGGACACGCCGCGGTGCATGTCGGCGTAGATCGAGGCGAAGTGGGTGGCCTTGGGCGGGCGGGCGCGGAGGGTGTCGAGGGTGGGGGCGCCGGGGGCCCGGAAGGCGTTGTGGTTGTCGAAGGTGTCGCCGTCGATGAGGAGGATCGAATCGACCTCGGTCTTGGCGACCTGGTCGAGGATGTAGCTCCCGCTGCCGCCGAGGCCAACGATCACGATGCGGTGGCCTCGGAAGCGGCGGTTGATTGCCGCGATACCGGCACGGGTGGTGGCGGTGTCACGGTAGACGAAGGGGCTATCATCCTCGATCTCCTGCCATGCCGCGCCGGGAGTTGCGGTGGCCGAGGAGTCGAGTGCCTGCGCCTGGTCGGCGATGATCCTCGCGTACGCGGTGATCTTCGTGTACTCGTCGGGGTAGCCGTCGGGGCTGGGTTTGCTGGAGAGCATGAAGTTCGCCTGCATGCCCTCGGCGATCACCCGGGTCTCGGGATTGGCGAGGGCCAGGGGGCGGCCGTGCTCGTCGCAGGGAGCGGAGCCGCTGAACCAGATGCGGTGGTCGGTTCCGGAGACCAGCCGGTCCCCGCTGATGGTCACGGGGTAGGCGAAGAAGCCGTGTTCGACGGTGCGGTTCTCGGTGACGTACGGGATGTGCCGGACGACGATGTGGCCTGCGTGGACGACGACGTCGTAGCCGTCGTCGAGGAGGCGGGTTAGGTCCGGGTCACGAGCGAGAAGTGCGGTAGGCATCGAAGACCATCCCCTTCTTCACTCTGACGCTGTGGCCAGCGGTGAGGCTGCCCGTTCCGTGGCCGTCGTGGCCGCGGCTGTAGCGGACGGTGTAGGTGTCCTGGTCGTTCGGCGGCTGGCCGGGGTAGGCCAGGTCGACGACCTGCTCGAAGGTGATTTCCTTCGCCTTCCAGGTGTGCGGGCGGGCGTTGACGATGATCGTGACGGGCGCGGGCCCGTGGCTGTCCTGAGACATGGGTCCTCCTAGGTGAGGGGGCGTGTGTTCGCCCGGAGGTGCCCCGGGCGGGGCGAGCGTCCGGCGGGCCACCGCATGGGCGGCGCGCCGGACAGCCGTGTTGGTGTGGCGGGTCAGCGCCGGGGAAGGGCGAGGAGGTTGTTGGTCCACACGCCGTCGGCGTGGGTCCTCAGGTACTTCTCGCCTCGGGCGGGCGCCACCACGGCGACTTCCGTGCGGTGCCCGGCTCGGTCGCTGGTGTAGGCCTTGCCGGCCTGGTTCTCGATCCAGTCGACAATCTGCGCCCGCGTGTTGTCGCCGGTCTTGCGGGACGCCTGCTCGGTCCACCACAGGTGGGTGATGTGTTCGTGCGTGGTGCCGCCGGTCGACAGGCGCACCGCGGTGATCTGAATAGCCATCGTTCTGTTCCTGCCGGCGAAGTTCCGACGGCGCCCGCGGCCGGCGCCCGGGTTCCGTGATCACCCCTGGGTGGGGTGCTTCGCCTGGGACGGACGACGTAACTCGCGGGTAGGGGTGAACGTGGTGCAGATGGGGGTGTCGAAGCGTCAGTCGCAGTTGAGGCAGCGGTCGCTGCCCGAGGGGAACATCGAGGGCGGGTGCAGGGTGAAGCAGCCTGGGCAGAGGCGTTCGGTGACGCGGGGCGGGCAGGCGCAGCGGCCGCAGTCGGGGCACGGGGGGATGTGGCAGCGCTGGCAGGCGGGGTCGAAGGAGCGGTACTCCTCGTCGCAGTTCGCGCAGATGTAGTCGCGTGACTGGGGGCCGGTGTCGCGGGTGGGTGGGGTGAAGGTGCGCCAGGGGGCGGAGTCGGTGACGAGGACGGCGACGAGGTAGCCGTCCATGGACGCGGTGTCGGTGTGGAGTTGCCGTCCAAGGATGCCGTCGCGGTAGCGAACCTGGGTCAGCCCACGTGCGTGGCCGGAACCGGTCAGCGCGCGGTCGATGACGGCTATGTCGCCTTGGAAACTGCCGCGTCGCAGGGGCGGAAGGCCGTGGGATGCCGCGAAGGCGAGGTGTCCTGTGGTGTCTAGGAGGAGGATGTGGCCAGGGGCAGGGAGACGCTGGACGGCTCGAACGCAGACCGCCATGCGGGAGGCGTTGCTCGCCTGCCACAGCTGGGTGACCGTCGACGCGGTGGGTCCCTTGGTGTCCAGGTGCTGGTTGACGAGGGGCGCGGGGAGCAGGATCTCGGCTGCGAACGCGTCGCAGGCTGCATCCTCCAGAAGGAGGCCACCGTCGGGTTCCCTGCCGAAGGGCTCCATGAGGGCGAAGCTGTTCTTCTGCAGGTGGTGGCCCAATTCGTGTAGGGCGGTGAAGTCCCGCCGTGCACGGCTGGCGGACGTGGCGACGGACAGGTGCGGTGGCGGGCCGAAGTCATACGCTCCGGCGACGCTGCACCCTTGTTCCGTCAGATTCTCGTCGACCTCCAGGACGGTCAGCTCGGGCCAGGTTCTCAGCTCCGCGAGGGCGCCTTGTGCCAGGCGCTCGACCGCGCCGGGACGAGCCGCTTCGAGTTCCTGGATCATCGCAGCGGCCTGGGTCCGGGCAGCGCCGGCGAGCACGTAGTTGACCACGCGCTGTGCCCCCTATTCGCCCAGACGCAGTTCGAAGTAGCGGTCCGTGCGTGCCGTCCAGTTCGGCTGCGTGCGGTCGTCGTCGCGTGCCGCGAGCGTGTAGATACCGTAGGCGGCGCGCAGCCGGGCATCGCGCTCGGTCTCGTCGTGCTGAGCGGCGAGCGCCTTCACCTGCTTGCGGCGCAGGGGACGGTTAAGTTCGTGCACGACGGCGGACGGCAAGGCGGGGTTGGCCTCGAGCAGCTGACTGGCCGGCTGCTTGAGGCGATCGGCGAGCGTGGCGGCCTGGTCAGCGGTCAGGGCCAGTTGCCCCCTCCAGACGGCGAGAGCCTGGGGCGGCGGCAATTTCAGTTCGGCCCCGAGAAGCGGGGCACTGATGCCGTGGTCACGAAACAGCTGGTTGAGGCCTCCCGATCCTTGGGGAGCCCACTGCGCCGAGGCAAAGAGCGCGAGCTGATCGGCCAGGACTCCGCGGTACTCGATGGTCGGCGCGGACAAGGCTGGGCCACTCCCCCACTGCGTGCCGGGCACGGCGGCGGCAAGCGTACGGGCGGTGAGGACGGGAGGGCGGCCCGTCAGCTCGCTGACCTGCCGGTCCAGCACACACCACGGAAGGGTCGTTTCCAGGCCCCACCACAGGGCCAGTGGCTGTTCCAGGGTGGTCGCGGGAGCGGGCAGGAGTAGGGTGTCGGGGTCGGCGTACCGTTCGAAGGAGGCCGGCACGGCGCACAGGGTGTCATCGTCGCCGGCCGCTGTGATCAGCAGCAGCTGGATGGTGTCCTCCCATGCTGCGCGCCAGATCTGGCCCGGCTGCGGGTCCTGGGGTGGTGCGGAGGCCACCTGGCGGACGGCGTCGGGCACCTTCAGTCCCGCTGCGGCAGCCACCAGCCGTTGGTAGGCAGTGGTGTGGACAGAGCTCATACCGTCTCCCCCGTCTCCTCGGCTGTGGTCCATCAGCGCATTCTCTTCTCACCGGATCCAGACGACGTAACTGGGGCTGTTCACGAAGGAGCGTCGCCGCAGCGCCGCAACAGGGCGGTCATGACCGCCTGGGGGTCGCTGTCCGCGGATAGGGCGATACGGAGCGCTGTCTTGAGGTTCGACAGGACGGCAGCCGCATGAGCTTGCCGGATCTCCAGCAGCTGCGCCGCGTGATGGGCGTCCTTGTCGAGGTAGGGAAGCAACAGGCGTTCGTTGGGTGAGAGGCGCTGCCAGATGTCCTCGGCCACTCCGTCGACTCCCGTGGGGTCCGGTGCGGTGATGGCCGCGTGCTGGTCGACGAGTTCGGCGACGGTCCCTTCATCGGCGTACAGCGCGGTGAAGCAGGCCGGTGCCAGGAGGTCGAACCGGGCCTCGAGGACCTTGGCGAGGTCTTCCTCCCGCACCGCTCCCTGGGCGTACTGGAGCACGCGCAGGAGGATGGTCTTGAGGGCATGGGCCGTCTGCTTGGGTGTGGGGCCGGAATGGTTCCATCGGGTGATGCCGACACCTGTCACGCTTGCCGCCTGTGCGATGAGATCGTCGAGATCTCCCTGCCACACAGCTCCCTCGGCATGCTCGGCCAGCGCCCAGCGCGGCGGTGAACCGCTGCTCTTCCGGTAGGCCGTGTCCTCGCTCATCAAGCGGGCGATGCGGCGCCGGAGCTTGCCCCGCGGCGTCTTCTTCGCCTCATCGATAAGGAAGTTCTTGATCGACGTGAGGAACAGTCGCTCCAGGGAGGCCTCGTCGGCGGCCTGGACGAAGCAGATGGTCACGAACCGCTGTCCCCCTTTCTGGGACCACATCGCACGGATCACGTCGTAGGCCGCGTCATCGCTCCAGACGGTGTGTCCTTCCGGGGGCGGAAAGCCGGAGGCACGGCGCACCTGGTGGACCAGCCGCCGCAGCAGATCAAACGTGGCCGGCCCGAACTCGCCGGTCTGCAGCTCCTCGAAAGCCCCGCTGGCCACGAGCCACCCCCGATCCCATGCTCCCCGCTCGGCGCCTGCAGCGGCCGACCTTCAGGTCTGCATACACCAACGTGCAAAGCCCAGGCGCGCGACGCGCCCAAGATCCCTTGCTTCACGGAACAGCGCAACCAACTGGGCGTCTCTGGCCGATCGGCCGCGGGCACTCTGCAATGCCACGTCTGCCTGGAGCGGTTCGACTCGGCCGACCGGTGCCTCGAGGCGGCAGGTCGCCGAAAACGAGGCGAGGGCTGCGGCGTACGCCTCGGCCGCACCGGAAACGTGCGAACCCTCACTCACGGCCCGCAATGGGTCTCGGATCGGAGGAAAGGCGCTCTGGTGTCTGACGGATGCTCAGCGGACAATCGGTGCACATTCTGTTGACCGAGGGGGCCGGCATGGGTGTTCTGTGGCCGCTGGAGCCTGCTACGGCAGCCAAGCATCGCCTCTACCAGAGGTATCTCGATGCGTGGTGGCCGATCCTGCTGCAGACGTCGCAGCGCACCGGATACAGCCGACCCCGGGTGACACTGCTGGACGCGTTCGCCGGACCGGGCCGATACGAGGGCGGAGAGCCCGGTTCCCCGGTGTTCATCCTGGACCGGCTGCTGAACCACACCGCCGTTGACCGGATGAACCTCACTCCTGAGCGGGTGCACCTGGTCTTCATCGAGAAGGACCGGGCCCGCCACGAACACCTTGTGTCCGAACTGACCGGCCGGTTCGGCAACCTGTCGGAGCTTCCGGTGCGGGTGGAGGTCCGCCGTGGGGAGGCGGGACGGGACAGCATTGCGGTGCTGACCGAGCTGCAAGCGTGGGGCCATCCCATTCTCGGGATCTTCGACAGCTGGGGCAGCGTGAACGTGCCGCTGGAGGTGACGCGCAGGATCGCCCGCAACCGTTCCAGCGAGGTCATCACCACCTTCGGGCCCAACTGGTTCAGCCGCAGGGAAGAACTGAACGCCGACGTCCTCGACACGGTCTTCGGCGGCCGTCAGCACTGGGCGCCGGCCGCGGACGAGGCCCGGCCCGATGAACGATGGCGGGCCTGGCTGGGCACCTACCGCAGCGCGCTGCGGCGAGCAGGCTTCGCCTACCAGCTGCAGTTCCGGCTGGTGCCGCGCACCGGGCAGCCTCTGTACCTGGTGTTCGGCACCGGCAGCGATGCGGGCCTGAAGGCGATGAAGGAAGCGATGTGGAACGTCGACGACCGCGACGGCGAAAGCTTCCAGGATCCCCGCACCCGCGGCGCCCAGCCTGTCGGTCAGCTCGACCTCTTCCAGGCGTTCGAGACGTGCGACCCGGAGCTGCTGGAGCTGGTGGCGCAACGGCTCGTGTCCGGTCCCGCCACGGTGGAGGCGGTCGGGCAGTGGCTGCTGACCGAGACTTCCCGCTGGATGCCCACGCACGCTTTGAAGGCGGTGCGGCAGATGCGTCAGGACGGCTCCGTGGTGATCCTTTCGTCGGGCAAGCTCACCAGCAAGAGCCAGGTGAGCCTCCCTGCTGCCGCCTGACGTCCCACCGTTCAGGCCGGGGCACGGTCCCGGGCTTGCGGATACTCGCGCACCCGCAGGTCGGCGGGGAAGCGTGCGATGTCCTTGTGATGGGTCTTGTTCCAGCACGAGCCGAGCTGCTTGACGAACGGCGCCGTCCCGGACTGCCTGCACTGCTCGACGATGTCACCGACCCAGGCCAGGTCCATCGGCCGGGCTCCCAGGCCGGACTCACCGCCGACGATCGCCCAGTCGATGCCGTCCAGATCCAAACCCGTGAGCGGGCCGAGCAGGGGCTCACACGACAGGAACCGCACCGACGCCGGCACCAGCCGTAGATCGTCCACGCGCGGCAGTTCCTTCGCGCTCTCCACCGACACGCCCATCCACAGATTCCCCGGCCACTGGAGCCGGTCCGCAACCTGTCGTAGCCGCCGCGCCCGCTTGGTCAGGACCTGATAGGTGTGCTGCGGCGTCGATGCCATCACATTGAACACGCGCTGCACGTAGTCCAGGGGGACCCGGGCGTGGAAGAGATCGCTCATGGAGTTCACGAACACCGTGCGCGGCGTGCGCCAGCCCAGCGGCACCCGCAGCGCCTGCGGATGCACGGTCAGCCCGAAACCCGGACCGGAGGTACGGGGATCCCCGTCGTTCTGATACTTCGCCGACCCCATCGCCTTCAGCCGCTTGGCGAGCGTGAGCGCGTAGCAGTTGTCGCATCCGGCCGACACCCGGTCGCAGCCCGTCGTCGGATTCCAGGTCGCCTCGGTCCACTCGATAGAACTGCGGTCACTCACCGGTCCCCCTCCACCCTCACGTCCAAGCCGCCTCGACGCCTGCCGTCCGTCACGTTGCGCTGCCTAACGATGCCGTCCCAACCGCAGTAGCGGGATGCGTACACGGGTATGCGACCGCTACTGATACCTTTCCGAACCCCCATCAATCGAATCTCTATTCGAAATGAATGTCGAGGCAGTTCCACGACTGAGTCATCCGGTCCGTCCACAGTCTGGGCCCGGCTCCACAGCGTGGTCCTGGTCGAGCTCGGTGCCCGTGGCGAGCTGCACTGAAGTCGCGGTGCGCGATCGACTCCGCCAGTATGCGGGCAGCAATGGGGGCCACTGACCGGACCCAATCCGACTGACCGTGGCAAGGCCGGATCGAAGATCCGTCTACTGACTGACCGCAGCCGGGTACCGCCGCGCAGGTGCCGGGTGGACGACTACCTGGCGGTGCGCGTGGTGTAAAGGCGCCCTCTTCTCAGGACGTGTTGCAGTTCCAGACCGCTGTCGAGAGCGGCGAGGACATCGAGGTGGTGGTCCGCAGGGACGGTGGCGATGCGCCGGCCGTCGCGAATGGCTTCGATGGTGGGGGTTGCGCAGGTGAGGGAGAGGGGGCCGCCTGCTGGCTGGGCGGCGTCGATGCGGGTCAGCGGTGTGGAGACGGTTCTGCCAGAGAGCAGGTCACCGAGGAGACCGACAGGTGGAATGCCTTTTGGGGTGTCGCCGAGGTGTTCAGGGCTACGCTCACCCCGCCGCTGCCGGTGGGTTGCGCGTCGACCCACTGCTGCACCACGCTGCTGAGGAAGACGCGGGTGTCCGCAGCCAGTTGCCGGTCGGCCCAGGGCATCTGGCCCAGGTAGATGGAGCCCTTGGTGTTGAGCTGCTGCCACGCCCCGCGGATGGTGTTGGCGGGGTCATCGGCCTTGGCGCTGTACTTTTTCATCTCCCACAGGCGGAAGACGAAGCTCTGCGCAGTGCCGTCTACCCGGTGGACGATCATGCCGTCGCCGCCGCTGTCGCTTACGGTCGGGCCCGGGACGCTGAGGAATTCGACCGCGTGCCCCGGGCCGGGAGCCATATCCCGGGTGATGAGGTACCACAGCCACTCGCCGGTGTAGCCGGCCAGCCCATGATTGGCCTTCTTCTGTGCCCCGGCCGCGCCGAAGACCGGGTAGGCGAAAGAATGAACAGTGCTGTGCTCGCGCCCTTGCAGGGTGGTGTCGTCGAGGGTGGAATCCCGCCACAGTGCATAGGCGTCCTTGTTGATCCCTGTGCGGGACTTCATTATCTCGTCAGCGACGATCCAAGCGGCGGCGGCCCTGTGCTGGGGCGAGGCGTTGAGGAGACGACCAGGTCCCACGGGCAGGCCTGGCCGGCTCCCTGGTTCTCGCGACGCACCAGGTCGACCAGCCGCCCGCCCGCTGAACTCGCCGTCCGCAGGGCTTGCTCCGCAGCTGACAGCCCTATCAGCACCACCGTCCGTGTCGCCCGCCCGGAAGGGGACGTCTCTCGGGTTCCGCGCAGCGGTGGCCATCGATGTTCACTGCGTCACCGTACCCGTCGACTTTGCCTTGTTGTGCGCGCTCCGTCTCCCGGCACGGTTACTCCGAGTACGGTGCGAGTCGGGACACTCCAGCAACTACGAGTGCGTCGACCACCCGTTGCCAGTCGGCTGGCATGCCCGCGTCGGCCACAGTTTGGCGTAGTTCGATCAGCCATGACGTCAGTAGGTAAGTGCGGGTCGCTACTTGGCTGGGATTGGCGAGGACAAGGTTCGCCACCCAGGGAAGGCCGAGGTGTACCTGCTCCTCGGCCGGCAGGGGCTTGATGAAGCCGATGAGCTGATCGACGCATGCTGCGTGGCCCTGAGCGAAGGGCAACCACTGGGCGACGGTGTCCTGCCAGGCCAGCGGATCCCACCAGACGATGGGCTCGCCCTGAACTTCCCGGTAGAGATAGGCGGTTTCGGGGGCGGGGTTGGGCAGGAGCGAAGCCAGGGCGGAGCGGTACTCGCTTCGCCCTGCGAAGGGAGTGTGCCCGGAGGCTTGCAGCGCGATCACATGGGCGATCACGGTCGGCCACATCCGCTTCGCGGTGGCTGCTCTGTCCGCAGACTCCTCGGCAGCGGAGGACAGCGCGCACAGGAAGCTGCCGAGGAGCGTCGCATCGTCGGCATAGGCGTCGATGTGCTGGAAGACGGGTGCGTCATCGCCCGTTCCTGCCACCGCAAGCAGTGCCCGCGCCGCGATCAGGGCGTGGGTGCCGCGGCTGTCCATGTCGTACTCGGACGCGAGCAACGCGCGGCGGTGCGTGGCGAGGAGGACGGCGAGGAGTTCACGAGCTGTGGCCGAGACGCAGCTCGGCGCCGCCGATGCCGGGCCGAGGGCCCTGATCGCTGCATCGAGGCGGTCTACGTAGATGGAGTCGGCGGCGGCTCCGGCGAGCGAGTGCTTGACGGGATCGTCGAGCACGACGAACTTGCGCTGGCCGGTCTCGGGATCCCAGTCTCCGAGGGTGCAGTCGCGCACCGTCTCGACCGCTAGCTGAAAGGCGGTTTCGTGATGACAGGTGGTGTTTCCGGCTGTGCACGCAGCCGGCCAGACATGGTCGAGGCCGCGGGCCAGCTGCACACGAACCTCGTTGGGGAGAGAATGCGCCAGTTTGCCCGCCGCGACAGCGGCCTGACGGTACATCGTGGAACCGTCTTTGCCGTCAAGCTGGGCGCGGAGCTCCGCAGCAGCAGGCAGAAGAAGGAGCGGCAGCGCCTGTGCAGCAATGCGGTCCGCCCCCTGTTCAAAGTAGGAGTCCTCGGATTCGAACCGACGCGGTGGTACCGCGTCCTCGCCGATGCGCAGGAGTGTGTCGACGGCGAAGCGCAGTGCGTCGACGGGCAGGACGACGCCGTCCACGATGGCTGCGGTGAGTGCCGTCGCGGCCACCGCGGCTGGTGCATCCCACTGGCCACTGGGGTCGAGGCCGGGCGGATTCTCACGAAGTTCTTGGGCCACAGCCAGGTCGGAGACCAAGTCGTCCGCGTCGACGGCGTCGTCCTTGCCGTTCTTGGGATCGATGTAATAGCGGACGCTGAGCCGAATGGCCTCCTGCGCACGGGCCGTTTCGACGTTCCTGATCTGCAGCGCTTCAACGACGTCTTGGGGCGGCGTGCTCTGGATCTGCAGTCCCTCCTCCACTTGCTGCGCCTGGTAGGTGCCACGGTCGAGGATGCTGGCCCAGGCACGCACCGGCGCGAGCTGTTCTTGGACGGCTGGCTCATCAAACTCGCTAAATTCTTCCTCGACCAGTCGCCTGGCCGTCGCGACAAGCCGTTGCCCGATCAGTCGTAGCTCATCCGTTCGCTGATCGTCAGCGCGCAGCACCATCGTCATGGCTGCCTCCCGCAGCGACCAGCGCCGCCGCTCAGGAGCCGCCAGTCCCTCGGCGGCTGCCTTCAAGCCGCTCGCTTCCTGGACGACACGTCCGAACTCCAGGCTCCAGATCACCGGCTCGGTGAGAAAGCGGTCCAACAGAGGGTCGGCGCGTTCCAGGTGGCGAACGAGCAGCCCGACGACCAAGCCGACCATCGCCAGGTTCTCGCAGTCCTCGAGCAAGATGGCGACCAACGTGTCCAGGGGGATGTCCGCCTCGACCAGTTGGTCGCACATCTGCTCCAGCGCTTGCAGTGCGCTCATACAGGGATACGGGCCGACGCCCGTCCCCCGGTACCAGAGCCAGACGTGCTCGTCTCCGACGTAGATCCGGCGCGCCCCTGCGACGTCGAGGTCAGTGCGGTAGGCGTCGAGGTTGTGGTCCTCGATGCGGGCGCTGTCGTGGCGGTGACCGGCTGCGAGGGTGCGTGCGCGCGCCAGTGCGGCGTGGTTGAGCATGCGGTTCAGTACCGAGACGCCGTTGCGGAAGTCCGAGCGGAACAGCGGCATGAACGGGCCGCGGTACCAGGCCGCAAGAGGGCCCACGCCGAGCATGCGAGCGCTATGGCGCCGGATGCCGTACTGGTGGAGTCTTGCCCCGTCTTGGTCCTCGTTGATGTAGTAGGCCTCGGTCAGCTCGGCAAGGAAACCGCGCCGATACATGGCCAGCGCCCGGCCGGTCAGTACCTCCTCGACGGCGGGACCGACCCAGGCCGGCGCGTCGCGCGCAACGCGGCGCAGGACGGCCTCGCCGTCCTCCCCGAGATCCGGTCCGAGCAGTGCCAACAACTCGACCATGAGCTCATCGGTGATCTCACGAGGGAGCTCAAGCCGTCGACGAAGGCGCTCGCGCCGACGGCTGTCTCCCATGAAGAGCAGCCGCCGCCTCTCCAGGTACTGGCGCTCGGCTTCGGCTTCCTCCGGCGACAGAGCCGCCTTGGCCGCAGCCGCGGCTGCCTGCTCGTCGCTAAGCCTGCGATCAGCAGCGGCGCAGGCGGCAAGCAGGCGATCGTGCAGCCTGACCCGGAGCGGATACCCGGCAGGAGTATCCGCGATGATGACGGCGTGGAGCCAGTCCCTCAGCACGTCCTCGACGTGTTTGCCTTGTCGCCAGGGTTCGTCTTCCTCAAGGAGCAGGGCGATGAGCGGTTCGGCTGCGGCGATCCGCACTAGGCCCGCTTCGTTGTGCAGCCGCTGGTGCACGAGACGGATGAGTCGCCGCAGGCCGGTGCCGGGCTCGGCGCGCAGTGTCGGCCAGGCTTCGCGCAGGACCGGGTCGGGCGCTCCGAGTGTCAGGAGCGCTTCACCGGGCACGTCTCCCCAGCGGTCGCCGTGGCCTGCCGTGACCAGGTCGTCGAAGGCCTGCTGCAGGCGGGCGAACCTACCGTGCAGAGGGGCTTTCGGGGTGTCGGGAACGGCAAGCAGTGCCTGGCAGGCAAGGCGTGCGGCACCGAGCGCCCAGCGAGGCACGCCGGCCTCGATCAATTTCGCCGTGGGGTGGCCGGCCGAGAGGAAGAGCCGGGCGATCGCATACCGGCGCACTTCGTCGTGTGCGAACTGCGGGCCGATGGCAAACGGGTCGTCCGTGTCCGTACGCAGCACTCCGTCCTGGCGCAGTCCGGCAAGCGCCGTGGGATCGATCGCTCCGACGACCTCCAGGGGGTCTCCTTGGCCGAGTTCAAGGGCGGCCAGGCGGAGAAGGGCGATGTTCCGGGCGTCCGGGGTCCCGCGTTCAGGACGCTGGCGGAGCACCAGTCCTGACCACACCTGCTGCATGGCATCGGCGTCGCTGAGGGGTGTGGTCTTCACGCCTCCTCGGACGAGCAGGTCCACCACCACGGGTCTGCGCAGCAGCTCACGTGACCGCGAGTCCGCCGCGAGGGCGGACAACTCGTCAAAGACTGCGACGATTTCGGCCACCTGGGCATCGGTCAGCAGTGGTACCTCGAAGCCGGCGACCTCCCCGACGCAGCGTTCGTTGATCGTGTCACGGACGACTTGCTGGGCGTCGTTCGCCGTGACGGCGACAACTTTGACGTCGGCCTGACCAGCCGCGTCGATCAGATAGAGGAAGGGGTTCCGTAGGCCCTCGGCGAGCGCGTCGGCGCCGTCGATGACAAGCAGGCGTCGAGGGGCGCTCAGCTCGCCGAGAAGCGCGGTAAGCGAAGTGCCGAGTACAGACTCCAATTCCACGGTGGTCGGGGGGAGATGCCGCAGGTTGATGCACGCCACCTGCAGGGAATCAGGGTCGTGCGCAGCGTCGGCGAGCGTGCGCACGACCAGGGCGCTCTTGCCCACGCCGGAGTCACCGTGCGCGACGACAGCCGCGGCCGGGGACTTAACGAGCTGGAGCAGCTGACTTGCCGTGTCACTCCGGTCAAGATGCACCGTGCGACTGTCCTCGGTAGCGATCTCGTCGCGCACCGATGCAAGAGCCCGTTCGTGAAGGTGACCGAGTGCCCTCCATCCCTGCCGGTGGCGACGCGTGGCCGAGTCGAGGACCTGGTGCGCATCGCGACGCAGAAGACTCAGGTCGACGGTGGCCGCCTTCGGCGGGTACTCGTCAGCCAGAGCAACGAGCCGTTCCAGCAACCGCGTAGCCCCGTAGAGGTCCATGCCGCGGGCCACGGGGATCAAGGAGTTCGTTACTCGGGACCAGTCCGATTCGTCCGGTGTCTCGAGTCGAGGCATGAGCACGGTCAGCCGTGACAGCAGCTCCCAAGTGCGCTGTTCGACAAGTTGTGTGCTGGGGTCGGCGGTGCCGAGCGTGGCCAGTGCGAGTTTGACAAGTTCTTCGATGTGCGTGAGCCGTGTGCGAACGCCGGCGGGGAACTTCCGGTGCGTCCGGATGAGACCGAAGAAGCTGGGCGCATCCTTTTGCATGACGGCCTCGGCAGCGAGTACCGCCAGCTGCTCCGCGTGCTCTTGCGGACCGGCGACGACCAGAGCCGCCCGGTGTTCAGGCCCCTCTGCGGGTGCGTTGAGGACCTCCTGCACGAACGTACAGATGAGCTTGGCGCTCGACTCGTTGCTCTGCACAAGGTCAGGTGCGCGGCGCACGGCCATGGCGAGTACCAGGGACGGCTCCGGCTCGTCGGCACGGGCCGCGTGGATGACGAGGTCGTCCACCGAGTGTTCCGGCGCCTTCTGAAAGGCCACGCTGACGACTGACCGACTGTCGCCCAGCTCGGACGCGCCATCGCCGAGAAGGAGATGGGCGAGGTACTGGACGGCGACCTTGCGCTCGAAGGTGACGCCGCCGCCACCCGTCGCGTACGGGCTCATCCCGGTAGGAGCCGGAGCGTCAGCGGCGCTCACCCGGGTCTCCTCCAGCCACGTGCGCAGCACGTCGTTGTCGGTGTTGAGACGCCAGTGCTTGGCCCGCCCGACCTGGCTTGCGTTGGCGAAGTCGGCCTCTCGGAGCTTGTCCAGGGCCGCTGTTGCCGTAGTCGGCGATACGTCCAGGGCTTTCGCGACCATCCGGCCGGACAAGGGCGTGGCCGTGCCAGCCAAGGCCTCCAAGGCCCTATACGCGTTGCCGCCCAACATGCCGCGGAGCAGGTCGACGGTTGAAGTCACGCGGCCACCATACCCTTAATGTCCAAACAGTCTGGACATCTGGACCGTATGTGCGGTTGTGAAATTGGTGGGTCGACGACACCTTCTCCGACCCGGCCCCTTGGTCCCCTGAGCCCTGTGCCAAACCGTGCGAAGCGTCACGGGCATCTGCCAGCGCCCTCTCCTCGGTCGGCAACTGGGCCTCCCCTGCCCCGTTCACAACCACCGGACACTGTGTCGACGACTGAGGGAAGGCGCGGGACCGCAGGCGTCCGCCATCCGGCCACCCTCACTTCGCGGAGAAGGGCTCGCGAGCCTCCGCATCCTCGCCGCACCGACTCCGCCAGCTCTCGCCTACCTGCCACGGCACTGCGCCCATGACCACCTTCCGGCGCACTCCCCCAGCACCCCGCAGTAGGCGTTCTCACCGCAACTGCGGCAGTCTCACCCAACCTGCGGGACCGCAGGCCAAACGGCTCGCGCCGGGTCCAGAACCGTCGCAATCCATCTGCGGCACCGCAGGTCAACAGCATGCGGCCACCGCAACAACGGTGCGACCTCACAGTTGGACTGCTCCCCCGAACCGGAAACCGAGCAGCTCATCAACGAACTGCTCACACCGACCACTCACCCCACGGCCCATGTAGGTTCCGGAGAAGCGTGAGCAATTCCAGGTGACCATGAGCACCGTCTGAGCATTTCCAGGCGATCATGAACACTGGCTACGGTCAGCAGTTGTCGCTTATCGGACTGTTGTGATCCTTCGTAGCGGATGCGCACCGGTGCTCCGTACCGTCCGGTGCCATGGCCGTACGCAGCGTGAGCGGGGTCGGCGACGAGGGTTCGGCACCCTTTGCGTCGATCCGGTACGTCGACAGTTCGGTACGAACGGTGCCGCTCTCGCAGTTGCGGCTGGCCGACTTCGCGGAGTCGGTGCCGTGGCGGCAGTTTCGTTCGGTGCGCGGCCAGCGGCACTACTCCGGCACGTACATGTCGGCCACCACGGGCGGGCCGGTCGTGTATGAGAGCCGGCTGGAACTGGCCCAGTTACTGCTGGCCGACTTCGATCCTGCGGTGCGGGGGATCTACGGCCAGCCGTGCTGTCTGGTGGCCCGGATCGGCGGCCGTGTGCGGCGGCATGTTCCGGATTTCTTGCTGGTGATGCGGTCGGAAACGGCACGGGTGGTGAACGTCAAGCCAGCAGACCGGCTGGGCGATCCGAAGGTATCGGAGGCGCTGGCCTGGCCGGGTGAGCTGGTCGAGCGACGTGGCTGGGAGTACGCGGTCTGGTCAGGTGCGGATCCTGTGGTGCTGGCGAACGTGCGGTTCCTGGCGGCCTACCGGCGGCCGGGCGTAGTGCCGGAACACGATGTCCGCGCCGCCTGGCAGAGCGTGCGGGGTGGGGATGAGCTTGCGGTGGCCGAGCGACGGCTGGCGGGCGGACGCCCGGCCCATGAGGTGCGTCCTGCGCTGATGGCGCTGTTGTGGTCCGGGCGGCTGGTCACCGATCTGTCTCGTCCGATCTCGGGCGATTCGGTGCTGCGGAGGTGTGCATGAGCGCGTGGACGGCGACGTTGCGGCCGGGACTGCCCCTGAGTTTCGACGGCGAGCGGTTCACGGTCGCCGAGGTCACAGGACGCCGGGTGTTGCTGCAGCAGGCCTCGGGCGGAAAGGCCACGGCTTGGCGGCAAGTCGATGTCTCGATGCTGCTGTCTCATCCCTCGACGCGGATCCTGACGGAGGTCCCCGAGGAGGAGCCTGCGGCCGCCGCGCGGCTGGGCGGGCTGAGCGATGAGGAGGACGATGAGCTGACGGTCCGGGTCCGCCATGTCCAAGAAGTCCTCACCGGCTACCGGCTCGGCTCCTCGGAGTTGGCGCTGGAGGGCGAGCCGCGGCCGGACTACGCTCCGGGGACTCCGATGCTGCACCGGTACGCGGCCAAGGCTGCGGAGCTCGGAGTGGGTGAAAGTACGGTCCGCCGCTGGGTGGCGGCGGTGAGGAAGGCCGGGCCGGCGGGTCTGGTGAGCGAGCGTCCAGTGCGCAATGTGCTGGACCGGGCGGATCCGCGCTGGGTGGAGATGGCCCGCTCGGTGCTGGCAGGGCATGTGACATCCAGTCGACCGGTACGCAAACTGGTCCTGCTGGAGATCGAGGAGCGCCTGGCCAGGGAGCATGGCCGCGGTGCGGTGCCGATCCCGGCGAAGACGACCGGTTACGAGCTGCTGCGCGAGCTGGAGAAGGGAACCAACGCCTTCGAGGGCAGCACGAAGGGCAAGCGCTCGATCGCGAACCGGCCGCAGGGCGTCTACGGCCGGTTGCGGGCGACGCGCCCGGGCGAATACGTGGTGCTCGACACCAACCGGCTGGACGTGTTCGCGATGGAGCCGGTGACCTGTCGCTGGGTGCAGTGCGAGCTCACGGTCGCGATGGACCTGTACAGCAGGGTCATCACTGGGCTGCGGCTGACGCCGGTGTCCACGCAGTCGGTGGACGTGGCCGGGGCGCTGTTCGAGACGGTCCGCCCACGTGAGGCGCCGGGGGACGAGGGTGAGCCGCTGCCGTATTGCGGAGTGCCGTCCACCGTCGTGGTGGACGCCGAGCAGTTGGTCGACCGGGACGGCCAGCCGTTGCTGCCCTCGGTGGCCGCGGAGACCATCGTCTTCGACCACGGCAAGATCTATGTCTCGAACCACATCAAGAGCGTGTGCACCAAACTGGGCATCTCACTGCAGCCGGCCCGCCCCTACACGCCGACCGACAAGCCGGTGGAGCGCTGGTTCCGCACCCTCAACCAGGGGCTGCTGGCCGCGCTGCCCGGCTACAAGGGCTCCGACGTACACAGCCGGGGTGAGGCCGTCGAGGAGGAGGCGTTCTTCTTCCTCGACGAGCTCGAGGCGGTCATCCGGGAGTGGATCACCCGGATCTATCACCGGCGCCGCCACCGCGGGCTCGCCGTCCCGGAGGTCCCAGGTCTGGAGCTGAGCCCGCTGGAGATGTTCGAGCACGGCGTCACCCGCGCCGGCCCTTTGCAGATTCCCGCCCGTCCTCATCTGGCCCTGGAATTTCTGGAGGAGGAGCGGACCACGATCCAGCACTACGGCGTGGAGATCCACGGCCTGCGCTACAACGGCGAAGCACTCAACGGGTACCGCACTCTGCCCAGTCCCTATCGCGGAGTGGACGCGGGCAAGTGGCCGATCGCGGTGGACCGCGGCGACATCACCAAGATCTACTTCCAGGATCCCAAGACGCACCGGTGGCACACCCTGGACTGGGAACACGCACCCGCGTTGAACGGTCCGGTGAGCCGCGAGGCGTTGGTCTACGCCCGTCGGCTCGCGGCCCGCACCCACCGGTTCCCCGACACCAAGCGTGCCCTGATCGAGCTGCTGGAGCGGTGGGGCGCCGGGCTTGCCACGGACCGCACCGAGCGGCGAATGGCGGTGCGGCTGTCCCAGGAACGACTGCGGCTGGTCGGCGAGGACGACGCCCCAACAGACGACGTGAACCAATTGCCGTCGCTTCGCCGGCTGGCTGCGGTGACGTCGTCCCCCGGAGGCTGTAACGCGGGGGACCGTCCGGATCTGCAGGTGGTTGAGCCTGCTAGGGCGGATCTGGGCGGGGACGATGACGAGGACGACGAGTGCGAGGCCGCGTTCCCCGGCGACGAAGAAGTGCTGCTGGAGGAGGACGAGTTCTACGCCGACATCATGGACAGCCGGTGAGCCGGGCCGAGGAGGCCGGCATCTTCGAGGGGGACGACCGGCAGTACTCGCCCACCCGGCTGCAGGGCTGGCTGGCGTTCGTGGACGGCCCCGAGCGAAGCCAGCCGGAGACGCTCTCGTGCTCGCAACTGGCGGCCCTGTCCCCTGCGGCGCTGCTGCGGCACAACGACCGGCGGGCGGTCTGGCACGCGAACCTTGGTCCGATCAAGACACCCCAGCTGCTGCACCTGCACGACGAACTCGCTGAGATCGTCGAGTCCAACCGGCATGACGGGGACAAGGCCAAGCCTGCGGCCCTGGTGGACGCCTATCCCGGACTGGGCAAGAGCACAGCAGTACGTGAGTACGGGCGAAACTTCCACCGCACGCAGATCGCCCTGCGCGGAGAAACCACCCAGGAGGGCCATCGCCGAGTCCCGGTTCTCTACATCGCCTTGAGCGGCAACACCCGTATCCGCGGCCTGAATGCGGCGATCTGCCGGTTCTACGGGCTGCCCACCCGAGGGGATGCCGACGCCCTGGCCGAACGGGCCAAGGACGCGGTGCTGAGTTTGAAGACGGCCGTCTTCATCATCGACGACATCCACTTCCTGGACGCCTCGGCCCGGGCAACCGCGGCCATGGCCAACCACCTGAAGTTCCTGGCCAACACGTTCCCCGTCACCCTGATCTACATCGGAGTCGGAGTTCGCGAGCGCGGCATCCTGACCGAAGGGCTGTCACCCCACCAGACCCTGCACGCACAGTTCGGCCGTCGCACCACCGCTCTGTCGCTGCGTCCCTTCCAGATCGACACCGAAGAAGGACGCCTGGAATGGCGGCGCCTGCTGCTGACCATCGAGCGCAAGCTGGTACTGGCCGAGAAGCATCCCGGGATGCTCGCGGACGATCTCTCCGACTACCTCCTGGCCCGCTCCAGCGGCCACTTCGCCTCGCTCATGGCACTGATCAACCGCGGATGCCTGCGGGCGATCCGCACACGCCACGAACGGCTGGATACCGAGCTGATGGACCAGGTGAACAACGACGCGGCCGCCGAGGAAGCCCGCCGCGAACTCGCCGCCACGCTGGAGGCCGGACTGCTGACATCCCGCCCCCAGACCCGACACCGCAGAAAGAGCGCGTGATGGCCTGGATTGGCGGCTCGCTCCCGATCTCGCTGATGCCGCTGCCCGGCGAAGCACTGCAGAGCTGGATCGGCGCCTACGCCCGCCGCCTGCACGCCACCAACAGCGCGTTCCTGGACGCCATCGGCCTGACCGGGGCCCGCACGACACAGATGGCTCTGCGGCTCACCGAGGCCGAAGCCGACGCCCTCCACCACGCCACCGGCATCCCGCGGCCGGTGCTGACCGCCATGACGCTCGAGCCCTACGACGGGCTGGCCGTGACAATCCATCCCGACCGGCGTCGGCTGACCCGGCCTCCCGCCTGGAGATTCAGCGCAGCCCGCAGCCGCTACTGCCCCGCGTGTCTGGCCAAGAACGCCGGCCGGGGCCCGGTGTTGTGGCGCCTGCCCTGGGCCTTCGCCTGCCCCACCCACCGGACTGTGCTGCTCGACTTCTGCCCCGACTGCCATCGCCCACCGCACCCATGGACAGCACGGCGGCTCGGCCCACGCTCCATCGGCGTCTGCACCCGCGACAGCCTGACCAACCCCACTGGCCGCCGGCCTTGCGGAGCTGACCTGTCGCAGGCTCGGGTCCTCCGACTGCCCGAAACCGGTCTGGTGCTCCCCGCCCAGCAGCACGTCAGCACCCTGCTCGCCAGCGACGCCTGCCAACGGCCGGCCGCGCTGGCCGAGCTCAAGCAGCTCTACGCCCTGGCCTGGCGCATCCTGCGGGGCCTGCACACCGTCGCGGACCGGGCACCGGAGGTGGTACGCACCGCGCTGGCCGAGTGCGGCGGAGTACTACCGCAACTGACCGACGAGGATGTCGGACACGATGCCCACAACGCGGCCCTCGGCACCGCCCTGGCGCACGTCGCTCTCCACCCCGGTCACCGTGACCACGACGCGCTCTTCGACTGGATCCTCGAGGCCGACCAGTCACTCCACAAGGGCCCGCGAGCCAACATCGGCCAACGAGCGGGCAGATGGTCCTGGAGCGGCCCCGCACTCGTGGAGCGGGCCCTGGCCCACCTCGACCGCCAGGCCACCCTGCTGGCCCGGCTGCGCTACGCCAGCGCCAGCCCCAGGCCGCGATGGCCCACTTTGCCCGCCGACACCATCGTCCTGCGGGCGGCACTGATTCCCTCGATGCTCTGGCCGGGTTGGACCATGCGCATGCTGCCGCGGCTGAAGGACAGGGCCAACCTGCGCGTCGGCACCTTCCGGCGCGGCTGCAGCAGCTTCCTCCTGCTGCCCGGCGCACCGTCAGAGCTGAACTTCGAACGTGTCGGTCCGCTGCTGGGCAACCACCAGATCCACACCGACCGTGACAGCGTCGAGCGACGCATCTACCGCCAGCACGACCTGACCCCGTTGGCCTCGACCCTTGCCCAACTCGCCTACGCCCTGGACGCCCACGGCGCCCCGATCGACTACGCGCGACGCCGGGCCACATTCACCTACGCCTCCACCACGTTCGATCACCACGCCTTCAAACGGCTATGCAGCCAGCACGGCTGGAGAACCGGACAGGAGCACCGCTCGTCGCTGCTGCGCTGGTATCTGCTGATGCTGCTGACCGGCGAGATGCACCCCCCGCCCAGCGGCGCCAACACTCGATTCGCCTGGAACTGCACCGAGTTCCGTTTCCGCGCACCCCGAGCGCTTCGCTCGTTCCTGCGCCGGCAGGCCGAGGACAACCTCGCCCGCCACGGCATCGACGAACCCCTGACCTGGGAACCCCCCAACTCCTGGGTGACCGGTGTGACATGGCCCGGCACCAGCCCAACAAGCCTTGCCGCCAGCGATGTCCGTGACCTTCTGAGCACGGTCACCTCCGTCCACGAAGCCGGCGACGCCCTCGGCCTGACCGCCGAGCACATTCGCCTCTACTGCGACCTCGCGGACATCAGCACGACCACCCCCAGTAACGCGATCGGCAACCTCTCAAACCAGCTCACGCCCGCGGCCGCCGAGGTCCGCCAGGGCATTCTTGCCCCGGAAGAACTCCGCGACCTCTACGAAAACCAGCAACGGGAACTCGCGCACATCGCCCAGCTGGCGTCCTGCAACCCCGACACCGTCCGCGCGCTGCTGGTCCACGACGACGTCCCGCTCCGCCCGCGGCCCGACCGGCTGCCCCCGCGTCCCGACATCACCCGTGTATGGCTCCACCGCGAGTACGTCGAAAAGCGGCGCCCCATGGCCGAACTCGCCCGCGAACGCCGCGTCAGCCACTACCACCTGACCACCCTGGCCAGAGGATGGCAGCTGCCGATCCGCAGCACCGAGCGCCGCTACAACGCCATCGGGTATCTCGCCCTGCCCTGGACCCCGTCCCCAGCCATGCAGGCCGTGACCGCATGCCCCACCGCACTCGACCGGCTGCAAACCATCGTCCAAGTCCCCGGCCATTCCAGCATCGCCGCCGCAGCCCGGGCCGTCTACGACGGACGCGACGGCGCCCTCAGACAACGCATCACGAAAGTCGAAAAGGCTGCCGGATTCCGCATCATCGACCGCTCCGCCACCCCCTCGCCCCCACCCCACACGGACACGACTTCCTCCGCGAGGCCACCGAGATCCTCGGCATCGCCGACAGACCCCGTCCGAAATCCCAGTGGCCCCCCAGGCGCCGGGAGAGGGAAACCTGACTGCTTTCGCTGCGTGACGTACGCGCAGTCTGGATCATGGGAGCGTGGAGGATTGGTCCGACTGCTTCGATCCCGACGAGTTGCGCATCCGTCTCGACGTGGCGCTGGAGGAGAACGCCCAGCTGCGCGAGGAAATCGCCTGGCTGAGAGCCGACAACGCGCGGCTGCACAGCCTTCTGGGCCGCGATGTCCAGGCCACTCCCGCCGCCATTCCGTCATTTCCCGAGCCGGTCGCGGTCCCGCCGCCCACGGGGGCCTGTGAGCTGCCGTATGCGGATGCCTCCTCCAGCGCCGAGGCGAAGATCGCCCTGTTCAGGGCCCTGTTCGCGGGACGCGAGGACGTCTACGCCAAGCGGTGGGTGAGCGCCAAGTCCGGCCGGACCGGCTGGAGTCCGGCCGAGGACAACCCGTTCGACAAGAGCAAGGTCGAAGAGGATCGGGTGTTCTGGCCGCTGACCGACGAGGCCGTCTACCGCCACCTCGATCCGACCCGTCAGGGGCGCAGCGAGCTGCACATCGGCCTGTATCCGCTGTTGGCCGACGACTCCTGCCGCCTGTTGGCGTGCGACTTCGACGGCAAGGACGGCAGCGACTGGCGCGCCGACGCGAGCGCCTACGTCACGGCCTGCCACGAGGCGGGGGTCCCCGCCGTGCTCGAGATCTCCCGTTCCGGGAAGGGCGCGCATGCCTGGACGTTCTTCACCGCCGCGGTCGCGGCGGCCACCGCCCGCGCCCTGGGGATGGCGCTGCTGCGCAGGGCGATCGACGCCCGCGGGCAGATGGCGCTGTCCAGCTACGACCGGCTCTTTCCCGCCCAGGACTTCCTGCCGAACAAGGCCAGGGGCAGCTTCCGGTTCGGCAGCTTGATCGCGCTGCCGCTGCACGGTGTCTCCCGCGCCAAGGGCACCACCATCTTCGTGGACCCCGACACCTGGCAGCCGTATCCAGACCAGTTCGCCCATCTGTCGCTAACCGAGCGGCTGGCTCCGGCCGATGTGGAGGCGTTCGCTGCCAAGCTCGGCCCGGTCATGGCCGGTCCGTCCCCGACCACCCCGCAGTTGGGTGCCCGGCCTCGCCGCAAGGCCCTCGGCAAGGCGCCCGCGCGCGTTGAGGCCCGGCTCTCGGCGATGCTGGCGATCTCCACGGTCGGGCTGCCCCCGCAGCTGCTGGCCGCGCTCAAGCACGCCGCGTCGTTCCACAACCCGGAGTTCTATCGCAAGCAGAACCAGCGCTTCTCCACCTTCAACACCCCGCGCCTCGTCTGCTGTTTCGACGCCTCCGACGCGGACTGGCTCAAGCTGCCCCGGGGCCTGGCGGACGAGGCCATGGGGCTCATCGCCACCGCCGGCGGCGCCCTCACCATCACCAGCGACCTGCCCGAACTCGCCCCGATCACTGCCCAGTTCACCGGCGTGCTCACCCCCACCCAGCAGCAGGCCGTGGACGCGATGGCCAAGCACCCGGCGGGCACCCTGGTCGCGCCGCCCGGTTCCGGCAAGACCGTCATGGCCTGCGCCCTGATCGCCGCCCACCGCACCCCGACCGCCGTGATCGTCAACCGGGCGGAGCTGCTGGCCCAGTGGAAGGACCGGCTGGCCGCCTTCCTGGACCTCGCAGACGGGCACGTCGGCACGCTCGGCGGGGGCAAGGACCGCCGCGGCCACGCCGTCGACCTGATCATGCTGCAGACGCTGTCCCACCGCGACGCCCCCGACGGCCTGCTCGACGGGTACGGACTGGTCATCGTGGACGAGTGCCACGCCGTCGGCGCCCCCGGCGCCGAAGCCGCGATCCGCCGAGCGAAAGCACCGCGCTTCATCGGGCTGTCCGCCACCCCCTACCGGGCGGACCAGATGGACCCGGTGATCACGATGCAGTGCGGCCCGATCCGCCACGAGATCGACGACGCCAGCGCCTTCGACAAGCACCTCGTCGTGCACCCCACCACCTTCACGACCGACGAACCGGGCACCGACGGCGCCTCCATCCAGGCCATCTACAACGAACTCGCCCACCACGACGCCCGCAACCAGCTGATCGCGGCGGACATCGCCAACGCCACCCGGCGCGGCCGGTGCAGCCTGGCCCTGACCAACCGCGTCGAACACCTCCACCAGCTCACCGAAGCCCTCCGGCCCCATGGGATCACCCCGCTCGTCCTGCATGGCGGCATGCCGCCGGCCGAACGCGCCCGAGTGCGTGCCGCCCTGGCCGAGGAACGCGACGAGCCTCTGACGCTGCTGGCGATCGACAAACTCGCCGGCGAAGGCTTCGACGCACCGCGCCTCGACACCCTCTTCCTCACCAGCCCCATCTCGTTCAAGGGACGGGTGATCCAGCAGGTCGGCCGGATCATGCGCAACACCGAAGAGCGCAAGTCCCACGTCGAGGCCCACGACTACCTCGACGCCGACGTCCCCCTCCTGGAGCGCATGCACCACAAACGCCGCCGCATCCTCGAACGCCGCGGATTCACAACGACCGCCCCCGAGAATCTCCCGCCCGCACCACCCCGCGCTCCTGCCCCCGCCGCCCGTCAGCCACGCCCTTCGCCGTGGTGCCGAGCGTGGCGGAGGTACGGGCCTGGGCCCGCGAACAGGGCATGGACGTACCACCGCGCGGCAGGCTCCGCGCAGAAATCTGGGACGCCTGGCACGCCACCCACCCCACCACGAATGGGCAGGACACCCGCCCCGCTACATAGCCGACGAACCCCGGTCAGCGAAACCGGCGATCACCAAGACGACGGCAACCTCACTCGCTGTCACCAACGCGACCGAGGAGGAGCCACCAACTGCTCACCAACCACCAACACCCTCGCTGCTCACCGCGCCCGGATTCCCGTGTTTCCACAGGACCCCCTGCCAACGAAGCCACGGACCCTACACCCGCAGCAATGACGACCCCACCCACACCACCAACCCCGCCCCCGCAGGCGCGCCCGCACGGTCCATCCCCGCGGCCACACGCCGAATGCCGTCCGGGAACACCCTCCGGCCACCACATCGTCGCCACGACACGGCACAGACCGCCAAAACCATCCAGGGCCCGACCAATCACCGCTGGCCCGAACAACCAAGACCGCGCCCAGAAACCCCGCACAGAACAGCGTCAACGGCACCT
The DNA here is from genome assembly GCF_004187715.1 of Streptomyces sp. F001. Classification (GTDB taxonomy): domain Bacteria; phylum Actinomycetota; class Actinomycetes; order Streptomycetales; family Streptomycetaceae; genus Streptomyces; species Streptomyces flavusporus. The sequence goes on along the minus strand of NZ_QZWF01000002.1, from coordinate 1,119,445 downwards.
GGTGAGAAAGGAGAACCGGTGGCCGCGCCACCACAGCTGGCACGGATCCACCGCGTTCTCATCGGCCTGGTCGTCCTCGGAGCCGTGATCATCGCGGGCATCGGCTTCGCGGGTTCGTACGCAGCCGTTCGCGAACTCGCCGCCGACAAGGGCTTCGGGCAGTTCGCTCACCTCTTCCCGATCGGCATCGACGCCGGCATCTGCGTGGCTCTCGCCCTCGACCTCCTGCTCACCTGGATCCGCATCCCCTACCCGCTGCTGCGCCCCACGGCCTGGCTGCTCACCACCGCGACGATCACCTTCAACGGCGCAGCGGCCTGGCCCGACCCGCTGGGCGTGGGCATGCACGCGGTCATCCCCATCCTGTTCGTGGTGACGGTCGAGGCCGCCCGCCACGCCATCGGCCGCACAGCCGACATCACCGCCGACACACACATCGAACGCGTGCGCCTCACCCGCTGGCTCCTCGCCCCCCTCCCCACCCTCCTGCTGTGGCGCCGCATGAAACTGTGGGAGCTGCGCTCCTACGAGCAGGCCATCACCCTGGAGCAGGAACGTCTCGTCTACCAGGCCCGCCTGCGCACCCGCTACGGCCGCACCTGGCGCCGCACAGCCCCGGTGGAGGCCCTCATCCCGCTGCGCCTGGCCAAGTACGGCCTCCCCCTGGCCGACACCACCCCCCGGCCCGCAGCAGCAGGCATCGAGCAGCAGTCCTCGCCCGCTGCCGGTCGGCCCCGGTCCCGCCCCGCCGCAACACTCCACCCCAAAGCACCAGCAGCTCACGAGCAGCAGACGACGTACCCGGAGCGAGCAGAGCCCCAGCCAGTCCCCACCTCTACGCCCCAGTGGGCCCTTGGCCCACAGAAATCGGCCAGAAACCCCGCCGAGCCGTTAACTGACGCCTACCAGGCATTTCTTGCGCAGTTCCACGTCGAACCGACCGCCGCGCAATGGCCCTTCCGGCTCCGCAACGCACACGGCATCACCACGGAAGCCGGCGGCCCACTCTCCGAGGAGCAGGCACAGCCCTTACCCCAGGTCCTCCACAAGCGCGATACGCCTCACCCGGTGAGGAGCACCGCCCACTGTGAAGAACCGATGTCCACGGACCAGTCCTGGTACGACCAGGCCCACAGCGCCCGGCGCACCAACAGGCAGCAAACCGGCGCCAACCCCGATACCACTGCCCCTTCGGCGCACGTGTACGAGCACCACACCGCCACAGCAGACGGCGACCAGCCCCCCATGGGCGACGACGCGGCAGCCCACGACACGAACGTCAAACAACCCGCACCCGGCAGCACCCAACCACCCGCCGATCAGATCACCGACGACCACCGCAAGCAGGACACTGCCGAACTCCTGAGGCAGAAGGAACATCCCCACACGGCACCCGCCGACGCCAGTGCGCACACCGCCACACACCAACGCGGCCCCCAGGTGAACACCGCCATCGATACCCCGGCACCAGGCAAGAGGGATCCAGACGCCGAGCGAGCCGGACTCACCACCGTCGACCGCTACTACCTCGCATGGATGCAATACCAGGCCGACCACGACGCCGAGCCCACCGCCCAGCAACTGTCCGCCTACCTCACCCACAAGGGCATGTACGGCCGCAGCCGAAACCCCGTCAGCCCCGCCACCCTACGCCGCTACCTCCTGCCCTACCGCATCTACACCATCTGGGCCCAGCACCGAGCACACCACACCAAGCCCTCACTCGACGCCATCGCGCAGGAATGCGCCACCCGCGGCATCACCGCCCAATACAACAAACCCTCACCACCCACCACCTCACCCAACACACCGCCGACTTCGAACGACGCTGGCACACCCTCACCCACCACACCCACCCACCGGCTACACCAACACCCAGCAACAGACGACAACAGCCGCAGCCGGACCCCACCAAGCCGGGGCAGGCGACCGCTGACACCGTGCCGGAGACGGAGCCGTCGCACGGCTCCGAGCGGCGCTGCGCAAGACGGGCCGACCCACGCATTGCAGGTCTTCCGCCCCCACCCGGCACCCACCTCGCAGCCACCCTCCGAGTTCCCGCCGGCACCCTCCACCACCCCCGGTGACGGCACCCGGTGCGGGAAGGCCCCGCCCATCCGCCACGGGGGAAGCAGACGAGCGGGGCCGATCAGAGGGCGGGCCCGGGGGGCCGCCGTGTTGCGGACGCGGCTACAGGGTGGCGGACCAGGCACCGCGGGACAGGGTCGTCTCCCCGTCCGGCGTGATGGTGACCCAGGCCCCGTAGACAGGGAGCTCGCCCTCCCGGTCGAGCCGGCTGCGGACCCGTTGCACCTCCCGCCACAGGCGGCGGGGGGCCGCCCTGGTGCACGGTCGGCGAGCCGAGGAACTCACTCGCCGAGGAACTCGGTCGCCGTGGCACGCGCCCAGGAGCCGTCGGGGTGCAGCAGCCACACGGTCCAGGTCGTCCTCGCGGTACCGGCAGTCGATGCCCAGGACCTGAAGGCCAAGCATCGACATGACACCCCAGGAATCCTGCGGATTCAGCAGCGGATACCGGCAGGTCGCCACCTCTTCCCCCTCCTGTTCCAGCGCCACGTCCCAGACGTGGCTCGCCGGGTCGTCGTAGTCCTCGCCGTGGCGGGTGCGCACGAAGCCGGCCGCATCGGGCTCGATACGGCCCACGGCGCCGCCGTTGTCCGTCTTGTCCGCGGTGAGGATCAGCCCCGTCCCCGCGATGGTGGCGACGAGCCGCCCGCCCGGCCGCAGGGCAGCCAACCACGAGACGGGCACCGGCCGCACGGACGTGGAAGACCCGTCCCGCCGGGGTCTTGCGGGACACCAGCGGGACGGGCGTCTGTGGGTGCGGACCCTGGCCCTGCGGTCGCCGTGGGGCCCCTCACCGGGGCAGGGTGCCGCGTCAGCGGCGGCGTGGGGCGTTCGCGCAGCGGCAGTGGATCCGACCCGCCCGAGCGGCGGCGCTGCCGGAGGGGCTGACCTGTCGTACGGCACCCAGGCGTCGCCTGCCTCGATCGGCTTGTCGCAGGCCAGGCACATTGCCACGCCGGTCAGCGCGTCGTAATGGTCGCACAAAGCCACCACCGACCGGGCCAGCCGCCTGACGCGTTCGACCTCGCCGTGCAGGCCCGTCGACTCGGCTTCATCCAGGCGCCGGCGGGCCTCGCCGACAGCGGCCAGCGCCACCTTCGCCGGAACGTCGTCCGGGGGCAGGACGTCGGCGAGCTGCTCGATCCGCGGGATCAGCTGCCTCAGGTAGCCGCGGAAGTCCTCACCGAAGCCCTTCACCGTCTGGTGCCGCGGCAGCATGCGCTGATCGAGGAACCAGCTCGCCTGGGCACGCATCAGGCCGGTGGACAGCGCGGGAGTCTCGGTCTCATTGCGGGTGGCGTTCACCGGGCGGCCCTTCCACCGACGACGCAGCGCGGGCAGCGGCACGGGGGGTACGCGGTGCTCAGCGGCGTCAGCTCCGGCGTCTGGTCGTGCGGGACGCTTACCGTGGCGCGCGGCGGGCTCACCACGCCGTCCCGGCTGACCGTGTACACCTCGATCGTCATCTTCGCACCCCGTGAGCGCTGCTCGGTTGGGGCTGTAGCTTTCATGGTGTCGCAGCTCCTTCGCGGCTGTGGCCACGCCCCCGGACCGTTCGCCCGGTCGCGGGGGTCCTGTCTGAGCTGTCGACGGTAGGAGCGGTTCGGATCGCCGAGAGGTAAGGTTCCTACCCCCTTGGCGAGGGGTAGGCTTCCTACCCCCTACGCGATCACACGGGCACCCCCAAGTCACGAGCCAATCCGAGGGCGTCATCGCGCACCATGCTCGGGCCCGACTTGACCAACTCCGGCAGGACACTGCGCGTGTGCAGGTTGTACCGGATCGTCTCAGGCGACTCCTCGTAGGCCTTCTTGAGCAGGGAGACGACCGCCACGCGCTCCCCGGCCATGCCGTACGCGCGGGCCGTCTCGATCAGGTGGTACGAACGGCGGGTCGCCGACGGGATCCGGTCCAACTGGAGGGCGTCCGCGACCTGGAGTGCCTTGCCAGGCTGTACCAGGTCGTTGTGCATGGTGATGGCGTAGCCGTCGACGATGCCCCGCCCGAACATCAGCCAGGGGTGCGCGTAGTCGTCCCCGAGCTGGCGGGCGGCTGTGTCGGCCTTGTCCCAATACCGCCACGCGTCCCCGGTCTGCCCCGTCTTCGCGTACGACAGGGCGACCGCCAGGTAGAGCAGGCCCCGGCGGGCGATGTGGTCCGGGTCGTCCTGGTCGGGCAGGAGTGCGGCAGCCTGCTCGGCCAGTTCGACGCGCGCCTCCGATGCCTCTCCGGCGTCCCGGTGGACGTGGTTGACGTACCAGGCAGCCGCGGCGATCGCGCGCGGGCTGTCGGCGTCCTGAGCCGCCGTCATGGCCCGGTCACCGGTGAGCATCACCAGATCTGGGGCGGGCTGGAAGGACAGGAACAGCTGGGCCAAGTGGTAGGTCTCGGCGAGCGCGACGAGGGCGCGCCGGCGGTCGGCCCCCTCGAGCGCGCGCGTGGCGTGCTGGGTGTCGGCGAGCAGACTGGGCAGAAGGGCGACGATGCGGGAGCGATTGCCCTCGATGGTGTCCCTCGGGCCCGTACGGCGGTCGCGGGCGTGCCACAGCTTCCACGCCTGCCGCAGGCGTGCAGCGAGCACCTCGGCGGGCTCGGGCTGCCGGTCGGCGGGGACGAGTTGGTAGGTGGTCAGCGCGCGCTTCACGACGGGTAGGGTGTTGTGCTGGGCCTTGCTGTAGGTGGTGGCCGCGATGCGCTCATCCCCGGTCAGCTCGGCGATGTCCTCGATGCCGAGGACATGCGCGAGCCGGAGAAGCTTGGGCAGGCGAGGCATTCCGATGCGGCCGGTCTCGACGGCCTTGACCCACTCGGTGGACTGGTCAATGAGGCCCGCCACGACGGCCCTGGTTTTCCCCGTGCGTTCGCGGGCGCGTTGAACGCGCTGCCCGAATGTCGAGGGGACTGGAATGTCGGTGTGCTCGGGCATACTTGGCTCCGTTCTGCTTCGACACCAGAACGGTACCCCTGGCATTGCTGGGAGTAGCAGCGATCGGCCCCCATCTGCACCGATGGGGGCCGTCGTGCTGTACGCCCATATCCGGCCCGCTCGTGTCGTCGGCGGCGCCCCGGGCTCCCCACAGCCCTCATCGACCGGAAGGCGCCAACGGGCAAAGTGCGGGACCACACTGAGGGGTGTGTGCTCCCCGCATCGCAGACAGGCGCCGTGACAGGCGCCCCCTCGTGCCGACCGGCCTCGGCGCCTACTCGCTCGGCCTAGGCTCACTATGCCTCCTGGGCCAACCCAGGGGCATTGCATGAAGCGGATCGGTCCGGTTCACGCGACTTGTTCGTGACGTTGCGTCATGTCCCGTTCTGGGGTCGGGAAGCAGTGCAGGCACGGCGCCAGTGATCATGCGGTTGTCGAGACCCATGAGAACCGAACGAGACCGTGCCTGCCCCTGCATCATCCCCCATGCCCGTCGCGCTGGAGCACCTGGCCCACGCTCCTTCCTCCACACCCCTCATCGACGCAGCCGGTCTGCGTCCCTTCCTGGACGCGGTGCCCGACCCGCGGGATCGCAGGGGCCGCTGGCACCCGCTGTCCGCGGTGCTGGCCGGCGCCCGCTCCCTGGCCGCGATCGGCGAGTGGATCACGGACGCACCACGCTGGGCCGTGCGCACCCTCGGTTTCCCCCGGACCCCCTGAGTGGGCAGGTGGTGGTCCCGCACCCGGCGACGGTGCGCCGTCTGCTCGCCCGTCTGGACGGCGACGCCCTGGATGCCGCGATCGGCGCCTTCCTGTCCGCACGGACAGCCCGCACCCGTGATGAGCCGGGCACGCTGCGGCCCATCGCGGTGGACGGCAAGACCGTCCGTGGCTCACGCACCCGGACCACCGTGGCGATCTCGCTGCTGTCCGCGATGGTGCACAGCGGAGAGGTCCTCGCCCAGCGCCAAGTCGCCGACAAGAGCAACGAAATCCCCTCCTTTGCCCCGCTGTTGAACGCCGTCGACCTCACCCATGCCGTGATCACGGCGGACGCCCTGCACACCCAGCACGGCCACGGCACCTACCTGCGCTCGCGAGGAGCCCACTACATCGCCGTCGTGAAGAGGAACCACCCCGGCCTGTTCGACCGCGTCCGCACCCTGCCCTGGCGCGAGATCACGCTCGACCACTACCAGCGCACCCGGGCCCACCACCGCGACGAGATCCGCCGGCTGAAGACCGCCGCGTTCGCCCACCTGGACTACCCCGACGCCCGACAGGCCCTCCAAGTCGTGCGCTGGAGACGAGACCTCGGCTCGGGCAAGCTGTCCATCGAGCGCGTCTACCTGATCACCAGCCTGCCGCCCGGCGCGGCCACCGGCGCCCAGCTCGCCTCCTGGATCAGAGGCCACTGGGGTATCGAGAACCTCCTCCACCACGTCCGTGACCGGACCTTCCGCGAGGACGACTCCACAATCCGTACCGCTCAACTGCCCCGCACAATGGCCAGTCTCCGCAACCTGGCCATCGGCCTCCACCGACAAGACGGCCAGAAGAACATCGCAGCCGCCCTCCGGCACGCGGCCCGCGACTACCGTCGGCCCCTGGCACTCCTCGGCCTCACCGGATGAAACCAGACAAGATCACTGACTCTGTTGCTCAATTCGTCTGAGCTCGGGGACCGCTGATGCGCGAGGGCGACTTGCCCGATTTTTAACGTTCTGGTGGTGAGACTGCGGGCACGGGACTGACGAACCAGATGCTCAGGAATAAGGAGTTGCGGGCGGCGGATGCGGCGTGGGCGGCGGCCCGGCTGACCGAGGCGCTTGGAGACCCGTTGGCGCGTTGGCACCGTTAGCCTGTCGGTATGCCAGAGCGTGTCATGCCCGGTCGCACGGACGGCCTGATCACCCTGAGTGCCGCGGACGCTCTGTGGGTCGATCTGACGGCCGACGGTGCTGTGCCGACGGCTTCTGGGGCATTCACCTGCTCTCCTGCCCATGCCCGGGTGGGGTACGTCCTGCTCGGCGGCCATGTGGTGGCGACGGTGAGGGCGAGCAGCGGTCAGTGGAGTGTTCCGGAGCTTGAGGTGCGCCGGGCAGCCGCGGAACTGAACGCGGTGGGGATGGATCGGCAGGACCTGGTCCGCATCGGTCCGTTTCGTGGGGCGCCGAGGCAGGAGTGCAACGAGGAAACGCCACTGCGTTGGCGCCGGCGCATCACGGCGGAACTGCAGGAGCTGGGCGGCCCCGAGCGGGCAGCACGACGTGAAGTCGGCCGGCCGTACCATCTGGCGGGGATCGACTGGCGACAGATACTCGTGGAGCAGACCCGCGACGGGACGCAGCGGACGTGGTGGCTGCCGCGCGCTGTGGTCAGGCTGCTCGACGCGGCCGAGCACACCGAAACGCAGTGGGTGCACGCCGCGCGGACCCGCCAGGCAAGCGCAGCCGTCACCGAGCCGCCCCCACCCCCGGCAGGCCCGAGACGCCGACGGTCGGCAGACGACGAGCCCCGAGGGCGGCCCGCCGCTCACTGCGCCCGTACAACGGAGAGCTGGAAGGCCAGCTGTACTCGGTGCTCAGCAGGAAGCCCGGTACCTCCCGCAGGGTGGCCGGGTGGGCGTGCGCCGTCTGCCGCACTGCGCCGCCACCGTCCTCGACCACTGCCACGAACACGGCTACGTCCGCGCCCCCTCTGCCAGTCCTGCAACACACAGGAACGCCCCGACCACCTGTACAGCAACGACATCCGCGTGGCGAACCGCTACACACGCCTCTTCCACACCGACACCGACCACTGGCTTCGCCACTGGCACCGCTGCCCCGGCTGCCGCGCACGCACCACCCTGCCCCTGCCGCACCTCGCCGCATGGACCGCCCACATAGCCTGCCGATCACTGCGCCCGACCCACCGAGCCCCCCGCGGGCGCAAGCCCTGCGGTGTCCTGCGCGCGTCCTGGACGGGCAGTCAGAACGCGCCCCGTTCCTGCCTGCTCACCGTCACAGTCGACTTCTGCCCCTCCGGCGAGCACCGTGTCCTGGCGCGAGTCCCCTACCGCGAAGCCGCCGAACGGTTTCGCATCTGGCTGGCCGAGACGGCCCGCGTGGCGCGCGGCCGGACGACACTGGACGGCTCCCTGCCAGCCCGGCCAGTCATCGCGGACACCAGCAGCGAGGGCCTAGCACTGTTCTAAGTGGTCTGCGTCGTAAGTCCTTCGGGGGTTGATCATGTTGCCGGGGCGGCGGAGGATTCTTCTGGTTCGGGTGTGCCGGTCGAGCCTGGCCAGGAGATCGTCCAGGTCGGAGGTGGTGAATCTCCACTGGAACGGCTGTGCCGTGGCGTTGTAGCGGTCTTCGAAGGCTCGGAGCGGTCGCGACCTCGTTGAGGTCGGTGAAGTCGTTGGGTGTCACGACCTTGCGCTGCACAACGGAAAGTAGATTCCATGGGTTTAACCAGGAGGCGTGGACCGGGGTGTGGACGAGGACCGTGTTCGGGTAGGCGGCGGTCAGCCGGTCGGCGGCCTTCTTGCCGCGGTGGGAGGAGCCGTTGTCCACGACCCAGAACACACGTTTCGCGCTGGCGTAGGGCTCTTGGGTCATGACCTGGTCGACCAGGGCCATGAACGGGGCGATGCCGGTTCTCGGCTCGCAGCGGCCGAAAGTCTTCGCGTGGTGGACGTCGTAGGCGGCCAGGTAGGCCAGGGCGCCACCCGGCCGTAGGTGTGGTTCACCCGCATCGCCCTGGCCTGCCCGGGGCCAGGGCGGGTGGCAGCGGCAGCGGGCCTGGATGGAGGTCTTCTCATCCGCGCTGATCACGTACTCGTCCGCGCAAAGCGCTTCGCCGTTCCAGATGCGGGCATAGAGGTCGAGCACGCGCTCGCCCTGGACCGGAAGGCAGGGTCGGTGATGAAGATCCAGGACTGGTACTGCCAGGGCTTGAGCGCGTCCTGCTTGAGCCAGCGCCGCACGGTGGAGGCGGAGATCGCGCCGGCGATGGCGCGGCCGACGACCTCGCGGGCCAGCTCCGGGGCCGACCAGCGCGAGAGCGGTGTGCCGCTCTCGGCGGGCAGTTGGCAGGCCAGGGCCTTGACCTGGGCGGTCTGCAGCGGTGTGAAGGAGGCGGGACGCCCGGAGCGCTTGCGGTCGGACAGGGCGGGCAGCCGGTGCTCGGCGAATCGGCCGCGCCAGGTGCGGACGGTGTCCAGGTGCAGCCCCATCTCGCGGGCGATGCGGGCGTTGGGGCGGCCCCGGGCCGCGTGCAGGACGACCTGGCGCGCTGACGGAGCCGGTGCTCGGTCTTGTGGCCGTAGGCCATCGTCTTGAGCCGCTTGCGCTCGGAGGCGGTCAGGGTTATCGGGCGGGCAGGGGCAACGGGCAAGGCGGGCAAGCCGATCACGAGAAGTGGATCACGACAGGCCGTATCCTGCCCGCCCCGATCGCCGACCCTCCGGCAGGATGTCCGCTGTGCCAACCCTCGGAACATGCCCGGCTCCAACTCGAGCTGTATCTGAACATGCGCGCCAAGGCCGCTTGGCCGCAGCTGGCCGGCCTGCGCGTCCGCCATGGGCCAGTACGCCTACGTGGACGGCGAACTGGCCTACGGCCAGAGCGTCAAGCTGATGCGCCTGCGCTACCACGGCACCGCCAGCCGTTGGGGCTTCGCCCTGCACGACCCGGCCAGCGACCGCTACCAGGACGCCCTCCTGCCCACCGGCAGTGGCAGCGGCACCCCGGAGGACGCCCTCGACACCGCCTGCCACCTCCACCTCACCGCCTTCGACAGCTGACAGCTGACAGCTGACAGCTGACAGCGCACACACCCACGACCGGCTCCGAAGTCAACCCCCGAAGGACTTACGACGCAGACCACTAAGCGAGCACCGAGAGACCTGACACCCCAACGTCACCCCGCAGCTGCTGGCCCCGACACGGTCACCCCGCACACCCCAGCGAAATGCGCAGCAGAGTTCCCGGCCGAGGCACGTCGCGGGGCGTGCCGGGGCCCCATGACGCGCAGCATCGCGGGCAAGGGATGCGGCAGCACGGAGCGAGGGAGCAGGGCGCGCAGCGCACCGGGACCGCCTGCCGCCTCCCGCAACGCGTGAGCGCGCGCAGCGCTCGATCCGGTGGGCGCACAGCGGCCACCGGACACCCGGCGAGGCGGTGCGGCGCGCGGAGCGTGCCGCACCGCCGACCGGCACGCATTCGGGCGGAGCCGCGCCCACCCCGGAAAAGGAAAGAGCAGTTGCTGCGCCCGGCCGCCGGTACAGGCGCCCGTCGGGCGAGCATGCAGGGCTCGAGGCTCCTCGGCCCGCGGCATGCTGCTCGCGCAGTACCGGCGCTAAGAGGTCCTAACAAAGGCGTTGCACATGCCGGTAGGTGATGAGGCAGGTGGCGAGGCCGAGGAAGGCTTCGTGGATGTCGTCGCGTCGTTCCCAGCGGATGCGCAGGCGGCGGAAGCCGTGCAGCCAGGCGATCGTTCTCTCGACGACATACCGGAAGGTGCCCAGGCCGGAGCCGTGGGGCTGGCCTCGTTCGGCGATCACCGGGCGGATGCCCCGGGCCCACAGCAGGCGCCGGTACTTGTCGTGGTCGTAGCCGCGGTCGGCGAGCAGTGCGTCGGGCCGGCGCCTGGGCCGGCCAACGGTCCCGGCGACGGCGGGGATCTTGTCGAGCAGGGGCAGCAGCTGGGTGACGTCGTTGCGGTTGCCGCCGGTCAGCGACACCGCGAGCGGGATGCCCCGGGCGTCGGTGAGGACGTGGTGCTTGCTGCCCGGTCGTGCACGGTCGACCGGGCTGGGACCGCTTTTGGGCCCCTGCGGGCGGCCCGGACGTGGAAGGAGTCGATCACCGCCCGGGACCAGTCCAGCTTCTTGGCCGACCGCAGTTTCTTCAGCAGCAGCACATGCAACTGGTCCCACACGCCGGCCTCGTTCCACGCGGCCAGACGTCGCCAGCAGGTCATGCCCGAACCGAAGCCCAGCTCCTGCGGCAGGTACTCCCACTGGATCCCGGTATGCAGCACGAACAAGATCCCGCACAAGGCCTGCCGATCCGGCACCCTCGGCCGGCCCTCCACCAGCTTCGGACCCGGCTGGGGCAACAACGGCTCGATCAGCGACCACAGTTCATCCGACACGATCCACTGAGCTGCCCCGAGTTTCGTGGAGTCCGCGGACTGTCCCGAGTTGGGCGGAGTCGAGTTGCTTGGTTTCACGCTACAGGCGGGGAACGGAGTTCGTACTCCACCGGGCTGAGCATGCCCAGCGCGGAATGCCTGCGCTGTCGGTTGTGGAAGATTTCCAGGTACTCGAAGAGCGCGGTGGACAGCTCCAGGCGGGTCCGCCACCGTCTGCGGTTGAGCAGTTCGACCTGGACCCGAGCCCAGAAGGACTCCATCATCGCGTTGTCCACGCAGTCCCCGATGGAGCCCATCGAGGGCAGCAGGCCGGAGGCCCTCGCGCGCTGGGTGAACGCCCAGGACCCGAACTGGGTGGATTCAAGTGGTCGTCGCAACACCTCGTAGTTGGAGGTGTTGTTGGTGGCTGTGGGGAAGCGGCAGCAGGCTGTCCGGTCGTATCGGGGCCAGATCCCCTCGGCTGGAAGACACCCGCCGAAGCCCTCAATGAGCATCTACTATCGCTCCAGGAGCCCGGTGTTGCGACGACCGGTTGAACCTGGGCTGCACTCCGTGATCGGAGTGGATGATGGTGCCGCCCGGCCGCGGGGAGCGGTTGCCGATGGCCATGGCCAGGGCGTTGGTGGTCAGCGCCGCGGTGGGTGAGGCGTCGATCGACCAGCCCACTACGCGTCGCGAGAACGTGTCCAGGACGACCGCGCAGTACACCTTGCCCTCGAAGGTGGGGTGCTCGGTGATGTCGGTGACCCATAACTGGTCCCGGGCGTGACGGGTGAAGTTCCGCTCCCCCAGGTCGGTGACGGACGGGGTGACGTGCTTGGCGCGGGGGCGCCGGCTGCCGGGCAGGCCATGCAGGCCGGCGCGCTGCATCAGCAGTTCCACGGTGCCGTGGCTGACGTGGATGCTCAGGCCCAGGCGGAGTTCGGCATGGACCCGGCGCGTGCCGTAGGTGCCGCGGGAGGCGGTGTGGATGCCCACGATGGCCTCGGTCAGCCAGGCGTGCTTGACCAGGCGCTTCGACGGCGGACGGTCCCGCCAGGCGTAGTACCCGGACTCGGCGACATGCAGCACCCGGCAGGCCAGCTGCACCGGCAGGTGCTCGCGGGCCATCACGCGGATGGCTTCGAACCGCCTTTTGGGGACGTCGCCGTACCCAGCAGTTCGGCGGCCCGCCGGTGGATGGCCAACTCGGCCTCCAACTCGGCGATGCGCTTGCGGGCCGCGGCGAGCTCGGACAGGTCGCTGCTGGTCGTGCCGGGCAACTGGCCTGTGTCGATGAGATGTTGGCGGCGCCAGATATAGATCGTCTGGTCGCTGATGCCGAGGAGTTGGGCGACCTCGGCGACCTTCCTCCCGGATGCGACGAGATCGAGAACCTTGCGGCGGAACTCGGGCGAATAGCTGCGGGGCATCACGGCCTCCGAAGGCTGCTGGATCGTCAATTGTCCCAGCAACCCGACTCCATCAGAACCGGGGCATACCACATTCTCCGCCGCACCGGACGGGGAATCTACGCGCTCGAACTTGAGTGGATCCCGCCCGACCTCCACTGGCCTTCGGATTCAGGCCACTTGACAGCCGCAGATCGGCCCTAACTCCGTGGTCTTGGAGTACTTTCTGGGGGCAGCCATGGTCGATGTTCCTCTCATGAGTCCCATCTGACCCTCTGTCACCACACTCCGCATCTCGGGGGAACCTCATACATTGAGCCATTGGCCGAGTTGGCCCGCTGCATCGACGAACACAACACCTTGACCAGGCTGTCGGCGTTTTGTATCTCCCCTCTACCAGGGGCGACAGGCCGGTCGACGGGGACGGCGTGGCGCGCGATGTTCCGCGCGGCGTTGAGGTCCCGGTCGATTCTGAGAGCGCAGTTGGTGCAGTGGAACGTCCTGTCCGCGAGCCTGAGGCGTGGGTTTTGCCATCCGCAGGCGGAGCGGGTCTTGCTGGACGGCCACCAGCGGTCCAGGACCGCGAGGCTGGAGCCGTACCAGCGAGTCTTGTAGGTGAGTTGGCGGCGCAGCTCGCCGGGTGAGGCGTCCAGGATGGACCGGTTGAGGCCAGCTTTCTGCTTGACACGGCGGCCAGGCTTGTCGAGGGTGCCGCGTGCGGTGCGGGTCATCCCGGCGACGTTGAGGTCCTCGATACCGTCATGTCCGGTTCGGCGGGAGGCCGTGCGGAAAAGGACTCGCCTTCGGCGAGTACCTCGCCGCGCGGCCCACCCATCCGCCTGGCTGCACGGCTTCCGCCGCCTGCAGATCCGCTGGGAGATACGCGACGACATCGACGCAGCCTTCCTCGCCCTCGGTTGCGCACTCATCTGCTGGCGACGCCTGAACTCATCGCAGTAGATGTTCTTACAGTTCGGCCTCGCCCCACTCCTGGACGACCACCTCGTCGCCGACAGACAGCTTGCCCGGCCGCACCACGGAGAACTTCGCGCCGAACACCACGCCTCCGCTCGCCGCTCGCCGGTAGCTTGCGAGCGTACGCAGCGGCTCCCGCCCCTGCCGCGCCCCGGCCTCCTGGTCGACCAGGGTGACCGCGCAGCGCACCGCGAGCTTGGCATAACCCAGTTCGGCCCCGCCGATCCTGATGCCGCGCGCGCGGTCCTCGGCGTGCGGTACGGCCGCCCAGTCGCCACCGTCACTGTCATGGCCTTGGCCGGGGCCGCTGTCGACGACGATGTTCGGGCGGAAGCGGTTCATCGGCAGGGGCGGGGAGCCGCGCTCGGCCATCCGCCGGTTGAGGAGGGTGAGGGAGGACCGGGACAGCAGGTGTACGGCGCTGCTGTCGGCGTAGCCGGAGGGGCCGGGGGTCAAGCCGTCGGCGACCCGGTCGTGCTCCGGGGGCACGCGGACCAGACGGCTGGGGGTGCCGAGGACCTCCGAGAGCCAGGCAGCGGCTTCGTCGCCCTGGTCAATCCCCTGGAAGGCGGCGCCGAACAGGTCGACATCGCGTCGCAGCGCGGACGTGGTGACGTTGAGGCGCACCGTGCCATAACGGCCCGTTGTGTCGCTCGAGTCGAGCGTGAGCCGGCTGCCGTCGGCGCTGACTGCGGGTCGGATCAGGGCGAGGCGGGGATGGCGGCGCTGGGTGCGGTAGACCCCGTCTTCGCTGATCACCATGAAACTGCGGTCGTGCGCGAGTCCCGCCGGTGTGAGGAGCGCGTCGCTTATCGACGTGCCCGCACATCCCTTGATGGGGTAGCAGATGAGATCTACGACGTCGGCCATGTGCCGCCTCCTTCGATCGACGGCCAGACTAGATCGCCAGTCCTGATGTGGTGATGTCATCAGTCTCGGAGTGATCCAACCACCTTGAAGATCATTTCGTTAGGAGTTCTCAGGCGGAGGCGGAGGCCACGAAAAACGGAATGGCGATGAGGAAGCGGCCAGCCTCGGCGCGTCGGCGCTGTTCGGCGAGCCACTCGTCCGCCTGGTCACGGCCGACGGCTCCGCTGGCGCAGGCTGGCTCGGCGAGCCTCGCGAGCAGCGACAGCATCGCGGGGTCGGTGAACACGCTGGTGTGCACCTCGACCATGACATCGTCGAAGCCGCCCGCCAGGAGCAGGCTGCGGTACTGGCGGCCGGCGCGGGGCGTGCCCAGGAGGTCGGCGCGGGCGTGCACGATCGTGCGGGTGAGCGCCGCGTCATCCGAGTCGATCATGATGGCATCCCAGTCCTGACCAACCAGGACGATCCTGCCGCCCGGGCAGAGGACCCGTCGTGCCTCCGCCACCGCGCGCCCTGGCTCCTGAAGTACGTGGAAGACCTTGTCGGCACGGTAGCCGCGTACGCTTCCGTCGACGAACGGCAGATCCTCCGCCCCCGCTTCCCGGAACTCGGCGTCGGCCCATCGCTCCCGGGCCGCGGCCAGCATCCGCGGGCTGGGGTCCACGCCCACCGCGTGGACGCCGCGTTCGGCCAGCTCGGCGACGGCTCGTCCGGCGCCGCAGCCGACGTCCACGACGGTCGAGTCCGGGACGAGAGACAGCAGTTCGTAGGAGCGGGTCCGCAGCCGAGTGGCGCTCGGCATCTGGTCCGCAGCGTCGAGGACGGCCAGCAGGGCTTCGGTGTCGCGATGCTCTTCCACCGCTTCCTGATTCTTGGACATGGACGTCATGCTGCGACTTAATGTCGGCATGAAGTCAAGCGAAGACGGCGGCGCCGGCACGTTGAGCATCGGCGCCCTCGCGGCACGGTTCGGCCTGGCCACGCACGTGCTGCGACATTGGGAGGCGATGGGCCTGCTGCACCCCGGACGGGACGCTGGCGGGCGCCGCCGCTACGGTGCGGACGACCTCACCCGCGTGGCGACGATCCTCATCTTGAAGGAGGCTGGCCTTGGCCTGAACACCATCAGGAGCCTGTCCGCAACCGCCGACCGCGCCACCCGGCACGAGATCCTGCGCCCCGCGGCCGAGGAACTCCGGTCGAGAATCGCAGCGGCCCAGGCCTCATTGGAACTCATCGAGGGCGGCCTGAACTGCGAGTACGAGGACGTCACCCAATGCCCGAACTACCGGCGGCTCATCGCCGAACGGACCGCTCCCCGAAGTCCGGCCGGAGAGCCGGTGATCGAGGCCGTGACACCAACCTCATGAGACGGCACATCTAAGCTTGACTCTGTCGGGGATCTTGGAGTTTCCCGGTGCGGCAGCATGATCAGCGGGCATGCTCGGGTAGTTCTGCCGACCGATGCAGCTGTCGAGGTGCCCGTTGTCGCTTCGCCCCCGTTCCGGTGAGCAAGTCCCGCCTCTGACCGCGCAGATCGCGCGGGCGAGCAACCCGGGCGGTACGACGGCGATGTGGGTGAGAGACCGGCTGGACGGGCTGTGGTGCGACGAGGACTTCGCCGACTGGTACCCGCGTGACGGGCGTCCGGGTCTCTCGCCTGCCCAACTGGCCACCGTCTGTGTGCTGCAGTTCCTGCTCGGTCTGTCGGACCGGCAGGCTGCCGAGGCGGTGCGCTGCCGCATCGACTTCAAGTACGCCATGGCCATGGAGCTGGACGATCCCGGCTTCCACCACAGTGCTGGCCGACTTCCGCGACCGTCTCGCCGAGGACGACCGCGCCGACCGCCTCCTCGATCTCGCGCTGGCCCGCCTGAAGGAGGCCGGTCTGGTGCGCGAGCGCACCACGCAGCGCACCGATTCCACCCACGTCCTGGCCGCGGTGCGCGACCTGACCCGGCTGGAGCTGGTCACCGAGGCCGTCCGCGCCGCACTCGAAGAAGTCGCCGGCACATCCCCTCACCTGCTGGACGAACTGGTCGACGAGGACTGGGGGCGCCGCTACGGCCGGCCGGTCCGCCTGGGCAAGAACCCCACCAAGCCCAAGACCAGGATCCTCGCTGCCGGCGACAACGCCGTCCGGCTCCTGGAACACCTCTACCGGCACGGACGAGACCACACGTCCGGCCCTCGCGTCCAGGCCCTGCGCCAGATCATGGTGCAGAACTACACCGCGACGCCGCAGGCCGCCTGCGCTGGCGCACCGCCGAAACGGAAGGCGGGCCCGGACTGTCGCCCTCGTCCCGGGCGGTCATCTCTCCCTACGACACCTCGGCCCGGTTTGCACGGCACGGACACATCATCAGCTGGAAGGGGTTCGCCGCCCATCTGACCGAGACGTGTGCTCCCGACGGCCCCAACGTGATCACGGACGTGGCCACCACCGCGTCCACCACCCACGACAGCCAGGTCCTGCCCGGCATCCACACCCGCCTGGCGCGTCGCGGACTGCTGCCCGCCGAGCACCTGGTCGACGGCGGCTACACCTCCCTGCCCCACCTGGAACAAGCCGCACGTGAACACCAGGTCACCGTCTCCGGGCCGCTGCCGGGCAACCCCACCCGCCAGCACCGCCGGAACGAGGGCTTCGCCCGGGACGACTTCCACATCGACTACGACCATCAGCAGGTCACCTGCCCCCAGGGCCAGGTCAGCGCGGGCTGGCACGGCCCCTACCCGACCTCCTCGCCCACCGCTGCCCCGCTGATCGTGGCACGGTTCACCAAGAGCCAGTGCCAGCCCTGCCCGGCCCGCACCCAGTGCACCGCCACCGCCGACAGCGCCCGCACCGTGGGCTTTCCCCCGCGAGAACTCCGCGACCTGCAACTCCGCGTCCGCGCCGAGCAGCAGACTGCCGAGTGGAAGACCCGCTACGCGGTCCGCTCCGGAGTGGAGGGCACGGTCAACGAGTTCGCCCACGGACACGGCATGCGCCGCTGCCGCTACCGAGGACAGGGGAAAGCCCACATCCAGCACGTTCTGACGGCCATCGCCGTCAACATCGAGCGCCTCAGCGGACTGCCACCGGCCGGGGAAACACCTACGCCCCGCCGACCGACTGCCTTCCAGAACTACCTCGACCAGCGCGAGATACCCCGGCTGAAGTCCTGGCGAACCCTGGGCAGCTGACCTCGGTAACTCCAAGATCCCCGACAGAGTCAAGCTAAGTGCCTCTAACAGCAGCCCGTCTGGTGCGGGCAGAGTGCTGTGGCCCTGCCCGCACCAGCCACGGGAGAGAACCTCGGATGACGGCCGATCCGATTACCGCAGGGGAACGACTTGCTGGCGAGGTGATACGTACACGCCTGGCCGACAGCACCTTCGCCCGCCGTGTCCGCCAGCGGTTCCAGACCTGGGAAGTCGACCACGACACGTTTCTCGCCCAGGTCGAGAGCGTTGTACTCATAGCGCTGCTGGCCACGGCCGATGAGCCCGACGCCGACACTCCTGAATCCTGGTGCCCGGCCGCGGCGGCCGTCTTACGGCAGCAGCAGACTGCGCAGCTGTTCGCCACCCTGCCGACATCGTTGCCGGACCCGATCAAGCTGCGGGTGGACCAACTGCGGCTGGTTTCCGCCGGACTGACACCGCGATCGGGCCACCGCTGGCTGAGGCTTTCCGACACCGCTTGCGAGTTCCTTGAGCCTGCTGCACTGCTTGACGAAGAGGGGGAGCCGCCAACGCCGCGTAGTTAAGCGGCTCCGGGCGCACTGCAAAGGGGTTGGCCTGCGGGTTCGTCAGACATGAGAACGGGACCTCCAATTAGCCAGAGAAGCCGTCCAACGTCTCCTGTTGCGAGTCTTGTCATGCAGGGCTCAGACACAGCTTCTAACGCGCAGTCGGCCGTACCGTCTCGTTAGCGTCCTGGCTGACGTAGGGGCAGCCACCGTTCCCCGACGCCAACACGCTGCTCGTGCACGGCCGCCGCCCCTGCCCTGGTCGACAGCAGATTCGTCAGCCATTCAGAAAAGACTCCGCGCTGAGCGCAGGGCGGCATAAGAGGCCATCTCATTTGGCGAGTCTGCGGTAGCAGATGAGGGTGCAGGCGGCGATGTTGGTCGCACCCGCTCAGCCGGCCGAAGTGTTCTGTGTCGCCTCGCGTGCTTCGGTGAGGGCTCGCTGCCTGAGGTTGCCGCCGAACAACTGAATCGTGGTGGCGGCCAGGATGTCATCCCTGCCGATGGTCCGCCCGTCCCCCCTGCGGGTGGACAGGGCCCGGAGGGAATCCTTGAGGAACGGGGGTGGGGCCGGCTCGCCCGACATCACTAGGGTGACCGTACCGAAACGTTTGACCCCGCCCTCGCGGACGACCATGGCCGCGTCCCGGGCGAGGTCCGTCAGGAACACGCTCGCGATTCCGTCCAGGTCGCGGACCATCGCTGGGACGGCCGTCGCCCCCTGGCTCCGCAGCAGCTTCTTGACCCCAGCCTCGAACCTGTGGGCGCCGACCACAGCACTCGGTTTGCGCGACCTGCTGCGCTTACGAGAAGGCACGATGACACCCTCGGCGTCGTACAGGACACCGGTCAGGCCTTGAAACGTCGGGCTGTGGTCGTACCACTTGTTACCCACCTCGAGCTCGACGTTCCGGTCGATCGCCGAGAGAAGGTCCCCGGGAACCAGCTTCTTCCGGGCCTCCGCCGCCGCCGCTCTCCTCGCGCCGTCGATGATCTCCGTCAGCACTGTCCGCGTCACCGACGCGGCGGCCCACGCGGCCGACCGAGAGACGTGCATCGAGGTCACGTCCCTGAACACCGCTTTGACGAGAGAAGGCTTGAACGGCGAGACATCCATGACCGAGGCGGTCTCGGGACCGCTGCGCTCAGGGCGTGCGGGCTGTGTGGTCATCGGAAGAAACGCTCCCTGCTGTCGGAGTTATCAGAGGCCCACACTTCACCACGCAGACCCGCTCTCTTCCCCCATCCTCCGTCGAAGCGGCACCCGGTCAAGGGCCTGACGGGCACATCCCGACGGCCGGGCCGATGATTAACCACCTCCCGCACGCCCTCGTACCGTGGCACCTGCGTCCCCCGTCCGGCTGCACCCCGTTCTCCCTAGCCCCTGCCACCGAGGAGGAGCGGCCGGTGAAGCGCACGCAGGACGACAAGTGGGCGGCCAACCTGCGGGGCGGCGAAGGCGTTCCGCGCCGCCCGCCCCGATCTACATCATCCTGGACAACCTCTCCGCCCACACCGGCGCAAAGATCCGCCGCTGGGCGAAGAAGCACAAGGTCGAACTGTGCTTCTTCGCCCCGACCAACGCCTCCTGGGCCAACCCGATCGAGGCCCACTTCGAGCCGCTGCGGCAGTTCACCCTGGCCAACTCCCACCACCCCAACCACACCGTCCAGACCCGTGAAGTCCACACCTCCTCCCCCGCTTCCAGCCCTACGCCCGCGCCCAAGGCGTACCGGAACTCTTCCAACTCGCCGCCGCGTAAACAGTCCTTCCTGTCGCCAACGCAGGTGATTCGGTACGGTCGCAACGACGCCGACGTCGCCACACCCGGCCGGCGGGAAAGGGGCGGATCCGATGACCACCGATGCTGGGCTCCCATCGGTCAGAGAGTCCCTCCAGTTGGCGCTCCTGGCGGAACCCGAAGGCAGCCCGCTGGTGGACGAACTCGCCGAAGCCGCCGCCGACCACTACCACCTCAACTACAGCAAGCACCCCGTCCCGGTGCTGTTTAGGGAGGTCCGCGCAGCCCGCACCCTGCTGGCCGAGGTGCTCCCTCCCGGCACGGACGGCACCGAGCTGCACCGCCAGGTCGGCCGGCTGTCCGGGCTGCTGGGCAACCTGGCCCTCCACCTCGACGATCCGGCTGGCGCACGCACCCACCTGGGCACCGCCATCTCCTACGCCAACTGGTGCGGTGATACGGCGCTGGCGGCGTGGGCGTACGGGGCGCAGAGCATGGTGGCCCGCCACACCGGCAACCTGACCGCCGCGCTCGCGTACGCCGAGCGCGGCGCGGCCACGGCCCCCGCCGGCCTGGTCCGTGCCCAGCTCCACGCCTGGGCGCTGCTGCCCACCCTCGCCCAGCAGGGCCGCGACCGGGAGGCAAGTGCCGCCCTCGACGTGGCACTGACCGAACTCGAAGCCGACCCGGCCGGACAGGCCCCGGGGCGTTTCGGCTTCGACGAGCCCGAACTCGCCCTGCACCAAGCCGAGGCGCACCTCACGCTGGGCCGCACCGACCAGGCCCGCGCCCGCGCCGAAGCCTCCGCGGCCGCCTGCACCCACGGCACCCCCGGCTGGGCCGCCGCCACCCTCGTCCTCGCCCAGGCCGAGGCCTCCGACCAACCGTCCGACGCCGCTCAGCGCGCCCTGGACGTCCTCGACCGGGTGCCGCCGAGCCGCCTGCGCGCCACCGCCCGCACCCGGCTGCAGCGGCTGGAGGACCTGCTCGCCGCCCGCCCCACCGAGTACGTGGCCGATCTGCGCGAACGGCTGCGCACCCTGCCGCCTCCCGTTGACGCGTCCGGCGCAGCATCGGCGTGACGCGCGCCGGGCATCCGACGGCGGGCTGCCCTCAGGGGTGGCGGAATCCGCGGTCGGGGTCGCGGGCCTGATCGGGGTCGAAGGCGGCGAACCAGTCGTGCGGGGCGAGATTGACCATGCCCAGTGACTGATGGATCTCGTTGTCAGGCTGCTCGATGCCGTCGAGGGAGTGGTCGAACAGCATCAGCACGTCGTGGTCCTGGAAGAGGACGTCGGAACAGGTGCCCCAGTCGAAGTCCGCTCGGTCTTCGGGCAGGCCGGCCACCGTGTCCCGCACGAGCCGCGGCCGGTTGCGCGTCAGGTCCTGGGCGCGGGCGATGCCGAGGTGCAGGGCCATCTCCTCGCCGGTGCTGCGCGGTTCGACCTCGGCGTTGGACGAGCAGTCGGCGGCCAGGTCGTCGAAGGCCCGGGCCATCTGCCGCCGCCAGGAACCGTCTTGGTGCCAGGTCACCCGCGGTAGTGAGCCGAAGAGCCCGCCGGCGCTCCGCTCGGCCGGTTGATCCCCCAGCGTGGACACCTCCTGCCACGCCTGGTCCGACAGTTCCTGGAGGGCCAGGTGCAGCACCGCTCGCGTGCGCGCGGTGAGGACCTCCTCCCCTTCGTCGTCGTCTTCGTCCCAGTCCTCGCTCAAGGGGTCGGCTCCTCCGTACCGGGCGCGGGAGCGCAGATGCTCGCGCACACGGTGCGCGGCCTCTTCGGGGGCGGCGAGCGAAGTGTCGATGATCAGCAGTTCGTCGGAGAACGGCTCGGCGCTCAGAAGAACGCCCGCCTCCGTGAGAAGGGCCGCCTCCGTGTCACCGGAGACCCGGGGCAGGACCACGGCGTACTGGTTGTCGGTCAGCCGGTCGATGATGCTGGAGGTCAGCCCGGCGACGATCCACGGGTCGTCCCAAGGCGCGGCGATATGAAGGTCGTCGACCACGAGGACATTTCCCGGCAGGTCGACGAAGTTCTCGTACTCGGGGCGGAACTGGCCGTCGTCGTCGAAGAGTTGCTTCGCCGCCACCGCGGCGAGGGACTCCTCGTCGGCCATGCGCTCGCCAAGGTTGTGGGCCTTCCAGAACTGGCCGCGCGTCGCCCGCACCCAGGCCACGGACTCGTCGTCGGCGAGGAGGGAGATCTGCCAGGTCTGGACGCCCTCCGCGGCGTGATCGACAAGCCGGTGGGCATGCCGGAACTCCAACGTCAGGGTGCTGGGATCCGCCTTGGCGGGGGACGTGGTTGCCTGGCCGGTCATCGACTTCCTCTCGCCGTGCAGCCGCCCGCGACGGCGCGATCCCAGGCTAGTCAGCACGAAGCCCGCCCCGTGCGCCATCAGCACAAAGCACCCGATCCAGCGCCCCCTCGGCTCCGGGAGCCCGGGGTTCAGGGGGCGTGGGAGCCCAGGAGCACGCCAGCCAACGTCCCGGCGAGCAGGAACGGGCCGAACGGGATCCTGCTCGTACGGTCGGCCCGGCCCGCGAGCATCAGGCCGATGCCATACAGCGCGCCGAACAGGTACCCGGCGAACGTCCCGATCAGCACGATCGCCCAGCCGTACCAGCCCAGGACACCGCCCAGGGCGACGGCAAGTTTCACGTCGCCGAACCCGAAGCCCTTGCTGATCAGGAAGAGCACGAAGTAGCAGGCTCCCAAGATGAGGGAGCCGAGCAGCGCGGACGTCCAGCGGCCGCCGGCGCCGGACAGCACCGCGACGACGCCCAGCAAGGCGAGCGCGGCCGCAGCGAGCGGCAGGGTGAGCACGTCGGGCAGCCGGTGCACCGCGAAGTCGACGGTGGCGAGCAGCACGGCGGCCGGGGCGAGCAGCAGCCAGGCCACCAGCTCGGGGCGGGCCCCGGTGACGGCCGCCAGCAGCGCGCAGACCACGGCCGTGACGGATGCGACGGAGAACGTGCTCGGCCCGTCGGCGTGCCCGGCGGCGCAGCGAGCACGCCCCAGCCAGCCGTTGCCGATTCCGGTGAGGGGATGGCCGGCCGGGCACGCCGATCGCCAGGATTCCTCGGGCGGCACGGAGAACCGGTACGCGGGACGGGATATGAGTACGCCCGCGCCGCAGCCCCACAAGGCGGCAGCCGTGATGATCAGCAACGTCTCCACCGGACGGAGCTTAGGGTCTCGCCGGTGCCGGGCTAGGACGGCACTACCAAGAGATCCACTACGTCGCTGCCCGCCCTACGCCGCGGACGCGGCCGCGCCGGGCTGCGGGCCGAACCGGCTGGCGAACTCCTCGCGGACACCCGGCGTGCTGAGGAAGAGAGCACTGCCTTCGAGGAACCGTGCCTTGTCGAGCTCCTGGGCCAGGACGCGTCCGGCGTACACCGTCGGATCCTCGTGCCGCTCGCGCGCCTGGCGCACAAGCTGCTCGTAGTGTTCCTCAGCAAGCTCCATGCGAAGTTCCCTGACCATGTCCTCCACGGTAGCCGGGCAACGTCGCCAGAGTTGGGCTCGGCTACCTCGGTGTGCTGCGCTGACTGCGCAGCACGTGGCCCGGTCCGCCGAGCGAGCAACCCTCGATTCTCCGTGGAATACGCAGCGCCGGTCAGGGTCAGGCCTGGCGCCAGGAACGCAGCCTCTCGGCGATGCCGTACGAGTCCAGCCGCAGGCCCCGGATGTCGTAGATCAGTTCCCGCCAGAGCTCGAACTTCGTGTCCACGCGTTCTCCGGAGGCCTCGAGGTAGGCGATGGCGACGCCATATCCGTACACCTCATTGCGGGCCGGGAGTGGGCGCAGCAGCACGCACTCCTCCAGCATGACCGCAGCCCGCCAGAAGGCGTCGGGATGGTGCTGATCATGCCGGGGCGGGTCGACCCGGTGGCGCTGGGCCATGCCGACGAGGACCGAGAAGTCGTTGACGGTCAGGTCGTCCCGGAGGATGTCCTCCTGGCGCTCGAGGAACCACCGGTAGTCGACGTGCACGACGGGAGGCACAGGTCAGGCCGCCCGCGAGGTGTCGTGCGCGGCGGACGGCAGCCCGCCGAACTCGGCATCGAAGGCTTCCATGACGCCGGGCTCGCTGATCACGCGGCGGAAAGCGGCGGTCGCCGTCTGCAGCGCCCGCTCTTGTTCCTTCTCCCCAGCCACCTTGGCGAGGTAGGCCTTTACAGACAGACCTTCGGCGGCGGCGAGGCCCTGCAGGGTGTCCCTGGTGCTCGTGTCGACCTTGACAGTGGTTTCAGCCATACCCGTAGTATCCCGCACGGTATACGCGCTGCGCTACCTACTCGCTTGCGAGTGCATGCGCCGCTGTAGGTTCGCGTTTCGGATGTCCCTTTCTCATCGGTGATGGCCCTTGTCAGGCCCTTGGGACGCCCAAGTGAGACGAACACGTGTCCTGTCGCCTCCAAGCTGGCGGATTCCCACTCGATCTCATCGGCCTGCCAGATTCTCACTGCCTCGAGCTCGGAGCTGGGCGGCGTCTGCTTCGGTCGAGTTAGTGCAGATCCACCTGGAAGGGATGGCGGTGGTCGGCGGGGTAGGTGAAGTCCCGCAAATCGCCCCACCGCCCTACAACGACCTCAGTCACGTCGTCGCTGGACACCGTGAACGGGACGATGCGGCCGCGACGCCGTAGCGCAGGACGTCGTTGGTTCCGGCCACGGAGACCGGGTTCCGGTTAGGGCCGCTGACCGAAGGATGAGCAGGGCTTGGAGCCCATGACGGTCACGGCGGCGATAGGGCCGCCCCGTCTTCGTCTCCGGAGCGGGCAGGAGGGGCGATGCGGTCGGTCCCCGGGGTGATGCTTGGGTCGGGTGGGAGCGGCTCTGCCGGGGGTAGACCTGCGTGGGCGCGAAGGATGTCGGCTTCTGCCCTTCTCATCTCGGCCTGGGCTCGGATGAGGTCGGCGTCGGCCTGTCCACGAGCCTGGACGATGTCGGAGGCGTTTTGCCCGCGGGCTCTGACGAACTTGGCGAGTCCGTTGAGAATGCCGCCGATGAGCACTCCGGAGGCTGTGATGACGCTGACGATGGCTACTACCACCGGAGGCGCGTCGGAAGGACCCAGTTCGGCGCTGTTGCTGATGTCTTGTAGGACCGCTCGCGTGCTGAGCCAGGCCACCACCAGCAACGCAATCACGATGATGGCCCACAGCGTCACCGAGATACCTGGAACATCCCGCAACGCATGCCACGCGCGCCTCGGCCACGGCAGGTCGGCTCGCAGCCGCCGCCGTTGAGCACGGCGGACCCGGCTGGCGGCGTGGTCGTCGCCGGTACGGCGGTATGTGGCAGCGAGCTGCTCGTACGGTTGGGAGCTGTACTCGGAAGTGGCGTCGGCCAGCCAGGCCAGGCGTTCCTCGAGCGGGAAGGAGCCGACCGGCATCAGGTTGTCGTAGACGAATCCGTCGATGAGCACTTGGCCGGGTCCCGGCCAGCTCGCCGACCTGTCGACCAGGTTGCCGACCCTCATGCCGCTCAAGACGATCGTGCCGCGCTCTGGCCGCTCCACGGTGAAACGCAGTTCCGGTGTCTGGACACGGCGCAGCGAAACCTCCTGGTCGTCGTGCAGGATGAGACGAGCCTGCTCGAAGTCCACGGCGTCCCCGAACCGGCCGTCATCCAGCCGGATCCCGCCCTGGCACTCGAACCGCTGCACCTGTGTGCCGCGCGCGGGGGGCAGTTCGCTGGTCTGCACGGGGTAGACGTGGCCCGTGGGGGTCAGATACAAGGTGCGCCCGACGGTCAGCTGCGGTGCGTTCAGCGCCTGGGGCCCGTACGGATTGACCAGCCGGCTGCCGCGCAGGCTGAGCGAAACGCCCACCTTCGCGCCGCGCAGACTCAACTCGCCGTACGACACCAGCATCTCGGCCTGCAGGTCCTGCCCGACGGTCATCCCGTCGCCGATGAGGGACTTGCCTCGCCGGTCCCGGTGGACGACGGCCTGGTTGAGCAGCAGGTCGGTGCCGATCTGCGCGTCGGTCAGCCGGGCCCCGCCCAGGAAGCGGCAGCGCGGAAGGTGCAGGTCGCCCTCGGTGTGCACCCGGGCCGCCTCCAGCCGCGGCACCGAGCAGTTCACCAGCCGTACGGTCTTGAACCGGGCCTCCGGGAGCAGGACCTCCTGCTCGAAGCGGCAGTCCCGCAGCTCGACGTAGGGCGTCACCGAGCCGCCCGCGAGGTCCAGGCTGCCGCTGATCCGCACGCCGGTCAGCTTCAGCGAGGAGACGCGGCCGGCGAGGGCGGGCGGTCCGTCGAGGAGCAGCCAGCACACCATGCGGGCTCGCACGGTCCGCTCGGGGCCCCACAGATGCCCGCCGTGCGGATCGTCGACGACGGTGTCCCCGCTGCTCAGGTCGTACACGCTCCCGTTGCGGAACGCCCGCCACATCCCGACCTCTGCTGCGGTCAGCCAGTCCGGCAGATCGTCATCGTTGTCGCCTGGCTTCGCGATGCCCATGGTCGCGTTCCCCTCCCCACCGACGTCACTGTGCGCACCCATACCCTGTACATCCTGGCTTGTATCAGAGCGTTGTGGCACGCAGAAGAGACCGCCGTCGCCCCACTCGCCCTGTGTCTCTATGGAGATGTCTTGGCGCACTCGACCACCCAACACCGAGCCCTCACCACCAACTGCGGAGAAGTGATCGGAAGTCGCGTACGCCTCCTGAACCACTGGTGTTCGTCGGCTCGCCAAGCCTGACGACGCCGCGCCGCGATGGGTCTGGCGAACCAGCGGCGGAATACGACCAACGCATGCGCGGTCACTGACCGCCGGACGACCTCAAGGGACAAGATCGTGAGACAGAGTGTCGTGGCCCTTGGATGAGACAGCCGTGAGAAGCCAAGGTCGCCACACCGGAACGGGACATTCCGAACGTGGGCCTACAGCCGCTGCGCCCGCTCACGGGCGTCACCGAAAGATCACCTCCAGGGTGCTACGCGTTCTTGCTCGTGCTGAGATGTGCGGCTGGGCGCTGCGCGGCCTCCGCCCCGTCTTCTTCGCGGTCGTTCTTCCGTCCTGCGGCATCGGGCGATGTCAGTGGTGGCAGGCAGGATGACGGGCATGACAACACCTGCAGCTGTGATCATGGATGCCGCCGCTTACGCGCAGGCGGTCGAGGACGCGGTGAAGGCGTCGGCCGCCTACTACGCGGGCGGGACGTCGTCATTGGACGATGACGCCTACGACCGGCTGGTGCGAGGCATCGCCGCGTGGGAGGCTGAACATCCTGATCAGGTGCTGCCCGACTCTCCGACGGGGAAGGTCGCCGGCGGCGCCGTGGAGGGCGATGTCCCGCACACGGTGGCGATGCTGAGTCTGGACAACGTGTTCTCGCCGGAGGAGTTCACCGCCTGGACGGCGTCCCTGGCCCGGCGCGTCGGGCACGAGGTCGAGCGGTTCAGCGTCGAGCCGAAGCTGGACGGGCTCGCGGTCGCCGCCCGTTACGCCGGCGGTCGCCTGAGACAGCTGATCACACGCGGGGACGGGACGGCCGGGGAGGATGTCTCGCACGCGATTGGCACCATAGAGGGCCTGCCGGACGAACTCGGCGAGCCGGTCACCGTGGAAGTCCGCGGCGAAGTCCTGATGACGACCGCTCAGTTTGAGCACGCCAATGAGGTGCGCACCGCGCACGGCGGGCAGCCATTCGCCAATCCGCGCGGCGCCGCGGCGGGCACCCTGCGCGCCAAGGAGCGCGCCTACACGGTGCCGATGACGTTCTTCGGCTACGGCCTGCTGCCCCTGCCGGGCACCGAAACCGCGCTCGCCGCCCGGCTGGGCGAGAGCGCGCACAGCAATCTCATGGCCCAGGCCGCCGGCCTCGGGGTGAACACCACCGCCGCCACCGCGGTTCCCGGCATCACCGCAGACACAGCCGAGCAGGTTCTGGCCCGGGTGCAGGAGATCGCCGGACTGCGAGCGGCGTTGCCGTTCGGGATCGACGGGGTCGTCATCAAGGCCGACCTGGCCGCCGACCAGCAGACGGCCGGATCGGGCTCGCGCGCCCCGCGCTGGGCGATCGCCTACAAGCTGCCCGCCGCCGAGAAGATCACCCGCCTCCTGGAGGTGGAGTGGAACGTGGGCCGCACCGGCATCATCGCCCCCCGCGCCGTCCTGGAACCGGTCCAGATCGACGGCTCCACCATCACCTACGCCACCCTCCACAACCCCGCCGACATCACCCGCCGCGACCTGCGCCTGGGCGACCACGTCATGGTGTATCGCGCCGGCGACGTCATCCCCCGCGTCGAAGCCCCCGTCGCCCACCTGCGCACTGGCGACGAACAGCCCATCGCCTTCCCCGAAGCGTGCCCGCGGTGCGGCTCCGGCATCGACACCCGCGAGCAGCGCTGGCGCTGTGAGAACGGCCGCAACTGCCACCTGGTGGCCGCCCTTTCTTACGCCGCCGGCCGCGACCAGCTCGACATCGAAGGCCTCGGCCACACCCGCGTCGTCCAACTCGTCGACGCCGGCCTGGTCGCCGATCTCGCCGACCTGTTCACCCTCACCCGCGAGCAGCTCCTGGGCCTGGAGCGGATAGGCGAGACCAGCACCGACAACCTCCTCGCCGCACTGGCCACGGCCAAGAGCCGGCCGCTGTCGCGGGTGCTGTGCGCGCTCGGCGTGCGCGGCACCGGCCGGTCCATGTCCCGCCGCATCGCCCGCCACTTCGCCACCATGGATGCCATCCGGGCCGCCGACGCGGAAACGATGCAGCAGGTCGACGGCATCGGCACCGAAAAGGCCCCGTCCATCGTCGCCGAAATCGCCGACCTGGCCCCGCTCATCGACAAACTCGCCGCGGCCGGGGTGAACCTGACCGAGCCCGGCGCCACCCCGTCCACTCCGGCAGGCAGCGGCGCAGACCCCGCAGCGACTGCGGAGCCTGTTGGCGGGCCACTGGCAGGAATGACGGTGGTCGTCACCGGCGCGATGACCGGCGCGCTGGAACAGCTCAGCCGCAACCAGATGAACGAGGCCATCGAATGCGCCGGCGGCCGCTCCTCCTCCAGCGTCTCGAAGAAGACCACCCTGGTGGTCGCCGGAGAAGGCGCAGGATCCAAACGCGCCAAAGCCGAAACCCTCGGCATCCGCCTGGCCACCCCGGACGAATTCGCCGTCCTCATCGCCGACTTCATCGACTGAAGTCAAGAGGCACACGGCTGCGTCAACCCGTTGACGCAGCCGTGTCGTTGGCCGGGCACAGACGTTGAGCCAGCGACCGTCTTGTGAGTCAGCCGGCGCCCCCATCCCTGCACCGGCGTGAGGGTGGGGACGCGCATCCGCCGCAGGCGGCTGGGCAGAGGGAGTCCTGGGCGTCATGGCCCTCGATCGGCCCCAGGGCTTCCCTCTGCCCGTACCCCGAAGTCACCCGGCTTCTTTCTGCACACCCTGATGCAAACCCCGAAATCCGGGCTGGCCGAACCTGTCCCGAGACCCGGGAAGCCATCAATCAGCTCAGCGCGTCTGACAGTGTCAACGCCCCCTTCCCGGGCTGGCTGCACCTGGATGCGGGTAGTCCGTGCTGGTCGAGTGGCGGGCCGGAGGCGTGGGAGCAGTGAGCGCGGCGGGCCGCCCGACTCACTCCCTGTGGCGGGCGGCTCGTGCCTGAAGTGTCCAGAAATCAAGATCGGCGGCGGCGACGTTGGTGTCCTGGGCCACTGGACGACACCGGCCGGGCCGGCGGCGGGATTCGAACCCGCGTCTCCCTCTTGGCAGGAGAAGTAGCCGCAGCCTGCGCACCTGGACGCCTCCACCGTAGCCATGCACCGGAGAGCGGGCACGCGAATTAGCCCCGGCCGCCCGAGGGCGGCGGGGCGTGATGGGGCTATGCGACGGGCTCGTACGTCACCGCCTGGCCTGGGCAGCCTGCGGCGACGTCGTGCAGGGCGGCGAGTTCGGTTTCGTCGGCAGCCAGGTTCCAGCGCAGCTTCGTTCCCACCCACTCGGCGGCGTAGCGGCAGTGCACGTCGGCGGCGGGTGGCAGCCACTCGGCCGGGTCCTGGTCGGCCTTGCTGCGGTTCGAAGCGCGCGGGTTCCCGGAATCCTGAGCGTTGGTAAACCGGAACCTGCATGTCAGCTGATGGCTGTGGTGGTTCCGCGCGTGGGTTCGCCGTGGTTGACGGGATCCGCCTTCCCTAGCGTTCGTCGTGCCGCATCCAACTGGCTAGAAGATCACTGAAAATGTTGCGGGTTCTGGCCCCGGCCCGGCCGGGCCGGGGCCAGTCTTGTAGGCATGCAGGGGGAATGGGCCGGGGAGCTGGCCGGGCCGGATGTGTGGGAAACCTGCCGGGAGTTGATCCCGACCGGGAGCGTGTTCGCGTTCCTGGCCGAGCACCGTGAGGCGCTGTTCCCGCCGTCGATGTTCGCGGACATGTATCCGTCGGCGAACGGGCGGCCGAGTCTGCCGCCGCAGGTGCTGGCGGCGACCGTGGTGCTGCAGAGCCTGCAGGGGCTGTCGGACTTCGAGACGGTCCAGGAACTGCGGTGTGACCTGCGGTGGAAGGCTGCTTGCGGGCTCGGGTTGTACGACACCGCGTTCGATCCGTCGCTCCTGACGTACTTTCGGCGCCGCCTGCGTCACTCGGCCGATCCGATGCGGATCTTCAGCAAGGTCAAGGAGGTGGTGGCCGCGACCGGTGTACTCAAGGGCAAGCAGCGGCGCGCTTTGGACTCCACCGTCCTCGATGACGCGGTGGCCACCCAGGACACCGTCACCCAGATCATCTCCGCCGTCCGCCGGGTGACCCGTGATGTCCCCGGAGCCCAGGAGACCGCCGCGGAGCACTGCCGGGCGCACGACTACACCGACCCGGGCAAACCGAAGATCGCCTGGAACGACGAGCAGGCGCGCGCCGCGCTGGTCGATGCGCTGGTGACCGACGCGATCAACCTGCTCGGGCACCTGCCCGAGCGGGAGCTGGGCGAGAAGGCCGCGAACGCTGTTGGGCTGCTGGCCCTGGTCGCCGGGCAGGACGTGGAACCGGCCCCCGACTCCGACGGACGCGACGGGCGCTGGCGCATCGCCCGGCGCACCGTGCCCGACCGGACGGTGTCCACCGTCGATCCCGACGCCCGGCACATCCACAAAAACCGCACCCGCCACCAGGAAGGCTTCAAAGGACACGTCTGCTTCGAGCCGGAGAGCGGGCTGTTCACCGCCGTCGCCCTCACCGGCGGCCATGGTCCCGGCAACCACGAAGCGGCCGTTGCCCGTGATCTGCTGGACGGGGAGGACGGCGCATTAACCGTGCTCGGCGACTCCGCCTACGGGACCGGCGACCTGCGCGAACAGTTGCAGGCCGCGGGCCACTCCCTGGTCATCAAGCCACCGCCGCTGCGGCAGGTGGTCCCCGGCGGCTTCACCATCGACGACTTCCGCATCGACAAAGCCGCCGGCACCGCGACCTGCCCGGCCGGACGCACCGCCAACCTCGGCCAGGTCAAAGCGGACGGCGCCCGCACCGCCCAGTTCAAACGCCTCTGCGCCGGCTGCCCCCTGCGCGGGCGCTGCACCACCTCCAAGACCGGACGCACCCTCAATGTCCATCCCCAGCACGGACTGCTGACCGCCGCCCGCCGAGAGGCGGCCGACCCGGCCTGGCAGGCCGAATACCGCAGATGGCGGCCCCCGGTCGAACGCGCCATCGCCTGGCTGGCCGCCAAGGGCAACCGCCGCGTCCCCCACCGCGGCATCATCGCCAACAACATCTGGCTCCACCACCGCGCCGCCGCCCTCAACCTCCGCCGACTGATCAACCTCGGACTCACCCCAACCGGCACCCCTGGCACCTCACCCCCGCCACCGCATAGCGAAAAGGGCCGCCCGGCCCACGACCGGACAGCCCTCAACAAGATTTTCAGCAGCCTTCTAGTAGGGCTTGGTTAGGTTGGGGCGGATCTGGTGTGTTGGGGCGAGGGCAGCGGTGTCCGGCACAGAGGGCATTGCCCCGTCCAGCAGGCCAGCAGGACCTGCAGTCCGGCCACGACCTGGTAGGTCGTCAGGCCGCGGCCGGGTCTGGAGGGCGCAGCCGCTCCAGGGTGCAGAACGCCTGGGCGACCGAGGCCAGGGTGAGGTGCCGGTGGAAGCCGTTGAAGGTGCGGCCTTCGAAGTGGCCCAGGCCCAGGGCGGTCTTCAGCTCGCGGTAGTCGTGCTCGACCCGCCAGCGGATCTTCGCCGAGCGCACCAGGTGCCGCAGCGGGACATCCGCGGGCAGCGTGGACAGCCAGTACTTGGTCGGCTCCTTCTCGCCGGCGGGCCACTCGGCCAGCAGCCAGCACACCGGCAGGTCCTGTCCGGGGTGTGCACGGCGCAGCCGCACCCCGGCCGGGCGCACCCGCAGCGCGGCGAACCGCGAGCGCAACGGCCCCTTGCTGCCCTGGCGCCAGGTGACCGTGCGCAGCGCGCCGCGCCCGCCGTGGACGACCAGCTCCCGTACCGAGGTGGGCGCCTGCCGGTAGCGGGGCACCGGGGGCCGGCCGGTGCCCGACCAGGCCGGAGCGGTGCGCAGGGCGGTCTCGGGCAGCACCGCGGTGTCCGAGCGCACCCCGACCACGTAGCCGATGCCGCGCTCTTCCAACGCCAGCCGGAAGGCGCCGTCCTGGCCGTAGCCCTCGTCGGCCACGATCAGCGGCGGGTCCAGCCCCCAGCACCGCAGCTCGTCGACCATGTCGACGGCCAGCTGCCACTTCTCGACATGCCCGGCCTCGTCGGGGATGTGGGCACGGCGGCGGCGCTCAGCCACCTGGTCGGCGTCCTCGGCAGGGGCGGCGGCGACGTCCCACTGCTGGGGCAGGAACAGCCGCCAGTTCACCGGGCAGGAGGCGGCGTCGGTGACCAGGTGCACGCTCGGGGCGACCTGACAGTTGGCGGTCTTGCCCAACGCGCCGCAGTACTGCGCGGCCACCCCCGGGGAGGCGTGGCCGTCCTTGGGGAAGGACACGTCGTCGATCACCCAGGCGGCCGGGCGGATGACCGGCTCCATCGTCCAGGCCAGCTCGGCCAGCACCATCTGATGGGACCACGGGGCGTCGGCCAGGAACTGCTGCAGCCCCTGCCGGTCCACCCCCAGCCGGGCGGCCATCGGCTCCATCGACTTGCGCCGCCCCTCGCCGAGCAGCCCGCGCACATACCGCTCGCCCCACCGCCGCTGGTCGGACCGCCCCAGCGGGGCGAACACCTCGGCCGCGAACGCCGCCAGCCGGTCCTGGGCCTCCACCAGCTCCCGCGGGGTCATGGCCCTCACCTCCGCAAGGCCAACACACCATTCCCCATCCAAGATAACCAAGCCCTACTAGACCCGTACTTCGCGGGTCGTTGATTCGTATGGTGTGACCGGTCCGGGGGTGTCCCGGGCCGGTGGTGTGGCGTTGGGTGGGGTGTTGTCGATACTTCCTGGTCCCCGCGGCCACGTCTCAGCGTCAGCGCCTTGAAGTGGCGGTGACGTCCGTGGTGGAGAAGCGTCTGGGCGCTCTGCCTGTCGCTGCCGAGTTTCTGCGCCGGCTGGATGTCGCCGGGATCGTCGACGAGGTGTGTCCTGGTGGCGCGAGTGCGCTGGTGACGCACGGGCAGGTGATCGAGGCGTTGGTGGCCAACCGGCTGACGTCGCCCGCGCCGCTGGTGCGGGTGGAGGACTGGGCCAGGTGCTGGGCGGTGGAGGAGGTCTTCGGGATCGAGCCCGGTCTGCTCAACGATGACCGTCTGGCCCGGGCACTGGATGCGGTCGCTCCGCACCTGGAGCACATCGCGGGCACGGTCGGGGCACGGGCGATCGGTGGGTTCGGGGTCGATGTGGCGCGGATGCACTGGGACATGACCAGCATGTCCGTGCACGGGGCCTTCCCGCCGAGGCCAGGACGAGGACTACCCGCTGAGCGGCTACGGGCATCCCAAGGACCGGCGCTTCGATCTGAAGCAGGTCCAGGCCGGACTCGCAGTGTCGGCCGACGGCGGCATCCCGCTCCATGCCCGGGTCTTCGGCGGGGCGGCCGAGGTCAGCCAGGTCGTCGGCGCGATGAAGGACCTGCGGACCATGGCCGGCGAACGCGACTTCCTGATGGTCGCCGACTCCAAGCTGGTGTCCTACTCCAACGTCAGTGCCCTGCTGGCGGCCGGGGTCCACTTCATCGCCCCGGCCCCGGCCGCGCAGGTCAAGGACGAGGTCTATGCCGCCCTCGATCTCGCGCAGGCCACCGTCGTGGACTGGACGCCGGACCGGGAGCGAGCAAGCCCGCCGGGCAGCGCGAGACCTACCGCGTGCTGGAGGACACCCACACCCCTGACGGGCCCCGCAAGAGCGATCCGCCGCTCACCGTCCGGCGGATCCTGGTCCACTCCACCGCGAACGCCGCCGGCCAGCAAGCCGCCCGGGACAAACGCCTGGCCAAGGCCGCAGAGGACCTGAACAAGCTCACCGCTGCGGCTGGCGGGCGCCACTACAGGACCCGGGAGAAGATCGTCGCCCGGATCGGTGTCATCGCCGCCAAGCGCCGTGTCACCTACTGCCTGCGCTGGACCGTCACCGACAACGAGGACGGCACCCCGGGTCCTGGCCTGGCACTTCGACACCAGCGTGCTGAAGGCCGAAGCCGTGGTCGACGGCTGGTACGCACTGCTGACGTCCGTCCCCGCCGACCAGGCGGACGCCGGGCAGATTCTGATCCACTACAAGGGCCAGGGCGCGGTCGAACGCAGATACCACGACTTCAAGGGCCCGCTCGCGGTCGCGCCGGTCTTCGTGCAGCACAACCGGCGCGTTGCCGCCCTGATCCAGGTCATCTGCCTGGCCCTGCTGGTCTTCTGCCTCATCGAGCGGCAGGTCAGACGGGCGCTCGGCCCCGAGCAGACCATGAGCGGCCTCTACCCCGACAACCGCCGCGTCCGCCCCACCGGCCGCATGATCTTCTACCACCTCGGCGAACTCACCCTGCGGATCGGCAACGTCACCGACCCGCCCACCGTCCAGATCACCCGCGGCGTCCAACTCCACCTCCTCGACCTCCTTGACACCGACATCGGCCAAACCCGCTGGCCACAGACCTGAAACGGTGACCCGCGAAGTCCGGGACTAGACGGGTAACTCGGGTGTCTGCACTGCCACATCGCACGCAGAATGCTTCTTGGGTCTTCATGGTCCTGGTGTACATCAGATCCGCGGCAGCGTTCCCTCTGCTCCGTATCCGGCGATGTCGCTGGGCGGTCGCCGGGCGACTTACGCGGGGAGGCCATGGTCTGTTCCCTGGGGCCTTTGGTTTGAGGCGTTCTCGCCGACCGGGCGCGACGGCACAGTCTCCTAGGCAGAGAGTTACAGCCTCTCTGCGGCCGCGAACCGCCTCCATGCTGGTTAGTCTTCCCCTCTGGCCGGCTTCGCCGGCCAGAGGGGCGATTCCGTGAGGGGTGGGGCATGAGCCGAGGGAGATCTTCGGGCGAGAGAAGCGAAGGCGCGGACGGTGCCCGGGTGGACTTCCTACCCGTTCCGAACGGCATCGACTACCTCTCGGAGGTTGTCGCCCGGCTTGCGCGAGCCGACGCTGAGGTGACCCCGCGGGACCTGAAGTACGCGGTTCTTCACCTTCAGGCGGCCACCGAGGTGCTGGTTAAGGCTCGCCTTCAGATAGAGCACTGGTCACTGGTCGTGAAGGACCTCAGCAAGTGCACCAAGGAGAAGTACGACCGGGGCGAATTCGAGAGCGCCACAGTCGCTGAGTCGATGCGCAGACTTGCTGACATGGTCGGGGTTCCCGTCAGGAAGGATGACCGCGAAGCGGTAGAGGAGCTGACCAAACTCCGCAACCGCTTGCAGCACTGGGGTCTCCAGGAGACAGTCGCCCTGGTGGAGAAGCGAGCGGCGAGCGTGCTGGACTTCCTCCTGCGCTTCGTTGATGAGCACCTGCTGCCCGCACTCGGCGATGAGCAGCTCGCTGCCATGCAGGAAGAGATGGACGCCGTGCGCCGAGGCGTGCGAGACATCGGCACCTTTGTGGAGGCTCGGCGCACCCGCTTGCGTGATGAGCTCAAGGGGCTCGCCGATACAACGGTGCGATGTCCCTCCTGCTACGAGTGGGCACTTGTTGTGAAGCAAGAAGGCAGCAGGTGCCACTTCTGCCCACGCGACTGGGAGAACAGCGAACATCTCGCGTACGCCTACGCGGAGACCTTCGAAACGGTGAGCATCGAGGACGAAGTCTCCTCGGGTGACTGCCCCGAGTGCTGGACTCGAGCACTCGTCGTCGGTGTGCGCACTGCGGCAGCTCCAGGGGAGCCGATCGACATGTGCTTCAACTGCACCGAAGTCTTCACTGGCCTGCGTCTGTGCAGCTGCCTCGAATATTTCCTACCCCAGGCAGAAGAGGACATCTGCCGGCGGTGCTGGGACAGGTACATGGACATGAGCGGGATTGCCTGAGCCAGGGCGCCCTGCGCGGCCGTTGAATCGTGCAAGGCCGGAACACTGCCCCTTCACCAGTAGGACGGCGGCGTGGAGGCGGCGGAGTACCGGGTGTGGGTCCGCGCCCCCGACCATGTGCGGCCGGTCGACGGCGTCGACTACGACCAGGTCGCCACCGAGCGGCTGGAGCCTTCGCCCCAGTCGGCGGTCCGCGAGGTGCTCGGGGAGCGCTGGCCCTCGGGGTGGGTGCTGGCGAAGGTGCGCGAGGGGCGGGGCCCGGCCCGGGGTGTGCTGCACACGCCGGACTGCGAAGAGGCGCCGCAGGGCGCACCTCTGCTCGATGTGGAGCACGCGCTGAATGTCGCGGAGAACCCGGGGACGCGGCTGTGCACGCTGTGCGGGTGCGCTCAGGAGCTGACGCCGATGCTGAGCGGGTTCGACCGCATCACCGACTCCTGACCAGCCGTGGTCGGGTCTGTGGTCGGGGCGACCGGTGCCGTGGTCGGGTCCATGGTCGGGCTTGTGGTCAGGGTGTGTCGCCGGAGTAGTAGAAGCGGCACGCGACGCCGGGCCCCTGTGCGCGGGGTTCGCCGGGGCGCGGGTCGTACAGGGCGCGGCCGCCGGGCCACCGCGACAGCTCGGTGGACAGGGCGACACCGTCGTCGACTTCCTCGATCCGCCACCCGTGGATGTCCAGCAGCAGGCCGTCCAGCGGCCCGCCGACCAGTTCAGCGTAGGTCCGGTGTGGGAGCGGGCCAGGGTTGGGATCGTCGTGCTCCGCGCCATAGACTCGGCCGTTCAGCAGCTGCTCATCGCCGTTCATCCGACCAAGCCTTGCAGCCGCCACCGACAACGCGGGCTTGCCCAGGGACGCCTTGGGCTTGCCCACGTGGCCGGTCGCCGCGGCTTGCCCGGAAGTGGGAGAGCCAGCCGCCGGCCTCCTGCGCGGCGGCCTGTTCCTCTGCCTCCTGGCGCAGGCGCTCCTGCTCCTGGCGCTCGCGTTCGTCGGCTTCGGCCTGCTGCTCGGCTGCGACGGCCCGGTCCTGGCAGTCCTCGCACAGGTGCGGGTGCGACTGGCGCTTGCTCCAGTCCCGGGTGTAGCCGATCGCCTCCCACCGGGCATCGGTGAACTTCTGCCCGCAGTCCTTGCACACCGGCCGCCGCGCCGCCCGCTCCGCGGCCATCCGCTCTGCACGGCGCCGTTCCTCTTCCCGGGCGGCCTGGCGGCGGCGGGCGAGGTAGGCGTCCCGGCGGGAGTTGCCGATCGCGTCCAGCAGCGGCTCGTGGTGGTCGCGGCCGAAGCGCCAGAACGCGTGGCCGGACGGGCCGTGTTCGCGCAGCAGCTCCAGCGTGGTGGCCACGATCGGGATGCAGCCGTCGTAGGAGTGGAAGCTTTCCTCGCGGTGCCAGATGCCCTGCCAGTGGTGGCGGATGAGGTCGGCGACCCTGGCCATCTGGTTCTTGGCGGAGCGCTTGCCGACCTGGTGGAAGACGAGCAGGACCGGCGGGTGCACCCGCTCGTACTTCTCGGAAGGGGGCGCGGACCAGCGGGTGCGCCACAGCGGCTTCTCGATGCCGTCGGTGTCCTTCTCCTTGCCCTGGAAGAACCGGGCGTACTTGTCGAACTTCCGGGCGATGAGGACGGCTTCCTCGGTGCAGTTGTCGACCTCGATGAACAGCACCGGCACCCCGGCCTCCGGGGCGGTGAGGACGACGTCGGCGCGGGCGCTGCCGATCGCGGGGTTCTTCCAGGTGCCCTTCACCGGGAGGGCGACCTCGGTGGCGTAGGAGGTGAGGGTGCCGATCCCGTCGAGTGCGTCGACGGCGGCCTGAGCAGCGGCGCCGTGGCCGCTGCCGTCCTCGCTGGTCTGACCGCGGCAGGCGTCAGCGTCCCGGTACTGCGCACACTCATCCAGTAACGCCCCCGCCTGGCCCGCCGCCGCTGCAGCACCTTGGAGTGACGGTGCGCAAGGAACCACGCCGGGTGTGCGTCGCGGTGACTGCGGTACCGTCCGTGCCAGCGCCCCTAGAAACGGCATCAACTGTCAACCTGCATGCTGCGGACCCCGTCATGACCGAGGTACGGCAGGCCCTTCCTGCCCCGGGGAGAGCCTGCTCCGCGCGAAACTGACGAACCTCAACCTGTTGCCTTGGCCGAACGAGATGGAACGTACGACGAACAGATCGACGGCAGTCTCACTCTCGACTTCAGCATCCACAGCCAGGCCACCGCATTCGTCGCGACCGAGGCCCCGCTCAACGATCTCGCCGTCCTTCCGCAACGACGCGCTGAAGCCGCGAACCAACTACTGCTGGATCTCATCCACCAGTTCGCCGTCGCTGACCTGCTCCAGCCGGTCACTGGGTGTTGCTGTCGATGCTGTGGCGGGCGAGGCATCCAGGTGGGCGTCGATGCGCTGTGCGTTGCCGCAGAGGGCGGAGTCGGCGCCGATGCCGCCGGTGAGTTCCTTGATCGGGCGATGCCCTTGTCTCCGCGTTGGGTTGACGACGTCGGTGGCCCCGAAGTCGGTCGCGAGCTTTCGGTGGGGAGGCGTGCTGGCTCCTGACGATAATGCGCTCGGCGCCCAGTTCCCTGGCGGCGAATACGCCGGACAGGCGATCGTGTCAGCAGGAGCATCAGCACCGACCGGCGCCGTCACACGCTGAGGTCGACCCCTGTTCCGGCGGGCAGCCAACGGAAGCGGTCCCGGATGTCGGCGGGAGCCGAGGCGAGGTGCCGTTCGATGGCTTCTCGGTTCTCGCGGAAGTGGTGCCAGCCCTCGTAGTGGATGGGGAGGGCGGTTCGCGGGGTGAGCAGTCGGCACAGCTCTACAGCCTGAGCGGCCGTCATCGTGTAGCGGATCGGGCCCGTCAGCGGGAAGCGCACGCCGCCCATGTGCAACAGGGCGGTGCCCACGTTCAGTCGACGGGCAAGGTGTCGTACGCCGTCGTGGAGGACGGTGTCTCCGGAGATCCACAGCACGCCGTGCCGTTGTCCCTTCCAGTGGAGTGCGAAGCCGGTGACGTCCCCGGTGATCGGCCGTGACAGCGGCGGTCCGTGACGGGCGGGGGTCGCGGTGATGTCGATCGTCGTGCGTCCTGGTGCCTGAAGGCGTGTGGTCGTCCAGGGCGCCAGACCACGAGCGTTGCCCCTGAGTCGTCGTGCTCCGGACGGCGTGGTGAGGACGGCGTCCGCGGTCGGCAGCAGGGCGCGCCCGGCCGTGTCGAGGTTGTCGCCGTGGTGGTCGTGGCTGAGCAGGACGGCGTCGACCGGCGGCAGATCCGCGACGGCCAGGGCGGGGCCGGACGTCTTACGGGAGGACGTGCCCCAGCCGAACGAGTAGCGGCGTCCCGGCGGATCGAACGTCGGGTCGGTCAGCAGCCGCCAGCCGCCGACCTCGATCAGTGTGGTGGGACCGCCGATGTGGGTGACGCGGACGTCGGTCATGCGGTCATCCCTTCCGGTGGCCCGGGACGGCGGGTGTGACCGCCCCGGACCCCTGGTGGCTATCGGGCGTGCGACAAGGCCCACGACAGGGCGTAGTCCGCGACCTCTTCCCAGCCTGGCGAGGCCGGCATCAGGTGCGGCTGCCCCGGATACACCTTGACCTCGGTGACGGTGTTCGACTTGTAGTGCTTGGCGTTGGACTGCTGGACCTGGGGCGGCATGAGGTGGTCCAGCTCGCCGGAGAGGAACAGCAGCGGTACACGGTCGTCGTTGTGGTAGTTCACCCAGATGTCCTGGTGTCCGGGCTGGAGGTTGGCCAGCACGCTGTTCCACAGGATGCGGCCCGACGCGGGGATCGCGTAACGCTCGTAGAGCGCCCGGGACTCCTCTTCGGAGAAGGTGTTGGTGAAGGCGTAGTGCCACTGCTCATGGGTGAGGCCGACCGCCTTGTGGTGATTGGCGGGATTCTTGAGCACGGGGAAGGTCGACTTCACCTGGCTCAGCGGGACCACCTTCACGCCTTCGGTGGGCGCGGAGTTGATGGCCACTCCGGCCGCGCCGAAGCCGTGGTCGAGCAGGACCTGAGTGAACGCCCCGCCCGCGGAGTGGCCGATCAGGACGGGCGGCCTGTCGAGCCCGCGGATCACGTTCGCCAGGCTCTCGAGGATCTGCGGGGCCGTCACCTTCTCGATCGGGGTCGGGTCGGCGTTCAGGGACTCGACCTCCACCTCGAAGCCGGGGTAGGCGGGCGCGAGCACCCGGTAGCCCTGCTTCTCGTAGCGGTCGATCCAGTGCTCCCAGCTGCGCGGCGTCACCCAGAAGCCGTGGATCAGGACGATGGTGTCCGGTGCGCTCATCGATGTTCCTTCCTGGGCGTCAACGGGTGGCACGGTAGGCAGCCAGGATCTGGCGGACGACGATGTCGGGGTGCGACATCATCACGACGTGGGACGAGCCCTTCACCTCGACGGTCGTGCTCCCGGCGCGCTTGGCCATGAAGCGCTGCCCCGCAGCCGGGATGACGTTGTCGGCGGTGGGGATCACATACCAGGACGGCAGGCTCTTCCAGGCCGGTACGCCGCTGCCGGACGCCAACCCGCCTATGCTGCCGGGACGCTGAGTGGCCGCCATGAGCCGCGTCACGGAGGTCGGCAGGTCCTGGGCGAAGACCTCGTGGAACTTCGCCGGGTCGATGTAGCCGTCAGTGCCGGTGGTGCCGTCGGGCAGCGGGAACGGGCGGGTCACCAGCGCGTCCGGCAGTTTGCTGCCCGGGAACATGCCTGCCAGTTGCAGCGCGCTCTCGCCCTCGTCGGGTGCGAAAGCCCCGACGTACACCAGCGCCTTGACGTTGGAGTGACCGCGCCCGGCGTTGGTGATGACCTCGCCGCCGTAGGAGTGGCCGACCAGGATGACCGGGCCGGGGATGGTGTCGATGACGCTGGAGACGTACGCCGAGTCGCCCGCCAGGTCGCGCAGCGGGTTCGCGGGGGCGATGACCGGGAATCCGGCCTTCAGCAGGGGGGCGATGACGTCGTTCCAGCCGGAGGAGTCGGCGAACACGCCGTGCACGAGCACGACGGTCGGTCTCGTACCGCTCCCCGAGCGGGCGGAGGCCGGGGTGGGGGCGGTGCCGAGCGTGACCGCTCCCGCCGCGAGCAGGCCGCCGAGAACGCGACGGCGGGGCTGACCTTCGGGAATCATGCGGTGGTTCCTTCCGCGGTCAGGAGTTGAGGAAGTCCAGCAGGTCGGTGCCGAGCTGTTCCTTGTGCGTGTCCGTGATGCCGTGCGGCGCGCCCGGGTAGACCTTCAGCGTCGCGTTCTTGATGCGGGCCGCCGACGCTTCGCCGCCCACCTCGAAGGGCACGACCTGGTCGTCGTCGCCGTGGATGACCAGCGTAGGCACGTCGAAGGCGTCCAGGTCGGCGCGGAAGTCGGTGGCCGAGAAGGCCGCGATGCATTCGTAGGCGCCCCGGTGTCCGGCCTGCAGGCTCTGGCGCCAGAACGCATCCCGAATGCCCTGGGAGACATCGGCGCCGGGTCGGTTGTTCCCGAAGAACGGGCCGTCGGCCAGGTCGCGGTACAGCTGTGAGCGGTCGGCGAGCGACCCGCCGCGGATCGCGTCGAACACCTCGGCCGGCACGCCACCGGGATTGTCGTCGGCCTTGAGCATGAACGGTGGTACGGCGGAGACCAGTACGAGCTGCGCGACGCGCGCGGTGCCGTGCCGCCCGATGTAGCGGGCGACTTCGCCGCCGCCCGTGGAGAAGCCGACGAGCGTCGCGTCGCGCAGGTCGAGCGTGTCGATGAGGGTGGCGAGGTCGTCGGCGTAGGTGTTCATCTCGTTGCCGTGCCAGGTCTGGGTGGAACGGCCGTGCCCACGACGGTCGTGGGCGATGGCGCGGAAGCCGTTCGAGGCGAGGAACAGCTGCTGCGCCTCCCAGCTGTCCGAGTTCAGCGGCCAGCCGTGGCTGAGCACGACCGGCCGGCCCGTGCCCCAGTCCTTGTAGTAGATCTGCGCTCCGTCGCTCGCGGTGACGTATGGCATGGAATGCTCCCGTCTGCAGGATCTGTCCGGTCGCCCAAGCGTCGGCCAGGACGGACGGTGCTCGAATCCCGTGCAGCGCGTAGTCGTGACCGGAGTCAGTCGTCCAAGGCCTGGTGGAGTTGCCGCCGGGACGTCACGTCGAGCTTCCGGAAGATCTTGCGCAGGTGGTAGTCGACGGTGCTGGCACTGATGTACAGCTGGGCGGCGATCTCGGCGTTGGTCGCACCGCCCTTGGCGAGGCGGGCGATCTGGAGTTCCTGCGGGGTCAGCGTGTTCGTCGTCCCGGCCGGCCCGCG
Organism: Streptomyces sp. F001; assembly: GCF_004187715.1. Lineage (GTDB taxonomy): Bacteria > Actinomycetota > Actinomycetes > Streptomycetales > Streptomycetaceae > Streptomyces > Streptomyces flavusporus. The sequence goes on along the minus strand of NZ_QZWF01000002.1, from coordinate 1,076,878 downwards.
CTGGGGGTGCGCCCCGGTCGCGGCAAGCTCCTGGGCGGCGCGCGCCGCGTATCCCGTGGCCCGTATGGCGTCGAACATCGCGACGGCCGTGTGCAGTTGCTCGCGGGCATCCTTGCGGCGCTTACGGCGGCGCAGCCACTCGCCGTACAGCAGGTGGGCGACAGCGAGATCGGAGCGGGCTCTCGTGCCCGACAGCAGGGTGATCGCCTCGTTGTACAGCGGCTCGGCGTCGCCGACGGCTGCGAGCAGGGCACTCGAGCGGGCCAGCAGACCCAGGGCCCAGGGCGTGCCGGAGGCCGTCGCCCGGGAGGTCAGCGTCCCCAGCGCGGCCGTGGCCAGGACCCGGTCGCCGCAGCGTACGGCCGCCTCGACAAGGTGAGGCAGCAGCCGGGAATGCACCCCGACCACGTCGTGCTCGATCAGTTCGTGCGCGACGGTGCGCGCCTCGGCGTAGTCGCCGCGGCTCAGGGCCAGCACCATCATGCCGATGCGGGCGATGGACTCGACCGCGCCGCTGCCGAGCCAGGTTCCGGCCTCCATCGATCCGCGCAGAACGGCATCCAGGTCGTCGCGCTCGCCGTGCCAGGCGAGCAGCTCGGGATGCCGGTAGATGGCCCACACGTCGTCGTTCGCGCCGATCGCCGCCCGAATCTGGTGCCCCTCGGCCAGCAGGTCGTCGGCAGCCGCCAGCTCGCCGAGATTGGTCTCGGACATCGTGGCGCAGTACAGCGCGTTGTCCAGCTGCCACAGGGAGCCGGTCCGCCGGGCGACGTCAGCCGCCCTCTCGATGACGGCGGTGTGTGTCTGCTCGTCCCACAGCATCATCGACAGGGTGACGGCGGGCAGATAGCCGCGCAGCACCTCCTCCTCGGGAGTGCCGGGGTCCAGCACCATGGCACAGGCCCGCCGCAGGTGGGGTACAGCGCGTTCGTAGCCGTCGGTGACCAGGGCTGCGAAGCCGCGCAGCACGAGGTCGACACCGGTCGCCTCACCGGTGCGCGGCACCAGCGTCTCCACGGCCCGGGCGATCTCGGACGGCGTCGTGTCCCGCATGAGGTGCTCCGCGGTGATGGTGCGGTCGATCGCCCTGAGGAGCGCCTCACGAGCCAGGTCCGGAGCACCGTCGATGAGGAACTGGGCGGCGCGCACGCACAGCGCCGGCGCCTGCGCGAACGAATCCGCGCGGCCCAGCGCGACGCCCGTGGTCGCCCGGACCAGCAATGCCCGGCCCTGGCCGACATCGCCGAGCAGCTCCCCGTCGATCCCGTCCAGCAGCGACTCCGCCTGCAGCGGCGCCCCGGCCCGCAGCGCTGCCTCGGCCGCTGCCAGCAGCCGCCCCGCTCGTATCTCGCCTTCCGGCGTCAGCTCGGCTGCCCGGGTCAGGAAGGTGGCGCGCGCGGCGTAGCCACCCCGCGCGCCCGCCCGGTCGGCCACGCGTTCCACCTCCGCGGCGACGGCGGTATCCGTCCCTATGGCGGCCGCGGCGAGATGCCAGGCCCGCCGATCGGTGTCGGCCGGACGGTCAGTGACCTCCGCCAGTGCCTGGTGCGCCCGCCTTCGCTCGGCGCTGGTGGCGCCGCTGTACACAGCCGACCGAACCAGCGGATGGCGAAACTGTGCGGTGGCGCGCAGCACCAACAGACGCGCGGCTTCGGCCGGGCCGGAGGCCTCCGTGCCGATCCCGAGCCGGCCTGCCGCGCTCGCGAGGTACCCAAGGTCGCCGCCCGGCTCTGCGGCGGCGAGAAGCAGCCAGGTCTGCGTCGGCTCCGGCAGCTCGCAAACCTGCTGGAGGTAATGCGCCTCCAGCCTGCCGCCCACGGGCAGCGGTTCGGGCAGCGCGAGCCCTCCGGAGAGCTGGTCGGCGGACAATTCCTGTCCCAGGTCAGCCAGTGCCAGCGGGTTCCCGGCCGTGGCGGCCACGATCCGCGCCGCGACACGGGTGTCGAGCTGTCCGGGGACGGTCTCCCGCAGCAGTTCCAGAGCGAACTCGTCCTCCAGACCGGCGACTTCGATGGACGGAAGGCCCGCAGGCGCGTCGAAACCGGCCCGTGCGGCGAACAGCAGGCCGACGCCTTCGGCGTGCACCCGCCGGCCTACGAAGGCGAGTACGCCCAAAGACTCCTTGTCGAGCCACTGGGCGTCGTCGACGCAGGCCAGCAGAGGCCGTTGCTTCGCAGCCTCCGCAAGGAGCGTGAGCGTCGCGAGCCCCACCAGGAACTGGTCGGCGGCCGGGCCGTCGGCCAGTCCACAGGCCACCCGCAGGGCCGTGCGCTGGGTCGCGGGCAGTGCTCCGGGCTCCTTGAGGCCGTCCAAGAACGGTACGAGCAGACGGTGCAGCGCCGCGAAAGGGAACCCGGACTCCGCCTCCACACCCGCCACCCGCAGGACGCGCAGGTCGGCGGCCTCCGCGACCGCATGATCCAGCAAGACGGTCTTACCGATGCCGGCGTCACCACGTAGGAGGACGACACCGCTCAATCCCTCGCGCAGATCCGCGACGAACCGATCGAGGGTTTCACGTTCCCTGACCCGCCCCTTGAGCATCACGCCGACACCTTTCAGAAAGGTCGGGTGGCAAGGTCAACGGCAACGCGGTCCCCCCACGTACTCTTCCCCCGCACCCTCCGCTGGTGCTGCCTATCCTGCATATGTCCGCCCGGACTTGTAGGAGACTTGCACAAGTCATATGCCACCCTCCGCTTCGCCGCGGCTCCTCCGTCAACCGGACCACGCTTGATCCCTGCTGGCGTGCAGCCGACACTGGACGCGATCTCACGCTCCTGATACGCGTCATCGATTCGCTCGACCAGCGCCAGCTCACGCCCCGGCAGAGGCCGTAGCCTCGCCACCCGGGTTCTCGATGAACCGGCGGTGCAATCAGGGGAAGCCCGCGTTTTCGACGCGGATCTCGCCGACCACCAGTCCCGTACAGTCGATCAGTCGCCGCCTTTCTATGGCACCTCCATGGGACAGACATCAGGTCGCTGGAAGACGCCTTCCGGCAGCGTGTGCCGATTGCGCAGACGGACGGGAAGAAGCGGGGCACCGGACGCCAGTCAGGCCGCCTGCGGCCGAGCGGCCTGGGCACCCCCGGTCCGCCTCCCCTACTCTCAGCTCAACATGCAGGACTTGACAGGGAACTGGAGGGCGTGGCGAGCACGGTAGGTCTCCGGCATTCCGGTGACGGCGACGCGTTCAGTGCCGAACCGTTCGATGATGCGGTCGTAGACCTCGAGTCGGCGGGCTGATTCCACGTCGATGTCGATGTCGGGCAGGCTCGCGCGGCGCACCGACAGGAACCGTTCCATAAGCAGGTGGAAGTCGAGCGGGTTGGCGGTGGCGATGCCGAGGGTGTGGTTGACCATGCTCCCGGCGCCGGAGCCGCGGGCGGCGACGCGGATGCCAAGTTCCCGGACGTCTTCGACGACTTGGGCGACGGTGAGGAAGTAGCTGTCGTACTGCAGCGTGCGGATGACGGCGAGTTCTTCTTCGAGTCGCTGGCGGGCGCGGGGGTCGCGGTCGAGGCCGCGGCGGATGAGGCCGGCCTCGGCCCGCTCCCGCAGGAGCCGGGCTGCGTGCGCGGGGCCACTGGGGGCGCCGACGACGGCGGGCTCCGGGAAGTGGGGGCGGCCCAGGCCGAGGTCGCGGACGGGGTCGATGACGCAGGCGTCGGCCGTGGCGGCGTCCAGGACGTCGGCGAGGCGGCGCTGGCCTCGGTCCGCGTAGCGGGCGGCATTGGTCAGCACGGCCGGGATGCCCAGCTGGTCGGCGAGGGTGAGGGTGCGGGCGGCCAGGCGCAGTGAGCCGGGCCCGGTGCCGGTGCAGCCGAGCCAGCAGGTTTCCAGGCGCAGCTGGATGCCGGGCAGCTGCTGCCAGGGGGCGAGGAGGTGTTCGGCCAGATCGGGTCGGCCGGCGGTCAGGGCGCGGACGAGCTCGGAGGCGGGGCCGAGCAGCACGGTCAGCCCCTCCCCCGCATGCTGGCGTAGGTCGTCCCAGGTGAGAACGAGTGGGCCGTCGCGGTGGGTGTGGGCGGCGGAGGTCAGCCGGCACAGCCTCGCCCAGCCGGTGCGGGACTGGGCGAGCAGGACGATCCAGTGGGGCGGCTCGTCCACGTGAGCGCCGCCGCGGACCGGGGTACGGCGGCGCTGTGCGGGGGCGGGGGCGAGCGGGGCGACGGCGAGGTTGATACCGAAGATCGGCCGGATGGCGTGCTCGAGGGCGGCCTGCGCGAACCGTACGGCGCCGGTGACGGCGTCGCGGTCGGTCAGAGCCGGCGCGCTCATGCCGCGTTCGGCGGCGCGCTGGACGAGTTGTTCGGGGTGGGCGGCGCCGAAGCGGGTGGAGAACCCGGAGACGGCGTTGAGGTGGGTAAAACCGCCCATGGCGCGCCTCCCATCACCTGCCCCCTTCGGTCGGCTGCGTGGCGCACCGCCCTCTATTCGAATCTCTGTTCGAGCATCGTAGCGCGTGAGATGCCTGGTCACGAGTGGGGCGGGTGTGACTGAGCACGCTACTTGTGTGCTTAAGAGGTCGCGCGGATAGGCGTGCGGTCATGGTCGGCGGTTCGGGCGTTCATCCCAGCGGTGATTCGTCCATGCTCGTCGGATCAGCCTACGCACGGTGATGATGGCGTCGGCGAGGTCGAAGAAGGCATCGATGACGGTGACGCGCCGCTCGTAGCAGCGGGCGAGCCGGTAGAAGGCGTTCTGCCAGGCGTGGGTGCGTTCGACATGCCAACGCTGACTGGCCTGGATGGGCGCCTTCTCACCCTTGTGTGCGATGCGGCCGCGCAGGCCGCGTTCGCTGAGCAGCAGCGTGCGGGTCTTGTCCGAGTCGTAGCCGGCGTCCAGGTGGACGGTGATGTCGTCGGGCAACGGCCCCAGGTCGTCCAGACGGTCCAGGGTCGGGGCGAGCAACGGGGAGTCGTGGCGGTTGGCACCGGCCAGGACACGCCCCAGGGGAATCCCGTACCCGTCCGTCATGCCCAAGCGTTTGAGGCCCTGTTTGCCGCGGTCGACCGGTGAGCGACCGGCCACTTCGCCGCCTCCGGGCGCCTTGGTGATGGAGCCGTCCACGGCGATCTGGTCGAGGACGAGGCCGACGATTCGGTCGTAGGAGTCGAGCGCGATCTGCTTGAGCTGGGCGAAGATGCCGAGTCGTATCCACTCGTCGCGGCGGCTGCGGATCGTGGTGGCCGAGCAGGTCGTGTCGGCGATCGTCTCGTACGAACAGCCGAAGCGCAGCAGTTGCAGCATCTTGTCGAAGACGACCCGGTCGCTGATGCGCCGACGGTGGCAGCCGAGTGGATGGTCCGGTTGGAACTCCGGCCGCTCGGGAAGCAGGGCCACGAATTGGCCCCAGAGCGGTTCTGTCAGCCATGATGGCAGCGCGGGCACAGGTCTCCCCAGTGATCACAGAGCGTCGCAACTCCATGATCACTAGGGCCTGTGCCCGTACTACTGCCGGGGTCCCCACCGCGCCTATCCGCGCGACCTCTTACTCACGTAACTTGTCCAACTTCTGGGCCAGTTGGTCGACGAGTTCGTCCAGCGCCGGTTCGGGCATGCCGGTCAGCTCCGGGTTGCGCAGAGACCCAGTGCAGAGCTGCAGGGACGGACCGCCGGCTGACCGCGGGTCCTTGGCCGCGTTGGTGGTGTCGCGAGGTTGAGGGTGGAGGGTGTAGTTCCAGTCGCCGTGGAAGCGGTGCCGGTGCATGGGAAGAGCGTCGATATCACTGTCGCTGACCTTGACGCCGGCCTCGCGGCGCCCGGGCTGCACCTGGGACTCGTTTTCCTTGCGGACCCACGTCCGCAGCGACTCGGCGGTGATGCCGAGGCCCGCCGCCACCGCCGCGTATGTGCGCTTGCCGCCCGCGGCGCGGCAGAGCGCGACCACGTCCTTCCTGAACTCCTCCGGATACGGAGACTTGCCTCCCACTCGGACATCCCTCCCGGACCATCAAGATCCATTGTCAGGGTGTCCACTCCAAAGGATCAGCCTCACACCCGCGCGAGCCCCGCCGACGGGGCTTCGCTACCCGCACGGTCTTGATCGTCGATGCGCGCTTCTGCGCGGCCATCGCCGACCGGATCGCCTTCCGCTGCACCCTCATCCAGACCGGCACCGCGTCCTACCGCTTCCAGGACACCCTCTTCCCGACCCAATGAGCCCGCGGAGTCCGCTGACCGTCAACTCCTGTGCGCGGCGGCAAAGCGGGACGATAGGTCAGCCCGCCTTATGGAGCTGGACCTGTCGCTCCCTGTCCACGAAGCCGAGCGCCCGATAAAGGCGAATGGCGTAGTCGCCGGGGTCTGCAACGATGACGAGCGTGCGAACGCCCGGGGCGAGCAGCGCGCGTTGGGCATGATGAAGGACGGCGGAAGCGAGACCTCGGCGACGGAAGTCAGGATGGGTCTCGACGTTCTGGAACCGCGCCAGCCCCGAGCCGACGGCGAACAAGCCCGCCCCGGCACGCAGGTGGCCCTCGACGAAGGCCCCGATCCAAATCCCGTGACCGGCCTCGCACAAACCGCGGTAGCCCGCGACCCGGCGCTCGGCGAAGCGCCGACTGTCGTCATCCGACGGCAGCCCGTAGCAGGCGAAGTCCAGTTCGAGCGCCTGGCCCCAATCGACGTCACCGGTCAGCGCACGAATCTCGGCTTGAGGGGTCGCGACCGATGGCACGAGCCGGTCCGCCGTCAACACCGTGTTGACTTCGGCGGTCACTCCGAGCACCTCGTGCTCCGACGTGTCCCCCGCCACGCCAGTGACGCCGTCCACTCCGAACGCCCGGTGCTTCGCCTCCGGGAACTCTGCCGCGAAGAGCGCCGACCATCGGACCGCGTCACCTGGCTGAGGTGGAGTGTCGAAGAGGAGGAAATTCCCCCAGTGAAAACCGGGGTTCGCCGGGGTTCGCACGACCAGGTGTGATCCGTGGTCTGTGACTACGGACCCACCCATCTCCAGCAACATCACATCTGTCCGGAACCCAAGCGAAGCGACCTTCATCCAGCCGAGCGTACAAGGGATCTTCCCATCGCGGTCAGTACTGCTGATGTCCAGGCCGATCCCTCCGCGGCGCGTTTGGTACGCGGCTTTCGGCTCCAACATGCATCTGGCACGCCTGACCTACTACCTGTCGGGCGGTCGGCCGCCCGGCGGCCGACGGACATATCCCGGCTGTCGTGATGAGCGACCGCCAGAACGTACAGCGCCGGTCATGCTCCCTGGTGAGCTGTACTTTGCCCTCGAATCTCAGGCGTGGACTGGCGGCATGGGCTTCTACGGCCCAACTGCGCAAACTAAACCACTACGTCTTCTCCTCCTACACGCCGCTACACACCGGCTGACCGCCCTCTCCCCGTGGCCACCGGCGACGCTCACGGCGCCTCATGGGTACCGTTTCGGGGAGAGCCCGAACGGATGGAGCCCCGCGCATGCTGGAAGAAGCTGAGGAGATCGGCCGCCGTGTTCGTCGCGCGCGTCTGCGCCTGGGCATGCCGCAAGCAGACCTCGCCGTCGCCCTGGGGAAGTCTCAGGGGTGGGTGTCCAAGATGGAACGCGGACAGATCGAGATAGACCGTGTTGGCCTGCTCAACGCCATCGCGGCCGAACTGGGGGTTCATCCCAACGACCTGATCGGGCGCCCGTACACGAGCACCCCCGCCGACAACCAATGGCAGATCGCCGCCGCATCGATCCTCCGAGAACTACGCCGCTACGACCTCACGCCGGTATTCGAGGGCAGCCCTCGGCCGTCCGGCGAACTGTGGCGCAACATGACCCGGTTGCACCGCCTACGAGACGCCGCGGCAAACATCGCAATCCTGCGCATACTGCCCGACCTGCTGCGCGAAGCCCGAGCGCTCGCCGAAGTCTCCACCGGCCATGAACGCGAAGAGGCGTACGCCGTATACGCCGTCGCCTGCAAGTTCGCCCACACCGCCGCGCACGCCCTCGGTCACGCCGAGTTGATCGCCATGGCCGCCGAGCGTGCGGCCTGGTCCGCGCGCCTGTCCGGCGACCCTGTCATGCCCGCGCTCGCCGACTGGATGCGCGTATGGGACATGTGGGCAACCGCCGATTGGGACGACTCCATGTCGCTGTCCGACAAGGCGCTCGGCAGCATCCAAGACGACTACGACCGAGGCGAGCCGCTTGCCGTCCGCATGTGGGGGTCCCTCCAACTGCGCGCCGCCGTGTCAGCCGCCCGCGCGGGCCGGCCGTCGGAGTCCGAGGACCGCATCGGCCACGCCCGCGCTGCCGCTGAGCGCCTGGCCAGTCGCCAAGGCCCACCGGTCCACGACCGGCATTCGGTGACGTTCTCATCTGGCAACGTGCAGATTCACGCGATCAGCGTCGCCCTGGAAGCCGGCAACCAGACCCGCGCCCTCGCCCTGAATCGGCGCACCAGCCCTGAACTGGTGTCCGCCCTGCCCAACTCCCGGCAAGGACACCATCACATGGACCTCGCCCGGGCGTGGCTGTGGGACGGAAACCGCGACAAGGCCCTCTCCGAGCTGGAGACTGCCGAACGGATCGCCCCGCAACTGGTGCGCAATCACCCCATCGCCCGCTCGACGCTGCGCAGCATCGTCTACGCCGAACGCACGGCCATGCGCGAAACGTTGCGCCGCATGTCCAACCGCTTCCACCTCGACGGATGAGAGTCGTATTCCTCCGATTCATATTCGCCCCCTGACGCGCTTTTAGCTTCGGGGCATGACTCGACGAGGAACCTCCCACTTGCCCTTGCAAGGCGCGTCCGGCGCAGCCGCTCCCTTCTCTCCTCGACTCGGCGACCTTGCTCGGGACACCTCGAAGGACGGCGACATCGGCGTCGTCGTCGCGTTACCGGGCGAGGGCAGAAACACGTACCACCTCGTCCCGCCCGGAGGCGGCGACAAGTGGTCGGCCCCCAACGACGGCAAGACGCTGGCCCCCGTGCAGCCCCAGGTCACACACGTCACGCCGCAAAAACGCGACGTGACGTACGACGCGCGCGCCGAGCACGGCATACTGCCTGTCACCGTCCACTACGACGACGGCGGCGCCGCCCAGTGCCTGCTCGTCTTCAACCCGTCCCAACTGGAGCTGTACTACTACCAGGTCGGACGCATCATCGAACTGCGCGACACAGCGCGCGGGGGCAAGGTATGAGCGGACGCCACGCGGCCGGCCGCCTACCGCGCCCGCCCTTACGCCGCTTCCCGCAGGCCACCGTGCCCCGCCCCATCGGCTACCGGTGCGAGGCCGTCGCAACCCCCCTCGACAATCCGCGCCGCGAGATCATCCTCGGCACCTATCACGCCCGTTCCCCGCGCTTGGCCGCACGGTGGCTGCGCCGGGAAGCCCGATGCCTCGCCCGGCGCCTCGACCCGGACCCGCGCGCACCGTGGCTGTACGCCGCTCCCCTGGTCCCCATCGGCAACCCCCGCTCCGCCGACTTCCTGCGCGCATGGGCAAGCGACGCCCATCGCTACGCCAACGCCATCGCCAAGCTCGCCGCGCGCGTGCCCTATCAGCTCACGGTCACGGACCACGACGCACGCTATGCCCTGATTGTGGCCCCCGCACCGATACGGCGGCCGGCGCAGTTCCCGCCCTGTGCCGGGCACTTCCCCTCCCCGACAGGGGGCGGGTGCGAACCCGCAGCCGCATACGCCGCGCTGTAGATCGCCGCCCAGCGCGGAAACAGGCCCCCGCCCGCATCCCTCGTTGCTCCCGGGCGGGCGGCAACTCCACCGCGGGCGAGGCCGCCAACCGGGGCCCGCCGCGGTGCCCACCACCACGTCCGACGCACCACCCCACCCAAGGAGGCACGGAACGTGACCACCACAGATAGGCGCGCCACGACTGACGCGCGGACGCTGATCAGCACGGAACTGCGCGAAACCCTGGTCGACACCATGCGCGCCAAGTTCCCGCAGCTGCCCGAGGAGAAGGCAGACCGCGGTGTCGGCCAGATGCTCGCTTTCCTCGCGGCGTGCGACTACAGCGACAAGCCGCTCAGCCCCTCGCCCCTCGTGGACGACTTCTGGCACGCTTTCCTGCTCCACACCAGGGCGTACCGGGAGTTCTGTGAGGGGACCTTCGGCCGGTTCTTGGACCACCAGCCCGGCTACCTCGACCCCAAGGAGCACGGGGGCGGCAAGGTACTCCGTGCTCGGACGGTCGACTCCGTCACCCTCGCCGGGTACGAGATCGACCTGGAGTTCTGGCCCGAACTGGACCTCGCCGAGTGCTCGCAGTGCCACGCGAACTGCTCGGACAGCCCCAACCACCCCTGACGGCTCCCCCCAGCCGGCCTCCGGCCTGTGCCACGCTGTGGCCAGGACGGGGGCCCGCCCCCCTTTTTTTTGCTCGACCAACCCAGGGGAGACCGCGGGTGGACCGCATCGAATGGCACAACCTACCCCCAGCAACCCGGGCCGCCGTCGAGCGCCATACGGGCCCGGTCGAGGCGGCCGACACCGCGCCGCACGGCGTCATGTCCCGCCTCGCCTGCACCGTCCGCACGCGAACAGGCCGAGCGTTCGTCAAGGGCACCCGCGGGGACGACCCACAGGCGTGGGTGTACCGCCATGAGGCACAGGTAACGCGGTATGCGCCTCGCGCACCCCGCGTGCTGTGGGAGGTCGACGCCGGCGGGTGGCTGCTGTACGGGTACGAGTACATCCAGGGCCGATACCCGGACCTGACTCCCGGCTCCGACGATCTCGCCCGCCTTGTACGCACCCTCACCGCCGTATCCGAGACACCCTGGCCCGAGAACCTGCGCAAAAAGCCGCTCCACACCCGGTGGGCCGACTTCCTACCCAAGGACGTTCCCACCCCTCTGCAAGGCCGAGGACTCGCCCATACGGACATGTCCCCGTACAACATGCTGGTGAACAGCGCCGGAGAGCTGCTGCTCCTCGACTGGGCCCTCGCCTGCCCCGCACCTGCATGGGCAGACACCGCGCTGACCATCCCCCGGCTCATCTCCGCGGGGCACACGCCGGAACAGGCCGAGACGATCGCCCAGCAGGTTCCCGCCTACCACGCCGCCACTCCTGCCACCCTGACCCTGTTCGCACGCACGATCCACGCGGCGTGGGAGAACTGGGAGCAAACACGCCCCATGCCTCACAGAGCCGCCCTCACCGCCGCCGCTCAAACATGGGTCACACACCGCGAGGAAGGACGACAGACGAGCGCACCCACCCTCTCCTCATAATCGGCTGCGCCGGTACAGGCACGCCTGGAACCCGCGCCAGCACGAGATCCCCCCTCCCGCGGGAGTTCAACCACCGCCGCCTGGAGACCCTGATCGCAAGCAGCCATCTGGCCATGGTGTTCAGCCCGGCCGGCGGGCACCGCCGCCGCCAGCCGCACACGAGGAAGGACACCGCCCATGAAGCCCCTCGAACTGGCCGAACTGCTGGCAGCGCCGACCGAACCTCCGGTGCGCGATGCGCTCCGCCACCTCACCCCCAGGGACCTGGACGCGCTGATCAACGAAGCACTCTCAGCCACCGAAGAGGGGCGGCGGCAGGTCGTGGTCGAGCGAGTCTCGGCCTTCGCGGCCGAGCAGCCCGGCGACGGCAGCCCGCGTACTTCACGACGACGGAGTGCCGGGCCGCGGACGGCATGCACGTCGGGTGGAGCCCGTTCGTCGCGGCGCTCGCGAGCACCGAGGACGTCCCGGACCTCAGGCACACCCGCACCACGGCGACCCGCGCGCCGGTCTCGCGGCGGGGACGCTGGTGGAGGTCTTCACGCTCTGTGCGTCGATCACGCAGGCCGAGGGCTCGGCGTTGCGGCCCTCCTGCTCGCGGACCAACTTCCGTAACAGGCCGTTGAGCTGGGCGAAGATGCCGTCCTTCTGCCACTTGGCAAAGTAGCCGTAGACGGAGTTCCAGTGGGGGAAGTCGTGCGGCAGGTAGCGCCACTGCACCCCGGTGCGGTCCACGTACAAGATCGCGTTCATGATTTCGCGCAGGTCGAGCTCGGCGGGCCGGCCGAAGCCCAGCGCCCGGCCGTGGCGCTCGTAGCGCCAGGCGGCCAGGACCGGCTCGATCAACTCCCAGCGTGCATCGGACAGATCACTCGGATACGGGCGACGGTCAGCCATGACCTGGAGATACCGCCGTTCAGGGGCGTGCGCCCAGGCGTGCGTGCGGCCGTATCGAAGCACGGGATGGACCCGGGCGTCCTGGAATGAGACAGGCGCAAGCCGTCCTCCGCCCCAGGTGTCACACCATTCGTCTCGGCATCCACCACCAGCCCGACAGCCTCACCAGCATCAGATCGCCGGACGGTAGAAACACGGCTATACCGCAATGACTCAGGTGAAAACGACCACTAAGACCTCGTTTCTTATGGCGCTCTTGCGGTTATCGTGCCTGGGGGGCCGCCCCTTCGGGGCTGGGCCAGGGACTGGGGGATCGTGGACGAGACGTTTGACGCCGTTGGAGAAGCATTGTGTTGCGCCGCAGCCATCCGGCTGGGCGGAGCCACACAGGTGCTGACCGAGCGATCTGGCCTGCTCGACCGCTACAGCCTGATCATGGCGGGGGTGGAGAGCATCGTGGCGTTTCTTGACGGCCAAGAACTCGACGACGATCTGCTCGGCTCTGCGTTTGCCGAAAGCTGGTCCCTGGATGCCAGGTACCCGACAGGGCTCACGGGCCATGGCTTCGTGAAAGGCTGGACATCTCTGGTGTTTGGCACGGTGGTGCTGACCAGGCCAAAGCAGCAGAACATCGTGGCAGCGCAGACGCTGGACTTCGCGTCGAAGGCGGTGGCAGCTTGGCCATCCGCCATCCGTATCGACTCCTTCGACAGCCTCGCCCGTTTCGAGCTGACTTGCCAACAGGAGGCGAAAGACCGGCTCCGGAAGGACAGTCTGCCTGCTCTGTGGAAACTGACGGAAGTTCGGTCGAAGCAGTACCGCCAAGTGGCAGAACGCCTCGTCGGATAGTCAACACCTCAACGCCCATTGTCAGTGCGGTGCGCTTCACTGTCCGCCATGGAGCTCATGCAAGCAACCGTCAACGACCTGCTGGCCCGACTCGGTCCGGGGGACGGCTACATGTACCTGCCCAGCGACCTGGACCCGCAGGACCTGACCGACCTGCTCGGCAGCAGGTACGGCGCCCCGCACACCCTCGTCCTCGACGGCTTCACCGACCCGACGCTCGGCGAGTCCAGGGGCGCGGCTCTCCTCGTCCCCTTCGAGGACCGGGCCGTGACGATACGGGCGTGGGCGTACGGGGATCAGTGGGTCGGCACGGGTACAGCACGGGACGCCGAGGGGACCGAGCGGCCGGTGCTGGTGGTCGCTCACAGGGAGGTGCCCGAACCCTTGGCCCTCGCTCCGGACGAAGACGTCGACTGGATGGAGCGGCTCATACGGATCACCGGCTGGACACACCCCGCCCAGCGGCCGGACATGGACTGGGCGGAGGTGGAGTCGCGCCTGGGCACCGCGCTGCCGAGCGACTACAAGCGCATGGTCGAGACGTTCGGCGAGGGCGCCTTCGACGGATTCCTGAACCTGAACCAGGAGCCGTGGACGGGTCTCAGGGAGGACGGTCTGCTCATCTGGGCGGGCACGGAGCATGAGGACCTGTACTGCTGGAGGGCCGACGGCGACGACCCCGACCGCTGGCCCGTCGTGGTCCGGTCCTTCGACGGCGAGGACATGCCCTTCGACTGCCAGGCCGCAGAGTTCGTCTGCCGCATCCTCATCGACCCGCACCACCCGTTCACGATGGCCCGCTATTTCGACACCCACTGGTTCATGAACTACCAGGAAAGCGGCTGACCGAACCCCGCCGCCAACGGCATCCGCAGCCTGGTTGGAGCTCCCTATCTGCTCCACCTGGCGGCTGAGCTGACCCCGGTTTCGTGGAGTCCCCGGCCTGCCCCCCTTTAGGGCACAACAATCATGCTCACCCGCGTGGCGTCGTGTTCCCTGACGCCGCGCGGGTGAGCATGTGCGGACCCAGCCCTCATCCCGCACCGAGGCGATGCGATGCCCGACCGCGCCGACCACGTCCGCCCCGAGGGCGTCGCACCACGGGGGATCTTGCGGCACCAGCCGCCGGAGCAGTGGCTGTTCAGCGGCATCTACGGACTGGTGCTGGCCAGCGCCATGGTGGCCGCGCTGGACGCGACGGGCGAGAAGGCCGATCCCGGTCCGGACGCGCTGTGGGTGCTGCTCACCGCGCTGGCGTCGAGCGCCGCCCATGGGTACGCGCACGTCATCGCCCAGCGGGCGTCCGTCGACGGGGCAGCCACCACGAGCAGACTGCGGTCGGTGCTCGCCGAGTGGCCACTGGTCGCCGCCGTGCTGCCCACGGTGGGGATACTGCTTGCCGCGGTAGCCGGGTGGTGGGCAGAGGCCACGGCGGTAGACGCGGCCCTGCTGTTCAACACCGTCGCCTTGTTCGGCTTGGGCGCCTCGGCCGCCCGCACCGCCGGGCACGGATGGCCGTCCTCGTGCCGGGCAGGGGGCCTGGATATGCTGATCGGCCTAGTGATCATTCTTGCGAATGCCCTGATCCATTAGCCAGGCCGCCGGGTTCCATGTCGGCGAGAAGGCCGCGATTCCTTGATCCACGGCGCCCTTCCTGTCCCGCCGCTGCCGACGTCGACAACCGGCGTCGCTTCGTCTTCACCCGGACCGCAGATCGGTCGGACACGATAAGGACGCTCGGGAAGGGCCACGAGCGCCACATACCGTCGGCCGACGTACGGGTGACGTCCGTTCTCGTTCTCGCGGACAGAGCCAGACCACGGCAGGTCACAGGCTTGCTCGCCGCGAAAGGTCAGGTGAGTACCTGCACTTCGCCGACGCGGACGCCGACGGTGCTGGTGCGGGTCTCGGTGAACTCGCCGGAGTCCGCTCCGCCGCCGGTGACCTGCCAGGTGACAGTCCAGGTGGAGGTGGCGGTCAGCGGGTACCGCTCGCCGGGCTCGTTGATGCTGGTCTGGGTGTAGCGGTGCCCGCCGTCGGGAGAGTCGGCCATACCCACGCTCCCCTGGTAGGGGGTGCCGGGGCCGGCGCAGGTGACGGTAGAGCCGTCGCCCATGGCCCAGCTCATCGAGGTGACCGTCGCGGTGGCGGGCCCATAGGTGGTAGGGCCCTGGCGGACCCACAGCCACATCGCATCCCGACGAGGTACCGGCCCGCCGCTCACGCAGCCGCCTGTCGGACTCCTCCAGTGCGTCGATGCAGCGGCGGACGGTGGCCTCGTCCGGGCAGTAGTACATGCACTCGCTGCGGGCGATCGGCTTCTTGTCGCCGCGCCGGCCGGCGTCGGTGTCCTCGCCGTTGAGCACGCGAACACGCGTGGGCGCACCCTGTTCCAGGAACTCCTTGACGATCGTCAAGTGTGGCTCCTCTCGGATGGATGGGAGCCTACCGGCTTCCCTCTGAGTCGAATAACAGCGGTGCCGCTGTATGCGGACGCGGGAGAGAGCGGCTGACGTCGTGTAACGGACGGTCGGTGATGGTCGGCATCGCGGTGACCACCGTGATCCTCGTGGCGGTGTCGGTCGTCGTGTGTGACCTCCCTGAATGAGCGTCTATGAGCTGTTCGGGGAACCGGTGGTGCGCTGCTGGCGCGCCGTGGCCCGCCAGCAACCGGCTGAGCCGCAGGATGATCACACGGACGGGCGGGGCGGCGGGCCCGATTCCCCGGCGGCGCCTGCGCAGCCCGCGGGCCCCTGCGCAGCCCGCGGGCCCCTGCGCAGCCTGCGGGACCGCCCGCCCTGCTGCACCGTTCTCCCAGTGGTGCAGCCACGCAGTGCGCCCGTGCGCCGCGCACGCAGACGCGAACCTCGATTCACAAACGCGCAATCGGACCTCCGGTCACATCCTGGATGCATGACCAGGCGGACCGCTCGGCAGTACGAGCAGTGCAGCGCCGAGTTGCTGGAGGGAAGTACGAGGTGCGGGCCGCTGACCTGCGGTGTCTCATGAAAGGGACACCAGTGGGACATGGCTCGTGAGGCTGTGACGCGGTTCATGAGATCCCACAAGTGCGCCGGCAGGGCAGAGATGGGAGTGGGTTGTCATGGCACGCGCGATCTGGACGGGTGTGATCACGTTCGGGCTGGTCAGCGTGCCTGTCGGCCTGTTCGCCGCGACTGAGGATCACACGGTCCGCTTCCACCAGCTGCAGCGCGGCACCGCGGACCGGATCCGTAACCGCCGGATCAACGAGCGCACCGGCAAGGAAGTCGATGCCGAGGACATCGTCCAGGGATTCGAGGTGAGCGAGGGCGAGTACGTGGTCGTGGAGCCCGATGAGCTGGACCGGATCGCGCCGGGCCGCTCCCAGACCATAGAGATCAGCGACTTCGTCGACTTGGAGCAGATCGAGCCGGTCTACTTTGACCGCACCTATTACGTGGTCCCGCCAGGCAAGGAGTACACCAAGGTCTATGAGCTGCTGCGGGCGGCACTGGCGGAGGCGAACAAGGTCGGCATCGCCACTTTCGTGATGCGCGGCAAGCAGTACCTGACCGCGCTGCGCGCGGAGGACAAGGTTCTGGTGATCCAGACCCTTCACTGGGCTGATGAGGTCTGTGATCCCGGCAAGGAGTTGCCGGAACGGCCTTCGGGCCGCGCCGGGAGGGGCAAGGAGCTGGACATGGCGCTCCAGCTGATCGACTCCCTCAGCTCGCCGTGGGACCCGGACCGCTACCACGACACCTACCAGGAGAGGGTGCGGGAGCTGGTGCAGGCCAAGGCCGAGGGCCAGGAGATCGCAGCGGCGGAGGAGCCACTGGCGGCCCACCAGCGTCATCGATCTGATGAACGTTCTGCAGGGCAGCATCGACCAGGCCCGCGGTGGCCGTGGCGGCTGCCGGGCCGCGGCAGAAGAAGCCGGCCCCGGCCCGCAAGGCGGCACGCAAGCCCGCCGTGAAGACGGCGAAGAAGACCGCCGCCAGGAAGGCGCCGCCGAAGACGGCCCGCGCGTCGGCCGCATCCCGCGGCCAGCGCGGTGGAGGCAAGAGCGAGCTGCGGCAGCTGAGCAAGGCGGAGCCGTACCAGCGGGCCACCGAGCAGAAGCCAATTGATCACGGCGTCCCTCAGAGGCCGCCGTGGGCGCTGAGCCGTCTCCCCCAGGGCTTGCGGCCACTTCCGTTTCCTCACGGCAGCCCAACGATGCGGTGCCCACACCACCGCCCACCTCCCTGGTCGGAGGTGCTCCCCCGGCTGCGGCCGGTACGGGATCTGCTTCGGCGTCCTGCCCGATTTGCCCCTCAAGGCTGCCCCCCTTGACCTGGCCTTCTCCTCCTCAGCCGCGCCCTTCTCCAAGGCGGTAAGGACGTCCTCGCGGAGGTGCATCCCGGCGGCGTCGTGGTGAGCGCGCGCGGTGGTGGAGTCGATGCTGACCAGCGACAGGTCCACCTCGCTCCGCTTCGCGGCTTCCGCGATCACGCCCTCCAGCAGGGCCTCGAAAACGCCTGCGTCACGCCACTGCCGAAAGCGGTTGTGCACGGTCGACCAGGCGCCGAACTCCTGCGGCATTTCCCGCCACTGCGAGCCAGTCTTGAACCGCCAAATCACGCCATCGAACTGCTGCCGCAGCCGCTCGGGGTACGGGCCGTACTCGCCGATGGGCAGGTACAGCCCGATGAACTCCCACTCAGGATCCGTCAGTTGCACTCGCATCACGCAAGAAGATCTACCCTCCCAGGCCGCGCCGCGAGGGCGAAGTCCGGGACTGCCACCGTCGGCCTTCGAGCCGAACTAAGCTCAGCCGAGACCGCGATGGGCGGCCCACAACGCCCCGGCACGGCTAGCAGCGCCGGCGACCAGGGCCGCCAGTTCGGGTTTGTCGGGGACAGGGAACGAGACGTATGCGCCCCGACCACCACCGACTGGTCGGCCATAGGCCTTTGCGGCGAGGTGACCGTCCGGGAGAAGCCGGACGTTGAGTGTGGTCAGCGTGAACGCTTCACCGCGTCGAGTGTCCGTCCAGCGGAGCGTCTGCGGGATCGTGACATTGATCGCCAGAGCACTCACTTCCACTTCCAGGTCGCTGCTCATGGACGGATGATCTCACGCGAGTCGCCGCAGGCGGCCGCCACCGGCTTATGTAGCAGGCAGTTTGATCACGACTCGATACGCGCCCTAGCAGGGCATCCTCCCGGCCGGCCCCGGAGCCCGGAGCCTCACCGAGTTCTTCGCCAGCATCGACGAGAAGCTCGGCCCGGCGTCAGCCACGGCGCCCAAGACCCAGCGCAGTGACCGCGACGTGCTCAACCTGCTGATCAAACGCGCCAAGGTCCTTCACCTCGGGCCCGCGAACTACTGCTGGTTCACCGACCCGTCCCGGGCACTATGCCTCAAGCTGGCCGGCACCCCGACCGCCGACCGTCCGCTGGTCGGGATGTGTGACTCCGCCCGCTGTCCGCAGGCCACCCATCACACCTGCCACCGGCCCGTCTGGGCCGACCACGCCGAACGCACCGAGACCTTCCTCGGACAGCTCGGCACCACACGAAAGACCGAACGCACCCGCCTGAAGGCCGACTACGACCGGGCTCTCCGCGTCGTCGCCGAGATCGACGCCGCCTGCACCACCATGAACGAGGACTCCGCATGAGAATCTCCGCATCCCAGCGGGCCGAGAACGAGAACCGCATCCGCGCCGCCGTGGACCGCCTCCTGCGCGGCGAGATCCCGCCCGGCGGAAAGTGTGACATCAAGACCCTCGCCCGCGAAGCGGGCGTCGACCGCACCGCCTTCTACGGCACCCGCCCCTACGCACACCTCCGCGAAGAGTTCGAACGTCGCCTGCAGGCCCTGCAGCAGACCGGTGAGATCCCCGACCCCCGCGAAGCCCAGATCACCCGGCTCAAGGCAGAGAACACCAAGCTCAGGGAGCGGCTGGCACATTCGGAACAGAGGATCGACGAGCTCACGGACTTTCGCAGCCAGGCCCTGGCCCGGCTCGCCGCCCAGCACGAGGAGATCGTCCGCCTCCGTGAGGCCGCTGCTGGAACCAGCCGGGTGAGTCGTCTCCCTTCACCGCGGACCACGGTGATCGGAACCTGCAGCTGAAGAACGATCCCTGCTCGGTCAGACCGCGGGCTCGGGGAGGTGACCGAGGTGCTTGATGACGCGCTCACGCAGGAGGAGGTACTCCTCCCAGCGCCGAGGCAGAGGCCCCGGCGGGCGTTTGACGTCACGGGCTGCGGTGACAGTCTGGCCATCCTGGAACTGCTCGCGCGTCAGGTCGAGCTCCACACCGCTGGGCAGTTGATTCCACCAGTGAAATCCATGCTGTTCCCCGCTGCAGTGGACCTCCCCGACCATGAGGTCCCCACCGAAGATGTCGTTCACGATCAGAGCCGTGATGTCACAGTGGCCCCACGCTGGGTTGCCGGGCTGCCAGCCGGCGCGAGCGAGGTCGTCCGGAGAACAGGTGTCGGCGGCCCAACTGGCGCGCAGGGCTTTGTCGATGTCCAGCAAGTTCCAAGGGATCATGCCGACAGCATCGCAGCCGCCACTGACATCATCGGCAGATCGCCGGGGAGACTCCTTCTTCAGCTGCCGGACCCGGACTGCAGATATCGGCGCAGAGCTTCCCGTCCTCCCGGAACGAAGAGCCATTGATCGACGACCTCGCACAATTCGGCTTCTGTCAACCAGTCCTGCCAGGCGATCTCACCCGGGTCCGGGACCAGGGGCTCCGTCACGACAGCCTCATGCACCCCAAACCACACGGGGCTGATCCCCTCCCGGCAAAGGAACTTGAACATGAAGCGCACAGGCACACGAACGCCCAGCTCTTCGGACAGTTCCCGGGCCGCGGCTTCCTCATACGACTCGCCCACGTCCACGGCGCCACCGACCATCACGTCGTAGTAGCCCGGGAACTGGGACAGCGTCTCGGACCGCCGCAGCACCAAGATCCGCCCTGCCCGATCACGGCAGATCGTCGTTGCAATGCGATGCGGCCAGCCTTCACGCACCGCCTCGCCTCGCTCGACGACACCCAACACACGGTCGTACTCATCGACATGCTCAACCAGTTCGCTCACGCAGGCACGATCTCAGCCCCGCTGACAGCGCGACCCCACGAGCGCAGAGACGAGTGATCCGCATCACAGGAAGTCCCGCCGAATACAACACACCCGACCATCAGGGTCGCGAAGGCGGCCTCAACAACTCGGCCTGCTCAATCACCACACGAGGCCATCCGCACACGGCCTCTGCGGACACAAGGCACACTCTGACCACCCAGGCGATCAACCGGGGCATGTCGTTGGAGGCCATCGCGGCACTCCTTGGCCACCGGTCAATGTTCATGACACGTGTTTACGCGCGGATCGCCGACCGCACCGTCGCCGACGAGTACTTCGCCGTCTCGGAGAAGGTCGAGGCACTCTACGACGCCCCGCGCCAGCTGCCGGCCGACGGCCGAGGGGTCGGAGATGGCCAAGCTCCGCCGCGAGATGCACCGCCGGATGCTCGGCAACGGCTACTGCGCTCGCCCCGTCGAGATGGACTGCCACTTCGAGTCGATCTGCGAGTCCCGCACGTTCTTCGTCACCACGATCGAGTTCCGCTCTGCCCTCGAACGCCAGCGGGACGACGCGGCGGCCAAAGAGCAGATCGCACGGGAGCAGATCTTCGACGGACTCCTCAGCCAGCTCGACGAAGAAGTCTCCTGAGAGCGGTCAGTAACTGGAGGGAGCTGTTCTGGCGAGCTTGTCGAGGATGTGCGGCCATGCCGCCTCTCCCAGGAGCGCGTCAGCTCTGGGCGTGCCTCCGTACAGGAAGTGCGGGGAGGCGGGCGCCGGGCTCTCGCCTGGAAAGCGCGGTCGGTGGCCGGCGTCGTGGCGGGCGATGAGATGCGCGGTCCTCCCGGCTGAGCGTCGGCGTTCTGCCAGTTGTTCGGCGAAGCGGAGAGAAGGCCACATCGCGTCGTCGCCGCCGGCGACGAGCAGCAGGTCGGCCCGGGCCTTGTCGACGGGGATCTCTGCCCGAGGGAGCAGGTGAGCGAAGCTCCGCTCGCTGAGTTCGTACCAGCCGCGGATGGCGGCCGGACCGCTGCCGTGGTTGACAGGGGTCCAGGAGTCATCCAGCGGAACAAAAGGCAGGGGCTGCCCCTGCCAGGTCCAGGAAGACCGATACGGGCGCTGTTCCCCATCGGGGCCCGGACCTACATTGCACCAGACTCGCGAGGTGGGCGACAGCGCGATGACAACGTCGACGCGCGGGTCGTGCACGGCCGTGAGCAGAGCTGCTTCAGCGCCCTTGGAGACACCGAGGATGCCGATGCGCCGGACCCCGGTCTTGGTGAGGAAGTCGACCGCAGCGGTGAAGGTTTCCAGGGGGATCTCGCAGATTCCCGGAGACTGCCCTGGTCCGCCGAACCAGCGGATGGACAGAGCCGCGATGCCCTGCTGAGCGAGGATACGTGCTCGTTCGCGTTCGATGCGTCCGCTGGAACCGGCCAGGACCAGGACGCCGACGTCACTGCCGCGGGCGGGAGCGGCGAGAACGCCTTCCCAGGGACGGTTCAGCTCGTGCTCAACAACGTCCACGGGCTCCCCAGCTCGGCGCTTCGCGGTCAACAAGAGTGTCTTGAGCAGCTTCTCAAACGCAGCCGGAGACTTGACATCGAGACCCGCGTATTAGAGGCGTCCCACGCCGGCTGGTGCCCGACAACCTGAAGACCGGTGTCGACAAGCCCGACCTCTACGACCCGAAAATCAACAAGGCGTATGCCGAACTCGCCACTCATTACGGCGCGTTGGTGGACCCCGCGAGGGCCTCGAAGCCGAAGGACAAACGTCTGTCATCACACTGCACCTCATCGGGTCGTTGCGGAGTATTCGGGGTCCAGGACGCTGCGGCGTGGTCGGCCGATGACGGGCCGGACCAGGTCGGGGCCGGGCAGCGGGTAGACGTACTCGCCCTTGTCGTTGGCCAGGACGCCGGTGATGATGCCGTCTCGGCGCCAGTGTTTGACGGTCTGGAAGTGGACGCCGAGGTGGCGGGCGAGTTCGGAGACGGTCAGCATGCCCGCGTCGAGGAGGCGTTGGCGGTGGCTGCGTAGTTGGTAGGCGTTCCGCAGGTGAATGATCATGCCGCGGGTGAACGGCTGACCCATGCCGCTGGCCAGGCCCCGTTCGTTGAGGATGGCCGCGCACTGGGCGTCGGTGTGCTCGTCGAGGAGTTCGTCGAGCGCGGTGATGACAGCGGGGTCGGTCTGCCGCAGTTCCCATGCGGTCATCGGCCGGGGCAGGGTGAGCTGGTGGTTCTGCCCGCCGCGCAGGACGACGCCGACGCGGATGTGGTCGGTCTTGGTGAGGGTGACGTCGGTGACCAGGAGGCGGATCATGCGTTTGCGTTCCCGCATCGGGGTGGCCGGGTCGTTCCAGAGTCGGGGGAAGTCGGCGGCCAGCGCGGTGATCCTGGCCCGCGTCTCGGGCGAGAGCGGGCCGATCGCCGTGTTCTTGGCGCGTTCGTACTCCTCGGTGGCCTCGGCCAGTTCGCGCAGGGCGTCGTTCCAGTCGGCTTCCAGGGTGTCGGCGACGAGCCGGTTGGCGGGGTCGACGGACAGGTAGCGGCGTCGGGCGAGGTCGGCGCGGTAACGGGCGCGTTCGACGTGGGCGGCGCGGAGCCGGTCGGCTTCCTCGGCGCGGGCGGTCAGTTCGTCGCTGACCCGCAGGGCGACCTCGAGGGTGAGCGGGGTGAGGGTGGCCAGCAGCAGCTCGCCGACGGCGGCGTCGATCTGGTCGCCGACCATGGTCTGGCAGATGGGGACCGCGTTGCGGATTCCCTCGAACTGACAGACGTAGATGGGTTTTCCGGTGCCCTTGTAGTGCTGGTAGCGGACGGTCATGCGGCGGCCGCACTTGCCGCAGGAGACCACGCCCTGCAGCAGCGCGTTGCCTTCGCGGGGCGGAGAGGCTTTGCGGTCACTGCCGCGGGCGGCGGCGAGTTCGGCCAGCCGGGTCTGGTTGGCCTCGAACTCGCTCCAGGTCAGATAGCCCGGATGCGCGTCGGTGATCAGCACGGTCCAGTCCTCGCGGGGCAGCACACGGCTGGTGGTCTTGCCGCCGGGGCCGCGGCGTTGGCGGCGCCGTCCGTAGAAGAACGCGCCGGCATAGCGCGGGTTGTGCAGGATCTGCAGGACTCGGTGGTGCTGCAGGAATCCCCAGGTCAGCTCGCCCTTGTTGGGGCCGGTGCGGATCCGGCGGGGGAACTTGAGGCCCTCGTCGGCGAATGCCTTGACGCATGCGTAGGCGGAGCCGGTGGCGGCGAACGTGGTCAGCAGGTGCCGGATGGCTTGCTGGATGGAGGCATCGGGATCGAGGACCACACGGTTGGCGTGGTCGTAGACGAGACCGACGGGCAGTGGCTGGATCAGCTCACCGCGTCGTGCTTTGGACAGCGATCCGCCCCGCAGACGGGCCTTGAGCAGGTGCAACTCCGCCTCCGACATCGTGCCTTTGAGTCCGAGGAGCAATCTGTCGTTGAAGTTCACGGGGTCGTAGAGGCCGTCCTCGTCCAGGATCAGCGTGCTGGTCAACGCGCAGATTTCCAGGAGCCGGTGCCAGTCGGTGTTGTTGCGGGCGAGGCGGGAGACCTCCAGGCCGAGGACGATCCCGGCGTGGCCCATGCCGACTTCGGCGACCAGGCGCTGGAAGCCGTCGCGGCCCTCGGTGGAGGCGCCGGACTGGCCCTGATCGGTATCAATGACGATGATCTGGGAGTGGTCCCAGCCCAACGCGACCGCACGGCCGCGAAGGGCGTACTGCCGGGCGGTGGACTCGGTGTTGTTGATCACCTGTTTGAGGGTGGACTGCCGGATATAGAGGTAGGCGTCACGCTGCAGATGTTCGCGGGTCACCTTGCCCGCCGCCGCGGTCGCGTCCATAGACAACATCAACTCCCCTGGAATCATGGGCTGTTCCACCGGCCGGTGTGTCAGATGGGTGGAGGTGGGCCAGGGCCATCGCGGACAGGATCCGTACGAGTTCGTCACTGTCGCCCGGCAGGTTGGTCGGCAGCTCCCCGGAGGCGGGCCGGACCGCCGGCTCGGGCAGGGCCCGCCATGCCGCCGCCCAGGCGGCCATACCCTTGGCGGCGAGGACACCCCGGCCCAGCCGCCAGCCGTCGCCCGAGCCGTCGGCGACCGCCGCCCGCAGTTCCTCATAGCGGGTCGCCACCGCCCGCGGCTCCGTCTTCGCGGGGCTGTCAGCTGCGGCTTTTGGGGGACTCCTGGGCGCGTGAGGTCTCCCGACGGGCCAGGGCCCGTTCGATCGAGCGCGGATGAACACTCACGCCGTACTCGGTGAAGACGGCGTCGGCCAGGTCGCGGGAGCGCAGGGCCGGATCGGCGGCCAGTCGTGTCTCGACGTACTCCATGACCGGGTCGGTGAGCTTGCGCGGCCCCTTCGGCCCCGGTTTGCCCGGCACCAGCGCCGCCGGACCGCCGGCGTCCAGCGCGGCCACGGCGTCGTAGTAGACCTGCCGGGAGAACCCGAACTCCCGCACCGCCCGGGCCGCGGGCACCTTGTCGACCCGCACCCGCCGCACCATCTCGTACTTCACCTGCACCAGATCCCGCGGATCGCAGAACTCGGACGCGGTGAACACTGCGTCGACCACGGCCTCCGGCCGCGGGTTCAGCGTTCGCGTCGCCCGCAGGGCCTCCTCCTTCGGGTCGTTCACCGTTCCGTTGGCCATGCCGCCTCCCTCGCCTGCTTGCTGCCTCAACGATTGCGTCGCGACCGATCACAGCCAAGAGCGCATGGAGGCAGCCGATCATGAATCTGTGCAGGCCAGTTGACATGGCGCACGCTCTCTCGATCACCGTGCGCCGAACACGCCCCCATGTCTGCGGCGTGATCCTCAAGGCGGTCACGGCGCAATCTCCTTGGCACTGCCGCTGCGGCCGTCGAGCTGGTCGATCAACTCGGCCAGAGCCAGGAGGTCCCCGGTGCGGAACGGGCTGCGGCCCGCGGCCAGGACCACGAAGGGATCCTCACCACCCGCATCGGTCCACGCCGTCGGCAGCGAGACCACCTCGCCCGCCTCATCGCGGAAGTACACCCGGTCCTCGCCCCAGTTCTTGCGCCGCACCACGAACTCGTACGACCGGCCATGCCACGGATGGAACGGGTGCGTCACCCGCACAACTCGCTCCGCACCATGCGGATCAGGAGCACTTGACGGCGCTGTCCAAGGGCGGGGTCGAGCACGAGGGCGGCCGCTTCCGCCGCACCCACCTGGTCCCTGTCCCCGAGGTCGCCACGCTGGCAGAGCTGAACGCGAAGATCGCCGAGATCGACGCAGCCGAGGATGAACGGATTCTCGCGGGCAGGCTGACCACCGTCGGCTTCAACTTCTTCACCGAGGCCGACCAGCTGACGCCGCTGCCGTTCGAGGAGTTCGAGTGCGGCATCACCCTGACGCCGAAGGTCGACCGCAGCAGCCGGATCACCGTCCGGCAGTGCCACTACTCGGTGCCAGCCCGCTTCATCGGCCAGAACGTGCGCGTGCTGTTGCGGGGCAACGAACTCCTGGTCTTCGAACGGCGGGAGATCGTCGCCCGCCACCCACGGCTGACCCGCAGGGGCGACTTCCGCGACGAACTCGACCACTATCTGGAGATCCTGCTGGCCAAGCCCGGGGCGATGGCCGGCTCGACCGCGCTGGTCACCGCCCGGCAGAACGGTTCGTTCACCGAGGTCCACGAAGCATTCTGGGCCGCGGCCCGGGCCGCCCACGGGGACGCGGCCGGGACGCGGGCTCTGATCGAGGTCCTGCTGCTGCACCGCCGGATGCCCCCTGCCGTCGTCGAGGAGGGCATGGCCGCCGCGATCCGGGCGGGCACCACCAGCGCGGACGTGGTCGCCGTCGAGGCCCGCAGGGCCGCCGCGCTGGCACCGCCCCCAGCCGAGGACACAGACGAGGAGGGTGACCCGCCGCCCTGGGCCGAGCCAAGCGGCGTGGTCTCGCTGATGGCCCGCCGGGCCCAGCTGCCCGAGGACAGACGGCCACTGCCGGACGTCGCCCACTACGACCAGCTGCTGACACGCCAACCGAAAGGCACCGCATGAGTACGACCGAGACCACGGCCACCCAAATCCCCTCACCCCGCCGCGACATGGGCCCGGAGGAAGCCGTGGACACGGCCACCGACGAGGCATGCCGGGCCCTGCACCTGCCCACGATCCGCCGCCGGGTCCAGGAGATGGCCGGCGCGGCGATGCGCCAGCGGTCCAGCTACAAGGACTTCCTCGCCGACCTGCTGGAAGCCGAGTGCGCCGAACGCGAAGAACGGCGCAAGCAGCGGCTGGTCCGGGACGCCAGCTTCCCCCGGCCCAAGCGCCTGGAGGACTTCGACTTCGAGGAAAACCCCAACGTCACACCGGAACTTGTCGGCACCCTGTCCGACCCGGCCTGGGTCAAAGCAGGACAGCCGCTCTGTCTGATCGGCGACTCCGGCACCGGGAAGTCCCACCTGCTGATCGGGATCGGCACGGCCATGGCCGAGGCCGGACTCAAGGTCCGCTACACGACCACGGTCAACCTGGTCAACGAGCTCGCGGAGGCTGCGGACGAGAAGAAGCTGACCCGCACCATCGCCCGCTACGGCCGCGTTGACCTGCTCTGTCTGGACGAGTTCGGCTATCTCGACCTGGACAAGGCCGGCGCCAAGCTGCTGTTCCAGATCTTCACCGAGCGGGAGGAGAGGCGGGCCATCACGATCGCGTCGAACGCCCCGTTCTCGGAGTGGAAGCAGACCTTCACAGACCCCCGCCTCTGCACGGCGATCGTCGACCGGGTCACTTTCAACGCGCACATCGTCGAGACCGGAAGCCAGCCCTACCGGTTCGCCCAGACCCAGCGGAAACGCCGCCGCTGACCTGCACCGACAACTACGGCCGGCCTCCCTGACGGGAGACCGGCCGCAGCCATTTCGGGCCCAGCCGTCAAGTCCCAGTGCCGACCGCGCACCATAGCCCGTTCTCGTCCAGCCGCCGCGGCCACTGGGCGGTCCGCGACCTGAGCCGAGTCGGGTCAGCAACCCTCCACGCACCTGTCGGGGGCGCGCTTACGGAGGTCCGCCGAGGCCTCAAAACTACCGTCAACACCCCCCACCCCGGCCAGCAGAACCACCCGATCGAAGTGGGGCCAAATCACCTTGCTACAGGGACGTGAATCACACCAATACACGCCCCCTCCACCCCGGCAGTGGAGCCAAAACAACTCCGTGCAGTGGAGCCCAAAGAAGTGCTTACAGACAGACCGTGACCGTGGAGCCCGGGTAGGCATTCCACGGGCTGATGTGGACTTCTGAGTCATCAGCGGCGACAGCGGCCGGGATCTGCAGCTTGAGGGCACCGAGAACCAGGCCGATGCCTGCACCGATGTGTGTGTAACGCATGTGAATCCTCCGACGGAGCGGTGTCCGGCCTGTCTGCGCGGCGCCTGTGCTGTGCTCCGCTCACGAGGCAACCGACAGTCCGTCAGTCTCGCAACATGACGGAGCGGCAGATGTGTCGCCCAGTCAGGTGCAGCGGCGTTCCCGCTTGATCGCTTACGCAGGTCATCGGCGTGGAGATCGTCACGGCGGAGGAAGCGCCGGAGGGGAGCGAACGGGCTACTGGCGCCTCGTCGGGTCTGCGTCCTGGGGCACCAGCGCCTGCGGCAGCAACTCAAGCTGCCACTGGTGTCAACCGCATCGGCGCCCCACGCCGCCAACCACCGACGCGACCTCGGCGTGGTGGACGGGTCGGTCGATCATCGCGGCCGCTACGGTTGCGTCGCCGAAGACCTCACGTCGGCCAGCACACGCCAGTGGCCGTCGACCAGGTCGCCGGTCTGACGGGAGGGCAGCATCCGGGCGGCGATCATCCGGGAGCAGCCGCAGACGATGACCAGGACCGGCGGGCGGCCCGTCTGTCCGTAGTCGAGCGGGATGTCCACCGGCGGGAACCACAGGTCGCACTGCGCGAGCTCGCCGGGCTGATAGACCGTCCGCGAAACCGGGTCCACCGGCAAAGAGGCCGGCCTCAGCTCGCGTACCCGCTCCCGCAGGATCGTCAGCCCGCTCCCAGCCGATCCGCTCGGTGATCACGGTGACCGGCATCGTCGGGGGTCTGCTTCAGTTTCTCCTTGCTCGAAGGCGATGCGGCAGCGTTCAACCTGCTCGGCCAGGTGCTCCATGAACCAGCGCATGAACTCGTAGAGGATGACGTGCTCGTCGTGGCTGTGGATGTGGACGGTCGGCTCCAGGCTCGGATCCTCGTCGGGTATCACCGCCACCACGAAGGCAGCTCCAGGCAGGTGAGTCTCCGCATTGGGAATCTCAGCCCAGGAAGCCGGCGCCGGTTCGGCTTTGCTCAGCTCTACACACCACGCGTCGTCGGGCAAGGCGTAGTGACGGCCTGCATGAACGCGGAACTCTGGCATGTCCGCAGGCTGCCACAACCGCCGCATCGGAGTCTCGCGAGTATCCCGCCCAGCACCTGGTACATGCCCGAGCCGGCGTTTGCGGGACAGCCTCAGCGCAGCGAGCGGAGGCCCGTGCGGAGCTCTTCGACGAAGAGTTCTGGCTGTTCCCACGCAGGGAAGTGGCCGCCCTTGGGGAGCCGGTTGTAGTGGATGAGGTTCGGGTACGCCTGCTCCGCCCAGCTTTTGGGCGCCTGGTAGAGCTCGTCGGGGAAGACGCTCACGGCGACCGGGAGCGTGACGCCCTTGGCGCCGAAGAACGGGGTCTTGTTCTCCGCGTACAGACGCGACGCGGAGATCGCCGTGTTCGTCAGCCAGAAGAGCGTGATGTTGTCCAGGACGTCGTCGCGCGTCAGGCCTTCCTTCTGCCCGGCGAAGGACCGGGAGATCAGCTCCAGGCCGGGGTCGAGCATGAAGGCCGCCAGGCCGACGGGCGAATCCGCGAATGCGGTCAGCGACTGCGGGATCGAGCCCATCATGAGGGCGTAGGCGACGTGCCGGTACACGGAGTTCAGCTGCTCGACCGCCGCCTTCTCCTCGTCGTTGGTGAGGGTCACGTCGGAGGGCAGTGGGTTGCCTGCCGCGATCGCCGCCTCGATGGCGGGCGGAACCACAGCGGGCATGTTGGTGTGGATGCCGACCAGGCCCTCAGGCTGCTGCACACCCATGAGGTCCGTGACGATCGCACCCCAGTCGCCGCCCTGCGCCGCGTACTTGGTGTAGCCGAGGCGCTTCATCAGCTCGGCCCAGGCACGGGCGATGCGCTCGGGGCTCCAGCCGGTCTTGGTCGGCTTGCCCGAGAAGCCGTAACCGGGCATCGACGGGATCACCAGGTGGAAGGCGTCAGAGGCGTCCCCGCCGTGGGCCGTGGGATCGGTGAGCGGCTCGATGATCTTCAGATGTGCCATGATCGAGCTGGGCCAGCCGTGCGTGACGATGAGCGGCAGGGCGTTTTCGTGCTTCGAGCGGATGTGGATGAAGTGGATGTCCAGCCCGTCGATCTCGGTGATGAAGTTGGGCAGGGCCTTCAGTTTCGCCTCGACCTTGCGCCAGTCGTACTCCGTCGCCCAGTAGCGCGCGAGCTCCTGGATCGTGGCGAGCTGCGTGCCCTGCGACTGATCCTCGACGGTCTCCTTCTCCGGGAAACGCGTGGCCTCAATCCGCCGGCGCAGGTCCTCAAGCTCCGCGTCGGGGAACTCGAACGTGAACGGCCGAATCGCCGTTGCTTCGGGAGTGACAGACATATGGGTGGTTCTCCTTGCTGTGTCCAGCGACTCCATGCCGCTGGCTCGTCCACCTTGGCCCAGACAGGCGTGCATCGCCCCGGGGGAAACCCGGGGGGTCGGCCCCGTGGCCGAACTCCAAGGTCCGTGCCGGGAGCGGCCGAACCCTGGCACGTGCGGTAATTGGGACGATGCGGCTGCGCAGCTCGGGGCGGCCGAGTGACTCGGAGTCGAGTGCACTCGGCCGCCCCGCCGAGCTAGCGCCTGGGAAGACGATCGGTCACGGTCGTCTAGCTCCGTACTTCGCGGGTCGGTGATTCGTATGGTGTGACCGGTCCGGGGGTGTCCTGGGCCGGTGGTGTGGCGTTGGGTGGGGTGTGACGAAGTCTTCCCGGTCCCCGCGGCCACGGACGGTGCGGCCACGCATGAACTGCGTGGTCAGCGCCGTGGTGGAGAAGCGTCTGGGCGCTCTGCCTGTCGCTGCCGAGTTTCTGCGCCGGCTGGACCTGGCCGGGACCGTCGACCGGTTGTGCCCGGGCCGCGACATCGCTCATGTGACGCATGGCGCGGTCATCGAGACGCTGGTGGCCAACCGGCTGACCGCGCCCGCCCCGCTGTGGCGGGTGGACGACTGGGCCCGCGAGTGGGCGGTGGAGGACGTCTTCGGCATCGAGCCGGAGCTGCTCAACGACGACCGCCTGGGCCGGGCGCTGGACGCCGTCGCCCCGCACCTTCAGGAGATCACCGACAGCGTCGGCGCCCGCGCGATCGGCGAGTTCGGCATCGATGTGTCCACGTTCCACTGGGACATGACGTCCATGTCCCTGCACGGCGCCTACCCGGCCGATGACCAGGACGAGGACTATCCCCAGGTCAGGCACGGGCATCCCAAGGACCGCAGGTACGACCTCAAGCAGATCCAGACCGGCCTGGCGGTGACCGGCGACGGCGGTATCCCGCTGCTGTCGCGCGTCATCGACGGCGGAGCCGCGGAGATCTCCCAGATCACCTCCACCATGAACAGCCTGCGGGCGATAGCAGGGCCCAAGGAGTTCTTGCTGATCGCCGACTCCAAACTCGTCTCCTACCACAACGTCACCGCGCTGATCGCGGCCAGAACGGCGTTCATCGCCCCGGCCCCGGCCTCCATGGTCGACGACGCGGTCTATGCGGCCCTCGACCTCGATGCGGCCACCGTCGTGGACTACGTCCCGGCCCGGGACGAGAACACCCCGGACGACCGGCGGGAGACCTACCGCGTGCTGGAGGACACCCACGTCCTGACGGGACCACGCAAGCGTGACCCCAAGGCAGAAGTCCGCCGGATCCTGGTGCACTCCACCGGCAATGCCAAAGGCCAGCAGCGGGCCCGCGAGAAACGCCTGGCCAAAGCACGCGAAGACCTCGAAAAACTCCAACGAGGCGCCGGCGGGCGCTACTACAACACAGCGGAGAAGGTCACCGCACGCATCGGCGTGATCGCCAAGACCCGGCGGGTGACCGACTGCCTGCGCACGACCGTCACCACCGACACCGCCGGCCGACCCGCCCTGCACTGGCACTTCGACCAGGCCGTGCTCGATGCCGAGGCGGCAGTCGACGGCTGGTACGCGTTGCTGACCACCCTCACCCCCGAACAGGCCGATGCCGCCGAGGTCCTGCGGCGCCACAAAGGCCAGGGTGCCGTCGAGCGCCGCTACGGAAACTTCAAAGGCCCCCTGGCCGTCACCCCGATCTTCGTCCAGGACAACAAGCGCCTCGCCGCACTGGTCACCGTGATCTGCCTGGCCCTGCTGGTGTTCTGCCTGATCGAGCGCCAGGTCCGCCGGGCCCTGGGGGGCGATCAGAAGATGCAGGGCCTGTATCCGGGAAACCAGAGAGTCCGTCCCACGGGACGGATGATCCTCTACCACCTCTCCGGCCTGCGGCTGCGGGTCGGCCATGCCACCGACCCGCCCACCATCGTCATCAGCCGAGGAGTCCAGCTTCATCTCCTCGACCTCCTTGGCCTGGAACCCACACATCCCCGCTGGCCAGAGACCTGAACGAGCTACCCGCGAAGTACGGATCTAGCGAAGCGACCGCAGGCCCGTACGGACCTCGTCGACGAGGAGCTCCGGCTGCTCCCAGGCCGCGAAGTGGCCACCCTTGGGGAGCCGGTTGTAGTGGATGAGGTTCGGGTACGCCTGCTCCGCCCAGCTCTTGGGCGCCTGGTACAGCTCCTCGGGGAAGACGCTCGCGGCGACCGGGAGGGTGACGCCTCTGGCGCCGAAGAACGGGTGCTTGTTCTCCCCGTACAGACGCGCGGCGGAGACGGCCGTCTTCGTCAGCCAGAACAGCGTGATGTTGTCCAGGACATCGTCGCGCGTCAGGCCTTCCTTCTCTCCGGCGAAGGACCGGGAGATCATGGCCAGGCTGTCCCTGTCGTGGTCGAGCATGAAGGCCGCCAGGCCGACGGGGGAATCCACCAGCCCGGTCAGCGTCTGCGGACGGGACCCCATGATGTAGGCGTAGTAGACGTGCCGGTACACGAAGTCCAGCTGCTCGACCGCCGCCTTCTCCTCGTCGTTGGCGAGGACGACGTCGGACGGCAGGGGGTTGCCGACGATGAGGGCCTGCTCGATGGCGGGCGGCACCACCTTCGGCAGGTTGACGTGGATGCCGACCAGGCCCTCGGGCTGCTGCACGGCCATGGCGTCAGTAACGATCGCACCCCAGTCGCCGCCCTGCGCCGCGTACTTGGTGTAGCCGAGGCGCTTCATCAGCTCGGCCCAGGCACGGGCGATGCGGTCGGGGTCCCAGCCCTTCGCGGTCGGCTTGCCCGAGAATCCGTAGCCGGGCATCGACGGAATCACCAGGTGGAAGGCGTCAGAGGCGTCCCCGCCGTGGGCCGTGGGATCGGTGAGCGGCTCGATGATCTTCAGCTGCTCGATGATCGAGCCGGGCCAGCCGTGCGTGACGATGAGCGGCAGGGCGTTTTCGTGCTTCGAGCGGATGTGGATGAAGTGGATGTCCAGCCCGTCGATCTCGGTGATGAAGTTGGGCAGGGCCTTCAGTTTCGCCTCGACCTTGCGCCAGTCGTACTCCGTCGCCCAGTAGCGCGCGAGCTCCTGGATCGTGGCGAGCTGCGTGCCCTGCGACTGATCCTCGACGGTCTCCTTCTCCGGGAAACGCGTGGCCTCAATCCGCCGGCGCAGGTCCTCAAGCTCCGCGTCGGGGAACTCGAACGTGAACGGCCGAATCGCCGTTGCTTCGGGAGTGACAGACATATGGGTGGTTCTCCTTGCTGTGCCCAGCGACTCCATGCCGCTGGCTCGTCCACCTTGGACTGGGCCGGCGCGCGTCGCCCCAGGGAAACCCCCGGGGGTCAGCCCCGTGGCCGGTCCCGGGGTCGGGCCTGAGCCCGCACAACCACCAAAAACCCCCAAATGGGAATAAAATTAGGCTACCGTAGAGCAGGAGACCAGGTAGATCGACTCATGGGTGTACCCGCCATCGATTCGCAGGTCGCACCGCGTGGCCGGGCCCAGGAGCTGGCCGCGCTGGAGCGGGTGCTGGCCACAGCGCGGGCGGGCAGCAGCGCGGTTCTCGTCCTGCGCGGCGAGGCGGGGATCGGCAAGACCGCGTTGCTGGACTACGCAGCCGACCGGGCAGTCGGATTCCGCACCGTCGCGTTCGCGGGCATCGAGTCGGAGATGGAGCTTCCGTTCGCGGGCCTTCATCAGCTCTGCACGCCCCTACTGGACCGGCTTCAGCGGTTGCCCAGACCGCAGCGCGATGCACTGTCCGTGGCGTTCGGACTACGGGAAGGCGAGGCACCTCATCGGTTCCTGGTGGGGCTGGCCGTGCTCGATCTACTGGCTGGCGCCGCCGGAGACCGGCCGTTGGCCTGCCTTGTTGACGATGCGCAGTGGCTCGATGACGGGTCCCTACAAGTACTGGCTTTCGTCGCCAGGCGGTTGAAGGCCGAATCGGTGGCTTTGATCTTCGCCCTGCGGGAGCCCGAAGACGATGGCGTTCGTGAGCTGGCCGGTCTGCCGGAGCTGATCGTCGAAGGACTCAGCGAGCCCGACGCACGTGCCCTGCTGGCTTCAACCCTTCGCGTGCCGCTCGACCCACTCGTACGGGACCGGATCGTGGCCGAGGCACACGGCAATCCGATGGCTCTGCTGCAGTTGCCGCGTGCGCTCGAGCCTGCCGAGTTGGCAGGCGGCTTCGGCCTCCCCGGCACGCGCCCCGTATCCAGCTCTATCGAGACCCGCTTCCATCAGCGGTTCCGATCACTTCCGCAGGACAGCCAGCGGCTTCTGTTGACCGCCGCGGCCGACCCGACCGGAGACGTGTGTCTGTTGTGGCGCGCAGCCGGTCTGCAGGACATACCGGGGGATGCCGCAGTGCCGGCCGAGACTGCGGGACTTATCGAGTTCGGCACCAGGGTGCGGTTCCATCATCCCCTGGTGCGCTCGTCCATCTACCGGAGAACGTCCGCGCCGTACCGCCGGGCGGCGCACCGTGCGCTGGCGGAAGCCACCGATCCACGCCTTGATCCTGATCGCAGGGCGTGGCATCGCGCTCACGCTGCCGCCCAGCCCGACGAGAGCGTCGCCGTCGACCTGGAGCGCTCGGCCGACCGGGCCCAGGGCCGGGGAGGGGTCGCGGCGGCGGCCTCGTTCCTGCGGCGGGCGGCGGAGCTGACACCCGACCCCGCACGCCGCGTCGCCCGTGCACTGGCCGCCGCTCAGGCCGAGATCGACGCCGGCGGGGCCGACCACGCCCACAACATGCTGACTGTCGCTGAGGCCGGCCCGCTCGACGACCTGCAGCGCGCCCGGCTGGAGCGGCTGCGGGCCCGGCTGGTCTTCGCCCAGCTGCGCAGCGGCGAAGCGCCCCGGCTTCTGCTCGACGCCGCGCACCGGCTGGCGCCCCTCGACGCCGCCCTCGCCCGTGACACCCTGCTGGAAGCGCTGGGCGCGGCGGTCTTCGCCGGCCGTCTCAGCGAGGGGCCCGGACTGCGGGAGGTGGCCGAGGCGGCCCGCGCCGGCCCACCGCCGTCGAGGCCGCCGCGGATGGTCGACATCCTCCTGGACGGCATGGCCGGGCTGATCATCGACGGCCACACCGGCGGCGTCGACGGTCTCAGGCGTGCCCTGCACGCCGTCCGGCAGGAGCAGCGATCAGGAGCGGGGCATGCGGAGAAGCGCTGGCTGTGGCTGGCGTTCCGGGTGACACCAGAGCCTCTCGCTCCGGAGCTCTGGGACGACGAGGCATGGCACGAGCTGGCGGCCGGCGCCGCCGCCGTCGCCCGCGAGGCGGGTGCGCTCGCCGTCCTCCCGATGACGCTGTCCTACCAGGCGTGCTGCCACGTGTATGCCGGCGAGTTCGCCACCGCGGCGGCTCTCGTCGACGAGGCGACGACGATCTCGGAAGCGGTCGGCGGCGTACCCATGATGTACACGTCCCTGGTGCTCGCCGCCTGGCGCGGCCAGGAGTTCCAGGCACGGAACCTCATCGACACCACCATCGAAGAGGTACGGGCTCGCGGCGAGGGACGCGTACTCAGCCTCGCCGAATACGCGACTGCGGTCCTGTACAACAGCCTCGGCCGCTACGACGATGCACTGGCGGCCGCGACGCGCGCGTGCCAGTACGAGGATCTGGGCTTCTTCGGCTGGGCATTGGTCGAACTGATCGAGGCCGCCGCCCGCAACGGGCAGCCGGAGGCCGCCGCGTCCGCGCTGGAGAAGCTCACCGAACGCACCCGCGCGAGCGGCACCGATTGGGCACTTGGCACAGAGGCGTGTTCGCGCGCGCTCCTGAGCGACGACCGGGCTGCTGATGCGCTCTACCAGAAGGCAATTGAGCATTTCGAACGATGCCGGACCGCCGTCCATCTGGCCCGCGCCCGTCTGCTGTACGGCGAGTGGTTGCGCCGCCAGAACCGCCGCAAGGAGGGCCGCGCCCAACTACACTCCGCTTACGAGGTGTTCAGCTGCATCGGAGCCGACGGCTTCG
Organism: Streptomyces sp. F001; assembly: GCF_004187715.1. Classification (GTDB taxonomy): domain Bacteria; phylum Actinomycetota; class Actinomycetes; order Streptomycetales; family Streptomycetaceae; genus Streptomyces; species Streptomyces flavusporus. The sequence continues at coordinate 1,041,154 of NZ_QZWF01000002.1, read as the reverse complement.
CCGAGCGCGCCCGCAGGGAGCTTCTGGCGACCGGAGAGACTGCGAGCAAGCGGGCGGTCGGCGCCGTCTCCGAGCTCACCGGCCAGGAGGCCCAAATCGCCAGGCTGGCCAGGGATGGCCACACCAACACCGAGATCGGCGCCCAACTGTTCATCAGCCCGCGCACGGTGGAGTGGCACCTCGGCAACGTCTTCGCCAAGCTCGGCATCAGCTCGCGCAGACACCTCCGCTCAGCGCTGTCTTCTCCGGAACCGGGGCGGGGTAACCAGCAGCGGATGCCGCATGGGGAAGCGGCGCCGTGGGGCTCCGGGCCGCTGCTTGCTTGACGGCAACTCTGGCCGATGATCAATGCCGTCGACGATCGATCCGGAAGACCACAGACCCTCCGTCCACCAGCGTGCCCAGGCGTGCGGTTAGTTTTGTGTCGAGACCGCCTGCTCCGCACCGGCCGCCAGCCGTGGCCCGGCCGTCACCGGCTCACGGGATCGCCTTCGGCGCCGTCGGTCTGCGTGCGCAGCATCGTGTGGCCGCCGTGGCGCAAGGGTGTGTCCAGCTTCAATCGGGCTGCTTCGTTGCCTGTTCGGGCGTCGAAGACGTGGACTTCGCGGTGGCCGCCGCGGGTGACGGCTATCCAGTCCGCGCCCGGTGAGGCGGCCACCGCACGGCGTTGCGCGCCCTCCCAGGAGGTGCTGCCGCGGCGGCGGCGCGCCGTCCAGGGCGGGGAGGGGGACGCGGCGAGCGGTGTCGTCGGCGTCCAGGAGGATGAGTTCGTCGCCGTCCGGGTGAATGCGGGTGAACGCGGTGTGGTGTCGGGCGAGGGCCAGCCGGAAAACCAGGCCGGGGCCGAGCTTGGTCAGGGTCGTGCGGTTCGTCTCCAGGTCGTGGCGCCACGCCTGGTTGGTCCATTCCGGCCATCGCTGCGGGTCTGCGGGACCGCCCCGCAGCGTCGGAAAAACGAATGAGACAGTGGCGGCGTCGCCCCGGATGACACGCACGACGACGGCTCACCGTCGTCGACGCTGAAAGTCACTGCCTCCGGGCCGCACTCGCCGCCAGGGCGCTTGAACGCGACCGCGTAGGCGTGGTCAGCCTCGCGCGGCTGCGGAAGTGCTTTACGATCCGGGGCCTTCCCGCAGTGGGACGACGATCAGGACCAGGACTTCCCGAACCGAGGACATCTGGCGTGGGAGTTGCCGGAGGACGAGGACGCCGGGTTGAAGGCCAGGGTGCGGCGGGTGACGATCCGATGCGGCTCGTGGTGCTTCTTGAGTGGAAGGATCGGTGTCATGGGCACCGAGAAGGGCTGGGTGTACAGGGTCGACGAGCCGCACGGCTCGCAGGGCTGGCGCCCCTACGGTGGCCATTCCGAGCGGTGGCGGGGGACCATCACTGCCGTCGATCCCGAGGAGGACGCTGAGTATGTTGCCGCCCTCGTCGTCACCGACCTGGTGACCGAGCGGGAGGTGCGTGGCGGCGGGCGGAGGCACGTGCGAGTGATCGTCTGGGAGGACGAGGAAGGCGACGGCCCTGAGGACGCGGCCTTCACCGTGGAGATACAGCCCGACATCGATGCAGAGTGACCGATCCGGCCGCGGGAGGACAGGCTTGGTGCTCTTCAGTTCTGCGTGGCAGAGCCTTCGCACCGCGGTCAGGCCCGTGCGAAGGCTCCGAGGGCAAAACAGTCCCCGGTAGTGCTGCGCGTGTCCTGAAGCTTCAGTCGTCACTGTTGCCTCGGTGTCGCGCCGGCTTGCCGGGGGCCTGAACCACATCCTGTCCGAGTCACCCCGCCGACTAGACCCGTACTTCGCGGGTCGTTGATTCGTATGGTGTGACCGGTCCGGGGGTGTCCCGGGCCGGTGGTGTGGCGTTGGGTGGGGTGTGTCGATGACTTCCTGGTCCCCGCGGCCACGGTCTCAGCGTCAGCGCCTTGAAGTGGCGGTGACGTCCGTGGTGGAGAAGCGTCTGGGCGCTCTGCCTGTCGCTGCCGAGTTTCTGCGCCGGCTGGATGTCGCCGGGATCGTCGACGAGGTGTGTCCTGGTGGCGCGAGTGCGCTGGTGACGCACGGGCAGGTGATCGAGGCGTTGGTGGCCAACCGGCTGACGTCGCCCGCGCCGCTGGTGCGGGTGGAGGACTGGGCCAGGTGCTGGGCGGTGGAGGAGGTCTTCGGGATCGAGCCCGGTCTGCTCAACGATGACCGTCTGGCCCGGGCACTGGATGCGGTCGCTCCGCACCTGGAGCACATCGCGGGCACGGTCGGGGCACGGGCGATCGGTGGGTTCGGGGTCGATGTGGCGCGGATGCACTGGGACATGACCAGCATGTCCGTGCACGGGGCCTTCCCGGCCGAGGGCCAGGACGAGGACTACCCGCTGAGCGGCTACGGGCATCCCAAGGACCGGCGCTTCGATCTGAAGCAGGTCCAGGCCGGACTCGCAGTGTCGGCCGACGGCGGCATCCCGCTCCATGCCGGGTCTTCGGGGCGGGGCGGCCGAGGTCAGCCAGGTCGTCGGCGCGATGAAGGACCTGCGGACCATGGCCGGCGAACGCGACTTCCTGATGGTCGCCGACTCCAAGCTGGTGTCCTACTCCAACGTCAGTGCCCTGCTGGCGGCCGGGGTCCACTTCATCGCCCCGGCCCCGGCCGCGCAGGTCAAGGACGAGGTCTATGCCGCCCTCGATCTCGCGCAGGCCACCGTCGTGGACTGGACGCCGGACCGGGAGGCGAGCAAGCCCGCCGGGCAGCGCGAGACCTACCGCGTGCTGGAGGACACCCACACCCTGACCGGGCCCCGCAAGAGCGATCCGCCGCTCACCGTCCGGCGGATCCTGGTCCACTCCACCGCGAACGCCGCCGGCCAGCAAGCCGCCCGGGACAAACGCCTGGCCAAGGCCGCAGAGGACCTGAACAAGCTCACCGCTGCGGCTGGCGGGCGCCACTACAGGACCCGGGAGAAGATCGTCGCCCGGATCGGTGTCATCGCCGCCAAGCGCCGTGTCACCTCCTGCCTGCGCTGGACCGTCACCGACAACGAGGACGGCACCCCGGTCCTGGCCTGGCACTTCGACACCAGCGTGCTGAAGGCCGAAGCCGTGGTCGACGGCTGGTACGCACTGCTGACGTCCGTCCCCGCCGACCAGGCGGACGCCGGGCAGATTCTGATCCACTACAAGGGCCAGGGCGCGGTCGAACGCAGATACCACGACTTCAAGGGCCCGCTCGCGGTCGCGCCGGTCTTCGTGCAGCACAACCGGCGCGTTGCCGCCCTGATCCAGGTCATCTGCCTGGCCCTGCTGGTCTTCTGCCTCATCGAGCGGCAGGTCAGACGGGCGCTCGGCCCCGAGCAGACCATGAGCGGCCTCTACCCCGACAACCGCCGCGTCCGCCCCACCGGCCGCATGATCTTCTACCACCTCGGCGAACTCACCCTGCGGATCGGCAACGTCACCGACCCGCCCACCGTCCAGATCACCCGCGGCGTCCAACTCCACCTCCTCGACCTCCTTGACACCGACATCGGCCAAACCCGCTGGCCACAGACCTGAAACGGTGACCCGCGAAGTCCGGGACTAGACGTCCTCACCGGCTTTGTGGCTCTTTCGGTGTTGTGGTCTAGTAGGGCTTGGTTAGGTTGGGGCGGATCTGGTGTGTTGGGGCGAGGGCAGTGGTGTCCGGCACAGAGGGCATTGCCCCGTCCAGCAGGCCAGCAGGACCTGCAGTCCGGCTACGACCTGGTAGGTCGTCAGGCCGCGGCCGGGTCTGGAGGGCGCAGCCGCTCCAGGGTGCAGAACGCCTGGGCGACCGAGGCCAGGGTGAGGTGCCGGTGGAAGCCGTTGAAGGTGCGGCCTTCGAAGTGGCCCAGGCCCAGGGCGGTCTTCAGCTCGCGGTAGTCGTGCTCGACCCGCCAGCGGATCTTCGCCGAGCGCACCAGGTGCCGCAGCGGGACATCCGCGGGCAGCGTGGACAGCCAGTACTTGGTCGGCTCCTTCTCGCCGGCGGGCCACTCGGCCAGCAGCCAGCACACCGGCAGGTCCTGTCCGGGGTGTGCACGGCGCAGCCGCACCCCGGCCGGGCGCACCCGCAGCGCGGCGAACCGCGAGCGCAACGGCCCCTTGCTGCCCTGGCGCCAGGTGACCGTGCGCAGCGCGCCGCGCCCGCCGTGGACGACCAGCTCCCGTACCGAGGTGGGCGCCTGCCGGTAGCGGGGCACCGGGGGCCGGCCGGTGCCCGACCAGGCCGGAGCGGTGCGCAGGGCGGTCTCGGGCAGCACCGCGGTGTCCGAGCGCACCCCGACCACGTAGCCGATGCCGCGCTCTTCCAACGCCAGCCGGAAGGCGCCGTCCTGGCCGTAGCCCTCGTCGGCCACGATCAGCGGCGGGTCCAGCCCCCAGCACCGCAGCTCGTCGACCATGTCGACGGCCAGCTGCCACTTCTCGACATGCCCGGCCTCGTCGGGGATGTGGGCACGGCGGCGGCGCTCAGCCACCTGGTCGGCGTCCTCGGCAGGGGCGGCGGCGACGTCCCACTGCTGGGGCAGGAACAGCCGCCAGTTCACCGGGCAGGAGGCGGCGTCGGTGACCAGGTGCACGCTCGGGGCGACCTGACAGTTGGCGGTCTTGCCCAACGCGCCGCAGTACTGCGCGGCCACCCCCGGGGAGGCGTGGCCGTCCTTGGGGAAGGACACGTCGTCGATCACCCAGGCGGCCGGGCGGATGACCGGCTCCATCGTCCAGGCCAGCTCGGCCAGCACCATCTGATGGGACCACGGGGCGTCGGCCAGGAACTGCTGCAGCCCCTGCCGGTCCACCCCCAGCCGGGCGGCCATCGGCTCCATCGACTTGCGCCGCCCCTCGCCGAGCAGCCCGCGCACATACCGCTCGCCCCACCGCCGCTGGTCGGACCGCCCCAGCGGGGCGAACACCTCGGCCGCGAACGCCGCCAGCCGGTCCTGGGCCTCCACCAGCTCCCGCGGGGTCATGGCCCTCACCTCCGCAAGGCCAACACACCATTCCCCATCCAAGATAACCAAGCCCTACTAGTAATCAGACTGCCCGCGCGCAGTGCGGCCGCGATCATGGTGGTCTCCGCCAGTTCCTCCTGGGTCGCGCCAGCGGCGTGCGCGGCCTTGGTGTGCGCCTCGATGCAGTACGCGCACTGGGTGATCAGTGCCACGGCCACGGCCATGAGCTCGGGGTACTTGCGAGGGATGACCTTGTCGGAGCCGGAGAGGGCGGCCTGGTCGAAGGCCAGGAACGCCTTGAATGCCGTCGGAGCGCCGACGCGGAGGTTCTTGGCGTACTGGTGGTCGCTGTGGTCGTGGTACGACACGTGTGCTCCTGTGATGTCCGTCAATGAGCGGGTGTTGCCCCGGGCGGCGCCGCCCGGGGGCTGTGGATGAGGTGGTAGTGAGGCAGGTCAGTTGCGTCCGGCCATGACGCCGCCGTCGATGTCCCAGACGGCGCCGGTGACCCAGTCGGTCTGGCTCGACAGGAGGAAGGCGACGGTGGCGGCGACGTCGTCGGAGGTGCCGGTGCGGCCGAGGGGGTGGAAGGTGTTGAACCCGTCGAGCGCGGAGTCGACGTCCGCCTTGGGGATGAACTCCTCGTAGATGGGGGTGCGCACGACGGCGGGGGCGACCGCGTTGACGCGGATGCCGTGCGAGGCGAGTTCCATCGCGAGGTGCTGGGTGAGGGAGTGCAGTGCGGCCTTGGCCATCGAGTACGCCGACGAGGGCGTGGCGGCGATGGCCTGGTGCGCCCACATGGAGCCGATGTTGACGACGGCTCCCTTCGTGCCGCGGGCGATCATGTTGCCGGCGACGGTCTGGGTGAGGAAGAAGAAGGCCCGGTTGATGGCCTGGTAGCGGTCGTAGTCCTCGGACGTGTGCTCCAGGAAGGACTTCAGGGCGAACACGCCGGCCGCGTTGACGAGGAGGGTGGCATCGGCGTGCTCCTCGGTGAGGACGGCGCGCAGACGGTCGACAGCCACGGGGTCGGCCAGGTCGGCTGCCAGGCCGATGGCCTTGCCGTGGGGGGACAGGGCGGCTGCCGCCTCGTCGGCGCTCGCCTGGGTGCGGCCGGTGACGACGGCGCTGCCGCCGGCATCGAGGACGTGGCGGGCGACGGCGTAGCCCATGCCGCTGGTGCCGCCGATGACGACGACCTTCTGCCCGGTGAAGTCGAGGGTGGTGCTGGACATGTGGTGCTCCTGTTTCGTGCTGGTCAGGCGTAGGGGTTGAGGACGAGGTAGCCGTCGACGCGGCTGAGCCGGTCCGAGGCGGGGTCGGGCGGGAGCGCGTGGCCGAGGTCTTCGGTACGGACCTCGCTGATCCACTGGTCGTGCTGGTACTCGTGGTTGATCAGTGCGGTCAGCAGGTGGGTGGCGACGACGGTCAGTTGGGTGGGGGCGCCGACGTTGCCGGCGGCGATGTCGCCGATGCGGGCGTGGACGCGTTCGGCGACGGTGTCGCGGAAGGCGGTGAGCCGTTCGACGGTGGGCAGCGCGCCGCGGAACTTCTCCGGATTCGCGGAGTCCATGAGCGCGTCCAGTTCCGGGTCGGGGCTGGGCTCGGCCGCGGTGAGGTTGCGGATCATGAAGTGGGCGACGTGGGCCTGGTGGCCGAGATGCCAGCCGATGGCACTGGAGTTCCCGTGCGGGCGCCAGGTCACCTCGTCCGGCGTGAGGTCTCTCCACAGCTCGTCGGTGTAGGCGCGGGCACGGTCGTACTCGCGTAGCAGCGCTTTGAGGTCGTCCATGACTCCACCCGGGGATCAGACGGTGTCGTAGACGCGCACCTCGGGTGCCGCCTTCAACAGCGGGGACAGGCCACCGACCACATCGCGGGTGAACAGGTCGCTCGCCAGGTACGCCTTCGCGTCGGCCACGGTCTGGAAGCCGTGGAGGACCTGGACGTCCTCGTCGCGGACGAGGAGCTGCTTGCTGATGGCGCCGGGGACGGTGTCCAGGAACGGCTGCTTGTACTTCTCGTACACGCCGGCGGCCGCGATTCGGTTGGCCGGCTCCACCTGCAGTGTGATTTCAAGATATGCCATGGTTATGCCTCGCTCGATCGGCAGGGAATGAGCGGAGCGGTGTGTACCGCAACGTGCCTGCCAAGTTAGGCACTCCATGCGAGGTCCGGTAGAGGATCCCTTTGAATCAGGGTATAAGCAGTGCATATGGCTAGCGGGCGGCGGCGAGCCCGTCGGCCAGTCGGAGAAGGTCCACAGCGAGCGGGGAGTCGGCGCTCCACACCGCTTCGAAGGAGATCTGTACCTCGCGGCCCTCGTTCATCAGTGGCCGGTGCGGGACGTCGGGTGAGGTGAGCTTGGAGCGGGGGACCATGGCCGAGCCCAGGCCGAGCTTCGTCCAGTCCTCCAGGACCTGGTAGCTGGCGGCTTCTCCCGGATAGGTGCACAGAGGCATCTCGTGCGCCTGGAAGAGCTGTGTGGTGAACGTGGTCAGGCCGCAGGTGTCCGGAACGAGGATGAACTGCTCCTTGCCGGCCTCTTCGAGTTCGAGCGGAGCGTCCGCTGCGGAATCGGGGGTGACGACGACGATCGGCTCGACGTCGATGACCCGGTGCTCGAAGCGCGGCATCGCGGCGACGGCCGGGATCAGGATGATGTCGAGCTGGCCGGCCAGCAGGCATTCGCGCAGGTCCTGCATGTTCGCCTCGCGCAGCACGAGGTCGCGGGGCACGGGAAGGCCGCGCACCATGCTGAACGCGCGGGCGACCAGGTGGGCGCCGATCAGGGGCGAGACGCCCACGCGGATCTTCTGCTCGCCGGGTTCGGTCAACCGCCTGGCCTCCGCCGCGACGGCGTCGAGCGCGACCAGGGCGCGCTCGATCAACGGCAGGATCCGCGCGCCGAACGCCGTCTGGGTCACACCGCGCGGCGACCGGTCGAACAGCCGGTCGCCGAGGCGCTCCTCCAGTTTGGCGATCCCGTTGGACAGGGCAGGCTGGGTGACGCCGTAAGCCCGTGCGGCGGCGCTGAACGACTTGGTCTCGGCGACTGCCTGCGCATACCGGAGTCCTTCGGGATTCAGGCGATCGATCATAGCCACGGCTTATCGCTCCATTCACTGATGTCCCCTACCGGACTGGTTTACCTCCGCCTACGGTGGGGCTCCTGCTCATTCAGCATAACCAGCAGCTATATGCATCGTCGTTCGGAAGGCAAGAGGCACCATGTCAGACACTGCCGTGACCATGGTCGTGACCGAGCCCCGAGGCCCTCTTCACCCCTCCATGGCCGAGACGGCATCGCCGACGGGCACGTGGGTCCGGGTGTCCGTCACGGCGAGCGGCGTGTGCAACGCCGACATCGCAACAGCCGCGGCCACCGGCTCCGGTACGTCCTTCCCGGTCACTCCCGGGCACGAGGTCGCCGGTGTCATCGCCGAGGTGGGCGACCAGGTCGAGGGCTGGTCGGTCGGAGACCGCGTGGCCGTCGGCTGGTTCGGCGGCAGCTGCGGGCACTGCGCGTTCTGCCGGGCGGGCGACGTCGTCCACTGCCCCGAACGCAAGGTGCCCGGCCTGTCCTACCCGGGCGGCTGGGCCCAGAGCATCACCGTGCCCGCCGACGCGCTCGCGCGCATCCCCGACGGACTCGACCTCTTCGACGCCGCCCCGTTCGGCTGCGCGGGCGTGACGACCTTCAACGCCGTGCGTAAGGCAGGCACGCGCGCGGGCGGTCGCGTCGCCGTGTTCGGGCTCGGCGGGCTGGGGCACCTCGCCGTCCAGTTCGCGGCGAAGCTCGGTTACGAGACCATCGCCATCGCCCGGGGCGGCGACCGCGAGAAGCTCGCCCGCGACCTCGGCGCCCACCACTACATCGACAGCAACGCCCAGGCGCCCGGAGCCGTCCTGAAGGAACTGGGCGGCGCCGACCTCATCGTCCACACCGCTTCCTCCACCGCCCCCGTGGACGAGCTGCTCACCGGGTTGAACGTGCACGGACAGATCACCCTCGTCGGCGTCGACGCCGGATCCGTGACCGTCCCGGCGGCCCGGCTCGTCATGAACGGCCACACCGTCACCGGACACCTGACCGGCAGCCCGCGCGAGACAGAGGAGGCGATGCGGTTCGCTGTCACCAACGGCGTACGGCCCATGATCGAGCGCATGCCGCTGGAGCAGGCCGGCGAGGCCGTGACCCGGCTGCGCTCCGGAGCTCCCCGCTTCCGCATCGTTCTGCACACCGCCAGAAGCAAGTGACCAGGCCCTCCGGGCCGTCGACCCGGCGCCTCTGCCTCAGTGCGGGCAGGTTCCCTGCCTGATGCCGATGGTTCGGCATACGCGAAGTCGGCCTGAAGAGAAAGGAAGCTCCACATGTCCCACCGGGACAGCCACGACGTGGTAGTGGTCGGCGCCGGTGCCTCCGGGCTGGCCGCCGCTACTGCCCTGCACGCCGCCGACCGCGACACCGTCTGCCTGGAGGCCCGCGACCGCATCGGCGGACGCCTGTTGTCGGCCTCCACATCGAACCTGGACCGGGCCCTCGACCTGGGAGCCACCTGGTTCTGGGACGGAGAGGAGCGCGTGCGCGACCTGGCCGCACGCAGCGGCATCAAGACCTTCGACCAGCATCTCGCCGGGGACACCCTCCTGCAGGACACCACCGGCACACACCGCCTTGCTGGCAACCTGATCGATGCCCCCTCCCGCCGTTTCGCCACCGGATCCCAGAGCCTCGTCTCCGCCCTCGCGACTGCGCTGCCCACCGACACCCTGCGGCTGAACACGCCCGTCACCGCCATCCACCCGGACGGCCGGGACGGTCTCGCCGTGCACACCCCGGACGGAACCCTGCACGCCGAGCACGTCATCCTGGCCGTCCCACCGGCCCTGGCGCTGGAGCGCATCGACTTCGGCGACGCGCTCCCCGCCGACCTCGTACACCTTGCCCGGTCCACGCCGGTCTGGATGGGGGCAGTCGCCAAGGTCGTCGCTCAATACCCCTTCGCCTTCTGGCGGGAGAGGGGACTGGCCGGTGCGGCGTTCAGCAGGACCGGCCCGCTCCAGGAGATACACGACATGTCAGGACCCGGCGGCCGACCCGCCGCACTCTTCGGATTCGCGCACGCGCGCACCGTCCGCCCCGGCTTCGACAAGGCCGTCACCGCCCAGCTTGCGCAGATCTTCGGCCCGGCCGCGGCCACCCCCGACGTCCTGCACGTGCAGAACTGGAGCGCAGAGCGGTGGACCTCCCCGTCCACCGTCCAGCGCCTTGCCGACTACTCTCTCTTCGGCCACCCCCTCTATCAGCGCCCGACACTCGACGACCGACTGCACTGGGCGTCGACCGAGACGGCGACCGAGCACGCCGGACACATCGAAGGCGCCCTCGCCTCCGGCGAGGGCGCAGCGCTGGCCGTCCTCGCGGCGCCCTCCGGCGCGAACGACCCCAGCATCAGCGTCACCACCGTCGGCAGATAAGGCTCCCCTCCGTGGACACCACTTCGATCCAGTCGTCGTCGGCTGTCAGCGCCGAGGAGGCCGGTGCGGGCAGCGGACCCGGCCGAGCGTGCCAGGCGCGGCACCGAGGACAGCATGATCCGCCTGTCCGTCGGCCTCGAAGACGCCGACGACCTGATCGCTGACCTACCCTCCGGAAGAGACATGACCAGCACTGCACCCATCGGCACGACGGCCCACATATCCGACCCCGCACAGGCACAGCGCCGTATCCTGCGCGTCCTGGTCGCCTCCCAGGTCCTCAGCGGCGCGGGCCTCGCCGCAGGCGTCACCGTCGGCGCCCTCCTCGCCCAGGACATGCTCGGCTCGACCAGCCTCGCCGGGTTGCCCAGCGCTCTGTTCACTGCCGGGTCCGCGCTGGCCGCCGTCGCCGTCGGCCGCATCTCCCAGGCCCGAGGCCGTCGCCCCGGTCTTGCCACCGGATACCTCACCGGCGCCATCGGCTCAGCCGGCGTCATCACCGCCGCTGTCCTGGACAACCCAGTCCTGCTGTTCATCGCCCTGTTCGTCTACGGCGCGGGCACCGCAACCAACCTCCAGGCCCGCTACGCCGGAGCCGACCTTGCCCCACCTGGCCACCGGGCCCGCGCCGTCTCCACCGTCCTGGTCGCCACCACCCTCGGCGGTGTCGCCGGCCCCAACCTCGCCGCGCCGACCGGCACCTTCGCCGAAACCCTCGGCATACCGAACCTCGCCGGTCCCTTCATACTCTCCGGCGCCGCCTACGCGCTGGCCGCCCTCGTCCTCGCCCTCTGGCTGCGACCCGACCCGCTGCTCCTGGCCCGCACCGTCGCCCAGGCCAAGGAAGCCGACGCCACTACGCACCCGGCCGCCTCCGACGCCGCTGACACGACAGACGGCCGCGGAGGCGTCGTCCTCGGCGCGCTGGTCATGGTCCTCACCCAGCTCGTCATGGTTGCGATCATGACCATGACGCCGGTCCACATACACGATCACGGCCATGGCACCGCCGCCTCCGGCCTCGTCATCGCCATCCACATCGGTGCCATGTACCTGCCCTCACCGCTGACAGGCTGGCTCGTCGACCGCTACGGCCGCATGAAGATCGCCGCGGCCTCCGGAATCACCCTGCTTGCCGCGGGCATCCTCGCCGCCGCAGCACCCGGTGACTCCGTCGGCCTCCTCGCGCTCGCTCTGGCCCTACTGGGGCTGGGCTGGAACTTCGGCCTCGTCTCCGGCACCGCGATCATCACGGACACTGTGCCGCTCGCCACCCGTGCCAAGACCCAGGGCCTGGTCGACGTCTCCATCGCCATCGCCGGCGCCACCGGCGGCATGGCCTCCGGCATCATGGTCGCCGCCACCAGCTACCCCGCCCTCGCCCTCACCGGCGGCATCCTCTCCCTCGCTCTCCTGCCCGCCGTCGCCGCCACCGCCTATCGTCGATGAGCACCATGAACCACTGGTTCCTGCCAGCACTACCTGGACCAGCACGGGATCCCTCGATTGAAGTCCTGGCGAGCCGTCAGCAGCTGACCTCGACCACGGCAAGATCCCCGACAGAGCAAATGCCCGACACCGCGAGCCCAGTCGTCGATCAGCGCCAGCCCGGGTTATCGGTGGGCAGGAACGTCCCGAAGAGAGACTCGTACTCATCGCCCGACTCAGTGACCACCACGTGGCCCGGTTCGGTGCTGGTCACTGCGTCCCGCAGCCGGGCGACGAGTTCAGGTACGGGCACCCGGCGCAACGACAGAGCCGCGGCGATGCGGGCCCGGTGCTCGGCGATCTCGGGTTCGTCACGAACCAGGTCCCTTTCAAGGAGCGCAGCGGCGGCCTCCATCAGATTCCTTTCGAGGGGACCACCGGCTTTAGCCGGTGGGGGAATCGAATCCGCTCATGCGCTGCGGAGCAGCGCAGCGTCTGGTCTTGGATATGAGCTACCGTCAAAAGTGGTAGCGTTTTGGTTGTGGCTAGAGGTGACCGCCGGGAGTCGCTGAACCTTCGCGTACCCCCGGATTTGAAGCGGCAGATCGAGGAATACGCCCACCGGGCGGGCATTTCGATCAACGCTGCCGCGTGCGTGCTCCTCGCCGACGCCTTGCGCCTTGAACGGAGGCGCAAGGCGTGATCCGCGCCTACAAGTTCCTGCTGCGCCCCACGGCCCGTCAGACGGTTGCGCTGGCCGAGATGCTGGCCGACCACTGCTCGCTGTACAACGGCGCGCTCCAGGAGCGCCGGGACGCCTGGCGGCACAGCTCGAAGACGAGCATCCGGTACGGCGACCAGTCCGCCCAGCTCAAGGAGATCCGGGCGTTCGACCCGGAGCGTCAGGGCCGCTGGTCGTGCTCCTCCCAGCAGGCCACCCTGCGCCGCCTGGACAAGGCGTTCGCCGCGTTCTTCCGCCGGGTCAAGAACGGCGAGAAGCCGGGGTACCCGCGCTTCAAGGGCGTCGGGCACTTCGACACCGTCGTCTTCCCCAAGGACGGCGACGGCTGCCGCTGGGACTCCACCCCGCACGATGCGCAGACCCGCGTCCGCCTCCAGGGCATCGGCCACGTCCGCGTGCACCAGCACCGGCCCGTCCACGGCCGCGTGAAGACGATCAGCATCAAGCGGGAAGGCCGCCGCTGGTACGCCGTCCTCGCCTGCGACGACGTCCCCGCCGAGCCCCTCCCGCCCACCGGCGCCGTGGTCGGCATCGACATGGGCGTGTCGCACTTCCTGACCACCTCCGACGGCGAACACATCGCCAACCCGAAGTTCCTCGACGCTGCGGCCGCCGAGCTGGCCGACGCGCAGCGGCACCTCGCCACGTTCCCCAAGCGGACCCGGCAGCGCACCAAGCGCCACCGCGCCGCCGCCCGCAAGGTCGCCAAGCTCCACGCCAGGATCCGGCGCCAGCGCCTCGACTTCCACCACAAGATCGCGCTCGCCCTGGTCCGCGGCCACGACGCGATCGCGCACGAGCGGCTCAACACCGCGGGCATGACCCGCACACCCAAGCCCAAGCCCGACCCCGGCACTCCCGGCGCGTTCCTGCCGAACGGCGCCGCCGCCAAGGCCGGGCTCAACCGCAGCATCCTCGACGCGGGTTGGGCGCAGTTCCTCGGAATCCTGGCGAACAAGGCTGAGAGCGCCGGTCGCCTCACGGTCCCGGTGGACGCGCGCAACACCTCCCGCAGCTGTCTGTCCTGCGGGCACGTTGCGAAGGAGAACCGCGTCACCCAAGCGAAGTTCCAGTGCACGGCGTGCGGGTTCGCAGCGAACGCGGACCACGTCGGCGCGACGAACGTCCTCAACAGGGCCGGGCTGGTCCTCTGCGACGTGGCCTAGCCACCGACACAGGAAGCCCGCGCGTTTACGCATGGGCGGAGTCACGGCCTCCAGGCTTCCGCCACCGGAGAACTTCAGGCAGTCCTGCCACACAGCCAGGCCAGTGATGATCTCCAGCGCGGCCGTCAAGTCGTCAGCGATAACGCCGCCCTGTCCCTCAGAACTCGCGAACACCACAGGTCGGCGTCCGTCCTGGTCATGGCACAGGAAGAAGGTTCCGCCAGCCCAGTCACCAGCGATGGGCTCCAGCGCGGCACCCGAGGCCGCTCGGACCGCCTCGCCGTGTTCGTTGCGGGAGATGCCGAACTCGAAAGACGAATGCAGCAGGTCAGCGATGCCGGGGGTGTCCCGGATCAATGCGAGCAAATGATCGGGTGAGGTCACGGCGCGGACCCTAACAGGAGCCACTGACACGGGCCCGGGACAACGAGCGAAGAAGCACCTCGACGGAAGCGAAGGACGAACGGTGGTCCCACACTTGGAGATCAATCAGTTAGTTCAGAGAAGCCTGCATCCGCTGCCCGATGCTGTCGGTCAATCCCAAGATGTTGCCCCGCCCGGAGGAGCTGGATGCCGATCTGCTGGCCCGCCGCCAACACGCGATCGACGAAGGCCGGCGCGGTGAGGTCGAAGGCCTCGACCTCACCCTGGGCGCACGATCTCCGTCGGCTCGCAGGGAGGCGGTGTGCTGCCTTCAGCCGTCAGCTCGCTCGGCTCGCCGACCGACCGTGGCCCGGCCGACGAGTCGAGAACAGGAGGCTCAGCGGGCCAGCAGCTCCTGGATCGCCGCCGCGATCTCGTCGGGTGCCTCCTCGGCCATGAAGTGCCCCGCTCGGGTCAGCCGGTGGTCCAGGTCCGGCGCCCACGCCTTCCACACCCCAGCAGCGTCGTAGCCCAGCTGCGCGCCCCAGTCCTGCTGGACGACCGTCACGGGCATGGCCAGCTGCGACCCGGCGTCCAGGTCCGCTTGGTCGTGCACGACGTCGATGCCCGCCGAGGCCCGGTAGTCGGCGACGATCGACGCCACCGCCGCGGCGCTCGCCCGCAGGTACTCGGCACGCACCTCCTGCGGCATGGCGGTCGGGTCGTTGGCCCAAGCGTCGAGGAACGAGCCGAAGAACGCGTCCGCACTGTTGGCGATCATCGCCTCCGGCAGGCCCGGCGGCTGCGCCATGAGGAAGAGGTGGTAGCCGACCGCCGCCGACGCGCCGTGCAGGACGTTCCACATGTCGAGCGTCGGCACGATGTCGAGGATGCCCAGGTGCGTGATGGTCTCAGGGTGGTCCAGCCCCGCCCGGAAGGCGACCAGGGCGCCCCGGTCGTGGCCGACGAGGGCAAAGCGCTCGTGGTCGAGCGCCGTCGCCAGGGTCACGACGTCGGCGGCCATGGTGCGCTTGGCGTACACATCGGGGTCGGTGGCCGCCGGCTTGTCGCTGGCGCCGTAGCCCCGCAGGTCAGGACAGATCACCGTGTGCTCGTCGGCGAGCCGCTCGGCGACGAGTCGCCACATCAGGTGGGTCTGGGGGAAACCGTGCAACAGCACGACCGGGCTGCCGCTGCCGCCGACAGCGGCAGCCAGCTCCACACCGTCCGCACCGGGCAGGCGGATGTGATCGAAGCCGGGAAGGGTGAGCGTCATGAAAGGCCATCTCTTCTGGTGGGGACTGACCGGATCAGCCTGGGCGACGGCGATCAGCAGCCGATCAGTACGGTTGGGCGCAGCCGACCCCTGGCACAGAGGATGGGGGCATGCGAATCGACGTACTCGGTGCCGTGCGGGCCTTCCGCGACGACGGCAGCCCGGTTGGCCTGGGCGGACCCCGCCATCGCGAGGTACTCGCCCGGCTCGTCGCCGCCGAGGGACGGATGGTCACCACCGACACCCTTGTCGACGACCTGTGGACCGATCCGCCGGCCCGCGCCGTGGGCGCTTTGCGTACGTTCGTCGCCGCGCTGCGCCGCGCCCTCGAACCCGACCGGCCGCCCCGCAACCCGCCGCGCGTACTGGTCACCGAAGGTCCCGGCTACGCGCTGCGCCTGCCGCGCGAGGACGTGGACGTCCATCGGTTCCAGGACACCCTGGCCCGCGCCCGGCGCGCCCCCGACGCGGTGACCGGCCTCGGCGCGGTACTCGCGGCCTGGCGCGGGCCCGCCTACGCCGATGTGACCGGCTCCGCGTGGGCGCAGCGTGAGCGGACCCGACTGGAGGAGTTGAGGTTGGAGGGGGTGGAACTGCGCGCCCGCATCCTCCTCGATGCCGGGGAAGGGGCCGATCTCGTCGCCGAACTGGGTGCCCACGTCGCCGAACATCCGTGGCGCGAGCCGGCCTGGGCGCTCCTTGCCCGCGCGCTCCACCGCGCGGGCCGCCAGGCCGACGCGCTGGCCACCCTCCGCCGCGCTCGCGCGATGCTCGTTGATCAACTCGGGCTCGACCCTGGTGCCGACCTCCAGCGCCTGGAGACGGACATCCTCAATGGGTCCGTGCCCCTCGAAGGCGCACGTACCGCATGGACCGGCCCTGGTGTCCGGCTCGGCCCGCGCACCACCGTCGATCTGGCCCGCACCCTCGCACTGGCGGGTGGCGACGCCCTCGTCCACTCGCGGCGCAACCGCCTCGCCGCCGTCCAGGCAGCGGAACGCACGGGAGACCTCTCCCTGACCGCCCGGATCATCGGCGCCTACGACGTGCCCGCCATCTGGAGCCGGGCCGACGACCCCGAGCAGTCCCGCGCCGTCGTCGCGGCTGCCGAACGCACGCTCACCGCACTCGGCCCCGACGGCCCCGCCGACCTGGCCGCCCCCCTCCTGGCCACGGTCGCCGTCGAGAGCCGCAGCGCCGATCTGTCCGGGACCGAGCTGAAGCGCGCGCGACAGGCGGCACGGCAGGCCGAGGCGCTGGCACGGGACCTGGCCGATCCCGCCCTGCTGGCGTTCGCCCTCAACGGGGTGTTCCTGCAGTCCTTCATCCGCCCCGGCCTCGCGGCGGTACGGGACAGGATCGGCGCCGAGATCCTCGACCTGGCCACCCGGCACGAGCTGCCGAACTTCGCCGTACTCGGCCGGCTCGTCCGCCTGCAATCCGCCTCATCCCTCGGCGACCTCGACGCCGCAGCCTCGCACGCCGAGGCCGCCGAACAGCTCGCCGCCACCACCGAGGCGCCTCTCGTCTCCGTCCTCACCGGGTGGTTCCGGGCCCGGGCCACGGCCGCCCGCAGCACCGAACCCGGCGGACCGACCGCCGCCACGGCCGCAGCGCACTACCGCGCTGCCGAGGACGCCCTCCAGACGGCCGGAATGCCGGGGCTGCACCGTGGCCTGTTCCCGCTCGCTCTACTGGGGCTGCGCCTGCTGCACGACCGGCCCGCGCCCACCGATCCGCACCTCGAGTGGGGGCCGTACCGACCCTGGGCGCGACCCCTCGTACTGCTCGCCCAGAACCGGGTCGAGCAGGCCCGTGCCGCCCTCGCCGCGGTGCCCGAACCACCGCCTGACCACATGCAGGAGGCGCTGTGGTGCCTGACTGCCCGCGCCGCCGTACGCCTCGGCGAGCGCAGAACCGCCGCACGCGCCGAGGCTGCCCTGCGCGATGCCCATGCAGAACACGCCGGCGCCGCCAGCGGCATGCTGACCCTGGGCCCGGTGGCGCGGTATCTGGCAGAGGCGGAGGCATGCGCCGGAGCCGGGTAAGCGACAGCAATCCGCGAGCCCGAGCCCGTGCGCGCCCGCCCCACGGCCCCAGCGTGATCAGGTCGCCAGGGCGTTCAGAGGGCGTCCATCGCCGCCGCCAGGCGGTCGGTGACGGTCCCGGCGCCGCGCGTGATGATCCAGTTCGCGAAGGTCGCCGTGGCGATCTGGGCGACAGCCCTGGCAGGGTGCGGTGCATTCGGGGCTTGGGTGTTGGTTTGTGCAATGTGCCTTATTCGTCGTGACGTGGCTGGTCAGGGCGGTTGTTGTTCGGGGTCCGTCCGAGGATTGAGCGGGCGGCGTTCGCGTAGCGGATGGCGGATCCTGTCGCTGC
This sequence comes from Streptomyces sp. F001, assembly GCF_004187715.1. Taxonomy (GTDB): domain Bacteria; phylum Actinomycetota; class Actinomycetes; order Streptomycetales; family Streptomycetaceae; genus Streptomyces; species Streptomyces flavusporus. The sequence goes on along the minus strand of NZ_QZWF01000002.1, from coordinate 1,023,357 downwards.
CTCCCCTTTCGGTGAAGCGCGGCGGCGGTCCGGCGTACCGCCGCGCATGCCCGCCGCCGCGGCGAGTACGACCCCTCCCGTACGGGGCGCCGCGGAAGCGGCCGAAGAGCAAGGAGTGTCGGAAGTGATTCGAAAGCTGCAGGCGGTCGCGCTGGACTGCGCCGATCCGGTACGGCTCGCGGAGTTCTACGCAGATCTGCTCGGCGGGCGGGTGGTCGCGGATCCGGAGAATCCCGACTGGGTCGAGGTGCACGGGTTCGAGGGGACGCCGCTGGCCTGCCAGCGGGTGGACGGCTACCGAGCGCCCGAATGGCCCGGCCAGGAGCGCCCGCAGCAGCTCCACCTGGACTTCGACGTGGACGACCTCGACGGCGAGGAGAAGCGGGCGCTCGCCCTCGGCGCGACCGTGCTGGAGCGGACGGACCAGCTCCGCCCGGAGGCCAACTGGCGGATTTACGCGGACCCGGCCGGCCATCCGTTCTGCCTCTGCCTCCACTGAGTCCACCGGACCCATCGCAGTCGCTGAGGCGCCGCATCAGGATCGGCCGTCGGGCGGGGACTTCGGCCCCGGGTTCGATCAGCCAGGCGCAGCCCAGCGACACGGCCGGCACCAGCGCGTCGACGCGGGGGTGGGGTTTGTGCAATGTGTTCGAGAAGTCGATTGGTCCCGGTGCGCGATCTACCTCGCCGACGCCCTCATCTGCTACCGCCTCTACACAACTGAGGCGATCTTTTATTGGTTTGCCGCCGGCCGGCCCGGTCGGATAGGAAGCTTGCATGCTAAAGGGCAGCAAGGTCGGGCTCAGGGCCCGGCACGAGGACGACATCCCGATCCTGCAGGCCGAGCTCGCCGACGACGTGGTCAACGCCTCGCGGGCCGCAAGCGGGCCGTGGCGGCCGATCACGCCCGGCTCGCAGGAGTCGTCGTTCGTGGTGGACGACAAGGAGCAGGGGCACGTCCCGTTCTCCGTGGTGGAGCTGGACGGCGGCACGCTGGTCGGCGCCGCGACACTGTGGGGCATCGACAACCACAACCGGTCCGCGCACGTCGGGCTGGGGCTGCTGCCGTCCTCGCGCGGCAAGGGCTACGGCACCGACGTGGTCGCGGTGCTGTGCCACTACGGTTTCGTCGTGCGCGGCCTGCAACGGCTGCAGATCGAGACGCTGTCGGACAACGCCGCGATGCTGCGCTCCGCCGAGCGCAACGGCTTCGTCCGCGAGGGCGTGCTGCGCTCCTCGGCCTGGGTGATGGGCGAGTTCCTGGACGAGGTGCTGCTCGGGCTCCTCGTCCAGGACTGGAAGCCGGACTCGAAGGGCTAGTGTCCTGCGCCAGAGATCCGTCGGCAGAAGTGAGCGAGGGAGTCGAGGATTTCTTCGGCCGTCTTGGTCCAGATGAACGGCTTGGGGTCTTCGTTCCAGTCCTTGACCCACGCGCGGATGTCGGCTTCGAGGGCCTGGACGTTCTTGTGTGCGCCACGGCGGATCTTCTGGTCGGCCAGGAAGCCGAACCACCGCTCGACCTGGTTGGTCCAGGAGGAGCCGGTCGGGGTGAAGTGCATCTGGAACCGGGGGTGTTCGGCCAGCCACGTCCTGATCACGGGCGTCTTGTGGGTGCCGTAGATGCCCCTATGTTTCGTCAAGTAGCGGAGAGCGGCACTGGAATCGTCGTCGTCGATCGGATATGCCGGTAGATCTCGCGCGCGACGTAGCGTTTGAGGCAGCGGATTATCTCGCGCTTCGACATGCCTTGTTTGGTGCGTCGCTCCGGGTAGGAGCGGGTGCGTTCGTCCCAGCGTATGCGCGTCATGACGATGCGGTAGAGGGCGGCGTTGGCCTGCCGGTTACCGCCGCGGTTGAGTCGTCGACGCTGGGTCTTTCCGGAGGACTGCTCGACCGGGCTGACGCCACACAGGACGGCGAAGGATACCTCGTTGGCGAGCCGTTCTGGGTTGTCGCCGGCGGCGATGAGGAGGGCCGCGGCACTGTCGGGCCCTATGCCGACGATCTCCAGCAGTTTCGGACGGTGGGTGCTGACGGCTCGGGTGACACGGCGGGTGAGCTCCTTGACCTCGCAACTCAGGTGCTGGATGCGCTGTGCCAGCAGCCGGAGTGTGAACGCGGCTGCGTCATCGGTGTCGGCAAGGTCCGCGCACCGGGCGATCAGAGCCGGGTTCCGCAGTCCGGACATGGACTCGCGCAACTCAGGATCGGTGCCCAGTAGTACGGCCTTGAGCTGGTTCATCGCCTGGGTACGGGCCTTGACGGCCGATTCCTTGGCCGGTCTCAGGACGCGCATGTCGGCGGCCGGGTCCCTCGCCCGTCTTGGGCGTGGTGGTGGCGCGTCCGGACAGGACCGCGCGGGCGGCGGCATCCGCGTCGACGGCGTCGGTCTTGCCCCGCTTGCGCCGGATGGCACGGTCGGGCTGATTGACCTCGATGACCTGGACGTTCTCCCGGTGCAGGAAACGAGCCAGCGCCGCTCCGTAGGAGCCGGTGCACTCCACTCCGGCACGGTGCAGGATGCCGAAGGAGCGTGCCCAGGAGAGGAGTTGACGGTATCCGGCAGCGGTCGTCGGGAACTCCTGGTGAGCCAGCAGTGCCCCGAGCACGGTGATCACTGCGGCGACGTGCACGTCTTTTGTGGGTGTCCACCCCGAGGATTACGTCCTCTGCGGGCTGCGCTCCCGCTGTGCGGGCAGCGTCGGCTGGGGCATGCTGGTGACGGTCACGCGGCTCCTTCATCGGCTGGGGCTGATGGCCGACGCCGGGCCGGGTGGGCGGTCAGAACTGTGATGGTGCCTTGTGGGGCAAGGCCCCTAGCGGGACACACCCGCCGGTCCGGCGGCAGCAAGCATCGCCGGGGGGCCGGAGCCGACAGATCTACTCCAAGGCAACTGAGGCCAGTTGTCACACGGGTCAGGCTCCGGCCCCCGACGACGCCCCACGAGTCTCACAGTTGTCACAGACGAACGGCTGCGTGAGCAGATCACCCAGCTCAGCGAGCAACTCGCCGCCGCCGAACGGCCTTTGGAGCGGTTCGAGATCACACGCGAGACCATCCTGGAACTGGACGCCGAGGACGGTCTCCCGCCACCCGAACCGCTTCCGCCCGGTTACCACGAGATCCTGGCCGCCATCGAGCAGGCCGCGGACGCGCTCCGCGCCAAGGACGTGTGCAAGGCGCTGGGCACCGGCACCGAACCGCGGCACACCGAGGGCATGCGCGCCAAGCTGAAACACTTGGTCAACAGAGGCATCCTCACCGAGCCCGAGCCAGGTCTGTTCACCCTGCCCCGGCCGACACCACACACTGAGCTGCCCTCGGTTCCGTGGAGTCCTCGGCCCGCAGGAGGGTGGTGGCGTGCCGGGCATCCAGGCGGAGCTTGGTCAGGATGCGCCAGTTCTTCAGATGGGCGAATGCGTGCTCACAGGCGGCGCGTTCGGCGGAGATCAACTTGTTGACCTGCTTCTTCGCCGTGGTGAGGGGCTTGGCGGGCGGCCTTGAAGCCGGTGATGATCACTGGGTTGTCGAGGTCGTCGTCCAGGCCGGTGAAGCCGAGGTCGGCGATGGCACCGAGTCCGACCCCGTGGAGGTGGCCGAAGACGGACATCATCACAGCGACCACCACTCCCCACGTGGCTGCTCAACACACGGCCACGTGGCGGAAGATCAGTGAAGCGGAGTTCCGGGAGATCCAGCAGAAGCACACGGCAGGCCGTATGCAGCTGTAGCGCGCCGCCGCCTCAGCCGGTCTCATCGGGAACGACTGACCTCGCCTCGATGAGTCGCATGCAAGGATGTCACCCGTGACCGGATCGTCTTCCTCGCCTGTCGCCGAGGGCACGCCTGGCAACTACGGTTTGGGTTCCCGTGTCGCTGCCGTGCTGGTGTTCGGGTCCTCGGCCGCAGTCCTGGTGGTCGAGATCGTCGCTTTGCGGCTGCTGGCTCCCTACCTCGGCCTCACCCTCGAGACCAGCACCATGGTGATCGGCATCGCCCTCACCGCGATCGCCCTCGGCTCCTGGCTGGGTGGGCGCATCGCCGACCAGGTCAATCCACGCCGGCTCTTAGGCCCCTCGCTCGGGGTGTCGGGAGCGGTCGTGGCGCTCACTCCTGCCGTGCTGCGCACCACTGCGGAGTGGGCACCAGCGATGCTCTTGTTGATCGCGTCGCTGACCATCCTCGTGCCGGGCGCGCTGCTCTCTGCGGTGACGCCGATCGTGACCAAATTGCGTCTCACCAGCCTCGCCGAGACCGGAACGGTTGTCGGCCGGCTGTCCGGCGTCGGCACCGTCGGCGCCATCGTCGGCACCGTCCTCACCGGCTTCGTCCTCGTATCGCGGTTGCCGGTCAGCGGCATCCTGATCGGCCTCGGAACACTGCTGGTCGTCGGCTCGGCGCTGGTCGAGTGGCGCACGCGCGGGTGGAGCAGCGTCCCGGCCCTGACACTCGTGATCATTGCCGGCGGCCTCGCCGCCATGGTCGCACCCGGTGGCTGCGACACGGAGACCAAGTACCACTGCGCACGGCTCGTCGCAGACCCCGACCGGGGCGGCGGCCGCACCCTCGTTCTGGACGGCTTGCGGCACTCCTACGTCGACATCGACGACCCGACCTTCCTGGAGTTCACGTATGTGCGCGCCATCGCGTCGATGGTCGATGCCGCCTTTCCCCAAGGTGAGCCACTTGCTGCCTACCACCTGGGCGGCGGCGGGCTCACGTTTCCCCGTTACCTCGCGGCCACGCGGCCCGGGACGCGCAGCCTTGTATCCGAGATCGACAGCGGGGTCGTGCGCATCAACCGCGACCAACTCGGTCTGGGATCACAAGCCGATATCGACGTACGCGCCGAGGACGGCAGGCTCGGCCTGCGGCGACTGGACACCGGCAGTCGTGACCTCGTCGTCGGCGACGCCTTCGGGGGCGTCAGCGTGCCGTGGCACCTCACCACGGTGGAAGCGATGACTGACGTACGGCGGGTGCTCAACGAGGACGGCCTGTACGTTGCCAACCTCATCGATCACGGTGATATGGCCTTCGCGCGTGCCGAAGTAGCCACCCTCAGCGAGGCCTTCGAGCACGTCGTCCTCGTCGGCGAACCCACCGATATCGGCCTCGACCCGACCGCCGCCGCCGAGGGCGGCAATCTGGTGGTGCTCGCCTCCGACCGGCCGGTCGACCTACGCGCGACCCAGGAAGCGCTGGACGCCCGGCAAACCGGCTGGAAGATCGCCACCGGCGACGACCTCACCTCCTGGACCGGCGATGCCCAACTGCTCACCGACGACTACGCACCCGTCGACCAGCTCCTCCAGCCCTCCAGCGCACGGAGCAGCCAGTGACAGGACACACCTCCAGGCCCTGCCGCCGCACCTGAACAAGCTGCCCCCGAGGCTGCTATATCGCGTCAAGCCGCTTGAGGAAGATCTTCGAGGTTCCTTCCGCTGGTGCGGTCGGAGCGTTCGAGGATCTTGAAGAGCTGTCGGCAGATGGTTCGCTTGAGGCAGGGTTGTGCGTCGCGGGAGGTCTTGCCCTCGGCGATTCTGCGGGCGGCGTAGGTCTTCGTGGCCGGGTCGAGCCGCATCCGGATCAGGGTGATGGTGTGCAGGGCCCGGTTGAGCTGCCGGTCGCCGCTGCGGTTGATCCGGTGCCGGTTGGTGAACCCTGGGGATGCGGGTATCGGTGAGACTCCGGCAAAGGAGGCGAAAGCGGCTTCGGACCGGAACCGGCCCGGGTGCGGCCAGCTGACCATGATCTGGGGGTGGTCCTACGTTGTTGATGGGTCGGATGGGCTGTCGTCCGGTTCGGAGGATCCAGTAGCCCCGGGTATGGCTTGGGGGTGGTTGCCTTCGATGGTTCCTGTGACACCTGGCCGCCCGGGACCGCACGACGACTCGACCACTGATGAGGAGCTACGAGCCCACGGGTATCGCTGAGTAGGACCATGCTGGCGGGGTCGTCCGGATGCACGGAGTACGCCGAACGACCGGAGGAGCCTCGCCAATCTGCCGCCGGACACGATCGTCATCCCGTCCTCGGCAGCTGGTAGTCCGAGGACGGGGCGCTATGTGGTCTCAGGCCTCCACATAGGCGACGACGACCACGGTGCGCAGGGCGGTGACGTAATAGATGACGCGGACGTCGTCGACGGCGTCCGCGTACTCGCGCAGCTCGGGGTGGGAGCCGGGAATCGGGCTGCCGAGGTCGGGGGCGACGGACAGCGCGGTCAGGGCGCGGTCCAGGGCGTGGATCTCAGCTTCGTCGATGATGGCTTCGATCTGCTTGGCGGCGGAGTCCGTGAAGAAGATCCGCGCGCGGCCGGAGGCGTGCTTGGGCATCAGGCGACGTGCCCACGCCGGGTCTGCAGCTGGGCGAGCTTGGCCTCGCGCAATTCCTCCCAGGGCACGCAGTCCTCGATAGCGGGCAGGCCGTTGGCAGCGATGTCCTCGAGGACGGCGGCGACCTGGTCGGCCTGCTCACGCTTGCGTGCGGCGTACGCGCGCAGCGCGTCCGCTCCCTCAGGGGTCAGCGGCTCACGGCCCGGTGCCGGCTGCAGGGGGTCATGCTCGCTCATCGTGGCACTCCTGCTCTCCTGTTGGGATTCACGGTAGCGCCCACCGGTCCTGGGGCGCTCCGTCTGGACGAAAGATGGTCTCGGATCCCGCAGGCCTGCCGGGCGCGGGTCAGTGGGGCTCCAACCGGGGTTTCGGATGGCCGTAGTCGGCGTCTTTCATGTGGTCGCAGACGGACTCCCGCGGGGTGAAGGCGGCGCCGGTCTCTCTTGCGAAGACGGGGAAGAAGCGCTGGGCCTCGGGTGACTGGCCGGTCGTCGTCCAATGGTAGTCCTCCGCTCCTCAGCATCGCGCGCAGCACCAGGAGCCGTCCCAGGCCCTGGCGCTGCCAGTGGTCCGCGATGGAGATCTTCGCGATGTGGCCGCGCCGGCATGCAGAGCAGGTGTTGCCACGACAGCACCGCCGCATCCCAGCCTGTCCGGTCGCACACGCGCAGGACCTGGAAGTCCCCGTCGCGCTCTGCCAGGTAGTACAGCCACAGCTGCTGCCGGAAGGGATGCCGGCGCAGTATCCGCTTCCATTCCCGGTGTGCCAACGCGCGGCAGTTGTCACCCGCGGGTTGTCTCGACCTGCGATCTCCCACGAGCAAGGCACCGTGTGTGTCACCCGCGGGGCAAGCTGCTTGGCACCGCAACGCGGGCGGCACAGCAGTTGTCACCCCTTCCCGCGGGCGAGCGGCGTAACGTCAAAAAGGGCTGGCCGTGTTGCGCACCAGCGAGCCAGGATCGGACCTGTGATGCACCATGCTCACGAGGATGCCGAACTGCTGGCCTTGGTTCGCCGCTATGTCACTCCCGAGCGCCGCTATCTGAAGCTCAGCGGCAGCTTGCTGCGCATGCGAAGTCCTGAGTACGACCGATTCGTGCGAGATCTCGGCGAAGACGCGGGACTCATCAACGCGCAAGAGATCGCCACCCTCCTTGAGGGCGGTTGGCGGGAGCGGAGGACTGCCGCATGGCTCGTGGCCGTCTCCCGCCGGACCGAGTTCCGCGAGCGCCTCGGGGAGCTCCTGCTGGCCAGCAAGGTCTGCTGTGCTGGGCTCGCTTATTGCGTGGCCCTGGCCAGTTTCGGCACACCGCGCGACGCTGATCTGCTCACCGCCTATCTTGATCGCTATCTTCGCCGCCCCGACCTCGCATACGACCAGACCGTGGCCATGGGCGCTCTCGTGTTCATCGACCTGAATCTCGGAGGCGACCAAGCCGCGCGTTTCCTGGGCTCGGGTGGCTTGTGGCAACAATGGCTCCAGGATGCGTCCCACATGCAGCGCACCGCGGACCCCGCCACCTACCTGAGCCTGATTCGCCGGCTCTGCGCCTTCGTCGACGAATGCGCCGAAGCGTGACGCTGATCGATAGTTGGCCAAGGCCGGGTAGTTAGCGTTTTCGCAGGTCACACAAGGGAGTTGAGAAAGTCCTGACACGGAGCAACGGAGCTCGTTGGTACAGGCAGTCGTCCAAGACAGCTTGTTACCGAAGGAGCTCCGTTGCCCGGTCATTGTGTCCTGCCGTCGCCGCTGGCGACCATCACCCGTACGGTCACTGTGGCCGCGGGCCGGTTCGCGCCGGGTCATCTGGGGGAGCTGACGGCGATCGTGCCGTTCGAGCTGGTCGACGCGGTCTTGTCGGAGACGAGGGTCGTGCAGCGGCGGCTGCGGGATCTGCCCTCGCGGGTCGGGGTCTACTTCCTGCTGGCGATGTGCATGTTCCCCGAGGTCGGCTACCGGCTCGTCTGGGCCAAGCTGACGGCCGGCCTGTCGGGGATGCCGGTTGTCCGCCCGAGCACGAAGGCACTCCGTGATCTGCGCCGCCGACTCGGCAGCGCGCCGGTGCGTGCGTTGTTCGAGGTGCTGGCCGGGCCGTTGGCCCGGCCAACCATGCCGGGAGTGCGGTTCGGCCCGTATCGGACAGTGTCGTTCGACGGCTGCAGCTCGATCAAGGTGCCTGACAGCGAACGCAACCGGGGCTGGCTGGGGCGGTGCCCCCACGGCGGGTATCCCCAGGTCGAGCTGATGACGCTGGTCGAGACCGGCACCCGGGCCGTCATCGCAGCGGTCTTCGGTCCCACCCGGGAGGGTGAAACCTCCTACGCCACCAGGCTGTTGCACCATCTGAGCCCCGAGATGCTGGTGCTGTGGGACCGGGGCTTCGACAGCAACGACTTCCTCACCGCCGCGCACGCCACCGGCGCACAGGTCCTGGCCGCATCCGCCAGCGCCGCCGCCCACCAGTCCTTCAAACTCTCGCCGACTCCTCCTACCTCTCGGTCATCGGCGGCGTCCCGGTGCGCATCATCGAAGCCCAGGTGAGTATCACCTGCACCGATGGCAGCACCTTCGAGGGCTCCTACCGTCTGGTGACCACGCTCCTGGACGCCCGCCGCTACCCCGCCGACCGCCTCGTGTGCCTGTATCACGAGCGCTGGGAGCACGAGAGCGCCTACTACGCCTTGCGCCACACCATCCTGCACGGGCGTGTCCTGCGCTCGCACGACCCGGCCGGCGTCGAGCAGGAGGTGTGGGCCGTGCTCGCCCTCTACCAGGTTCTGCGACGCACCATGGTCCAGGCGGCGGAGTCCCAGCCAGGCACCGATCCCGACCGCTGCGGGTTCACCGTCGCCCTCCAGACCGCCCGTGACCTGCTGGTATGCGCGGAAGGAGTCTTCGAGCAGGGCACCGGGGAGATCGGCCGACGCGTCCTGTCGGCGCTATCGCCCGCACGCCGGGGCCGCGTCAGCACCCGCAAGGTGAAGTCCCCCATCTCCCGCTACGCGGAAAGGAAACTGGACGGCCGCCCCGACGCCAGCAAGACCGTGACCTCGACGGTGATCACTCTCCTGCCGCCGCCGGCGCCGGAGCCCGCACTGCCCACGACCACGGTCCCCCAGTACGTCGGCCCCGGCCAGAGCAGCAACCGCATGACACGTGTCCTGGCCATCCTGCAGGCAGAACCCGAACGGCTATGGCGCTCAAGGGAGATCGCCGAACTCCTCGGCGACGCCACCCTCGTCGCCACCTATCGACAACTCGCCCGCTGGACCGAGAAGGGAATGATCAAGAGGGTCCGCACCGGGCGCTACGCGGCAGTCACGCGGGAAACGGCCCCCTTGCGTGACCTGCGAAAACGCTAACTACCCGGCCTTGGGGAAACTTCAGAGTCCGTGTCACCAAAGGCTGAGCGCACACGTCAGGCAGGCTCGTGAGCCACTGGGCAGTTCCACTGAGTACGATGCGTCGGTGATCTCGCCCAGAGCCGGCAACCCGCGGCAGTTGCTCGTCATCGCCTGCGCAGTTGCTGCCCTGGCCGTTGTGATCCTGGGTTGGTGTGCAGCACAAACCGTGCGCCCAGACTGCGTCGTCGGCATCTCCAAGCTCACCGACGGCAACGGGCACACGCTTCCCGACGTGAACGGCCGAGTGTGGTCGGACAAGGAACTTGCCGATCGCGCATACAAGCAGGCCGTTGACTCAGGCCACTGCGATCCGCCCCGTGCCCGCTGGAAGCAGTGGCTCGGCTGACTGTCCTGCCATGCCGTTTCCGTGGCGGTCAATCTTCGGTGGCAACCAGTCAAAGTTCAGTGGCACGGGACAGCCATCTCGATCCGTAGTTGGCCAGCGCCCCGTTTCGACTGCCCAAGACAGGCCCAGGCGCCTGTCGGAGGCTCAGCCGCTCATCTTAGTTCGGTGACCCGCGTCACACCCGGCTCCTGTCAGCAATCGGGGCGCCGTCTCGTTCAAGGGGCACGCGAACGAGACAGGAGCAACGCCATGAAGCACCGCATCGTCGTACTCGGCGCCGGATACGCCGGGACCTTCGCCGCCGGAAACCTGGCCCGCCGGCTCTCCCCCGCCGACACCGAGATCACCGTCGTCAACGCCGAGCCCGACTTCGTCGAGCGGATGCGGCTCCACCAGCTCGCGATCGGCCAGCACCTCGCGTTCCGCAAGCTCGCCGACGTATTCGGGGGCACCGGGGTGCGGCTGCGCCTGGCACGCGTCACCGGCGTCGGCCCCGAGCGCAGGACCGTCGCCGTGACCGGCGAGGACGGCGACGGCGAACTCGCGTACGACACGCTTCTCTACGCGCTCGGCAGCTCCGTAGCCCATCATGGCGTCCCCGGCGTGGCCGAGTACGCCTTCGATGTGACCGGCCGGTCCTCGGCGCTGCGTCTGCGCGAGCGCCTGGCCGGCCTGGGCGAGGGCGGCACCGTGCTGGTCGTCGGTGAGGGGCTGACCGGCATCGAGACCGCCACCGAGTTCGCCGAGTCCCGGCCCGACCTCTCGGTCGCACTCGCCGCCCGCGGCGAGCTGGGCGCCTGGCTCTCCCCGAAGGCCCGCCGTCACCTGCGCCAGGCCTTCGACCGGCTCGGCATCACCGTCCACGAGCACACCGGCATCGAAGCCGTCGAGCCGACACGGGCGATCGCCGCCGACGGTAGGTCCATCCCGGCCGACGTGACCGTGTGGTCGGCCGGGTTCGCCGTGCACCCCATCGCGGCCGCCAGCGGCCTGGAGGTCGCCGAGACCGGCCAGATCGTCGTCGACCGCACCATGCGCTCGGTCTCGCACCCGGACGTCTACGCCGCCGGTGACTGCGCCTACGCGATCGGCGAGAACGGCCAGCCGCTGCCGATGTCCTGCGCCTCGGCCGGCTACACCAACATGCAGGCGACCGCCGCGATCATCGCGCGCCTGACGGGCAGCAAGGTCCCGACCACCGGGCTGAAGTACCACGGCAACCACATCAGCCTCGGGCGGCGGGACGCGATCTTCCAGATGGTGGACGGGGACGTCCGGTCGAAGTCCTGGTACCTGGGCGGCCGGACCGCCGCGCGGCTCAAGTCGGGCGTGCTCAAGGGGGCCGGGTGGGGCATCGCCCACCCGACCTTCGGCATGCCGAAACGCAAGCGCCGCCTGGCCACCGCACCGGACCGGGCCGGTGTGAGGGTCGCCGCATAGCCTGTTCCGCATGGACAGCGCAGCCATCGATCGGTTCGAGGCCAGCCGGAGCCGGCTGGCCTCGCTCGCATACCGTCTGCTCGGCTCGGCCGCCGACGCCGAGGACGCCGTGCAGGACACGTTCCTGCGCTGGCAGGCCGCAGACCGGGAAGGCATCGAGGTGCCGGAAGCGTGGCTGACCAAGGTCGTCACCAATCTCTGCCTCGACCGGCTCCGCTCGGCGCAGGCGCGCCACGAGCGCGCGGCCGGTGCCTGGCTGCCCGAGCCGCTCCTCGAGGGCGACCCGATGCTCGGCCCTGCCGACACCTTCGAGCAGCGCGAATCGGTGTCCTTGGCCGTACTGACCCTGATGGAGCGCCTCTCGCCGGTCGAGCGGGCCGTCTACGTCCTGCGCGAGGCCTTCTCCTACAGCCACGCCGAGATCGCCGGGATCCTCGACATCACCGAGTCCGCGAGCCAGCAGCATGTCCACCGGGCCCGGATCCGGGTCGCCGCCGAGCGCCGCCGCGGCGGCGAGACCGACCCCGCGTCCGCGCGCCGGATCGTCGAGGAGTTCCTCGCCGCCGCCACGTCGGGGCGCACCGAACGGCTGGTGGCGCTGCTCACCGAGGACGTGACAGCGGTCTCGGACGGCGCCGGACTGGGCAAGCGGCTGCTGCGGTACAAGACGCGCGAGCGCGTCGCCTCCTACGTGCGGGCAGGCTTCAAGCCCACGCCGGCGAAGCGACGGCTGGCCGGCGGCTCCCCCGCGTTCCACATCGCGCTGGTCAACGGCTCCCCGGCCGTCCTCGCCGTGGTCGACGACCGGGTCGTGGGCGCCGTGGCGTTCGAAGTCAGCGACGGCAAGGTCGCGTCCCTGCGCGGCATCGCCGCCGCCAACCGGCTCGCGCGCCTCAATGAGGCCTGGCGGCAGCACGAACCCGACGCGCCGGTCATCAACGCATGGTGACCAGAGCCACCGGAATCCAGTGACCTGAGCCGGAGCGAGAACGGCACCCCTTCAGCCCCGCACTGCACAGCAGCACGGGAGCCGAAGCACGTCGGCCCCCCTTACCTTCTTGGTGGCCCCGCAATGGGGAGCCTGGCCTCCGGGTCCGGCATGACTGCTCCCCCCTGTTGAACGTATGGCCTGGGGGGTGGTGTCACCGGCCCGGAGGCATCGACAGACCGCTGATTAGGGGCATGACCACCGGCTTCCTTCGGGGGCTTGGGAGGCTCTTCGTAATGTGGATCTGGCGATCGGTGCCGTGGGACGGCCGGGTGGGGACGACCGGAGGACGCACGTGATCGACGTCAGCGAGATCGGTGTCTTCCTCGGCCTGGACGTCGGCAAGGGCGAACACCACGCCACCGCCGTCACCCCGGCCGGGAAGAAGGCACTCGACAAACGACTGCCCAACAGCGAACCCAAGCTCCGCGAGGTGTTCGGGAAACTGCAGGCCAAGCACGGAACCGTGCTCGTCGTGGTCGACCAGCCGGCCTCCATTGGGGCCCTGCCGCTGGCGGTGGCCAGGGACATGGGCTGCCCGGTCGCCTATCTGCCGGGCCTGACGATGCGGCGGATCGCCGACCTGTATCCGGGTGAAGCGAAAACCGACGCCCGCGACGCGTTCATCATCGCCGACGCGGCCCGCATCATGCCACACACGCTCCGCTCGGTCGACATCGCAGACGAGACCATCGCCGAGCTGGAGATAATCGTCGGCTTCGACGACGACCTGGCCGGCGAAGCCAACAGAATCAGCAACCGCCTCCGCGGCCTGCTCACGCAGATCCACCCGCACCTGGAGCGAGTCCTCGGCCCGCGCATCCAGCACCCGGCCGTCCTCACCCTGCTGGAACGATTCGGATCCCCGGCCCAGATCCGCAAAGCCGGACGCCGAAGACTGATTACGCTCATACGACCGAAGGCTCCACGGATGGCCGAGCGACTGGTCGAGGAGATCTTCACCGCGCTGGACGAGCAGACCGTGGTCGTTCCCGGCACGGACGCGGCCGCGCTGATCGTCCCGAGCCTGGCCGGCTCGCTCACATCCGTCCTCGACCAACGCAAACTCCTTGCCACGAGGATCGAGGAACTGCTGGTGAACCACCCTCTTTCCAAGGTCCTGACTTCGATGCCAGGCATCGGTGTCAGGACCGGAGCCAGGATCCTCATCGACGTCGGCGATGGCAGCAGCTTCCCTTCCGCCGCCCACCTCGCCACCTACGCCGGGCTCGCCCCGGCGACAAGGAGTTCAGGCTCCTCCATCCGCGGCGAGCAACCGTCCCGCAGAGGAAACAAGCAGCTCAAATGGGCCTTCTTCCTGTCCGCATTCGCCGCCCTGGCCGACCCGGCCTCCAGGGCCTACTACGACAAGAAGATCAACCAGGGCAAACACCACACCCAAGCCCTGCTCTGCCTCGCAAGACGACGGGCCGACGTCCTCTTCGCCATGCTCCGCGACAGCACCTTCTACGAACCACGGCCCGCAACAGCCGTCACATGACCGGCGGTTCAGCCAGGAGTACGACCTGATCGGCTTCAACATCAAACCCGAGCACCGGACGGCCGTAATCGCCCTCCGGATCCATCAGCACCGGCTTGCCCAGCCGTCGCCCGATCTCCCGCAGGAATCCGCAGAACACATCGAGTCGCTCCTGCCCCTGAAGCTCCCGCAGGTCGACATCGAAGTCGATCTCCTCCACCGAATGGAAGCGGAAGATCGCCAGCACGTCGGCTGACGGCCAGACCCGCAGCTCAGAGCACTCGGCGTCAGCCGGCCGGGAGAGCACAGCCTCCGCCCTGGGCACCGGCAGTTCAGTCCCGCCCTCGGAGTACTGGCACTTCCAGCCGAACTCAGCGACAAGATCGAGCACAGCCTGCCAGTCCTCCACCGAGGCGCCCGGGACACGAACGTCCGGCAGCGAACCCATCAGATCAGGATCGAAGAAGTACGCGACGTCATCCCACAGCAGCTCAGACACCCCGCCATGCTGCCCGGCATCCCACCCCGACGTAGCCCGATTTCCCTTGACGAACCACATAGGGGCACCCCCCGAATCAGACTCGGCCATGAGTCTGTCGATGAGTTTCGGGTTCTGGCACAGATCTTGGGGAGCGATCACGGAGCGTTACCGTGATGTTCGATTGCGAGGAGTCTGGCTCGTGTGAGACGGCGTACGCCTTGTCGCCTGACAGTCGGAAATGACGCTCCCTCAGGTGCCTTCCGTTCGCTGCTGTGGTCGTCTGCGGACGGTGATGGTGCTGGTCATGCAGACCGATGCACTGTTCTGGGACACGCTGGTGTTCAGCGAGATCGACGATGTGGAGATCGAGGCGGTTACGGCCGCGTTCGGCACCGTCGAGGTGGTGGCGAAAGGCCGGGCGGCCGGCGGTCTATGTCCGGACTGCGGCCGCTTCTCGGTCCGAGTGCGCGACCGCTATCAGCGGAGCCTGAAGGACCTTCCTCTGGCTGACCAGAGCTTTGTGATCCGGCTGACGGTCCGGCGCTTCATCTGCGGGTCGGCGGACTGCCCGCGCCGGACGTTCGCCGAGCCGTTCTCCCGGCTGACTGCTCCGCACGCGCGGTTCACCACGCGGCTCAACCGCGCCCTGGAGCGAGTGGGGCTCGCCCTGGCCGGACGGGCCGGCGCTCGTCTGGCGGCCCAGCTGGGTGTTGGCGCGGGAAGGATGACCTTATTACGCAGGGTCATGGCATTGCCCGATCCACGGTTTCGAACTCCGCGGGTGTTGGGCGTGGACGACTTCGCGATCCGCCGCGGCCAGACCTACTCCATCGTCTTGACCAGTGTCGAAGACCATCGCGTGGTCGATGTGCTCCCGACTCGTGAAGCCGGGCCGCTGGCCGCCTGGCTGATCCGCCACCCCGGCGTGGAGATCATCTGCCGGGACCGGGCGGGTGCCTACGCCGAGGGTGCCCGGCGTGGTGCGCCCGACGCTCTGCAGGTCGCCGACCGCTTCCACCTGTGGCAGGTGCGCCGTGAGGCGCTGGTGCGCCGTGAGGCGCGGTGAATCGAAGGAGGTGCAAGACCTCCTCGCCAGGCTGTCGCAGCAGCCTGGTGGGAGCTGAGCGCAGTCCGACCCGGGAGGCGCCGGGGAGGGCGGGAAGCAGCGCTGACAAAGCCGGGACTGCCCGGAACTACCAGACGGGCCGGGTCCGGCGAGCGAGATCAGAGGGCGTACGAGAGGAACCAGTGGTAAAGCTCCGTAAGCGTGGCACCGGCTCAAATCTGGTGGATATGGGCCGGGTTGCAGTGCACAGTCCGTTCGCTGAACGGACTGACTCCGTAACCGACTTGGCGTGTCGGTGGGGAGGCCACGGTGAAAGCCTGCGGCGTAACCGTGGCGATGCTGCCGGGGCAAAGCTGGGCGCCGGACTGATCGATCGATTCACCGTGAACACGGGAACCGTCCCACGTCGTTCCCCGGGCCCGGAATCCATCCGGGCCGGTGGGATAGATACGTCGTCTGTCGAAGGCGCGGGACGGGGCGGAGGCCCCGTAGTAGTCCGAGCGGACGAGAGGTCCGTGCATGGCGAAGGGGGCCAGCAAGTCGGCAGTAAGGACGCTGGAATGCCGGGAGGCCGTTGGTGAATACCGACGAACTGGAATACGTCTTACTCAAGGCGGAACGCCGGGTACTGGAAATCCAGACCAAGCTGCACCGTTGGGCCAGTGATGACCCTCATCGCAGGTTCGATGATCTGTACAACCTCGCCACGGACCCGGGCTTCCTGCTGGTGGCCTGGGACCGGGTGCGGAACAACAAGGGCGCGCGCACGGCGGGAGTGGACGGCGAGACCGCCTACTACATTGAGTCCGTGCGCGGGCTGGAAGGGTTCCTTTCGGAACTGCGGGAAGACCTCAAAGCCCGCACTTTCCGGCCTCTACCGGCTCGGCGGCGCGCGATTCCCAAGGCTGGCGGCAAGGTCCGCTATCTGGGGATCGCAACCATCCGTGACCGGGTCGCTCAGGCGTCCTTGAAACTGGTGTTGGAGCCAATTTTCGAGGCGGATTTTCTCCCGTGTTCCTACGGATTCCGCCCGAATCGCCGGGCTCACGATGCGGTGGCTGAGGTGCATCATTTCGCATCCCGCTCGTATGAGTGGATTGTTGAGGGTGACATCAAAGCCTGCTTCGACGAAATCTCGCACTCCGCTCTCATGGACCGGGTGCGGGAACGTGTCGGAGACAAACGCGTCCTGGATCTGGTGAAGGCGTTCCTTAAAGCGGGCATCCTCGATGAGGACGGCTCCCTGGTGGATACCAACGCCGGGACTCCGCAAGGGTCGATTCTTTCCCCGTTGCTGAGCAATGTGGCTCTCTCGGTCCTGGACGAGCATATCGCCCAAGGTCCGGGCGGCCCCGGAGCCAGCCCGTATGGAAGGGCAAAGCGGCGCCGTCAAGGTCTGCCCAACTATCGCCTCGTGCGGTACGCGGACGACTGGTGCCTGCTCATTTCTGGCACCGAAGCGCATGCCGAATCCCTGCGGGAAGAAATCGCCGGGGTCCTCTCCGAGATGGGCCTGCGCCTGTCTCCAGAGAAGACCCTGATCACCCATATCGACGAGGGCCTCGTCTTCCTCGGCTGGTGCATCCAGCGCCACCGGAAGCGAGGCACCGGCAAACGGTACGTCTACGTCTATCCGGCCAAGAAGGCCCTGGCGGCCGTCATGGCCAAAGTGAAGACGATCTGCCGGCGGAGCATGAACCTGTCGCTCGAAGACCTACTGCGTCAGCTCAACCGGATGCTGCGGGGCTGGACCGCGTACTTCAAGTACGGATGCTCGAACGCGACTTTCAGCTATCTGAGGGCCTACCTCTGGAAAGAGATCATCAGATGGCAGGAGCGCAAGCACAAGCGCGTGCCTTGGAAGGTACTGCGCCGACGCTACGGCATCTGGCCCGCCGAGGGCGGGATGGAACTGTTCGATCCGGCAAGGGTGAGCGCCAAGCGCTACTACTACCGGGGAACACGCATCCCGACACCATGGCCGAGCACGGCATGAAGTGAACACCGACTCACGGGACTTGTGGAGAGCCCGGTGCGCTTAGCGGCGCACGCCGGGTTCGGGAGGCGACCCGGAGAAACGGGCTGGTCGAGAGGCCAGTACCGCGCTCCGGGTCGACCTCACATTGATCGAGTGGAGGTGGGAGACCTTCGCCGCCGTCCTGTCGCAGCAGGGCGGTGAAGCTGGGGGCAGCCTGATCCGGGAGGTGCCGGGGAGGGTGGCAAGCGGCCCCGACAAAGCCGGGACGTGTCAGAACCGTCAGATGGTGCGGGTCCGGCAAGCGAGACGGAGAGGTATACGTGAGGAACCGGTGTTTGAAGCCTCCTAAGGTGACATCAGCTCGAACCTGGCGGATCTGGGCTGGTTGCGGTGCGTGCTCGTCTTTCTTCCAGGGTGGGCAACTTCCGGGTGGTGATTGCCAGACGATCCGGGAGGCCACGGTGAAGTGCTGCGGGGTAGCCGTGGCGGGGCCGCGGGGGTATAGCCGGGTGCCTACTCCGACGAGCGATCAATCAGTGAACACGGGAACCTCCCCGGCTTTGCCCGTCGTCCGTGACGCCAGCACGGACGAGTTGGGCTGGGCACACCGTCTGCCGAGCAGGCCGTGGGAGGGGCGGAGCCGCCGTAGTACTCCGAGCCGGGGAGAGCCCGGCACATGGGGAAGGGCGGCAGCGAGATCGCAAGGGAGGTACTGCAATGTCCGGAGAATCCGGGGTGGATGCCCCGGTCGCGTGGCCAGTAGCCGATTTCGCTGAGCTGCGGGTACGGAGAATGCAGATCAAACTGCACCGTTGGGCGGCAGCCGATCATGGCTTCCGGTTCGACGATGTGTTCAACTTCGTCTGCGACCCAGCTGTCTTGGTGATGGCGTTCGAACGGGTCGCGGGCAACAAGGGGGCCCGGACAGCGGGCGTTGACGGCCAACGCGCCGCCGACGTCCAGGAGTCCGGGGTGACAGCGCACCTGAACCGCATCCGTTCGGCGCTGAAGGCGGGGACCTTCCGGCCTCTGCCGGTGCGGGAGCGGATGATCCCCAAGGCCGGTGCGAAACTGCGCCGGCTGGGGATTCCGACCGTCACTGACCGGGTGGTGCAGGCCGCGCTGAAGCTGGTCCTGGAACCGATCTTCGAGGCGGATTTCCGTCCGTGCTCGTATGGATTCCGGCCCAACCGGCGTGCGCACGACGCGATCGCTGAGATTCATCTGTTCGGTTCCCAGGGATATCGCTGGGTGCTGGACGCTGACATCGAGGCGTGCTTCGACCGGATCGATCACGCGGCCCTGATGGACCGTGTTCGAGCGCGGGTGAAGGACAAGCGGGTGCTGGCGCTGGTGAAGGCGTTCCTCAAAGCCGGGATCATGACCGAGCTCGGCGAACGGAACGAGACCACCTCCGGAACACCGCAAGGAGGCATCCTCTCGCCCCTGCTGGCCAACATCGCGCTGTCCGCGCTCGACGACTTCGCCGCCGAGCAGTGGTCAAGCGTGATGACGACCCGGCGGGATCGCGAACGACGACGGCACCGGGGCCTGCCGACCTGGCGACTGGTCCGCTACGCGGACGATTTCGTCATCATGGTCCACGGCACGAAGGAGCACGTCGAAGAGCTTCGCGAACAGGTGAGTGCGGTCCTGGCGCCGATGGGCCTGGTCCTGTCACCGGCCAAGACCCGGATCGTCCATCTTGCGGACGGGTTCGACTTCCTCGGCTTCCGCATCGTTCGGATGCGGAAACGGGGGACGGACAAGTGGCACGTCTATACCTTCATCGCCGACAAGCCGGTCGCGTCACTGAAGCGGAAGATCAAGACACTGACCCAGAGGTTGTCGCATCTCGATTACAAGATCGCGCTGATCCGGATCAACCAGATCCTGCGCGGCTGGGCCAACTACTTCAAACACGCGGTCGCCAAGCACACCATGGCCCGCCTGCACACCTTCGTCTGGTGGCGGCTGGTCCGCTGGGTGATGCACCGGCACCGCATGACGTGGACGGCCATCCGGCGATGGCTCCGAGGCCCGCAAGGGCGTTGGAAACTCATCGAGTTGGACGGGATCACGCTGTTCCACCTCGGCAAGGTGCCGATCACTCGGTATCGCTACCGGGGCAACAGCATCCCCAGCCCTTGGCCGGACGCCCTGTCCGACCCGATCCCAACGGCATGATCTCGGGGAGAGCCCGGTGCTCGGAGACGGGCACGCCGGGTTCGGCGGGCGGGCCGGGGAAACCCACCGGGAGTAATCCCGGCAGGGCGCCCCGGTCCGACCCAACGGCCTCGGCCGGGCTGTGGAGACCTGCGTCGCCTCCCACCGCGACTGCCTGCGCAACCCGTCGCCCAGCGGCATGCTGCCGCACGGCACCCGACCGGCTCCCGGTCGTCCGCAGGACGACTCGATGCCTGCGGGTCTGCGGGCCGAGCGCAAGAAGGCCGCACACGCCCTGGTCCACGAAATGCTCGCCCAAGGCCATTCACGCCGGGCGATCGCCCGGCACCTGGGCTGAGGCCTCAACACCGTGCTCCGATACGCGGCTGCCGCACGCTGGCAGGACACCATCCGCGAGAACCGGACCCGGCCCAGCAGGCTGGACCCCTACAAGCCCTACCTGGAACGGCGATTCGCCGAGGGATGCACCAGCGTCACCCGACTGCACAGCGAGCTGGTCGCCGAGCAAGCTCCCGTCACCTACGGCATGGTCCGCGCCCACATCGCCACCCTGCGCACGGCTCCGGCCGGCGCGCCGCCCCGGCCTCCGACGGTGCGCCAGGTGACCGGCTGGCTCACCCGTCGCCCCACGGCACTGGCCGAGGAGGACCGCGCCGCTTTGAAGGACGTCCTGGCCCGCTGCCCCGAACTGGACACAGCCGCCGGGCATGTCCGCGACTTCGGAAAGATCCTCACCAGCCGCCTCGGCGCCACGCTCCCGGCCTGGATCGACGCGGTCGATGCCAGCCAACTACCCGGCCTCACCGGCTTCGCACTCCACCTGCTGCGGGACATCGACGCCGTGACAGCGGGGCTCACCCTGGACTGGAACTCCGGCAGCATCGAGGGCGCCGTGAACCGCATCAAGAAGATCAAGAGGCAGCTCTACGGTCGAGCCGGATTCGAGCTACTCCGCAAAATGATCCTGCTGCAGTAGCGCCTCGCCGTGGCTATTGGGGGTGCGACTCCCGATACCTTTCCTCAGGCTGTTCCTCCCAGTGAGATCGTTTCATCCTGAAGCTGCAGGTCAGATCCCTGGTGTGGGTCGCTGAGGGGGTACTCGGGCTGGCCGACGGCGTGATCGTGGGCGGGTGATCGTCTGTCACCGCCGGATTTCGGCGTTCGCCAGGACGAGCAGAGCCCGCAGGAGCGTGGTCGCGTGGCGGGCGTTCATCCGGAGCTTGGTCAGTACGCGCCAGGTCTTGAGGTTCGCGAAGCCGTGCTCGACCGCAGCGCGTTCGCGGCTGAGTAGCCGGTTCGCGTCCTTCTCCGCCTTGGTGAGGCGGTGGCTGCGGGTGGCCTTGCGGCCGGTGATGATCACCGGGTCGTCGTCGGGGTGGTCATCGAGGCCGACGAAGCCGAGGTCGGCCAGGGCTGCGAGCCCGGCCTTCCGCAGGTGTCCGGTGATCTTGTTGTGGCGGGCGGTGGTGGTCTCGCTGGAGCGGCCGGGCTTCGCCGCCGAGATCCAGATCAGGTTGCCCTTGTCATCGGTCAGGGCGAGAAACAGCAGGCCATGGGCCTTGTGTTTGCCGCTGTAGTTCTTCCGGTCGTCCGTCCCGGTGCGGCGGCGGGTGCGGACGAGAGTGCCGTCCAGCAGCACCACGACACCGCCGATCCTGGCGATCTTCTTCAGCGCCCGGTCCAGGCGCGGAGCCCGGGCGGCGAGCAGTTCGACGACTTCCTGCAGCCAGCGACGCACGGTGGAAGCGGAGACGTTGTTGCCGCCGGCCATGTCGGCCAGGCGCTGGTCATGGCGGAGCACGGCGAGCACGATGACCGCCTGGTTACCCGGGCCCACCTTCCGCCAGCGGGTGCCCAGCTGTCTGCGCCGGGCACGTATCAGGTCGGCGACGAGAGTGATGGTCGACTTCGACACCGGAAGCCGAACCTGATAGACAGCGTCACGCGAGCCCTCGGCGGGGCGGGATGTCTTCACACACGCCCCAACTCCCGCTGAGGGCCCTCGCGTTACGCCCACAACCGGCCGGTCTGCCGCCGCCCCGATCGATCAGCGCGGCAGGTAGCGGCCCGCCCCGGTCCTCGCCAGCCAGCCCCGGTCGGACAACTTACGCAGCTGACCACGGACCGGCTCGACCTTGCCCGGCGTCGTCTCGCGGCCCAGGGCGATCGCGACATCCTTGGCCATCACCGGCCCGCCCGCGCCGGCCACGATCTCCACGATCCGCTGGTACTCGGGCGTGAGGACCTCCACACCCATGCCCTCGGCACGGTCCGGCACCAGCCGCATCCCGCCGGCTCCCGGCCCGACCACCACCCGTTCCGGCTCCGGCTCCGGCTCCGGCTCCGGCTCCGGCTCCAAGATCCTCGACTGCCGACGCGCGCCGTCCGTGGCCTCGGCCCACTGCCCGAACACCACTTCAGCGGCCTCCAGCCGAGCCACCTCCGACTCAATCCCGGCCAGTTCCTTGCGGAGCAGCTCGGCCCGATCCGCCAGCTCGATCCGCCGCTCGATCGTCCACGTCAGCACGTCCGTCATCCACATCCCTCCCGCCGCGGAACCTACGGAATGCCCAGCCCCGTCGCCCGAGAACCCCGGAAACCGCCCCCGACGGACGATCACCTGCTAGTGATCACACTCGCAACCAGCGCGAGCACACCATCCCCAGCTCAAGGGGTGAACAGCTTCCAGTGCCCCTCGGAGACGACTTCGACGCTGCCGTCGGTCACCTTGATGGCGGTCTCGTCGTCGATCGCGTACCCCGGTCGCGGGATCCCGGCGGCCCACTTCTGCGCGTTGGCCATGGAGTTGTCCGGGAGATTCTCGTGGTCCAGGTGCGGGAAGATCGAGAAGTCGACCATGCCCAGCGCACCGTCGCCACCGGTGGGCGACTTCCAGACGTAGGACTCGCTGACGTCCTTCCCGACGCTGGGGGCCATCACCATGCTCCCGGCGCTCGCTCCCACATAGACCGTCTCGCGCAGCGACGGCAGCAGGTCGGCCAGCCCGGACTGCCGCATCCAGTGACACAGATACAGGGCATCGCCGCCACCTGCCAGCAGGACGTCGGCCTCTCGGACCGAGGGGAGCCACAGCTCCTCGCCGAGGCTGGGCAGCGCGGTGAGCTCCAGCACCCCCAGCGACTTCCAGCCCACCTCGCACAGGGAGATGACGGATCGTCCACTGATAAACCGCCATGCCGAACCGACACCGCCGGGCATGGCATACGCCGCGGTGGGAATGCACAGGGCGTTGGCCTCGGCAACCGCAGGTCGACCAGCGCGTCGTGGATGCTCGCGTTCTTGATGCCGGCGGATGTGAGCAGAAGCCGCAC
Organism: Streptomyces sp. F001; assembly: GCF_004187715.1. Lineage (GTDB taxonomy): Bacteria > Actinomycetota > Actinomycetes > Streptomycetales > Streptomycetaceae > Streptomyces > Streptomyces flavusporus. The sequence continues at coordinate 1,000,314 of NZ_QZWF01000002.1, read as the reverse complement.
GATACCTCCCGATTAGAATGCGATGAAGCGGTCTGACATACAGACCTGGGACCACCGCGAAACTCATCGCTGCCGAACAGGATCCAGCTCCCGCAACAGGCCGCCTGCCGCGTAGGACCGGCTCGGGCGCTTGCAGCACGCGCGAACAGCGGCGGGTTCCGGCGAACGCCCCGTGGCAGGCGATCACCTGGTGCCGATCACGCCGCCAACCAGGACGAGTACCGCGGCCACCGGTCACACCAGACCCGTGACCAGCGACTTCAGGATGAGACGATCTCACTGGCTCCCAGGACCGGAAATAGGTGCGGGCGAGCCGCCCCAGCGCCTCACCGCGCGGCGAGAGGGGATCATCGACCTGGGCGCGTCGCACGGCACTGATGACCGACTCGTCGATCAGCAGTTCCGCCGAGCCGGCGGCTCGGGACGCCGCTGAGAACAGGCCTGGGACCGTCGGTTGACCAGCTCGCCGGAGAGCCCTGAACGGCGCGATCAGGCCTTGGCGCTCCTGTCCGCGAGCATGGTGACCTCGTTGGCAGGCACTTCGCGCCCCTCGTCGTCGAGGAACCCGACATGGACGGGCCGGCCCGTTGAGCGCACTCGCCGGAGCGCGGAGGGGCCCGAGGGGCGCGGCCGGTGGCGGTCACCCCACTGCTGGAGCGCACCCAGCACCACCAGCAGGTCGCTCCCCGCCGCCGTCAGGTGGTAGCTCTGTCGCGGCCTGCTGCCCGGCTCCTGGTAGGTCTGCGTGTCCAGCACGCCCGACTCGACCAGCAGCTTGAGCCGAGCACTGAGCAGGTTGGAGGCGATGCCGAGGGACGACTGGATCTCGGCGAACTTGTGCCTGCCGGCGAAGACCTCCCGGAGTACGAGCAGGGACCAGCGCTCGCCGAGAATCTGCAGGCTCCGCTCGATGGAGCAAGCCGGCTCGTCATCCACGAGACCTGGCAACTGCCTTCCGGTTGGCACTTCCCACCTCCTACGTGGCGCGGGGCTCCGTGGCCCCAGCTGCTGCACTGCCGTACAGCCAGTGTACCGGCTGAGTTTTCTCTTGCAATTCAGGTACGGCCAGCCAAAGGCCCCCAGAGTCTGACTTGCATAATTAAAGTCAGTCTCTACTATGGAACCAGCGGGCACGGTCACCCCGCCTCCGGACCGCTCAAAAGCGCCGAGTGGACCGACCTCAGCCGTCAGGCCGACCGCAGTACAGGCACCATGACGCCGCACCCCCCACCTGTGGCGGACCAGCCACTCACCCACAGCTCGCCCGAACAAGGCGGGCCTGCCGCAAAGGAAGCACGATGAACATCACCGGATCCGTCGCCCTCGTAACGGGCGCCAATCGCGGCATCGGCCGCGCATTCACCCGCGCACTGATCAACCACGGCGCCACCAAGGTCTACGCCGGCGTCCGCGACCCGGCGAGCGTGGTGGATCCAGACGTCATCCCGCTGCGTCTGGACGTCACCAAGGAGGAGGACGTCGCCGCGGCCGCCGCCACTGCGGGAGACGTCTCCATCGTCATCAACAACGCGGGGATCGGCGGCGCCACCACCAAGCTCATGGAAGGCACCTTCGAGGGTGCGCGCCAGGCGATGGACGTCAACCACTTCGGCACCTGGGCCGTCTCCCGGGCCTTCGCACCGATCCTGGCCCGCAACGGTGGCGGAGCGCTCGTCAACATGCTGTCGCTTGCCTCCTGGTCGAGCCATCCGGACCTCGCCGGTTACGCGGCCTCCAAGGCTGCGCAGTGGTCGTTGACGGACGCTCTGCGCCAGACCCTCCACACGCAGGGAACCCTGGTGGTAGGGGTGCACGCAGGTTTCGTGGAGACCGACCTCAGCGCCTGGACCGACGCACCGAAGATCAGCGCCGACTCTGTGGCCGAGCTGACCATGGAGGCCCTGGCCGGCGACCGGTTCGAGGTCCTCGCCGACGAGGGAACCCGGCGCATCAAGGCCGCCCTGTCGCAGCCGACGAGCACGCAACGTCCCGCCTGACTCGCTGCGCCGCCTTCCGTAACTCACCGAAGCGTCACACCGGCACGAGCACGTATGTGGTGACGCACCCCCACCTGACTTGCAACTTTAACTTCAGAATCGAGCAAGGACGACATGACTGAACCGTCAGCAACTGTGCGCATCGCCGAGGAAACGCCCGCCTACTGGCGGGTCGTGTTCGACAATCCGCCCCTCAACGTGGTCGACCACACCGTGTTCCAGGGCCTGCAGGACCTGCTCGCGCGGATGGACAACAACCCGAGCCTGCGCGTCGTCGTGTGCGAAAGCGCGAACCCGGGCTTCTACCTCGCCCACTTCGACATGTCGGGCGCCTCGGCCGGCATCGCCAAGAACGCCGGCCCCTCCGGCGTGGCCATCCCCACGGACACGTTCGTCCGCCTCACCAAGTCACCCGTGGTGAGCATCGCGAAGATTCGCGGCCGTGTCCGTGGCGTGGGCAGTGAATTCGTTCTCGCGTGCGACATGCGCTTCGCCTCGCGCGAGAACACCGTCCTCGGTCAGCCCGAGGTCGGCGCGGGGGTCATCCCCGGCGGCGGTGGCACGGAGCGCCTTCCGCTGCTGACCGGTCGGGGCCGGGCGCTGGAGATCATCCTCGGCGCGGACGACTTCGACGGCGACACCGCCGACCGCTACGGCTGGGTCAACCGGACCCTCCCCGACGCCGACTTGGACGGCTTCGTGGACACGCTGGCACGGCGCATCGCCTCGTTCGACCGGCGCCCGATCGAAGCGGCGAAGGGCCTGGTCAACCAGGTCTCCCTACCGTCCGTCGACAGCCTCCTCGACGGTCGCGACGCCTTCGCGGCCGCCCTTGCCTGGCCCGAGACCCGGCAGCGGGTGGCCGCCCTGTTCAAGCGCGGGATGCAGCAGGAGGGGGACCTGGAGAACCGGTTCGGCGCACATCTCGCCGATCTGCTCGAAGACCAGGGCTGAGTGCTGCGATCGGGCGGCGCCCCTGGACGCCGTCCGGCGTGCCGGGGCGCCCACAGGAACGCGGCCGGCCACAGCCCCGCTGAGCCGGTCGCCACTGCCGACCCCACGAGCCGAACCCGGCGTGTGCAGTGCCGCCGTCCGGGCGCCCAGACGGGCACCCCCACCTGACCCCGGACGGCGCGCACTCAGGCGCCAAGCATCATCCGGCAACCGCACCGCGCGGACACAGAAGGTACAGCCGATGGAGAACTCTGCACACACGGCAATCACCCGAGATCAGATGGCTTTCCAGACGGCCGGTGCGGCGATAGCCCTGCTGGACGCGAAGGGCACGGTGGTCGGGTGGACGCAGGCCGCCCAGCGGCTGATCGGGTGCACGGCCGCTGAAGTGGTGGGCCGCTCCGCCGCCGCCCTGCTGGCGACTGACGACGACCGGGCGAAAGCAGCGGTCTTGGCAACCGCCCATGCCCCCTCACGCCGGTCGGCCTTCACCACCGTCCGGCACCGCGACGGTCACGGGATCGACGTGCGTCTGTGGGCGCAGCCGCTGTCCGGGCAGGACGGCCAGACCAGGTGGATCGTGTCGGCGACCGACGCGACCACCCAAGCCTCGTGGCCGACGGACGGACCTACGATGCCGCCCCTTCCGGCGGCTCCGCAGATCCCCGGCAGCGTGCCGATCGGTGTCGTAGTACGCGACACCCAGCTGCGCTGCACCTGGGTCAACGAAACCCAGGGCGCCAGGGACGGCATCCCTCTCCAGCAACGGCTGGGGCGCAGGCTGACGCAGGCGGCGCCCGGACCGCAGGCGGAAACACTGGAGGCACTGATGCGCCAGGTGCTGGAGAGCGGCGCGCAGACGACCCACGTGGAGTTCCAGGCCCTCGCCCGGGCACATACGCGCCGCGAACCGACGTTCATGGCGTCCCTCTTCCGCCTCGACGACGCGGCCGGCCGGGCGCTGGGCGTGTGCGTCGTGAGCGTGGACGTCACCGCCAGCCGGCGGGCGCACGAACGCCTGGCGATCCTGGGCCAGGCCGGCAAACGGATCGGAACCACGCTCGATGTCATGCGGACCGGGCAGGAACTGGCCGACCTCGCAGTGCCCCTCCTCGCTGAATACGCCACTGTCGACCTGGCAGAGACTGTGCCACTCGGCACCGAGCCCCTGACGCACCCCGGCCCGCGGCGCGGACGAATCCCCACCTTCCGCCGCGCGGGCTACGCATCGGTCCACCAAGGGGCCGCCGAAGCCCTGTTCGCGCCGGGAGAGCCGGTCCTCGTCCCGCCGGTGTCGTCCATCACGCAGGTCCTGCAGTCGGGAAAGTCTCACCTCGAACCGCAGGTGGACGCCTCCTGCGGCACATGGGCCGACCGTCCCGACACGGCCCGGGCACAGAAAGTCCGCGACCACGCCATGCACTCGCTGATGGTCGTCCCGATCCACGCGCGGGGCGACACGCTGGGCGTGGCCATGTTCATGCGGGCCGAGGAGCGCGGGCCGTTCGAAGAGGACGACCTGCTCCTGGCCGAAGAACTCGTCAGCCGGGCCGCCCTGTCCTTGGACAATGCCCGCCAGTACGCACGCGAACGCTCGGCGGCCCTCGCCCTGCAGCGCCACCTGCTCCCCCACCACGCCAGCGGCGGATCCGCCGCCGACGTGGCCTGGCGCTACCTGCCCGCCGACAGCCACCACGGCGTCGGCGGCGACTGGTTCGACGTCATCCCGCTGTCCGGCGCCCGCCTCGCCCTCGTCGTCGGCGACGTCGTCGGACACGGCATCAACGCCGCCGCCACCATGGGCCAACTCCGCACCGCCGTACGGACGCTCGCGAACCTGGACCTGCCTCCCGAGGAGGTACTCGCCCACCTCGACGACACCATCACACGCCTCACGGAGGAGGACGCCGACCCCCAGGACCCGGGCGCCACCATGACCGCCACATGTCTGTACGCCGTGTACGACCCGATCACCCGGCAGTGCACCATGGTGCGGGCCGGCCATCCCCCGCCCGCGATCGTCGACCCGCAGGGCGGCGTCACCTTCCCCGACCTGCCCACCGGAGCCCCGCTCGGCGTAGGACTGGTCCCCTTCGAGTCCGTGACCCTGGAGCTCCCCGAGGGAAGCATCCTCGCCCTCTACACCGACGGCCTGATCGAGGCATGCGACCGCGACATCAGCGCCGGCATGAACCGTCTTGGCACCGCGCTGGCACGCCCCGGCCTGCCCCTGGAGGACCTGTGCTCATCCGCGGTGGACGCCCTGCCCGCCAAGGCGTGGTGTGACGACGTCACGCTGCTCCTCGCCCAAACCCACTCACTCGGCCCGAACCAGGTCGCCTCCTGGGAGTTCCCGGCCGATCCCGCCATCGTCAGCAACGCGCGATCCTTCGCCACCGCCCAACTGGCCCGGTGGGGCCTGCAGCATCACGCCCCGGCCACCGAGCTGATCGTCAGCGAACTCGTCACCAACGCCGTCCGCCACGGCACCGGCCCCGTCCACCTCCGCCTGATCCGACACCACGCCCTGACCTGCGAGGTCCACGACACCAGCAACAGCACCCCGCGCCGGCGTCACCCCCACATCACCGACGACAACGGACGAGGCCTCCTCCTCGTCGACGAACTCAGCCGCCGATGGGGCACCCGCCACACACCCAACGGCAAACTCACCTGGGCCGAACAATGCCTCACACCAAAGAATGCCCCCACACTCTGACGCACCAGCGGTCTCCTGCTTGGCAGTGAGGCAACGCTCATTCGGCCATGCCGTCCATCACCTTGTCGGTGATGGTGGAGATGGTCTGCTCGGACACCTCGGCGCCGTACACCTCGGCGAGATGAGCCGAGATCTCCCCGTGCGTCAGTCCCTTCGCGGACAGTGACAGCACCATCTCGTCGACGCCGGTCAGGCGGCGCTGCCACTTCTTGACGATCTGCGGTTCAAAGGTGCCGGCGGTGTCGCGGGGCACCTTCACCTCCACCGGGCCGACATCGGTCAGCACGGTCTTCACCCGAGTGCCGTTGCGGCTGTTGCCGTTGTTCTTCCCGGCCGGCTCGTGCTTCTCGTAGCCGACGTGGTCGGTGATCTCACCCTCCAGGGCGGACTCCAACACCCTCTTGGTCAGCTGCTGCAACAGCCTGCCCTCGCCTGTCAGCTGCAGCCCCTCGTTCCGGGCCCGGTCAACCAGCATCGCAACGAGTTGCTCGTCCGACACCGCACTCGACGGTGCCTGAACCACCGGCTCGGCCTGCTCGTTCTCCACGGCGGTCTCCGTCATCAGACGCGTCTCCTTGGTCATCAGATCCGCCGTTGATTAGACACTCCCCCTCGGAGGTGCTCGCGGAGGGAGGTTGAAAAGGCACGGGTGCCGAGGTGACCGACCGCGAGACTGCACTCGCGAGGTGCACCCGCGAGAGAAGTGGATCATGTTACTTGTGGTACAGGAAAGTCGCGGCTGAAGGCGTGGCGGGCGCCTCCCTCAGTTCGTGTAAACCTCGGCCCGGTCCACGCTCACGAACGCGGCCTGGGACTGGGCGTTGCGCTCCCCGGTCACCCGGATCCGCAGGGTGTGCGTGCCGTAGGGGAGTTTGGGGCTGACGTACTGGAGGGTCTCGCCGGTGCGGATCGCGCCGTAGAAGTCGACGCGTTGTTCCGTGCCGCCGTCGACGCTGATAGCGGCGATGCCGTTGCCGGTGTCGCGGACGGACAGCAGGGCGATACGGGTGCCGGTGAAGGTGAACGTGGCGGTGTTGCCCGCCCGGTCGCTCCAGTGGTCGTCGCTCCAGAAGCACTGGGTGGCGCAGCCGGTACCGCTGTTCCAGGTGCCCGTGTAGGCGACGGTTCCCGCGCCGCTGGAGCGGCCGTCGTCGTTGATCCAGTAGGTGCCGGAGCCCGGGTCGCCGGAGGGCAGGTCCTGGGTGGCGCCGAGGGCGAGCGGGCGGCCGAGGTTCGGGCTGCCGTCGGCGTTCCAGGTGATCTTCTGGGCGCGGGTCGTGCGGTCTGTGTAGGTGTACGTCGAGGTTGTCTTGGCGTGGTAGACCATCCAGTCCTCCGTGCCGTCGGGGGACTTGAAGAAGGCGTGGTGGCCGGGGCCGTAGACGCCGCGGTCGTCGGCTCGGGAGAACAGCGGTCCGTTGTGCTGGGTCCAGGACGCGGGCCGCAGCGGGTCTCCGCCGTTGGGCAGGGACAGCATCCAGACCTGGTAGTCCGGCTTGCCGGTGTCGCAGGTCGAATACGTCATCCAGGTACGGCCGTTGCGGTTGAGGAACTCCGGGCCCTCGCGAACCTCGGGGCAGCCGCCTGCGGCATCGAGGGCGACCGCGTTGCCGGAGACGGTGTACGGGTTGGCCATCGGGGCGACGTTGAGGCCGTTGTGCTGGTACTGGTTGATGCCGCTGTAGGCCAGGTAGAGGCGGCCGTTGTGCTGGAACACGGCCGGGTCGATGGCGAAGTCGGAAGCGTGGTTCGGTGGGGTGAGCTTGGCCTTGAAGTGGTACGGGCCGGCCGGGTCGTCGCCGTCGGACTCCAGGACGTAGAGCCGGTGGTGGTCGTCGATGCCGTCGTCGGCGGTGTAGTAGAGGTACCAGCGGTCGCCGAAGCGGTAGAACTCCGGGGCCCAGATGTTGCGGTTGCGGGAAGGGTCGGTGTCCGTCCAGACGGTCACCGGATCTGCGGTGAGCAGAGTGCTCAGCGAGGGCGAGCGCCACATGCGGATGCTGCCGCCCTGGGTGGTGGTGAGGTAGTAGTTGCCCTTGAAGTGCGTCATGTACGGGTCGGGCCCGGGGTTGAGCGGGTTGCGGAACGTCCCCGTCGCGGCAGCCTTCGGCTTGGGTGCGGCGGTCGACGACGGGACGACGGCGAGGCCGAGCAGGAGGGCCAGGAGGACTGCCAGGAGGGTACTGCGAGGGCGGGTACGCACGAATGACTCCTCACATCGATGTAAAAGAACGGCGACAGGTACTCACTGGCCGCCGAGACCGGTCGTCGCCACGGACTTCACGATGTGCCGCTGGAAGAACATGAAGACCACGACGAGGGGCAGGGCGGCCAGAACTGCGGAGGCCATGGACTGGGCGTACTGGATGCCGTAGGCGTCCTTCACGGAGGTGATGCCGACCGGCAGGGTCATCAGGGCCGGGTCGGACGTCGACACGAACGGCCACAGGAAGTTGTTCCACGCGCCGATGAACACGAAGATCGCGACGGCGGCGAGCATCGGACGGGACAGCGGGAGCAGTACCGACCAGAAGACGCGCCAGTGGCCGGCCCCGTCGATGCGTGCCGCCTCCTCCAGCTCCTTGGGCAGCGAGTCGAAGTGCTTCTTCAGGATGAACACCATCACCGGTGCCACGGTCTGCGGCAGGATCACCGCGGCATAGGTGTCGAGCAGGTGCAGGCTGAGCATCTGCTGGAACCACGGCACGATGAGCAGCTGGGGCGGGACGAGGACGGCGGCCACGGTGAGGGCGAAGAGCCGGCGCCGGCCGGCGAAGTGGGTGCGGGAGAAGGCGTATCCGGCCATCGCCGAGACCAGCACCGTGATCACGGTGACGGCGGCCGAGATGAGGAAGCTGTTGAGCATCCACAGCGGCAGGTCCCCGCGCTTCCAGACGGTGCTGAAGCCGTCGAAGGTCAGTCCGTCCGGGGGCCAGAACCAGTGGTCGGGGTCGCTCGCGTCCTGCTCGGTCTTGAAGGCGGTCAGCAGCGCCCACGCCATGGGCAGCAGCCACACCACGGCCATCACGGTGAGCGCGGCCAGGGCCAGCAGGCGGGAGGTTCTGCCCTCCCCGAGGCTGAGGTGCGTACGCCCTCGTGGTGCGCGGCGCCGGGCCGTCAGATCCCTTATGCCGCCGGTGACTTGAGGGGCAGGGCGGACGGGCAGTTCGGTGGAGGTCATGTCACTTCTCCCGGCGGCGGAGGGCGGTGTACTGGGCGGCGGAGGCGAGGATGACGAGGGCGAAGAAGATGTAGCTGATCGCCGAGGCGTAGCCGAGCCGATAGCCCGTGAAGCCGATGTCGTACACGTACTCGATCACCGGGCGTGTGGAGTTGTTGGGGCCACCCTTGGTCAGCAGGTACACCTGGTCGAACACCTTCAGTGAGGCCAGGATCTGAAGGACCGTGATGACCATGGTGATGCGGCTGAGCTGGGGCAGGGTGACCGACCACAGGCGCCGCCAGGCCCCGGCGCCGTCGATGGCGGCCGCCTCGTACAGATGGTCCGGGATCGACTGCAACGCGGCCAGGTAGAGCAGGAAGTTGAAGCCGACGGTCCACCACAGGGTGGTCAGGACGATCGCCCACATGGCGACCGACTCGTCGCTGAGCCAGGCCACTTGGTCGAGGCCGAGCAGGTCGAGAAGGTGGTTGTACAGGCCGAGGTCGGGCTGGTACAGCCAGATCCACAGCAGGCTGACGACGCCGACGGGCAACAGGTAGGGGGCGAAGAACGCCAGCCGCCACACCCACTGGCCGGGCAGGCCGGTGTGGACGAGCAGGGCCATGCCGAGGGCGACGGCGACGAGCGGGACGGTCGACAGGACGGTGAACCACACGGTGTGGCCGAGGGCGCGCCACATCTCCGCGTCCTTGAGGGCTTCGGTGAAGTTGTCGAGGCCGACGTAGGAGGGGTCGTGGGCGGACAGGGACTGGTCGGTCAGGCTCATCCACAGTCCCTGGCCCAGCGGCCAGAGCATGAAGACGGCGAAGAGGGTGAGGAAGGGGAGGGCGAAGAGCAGGCCGGGTGGCAGCAGCCGGCGTACCGACAGGGCCCCAGTGCGGGGCGAGGCGTGGGGAGAGGACATCGTTGTGCCTCCTGCGCGGGTCGTTCGCAGCCGGGGTCAGGCCGGGCTGGGCTTGGAGAGGAAGGTGTTCAGGCGCCGCACCATGGCGCGCGCCGCGCGGTCGGGCGCGAGGCCGTCGAGGAGGGCCTGCTGGAGGACTTGGGACATAGCGTTCTGGAAGTCGGATCCGGCGCCGGCGAACCAGACGGCCGGGTCGAGCACGACGTGGCTCTGCGCCTGCACGTAGTGCGCCTGCGGCTTCAGACGCTCGTACTCCGTCGTGCGGGTCACGGGCCGGTAGGACGGGATGTGCCCGGCGGTGGCCCAGATCTGGCCCGCTTTGAGAAGGGCGGCGACCGCGCGGTGGGTGCGGCGGCGGTGCTCGGCGTCGGGGTCGGGGTGGTGCGGGAGGACGAAGGCGTGGGAGTCGGCGTACACGGCGGGTGTGCCGAACACCGTGGGGAAAGGCGCCGCTGAGACGTTCTCGTCCGCGGCGCGGAAGGTGCCGAGCTCCCACTCCCCCGAAAGGATCATCGCTGTCTGCCGGTTGGCGAAGGCGGCGATGGCCGCCGCGTAGTCCAGCCGGCGGGGGTTGACCGTGCCGTCGACGAGCTGGGTCATGAAGGCGATCACCTCCGCCATGCGGTCCACGTCGACCTCGGCGGGGCCGCCCTCGGGCAGACGGAAGGCTCCGCCGGTCTGCCGGTACAGGCCGTAGAACAGGCGCCAGCCCTGGGCGCTGTCGGTGACGTAGCCGAAAGCGATGCCCTGTTTGCCGGAGGCCTTCGCGAGTTCCTTTCCGGCGGCCAGGAAGTTCGCGGGTGAGTTGAAGGCCTGTGTGTCCAGTGCGCCGCCTTTGGTCAACAGGCCTGCCTTGGCGGCCGGTTCGGGGTGGAAGAACACGATGAAGGGGTGGGTGTCGAGCGGAATGGCGTAGGTCTTGCCGTCGAACTGGGTGCGGGACCACACCGCGTCGGCGAAATCGCCCTGGCCGACGCCGTGTTCCGCCAGGGCGTCCAGGTCCCACGGGTCCAGCAGGCCGGTGGGCGCGTATCCGGCCAGGCGGGACATGTGGGCGACGGCCACGTCCGGGCCCCGGCCGCCCGCGGAGGCCATGGCGAGCTTGGTGTAGTACGGGGTGCCCCACTCCAGGACGGTGCGCTCGACGCGGGTTCCGGGCATGTCGGGGCGCGCGGTGCGCACCATGTCGTTGAGCAGGCCGCCGTCGGCCCCGCTGAACAGGTCCCAGAGGCGCACGGTCGACTCGTCGGCGGCGAGTGCGGATCCGCAGCCGCTGAGCGCGCCGGCACCGAGGACCGCGGCCCCAGAGGCGAGGGCGCTCGTGAGCAGGCGGCGCCTGGTCGGTCCGGGGCGACCGACTGGTGCGGGCAGGCCGGTCATGGGGCTCCTTCCCCGGGCGACGGGAGGGGGGTGGGCGTGGGCCTCGCCCTCTGCCGCCGCCGTCGGTTTTACATCGATGTAATTGACGGGCAGGGTTCACTGCTTCCGCAGTGGGGTCGGTGGGGCTACGGCGCCTGTTCGAATGCTGCCGGGCGCAGCTGGGCGTCCCGCAGCCGCGCGGTGTCGACCTTGTCGGTGCGGTCGAAGCGGTAGACGCCGTTGCGTTCCTGGAAGACGTCGGTGAGCTGGGTGTAGCAGTAGCCGAACATGTCCGGGTCCTCCAGCAGTACGCCGGTCAGGCCGGCGAAGCGGTCGATGAACTCCTCGGCGCTGCACGGCCGTTCGCCGTACCCCCAGGAGGTGTCCGGCTCGTTGCCCGCCGCGGCCGCCGCCTGCGGGTCCCACCAGATGCCGCCGAACTCGCTGCAGAAGTACGGCTGTCCGCGGTAGGGCACCGACCAGGGCCGTCCGTCCGGGCCCCGGTTGGTGTAGGGCCGGTCCTGCGCCAGGCCGTCCATCGTCTTGGCGAAGGCGGTCGGGTCCTGCTCGTAGCAATGGGAGTCGTACACGTCGGTCTCCGCCACCCGGTGCGCGTAGCCGGAGGCGTCGATCACCGGGCGGGTCGGGTCGGCCTGCTTGGTGGCCAGAAACATCGCCCGGGTGACGTCGTCGAGTTGGGTGATGCGGTCGTGCAGGGGCTGGTACGTCTCGTTCAGCGGGCACCAGCCGACGATCGACGGGTGGGAGTAGTCGCGCTCCAGGGTCTCCAGCCACTGCGTGACGTAATTGGCGTCGGGACGCTGGTTGTCGTCGCGGACGCCGACCTCGCAGCCCCAGTCGCCGAACTCGCCCCAGACCAGGTAGCCGAGCCGGTCGGCGTGGTAGAGGTAGCGCTCCTCGAAGACCTTCTGGTGCAGGCGGGCGCCGTTGAAGCCGGCGCGCAGGCCCAGTTCGATGTCCCGGACCAGGTCGGCGTCGCTCGGGGCCGTCATCAGGCCGTCCGGGTAGTAGCCCTGGTCGAGGACGAGGCGCTGGAAGACGGGGGTGCCGTTGAGCAGCAGCCGCTTGCCGTGGACGGCAACCGAGCGCAGTCCGGCGTAGGAGCGTGCCGCGTCGACGACCGCCCCGTCGACGTCGAGGACTTCCAGGGTCAGGTCGTACAGGTGGGGATCCTGCGGGGACCAGACGCGCAGGCGGTCGGCGGGCAGCGGCAGGACGAGCCTGGGGCACAGGTCGAGGTCCGCGCGGGCCTCGGCGGCGGTGATGTCCCCCTGGCCGTCGGAGAGCGTGGCGCGGACGCGGTGGCCGGGCGCGTTGGCGGTCAGCGGCAGTTCCAGGAAGAAGGAGTCGGAGGCCAGGTCGGGGGTGATGCGCGGGCGCTTGAGGGCGACGGTGCGCGGTACGGCCTCCAGCCACACGGTCTGCCAGATGCCGGTGGTACGGGTGTAGTGGCAGTGGGAGTTGGCGTACCAGGTGGCCTGCTTGCCGCGCGCCTGGACGCCGTGGCGGCTGTCCCGGGCCCGTACGACGATCGTCAGCTCCTCGCCGGGTACGGCGATGTCGCCGAGGTCGGCGGTGAAGGGCGTGAAACCGCCGCGGTGCCGGGCGACTTCGCTGCCGTTGGCCCAGACCGTGGTGTCGTGGTCGACCGCCCCGAAGTGCAGCAGAACGCGGGCGTCGGACCAGTCGGCGGGCACGGTGACCGTTCTGCGGTACCAGACGGCCTCCAGGAAGTCGGTCTCCCCGACCCCGGACAGCACCGACTCGGGGCAGAAGGGGACGACGATCGTGCCGGTGAGGTCGCGTGCGGGCAGGCCGCGCTCCAGGCCGGTGTCCGAGCGGTCAATCTCGAACTGCCACTCGCCGTTGAGGTTGAGCCAGGCCTCACGGACGAACTGCGGCCTGGGGTGTTCGGGGCGGGGCGGGTCCGGGAGGTGCGGGACGGACATGGTGCTCCTTGCATCGAGAGTGCCGGTCGGTGCGAGGCTCATGTCACCATGAGATTTACATCGATGTAAACACCTGTGCAGAGACTGATCCGGCAGGAAAACCGCTTTCTCGGGGTCGGTACGATCACGTCGACCGAAAGGATGGGGACAGCGTGGCGGCCAGACCAAGACTCAAGGACGTGGCGGAGTACGCCGGGGTCTCCCCCAAGACCGTCTCCAACGTGATCAACGACTTCGAGCACGTCTCGGAGCAGACCCGCGCCGCCGTGCGCGAGGCGATCGACGCGCTGGGCTACCGGGTCAACATCGCGGGCCGTCAGCTACGGCAGGGCCGGACCGGCATGATCACCCTGGTCGTGCCGGAACTCGACGTCGCCTACTTCTCCGAGCTGGCCAAGCACGTCATGGCCGAGGCCGACCGGCGCGGCCGCACCGTCCTGCTCCACCAGACCGGAGCCGTGCGCCAACGCGAACTGGCCGCGCTGCGCGGCTTCGACACCCAGTTCTCCGACGGTCTGATCCTCAGCCCGCTGGCCCTGCTCCCCCACGACCTCGCCACCCGTGACCGCAGGCTGCCCGTGGTCCTGCTCGGCGAGCGCTCCGTCGAGGGCAGCACCGACCACGTCGGCATCGACAACACCAGGGCGGCCCGGGACGCCACCGAACACCTGCTCGCCCGGGGGCGGCGCCGCATCGCCGTGATCGGCGGCGCCGTCCGCGGCCGCCAGGGCACCGACCGACTGCGCACCGACGGCTACCGCGAGGCGCTCAAGGCGGCCGGTCTGCCCTTCGACGCCGGACTGGTGGTGCCGGTGGAGGCGTATCACTGGCAGGACGGGGCCCGGGCCGCGACGGCGCTCATGGAGCGGGCCACTCCCCCGGACGCGCTGCTGTGCCTCAACGATCACATGGCGCTGGGCGCCCTGCGCGCCCTGCACGAGCTGGGCCGTTCGGTGCCCGACGACCTCGACGTGGTCGGCTTCGACGACATCGAGGCTTCCCGCTTCAGCGTACCCTCGCTGACGACCGTCGCACCGGACAAGCAAGAGATCGCGCGTGCAGCGGTGTCCCTGCTGCTGGAGCGGATCGACGATCCGGACGGGGGGCCGTTGCAGGATCATGTGGCCGGGCATCAGGTCATCGTGCGGGAGAGCAGCGGGGGCTGACGCAGGGGCGGGCGACCCGACCGCCTCCATGGGCCCGACACCGGCCGGCCGCTCCGCCTCCGCCCCGCCGCGTAGGGCACGGGCCACCCGCGGGCATCACCCTCGCTGCTGGCACCCCCGCATGCACCCCCGCGTGCTTCCGTGCGCGGGCTCTGATGGCCGAATTCCCGCCATTGATACGGCACTTGGCCGCGCACTGGGTAGTCACATCGCGGTGGCATCGGGGATGGCTTGGGGGCTGACACTGTGGCGCGCTTGTCGTGGACGTCCGGCACCTTCGAGTCACGTCGTGCGCGGCGGCGGCAGACCGTGCGCCTGCTGCGAGCCCGCGGACTGTACGGGCCCCGGTTCCGCGATGTACTGCCGACGCTCGTGCTCGTGGTGGCGGCGGTGTGCTCCCTGGTCGCGCTGCTCTCCTGGGGCTACCGTGCCGCGGGGATCGCGGTCCCGCTCGCCGGTGCCATGGTCACCGGCTGCGCCGTCACGCTCTGGGTGCGCCGTCGGCGTCCGGGTGCTCGTCGGCGTCTCGGGTACTACACGCCGGACGAGCTTCTCGAACTCGACACCGAGGACCTCGCGCTGGCCGTGGCGCGGATGCTGCGCCGGGACGGGTGGCGGGTGCGGCTGATGCCCGCGCCCGACCGGCCGCGCGTGTGCGCGCGAAACACCGACGGCCGTCACCTGGACGTGGCCTTTCGGCCGGTGGCCGAGCCCCTGCCCGACGAGGACCCGCCCCATCCCCCCACGCGCCGCGGGAAGCCGGACGAGGAGGGCCTCCGCCTTGTCGTTCACCGGGGTACCTTCGCGGCCCGCGACATGCGATGGGCGCGACGAGAGGGCAAGACCTGCCTGCTCGACGGCTCCGCGTTACGGCGTTGGGGAGCGGGCGAGCCGCTGGGCGAGCTGCTCGCCGAAGAGGTGTGAGCCCGAGCGGCGCATCGTCGGCCGACGACTCCCCGGGTGCGGGGCGGCGCCCGTCTGCCGGCTGCCGTGCGGCAGGATGAGGAGCATGAGCGTGGTCAAGATCAACGTACTGACCGTCCCCGCCGAGCAGCGCGAGACGCTGGAGAAGCGCTTCGCCTCCCGTGCGCACGCCGTGGAGAGCTCTGACGGGTTCGAGTGGTTCGAACTCCTGCGGCCCGTCGAGGGCACCGACAACTACCTCGTCTACACGCGCTGGCGCGACGAGGAGTCCTTCCATACTTGACATCCTCCCCCTCTCAAAAGAGGGGGATTCCAACCCAGGTGGGCTGAGGTTCACGGGCGCTCGAACGGCCGGTGGCCGTTGTCACCCCTCCGGTACCGGCTGAGCGCCGGGGGCGGGGAATCCCGCTCTGTCCTACCGCGACGTTGGTTGCTGCGTTCTCATCTGCGTTGCAGGTGAAGCCGCACTCGGTGCACCGGAACTCGGCTTGGCTCTTGCGCGAGTTCTTGTCGATCCATCCGCAGGCGCTGCATCGCAGGGAGGTGTACGGGGCGGGTACGTCCTCGACCCGGCCGGGAGCCTTGTGCTCGGTGCGCTGCCGTAGCAGGCCCCAGCCCTGGGCGAGGACAGCCCGGTTGAGAGCCCGCTTCTGGGCGACTCGTTTACCCGGCTCCTGCACGGTGCCCTTGGCCGAGCGGGTCATGTTCTTGATGTTCAGCTTCTCGAACCGTACCAAGTCATAGGTGCGGGCGAGCATCGTTGAGGTCTTGTCGCACCAGTCCTTGCGCCGGTTTGCCTCACGTGCCTTGAGCTTGGCGACCTTCGCATACCCGGCGGTCTTCTCCGGACTGTTCTTGGGCGCGCGGGCTGCGCGGCGCTGGTGCTTGCGGATCTGCGCCCGTTCCTTGACGGTGAGCTGCGGGCAGTTCAGCTTCCGCCCGTCCGAGAGCGCTGCGGTGATCTTCACGCCCCGGTCAATGCCGATGACCTCGCCCGTGCCGGGTGCGTCGATCGGTTCGGGGATGACCGCAAACGCGACATGCCACTGATCGTTACGGAAGGTGACCCGGAATGTCTTCGCCTGCGGCAGCCCGGAACCGTTGCCCTTGCGGCTGAGTCGGAACCGGACCCAGCTGCAACCAGGCACCTTCACCTGAGCCCAGCGCCGGTTGAGTTTTTGTACTACCACCGAGCGGCCCATGACCTGCTTGCCCTTGGCGTTCTGCCTCGGCGACCCGTCCGACTCGAACTCCGGCAGCCGATCGGTACCGATGACCCGGAAGCCTTCGTGCACGTACTTCTTGCGCCAGGTCGGCTCACCGAAGTCGGAGGTGAACTTGGCGTTCTTGGCCTTGGTGAAGTCCTTCAGGGCCTGCTGCTGCACATCCGCGTTGCCAGCACGCAGCCATTCGTTGTCACGCCGGGCCTCGGTGAGCTGGCGGCACTGCTCGGCGAAAGCAGGTGCGGACTTGCGCCACCTGCGCCAGTGCGAGTGCTGCTCGACGGCGAGGTTCCACACATACCGTGCGTGCGCGCAGTGCAAGAGCATCTGCTCTTCCTGCGCACGCGTCGGGTACATACGGAACTTTGCCATGCCGCCACAGTAGCGGCATGATCAAGTCCACGCTCCGTATCCCCGAAGACCTCCACCAACAACTGACCGACCAGGCGGTCACCGACCGGCGGTCCCTCAACGCCGAGATTCTGCACCTGCTTGAGGTCGCCCTCAGCGCCGTACCTTCCGGAACGCAGAATCGCCCTGGCGGCGATTCTGCTTCCCCTGCCCCGCTACGCGGGAGCGGGCATTCATCCCGGCCCTGAAGGACTTTGTTGGCGGATTCGCCCTTGGCGATCTTGTTTGGTCGGGCAGTCTGGCAGGGTTCGGTCTCATCTCGCGGGGAGGCAAGGGAGGGCTGCGATGTCGCTGCGCCCTGTGCCCGCACCGTCCGTCCCGGAGGCCACCGCGCGGGTGGCGCGGGCCGCGTTCCGCAAGGGTTGCCTGGCAATGCGGATCCGGGACGAGCTCGGTCCGCTGTTTGAAGACGAACAGTTCGCTTCGGCGTTTCCGTGCCGGGGCGGCCCGGCATGGTCGCCGGGGCAACTGGCGATGGTCAGCGTGCTGCAGTTTGCGGAAGGGCTGACGGACCGGCAGGCCGCGGATGCGGTGCGTGGGCGGATCGACGTCAAGTACGCGCTCGGCCTGGAGCTGGACGATCCCGGGTTCGATTTCTCGGTGCTCAGCGAGTTCCGGGACCGGCTGATCTCGCACGGGCTGGAGGAGCTGGTCCTTAACCGGCTGCTGGAACGGGTGGGTGAGTTAGGGCTACTGCGGGCGGGAGGCCGCCAGCGCACCGACTCCACGCATGTGCTGGCCCAGGTGCGGACCCTGAACCGGATGGAGTTCGTGGGCGAGACCCTGCGCGCCGCGCTGGAGACGCTGGCGGCCGCGGCGCCCGGCTGGTTGCGGCAGATCGCCGTCCCGGAGTGGTTCGAGCGCTACGGCAAGCGCATCGACTCCTTCCGCTTCCCCAAAGGGGCCGATGCGCGGCAGCAGTGGGCGCTGAGCGTGGGACAGGACGGATTCGCGCTGCTGGAAGCTGCCTATGCGCCCGACGCGCCCGGCTGGCTGCGTCACATGGAGGCGGTGCAGGTCCTGCGGGCCGCGTGGGTGCAGCAGTACCACCGCGACGACAAGGGGGTGCGCTGGCGGGAGGGCAAGGACCTCCCGCCGGGCAGGCTGAGGCTGTCCAGCCCCTACGACGCCGACACCCGCTACAGCGTCAAGCGCGGCGCGGGCTGGGACGGCTACAAGGTCCACTTCACCGAGACCTGCGAGTCGGATGCTCCGCACCTGATCACGAACGTGGCCACCACCGACGCCACTGTTCCCGACGTGGAGATCACCGAGCCCGTCCACCGTGCTCTGGCCGCACGCGGCCTGCTGCCCGCAGTCCATCTGGTCGACTCCGGCTACACCTCCGCCGCACTGCTGGTGACCGCGGCCGGGCAGGACATCGAGCTGATGGGGCCGGTCTTCGCCGACACCACCGCCCAGGGCCGGGCCGGGGACGGCCTGGGACAGGACGCCTTCACTGTCGACTGGCCGGCCCGCACCGTCATCTGCCCTCGAGGGCAGCGCAGTGTCAGCTGGTCCGAGCAGCGCAAACCCACCGGCACCGAGATCATCCGGGTCCACTTCGCCAAGACCGACTGCGACGCCTGCCCGGTGCGCGCAGCGTGCACCAGCGCCAAGAGCAAGTGGGGCCGCAGCCTGACCCTGCTCACCCAGCCCCAGCAGGAAGCCCTCGACCAGCGCCGATGCGAGCAGCAGACCGACGAGTGGCAGGCCGCCTACGGCACACTAGCCGGGGTCGAAGGCACCATCTCCCAGGCCGTCCGGGTGACCCGGACACGCACCACGCCCTACCGTGGATTACGCAAGACCCACCTCGGCCACGTCCTGACCGCCGCCGGACTCAACCTCCACCGCCTGAACACCTGGTGGACCGGCACCCCCATCGGCACCACCCACATCAGCCGATTCGCCCGCCTCGGGCTGGAACTGGCCGCCTGATCAACCGAATCCGCCAACAAAGTCCTGAAGGACCGGGCACCCTGCCCGAAAGCAAGGTGGATGGAGGGTCCGATGAAGGCAGCCCATCAGGGCGGTGGCGGGGAGGGCGGCGAGCGCGGCCGGCGGCCAGCGGGTCCACCCTGTGGTCCTTCGACGTGGTGCAGCAGGCGGCGCCCAAGGGCGCCTAGCGTCCACGCATCCGGCAGCACCCTACGAGGCCGGCGCCGTGCTGCTCGCTCGCGCGGGCTTCAGGCGTCGGCCCCGTCGGCAGCGGGGGTGCGCTGTGCCTCGTAGCGGAGAGCCGCGCCGGTGAGCAGCGCGCCGAGTCCCTCCCACAGGCCGACGCCAAGGAAGCCTGAAGGGGCGCGTCCGCCGATCACCGCGAGCGTGAAGACCGTGCACGTCAGCAGCCGGAAGGGGACGGTCCAGCGGAAGAACGCCTTCCAGTCCGAGAGAGCGGCCAGCACGTAGTACACGCCCATGTTGACCGCCGCCATGGAGGAGGCGGTCACGAAGACCAGGGTGTGGTCTCCCTCCGTGCGCCGGGACCCCCTCTGGGCCGTAAAGCCCATGGCGGTGAGGAGGACGTCCGGCGCAGTCAGCCCCACGACGTCCAGGGCTGCGGCGAGGGCGCCGAACACGGCCATGGTCCAGCCGGACGGGGAGCGGGGCGGAAACCGCACTAAGTGGTCTGCGTCGTAAGTCCTTCGGGGGTTGATCATGTTGCCGGGGCGGCGGAGGATTCTTCTGGGTGATCGGCGGTGTGCCGGTCGAGCCTGGCCAGGAGATCGTCCAGGTCGGAGGTGGTGAATCTCCACTGGAACGGCTGTGCCGTGGCGTTGTAGCGGTCTTCGAAGGCTCGGAGCCGGTCCGCGACCTCGTTGAGGTCGGTGAAGTCGTTGGGTGTCACGACCTTGCGCTGCACAACGGAGAAGTAGATCTCCACCTGGTTTAACCAGGAGGCGTGGACCGGGGTGTGGACGAGGACCGTGTTCGGGTAGGCGGCGGTCAGCCGGTCGGCGGCCTTCTTGCCGCGGTGGGAGGAGCCGTTGTCCACGACCCAGAACACACGTTTCGCGCTGGCGTAGGGCTCTTGGGTCATGACCTGGTCGACCAGGGCCATGAACGGGGCGATGCCGGTTCTCGGCTCGCAGCGGCCGAAAGTCTTCGCGTGGTGGACGTCGTAGGCGGCCAGGTAGGCCAGGGCGCCACCGCGGCCGTAGGTGTGGTTCACCCGCATCGCCCTGGCCTGCCCGGGGCCAGGGCGGGGTGGCAGCGGCAGCGGGCCTGGATGGAGGTCTTCTCATCCGCGCTGATCACGTACTCGTCCGCGCAAAGCGCTTCGCCGTTCCAGATGCGGGCATAGAGGTCGAGCACGCGCTCGGCCCTGGACCGGAAGGCAGGGTCGGTGATGAAGATCCAGGACTGGTACTGCCAGGGCTTGAGCGCGTCCTGCTTGAGCCAGCGCCGCACGGTGGAGGCGGAGATCGCGCCGGCGATGGCGCGGCCGACGACCTCGCGGGCCAGCTCCGGGGCCGACCAGCGCGAGAGCGGTGTGCCGCTCTCGGCGGGCAGTTGGCAGGCCAGGGCCTTGACCTGGGCGGTCTGCAGCGGTGTGAAGGAGGCGGGACGCCCGGAGCGCTTGCGGTCGGACAGGGCGGGCAGCCGGTGCTCGGCGAATCGGCCGCGCCAGGTGCGGACGGTGTCCAGGTGCAGCCCCATCTCGCGGGCGATGCGGGCGTTGGGGCGGCCCCGGGCCGCGTGCAGGACGACCTGGGCGCGCTGACGGAGCCGGTGCTCGGTCTTGTGGCCGTAGGCCATCGTCTTGAGCCGCTTGCGCTCGGAGGCGGTCAGGGTTATCGGGCGGGCAGGGGCAACGGGCAAGGCGGGCAAGCCGATCACGAGAAGTGGATCACGACAGGCCGTATCCTGCCCGCCCCCGATCGCCGACCCTCCGGCAGGATGTCCGCTGTGCCAACGCCCTCGGAACATGCCCGGCTCCAACTCGAGCTGTATCTGAACATGCGCGCCAAGGCCGCTTGGCCGCAGCTGGCCGGCCTGCGCGTCCGCCATCGGGGCCAGTACGCCTACGTGGACGGCGAACTGGCCTACGGCCAGAGCGTCAAGCTGATGCGCCTGCGCTACCACGGCACCGCCAGCCGTTGGGGCTTCGCCCTGCACGACCCGGCCAGCGACCGCTACCAGGACGCCCTCCTGCCCACCGGCAGTGGCAGCGGCACCCCGGAGGACGCCCTCGACACCGCCTGCCACCTCCACCTCACCGCCTTCGACAGCTGACAGCTGACAGCTGACAGCTGACAGCTGACAGCTGACAGCGCACACACCCACGACCGGCTCCGAAGTCAACCCCCGAAGGACTTACGACGCAGACCACTAAGTCCTCCGCTTCTGAAGGGTGTTGGGCTTGCTGTAGTCCTCTGCTTATCGCGTTGGCAGGGACCGCCATGTACCAGGGTCCAGCGTGTGATCCCGCGCGGGCTCACGGCCTGAAGTCGACCTACCGCCGCCTGCGGCGACCCGGCACAATGGGCGCCGCCGTTTCCAACGGTCGGCGCAGACACGCTGCATCACACCGGCATCACCGCACCGAAACCCAGCACACCTGGCCAACCCTTCGACGGTCTTCGGGGAGTTGTGGGCGATGAGAGCACGCCGTACCACCATGGGACGTTTCCGGCCGACCGCCCGCGCACTGAGCCTGCTCGTCGTGACCTTCCTCGCCGTGTCCGCAACGGGCGCGGCCGCCGCGCCTGAGGCCGACGCAGTGACGGCACCCGCGACGCAGGCCTCACCCCACGCAGCGGCACGCGCCGCCTCGGCCGTCGAGGCCCTGGGGATCGCCGGGACGGCCTGGGCCGTGGACCAGCGCAGCGGGACACTGCGGGTCCACGCCGACTCCACGGTGACGGACACCGGTCTCGCCCGGCTCCGACAGGTCGCCGCGCGTTTCGCCGGTGGTATGACCCTCGAACGGCAGGACGGCAGGCTCCGCACCCTCGTGTCGGGCGGCGACGGCGTCTACGCCTCCGGCCTGCGCTGCTCGGCGGGGGTCAACGTGCGCAGCGGAACCACGTACTACTTCGTCACCGCCGGGCACTGCACGGACACCACGTCCACCTGGTACACCAGTTCCGCCCAGACCACCGCGATCGGCCCCACCACCAGCAGCAGCTTCCCGGGCGACGACTTCGGCGTCGTACGCTACGCCAACGCGGCCGTGCCGCACCCCGGCACGATCGGAACCATCGACGTCACCGGCACCGCGACCGCCTACGTCGGCCAGAGCGTCTGCCGCCGCGGCGCGACCACCGGTGTCCACTGCGGCAGGGTCACCGCGCTGAACGCAACCGTCAACTACGGCGGCGGCACCACCGTCTACGGACTCATCCAGACCAACATCTGCGCCGAGCCCGGCGACAGCGGCGGCCCGCTCTACGCCGGCGACAAGGTCATCGGCATCCTCTCCGGCGGTTCCGGCAACTGCGCCACCGGCGGGACCACCTACTACCAGCCCATCCAGGAAGTCCTCGCCATCCACGGCCTGTCCGTCTACTGACGCACAGGGCGCCCGAAGCCCCGGTTCAGGGCGTGCGGATTGTGGACCCGGCCTCACGGCATGCTGCCCAGTCTCGGGCCGCAGCAGTGAGCGCAGCACGGTGAGGCAGCGGGCGCGTATGCTCCCAGTCCTGCCACGCCGCGTAGACGGTGCGCGCAAAGACGGTCACGGTCGCCGGGTCAGCCGCGTGGTACGCGGGAACCTGCCGCGCGACCGCCAATGACGCTTGTCAACGGGCGGGCGTAAGGTCCCGCGCATGAAATCGTTGATCACTGCCGTTCGCGAGCAGGACGAAGCCGCCCGTTTCCTCGCTTGGCCGGGTGATTTCGACCTGGACCGAGGCGACCATGTCGAGGATGTCCACCTCGCCTCGGGCGCGGCGCTGGAGGGATTCGCCGGCGACGGCGCCGGGGGCACCTTCTTCTTCTGCGGCGAAGGTGGTGAGGAACGTCCTGTCTTGTACGCGGACTCCGAAGGAGGTGCGGCGCTCGTTGCGATCGGTCTGCCCGAACTCCTGCAGCTCCTGCTGATCGTCCCATGGTGGCGCGACTGCCAAACGTTCACCGTAGAGGGGCCACAGGGTGCCTACGACGTTGCGGTAGCCGGCCAGGAGGAACGCGGAGGCGACGGTGATGGCCTCGTCCGGGACGACGTAGCCGCCCCGGGCCGTGCTGCATGCCGACAGGAACGCCAGATCGGCGTTCAGGTCGAGCCTGCTGACTTCTGTCACGCGCAGTTCCGTGCCGTCATGCAGGACCAGGCAGCCCGACGAGTTGTGAGCCGGTCGGCCCAAAGCCTCCGCGACAGGCGACAGCAGAGGTCACCACCCAGGCAGTGAGCCCTCCCTGTGATTGCTCAGGGCTGGGCTCGGGCGATGAGCAGCGCGATGTCGTCCTCACCACCGGGCGACTGCAGAATTTCCAGGATGCGGTCGCAGGTGTCTTCCAGTTCGTGGCCACCTGTCGCGGTGAAGGCGTCGAGGAGGTTGTCCAGGCGCGCATCGATGGGTTCGCTTCGGATTTCGACCAGGCCATCGGTGTAGAGGGCCAGCTCGTCGCCGGGGCGCAAGGCGATGGTGGTGGCCTCGAAAGGGACCCCGCCGACGCCCAGCGGTGCCCCGGTGGGAAGGTCGAGCAGCTGGGCTGCGTGGCCGACACGCAGCAGCACCGGGGGCAGGTGGCCGGCGAGGCAGATCTCGCACTGGTCTTGGTGAGGATCGTAGACGCAGTAGATGCAGGTGGTGATGGTCTGCTCCACACCTTCGGTCAGGTGATCCAGGTGATGCAGGACCTCGGCGGGGGCGAGGTCGAGTTCGGCGAAGGCTCGGGCAGCGCTGCGGAGTTGCCCCATGGTGGCGGCGGCATTTATGCCGCTGCCCATGACGTCCCCGACGACCAAGGCGGTTTTGTCCCCCGGGAGAGGTATAGCGTCGTACCAGTCGCCGCCGATCTCACTCGTGGCGCCGGCGGGCTGATAACGGCAGGCAACCTCCAAGCCCGGCAGGTGCGACGGGAGTTCGGGAAGCAGACTGCGCTGGAGGGTGAGGGCCGCATGGCGCTGTGCCTGGTATCCGCGGGCATTGTCAATGCAGACCGCGGCTCGGGCGGCCAACTCCCAGGCGAGGAACGCGTCGTCGTCGTCGAAAGGCGCAGGGTTCCGGGTGCGTATGAGGTCAAGGACGCCCAGGACTTCGCCCCGGGCTATGAGCGGCACAGCCAGGTAGGAGTGCACGCCGGCGGCCTCGAGGAGGGAGGCAGCCGTGCCATGGCGGGCGATGCGCTCCAGATCCCGACGAGTGGTGTGGGGCACCAGAACCGGTCGGCGAGTACGCACGCACTGGGTGATCAGGCGGTCGATGTCGTAGGTGGCGAGTCCCTCCGGCGGGTCGGCCGCGCGGGCCGCCTCGGTGGGGTAGGCCGCGCTGACGGCGAGGGCGCGGAAGGCCGGGCCCTCATATGGTGCGGTCCGACCGTCGAGCGCGCTGTCGAGTACGTCCACAGCGGCCACATCGGCCAGGACCGGTACGACGACGTCGGCAAGCTCGCGCGCTGTCGTCTCCAGATCGAGGGTGGTACCCACACAGGCGGAGGCCTCGGCGATCAGCGCCAGCCGTTGCCGGGCCTGTGTCGCCTCTGCAGCGGCTCGATGACGCTCAGTGACGTCGATGACGGAGTAGGCCAGGCCCAGCACCCTCCCACCGGAATCCTCCAGCCGGTAGTACGAGACGGACCAGGCATGCTCGTGGTCCGGGTCGGCGGGGGGACGACAGACGATGTGCCGGTCCACGACCGACTCGCCCGTCTCAAGGACACGGCGCAGACGTGCCTCGGGGTCCGTGTCCAGGAAGGTCAGAACCTCACCGGCTGGCCGGCCGAGACGCTCGGCGGCGGACTGACCGGTGATGCGTTCGAGAGCAGGATTCACGGCCAGGTACCGCAGGTCCGGGTCCAGAATGGCCAGCCCGATCGGGGACTGGGACACCAGACGCATGGCCAGGGCGGCATCTCGCTCGATCCGTTCCATAGTTGCCTGGTCCGCGGCAAGGCCGAGGGCGTAGACGCCACCGACGTCGTCCAGCAGCCGCATGTTACGGAACTCCACCAGGCGGGTGCTGCCGTCCTTGTGCCGGATCGGGAAGGCCCCGGCCCAGTCGGTACCGGATTCCATGACCTCGGCGAACAGCCTGATCACCTCGTCCCGGTGCTCCTCGTGGACCGTCAGCGGAGCCGCGTACTGACCTAGCGCTTCCCCTGCGGTGTAGCCGAACAGTTCCTCGGCCTTCGAGCTCCAGAAGACCACCTGGCCCTGCGCGTTCAGCACCACCGCAGCGACGCTGAGCAGATCGAGCAGGCCGCTGGGCGGCGTGAGGGGACCCGCCACTGACCGGCCGTCGCCTGCTCGGGAGGAGTCCGTCTTGCCCATGCCTCATTTTCCCTCCCGCTCGGTGCCTCGGCTCGTGCCATTCCGCGGGCGCTCTGACTTCATCCATGTCGTCCCGGACCGAGGCAGCACACACCTGGACCGACTGATGGACACATCGGTCAGCCGTGGGTGATCGTGTGGGCGCGAAGGGGAGCGGCGAAAATTCACATGCTGATCGTTCCGGTTTTGCTGTCGATGCGATCAAGAAGCACCCCGGCCAAGCAGGCGGACGAGCAGACGAAGTCCGATGCTGCTGACGATCTCGAGTGCGGCCCGGAGCGGAGATCCGGCACCCGGCCCCGAGGAGGACAGCGAAGCAACAAACCTGCCGGGAGACGATCGGAACCGCTGCGGCCTGATCTTCCCCCGCAGCAGCGTCGGCGAGCCGGCGCCGGGGTCGCTCGCCAAGACCGCCTGATCGGCACCAAAGGGCGGACCTCAACGCAGCGCGTGAGCACCAACGCAGCACGGGAGAGGTGGAGGCGGCCGCGAGACCGCTCCATCGGCACCCTCGGCCTCAGCCTCCCTGAGGTCGCCGAGCAGCCGATGGCGGACGGCCTTGAACCAATGGGCTCGAAATAGACCTTCCTGTCGCTCGTGCCTTTCCATTCCACTCCCGAATACGCCCCGATCCACTCCCGAATACGCCCCGACAGGACACGGCCGGACGCCGGGGCGGTGGCGGTGGGCTCGAAGCACGAAGGCAAGGCAGCGGGGCCCTGCCCGCAGACCTTCACACCACGCCGGCTCTCGACACCACTGGCCCCCGGCCATCGCCTTGCCGAGTCCGAGCGCGGCAAGCCGGAGCATGGCGAGACAGTCGAAAGCCGACCGGGGACAGCCGTTTCAAGGCCTGCTCCAAGGTCAACAGCATGCCACGCTGTTCGACCCGATCTTCGAAAACCGGCCTCGGGCATCCTCCGCGGCAGTCCCCTCAGCCTCACCGAGAAGCTGGTGCCGGTCACCGCCGCAACCGCTCGTTCCCTCGCCTCTCAGCGGCTCCACACATGGGACCTGAACGACGTCGTGTCCGGCAGACCATCGGTGGTCGCCCTGTGTGAGCAGGTGGCAGTCACGCGTGCGGTTGTCGTCCGTCGTGCGGCACGGGATGCTGAGGGAGCAGGAAGGGAAGCGGTGTCATGGATCGTTTTCCGAAGGCGGCCAACGTCGATTTCCACAGTCCCTTGGAGCTCTCCAAGGCCGCCACCGCGGTGCTGGACGACGAAGGCCGCATTTCCGGGTGGGGATCCTCCGCCCAGCGCCTCCTCGGACATTCACCCGAGGACGTGCTGGGCCAGTCGGCTGCCCGGCTGCTGGCAGCGACCCCGGGGCAGCGCCCGTCCGCCCTCTGCAAGGCGCACAGGCCTCGCAGCACCGTCTTGGACCTCTGCTGTCGAGACGGACGTACCCTGCGCGCGGCCGTGACGTTCAGCCCGCTCGCGCACCGGGGCCTCGCTGCGACCGTCGTGGTCGCGGCCGACCTGGAGGCACTACGCGGCTGGGAGGCGCAGCTGGCGGTGCTGCAGGGACTGGCGACCGAGTCTCAAGTGGGCCTGACGATCTTCGATACCGATATGCGCGTCGTCTGGGGAAACGTCTCCACCGACCTGGAACTCGCGGGGATCGCCCAGTACATCGGCCGACCGGCCGTGGATCTCTTTCCTGAAGGCGAATTCATCTCCCGCCACCACCCTCCGGACGAAGACCAGGTGATGGAGCACGTGCTGACGACGGGGGAACCGATCACCGGCATGCACTATCGCGGGCGCGCCCCCGCCGACCCGGTGCGCGAGCACGTCTGGTCCTGCTCGTACCACCGGCTGCTGGACGCCCGAGGCGAACCGCTGGGGCTGTTCGAGGAGTCCCTGGACATCACCGACCGCTACCGCGCCCAGGAACGCCTGTCGCTGCTGGTGCGGGCAGGAAAGCGCATCGGTGCCTCGCTGGACGTGCGTCGTACAGCCGCGGAGCTTGCCGACGTGGCAGTACCGCAGCTGGCCGACGAAGTACTGGTGGACCTGCCGCCGGCGGTCATCGAGGGACGGCAGCCGCCGACGGGCTCGGCGCCGGGACACAGTCTCCTGCGGATGCACGGCCGGACCCCGGAAGAGTTCCGGACCAGTCCCGTCTCCTACCCACCCTCGTCACCACAGGCTCTGAGCCTGGCCACCAGCCGCCCCGTCGTCGACGCCTGCCCGCCCGACGTACCGGGCGAGGGGGGATCGGCCTCGCACTCCTGTCTCTTCGTCCCGCTGCTCACCCGCGATGCAGTCCTGGGCCTTGCCACCTTCCGGCGCAGCAGCAACCCCGACCCCTTTGGCGCCGAGGAGCAGACGCTCGCCGTAGAACTGGCCGAGCGAGCCGCCGTCGGCATCGACAACGCCCGCCGTTACACCAGCCAGCATGAGGCGGCCCTGGTACTGCAGCGAAGCCTGCTGCCACAGCACCTGCCCGAGCAGAGCGCGGTCGACGTGGCGTACCGCTACCTGCCTGCCGACAGCCGCGTGGGCGTCGGCGGCGACTGGTTCGACGTGATCCCGCTGTCCGGTGCCAGAGTGGGCCTTACTGTCGGCGACGTGGTGGGCCACGGCGTGCACGCGGCCGCGACCATGGGCCGGTTGCGCGCCACCGTACGGACTCTGGCCCTGCTGGACTTGGATCCGGCAGAGTTGCTCACCCGGCTGAACGACCTGGTCGCGCAGGACTCGGAGCCCCACGCAGGCGACGGGCTGAGCGACGAGGCGCTCGGGGTGACCTGCCTGTACGCGATCTACGACCCGGTCAGCGGCCGGTGCGTCTGGGCGAGCGCGGGCCATCCCCCGCCGATCGTGGCCGATGCGAGCGGCTCGGTGGCCTGGTCCGCGCTGGCGCCGGGACCGCCCCTGGGGTTGGGCGGCCTGCCCTACGAGAACGTCGAGCTGAGCCTGTCCAGCGGCAGCGTAGTGGCGTTCTTCACCGACGGCGTCGTGGAGGACCGGCGCACCGATATCGACAGCGGAATCGACCGCCTGGCCCACGTGCTCACCTGGCAACGATGCCCAGTGGAGGAGCTGTGTGACCGGGCGCTGTCGACCGTGCCGCCCGGACCACAGGCAGACGATGCCACGCTGCTGCTCGTCCGCACCCGGCGGCTCGACGCCGACCATGTGGCGGACCTGGAGCTGCCGCCCGACCCGGCCATGGTGGCTCACGCCCGCACACTCACCGAGCGCCAATTGGCGACCTGGGGCCTGTCCGAACTGTCGTTCACCGCCGCGCTCGTGGTGAGCGAGCTGGTCACCAACGGCATCCGGTACGCCACCGGGCCCGTCATGCTGAGGCTGATCAGGGATCGCTGCCTGCTGTGCGAGGTCTCCGACAACGCGCACACCGCACCCCACCTGCGGCGAGCGCGTCGGGACGACGAGGGAGGCCGCGGCCTGTTCCTCGTCGCCCAGGTGTCCCAGCGGTGGGGCACGCGGTACACCTCGTCCGGGAAGACCATCTGGGCCGAGCTGGCCATCCCCTAGCGGTGGTTTGTCAGACCGGGCAGTAGAGGTCAAGAGGGCGGGACCGGGGCCAGGGCGAGACCGGTGCGCAGCGCGCTCCAGTGCCAGACCTCCTGGCACCACAGCACGTTCGACAGCAGCATGATCGCGAAGGCGATCCCGAACACGAGGCTGCCCGCGTTTGCCGCTCCGAAGCGCGGCAGCCGCAGCAGGTCCAGACGGGTCTTCTACACCTCCGCGCTGATCAGCATCCGCTGCTGCGAGGAGTCCCGCCGCTTCTACGATCGCAAACGAGCTGAGGACAAACGGCACGTCCAGGCCGTGCTCGCCCTGGCCCGCCGACGAGTCAACGTCCTGTGGGCCCTGCTGCGTGACGGACGGTGCTACCAACTCACACCTCCCGTCACCGAGGCAGCTTGACAACGTCATTGGGAGTCATAGGCGATCAGTGATCGTTCGATCTTGGCGTTGGTGGTCCAGTTGTGCCAGATGCCAGCGGCCAGGGCGAGGAGGCGTTGTGCGGTCCGCGCGAAGACCCCGGCCGGGATTCTGCCGCCGCATTGTTCGAGGCTGAGCCGGCCCTTGAAGGTGTCGATGACGGCCTCAATCCACTGACGGACCCGGGCGATCTTCCCGTGCCGGGCGGGTTCGTCCTTGCGGTCCGGCCACACCAGGTGAACACCGAGCCGATCGGCGAGGAAGGCTTCGAGCTCCTTGCCCGCGAAGCCCTTGTCGGCAAGGATCACCTGCCCGGCCAGCACGAGGCGGCGGTCGCGTTCCAGCAGCGCGGCCATCACCTCCCGCTCCCCGACCGTCGGGTTGGCCAGGCACCAGGTGATGGGCATGCCTTCGGCGGTGGTGACCAGGTGGAGCCGAAAGCCCCGGAAGAACCGGGAGTGGCTGCGGCAGTAGCCGTATCCGGCCTGCCCGGCCGGCTCGGAGCGTTTGACGGTCTCGCGAAAGGCGGCACAGGGCAGCGGGATGGAGTCGATCAGCCGCAGGTCGCCGTGCCAGGTCGGCACCTGCCGGGCCAGGGCCTCGATCACGTGGCTGATCAGCGGGCCGGGGGCGTTGAGCCGCTTGTTGTCGGCGGACTGCCGGGGCAGGTAGCGGAAGAGGTGTCCCAGCCGGGCATGGGCGAAGCGGATCCAGTGCCGGGCAGAGGGGAAGACGGGCAGCGGTTGCACCGACTGCCATACCGATTTCACCCGATTGCACTGGATGAGGTGGCTCGGCGCCACGGAGGCGTGAAGCTGACTGCCGTAGGGCCTGACGGAGAGAGAGAACAGAATGAGTGCGGTCCATGGCATACGAGGCCACGCACGGCGTCTCCACGGCGCGGCGGCTGGATTCGCCGTCGCCGCCCTGTGCGCGGTCCCGGCGGCACCTGCTGCGGCGGACGGTGGCGCAGGCGGCGTGAAGCCCACCATCGTGCTGGTGCACGGCGCCTTCGCCGACGGGTCCAGCTGGAACGGAGTGGTCAAACGCCTGCAGCAGGCGGGGTATCCGGTCATTGCTCCCGCCAACCCGCTGCGCGGGCTGGCCAGTGACGCCGAGTACGTCCACAGCGTGCTGAAGAGCGTGCACGGACCGGTCGTGCTCGTCGGTCACTCCTACGGCGGCGCCGTGATCAGCGAAGCTGCCGTCGGTGACGCCAAGGTCAAGGCGCTGGTCTACATCGCCGCCTTCACCCCCGCGGCAGGGGAGAGTGCCCTCGAACTGTCCAGCAAGTTCCCCGGGAGCACTCTCGGCCCCGCCCTCAACAATGTGCCCTTCCCCCTTCCCGGCGGTGGCACCGGCACCGACCAGTACATCAAGGCCGACAAGTTCCACGACCAGTTCGCCGCCGACGTGCCCAGATCAGTCACCGACCTGATGGCCGCCACCCAGCGTCCCGTGGCCGCCTCGGCCCTGGAGGAGAAGGCCACCAAGTCGGCCTGGAAGACAATCCCCTCCTGGACTCTGATCACCACCGAGGACCGCAACATCCCACCGGCCGCGCAGCGCTTCATGGCCCAGCGCGCCCACGCGCACACCGTCGAGGTCAAGGCGTCCCACGCCGTCTCGGTCTCCCAGCCGGGCGTGGTCACCCGCCTGATCGAGCGGGCCTCCCAGGCCACCGCCAGCACGACGACGACCGTCACTGACTCTTCCGGCCCGGCCCTCGCGGACACCGGCTCCGGGCGGCCGGCCACGCAGGCCATCACCCTCAGCGGCATAGCCGTTGTGTCGGTGGCCGCCGGCTCTGCCGTCGTCCTCCTCGGCCGCCGGTGGCGATCGGAAGCGAAAAGCGGTCGCTAAGGACCGGTCAGCCTCATGCCGGCGACCAACTCCCTGGGCATGGCTATGCAGTTGCGGCCGTCGGCACTGGCAGTTTGCCGGGCACGCGAAGAGCGCATACGCCTCCATGTCGTCCTCGTACCAACCACCCAGCATGAACCGGCGCACGCGACGGCTCGACAGATGGCGTCAACCCGATGCTTCACGCCTTCCCGGCGCAGCGGGAGCGGACCGCGGCGACCGGGGGCACGCGCCCCGGCGAACTTCCCTGACCCAGCTGTTCCTTCAGCGCGGAGGGCGCGAGCGGCGAGCCGTCGGACGGCACCGCCGAGGCAGCTGGGGATGGAGCGGCTCCGCGGCCGTAGGAGGCGTGAGGTGGATCCCCAGGCTGGTTCAGGCGCCGGGTATCTGCCTCGGAGCAGATGCTGACGTGCCGGGTCAGCGACACGGCAGGCAACGCTCGCCGCGAGGGGGCGGGCAGCTACTGCGTGTCCCCCGCCCCGGCAACGACCGTACTGTTGCTGCCCGCACGCGACGTCTTCCGCCTGTCCGCCTACGCCGCTGCGCTGGCCTGCATCGTGGCCTTCGGTACCACCGAGGCGCTGACGAACTTCTTCGCCGGCACCCCCTTGCGGCCGCGCTGTGCGTCTCGCACACAGGCACGCAGGAGCCTCGGCCGACGACTGCGTCAGCTGAAGTGGACGTCGCTGAGGTCGATGGAAACCATGACCTGGTCCCTGAGCGGGCGGCCGTCGGTGTCGCGGCGGTAGGCCCGGCGTCTGGTGGGCAGCACGATGCCGTCAGCTTCCGTGTAGTCGTAGACGTACTGTGCGGCGGCGAATCCGCCGGCCACGTCGACGCGGTAGTCGTGGCGCCGCAAGAGCCGGTCGGGACCGAAGTAGAAGTCCTGGTGGGTGCTGTGGCTCGCGATGTGGGGCGGGAAGGTGGCGCGCAGACCCGGCCAGACCTCGTCTCCCTCCCACCACGGCTCGATGCCGGTGACCGTGAACCCTGGCATGGCGAGCAGGAAGGGCGTGGTGAGGTAGGTCCACAACGCGTAGCCGTTGAAGTAGGCGCGGTCGAGTGGGTCCCAGGGTGTGTCAAGGGTGTGGCCGGAGAAGGACGTCCGGGGGTCATTGCGTTCGGCCACCACGTGCCCGTCGAGTCTTTCGATGCGCACTCGTCCGGGTGTGAAGTCGGTCTTCTGGTCGGGAGCGCCGAAGGGCTGTACCGAGGCGTGCTCCTCGTGCAGCCTGACGGTCATCGGGCGCGGCGTGGCATCCTGCGGCAGGCCCTTGAGGGCGAACAGGTCACCGCCACTGACAAGGGTGGCCTGTGCCTGGGCCAGTTCCTGCCAGCGTTCGCTGCCACCATGGGCCTCGATCACCTGCGTGAGTAGATCAGTCACGTTGGTTTCCTACCGTGTTGTGCGTTCGCCGGACCGGGAGTGGAGCGGCTGTTTGGGCCGGATGGGCCAGTTCTTCCGGGCCAGGCAATGTCGCTGCGCCGTCGTCGTCGATGGCGTGGGCCGGGCGGGGCGGGTCCTTGCCTCGTCCGTCATGGGCGGTGCGCCTTCTGTAGCGTGCCGGCCTGCCGTGTGAGGTGTTCACGGAACCAGACGAGGGCGGCGGCGCTCGACTGGCTGAACTGGGTGATGTACGGGTCGAAGTGGCTGTCCGGGAGCAGTTGCAGCCGCTTGGGTTCGAGTGCCCGTTCGTAGGCGGCGAGTGCCAGGTCGGTGACGGTGGCTGTGTCGTTGACAGCGACCACCATCAGCAGCGGTGTCGGGGAGACCCTCGTGATCCAGATTCCCGGCTCGTACATGCGGGCGGCGCGGGTCGAACGGACCGTGACCTTGTTCTCCCACACGCCCTCGGGCTTCGGCTGGAGGTAGAAGTCGACGGACTCCTGCGACCGGTACGACGCCGGCACCGCGGGACAGCTGCTGACGATGGCCACCGTGTGCGGGACTTCGCCGCGAGAGCGTGCCCGCTCGTCCTCGGTGAAGGACTCCAGGCCGGCTCGGGCGTCGGGATCGACGCGGCGCAGTCCCTGCTCGTATCCGTTGTGGCCGGTGCGGGGGGTGTGCCGGCGCATTCGTCCGCGCCCTCAACGGCTCACCGCTCGGGCAGTACGGGCCCGAGGCGGAGGCGATGGACCGTCAGCAGCAACGGCTGTACGGCCCCGCGGACAGCCGGCCGCCTGTCCGAGCCGCTGTCCGGCCAGGAGCGCTTCTGGGTGGTCCTGCCGCTTGCCGGGCACAGGGGGGTCGGTGCCCTGTCGATGGCGTTCGGCGGCGAGCGCAGGGACATCATCGCCGGGCAGGGGCCGCTGACGGCGCCGGCCACGGCTGTCGGCCAAGCGGTCGAACGCACCCGGACGGACGAAGTCCGGCACGCGCTGCTGCCCCAGCCGGCCGGGGTGGTGAGCACCAGCAGGTATGCCTCGGCGACCAGCGGGATGGACCTTGGCGGAGACTGGTACGACCTCATCGCCCTTCCCGAGAACCGCATCGTGATGGTGATCGGAGACGTCCAGGGCCACAACACGGCGGCTGCCGTGGTGATGGGCGAGCTGCGCAGCGCGGTACGTGCCTACGCGACCGAGGGACACGACCCCGCCGTTGTGCTCCGCCGGGCCAACCAGCTCCCGATCGGCCTGGACACCGACCTGTTCGCCACATGCTGCTGTGCCTGGCTCGCCCCGGACACCGGCCGGGCCCAGATCGCCACTGCCGGGCACCCACCGCCTCTGCTGCGCACTGCCGACGGCCGCATGCCACCCGTCCTCGTCTGTTGCGGCGGGCGGCGGCGCCGAGGACGCCGGCCTGGCCGGCTTCACGGTCCCGGCCTCCGCCAGTGCGGCAGTGGCGTGGCCGCCGGGCGGACCCGGTCAGTCCTGTACCGCCGAGTGTTGGCGTGGGCGGGGGCGGCCGGGTCGTGCCGCGCGCCGGCGGGGTGTGTCGACGGGCAACGCGGTCTCGATGGGGTCTGCCGCACGCGAGCGGACCAGGAGGATGTCCTCGGGGGACAGTTCCCTGCCGTCCTCGGCGGTGAGTGTGAGCGGTCGTGGTTGCCGGCCCGTGCGGGCGTCGATGACGCGATGGACGGGCTCGTCGTCGTCGAACAGGTGCTTCAGCCCCCACTGGCGCATGGCCGCCAGGACGGTGTGGAAGTCCCGTCCCTTCTCGGTCAGGACGTACTCGTGCGAGTTGCCCAGGTCCGACTCGTGGATCTCGAAGATGCCCACCGCCACGAGTTTTTGCAGGCGCGCGGTCAGAATGTTGGTGGCGAGGCCGATGCTCTTGCTGAAGTCGGTGAAACGGGTGACGCCGTGCATGGCGTCGCGCAGGATCTGGAAAGTCCAGGCGTCGCCGACCTCGTGCAAGGAGCGGTCGATCGGGCAAGGAGACCGCCCCAGTTCCCGACGCTTCATCGGTGACTCCCCTCACATGTCACTTGCAATTGTAGAGCAACCTGGCCGCCTCTCCCCTGGCCCGGACGGACGGCGCCCACACCGATTCGGGCGGCCGGCGCTTTGCACCGACACCCTTCGAGATCACTTGCTTTTTGCAAGTGGAGCGGTCAGGCTGGCCGTAGCGCTTGCAAAAAGCAAGTGGAAAGTGGACGGAGGAGCTGAACGCCGATGTCCGAGAAGCACGACACGATCCGGACCGAGCTGCGCAACGGGGTCCTGTGGGCCACGATCGACAACCCCCCGATCAACCTGCTCGACGAGCGGTTCGTCGCAGACCTGATCGCACTGCTCGACGCGACCGACGCCGACGACGGCACGCGGGTTGTCGTCTTCCGCAGTGCCGACGCCGACTTCTTCATCCCGCATGTGGACATCGAGCACATCGCCGAGTACACGGCGACGGCGGCGACGTCCGGCGGGCCGGACGACGTCAGCCTCGGTGCGCTCTACCGGCGGCTCAGCGAGGCACGCCCCGTCACGATCGCACTCCTCGAGGGCCGGGCGCGCGCCGCTGGCGCAGAGTTCCTCTACGCCTGCGACATGCGGTTCGCCTCCCTCGAACGCGCGGTGATCGGCCAGATCGAGGTGGCTCTGGGCACCTACCCCGGCGCGGGAGCGGTCCAGCAACTCGTACGGCTGGCCGGACGCGGCCTGGCCATGCAGGTGATCCTCGGCTGCGAGGACCTCGACGCCCGCGAGGCCGAACGCATCGGCGTGGTCAACAAGGCCCTGCCCGACCAGGAACTGGTCGCCTACGTCGAGCGTCTCGCCGAGCGCATCGCCAAATTCCCCGAGGCCGCCGTACGGCTCGCCAAGCGCCGGATCAACGCGGCCGGCCTCCCGGCCAAGGAGGACGTCCAGGTCGACGCGGGCTTCTTCCAGATCCTGGCCCGCGACCCATCGAGCACCGCCCGGATGGCCGCTGCCATGCAGCGCGGGATGCAGGAACGCACCCGCACCGAACTCGACTTCGGTGCAGCGGTCGGGGAGCTGTGAACAGACGTCCCTGCCGCAGCCGGCGCCCTCTCCCCCGCTCCCCCTCGGTGACAAGCGCCGCGGGAAAAGGCGGCGGCAGGCACACCGGGAAACCCGCACATCCGATGCCGTACTTCAAGGAGTTGTGATGCAGGTAGCCGTAGTCACCTTCGACGGATTCAACGAACTCGACAGTTTCATCGCCTCCGCGCTGATCAACCGATGCCGCAAGGACGGCCTGGAGGCCTTCATCACCACGCCGACGCCGGTGGTCACCTCCATGAACGGCATCGAGGTGAGCGGGCAGCGGCCGATGGAGTTCGTGACCGAAGCCGACGTCGTACTGATCGGCAGCGGCGTGAAGACGCGGGACGTGGTCGCCGACGACCGGCTGATCTCCCGGCTGCCACTCGATGCTTCCCGGCAGCTGATCGGCGCGCAGTGCTCCGGCGCGCTGGTGCTCGCCCGGCTCGGACTGCTCAAGGACATGCCCGCCTGCACGGACATGAAGAGCCGGCCCTTCGTCGAAGCCCTTGATGTCACCGTGCTGGACGCACCGTTTTACGCCGAGGGCAACATCGCCACAGCGGGCGGCTGCCTGGCATCCCAGTACCTCGCCACCTGGGTGATCACCCGGACGCTGGGAGAGGACGCCGCACGCGACGTCATCGACTACGTGGCCCCGGTCGGCGAGAACCAGGAGACGGTCGAGCGCGCCCTGCGAGCCGTCCACGCAGGCGAACTCGCACTACGCTGAC
The DNA here is from genome assembly GCF_004187715.1 of Streptomyces sp. F001. Classification (GTDB taxonomy): domain Bacteria; phylum Actinomycetota; class Actinomycetes; order Streptomycetales; family Streptomycetaceae; genus Streptomyces; species Streptomyces flavusporus. The sequence continues at coordinate 964,085 of NZ_QZWF01000002.1, read as the reverse complement.
GCGCGCCCGCCCCCCATCAGCCGTCCAAGGGGGCCGCCTGCCTGCCATCGCTCCTGCGCGGCAGGCAGGTGTGTGACTGCGGGGCCGACGCCGCTCCAAGGGAGACGTCGCGGCGGCAGATCGTTCATGCCCGGGGCGAGGGTCTTTGGCCGGCAGGGTGATGGCGGCCCTGGCGATGTCAGCCCCGGCACCCGGGTGCAGGAGCGATGCCGGGTCGGTACTGCAGGCCTGAACATCGCCCGCTCCCAGATCGGCGCTTCCCTCGACGCCTTGCACACGGCCCAGGAACTCGCCGACATGGCCGTCCCCGGCTTCGCGGACGCGGTCACGGTGGACCTCCTGGAATCCGTTCTCACCGGCGACGCGCCCATCGGTCCGGTGAGTCGGCTGCCGATGCGTCGTGCGGCGTTCAGGGCCCAGGACGGCCAGTTCGGTGCCTACCCGGTGGGCAGCGCCGGCGCGTTTCCGTTCCCCACCCCCTACACGCAGGCGCTGGTCGATCTCCGTCCACCGCTGGTGGACTCCGTCCGCCCGACCGACAGGTGGCCGGCCAACGACCGGGTGCGGGCCGAGTTCATCGCCCGCGCGGGCGTGCACTCACTGATCGTGGCGCCGCTGACCGTCTACGGGCTCGTCCTGGGCCTGGTCAGCTTCTACCGGAAGGACACCCGCTCCCAGCCCTTCGACGAGGAGGACCTGTCGCCGGCGACGCAGTTGGCCGCCTGCACCGCGCTGTGCGTCGACAACGCCCGTCGCTTCACCCGCGAGCGCACGGTCAACACTGCGCTGCAACGCAGTCTGCTGCCCCACACCCCGCCCGAGGTGACGGCGGTGGAGCCCTCCCACTGTTACCTTCCCGGACGGTACGGGGCCCACTGGTTCGACGTCCTCACCCTCTCCAGCTGCCGGGTGGGCATGGTCATCGGATACGTCCCCGGCAAGGATCTCTACGCCTCGGCGGCGATGGGCAGCCTGCGTACCGCCGTCTCCGCGCCGGCCTCGATGGATCTGCCGCCGGACGAACTGCTGGCGCACCTCGACGACGCCGCCCAGCGCCTGGCACGCGAACAGGACGCCGACCCGGTGGCCCTCCATCAGGCGCGTCTGCCCTTCAGCGCCTCGTGCCTGTGCCTGGTCTACGACCCGATCACCCTGTGGTGCGCGGCGGCCTCCGCGGGCCACGACGCCCCGCTGCTCACCAGCCCCGAGGGCGTCGTCAGCAGACTCGACGTGCCGGTCGGGCCGGCGCTCGGTCGCGGGATGCCGTACGAGATGTCCGTCACCGAGGTCGAGGTCGGCAGTCTGCTCTCCCTGTACTCGGATGGCAGCGCGAACCGCCACCCGGCCGAGGCCGAGGACCGGCTGCGCCGCTTGCGGGACGCGGTGGCCGACGTCTCGGCCCACCCCAAGGACATCTGCGACGAGGCCGCGTACAAGGTCCTCCGCTCGATCCCGCCGGACGGCGCGGCACTCCTCGTGGCAAGGACCCGGCGCCTTGATCCCGACCGTGTCGCGTTCTGGACGTTCCCCGCGGAACCCGCCTCGGTCCGCGAGGCCCGGCGTGCGGCGCGTGAGCGGCTGGCGTGCTGGGGGCTGGAGGACCAGGCTGTCGTCGCGGAGCTCGTCGTCAGCGAACTCGCGACCAACGTGATCAGACATGCGCAGGGCCCCATCCGGCTGCGCCTGATCCTGGACCGGGTCCTGACCGTCGAGGTGTCCGACGATGCCGACACCGCGCCCCACCTGCGTCATGCACGGCTGCAGGACGAAGGAGGACGCGGCCTTTTCCTCGTCGCTTCCTTCGCCAGTCGATGGAGCACTCGCTACGGGGAGAGCGGCAAGACCATCTGGGCCGAGGAGGAGCTGGCGGGCCTCTAAAAGCCCCTAACGCAATGCGCGCACCCGCCGGTACAGGATGATGCAGGTGGCCAACTGGAGGAAGCCGTCGTGGATGTCGTCGCGGCGTTCCCAACGGATCCTCAGGTGCCGGAAGCCGTGCAGCCAGGCGAGCGCGCGCTCGGCCACCCATCGGTGGACGCCCAGCCCGGAGCCGTGGGGCTGGCCGCGGCGGGCGATGTGCGGGGTGATGCCCAGCGCCCGGACCAGGCGGCGGTGGCTGTCGTGGTCGTAGCCGCGGTCGGCGTACAGCCGACGCGGCCGGTGCCGGGGTCTTCCCCGGCGGCCCCGCACGGGCGGGATGGCCTGGAGCAGTGGAATGAGTTGGGTGACGTCGTTGCGGTTGCCGCCGGTGTGCGTCACCGCCAGGGGGGTGCCGTGCGCCTCGGTGATCACGTGGTGCTTCGAGCCCGTGCGCGCGCGGTCGACCGGGCTCGGCCCGGTTTTGGGCCGCCCCGCAGGGCGCGCACGTGGGAGGCGTCGATCGCGGCGCGGGAGAAGTCCAGCTGGTCCGCGCCGCGCAGCTTCGCCAGCAGGATCTCCTGCAGCCGGTGCCAGACGCCGGCCTCGTTCCAGTCCCGCAGCCGACGCCAGCAGGTCATGCCCGAGCCGAAGCCCAGTTCCTGGGGCAGGAACTCCCACTGGATGCCGGTGTGCAGCACGAACAAGATGCCCTGGAGCACCCTGCGGTCATCCAGTCGCTTGCGGCCCGGATGGTCGGGGCGGCGCTCCACCACCGGCAGCAGCGGCTCGATCAGCGCCCACAGCTCGTCATCCACTTCCCAGGGCTTGGGGCGGGCCATCGCGCACCTCCTCACCGGGGCGGATCTGCACCAGCAAGTCCAGGTTAACGCGAATATTCTATTTTGTTAGGATCTCTAAGACACCAACGGCCCCTGTCATCCCTCGGCCTCACCTGACGAAACCGGACAGAACGCGATCACGCAAAGACCCTGGGCCGCGGATGCTGTGTGTCCTCGCGGCAACAGGCCACTGAGTGGACCTGTTGATGGTCAGGGTTTGCGGGCAGGGCGCCGGAGCGGGTTGGTGTGGTGATGGATCTTGATCGCGAGGGGGGCGGCGGTGAAGACGGAGGAGTAGGTGCCGACTGCCAGGCCAATGAGCAGGGCCAGGGCGAAGTCGGTGAGCGAGTTCCCGCCGAGGACGGCAAGCGAGGCGAGGATGAGGAGTGCGCCCATGCCCGTGTTGACGGTGCGGGGCAGGGTTTGCAGGATCGCGCGGTTGGTGACCTGCGGCAGTGGTGCCTTGCGGTCGTGTCGGCTCAGCTCTCGGATGCGGTCGAAGACGACGACGGAGTCGTTGACGGAGTAGCCGATGACGGTGAGGAGGGCTGCAAGGAATATGCCGTCGATGGGTTTGCCGAGCCAGGCGAAGATGCCGATGAGGATGAGCACGTCATGGGCGAGCGCGAGGACCGCGGCGCTGCCCAGCAGCCAGCGGAAGCGGGCGGCGAGATACAGCAGCTGGGCACCCAGAGCTACGGCGAGGGCGATCAGGGCGTTGCGGCGCAGTTCCTCGCCGAGGCTGGGGCCGATCAGCTCGTCGCGGATCTTGTCCGTGTCGCCACCGAGCGTTGTGACGGTTCGTGTGACGGTGGCGGCCTGGGCGTCGGTCAGTTTCCCGGTGCGCACCGTGAGGCCCATGTCTCCGGAGGACTGGACGACCGCCCCCCGTGGGAGTCCGGCCTCGTCGAGGGCGGCCCGGGCCCGTTCCGGATTTACGGGCGTGGAGGTGGCGTACTCGATCAGGCGGCCGCCGGTGAACTCGATGCCGAAGTCCAGGCCACGGATCGTGATGCCCGAAACGGCCAGGATCAGGACTGCGGCGGAGGCCGCCAGCCAGCGGTGTGGCCTGCGCATGAGTTGCGGGTTGCGGCGCGCGAGAGCGTCGCGGACCCTGCCCGTCGTGGCAAGGCCCGTGACGCGCGGGCGGCGGCGTACCCACGGGCGGGAGGCGGCGAAGTCGGCGAGCACACGGGTGACGACCAGGGCGCTGATCATGGAGGCGACAACGCCGATGCCCAGGGTGACGCCGAAGCCGCGCACGGGCCCGGAGGCGAGGACGAACAGCAGGGCGGCCGCGATCAGTGTGGTGATGTTGGAGTCGGCGATTGCGGTGAAGGCGTTGCGGAATCCGGCGGTCAGCGCCGAGCGCGGGCTGGGGCGGCGGCGGGCGGTGTGTTCTTCTCGGGCGCGTTCGAAGACGAGCACGTTGGCGTCCACGGCCATGCCGATCGCCAGGACGAAACCGGCCAGGCCCGGCAGGGTCAGGGTGGCGCCGAGGGCGGCCAGGGCGGCGTAGGCGATCAGGCCGTAGCAGGTCAGGGCCACCACTGCGAGGGCGCCCATGAGCCGGTAGGCGGCGATGATGAACAGCGCGGTCAGGGCGGTGCCGATGACGGCGGCCCAGGCGCTGGCGGTGATGGCGTGCGCGCCGAGGGTGGGGCCGATGGTGCGCTGTTCGACGGTCTCGACCGGTACGGGCAGGGCCCCGCCGTTGATGAGCAGTGCCAGTTCGCGGGCCTCGGTGTCGGTGAACGAGCCGGTGATCTGGGTGGAGCCGCCCACGATGCCCGTCTTGCAGGAGACGGACGGGTCGACCTGCGGCGAGGAGATGATCTTTTCGTCGAGGACGATGGCGACGCGGCGCGCGGGGTCGCCGACCGGGTGGCAGGCGGCCTCGCCCGTCAGGTGGGCCCACTGATCGCGGCCGGTGCGGTCGAAGTCGACGGTGACGTGCCATCCGGCGCCGGTCTGCTGGTCGAAGCGTGCGGCGGCGCCTTTGACCTCCTGCCCGGTCAGGGCGGCGGTTCGCAGGCGCAGGAGCTGGCCGGACTCGTCGGGCAGGATGCGTTCGCGAGGCCGTTTGGGCAGCGGCCGCGGGGTTTCGCCGGTGTCGGAGGTACCGAGCACGGGGTGGAAAGTGAGCTCAGCGGTGCGGCCCAGCACATCGGCTGCTTCCGTGGGATCTTGCACGCCGGGCAGTTCGACGATGATCCGGTTGCTGCCGGAACGCTGGAGGGTGGGTTCGGCGACGCCGAGCGCGTCGATGCGTCCGCGCAGCACCTCCAGGGTGCGGTCGGTGGCCTCACGGTCGGCGTCGGTGGTCGGGGTCGAGCGCGTTTCCAGCACGATCTGTGTTCCGCCGCGCAGGTCCAGTCCGAGGCGGACCGGCACGGTGAAAGTGACATACAGCGACAGGGTGATCACGGTGAGGGCGAACAGCGCCCTCACGCGGGCAGAGCGAATCAACGAAGGGCCTCCGGCGGGACACCGCGGCTGCGGTCGGCGCCCCGCGGCGGGAAGAAGGGGGAAGGGAAGGTGTCAGGTGCCGGGGGTGCCGGAGGTGCTCGCCCGCGGTCGGAAGGCGCATGGTCCGCACGGGGAGGAGTCGGCGAGGGCGATGCCGGTGGCCGGCCGACGAGGGGCAGGGCCGCAGCCCTGTCGTGGGCGGAGGCGGCGAGGTGTGCGTGGGGTGGTGTGCGTTCGCCGATCAGTGCGGGGCGGGTGCCCGCCGGGGTGGTGCAGGCGGTGACCCACCCGTCGCCCGTGGGCGAGCCGGTGTCGTGGCCGTCGGCCATGACCGCACCAGCTGGTACCGCGCTGACCGGAGCGGGCTGCGGGCTGTCCACGGGGAGGGCGGTGAGCAAAGCCAGCAGTACGGCTGCCAGCACAGCAAGCGCGGCAACGGGCCGGCCGTCGGCCGTGCCCTGGCCGGTACGCGAAGCGGGGTGCATCTGCCGCCATCCCCCCTTTCGTGGTGGCGCCGGCTGCGACGTGGCAGGTGTGGGCCTGAGGTCCTGGCTGGGGAGTGGGCAGCCGGGACCTCAGGCGGTCCGTGGGGCAGGGTCAGGGTTCGATGAGGCCGGCGCGGATGGCGTAGCGGGTGAGTTCCAGGCGGTCGCGCAGGCCGAGTTTCTGCAGCAGGTTGGCGCGGTGGCGCTGGACGGTCTTGATGCTGATGAAGAGGAGGTCGGCGATCTCCTTGGAGGGGTGCCCCTCGGCGACCAGCTTGAGGACTTCCTCCTCGCGGGGGGTGAGGATCTGGTCGGGGGTCTCCTGGCCGTGGCGGACCCGGTCGAGGTAGTTGCGGATCAGCGCGGTGACCGCGCCGGGGTAGAGGAAGGGCTCGTCGCGCATCGCGGCCCGGCAGGCGGCGACCAGATCACGGTCGGCGACGGATTTCAGCACATAGCCGCTGGCGCCGGCCTTGAGGGCCTGGAAGAAGTACTGCTCGTTGTCGTGCATGGTGAGCATCAGGATGCGCAAGCCGGGCTTGAGCGCGACCAGTTCGCGGGTGGCCTGCAGGCCGGTCAGGCGGGGCATGGCGATGTCCAGCACGGCGAGGTCGATGTCGTGGCTGCGGGCCATCTCAATGGCCTCGGCGCCGTCCCCGGCCTCGGCGACCACTTCCAGGTCCGGTTCCTGATCGAGGATGAGCCGCACGCCGCGGCGGACCAGCGCGTGGTCGTCGGCCAGCAGGATGCGGATCGTGGGTGTCTCGGACATGGTCATGGCTTCCTGGGGAGGGACGCAGTGAGCCGGACCTGGGTACCGGTCCTGGGCGCGGGGGTGACGTCGAGCCGGGCGCCGATGAACAGGGCGCGCTCACGCATGCCGCGAATCCCGGCGCCTTCGCAGGCGGCCTTGATGCCGCAGCCGTCGTCGGTGACGGACAGCACCACGCTGTTGCCGGTGCGGTGCAGAGCCACGATGACCCCTTCGGCGTCCGCGTGGCGGGCGACGTTGGTCAGGCTCTCCTGGGCAACGCGGTAGAAGACCAGTTCCATCTCCGTTGTCAGCGCGGGCAGCTCGGTATCGAAGCGGCGGGTCACCTGCAGCCCGGTGTGGGCGGCGAAATCGTGGGTGAGCGAGGTCAGCGCGCTGACCAGGCCGAGATCGTCCAGGACCCCGGGCCGCAGCCGGCGTACCAGGCGGCGGACCTCGTCCAGGCTCTCCCGGGTGATCTCCTGCACCTGGTGCAGGTCGCCGCGCAGCGGCTCACCCGCCTGGTCGGCGGCCCGCTTGAGCGACAGCAGGATCGCAGTCATGCTCTGCCCGACCTCGTCGTGCAACTCCTGTGCGATGCGGCGGCGTTCGGCCTCCTGCGCGAGCAGCACGCGGGCACTGCTGGTGGCCCTCTCCTGCTCCAGCCGCTCCAGCATGGCGTTGAAGGTGCGGATCAGCTCGGCGATCTCACCGCCGCCGTGCGCGGACAGCCGCTGGCCGGGCCGCAGCAGGTCCACGGTGGTCATCAGCTTCGTCAGCCGGTCCAACGGGGCCAGGCCCCACCGCAGCAGAGCGGCGTTGGCGACCAGCATGACCACCAGGCCGCCCACCAAGATCACGGCCTCGGTCAGCAGGACCGGCACGGAGACGGTCACCGGAGCCCACAGCAGCAGTGCCGTGGCCGTACCCAGGACCACGGCATTGAGCCCGAAGATCCGCCAGAACAGGGACACCGGACGTTACGCCTCCTTCTGTGATACGGCCTGCCTCCACTGTCGGGCATCACGCGCCCCGGACGAGCCGACGGCCCGTGGCCTCAACCGAGCCTGCCCGCCCCCGGCGGCCCGGTCGATGGGGCCTGGGCCCCATTTCCCGCGCGCGGCATACCCACGCCGACCGCGTGCATCCCGCGACCTCGCACAAATGGGGCCTGCGCCCGATAGGGATCCACCACCAAAACAGCCAAGGTGAAGACATGCCCCACCAGGCCCACGGCGGCATGGCCGTCGAAGTCGGCCACCGCCTCGCGGGCACCCCTGCCCGCACCTTCCACCCACTTAGAAGGGACGTACCGTGTCGCTCGATACCCCGCGGACCGAACCTCGCCCCGAGCGTGTGACCGCCCACGAGGTGCGCCAGCGCCTGGAGCACGCCCGCAATACCCGGCTGACCCAACTGCAGGCCCTCACCGAAACCGAACCGACCGCGGACGACCACCTGATGTCAGAGCAGAAGGCCGCCATGGAACGGGTGCTCAAAGAGATCGACGCAGCCTTCATCCGCGTCGAGGACGGCACCTACGGCACCTGCCTGGGCTGTGCCAAGCCCGTCCCCGCAGAGCGCCTGGAGATCCTCCCCTACACCCGCTACTGCGTGGCCTGCCAGCGCCGCGCCGGCTGACCGACACCCCTCCGTCCTTCGTCTTCCGCTCTGCCCAAGGGGTGCAGTGGTGAACCACCCGACCATCGACGACCTCGAAACGCACCTGTCGGCCGAGGACCTTGCCGCGCTGCGTGAGAACCTGCACGAACAACACCTGTTCCGCCAGGAGCAGCTTCAGCAGATCGCTTCCGCGGCCCTGTCCCGCGCCGCCGACCTGCGGCAGCAGCAGGCCGCCTCGCAGGTGGAGGTCCGCGTCAAGCTCGCCGCCTCCGCCCGCATGGTCCTCACCGACGTCGAAGCCGCCCTGAAACGCATGGCCGAGGGCCGCTACGGCGCCTGCCACCTGTGCCGCCGCCCCATCGCACGACAGCGGCTGATGATCGTGCCGCAGGCTCGCTTCTGCGCCCGCTGCCAGCAGGTCAGGGAGGCCGGCCGATGACCACGACACGCCACACCCTCTCCACCGTCGCCGCCCGGAACCGTCCCCTGTGCCGGCGCTGCTGCGGCGTCGCCCTGGACATGGGCAGCGCCCGTACCCGGGTATGGATCGCCGGCAGGGGACTGATCGCCGACGTTCCCACGGTGGCCTTCCCCGGCACCGGCGCGGTCTACCCCATCCAGCGCGGCACCATCATCGACACCCCGGGATGCGCCCGGATGCTGGAGCGTCTGCTCGGCCACCGCCTGCCCCGCATCATCCGCCCGCTGGTCGTCGTCACCTCCCCCGTACTGGACGGAGTCGCCTACCGGAGCGCGGCCCGCACCGCCGTTCAGGCCCTGCGGCCGCGCAGTGTGCTCACCGTCCCCAGCGCCCGGGCCGTCGCCCAGGCCGCAGGCGCAGACCTGTCCCGGCCGCTGCTCGTCATCGACATCGGCGCCCACCTCACGGAGGTGGTGCTGCTGTCCGACGGCGCCGTCGTCGACGCGCGCCGCACCGCGCTGGGCACGAGCGACCTCACCGCCACAATGCCGGCACAGATCAGTGAGGCAGTGGTGACCATGGTGACCGCGATGCTGCGGCAGGACCGCACGACACTCACCGTCGACGCCCTGCACACCGATGTTCTCCTGGCAGGCGGAGGCGTCCTGCGCCCCGAGATCACCTACCAGCTCACCGGCCGGCTCCAAGCCCCCCTGCGCATCGTGTCGGCCCCGCACACGGCCGCCGTCCGCGGCGCCGCCCAACTCCTGCAAGCCGCCCACGCCCACCCCTCCACCAACAGCTGCGCCCCACCACACACCCACTAGCCCACACCCCGTCCCCACACCCGGCACCCGGCATCCGGCCGAGAGCAGCATCCGAGCCGGCAGCCTCGTTCGACAAAGGAGGCACCATGGCCCGTGGCATGCCCCAGCACAACCGCCCCCGGACGAACTCCCCGCATCATGCCTTGGCGCCTGCGACGCAACCCACTGCGCCGCCGCACCGACCTGTGGCAGGCATGGATCGCCCTCGGCCTGCTGCTCACCGTGCCGGCAGCCACCCCCGCCGCCATGATCCTCACCGGCGACATCGCCCACCGCCACTACACCCGAACCGCCCAGCATCAGGCCCAGACCCGACACGAACGCGCGCAGATCCGCAAGCACCAGCGCCGAGCCGCACGCGCGCCCAAGGGCAGCCCTGCCAAGACCGCCGAGTACGCCAAGGTCAAGGCCCGGGAGTCGGACCGGCGCAAGGACTGGTGAGAGAAGAACTCGCGCATGAGCCAAGCTGAGTTCGTCTGCGTATCCTGCGGCTTCCCCTGCAACGCGGACGAGAACGCGGCCAACAACATCGCGGCAGGACAGGGCGGAATCCCCCGCCCCGGGCGCTCAGCCTGTGCCGGAGGGACGACACCGCCCACACAGCGGTCGAGCGTCCGTGAACCTCAATCCAACTGGGTTGGAATCCCCCTCTTTCAAGAGGGGGAGGATGCCAACCAAACCAAGCCCAAGATCCGGACCACACGCGGGCCAACACTCCGTGCACCGCAGGCCCAACCATCGTTTTGCCCGGTCACAGCTCCGCACAGGGCGTACCACCAGCAGACGAAGAAACTGCTGGACGGTGGATCGTCACCAAAGTCGTCAGTGAGCCCTTTCAGGGTGGCCACCGATCGGGTGACGGGCTGCGGGTGCGAAACCGACAGGGCCCCGGTGCTGTTGAGGGAGGTGTTCGAAGTCTCAACTCATCAGCGCTGGAGCCCTGTTGGTTCCCCATCCTGCCGTACTCGACCTGCCGCACGCTCTCGTCGAGTGGCTCACGATGCTCATCGTCACCCGTGAGGGTGACCGCCGCTGCAAACTCCGTCCGTCCCAGCGTGCGCTGGTCGCTCTGGTCTACCTGCGCAAGCACGAGCCCCTGGCACAGATCGCCGCGGCCTTCCAGATCTCGGTCGGCACGGCCCACGCCTACACCTCGGCCGCCGTCAGCCTGCTCGCCGAGCGGGCACCGGGCCTGCTGAAGGCCCTGCGCGAGGCGGACCCGGACTACGTGCTGGTCGACGGCACGCTCGCCGAGTGCGACCGGGTCGGCGACAGCCGCAGCGACTACTCCGCCAAGCACCGCCGGCACGGAGTGAACCTGCAGCTGGTGAGCGACCCGGACGGACGACTGCTGTGGATCTCCCCGGCCCTGCCCGGACGCACCACGACCTGACCGCCGCCCGCACCACCGGATCATCCGGATCTGCGAGCGCCAGGGCGTTCCGATCCTGGCCGACTGCGCCTACATCGGGGCCGGTTCCTGGGTCACCACCCCACGACGGCGCCCTCCCGGAGGCGAGCTGACCCCGACCCAGCAGACCGTCAACCGAGCGCTGTCGCGGACCCGGGCAGCCGTCGAACGCGGACCGGCCCGCCTGAAGACCTGGAAGATCTTCCGCAAGGCGCGATGCAGCCCGAATCGAATGACGTCAATCGCCAAGGCCGTCCTCACCCTGGAGCGTCAACGCTGAAAGGGCTCAGTGACGCCGGTCAGGCAGACGTCTGACCAGCCTCACGCTGCAGCCGGATGAGCAGGGCCATGAAGTCCAGCTCACCCAAGCCGGTCGATATGCACGCCTGAAGCAGCTGCTGCACGACGCCGGTGACGGGCAGCGGAACCCCGCCGGCTGCCGCCGACTCAAGGGCCAGGTCCAAGTCCTTGCGCATGAGCCGCGAGCTGAACGTCGATGTGTAGTCGTCCGCCAGGAGAGGCCCGATCTTGTACTTGACCAACGGCGACGCCACCGCCGAGGCTCCGACGACCTCCAGAAGCTTGTCCCGTCGTACGTCGTGAGCCTCGGCCAAGGCGACGCACTCGGCAAGAAGCTCGGCAGTCCCGGCGACCATGAGGTTGAGAGCCAGCTTGATGATGCGGGCAGCGTCCCCTCGCCGACGTTGAACACATGGGGACCGATGTCGCGAAGGAGACCTTCGACGGACGTGAAGACGGCCTCCTCGCCGAGGCGAGGATCGTGAGGTTCCCGGCACGTACGACACCCGGGTTTCCGCTCACCGGAGCGCGCAGGTACCGGACGCCGCCGACGGCGGCCGCGGCGGCCACGTGACCGGAGACCTCGGCCGAGACGGTGCTCATGTCGATGAGCGTCTTCCCCTGCCGGCTGCGGCGTGCACGAGCCCGCCGTGGGGTGCGAGCGCGACATCGGCAAAGGCGTGGGAGTCGGCGACCATCGTGATACAGACATCCGACCGGGCCCACGCCTCGGAGGGCGCGTCCAGCTCGAACGCGCCCTGGCAACCAAGCCGTCCGCCTTGCCCTTCGACCGATTCCAGACGCTGACCTTGTGGCCCGCGCTGATGAGTCGTTCGGCAATGGCGGATCCCATCTGACCGAGACCCAGCACGGATACGTCCACGTTCATCTCCTGGGTATGAGGTGCGCGACATGCGCACAGGGTTGTTGATCGCACCCGGGCCACGATGCGAGGTGATGCGCATGGCCGGCCCGGGCGCCTCGGCGGCCTCCCGCTACATCGACGCAGCGAGCTGCCAGTCGAACGCGAGCTGCGCATGGGAATTGAGATCGCAGAGGCTGCCGAACTTCCACCGAAGTACACAAGGGGGTCCGAGTCGGCGGAGTAGCCGCAACTGACCACCTCGCCGATGAATATCGTGTGGTCTCCCCCGGCGATCTCTTCCTTCACGTTGCAGGCGAAGTGAGCGACTGAGCCGTCAACCACGGGGAGATCGTGGTCGGTTCGCAGCCCGACGCCGGCGAACTTGTCGTCACACCGGCTCGCGAACTGAAGCGCGTGCCGTTCCTGGCCCCGGGAAAGGACGCTGACGGCGAAGACTCCGGAGCCGGAGATCGCGTCCCTGGTGGCAAGCGTGTTTCCGACGCACACCAGCAGCATGAGCGGATCCAGTGAAACGGACGCCACAGCGCTGGCCGTCATCCCTGCCGGCCCGTTCGGAGTCCTGGTGGTCACGATCGTGACGCCGGTCGTGAACCTCGCCATTGCTCCGCGATAGATAACACTCATTTCCTGCGTGGTCGATGCACCCATGATGCCCTCCGTTGCCTGTAACGAGATGGCTTGAGCGTTCCTGTCATCAGGTGCCCTGAGTGTGACTGACGACGTGTTTACCGACGCGAAATCGGTCAGGCCTATCGGCGCAACTGCATGACGAGCCGGCGGACCTCGTCGGACGGCGGCACGCCAAGGTCCCGCATCCGCGCGACGTACCGCTGGTAAAGCGCCAGCACGGCGTCATCGCTGCCGCTGGCATGCGCCAGCCTGATGGCGAGCTGCCATGCCTGCTCGCGGTACGGATCTTCGCGGAGCACGCGGTCGACCAGTTCCTTCGCCTCGCGATATCGGTTCATTCGATAGGCGAGCCTGGCTGCGTCGACTCGGGCCGCCAAGAAGGTCTCGGACAGAACGATGCGACGCTCGGCGACCCACTCACCTGAAACCGTCGCAAGGTAGGGCCCCTCTCAGCGCTGCTGAGGGCGCGCGACAGCGTCTGGAGACGGATCTCTCCGTCCTGTCTCCCAGCCTGGGCGACGAGGTCGACCGCCTGTTGCGCCGAACCCATGGCCAACGCGGGGCGACCAGTTGGAAGACGTCACCGTCCTGCGCCGGGTCCAAGCCGTCGGGCAGTACCTCGCGAAGCCGGTAGAGCGCCTGCCGCAGATAGCTGCGGCCGCAGCATCATTGCGGCCACCGAAGAGCGCCCCGAGAAGCTCTTCGCGGGTAGCCCTGCGGTCGGGGGCCCAGAGCAAATAGCTGAGGAGCTCGACACTCTTCGTCAGCCGAGGCTGGGTCAGGTTTCCGTCGACCATGAGGGCCGGCTCGCCGAACTCCTCGAGGACGAGTCGGGGCGTACTCACGTGCACGCGCACGGGATGCTGGCCGGAGAGGACGGCGAGGATCTCGTGCCAGGGCGACATACGACTGGACTTGGTGTCCGCAGCTCTCGCCGCAACCGACGGGACGTCGGCAAGGGCCGTCAGCAGCAGGTGCTGTGTTCCATGTGCCGAGGCGGAGACCATCGCGAGGTCGGCCGTGGCGTCGGACTCGTCCTCGAGTCCGAGGCGCCACTGCGCCTCGGCAAGGTACACGGCGGCCGTCGGGAGATCGAGATGGCGGTCTCCCTTCTGCATGCTGCGGAGGCATTCCGCGAGGTAGTCGTGCGCCTCGGCATCCCTGTTCTGCAGAAGCATCGACAGACCCGACCACATCTGCCACGTCTCCCGTGTGAGGGTGTACGCCGAGGATCCGTTGGCGGCCGCCTCCGCCAGCACGCCGTCGGCACGTTGTGTGTCACCCTCGAGGCGCAGCCACAGCTTGGCCTCGACGAGCAGGCTCATGTTCTTGTACACCTGCGAGCCGGTTGCCGAGATGAGCTCTCTGCCTCGCTGGATGGAGGCGCAGGCCTCGTCTCCCCGGCCGAGGTCGAGCATGAGATCGACAGCGTCGACGGCATGCAGCCAGACGGCTGCGATGAACCACGGCGAGGCTCGAACATCGCCATCGCGGCGTCGAGTCGCCCGGTGGCGCGCAGTGCGGCGACGGCCCAAGGGCCGCCGAGTATCGTGCGCCACGGATCGAACGATCCCGGGTCGTCGAGTCCCTCAAGGCGACCGCGCAGGAAGGCGAGCCGCATCAGCAGACCGTCGAGCGGGCCGGACGGCGTAGTCGAGTACTCGGGGAAGGGCGGTGGCTCCTCGCCGGTGGCCATTGCGATCAGCGTGAACGCGATGTGCCGGTTCCGGCCCGGGGGCAGCTGATCGGCGATGGATCGCGCCTCCTCGATCCGCCCATGGTGCCAAAGACACCAACAGGCCAGGACGTGGGCCTCCTCGAAGTCGGGGGTCTCCGGCTTGGGAAGCCAGTCGTATCCATGGCGATCGACGAGTTCCACTCCGCGGTCACATTGCTCGAGTGCGAACGCGACGCGCAGGATGACCGATCCGATCTCCGGGGCGGAGTCCCAGCCAACGCCCCCAGTGCATCGAGCCAGCGTGCCGCCGGCGCGAAGTCCATCCGGGCGACAAGGCTGGGGAGGGCTACGGCAGCCAGCCGCCGGCCGCCTCCAGGTCGCCGAGCAGGAGCAACTCGTCGATGGCTTCCTCGTGCTCGCCGCGCGCGATCAGGAGCTCGGCGTGCCTGCGACGCACGGCGCTGATCGTCTTGGCGTCCTCCCGGCCCAGAGCCTCGAGCAGGAAGTCGCGGAACACCGGGTGCGGCGCCATACGCGAACCGTCCGAGGACCACGTCACGGGGAGGTGCCGGGCGCGGAGGTCCGCCATGACCTGCGCCGCGTTCTCCTGGCCCAGGGCCCGGGCGCCGCCCACCGACACCTCTTCCAGCAGACTGGTGTGCAGGAGGAACGTTCTCTCCGTCGGGGAAAGAGTTGAAGACGTTCGCTGCGACATAGGACCGCAGCAAATCGGGATCCATCGTGTGAGAGCTTGTATGGCACCAGCCCTCGAACAGGACGCCCGTGACCCAGCCCCCGTCGCCGCAACCGCCTGAACCGGGCTCACGTCTACGCGGCCGACGGTTCGCAGGGCTGCGGCGGCTTCCTGGGCGTCGAAAGAGAGATCGCTCTCGACCAGCTCACCCACCCGGTCGCGCTCGCTCGTCGAGCCCGTGTCGAGACTGACGTCGACGCGCGAAATCAGTACGAGGTTGACGCCGGGCGGCAGGTAGCGGGCGAAAAACGACAGCACGGCGATGCAGGTCTCGTCGGGAGCGATTCGTTCCACGTTGTCGCACACGAGAATGAGCCGACTCCCCTGAAGGGTTTCCGCCAGCAGTCCGGCTGCCTCGCCGATGTGGAGACTGCTGCTCAGGGCGTCGGACGCCACATCGGCTGCGCAGGGGACGGCGCCTTCGACGGCCGCCTCGAGGTACACGAGCAGGCGGCCCGCCGCCTGCTCCGTACCGTCGAGTGACAGCCAGGCAACGGGCCTGTCGAGGTCGCGGACGGCCAGAGCCACTGCCGTGGTCTTGCCGGCCCCGGCCGTCGCGAAGACGTTCACCACGGTGTGGCGGTCGAGCAACCCTCTCAGCCGTTGACTGAGCCTTTCGCGAACGACGATGTCCTTCGCCGGCTCCGGCATGGCCAGTTTTCGCCTGATGATTGCGCGATGCTGTCGACCCGGCCCCTTTGAGCCGCTTGGCCGATCGGAGCGGAGTCACCCATCGATCGTCGCGCCTCCGTGATCCTCAGTGCTCTTCCGGGAGCTTACGCCAGTCGTCCGGGAAGAAGAACCCATCCGACGTGGAGGAATCGGCGACTGAACTTCGATCCAACGGGCCGGTTCGTCATGTTCGTTGACGAACCCATGTGTGCCGTTGGTACCCGCCCACACCAGATCGCCTGTTTCGACGACCTCGTCGTTGCCGTCGAGGTCCCTCGCATGCCGCCGGAGGTGAAGTAGTAGATCTCCTCGAACGGGTGGTAGTGGACCTTGGCCGCCTGGCCCGGGCCGGACTTCGGCGCGATCTCGCACACGAAGACGGTGTGATGCTGTGCCCCCAGGAGCTGGTCGACCATCATCCTGAGGCTGATGTTCTTGACGTTGGACCGTGGTAGCCGGGCATCGACAGCTGCGCGTACGGGGCCATGTCCGAGTCCTCGAAGTGCCCGACGAAGCGATGCCGGGGTCCGTCTCCGACGGGCGACCGAGATTCTCACCCGGAGTGGGCTTGGCGGCGATGCTGCTACGGGCTCCGTCGAACGTCGGCGGCTTCGGTCGCGTACCTACGAGCCACGTAAGCCCCTCGTCACCGGCGGTCAGCACATGGGCGACGCCGACAGGCGCCACACCGTAGTCGCCGGAGCCGAGTTCGTAGCGCAGCCCGGCAAAGGCGGCTTCGCCGGTTCGCCCGTGATGAACACGACTCCTCGAACGGGCAGCGGGTCCAGCCCGTCGTCGCCCGGGAGCCAGCTTGTAAAGGCTCACCTCCAGGTGCGAAGCACCCTGCTCATGCCCGACCAGGAGCGCCTGCCGAAGACCCGGCACGCCCTCGACATCGAAGAACTTCCGATCCGCCGCACGTGCAATGTAGTAAGCCATGTCAACCCCTCCGTCCAACGCGAAGATGCCCTGGCTGGCATTCCTCGCCCAGTTGCTGCTGATCCTCATCGGGCCTTTGCCCGAGAGAACGCTGAGGTCGGCGGTCCGCGCCGGCCACGGCCGCGGACCGCCCTGCACCGTCGTCGGCTCAGCGGACCCGTGAGCCCTCAGCCCGCACGCCGTCAAGGCGTCGGGCATACTCGGCTGCTCGGTGTAAGCCGTCACCTCGGGGGCCTCAGGCTCCGGAAGGCCGCAGACCTTCCGGGCAAGCTGTGCCATCGGTCCGGAGGGCGACAGCTCCGAGCGCTTCATCGTGAGCATCCGAGTGGGGAGCAACGGGGTCCCGTTGAACTGCTCGAAGGTGCTCACCCGGTCGCCGAAGTCGGAGAGGAAGAGGTCACGGATGACACGCGAGATGCGCATGCGGTCGTAGGGCTCGCCGACCGCACCCGCCTGCAGCGGCGCGAGCCAGTCGTGGAGCTCGGGATTGTTCCACTGCTCCTCGGGGGAACAGCAGCGAGGCACGACCGGCGAGGTCGACCACCTCGTTCCTCATTTCCGCGTAATGGTCCAGGTAGTACGACCGGCCGAAGTCGAAAGCAGGACGTTCGGCTTGTAGAGCCCCGCCGGCGAGATGAACCCTTCCGTCTCGGACGCGATCACGTGGGCTCGTATCGTCTGGTAGAACTCGACGAGACGCGCCACGCGTGCCTGGACCGGCGGAAGCTGGTAGGTGCCGAGGTGCTCGGTCATCAGCATCGCGAGCCGGCCATGAGCTCGGCCCGGACCATCGTCCGGATGAGCGCCTCGTAGTGCACCCAGTCGAAAATGCGCTGCGGGTACAGAGAAGCGTGCTCGGTGCTGCCGATGTGGAAAACGTGCTCCCACGGAATGAACACGTTGTCGAAGATGACGGTGCATTCGAGCTCGTCACCGCCGAAGAAATCGGGTGGTTCTCGGGGTCGTCACGAACCGTCGCCTCGCGGGAAACCATCGCGACGCCCGGCGCGTTCGCCGGACACACGCCGTAGATGACCTGTTCGCTCTCGATTCCCGGGCGTAGAAGACGCCGATGTGAATGTAGTCGGCGAACGGCCGTACCGGTACTCACGGCTTTGACACCGTTGACCACGATGCCGTCGTCGCGAGTCTCCACGATGCGCAGCGCGCTCTTGGCCGCGTGTTGTCTTGGACCGGTCGATCTGAGGGTCGATGAAGGCGAAGGCGCAGTTCCAGTCCTCCTCCTTCAACTGATCCAGGAACTTTCGGATGCCGACGGTCAGGTCACGCCCGCCGGTGCCCACGGACTGGTCGCTCCACGGCTGCGGGTCCTCTTCGTAGGTGATCAGGCCGTAGTTGTTCGCGCACGGAGTCCGCCCCGTCGAGCCGCCGTCGAGCTCCCGGACCACGGTCTCCAGATACACACGCTTGCGCCGCAGCCCCGCGGCGTCCGTGTGCGTGAACCACATCATCGAACGACGCACTCCGTCGTCATCGACGAAGGTCATGACGTCCTGCATCTCGGGCTCGTGATGCAGGTCGTAGAACTTCGCCATGCGCTGGGCCTGCGCCCTGGTCAGCGGGTGGGTCGTGACGTCGTCGACCCGCTCACCTCCGACCCAGACAACGCGCCCGTCCCTGAGAGACTCCAGATACTGCTCGCCAGTTCGCATCAAGTGCCACCTCTCCACTTCACCCAAGTACCGTCGTGCATGGACTGTTGTTGCCGGCCGTCGGTCACGTTCCACTCGACAGAACGTCACTGGGAAACTGCCGCGAACCCGTTGTGAACTTAGCCTCAAGGCGTTAGGAGCCAGGAAATCGGCGCTGTTATCGACTGAGCACTCGAACTGCTCGATCAGAATCGACGAAAGCGCATCTTTCCCAGAAGTGGGGACTCGCTCGGCCGTTGATTCCCTTGAGCTTAGCCGCAGGATGTTAGTGGGGTGTTAACCGCTACGAAACAGCGCCGTCAATTCTGTTAGGGAGCCCGGTAACAGGGCATTGGAGCTCGACCGGCGCATGAATGGCCGGCCTGTTTCACGGCCGCGACGGTAACAGGTGGACGGGGTCACGCACGAGTGCTGCCGAGAGGCTTCAGGCCTTCCTCGTCCGGCACAGCGTGAGGCCGGCCGGACTTCCGTCCGACCGGCCTCCTTGGCCTGACGTTTCAGAGCTGGGCTTCCACCGGTGCGGCGGCGCCGGCATGTCCAGCTCGAAGGCCATGACACGATGGAAGCGTGACAAGGCGTTCCACATGCTGATGCACATGACCAGCTCGACCAACTGTGCCGCGTCGAACACCCGGTGCACTTCGTCGCGCAGACCCGCCGGGACACCGGTGAGGCCGTCGTCCGCGGGGACCGTCGGAAGGGAGACCGTCATCTCCTCAGCCAGCTGAAGTCCAACTGCTCCTGCCTGGCGAAACCTTCGAGCTTGCCGTCGCAACGGCCGCGAGCTCGTCGACCTCCACCCCCTTGGCCAACGCCGACGTGCAGCGGTGACTCGCGGTATAGCGGCAGTGGTGAGCACGGCGATGCGTACGGCGACCAGGTCCTTCAAGCGCCCGTCCAACGCCCCCGGGCCGTTGAGCTGCCGAGGAAGGGGAGGTACTTGGCGAGCAGGCCGGACTGTTCCCGATGCGCCCCAAGTGTTCAGCACTTCACCGTAAGCCTTCACCCCCTGGGCGAGGGCGGGTTGTCGGCCGATGAGAACTGATCGGATGTGAGATCGGCAACCAGCGACATGGGAATCACCTTTCGACAGGCCCTGCCGGTGAGCGGCTGGGCTCGGGTTGAGGTCTGGCGGCACGCCTGGGAGTGGCCGTGTCTGCGGGCGAGGTCCGGCGGCGCGGTGAAGCGCCGGGTTTCCGCAGGCCGATCGCGATCCCCATCGCGTTGAGGCCACGGCACCAGGGAAGGTCAGGGCGACACGCGAGGCGAGCACCCAGGTGAACGGGCCGTCCCGGACCTGCGAGTACAGGTTGAACCATGAACAAACCGAGCCGACCGCCAGGGCGGCCAGATCGTCTGCGTCAGTGACCTGCCCCGTACGGCACTGCGCAGGCCACGCTCCAGGCGACAGGGGAGTCTCCGTTCGCGGTCTTGCTCAGGCCGCTCATGGTGTCCCTCAACGCTCCGGCCTCACGCACCATCGTTCGTGCCACGTCTCCCGCGGGGTGCCTCGAGGCAGCAGACCTCCATCACCCACCCTCCTTCACCCTCGGAACAGGCTGAACGCAGGCCAGTGTGCGCCTCCCACCGTTAACCCTCGGGAAGGTGCGAGGTGGCCGACTGCCCACGTGTGAACCCTCCGTTAGCCGCTTGCAGCGCCTCAGCTCGTCGATCCACTCTCCGCAGCAAGGAATGACCCTGACTGGAGGGCCGAACATGCTGCAGTTGAACTTGGAAGGCCGCACGGCTTTTGTGACCGGTGTAGTCGAGACTGGGCTTCGCCATCGCACAGGCGTTGCTCGAGCGTGGTGCCAAGGTGGCGATCGCAGCGAGGACGAGGCGGCTGTCAAGGCTGCGGCCGGTCGCCTCATCACTGGATCCGACGCGGAGGGCGTGCTCCCCGTCGTCGCGGACGTCACCGACGCGGATTCCGTCAACAGCGCGCTGGCAGAGGCGCACGCGTGGCAGGGCGGCCTCGACATCCTCGTGAACAACGCAGGTCCGCAGCTCGCCCCGACCCCCTGGACAAGGTCGACGAGAAGATCGTCGCGTCGTCTTCGACACGAAGCTGATCGGGTTCATTCGCGTCGCGCAGCCGCTCTCCCGTTCTTGAGCCGGACTGGCAGCGGCAGCATCGTCAATGTTGTCGGCGCGACCGCACACATGCTGATTCCAATGCCGGTGCTGCGGCCATCGTGAATTCGGGTGTGGTCGCGCTCACGAGCTACCTGGCGGCCGAGGCGGCTCCCAGCAACATCCGGGTCAACGGATCTCCCCCGGAATGACGAAGACCGAGGCTGGCTCACCAAGACCGAGGCCATGGCCAGCAGCAGGGCAAGAGCCCCGAAGAGGTTCGGGCCGGCATGGCTCAGGGCTTGGCATTCGCCTCAACCGCGGCCGAGCCCGCCGAAATCGGCGCCGCGGCGGCGTTCCTGGCGTCCGACGACGCCTCCTACGTGACCGGTCAGTGCTGCTGCGCGTCGACGGCGGGATGACGAAGCCCGTCGCCTGATCGCAGGCCCACAGGCAAGCGCCATCCAAGCCCGCACTCGCCTTGGATGGCGCTCCTGGTTTGCGCACGTGGGTATCCGCCGAGTGCTGTGCAACATCGACACCCTGGAGTGTTGGAATGCTGATCGGAATCGTGAGCGAAGCCCACCGT
The DNA here is from genome assembly GCF_004187715.1 of Streptomyces sp. F001. Taxonomy (GTDB): domain Bacteria; phylum Actinomycetota; class Actinomycetes; order Streptomycetales; family Streptomycetaceae; genus Streptomyces; species Streptomyces flavusporus. Next base: position 943,205 of record NZ_QZWF01000002.1, on the reverse strand, counting down.
GGCGAGACGCGCGTTGCCGCGACTCCCGCCACCGTGGTCCAGCTGGTGAAACTGGATACGACGTCGTCGTGGACGGGCGCCGGTGCGCTGTCGAGCTTCCCGGACGACGCGTATATCGAGGCCGGTGCGAGGTTGGTGACCCGCTCGCGGCAGACATCTGTTCGGGGTGGACGCTCTCACGCCGGAGCAGTTGGACGGGTTGAAGCCGGTGCGACGGTCATGGGCATCATGAGCCCGGCGTGAACCCCGCGCTGGTGGAGGACCTGGCGAAGCGGCCGATCACGGCGTTGGCGATGGATGCGTGCCTCGCATCTCGCGGGCGCAGTCGTTGGACGTGTTGTCGTCGATGGCGAACATCGCGGGCTACCGGGCGGTGGTGGAGGCCGCGCACGTCTTCGCCGGTTCTTCACCGGTCAGGTGACAGCTGCGGGCAAGGTGCCCCCCGCCAAGGTGCTGGTCTGTGGGCGGGGGTGGCGGTCTGGCCGCGATCGGAGCGGCAGGCAGCCTGGGCGCCGTCGTCCACGCCACCGATCCCGCCGGAGGTCGCCGACCAGGTGAGGTCGCTGGGGGGCGAGTACCTCTCGGTCGAGCGGCTGACACCGGCGAGGTGGAGGTGTCCGCGACGGGTTACGCCAAGGAGATGTCGGAGGACTACAACACCCGTGCGCCCAGCTGTACAGAGAGCGGATCACGGAGACGGACATCGTGATCACGACAGCGCAGATCCCCGGCCGGCAGGCGCCCACGCTGATCACCGCGGAGATGGTCGCGTCGATGAAGCCGGGCAGCGTGATCGTGGACATGGCCGCCGCGAACGGCGGCAACGTCGAGGCGTGGTCCGGGACGAAGCGGTGGTCACGGCCAACGGCGTGACGATCATCGGCTACACCGACCTGCCGGGCGGCTGCCGGCGCAGGCGTCCCAGCTGTACGCACCAACCTGGTCAACCTGATGAAGCTGATGACCCCGGGCAAGGACGGCCGGCTGGTGCTGGACTTCGACGACGTGGTGCAACGGTCCATGACCGTGGTGCGCGACGGCGAATTGACCTGGCCGCCGCCACCGTCCAGGTCTCCGCCGCGCCGGCGGCCGCTCCCGCATCGGCTCGCACCGAGGTGAAGCCGACCCTTCCGGAACCGAGTCACCGATGTCGGGCCGGCGCCGGTTCACCGTGGCGGGGTCGGCGCCGCGGTGCTGTTCCTGTGCGCGGCTCTGTCCCCGGCGGCGCTGCTGGGCACCTGACGGTGTTCGCCCTGGCGATCGTGATCGGCTACTACGTGATCGGGCAGGTGCACCACGCCCTGCACACGCCGTTGATGAGCGTGACCAACGCGATCTCGGGAATCATCGTGTCGGCGCCCTGCTGCAGATCGGGCACGAGGGACCCCGAACGCACGCTGGTCACGGTGCTGTCGACGATCGCGATCCTGCTGGCCGCGGTCAACGTCTTCGGTGGCTTCGCGTGACCCGTCGGATGCTCTCCATGTTCTCGAGAAGCTGAGGGGGCCTGTCATGTCTGATCTGACGACTGTCGAGACAGCGGCGGCGGCTGCCTACATCGTCGCGGCCCTGCTCTTCATCCTGGCGCTGGCCGGCCTGTCCCGTCACGAGACCGCCAAGGCCGGCAAGTCCTTCGCGTTGCGGCATGGCGGTGCCTTGCCGCGACGATCGCGCTGGCGATCCACCATCACATCTCCGGAGTCGGTCTGGCACTGATGATCGGCGCCATGCGGTCGCGGCCGCTGCTGTGCGGGCCCGGGTGGTGGAGATGACCGGGATGCCCGAACTGATCGCCTTGCTGCACTCGTTCGTGGGTCTGGCTGCGGTGCTGGTGGGCTGGAACGGCTACCTGCACGTCGAGGCCACCCTTGACGGCCCTGTCAGCGCCGAGTCAAGGTGCTGGTGGCTCAGGAACTCCTCGGATCCATTCCCGATGTTCATCGGCTCTTCATCGCCCGTCACCTTCACCGGCTCGATCGTGGCGTCCTCAAGCTCTCATATAGTCTCGCTGATGCTCCGGCAAAACTACCTCAACCTCGGTGCCCTGCCGCGTTCGCGTGCTGACCACTGGTTCGTCATCGACCCGGCGCTGTGGCTGTATCGCCGTCACGCCGTCGCGCTGCCCTGGGCTGCACCTGTCGCCTCGATCGGCGCGGCGACATGCCGTGGTCGTCTCGATGCTGAACTCCTACTCCGGCTGGCAGCCGCGGCGTCGGGATTCCTGCTGGAGAACGACCTGCTGATCATCACCGGCGCCCTGGTCGGCTCCTCGGGTGCCTACCTGTCCTCCGTCATGTGCAAGGCGATGAATCGTTCCTTCGTCTCCGTGATCGCCGGCGGCTTCGGCATCGAGGCCGGCCCGGCCGACGACAAGGACTACGGCGAGCACCGCGAGATCACCGCCGAGGGCGTCGCCGAGCTCCTCGGGACGGCCGACTCGGTGATCATCACCCCGGCTACGGCATGGCCGTGGCCCAGGCCCAGTACGGCATCGCCGAGCTGACCCGCAAACTCAGGGACCGAGATGTCAACGTCCGCTTCGGCATCCACCCGGTCGCAGGCCGGCTGCCGGGCCACATGAACGTCCTGCTCGCCGAGGCCAAAGTCCCCTACGACATCGTTCTGGAGATGGACGAGATCAACGACGACTTCGACGACACCGCCGTCGTCCTCGTCATCGGCGCCAACGACACCGTCAACCCGGCCGCCGCCGAGGATCCCGCCTCACCCATCGCCGGCATGCCCGTCCTGCAGGTCTGGAACGCCGAGAACGTCATCGTCTTCAAACGCTCCATGGCCTCCGGATACGCCGGCGTCCAGAACCCGCTCTTCTACCGCGAGAACTCCGCCATGCTCTTCGGCGACGCCAAGGACCGCGTCGACGACATCCTCCGGGTCCTCTAATACAAGTCTTGCTGCAGGCGTCAGCAACTGACCAGGCACAGCAACGAGATTGGCGCGCAATCCGGGCTCCGGGAGTTCGACGCCGGTCCACGCGCTCGTGACGGTCGAGGGCCACGAGTGACGGCAGCACTGGCAGGCGAGAGCCACCCGCGGCTCGGAGACGCCGAGCTGGTCACCTCTTCCAAGCGCGTCGAGGACGCTGAGGTCGCCGAGCATTCCGGCACCGTGACGCAGCGCCCTGGGCGGGGACGCAGTAGGACGCATCGCGACGCAGTGAGTCCGACATGCCAGGAATCGAGCGCGCCGTTTTCGACAGACGGACCGCACCTCGTCAACAAAGTGAGAGGACTCGGATTATGAACAGCGTGGACAACGTCTGGAGCGGCGGCGTAGAGCAAGAAACGGTCGGTGCTACCGCCATCTTGACCATTCACAATGGCGAGCGGAACCTGCTGAACCCAGGCATCCTCACCGACATCCGCACCCGCCTGCAGGAGTGTGACGACAACCCGGACATCCGCGCCGTCCTGCTCACCGGTGCAGGTGACACCTTCTGCGGCGGTCTCGACATCGCTGCCATCAAAGCTGGTGCAGATCCAGCTCTGTTCGGCGAGGCGTTGCTGGACGCCCTCCGGATCTTCCCTCATCTGGGTTTGTCTGTCGCGGCTGCCGTCAACGGCGACGCGCTCGCCAGCGGCGCTTCGTTCGTAGCGGCCTGCGACTTCGCCGTCGCAGTGGACAGTGCGCGAATCGGCACGGTGGAGGTCAGCGCCGGGATGTGGCCGATGATCGCGCAGGTGCCCATCATTCATCGGCTTGGGCCGCGCCTGGCGATCGAGAACATCGGTTCCGGCAAGCCGTTCACCGCCGAGAGAGCCCGCGAGGTCGGTCTCGTGCAGGCCGTGGTTGAGGCCGGCCGAGCAGCTGTGGTTGCCCAGGAGTGGCTCGACAACGCACTGAGGGCGGCTGGCGCAGGTGCCCCTGGCCGTCGCTCGGTCTACGAATTCGCATCGATGTCATACGACGACGCGCTCGACGCTTCGCTGCCACGTTTCATCGAGGTGTTCGATTACTGATCTTGCTGCCAAGCCGCTGCTGTGACGGTGGTGCTGGTTCATAGCACCGCCCGTCACGGAGCAGCCGGCCCGCGACCGGGTGGATGCCGAAGCGCACGTCCTGCGGTCCTCCGATACGCGTCTCGCCGAAGGCGCCGCCCATCGGCGACGAACATCCATCGTCTTGTACATCCCTGACACAGGAGCCCCCCATGCACGTGTCGACAGACCACCGCACTCACTCCGACTTCCCGACCGAATTCCGCGGCGCGGTGCTGCGGCCCGGCGACGACCAGTACGACGCGGCACGTGCGGTGTACCAAGGCCGTGCCGCCGACGAGGGTCCCGCGCTGATCGCGCAGTGCGCCGACGAGGAGGACGTCGCCACCGTCCTGCGCTACGCCACCGCACACACCATCCCGGTGGCCGTACGCAGTGGCGGGCACGGTTCCGACGGCTATGCGATGCCGGGTGGCGCGTTGGTCATCGACCTCTCGGCGATGCGGGACGTCATCGTCGACCCGGAGACCCGGGTGGTACGGGCCCAACCTGGCGTCAGGCTCGGCGAGATGGACGCCGCCGCACAGCAGCACGGCCTGGCCGTACCCGCCGGGACGGTCAGCAACACCGGCGTCGCCGGGCTGACCCTGGGCGGCGGCATCGGCTTCCTGATGCGCCGCTACGGCGCCACCGTCGACAATCTGCTGGCCTGCGACGTGATCACTGTGGACGGCCGCAAGGTCCGCGCCGACGAGACCGAGAATTCCGAGCTGTTCTGGGCGCTGCGCGGCGGGGGCGGCAACTTCGGAGTCGTCACCTCGCTCGAGTACCGCGCGCACCCGGTCGGCCCCGACGTCGTCGCAGGACAGCTGATATTCCCGTTCGACCAGGCAGCCGATGTCCTCGGCAAGCTTTCGGCGCACCTGGCCACAGCCCGCGGAGCTGCCTGCGGTCGCGATCGCTGATGCTCCCCCGCTTCCGATGCTGCCCGATGAAGTGCACGGGAAGCCGGCGCTGATTCTCGTCGTGGTCCACACCGGGGAGCCCGCCACGGCCGACGAGGTCGTCGAGTCGCTCGCCGCGCTCGGCCAACCGCTGGCCAACCTGGTCACGAAGACCACGTGGGTTCAGGCGAACAGCATGCTCGACGCCGTCGCCCCTACGGCATGCGCATGAACCTGCGTGGTGGGTACCTGCCGACACTGTCCGGCGACGCCGTCGACGTGCTGCTGGAGCACGTTGCCACCGTGCCGGCCGGACCCGGCGACATCTACTCGATCAACATCTCGTTCATGGGCGGTGCGATCTCCGAGGACATGGACGAGGACGCCGTGGCCTTCTCCCGTGCGGGAGCCGGCTGGCTGTGGGAAGCCATCTGCAAGTGGGACGAACCCGAGTCCGACGCGCAGTACGACGAGTGGGCGACGACCCTCACCGAGGCGATGCGGCCGCACACGCTGACGAACGGCTACGCCAACCTCACCGACGACCTGGGCGAAGAGTGGCGCCGCGGAGTGCACGGCAGCGAGGCCAAACACCAGCGGCTGCGTTCGATCAAGGCCGCCTGGGACCCTCAGAACCTGCTCCGCTTCAACAAGAACATCGCACCTGAGACCACCGACTGACCGCACACGGGCGGGCGTCACACGAGCGGCTCGCCGTGTGGCGCTCTTCCTTTCGCCCCGTACCGGCGGGGCGAACTCCGGGATCTCCGCGGCAACCGGACCGCGGCCGTACCTGGCGGCGGCGCCACCGAACTTCCCCGCGTCGCCACAGCCCTGCTCCACCGTCACGACGCTCTCGCCCTGCGCCTGAAGCGCATGACGACGTCGTAGTCGTCACCTTGCGCTTTCCCGGTCCGGTGCGTGGAGCGTACGTCCGTGCGACGTCCCGTGAGTTCTCGCCGGGACGTCGCACAGAGGGCTCTGCTTCTTCCTCTTGGCCTCGGATCTACGCGATCTGCCGGCCCCGGGTCTCCGGGAGCGCCAGCACGCCGACGATCACCAGGACGTACCCCAGTGCTCCGATGCCCATGGCCGCCTTCAGTCCGAGGATCGATGAGAGCACGCCGACGAGGGCGGGGAAGAAGGCGGCGACGCCCCGCCCGAAGTTGTGGGCGATGCCGACGCCGGCGCCGCGTACCCGGCTGGGGAACAACTCGCTGAAGAACACGCCCGAGCGGCCAGCAATCCGCACGCCGCCATCCCCAGCGGCACGCCCAGCACCAGCAGCAGGCTGTTGGCCCCTCGGGGATCCAGGTGTAGGCGACCACGCACACCACGCCGCTGAACGCGAAGAGGATGTACGTCTTCCGGCGGCCGATCCAGTCGTGCAGGTACCCGCCGGGTCGTGTAGCCGAGGAAGCAGCCGACGATGATGACCGAGAGGTAGCCGCTGGTCCCGACGACCGTCAGACCGCGCTCCTTGTGCAGGTAGGACGGCAGCCAGGTGAAGATGGCGAAGTACCCGCCCTGCGCTCCGATCCCGACCAGCAGGGTCAGCAGCGTGGTGCGCCGTAGGTCGCGCGGAACAGTTCGGCGAATCCGCTCCACACCGTGTGGCGGACGCCTCCTTGACCCGGCGGCGATTCTCCTTCGAGGCGTCCGAGTCCTTGACGTTGCGCCGTATGAAGATCAGCGCGAAGGCGGGGATGATGCCGAGGATGAACAGATAGCGCCAGGCGTCAGGGCCGGCGTGGCTGAAGATGACGGAATAGGCCAGGACGGCCAGGGCCCAGCCGACCGCGTAGGAGCTGGCGACGAATCCCATGATCCGGCCGCGATGCCGGGCGGGGGCGATCTCGGCGATCAGGACCGCGCCGGCTGCGAACTCGCCACCGAATCCAAGACCTTGGAGCCCCTTGAACAGCAGCATCTGACCGTAGTTCTGGACAAGCCGGACAGTGCGGTGAAGACCGCGAAGGTCGCGATAGTGATCATCAGGACCCGCACCCGTCCCACCCGGTCCGCCAGCATGCCCGCGAGGGCACCGCCCACCGCCGAGGCCAGCACGGTCACGGTCACGATCATGCCCGACTCGGTGGAAGTCAGCGCGAATGCCGCGGCGATGGACCCGAGGGCCAGCGGCAGGGTCATGAAGTCGAAGGCGTCCAGGCCCCATCCGGCGGACCCGGCCCAGAACGCGGGCCGGTGCTCGCGTGGGATGGAGTGGTACCAGCGGGGAAAGGGTGCTTCCGGGGACGCGGCGGCCGTCGGCGCGGCCGAGGGCGGTGCTTCGGTCATAGGTTCTCCTGAGCTCGTTCTCGAAGGGGTGGGGATTCCCTGGGAGTTGTGTTGCGACCGGACGGCGGGCCGGGGCGTTGCGGGAGGGGCCCGGTCGCGCCGGCCGCGGCCGACACCGCCTCTCGGGGCATGAACACGTCAATCCGGGATCGGGATGCTTCGGGGAGACCGCGAGTCAACCTCGCGGTGCGGCACATCGCCCGGCGCTGTCAGCAGGACCGGGTGCGAGGAGCCACGGGCGGTGCCCGCGCCCATCGCGCCCGGTCCGAGGAAACCGAAGGTCCGCGTCAGCTCTTCCAGATCGACTTGAGGTTGCAGAACTCCCGGATGCCCTCCGCTGCGAGCTCGCGGCCGATGCCGGAGTCCTTGACGCCGCCGAAGGGCAGCTCGGGGTAGGAGACGCTCATGCCGTTGACGAAGACGGCACCGGCCGCGAGGCGGTTGATCAGGAACCGCTCCTCGTCCGGGTCAGTGGTCCACACCGACGAACTGAGACCGAAAGTAGTGTCGTTGGCGAGCTCCGCCGCCTGCTCGATGTCGTCGACCCGGTGGACCACTGCCAACGGGCCGAACGTCTCCTCCCGGTACACCCGCATCTCGCCGGTGACCTCCTCCAGCACCGCCGGCTCGAAGAACCACCCCTCGGTACCGACCGCCGACCCACCGCACCGCAGGACGGCACCCTTCGCGACGGCGTCGTCGACGAGTTCGACGAGCTCGCGCCGGCCGGACTCCGTGGCGATCGGCCCGATCTGGGTTTCCTCGTCGAGCGGGTCGCCGATGGTCAGCGCCTTTGTGCCCGCGACGAAGGCCTCGACGAACTCCTCGTACACCTCCGTGTGGACGATGAACCGCTTGGCCGCGATGCAGGTCTGGCCGTTGTTGATCGTACGAGCCGTCACGGCGGTGCGGGCGGCGGCGCGGACATCGGCGGAAGGCATCACGATGAACGGGTCGGACCCACCCAGCTCCAGCACGACCTTCTTCACCTCGGAGCCGGCGACAGCGGCGACCGACCGCCCGGCCGGCTCGGAACCCGTCAGCGTCGCGGCGGCGACGCGCCGGTCGCGCAGGACCGCCTCGACGTCGGCTGCTCCGATGAGGAGCGTCTGGAACGAGCCGCGGGGAAGCCCGCCCGTTCGAAGAGCTTGTCGAGGTACATCGCGGACTGCGGCACGTTCGACGCGTGCTTGAGCAGGCCGACGTTGCCGGCCATCAGCGCAGGCGCGGCAAAGCGGATCACCTGCCACATCGGATAGTTCCACGGCATCACGGCCAGAACGACGCCGAGAGGCTGGTAGGAGGTGTAGGCAACCGATGCCTTGACTGTGCTCGGGTCGGCGAGCGGCTGGTCGGCCAGCAGGCTTTCGGCGTTGTCGGCGTAGAAGCGCATTGCGTGCGCAGCACTTGAGGACCTCGGCGCGGGCCTGCGCGATCGGCTTGCCCATTTCGATCGTGAGCCTTCGCGCCGTGTGGGCCGCCTCGGCCTCGACCAGGTCAGCAGCGGCCCGCATCCACTGGGCGCGAGTGCCGAAGTCGGTTGCCCGGAGCATCGCGGCCGCAGCCTCTGCTTGCGTCAGTCGCTGGTCGACCTGCTCCTTCGTGAGTGGGGTGAACTCTTCGATGAGCTCCCCGGTAGCGGGGTTGACGGTGGCGATGGGCACGGCGCTCTCCTCGTGGCGTGGGCACCAATGATTCTCGATTGGATCCATCGTAGGCTTCGCATTCACCGTGGACTAGTACTCTTGCGGCGCAAACACCATGCGCTCGCACCAAGTTGGATACATTCCAGTCGGCCGGCCGACAGAGACCGATCAACGGCGCATGGTGGGAGCCGGCCTCGCCGCATGTGCCGAAGGCGCACGACGGGGACCGTCGTCGCGGTATCGGGTGCCGGACCGGCTGCCCGGTCGACTCGTCGTCCAGCAGGTCCGCCGACGGCTCGACCGGTCGGACCGTTTCAACCGCCCCGGCGGAATCCTGCTCGTCCGCTCAGGAGACCGGGCCTCCCGCTCGCGTCGTCGCTGTCGACGAAAAGCTCGGGATGGGCCGTGAGTTCGACCCTGGTCCGGCGGATGTGCCCCGTGAGGTACCGCTCGCAGTCCTCAGGATCGCGGCGCCGCACGGCGTCGAGGATCAGCCGGTGTTCGGCGTTGACGATCGTCGCCCGGTCGGGGTCGGCGAGGACCATGAACGCACGGCGGTAGTGCTGGGTGGAGTTCCAGAGCCGCTCTGTCATGGCCAGCAGGTGGCCGCTGGGGCAAGCCGAATAGCTGGTCATGTGGAAGTCACGGTCGAGCAGCAGGAACCGGTTGATGTCGCTCTGGTTCTCGATCTCGTCCTGGATGCGCTCGAGGCGGGCGAGATGCTGGTCGGTGAGACGGGAGAGGCTCTCCGTCAGAGTCAGCGGCTCGAGTCGCTCACGCATCCGGTAGTACGTGTTCACGTCCTCGAGGCTGAGCACGGGAACCCGCGCACCCCGGTTGGGGAACGACTCGGTGAGGCCCTCCGACTCCAGGATCCGCAGCGCTTCGCGGACCGGGATACGGCTCGCGCCGAGGCGCGCGGCGAGTTCGTCCTGGCGCAACCACGTGCCGGGTGTCAGATCGCCGGCGAGGATCTCGTCACGGAGGATGCCCGCGATGCGCTGGCTCCTGACACTGTCCGACCCGCGCGGATCACGAGCGTGCGCAGGACTCAAGTGCGGTCACCTCTGAAATGCTGACGGTCGTGGTCGTAGGCCTTGCCGTCAGGATAGGACACCAGCTCAAAGTACATCCCCCACGGTGAGAGGAAGTAGACCCACCGCTGCCCCTTGGACGGTCCGGCACTCACGGTCGGGTCTCCCAGTACGGGAACGCCCCTCGCCCTCAGCCACGACACCGCCTCGTCCAGGTCCTCGACGTAGAGCGCGACATGGTGACCGCCGACGTCGCTGTTGCGCGGGACAGCCGTCCGCTGCTCAGCCGTCCGATACTCGAAGACCTCGAACACGGCCTGCTCTCCGCACCGGTAGAAGCGCAGTTGACGCAGCACCGTGCGCGCGTCCACGTCGAGATGCTCCGACATCCAGTCGTCCGCCGAGCTCAACGGGCCGATCGCATACAGATACTCACAGCCCAGGACGTCCACGAGCCAGGCGTGCGCCTGCTCCAGGTCCGGCACCGTGAAGCCGATGTGGTCAAGGCGGGTGAGACCGGGTAGAGCCATGATCTTCCTCCTTTGGATCCAAAGTGGGCTCCATAGTGACCCTGTCGACGCCAGAAGTCGAGGGAAGTCTTGTTATTGGATCCAATCCTGTGGCAGGGTCGGTGCACTCCGGTCGACTGAAGGAGGCTCCCGATGCCTGCCGAACACCAACTCCAAGCAAAGGCCGCATGGTCGGAGTCCGTCGCCACCCAGGACGACTGGGACGCCGCGGACCCCGACCTCCTGACAGGCATGTTCAGCCAGTTGGTGCTGATCCGGACCTTTGAGGAGTACGTCCTGGAGCTCGCCGCGGACGGGCTCATCCACGGCCCCGCGCATTCCAGCATCGGCCAGAGGGCGGCGCGGTCGGTGCGTGCTTCGCCCTTTCGTCGCAGGACACCGTGAACGGCTCGCACCGCGGCCATCACCAGTTCCTCGCCAAGGTGCTGGCCCACCTCCATCCCAAGGGCATCGACCCGACGAAGCCGTTCCCGGAGGATGTGCGGGCCGTGCTCCTGCGCAGCCTGCGCGAAATCTGCGGACTCGACCGGGTTTCAGCCACGGTCGCGGCGGCAGCATGCACCTGCAGTGGCACGAGGCCGGCGCCATCGGAACCAACGCGATCGTCGGTGGCGGGGTACCGCTCGCGGCCGGATCCGCCTGGGCCCACAAGAAGGCCGGCACCGACGCGGTGACCTTCACCTTCTTCGGCGACGGAGCGATCAACATCGGATCCACGCTGGAGAGCCTCAATCTCGCGGCGGCGTGGTCGCTGCCCTTGTGCTTCTTCGTCGAGAACAACCTGTACGCCGTCTCCACCCACGTGTCCGAAGTCACCGCCGAACCACGGCTGTCCGGCCGCGGCCCGGGCTTCGGCATCCGGAGCTGGAAGGTCGACGGCATGGATCCGCTGGCCGTGTACCTCGTGACGCAGCAGGCCCTCGCGCACATGCGCAACGGCAACGGTCCGACGATGATCGAAGCCGATGTGTACCGCTACTTCCACCAGAACGGACCCTTCCCCGGCTCGGCGTTCCGCTACCGCACCAAGGAAGAGGAAGCGCAGTGGCGTGCCCGCGACCCGATCGACACCATGGCGGGACACCTGGTACGCCGCAGAATCCTCACCAAGAAGGCGATCGCGGAGACGATCAAGCGCGCCAGGACCCTGATGTCCGAGCTCGGCGACGTCCTCCTGGAACCGCGACCGGGCGGCAAGCCGGGCGAGCGACGCATCGTGCCTTCGGAGTGGCCTGACCCGGCGTTCGTCGACGAAGGCGTCCGGGGCGACCTCTCGGAGCTGGCCGGGATCGAGTTCACCGACACCGAGGACTTCGCCGGCGACCTGACCGATGTCAAGTTCCTGGGCGCCGTCGCCGGCGTGATGGGACGCCGCCTGGACAGCGATCCTCGCGTCGTGGTGATGGGCGAGGACGTGCACAAGCTCAACGCGGAACCAACGGCGCCACCCGGGGCCTGAGCGAGGCGTTCCCCGACCGGGTGATCGGGACCCCGATTTCGGAGAACGCGTTCGCCGGCCTCGGTGGCGGACTGGCTCTGGACGGCCGGTTCCGCCCCATCGTCGAGTACGATTCATGTACGCCGACTTCATGTGGGTGGCGGCAGACCAGTTGTTCAACCAGATCGGAAAGGCCCGCCACATGTTCGGAGGTGAGGCAAGGTGCCGTTCGTCCTGCGCAGCAAGGTGGCCATGGGTACCGGCTACGGATCACAACACTCGATGGACCCGGCCGGCATCCTCGCGACCGCACCCGGCTGGCGCATAGTCGCACCGTCGACCGTTCGACTACGTCGGCCTGATGAACACGGCCTTGGCCTGCGACGACCCGGTCGTGGTTCTCGAGCACGTGGACCTGTACAACTCGACCGGTCCGGGCCTGCCGGAGAACTACGATCACTACCTTCCGTCGGCAAGGCCGCCGTACGCCGCGAGGGAGCGGCCCTGACCGTCCTCACCTATCTGGCGATGACGCCGGCCGTTCTGGCGGCCGTCGACCAGACGGGCGTGGACGCCGAGGTCATCGACCTGCGCTGGCTGGACCGGGCCAGTCTGGACTGGGACACGATCACCCGATCGGTGATGAAGACCAACAACGTGCTCATCGCCGAGCAGGGCGCCATCGGCACCTCCTACGGCGGCTGGCTCGCGGACGAGATCCAGCGGCGGCTGTTCGACTGGCTCGACGCCCCGATCGAGCGGGTGACCGGTGGCGAGGCGTCGCCGAGTATCAGCAAAGTGCTGGAGCGTGCCGCGTTCGCCTCGACGGAGGAAGTCGTCGCCAAGCTCCGCGAGATCTCTGGGGAGCGGAACGATGGCTGAGGTCCTGCGCATGCCCGAGGTCGCCGCCAACACCGAAGAGGCAATCCTGCAATCCTGGAACGTCGGCTTGAACGCCCGTTACACGGCGGGGGATCCGATCGTCACGGTGGAGACCGAGAAAGCCGTGGTCGAGGTGGAGGCCGAGGGCGACGGCGTACTCCTGCGCCTCCTGGTGGATGCGGGTTCGACCGTGGCGGTGGGTACACCGATCGCGATCTGGGGGGCGCCGGGCGAGTCGGCGTCCGCGGTGGACGCCCTGGTGGCTTCACTGGGAACGGAAGCGGTGCCCATGGCGGCTTCCTCCGCCTCGGTGTCGGCGCCTCAAGAGCGCGCGACGCCGACAGCCATGACCGCTCAGGCGCCCACGGAGGCGGCACAGGACAAGGGTGAACGCCTCTTCGCGAGCCCACTGGCGCGCCGTCTGGCGCGCCAGCTCGAAGTCGATCTGAACGGCGTGGTCGGGAGCGGTCCGCACGGACGGATCCGGCGGTCCGACGTCGAAGCGGCCGCCGCCAGGTCGGCGGAGCCGCAGGAGGAGGTGCCGGCCCACACGCGCGAAGACTTCCGGACGACGGCGACTTCGGCAGTCGATCCACGGTTCGTGGACGTGCCCGTCACGCGGATGCGTCGGGCCATCGCCCGTCGGCTGACGGAGAGCAAGCAGACCACACCGCACTTCTATCTACGCGCCGGCGCACGCGTCGACGCGTTGCTCGAGCTGCGGCGGCGGATCAACGCCGGCCAGGGTGTGAAGGTGTCGATCAACGACCTGCTCGTCAAGGCGATCGCGTCCACGCACGGGATCGTTCCCGCGATGAACGTGCAGTGGAACGACACCTCGATCCGGCAGTTCTCGGGCGTCGACATCGCCGTGGCCGTCGCCACCGACGGCGGTTTGGTCACCCCGGTGGTCCGCGACGTGGGCTCCCTGTCGATGAGCGGCGTTGCCACGGCGACGAAGGACCTCATCGCCCGTGCGAAGGAGCGCCGACTGCGACAGGAAGAACTGGAGGGCGGCACGATCACGATCACCAACCTCGGCATGTACGGCACCGACGACTTCGCAGCGATCATCAACCCGCCACAGGCCGCGATCCTGGCTGTCGGCGCGGTGCAGCAGGCGGCGGTCGTCGAGGAAGGTGCGGTCACCGTCGCGTCCGTTCTGCGACTGACGCTCGCCGTCGACCACCGGTCGGTGGACGGCGCCACCGCGGCCGAGTGGATGAAGGCGTTCGTGGACGTTCTTGAACACCCGCTACAGATCCTGCTGTGACCACGCCGACGTTTCTGCAGTCGGCGGCTCCGTCCTTCTCCGAGAGAAGAACCGAGCCCCGAGCCCTCGGCAAGTGCGGTTAACGCAGGACTCACACGAGAGCGCCGGGCCGCCTCACGCTTTCCCGACTGCTAACGGCGCGAGGCTCATACTGGCTTGCGCTCAGCCTGCCCCCTAGGACGAAGGAGGGATGGGTGATGGAGGTTTTCAGCCTCGAGACACCCCAGGGAAGACGGGGCCTCCGTGGTCACAGCCTCGCTGGTGGAGCCCGCTCGCGCACCAAGGTCGCGATAGGGACCTTCGACGGCGTTCACCTCGGTCACCGTCAGGTCCTTCAGGGGTGCGACACCGTGCTCACCTTCGACCCTCACCCGATGCAGGTACTCGAACCGCACCGTGTTCCGGGCCTGTTGAGCGATCGCCGGCAGAAGCTGCACAAGCTCGGCTCACTGGGGATCCGACAGGTGGTGATCGTCCCGTTCGACCATGCCTGGTCGCGAGTCTCGGCTGAGGACTTCGTCGAAAGCGTCGTGCTCGACCGGCTCGGTGCGCAGTTCGTCAGCGTCGGCCAGGGTTTCCGGTTCGGCGCCTGGGCGCCGGGACGGCAGCCACCTTCGATCGGTATCCCGAGCTGAGCACCCAGGTCGTCCCTCTCGTCACGCGGGGCCCGGCCGGTGAGCCGGTCTCCTCCACGCGCATCCGTCGGCTCGTCTCCGACGGCGACCTCGAATCGGCCGCTGACCTGCTGGGAGCCTCCCTCACCCTTCCGGCAGTCGTTGCCGACGAAGGCCGGTTGCTCATCTCGTCCAGGTTCGCGCGTCCCGCACCCGGGCTCTATCTCGGATGCCTGGACGGTCACCCTTGCACGCTTGAAGTGTGCCGGGATCACACGGTGGCCGCCATGGGCGCAGCGCCCACCGGCACCACTGTGGAGGTGACGTTCGTGAAGCAAGCAAGCGTTCAGTGACGCTGCACATAAACCTGCCCATCCCTGAAGCTCTGCAGGAAGGCGGCTCGCGACAACCGCGGCCCAGCGGAAGTTGACGTCACCCACCCCTGCCTGTTTCAGCACCACCTGACAACGTGCGCCCATGCGAGTGCACACGGCGCGCGTGCCACCCCTCCATCCCCGTAACTACACGCCGGCAAAGGACTTGTGATGGCGATTCCGACGTTTGGACCGAACACGGTCGACTGGGAGACCCGGGTCGACATGAACAGGCTCCGCGACGAGCGACTGGCCCGTCTCCGCAAGTCGTTGGAGCAGTCCGACCTCGGCGCGGTCCTGGCCTTCGACTTCGCCAACATCCGCTATATGACCTCGACCCACATCGGGACCTGGGCGATCGACAAGATGATCCGGTTCTCCCTGCTGGTCAGGGGAGGTGAGCCGATCGTCTGGGACTTCGGTTCAGCCGCCAAGCACCACCAGCTGTACAACCCCTGGCTGGACTATTCGAACGCCCACGTGGACGGTGATCCGCACGGAGCCCACCACGGAGCCGATGCCCGCAACCCCAGCGGCGCTCGCGCCGGCATCTCGACGTTGCGCGGCGCCATCAACCCCTGGTCGGGATGGCCGACTCCGTCGCCGAGAAGATCAAGCATGAACTCGAGCTCTACGGACTCCTGGGGGAGCCGCTCGGCGTCGACGTCGTCGAGCTCCCGGTCCTGATGGCCCTGCAGAACGCGGGCATCACCGTGGTCGACGGCCAGCAGGTTTTCCTGGAGGCCCGACGCATCAAGACACGTGACGAGATCCACCTGCTCACCCATGCATGCTCGATGGTCGACGCCGCCTACGAGAACCTCTACGAGTTCCTCCGGCCGGGTGTGCGTGAGAACGAGTGCGTGGGTGTGGTGGCCAAGACTCTCTACGACCTCGGCTCGGAGTTCGTCGAGGGCGTCAACGCGATCTCCGGGGAACGGTGTGCACCACACCCCACGTCTTCTCGGACCGCATCGTGCGGCCCGGGGATCCGGCGTTCTTCGACATCCTCCACAGCTACAACGGCTATCGCACCTGCTACTACCGCACCTTCGCCGTCGGCAGCGCCTCTTCCGCTCAACGCGACGCCTACACGCGGTGCCGTGAGTACATGGACGAAGCGATCAGCCTGGTCCGCCCCGGAGCCACGACGGCCGACATCGTGTCGGTGTGGCCGACGGCGCAGGAGTTCGGGTTCCCCGATGAGGAGGCCTTCGCGCTTCAGTACGGCCATGGAGTCGGGCTGTCGATCTGGGAGAAGCCTGTGTTCTCCAGACTGGTGTCCTTCGAGCACCCCGAGGTGCTCGAAGAGGGCATGGTGTTCGCGCTGGAGACCTACTGGCCGTCAAAGGACGGCTGGGGCGCGGCCCGGATCGAGGAGGAGCTCGTGGTGACGCGGAAGGGTGTGAGGTGATCACAAAGTTCCCGGCGGAGGAGCTGCTGGTCGCCGGTCGGCGTTACTTCACCGTCTCGGGACCGTTGTCGGCCGAGCGCGACTCGCAGTCGCACCTGAACACGGTGGCCGGGAGCCGGTCCAGCCACCGGGACGACTCTGCCGGCCTCTGACCGGAAGGTCGCCCGGCCCAAGCCCGCGGGTCCGCGCGAGCGCGGTCGACGTCATGCCTGATGAGCGCAGCTCGCACAGCTCTCTTCACGGCATCGTCGAGGCCGTCGCGGGGACCCCGGAAGCGCCTTCACCGACGCGATGATCCGTCTGCTGGTCGGCATTCCTCTGCGCTCTGACGGCCGGCTGACGATCAAGTCCCTCGCCCAGGAGGCGGGGCTCAAGCGCAACAAGCTCACCCACCAGCACACCGGCCTGAACGACCTGTTCTACGCCCTGGTGCGGATGCAGGACAGGCGGCCGAAGGTTGTCGACGACCTGGGGCGGGTTCCCTCACCCTCGGAAGCCACCGGTCGGGCCTGGATGGTCCGATGCCCACGACGATCGCTCTGGTCGTCGTGGGGCGGTGCCGTCCTCCCCAGTGCCTTAAGAGCCTGGGAGGTACCCCCAGCCGGATCGGGTACCCCAGGGCGCGCCTGCCGATCGCCACCGCTGCCGCGTCGTGGCGAGTGGTCTTCCTGTTCTTGCTGGTGAGGGGCTTCTGCCAGTGCTGGGCGCCCCACTTGCTGGTGTAGGCCGGGTCGACGGCGACGACGGTGATGCCGAGTTCGGCCGCCATGCTGACGAGCCGGGCCGCAGCTTGCTCACGGGCATGCCGGAGATGAGGTTGCGGAAGCGTTTGCGGCGTCCGTGCTTCTCGCGGGTCTTCTCGGCGGTGAAATCGAGGTCCTCGATCGCGATCGCGATGCCGTGGCGTTTGGCCCAGTGCAGCAGGCGGATCAGGGCGTGCCGTACCTGGGCATCGCGGTGGCCGGCGGTGCCGGTGAGGTCGTAGCCGAAGCGGAGTGGTTCACCGACGGGGTTGCCATGGGTGTCGAGGCGCCAGGCGGCCAGGTGGTCGGCGTTGGTGTCGACGCCGACCATGCCCCTCGCGCGTGGCCAGGGGCACGGTCTGGACGGGTGGGAGGGTCCAGGAGGCGGTCAGGTACCAGCGCCCGCGGACTGTGTCTTCGTGGATGCGGTAGGCGACGGCCCGGTTGGCGGTGATGCGGTCGCGCCACTGCTCGCCCCGGTGCGCGAACGCCACCCGCGCGGCCAGCAGGTACCGGCCGTGCGGGGCGTTCGCCAGATGCGCCAGCGGGGCCGGGAGCTTGAGGAAGACCTCACCGTCCGGGGTGACGCGGAGGGTCTCGTTTCCGTACCTTTTGCCGGACCCCGTCCGCGGCGAGGAACCGGCGCTCGGCCTGCCACCGCTGCCGCCAGGCAGTCTCGGTCATCCCGGCGGCGTCGAGGTCGTGGCGGGTGTGCAGCAGCCGCTTCCCGCCGCGTACAACATGCACGCACCCGGCCGCGCGGTCCGCCTGTTCCCGCTCCAGCCGGTCGCTGAGGACGTGCAGGCGGCGGGACTTGGCGAACCACTCCTGTGTGCTGCGGTACCCGCCCGGTGCGTTCTTGGTGCCTTTCTCTCCGATCGGCCGGACAGCCGGTGCGTGATCGTGTGCACGCCCGTTTCCAGGGACTGGATGTGCGCGAGCTGACCGCGCCGGGCCAGCGCCCACTGGTCATGGCCGGCCTTCGTGATCGATCCGGCCCAGCGGGAGGACGCCTCGTCCGTAAGGGTGCGCTTGGCCACTGCTCGCTGTCGTGCTCCAGCCCGGCCGCGCAGCGGGCTTTGAGGTCAAAGGAGTCCCCATCGTCGCTGCCGAACCATCCGACACCGTTATCCACGCCGAAGCATGACCAACGGGCTGCCTTCGGTTCGATGCCGTCGGGACAGTTGATGCAGCCGGGCGACCCGCGTTCGGCAGGCAGTGTCGATCCGATGCGGGGGTGATGCTCCTTGAGTGGAAGGATCGGTGCCATGGCACCGAGAAGGGCTGGGTGTACCGGGTCGACGAGCCGCACGGCTCGCAGGGCTGGCGCCCTTACAGCGGCCATCCCGAGCGGTGGCGAGGGACCATCATCACCGATGATCCCAAAGAAACCGCCGAGTACGTCGCCGCCCTCGTCGTCACCGACCTGGTGACCGAGTGGGAGGTGCGCGGCACCGGACAGAGGCACGTGCGCGTGATCGTCTGGAAGAGCGAGGAAGGCGACGGCCCCGAGGACGCGGCCTTCACCGTGGAGATCCAGCCCGACATCGATGCAGTGTGACCGATCCGGCCGCACGGGACAGGCTTGGGCGTGGTAAAGCCTTCGCACGTGGCCAGGCCCGCGCGAAGACTCCGAGGGCAAAACAGTCCCCGGTAGTGCTGCGCGTGTCCTGAAGCTTCAGTCGTCACTGTTGCCTCGGTGTCGCGCCGGCTTGCCGGGGGCCTGAACCACATCCTGTCCAAGTCACTCCGCCGACTAGACCCGTACTTCGCGGGTCGTTGATTCGTATGGTGTGACCGGTCCGGGGGTGTCCCGGGCCGGTGGTGTGGCGTTGGGTGGGGTGTGTCGATGACTTCCTGGTCCCCGCGGCCACGGTCTCAGCGTCAGCGCCTTGAAGTGGCGGTGACGTCCGTGGTGGAGAAGCGTCTGGGCGCTCTGCCTGTCGCTGCCGAGTTTCTGCGCCGGCTGGATGTCGCCGGGATCGTCGACGAGGTGTGTCCTGGTGGCGCGAGTGCGCTGGTGACGCACGGGCAGGTGATCGAGGCGTTGGTGGCCAACCGGCTGACGTCGCCCGCGCCGCTGGTGCGGGTGGAGGACTGGGCCAGGTGCTGGGCGGTGGAGGAGGTCTTCGGGATCGAGCCCGGTCTGCTCAACGATGACCGTCTGGCCCGGGCACTGGATGCGGTCGCTCCGCACCTGGAGCACATCGCGGGCACGGTCGGGGCACGGGCGATCGGTGGGTTCGGGGTCGATGTGGCGCGGATGCACTGGGACATGACCAGCATGTCCGTGCACGGGGCCTTCCCGGCCGAGGGCCAGGACGAGGACTACCCGCTGAGCGGCTACGGGCATCCCAAGGACCGGCGCTTCGATCTGAAGCAGGTCCAGGCCGGACTCGCAGTGTCGGCCGACGGCGGCATCCCGCTCCATGCCCGGGTCTTCGGGGGCGGGGCGGCCGAGGTCAGCCAGGTCGTCGGCGCGATGAAGGACCTGCGGACCATGGCCGGCGAACGCGACTTCCTGATGGTCGCCGACTCCAAGCTGGTGTCCTACTCCAACGTCAGTGCCCTGCTGGCGGCCGGGGTCCACTTCATCGCCCCGGCCCCGGCCGCGCAGGTCAAGGACGAGGTCTATGCCGCCCTCGATCTCGCGCAGGCCACCGTCGTGGACTGGACGCCGGACCGGGAGGCGAGCAAGCCCGCCGGGCAGCGCGAGACCTACCGCGTGCTGGAGGACACCCACACCCTGACCGGGCCCCGCAAGAGCGATCCGCCGCTCACCGTCCGGCGGATCCTGGTCCACTCCACCGCGAACGCCGCCGGCCAGCAAGCCGCCCGGGACAAACGCCTGGCCAAGGCCGCAGAGGACCTGAACAAGCTCACCGCTGCGGCTGGCGGGCGCCACTACAGGACCCGGGAGAAGATCGTCGCCCGGATCGGTGTCATCGCCGCCAAGCGCCGTGTCACCTCCTGCCTGCGCTGGACCGTCACCGACAACGAGGACGGCACCCCGGTCCTGGCCTGGCACTTCGACACCAGCGTGCTGAAGGCCGAAGCCGTGGTCGACGGCTGGTACGCACTGCTGACGTCCGTCCCCGCCGACCAGGCGGACGCCGGGCAGATTCTGATCCACTACAAGGGCCAGGGCGCGGTCGAACGCAGATACCACGACTTCAAGGGCCCGCTCGCGGTCGCGCCGGTCTTCGTGCAGCACAACCTGGCCGCCGTTGCGCCCTGATCCAGGTCATCTGCCTGGCCCTGCTGGTCTTCTGCCTCATCGAGCGGCAGGTCAGACGGGCGCTCGGCCCCGAGCAGACCATGAGCGGCCTCTACCCCGACAACCGCCGCGTCCGCCCCACCGGCCGCATGATCTTCTACCACCTCGGCGAACTCACCCTGCGGATCGGCAACGTCACCGACCCGCCCACCGTCCAGATCACCCGCGGCGTCCAACTCCACCTCCTCGACCTCCTTGACACCGACATCGGCCAAACCCGCTGGCCACAGACCTGAAACGGTGACCCGCGAAGTCCGGGACTAGACGTCCTCACCGACTTTGTGACTCTTTCGGTGTTGTGGTCTATTAATCACAATGCACGAGATATGTCACGAGTCAATAGGATTTAGGTAAATTCTTCAGCATTCGGTGGGTGAAAGCGCTGTGGCACCACATGGACGACCGCCCAGGCGGACGCGTCCACCACACCCGCCACCTTGCGGACCTGCACCACAGACGGCCTGTACCTGTCCACGGGCCGCAAGGGCGCCGCAGCCGGATCCTCCGCGGCGTCCTGCGGCCCGCTGCACAGCAGGAGTGCCGGGTCTACGGGCGGGGCCGGCACGCCGACCAGACCTCCTGGAGGAGTTCCGGGTAGTTCTCGCCGTAGGTGACCACGGCCGCGTACACCGCATCGAAGGCCGCCTGGAGCGGGTCGGCTCCGGCCGCGCCGGTCAGCGCGGGAAGGGCCATGTGCGGCTGCGACACCCGCAGGGCCGGATCCGGCGCGCCGATGACGACCGCCATGGCATGGGCAGCCGAGCCGGCGGACGGCGGTGGGGGCGGGCTCGGCGACTTCATCGCGGAGGCTGCGGGGCCCACCACGGCCGGCGACGACGCCTGCCGGGGTTTCGGCATGGGCTCCTGCACCGGCGGGGATGCGGGCGGCTGGAAAGGGGGCCGTTTCGGCGCGATGGCCTGGCCGATAGTCCGGTGCGGGACACGCGGGTCACGGTTCAGGGTCTGCCACATGCGGGCGGGGTCGTCGAAGGGCGCCGGCAGCGGACGGCCCTCGGTCAGGGCGGTGAGCGCGTCGGCTATCCAGTCGAGATCGGTGAGACCGGCCGCCTCGCAGGCGCGGCGGGCCGCGAGCAGGGCCACCGTGCGCTGGGTTGCGGGGCCGGCGGCGTCGATGGCGTGGAGGAGGGCGGGGTCGAAATCGAGCAGGCCGCGGACGTTGCCGCCGACGGTGCGCAGAGCCTGGCTCGGCAGCTGTCCGCCCCATTTCCATCGTTCGTGGGCGAGCCGGCGTTGTTGTTCTGCTTGTTCCTGCGCGAGGCGGGCCTGGTGTTCGGCCTCGGCGCGTTCGGCGGGTGTGGGAGCAGGCGGCTGCCGGCGGGCGTAGTCGTGCCAGTAGGCGGCGATCTGCGAGGTCTGCTTCAGGACGCGGTCGGGCTTCGGCGGGGCGGGCCAGAACTGCAGGAGGTAGCTGTCCAGTCGGGGCTCGTCGTGCAGCCGGGTGTCCCGTCTGTTCGCCTGGTCCATGCCTTTGGCCAAGTAGCGCACACGGTAGTCGGCCTCCTCCAGGCCCAGTTCCCAACAGGCTTCGCCCGCCCACTGCATGAGCACGCTGCGGCCCGAGGCCGGGCGGAAGGACACCTCGACGACGTCCTCCCAGTCCGCATCCAGCGACGGGGCCTGGTCGTGGACCTCGACGGTGAAGCCGACGTTGCCGGTGTGCAGGCCGGTGTTCAGCCACAGGGCACCGGGTATCGCCGCCCCGCACAGGCCTGCGCTCTGTCCGGCGAACGCTTCCGCGAGGTCCGGGCCGTAGCTGTCCGGGGCGCTCTCGACGTAGATCTGACCGTAGTGAACGTGTACTTCGCCCTCGACCGGCCTGCGCACCCTTACCCCCATCGTTTCCGGAAAACGGGCCATGCCAGGCAGCCTAAGGAACACCACTGACAGCGCCCTTGGCCGAAGCCGGCATCGTCGATGCCGTACGCGGCCGGCTTCGGCGCATGGTGCCCGTCGGGAACGGCGGTTGCCCGCACCTCGGGCGCGGCGGTGAGCCGGACGCCCCTTCACCTTCGAGTGCCGGTTCACCGCCGACAGCCCTGGCCCGCGCTGTCACCTGCCGGGGCTCCGCCGGCCGTCCTGTCGCGCACGTCGCACGCGACTTGGGCATCCACAAGGAGGTCCTGCGGAACTGGGTCTGCCGGGCCGAGGCGGACGCCGGTGAACGCGACGACCGCCTGACCAGCGCCGAGCAGGAGGAGCTGAAACAACTCCGCAGGGAGAATGCCGAGTTGATGTGGGCGAATGAGATTCTCAAGGCCGCGAGCGCGTTTTTTGCGGCCGAACTCGACCGTCCCCGGGCGAGGCCGACCAGGTGATCGAGCACCTCAAGGGCATGGGCCTCGGGGCCGGGTTCGTCTGCCGGGTGCTGGAGCTGTCCGAGTCCGCCTACTATGCGCGCTGGAAGCGGTCGAAGCCGGCCCGCCACTGCGCGACGAGCAGTTGGTCCCTCTGATCGTGCAGGTTCACGACGAGTCGGGGGCCACCTACGGGGCCCGGCGGATCACCCGCGCGCTCAAGCGCAAGGGCGTCGAGGTCGCACGGTGCACGGTGGAGCGGCTGATGGCCGAGCTCGGGATCGAGGGCGTCATCCGCGGGCAGCGTCGTCGCACCACGATCCCAGAGCCGACTGCACCGCGGCTGCCGGACCTGGCCGACCGCAAGTTCACCGCCGATCGGCCTGACCAGCTCTGGGTCGCTGCCATGTCCCAACGCCGGTAAGTCAGCCGCCCTTTCGGGGGATTGACGGCATGCAGGAGCCCCGGCGGGACTGGGTTTCGACCAAGAAGACCGCGTCCGTGCCGAGGCTCCCGTGTCTGCTCATCCTGCCACCGTTCCCGCTGCCCGAGTGAGGCTGAAGCCGTCGGGGTTCCCCTCATCCTTTAGATGATCTCGGTCTGGGAGCCCTGCCGCAGTTGCTGTCTCCCGCCTCGTGGATCAGGTGATCGCCGACTGCGGGCGCCGGGAACGGCGGGTGCGTGCCCTGCCGACCCGCGTAACGTTGTACTTCGTCCTCGCTCTGTGGCTGTGCCCGGCCGCCGGCTATCCCGAGGTGCTGCGGATGCTGTTCCAGCAGCTCAAGGAGCAGTTGCGGGCCGGAGCACTGCGGATCCCCTCGACCGCGGCCGCGGTTCAGGCCCGCCGCCGGCTCGGCCCTGCTCCGCTCAGGGACCTGTTCCGGCGTCTGCGCGGCCCTCATGGCGATCCGGCGCCCCGGGGATGTCGGCCTTCGGATGCGACCTGGCACTGCTGAAGGTGTCGGTGGACGGCACCCGCCTGGACGTGGCCGACACCCCGGCCAACCGGAAGGCGTTCGGCGCACCGCCGCGCGGCCGCTTCGGCTCCGGGCGCTATCCGCAGATCCGGGTGCTCATGCTGATCGCCAGCGGGACGCGGGCCGTGCTCGAGGCGGTATGGGGCCCTGGTCGGAAATCAGCGTTGCCTGTCTCATCTGCCTTCGGCGTATGTCACACCTTGGGCAGGTTGTCTGTCATAAGGGTAAAAGCAGGCGCGAGCCTACTGACCCAAGGAGCGCAGTGATGACTAAGCCCGTTCTTGAGCCCGCGGCGCAGGAGCTTGCGGATGCGACGGCCAACCCGCCGTTCCTGTATGAGCTCGGCCCGGAAGGTGCCCGGAAGGTCCTGGACGACCTGCAGGCAGAGCCGGTGCAGAAGCTGGATGTGCAGGAGAAGTGGATCACAGTGCCCGCCGAGGTCGGCGATGTGCAGGTACGTATCGTCAAGCCCGTCGATGTCGAGGGCACTCTGCCAGTCGTCCTCTACGTGCACGGCGGCGGCTGGGTCCTCGGCAACGCCGGCACGCATGACCGTCTGGTGCGCGAGCTGGCCGTCGGGGCGAATGCCGCCGTCGTGTTCGTCGAGTACGACCGTTCGCCGGAGGCCAAGTACCCGGTCGCCATCGAGCAGGCGTACGCGACTGCTCGATGGATCACTGCGAAGGGTGCCGAGGAAGGTCTGGACGCTTCACGTCTGGCGGTGGCCGGCGATTCCGTCGGCGGCAACATGACCGCGGCACTGGCCATCATGGCCAAGCAGCGCGGCGACGTGACCTTCGTACACCAGTCGCTGTACTACCCCGTCACGGACGCGGCCCAGGACACCGAGAGCTACCGGGAGTTCGCGGACGGGCCCTTCCTCACGGCGAAGGGCATGGCCTGGTTCTGGGACTGCTACACCACCGATCCCGCCCAGCGGGCGGAGATCACCGCCTCGCCGCTGCGAGCGAGCCTGGAGGAGCTTCAGGGCCTGCCGCCCGCGTTCGTCATCGTCGACGAGAACGACGTGCTGCGGGACGAGGGTGAGGCCTACGCCCGCAAGCTGACCCAGGCCGGTGTTCCCACGACGAGCATCCGCTACAACGGCATCCTGCACGACTTCATGATGCTCAACCCCCTCCGGCCCACGCAGGCCACAACTGCTGCGATGGAGCAAGCCATTCACACCCTGCGCACCGCCCTCCGCAGCAACTGAACGTACTGCGCTGCTCAGCCCAGCCGCGGCACCTGACGGACCCGCAGCAACGAAGTTGTTCACCACCTCGGCCGCTCGTGCGCGTGGACCTCGCAGCTCAGAACAACGATCATCCACTTCCTCCACTCTTCACCACCCCACAGGCAGATAAGCACTGTGGGCAAGCCGGTCAGTGCGGTCGCTCGGCACCCTGCCAACCCGCACAGGGGACTGTCGAACCCGATCGATTCACTGAGCCGCCCCTCGGCCGTAGCCCGCTCCCGGCAAGGCGGGACATGTTCCCGCTTGCCGCTCACGGTCTGCCTCTCCATGACTTGCGGCAACCAGCTGCCGCAATGCGGTCAGGTCCACCTGCACGGACATGACTGAAACCCCTGCCTCGAAAGGGCTTTTCATGCATCGTCATTCGCGAATTCGGCGTGCCCGCACACCTCTCGCGCTCATGGCCTCGGCGACGGTCGCCACCGCCATCCTTGCCACGACGGTCGGCTCGGCGAGCGCCGCCAAGAGCACCACCCCCAAGCGCACCACCTCAGAGGGCAAGCCGACCGTCGTGCTCGTGCACGGCGCGTTCGCCGACTCCTCCAGCTGGAACGGCGTCATCAAGAGGCTGAAAGAGGACGGCTACCCGGTGGTGACCGCGGCCAACCACCTGCGCAGTCTGAGCAGCGACGCCGCCTCCGTCAGGAGCGTGGTGGACAGCATCGACGGGCCGGTGGTTCTCGTCGGGCACTCCTACGGCGGAGCGGTGATCAGCAACGCTGCCCACGGCGCCGACAACGTCAAGGCACTGGTGGTCGCCGACGGCTTCCTGCTCGAAAAGGGCGAGAGCTCCAATGAACTGGCGAGCAAGTTCCCGGGCAGCGTCATCAACGATGTTCTGCGACCCGTCCCGATCACCAAGCCTGACGGCTCCCAGGACGTCGACCTCTACATCGACCAGGCCAAGTTCCCCCAGGCGTTCGGTGCGGATGTCCCCGAGGACACCGCTGAGCTGATGGCGGTCACCCAGCGTCCGGGGACCGGCACTGCCCTCAACGAACCTGCTGGTGATCCTGCCTGGAAGACCATCCCTACCTGGGCCCTGGTGGGCACCAATGACAAGATCATCCCCCGGGATGCTCAGGTCTACATGGCCAAGCGCGCCAATGCCCAGATCAAGGAGATCAAGTCCTCCCACGCGGTGACCGTGTCCCACCCGGGCGCCGTCACCAACATCATCGAGAAGGCGGCCCGGACGGTCCGCTGACCAGCACACTCAGCAGGGCGGGGCGGCGAAGGCGCCGCCCCGCCCGTTCGTCGTCAGCTGCCACCAGTCTCCTTTGAACGTCCGCGGTCGGCGTGCGGCCCGGACGGCCGCTCAGGTGCGACCGTGGTTCTCATCCAGTCCGACCTCCTCACGTCTGACCGCGAAGCAACAAGTGCGGGTCGGGGATGCCGAGTCATCCGCCCAAGAGGCGACGCCGCAGGTCGCGAGGCGATGGGACATGGCGCGGAGCTCCATGGGGTGTGCCCGGTGAGAAGCACTGCCGACGTGCGACGCCGACAGGCCGGTAGTAGGTGAGTGCACCGGTGGCGGGGGTGCGACGCATCGGCAGCCGGCGGTGGCGGCCTGGGCAGCCGTTCACGACCAGAGCCGGATTCCGGCGGTGCGCCGGTTGTACATGACCGCTACGGCGAGGGTCTGGGAGGCCGAGGGGACCGGCCACGGCTCATCGCGAGCACGGACGAGGACAGCCCGGTCTTCGAGCCCGTGGCGTACAAGCTGAAGCTGTCGAGGCTGAGGCCGCGCCGACCGCGTGGGCGGAGATTCCCGACACTCAGCCACGAGTGAAAGCGTCGATCACCCTTTCAGCCCTCTGCCTGGTGGCGAAGTCCGTCCGAGGGCGCCAGCGACACAAAGTACGTCGAAGGCGTGTCCAACGCCGCCGCGAAGCCGCCCCGTGAAGTCGGTGGGCTCGCCTCAGGCACTCGCCGATCAGGGCCTGAGGTGCGGGGGAGGTCCAGCTCGGCCCAGACGACCTTGCCGCCCGGCGTCGAGCGGGAGCCCCATCTGCGGGACAGCTTGGCGACGAGGAAGAGGCCGCGGCCGTTCTCGTCCGTGGGGCGGGGGCGAGGCGGAGGCGGGGCGAAGGCCTCGGTGTCGGACACTTCGACGGTCAGGACTTGGTGCCGGACGAACCGCAGCCCGATCTGGCCGGTGCCGTGGCGCAGGGCATTGGTGGCGAGTTCGCTGACGATCAGTTTTGTGGCGTTCTCAAGACCTTCCAGTCCCCACTCCGTCAGTTGGCATGCTGCAAGATTGCGGGCGCTGCGGACGACGTCCTGGTCAGCGGGCAGTGTCCAGGAGGCCACCCGGCTCGGGCTGAGGGAGCGGGTCCGGACGAGGAGGAGCGTGACGTCGTCGCATGGCGCCTGGTCAGGAAGGGTCTGCGTTGCGATGTCGCAGCGTTCTTCCAAGGATCGGCCCGGCTGTGCGAGGGCGCTGCCCAGTCGGCGCATTCCCTCTTCGATGTCATGGCCGCGGGTCTCGATCAGGCCGTCGGTGTAGAGGGCGAGCACACTTTCTTCGGCCAGTTCCAGTTCCACGGACTCGAACGGGTCCCCCAGGCCGACACCCAGGGGAGCTCCGGTGGGAAGGTCGAGGTACGTGACCCGGTCTTCCGGGTCGATGATCGCGGGCGGGGGGTGCCCGGCCGATGCCATGGCGCACCGGCGGGTGGCGGGATCGTAGACGGCGTACAGGCAGGTGGCGCCCGACACCGCGGAGATCTCGTCCGGAAGATCGCAGTCTTCCTCGGCCAGTCGTTGAACCGTGTCGTCGAGGTGACCCAGCAGTTCGTCAGGGGGCAGTTCCATGCTGGCGAGGGTGTGGACGGCGGTGCGGAGCCTGCCCATGGTCGCGGCGGCGTGCAGGCCGTGCCCGACCACGTCGCCGACGACGAGCGCCACCCGGGCGCCGGACAGCGGGATCACGTCGAACCAGTCGCCGCCGACGCAGTGGTCCACGTCCGCGGGCAGGTAGCGCGACGCCACCTCGACCGCCGTGCCGCCCCTCAACCGGCGGGGCAGCAGACTGCGTTACAGCGTGAGGGCGGCGGTGTGCTTGCGAGCGTACTGACGGGCGTTGTCCAACGCCTGCGCGGCCCGGTTGACGAGCTCTTCGGCCAGGAGCAGATCGGCCTCATGGAACGGCACGGGATTCTCTGTGCGGACGAACAGCGCCATGCCCAGCAGGGCGCGCCGTGTACGGATGGGTACGACCATGATCGAATGCATGCCGCTCTCGCGGACCCTGTGCGCCAGTGCCGGTACCTCGTCGACCCATGTGCCCGGAGCGGTGTCCAGGACCGGCTCCAGGCGAGACTGCCCGGCATGCAGAGCGGCGGCAAAGGGGGAAGTGGGAGGCACGTCGACTGGCTCACCGCGCACCCAGGGGGACTCCGGCACGCCCTGGCGGATCGAGGCCAGGCCCGCCCGCCGGAAAGCGGGGAAGCGCTTGCCCGTCGCGCCGATGCGGACCGGGGGCCCCTCCCCGAACGAGACCGACTGCTCCAGGTCCACGGCGACGTAGTCGGCGACCAGAGGTACGGCGACGTCGGCCAGCTCCTGGCTGACCTGCATCACATCCAGCGTGCTGCCCAGACGCGCACTGGCCTGGCCGAGGACGGCGAGGCGCTCACGCGTCTGCCGGTTGGCGGTGACGTCGGCGCTGATGACGCACACCCCCAGCGCTGCCCCGTCGGCGCCCTGGAGGCACTGGAACGAAGCCGCGAACTGGTGCTCCGGGCCCTGGCTCGTCGGCAGATACGTCCGGTACTCGTGAACCTTGGTCGCACCGTTCTGGAGGACCTGCCGCATCACCGCCTCCAGTGTCTCGGCATGGGAACGGGGCCGTACATCGGTATGTCGACGCCCGAGCCGCCGGGCACCGGGAAGGCCGTCGTGGCTCTCAGCGACGTCGTTGACGAAGGTGCACCGCAGCTGCCGGTCACGAATGGCGACACCAATCGGCTCACGAGCGAGGAGGGGCCCCCTCACCGATCCGTCCATCCCGTCCTCGGACAGCGGGCCGGTGCCGGTCATGGAAGCGAGCCATCGCGTTGTTCCATCCTGACCGCGCAGCATCGTGAGCCGCAGACTGACGTCGAGTACACGGCCGTCCCGGTGGCGCAGCGCCTGGGCCCCCGGCCAGCCGTTCTCGGTACGGCACTGCTCGACGAAGGCCGATGTCGTCGCGGCTTCCTCGAAGGCCGGCAGGACGAGCGCGGCGGACCGGCCCACGACGTCCCCGGCGGAGTATCCGACGAGCCGTTCGGCGGTCTGTGTCCACCCGGCGACGGTCCCCTGCTCATCGAGCAGCGCGATTGCCGTGTCGGATATGTCAGACGCGTTCAACTGCTTGCCGAGTGTCACTGCGCCGAGGCTGGTCATGGTCGTCAAGTGCTCTCCTCGGGTGTCTGGGAGGGCCAGCGACCTGAGGCTCGGATGTCGATTTGCCCCTCTTGTTGCATGCATGACCAGATCAGACCCGGCTTTGTGACAGGGGCAGGCCAGCCAGTGACGCTGCCAGGACGGACAGTGCACATCGTTCGACTCCAGCCCACGTGGTGACTCAGAGCAGTTGCACTCACCGTCCGTAATGCCAGCGGGTGAAGCCGTCCGGATGCGGTTCAGGCGACGAACGGCATGGCGTGCCCACATTCATATCGTCACTCCCAGCGACACGGGAGGGTGCCGAGCCCGTCCCGCGAGTCATCGCAGAGCGTTACTGCCGGACACGGATCGGAGCCGATCGTTCGGTGCAACTCCCGATCATGGAAGGTGCATCGATGACCAGTGAGAGCGTGGCCGGGCACGAGGCCGGCGAGTCGGCAGCGGCTGTGCCCGCGAAGGCCGTGGACGGCCGGCTGATCGACGAGCTGGTGAGCCGCGTCGAGACCGAGGACCTGCAGCTGACCGGTGACGGCGGGCTGCTGCAGCAGCTGACCAACAGGCTGCTGGAGTCCGCCCTCGAAGATGAGATCACCAACCCTCTCGGCCATGGCAAGCACGATCCTGTGAGCGGGAACGGCGGCAACTCGCGCAACGGCAAACGGGTCGGTGGAGACAGCCGTACGCCGGGACCGGGACGGCACCTTCGAGCCGAAGATCGTCAAGAAGCGGCAGAAGCGTCTGACCGGCATGGAGGAGATGGTCATCTCGCCGGCCTGAGAGATCCGGATCCGACATGCCGTCCCCCATGGTGCCCCCGGCACCGCGCTCGGCCCGCCCACCGTCGCCACGCCCCGAGCGCGCTCCGTCCCACGGCCACCCGTGCCGCTGCACGTCACACGGCGCGGCCCGGTCCGGGCGCTCACGGCAGGCGCGCCCGCGGGCCTCGTATTCGCCCTGGACGGGCATCACATGCACATGGTGGTCGAGGTTCTTTCGGCGACAGCCTCGTGACGCCGCGGATGCCCTCCGTCCTCGCAAGGCTCTGACGGCCTCCCTCGTCCACGAGTACGGATGTCACACCCGGCCAGGGTGGGCGGTCATGTCTTGACGACAGCAACAGCCGCCCGCCGTACAAGTCGGCGATGGCCCATGACGCATATCCACAAGGACACATCGTGACCACTAGGCCCGCATTGACGAGCGGAACCAACCTCCGCTCGCCACTGAGGTGCGCGATGGCCGCCGCTGCAGTTCCCACCGCCCGCCTCGTGCTTCGGCGGCCTGCCGGGCAGATGCCGCGACCAACTCGACAGGCTTTCCTCACTCAGGCCGTTCCCCTCCACATCGGTCAGGCTCGCGCTCAAGGCCGACGGCTACTTCGTCGGACAGATCAATGGCAACGGGCACTGGGACGCTGTGGGCGATCCCTGGAGTATTTCCCCCACGCCGACCGCGTCGGAGTTGCCTTCATATTCGGCAAGAACATGGTGCGTTCCGGCAACACGGAGACCCGCCGTCCACTACGCATCGCTGACCGGTCACGTCCACTCCCACACACCAGCCGACTGCGGAACGCGAACGCGTTCCACAGCCCTGAGCTCAATGCACAGGAGCGCATCATGTCCTACCACGAGCACACCGACCACCAGTACGCCAAGCACATCCGCGCCGGCGCCCCTGCGGCCTTCAAGGCATTCGTGGCCTGGGACGCACAGGTTATGCGTGGCAGTGACAAGGTCATCCCGCCGAAGTACACCGAACTGATGGCTGTGGCCGTGGCACTGACCACCCAATGCCCGTACTGCATCGAGGCACATACCAAGTCCGCACACGCCGCAGGCGCAACCCAGCAGGAACTGGCCGAGACCGTCATGGTCGCGGCAGCGCTGCGCGCAGGCGGAAGCTACGCCCACGGCTTCATGGCGATGAAGTTCTTCGACCAGGCCGAGAGCGGCGACACCCCTGACGCGTAAATACAAAGCTGCGGCCGAGGCTGCGCCTGTCGGCTGCCACCTGCGGATACGGTTGGTGTCGCCACTGACAGTGAACCGCCCCGGTTCGAATGGAGACTCGATTCCGTGTAAGGATCAGAGTCATGGCACGTCCCTCCTCCTACCCGCCTGAGCTGCGCAAGCGCGCGGTGCGCATGGTCGCCGAGGTCCGCGGTGACTACCCGACCGAGTCCGCCGCGATCAACGCGGTCATGACGAAGCTGGGCATCGGCTCGCGCGAGACGCTGCGCAAGTGGGTCCGCCAGGACCAGATCGACTCCGGGCAGCGTCCGGGGACGACGACGGAGGAGTCCGCGCAGATCAAGGCGATGAAGAAGGAGATCGCCGAACTCAGGCGGGCCAACGAGATCCTGAAGGCCGCGGCGAGTTTCTTCGCGGCCGAGCTCGACCGGCCACACACACGCTCGTAGCGTTCATCGACGAGCACCGGGACCGCTTCGGCGGTGTCGAGCCGATCTGCCGCGTGCTGACCCAGCACGGCTGCAAGATCGCCCTCTCCACCTACTACGCCTGCAAGAAGCGCCTCACGTCGCCCTCGCCGCGATCGGTGCGGGACGAGGGACTCAAGACTCTGATCAAGGAGGTCCATGAGACCAACTACCGCGTATACGGGGCCCGGAAGATCTGGCGGCAACTGAACCGGCAGGGCCATGACGTGGCCCGCTGCACCGTCGAACGCCTGATGCGCGAGATCGGCATCGCCGGCGCGGTGCGCGGCAAGAAGGTGATCACCACCCTCCCGGACCCGGCCGCCGGGCGGGCCC
Organism: Streptomyces sp. F001; assembly: GCF_004187715.1. Taxonomy (GTDB): domain Bacteria; phylum Actinomycetota; class Actinomycetes; order Streptomycetales; family Streptomycetaceae; genus Streptomyces; species Streptomyces flavusporus. Next base: position 911,058 of record NZ_QZWF01000002.1, on the reverse strand, counting down.
CGGACCGCGTCGACCGCAACTTCGTCGCCCCTGCCCCCAACCGCACCTGGGTCGCCGACTTCACGCATGTCGCCGCCTGGGCGGGCGTCGTCTATGTCGCGTTCGTCGTGGACACCTTCTCCCGCCGCATCGTCGGCTGGTCCGCGTCGATGTCGAAGGAGACCCAACTCGTCCTGGACGCACTGGACATGGGCCTGTGGCAGCGCGACCGCGAAGGCCGCCCACCCATCCCCGGCGAGCTGGTTCACCACTCCGATGCCGGGTCGCAATACACGTCGTTCCGCCTTGCAGAACACCTCGATGCGGCCCAGATCGCGGCCTCCATCGGCTCGGTCGGCGACGCGTACGACAACGCGCTGATGGAGTCGACGATCGGCCTGTACAAGACCGAGGTCATCAAACCGCAGCGGCCCTGGAAGACGCTCTCGCACGTCGAACTTGCCACCGCCGAATGGGTCGACTGGTACAACCACCGCCGGCTCCACGGTGAGATAGGGCACATCCCACCCGCCGAATACGAAGCCAACTACTACCGAGCAACCACGAAACCCCAGCTCACAGCCACCAACTGAGATCTCTATCGAACCCGGGGCGGTTCACAGTTCATTTCTGTGTACCCAAACCGAGGGAGTTATTCGATGGTTGATAAGCCGATTCTGGTACTTGCCGCGACCGGCGGACAGGGTAAGGCCGTGACCGACGCGTTGTTGGGTCGCGGCGCCGAGGTACGGGCGATGGTACGGAATCCCGAGCACAAGGCTGCGCGCCAACTGGCCAGTCAGGGCGTCGACGTTGTGGCGGGTTCCTTGAGTGATCGCGGATCCCTCGCCGCAGCGATGGACGGGGTCGCGGGAGTCTTCGCCTACACCACGCCCTTCGAGGCCGGCACGGACGCCGAGGTGGCCCAGGGGGAGGCAATCCTGGCTGCCGCCGGCGAGAAGCGCGTACCTCATTTGGTGTTCAGCTCGGTGGCCGGGGCTGACCAGCAGAGCGGCGTACCGCATTTCGACAGCAAGGCCCGCATCGAAGCCGTACTGGCCTCCGGCGATGTGCCTCATACGATCCTGGGACCGACGTACTTCTTCGACAACGCCCTCGGCGGAACGGAACGCATCCTCAGCGGGGTGCTTGACCTGCCGCTCCCCTCCGACAGGCCGTTGCAGCAGCTTGCCCGCACCGACCATGGCGCGTTTGCGGCCGGGGTGCTGCTCAACCCCGCCCCCTACCTGGGGCAGCGTATCGAGCTCGCCAGCGATGCCCCCACCCCCGCCCAGATGGCAGCCGCACTGAGCGCGTCCTTGGGGCGGGCAGTCCGGCACGAGTACGTACCGCTGGAGGCGATCGGCAACCCCGACATGCACGCGATGTGGGCGTTCCTCAACGGACCTGGATACCGCGTCGACATCCCAGCTCTGCATACGGCTCATCCGGAAATCGCCTGGACCAGCTTCGCCGACTGGACGCAACAGGCGTTCGCCGCCACCCACTGAGCCCGAGGCGCTCACCCCCTCGGCACCGGGGCCTCCGGCCGCGCCCACCACAAGGCACACCGCATCGCGGCGATATTGCGACGGGATTTCACAATGACAACCTCGCGCTTCCATGAAGCGGACTGTCAGACAGGGGGGCAGCGAAACTGAAAAGTGTCTATCGGCTCGCACCGACAGCGCCGGAGGCGCGAAAGCGTTCCTGCACCACATACATGCCCTGCGCTCACCCGGGATGCGCGCCTGCTTTTCCGTCGGACACCCGTCACCGAGCTGGTCCGCCGTGCGATCCGGGCCCTGCTCGAGCAGATCCGGCACCTCGCGCTGGAACAGGGCGGCTCCTTGCGCCACGGTGCGCAGGTCGCCGAGCTGACCGGCATGGTCGGCCTGGACGGCTACCCGGACGGCACCCGGACCACCGTGCGGCACGAATGCCCGCACCCGGGCGCCCAGTTGTCGTTGTTGGACCTGAACGAGGGAATGTGCCACGAGGTCTTCCTCACCGACGCCCTCCTTTCGCGCCGCAGGTGTCCAAGGGAAAGGCTCGCCGAGGCGCTGAACGGAATGTTCAAGGCCGAGCTGATCGAGATGCAGGGTCCCTGTTGCTGTGCCGGTAAGGCAATTTTCTTTGCCGAGTGTCACATTTTCCGGGCCCTCTCGGTCTAGGAGTTGGAGATCGGGACGCCGGGACAGAGGGGCGGTGGAGACTCGTGGCGAACGCGGCAAAAGAATCAGGCTTGGCGCTGTCACGTCGGCTTACGGCCGAGTCGAACCGGCCTCAGCGGTGGGGCAGTGCGGAAGAGCCGCCGTTCTGGTACGTCGTCCCGACCGCGGACGACGACATCCCGGCCGTCGCACCCCGTCGCATCAGGCGATGAAGTTGCGCCTCGTCCTTCGACAGATCATGACCGGCCATCGGCCCCCCTGCTAAGGAACACACTGATGCAACCCGACACCATCGTCCTCGTCCACGGCTTTTGGGTGACGCCGCGGGCCTGGGAGGGCTGGATCGCCCACTACGAGAACAAGGGCTTCCGTGTCATCGCGCCGACGTACCCCGGATTCGAGGCGGAGGTCGTCGCCCTCAACGCCGACCCGACCCCGATCGAGACTGTGACCGTTCCGGCGATCATCTCCAGCCTTGAGAAGCTGATCACGGGGCTGAACCGGCCCCCCATAGTGATAGGGCACTCCGCCGGCGGCGCTTTCGCCCAGATCCTCCTGGACCGCGGCCTCGGCGCCGCCGGAGTGGCGATCAACTCCGCCCCCGTCGAGGGCGTGCCGGTCGTACCGCTGTCCCAGGTCCGGTCCCTCTTCCCCGTCCTGAAGAACCCGGCCAACCGGCACCGCGCCGTCGGACTGGACTTCGGCCAATGGCGCTACGCCTTTGCGAACACGTTTCCCGAGAACCAGGCCCGCGCCACATACGAGCGCTACCACATCCCCGCACCAGGCAACATCGTATGGAGCAGCGCACTGGCCAACCTTCACCCCGGCCACACTGACACCTACGTGGACTTCCACAACGCCGGCCGGGCGCCCCTCCTGTTCCTCTCCGGCGAGGACGACCACCTCATGCCGCCTAAGGTCCAGATGTCCAACGCCAAGCACTACAAGGCGGAGGGCACCACGACCGAGGTCAAGGTGTTTCCCGGCCGCTCCCACCTGATGGCCGTCCAGGACGGCTGGCAGGAGATCGCCGACTACGCCCTCGACTGGGCGCTCGCCCACTCCTGAGCCGTGCCCCCTACGAGTTCGGGACGGCATTTGTCCGTCCCGAGCGCTGGAAGGGAGCTCCCGCACGGGCGATTTCTGTATCACCTGCAGCGCAGGCCGCGGATCGCCTCCTTGTTCGACCTGTAGGCGCCGTGCAGCGAGATCGACTGAGTGCCGACCCCGGCCCCATGTTGATGACGGTTCCACTGGTCTCCTTCACGGCGATGCCGGTGTGGAACTCCTGAGCGTGGTCGACGAGGAGGTCGAGCCTGCCGAAGTGCTCCACGGTCTGGGTGCCCGTGTTGGCGTAGATGCGCCCGTAGGTCATCAAGTACAGCTGAGGATTGAACAGTTGTCGGTAAAGCCTCTCCAGAGGCAATCCCTTTCACCACGCTTGCGGATGACGTCCAGCACCGCTTCGGCGCTCTGCATCACGCATCCCCCGTAGGCGATCCCGTGGTACGTCTTCGTGGTACGTCCGGCTGCGCACTTTCACCGCTGGAGATCGGGCTTGAAGCAGTTCAGTCTTGGCCATATCGCGCGGGTCTTGCGGCACGTCGGCCTGGACACCTCCGGCCGGCCACCGCTTCCCTGGCATGCTCTTCGTCCCCTCACGCTTTCGCGTCCAGATGCAGTTCTCCCGCACACGGCTTTCCGACATCGTTCACCAGCTGGCGTGCGCCGTCGCCCTGCGTACGGTTCCGGTGAGGCGGTAGACCCCGAGCCGGGTGATCCACCCGCGAGTGAAGTCGTGGACCGAAACGGCCGTGACGATGACCCTTCGGACCGCGCTCCGCACGGAGCGCGGTCCGGCCGGAGCGTGCCAGGGGTGGCGGACGAGGGTGCTGTGACGACGTCTGTGCCGAAAGTTGTCGGCCGGTGGCTACCGGGTTCGTGACCGTGCGGTGACCGCAGTGTCGGTACAACGTTTGTCCGGTACAGCGATCTTGCCGGGCTGCCGATTTCGAGAAGTGGTGAGACACGACGACGGCTCACGCGGCCTCGGCAACGTACCAGCGCCCATCGGGAAATCTCCGCACACCGTCCACCACCTCCTTCGACAGGAAATGAAGCGGATGACCCATCACTTACGCACCTTGACCGCGTTGGCCGTGACCGCCGTGCTGGCGGTCGCGTCGCACACCTCCGGCACGGACACGGTCGCAGCGGCGGCCTCCCCCATCACAGCCCGATTCCCCGTCCACGCCGGATCCGCCGGCACCGGCTCCGTGCTGCAGCCGGGAGACGTCACCGGAACGACGGTGGTGGAACCGCCCCCGGCCGACGTGCTGGTCCGCCGTCCCGGACGGGCGCAGGGAGAGCTGTTCGTCACGGCGCAGAGCCCGGAGCCGAACTACGCCCGAGGGCCGCAGATCATGGATGACCGCGGCCGTCCCATCTGGTTCCGCGAGGTGCCGGACGGCTACTTCGCCACCGACTTCCGCGTACAGGAATACCGCGGCGAAAAGGTCCTGACATGGTGGGAAGGCAAGTCCACGAACACCGGCACAGGCAGCGGAACCGGCTATATCGCCAACGAGAACTACGAGATCATCGCAACGGTGCAGACGCCTGATCCAGGCGAGGTGATGGACCTTCACGAGTTCCTTCTGACCGAGCGTGGCACCGCGCTGATCATCAGCTATCAGCCGAAGCCGTACGACTTGAGCGAGCTGGGCGGACCCGCGAACGGCACGGTTGTCGACAACGTTGTGCAGGAGATCGACATCGCTACCGGCAAGAAGGTGATGAACTGGAGCGCTCTGGAGCACGTTCCGCTCACCCACTCCGACATACGGCCTTCCCCCGACAAGAACATGGCGTACGACTACCTGCATGTGAACTCCGTCGACGTCGACACCGACGGGAACCTGCTCATCTCCGGCAACGGCGCCAGCACGATCTACAAGGTGGACCGGCGGACGGGCGAGATCATCTGGCGCCTGGGCGGTCGCAACAGCGACTTCCGGCTCGGGGTGGGGGTGCGCTTCAGCTGGCAGCACGACGTCCGGGCGGTCGGCCGCAACACCTACCGCGTCTTCGACAATGCGACGCGGCGCGGCCTGGAGGGCTACGAATCGCGGGTGGCGTGGATCAAGGTAGACCCCGAACGCGGCACGGCCGAGCTGGTGCGCCAGCAGGTCCACCCGGAGCTGGTGTCCGGCACCATGGAGGGGGGCAGCCAACAACTGGACAACGGCAACACGTTCGTGAGCTGGGGCGTGTCCTCGCCGGGCCGCATGTCGGAGTTCTCGCGCGACGGCCGGCTGCTGTTCGACGCCGCGTTCCCCCGCTCCACCAGCAGCTACCGCGCCTACCGGCTCGCCTGGGAGGGCAGGCCCCTGACCGACCCCCGACTCCTCGTCGAGCAGGCCGACGAAGGCGTGGTCCGGGCCAACTGGAACGGCGCCTCGAACGTGGCCCGTTGGCGGCTGCTCGCCGCCGGGGCGGAGGGCAATCTGAAACCGGTCGGGACCGCGGCCTGGGACGGGTTCGACACGCCGATCACCCTCCCGGCCACCGCCCGTGACGCCGACCGGCTGCAGGTACAGGCGCTTGACGAACGCGGCAAAGTCATCGACAGCTCGCCCGTCACGCCCGTCGGCGCCGCCTCGTCCGACGGGAACTGAGCGGGTGGCAACCATGGCGTACGCGCGGATCACAGACCTCGTCTTCAGGACCCCGCCGCTGATGAAGATGACGGAGCTGGCGAATCACGTCGCCGCCGACGCCGGTGGCGACGCCGTCGCGAAGGTGGTGGGCAACTCCGCCATCACCACCAAGGGCATGGCGGTCAACGTGCTGGTCGAGGACCCGCGGCGGTGGCCCACCCGGCAGCGTATGGACCGCAGCCTCGCCGAGGCCACGCGGCTGGGCCGAGAAGCGGTGCTGGAGGTGCTCGACCAGGCCGAACTGCGCCCGCAGGACGTCGGACTCCTGGCCACCGTCACCACCACGACCCACTCCGCCCCAGGGCTCGACGCCCTCGCGCCGGCGCTCGGCATGCGCGAGAACGTCGAGATCCTCTCCCTCGGCCCGATGGGCTGCTACGCGGCCCTGCCGGCCCTGACCGCCTGCGCGCACTGGGTCGCGGCCCGGCGCCGCCCCGCCGTACTGCTGGCCGTGGACTTGTTCTCGCCGCACCTGCAGCCACCGCCGTACGACAAGGAGGCGGCCGTGGTGCTGACACTCTTCGGCGACGGCGCGGCCGCGGCCGTGCTGCGGCCCGACGAGCCGGGCGCGCCAGGGGCGCGGGTGATCGACGCCGAGCAGCTGACCGTCCCGGCGCACGCCGAGGACCTGCAGGTGCACATCGGCAACCAGGGACTGTGGATCCGGCTGGCCCCGACCATGCCGGACGTCGTGGCCGGCGCCGTCGGCCTCCCGGCGAAGGCGCTGCTGGCGAGGAACGGCCTCGCCTGGGGCGACGTGACCTGGTGGGCGGTGCACCCCGGCGGCAGGCGCATCCTCGACCGGGTCGAGGAAGCGATCGGTCTGCCCGAGGACTCCATGACCGTGGCGCGCGCCGTGATGCGCGAGTACGGCAACACCGCGGCCCCGGCCGTGCTCGGGGTACTCCGCCGGCTCCAGTCGACCCGGCCCCTGGGCCCCGCGGAGCACGGTGTCGTCCTGGCCTTCGGCCCCGGGGCCACGATCTGGGCGGTGCTGCTGCGCGGCGCGTAGCCCTCCGGACCACCCCTACGACATGGCACATCCCTACGACATGGAGAGGGCCCCATGCTGGAAATCTTCGGCGCCGGCTTCGGTCGCACCGGAACTCTGTCGCTCAAAACCGCTCTGGAAATGCTCGGCTTCGGCCCCTGCCACCACATGCTGGGCCTGTTCGAGGACCCGGACTCCATTGCGCTGTGGCAGGCCGCCGCCCGCGGCGAGCCCGTCGACTGGGCGCAGGTCTACACGGGCTACCGCTCGAGTGCCGACTGGCCAGGCGCCGCCTTCTGGCGGCAGATCACCGCGGCCGTCCCGGAGGCGAAGGTGATCCTCACCGAACGCGCACCGGACGCCTGGTACGCCAGCGCCGAGAACAGCATCTACGCCGCCGCTGTGGCCCCGCTGCCCGACGACGCCGACCCGCTGTTCGCCCAGGTGCGCCAGATGTCGCTCGACGTCGTCTGGAACGGCGTCTTCGACGGCCGATTCGCCGACAAGCAGCACGCCCTGCAGGTCTTCGAACGGCACAACACCGCGGTCAAGGAGGAACTCGACCCCGCCCGGCTGCTCGTCTTCGAGGTCGCCCAGGGCTGGGAGCCGCTGTGCGAGTTCCTCGGGGTACCGGTCCCCGACGAGCCCTTCCCACGCAGCAACGACAGGGCGGCCTTCGCGGCGCACATCGCCCAGCGCAGGTCCGCCGGCGGCACGGTGGGGCCGGCCGACTGACCCCGGTCCCAGCCACCTGTCCCGAGACGTTGGTGACGGGCGACAGAGCCTTGAGTCTTCCTTGAACCGGGTAAAGGCCCCTGGGTTCGGTGTGGATCGCGGGATCGTCCGGAAGCGCAGCGCGCCCGGGACTGCTTCGACCAGGCGATGCGCGCCTTCAACGACCCGGACGAGCCGATCTGGGCGGCATGGACGGCCTGGAGCCTGGGCGCCCTCGGCATCACCTCGCCGGCCGTCAAGTGGCGCAGCTCGACGACGCGGCGCGGTGGTGTCGGACAGCCGCGCGGCCGCGTCGACGATCTCGGAAAAGCCGCCGTCAGGCAGCTGCTTGATGAGCAGTCCGGAAGAAGCTGCGAGGCAGGGAAGCAGGCCCGTCCACCCGCGGCCCGGCCGCGCAACGCCCGGCTGACGTGCGGCCGAGAGGCGGTGCCCCCACGGGACGGGGGAAGGCCGCCGTGGGGGCACCGCGGATTCAGGTGGTGGCCAGTGCCTCGGTCGGTGGGAGACGGGCCGCCCGTACAGCCGGATAGAAGCCGGCCAGGCCGCCGATCACCAAGGTGGCGCCGACGCCGCCGGCCATCGCCCAGGCCGGGACGACGGTCGGCCAGCCCTGGTAGGAGGCGTACCCTGTCGTGACGCCGATGCCCAGGACCACGCCGCCGAGGCCGCCGAGCGCGGACAGCAGCAGCGCCTCGGCCAGGAACTGCGTGCGGATCTGGCCGCGAGTGGCGCCCAGGGAGCGGCGCAGGCCGATCTCGGAGCGGCGCTCCAGCACGGAGATGACCATGGTGTTGGCCACGCCGACCCCTCCCACGAGCAGGGCGACACCGCCTAGTCCGAGCAGCAGGCCGCTGAGGGCGTCGTCCGTGGCCTGCTTGGCGGCCAGCGCGTCGGACGGCCGGGAGACCTCGACCTCGCTGGGCATCTCCGGGTTGGCGGTGGCGCCCAGGATCGACTGGACGTCGCTGACGGACGACTCCTCGGCGCGGGTATAGATGCTGGTGGGGTAGCCGTCGAAATCCAGCAGCCGTTCCGCGACCGGCCAGCCCACCAGTGCCGCCGAGTCCAGGGTGGGCACGAGTTCGTTGGGGGCGAGCAGGCCGACGACGGTGAACCAGCGTCCGCCGAGCCACACCTTCACATCGGCGCCCACTCGGTCGACGCCGAGCTGTTCGGCCGCCTTGGCGCCGAGGACGACCGCCGGGTAGCGGCTGTGGGCCGCGTTCAGCCAGCTGCCCGCCACGACCTCGGTGCCGACGGACTTCGGCAGGTCCGTGCGGGCGGCGTCGACGGTGAGGCCGCCGGTCTCCTGCTCGGGCACATGGTCATTGCGGTAGACCTTGGCGTCCGTGCGGCCGATCGCCGACACCGACTCGACCTCCGCGATGTTGCCGATCATCCCGACCGACTCGGCGGGCAGATGGGCCCCCTCGCCGCTGAAGGACGTGCCGGGTGTGATCGTCAGCAGGTTGGTGCCCAGGGCCGAGAGCCGGCGGTTCAGGTCCTCGGTGGAGGAGGTGGAGATGCCCACCACACCGACCATGGCGGCGATACCGATGGCGATGCCCAGCGCCGAGAGGAACACCCTCATCGGACGCGAGCGCAGCCCTGAACCACCCACTCTCAGCACATCGGCCGGGGGCATGCGTGCGGGTTTGGGCCGCTTGGGCGGTGGGGTGCCCTCCGGTGCGGTCGGCGGCTTGGTGGCGCTCATCGCACTCATCCCACGGCCTCCTGGGGAACGAGGGGCATGGACGTCGCCTCGCGGGCGGCGGAGTCGTGCTCGATGCGGCCGTCCTTGACCTGCACCTCCCGGGGCAGGGAGGCGGCGATGTCCCGGTCGTGGGTGATGACCACCACCGCCGTACCGGACTCGTGCAGTTCGTGGAGCAGTTCGAGCACCACCGTCCCGGAGCGTGAGTCCAGGGCGCCGGTCGGCTCGTCGGCCAGCAGCAGCGGTGGGTCGCCGAGTACCGCGCGCGCGATCGCCACGCGCTGCTTCTCGCCTCCGGAGAGCTGGTGCGGTTCGTGCCGGAGACGGTGGCCGAGGCCGACCCGGCGCAGCGCCCGCTCGGCCAGGCGCCGCCGCTCACCGCGCGGGCGTCCGCTGTAGAGGAGCCCGTCGGCCACGCTGTCCAGCGCCGGCACCCCGGGGGCGAGATGGAACTGCTGGAATACGAACCCGATGGTGCCGGCACGCAGTGCGGACAGCTCGCGGTCGCTGAGGCGGGACACGTCGTGCCCGTCGATGCGCACCAGGCCGGCCGTCGGCCGGTCCAGGGTGCCCATGATGTTGAGCATGGTGGACTTCCCCGAGCCGGACGGGCCGACGATCGCGAGGAGTTCACCGCGCCGGACGACGAGGTCCGCGTCGTGCAGGGCGACGACGTCGCCGTACGCCTTGGACACCCCGGCCAGTTCGACCAGGGGGCGGCCGACGGGGTTGGGTACGGTCACTTGGGTACCCCCACGACCGTGCCCTCCTCGATGCCGGTGCCGGACACCTCGACCATGCCGTCCGCGAACATGCCCAGTTCGACGGGGCGCAGTTCGGTGCCGGTCTCAGTGACGACCTCCAGGGCGTAGCCGCCGCCCTGACGGGCCATCAGCGCGTCGACGGGCACGGCGAGCACATCCTTGCGGCTGTCGGCCTTGAGGGTGACCTTGACGGCGGCGGCCTGGTAACGGCCCAGACTCTTGGGGTCCTTGACGGTCAGTTCCACGGGCAGGGTCGGGTCCTCGCCGCCCGAGTCGCCGGAACCGCCGGAGCTGCTGCCGCCGTCACCGGCGCCAGAGTCGTCGGCGCTGGTGGAGGTCGGGGTGCCGATGTCCGTCACTTCGGCCTGGACCGTGCTGTCGTCGGGGAGCGTCACCGTGGCCCCGGTGCCCTCCTCGACCAGGTCCTCGTAGGCGACGTCCAGGTCGACGCTGATGATCCGTTCGGTGTCGGTCCAGGACAGCACGGCGCCGCTCAGCGAGGCGCCGGGGACGGTCTCCTGCGTGGCGACGCGCCGGGCGCCGGTGGCCATGACGGCGTCCGCGGGCGACACCGTGCCGGTCTCCTCGCGGCCCAGGTCGTCCTGCCACTCGCGCACCGCGTCGGCGGTGTCCGAGGTGTACTCGTCGTCGATGGTGAAGCCGTCGTAGCCGAGGGCGCGGAGATTCTTCTCCAGCATCGCCACGTCGGCGCCCTCGGTGCCGGTCTGCAGGGTGCGATACAGCGGGAAGGAGCCGTAGAGCAGCGGCACCTTCTGCTCGTTGACGCGGTAGACGGCGTCGCCGCGCTCGATGACGCGTCCCTCGTCGGGCAGCCAGGTGACGATGCTCGCGGTGTCGGAGCCGCCGTCCGGCGCCTGCTGCCCGCTGCCGGTCGCGGAGCCGGTGCCGGACTGCGCGGCGGGGGCCTGCACGGTGGTGGCGCTGCCGTACCCGAGGTTGCCGTCCACGGTCTGGGTGTCGGTCAGGGTGGTGCGCTGCACCTTCGCGGTGGCGGGCGGTGCGGTGGGCGCCGCGCTGCCCGAGTCGCCGCTGTCGCCGCCGAGGGCCCCGGTGGCGGCCACGCCGGCCGCCGCGGCCACGGCGATCGCGGCGAGCAGGATCAGGGACATGCGCAGCGGCCGACGCCGACGGTGGCTACCGGCGGCCGGCGCTTCGGCGGTGGCGTGCCCGCCACGGCCACCGTCGGCCGTGGCGGGATCCTGCTCTTCCCGCGTGGCGAGCGAGGGTGCGTCGTCGTTCGCGGTGGCGACTGCGCCGGCCTGCGGGGACGCCATCTCGCGGGAGGCGAGGCGCTCCAGGGCTCCGGAGGTGTCACCGCCGGGTGGTCGCGCCTCGCTCTCGTCGTGGCTCGTCACTGGCCGCCACCTCCGCCGAACTGAACGGCGCCGCCCGGGTACTTGCTCTGGCAGGTCTGCATGGCCTGCTGGAACTTCGGGTCACCGGGGTCGACGCCGGCGCCCATGATGTCGATGTTCAGGCTGGAGCCGTTGATCTCGGGGTCCGGGAACTTCGGCACGCCGTTGTCGCGGATGCACTGCGCCCACTCGGCGGCCTTGGCCGAGTCGATCGCCCCGCCGCCGCCGGTACCGCCCGGGCCGCCCTGCGGGGCGAGGTCCTGGCAGGCCTGCTGAGCGTCCTGGAACTCCTGGGAGTTGGGGTCGAGGCCGTCCTGTGGGCTGATCCGGATGCCGCCGCTGTCGGCCTGCGGGTCGGGGAAGTTGGGGACGCCGTTCTCACGCATGCACTGGGAGTAGGCCAGCGCACGGTCGGCGGGGCTGGTCGGCGATGCTTCGTCCGAGCCGGAGGAGGCCGCGGCGGGGTCGTCGGAGCAGCCGGTCAGAAGGGTTCCGGTGAGCAGGGCGGCCGCTGCCACGAAGGTGCGGACGGCCGACTTCTTGTATGTCGTGGTGAACATGGGTCCAAGTTCTACGCAGCGTCCGGTCACACCGGGGACACAAAATCATGTGCGTCGACAGCGGCTTTGACGTGCGCGTACGGGGTGTTCCGGGCATGCCGAGGGGCCGCGTGCAGTGGGCGGCGCGGCTGTTCGGCGCGGGGAGCCGACCGGGAGGTCAGGCTCGCTCGGGGCTGCCCCGCGCAGCCACACGGCCCGACGCGACGAGTCGAGTTTTCCGAACGGACTCGTCGAGTTTGACGTGTTGAACTGCGGCTTTAAGTCGTGAGCATGTGTGTGACGTAGACGCTGCAGGGTGGGGTGCCGTTAACGAACGGGGAACCAAGTGACAGGTAGTGCAGGCGGGTGATCGGCGGGGTCAGAGAGGGCTGGGCGTCATCGAGCGGAGGTCGTCGAGGGAGATTTCGTCCAGTGCGCTCACGACCCACAGCGGGATGCGAGCAGACTTCAACGCACGCGCGATGCGGTGGTGGCTTTCCCCCCAAGCCTTCTGGCGGGCGCGGAGTTCACTCATGACATCCGCGAGCCGCCAGAGTTGGACCACCCACTCCATCGGCATGCCGAGTGCCAGAGCCCGAACCGTGACCGCTTCGTCGGCTCTGCCCTCTTCAGCCAGTTTGTCTTGGATCACAACCAGGTGGTCAGCGTAAGTGCGGCACATCTCGGCGAACCGAGCGCCCTGGACACACCTCGCCATGGACCGCAGCAACCGTGCCTGTTTCTGAGAGGGCATTTGATCTAGGCGTATTGCCCTGTATGCCCTAGTAAGTTCCTCGCCAGGTTGATGTGGTCTCGTCCGTTATGCGCTTGGCGAGGTTGTCGATCGAGGCGATGTGGATCATGGCTTCGGAGCTGGTGCTGAGGGTCTCGTAGTCGCGGGCGAGGCGCCTGTGGAGCATGAGCCATCCGAGACTTCGCTCAACTACCCAGCGTCTTTTGACGACGTGAAACTGTGGCGCCAGGACGGGCTCGACCAGCGGATCCAGGAACTCCTGCGCTGCCAGGTGAGGGAGAAGGCCCGCCGATTAGAGGACCCGTCCCTGGTGGTCATCGACACCCAGTCCGTGCGCGCGGCCGCGGGTGTCCCGAAGACCACGACGGGACTGGACGCGAACAAGCGGACACCGGGTCGCAAGCGGGGACTGGCCGTCGACGTGCTGGGGATGATCATCGGCGTCGTCGTGCTGGTCGCCTCCGCCCATGACCACGCCGCTGGCACGGCCCTGCTCGACCAGGCGGCCGAGCGGTGCGGGATGCGCCTGGAGAAGGCCCTGGTGGACCAGGGGTTCAAGGACGAGGTCATCATCCACGGCGCGCTGCTGGACATCACCGTCGAGGTCGTCCGCCGCACCCCGGACGACCAGGGCAAGGGCTTCGTCCCGCAGCCAAGCGGTGGGTGGTCGAGCAGACCAACGGCAGGTTGATGCTGCACCGGCGTCTGGCGCGCGAGTACGACCACTCAGACGTTCATTGCGCAGACGGTGCGCTGTCGAACCACCTCGGGGCGGACTCACCCCGGCATGTGTGCCAGCATGCGGTGCATGTCCACCGATCCCATAAACGGAGGGTCCGTGCAACGCGCGGCCCGTCTCGTCGCCACCATCCCGGCCCCGCTGGAGGCCGGCTCCGCCGATGCCCCCGTCCTGCTGCACACGGGCGGACGCAGGCTGGTCGTGCAGCGCGCCGACACCGAACTCGCCTTGCTCGACCCCGCGTCGGGCGACCTGGTGCGCTTCCCCGCTCCCTGGCCGCGCGACCTGGGCACGGTCACGGTCTCCCCCTCGGGTGACGTCGCCGTGTTCGCCGGGCTGCACGCGGTGCGGGCGGTGGACGTTTCCGGGGCCACGCGCTGGGAGGTGCGGCACGCGTGCTGGGCCGATGAATGCCCCGAGATGCACGAGGACTTCGCCGAGTACGCCGACGACCGCGGCGAGGACGGCGAGCACGAGTACCCCGACAGCGGTTCGGCGGCGTTCTCCGCCGACGGCAAGCTCCTGTGGGCCCATGTGCGCGGCCCTCTGGCGGGCGACGGGGAGGACGTGGAGTCCGATGAGTTCTGGCTGGTCCTCGACGCCGCCGACGGCCGGGTCCTGGCACGTACGGGCACGGGCACCGTGGCCTCGGGATCCTTCCACACCGTGCCTCCCGACCCGGCACAGATGGGCCTGAGCATCGGCGAGGGCGAGGAGGGTTCTCCGGCGCTGTGGGGCCGGCTGGACGGCGGGGTGCTGTCCGTACGGAAGGTCGACGACGAGACCGTGCTCCTCGACGTGAGCCCTTCCGGCCGGCATCTCCTCGCCACCGATGTCCAGCAGGACGCGCTCTATCTGCACGCGGCGGACGACGGCGCGATACTGCGGGACCTGGACGCGGACCCCGCCGTGCCGCCGTATCCCCAAGAGGGCCGCGTCTACTGGGACTTCGAAGCCGCCTTCATCGACGAGACCACGGTCGTCGCGGGCACCTCGGGCAGCGACGCCGGATACGGACCGGGCCGCCACTGGCTGGTCGGCACGGCCGATATGGCGCTGCGGGCCCGGATCAGCTATCCGGAGCCCGTCTGCGGACCGGTGCGGTCAGCGGGCGAAGGAGCCTGGTACACGGTCTCCGAGGACCGGACGGCCGTCCTCGTATGGGAGTTGGCGCAGGAAGGCTGACAGCTTCGGCGGAGAACACACACGCGATACGGCCCGCCGGTCCGGGGACCGGCGGGCCGCTTGCATCACGGGGTCAGCGCATGGCTAGTACCGCGTGGTGAGCCAGAACATCCTGAACTGCGTCTTGTCCCCCCTCCCTCGGAATACCTTGCCGCCCAGGTTCATCGTCTGCTGCACGAGCGGCGCGCATACGCCCTTGCAGACGTTGCGCGAGGTGCCGCCGTAGACGACTTCGAGGTTCGGGTCCTTCTTCACCCAGTTGAACACGGCCTCTTCGGCGTGCTCGTACGCCTGCTTGCCCTTGGCCGTGAGGCGGCCGGGCACCGGCTGGCCCTGGATGAACTCCTCGCCGTTCTTGAGGACGTTCTGGCCGACCTCGTCGATGTTCTTGCCGCCGGCCAGCGCCACCTTCTCGCTGATCTCACCCGTGATCTTGTTGCGCACACCGATCACGGCGACCGTCGAGTAGTCGTGGCCCTTGCCCCACTGCTTCTTGAGGTCGTCCGCGCGCTTCTGCGCGGCGATCGCCTCGTTCTCATAGCCACAGTTGTGAACGAGAACGGCGGTGTGGCCCGCGCCCACGTAGTACGTGTGGACGCCCTCGACCGACAGGTTGTAGACGCGCTCCGTGCGGTGCGCGGTGTCGATCGCGGTGATCTGGACCCAGGTACCGGCGGAGGTCTGCAGCCACATGCCGGACTTGAGGTTCTTGGCCTCGGCCCACCTGCCGAAGTCCGGCAGCCAGTAAAGGTGCGCGGCCGTCGAGGTGATCTCGACCGGCTTGGCCTTGCCGTCCTTGCCGTCACGGTCGACGGTGAGGGTGACGAGGTCCTTCACGCCCTTGTGGCTGCGGGCGTTGGTGACGTAGCGGGCCTCGGTGGCACCCGTCTCCGGGTCGGTGGCCACGACCTGGTCGCCGACCTTCAGCTTCTCGATGTCCGTGGTGCTGCCGTCCGCGAGGACGACCTGCGTACCGGGTGTGAAGCTGTTGGTCTTGCAGGTCTTCGGATCCGGCTGGTCCGGCGACTTCGTCGTCGTCCCGTCGGGGCCGTCCGCCTTGCGGGCGTCGCCTGCCGTGTCGGCCGCGTCGCCGACGTTGTCCGCCGCCTTGCGCGCATCGTTGGCGCTGTCGGCGGCCTCGATGCCCTTCGCGGCGTACTTGCCTGCCTTGACCGCCGTCGCCCCGTAGCCCACCAGCGGGATCGCCGAGGCGAGCGAGAGGGCGGCGTCGGCGTAATTGCCCTCGGCCGCGTACCAGATGCCGTTGGCGACGTCCGCGACCTCGCCCACGACGGGGACCATGCCGACCACGTCGAGCGCGGCGTGCCCGATGTCGGAGAGCGAGAGCCCGAACAGGTGTCCGTCGAGCTCGACGAAGCTGATCGGGTTGCCGCCCGCGAACGCGTACCGGTTACCGGTGAACGGGTCGGTGGCCAGCGAGATGTCGGCCAGTGCTCCGCTGTACGAGTCCCGGGTCAGGAAGCGGTTCAGGCCCGGGTCGTAGTTGCGGAAGCCCATGTCGTACGTGCCCGACGAGGCGTCGAAGCGCGAGGAGTTGAAGCGGAACGCGTTGTACGAGTCCTGCACCTCACCCCCCGATGCCGGCTTGTCCGCACCGGTCATCTGGGACTCGTCGTCACTGCCGTAGGCCGTGTAGCCATACGTGGCGCGGGTGTTGCCGTCCTCCTTCGTGATCGCCTCGACATCGCCGCGCGGGCTGGTGACGTACTGCGAGACCTCCTTGGCGCCGTCGTCCTTGTGCTTGATCTGCGTGGCCCGCTGGCCGCCGGCGAGGTACTGGTAGTCCTTGTCGGCCTTGCCGTCCACGGTCTCGCGCAGGAGCGTGGTGTCGAGTCCGAGGTAGGTGAACACCGTCGTCTTGCCCTGGTCGCCGGATGTGGTCTGGGAGACCGTCCGGTCGAAGGGGTCGAAGACATAGCTGGTGGTCTGGGCCGTCGCACCACTGCCGGCACGCACCTTCACGGTGCGGTCGAAGCCGTCGTACGTGTACTTCTCGGCCGTCTGGCCACCCGTGCTGACGGTGTCGAGCCGGCCCAGCGGGTCGTAGTTGTAGGTGGACGTCACGCCCTGCGACGAGGCCGACAGAAGCCGGTTGCGGTCGTAGCGCTGGGTCGTGGTGATGCCGTCCACCGTCTGCTCGACGATGTTGCTGTTGCGGTCGTAGCGGTACTCCTCGGTCGCCGGGGCGTCGCCCGCCTTGTCGACCTTGGTGATGCGGTCCTGCGGGTCGTAGGTGAAGGAGTACGTGTTGTCGATGTGGGCCGAGTTGTCGTCGGCGTTCATCAGCTTGAGCACGTCCTTGGAGCGGTGCCCGTTGGGCGTGTACTCCAGATCGTGCTGCGCCACGAGGCTGCCGCCCGAGGTCTTCTCCAGCGACTGCCGGACCGACCCGTCGGGGTAGTACTGCATCTCGAGCGTGTTGCCGTTGGGCTTGGTCTGCTTCAGGAGCTGGCCGCGCCCGGTGTAGGTCATCGAGGTGATCTGCTGATTGCCCGCACTGGGCGAATCGGCGTTGGTCACCTTCTTGACCAGGTCGCGCTCGTCGTACTCGATCTTCGACCAGGTCAGGTCGTGCGTCGACGTGAGCGGGTTGCCGTTCTCGTCGTAGGTCAGCGCGGTGGTGTTCTTGACCGTGCCGGCCGCGAGTTCCTCGACCGTCCTGATCCGGTTGAGACCGTCGTACGCGATCTTGTACGTGTCGATCTTCGCGCCCGGCGAGAGGTCACGGACCTCCGTCTTGTTGCCGTTCGCGTTGTACTTGTAGGTGAAGTCCTTCTGCTCCGTGTCCGTGTCACCGGTGTTGGAGCGCACCAGCTTCACCGAGTCGGCCAGGACCGTCCCGTTCGCCTTGTCGGTCAGCGTGACCTTCTGCGGACCGTCCTCCACGAACGCGTAGCTGCCGAGCGAGATCCATTCGCCGGCGCGCTGGGTCTGGTCGACCGTCTTCGTGGCGCTGCCACCGTCGTGATCGACCTTGAAGGAGGCATCACTCGCGGCCCCGGTCACCTTCGGGTGCCGTACGAAGACCTCGTAGGTGCCGTTCTGCGGGATGTTCAGCTGCCACGACAGGGAGGCGCTGCCATCACCCGCGGGATGCGAGTACGTGTCGTATCCGTACTGCTGCTCGGCCTGGGTGCGCGTCCAGTTTCCCTGGAGCGCCGTGTTGTTGAAGTCCGAGCTGTCGACGAGCACCACGTGCCTGCCGACGGGCACACCGTTGTCCGAGCGGGCCTTCTCGTTGCCGGACAGGTAGTAGTCCCAGGTCATGGTGCGCTGCTGGGATCCGCCCGCCGAGGTGAGCGTGTTCTTCGTCTGCTGGCCGAGCTTGTTGTACTCGTAGGCCGTGGTGATGTCCCACGGGTCCTTCGACGTCTCGGTCCAGCCGTTGTCGTAGTACGTGTACTCGGTGACGTTGCGCACCGTCTGGCCGTCGGACGGCGGAGCCGAGACCGACTGCAGGTTGCCGACGGAGTCGTAGTGGTAGAACACCGAGTCCGGTGTGGCGTACGTCGAGTCGTCCTTGTCGAAGGCGGAGCGCTCCTCCTTCACCCGGTTCAGCTCGTCGTAGACCGTCTCCGACGTGAAGTCCGTCGCGTCGTCGGTGGTTTCGACGCCGCGCGGAGTGATCGTCTTCGTACGGTTGCCGACCTGGTCGTACTCGTACTTGGTCGTGCGGTAGGAGGTGACGTTGCCGGAGGCGTCCTCCTTGACCGGCACCCTGGACTCCACGAGCGCGCCGCGTTCGTCGTACGTCGCGAGCGACTCGTTGCCCTCCGCGTCGGTCTGCGCGATCTGCAGGCCGTCCTTGTCGTAGCGGACCGAGGTCGCCCACTCCAGGGCGTCGATGGTGCGCTTGGTGCGGTGGTTGAGGTCGTACTCGTAACGGGTGGTGTAGTCGTCGGGATCCTCGGTGGCGTTCTTGCGCGGGTCGACGATCTTCACGACATTGCCGACGTTGTCGTACGACACCGTCGCCTTGTTGCCCTCGGCGTCCACCATCTCGACCGGCTGGTAGGCCGCGTCGTACACGGTGGTGGCGGTGAAGTCGCCTTCCTCGGGCGTCAGATTGCCCTGCGGCCCCGTGACCTTGACGACATTGCCGACCTTGTCGTACGCGGTCGTCGTCTTCCGGCCCGGATCCGATGCCTCGTCGCCCGGGTCGACCGTCTCGACCGCCTGGTCGGCGTCGTCGTACACCGTGCTGGAGACCGCGCCGTTGGGCGCCGTCACCTTGGTGATGTTGTCGTTGGCGTCGTAGACCGGTGCGGGCGTGACGATGAAGTCGCCGTCGGCCTGCTTGACGGGCTCCTTCTTCTCCAAGGGCCGGCCGAAGGTGTCATAGGCCTGGGTGACCTTGGCGCCCTTGGCGTTGACGACCTCGGTGACATTGCCCCGTACGTCATACGCGAACTGCGAGTCGTTTCCGGCCGCGTCCTTGATGGTCCGCGGATAGCCGACCGGCTCGAACCCGCTGTACTGCGTGGCGTGCCCGTTGGCGTCGGTCTCCTTGATGACCTGGCCGTAGGCGTCGTACTCGGTGCGCGCGGTGTAGTCGCCCTCCGTGTCGGAGGCGATGCCCTTCGGGTCGGTGACCGCAGTCAGGTTGCCCTTGGTGTCATAGCCGAAGCGGTAGGTGCGGCCCTCGGGGGACTTCTTCTCGAAGAGGTCCGCGATATGGCCGTCGAGTCCGTAGGAGTACGTGAAGGTCTGCGCCTCGGTGCCGTTCTTGTTGGCCTCGGCGTCCTTCTGCTCCAGCGGATAACCGGTGTTCGGGTCGTACTTCCAGGTCGTGACGGCGCCGTTGGCCTCCTCGATGCGCGTCACGTTGTTGTCCGTGTCCCAGGCCATCTTCGTGGTCTCGGACTTGGCGTTGGTCATGGCGGTGGCACGGCCGTAGCCGTCGATCACGTACTCACTCGTGTGGTTCTCGGCATCGGTCACCTTGGTGTTGATGACCGACCCCGCCGTCCCATCCGGATCCGCGTACGCATAGCCGGTCGTCCCGCCGAGGCGGTCCGTCAGCGTCTGCGTATTCCAGTGGAACTTCGGATCGTCACCCTCGCTCGGGTAGTAGTAGTCGAGCGAAGTCCCGTTCCCCCGCGGGTCGGTGACCTTGACCAGCTTGGCGTTCTTGTTGCCCTGCTCCATGTCGTACGTGAAGCCGAAGACCTTGGGCTGGGACGTGCCCGCGCCGTCGGTGAGCTTCGTGAGCAGGCCCTTGTCGGAGTACTCGAAGGTGACCTTGCGGCCCGAGATGTCGGTCATCGACTTGACGTGGTCGATGATCTTCGGGCTGTTGGTGTCGGCCTTCGTGTAGTACTCGACCGTGAGCGACTGGCGCCGCGCCGGGTCCTCGATGTACGTGAGGAACTTGACGGGCTTGTTGTTCGACTTGCGCTCGGCGTACGTATACGTCTGCGTGTTGCCGTTCTTGTCGACGATCGACGTCAGATAGCCGTCGCAGTCGAAGAAGAACTGGGTGCGGTCCGGACGCGTCAGCGACCAGGCGCGCGGGTCGCCGTCGGCGTTCGGCTTGCAGTCCACGCCGGCGCCCTGCCGCAGCAGATAGTGCACACCGGCCGGGGCCCGCCAACTGCCGTCGTCCTGCTTGCGGAAGACATGCGCCGTACCGTCGCCGTCGGGGAGGGTGACCTCCGTCGGGTCCGGGTTGGGGTGGAAGTCCAGTGCGGCGCCGAGCCGGAGCGGCATGGCGAGCTGCGCCGACCAGCCGTGGCCGAGGACCGTGTCGGAGGTGTCCTGCGAGTTGTACGCGAACCGGGCGAAGGTGGCGATGCCGCGGCCCGGGTTGGAGAACGCGTTGTACTGCCAGACCGTGTTGCCCGCGTACAGGTTCGTCATCAGCGACGAGCCCGCACCGGTGTTCTTGCCCGCGTACGAGTAGAACTTCTCCAGACCGAGCTGGTTGGAGGTCGGGTCCTCGGTGCGGACGTTCTGCGCCAGCGGGGCGATGCCCTCGCCGGCGGACAGCCAGGTGCCGGTGGCGGTGTTCTTCAGGTCCCACTTCAGCACGTAGTCCAGGCGCTTGTTGCCGGAGTCCGAGTTGATCGGGGCCTTCAGCTTCGCCGGCACGGTGACCGAGTCACCGGGCAGGACCTCGTTCGGCAGCACCGTCTCCAGCTGGTTGCCGCCGGTGGTGGCGTCGGTGCCGTCCGGGAGCGACCAGGTGTAGGACAGCGCGTAGTCGCCCGCCGTCCAGGCGCTGGTGGTGGTGTTGGTGACGGTGACGTCGACGGTGTACTCGTCGCCCGGGATCATCCGGGACGGCGTGTACGGGGCGTGGTACGTCGACTCCGTCGACTTCGTCAGGTACGTGACGACCAGCTGCGGGCGCAGCTGCGGCTCCTCGGCCTCGGAGGAGAGGAACAGCGTCCGCTCTCGCGGGCCGGCCGTCGACTCGTCGCGCAGCTTGACCGCGAGGCCGTGGTTGCTGGACGGGTTCGAGATCCAGTTCTGGGCCAGCGAGGTGACGTACCAGAACTGCCGCGCCGGGTCGTTGGTGACCGTGCCGACGGTGTCGGAGACGGCGGCGTCCATGTCACCACCGGGCGTGCTCCACGAGGTGGTGGAGCCGGCCTTGGTCCAGGAAGCCGTGGCCTCGTCGAAGTCGCGGGTCAGGCCGTGGGCTTCGTAGATCGCGCCGCTCGAGTCGGTTGTGGTCTGGAAGCCCCACATGTTCAGCTGCGCCTCGAGGACCCGGGCGTTGCTCGGGATCTCGCTGACGGTGGGGAACTTCAGTACGGCACGGGTGTTGCCGTACGTGGCCGAGTTGTTGCCCACCGACAGCCACGGGTGGGCGACACCCGCGTCGGTGAGCGTGTCGTGACCGGTGGCGGACTCGGTGGAGGAGAGCGTGGTGTCGCTCTGCCCGGCCTGCAGCACTACCGTGGTGCGGCCGGCCTTCGGCAGACGCACCAGCTCCGTGACGGACGGGAGGATCTGCCCGTCACGGGTCTTCACCGCGACCATGTAGTAGTACGCGTCACCGAACTCCTCGGCGGAGTCGGCCGGGGTCGGCCGGGCCGAGGTGTCCGTGTACGTGCGCGTGTCCTTGGCGACCGGGGAGACCAGGGTCTGCGAGGAGGGCTTGAAGTGCTGGAAAACGCTGCGGTGGACCTGGTACTCGACGATGTCGTCGCCCTGCGAGGTCGACGGGTCGGTGTACGCGGGCCAGTTCAGCTCGGCACCGGTGGAGTGGACGACCTTCGGCGGGTCGACGTCGACACCCTGGTTGCCCCAGGTGAGGACCAGCTTCGGGTAGTTGGCGACCTCGCCCTTGTAGGCGTACTCGGCGGCCTCGTACCGGGGGCCGCCCTTGGGGGCGCTCGCGGACTCGTCGGCGGCCTTCACCACGAAGCCGTGGTTCTCGTAGGTGCCGTCGAGCCACTGCTGGACGGTCTTGGTCACCGGGAAGGAGTGCCAGGTGTTGACCTCCTGCGGCTGCTTGGTGACCACACCGCCCTTGGTGAAGCGCACGGCGTCCGCGAGGACGGTCGTGGAGGTCGAGGCGGGGCCGTCACCGAGCACGACCTGGCCGGTGGTGCCCGCCTTGAACGGGTGCTTGCCCAGCGGCTTCCAGACACCCTCGCTGCCCACCTGCTGGTTCACCGGGTAGGTCTTGGTGCCGCCGTCGTACGTCACCGTGTAGGGCGCGTTGGTGGCGCGGTCGGAGGCCGGGACGTAGTGGACGTCGACCTGGTACTCGCCGTCCTCGGGGAGGCTCGGCCGCCAGGTGTACTTGTCACCCGCCGTGGCGTCCTTGTTGTACCGGTAGTCCTGCCCGATCGCGTACTGCGTGTACGCGGTGTTCCCGGAGGTGGGCCAGGCGCCCTGGGCGGCTGTGGTGCCGGAGTCGCCGTCGTCGACGAGGACCGACGTGCCGGACAGCTCACCGGTGATGCCGCCTGCGTTGTTCCAGGTGGCGCCCGCCTCGGTCCACGCCGTGGTGGCGCGGTGCGCCTCCAGCTGGACCTCGGTGGCGCCGGTGGTGTGCGTCTGGTCGTAGTACAGCTTCAGTTCGGCCGAATCCAGCTGTGTGCCGACGGGTATGCCGGACAGGCCGAACCGCAGCAGCGCACGTGACGTGCCGGTGCTGGTGTTGCCGACCGAAAGGCGCCAGAGGTCCGCGTAGTTGGCGCTCGGGTCGTCCGAGGAGATCATCGCGTCCGCGGACTGTGACGGCGTCGGCGCGATCGTCACCGTCGGGTCGACCGTCACCGGGTACTCGCGCTCAGGCGCCGCCAGCCACTTGGCGTCCGGCTTCAGACTGATGCCGTACGTTCCGTCCTTGCCGGACAGGACCTGACGGACGGCGTCGGTTCCGGTGGTGCCGTACGCCGAGGCGGCATCCTTCTTCGCGTCCGTCATGAACGGCGCGGGGATCACCAACGCGGGAGTGCCGACAGGGGAGTTCTCGCCGTACAGCGAGATGGTGCCGTCCTTCTCCGACTTCGCGGTCAGGCCGCCCGTGATGAGCGTGAACTCGAAGGAAAGCGTGCCCTTCGGCCGCTCGTTGAGGACGATGTCCTCCTTCACGCTGCCGTTGCCGACCGTGTAGGAGAGATCGATCCCCTGGCCCAGCGCGTCCTTGTAGGTGACCTTGTTGCCGTCGACCGCCGGGGTCAGCTTCGCGGCACCGGCGTTCTTCAGGCCGATGGCGACCCAGTGGCCCTCGTCGAGCTCGAAGCGGACCAGCTCACCGGGGCGTGAACCGAAGTAGGTCCGGGCGAGGTTGGTGGTGTTCGCCTTCTCGAAACCCTTGCGGCCGGTGCCGGTGACCGCCGTGTCGATCGGCTTCCACTCGGCGTCCTCGCCCTTGCCCGTCTCGTACGAGGTGGGCATGGCCGAGACCTCGGACTGGACCCGCCCGTCCGACATGCGCCAGTGACGGGAGTACGGCGTCCGCCGATCCGTCAGCTCCTTGACCCGCTTGGCCTTCGGAGCGTTCTTCGCCTTGGCGAGCTTGTCATTGGCCGGGACATCGGTGTCGGGGAGCTCCGGCGGATCAGCCGGTTCCTGCTCCTCGTCGGTGAAGAAGTCGCTGAGGGAGTCTGCGAGTCGGCCCGTATCGGGTGGTGCCGCGAATGCCGGCGTCATCGGCGCGACGGTCGCGAGGACCGCCAGCGCCGCACTCGAGGCCAAGAGCCTTACGGCCCGTGGTCTGTGCATCGGTTTCCCTTCGAAGGAACCAAGGACCGGCTGCCGGACGGCAGTCGGCAGCCGAGAGTCCTAGCAAAGGGCACACTGTCCATGTCAACTGCACGGACCATTTACACAACTCACCTAAAAATGCGACCAGTTGGCGTCTGAGCTGCCACTTTCCCTCTTCCTCACAGGTTCTTCCCGTGAAGCGACGAGATGAGATCAGGCCAACACTGATCACTGGACCAAGATCCCTTGACAGGGGTATCCCCACGCCTCTTGGATCGGGCGGGGCCCGTCCGGGCCTGCGGCCGAGGGGAGTTCAGATGAGCAGCGAGACGCGCGAGGCGGAGCCCACCACGTCCACCGGCGAGCACCCGCAGTCGGGCGCGGACGCCCCGGAGTCGACCGAGGCGGCCGGCGCCGAGGCCGGGAGCGACGCAGACCGCGAGACTCCCCCGACCGTAACCGGGGGCGGTGGCCGCAAGGCCCACTCCGACCGCCCCGTGCTGATCGCGGCCGTCGGCGTCCTCGTGCTCTGCCTCGGCTTCGTGCTGTTCGGTGTGGTGCGCGGCACCGGCGACGAGGACAAGGCCGAGCCCGAGGTCCCCACCGCGCCGGTGACGTACGAGGTGACCGGCGAGGGGACCGCCGACCTCAGCTACCAGGGTGCGAGCGAGCAGGGTACGGCGGAGACCGTCTCCGGCGCCCGACTGCCCTGGAAGAAGACGGTCGAGGTGCCGCTCGGACAGAACCCCGTCATCAGCATCACCCTGGGCGAGCAGGGCGGCCAGGCCCGCTGCGCGGTCGCCGTGCGCGGGCAGCACGTGCAAAGCGCCACGGCCAGCGGTGAGTTCGGCCGGGCGACCTGCTCCGCGTCCCTGCCCGCGCCGGCACCCGAGGCGTCCAACTGACCTTTTCCGTCTACGGTGAGTTTTCGAAAGTCCCACTCCTGGGCACCAGGAGTGGTCCCCGAGCTGATCAGTGAGAAGTCGGGGCATTCCACAAGCTGATCGTGAGTTCGCGAATGCGAGGCGTGGTCGCGCGTACAGAGCGTGATCGGTCGGGCTGCAGCAGGAGCAGGGTCCTGCCCCTCCAGTCGAGGTCACTGCCGACCTGATTCAAAGTGCCCGGGGCCATACGTGAGCGCCGCCCTCGGCACCGCACATCCACAGGCTGACCAGGGCAGGCTGACCCGGGCGGGATGTGGGTGGCCTGCCCATGCCTCTCCTCCGACACCCGTCGGCAGTACGGTGTCCCCCATGCGCCCCGACACGCCCGCCGAGACCGTCGACCACCACGCCGAAGCGGCCCGCCTGGAGCGAACCGCCGGCCTGTACCCCGAGGACGCCGAAGCCCTGCTCCTGAGGGCCGCGGCCCACCTGGAACTGGCCGGCGACCGCCCCGCCGCGTCCGCGCTCTACGACCGCCTGCTGTCCGCCGGCGCCCTGGAGAACCCTTCCCTGGTCCGAGCCCTGAAGGCCTCGAACCTGTGGGAGTACGGCCACGAGGCCGAGGCCCGGGCGATCATCGAGGGCATCCGCACAACCTCGCCCCGGGACCCGGCCCCCTGGATGATCATCGCCGAGGCCCTGGAATCCCACGACGAGCTGGAGGCGGCGCAGGAGACGTTCACGGAGGGCGCGCGGCTGCTCCTCACGGACGTGCCGGAGCCCCCGTACTCCACGCGCGCCCTGTTGTTGGCCGCCACCGCGTCCGCCGCATGCTGGGCGTCGCCCACGACGAATGGGACCTCCTGACCGCTGGACATCCACTCCTTGTGGTGTTCCCAGCACAACTCCGTGCCCGCGCGTCGCGTGCGCTGGCAGTCCTGGACATCGCACTGCCAGGCGTAGACAGGGTGCTGCGGTGGGATCTGGATCAGGTCGTCTCGGTAGAGGTCGTCGAAGGCGGGGCTCCCGATCAGTGCGCTGAGCAGCTCCAGCCGGTCGCGCTTGGCCCGGCTGGCGTCTTCGTTCTCAAGGAGCTTCAGCTCGATCATGATTCGCCCCAGACCTGGTCCAGGGCTGCCATGAAGACCGGGCTGTGGAGATCGGTGTGGCCGTAGGTCTCCTCGACGGTCTTGGCCGAGGCCCACCCGCCCGCGTCCCGAGCGATCACCATGTTGCCGTTCGTTGCATCCAGAACCGCGGTCGCGAACTCGTGGCGCAGCCCGTGGGGGTTCGTGCGGCCCAACCCCAGGCGCCGACCAGCTCGTCCCATCATCTGCCGAACACCTGCGGGCGACAGCGGCTCGCCTCGCCGATGACCCTTGAGCTGGACGAGCAGCATCCCGTGCGTCGCGGACGCCGGATACTCCATCGTCAGGTACTCGAAGTAGGTGTGGATCATTGCCGGACTCGCCCGGCGGATCTGCCCGCCGGTGACGACTCCGCCCTCGACCGCCCACGGTTCCTTGATCTTGGCGCGGCTTCGGTTCGGGTTGAACTCGCGATGGCAGATGTGAACGTGCGGCGACGTGCACTCGCCGCAGTCGGCACCCTCTCGCAGGTGCAGATCAACCAGGTGCAGTCCGCAAAGCTCCCCGACCCGGAACCCGCCATCGCCCAGCCAGGTCATGATCATCCGGTTCCTGGCCCACTGCAGGCCTCCGATCAGCGTCTCGCGGGCCCCGTCGGCGAGCATCTTCGGATGGCGGCGTCGGACCCGCCTCGTTGGCCGCAGCGGATTTGCCGGGACTTCCTGGGCGACATGCCCGAGGAACATCCGCCGCCGGTCAGCCTTGGTCGGCAGGCGGCTGCGATCGGACATGGCCGCCAACTCCTGATGGATTCCCTGCGTCCCCTGGAACCGGTAGAAGCCCTTCAAGCATGCGGCGGCGCTGTCCAGTGAGCTCTGGCTGTAGGGCTTCTTGCCTTCCCGCCAAGGCCTTCCGTACGGCCCGGCGTACTCCGCCCCGACGGCGGCCATGTAGCGCTCGAGGTGCTGCATGCTCACCGATTCCGGAGAGAGGCCCTCGAACTCCAACCACCGAAGATGATCTCCTAGCAAGTAGGCATACGTCCGATCCGTCCCTCCGGCGCAGGTCCGAAGAAACCCATCCGCCATTCCGTGCACAGCCCCGACCGGATACAAGATCGTGTAGGTGATGCGTCCGGACGGAACACCACCTCCTGTACCCGTAGCTCCCCGATGAGCGGTTGCCTGGCCACAGCACTCCCCAAAGCCGACTTGCGACGTCCCGTACGTCGAGAGTTGTGAGGTTAAGGAGCCTGAGAGATCCATGCTGGAGGTCACGCACACGTCACACACACGGGTTACAGCGTTCGGTTAAGCCGGAGTGTCTCCTCCTCGGTGGCGTCGACCCGTTGCATGGCCATACGCAGCAGCGGCGGTGCCATGACGGAGGTGACCACCGCGACCAGGACGATGATCGTGTACGTCCGTGTGTCGAGGATGCCCAGTCTCAGGCCGACCATCGCCACGATCACCTCGATGACCCCGCGCGCGTTCATGCCGGCGCCGAGCGCCAGGGCCTCCCAGCGGCTGAGCCGGCTCAGCCGGGCGCCCAGGTAGGCGCCGGCGAACTTCCCCACGATCGCGACCGCGAGCACGGCCGAAGCGGCCAGGAGCACGGCTGGTTCCCGCAGGGCCCGCAGATCGATCCTGAGGCCGGCCGTCGCGAAGAACACCGGGGCCAGCACGGCGAGCACGACCATGCGCAGGGAGGCCGTGCGCACCTGGTCGAACTCCCCGCTGGAGCCGATGAGCATGCCGCACAGGTAGGCGCCGAGCACCGCCTCCAGGCCGAGGGCCTGCGTCCCGGCGGCCGCGAGCAGCATCATCGCGGCGGCCACGGCCACCGTGCGCTCGTCCGAGCCGCGGCACAGCCGCAGCGCCCGGCGCACCACCGGCCCTCTCAGCAGCGCCGCCAGGCACACGACGAGCAGCAGGGAGCCGACCGCGTGCAGCAGGTCGCCCGCGGTCAGGCCGCCCAGCGTCATCGCCGAGACGACGGAGAGCATGAGCCAGCCGAACGCGTCGTCCACCATGCCCGCGGCCAGCGTCAGCTGCCCGACGTCACGGTGGACGAGGTCCATGTCCATCAGCGTCTTGGCGATGACGGGGATCGCGCTGACGCACATCGCCACGCCCAGGAAGATCGCGAACATCTGCCGGTCGGCGGAGCCGATGTCCAGCAGACGGGCCAGCGGGTGACCGAGCCCGATGCCGAGGGCGAGCGGCACCAGCAGTCCGGCCAGGCTGACCCGGACGGCCGTGGCGCCTCTGCGGCGGATCATGGCCAGGTCCATCTCGATGCCGGTCAGGCCGACCAGTAGCAGCACCGCCACCTGTCCGACCGCGTCCAGCAGATGCATCTGGGCGGGGTCGGACGGCAGCAGCCAGTGCGCGGCCGACGGTGCCAGCCAGCCGAACAGGGAGGGGCCGAGCAGCACGCCCGCGGTGAGCTCGCCCACGATGGCGGGCAACCCCAGGCGGGCCGCGAGCCTGCCCAGCAGGATCGCCGTCAGCAGCAGCACACCGACCTGCAGCAGGAACACCAGCAGGGAGTCCGCCGCCATCGGCGGGACGGGGGCGGCCCACGGCAGGGCGGGACCGGACACGCCCTCACTCCTCCCGGTCAACGCCGATGCCAGGGTCGCCCGCCGCGGCCGGCACCGGCCGCGGCAGTTCGCCGTACCGGCGGAAGCCGTACAGCAGAGCGCTGTCGTGGTGCAGGTGCGTCACGGCGCGCACCGCGCCGACCACGATCATGTGGTCGCCGGCGGCGTGCGTGCGCTCGACGGTGCAGTCGGCGACGGCATGCGCGGCCTCGACCAGTGCCGGGCTGCGGGTGAGGCCCGACGGCCGCCACGCCACCCGGTCGAACCGGTCGGGCGCGCCCGAGGCGAACAGCGCGGCGACCCACTCGGCCTCGCCGTGCAACAGGTTCACCGCGAACGCCCCGCCGGCGAGCACCGCGTGCAGGGTCGGGCTGCCCATCCGCAGGCAGGCCAGCAGCGTCGGCGGGTCGACGCTGACGCTGCACAGCGAGGAGCACGTCATGCCCCAGGGACGGGCGGTGCCGGACCGGGCCGTCACCACCGACACCCCGGTCGGGAATGCCGCCATCATGTCGCGGAAATCGCCGCCCGCCGGCGACGGTCCGCCGCGCCCCGGCGGCAGGTACCTCTCCCGCTCGTTCATCTCCCCCGCTCAGAGCCCCTCTCGCATCTTCTTGAAGTACTCGTTCTGCGTGGGCAGGCTCCCCACCAGGATCCGGGCCTTGTCGCGGATCGCCTGGAACTCGGCGAGGGCGTCCTTCTCGTCGACGAGGTCGAGCGCGGGCGACGGCCTGGGCTCGATGCCGCCGGTGCCGAGCAGGATGCAGTTGTACGAGTAGGGCGGCAGGCCGTGGTAGCGGGGATGGACGGTGTCGGCGTCGGGCACCTTGCTGCGCCACAGCTCCAGCCGCTCGGCCAGCGCGTCGGGCACGGTACGGGTCTTGGTGTCGCGCCAGTACTGGTTGTCGGCGCGCTTCGCACCCCGGTAGTGCAGGACGAGGAACTCCCGCACCCCGTCCATGACGTTCGCCATCGAGCTGTTGTACCGGTCGCGCAGCGAGGCATCCCAGTCGGCCGCCGGGTAGTACTTGACCAGCTGCTCGATCGCGTAGTGGATGAAGAAGATGCCGGTCGACTCCAGGGGCTCGACGAACCCGCTGGACAGGCCCACCGCCACGCAGTTGTTGACCCACGCGCGGTTGCTGCGTCCGATACGCATCCTGATGTGGTTCGCGGGCACGTCGGCCGCGGCGGGACCGACGAACTCGCGCAGGGTGCGCTCGGCCTCCTCGGGTTCGAGGTAGTCGCGGGCGTAGACGTAGCCGGTGCCGATCCGGCGAATCAGCGGGATCGTCCAGATCCATCCGGCGTCCTGGGCGGTGGCGGTGGTGCACGGCCGGATCGGGTCCTTGTCCATGTCCATGGGCACCTGCAGGGCCACCGCGCTGTCGTTGGGCAGGGTGTCCCGGTACGACACGAACGGCTCGCCGAGTGCCTTGCCCAGCAGCAGCGCCCGGAACCCGGTGCAGTCGACGAAGAGGCCGCCCTCGAGGCGTCCGTGCTCGGCGGTCTGCACGTGCGACACCCAGCCGCGTTCGTCCAGCCCGACGTCCTCCACGGTGTCGACGATGTGCCGCACTCCCCGCGAAGTGGCGTACTGCGTCAGGTACTTGGCGAGCAGGTGCGCCTCGAAGTGGTAAGCGTACGGGAACTGGGCACCCTGGTACTCGGCGATGGTGGACGGCAGCTCGTCGGCCTCGACGAAGTCCTGTTTCAGCAGGGCGCCGTCGAGGTGGCGCGGGCTGCGTCCGGCGTCGCACAGCGAGGCCATGACGAAGCAGTCCACGTCGAACCGGTCGGTCGTGGGGTGGCGCAGCCACCAGTCGGTGAGCGGGAAGCCCTTGACCGACCGCAGCTGTTCGAAGGGGTGGTAGAAGTGGTGGCCCGGCTCACGCCAGTTCTCGAAGCGGACCGCGAGCTTGTACGTGGCGTTGCAGGCCGGCATCCAGTCCCGCTCGGCGAGGCCGAGGAACTCGAAGAAGTGCCGGATGTCGCTGAAGGTGGCCTCGCCGACGCCGATGGTGCCGACGTCGGCGGACTCCACAAGCGTGACGGCGACCCGGTCGCCGAAGGCGGCGGCCAGGTAGGCGGCGGTCATCCAGCCGGCCGTGCCGCCGCCCACGATCACGACGTCGCGCACGGCGGAGGTGCCACCGTGCCCGGGCAAAGCGGTGTGCGTCATCGAGGCTCTCCTTCGTGGATGCCCCCGGCTTCAGCCGGGGGAGGAAACGAAGCTCCCGCGGAGTGCGGCACGGGAAGACGAATCGCCGCCAGGGCGACGCGGCCTTTGCCGATGATCACCCGACAGGTTTCACTCACAAGGAATCCGACAGAACGGACGAGCAGGCAGCTGAGCTGTCGCGCACGTTCGGCTGCGTCCGTCCCGTCTGCGACAAGGCGATGGAGGAGCGCGCCCCCGCTTGGTACTTCGAGCAGCGCCGGATCTCCTGTGTGGAGTCGTCCGCCGCGCTGACGGAGGGGAAGAAGACCGAGGAACCGGCAAAGCCGTTGGACATCCGCTGGTCGCATCCCCTGCGGGATGCGTCGTGGCCGGAACTTCGCTCCCTGCTGGAGCACACGTGCGCCTGGTACCGGCGCGAACTCGTCGTGCTGGACCGCTGGTTCCCCGATTCGAAGCTGTGCGGGAACTGCGGGACGGTCCGCGAGAAACTGCCGCTCGACGTTCGCAAGTGGACCTGTGACTGCGGCACCGTGCATGACCGCGACGTGAACGCGGCACGCAACATTCCGGCCGCCGGGCCGGCGGCGTCTGCCTGTGGAGACGGTGTAAGACCTCAACGGGAGTCCTCCCGGACGGGGCAGTCGTCGGTGAAGCAGGAAGCCGGCGGGCGACCGCTGGAATCCCCCGCCTTTACGCGGAGAGGAAGTCAAGTCCCACCCCTGTCCTCGATCGGAAAGGCGGTCGGTCACCAGGTCACCGGCAGACGCTGTACGCCGTACGCGGTCGACAGGACCCGGAAGGGCACGTCCTCGGCGGGGATGTCGAGGCGCAGCCGGGGGAAGCGGTTGAGCAGTGCCGTGAAGGCGATCCGCAGCTCCAGCCGGGCGAGCGCCGCGCCCAGGCAGTGGTGGATGCCGTGGCCGAAGGCGACATGGGCCACGGGTTCGCGTGTGAGGTCGAGGCGGTCCGGTTCGGCGGTGAGCGCCGGGTCCCGGTTGGCCATGGGAATCGAGCAGACGACGGTCTCCCCGGCCCGGACGAGCCGGCTCCCGACCCTGACATCCTCCAGGGCGGTCCGGGGGGTGGGGGCGTGCGGCACGGACAGGTAGCGCAGGAGTTCGTCGATCGCGCGGTCCGTCGCCGCCGGGTCGGCGCGCAACCGCTCCAACTGGTCGGGGTGTTCGAGCAGCGCCAGGGCGCCGAGGCCGATCATGCCGGAGATGTTGTCGAGGCCGGCGAGCATGAGCAGCACGCAAATGCCGCGCAGTTCCTTGTCGGTGAACTCGTCGCCGTAGTCCCGTACGAGCATGCCGAGGAAGCCGCCGTCGGGGTCCTTGCGGGTGCGTGCGACGAGCGCGGTGAGGTAGCGGGTGAAGGCGGTTCCGGCGGCCGCGCGCTCCTGGCGGCCCAGGGTCGCGAGGTGGGCGTGGCAGCGGCGCAGGAAGTCGGCGCGGTCGTCGCGAGGCACGCCGATGAGTTCGCACAGCACCGGTCCGGGGACGGGGTCCGCGAAGTGCTGCACCAGGTCGGCGGGCGGTCCCATGCGTTCCATGGCATCGAGGCGTTCGTCGACGACGGCCTCGATGCGCGGCTCCAGTCGGCGGGTGCGCCGATGGGTGAACTCCGCGACGAGCATCTTGCGCAACCGGGTGTGTTCGGGCGGGTCGTAGTCCATGAGCTGGCCGATCGCCTCGTCCGGCCGCCACTCGTCGTCGCCCCCGGCCGGGGTGCGGGTGCCGAACCAGCGGCGGGTGGAGAAGCGGGTGTGGTCGCCGAGGACCTGACGCACCTCGTGGTAGCCGGTGACCAGCCAGACGGGGCGGCCGTCGGCCTGCGGGTCGCCGTCGATGCGGGTGACGGGCTGCCCGGCGGTCAGACGGCGCAGGTCGTCCGCCGGGTCGAAGTGCGTACGGCGGATGTGGAGGGGGACGGCCGCGGTGTCGTGGTTCGTGTGGTGCGCCATGGGTGTCGCCTCCTACCAGGCCACCGGCAGTGTTTCCACGCCGTAGATGCCGGACGGGGACTTGTAGCGCAGTTCCTGTGCCGGTACGGCCAGCCGCAGGCCGGGCAGGCGGCGCAGCAGTACCGGGACGGCGACGCGCAGCGTGAGCCGGGACAGGGGCGCGCCGAGGCAGTGGTGGATGCCGTGCCCGAAAGCCAAGTGGTTGGAGCTCTCCCGGGTGATGTCGAAGGCGTCCTCGGCGTGCGGGCACTTGGCCCGGTTGGCGGCGAGCAGCGAGCAGAGGACCACGTCACCGGCCTTGACGACCTGTCCGGCGAGGGGGACGTCGACCAGGGCGGTGCGCGGCGAAGCCGTCGAGACGACCGAGGTGTAGCGGAGCATTTCGTCCACCGCCCGGTCGACGATGTCGTCGCGCTCGCGCAACAGGGCAAGCTGCTCGGGGTGCCGGAGCAGGGCGAGGATGCCGAGCGCGAGGGTCCCGGTGACGTTCAGGATCGCGGGGGCCAGCAGGGTGGCGACAGTTCCGGCCAGCTCCTCGTCGCTCATCTCCATGCCCTGCTCGTGCAGAAGCACGCTGATCAGATCGTCGCCGCCGTGCCTGCGCTTGCTCGCCCCGAACTTGGTCAGATACGCCATGTACGCCTTGCCGGCCGCCATCCGCTGTTCGCGCGGCCGGTTCTCGCTGCGGCTGAGGTCGAGATTGCGGGCCAGTTCGGCGTGGTCGTCGCGCGGAATGCCGAGCAGCAGACAGCCGACCAGGGTGGGGACGGGCTGGGCGTAGTGCCGGACCAGGTCGGCTGGTTGCCCCGCTCGTTCCAGGGCGTCCAGATGGTCGGACACGATCTTCTCGACCATGGGTTCCAGCCGGCGCATCCGGCGCCCGGTGAATTCCGGGGCCTGCATCTTGCGCAGCCGGGTGTGCTCGGGCGGGTCGTACTGCAGCAGGTTGCCCTCCTGGACCAGGCGCCGGGAGTCCGCTTCGGTGTCTGCGGGGGGCAGGGTGGAGAAGCGTTCCGCGTCGCCGAGTACGGCGCGTACCTCGTCGGGACCCGTGGCGAGCCAGGTGCGCTCGGCGGTGCCGACGCCGTCGATCCGGGTGAGCGGGGTCTGCCGGATCATCAGCCCGAGTTCGGGCACGGGATCGATGCCGTCCCGTCGCTCGTGTGCGGGAACGTCCGCCGGCTTCGCCATGCTCGGGTTCCTCTCCCCCTGTTCGCTCCGGTCAGGCATCGGCCGACGCCTCCAGTGCGGCGGTGATGACCCGCCCGATGTGTGCCGCCGGCTCGGGCTGGAACATGTCGTAGTGCCCGACGGCGAGTTCGTGCGCGTCGATGTCCCCGCCGATGCAGGGCCGCCAGCTGTCGATCGCGACCGGCACCGGCAGTTCCGTCGGGCGATCCTCGGTAGCAATGAACAGCAGGAGGTCGCCCGGGTAGCTGGGCGGAGTGTGGTCGGGGACGAAGGCCGACGCGTTGCGGATGACTTTCGCCATGTTCTTCCGGAGGCGGTCGTCGACGCCCATGCGGACGGCCTCCATGTCGGCCGGCATGGCACGTTCGCGTTCGTCGGGGCCGTCGCCGGGCGGGCGTTCCTCGGTGGTGACGAACCGGCCGACGCCCCCCGGGTAGGCGTCGAGCACACCGAGCAGCGCGACTTCCTCGTCCTGGTCGCTGAGGCGCGCGGCGATCGCCTGGGCGAGCAGGCCGCCGAAGGAGGACCCGATGAGGTGGTAGGGGCCGGTGGGCTGGACGGTGCGGATCTGCAGCAGATAGTCGGTGACCATCTCGTCGATGCTGCGCGGCATGGGTTCGGGTCCGGCCAGGCCGCGGGCCTGGATCCCGTAGACGGGCAGGTCCGGGGGGAGGTGCCGGAGCAGGGAGCGGTAGCCCCAGGCGAGGCCCATGGCGGGGTGGACGCAGAACAGCGGGGGCCGGCTGCCTTCCGCGCGCAGCGGCAGCAGTACGCCGAGGTCGCCGCTGCCACGGCCGACGCGGCGGGCGGTGCCGGTGCTCCGGCGGTGGTCCTCGTCCCGTACGACGAGCAGGCCGGCGGAGGTGCGTTTGGCGCGTTCGTCGGTGCGCAGCATCCGGTCCCCGTCGGGTCCGTAGGGGCAGGCGACGAAGCGCTCGGCGGTGGCGTCGGGGGCGCCCGCGTATCCCCGGGCCAGGGCCGCTCCGGCGACGTACAGGTCGCCGACGGCGCCTTGGGGTACCGGGCGCAGGAAGTCGTCCAGCACGTAGGCGCGGGTGTTCCACACCGGCTGCGCGGAGGGCGGCTGTCCGGGTGCGAAGCGCAGGTCGAGCCAGACGCCGGCGGTCTCCGCAGTGGCGTGGCCACTGACCGGGGTGGCGTTCGCGGGGAGCTCGAACCGGGTCGGCGGCGCGCCGTCGCCGCCCGCCGGGGCGGCGTCCGGCGGGAGGTCGAAGCGGGTCACGGGCCCGCCCTCACCACCGTTGAGCAGCATCACCTGCGGCCGGGCCGCGTCGGCGGGCGGCTGCCCGTGCGGGGCGGGTGCGCCGAATCGTACGCCGGCGCCCGCGCACAGCGCCGCGAGGAGCTGGGTCACCAGTGCGGCAGCGGGGGCCTGGGGGTCGACATCGGCCGGGCGGTCCGCGGGAGGGTGCGCATGCGGTACGCCGTGTGGTTGAGGAGCGTGCGGTGTTCGATCACGGAGCCGACGGGGCCGTCGGTGCCGAGGACGAGTGCGGCCTGCCGGGGGCGCGGCGGGGTGAGCGGCGGGGGCTTCGGCGCCGTCTCGTCCACGGGGGCGGCGGCGTCGAGGGTGAGCAGCGGGACCGCGTCGTCCTCGGGGAGGAGGGCGGGGGTGGCCGTCGTGCCGACCAGGGCGGCGGGACGGGTGCCGCGCAGGGCGGACTCCGTGTCCCGCAGCGGGTGCTCCGGGTCGGTGAGGAGGCAGGCGGCGCCGGACCTGAGGACGCCGAGCAGGGCGACGACCAGACCGGTGCCGGGCGGCAGCGCCACGGCGACGGTGTCCTCGGGGCCGACGCCCTGCCCGGCCAGGCGATGGGCCAGCCGGGCGGAAACGGCGGCGAGCGCACTGTAGGTGAGCGTGGCGCCCTGGTCGGTGACGGCGACGGCGTCGGGGCTCTGGGCCGTCCGTTCGGCGAGCAGGCCGAGGACGGTACGGCCGGGCAGCTGGGCCTCGGTGTCGTTGCCGGTCTCAAGTGCCTGACGCAGTTCGTCCTCGCCGAGCAGCACGTCGAACCGGCCGAGCGGCGTCTCGGGGTCGGCCGCCGCCTGTTCCAGGACCCTGACGAGCCGCTGGGTGAGCGCGGTGACGGTCGAGGCGTCGAACAGTTCGGTCGCGTAGCGCAGGAGTCCGTCGATGCCGTCGGGTTCGCCGTCGGGCCGGTGCCGCTCCGTCAGGTGGAAGGAGAGGTCGAGTTCCATGGTCGTCACGCCGGTGTCCAGGCGGGTGGTGTGCAGGCCTGGCAGCTCCGACGCGTCCCGTTCCTCGGTGCGGTCGTCGAGCACGTCGAGCCCGACCTGGAAGAGGGGGTGCCGGGCCGCGGAGGCGGGGGGTGCGAGCACGTCCACCAGGCGTTCGAAGGGCACGTCCTGGTATCCGCCGGCGTCCTGGACGGTTTCTCGCACCCGGTCCACGAGTTCTTCGAAGGTGGGGTCGCCGGAGGTGTCGGTGCGCAGGACGAGCGGTCCGGCGAAGGGGCCGACGACGCCTTCCAGGTCGCCCTCGGTGTCCCGGCGGGGCAGCAGGGTGCCGATCGGGAGGTCGGTGCCGGCGCCGAGTCGGGTCAGCAGCAGCGCGAGCGCGGCGTGCACCACCATGGCGGCGGACGTGCCGTCGGTTCCGGCCGCGGCCATCAGCCGCCGGTGGGTGTCGGGGTCGAGCCGCACCGGTACCGAGTCCGCCTGGTGGGAGGCCAGGACCGGTCGGGGCCGGTCGGCGGGCAGGGCGAGTTCGACGGGGGCCTCGGCCAGGGTGTCCTTCCAGTAGGCCAGTTGGTCGCCGGCCAGGCTGTCGGCGTCCTGTTCGCCGCTGAGGAGTTCCCGCTCCCACAGCGCGTAGTCGGCGAACTGCAGGGGCAGCGGGGCCCGTTCGGGGGCCCGGCCCTCGCGCCGCGCGCCGTACGCGGCCGCCAGGTCCCGTACGAGGATGTCGAGGGAGGCGTCGTCGGCGGCGATCCGGTGCACGGCCAGCAGGAGGACGTGGTCGGTGTCGCCGAGCGCGAACAGGTGCTGCTTCCAGGGCACTTCGCGGGCCAGATCGAACCCGCTCGTGGCGTGCACGGCGAAGAGGCCGGGCAGCTCGTCCTCGGTCGTGGGGGTGACGGCCGGCTCGGGGCGGGCGGCGGTGTCGTCGGCGGCGAGGATGTGCTGGCGCAGGTCGCCGCCGGAGCCGGCGAAGGTGGTCCGCAGGATGTCGTGGCGCCGGGCGACGTCTCCGAGCGCGGCCCGCAGCGCGTCCCGGTCCAGGTCGCCGCCCAGGCGCAGCGCGACACAGGCCTGGTGGGCGGCGCTGTCGCCGGTCAGCCGGGTCATCGCCCAGGCGCGCTGTTGTGCGGCGGTGGCGGGGACCTCGCCGGGGTGGTCGACCGGCTGCAGCACGGGGCGTGCCTTCGCCGTGAGCATGCGGGCCACGCCCTTGGGGGTGGACTCGCCGAACAGCCGCCGCATGCTCAGTTCGACGCCGAACTCCTCGCGGACCCGGGCCGCCAGCCGCATGGCCAGGCCGGAGTCGCCGCCGAGGTCGAAGAAGTTGTCGTCGGCGCCGACCCGTTCGAGGCCGAGGATCTCGGCGAACAGGACGGACAGCTTCTCCTCGGTCTCGCCCTGCGGGGCCAGGTCGGAGACGCGGTCGGAGAAGTCGGGCGCAGGCAGCGCGGCCCGGTCCACCTTGCCGTTGCGGGTGAGCGGCAGGGCGTCCAGGAGGGTGACCGCGGTGGGCACCATGTAGTCGGGCAGGCTGCGCGCCGCGTGGTCGCGTACGTCCGACAGGTCCGCCTCCGGGTGGTCCGGGACGACGTAGGCGGTCAGGCGCCGGTCGCCGGGCCGGTCCTCGCGTGCGACGACGGCGGCCTGGCGGACCGCGGGGTGCGCGGTGAGGACGGCTTCGACCTCGCCGGGTTCGATCCGGAAGCCGCGGATCTTGACCTGGGTGTCGGCACGTCCGCCGAACCGGAGCACTCCGTCGGGCGTCCAGCGGGCGAGGTCGCCCGACCGGTACATGCGGGCGCCGTCGGCGAAGGGGCAGGCGACGAACCGCTCGGCGGTGAGGCCGGGCCGGCCGGTGTAGCCGCGGGCGACGCCGGCGCCCGCCACGTACACCTCGCCGGTGACGCCGACGGGGACGGGCTTGAGGAAGGCGTCCAGGACGTAGACGCGGGTGTTGCCGACGGGCCGTCCGACGGGCGGCGGCGGGTCGTCGGGCGAGAGCGTGTCGCCGAGAGGGGCGGCCGTGGCGATGACGGTGGTCTCGGTGGGGCCGTAGGTGTTGGACACCCGGGCCCTGCCGGTCCAGCGGGCGGCCAGGCCGGCGGTGAGGAGTTCGGCGCCGAGGACCCAGGTGCGCACCTCGGGCACGTCGTCCGGGTCGAGTTCGGTGAGCAGGGAGGGCACGACGCTGGCGGTGCTCACCCCGGCCGAACGCATCATGCGGGTGAGGGCGGGGAGGTCGGTGCGCTCGTCCTCGGTGGCGACGGCGAGGGTGCCTCCGGCCGCCAGGGTGACCGCGACGTCCAGGACGGCCGCGTCGAAGCTGAAGGAGGCGAACTGCAGGGCGGTGACGCCCTCGGCGACGTCGAGGACCGGCCGCATGGTCTCGGCGAGGTTCGCCACGCCGCGGTGCGCCACGGCCACGCCCTTGGGAC
Organism: Streptomyces sp. F001; assembly: GCF_004187715.1. GTDB lineage: Bacteria > Actinomycetota > Actinomycetes > Streptomycetales > Streptomycetaceae > Streptomyces > Streptomyces flavusporus. Next base: position 872,626 of record NZ_QZWF01000002.1, on the reverse strand, counting down.
GGCCGGTCGACCCCGAGGTGTAGATGACGTAGGCGAGTTGGTCCGGCGCCGGGTCGGCCGGCGGCGGTCCGGCGCGCCGGACCGCGAGAGTCTGCTCGGCCTTGTCCAGCAGGACGGCCTGGGCCGTGCCGAGCGGCACACCGTCCAAGGACTCCGCCGTGCCCAGGACGACGGCCGCCTCGCTGTCGTCGATCATGTAGCCGAGCCGGTCGGCCGGGTGGCGGGGGTCCAGCGGCACGAACGCGCCCTGGGCCTTCCACACCGCGAGGAGGGCGACGACCATGTCCACGCCGCGCGGCAGACACAGCCCCACCCGGGTCTCCCGGCCCACGCCGAGCCCGGTGAGGTAGCCGGCCAGCCGGTCGGCGCGCTCGTCGAGGGTCGCGTACGACAGCTGCTCGGAGCCGCAGCGCACGGCGACGGTGTCCGGGGTGCCGGCGGCCCAGCCCTGGACGGCGTCCACCAGGGTGCCGGGCGGGACGGGACGGGCGGTGTCGTTGAACGCGTCGACGAGCCGGGTCCGCTCGCGCGGTGCCAGGACGTCGATGTCGGCCACCCGGGCCCGCGGGTCGGCTGCCATCTGCTCCAGCACCCGTACGACCCGGTCGAAGACCGCCTGGGCGGTGTCGGCGTCGAACAGGTCGGGCCGGTGGTCGAGTTTGCAGTGCAGGCGGGTACCGGGCGTCACGACCAGGGTGAGCGGGTAGTGCGAGGCGTCCTGTGCCATGCCCGAGGGGCGCATGGCGAGCGTGCCGGGTGCGTCGGCGCCCTCCGGCGGGGGCGGGAAGCTCTCGTACAGGACCAGGGTGTCGAAGACCGCCGCGGGGCCCGCGATCTTCTGGATCTCCAGCAGACCCACGTGCTGGTGGCCGATCAGCCGGGCGTGGTGCTCCTGCAGCCGGGTCAGCATGTCGGCTACGGTGTCCGCCCCGTCGAGCCGGACGCGCACCGGCAGGGTGTTGATGAGGAGCCCCACCATCGACTCCGCGCCAGGCAGGTCCGCGGGCCGTCCGGCCGCCGTGCTGCCGAACACCACGTCGGCGCGTCCGGCCAGGCGCGCCAGCACCAGCGCCCATGCGCCCTGGACCACCGTGTTCATGGTGACGCCGAGGCTCCGCGCCAGCCCGGCCAGGGAGCGCGTGAGGTCTTCGGGCAGTTCGGCGACGACCCGCTCGGGCAGCACCGGAAGGCGGGTGGGGTCCGCCTTTGCCACCAGGGTGGGTTCGTCGGCACCGGCCAGCTCCGTGCGCCACGCCTCCCGGGCGGCCTCCTTGTCCTGCCGGTTCAGCCACGCCACGTACGCGCCGTAGGACGCGGCCCGCTTCAGCCCGGAGGCGTCGCCGCCGGCCTCGTACACCGCCGACAGCTCACCGAGGAGCACCGGCATGGACCAGCCGTCCAGCAGGATGTGGTGGAACGTCATCACCAGGCGGTGCCGCCTCTCGCCGAGCCGCACCAGCAGCAGCCGCATCAGGGGCGGCACGGCCGGGTCGAAGCGTTCGGCCGTCTCGCCCGCGGCCAGCTCGCGCAGTTCCTCCTCCGCCGCTGCCTCGGACAGCCCGCTGACGTCCGCCTCCCGCCAGGGCAGGGGCACCTCCCGCAGCACGACCTGCACCAGCTGAGCTCCGCTCACCGGGCGGAAGCAGGCCCGCAGCGCCGTGTGCCGGGCCACGAGCGCCTCCCAGGAGGCACGCAGCCGGGCCGGATCGAGGGGACCGTCGATGTCCAGCGCGGACTGCACGGTGTAGACGTCGGGGCCCTCGTCGGCGAGAGCGGCGTGGAACAGCAGCCCCTCCTGCAACGGCGACAGCGGCCACACGTCCTCGACAAGGGATCGCGTCATCGCTCCTTCTCCTCAACCACGGTTGGTGCGGCAACAGTGCTGCCCAGCGGGGACGGTGTCCCTGTCCGGCCTAGCGGGAACGGTGTCCCCGGCCGAACGCCGCTTCGAGCTCCTCGATCTGGTGCTGTGCGAGGTCGAGCAAGGGGAAGTCGGACGGGGTGTGCCCGCCCGCGTCCGGGGACGTGGTGTGGTCGGCCAGGCCGCCCAGCATCGCCAGCCAGGTCTCGCCCAGCCGCTCGGCGTCGGCCTCCCCCAGCAGCCGTCCGGCCCAGCTCAGCGTGATCTCCAGTTCGGGCCCGTCCACGGCGTCCCGGACGACCGCGGCCGCCGCCACGGAGTGGGTCACCGGCAGATCCGGGTCCACCGAGCCGCTGACCCCTCCGGTCGGCTGCCAGGGCCCGGCGGGGCCTGTGCTGTGGCCGGTGGTGAACCGGCCCAGGTAGTTGAAGCCGACCTGCGGCGCAGGAGCGGATTCCAGGGCCGGTGCCGTTTCGGGGTTGAGGTGGCGCAGCAGGTCGTAACCGAGGCCGTCCCCGGGTATCGCCCGTATCTGCTCCTTGACCGCCTTCACCAAGCTACCCGCGGCCGGCCCACCCGCCATAGCGTCGTCCAACTGACCAGCGGGCACCTCCAGCCGCACCGGATGCGAGCTGGTGAACCAGCCCACCGTGCGCGACAGATCCACCCCCTCCACCGGCTCACGACCATGCCCCTCGACCTCCACCAGGAGACTGCCGTCCGCATTCCCCCGCCAGTGCACGACCGCGGCCGCGAGACCGGCGAGCAGCACCTCGTGCACTCCGCAGTGGAACGCCGCCGGGATCCGCTCCACCACAACCGCCGCCTGCTCCGCCGGAACCGTCCAGGAGCGGTGCAGGAGGGTGGGTGCGGTGTCCACGTCCGGGTCGAGGGCACGACCGCCCAGGGGCGGTTCCGGTTCGCCCAACAGGGCTTGCCAGGCTTCGAGTTCGGCCACTCGGTCCTCGGAGACCGCCTGCTCGGAGAGCAGGTGCGACCAGCGGCGGAAGGAGGTACCCACCGGGTCCAGCACCGGCTCCCGTCCCTCGGCGACCGCCTCGCAGGCCGCCCGGAGGTCCGGCAGGAGCACCCGCCACGACACGCCGTCCACCACGAGGTGGTGCGCCACCAGCACCAGCCGGCCGGCCTCGTCCGGCCCCGCATCCACCCACACCGCCTGCACGTTCACCCCTGCGGACGGGTCGAGGCGTGTCACGGCCTCTCGGGCCACCTGTTCCACGTCCGCCGGTCCCGCCTCGACCCGGGAGACCAGCGCGGCGGCGTCCACCGAGCCCGGCACACCCACCACGAGCTTCGGCGCACCGGGAACCGCCCGCGCCCGCAGCATGTCGTGCGTGTCCAGTACGACAGCCAGGCCCGCCGTCAGCACCTCCAGGCCGAGGCCGGCCGGCGCACCCAGGACCACCCATTGGGCGAACCCGGTGCCGACGACCCGCTTCCCCAGCGCGTGCATCACGGGCGTCCAGGCCACCTCGCCGACGCCCACGTCGGCCACCTCGGCGCCCGTCGTGGTGGGCCGGGCCACCTCGGCCAGCCGTTCCGGTGTCTTCTCCTCGAACACCTGACGTGGGGTCAGGGCCAGCCCTGCCCGGCGTGCCTTGGACGCGAGCTGCATCGACATGATGGAGTCGCCGCCGAGTTCGAAGAACCCGTCCTCGACGCCCACCCGGTCCAGGCCCAGCACCTCGGCGAACAGCTCGCACAGCACCCGCTCGGTCTCCGTACGCGGCTCACGACCCGACACACGGGCGGCGAAGTCGGGGGCGGGCAGCGCCGCCCGGTCCACCTTGCCGTTGGGGGTCAGCGGCAGCCGGTCCAGGAGGACGAACGCCGTGGGCACCATGTATTCCGGCAGCCGCGCCGACAGATGGGCCCGCAGCTCCTCCGGACCGGCGCCGGCGACGACGTACGCGACCAGGTGGCTCTCACCGGGCCGGTCCCCCTGCGCGACGACGACCGTCTGCGCCACCTCGGGGTGGGCGGCCAGAACCGATGCGACCTCGCCGGGTTCGATGCGGTGGCCGCGGATCTTGACCTGGTCGTCGGCGCGGCCGACGAAGACCAGCTCGCCGTCGGCGGTCCACCGCACCACGTCTCCGGTGCGGTACATGCGCTGTCCGTGGGCGTACGGGCAGGCCACGAACCGTTCGGCCGACAGCCCCGCCCGCCCCAGGTAGCCCGGGCGAGCCCGGCACCGGCCACGTACAGTTCACCGGCCACCCGACCGGCACGGGCAGCAGGAACCCGTCGAGGACGTACCCCCGGACACCGGCCATCGGCGGCCGATGGGCACCTGGTCGCGGCCTGGCGCGAGAGGGTGCTCATCGCCGCGCAGACCGTCGTCTCCGTCGGCCCGTACGCGTTGACCATCCGCCGCCCCGCCGACCACCGGTCCACCAGCCCCACCGGGCAGGCCTCGCCCGCCACGACCAGGGTCTGCAGTACGCCCGGCAGCGTCTCCTCCGCGCCGAGCACGCTCGGCGGCACGGTGATGTGGGTGGCCCGCGCCTGACGCACAGCCTCCCCGAGCGTTGTCCGCGGCGGCAGCTCCTCCGGGCGCGCCACCGCCAAAGAGCCGCCCGACAGCAGGGCCATGCACAGCTCCGACACGGCGGCGTCGAAGCTGAGGGACGCGAACTGCAGCACCCGCGAGTCGTCCCGTACGGCGAACCGCTCGATCTGCGCCCGTGCCAGGTTCCCCAGCCCCGCGTGGCTGACCACGACGCCCTTGGGGTGTCCCGTCGAACCGGAGGTGTAGATGACGTAGGCGGCGTTGCCCGCCCGCAGCGGCACCGGCCGCTCTGCGTCCCCGACCGGCCCGCCGGAACACGCGGCCACCGCTTCGGCCACCGCCGGGTCGTCCAGCACCGTGGGCCGGGGGGCCGCCGTTCCCTCGGGGACGGACCCCAGCGTCCGCGTGGTGCACAGCACCAGGTCCGGGTCGGAGTCCCGCAGCACGTGGGCGATCCGCTCCGCCGGATAGTCCGCGTCGACGGGCACGAACACCCCGCCCGCCGTCGATACCGCGAGCAGAGCGACCGCGGTGGACACCGACCGTTCCGTCATGACCGCGACCCGACGCTCCGGCCCGACCCCACGGGCGATCAGGTACCGGGCGAGCCGTCCGGCGTGCTCCGCCAACTCCGCGTAGGTCAGGGTCCGTTCACCGGACACGACAGCCGCCGCGTCCGGTGTGCGGCGCGCCTGCCGTGCGAACAGTCCGGGCAGCGGCACGGCCTCGGCCGCCGCTCCGGCCCGGTTCCACTCACGCAGCACCAGATCGCGGCCGGCCGTGTCCACGGCCTCCACCCGGCCGACCGGCAGCGAGGGGTCGGCCGCCATCTGTTCCAGCACCCGCACAAGGGCGGCGATCATGGTGTCGGCCCGGTCGCGGTCGAATACGTCCGGCCGGTGGACGAAGTCGCCGCGTATGCGGTCGCCGGGCGACACGACGAAGGTCAGGGGGTAGTGGCCCATGTCGTCGGGGGCGCCGATCGGACGGATCGAGAGCGTGTCCGGGTCGGGGGCTTCGGCGGGCGCGTGGGGGTAGTTCTCGTACACGACCAGTGTGTCGAAGGCGGCACCGGATCCCGCGAGTCGCTGGATCTCCGCAAGCCCCAGGTGCTGGTGACCCAGCAGGCCGACCTGGCGTGCCTGGACGTCGGCGAGCAGGTCCGCGACCGGTCGTCCGGGGTCGAGCGGCACCCGCACCGGCACGGTGTTGATGAACAGGCCGATCGCCGACTCCACACCCGGCACGTCGGTGGGCCGGCCCGCCACCGTGGTACCGAACACGACGTCCGTACGGCCGGTCAGCCGCGCCAGCAGCAGCGCCCACGCGCCCTGCACCACCGTGTTCACCGTCAGCCCGTGCCCACGGGCCAGTTCCGTGACCGCGCTGGAGAGTTCCTCCGTGAACTCGAACCGCACCCGGTCCGGCACCACGGCCTCGGCGCCAAAGTCCGCGGGCACCACGAGCGTGGCCTCGTCCAGGCCGGTGAGTTCCGCCCGCCACGCGGCACGCGCGGCCTCCTTGTCCTGCCGGTTCAGCCACGCCAGGTAGTCCCCGTAGGAGACGGCCGGCGTCAGGACCTCGTCGGCGTCCCCACCGTCCGTCGCGCGAGCCGTGTACGCCGCCGACAGGTCGTCGATCAGGATCGGCAGCGACCAGCCGTCCATGACGATGTGGTGGCTGGTGAGGACCAGGCGGTGGTGGTTCTCGGCGAGCCGGACCAGCAACAGCCGCAGCAGCGGCGCCCGCGTGACGTCGATCCGTTGCGCCTGTTCCTCGGCGGCCAGCCGTCGCAGTTCGGCGAGGGCGTCGTCCTCCGTACGGTCGGACAGGTCGGCCTCGCGCCACGGCAGTACCGGGTCCTTGACGACGACCTGCACGGCCTGGCCCGACGCCAGCCGGTGGAAGCCGGCCCGCAGCACGGGGTGCCTGCGCAGCACCGCGTCCCAGGCCGCGCGCAGGCACCGCACGTCCAGCGGCCCGTCCAGGGCGAGCATCCGCTGCCCCTGGTAGAGGTCGGGGCCGCCGTCGTCGAAGGAGGCGTGGAACAGCATGCCCTCCTGCAGCGGGGACAGCGGCCACACCTGCTCCGGTGCCGGCACGGCGGCCTCTGTCTCGTCCACGCCGTCCTGGGTCAGCGCGAGCAGCGGGAAGTCGGAGGGGGTGTGTCCGCCCGCGCCGGGGGACGTGGTGTGGTCGGCCAGGCCGCCGAGCACGGCCAGCCAGTCCCGGCCCAGCCGCTCGGCGTCTGCCTCGTCCAGCAGCCGGTCCGGCCAGCTGAGGATGATCGTCAGTTCGGGCCCGTCGGCGGTGTCCCGGACGACCGCTCCCGCCTCCAGCGTGTGACCGGCGGGCAGGTCCGGGTCGACCGAGCCGCCGAGGGCCGACGCACCGGCCGGCTGCCACGCGGCGACCTGGCCGCCGCCGGGCCCCTGGCCCCCGAACCGGCCCAGGTAGTTGAAGCCGACCTGGGCGGTGGGCGCGGCCTGCAGGACGGGGGCCGTGTCGGGGTTGAGATGGCACAGCAGGTCGTAGCCGAGCCCGTCTTCGGGCACCGCCCGTACCTGCTCCTTGACCGCCTTCAGGAGTCTGCCGGCGGCCGGGCCGCCCATCGACGCCTGCGGCAGGTCGGTTCCGGTCACGTCCAGCCGGACGGGGTGGGAGCTGGTGAACCAGCCGACCGTGCGGGACAGGTCCACGCCGTCGCCCAGCGGTTCGCGCCCGTGCCCCTCGACGTCCACCAAGAGGTGCGAGGCGCCCTCGGCATCCCGGCGCCAGTGCGACACGGCGCCCGCGAGACCGGCGAGCAGCACCTCGTCCACCCCGCAGTGGAACGCGTCCGGGGTGCGGCCCACGAGGATCGCCGCGTGCTCCGGGGGGAGGGTCCATGTCCGGCGGCGCAGGGTGCGGGCGGTGTCCACGGCGGGGTCGAGGGGGCGCTTGCCGAGGGGGGCTTCCGGTTCGCCCAGCAGGGTTGTCCAGGTGTCGAGTTCGGCGACGCGTTCCTCGGCGCTCGCCTGCTCGGACAGCAGATGCGACCAGCGCCGGAAGGACGTGCCGACCGGGTCCGGGACCGGCTCGCGCCCGTCGGCGACCGCCTCGCAGGCCGCCTGGAGGTCCGGGATCAGCACCCGCCAGGAGACCCCGTCGACAACCAGGTGGTGCACCACCACGACCAGGCGGCCCACCTCGTCCGGGCCCGCGTCCACCCACACCACCTGCACGTTCACACCCGCCACCGGGTCCAGTCGGCCCGCCGCCTCGCGGGCCAGCCGGTCCACGTCCGCCGCCTCGGCCGTGACGCGGGAGACCAGTGCGGCGGCGTCCACGGATCCCCGCTCACCGACCACGAGCTTCCGCTCGTCGGGCAGCGCACGCACCCGCAGCATGTCGTGGGTGTCCAGTACGGCCCTCAGACCGGCCGTCAGCACGTCCGGGCCGAGCCCGGCCGGCGCCCCCACCGTCATCCACTGCGCGAAGCCCGGGCGTACCGCGTCCTCACCCATCGCCAGCATCGCGGGAGTCCAGGCAACCTCACCGGTTCCGACATCCTGCGGTCCGGTGCGTCGTCCCGCCGGTTCCGCCACGGCCGCGAGCCGTTCCGGCGTCTTCTGCTCGAAGACCTGACGTGGGGTCAGTGCGAGTCCGGCCCGGCGGGCGCGCGAAGCGAGCTGCATCGAGCTGATGGAGTCGCCGCCGAGGCGGAAGAAACTGTCGTCCACGCCGACCCGTTCCAGGCCCAGCACTTCGGCGAACAGCTCGCACAACACCCGCTCGGACTGTGTACGCGGTTCACGGCCGGAGGTGCGCGAGGCGAAGTCGGGGTCGGGCAGTGCGGACCGGTCCACCTTGCCGTTGGGGGTCAGCGGCAGTTCGTCCAGCACCAGGACGGCTGCCGGCACCATGAACTCGGGCAGACGGCCCGACAGATACGCCCGCAGCTCCTCCGGGTGCATCTCGCGCTGCCCGTCCGCGACGACGTACCCGACCAGCCGCCTGTCGCCGTTCTCCGCGTCCCGCGCCGTCACCACGGCCTGCGCGACGGCCTCGTGTCCGGCCAGCGCGGCCTCGATCTCACCCAGCTCGACCCGGAACCCGCGCACCTTCACCTGTGCGTCCGCCCGTCCCGCGAACTGCAGCTCACCGCCCGCCCTCCACCGGGCCAGATCCCCTGTGCGGTACATGCGTTCCCCGGCGCCGTACGGGCAGGCGACGAACCGCTCCCCCGTCTGACCGGGCCGTCCGACATAACCGCGGGCCACACCCGGACCGGCCACATACAACTCGCCCGTGACGCCCGGTGGGACCGGACGCAGGAAGTCGTCCAGAACGAACGTCCGTACGTTCGCCAGCGGACGCCCGATCGGCGGCGCCTCGTCCTCGGCCCCGATCCGCGCGTCCACCGGACCCGCGGTCGCCATGACCGTCGCTTCGGTCGGCCCGTAGGTGTTCCACAGCCGCGACCGGCCCGCCCAACGGCTCGCCAGGCCCGCCGTGAGCAGCTCGGCTCCCAGCACCCAGGTCGCCACACCGGGCACCGCGTCCGGATCCAGCACGCCCAGCAGGGACGGCACGACGCTCGCCGTCCCGACCTCGGCCGAACGGATCATCCCTGACAGGGATTCCGGTGCGTTGCGGTCGTCCTTGGTGGCGATGGCCAGCGTGCCGCCGGAGGCCAGGGTCACGGCCACGTCCAGCACCGCGGCGTCGAAGCTGAACGAGGCGAACTGCAGCGCCGTCACGCCCTCGTCCACACCCAGGACCGGCCGCATGGCCTCCACCAGGTTCGCGACACCGCCGTGAGCAACCGCCACGCCCTTGGGCCGCCCCGTCGAACCGGACGTGTAGATCACATATGCCAGCTGATCGGGGGCCACCTGCACACCCAGCGGCTCGACCGAGTGGGCGGACACCTCAGGATCGTCAGGGGACACCCACGGCACCCCTCCGAACGGCACACCACTGCCCACCACCACACGGACGTCGCTGTCCGCGACCATGAAAGCCAGCCGATCCGCCGGATACTCCGGATCCAGCGGTACGAAGGCCCCACCGGCCTTCCACACCGCCAACTCCGCGACGATCATGTCCACCGACCGCGGCAGACACAGCCCCACCCGCACCTCACGCCCTACGCCAAGGGTGACCAGGTAACGCGCCAACCGATCGGCACGCTGCTCCAGCTCCCCGTACGTCAGCACGGTCTCTCCGCAGCGCACCGCCACCGCGGCCGGTGACCGCCGCGCCCAGCGGGCGAACGACTCCGGCACCAGCGCATCCGGCGCGGCCGTCCCGGTGTCGTTCCAGGCGCCGGTCACCCGCGACCGCTCACCGTCGTCCAGGACGTCGACGAGGCCCACGGGGACCTCGGGGTCGACCGCCAGTTGTTCCAGGACGCGCACGAGTCGGCGGCCCACCCGGACGGCATCCTGCCGGTCGAACACGTCCGGCCGGTAGGTCACCCGCACCTGGAGCCGTACGTCGGGGACGACGCTCACCGCCAGCGGGTAGTGGGTACCGGCCTGGGTGTTCATCTGGGCCATCGCGAAGCCGATGTGCTCACCCTCGGGGCCGGACAGGGCGGTGGTGTTCTTCGGGTAGTTCTCGAACATCAGCATCGTGTCGAAGCCGGCGCCGGCTCCCGCGACGGCCTGGACATCCGTCAGGCCCACGTGCTGGTGGGGCATCAGTTCGGACTGGTTTTGCTGCAGCGCGGCGAGCATCTCCGTCATCGGCTGCCGGGGATCGAGCCGCACCCGCACGGGCAGCGTGTTGATGAACAGGCCGACCATGGACTCGATGCCGGATATCTCCGCGGGACGGCCGGCGACGGTGGCGCCGAACACGACGTCCGTACGCCGGGCCAGTCGCGCCAGCACCAGCGCCCATGCGCCCTGCACCAGGGTGTTCAGGGTCAGGCCCCGGCTCCGCGCGAGGTCGGTCAGTGCCCGCGTGGTGGTTCCGGAGAGTTCCATCGCGCGCTCCTCGGCCGCGACCTGCGCCCGGTCCATGAGGTCGGCACTCGACACGAGGGTCGGCTCGTCGAGGCCGGCGAGTTCCGTACGCCAGGCAGCGCGCGCGGCTTCCCTGTCCTGGCGGTTCAGCCACGCCAGGTACTCCCCGTACGACGCGGCGCGCCCCAGGGCAAAGGCGTCTGCGCCCGCCTGGTACACGGCGGACACCTCGTTGAACATGATCGGCGTCGACCAGCCGTCGGCGACCATGTGGTGACTGGTGAGGACCAGACGGTGCCGCTCGTCGGCCAGCCGGACCAACAGCATCCGCAGCAGCGGGGGCGTGGTGATGTCGATGCGCGCGGCCCGCTCCTCGGCGGCCAGCCGCTCCAGCTCGGTGCGGGCACTGTCCTCGGTACGGTCGGACAGGTCGGCCTCACGCCACGGCAGCACCGCGTCCCGCACGACGACCTGCACGGCCTCGCCCGAGGCGAGCCGGTGGAAGCCCGCCCGCAGCGCTTCGTGACGGGCGACCAACGCCTCCCACGAGGCGCGCAACCTGCCCGCGTCCAGGGGGCCGTCGAGGGCGAGGACCCGTTGACTCTGGTAGACGTCGGGGCCGTCCTCGTCGAAGGTGGCGTGGAACAGCATGCCTTCCTGCAACGGGGACAGCGGCCAGATGTCCGTCAGCCCGGGCACGGCGGCCCGGAGCTGGTCCACGCTCTCCTGCGTCAGGGCGGGCACCATGGGGAAGTCGGAGGGTGTGTGGCCGCCGGCGTCGGGGATGTCGGTGTGCTCGGCCAGTCCGCCCAGCATCGCCAGCCATGTGTCACCCAGCCGTTCCGCCTCGGTGTCCGTCAGCACGCCGGCCGGCCAGCTCAGCCTGACCTCCAGCTCGGGCCCTTGCGGTGTGTCCCTGACCGTGGCGTTCGCCTCCAGGGAGTGCGGCAGCCGCATGTCCGGGGCGACCGTTCCGCCCAGCGCCGTATCGCCCGCCGACTGCCACGGGCCTACGGAGGCCGTGGTGGGGGCCGGGGCTCCGAAGCGCCCCAGGTAGTTGAAGCCGATCTGCGGTGCGGGAGCGGCTTGCAGGTCCGGCGCCGTTTCGGGGTTGAGATGACGCAGCAGGTCGTGACCGAGGCCGTCCCCGGGTACCGCCCATATCTGCTCCTTGACCGCCTTCAGCAGGGCGCCCGCAGCGTGCCCGCCCGCCCGCACGTCGTCCAGGTCGACGCCGGCGGCATCCAGGCGCACGGGGCGGGAGCTGGTGAACCAGCCGACGGTACGGGAGAGGTCTGCGTCGGCGACGGTGTCCCGACCGTGCCCCTCCACGTCGACGAGGAGTGCGGTGGCTGTTCCTTGTCGGCCGTGTGTGACGGCGCCGGCCAGCGCTGCCAACAGGATGTCTTCCATGCCGCAGTGGAACGCCGTCGTGGTACGGCCGAGCAGGGTGGACGTGTGGCGGGGCGGTACGACCCAGGTCTGCTGGCGCAGTGTGGCGGCGGTGTCGACGGTGGGGTCGAGAGCGCGGCCGCCGATGAGGGGTTCTGGTTCGCCGAGCAGTGCTTTCCAGGCGTCGAGTTCGGCGACTCGCGCGGCGGACGTGGCCTGCTCGGCGAGGAGTTGGGACCAGCGGCGGAAGGAGGTGGTCGGCGGGTCCAGGGCCGGTTGGCGGCTGTCGGCCATCGCTTCGCAGGCGGCCTGGAGGTCCGGCAGGAGTACCCGCCATGACACGCCGTCGACCACGAGGTGGTGGGCCACGAGCAGCAGGCGGCCTGTCTCAGCCGGGCCCGCGTCGACCCAGACGGCCTGGATGTTGACGCCGGACACGGGGTCCAGTCGGTGCGCCACCTGCCGGGCCAGCTTCTCCAGGTCCGCCGAGCCCGCCTCGACGCGGGTGACCAGCGCGGCGGCGTCCACCGAGCCCGGTTCGCCCACGACGAGCTTGGGCTCGCCGGGCACTGCCCGGGCGCGCAGCATGTCGTGCGTGTCCAGTACGGCAGCCAGGCCCGCCGTCAGTGCTTCCAGGCCGAGGCCGGCCGGAGCGCCCACGATCATCCACTGGGCGAACCCCGGACGGATCGCGTCCTCACCCAACGCCCGCATCGCCGGAGTCCAGGCCACCTCGCCGACGCCCACGTCGGCGGTCGCCGCCGCCTTTCCGGCGGGCCGCGCCACGGCGGCGAGCCTTTCCGGGGTCTTCTCCTCGAACACCTGGCGTGGTGTGAGCGCCAGTCCGGCGCGACGGGCCCGGGACGCGAGCTGCATCGACATGATGGAGTCGCCGCCGAGTTCGAAGAACCCGTCCTCGACGCCCACCCGGTCCAGGCCCAGCACCTCGGCGAACAACTTGCACAGCACCCGCTCGGACTGTGTACGCGGTGCACGCCCGGAAACACGCGAGGCGAAGTCGGGCGCGGGCAACCCCGCGCGGTCCACCTTCCCGTTCACCGTCAGCGGCAGCTCCTCCAGTACGATCACCGCGGCCGGCACCATGAACTCCGGCAACCGGTCCGACAGATACGCCCGCAACTCCTCCGAGTCGACTTCACCCTGCGTCTCCGGGACGACGTATCCGACCAGCCGCCTGTCGCCCTCCCCTTCCGCATCCCGCGCCGTCACCACCGCCTGCGCGACGGCCTCGTGCCCGGCCAAGACCGTCTCGACCTCACCCAGCTCGACCCGAAACCCGCGCACCTTCACCTGCGCATCCGCCCGCCCCGTGAACAGCAACTCACCCTCAGCCGTCCACCGGGCCAGGTCGCCCGTCCGGTACATCCGCCCACCCGCACCCCACGGGCAGGCCACAAACCGCTCCCCCGTCAGCCCCGCCCGCCCCAGATACCCGCGCGCCAAGCCACTGCCGGCCACATACAGCTCACCCATCACTCCCGGCGGAACCGGCCTCAGGAAGGGATCCAGCACATACACCCGCCGGTTCCCCAACGGACGCCCGATCGGCAGCACCTCACCACCCGCCGCACCCGGTGTCAGCACATGCCACGTCGCGCACAGAGTCACCTCGGTCGGCCCGTACAAGTGCCGCACGACCAGCTCCGGGCACGCTTCCCGCACCCGTGCCACCGCCCCGGCCGGCACCACATCGCCACCGGTCAGCACCTCGCGCAGACCGGCGAAGCACTCCGGCGACTCTTCCGCCAACACCCGGAACAAGCCCGCCGTGACATGGACCGCCGTGACTCCACCGGCGGCGGCCTCCCGGATCCGCGGCGCGTCCGCCGTGCCCGGCCCGGCCACGACCACACGCCCACCCGCTACCAGGGGGGCCCACACCTCGTACAGGCAGACGTCGAAGGCATGGGGTGCATGCATCAGCACCGCGTCGTCCGTCCCCAGCGACCAGCCCGCGTCCCCGACCAGCCCGGCCACAGCGCCGTGCGGAACCGCCACGCCCTTGGGCACGCCTGTCGATCCGGACGTGTACATCACGTACGCCGCATCGTCCGCGCTCAGCGCAGCCGTCGGCACCTCCGCGGCACGCTCCGCGAGCTCGGCCACCACCTCTGCGTCGTCCAGTTCCACCACACGTGCCGTCCCGTCGGGAACGCTCCGGCGGGTCCGCCCGGTGCACAACACCGCGGTTGGCGCGGAGTCCGCCAGCAGGAAGGCCACCCGCTCGGCCGGGTAGTCGGTGTCCACGGGTACGTAGGCAGCGCCTGTCCGCCACACGCCCAGCAGCGCGACCAGCAGCTCCGCCGACCGCTCCATCACCACCGCGACCCGGTCGCCCCGCCGCACGCCGATCGCGGTCAGATATGCGGCGAGCCTTCCCGAGGCCTCGTCCAACTCCGCATAGGTAAGGACGCGTTCACCGTCCTCGACCGACACCGCGTCGGGCGAGCGTCGCGCCCGGTGAGCAATCAGTTCCGGCACCGACGCGCCCGGCACCGGTACCTCCGTGGCGTTCCACTCCTCCAGCACCAGCGCCCGCTCTGCGGCGTCCAGTACGTCCACCGCGCCCACCGGCATCGACGGTGTCGCCACGAGTTGCTCCAGCACCCGCACCAGCCACCCGACCACGTGGGCGGCCTGCTCCTCGTCGAACAGGTCGGGCCGGTAGTCGAGTTTGACGGCCATGCGTGCGCCTTCGGGCGCGACGACGAGCGTGAACGGGTAGTGCGCGGCCTCGTCGCCCTCGAGGAACCGGACGGCGAACACGTCGGGGGCGGGCGGCTCCTCGGGCGGGCGCGGATAGTTCTCGTACACGACGATCGTGTCGAAGACCGCCCCGGGTCCGGCGAGCCGCTGGATCTCCGACAACCCGAGGTGCTGGTGCGCCATGAGGACGGACTGCCGTTCCTGGAGGTCGGCGAGCAGCTCGTTCACGCGCCGTGTGCCGTCCAGCCGTACCCGTACCGGCAGAGTGTTGATGAAGAGCCCGATCATGGACTCCGCTCCGGGCAGGTCGGTGGGTCGGCCCGCCGCGGTGGCGCCGAACACGACGTCCGTACGACCGGACAGCCGCGCCAGCAGCAGTGCCCAGGCGCCCTGCACCACGGTGTTCACCGTCAGCCCCTGGCTGCGGGCCAACTGGGATATTCCGGCGGTGAGTTCTGGGGAGAGGCGGGTGATCAGGCTTTCCGGGGACACCGGTGTGCGGTCCGGCTCGGCCGGTGCGACGAGGGTCGGTTCGTCGGCTCCGGCGAGCTCCGACCGCCAGGCGGCGCGCGCAGCCTCCTTGTCCTGGCGGTTCAGCCAGGCCAGGTAGTCACGGTAGGGGGTGGTCCGCGGCAGGGCGCTCGGGGCGCCGTGCGCCCCGTACACCGCGATGAACTCGTTGAACAGCACCGCGAGGGACCAGCCGTCCATGACCAGGTGGTGGCTGGTGACGACGAGCCGGTGCCGTTCGTCGGCCAGCCGGACGAGCAGCAGTCGGACGAGCGGCGGGACCGCCGGGTCGAACCGCTCCGCCCGCTCCCGCGCAGCCAATCGTTTCACCTCGACCGATGCCTCGGGCTCCGCCAGACCGGAGAGATCCTCCTCCCGCCACGGCAGCGCCACTCGCCGGGCGATGACCTGCACCGCCTCACCCGACTTGCGGCCGCGGAAACCGGCGCGCAGCGCGCTGTGCCGGGCCAGTAGCGCCTCCCACGTCCGTCGCAGCCGGCCCGTGTCCAGCGGCCCGACCAGTTCGAGCATCCGCTGTCCCTGGTAGACGTCCGGTCCGCGGTCGTCGAAGGAGGCGTGGAACAGCAGTCCCTCCTGCAACGGCGACAGCGGCCAGATGTCCTCGACGAGGGATCGGGTCATCGTTCGGTCTCCTCACAGCGGTCTTGCGACGACGACGTGCTCGAGCGGCGGGTCAGGAGTCGGGCCGGTGGGGGACGGGTGACGACGGGCCGGGCGTTTCGGGGGGAACAGCCGGTCAGAGGCGGTTGTGGTCGGTGAAGTCGGTCTCGAACTCGTCGACCTCGTCCTGCGCGAGGTCGAGCAGGGGGAAGTCGGACGGGATGTGTCCGCCCGCGTCCGGGGAGGTGACGTGGTCGGCCAGTCCGCCCAGCATCGCCAGCCAGGTCTCGCCCACCCGTTCCGCCTCGGCCTCCCCCAGCAGCCGTCCCGCCCAGGTCAGGACGATCGTCAACTCGGGTCCGGCCGAGGTGTCCTGGACCACGGCACCGGCTTCCAGCACATGGCGTGCGGGCCTCACCTCGTGCCCCGAAGCGCCGATCATGCCCGTCGGCTGCCAGGGGCTGACCGGGCCCGCGGGGCCGCCCGCGGTGAACCTGCCCAGGTAGTTGAAGCCGACCTGCGGCGCAGGAGCGGATTCCAGGGCCGGTGCCGTTTCGGGGTTGAGGTGGCGCAGCAGGTCGTAACCGAGGCCGTCCCCGGGTATCGCCCGTATCTGCTCCTTGACCGCCTTCACCAAGCTACCCGCGGCCGGCCCACCCGCCATAGCGTCGTCCAACTGACCAGCGGGCACCTCCAGCCGCACCGGATGCGAGCTGGTGAACCAGCCCACCGTGCGCGACAGATCCACCCCCTCCACCGGCTCACGACCATGCCCCTCGACCTCCACCAGGAGACTGCCGTCCGCATTCCCCCGCCAGTGCACGACCGCGGCCGCGAGACCGGCGAGCAGCACCTCGTGCACTCCGCAGTGGAACGCCGCCGGCACCCGCTCCACCACAACCGCCGCCTGCTCCGCCGGGACCGTCCAGGAACGGCGGCGCAGGGTGGCGGCGATGTCCGAGGGTGTATCGATGAGGCGACCAGCGAGGGGAGCCTCGGGCGCGCCCAGGAGGGTTTTCCAGGCGTCGAGTTCGGCGACGCGTTCGGTGGACGTGGCCTGCTCGGCGAGGAGTTGGGACCAGCGGCGGAAGGAGGTGCCCGGCGGGTCCAGGGCCGGTTCGCGTCCTTCCGCTGCTGCTTCGCAGGCGGCCTGGAGGTCCGGCAGGAGTACCCGCCATGACACGCCGTCCACTACCAGGTGGTGGGCCACGAGCAGCAGGCGACCTGTCTCAGCCGGGCCCGCATCGACCCAGACGGCCTGGATGTTCACGCCGGACACGGGGTCCAGCCGGTGCGCCGCCAGCCGGGCCAGCTTCTCCAGGTCCGCCGAGCCCGCCTCGACGCGGGTGACCAGCACGGCGGCGTCCACCGAGCCCGGTTCGCCCACGACGAGCTTGGGCTCGCCGGGCACCGCCCGGGCGCGCAGCATGTCGTGCGTGTCCAGTACGACAGCCAGACCGGCGCTCAGCACGTCCAGGCCGAGGCCGGCCGGAGCGCCCACGATCATCCACTGGGCGAACCCCGGACGGATCGCGTCCTCACCCAACGCCCGCATCGCGGGAGTCCAGGCCACCTCGCCTGTACCGACGTCTTCCGCACCAGCCTGCGGTACGGCCGGCTCGGCCAGGGCCGCGAGCCTTTCCGGGGTCTTCTCCTCGAATACCTGGCGTGGTGTGAGCGCCAGTCCGGCGCGACGGGCCCGGGACGCGAGCTGCATCGACATGATGGAGTCGCCGCCGAGTTCGAAGAACCCGTCCTCGACGCCCACCCCGTCCAGGCCCAGCACCTCGGCGAACAACTCGCACAGCACCCGCTCGGACTGTGTACGCGGTGCACGCCCGGAAACACGCGAGGCGAAGTCAGGGGCCGGCAACCCCGCGCGGTCCGCCTTCCCGTTCACCGTCAGCGGCAGCTCCTCCAGCACGACCACCGCGGCCGGCACCATGAACTCCGGCAACCGGTCCGACAGATACGCCCGCAACTCCTCCGGATCCACCCTGCCCGGCGTGTCCGCAACGACGTACCCGACCAGCCGCCTGTCGCCCTCCCCTTCCGCATCCCGCGCCGTCACCACCGCCTGCGCGACGGCCTCGTGCCCGGCCAAGACCCTCTCGACCTCACCCAGCTCGACCCGGAACCCGCGGATCTTCACCTGGGCGTCCGCCCGCCCGGCGAACCGCAACTCGCCCTCAGCCGTCCACCGGGCCAGATCCCCTGTGCGGTACATGCGTTCCCCGGCGCCGTACGGGCAGGCGACGAACCGCTCCCCCGTCTGGCCGGGACGCCCGACGTAGCCGCGGGCCACACCCGGGCCTGTCACATACAGCTCGCCCGTGACGCCCGGCGGGACCGGCAGCAGGAAGTCGTCCAGCACAAACGTCCGCACATTCGCCAGCGGCCGCCCGATGGACGGCGCCTCATCCCCGGCCCCGATCCCGGCATCCACCGCACCGGCCGTGGCCATCACCGTCGCCTCGGTCGGCCCGTACGTGTTCACCACCCGCGCCCGACCCGCCCACCGACTCGCCAGATCTGCCGTAAGCAACTCCGCACCCAGCACCCACCTCTGCACACCGGGCACCGTGTCCGGGTCCAGCACGCCCAGCAGCGACGGCACCACACTCGCCGTCTCCACGCCGGCGGACGTGATCATCCGGGCCAGAGCACCCGTGTCCGCGCGTTCCTCCTTCGTGGCGATCGCCAGCGTGCCACCCGACGCCAGCGTCACCGCCACATCCAGCACCGCCGCATCAAAACTGAACGAGGCGAACTGCAACGCCGTCACGCCCTCCCCCACCCCCAGCACCGGCCGCATCGCCTCAACCAGGTTCGCCACCCCACCATGAGCAACCGCCACACCCTTCGGCCGACCCGTCGAACCCGACGTATAAATCACATACGCCAACTGATCCGGCACGACCTGAACGTCCAGCGGCACCCCCGACATGGCCCCCACCGCCGGGTCATCGGGAGACACCCACGGCACCTCACCGAACCGCTCACCGATCCCCACCACCACCCGCACACCACTGTCGGCCACCATGAACAACAACCGGTCCACCGGATACTCCGGATCCAGCGGAACAAAGGCCCCACCCGCCCTCCACACCGCCAACTCCGCCACCACCATGTCCACCGACCGCGGCAGACACAGCCCCACCCGCACCTCACGCCCCACACCCAGGGTGACCAGGTAACGCGCCAACCGATCGGCACGCTCGTCCAATTCCCTGTAGGTCAGGGCGACTTCGTCGCACCGCACGGCCATGACTCCCGGCGACAGCACCCCACGCTGCGCGAACGACTCCGGCACCAACACACCCGGCAGCGCCGTCGCGGTGTCGTTCCAGCCCACCGTCACCTGCGACCGCTCATCGTCCTCCAGGACATCCATGTGGCCCACCCGGGTCTCCGGGTCGGCCACCAGTCGCTCCAGGACCCGTACGAACCGCTGTCCCACCTCGTCGGCCTGCTGCTGGTCGTACACGTCCGGTCGGTAGGAGATCCGGGCCTGCAGGCGGTCGGTCACCAGGACGCCGAGTGTCAGTGGGTAGTTGGTCGCCTGTTGTCCCGCCGAGGCGGAGAAGGTCGGCATGCCGGGAGCAGGGCGTCCCGCATCGGGCGTCGGGTAGTTCTCGAACACTACGAGGGTGTCGAAGACCGCCCCCGGCCCCGCGGTCTTCTGGATCTCGGCCAGACCGAGGTGCTGGTGGGCGATCAGCCGCGACTGCCGTTCCTGGAGCCGCGCCAGCATCTCGACGACCGGCTGGGCGCCGTCCAGCGGCACCCGTACGGGCAGGGTGTTGATGAGCAGGCCGACCATCGACTCGACGCCGGGCAACTCGGCGGGGCGGCCGGCGACGGTGGCGCCGAACACGACGTCGGTACGCCGTGCAAGCCGTGCCAGTACCAGCGCCCACGCGCCCTGCACCATGGTGTTCACGGTCAGGCCGTGCGTGCGGGCCCGGTCGGCCAGCGCCCGGGTGGTTTCCGGGGGAAGTCCCACGTAGCTCTCCGCCGAGAGGACCGGCTCGCCTCCGCGATCCGACGGTGCCACGAGGGTGGGTTCGTCGAGGCCGGCGAGTTCGGTGCGCCAGGCGGCGCGGGCGGCCTCCTTGTCCTGGCGGTTCAGCCATGCCAGGTACTCCCCGTAGGAGGCGGCGCGCCCCAGGCCGGAGGCATCGCCGCCTGCCTCGTACACGGCCGAGAGTTCGCCGAGCAGGACCGGCATCGACCAGCCGTCCATGAGGAGGTGGTGGGAGGTGACGATGAGGCGGTGCCGATGCTCGCCGAGTCGGATCAGCAGGAGTCGGAGCAGGGGCGGGACCGTGAGGTCCATGCGTTCCGCGCGCTCCTGTGCGGCCAGTTTCTCCGCCTGTGCCAAGAGGTCGGGCTCCGCCAGGTCCGACAGGTCGGCCTCGCGCCAGGGCAGCCCCACGTTCCTGGTGATGAGCTGCACGGCCTGGCCGTTCTTGCGGCGCTGGAAGCTCGCCCGCAGCGCCGCGTGCCGGCGCAGCAGCGCCTGCCAGGAGGCGCGTAACCGGTCGGCGTCCAGCGGTCCGTCGACGGCCAGGTCGAATTGCACGGCGTAGAGGTCGGGGCCGTCGTCGTCGAAGGCGGAGTGGAACAGCAGCCCCTGCTGCAGGGGTGACAGCGGCCACATTTCCGCCAGGGCGGAGCCCTGCGCAGCGATTGAAGACGTCACCGGGACAGCCCTTCCTCCAGGTTTGCTGCTATGGCTTCGAATTGCTCGATCTCGTCCTGTTCGAGGTCCAGGAGGCCGAAGTCGGACGGGGTGTGTCCGCCGGCGGTCGGCTCCGCCGTGTGGGCCGCCAGGCCGCCGAGCATGCGTACCCATGCCTGTCCCAGCCGTTCCATGTCGTCCTCGTCGAGCAGTCGGACGGGCCAGTTGAGCGTGACGGAGAGTTCGGGTCCGGCCGGGGTGTCCCGGACGACCGCGAGCCCTTCCAGGGCGTGCATCGCCGGCAGGCCGGGGTCGGCCGAGCCTCCGACCGCCGCTTCGCCGGCCAGCTGCCAGGCGTTGACCGTGCCTGCCGCTGCGGCTGCGGTGAACCTGCCGAGGTAGTTGAAGCCGACCTGGGGTGCGGGGGCGGCGTGCAGGGTCGGTGCGGTGTCGGGGTTGAGGTGGCTCAGCAGTTCGTAGCCGAGGCCGTCCCCGGGCGTCGTCCGCGTCTGTTCCTTGACCGTCTTCAGCAAGTGGCCGGCGGCCGGGCCGCCCGTGGCGGCGTCCTCGAGTTCGCTGTCCGTGAGGTCGAGCCGGACCGGGCGTGCGCTGGTGAACCAGCCGACCGTGCGTGCCAGGTCGACGCCGTCGAGCGGTTCGCGGCCGTGCCCCTCGACGGCCACGAGGAGCGTACGGGTGGCCGTCTCCCGCCGCCACTGCACGACGGCGGCCGCCAGTCCGGCGAGCAGCACCTCGCGGACGCCGCAGTGGAACGCGGCCGGCATCTGGTCCACGAGGACGGCCGCCTCCTGGGCCGGGACCGTCCAGGAGCGGCGCCGCAGGGTGGCGGCGGTGTCCGCGGCGGGGTCGAGGGCGCGACCGCCCAGTGGTGCTTCCGGTTCGCCCAACAGGGCCTGCCACGTGGGGAGTTCTGCGACGCGTTCGGAGGAGAGAGCCTGCTCGGAGAGCAGGTGCGACCAGCGGCGGAAGGAGGTGGCCACCGGGTCCAGCACCGGTTCGCGTCCGTCGGCGACCGCTTCGCAAGCCGCCTGGAGGTCCGGCAGCAGCACACGCCACGACACACCGTCCACGACCAGGTGATGCGCCACCACCACCAGCCGGCCCACCGCGTCCGGGCCGGCATCCACCCACACCGCTCGCACCATGACGCCCGCGGCCGGGTCCAGTCGGCCCGCGGCTTCCCGGGCCGCCTGTCCGGCGAGGGTGTCCAGATCCTCCGGTCCCGCCTCCAGCCTCGACACCAGCGGCGCCGCATCCACCGAGCCCGGCTCGCCCACCACGAACCTGGGCTCACCCGGCACCGCCCGTGCCCGCAGCATGTCATGCGTGTCCAGTACGGCGGTCAGACCGGCCGTCAGCACCTCCAGCGCCAACCCGGCGGGGGCACCGACGGTCATCCACTGTGCGAAGCGGACACCGGCGGCCTGTGGCCCGAACGCCCGCATCACGGGTGTCCACGCGACGTCGCCCACGCCCATGTCGGATACGGCGCCGGAACGTTCCCCCGTCCCGGCCGCCGCGGCGACCGCCGCGAGTCGTTCCGGCGTCTTCTCCTCGAAAACCTGGCGTGGTGTGAGCACCAGTCCGGCCCGGCGGGCCCGTGAGACCAGTTGCATGGAGCTGATGGAGTCGCCGCCGAGTTCGAAGAAGCCGTCCTCGACTCCGACCTGTTCCAGGCCCAGCATCTCGGCGAACAGGTCACACAGGATGCGTTCGGTGTCCGTGCGGGGCTCGCGGAAGGTGGTCCGGCCGGTCGTCGCGCCGGTGAAGTCGGGTGCGGGCAGGGCAGCACGGTCCACTTTGCCGTTCGCGGTGCGCGGCAACGCGTCGAGGACGACCACCGCCGCGGGCACCATGTGTTCCGGCAGCAGGTCGGCGACCGTGTCCCGTACCGTACGGCCGTCCACGCTGTGTTCGTCGCCGGCCACGTATCCGACCAGCCGGCGGTCTCCGGGGCGGACCTCCCCGATGATCACCGCGGCCTGGCGTACGCCGGGGAAGCTCGTGAGCGCGGTTTCGATCTCGCCGGGTTCGATGCGGTGACCGCGGATCTTCATCTGGTCGTCGGCGCGGCCGACGAAGACCAGTTCGCCGTCGCCGGTCCACCGCACCACGTCCCCGGTGCGGTACATGCGCTCCCCATCTGCGTACGGGCACGCCACGAACCGTTCGGCCGACAGCCCCGCCCGCCCAGGTAGCCCCGGGCGAGCCCGGCACCGGCCACGTACAGCTCGCCCGCCACCCCGACCGGTACCGGCCGCAGGCCCTCGTCCAGGACGTAGACCCGGGTGTTGGCCACGGGACGGCCGATGGGCAGCGGACCGTGGTGGTCGCCGATGCGGCCGGCAGTGGAGACGACCGTCGCCTCGGTGATGCCGTACTGGTGGTACATGGCACGGTCGGCGGACCACTGCCGGCACAGTTCCACGGGAAGCGCCTCGCCGCCGGTGATCAGCACACGCAGGTCGGGCAGCCGGTCGTACGGCATCTGGGCCAGGAACGTCGGGGGTATCGCCGCGTGGGTGATGCGCCGGGTGCGCACCAGGTCCGTCAGTTCGTCCCCGGACAGAGCCAGCCTCGGCGGGGCCAGGACGAGTCGGCCGCCCGCGCACAGCACCGGCCAGATGTCGGCCATGGCGACGTCGAAGCTCGGTGAAACGAGTTGCAGTACGCGGGCATCCACGTCCAGGGCGTACCGCCGTGTGTTCTCGACGACGAGGTTCCGCAGGCCGTGATGGGGCACCGCGACACCCTTGGGGCGTCCCGTCGAACCGGAGGTGTGGATGACGTAGGCGGCGTTTTCCCCCCGCAGCGGGTGCGGCCGCTCGTCGTCGCGGATGGGGCCGCCGGGGTATCCGGCCAGCGTTGCGGCCTCGGCGGGGTCGTCGGTCACGACTACGCGGCCCGCGTATCCCTCGGGTATGACGTCCCGGGTGTGCGCGACGCACACCACGACGGCCGGGGCGGAGTCCCTGAGCAGATATTCCGTCCGGTCCGCCGGGTAGTCGGCGTCGACGGGCACGTAGACGCCGCCCGACATCGCCACGGCGAGGAGCGCGACGGCCATCGCCGCCGATCGCTCCACCACGACCGCCACACGGCACTCCGGCCCCACTCCGGCATCGAGGAGATACCGCGCGAGCCGACCGGCCTCGGCGGCCAACTCGCCGTAGGTCAGTGACCGTTCGGCCGACTCGATCGCAACCGTGTCCGGGGAGTGCCGCGCCCGGCGGGTGAAGAGGTCGGGCACGAGTGCGTCGGGCGTGGTCGTCGCGGTGTCGTTCCAGTCCGTGGTCAGGCGGGTCCGCTCGTCGTCGGTCAGGACGTCGATGTCGCTGAGCCTCAGGCCGGGATCGGCGGCGACCTGCTCCAGCACGCCCGCCAGACGCCGCGCCAGCGCCTGGACGGTTCCTTCGTCGAACAGGTCCGTGGCGTACAGGATGTCGCCGGTGAGACCGGCCGGAGCGCCGTTCTGGTCACGCTTCTCCGTCAGGGACACCGACAGGTCGAGCCTGGCCGCGGCCTCCCGCAGGAATGTCGCGGGACGTACGTGTACGCCGGGGAGGTTCCATTGGGGTTCGGGGACGTTCTGCAGGGCGAGCATGACCTGGAACAGCGGGTTGCGGGACAGCGAGCGGACCGGGTTGAGCTCCTCCACCAGCCGCTCGAACGGCACATCCTGATGCGCATACGCCGCCAGATCCGCGGCCCGCACCCGCTCCACCACCTCCGCGAACGACGGATCCCCCGACACATCCACCCGCAACACCAACGTGTTCACGAAGAACCCGACCAGCTCCTCCAACGCCGGATCCGACCGCCCCGCCACCGGCGTGCCCACCACCACATCACGGCCCGCACCCATCCGCGCCAGCAGCACACACACCGCCGCATGCACCACCATGAACATCGTCGCCCGGCCCCGCCCGGCCACCTCCACCAACCCCGCATGCACCGCCGGAACCACCTCCACCGGCACCACACGCCCCTCGAACGACGGCACCGCCGGCCGCACACGATCCACCGGCAGCACCAAATCCCCGCCACCCCCGCAACTCCGACCGCCAGAACCCCAACTGACGCCCCATCACACCCTCAGCATCGTCCGGATCCCCCAACACCTCCCGCTGCCACAACGCGTAATCCGCGTACTGCACCCCAACACACCCCACTCCGGCACCCCACCCCCACACCGCGCCGCATACGCCACCCCCCATCCCGCGCCAGCACCCCCATCGACCAGCCATCCACCGCCACGTGATGCGCCACCACCGACAACACGAACTCACCCCCACCCACCACCACCAGCCACACCCGCCACGGCACCTCAACCCGCAGATCGAAACCGCATCGCAGATGTCCGGCCAGCACGTCCTCGACGCGGTCGTCACCGCACTCCACGACACGGAGTGCCGGGCGAGCGTCAGCCCCGGTCAGCAGGTGCTGGTAGGGGACGCCGTCGTTGTCGGGGAAGACCGTCCGCAGGCTCTCGTGGCGGTCCGCGACATCACCCAGCGCAGCCTCCAACGCCCCGACGTCCAAAGCGCCGGAGAGCCGCAGCACCAACGGCAGGTTGTACGCCGCAGCAGCCCCCGGAACCGTCGCCTCCAACCGGTTCAGGAACCACATCCGCTGCTGCGCGAACGACAACGGCACCACCCCCGGCCGCTCCCACGCCCGTAACGTCGGCCCCTCGGTAGCAACGGCGCCGTCCACCAGCCGGGCCAGCCCGGCCACCGACGGCTCCGCGAACAACTCTCCGATCCCCACCTCAACATCCAGCACCGCCCGCACCCGAGCCACCAAGCGCATCGCCAACAGCGAATCCCCGCCCAGCTCGAAGAACGACACCTCCGCACCCACCCGCTCCACACCCAGCACCTCGGCGAACAGAGCGCACAGTCGGCGCTCGGTGTCGGTCTCGGCTTCGCGGCCGGTGGGACGGTCGGCGAAGTCGGGTGCGGGCAGGGCGGCCCGGTCGACCTTGCCGTTCACGGTCAGTGGCATTGCGTCGAGCATGATCAGGGCCGTGGGCACCATGAACTCGGGCAGCCGGCCCAACAGGTACGCCCGCACGTCGGGGATGTCGACGGTGTCGGCGGCGGGTACGACGTAGCCGACGAGCCGGTTGTCGCGCGCGGTCACGGCGGCGTGAGCGACGGCCTCGTGCTCGGCCAGGACCGTCTCGACCTCACCCAGCTCGACCCGGAACCCGCGGATCTTCACCTGGGCGTCCGCCCGCCCCGCGAACAGCAACTCGCCCTCGGGAGTCCAGCGGGTCAGGTCGCCCGTCCGGTACATGCGCTCACCCGTACTCCACGGGCAGGCCACGAAGCGTTCCGCCGTCAGACCGGGCCGTCCCACGTAGCCGCGGGCCACGCCCGGTCCGGCCACGTACAGCTCGCCGGTGACGCCGGGGGGAACGGGTTGCAGCAGGTCGTCGAGCACGTAGGTGCGGACGTTGTTCAGGGGGCGTCCGATGGTCGGCGGCCGGTCCTGCGGACCGATCCCCGCGTCCACCGCACCGGCGGTCGCCATCACCGTCGTCTCGGTCGGCCCGTACGTGTTCACCACCCGCGCCCGACCCGCCCACCGACTCGCCAGATCTGCGTGAGCAACTCGGCGCCAGCACCCAGGTCTGCACACCCGGCACCGTGTCCGGGTCCAGCACGCCCAGCAGCGACGGCACCACACTCGCCGTCTCCACGCCGGCCGAGCGGATCATCTCCGCCAACGCAGCCGTATCCGCACGCTCCTCACTCGTGGCGATCGCCAGCGTGCCACCCGAGGCCAGCGTCACCGCCACATCCAGCACCGCCGCATCGAAGCTGAACGAGGCGAACTGCAACGCCGTCACGCCCTCCCCCACCCCAGCACCGGCCGCATCGCCTCAACCAGGTTCGCCACCCCACCGTGAGCAACCGCCACACCCTTCGGCCGGCCCGTCGAACCGACGTATAAATCACATACGCCAACTGATCCGGCACGACCTGAACGTCCAGCGGCACCCCCGACATGGCCCCACCGCCGGGTCATCGGAGACACCCACGGCACCTCACCGAACCGCTCACCGATCCCCACCACCACCCGCACACCACTGTCGGCCACCATGAACGCCAACGGTCCACCGGATACTCCGGATCCAGCGGAACAAAGGCCCCACCCCCCTCCACACCGCCAACTCCGCCACCACCATGTCCACCGACCGCGGCAGACACAGCCCCACCCGCACCTCACGCCCCACACCAAGGGCGACCAGGTAACGCGCCAACCGATCGACACGCTCGTCCAATTCCCCGTACGACAACGCGGATCGGCCACACCGCACGGCCACTGCATCCGGAGCGACCGCAAACGACTCCGGCACCAACACATGCGGCGCCTCCGTCGCGGTGTCGTTCCAGCCCGTGGTCAGGCGGGTCCGCTCGTCGTCGGTCAGGACGTCGATGTCGCTGAGCCTCAGGCCGGGATCGGCGGCGACCTGCTCCAGCACGCCCGCCAGACGCCGCGCCAGCGCCTGGACGGTTCCTTCGTCGAACAGGTCCGTGGCGTACAGGATGTCGCCGGTGAGACCGGCCGGAGCGCCCTGCTCATCCCGGCGTTCGGTAAGAGTGATCGCGAGGTCGAACCTGGCGGCCGGCGCGAACATGGAGGCCGACCGTACCTGTGCACCTGGCAGGTTCCATTGGGGTTCGGGGACGTTCTGCAGGGCGAGCATGACCTGGAACAGCGGGTTGCGGGACAGCGAGCGGACCGGGTTGAGCTCCTCCACCAGCCGCTCGAACGGCACATCCTGATGCGCATACGCCGCCAGATCCGCGGCCCGCACCCGCTCCACCACCTCCGCGAACGACGGATCCCCCGACACATCCACCCGCAACACCAACGTGTTCACGAAGAACCCGACCAGCTCCTCCAACGCCGGATCCGACCGCCCCGCCACCGGCGTGCCCACCACCACATCACGGCCCGCACCCATCCGCGCCAGCAGCACACACACCGCCGCATGCACCACCATGAACATCGTCGCCCGGCCCCGCCCGGCCACCTCCACCAACCCCGCATGCACCGCCGGAACCACTCCACCGGCACCACACGCCCCTCGAACGACGGCACCGCCGGCCGCACACGATCCACCGGCAGCACCAAATCCCCCGCCACCCCCGCCAACTCCGACCGCCAGAACCCCAACTGACGCCCCATCACACCCTCAGCATCGTCCGGATCCCCCAACACCTCCCGCTGCCACAACGCGTAATCCGCGTACTGCACCCCAACACCCCACTCCGGCACCCACCCCCACACCGCGCCGCATACGCCACCCCCACATCCCGCGCCAGCACCCCCATCGACCAGCCATCCACCGCCACGTGATGCGCCACCACCGACAACACGAACTCACCCCCACCCACCACCAGCCACACCCGCCACGGCACCTCAACCCGCAGATCGAAACCGCATCGCAGATGCTCGGCCAGCACGTCCTCGACGCTCTCTCCGTCGGCCAGTCCGACGACGGTCAGGGGCGGCCTGCCCTCCGTGCTGTCCAGCAGGTGCTGGCAGGGGACGCCGTCGTTGTCGGGGAAGACCGTCCGCAGGCTCTCGTGGCGGTCCGCGACATCACCCAGCGCAGCCTCCAACGCCCCCACATCCAAGGAACCCGAAAGCCGCAGCACCAACGACAGGTTGTACGCCGCAGCAGCCCCCGGAACCGTCGCCTCCAACCGGTTCAGGAACCACATCCGCTGCTGCGCGAACGACAACGGCACCACC
This sequence comes from Streptomyces sp. F001, assembly GCF_004187715.1. Taxonomy (GTDB): domain Bacteria; phylum Actinomycetota; class Actinomycetes; order Streptomycetales; family Streptomycetaceae; genus Streptomyces; species Streptomyces flavusporus. Next base: position 844,550 of record NZ_QZWF01000002.1, on the reverse strand, counting down.
CCCGGCCGCTCCCACGCCCGCAGCTCTACGCCGTCACCCCGACCGGCGCCCGAGCCCACGACACGCGCCAGCCCGGCCACCGACGGCTCCGCGAACAACTCCCGGATCCCCACCTCAACATCCAGCACCGCCCGCACCCGAGCCACCAAGCGCATCGCCAACAGCGAATCCCCGCCCAGCTCGAAGAACGACACCTCCGCACCCACCCGCTCCACACCCAGCACCTCGGCGAACAGAGCGCACAGCACCTCTTCGAGAGGTGTCCCGGGCCCACGGCCGGCTCCTGTTCCGGTGAGATCCGGTGCGGGCAGGGCGGCCCGGTCGACCTTGCCGTTCACGGTCAGCGGCAGGGCGTCCAGCATCACCATCGTCGGCACCATGAACTCCGGCAGGCGTCCTGCCACATAGGCCTGCAGGTCCGCGAGGTCGAGGCCGTCACCGGTGGGCACCACATAGCTGACGAGCCGCTTGTCCCGTACGACCACGGCGGCCTGGGTGACGCCCGGGTGTCCGGCCAGGACCGTCTCGACCTCGCTGGGCTCGACCCGGAACCCGCGGATCTTCACCTGGGCGTCCGCCCGCCCGGCGAACCGCAACTCGCCCTCAGCCGTCCACCGGGCCAGATCCCCTGTGCGGTACATCCGCCCACCCGCACCCCACGGGCAGGCCACAAACCGCTCCCCCGTCAGACCGGGCCGTCCCGCATAGCCACGTGCCAGGCCGGGGCCCGCCAGGTACAGCTCACCGACCAGGCCCGGCGGGACCGGCCTCAGGAAGTGGTCCAGCACAAACGTCCGCACATTCGCCAGCGGCCGCCCGATGGACGGCGCCTCATCCCCGGCCCCGATCCCGGCATCCACCGCACCGGCGGTCGCCATCACCGTCGCCTCGGTCGGCCCGTACGTGTTCACCACCCGCGCCCGACCCGCCCACCGACTCGCCAGATCTGCCGTAAGCAACTCCGCACCCAGCACCCACCTCTGCACACCCGGCACCGTGTCCGGGTCCAGCACGCCCAACAGCGACGGCACCACACTCGCCGTCTCCACGCCGACGGACGTGATCATCCGGGCCAGAGCCCGTGTCCGCGCGTTCCTCCTTCGTGGCGATCGCCAGCGTGCCACCCGACGCCAGCGTCACCGCCACATCCAGCACCGCCGCATCAAAACTGAACGAGGCGAACTGCAACGCCGTCACGCCCTCCCCACCCCAGCACCGGCCGCATCGCCTCAACCAGGTTCGCCACCCCACCATGAGCAACCGCCACACCTTCGGCCGACCCGTCGAACCCGACGTATAAATCACATACGCCAACTGACCCGGCACGACCTGAACGTCCAGCGGCACCCCGACATGGCCCCACCGCCGGGTCATCGGGAGACACCCACGGCACCTCACCGAACCGCTCACCGATCCCCACCACACCCGCACACCACTGTCGGCCACCATGAACAACAACCGGTCCACCGGATACTCCGGATCCAGCGGAACAAAGGCCCCACCCGCCCTCCACACCGCCAACTCCGCCACCACCATGTCCACCGACCGCGGCAGACACAGCCCCACCCGCACCTCACGCCCCACACCAAGGGCGACCAGGTAACGCGCCAACCGATCGACACGCTGCTCCAACTCGGCATACGTCAGCGCAACCTCACCGCATCGCACCGCAACCGCAAGCGGCGACGTGACCGCACAACGGGCAATCAGCTCCGGCACCAGTGCGCCCGGCACAGTGGCGTTGTCACTCAAGGCGGGCGGCAGCTGCTCACCTGTGTCGATCCGTCCCACGGGTACGGCGGGCTGCTTGACGCCCCGCTCGAGGAAGGCGAGGAAGGACCGGTGGGCGGCGCGGACCCAGTCGTCGTCGTAGAGCGTGGGGTTGGCCTCGAAGGTGATGCGCATGCCTTCGTCCGCCGTCCAGCCGCTGACCAGGACGCCGAAGTCCTCGGTCCGGCGGCTCGACAGGTCGCACATGATGCCGCGATGTGCGCCGAAGTGCAGGGTTTCGCCGGCCGCCGGCATGACGTTCACGTAAGGGCCGAAGTGCCGGCGGTCGCCGTGCGGCCAGGTGAGGTCGCGGCGCAGCTGCTCTCCGCGGTAGCGCTGGTGGGCGAGGAGGGCGCCGATCTCCTGGCCGGCGTGGCGTGCCAGGTCGAGCAGGCTCGTGCCGGCCGTGACGGGCAGGCGGACGGGCAGCATGTTGGCCATGGTGCAGGGGGTGCGCCGGGCGCGGTCGCTGGTGCGGCCGGAGACCGGGACGCTCAGGACGGCTTCGTCCGATCCGCTCAGGCTTGCCGTGAAGGCCGCAACCGCGGCGATGACGAGCCGGGGCCAGCTCACGTCGGCTCGGGCCGCAGCCGCGCGCAGTGCCGCCACGGCGTCGGGCGCCAGGTGGCCCGTTGCGCGCAGGACTTCGGGCGTGGCGGTCCCGCCACCGCCTCCGAGGGCCGTCGATCCGTGGCCGGGGACGGTGGGCGTGTCGGGCCGGTCGGCGAAGTGGTCGTGCCAGTACCGGCGGTCGTGTGCGTGCTGCTCCGAAGCCCGGTAGGCGGTCTCCTCGGCCAGCAGGTCGCGGAGCGGGGCGTGGTCCGTGGGGGCGGGGGTGTCTCCGCGCAGGAGGGCGGTGTAGATCTCGGCGGTCCTGCGGGCCAGCAGGGTGCAGCCGAAGGCGTCCATGAGGAGGTGGTCGTACCGGTGGAGCCAGATGTGACGGTCGGGTCGCAGCCGGAAAAGGGTGTGGGTGAAAAGCCTGCCGGTGGTGTGGCCGGTTTCCTGGAGCAGTTCCGCATGCATGGCTGTTTCGGCGGCCGTCCGCGGATCGTCATCGGAACCGAGGTCGACGACGGTGAGAAGGGCTTCGGAATTCGGGGGTCCGGAGTGCGGCTGGTCCCGTTCCGCGGGCGGATCGACGATCTGCAGCACCGTGTCGCCGTCTTCGATGAATCGCGTGCGCAGTATTTCCGTCTCGGCCACGACGTGTCGCAGTGCGCGCTCGAATGTGTCCGCGTCGATCGGTCCGTCGATTTCGATGTATTGACCGGCGCTGTACGCCTGGCGGGAACCGTCCACCCGTTGCGCCAGCCATATTCCCTCTTGGGCTTCGAATACGGGCAGGGCGTGACCGGTGTTGCCGTTCATCTTTCCCCCTCGTTCCCCATTCGCCGAACACGAGCGCGTGTACGAGCCGTCAGCATCTGCTGTTTCGTCGGCTCGGGGCCAGTCCTGTCCAACCGTGTACCGCGCACGGTTGGACAGGACGGCAGCGATGGTGGATGCGCACCCGGAATCGCGCGGCGGATTACATGCTAGGAAAGAGGGCTGCCGAGGGGAAACGGGAATGAGGTCAGCGCGGTTCGGGGGTGCTGAGCAACGTCGGCAGTGCGAGCTGCTGGCGGCCCCGACGAGTGCGCGGCGGGAAAGACACCTCCACGACGAGCCCGCCGCGGGAGCGGGCCCGCGCACTGAGCGAGGCGCCGTGCGCGGTGGCGATGGACCGGACGATGGACAGGCCGAGGCCGTGGTGTCCGTCATCGGCGACCCGGTCCAGCCGCTGGAACGGTTCGAAGAGGCGGCCCACCCGGTCGGGTGGGATCTCGCGCCCGCTGTTGGCCACACGGACGACGCAGCGACCGTTGTGGACGCCGGTGAAGACCTGGATCCAGCCGTCGGGCACGTTGTAGTCCATGGCGTTGTCCAGGAGGTTGGCCAGCAGCCGTTCCACCAGGGCGCCGTCGCCCCAGACCTCCGCGGTGGCGATCGCCGTCTCCAGGCGCAGTCCGCGTGCCTCGGCGTCCCGGCGTCGGCCGTCGACGACCTGGTCGGCCACCTCGGACAGATCCAGGGGCTCCTGGCGGTCCAGGCCGCGTTCACTGCTGGACAGGGTCAGCAACGACTCCAGGAGGCGTGCCTGCTGCCGACTGAGGTTCAGCAGGCGTTCGAAGTTGGAGCGGAACGAGTCCACGGTGGCGTCGCGGTCGATGAGCGACTCCTCAAGGAGCGCGTGTTCGACGGTGAGGGGTGTGCGCAGCTCGTGTGCCGCGTTGGCGACGAAGCGTTTGTGGGAGTCGAGGGCGGTCTCCAGCCGGCTGAGGAGTCCGTCGACGGTGTCCGCGAGATCCTTCAGTTCGTCGCCGGGGCCTTCGACGGCCAGCCGCTCGTGCACATTGCGGGCCGAGATCCGCTGGATGGTGGAGGTCATGGTGCGCAGCGGGCGCAGCACCCGCCCCGCGACCAGCCAGCCCAGACCGATGGCGATCACCGACATGATCGCCAGGGCGATGCCGGACTGGACCAGGAGGTGGTGCATTTCCGCGTCGTGCTGCTCCATGGCCTGCTGCCGCTGGGCCGCGGCGATCGGGTCGATGCTGCAGGGGGCGTCCGCGTTGCACAGGTGCAGGCCGTCGGCGACGGCGGCCGGGCCGCCGCCGGCGGAACGCCTGTAGAGGTAGAAGCCGTTGGGACGGTTGGCCAGCACGTAGGTGATGGCGAGCAGGACCGCGCCGGAGGCCACGAACAGCAGTCCGTACAGGAGGGTGAGCCGCATGCGGACTCGGCGGGGCAGGAGCCGGCGCGTGGCCCAGGCTCGCAGGCGGGTCGCGCGGGGTGAGCCGAGCAGTGGCATGGGCCTCACTTCACCTCGTCAGATCCGGTAGCCGCCGCGGGGCACGGTGTCGATCACCGGTGGGGAGCCGAGCTTGGACCGCAGCCGGTTGATCGTCGCCTTGACCGTGGTGGTGAACGGATCAGCGGCCTCGTCCCACACCCGCTCCAGCAGTTCCTCGGCGGAGACCACCCGGCCTTCGGCGGCCATCAGGTACTCCAGGACCGCGAACTCCTTGGGGGTGAGCGCGAGTCGCTCCCCTGCCCTGGTGGCGAGGCGTTGCGCGGGATCGAGCCGCAGATCGCCGTGGAGCAGGACGGGGGGCACCGCGGGGCGGGCGCGCCGGGCGACCGCGCGGATGCGCGCGACGAGTTCGGCGTAGGCGAACGGTTTGGGGAGGTAGTCGTCCGCACCGAGGCTGAGGCCCTCCACGCGGTCGGCGATGGTGCCGGACGCGGTGAGCATCAGGACGCGGGTGTGGACGGGTTCGGCCACCAGGACGCCGCAGACCTCGTCGCCGTGGACACCGGGCAGGTCCCGGTCCAGTACGACGACGTCGTAGTCGACGACGGACACGCGTTCGAGCGCGCCCTCGCCGTCGTAGACGACGTCGACGGCCATTCCCTCGCGGCGCAGTACCCGGGCCACCGAGTCCGCGAGCTGGATGTGGTCCTCGACCACCAGCACCCTCACCGCTCACCCCCCATGAAGCAGCGTGCGACGTGGCCGGGCGGGTCGGATGATGGGATCACGGCTGTTCACGATGCCCGGCCTGCCGTCACACACTGGTCACAGTCCAGCGCGGCCCTCGCCGCGCACACGGTCCGGAGGGTAGCGGGACTCGGTCCGGGCCGCCGCCGGAAGGAGGCGTTGGGCCACAGCATGGCCGGGACACGACGGTGCGGTGCCCGCGGCGGGGAAACCCCGCAGCGGACACCGCTCGTCGGCTGTCCGTACGGACGCGCGGTTACGGCTGTCTCATTCCTGTCCCGACACAGGCGGGCCGCCGAGGAGTCCCGGGCCCGGGCCGCCGGGGCCGGGTCCGGGGCCGCCCTCGCCGGGTGGAGCGGGGAAGAGGAACAGGCCGGGCCCGCCTGGTGCGCCGCCGGGCATCGGGCCGCCGGTGCCGGCCGGGCCTCCGGTCAGGACAGCGCCGGGCGGCGCGCCGACCGGCGCCGGTTCGGGCATCGGCGCGTTGCCGTTGGCCGACGGCTGATGGGCGAACTGGGTGCGGTACAGCTCCGCGTACAGCCCGTCCAGGGCGAGCAGTTCCTCGTGGTTGCCGCGCTCCTGGACCCGGCCCTTGTCGATGACGAGGATCTGGTCGGCGTCGCGGATGGTGGACAGCCGGTGGGCGATCACCAGGGACGTGCGTCCCCTGAGGGCTGTCTTCAGGGCCCGTTGCAGCGCCGCCTCGGACTCGGAGTCGAGGTGCGCGGTGGCCTCGTCGAGGACGACGATCGGCGGCGCCTTCAGCAGCAGCCGGGCCATCGCGACGCGTTGCTTCTCGCCGCCGGACAGCCGGTAGCCGCGGTCGCCGACGACGGTGTCGAAGCCGTCGGGCAGGGATTCGATGAGCTCCCAGATCTGGGCCGCCCGGCAGGCGGCGATCAGCTCGTCCTCGGTGGCGTCGGGTCGTGCGTAGGTGAGGTTGTCGCGGATCGTCGCGTGGAAGAGGTGGGCGTCCTGGGTGACCATGCCGATGGTCTCGTTGAGCGACTTCAGTGTCACGTCGCGCAGGTCGTGGCCGCCGATCCGGATGGTGCCCTCGACCGGGTCGTACAGGCGCGGCACCAGATGGGTGATGGTCGTCTTTCCGGCGCCGGACGGCCCCACCAGGGCGGTGAGTTTGCCGGCGGGCGCGGTGAAGGTCAGGTCGCTCAGGGTCCAGGCGTTCTGGGTGCGCTCCGGCGTCGGCAGAGCGATCGACTCCAGGGAGGCGAGCGAGACGTCGGACGCCTTGGGGTAGCGGAAGGACACGCCGTCGAACTCGATGTCGGGTGCGGTGCCCTCCGCGGTGGCCGTCGGCAGGGGCTTGGCGCCGGGCTTCTCGGAGATCAGCGGCTTGAGGTCGAGGATCTCGAAGAGCCGGTCGAAGCTGACCATTGCGGTCATGACGCTCGTGTGGGCACCGGAGAGCTGGTTGATCGGCCCCATCAGCCGGGTGAGCAGCGTGGCGAGCGCCACCAGGGTGCCGATCTGGAAGGTGCCGTCGATGACGAGGCCGCCGCCGACGCCGTACACGAGCGCGGTGGCCAGGGAGCCGACCAGGGTCATCGTCAGGAAGAGCATCTTGCCGTAGACGGAGGTCAGGATGCCCAGGTCGCGGCCCTTGCGGGCCAGCCGGGAGAACTGTCCGGTCTCGCCGTCGGGGCGGCCGTAGAGCTTGGCCAGCAGCGCGCCGGTCACGTTGAACCGCTCGTTCATGAACGAGCCGACCTCGGCGTTGACCTGCATGTGCTCCCGCATGATGCGCTGCAGGCGCCGGCCGACGATGCGGCCGGGCAGGATGAACAGCGGGATCACCACCAGCGAGACGAGGGTGACCACCCAGGACAGCCACAGCATGGCGATCAGCACCAGCACCAGGGTGAGCCCCGCGGACACCACCGTGGACAGCAGCGACGTCACCGCCTGCTGGGCGCCGACCACATCGGTGTTGAGCCTGCTGACCAGCGCACCGGTCTGGGCACGGGTGAAGAACGCCAGCGGCTGCCGTTGCACGTGGTCGAAGATCCGGGTGCGCAGATCGTAGATCAGGCCTTCGCTGATGCGGCCGGAGTACCACGCCTCGACGAATCCGAGGCCGGCGCCCAGCAGAGCCAGTGCGGCGACCGCCACGGAGATCCACACGACGACCGAGGAGTCCCCGACGGCGATGCCGTTGTCGATGATGTATTTGAACAGGACTGGGGTGGCCACCGCTATTCCGGCGTTGAGCGCGGTGACGACCAGGAGAAGGGCGATGTGGAATCGGTACGGTTTTGTATAGGGGACGATCCTTTTCGCAGTGCCGGGCTTGATGCGCTGCCTGGTCACCGTCTCATCCGGCCCCATCCCCCGTATCACCATCGGCCCCGGGCCGATCATGGCCACGAAAACCTCCCGTTTTCGCTGTTGTTGTCGGGCGGGTGCCTAACCGGCGGCTTCGGCCTGTTCCAGCCTGTCCATCTGCTCGGCGAGGCTCTTCGGCCGCATGTCGGTCCAGTTCTTCTCGATGTACTCCAGGCAGGCCTTGCGGGTGTCCTCTCCGAACACGGTCCGCCAGCCCGGCGGCACCTCGGCGAAGGCGGGCCAGAGCGAGTGCTGGTTCTCGTCGTTGACCAGGACCAGGAACGTACCGTTTTCGTCGTCGAACGGGTTCGGCATGACTACTCCGATCGTTTTCCCTCGTCGGCTTTCGATGTTTTCCGCGGGCAGACCTGATTCACGCTAGACGCGTGCTGTGGGGCCTACAAGGCCGTCCAGGCGGGAGGCGTGCGGCCTGGAATTCGCGTTCTGCCGGCCGTGGTTGAAGAATTCGATGATCGCGGAATTCACGGCGGCGGGGTTCTCGAGATATCCGTAGTGCCCGCACCCGGGGATCTCGGTGTAGCGGGCGCCGGGGATGGCGGCTGCGACCTCGCGTGACAGGTGCGGGCGGACGACGAGGTCGTCCTGGAACCCGATGACCAGGCAGGGGCGGCTGATGCGCCGGTAGGCCGGGCGGCGGTCCGGGATCAGCTGGAGGCCGAGCTGTCCGCGGACGGCGGACGGATCGGGGGCCGCCATCTCGAAGACGGCGAGCCAGTCCTGCAGGCGTTCGTCGTCGTTGAGAGTGCGTGGCGAGAGGTTCTGCAGGGCCTTCACGTATGCGCGGAAGCGGGGCGGAAGGCCGATGGCGCCGTCGCCGAGTTCGAAGTCGGCGGCCGTCATGGCCTCGGTCAGGGCGTCGGACCGTGCGGCGGTCGCCACGAGCACGGCCTGCCGGACCAGGTCGGGGCGGGCCAGCAGCAGTTCCTGCACGGCGATCGCGCCGAGGGAGTAGCCGACGACCCGGCAGGGCCCCACATCCAGCCGGTCGATGAGGCGGGCGACGTCGGCGGCCATGGCGTCGAGGGTGAAGTCGTCGGGGCAGGGGTCGCTGGGCGGGATGCCCCGGTTGTCGAGTGTGATCACACAGTGGCCGGCCGCCGTCAGGGCGGGCACCTGGTGGGTGCGCCACATGCGGCCGGGGGCACCGGTGCCGGTGACCATGACGACCGGCTCTCCGGTGCCGTACTCGTCGTAGGCGAGGGTGACCCCGCCCGCTCGGACGACCGGCATCCGCGTCAACTCCTCTCGATGTGCGTGGACTTCGCGGTCGGGTCCGCGAACCGGCCGGCCTTGTCGAGCACGTCCTCGCTGTACAGCCTGAGCGACTGTTGCAGGGCGAACTCCGCCAGGTAGGCGCGGAACGCGTCCCCGGGCTCGTCGGCGAGGTTCAGCATCCGCCGGTTGGCGAGCACGGCCTCGCTGTCGAGCCGGGCCAGGCTGCGTTCGACGGCGGCGTCCATGTCCTCGGGTTCGACGACCTCGTCGACGAGCAGCCGGGCGTCGGGTTCACTCGCCCGGATACGGCGTCCGCCCAGCACGATCTGCCGGGCCAGCCGGGGGCCGGTGTAACGCGCGAGGCGGAAGTTGGCGACGCCGGGGATGATCCCCTCCTTCGCCGCGGGCAGGCTGAGGTAGGCGTCGGACGCGGCGAGCACATGGTCGAAGACCAGCAGCAGCTGCATTCCGCCGCCGATGGCGAAGCCGTCCACGGCGGCCACCCACGGTTTCTCGATCCGGGGTGCGTGCCACTGGTCGGGGTGGTCGGTGAGCACGCCCCGCACGATCTTGTGGATGTAGCCGAGTTCGCGGCGCAGCAGGAACCCGGTCAGCGGAATGCCGCCGGAGCTGAGGCTCTTGAGGTTGATGCCGGCGCTGAACACCCGGCGGCCCCGGTGGCGGGGGTGGCTCATCCGCCCGCCACGCAGCAGTGCCACGCGGGTGGCGGGGTCGAGCAGGGCGAGGTCGACGGCGGTCTCCATGTCGTCGACCTGTCGGACGTCCTCGGCGTTCAGGCAGTCGTCACGGCACATGCTCAGGCGGGCCACGCCATCGTCGCGGCGTTCCACCCGGACCGCCTCGAGTTCCGCCACGCCGGTGCGGGTGAACTCGGGCAGCATCCGCAGGGCGCGGTCCGTGGGGCGGAGCATGGAGTCCAGGAGGTGCTCTCCCGCGGTCGGTGAGCGCAGCACCGCGCGCAGCAGGATGCCCTGGTCGATCTCGTGGCCCTCCTTGTCGGCCTGGACCAGGCCGGTCTCGGCCGCGAGCCGCGCGACGGTCGGGACGAGGCCGGGGAAGGTGTCGGCGGCGGCTTCGAGGAGTTCGTCGAGGCGCGGGCGCAGGGTGCGGCCGGTGGTGAGCCGGTCGTACACGGCGTCGGCGTACGCGTCCAGGAAGCGGGTGCGCAGGGCGCGCGCCGCCTGGTGGGCCGCCGCGGCGTCGGCCCGCTGGCCTGCGGTGCGGGCTCCGGGTGCGGGCAGCGCGGTCAGCAGGTCCTCGACGCGGGCTATCACGCCGGAGGCGGTGGCGAGTTCCTGCCAGGCGTGCTGCACGTCTTCGTGCAGCGGCCGGGCGGGCAGGGTCGTCGTCATGAGGCCTCCGCGCTCTGCTCGGCGCTGCGGCGCAGGACACGGTCGCAGGCCGCGAGGTGGGCGCCCAGGGCGTCCTCGAAGCTGGTCGTGGTGGCGTCGAACAGCAACTGGCGGCGGATCGCGACCTCTTGGCCGGACAGTCCGCCGGTCAGGTCGGCCGCGTCGGCCAGCGCGGCGGCCGGGTCCTCGGCGATCTCGTCGGCAATGCCGAGGGCCAGCGCCTCGGCGGCGGCGATCGGATGGCCGAACAGCACGGCCCTGCGGGTGCGGGCGGCACCGGCCAGCTGGACCAGCCGGTAGCCGGCCATGCCGGGCCAGGTGGCGGTGGCTTCGCGGGATACGAGCAGCCGGGTGCCGGGCAGGGCCACGCGGACGTCGGCGGCCAGGAACGCGTCGAGGGCGGTGCCGCCGCAGTCCCCGGCGGCGACGGCGACCGTGGCCCGGGGCAGCCGTTCGAGCCGGCGCAGGGCCCGTTCCCACTTGGTGACCAGTGAGACGTCGAGTCCGCTGGTCCAGGAGATGTCCGGGGCCCCGGTGACGCGTACGGTCACGATGCCGTCGGCGGTGTCCTCGGCCCGGTCGCACAGCTCGGTGACGGCCTTCACCGTCGCCACCGCGAGCGGCTCGCCGCCGTTCAGCTCGAGCGTGAGCGAGGTCTGCGTCGCTGTCTGAATGGTCACCATCGAACCAACGCCGTTTCGATCGTGGAGCCGGGCCCCATGGTCATGAGCACTCCGTACTCGCCGGGGCGGGTGACGGTCTCGTCGAGGAGCCGTTCGTAGGAGAACAGGAAGGAGCCGCTGGAGACGTTCCCGTGGTCGCGCAGCACGCCCACGGTGTGCCGTACGTCGTGGCGGGTCAGGCCGAGGTTGACGACGACCGCGTCGATGACCTTCTTGCCGCCGGAGTGCACCAGCCAGTGCCGGATGTCGCTGCGGCGCAGGCCGGTGTCGGCCAGCAGGCGCTCGACGACGATCTCGGCGTGCGCGCCCACGACGTAGGGGATCTGCGGGTCGAGGAAGAAGCTGAACCGTTCCAGCGTGCGGTCCCAGTCGTAGCGCATGGCGTCGACCGCTTCGGGGATGATGCAGCTGGCGAACTTCAGGACGTCCGGACCACCGAGTGCGCAGTCGCCGCCCGCGACGAGCGCGACGGCAGCGGCGCCGTCCCCGAACAGGCTGTTGACGACCGCCGTCCGCATCGACGAGTCCATCGCGTACGCGGCGGAGCACACCTCCGCGCACAGGACGACGGCGAGTTCGCCCGGGTGGGCGGTGGCCCAGCCGGCCACCACGCCGAGCGCGTTGAGTCCGGCGTTGCAGCCCATGCCGACGATGTCGCTGCGGCTGCAGTGCCGGTCGATGCCGAGCTCCCGGATGAGCAGGGCGCTCAGCCCGGGGGTGAGGAAGCCGGTGGAGGTGACGCAGCACAGGTGCCGCACGTCGGCGAGTTCCGCGCCGGCCCGTTTCAGGCAGGCGCGCAGGGCCTCGCCGCCCATCTCCAGGGCGAGGTCCTTGTGCTTGTCGAGCAGGTCGCCCTGCGACTCCGGGCTGCGGATGCCGTCGGCGGCAGCGGGCGGCAGCGTCAGGTTGCGCCGTTCGATGGCGCTGTTGAGGAAGACCGAGCGCACCTTCGGATCGGTGATGGAGAAGGCGTCGAGGACCTCCCCCTGGGTGTACGACGTGGGGGTCACCGCCGAGCCCACGCCCACGATCCGGGGATGCACCGGGAGTCGTCCAGGGCCCGGCCGGGCGGTGTCGTGGAGTTCGAACTCGGGCACTTCGCCGAGGACCTCGGCGGGAGCGATGTCGATGGTCATCGGAAGGTCCACCCCCACATACGGGGCTTGCTGCGCAGTCGCCTGCCGCTGGTGCCGGTCACGTGTCCGTCCTTTCTGCCGGGCGGCTGTGTCGGTGGGGCTCGCGCGGCTACGGCCGTTCGGCCTCGGCCTCGATGAAGCGGACCAGCCGTGCCGTGCCCTCGGTGATCTCGGCGGGGGTGAGGTAGCTGGTCGACAGCCGGATGCCGTCGAGCCCCCCGCCGTCCGGGTAGAAGTACGTCATCGGCGTCCAGATGACGCCGAAGTCCTGTGCGGAGCGGGTGAGCGCGCCGTTGTCCGCGTGGAAGGGGACCCGGACGGTCAGGAAGAAGCCGCCCGTCGGTTCGTTCCAGCGGACGCCCAGGGCTTCCCGGCGCACGGCGGGCAGGCGGGCGTCGAGCTCCCGCAGGGTGGCCCGCATGGCGTCGCCGTAGTAGGCGGCGGCCGCCGTGGTGAGGTCGGAGACGCGGCCGTCGGCGCTCAACAGGGTGCCGGCGACGGCGGCCTGGCTGAGCGACGACGTGTTGACCGTCACCATGCTCTTGATCCGGGCGAGTTCGTCCGCGAGCAGATGGGTGCGGCCGGCGTCGTCCAGGACCGGCTGGTCGGCGATGACGAAGCCGACGCGGGCGCCGGGGAAGACCGTCTTGGAGAACGAGCCGAGGTGGACGACCGTACGGGTGCGGTCCATCGACTTCAGCGTGGGCAGCGGCGGGCCGGGGCTCACCAGGCGGTACGGGCTGTCCTCCAGGACGAGAAGGCCGTGCCGGTGCGCGAGTTCGAGCAGGTCGGCCCGGCCCCGCTCGTCCAAGGTGGTGCCGGAGGGGTTGGAGTGGTCCGGGACCACATACAGGGCGCAAGGGCGACGGCCGCGTGCCCGTTCCCTGAGGATCGCGGACTCCAGGTCGGCGCAGGCCAGGCCGTTCTCCCGTTCCTCGACGGGGGTCACCGCGATGTCGAGGAGCCGGGCCGCGCCGGTGATGCCGACGTAGCAGGGGCTGGCGACCAGCAGCACGTCGTCGGGGCCGGTGATAAGGGCGCGCAGCACCAGCAGCATCGCTTCCTGGGCGCCGACGGTGACCACGATGGACTCGGCAGGGACGTCGATGCCCTCGTCGGCGCGCAGCGCGTCCGTGATGATCTCGCGGATCTGGCCGGCGGTGGGGCCGTACTGGTACATCGCGGTGCGGATCTGCTGCGGTGAACTGCCCTGCTCCGCCAGGTGGTCGAGGTAGGTCCGCAGGTGGCGGAAGATCTGCTCGGTGCCGAAGAAGCCGTCGTAGGGGCGACCGGGAGCGAAGGAGATCGCGTCCGGGTGGCGCAGGGTGACCTCGTTGAGGAAGGTCATGGTGTCGAGGACCGGGTCGCTGAGGCTCGCGTGCAGGTCGGACCTGCGCAGGGCACGGGGCGCCGCCGCGGTGTCCCCCGGTGACGGTGTCTCGGTCCGGGGCTCCCGCGGGCCGTGCGCCGGGTGCGCGGGCCGGGTGCCGGTCTCCGGACGGGCCGGGCCCGCCGCCGTGCGGATCACGTCGGGGCCGGCGTCCGCGACCGTGTCGGTGCCGGTGAACGCCATCGCCTCGGTCAGCTCCTGGACCAGCGCGCTCAGTGTCTCGGTCACGCCCGCGCGTCCCTTGACGCGCAGCCCCTGCAGCACGGGTCTGCCCACGACGATCGCGTCCGCTCCCGATGCCAGTGCGGTCAGGACGTCCGCGCCGCGGCGGACGCCGCCGCTCAACAGCAGCGGGCAGCCATCGGCCACGGCCGCGCGGATCCGCGGCAGTGCGGCGAGGTCGGTGACCACGATGCCGTCGGCGCCGGCGTCCACCGCTCGAGCAGCGTCGGCGGCGGTGTGCACGCCGCAGAGCAGCAGCGGCAGTTCGGTGGCCGCGCGCAGCCTTCCCACGGCCGCCCAGTCGGTATGGGCGTCGAGCAGCCGCCGTGCGTCCGTGATGGGTCCGGTGTCGGCCAGGTTGGCGGGGGCGGCGACCGGGCCGAGCCGGATGTCGTCGCGGTCACCGAGCGCCAGGACCACGGCGCCGAAGCCGGCCTCCTCGGCCCGCCGGGCCAGCGCCCGGCCCGTACCGGGCTCCTGGAAGGAGTAGGTGCGCAGCCACGGCGGGACCCCGGCGGCCGAGGACAGTTCGCCGAAGGTCCGCTCGGCGAAGGCGCTCACGACGGCCGGCAGGCCCGCCGCGCCCCCGGCCCGCACCACCGCCAGCTCGGCGCCGGGCCTGGGGGCGGCGGCGAGCGGTCCGACCAAAAGCGGCGCCGACCACAGACGGCCGAGGATTTTCACTGCGGTTTCCGGCGGTCCCGGACTGCGTCGTACGCCCTGTCGCAAACCGGTGCGTTCGAACATCTCCCGGTTCGTGGTTCCGGCGAACCCAGCGGCCGGGGAGAAATCAGCGGACGATGATTCCGTGTCGCCGTATTCGGTGCCCCGAATACGGCCGTCGCGTACCGCACGCACTCGGCCGTCGGAACTCACCATGGATTTCCCCCCGGTTGTCTGCGGTTCACGGGACGGCGCTTATCGGGCGCTCAGCGTCACATGAATCCGCGAGTGCCGACAACACCGTCCAACCGGCCGATTCGTCCACTTGGACAGGTGTGCGGACGGCATGACAGTGCCGAACGGAGCCGCCCGCGCCCGGAGGATCACACCGGCAGCGCGACGTCCTCGCCCTCGTCCCGTCCCGGCTGCTCCCCGGCATGCCGCACGGCGTCCTCCCGCACGGCGGACCAGCCCCCTTTGCGCAGCTCGGCCACCATGCGGTCGGCGACCGCCTGCGGCACGGTGAACCGCACGGCCAGACTGTCGGCGTCGGCGGCGCCGACGTCGGCGTCCTCCGCCGCCACGCCGAGCCCTGCGGTGGCCGCCACCAGCCGCGCCAGTTCCCCGGGACGGTCGACGACCCGGACCCGAACGCGCGGGTCACCGGGCGCCGTCGGTGGCCGCGTGCCCGGGATGCCGGCCAGGCCGAGGATGCCCCGGTCCAGCAGGTCCACCAGGGTGCGCATGCCGAGTTCGCGGTCCCGGTGCCCGGGCCGGGCGAGCGCGTCGAGCGCCGGTACCAGCCGGGACAGGTCGGCGTGCAGGTCCCTGAGGACGTCGGCGACGGCGGGCGCGTTGGACTGCAGGATGTCGCCCCACAGCCGGGAGTCGCCGCCCGCGATCCGGGTGACGTCACGCAGGCCCTGTCCGGCGAGCAGGGACGTCCCGGCCGGCCCGTCCCGCAGCCGGGCCGCCATCAGGCTGGCCACCAGGTGCGGGACATGCGAGGTGACGGCCACGGCGGCGTCATGTTCCTGACTTGGCATCACCACTGGTACGGCGCCGCACAGTTCCACCAGGCACAGGGCGCGGTCGAGGGTGGCCGGCGAGGTCACCCGGGAGGGGGTGAGCGCCCAGTTGCGGCCCTGGAACAACTCCGCGCGGGCGGCGAGCGGGCCGGAGCGCTCCCGGCCGGCCAGCGGATGGCCGCCGATGTAGCGCTCGGGGTCGGGTGCCCGGCTCAGCGCGGCCCGCTCCGGCCCTGCCTTCACACTGGCCACGTCGGTGTAGCCGAGGGCGAGCCGGCTCGTCTGGGCCTCGGCGAGCACACCGCCGACCTGGCTGGGCGGCACCGCGATCACGGCGAGGTCGACCGGCGCCGCGGGGGCGCGGGCGAGTCCGGCGCCGAGGGCGGCGGCCGTCCGCGCGGCCACCGGATCGCGGTCCGCCAGGAACACCGTCACGCCCCGTCGGCGTGCGGCGAGGGCGATCGAGGTACCGATGAGGCCGGTGCCGATCACGGCCATGGTGCGCAGCACAAGACATCACCCGTTCGAAAGGCCGTCGTCCACGGACCGATGGGCCAGGCGAGTTTACGCACGGCGCCGGGCGTCTGTCAGTCGGCCGATCCCTGCACTGTCCGGGCGATTCATTTGACATTTACGGATCTTTATCCACGGGAACTTTCAACCACCTTATTCATGCTCCTCGTTCATCGGCCGGTCGGTCGGACAGTTCGCTTCCCCCGGCGGGATCCGTAGAGTTCCAAAAACCTGTTTCTCTCCTTTTCCGGGGGACACCCATGCCGGATTCATCGAAAGCAGCAGTTCCGCTGGAGGACCTCTCGATCGACCACGTCGGGATGTACGTCACGGACCTGGAGGCCGCCGTGTCCTCCTGGGTCGACGAGTACGCCTTCACCGTGGTCGGCACGAGTGCTTCGTCGCGGCACCGTGGGGTGGCGCTGCGTCAGGGCGGCATCACCCTGGCCCTCACCCAGGCGACGTCGGACCAGCACCCGGGTGCGGCGTACGTCGTCGCGCACGGGGACGGCGTCGCCGACATCGCGCTGCGCACCGCCGACGCGGAGGCGTCGTTCCGGGCGGCGGTGCAACGCGGGGCCCGAGCCGTGCGGCGGCCCACCCGTCATGCGGGCGGCGACCTCGTCACGGCGACCGTCGGGGGCTTCGGCGACGTCGTTCACACTCTCGTCCAGCACTCCTGCGAGGAGGGGCCCGGCCTTCCCGCCGGCTTCTCCCCCGTGGCCGGCGCGGACGAGGCGGCCGCCGACGACGCGGGCCTGCTCCGACTGGACCACGTGGCGGTGTGCCTGAACGCCGGCGAACTCCAGCCGACCGTCGACTACTACCGCACCGCCCTCGGCTTCCGGGACATCTTCCAGGAGCGCATCGTCGTCGGCGCCCAGGCGATGGAGTCGACGGTCGTGCAGAGCCCGTCGCGCACGGTGACACTGACACTGATCCAGCCGGACGTATCCGCCGCCCCCGGGCAGATAGACGAGTTCCTCAAGGGGCACCAGGGAGCGGGCGTGCAGCACCTGGCGTTCTCCTCGCGGGACGCGGTCACCGCCGTACGGTCCCTGACCGCGCGCGGCGTCACCTTCCTGCGCACTCCGTCCGCCTACTACGACCTGCTCGGCGAGCGCATCGCACTGGATCCGCAGCGGCTGGCGGACCTGCGGGAGACGAACGTACTGGCCGACGAGGACCACGACGGCCGCCTGTTCCAGATCTTCACCGCCTCCCGGCACCCGCGGCAGACGCTCTTCTACGAGGTCATCGAACGCCAGGGGGCGGCGACCTTCGGCAGCGCCAACATCAAGGCCCTGTACGAGGCCGTGGAGCTGGAGCGGACGAAGCAGCGTGGCTGACCCGGGCCCCGGGACGGACTCGGGCAGCGCCGGGGTGCGTGCTGCGGCCCGGGAGTTCGAGGAGGCGGGCTGTCTCGCGGATGTCGAGCGGGCCGCCGCAGCGGTGCTCCCGGCCGGGGTGCGGGACTTCGTGGCCGGGGGAAGCGGCGCCGAGACGACGCTGGACGCCAACCGGGCGGCCTTCGACCGGGTGTTCGTCGTGCCCCGGGTACTGCGGGACGTGTCGCGGTGCACGACGGACGCCACGCTGCTGGGACGACCGGTGCGGATGCCCGTGGCGGTGGCGCCCGTCGCCTACCAGCGGCTGCTGCATCCGGAGGGCGAACTCGCCGTCGCGCGTGCGGCGGAGCGGGCGGGCGTGCCGTTCACCGTGAGCACCATGAGCAGCGTGCCGATCGAGCGGATCACGGCGGTGGGCGGCGCGGTCTGGTTCCAGCTGTACTGGCTGCGGGAGCCGGGCCGGGCGCTGGATCTGGCCCGCAGGGCGGAGGACGCCGGGGCGCGGGCGGTGATGCTCACGGTCGACGTGCCATGGATGGGCCGCAGACTGCGGGACGTGCGCAACCGGTTCACCCTGCCCGACCACGTGCGGGCGGCGCACCTCGCGGAGGGGACGTCGACGGCGCACCGCAGGCCCTGCGGGGCCGGCTCCGCGGTGGCCGCGCACACCGGCGAGACGTTCTCCTCCGCGGTGACCTGGTCGTCCGTGGCGGAGCTGCGGGAGTGCACCCGGCTGCCGTTGGTGCTCAAGGGTGTCCTGTCACCGCAGGACGCGGTGCGGGCCGCGGAGTGCGGGGTCGACGCCGTCGTGGTCTCCAACCACGGCGGTCGTCAGCTCGACGGTGCCGTGCCCAGCATCGAGGCGCTGCCCGAGGTGGTTTCCGCCGTCGCCGGCCGCTGTGAGGTGCTGCTGGACAGCGGGGTGCGCGGCGGTACGGACGTGCTGCGGGCGCTCGCCCTGGGAGCCGGCGGTGTCCTGCTGGGGCGGCCGGTGCTGTGGGGGCTGGGCGCGGGCGGTGAGGCCGGCGTGAGCCGGGTGCTGGAGCTGCTGGCCGAGGAGCTGCGGGACGCTCTCGGGCTGGCCGGCTGCTCCGACGTGAGCGCGGCCGGGCATCTGCGCACCGTCGTACGGAATCTGCGGGCACCCTGAACGCCGTGACGGCGGGCCCTGGTTCGGGCTCGCCGTCACATGCCTGCTCATCGGTGTGGTCACCAGCATCGCGCCGGCCGTCGCGGTCAGGCGCTCTCGACGACCTTGCGTTCCAGACGCGTGGCGAACTCCGCCCACATGCCGGCGCATTCGTTGGCCAGGCGGACCACGATGCCACCGCAGTGCGGCGGGACGTTGTCGATGATCTCCTCCCAGTTCTGGGCGCTGATCGTGTAGACGTTGAGCAGCCGGAGCAGTGCGCGCCCCGTCTCGCTGAACCGCAGGGCGGGGTCCGCCCTGAGCCGTTCCACGACGGCGGTGCGGTGCTGTACCGGCGTCCGTTCGAGAACGGTTCTCACCGCCGGGACGGTGAAGTCCCTCGGCTCGGTCTCGTGGGCGGCGCCTCCGGCCTGTGTGCGGGTGCGCGACTTCGGCATCGGGTCCTCGCCCCTGAGCATGCGGTTGCGCACGTCGCGTGCCGTCTCCGGGGAGATCGCCGCCGCGCGGGCGATCTGACGCAACGACAGGCCTGGGTTCTCGGCGATGAGTTGTCCGGCCAGCCGACGCCCTTCGGCGATGTCGATCGGGCGGACCCGCCCGTCCTGTCCGATCCGGGCGGTCTGCGCGGTGGGCACGTCCTGTGTCTGCCGGCGGATCGTCGCGACCGTCCCGGGCGCGAGGCCCGCGACCGAGGCGATCATGCGGTCCGACCACTGCGGGTGCGAGGCAATGATGCGCCGGGTCGCCAGCTTGCGCTCCGCCGTGGTCAGCGGAAGCCCGTGCGTGGTGTTGGACTCCACCGCCAGGACGAAGGCCTCGGCCTCGTCGCCGTCGAAGAACACCACGCCGATCTTGTCGTCGCCGCGGAGCCGGGCGGCGCTGAGTCGGTGCAGGCCGTCGATGACCTGCATGGTGGATCGCTGCACGATGATGGGAGGCAGCGGCGCCTGCGCCGCCACGAGTGCTTCCACATGTTCCGGATCGGCTCCGGAGACACGCGGCGAATCCCCCGTCACCAGAGAATCGATTTCGACTTCCACAACCAGGTTCTGATCAACCGTCCCGTGACCAGGTTGCAATTCCGCTTCCCCCTAAGTGAACTGATGTGACCGGTGCCCGGGTGTGCCGTTCAACGCGCCCCCGTCGGCGCGAAGTGGGCGTGCATGGGCGCACTTCGGCCACCGAGAATGCGCGCCGACGATGGCGTACGGCCTGATCGGCCGGCCTGCATCGGGTTCGAACGGGCACCGGGAGCGGTGTCGCCGGGATCGCCGACGAATTCCCGAGTGAGCCGGATGACTTCCGTACCGTCTTCGTCCCGGGCCGTCCGGTCGAAATGTGAGAAGTGGCGTGCCCGTCGAATGCGAGAACCCCGGCCGTGACCGGTGTCCTTCACTTCCACCTGGCCTCACCGCACCACCTGCGATGATGCCTCGAACGCGCAGCAACAGTAACAAAACGGCTCTGCCGCCAGTACCCCTATCAATTCGATCTCGGTGCGGCACCCCTAAGCACCCCTACGCGCCCCCTACCGGAGGAAGAGGCACGGCTCGGGGCGGTGGCCGACACGGGCACGGAACCGGGGGTGGCCGGCGAGCCGACGGGGGGGGAGGGCGTGCGGCAACCGGTCCTGCACCCAGAATGGACACGCGCGGTCACACACTGGTCACCGAGGACACAGCGAATGCTGACCGCGGTGTGACCGGACGTCTCCTAGAACTGTTGCAACGCGGGACCGCTGCCGGGCACACCGGTGACGACGCGGACGTCAGGGAGAAGAGCCGTGCACTCGGAGGGCCGCAACGGGGCAGGGCCGAACCACTCGTCGACGGCACCGGCCGCCGCCCGCTCGGACACCGTTGGCATGACGGCGTGCGGACGCCTACGAGGACTGCAGCCGGTTCCCTGCCTCGCCGTCGTCCTGTCCCGGGGACCACTCCTGCTGGTCCGGCTGCGCGGTACCGCGCAGCAGCGCCACCAGGCCCATCCGGCGCCTGACGTTGAGTTTGCGGTACACGCGGGTCAAGTGCTGCTCGACAGTGCTGACCGTGATGAACAGCTGCGCGGCGATCTGCCGGTTGGTGTGCCCGCGGGCGGCGAGCGTCGCCACGCGCAGTTCCGCATCGCTGAGTTCGTCCACCGGCTGCGGGCGGGTTCCGACGGTCGCCGGCCACGACCGCTCGTGCGTGGAGGGCTGTTCGGCACCCCTGTCGCCACCCCTCTCGCCACCGCTGCCGGCGGCTGCCTCCGGCGGGTCGTACGCCGGCTGCTCGGCGCCGCACGCGTGCAGCAGCCGCAGGGCGGTACGGGCCAGCGACCGAGCTCGTCCGGCGTTGCCGAGTTCGCGGTGGGTACGTGCCAAGTCGTCCGCAGCGCGGGCCAGTTCGTAGCGGTGGCCGCGCTCCCGGAGGATTTCCATGGCTTCGTCGAGGAGGGCCGGCCGTTGCCCGACGGGCACGGTGGCTGCGAGCACGCGCAGCGTGACGCCGCGGGCCCAGGAGCGTCGGCCGCCGAGCTGGGTGAGCTGTTCCTCGGCGAGGGCGCGGGCGCGCCGGATGTCACCGAGCACGAGGCAGGCCTGGGCGGCGTCGCCGCGCCAGGGCAGCCAGTCCGGCCGGTCGAGACCCCATCGGGTGGCCAGCCTGCCGCACTCCAGGAAGTCGTCGAGGGCGGCATACGGACGTCCGGCGGCGAGGTAGTAACGGCCGCGCGCCGAGAGGTAGAGGACGCCGCCCCAGGTGTGGAAGGCCGCCTCCGGGACGGGGTCGCCGAGCCGGTCGGCAGCCTCCTCCAGTCTGCCCCCGGCGGCCTCGGCGAACAGCGCCGCGGCGAGCGGGGCGGCAACGGCGACTCCCCATCCCTCGGGCGGGACCAGGGCGAGCGCCGTACGGGCGGCCTCTCGGGCGTCGGCCAGTGCGCCAAGCCTGATCTCGACGAGGGCCTTCACCGTCGCGAACAGCGCCTGCCACATCGGCGCACGGCGCTCCTGCGCCTCCTTCACCAGCAGGCCGCACCAGGAGACGGCCTTGTCCAGGTCGTCGACGACGACGAGAGCCGACAGCGCGATCAGGATCACCGGGAGTGTGTGATCGTCCAGGCGGGCGCCCTGCAGCATCTGCTCGGCCCGCGCGGCGACGGCGTCGCGTTCGCCGTCCGCGTCGGCGGGCCGGTCCATGACATCGGCGAGCAGCCGTATCGCCCGATGTTCGACGCCTCGGGTGTAGGGCAGCAAGCTGCGCAGGGCGCCCACCATGCCGGACGGGGTGGGCTGCGAGAGCCCCGGGAAGCGGATGGCCATGCGCAGCCGTACGGCGTCGAAACGATCCTTCACGTCGGGTCCGATGTCGCCCGGGTCGGCGTCGGCCGCTTCGATGTCGCGCCGTTCGGCGGTGTCGAGCACCTCGAGGGCCTGGTCGAGCCGGCCGAACCACAGCAGATGGGCGATGAGCGCCTCGGTGTCCCGGACTCCCAGCCGTCCGGCGAGGGCGGCGGCGGTCAGTTCGGGCAGCTGGCCGGAACCGGCACCGGGACCGGCTCGCCAGCCCACTCGCATGAGCAGGGCCTTGATCGACAGCGCCTGCCGTTCGTCGGGGCATCGGTCGCGGGCGGCCCGCAGACAGTCCAGGGCAAATCCGGTCTCGTCCTCGGCCAGCGCTCGGTCGGCTGCTTCCAACAGGGTGGGCAGCGCCCACGGGGCGTCGAAGGGTTCCGCCGCGATCAGGTGCCGGGCCAGTGCGGTCGCGGAGGCACCATGGTCATGCAGCACCTGGGCGGCGCGGGCTTCGAGACGGGCGCGGTATGCCGGGTCCATGCTGCGCAGGACGGCGGGCCGGACCGCGTCGTGGCGGAACCAGCCGGAGCTGAACAGCCCCGTCCCGTCCAGCGCGTCCAGATCACGGCGCGCCACCTCGGGTGTGGTGGAGAGGACGTCCGCCTGGGTCGCGTCCGAGGCGTCCGGGCCGAGTACCGCGCGCGCCCACGCTGCATGCCGCATAGCGGCGTCGCTCCGGTACAGGCAGGTGGTGACGGCCTGTTCGAAGGCCGGTCCGAGTACGGGTTCCGCCGTCGGTCCACGGGGCACGTCGCTGTCCGCGGCGAGCTGGCGGCGGTCGTCGAGCAGGGCCCGCACCAGCAGGGGGTTCCCGCCGCTGAGCCGGTGGAACTCCTCGGCGGGCGGGTGCGCCCGCCGCCCCTCTGCGCCGACTGCGATCATCCTGCCGACGCCCTGGCGCGTGAGCAGCCGGAGCCGGATGTGCCGGCAGCTCGGCAGTCGGAGCAGCTCTATCCGGAATCGCGGATTCTCCACCGGGAAGCTGCTGCTCTCGCCGAGCACCACCAGAATTCTGGCGGTCTCGCTTCTGCGCGCCACATACAGCAGGCATTCCAGCGAATAGGCGTCCGCATGCTGAACGTCATCGACGCACAACACCAGTGGGATTTTTTTTGATTTTTCCAACAGAATCCCGCAAACGCCGGTGATATCGCTGACGACCGCCGCGGGCAGTTCCCTTTCCGCGGGGGCGCGCAGTTCGTCAGCCGCGTCCCAGTCGAAGCGGCTGACGGCGACTTCCAGGTCGGCGCCCGGCAGTCCAGCGCCGAGCAGTAGTTGCTCGATCACGCCGAGCGGCAGCGAACGCTCCGCGCCGGACGCTGTGGCCTGCAGAAACAGCGTCTGCGCGGAATCAGCGCGGGCACCGAGCTCGCGAAGCAGTGCTGTCTTGCCCGTGGCGGCCGCGCCACTCACCAGCAGGACTGCGCCACGCCCGGACACGCAGGCGTCGAGCATGTCCTGCATCAGGGATAACTCGGTTTCCCGCTCCACCAGTTCCATGAGTCAGTTCCCCCCGTATCCTGACCGAGCGTTCCCCGATGCGAATTTCACCGAAGGATCCGAATCGGTCGCTCCACTCTGACTTCGCCCCACCTGGGCCCGATTCTGCCACAGCGGAAAAATACACGCCATCGAAAGGAGACGAAGGCTTCGATGAATTCGACATGCACGGCAATCCGCGGCTCATCGCATCCGTACGGGCCGCATGGCGGGTGATCCATTCCGCGTCGCTGCCGCGACGATTTCAACATCCTGCACCACCCTGACCCGACTCACCCCTGTATGGGCAACTCTGCGGAGACTGCGGACAGGCGTCCAGCCGCGAAATCGGTCAACAACCCGCCCCGGTCCGCAGCGCTCAGCGGTGTGCGGGGGCGGGGCGGTGGCAGGCTGTTCTTCGGCGGGAACGAACCGGCCGATGACCAGTGCTGTCACGGCGGCCAGAACGCGCCGCGCCACCCGAGCAGCCGGCCGGCCCAGGAGCCCAGCGGCACCCCAGCCGCGACGGCCATGGCCACGCCACCGGCCATACGAGGGCGGAATGGATAAACTCCACCTCGATGGTGGGGCGTTCAGCTCGGGCTTCTCGACCAAGTGCCGGATGCTGGACAAGGCCCCGTACTGGGTGGACTTCCCCCTTCATACGGGCCTCGGCTGTCAGGCCGACGCCCTGGACATACCTCATGCCGGCGGCATACCGCAGGCATCGCCTGCCGTCAGCCCCGATTCACTGAGCCCTTTCAGCGTTGACGCTCCAGGGTGAGGACGGCCTTGGCGATTGACGTCATTCGATTCGGGCTGCATCGCGCCTTGCGGAAGATCTTCCAGGTCTTCAGGCGGGCCGGGCCGCGCTCGACGGCTGCCCTGGTCCGCGACAGCGCTCGGTTGACGGTCTGCTGGGTCGGTGTCAGCTCGCCTCCGGGAGGGCGCCGTCGTGGGGTGGTGACCCAGGAACCGGCCCCGATGTAGGCGCAGTCGGCCAGGATCGGAACGCCCTGGCGCTCGCAGATCCGGATGATCCGGTGGGTGCGGGCGGCGGTCAGGTCGTGGGTGCGTCCGGGCAGGGCCGGGGAGATCCACAGCAGTCGTCCGTCCGGGTCGCTCACCAGCTGCAGGTTCACTCCGTGCCGGCGGTGCTTGGCGGAGTAGTCGCTGCGGCTGTCGCCGACCCGGTCGCACTCGGCGAGCGTGCCGTCGACCAGCACGTAGTCCGGGTCCGCCTCGCGCAGGGCCTTCAGCAGGCCCGGTGCCCGCTCGGCGAGCAGGCTGACGGCGGCCGAGGTGTAGGCGTGGGCCGTGCCGACCGAGATCTGGAAGGCCTCGGCGATCTGTGCCAGGGGCTCGTGCTTGCGCAGGTAGACCAGAGCGACCAGCGCACGCTGGGACGGACGGAGTTTGCAGCGGCGGTCACCCTCACGGGTGACGATGAGCATCGTGAGCCACTCGACGAGAGCGTGCGGCAGGTCGAGTACGGCAGGATGGGGAACCAACAGGGCTCCAGCGCTGATGAGTTGAGACTTCGAACACCTCCCTCAACAGCACCGGGGCCCTGTCCGTTTCGCACCCGCAGCCCGTCACCCGATCAGTGGCCACCCTGAAAGGGCTCACTGGGGCGCACCCCGATCGTGCGCCGCACCGGCAACCGGTTCTCGGTGAACGCGATGTCCGCGATCAGCACCAAGGGCCGGATGCACTGGTGTTCACCGAGACCTTCGACGCCGGCGTGATGTGCCGCTTCCCGGACCGCCTCGCACACAGGACACTGCCGAGGTCGAAAGGCAAGCTGAACGGGCGATACATCTCCACCCCGCGGCAAGGGGGGCGACGACTGCGCGTCGCCGAAGCCTGACCGGCCGTTCCACCTCCGGGCACCGAGCTCCGGGTGCCGGTTCACCCGATTGGCCCGCCTGCGGAGGCCGCTCGCGCCCGCGCTGCGGAGGATATGAACATGCCGGAATCTACGTCCAAGGCACGCCTCGTCGGCGAACTCTCTGCCGAGTTCGCCGGCACCATGATCCTCATTCTCTTCGGATGCGGTGTCGTCGCGCAGGTCGTCGCCGGTGGCGCGCTGACCGACGGTGGGTTGGGTGACCACGACAGCATCGCCTGGGGCTGGGGTCTCGGCGTCGTCTTCGGTGTCTACGTGGCGGCGCGAGTCAGCGGCGCCCACATCAACCCCGCGGTCACCCTCGCGCTCGCGGCCTTCAAGGGCTTCCCGTGGAGCAAGGTCCTGCCGTATGCGCTGGCCCAGACGGCAGGCGCCTTTGTCGCTGCCCTGCTGGTGCGCTGGAACTACAGCGAGGTGCTGGCGAAGGCCGACCCCGGCCACACCGACAAGACGGAGATCGTCTTCTCCACCCTGCCGGGCAACGGCGGTCTCCCGATCAGCCAGTTCGGGGCCTTCCGTGACCAGATCATCGGTACTGCCCTGCTGGTGCTGCTGGTCTTCGCGGTCACCGACCTGCTGAACACGCCACCGGGCGCGAACATGGCCCCGTTCATCATCGGCCTGATCGTCGTCGCCATCGGCATGGCGTGGGGAACCAACGCCGGCTACGCGATCAATCCGGCCCGTGACCTCGGCCCCAGGCTGGCGGCGTTCCTCACGGGCTACGGAGGCGCTTGGCGTGATCAGTACGGCGACCTCTACTTCTGGGTGCCGATCGTCGGCCCTCTGATCGGCGGCCCGCTCGGTGCACTGCTCTACCGCCTGTTGATCACCCCCTTCCTCCCGGCTCCCGAGGCCGAGCAGGAGCCCGGCCGGGTGCCCGCGCCGGACCAGTGAGAGGGACGACCATGCCTGAATTCGTCGGTGCGGTGGACCAAGGCACCACCAGCACGCGATTCATGATCTTCGACCACGACGGCAACGAGGTCGCACGCCACCAGCTCGAACACGAGCAGATCTTTCCCCGCTCCGGCTGGGTCGAGCACGACCCCGTGGAGATCTGGGAACGTACGAACTCCACGATCCAGAACGCCGTCCGCCTGGGCGGCCTGTCCGCCGCCGACTTGGCGGCCATCGGGATCACCAACCAGCGGGAGACCACGGTCATCTGGGACCCCAGCACCGGTCAGCCGTACTACAACGCGATCGTCTGGCAGGACACCCGCACCGACTCGATCGCCGCGGCGCTGGAGCGGGAGCACGGCGACCTCATCCGGCGCAAGACGGGGCTGCCACCGGCGACGTACTTCTCCGGCGGCAAGATCAAGTGGATCCTGGAGAACGTCGACGGTGTCCGAGAGGCCGCCGAGGACGGCCGGGCCGTCTTCGGGAACACGGACGCCTGGGTGCTGTGGAATCTCACCGGCGGTCCGAACGGCGGCATCCACGCCACGGACGTCACCAATGCCAGCCGCACCATGCTGATGAACCTGGAGACCCTCGACTGGGACGACGAGCTGCTCGACATCTTCGGCATCCCGCGCGCCATGCTCCCGGCCATCAACCCGTCCTCGCACCCGGAGGCGTTCGGGACCACCCGCACGACCCGTCCGCTGCGGACCGCCGTACCCATCACCGGCGTCCTCGGGGACCAGCAGGCGGCCACCGTCGGCCAGGTCTGCTTCCGCCCGGGCGAGGCGAAGAACACCTACGGCACCGGCAACTTCCTGGTCCTCAACACGGGCACGGAGATCGTCCGGTCCAGCACGGGCCTGCTGACCACGCTGGCCTACCAGTTCGGGGACGCCCCGGCGGTGTACGCGCTGGAAGGGTCCATGGCGGTCACCGGGTCCGCCGTGCAGTGGCTCCGCGACCAGATGCGGATCATCTCCTCCTCCGCCGAGGTCGAGACACTGGCTCGGCAGGTGGAGGACAGCGGCGGCATCTACTTCGTACCGGCCTTCTCCGGCCTGTTCGCGCCCTACTGGCGCTCCGACGCCCGGGGGGCGATCGTCGGTCTCGCCAGGTTCCACACGAACGCACACCTCGCCAGGGCGACCCTGGAGGCCATCTGCTACCAGAGCCGCGACGTGGCCGAGGCGATGGAGCAGGACTCCGGGGTGACACTCGACGTGCTGCGGGTCGACGGCGGCGTCACCGCCAACGACCTGTGCATGCAGATCCAGGCCGACGTCCTCGGCGTACCGGTCAGCCGCCCGGTCGTCGCCGAGACCACCGCGCTCGGCGCCGCCTACGCCGCGGGGCTCGCCACCGGCTTCTGGGAGAGCACCGACGAGCTCCGCCTGCACTGGCACGAGTCGAAGCGGTGGGAGCCGCAGTGGAGCGACGAGCAGCGGGAGAAGGGCTACGCGGGCTGGAAGAAGGCCGTGGAACGCAGCCTCGACTGGGTCGAGGTCGAATAACCGGGACTCCGGGCGCCTGCAGGGTCAGAAGTTCTCGATGACCATCGGCAAATCACCTGGGCGCTCGGATGGAAGCTGCCTGCTTGTGCAGGCGCAGCCCGTCACTGACTCTCCTGGGCGAGGACGCGGCGACGGCGAGGAGGAACGGGGATCACCACACCGCTTTCACGGCCAGAGTGAGCGGCGTGTCCTGGCCGAGGAGGGCGGAGCCGACGCCGATCCCGACGTGTGCGAGGGCCGCGTCATCGCGGTGCACAGGACGCGGGCCTGGGTCTCGGTGAGCTCACCGTCCGCCTTCGGAAGTCCACGTGACCTGGCGCGGCGACACCGCAGACCCGGCCGTGGTCCTGCAAATTTACGGCCACGCGCTCGACGACGGCCCCCAGGGCAAGATGGCCAGCGCGCTCCATCCTCGACCGCGCCTGCCAGCAGCCCCTCCACCGCGAGGATCCACTCACGCGCCCGTTCGCTCCACGGGACGAAGCGCGCCCACCGGGCCGCCAGGCGCAGCGTCGCCCCCACCGCGGAGCCGCCGCCGTCCTGCGCCCCGGGATCGGCGAGGACAAGGCGCACCTGGTCGGCCGGGACCACGTCCCCGTGCCGGATCGTCGGCGAAGCCCTCGCCCACGCATCCGCCGACAGCGGGCCCGAGGACGCCGCGGAGGTCCGGGCCATCACCGACGCCATGGTCCGCCTGCTGATCGGCGCCCCGCTGCACTCCGACGGCAAGCTGACCATCGTCTCCCTCGCCGTCGAAGCCGGGCTTCGACGCAACAAGCTCACCCACAAACACACCGGCCTCAAGGATCTGTTCTACGCCCTGACCAAGGCCCGCGGCCACATCCCCGAACCGGTCTCCGAAGCCGCGCGGTCCCGCAGCCGCAAGCAGCAAGAGGACCTGGCGCGCGTCTGCACCGAACGCGACGACCTGCGCTCCCAGGCCCAGCTCCTGGCCCGGATCGTCCACCACGTCCTGGAGATCGAGAACCACCGGCTCAAGGCGACCAACGCAGCCCTGGAAGAGCAACTGGCCGACCGCACGGGCATCCCGGACCTCGCCAGCCGGCGACGAGAGCATTCCTAGATCGTGCCGCCAACTCCGAGCGGCGGCACCACCGGTTCTCCCCGCTTCCCGCGCGCCGCCTCAACGTCCGCCGACCGGGAGGGCACTCCAACTGGCCAGCAGACGCAACGCCTCCTCATCGGCCGTGTCAGGGGTCGCGGAGAAGACGACCAGGGACAGGCCGGGGTCGGCGGGGAGGGTGAGTACCTCGTAGGTCAGGCCGAGGTCGCCGACCACGGGGTGGCACAGCCGCTTGAGGCCGGTGCGGTGCTCGCGCACATTGTGGGCGGCCCAGCGGATGCAGAAGTCGTCACTACGGGTGGCGAGGTAGCCGACGAGAGCCGACAGCTGCTTGTCGTAGGGGTTGTGGGTGACGGCGACCCGCAGCATCGCCACGGTCTGGTCCGCCGATTCCTCCCAGTCGGGGTAGAAGCGCTGCGAGGCGGGGTCGAGGAAGAGGAACCGGGCCGAGTTGACCGGCCGGGGGGCCGGAGAACCGGCTCGGATCCTCGACACCCCACATCGGAGAGAAGAGGGCCTGGCCCAGCCGGTTGGCCGTGAGCAGGTCCGACCGCTGGTTGCCGACCACCGCGGCGGCGGTGGCGTGCGCCAGGTCGAACAGGTGCCGGCGCTCGGCCTCGTCCAGTTGCAGGGCGCGGGCAATGGCTTCGAGGACGCTGTCGGAGGCCCCTGTGGCGTCACCGCGCTCCGGGCGGGTGTAGTAGCTGATCGACACCCCGGCCAGTGAGGCCAACTCCCCCCTGCGCAGCCCCGGCACGCGCCGATCACTGCTCGTCGGCGGCAGGCCGACCTGCTCGGGGGGTGATCCGGGCCCGCCGCGTGATCAGGAAGTCGCGCATCTGTTCTCGGGCGTCCATGCCGTTGAGTCCAGGAGCGGTCACGGCACTGAGGGAGCCACGGCGAGTGACCCCCTCGGCAGGGGCTGCCACATCGCCGTCGACGGTGCTGCACTGGATGGCGCCGGCCGGGTGACACCGACGTGCAGCGCGTGTCCGCGGCACCCCCGGCCCTGCAGCCCATCCACGGCATTCGGACGAACGGTCACACGGCCGGTCACTGTGCCCAGCTGACGCTCCCGAGGACTGAGGTACCCATGACCGTGACAGGCCCTGTTCCTGCCTGCGGATCTTCTATGCCGCTCGGGCGGAAGCGCGCCGCACATAGCGTCTGCGCCGTCCCGCCGAGGAGATGACCGAGGCCCGGCCCTGGCCCCGCTGACCGCCATGCAAGCCGAGCATGGGCTTTCGGTGCCGGTCGAGCGATTGGCATGGTGAGCAGCTCACTGAGCCCTTTCAGGGTGGCCACCGATCGGGTGACGGGCTGCGGGTGCGAAACCGACAGGGCCCCGGTGCTGTTGAGGGAGGTGTTCGAAGTCTCAACTCATCAGCGCTGGAGCCCTGTTGGTTCCCCATCCTGCCGTACTCGACCTGCCGCACGCTCTCGTCGAGTGGCTCACGATGCTCATCGTCACCCGTGAGGGTGACCGCCGCTGCAAACTCCGTCCGTCCCAGCGTGCGCTGGTCGCTCTGGTCTACCTGCGCAAGCACGAGCCCCTGGCACAGATCGCCGAGGCCTTCCAGATCTCGGTCGGCACGGCCCACGCCTACACCTCGGCCGCCGTCAGCCTGCTCGCCGAGCGGGCACCGGGCCTGCTGAAGGCCCTGCGCGAGGCGGACCCGGACTACGTGCTGGTCGACGGCACGCTCGCCGAGTGCGACCGGGTCGGCGACAGCCGCAGCGACTACTCCGCCAAGCACCGCCGGCACGGAGTGAACCTGCAGCTGGTGAGCGACCCGGACGGACGACTGCTGTGGATCTCCCCGGCCCTGCCCGGACGCACCCACGACCTGACCGCCGCCCGCACCCACCGGATCATCCGGATCTGCGAGCGCCAGGGCGTTCCGATCCTGGCCGACTGCGCCTACATCGGGGCCGGTTCCTGGGTCACCACCCCACGACGGCGCCCTCCCGGAGGCGAGCTGACACCGACCCAGCAGACCGTCAACCGAGCGCTGTCGCGGACCAGGGCAGCCGTCGAGCGCGGCCCGGCCCGCCTGAAGACCTGGAAGATCTTCCGCAAGGCGCGATGCAGCCCGAATCGAATGACGTCAATCGCCAAGGCCGTCCTCACCCTGGAGCGTCAACGCTGAAAGGGCTCACTGTCAGCGAGCTGCTCAGCAGTGCGCGGATAACGCGCCGAGGCCGTACTGCCGACCTCGTCAGGTCCGTCAGGGCCTCTCGGCTGGGATACGGGTCGGGATGGTCGGGAGCACCACATGCTCCGGCACCGCGGTCGGGACGCGGCCGGAGCGTGCGATCTCGAGGAGATTCGGAAGCTCGTAGTCCTGTGCGGCGTCGAGATCGACCGTGTATCCGAGGTCCCCCAGGCTCGCCACCGTCAGCCGGCTCAGGGGGTTGTTGCTGCCATCGATGTTCGGCGACATCAACTCGTTGTCGAAGACGCTCTCACGCCAGTGGCCGCCCGCGCTTCCGGCGCCGCCGACATTGGCGACCGGCACCGGGGTGGGCCCTTCTCCGGTGAGCCTGCCGAACTCCTTCATGGCGCCGGGGCCGACGAAGGTCGGGTCCGGGCCGGGGAAGTTCTTCAGGAAGCCGAAATCCGTCCAGACGGTTCCGATTCCCAGTACGTGCCCCATCTCGTGCGTGATGACGTCGAGGAGTGAGCCCTCTTCTTCCATCTGGGCCAGGTCCGCGCTGTCGAACATCATGCGCCCCTTCACGGGAAGTCCCGCTCCGCTGGCCGCGTCGTCCCTCCGGAACCGCGTCGGGCCGGCCTGCCCGAGAATGTTGGGAACGTTGTTCACACCGTCGATCGGCACGCCTTCGGCGTCGATCAAGAGATCGTCGACCACGACCCTGCCGGTGAGGTCGTTGATGATCGCGGTCTCCAGGTCTCCCACGATGACGCGCGTCCAACGGTCCGCGGCCTCGGCGAAGACGCTCTTCTGACTACTCGTCAGCCCTCCGAGGAACCGCACCTCGATCTGGAACGGAGACGTGGTCGCGGCGAGCTCCGCGGCGCGGCCGCTGTCAGCGACTGCCCTGTGGGTCTCAAAGGCGTAATTGATCTCCCTGCCCATGGCTACTTCTCCCATCGCATGTAGCCGGCCTTGTCCTCCTGAACCACGCTAAACTTGTTCGGAGTTGTAGGCGATGCAACCAAATATCGTTGAATGTTCGCCTGTTTTCAGTGCCGTACATGGCAGTACATTTTCGGGCCTCGTATGCTGGAAGTGCACGACAGAGCGGGAAGCCCAGGCCGTTCGCTTCGGTTTCAACCACCGCTGGATCCCCATGATTTCGGTAGGGCTTCTCACGCCTGAATTCCATGCGTGAAGGGAGCCTTCAATGGCCGCCAAGAAGCGTGCGTCCGTCAATCCCCAGCCCTCCGCAAGCGGCCAGGACAAGCTGATCAGCGACCTCAAGCAGTTCATCCGTGGCCGGGGATCGGGGTTCCTCAGCGACCCGAATGTGTCCTCGATCGGTATCGGGTACAAGGAGAAGAACGGCAAACCGGGCAAGGAACTGGTCCTTCAGTTCACGGTCGACAAAAAGGTCCGGCCGGAGGAACTGGACGAACTGAGGACCGCCGAGATCCCCGAGGTCATCGACATAGGCGGCGGCGTCGAGGTGCCGACCGATGTCGTCCAGCGCTCCTACAAGCCGCACTTCCTCGTGGTGGACGAGGGCGAGACACCGGAGCGTCAGCGGCGCGTCGATCCGGCCCGTCCCGGCGTGAGCGTCGGCAACGTCAAGGTGAGCGCCGGCACCTTCGGGTGCATCGCCTTCGACAGGAACGACGGCTCGCCCTGCGTGCTGAGCAACTGGCACGTGCTGAACGGCCGGAAGGGCGAGCTCGGCGACGTGGTCGTGCAGCCCGGCAAGAAGGACGACAGCCGCATCGCACTGAACCGTCTCGGCAGGCTCAAGCGCGCCCACCTCGGCAGGGGCGGCGACTGCGCGGTGTCGACGGTCACGGAGCCCTTTCAGCGTTGACGCTCCAGGGTGAGGACGGCCTTGGCGATTGACGTCATTCGATTCGGGCTGCATCGCGCCTTGCGGAAGATCTTCCAGGTCTTCAGGCGGGCCGGTCCGCGTTCGACGGCTGCCCGGGTCCGCGACAGCGCTCGGTTGACGGTCTGCTGGGTCGGGGTCAGCTCGCCTCCGGGAGGGCGCCGTCGTGGGGTGGTGACCCAGGAACCGGCCCCGATGCAGGCGCAGTCGGCCAGGATCGGAACGCCCTGGCGCTCGCAGATCCGGATGATCCGGTGGGTGCGGGCGGCGGTCAGGTCGTGGGTGCGTCCGGGCAGGGCCGGGGAGATCCACAGCAGTCGTCCGTCCGGGTCGCTCACCAGCTGCAGGTTCACTCCGTGCCGGCGGTGCTTGGCGGAGTAGTCGCTGCGGCTGTCGCCGACCCGGTCGCACTCGGCGAGCGTGCCGTCGACCAGCACGTAGTCCGGGTCCGCCTCGCGCAGGGCCTTCAGCAGGCCCGGTGCCCGCTCGGCGAGCAGGCTGACGGCGGCCGAGGTGTAGGCGTGGGCCGTGCCGACCGAGATCTGGAAGGCCGCGGCGATCTGTGCCAGGGGCTCGTGCTTGCGCAGGTAGACCAGAGCGACCAGCGCACGCTGGGACGGACGGAGTTTGCAGCGGCGGTCACCCTCACGGGTGACGATGAGCATCGTGAGCCACTCGACGAGAGCGTGCGGCAGGTCGAGTACGGCAGGATGGGGAACCAACAGGGCTCCAGCGCTGATGAGTTGAGACTTCGAACACCTCCCTCAACAGCACCGGGGCCCTGTCGGTTTCGCACCCGCAGCCCGTCACCCGATCGGTGGCCACCCTGAAAGGGCTCACGGATCGTGATTTCGCCATGGACATCCTCGACCTCGATGTCACACCGACGAAGCTGGGCGAACCGCAGATCGACGACAAGGTCGTCAAGAGCGGCCGTACCACGGGTGTCACGCACGGTGTGGTGAGCAGGCCCTTCGCCATCGTCAGCATCGACTACGACGAGCCGGTCGGAGTGCGCGAGATCGAATGCTTCGAGATAGGCCCCGACCCCAAGCGTCCGGCGGACGGCAACGAGATCAGCCTGCCCGGCGACTCCGGATCGGTCTGGATGTTCACCAGCCGCTCCGGCAAGCCCACGGACGTAATGGCCGGTCTGCACTTCGGTGGTGAGGGGGACGGGGACCCCGAGGACCGCGCTCTGGCCTGCCTCCCCCAGGCGGTCTTCGACGAACTGAAGATCACCCTCGCACCGCCGGACCCCGAATCGCTGGAGGCCGTGACCGGGTACGACCCGGGCTTCCTCGCGGTACCGATCGGCACCCCGCAGCTCAACCGGTCGATCAAGGGGGATGCCGTCCGGCTCAGCGGGTCCGAGGTGGTCCCCTACACACACTTCTCGCTGGCCCTCAGCACATCGCGGCGCTTCGCCTTCTGGGTGGCCTGGAACATCGACGGCGGCACCCTGAAGAAGCTCGACCGGAAGGGCATCGGCTTCGTCAAGGACCCGCGCCTTCCGGCTGCCGCCCAGGTCAGCAACGAGCTGTACAAGGGACGCAACAACCGGCTCGACCGCGGCCATATCGCGCGCCGCGCCGACGTCGTGTGGGGCTCGCTGCCCGAGGCGAAGAAGGCCAACAGGGACTCGTTCTTCTACACCAACATCACTCCGCAGATGGACGACTTCAACCAGAGCGGGCGGAACGGCATCTGGGGCCACCTCGAAGACGCGGTCTTCGAGGATGTCCGTGTCGATGACCTCAAGGTCAGCGTGTTCGGCGGCCCGATCTTCCACGAGGACGACCGTGTCTTCCGGGGGGTCAAACTCCCGCGCGAGTTCTGGAAGGTGCTCGTCTTCTCCGAGGACGGCAAGCTCAAGTGCAAGGCGTTCCTGCTGACGCAGAACCTGGATGTGTCCGAAGCCCTCGAACTGGACGAGTTCCGGGTGTTCCAGGTCAAGCTGTCCGAGATCCAGACGCGGACCCACCCAGGGTCTTTGCGTGATCGGGATTGGTCCGGTTCGCGCGTGACGTGACGTCATGTCCCTTGGCGAGGACGTGAAGCAGCGCAGGCACGACCCCAGGTGATCATGTGGGTGTCGAGTCCATTGATCACCGAGCGAGACCGTGCCTGCCCCTGCATCATCCCCTATGCCCGCAGCGTTGGAGCACCTGGCCCACGCCGATGCCCCAGCTCCGGTCGCCGACGCTGTCCGCCTGCGCGGCTTCCTCGGCCTGCTGCCAGATCCCCGCGACCGCCGGGGCCGCCGCTACCCGCTCGTGGCGCTGCTGTGCGCGTCGGCCGCGAGCGTGCTGGCCGGCGCCCGCTCCCTGACCGCGATCGGCGAGTGGATCGCGGACGCTCCGCAGTGGGTGCTGCGCGCCTGCGGCTTTGCGGCCGATCCGCTCACCGGCGGCGTGCCGGTGCCGCACCCGGCCACCGTCCGGCGCCTGCTCGCCCGACTCGACGGCGATGTGCTGGATGAGGCGATCGGCGCTTTCCTTACGGCCCGCGCCAGGCGGCCGGAGCACACTGTCGGCAAGCGCCCAGTGCTGCGGGCGATCGCGGTGGACGGCAAGACGCTGCGCGGCTCGCGCCATGCGGGCCGGGAGGCCGTCGCGCTGCTGGCGGCGATGGAGCACACCGGCGCCGTGCTCGCCCAGCGGCAGGTCGCCGACAAGAGCAACGAGATCCCCGCTTTCGCCCCGTTGCTCAACACCGTGGACCTGACCGGCACCGTGGTCACCGCCGACGCCCTGCACACCCAGCACGACCACGCCACCTACCTGCGCGAACGTGGTGCCCACTACCTCGCGATCGTCAAGAAGAACCATCCGACGCTCTACGCCCGCGTCCGCCAACTCCCGTGGCGGGACATCGCCCTGGACCACTACCAGCGCACCCGCGCCCACCACCGCATGGAGATCCGCCGGCTGAAGACCGCCGCGTTCGCCCATCTCGACTACCCGGGCGCGGCCCAAGCCCTCCAAGTCGTGCGCTGGCGGCGCGAGTCGGGCACCGGCAAGCTCACTATCGAGCGTGTCTGCCTGATCACCAGCCTCAAGCCCGGCGAGGCCACCGGTGAACAGCTCGCGGCCTGGATCCGCGGTCACTGGAGCATCGAGAACCTCCTGCACCACGTCCGGGACCGGACCTTCCGCGAGGACGACTCCAAGGTCCGCACCGCGCACTTGCCCCGCACCATGGCCAGCCTGCGCAACCTCGCCATCGGCCTCCACCGTCAGGACGGCCGCACCAACATCGCCGCCGCCCTCCGCCACGCCGCACGCGACTACAAGCGCCCCCTGACCGCGCTCGGACTCACCGGATGAAAAGGATCAATCGGCTTCATGCAATGACCCTGCCTCCCCAGCCTCTCGGGTGTCTGTTGCCCGAAGTCTGCCGCAAATCCGGAGCAGACAGGGTTACTGGCCACGGAAGGTACGGAGATCGTTTACGGACAAGCTTTAGATTAGGCGTTCCCGGCATCAATCTGGAGTTCTCCGGCCAGAGAAGATCACCCACCGGTTCAGCATGGCAGCGCGCTGCTCGCAGCCGTTGCACGGGCGGAGCCTCGCGTGGTAGGTGACCTTCTTGATAACGTCACCAAGACCGATCTCGTCGTTAATGAAAGCGGGCAGCCGGACCCTCAGCGGCTTCTTCGTCTCGCTAGGCGGATGTGTTTCACTGTCAGACACTGGTCTCCACCTCCGAAGGAGGTTTTCTTTTCCATCATGGTATCACTCGGGATTTTGAGTGTACGTCCCTCCTTGAAGCGTTTTGAGGCATCAAATGTTAATGATTCATTCAGTGTGACCGGTTGCGCACGCGGCATGCGTGCGCGATTATAAATGTGTAGTTGCGCTCTCTCAGGAAGGGTGACGGACGTGCCGTTCGTGATCATCAACAAGGTTAAGTGCAACGAGACGACCGACGGTGCGGGTGCGGACGATCTCCAAATCAAGATTGACGGGGTCCTGGTTTTCGGTGGTCCGCGCGGCACGGCGATCGATTCCGGCCAAGAAAAGATCGTCAACCAATCACGGGCCTTCGACACCATAGCGAAGGTCAGCCTATGGGAATGGGATTCCGGCTCCGGTGACGATCACATCGGTAGCTTTTTCGTCAGCGCCAGTCAGGTTGATGACGGAGAGCGGGCCTTCAACCTGATAGGCGACGGCTCCGACTACGACGTCTTCTATCAGGTCGAAGAAGCATTCAACCCATGAGGGCAACGGAACTTATCCATGTGCCCCAGTGAACGGCTCCGGATCTCAGCCCGGAGCCGTTCACTCACGTCTTTGCTATACACAATACAGCGCGCCTGAAGAGGCGTCGAACTTCGCCCGCTGCCCATGCGGACAGCATGTTCCTTTGGCGCACTTGCCCTGGGGGCAGGGTGTGTCAGAGACGCACGACCAGCCTGGCGGGCAGCATCGCTCCTCGGTGTACGGTGCAGGTTCGAAGTCCGCGGCCGACCCTGACGGGGGGAATACGCGCACTCTGCAGGCGACCTGTCCTGCGGGACAGCACCCGGCCGTCGTGGAACGTTCCTGCGGGCAGCACACGTTCCCTATGCATTGCTCTCCCTCGCAGCATCGCCCGCCACCGCACGGGGGACCCGGCTTGCAGCACTTGCCACCTACGCATTCCTCCCCTGATTCACAGCATCGTCCGCCGCAGCTGACGCGACCCTGAGTACAAATAGTTCCGTCTTTGCAGGAGGTCCCGGGGCCCGGTGTGTAGCACACGCCGTCGCAGCATTCCTGGCCGGGTGGACAGCAGTTATTCGGACCAAACCCCCTCGGAGCACAACATGTGTGCCCAGGTTCACAGCACTTGCCCCCGCAGCATTCCCTCCCGGGCGGACAGCAGCCGATGACCGAGCGCGCTGACGGGTATTCGTAGCCGTAGCAGCAGGTGCTCCCGTAGGGGCAACAGCGGCTCTGCCCGAAGTCCGTAATGCACAATTCTCCGTTACAGGGCGGAGGCGACGGAGGCCCGCTGCACTGCTGCTGGCAAAACTTTTTACATTCGTAGCTGGTCATTTCGTAGTCGCAGGTCGCTATGCAGTCGCTATAGCAGCTGCCGGCCGGTGCGATGTTTGTGTTCGTGCGGGATCGCACCCGGCCGGGGGCTGACCGGTATGCGCCACTCGTACGGTACAGAGAGGCCTCCGCCGTAGCGGTCGGGACTGGCATGTTGGCCGACCTCCTCCTGCCGTCACCGGTCGTAGTACGGAGACAGCTTTGTGACGAGGAAGGGAAACTCTTCCGTCACATCGACCCGAACGAAGCACTTCTCTGTCACGTCGGTCGTCCGGTTGGTATAGGAGAACACCACGTCTTGAATGCTCCTGCTACCGCTGAGCCGCGACGGCCGCGTCTCAATGGCTGTGAGGGAACGCCCCGATGCGAAGGCATGAGCAGTATTCGTGTATATCTGCGCGTATCGCACCGCGCAGTAGTTGAGGGCACGGTGCTCGTCGGACGAGCCAGCGTTGTCGGTGATCTGCATCACCCGGTCGAAGAGCTCCCGAGAGGCTGACCGGAACGACTCCTCGTCGAGGTCATCCGGTTTGGGCAGACCCGCGACGAGTGAGTCGGCATCGAAGGCGTATATCTGATCGAACGCCACTAGGGGAAGCATGAGACCGTTGCAGAAGTCGGGCGGGGCGAGGGGGCCTCGTAGTCCGACTACCACGTGGAGATCATTTGCCTGCGGTGACGGACCGATCGCGTCCACGAGCACGCCGTAGTCTGCGGGATCACGTGGACGCAGGATGTAGGTGTCGATCCCCTGGATCACCAGCACATAGCACAGGTGCTTGGCAAGATAGCGGCTCTGGGGATCCGATAGGACGGCGTGTAGAGCCTGCCTGTCCGTCAGGTTGGCCGTCTCGGCGCGGCCGGTCGCCTGGGCAAACTCTTTTTCTATCCCGAGGCTGGGAATGCGGGGCTCAAGTCGGCCCACCGCATACACGAACGGCGGGTACGCCTCGGAAGGACGGCCTAGGCCGTCAGCCGCGGGGACGGCCCGACCGCAGCCACCGCACCCGCAAGGTGACTTTTCGTGTGCTTGCAAAGACTCCGCGGCGGCTGATGATGCGAGGCTCACGCCAGGGGCGGATACCTCGGCAGAGGGAACCGTCCCGCTGCTCGTCGCACGCCCGACCGATGGATCGCGCGCAACGGGGGGTGACTCGGCAGCGGATACCGTGGGCTCGTCCATGAGCTCACCGCCTTCTTTCTAGATCCATGCGGTGACCAGGGCTGCTGTCAGCTTCGTGCTGCGAGCAACGACTCAAATGCACGCCAGGCGTTCATCAAGGGAGGCACGACCGATGTGCGGCGCGACGGCGCTCCTTTCATCGCGGAGATAAGTTCCTCAGGCGTGGTCTTCGGAAGCTCGGACAAGATGAGAGCCACGGCACCAGTGACGACGGCTGCCGCCGCGCTAGTCCCGCCGAACGGCCGGAGCATTCCGTGCGCACCCAGGCTCATCAATCCGTCCACCACCACCCCGATGCCCCGCTGACCGATCGACCGTCCGATATTAGAAATCTGCCAAGGCCGACCCTGAAGGTTGTAAGCCACGACCGGGAGAACTGACCGGTGACGGGTGACAACCGTGCTGTTGATTGCGCCCTCGTTGCCGGCGGCGGCCACCACGATCACACCATGAGCGGCCACATAGTCGAGTGCATCCTGCACGGCACGATGTTCCATGGAAATACCCGTTGCCAGAGAGAGGCTCATGTTCACGATGCGTGCACCGGCGTCCGCGAGCTCCACTAGCGCGTCAGCCAGTTCCATCCATGTGGTGGTACCTGCAGAACGTGCTGCCGGAGAACGGAAGACAGAACGAGTGACAAGCGTGATTTCCGGGCAGATACCCAGTGCACCCGACCGGCGCCCAGCCACCAGGATGCCTGCGGTGGACGTGGCATGTACAGCCGCGACGTCACGCGCCCCGAGTTCTGCCACATCCCCTTGACAGAACCACTTGATCTTTGCGGCAGAAAATCCCGGATGCCCAACCACCACTGGGCCATCTGGGAGACCCACCTTCAGATCAGCTGCTCCTACGCTTCTAGCCATGAGTTGTGAGAGGCCCGCCAAGGCAACGGGTCGCCGAGAGGTTACATGGATGTCGGGATTCATGGGAATGCACTGCCACTCTCGCGCGGATTTGTTCCTCGTCATATGCCCAGAGCGCTCTCAGAACTGAATTTCCCCGACCCGGGATTTTATCTTGTAGTGTGAACCCGGGCCGATTATTTCCTTGGTGTGAAAGCCGGTACCAGCCTCACTCGCCGGGATGGTGCGCTTCCAAGGGGGTTGTCTGCGCTCAACTCGTCAGCGTCCCAAAGCGAAATAACAGTGTCGGTGGCGCCGCCGAAGAAAAAATCCTTAGCAATTACCGCCGACGTCCCGTTTGATATTGGGAAACCGTCACTGGAGGAGGGTCAGATGTCAAGCCCATCTCGCCGAATTTTCACTTCGTCAGACCCGGCTTCCTCTGCTTTTACGCAAAGAAGGCTATCGATTCTTAGGACGGCGTCACCCATAGCTGCCCCTTCGAGTTACCCCCTGTCCTCGTCATTAGACCCCGTCACTCCCAATCAACCACGACCAGGCCGGACATGCAAACGGGATGGAGTGCAGCCTAGGTGAATCGGAAAATACTTGGGTTGGAAATACTGGAACCGTTAACCGTCCGACAGCCAGGGCCATTGCGTGATCGAGATCTGTCCGGGTTCGTCAGGTGAGGCCGAGGGCTCGTAGGGGCCGGGTGTAGTCGCGGCTGGTGTGGCGGAGGGCGGCGGCGATGTTGGTCCTGCCGTTCTGGCGGAAGACGCCGATGGCGAGGTTGCGCGGGCTCGCCATGGTGCGGGGCAGGGCGCCGGTGCGGATCTTGGAGTCGTCTTCGCGGAAGGTGCGGTCCCGCACGTGGTGCAGGAGGTTTTCGATGCCCCAGTGGCCTCTGATCCAGGCGGCGAGCTCGGCCGGGGTGGCGTCGTAGACGTCCAGGCTGGTGATCAGGTAGACGCGCTCGATCGTCAGCTTCCCGGTGCTCAGGTCGCGGCGCCAGCGCACGACTTGGAGGGCCTGGAGGGAGCCGGGATAGTCGAGGTGGCGGAACGCGGCGACCTTGAGCCGACGGATCTCATCGCGGTGGTGGGCCTTGCCGCGGGTGTGGTGGTCGAGTGGGATCTCGACCCAGGGAAGCTTCCTGACCTGGGCATACAGGCCGGGATGGTTCTTCTTGACGATGGCCAGGTAGTGGGCGCCCCGCTTGCGGAGGTAGGCGCCGTGGCCGTGTTGGATGTGCAGGGCGTCGCCGGTCAGCACGCTGCCGGTGAGGTCGATGGCGTCCAGTAGGGGCTGGAAGGCGGGGATCTCGTTGCTCTTGGAGGCGATCTGCCGCTGGGCCAGGACCACGCCGTGGTGGTCCATCGCGGCCAGCAGCTGGATCGCGGTCGTGGTGCGGGTGCGGGAGCTGCGGACGGTCTTGCCGTCGACCGAGATCGCCCGCAGCGCGGGCTTCGAAGGCGGTTCGGACGGTTGCGGTGGTGTTGTTCTGGCCCGCAGGTAAGCGCCGATCGCCGCGTCGAGCGCGTCGCCGTCGAGGCGTTGGAGCAGACGACGGATGGTGGCCGGATGCGGTACGGCCTGGATGCCGGTGAGCGGGTCGGGCGGGAAGCCGAGGTCGCCCAGGACAGACGGCGGGGCGTCGGTGGTCCATTCGCCGATCGCGACAAGGGAGCGGGCGCCGGCCAGCACGGCCGCGGCGGCCGCACACAACAAGGGCAGCATCGGATACCGCCGTCCTCGATGGCCGCGTGGATCAGGCACCCAGATCAGGAACCGACGCAGGTTAGCGGCGTCCTGTGGGGTGCCGTGAAGGCTCGGGAGGGCCAGTTGTCCCAGCCCGGAGGGCAGGGGTGATGATGTTCGGGCAGGCACGGTCTCGCTCGGTTCTCATGGGTCTTCGACAACCACATGATCACCGGCGCCGTGCCTGTTCTGCTTCCCGGGGAACATCCCTGCCCAGGCCGGGACATGACGTCACGTTATGCACGAGACCGGCGAACCGGACCGATCCCGAACATGCAATGACCCTGCGGACCCACCTGCGGTTCTCCACCGCGATGACCACGGCGGACACGCTGGTTGTCCCGGAGTCCCTGGAGGAGCGGACCCCGCTGGAGCGTCAGTCCGACATCGACTGGAGCTAGCTACTGAGATTTTCGGCCCAGGGTCACGGTGATCTCGCTGGTGGGTGTATCCCTGTGTCATGCGGTATCCCGATGGGGGTGGCCTGACCGCGAAGCAGCGGGCCCGGCGGGAGCAAGTGCGGTTCGAGGCCGCCGAGTCATTCGCGTAAGGGGTGACACCGCCGCAGGTCGCGCGGCGGTTACGGGTCTCACGGATGCCCGCCTATGCCTGGCATGCCCGCTGGCGGAACGGTGGTGTGACGACGCTGCGGTCCAAGCGGCAACGCGGCCGTCCGCCCCGAGCGGACCGCCCGGGCTCTCCACCAGGTCATACGCCAACTGCGAGATGAATACCCCAGAACCCTCACGTTCTGGGCCGCGTACGTCCACGTCGGGACATAAGCGTCGGAGAGCGTCGGAGCGGGGGTGGGACCGGCCCACGCCTCAACCTCGTACTGGCTTCTGTCTCATGGTATGGAGGACACGCCAGACTGCTCGGAATCAGCGCCCGGGCCTCGGCGAGCCCAGGACGGCCGTCCGACGTTGATATTCCTGTACTGCCGCTGCCCGCCCCGGTGACCGAGTACGGCCACGGTCTTTTCCTGGTCGGGGCGTCCGCTCCGGCGCCCCGCTCAGTGAGAGCCTGGCGGGTGATCTTGGGCTAGTTGTCCCCGCGCTCGTCAATCGCGACCGTACGCCTCATCTGGGGTGCCTGAGCCGAATCGGCAGTTCACTGCCTTGATGACCGTCAAGGCAGATGAGGCACACGGAGGGGAAAGCCGAAGTGTGCCGATGGCCACGCCTGCCCCCGAGTCACCGTCCGTCGGTCCGACCACGATGATCGAAGACGCGGCGGCGTTCAGCGCGGAATCACCCAGCCCGGCGTCCAGGTCCCGGCGGCGTCGTGGCCGGCCGGTGTGGCGGCGAGGTGGGCGCGGAGGGTGGCCAGCGCCAGGTGGGGGTTGTCGCGGTGCCAGAGGAGCGAGTGCGGATAGACGGGCATCGGGGTGGTCACCGGGATGCGGCGCAGGCCGTGGTCGACGGGCCAGACGAGGCGGGTCTGCTCGCCCATGAAGGTGGCCAGGGCCGGGGTGTCGGCGATGGTGTCGAGGAGCGCGTCGGAGCCGAAGTTGGGGCCGGTCGCCTCGAGGGTGAGGCCGAACTCGGCGACGAGGTCGTCGTAGTAGGCGGCCCACTCGGTACCGGGGA
Source organism: Streptomyces sp. F001 (assembly GCF_004187715.1). Classification (GTDB taxonomy): domain Bacteria; phylum Actinomycetota; class Actinomycetes; order Streptomycetales; family Streptomycetaceae; genus Streptomyces; species Streptomyces flavusporus. Next base: position 801,463 of record NZ_QZWF01000002.1, on the reverse strand, counting down.
CGATGCCGGGCATCCAGATCCGGTGCCCGGCGAGCTGAGCAACGGTCACCGACCGGGCGCCCGCCAGCGCGTGGGCGGGTCCGGTGAGGAGCTGGAGCGGCTCGTCGAGCACCCGGACGGACTCGATGTCCTCGGGAAGGGGCCGGCCGGGCACGGCGACGGCACGGAAGGACGCGTCGATCGCGCCGGACCGGATGGCGGCGACGGCCGTCTCGATGTCGAACAGCATCACCACGTCGAGCTCGATCTCGGGGTGCGCGCGGTGGAATCCGCGCATCAGGCCCGACGGCGCGACGCGCGAGGCGATCACGTCGACGCGCAGCGGACGGCGACCGGGGCGCACGGACGCGACCGCGCGCTCGGCGACGCGCAGCAGCTCGCGCGCGTGGGGCAGGAACGCCTGCCCGTCGATGGTGAGCTCGGCGCCGCGCGCGGTGCGGGTGAACAGCCGCACGCCGAGGTTGCGCTCCAGCGCGGCGATGCGCTTGGAGACAGCCTGCTGGGTGACCGCCAGCTCGGCGGCAGCCTCCTGGAACTGCCCCGCGCCGGCGGCGGCGACGAAGGTTCGGACGCTGTCGAGGTCCATGCCGACACCCTACGGGTACAACTGTTGGTTGTGACCGGCGGCTCTGTGGTTGTTTGATCCCTGGGCATGGTGCTCGCTTTGATGCTTCCGATCGCGGATCGGTTGTGCGGGTGAGGGGCGAGGGGCGTCGGACATGAGGAGCGGGCACCGGCTGGGACACCTGCTCGGACATCGGCTGGGGCGGCGGTTCGGGTGGCTCTGGGGAGCGTACGGGACCAGCGCGCTCGGCACATGGCTCGCCTTCGGCGCGTTCCCGCTGATCGCCATCCAGGTGCTGCACGCCGGACCGGCCGAGGTCGCCGCGCTCTCCTCCGTGGGGGCTGCGGTGGGCGCGGCTGTGGCGGTGCCGCTCGGCCCGTGGGTGGAGTTCCGCCGCAAGCGGCCCGTGCTGATCGCGATGGACCTGGTGCGGTTCGCGGCGCTGCTGACGATCCCCACCACGTTCGCGTTCGGCGTGCTCACCTTCCTTCAGCTCCTGCTGGTCTCGGTCGTCGTCGCGGCGGCCGACATCACCTTCCGTGCCGCCTCCGGCGCGTACCTGAAGACGCTGCTGCCGGCCGAGGACCTGCTCGCCGCCAACGCCCGGTTCGAGTCCACGGCCTGGACGACCACGATCATCGGACCGCCGCTGGGCGGCGCGGCGATCGGGCTCCTCGGTCCGGTGGCGACGGTGGTGGCCGACGCGGTCAGCTACCTGCTCTCGGCCCTGGGCATCCGCGCGATGGGCGGGCACGAACTGCGGCCCGAGCGCCGGGAGGCCGCGCGCATGCGGGCCAGGGACCTGCTCGACGGCTGGCGGTACATCCTCACCGACGCGACGCTGCGTCCACTGTTCTTCAACACCGCCTTGTTCAACGGCCTGGTGATGGCCGCCTCGCCGCTGCTGGCCGTCCTGATGCTCGGCCAACTCGGGTTCGCACCGTGGCAGTACGGTCTCGCCTTCGCCGCCCCCTCGATCGGCGGGCTGCTCGGTTCGCGGCTGGCCCGACCGCTCGTCACCCGGTTCGGGCAGCACCAGGTCATGGTCGTGGCCGGGGCGCTGCGCGCGATCTGGCCCGTCGGCCTGGCCTTCCTGGGGCCGGGCACCGGAGGGCTGCTGCTGGTCATGGGCGTCGAACTCGGGCTCATCTTCTGCTGCGGGGTCTTCAACCCCGTCTACGCCACCTACCGCCTCCAGCGCACCGCGACCGAACGGGTCACCCGCACGCTGACCGCCTGGGCGGTGACGACCAAGGCCACGACCGCACTCCTGACGGCCGTCTGGGGCGTGCTGGGCAGCCTGCTCGGCCCGCGCACGGCCATCGGCCTGGCCGGCGTGCTCCTGCTGGCGACCCCGCTGCTGCTCCCCCGGCGCGCGGCAGCGCCTCTCTCCGAGTCGGACCCGGCACCCAGCCGCGTCTGACGGGCCGCCACGGCCGTCACCGCGATCGGCACCGCCCTTCTTCGGAGCGGTCCACCGCTCCTGATCAGTGAGGAGGAGTAAGTCTTGGACCCACTGCCCGGCACTGCGCGCATCCCGAACGAGCACGACGTGGTCGACCTGCTCGACTGGTGCACTCGCGAGGGCATCGCGGTGATTGCGTTCGGCGGCGGCAGCTCGGTGGTCGGTGGCGTCGAGCCACGGTGCGACGGCCGTGGCGTGGTCACCGTCGATCTCGAGCGTCTTGACCGGGTCCTGGAGATCGACACCACGAGCCGGGCAGCGCGTATTCAGGCCGGGGTGTTCGGCCCGCATCTGGAGGCACAGCTCAAACCTCATGACGTGACTTTGCGGCACTTCCCGCAGTCCTTCGAGTTCTCGACGCTGGGCGGTTGGCTCGCCACCCGGGCCGGCGGTCACTACGCGACGCTGTACACGCACATCGACGACCGCGTCGAGTCGATACGGGTGGTCACGCCGATCGGGATCAGCCAGTCACGGCGGCTGCCGGGCTCCGGCGCGGGACCGTCACCGGACCGGCTCTTCCTCGGCAGCGAAGGAACTCTGGGCGTCATCACCGAGGCGTGGATGCGCCTGCAGGAGCGACCACGGTGGCACGCCAAGGCGTCTGCGCATTTCGCTGACTACGCCGCGGCGGTGGCGGCCACCCGGGCGATCGCGCAGAGTGGGCTGAATCCCGCGAACTGCCGCCTCCTTGACGCAGCCGAGTCGCTGATCCACGCGGGTGTGACCGTCGGCGGCGGCATCCTCGTTCTCGCTTTCGAATCCGCGGACCATCCGGTAGGCGGCCACCTGGCAAGAGCCGCGGAGCTGTGCCGCGACCACGGCGGTGAACCGTCCGCCGAGAACGCGCAGGACGTCGTCGGCGACACCTGGCGCGCATCGTTCCTGCGGATGCCCTATCAACGCGACGCACTGGCCCGCCACTCGGTGATCGCCGAGACGTTCGAGACGGCGTGCACCTGGGACCAGTTCGACGAACTTCACCACGCAGTCACCGAGGCGGCCAAGCAGGCCATATACCAGGTCGCCGGAACGGGCGTGGTCACCTGCCGCTTCACCCACGTCTACCCGGACGGACCCGCACCGTACTTCAGCGTCTACGCCCCCGGCCGCTGGGGCAGCACCATCGCCCAGTGGGACCACATCAAGGCCGCGGTGTCCGAAGCGCTCGCAACACACGGCGGCACGATCACCCACCACCACGCGGTCGGCCGCGACCACCGGCCCTGGTACGACCGCCAGCGCCCCACCCCCTTCGCCGCCGCGCTCGCCGCGGCCAAACACACTCTCGACCCGGCCGGCATCCTCAATCCCGGAGTGCTCCTGCCCGCACAATGACCCTCCAACAGCGCCGCCCGGCGTGACGGTGCAACAAGACGGGGCAACCGCGCCAGTAGCGCCCGACGTCCACACGCTCACAAGGCCCGCTGATCAGGAGCCGGACCGGACCGTGCTTGAGGGCATGGCACAGTACGGCAGTTCCCGCCAGGAAACGGACCTGCGGCAGCGCAGCCACCACGCACGACACCCTCCCAGCCCGCTGATGCCGGGGTGGGAGGGTGTCGTGTCCGGAGCGCCGGGCAGGCCTTGCACCTGCATCTCCCCGCAGGAAGCGGGGCGTCTTTCCTTGGACCACCAACGCGCAGCCAGACGCCGCGAGTTGCGGCGGCTCACTCAAGATCAAGCATAGCGCAGCCGACCAGGGCCGTTGGCGTACTGCCCGTCTTGTCACACGCCCGGCAGGAGGGCCGCCTGGAGCCGATGGCCCCACTGAAGGGGAAATGTCCTTCTGTCTTGACGTCGGTGAATCTTGCGCTCCGACGTCACCGCACCCCGTGGGTGACCGGTGCGGCGTGCTGTCGCGGTCGGCGGGGCGACACAGCCACGCCAGTGGATCCATCCCCTGGCGTCGCAACTGCGCCATGGCACAAACGCGACGGCGCCGGACTCTTGAGCACGGGTGAGTGCGGCCGGACGATCAGGCGTCTTCCACTCATCGCAAGCGTCTGAGGAGTCTCCTTGCGCATGGTTCCCCTCCCCGGACCCGGGCCGATCGCGCTCGGCGTGGTCACCGCCCTGGCACTCGGGGTCATACCGGCCGCCACCGCCATATCCGCGCACCCGGCCGGTCCCGTGCCGCCTGTCGGCGCCGCACAACGGCCGCCCGGCAACAGCAGCACACACACCGTCACCCTGATCACCGGCGACAAGGTCACGATCGGCACCGCTGCGGACGGCACCGTGGTCCGGTCCTTCAAAGGCGCGAACGGAGCCGCCACAGGTTTCCACCGGGCTGTCGTCGACGGCTCGACGTACGTCTATCCCGACGCCGTCCTGCCGTACGTCAGCGCCGGCAAGCTGGACAAGCAACTGTTCAATGTGAGCCGGCTGATCAACGACGGCTACGACGACGCGCACACCTCCCGGCTGCCGCTCATCGTGAGCTACACCGACGCCGCCGCCAGGTCCCGGACCCAGCCGAAGGTGGCCGGCTCGACCGTCGTCCGCCGGCTGGGCAGCATTCAGGGGGCTGCCCTCGCCCAGAACCGCGAACAGGCTCCGGCGTTCTGGTCCGCACTCACCGGTGATGCCGACGCGGCGGCCCGGTCGGCGAAGCCGGCCTTCGCCGGTGGCATCGCCAAGGTCTGGCTCGACGGCAAGGTGAGGGCCAACCTCGCCGACTCGACAGCCCAGATCGGCGCGCAGCACGTCTGGGCTGAGGGGAACACCGGCAAGGATGTGAAGGTCGCGGTGCTCGACACCGGTGTCGACCCCGAACACCCTGACCTCGTCGGGCAGGTCGACGACAGCGCCAGCTTCATTCCCTACGAGCCGGAGATCACCGACTACCACGGTCATGGCACCCATGTCGCCTCGACGGTGGCCGGCACCGGCAGCGCCTCCGACGGAAAGGAGCGGGGCGTAGCCCCCGGCGCTCGGCTGGCCATCGGCAAAGTGCTCGACAACGAGGGCCGGGGCGAGTCGTCCTGGATCATCGCAGGCATGGAATGGGCCGCCCGGGATCAGAAGGCCAGGATCATCAGCATGAGTCTGGGCGGCAGCGGCGACGGCACCGACCCGATGAGCGAGGCGGTCAACCAACTCAGCCGCGAGACCGGAGCGTTGTTCGTCATCGCGGCGGGCAACGGCGGCCCGCGCTCCATCAACAGCCCCGGTGCCGCCGACGCCGCGCTGACCGTCGGCGCCGTCGACTCCGCCGACCGGCTCGCCGAGTTCTCCAGCCAGGGTCCGCGTGACGGCGACGCCGGGCTGAAGCCCGAAATCACCGCGCCCGGCGTCGACATCCTCGCGGCCCGCTCCCACTACCGACGGGGCGGCTCGGGTTACTACACCACGATGAGCGGTACGTCGATGGCGACACCGCACGTCGCCGGCACCGCCGCGCTGCTGGCTGCCACGCACCCCGACTGGACCGGCCCGCGGCTGAAGGAGGCACTGGTCAGCAGTGCCAAGGCCACGCCTGCGTACGCCCCGTATCAGGCGGGCGGAGGGCGGCTCGACGCCGTGGCGGCGGTGCGCACCTCGGTCTTCGCGACCGCCAGCGCCCACTCCGGTTTCCACGCGTGGCCCCCGAAGCCGGGAGAGACCGACGTCCAGAAGGTGACGTACACCAATGTCGGCGACACACCGGTCAGTCTGGATCTGGCGATCGACGCCGCTGCCCCGGCGGGCCTGTTCGCCCTCTCCGAGGACCGGGTCACTGTTCCCGCGCACGGCACCACCTCGGTCGCCCTGACCGCGGAACTGGACCGGCTGCCGGTCGACCAGCCGATCAGCAGCATGATCATCGGCACGGACAGCACCGGAGCGGTCCGTGCCCGGACCCTGATCGGCGCCGCCAGGGAGGGACAGCGGCAGAACCTGACCATCAACGCGAAGGACCGCTCGGGCAGGCCGCTCTCCGGCAGGGTCCTCCTCACCGCCGACCACCTCTTCACGGTGATGGAGCTCGACGAGTCCGGCACCGGTACGGCGCGGCTGCCCGTGGGCAGCTACAGCGGATGGCTCACCGCCGATGTGCGGGGCGCCAACGGGCCGCATTCACTCGGGATGGCGCTGCTCAGCTTCACCGACGTGCAGTTGGACCAGGACCGCACCGTCACCCTGGACGGCCGAAAGGCGCGTCAGGTCCTGGCGCACGTACCGAGGCAGACCACGGCGGTCGCGCCGCGGCTGGACGTCCACCGGTCCTTCACCGACAGCCTGGTCGAGTCCTCCATGCTGCCCGACGCGTCCTATGACAGCATCTGGGCTCTGCCGACCGGCAAGAAGGTCACCGTCGGCGAGTTCGAGTTCGGCGCGCGCTTCCGCCTCGAGCAGCCGGCGCTGACCGTGGGCACGCAGTCGGGAACCTACGACGACCCGCTGGTCAAGCGTGCGGCCAAACCGCTGCCGGCCGGCACCCGGATGCTGAGGGGTGTCTTCGCCGGCGAGGGTTCGGCCGGCGCGCTGGCCGGGCACGACGTGCGCGGCAAGGCCGTGGTGGTGCGGCGCAGCGACACCATCGCGATCAAGGAGCAGGCGCAGGCCGCGGCAGCGGCGGGCGCGCGGGTGCTTCTCGTCGTCAACGACGGAATCGGCCGACTGCAGCCCTGGGACGAGACTCCGTGGAGCCCTCTGGACCCGGCCCCGATGACGGTGGCGACACTCAACGCCGACCAGGGCGGTGACCTGATCGACACGCTCCAGCAGGGCCGCGTCGTGCTGAAGGTGACCTCGCAGCCCACCACCGACTACGTCTACGACGTGGTGCACCACTGGTCCGGCGCCGTCCCCGCGGACCCGACCTGGCGGGTGGAGCCGCGCGACCTGGGCCGGGTGGACGTCTCCTTCCGCAACCACCGTCCCGGCAAGGCGAACGAATTCCGTTACGACGTCTGGCGGGGCTGGACCGCCGGAAACCAACTCACCGCTCCTGCCCAGGGAGAACGGACCGACTGGGTTTCCTCCGACGCCGCCTGGCTGGAGGACGCCATCGTTCCGAGGGAGACCGGCCAGCACTCGGTCGGCGTCCTTCGTCACCCGGCCGGGAAGACCGCCAAGGTCAGCTGGTTCGGGCCCATCCAGCGGCCCCGGATGGGTCCGATCGGCTTCCAGCCGGTGCGCCACCTCGACACGATGTACATTCCGGCGCCCGGCTGGGGTGACTCCGGAGCCGGCCACGTCGGGGAAGCCCGCGGCAACTACGACGTCAAGAACTGGATGTCGCTCTACCAGGGTGACCGGCAACTTGACTGGGGCAACTCCGAGTTCCTGCCGGTCCCCGGGCTGGCAGCGGAGCGGCTGCCCTACCGGCTGGTGGTCGACAACGACCGGGGAGCCTGGGCCAACCCGTACTCGACGCACACGCTGACCGAGTGGAACTTCACCTCCGCGGCCACCGGGAGCGCGTCGGTCGAGTCCCTGCCGCTGATCCAGCTCGACTACGGTGTGGACACCGACAGGGCCGGCCGGGCCGGCCGGCGCGCCGAGCTGACGGTGACCGCCTCGCACCTGCCCGGCACAACGAGCGCCATCGGGAAGCTCTCTGTCGAGATCTCGTACGACGACGGGGCGACCTGGCAGCGGTCGGAGCCTGCCCGTCACGGTGACCGATGGCGGACCACCCTGAAGGCGCCGAGCTCCGCCGACTTCGTCAGCCTCCGGGTCACCGCCCGGGACAGCGACGGCAACAGCGTCTCGCAGACGATCACCCGGGCCTTCGGCCTGCGCTGACGTCACCCGAATCAGCCCACACGCACGGGCGGGTCCGCAGCCGGCGGCCCCGCCCGTTGGCGTTGCGGCGCGCACCCCGGATCACTACAGGCTCTGGTGGGCGGCACATCGATGAGGCTGCGGGACGACTCCACCATCAGTCCGGATGCGCGTACATATCCGCAAAAGCTCACGCACGTCCGGCCCGCCCGCGGAGGCCGGCGGAGTGCTCCTCAGGTCGGCCGGCGACTGCAGCTCCGGCGCCGCGCACAAGGTCAGAAGGGCTCGGTTGATCAGCGACGAGGCGAGAACCTTCGCCTCGTCGTCGCCGGGGGCCTCGCTCATGCAGATTCGCGCAGTCGCAATTCTGCCCTCACCACCAGTTCGTCGCGGCTGAGCGGTCTGCTTCCGGTCAGCAGCAGCGCGGCCTGTTCGACTGCGAGCGCACCGAGCCCACGCGTGTCCAGGGCCACGGTGGACAGCGGAGGCTCGACGAGCGCTCCGAGCCGGAGGCCGTCGAAGCCGATCACGGCAAGGTCTTGAGGAAGCTGCCGTCCGAGCCGGCGCGCGGCGCGCAACGCTCCAATGGCAATGATGTCGTTGAACGTGAACACGGCGGTCACGTCAGGATGACCGGCGAGGAGCTCTTTCAGTGCGTTCTCGCCCCCCTCAACGCTCTGCTCTGCGCGGCTCACCGATCCGGCGTCCAGTCCGCAGGCGGACATCGCGCCGGTGAACCAGTCGTGGCGGATACTCGGCTCGGACCGGCCTGCGTGATCGAGCATGCCGATGCGCCGATGCCCCGACTCGACCAGATAGCTGATCGCGGCGTGGACCCCTTCCTCGCCGTCGATCTTGATCGAGCTGAACCGCTCGGCGCGGTGCTCCCGGTCGATGAGCACCACCGGGAGCCCTCGGGTCAGTTGGGCGATCTCGTCCTCCGGCTGGCTCAGGTACCCCACTACAGCATCGACCTGAGAGGCGATCACCTCGAGCGTGCCCCGCTCCTCCTCGATGCGGTCACCGGTGTCATACACCACAACGTGCCAGCCACGCGCCCGCGCCGCGTCCAAGGCGGCAGCGGCAACCTCGGTGAAGAACGGGTTGAGCAGATCGGGGATCACGAGCCCGACACTGATCGTGTCCTGCCGGACGAGCCCCCTGGCGAACCGGCTCGGCCGGTATCCCAGCGCGAGAGCGGCGTCGAGGACGCGCTGCTTGGTGGCGACACCGATCTCGTCCTTGTCGTTGAGCGCCCGTGACACTGTCTGTCGGGACACTCCGGCGGTCCGGGCCACATCGTCGATGGTCACCTTGCGGGGTCCGGTCCCCGACGACGCCATCACTCACCTCCGCGTAGTTGTCGACGCGTCCGCGTCGCAGGGACACCGAGTATGCCCCCGGGCTGAAGTTGTGCCCGTTTGCGGGCCCTTGACGATCTCGGCCTTGCACCAGACGACGGGCCGTGGATGCGCTGCCGCTCTCCAATGAGATGGCGACGCATTGCCTGAGGCCGCCTCACCGCTGAACTCCTGTGTGACTCAAGAGCCTTGACACTCGGCCACACCGAAGCGCACACTCCCAATCGCTTCGCAACAAGCCCGTTACCGCTCCCGTGAGCGCTCACGTTACCGCTCACGGCTCCTCATTCCAACCAGAAGGCATCCGCCTCAGGTGTCAACGTCGACCCGCCCAGCATCGTCGCTAGGCGTTCTCTGGATCGGAAAATATGAGCAGCACAGTCACGCGCACTCGTCTCGCCATCGTCGCCGCGGCAGCCGGCATCGCCATACTCGCCGGGTGCTCGTCGCCCGCTCCGGCCGGTAAGGCATCCGCAGCCTCCTGCGAGCCCGCGAAGGGGAAAGTCACCCTCCAGTACTGGAACACCGTTCCAGGAATGGACAAGGTCGTCGACCTGTGGAACAAGAAGAATCCGAACATCCAGGTTGAGACGAAGAACATCTCCAACGACCAGTACGGCATCATCGGCAACGCCCTCAAGGCCGGGAAGGCGCCGGACCTCGCTCAGGTCGGCTACGACCAGCTCCCCAACCTGCGCACCCAGGACGCCTTCGTGGATGCCTCTGGCTGCTCGGCAGCCACCGCCACCAAGTCGAAGTTCGTTCCGTGGACCTGGTCACAGACCAGCTTCGGTGACACCGGCGTGTTCGCCCTCCCGCAGGACACCGGCCCCATGGCCCTCTATGTGCGCAGCGACATCTTCAAGAAGTACGGCGTCGCGATCCCCAAGACCTGGGACGAGTACGCGGCGGCTGCAAAGAAGCTGCACAAGGCGGACTCCGACCTCACCATCACGTACTTCGACCCGAACAACGCCGAGTGGTTCAACGGGCTCCTCTGGCAGAACAACGCCGAGATGTACAGCTACTCCGACGACAAGTGGCACGTCACCGTCGAGTCGGACCAGAGCAAGCAGGTCACGGAGTACTGGCAGAAACTGATCTCCGACAAGCTCGTGCGCACCGACCTCGCGCACGGTTCGACGCAGATGTACGCCGCGTACCAGAAGAACCAGATCGCCAGCTACGTCGGCGCCGCCTGGGGCTACAGCATGTTCCGGGACAACCTGCCCCGGCAGGCCGGCAAGTGGACGATCGTCCCGATGCCGACGTGGGGCGCGAACGGCGCGTCCGGCAACTGGGGCGGATCGACCGTCGCGTTCATGAGGGGCAGCAAGCACCTGTACGAGTCGGTCAAGTTCAACACCTGGCTGAACACCGACCCGGAGGCACTCGCGCTGGAGAACGAGCTGGGCGGCCTCTACCCGGCGGCCAACGCCGGCCTGCAGCTTCCCGCGCTCTCCAAAGGCGTGCCGTACTACAACAACGAGAAGATCTTCGACGTCTTCGCCGCATCGTCCAAGAAGGTCGACACCAGGTTCGCCTGGGGTCCCACGCAGAAGACGGTGAACCTGGCACTGCAGGACGCGATGGCCAAGGCGGCCGCCGGTGACGGCACGCTCACCGATGCGCTCGCGGCCGCCCAGACGGCAGCGCTGAAGTCGATGAAGGACCAGGCGATTCCGGCCGCGGCGGGCAAGTGACCGCAGCATGACCGACATTGCAACCCGCGCGACTCGCGTGGTGGAGTCGTCCGTCGGCCGCCACCGTCGTTCCAACGGCGGCGGCCCCCGGGCGGGCACCGTCGCCGCGTTCCTGACCCCTTTCTTCCTCCCCTTCGTGCTGTTCTACCTGGTGCCGGTCGGCTACGCGCTCTGGCAGAGTTTCCGCGTCGTGCGCCGTACCGGCGGCCAGTACGGGACGTCGTACACGACCTTCGGCGGTTTCGAGCAGTACGTGGAGGTGCTCCAGAACAGCGAGTTCTGGGCCAGCATCGGGCGCATCGGGCTGTTCGGCATCGTGCAGGTCCCGGTCATGCTGTTCGTCGCACTGATCATGGCGCTGCTGCTGGACACTCCCCTGCTGAGGCTCAAGTCGTTCTTCCGCATCACGGCGTTCATGCCGTACGCCGTGCCCGGTGTCATCGCCGCCATCATGTGGTCGTATCTCTACTCACCGCAGCTCAGCCCCGTCGTCGACCTGTTGAAGGGCATCGGCCTGGAGCCCGACTTCCTCGGCCCCGGTGCCGTGTTGTGGTCGGCGGCCAACGTCTCCACCTGGCTGTGGACCGGCTACAACATGCTGATCATGTACTCGGCCCTGCAGTCGATCCCGCAGGAGCTCTACGAGGCCGCCAGGATCGACGGTGCGAGCAACTGGACGATCGCATGGTGGATCAAGGTCCCGATCATCGCCCCGTCGATCGTCCTCACCACGGTGTTCTCGATCATCGGCACGCTGCAGCTCTACGCCGAGCCGGCTGTGTTGCGTCAGATCTCCTCGAACATCTCGAGCACGTTCACACCGAACATGCTCGCGTACGCGGTGGCCTCCGGGAACAACTACCAGCAGGCCGCGGCGATCTCCGTGATCATCGCCGTCATCACCTTCGTCCTGAGCTTCGGCTTCATGCGACTGACCTCGAAGAAGGCCGGGCTATGAGCAACCAACCCGTGACCAGCGAAAGCCGCGTCAGCCGCACGGCTGTCATGGCTTTGATGTCCCTTCTGGCGATCTACTTCCTGCTGCCGGTCTACTTCCTGATCGTCGCGGCGACGAAACCACAGGGCGACCTCGCCTCCACCAACGGGCTGGCGTTCTCGCACTTCAACCTGTTCGAGAATCTGCGCGTCCTGTTCACCCGCAGCGACGGCATCTTCGGCCGGTGGGCCGTCAACACCGTCATCTACGCGGTGCTGGGCGCGGCCGTGGGAACCCTGATCTCCGCGCTGTGCGGCTACGCGCTCGCCAAGTTCCGCTTCCGGGGCCGCGAGTTCCTGTTCTCGGTCATCCTGGGCGGCGTCCTCGTTCCCACCACCGCGCTCGCGCTCCCGCTGTTCCTCCTCTTCTCGGCAACCGGGCTCGTCAACACCTACCTCGCGGTGTTCCTGCCCAGCATCGTCAGCCCGTTCGGCGTCTATCTCGCGCGCATCTTCGCCAACGCCGCCGTCCCCCAGGAGCTCATCGAATCGGCGCGCCTGGACGGCGCGGGTGAGTTCCGCACATTCTTCTCGGTGGCGTTCAAGCTGATGACGCCGGCGCTGGTGACGATCTTCCTGTTCCAATTCGTCGCCATCTGGAACAACTTCTTTCTGCCGATGGTGATGCTGCAGAAGGAGTCGCTCTTCCCCATCACGCTCGGCCTGTACCAGTGGAACGGTCAGACCGCTCGTGCCCCGCTCCTGCAGCAGTCCGTGATCACCGGCTCGCTGGTGTCGATCGTGCCCGTGATCATCGTGTTCATCCTCCTCCAGCGGTTCTGGCGCTCCGGCCTCGCCGCCGGATCCCTCAAGTGACCGCCCGCCCTTCCCCCGACCAGCACAGAAGGTCCGTATCACCATGCCCGACTCCGCCGTCTTCGTGCCCCATTTCCACTGGGACCGGGAGTGGTACGAGCCTTTCCAGGTGTTCCGGCACCGGCTCGTCGCCGCCCTCGACACCGTGCTGGAGACGGCCGAGGCGAACCCGGACTTCCGGTTCACCGTCGACGGACAGATGGCCGCCATCGAGGACTACCTTCAGATGCGGCCGGAGAACCGCGACCGTGTCGTGGCCCTGGTCAGCGAGGGCCGGCTCGCCATCGGGCCATGGCTGATCCTGCTCGATGAGTTTCTCTGCTCCGGTGAGACCATCGTGCGCAACCTCCAGATGGGATGGGCGGCTGCGGAGGGCCTCGGCGGTGCGATGTCCATCGGGTATCTGCCGGACATGTTCGGCCACATCGCGCAGATGCCGCAGATCCTGGCGCGCGCCGGGATCGAGCATGCGGCGCTGTGGCGCGGGGTGCCCGGCTCCGTCGGCGGTCACGCCTTCCGCTGGCGCGCCCCCGACGGCTCCGAAGTGCGTACCGAGTTCCTCTTCGACGGCTACGACAACGGCCTCGACGTCCTGCTGGTGCCCGACCAGATCGGCCGCGCGCTCGGCGAGTACGCCCGGATGACGGCCGAGCGGTGGGGCGGCGATCCGGTGCTGGCCATGGCGGGCACCGACCACAACGCGCCCGACCCGCAGCTGGCGGCCTGGCTGCGTCGCGCGTCCAGCGAGGAGCGCCCCATCACCATCGCGACGCTCGACGAGTACATCCGCAAGCACGTACATGACGACGTGGACACCGTCGTCACCGGTGAGCTGCGCAGCCATGTGCGCGGCAACATCCTCCCGGGCGTGCTGTCCGTACGGCTCGGACTCAAGCAGCGGATGGCCGTCGCCGAGCGCACCATCGACCACGCCGAGCGGGTGAACGCCTTGTGGTCCCGGCGCGATGACTCGCCGTTCCTCTCGCTGGCATGGCACAAGATCATCGAGTCGACCGCGCATGATTCGGTGGTCGGCTCGGGCACCGACGAGACCTGCGACCAGGTCGAGGCGCGGCTCGCCGAAGCCGCGCAGGCCGCACGGGCCGTTCGGGACGCGGCCCTCGCCGAGCCCGCCGCCTTGGTGCCGAGCGACGGCTACCTGGTCGCCAACCCGCTGCCGTCGGCGCGTACAGCGCTGGTCGAGGTGGATGTGGTGGCCCCGGCGGAGGGAACCACGCTGGTCGCGACCGCCGCCGACGGATCGGTGCATCCCGTGCAGCTGATCTCCCAGGCCCCGACCGTGCTCAGCGACGAGCGCATGGACGCCTCGCAACTCGAACGGGTGCTGCGCCGTATCCACCGTCGCGAGCTGTTCGGCCTTCTGATCGACCGCTACGAACTCACCGCGGGCTCACTCGTCTTCCACCTCGCCGAGGTGCCGGCCGGTGGACCGTTCGACCTGCTGATCCTGCGCCGCGAGGTCGCTGCCGCGGCCGCCGCGCATCCGGGTGAGTGGCAGGTGCGGACGCTGGCGGAGGCCCGGGCCACCGCGCTGGTGCCCGTGCACGTCCCCGCCTGCGGGCTGACGAGTTTCCGGGTCGAAGCGACCGACCGGAACGCCGCGACGGCGATGCAGTTCGCACCCGCGACGGCGACGGCCGACGCGCTCTCGAACGGGCTGGTCGAGGTTGCGGTCGCCGCCGACGGGACCCTGGACGTGACCGGCGCCGACGGCACCGTCCTGTATGGAGTCGGCCGTCTCGTCGACGGCGGTGACCGCGGCGACAGCTACAACTATGCTCCCCCGGCTCTGGACGTGCTCGTGTCGGAACCGACCCGGGTCACCGTTGACTTCCTCGAGAGCGGCCCGCTGCGTGCCAGGTTGCGTGTCACCCGCGTCTACGAGTGGCCCGCCGCGCTCTCCTCCGACCGTGATCTGCGCTGCGGCCGGACCGTGCCTACGCCGGTGGAGATGCTGGTGGAAGTGCACGCGGGCGAGCCGTTCGTCCGGGTCTCCACGTCGTTCCTGAACCAGTGCGCCGATCACCGGCTGCGCTTCCATCTGCCGCTGCCCGAGCCGGTGGCCAAGTCCGCGTCCGCTGGGCAGTTCGCCGTGACCGAGCGTGGGCTCACCGCCGAGGGCGGCTGGGGCGAGTACCCGATCCCGACCTTTCCCGCGAGTTCGTTCGTGTCGGCCGGCGCCGCCAACGTCCTGCTCGACCACTCCAGTGAGTACGAACTCGTCGACGACGGCTCCGCACTCGCCATCACCCTGCTGCGCGCGATCGGCTCGATCAGCGTCAACATCCATCCCCTCCGCGACGAGCCCGCGGCGAGCGAGATCCCTGCACCGGGGGCGCAGGATCTCGGCATGCGGATCGAGAACCGTTTCGCCGTGGTGCCCTCGGCGGCCGGCTGGCAGGGTGCGAACGCGATCGCTCTCGCCGAGGAGTTCCGCAACGACGTACTCGTCGCCCGCGGGACCGCGCCCGCCGCAGACCACCTGCCCCCCGACGCGAGTGGTGTGCGGGTCGACGGCAATGACGTCCTCGTCTCAAGCATCCGCCGCGTCACCGACAGCGATTGCGGGGTTGGCACCGAGGTCCGGTTGGCCGCGATGAGCGACACCGCGTCGACCGTCTGCGTGACCGGCACGTTCACCGAGGCCACCACGGTCGACCTGCTCGGCCGGCCACTCTCCCTGGCGCCGGTGCGGGACCGGCTCGAACTCGTCCTCGGGCCATGGGAGATCCGAACTGTCGTGCTCCGGTAGCCACCAACAACCCCACGCACAGATCGAGCTTCCCCTTTTGCTACCACGAAAGTTGTGACCTCTTGTCCTCCGAGCTCTCCGCATATGTTTCGGACACCGCACCAGGGCGTGGCGCGCTGCGCCCGGCTCGCTCGTGGCTGCACTCCGACGCCCCTTCTCGTTCGCTGAACGGGCTTTGGCGTTTTCGTCTGTCGCCCACGGCGTCGGTGGCGGAGGGCTTTGCGACCGAAGGCTTCGACGACCACGGCTGGGACAGCATCCCCGTGCCCTCCCACTGGGTGCTCCAGGGCGACGGAGCCTATGGCCGACCGATCTACACCAACATTCAGTTCCCGTTCCCGATCGACCCGCCGCACGTCCCGGACGAGAACCCCACTGGCGACTACCGCCGTCACTTCGACATGCCCATCGACTGGTCCGATGCCGACCGTGTCGTCCTGCGGTTCGACGGTGTCGAGTCGCTGTTCAAGGTGTGGGTGAACGGCGTCGAGACCGGCAGCGCCAGTGGCAGCCGGCTCGCCCACGAATTCGACGTCACGTCCGTGGTGCGCCCGGGCGACAACGTCGTCGCTGTGCGGGTGCACCAGTGGTCGGCGGCAAGTTACGTCGAGGACCAGGACCAGTGGTGGCTGCCAGGCATCTTCCGCGACGTCACTCTGATGGCCCGACCGACCGGAGGCATTGAGGACGTCTGGCTGCGCACTGGTTTCGACGACGGGCACGGGCGCATCGACCCGGAGGTCACCGCCGATGCGGCGGCGTTCCCCGTCACCCTACGCATCGCCGAACTCGGCATCGAGCAGGTCTGGGCGACGGCGGCCGACGTGGCCCCCCTCGACGTCGCCGGCGTGGAGCCCTGGTCGGCCGAGCAGCCGCGCCTGTACGACGCCACCGTGTCAACGGCCGCAGAGAGCATCGCCCTGCGTGTGGGTTTCCGCACGGTCGAGATCCGCGGCGACCGGTTCCTGGTCAACGGCCGTCGCGTGGTGTTCTACGGGGTGAACCGCCACGAGACCCATCCCCAGCGCGGCCGCGTCTTCGACGAGAAGCACGCCCGCGAGGACCTGGCCCGTATGAAGCGGTTCAACGTGAACGCGATCCGCACCAGCCACTACCCACCGCATCCCCGACTGCTCGAACTCGCCGACGAACTCGGATTCTGGGTCGTCCTCGAATGCGATCTCGAGACGCACGGCTTCGACAAGGTCGGCTGGGCCGGCAATCCGAGCGACGACCCGGCGTGGCGCGCGGCATATCTGGACCGCATCCAACGCACCGTCGAACGCGACAAGAACCATCCCAGCATCGTCATCTGGTCGCTCGGCAACGAAGCGGGAACCGGCAGCAACCTCGCCGCCATGTCGGCGTGGGTTCACGCCCGCGACGCCGGACGCCCCGTGCACTACGAAGGTGACTACACCGGCGAGTACACCGACATCTACTCGCGCATGTACACGTCGGTGCCGGAGACCGAGCAGATCGGCACCGACGGCGCACGCTCGGCACTGATGAACTGCACTCCCGCACAAAGCACCCGGCAGCGCACCAAGCCGTTCCTGCTCTGCGAGTACGCCCACGCGATGGGCAACGGGCCAGGAGCGCTCGACCAGTACGAGGCGCTGGTACATCAGTATCCGCGGCTGCACGGCGGCTTCGTCTGGGAGTGGCGCGATCACGGCATCCTGACCACGGCCCCGGACGGGACGCCGTACTACGCCTACGGCGGCGACTTCGGAGAGGTCGTGCACGACGGCAACTTCGTGATGGACGGCATGCTGTTGAGCAACGACGTCCCGACGCCCAGCCTCCACGAGTACAAGGCAGTTGTACAGCCGGTCCGTTTCGTCTTCGACGGTGACACAGTCGCGATCACGAACCTGCGGCACTCGGCCGATACATCCGACCTGCGCTTCCGCTGGCGCGTCGAGCACGACGGAACACCCGTGGATTCCGGGGACTTGGAGGTCCCCGTCGTCCCGGCGGGCGGGTCGTGGTGGGTCCCGCTGCCCCAGATCCCGGTGTCCCCGGACGCCGAAACATGGCTCACGATCGACGCGGTGCTGGCCGCTGGAACCCCTTGGGCACCCGCAGGGCATGTGATCGCAACTGCCCAACTGGACCGTTCCATACGTCGTCCCGTTCCTGCTGTCCGGCTCCGGACCGGTTGGCACCCGGACGAGGGCACGCTGACGCTCGGGATCGCCGAGTTCGCCAACGGATCCCTCGTCCGCCTCGCCGACCGGGCTGTGACGGGTCCACGGCTGGAATTGTTCCGTGCGCCGACCGACAACGACGAAAGCCCGTCCGACGGAGTCGAGGAGAGCGACGCCAGCATCGCCGGGGTGTCCAGCGCCGACCTGTGGCGTCGCGACGGTCTCCACCGGCTGGCCACGCGACGCATATCGGTGGAGCGCGCCGCGGAAGCCCTCCGCACCACCGACAAAGTCTCCGCGGCCGACTCCGCCCTGTCGGTGATGGTGGAGTCCGTGTGGTCACTCGTGGACGACGAACTGGAACTGCGCGTGGAGATCGAGCCTTCGAGCGGCTGGCGGACAGTGTGGCCCCGGATCGGGGTCCGTTTCGACCTTCCCGACGGGACGGCTCCCGTCGACGGCGCCGAGTGGTTCGGCCTGGGACCCCTCGAGTCCTACCCCGACAGCCTCCGTGCGGCACGCACGGGCCGTTTCTCCTCCTCCATCGGGGACCTCTCGGTCGACTACGCGCGCCCCCAGGAGACGGGGCACCGCTCTCAACTGCGTCGGCTGACGCTGACGAGTGGCAACATCAAGGTGCTGCACATCGTGGCCGTCCCCGACACGCACGGACGCCGCCCCGGCTTCACGCTCAGCCGCCACACCCCCCAGCAGATCGCACAAGCCGGACACCCCTTTGAGCTTCCTGATGCCACGACGAGTCACCTGATCATCGATGCGGCCCAGCACGGGCTTGGCTCACGGGCCTGTGGACCGGATGTGTGGCCCGAGTTCGCGCTTCGCCCTGAATCTCGCACGATCAGGCTTCGCATGGCAGCAGGCTAGTGCCGCGGCAGGCGTACCCGGTCCCGGGGATATCCGTGGAGGAGGCGGGCGCCGTCGTCGCATGCCGTTCACCGCCCGCGGGTCTCCTTGCGGATGGCGGGGGGCGACTTCGGTGGCGAGGAGTTCGATGGAGTCGTTGACCATGGCGGCGGGCACGCCGCCGAAGTCGATCCGGCCCATGAAACGGTCAGTGCCCAGGAGTTCGTGTTCCGTGAGGGTCTTGTCGATGGCTTCCTGCGGGCTTCCGGCCAAGAGGGCGCCGTACGGGCTGGAGACGGCCGCGAACTCGTCGGGGCCGATGAGCCAGCCGCGTCCGCCGGGGATCTTGGGCCTCAGGTACTCCCAGGAGTAGGGGTAGAGCGCCTCGCGGGCTCCCTGGGAGGTCCTGCCGACGTAGAAGTGGCTGGTGGGTTCAGCTCCCGTCCGGCGCGAACGTCGAGGCGAACGTCCACGTACCGGAACCGACTTCGTACACGGCCGTTCCGTTCTCCGTACGCAGCAGACGCGCATCGCCGTCGGCGCGGACCGTGCCGGAGCTGACCGGTACGCGTATCTCGGCGGTCGTCCCGGCCGGGACCGTGGTCTCCAGGCGGAAGGCGGAACCCTCACGCGACCACTTCGTGCGGACCGTTCCGTACGGGGTGGTGTACGAGCCGGCCGCCGAGGCCAGATCGCCCACCACCGCCGGGGCGATGAGCAGTTCGCGGTAGCCGACGGAGCCCGGACGCTGCTGGATCCCGGCGAGGCGGCCGGTGAACCAGGCGTCGATCGCGCCGAGCATGAAGTGGTTCTGGGACTGGCCCGGGCCGCCGTCCCAGGTCTCGCCCAGCGTGGTGTTGCCGGCGAGGACCTGGTAGCCGTAGCTGGGGCTGGTCGTCTGCGTGGCGATCCGGTACACGATGTCGTCGCGGCCCGCCTCGGACAGCACGCGGATCGCCGCGGGCAGCGAGATCTCGCCGAGGATCAGATGGTGGTCCGCGGCCACGACCGACTGCGTGAAGTGGTCGAGCAGCCGGGCCCGTTCGCCTTCGGGCACGGCTCCCATGTCGAGGGCGAGCGCCTGCGCGCCGTGGCCTCCGCCGCCGAAGGTGCCAGTGGCCGGGTCGTAGTACCGGTCCGACAGCGCCTTGGCACTGGTGTCCGCCTTCTGCCGGTAGAGCGCGGCGTCGGCGTCCTCACCGAGCACCTTTGCGATCCGGCTGAGGCCGTCGACGACGCGCCAGTAGCCGTACGTGCCCGCCACCGCGCGCGGGAAGGTGCGGTCGGGGGTGATCCAGTCGCCGAGACCGTAGTCGAGGATGCCGCCGGAGACCTTCTGCTCCAGGAAGGTCACGTACTGCTTCATCCGCGGGTAGTAGGTGCGCAGCGTCTCCTCGTCGCCGTAGGTGGTGTACAGCTGCCAGGGCACGAGGACGAAGGCGCCTCCCCAGTTGGCGTCGTTGCGGTAGCCGCCGGCGAGTTCGACGTAGTCGGGGACGGTGCTCGGGATCAGGCCCTCGGGTGTCTGCGCGTCGGCCATGTCGCGGACGATCTTCCTCAGGTACGCCCGCATGTCGTAGTTGGCTGCGAGAGTGGGGAAGACGAGCTGGTTCTGCTCCAGCCAGCCGAGCTTCTCGCGGCTGGGGCAGTCGGTGAGGACGCTCATCATGTTGCCCTGCACGGCGCGGCGGACGAGCCCGTGGATGCCGTTGATCAGCTTGTTGGAGCTGGTGAAGCTGCCGGCTGAGGCGTTGTCGGTGTGCAGGACCTTGCCGCGTACGGAGACGGTGGCGCCGGCCGGGAGGCCCTGCAGCTCCAGGTAGCGGAAGCCGTGGTAGCTGAAGGTCGGGTGCCAGGTCTCCGCACGGCCCCCGCCCTTGGTGGTGTAGCTGTCCCACAGGGGTGCGCCGACGTTGCTGATGGACTGGAAGGCGTGGCCGTCCTTCAGGCTCTCGGCGGGCAGGATGCGCACGGTGGTGCCCGCGGGGGCGGTGACGGTGATCTCCGGCCAGCCGGCGATGTTGCGGCCGAGGTCGAAGACGCGGCTGCCCTCGGCGCCCGCCACCTCGGTGCCGTTCAGGGTCTCCATCACCCGGACCGGTTCGGTCTCGCGGGCGCTGAGGACGGCCGGTTCCTCCGCAGTGCCGGGGCGTCCGAGGGCGACGGCCGAAGGCCAGGCGGAGCGGTCGCGTCCGGGCTTGTCCCAGCCGGGAATCTCCCGGCGGGCGTCGTAGTCCTCGCCGCCGTACCAGTTGGACGAGGTCGTCGGGCCGAGGGTGGTGCGCCAGTCCGTGCCGCTGGCGATGCGGCGGACGGTGCCGTCGTCGAGGGTGATCTCCAGCTGGGCGACGAGCTTGGGATCGCTGATGTTGCCGTACAGCTTGCGGTAGCGGTCGGCGGTGCTCACCACGTTGGAGATGCCGTTGCCGAGCGCGACGGCGAGGGTGTTGCCGCCGCGCCGCAGCCGCTCGGTGACGTCGTACGTGGCGTACTGCACGCGGTCGCGGAAGTCGGTGTTGGCGGGCTCGAGGACGGCGTCCCCGACGGGCTTGCCGTTGATGCGCGCCTCGTGGATGCCGAGCCCCGCCGTGTAGAGGCGGGCGCTGCGGGTGCCCTTGGGGAGGGTGAAGTCCTTGGTGAAGAGGGGGAGGCCGGACGGCAGATAGGGCTTGGGCGCCTGCTGTCCGGTGATCTTCGCCGCCCTGGTCCATGGCCCCTCGGCCGCGTCGGATGTGGACACCGTGTAGTCGACGGGGAAGTGGGGCACCCGGCCGTCGCCGGTGAGAACGTCGGCGCGCGGGTAGAGCAGGACCTGGTCGAAGGACTTGGCGGCCTTGAGATCGAGGGTGAGCGTGACCGGGGACGAGGACACGTCGGGGCCGGTGTGCTTCGGGCTCGTGTAGCCGGCGGCCCGGTCGAGGGCGCTGTTGGTGAGTCCGTCGACGGCGAGCGCGGGCTCCCAGATCTTGCGCACGGTTTCGGTCTCGGAGGCGGTGACGGCGGCGCCCTGCGCGTGGTTCACGTCCGGCGCGGCCGAGTCGCGGATCTCGATCTCGCCGAGCTGCAGGCGCCGGGCTCCGTCGAGCGGCAGGCCCAGCTTGGTGACGTCGAGCCGGACGTGACGGGCGGTCGTCCTCGGCAGGGTGATGACGACGGGTTCGAGCTGGTGCTCGCTCAGCCGCCACGCGTCGTGGGTGATCCACTGCGCGGACCAGTCCTGGGCGCGGGTCAGGCCCGTCTCGAAGACGGCGATGTCGCTCCACTGCGAGACGCGGGTCCCGGACCACAGCTGGACGCGCCAGTGGACCCGGTCGCGCGAGCCCAGTGCCCGGCCCGCGTAGACGGCGTGCGGCTCGGCGGAGCGGACCTTTCCGGAGTCCCACAGGTCGGGGCGTCCCTGTTCCAGCTTTTTCCTGCTGGTGGCGGCCTGGACGCGGTAGGCGCTCTGGAGGACGTTCCGGCCGCGGCCGGCCGGCTGCCAGGTCAGGTCGGGGGTGGTGTCGTCGATGCCGAGGGCGCTGCGCAGGTGCTGGGTGCGCAGTGCGGTGGCCCGGGCGCTGCCGCCCTGCGAGGCGGAGGCGGGCAGGGCCGACGGCACGACGGTGACCAGCGCGGTCAGCCCGGTGGCAAGGATCAGCGCAGGTCTGGCGAGTGGACTCATACCGGTCTCCATACGGGATTGCGGGTCAGTGCAGGTCGGCGGTGACGGGGCGGCGTGGGCGCAGGAACACCGGGCCGAGCAGCCCGGAGGGCAGGGGCTTGTTGCGTTCGTTGGAGAGGGTGTTGGAGACGCGCACGGCGATGTGGTTGGTCCCGGGGCGCAGCGCGTCGGTGACGTCGACGACGTAGGGGGTCCACAGGGCGGGCGGCAGGGCCGTGCCGTTGACCGTGACCTGGGCGACCTCGCGGACGGTGCCGAGGTCGAGGTGGAGGCGGCGGCTCTCGAGGGCTGCCGCGTCGAGGGTGATCGCCTTGGTGTAGGTGGCGCTGCCGGAGAAGAGCCGGGCGATGTCGCTCCAGCTGCCGAGCGGGCGTACGACGGGTTGGGCACCGTCCTGGTGGAGGGTGAGGGTCCAGTCGCCGTCGAGCGGGATCGGCTCCAGCGGGTCGGTGACGCGGACGGTGGCGCGGTAGGTGCGCCGGCCGTCGGTGCCGGTGAGGGTGTGGCTGCCGGGGTTCTCGGCCAGGGCCTCGACGCGCAGTGCGCCCCGGCGGGCGGTGACGGAGGTGACGGGCAGGCTTCCGGCGTCGGTGAGGTGCGGGGGCTCCGGGGCGGGGTGGCGGAAGACGACGCCCACTGTCCGGTACGGCCCGAGCTTCAACGGCACGGCCACGCCGTCCCGTTGCGCGCGGTACATGGGCGCGGGCACGGCCGTTCCCTCCTCCGGGTCCCACCACTCCGGCGTGCCACGGGCCGGCAGCGTGGCCCAGGTGTCGACGGGTGTGGCGCTCTCGTTGTTGAACAGGAAGGCGATGTCGCTGCCGCGCGTGGTGCGCAGGACGCGCACGGCGGGCGCCGCCGGCTCCAGGCGTGCCGCAGCGAACTCCCGGGTGACCGCGCCGAGTTCACCGGCGGCCGGCACGCGGAGGGCGCGACGGTGTCCGAACAGGTCGTCCAGGGCGCGCCGCAGGTCGTCGTCATGGCCGTCCGCCTCCCGCTCCGGCAGCGCGCCGACGGCCACCACGGTGCCTCCGGCGCGGGCGAAACGGGCCAGGGCGCGGACGGCTTCCGCCTCCAGGACGGGGGTCTCGGGCAGCACCACCAGGTCGTAGCGGGCCCGGCCGACGGCCAGCCGGTCGTCGTGGAGGCGGGCGTGGAGCAGCAGTTCGGGATCGCCCGCGAGCGCTCCCTCGTGGAGGAGGTCGAAGTCGACCTGGGCGCTCTCCAGGGCGTAGGCCGCCGCGGCGAAGGCGTCGTCGACCTCGCCCTGCCGTTCGGTGCCGGTCAGCTGCTCGGCGGCGCGCTGCGGCTGGAGGAGGGCGCTGCGGGCGGCCGAGGTGCCACGGGCGAGCTCCATGACGCGGCCGGTCCAGTCGGCGATCGGGCGCATCGCCCACCACCAGGGGGCCCGGGGGCCGAACGGCGGTGGGAAGTAGACCTTGGCTTCGTCGGTCCACAGCGCGTGCAGCACGGTGAGGTTGCAGCCGCGGGTCGCGAACGCGCCGAGCAGCGCGTGCACGAACTCGGGCGCCACCTGCCAGCCCATGTTGCCGAAGGCCTCGATCACCACCCGCTCGCGGCCGGTCTGGTGGGCCACCGACGCCGGGTTGCGCGGGTCCATGGTGGGCTCCCCCGCCACGTACTCGCCGGTGATGACGTCGCCGCCGGGGATCTGCGCCCACTGGTTGGCCTTGTGCAGATCACCGGTGGAGAGGATGCGCTTGGCGGGGCCCGTCTCGTCGTAGAGCGGATTGGTGATCAGCCGGACGCGCCGGTCGGCGTACCAGTGGGCCTGCTTCTCGAAGTACCGGGAGAAGCGGTTGGACACGGCCCGCCAGTAGCGGCCGCGCAGGATCTGCCCTGCCGTGCCGAGGTCGTCGAAGCTGCTCGTGTAGGCCTTGCCGGGCTCGGCGCCGACCTCGTGCAGGGCGGCGGCGAGCGTGGGCGACCAGGGCAGCCGCTTGAAGGGGTGCGGTCCGGCGGAGGCGATGAACGGCTCGTCGTCCCAGAAGCCGGGCACGACGGTGCCGAAGTGGCGGCCGAAGCGGCGGTGGTACTCGCCGGGGACCATGTCGAGCATCAGCTCGACCGGCTCGTCGTCGAGCAGGTCGAGATAGGCGCGCGTGTAGCCCTGGGTGTCGTCGATGAGCGTGGCGCCGCCGAAGAGGTCGATCTGCCAGCGGCCCTCGGGCACCTGCCAGGCCCGCCCGGCCTCCAGGTCGCCGGTGAGCTCGACGAGTGCGACGGCGTCGGCGAGGCCGGCGGGACGCGCGGCCCCGGCGACCGGTGCGGCGGCGGCCGCCGGGATCGTACGGGTGTGGAAGTCACCGGCCGATGCCGGGTCGTCGAAGGCCGTGGCGTAGCGGGGGCTGCCGTCGGCGGCCGTGACGGTCAGGTCCTCCCACAGGGCGCGCTGCCCGTCGACGGCCCGGACGCCGACACCGCCGCGCTGGTGCGCGTCGTCGGTGACGGTGCCCTTGTCCTTGCCGTCGAGGGTGACGGAGAGCGTGGCACCGCGGGCGGTGACGGCGAGAGTGTGGAACTTGGTGCGGTTGAAGCCGTCGGTGCGGCTGCTCCTGGCGAGCTGCTGCGAACTGCCGCCCGTCAGCCGGGAGATGGTGACGACACCGGTCCGGTCGAACTCCACCGCGTAACCGTCGTCACCCGATGCGGACGCCCTCACGACGAGCCCCACGGATCCGGTCTCCGTCTTGGCGTTACCGATGACGTCGTAATCCGTCCACTCTCCTCCCCCGCGCAGCACGGCGGCCCCGGCGAGCACGGCCGCGTCGGCGACGAGTCGGCCGGAGGCGACCGCGACGCCCGTGGTCTGCCGCAGGTCGACGCGTGCCGGTCCCTCGACGACGGCCGTGGACCGCCACAGGCCCTTCAGCCGCAGCTCGGGGCGCGGGGCGTAGGTGCGGGAGCCGACGGTGCCGCCCTGGGCGACGAGGTAGGCGGCCCGTCCGCTGGGGAAGTGGTTGTCGTTGAAGATCCACACCCGCATGCTGGTGCGTTCGGCCTCCGCCAGCACGTGGCCGACGACGTCGAACCACTCCTCGCTGAAGAAGACGGGCTTCATGTCGGCGTTGTCGTAAGGGAAGAGGACGACCTCGTACATCCCCTTGGCGCGCAGGTCGGCGAGTTGGGTGTCGACGAGCTCGTGGGTGACGGGGCCGTTCCAGTACCAGTAGACGGTGGGGCGGGAGTCGCGGCGGGGGTCGGCGAAGGCGGCGGAGCTGAAGCCGGCGGACCCGGCGGCGGGGGCAGCCAGGGCGGTGCCGGGAGCGCGCCGCCGATCGCGGCGGCGGCCACTCCGGCGGCGACGACGAAGTTCCGTCTGGACAGCTCGGATTCGGGCGGGGGAAGGGACATGGGCATGGGAGGACTCGCTCCTCAGCGGCAGGAAAAGGGGAGACGGATTCAGGGGCGGGCCAGGGCGCCGATCTCCGCCGGGGACAGGGCGCGGTTGAGGACCCGAAAGTCGCGGACCGCGCCGTGCAGGTACGGGTGCGTGGCGTTCTGCGAACGCCCCAGGTGGTTCCGGGTGGTGGCGCCGAGCAGCAGCGGGCTCATCACGAGCGCGTCGTTCCGGCCGGCCTCGGTCCCGTCGACGTACAGCACTCCCCTACCGCCGCCCGTACGCCCGACGCGGCCGCCGGCGAGCGTGACGGCGACGTGGGTCCAGCGGCCCTGCGGCAGGGGGCCCGGAGCGTCGATGACGTCCTCGCCGTCCATGCCGGAGATCTTCAGGGCGGCGCGGGCGCGGCCCGAGCCGGTGCGCGGGGTGAGGAAGAAGTACGTGCTCTTGTGGAAGCCGAGGTCGAAGACCCGGGCCGAGTTGGTGAGCGTGTCGATCCGCACCCACGCGCTGACGGTCAGCTCGGTCAGTCCGGTGATCAGGCCCGGCGGCAGAGCGACATGGCCGTCGACACCGTCGAGCCGGACGCCGTCCGGCGTCCACTGCGCGCCCCCGGCGAGGGTCGCGGCCGGGAACGTCCCGGTGGCGTCGGCGCCGACGCCGTCGAGGGTGAAACGGGCGACCTCGCGCGGTGGGCGCAGGCGCGGGGGCACGGCGAAGTAGACGTTGTAGCGCTGGTGGTGCACCCGGTGGAACGGCAGCAGCGGCACCGCGGCTCCCTCGGCCACGGCCGTGAACTCCAGCTGCTCCCCGCGGACCTTGCGGACCGATGCGGGGTCGAGGGCGGGGATCGTGGGCGACTCGACCTCTCCGTACGCCCCGGCCAGCACCACCGGCCCGTAGGTCACCGCCTGGACGTGCGGGTTGTCGGGTGCGGGGCGGCGGACCAGCTCCATCGGCAGCGTGAGTTCGACGGTGTCACCGGTGCGCCAGTGCCGTTCGAGGACCGCGTAGCGGCCCGGGCGGGCGCCGGCGTCCGTCGTGCGGCCGTTCACCCGTATCGCCGCCCGCCCGGAGAGCCAGCCGGGGATGCGCACCCTCAGCGCGAAGCGGCCGCCTCCCCGGACGACGGTGAGACGAACGGTCTCGGCGTCCGGGTAGCGAGTCTCTTGACGGAGTGTCACACCGCGTTCGTCCCAGCGGACCTCGGACGGGATGAAGAGGTTGACGTACAGGGTGTCGCGCCTGTGCGCGTAGACGGTGTCAGCGAACTTCGTCTGGGTCTCCAGCGCCGTGCCGTGGTCGCAGGAGAAGTTGTCGTAGTCGCTGCTGTAGCTGCCGGGCGCGGCACCGAGGCCTCCTTTGGGCTGCCGCTGCGAACCGGCCCACAACCCGGTGTAGTAGGTGACGTAGCCGTGGGCGGAGTCGGGGTCCTGCTCGCCGAGCATCTGGTTGAGCAGGGTCCACTCGTAGTGGTCCATGTAGGCGGCCGTGCCCGGGTCGTGCAGGAAGAGCTGCCGGCCCAGCTTGAGCATGTTGTAGCTGTTGCAGTTCTCGCAGGTGTCCTCGGAGAGCCTGCTGACGATCTCTCCGGGCGGGCCGAAGAACTCCTGGTTGGAGTTGCCGCCGATGACGTACGAGTGGTCGCGCACGACCGTGTGCCAGAAGTACTCGGCGAGCCGCAGGTAGCGCTCGTCGCCGGTGGCCTCGTACTCGTGGACCGCGCCGACCATCTTCGGGATCTCGGTGTTGGCGTGCCGCCCGGCGAGCTCGTCACGACCCGCCGCGAGCGGCCCGAACACCTCCTCGTGGTCGAAGCGGCGTGCGGTGCGCAGATGGGCCGGGTCTCCCGTGACCTGGTGGAGCCGCGCGAGCACGTCGTTCATGCCGCCGAACTCGACCTTGAGCACCGACTGCATCGTGGCGTACGGCAGCGCGGCGGTGCGCCGCTCCGCCCAGGCGGCCATGGCGCGCAGCACGTCCAGCGCCTGTGCGCTGCCGATGAGTTGGTGGCAGTCGAGCAGCCCGGCCATGCTCTTGTGGATCGTGTAGTACGGCGCCCAGGGCTTGCCCCCGGCCTCCAGCTGGTCGAAGACCTGCTCGGGGAAGGCGGAGAGGTAGCCGGGCCCGTATCCGGCGGCGGGCGAGGCCGCCTGGCACTCGGCGAGCGAGGCGACGATCCGGCGGGCCTTGGCGGCGTAGGCCTCGTCGCCGGTATGGGCGTGAGCGATGGACAGACCGGAGAGCAGATGCCCCGTGGTGTGGCCGCGCAGCAGCACCGTCGGCGACTCCCAGCCGCCGCACGGCTCGGCCGCGGAGGGCAGACCGACGTTGGTGCGGAAGGTGTGCAGCAGCCGGTCGGGGTCGACGGCGAGCAGATAGGCGCTGGTGCGGCGCATGTTGGCGCGAAACGGGCTGTCGAGGAGCGTGATGGCGCTCAGTGGGAACGGGGACAGCATCGGGCGACGGAAGGTGTGTCTCGTGTCAGTGGGTGCGGCGGTGGCCGTATCTGCGGATCCCAGGGCGGCAGCTGTGGTGACGGCACCTGTGCCCGCGATGAAGTGACGCCGCGTCAGCGGATTTGGGGGCATCGGGATGGAGCTCCTTCGGGCAACGTGATTGAAACGTTTCGCAGAGCTGACGGTCACTCTGGGGCCGCACGGTGAGCCCGGTCAAGGGGCCTGCTTGAACGGAAAGTCCGCGAGAAGGAGCCCAACCCCTTGTCGCGATGCACCCGTGCCCGTATGTTTCCGCCAGATTTCTTGAATCGTTCAAACCGGAAGTGCGCAGAACAGTGCACAGCGAGGGGGCGGGCATGAGCCTGCGGCGGAGAGCGCTGCTGAAGATGGGGGCCGCGGCCGGTGCGGCGATGGCCCTGTCCTGGGGCACGGCCGCGGACGCGGACGCGGCACCGTCCGCCGGGCACGCCCCCTCGCCGGGCGTACGGGGTGCCGTACCGCGCGCCTTCGCCGCCCCTGGCTCCGCCGTGCGCCCGAAGTTCCGCTGGTGGTGGCCCGACGCCCTGGTGGACACCGACGAGATCGCCCGCGAGATCGACCAGATCGCTGCCGCCGGCTTCGGCGGTGTCGAAATCGCCGCCGTCACCCACAGCATGCGGGGCGGCGAGACGATCGACCCGGTCCGCTACGGCTGGGGAACCCCCGCCTGGGTCAGAGCGGTCGAAGCGGCCCTGCGGCAGGCGAAGAAGCGGGACATCACCGTCGACCTGACGCTGGGACCCGCGTGGCCGAACTCCGTCCCCTCCCTCACTCCCGACAGCCCGGCCGCCGTCAAGGAGCTCGCGCACGGCACCGTCACGCTCACCGCGGGCCAGAGCTGGACCGGCGCGCCCCCGGCTCCCGGCACCCCGCCCGCCGAAGGCGTCACGAAGCAGGAGCTGAAGCTGGTCCAGGCAATCCGGATCACCGACGCCGCCGCCCGGCCCGTGCTGCTGGACCGGACCACGGTCACCGACATCACCGGCGCCGTCGCCGACGGCGAGCTCCGCTGGACGGCTCCCGACGACGGCGGCGCCTGGCTCGTCATCGCCTACTGGGAGCGCGGTTCCGGCCAGCGCCCCGAGGGGCCGCACCACACCGACCCGCTCTCCTACGTCATCGACCACTTCAGCGCCGAAGGCACCCGCGCCGCCATCGACTTCTGGGAGCGGCACCTCCTCCCGCCGAGCACCCGCAAGCTGCTGCGCGAGACGGGCGGCGCCCTCTTCGAGGACTCCATCGAGCTCGAGACGGACGAGACGATGTGGACACCCGCGCTGCCGGCCGAGTTCGAAAAGCGCATGGGCTACTCCCTGCTGCCGTACCTCGCGACCGTCGTCGAGCGCGACGAGGACCCGGTGCACGCCTTCGGCCCGGAGATCGACAAGGCGGTCCGCCGCGATGTCATCGAAGTCCTCACCGTGCTGTACGTCGAGTACCACCTGAAGCCCTTCCAGGAGTGGGCCCACCGGCTCGGCCTCCGGCTGCGCGTCCAGCCGTACGGCCCGGGCACCGACTCCGTCTGGTCGGCCGCCGTGCTCGACGTCTCCGAGGGCGAGTCGCTCGGCTTCAAGAACCCCGACGACTTCCGCTGCCTGGCCGGCGGCCGGGACATGGGCGGCAAGCGCGTCCTCTCCAACGAGGCGGGCGCAACCGCGGGCGGCGCCTACGCCACGACCTGGGACGCCACACTGCGCAAGCTCGTCACGCAGTACGCGGCCGGGGTCAACCAGGCCGTCTTCCACGGCTTCGCCTACGCCGAGGCGCCCGGTGCGGCCTGGCCGGGGTTCGCCGCGTTCTCGCCGTACAACGGCGGCGCCGGGTACGGCGAGGCGTGGGGACCGCGGCAGCCGACCTGGGGCCATGTATCCGACATCGCCGGGTACTTGAGCCGTACCCAGCTGATCCTCCAGACCGGCGTCAACAAGGCCGACATCGGCATTCTGCGGCAGAAGGGCCCTGCCGGAACCGGCCTCGGGGCACCGTGGTTCACCGCGGAAGGCGTGCCCGTGGGCTGGACGCACCTCTTCCTCAGCCCGCGGCTGCTCGACCTGCCGTCCGCGAAGGTGCGCGACGGGCGGCTCGCCCCGCAGGGCCCGGCGTTCAAGGCACTCGTCATCGAGGGCGACGTGCTGAGCGGCAAGGACCGCACGATGCAGATCGACGTCGCCGAGAAGCTCATCGGCTACGCGAAGGCCGGCCTGCCGCTCATCGTCATCGGCGACTGGTCGGACGCCCACGTGCCGGGCCTCGCCGGTCCCGGCGACAACGAACGGCTGCGCGTGCTGCTCGCCGAGCTGCTGGCCCTGCCGAAGGTCCGCGTCGTGCCGGACCGGCCGTACGTGCCGGAGGCCATCACGGCGCTGGGTCTGCGGCGCGACGTGGAGTACGCCCAGCGCTCGTGGCTGGTCCACGCCCATCGCGCCGACGAGGACGCCGACTACTTCTTCTTCGCCGCCGACTCGGTGACCAAAGGCGCGGCCAACGCCCGGGTCGACCACGACGTCACCCTCACGACGCGCCGGCGGGACGCGGTGCCCTACCGCCTCGACGCCTGGACCGGCGCGGTGGAACCACTCCCCTTGTACTCCCGTACGGAAGACGGGCGGATCCGGCTGCGCGTCACCCTGGAGCCGGGCGCGACCGCGATCGTCGCCCTGGTCCGGCCGGGCGCATGGGCCGACCACCCCTACGTGTCCGCCGCCGACAGCGAGGCGGCGCAGGTGCTCCGGGACGCGGGCGGCCGTCTGGAGGTCCGCGACGTCCGACCGGGCACGTACCGTACGACCCTCCACGACGGCCGGACCGTCGAGACCGTCCTGGGCGGGCTGCCCGAGCCGATGCCGCTGACGCGGTGGTCCCTGACGGTCGAGGACTGGCAACCGGGCGCTCGCCCCTCCCAGACTCTGAAGCCGCGCCGCGCGTTCGTCCTCGACGCCCTGGCCCCGTGGCCCTCGGTCCCGGGCCTGGAGGACGTCTCGGGCATCGGCCGCTACCGCACCACCGTGCACCTGCGCGCACCGTGGACGGGCGGATACGGGGCGTACCTCGACCTGGGAGAGGTCTTCGACACCTTCCGCGTCACCGTCAACGGCCACCGGCTGCCTCCGGCGGACCAGTTGACGCCGCGGGTCGATGTGGGCCCGTACCTGCGGCGGGGCGCCAACACCGTGGAGGTGGAGGTGGCGACCACGCTCCTGAACCGCCTGCGGGTGGCGAACGCGTCGGTCTTCGGCGTGGCAAAACGCCAGAACTACGGGCTGGTGGGCCCGGTACGTCTGGCACCGTACGGCCGCGCACCGCTGATCTGACCTGGGCGTTCGGGCTCCGTAAGCGCGACGCGTGCCTCGGGGCGCGCTTTCCCGTCCTCTCAGGTCCGCTCTGCCTGCGGATTGTTGTCCAGGCTCATGGTGTGCAGTGGCAGCAAGTACTCGGATTCGTGCTCGCGGTCACGCCTCTCACGTTGATCCCAGGGACCAGCTTCACCCTCGTCACTCAAAGGGTGATCGCTGGTTCGCGGTGTGATGGCGTGCTCGTCGCGTTCGGCTCGGTGTGCGGGTTGCTGGTGCACGCGGCGTTCGCCGCGGTTGGCCTGTCGGCCTTGGTCATGGCGTCGGCCCGGGCATTGACGGTGGTGAAGATTCTCGGTGCTGTCTATCTCATCTGGTTGGGCGTCATCACATGGCGTTCGGCGCAGCACAGCCCCGAGCCGACGGACCAAGTGCGATGGCGCTTGCCGTGGGCCCGGCTCGGGGGATTCGGGCAGGGTCTGTGGTCCAACGTCCTCAATCCGAAAGCCTCGTCGGTCTATCTCACGCTCGTCCCGCAGTTCCTCGCCCCCGGCCGCCCGCTCGCACCGCAGATCGCGGCGCTTGCGGTCGCGCATATAGCTGTCGTCCTCGTCTGGCTGCTGTTCTGGACGTCGGTGGTCGCTGCGGCGCGCAGGGCGGTCGACACCCCTCAGTTCCGGCGTGGGATGAGTCGGCTGGCAGGAGCTGCGTTGATCGCCCTGGGTGTTCGAACCGCAACGGCCAGGTAGGCTCCGCAGGTTGGCGCTGTGCTCAGCACGATCGCGAGCCCTGCTCGAATCCCCGAGCCGGGCCCACGGCCCACGGCCCACCAGCACCACACACCAATGAAGGCGCCGACGCCAATGGCATCCCCGGCAAAGTCTCGCTCAGCCGACTGGGCGAGCGGACCGACTTGTTCTTGGTCGTCGCCTGACGACCACCGCCCCGCCACGCCCGCTCACCCGCTCGCCCCCCGTTCGGCCCCGCACCGTCTCCGAGTCCCTCGCAACCGTCGTATGGCGAGGTCCGCGGAGCGGTGCAAATATTGGACTCGTGTCTGTTGGACGGCACATCTCGGCGGGCGGACCGGGACAAGGTACTCACGCGGCGTCGTTCACCACGCGCGGGCTCTGCGGATGCTCCTCCCTCACGGAAACCTGACTGACAGCCGGCGGCAGGGTGTTCCGGACTCGCCGGGAGGGACGGGACCGGCCCTTCATTCTCGCGAGGAGGGATGGTCATGGCCAAGCGTCTGGTCGTCTGCTGCGACGGAACGTGGAACTTCGCCGACCAGCCGAGCAAGACCAACGTCACCAAGGTCGCTCTGTCCGTACGCCCGGGGTCCGCTGCCGGGAAGGACCAGCGTGTCTACTACCACAGGGGCGTCGGTACCCACCGGTGGGAGCGCCTGCGCGGCGGCGCGTTCGGCGTGGGCCTGTCCCGGAACGTCATCGACGCCTACCGCTTCCTCGTCGAGACGTACGAGCCCGACGACGAGCTGTTCCTCTTCGGTTTCAGCCGGGGCGCGTTCACGGCCCGCAGCCTTGCGGGCCTGGTGCGCAACTGCGGCATCCTGCGCCGGGACCACGCCGACCGGGTCAAGGAGGCGTGGGCCCTCTACCGCGACCGGATCGAGAAGCCGAGCGGCGCGGCCTCCACGTTGTTCCGCCGCTCGTACGCGCACGAGACAGAGATCCGCTTCATCGGCGTATGGGACACGGTGGGTGCCCTGGGCATCCCGGTTCCGGGTCCCGGGTGGCTCGAGCCGGTCGTGAACCGGTTCAACCGCCGCTGGGCGTTCCACGACACCCAGCTGAGCAGCTGGGTCATGGGGGCCTTCCATGCGCTGGCCATCGACGAACAACGCTCGGCGTTCCGGCCAACGCTGTGGCACCAGCAGGCCGGCGCCGCCGCGCAGGGCCAGGAGCTGAAGCAGGTGTGGTTCGCCGGGTCGCACTGCGATGTCGGTGGTGGCCACAAGGAGACGGGGCTGTCCGACATCACCCTGCTGTGGATGGTCGACCAGGCCCGCAGATACGGGCTGGAGTTCGACCCCGAGGCGCTCAGCGCGGCCGGGCCGAGTGAGATGAAGCCGGACGAGAGCATCGACTTCCGTGTGCGGCCGGACGCCCTGGGCAAGCTGCACCCCTCGCGGACGGCACTGTACCGACTGGCCAAGCCGCTGCACCGGCCCCTCGGACAGGCGGCGGACGACGAGGGCCGGCTCGACGGGAGCGAGTTCCTGGCCGTGCCGGCCAAAGAACGCTACGACGGGGACGCGGGCTACCGGCCGCCCGAGCTCGAGCGGTATCTCGCCGGTCAGGAACGGGTCCGAATGGAGCCGGTGCTGCTGCCGGGCCTCGACGCGGGCCTGCCCGTGGCGTCCGGCTCGTCGGGCCGGTCCGGCCCGGGGACGACGGTCGGTGCGCCGGACAGACTCGACCGGGCCACGTGACACTGCGATCCCGAAGAGCCTGGCCAAAACCTGACTGTACGTGGGCGTGGGTACCCGACAATTTTCGAGGGCGCCATGCCACTCGTGAGCCGTCCGAGATGGCAGCTCCCCCTCCCCGGAATGAGTAGTCACCACCCCAGGCCACAGCGCCCAGTCTCCGGCCGGCCCCGCTTCGGAGCTGTCCGCTTGGCCACGAGACTGCGCCAAAGGCTTCGGTGACCCATGCGCGCCGATCGCGGGTTTCCGCCAGGTCCAACCGGTCCAAAGCCGGCCAGGCCCCGAAGTCGCGGCCTCAGGGCCACATCGGCTGCGTGTGCCGGCGGCACTCGGCACACGCAGCCGATCGGTCAGAAGGTCAGCTTCCAGCTGTCGATGTAGCCCGTGTCCTGCGAGGCGACGTCCTGCACGCGCAACTGCCAGGCTCCGTTCGCCGTCTCGGCGGACGTATCGACGGTGTATGCGGTGATGACGTTGTCCGCGGAGTCCGAGCTGCTGGAGTTCTTCAGCCGGTAGGCCGTGCCGTCCGGCGCCAGCAGGTCGACGACCAGGTCACCGCGCCAGGTGTGCTTGATGTCCACCCCGACCCGGAGCGCCGTCGGCGCGTTTCCCGTGCGGCCGGAGACGGTGAGGGCCGAGGTCACCGCAGCCGCGTTGTCCGGGATGGCGACGTCGGTGGTGTTCTCGTACGACTCGCCGGGCGGCAGCGGCTCCGTCGTACCCAGCGTCCAGATCGCGTGGGCGAGAGCGTCGCTGTTGCGGTCGAGCGCGGTGTCGCTGATGTTCGTGCTCGTGTCACAGGAGGAGTGGTAGCACCGGTCGAACGTCTGGCCGGAGGTACCGCCCCATTTGGCGGCCTGCGCCGCCGTCTTCGTACGGCTGGCGCCGGTGAACAGGCCGCCGACCGGTATGCCGACGTTCTTGAAGGACGCGTGATCGGAGCGGCCGTCGCCCTCCGTCTCTGTCTCGGTCGGTATGCCGATGCCCGCGTACCAGTCCTTGAAGACCTTCTCGATCGCCGGATCGTCGTCGTAGACGAAGTAACCCGGGTTCGGGGAGCCGACCATGTCGAGGTTGATGTACCCCGAAACTCTGGCGCGGTCGTCGGCCGTCAGGTTGTTCACGTAGTACCTGCTGCCGACCAGTCCCAGTTCCTCGGCGCCCCACCAGGCGAACCGCAGGTGCTTCGTGGGCTGGAGCTGGGCGCGGGAGACGGCGAGGGCCGTCTCGAGTACGGCCGCGGAGCCGGATGCGTTGTCGTTGATCCCGGCGCCGGAGGAGACCGAGTCGAGGTGCGCGCCGGCCATGAGGACCTGGTCCGGGTCCCCGCCGGGCCAGTCGGCGATCAGGTTGTACCCGGTGCTGCCGGAGGAGGTGAACTGCTGGACGCTGGTGGTGAATCCGGCCGCGTCGAGTTTGGCCTTCACGTAGTCGATCGAGGCCTTGTAGCCGGTACGGCCGTGAGCCCGGTTGCCGCCGTTGGCGGTGGCGATCGACTGGAACTGCGTGAGGTGCGCTTTGACGTTGCTGATCGGGATGTCGGGTGGCGCCAGGGTCCCGGCGTCGGCGGCAGCCGCCCGGGGCCGGTCCGGCGTGGCCGAGGAGGCGGGCGAGGCGGCGAGCAGACCCGCCGCGGCCACGAGGGCCACGGCGGCCGTACATCTGGAGGTGGTCCTGGGCAGGCTGGATCTCGGATGCGTCATGTGGGGAGCCGCACTTTCTCGTCGATGTGGGGAGTCGAGCGATGCCTGGATCGGTGGTGCCAGAGCTGTGCGGGTGCTGTGTGCGCCTGATGTTCAGTCAGTTGTTGACATCCCGTCAAGGGTTATATCCGGTCACGGCCGTCCGTTCAGCGGACACCTGGACCGGAAGGCAGTCCTGGTCGTCGTCGGCCGGAGTGGGGCCTGCCGTCGGTCTCCCGGATGGTTCGGCGACGCCGCGCAGCGGGCACGGCCCCTTTCTCCCTCCCTTGAGCGACGATTCCCCAGCGCATCGCCCTGTGGTAGGCCACGTCGGGCCGACCCTGCCGAGCGCGGACAAGTGCTGCACCGGGCGCACGAGACCTTCACCGAGGCCGGCACGGTGCCGCGGACGTCCCGCACGGCCGCGCTGTGGGCCGGTGGCGTCCATCAGTTGGCGGGCCAGGATGCGCAGATCCTCATCGTGTGCGGACGGCTCCACCAGGCGCGCGTCGTCTTCCAGCTGCAGTTGCCGGCGAACTTCGCGTGCGCGTCAGCGAGCAGGCCACCTGGTCGGGGCGGCGCAGCAGCCGCCCGACGCGGACTACGAGATCGAGCGGGGCGGCCCCGTGCGTGTGCTCGGGGCCGGCTCGTGGCATCAGTACGGCGTCACCATGCCTGCTGGTCGGTCACTTCACCTGGGCGAGCCAGACCGCGTCGGGGCCGGCCGGGAACCGCAGCTGGCCGGTCCTGTCGTGCACGGCTCGCCACACCGTCTCGGCGACGTCGCTCTCCTTGGTGAACACGTCCTGTGCCATGAAGCCGTCCATGGTCTTCTTCGCGAAGGCCGCGTAGGGCGTCGGGACCAGCTCGTCCGGCGAGGCGCCGTTCGTCGCCCTGGCCCCGAAGTTCGTCGTCAGGCAGGCGCCCGGCTCAACCGTCTTCGCCTGCACACCGAAGGGTGCGAGCTCGAGCGCGAGGGATGCGGTGAACCCCTCGACGGCCATCTTGCTCGCCTTGTAGATGGCCGAGAGCGGCATGTGGCCCAGCACCACGCTGGAGGTCACGTTGACCACCACGCCGGAGCCGCGCTCGCGGAACTGGGGCAGCACCGCCTGGGTCGTCGCCATCACGCCGAACGTGTTGGTCTCGAAAACCTCCCGCACGTGCGTCATGGGGGTGCCCTCGAACACGCTGATCGACGGGACGCCCGCGTTGTTGACCAGGACGTCGATGGGCCCGGCCGCCTCGAACGCGGCGGCGATGCTCTCGGGCTCGGTCACGTCGAGCTCGACGACGCGGAGCCGGTCCGACTCGGGAAGGACGCCCGGACGCGGGGTGCGCATCGTGGCGATGACGTTCCACCCCTGCGAGTGGAAGTGGAGGGCGGTCTCCCGCCCGTATCCGGAGGAACTGCCAGTGATCAGAACTGTCTTCATGCTGTGACCTTTGCGATGTGGTGGGATCCGCGGATGGACAGGCATTTTCCTGCTCCACGGGAGAACCGGTGATCCCATTGAATCGCTCTGGCCTGCGGAAACAGTAGAACTATCCTCGCTTCCCCTTGCACGATCCTCCTGCATGGCCAGCCCGCTCAGGGCAGGATGCCCACGGGGGTGCGTACGGTTTTCCGCAGGCGGGCCGCGTCCAGGCTCGGGGGCGCGCCGAACTGGCGACGGTACTCCCTGCTGAACTGCGACAGGTTGTCGTAGCCGACGCGCCGGCCGACCCCGGTGACGTCGCCCGGGTGGGTGGCGAGCAGCAGGCGGGCCTCCTGCAGCCGGATCTGCTTCTGGAACTGGATGGGGCTCATCGCGGTCACCGCCTGGAAGTTGCGGTAGAACGCGGAGACACTCATGCCGGACATCCGCGCCACGTCCTCCACCCGGAAGGGCTCCGCATAGTTCTCGCGGATCCAGCGCACGGCCCGGGACACATGGCTCAGGCCACTGTCGGCCAGGCCGAGTTGGCGAACCGTCGCCCCCTGCTCGCCGGTGATCAGGCGCCACAGGATCTCGCGTTTGACCAGCGGTGCCAGTACGGCCAGGTCGCGGGGTTCGTCGAGTAGGCGCAGCAGCCGGACCACCGCATCGAGCAGCGCGGCTGAAGCGTCGCTGACGGCGATCCCCGACGGAACGCCTCCGCCGCCACGGGGGATGTCTCCGGGCCCGGCCTGCAACAGCAACTCGGCGACGGCGGACGGTTCCAGCGTGAGACCGAAGCCGAGGGCCGGATGCCCGGGTTCGACCTGAGTGAACTGCCCCGTGACGGGCAGGTCGACGGATGCGACCAGGTACTGCCCGGGGCCGTACTCGTAGACCCGGTCGCCCAGCGCGAGGCGTTTGGCGCCCTGGGCGATGACCGCGAGCACCGTCCCGGACATGGAGGGCGCCGGCGGATCCGTCCGGTCGACCTTCGAGATGAGTACGCCGTCGATGGCGGTGGTCCAGTCGGGACGGGCATGCCGGGCCAGCAGCGTGCGGAGCTCTTCGAGGCACATGCGTCCATTGCAGCACCGTTCCGCGCCATCGCTCCCGCACCCGCGAGGATCGTGCAAGGGCGAGCGAGCATCGTTCTAACGTTTCCGCAGGTCAGCTCGGTTGAATGGAGTCACCTCACTCCCTCACCGAGAAGAAGGAAGCCATGATCGCCAACTACGGCTTCAACGCCACCCTGACCGCCAAGCCGCATATGGGCGACCGGCTGGTCGACCTGCTGCTGACCGGCCTGCACGAGGGCAGCCCCGGCGCGAGCGAACACTGCGTCGTCTACCTCGTCTCCCGTTCCGCGTCCGACCCCGACGTCGTCCACGTCACCGAGGGCTGGACCAGCGAGAAGGACCACCACCGCATCTTCGCGGGCGAGGCAGCCCAGACCATCGTGGCCCGGATCGACGAGCTGCTGGCCAAGGAGCCCGAGTACACCGACTACGTCCCGGTACGCGGCAAGGCCGACTTCTGAGCCCCGGCCGGCCGCTGCAGAAGCGGCCTGCATTTCTCTCCTGACCGTCCGGCACCATCCCACGAAAGGCAACGCCATGACCACGGCACGACCCGCCATCGACCCCGAACTGCGTGAACTCCTGGCCGACATGCCCCTCATGTCCCGGCTCAACGCGGAAGTCCTCGCGCAACTGCGTCAATTCCCCTCGCCCCCCATCGAGTCCCTCCTCGCACACCGGCAGATCGACCAGCGCGAGATCACCGTGCCCGCCAAGGACGGTGCCCAGATCCCCCTGTCGGTCTTCAGCCCCGCGCACACCGATCGCACCACCCCCGCCGCACCCTGCATCTACTGGATCCACGGCGGCGGGATGGTCATGGGCGACCGCTTCTCGCAGCTCGACATCCCGCTGGAGTGGCTCGACCAGTTCGGCGCGGTCGTGGTCACCGTGGACTACCGACTCGCCCCCGAGGCCACCGGCACCACCCTGGTCGACGACTGCTACCAGGGACTGCTCTGGGTCGCCGGACACGCCACCGAACTGGGTGTCGACCCCAGCCGGATCGTCGTCGCGGGCGCCAGCGCGGGCGGCGGCCTCGCCGCCGGTGTCACCCTGCTGGCCCGCGATCTCGGCGCCCCGGCGATCGCCGCGCAGGTGCTGGTCTGCCCCATGCTCGACCACCGCAACACCACCACCTCCAGCCGCCAGTACTCCGGCGCGCCCGGCGTCTGGACCGGCGAGATG
Organism: Streptomyces sp. F001; assembly: GCF_004187715.1. Classification (GTDB taxonomy): domain Bacteria; phylum Actinomycetota; class Actinomycetes; order Streptomycetales; family Streptomycetaceae; genus Streptomyces; species Streptomyces flavusporus. The sequence goes on along the minus strand of NZ_QZWF01000002.1, from coordinate 762,423 downwards.
AACGAGTTCGGATGGCGCGCCGTCCTCGGCGACCTCACCGAAGAGGAGATACCCGCGTACGTCTCACCTGCGCTGGCCGACGACCTCTCGGGCCTGCCGACCACCTACATCGACACCGGCTCCGCCGAGGTCTTCCGCGACGAGGACACCGACTACGCCACCCGCATCTGGGCAGCCGGCGGCCAAGCCGAACTCCACGTCTGGGCAGGCGGCTTCCACGGCTTCGACGCCCTGTTCCCACAGGCACACATCTCAGCCACAGCCCGCCGCACCCGCACCGACTGGCTCGCCCGCCTCCTGTTCCCGACCTCCACCGCACCACGCCACCACGCCTCCACGACCTGATGATGAAGTGGGCCTGCCGGCAGCAGGCTCCAGGACCAGGACGCGCAACGTCCATCCGGTCCGACAGCACAACACCACCCGTGGTCGGCCGACTTTTGCATCGTCCGGCGGCGCCCCGTCTCTGCCTCACAAGAGCGGGTGCGCGGGCTCGAAGGCTGCCCGGCTGGGGGCACAGTCTTTCCCTGGGGCATGACCGCAACGCGGACACCACCGGGCCGGCGGCCGCACCAGCACGCCAAATTGCCGCATACGGCACGAGCGCGAGCAGCGGCCTCGGCACTCCGGTACTCCGGGCTCCTCAGCGGTGCTGTCCGTTCTCGCGAACAGAGCCACCCGCCGGTATCAAGGGATGCCGAGCCGACGGGAACCTGCCAGACCAGCGGCAGGCGCATGGAGACCATGCCCGACGCCTCGACGATGTCGATCGCCGCCACGTGTTCCATCAGGTCCTCGGCTCTGCCGATCTCTTCGGGTTCCGACTCCCGTCCCACCTCACTCCCCCGAACGTGCCGATAGGCGGCGGCTGCCCGTGGAGCGGGAGGGGACGACGAGATTCTGCACGGCGTGCTCACGGCACCAGTGCACAACCCCTCGGCCGGCTCGGGCGTCAGACTGATTCGCGGGATCAACCCCCAAGGCACTTCCGACGTCGACGGACAGCCGCCAACCCGATTTCCACGCCGCAAGGCGTCCCGGCAGGGATACGTGGAGTGTTTCCGAACTTGAAATGTCAGGAGAGGCAGCAGCCGTGGACCGACGGGAAGGGCGAGGGCTCCGTCGTGCCGGATCGCGTGCTCTGCCGAAACCCCTGGCGGCCTGGCTCAGTACGCGGCAGAGATCCGGGTGCGCAGATGTGCGCTGCTCTCGAGTTCGTCCACGAAAGCGGCCGCGTAGTCCTCGGCGCTGATGCGGCTGTGGCCCTCGGCGTCGCTCAGCAGCTGGTCGCCACCGATGCGGAAGTTGCCGGTCCGTTCGCCCGGGGCGATCTCGGCCGGCGGGGACACGTAGGTCCAGTCGAGATCGCCGACCGTGCGGTAGAAGGCGAGGACGTCGCGGTGCGCGAGGGCTTCGCCGAGGAGGTCGGCGGGGAAGTCGGGCTGGTCCACCAGCGCCTCGCCGGGCGCCACCTCCAGACTGCCCGCACCGCCGACCACGACGAGCCGCGAGACATTGGCGGTGCGCACGGCGTCGACCACAGCTCGGTTCAGGGCGAGGAAAGGCTCCCTCGGGTCGCTGCCGTCGCGCGGCGGTACCAGGGCGGAGGCGACCGCGTCGTGTCCGGCGGCGAGGGCGGCGACCCGGGGTGTGTCCGCCGCGTCCGCGGCGGTCGAAGCCACGCCCGGGACAGGAGCCTCACCGGAGCGGCTGACGCACGTCACCTGGTGGCCTCGGGCGACGGCCTCGGCGGCGATACGGCTGCCGACCATGCCGGTGGCGCCCAGCAACACGATCTTCATGTCCGGCTCCTCTTGTACGCGCCGAGGTCCCGGCGGAAGCCCGGCTTCTCGTAGCAGGCCTTGGTCCGGTCCGTGTCGGAGACGGGCAGCACGACGACTTCGGGCTTCAGGTCCAAGGGGTTGCGTCCTTGCATCGAACTGTGGAGCTGTCCGTACCGTGTCCGTCCACCGCTCAAACCGACGCGGGACATTCGGCGGATGGGCCCGGCGGCCCTGGTCCATTCGGACACCCTTCGCCACGGCGTCGAGCCAGTCGCCGGGCCCGGACCATCACCGATCTACCACGACAGCTGCCCGCCATGGCGATGACTGTCCGGGGCGCGGCGGGCGTTCCCTCGATGTCCGTCCAGTCCAAGATGTACCCGGAGGCGGAACGAGAGAAGGGCGGAATCACTATGCGAATCGCCGTTGCCGGCGCGACCGGGAACATCGGGACCCTCACCGTCGCCGCCCTGGAGCGGGCAGCACACGACGTCGTTCGCATCAGCCGCTCGCTCGGCGTGGACCTGACCACCGGCGACGGCCTCGACGCCGCCCTGACGGGCGTCGAGGCCGTCGTCGATGCCACCAGCTACACGGGGGCGGACCGGGACGCGGCAGTGGCGTACTTCGGCACCGCCACCCAGAACCTGCTCGCTGCCGAGAAGCGGGCAGGGGTCCGTCATCATGTGCTGCTCTCGATCGTTGGGGTCGATCGTGTTGCAGGCAACGCGCACTACGCCGGCAAGCGGGAGCAGGAGCGCCTCGTGACCGAGGGCCCGGTGCCGTGGACAATCGTTCCGGCCACCCAGTTCCACGACTTCGCCGCGACGGTGACGGGCTGGACCGAGCAGGACGGCGTCGCCACGATCCCACCGCTGCTCGTACAGCCGATCGCGCCCGAGGACGTGGCCGATGTTCTCGCCGAGATCGCCACGGGCACGCCGCAGGGGCGTTACCGCGACGTCGCCGGCCCGGATCTGCAGGACCTGGTGGACATGGCCCGGCGTACCAACGACGCGCGCGGCCACGCGGTCAAGCTCGTGCCGACGTGGTCGTCGGTGCTCGGCCCGGAGATGGCCGGTGACGTATTGCTGCCCGGCGAGGGCGCCCGCATCGCGCCGACCACCTTCGACGAATGGCTCGCAAGGCAGTGACAGGGCCGCCGGGGAGGTCCCGCTACCGCCCCGGGTGGGCCGGACTGAGTCGCTGCAGCCGATCGGGACAACAGTGTCCGGCCGCAGCCTTGAGTTGACGTGCAGCACGCTGTTGATCCGCAACTCGCAGCGCGCGCCGGCCACGGCGCCGGGGAACATCGACACACCCGTCGCCACGAAGACCTCGTCTTCGACAGCTGCTCCATTGATATGCGCGTGCGGGCCGATCAGCACCGCGTCTCCCAGGAGTACCGGGTACTTCGCCCGGCCACGGACCAACGCGTTCTCCATAACCACCACGCCCGCACCCGTTCGCACTTCTCCGCCCTCGGCAGTGAGCACAGCACCGTGCAGGACGCGCGCCCGTTCGCCCAACACGACCGCCCCGCAGAGAACGGCCGATGGAGTACACAAGCTCGGCCGTTCACTGCCGAGAAGGTGACGTCGTCAAGCGCTTGGCACGGGCTCGCGCCGCCTCAGCGGCATGGCGTGCCTGCCGTGCAGCGCGGCCTGCCCGGGCGGCTCGGTTGCGTGCGTCGTCCCAGGCCACCGCCCCCGGACGCTCGCCGACCAACTCACCGCTCCTCCAGGCCAGCACCCAGTTAGGGGTGGTCGTGGGGTCCGCCGGTGTGGGCGAGGGCGCTGGGGGTTCGGCAGCCGACGATCGCCGGGGCCTGTCGGACGAGCGTGTCGTCGGTGAGCGCTTCCACCATGAACAGCGCGAAGTCCACCCGGCGTGTCAGGTTGCTGGCCAGTACCGGGTCGCCCACGTGCCGGCTCCAGACGGGCAGGCCCTGGCTCTCGCCCTCCTCCAGGGTGCTGCCGCGCACCACGGTCCACCGGCTGTCGCTGGCGAACACCCGTCGGCACGCCTCCACCTGGTCGTCGATCTCGACGGCGCGGACGAGCTTGCCCAGCACGGCGGCGATCCGCACGCCCATGGTGAACATCCGCGAGTACTTGTCCTTTCCGTCGCGCGTGATGTGCCAGCCGCAGGAGAAGACCAGGCGCGCGCCCGGCCGTGCGTGGTCGAGCACTGCCTGCGCCGTGCCCGACGCGTACTGCTGCACGCCCCAGGGCACCAGCACCGTCAATACCCCGTCGCACCCGGCGACCGCCCGCCGGATCACCTCCGGGTCGTTCGTGGGTCCGGGGACGACGGTCATGCGGCCTTCGAACGCGGCCAGCTTCGGCACGCTGCGCTCCCGGCACACGCCGACCACCTCGTAGCCGCGTTCCAACGCGTGCCCGACCATGTACTGCCCGAGCTTTCCCGAAGCCCCGACGATGCAGACCTTCTTCACACGATCCGTGCCCATGGCGCAGCCCCTTCGCCGGCATGCTGACCTTATGCTGTAAGGCAAGCTAGCCTTATACTGTAAGGCAGTCAATAGGAGCGAAAAGGAGGGGCGGATGCACGAGGGAGGCAAGGGCCGGCGCGGGGCGTCGGCGCGCACCCCGCTCAGTCGCGAGCGCGTGATTCGTACGGCGGTGGCGGTGGCCGACGAGAAAGGATCGGCCGCGCTCACCATGCGGGCCATTGCCGAACCGCTCGGAGTCGAGGCGATGTCGCTCTACCACCACGTCGCGGGCAGGGAGGACATCCTCGACGGCATGGTGGACGCGGTGTTCGGCGAGATCGACCTTCCGCCGCGCGACACCGACTGGAAAAGTGCCATGCGGCACCGCGCCCTCTCCGCCCGTGCCGCCCTCCGGCGCCATCCGTGGGCCATCGGCCTGATGGACTCCCGCTCCCAGCCCGGCCCCGCGACCCTGCGCCACCACGACGCCGTCATCGGAGCGTTGCGTGCCGGAGGATTCTCCGTCCCGATGACCGCGCACGCCGTCTCACTGATCGACAGCTATCTGTACGGCTTCGTACTCCAGGAGCTCAGCCTGCCGTTCAAAGGCGCGACGGAACTGGACGAGGTCGCCGGCGCCATCCTGCGCGAGATGCCCGCCGACGCCTACCCCCACCTCACCGAACTGGCCACCGAGCACGTCCTCAAGCCCGGCTACGACTACGCCGACGAGTTCACCTTCGGCCTCACCCTCATCCTCGACGCCCTCCACCCGGACGAGACCGCGAGCGCCTGATGCCGTGACCGCACAGGTTCGCCGGGTCGGTGGTCGTGGCGGTTGGATGTGAGGTGACGTCCGATCCGACCGCGGGAGGCGCGGTGGCCGGGCCTGCCCGAAAGCGGGATCGTCACGCATTCCTGGACCGGCCCACAAGGCCTTCACTGAGAGTGGCGGGCGGCCCTGCTTCATCCAGCCGCGGGACAGCGGTGTTGGTGGCTGCGCGGACACCGAAGGCATCCCTCAAGCAGACACGGTCCGCCGAGACCTCAGCCGGGAGGGGAGCCTCTTCGGCACCTCCGCGGCCGCCAACACTGCCCCAGTGACTACTCGTTGGAGCTCGTGGTACGAGCCCGCCCTACGGTGACCTCTCATACGACCCGAGTCGTCGACCCCCGGTCAAGACCGCGGGGCATGCTGCACTACGGCGTGGACGAACTGCTGGAGATGTGGAAACCACGCGGGGCAGCCGTCGTCTGATCACGGTCTCACCACTGGTCGGCCGCATAGGGCTGGAGCCAGAGGGCGGTCTGCAGCGTCACCGACTTGAACCATGCCTGGTGCATGCGTTCCACTGCCTCGTCGGCGTGCCCCTTGTTCGCCAGGAACTGGCGCATCGTGGCGGTGATCGGGTAGATGAACGCCACCATGTAGCGCAGGGGGACATAGGGCACGGAGTCCACCGCGTCGGCTTGGTTCTTCTTGTCCTTCGTGTGGCGCAGGCCGATCTCGTGGGCGTAGGAGAGCCAGTTCTCGTCGTGGGGGCGGCGGCAGGTGTCCAGGATCCACTGGCCGAACCGTCCGCGGACCCGCGTCAGGTAGTCGTTCAGGACCGTGCCGTCCGGGGTGGCGAAGTAAGCGACGAGGTGGGGGTGCGAGGCGACGAATCCGTACCAGACGTCCAGGACGTCCTCGACCTGGTCCTCCAGCACGTCACCCGCCATGCGCAGCGCCTGCTCGTCCTCGGCGGTGAACAGGACACTCGCCTCCAGCTTGGCCAGGTCGTCCCTGGTGACAGGGCTGGGCGGGGTCGAGCCGTAGGTGTAGCCGGCCGGGGTCTGCGTGCTCATAAGCCCTCTCCTCATCCATGGTCACCACCATTGAAGGCGACATAACGACTGAAAGCAGACAACGGACACCGTCGCGTGTCGGGCCGTGGGCGCATTCCCGCCAGGTTGCGAAACGGCCGCGGTGGTCTTTGCGCGCTCGTCGGCCGGCGTCTACCGACCACCAGCCATGGGTTGTCGCGGTACCGCGCCACCGTGCTCTGAAGCCTGGCCGCGAACTCGACCGCCGGGCCGAAGCCCAGCTTCGTGATCCAGCCGAAGTCCAGTGAGTACCACAGGTCGTGACACTTGCGGTCGGCAGCGTGTCGGATCATCGCCGGGTCGCGTCGCACAGCTCGACCAGGCGCCGGGCGCACGAGGCGTTGGCAACCTCGACGCCGCTGCCGCCGTGATATCAGGGTGGCCCGTCAACCGCTGTGTCAGCAGCGACGCCACTGGCGCGGTACGGCAGCTGATTCCGGTGCTGGTGGTGTCGGGCACCGGATCACAGCGACGAGGAGCGTGGCGACGATCCCGCCCGCCACCACGAACATCGCGGTGCTGATTCCGTCTGCGGCCGCGATGCGCAGGCGATCGCCGGTGAGGTCCTCGAGCCCCGCGGTCGCTACAAGGACGAGGAGGGCGAGGCCGACTGCGGCACCGACGCCGGAGCCGGTGGAGGCGATGCCTGAGGCGATGCCTTGTTCTCGGTCTGCCACTCCGGTCGCGGCCGCGATGAACATGGTGGTGAACACCACGCCGTCACCGATGCTGAGCGCAATAAGTCCTGGGATCAGTTCGGCGTACGAGCCGTCCGGCGAGATCGCAACGCCGAGCAGCACAGCGCCGAGCGCGCCGAAGGCAAGAGCAGCCGCCAGCGTGATTCTGAGCCCGAACCGGGTGACGAACTGGCCGGCCGCCGTCGAGCCTGCCACCACGATCGCTGTGGGGATCAGGAATCCGGCGCCGGTTTGCAGGGCGTCGTAGCCGAGGATCTGTTGAAAGTAGATCGACAGGAAGTAGAGCACAGACCCGAAGGTCGCCATGAACATGAACGCTGTGACGACGCCCGTGATGAGGTTTGTGTTCGACAGCAGCCGCGGGGGCATCAGCGGGTCGGAGCTGCGCCGCTCGATTACTGCGAACGCTCCGATCAACAGCAGGCCGGCCACGGCGCTGATCAGAATGCCCGGCGAAAGCCAACCCACCTCGGGTCCTTGAACCAAAGCAAATACGATCAAGGTGACGCCCAGAGTGACACTCAGCGCGCCAGGCAGATCAAACGTGCGGCCCTTCTCACGTTCACCGTCGGGCGGGATCAGTACGAACGCAAGCAGCAGTGCCGGACCCGCCAAGACGACATTGACCAAGAAGACAGCTTCCCAGCCGAAAGCCTGGGTCAGTAGTCCGCCGAGCAGTACGCCGATCACAAGTCCGGCCGCGCCTGCACCGCCCCAGATGCCCAAAGCGCGGTTGCGCGCCTGACCTTCAGGAAACGTGGTGTTGATGAGCGCCAGCGTGGTGGGGAAGACCAAGGCCCCACCGAGACCTTGAAAAGCGCGTGCGGCGAGCAACATGCCCGGCCCGGTGGCAAGTCCGCCCGCCAGTGACGCTCCGGCATACAGAGCAAGTCCGGTCGCCAGGATCCTGCGCCGCCCGAGCAGGTCCGCAGCGCGACCGCCGAACAGCAGGAAGCCGGCCGAGGCCACCGCGTAAGCGCTGATCACCGACTGAAGCGTTTGCGCCGAGTAGCCCAGATCGCGTGCGATGTCAGGCAGCGCCACCACAACGATGTACTGGTCCAGTGAGACGATCAGCATCGCGAACGACAGCAGCGCCAGTGCCGCGGTCTCACGGTTCCAGCCAAGACTGCCAGGCGCTGATGAGGCTTCCCCAGATCGCAAGTCACCACTCCTGGTCGGCCGGGCAAGTCCGTTGCTACCCCGGCCTCGGACATCCTGCCGAGCAGGACAGCCGGCACCGCTGGAAACGCCCCGAGCACGGAGCACCGACACCAAGACCGTAAGGACCGCGAGCCCCCAACTGGCGCAACAACACCCACGTTGGGCCAAACGGGCCACGCCTGATCTTGGTTCGTGGCGCGTGGAGTTCTGACGGACGAGCAGTGGGCGGTGCTGGAACCGTCGTTGCCGAAGGGTCTGAAGCTCGGTCGGCCGCCGACAAGGACGAGACGCCAGCTGATCGAAGGCATACGATTTCTTACTGGGAAGCGACATCGTGTGCCTGACCGTCGAGGATCACGGTGTCGTCAAAGCCGCCGGTTGCCCGGGCGCGGGTCCTCGTCGGAGCGGTTGTGCCGACACTCATGACTCCTCTCGGGAACTTCCTGGGTCCTCTGGGCGGGTCCATCTGTTGCTGCCTGCACATCCAGGCTGCCCCCGCCACTGTCTACTTGCTCCTGAAGAAGCCGGGGTGGTCACTGCGTTGACCTGTGGGGAGAGCTGGCGCGGGCTGTCGGTGGCCGCGACAATGGAGGCGGGTGACGTCTGAAGGAGATCTCACGCACCTGCGCAGGCGCACCGGCCAGACGCTGGGCGAGATCGACCGGCTCACCGGTGAGATCGCCACCGTGGCCCGCGCGACCTTGCGGAACGTTGCCGCGGTGGAGCACAACGCCCGTCGTGCGCTGGGCAAACAGCCCTCGGGTCGGCTGACGCACCTGGTTGGCGAGCCGGCCGAGACCGTGGCGGGCACGTGCCGGCTGCTGGAGCAGACCGCTGTGCGGCTGAAGGGGGATCTACGCGATTCCCGACCGGCTGGTGTCGTGAGCCGACCCCGATGCCCAGCCCATCCGCAGGGACAAGCCCCAGCACCCCACCCAGTTCGGCTGCAACACCGCCCTGGTCGCCGAGGACGAAGGCGGTTGCATCCCTCCCCTACACCGCCGCCGCGCCCCCGCCCGGCGCCGGCCGCGCGCTCCGGGCGGCCTGCTCAGGCTGCGCCGGCGGCACGGCCTGAAGGTGCTGGACGCCCTCGGCGGCGGTGTAGGAGGAGGCGAAGGTGAACGCGCGCGGAGACGGCCCGTGCACCCGCAGGTCCGCCAGCCGCTCCAGGGCCTCGCCGACGGTCGGGAGGTGACCGGCGGGGACCCACCAGAGCACCAGGTGCGCCTCGACATGCCGCTCGAACCATTCACGGCGTCGTCGCATCACCTCCAGGTGCCCGCTGCGGTAGGTGAAGTCCCACAGGGCCTCCTGGGTCTCCCACACCGTCAGGTTGACGATGACGTCCTCACCCGCCGGGCGCAGGCCGGTGGCATCGGCCGCCCCCTCCTCCATGAGCCGCCACACGAAGCCGGGCGCGCCGTCGGCAGCGGCGTTGACCGGGTCGAGCATCTCGACGAACGGCGCCATGCGCGGGTCGTCGAGGGGGTGGCGGAGCGTGGCGACGTTGAGCTGGGCGAGGTGGGCGGCATGCGGGGATGCGGTCATGGCCACATCCCAGCACGGCCCGATTTCTATGTCAATCACGATTGTTTTTAGAAGCCTCGACCACCACGCAGCACTCCCCCGGCCGGGCGTCCATGCGGGCGCGGACGGGACCGTCCGTGCCGAGCAGCCCTTCCAGCAGCGCGAGATTCATGCCGCAGACGAGCGGCGGGAAGCGTTCGGCGACGGCGTGGAAGGGGCAGTTGCGCATACGGACGACGCGCGCGGCTGCCCCGGTCGTCCCTTCGGCGCCTTCCAGGTGCGGTTCGTAGCCGCGGGCGGCCAGCATCTCCATGGCCTCTTCGAGGCCGCCGCAGGGCGCCGCCGAGCCGCGCAGGGCCTCGCCCCGGCGGCGCGCGGCCGCGCAGAGCCCGGCGTCCAGCCCGGCCTGCTCGGCGGCCTCGGCGAGCAGCTCGGCGGCGGTGCGGTAGTCGCGGGCGGGCAGCGACACCGCCCGCTCGGCCCGCGCCCGCGTGTACACCTTGGCGGGACGGCCCGCCCCCGGTCCCGAGCGGCCCGTCAGGCGGCGGCTACTGCTCTCCAGCAGCCCGACCTCGGCCAGCTTGTCCAGATGGTGCGCAGCGAGCGTGCGCGCCACCCCGGCTGCCTCGGCAGCCTCGTTGCGGCCGACCTCGCGGCCCTGCGCCGCCACGTACTCGTACAGGCGGCGGCGCACCGGATCCTGCAACGCCGCGATCGCGTCGATGTCCTTCACCCGGCCATTCTAGGAACAACACAGATTGGAGATAGAAGGACGGGACGTGCCTGAAATGTCTCCAGAGATCAAGGTCGGCGGCGGCGACGTTGGTGTCCTCGGCCACTGGACGACACCGGCCGGGGCCGACGGCGGGATTCGAACCCGCGTCTCCCTCTTGACAGGAGAAGTAGCCGCAGCCTGCGCACCTGGACGCGTCCACCGTAGCCGTGTGCTGGAACGCAGGCACGTGAATTTCCCCGGCAGCCCGTGGCGACGTCGTACAGGGCACCTGGTCACTGTTACGGAACAGCCCGCCGACCAACACCGCCTTCACCGACGACCACCTCGGACACACCCTCCGCCGGGGCTTGCGCCACATCCAGCAACGCCCCGACCTCATCGACGGCTGTCTTGCCGGCACTCACCCGCCACCCGACAACAATCCGAAGAGGTCAGTAACTGGCTTCCGGTTCGGCGTACGCGAAGTCGTACGGGGCCCAGTCGGTGACCCGGCGGTACCCGAGGCGCTGATAGAGGGCGTTGCTGGTGGGGTTGCCCGCGTCCGTGAACAGCACGACCTCCGTGGCGCCCGCGGCGAGCGCGGCCCGGCTCACCTCGGCGGTCACGGCGGCCGCGTAGCCGCGGCCACGAAGGTGGGCCGGGGTGTAGACGGGATCCACCCGGACCATCCCGGCGACCATCGGGGTCACACCCGCCATGGAGACGGGGGTGCCGTCCGGGATCTCCCAGAAGGTGTAGCGCTTCTCGGCGAAGCGGGTGCCGGCCCAGGAGTCGGCGTCGATGGTGACGGCCTCCCCGAGGTCCGCGGCGAGTTCACGGCACCAGCGCATGAGGTGCTCGTGGTCCTGCTTGCCCACGCTCCGGCCGTGGCCCTCCGGGTGCGGTTCGGGCGGGGTGAGCGTGCCGAGGCGGTACAGGTGCATCCGGACGCGGAGCGTGGGCGTCGCGCCGGTGTGCCGTTGCCAGGCCTCGGCGAATGCGGTGGCGGTGTCGTGGTCCGCGGTGACGCCGGAGAGGGTGTGGCCGAGGACGGTCAGTCGGGCGGCGAGGGCGTCGGCCCGCTCGGGGGAGAGCGGGGTGAGGGTGAGGCGGCGGGTCGGAGGGCGGTAGAAGATCGCCTGGGCCTCGCCGTCCGACTCCAGTCGGCCGAAGAGGACGGTTCCGGGGTCGAACGCGCCCGGGCGGGTCCGCCATTTCTCCATCACGGTGAGCGGGGTGTTGTGCAGGACGGGGCGCGAGCGGAGGAAGTCTCCGGCCCGGGCGAGGAAGTCGTCGATGTCTTCGGTGAGGTGCCAAGCATCCGGGCGCATGCTTCATGATCTCGCATGCACTCGACTCCGAGGAGCCGATACCCGAAGATGAGGCGTCGTCATACCTCGGTCGTCATACCTCGGTCGTCATACCTCGGTCGTCATACCTCGGTCGCGCAGCCAACTATGGTCGGCTACCCAGGATTGTCCTTGTCCAGTGGCTGGTGTTGGGACTCTTGCAGGTCAGACGCCGGGTCATCACGGTGATGAGCGCCCAGTTCAGGTGGTGGGCTTCGGAGTGCTGGGGCAACCGTTCACAGTCGGTGCGTTTCGGCGGGCGTTCACGCACCAGCCGATCGTGCGCTCGTCTTTCCAGCGGCGGGGCAGGACGACGAAGTGAGGGGCCCGAATTTTCCGGACAGGGACCCAATAGGGTTGTGAGAAATACGCATACGGCGTCGAGTTCATGTGCGGCCGATTCGGCGTATCCAGATCCGGCTACTACGACTGGCGATTTCGCGATGACCCGGTGCCGGGTCCGCCTCGCCGGGCCAGACCCCACTGGTCGTGTGTGGCCTTCGTGATCGACCCCGCCCACCGCGAGGAGGACTGCCCGGTCACCACCCTCTTGCGCTCCGCCCACGCATCGCCGTCGTGATCCAGCCCGGCCGTGCAGCGTGCCTTCAGGTCGCGGGAGGCGAGCGAGCAGGTCGCGGGAGGCGAGCGAACCGAGGTGGTCGCCGACCGAGCGGAGCACCTGCTCGTCGTCGGCGGTCAGGTGCTTGAGCCCGTCACGGACCGCCGCCCCGGACGGGCCGGGCACCACGAACGGCGCCGCCACCTCCCGCAGCACGCATTCGACAGGCGAACCAACGTTCCCTGAAAGGACTCTTCCGCCGCCGGCCACCCACTCATGCACACCAGAACACACTCGTGCACCGACGTACGACAGCAGCGCACAACCCCCGGGCGTGTCACCTGTCACAGTAGGGCGGCGACTCCGTGAACCCGAGGGGCGCCGACGCCTGAGCAGCAACGCGTGATGCTTCTGTGCCGTATGCCACATCAGTCATCTTGCGATGAGGCGTAGTGGCGCCCAGAAGTGCAGGCCGCGACGGTACTCCGATGCCTCCGAGAGGATCCGGCCGAGGCAGTGTGTGATGTAGCCCACTCCAGAGAAATCGACTTATCGACTTAGATTCCTTCAACGCGCATGAGGTTACAAGCGCGTTAACCGGAGAGTCGCCGAAGGCGCGTGCGCCCTGGAGAGGAGTCGCTGTGGCGAGCATCCCCCCACAGCCTGGTGAGCGCGCGCAATTGCGTGTGATCCATCAGTCCATCCCGCGCCAGTACCGGGTCGTGCACGGCCACCGCTGGGCGTTCCGCATGGTCGGCGAGGGCCCGGCCGTGCTGCTGATCCATGGCATCGGTGACTCGTCCGACACATGGGCCGATCTGATTCCCGCGTTGGCTCGCCACTACACGGTGATCGCTCCCGACCTGCTGGGCCACGGATCCTCCGACAAGCCCCGCGGCGACTATTCGGTGCCCGCCTACGCCAACGGGATGCGGGACCTGCTGGGGGTGCTGGACATCGACAAGGTGACACTCGTCGGGCACTCACTGGGCGGCGGGGTGGCCATGCAGTTCGCCTATCAGTTCCCCGAGCGCACCGAACGGCTGGCACTGGTGAGTACCGGTGGGGTGGGCCGCGGCGTCACCCCAGCGTTGCGCGCGGCCTCGCTGCCCGGAGCCCATCTGGCCCTGTCCTGGCTGCGGCTTCCGACGGTGCGGACGCAGACCGCCCTGGCGATCCGGCTGCTGAAACTGCTCGATACCGGACTGGGCCAGGACGCCCCGGATCTGCTGCGGCTGGTGGATGCGCTGCCCGACGCCGCCTCGCGTGATGCGTTCCTCCGCACGCTGCGCGCAGTGGTCGACTGGCGCGGCCAGGTGGTGACCATGCTCGACCGCTGCTATCTGACTGCCGGTATGCCGACCCTGCTGGTCTGGGGCTCGCGCGACCAGGTGGTGCCTGCCCGGCACGCCGGGACGGCGCACGCGGCAATGCCCGGCAGCCGCCTGGAGGTTTTCGAGGGCGCGGGCCACTTCCCGTTCCACGCCGATCCGCAGCGGTTCCTGGCCGTGCTGGAGGACTTCATCGCCACGACGGAGCCGGTCACCCGGAGCGCGGAGGAATGGCGGGAGCTGCTGCGCTCGGGCGGCCCTGATGCGGGGGTGCCCACACCCCCGAGCACGGCGGTCGCCGCGACCAGGCACGAAGGTCAGGCCGCCGCGAGGCCGAGGATCAACCGTATCCCGGTCCAGCGCAGGGGCGCTCCCTGACAGCTCCGGCTTCCACCAGCGGAAAGAGTCGTGCGCTGGGTCATGTTGCCGTCGGCGTTGCAGGTCCCGGGGTGGGTACGGGGCGGACACCCGGGTGGGCGTCGCGCTGCACGGGCTCGGGCTTCCGCACCTGGATCACGGCAGGCTGCTGGGCGCCTTGTCCGGCGGTGAGCGGTCCCGCCCGGCACTGGCCGCCACGCCGGCGTCGGCACCTGAGCTGCTGCTCCTGGACGAGCCGACGAACGACTTGGACACGACCGCCGGATGCGGGCCCGGTTCACCGGCTCGCGCCTCGAGCTGCGCGACGGCCGCATCGCCACGCGTCAGGCAGCGGCCTGCCCCCCTGTTGCGGGCCAGGTACTCCCGAAGCTGCGCTGCTTGTCGCTTCGGCGTCGCTTCGGAAGCGCACAACCGGCCGCACCCTGGCCAATGGGAAGCAGATCCCATGGCCCTGGCGCACCTTCTCCCACGGCGTCATCCAGGCCCACGACACCCTGAGCTGCGCTGATCCCACAGCTGCCGTGCCCGTCTTCCTCTGCCCAGACACCGGGAACCCAACAACTGGTGCAAGCCGCTTGATCACCAAGTGCTGCCCAAAGCCGTCGGCAAACGTTGCCCGGTCCCGTCTGCCCAACCACGTGACGCCGTGCTGTGGCGCGGCTGCCAACCGGTTCCGTCCGCCCTAGCATGGAGCCTAGGGCAGGAAGGAGAAGCCACCGCGTGCACGTCGTGCTGCGCATGCGGTACGTCACCGGGCGGCTGTCACCCGCGCCCTCGCCACTTCCGTTCGAGCCGACCGTTCCCGTGCCGAACACCGCCCGCCCGAAGGCGCGGAAATCCCGGAAGGGCATGGGCGCCACGGAAGACCGGAAGGGCAAGACCGATGCCTCCCACACATCCACCCGACTTCGAGCACGCCATCCACACCGCCAACATCTGGCTGAAAGCGGTGTCCGAAGCCCTGGGAACCGAGGACCGCCACCTCGCCCACCGGGTGCTGCGCACCTGGCTGCACACGCTCCGCGACCGGGTCACCATCGACGTGGCCGCCCACTTCGCCGCGCAGCTCCCCGACCTGCTGCGGGGCGCCTACTACGACGGCTGGGACCCCAGCACCGTACCGATCAAGTACGACCGCGAAGGCTACGTGAACCGCTTCGTCCAGGAAGCGAAGGTCACTGCCGAAGAAGTGCCCCGGATCGTTCCCGCGGTCACCGCCGTCGTACGCGACCACGTCTCGCCCGGGCAACTGGAGGCGGCAATGGAGCAACTTCCGCACGACATCCGCGCACTCCTCCTTCAGCCGACTGCCTGACCGAGCGCTACGCACGAGCCAGGTACCAGCATGGCGACGCCCCGGCACGGAGCGGGCCAGGACCTGACGGACACTCAGGGTGACAACTTCCTTGCGTCGCTCAGTCATCGGGCGCAGGTCGTTGACCGGCACGAAGTCAACGACCTGCACTCCGGGACGGGGAGCCTCCGGTCGATGAACCGACGTGTGGCACCTCAGCGGCGTGACGACAAGTGGCCTACAGCCTGATCGCCCCGCCGAGTAACGGCCCGGCCCGTCATCACCTCGTTAGGGAGCACGACATGACGCAGAACCGTTCCCCTGAACCCGATGCCGCGCCCGGGCCGGAGGCCCGACTGAGTCGGCTGGAAGCACAGGTCGCGACCCTGGCCGAGGCCGTCCGGGCACTCGCCCGCGGCTTGGAGAACATCCCGTCGGAGGACGTTCCGCCCGAGGAAGCGGCACGCGGCGCACGACTCGCCCACGAACTCCTGCTCTCCCAGGGCCTGTAGACGCACCGGCGCGCCGGAGAAGACGGAGTCGGCCGCGGTGACTGCGCCTGCACCGGCCGGTACGGGGGTCGACGTGCCGATAAGAAACCACGGAGTCGGCGATGACGCATGCACAAGGACGTAAACCCATCGTGGCCGGCGTCGACCCCGATCCCGGCAAACGCACGGCACTCGCCTGGGCCGCCGACGAGGCGGACCGGCGCCGCCTGCCCCTGCTGCTGGTCCTCGCGCAGAACGTGCCGACCCCCGGGTACCGGCCGACGGGCGGGCGGCCGTCCTGGGAGGAGTGGAACGAGGCGTTGCACGCGACGGGGGATCGGGTGCTGAAGGCGGCGGTCGCCTTCGTCGAGTCCCGGCATCCGCAGGTACGGGTGACCGGGCTGCTGGCGGAGGGGCATCCGGCGTGGGTACTGCGCGAGCAGGCGCAAAACGCCACAGAGGTCGTGCTCGGTTCCTGGCACCTGAGCGCTGTCCGGGAGCTCTTCACCTCCGCCGCCGTCTCCCTCCCGCTCATCGCCCACGCGCCCTGCCCCGTGGTGGTCGTACCGGAGCCGGAACACAGCGCCCAGCCGCAGCCGTACTTCGTGGTCGGGGTCGACGGCAGCCCTCAGTCCGCGGCCGCCGTCGACTTCGCCTTCGAGGAGGCCGCCCTGCGCGGTGCGGCCCTGCGGGCCCTGTACGTGTGGCACCCTCCACGGCTCGGAGTTCTCGACGAGGACGCGGCCGTCCAGGAGTGCCACAGGCTGCTGTCGGAGACGGTTACGGTGCGTACCGCGGCCCGTCCGGAGGTGGAACTGCACCACGAGGTCGTGAGAGGTCACCCGGTACAGGTCCTCACCAAGGCGTCCGAAGACGCCCTCGGCCTGGTCGTGGGCGCACGCGGGCACGGCGGCTTCACCGGCATGCTGCTGGGCTCCGTCAGTCAGGGCGTACTGCACCACGCACACTGCCCGGTCATCACCGTCCCGCATGCGCACGACCAGTAGCCCGCGGTCGGTTCTCCAGAAGGAGGGACCTCACTCCGGAAGGCGAAACGGCAGGTCAGCCGTGCTTGCGCCGCAACACATCGGCAGAACGGCCCAAGCCCACTGTCCTCTGGGGCGACGCCGGATGCCAGGTGCCGGCCGTGACTCTCGCTGGGACAGTGCGGCGGCTCTCCAAGGAGCGGACAGAGGAGAGAACCTGTGCCGCGAGCGCCGGACATAGGGATCGGTCACCGCGCCTATGCAGCGGACGTCGTGCCGCGGCGCGATCGAATTATCCGGAGGGACGCGGCCTGGAGGGGCGGGGACTTCCCTGGCTTGATCGCTGCTGGCGCGCTCGGCAGGGCCGTGAGGCGGAGCTGCGGCTTGCGCGTGTGGGTGGCGCAGCGCTGATGCGGATCCCACGGGCTGAATCTAGACTGGCGAAGGTGTGAAAAGTCCTGATTAGGGAGATACGCACCATGGCCAAGCGAGGCAACAAACGACGCGGCCGCAAGAAGAAGAAGGCCAACCACGGCAAGCGCCCCAACGCCTGAGCCGACCGAGCGCGCCGACGAACCGGCCGGGCCGCCTGGGGCAGACCGAGTCGCCAGGTCTGCCCCGTTGCCGACAGTCTTTGGGCCAGGTGTACGGCAGGCTTACTGCCGGTGGTGGTTGCCGCCGTGGTGGTGACGGTCTCGGTCGTGGTGGTGGCGGTCTCGGTCGTGGCCCCACGCGTGGTCGTCGATGAAGCGGCCGCGGTCGTTGCGCAGGGTTGCGGTGTCGGAGCGGTTGCCCCAGACGTAGTCTCGGCTGTCCTGGTAAAGGTCGCTGTCGGTGTCGCGGCCGAAGCCGGTGTGGATGCGCACCGTTGAGCGGCCTTCGAGGCGGTAGCGGTCGAAGGTGTAGGTGTCACCGTCTTCGCTCTTCAGGGTCCAGCCGTCCAGGTCGACGTCGCGGCGGCTGTTGTTGGTGATCTCCACCCATTCCCTGTTCAGCGAGCGGTTGGAGCCGTCGTCGTAGCCCGGGGAGTCGTACTGCACGGCCGAGATCTCCGCCTGTGCGCGGTCCGGGCGGGGGTAGCCGGCGCCCGACGCCGGCAGTGCCGTGGCGCCCAGGACGGCAGCGGCCGTGAGCGCTGCGGCGGACAGACGACGGGCGGTCGCAACGGAAGAAGACACAGAGCCTCCTGCATGTACGGGCACCGATCCCTTGTCTCGGTCCGTGAGCGGCCGCGGAGGGGACGTCATGGTGCGGGTGCGAGTGGCGGCCGGACGGGCCGCGCATGCACACCCTGGCCGCGGCTGCGGCAGATGACCACGGTACGCACACTGTGTTACGAATTGCCCACATCACCGTTACTCTCACCTTCGATGTCCATCTATGCGGTAAATACTCTCGAGTTGATGGCCCGCCCGGCCCGCACCGCCCGGCCCCGCCGCTGCCGCCCGGCGCGCAGGCTGGCGACAGCCCGCCCTCCTCACCCGAAAGTGCGTAACAGAGCCCTCCGCCACGCACCACGACAACGCACCCCGCCGGTCGGACCAGACGATGACCCGCCGATGACGCCATCCGCGTGAAGCCCCGCCACGCCCGCAACCGCCACGGTCCCCAGGCGCCTCTGGTCCTGCATCTGCAAGCTGCCCGTCTGCCCGTGAGGAGAGCGACGTGACCACCACTGCCTTCGAGCACAGCGCACCCCGTTCGCCCGCCGAACCCTGCGCCGTCGACGAGTCCGCCCCCACCTGGCCGGCCCCGCCGGCCAGCCAGGGGACGCCGACTACCTGCTCCCCCCCGAACCCCGCCCACCGCCTCACCTTCACCATCGACCCACGCGACCAGCGACGCCTCGACCTGCACGCAGCCCTGACCGCGGCCGGCATCCCACCCCACCCCGACGACCGCGACGCCATCGACCAGCTCAGCGCCCTGCCCGCCAGCATCAACGCCGCCCTCCAGCGCTGGCTGCACCACACCCCATGAAGCCCTCGGTGCTGTCCCCACCAGGTCCACGTGGTCATGCTGACCTGGCTGTTCTCCGGACAGCGCAGCGATGAGACAGCTCGGCTCCGGACCGGCTGCATCCGCCGGCAGCACGACGGGACCGAGATCCGGGCGACTCGAAACAAGTTGCCCTGCCGCAAAGCCGGCGTCCCCGCCACTGACGTCCGCGGAACATCATCAGCCACCGCGCCCAGTCCACCACGCCGGCCGGCTTCACAACGCCAAGGAACCGATGAAGCAGTTCGAGCTGCAAGCCCGGCTCGGCCACCGCTCACCGCAGTCCACGCAGTTCTACGCGAAGATCAGCCCGACCACGCTCACCCGGGCCTACGCCGACGCCGGGTACTTCTCGCGCAACATGCGCACCGTCGACGTCCTTGCGACCGCGACGCGGTCGCCTCCGGCGCCGCCGCGGCCGGGGTGCCCTGGCAGCACTACGACCTCGGCCACGGCGGCTGCTGCATCTACACCTTCTTCGAGCAGTGCCCCCACCGCATGGCCTGCGCACGCTGCGACTCCCACACCCCAAGGCCTCCACCAAGGCTCAACTCATCGAAGCCAGAGCCGACTTGCAGAAGAGGCGCGCCGCCATCCGCTCACCGAGGACGAGCAGGCTGCCGTCGACGACGGCCAAGCCGCCCTCGACCGCCTCCTGGAACGACTCACCGACGTTCCCACCCCATCCGGGGCGATGCCACGTCAGCTCGACATCCCGGCGACTGCCGCCTTCCTGCCGATCGTGGACGTCAAGCAGGGCAGGGAGATCTCGACGCCGGCTGATATCGGAATGCGAACACGCCCAGGGGCGTGTCACAGTCACTGCCGTGCTCTTGATGGACGTCCTCGTCGCCTTCGCCCGCACCGGCCGGATCGGGCCTCTTCACTGTGGAATGCCCCTGACCGAGGCCGAGGACCTCCTTGGTCCGGGGCGCCCGCACCCCGCCATCCTCATGAAGGGGCCTGATATCGACGGCTACCCGTACTCCTGGGCCGGGCTCGAACTGGTCGTCACCCAGCGGGCGGTCAGCGGCATCTGGATCAACCTCCGGCCCGGCTCGACCGCGAAGCTGCCCTCTCTCGTCCTGCCCGCATCAGAGTCGTTCGAGGCCACCGTGCTCCGCGAGGAACTGGTCATGGCCCTGGACACGGCAGGCTGTGAGCACCACGTCAACGACACCCTCACGTTCGGCCGGCAGTCCAGCATCCTCACCCGGCCCGCTGACGTCTGCGCGGTCTTCAGCCTCCCGGGCCGGGACAACCACGTGCCTCACCGAGGCCGTCACTACCTCGACGTGATGCACAAGCACACGGCTTGACATCGCTGATCCCACAGAATCAGCCGGTTGGTGTTTCCTTCAACGGGGCCGGAAGCGTGGGGCAGGGGCAGGCCGTTGCGGACGGCGTCGAGATCACGGCGAAGGTTGCGGGCGAAGGACGCCGGCGGGGCCAGGGTGTCCTGTTCGGTGTCGGCGATCCAATGCTCGAGACGGTCGCCGTGGCGTCCGGTCATCGTCGCGGCGAACTTCCTGACGTGGCCGGTGAGCCGGTCCCGCTCGGGATTGCGCTCGCGCAGACGGTGCAGCTTGTCCGCGTCCTCGTCCCGTAGGTGTTCGGGGTGGGCCATGATCCAGGAGGTGACCTCGCGGACCGACGGAGCCTGGGTTCCGGGACGGGAGCGTGTCCGCGCCCTGTTCGGTAGCGTCGCAGATGATGTTGGACGGCCATCTCGCCACCGGGGTGACCCAGTTCGTGGATCTCGCGGTAGAGCTGTGCGGCGTTTCTGCCGCCTTCGTTCCAGCGCTGGTGCAGGGAGCCGCCGTACGGATCGGCGACGCGAGCCCGCTGGGGGCTTGTGGCGACGACATCGTCGGCTCGGGATGATCGCGCAGCCAGGCGGCCAGGTCCTCGCCCTCACGGCCGTCGAAGAGATGAAGAGGACGGTGGGTGACCATGTCGATCAGGACCGTGCCGTCATGGCGGCCCTTGCGGAAGGCGAAGTCGTCCACGCCCAGCCCTTCAACGTGGCCGGCCTCGGGCTCGGGCAAGGCCCTGACCAACCGCAGCAGCGTGTCCCTGCCCACGGGGCTGCCGACCGCGGCCGCCGGGCGGGCTCCTGCCCGGCCGGCAAGGGCCAGGCCCGCTGGACCAGCCGCTGGAAGACCGCACTGAACACCTTCGACATGACCTTCGACGGCCGCCTGTCGGCAGCCCGTCAGTAACCCCAACAACCCTGGTTGCACCGTTCATTTGCCCCTGTGCCCTGCTCCGCAGCGCGCCGAGCGCCTCGTACAACTCACGCTGTGCGGGTCGCACCGTCTCTCCCTCCGCGCCCGCCCTCCGCCGGTGGGTACGGGCCCGCCATCAGCGACGTTCATGTCCCTGTGCCTGCCCTGCCAGCTCCTTGGGACGGGCAGCCCGTGCGGCCCCCTCTCGTGCCAACCCACGAAAGGAGCACCCGGTGGGCGGACGTCGAGGGATGTCTCGGGCTCGTGCTCGCCGTCAGATGGCTTCGAACGAGCCGTCGCATGCGACTGGCAGGCCTTGCGTCGATCCGTGAAGGCGGCAGCTCCGAACAACCTGTAGGGGCCTCGTTCGCCCCTCTTCATCCGTTTTACGGCCGTGCTCCCGGTCGCCTCCGGCAGAAAGGTGAATATGTCAGGCGGACGGCTCCGGACGAGGTGCGTCTTCCTCGCTCAGGGGCCACTGTCGAGCAGAGCTGAGGAGCGGTCATGAGGCGTGGAAACGACGCGGACGTGGAAAGCGACGCGCCGGCCCGGCGGACACGGTCATCGGACGATGCCCGGGTGGACGAGCTGCTCATCCGTGCCGCCGACGGCGACGAGCAGGCATTCGTCGGCGTGTACGACGCGCTGGCACCGCCGGTGATGGGACTGGCCTACCGGGTGCTGAGGAACGAGGCGCAGGCGGAGGAGGTGACCCAGGACGTGATGGTGGAGGTGTGGCGTACCGCCGCCCGCTTCCGTGCGGAGCGGGGCCCCGCCCGCGCCTGGGTGCTCACCCTCGCCCACCGCAGGGCGGTGGACCGGGTGCGGTCCGTCGCCGCAGGCAGGGCCCGCGAGCTGCGCACCGCGACCCTGGAGCACGAGCGGCCCTTCGACGCGGTGGCCGAGGAGGTCGAGGTTCGCGAGGACTACCGGGTCGTCTTCCGCTGTCTGTCCGAGCTGGCCGGGCACCTGCGGTTGCCCCTGGTACTGGCCTACTACGAAGGGCTGACCTACACGGAGGTGGCCGATTCTCTGGCCACTCCCGTCGGGACCATCAAGTCGCGGATGCGTCAAGGGCTGCAGCGCTTGCGTGAGTGTCTGGAGGGCGGATCATGAGCGTCTCCGAAGACCCTTGCCTCGGCGTCGGCGCGTACGCACTGCACGCTCTGCCTCCCGGCGAGGAAGCCGCCTTCGAGAACCATCTGGCGAGCTGCACGGCGTGCCGGCGCGAAGCCGACGAGGTGACGCAGGCCGCCGCCTGGCTGGGCGCCCTCGAGGTTCGGAAACCCTCCGCCGACCTGCGCCGCGGTGTCCTCGAACGGATCGCGACCGTACGTCAGGAGCGGGCCGTCGCCTCGCGGCGACATCGCCGGCAGCAGCGGGGCCTCGCATGGGCACTGGCGGCGTCCGTGGCGGCAGCCGCAGCTCTGGGGGGTGTCGCCTGGTGGCAGCACTCCGAGGCCGACACCGCCCGCGAGCAGGTCGCCGACGTCCGTGGCGGCACCGATGCACTCGCCGATGTCCTGACCGCCGCGGACGCCACGATCAGCACCAGCCGGATGCCGCACGGCGCGACGGCGAGCGTGATCGCCTCGCGGGCCCAGAGCCGGACCGCGTTCGTCGCCTCGGGCCTGCCACCCCTCACCGGCGACCGGGTCTACGAACTGTGGTACGGGTACGAGGGGCGGTACCGGCCCGCCGGCCTGCTGTCCTCCGCGGGCGGCTCTCAGGCACAGGTCCTCGAAGGGCGGCTCGGTGAGGCCACAGCCGTCTGTGTGACCGTCGAACCCGCCGGTGGCTCGCCCCAGCCGACCACCGGCCTGCTCGCCATCATCCCGGTGCCCGCGTGAGGAGGTGAGGAGGCGTCACCGTGGTCGCTTCGCCGGCGATGCCTCAGCGACCGCGACGGCAGCCGCGTGATCCGGACCGGCCGCGACGTCATGGATCGCCCAGCCCGGCACACGGCTGGGTGCGTGCGGTGAGGTGCTGAGGTGGTCGAGGCGGAGGTCGCGTCCGAGTCCGGGGCCGAGACCTTTCAGGTAGGCCTCCTTCCGGGTCCATGCGCGGGCGAAGGCAGCGGGACGCCGCTCCGGCGGACAGGCGGCGAGCTCGGCGGCCTCCCGGCGATGCAGCAGGGCACCGACGTCGTCGACGACGCCGGAAGCGGGCAGCTGCTCGATGTCCGCGCCGACCGCGGTGGCCGCGAAGGCGAGAAGGCAGAGCCCGCCGCTCCGGGAGAGGGAGAAGCAGAGGTCGGCGCCGGGCACGGCGGGCCGGCCGTGCGGGGCCTGGCACATAGGGCACGGCTGTCGCACCAGCGGCACGTTCGCGGGCTCGATGCCGAGGTAGGCGCCGAGGAGCAGCCGCAGCCCGATGTGCGCGACCCGGTAACCGTCCCGGTCCGCCGCCGACCGGAGCGCCGCCGCTCTCGCCTTTTCGCCGCTGTCCAGCACCGACTCGGCAAACGGGGCAACGACGTCGCGCAAGACCTCCACCCGTGCCAGCCACAGTCGCGGCGGCCGGCCGGAGCGGGGTGGCGTCAGCGACCGGGCCCAGACAGCGGGGACAAGCAGCTCCGGCAGCAGCACCGGATGCGGGGCTGCCTCCGCCGGTTCCTCGGCCGGGTGCCTGGGGAGCATGGGGTCGTCCGCCTTTCGCCGCACGTCTTTCACGGCAGGTGAGCGGATGTCTGTCAGAGAGCCCGGCCGTTCGCCGTGCTCGACTCGCGGGCCGCGGCACCGTGGTCGGGTGGCGCATTCGGGACGAAGACCTGGTCACCGTAGAGGGCTTGCACCCAGTTGGTCTGGTAGATCGTGTCGAGGTAGCGCTCGCCGAGGTCCGGGGCGATCGCCACCGGCGTGAGGCTTCGGGCCTCGTGCCGGGCCAGCCAGCTCATCGCCCCGCTGACCACCGTGCCGGTCGACCCGCCGAAGAGGAAGCCCCGCTTCGCCAGGTTCCGGCAGGTACGGATGGTGTCGGCCTCCTCGACGCGCACCGCTTCGTCCACGTACGCCTCGTCGAGCAGCGGCGGCCGGACGCTCATGCCCAGGCCGGGGATCATACGGCGGCCTGGCGGGTCGCCGAAGATGGCGGAGCCGACGCTGTCCACGGCGACGATGCGCACCGGCCGGTTCCAGGACCGGAACCAGCGTGCGCACCCCATCAGGGTGCCGGTGGTGCCGACCCCGATGAACAGCACGTCCAGCTGCGGGAAGACGCGGGCGATGGCCGGCGCCGTCCTGAAGTAGTGCGCCTTCCAGTTGTCGGGGTTGGTGTACTGGCTCAGCCACACATAGCGGTCGTCCGCGGCGCACAGGCTGCGTACGTACTCCAGCCGCGCTCCCAGAAGACCGCCGGTGGCGTGTTGGTGGGAGACGACGTGCACGTGGCTGCCGAGGGCTTCCATCATCTGCCGGGTGGTGAGATTGCAGCGGGAGTCCGTCACACAGACGAAACGGTAGCCCTTGCTCGCCGCAATCACGCTCAGGGCCACACCGAGATTGCCCGACGAGGACTCCACCAGGATCGAGTCCTGTGTCAGGATGCCGCTCCGCTCGGCGGACTCCACCATCTCGGTCGCGGCTTTCAGCTTGATCGAACCGGCGAAGTTGAACCCCTCGCACTTGAGGAACAGCCGCTGTCCGAACATCGGCTCCAGGTCGATGTACAGATCCTCCTCGTTGAAGGCCTGGGGAACGGATATGACGGGCACGATGGCCTCCGAGTCCGTGACCGGAACACCGGCCGAAAGGCGGGTGGTGAGCCGTCCTCAGCCGTACCGGCGCAGTTCATGGAAGAAGTTGTCGATGATCCGCAGTTCGCCGGAGCGTGCCACCTCCTCGTAGACGAACTTGCCGACCGCGAGGTCGAGCACGCCGAGGCCGAACGGCGAGAACACCACCGGCCGGTCGGCCGGCACTGTCACCCGGCCGGCCATCACGTCGTCCAGCGTGCCGAGCAGGAAGCGACGGTTGCCGGTGAGGCTTTCCGTGAGGTGCGGTGAGGTGGCGGCCCTGAGACAGTGGTCGATGTCGTCGACGACATTGGTGGCCGACAGCAGCACCTGCGGCGCGAGGTCGCGCAGTGACACGTGCAGCACCACCGGGTTGTGGCGGAACCACGACGGCTCGTCGATGTGCGGCCGGTCGGCGACGGTGGCGAAGACGATCAGGTCGCTGTGGCGGATCAGCTCCCGCGCGCTGCCGTGCACAGTGACGCGTCCGACGGCTCCTGACTGCTCCAGGTACGTCCGGAATCCCGCCGCGCTGTCGGCGGACACGTCGTGCACACCGATGGCGTCGAAGGACCAGCCGGTGCCCTCCAGGTACGTGTGGATGTACCGGGCGATCAGACCGGCTCCGACGAACCCCAGACGGGCGGGGCGCGGTCGCCCCCTGCTGAGCCGGTCGGCCGCCGAAGCGGCGGACGCGGCGGTCCTGGCGGCGCTGATGATCGAGCTCTCCAGGCACGCGAAGGGGTAGCCCGTGATCGGGTCGTTGAGGATGAGCACGGCCGACGCCCTGGGGATGCCCGACTCGACGTTGGCGGGAAAACTGGAGATCCATTTCAGGCCGTCCACCCGGCTCTCGCCGCCGAGCGAGGCGGGCAGGGCGATGATCCGCGACGACGGCCGGTCGGGGAAGCGCAGGAAGGAGGACGGCGGGTTGACCGTACGGCCTGCCCCGTGCAGGCGGTACGTCGCCTCGACGACCTCCACCACAGCCTTCTCACGTCCGTCGAGCACGCTCTTGACCTGGGCCCCGGGGATGACGGCGAAGGACGGTACGGCCGGTACGTCGGCCCGGGCCGCTTTCCCGGGGGCGGGGCGCACGGTGATCATGCCGCTGTCCTCCCGGTCGACGCCGTGGGGTGGTGGTCCATGCGTACCGGGTCCGCCATGGCGACCACCACGTTCCGCGGCCCTTCGTAGGCGTCCCGGCTGTGCGCGGTGCGGATGTTGTCCACGAGCATCAGGTCTCCGGAGTGCCAGGCCCGGCGTACGGTGTGCGCGTCGTAGGCGTTGTTGATCTGCTCGACGACGTCCCGGGACACGGGGTCGCCGTTGCCGTAGCGGGTGTTGAAGGGAAGGTCGTCGGGGCCGTACTCCTCGACGAGGAACTCCCGTACTTCGGGCGCCATCGTCCACTCGTTGAGGAACGCGATCTGGTTGAACCAGCAGCGCCGACCGGAGACCGGGTGCCGCACCACGGCGCGTCGGTGCTGCCGGGTGCGCAGCGAGCCGTCCGGCTGCCAGGACCAGTCGATGGCGTTGGCACGGCAGTACGCCTCGATGGCGTCGCGGTCCTCGGTGCCGAAGGACTGGCTCAGCGTGGCACCGATCTCGTTGGTGTAGGTGCGGGTGAGCAGCCAGCCTTCCCGCTCGAACCGGTCGACGAGTTCGGCCGGCAGCGTCTGCAGCACGGCGGCCGAGTCGGCCACGGCGGTGGCACCGCCCGCGGTGGACGGCTGAAGGCACGCGAACAGCATCAGGCCGGGAAACTCCAGCGCGTAACTGAGCTCGTGGTGCATGCACATGGGCTGGTTGGGCGGCCACGCCGACGGCGAGTAGACGCCCTCCGCGTGGCGGTCGCGGGCGGCGAACGCCTCCCGCTCGGTCGCCGGACGGTCGGCCACCTGGTGGAGGACCGACTCGACGTCGGCCGGAGTGCGCAGACCGAGGCCCCGGACCGTGACAGCGCCGTGTTCGACGAGGAGGTCGCGCAGTCGGTCGTGCCGGACGGCCACCCAGGCCGCCGCGTCCGAGGCGGCCTCGGCCTGGAGGAACGGCGGCTCGCCGGGGGCCGCAGGCGTGGTGCTCCCGGCGGTCGGAGGCGGCGCGGCGGGGGCCGGGTGCTTGCGGAACAGTGCGGACAGCATGGGTTCTCCTCGGGATGCGCGGATTCACGGCTCGGCCTGCGGGAAGGCGGCTCGGACCAGGGTCTCGGCGGCCTCCGCCGGGCGGGTGCGCAGGAAGTGGTGACCGCCGCCGGGTACGTCCCGCACCTCGACGCGCTCGGCCAGGAAACGCCAGTCGCCGGGCGCCCGGCGGGCCATCGCCGCCTCGCCTGCCTCGCTGCCGGCTTCGACGTCACCGGGCGTGTCGGCGGCGACCAGCACGGTGACGGGGGCTGTCAGCCGCTCCGCGTCATGCAGAGAGCCGAAGGGGGACCGCACGGAGAGGAACACGCCACGGACCCGGACCCCGCGCTGCTGCAGGGTCCGGGCCGCCTCCACGGCCGACCCCGCACCCGAGCCGTCGCCCCACAGCAGGATGCCGGGCGCGCCGAGCCGGCCGGTCTCCGCAGCGACCCGTGCCGCGTCCGGCTGCGCGGCGATGTGGACCGTCAGCCCCCTGCCGTTGTCGCTGCCGCGCAGTGCTTCGGCCAGCGGCAGGAATTCCGCGCCGGTCCGGCCTGTGTCGGGGAAGCAGACCAGGGCGGCCAGCAGGGGTCCGTCAGGGGTCAGCAGAGGCCGCAGGACCCCCCGGGCCTCGGCGCCCGTTCCGGGCGGGCCCGATGTCCGGGTGTCGATGAGACGGGCCAGCTCGGCCAGCACCGGATGGCGGGTGAGGTCACGCAAAGAGATCAGGCGGTCCAGGGATACCGCGAGCCGGACGGCCGACAGGGAGGTGCCGCCCAGGTCGAAGAAGCTGTCGCCCCGGCCGATGCGGTCGGACGGCATGCCGAGGACCGTCGCAAACTTCTCCGCCAGTCGCTGTTCGGTCGGCGTCCTGGGTGCCTGGTAGGCGTCGCCGGCCGTGCCGAGTTCCTCCGCCAGCGCCGTGAGCGCCTTCGTGTCGGTCTTGCCGTTGGCCGTCAGCGGCAGGCGCGCCACCTGGTGGAAGGAGGCCGGGACCATGTATTCGGGAAGCAGGTCGCCGAGCCGCTCGCGGACGTCGTCGGTGGTCAGGGTCTCCCCGCTCGTGTAGAAGGCGGCCAGTTGCCTGCCGTGCCCCTCCCCCGTCACCACCACCGCGCCGTCTCGGACGCCGGGGACCCGGAGCAGCGTGTTCTCGATCTCGCCGATCTCGACGCGGAACCCGCGGATCTTCACCTGCGCGTCCCTGCGGCCGAGGTACTCGAGCTTCCCGTCGGGCAGCCAGCGGCCGAAGTCGCCTCCCCGGTAGAGCCGTTGCCCCGGACGGTACGGATCGTCCAGATAGGCGAGCCGCGTGCGCTCGGCGTCGTTGACGTACCCGCGGCCGACGCAGACACCGGAGAAGACGATGGCACCGGGGGCGCCGAGCGGCACCGGCACCAGGTTGTCGTCGACGACATAGACGCGCACGTTGTTCACGGGCCGGCCGAGCGGCACCCGGTCGGCGGCGGGCGCGCGGTCCATCACCTCGTGGTTGGTGTCGTCGGACGTCTCGGTCAGTCCGTAGGCGTTGACCAGAGGGATCCCGGGCCCGACGGTGAACCACCGCTGGGCCAGCTCGCTCTTGAGCGCCTCTCCCGTGACCGACACACAGCGCAGGTCCGGCAGGTCGCGCGGGGCGCGTTCGAGGGCGGAGAGGATGACGTCGAGGTACGAGGGCACGACCTGGAGGATGTTGACCCGGCGCTCGACGATCGTGTCGAGGAACCGGTCGGCGTCGAGGATCGCGTCCTGTTCGACGAGCAGGGTCCGGCCGCCGGTCAGCAGGCCGGCGAGCAGCTGCCACAGCGAGATGTCGAAGCACTGCGAGGCGGTCTGCGCCACGACCGTGCCCGCGCCGATGTCCAGGTCGTCGATCTTGGCGTACAGGTGGTTGAGCAGGCCCGCGTGCTCGCACATCGCGCCCTTGGGCTCACCTGTGGAGCCGGAGGTGAAGAACACGTACGCGAGTCGGTCGGCCGGCACCTCGACTCCTGAGTCGGTTCCGTCGGTGGCCCGCTCGGTGATCTCCGGGACGAGCAGCGTACGGGTGCCGGGCAGCACGTCCAGCGCCTCGTCCAGGTTCGTGGTGGCGCCCGGCTCGGTGAGCACGAACCGGCAGGCGGCCCGGGTGAGCATGGTGGTCATGCGCCCGGGCGGGTAGTGCGGGTCGACGGGGAGGTAGGCGCCGCCTGCCTTGAAGACGGCGAGCACGCCGGCCAGCCAGTTCAGGTCGCGCCCGGTCACCACCGCGACCGTGTCCTCGGGGCCCAGCCCCTGCGCCAGCAGGGCACGGGCCAGCCGGTTGGCCCGCACGTTCAGTTCGCCGTACGTCCACTGCCGGTCGCGGTGCACGGCGGCGACGGCGTCCGGGTGGCTGCGCACGCGCTCTTCGAACAGTTCGTGGCAGCGCCGGTCGGGCAGTTCCCGGGGCGGACCGGCGAGTCCGTCGATCTGGAACCGGATCTCCTCGGCTGACAGCAGACTGTGCCGGTGGTGCGGGGCGTCCGGGTCGGCGGCGATCTGTTCGAGTGCGGCGAGGTGGTATCCGGCGATCCGGGCCGCGCAGTCCGCGTCCAGCAGATCGGTCCGGTAGCGCAGGCGCACGACGCGGCGGCCCTCCTGCTCCGCCGCCGTCACCATGAGAACGGTGCCGTTCTCGCCCGCGGGCCCGCGTCCGGTCGGGTCGTACACGGCCTCGGGGCGGGGTGCGGTCCCGCCCGTGCGCGGCGGCGCGTCGGCCGACGAGCTGGTCCGGGACGACAGCAGCTCCGATTCGGCCCGGTGGGATGCCAGCAGCAGTTGGCGCCAGGTACCGGGCCCGACGGTCAACTGGACGATCAGGGGCGTGGTGCCCGCCGTGGACAGGTAGCCGGTGCGGACGACGGGGTCACCGGAGAGTGTGGCGAGCACCTTGGCGTGCGCGGCCAGGAACACCGCCGTGAGCGGCACGCCGAGTTCCCGGGCCCGCCGGTGCAGGGCCGTCGTCACCGCTGCGGGGACGGGCGTGACATGCTCGGCGGTGCCGGGCACCGGGGCACGGGTCCAGCGCGGTACGGCTGTGAAGCCGCCCTCGGCCGGTGTGCCGCCGACGGCGGGCGCGGCGTCCCCGGCCTGTGCGGCGACGTCGGCCGTGGGCCCCCCGCCGGACCGTGCGTCGCCGCCGTGGGTTCGGTCGTCGGTCGGTGCCGTCGCCCTCGCCATCACCCTTCACCTCCGCCGCCGTCGAGTGCGGGACGAGCCGGATTCCCTGCCCAGCGAGCACGCTCGGGGACCACCTCGCCCTTCATCAGGAAGGAGTCCGCCGCCAGCACGGCACCGTCACCGACCTGCACGCCGTAGTGCACGAACGCTCCGACGCCGAGGGTGCAGCCGGAGCCGATCACGCTGCGGTCCGACTTGAACGTGGCGTCCTCCTGCGAGTGGGGCTGGACGACGCTTCCCGCGTTGAACGTGCAGCTGTCCCCGATCGTGACCATCCCGCGTTCGGTCACGCTGAGTCCGTCGTCGAACAGCCTGGTGCCGACGCTTGCACCCAGCAGGCGCCACGCGGATCCCTTGAACGGCGTGCCGTTGAGGACCTGCACATACGTCTCCGAGGGAACTTTCCAGTACCGCTCACGCCGCCAGAAGCGGCGGTCGTAGATCGAGCAGAACAGCGGTCCCGGAGGGTGCAGTGCCGTCACGGCCCGCTCGACCAGGATGAAGTACAGGACGGTGAACGGCAGTGCGAGGGCGTTGGCGAGCGCGATGGCTGCCGTGCCCCACTGCGGGTAGAGGCTCGCGGCGCACGCGAAGAGCAGAGTGATGCAGAAGAAGTACAGCCATCCCGCGAACAGGAACCACGCCATTGTGACGACGTTGTGCCGGTTCTTGGCCGCCAGGCGGCGGCGCAGCCCGTTCCCGTTCGTCAGCTCGTCGAAGGTGCTGTCCCGCATCACCGACCGTGGGATCTCGAAACAGGGAGACCCCAGCAGTCCCACGTCGTGCCGGACCGGGCCGTCGACGGGGACCATCACCTTGGTCGCCAGGAGGCAGTTGTCACCGGTCCTGCCGCGTGTGGGGTAGGCGACCCGGTTCCCGAGGAAGTTGTGCGCTCCGATCGCGGTCCGCGACAGGCGGAAGGACGTGCTGGAGTAGTCGGCGTTCATCAGGGAGAGGCCGTCGGCGACCATGGTGCCCGTGCCGATCGCGCTCATGAACGGGCTCTCGTGCTTGACCCGGGTGCCGAAGTTCGATCCGGTCTGCTCCACGCGGGACAGGTCGTAACCGATCCAGCGCAGATAGTGCACGATGCACGTGCTGTCACCGAACAGGCGGGCGAGGAACCTGCTGTTGGTCAGCAGGAGGATCGCCCGGTGCACGGCATGGTGGAAGCCGAACAGCGGATACGTCCGGCCCGGGGTGACGAACCGGGCGAGCAGCCGCGGGACGGTGGCCAGGACGACGAGGGCGGCGGGCACGGCGCAAGCAAAGATCACGGCCGTGACCACCAGCACGTCCACGTAGAAGGCCCAGCCGGCCGGGGACGTCTGCGCCTGCTCCAGCGCCGTGTCTCCCTCCAGGATGCGGGAGAGCAGCACGTCAAGGCAGCCCACCGCCAGCGGCACGTACGCCAGCACCGCGGTCAGCAGCAGCAGGACTCCGTGGACCGCTCGCCGCAGGGTGCCGCAGCGGGCGGGCTCCACCGGCTGGAATTCGGCGTCCGTGGGCTGGGCCGGCGACCCGTGCCAGTGCTCGCCGTCCGGGACCTCCTGACCGGTCTGCAACGAGGACGCGTGGCCCAGCTGGGATGCGTCGCCGAGGCGGCTGCCGATGTCCAGCACCGTCGCCTCACTGACGACCGCGTCCCGGCCCAGGGTGACCGGACCCGTCTCGATCACACCGTCGTGGGCGCGGTAGCAGTTGATCAGCGAGTCCTTGCGGACCACCGTGCCGTCGCCGATCGTCAACAGGTCGGTGCAGACAGGCACATTGCGCGAGAGGAAGGTCACCCCCCGTCCGATCCGGGCGCCCAGGACTCTGAGGTACAGCGGGTACAGCGGCGACCCGGCGAGCAGCAGGACCGGACTCGACCGGATCAGCGTCTTGACCAGCCAGAAGCGAACGTAGACCAGACTCCAGACGCGAATCCGCTGCGGTTTCCACCGGCCGATCAGCAGCCACTTCACGATCACGGGCAGAGCGCACAGGACCACCAGCAGGATGGCGCCGAACACAACGGACCGCAGGTAGGCCTGCAGCAGGCCGCTCCCGCCCGAGATCCAGTCGTAGCCGCGGGCGGTGACGACGGCGAGGAGGCAGGCGTAGCCGAGATAGCACAGAACTTGCAGGACGCCGCAGAGCACGTAGTGGGGACGGCCCGTCGGTTCCGCCGGTGGCCGTGGCCGTGTGCCGGGGGCGGGAACCGGCGGCGTACCCGGAGCCGTGCCCTGAGGTGCGCCGTCCACCATCGCCGCCGACAGCGCGCTGATGGTGGGGTACCGGTAGATGTCGCGCATCGACACCGACGGCAGGTCGGGCCGCTTCCTGACACGCGCGCAGAAGTGCGCCATGACCAGGGAGTCGGCCCCCAGATCGTTGAAGAAATGACTGTCGAGCGGCACCTCATCGAGCTTCGCGACGTCCGCGAGCAGCCGGGCGAGCGTCTCTTCCCTCCCCGGGACGGCCGCGGTGCCCATCACCTCGAGCTGGTGTCCCGTCATACGCACTCCCTGGGCTGGCGGCGACCGACCGTCCTGCTTGCCAGGTATTCGTTGCCAGGGGGACGAGGTATGAAGGCGCCGTGCACCTTCTTGCATCGTGAGCGCCCCATCTCGCCAGGTGACACCGACCACGGTGGCCCGGACCCAGCGCCCAGAGTCGGTGCAGCGGTCGCCGACTACCGTTTCACTCTGCTGCGTACAGCAAGGACGGCAAGGCCGAGCAGGGCCGGCTCCACCAGACGGGAGGCCATCTCCGTGTACGTGCCCGCCGTGGTCAGGTCCTGGCCGGAGGAGCGGAAGACCACCGAGTTGATCACCACCCGCAGGGACTTCTCGAACCGCACGGTCGACATCCGCTGTGCATACGGCCCATGGGGATTGGCCGGATCGGGGGTGTCTGTGGTCATGGCGATGGTGCGGCCGGTGAGAGTGCCGGTGCTCTGCGGTTTCGGGTCGTCCTGCGGGAGGCCCCACAGCATCATCGCCAGCACAGTGGTGGTCATGGTCGCCAGCAGCCAGCCCAGGGCACGGGAGGCCCGCAGCCCGTAGCCGGACAGAGCCCAGTACGCGGCGATCAGGGCCCGCTCGGCGCGCGGAGTGCCGGGGTCGTGACGGCGCATCTCCATCTCGCCGTAGTAGAAGTCGGCCGCCCCCGGCTCGTCCTTGCCGTCCTCGAAGGCCTTGCGCAGCTGCCGGTACACCGGTGCCAGCGCGGCCGGATCCAGCACCGCCTCCCCCTCGGGCGCAGGGACCCAGCCATCCGCGCCGCGGGTACGGGTGGCACGCCAGTGGTGTTCTTCGGCCAGCGTCTGGCGCGGCGTGCAGCGCACCGGCCACACGCCGCGCCATCGCAGCCCGGAGGGGGTGGGGGCCAACAGACACCGGCCCTCCAGCCGCAACTGGTCAAGGTGGATGGTCCCGACGAAGAGGCAGTCGGTCAGGTCGACGTCGGTAAGGACCAGGTGAGCCGCGTCCACTCCCCGCAGTGATACGACCTGCACCGGAAGATCCGTCGAATCGGGTTCGGGCATCTCCAGACCGTTCACGATGAAGGGTCGGGCACGGGCGGCGATGCTCACCGGGTACTCCAGGACCGCGTCGCTCAGATCCACAGCCGTGTGGCGCAGCCGCAGCGCGGCGGTGGAAGCCCACCGTGTCCGCGTGCACTGCAGGGCCGCTGTCGACGCCTCGATGGTCACGGCACCGTGGAACACCGCCTCCGACACATCCAGCGTCCCGGCACACACCAGCGGACCCACCTGGGCGGTGCGCTCGAACACCGTGCTGTGGAAGAAGACGTTGCCGTTGAACGTCGCCCCGGCAAGCGATGCACTCCCCCGGATCGTCGCAGCGGAGAGCCAGAGGTCGCCGTCGAACTCCATGTCGTCGAACCAGGCGTCGCCGCCGATCTCCGTCGCAACGACGTGGGTTTCACCGGCGATCTGCGCCTTTTGGAACAGCGCGTCACCGCCGACGTGCACCCGGTAGAAGTCGGCGTCACCGCTGATCTTGGCACTGACAAACCAGGCGTTGCCGCCGATCTCCGCGTCGTCGAACCTGGCGTCGCCGCCGATTTCCGTCCCGTAGAACCAGGCATTACCGACGATCTCTGTCTCATAGAACGACGCGTTCCCGCTGATCTTCGCCCCGTCGAAGTGGGCGTCGCCGCTGAACCGCGCCGTGTCGAACACGGCGTTGCCCAAGTGAGGCTCGTCCGTTGCAGGGTCTGTGAGTGCGGCGAGCAGTTCGCTCAGCAGTTCTTCGGTGAACGACGTACCACGGTGAT
The DNA here is from genome assembly GCF_004187715.1 of Streptomyces sp. F001. Taxonomy (GTDB): domain Bacteria; phylum Actinomycetota; class Actinomycetes; order Streptomycetales; family Streptomycetaceae; genus Streptomyces; species Streptomyces flavusporus. Next base: position 728,253 of record NZ_QZWF01000002.1, on the reverse strand, counting down.
CGAGGTCAACGCCGGGCTGCAACCCGGCGAGGTAGGCGGAGCGGTCGGCGTCGGTGAGATGGGCCAGGCAGACGGTGTGCGGCTCGACGATGCGGCCACGACAGCCGGCGCCGTCCGCCCCGGAGCCGTGCACGCAGTACGGCCACACCTGTGTGGTCGGGTCGGCTGAGGTGGCAGTCACGTCGTGTGGGACGTGGAGGAACATGCGTCGGTTGCGGCGGGCCGCCCGTGTGAGCGTCTCTGATCAGCTCGGTGAGGTGCTCCTCGCCAGGCGATGCCGAGAAGACAGGGGGGTGGTTGCCGGCCTGCGCGTCGCGGCGGGGCGCCCTCCTGTGGGCGCTCCCGCGTGCACGCGGAGTCAGACGGACGAAGGGCTGGGCTGTGGAGCATCTGCGGGGCGACGAGCGCGGAGCAGACCGCTCACCGACAGGGCTCCAGGCCCTGTGAAGACGAGCAGAAGAAAGGCCCAGCAGTACAGAGCCGGGCTTTCGCCGCCGTTCTGCAACGGGAACAGTCCATCCTTCTGGTGGACGGTGAAGTAGGCGTAGGCCATGGCGCCCGAGCTCAGGAAGGCAGCGGAACGCGTACCCATGCCGACCATGACGAGCACCCCGCAGACCAGCTCGATCAGCCCGGCGTACCAGTAGGGCCACTCACCCGCGTCGGTCGCCTTGCGGCCCAGCAAGCCGAACACGGTCGCCGCCCCTTGACAGGCGAAGAGAAATCCGATCACGACACGAAACAGCCCGAGGGCCAGAGGTTGGTGACGGGTCAGCTTCGAGGTGTCCACCGTTGCTCCTGAGCTCCACAGAGACAGCTGTTGGGTGACCTGGCCACTATGGGCGCTGTGATCACCTTCAGTCGCTTGTACGTGTCCACGGGCTCCCCCGTTCACCTCACCTCAAAAGTTACCGAGCGGATACAGCAGCGCTGCACAACAGGCATCGGGCAGGTGTGCCCCCTCACCCCTTCACCGCGCCGGACGTGAGTCCCTGGACGAGGTGACGACTGGCGAAGGCGGACGGCACCATCGTGGGCAGGATGGTCAGCACGGCGGCCGCGGACATCGAGCCCCGGTCGACGTTGAAGCTGGAGATGAAGCCGTTCAGGGTCGTGGGGACGGTCTTGTTGCTGTCGCTGTTCATCAGCGTCACCGACAGGAACAGTTCGTTCCAGCAGTTGACGAAAGCGACGGGATGGGTCCTGGCGCGGTCAGTACCCGACGGCGAAAGTGGCGTCGGCCCGGTCGGTCGCGGTGGACACGGGATCGAGGCGCAGGGCGTAGTCGTAGTGCCTGATGTATCTGTCGGAGAAGTTGTGGGAGCGGAACGACGACCAGGACGAGTTCGCCAGCCCCGCCGTCCGGTGGAACGTGGCGTCCTGCGCGAAGGACACCGTCCCGTCATTGACGTCCAGCCGCAGTGCGTAGTTGTAGTGCCGCAGGTAGCGGGTCGGGTAGTTGACCGACTGGAAGGACACCCCGGACGAGTCGGCGAGGCCCGGCACAAGCCTCCACTGCGCGTCGGTGTACGGATCGAACGGATACGTGTCGATGCGCGCCGCGAAGCCGGCATGGCGGACGTAACGGGCCGGCTGGTTGCTGCACTTGATGCGGTGCCAGGCCGGAGCACCCCAGCGGGTCACGAGATTGTCGAGCAGGTGGTGCAGGGACACGGCCCGCACCCGGGAAACCGCCGGTGCGGGGCAGGCGCGTGCAGATCTCGGCGAGTCCGGTGTCGATGCCGGGTGCGTCCCAGTCAGTGTCCGGTCGCAGGAACCGCAACTGCCCGAAGTTGTCGTCGTCCCGGACGCTGCCACCCGGAACGCTCCGTCGGCTCCCGGGAAAGGGCTCCCACAAGATCGCCCGGTCAGGGTTCGGCGGCGCCCCCACACCAGGGCACGAAGGTCCAACAGCCCTGGCTTCTCGCCACCTGTCAACGACGGCGCCTCCAGCCGGTCCGCCGTCTCCTCCGGACAGGTCGTCAACGACTCATACCGCGGCGTGTGATCTCCGTACCGGTCCCAGCGACAGATCCGCCCGGTCTCGGATCCAGGTAGATCCGCGCACGACCTGCCGGCGACATCCCGCCACAGGCGCGGGACGCCGGCCCGACCGCAGGCGCGGCCGCGCCGGGTGGCGGGCGATGACCCGCAGGTGAGCGCCGCTTCCGTCGGTCGGGGGAATGTCCCGGCACGGCCCGCTGTTCTACAACCTGACTGGCATGCACTGATCAAGGTAGCGCCTGTCAGTCGGTGAAAGGAGAGCCTCGTGGCACGCAGCACCGCGCGTCCCGTCGTCCGGCTGAGGTCGGCGGCCGGGACCGGTGTCACCTATGTGACGCGCAAGAACCGTCTGAACCACCCTGACCGGCTGGTTCTGCGCAAGTACGACCCGGTGGCCGGGCAGCACGTTCTCTTCCGCGAGGAGAGGTAGGACCAACGGCCTGCGCCGATCGGCGGAGGGCCCGAGAAAGGACATCTCATGAGGCCGGGCGTCCATCCCGTCTCCCGCCCGGTCGTCTTCCGCGACCGAGCCGCGGGCGAGGTGTTCCTCACCGGCCCGACCGCCGACTCGCCGCGGGCGCTCGAGCGGCAGGACGGCAACGCCTACCCGCTGGTCGACGTCGAGATCTCCTCGGCGAGCCACCCGTTCCACACGGCATGACGGCCATGCGGCCCCGGGCCACCCCTCAACGCGTCCGGAGCCAGAGGGCCCAACGAAAGGACATCCATGAAGGTGCGCAAGTCTTTGCGCTCGCTCAAGGCCAAGCCCGGCGCCCAGGTGGTGCGCCGTCGGGGCGTGACCTTCGTCATCAACCACAAGGATCCCCGTTTCAAGGCCCGCCAGGGCTGAGCCTCCCCAGTCGGATGCGTCGACGGGCCGGTCTCCTTCCAGGGAGCCGGCCCGTCGCTGCCATATGCTCGATGTCTTCGTGGAGTCCGAGGACGAGGCGGAGGTGGTGATGTTCTCCGGCGGAGAGATCGCCATCCACAAGCACATCCTGGACTTCGTCGACCTGGCCCAGGCCCGCCCGATCAAGAACGTCACCCTCAACACGGCATCCGCCTCGCCACCGACCGGCGCTTCGTCGCCGAGCTCGGTGCGCGCAACCGTGTGCCGGCCACGTCGGCCACCGTCTACCTGCAGTTCGGACGAATTCGACCTACCTGCAGTTCGACGGATTCGACGCGCGCACCCATCGTGAGATCCGCGGCCGGGACCTGCGCGCGCTCGAGCAGCGGGCGCTGGACCAGTGCGCCGCCGAGGGCTGACCGTCACCCTGGTCGCCGCCGTCGAGCGCGGTCTGAACGAACACGAGCTGGGCGCGATCATCGATTTCGGCATGGCCCACCCGGCCGTCCGGTCGGTGGCCTTCCAGCCGGTCTCCCACTCCGGTCGGCATGTTCCGTTCGATCCGCCGAACCGGCTCACGAACCCTGACGTGATCCGGCCGATCAGCGAGCAACTGCCGGCCCGGTTCACCAAGGGCGACTTCTTCCCGGCCCCCTGCTGCTTCCCGACGTGCCGCTCCGTCACCTACCTCTTGGTCGACGGCGAGCCGAGCAATCGCACAGTCGCACCGGTGGTCGTCGGCGCTTCTGCACGATCGGTCGCCACTGCAACCGCGCAGTCCAACGGGTGCAGCCGAGTTGATGGCGATTCTTGAAAACGGCTCTGGTCGTGGCTGAGCAGAAGGCCGATGAGCACAGCAGGCCCGCAACGAATGACCGTCTCAGACCCGCGCTTGGAAGGTTGGACAAGCTCAGCGAATGCGGTGCTTGGCGAGGCGGCGGGCGAGACGCGGGAGGGCTGTGCCTACCAGGAGGGCGGCGAGTGGGAGGACGACATCCGCCCATGGATCCCGGAGAGGCTTGTACGTCGCGGTGCCCTCCTTGATTTCGATGAACCCGATGGGCCGGGCCCCCGCTCCGCCGCCGCCTCCTCCGCCCTCGCCGGTCTTGTCCTTGCCGACTTCGCGTCCCGCGCCGCCGCCGAAGCCGAAGCCGACCTCGGCGACCGGTATGACGGTGATGCCTTCGCTGACCACAGGCTCGCCGTAGACGGCGGTCACCGAGGCCCGGCCGCCGAGTTTGTCGGCCAGGCGTTCCAGGAGGGTGACCGAGGCGTGGGCTGCGGTCATGTCCGCCAGCGGGACGGACTGTGCCGTGTCGTCCGAGGTGGTCATCGAGTGCCTTCCTGGTAGGGGCGTTCGGCGGTGCCGAGGATGAGGGTGCCGGCCGGTGAGGGCATCCGGGTGGCAGGAAAGGGGAACCGGTCGACAGTGGTAACGGTGAAGCCGGCGGCGGCGATGGCCGTCTGGGTGTCACGGCCGGGGTGACAGCCGCCCATCAGCCGGGGCCAGACGGTGGCATCGAGCCCGTGCCGGACGCGCCGCGCTGCGGGCGAGTCGGCCTGGACGCGTTCGAAGAACCGCAACTGGCCGCCCGGCCGCAGAACCCGGTGGAGTTCGGCGAGAGCGGTGTGCGGATCGGCCACGAAGCAGAGGGTCATGCTTACGATCGCAGCATCGAAGGAGGCTTCGGAAAAGGGCAGTTGCTCGGCTCGGCTGTCGTGTGTCTCCACCGGGACGGGGCGGTGGGGGCCTGTTGTTCGGCCAGAGCACGCAGGCGGGGTTCCGGTTCGACGGCGAGGACCCGTTTCACCTCGGGCGGGTAGTGGGGGAATTTCAGTCCGTTGCCTGCGCCGACCTCGATGACCTCGCCGGACAGGCCGGCCGGCAACCGACGGCGGTGTTCGGTGACGCCGGCCTTCTCCAGGACCGGGGCGGCCGGCTCGGCGTAGAAGCGGGCGAAGACCGGGTGCTTGATGCGCTGGGTCATGGTGGCCGTCTCCCTCTGCGGCAGCATCCCTGCGACGTCGCTGGGGCTACTCTGATATGCGGAGGTGCTACATAGTGAAGTCACTTCACGGTATGCCGAAGCGACCCTCTTCCGCCAGAGTCTCACTGGACCGGCTCTTCGAGCTGACCGAGGTGGTGGGCGCCATGATGCAGCGCGGGGTGGCCGAGCACGGCCTGACCACGGCACGCGCCGGTGTGCTGTGGGCCCTGTTCCACGGGGGACCGATGACTCAGCGGGCGCTGGCCGGCCGGCTGGGGGTCACGCCTCGCAACGTTACCGGGCTTCTGGACGCGCTGCAGGAGGACGGACTGGTGGTCCGTGAGGCCCACCCGACCGACCGGCGCGCGACCCTCGTCCACCTCACGGACAGGGGCCGCGAGGTCACCGCCGGGTTCCGCGAGGGACACGACGACCTGGCCGCCGTACTGTTCGCGGACATGCCTCCGGGGCAGCTCGATGACTTCACCATTTCCCTGGCTCAGGTGATCGAGCGGCTCAAGGCCGTTGATCCCACCCGGCAGAGGTGATGGCCTGGGCAAGCCCGCAAGCCGTCGGAAGGCGTGGGGAGCGGACGGCAGTTTTCGGCTCTGTGCCACGGCGCGTCGGACGAGTGACACTGCGTCGGCGGTGAGGCGGAGGGCATACACCGACCGGTCGCCGGGGACGGGGCCGAGGTGGTCGTGGCCGGTCATCGGCCTCGGAGAACAATGGAACAGCCATCGGCGCCAAGCACTTGATCTTCGGCCCCGGGAATCAATGGAACCGTGCTCGGCGCCGAGATTGATCATGGTCGTCGCGGAGCGGGCGCCGAATGTCAGGCGAGGGGTTCGGCCTGTGAATGGTTGAGCTGCCGACGAGATTCCCTGACCAGCGGTTTTCTGCGGCTTCAAAGGTGCAGGTCCCCATGTTGGTGTGCCGAGTTCCCAACATTCCAAGTCGTCCCGCTCCACCAGGACGCGCGGCTCGTCGGCCGAAGGTGGCCGACGCCGTCGTGCACCGGCCCATGGCGCCGGTCGGCGGTCTCGGACCCCGGACTGGCGCTCAGGCATCCGCCACTGAGTCCGTCGCCCCCGTACGGGTGGCGGGATCCTCCGAGCGGGTCACCCGCATCACCGTGAGCTCGCGCTGCTGCCTCACATGGATTGGTCAGATAGCCCGATTTCACGCCGGTCACGAGCGCAGCGATGAGTTTTCCCGGCCCGGAGAGTCTCACCACCGTTATCGGCAACACAGGAGGAACACGTGGCTCAGCTACTGCGAGTCCAGAACTTCAACGTCTCGAGTGACGGAATCGGTGCAGGTGAGGATCAGAGCTTCGAGAGGCCGTTCGGCCACGCCTCTCCCGAGAGGCTGTTCGCCTGGGCCGGCGCCACGGCGAGCTGGCCCATGCGCACCGACCCCGGCGGGAGCCGGGGCCTCGACGACTACTTCACGCGGGACTACGCACGCAACATCGGCGCCGAGATCATGGGCCGCAACAAGTTCGGGCCCCAACGCGGGCCCTGGCACGACCATGAGTGGCGCGGCTGGTGGGGTGACGAGCCCCCGTTCCGCACCCCGGTGTTCGTCATGACCCACCACAAGCGTCCTTCGTTCACGCTCTCCGACACCACGTTCCACTTCGTCGACGGCGACCCGGCCACGGTCCTCGAGCAGGCGCGGGAGGCGGCGCAGGGCAAGGACGTCCGACTCGGCGGCGGGGTGACCACGATCCGGCAGTTCCTGGACGCCGACCTCGTCGACACCATGCACGTGGCGGTCTCACCGGTGAAGCTCGGGTCCGGACTACGGCTCTGGGAGTCACCCGACGAGCTGCTCGACCGGTTCCACCTGGATGTCGTGCCCAGCCCGAGCGGCGTGACGCACCACCTGTTCTGGCGAAAGTGAACTCGGCACCGCTGCAAGGCCGCGCCGAGGAAGACGGGATGGCCGTGGCGCGAGCGGGACCGGGAGAGCGAGGGCGTGGCGACTCGTCTGCACGACTGACTGTCTCGATTGAGGTGGGACAAGCCGCAAGGAGCGTTTTGGCCTGCGGTGGAGCGGCTCGTGTGCGGGGTCACGTCCGAGCATGACATTGATGGAGTGGTGTATCGACGGCCACTCGGTGATCTCGTTTGAGGCTATGCGGTGAGTTCGGTTGGCATGACGGTGTCGTCGGTTTCTGACTCGATCGGGTGGAGGCGGGCTTTGGTGAGAAGTTCGCGGCCCATGTAGCGGCGGGCCTCGGTCCACTCGTCGTTCTGCTCGGCCAGGACCGCTCCGACGAGCCGGATGACCGCGGTGCGGTCGGGGAAGATGCCGACCACGTCGGTGCGGCGGCGGATCTCCTTGTTCAGCCGCTCCTGCGGATTGTTCGACCAGATCTGACGCCAGATCTCCCGTGGGAAGGCTGTGAAGGCCAGCAGATCGTGCTGGGCAGCGTCCAAGTGGGCTGCGGCCTTGGGGAACTTGGCCTCCAGCGCGTCCAGGACGTGCCTCATCTGCGCTTGGACCGCGTCGGTGTCGGGTTGTTCGAAGATGGTCCGCAGCAGCGTGGCCACCCAGGGCTGGGCCGATTTCGGAACCTGGCTCAGCAAGTTCCTCGCATAGTGGGTGCGACAGCGCTGCCACGACGCACCGGGCAGGACCGCGCCGATGGCGTCAACGAGGCCGGCATGGGCATCGGAGATGACGAGCTGGACGCCGGACAGGCCGCGGGCGATCAGCGAGCGCAGGAAGGCGAGCCAGCCGGCGCCGTCCTCGGCGGTGGCCACGTCCAGACCGAGGATCTCGCGGTGGCCGTCGGAGTTGACGCCGACCGCGATCAAGGCGTGACGTGATATCGGCCGCCTTCGCGACCTTCTGGGTAGTCGACCCAACAACGATACGGCCGCGTCCAGGGCCGGTTACGGAAGGCGGCGACCTGCTCGTCCAGGTGCTTGGCCATCGCGGAGACCTGGGACTTCGACAACTGGGTGACGCCAAGGGACTCGGCGAGTTTCTCGACCCGGCGAGTGGACCCCGAGATAGCTAGCGACCACCGAGATGAGGGCCTGTTCGGCCCGGCGGCGGCGTTCGAGGAGCCAGTGCGGGAAGTAACTTCCCTGCCGCAGCTTGGGGACAGCGAGCTCGACGGTCCCGGCGCGGGTGTCCCACTCGCGTGGGCGGTAGCCGTTGCGATGGTTGACGCGTTCCTCGCTGACCTGGCCGTACTCCGCGTTGCAGAGGGTGTCGGCCTCCGCCGACATGAGCGCGTCGGCGAACGTCTTGACCATCGCGCGCAGCAGGTCCGGACTCGCCGAGGCGAGATTGTCTTCCGCGAGGGCGTGCAGGGGCACACTGTCGGGTGCGGTCATCGTGCTGATCTCCTTCAAAGACTTGGTCGTCTTGAAAGATCAGCCGGTGGCCGTTCTCATATCCAGACACTCACTCCGACGCCGGGCCAAACGCCCGGATCAGGTGGGAGCCCGTACACCACTTCCCAGGACGCAACCGTGTGCGGGCCTCCGGGACGGCCCCGAACGCGGGTGTACGAGACGGGAACTGAGACCGCGGGAGTCGCTTGCCGACGCTGCCGTCACGTTCACCGATCGTCCTGGTCGGCGCAGTCGCACCCCGGCGAGAGGGCTGTCCAAGTCACAGGGCAGGATCACCGAACTGCTCGAGCAGAACGTCGACAGGTGTGTGGCCCGTGGCGGCGGATGCGCCGTCGTCCGTACTCTGTTCCGCCCAGATGACCTTGCCCCGGGGTGTGTACCGCGTTCCCCAGTGCTGTGCGAACTGCGCCACGAGGAACAGCCCCCGCCCGCCTTCGTCCATGGTCGTCGCCCGTCGCAGGCGCGGCGAGGTGCTGCTGCCGTCCGACACTTCGCAAATCAGACAGCGCCCGTACAGAAGCCGCACCGTGACGGGCGGCGATCCGTACCGGATCGCGTTCGTGAGCAACTCGCTGACGATCAGCTCCGTGGTGAATCCGGTGTCCTCCAGACCCCACTCCCGCAACTTCTCCGTGCAGTGTGCCCGCACCGAGGGCACCACCGCAGGATCCGACGGCACGTCCCACTGGGCCACGCACGAGGGCGGGAACAGCCGGGTACGTGCCACGAGCAGCGCGATGTCGTCGGAGGAATGCGCCGGCGTCAACGCATCGATCACCGCTTGACACGTCTCCTCCGCAGTACGCCCCCCGGCCCCGTCCAACGCCCGATGCAGCGTATCCAGCCCGACGTCCGGGTCGCGGGTGCGGTCCACCACCAAGCCGTTGGTGTACAGCACCAGTTGTGACCCTTCGGGCAGGTACAACTCGGCGGTTTCGAAGGGGTGGCCTCCCAGGCCGAGCGGGACCGATGCCGGCGCGTCGGAAAAGGTGACGGTCCCGTCCGGACTCACCACCACCGGGTCGGGGTGTCCTGCACGGGCCATCGTGCATTTCCCCGCTGTCGGGTCGTAGATCGCGTACAGACACGCCGCACCCGTCACGCCCTCACCCTCGTGTCCCTCCGTGGCATTGCCGGTGCTCTCCTCGTTGTCCATGCGTACGACCAGGTCGTCCAGGTGCCCGAGCACCTCCTCCACGGGGAGGTCGAGGGTGGAGAAGTTGTGCACCGCGGTGCGCAGTCGCCCCATCGTCGCCGCGGCGTGCAGCCCGTGACCGACGACGTCGCCCATCGCCAGCGCCACTCGAGCGCCCGGCAGCGGGATGACATCGAACCAGTCGCCACCCACCCCCGCCTCCGCCGGCAGATATCGCCAGGCCACCTCCAGTGCGTCCTGGTCCGGCTGTCCCCGCGGCAGCAGACTGCGCTGCAGCGTCACCGCCATCGCGTGTTCCCGGGTGAACCTCCGGGCGTTGTCGAGGGCCACCGCTGCCCGCGCGGCCAACTCCTCCGCGAAGGACACGTCCTCCGGTTCGAACGGCGGGGAGTCACCCGCCCGGTAGAAGTTCGCCACGCCCAGTGGCACACCCCGCGCCCGCAGCGGCACGGTGACCAGCGCGTGCAACCCGCGCTCCAGAGCCTCTCGAGCGCGATCCGGATCCTGCGCCTGCCAACCGTGAGCCTGCCGCAGGTCCGCCTCCAGTACGCCCCGTCCCTCCGGCAGCGTCCGCATCTGCGGGGTCCCCGGCAGGTACGTGATCACTTCACCGACACGGAACACCGGCATCAGCCGGTGCTCGCCGCTGGTCGCCACACGCCGAAGATGCCGCCATCCCTCGGCCGTCGGCTCTGATCCTTGCAACACCGAATCCAGCAGATCCACCGTGACGACGTCTGCGAACTGCGGCACGGCCACTTCGGCCAGCTCCTGGGCCGTACGCGTTACATCCAGCGTCGTCCCGATCCGCACCCCGGCCCCGTACAGCAGCTTCAGTCGCTCCCGCGCGGCCTCGGCCCGCCCCGAGACCGCAGCCAGCTCGGTCGTGTCCCGCAACGTCACCACGCTGCCTCCCTGGACAGCGTGCGGGAACGTGGGCCGCTTGTTCACTGCCAGCAAGCGGTCCTCCGCGAGATGCACCTCATCGGTCACCACCTCGGGCGACATGATCAAGCGCCCGATCTGCTCCGGCAGCCCCAGTTCCCGCACATGGCGCCCCTGCGCCGCCGCCGGAAGGCCCAGCAGTCGCTGCGCCTCGTCGTTGGCCAGTACCAGTCGGCCGTCGGCGTCAGTGATCAGCACCCCTTCCCGCACAGCGTGCAGGACGGCCTCGTGGTGTTCGTACATCCGCGCCAGCTCCGCCGGCGCCAGACCGCGCGTCTGCCACTGCAGCCGCCGGGACACAAGTGTCGTGCCGGTCGTGGCCAGCACGAGCGCCGCCGCCCCGGCACCGAGGATGATCGGCAGCTGTGGCATCCACAGTCTTGCCACGTTCCTGACCGTGATCCCTGCGGAGACCAGGCCGACGACCATGCCGCGGGAGTCGGTCACCGGCACCACAGCCTGCACGGCCGTGCCCTTGCCTGCGGGCAGAGGCGGGCCTCCGGCCTGCTCGATGACGGTACGCCCTTCCAGGGCCGGTTCGAAGGTGCCGACGAACTTCTTCCCGATCTCCTCCGGGTAGGGGTACGTATAACGAATTCCCTCTGTGCTCACGGCAACGATGAAATCCACGCCCGCTCGCTTCCGCGCCTCTTCGGCTCGCGGCTGCAGCACCGCGGACGGGTGCCGGCTGCGGAACGCCTGAACAACACCAGGGGCACTCGCGAATGCCTGGGCCGCGACGACCGACTCCCTGCGCCCCTGCTGCAGAGCGTCGTTTGCCGCTTGGAGCAGCATGGCAGCCACGGCAGTCACGACCAACAGCACCACGATCGCGACCTGGAGAAGGAACACCTGCCCGGCTGTGCTGTGCGGGTTCAGCAGGGAAGCGCGACGATCGTACGAACGTCCGGTGGGCGGATGACGCGACGGAGTCAGATATCGCCTGATCGATGCCCGCATATACCTTTCATATCACCGCCGTGCGAGCCTGGACCGACGCAACCGACACCGTTGGCGGGCCCTGGTCCTGCCGGACATGCTGGAACAGAACTGCGCCCGTGCCACTGAGCCCGGGCTTGAACCGGCACCGGGCTTGAACCCTCTGGCGCAACGCCGACGGGTGCCGCCGGCCGCAGCCGTGGCGCTCCGGCCGGCGTTCCGGAACGACCAGGCATTCCGGGGCGTCCGGACCCCGGAGCCCGGCGGTGGGGTCCGCCCGCCCTTTCGGCTCAGCCCGGCACCCCCTGACACGCGGATCGAACGGTGAGCGGTTCACCCCCCATGTCCCCATGCGGGACGGAGGGCCACGAGACCTGGCAGGAGGACGACGGCGCGGCAGGCTCGAGGCGCTGTGCAGCCGGTGAGACCGCGCATGGATACGGCGCAACGCCCGGCTCCTGGAGGTGGACGAGGAGCGATGTGCCGACCGGGTTCGGGTGAGAGTGCTGACCACGAGAGGGAGGCCTGGGGAGATCGTGGATGAGTATGCGGCATCCTCATCCACCTGTCGGCTCCGCGCGGCTGACCGGCCGACGACGGCGACGGTCACCCAGGTGGCCTCATCCGCAGGCACGGGGCCCGGCCGGGGATGCAGGCGATGACCCGGCCCGGTGATCACGCCGACCACGCGGATTTCATGACCCACCCCCGCTGCCCGGCTGGCGCCGCTGCGACGAGCTCGCGACCGTCGGGCGCGTGAGGGCGTACTGGAAGCGAGCCCAGGCCCCCGACGATCAGGAGTGGGGCCACCTACGCGGAGAGCTCGGGAGCCCCTGTGGGCCGGCAGCGCACGGCGAGCGCGGCGATGTCGTCGTCGAGTCTTCCGCCACTGTAGTGGAGCAGGTCCCGGTGAAGCCGGTCCAGCAGCTCACGGGGCGGCGCCGGGCTGTGCTGCCGCATCCAGTCCGGCAGCGGGAAGAACTCGCCGGCGCGATCCCGGGTCTCCGAAACCCCGTCGGTGTAGAGCAGAATCTGGTCACCCGGAACGAAGGCGACGGTGTCGACGCAGTAGTCGCCTCCGACGAGCGCCGCGAGATTGAGGGGTGCCGAGGGGATGGTCGGCTCGAGGATCTGGACCTCCCCGCGCTGCACCAGCAGCGGTGGCGGGTGCCCGCAGTTGAGAACTCTGATGTGCCCGCCGCTGTACGGGATCTCGGCGATCAGAGCGGTGGCGAAGTGCTCCGGCTGATCGTGGGCGGGAGTCGTCATGCTGTAGCGGGCGATGCTGGTCTCCAGGCGACGGATGATGCCCTTCAGCTCGGGCTGGTCGTACGCGTTCTCCCTGAAGCAGTTGATCACCACCGAGGCCGCCCCCACCGCCGACAGGCCCTTGCCGCGCACATCGCCGATGAGCAGCCGAAGTCCGTACGGTGTGTCGGCCGCCTCATAGAAGTCTCCTCCGATCCGGGCCTGCTCTTGGGCCGCCAGATACAGTGACTCGATTTCGACGTCACGGATCCGGCGCGGCAGCGGGCGCATCAGTACTTTCTGGGCTGCGTCCGCGACGAGCCGGACCTGGAAGAGCGTCTCCTCCCGTTGGAGTCGGAGATGGCTTGCATACGCGGCCGCCAAGGTGACGGCAACGATCGCAGCAGCCGTGTACGGCGTCCCCAGATCGGAGTAGAAGAAGCTGAGCCCGATCATGACCAGTAGGCAGACCGCCCCCAGCAGGACCGTCGGGATTACCGGCCACATCGCGGCGGCGAGGGCGGGTGCCGCGGGCAGCAGGCGACTGAAGGCGATCTCCCTCGGCGTGGAGAAGGCCAGGCCGGCAATGACGACGGTAAGAATCACCGGTGACATCAGTACGGCTTTCCCCTGGCCACCGTGGGGAGGGTGGCGGCGCCGCAGCCGTCCCGACTTGATCACAAAATGCATCTTATCGGGATTAAATGGGCACCTGCTGTGCTGCAGCAGGCACTCATGCACGACTGTCAGCCGCCTTGAACCGTCCCCAACAGACCCAGGCGACGGCCCACGAGCCGCAACCGTTTCTCGCACAGGGCAACCGAGGGCTGGGATCGGTTGCGCCTCCGGCGCCGTCAGGACGCCGGGTGCGCGGCCCGGCAGGGCACAGGCCCCCCACGTCGCTTCGTGGCGGGTGATCTTGCGGGTCTTGCTGGTGAGGGGTTTCTGCCAGTGCCGGGCGCCCCGTCGGGTAGGCCTCCCGCATTGCTGCGGGAGGCCCCCCTCAGAACCGGACTGGCGAGTTATCCCCGCATCCGGCTCAAGCAGACCGCAAGGGCCGTGCAGCGGCAATCCTGCCGTTCTCCCACCTGTCACCTGCGTGGTGATGTTGGTGGCATTCTGAGTGCACAAGGCGGAGATTTGACCGTGCGTCCGACCCGCCGAGACTTCGGTAGACGAGGTGGTGTTTCTCCAGCCTCTTCCTCGCCGTTGCGAACCATTCAATCCACTCGCGTGGGTTGTCAGGCTGGTATTCCGCGTCGGCGATCAGCGCTTGACGGCACACTGGGCAGATTCCCTTTTGCAGGTAGGCCATTGAAAGGGTTTTCTTGTCCAGTGTCGTCGGTGCCGTCTTGTGCCGCCTCTTGTCCCAGTAGTCGGCCAGGGTGGGGTCATCAACGGATGCCGCTCCCTTGACCATGTCGTGGCGCACGATCTTTGTCCAGGCGAACTTGACCAGGTAGGAGGTGTTCTCGGGGTTGCCGAACACCCATTTGTCGTCCCTGGAGGGGTTGAATCTGCCGAAGTACCTGTCGGCTACCCAGGTCCTCGACTTATTTGGATGCGTGTATCGCGCCCACTTGAAGGTGAGCCGCCACACGTACGTGTCCAGCGAGCTGAAGACCTTGCTGGACACCGCGACGCGGTAGTAGGCCGCCCAGCCCCGGATGATGGGACTCAGCTTGGCTATCAGCGCGGCAGCGTTCGAGCCACGCAGGGCCTTGACCTCTTCCCGTAGCCGCTCCTTGATTCTTTTGATTGCCGTGCGGCTCGGTTTGATGAGCAGTTGACCGTCGTACCGACGTACGTTGAACCCGAGGAAATCGAAACCTTCATTCAGATGGACCGTCTTGGTCTTCTCCGTGTTGAAGGCGAGTCCCCGCGGAGCCAGCCACTCCCCGAGCCGCTGCCTGACCGTGTTCGCTTCTTCTTCCGTGTGGCACAGGGCCACGAAATCATCGGCGTAGCGAATCAGGATCGGTGTGCCAGGTACGGCCACGGGCTCTCGCCCGACACCCTTCTTTTTGTACCGGCACCCTGCGGCTTCCTCCATGCCATGAAGAGCAACATTGAGCAGCAGGGGGCTAATCACACCACCCTGCGGCGTCCCCTCCTCTGTGGGTGCGAAGCGCCCGCGTTCCATCACTCCGGCTTTGAGCCACTTCCGGATCATTTCCCTGGCAGGGAACGTCCCGAGTGACTCCAGCAGGTGTTGATGGCTGATGCGGTCGAACGCGCCTGCAAGGTCGGCGTCCAGGAGCCACACCCTCTTGCCCCGTGAACTGGCGGCGTTGAAGACGGCCTCGCGTGCATCATGGCAACCCCGTCCGGGACGGAAGCCGTAGCTTCTCGGCTCGAATCGGGACTCCCATTCCGACTCAAGCGCGTTCTTGACCCGCGCCTGCATCACGCGATCCCGGATAACTGGGATTCCCAGTGGACGTTGCTTTCCGTTGCTCTTCGGAATGTACACACGTTTTACTGGCATTGCCCCGTATGGTTTCTCCTCTGCGTGGATCGCAGAGGAGAGTTCATATTTCTGGGCCGGGGTCAGACTCTTGACCCCGTCAACACCGGCAGTGTTGCGGCCAGAACTCACTTGAGCCACCCGCTTCACGCTTGCCAGCGTGTTGGAATAGCTGCGTAACATGAGCTTCTGTAGATTGCGGACCTGCTTGAGGTCCCCTTGCTGCGCGGCCTTGAAGATCCTCTGCCTCAGTCGCCGTACATTCTCCTCGGCCTGTGCCCAGTCGATGCTGCGCCAGGCTTTGGAGCCGTCCTCAGGTCCGTTCGCAGGAAGCGCCACAACTTCCGTAACGTCCGCCATGACCCTCCCTTCGTCTAACTTGTCCTTCGGTTCCGGGTTCCTTGCTTCGTTCTTCAAAGGTCCACCAGGCTCACGTCTGCTCCCTTTCGGGCCGGGCACCAGTCCCGTATCCGGCGAGTTATAGGAATCACTTTCCCTTTCCTCTGAGCTTTCGCCCTACCGGCCTTCGCTTCTTGAGCCTTCCTGTTCCCGCTGAGGAGTTCTGCCCTTCTTACGTCCGGCTTACCGGCCTCTCGGCCGGACCTCAACGGGGTTTCCACGTTCCACACCGCGAAGATGCGAGTGGTGCGGGTGCCTCCTGCAGCCCGGGGAAGAGGGTGGTGTCTTGAGTCGCAGCAAAATTCCTACGACTCCACCCGCCGCTTCAGCGCGGCCCTTCCCATACCGTCTTTTTACATGCCATCGACGGGCTACACTGACGAGCCATCATCGGAGGTTCACTTGCGTTCACCCTGCCACTCTTCCCCCACTGCCCCGGATTTCCCCGATGGCCGAGGCTATCCTTAGGCTTTCCGTTCACTCAGCTTCGCACCCCGTCATTACTGTCGACGCACGTGAGTGCAGGGGACTGGCCTATGACACAAGCCAGAGAATAGCGCTGGTTATATAGCTTCCATTGCTACTCCACTTCTTACGGTGCGACTTCGTGTCGCACACTTCGAGGTGTAGGCCGGGTCGACGGCGACGACAGTGATGCCGAGTCCGGCCGCCATGCTGACGAGCCGGGCCCGCAGCCTGGAGGTAGGTAGGCCGGAGATGAGCTTGCGGAAGCGTTTTCGGCGGCCGTGCTTCTCGCGGGTCTTCTCCGCGGTGAAGTCGAGGTCTTCGATCGCGACCGCGAGGCCGTGGCGCTTGGCCCAGTGCAGCAGGCGGATGAGGGCGTGCCGTACCTGGGCGTCGCGGTGCTGGGCGGTGCCGGACAGGTCGTAGAAGAAGCGTCGGGGATTACCGACGGGGTTGCCGTGTTCGTCGAGGCGCCAGGCGGCCAGGTGGTCGGCGCTGGTGTCCACGCCGGCCAGGCCGCCGCGCGGGCCGCCGCCAGGGGGACGGTCCGGACCGGAGGGATCGTCCAGGACGCGGTCAGGTACCAGCGCCCGCGGCCTACGTCTTCGTGGATGCGGTAGGCCACGGCACGGTTGGCTGCCACGCGGTCGGCCCACCGCTCACCCCGGTGCGCGAACGACACCTTCGCCGCCAGCACGTACCGACCGTGCGCAGCGTTCGCCAGGTGCGCCAGCGGCGCGGGGAGCTTGATCGAGACCTCGCCGTCGGGGTGGCGCGGATGGTCTCGTTGCCGAACCGCTTCCCGGACTCGCCGTCCGCGGCAAGGAACCGGCGCCCGGCCTCCCACCGCGTGCGCCACTCGGCCTCGGTGAGCCGGGCGGCATCCAGGTGGTGGCGGGTGTTCAGCAGCCGCGTCCCGCCACGCACCACGCGCACGGCGCCGGCCTCACGGTCCGCCCGCGCCGCCCGGTGCCGGTCTTCGAGCAGGTGCAGGCGGCGGGACTTGACGAACCACTCCTGCCTGCTGCGGTAGCCGCCCGGCACCTGCTTGGCGCCCTTCGCGCCCACGGGCAGGGAACGGCCTCGGCACGTCGCTGATGCCGGAGCGGCCAGGGCCTGACCTCCTCGGCAGATCCGACGGTTGGGCCGCGCCGAGCGGCTGATGCACCGCACAACCGGTGACTGATGCTGCTCTGCCCGAGCACCGCGGCCTGCCCCTACCAGGGTCGCCGGCCCCACTGGCCGTCCAGCACGACCTGGCAGCAGCATTTACACATGCACGATATGAAGACCAATGAACGGGCCAGTCAGGTTCCGGACATCACCAAGACAAGCAAGGCGCGATACCTGAGCGCAGCTGCCGCAGTAGCTGTGGCCCTCGCCTGCGGTGCAGCGCTCTCGCCGTCGGCGTCGGCCGCGGCGCCGGCCGAGAAGCACCGTGTGGAGATCTTCGAGCTGGTCGGCAAGCAGACCTCGGCCGGAGAAGTCGACCTGGGCAAGCCTGGAGTCAGCGTGGGTGATCAGCGGATTGTGCACGAGGATCTCTACCGTGACGGCAAGAAGGTGGGTGATCACAGCGCGGTCTGCACCTACACCCAGGTCAGTCCGGCCGCCCTCCAGTGCCTGGGCACCTTCGCACTCCCCGAGGGACAGTTCGCCGCGCAGTCACTGCTGCACCTGCCCGCTCCACCCTCCGTCGACGTCAGCATCACCGGCGGATCCGGCGACTACCGCACCGCTCAGGGCTTTGTCCGCACCGTCCCCGCGGGCGAGACCGAACGGCACTTCACCGTCCACCTGCAGCACTGACGAGTCCCCTGACAGAGCGCGCCGGCGGATGGACCAGTCGGCACGGTCCTGACCGAAGCCCCGGCTGCATCACGCAAGACACGCCAGGCCGACCGCCCGGCTTCGGCAACCCCCCGGAGATCATCTGCCGGGACAGAGCGAGCGCCTGCACGGAAGCGGTGCGCACCGCCGCCCCGGAAGCGGTCCAGGTTGCGCTGCCCCGTCCCGCCCGAGGGCGAGGAGCATGAGGAAGCGATGGAGCCGTCAGCCGGCCTCCCGCCGGGTTTCCGGGAGGGCCCCGACCTCGTCGACCTCGTCACCGGCCGGGAGGTCCGCCTCGCCTGTGGCGACTTCCGTTTCCTGGGTGGGGGCCTGCAGTTTGGTGCGTGCCCCGTCGAGGAAGTACGCGTATTTCTCCCGGATCTCGCCGCTCGGCTCCCGTCCGGACTCCCAGCCGCCGACCGTGGAGAAACTCACGCCGAGGGCCTGCGCCACCTGTGTGCGCGGCAGGTTCCATCCCTCGCGGAGCGCGCGCCGTTCCTCGACGGGCGACAGCGGGACCTCTTGCCTGGCCCACAGGGCGTCGATCGCGTCGAACTCTGTCATCGTGCGGTCTCCTACTGCTCCACCTGGCTGGCAGCGGGCACTCGCCGGCCGAGCGTGCGACGGCGGGCGTCGAGCAGGGCTTCAGCGGCCCGGGCCGGCCCGGCCATCAGATCCAGCACGTCGATCTCGAAGTACGCGGCCACCGCGTCGCAGTCGCCCAAGCTCCACGGGGCGTCTCCAGCTTGACGGCGACTCACCTGCGCCTGGCTCACTCCCAAAGCCGCTGCGAGGTCGGTCTGCGACTCGTCCGTAGCATGCAGGAGTGCCGCCACCGCCGATCGGACACACTCGGCCAAGGTCATCCGCATGCTGCAGCATCTACCGCGTCAGTCACATTGATTATGCGAGATGCGTATAGCTTGAACCAAGGGTGCGCGCCGCCACTTCGACGCCGCCTCGGCGTGTGGGCTCCTACGGACAACCGTCACGAGCGAGCTGAACGCCGGCACGGACTGCCACTCCTGATGTTGTGCACGCTCGCAGGCAGGGCTCTCCGCCGGTGACGGGATCGAAGTCGAAGAGGTCGTCCCGCTTCTCCAACTGCACGGCCACGTCCGGGAGTTGAAGGATTCTCGCATGGCTGGGACTCCAAGAACACCCACATGAACAAGGCTCACCGATGTGAACAGCACTCGGGATTGGACCAGACCAAACTCTTGACAGGGGGTTTCCGTCACTTCTTAAATCACGTAGTGAACTAAGAGGTCGTCTCATTTGGAATGTTCGATAGTCTGTCGTCGTGGGGATCGTTGAGCGTCTGGTGCCGGATGAGTTGTGGGGGTTGTTCGAGCGGGTGGTGCCGCCTGCTCCGTCGCGGCCGCAGGGCGGTGGCCGCCGTCGGTATGGGGACCGCGAGGTGTTGGCAGCGATCATCTTCGTGGCCACGTCAGGCTGCACATGGCGGCAGTTGCCCCCGTCGTTCGGGCCATCGGGTCCGACGGCCCATCGGCGGTTCACCGAATGGAGCAAGGCGCGGGTGTGGGCCAAGCTCCACCGCCTGGTCCTGGACGAACTCGGCTCTCGCGGCGAGCTGGACTGGTCCCGGTGCGCGATTGACTCGGTGAACATGCGGGCCTTGAAAGGGGGGACCTGACAGGTCCGAATCCTGTCGATCGGGGCAAGAAGGGCTCGAAGATCCACTTGATCACGGAGCGGACCGGTCTGCCCCTCTCGATCGGCATCTCCGGCGCGAACCTCCACGACAGCCAGGCCCTCGAACCACTGGTCCGGGGCATCCCTCCGATCCGCTCCCGCCGCGGACCCCGCCGACGCCGCCCCGCCAAGCTGCACGCGGACAAGGGCTACGACTACGACCACCTGCGGCGATGGCTCCGCAAGCGAGGCATCCATCACCGCATCGCCCGCAAGGGCATCGAGTCCTCCACACGTCTGGGCCGCCACCGCTGGACCATCGAACGCACCATGGCCTGGCTCGCCGGCTGCCGCCGCCTCCACCGCCGCTACGAGCGCAAAGCCGAGCACTTCC
The DNA here is from genome assembly GCF_004187715.1 of Streptomyces sp. F001. Classification (GTDB taxonomy): domain Bacteria; phylum Actinomycetota; class Actinomycetes; order Streptomycetales; family Streptomycetaceae; genus Streptomyces; species Streptomyces flavusporus. The sequence goes on along the minus strand of NZ_QZWF01000002.1, from coordinate 708,535 downwards.
TCGCCTTCACCAGCATCGCCTGCACCCTCATCTGCTACCGCAGGCTCGCCAAATGAGATGACGTCTAAGTGGTCTGCGTCGTAAGTCCTTCGGGGGTTGATCATGTTGCCGGGGCGGCGGAGGATTCTTCTGGGTGATCGGCGGTGTGCCGGTCGAGCCTGGCCAGGAGATCGTCCAGGTCGGAGGTGGTGAATCTCCACTGGAACGGCTGTGCCGTGGCGTTGTAGCGGTCTTCGAAGGCTCGGAGCCGGTCCGCGACCTCGTTGAGGTCGGTGAAGTCGTTGGGTGTCACGACCTTGCGCTGCACAACGGAGAAGTAGATCTCCACCTGGTTTAACCAGGAGGCGTGGACCGGGGTGTGGACGAGGACCGTGTTCGGGTAGGCGGCGGTCAGCCGGTCGGCGGCCTTCTTGCCGCGGTGGGAGGAGCCGTTGTCCACGACCCAGAACACACGTTTCGCGCTGGCGTAGGGCTCTTGGGTCATGACCTGGTCGACCAGGGCCATGAACGGGGCGATGCCGGTTCTCGGCTCGCAGCGGCCGAAAGTCTTCGCGTGGTGGACGTCGTAGGCGGCCAGGTAGGCCAGGGCGCCACCGCGGCCGTAGGTGTGGTTCACCCGCATCGCCCTGGCCTGCCCGGGGGCCAGGGCGGGGTGGCAGCGGCAGCGGGCCTGGATGGAGGTCTTCTCATCCGCGCTGATCACGTACTCGTCCGCGCAAAGCGCTTCGCCGTTCCAGATGCGGGCATAGAGGTCGAGCACGCGCTCGGCCCTGGACCGGAAGGCAGGGTCGGTGATGAAGATCCAGGACTGGTACTGCCAGGGCTTGAGCGCGTCCTGCTTGAGCCAGCGCCGCACGGTGGAGGCGGAGATCGCGCCGGCGATGGCGCGGCCGACGACCTCGCGGGCCAGCTCCGGGGCCGACCAGCGCGAGAGCGGTGTGCCGCTCTCGGCGGGCAGTTGGCAGGCCAGGGCCTTGACCTGGGCGGTCTGCAGCGGTGTGAAGGAGGCGGGACGCCCGGAGCGCTTGCGGTCGGACAGGGCGGGCAGCCGGTGCTCGGCGAATCGGCCGCGCCAGGTGCGGACGGTGTCCAGGTGCAGCCCCATCTCGCGGGCGATGCGGGCGTTGGGGCGGCCCCGGGCCGCGTGCAGGACGACCTGGGCGCGCTGACGGAGCCGGTGCTCGGTCTTGTGGCCGTAGGCCATCGTCTTGAGCCGCTTGCGCTCGGAGGCGGTCAGGGTTATCGGGCGGGCAGGGGCAACGGGCAAGGCGGGCAAGCCGATCACGAGAAGTGGATCACGACAGGCCGTATCCTGCCCGCCCCCGATCGCCGACCCTCCGGCAGGATGTCCGCTGTGCCAACGCCCTCGGAACATGCCCGGCTCCAACTCGAGCTGTATCTGAACATGCGCGCCAAGGCCGCTTGGCCGCAGCTGGCCGGCCTGCGCGTCCGCCATCGGGGCCAGTACGCCTACGTGGACGGCGAACTGGCCTACGGCCAGAGCGTCAAGCTGATGCGCCTGCGCTACCACGGCACCGCCAGCCGTTGGGGCTTCGCCCTGCACGACCCGGCCAGCGACCGCTACCAGGACGCCCTCCTGCCCACCGGCAGTGGCAGCGGCACCCCGGAGGACGCCCTCGACACCGCCTGCCACCTCCACCTCACCGCCTTCGACAGCTGACAGCTGACAGCTGACAGCTGACAGCGCACACACCCACGACCGGCTCCGAAGTCAACCCCCGAAGGACTTACGACGCAGACCACTAAGCGCTCGATCCCCACCCCGGCAGATGTAGTACCGCTCACGTTTCCGCAGGTCCTTCACGCGCGACCTGTCATATACATGCCATTCCGCATTCTCTTAGGGCAGCACCGCCCGCGCCAGCCCGGCCGCAGCCATCGACCTGCGGTGCCGCCCGCCGAAATGGACGGTGACCCGATGACCACGAGGCTTCTACGCCAATCCGCGGTACGCAGTGCACTGGGCACAGCGGCTGCCACCGGGCAGATCACCGGTGTCGGCGGCAGGTGGGGGGACGTCGCGGGTACCGCCACGGCCATACAGCTGTACGACCACAACGGCACCGCCGCCCAGCAGTGGACCGTCACCGCCGCCAGCGACATCGTCAACCTGCAGGCCGACGGCGCCTGGACGCGACAGTGACCGTCGACGACTTCCGCACCGTTCTCGGCTACGCCCAACAGCGCCACCCGGCGCGGCTGACCTTCCGGTCGGTCAACCGCGACCGGCCGTGCACCGGCGGCGGGGCCGACACCTGCTCGGCAGTCTCCCATCAGCCATGGGACTTCACGCGGGTCTTCGCCCAGTACAACGGCTGACGCCCCCTCTTTCGGCCTCTCCTTCCTACCCCCCCCCCACACATGCCGCTTCGTCGGCCCAGGAGACGACATGCTCAGACCCGCGCGCCCCCTCATCGGCGGCCGGCACGGCTCAGCCGCGCCCCATGACCACGGCCGGTGGACCGCTGTCCTCGTGGCCGTCACCACGGCCGTCTCGATCCTCACCACCGCACAGCCCACCCAGGCAACCACCCCTACGGCGGCAACATCGCCGGACTCCGCCACAGCAGCCCTGCCCACGGGCTGGTCCACAGTCGTGAACAGCGGCAGCGGAAAGTGCCTGGACGCCCGAGCGGCCGGCACCGTGAACGGCACGGCGGTGCAGCAGTACACCTGCAACAACAGCACCGCACAGCAGTGGAGCTTCACACCGACCAGCGACGGCTTCGTGCGGATCGACAACCGCAATGACGCCCAGCAGGTGGTGGATGTGAGCAACGTGTCCACGGCTGACAACGCGGCCGTGCACCTGTGGACGTACGGCGGCGGCAACAACCAGCAGTGGCAGCCCGTCGACGAGGGCGGCGGCGCCTACCACTTCGTCAACCGGCACAGCGGCAAGTGCCTCGACGTCCCGTCCGCCTCGACGGCCGACAGCGTCCAGCTGGTGCAGTACACCTGCAACGGAACGGCCGCCCAGCGCTTCCACGTCGCGCCCGTGAGCACCGCGCCCGGGGACGTCGACCTCGGCCCCAACGTGGTCGTCTTCGACCCGTCGATGCCGTCCTCGACGATCCAGAGCCGACTGAACTCCATCTTCCAGCAGCAGGAGACGAACCAGTTCGGCTCCCAGCGCTACGCCGTGATGTTCAAGCCCGGCACGTACAGCAACGACGTCAACGTCGGCTTCTACACGCAGGTCCTGGGCCTGGGCCAGTCACCCGACTCCGTCACCATCAACGGCGCCGTGCACGTGGAGGCAGACTGGTTCCCGCCGCAGAACGCCACCCACAACTTCTGGCGCGGCGCCGAGAACCTGTCGGTGAACCCCACGGGCGGCACCGACCGGTGGGCGGTCTCCCAGGCCTCCGGGTACCGGCGCATGCATGTCCGCGGCAACCTGGAACTCAGTGACGGCGGCTGGTCCAGCGGCGGGTTCATGGCCGACAGCAAGATCGACGGCCAGGTCCGCTCCGGCACCCAGCAGCAGTGGCTGACCCGCAATTCCCAGCTCGGCAGCTGGACCGGTTCCAACTGGAACATGGTCTTCGTGGGCAGCCAGGGCGTGCCCGGCACCAGCTTCCCCAACCCGCCCTACACCACGGTGAACCAGACCCCCACCGTGCGGGAAAAGCCGTTCCTCTACATGGACGACGCGGGCGCCTACAAGGTATTCGTCCCTTCCCTGCGGACCAACTCCTCGGCCACCACCTGGGCGAACGGAACCGCCGCAGGCACCTCGCTCGGCATGGACCAGTTCTTCGTCGTCAAACCGGGCGCGAGCGCCGCACAGATCAACGCCGCTCTCGCCGAAGGCAAGAACCTGCTGGTCACCCCCGGCGTCTACCATCTCGACCAGACCCTGCAGGTCACCCGTCCCGACACCGTCGTCCTCGGACTCGGCCTCGCCACATTCATCCCGGACAACGGCATCACCGCCATGACGGTCGCCGACGTCGACGGGGTGAAGATCGCGGGCATCCTCTTCGACGCAGGCACCACCAACTCACCCACGCTCATGGAGGTCGGCCCGGCCGGCGCCGCCGCCGGCCACGCGGCGAACCCCACCTCCCTGCACGACGTCTACTTCCGGGTCGGCGGAGCCGCCGTGGGCAAGGCGACCACCAGCCTCGTCGTCAACAGCGACCACGTCATCGGCGACCACCTGTGGATCTGGCGCGGCGACCACGGCAGCGGCATCGGCTGGAACACCAACACCGCCGACACCGGACTCGTCGTCAACGGCGACAACGTCACCATGTACGGCCTGTTCGTCGAGCACTACCAGAAACACCAGACCATCTGGAACGGCAACGGCGGACGCACGTACTTCTACCAGAACGAAATGCCCTACGACCCGCCGAACCAGGCCGCCTGGATGAACGGCTCCACGCAGGGCTACGCCGCCTACAAGGTCGCCAACTCCGTCACCAGCCACCAGGCCTACGGACTCGGCAGCTACTGCTACTTCAACGTCAACCCGTCCGTCACCGCCGAGCACGCCTTCGAAGTGCCCAACAACCCGAACGTGCGCTTCCAGAACATGGTGACCGTCTCACTCGGCGGCACCGGGACCATCCAGCACGTCATCAACGACCGAGGCGGCCCGTCCAACTCCTCCACCAACGTGGCCAACCTGGTGAACTACCCCTGAGGCGGCTCACAACACGGCTGCTGATGCTGCTGGCGCTGGTGCTGGGGCCGACCGCCCCGGCCCACGCCGGGCCCCCTTCCGCCGCGCCCCAGGGCTCCCTTCAAGGTCATCACCTTCTACAACGGCGCCTGGGACGCCGCGCACATCGACTCCGTCAAGGAAGCCAACGAGTGGTTCCCGCGGACCGCCGCAGCGAACAACTTCACCTGCACAGCGACAACCGACTGGGACCTGCTCGCAAACGGCGAGGTCAACAACTACCAGGTCGTCCTGTTCCTGGACGACGCACCGCACACCACGGCCCAACGCGCCGGCTTCGAACGCTCCATGCGGGCGCTTCGATGCGGTCCCTGGAGCGCAAGTACGGCGTGACCCACCGGACCGTCCGCAAGGCGGCGAACTCCGATCCTGCGCGGCGACGGCTGATGCCGTCACTTGCCGGTGTGCCCGGTCGCCGATGCCCGTAGGTTCTCGATGGCGTTGTCCAGCGCCGCCTCGAGGTGACTCGTGTCGCCCGTGGACATCATGATCGCCACGCCTCCCTGGATTCCGGCCAGCAACGCCGCGGCCGCCCGGTCCACGTCGAAGGCCGGCGACACCAGGCCGCCCGCCTGAAGGGCACGCATACCGCGGGCGAGTTGCTCCTGCCACTGGCGCATCAGCTCCGTCACGATGGCCCGTGAGCCGGGGCGGGACCGTCCGACCTGCAGGAACAGGGACCCCAGGGGGCATTCATCCCCCTGTCGTTCATAGCGTTCCACCACGGCGTCCCGCCACCGGTACCAGGACTCCCACGAGTCGAGACTCCCCAGGTGCGGCTGCTGATCCGCCAGGACACGATCCGCCTCGAACTGGGCCACCGCCAGCAGCAGTTCGTCCTTGCCGTCGGGGAAGTAGTGGAAGAGCTGACTCTTGCTCGTGCCGGTACGGCCACGGATGTCGTCGAGCGTCGTGAAGACGACGCCTTGCTCTCGCAGCACCTCGGCCGCGCCCTCGACGATGCGGGCCCGAGTGGCCCGGCCCTTGGCGGTCGGCGCGTCCGGCATCATGCCCCCTACCTCAGTGGACTGGCGAGTCCACTTTACATACCGGGACCCGGCCGAGTCGCTCATTCTGGACTTGCCGGTCCATTTTTGGCGACGCACAGTGGATCGCGCGGCTCGGGCACCGGGCCGCCGTCCGAAGCCGGTCGGATGCCCCGACCGCGCAGTGCCAGACAAGGGATCACCCATGAGTGAAAGACTGCGGAACAAATCGGCCCTGGTCACGGGGTCGACCAGCAATATCGGGCAGGCGATCGCCGAGGCATTCGCCGCCGAGGGGGCGCACGTCATCGTGTCCGGGCGCAACCGGGAACGAGGCGCGAAGGTGGTCGAGGGCATCCGGGCATCCGGTGGGCGGGCCGACTTCCTGGTGGCGGACCTCGACGGCAGCGTGCAAGCCTCCCAGGACCTCGCCGAACGGGCCCGCGAGACCTTGAGCGGACGGATCGACATCCTGGTGAACAACGCCGGCATCTACCCGGCCGCCGCGACCACCACGACCGACGAGAAGACGTTCGACCAGGTCTACGCGGTGAACGTGAAGGCACCCTTCTTCCTGACCGCTGCCGTCGTTCCCGTCATGACCGAGGCCGGTGGCGGGGTGATCATCAACCTCGGCTCCTGGATCGCCCGCCTCGGCGTCCCGGTCGGCGCGCTCTACAGCTCCACCAAGGGAGCCATGGAGACGCTCACCCGGGCATGGGCCGCCGAGTTCGGGCCCATGGGCGTGCGAGTGAACGCCATCTCGCCGGGTGTGATCCTGCCCCCGGCGCCGGAGGGAAGCGAACCCCATCCGGGCCAGGTCATGATGAACGGGACCCCGGCCGGCGGCGTCGGCACCCCGGACGCCGTCGCACACGCGGCCGTCTGGCTGGCCAGTGACGAGTCCGCCTTCGTACACGGAACCGTGGTGGACGTCGACGGCGGCCGCACGGGCGCCGCGGTCATCGCCGCGTAGCGCTCACCGCTGCTGCCGGGCAGCACTGGGCGGCGGGCGGGCCGAAGGAGCCGGTGGCCGCGTTCGGGCCCTCCCCCGGTACCCGTCGCCGCCCGGATGCCGCACCGAAGGAGGGGATCGACAACGGCGGCTTGAACGATAAAATCGACCGACTTGGGGGCACGGGGGTCCGAGGACGCGGCCGACCGTCCGCCCCCGTGTACGGTTCATGGTTCGGCCGAGACCATCCAGGGAGTGAGCGTGGCACTCGACTCCGGGCGCGGGCGCCCTGCCGCAGGAGGCTCCGCCACGATCTCGGACGTCGCTCAGGCGGCCGGGGTCTCCCGCCAGACGGTGTCCAACGTGCTCAACGCACCCCACCGCGTACGCCCTGTGACCCGCGAGCGGGTGGAGCAGGTCATCGCCGAGCTCGGCTACCACCCGAACCGGGTGGCCCGCTCGCTGCGGGCCAGCTCGCCCGGGATGGTCGGGTACCGGATCCAGTCGGTGTCCACCGAGTCCGTGGCTGCCATCAACGACCGCTTCCTGCACGCGCTCGTCGAGGCGGGTCAGGCCGGGAACCACCATGTGCTGCTGTTCACGGCAGCCGACACGGACGCGGAGAGCGACCACTGCACCGCGTTGTGGCGCACCGGTGCCGTGAGCGGTGTGGTGCTCTACGACATCGAGCCGCACGATCAGCGGCCGGAGCGGCTGATCGCCGCCGGCGTTCCCTTCGCCGCCTTCGGACGCACCGCTGCCGGCACCGACCGCTACAGCTGGGTCGACATCGACAACGCGGCCGGAACGGAGGCCGCCGTCGACCATTTGGTGGCGGCGGGCCACCGGCGGATCGGGTTCCTCGGCTGGCCGGAGGGGACGAGCGTCGGCGACGCCAGGGCGCGCGGCTGGCTCGCGGCCATGGACCGGCACGGCCTGCTGGCGCAGAGCCACCGGCTGGACGTACGCGGGCCGGACGCGATGTCGACGGGGACATGTCTCATGGCCGAGCTGCTGGACCGACCGGAGCCGCCGAGTGCGGTCGTCGCGGCGACGGACACGCTGGCGGTGGGCGCGCTCCAGGCCCTGCGTGACCGCGGGCTGCGAGCGGGCGAGGACGTGGCCGTGGTGGGCTTCGACGACACGGCGGCGGCGTCGGCGCTGGGGTTGTCGAGCGTGCGGCAGCCGATCGAGGAGGTGGGTCGCTTGATCATGGCCGAACTTCTCCGTGCTACCAGCGGACCCTCGGATCTGGACCCCCTCCAGCGCCTCCTGGAGCCGGAGTTGGTGCTGCGGGCCAGCGGGTGACCACGGGGATCAGCGGATCCCGCGGTATCTACTGCACGGTATTCACTGCAGATCGTCGATCCAGCGAGTGGACCTCGAAGCCCACGGCAGGCGGCATTTCGACGACGTCTACCGGGCCGGGGCGGGTGGCCGGGTGGGGATCGTGATCTCGCCCCCGCTCGGCACCCGGTACCGGCGCCCGCAGGACCCGACCGGCAACGGGTCACCCTCTCGCAGCCGGACAGCCGTGGCGTCCGGGCGGATGTCGACGTCGAAGCTCCGCCCCCGCCACCGCAGGCCCTGCAGCGTGATGCCGTCCAGCTCCTGGGGCAGGATCGGCGCCAATTCGACCCGGTCCGGCCGCCACCGTAGCCCCGAGTAGCCGTACAGGAACACCTGAAGGAAGCCGCCGTGGCCGGTGAGGAAGGTGAAGGCGCCTCCCGTACGGCCCTCCGCGAACTGGTCGAAGGGGTCTCGGAGGAACGGCTCGACGCTGCGCCGCGTGTGCTCGAACGCCGCCTTCGTGTCGCCGAGGTGGGCATGGACTATCGAGTGGACCGAGTCCGTCATCGACGGCCCGTTGTCGTGCGTGCGTGCGCGGTAGTACGCCAGGTCGGCCCGCGTGACCTCGTCGGGCTGCGGGTTCTCCCACGGGTAGGCCAGCATCACGACGTCGGCCTGCTTGATCAGCTGCCCGGCGTACCCGGCGAACTCCGGGTGGACGCCGAGCCGTTCGTCGAAGAGGACGACGAGTCCGTCGGCGACCTCGGCCCACCGCGGGTCGGCCGGTTCGCCGAGCACCACAGCCGCCTCGGTGGCGAAGCGCAGCGAGGCGCGGGCGGCCACGTTGGTGTAGACGGAGTCGTCGTTCGGCTCGTCGGCGTACTCGTCGGGCGGGATCACGCCGTTGATGTGGTACGAGCCGTCCGTTCCGGCCACCGCGCGGCTCGCCCAGAAGTCCGCCACCCCGCGCAGCACCGGCCACCCCTTCTCGCGCAGCCACCGCTCGTCGCCCGTGGCCAGCCAGAACTGCCAGAAGGCGAGGGCGACATCGGAGCTGACGTGCTGCTCGTAGCGGCCGAAGGGGGCCCACGCGGGCGTGTCCTCGCCGCCGTGCAGGCCGCTCTCCCAGGGGAACCGCGCGCCCTCCTGGCCGCACTCGGCGGCATAGGCGCGGGCCGCGTCCAGCCGGTCGACCCGGTAGTCGAGCGCGCTGCCGGCGATGCGGGGGTGCTGGGCGAGCAGGCTCGGCCAGATCCAGGTCTCGGTGTCCCAGAAGACGTGACCGTTGTAGCCGTCGCTGGAGAGCCCGGCCGGGGACGGCGACCACGGGGAGCCTTCGCGCATGCTGGTGAGCAGGTAGAACTTGGCGGCCCGCACCTGCCGTTGGAGCCGTGCGTCGCCGCGTACGACGATGTCGCCCTCCCATTCGCGCTGCCAGGCGCGGAAGTTGTCCCTCGCAAGCCGCCCGTATCCGGCCCGGGCGGCTTCCTCGGCGGCGGTGCGCGCCAGGGCGAGGGGGTCGTCCGCGTCGTGGCCGGTGGCGATGCCCACGTACTTGGTGAAGGTGTACGAGTGGCCCGCGACCACGTCCACGACCACCCGCCGGTCAACCGACCCGTCGTCCTCGGACTCCGTGTACGGGTGGGCCGCCGGGCCCTGCAGCAGGGACACCAGGGCAGCGGGGATGCCGCTGCCCTCGGCGGCCGTCGTCAGCCAGATCCGCCCCTCTCCGGCCCCGGTCCGGGTGTTCCGCACCCGGGTCGCGGCCCGGCCGTCGAGCGCGTCGGTCACTTCGAGCCGCCCGTCCCAGTGTGGCCGCACGGTCACGGCCACCGCGGCGACGTGCGGCCTGGAGCGGTCGGTGAGCACCTCGTAGCGCACGTCGGTGACCCGCCCGGCCGGGGAGGTCCAGCGGGCCTCGGTGCTGATGACGCCGGTCCGCAGGTCGAGGGTCTGCCGGTAGCGCGCGATGCCGCGGGCGGCCGCGGCCGGGGCGGGGCTGCCGACCGCGGCCCAGTCCCCCTCTACCCACTGCTCCCCGCCCACCGGGTGCTCGCTGCTTCGCTCCCAAGCCGGCGGGAGGAAGGCGTCGTTGAACGTTCCGCTGTCGTCGCCGACATCGAGCGTCGACCATGCGGGCAGTCCGGCCTTGCGCGACCACTGCCCCGCGTGCCCGGTGTAGAGGCCGACCACGTGGAACTGGGTACGGACCGGGGCCTCGGCGAATCCGTTCCCGGCGGCCGGGACGCGGGCGGCCAGGTAGCCGTTGCCGGTGAAGGTGGGGTGGTAGCCGGTGAGTGCGGCGAGGTGGTGGTCCCCCCGGCGGGAAGCCGGGGAAGGGTCGTCGGTGGTCAGCACCCATGCGTCGGGGGAGGCTGCCCTGCTCGGGTCCGTCACTTAGAGGTCGTCTCATTTGGAATGTTCGATAGTCTGTCGTCGTGGGGATCGTTGAGCGTCTGGTGCCGGATGAGTTGTGGGGGTTGTTCGAGCGGGTGGTGCCGCCTGCTCCGTCGCGGCCGCAGGGCGGTGGCCGCCGTCGGTATGGGGACCGCGAGGTGTTGGCAGCGATCATCTTCGTGGCCACGTCAGGCTGCACATGGCGGCAGTTGCCCCCGTCGTTCGGGCCATCGGGTCCGACGGCCCATCGGCGGTTCACCGAATGGAGCAAGGCGCGGGTGTGGGCCAAGCTCCACCGCCTGGTCCTGGACGAACTCGGCTCTCGCGGCGAGCTGGACTGGTCCCGGTGCGCGATTGACTCGGTGAACATGCGGGCCTTGAAAGGGGGGACCTGACAGGTCCGAATCCTGTCGATCGGGGCAAGAAGGGCTCGAAGATCCACTTGATCACGGAGCGGACCGGTCTGCCCCTCTCGATCGGCATCTCCGGCGCGAACCTCCACGACAGCCAGGCCCTCGAACCACTGGTCCGGGCATCCCGATCCGCTCCCGCCGCGGACCCCGCCGACGCCGCCCCGCCAAGCTGCACGCGGACAAGGGCTACGACTACGACCACCTGCGGCGATGGCTCCGCAAGCGAGGCATCCATCACCGCATCGCCCGCAAGGGCATCGAGTCCTCCACACGTCTGGGCCGCCACCGCTGGACCATCGAACGCACCATGGCCTGGCTCGCCGGCTGCCGCCGCCTCCACCGCCGCTACGAGCGCAAAGCCGAGCACTTCCTCGCCTTCACCAGCATCGCCTGCACCCTCATCTGCTACCGCAGGCTCGCCAAATGAGATGACGTCTTACTTCAGGCCTCCCGCGGTGAGTCCGTCGACGATCCGGCGCTGGAAGAACAGCACCGCCACGACCAGCGGGAGCGTCACGACGACACCGGCCGCCATCTGCGTACCGAACGGCTGGTCGTACTTGTACTGGCCGGTGAAGAGGGAGACGATCACGTTCGCTGTCATCATCTGCCGGTCGTTCACGACGCTGACGGCAATGAGGAATTCGTTCCAGGCGCAGATGAAGACCAGGATCGCCGTGGTGAAGATGCCGGGCGCGGCGAGCGGGAGCACGACCTTGCGGAACGCCTGCGCGGGGGTGCAGCCGTCGACCTGCGCGGCCTTCTCCAGCTCGGCCGGCATCTGGCGGAAGAACGCGGTGAGATTCCACACGGCCAGCGGCAGAGCGAAGCTCATGCTGGGCACGATCATCGCCTGATAGGTGTTGATCCAGCCCGCGTCCGTGAAGAGCCGGAGCAGCGGCACGACCAGAGTGATCGGCGGGAACATGGACGCGGCGATGATCAGGGTAAGGATCAGGGTCTTGCCGCGGAAGTGGAGCCGCGCAAGCGCGTAGCCGACGAAGATCGCGACGACAAGGGTGAGAGCGGTGGTGGCCCCGGCGACGACGAGACTGTTGAGCAGCGCGCGGCCGAAGCCGTTGCGCGCGTCGAAGGCCGCCGCGTAGTTGTCGAACGAGACCGGCGCCGGGAGCGGGGAGTTGGAGAACTGGTCGGCGGGCCTGCGCAGGCTGGAGACCACCATCCAGTAGAAGGGTACGAGGCAGTAGACGACGATGGCGGCGATGCCGATCCGGCGGGCCAGGGAACCGGTGCGGAATCGGCCGATGGTCGTGATCGTGGTCGGGGTCGTGCTCATTGCGAACTCCTCGTGCCCCGGCCGATCAGGTCGGCGCCGAACAGCTTGACGAACGCGAAGGCGACCGCCGCGATGTAGAGGAACAGCACGGTGGCGTAGGCGGCCGCGGTGCCGAACCGCAGATTGCTCATCTCCTCGAAGGCGACCATCGACAGCGTCTCGACCGAGTGCTTGCGCGGGCCGACGAGCACGTACACCAGGTCGAACATACGCAGGACGTCCAGGAGCCGGAACAGCACCGCAACCACCAACGCCGGGCGGACCAGCGGCAGCGTGATCCGCCAGAAGGCACGCCACGGCGAGGCCCCGTCCACCCTGGCCGCCTCGTACAGCTCGCCCGGGATGATCTGGAGCCCGGCGAGGACCAGGAGCCCGATGAACGGCGCGGTCTTCCACGTGTCGGCGATCACCACGGAGAGCCAGGCCTGGAAACCCTCGCTGCTCCACAGCACCTTGGCCCCCAGCAGCTCGTTGGCGACGCCCTGGCTGTTGAAGATCCACTTCCAGAGCAGGCCCGAGATCGCCGTGGGGATCGCCCAGGGCACCAGGATCGCGGCACGCACCAACGCCCGTCCGCGGAAGGCACGGTGCATCACCAGCGCCATCGCGACGCCGATCAGCACCTCGATGGCGACCGAGACGAGGGCGAAGGAGGTGGTGTTCCACCAGGGCCGCAGGAAGCGCTCCCCGGTGAACACGGCTTCGTAGTTGTCCAGACCGTAGGAGGTGGTGGTCACCTTGAAGCCGGTCTGGGAGTCGATGGATTCGCTGGAGACGACGAACGACAGCCGGAAGGCCGCGAGCACCGGGTAGCCGACGACCAGGCCGAGCACGAGCAGGGTGGGAGAAAGCAGGGCGGCGGCCAGCCTGCCGGTCCCGGCCCTGCGCGAGGTGCGCGGGGGCCGGGACCCGGTGTCGCGGCGGGCCCTTCCCTGGGAGAGGACGGACACCAGGAGACCTCTTCCGCCGGCTTACTTCTTCTCGGCGATCGCCGCGGACAAGTCCCGCTGCATGTCGGCGAGTGCGGCGTCGACCGACTTCGATCCGCTCAGCGCCGCTGCCGCGCCCTCCTGGATGGCGGCGGTGGCGTCGCCGTACTGCACGACCACGGGCCGGGGCACGGCACTGCTCAGGGACGCCTTGAGGGTGGCCAGGTAGGGGAACTGCCGGCGCAGGGCAGGGTCGTCGTACAGGCCGGCGTACGGCGGGGCGGCCGAGGTGACCTTCAGGTTGGTGCGGGCGTTGGCCTCGCTGGAGAAGAACTTGATGAAGTCGAGCGCGGTGGCCTTGTTCTTGGCGAACTTGCTCACCGCCAGGTCGAGTCCGCCGAGGGAGGACTTGCCCGGGCCGTCCAGGCCGGGCAGCGGCGCCACCCCGAACTTTCCGGCGACCTTGCTGGAGCCGTCCTCGGTGTCGGCCAGTGCCCACTGGTACGGCCATTGCCGGTGGAAGAGCAGCTTGCCCGCCTGGAAGGCACGGCGGCCGTCCTCCTCCTGGTAGGTCGAGGACTCCTTGGGGAAGGTGCCGTCCTTGAAGCCGTCGGCGAGGAACTGCAGGCCCTTCTTGGCCTCTTCGGTGTCGACGGTGGCGTTGCCCTCGGCGTCGACGACGGTGCCGCCCGCCGAGGCCACGGCCTCGGAGAAGTTGACGGTCAGGCCCTCGTACTTGTCGAACTGGCCCGCGTAGCAGTCGACACCCCTGCCCTCGGGCAGCTCGGCGACGTCGGCGCAGGCGTCCTTCATCTCGTCCCAGGTGGTGGGCGGCTGCACGCCCGTCTTGTCCAGCAGGTCCTTGCGGTAGAAAAGGAGGCCCGCGTTGGTGTTGAACGGGATGGCGTACTGCTTGCCGAAGTACTCGCCGGTCTTGACGACGGCGGGGAGCATCTTGTCGAGCGGGAACTCCTTGGCGGGCAGTGCGTCGATCCACTGGTTGGCTGCGAACTCGGCGACCCAGATGGGGTCCAGGTTGAGCACGGTGTAGGCGTCCGACTCGGTCTGCGCGTTCTGGATGAACTGCTGCCGCTGTTGGTCCGCGCTCTCGGGCAGCTCGACGAGGGTGACCTTCTCGTCCGGGTGCTCGCTGTTCCAGCGGTCGAGCTGGTCCTGGATGGTGCCGGTCGTGTCCTTGCCGGTGGCGAGGGTGATCGGGCCGCGCCCGGAGAACTCCCCCGGGCTGCCGGCCGACGGCTCGGAGGAGTCCCCGCCGCACCCGGCGAGAGTGGCGGCGAGCAATGCGGCGGACGCCGCGACGGCCCAGGCGGACCGCCGCCTCACCGTCCCCGCCTTGGTGGCGGCCGGGATGCCGGCCTCTCTGCGGCTCATCTGCGACGAACTCACCGTGTTCCTCCTCGCGATCCTGCGCATGCCTCCGAACGGCCCCGCGGCAGGCGCCCCGCCCCCGCGGTCCGCCACCGGGCCGATTTGATCGTTCAACATGCGCCCCGCGAAGCGTCGCGTCAACCCCTGGGAGCCAAGGTGATTGGATCGTTCATATCGCACGACCGGTCCGCATCCGGAAGCTCCCGCCGCGCGGCACGTGTAGGGCACTTCCCTGCCGGAGAGCTACGCCCATCGACGATCGGTGCCGCCCGGGTTGACGCCGGCCGCGGACAGGCACGGTGACCTTGCGGCGGGGGCTGCGGCGCAGTGGGCTGAGCCCGTACTCGTACTCGATGAAGTCGTCCTCGAAGACCTCGTCGTCGGCCCATTTGCGCTCGATCTCAACCCAGTTACCGCTTCGACCGTCAATCCGAAGCGGCGCGGTAATTCTGCCGGTGTTACTGAGACCGCCGCGGAAACGCTCGCCGTCGCCCGTCTTGACCAGTCCGGTGATCTCGCAGTGACCGTTCTTGAACGACTCCGGGACAGGGTCGGCGGGAACGACGGCCACGTTCTCGTAGGCTGCGTGTAGGAATTCGCGATAGCTGCGCCGGACGTTGTACTCGGGATCGGACAGCCACTTGATCAGGGTTTCGGGCCGGACAGTCAGTCCCGCTCGTTCGAGGGCCTCGTAGCCTCGCTGGGTTTTGGTGAGCCGGCTGAGCTGGGCGTGCCAGTGCTTTGCATGGTAGGTGGAAAGGCGTCGCAGGGGCTGAACGCCGTGGTCGCGGAGCAACTGGTTGAGGGCCGCGCCGAGAGAGTTTTCCGTGCCTGTGACCATCAGCTCTGCGGATCAAGCCCAACTCCCCCACCGAACCGAAACAGCTCAACTTCCGCACTGGACACGGCCATCAGCACCGATCCACCTCACATTATGAGCCGTTGCACCTGCAATGCCACCGAGTGGCCGATGCGACACTCCGCCTGGCCGATAAACCTGCGGCGGCGGTCATCGCCCACGTGGCCCAGGATATGCCTCCGATCGGGTGACATGATCGTGTGGGGCATGAGATCGCAGGCCATAGTGGGACAGAAAGTCATTGCAAGTATGCGCTGATCCAGTTGGCTGGACCGGAATCGGGTCAGCACGCAGATCGAGAACAACCAGGAGCCACAGCGTGCCCAAGCATTCCGAGTCCCCACCCAGCACCTCGCCGGTGGATTTCTATGAGAACGAGGTGCCGGTCCAGCGCAGGCGGCCCGGGAACGTGGTGGTGAAGTGGCTGACCACCACCGATCACAAGACCATCGGCACCCTGTACATCAGCACAGCTTTCGGCTTCTTCGCCTTCGGCGGGATCCTGGCGCTGTTCATCCGCGCCGAACTGGCGCGCCCGGGCCTGCAGATCTTGTCGAACGAGCAGTACAACCAGGCGTTCACGATGCACGGCCTGATCATGCTGCTGATGTTCGCGACGCCGCTGTTCGCCGGCTTCACGAACTGGATCATGCCGCTGCAGATCGGCGCCCCGGACGTGGCGTTCCCACGGCTGAACATGTTCGCCTACTGGCTCTACCTCTTCGGCTCGCTGATCGCGGTGGCCGGCTTCCTGACGCCGAACGGCGCCGCGGACTTCGGCTGGTTCATGTACACCCCGCTCTCGGACGCCGAGCACTCGACCAATGTCGGCGCGGACATGGCCATCATGGGCCTGGCGTTCTCCGGCTTCGGCACGATCCTGGGTGCGGTCAACTTCATCACCACGATCATCTGCATGCGCGCCCCGGGCATGACCATGTTCCGCATGTCGATCTTCACCTGGAACGTCCTGCTGACCAGTGTCCTGGTCCTGCTGGCCTTCCCGGTCCTGGCCGCGGCCCTGTTCGCGCTGGAGGCGGACCGCAAGTTCGGCTCGCACGTCTTCGACGCGGCCAACGGCGGCGCGCTGCTGTGGCAGCACCTCTTCTGGTTCTTCGGCCACCCAGAGGTGTACATCATCGCGCTGCCGTTCTTCGGCATCATCAGTGAGATCATCCCGGTCTTCTCCCGCAAGCCGATGTTCGGCTACTCGGGTCTGATCGCGGCGACCATCGCGATCACGGGTCTGTCCGTGACGTGTGGGCCCACCACATGTACGTCACCGGCGGTGTGCTCCTGCCGTTCTTCTCCTTCATGACGTTCCTCATCGCCGTCCCGACCGGCGTGAAGTTCTTCAACTGGATCGGCACGATGTGGAAGGGCTCGCTGTCCTTCGAGACACCGATGCTCTGGGCGACCGGCTTCCTGATCACCTTCACCTTCGGTGGTCTGACCGGTGTCATCCTGGCCTCGCCGCCGCTGGACTTCCACATCTCCGACTCGTACTTCGTCGTGGCCCACTTCCACTACGTCGTCTTCGGCACCGTGGTCTTCGCGATGTTCGCCGGATTCCACTTCTGGTGGCCGAAGTTCACCGGCAAGCTGCTCGACGAGCGCCTCGGCAAGATCACCTTCTGGACGCTGTTCATCGGCTTCCACGGCACGTTCCTGGTCCAGCACTGGCTGGGCGCCGAGGGCATGCCGCGCCGTTACGCGGACTACCTGGCCGCCGACGGCTTCACCGCCCTGAACACGATCTCGACGATCAGCTCGTTCGTGCTCGGCCTGTCGATCCTGCCGTTCTTCTACAACGTGTGGAAGACGGCCAAGTACGGCAAGCCGGTCGGCGTCGACGACCCCTGGGGCTACGGCCGCTCCCTGGAGTGGGCGACGTCCTGCCCGCCGCCGCGGCACAACTTCCTCACCCTGCCGCGGATCCGCAGCGAATCCCCGGCGTTCGACCTGCACCACCCCGACATCGCCCAACTCGAGCACACCGGCGTGGGTGCGCGGAGCGAGAGCGGCCCGGGGAAGGAACTGCGGTGAACTGTCCGCCCCCTGACGATCACGTCCGGGGCGGGCTGCGGCGGCTCGACGGCTACCTCTACTGGCAGGCCCAACTGGCCGAAGCGCGCAGAGAAGCCACGGCTTTCTGCGACAGGCTGCCCTGGCTCACCACCGACGAGCGCCGCGCTCTCGAAGAGGAGTACGCCCGCGCCCACATGGACATGACCAAGGCCGCCATCCGCCGCATCGCCGACCGGTGCATCGAACTGCGCGCCGAATACGAGGCCCGCTACCAGCACCTGCGCCGGCGGACCGTCGCACTCACCCTCGGCGCGACGTCCTGCATCCTCACAGGGTGGGAACTCCTACGTCACTGACCAGCCGGGGCTGTGACCACAACGCTCCAGCGTGATCTTCAACATGTCCGACAGATGCGCTCGAACAGCACCTCCACCGGCTGCGGGCGAGTATGCCGACCGGTAACTGCTTGCCGTTGTCCGGCAGCACCTCGAGGGGACCCCATAGCGGCGCATTGGCGCGGTGAACGCCGAGCACACCGCGCGGGCACCAGGCACCGCGACCACGGAGGCGATCACCACGAGCCGGTGGTGATCGTTGATGCCGGGTGACCGCCTTGCACTCTCGCCCGTGAGCCGGCGGCACTCCGCCAACCAGGTCCAGCTGCCACAGGTGCATGCGACATCTACGTCGAACTACAGAAAGGCCCTCGTACCCCACCGTAATGCGCCCTGACCGAGACCGGTCGCCTGCGGCTGATCCGTCATGTGGTCGAGGACGACTGGACCCTGCATCGGCCTGGCGAACGCTTCAAGGTCTCGCCGACCACGGCCCAGCGCTGGGCCGACCGCTCCAGCCGTTTGCGCACCAGTCCGCGCCGGATGCCCACCCGCACCGAACGCCGCAACGCCCACACCGGCCGACTCGTCGTGCGCTCACTGAGCGCCTACGATCACTGACGCCGTGAATCGATGATCTGGGTGTCAGTCGCACGTCTATGGGGATCTCAGCCGACTGGTCAGTGGATTTGTGACTCGTCCGGTCGCTTGCCGGGTGTGTGAGCGGTCAGCCGATTCTTGGCCACCTGCTGACGCACGGATTCCGCCTCTGCGTACACGAGGGCAAGGTCGGTCGGCTGGGCGACCTGTCGCTCGGCGTCGGTGACAACGATGCGGGCTTGTTCTTCGATCGCCGCGCACCGCTCGGCACCGTCAGCGACCACGGCGGCGCAGTTGTGCAACAGCCGAAGCAGCGCATGGACGACGGTCGGTTCGCGAGCCCCGTAGCGGCGGATGAGCCCGCACATCACGGCGAGGTATTCCGGAAACCGCCGCCCCGGAATGATCACGACGGCGCCGCTGTCGTCTCGAACGACGTGGTTTCCCAGTGGGCGCTGCGCCAGCTCGTAAAAAATCACGGACAGGTGATCGATGGCCTGAACCGCTGTGTACGGATCGTTGACCGCCGGCGACAGCGCCTTACATGCGACGTCGACCAGTTGCCGTATTCCGAACGCGGCGTCCTGTTCCAGGGTGCGCTCGAATCCGACACGGACCCCGGCGTCCATCACTCGCGAGAACCTCTGGGGGTCGGGAGCGGGATCGCTCGGTGAGCCACGCCAGATCCACGCCAGCGTCGTTCCCGCGACGACGTGTTCGCCGACCCGGGGCCGCAGCCGCAGACAGACCTCGTGCTCGGCCGCGGTAGGCAGCAGCAAGTGAGGACACACCACCTGCACGTACCCGGACCGATGGGCGGCGATGGGCACGGCCCACTCCGGTACTCCCATGAGATCCTCGCCGCCGTCGAATACCCCGTCGCGGACCACCTGGACGGTGTTGCGCTCCACCACTCTCATGATCGCGTCGACCTGGATGGAGTGCAGGAGATGGTCGGCGAAGAACACCAGCAGGCCGAGGCTGACGAAGAGCAGGATGATCGCGCCGCTCACCGCGAGGCGGGGAAAGCCGGCGGAGCGGCCCCCTCCCGAGACGCCGACCGTGTAAAGACCAGCCGCGCTGTAGGCGAAGGTCGCCGCGAAGACGCTGAGCACGATCTGGTTGGGCCGATCGCGAAGAAAGTTGCGCAGCAGCCGGGGCGAGAACTGGGTGGACGACAACTGCAGCGCGACCACGGTCAGGCCCAGCAGCAGCGCGATGACCGTGACCATCGTCCCGGCGATCCCGATCAGCAACGTCCGGGCATCGTCTGCGGTCCCCTGGAATGCCAGCGGCGATCCGGAACCGGTCTTGACCAGGGACAGCAGTGACCCAGCAACCAGTGCGCCCAGCACGGACAGCGTGGGAAGCACCCACAGCGACCCGCGAACGTACTCCGCCAGCGCATCACGTCGGATCATGTTCGACTCCCGCACGTCGATGCGTGGCCAACCTGGGCCGACACGGGGCACGTCTCCCCGTGCGGCGCAGCCAACGCTGACCACGGCCCGGCATGGCCCAGTATCCGATGAGTTCGTGGACTGTCCAAGTGATCGCGCCCGGAAGGCCGGCCAACAGCGCCCACCGGCCGGCTCCGCGCTTCACGGGACCAGGCCGGTCGGGTTTTACGGGTGCCGTCAGTCCTGGCGGATCTTCAAGCGCGGGTTCTTCTTGTTGACGACGAAGACCACGCCCCGCCGCCGGACCACCTGGGCCCCCGGTTTGGACTTCAGCGAGCGCGAGGACTTGCGCACCTTCATGGCTCCGCTCCTTTCCTTGTGCGGATACGGGCTCACGGTCAGCGCTGGGCTGCCGCCGTACGGCCGTAGCGGCGCTCGAAGCGTTCCACCCGGCCGGCGGTGTCCACGACCCGCGAGGCCCCGGTGTAGAACGGGTGGCTCGCCGAGGAGATCTCGACATCGACCAGCGGGTAGGTGTTGCCGTCCTCCCACTCGATCGTCCCTGCCGAGTCGGCCGTGGAGCGGGTCAGAAACGCGACGTCTGCGGCGCGGTCACGGAAGACGACCGCACGGGATTCGGGATGGATGCCAGACCTCATGGGGATTGTTTCCCTTCTCATGGTGTCGTCCGCCCGGGGCGGAGGCGTGGTTCAGCGTTCCTCGCAGAAGGGGACGTGCGCCCCGGCCACCGGGTCGTACTTGCGCAGGACCAGCCGGTCGGGGTCGTTGCCGCGGTTCTTGCGCGTCACATAAGTGATGCCGGTCCCCGCCGTCGACCTCAGCGTCACGACGGGACGCGTGGTGTTGCGTGCCATGGGGTCCTCCTTTCACCCCGGCATTGACTGGTGCATGCCAGGGCCTGTGCGCTGGAACAACGGCTCCTGCCGTCGCATTCCCGACCCGGCGCGAGACACCCGCTGCCGCAGGTCCGCCGAGACGGATCGACCAGGGCACCGATGCACCCCACGGCCCCTCCCCCGCTCCGGCCGCGCGGGGAACCGTGTCGACCCCACTCGGCTCACCGCCCACGCCGTCACCACAACGGCTCACCGCTCAGGCGGGTGCGGTTGCCGGGCTCAGCTGCGTCTCATCGTCGGGCGCCGGCAGAGCGTCCGGCGTGGAGAAGTCCGGTCAGAGCGATGCCCATCCAGGCAGTGAGATGGACGAAGGCGACCGTCATGGAAACAGCGGGCCAGAGAATGCCGACGACGTCGGCAGCCAGGTTGCCACGGACCGGACGGTGGCGAGCATCCCGAAGGCTGAGCCACGCGACTCCTTGAGGGCGAGGGCCGGGCCGTCTTCGACCGCGCCGATTCCGACGCCTGCCAGGAGGAACGGGAGCGCGAGCAGGGCGGTCGTTTCGAGGGTGAACAGCCCATGGGCGAGGGCGAACGCGGCAACGCCCCCGGCCGGCATCAGCTGGTCAGAGATCGGTCACGAGTAGCCGGTAACCGACATCGATGGTTTCGAGCGTAAGCAGCTCGGCGTGACGGGTTTGCCAGCGGCCGGTCGTCAGGTCGTCCGCGAGCCGGGTCAGGCCGGGCGCGATGGCGTCTTCGCCGGTCTGGGCCAGCATGGAGATCCCCGCGCGCACCTGCCGGTCGAGGTAGGCGTGGGGGCGGCGCCAGTATGCGGCGCCGAATCCGTCCGTGCAGTCGTGGGGGACGCGGACCGGTTCCTGGCGCGCACCACCTAGCAGGTCGACCAGCTGGTCAGTGGAGATGGCGCGGGTCTCGTCAAAGGCGGATGCCTCCGGGAGGTATTCCCGTACGAGCCAGAACTGCTCGCGGAAGATGCGCTGTTCCCACGTCAGGATGACGATGCGGCGCCGGGCAACCCTGCGCAGTTCTCTGATTCCGGCCGCCAGGTCGGACCAGTGGTGGATGGTCAGCAGTGCCATGACGGCGTCGGCGGCGTTGTCACGCAGCGGGAGGTCTTCTGCGACCGCCTGCACGGCGGGCGCGGATCCCGGCGGGCGCTGGGCAAGCATGACCCGGCTGGGTTCGACCGCGAGGACCGTCTGCGGCGGTTCGTAAGAGCCGGTGCCCGCTCCGACGTTGATCACGTCGGTGACGTTTCCGAGTGCACCGTGGATCTGCGCGGCGATCCGCCGATCAGGCTGTCGTGTCCGGGCATACGTTGCGCCGAGCATGTCGTAGGTGGCCATGCCAGTCAGTATGCGCTGCGGGCACGGTCCCGGGCTTCGCCTTTGGGAAGTCTCGTCTCCCTCACATGCCACACCGTCCCGGGCCCCGCCTGGCGACAGCACTCGCACTCGCGATACCTCCGAGGACAGCAGATGATGCAGTCGGCCGTGCGCGGCATGGAGCAGTTCTTTGTGGACGACCAGATGACGCGCAGGCGCGCACGACGGGCGAGGAGCTGCCTGGATGAGGAACCATGAAGTATGCGCCCGGATGACGGGCACATCACCGAAGACCTCGACTACTTTCTCGCCCGTGCCGGAGACTTCCTGCGCGCGCCCGGCTCTGCACACCATGCAGCTGACGGTGACCGAGACACTGCGAACACGCGGGGCGGACGCGTACGGCGCGGAAGCCCCCGTCTTCGGCCGTCTGGAGCGAGCGGGCGAGGTCTGTGCCACCTTCTTCTTCTTTCGCATCCCGCCCGGTCGCCTGAACCTCACCCCCCTTACCCCCGAGCATGCCGACACGCTCGCCGCCCGCCTGGCCGGCCTCGGCCACCCCCTCCCAGGCGTCAGCGCGGAGCACGACACCGCCACCGCTTTCGCCGAGGCCCGGCAGCGGCACACAGACGCAACGCCGACACTCCGCGAGCGGCACCGCCTGTACCGCCTCGGCACGCTCACCCCGCCGGAGCCGCTCCCAGAGGGCCGGGGCCGACTCGCGGGCGAGCAGGACCGCAAGCAACTCAGGTGCTGGTTTTGCGAGTTCGCCGCCGCCATCGGAGAAATCCCCTCCGCAGACGCCGACGCCTTGGCCGACACACGCTTCGCCGACAGACGCGTCACCCTGTGGGAGACCCCGGACGGCACTCCCGTCTCCATGGCGGGCATGACCGAGATGAGCGCCGGCCAGATCCGGGTGACCCCCGTCTACACCCCGGCCCACCTACGCGGTCGCGGCTACGCCAGCGCTGTGACCGTCGAGGTGAGCCGGGCCGCACTGGCCGCAGGCGCGACGGAGGTCGTGCTGTTCGCGGACTTGGCCAACCCCACCAGCAACAGCCTCTACCAGCGAATCGGGTATCTTCCGGTCACCGACTTCGCTGCGTACGACTTCTCGTGTGACGCGCCGGAAGTCGGGGAAGGACTCTGGAGCGTTCCGCGACGGGCACAGCGAACACGCGGGCCTCCCGGTCAGAGCCGAGGACGTCGAGCGCCTGACCCCGCCTACCCGCGGTAGGTTTCCAGCAGCCGCAGCCAGACTTCGCTGATCGTCGGAAAAGCGGGGACGGCGTGCCAGAGCCGTTCGACGGGCACCTCGCTGGTGACCGCGATGGTTGCCGAGTGCAGCAGCTCTGCGACCCCGGGGCCGACGAAGGTGACCCCGGCCACGGTGCCGCGGTCGAGGTCGACCAGCATACGAGCCTTACCGCGATATCCCTTCGCGTACTGGACCGCGCCGGCGACGCGGCCGATGTCGTAGTCCACCGCCCTGATCCGGCGCCCGGTGCGCTCGGCTTCCCGCGTGGTCAGGCCCACTGACGCAACTTCCGGATCGGTGAACACCACTTGCGGTACAGCGACACTGTCGGCGGTCGCGACGTGCGGGCCCCAGCGGCTGTCGTCCACCGGTTCCCCGTGGGCACGGGCTCCGATCACGGCGCCCGCAATCCGGGCCTGGTACTTGCCTTGATGGGTCATCAGGACGCGGTGGTTGACATCGCCGACCGCGTAGAGCCATCCGTCGTCGATGGCGCTGACCCGGAAGGTGTCGTCAACGGTCAGCCAGTCGCCTGGCGTGAGGCCGATGGTCTCCAGGCCGATGTCGTCGGTGCGCGGGACTCGTCCGGTCGCGAACAGGATCTCGTCGGCGGCCAGTTGCTCGCCGTCTGCCAGGGTGATGCGTACCTCCCCGTCGGCGCCTTCCTCCCGCGTCACGGACGTGACGGAGGCCCCGAACCGCACATCGACGCCGGCCTCACGCAATGCGTCCGCGACCATCTCTCCGGCGAAGGGCTCCATCCGCGTCAGCAATCCGCGGTTGCCTCGGACCAGCATGGTCACCTGGGCACCGAGCGCGCGCCAGGCAGTGGCCATCTCGACGGCCACCACTCCGCCGCCGACCACGGCGAGACGACCAGGTACCCGGTCGGCGCCGGTTGCCTCACGATTGGTCCAGGGGCGAATCTCGTCCAGATGGGGAAGGTCCGGCAGTGCCGTGCCGGTGCCGGTGCAGACGGCGACCGCGTGGCGGGCGGTGAGCCGTACCGTGTCGCCGTCGGGGGTGCTCACCACGACCTGGCGAGGGCCGTCGAGGCGGCCCTGACCGCGTACGAGGTGGACGGAGACCGAGTTCAGCCAGTCGACCTGGTCGTCGTCCTGCCAGTGGTTCACGATGTCGTCGCGGTGTGCAAGGACCGCGGCCACGTCCAGTGGCCCGGCGACCGCCTGTCTCAGCCCCGGCACACGGCGTGCGTCGGCGCGTGTCAGCACCGGCCGCAGCAGCGCCTTGCTGGGCTCGCACGCCCAGAACGAACACTCTCCACCGAGCAGCTCGCTCTCCACGATGACGGTGCTGAGCCCCGCAGCGCTGGTCCTGTCGGCCACGTTCTCGCCGACGGGGCCGGCGCCGATGACGACGACGTCGTAGGTGCGGAGAGTGTCGCTCATTGCTGCTCCTGTGTCTCTCGGGCTTCGCGGGCTTACGTCCTGGGGGGAGAGGTCGCGTGTTGTTGTCCGGATCCGCCTCTGCGTGGCCGACGGTGCTCGGCAGTTGCGGTAGGCCTCGGGGACTGGTGGCTGCCGGCCGCGGAGGACTACGGCTGCACCTGAGGGGGACGGGCAGATCGACGTCTGGTCACGGGCCGGGAAGCCAGGTCGTTTTCAGGGCCATTCTCGTCATCACTCTCAGTGAACCGCGAGTCACAGTGATGATGCCTGATGTGTCTCACGGTAGGGCGACGCCGCGCTCCGCTCCGGGCAAAGACCGGCCCATGGAGGCTCGCGGCCGGCGGAGGGAACCGCCAGTGCTCACGCGGGCTGAGTGGCGTGGTCACCACGCCTCCCAACGCCTCTGCCTCCTTACTGCTGCGGCCGTACGGTCCGGGTGCGGCTGATTGGCGTTCCGCCGGATGTCCCCTACGTCTGTTTGAGCGGTGGACGGACACGGTACGGACAGCTCCACCGCTCACACACAAGGACAGTTCCCCATGGACCTGAAGCTCGAAGTCATCGTGCTGCCCGTCTCCGACACCGACCGGGCCAAGGCCTTCTACGAGAAACTGGGATTCCGCCTGGACCTCGACACGGGGCCCGGCGGGGACTTCCGGGGCGTGCACTTCACGCCGCCCGGCTCCGGGTGCTCGATCCTGTTCGGCGAGGGGCTGACCTCCGCCACCCCCGGCTCGGTGCAGGGGCTGTATCTCATCGTCTCCGACATCGAGGCGGCCCGCGCGGAGCTGGTCGACCGGGGTATCGAGGTGAGCGACATTTTCCACGATGCCGGAGGAGTGCTGTTCCACGGTCACGAGGGCGGAGACGTCACCCATCGGCTGGCGGGCCAGGAGCGCTTGCCCGGCCGGCATCCCGAGGGCGCCTCCTACTCCTCCTTCGCCACCTTCAGCGACCCGGACCGCAACGGCTGGGTCCTGCAGGAGATCACAGAGCGATTCCCCGGCCGCTGAGGGCGCGTCACGGAGCGAACAAGGCCCCGCTGCAGGTGAATGGCCGGGGCCCTGGGCTCGGCGTGCCGCAGCGCCATCTCGCCCAGGCGTGAAGTGATACCCACGATCTGGGCACCCCGGCGGCAGGGATGAGAGAAGCCCCGGCCGACGACGCCGAGTCGCCAGGCGGGGCTGCATGGAGCCCAGGCGCGGCGGAGGGCGGACGCGCACAGCACTGCGCAGCCCCGACCACGGCTGCCCCGCGTCGGCGAGGCCGCGCCCCAGGGCCCCGCACAGCGTTCTCAGCGCGCAGTCGCTGAAGTTCCTCCGTGAACTGCGGTGGGGTGGTAAACGAGGCGGTGAGTTCGATGGAGTGCCGCTTTCCGACGCGAAATTCGGCCTTGGGGCCGACGAGCAGCAGGCATCCGTCGGAGGAGGAAGTCCTCTTCGGTGAAGAAGCACAGGACGGGGCGGCGGATCGATCGAACTGGGCGAGGCCGTTCCGTTGGACCACCAACGTGTATTGAATCGCCGAGAGTTGTGACGGCACGCTCAAGGTCAACGGAAGCACGGCCACATGGCCCGTTGGCGTGCCGACGGTCCCGTAACCCGCCCGGCAGGAGCGTCACCTGGAGCACATGACACAACTCAACGAGAACAATCGGCTCCACTCATCCGTATTATCGCTGTTCAAGACGCCGGGCAGCAGGTGCGGCCCTTTACCGCACCGTCAGACGAACCTGCGCGTGTACGGCGTGGGTTCTGCGACTCGTCAGCGGGCCCCGCGCCAACTCGTCGGCCGGTCAACCGGCAGAAAGGTCAGCATCATGTCCGAGAACACCGCCGCCAGTGACCTGGCAGCGCAGTACGCCGCCCAGGTGAGCAGTGACCTGGAACGCAACCTCAAGGAGCAGGAGCGTATCGGTACGGAAATCGCCGTCCTGCAGGATCAGTTGACCACGTTGCAGCGTGACCACACCGTGCTGGTCAGCATGCAGCAGGCACTCGGCATCACCCCCTCCCCCGCCCAGGCCCCCCAGCCCGCCCGGCCTGCCCCCACGCCACCGCTGCGTGCCCGCCCCCCGGAAGAAGACCGCCTCCGGCGCGGGCAACGCGACACGAGGGAAGAAGGCCACCGCCGCCTCCGGCCGGGCGAAGGCCGGCAAGCCGGCCGCGGGCACGGCGGGCAAGGCCCCAGCCACGGCCGTGAAGCAGGCGCAGCCGACGCTGATCGACCTGGTGCGCGGCCATCTCGGTGAGCAGAGGGAACCGCGCTCCGCCGCGGAGATCGCCACCGCGCTCGGCCAGGCCCATCCCGAACGGCGCATCAAAGCCACCGTCGTGCGCACCACGTTGGAGAACCTGGTCGCCAAGGGCTACGCCCAGCGCAGCAAGCAGGGCACCTCCGTCTTCTACACCGCCCCCGACACACCCGACCAGACCTCCAAGGAGCCGTCCAGCAAACAGTCCGCGGACCAGCCTGAGGCACAGCCCGATCACGGTGCATGAGGCGTGGGGGTTGTGCGGCGCACCCGAGCGTTGGTGCGCCACGGCCGTACGCGGTGTGCGGGGTACGGCTGGTGGTCGTCGGGCATCCCGGAGGCAGCCCCCTGCGGCGGACGCTGGCCGGGATTCCGCCGGGCCGGCGTTCCGCCGGGCCGCATGGACACGGGCGACGGCCCCTCGGTCCGGACAGCGCTGTAAGGGGACTGCAGACGGGACTTCGTGTCTGCCCCTTGATTCCCCTTTCTGGGACCACTGAGGCGCATCCGCTGCAGCGCTCACCTTCTGCAACACGCTGTAACGCGTGTCGCAGAGGGCCGCGAGCACGACAACTCCGTGGCGTGGCCGGAGTTTGAGGGCTGATCGGGAGTGGGTGGGCGCGTTCAGGGGCCTGCGTATGAGCGCGCGAATCCGTGCCCGGGGACCCACGACCGCCGCAGCCCCGAACCTCACGACCTGGTGGCGGAGCGCGGCAGGAAGAGGACCACTGCGACACCGATCGCCGAGAACACGGCGCCGAGGGTGAACACGATGGTGAACGCGCCTTCGCCCGGGACCTCGGAGCCGGCGACCGAGTGGCTGCTCAGGATCGCGATCGCGACCTGGGTTCCGATGACGCCGCCGACTGTCCTGACGACGGTGTTGAGGCCGTTGGCGGTCGCGATCGCGTGGTGCGGCGCGAAGCGGGCCACGAGTGAGGGCAGCGCCGCGAAGCTCGCGGCTGCCCCGGCTCCCAGCAGTAGGGAATCGGCGAGGATCTGTGCCGGCGTTGCGTGCCACAGCGCCAGCGCGGCGCTTCCCGCCAGCACCAGCACCAGCCCTCCGAGCAGCGGGGCACGGTGACCGAAGGCTCGCTCCAGGCGGGGCACGACCGGCGCCACCAGGATCTGCAGCAGTGCGGAGGGCAGCATCAGCAGGCCCGCGGCGGTGATGCTGAAGCCGAATCCCCGCGTGGTGCCTTCGGGCCCGTGGGCGGGCAGTTGGGCGAGCGTCGGCACGAGAAGGAAGAAGATCAGTGCCGCGGCGTAGAAGAGCGCGGCGGCCGAGTGAGTCAGCAGCATCGACCGCTGGAGGACACTCGGTTCGAGCAGCGGGTGCCGGGTGCGCTGTTCGGCCACGGCCAGGGCGGCCAGGAAGACGGCCGCGGCAAGGAAGAGGCCGAGCACCGGGGCGGAAAGCCACCCTGCGTGCGAGCCCTGGGTGATGGCGAGCAGCAGGGCCACCAGACCGAGGGAGAGCAGGAGGGTTCCCAGTGCGTCCTGAGGTTCGTCCCGGCGTGATGCGTCGTCCGGTATCCATTTGGCCACCAGCACGAAGGCGACCGCGATGACGCCGGCGAGTACCGCGAACATCCACCTCCAGGAGGCGTGGTCGACCAGGAGGCCGCCGAGGACGAAGCCCAGGGCGGTGCCCGCTCCGATCATCGCGGAGACGATGCCGAGGCCTTGGCCGATGCGTTGTCTGGGAAGCAGCATGCTGACGAGGGCGTAGGACAGGGGAAGTGCCGCCGCCCCAGCTCCCTGCGCCGCGCGTGCCAGCAACAGGACGGGGAAGTTCCATGCGAGGGCGGCCAGCACGGTGCCGGCGCCGAAGACGGCCAGCGTGGCGAGCAGTACACGGCGCTTGCCGCGCCGGTCACCGAGACGGGCGAGTACCGGCGTCAGTACGGCTCCGGACAGCAGGTAGAGGGTGAATACCCACGCGGACCAGTCGCCGCTCACCCCGAAATGGTTCCGGAATGCGGGCAGGGCAGGAGCGACCAGCGTCTGCAACAGCCCGTAGGCCAGCACGCGGACGGCGAGGCGCGACCACACGACCGGCGGGCGGCGGGTCCGGGCGGTCGCCGCGGCGGGGACGGGTGGGAAGCGGTGGTCGGTCTTCCTGGAACATGACGACCTCTGATGTGGGGCGGGCGACCGGCAGGACCGTCACCGCGCCGCGAGAGCGCGGCACGGTGACGGCAGTCAGCTCGACGAGCGAGCGGAGCAAACGACTGGCAGAGCGCTCCGATCGGCGGAGTTACTGGCTGTTGGGCGCAAGCTCGTCCAGCGTCTGTACGCGCTGGACGATCTCCCACTTGCCATTCACCTTGCGGAGCTTGTCGGTGTAGGTGCCGGTGGCATAGACGGCGTGCTCCGCCTCGGTCTCCGCGACCCAGTACCAGGAACGGGCCGTGGCGGTCGTGCCGTTGACCTCGATCATGGCGGGGCCGGTCATGTGCCGCTTGCCCTTGGTGAAGCCCTTCTCGGCCAGGTCGATGAACATGGCCTTGATCTCGCTGCGGCCGTCGGCGGAGCCGAAGGGACTCCGGTAGTGACCGTCCTTGGCGTACAGGTCGGCGTAGCTGTCGGCGTCCCGCAGATCGATGTACATCTGGTGACGGTCTATCACCTCGCGGATGGCGAACCGGTCACCAGCAACGTTGCTCTCCGTGGCGGTGGCATTCCCGCCCAGCAGCAGGCTCGTGGCCGCCACAGCACCCGCCAGCACACCGACGACGGGTGCGGCCGCCCTCCGGATGGCATTCATGTCGACTCCTTCACGATCCGACCTTAGTCAGTTTCTTGATAGTCACAATCATGACTAACTTGATCGTATTCGAGTCCGAGGTGCGGCGTCCAGTGCCGGAGGGACCAGGAACCGGTCAGCGTGAAGTCCGCCGACGAGCGCCCCGCTCGCGGGCGCTCCCGGACGGCGGGTAGGCGGGTAGTCCTTCTTCGGCAAAGCGCGGCCCCGGCAAGCCTGCCGGGCGGCGGTGTCGATCCGGGCAGGGGCATCCGACAGCCGGGCGGCGGCAGGATGGGCGGGGAGGACTCCTGTCCCCCGCCAGCCGTCTTCGACGGCACACTGGGCCAGACACAGCCCGCCGGCCGGAGTCAGCGAGGCGTTGCGGTGGACCAACGTGGGCGCCGCGCAGAGCAGAGAACGGACGGATCCACGCCGGGCCTGCGACGGCAGCCCCGACCACGCCCTCCGTGACCATTATTATTACTGATGGTGACAGTCAATAACGGTGACGAGGAGGGTGTCATAGTGCGGCGCAGCGAACGGAAGCTCAAGGATCCGGATCTCGGGATTCTGTCCACCCGACTGCTCTTCTCGGTCCAGAAGGAGCTCTTCGACACGCTGGCCGAACAGGGGCATCCCGACCTGCGTCCACAGCACGGCGCCGTGATGGGCTTTCTCGACGAGGAGGGCAGCCGGGCGACGGAGCTGTCACGGCAGTCGGGCACTCATAAGCAGGTCATCGGCAACCTGATCGACGAGCTGGAAGCCCTGGAGTACGTGGAGCGTCGGCCCGACCCCCGGGACCGGCGGGCCAAGCTGATCGTCCCCACTCGCCGGGGGCGGGACCAGATGAAGAAGTCGGACGCGATCATGGCCGCCATCGAGCAGCGGCACGCGGAGTCGATCGGCGAGCGGCAGTACGCGGCCTTCAAGGACGCCTTCCGGGAGATCACCGGCCGGCAGCTCGCGCAGTTCGACGAGGCCGCGGCCAGCAGACGGGATCCGCGCAAGGGCACCGGTCGCTGATCCCGACTCGCAGCGGGACCACTTCGCAGGCGACCACCGGCGGCACTCCCGCGCGGCGCCCGGCATCGACGGCCTGACGGCGCAGGAACCGCTCCGGGTCGAATCCTCCCGCGAGGTTGCCGAGGTACGCCTCGTGTGTGGCCGAGAATTCCCCCCCTCAAGGTGCGCCGTGACGTCGGTGAAGGACTCGGCCTCCGGTGACGAGCCGAACATGGCGCAGCGGACTCCGGACCTCGGCCGGCGTCCTTCGTCGAGCAGTTCGGGGAACACCCGCCGGTTCGCCGCGTCGCGGGCCGCGTCGATCGGCGCGGAGCCCTCGGCGCGGTGGCCGGCCTCGCCACGGGTGACCAGCAGGTCGGCCATGGTCCTGCCCTGGGCGTCCACCGGGCGATCGCCGGTGAGGCCCCGAACTCCAAGTCGTCCGGGTGCGCCAGCACCGTGAGCCCTCGGCGCCAGCCCTCCGGCACGGTCTGCCGCAGCATCCAGCCAATGGTCAGCATTGGTGATAGTCACGATTCTTACTATACCCCATTCGCTCAGGCGGACGGTCTGCGTCGTCACAGGCCGGGAACGACCACAACGCGCCCTCCGGCGCTACCGCTTTCAACTGCTTCATGAGCAGCGGCGATGTCCTCCAGCGGGTAGCGGTGAGCAATGGGATGGACCAGTGCCTTCGCGGCGGCCGCGGCGCTCAGTTCCTCGGCCGCCGCCTGCTTGGCCGCGGCGGGGAAGTCGTCGCTTCCCAGGAAGTGCACGGTGACGTTGGAGAAGCCCAGCTGCCAGAAGGGGATGGCCGTGCGTGCCTCGTCGGTGGCGTAGGCGGCGATCACCCCTCCCACGGCGAGGAGCTCCAGATCGGTGTCCGCACTGGCCCCGAACGCCACCTCGAGCACCCGGTCGACCCCCCGCCCTGCGGTCAACTCCTTCACCCGGCCAGGCAGCGTGCCGTCCGCCAGGAGCACATGGTCTGCGCCGGGCACCGGGCCCGGCCGCCGGACGGTGGCGATCACCCGCGCCCCGCCGCGCCGGGCGAGGGCAACCGCCGAGCGGCCGACCGCACCGGTGGCACCGGTGACGAGCACCCAGGCGTCCCGCAGCGGACCGTCCATGAACAGGGCACGGTGCGCGGTGATCCCGGAGATCCCGAGACAGGCGCCCTGCTCGAAAGAGACACCGTCGGGGAGGTGCACCGCCTTCTCGGCGGGCACGGTCACATAGCCGGCGGCCGTACCGAAGGGCCGGTACGACTGCGCGTCATAGCACCACACCCGCTCCCCCACCCGGGCGGGGGGAACGCCCTCGCCCACGGCGTCGATGACGCCGGCGCCGTCCGAGTGCGGGATCACCCGGGGCCAGGCCATGCCGTAGCCGATCCAGTCCTGCCTCTTGATCACGTCCCCGTGGTTGATGCCCGAGGCGTGCGCACGGATCCGCACCTCTCCGGGGCCGGGCTGCGGATCCTCCGTCTCGCCGACCCGCAGCACCGCGGACGCGGGGCCTGTCGACTCGTACCACGCTGCGCGCATGCTCAGTCCCCCGCGGTCTTGAGCAGGTCCGGCAGCCGCCGCACTACTGCCTGCCAGGACGGGTGGC
The DNA here is from genome assembly GCF_004187715.1 of Streptomyces sp. F001. Lineage (GTDB taxonomy): Bacteria > Actinomycetota > Actinomycetes > Streptomycetales > Streptomycetaceae > Streptomyces > Streptomyces flavusporus. The sequence continues at coordinate 676,445 of NZ_QZWF01000002.1, read as the reverse complement.
CCGGGTCGATGACGTCGAAGTGGTCCGCGCCCGGGACCTCCACGCACTCCACCTGGTCTCCTCGTTCCCGGGCGGCGGCGACGTACGCCCGGCTCTGGGTGGGGGAACGCCGTTCGGCGTCCCGTGACGACAGGTGGCGGTCACGATGGCAGGCGTTCGATTGAGCCAGGCGCGCGTAACGGTCGGGCATGGCGTCGGCACGGCCACCGAGCAGTGCGGCGGTCGTCCCGTGGGGCGTCAGGCCCGCGATGGTGGGGGCGAGTTCCGGCCGTGCCGGGGCGGGAGCCTTCGCCGGTGGCGGTACGGTCGGGTCGCCGAACCGGACCCCCAACTCGTCGGCGTCCGCGGCGCGCAGGTCCAGTACGCCGGCCAGTGATACGGCGGCGGCGAGCGGTACGCCTGCGTTGCTGCTGCCCGGCGCCCCAGCGGGCAGCCCGGGCCGGGACGCAAGCCACAGGGCGAGCTGGCCTCCCGCGGAGTGCCCGATCGCCACGACGCGGTCCAGGTCCAGCCTGCCCCGGGCGGAATCGGCCGCGGTCTGCCCGCCGGGCAGGTGCCCCGCCACGAGACCGGCCAGAGTGTCGACGGCAGCGGCGGCATCCTCCAGGGTTCCGGGCCAACCGCCGCCGTCCTCTCCCAGACCGCGGTAGTCGATGTTCCAGACGGCGTAACCGCGGTCCACCAAGTCCTGTGCCAACGGCACGAGTTGGCTGCGGTCGAGCATCGCCGTCCAGAACCCGCCGTGGATGAGCACCACGACCGGGTGGATGCCGTCGCCCGGTGGAAGATACAGATCGCCCGCCTGGGACGGCGCGGGGCCGTACCCGGCGGTCACCACGGCTGGGCAGTCGCGTCGGCGAGGGTGCCGCGCTCGGAGCTGAGCAGCTCGCTGATCGGCGCGAAGAACGCCTGGACGGCGGGGAGGTTGCCACCCTTGGCCTTGGAGGCGTCCAGGTCGTCGGCCGTGTCCCACCACACGATGTCCAGCCACTGCTCGTCGTCGACGCGGACCAACTGGGCGCCGAGGAATCCGTGCCGGTCCGCGCGGAACGCCTCGAGCATCCCCGGCCGCGCGTCGAGAAGTTCCTGGGCCCGCTCGGCGGGGACCCGGAAGCGGGTCAGTTCTACGGCAGTCATGATCGTCCTCAGGAGTCGTACGGTGCCCGGCGCGGTTCGCCGGTGGTTCACAGGAGCAGGACGGGCTTGACGGCCTCGCCCAAGGCCGCGGCCCGGGCGGCGTCGTTGATCCGGTCGAACGGAAACGTGGTGACCAGGCGCTCGACGGGAAGGCGGCCGGCTGCGTGCAGTGCGGCCAGGGTGGGGATGAACACGTGGGGCACACCTCCGCCTTCGACGATTCCCACGATCCGCTTGCTTGCGTTGACGATGTCCGCAACATCGACCGCCGCCTCGCGTCCGAAGGGCGCGCCCACGATGCCGATGACGCCGCCGATGGCCGCGGCGTCGATGGCCTGACGGAACACCAGCACATTGCCACTGCTCTCGAGCACATGACCGGCTCCGCCGCCGGTGAGCTTCCGGATGGCCGCCACCGGGTCGGCCGTGCGGGCGTCGATGGTGTCGGTGGCACCCAGTTCGGTGGCCAGGGCCAGCCGGCCGGGGTTCACGTCGACGGCGATGACCTGCGCGGCCTGGGCGAGCCGGGCCTCCATGACGGCTGCGAGCCCCACAGCACCGGCCCCGAACACCGCGACCGAACCGCCGGGCGCCGGCCGCAGCACGTTCAGCACCGCGCCGGCGCCGGTCTGGATGCCGCAGCCGAGCGGTGCGAGCGTGGCCAGCGGCGCGTCGTCGGGGAGCTTCACGGCGTTCCGTTCGGTGACCAGCGCATGGGTGGCGAAGGACGACTGCCCGAAGAAGTGCCCGTGCAGCGGTGTGTCACCGTGCCACAGCGTCGGGCTGCCGTCCGGGCGCGCCCCGGCGGCGAAGTTGAGCGACAGGAAATCCACGCACTGGCTCGGCAGACCGGAGCGGCAGCTCGCACAGGCACCGCAGGAGGCGAACGTCAGCACCACCCTGTCACCGGGGCGCAGCGAGGTGACGCCCGCTCCGACCGTCTCCACCACTCCGGCACCCTCATGCCCCAGTACGGCCGGATGCGGGAAGGGGGTCTTCCCCTCCCGGGCGGCGATGTCGGCATGGCAGATACCGACCGCCTCGACGCGTACCAGCACCTCACCGGCGCGGGGGTCGTCGAGCAGCACGTCCAGGGTCTCGAAGTCGGCACCCGGCTCCGGTACGACGGCGGCTTGGATCAGCTTCGGCATGACAACTCCTTCGGCGCTCCTGTGGCGGCCCACACAGCCTATTAGTAATAAATCTTGACCGTCAATACTGTGACCATAGGCTGAGTGGGCGGTTCACCTGCGCCTACACACTCAGGAGATCACCATGAACGCAGTGCCGCCCGCCGAGACCCACCAGCTCACCGGTGTCTGGCAGATAGCCCCCCATTCCGAAGTGAGCTTCACCCTGCGCCACCTCATGGCCCGCGTGCGCGGCAGCTTCACCTCCTTCGGCGGGACCATCACGGTCGGGGACGATCCGACACGGTCCAGCGTCCGCGCCGAGATCGACACCGCTTCGGTCGACACACGCAACGCCGACCGGGACAAGCACCTGCGCAGCGCCGACTACTTCGACACCGACACCCACCCGACGGCACACTTCGAGTCCGTCACCGTACGGGTACAGGACAACGGTGGATACCGCGTCGAGGGATTCATGACCATCAGGGGCGAGAGCCGTCCGGTCACCCTCGACCTGGTGCTCCTCGGCGTCGCCGAGGACCCGTGGGGCGGCACGCGAGCCGGATTCCGGGCGTCCACCCGGATCAGCCGCTCCGACTTCGGCGTGACGGGCAATGTGCCCCTGCCCGGCGGGCGCGCGTTGATCGGGGACAGCGTCGGGATCGCACTCGAGATCGAGGCGGTCAGGCAGCAGTAGTCCTGTACCCGACCGGAAGGGGTGCGGGCGAGGAAGTGTCCGCACCCTGGTCCGACCGGCCGTGTCCGGCCCGCGGGTGCAGTGGGCAGGGAACCGTGGGTCCCAGCAGCCCGTGTGGACTCGTCCAGCGGGTGGCGGTGAGCGCGGTGAGATCGATGGCGGCACCCCGGCGGTGCCGGACGGCGTTTTCACTGGCGGCGCGGGCGACCACTTGCCGCACCGCCTCGATACTGCATCGCGCCTGGACGACCCATGTCTGGGTGCCGTGCACTTCTTCCTCGCCCACGGTGTGCACGGTGGGGGCGGTGACGTTCCACAAGGCCATGGCTGTTACTGCTCCTGTTCGAGGACTTCGTGAAGGCCAGTTGGTGGCGGTAGGACAGTGGCCGGATCAGCTGCCGGCGGACGGCGTCGCCCGGCCGAGCGCTGGGCGGTGCCGGGCCCTGCGGGGGACAGGGCCCGGCACCCCGGGGCTCCCGCGGGGCGGCTAACGGGGTGGTGCCCCGCGGGAGCGGCTCGGTGGCGGGACGGGTCAGCCGTTCTTGGAGTAAGCGGCGGACAGTTGGCCCACCAGCGCGGCGAACGGCATGTCCACCGCCCCGTAGACCTCGTATGCCTTCGGGTCGGTGTTGTCGGCGAGGATTTCGACCATCGTGGTGGCGTAGTCGGTGACGATGACACCTGCCTGCTGCATCCGCAGCAGACCTGCCGTGCGCTTGGTCTCGCTGAAGGTGCCCGAGGCGTCGATGGCCGCGTACGCGTCATAGCCGGCGGCCGTTGCGGAGATCGCCGGGAAGGCGACGCACACCTCGATGGAGATACCCGCGATGATCAGCTTCTTGCGGCCGGTGGCCTCCACGGCCTGACGGACACGAGGCTCGCCCCAGGCGTTGACGGTGCTGCGGTCGATCACCTCGAGACCCGCGGGAAGGACCTCGGTCAGCTCCGGTACGAGCGGGCCCCACATTCCGTCCGCCATGGTGGTGGTCACCACGGTGGGGATGTCGAGCACCTGAGCCGCCTTCGCCAGAGCCGCCACGTTGTGCTTGAGCGTGGCGACGTCGATGTCACGCACGCCGGTGAACAGGCCGATCTGGTGGTCGACGAGCAGCAGGGCGGTGTTGTCGCGGGTCAGCGGCTCGTGGAAGCGGCCGGTTCGGGAGGTGTGCTCGCTCATGATGCTTCTCCTGTCTGGGGGGCGGTCGTCCGCCCGGGCAGGGCGGTCGCCCGCCCACATTAGTCAATCTTGTGATAGTCACTAACAATGACTAACTGGGAGCCTATTCCCGGGCTGACAGATAGGCAAGATCACATGCCCTTCCACCACCTGGCCGGAGGCCGCAGCCGCCGCCGGCGGCGGCCACCGACCTGGAGGCCTCCGCCGAACACAGCTGCACCGCACCGCCCAGCGCAGGAGCGGCACGCCGACACTGCGCTGCCCCCGGCTCACCACCCGCTCCTTGAGCGAGGAGGGACGCTCCAGCCTGCCGAAGGACGCCGCAGCCGCCCACCGGGCTCTCGGTGAACGCCGCACACACGGCAAGGTCGCCCTCGAACCGAGATGACGCAGGCCGGCTGCGACCACGTACGGGTACCAGGCCGCACACTCGCCGAGAATCGCGCTTCTCAGGGTCGCGCTGTCACAAATTCCGTGTCCGCCTTGTCTTGCCGATGAAGACGAAACTGACCGGTACCGACGAGCGACGTTCCCGACGGGCCGTCACTTGCGCGATCGGTAGCATTTCCGCCGAAAAGGTAAGAGCCCCAAGTCCGGGCAGAAGCAGCCGTTCTGACGGACACTCGAAATGCTGGGCGTAGGGGGCGCTGGTGGAACGAGTGGACTGAGGTGACTCCGATGGCGGACGAGAGCGTGTTGCACCCGAGTCTGATCGCCCCGGTCGGGCACGTCGAGCCTGTGCCGCGGCGCATCCGGGGGCTGATCGGCGGCCGCGTCGTCTTCGACACCCGGCGTGCCCTGTACGTGTGGGAGTGGCCCGCCTATCCCCAGTTCAGCATCCCGGTCGAGGACATGGTCGAGGGTGTGCTGACCGACGACGACCACGCCGAACTGCTGGGTGCCGGGCCCGCGCGGCGTCACTCCCTGCACGTCGGGTCCGAGGTCCGCGAGGGTGTGGCGTGGGTCTGGGACGACGGCGCCCCGGCGCCTCTGCACGGCACCGTCCGTTTCGAGTGGGACGCGCTGGAATCCTGGCTGGAGGAGGACGAGCCGGTCTTCGTGCATCCGAGGAGCCCCTACTCCCGGGTGGACGCGCTGCGTTCGTCCAGCAGCGTCCGTGTGGAGCTGGACGGGGTCGTGCTGGCGGACGCGCCGAACTGCGTGAAGCTGTTCGAGACCGGCCTGCCGACCCGCTACTACCTCGACCGCATGCACGTCGACTGGACCCGGCTGCGCCACTCCGACACGGTGACCCGCTGCGCGTACAAGAGGACGACGAGCGGCTACTGGTCGTTCGACAGCGACGTCGCCACCCACGAGGACATTCTCTGGGCGTACGACTTCCCGACGATCCACGCCCACCGCATCGCGGGCATGGTCGCGTTCTACAACGAGCACGTCGACCTGTACGTCGACGGCACGCTGCTGCGGCGGCCCACCGACCTCCTGCGCACGGAAGTGACCGGTCGTGCTGGTTGAAGTCGGCATGCCCGATCTGCCTGAGCCAGTTCCAGGTGAACGCCCGGGCGGGCAGGGGCACGCAGCCCGGGGATCGGCTCGTCGGATGTCACCGCCGAGCAGCGCGGGTCGAGGCACTTGAACCGGCGCACCGCCCGCTGTCCGGCGCAGCTGCCGTGCGAGCATGAGTGGCCATGATCAAGACGCAGCCGATTGCCAAGGAGCCGGCGTGAGACAGAGCGTCGCAGTGGCGGGGCCCCTGGCGGCTCTGGCGCTGCTGACTGCGTGCGGGGGTTTCGCGGGTGGCACCCATCCTTGCACCCTGATGGACACGCCCGCCGGGATCCGGGTCGAGGTCCACCCGGATCTGGCGAGCCGGGTGGCAGGCGCGACCCTGACGGCCTGCTGGGAGGACACGTGCCGGAAGCGCACGCTGCAACTGCGGCAGAGGCGGTCGGCTGAACCGGCCACCCCAGGGAATCCCGTGATGACCACGGAATCCGCCACCGCCACAGAAGACCCGGCGGCGCCCCCCGACGTCCCCGAGCGCTTTGTCTGGCCTGGTTTCGCGGACGTACGTGACCTGCCGGGAAAGCCGGTACGCGTCACGCTGGTGTTCAAGGACGAGCGGGGCGCCACTATGTTCGACCGACAGATCACTGTCACCCCGCAGCCCACGTATCCCAACGGCCGAGAGTGCTCGCCGGGCGGCCACCAGGCGCACCTGAGGGTCACGGGTGAGGGCTCGCTGATCCCGCGCTGACCGTGCGCTCCACAAGGGATTCAGGCCGGCGAGGAGCTGGTGGCCGCCCGCGTCTGCCCGATGTGGAACAGCAGCCGCTGTCCGGCCCAGGGCTGCCCGCCCAGCCCCCAGCAATCCAAGGTGTCGCCACTCCGGTCCCCTGACCGCCCGACCGGGTCAGGAGCCCGGAATGATGCGGGTTCCTGTGCCGCTGACACGGACGCGCGGATCCCCCGCGCGCAGAGTCACGGTCAGCTCGCCGGGGCGGCCCAGGTCCTCGCCCTGGTGCAGGGTGAGGACGGCGTCCTCGGGGACCAGGCCGAGCTCGCGGACGTAGGCACCGAACGCGGCGGCTGCGGCGCCGGTCGCCGGGTCCTCGACGACGCCGCCGACGGGGAACGGGTCACGGACATGGAAGACGGTGGCCGACTCCCGCCACACCAGCTGCAGCGTCGTCAGATCCAAGCGGTGCATCAGGGCTTCGAGGCGCGCGAAGTCGTACGCGAGATCCGCCAGGCGGGCGCGCGTCGCCGCCGCGAGGACGAGATGGCGGGCGCCGGCGAAGGCGATGCGGGGTGGGAAGGCCGGGTCGAGATCGGCGGCCGGCCAGCCGAGCGCGGCAAGCGCCTCCGCAAGGTCAGCGCCGACGATCTCCTCGATGTGCGGCTCGACACTGGTGAGCGTGGCCCGCAGCGTCCCGCCCTCGTCGGTCACCTCGACCGGCACGATGCCGGCGCGCGTTGCGAACACCAGCTCCCCGGGGCCCATCTGCTCGGCGAGCGCGACAGCGGTCGCGACGGTGGCGTGCCCGCAGAACGGCACCTCGGCCTTGGGGCTGAAGTAACGGATGCGGTAAGCCCGTTGCTCCGGGCCGCCGAGGCCCTGCGGGGGTGCAGTCAGGAACGCGGACTCCGAGTACCCGAGGTCGGCGGCGATGGCCAGCATGTCACCCTCGTCCAGGGCGGCGGCGTCCAGAACGACGCCGGCGGGGTTCCCGCCGTCGGGGGTGCTGGAGAAGGCGGTGTATCGCAGCACCTCGGGCCGCGGAGCATTCGTCGTCATGCTCCTGGCAACGTGCGGCCAGGCCGCGCCTGTTCCCGGACCCGGGTGGAACGCTCCCGTCGTGGATCATGCTGCGCCCCCGGCAACGTCCGCGACCATGAACACGCCTGCCCCAGCGCTCCGAGGCCCACATCACCGGGGCCCGCGAGCACCCTCATGACCAGACGACTCACCCGGCGGTCACTGCCGGGGGGGGCCGGCGTGGGTACTGCCCGCGGGCCGCTGCTTGACCTGCGCAGACACGGGCGAAGCCGTGGCCCTGCACCGGCGTCCTGATCCCCGTCCGGTGAGCCCGGACGCTGGATGGCCCGTAGAGTGGAAGGGCAGGTGGTCGCGCTCGCAGGCCACGGAGAGCGCGTGATGACACCGGACATCGATTTCACGGCGTTCTTCGACGCCACACCAAGCCCGTACCTGGTGCTGGACACGGACCTGGTGATCAGCTACGTCAACCCGGCATACCTGCAGACCACCGGACGGACCAGGAAAGAACTGATCGGGCAGTACTTCTTCGACGCCCTGCCGGAAAACCCCGCCGTCCCCGACGAACATGCCGAACAGAACCTGAAGACGTCACTGCGCCGGGTCCTGGACACCGGGAAACCGGAAACCCTGGTGCTGCAGCGCTACGACATCCCCGCCCCCGCCCAGCCGGGCGGGTTCGAGGAGCGATGGTGGTCCGAGATCCACACCCCGATTCCCGGGCCGGAAGGCACAGTGAAGTGGATCGTCCAACGAGCCGAGGACGTCACCGCTTTCGTCCGCTCCCGCCGGGCGCGCGAGCTCACCAGTGAGTTCACCGAGCGGGAGAAGGGCATGGCAGCCGAGCTGTACGTGCGGGCCCGCGAGCTGCACCGGCTGAACCAGGAACTGCGCCAGGCCCACGCCCGCGAACGCCAGGTCGCCGTCACTCTGCAGGAGGCCATGCTCTACGTCCCCGACCTGCATCAGCACAACGACAACATCGCCGTGCGGTACCTGCCCGCGACCACCTCACTCAACGTGTGCGGCGACTGGTACGACGTCGTCGACCTGCCGCCCGACCGCTACGCGGCGGCGGTCGGAGATGTCACCGGCCACGGCCTGCATGCCGCGGCCGTCATGGGCATGCTCCGCAGTGCCCTGAGCGCAGCCATCCGGGCCATCCCCAGTCCCGCCCAGGCCCTGGAGGTCCTGGGCCTGTACGCCCGCTCCCTGGAAGGCGCAACGGCCGCAACCGCGGTCAAGGTACTCATCGATCCCCGCAGCAGACTGATCATCTACAGCAACGCCGGCCACCCACCGCCCGTCCTGCTCCACCCCGACGGGACTTTCGAGCTGCTGGACAAGGCCACCGATCCGCCGCTCGGCACCCGCGAGCACCATGTCCCCCGCCCCCAGGCCGGCCTGTCCTACACCCGGGGGGACACCCTTGTGCTGTACACCGACGGTCTCATCGAGCGCCGCGACGAGGACATCGACGCCGGCCTGGCACGGCTGACCACAGCCCTGGCTCAGGACAGCACCCTCGCCCCCGACCAGCTCGCCGACACGCTGCTGGCCCGCCTCGACGTGGCCGACGGCGCCCCTGACGACATCGCCCTCATCATCATCCGCCTATAGCTCTGCGCGGCCTCTGACAGCACACGGCGCTGCCTGCGTCAGGGATCTGGACATCGACGCCCTGCACTGACTCTGGGCACGAGAAACGCCCTCGGCGCGATCGCGAAGACCAGGCAGGGGGCCTTGGCCAGGAGCGGTCGAGGCAGTCCTGCACGGGAGGGAACAGGCCGCGCGGCACGTACTGATGGATCCGGAGGCACGCCCATGTCGCAGTCGATCGGCAGGCGGTCGTCGAACGGGTTCCAGGGGACGGCGTCCACGATGTCGCCGTAGCAGTACATCATCCGCTCGGCACCCGGTTGCCGCGGCGATCATCGTCTCGGCCTTGCGAAGCCACGAAGGATGCCCGGCTGCACCACTCGGCGGGACATGGCCCTTGCCCGCTCCATCAGCCTCATCCGGCACCCTGACCCGGCGCCGTGGTCGGGCAGGGCCCTGTGCAGTGCGCAGCAGAGCGGAGCTGGATGGCGGGGCCATCAGGGTGGTCACAGGCCGTGTCGGGCAGCCGACTCAGGCCCGGCTGGGAATGCTGGACCGGAAGCGGCGCCCTTCCCAGCGACAAGGAGCACGGCATGCCCACGGACCCGGTCGGACGATTCCTGGCGGCTTTGGACCCGGACCACCGCAAGGCCGTCAGCGCCAAACCGCGCGAGGAACAGGAACAGCTCGCGGCAGCCTGGGAACGGGAGCTGGAAGCCGACACCGAGCTCGACACCCTCGACGAGCTGTCCCCGCCGGCGGCGGAAGCCGAGGCGGCCCGTCGCGTCCTGGACCGCGGAACCGGCTAGATCCGTACTTCGCGGGTAGCTCGTTCAGGTCTCTGGCCAGCGGGGATGTGTGGGTTCCAGGCCAAGGAGGTCGAGGAGATGAAGCTGGACTCCTCGGCTGATGACGATGGTGGGCGGGTCGGTGGCATGGCCGACCCGCAGCCGCAGGCCGGAGAGGTGGTAGAGGATCATCCGTCCCGTGGGACGGACTCTCTGGTTTCCCGGATACAGGCCCTGCATCTTCTGATCGCCCCCCAGGGCCCGGCGGACCTGGCGCTCGATCAGGCAGAACACCAGCAGGGCCAGGCAGATCACGGTGACCAGTGCGGCGAGGCGCTTGTTGTCCTGGACGAAGATCGGGGTGACGGCCAGGGGGCCTTTGAAGTTTCCGTAGCGGCGCTCGACGGCACCCTGGCCTTTGTGGCGCCGCAGGACCTCGGCGGCATCGGCCTGTTCGGGGGTGAGGGTGGTCAGCAACGCGTACCAGCCGTCGACTGCCGCCTCGGCATCGAGCACGGCCTGGTCGAAGTGCCAGTGCAGGGCGGGTCGGCCGGCGGTGTCGGTGGTGACGGTCGTGCGCAGGCAGTCGGTCACCCGCCGGGTCTTGGCGATCACGCCGATGCGTGCGGTGACCTTCTCCGCTGTGTTGTAGTAGCGCCCGCCGGCGCCTCGTTGGAGTTTTTCGAGGTCTTCGCGTGCTTTGGCCAGGCGTTTCTCGCGGGCCCGCTGCTGGCCTTTGGCATTGCCGGTGGAGTGCACCAGGATCCGGCGGACTTCTGCCTTGGGGTCACGCTTGCGTGGTCCCGTCAGGACGTGGGTGTCCTCCAGCACGCGGTAGGTCTCCCGCCGGTCGTCCGGGGTGTTCTCGTCCCGGGCCGGGACGTAGTCCACGACGGTGGCCGCATCGAGGTCGAGGGCCGCATAGACCGCGTCGTCGACCATGGAGGCCGGGGCCGGGGCGATGAACGCCGTTCTGGCCGCGATCAGCGCGGTGACGTTGTGGTAGGAGACGAGTTTGGAGTCGGCGATCAGCAAGAACTCCTTGGGCCCTGCTATCGCCCGCAGGCTGTTCATGGTGGAGGTGATCTGGGAGATCTCCGCGGCTCCGCCGTCGATGACGCGCGACAGCAGCGGGATACCGCCGTCGCCGGTCACCGCCAGGCCGGTCTGGATCTGCTTGAGGTCGTACCTGCGGTCCTTGGGATGCCCGTGCCTGACCTGGGGATAGTCCTCGTCCTGGTCATCGGCCGGGTAGGCGCCGTGCAGGGACATGGACGTCATGTCCCAGTGGAACGTGGACACATCGATGCCGAACTCGCCGATCGCGCGGGCGCCGACGCTGTCGGTGATCTCCTGAAGGTGCGGGGCGACGGCGTCCAGCGCCCGGCCCAGGCGGTCGTCGTTGAGCAGCTCCGGCTCGATGCCGAAGACGTCCTCCACCGCCCACTCGCGGCCCAGTCGTCCACCCGCCACAGCGGGGCGGGCGCGGTCAGCCGGTTGGCCACCAGCGTCTCGATGACCGCGCCATGCGTCACATGAGCGATGTCGCGGCCCGGGCACAACCGGTCGACGGTCCCGGCCAGGTCCAGCCGGCGCAGAAACTCGGCAGCGACAGGCAGAGCGCCCAGACGCTTCTCCACCACGGCGCTGACCACGCAGTTCATGCGTGGCCGCACCGTCCGTGGCCGCGGGGACCGGGAAGACTTCGTCACACCCCACCCAACGCCACACCACCGGCCCAGGACACCCCCGGACCGGTCACACCATACGAATCACCGACCCGCGAAGTACGGAGCTAGAGAGAACTGCCGGGATACCGAAGACAACACCCCGGAAACCGGTCAGCATGAACGCGGCCAGGGCGACCCCCAGCCAGGCCACACGGGTCGGCGCAAGCACTCGTGAGGGGTCCTGGGGGTCGTATCGAATCTCGTCGCGGCGCCCTCGCAGTGCCGGATGCGCCGTGACCTTCCGGTCGTCAAGCGTGCGAAATTGGACGATGCAGCTGTCGGCGCTCTCGCTGTACGGGTCCACCTCGAACCTCGCACGCACGGTGATGCCTCGCCGCCACATCACCCACCGCGTGTCCAACTCGGCCATGCCCACCCACATACGCAGCAAAGCGACGCTGAGCGGTAACAACAGCCAGGCGACGAACCCCAGAAAGGCGGGTTCCACCGGCAGCCATACGGTCAGGGGAAACCCCAGGACCACGTACCAGAGCGCACGCCGCCACCACGGGCTGCCACGCAGCACCCGATCACGCAGATCAGCCAGCACCCGCAACGGCCACACCTGCACCGAATGCCGCTGTAGTGGCCGCCGGTTCCCCGACGGGCCAGCGACTGCCCAGCGGCCTCGACCTGGCGGATCTGCGCCCCGGGCACGACGACAGTCGTTCGCCCCCGCCTCCGGTGCAGTGCGCTCTGCTCCATCCACACCCGGGTACGGCCGTTGACCAGAACAACGCCTGCTGCAGGCCCAGCGTTTGATTTCCCCACCACGCGGTGGTCCGCCGTCACCGTCCCAGCCTGCCTGCTGTACAGGACATTCTCCGCCGCGGTCTCCTTTCACTCAGTCCGTCGGCCGAGCGGTGTTCGCGCTTTGGTCTGCTGCGGCAGCACCTCCAGCAGGCCTGCCGATGTCCTGCTCGTGCCGGCCGGGCTGGTGACCGGTTGCTCAGGCCGGATAGGGGTTGTAGCAGTCCAGGGCGGGGTGGTACAGCACCTGCCAGGTGCGCGCATCGATGACGCCGCTCTCCGGCAGGCCATGGCACCCCTGGATCCATTCGATCTTCTTCAGCATGACAGAGTCGAAGACCCCGTCGAGAGCCAGTTTGGGCGGCTGGCCTCCCCACCTGTTGCTCAGGCATTCCGCCTGCTTCACCGCCACCGCAGTGTCACCGTACGCAAGCGTGGGCCGATACGTCGATGAAACGTGGGAGCACTCGCCGGGGACGGCTGCGGCGACCTGTGGCACAGCCGGACCCAGCGATGCGGCTGTGCACAGCGCGGCGGTGACCAGTCTTCGCTGTCTCATGCCGATCCTTCCGGCCCGGCCGCTCGCTGGGCGTCTGGGGTCGAGGAGTACGCCCTATTCTCCCCTCCTTCAGCAAGGGCCGCGAGTTACAACCCGGCACGGCCGAAGGTCCGTGGCGCGACCGAAGCCAAAACCGAGCGGCGGGCCGCGCTGTGCAAGGAAGCGCTCTTGGATGCCGTTGCCCGTGCCGAAACGTATGTGATCTCGCAGCTGCAGGCTTGAAGTCCTTGCCGTCGTCGTCCCGGAGACGTGCTGCGGTACAGCAACGGAGTACAGAGCTCCTGTCGGCAACCGAGGCCGTCCTGGACACCTTCGAGGCCGGGTTGCCCACACTCGCCGAGGGAGACGACGAACGGGTCTTCGCCGTAGTGCGGCGCGTCGTTCTGGCCCTGAACGCCGTGAACGAAGCTCACGACGAGTGCGCCTTCGAGACCGATGAGCGCGAGCAGCTGTGCATCTGCATCGACGAGGCACTCACTGAGCAAGGTGTCGACGTCGCGACCCTGACCGCCAGGCGCGGACTCGGGCGACACGAGCTCACGGACCAGTGGCGGGATTGGTGAGCAAGCCACCGTTATGAGAGGTCAGGCTGACTGTGCCCCGCCTCGGTTCCCGTCTCGTTCATCTGCGTACGCGGGCGTTCAGTTGCGTTCCACAGCTGGCGCTGTACGGGCCGCCGACCACCCATGAACGCAGGTGAACGGCCCTGTACGCGGCCCTGTGAGGCGCCACCACAGTTGGAAAGCGTGTGGGCCGGGAGCTGCATACTGCATCGCCGGTCGACCGCAGCCCGCGTAGGGTCACGCGTCGGGGGCGACTCGCTGATGGACGGCACGCGGCTCGGCGGCAGGGGGCGGCCCGCACGATCGGTGCAGGGAACAGGGGGACCGTGAGCAGGAGACGCTACGTGGCAAGGGGCGTGCCAGGTGGTTACCGGATCTGGGACAACCGAGGACGTCGATGGTGGGGCGATCTCTACGAGTTGTGTCCTGACGATCTCGTGGCCGAGCTCAACGGCCAGGCGGACCACGCACGGATCACTGCACTGATGAAGCGCTACAGGGCGCAGAAGCGGTAGGTAGTGCCGAGCACGGATGACAAATGCGCGCACCGCAGCCGCACCAGATCGGGCGGGGACCAGCCGGGAATCACGGGGAAAGCATCACCTCCCGCCATGGCTTCCTGTCGACCATTCGCCCAGGTCAGCCCCACATCGAGCCCCAGATCCTCTCAGCTTCCCAAGCTGATGCTTCCGCTGTCGCCAGGTGCTGGCCGTCGCGGCTTCCTCTGGTCGACGACACGCCCCTGCAGCGTGGCCGAGGCCGGTGCAGCGAGGCACACGCGCACCTGGTCGGTCGGCACTCCCGACGCCGTGGCTGGCTGTCGTCGACTGAGGCAGCGTCGGATCGGGATGAGTTGTCAGAAGCTGCTGTCTTTTCGATCTTGAGCGGTGGCGGTCGAACGCGGGTTCCCGGCCGGGTGGTCCTGCCGTGGCGAGGGCATGAGGAAGGGACCTCCTGAACAGCTCGTGGGTGTCGGATCCATGGAGCAGCAGGAGGTGCCGGTGCCGCAGCCTTCCGTGTCGATGGCCGGGCAGTCCAACTCGACTGCTCTGTCGTGTGATTGCCTCGCGCACGTGTACGGCGACGCGGCCGGCCCGGCCCGAGCGGCAGCGCCGGTGGATGAACAACCGCCAGTCCACTGCGGCGGAGGCTCGGCCGGGCACCAGGTTGACACTCACGCCTGTCTGGCAAGTGCCGCGCTCGCCCAGGGCGCCGCAGTACATCCGGGCCACCCCAGGGGAGCCATAGCCGTCCTTGGGGAAGCCGCTGTCGTCAATCGCGTACGCCTCCGGGGCGATGTGCGCCGCCGCCCAGCGGGCCACCCGCCGCCGCACTCGACGTAGTCCCAGGTGGAGGAGGAGATGAACTGCTGCAGCTGCTGGTGGTCCACGCCCAGGCGCTCAGCCATCGGCTGCATCGACTTGCGTTTGCCATCCAGCATCAGCCCGCACACATACAGCTCGCCCTTGGCTCGCCGGTCCCGCCGCGCGAGCGAGCCGAGCATCTCTGCCGCGAACGCTTCCAAGCGAGGCGGACCTCGCACTCTGCTCAGGTGTCACACCTGATGCAAGATCACACGCCACACGACAGACGGCAGTTGGGGTACCTGACGAAGCCCTACCTGTAACTCCTAATTTAGGAATTAATATTGACGCGCGCCGGTAACCGCTGCAAGATCCCGGAGACAAACCGCAGGCGCGCGGGCATTGACTGGTCCGAAGACCGACCGCCATCCCCTCCACGAGGGACCGGCACTTCGGACTCACGACCAGGACGGGTCGGCACGCCTGATCGATCGGACAAAGGATCCGACGTGAAACGACATCTCACCGTCCTACTCGCCCTCCTGACCGGCTTGCTGGTCGTGCCGGCACCCGCCCACGCCGGCCCAGCGGCCGGCACTGTCGCCGTCACGGCGCCAGCACCTCAGCAGGTGCTGAGCCCGACGCCGTACATGGGCTGGAACACCTACTACGCGCTCGGTGGCGATCCGACCGAGGCCGAGGTCAAGTCAATAGCCGACTTCCTGGTCAGCAGCGGCCTGCGCGACGCCGGCTACGAGTACGTCTGGATCGACGGCAACTGGGCGGCGCCGACCCCACGCAGCTCGGCCGGCGACCTGGTGGCCAACCCCGACCAATTTCCGAACGGGCTGAAGCCGCTGGTCGACTACATCCACGCCAAGGGCCTGAAGGCCGGCATCTACACCGACGCCGGCCCGTACATCCCGGGCAAGTGCGGACTCGGCAGCGGCGGCCACTACCAGCGCGACGCGGACCAGTTCGCCGCCTGGGAGTTCGACGCGGTCAAGGTGGACTACCTCTGCGGGATCGCCGCGGACCTCGACCCGAAGACCGTCTTCACCGAGTTCGCGCAGGCGTTGCGGAACAACGCCAGCGGGCGCCCCATGATCTTCAACCTCTGCAACCCGGTGACCTCCCCGGACTGGGGCAACTACCCGGAGGAGCAGCAGTCGACGTACTCCTGGACCTATGCGCCGGCGATCGCGCAGTCCTGGCGGACGTACACGGATGTGGGTTTCGTCGGCGAGATCAAGTTCAAGGACGTGCTGCGGAACTACGACGCGAACGCGCGGCACCCCGAGGTCGCCGGGCCGGGGCACTTCAACGACCCGGACTACCTCGGACCTGAGCTGGGGATGACCGACGAGGAGTTCCGTACCCAGATGACGCTCTGGTCGGTGGCGGCCGCGCCGCTGGTGATCGGCAGCGACGTCCGTAAGCTCAGCCGGACCTCGCTCGGCATCCTCGCGGACCGCGATGTACTCGCGATCAACCAGGACACCGCCGGCGTCCAGGCCGTCCGCGTCGGCCCCGCCGGTACGACGGAGACCTGGGTGAAGCGGCTGGCAGGCGGTGACCGTGCCGTGGTGCTGCTGAACCGGGGCGACAGCCCGACGACTCTGACCACGAAGGCGCGGTCGGTCGGGTTGTCCGGGGATCGGTTCACCCTGAAGAACGCCTGGACCAACCAGGTCACCGAGAGCGCCGGCACCATCAGTGCCGCCGTCCCGGCCCACGGCGCGGCCCTGTTCCGGGTCGGCCCGGCCGTCGGCAAGCCCGGTGTTCCGCACGTCGTGGCCGGCCTGCCGCAGGTGACGCAGGTCGGTGGCGACGCGGTGCCGGCCGGGGTCGCCCCGGTGGTCGCCGGCGGCGACCAGGCCCGGGTCGAGGTCACCGTCCGTAACGACGGTGCGCAGCCGGTCTTCGCGCCGCGGGTTGAGCTGACGGTGCCCGCCGGCTGGACGGCCCGTCCGCTCGGCACAGCGCCGAAGCTGCTGGACACCAACAGTTCCGAGACCTTTGCCTTCACGGTGACCCTGCCGGCCACCGCCGAGCCGGGCAGCACCGCGCTGACCGCCACCACGTCGTACAAGGTGATCGACAAGGGACAGTTGCGGCAGGAGACGGCCACGGCGGTAGTTGTCGCACCGGTGGCGCCGGACGGCGACGTCGTACTGTCGCACCACAAGTGGATCAGCGCCACCAGCGGGTGGATGAGCCCGACGGTCGACCTGAGCGTCGGTGGCTGGTCGCCGATCAGCATGCTCGGCCAGGTCTACCCGACCGGTATCGGGGTCGCCTCGCCCTCCGAGGTCCGCTACTACCTGGGCGACCGGTGCAGCCGGCTGACCGCGACCGTCGGCATCGACGATGCGGTGCGCAACGTCGGCCCCGAGGGCGGCACGTCGACCTTCAAGGTGATCGGTGACGGGCGGGTGCTGTTCGACAGCGGTGTGCTGACCCGCGACGACATCCGCCAGGTCGACATCGACCTGACCGGCGTCCGGGTGCTCGACCTGGTGGTCGGCGACGCCGGCGACGGCGGCTACAACGACCGCGCCAACTGGGCCGGTCTGAACGCCACCTGCTGATTCGGCTCGGCCGCACCCAGGTGACACCTCACCTGGGTGCGGCCGATTCACCAGGACTTTGAGACGCCGTGGCGCGGTCAGGCGCCACGGCGTCGTGATGTCGGGCCGGCCCGGATGGGGAGCGGACGGCGTCAGCGCGCCGCAGCACAACGAGTTCGGGGTTGTCCCCATGGATCTTCGACGATGTGTCGGGTGGCCAGGTGGTCCCCGCCCACGCGGGGGTTGTCCCTTTGGCGGGACGATCGCGTCCCCCTCGGCGAGTGGTCCCCGCCCGCGCGGGGGTCGTTCCCCCCTCTTCGGTGATCGTGTCTGGTCACCCCAGTGCCATAGCCCCTGCACGCTCCAGATCTGCAGGAGTATCGATGGCGATGCCGACGTTCTGCACCCGCACCATGGCTACCGGATGCGAGTGCTCAACGAAACGCGGCATCTCAATGCCCTCAACATTTTCCACGTGGCCTGGGCGAAGGCCGGCGAAAGCGCGCAACGCATCGGGCGTGAAAGCGTAGAGGCCCAATTGGCGTAGGTAGGCGGTATGAGCACCTTTCGGGTACGGGATGGGTTGGCGGGAGAATGTCAATGCCGTGCCGTCGGCGCGGAGCGCCACCTTGGCCACGTTGTGGTCGATCACCGCAGCCGGGCACTCGATCTCGGCGTAGGCGTTCGCGACAGCGTGAGGCTGAGTCACTGGCGTCAGGAAGGTCGCGACGACCGCGTCTATGGCGGCCGGTGAGATGAAGGGCTCGTCTCCCTGCACGTTGACGATGACTTCAGCGTCCAGGGACTTGGCGCACTCGGCCACGCGATCTGTGCCGCTGAGTGTTCGCCAGTCATCCGGTGAGGGATGCCGAGCCGTGTGCAGGCGTCGGCTATTCACTCGTCGTCGGTGGCCACGATGGCTTCATCGACGTGCCGGGCCTTCAGGCACTGCTGGTGCACGTGCCACATCAGTGGCTTGCCAGCCAGCGGGGCGAGGGGTTTGCCAGGGAAACGGGTCGATCCGTAGCGGCACGGGATCACAGCGACGGCACGGGGCATCAGACGGACTCCTCCAAGTAGCGGAGTTGCTGTTCCATACCGTCGGTCAGTGAGACCTCCGGCTTCCAGCCGAGCAGGTCGCGGGCCCGGGTGATGTCCGCGAGGGTGGCCGGGACGTCTCCGGCTCGGGCTCCTGCCTGCACGACGGGGACCGGGCGGCCGGTAAGCCGGTAGGCGATGTCGAGTACGTCGGAGACAGAAGTGCTGCATCCAGCGCCGATGTTGATCACGGTGTTGGCGGTGGGCGTGAGAGCCGCCGCGATAGTGGCGTGTACCACGTCGTCAACGTACGTGAAGTCCCGTTGCTGGAGACCGTTGCCGTAGAGCTGCAGCGGGGTCTGGCCGAGGGCGGCGCTGAGGACGCGGTGGATCAGCATGTCGGGGCGTTGGCGCGGGCCGAACACTGTGAAGTAGCGGAGCGCGACGACGCTGGTCGCCGCGTCGAGGCGGGCTGCGTGGGCGAGGCACAGTTGCTCGGCCGCGAGCTTCGTGACGGCGTAGGGCGAGAGCGGGCCGGGGCGGTCGGTCTCTCTGCTCGGGGAACCGTCGGTTGCGCCGTACACGCTGGACGACGAGGCGAGGACCACCCGTTGGATGCGGAGGCGGGATGCGACGATCATGATCCTCTGCACACTCTGGATGTTCGCAGCGACGTAGGCGTCGAACTTGGGCCCCCAGGAGGGGCGGACGCCAGGAAGCGCCGCGAGATGGAAGACGGCGTCGGCATCGAGTAGCACCGGGTCCAGGGGGCAGGTCATCACGTCCGCGGTGAGCGGGACGAAGTTCGGGAACGTGGTGAGCTCGGTGAGGTTCGCGGTGGCCAGGGGGTCGCGCTGCGGGTCCCGTCGGTCGACGCCGATCACGGTTGTACCCGCTTCCAGGAGCGCGCGGCTGAGGTGGGAGCCGATGAAGCCGGCCGCGCCTGTGACGACGACCCGGCGGAGGTGTTGCGGGGTGGACGGGTCGGTGGGGTGAGTCAGGTGCATGTACGGCTCCGGGGCGTCGATGTCGGGTGTACGCGTGTCCAGGGCCAGCGGTAGCCCCCGCGGCCGAGGTAGGGCGCGGTGAGGATGCCGTGGAGTTCGGCGTATTCCATGAGCTGGGTGAGGGTGGTTTGGCTCAGCTGGGGGTGGTGTGTGGCGGCGGCCGAGTTGTACGCGGTGAGGGCCTGCTCGATCAGAGCGACCGGGAGCGGGCCGTACGTCATGGACAGGGTGACCACGAGCTTCGCCAGGTCGTAACCAAATGGGGCGAGGGTGAGGTCATCCGTGTCGACGGTGACTGGTGGACCGGATGGGGCGATCAGGATGTTGCGTGGGTTGGTGTCCTTGTAGAAGGTGGCGGGGCGGTCCGCCGTCCGGTGGAGGAGGGTGAGGGCGGCGTCCAGGGCTCGGGCCGAGGCCATGTAGCCCGCCCGGAGGCGCTGGTGCAGGGCAGCCGCCCGCGGGGCGACGAAGCCCGCGATGACGTGGCCGTCCGATACGTACGCCGTCGTGAGCCGGGCCCTGCGCAGGCTGCTGCGCCATGCCGCTTCGTGACACAAGCCCAGGTGTCGAGCGACTCGTTCCAGGTCGCGGGGTTCCGCATGCCGGCCGTCGGCCCACGCGAACGTCAGCTCCCTCGCCCGAGACCCGGTGATCGGGGGCAGCGCCATGGGTTTGGCATGGCGGCGGAGCCACTCGTGGTTGCGCTGAGCCGCGACGCGCTTCGCCTCAGTGGCGTACGCCTTGGTGAAGATCCGCCCGGTCATGAGCGGTTGCCAGGTCGGACCGAGTGGACGTCGAGAACGTCAGCTACCCGGCCGCCGTTTTGCTGAGCCAACGCCGGGCATGGCGTCGGCTGGTGAGGATGACGACCTGAGCGTGGCTCCGAGCGTGCTCGTCGATCTTCGTCAGCACGCGCGGGCGCATCTTGCGCCGGTACGAGAGGACGTAGCGGATGACGCCCATGTGGATGCGTTTGTAGATCCCGTTGCCCTTGTTCTGGCCGTGGCCGTGTCGGAGCTGTCGGGAGAGGACGCCCCAGAGGCAGGTCAACGTGGGCATGTCCATGAACACCACGGTGTCGCAGGCTTCCAGCCGGATCTGGAGGGTCGAGTTGTAGTTGCCGTCGATCACCCAGCTCGGGGCGGCAACCAGGTCGCGCTGCAGTTGCGCGAACTTGTCCTTCGGCAGCTCGTTCCAGTCGTCGTCGTAGTAGACCGCGTCCAGGTGCGTCACCGGAGCACCGAGGCGTCGGCCGACCTCCCGGGCAACGTACGACTTGCCGCTGCCTCCGCAGCCAACGATCGCGACCCTCTTCATGGTGCTCCAGGGTAGGGGGACGGAGTGGGTTCATCGGGCGTCTCCGGCAGGGGCGACGGTGTCCAGAAGTCCGTTGAGCACCTTGATCTGCTGGCTGAGCCGGAACGGCTCGAGACGGGACACGCAGTCCGCGAGCAGTCGGACATGGGTCTCCGTGCCGGCTTCCGTGTGGAGTCGACGCAGGGTGCGTACGACGTCCGAGCCGTTCCTTACGAGGAGCGCGTCCGGGACGAAGCGTTCGGCATGGCGAATCTCCGCAGGGCAGAGTGGCAGGCAGCCGGACAGGACGGCTTCGAAGATCCGTTGGGTCATCTGTCCGGCTCGGGCGTAACGCTGGGGCAGCAGCAGGACAGTGGCCAGTGCCATGCCGTATAGCGCCATCGCGTCGTGGAAGCCGAGGCGACCGAGGAAGGTGACGTGGGACCAGCGGGCGGTGTCCTGCCACTTGCCCGCCACGGCGTGTGGGACGTGCTGCGCGGCGGGGGCGAAGTAGCGGTCGAAGGCGTCGTCCCGGTCGTACTGGTTGCCGACGTAGGCGAGCGCGAGCGGTCGGTTGGCGCGTACCAACGCTTCGGGAGCGGTTCGGTCGAGCCACTGGTCGGATACGGGGAAGAGCAGGGACGTGGCGCCCGGTGACGGAGTGAGGGTCGCTTCGCAGACGGCGACTCCGGGATGGTGTCGCCACGGGGAGTCGGCTGGGAGGCGGCGGTCCTTGTCCCAGATGACGGTGGGGATGCGGCGACCGGCCGTGTAGTGATGCAGGAGTTCGCTCTGGCGGTGCAGATCGCAGGTGTGGCCGGGGCTTCCGCACTCCGTCGTGTTCCGGCCCGGGATCGGCCAGCGCCATTCCAGGAACAGCACGTCGATCTCGGTGAAGCGTGAATCGAAGTCATAGCCGAGGATGTCGCCGGCTTCACGGCGGTCGCGGTCGGCCTGGAGGAAGACGATCCGGTGGCCGGACGCGATGAGCGCGTCGACGAGGGGGCGGCGGTGGCTGCGGCCGCCGTCGGGAGTGTCTGTGATGCCGGGGCCGAGGAAGCCCCAGAAGCTGTAGCCGATCCTCATCTCTTCGTCACCCACCAGTCCTCGAGGAGAAGCGCGTCGAGCCCGGAGCCGGTCAGGCAGTCCAGGGCCATCTCCGGCGTGCCGCAGATCGGCTTGCCTTTGATGTTGAGGGAGGTGTTGATCAGCACGGGTACGCCGGTGCGTCGTGCGAAGGCATCCAGTACGGCATGGAGCAACGGGTTCTGGTCGGGTCGGACCGTCTGTACGCGGGCGGTCCCGTTGGCGTGCACGATCGCCGGTATCTGCTCACGGGCCTTGGCCGTGACTCGTGATGCCATCGACATGAAGGGCGCCGCTTGGCCGAGTGTGAAGTACTCCCCCGCGCGCTCCTCCGGGACGACCGGCGCAAAGGGTCGGAACGGCTCGCGGAACTTCACTGTGGCGTTCAGCCGGTCCACGACTCCTTCGCTCAACGGCGACGCCAGGATGGAACGGTTGCCGAGCGCACGCGGGCCAGCCTCCACCCGCCCCTGGAAGAGGCCGACGATCCGGCCTTGAGCCAGCTGGTCGGCGAGGAACTCCGCGCGGGCGCGGTCCGACGTGAGGCGTTGCGTCCGTAGCCCCGGCCAGCGATCCCAGCCGACGACCGGAGACGTCCAGGAAGGGCCGAGGTAGCAGGCACCTTCGATGTCCGTCAGCGGTTGCGGGGCCGTGGCCAGGTGGACGGCGGCGGCCGCACCGATCGCCGTGCCGGAGTCCCCCGGTGCGGGCGGCACGAAGACCTCCTCGAAGATGTCCTCCTCGACAATGCGGCCGATGCCGACGCAGTTGGCCGCCACCCCGCCGCCCACGCAGAGGCGCGGTGATCGTGTGCGTCGCCGCGCCATGCGGGCCAGGTGGAGGAGCACCGCCTCCGTACGCTCCTGCAGCGCGGCGGCGAGATCCCGGTGGACCTCCTCGACGGGCTCGTCCGGGCGGCGAGGAGGGCAGGTCTCCGCGATGAACCGCGGAGTGACACGTGCCGCACCGCTACGCAGCGTCCTCGGCGGGAAGAGCTCGGGGGCGACCACGAAACCGTCGTGGGTCGTCCGTACGGCGTGTGCGAACAGCCGCCGGAAGCGGGCCGGGTCACCGAGCGCGGCCAGCGCCATCACGGTCCCCTCCTCGTCGCCGCGCCGCCAGCCGAGGTGCATGGTGACCGCGCCGTACACGTAGCCCAGGGAAGCCGGGTCGTCGATCGCATGGAGGGTGCGCAGGGCGGGGCGCCCGGGGCTCGGCGTCCGCCCGTGGGCGATCGTCGTGGTCTGGGTCTCGCCGAGGCTGTCCACCACGAGGACCGCTGCCTCATCGAATCCGGAAGCGGCAAAGGCATACGTCTGATGAGCCCTGTGGTGTACGAGCGAGCGGACTTGGGCGCCCGAGAACTTCCCTGCCAACGTGCGCTGACGCCCCATCGTCCGCCCCGCGACCGTCGCGAACCCCAGCGCTCGGGGCACTGCCCGGCTGCGCGTCTCGGCGGCGAGCAGCAGCGTCGAGGCGCGCGGCACAGCGCGCAGATAGTGCGCGGCGGTGAAGTTGTACCCGACCGCATCGATGTCCTCCGGCCACAGCCCGGCTTCCTGCAGCAACCAGGTGACGGCAAGCTCGGGATACGCCTTGGTGTGCTTCACCTGGCACAGTCGTTCCTCCTCGACAAACCCGACAAGACGGCCGTCGACGATCAGCGCGGCCGCCGAGTCGTGGGTGTACGAGCACAGGCCGAGCACCGCCTTCATCGCGCCGCTCCGGAAGTCGTCACGCGCGCGGCCCTGCGGGCTCGCAGGTGGGCGTACCAGTCGACGAGTGCGATGCCGAGGGGCCCCGTCATGTCCCCGGCGATGCCCTCCGCGCGCTCCAACTCGCCGCGCTTCCACAGGCGGTAGCTGTGCATCGCCGCGCCCATGTGGCTCCATCCCGGGTGCGCCGGCACCTTTCCGTCCCGCCGGACCTTGCTGAGCAGCTCGTCGAATCCCTCCCAGGGAGCCGTGAGTTCGGGCATCTCCAGGACCGGCCTGGTTTCGGTGAGGGGCAGCGCGACGGCGGCGGGCATGTCTCGTTCGTACAGATGCAGGGAGTCGACGTGGTGGTGGTACGTGCCGAGGCCGGCACCCGCCCACCCCGCCATCAGCTCGTGCAGCACGGTGGCGAAGAACAGGTCGTACGGGAAACCGACCCACACGTCCTGGCTGCGCATCGTGGTCGACATGTGCAGCCGTCCCTGCCGCAACTGGAAGCGGAACCCGAGCGTGCAGGGCACGTCGCGATGCCCCCTGGCATCACGGACCGGGTCATAGAGCTGGATCACCGCGCGCCGGGAGTCAGGGTCCTCCCGGAGGGTCCTGACCGCCTCGGTGAGCTGGTCGACCTGGCCGCCCCAGCGGCGCATCCGCGGCCCGTATGCGCCACGCAGCATGCCGTCGTCGGCGTACCGGCGCAGTCGGCTGTTGTAGTCGAAGATCCAGGGCGCGTCCGAGCCGATCAGGTGCCAGACCGTCTCGGCCGCTGCGAAGGCGGGGTTGAGGATCCGGGCCGGCGGCAGGTGGAGGAGGCGGGCGCGGGGCCTGGTCAGCGTCAGGTGTACGCCGAGGAGTTCCCGGGTTGGCATGCCTCGCGGGCTGACGGGGCGTCCGTGGTCAGCGGTCTCACGTACGGCTTCCACGAAGAGCAGGGCGGCGCTGTCGCCCTCGATCGAGATGGTCATCGGTAGTCCATTTCGTAGGTGGCAGCGTCACGAGGTCGTGTTCTCGGTCATGGCCTTGACGACGATGTCGGCGACGGCCGCGGCACTGCGGCCGTGCCAGCGGCAGATGGAGTCCTTGGCCGCCGCGGGGACCCGGACGGCGTCCGGGGTCCGGTCGATGCGTGCAAGAGCGACGGTGATCTCGACGTCGGACTCGCAGCGCTGAGCGGCCCCGTGGTCGGCGAGTCGGAGCGTGCGGGTCGCGGGCAGGGCAAGTTCCAGCACGGGTACGTCGAGGAGAAGTGCCTCGATGCCACAGGTGGACGAGGCACTGATCAGGGCGTCCGCCCCGGCAAGACAGCCACGGGCGCCCACCTCCGGCGCGGCCACAGCCACCGTGACGTCCTTGACCGAGTCGTGGAGCGCCGTGAAGGCGGATGGCCCCTGTGCGGGGTGCGGAGCCACTACCAGACCCCAGCGGTGGGCCGTGTTCCGCAGCCCTTCCGCAATCACGTCGAACTGGCCGGTCAAACGCTGCTCGCTGAAGGGCTGGCAGGCCCAGACGGCAATCCTCGGCGGCTCAACGTGAGCCTGTCTGGACAACAGGCTGCTCAGGTAAGCGCGTTGCTGGGAGGAGTCAGCGCTCGCAAGTGCGTCGAAGCGGGGCTGGCCGACGATGTGCGTGCGGGCGTCGGCGCGCCGGGTCCAGGTGTGCGCGGTGAGCACGTCACGAGAGCCCATGACGGCGATGTGGCGGCAGTGCTGCGCCCGCCAAGTGACCTGTCCGTCGACCCAGGCGCCGTGTTGGACGTAGACGGTGTTCGCTCCCACGCGTTCGGCCGCGTTGACGGCCAGGACGCCGAGGGGGCTGGTGTCGTTGCTGCACAACAGCACGTCAGGACGGAGCGCCGCGAGGGCGGCGTGCAGCCAACGCTCGGCCACGAGCGCGGACGCCCACGACGGCTGGGTGCAGTCGGCGCTGCGTACGAGGACCTGCGAGACGAGGTGAGCCAGGCGGCCGAGCGAGATCTCATGCCGGCCGACAGGCGCGGTCGGTCCCTCCGAAAGCGCGTCCTGCTGCCGGAACGGCGGTCCTCCGCTGTGGGCAAAGACCGAGCCTGGAAGCCGTACGACCGTGATCCCCGGCATACGCGGCTCGGGAAACCGCTGTGCCACCTCGGTGGACGCGTCCACGACCGTGGTGGCGATGCCTCGGCCGGCCAGCTCGACAAGCACCGGCAGCAGGGTCGCCGCGTGGCGGGACGACCACGAGATGGCGCACACCGGCGTGCTGGGCATGCCGGAAGGCGGCCGCACGCCCTCGGGTTGGGTGCTGTTGAGTTCGTCCTGCCGTTCTCCGCTCTGCAACCCCAGCACGTACGCGACACCGGCGTCGGTCACGTCGTACGAGACGTAGCCGATCGCCGCACTGTCGTGGGCGACGACAAGGGGTTGCTGCCCGTCCACGGCCGACGCGGGCTCGTGCATCGCCAGCAGGCGCCTCACCAGGCGCATGACCAGCCGGCGAACCGGGACGTGGTGCACCCGAAGCCAGCCGACCCCGCCAGGGGTGACGGCCCCGTCTCCGTACGCGGCCTCCAAGGCGGCCATCAGCACGTCGACCTCGCGCTCCAGGGCGTTCGTACTCATACCGAGCCCTTCGCGAGGCGCTCGCGGACCAGGTCGACCAGCTGGGCGGGCTCCTGGAGGATGAGCGGCAGGGGCTCCGTGAGCGCGCCGTATCCCCAGGCGGCGTGCGCGTACCGCAGCCCGGCCCGCTGCGCGGCCTCTTGGTCGACGGCCATGTCGCCGACGTACAGCGCGTCGGCGGGGTCGGTCCCGCATTCGACGAGCGCCAGCAGCAACGAGTCGGGGGATGGCTTACCGCGTCCCTGGTCCGGGGTACGGAGGACAGCGAACGGAGTGCCGAGGGCGTCCACCATCGGCCGTGCCCGGGTAACGGATTTGGACGTCACGACCCCGAGTCGGCAACCCGCCGCGACGATGTCTCGCAGAGCCTGCTCGACGCCGGGGAACGGACGCGCGAGGTGGGAGAAGCGGACGGCCGCGGTCTGGTATGCCTGGGCGAATCCCTCGGTATCCCCCAGCCCGAGGAGCGTCAGGATCTCGTCGAAGGGCCTGCCGAGGTGCTCGACATACGCCTCGAAGGGGACCCGAACCTCCAACTGAGTGCTCACGGCCTCCCAGGCCGCCCGCATCACAGGAAGGGAGTTGACCAGGACGCCGTCCAGGTCGAAGAGCATCAGCCCGGGAGCGGGCTCGCTCCCCGCGGGCGGGGGGTTGCTGAGCACGAGTGACCTCCTGTGTGCAAATCGGTGGCAGTTGGCCCGTGCCGGCCGGGGAGCAGGCGACTGTCAGCCGGCACGGGTGCGGGCCGCCTCGCTGAGGTGCGGAGCGAACCGCCTACGGAAACGGCCCACGAAGACGATCGCCGCGTGAACGACGCGGCGATACGCCGTCCATCCGCCGTTTCTCCGCCACTGCGCACCTGGCAGACGGCGTGTCCCCGTCGTACCGATGCACTTCATGTGTCCGGACCCTGGTGAAGCCCGTCGGCAGCTACCGGGAATGAGGCACAGGGTGTTCCACTCACAGACCGGCCATGTCACAAGGCACGACTTCGCGGACGAGCGCGTCCATCACCGCTGGGTGAATCTGCGGAACGTGGAGGAGCCGCTGGTACTCATCCGCGAGCAGGTGCGCGACGCCCTGGACAGACGCGCCGTCGGCTCACGCGTGGACGACACGGCGATCGTCGCCACCGAGTTGGTCACCAATGCGCTGCGGCATACGAGAAGCGGGCCCACCGGCATGGCTATGGACGTCTACGAGGACACCGCGGTGCTCTGGGTCCATGACGGCGACCAGGACGTCGGCGCTGTTCGCCCGAGCGTGCCATCCGATACTTCGTCTCTCGATCCGAAGGAGGATGGCCGAGGTCTCCTTCTCGTCGCCGCCCTCACCACCAGATGGCTGGTCTGGCCCACCTCGGAAGGCAAGGCCGTAGCAGCCGAGATCGATCTGATGGACGGGGCTACTGCCGTACCTGCCCCACGAAATCCGGAGCTGTCAGCGGAAGGCTCTCCAGGACGTCCCACCGGTACGTGACCCCGTCGCGGCGCAGTTCCACGAGCTGCACGTCAGCGACTTCGACATCGACGGCGGGCAGGGAGCGCAGGGAGGCGACGGCGTCCACCACCGGGCGGGCGTCGCGCCGTCGATTGTTGTAGGCGACGCTGAGATGTGGCCGGAAGTGCGCTGTCGGCTTCGGAGGCGTGAGTCCCTCGGCACGCCCGGCCTGCAGCAGCGCGGCGTGGAGTCGTACGAGTGGCCTCCACGGGCCGACGGAGAAACGCACGGCACCTCGGGAACCGGCCAGCGGCACGGCCCGCAGGGTGAAGGCACCGGGTAGAAGTCGCGCCGCGGTTCGGGCGAGCACGTCCAGCCGCCCGCGGGTGACGACATCGCGTCCGCCGACGCGAGCGAGCGTGATGTGCAGCCCGTCCTCGGGGACCAGGTCGAGCCCGAGTGGGGTCAGCACTTCCTGACAGCGCAATGCGAGATCGGTGAGCGCCGATGCGTCAGGAAACGTCAGCATCCAGTAGTACGCCCTGGCACCGTCGAACCAGCCGGGCCGCGACCAGTGGTCGGTCATCTCCGGCAGCGCGCTGAAGGCGGCCCAGTCGTGCGCCGCGATACACGCGAGGTCGTCCAGATCCACCGGAGGCTCGGCGGGAAACGCGGCGGGATCGGCGCTGAGCAGGGGCACGCGGCGCGCTCCTTCGGCATCACACTGCCCTGGAGTGCGACATGGCCAGGGCTGCTGGCTGGGAGCTCCAGGCCCGGAGCTCCTCGCCATATTCGCCTACGCTCGGCTGCTCCCGCCACGGCATGGCCTGCTCGTACAGGTCACGAGCGCGCTGCCAAACCGACCTGATCGGCGTGTCACCGCACAGCACGAGGGCCTCCCTGCCCAGGGACATCGCATGGTCGAGATCCGGCGACGGCTGCTGCAGCAGCGCCGCGGACACGTCGAGCCGTACCAGCGCACGGCTCCAGGCCGAGTCGGAGTGCTCGACGAGATCGTCGATCTGCTGGGCGTCGCTCAGCACCTGGTCGACATTGCCGAGTGACACGTGGGCAGTGACGGCGTTTGCCAGGGTCCTGGCGTGCCCGTACGGCTCGAAGGAGATGCAGGGCGTGATGTCGGCCGGAACGTCGTGGAGCTCCGACAGCTCCAGCGCCTGGCCAACGGCACGGGCCGCCGCCTGCCGCTGTCCCAGCTTCCCGAGTGCTCGAGCACGGCCGTTTGCCAGGAGTCGGATGGACTGAGCACTGCGCGGTGCAAGATCCAGGGCTGAGGCGGCGCAGGCATCGGCCTCGGAGTAACGCCCGGCGTAGTAGAAGCTGAGCGAGAGCGTACCGCCGGCCCAGAGTTCGGTTTCCATGTCGTCGATCGCGCGACTGAGCTCGCGGGCCTCTGTGCAGTACGCCTCAGCGAGTGTGAAGTCGCCCATGTTGACGGCCATGTATCCGAGCAGGCCGGAGGCTCGGGCTGCAAGGCGGAACAGTTCCCGGCGTGCACGAGGTGGCTGGCGGCCGTCGAGCAGGGTGTGGGCGAGCTGTCGCAGGTGGCGGGTCTGGGGGCGGAGGGCACAGGGCCCATCGACTTCGTATCGTGCGGTGACCCCCTCCAGGGACGAGCTGAGGAACGCAAGGGTCGCCTCGTCGGCGTTGTCGGCGGTGAGCTGCCGAGCGCGGGAGACGATGTCAAGGGGGTTCTCGTCGTCTGCGCGCAGCGGAATGCCCTGCGGCTTGTGGGATTGGAACCCGGGTGCACGCGACGCCGTGCTACCGCTCCGCACATCGCGGTCGGGCTCGCGGCCGTTGTCGTCCGCCACGGAGAAGAGCTCGAACACGGGTCTGCCCAGCATGTGCTCCAGCACTCGGCAGGCGTCCGGGCGGGGCAGGGTCTGTAACTCCCCGCCGTACCAGCGGTCGAACTGGCGCGGAGAGACCCTCAGCGACGCCAGACGGGGATCCCCGTCGAGCTCGGCCAGTCTGGCGGCGGCCCGCTCGAACCGCGCCGAGAAGGCTTCGTACGTCGTGAGGTGCCGCCGCTGGAGCAGCTGGCGGAACAACGTCGTCCGAGGCATGGCACACCCTCCTGGTGCGGCGAGCGGGGCCGACGTGGAGGAGCACGCCGATGGCGGGGAGGGCGTGACGCCCGTCGGTCGGCTGCGGCACGCGCCGTGAGAGCGCGGGCCGTGATGCCAGACAGCATGCCGACGTCACGATGAACTAGGCAATATGTCCAGTGAAGTTGACTCGTTTGGGTTGTAGGAGCGGTGGCTGTACCGAGAGACTTCCGGCATGGCCGTGAAGAGGAGTCTGGTACCGCAGTCCGTGTACCGCCGACAACTCGCCACTCGCCTCAAGGAGTTGCGGGACGCGACCGGGCTCACCCTCACCGAAGTCGCCGAGCAGCTCGAGGTCAATCAGGGGTCACTGAGCCGCATCGAGAACGGGGAGCGTGGCACAACCCCAGTCCTCGTGCGGGCGCTCCTGGACCTGTACGACGTCGAGGACGAGGCCCTGCGGGCCGACGTGCTCGACCTCGTTCGGGCGGACAAGGAGCAGCAGAAGCCCTGGTGGCGGAAGTACTCGACGGTGCTGACCGCGACCCGCTACGACGGCTATCTCGCCCTGGAGGCCGGCGCGACGTACCTCGCCAACTACCAGCCGATGCTCGTACCCGGCCTCCTCCAGACCGAGGACTACGCGCGCGCCGTCATCTCCCAGATGAGGATGGAGCTGCCCCCGCAGCAGGTCGAGTCCCTGGTCAAGGTCCGCCTGGAGCGGCAGAACAGCCGCCTGGGCGGCGAGCAGCCCGCCAAACTCTGGGCGATCCTCGACGAGGCCGTGCTGCGCAGATCGGTCGGATCGGCCGAGGTGATGCGGGAGCAGATGCGCAAGCTGGTGGAGGCGAGCAAACAGCCGAACATCACCGTGCAGCTGCTGCCGTTCTCGCTCGGTGCGCATCCCGGCCTGTACGGTCCGTTCGTCATCCTGGCCTTCCCCGACCCCACACCGAACCTGGTGTGGCTGGAGAACCCCAAGAACTCCGTATACCTCGAGTCCGCCGAGGACGTGGAGAACTACACGGAAATCTTCGACCAGTTGAGGGCATGCGCTCTTGGCCCGTCGGAGACGCGCACCCGAATCACACAGATCAGCAAGGAGCTCGAAGCGTGAGCACGCCGCGCATGACCGTTCCGTCGTACAACGCCCTCCTCGCACAGGCGCGATGGCGGAAGAGTTCGTACAGCGGGGGTGCGAACGACTGCGTGGAGATCGCGGAGCTGGGGGAACACGTCGCGGTGCGCGACTCCAAGGACGTGGAACTTGGGCCGCTGGTCTTTTCGCCGGGAGCGGTGCGGGAGTTGGTGGGTGGGATCGTGTCCGGGAGGGTCTGAGGACCAGCTGCACTCAACTCGAGGCACTGCTCAGCCACTGCGCCTCCTGATGGTGCCTTCGATCAACCGACAGGGTCGGAGGAGCAGATGGGAGGACAGCTCCCGGGCTGAGGGATGCCGTTCTTCCTACCCTGGCGTTGCCAGAGTGTCATCAGGATCACCCTGGTCAGGTGTATCGGCGGCGCTGTCGCTGGCGATCACAGTGCTACCACCAGCCCGTAGCGGTATAGGAATCGTGTCCAACCGTGCCAGGGATGGATCGTTCACCTGGCCGGCTGCTAGCGCCGCTGCGATACCTTGCTCCGCTTCCGTACGCGCCGCCACACCGACATAGATCAAGGTGATCAGGAACGGCAGAGCCAGCAGACACCATGGGCTCCAGCGGATCGCTAGGACGACGCAAGCCGCGGCCAGAGGAGCGAACATCGCGATACGGAAGTCGGCTTCGGAGTCGAGCCGGTTGTGCTCCAGCGCGAGGGGGTCCGACGAGCCGCGCAGGCGCAGGATGATGTTGTAGCTGTCCGCCTTCAATTGATCGGCCAGCGTCTCGGCATCGACGACCCGGCGGACAACCCAGTGGCGGGTCCACCGGTGGGCGAGCGCGAGGTGCTCCCACTCGGCCTTTGCCCGATCCGGTAGATCGGCAGGGGGATCGGCCATCAGCTGGTCAAGGAGTTGGCTGCGGAACGCAGCATCATGGCTGAACCGCTCCGCGAGTCGGCTGACAGCAACGTAGACGAGTGCCTTGTTGGCTTGGACCTCTCGCTGATGGCCAGGAGTGATGGGGGCGATCGCGGTGCGGCGCAGGGCGGCCCCGACCGCGTATGTTGCGCTCAGGCCGAGCCGGGTGGCGATCACACCGAGGATGTAAGCGGCCACGCTGACAGCGATTCCCACCGCGATGAGCCCCGCGGCGTGTGCCAGCCGGTACACATCAGCCAGGACCCCGTGCGCACTGTCTGGCTCAGGCACGCGATAGCCGACAGCAAGCCACAGCACGATCAACCACGTATACCCCACAGTGAGAGGAGTGCGAATCTCCCGTACTCCTGGCAATAGTGTGGCCAACATGCAGCAAGTCTGACCGAAGTCATGATGTCGGGAAATACCCGAACGTGGCGCCGCCCTTCGCTACTGAACTTGAATTCGTGATGTCGGCGGTGTCGCGGAGCCCGCTGGGCGCTGGTCGTTCGGGATCAAGAGCGTGTCTGCAACCAGTGACGCGCGGCGGCCAGTGTCACTTCGATGTCGTCGCTCCATGAACAGACTTCCAGCCACGAGAGGTAGCCGCCCTGGGTGAAGACCAGGATCTCACCGGGACACTCACCGGCTTCGGTGACGAGCTGCGCTTCGGCCGCCACTACCGTGCTGGGGCCGGAGGGTGCAGGTTCCACCTTGCTGGTGTCAAGCTCGAAGTAGGCGGTGCCGCACCCGCATGTGCAGCGTGCTCGCACGCTGAGGTGCGGAACCTGCCTTCGAAGCGCGATATGAACCGAGGTGTCCCCGTTCAGGACTGCCGCAAGCACGTCGGCTACGTCGGCAGGCAGGCTCTCGTTCATCCCGTTCACCGTATCTGACCAGCGACTTTAGACTCCGACCGTGCAGGCCCCATCGCCGATCGGCCAGCCATTGTGTTCACGCTTCCAGCACGAGGCCGGTGCCGGCGAGGCAGCCGTTGATGACCTCCGGTCGGTACTGCAGCATCTTGAGCTTGCGCTTCACGGCACGGGTGATCTGGCTGAGGTCGGCTGCGGCGAGGTTACCGATGTCGCGCTTGACCAGCGACCAAATGCCTTCTTGCGGGTTCAGGGCGGGTGCGTAGGTGGGCAACTGGAAGACCGTGAGCCAGTCCGCGTTCGCTTCGATGAACGCCCGTAAGGACTTGGTCAGGTGCAGGCGGACATTGTCCCAGATCAGGACGATCGGGCCGCCGAGCTGGATGCGGGCGCGGATCAGCAGGTCACGGAAGTCGCGCCAGCCGAAGCCCTTGGGCTGGTCCTTGCGTCCGGTGTACTCGCGGACGGAGTAGAAGAGCCGGGACCGCTCGCCGGGCTTGTAGCAGGTCATGCCTGCCGTCGATACCCGGCCCGAGCCCCGGCCGCGCACGCGGACCACCGGGGTGCAGCCCCGGCGGCCCCAGGACCTGGCTCGCGGCGGCGTCAGCGACTGACCGGCCTCGTCCTCGAAGACGATCCATCCGTCGCAGGCCGCCGCGATGCTCTTACCCGCGGCCAGACCTCCTTCTTCCACAGGTCCACCGCATCGTCGTCACGCTCGATCGCGCGGCGGGCCGGTTGCTGCCACGACCAGCCGTGCCGTTTCAGCAACCGCCATGTCCCCTCGACTGTGTAGCTCACATGGAACAGCCAGCCGATCAGCGTCTTCACACGGGCCAGGGTCCACCGCTGGTCGACCCAGCCGTGGACCAGGGGGCCGCGCTCCAACTCCCGCTCCAGCTTGGCGACCTGCTTCTCACTGAGCCTCGGCCGCCCGGGTGAGCCCTTCGACAGGACTCCAGCCTCGCCGCGCTCTCGCCACTGGCGGCACCACCGCTGCACCGACCGCTCGCTGACTCGCAGCGCGGCAGCGATCTCCCGGTTCTTCTCCCGGCGTTCGAAGCGTTCAACGGCCTGCAGCCGGATCCGCTCCCGCGCGGCCCTCCCAGCGTCGGTCAACCCGCCGCCCTGCGCGTATCTCACGGTCCAGAGCTACCCGAGCTGAGCGGCCGCCGTCAGGCGAACGGCGCCGACATCACCCAATCAAGTTCAGTAGTTGGGGAGATCGAGAGACGGCAGGCGGGCAGGAGCGCAGCAGGACGCGGAGTAGTTGGAAGGATCCGCGGCCGTACATCTGCCGCTTGACCGTCTCCTAACCCGGTTGATGTGGCCTTCGACGAGGCGGAGCCGTACGTCAGCGTCATGCTGCCTGAGCGATCACAGTCGCACAGCCCACCTCGCGTAGGGTCGGGGGCTGGCGCGGTGGCGGAGTACGTCCGCTCCGTTTCCAGCCCCCGCCGCATCGAACCGTGCGTGCGGTTCTCCCGCACACGGCTCACCGACGCCGTTCACCGCCGGCATTCGGCCTGCCCCGCCAGTCCCGGAAGGGTCTGGGGGCGACGACGGTCCCGTGCAGGGCGACCAGCCCCAACGAGTCGGAGGCCGCGTAAGCGACCACCGACCAGCCGAACTCCCGGCTGCGCCGGTGCTTCTTGGCGATGAACCCGCCGATCCGCATCCGCGCATACGAGCTGATCTGGTCAAAGCGATGAGCCGAGTTTCCGAACCGGAAATACGCGGCCCACCCGCGTAGGAACGCGTTCACGTCCTCCACGATCACTTTGACCGGCCGCAACATCCTGCGCCGCTCCGTGAGTTCACGGATCCGGTCACGAGCATGCTTCACCGCCCTGTCCGAGGGCCAGCGGGCAAGGAAGGCGATCGGACGCCGCCCGCCGCGAGGCCGGGACGTGACCCACCGGTGATGGAAACCGAGGAAGTCCACTCCCCCGCCTCCGACCTGCAGGTGCACGATCCTGGTCTTGGCCGCCTTCGGCTCCAGACCGAGTTCGGCCAGCAGGACCTTCAGCTGCCCAAGGGCGGCTTCGGCCTGCTCGCGGGTAGTGCACATCACCACGGCATCGTCGGCATAACGGACCAGGACCCCATGCCGACGTGCGTCCCATGCCCGGTCCAGCCGGTGCAGATAGACGTTCGCCATCAACGGTGAAACCACACCGCCTTGCGGGGTCCCAGTCACCGGCCGACGGACCTGCCCGTCCTCCATCACTCCGGCACGCAGCATCGCGCGCAGGAGTTTGAGGACCGACCGGTCGCAGACGCGTTCCTCGACCGCCTGCATCAACTTCTCATGCGGAATCGCCTCGAAACAGTTGGCGATGTCCGTCTCCACCACCCAGCGCCTGCCCCGCCATGCCTCGTCGATCAAGACTTGGAGGGCATCGTGCGCCCCGCGCCTGGGTCTGAACCCGAACGAGCACGGGAGCATGTCGGCCTCGAAGACCGGCTCGAGCACGATCTTCAGTGCGGCCTGCACGATCCGGTCACGGACTGAAGGAATCGACAGCGGTCTCTGCTCCGCGGTCGTGCCGGGTTTCGGGATGAATACCCGGCGCGCGGGCAGCGGCCGCCAGCGGCCTTCCTTGAGTTCCACGGCCAATTCGTCAAGGAGCCGGTCGATGCCGTACTCCTCAACCTGCGTGAGAGTGGTGGCGTCAATGCCCGGAGCGCCGTTGTTCCGACGCACCGTTGCCCACGCGCGCCGCAGGACGTCCCTGCGGTGGACCTTGTCCCTCAGCGCGTGGAACCGCCGTCCGGGATCGGCCTTGGCCGCCCGGTAGAGCGCATGCTGCAAAGCTCGGACCGGATCCAGCTTCAGGGATCCCGACGTGGCGGAGCTAGCCGTAACGGCACTCACCAAGTCCCTCCAGACAGACTGCGCATCGACGAAGCAGCGGCCCTTCCCTGGCCGGGGGTTGTGTTGTCCCCTGGCTCATCGCGGTACTACGGCCGCCTCCGACGCCCACCCGGCTCGCGCCCACTTCCCGGGGTGCACCCGGTTATAGGACGCGCAACTTCCGGCGGCAGCTGTCCGCAGGCCGCCGGGCCGGGGAGGGCCTCCCCAGTTCCCGCTGTCACCGTCGCAACGTTCCATGCCCCATACGCCGGGGAGTCCTTCACGGCTGCATCTCCAGGATCTTCGCCGCTTCCATGGCCTTCGCCCTGATTTCGGGGGCTCGGCACTCCCTGTCCCCGCCCCGAGAGGCGGGCCTCTAACGACGCCGCAGGCTTCGCGTGATGCTACGGACCGCTGCTTTGCTCCCCCTTCACAGGGCTTTCGACACTGGGTTTCGACGCCGGGCGTTTCCCCCCGACGCCGCCAGTCTGCTACCGGGCCTCCTGGCAGCTACCCGGACCGGACTTCCACCGGCAGGCGACAACGAGCTTACGACCGAAGATCACTTACAACATCAAGACCTCCAGTCTGCTGGGCGCGCGAAAGCGCGAGGTTAACGCGGAAGACCCCACCTCCTGACGGGCCCGCTGGCACGGTCACGGCCCGCTCGCGGAGTGCTGCCCGGCCCAGCCGGTGGCGGCCACCACCTCGCGCGCGATGTCCACAACAGCCCGCCCATCCGTCACCACCCGCACGGTCTCCGCAGGCGCCCGCTGGTCCAGCAGCCGCGCCTTGCGAACACTGCCCTCCAGTTCCTGATCCAGCTCCGAGCCGAGTTCCCGGCGCACCAGCCGCTCGCGGGCGGTGGCATCGGAGGCGGTGAGCAGGACCCGTACGATCCGCACCTCCGCCCCCATGGCGCGCTCGAACATGCCGGTCGCCTCAGGCAGCACGCTCAGAGTGTTCGTATAGATCAGTCGGCGGTAGCCGCGCCGGGCGAAGTTCGCCCACACCGCAGTCAGATTACTCTCGGTGATCTGACTGCGGTGTGGATCTCCCTCCGGGGCCGGATGTACCTGCCCCATGAAGTCACCATCAATGACCGCGTGAGAGACCGCGGCAGCCCGCAGCAACGCCGAAACCTCCCACCCCACCGTCGTCTTGCCGACTCCGGCCCGCCCTCCGATGAGCAGTACTTCCGCGTGATCCATAGAGGCAGCGTGCCAGTACGCATCCGTCTCACGCGATCCGATATCGATCGGCCCCACGGCTGGAGGTCCCCAGCGAGATCATGGTCTTCGGCTGAAGTATTAGGCTCCGCCGATGAACACGCCGAACCGTTTCCAGCTCACCTTCGACGGGCGCTCGTACACCGTTGCCGTCGATGGAGAGGACGTGAGTGAGCCCTTTCAGCGTTGACGCTCCAGGGTGAGGACGGCCTTGGCGATTGACGTCATTCGATTCGGGCTGCATCGCGCCTTGCGGAAGATCTTCCAGGTCTTCAGGCGGGCCGGGCCGCGCTCGACGGCTGCCCTGGTCCGCGACAGCGCTCGGTTGACGGTCTGCTGGGTCGGTGTCAGCTCGCCTCCGGGAGGGCGCCGTCGTGGGGTGGTGACCCAGGAACCGGCCCCGATGTAGGCGCAGTCGGCCAGGATCGGAACGCCCTGGCGCTCGCAGATCCGGATGATCCGGTGGGTGCGGGCGGCGGTCAGGTCGTGGGTGCGTCCGGGCAGGGCCGGGGAGATCCACAGCAGTCGTCCGTCCGGGTCGCTCACCAGCTGCAGGTTCACTCCGTGCCGGCGGTGCTTGGCGGAGTAGTCGCTGCGGCTGTCGCCGACCCGGTCGCACTCGGCGAGCGTGCCGTCGACCAGCACGTAGTCCGGGTCCGCCTCGCGCAGGGCCTTCAGCAGGCCCGGTGCCCGCTCGGCGAGCAGGCTGACGGCGGCCGAGGTGTAGGCGTGGGCCGTGCCGACCGAGATCTGGAAGGCCTCGGCGATCTGTGCCAGGGGCTCGTGCTTGCGCAGGTAGACCAGAGCGACCAGCGCACGCTGGGACGGACGGAGTTTGCAGCGGCGGTCACCCTCACGGGTGACGATGAGCATCGTGAGCCACTCGACGAGAGCGTGCGGCAGGTCGAGTACGGCAGGATGGGGAACCAACAGGGCTCCAGCGCTGATGAGTTGAGACTTCGAACACCTCCCTCAACAGCACCGGGGCCCTGTCGGTTTCGCACCCGCAGCCCGTCACCCGATCGGTGGCCACCCTGAAAGGGCTCAGTCAGTACGTGGCTGCAGTGGACGTCCACTCAGCCATTCACGCTCTGCCGCGCGTTGTACTGCACCTGCGCCCTACCGAAGCGTGGCCGACGGAACTGGACCTCCTCGCGCGCGTCCAAATCGGGATCCCCCCGGAGCCCGGTACCGCAGTCGCCGAATTCCTGGAACCGCTGGACCCGTTGGAGGTCGAGCGTGCTGCCCTTGCCCGGCTGGACGTTGAGAATGTGCCAGGCGGAGGTACTGCGGCGGTACTGCGACAGCTCGTGGAGTGGGCACGTGGCACTTGACCTCTCCGGCGTCCGGCGGGCCGTGGAAAAGCTACTTGACGACGAACTTCAGATTTGGCGGATCACGAAATCTACTGGGTCAGGGACCCTCAACGAGGTGACAGGCACGCTGACACAGAACAGCGACGAGCACTTGCTGGCCTGGTCGGGCCTCGGGGCAGTCGTCCGGCAGGGACCACTCGCCTCGGTGCCACCTCTGTCCGGCGCAATCGCATCACTCCCGGCTACGACCACCTATCAGGCACTGATCCCTCTGTCCGCGCCGTCAGCGATGCCTGACGATATGCTCTTCGTTTCTCGTTCGATGCGAGATGCCGCATTGACTGGACGGAAATTCCGCATCGCAGAGGTAGCTATCGGGACGTTCTCTGCAGTACGGGTCATACTGCTGGAACCACTACAGTGACCCTCGCTATCCACCGCTAATAGGACTCCGTTAGGTCTGTCTTGATCTTGGTGTCGTGGGAGTCCTGCTGGGCAGGGGCTGTTGGCAGGTGGTGCAGATGCCGGTCCAGCACCTCAGGACGTCCTGGAGGGTGCCGGGGGACTTGGTAGAGGGTGAGACCGGTGCGGGGGCTTTTGGGGCGAGACGCTGTTCGGTGAGGAAGGCGTGGGCGGCGGTCACGAGGGTGACGTGGTGGTGCCAGCCGGGCCAGGAACGGCCTTCGAAGTGGTCCAGACCCAGGCCGTGCTTGAGTTCGCGGTAGTCGTGTTCGATGCGCCGGCGGACCTTGGCCAGAGGGACCAGGTCGGCGATCGGGGTGTCGGCCGGCAGGTTGGACAGCCAGTAATCGGTGGGAGCCTCGGCGTCTTCGGGCCATTCGATCAGCAGCCGGCAGTCCGGCAGGACCCCGTCCCACCAGCCCTGCTCGGCTGAGGCAGCGGCTTTGACCGGACGCTCGACGGCCTTGCCCGCAGGGCGGACACGCACGGCAGCGAAGCGGGAATGTAACTCCCCTCGCGAGCCCTGCCGCCAGGTGAGGGTGGTGAAGGCCTCCTGTCCGAGGCCGGCGGCCAGAGCCGCCACCGACGGTGCGGGATCCCGGTAGCGGGGCTGAGGCCGGCAGCCGACAGGCCCGTTGCGGTCCGGGGCCACGGGCTTCGCGTCGAACGGATGGGCGGTGACATCCGCCCGCACGGCGAGTATGTCGGCGAGTTGACGATCGGCCAGTTCGGTCCGCAAGTGCGCGTTGGTGCCGTAGGCGGCATCGGCCACCACGACCGGCGGCCTCATGCCCCAGCCGGCCAGCGTGTCGAGCATGTCCAGGGCCAGACGCCACTTCTCGCGGTGCGTGACCTCGGGCGGGACGCGGGTGACGGTCCGGCGGCCGGTGTCCGACGCCCACTCCGTGGGCAGGAACAGGCGCCACTGCAGCGGGCAGGAGGCGGTATCGCTCGCGGCGTGGACGCTGACCGCGACCTGGCAGTTGGCTCGCTTGCCCAACGCCCCGCAGTACTGCGGCGCCACCCCGACCGACATCCGGCCGTCCTTGGGCACCGACACATCGTCGATCACCCAGGCCGTCGGGTCGATCAGCGGCAGCATCCGCTCACAGATGCGCCGCTGCACCGGCACCGGATCCCAGGTCGACTGGTTCACGAACTGCTGCAGGTTCTGCTCGTTGCCGTCCGGCAGCCGCGAGGCCATGGCCTGGATGGACTTGCGGCGGCCGTCCAGCATCAGTCCCCGCAGGTAGCAGTCGCCCTTGGCCCGCTGGTCCTTCCGCGGCACCGAGGCGAACACATCCGCCACGTACAACGCCAACGTCGCCCGGACCCGGTTCACTTCATGTGCGTCCACCCAACCCAACATGCTCCCGAACAGACCCGACCGGAAGACCTAACGGAGTCCTATTAGGCCTTGATCGATGCCCCTTTGGCAGCAAACACCCCATGCGCACCCTTGTGCGCCATGAAGAGGTTGGGCATCCTTTGTTCTTCGACGGAAGCGGGGGTGCCTCATGGTGGTAGGCCCAGAAGCAACAGCTGTAGCGAAGGCCGGAAGCAGCGTTCTGCGGAGCGTGACCGATCAAGTCTCCGGCGCACCTTCTTGGCCGAACATGCATGAAGCGCTCATGGAACTTCATGAAATTCTGCGCGAATGGTGCGAAGCAGCGAAGAGCACCAGCAAGGTGGTGGAATTGGTAATAGCAGAGCAGCCCGACTTAGCTAAAGCCCAACGCCCATCTAGCAACTTCTACAGCGGGCCTACGCCTTTCAGACGAACCGTTGCTAAGCGCACACGACGTGAAATTGAAGCATTGATGTCACCTCCAGCACCCGTGGCGCAGAGGTGGAGTGGTACCAAGCGTCGCCAAGCCGCCCGGCGCACCCTGCGGAGCTTGATGCATATCTACTGTCCCGACCTGCTCAGCGACTTCGACAGTGCCGTGGAAGCGCGCGCCAACTGGGTTGAGGACCATCATGCCGAGATCAGGAAGGTTCTAAAGAACCGTGCCGCAGACGGTGAGTTCGCAGCCTTGGGCCGGCACATGACTGAAACAGCCGAGATGCTGGAGTCCGTTCGAGTAAGACTGAGCGATCTCATCCAACAGCGGTATCCACTGGGCACCCCCTCGGACTGATGTTGCCGGTGCCGAGGCAGCAGAGGCGATCACGCTGAGTAGAAAGTTCGCTGCCATCACCACACTGCGAGACAAGACCATCCCAGGCCCGTGCGGTGTCATCAGGATCAGCGTCGCGGAGGGCGCAACCAGCTTCCTCATCGCCGACAGCAACGACGACCGCGTCGCCTACGTCGACCTCGCACACGAGGGGCACGCCGAAGCCCTGGCCGGCACCGAGGCAGACGCCCATTCATCGCCGAGGCTCACACCTGGACCGGCCTCCTCCTGGACGAGGTGACGGAACTCCGCGCCCGGTTCGCCCGCTCGAAAGCCCCTCGACGCTCCTGGCCGAGTGGCTGCGACGGCGGAACGGAGCAGACACGTGGTCGCCACACCACCCGGCCCGACCGATGTTCCCTCTCAACGGACCTTGAGCGTTCTCACCGAACCCTGAGCGGCGGGCTCCTCCCGCATCGAACGTTGAGCGAGCTGGTCAGAGCCGGACCAGCCGTCCAGGACTTGGGCAACTTCGGGGTTCGGGGTTGGGCCAACCTGGCTTCATGGGTAGGGCCCAGATCGCGTGCTGCCGAGATGGGCACGCCCGTAGCCAAAGCCTTTGCCGGAGGACATGAATGGCGCTGCTGGATCAACTGCCTGCCCTGATAGGGGTCATGGTCGGCTCGGTGGCGTCGTACGCGGCGCAGAGCCTGACCGAGCGCCGTAAATGGAAGAGGGAGCGTGAGGAGCGCTGGGACGACAAGCGCTTTGAGACGTACGGCCGCTACGCCAACGCCCTCAAGGCCCAGCTCCGCGTTGCCCAACGGATCGGCGCAGCCCTCGGGTTCGCGGACGTGGCCGACCCTCTGGAACCCGCCGAGGGGTTGCCGCTGTTGGCCGAGGCGGAATCACAGCGTGCGACCCAGTGGGAGTCGGTGCTGCTGGTCGGGGACGCCGGGACCATCGCGGCGGCGCGCCGCTGGCACGAGACGATCTGGACCATCGAGCTGCTGGTGCGGGAAGGCACGGTCGACCCGGTGCAGTGGACCAAGGCCCATCAGCTGGCGAGCGCAGCGCGCGATGGCTTCTACGAAAGCGCGCGTCGTGACCTCGGTATCGCCGGTGCACCGCCACCGTCCGGGCAGTGGCCACGCTCTTGGCGGGCCGAGCTCTCAGAGTGAGACGCCATCCGCTTTCCGAACGTGATCCTTTGGTTCGGGGTGGGCGGGCATGAACTCCGGTCGGTGGCGGGAGAGATGAGCGTGTTCGTTGGCTCGTCTCGCTCGTGGAGGTGGCTGGTGCCGTCGGTGCTCGGTCTGCTGGAGGCCCGTGAGAAGAAGGTCCGGGAAGAGATCGCACGGTTGCGGGAGGAAGCCGAGCGAGTTCAGGCCGCGCTCGGCGAGGCGGAAGCGGTGCTTCAGCGTCTTGCGGATGCCCGTGTGACGGTGGCCGAGGTGCTGGCTGTGCCGCCTTCCGCGGTGGTGGAGCCGGTGCGGGATGCGGTGGCGGGGTCGGTGGTGCCGCGACGGGCTGAGGGTGTGACAGCGTCGGTCCTGCCTGCGGACTACCAGCGGATCATGTCCGTGCTGGAGTCGGATGCGGGCCGGGAGGGCATGCGCTGTCAGCAACTGGCAGCGGCCCTGGGCCTGGAGGTGGTCCCGGCGAAGGTCGAAGGACTGCGGTCGAAGGCGAAACGCCTGGTGGAGCGGGGATGGGCGCTGCAGGTGCGGCCGGGGGTGTTCACCCCGCTCGCGGTGCCGGCCGGCTGAAGCCACCTCGGCGGCGTCCGGCCAGGCGCCCGCTCATGAGCATGGTCATCGACCACAGCACCATGGACTCGTGCATGGCGGGCAGCGTCTCGTAGTCACGCACCAGGCGACGCGAGCGCATCAGCCAGCTCAGCGTTCTCTCCACCACCCACCTGCGCGGCAGCACCACGAACCCGCTCGTGTCGTCGGCGCGTTTGACGATGTCGACGGTGAGCCGGCACTTCTCGGCCGCCCAGCCGACGAGCCGGCCCGCATAGCCGCCGTCCGCCCAGACGAGCCGGACGGAGAAGTACAGCCGGCGAAGCCGTTCCAGCACTGGCACCGCGGCGTCCCGGTCCTGCACGTTCGCCGCAGTCACCAACACGACCAGGACCAGGCCGAGGCAGTCGACCACCAGGTGCCGCTTGCGGCCACCCACCTTCTTCCCGCCGTCCCAGCCGGATGTCGAGCGGGGGATGTTCGCCGCCGCCCGCAGTGACTGCGAGTCCACGATCGCCGCACTCGGGTCCGCCGTGCGGCCCTCCTTCTCCCGGACACGGTCACGCAGCCGGTCGTGCAGTTCGGTGAGCAGGCCCGTCACCTGCCAGCGGCGGGCGAAGGCATGCACCCGCCGATACGGCGGGAAATCCGCAGGCAGGTTCGCCCACTTGACGCCGTTGTCGACGACATAGCGAACCGCATCCAGCATCACGCGGTGGCAATAGCCCTCCGGCCGCCCGCCCCGCCCCTGAAGCCAGGCGGGCACCGGCAGCAACGGCCGGACGACCTGCCACTCCGCCTCCGTCAGGTCGGAGCCGTAACACGGGACGCGGTCCGGCCCGTCCGCCGCGTTGCCGAACCTGTGCGCGAGGCAGTCACACGACGGGGACGGCGAGTTGGACTCCGTGGACGCGAGCGCGAAAGACTGCGGCAACAGGGCCTCCCGGGACTGCTCGTTGGCTTCGACAACCCCGAGCTACCGCGAGGCCCTGCCTTCATGCGCCGACCACACCGCGATCACCCGATCAGGACCCCCGTTCGACCAGCCAACACCGTTGATCGGTAAGCGGATGGCATCTGAGGCCAGAGGCGTGCAGGAAGAAGAATGGGAAGGTGACACCGCTCAAACTTCGATGAGAATGCTCAACCTTCACTGCGAGAGGTCAACCGCGCCCCGGATAGTCCGGTCCACCGGCGCGCCAAGCAGGCACAAAAGAATGGCCGGATCAACGCGGCACGGAATTCACGCAATACAAGGGCCAACCGGACACGTACCGCCGTGCCGCGACACGCCTCACGGCCACCCTTGCCTCCGACG
The DNA here is from genome assembly GCF_004187715.1 of Streptomyces sp. F001. GTDB lineage: Bacteria > Actinomycetota > Actinomycetes > Streptomycetales > Streptomycetaceae > Streptomyces > Streptomyces flavusporus. Next base: position 633,005 of record NZ_QZWF01000002.1, on the reverse strand, counting down.
CCCTCGACGTTGGAGACACCGACGTTCTCCGCAGCAACCGGGAAAGTGAACCCACCCGCGAAGGTCGAGCGGTGCTCACCCGAACGGGATCCGCGCACCTGCCAGCGCCCCGAATCGCCGCAGGACACCCGCCGCATCTACACCGCCCCACCGGGGACGCGAGGGGGACATCACGGGGACACCCCCCACCCGACGGGGACACAACGGGGACGTAGTGCGTGGGACACTTCGAGAGCGCCCGGGACTGTTCGGGACTCGATGGGACATGATCCGCGCAGGTCAGAGCCCATATCGAAGCCCAGCGCACCCACGCGCCCGGCTTCCTTCCTGCTCAGCCCACTCCCGCCCCAGCAGCCCCAAAACCGATCTTGGCTTTCTCCCGAAGCGGGTGTCGCGGGTTCGAATCCTGCCGGGGGCACAGCGAAAAGGGCCCCGGACCGATCATGTCCCGATCCTTCGGTCTCCAGGTCTGTCATGCCCTCAGCCAGCGGTCTTGGCGATGATGCGATCCATCTCCTCTTGGCCAAAGGCCCGCAGGGTCGTTGTGCGGACGTTGCCCACCCCGCCGAGCTGCAGGAGCGCCGCGGTGGCGGTTTCGTCGTCGGGAGCCTCAACGATGGCCACGAGGTCGTACGGGCCGACGGTCCAGTAGATGTTCAGGAGCTTCGCCCCGAGCTTCTGTACCGCCGATGCGAAGGCCTCGGCGCGTTTCGCGGTGTCCTTGTAGTTCCGGATCCCTTGATCGGTCCAGTTCAGCAACGTGACGTACGTCGGCATAACCTTTCACCTCCATGAGGGAACACACCATGAGGCTGATTCTGGGCATAACATCCGAAACATGCACACGATGCGCACCCGAATGAGCCCGAACGAGAGGACGGGGCGCAGCGTCTCTGATCAGTTGAGTGATCCCGTGTCAGGCGTGGTGTCCGGTGTGGAATCCGCGGATCACCATCTGCCCGGAGGGTGAGGCCGCGTGCGGCGATGCTCCCCCAGAGGGGCACCCCCAGCCAGGCGCCGTGGTCGCGGTCGTCCTGCCGGCCGCATCCGGACTGGGCGGGGCAGATGGCCCACGGACCACACATCGCTGCGGACACCGAAGGAAACACCTGAGCCTGATGGCCGCTCACGAGTTGGGGGCGAGTAGAAACGGACCCTGTGTTTCCCATTCCTGCGCCGGAAGGTCGAGGAGCCGCTGGATCCGGTCCCGATCCGGCAACCGGCCATGATCGCTGGTCACTTTGAGAGCCGACGCGGCCGTGATGTGCCCGAGCCGCAGCGCGCGCGGTATGTCCCCGTCTCGCAGCAGGCCGGCCAGGAATCCGGCGGCGAAGGCATCGCCCGCGCCGACGGGTTCCACCACGTCCGTGCGTAGTGCGGGCACGGTCCATGTGTCTTCGTCGCTGAAGGCAGTGGCCGTGTGGCCGCCGTTCTTGACGACGAGGAGGCGCGGGTGCGGCAACAGGTTGCGTACGTCGGCCGCTTCGGGGCCGGTGTTCCAGAGTTCCTGTGCCTCGTCGAGTCCGACGAACGTGATGTCGGCGCGGTCGGCCAGATCGCGCAGCGCGGCGGCGGCCGTTCCGGACGGCCAGAGCGCTGGGCGGTGGTTGACGTCGAAGCTGATGGCGTAGGGACGTTCGCTCGGCGCAGTGGTGAGTGCCTGTGTCACCAGGCTGCGGCAGGAGGGGGACAGTGCCGGGGTCACGCCCGTGAGATGTACGACGGAGGCCGAGACGAGTCTGTCGTCGTCCAGTACGTCGGGGCCCAGGGCCGAGGCCGCCGAGTTGCTGCGGTAGTAGTGGACGCGGGTACGGGCGCCGGCCGGCTCCTTCACGAGCAGGCCCGTGGGTCGCTCGGGGTCGCAGCGTACGCCACTGACGTCGACGCCCGCCGCGGCAACTGCGGCGCGCACTCGCCGTCCCAACGCGTCGTCGCCGAGCACCGAGAGCCAGGAGACGGGGACGCCCAGGTCCGCCAGGTACATCGCCACGTTCGACTCCGCCCCGGCCACCGACACCCTCAGGTCTTCGGCGGTCTCCAGTGACTCGGACGGGGCGGGGGCCAGGGCGGCCATGGTTTCGCCGATACAGACCACCGCTCCTTCGGCAGGCCGCCAGACGTTCGTCATGACACCTCCCAGGGAGACGAAGCAGACGTGCGGTGACGATATGAGGCCGTCGGCCGGCCTGGTACGTCGACCCGGGCGGTGAAGATCGCTCCGTCGTGAGGTCCGGGCGCGGCGAGTCCCACACGGGCGGTGGTGATGTGGAGGCGGTCCTCCTGCAGGCACACGCCGGCGGGCTGTCGTGCGGGCAGGTGCAGCGTGCGGTCGAGGTGGCCGTCCGGCAGATACCGGCGTACGGTCCCCGTGCCCCACACCGCGACCCACACAGCGCCTTCGACGTCCACCACCATGCCGTCCGGGCTGCCGTCCGCGACGGTGACGAACGCCTCCGGTGCCCCGAGGTCGGCGGTGACCGGGTCCACGGGGTAGCGCCGGATGATTCCCCGTGCGCTGTCGGCCAGGTACATGGTGGCGCCGTCGTCCGTGAACGCCGGCCCGTTCGGGACCGTGATGCCGTCGAGGAGGCGGGCCACCGTGCCGTCGTGGTCGATCCGGTAGAGGGAGCCGGCCCCCTCGTGGGCGTCGTAGGACATGCTGCCCGCCCAGAAGCGGCCGGAGGGATCGGCGGTCGCGTCGTTCATGCGCATGGGCCGTGCGGCGTCCGCTTCGGGCTGTGCCAGCCACCGTGGCGCCCCGTCGGGAGTGAGCAGGCAGATCCCGGTGCCCGCAGCGGCGATCCAGGTGCCCGGAGCACCCACCACGGGGGCCACCGCGCCCAAGGGGACGGGCAGTTGGGCCAGCTGTTGCAGGGGGGCGGCGGGATCGCCGACGGCGGTGAGCAGACGGCCGGCGAGGATGTCCACGAGGACGATGCCGCGGTCCGTCCAGCGGATACCCTCACCGAGCTCGAGGCGGTCGGGACGGAGGGCTTCGGCTTCGGCTTCGGTCACGGCGTGGCGTCCTGTACGACGGTGCGGAAGACACGGGCGCGTTCACGCAGTGCGGCCAGGCTGCCGCCGTCCGCGGCGTCGCCGACCAGAGGTGAGCCCACTCCGACGGCGATGGCTCCGGCAGCGAGATACTCTCGGGCGGCCGCCGCGTCGACACCGCCCACCGGCACGAACGGCTCGTGCGGGAACGGTCCCTGCAGTGCCGTCAGGTAGGCGGGGCCTCCGGCTTGGGCAGCCGGGAAGATCTTCAGTGCGGCGGCGCCCCATGTGCGTGCGGCCAGGATCTCGGTCGGGGTCATCACCCCGGCCAGGACCGGCAGGCCGAGCCCGTGCGCCGCGCCGATGCCGTCGCCGAGCGCAGGGGTGACGGCGAAGTTCGCACCGGCCCGCTGGGCGGCACGAGCATCGTCGGCGGTCAGGACGGTACCGGCGCCCAGGGGCCGGTCGGGGCCGAGTGCTTCGCGGGCCCGCTCGATGACGGACAGGGCGTCCTTACCGCTCAGCGACACCTCGATCAGCTCGACGCCCTCGTCGGCCAGGGTCAGCACGGTGCGCAACGCTCCCTCCGGGTCGTCACCGCGCACGATGGCGATCAGGCGGTGGGCGGCCAGGGCCGCTCGAAGATTCATGGACGAGCTCCTTGTCGGACAGGTCGGTTCACGGGCAGCGGCAGTTCGCGGTCAGCGTCAACCGCCACCGCACCTCGCCGGACGCGGGGACCCGGGCTGCGTCACCGGGGCCTGCTTCGGCGAGGTCGAAGACGCGGCCGAGCATCGGCTCGACACCTGTACTGCGGTAGGGACGCACGGACGGGAAGCCGCCCAGGTTGCGCCACAGGGCGATGGACAACGGCTGACCGTCGGCTTCGAGAGCCCACGACAGACGGTCGGTGTGATCGTGGACGCAGCAACGGGAAGCGTCCACGACGGCTCCGACCGCGCTGCCGTCGTCCGGACCGAACCGGTCCAGGCGCAGTCCGCAGGGAACGGGCCAGCTCCCTGCCACCCACGCGGCGCCCTTCGGCCACGCCCGGTCCAGCAGCGGGGCCGCCTCGGGAAAGAGGCGGGTGCTCGCTCCGTCGTGGGAGTGCACCGTCGCACGGTCGGAGAGGTCGAGCAGGGCGTGGGCGGCCCATACGAAGCGGAAACCGGCGTCGGCTGTCAGCACGTAGTCGGCCTCGGCTCCGTCGCGGGTGCTGCGGATGGCGCGGGCCAGCGTGAACCGGTCGCAGTGGACGACGTCCCTGTCCGCGTCTCGGGTCCAGGGCCGTGACCAGGCGTCACCGTGGTCGGGGATGCCGCGGACGGTGGGGATGCATTCCTCCAGTCCGCCCGCGTCCACGAACAGGTCGCCGGGTGACACGCTGTCCCGCTCGGGTGCCTCGCGCCGCCACAGCCATTCCCGCCCGGCCGTGCGCAGTGAGGTCCAACGGCCGCCGTGCGCGGGGTCGGTGACGATGTCCAGCGGCACGGTCACCACTCCGCGAAGGAACCGTCGGGGTGCCGCCACACCGGGTTGCGCCAGGCATGACCGGTGCGGTCGGCGGCGCGTACGGCGGTCTCGTCGACGGTGATGCCGAGGCCAGGGGCGTCGCCGCGGGACGCGTGGCCGTCGACGAACCGGAACGGCTCGGGGTCGACCACGTAGGACAGCAGGTCGGCATCCTTGTTGTAGTGGATGCCGCGGCTCTGCTCCTGGATGAGGAAGTTGGGTGTGGCGAACGCGACCTGCAGGCTGGCCGCCAGCGCGATCGGGCCGAGCGGGCAGTGCGGGGCGAGCTGGGCGTCGTAGGTCTCGGCGAGCGAGGCGATGCGGTGCACCTCGGAGATGCCGCCGGCGTGGGACAGGTCGGGTTGGACGACGGCGATGCCGGCGGTGAGCGCGGGCAGGAAGTCGGTGCGTGAGTAGAGGCGTTCGCCGGTGGCCAGGGGCACCGGGCTCGCGGCGACCAGGCCGGGCAGCAGGTGGCCGTGGTCGGGAACGACCGGTTCCTCCACGAACAGCGGGTGCAGCGGGGCGAGTTCGGCCAGGACGCGGCGTGTGGAGGCGGCGGTGAAGCGGCCGTGGAAGTCGACGGCGACGTCGCGGTGCGGGCCGAGGAGGTCCCGGGCGGCGGCCACGCGGGCGACGACCGCCGCCGTCTCCGCCGGGGTGACCACCGGTGAGGTGGCGCCGGCGGCGTTCATCTTCACCGCGGTGAAACCGGCCTCCACCTGGGCGGTTATCTGTTCGGACAGCTCGGCGGGTTCGTCGCCGCCGACCCAGGCGTAGACGCGGACGCGGTCGCGCACGGGGCCGCCCAGCAGGGCGTGCACCGGGGCGCCGTAGGTCTTGCCCGCGATGTCCCACAACGCCTGGTCGAGGCCGGCGACGGCGCTGGACAGGACGGGGCCGCCGCGGTAGAAGCCGCCCTTGGTCAGCACCTGCCAGTGGTCCTGGATGCGCAGCGGGTCCTGGCCGGTCAGGTACTCGGCGAGGACGTCGACGGCGGCGCGGACGACCTCCGCGCGTCCCTCGACGACGGGTTCGCCCCAGCCGACCACGCCGTCGTCGGTCTCGATCCGGCAGAACAGCCAGCGCGGCGGGACCAGGAAGGTTTCTATGCGGGCGATCTTCACTTGCCGCCTTTCGTGTCGTCGGGGCTCTCGATCCGGTCCAGGTCGCGGCCGGCCTGATCGAGCAGGGCACGCATGGCGGCCTCGGCGGCCTGCGGGTCCTGGTCGCGCACGGCGTCCAGGACGGCGCGGTGGGCCGGTACGGGGTCCTCGCTGTGCGGGTGGCTGTGCACGATGCGATCGCGGTGGGCAAGGCCCGGCTCGATGACCACCTCCATGCGTTCGAGCAGTTCGTTGTGGGTGGCGGCGAGCAGGGCGCGGTGGAAGGCGAGGTCGGCCTCCACGGCGTGGCCCGGGTCGGTGCCCTGCTCCCGCATCGCGTCCACGGCGCTCTCCAGCGCCGCCAGGTCGGCGTCGGTGCGGCGCTCGGCGGCCAGGCGTACGGCGGCCGGTTCGATGATGGCGCGGACCTCGGCGAGGTTGTGCAGGAGTGCGCGGTCGGTGTCGGTGGTGCGGCCGCCCTCGAACTGCCAGCGCAGCACGTCGGCGTCGAGCAGGTTCCAGTCGGCGCGGGCCCGGACGAAGGTGCCGCGTTTCTGGCGGGCGTCGACCATGCCCTTGGCGGCCAGTACCTTGAGGGACTCGCGCAGGGCGGTGAGGCTGACGTCCAGTTCGCTCTGCAGTGCCACCAGGTCGAGCGTGGCCCCTTCGGGAATCTCGCCGCCCAGGATGCGGCGGGCGAGGGCTTCCACGGTCTGGCCGTGCACGCCGCGGCGGGCGTAGGGCGTCATGTCGTACAGCCTTTCTGCTGGTGTGGGGGCGCGGCAGTGGTCATGCGGAGGCCTTCACGACGCTCCAGCCTCCGTCGACGAGGAGGCTGGAGCCGGTGATGAAGGAGGCTTCGTCGGCGCTGAGGAACGCGATGGCCGCGGCCACTTCCTCGGGGCTGCCGAAGCGGCGGGCCGCGGTCTCGGCGATGCTGCGCTGCCGCTCCTCGGGCGGCACCCTGTCCCAGGCGGCGGTGAGGATCGGGCCCGGCAGGACGGCGTTGACGCGGACCTCGGGCCCGTACTCGACGGCGAGTTGGCCGCACAGGGACAGCAGGGCTCCCTTGGACGCGGCGTAGGCAGGGTGCCCGGGGATGCCCACGCGCGCGTGGACGGACGAGGTCAGCACCGCTGCTCCTCGCCGGTCCCGCAGATCGGGCAGCACCGCCCGGAAGCCGAGGAAACTCGCGGTGAGATTGACGGAGAGCTGCCGCTGCCACGACTCCAGGTCCAGCTCGTGCGCCGGTGCCACGTCCACGGTGTAGGCGTTGCTGACGAGGACGTCCACGGGCCCGAAGTCGTGGGCGGCGGCCACGATCCGGCGCCAGTCCTCCTCCGCCGCCACGTCGGCCCGCACGAACCGGGCCCGGCCGCCGTCCTTCGCGATCCGTTCCGCCACCGCCGCGCCACGCTCCTCCGCCACATCGGCGAGCACGACGGCGGCTCCCTCCTCGGCCAGGCGTACGGCGGTGGCGGCGCCGATGCCGGAGGCCGCGCCGGTGACCACGGCCGTACGGCCGGTGAAGCGGTCCATCGTGGGGTCGACTCCTTCGTGAGCTGGGACAGGCCGTGCGGGAAACATATGCGGCTCACTGACGTGTCAGTACCACCAGGTCGGCATCATGATCGGCACTCCAGGTGAAAGGCAGCCCGTAGTGCAGCAGATGGGCTCCGCTGTACGTCGTCCCCGTCGCCGTGTCCCGATAGCGCGCCGCCGGGTCCAGCGCCCGCAGCCGGAGCCGGTCGGGGCGTCCGGGCACGAGCGGGGCGCCGTCGAGGCGCCCGGTGCTCAGCGCGGCGACGACCGTGCGGTCGCCGAAGTCGTACTGCACACCGCAGGTGGTGTCCGCCGGGGTGCCGAGCAGCCGGACCTCTCCGTGGTGGAGGACCTCGCGCACCTCCTTGTAGCGGGCGATCCACCGAGCGGCCTCGGCCCGCTGGTCCGGTGTCCATGCACGCAGGTCGGCCCCTACTCCCAGTACTCCGCACATGGCGTTCACGAAGCGGAACGCGAGGCTGCGCGGGCGCGGGTCGAAGACGCCCGGGGCGTCGGTGACCCAGGAGCTCATCACGTGCGGTGCGTGGGCGTGCAGGAAGCCGTGCTGGACGGTCATCCGGTCCAGCGGGGCGGTGTTGTCGCTGGGCCAGACGACGTCGGTGCGAGCCAGCGTCGCGTGGTCGATGCGACCGCCGCCGCCCGCGCAGCCTTCGACGGTGACGTCGGGGTGAGCGGTGCGCAGGTGGTCCAGCACGCGCAGGTATCCGGCGACGTGCTCCGCGTCCAGGTCGACGGGGCCGACGGCACCGGGGCGGCCGCGTTCGGTGGGCGGGCGGTTCATGTCCCACTTCAGGTAGCCGATGTCGTACGTGCCGAGGAGCCGGTCCAGGGTGCCGATCACGAAGTCCTGGACGTCGGTGCGGCCGAGGTCGAGCAGGAGCTGGTTGCGGACCAGGCGGGCGGGACGGCCGTCGATCCGGTAGACCCAGTCGGGGTGTGCGGCATGGAGGCTGCTTCCGGGGCTGACCGCCTCGGGCTCGATCCACAGACCGAAGTCCAGGCCCAGGCCGCGCACGTCTCCGACGAACCGGTCGAAGCCCTGTGGAAAAGCCTCCGGATCCGGATACCAGTCGCCGAGTCCACCGGTGTCGTCGCTGCGGCCGGTGAACCAGCCGTCGTCCACCACGAACAGCTCGGCGCCGATGTCCGCGGCCGCCTTGGCCAGTTCGAGCTGCCCGGCGGCGTCGACGTCGAAGCCGGTGGCCTCCCAGGAGTTGTAGAGGACCTTGCGGGTGCGCCGCAGGCGGTCGCCGGCGAGGCGGCGGTCGTAGCGGTGCCAGACGCGGGACAGGCCGTCGAGTCCGTCCGGGCTGAACGCGCAGGCGAGGCGGGGTGTGGTGAGGGTGGCGCCGGGTGCCAGCACGACCGCTCCCTCGTGCGGCACCCGCCCGGCACGGACCCGGATCGCGCCGCCGGGTTCGGCCTCGGCGGTGATGTGCCAGTTGCCGGGCCACTCCAGGGCCACACCATAAGCGGGGGCGGTGTCCGTCGTGCCGTCCTGCACGGCGAGCCAGGGTGCGTAGGCGTGACCGGGCGCGCCCTGGGTGCTGCCCATGGTGAACGTGCCCCTGGTCAGGTCGAGTTGGGTGCGCTGGAACTCCTGGGACCACTGGCCGGTGAGGTAGGTGAGGCGTGCTCCCGCGGCGACGGGGACGTTCACGGCGGCCGAGTCGATGCGTTCGAGGCGCAGCTCCTGGGTTCCGGTGCAGGTGAGTTCGGTCCAGCGGTGCAGGACGTCGGTACCCGGCACGGTGGCGTAGCACAGGGTGGTGCGCAGTCCGAGGACGTCGTCGAGGAAGGTCAGCCGCAGGTTGTGTTCGTCCGCCTGTGCTCCGGCGAAGGTCCACCAGATGCCGCGTTCGTGGCCGGGGCAGCTCGCGATGAGGTCGGCTCCGTTGAACGGCCGCAGCCCGTGCGGCAGGTACTCGGCGGGGGCGACGTCGGCGGGCGTGATGAAGTGGGTGCGGCGCGACCCGTCGAGCGCCGACGGTCCCGTCTCGACGCCGTGCGGTCCCCAGGCGTCCAGTTCGGCCCAGGAGCCGTCCGGGGACAGGCGGACGGTATAGCTGGTGTGCTCGGTGCGCAGGGTCCAGCGCTGGTACGACGTCACTTCACTGCTCCGAGATTGAGGCCCGCCACGAAGTGGCGCTGGAAGCGGAGGAACACGGCCACGGTGGGCGCGGCGGCGATGACGGAACCGGCGGCGATCACGTTCCACATCGACACGTACTGTCCCTGGAGTCCGATGAGGGCGGCCGTGATCGGCATCTTGGTGTCGCTGCGCAGCACGGTGATCGCCCACAGCAGGTCGTTGAAGATCCAGGTGAACGACAGGGCGCTGAGCGCGGCGAGGGCGGGCCGCGCCAGCGGCAGGATGATCCGCCAGAAGATCTGCCAGGGCCCGGCTCCGTCGACGACGGCCGCCTGCTGGATCTCGACAGGGATCGCACGCATGAAACCATGCAGGACGAAGACGTAGAAGCCGACGCCGAAGCCGATCTGCACGCCGATCAGGGCGGGCAGGGTGTCGTAGACGCCCATCGTCTCGCTCAGCTTGGAGACGGGGATGAGCAGGATCTGCGGCGGGAGCAGGTTGCCGCCGAGCATGAGCAGCAACAGGAAGCGGCGCAGGGGCAGTTCGTACCGACTGAGGGCGAACGCGGCCATGGCCGCCAGGGCCAGTGTCACCAGGACGCACGGGACGGTGACGATCAGGCTGTTGATCAGGGCGCGCTGCTGGCCGCCGTCGACCCAGGCCAGACGGAAGTTGTCGAGAGTGAAGGAGTGGGGCCAGCTGCCCAGTCCGTGGGCGGCGATGTCGTCGAAGGAGCGCAGGCTGGTCACCAGGACCAGGAGGATGGGCAGCAGCCACAGCACCGCGAGCGCCCCGGCCGAGAGGTGGAATCCGGCGGTGGCGGCACGGCGGCGGCGCAGCGCGGCGGAGGTGCGGGCGGTCGCCATCAGTCGGCCTCCCGGAAGGCGCGCAGGAGGTAGGACGCGATGACGCCGAACGCCAGCAGGAAGATGACGACGGCCAGTGCGGAGCCGTATCCGAGCCGCAAGGACTGGAAGGCGGTCGAGTACATATAGGTGCTCAGCAGTTCGGACGAGTGGTAGGGGCCGCCGCGGGTCAGCGACCACACGACGTCGAAGGAGCGCAGCGAGTCGATGATGATGACGGACAGAACGACCGCGTTGACGCTGCGCAGTTGGGGCAGGGTGATGTGGCGCAGGCGCTGCCAGGGTCCGGCGCCGTCGACCTTGGCGGCCTCGTACAGGGCCGGGTCGATGCCTTTGAGGCCGGCGAGGTACAGGACCATCACATAGCCGATCTGCCGCCACAGGGCGGGCACGATGACCGCGTACAGGGCGGTGTCCTGGTCGGCGAGCCAGGCGTGCCGCAGGCTGCCGAGGCCGACCGATTCCAGGAGCTGGTTGAGGACGCCGTCGGGCTGGTAGATGGCCTGCCAGACCAGGGCGGTGGCGACCAGGGAGAAGACGACGGGCAGGAACAGGGCGGCACGGTAGAAGCCGACGCCGCGCCGCTCCTGCTGGAGCAGCAGCGCGGCGGCGAGGCCCAGCAGGGCGGACAGGCCGCCGAACAGCGCCAGCCACAGCACGGTGTGGCCGACGGCGCCGCGGAAGATGTCGTCGCTCGCCATCTCCCGGAAGTTGTCCAGTCCGATGAACTCCGGCGCCGACACGCCGTCCCAGCTGGTCAGGGCGAGGTAGAAGCCCTGGAGCGCGGGCCAGAACACCCACACGGCCTCGGCGAGCAGCGGGACGACGACGAAGGCGACCACCAGCGGCGGGGTGCGCCGCGGGCCCCGGCCCCGGCCGCCACGGGACGGCGCCGGGATCGGGAGCTTGCGGTGGGGGGCGGTCAGAACGGCCATGTCAGGCGTTCCAGATCTTCTCGGCGTCGCGCTGCCAGTCGGTGAGGATGTTTCCGATCTCCTTGGGCTTGGCGAGGAACTTGGTCAGCGCGGTGTCGGCGGTGGGCTGGAGGGCGTCGCTGGAGTCGCGGTTGAAGAACTGGGTGATCTCGGCGGCCTCCTCGATGTGTGCGCGGCCCTTCTTCACCAGCGGCGTGCCGGCGTCCTTGGCGTCGGGGTGGCAGGGCAGGACGGTGCCGGACGAGCCCTTGATGTAGATCTCCTGCGACTCGGCGGTGGCGAGGTAGCCCAGCAGATCGAGCACACCGTCGCGGCGTCCGGTGCGGGCGCTGGCGAAATAGCCGTCCGCGGGGGCCTCCTCGGCGAGCGGGACCTTCGCGTCGATGACCGGGAAGCGGAAGAAGTCGATGTCGTCGAGGGCGTCCTTGGGCGCGGCGTCGGCGAAGAAGGTGCCGATCAGCATCATGCCGCTGCGGCCGTTGAGCAGGGCGGTCGTTGCGTCCTGGAAAGCGCCCGCGGCGCCGTTCGGGTCGAAGTACGGCAGTACCTCCTGCCAGCGGTCGAAGACCTTGCGGACCTCGGGATCGTCGAAGCGGTGCTTTCCGGCGAGCAGTTCGCGGTGGTAGATCGCGCCGTTGATGCGGATGTCCAGGTAGTCGAACCATGCGGAGGCCACCCAGGCGGTGTTGCCGCCGGCGCCCAGCCCGATGGGAGCGACGCCCTTGGACTTGAGCTTGTCGCACAGGTCGAGGAATTCGTCCCAGGTCTTGGGTTCGCTCACGCCCCACTTGGCGAAGTTGGACTTCCGGTAGAACATGCCCCACCAGTAGTAGGTGGTGGGGACGAAGACCTTCTTGCCGGAGCTCGCGGTGCACAGCGTGTTCAGCGCCTTGGAGTAGCGCTTGAGGTCGGACGAGCCCCAGAGCTCGTCGAGGTCGAGCAGCAGGTCCTTCCTGGCGTAGGCGTCCGCCACCGAGCCGGGGTACCAGGTGTACACGTCGGGCGGGTTGGCGGAGGTCAGGTACGTCGGCAGCTGGGTGCGGAAGGTCTCCGCGGCGACCGTGTTGAGGCTGACGCGCCCGGCTCCCTTCTTCTTGCCGTAGGCGGCGACGATGTCCTCCATGGCCGCCTTGGCCTGCGGTGCGGACAGGTTGGACTGGAGGGTGACCGCACCCTTGGACGAGGACTTCGAGGAAGAGGTGGAGGTGACGCAGCCGCTGAGCAGCGCCGTCGTCCCGGCGGCGCCGAGTCCGGCGAGGAAGCGCCGTCGGCTGGGCTGAGGGTTTGTCATGGAGGGCTCCCTGTGGATCCGCCCGGCGGCCCGGCCCTCCTGACGGCCGGGCCCGCTCGCGGCGGATCCAGGTTCGCGTGGCGCTTCCGCCACGTCAAGATTAATTACTAATTTATTGGAACTGGGTGCGATGGACGGCGCCGAGCCGGACGGACTGCCGGTGTCGGGTTCGTGGTACGGGTGGGCGTGAAGTCACGGGCCTCTCCCGGAGGTTGGGAAGCAGGAAGAGGTGACGCGGGCCATGCGGATGCCTGGGGCCGAGGGCGTCACGGCGAAGACTGTGGCCCCGGAGCCAGAACCTGTCAATAATTATTACTAATTTAAGGAAACATGTTCCGTGGCGAACTGGAGGTCTTGACGGAACCAGGTCGGCGGTGCAGTGTTCGGCAACGTTGTCACCGGGTCAACGGTCCGCAGCCCCGGACGCTCCGATCGCGCTCGTGACCGCATCGAGGCGACCATGGCAGGAGAAGGCACAGCCGACGTCACAGGCCCGCCGATCCGGGAGGTGGCCACGCTGCACACCCTGCTCCCCATCGTCTTCGCGCTCTGCGCGGCCTTCAGCAACGCCGTCGCGACGGTGCTGCAGCGCAAGGCGGCGCTCACCGTGCCGCGCTCCCAAGGGTTCCGGGCCGGGCTGATGCTCGATCTGCTGCGGCGGCCCGTCTGGCTGTCCGGCATCCTCGCGGTGATCGCCGCCGGTGTCTGCCAGGCGCTGGCGCTGGCGACCGGGCCGCTGACGATCGTGCAGCCGCTGTTCGTGCTGGAGCTGCCGCTCACCCTCATCGTCGCCTCGTTCCTGATGCACCGGCATCTGCCGGGCACGGGCTGGCTGGCCGTGACGGTGGTGGTGGCCGGGCTGGCGGTCGCGCTCGCCGCCGCGTCCCCCACCGGCAATCGCACCCATGTGGCGCTGGACCGCTGGATTCCCGCCCTCGCCGTGTGCATGGGGACGGTCGTCGCTCTCGCTCTCGCGGCCCTCCGGCGCCCGGAGGGCCGCGCCCGGGCCGCCTGTCTGGGGGCCGCGACAGCAATCAGTTACGCGGTGACCGCGGCGCTGATGAAGGCCTCCACGCACATCCTCGACGAGCAAGGGCTCCTGGGCTTCTTCTCCGCCTGGCAGACCTACGCATTCGCCGCCACCGGCGTGTGCGCGCTGTTCCTCCTGGAGAATGCGATGCAGGCCGGTCCACTGGTCGCCTCGCAGCCCGCCCTCACCCTCGGGGACGCGATGGTGAGCCTCGCACTCGGCATCACCCTGTACGAGGAGGAGATCCGCTCCGGGTGGTGGCTGCTGCCCCAGCTGTTCGGTGTCGCGCTGATCGCTGCGGGAGTCCTCGCACTGTCACGGATTCCACTCACCCAGTCACTGGTGGCGCCGGACGAGGAGCGCCGGACCGCGGAGGCTCCCTGACGACGTCCCAGGTGGTACGGGCGCGGGAGGGCGGCGGCGAGTACGGCAACCGGCGGTCGGTGCATCGGGCCCGTGCCCCGGCGTACGACGGGCCGCCTCCGTGGCCGCTTCGAGACGCATCTGCAACACCCCGTGTCGCACGTTCCGGTGCCCTGTGCCGTCACAGTCACAGAAGGCCACGTCAACAGACGTCGACGTCAACGGACCGAGGGGGCACGGATGATGGAGTGGTACGAGCGCCACCGGACACGGCGGCTGCGCGGCACGCTGCTCGCGCTCACGGCGGCGGGCGGCCTGCTGCTCACCGGCTGCGGCGCGAGCGACACCGGCGACAAGAGCCGCACCTCGGACGCGAGCGAGCACAACTCCGGCTTCCCGCCCCACTGCCCGCCCCGACCGCAGCCAGGGGACCGGCGAGCAGCAGGACGACACCGACTCCCGCGAGGTCGCCCCCCCGACCACCTCTCCACCTTCGCCCTCGACGTGGACACCGCCTCCTACGGATACGCCCGCCGCGCCCTCGCCGAGGGCAGACTGCCCGACCCGTCGACGATTCGCCCCGAGGAGTTCGTCAACAGCTTCCGCCAGGATTACGAACGCCCCGACGGCGACGGCTTCACGGTCACCGTCGACGGCGCCCGCACCGACGAGGAGAACTGGTCCCTGATCCGCGTGGGCCTCGCCACGCGCCATGCCGAACAGGCCGGTGAACGCCCGCCCGCCGCCCTGACGTTCGTCATCGACATCTCGGGCTCCATGGCCGAACCGGGCCGCCTCGACCTCGCCCGGCAGTCCCTGTCCGTGATGACGGACCGGCTGCGCGACGACGACTCGGTCGCGATCGTCACCTTCAGCGACGAGGCCGAGACCGTGCTCCCCATGACGCGTCTGGACGGCCGTCGCGGCGAGATCCACGAGGTCATCGACAGTCTGGAGCCCGCCGAGTCCACCAACCTCGGCGCGGGCGTCGAGACCGGATACGCCACCGCGGTCGAGGGTCTGCGCGAGGGCGCCACCAACCGGGTCGTCCTGGTCTCCGACGCGCTCGCCAACACCGGCGACACCGACCCGGACGCGATCCTGGAGCGGATTGCCACGGAACGCCGCGAGCACGGCATCACCCTGTTCGGCGTCGGCGTCGGCAGCGACTACGGCGACGCCCTGATGGAACGCCTCGCCGACCGGGGAGACGGCCACACGGTCTATGTCTCGAACACCGAGGACGCCCGGGAGGTGTTCTGCGAACAGCTCCCGCAGAACATCGAACTGACGGCCCGTGAAGCCAAGGCCCAGGTCGCTTTCGACCCCGCGACGGTCACCGAGTTCCGCCTCGTCGGCTACGACAACCGCCATGTCGCCGACGACGACTTCCGCGACGACCGCGTCGACGGTGGCGAAGTCGGCCCCGGCCACACCGTCACCGCCCTGTACGCGGTGCGCACCGAGCCCGGCGCCGACGGCCACCTCGCCACCGCCACCGTCCGCTGGCTCGACCCCGACACCCGCGCCCCGCACGAGGAGTCCGGCGGCCTGGAGGCCGGCGACCTCGACGACTCCGTATGGAGCGCCGGCCGGGGCCTCCAGGTCACGGCCACGGCCGCCTACTTCGCCGACGCTCTCCGCCGCTCCTCCGACCATGGCTACGGCTCTCTGCCCGGCGCCCCGTATCTCGACGAACTCTCGGAGCGGGCACACACGTTGGCGTACAGGACGGAGGACGAGGACGTGCAGCAGCTGGCCGACGCGATAGAGACGGCGAGTCGTATGGGGTGAACGGACCCACCCGTTGACCTTCCCTTACGCGCGAGTAAGTTGACTCTGGAGTAAGCACGGGCGACAGCACGCCATTCTCAACCGCGACCGGGAGCCGTCATGGGCGTACGCAGTGATCTGAAGCGGGCGAAGCAGCGCACCGACCTGGCGACCCGCACGAGGACCGAGATCATCAGGGACAAGCACGGGGTCGTATGCGAGGTCCGTGCGGCGCCCCTCGCGCCGAGGGCGGCGACCGGCAGCACCGCCGACATCCCGTTCACCAACGCCGCCCAGGCCCCCGACACCGTGGTCCTGCGCCGCAAGCAGCACGGGGCCTGGCAGCCCGTGACCGCGGCGGCCTTCGCCCGTGAGGTCACCGCCGTGGCCAAGGGGTTGATCGCCGCCGGTCTCGAACCGGGCGGGCGCGTCGCGGTGATGTCCCGCACCCGCTACGAGTGGACAGTCCTGGACTTCGCGATCTGGGCCGCCGGCGGCCAGACCGTCCCGGTCTACGCCACCTCCTCCGCCGAACAGGTGGAGTGGATCATCCGCGACTCGGGCACCCGCTTCGTCATCACGGAGACCGCCGAGAACGCCATGACCGTCAGGGCCGGCACGGCAGGTCACCCCCAGCCGCCACGCATCTGGCAACTGGACGCGGCCGGCCTCGACGACCTCACCGCTCTCGGCCAGGACGTCCCCGACGAGGAGGTCACCAAGCGCCGTACGGCCCTGACCCCCGACACCCCCGCGACCGTCTGCTACACCTCGGGCACCACCGGCCGGCCGAAGGGCTGCGTCCTCACCCACGCCAACCTGCATGCCGAGGCCGCCAACACAGTCGAGCTGCTGCACCCCATGTTCCGGGATCTCACCGGTCGGACCGCCTCCACCCTGCTCTTCCTCCCGCTCGCCCACATCCTCGGCCGCACCCTCCAGATCGCCTGCCTGATGGCCCGCATCGAGATCGGCCACTGCCCGAGCATCAAGCCCGACGACCTCCGCCCGGCGTTCAAGGAGTTCCGCCCGACCTTCCTGGTCGGCGTCCCCTACCTCTTCGAGAAGATCCACGACACCGGCCGCGCCACCGCGGAGAAGCTCGGCCGCGGCGCCTCCTTCGACCGTGCACACCGGATCGCAGTGCGCTTCGGCGAGGCGTACCTCGAGAAGTTCCTCGACAAGGGCAAGGGCCCCGGCCCCGGCCTGTACGCCGCCTGGGCCCTGTACGACCTGCTGGTCTACCGCCGCATCCGCAAGGAACTCGGCGGCCGCATGCGCTACGCCATCAGCGGCGGCTCCCCGCTCGACCGCGACCTCAACCTGTTCTTCCACGCTGCCGGAATCATGGTCTACGAGGGCTACGGCCTGACCGAGACCACCGCCGCCGCCACCATCGTCCCGCCCCTCGGACCCCGCCCCGGCACGGTGGCCTCCCCGTCCCCGGCACCGCCGTCCGCATCGCCGACGACGGCGAGGTCCTCGTCAAGGGCGGCATCGTCTTCGGCTCGTACCTCGGCAACCCGGCCGCCACGGACGCGGTCCTGACCGACGGCTGGTTCGCCACCGGCGACCTCGGTGCCCTCGACGAGGACGGTTACCTCACCATCACCGGCCGCAAGAAGGACATCATCGTCACCTCCGGCGGCAAGAACGTCTCCCCCGCCGTCCTGGAGGACCGCCTGCGCAGCCGCCCGCCCGTCGCGTCGTCGGCGACAACCGCCCCTTCGTCGCCGCCATCGTCACCCTCGACCCCGAGGCCGTCACCCACTGGCTCGTGGTCCGCAAACTGCCCGCCGACACGCCGATGTCCGAGATCGTCCGCGACCCGCGGATGCGCGCCGACGTCCAGAAGGCCGTCGACCACGCCAACCAGGCCGTCTCACGCGCCGAGTCGATCCGCGCCTTCACCCTGGTCGAGGGCGAGTTCACCGAGGACAACGGGCTGCTGACCCCGTCCATGAAAGTGAAACGCCAGGCGGCGATGGCCGCATACGCGCAGCAGATCGAGGCGCTGTACGCAGCGGGGCGCTGACGCCCCGGGCGGGGTGGCCGTGCGGTCACCGCCGTCTGGCGTACACCTCCCGGGTCGCCGTCGTGAACCGGGCCAGGGCGTCCGGCAGCGGGTCGATGCCGATGCCCGGGGCGGTGGGTACGGACAGGTGGCCGTCCTGGAGGACGAACGGTTCGGTGATGTCCTCGGCGAAGTACCGGCTGGAGGCGGAGGTGTCGCCGGGGAGGGTGAAGCCCGGGAGGGCGGCGAGCGCCAGGTTGGGGGCGCGGCCGATGCCCGTCTCCAGCATTCCGCCGCACCACACCGGCACGCCGTTGGCGGCGGCCACGTCGTGGATGCGACGGGCTTCCGGATAGCCGCCGACGCGGGCCGGTTTGACGTTGACGACCCGGCAGGCGTCCATCGCGAGCGCGGACGCCGCGTCGCGCGCGGAGTGGATCGACTCGTCGAGACAGACCGGGGTGGCCAGACGCTTCTGCAGCTGGGCGTGGGCGTGGAGGTTGTTCTCCTCCAGCGGCTCCTCGATCAGCAGCAGCCCGAAGTCGTCGAGCTTGCGGAGATGTTCGGCGTCGGCGAGCGTGTAGGCGGTGTTGGCGTCGACCTGGAGCGGGAGTCGGTCGCCGAAGCGTTCGCGTACGGCGCGCACCGGCTCGACGTCCCAGCCCGGCTCGATCTTCAGCTTGATGCGGAGGTAGCCCTCGGCGAGGTACCGCTCGACGTCGTCGAGCAGTTCGGGTACGGAGTTCTTGATGCCGACCGAGACCCCGGCGGGCACCCGTTCGTGGACCGAGCCGAGAAAGGTCGCGAATGACATCCCGTAGGCGCGCAGTTCGGCGTCCAGGAGGGCGGTTTCCAGGGCGGCCTTGGCCAGTTCGTGGCCCTTCACGGAGGCCATGGCGGGGGCGACGGCCGCGGCCGTCGGCTCGGGCAGGGCGGCGACGCGCGGCAGCAGAAAGTCCCGGATGACGATCTCGGCGCCGGCGACGAACTCCGAGCAGTACAGCGGCTCCGGGTCGGCAGCGAACTCCGACCAGCCCTCGGCCTCGTCGGTCACCACGTGCAGCAGGAAGGTGTCCTTGCTGGTCATCGTCCCGAAGGAGGTGCGGAACGGGGTGACGAGCGGGATGGCGACGTGGAGCAGTTCGACGCGTTCGAGCTTCATGCCTGCTCCTCGGGGGACGGGCGGGTCAGCAGGTACCAGCCGTCGTGGGACATGGCCGTCGCGCGCAGGCCCTCGGCGTACGCCTCGGTGAAGACCTCGCGCACGGCGTGCCGCCAGTCGAGCGCGAGCGCCGGGTCGGCGGCACGCAGCGCGACGATGTCCTCGGGGACGCGGCACCACAGCCTGTCCGCGTCGCGCAGAGCAAGCGGGTCGCCGTCCGGTGCCCGGCGAACGACGTCGGCGGCGGAGCGGCCGTCGGCGAGGTCGTCCGTCCGGGTGGTCGCTGTCACCAGGTCCCACACGACGGTGAGCCGGTCGCTTTCGTCGCCGTTGTTCACGCCGTCGCTCATCGGCCCGTAGAAGTCGACCAGGTACTCGCTGCCGACGGCGCCCAGCTTGACCAGGTTGAAGCGGGCGTTGCGGCTGACCAGCGGGTCGAAGGTCCAGCGCATGGTGGTGGCGCCCCGCTCCAGCGCCCACCGCCGCTGCGCCTGCTTGACCGCGAAGCCGACGCCCCGGCCGGAGGCGGTCGCCGCCGCCACGAACGAGTACACGTCCCGCTCGGCGGGTGGCCCGAACACGGCCACCGCCGCCCCTGCGAGCCGTTCGCCCGACGGCCCGGTGGAGTACGCGGCGTGCACCGCGCCTCCGGAGTGCACCAGGCTGTGCAGCACCTCCGAGGGGTAGGGCGGGGTGGCGCGCGGCATCTGCCACACATCGGCGAAGAAATCAGCCACGGCATGGATACCGGCCACGTCGTGCACGGTACGGACCGTGACTCCGGCGGCACGGGCGGCGTCCTCGGCGAGGGCGCCCGCGTTCGGTGTTCCGGCCGCTGCCCCGGACCCGGCGGCGGAGATCGTCACAGGTGTCATGCCTTGAGTCTCCAGGGCCACAGCCCGGCGGCCATTGTCGTCAGGCACAATGAGTTCCTGCCACCCTGTTGCGATCGGCCAAGGACCCCAGTGGTCACCGTCCCGTAAAAACGCCCATCGTCACCATGTGACCGTCCTCCATCGGAGAGCCCGCCCCGCCCATGGACGCCTGCACCCTCGAGGAACTCCTCGACATCCTCGGTGAGCCCATGCTCCGTGTGCTCACCGCCCCGGCGGGCCTCACCGCACCCGTCTGCGAGGTCCTGCTGTACGACGCCGGGGCCCCGTTCCCGCGCAGCGCGCCCGGTGCCCTGCTGCTGACGGTCGGGGCGCGAGCGGGCGAGGTCGGGACGCTGGCGCGCGATGCCGCGGCGGCCGGGATGGCCGGACTCGTCGTACGGGCCGGCGACGGGCAGCCCGACGCGGTGGCGGCGGCGAAGGCCCACGGCCTCGCGCTGCTCGCCGTCGACGAGGACGCCGCCTGGCATCACATCCATCTGCTGCTGGCCTCCGCGATCGGCTCCCGGCCCGGCCCGGCGGGCAGCGGCGCCGCCTTCGGCGACCTGTTCGCGCTCGCCAACGCGGTGGCCGCGGCCGTAGGGGGCGCGACCGTCGTCGAGGACGCCCGCCAGCGGATCCTGGCCTACTCCACCGTCACCGGGCAGGTCGTCGACGAGGCCCGGCGGCAGGGCATTCTGGGCCGCCAGGTGCCGAGCAGCCCCGAGAACACCGAGCAGTACCGCCTCCTGTTCGCCGCCCCCGGACCCGTACGCCTCGCCGCACTCGACGGCGACGAGCTGCCGCGGCTCGCCGTCGCGATCCGCGCGGGCGGCGAGACGCTGGGGTCGGTGTGGGTCGTCGACGACGGGCACCTCGGCCCCGATGCTGAGGACGCCCTCAGGCAGGGCGCGTCCACGGCCGCCCTGCTCCTGCTGCGGGCCCGGGCGAGCGAGGAACTGTCCCGGCATCTGACGAGCGACTTGCTGCGCCGCCTCCTCGACGGCACCGCCGCGCCGCGCACCGCCTCGGCCTCGCCGCCGGCACCCCGGTCCGTGTCGTGGCCTTCGCCCTCGACGGCACGGTGTCCGCGCCCGACGGGGAACAGACCGCGCTGCGGCTGCTCGACCTGGTACGGCTCCAGTGCGAGGCGCGATACGGGCGGCACGCGTGCGTGCTGGTGGACGGGAGTGTGTACGCGCTGCTGCCGGTGACCGGTGAACACGGTGGGAAGCGGCACAAGCGGCTCGCCGAGGACGTCGTGCGGCGTGCGAGCCGGGCGCTGCGGGTGCCGGTGCGGTCCGGGCTGGGCGACATCGTCCCGGACCTGGCGGCCGTGCGCGGCTCACGGGACGACGCCGACCTCGTCCTGCGGGCGCTCGGACCGGGCGAGGACGTCGCTGCCGTGACCGAGATACGCGCGCGTGTCACCCTGCTCCGACTGCGTGAACTCATAGGCGAGCAGCGGGGGTTGACGGCGGGTGCCTGGCGGGAGGTCCTGGCGTACGACGCCGAGCACGGCACCGACTACGCCAGGACCCTGGTGTGCTGGCTGGACGCCGGATGCGACATGGCGCGGGCGGCGAAGCTGCTCGCCGTGCACCCCAACACCTGCCGGTACCGCCTCAGGCAGGCACAGCAGCACCTCGGTATCGACCTGGCCGACCCGGACGAGCGGTTGGTGCTGTGGCTGCAGCTGCGCACCCTCGCCGGACTGCGGGGCGCGGACCGGGCCTGACCTGCGGGCCCTCAGCCGCTCAGCCAGGCCGCGAGCCGGGCCTCGCACTCGCGCAGCTGACCGACGGGCACGTACTCCCCTGCGGTGTGCGCGAGGGTCGGGTCACCGGGTCCGTAGTTGAGCGCGGGCGTGCCGAGCGCGGCGAAGCGGGCGACGTCGGTCCAGCCCAGCTTGGGGCGGGGGGTCGCGCCGAGGAACTCGACGAGCGAGGCGACCGGGCCCTGGCCGAGCCCCGGCAGGGCGCCCGGCACGACCTCGGTGACCTCGACCTCGTACTCGGGAAAGAGGCCGCGCAGATACGCCTCGGCCTGCCCCGCCGAACGGCTCGGTGCAAAGCGCAGGTTGACCGTGATCACGCAGGTGTCGGGGACGACGTTCTCGGCCACCCCTGCGCGGACGGCGACCGCGTTCAGCCCCTCGCGGTACTCCAGGCCGTCGATGACGATCCGCTCTGCGGTGTGGTCGTCGAGACGCTGGAGCACGGCGGCCGCCCGGTGCGCGGCGTTGACGCCCGTCCAGGAACGGGCAGTGTGCGCCCGCTCGCCGCGCACCGTGATGTCCGCGTTCAGGACGCCCTGGCAGCCCGCCTCGACGCCCGCGTCGGACGGCTCCATGAGGATCGCGAGGTCCGCCTCGAGCAGATCGGGGCGTTCGGCGGCGATACGGTTCAGGCCGTTGCGGTCGCCGGAGACCTCCTCGCACTCGTAGAAGACGTAACTGACGTCGCGTACCGGTGCGGTGAGGGTGGCCGCGAGGCGCAGGGCGACGGCGACGCCACCCTTCATGTCGCACGCCCCGAGCCCGTGGAGCAGCTCTCCGTCCAGCCGGGACGGCAGGTTCCCGGCGGCCGGGACGGTGTCCAGATGGCCGGCGATGACCACCCGCTCGGCGCGGCCCGAGTCGGTGCGGGCCACGACGGAGTTGCCGATGCGTTCGACCGTCAGATGCGCGCAGGTGCGCAGGGCGGACTCCACGGCGTCGGCGAGGTCGGCCTCGTCGCCGCTCTCGGACGGGATGTCCACCAGGGCACGGGCGAGGTCCACCAGGTCGGCGGTCGGGTTCAGCGAGGTCGCGACGTCCCGCCGCCGCGTCAGCCTGCTCGCCGCCCCGACCTCACCCGCCGGTCTCCGCGGGCTCGTCCGTACCGTGTCCATGCGTCCACTCCTCTCACCGCTCCCCCTCCGGCCTTGATGATGCGGAACGGGAGGTGGGGAGGGGTGTGCGTGTCGGCCAAGGTGGTGCGGGGGGCTTTGGCTTTCCGGCCAATGCCAGGTCGTGATCGTGGTCTCAGTGCACCGAGAAGCCGCCGTCCACGAAGAGGGAGTGCCCGGTGACGTACGCCGACGCCGGGCTCGCCAGGAAGACCGCCGCGCCCGCGAAGTCCTCGGCCAGACCGTTGCGGCCGACCAGTGTGCGGGCGGCGAGGGCGGAGGCCTTCTCCGGGTCGGAGGACAGCCGCTGGTTCAGGGGCGTCATGACGAAGCCCGGCACCAGGGTGTTGCAGGTCACGCCGTGCGGCGACCACGCCTCGGCCTGCGAACGGGCCAGCGACTCCAGACCGCCCTTCGACACGCCGTACGCCCCGCTCTGCACGAAGGCGCGGTGCGCCTGCTGCGAAGTGATGTGGATGATCCGCCCGTAGCCGCGCTCGGCCATGCCAGGGCCGAAGCGCTGCCCGAGCAGGAAGGGCGCCTCCAGGTTCACGGCCATGGTGACATCCCATGTGTCGTCGCCGAGCTCGCCCATGGGGGGTCGCAGGTTGAGGCCGGCGGAGTTGACGAGGATGTCCGGCTCACCGAACGGCTCGACGGCCTTCTCCGCCGCCTCCCGCACGCCCTCCCGGGTGCTCAGGTCGCCGCTCACCCACGCGGCCCGGCAGCCGTCCGCGGTCAGCTCGTCCACGGTGGCGGCGAGCTGTTCCTCCTTGCGCGCCACGACCACCACGGTCGCGCCCGCCCGGGCCAGCGCACCGGCGATGGCGCGGCCGATCCCGGAGCTGCCGCCGGTCACCACGGCGATGCGTCCGTCCAGTGAGAACAGCTCCGAGAGGTATCCCTGCGTCGTCATGCTGGGCACCCTAAAACAGCTCCTTGGTCCCCAGGCAGATCACCGCGTCCTCTCTGCGACAACGACAGCGTGTGCACGTGCCGCCCGTACGGCCGCGGACAGGCCGGCGATGTCGTAGGCGCCGTGGTGCCTGCGTCCGTTGACGAAGAAGGTGGGAGTTCCCGCGACGCTGCTGAGTTCCGCCGATTCCACGTCCTCAGCGACCCGCGACGCACCCGCGCGGGACCGCATGTCCCGCTCGAAGCGCACCACGTCCAGTCCGACGTCGGCCGCGTATCCTCGCAGGTCGTCGAACCGGAGCGCGCCCTGGTGGCTGATCAGCAGGTCGTGCATGTCCCAGAACCGGCCCTGCAGACCGGCCGCTTCGGCGGCCTCGGCGGCGAGCTGGGCGTGCACGTGGACATCGGTGAGCGGCAGGTGCCGCCACACGTAGCGCACGTCCCCGAAGTCGCCGAGCAGCTCGCGGATGACCGGTTCCGCCTGCCCGCAGTGGGGACACTCGTAGTCTCCGTACTCCACCAGAGTCACCGGGGCGTGGCGAGGCCCTCGCACGTGGTCCCGGTCGGGGTCCACGGGCACGGCGAGATCGACGATCGTGTCCGCCTTTCCCACCAGCGCCCGTAGTTGCGTCCCTCGTGGCAGCAAGCCGATGGCGCCCGTGACGAGCCTGCTGAGTACGAAGGAACAGAGCACGGCACTCAGAATGCCGATCTTGGCGTCGTCCAGCCGGGTGCCGTCGAAGGCGAGGGTCGCGATGAGCAGGGAGACCGTGAACCCGACTCCGGCCAGGGTCCCGCCCGCGACCAGGGCTCCCCAGCCGACCGAAAGCCGGATCCTCCCCCGGCCCAGCAGAGTCGCCAGTCCCGCCGCGCCCACGATGCCGATCGGTTTACCCAGGACGTATCCGAGCAGGATGCCGAGCGTGACAGGTGAGGTGAAGGCCCGCGCGAGCTGGTCGCCGCTGATCGGAATGCCTGCGTTGGCCAGGGCGAAGAGCGGTACGACGACATAGCTCGTCCAGGGGTGGAACATGCGCTGCAGCCGGTCGTTCGGCGAGATGGCCGTGGCGATCCCCTCACGTACCAACCGCTCCATTTCGGGGGTGGGCTGCTCGCGGAAGAGCCGGAACAGTCCGGTCGCGTGTTCCAGGTCGGAGCGCGACGCGGGGTAGGCGTACGTCAGCAGCCCCATGGCGAGTCCGATGACCACCGGGTCCACACCGGACTCGAGCAGCGCGCCCCAGGCGACGAGCGCCAGCAGCGCGTACACGATGCCTCGGCGCAGTCGGAACCGCCGGAACGCCAGGATCACGGCGAAGACGCCGACCGCGAGCAGAAGCGGCGGCACAATGATGCGATCGCTGTAGGCGACGGCGATCACGCCCAGGGCCAGGAAGTCGTCGACCACCGTGAGGGTGAGGATGAAGACCCGCAGTCCCTGCGGCATACGGCGTCCGACCACAGCCAGCATCCCCAGGGCGAAGGCCGTGTCGGTGGACATGGCGGCGCCCCAGCCCTGCATCGTGCCATGGTCCGCGTTGATCGCGAGGTAGAGGGCGATCGGTACGAGCATGCCGCTGACTCCCGCCGCCACCGGCAGCGCGAGCCGCTTGCGGTCGCGCAGTTCGCCCATGTCGAACTCGCGGCGCGCCTCCAGACCGACGACGAAGAAGAACAGCGCCATCAGCCCGCTGTTCACCCATTCCCTCAGTTCGAGGGAGATCCCGTACGCGCCGAGCTCCACGGACAGATGGGTCTGCCAGAACGACTCGTACCCTGCAGGCGCCATATTGGCCCAGACCAGCGCGGCACATGCTGCCGCCACCAGCACGGCGGCGCTTCCCGTCTCCGTCCGCAGAAAGTCGCGCAGCGGTGAGGGCGAGTCGCTGCTGCACGCAGTCTGCCCTGCGTATTCGCCGGCAGGCAAGGACATTACTCGAACGCTCATTCGATGAGGGGTACGGAGGACTTGTGGAACTGCGACGAACCGCCGACGCGCGACGTTGTCGCGCACTGCCTCTACCGGTCCGCCCGGGTGACCCACGCCTGAGCCAAGCCTCCCTCATCCACGGTGTCACATCCAGGAGGCGACGTCGGTGGTCGCGTCGAGGCATGCGCTTTTGCCGAGCGCGCGGGCCAGGTCCGCCGGTACTGGGCCGCCTCAAGGTGTCGGCACCAGGCCAGGAGACGGTGACGGTCGCGGTGGGCACGGCCCCCTCAGGACGGGACGCGACCAGCCCTCGCCGGTCAGCCGGTCGTAGCTCGACCGCGACCTCCAGGCGCGAGGCGAACTCCTCCGCTCCGGGCCGGCCCCGCCCAGCAGCTTGGGGCGTCGTCCCTGGCGGGCACCGGCTACCAGCGGATCGTGCGCCGAGGCATTACCGGTTCGGTGCGGTTGGACGGGCAGGAGGGCCGACGCCTGATCAGGTCAGCGCACCCTTTCGCGGGACGCAGTACGCCGCGAGGGCGGCCGCGACCAGATAGGCGGCCGCGCCGATGGCCAGGCTGGTGCGCAAGCCGGTGACGAAGTCCGCAGTGGCGGCCAATAGTGAACCCCCCAGTGCGACGCCGGCGGCACTGCCAACCTGGCGAGTGGTGTTGAACACGGCGGAAGCGGTACCGGAGTACCCCTCAGGCGCGGCCGACATCACGGTCGCGGTCGTACCGGTGAGGGCGAAGGACGTACCGAAGCCGGCCGCCATCATCGGTGCCACCAGCAGCAGGTAGTCCGGATGGGAGCCAACGGCGGCCCAGCCGGCCAGGCCGGCCGCTCCCAGCAGCATCCCGCTGAACACCAGCGGACGGTGCCCGGTGCGGCGTGCGATGCGTCCGGACAGCACCGAGGCGAACATCGTCATGGCGACCGCCGGGAAGAGGGCAATCCCTGTGCGCAGCGCGCTGAGGCCGCGATAGTGCTGGAAGTAGAGGCTCGCGGTGAAGATCATGCCGTAGAAGGCGAAGTTGAACAGCAGACCGATGACCGCTGCACCGCTCAAAGTGCGGGAGCGCAGCAGCCACAAAGGCAGCACGGGTGCGCGGGCCAGGTGCTCGCGCAGTACGAACGCGGCGGCTGCCACTACGCACAGTCCGGCCCCGGCGAGGATCACAGGGTGCGACCAGCCCAGCCGGCCGGCCTCGTTGAGGACGGCAGTCAGCAGAGCGACGGTCGCGACGATGGCGCACTGGGCCGGCCAGTCCACCCAACGGTCGAAGCGCCGGGGCGAGGGCGACACATGCTGCAGCGTCAGCAGCAGGCAGGCGCATCCGACGGGAAGGTTGATGAAGAACACCCAGCGCCAGCCCACGGTGGTGACGAGCAGGCCGCCGAGAAGCGGTCCGGCGGAGGCTGCGATGCCGGCCATGGAACCCCACAACCCGAAGGCGCGGGCGCGCTCGGCGGGTGAGGCGTACTCCTGTTGGAGCAGAGCGAGGGAGCCGGGCACGATCAATGCGGCACCGAGCCCTTCCACGATCCTGGTGACCACCAGAAACACCGTGTTCTGGGCGAGCCCGCAGCCCGCCGATGCCACGGTAAAGACGACAATTCCAGTGCAGAAGATACGGCGGTTGCCAAGCCGGTCCCCGAGCGTCCCGCCGGTGAGGAGGAAACCAGCGAGAGAGAGGGTGTACCCGTCCGTGATCCACTGAATACCGGTGAGTGAAGCCGACAGGTCCCGCCCCACCGCAGGAACGGCAACATTGATGATGGTCACATCGAGGATGACCATGAAATAGCCCGTGCAGACCGCCAGAAGCGGGGCCGGGGGCAACCGTGTGGCCCCACCGGGTCGACCGTTCTCCGGAGGGCCGACGCGCACCATGACCACACGATATTGCGGGGACGAACCGGATCACGGCTTTTGGGGTGTTCCTCCGGCGCGTCGGGCCCCGCACCGACGAGCCCGGGTCGGCAGCCCGGCATGCCGCGACGCGAAGGAACTTTGCGTGAGCGCTGCGCGCCGTCACACTCCCGTACCGTCCCGACCGTCGCGGGGTGCCCGCAGGATGCACACATGACAGACACGATGATGCGCGCCGACCCGAGCGTGTCATGAAAGGCACGATGTGCGGCGCGCAGTCGGGGCGCGTCGCTCCCGACGGGGCACGGGGCGGTCAAGGTGATCCACCCCGTGCAGGCCCAGGAATCCGGAGTTTTGTGCGCGGCTTGGTCGCGAAGTGCTGTTGTCCGCTCCGGTACCTGTCGCTCAAGCCGGGTAGGGAGCGGCGTTGCGGGCCGACCGGAGTGCGGTGGCCCACCAGTCCAGCTGGTCGAGCATCGTCTTGGCGTACCCGGGAGCCTCAGGGTCGAGGGGACGGCCGTCCTGCCACGCCGTGAAGTAGTTCGGGAAGGCGAGATGATCGCGAATCGTCACCGTGTGCAACTCGGTCAGCACGTTCTCCAGGTGCAGCACCGCGTGCCGGCCGCCTGCTGCACCGCCGTAGCTGACGAAGGCGACGGGCTTGGCGGTCCACTGGGTGAAGTGCCAGTCGATGGCCGCCTTCAACGACGCGGGATAGCTGTGGTTGTACTCCGGCGTGACCACGATGAACGCATCAGCGCCCTCGAGAGCCGACGTCAGTGCCGCCATCCCGGCCGGACGGGGGTAACCGTCGCCTGCATACTTCGGCGATGCCGCAGGCAGCGCCAGCGGGATGTCGATCTCGGCCAGATCGACGACGTCCACATCGAAACCACCGTGCATGCCGGCCTGTTCGGCGACCCACGAGGCCACAACCGGTCCGAACCGTCCTTCCCGGACGCTTCCGACAATGATCAACAGCTTGGGCTTGTTCTCCATGCCCACCACGATCAGGCCGCACCGTGGCTGCAACCAGACCGCGCTCAGGCTGGCCCCCACAGGGCCAGTCTGAGCAGGCCGCGATCAGCAGCCGGCCCCGTATGCTCCAGGCATGGGTACGCCGTTGGGGGACTTCATCCGGGCCAAGCGGGACAGCATCCAGCCGCGATCGCTGGGACTGCCGGATCGCGGCCGCCGCCGGTCACCGGGGCTACGGCGCTCAGATCTCGCCGCGCGGGCCGGCATCAGCGTCGAATACCTGACCCGCCTGGAACAGGGCCGTGACCGCAATCCGTCGGTGGCGGTAGTGAACGCCCTTGCCGATGCTCTCAGCCTCGACCCCTCGGAGCGCAACCACCTGCGCTATCTCGCGAAGATCACTGGCGGGGAATGTACCGCGCACACCCGGCCGGCACCACCGCGCCGCGACGTGCGCCCCTCGGTCCTGGAGACACTCCGCCTCCTCGAACCGGGGATCGCCATGGTGACCAACCGGCTGGGCGACGTCCTCGCCCACACCAGCGGCTACGAGGCGGTGACGAGCGGAACCGGACTTCTCGACTCCGACACCCCGAATTTCACCCGCTACGTCTTCACCGACCCCCGCGCCCGGACGTTCTTCGCCGACTGGGACGACGTCGCGGACGAGCAGGCCTTCGACCTGTGGCTTGCACCATCGGTCGAGAACTCCGAGTGGTTCACCACAGAACTCGCGCCCATCGCCGGCCCCGACTTCACGCGCCGACTGAACCGTCACGAGGTTCCGCGACGTGGAGCTCTCCGCCTCAACCACCCCTCCGGCTGCGAACTCCAACTGCTCCGCGAGACGCTCGAACTCTCCTCTGACGCCCAACAACTGATCGTCTTCCTCCCCGCAGACGACAGGACGGCCCAGGCAGTCGACCAACTCCGCCGCCGGCCCCAAGGCCGGCTCCGGGCCGTCTCGTAACGCCCCGGGGAGGCCGGACAGGCCGTTGTCCGGCGCGGAGCACCTCGAGTCCCGGTCAACCGGAAGAGCCGGCCGAGGCAGCCCGTCGCCGATGGGGGGCGGCATCCGTCCGTGTATCGCTCGGTCACCCACATGACCGATGGATGCCGCCCCACGGCGGGACGCGAGTTGCCTCCCCAGGCGCCTCACGTCCGCTGGTTCGCCGCCGGTGCCGTCCCTTGCCCGGCGGCGTCCTGCAACCCGGCCGCTCATGCTCAGGCCGCAGGCGTTTGCGGGTGCAGCGACTCCCGGCCCAGAGGGCTCGCAGGAGCCGCCGCCCAGAATGTGGGCCGCAGGTCAGTGCCCGCCGCGGCCGGCCGTGGCCCGAAACGGGCCAGTCATCGTCGTGTCAGCGCTGCACCGGCCTCGGTGCGGCGATGGCGGCCCGGCCCGGGCAGATCCAGGGCGCGGCCATGCTCGACTGCGCGCTGTCCACGGTGTCGGCCTGAACCAGGTCCGCTGGTCGGCCAGAGGCGCCGAAACACAGTGATGAGCGGGGCGGTTTGCTGCATGGTGTTCTCCGGTGGGGCGTTGGCACGGAGTGCCGGATGGTGCGGTCACGAGGGTGAAGCGTCTGAGCCGATGTGAGTCCGGCGCGATCGAGCCCCGGGCCGAGTCGGACGGGCCCGGCCGGCTCGCTCAGCTGCCGGAACGGCTCGAGGCGGCGTAGCTGTACCAGAGCTGGTCGAAGTACCAGCGGTCGAAGCCGTATGCGCGCTCGCCCGCCGGGGTGAGGACGATCCACCGTCCGTCCACCCGCTGGTAGGCGTGGCGGCCGTCGTAGCGCAGTTGGCGTCCGTCGTCACTGGAGCGCCAGTACAGGTAATCCCGGTGATCCCGCTCGCTGCGCCAGTCAGGACGCCCGTCCGTGCGCGGCCGGTCGCGGTCACTGTGGTCGGTCGCGACGCGGGTGACGGCGCCGGTGTGGCTGTGCCGGTCGGCGGGGAGGGTGGATGCCACGGCGGGGTTCCCGACGGCGATGAGTGCGCTGCCGGCGACCGTGAGAGTGGCGGCTGCGGTCGCGAGTCGGTGCGTGAACTGCTTCATGGTGGTGCCTCCTTGCATTGCCCGCTGATCGAACGGACGCGAATGGTTCGACGCGATGCGCCGTGCGGCGGTGGCCGCTGTACGACTGATCGCCGCCATGCGTTGACACTAGCAAATCATTGAAGGTCATCAACGATTGTGGAGGTGTGACCGTCGACTCATTCGCACGATGGAGGTGGGGCGGGTGCGCCAAACACAGAACACCCCAGGAACCGCACTGGTTCCCGGGGTGTGTGATCGACGCCGACCCCGCCGTCTCGTGGCGGCCGGTGGATCAGCGCTCGGTGCAGGGAATGTCACCCTTGGAGGTCCTGACCCGGCTCAGCAGGTCCCGCAGAGTTCCGAGCTCCTCGGCGGTGAGATCCGCGAACAGCTCCCGTTCCACCTTCTCGATGGCTTCCTGGGCCTTGGCCAGGACGCGGCTGCCTTCTTCGGTGATCACGACGATGTGACGGCGCCGGTCGGCCGGGTCGCGACGGCGTTCGACGAACTGCGTGGACTCCAGGTCGTTGAGGATGCCGCACAGAACACTCGGGTCCACCTCGAGAGCCCCTGCGACGCCCTGCTGGCTCATGTTGCCCGACCTGCCGAGCAGGATCAGCGTCACACCCTGGCGGGGCGTCAGTCCGCACAGCGCAAAGGCGTGCTCCATCCGGCTGTTGGCGATGGCACCGTGCCGGGCCAGCAAGAAGCCGAGCCGGTCGAGGGGGTCGGTTTCCAGGGTGTCGGCCAGTTCCGCGTTCATGATCACACAACCATCGTATCAAAGCGGCAACGGTCACAAGCAGTGAAGGATTGATGAGTCTAAATGATTGGGAACCTTCGATGGAAGCCAGTGGTCGACCTTCCGTACGGCCTCGGCGTAGAGTCCGTCGTTGCCGCTGAAGTGGTGCGACAGCAGTTCGCTCGCCACTGCGCGGAATGCGGCGATCTCCTCGATGGTGACTTCGGCAAGGGGCTGGGGAGGAAGTACATGCTGGAGGCGGTGGGGCTGTCGGTCGCCGAGACGGATGTGTACCGTGCGCTCGTCGTCGCCGTCACGGCGTCGGCGGGAGAGGTGTCCACGACGACGGGTCTCGACACCCGGACCGCCGAGCGGTTGCTCCTCGCGCTGGAGGAGAAGGGGCTGGCCCGCGGGGTGGAGGGGGTCTCGGGGCGGTTCGCCGCCAACCCGCCCGACGTGGCCCTGCTGCCGCGGCTCGAACGCCGCGCCGACGAGCTCGGCAAGGCCCGCTCGGCCGTGTCCGAACTGATGGAGACCTATCGGCGCAACGCCTGGATCCGCGACGCGGGTGAGGTGGTGGAGTTCATCACCGGGGCCGGGGCGTTGCGCCAGCGGCTGCAGCAGGTTCAGGACAGCGCCCGGGAAGAGCTGCTGTGGTTCTGCCGGGCGCAGTACGTCGCCATGCCGTCCGGCACGAACCAGGCCGAGTTCGACGCCCTGGCGCGCGGCGTCGGCTACCGGGTCCTGTACGAGCAGGCCTTCTTCGACGACGCCGGCGGAATGGAGAACATCGTCAGGGCGGTGCGGGCCGGCGAGACCGCGCGTGCGGTGCCGGCGTTGCCGCTGCGGATGGCGATCGCCGACCGTTGCCTGGCGATCTGCCCGTTGGCACCGGCCGGTCCGGCGGGTGACCCGCGTGAGGTGACGGCGGTCGTCGTGCGGGGCAGCAGTCTGCTGGAAGCACTTGTCGCGCTGTTCGAGCGCTACTGGGAGATCGGGGCTCCGCTGCGGGTGACTCCGGAGGGCCGGATCGGCGCTCACGTGCTGGAATCCGATGCCGACTCGCTGACGGCCGACGACCAGCGCCTGCTCTCCCTGATGGTCGCGGGCCTCACGGACGAGTCGATCGCCGGGCAGATGGGCGTCAGCAGACGCACCGTCCAGCGCCGCATCCAGCATCTGATGACCATCGCCGGTGTCGCGACCCGCATGCAGCTCGGCTGGCAGGCCGCGCGCCGCAACTGGGTCTGAGCCGGGAGGCATCCGGAGAACAGCGGTGCGGCCGACGGACATCGCCGGCCGCACCACCTCTGAGCGGTGGGCCTTTCAGCCCTGCTGCAGGTAGGCCCGTGTCACGGTCTGCCGCACACTGTTGCCGGCGGTGTCCTTGGCGGTGACCCGCAGCGTCACGTACGCGTCGCCGCGCACCCCGGACGGCCGTGTGACGGTCGCCTCGTACGCGTTTGCCCCTCTGTCACGCAGCGAGGCGCGGCTCCAGGTCCGGCCGTCGTCGTACGACGCCTCGACCCGCATCACCACACCCTTCGGTGCGGCCAGCCCGTCCTGGGCGCGGACCGCCAGCCGAACGGCATGCGTACGGCCGGACTTGACCTCGTTGCGTTCGTCCACCGGAACGTCGTAGTCGACCTGGAGCAGCGGGAGCAGCTTCGCCTCGCCGCCGGCCGCGGACCGGAACGACCAGGACGTCTCGGTCTCGGTGCCGTACGCCCACTCCTGCGACGTCCGGCTGGTCGACAGGTCCAGCCGGTAGTCGGCCGCCCCGGCGGGCACCTCGAAGTCCGTCCAGGCGCTGCCCGCCTCGGCGATCTCCTTGCCGTCGCGGAAAAGGACCGCCTTCGCCGTGTCGCCCTGCTGGGAGGCGCCGGCGCCCTTGCCGACGCCGCCACCGTCGCCCGAATTCTCGAGCTTGCGTGACCAGTGCCCGGACGTCGAGTCGGTGAACTCCGGTATGCGCAGGGCGAGGACGTTCCCGTCGCGGACGGAGGCGAGACCGGCGCCGTGCGGGATCGACGGACGCACGACCGATTCGTTCCAGGTCTCCCGCAGCTGCTCACCGGCACGGTAGGTGCGCGGGGCGCTGCGCATCCCGACCATCAGTTCGCGGTCCTGACTGACCGTCTCATGGTGCACCTTGTGCTCCCAGGCGGTGTCCCCCGCCGAGACGTACTCGGTGCGTTCGAAGCCCGTCGGGACGAACCGGGAGTACTGGAGCCAGGCGAAGTCCTGGTACGGACGGCGGGCGAACCGCTGCTCGGACGCCCACGGCGTACCGCCGTTGTCGGCGTACGTCGTGCGGATGACGGCGCTGTTGTCCTCCGTGACGGTGTGCACGACCTTGTCGGGGATGCGCTGCGAGGAGACCTGCATGACGTCGTACAGGTACGGGCTGCGGGCCGTGCCCGTGAAGTGCACCTGCGTCCTGCGGTCCTTGATGCGGGCCAGCAGCTTGGCGCCCGCGTCGGCGCCGATCCTGACAGTGGGCAGCGCCCAGCGGTCGCCGGCGGGCTCCCAACGGGTCCACGGCTGGTTGCTGAAGTGGACGAGTGCCACGGCCGCGACGCCGGCCTCGGCGGCCTTCGTCAGCGTGTCCGGCTCGTAGATGTTGTCGCGGTTGGTCAGGACGGCGAGCTTGCCGCGGGCGCGGTCGAAGCGGGGCGCGCCGACGTCGCCCGCGTCGACGGCGGTGAGGCGGAGTCCCCGCTCGTCGAAGAGGGGCGAGGACGGCATGTAGTAGGCCCGCAGGTCTACGTCCGAACCGGGCACGCGTGCCTGGAGCATGGGCGCGACGAGCTGCCAGCGTGAGGCGAACTCGAAGGTGCCGTCGGTCACTTCGGCCGTGGGACTGACCATGATCCGGTCGACGCTGTCGAAGTACATGACGCCCTGCGTCAGGGCGCTGCCGTCGATCTCACGGTGCGTCTGGTAGCTGATGATGTTTCGCTGCTCTGCCGGACGGGGGGTGCGTATCTCCACCTTCGTGGTCTTGCGAGGGTCCAGCGTGACCGTCATGTCCTTGGTCACCTTCACCTCGGGCAGGATCACCTGGCGCAGCTCCGAGCCGTCCGAGGCGATGGACGGCAGGTCGACCTGGTAGGTGCCCTCCTCGACCTCGGCGATGGCCCGCTCCCGGTCGACGTATCCGACGAACCCGTCGGTCCCCCAGATCGTTGCCAGCACCGGGACGCGCTTGCCCTCATCGTCGAAGGTGTTCACC
Source organism: Streptomyces sp. F001 (assembly GCF_004187715.1). GTDB lineage: Bacteria > Actinomycetota > Actinomycetes > Streptomycetales > Streptomycetaceae > Streptomyces > Streptomyces flavusporus. The sequence goes on along the minus strand of NZ_QZWF01000002.1, from coordinate 598,832 downwards.
GTCAGCCGGTGCACAGGGCCCTTCACCACCATGCTCAGCGTGGTGTGGACTTTCACCTTGCCGTCGGAGGAAGTGGCGGTCGCGTAGCCGTAGTAGGCGCCTCGCGTGACGCGGGAGGGGTCCACCGCCAGGGGCACCTCGACAGTCGTCCCGGCCGCCACCCGCAGTGACTCGCTGCCGGGGCGCACCGCGCCCTCGGCGGCCTCGCGGCCCGCGGTGGTGGCCAGCCGGACGTCCAGCGCGAGCGTCAGGTCCTCATCGGAGTGGTTGGTGTAGCGGACCTTCGTCGAGCGGGTGCTGCCGTGACCGGTCTCGTACGTGCCGAGAGCGACGGTGCCGGTGGCGGTCAGCGGTCCCAGCACGGCGGCGGCGACGTCGACGCGGCCACCGCCCTGTTCGGTGACCTTCTGGCCGACGACCGTGCGGGAGGTGCTCACCAGCGCGTCCTTCAGCCGCTCCGGGCCCCAGTCCGGGTGCCGCTGGGCGAGGAGGGCCGCGGCGCCCGCGACATGCGGGGTGGCCATCGACGTACCGGACGCCGCTACGTAGTGCTCGTCGACCGGGTGACCCATCGTCGTGCCGGCCGCACGTGCCGCCACGATGTCGACTCCGGGCGCGGTCACATCCGGCTTGACGGCGGCCTTGTCCCCGACGAGCGGGCCCCGGCTGGAGAACGAGGCGAGAGAGTCGGCGCGGTCGACCGCGCCGACGGTGAGGGCCGCGTACGCGGCGCCGGGCGAGCCGACGGTGCTCTGCCCCAGCTCACCGGCGTTGCCGGCCGCCACCACGAAGAGCGCACCGGTGCTCTCGGTCAGCGCGTTCAGGGCCAGGCTCATCGGGTCCTGGCCGTCGCTGGCGCCCTCCGAGCCAAGGCTCATGTTGACCACCTTGGCCCCCTGGGCCGCCGCCCACTCCATACCGGCGACGACCTGGGACTCGCTGCCGAAGCCGTTGTCGCCGAGAACCTTGCCGATCAGCAGGTCGGCGGCCGGCGCCACGCCCTTGCGCGTGCCGCCGGACGCGGCGCCGCTGCCGGCGACGGTCGAGGCCACGTGGGTGCCGTGGCCGAAGGCGTCGCCGGTGCCGGAGCTGTCGGAGAAGTTCTCCGCCTTGGCGATACGGCCGGCCAGGTCGGGATGGGACGCGTCGGCGCCCGTGTCCAGGACGGCGACCTTCACGGACTCGCCCCGCAGCCCGGCCTCCCATGCAGCGGGCGTGCCGATCTGGGCGGTGCTGCGGTCCAGGGAGGGGCGGACACGGCTGTCCAGCCACACCTTGGGCGTTGCCTGGGCGCGGGCGCCGTCTTCCGAACCGCCGGAAGCCAGGTGCTTCCAGAACGTGCCGAGGTCGTTCTCGGCGACCCGGAGCGACAGCGCTCCGATGCTGTCGAGCCGGTGCGCGGGTGCGCCCTCGTCGGCGAGACGGGTGAGCCGGCTCATGGTGCCGTCCGCCACGTCCTTGCCCTGCTCCACGATCAGCGGCAGCGCGTCGGTGTGCGCCACGTCGTACTGCTGGGAGACGAGCGCGGTCACATCGAACAGCTCGCGGTCCAGCCGCCCGGTGGCGACCAGGTCCGAGGCGTCCGACGGAATGACCGACAGATGCCCGTCCTGCTCGATGGTGCGGAACAGCACTCCCCGCCGCCCGGTGCCGGGCTCGACGGACGCTGTGCTCCTGCCCGCGGCATCCGTGGTGACCGTCACCCGGTCACCGGTGATCAGCCGCACGGTCGCGGTCTTCCCCATGGCGGCAGCTCCGGACGGCGCCGCATCCGTGGCGCCGGTCCGTGCCGATACCGGCAGCACGGCGCCGGCGCTCAGTGCGAGCCCCAAGGCCGCCGCCACCAGTAGGCGGGTTCTTTTCATTCGGTCCAAGCCCTTCCACTCAGCGCGAAAAGGTGTTCACGCGCTGGACAGAATCCGGTCAGCGAGGGAGAGCTGTCACTCAATTCGCGTGGCAGGGATGGGCCTTGTCCCAATGGCGACACGGGCGCCACATCACGGCAATCCAGCCGGAAGTTGCGAACGCCTCTCGGCGGGGAAGCGTTCGGGTCCGAGGTGGCGCTGACGGGCGCGGCAGTTGCGGAGGTTGGCCGCGTTGCCGCACACGCGGACGTTGTGCCGGACACCGCCGTTGTTGCGGGATCGGTCGTAGAAGGCTGCCTCGCAGCGGGGGTTGCGGCAGATCTTCAGGCGGCGCAGGGTGTCGGTGCATTGCTCCGACGGTGCCTGCGAGGTGGCGTCGGCCGGTTTACGCATCTGCTGACGCAAATCCTGGCGGAAGTCGCGTAGTTCTGCAGGTCTCCCTCCTCGAGGAGGGAGATTCTGGCCTGCTCACTCGGTGCGGTGCCGCTGGGGGGACACGGACATCGGGCGGCCTTCCGTGGCTTCCTGCTTCATCGCGCGCTGCGCCGCGACGGCCCTGTTCGCCCAAGGCCGGCCCATACGCAGGCCAGCTGGGTCGTCCCGGCGTATGCGAACTGCTTGTGCGACTGCCGTAGCCCTCAGGGCGTCCTCGGAGGACGGCAGCACGTGAGTGGCGGAGCGGCCCACCATCTCCCTGGCCGAGTACCCGACAAGCTGCTGAGCGGCCTGCGTCGACCACCGTCCCCGCCGCGTCGAGCATGGCGATCGTGGCGTCGAGTATCTCGCTGGGGGCACCGGCTCCGCGGCGCCGTTGCACCGGCGTTCCGGCGGTCCGCGAGCAGGCCGCCTCCGTGCTCGGCATGGGCGGCTCCCTGATTCTGGTGGGCATCACACCCGAGCCGCTCACCATCACCGAGGACCTGACCTTCACCTACATGCAGAAGCAGGTGCGCGGCCACTACGGCGCCACCCCGGAGGGCGTCGTCGAGCTGGTGCAGCCGGCCTCCAGCGGCCGCCTCGACCTGGCCCCCTCCATCACCGACCACATCCCGCTCGCTGACGCCGCCGACGCGGTCCACCGACTGGAGAACAAGGTCGGCGACCCGATCCGTCTGGTCCTCGTCCCCTGACGACTGCTGAGAGATCGCCCAGAAGCCACCTCGGGCAGGGGTGAGTGGGCGCCGGTGCTTGAGGGAGCACCGGCGCCCACGGTTTTCCGGGTATCCGTCGGCCCGGCGCGCGCCGACCCAGGGTCAGGCGAGGTCGGGCAGGGCGCGCCGGGTGACCTCGTGGGCCTCGTCCGGGGGGACGCCGAGCATGCGCAGGACCATCTCGGCCAGGTCGGAGGCGGTCTCGTCGCCATCCACGTCGGGGCGGGCGAGCCGCAGCGCCACGAGGGACATCAGCGTGCCGCCCACGGCGGACAGGGCGGTGACCGCGTTGGCGCAGGTGAAGCGGCCCGAGGCGATGCCGATCTCCAGGTCGCGCAGGGCTCGCGGGGCGAGGCCGCGGTCGGAGTGGATGTAGGCCAGACCGCGGTCACGCAGGATGCGAAGGAGTTCCGGGTGGGAGTCGGCCATCCGGGCGGTGAGCCGGAAGCCCGCCGCGACGAGTTCGGCCGGGTCGTCGATCCCGTGTACGCGCTCGTCGATGACCTGCCCGAACTCCTCCAGGGCGTCCGTCACCGCGGCGTCGAACAGCTCCGTCTTGGACTCGAAGTGGTTGTAGAAGGAGCCGAAACCCACGTCCGCGCGTTCGGCGATCGCCTGGATGCTGGCGCTGGTGTCCCCGGTCTCCGCGAGGATCTGCCGGGCCGCGCGGACGAGCGCCTGACGGGTCTCGGCGCGGCGCCGTTCGAAGCGGTTCTTGGGCGGGGCTGACGTCGGCATACGGCGAGCGTAACAACCGTCGCGATGAGCTCGCCATCTCTGATGAGATCATCAATTGTTTGCGATCCAGCTATTGACGATGAGTGACAGCAAAGTTGATGATTTCATCATTGCGGCAGTGTTGCTTGGAGGACACCATGTCCCAGACCCCCGTCGACAAGGCTGATTCCCAGACACCCCACCAAGGCCTCCACAGCGAGCAGGGGGCCCTTCGCGGCGAGCATCCCGGGCGAGCCCGGAATCCCGTGATCAAGGTGGCGGACCTGGCCTGGCTGGAGTTCGAGAAGCCGGACCTGGACCGGGCCGAGGTGTTCGCGCGTGACTTCGGGTTCGCGACCGCCGCCCGCACCGAGGAGGCGCTGTGGCTGCGCGGCACCTTCGCGGGCACACCCTCCATGGTCATCCGGCGCGGGCGTGCGTCCCGGTTCATCGGGCCGGCCTTCCGCGCGGCCGAGCGGGCCGATGTGGACCGGCTGGCCCGCGTCGTGGGACATACCGTCCGGGACATCGACGTGCCGGGCGGCGGGCAGTCGGTCAGCATGCTCGACCCCTCGGGCCTTCCGGTCCGGGTCGTGCACTGCGCCGAACAGCTGCCCGCCCTGCCCGAGCAGGAGCCGCTGATCCTCAACACCGGCACCGGACACCGCCGTACCAACGCCACCCAGCGTCCGCCCCGCGAGCCGTCCCGTATCCAGCGCCTCGGTCATGTGGTGCTGGAGACGCGGGCGTTCGCCCGGACCCTGAACTGGTACCTGGACACCCTTGGGCTGATCGTGTCCGACTTCCTGTTCCTGGACGGGCAGCGCGATCGCGGGCCGACCATGGCGTTCATCCGCTGCGACCAGGGGAGCGTGGCGGTCGATCACCACACGCTGGCCCTGCACCTGGGTCCGGGCAACGGCTACGTCCACTCCGCCTACCAGGTCACCGACCTCGACGCGATCGCCGCCGGCGGGGAGTACCTGGCCGAGCGCGGCTACCAGCGCAGCTGGGGGATCGGCCGGCACGTCCAGGGCAGCCAGCTCTTCGACTACTGGCGCGATCCCGACCGCTTCATGCTGGAGCACTTCGCCGACGGTGACCTGTTCTCCTGCGACCTCGAACCCGGCTGGGCGCCGATGTCGGCGAGCGGCCTGGCCCAGTGGGGGCCGCCGGTCACCCGCGACTTCCTGGGCGCCAACCCGTCCCCCGCCAAGCTGCGCGAGGTCATGACGGCCCTGCGCGGCGACAACGAACTCGACCCCGCACGCCTGCTGGGCCTGATGAAAGCGATGACCTCATGAGCACCAACGTGCTGCGCACGCCTGGGGGCACCTCCCGCTCGAGCGAAGCCGAGAGTGGGGGAGGCTGGTGGGTCGTCCGGGACGACCGTGCCGTCCGTGTCGACACCAAGGCCGTCACCACCGCCGAGCTGCTGGCCGACCGGGCCGCGATCCAGGAGGCCGCCGCCTCCGGCGAGAGCGGCACGCCCGTCGCCGGCCTGGTGGCGCTGCCCCCGGTCACCACCCCGTGCCGGGTGGTCGCCCAGATGGTCAACTACCGCAGTCACGCCAAGGATTCGGGGTTCACCGGCGACATCCCGCCCACGTTCTTCCGCAAGGCGTCCGGCTCGGTCAGCGGCCCGCACGAGACGATCGTCCGCCCGGCGCACGTGAAGTTCCTCGACTACGAGGTCGAACTCGGCCTCGTCATGGGCGCGACCCTGCCCGTCGGCACGGTCGTGGAGGAGCGGGACCTGCCGCGCTACGTCGCCGGGCTGGTCCTGACCAACGACGTCAGCGCCCGCGACGTCCAGCTGACCAAGACCCAGTTCTACGAGAGCAAGTCCTACCCGACCTTCACCCCGACCGGGCCCTACCTGGCCCTGCTGGAGCCCGAGGACTTCACCCACCTGATCAACCTGCGGCTGCGGCTGAACGTCAACGGCGTACCGCGCCAGGACCGCACGCTCGCCGACATGATCGTACGGCCCGCGCAGGCGCTCACCCTGCTCGCCCGCTTCCAGACCCTCGACCCGGGTGACCTGCTGCTGACCGGCACGCCCGGCGGCACGGCCCTGAAGGCCCCGCCCAAGCCGGTCGCGAAGATCGGTGCGCTGCTCCCGCCCGCAGTGAGGTGGAAGGCGTTCTTCAACAGTCAGGCCAGGAACCCGCGTTACCTGCACAACGGTGACGTCATCACCGCCACGATCGCCACCCCGGACGGGCGGATCGACCTCGGCGAGCAGCGCACCCCCGTGGCGGACGCCACGTGAGGGCGGTGTCGCGGGTACCGGTGGTGATCATCGGTGCCGGGCCGGTGGGCATCACGGCCGCCCTCCTGCTCGCCCGGCGCGGCGTGCCCAGCCTCGTCCTGGAACGCCACCGGGACGTCTACCCGCTGCCGCGCGCCGTTGTGGTGGACGACGAGGTCCGCCGGATCCTGCAGAGCGTCGGTGTCCACGAGGAGTTCGCCGCCCTCGCCCGCCCGGCGCGCGGGCTGCGGCTGCTGGACGCCCGGCACCGTGTGATCGCCGAATTCGCGCGGTCCCTGGAGGGACACCACGGCTTTCCGCAGACCAGCATGTTCGACCAGCCCGAGCTGGAGCGCCTGCTGCGCGACGCCCTGGCACGCCGCCCGGAGTGCGAGCTGCGGGGCGGGGTGGAGGTCGTGTCCGTCACCCAGCCCACTGACGGTACGGGACCCGTCCGGGTCACCCTCCGGGGCGACAGCAGCAACGAGGAGGAGCACGTGTGGGCCGATGCCGTCCTCGGCTGCGACGGCGCGGGCAGCCTCACCCGCGACGCCATCGGCGCCGTCTGGGAGGACCTGCACTTCGAGGAGAGCTGGCGGGTCATCGACGTCCGCACCAGCCGCCGGGTGCGCACCTGGGAGGGCGCCGAGCAGATCTGCTGTCCCCACCAGCCGGCGACGTTCATGCGGATCGGCGAGGACCGCTACCGCTGGGAGTTCCGGCTGGCCGACGGCGAGAAGCTGGACGGCCCGGCAGGGTGGGAGCGCCTGCGCGAGCTGGTCGCCCCCTGGGTCGACCTGCCGTCCGCCGCTACGCCGGGCGACGACTTCGAGGTGATCCGACAGGCGCAGTACACCTTCCGGGCCCGCCTCGCCGACCGGTGGCGCCAAGGTCGTGTCTTCCTGCTGGGCGACGCCGCCCACCTCACCCCGCCCTTCGTCGGGCAGGGTCTGTGCGCGGGCCTGCGCGACGCCCACAACCTGACCTGGAAACTCGCCCGTGTTCTCCAGCAGGGCGCACACGACGGGCTGCTGGACACCTACGAGCGCGAGCGCAAGCCGCACGCCCGTCACGTGATCCGCATCGCGGTCGCCGTCGGCTGGGCCATGACCGGCGGACAGGACCGCGCCGCGGCGATCCGCCGGGCCCTCGTGGGCGCAGCCTGCCGCATCCCCGGCGTGACCGCCGCGGTGAGCCGCGACCTCAGCCCCGCCCTGACCGCCGGCCCGCTGGTACGGCGCCGCCCCCGGCTGGCCGGCCGCGCACTCGCCGGCACCTTCTGCCCGCAGCCCTGGGTACTGCGCGACGGCAGGCGGGTGCGCCTCGACGACGTTCTCGGCGACTCCTTCACCGTCCTGACCGCCGTCCCGCCCAGCGCGCGGACGACCGCCATGGCCACGGCACTGGGCGCACCCACGATCCGCATCGACGACCTGGACGACGACGGCACCCTGGCCGCCTGGCTGGCAGCCGGCCGGGCGGACGCCGCCCTGCTGCGCCCCGACCGCGTCGTCCTCGACACCGTCCCGGCCGGCACCGGCGACTTCACGGACACCGCCGCCTGGGCTCCCCTGCTGCACACGGCCCACCGCCCCGACGACGCCCGGCCCATCCCCCCGCCGAGGAGCACCACACCATGACCATTTCGCATCCCACGCCGTATCCGGAACCCCTTCTTCACTCCCGACCCGCACACGGCCGCCCATAGCCGCATGGCGGACTTCGCCCGTCGGCAGCTGCGCGCCCAGGTCGCCTCCGTCGCTGCCACTCTGCGCGACCTGGGCGTCGGCAGGGGTGACCGGGTGGTCGGCTATCTGCCCAACACCCCCCACGCCGTCATCGCCTTCCTCGCCACCGCCAGCCTGGGCGCGGTGTGGTCGGTGTGCGGCCAGGACTACGCACCCAAGGCCGCCGCCGACCGCTTCGCCCAGCTCGAACCGACCGTGCTCATCACCGCGGACGGCTACCTCTTCAACGGCACCACGCACGACCGCCGCACTGCCTCCCGCGAACTGGCCTGTGCCCTGCCGTCCTTGAAGGGCACGGTGCTCGTGGACCACGTGGGCTTCGGGTGGTCCGAGGACGGGCACGCGGGGCTGGCGGTTCCCTGGGAGGACGCGGCCGGCCGCACCGAGTACCTCACCATCGCCCCGGTGCCGTTCGACCACCCGCTGTGGGTCGTCATCTCCTCCGGCACCACTGGCGTACCCAAGGGCATCGTGCACGGGCACGGCGGGGTTCTTCTCGAACACCTCAAGATCCTCGGCCTGCACTGCGACCTGGGCGTCGGGGACCGCCTGCTGTGGTACACCACCACGCACTGGATGATGTGGAACCCGGTCGTCTCCACCCTGCTGACCGGCGCCACCACCTGCACCTACGACGGCAGCCCGGCGCCGCTCGCCCGTCCGGACATCCTGTGGGAGCTGGCGGCCCGCCACAAGGTCACCGTCTTCGGCACCAGCCCCCAGTACCTGCCGGCCATGGCCAAGCCGGGCATCGAGCCCTCCGTGCACGACCTGTCGGCCGTCCGCATCGTCGGCTGTACCGGCTCGGCTCTGCCCGCCTCCGCGTACCCCTGGGTCCGCGACCACGTGGGCCCGGGCGTCCAGGTGGCCTCCACGAGCGGTGGCACGGACGTCGTCTCCGGCTTCGCCGGGCCTGACCTTCCTGCCTCGCGACCGCTACGAAGCCCTTGAATCCGTCTGCCGAGCCCAGGACACCGACGAGTGGAAGGACCGCTATACGATCCGAGCCGGGGCCGAACGCACGATCTCCCAGGCCGTGTGCGTCACCGGCCTCCACCGCGTCCCGCTACCGCAACCCGTCTCGGCCACGTCCTCGCCGCCACCGCGATCGGCATCATCCGCATCGACCGATGGCTGACCAGCACCCCTCGCGGGTCGCCCGGACTTCCCGCCTCGTCGGCCTGCCCCGCCGTGCGGGCCCGGATTTCCGTCGGTGTCCGATCTCCGATCAATCCGTCCGCAGCCCCAAGGCGGTGAGCAAGGCCAGCGGAGTCGCTGCCGCCCATGCCTGTGGCGAGCAGGCGTGCGGGTAGGGAACCGGGTTTGCGGAGCGTGAACGGTCGTAGCCGGCCAGGACCTCGGGCAGCCGGTATCCGTGCTGCGCTGCCGCCGCGATCAGCCCTTCCGCCACGGTGCGTACTTCGTCGTGCAGCCCGTTGCGGGCAAGGCCGAGGGCGATGACGGCGTTGTCGTGGGGCCAGGCGCTGCCTCGGTGATAGGAGAGCGGGTGGTAGGGCTTCTGTCCCGCTGCGAGGGTGCGGATGGCCCAGCCCGAGAAGAAGTCCGGCTGCAGCAGTCGTCGGCCGACACGTCGGGCGTGCTGCTCGTCGAGGATGCCCGACCAGAGCAGATGCCCGGCGTCCGAGGCCAGCGCGTCCACCTGCCGGCCGTCGCCGTCGAGGGCCAGGGCGGGGAAGTCGGCCTCGGCCATCCAGAAGTCCTCGGTGAACCGTGATCGCAAGTCGGTGGCGTATCGGCGCAACTGCTCGGCGTAGGGCTCGTCGTGCCAGACCTCCTGTGCCAGGTGGGCGGTGCGCAGGAGCGCGTCGTAGGCGTAACCCTGTGCCTCCGAGACGGCGATGGGGCCCTTTGCCTGGGTTCCGTCGCTGAAGCAGACGGCGCCCGCCGAGTCCTTCCAGTTCTGGTTGACCAACCCGTTGGGGTCGGGCGTGTAGACGAGGTATCCGTGCTTGGTCAGTCCGCCGTCGTCGAGCATCCAGTCGACTGCCGACCGGGCGTGCTGTTCGAGCCGGACGGCGAGGGCGGGGTCCTGGGTCGTCTCGTAGTGGGCGTGCAGCAGGACGAGGAAGAGAGGTGTGGCGTCGACCGCGCCGTAGTAGCGGCCGTAGGGAATCTGACGGAAGTGGGCGAGTTCGCCGTGCCGTATCTCGTGGACGATGCGTCCGGGTTGTTCACCGCTGAAGGCGTCGTGTCGCCGGCCCTGGGTTGCGGCGAGGGCGCTGAGAGTCCCGGCCGCTGCCGTCGGCCGGTACGGCAGGAGGAAGTAGGAGGTGAGCAGCGAATCCCGGCCGAAGAGGGTGAGGAACCAGGGGATGCCTGCTGCGGGCACGCTGACCTGTTCGCCGTCTGCGCCGGTTGCGGGGATGGTGAGCAGATCGAGGTCGGCCAGGCCCTGTTCGCATGCCTGTGCAAGGGTCTGGTCCGTGTCGGCGGGCAGTGGGGCGGCGTGAGTGGTGACGGCCGCGCCGGCGGCGGGATCGGGCGCTCCGTGCGGACGGGCCTCGACGCTCAGCCGGAGTTCGGCCTCGCCGTGCGGTGCGAGGGGCAGGGTCCACAGCATCCGGTGTGTGCTCCGGTCGGCGTCCGCTTCGTCGGCGCGCACGGCATCCGGTCGGGGGCTGCTGGTGACGGTGGTGCGTGAGTGCCAGTCCGCGCGCCGGTAGTCGAACTGCGCACCGTCCGCGGTGATGTGGGCCTGGTGGACGCTGTCCGGCTTCGGATAGTGGCGGTTGTCGGCCCGCAGCTCGAACAGATCGGCGAAATCGGCGTCCACGGTGACCTCGACCTGCGCGGTCACCGGATCGGGACGGTTGCTGACCAGGCGCAGGTGCTCGGTGAAGCCGCCTGCCATGACGGCCTGGCGACGAAAGACCGTGTAGGCGGGTGGTTCGTCGCGCGTGCCCGCCGGTGTGAGGACGCACTCTGCGGTGCCGTCCGGCTGTGCGACGGAGGGCACCAGGACGCCTGGGGTGTCGCCGTCGACGGTGAGTTGCCAGTGGCTGAGGTGCCGGGCGTCCCGTACGAAGAGTCCGTCCGGGGTGGCGCCGCGGGCACCGGTCACGCTGCCGTCGTTGTTCAGGATGGCGAAGGTGGCGTCCCGCACGAGTTGGACGCGGTGGGCGGCCCCGGTCATAGCGGTGGCTCCTTGTCGTCGGCGCACAGCAGATCGAGGGTGAGGGCGGCGGTCCAGGAGAAGTTGCGGGTGCCGCGGCCGGCGCCGGTGGTCGGGTCGACGTACTCGGCGAACTGTGAGTTGCCCGCCGTGGTGAGGATGGCGTCGCGGAGGCGGTCCGCCCGGGTGTCGCGGCCGTGGGCACGCAGACCGCGTTCGATCAGCCAGGCGGTGTTGAACCAGGCCGGGCCGCGCCAGTAGCGGGTGCTGTCGAAGGCGTGCCCGTCGAGGTCATAACTGGGAACCAGGGCTGTGGACTTGGTATGGAAGTGCGGTCCGTCCAGGGTCTGGATCAGCCGCTCGACAACGGGTTCCGGCAGGTCGGGGACGAGGAGGGGAATGAGTCCGGCCACGCTGAGTTCCGGGATCAGCCGGTCGTCCACCAGGTCACGTGCGAGGAACAGTCCCGTGTCCTCGTCCCACAGCCGCGCCACCAGGGTGCGGGTGAGGTCGGCGGCGCGTGCCGAGTGGAGTCCGGGGTCGGCGCCCACCTGGTCGGCGATCCGGGCGAGGGCCAGCTCGCTGACGATCAGAAGGGCGTTGAAGCAGGGGTCCTCGACGGCGAATTGGTGGGGAACGGCATCGTCGTAACCGGCGCTGCGGTAGTCGGCGGCCAGGTGGACATAGCGGCCGTAGTCGAGGTCGGTGGGCCGGTCGGCGGGGTGACCGTGGTTGAGGTCCGCACGGTGGAAGGTGTCGGGTGCGGCGGGGGTGATGCGGCTCAGAGGCCTGTCCCAGCAGGGGCTGTTGTCCATGCCCGGCTCCCACGGGTGTACGACCGCTGCCAGGCCGGCGCCTGCCAGGTCGCGCCGGGTCATCAGGTAGCGGTGCCAGGCGGCGAGCTGCGGGTAGAGACGGGTGAGGAACTCACGGCGCCGGGATTCCGCGGTGTCGGCCCGATGGACGAGCCAGGCTGCGAGGGCGTGGACGGGCGGCTGCACGATTCCCGACGTCTCGGCGGCCTCCGGTGCTCCGGCGTTCCGGCCCGCGCGCGAAGACTGCCAGAAATCGGGGCTGGGGAAGTAGGCGCCGTACGGCAGGTCGGGATTGAAGACGATGTGCGGGATACGGCCGTCCGCCCACTGGCCTGCCAGCAGCGCCTCGAGTTCACGCTGCGCGCGGCGCACGGACAGGTGCCGCAGACCGATGGCGATGAAGGCGGAGTCCCAGCTCCACTGGTGCGGGTAGAGCGTGCGGGAGGGGACGGTGGAGGTGCCGGTCCAGTTGGTGATGAGGACCCGCGCCGCACCGCGCCGCAGGGTCAGGTCTGCGGCGGCGGTGGGCACGGGCCGGTCCAGAACTTCCCTCACGCGCCGGACCTCTGCAGGAAGGCGGGGATGGAGCGGACGGCGTCGACGGGATCGCCGGTCAGCCGGCATTCCGCGGCCAGATAGCCGTCGTAGCCGATGGTGTGCAGGGCTCCCAGCCAGGCGGGCCAGTCGAGGTGTCCCGCGCCGGGCTGGAAGCGGTTGGAGTCCGACACCTGGGCGTGCCCGATGTAGTCGGCGTTCGCCAGGATCGAGGCAGCCGGGTCGCTCTCCTCGATGTTCATGTGGTAGCTGTCGATACCGATCTTGATGGAGTCGAGTCCAGTCTCGCGGATCAGGTCGGCGGCCTGCTCCAGGCGGTTGACCATGTGGTCCTCGTAGCGGTTGAGCGGCTCGAGGAAGAGGGTGACGCCTTCCTTGCGGGCGTGTTCGCCCAGTTCGGCCAGCCCGGAGAGCAGTACCTCGCGGTCCTGTTCCTCGGTGCGGGGCGGTTCGAAGGGGGGAAGGCGGCGCGAGAACATCCCGTAGGAGGCGGGTGTCTGGGCGCCCAGGCCACCGATCTCCGCGATCACGGTGAGCTGCGACTTCATCTGGGCGAGTGCGTCGCGGCGCAGTTCGTCGTCGAACGCGCCGAAGAAGTGCAGCATCTCCACGCACACGGTCGGCATGACCACGCCGTCCTTGAGTGCCTGCTTGAGCTCGGGCAGACGCGAGGCGAAGTGGAAGTCGCCCTTGGCCCTCAGTTCGATGGCGTCGTAGCCGGCGTTCTGGGCGAACTCCCACTTCTCCTGCAGGCTCTTGCCGGGCAGGAGTTGTTCTTGTGCGGCGGTCTTGAGCATCGGGGGCCTTTCAGAATTCCAGGACGACCTGGAGGGCGTCACCAGGGCGTTCGTCCAGCAGCAGGTAGGCATCGGCGGCGTCCGCAGCCGGTACGACATGGCTGACCAGCGACGCCACGTCGACCTGGCCTTCCGCCACCAGCCGCAGGAAGGTCTGCTGGAGACGCTCGACGCTCCAGCGGCCGGACAGCTGCGGGGGCACCCCGCCGATCTGCGAGCAGATGAGCTGGACGCGGTTGTGGTGGAACTCGTCGCCCAGGCGCAGGCCGATGCCGTCGCCCTGGTAGAAGCCGGACGCCACCACGCGGCCGCCGACGGCGACCGAGCGCAGTGCTTCGTGCAGGGCGGGGTAGGCGCCGCTGATCTCGATGGCGAGGTCGGCGCCCCTGCTCTCGGTGGCTTCGCGGATGCGCTCGGCGACGGAGTCGGACCGGGCGTTGAGGGTGCGGTGGGCGCCGTACTGCTTTGCCGTGTCGAGACGGCCGTCGAGGGCGTCGACGGCGGTGACGCGGCCGCCGTTGAGCTGGGCGAGCCGGGTGGTCAGCAGCCCGATGACGCCCTGGCCAAAAACTACGACGTCTTCGCCGACGTGGATGTCACCGGCGAGCACCGCGTTGTAGGCGATGGCTCCCACTCGGGCGAAGGCCCCGGCGAGGGGCTCCAGGCCGGTCGGCAGGGTATGGCCGATCATGCGTTCCGCGGGGACGATGCCCTCGCTGCGGTGTCCCCAGATGCCCCACACCAGGTCGCCGACGGCCGGCAGGCCGGCGGTACCCGTCAGCTCCGGCGACACCTCTGTGACTTCTCCCACCTCGGAGTAGCCCCAGCCGGCCACGGGGTAGGCGATGCCGGCCGAGCCCTCGCGGAACAGCCGTGCCTCGGCGTCCCAGGTACGCGTCAGGTAAGGGTTGGTGCCGCGGTAGGCGGTGAGCTCGGTGCCCGCCGAGATGCCCGAGTAGCGGGTGCGGATTCTCAGATGGCCGGGGGGGAGATCGGCTCTGACCTGCTCGGCTACCTCCACCTGGCGAGGGCCGGTGAATTGGACGACGCGTTCCACGGATGGCTCCGGAAGGGGGTGCGGGTTTCGGTTGCGTTTCGGTTGCGTCGACAATAGTCGCAACTTATGTCTTGTCAACAGACAAAACTGATGCTGAGATGCGTGCTCAGTAGACGTAAGTCGGAACGAGGACACGCAATGCGCACCAAGACCCTGCGGTCGAGGATGACCGCGGTCGGCGTCACCGCAGCCCTGGGTATCGGGCTGCTGGCGGGCTGTGCCAACGGCACCGGGCCCGGCACACCGGACCGGGAGATCACGGTCTGGTCCCAGGAGAACCTCCCTGACCGCGTCACCGCGACGCAGAAGGTCATCAACGGCTTCGAGAAGGAGACCGGCATCAAGGTCAACCTCGTCGGAGTCGACGAGGCCCAGATGCCCCAGCTCATCATGTCGGCCGCGGCCTCGGGCACGCTGCCCGACGTCATCGGCGCGGCCCCCATGGGCCAGGTCTGGCAGATGTACACCAACGGCCTGCTCAACACCGACATCCCCAAGGAGATCATCGGCGAACTGGGACGCGACACCTTCAACGCCAACGCGCTGGAGCTGACATCCGACGGCGGCACCAGCCTCGGGGTGCCCTCCGACGCCTGGCTCCAGCTGCTGGTCTACCGCAGGGACCAGTTCGACCGGAAGAACCTGGCGGCCCCCGACACCTACGCGCGGGCCCTGGCCGCCGCCGAGGCGCTCACCACCAAGAGCAACGACGGCATCTCGGCCGCCACCGACCCGAGCGACGCCTTCACCTCGCAGAGCTTCGAGAGCCTGGCCCTGGCCAACGACTGCCAGCTCGTCGACGACCGGCACGAGGTGGCACTGCAGTCGTCCCGGTGCGAGACCGCCTTCAGCACCTACGACCGGCTCGCCCGCGACTACGGCGCCCCGGGCACCCAGACCGTGGACTCCACCCGCGCCACCTATTTCGCGGGCCGGTCCTCCATGATCATCTGGTCCTCGTTCCTGCTCGACGAGCTCGCCGGCCTGCGCCAGGACGCCCTGCCCAGCTGCGCCGAGTGCAAGGACGAGCCGCAGTATCTGTCGGACAACAGCGGCATCGTCACCGCCCTGAAGGGCCCCGACGCCTCCGAGGCCGCACAGTTCGGCGAGATCACCTCGTGGGTGACGACGAAGACGGCCGAGACGGCCGCCTCCCGCGAGTTCATCGAGTACATGATGGGCACCGGCTACGAGTCCTGGTTCGGCCTGGCACCCGAGGGCAAGATCCCCGTCCGCACGGGCACGGCCGCCGAGCCCGACCGCTATCTGGAGGCCTGGCGCCACAGCGACATCGGCGTCGACACCCGTAAGCCATTCGACCAGGTGTTCCCCGCCAGCCTGCTCAACCAGCTCGCCGACGGCGTCAGCAACATGCGGCGCTGGGGCATCACCCAGGGCGAAGGAGCCCTCGTCGGCGCCACCAACGGCGAACTGCCCGTTCCCAAGGCCATCGGCGCCATGACCAGCGGACAGCTCTCCCCCGCCGAGGCGGCCCGCGAAGCCGACGACGAAGTCGCCGCCCTGAAGAAGTCCCTGCAGTAGCCGCCCGCATGCACGTCACAAAGGTCCCCTCATGACAACAGCCCCGCCCGGCGCACCGCAGCGCCGCGCAACCAGCCCCCGGTCCACGGACCGGCCCGCCCACCGGCGCGGCCGGCCGATGACCGCCAGCCGCCGCGCCAACCGCGCAGGCCTCGCGTTCGTCTCCCCCACCTTCCTCGTGGTCCTCGTGGTGGTCATCCTGCCCATCCTGTGGACCGTGCTGCTGGCGTTCCAGGACGCCAAGCTCGTCGACATCCAGGGCATGGGCCTGTTCGGCAACTGGTCCCTGGACAACTTCGCCCAGATCTTCGGCTCCGCCGGCTTCTGGTCCAGCCTGGGCACCACCCTGATCTACACCGCGGGCGCCACCGCGGGCTCCGTCGTCCTCGGACTCATCGCCGCACTCGCACTGCGCAAGCCCTTCCGCGGCCGCGGCCTGCTGCGTGCCGCGATGCTGCTGCCCTACGTCGCCCCCGTCGTCGCCGTGGCCTTCGTCTGGGAGGTCGCCCTCAGCCCGCAGTACGGCGTGGTCAACGACTGGGGCCGACGCCTGTTCGGCTGGGACGACCCCATCGCCTTCCTCTCCACCCGCGAGTACGAAGTCAGCCTGCTCGGCATGCACTTCGACATCCCGCTGGCCCTGCTGACCGTCATCGCCTTCGAGTGCTGGCGCTACTTCCCCTTCGCCTTCCTGTTCATCCTCGCCCGGCTCCAGGCGGTCCCCCACGGCCTCGAGGAGGCCGCCCTGGTGGACGGCGCCACCCACACCCAGCGCTTCCGGTACGTCCTGCTGCCCCAGCTGATGCCCGTCATCGCCCTGCTGTGCGTGCTGCGCTTCATCCTGACCTTCAACAAGTTCGACGACGTCTACCTGCTGACAGGAGGCGGCGCGGGCACCGACATCGCCGCCGTCCGGGTCTACGACTTCCTCACCGCCCGCTACGACGTGGGAGCGGCGGCCGCCCAGGCGCTCGTTCTGGCCGTCTCACTGATGATCCTGCTGGGCTTCTACTTCAAGTTCTTCGGCAACAAGGTCCAGGAGGAATCGTGACCCGCAAGGCCGCCCTGTCCCGGGCCCAGTTCGAGGAGAGGTTCTTCGGCGTCCTGCGGTGGTTCGTCATCGCGTTCCTCGCAGTGATCACCGTCCTCCCCTTCTACTACATGGTGTTGCTGTCGGTGAAGCCCATCGACGCCCTTCTGCTCGACCCGGGATCCCTGTGGGTCTCGGCGAAGGACTTCACCGTATCGACCTACCGCGACGTGCTGCGCTCCACCGACTCCGGCGGTCAGGGCTTCGTGAAGTTCCTGCTCAACTCCGCGCTGGTGTCCCTGGGGACGGTCCTGCTGACCCTGCTGGCCGCCGTGCCCGGCGCCTACGCCATCAGCCGGCTGAAGTTCTTCGGCCACCGCCAGGTCAGCGCGCTCTTCCTGGCCGTCTACATGTTCCCGGCGACCCTGCTGGCCGTCCCGCTGTTCGTCATCTTCGCCAAGATGGGACTGTCTTCCAGCCTGGTGGGACTCGCCATCGTCTACGTCGCCCAGACCGTGCCGGTGTCGATCTACATGCTGCGGAACTACCTGGTCACCATCCCCTACTCCATCGAGGAGGCGGCGGCCATCGACGGCTGCACCCGGCTCCAGACCGTCCGCAAGGTCATTCTGCCGCTGGCCCTGCCCTCCATCATGGCGACCGGCCTGTACGTCTTCATGATCGCCTGGAACGAGTTCCTGTTCGCGCTTCTCTTCCTGGCCGCCGAGCCCGGCAAGTGGACCGTCTCCCTGGGGCTGGCCCAGCTGTCCAACGGCATCGAAGTTCCCAAGACGATCCTGATGGCCGGTTCCGTGGTGCTGACGATCCCCGTGGTACTTCTGTTCTTCGCCGCCGAACGCCTGCTCACCGAGGGCCTGACCAGCGGCGCCGACAAGAGCTGAATCCATGGGGGAACACTTGATGACGCCGAACCAGGTCAGCGCGGGCGAACTGCTGCAACTGATCCGCAGTGGCCGCGCCAACACCCGCGCCGACCTGCAAAGCGCCACCGGGCTGTCCCGGTCGACCGTCGGCCAGCGCCTGGACCTGCTCAATCGCGCCGGGTGGCTGCGGCACACCACCGGCAACTCCACCGGCGGCCGCCCCTCCCACCGCATCGTTTTCGACCCGGGCCACGCCTCGGTCATCGCCGTCGATCTGGAGACCCGGCACGCCCGTGCCGCCGTCCTCGACCTCGCCGGCACCATCCTCGCCGAGCACACCGCGCCCCTGAACATCAACGAGGGCCCGGACCAGGTACTGGACCATCTCGCCACCTGGTTCCCGGACCTGATCGCCGCCGCCGGCATCGAGCCGACCCACGTCTGCGGCATCGGACTGTCCGTACCGGGCCCGGTCGACTGGGAGACCGGCCGGGTCGTCGAGCCGCCCATCATGCCCGGATGGCACCAGTACCCCATCCGGGAACGGCTCCAGAAGGCCTACGCCGACCACGTCGGGCCCAGCATGGAGGACGGCCCCGTACCCGTCTTCGTCGACAACGACGCCAACCTCATGGCACTCGCCGAGCACCAGGCCAACCACCCGGACTGCTCCGCCTTCGTCCTGGTCAAGGTCTCCACCGGCATCGGCGCCGGCGTCGTCGTCGGCAACGGCGTCTACCGCGGCGTCGACGGAGGCGCCGGCGACATCGGCCACATCCGTCTGCACGACCGGCCCGACGCCCTGTGCATGTGCGGCTCCTACGGCTGTCTGGCCGCCGTCGCGAGCGGCCGGGCGCTGGCCAGGGAACTGTCCGCCCTCGGCCTGGAAACCACCTCCGGGTCCGACGTCCGACGGCTGCTGACCGAGGGCCACCCCGACGCCATCCGGCTCGCCCGGGACGCCGGCCGGCGCGCCGGAGAAGTCCTCGTCACCGTCGTCACCCTCCTCAATCCCGGTGTCCTGATGCTCGCCGGTGACCTGTCCGGCGTGCCCTTCATGACCGGCGTGCGTGAACTGCTCTACCAGCGCGCGATGCCCCGCACCACCGCCAACCTGCAGATCGTCACCTCCCGCCTCGGCGACCACGCGGGCCTCATCGGCGCCGCGGCCATGGTCGTCGAAATCCTCTACTCCCCCGCCCGGGCCGAGGCTCGCCTCAACGCGCACATCGGCTGAGAGCGCCCGCCCCCCGCACAGACAGGACATCCCGTGACCGCCGCACCAGCAGCGTGGAATGACAGCCCGGTCCAGGTCGGACTCGTGGGCGCCGGACCGTGGGCCCGGGCCATGCATGCCCGTATGCTCGCCGCCGGCCCCGAAACGCGTCTCACCGCGGTCTGGGCGCGCCGCTTCGATGCCGCACGTGAGACAGCCGCGCCGTACGGAGCTCGTGCCGTGGCGAGTTTCGAGGAACTGCTCGACAACTGCGAGGCGGTCGCTCGCGTGCCGCTTCCGTCAGCCTGCGAAGCTCCGCCCGCACGTGCCGCCAAGGCGGGCAAGGCGCTGCTCCTGGAGAAGCCCCTCGGACCCGACCTGCCCTCGGCTCAGCGGCTCGCCGACGCGATCGACGAAGCCGGCGTGGTCTCCCAGCTCGTACTGACCAAGCGCTACCACCCCATCACGCGCGAGTTCATCAGTGCCGCCCGCCAGGTGGACGTCGCCGGAGCACGCTCCTGCTACCTGCACGGCGCATTCCTGGGCGGCGACTTCGCCACCACGTGGCGCCTCGAGCAGGGCGCGCTGCTCGATCTCGGCCCGCACCTCCTGGATCTCCTGGACGCCGCCGTCGGTCCCATCGCCCACGTCCGCGGCACCGGAGACCCTCGCCGGTGGATCGAACTCACCTGTGAACACACCAACGGCGCCGTCAGCCAGGCGTCGTTGTCCGGATCGGTCCGTCTCCCCCAGGTGATCACCCGGATCGAACTCTTCGGTCCGCACCCCGGACTCGTCTACGACACGGCCGAACTCGACCATGACGAATGCTGGCCCGTGCTGCGCCGCGAGTTCGCCACCGCCGTACGCACGGGCACCAGTACCGAACTCAGCGCCCGCCGCGGACTGCATCTGCAGCGCCTGATCGCACAAGCCACGCAGACCGATTAGGGCGATGCCGTCGCCGGGGTTCGCCTACCGGTGCTCGGGGTTTTCGTAGTCGCGGCGGCAGCCGGCGTCCCAGGCGGTGCGTTGGTTGCCGTAGGCGGGGATGCCGCCGAGGTCCTTCAGCGCCCGGGCCAGGTGCAGAAGGTTCCAGGTCATGAAGGTGGTGTTGCGATTGGTGAAGTCGTTCTGCGGGCCGCCCGAGCCGGGGTCGAGATAGGAGGGGCCGGGCCCCGCCTCGCCGATCCATCCGGCGTCCGCCTGGGGAGGGATCGTGTAGCCCAGGTGCTGCATGCTGTAGAGGACGTTCATGGCGCAGTGCTTGACGCCGTCCTCGTTCCCCGTGATCAGACAGCCGCCGACACGTCCGTAATACGCGTACTGGCCCCGGTCGTTGAGGAGGCTGGAACACGCATAGAGGCGCTCGATCACCTTCTTCATCACCGAGCTGTTGTCACCGAGCCAGATGGGGCCGGCCAGCACGAGGATGTCGGCCGCCATGACCTGCTCGTACAGCTGCGGCCACGCATCGGTCCGCCAGCCGTGCTCCGTCATGTCGGGCCAGACGCCGGTGGCGATGTCGTGATCGACGGCCCGCAGGACGTCGACCCGCACGCCCTGTGCGTCCATGATGGCGGTGCTGCGATCGATCAGTCCCTGGGTGTTGCTCGGCTCCGGTGACCGCTTGAGGGTGCAGTTGACTACCAGGGCACGTAGGTCGTCATAGCGGGCCGGCGGTACGTCGGCGACGGATGACGAAGCGGTCACATGGTCCTCCCGTAAAACCCCCACCACCGTGACGTTCACAGCGGCGCATCGGCTTCCATCCTCTGGCCCTGCCACGGCTGCCGCCACAGCAGTGCCTCCGAACGAACCCCTCGCTCAGCCGGCGGCCGCCCGCCTGGACCGTCTGCCGCGACCTCCTTATGGCCGCGCGGTAGTGGGTGGTGATCACGTCTCCCGAGCGGCCCCGGTGGCGCGAGTTCGTGGATTGCTGCTGTCTGTACGCAAGAAGTGCGGGCAGAAAGCGAGGGACCATGTGGCAGAAGCACGAGCGCCTCTGGACACCCCGGGCCGCCGGGATTGCCGGGGTCGTCTTCGCGGTCCTGATGGCCGCGGCGATCGTCCTGGTGCGCATCGCCCTACCCGGCGGGGCCGGCGGGGACGACATCGCCGTCGATGCCGGGCAGCGGAGCGCGGTGCAGACGGCGCTGGCGCTGCTCCCGTTCGCCGGGATCGCCTTCCTGTGGTTCATGGGAGCCCTGCGCGCTCAGGCCGGTGAGGGAGAGGACCGGTTCGTGTCCACCGTGTTCCTGGGCAGCGGACTGGTCTTCGTCGCCACCCTGTTCGGCAGTGCCGCGGCGGCAGGGAGTCAGCAGCACTCGCCGTTCGGCCGCCACTTCGCCTACGTCCTGCTGACCACGTACGCTCTGCGCATGGCGGCGGTGTTCATCTTCACGACCTCGACCATCGGCCGCCGCATCGGCGCCTTCCCTCGCCCCCTCGTCGTCTTCGGCTACCTCGCGGGCCTGACGCTGCTCGTGGCGGGAGCGGACCTGCCCTGGTCCGAACTCGTCTTCCCAGCCTGGGCGCTGATCGTCAGCCTGCACATGCTGGGGGGCCGGCGTCCCGCCGCCCCGGCCTGAGCCGGCCACAGCGCTCACTCCAACGGTCTCCTCCTCGTCGCCGCATCCCCTCCGGCCGCAGAGGATGGTCGCAGGGGGACCGGGCCGTTGGAGAGGACCTATCCCTTGGTGAGGCTTGCAGTCGACCTGAACCGCTGTCAGGGATACGCGCAGTGCGCGTTCCTCGCGCCCGAAGTCTTCGTCATGCACGGCGAGGAGGGGCTGCTGTACCACCCGGAGGCCGACGAGGCACAGCGCGAGAAACTGGCACAGGCCGCCGCAGCCTGCCCCGTCCAGGCCATCCTCGTCGATGCGGTGGACGCACCGGCCGAGGCGGTGTCCGGTGAACGGTGACGGATTCCTGGACAGGTTCAAACGCGAAGGCCGAATCGTCATCGTCGGCGCCTCGCTGGCCGGCCTGCGGGCTGCGGAGACCCTGCGCGAGAAGGGCTTCGCCGGTTCCCTGACGATGATCGGCGACGAGCCCTACGAGCCGTACGACCGACCCCCGCTGTCCAAGCAGGTGCTGCTGGGCATGGCCACCGCTGACCGCACCGCACTGCCCAGGCGCCGCGCCCTCGACGCGACCTGGCGGCTCGGCGTCCCGGCCACCGGCCTGGACATGGCCGCCAAGCGGGTGCGGCTGGCCGACGGCGACGAAGTGCCGTACGACCGGCTGCTGATCGCCACCGGTGTGCGGGCGCGACCGTGGCCGCGTGAGGACGAGGCCGCACTCGACGGCGTCTTCGTGCTGCGGACCCGCGACGACGGCGCCGCGCTCGCACGACGGCTCTCCGAGGGCCCCAAGCGGGTCTTCGTCATCGGCGCCGGATTCACCGGCTCGGAGATCGCCTCCGCCTGTCGCGAACGCGGTCTCCCCGTCACCGTCGCCGAGCGTGCCGCGGCGCCCCTGGTCGGCGCGCTCGGCGGGGTGGTCGGCTCGGTCGCCGCCGAGATCCAGCGCGAGCGCGGTGTGGACCTGCGGTGCGGGGTCATGGTGACCGCTCTGGAGGGCGACGCCTCAGGACGAGTGCGCGCCGCGCATCTGTCCGACGGCTCCACCGTCGAGACCGACGTCGTGATCGTCTCGCTCGGCGCCACCCGAAACACCGAATGGCTCGCCGGGTCCGGACTTGGGGCCGGCCCCCGCGGCATCGCCTGCGACGCCGGCTGCCGCGCCTTCGACATCCGCGGAATCGTGACCGACGACATCTTTGTCGCGGGCGACGTCGCCCGCTCCCCGCACCCCTTGTTCGGTTACCAGTTCCTTTCCCTCGAGCACTGGGGCAACGCCGTCTCCCAGGCCGAGATCGCGGCGCACAACATGCTCAGCGAGAGCGCCGACCGCCTCCCCCACATGTGGGTACCGGCGTTCTGGTCCTCACAGTTCGGCGTGAACATCAAGTCGGTCGGGGTGCCGTCGCTGGGAACGGAGATCATCATCTCGCAGGGCTCGCTCACGGATCACCGGTTCATCGGCGTCTACGGGTACCAGGGGCGCGTCATCGGCGCGGTCGCCTTCGACCAGGCCCGGTGGCTGTCGTTCTACCAGGAGCTGATCGAGACCACCGCGCCGTTCCCGCCGCCGTTCCCCACGGTCGACCGGCGTCCGGACGGACAGCGGCCGATGGACCCGGACTTCCCCGACCCGTCTGTCCCCACCCACGGCCCCACTGTGACCCTCAGCGGATACTCGCCGGCCGACCGCCGGATGACGTTCACCCCCGCGCACTGACCCGCACGGCCACGAGGACCCCGCCTGCTGCCAGATCCTGGACTACGCCAACCGCGCCGATCCGTACCCGCTCTACGAAGAGCTGCGGAAGACGCCGGTCCACCACGAAGACGACGGGCCTTACGTCGTCGGCACGTACTACGAGATCCGCAGCCTCCTGCACGACCCCCGCCTCAGCTCCGACGTCCGCAATCTGGCCTCGACCGCCCGCGACCCGCTGGCCGAGTCGGCCCAGGAGGAGGAGAGCGCCCTGCCGCCGAGCTTTATTCGGCTCGACCCGCCGGAACACGACCGGCTGCGACGCATGACGAACCGGCACTTCGGCCCGCCGCACTCCCCCCACCGGGTCGACGGGATGCGCGGAGAGCTGCACGACATCGTCGCCGGCCTGATCGACGGCATCGGCGACCCGGGCCGGATCGACCTGGTGGACCAGTTCTCGTACCCCTTCCCGGTGACGGTGATCTGCCGGCTGCTCGGCGTGCCGCGCGAAGACGAGGCGCGCTTCCACACCTGGGCGGACACCATCGCCGCGAGCCTGGACCCCGATCCGGACGCGGATCCCGCCGAGCGGGGCAAGGACTCGCACGACGCCCGTATGCAGCTGGGCATGTACCTGGCCGGCCTGATCGAGGAGCGCCGCAAGAGTCCCAGGGACGACATGCTCTCCGAGCTGGCGACAGCCAAGGGCCCGGACGGCACGATGACCACGATGGAACTGCTCAGCACCGCGGCACTGCTGCTGATCGCGGGGCACGAGACCACCGTCAACCTCGTCACCAACGGAATGCTGACCCTGCTGCGCAACCCCGACGTCCTGCGGCGGCTGCGTGCGGATCCGCGGCTCGCCGTGCCCATCGTCGAGGAGTTGCTGCGCTTCGAGCCGCCGGTGCAACTGCTGCCGCAGCGCACCACCCTCGCCGACATCGAGGTCCACGGCGTCACCATCCCCAAGGGCGCCTCCCTCTGGCTGGTTCTGGCGTCCGGCAACCGCGACCCCCAGCGCTTCGAGGACCCGGACCGCTTCGACCCGGACCGCCGGGACATCCAGCACCTCGGCTTCGGCAGCGGCATCCACATCTGCTTCGGCGCACCGCTCGCCCGGCTGGAGGCCCAGCTCGCCCTGTCGGAACTGGCCCGCAGGCTGGACAACCCACGTCTGCTGGAGGACCCGCCCCCGTACCGGCAGAACGCCGTACTGCGCGGGCCGCGGCATCTGCCCATCGCCTGCGACGGGATCCGTCCCTAGGGTCTCTTCCCCGGCGGCGTGCATGGCCGACCGGCGGCGCCGGCTTCGAAGGCCTTTCGCGCGAGGGCACTGCGACAGCTTCGTCCCCTCAGGTCGAGGACGGTCGGTGCACCATGGAATACGTGTCCACGCTCGGCCACGTCGACGCCGACCGCATCGTGTCGCTTGCGGAGCAATCGCCGTTGCCCTGTTCGGCCATGTCAATCTGTGCCTCGAGTGATCGGATCGTGTCAGGAGGACGGAATGTACCGCTCAAGTGAGGGGCTGTATGAGCGGACCGCGCCTGCCGAGTCCGGCGCCTCCTGCAATGCCACCGCAGTGGCCGCCGACGCCCCGTTCACCACGACCGGCACCGATCACCACGAGCCGGACGCGGGTGAGACAGAACATCAGGCCACCAGGCGCTTGTGATGGCAGGAGAGAAGGGAGGGAAACGATCGAGGCTGCCGCACCTCCCCGACCTGCATGTGCGGCTGCGTGCCGAGTTGGGACGGATCGACGAGGAACTGCGCTCCCTGCTCGCCGCGATGGACCGGCTGCAGGGCCTGCTGGATGCCGTGGTGGCCATCAGCCGGGAGGTGGAGCTGCCTGCGGTACTGCACCGTATCGTGACCACCGCCATGGACCTGGTCGGCGCCCGCTATGGGGCAATGGGCGTTCTGAACGAGTCCGGAGAGTGCGTGGAGCAGTTCATCGCTGCCGGCCTGTCCGAGCAGGAACGCGCTGATCTGGCCGGGACCGACTTTCCTCGTGGTCTGGGTGTTCTCGGGCATCTGATCCGCCACCCTGAGCCTCTGCGGGTCGACAACATCTCGGCCCATCCGTCCTCCGTCGGGTTCCCGCCCGGCCACCCGCACCTGCGCACCCTGCTCGGCGTCGCCATCAGCGTCCGCGGCGAGATCTACGGTGACCTCTACCTCTCCGAGCGGCTCGACGGACGGCCCTTCGACGCTCACGACGAGAACGTCGTCGTTGCCCTGGCCAGCGCCGCCGGCATCGCGATCGAGAACGTCCGCCTGTTCGAACAGGTTCGGCACGGAGCCGAGCAGTTCCAGCGGCTTCTGCTGCCGACGCTGCCCGACCTGCGGCCTTTCACCGCCGCCGCCGTCTATCGGCCCGCTGCCGAGCCCAGCCGACTCGGCGGGGACTGGTACGACGCCGTCCCGCTGCCCGAGAACGTTGTGGCCGTCGTCATCGGTGACGTGGTGGGTCACGATCTGCACGCCGCGGCCGCCATGGCCTCCACGCGTAACATGCTGCGCGCTCTGCTGTTCGACCGGGGCAATCCGCCGGGCGCGATCCTTGCCCAGCTCGACCGCACGCTGCAGGCCATCACACACAATCCCGTCACGACCACCACCCTGGCGCGCATCGAACCGGAGCGACCGGGTTGGCGACTCCACTGGAGCACCGCAGGGCACGTCCCACCGCTGCTGATCACCCCTGAGCGCGGAGCGGAATATCTCTTTGCCGAGCCCGGGCTGCCGCTCGGGGTCGACCCCGAGCAGCCCCGCCCCGACCACTCGCACTTCCTGCCCCAGGAGGCCACCGTGGTCTTCTTCACCGACGGGCTGATCGAACATCCCGACCATCCCATCGACGAGAGTCTGAACGAGCTCGCCCAGCTCGCCATCGGGTATGCCGCCCTGCCCCTGCAGGAGTTCGTTCAAGCACTGGCCGATCACCATCCCAGCGACGGTCACGACGACATGGCCGTGCTCGCCCTGCGCACCCCGCAAGCCTGAGCCCCGAGTCTGCCGACCGTTCCTGATCAGTGAGCAGGAGTGGGTCTTGGACCCATGCCTGGTCACTGCGGGGCATCCCGAACGGTGTTGGATGTCCTGGTCGCCCGCGTTCGCTCCGCGTCCGGCGACACGGATCGTGTCCGTGGTCCGGGAATGCGGGGGCGGGGTCCCTCCTGCCCCAGGGCACGCCGGTCGGCCTGGACGGTCCGATGCCTGTGCACATCGCTCTGGTGTGCACGGGACGGTGTCGTCCTCCCCCAGTGCCTCAAGGGCCTGGGAGGTACCCCCAGCCGGATCGGGTGCCCTTGGGCGCGTCGTCCGATCGCCACGGCAGCAGCGTCGTGGCGAGTGGTTCTACGGATGTTGCCGGTGAGGGGCTTGTGCCAGTGCTCGGCGCCCCAGCGGCTGGTGCAGGCGGGGTCGACCGCGATGACGGCGATGCCGCTGTGGTCGGCCATGGAGGTCAGGCGGGCACGGAGGCGGCCGGTGGGCATGCCGGAGATGAGCTGCCTGAACCGTTTTCGGCGGCCGTGCTTCTCGCGGGTCTTCTCCGCGGTGAAGTCGAGGTCTTCGACGGCGATCGCTGTGACACCGCAGGCCTTGGCCCAGTGCAGCAGCCTGGTGAGGACTGGATGCGGGCGAGCCGGCAACGGCGTGCCAGAGCTCACTGGTCATGGCTGGCCTTGGTGATCGCTCCCGCCCACCGCGAGGCCGAGGCGGGCGTCAACTCCCGCTTGCGCACCGCCCACGCCTCAGCGTCGTGCCCCAGACCATCCCTGCAGCGTGCCTTCAGATCCCGGGAGGCCAGCGTTCCCAGGTGCGCGCCCACCCGCCGCAGCACCTCCTCGTCGACAGGCGCGAGCTGCTTGAGCCGGGTACGGATCGCGACGCCGGAGGGCCCGGGCGCGACAAACGACGCCGCAAGCTCCCGCAGCCCGCCCACCCCCACACCCCCATCCCCATCCAGCCCGCCAAGACCCGGTCCCCCCAACGAGCGTCACCCGGAAAGGTCACCCATTCGACAGACGAACTCCCCTTCTCCTCCCGCAAGAGCAGCACCCAGCCCCCGGTCAGGAGCGTCAGCGCTCACTCATCCACACCAGAACACACTCCTGCTCACTCCCATCCCAGCAGTTCCCCACCCCATGGCTCAACGGTGCCGTGGAGGAGCCGGAGGATCCGGAGGATGATGGACTTCGGTGGTGGTGATGCGGAGGTCGCCCCATGACTGTCGCGCGGCATGAACAGCTCCGGCGCGGTGGCGTGACTGCCCTGGAGATCTGCGTCGTTGCCGGTTTGTATTACGGCTCGGCCAAACTGGGGCTGTTCCAGCAGCTGGTGCGCGGCCAGGTCACCCCTCTGTGGCCGCCGACCGGCGTCGCCCTGGCGGGCCTGCTCCTCCGCGGCCCGCGGATCTGGCCCGGCATCGCACTCGGCGCGTTCCTGGTCAACATCTCGCTCGGGCCGTCGATCCCGGCCGTGCTCGCGATCGTGGCGGGCAATACTCTCGCGCCCGTCGGCTCGTACATACTGCTCCGCCGTACGGGGTTCCGGATCGAAATGGACCGTTTGCGGGACGCGCTGGCACTGATCTTTCTCGGTGCGTTCACCGGGATGCTCATCAGCGCGACGACAGGCAGCGGGACCCTGTTCCTCGCCGGTGTGCTGAGCGCCGACGAGTTCTGGCCGACATGGTCGGTCTGGTGGACCGGCGACGCGATGGGTGTCCTGGTGGTCGCGCCGGTCCTGCTTGTTCTCCGCTCGGCACACTGGCCGAAGAACGTGCGGCCGTCCCGTTGGGTGGAGGGATTGCTGCTTGTGGTGGCCGCTGTCTGCGTCGGCTTCCTGGAGATCAGCAGCGTGCCGCTGCTCTTCCTAGGCTTCCCGTTGCTGATCTGGGCGGCCTTCCGCTTCCAGCTGGCCGGGGCCGCGCCGTGTGCACTGGCCGTGTCGACCTTTGCGATCATCGCCGCTGCCCGAGGATCGGGCCCGTTCGCCGATCACGACCTGCTCACCAACATGATCACCCTGCAGGCGTTCAACGGTTCTGCCTCACTGACCGCGCTGCTGCTCGGGGCCGCGGTCAGCGAGCGCAACCAGGCCCACAAGGAGATCGAGCGGGCCTGTGCGCAGCTCGCCGACCTGGTGACGGAGATCGCCGCCGGCCGCCGCCGGCCGACGCTCCCGGACGGCGGGGGCGGGAAGGAAAAGAAGGGCGGGAGAACCCCACGACCGGCGTGATCAGTGGGTCTTCCTACGGAACGAGCCCGGCCCGCTCACAGGCGGGCCGGATCTCCCGGGTGCAGATCTGGTCGATGGTGTACACGCCGTCCTCGACGAGTGTCTGCTTGATGTTCCCGACCGTCACGGCGCGCGGAGAGAGCAGGACGGACGGGATGTGCTTCATGGTGGGGCTGTCGGTCGTCGTCGTGGCGACTTCCCGGAGTCCCTCGCCGCGCCCCAGGGCGACGGCCATGGCGGCGGCGGCTGCGGCTTCCGCCCTGAAGGGTTTGTACACCGTCATGTACTGCTCGCCCTTGACGATGCGTTGCACGGCGGCGAGGTCGGCGTCCTGACCGGTGACGGGCGGAAGGTCCTTGACACCGGCCTTCTTGAGCGCGGAGATGACGCCCGCGGCTATCGTGTCGTTGGCCGCCAGGACGCCGCCGATGCGGTCCGGGCCCAGAGCGGCGACGGCTGCGGCCATGTTGGCGTGAGCGATGTCCGTGCTCCAGTCCACCGTGTCGTACGACCTGCCGATCTTGACCATGTCCTTGAGTACGGACAGCGCGCCCCGCCTGAACCACTCCGCATTGGGGCTGGTCGGATCACCGTTCATCATGACGACGCTCCCGCCGTCCGCCCTGCCGCCCATGGCCGTCAGAAGCGCCTCGCCCTGGAGCCTGCCGACCTGCCCGCCGTCGAAACTGACATAGCCCGAGATCGGGCCCTCGGCGAGCCGGTCATAGGCGATGACCTGGACGCCCGCCTCGTGCGCCTCCTGGATCGACGAGCGGAGCGCCCTGGTGTCGGCGGCATCGAGGATCATGACCCTGACCCCCTTGGTGATCATGGACATCATCTGTTGCCGCTGCCGTGTCGCGTCGTTCTCGGCGTTGGCGTACTCCATGGTGCAGCGGGGACACAGCTGCTTCAGCCGCTGCTCGATCAGCGGCTTGTCGGCGTGCTCCCAGCGGGGGACCGCTCGGCTCGGGAGCAGCAGGCCGACACTGAAACTGTCCGTGCCCGCCTCGCCCTGTCCTCCGCAGGCGGCCAGGGACATCGTCATGAGTCCCGCGACGAGCGCCGCGACGGCACGCCCCACACGGGTGCTCATGGCAGACCTCCTCGTTCCGTCGGGAGGCCGGAGTCCGAGGGAGCCGGCTCGTGCCGGGGCACAACGATCTCGCTCCACACCTGCTTGCCGCCGGCCACCGGCACCGAGCCGAAGGACTCCGACATCGCCTCGACGAGAAGCAGGCCTCGGCCGCCGGTCGACTCCCAGTCCACGATCACCGGCTTGGCGGGCGCACGGGGCGAGGCATCGCTCACGCTGACGCGCACCCGGTCCCCGCGGAGCATCAGGTCGAGGTGGACCGGACCGGCGGTGTGCACCAGGGCGTTGGTGACCAGTTCGGACACGACCAGCAGGACCACATCGGCTCCTTCGCCGACCTTCCACCGACGCAGTGTGCGCGCGGTGAAACGGCGGGCGTGCATCACCGCGTCGGGCAGCCGCCACACCGCCCAGCCGGCCCGTATCGGCCGAGTCTTCATGCCGTCGTAGCGCAGCAGCAACAGCGCCACGTCGTCCTCACGACGGCCGATGTCGCCGAGCAGTTCGTCGGCCATCCTCCCCGGATCCGCAGGATCGGCCGCACCGAGCGCGGTGCGCGTCCGCTCCAGACCCTCGTCCAGGGGCAGGTCAGCGGCCTCGACCAGGCCGTCGGTGACCAGGGCGAGCACCGTGCCGGGGGCCAGTGCGCAGGCGGTCATGGGGTACTCCGCCTCCGCGATGATGCCCAGCGGCGGCCCGCCCTCGACGTGCACCTCCTCGCTACGGCCGTCGGGATGGCGTATCAGCGGTGAGAGGTGCCCGGCCCGGACGAACAGGACGTTGCCTTCCTCCATGTCCAGTTCGGCATAGCAGCAGGTGGCGAACAGGTCGGTCTCCATGCCGACGAGCAGGCGGTTGGCATGGGAGACGACCACGTCGGGCGGGTGGCCCTCCACCGCGTAGGCCCGGACCGCGGTACGCATCTGGCCCATGATCGTCGCGGCTCCGGCGCTGTGACCTTGCACGTCACCGATGACCAGCGCCACGCGTTCCCCGGAGAGGTCGATGACGTCGTACCAGTCACCGCCCACCTGCAGCCCCCGCCTGGCGGGCAGATAGCGGGCCACGGCCGTCCCCCCGGGCAGCTGGGGGAGGCGCCGGGGCAGCAGACTGCGCTGCAGCATCGTCGCGAGTTCCTGCTCGGCGTCGTGCTCGTGCGCACGCTTGAGGGCCTGCCCGACGAGCGCCGCGGTGGCGGTCAGCAGGGACCGCTCCTCGGGGAGGAACTCGTGCGGCCGGTCCCAGCCGACCAGACACACGCCTGCGACCCGGCCCTTGGCCGGGAGCGGCAGGACGGCCAGACCTCCGGTGCCGATCCCTGCGAGTCCGGGTTCGAAGGCTGTCCCGGCGGGCCACAGATCCACGCGTCCGTCCCGCAGGGCCAACTGAAGGGTGGGCAGCGCGCTGACCGGTGCGTCGGGCCACTCCGAACGCCACTGGGGACGCCACATCTCCGGCCAGGCGGCGGGCTGCGGCGGGTCGAGCACGGTGACCATGAGCCGGTCGTCCTGCAAGTCGGCGAGCGCCACCCGGTCGGCACCCAGCGGCTCACGCAGCGCGGTGACCATCACTCCGCTGACGTCACGAACTGTTGCCGCATCGTCGAGTGCGGCAGTCAGCCACTGGATCCTGGACACGTCGTCGTCGCCCCGACGCTGGACCGAGGTCGCCGTCACCACGCCCAGCACCTGCTCCGGCCGGTCGTCCGTGCTCGCCACCACCCGGCTGCTCAGGCTCAGCCAGCGGATTTCACCCGTGGAGCAGCGGACCCGGAACTCCAGCTCCCGCCGAACGGACGGCTGGGTGGACGGCTCCAGGACCGACATCAGCGCGTGCATGTCCTCCGGGAGGGCATGCGCGAGCAGGGTCTCCGCCTTGCCGTCGAAGTCGTCCGGCGCGATGCCGACCAGCTCCAGCAGGGTCTCGTCCGCCTCGATCAGGCCCGTGTCCGGCACCAGGACGAAGGAGCCGACGCGCAGACTCCGCAGGGCGGGACTGAGCAGCGACGACGGCGTGGCGCGGTCGGTCCCGGCCTGGAGCACGCCGACGACGGCGTCGGCGTAGCGCTCCAGGAATCGCCGTTGCTCGGCATCGAAGCCGCCCGCGGAACTCCCCAGGACGACGAGGCAGCCCAGCCGCGTGCTCCCCGTCCGGAGCGGCAGCGCGCCGAGCGACGCCTCCGACGGCCGCGGTGTCGGCCCGCCTTCGGAGCAGGAGGCGAGTTCGGCGGAGTTCAGCCACACAGGCCGGTCGGTTCGGAAGGCGTGCGCCGCAGGTGAGTCACCGGACAGGGGCAAAGACTCCGGCAGCCGGTAACGGGAAGGGGCGCATCCGGCCGTTTCCACCAACCGCAGCTCTTCGCTCCCGGTACCGGGCACATAGACCGCTGCCAGCCCCGCTGCGGCGAACGTCAGGGCCCGATCGCTCATGGCGGCCGCCGGCTCCGGAGGCGGAGAACCTGTGCCCGCGGCGCCGGTCCCGGATGCCCGCAGCTCAGTGGCGCCGACCCGGGCAGAGCCGTCATGAGGCATGTCCGCCACCTACCTCCCGTCCGTGCCGCAGATGCCGACAAGCTCGGGGCAGTCACGCTCCAGAATCACATATGCGGATCAACCGGACATGTTGTCTTGACTGCCATCGTCGCAGGCCTGGCCGCCCGGGTCACCGGTCCCAGCCCGGCAGTACAGCCGGGTGTCCGGGGCGGCCTGCGCCGAGTATCGACGGCCGTTTCCCTGCGTTCGCAGATCACCGCGGCCGGTGTCACACTGACGACGTGGCCGTCTCGCCACTTCCACGCGGTGCGTCCCACGTACGCGTGGCATGACGAGGAGGCCGATGTCGTCATGCTCGAAGAGGTAGCCGCCGGTGCCGGGCCGGTCGGGCCGAGGCCCCACCCCGCCGGGGTGGCCGACGTCGCTTTGCGACCGCCCGGGCCGTTCCGCGCCGACGTGGCGCTCCGACCCGGCGAGGCCTGTCCCGTCGGGCCCTTCACCGTGCGGCCCGGCCGAGTTGCGGACGAAGCCTTGACGCCGCGATGCACACGCGTCGACGTCCTACGCGCGCGGCATGGCGCGGCACCGGGAACCCGTTGGAGGTCTCTCACATGAAGGCCTGGACACGGGACGCGGCCATCGCCCTGACCGCCGTCTCGGCGGCCCTTGCTCTTGCGGCATGCGGGCCGGGCGCCGGTGACGGCGACGCGAACGCGCCGACGATCGGTGTGCTGCTGCCGGACGCCGCCACTGCCCGCTGGGAGATGCACGACAGGCCCTTGATAGAGATGAAGATCAAGGAGTTGTGCGGCGACTGCACGGTCGAGTCCGCCAACGCCAAGAACGATGTGGCCACTCAGCAGCAACAGGTGGACGCCATGATCACCGAGGGCGTGGACGCGATGTTGCTCGTGGCTGTCGATGCCACCTCGCTGGGCTCGGCGGTCAGGAAGGCCGACGACGCGAACATCGCGGTGATCGCCTACGACCGCCTTGTGGAGGGCCCGATCTCGGGCTACGTCACCTTCGACGGTGAGGAGGTCGGCAGGCTCCAGGGCACGGCACTGCTGACAGCCATGGGCGACAGGGCGGACGGCGGCCAGATCGTCATGATGAACGGCGATTCCAGCGACCCCAACGCGATCTCGTTCAAGCAGGGCGCACTGTCCGTGCTCGACGAGAGGGTGAGGATCGGCAAGGCGTACGACACACACCAGTGGAGGACGGAGGCAGCGAACACGAACATGTCCGGCGCCATCTCCGCCCTCGGCGCCGAGAACATCGACGGGGTCTATGCCGCCAACGACAGCCTCGCCGCCGGCAGCATCTCCGCCCTCAAAAGCAACAAGGTCACCCCGCTGCCGCCCGTCACCGGGCAGGACGCCGAGCTCGGAGCGTTGCGGCATATCGTCAGCGGCGATCAGTACATGACCGTCTACAAGCCGTTCGCTCCCCAGGCTTCCGCCGGTGCAGCGATGGCCGTGGCCGCGGCCCGCGGTGAAAGTCTGGACCGAGTTGCCAAGGACACAGTGAGGACGAGCAGTGGGAAGACGGTTCCGGCCGTCATGCTCACGCCGGTATCCGTGACCGTCGACAACATCAAGGACACCGTGGTGAAGGACGGCGTGTACACCGTCCAGCAGATCTGCACCCCCCAACTCACGGACGCCTGCAACAAGGCCGGGCTGACCTGACGCGCCGGTTCCGACCTGGTCCGGGCTCCGGAAGGAGATGGTTTCCGTGCCGGCTCCCCCCTTGCTGGCACTGCACGGGGTGTGCAAGCGCTTCGGTGTCGTCGAGGTCCTCACGGACATCGAGCTGGAGATTCACGCCGGCCAGGTCGTCGCTCTCCTCGGCGACAACGGGGCCGGTAAGTCCACCCTGGTCAAAGTGATCTCCGGCGTCGCCCCGGCGGACAAGGGCGTGATCAAGTGGGAGGGCGGGACGGTCCACATCAGGCGCCCCCACGACGCCCGGGACCTCGGCATCGCCACCGTCTACCAGGACCTGGCGCTGTGCGGGAACCTCGACGTCGTCGGCAATGTGTTCCTCGGACGGGAGATCCGCAGGTTCGGATTCCTCGACGAGATGGAGATGGAGCGCCGCACCAGGCGTCTGTTGGAACGCCTGACCAAGAACGTCCCCGATCTGCGCGCCCCCGTCGTCTCACTGTCCAGCGGCCAACGCCAGACGGTCGCCATCGCTCGCTCACTCCTCGGCGGCCCACGCGTTCTCCTCCTGGACGAACCCACGGCAGCTCTGGGATTCGAGCAGACCACCGAGGTGCTGGACCTCGTCGACCACCTGCGGGACAGCGGCGTGGGAGTACTGCTCATCAGCCACAGCATGGGCGATGTCAAAGCTCTCGCGGACCGAGCAGCCGTATTGCGGCTCGGTCGCAACAACGGCTTCTTCGACGTGAACACCGCGTCCCAGGAACAGATCATCTCCTCCATCACCGGTGCCACCGAGAACGTGCCCCGCCGGCCGGCCACCCGGGACGCGGTGTGGTGAAAGGACTGCGCACCATGGCGGACAACACGCGGGCCGCCCCCGCCGCACCCACCGCCGAGGCCCCGCCTCCGCACGCCGGGCGGGCCGTCGCCCGTGCTGTGGAGGGCTGGGTGGCCGTCCTCCGGCGCAAACTGAGCGCCGGTGAACTGGGCTCGCTCCCCGTCGTCCTGGTTCTTGCCGCAGTCTGGATCGTCTTCCAGTCCCTCAACCAGAACTTCCTCTCGCCCCGGAACCTGTCCAATCTCAGCGTGGACATCGTGGGTACGGGTCTGATCGCGGTCGGTATCGTCTTCGTGCTGCTGCTCGGTCAGCTCGACCTGTCGGTCGGCTCGATCAGCGGCCTCGCGGCGGCTGTCTTCGCCGTTCTGAACGTGAACAACGGTGTGCCGGAATGGCTCGCCCTCATCCTCGCGGTGCTGGCAGGTACCGCGGCGGGCACCGTCCAGGGCTTCTCCTTCGCCAGGACCCGGGTGCCGGCCTTCGTCGTCACACTCGCGGGGCTGCTCACCTGGAACGGCCTCATGCTCTACATCCTCGGGACCAGCGGCACCGTCAACCTCGACGAGAACGGGCTCGTCGCCAAGCTGACCAGCTACTACTTCACCAACGACGCCGCCGCCTACGCGGCGGCGGCGGTCGGCGCGGGCCTTGTCTTCCTCGTGCCCTACCAGGACATGCGCCGCCGCAAGGCCGTCGGTATGCCGCACCGTTCACTGCGGGGAATCGCGGTGCGCACGGGAGCAATGGCTGTGATCGCGTTCGCCGCCGCGTATCTGCTCAACCAGTTCCAGGGTCTGCCGCTCGCCCTGCTGGTCTTCCTCGTGGTGGTGGCCGGTCTCGACATCGTTCTCCGCCACACGCACTACGGGCGGCAGGTCTACGCACTCGGCGGCGGCGTCGAGGCGGCCCGCCGCGCCAGCCTCAGGGTGATGCGGGTGCAGACGGCCGTGCTCGCGGTCTCGGGCACCATGGCCGCGATCGGCGGCTTGTTCCTGGCCTCCCGCATCACCTCGGTGAGCCAGAGCTCAGGTTCGAGTGTCCTGCTGCTCAATGCCATCGCAGCCGCCGTCATCGGTGGCACCAGCCTGTTCGGAGGACGCGGCACGACCTGGTCCGCGGTGCTTGGCATGCTGGTCATCCAGTCGATCGCCTCGGGCATGGCGATCACGGACATCCACACTGCCGTCCAGTTCATGATCACGGGCGGAGTGCTCTTTGCCGCGGTCGTCTTCGACGCCCTGTCACGACGCTCGCAGGAAGCGCATGGGCGGGCCTGATCCGTCCGGTCCCCGGCACACGCTTCGCACATCAGGGCCGCGGCCCCTCCCCCGACCGCCGAAACAGCCCCGGCCCTTGCACAGATGCAGGAGCCGGGGTCGTCAGTCGAGCGTTGGGCAGGCCTTGCACCTGCATCTTCCCGCGGGGAGCGGGACGTCTTGCCTTGGACCACCAACGCATGGCCCGCCGCTCGAAGTTCTGCGGCGCGTCCGGGATCCACGCTAGTGCGGGCGTGCCCGCAGCGCGCGGTGATGCCGCCGATCGGGTGAGGCAGGCAGTCGGGGGGCCTGGGATCGAGCCCCGGTGGGCGGCGCTTGCCGCCCACCGGGGAGGCGGCATCAGGAGTTGGGGCACTCCTTCCACGCCAGGTGATACACGGTGCTGATGTCCCCGTCGGTCGAGTCCATCGTCATGAAGCTGCTCCTGGCGGGGTCGGAGGTGCCGGCGCTGACCCGCAGCTCGGTGTTGATGTTGAAGTTGCGCTGCACACCGCACGGCGCCCAGACCAGCTGGGCCCAGTCGGTGGTGTCGGTGGCCTGCCAGTTGTCGCTGTAGGGGCCGCTGAAGGGGTGGTTCTTGAAGACCGTGTCCGAGGAGCCCTGGAAGTAGTACGAGGCCCGCTGAACGCCACTGGCACCGGGCTGGAGCGAGGCGAAGCCCCGGTAATCGGCGCTGGCGATGGCGTACGTGAAGCCCTGCGGCACATGCACGACCAGGTTGAGCTGGCAGTTCTTGCGGAACGCCGTGGGGTCGGCATTGCCGCCGACCTGAGCGAGGTATTCGCTGTATGTCACCGTGAAGGCCGTGTTGTCCGCGGAGACGGCGACGGCGGCGGTGCCCTGCGGGCAGCCGGAGCCATTCACCGTGGCGATCTTGATGACGATCCGGTCCGGGGGCGGGTCGACGAACCCGGACGACGGGTCCTGTGCGGGTACCGCGGTGGCGAACAGAGCGGCGATCGCACTGCTCAGGAGCAGCCCAGCAGCCATGGTTCTCCCTTCTGGTACTTCCGTGCGGGGGGGTGGCGACCATGCAGTTTGCAGACATGCACATGTCAATTCCCTCCAAGGAGAAACTGTGGACAACCTGTGCATGCCGGGAGCGCTCGCAGCGTACGCATCCAGGCATCGGGGGGCCAGAGCGATGTCCGGCCATTCCGCAGGCACGCCGTGTCGGTGGTGCTGATGACCGCGGCCGAACGGCGGGGCACCGAGACGGACCGGCAGCCGCCCCGGTAGCCCGCCGTGAGCCAGGCGATGCCCCAGGTGCGGCTGTTGGTGACCTGGGTTGGTGCTCCGGCCACCGCGATGGTCTCGGCCGTGGCGTCGCACCAGGTCAGGACCGTGGAGGTGTGGTCGGCCGCAGTGGCCTGCGGCGCTCCGGTGGTGACGATGTTCCATCCGGCGCGTCCCCCGCTGAGGTGATCCAGCGACGCGAAGAGCCGGGCCAGGTCCGCATGCCGACGAAGCCGGCCGTACGTCAAAAGCGGTCAACGAGCGGGCGTCGGGTTTGCCACCGCTGCAATGACAGCTTCGCCGGCGCTCCATGTCTGCGTAACAAATCAGCGTGGCGGGTGCCGGAGAGGCTGGTCGGCGGTCCTGTCAGACGACCGGCTCACCGATTCCCAGCAGGTTCCCCTCGCTGTCCCGGAACCAGGCTGCCCGTTCGCCACGTGCGCCCTTGCTCGGATAGTTGCCTTCGACCTCGGCGATCCCGTCCCTCGTGCGCAACCCGGGTACGTCGACCTCTTCGAACACCACGCCGCGCCGTTCGAGCTCCGACACGAGGGTGTCGATGTCGTCGACCTCCCATGCCATCTGGGTGAAGGTTCCGGGAGAGGCACCCGTCGACTGGAACACCACGAAGTCCACGCCGCCGCACCGGTACAGCAGTCCACCGGGCCGTTCGTCGACGGGCTCGAGGCCGAGCCGCTGGGCGTAGAACCGGCGAGCCCGGTCCAGGTTCTGGGCGGGAAGTCTGGTCGCCACGCGTGCCCGGGCCAGCAGGCTCCGGTCGTCTGCGTTCATGTCTTCAGTGTGCCGTGGTTCGGTGGCCGAGGGCCTGACCGACCCGACCACGGTTGAAGGACGATGTGGGTATGCAAGGGTGCTTCAGGCGTCAACTTCCCTTGGCACACGGAGGACTTCGTGCACCTTCTTCCCCGCTCCCTCCCCGGCTGGACCATAGCCGTCTTCGGTGTTCTCGCCGCCGCCATGGGCGCGGTGGGGCTGATCGCCCCGGATGCCCTGCTCACCCTCATGGGCCTTACACCCGTAGCGGGTACGCGCGCGGAGGCGGACCACACTCCGGCCTTTCTCACCGCCTCCTCCATGGCGGCGCTCAACATGGGCGTGTACTACGTGCTGGCCTCGCTCTCCGACTGGACGGCATTCTTCCGCTGGACTGTCCCCTTCCGCCTGCTCACCTGCACGGTCTTCACCCTCGCTGTGATCAGCGACCGAGCGCCGACCGCCTTCCTGGGCGTGGGCCTGTGGGAGGGCCTCGGTGCCGTCGCGACGGGTGCGGCCCTCCGCTACGAAAGGCAACGCATCCCCGCCGAGGTCGACGACCCGGCCGCCGCCTGACGCCGGGCGATCCGCCGCAGACCGGCTGCTTGCCAGGCGGCGGCAGCATGGCCGTCACGCCTTACGGGTGGCGGTTGCCGCGAACCACCGGCCGGATCCTGGTCCGCGGGTGCGGCACGTCCCTAGCCTCTGGGCATGGCGACCCTGTGGGACCTCATGCACGACTGCATCCCCGACGACCACGCCCGCCAGGTCACTTCGCGCTACTACCTCGACGAGGTCATGAGCTCGCCGGGCGCGCCGGACCAGGTGGTCGATCTGGGGTGCGGGCGGGGCACGTCTGCCGCACTGTTCAGGAGACACGATCCGAAGGTGCGGTGGGTGGGAGTCGACATCCGCGACTCTCCGGAAGCCTCGCAGCGTCGGCCCGGCGGCGACCCGGTGGTCCACTTCGACGGCGTCCACCTGCCGTTCTCCTCGGACAGCGTGCCGCTGATCTACTCGCACCAGGTCTTCGAGCACGTCTCGCACCCGCGGGACCTGCTGGCGGAGGTCGGCCGGGTGCTGCGGCCGGGCGGGCTGTTCATCGGCAGCACGTCGCAGTTCGAGCCGTACCACTCCTTCAGCCTGTGGAACTACACGCCGTACGGATTCCGGGTGCTGCTCGAGGAGTCCGGGCTCGCCCTGGAGGAGATCCGGCCCTCCCTGGACGGGGTGACGCTGATCATGCGGACCTACCACGGCGAGCGGAAGGCGGAGTACGGGCGGTACTGGAACGAGGAGTCCCCGCTCAACGCCGAGATCGACGGTTGGGCGGTGCGCACCAGGCGGCGGACGGCCCTGGTGAACCTGCGCAAGCTCACTTTCTGCGGCCAGTTCGCGTTCCGGGTCACAAAACCCCGGTGAGGCCGGCCTGGCTCACGCGGTCGCGTACGGGGCCGCGGCAACTGCGGCTGCCGTCAGCGGGACACCAGCAGTTCCGTCCAGTCCCGGGCGACCCGCTCCAGTGAGAACTCCTCCCGCACCTGTGTACGGGCCAGCTGCCCGGCGTCCCGCCAGCCGTCCTCCCCCAGCGCGGCGAGGGCGTTCGCCATCGCCTCCGGGTCCTGGTGGATCCACCGCCGGTCGTAGATCTCGTCCGCCCCCGGCCACGGCAGCAGGGCGGGGACGGCGGCGGAGGCCATGCCCTCGGCCGGGGCGAGGTGGAAGCTCTCGTCGTCGCTGGTGGACAGCACATTTCCGACGCGTCTCAGCCAGCTCGCCACGTCCGCCCCGAACTCGTCGAAGACCACCGCCCCGTCGAGCAGCGGCGAGGTCTGCATGCGGCGCAGTACGGCGTCGTAGTGGGCGCGTTCCTCGGGCTTGTTCCAGATCCACCAGTACTCCCAGGGCGGCTTGGACTTGACCGAGAGATGCCAGCGGCGGTCCCGGGCGCGCAGCGCCTCGAGGACGTCGAGGCCGAGGTCGAGGCGTTTGCGGCGGGGCGCGATGCCGATCATGCCCAGTCGGAAGCGGGCGCCGGGCGCCTTGGGGCGGTCGAGCTGGTCGGTGTCCACCCAGTTCGGGACGACCGTGACCTTCGACTCCGGCCAGCCCGTGTGCTCCAGGGTGCGGCGGGCGTAGTAGGAGCTGACGCAGATCACCTTGTCGACCGCGTCGATGTCGACCTGCCGCGGCCAGGCGGCGTCGAGTTCGAAGCGGTGCAGCCGGACGATGAGCCGGCTGCCCTGCCGCTTGTGGCGGCTGTACCAGACGGCGGCCGGACCGCACCACTCGACGACCACCACATCGGCCCAGTCGGCGAGTTCCCGGCTCGCGGCCGGATCGTGGCGGGCGAGCGCCGGCCAGGCGTCGATACGTACGTCGAGGCCGGGCAGCGCGCGGAAATGGTCGAGGAGCCGGGTGAGGAACTTCAGGTCGTGGCCCGCGACGCCGAGCCGCAGCGGCCGCGGCCGGGCGGCCACCGCGGGCGGCGCCGCGGGGAAGGCCTGGTCGAGCTGGGTGCGCCAGCGGTCAGCGGCGGCCTGGAGCGTGTACCGCGCGGCCACGTCCCGGCAGCGGTCGGCGGCAAGACGCCTGACCTCCGGCTCGCGCACGGCACGGACGATCACCTCGACGGCGTCGTCGAGTCCGGCGCGCCCGGGCACGTAGAGCGGGTAGTCGGCGCCGAGCAGCGCCTCGTGGGCGGGCGTGCGGTTGAGGACGACGGGCAGTCCGAGGGCACCGAACTCCAGGACCTTGGTGGACAGTTCGAGGCTCGCATCGAGGACCGGCTCGCGCCAGCCGAGGCCGAGGTCGCAGTCGGCGGCGATACGCATGGCCTCCTCGCGGGGTTGCCCTCCGTGGTGCTCGACGCCCGGCGTGCCGTCCAGCGCCCGGGTCATGGCGGTCCGGAAGTCGGGGTGGGCACGGTCGTCGTGGATCTTGTCCCCGACGGTGTGCAGCTCCGACCGTACGCCCCGTTCGGCGAGCAGGGACGGCAGACGTGTCATGGGCAGGGTGTTCCACAGGGGTGCGAACTTGCCGGTGTAGACGAGCCGGAAGGGGTCGTGCGGGCGCTCGTGCTCCGGCACCGGGAAGCCGGGCTCGGGCACGGCGGGCGGGCTGAGCACGCACTTGCCGCAGGCCTCGGGCACCCAGGTCTCCAGGAGGCAGCGCAACTCCTCGGTCTGGCAGAGCAGTCGCTGGGAGGCGTCGGCGATGCGGGCGAGCTCCGCGCGGGTCTCCTCGGTCATCTCGGCGGCCGACTGCGGGATGTCGGTGAGGTAGGCCCAGATCCGTCCCTCGAAACGGCCGTCCGCGACCACGCGCGCGACCAGTCTGCGGCCGCGCAGCACCAGCAGGTCGCAGGGCTCGCTCTCGTCGAGACCGGCGAGTACCTGCGATGCCTGCACGGGGGACAGCGGCCGGTCGGCCTGCCCGGGCAGCAGCCGTTCCTCGTACGGGCGGACCACGGTGACCCCGGGCAGCCCGGCCAGCGGGTCGATCAACCGCTCGGTGCGCACGGGCGCCTTGAGGACGAGCCTGG
Source organism: Streptomyces sp. F001 (assembly GCF_004187715.1). Taxonomy (GTDB): domain Bacteria; phylum Actinomycetota; class Actinomycetes; order Streptomycetales; family Streptomycetaceae; genus Streptomyces; species Streptomyces flavusporus. The sequence continues at coordinate 557,595 of NZ_QZWF01000002.1, read as the reverse complement.
CCCGGCAGCCCGCCCGCGACAGTGCCTGCACCGTCGACTGGGCCCAGACCGCGGAGCCGTCGATGAGATTGAGGTCGACGTCGCCGTAGACGATCGCGTTCAGCGTCCGGCTCATGTCGGCTCCTTCCCGCACCAGGCGAACAGACGGTGCCCCTGACGCGCCCACAGCTCGGGCGGCACACCGGACGTCAGCAGCGACCGGCGCACCAGCAGCGGGCGCAGTTCGGGTACGAAGGTGTAGTCGTCGGCGGCGAGTGTGCTGCCCACGGCGTCGGCGCCGGAGTACTCCTGGGCGCACATCAGGTCGAGCAGCAGGGTGTCGGGGCGGTCCTCGGCCGGGTCCGTCCAGTCGGCCACCCACGGCGCGAGGGGCTCGCCGGTGCGTACGGTCACGCCGGCGGCGGTGAGTTCGTCGAGTCCGGTGGGATCGGGTACGACGACCTCGGCCGGCCGGTGCACCTGGCCGAGCACCTGGGCGGCGAGCCGGGCGACGTCGGCCCGGTCCTGTGGGGCGGCCAGCACACAGATGCGGCGTTCGGCCAGCGGATCTGCGGGGGCGCCGACCCGTCGCGCCAGCTCCGACAGGCGCACTCGGGTGCTGTCCGTCCGGAACACCTCGCGCAGTCGCTGTCTGCCGTCCGCTACCGGGTCAAGGCTCGCGAGCCGCACACCGGTGTCGGTGTCGAGGACGGCGTCCCAGGCGAGCCGCGTGAGCCCGGAGGCCGCCGATGCCGGGCCGTCCCGCCACAGTACGCAGGAGCGGCCGGCCGCCCTTGCCTCGGTGAGCAGTTCGGCCAGTTTCCGGTCCAGGTCGGGGGCGAGTCCGGTGCCCGTGAGCGACCAGGGCCCGTCGCCCGTGCAGGCGCTGAGCTGGACGACCAGGGCGTCCGGGTCGGTGCGCTGCACGATCAGCCGCCCGTCGTGCGGCAGTGCCCGGTTGACCACGGCGTCCGCCGCGAAGTCCGCGGCGGTGGAGTCGGTGAGCACTCCGGCGATCACCAACCGGTCGCGGGGTGTGGAGGCGAAGGCGCGGTGGGCGAGGTGGAGCCTCCCGTCCGGTGCCGCCTCCCGCGCGGCCGCCTGCGGTGCGGTGTGCGGGGGCGCGGAACGTGTGCGGGCTCGCCCCCGCCACAGCCCGTACAGCTCCCGTGGCAGCCGTGCCGCCCCGCGTCGGGGCGACCGCGCCGCGGACACCAGCGCCCTGCCCACCCGCAGCGAGGTCGAGCCCTCGAGCATGGCCACGCGCGCCTCGAGGACGCCGATGCGTTCCCGGCTGCCGCGCAGCGTGGCCGCCAGCTGCTCCTTCTCCCGTACGGCGGCGGCGAGGCGCTCGGCGAGCCCGTCCTGGTGGGCGGGACCCCGGGCGTCTTCCGCCTCCTCGAGGGTGCGTTCCAGGTCCAGCACCCGGGCCCGCAGTGACCGTGAGACCAGGTCGGCGAGGATGTACTCGTCGGCGATCCGCAGCGCGGTGGCGAAGCCTTCCGACGGGACGGGACGGCCGAACCAGTCGTGGGGTGGCAGCAGTTCGTCGGTGCGGGCGAACACCGCGCCCGCGTGCAGGTGCACGTAGTCCAGCGGTGCGGCGCGCAGCACCTGGCAGTGGTGGGTCACCAGGGCGTCGAGGAGCCGGTGGTAGGGCAGTTCGGGCCCTCGGTGGCCGAGGACGATCAGGCCGCGGGCCCCGGGGCGCATGCGTTGCAGTACGGCGAGGCAGTCGGCCTCGGTGCCGTGCAGCGCGGGGTCGGGGCCGTAGGACAGAAGGACCAACTCCCCTTCGCCCACGGCCTGTTCGCCGTGGCGCAGGGCGACACCGTCGGGGAGGTGGAGGTAGGGCTCCAGGTTGAGCCCGCCGTCGGTCGCGTCCATGACGGTGGTGACGCCGTCGAGGTGGGGGTGGAGCAGATCGGTCAGGCGCATCAGCGGGTCCTTGTGAAGACGTGGAAGCCGACCTCGTTCTCGCGGAAGCCGTACGGGGTGAACCGGGTGTGCCGCAGGCCGAGGCGTTGGAGCTCGTCGGCGTATTCGGCGGTCGGGCGGTGCAGGATGTAGTCACCGCGGGGTCTGCGTGTCCGGATGTCCTCGTCGGTGAGGATCAGCCGTCCGGTGATCCGGACCAGGGAGGCGAGGTTGCGCAGTCCGGCCGCCCAGTCCTGGTCGTCGAGGACGTGGAAGAGGACGTCGATGCAGAGCACGACGTCGTACGGCCAGGGGCTGCGCCACTCGTCCAGGGTGGCGACGGCGTAGCGCGGACCGCCGCCCTCGGCGCGGGCGTGTGCGACGGCCTCCTCACTGGCGTCGAAGGCGTCGACGCGGTGGCCGCACCGGGCCAGGGCGCGGGCGAAGTGTCCCTTGCCGCAGCCCGCGTCGAGCACGAACAGCGGGGCCGACTCGTCGGCCAGGTCACCGATCAGGGGGAGCAGGGTGCCGAGCCGCAACGCGTAGAAGATCTCGTTGCCCGCCCGGTCCAGGCCGATGTGCCCGCCGGATGCGAGGTCGTCGTGGTCGCGGTGGCGGGTGTCCCAGTAGGCGTGCGTGCGTTCAGACATGGTGGTCCAGCCAGCGGGTGACGACGGCGGCGATCCTGGCGCCCGCCCGTCCGTCCCAGAGCGGGGGGCCCTCTTCGGGTGCCGGCTGCCCGCCGTCCAGCACCTTGCGCAGGGCGGGCACCAGCTCGCGGTGCCCGACGAGCCGGTTGGTGCCGTGGGTCACCGTGACCGGGCGCTCCGTCGTGGTGCGCAGGGTCAGGCACGGCACGCCCAGGACGGTGGTCTCCTCCTGTACGCCGCCCGAGTCGGTGATCACGGCGGTGGCTCCTCGTACGAGGCTCATGAACTCGACGTAGCCGAGCGGTTCGAGGATGTGGACGCCGGGTGCGCCGTCGAGGCCCGCGGCGCCGAGTGCCGCCCGGCCGCGCGGGTGCAGTGGCACGGCGAGGTCGACGAGCCGGGCCGCCTCGGTCAGGGCGCGGGCGGCCGCCTTGGCCGCCTCGGGGTCGTCGACGTTGGCGGGGCGGTGCAGCGTGACCACGCCGTAGGTCTCGGGCAGCGCGTACGCGGCACGGGCGGCGGCCGGGTCGAAGTGGCCCAGATGGGTGAGCAGAGTGTCGATCATGGGATTGCCGACGAGATGGACGCGCCCGGGGTCGACGCCCTCCCGGGCGAGATGGCCGACCGCCTCGGGGCTGGTGACGAACAAAAGCTCGGCCAGCTGGTCGACCAGACGCCGGTTGATCTCCTCCGGCATGGTCATGTCGAAGCTGCGCAGGCCGGCCTCCACATGGGCGACGGGCATCCCCAGCTTGGCGGCGACGAGGGCGGCGGCGAGCGTCGAGTTGACGTCTCCGTACACGATCACGAGGGCGGGATCCCGCGCGGACAGCTCACCCTCCAGGGCGATGAGCAGATCGGCCGTCTGCCCCGCGTGGCTGCCGGAGCCGACGCCGAGGTCGGTGTCCGGCTCGGGCAGGCCGAGTTGCCGGAAGAAGATGTCCGACATCCGTTCGTCGTAGTGCTGACCGGTGTGCACGAGGACCTGGTCGCAGCCCGCCGCGCGCAGCGCGGCGACAACGGGTGCGGCCTTGACGAAGTTCGGTCGGGTGCCGACGACGTGGAGTACGCGGCCGTTCATGTCGTACGTTCTCCGCTCTTCCGCCTACCGTGACGGCATGTCCTGCCATATCCCCCGTGCGCTCAGTCTGGCCGCATCCGTGGCCTGGGGCGAACTGCGCCACGACCCCGCCCGGGCGGCGCTGCTCGGGGTACGGCTGCTGCCGCCGCCCGTGCGGCGCCGGGTACGGCCGCTCGAACGACGGCTCGCCGACCGCGCCCGGACGGCGGGGCCGACCGCTGCTCCGTCCGGGGGACGGGTGCCCGCCCCGACCGCCCGCACGGTCCGGCCCGTGCCGGGTCGGGTGCTTCATCTGGTGACCAACGGGTTGCCGTTCAAGCACGCCGGCTACACCGTGCGCACCCAGAAGATCGCCGAGGCGCAGCGGGCGGCCGGACTCGATCCGCACGTGGTGACACGGATCGGGTTCCCGGTGGCGCAGGGGGTGCTGGACGCCCGCCCGCTGCAGACGGTGGGCGGCGTGCCGCAGCACCGGCTGCTGCCGCCCTGGCTGCCGTACGGGCAGGCGGCGGTGCTGGCCCGCAACGCCGAGCTGGCGGGCCGGCTGGTGGAGCGGCTGAGGCCCGCCGTGCTGCACCCGGCCACCGACCACGGCAACGGGCGGGTGGCACTCGCCCTGCGCGAGGCCTACGGGCTGCCGGTGGTCTACGAGGTGCGTGGCTTCCTGGAGGACACCTGGCTGACGCAGGCGCCGGGGCGGACCTGCGACGACCCGACGTACCGGGCCAGGCGCGACCTGGAGACGCACTGCATGCGCGAGGCGGACGTGGTGCTGACGCTGGGCGCGGCGATGAAGGCGGAGATCGTGGCGCGCGGGGTGCCCGAGGAGCGGGTCCTGATCGTGCCGAACGCGGTGGACGAGGAGTTCCTGGCCCCGCTGCCGGACGGGGCGCCGCTGCGGGCCCGGCTCGGCATCGCGCCGGACGACCTCGTCGTCGGCACGGTCAGCAGTCTTACTCCACACGAGGGAATCGGCACATTGCTCCATGCGGGTGCCGAGCTGAGGCGTCGCGGCGTGCCGCTGCGGCTGCTGATCGTGGGCGACGGGCCGGAGCGCGCGGCGCTGCAGCGGCTGGCCGGCCGACTCGGTCTCACCGACGGGACGGCCCTGTTCACCGGTCGGGTGCCGCATGCCCAAGTACGGGATTTCCACGCGGTGTTGGACGTGTTCGCGGTGCCGCGCACCGATGAGCGCGTCTGCCGACTGGTGACGCCGCTCAAGCCGGTCGAGGCGATGGCGAGCGGTCTGCCGGTGGCTGCCAGCGATCTCCCCGCACTCAGAGAGCTCGTCAAGCCGGGAGCAACCGGACAGCTCATCTCAGGCGGATCCCCTCAGGCCTGGGCAGAGGCAATCGAATTCCTCCTTTACAGTGAAAAACGGCCCGAATGGGGGACGGCCGCACGCGAGATCGTCGCGCGCGACCGCACCTGGACGCGGGTCGCCTCGACGACCCGCGAGGCGTACCGCGCCCTCGGCTGCCTCTGAGGCGCGAACCCGGCCCGACCACGACCTCAGATCCGTGTCCGCCACGGGGCGAGGAGAACACCTATGCAGGTCGACCAGACCGAACCGCTCGGGGACGAGAGCGAACAGCTCGGGGAAGTTCCACAGGCCGGCACCGTCGAACTCGCGGTGATCGGGCTCGGCTACGTCGGGCTGCCGCTCGCGCGGGAGGCGGCGACGGTCGGCCTGAGAGTCGTGGGGCTCGACCGGGACCCCCGCGTGGTGGCGGGGCTCAACGCCGGACGCTCCCACATCGACGACGTGTCCGACGACGACGTCCGCCGGATGCTGGCGGCCGGCTTCACCGCGTCCACCGACGACGGCTGTCTCACCCGCGCCCAGACCGTGGTGATCTGCGTGCCGACCCCGCTCAACGGGGACGGCGGGCCCGATCTCAGCGCCGTCACGGCTGCCGTCCACACGGTGGCGGGCCGGCTGCGGCCCGGACAGCTCGTCGTACTGGAGTCCACCACCTATCCGGGCACCACCGAAGAAGTCGTACGACCGCTGCTGGAGCAGGAGTCCGGGCTGCGGGCCGGAGCGGACTTCGCCCTCGCCTTCTCACCGGAGCGCATCGACCCCGGCAACACCGGGCACGGGCTGCGCGACACACCCAAGGTGGTCGGCGGCTGCACCCCGTCGTGCGCGGCGCGCGCGGCCGCCTTCTACGGCAAGCTCGTCGACACGGTCGTCCAGGCGAAGGGCACCCGCGAGGCCGAGATGGCCAAGCTGCTGGAGAACACCTACCGGCACGTGAACATCGCCCTCGTCAACGAACTCGCCGTCATCAGCCATGAGCTGGGCGTCGACCTGTGGGACGCGATCCGCTGCGCGAGCACCAAGCCGTTCGGCTTCCAGGCGTTCCGGCCGGGCGCCGGAGTCGGCGGGCACTGCATTCCCATCGACCCGAACTACCTGTCGTACAAGGTGCGTTCCTCGCTCGGCTACGAGTTCCGGTTCGTCGAACTGGCCCAGGAGATCAACCGGCGGATGCCGGAGTACGTCGTACGCCGCGCCCAGGACCTCCTCAACACCGCCGGCCGTCCCCTGCACGGCTCTCGCGTGCTGCTGCTCGGGGTCACCTACAAGCCCGACGTCGCCGACCAGCGGGAGACCCCGGCCGTGCCGGTGGCTCGGCTGTTGCGGCAGCGGGAGGCCGAGGTCTCCTTCCACGACCCCCATGTCCGCGAGTGGTGCGTCGACGACGTGCCCGTCCCCCGCGTCGACGACCTGATGGCCGCCCTGCGCGACCACGACCTGACGATCCTCCTCCAGGACCACTCCTCCTACGACCTGCCCGCCCTCTCCGACGCGGCCCGCCTGCTGTTCGACACCCGGGGGCGGATATTCCGGCCCGGGGTCGAGGTGCTGTAGCGGGCCCTGTTCGAACGCGGAGCCGAAAGGTGCTGCTCTGATGCGGATACTCGTGGTCACCGTCGTCCACCATCCCGAGGATGCGCGGATACTGCACCGGGAGATCGCCGCCCTGACGGAGCGCGGCCACCGGGTCGTGTACGCCGCACCGTTCACCGCCCGCGGAGTGGAACCGCGCCCGGATGTCGAGGGCGTGGACCTCCCCCGAGCCGCCGGACGCGACCGCCGCGCGGCGCTGCGCGCGGCGCGGGCCCTGCTGGCCGAGCGCGGAGCGGAGGCGGACGTGGTGCTGTTGCACGACCCGGAACTGCTGCTCGCCCTGCCCGGCACACTGCGCCGGTGGCGGCGCGGCGGCCGGGCCCCGGTGACCGTGTGGGACGTGCACGAGGACACAGCGGCAGCACTGGCGATGAAGCGCTGGGTGCCGGCGGCTCTGCGGCCGCCGCTGAAGCTGGCGGTACGGGCGGCGGAGCGTCTGGCCGAGCGGCACGTGCGGCTGCTGCTCGCCGAGGACGCCTACCGGGCGCGTTTCCGCCGGCCCCATCCCGTGGTGCCGAACCTCGCGACCGTACCGCCCGAGCCGCCGGAGCCGCCCGGCACGGACCGAGTCGTCTATCTGGGGCATCTGTCCCGGGCGCGCGGCGCGCTCGACCTCATCGAGACGGCCAGGCTGCTCGGTCCGGACGTGCGGGTCGAGGTGACGGGGGCGGCCGATCTCGACGTGCGGGGCGCGCTCACCGAGGCCGACCGCGACGGCGTCCTGCGCTGGCACGGCTACCTGCCCAACGACCGTGCCCTCGCCCTGCTCTCCGGCGCCCTGGCCGGTCTGTCCCTCCTGCACGACCAGCCCAACTACCGTCACTCACGGCCCACCAAGGTCGTCGAGTACATGGCCCACGGCGTCCCCGTCGTGACCACACCGATTCCCCTGGCGGCCGGCCTGGTGCTGCGGCACCGCTGCGGCCTCCTCGTCCCGTACGAGAACCCGGCGGCGACCGCGGACGCGGTACGGCGGCTGCGCGCGGACACGCAGCTGCGCCTGGGCACCGCCGAACGCGGCCGCGCAGCGGCGCTGGCCGAGCTCGACTGGGCCGAGCGGGCAGCCGAGTTCACGGGCCGACTGGAGACATGGGCGAAGGAGGCGACCGCCGACCGGGATGCACGCCCGCCTGCGGTCGCCGCGGGAGACACGGCTCGTCCCGCCTGACGCCCCGTCACCCGGCTGAAGCGCAGGCCCACGCCGACATTCCCTGCAGGGCCGCCAGGCGTTTGGCCACAATGATCTGCTCTTCGCGAGTGGCCAGGTCGGCACGCGGGGCGTACTTCAGACCGCCGGCCGCGACCCAACTGGACTGCCTGAACTGCAGGCCGCCGTAATGGCCGTTTCCGGTGTTCGCCTTCCAGTTGCCCCCGGACTCGCACGCGGCGATGGCGTCCCAGTCGGCCCCGGACCGAATGGACGGCACGGCCTCCGCTCTGGTGGTGATGCCCAGTAAAACGGCGGCCGTCACAACGACGAGTGCGGTGCCCGCCCGGGGGCGGCGGCAGCTGCGAGCGTTGATCAGTTCAGCGTTTCGCGATGAGATCATATGCAGACTGTCGCACCGCGTGACGGAGAGTCCCGGCCTGCGACACGGGTTCGTACGCCAGACGGCCTCAGTCGGGACGTCGGCGGACTCGCCACGCCGACGTGGCCGGGCCGGACCGCGCGCCCCTTCGGAGACCACGGTCGAAACGGTTGTCCGCACACACCCTCCGAGCGACGATGTCCCCAGCCCGTCATCCTGTGTGGGAGGCCACGTTGACCGATCCGTGGGTGGCCCTGGAACCAGGGGCCGACCCTGCCGAGCGCATCCGCATACTGCAACGGGCCCACGAGACTTTCACCGAGATCGGTACGGTGCCGCGGCCGGTGCGTGGCGTAGTGGCCGACTCATGGCGTCGCTCGGTGCGGGCCGGCGTCAGGCCGGACGGCACCGCGAGCATCGAACTGACGGACAGTGACCTCGGTGCCTACCGGGCCGAGCATCCTCTGACACGCGTGATGCCGCTGTTCCGGGAGCTCATGGGAACATTCGCCTCCGACGGCCGGCATCTCCTCGCGGTGTGCGACGTACACGGCAGGCTGCTGTGGGTCGAGGGTCATGAATCGACCCGGAGACAGGCGGGGCAGATGAACTTCGTGCCGGGTGCGCGGTGGGCGGAGAGCGCCGTCGGAACGAACGCGCCGGGCACGGCGGTCGCCATGAACCGTCCGGTACAGGTGTTCGCAGCCGAGCACTTCATCCGGCGCGTGCAGCCGTGGACCTGCGCGGCCGCCCCCGTGCACGACCCGCGCACGGGGCGAGTGCTCGGCGCCGTGGACATCACCGGCGGGGACGGCCTCGCGCACCCGCACAGCCTGGGCTTCGTCCAGGCCGTGGCACGAGCGGCGGAGTCCCATCTGGCGCTGCTCGCCCCGGAACGGCCCGGCGCCCGCGGGTCAGAACTGGCCGTACTGGGCCGCGACGAGGCGCTGTTGACGACAGGCGGCCGGAGGATCCGGCTCAGCCGTCGGCACAGCGAGATCCTCGTCCTGCTCTCCCGCCACCCGGAAGGCCTGACCGGCCAGGAGCTCCTCTGTGCCCTGTACGAGGACGAGTCTGTGACGCCGGTGACGCTGCGCGCCGAACTCGCCCGGCTACGTCAGGTGCTCGGCCCCGAACTGCTGGCGTCACGCCCGTACCGGATCACGACACCCCTCGAATCGGACGTCGCCGTCGTCGAACGTCAGCTGGCGGCCGGCGCGGTCACCCACGCCCTGACAGCCTATGCAGGTCCGCTCCTCCCCACCTCTCAGGCACCGGCGGTGGTGCGGCACAGACGACGTCTCGCCGACGGCCTGCGCGCGGCACTGATCGCCCGCCGCGATCCCGACCTGCTGGCCAACTGGGCCCACGCGCCCTGGGGCGAGGACGACCTCGACGTGTGGCGAGCGCTGGCCACGGCCCGCCCGACTGCGGCGGTCCGGGCCCGCGTGTCCGCACTTGAATCGGAGCTGGCAGCGCCCAACGGCTGGGAGCACGCCTAGAAGTCGGCGAACGGCCCCCTTCGCGCGCGTGCGCCCCGGCGCCGGTCCTGAGTCACCCTCCGCGCAGCACAACCGCAACGTGGATGCAACGTCCGCCGTCCTAGCCTCCGGCGCAGAGCTGCCCAACGGCGGGCAGCGCTGCCGAAGGAGGCCATCCAGCATGACCCGTTACGCGGCGCCCGGAAGCGAGGGCGCGATCGTCTCCTACCAGTCGCGCTACGACCACTTCATCGGCGGAGAGTACGTACCCCCGGTCAAGGGTCAGTACTTCGAGAACCCGAGTCCGGTGAACGGGCAGCCGTTCACCGAGGTGGCGCGCGGCACCGCGGAGGACGTCGAGGCGGCACTCGACGCGGCGCATGCGGCCGCGCCCGGCTGGGGCCGTCTGTCGGCGACCGAGCGGTCCGACATCCTGCTGAAGATCGCCGACCGCATGGAGGCCCGCCTGGAGCCGCTGGCAGTCGCGGAGAGCTGGGAGAACGGCAAGCCCGTGCGGGAGACCCTCGCGGCCGACATCCCGCTGGCCATCGACCACTTCCGCTACTTCGCCGGCGCCGTGCGCGCTCAGGAGGGCTCGCTCAGCGAGGTCGACGACGACACGGTCGCCTACCACTTCCACGAGCCGCTGGGCGTGGTCGCGCAGATCATCCCGTGGAACTTCCCCATTCTGATGGCGGCGTGGAAGCTCGCGCCCGCCCTCGCCGCAGGCAACGCGGTCATCCTCAAGCCCGCCGAACAGACCCCGGTCTCCATCCACTACTGGCTGAGCCTGGTCGCCGACCTCCTCCCACCGGGCGTGCTGAACATCGTCAACGGCTTCGGCCCCGAGGCCGGAAAGCCGCTCGCGTCCAGTCCCCGGGTGGCGAAGGTCGCCTTCACAGGCGAGACGTCCACGGGACGACTGATCATGCAGTACGCGGCGGAGAACCTGAAGCCGGTCACGCTGGAGTTGGGCGGCAAGTCGCCGAACATCTTCTTCGACGACGTGTGGGAGAAGGACGACGAGCTGCGCGACAAGGCCCTCGAAGGGTTCACGATGTTCGCGCTGAACCAGGGCGAGGTGTGCACATGCCCGTCCCGCGGCTTGATCCAGCGCGGCAACTACCCGGACTTCCTGGCCGCGGCGGTCGCCCGCACCGAGCTGATCAAGCCCGGGCACCCGCTCGACACCGACACGATGATCGGCGCCCAGGCGTCCGGTGACCAGCTGGCGAAGATCCTCTCCTACATCGACGTCGGCCGGCAGGAAGGCGCCAGGGTGCTCACGGGCGGTGAACGCGCGGAGTACGACGGCGACTTGAAGGGCGGCTACTACGTGCAGCCGACCATCTTCGAAGGCGACAACCGTATGCGGGTCTTCCAGGAGGAGATCTTCGGGCCCGTCGTGTCGGTGGCCTCGTTCGACGACTTCGACGATGCGATCAAGATCGCCAACGACACGTCGTACGGCCTCGGGGCGGGCGTGTGGACCCGCGACATCAACACGGCCTACCGCGCGGGCCGGGCCATCCAGGCAGGCCGCGTCTGGACCAACTGCTACCACGCCTACCCCGCGCACGCCGCGTTCGGCGGGTACAAGCAGTCCGGGATCGGCCGGGAGACGCACAAGATGATGCTCGACCACTATCAGCAGACGAAGAATCTGCTGGTGAGCTACTCGCCGAAGAAGCTGGGCTTCTTCTAAAGGCCCGAGAAAAGGCGCCTGGCCTGGTCTTTTACCCGTCAGGCGCCTTGCGCTCGCCCCGCTCAGCGCGGAGGCCGGTCAACGTTGAAACCCCCGCTTCCTCCCACAGCTGTCTCGCTCCTGACCAGCGCCTCCGGACCAGTCATGGACCAAATGACCGACTTACCCGGCAGGTGCTGTTCCTTGGCTGACGCGGTGGAGTGCTGGAAGAGGACCTCAATGCTCTGCCCCGCACGGCGAGCGCACTCGGCCGGGTCCACGCCGGAGTACGGCCAGAACGAGATCCCGGCGTGCCGGCAATCGTGGGACCGCTTGGCCAGGCCGGAGGCGAGTTCCATGTGGGTCAGGACAGGAGGTCCGGAAGGCCTTCTCGCCTGTCGACGCGTTCTTCGAAGACAAGGGCCGACTGCGCTTCCGACGCCTGCGCCTCTTCGGAGCGTCCCAGCCCCCGCAGGATGGTCGCCCGCTCCCACCACACGGCGCCCGCCAGAACGGAGTGGGTGGCGCGGATGTGGAGGATTGCCTCGTTCATGAGGTACAGCGCGGCGTCCCAGTCGCCGAGATGCTGTTGCACGCGCTGTGCCATCAGCAGGACGTTCGCCAGATCCTCCGGCCGTCCCGTCCTCCGGCCGAGTCTGATGGCCTCGTCCGCGGCCCGTGCCGTCGCCCCGTACTGGGGCAGATCGATATGCACGGAGGCCAACTGCACGAGAGCCGCACTCTGTTCGGCATGATGTGAGTGGCAACGGCCACGTCGCCGAGGCCGACATCGGCCTTCAATCCGCCGGCCACGCCGACGAAGAACAGCGCCTCGGGCTCGAACATGCTGATGGCGCGCTCGGCGAGCACGGCGGCAGCCTGGTTTCCCTCCCCGGCCTCGGCGAGGGCGATGATCCATGGTGAGTCGGTCAGCCGGCCGACCTCGAAGAGCGGCCGGCCGCGTGTTGCCGCTGCTCCAGGTTGGCCGGATGCGCCCGCACCGCCTGGTGCTCCACCTCCAGGACAGTCAGGATGACGACCGTGCCGCGGTGGGAGGTGGCATCGCCCATGGGTGCGCCCTCCTGGTTGCTACGCGACGTCGAGCCGGAGGCGGTCGGGCATGACCCCGGGCTGTCGTCCCGGCGCAGCCCGAGTCAGTTCCGCAGACCCTCCATCGCCCCGCCCACCTCGGGCACCCACAGCGGCACGCCGTCGTGCACGAACAGCGGGAAGTCGTTGCCGAACCGGGCGCCGTAAAAGGCCCGCTGCAGCTCGCCGATCACTACCGCGCAGAAGCCGCGCCCGGGGGCCGGGCGAGCTGCTGGAGCGCGCGGTGGCGTCAAGGCACCCGTAGGACGGTCACCAATCGATGGATCCAACCTCAAAGCTTGAACACAAATTACACACATCCCCTCTACACACTGAGCCCCGATGGTCTAGATTGACCGTGCTTCAGCTGATCGAGCACGAAGCGACCAATAATGATCTACAGGTCCGGCGCTACGGAAAGCCAGCAGTCGCGTCCCCGGCGCCAGACGTGGGGGTGATCAATTCTTGGAGCCCGAGAGGGGGCCTTGGGTGCGGGGAGCACCCGAGGTATCGACGGGTTCCCGCGTACCTCGAGAGTCTGGCAGGGCATGCGAGTCTGCTGCCGCCAGGGTGGGTTGTTCAACCAGCGCTGAAACAGCCGGGATGTCATGCGCGGGGGGCGGGGGCCTCCCGAGGGGAGGAACAGCGCGGCGCGGGGGGCGGGGCGCCTCCCGGGGAGAAGCAGTGTTGGGCGAACACGTCGAACCACTGGGGACCTGGGGGGTTCTGTGCGGCAAGGGGGATTAGTCAGCCCGTTTCCGTCGGAGCGCGGGCGTCTGGCGAACGGGGCAATCAGCCGGCCCGCGATCGACTGGGAGCAGCGGTACCGCCGTACCGTGATCACCAGCGATACCGTGGCCACCGCCTTCGTGGTGGCGGCGATCGGCAACTTCTTCGGGGCCCGGGACGCGGCCAACTGGCACGAGAAGTGGGGAATTCTCGCATTCGGCACCGAGCTGCTGGTGCTGGGGGCGCTTGCGGTGAGCCGGTCGTGGGCTCCGGCCGTGCTCGGCCAGGGCGCCGAGGAATTCCGCCGTCTCGGACGCTCACTGTTCACGGCGACCGTCGTGCTGGCGCTCGGCGGGATCGCACTCACCTCGCGCAACATCAAGCTCTGGATCTTCGTCGCGATCCCCGCGATCGCGCTCATCACCATGACCGAGCGGTATCTGCTGCGCCTCTGGCTGCACAAACAGCGGAAGGAAGGAAGGTGTCTGAGACCGGTGCTCGCTGCCGGGAGCCCGGCCACCGTACGCGACCTGATCACCCGAACCCGCAGGCTCCCGCACCTCGGCTGGCGGGTGGATGCGGTGTGCACGACGGACGGTCTCGGGCTCGACGGTGACCAACTGGACGGAGTGCCGGTCGTCGGCCGCCTGGCGGACGTAGCCAACCATGTCCGCCGCGACGGCTACCGTGTCGTCGCGGTCACACCGGACCCACACTGGTCACCGGACCGGCTGCAGCGGCTGGCTTGGAACCTCGAAGGCAGCGACGCCGAAATGGTCGTGGCTCCCGTGCTGATGGAGGTGGCCGGTCCGCGGCTGCACATCGACGCGGTGCTCGGGATCCCGCTGCTGCGGGTCAGCATGCCGACCTTCACCGGGGGCCGGCGGGCGGTCAAAGAGGTCGTCGACCGGATGGGCGCGGCGATCCTGCTGATGCTGTTCGCACCGCTGATGGTGCTCGTCGGGCTGCTCGTGCTGATGGACAGTCGGGGTGGGGCGTTCTACCGCCAGCGCAGGGTCGGCAAGGACGGCCGCGAGTTCACCATTCTCAAGTTCCGCACCATGGTCGCCGGGGCTCACGGGGCACGTGCCGAGCTGGCCGACCGCAACGAGGGCGCCGGCCTGCTGTTCAAGCTCCGCCGGGATCCGCGGGTGACCCGGGTGGGAGCAGTGCTGCGCCGGTACTCGCTCGACGAGCTCCCGCAGCTTTTCAACGTGCTCACCGGATCGATGTCGCTCGTCGGCCCGCGGCCTCCGTTACCGGAGGAGTCCGCTGCGTACGGCCCGGACATCCGGCGGCGGCTGCTGGTCAAGCCCGGACTCACCGGCCTGTGGCAGATCAGCGGACGCAGCGACCTGCCGTGGGAGGAGGCGGTCCGCCTCGACCTGCGGTACGTGGAGGACTGGTCGCTCGCCCTGGACGCAGTGATCTTGTGGAAGACGCTGCGTGCGGTGCTCCATGGGCAGGGGGCCTACTGATGCGCGGAGGTCGTCGTCCGGCCGACGCGCGGACCGCAGGCCGCAAGGGCCTGCCTGGGGGGAGGAACGGGTCATGAGAGTCAGCGTTTTCGGGCTCGGCTACGTGGGCTGCGTGTCGGCAGCGTGCCTGGCCGGCATGGGGCACGAGGTCATCGGGGTGGACGTGAACCAGGTGAAGGTCGACCTGGTCAACGACGGAAAGGCCCCGGTGGTCGAGGAGCGGATCGGCGAGCTCATCGCCGACGTCGTGCGGACCGGAGCGTTACGCGCCACCGCCGACGTCCGCGAGGCGATCATGGGCAGCGAGGTGTCGCTGGTCTGCGTGGGCACGCCGTCGGAGCCCAACGGCAGCCTGTGCACCACGTACTTGGAGCGGGTCACCGAGGAGATCGGCGCCGCGCTGGCGGAGCGGGGTGGGCGGCACACCGTCGTGTTCCGCAGCACCATGCTCCCGGGCACCTGCCTGAACCTGCTGGTACCGATCCTGGAGAAGTACGTCGGCGGCACTGCCGGGGTGGACATCGGGGTCGCGGTCAACCCGGAGTTCCTGCGCGAGGGCACAAGCGTGCGGGACTTCTTCGACCCGCCCAAGACCGTCATCGGCGAGCTCGACCCGGCAAGCGGCGATGCGGTGATGGCGCTGTACGACGGCTTGCCCGGCGAGGTGTTCCGGGTGCCGGTCCCGACGGCCGAGGCGATCAAGTATGCGGACAACGCGTTCCACGGCCTCAAGATCGGCTTCGCGAACGAGCTGGGCGCGGTGTGCCAGGCGCTCGGGGTGGACTCGCACCAGGTGATGGACGTGTTCCTGGCCGACCGCAAGCTGAACATCAGCCCCGCCTACCTGCGGCCCGGCTTCGCCTTCGGTGGATCCTGCCTGCCCAAGGATCTGCGCAGCCTGGTCCACGCGGCGCAGCGGGCCGACGTCTCGGTGCCCATCCTCGCCCACGTGCTGCCCTCCAACTCCGACCATCTGCAGCGCGCGGTGGAGCTGGTCGAGCGCACCGGCAAGCGCCGGGTGGGAATGTTCGGGCTGTCCTTCAAACCCGGCACCGACGACCTGCGCGAGAGCCCGCTCGTCGAGCTGGCGGAGAGGCTCTTCGGCAAGGGCTACGACCTGCGGATCCACGACGCCAATGTGAGCCTCTCCCGGCTGATCGGCGCGAACCGCGAGTACATCGAGACCCGGCTGCCGCACCTCGCGCAGCTGCTCGCCGATTCCGTCGACGAGGTGCTCGAGCACGCTGAGGTGTGCCTGGTCGGGACCAGGGATCCGGCCGTGCTGTCGGCGCTGCCCCATGGCGAAGAACCGGTGATCGTCGATCTCGTCCACCTTCCCGACGCCGAGGCGCGCCGGACCGAACCGGGGTACATGGGCCTTGCTTGGTAACGCAACCAGCGGCGACGGGTCGAACCGGCGCGCGCTGATCCTGGTGGAGAACCTGTCGGTGCCGTTCGACCGGCGGGTGTGGCAGGAGTGCACGACGCTGCGCGACGCGGGCTGGGAGGTGCACGTCATCTGTCCCCGGGGAGAGAAGCGGGACACGGAGCCGGAGGCGGAGATCGACGGGGTACGGATCCACCGCTACCCGTTGCGCGCGGCCACCGGAGGACCGGCCGGCTACCTGCGGGAGTACGGATCGGCGCTGTGGCATACGGCCCGGCTGGCCCGCAAGGTCGGCCCGGTCGACGTGGTCCACGCCTGCAACCCGCCCGACCTGCTGTTCCTGCCGGCACTGTGGCTGAAGCGGCGCGGCGCGCGGTTCGTCTTCGACCAGCACGACCTGGTACCCGAGCTGTACCTCTCCCGGTTCGACCGCGGCAAGGATCTGCTCTACCGCGCCGTGTGCGCGCTGGAACGGCTGACCTACCGGGCCGCGGACGTCGTGCTCGCCACGAACGAGAGCTATCGGGAGGTCGCGCTGCGCCGTGGCGGTCGGCGGCCGGAGGACGTTTTCGTGGTGCGCAGCGCGCCCGCGGTAGACCGGTTCCAACCGGTGCCGCCCGAGCCGGAGTTGAAGCGCGGCAAGCCTCATCTGCTGTGCTACCTCGGCGTCATGGGCCCTCAGGACGGCGTCGACTACGCCTTGCGGGCCCTCGCGAAGCTGCGCGGCGAGTTCGGGCGGACCGACTGGCATGCGGTGTTCGTCGGCGCCGGCGACGCCTTCGACGCGATGGTGGAGCTGTCCCGGCGGCTCGGGCTCTCCGACCAGGTGCAGTTCACCGGGCGCATTCCGGACGCCGAGCTGGTGCGCTACTTGTCCACCGCGGACGTATGCCTCTCCCCCGACCCGCGCAATCCGCTCAACGACGTGTCGACCATGAACAAGGTCCTGGAGTACATGGCGATGGGCCGGCCGATCGTCTCGTTCGACCTCCGGGAGGCGCGAGTCTCCGCCGGTGACGCCGCCGTCTACGCGCCCGCCAACGACGAGGCCGAATTCGCCGAGCTCATCGCGCTGCTCCTTGACGATCCGGAGAAGCGGGCCCGGATGGGCAAGATCGGCCAGGAGCGGATCGGCGGGCCGCTTTCCTGGCGGAACTCGCAAGCGTCGCTGCTCGCTGCCTACGCCGCCGCCTGCCGTGACCGGACTCCGGTGTCGGCGGACGACCGGGTCCGCACAGGGAAGGGGCAGCGTCGTTGAGCGAGGACACGATACGCCTGGTCACGATCGGGCGGATTTTCCGTCGGCGGTGGCGGCTTCTCGCCGCCCTCGCCCTGGTGGGCGCGCTCGTCGGCTACGGCGCCTCGGTGGTGTTTCCGCCGCGGTACACGACCTCGGCATCGGTGCTGCTGCCGGGGCAGTGGGAAGAGCGCGAGCTGCTGACTCAGGTGGACATCGCGACCAGTTCTACGGTCGTTGACCGCGTGGCCGCCAAGCTTCGCTGGCCGGGCGTCAGCAGCGCCGACCTGCGGGATCAAGTCAGCGCCGAGGCCGCCGACGGGAACATCGTCAAGATCTCGGGTACGGCCGACACCCCGCAGCGCGCGCAGCAGCTCTCCGACCAAGTGGCCCAGCAGTTCGTCACATTCGCCGTGCGGATCGCAGGCGGCAGCGACGACTCCGAAGCGGCTACGGGGCCCGAGGCGTTGCGGAAGAAGGTGGAGGAGACCAACCGTCGCATCACCGAGCTGGCCAATGCGGCCGATCCTGGGAAGACCGTGGAGAGCGTGCAGGCCCGCACCGCGCTCGAGAAGCTGCGCACCTCGCTGGAAGAGGCCATGACGAAGCTGGACCAGGCCGACCCGGCGACCAGCATGGGCGGCATGGTCGTCATGGGGCCGGCGGCCCGGCCGACCGGCGAGGCGGCGCCGACGAGGATGCAACTCATCGTCGCGGGGGCGCTGCTGTTCTTCCTGCTCGCGGTCATCGGCCATCTCGTCGCCGCACGGGTCAATCGCCGACTGCGCACCGAACCGGAGATCGCCGCGGCGCTGGGCTCGGCGCTCCTCGGCACCGTCGACGTACCTGCTGAACGGCCCGCGCACCGGCCGGAAGGCGGTGGCTCACGGGCCTGGATCCGCCGGTTCCTCGGCGTCGACACGCCGTGGGACATACCGACCCCGCAGAGGTCCGTCGACGAGGCCGGCAGGCAGATCCGCTACCGGCGCGTGTGCGCTCGCCTCCGGGACCGGCTGCCGGCCCCCCGGCGGCTGCTGGTTGTCGTACCGGACGGCGACGAGATCGCCCGCCGGGCCGCCGGGCAGCTCGTCGCCGAGGCCGAGAGCGATCCGCTGCTGCGGGTGGTGGAGGTTTCGATGGAGCGGCCGATGGTGCCGGACCGCGACACCGAGTCCGGTGCCCTGGTCGTCCTCAGCGCAGGCAGCTGGACCGCGGAGGAGCTCGCCGGCATCGCCGAGGCGTGTGCGGACGGCGGGCACGAGGTCGTCGGCATCGTCGTCGCCGGCCCGGTCCGGGCCCGTCCGACGCGGCCTGTCGCCCATCCTCCGGATGACGCCACTCCCGCGCTCGCGGTGCACGGCCACGCGACGGGAGGTTCAGCGTGACGACGAGCAAGACTTCGGAGTCGTCGGCCGCCGCTCCGCTCCTTGACCTGCAGGCGCTGGTCGTGACGGTGCGCAGGCGCCGCCGCCTCTGGTGCGCCATGACGCTGCTGGGACTGCTGGCCGGCGCGGCGGTGGCGGTCCTGATGCCGCCGCAGCCGAGCGCGGTGACCAAGGTGCTGGTCGCGCACAAGGAGGACCAGCCGAACGACACCGGAACGCTGATCCGTACCGATGTCGAGCTGCTGCAGACCACGCGGATCGCCGACCAGGCCCTGCAGGCCCTCAAGTCCCCGGAAAAGCCCGAGGACTTCATGCGGGACTACCGGGGCACCGGCCTGACCAACAACGTGTTGCAGATCGATGTGACCGGTGACAGCGACGCGGAAGCGGTGGCCCGGGCCAAGGCGCTGGCCGACGCGTTCGTCGCGGACCACGTGCGGCGGATGCAGGAAACCGCGGAGGCCGAGGCCAAGGTCCTGCTCGACCAACGTGACCGCATGCGGGAGGAACTCGCCGAGGTCAACAAGGAGATCGGAGACCAATCGCCGAGCAGCGACCCGAAAGCGTCGGCGGGCATCGAGTCGCTCTTCTCCCGCCGGGCCGAACTCGACTCGCGGATCGCCGATTTCGACCAGCGCGCCGCGGAGGCGCGCACCGGCACGCCCAAGGTCATCGCCGGCACGCAGATCGTGGACGCCCCGCGCGCGGTGCGGCACTCCCTGCCCAAGGCCGCTGCCACCAACGCCGCGATCGGGCTCGTCCTCGGGCTCGTCCTCGGGCTCGCGCTGGCCGCGGTCGGCACGGTGGTGGCGGACCGCCCCGTGCTGCGCCGGGACATCGCGGCGAACCTGGGCGCCTCGGTCATCGCGGAGCTGCCCCGCCGCTCGGGCCGCCTGTGGCAGCGCCGACGGACCCGGACGGCACGCGAACGGCTCACCGTGTCCCTGGCCCGCACCATGCGCGGCTCCACGGAACCGGTGTCGCTGCTGGAACTGGGCTGTGCGCGCAGCGCGAGCGCGATCGCCCTGAACGTCGCCAGGGCAGTGGCGGCGGACGAGCCAGTGGTCGTCATCGACGGTCTGCCCGGCCCTCAACTCGCCAAGCGCCGCCCGAAGCCAGGAGACCCCACCGTGGTCAGCGGCGAGGGCGTTGCGGCCGTATCGCCTCAGCAGCGCCGGTTCGGCGTCGGCTCGGTTGCGCCCGGCACGGCATGGACCGACCTCCAGTACCTCGGCACCCAGACAGTGCTTGTGGTGCGTGCCGGGCACGGCAGCGCCGCATGGCTGCACACCGTGGCGCGGCAGCTCGCGGACCAGCGCATTCCGGTGATCGGTGTGGTGCTGATCGACCCCGACCCGCGTGACCGGACCGACGGCACGCTGTGGGACGGGCTGCACACCGCGCTGCGCGGCCGGAGCGAGCGACTGCCCCGGCACAACGGGACGGAGCGGCCGTCGTGGGCCATGCGAGTCCCTGACAACGACCAGGAGGCGCGGTAGGACATGTGTGGCATCGCAGGCACTTACCGATGGCCCGACGGGAAGCTGGTGACCGACCGGCTCACCGAAACCCTCGCCCACCGCGGTCCGGACGGGGAGGGCCGGTACGGCCACTCCGTCGGTGACGGCGAAGTGCACCTCGGGCACCGCCGGCTGGCCATCATCGACCTGTCCGAGACCGGCGCCCAGCCGATGGTCTCGGACGGCCTCGCCCTGACGTACAACGGCGAGCTGTACAACGCGCCCGAGCTGCGTGCCGAGCTGGCGGCCGCCGGGGTGCGCTTCCACGGTACCTCCGACACCGAGGTGCTCCTTGAGGCCTGGCGGCGTTGGGGCACCGACTGCCTGCCCCGGCTGCGCGGCATGTTCGCGTTCGGGATCTTCGACGAGCGAACCGGTGAGCTGGTGCTCGTCCGCGACCAGCTCGGCATCAAGCCGCTGTTCCTGCTCCGGCGCGGTGAGGGTCTGGTGTTCGCCTCCGAGCT
Source organism: Streptomyces sp. F001 (assembly GCF_004187715.1). GTDB lineage: Bacteria > Actinomycetota > Actinomycetes > Streptomycetales > Streptomycetaceae > Streptomyces > Streptomyces flavusporus. Next base: position 537,068 of record NZ_QZWF01000002.1, on the reverse strand, counting down.
CAAGGCGCTCGCCGCCGCGACCGGTGGGTCGCTGGAGGTGGACCCTGCGGCGCTGGTGGCCTCGCTTCTTTACTACTGGGTGCCGGACTCGCGCTGCGCGTTCCGCGAGGCGGAGAAGTTGCCGCCGGGGAGCTGGCTCAGGTGCCGGCCCGACGGCCGGGTGGAACGCGGCCGGTACTGGAACCTCCGGGACGTCGCCCACGAGGCCCGCGACAGCGAGCCACCGGACCTCGCCGCCATCGTCGAGGAGTCGACCCGCCGTCACCTGCTCTCCGACGTACCCGTGGCGACCTTCCTCTCCGGCGGCCTCGACTCCAGCTACCTGACCGCGCTCGCGGCCCGCCACCAACCCGGGATCTCCGCTTACACGATCGGGTTCCGCGCCGAGGACGCCAAGTTCGAGGCCATGCCGGACGACCTGCGCTACGCCCGGCAGGTGGCCGAGCGGTTCGGCGTCGACCTGCACGAGATCGAGATCGCTCCGAATGTGCTCGACCTGCTGCCGCACATGACGTATCACCTGGACGAGCCGATCGGTGACCCCGCCGCGATCAACACGTTCCTGATCTGCTCGGCCGCCCGGGAGGCCGGGGTCAAGGTGATGCTCTCGGGGATGGGCGCCGACGAACTGTTCGCGGGGTACCGCAAGCACCTGGCCAACCTGCTCGCGCTGCGCTATCAACGCGTCCCGAGGCCCCTGCGGCGGGGGGTGTCCAGGGCCGTGGACCGGCTGCCGGTCGCCACGTCCCGCCGGGGGTACCGGTCGGTGCGCTTCGCGAAGCGGTTCCTCTCCTTCGCCGATCTGCCGGAGGAGACCGCGTTCCGGCGCAGCTACACCATGTACGACCAGGACGAACTGCTCGCTCTCATCGACCCGGACCTGGCCGGGACGGTCGAGGACGTGCTGACCGAACACGCGGACACCTACCAGGACAACGACCTCGACGACTTCGTCAACCGCATGTGCCTGGGCGACGCCCGGATGTTCCTGCCGGGCCTGAACCTCACGTACACGGACCGCTCGAGCATGGCCGCGTCGACCGAGGTGCGGGTGCCGTACGTGGACGTCGAGGTGGTCAAGGCGGCGTTCGCCGTGCCCGGCGAACGCAAGATCGTCGGACGACAGGGCAAGGCCGTCCTCAAGGAGGCGGCCGGCTCGATCCTGCCCCGAGAGATCGTCTACCGCCCCAAGGGCCTGTTCAGCGCCCCGCTGCGCGCCTGGATGAGCCGGGATCTGGCACCGCTGGTGCGCGAGGTGGTCAACGACGGCGAGCTCGTCCGTTCCGGGTTCCTGCGCCGCGACGCGCTTTTGCGACTCGTCGCCGAGGACGCCGCCGGGCAGCGGGACCACTCCAAGCATCTGTGGCATGTGCTGACCCTCGAGTACTGGTATCGCGACGCGACCTCTGGGTCCGGCCAGCGCACTCGGTCAACGGCTTAGGAAAACAGAGGAGTTCGGGTGAAGCAGGTTGTGCAGAACTACAAGAGCGGCGAGCTGGCGCTGCTCGACGTGCCGGTGCCGGGGTGCAAGCCGGGCGGTGTGCTGGTCCGCAGCACCTACTCGCTGATCTCCACCGGGACCGAGCTCATGAAGGTGTCCGAGGCCGGCATGTCGATGCTGGGCAAGGCCCGCTCCCGGCCGGACCAGGTGGCCAAGGTCATGCAGAGCGTGGCCACCAACGGGGTGCCCGCCACCTACCGCAAGGTGATGGGCAAGCTGGACTCCTACACGCCGCTGGGCTACTCGCTGTGCGGGGTGGTCGAGCAGGTCGGCGCCGGGATCGACGACGTGAAGGCCGGCGACCTGGTGGCCTGCGCCGGCAACGAGCACGCGTTGCACGCCGAGTTGAACTGGGTGCCGAAGAACCTCTACACCCCGGTGCCGGACGGCCTCGCGCCGCGGCACGCGGCCTTCGGCACCGTCGGGTCGATCGCGCTGCAGGGCGTCCGCCAGGGCGAGCCGCAGCTCGGCGACGTGGCACTGGTCATCGGCCTCGGGCTGATCGGGCAGCTGGTGGTGCAGCTCCTCGCCGCCTCGGGAGTCCGCGTCGTCGGGGTCGACCCCGACCCGGTGCGCTGCGAGCTCGCCGAGCGTCTGGGCGCCGCGGCCTGCGGCGATCCCTCGTCCGCGGCCGTGGAAGCCGCCGTCGCCGAACTCACCGGCGGCCTGGGCGTGGACCAGGTGTACCTGGCCGCCGGCGGCGGCAGCAACCAGCCCGTCGAGCTGGCCGCCCGGCTCTGCCGGGACCGCGGCCGGGTCGTCGACATCGGCAAGTGCCGCCTGGACCTGCCGTGGAACGCGTACTACGAGAAAGAACTCGACGTCCGGTTCTCCCGCAGTTACGGCCCCGGGCGCTACGACCCGGAGTACGAGCTCGAGGGGCGGGATTACCCGATCGGCTACGTGCGCTGGACCGAGCGCCGCAACCTGGCGTGCTTCCTCGATCTCCTCGCCCGCGGCCGCGTTGACGTAGAGCCCTTGGTCTCCCACATCGCCGACTTCGACGACGCCGTCGAGACGTACCAGAGCCTGAAGAACGGCGACCTCAAGGCCGTAGCTGTGCTGTTCGAGTACCCCGAGCAGACGGTCGCGGCAAAGGCCCCTGCGGTCGCCGTGCCCGCGGTGAACGTGAAGCCGAGTCCGGCCCGCGCCGCCAAGACGCCGGTGCGCCTTGCGTTCGTCGGCGCGGGCAACTACGCGACGTCGATGCTGCTGCCGCACCTGGCACAGCGCGACGGCGTCGAGTTGTCGACCGTCGTCACCACGACGGCGCTGTCCGCGGCCAACGCGCAGCGGAAGTTCGGCTTCGCCGAGGCGACCACCGACCTCGACGCCGTGCTCGGCGACAAGTCCATCGACGCGGTGTTCGTGGTCACCCGGCACAGCTCGCACGCCGAACTGACGCGCAGGGCACTCCTTGCCGGCAAGACGGTGTTCGTGGAGAAGCCCCTGGCCCTCACCGAGGACGAGCTGGCCGGCGTGCTCGCGGCGGTGGAGGAGTCCGGCAACGACCGGCTGCAGGTGGGCTTCAACCGCCGGTTCGCGCCGCTGCTGCGGGAGGCCAGGGAGCGGTTCGGCGCCCGGACCGGTCCGGCGAGCCTGCGCTACCTGGTCAACGCGGGCCGGCTGCAGCACGGCAGCTGGTACCTCCAACAGGGCAGCGAGGGCTCACGGTTCACCGGCGAGGGCGGACACTTCATCGACACGGCGAGCTGGCTGCTCGACGCCGACCCGGTCTCGGTGTACGCGGTCGCCACGTCCGGCAACGAGGACCTGCAGGTCGTGCTGCGCTACCCGGACGGGTCCACCGCCACCATCAGCTACGTCACCACCGGCCCGGCCGGCTTCCCCAAGGAGACGCTGGACCTGGTCGCGGACGGCCGTGCGCTGCGGCTCGACGACTTCGTCCGTGCCTCGGTGTACGGCCGCAAGCGGTGGGTCAGTTCGCGGCTGCCCAAGGCCCGGGACAAGGGCCAGAACGCCGAGCTGGCCGCGTTCGTCAAGGCCGTGCGGACCGGTGGGCCGATGCCGGTGCCGCTTCAGTCGCTGGTCGCCACCACGGCGGCCACTCTCGCCGTGCAGGCCGGTCTGGCGGCCGGTGCCCCGGTGACGCTGGCGGGGGCGCGATGACCATGAGCGCGGGCTGGTACCTGCGGCGGCTGTCCCGGATGGGACCGCGGGAGGTCGCGGGCCGGGTGGGCGACGCGGTGCGCAGGCGGCGGTGGCGGTCGGCGCGGCCGGACTGCCCGAGCGTGACCGGCGCCCGGTTCACCGCGGTACTGCCCGCCGGGACGATCGCCGCGATACCTCCGGACGCCGCGAAACGTCTCATCGCCGAGGCGGACCGGCTGATGTACGGGCACGCCGAGTACTTCGGGGTGGTCCGCGACGACCTGGCCGACCCGGACTGGTGGTGCGACCCGAAGACCGGGCGCCGGGCCCCCTGGGGCTACGCCTTCGACGTGCCGTACCGGAACGAGGACGCGGTCGGGGACATCAAGCAGATCTGGGAGCTGTCCCGGCATCAGTACCTCACCGTGCTCGCCGCCGCCTACGCGATCACCGGGAACGAGCGGTACGCCGAGCGCGTGGCCGAGCACCTGCGGTCGTGGTGGGCGGCCAACGCTCCGCTGCACGGAGTGCACTGGATCAGCGGCATCGAGCTGGGCATCCGACTGCTGTCCTGGGTGTGGATCCGCCGGCTGCTCGACGGCTGGCCGGGCGCGGCCGGGCTGTTCGAGGGCAACCCGGTGGCGCTGAACCAGATCTGGCACCACCAGCGCTGGCTTGCCGCCTTCCCCAGCCGGGGGTCTTCGGCGAACAACCACGTCATCGCCGAGGCCGCCGGGCAGTTCGCAGCGGCCTGCGCGTTCGGGTGGTTCCCCTCCTCGGCGCGTTGGCGAGCCGACGCGCTGCGGTCGCTGGAGCGGCACCTGCGAAGCAACACCTTCGACTCCGGTCTCAACCGCGAGCTGGCCACCGAGTATCACGGCCTTGTGCTGGAACTCGGCCTGGCCGCGGTGGCCGAGGCGGATGCCGCCGACGTGCCGGTGCCCGCGTCGATCCGGCTGGTGCTGCTGCGGATGACCGACGCGCTCGCGGCCATCGTGGACAGCCGGTTACGGCCGCCGCGCCAGGGCGACGCGGACGACGGGCACGGTCTGGTCGTGGACGGCGCCGGCACCGACCGCTGGGCGTCGCTACTGGCCACCGGAGACGCCGTGTTCGGCCGGCTCGCCTGGTGGCCGACGGTGACCGGCACCGATATGCGCACCCCGCTGCTGGCCGCGCTCATCCGGCCGTACGTGAAAGACGGAACCGCACCGGCCGTGACCCGCCCGGCAAGCCGACCGGCTCATTTCGCCGACGCGGGGCTCACCATCCTGCGCGGTCCGGAAGAGATCTGGTGCCGCTGCGACGGCGGTCCGCACGGCTTCCTGTCCATCGCCGCGCACGCCCACGCGGACGCGCTGTCCGTGGAGGTCCGGCACGACGGGGTCGACGTGCTCGCCGACCCGGGGACGTACTGCTACCACGGGCAGCCCGAATGGCGGCAGTACTTCCGGTCGACCCTCGGCCACAACACCCTGCGGCTGGACGGCGGTGACCAGTCCGTCTCCGGCGGCCCGTTCCTGTGGACCCGGCATGCCCGCAGCCGCATCCTGGCCGCGGACACCTCCGACGAGGGTGTGGCCCGCTGGTGTGCCGAGCACGACGGTTACCAGCGCTCCGTGCACCGCCGCCGGGTGGAGCTGACAGCCGCGAGCCAGGAGCTGAGGGTGGTCGACGAGGTGCGCGGTCCGAACCGGGCCGTGCAGCTGGCGTTCCACCTCGGCCCGGCGATCGCCGCGGACCTCGTGGGGAACCGGGCCGTGCTCACCTGGACCCGGGACGGGGAGGGGCGCTCCGCGGTGCTCGACCTGCCCGGGCAGCTGAGCTGGCGGGCGCATCGCGGCGAGAGCGACCCGCCGCTGGGCTGGTACTCCGCCGGATTCGGGCGCAAGGAACCCACCACCACGCTGGTCGGCACCGGCTTCGCCGACGGCGCGGAGGGCTTCACCACCATGCTCAGGTTCCGCGGCTAGGGGGGCGCGTGGGGATCAAGAGGCGGCACTGGGCGTGGGCGGCGGCACCGCTGACGCTGGCCCTGCTGGCGGCGACCGGCTGTGACAGCACGTCGGACGCCGGGGCAAAGCCGACCGCTGCGCCGTCGTCCACGCCACCCGTGGCCCGGGTGTGCGCCAAGCCCGCGGTCGGGCCGGCGAAGGCGCCGGCGGGCGCGGTGACCGTCGACCCCGCGGTGGTCGGCGACCTGGCAGCGAAGACCGAGAACAGCCCGCCGAACACCACGTTCTGGCTTCGACCGGGCAAGCACCGGCTCGACCCGGACCGCTACGCCCAGGTCATCCCCAAGGAAGGGAACCGCTACCTCGGTGCGCCAGGCGCGGTGCTCGACGGCCGGAAGAAGAACCAGTACGCGTTCGGCGGCAGTGCCCCCAACGTCACCATTCGCCACCTGACCGTGCAGCGTTTCGTCGCGCCGCCGGACGAGGGCGTGGTCAACCATGACTCGGCCGACGGGTGGGTGATCGAGCACGCGACGATCCAGGACAACTCCGGTGCCGGGCTGATGGCCGGTGCCCGCCAGCGGGTCCGCGCCAGCTGTCTGCGCGGCAACGGTCAGTACGGCATGAACGCGTACAAGGCCGGCGGCCGTATCAGCGGCCTGGTGGTCGAGGGCAACGAGATCGTGGGCAACAACACCGACGACTGGGAGCGGCGGCGAGAGGGCTGCGGCTGCACCGGAGGCATCAAGTTCTGGGCCGTCAACGGCGCCGACGTACGCGGCAACTGGGTGCACGACAACCGCGGAACAGGGTTGTGGGCGGATACCAACAACAACGACTTCCGCATCGAGAACAACGTGCTCGAAGCCAACGACGGTGCCGCCCTGATCTACGAGACCAGCTACAACGCGGTCATCCGGAACAACATGATCCGGCGGAACAACTGGGTCGAGGGCCGCAGGGAAGCCGACCGCGGCGACAACTTCCCGTACGCGACGGTCTACCTGTCCGAGTCCGGCGGCGAACCACGGATCAAAGCCCGCACCGACAAGATCGAGATCTACCGGAACGTGCTGGAGAACAACTGGTCCGGGATCACCCTGTGGGAGAACGCCGACCGGTTCTGCAACAGCCCGGCCAACACCTCCTCCGGTGACTGCACGTTGCTGGTGAAGAGGACCGACCGCTGCGCGAGGCCGGCGATCGCCAAGGCACCGCTCTACGCCGACTGCCGGTGGAAGACCCAGCGGGTGGACATCCACGACAACCGCTTCGTGCTGGACAAGTCCGTCGTCAGGTGCACGGAGAAGTGCGACCGCATGGCGGTGCTGGCCAACTACGGCACCTATCCGGACTGGTCGCCGTACCAGGGTGAGCGGGTGGCCGAGGCGATCACCCGCAAGCAGCACAACCGCTGGCACGACAACGTCTACCTCGGGCCATGGAAGTTCGTCGCCCAGGACCCGAGCCGGGTGCTCGGCTTCGGGAAGTGGCAGGGCACGCCGTACCAGCAGGACGCGGGCAGCACCTTCCGTACACGGGCCGGTGGTTGACATGGGCGGAGACCTGCGGCGCGGTGGGCGGCCGGGCGGACCGGACACGGCGGGCACGCGGCCCGATGCCGAACCGCGCCCTGCCGGCACACCGAAGATCGTCGGGATCGTCTGGGGGTTGCTGGTCCTCAACACGCTCGGCTCCGCCGGGGCGAAGACCATCATCCCGCTGCCCCGTTCCCTCATCCAGATGGTCACCATGGGGGCGCTGGCCGCCGCGTTCGCGCTGGCGCTCGCCGTCAATCTCCGGCTGCGCATCCGAGCCAGCGCCTTCGTGTTCCTGCTGACCCTGCTGCTGGTGCCGAGCGTGATCTCCAGCGTGAACCTGGAGTCCGGGTTCGGCGCGCTGTTCCGCTGCGCCCGGCTGGCTCTCTTCGTCGGCACGCTGTGGCTGCTCAGCCGCTGGTGGAACGGCGGCCTGACGTTCGTCCGGCACCACATCCGGATGTACTTCGCGGTGCTCGGATCGGTGGCCGCCGGCCTGGTCATCTCACCGGGCGCGGCCATGCCCGAGCTCTACGGCGGACGCCTTGTCGGCGCGTTGTGGCCGCTCACCCCGCCGCAGATCGGACAGTACGCCGCGGTGATCATCGGGCTCACCGTGCTGCTCGTACTGGGCCGCCGGACCGACAGGGCCGGCGCGGCGGTGGTCATCGTGCCGTCACTCGTCCTGCTCGCGCTGACCCATACCCGGACGGCCACGCTCGGCCTGTTCATCGGGCTGACGTTGGCGATCGGCTCGCTCATCCTGACCAGCGCCGCCGCCCGCCGGTTCTTCACCTGGGCGGTGCTGTGCGCCGCGGTGGCCGCGGTGGGGTTCGGCTCCGCTCTCCAGGCGTGGTTCCTGCGCGGACAGAGCAAGGAGTACTTCACCAGCCTCACCGGTCGGGCCAAGGTCTGGGACGCCCTGCTGGCAGCGCCCCGGACGACCGCGGAGAAGGTGTTCGGCATGGGCCTGGGCGACAAGTCGTTCGGCGGGCTGCCGATCGACAACAGTTGGCTGGCTGTTTACCACGAACAGGGTCTGATCGGCGTCGCCTTGGTGGCGGCGATCATCATCGTGCTGGGCGGCGTCGCGTTGCTGCGGCCACCGTCGCTGTCGAGGGCCTGCGCGATCTTCCTGATCAGCTACTGCGCGATCGCGTCGTACACCGAGGCCGGGCTGGGCGACGCCTCGCCGTATCTGCTGCATCTGGCCGTGGCCGCCTCGCTGCTGGCGGCACCTGCCGCGGCCACTGCCCTCTCGACGCCCGAAGACCCTCGACGACGCATCCCGCGATGGGCCCGGAGATCGGAGGTGACCTGAGCATGCACGTCCTCGTGGTGCACAACCGCTACGCCTCGGCGCAGCCGAGCGGGGAGAACAAGGTCGTCGACCAGGAGGTGGCGCTGCTGCGCGCGGCCGGCCACCGGGTCGAGGTGTTCGAGCGGCGCAGCGACGACATTGCCGCCCGGTCCCTGCTGGGCAAGGCCGCGGTGCCGCTCCTTGTGCCGTGGAACCCGGCGGTCCGCGCGGAGCTCGCCGCTCGGCTGCGCACCGAGCGGCCGGACGTGGTCCACGTCCACAACGTCTTCCCGCTCCTGTCGCCCGCGGTGCTGGCCGCCTGCGCCGACGCCGACGTGCCCGCCGTCGCCACGCTGCACAACTACACCCAGGTCTGCCCGCCCGGCACGCTGCAGCGGGACGGCCGGCCGTGCACCGAGTGCGTCGGATCGGCGGCGCCGCTGCCCGCCGTCCGGCACGGCTGCTACCGGAACTCCCGCCTTGCGACGGTGCCGCTCGCGGTCAGCCTGTCGGTCAACCGGCGGCGGTGGTGGTCCGGCGTGGAGCGGTTCTTCTGCATCTCCGTGGCGCAGCGCGACGTCCTGGTGCGGGCCGGCATGCCGGCCGAGCGGCTGGCGGTGAAGCCCAACTTCGTGCCCGACCCGGGTACTTGTCGAACTGGCGCCGGCGAGCATCTGCTCTATCTCGGCCGGCTCGCGGAGGCCAAGGGCGTGCGGCTGCTCATGGCCGCGTGGGACGAGCTCGCAGCGGACGGCGGTGTGGGCGTGCCGCTCGTGATCGCCGGCGCGGGGCCACTTGAGCGCGAGGTGACCGCCTGGGCGGCGGGCCGGGACGACGTGCGCTACGTCGGCCTGTACGACCCGGCCCAGTGCCGGGAGGCCGTCGCGCGGGCGGTCGCCGTGGTGGCTCCCTCGACGTGGCTGGAGGCGTTCGGCCTGGTGGTCGTGGAGGCGATGGCGGCGGGGGTCCCGGTCGTCGCCGCCGGCCACGGCGCCTTCGTCGAGCTCGTCGAGGACGGGGTCACCGGGCTGCTGCACCAGCCGGGCGAGCCCGCCTCGCTCGCGTCCTGCATACGCCGGATCGCGGCCGAGCCGGCCCGCAACCGGGAGATGGGCCAGGCAGCCCGGCGCCGTTACGAGCAGGGTTTCAGCCCGGCCGTCGGCCTTGAGCGCCTGGTGGAGGAGTACCGCACCGCGATCGCGGGTCGGTCAGTACTGGCTCGCGGCGGGGACACCCGCGCGAGCAGGGGGGATGGGGACAGTAGATGACACGATGCCGACTCTGCGGCTCGGAAGCGATGACGAGCGTCGTCGATCTCGGGGCGACGCCGCCATGTGAGAGCTTTCTCGCCGCGGACCAACTGGACAAGCCGGAGCCGACGTACCCGCTGCACCTGCGGGTCTGCACCGACTGCTGGCTCGCGCAGATTCCTCCGCTGATCACGCCGGAGGAGACGTTCAGCGAGTACGCGTACTTCTCCTCCTACTCGACCTCCTGGGTGGAGCACGCGCGCACGTTCGTCGCCGATGCCGTACAGCGGCTGGGTCTCGGCCCCGACGCCTTCGTGGTCGAGGTCGCGAGCAACGACGGGTACCTGCTGAGGCACGTGGTGGACCGCGGGATCCGCTGCCTCGGCATCGAGCCGTCGGTGAACGTCGGCGCCGCGGCGCGGGACGCGGGTGTGCCCACGCTCACGGAGTTCCTGGACCCGGCCACCGGCGCCGCCGTCCGCGAAGAGCACGGACCGGCAAACCTGGTCGTGGCCAACAACGTGTACGCGCACATCCCCGACGTGGTCGGGTTCACCCAGGGGCTGCGCGCCCTGGTCGCCGACGACGGCTGGGTCTCCATCGAGGTGCAGCACCTGCTGACCCTGATCGAGGAGAACCAGTACGACACGATCTACCACGAGCATTTCCAGTACTACACGGTCGCGTCCGCGACCCGGGCGCTGGCGAGCGGCGGGCTCGCGCTCGTGGACGTCGAGCTGCTGCCCACGCACGGTGGCTCCATCCGGCTGTGGGCCCGGCCGGTCGAGGTGGCAGGCGAGCCGACCCGGCGGGTGGCCGATGTGCTGGCCCGGGAGAAGGCCGCCGGGCTGCAGGAGCTGTCCGGGTACACCGAGTTCTCCGCCCGGGTGGCCAAGGTGCGCCGTGACCTGCTGCAGTTCCTCGTCGAGGCGGCCGAGCGCGGCGAGACGGTCGTCGGCTACGGCGCCCCGGGCAAGGGCAACACCCTCCTCAACCACTGCGGCATCCGGCCGGACCTGCTCCCCTACACGGTGGACCGTAACCCCTACAAGCACGGCAGGTTCACTCCCGGCACCCGCATCCCGATTCTGCCGCCCGAGCAGATAGCTACCGACAAACCGGACTACGTCCTCGTCCTCCCGTGGAATCTGCGGGCCGAGCTGGTCGAGCAGCTGTCCTTCGTGCACGACTGGGGCGGTCGGCTTGTCTTTCCCATCCCGGAACTGAGCATTGTCGAGGTCAAGTCATGAAGGTCGTTCTGTTCTGCGGCGGTTACGGGATGCGGATGCGCAGCGGAGCCGCCGACGACGTGCCCAAACCGATGGCGATGGTCGGCCCGCGGCCGCTGATCTGGCACGTCATGCGCTACTACGCGCACTTCGGGCACACGGAGTTCATCCTGTGTCTCGGGTACGGAGCCCACCACATCAAGGACTTCTTCCTCAACTACGAGGAGACGACGTCCAACGACTTCGTGCTGCGGGGCGGGCAGACCGAGCTGCTGTCCACCGACATCGCCGACTGGACGATCACGTTCGCGCAGACCGGCATCGAGTCACCGATCGGGGAGCGGTTGCGCCGGGTGCGGCACCACCTGGACGGCGACGAGATGTTCCTCGCCAACTACGCCGACGTGCTCACCGACGCCCCGCTGCCGGAGATGATCGACCGGTTCGCCCGGCGCGACGCGGGTGCGTCGATGATGGTGGTGCCGCCGCAGTCGTCGTTCCACTGCGTGGAGTTGGGCGAGGACGGCCTGGTGGGAGGCATCACCGCGGTGAGCGAACTGCCGCTGTGGGAGAACGGCGGCTACTTCGTGCTCCGCCAGGAGGTCTTCGACCACATACCTGAAGGTGGGGACCTGGTCGCTGACGGATGTGCCCAACTGGCCAAGCACGGCCGGTTGGTGGCGTACCAGCACCGCGGTTTCTGGAAGCCGACCGACACCGTGAAGGAGCGGGCCGCGCTCGACGCCGCCTACGCCCGGGGCGACCGCCCGTGGGCCGTGTGGGAAAGGGACGGCGCGGGGGCGGGCGTGACCGGCAGCAGGGACGGCGCCGGAGCGAGGGCGTGATCCGGCTCGGGGCCGGGCGCCTGGACCGGATCGTCGCGGTGGGCGCGCACTGCGACGACATCGCCATCGGCGCCGGCGGCACGCTGCTGACGTTGTGCCGTGCGCGGCCGGGTATCCGTGTCGACGCGCTGGTGCTCTCCGGCGGCGGCAGCGAGCGGGAGCAGGAGGAGCAGGCCGCGCTCGCCGCCTTCTGCCCGGGCGCCGACCTGCGGCTGACCGTGCACAAGCTGCCGGACGGCCGGATGCCCGTGCACTGGGACGAGGCCAAGGCCGCGGTCGAGGAACTGCGCGCGCAGACCGACCCGGATCTGATCCTGGCCCCGCGCACCGATGATGCGCACCAGGATCACCGCGGCCTGGCGCAGCTGATACCCACCGCCTTCCGCGACCACCTCGTGCTCGGCTACGAGATCGTCAAGTGGGACGGCGATCTCGGCCGTCCGGCGGCGTACCAGCCGCTGTCGCCTCAGATCGCCGAACAGAAGGTGCGGCTGCTGCAGGAGCACTACCCCTCGCAGCGGCACCGGCCCTGGTACGACCGGGAGGCCTTCCTCGGCCTTGCGCGGATCCGCGGCATCGAATGCCACGCGCGCTACGCCGAGGCGTTCGCCGTCACCAAACTCACGCTCAACCTGGGGGGTTGAACCTTGCGCGTACTACTGACCGGACACCAGGGCTATCTGGGCACCGTGATGGCCCCGGTCCTTGCCGCCGCCGGGCACGAGGTCGTCGGGCTTGACGCCGGCCTGTTCGCCGACTGCGTGCTGGGCCCGTCGCCCGCTGACCCGCCAGGGCAGCGGGTGGACCTGCGCGACGTCACGGCCGAACACGTGGCCGGGGTGGACGCCGTGATCCACCTGGCCGCCCTGTCCAACGACCCGCTGGGATCGCTGGCGCCGGAGCTCACCTACGACATCAACCACCACGCGTCCGTGCGGCTGGCCCGGCTGGCCCGCGACGCCGGAGTGCGGCGCTTCCTGTACGCGTCGACCTGCTCGGTCTACGGCGCCGCCGGCGGCGACGACCTGGTGGCCGAGGACGCCCCACTGCGCCCGGTGACGCCGTACGCGGAGTCCAAGGTGCGGGTGGAGGACGACCTGCACGCGCTGTCCGACGGCGACTTCAGCCCGGTGTTCATGCGCAACGCCACCGCCTTCGGCTACTCGCCCCGGCTGCGCGCCGACATCGTGCTGAACAACCTGGTGGGCCACGCGCTGCTGTCCGGCGAGGTGCTGGTGCTCTCCGACGGCACCCCCTGGCGCCCCCTGGTGCACGCCGCCGACATCGCACGGGCCTTCGCGGCCGCGCTGACCGCGCCGCGGGAAGCGGTGCACGACCGGGCGTTCAACATCGGCAGCGAGATCAACAACGTCACGGTCGCCGAGATCGCCGGGCAGGTCGCCGAGGCGGTGTCCGGCGCGAAGGTGGTGATCACCGGGGAGACGGGCGCCGATCCGCGCTCCTACCGGGTGGACTTCTCCCGATTCCGTGCCGCGGTGCCCGGCTTCGACTGCGAGTGGACGGTGAAGCAGGGCGCGCTCGAACTCGCCGACGCCTACCGCAAGCACGGGCTGACCCGGGAGGACTTCGAGCGACGCTTCACCCGGCTTGCCGTGCTGCGCGCGGCGTCCGACGCCGGCACCGTCGACGACACCCTGCGGTGGCGCCGGTGACCGTGCACGGCGAAGAGATGTACGCCCTGGTGGAGCGGCTGTACCCGCTGTGCCGGAGCATCACCGGCGACGGTGTGCGCGCCACTTTGGACATCGTCGGCGAGTACATCCCGCTGCAGACGTACGAGGTGCCGACCGGGACGCAGGTGCTCGACTGGACGGTGCCGCAGGAGTGGAACATCAGGGACGCGTACATCGCCGACAGCGCCGGCAACCGGGTCGTCGACTTCGCCGCGTCCAGCCTGCACGTGCTCGGCTACAGCGTGCCGGTGTCGCAGACCATGCCCCTGTCCGAGCTGCGCGCGCACCTGCACACCCTGCCGGACCACCCGTCCTGGGTGCCGTACCGCACCAGCTACTACAAGCCGGACTGGGGGTTCTGCCTGGCCCAGGAGACCCTGGACGCGCTGCCGGACGGCGACTACGAGGTGCGCATCGACTCCACCCTCGCGGACGGCCACCTCACGTACGCCGAGTACGTGGTCCCCGGGCAGGTCCCCGACGAGGTGATCGTCTCCTGCCACGTCTGCCACCCGTCGCTGGCCAACGACAACCTGGCCGGCATCGCGGTGGCGACGTTCCTGGCCCGAGCGCTGGCGGAGCAGACGCCGTACTACACCTACCGGTTTCTGTTCGCGCCCGGCACCATCGGGGCGATCACCTGGCTGGCCCACAACGCGGAGCGGGTGGAGCGGGTCAAGCACGGCCTGGTGCTGGCCTGCGCCGGCGACTCGGGCTCACTGACGTACAAGCGGAGCAGGCGCGGCGACGCGGAGATCGACCGGGTGCTGCGGCATGTGCTGGCCGCCTCCGAACGCCCTCACCACGTCGTCGAGTTCACTCCGTACGGCTACGACGAGCGGCAGTTCTGCTCGCCCGGGTTCAACCTGGGCGTGGGCTCGCTCAGCCGGACCCCGTACGCCGGCTACCCCGAGTACCACACCTCGGCGGACAACCTGGACTTCGTCTCCCCGGAGGCGATGGCGGACACCCTTGCAGTCTGCCGCGAGGCGTTCGCCGTCCTCGACCGCAACCGCACGTACGTCAACCTCAGCCCCTACGGAGAACCACAACTGGGCCGGCGCGGGCTGTACGACGCGCTCGGCGGCCGCAGCGACACCAAACAGGCCCAGATGGCCATGCTCTGGGTGCTCAACCTCTCCGACGGCGAGCACAGTCTGCTGGACGTCGCCGAGCGGTCCGGGCTGCCGTTCGACACCGTCGCCGCCGCGGCCGGCGCCCTGCACGGCGCCGGGCTGATCAAGGCATGACGCCGATGACCGCCGAGGGGGAGCATCCGAAGACAACGGCGCCGCCGGCCGGATCCGCCCGGCGGGCCATCGTCGGCCGGCTGTCCTGGGGACTGGCCGACCAGGCGGCCTCCAGCATGACCAACTTCGCGGTGGGGATCTACGTGGCACGCTCGCTCGGGCTGACCGCGTTCGGCGTGTTCAGCCTGGCCTGGGTGACCTACGGCGTGGTGCTCAGCGTCTCCCGCGGGCTGGCCACGGACCCGCTCGTGGTGCGCTTCAGCGGCGTGTCGGACGCCTCCTGGCGCAGGGCGGTGGCCCGGTCGTCGGGTACCGCGCTCGGCGTCGGTGCCGCCATCGGCGCGGCGTGTCTGGTGGTCGGGCCGGCTTTCGGCGGCCGCGTGGGGCCCGCGTTCGCCTGCCTCGGCGTCATGCTGCCGGGGCTGCTGCTGCAGGACGCCTGGAGGTACTCGTTCTTCGCCGCCGGCACCGGGCGGAAGGCGTTCGTCAACGACCTCGTGTGGGGCGTCGCGCTCGTCCCGGCCATGGTGGTGGCGGCGCGCGTGGGCAGCGTGGCCGCTTTCGTACTCGCCTGGGGCGCGTCCGCCGCGGTGGCCGCGGTGTACGGCTGCTTCCAGTCCGGGATCCGGCCCCAGTTGACCGGAGCGCGCGCGTGGCTCCGCGAGCACCGCGACCTCGGCTACCGGTACCTGGTCGAGAACACCGGCGTCAGCGGCGCGAGCCA
Source organism: Streptomyces sp. F001 (assembly GCF_004187715.1). Classification (GTDB taxonomy): domain Bacteria; phylum Actinomycetota; class Actinomycetes; order Streptomycetales; family Streptomycetaceae; genus Streptomyces; species Streptomyces flavusporus. The sequence continues at coordinate 521,670 of NZ_QZWF01000002.1, read as the reverse complement.
GCTGCGGGCGTACGGGCTCGGCGCGATCGTCGGGGTCAGCGCGGTGGGTATGGTCCGGGGCGCCGAGCTGCTGCTCGGCCCGTTCCTCGCCGTGCTGATGGGTCTTTCGCTGGTCACCGTCGCGGAGGCGGCACGGGTGCTGCGGCGGGCCCCGCACCGGCTGGGCAAGTTCTGCCTCCTGCTGGGCGGCGGGCAGGCCGTCGCCGCGCTGCTCTGGGGCGGGGCGCTGCTGCTGATGCCGGACCAGCTGGGCGAGTTCGTGCTCGGCGACGTCTGGCACGGCGCCTCTGATCTCATCGTGCCGGCCACGCTCGGCGTCGCGGGCGCCGGCCTCGGCACCGGCGCGGCGGCCGGGCTGCGCGCGCTCGGCGCGGCCCGGCGCAGCCTGCGCTCCCAGCTGTTCGCCTCCGCCTGCTATGTCGGCGGCGGGCTCGGCGGGGCGGCCGTGGCCGGCACGATCGGCTCGGCCTGGGGCGTCGCCGCCGCGACCGTCTGTGGCTCGGCCGTGTGGTGGCTGCACCTGCGGTCCGCCCTGCGCGAGCGCCACCACGATTCCATCCCCGAAGTGAGGACTCCATGACCGCCCATCCCCGGCTGAGCATCGGTCTGCCCGTCTACAACGGCGAGGAGTACCTCGCCGAGGCGCTCGACGCCCTGCTCGGCCAGACCTACGAGGACTTCGAGCTGGTCATCTCCGACAACGCCTCGACCGACGGGACCCAGGACATCTGCCGCCGGTACGCCGCGCAGGACTCGCGCATCCGGTACCTCCGGCTGCCTCGGAACATCGGCGCCGCGCCGAACCACAATTACGTGTTCACCGAGTGCCGCGGCGAGCTGTTCAAGTGGGCCTCGCACGACGACCTGTACGCCCGGGACCTGCTCCTGCGCTGCGTTGAGGCGCTGGACGAGCGGCCGGACGTCATCCTCGCGCACAGCGGCCAGGCGGTCATCGACGGCGACGGCCAGGTAAAGGTCCCGTACGAGTACGGGCTCGCCACCGACTCGCCGCACGCGCCGGAGCGCTTCCGCAGTCTGCTGTTCGAGCCCGGTGGCGACGACTTCTACGGGGTGATGCGGGCCGACGTGCTGCGCCGGGTGAAGCCGCACGACAGCTACCACCACGCGGACCGCACGTTCGTCGCCGAAATCACCCTGCACGGTCCCTTCCACCAGGTGCCGGAGCTGCTGTACTTCCGCCGCGACCACCCCACCCGAGCCGAGCGGGCGAACCCGTCCAAGCGCTCCCGGTGCGTCAACCTGGACCCGCGCCGAGCAGGCCCGCTGCACCCGACGCCCCGGCTGCTCACCGAGTACGTCTGGGGCTTCGTCGCGGCCATCCGGCGGGCGCCGTTGTCCCCGGCCGACCGGCGCGCGTGCTACCGCCACCTGGCCGCATGGATGACCAGCCGGATCCGGCCGGGCGCCGGCGAGCGGGTCGAGGACCGCGCCCCGGTCGACCCGGACCGGCTCACTGTCTCCGTCGACGCCCTCGTCGCCGGCCGTGACGGGAGGCAGGCATGACATCCGCGGACGAAACTCCGGTGCGCGTCGGGGTGTTCGGCCTGCTCGGCTCCGGCAACCTCGGCAACGACGGGTCGCTCGAGGCCGTGCTCGGGTATCTCCTCGCCGAGCACCCGGAGGCGGTCGTGGACGCGCTGTGCGGCGGACCCGAGGTCGTCGCGACCCGGTACCGGATCCCCGCGACGCGGCTGCATTGGTACCGCGGGGAGTACCGGACCGCGTCGCGTGCGGGCGCGATCGCGGCGAAGGGTCTGGGCAAACTCGTCGACGCTTTCCGCACCGCTGCCTGGGTGCACCGGCACGACGTGGTGATCGTGCCGGGCATGGGCGTCCTGGAGGCCACGCTGCCGCTGCGGCCGTGGGGCTTCCCGTACGCGCTGTTCCTGCTCTGCGCGAGTGGCCGGCTGTTCGGCACCCGGGTCGCGCTGGTCGGCGTCGGCGCCGCCGCTATCGGCAACCGGCCTACCCGAACCCTGGTGCGCTGGTCGGCGCGGCTGGCCACGTACCGGTCGTACCGGGACGCCCTGTCCCGCGACGCGATGCGGGCGATGGGCGTGGACACCGCGCGCGACGAGGTCTACCCGGACCTGGCCTTCGCCCTGCCGACGCCGGAGGCGAGCGCGCCCCCGGACGGCCCGCCGGGCCAAGTCTGCGTCGGCGTCATGGACTTCCACGGCGGCAACGACGACCGCGCCCGGGCCGAGGAGATCCACCGGCGCTACCTCGACGGGACAACCCGCTTCGTCCGGGCGCTGGTCGAGGACGGCAGGCCGGTCCGGCTGCTCACCGGCGACGCGTGCGATGCGCCGGTGGTCGCCGCGATCCTCGACGCGGTGGACTCGCCGCTGGTCACTGCCGCCGAGACGGCCTCGCTGGCCGACCTGATGAAGGAGATGGCGGCTGCCGACACCGTGGTGGCGACCCGCTACCACAACCTGATCTGCGCCCTGAAGGTCGGCACGCCGACGCTCGCTCTCAGCTACGCGGCGAAGAGCGACGCACTCATGGCGCAGATGGGTCTTGCCGCATACTGCCATCCGGCTCGCGAGGTCGACGCCGACCGGCTGCTCGAGCAGTTCCGGGCGCTGGAGAAGCGATCGCCGGAGCTGCGGCAGACCCTCACCGAGCGGAACCAGGTCGCCTCCCGGCAACTCGAGCACCAATTCACCGCCTTGACCGCAGCCCTGTTCCCGGCGACCGAGCACGCCCACGCCCACGCCCACGCCCGGCAGGAGACTCCATGAAAGTGACCGAAGTCCCGGCGGTCGCCGGCGCGTTCCTCTTCGAGCCGACGCCGTACGCCGACGAGCGCGGCTTCTTCTGCCGCACCTTCGACGCCGACGTGGTCCGCTCGGTGGGCCTCGACCCGGACGCCTTCGTTCAGGACAGCCTGTCCCGCTCGGTCCGGGGCGTGCTGCGCGGCCTGCACCTGCGCTCCGGCGCCGGCGAGGCCAAGCTGGTGCGGTGCTCGTACGGGAGCATCTTCGACGTCGTCGTGGACCTGCGGACGGACTCGCCGACCTACCGCAACGTGGCCTTCTTCGAGCTGTCCGGCGAAACGCAGATGACCCTGTACATCCCGGCGGGGTGCGCGCACGGTTTCCAGGCGCTGACCGACACCGCCGACACCTCGTACCGGATCGACCGCCCACACGATCCGGCCGAGGACGTGACGATCGCCTTCGACGACCCGGAGCTCGCCATTCCCTGGCCGCTGCCGGTCACATCGATGTCCCAGCGGGACCGGGAGGCGCCGAGCCTCGCCGAGGTCCTGCAGCACAAAGAGAGTTGAGGTCGGCGTGGACACCGAAGACACCGAAGAGCTCCTCCTGCCCCGGTCGCAGATGGCGAACGAACAGCTGCACGCCATGGTCCCCGGGGGCGCGCACACCTACGCCAAGGGCGACGACCAGTACCCCGAGAACCTGGCCCCGGTCATCAGTCACGGCCGTGGTGCCCACGTGTGGGACATCGACGGCAACCGCTACGTCGAGTACGGCTCCGGCCTGCGGTCGGTCAGCCTCGGCCACGCCCACCCACGCGTGATCGAGGCGGTGCGGCGGGAACTCGACCGCGGCAGCAACTTCGTCCGGCCGTCCATCGTGGAGGTCGAGGCCGCGGAACGCTTCTTGGCCACGGTGCCGACCGCCGAGATGGTGAAGTTCGCGAAGAACGGCTCCGACGCCACCACCGCCGCGGTGCGCCTCGCCCGCGCCGCCACCGGGCGCCCGCGGGTGGCCCTCTGCGCCGACCATCCGTTCTTCTCCGTCGACGACTGGTTCATCGGCACCACGCCGATGTCCGCCGGTGTTCCGGCGGCGACCAACGAGCTCACCGTGGCCTTCCCTTACGGGGACCTGGCCGCCACTCAGGAGCTGCTCACCCGGTACCAGGACGAGGTCGCCTGCCTGATCCTCGAACCCGCCACCCACACCGAGCCGCCACCCGGGTATCTCGCCGGCCTGCGCAAGCTGGCCGACCGGCACGGCTGCGTACTGATCTTCGATGAGATGATCACCGGCTTCCGCTGGTCCGAGGCGGGCGCCCAGGGCCTGTACGGCGTCGTCCCCGACCTCTCCACGTTCGGCAAGGCGCTGGGCAACGGATTCGCCGTCTCCGCGCTGGCCGGGCGCCGCGAACTGATGGAGCGGGGCGGGCTGCGTCACTCCGGCGACCGGGTGTTCCTGCTGTCCACCACCCACGGTGCGGAAACGCACTCCCTGGCAGCCGCGATGGCCGTGCAGACCACCTACGTCGAGGAGGGCGTCACGGCGCGGCTGCACGCCCTCGGCGAGCGGTTGGCCGCCGGTGTCCGCGACGCCGCGGCCGCCATGGGTGTCGGTAACCACATCGTCGTGCGGGGCCGGGCCAGCAACCTGGTCTTCGCCACCCTCGACGAGAACGGGCAGCCGTCGCAGCAGTACCGCACCCTGTTCCTGCGCCGGCTCCTCGCGGGCGGGGTGCTGGCCCCGTCGTTCGTGGTGAGCAACGCGCTCAGCGACGCCGACATCGACCACACCGTGGACGTGGTGGCCCAGGCATGTGCGGTGTACCGGAAGGCACTGGACGCCGCCGACCCCACCCCCTGGCTGGGCGGGCGACCGGTGAAGCCCGTGTTCCGCCGCCTGTCGTGACGTGACGTCAGCGGCGCTCCCGCCGACCGGCGTCGGCCATCCGGTCGACCAGCCGGTCAGCCATCCGGTCGACCAGCCACGCGGTCGCCGGTATCACCGCCAGCGCGGTGCACCAGCCGCCGAGGACGTCGGTCGGGTAGTGCGCGCCCAGGGCGACCTGCGCCCAGCCCATGGCGGCGCCGGCAACCAGCGCCGCGGCGAGCACGAGTAACGTGCCGACCGTCCTGCCGAGGCCGAACCATCCGGTCGCGAACAGCGCCACCACGAGGGCGAGCGCGGTGAAGAAGGCGGTGTGCCCGCTCGGATAGGACAGGTTGCCGTCGCCGTGGATGGTGCGTCCCACCAGGGGCTTGAGCAGCTTCGTCGTCCCCACGGTCAGGCCGGCACCGGCAACGACGAGCACCGCCGCACGAGGACGCCGAAGCAGCAGACAGCCCGTCACGGTGGCCGCGACCAGCGTCGCCGCTCCCACGGGCTCCCCCAGGAAGTCCGTGGCCAGAGCGACGTCCCGCCACGGCGGCCCCACACCGTCCACCGCCGCCCAGATCCGCGCGTCCACCATGCCGGGCTTGCTGTCGTCGGCATACAGGGCCCCGAGCACGACGACCACCAACGCGGCGAGGGCCGCAATCAGCCCGAGCCGCCCGCGCAGCGATGGGGGCAGCACCGCGGGCGACGACCGACCGGTCACACGCCCACCGCGTCCGGTCGACCTGCGGTGCTCTGCCGTGATCGGTAGATGGTGTTCCGGATCTTGACTGCTTGAGGCAGGGTGAGGGTGCGGCCGTTCATCCGGCCGGTGGGCAGCCATGAATCAGCGGCTTCCTGTTTCCCCTGCTCCAGGCCCTCTTGAAGACTGCCCGGCCTGCTTTCGGTGACCTTCTTGTCTGCCATGCGCAGCAGTGGTTCATGTCCCGGTCCCCATGGGACCACGAGCCGGTCAGCGACCGGCGGATCGACCTGCTGATGCACACGCCGGCGACCGTGCCCCACGACGGCGGGGCGTTGTTTCCCGACGACTCCGGTGACCGTAAGTCCGGGCACGCCACGGCCCATGTGTCCCGTCAGTACCTCGGCTCCCGCGGGCAGGTAGGAAACGGCATTGTCGCGGCCGTCACCGCCCGGGCCGATGAGCGCATGCCCTACCATCCAGCTCCCACCCTGCCCCAAGGGCCCGCCGATCCGGAGTTTCGCACCAAGGGCCAACTGGCCGCCCACCTGGTGGTCCGGGCCCGCCCCGCGCGCATCGCGTTTCGGGCTCTCGTCGCCGGCTGCCGCTGCAATCCCAGCGGAAGCCCGCACTTCATCGCCGAACTCGACCGCGCCGCGACCCCCTGCTTGGTGGCGGTCGAGCCGAACACCCCGCTCATGACCGAGACGGGGAAAAGCCCGCACACCGTCGCAGACCATCCGGCAGATGCGATGCACCTCCCCCTCCCGTCGGGGCAACACCATGTCACCCGCCGCTACCGCGATGCCGCGCCCCCGAGAACTGCCCGCTGCCGCCCGCCGACATGGCCGGGATCGTCAGATGTACGGGCTGCGCACGGCTGGACCGAGCAAGATTGCAAACACGTCAAGCGCGAACTGGGCTGGGCGATCCAACGCCACTGACGCTGGTCGACGTGACCTTCGGCTTCTGCCGGCGCCAACCCCACCAACGAGCCCCCGTCGTGAGCCCCGAACTCGCCGGCCTGTCCATCACCCTGGCCAAGGGCATCGGGATCAGTCCCTGCTTGCCACCCTAACCAACAATGCGGTCGCGGCAAACCGCCGTCGGAAAGTCTGCGTGTCAACCCTCCGCGAATGTGGTTCAGGATCGCTTTTCCGTGCCGGAGCCACGGAGTGTCACCGAAACCGCGATCGTGATGCGTCGTGGATGACGTCCTCCTGCGGGCCTCGACTTGGGCCCGGGGCACGTTGTTGGCACCGCTCAGCCCTACCGAGGCCGTCGCCACACAGCGTCACGGCCCCCAGGCACGACCGGGCTCCCGAACTCATGGAGCAGGCATGAACAGCACCCGGATCATCAGAAGCGGTCCCCTCCGGTACGCCACGGCGCAGCGCTTCGGCCGTCCCCCGGCCGGTGGCCGCCGACGACACTCGGCCCGCAAGCGCCACCCACCTCTGGGACGCCTCCTCGGCCGCCGCCCCGGACACCATCGAGACCAAGCGCGCCCAGCACGGCAAGACCGCCGAGATCACCGGCCTGAACGATCCCTGTACCCGCCTGCATATGGCTGGCTCGGCCGAGAGTTCGCCAGCAGCCACTGACAGCCGTCCCGCAGGTCACAGGCCGATGGTGTCCTACGGAACCAGGCGTGAGTCAAGAGATCCGGACGCGGGCGCCCCGTACAGCCGGATGGGATCAGTCGGCGGGCTGAAGGGGTTGCGACGGCCAGTCCAGGAGGCGTGCGCCGAGTGCAGCGGTCTGCAGGATGTACCGCTGGTCGGGGTCGATGGGGTCATGGCCGGTGAGCTGCCGGATGCGGCCGAGCCGGTAGGCGATCGTGCGCACGCTCATGCCGAGGCGGCGTGCGGTGGCGGTGTTCAGGCAGCCGCTGGCGAAGTAGGCGGTGAGGGTGTCCAGCAGCGGCTGGGGACCGCCGCGCGCTTGCTCCAGCCCGCCGAGGACGGTGGCCACCAGGTCGGTGATGGCTGCGCGGTCTCTGCCGAGGACTTGGAAGACCAGCACGTCGGAGGCGTGTACGACCCGGGCGGGCAAGCCGAGCTGGGTGGCGAGGTCGAGGGTGCTGCGTGCTTCCTGGTGGGAGCGGACGATGCCACCGGGGCCGCGCCTGGGCCGGCTGATGGCCACCTGGTGCTGCTCTCCGGCCGCTTTGCCCACGGCGGCGGCGAAGGCTTCGGAGGCGTCCGGTCCCTCTCCGGAGGACACACACCAGGAGGCCGTCCTTGGTGGTGGTCAGGACATCGCGGACGCTGAACCGGGTGGTCAACGCCTCCTCGACATAACGGCTGGCGGGATCGCCCGCGCCGAAGGGGTTCGCAGCGCGCGCGACGGCGACCGTGTGCGGACCGAGCAGTCGGAGCCCGAATCGTTCAGCCCGCTCGGCAAGCGGCCCAGGTTGGTGCGGCCTTCCAGAAGGTCGTCGACGAACTCCCGCCGCGTCGCCTCCTCCCCGCGGATGGCTGCCCGGTAGGCCGTTTCGTAGCCCTCGGTCAGTGCCACCGTCGCATCGGCGACCGCCCGCAGGTGGGCGGTCGCCACAGCCGCCAAGGCGTCCACGCCCTCGGCCCGGCACGCACCGGGCAGGTCCGACCACACGCGGCAGGCGGAGTCGAGATATTCGGTGATCAGAGCCGTGAGGGCTGTGCCACGGCCGGCCGCGGCGGCAGCCACCTCCCGCAGGCCCTGGAGTTCGCCCGCGCCCAACTGCCCTTTGCCGGCGGACACGTCGGCAAGCTGTCTCAAACAGCGAACCAGAGCTTGCGCCGTCGGAGACTCGCTGTCGGCGGGAGTCGCTGTGAACGGCACCGCAGGAGCGACGGCACCCACAGGTACATTCGGCCCGTTCTGTCCTCTCGGCATGCGGCCATTTTGCCGGAGGGCGGCAAAAAACAGCCAGGCCAGACGGCCTTGTCTGGTCGTCTCCGGCAGGCGTCCGGCGAGGCGGCCAGGATAATCCGTGAGTAAAACACCCAGCTGAGACCCCACGACAGGGAACGAGGGGGTCCGCGCCGTGCCCCGAGTCCGCCCCCTAGCTCCGCTCCGCAGGTCAGCCCAGCTCCTGCTGGTCGCTCTCGCCTGCCTGCTCGCCGTCCCCGCCGTCAGTGCGGCCGAGACACCATCCGTGCTCATCACGAAGGTGGACGGCACCATCACCCCTGTCGTCGCCGATCACCTCCAGGAGGGGGTACGCATCGCCGAGCGCGAACGGCACGCGGCCTACGTGATCGAGATGGACACGCCCGGCGGGCTGCTGCAGTCGACTCGGGAGATCGTGCAGGACTTCCTCGCATCCGACATCCCGGTCGTCGTGTACGTCACTCCGTCCGGTGCCCGTGCGGCGTCGGCGGGCGCCTGCATCGCGATGTCCGCGCATGTCGCCGCGATGGCCCCCGGCACCCGCATCGGGGCGGGCACACCCGTCACCGGTGAGGGCGAGGAGGCGAGCGACAAGGCGGTCAACGACGCCGTCGCGTTCGCCGTGTCGATCGCCGAGCAGCGCGGCCGGAGCACCGACTTCGCCCGGGACATGGTGCGCGAGGGTGCGGCCGTCTCCGACCGAGAGGCGGTGCGCGCAGACGTGGTGGATCTCGTGGCACCGTCGCGTACGGCCCTGCTCACCGAGTTGGACGGCCGCCGGGTCGTCGTGGGTCCTGAGGGGGACGAGCACGAGGTCGTTCTGCATACGGCGGGCGCCAGGACAGTGGAGCACGATCTCGGCTTCTTCGGTGAGGTCCGGCAGCTGCTGGCCGGCCCGGAGCTGGCGTTCCTCGTCCTCTCGATCGGGACCCTGGCCGTGATCTACGAGCCGGCGAACCCGGGGATCGGATTCGCCGGTGCCATCGGGCTGGTTCTGCTCGTGCTCGGGTTTGTCGCGCCGAGTGTGCTGCCCTTCCATGTCGGTGGCCTGCTTCTGCTGGTCCTGGCCGCCGGCCTGTTCGCCGCAGAGGTGCTCACGCCCGGGGTCGGTGTCTTCGCCGCGGGCGGGACGGTGGCCCTGGTGTTCGCCGGGATCCTGCTCTTCCGTGGCGAGCTGGGCGTGGATCCGACCGTTCTGTGGCCGACCGCCGTGGTGGTGGGCGGCGGCTCGCTGCTCGCCGGACGACTGGCGTGGCGGGCCCGGCGGGCCCAGGCGACCACAGGCGCCGAGGGCCTGCTGGGCCAGCAGGCCCTCGTAGTGCGAGCGGACGGTGGCACCGGTCAGGTGTGGCTCGAAGGCGCCTGGTGGACCGTCCGGCACCCGTCACCGCAGGGCAGCACGTCCGCGCCGTGGACATCAACGGCCTGGATCTGATCGTCGAGAGGGCCGACACGCCGGGCGGAACATGGACACCGGACTGATCGGCATCATTATCGGCGCGGCCGTCCTGCTCATGCTGCTGATGGCCTCGGTGAAGATTGTGCCGGAGTACGAGCGCGGGGTGATCTTCCGCCTCGGCCGGATCATCGGCGCCAAGGGACCGGGGCTGTTCTTCATCATTCCCGTCGTCGACCGCATGGTCCGCGTCTCCCTGCGGACCATCACGATGGACATCCCGCCGCAGGACATCATCACCAAGGACACCGCCACGGCGACGTTTCCCGGACCGCGGCACCGGACTTCTGCCCACCGACGGCATATCCAGGGGGTATCCGTGCGCGCATGTGATCCCGCAGACCCATACGTTTCAGTCACCAAGGACGCCGATGCGATCGAGGCCGTACGCCTGATCGTGGCGCAGCGACTGCCCGGCCTGCTGGTGACGGATTCCGAGGGACAGCTGTACGCAGCCCTGCCCGCGTGCGACGTGGTCCGGACACTGGTTCCCGGCTACGTCCAGGAAGACAGCGGCCTGGCGCATGTCATCGACGAAGCGCACGCCGATCACCTCTGCCGCGCTCTGAAGGGACGTACGGTCGCCGACTGCCTTCCCGTGGGACGGCCGTTCCTGCCGACCGCCGATCCCGACTGGACGGCCATCGAGATCGCCGAGTTGATGGCCCGCACCCGAAGCCCCCTCATCGCCGTGGTCGAACGGCCCGCCGACGGTCCGGGTCGACCCGTCGGCGTGATCACGGCCGTGCGCCTGCTGGAACGTCTCCTCCAGGCCGTGCGCCTGCAGACCTGAGGCCTCGAAGATCTCCGACCGAAAGGCACCGACTGTATGCCCCGCCGCAACAGCAGCACCCGCGCTTTCCTCGGCCGTCTCCCTCTGCCGGAGCGCACCTTCGTGGCGGACGCTCTGCGCACGGAGACCGTCGGCGGCATCGTGCTGCTCGCCGCCGCAGCGGTGGCACTGGTGTGGGCGAACACACCGCTGCGGAAGTCCTACGAGGGGATACGGGACTTCCACTTCGGTATTGAGGCCCTGGGCCTGGACCTCTCCGTCGCCCACTGGACGGCGGACGGACTGCTCGCGATCTTCTTCTTCGTCGCCGGCGCCGAACTGAAGCGTGAGCTGGTGGTCGGAGAGCTACGTGACCCCAAGACGGCGACCGTGCCGGTGGTCGCGGCGTTCAGCGGCATGGCAGTCCCCGCGCTCGTCTACGGCATCGTCGCAACGTCCATGGGAGGGACCTGGAACGGGTGGGCCGTGCCCATGGCCACCGACATCGCCTTCGCTCTGGGCCTGCTTGCGGTGATCGACACTCATCTGTCCTCCGCGCTGCGTGCCTTTCTGCTGACCCTGGCGGTCGTCGACGACTTGGGCGCCGTCACCGTCATCGCACTCTTCTACACCTCCACGATCCACCTGCCCGCCCTCATCGGCGCGGTACTCGGGCTCGGCCTGTTCTTCTGTCTGCACAACCAGAGGCGGGTGCACGGCTGGTACTGGTACATCCCGCTGGCTTTGGTGATCTGGGGCCTGACCTACGCCAGTGGCGTCCACGCCACCGTGGCCGGAGTCGCCATGGGGCTGCTGCTGCGCGTGGCGAAGGACGAAGAGGCGGGCCACCGACCGGCCGAGCAGATCGCCCACCTGGCCCGGCCGGTCTCGGCAGGGGTGGCCGTTCCGCTGTTCGCCCTGTTCGCAGCCGGGGTGAGCGTGTCGGGCGACACGCTGGGAGCCGTGGTCACCAGCCCGGAGCCCCTCGGCGTGGCACTGGGCCTGGCAGCGGGAAAGGTCTTGGGCATCTTCGGCGGCACGTACTTGGCCATCCGTTTCACCCGTGCCCGGCTCAGCCCGGACCTCGCTCTGCCAGACGTGTTCGCCCTGGCCGTGCTGGCCGGAATCGGCTTCACCGTCTCGCTGCTCATCGGCGAACTGGCCTACCCGAACCCGGCAGACCAGGAGCACATCAAGGCCGCCGTCCTGCTCGGATCACTGACCGCTGCGCTCGTGGCCTGCGTCCTACTGCGGCTGCGGAACAACCAATACCGGCGGCTGTACGAGGCGGAGACCGCCGACATGGACGCCGACGGCATCCCCGACATCTACCAGGCAGACAACACGATGGAACAGCAGCGCAACCCCGCCCCGAACCCCCCGAACGACCAGTCGCACCGAAGCGGCGGCCCTGACGGTCCGTCCGACGCCGACGGATGACCCACCACGCCCGCGAAAGCCACTCCCGTAAGCCGGCTGGTCGCCCAGAACCCGCCAGGCACACCGGCATCAGCAGTCCCTCGGCCATCTCACGCGCCGACAGCCGGGGCTCACGACGCGGGAAGCAGCCTGCAATCTCGCCCATCACCGCCCCCAGCGTCGCCGTCCATGCCTGCTTGGCCACCGCGGCTTCCACGGCCACCTGGTCCTTGATCGTCTTCGCAAACATTCGTGATCACGGTGGCCGTTCAGCTTCCTGCAGATACTCCCGCCGATCAGGGTGAACCCCTCAACGAGCAAGAACCACAGCTGCCGTGTCAGTGGTCGCCGCCGATGGAGTGCGTGCTGGTCCGGTCATCAGCGGTATCCTCAAGATCGGCACCTGGAGGTCCCCGGACACGGTGCGACCCGTATGCATGAAACGCGGCTTGCCGCCCCTGCGCGCTGTGGTCGACACATGCGATCCGGTGGCTGCTTCGACGAGTTGTTCATCAGCACCGGCGACGCCCGCGAGACTCAGGCCGAGTTCCCCTCCGGGCACCGGCGTTGAGCGGCACCGTGATCGACGTGCACGGTCCGACCGAGGGCTCTGGAAGTGTCACGGCGGTCCCTGGCGACAGCCGAGGGTGGGCTCAACCGCCGGACGTCTGCCCCCGGCGCGGCGTCTGGGGCGACTTCGCAGCCTCGGCCTCCGCCTTGGCGTCGCTCACCGCGGCGGCGGCCTGCTTCTCGGCCTCGTCAGCAGCCGCGGCAGCGTCGAGCGAAACCGTCCAGCCCGCATCGAGTTCCGGAGTCCGGCCTTCGTCCGACGTGTCGTCGGCGCCGGCGGTGGCTGCTTCCTCCGGTTGCGCAGTTCTGGGGGGACCCGCCGTCGACTGATCACCGAACGCACGGGTGACGGTCCGAACCGCCTCGGTCAGCTCCCCCGGGATCACCCAGAACGTGTTGTTGTCGCTGCTCGCCAGGTGCGGAAGCGTCTCGAGGTACTTGTAGGCCAGGATCTTCGGGTCGGCATTGTTGCGATGGACGGCCTGGAAGACGAGCTCCACCGCCTTTGCCTCACCGTCCGCCCGCAGGATCATGGCTTGTTGCGTGCCCTGCGCCTCCAGGATGTCCTTCTGCTTCGTGCCTTCCGCGGTAAGGATCTTGGCTTGCCGCTCCCCTTCGGCGTGCAGGATGGCCGCGCGCTTGTCACGCTCGGCCCGCATCTGCTTCTCCATCGCTTCCTTGATGGTGTGCGGTGGATCGATGGCCTTGATCTCGACACGGTTGACCCGGATGCCCCACTTGCCGGTGGCATCGTCGAGGACGGCGCGGAGCCGGGAGTTGATCTCCTCACGCGAGGTGAGCGTCTCCTCCAGATCCATGCTGCCGATGACGTTCCGCAGCGTGGTCACGGTGAGCTGATCGATCGCCTGCAGGTAATCAGCGACCTCGTAGGCCGCCGCCCGCGGGTCGGTGATCTGGTAGTAGAGCACGGTGTCGATGTTCACCACGAGGTTGTCCTCGGTGATCACCGGCCTGGGGTCGGACGAATAGACCTGCTCGCGCACGTCGAGTTTGGTGTTGATGCGGTCCGCCACCGGCACAACCAGGTTCAGGCCGGGTTGCAGCGTCCGGCGATATCGGCCGAACCGCTCGATGTTGTAGCGGCGCGCCTGCGGGACGATCCGCACAGTGGAGGCCACGAGGAAGACGACAACGATGGCCGCCACAAGAGTGAGGATGACAACTGGATCCACAGTGCCTCCGTTGCTGTGTGTTCAGCCGTTCATGGAAGGAGTTCGCGGGGGTAGACGATGGCCGTGGCGCCTTCGATCTCCATGACATCCACCAGCGCTCCCACCGGGATCACAAGGCTTTCGTCGAGGGCGCGGGCGGACCACTCTTCGCCGGAGAGTTTGATCAGGCCGCGGGTCGCGGTGACCTCCTGCATGACCTCAGCCCGCTTGCCGATCAGCGCATCACTGCCCTCGAGTGTGAGGGGTTGCTGTGCCATGTGCCGCAGCGCGACAGGACGGACGATGACGAGGCCCGCTGCCGCTGCTGCCCCCAGGGCCAGGAGCTGGCCGAGAATGCCGATGCCCAGACCAGCGACTACGGCGGCAACCAGCGCGGCGGCCGCCAGCAACCCGAAGACCAGTGTCAGGGTGAAGAACTCCGCAGCACCCAGTGCCGCGGCGGCGAGCAGCCATACGAACCACGGCATCGAATCGCCCTCCTTCAGGGGCCTTGTCCACCAAGCTACCTCCCGGACCGCCGGGCAGAAACAGACAGGCAGCTGTGGTTCTTGATCGTTGGGCGCCCACCCGGCCTCGGTCGGCTCAGCCATCACGGCGCCGTACCCACAGAGTGTCCTCAAGAGCGGACAACAGCGGTCACCAGCGGTGCGAACCCGCTCTCGCGGTGCCGCCGCTGAGTCACATAAGCGCAGGTCAACGACTACGCCGCCGCCCACGCGCCGTCGCTTCCCAAGCTGAGAGCGCGAGTTCGATTCTCGTCACCCACTCCATGACAAAGGCCCAGGTCATCGACCCGGACCTTTCTGCTGTCCGCTGTGATCACTCGCCGCGTGCCGGATTCGTGCCAGAACGCTGATCGTCTGGATCAGTGGTGTCTTCTTCTGGCACGGCCGCAGCTTCCTGGCGTGCCTTGCGTACGGTCGCGTCGAGACCGGCAGCAACTTCCTGCTGTCTCTCCTCGTCGGAGGGCTGGTAGATCATCGCGGCCTTCTCGGAGGACTGGCCGGCGCGGACCATCGTGTCCTTGAGAGTGGCGCCCGAGCGGGTGGACAGGGCGTGTCCGGTGTGGCGCAGGTGTAGGTGCCCCGTACGACGGCGGGGCCTCCGCGCAGGTGTAGTCGTTGGACTCGGCGGTGTGGTGCACGACCACCGCAGGCTCGCGGTCGACGAGCGCGACAAGCTGAACGGCCCGGCCGCCGAGGCCAAGCGGATCTACACGGTCGGCGTGCCCGACAACGACGTCACCGGCCAGACGGGCTTTCTGAACCTCGGTTCCCGCAGAAGACTCTCGGCCGACATGGCCATCGCGGTCGACACAATCGACCGACCGCACAGCACTCATCGGCACCGACGCACCACACCACCGTGGGGTCCTCGCCTTCCGGATGCCGGTCAGTCGAGTTGCCGAGGCTGCGCCCCGGACGGGCCCGTCCACGGCTCAGTCCGCCGTCCGAACCAGTCGGAGAGGGCCGCGCCGCCCTGCAGTCCCAGGCTCAGGAACAGCAGGTGGGGTGTGGTCACGGACAGCAGGATGTCGGCGGCCTCACGGGGCATGCCCGCCAGGTCGGCCACCGCGGGCACCAGGCCACCCACGTACAGCACGAGCGCGGAGACTCCCTGCACCCGGATCCGAGCCGGGGACCGCTGTGTGCGTGCCCTCCTCGGTGCCCAGCCGCGGAGCATGGCGATGCCGAGAGGCAGCAGTACGGCCGTGAACAGGCCGGTCCAGCACCACAGGAAGACCGCCATGTCCCACTCCCTCTCCGCGCTTCCCCGGCGCGAAGTCTGCCCCGCGCGCGGTCCGCCGTCACTGCCGGGATCCGGAAGTCTCCGGGCGCTCGGACCGCCCGGACACCGCAGCCCGCCACCACGCCGACTCGCCTGGTCATTCGAGGACCGGGCCCGGCGTGCCGGGCCCCGGCTCGGGGAGATCCCTTTCAGGACTTCGGCGAAGAGCAAGGAACTCGGCGTCGTCGGCATCCTCGACGCCCCGTATCGACGAGGCCCCGACCTTCGCCGGCCGGAAGGCCGGTCGGAGTCGCCGACGTTCGAAGTTCACTGCACAACCGGGCAGTTCCCCCACGCCGCGACCAGGGTTTCGGGGATCTGTGGGACATCGCCGCACCCGTGTGGCCAACGGGGGAAGCCATCGCTGGCGATGTAGATCCAACTGCCCCCAGATGTGCCGCGGAAGTACTTGGTGGCGCTGCCCTCGTCCTGCATACCCACGAGTTCCTCGTGCGTGGCACCGGGGGTGGCCTCGAAACGGGTGGCGGCGTAGCGGACGCCGCCGCACTGGCCGTAGAAGAACTGGTGCGGCACAGGCTGGACATGGACGAAGCGGGGAAAGCTGCGTTGGTAGGCCCCCGTCACGGCTGCCTTCACTTCGTTGCTGACGGTCAGATTGCGGCAGCCGTGGTCGTTTGCGGGCGTGGTGAGAGTTCCGGCGGGAGCGGGGGAGACAGCCTTGGCCGGAGCAGCGGAGGTGCGCGACGGCGCGGGCGTGGTGGTGACAGCTGTTGGGGGCGTGGTGATGGCCGGGCCGTTCGAAGGGGTGCCTGCCACCACAGAGGCATGCGCGGAAGGCGAAGAGGAGGAGAGGGCACCCGAGCCGGCGTGAGAACCCGACGCATCCTGGCATCCGGTCAACACCAGGACTCCGCCCATCACCGCCATCACCGACGTACCTCTGAGACCAGGCATGGCGGGTCCTCTCTTCGACCGACGAAGCTGATGAAGCCACGACCTGCGTGACCACCGTGACCAGGGTGTGTGCGGCGCCGTGCGGCCGGCCGCACGCTCGTTCCTAGACACACAGGACAGCTCCAGGGTTGCAAGGAGAGGCATGCGGGACAGTCTCGGTTCCATATACGCGTGCGTGCCCGGTGGTTCGCCTCGGCCGTCGTGTCCCGCCCACCTGTCGGGTCGCGGAGACCGCGCGACTGCACGAGGGGAGAACAGTCGGACCGTGATGGGCCGCGGTACCGGCGTGCGCAGTCGTGGCGGCCGCTCCTGATCGGCCCACGCGACGATGCGGACCGGCCGGCGCAGGCGCCGTGCCCACGCACGGCCCGGCCGCGGAGCGTGGACAACGGGGATGAGCCGGCGGTGAAGCTGGCACGTCGGTCCGCCTCGCGGCCGCTCCTGCCGACCTGACCTGCGTCATCCGCGCGCTGAGCCCTGCGAGAACCCCCGCGAACGCCACACACCACTAGTAGATTGTCGCTGCTAAGTATGGCTCTGATTGGTGGAGTTGACGGTCGGGCAGTCTCCCCTCGCCGCTTCACTTCGGCCGGGCGGGGGTGCCATGTCGTCACAGAAGAAGTATCCGGTTGCCTTGAGTGCTGAGGATCGTCAGGCGTTGGTGCGGGTGACCACGACGGGGGTCCGCAGCGCGTCGATGATCAGGCGGGCTCGGGTGCTGCTCGCGTTGGACAGGTCGGTCGGCGAGGTCGATCCGCGGGCGGTGATCGCGGCACGGGTCGGGGTCTCGTGCGAGTCGGTCCGCCTGATCTCGAAGCGGTACGCGGAGACCGGCGGCGATGTGTGGGCCACGGTCGGCCGGAAGGAACGCGCATGCCCGCCGGTGCCCTCCCCGGTGACCGGCGAGGTCGAAGCCCGGCTGATCGCGCTGGCCTGCTCGACGCCGCCCAAGGGACATGCCCGGTGGTCGCTGCGCCTGCTGGAGAAGCACGTCGCGCTGATCGAGGACATCCCGAACCTGGACCACTCCACGATCGGCCGGGTGTTAAAAAAACGGAACTGCGTCTCACCTGAAGAAGTGCTGGACCATCCCGCCCTCCGCGAATGCGGCCTTCGCCGCGGCGATGGAAGACGTCCTGGCGGTTTACCGCCGCCCCTGCGACCCGGCGCGCCCGGTGGTGTGCATGGACGAGAAGCCGTACCAGCTGCTCGGCCACGTCCGCGATCCGCTTCCCCGCGGCCCGGCCGTGACCGCCGCGAGGACAACGAGTACGTCCGCTCGGGGACCTGCTCGATCTTCTGCTGGGTTGCCGCTGCGCGATGGCGACGCGTGGATGCCCAGCCCCGCCGGACCAAGGTCGACTGGGCGCGCCAGGTCGAACACCTGCTGACCGTGGACTATCCCGACGCCGCCACGGTCGTGCTGGTGATGGACAACCTCAACACCCACACCATCGCCTCGCTCTATGAGGCGTTCGACCCGGGGAAAGCCTTCGCGCTGGCACAGCGCCTGGAGATCCACCACACCCCCAAACACGGATCCTGGCTCAACATCGCCGAGATCGAGCTCTCCGCGCTCACCCGCCAGTGCCTGGACCGCCGCATCGACGACCTCGCCGTGCTCAACGCCGAACTCGCCGCCTGGCAGCAGCAGACCAACAGCGACCAGCGCCAAGTCGACTGGCACTTCACCACCGACGACGCCCGCGTGAAACTGCGCCACCTCTACCCAACCGCACAGCAAAACTAAGTTGCGACAATCTACTAGGGGCTTTCGTTTGGATCACTGCTCTGCTTCTTGGGACAGGTGGCCAGAAGGGAGCGGCATGCGGTCGCGGCATGGCCCGCGGCGCCGGCCTGGGCTTGCGGAACTAATCGGTTTCCGCTGGCGTCATGTCGTTTGTGACACAGGGTGGGAGCACGATGGGTGAGGAGCCGACATGGGCAGAGCTTCTGCTGATCTTTGCTCTCGTGGGCGCTATCCCGGTCGTCGTCGGAGGAGCGGTACTCCTCTCACTTGTCGGGCTGACGATGTGGGTGACAGCGCCACTGCGACGGCGCAGGCGTGCAGGCTCCTCCACTGATGACTAGGGCCTGTCTGGCGGATCATGTCGCGGACGCGGGGCTTGGCACGCCCTCCCCCCACTCTCGACTTCGCTCGAGCGGGGGACCCCCATCGCGTCGACTCCCTCCTCCGCCTTGCAGCTGGACGCACCAAGCCCCGCTGACCCGCGCTGATCAGATGCCGTCTCTTTCCCGCGACCTGATCCGCCGGACAGGCCCTAGGCACCTTCCGTTTGGATCACCGGGCGGACCAGAGGAAGATGCCTGCGATATGGGGTGCTGATGGGCACGCACGATCGTGGAATCCACCGCGACCGCCCAGTTCAGGTCCTCATCGGCGTCGGCCTGGGCCATCAGCGCGACAAACACCCGCTCCCAGGTGCCGTTGAAGTTTCCCCAAGGCCGGGTAGTTAGCGTTTTCGCAGGTCACACAAGGGAGTTGAGAAAGTCCTGACACGGAGCAACGGAGCTCGTTGGTACAGGCAGTCGTCCAAGACAGCTTGTTACCGAAGGAGCTCCGTTGCCCGGTCATTGTGTCCTGCCGTCGCCGCTGGCGACCATCACCCGTACGGTCACTGTGGCCGCGGGCCGGTTCGCGCCGGGTCATCTGGGGGAGCTGACGGCGATCGTGCCGTTCGAGCTGGTCGACGCGGTCTTGTCGGAGACGAGGGTCGTGCAGCGGCGGCTGCGGGATCTGCCCTCGCGGGTCGGGGTCTACTTCCTGCTGGCGATGTGCATGTTCCCCGAGGTCGGCTACCGGCTCGTCTGGGCCAAGCTGACGGCCGGCCTGTCGGGGATGCCGGTTGTCCGCCCGAGCACGAAGGCACTCCGTGATCTGCGCCGCCGACTCGGCAGCGCGCCGGTGCGTGCGTTGTTCGAGGTGCTGGCCGGGCCGTTGGCCCGGCCAACCATGCCGGGAGTGCGGTTCGGCCCGTATCGGACAGTGTCGTTCGACGGCTGCAGCTCGATCAAGGTGCCTGACAGCGAACGCAACCGGGGCTGGCTGGGGCGGTGCCCCCACGGCGGGTATCCCCAGGTCGAGCTGATGACGCTGGTCGAGACCGGCACCCGGGCCGTCATCGCAGCGGTTTTCGGTCCCACCCGGGAGGGTGAAACTCCTACGCCACCAGGCTGTTGCACCATCTGAGCCCCGAGATGCTGGTGCTGTGGGACCGGGGCTTCGACAGCAACGACTTCCTCACCGCCGCGCACGCCACCGGCGCACAGGTCCTGGGCCGCATCCGCCAGCGCCGCCGCCCACCAGTCCTTCAAACTCTCGCCGACTCCTCCTACCTCTCGGTCATCGGCGGCGTCCCGGTGCGCATCATCGAAGCCCAGGTGAGTATCACCTGCACCGATGGCAGCACCTTCGAGGGCTCCTACCGTCTGGTGACCACGCTCCTGGACGCCCGCCGCTACCCCGCCGACCGCCTCGTGTGCCTGTATCACGAGCGTTGGGAGCACGAGAGCGCCTACTACGCCTTGCGCCACACCATCCTGCACGGGCGTGTCCTGCGCTCGCACGACCCGGCCGGCGTCGAGCAGGAGGTGTGGGCCGTGCTCGCCCTCTACCAGGTTCTGCGACGCACCATGGTCCAGGCGGCGGAGTCCCAGCCAGGCACCGATCCCGACCGCTGCGGGTTCACCGTCGCCCTCCAGACCGCCCGTGACCTGCTGGTATGCGCGGAAGGAGTCTTCGAGCAGGGCACCGGGGAGATCGGCCGACGCGTCCTGTCGGCGCTATCGCCCGCACGCCGGGGCCGCGTCAGCACCCGCAAGGTGAAGTCCCCCATCTCCCGCTACGCGGAAAGGAAACTGGACGGCCGCCCCGACGCCAGCAAGACCGTGACCTCGACGGTGATCACTCTCCTGCCGCCGCCGGCGCCGGAGCCCGCACTGCCCACGACCACGGTCCCCCAGTACGTCGGCCCCGGCCAGACCAGCAACCGCATGACACGTGTCCTGGCCATCCTGCAGGCAGAACCCGAACGGCTATGGCGCTCAAGGGAGATCGCCGAACTCCTCGGCGACGCCACCCTCGTCGCCACCTATCGACAACTCGCCCGCTGGACCGAGAAGGGAATGATCAAGAGGGTCCGCACCGGGCGCTACGCGGCAGTCACGCGGGAAACGGCCCCCTTGCGTGACCTGCGAAAACACTAACTACCCGGCCGACGGCCCGCATCCGCAACCGGTTGTAGACCCCGCGCCAGTTGCCGTACTTCGGAGGCAGGTGCCCCCAGTGCGTTCCCGTCCGGAACTTGAAGGCGATCGCATCCATCACCTCGCGATGATCACGCCACCGGCCGCCCGCCTCGGCGTGCGGTCCGGGAGTAACGGCTCGATTTGCGCCATTGCGCGTCAGTCAATGGCACATCCGGCCCAACGACCTGCTGATCCAAACGAAACTGACTAGCCATGACCGCCTCCAGCGGCCCACGACGGCGACGGCCCAGGACGCTCGTCCAGGAGGACGAGTGGTGCATCGAGGCCGTGGCACCGGGCCACGCACCCGGATCGGCGGACTGGCGACGACCGCTGCGATGGGGCTGATACGCATGAACTGACCTGCTGCTACGCCCCCTTCACAGCCACCGTCGCAGGGCGGACGCTCCAGTGGGACAGCCTCACCCACATGCCTGCCCCGTCAAGCAAGATCCGGACCATGCGCGGGCCAACTCTCCGCCTGCCGCGAAACCAACGCTCATTTTCCCTGGTCACGTCACCAACCAAGATGTACCACCAGCAGACGAAGAACCTGTCGGTGTCGTACTCGGCGAAGAATCCGGGCTCCTTCCAGACACAGAAAAATGGCGCCTGACCAGGGCAGATGCCCGCCAGGCGCCCTTCTGGGCGCACACCTGAACAGCGAGTCGAAACACGCGGCTTCGCCGGCTCCAGGGCGTGCTCGTCGTCGATGGCCCGGAGAGATGGGCCCCGGTGCCGGGGCGGGTTGTCGCCCCGGCACCGCCGCGTCACTCCTCGCCGCGCAGCCGGGCCGCCAAGGAGATCAGCGGCTCGGTCTCCTCGGTGTGGCCCAGGGCTGTCAGGCTGGAGACCGCCGCGTCGAGGCGGGTGAGGGCGGGGGCGGGGCGTTCCAGGTAGATGCCCTCCACAGCACCCGCGAGGCGGACGCACTCGGCCCACTCGCCGGCGCGGTCGTCATCCGGTCCCGGCTCGCCGAGCAAGGCGAGGGCCTTCTCCAGGGCGGCCAGGGCGTCCTCGTACTCGCCGGCGTAGGCGTTGACCCGCCCGTGTTCGTAGGCCAGGGCGGTGTCCAGGGAGCGGCCGTGGGCCTCGTATGCGGCGGCGCGGGCCTCTTCGGCGATCCGGCCGGCGTCGGCGAGGTAGGCAAGGGCGTCGGCCAGGCCGTCGGGGCCCTGATTCTGGGCCTGGAGGCGGGCGAGTTCGCGCAGGCAGTTGCTGAGCTGCTCGTAGCGCGGGGCCCGGGCGTGGGCGGCGAGTGCCTGGTCCGCGGCCTCACGGGCCCGGCCGAACTCAGCGGACTCGCCGAGGAGTACGGCCGTCTCCGCGGCGATCATGGCGTGGCTGCCCGGGTCGTCGTCCCAGTCGGCCGACTCGGCCGCGAGGGCGACGAGCTCCGCCGTGGCGGCCTTGAGGTCCTCCCCGGCGTGCAGTGCGCGAGCCCGGGTCAGGCGCAGCTGAGCGACGAGCCGGTCGTCCTGCTCTCCGGCGGCGATGTCCGGTTCGGCCAGCAGGGAGTCGAGCAGCGCAATGCAGTCCTCGACGCGGCCCAGGTCGAGGCTGAGCTGGGCCGCGTTGCTGTACGCGCAGAACGCGTCCGTCCGGCTGCCGCGGCGAAGCTCCAGCTCCGCGGAGCGCGTCAGGTGCCGCAGTGCCTCGTCGGGGCGGCCCAAGTACATGCAGGCCTCGGCCAGATCACCGTGGAGGCGGGCGGTGTCGACGGCGTCGGCCGGCCAGTCGGCGGCCAGTCGCAAGCCCTCGGTCAGGTCCGCGTGCGCGGCCTGCGCATCCTGGAGGCCGAGCTGGAGCCGACCGCGCAGTCCGAGTGTGCGGGGCAGGTGCCAGGCGGGGCCATGCGCCTTCAGCCGGTCGAGGAGGGCGTCGATCTCGGTGACCGCGGCCGGCAGATCGCCGGAGATGGCGTGGGTGCTGGCCCGCAGCAGCAGGGCACCGGAGATCTGCCCGGTGATGTCGTGCCGGGTGGCGAACGTGTGCAGCAGGTCCACCTCGGCGAAGACCGGCGCGGCGTGCTCCTTGCTCCCCGAGGTCTGCAGGCGCAGGCCGAGGGCGGTCGCCCGCAGCCGCAGCAGGCGGGCCTCCTGGTACGGGGCGAGGCCGGGCGTCTCCTCGTGCAGGCGGACCATGGACGCGTGGGCGGCGGTCAGCGCGGCGGCCTTCGCCTCGGCTCCGTCCGCGCCCTCCGCGGGGATTTCGGCGGTGGCGAGCAGGGCGCAGGCGCGGGCGAGCGCCGCGTGCCCCGGCTCTCCGGCGTCGTCGTACAGGGCCGCGGCCTCCTCGTGGAGGGCGGCGGCGTCGGCGAACTCGTCCTTCTCACCCGCCTGGCTCGCCTCGTCGGCCAGCAGGTCCGCGCGCAGTTGTACGAGCGGGCCCACGGCCGGGTCGTGAGGGTGGGTGTAGTCGCGGGCGGTGACGAGCGTGCGCAGCCGGGCCCAGCAGGCATGTGCGTCCGGATGCCCCTGCTCGTCCAACGTCCGTGCCTGGCGGATGAGTTCGGGCAGCGAATCGGGGACGGCTGCGGTCGTACGGGCGGCGGGCACGGCAACCGGGACGGCCGGGACCACCGCGTCGAGGCTGCGGGTGCGCAGGGTCAGTTCCAGAGCGTCCAGGAGCGGGGCACGGTCGAGGCGGGCCCTGCGGCGGTCGGTGTGGGCCGTGGTTCCGTTGCGGGCGTCGAAGCGGGCGGCGAGGTCGTCGGCGCGGCCGCGCACCTCGGCGCGCAGGCCCGCCACCGTCCAGGTGCGGCCCGCGTACCCGGCGGCGGGCAGTTCGCCGTGGCCGAGAAGCTCGACGCGCTGGAGGAGGACCTCCACGCCGGTGAGGAAGCCGAGCAGGTCCAGCGGCGAGTCGACCTCGTCGAAAAGGCTCCGGTTCTCGGCGAGCAGTTCCAGGCCGCGTGCCTCGTTGCCGGTCAGCGCGCAGAACTCCAGGTGCCGGCCGACCTCTTGGGACATCGAGGGGTTGCGGCGGCAGCTGCGGTAGCCGGCGAGGTGCAGTTCGCGGGCCCGGTCGGTGCGGCCGGTGCGCAGCAGGGGCAACAGCGCGTACGAGACGGAGCGGGCCGGCTCCTCCTGGCAGGATTCCTTCCCTGCCAGGACGGGCTCCCAGGCGCTCAGCGCCCGCTCGTCGTCGCCCGCCGTGAGGTGGTACAGGGCGCGCTCGCAGATCTCGCAGGCCTCGCAGTCGCTGAGCCGGGTGCGGGTGCGGCCCGCCCACAGCTCGTAGGCGAGGGTGGTGTCCTCGCCCACGTGGGCGGCGAGCTGGTACGCCTGTCCGTAGTAGGGCTGGAGGCCGAGATCGGCCTTCTCGTACCGGTCGCGCATCTCCGTCAGCCACTGGCGCAGGCTGGCCAGCGGTATCTCGGGCAGCTGGCGCAGGGCGTGGCCGACCCACTTGAAACGCCAGAACAGCATGTGGCGCAGGCGGTCGTCGAAGACGTCGGGCTGCTCGTCGAAGAGGGTGAGCAGGCGGGCGAAGACGACGGGCGACTTTCTGGGTTCGGAGCCGTAGGTGTAGGCCTCCTGGAGTTCGAGGAGCGCGTGGACGAGCGGGACGGGCTCTGCGAACTGCTCGGCGGCGTCGACGAGTTCCTCGGCGGTGACGGTGCGGGTTCGGCCGTAGGGGCGCCGGTCGTTCTCCTGGAGCGCCTGGTACAGCTCGTCCGTGTTCTGGGGATGGGGTGCGGTGGGCATCGTCAGCTGTCCTTGCGGAGGGCGTGGGCGAGAAGGTCGAGGAAGGAGCGGTTGATGAGGCTCGATTCGGCGGGCCTGAGCGGGCGCCGGGACAGCATCGCGGCCTGCCCGTAGAGGGCTTCGGCGCTGGTGCGGGCCAGTTCGGGCTCGTCGATGGCGACGGCGGTGCGGACCAGCGGGTTGAGCTGGTTGAGGATCAGCTGGGCCCGCGGTGCCTCCTGGCGCAGGGCGCCGAGGATGTCGCCCCACAGGCCGCCCTCCTGCTCACGGGCGAGCTGGGAGCGGGTGCGCTCGTGCCGGGCCTCGCGGCTGTCGACGAGGAGGGCGGGTGCGGAGGCGGGCTGGAAGGTGCGCAGCGCGACGTCGCAGTCGAAGACGGCGAGGGCGTCGCGGGCCTGGGCGAGATAGGCCGCGGCGGCCAGTTCCGTCTCCCGGTCGACGGGGTCGAGGTGGGCGGTGAGGGTCGCCGGGTCGAGGTCGGCGACGCTTGTCTCGGGCCTGATCTCGGGCAGCCGGTGGACCAGGTCACGATCGTAGGTGTAGCCGCCGTTGACGACGCCGAGCCCGGCGGCCGAGGCGATCGCCGCGACCTGCCGGAACTCCTCCACGCTGGACGTCACGAGCACGGTGCGATGGGTGCGCGCGAACTCGTCGAGGGTGGTGTGCCCGGCGGTGGTCTCGAACGGCAGCCAGGGCAGCAGCATCCGCAGGATCTCGTCGTCGTGCACCGCGAGCGACTTCACGGCCAGGTGGTGGGCCCGGAGGAAGCGGGCGAGCAGGTCCGGGTCGCTGGCGGCGGCCCGGGCGATCCACGCGCGCAGCCGCTCGGCGAGGGCGTCACGGACGGCGGCGAGGGTGTCGTCCTCGTACAGGGACTCGCGGGACGCCGTCGGGCGCAGGCTCTCGGCGTCGACGACGCAGCGGACGAAGAAGGCCCACTCGGGCAGGATCTCCTCGGCCTGCTCGGACAGCAGCATGCCCTTGACGTGCACGCGGTGGCCGTGGCGGCGCCCGGCCGGCACCGTCTCGGGCAGCACGCACGCGACACCCTTCAGACCCACGGCCGGCAGGTCCAGCTCGATGGTGTCCAGCGGCGTGAACCCGAAGACCTCCTCGCCGTACGCGGCCAGCGCACGGGATCGGGCTCCCGGCGTGGGGTACGTACGCGCCCAGGGTGCCGGCTCGGGGTTGACGGACGCGCCCGGGCCGCCTGTGCCGTCGTCGAAGGTCACCGGGTGGCGCAGCAGGGAGCCGAAGTGGCGGGCCAGCGCGTGCACGTGCGCCGGGCGGGTCCACTCGCCCGCGTCGGCGCGCGGTGTCAGCGTGACGGTGGTGCCGGGCCGGGGGCGGGCGGAGGCGGGCAGGGTGCGGACGGTGTAGCTGCCGTCGCCGCGTCCCCGCCACTCCACGGCGGGGGCGTCGGGAGTGCGGGCGGAGCGGCTCAGGACGTGGATCTCGTCCGCGACCAGGAAGCAGGAGAGCAGGCCGATTCCGAACTGGCCGATGAAGTCGCCGCGTTGCTCGGCCAGCCGTTCGGCGCGCTTGCTGCTGCGGCCGATGGTGGCGAGGAAGCTGTGCACATCGGCCTCGGTGAGACCGACACCGTCGTCCTCGACGCGGACCACCGAACCGTCGGCGTACAGGCGGACACCGAAGGCGGCGGCGGGGGCGGCCGGTTCGAGGCCGTGCCGGGCGGTCAGCGCGTCCACCGCGTTCTGCATGAGTTCGCGCAGGTAGACGCGGGGGCTGGAGTAGAGGTGGTGGGAGAGGAGATCGACGAGGCCGCGCAGATCCACCTGGAAGGTGCGGTCGGCGCCGGCCGGGTTCGTGGCGGTGTCGGGCAGAGTCATCGGGCAGTCCGGGGTGCAAGGAGGGGCAGTTGGCGTTCGGGACCGGCAGGCGGTGTGTGCTCGGGTGTGGCGGTGCCGGTGTGCTCGGGCACGGCGGTGCCGGTGTGCGCTCAGGCGCGGCGGTGCCCGCGCGCGAACTGCTTCTCGGGCTCCGCGAAGTAGGTCCAGGGCCACTCGGTGTACGCACCGTCCAGTGTCTGGAAGACACGCCGGACCGTGTGGCGCTCACCGGCCAGCGACAGGGCCATGGCGAACATGTTGAAGTCGTGCTGCCAGCCCGGGCGCCACACATAGGCGGGGTGGAGGATGCTGTGGTCCGCCGCCTCCCGCAACTGCGCCCGGATCTCGTCGGTTTCGAGGTAGTCCCCGCGCTCCGCCTCGACCCACTCCTCGATGTACGCCATGGCGATCACGCAGCCGAGGCGGTGCCCCTGCGGGGCGCGGGCGAACGCCTCCTGGGCGAACGCCAGCGCCTGCCCCGGCTCGCCGCCCCAACGGGGCTGCAACTGCGACACCCATGCGAGATGGGTCTCCAGGTCCAGCGGGTCGCGGCGCAGGGCGGCGTCGAGCCGGGTCCGGTTGACGGCGGAGCCCAGCGACATGCCGCGACCGGAGGTGAGAAGGTGGCGCCACGGGGTGACCCATTCCGGCCGCAACTCGGCGGCCTCGAGCAGCTGCTCCTCGGCGATGCGGAGCCGCTCGTGGAAGACACGCCACTGTTCCTGCGTGACGTTCACGGCACGCTCGGCGGTGCGCGCCTCCCAGCCCCAGCTGATGTAGCGCGTCCCGGATATCAGCAGGGCCGTCGCCCGGTGCTCCTTGTCCTCCTCGACGGCCCGGCCGATCCAGTCCTGCACACCGTCCACATCGGCGAGCTCACCCAGGACCTGGTGGTGGCGGCCGAGATCGAAGGGGGCCAGCGCCGCCTTGACCGCCTCCCAGTCACCCGCGTCGGCCGCCTCCACCAGCGCGAGCACCCGCGCGTCCCCGAGCGCGCGCAGCGTGTACATCCCGTTCCTCTGCCTGCGCGGGACGGGAAGGACGTGCGGATCCGCTGCCGGTCTCTCCGCATCTCTACCGAACAGCTTGCCCAACATGCCGCGCCCTCCCCTGGTCCCGCGTGATCGTCCGGTGCAGCATAAACGGCCCCACTGACACCGCTTCCACAGGGTTTTCACCGGCGCTTCACGGTGCCCGGCCGATCCCGTCCTCTCGCCCCTCCGGTCCCCGACCGGTTCCTGATCGAGTTGTTGTGGGCCCTGGCGGCCGAGCACGCGGCCGGGTACACCAGAGACGTACGACTGTCCTCGAAGGCAGGGTCACCGCGGTCCGGGCGAGCGGTATGAAACCAAAGCCTGTGCGGCGGCGGACGGACTTCGTCATTCCCGTGATCGGGTCTCTGCGTGCGGGGGCGGCCGCACTGGCCCACGCCTGTCCTGAAGCGAGGTGACCCGGCCGCTCCTGGCGCGGCTCCACGACCGGCTCTGCCGCCCGGAGGACGGATCTGGCAGGAAGCAGCCGTGCAACGCCGCCGGCTTCAAGGTGGCGGACGTGGGGCCGTGCTGTCACAGGGCTGGGCATCTCCGTCGCCCGAGGACGGCGTACCCAAGCGCCGCACGACCGAGCACCCCAACCAGCTGCGGGTGCAGCGCCCAGCGGACCACTCGGGGTACAGCCAGGGGCAGGTTCCGGAGTTGGCCGGCAAAACCGACCGCCTGCTGAGTCTGAGGGCGGAGCTGATCACTGGGCCAGGCCATCGGGCATCACGCTCGTGTACCACCAACGGACGAAGAATCTGCTGTTGTCGTACTCGCCGAAGAAGCCGGGCTTCTTCCAGGCACCCGAAGAAAGGCGCCTGACCTGGGCTTTACCCGTCAGGCGCCTTTCACTCAGCCGATTCACGGCTGGGCCCGGCTTGCGCGTTTACGACGTTCCCGCCGACCTCAGCAACGGCCTGGGCGATCGCCGGCCCGATACCGCGCGAGGCGCCGGTGACGACGGCGGTGCGACCGGTGAGATCGAGTCCTGCCCTTTCAGCTCACCTCTGCCGTGGCGGCGTCGCGGTACTGCCGCAGTTCCTGCTTGGCGATGGCCCGCTTGTGGACCTCGTCGGGACCGTCCGCCAGCCGCAGCGTGCGCAGATGCGCGTACATCATCGCCAGCGGGAAGTCCTCGGTCACGCCTGCTCCCCCGTGCACCTGGATCGCACGGTCGACGATCTTCAACGCGATGTTCGGGGCAGCCACCTTGATGGCCGCGATCTCGGTGCGCGCTTCCTTGTTCCCGACCGTGTCCATCAGATACGCGGCCTTGAGCGTGAGCAGGCGGATCATCTCGATGTCGATACGCGCTTCCGCGATCCAGTCCTGGATGTTGGACCGGTCGGCAACCGGACGGCCGAACGTCACCCGGGACTGGGCGCGCCGGCACATCAGCTCCAGCGCCCGCTCGGCCGCGCCGATCGCCCGCATGCAGTGGTGGATACGGCCGGGCCCGAGCCGGGCCTGGCTGATCGCGAAACCCTCCCCTTCGCCCTTGAGTACGTCCTTGGCCGGCACCCGCACATTCTCGAAGGTGATCTCCGCATGCCCCTCGCGATCCGCGTACCCGAACACCGGGAGGTTCCGGATCACGGTGACCCCGGGGGCGTCGATGGGGACGACCATCATCGACTGCTGGCGATGCGGAGCCGCCGTGGGGTCGGTCTTGCCCATCACGATGAGCACCCTGCAGTTCTTGTGCATCGCGTTCGAGGCGAACCACTTACGGCCGTTGAGCACGTACTCGTCGCCGTCACGCTCCATCCGCAACTCGATGTTGGTGGCGTCGGAACTGGCGACACGCGGCTCGGTCATCGCGAAGGCCGAGGCCATCGTCCCGTCGAGCAGGGGCTTGAGGTACTTCTCCTTGTGTTCGTCGGTGCCGAAGAGGGTGAGCACTTCCATGTTGCCGGTGTCGGGAGCGTTGCAGTTGCACGCCTCGGAGGCGATGTGGCTGCGCCCCATGATCTCCGCCAGCGGCGCGTACTCGAGATTCGTCAGCCCAGGACCCCACTCGGGGTGCGGGTGAAAGAGGTTCCACAGCCCGCGCTTTCGCGCCTCCGCCTTGAGATCCTCGATGATCGGGGGCTGGAAGTGCGGGTCACCCGACGCGCGCATCTGCTCGTGGTACACCGCCTCAGCAGGGTAGATGCGCGAATCCATGAACTCGAGCAGATCCGCCTGGTACTTCTTGGCGCGGTCCGACATCTCAAACAGGGACATCCGAACTCCTGACGGGTAGAGAGGCAAAACTCGGTGGGCGCTTGTCGAGGTGACTGGCCACGCCTTCGACGAAGTCGGCCCCGCGGAAGGCCTGGAGCATGACGCCTTCCGCCCGGGTCACGGAATCGGCGTAGGTGCCGTCCGCGTCGCCCTGCAGTTGGCTCTTGATGGTGGCCATGGATGCCGGGGAGCAGCGCGTCGCCAGATCGGCGGCGTACGCGACAGCGGCATCGACCACACTGCCGGTGGGGACCAGATGGTCGAGAAGACCGATACGCAGTGCCTCCTCGGCGTCCACCATGCGACTCGACAGCAACAGGTCCGTTGCCCGGCTGCGCCCCACCAGCCGCGGCAACAGCCAGGAGATCCCGTACTCGGCGATCAACCCGCGCTGCGCGAATGCCGTGGTGAACCGCGCCGAGGCCGAGCCGA
Source organism: Streptomyces sp. F001 (assembly GCF_004187715.1). GTDB lineage: Bacteria > Actinomycetota > Actinomycetes > Streptomycetales > Streptomycetaceae > Streptomyces > Streptomyces flavusporus. The sequence goes on along the minus strand of NZ_QZWF01000002.1, from coordinate 491,828 downwards.
AGCGGATGTCGCAGTAGAGCGCCTCCACCATGCCCAGGCCCGCGGCCACTCCGTTGACCGCACCGATCAGCGGTTTGCGCAGGGTCAGCGGTACATCGCGCGGCCGGCGCCGCGCCCTGTCCGCCTCGGAGACCTCGCCGAGCGCCTGCAGCCGCTGGAGGTCGGCGCCGGCGAAGAATCCGCGTCCCGCGCCGGTGACCACGACGGCGCGTACGTCCGGATCGTCCTCGGCTGCGTCGAGCAGCGTGAAGTAGCGGTCCTCGAGTTCGTCGGTCCAGGCATTCAGCTTGGCGGGCCGGTTGAACGTGAGCACCAGCACGGGCCCGCGGTGTTCGGCGAGGACGAGCTCGCCCGGCGCGCCGGTCATGCCTGCGCCGGCAGAGAGCTCTGGTAGCGGCGCATCCCGCGCAGCCACCGGTCGTAGTCCGAGCCCTTCTGCCGGTACATGTCCAGAACTTCTTCATGCGGCAGGATCAGGAAGCGCTCGTCCTCGATCGCGGCGAGGACGGCGTCGGCCACCTCGGCCGGTTCGAGGACGTCACCCGCGGACGTGACGGCCTGGGTGGCCGCTCTCCCCAGGGCGTCCCCGGAGTCCTTCCCGGAATACAGCAGCCTGGTGTTCACCCCCATCGGGCACAGACAGCTGACATGGACCCCGCCATCGCCGTAGGTGACACTCAGCCATTCGGAGAAGGCGACGGCCGCGTGCTTGGTGACGGCGTACGTGGCGGAGCCGATCTGGGTGAGCAACCCGGCCGCAGAGGCGGTGCTGACGAAGTAGCCCTCGCCGCGCTCGAGCCACCGCGGCACCAGCAGCCTCGCCGCACGGATGTGGGCTCGCAGGTTCACATCGATCGAGAGGTCCCAGTCCTGCTCGCCCGCCTCGAGGCCGGGTGCCCCGGCGACACCCGCGTTGGCGAAGTAGAGGTCGACCGGACCGAACGTGCGCTCCGCCAGGTCGATCAACTCCTGGATCTGAGCGGTGTCCGACGCGTCAGCGCCGGCGCTGACGGTGCTTCCCGGATGATCCGCGTTGACTGTCGTGGACACCGCCCGCGCGGTGTCCACGTCGAGATCCGCGACGACGACCCGGGCACCCTCGCGAGCGAGCCGTGCGACCAGCGCGCCGCCGATGCCACCACCGCCACCGGTGACGATGGCGACTCTTTGTGCAACGTTCACAGCGAACCCTCTCCGTGGCGGGGTGTGCGGTGCCGGGCCACGGCCCTCGCGATGCTGCAGTCGTGGTCTCCGCCCACCTGTATAGTTGAAACTGACGTCAGGTTCAACCATTGGGCAGGCGTCACCGCACGGAGAAGGCGCAATCGACCGCCACATCCACAGAGAAAGGGTTGAGAGGAGAGAAGGGAGAAGGCCGGATCAGCAGTGGCCGGGGAACCGCAGGGCGTTCGCCCAGAGCCGGGTGACGGTGGACACGAGTTCCTCGAAGTCCACTGGCGCGCCTTCGCCTTGTCCTTCGCCGAGCACGAAGGCGTTGTAGGCCATGACGCTGACCATGCCCGAGAGCGCACGGGAGGCCATCATCGGATCGACCTCACGGTCTGCGACGCCCCGCGCCTGCAGGTCGGCGATGCCGCGGGCGTTGCGGCGGATGAACGCATCCGAGCGCCGGCTTCGGAACTCTCGGAACTCCGGCTCCACTTGCGCTACCTGCTCAAGCAGTCCCATCAGCTTCGCGTTCCGCTTGTATGCCTCGAGATACGCGCGATTACTCGCCTCGAGTACCGCATACGGATCGTCGGTACCCTGCACCCGGCCCATGCCGGGGTGCAGCATGTCCTCCTGCGCCTCCAGAAGGACGGCGGCAAGCACCTCTTCCTTGTTGGCGAAGTAGGTGTAGAAGGATCCCGCCGCGCATCGGGCCTCTTTAGTGATGTCAGCCAGGCGGGTGTCGAGGTAACCGTCCCGCTCGAACACCTTCCGCGCGGCCTTCACCAGAGCGGCACGCGTCCGCGCTCCGCGCTGCGTCGTCGGCGGCTCGCGAAGTGACGAGAGGGGCGCCATCGGCGGTGCCTGCTCGCTGTCCTCGGGCGCAGTGGTGTCCATCCGCGAAAGTGTACTTGAATCTGACACCAGACTCATAAGTGCGCACGGTGCACGGGCTCGTGCGGCTGTGGCGCACACCGTTACCAGCACCGAAGCCGGCGCTTCGCCTCGGCGTACTCACCGGCGAGGCGCTCGACGACCGCTGCCGCGGGAAGTACCGCCCCGACCGCACCGACGCCCCGACCGGCGCCCCCTATGAGAACCCTGACCATGAGCGGTGCCTTCCGGGGATGTGAGCAGGTGATGCGGTGCGGATCCCACATGCCGGTCTGCTGCGACCGGTCGATCGGTCAGGCGCTGATCCTGAAGCGATCGGCGAGTTGGCGACGGGTGTCGGCGGCGCTGGTGTGCAGCACGCCCCCGATTCCGATCCGCGCCGCTCCGTCGAGGTTCTGCTGCAGGTCGTCGATCATGACTGCCTCCTCGGGGGCGACGCCGAGGCGTTCACATGCGATCGCGTATATCCGCCGGGAAGGCTTGCGGATCCCGACCTCGGCGGAGATGACGACCGCGTCGGCCACGGCGGCGAGGTCGACGCCGTCGTAGGTTCCGGTTCCGAACGAGTTGGACACCAGCGCAACGGGATACCCGGCGGCGCGGAGATCATCGAGCAGAATGAGCATGTCCTGGTCGATCGACATTCCCGCTTGCATCCGGGCCGTGAGCCCTTCGGCCGGTACGTCGGCGCCGTGGGCGCGGAGGCGCTCGGCGAATCCTCGCTCGAAGGCTGCGGCGTCGATACGGCCGGACTCGTGGTCGGCGAGGAGGGTGCGTGATGGCTGGTCCCGGCTGAGGAGGTCCAGCGGCAGCCGAGGATCGCCGCCGAGCGAGGCGCCGAAGTCGGTAAACGCCTGCAGCACACTGGAGGTGATGACCCCACCGAAGTCCACGAGGACCGCGGTTCGTGCCTTCTCCGTCACGCTCGACACCTCAGGCAACCTCGAACAGCCCGGCTGCGCCCATTCCGCCGCCGACACACATCGAGATCACCACGTACCGGACGCCGCGGCGCTTGCCCTCGATCAGGGCGTGCCCCACCAGGCGGGCACCAGTCATTCCGTACGGATGGCCCACCGAGATCCCGCCGCCATTGACGTTGAACCGCTCCGGGTCGATGTTCAATTCGTCGCGGCAGTACAGCGCCTGGGAAGCGAACGCCTCGTTGAGTTCCCACAGACCGATGTCGTCGATGGTGAGGTCGTGCTGCTTCAGCAGCTTCGGAATGGCGAACACCGGACCGATCCCCATCTCGTCCGGCCCGCAACCGGCAACGGCCATACCCCGGTAAACGCCCAGCGGCTCCAGTCCGCGGCGCTCGGCTTCCTTCGCCTCCATCAGTACCGACGCCGAAGCCCCGTCCGACAGCTGCGAGGAGTTGCCCGCCGTCACGCTGGAATGCGCGGTCACCTGACCGTCCGGCAGTACCGGCGCCAGCCCGGCCAGGCCCTCGAGTGTGGTCGACGCGCGGTTGCCCTCGTCCCGGGTCAGGGTCACAGCCTCGTCCCGCACCTCCCCGGACTGCTTGTCCAGGACCTTCTTGACACTGGCGAGCGCGACGATCTCCTGGTCGAACCGCCCGGCCTCCTGCGCCGCCGCGGTGCGCTGCTGCGACACCAGCGCGAACTCGTCCTGGCGTTCCCGGCTCACGCCGTAGCGTTCGGCGACGATCTCAGCCGTCTGCAACATCGGCAGGTAGATGCTCGGCTTGTGCTCGACCAGCCAGGGATCGGCCATGCGGTGGGTGTTCATGTGGTCGTTCTGCACCAAGGAGATCGACTCGACCCCGCCGCCGACAGCGACCTGCATGCCGTCACCGACGATCTGCTTGGCGGCCGTCGCAATCGCCATCAGGCCCGACGAGCACTGCCGGTCGACCGTCATCCCGGACACGGTGTCCGGGAGTCCGGCGCGGAGGGCGGCCTGGCGGGCGACGTTGCCGCCGGAGGATCCCTGTTGCATGGCGCAGCCGAAGATCACATCCTCGACCTCGCCGCCCTCGAGCCCGGCGCGCTGTACCGCGTGCGAGAGGGCATGGGCGGCGAGTTCCTGCGCCTGGGTGTCGTTGAACGCGCCGCGGTACGCCTTCCCGATCGGCGTCCTTGCCGTCGAAACGATGACTGCTTCTCTCATGTCGCCTCACCTCCCGACCGTTTATAGTTGAACTCGGCGTCAAGTTCAATCACGGCACGGTAGGCTGACCGGCCAGTCGGTATGAAAGGTCGAATCATGACCGAGTTGAGCATCTCCACTGCTGCGGGCGTGTTCGACGCGATCGCGGCGGGTCCGCCCGAGGGCCGCCCGGTGCTGCTGCTGCACGGCTTCCCGCAGACGGCCCTCGCGTGGCAACGGCAGATCGCGGCATTGGCCGCGCACGGTTACCGGGTGGTGGCACCCGACCAGCGCGGGTACTCCCCCGGGGTCCGCCCCGAGCGTCCCGAGGACTACCGCATCAACGTCCTGGTCGAGGATGTCGTCGCGATCACAGAGGAGTTGGGCTGGGCGTCGTTCGACCTGGTCGGCCACGACTGGGGCGGCGCGGTGGCATGGTGGACCGCCGATGCCCACCCTGGCCGCGTACGCACCCTGACGGTTGTCTCGACCCCGCACCCCGGCGCTCTGGCCACCACCCTGCGCACCGACCCGGACCAGCGCGAACGATCGCACTACATGATCGACTGGCGCGAAACTCCCGCAACCGAAGAGCGTATGCTCGCAGGCGATGCCAAGGCGCTTCGCGCCGCTTATGCCGGAAAGATCCCACAGGACAGTGTCGAGGCCTACGTGCGGCACCTGTCCCAACCGGGCGCTCTCACCGCGGCGCTGAACTGGTACAGGGCCGGCCGCCCCGACGGCGCGATCGGCGTCATCGATGTGCCCACGCTGTACGTCTGGAGCACGGAGGACAGCGCGTTCGGCCCGGTGGCCGCGCAGGAGACCGGGCAGTGGGTCAACGGGCCGTACCGGTTCGAGACCCTCCAGGGCGTCAGCCACTGGGTCCCCGAGGAAGCGCCCGAGACGCTGAGTCGCCTGCTGCTCGAACATCTGCGAGCGCACGGCGAGTAAGGAACCACCGGAACCACAGCGAATACCCCCGTCTGTCGACTCTCAGAAGAGGTGACCCCATGAAGGCAGCCCGAGCAGCCTGGCGCCGACTCGAGCCCGTACACGCCATGATCTACTTCGCCCCCGAGGGGAGGCGACGGTACGCGGACCTCGGACTCAGCGGACGCGCCGGCTACTTCGCCTCCCGGAGCGCCGCGTTCGGCCGGGCATCTGCCGATCTGATCATCTCGACCTTCTACAACTTCAACCCCGCTTTCGTACGGAAGGCGGTCGACGGAGCCTGGGACACGGCGACGCCGCAGCAGGTGCTGGACGCGCGGCACGCCGCCGCGGGCGAGGCCCTACGGCGGGCCGGGATCCACGAACTCCCCGCTCTGGACGAGGTCCTGGCCCTGACACGCAGGGCCGCCGAGGCAGCCTGCGAACACGCGCAGGGCCGCCCGCTGTTCGCCGCCCATGCCGCGCTGCCCTGGCCGGAGGAACCGGTACTGCAGCTGTGGCACGCCCAGACGCTGCTCCGGGAGTTCCGTGGAGACGGCCATGTCGCGTGCTTGCTGAGCGAGGGGGTCGGGGGTTTGGAGGCCCTGGTTCTGCATGCCGCCACCGGCGAGGTTCCCGTCGACTTCCTCAAGGGAAGTCGCGCGTGGCCCGAGGAGGAGTGGGCCGCCGCCGCGGAGCGCCTGCGCACGCGAGGTCTTCTCGACGGCGACTCCCTCAGCCCGGAAGGCATACGCCTGCGCCAGCACATCGAGGACCGCACCGACCGCCTGGCCCTTCCCGCCTACGCCGCCCTGGGTGATGCGGACTGCGAACGCCTCGCAGAACTGGCGAGCCCGTTCGGCCGCACGGTCGTCGATGCCGGCCTCCTCAAGATCGGCTGACCGAGCCCTTCACAGCCCATCCGCTTCGTGCTCGACCTGCTCGAACTGGCTCACCCAAGTCGACGCCGCCACGCGGGTCCTGACCCCACACCGGCCATCCGGCCCCGGGGCGTCGCCATAGTGCACGCCAGAAGAGACCGCAGGTCAGAGATCCCTTTCCGCAGGCTCCAGAATCGCCACGCACTCCACATGATGCGTCATCGAAAGCGTGTCGCGAAGCGTAGCTTGGGAAGAAGTTGCAGGTCATACGCCGTTTTCTGACCATCAGGCTGGTTACCGGGCAGTCGTAGCGTCGAACGAGCGTCACCGTATCGGGCAGGACCGGGTCCGAGGGAGCCGTCGTCAAGGCCATAGCCGAGGCGCACCACGGCGAGATCCAGGTGGACAGCAGCCCGGGCCGAGGCGCGACCTTCACCCTGCTCATCCCGTACGTCACGCACGCCCTGAACGGCGACCCCCGGAAACAATGAGCCAGAGCAGACAGCGCCGCCACCTCCTCATCGCGGAGGACGAGGCCCACATCGCCTCCTCCCTCTCGGAGCGCTTCACCGCTCACGGCTTCCGCACCACCGTCGTCACCGACGGGGAGACGGCCCGGCGCGCGGCCATGTCGGGCAGGTTCGCCCTGATGGTCCTGGACATCGGACTACCCGGCGAGGACGGCTTCACCGTGGTCACCCGCCTCCGCGCGGCGTCCAGTGCCCTCCCGGTCATCATTCTCACGGCCCGGGACGCCGTCGCCGACACGGTGTACGGCCTGGAGGGCGGCGCCGACGACTACATGACCAAACCCTTCAGCTTCGAGGAACCCCTCGCCCGCGTCCGGCTGCGCCTGCGCCTGCGCCTGCGCGAGACCGACAGCTCCGTCCTGCGCCGTGCCGGAATCGCCCTGGAGACCCGCGCCCGCCAGGCCTATGTCGACGGCCGGATCCTCCAGCTCAGTGCCCGGGAGGCCGCTCTGCTGGAACACCTCATGCGCAACGCCGGCAGCGTGCTCAGCCGGGAGGACCTGCTCTCCGACGTCTGGGGGTACGAGGCGTCCGAGGGCTCCAACGTCGTCGACGTGTACATCCGTTACCTCCGCCGCAAGCTGGGCGCGTCAAGGATCACCACGGTGCGGGGACAGGGCTACCGGCTGGAGGGCGACGAACTCGCGTGACGGGAGCGAGGCGGCACAGCTCTGCCAGGCGCATGCATGCGTACGCCTCCGCCGGATTCGGCGGAGGCGTACGTGTTGATCACTGGGTGCTACCGCCCGGTGCCAGGAGCGACTGAGCCACCGCGCATGCCGAGTGATGCGGCGTCAGTCGTCCCCGTCCACCGCGTTCGTGACCTTGGCCAGGTCGACGAACTTGAAGTCGGTGTTGTCCCGGGCCTCCCCGTCCGCGTCCGTCTCGTCCGGGGTGTTGTGCCCGTCCTGCACCACGAGCAGGCCGTTCGGGTAGCGGGAGCCCAGGGGGGCGTTCAGCACGGCGGCGCCGTCGCACTCCTCGGAGCCGTCGACGGTGCCGGCGGTGATCCGGAAGCCGCTCTCGTACTCGTTGTTGTCGGACACCTCGCGGTCGTACGCGGCGAAGGTGTTGTCGCCCTGGCTGGAGGCGAGCAGGTAACCGTCACCGGAGCCCTCGTCGAGGATGGTCAGGCCCTCGACGTCGGCGGACAGGTGCGTGCCGCCGTAGCCGGGGTCCGCGCCCGCGACACACTCCTCGGTCACCTCGTCGTACGTGGCGGGGACGCCGTACTCCCGAACCTTCTCGATCAGCTTCGGCTTGGCGCCGAGGTCGGCGGGCATCCGCCAGATGCCGACGTCCTCCTGGCCGGCGTATAGGACCTTGTTCACCGGGTCGACGACCATGCCCTCGACCTGCGGGAGGTCACCGGGGTCGGCGCAGGGGGTCCAGGACCGACCGTTGGGGAGGGTGAAGGAGGCCGGCAGGTCGTAGGTGCGGACCTGCTGGTAGGTGACCGCGCCGGTGGAGGTCGCCTTCAACTCCAGCAGGGCCAGCCGGGTGCGGCTGCGCTGGCTCGCGACGGCGTAGGAGCGGCCGGTGGACTTGTCCGTCCAGGTGGCCAGGCCGTAGGGGGTGGTCTGGTTGTTGACCTCGTCGAGGGTCTTGGAGAAGACCAGCGGGGCGTTCGGGTCGGTGATGTCCGTCAGCGGCTGGGCGGCGCCTGGGGTGATCCGGTAGATGCGCAGGTGGTCGCGGCCCCGGTCGGTGACGATGGCGACGTCTGCGCGGCCCGTCGGCAGCGGGAATCCGGAGACCAGGTCCACGTTGTTGAAACGGCCCGGCTTGTCGTCGGGGTGGGGCGGGCGGCGCCGGGATCGACTGCACCTCCTTGCCGGCCAGGTCGTACACGCGCAGGCCACCTTCCTTGGCGGTGGCGATCACCAGGCTGGCGTCCGGGTCGGCGGCGTTGCGCCAGATCGCCGGATCGTCGGCGTCGGCGTTGCCGCCGGCGTCGTCGCCGTACAGGGCCGGGGTCTCGGTGGTGGCGGTCAGGCCCGGAAGCCCGGAGTCGGCCTGGGCCGAGGTGGGCAGGACCGCCACGGCGGTCATGGCCGCGACGATCGCGGCGAGCTGTGTCCCGCGCAGGTTGCGCACAGTACCTCCACGTAGGGGGAAGAGCGGACGAGACCCGGTGGGCAACGCATGACATGTGATCGATGTGATCCCTGCGTCGGGCCGCCAAGATCCTCAGCTCCGAAGGTGAAGCACTTACCGCTACCTGGTGACGTGTTCATGCCCTGATGGTGAGGAATCGGAGCGCGCCTCGCCCGTGGCACGCCCCTGGCCCGCGGTCTCCGGCCAGTGGCTGGAAAGAGGTTCTCCCAACGCTCACTTTCCGTTGGGAATCGGACGAACGTTTCGCTCCTAAGGTGGCGGCGGCCGCCCCCCGGTTCTCCCCGTTCGTTGCATCGAGAGGGACTCCCATGACAGGCACGTCCGCCGGAAGACCGACCACCGGTCCCGGTTTCGAACGACGCACCCTCCTGCGCGGAGCAGCGGTGGCCGCGGCCACATCCGTCCCCTTCCAGGCCCTCGCCGCGCGCACGGCGGCAGCCGCGCCGGTCAAGCTCGAATTCGACGCCGGATACGGCCCGTTGAGCCCGGTGAAGGACCAGGCGACCGGTCTGGAACTGCTCCAACTGCCGCGCGGGTTCGAGTACATCTCCTACGGGTGGACGAACGACCTCATGGACGACGGCGTGCGCACCCCGGGTTCGCACGACGGCATGGCGGCCTTCCGCTACGGCGACAAGGTCCACCTCGTCCGCAACCACGAGCGCGGCGCCGGTCCTGCCTTCACCGCCCCCGCCTACAACCCCGAGGCCGGCGGCGGCACCACCACCCTGGTCTTCGACCCGGACGCCGGCCAGTGGCTGGAGTCCTACGGCAGCCTCGGCGGCACGATCCGCAACTGCGCCGGCGGTCCCACCCCGTGGAACACCTGGCTGACCTGTGAGGAAACCTTCTCCACGACCGCCGGCAAGCGCCACGGCTACATCTTCGAGGTCGCTTCGCAGGGCAAGGGCAACCCCGAACCGTACAAGGCCATGGGCCGGTTCAACCACGAGGCGATCGCCATCGACCCGGCGACCGGCTACGTCTACGAGACCGAGGACCGCGGCGACGCCTCCCTGTACCGGTTCGTCCCGGCAGTCCCGGGCGACCTGTCCAAGGGCGGCCGGCTGGAGGCCCTGCGTATCGGCAGCGCGTCGTACGACACCCGCCTCGACAGCGAGAAGGCGTACGGCACCGTGTCCTGGGTGCCCGTGCAGGACGTCGACCCGGCGACGGACACGGTGCGGCTCCAGGCGCAGGCGAACGGCGCCGCGGTGTTCAGCCGCCTGGAAGGTGCCTGGTACGGCAACGACCGCATCTACGTGATCACCACCGACGGCGGTCCCGCCCGCCAGGGCCAGGTCTTCGAACTCGACCCGGCCACCGACGAGTTCCGGGTGCTCTTCGCCTCACCCGGCGCCGATGTCCTCAACGCGCCGGACAACATGTGTGTCAGCCCGCGCGGCGGCCTGGTGCTCTGCGAGGACGGCGGCGGCACCGAGTACGTCCACGGGCTGACCACCGAGGGCGAGATCTTCCGCTTCGCGGCCAACAACGTTGATCTGCGCGGCGGGACCGCGGGCAAGAACGTCCCGGCGGCCGACAACCGGGGCTCGGAGTGGGCCGGTTCGGTGTTCGAACCGAAGAACGGCAACTGGCTGTTCGTGAACGTCCAGTCCCCCGGCATCACCTTCGCGATCACCGGGCCCTGGACCCAGGGCGCCCTCTAGCTCCGTACTTCGCGGGTCGGTGATTCGTATGGTGTGACCGGTCCGGGGGTGTCCTGGGCCGGTGGTGTGGCGTTGGGTGGGGTGTGACGAAGTCTTCCCGGTCCCCGCGGCCACGGACGGTGCGGCCACGCATGAACTGCGTGGTCAGCGCCGTGGTGGAGAAGCGTCTGGGCGCTCTGCCTGTCGCTGCCGAGTTTCTGCGCCGGCTGGACCTGGCCGGGACCGTCGACCGGTTGTGCCCGGGCCGCGACATCGCTCATGTGACGCATGGCGCGGTCATCGAGACGCTGGTGGCCAACCGGCTGACCGCGCCCGCCCCGCTGTGGCGGGTGGACGACTGGGCCGCGAGTGGGCGGTGGAGGTCTTCGGCATCGAGCCGGAGCTGCTCAACGACGACCGCCTGGGCCGGGCGCTGGACGCCGTCGCCCCGCACCTTCAGGAGATCACCGACAGCGTCGGCGCCCGCGCGATCGGCGAGTTCGGCATCGATGTGTCCACGTTCCACTGGGACATGACGTCCATGTCCCTGCACGGCGCCTACCCGGCCGATGACCAGGACGAGGACTATCACCCAGGTCAGGCACGGGCATCCCAAGGACCGCAGGTACGACCTCAAGCAGATCCAGACCGGCCTGGCGGTGACCGGCGACGGCGGTATCCCGCTGCTGTCGCGCGTCATCGACGGCGGAGCCGCGGAGATCTCCCAGATCACCTCCACCATGAACAGCCTGCGGGCGATAGCAGGGCCCAAGGAGTTCTTGCTGATCGCCGACTCCAAACTCGTCTCCTACCACAACGTCACCGCGCTGATCGCGGCCAGAACGGCGTTCATCGCCCCGGCCCCGGCCTCCATGGTCGACGACGCGGTCTATGCGGCCCTCGACCTCGATGCGGCCACCGTCGTGGACTACGTCCCGGCCCGGGACGAGAACACCCCGGACGACCGGCGGGAGACCTACCGCGTGCTGGAGGACACCCACGTCCTGACGGGACCACGCAAGCGTGACCCCAAGGCAGAAGTCCGCCGGATCCTGGTGCACTCCACCGGCAATGCCAAAGGCCAGCAGCGGGCCCGCGAGAAACGCCTGGCCAAAGCACGCGAAGACCTCGAAAAACTCCAACGAGGCGCCGGCGGGCGCTACTACAACACAGCGGAGAAGGTCACCGCACGCATCGGCGTGATCGCCAAGACCCGGCGGGTGACCGACTGCCTGCGCACGACCGTCACCACCGACACCGCCGGCCGACCCGCCCTGCACTGGCACTTCGACCAGGCCGTGCTCGATGCCGAGGCGGCAGTCGACGGCTGGTACGCGTTGCTGACCACCCTCACCCCCGAACAGGCCGATGCCGCCGAGGTCCTGCGGCGCCACAAAGGCCAGGGTGCCGTCGAGCGCCGCTACGGAAACTTCAAAGGCCCCCTGGCCGTCACCCCGATCTTCGTCCAGGACAACAAGCGCCTCGCCGCACTGGTCACCGTGATCTGCCTGGCCCTGCTGGTGTTCTGCCTGATCGAGCGCCAGGTCCGCCGGGCCCTGGGGGGCGATCAGAAGATGCAGGGCCTGTATCCGGGAAACCAGAGAGTCCGTCCCACGGGACGGATGATCCTCTACCACCTCTCCGGCCTGCGGCTGCGGGTCGGCCATGCCACCGACCCGCCCACCATCGTCATCAGCCGAGGAGTCCAGCTTCATCTCCTCGACCTCCTTGGCCTGGAACCCACACATCCCCGCTGGCCAGAGACCTGAACGAGCTACCCGCGAAGTACGGATCTAGCCTTCGGCCGAGAACGAGGGACGCGTCGAGGACTCCGTACGCCCAGCCCTGCATCGCCAGGTGCGAGGTGTCAGCGGCCTCGACGCGCTCCCACAACGCCCGGCTTCGACCAAGAGCTTCATCGCGCGAACGCACCCACTCGGCGCCCGGCCCACGGGACAGGGAGAGTTGAGGCGAAGGCCGTCACGGCTCGACGATGTTCGCCCCTTCAGTGGCAACCTGTTCGACGGCATGCAGCCTGCGTCGCAGGTGGGCACGCTCGGGCTCGGTCCCGGCCAGGGCGAGTGCCTCCCGGTAGGCGGCCGTCGCCACAAGACCGGCAGTGATCGGGAACGAGGGACCTCCATCACTTGGTCCACAAGGATTCCCAGATCGTTCATTTGTTGGCGGACTGATCGTTTCTGTACCAAATCCACTCACCGGTTGGCCGGAAAGAGCCGCGGGTTCAAACCCCGTCACCCCGACGCCGTTCTCAGCTGGAACAGGCGACGACCTGCCCGATGATGGAGAAGCGCTGCTCACACTCCGGGCAGGTGGCCTCGCCGAAGGCATAAGTCAGGGAACGCGCGACTTCCTCGTGGCCATCAGCCAGGGCAAGGCCGTAAAGGCGCCGGCCGAGACCCTCCAAGGCGCGGGGATCGGCCGGATGGAGAGGGATGGTCTCGACGTCGTCGGAGAGGGCGTAGTCCTCCGCCGTGCTGAAGAAGCCCCGCTCTCCGAGAATCACCCACAGCGACGCGCACCCGTCGGGATCGGGGCACTCGAGCTCGTATTCCTCGCTGACGACACCCCAGATCAAGTCCTGTGCCCAGTGGATGTCGCCTTCCAAATTCAGGACCGCCTCAACCAGATAGCAGTAGTCGTTCCGGTCGGCGGTGACCTGCCGCCACCGGTTTGCGGCGCCGAGTAGGCGTGCGACTTCCGACGCGTACTGGTGCCGCAGCTTCCGAGTCTCGTACCGCTGGTCGGCCTGGACGAGAAGGGCGCCGGCCAGGTGGAGGGCCGAAGCTGCCATGTCGGCGTGGTCGTCCTCCGCCATGTCAGCCAGCATGTGCAACACCAGCGGATCGGCGACATCCAGAGAGCCGTTGTGGTAGAGCTCCGTCCAGAGGTCGCTCCACGCCTGACTGTCCCGGCCCGTGGCGGCACGTTCCAGCAGGGCCCTCAGGCGGCCAGATTCGGCGTCGTCTGCACGAGGAACAGGAGAACTCGTCGTCATCTCCGGTATCCAAGCAGACTGCCGCAAGCACACTTTCGCCGACCTGTCGATTGCTGTGGAGGCGTGCCGGTCGGCATGTCCGGCGACGCTGGGCCGACCGGCCGGGCGAGCCGTTGCAAGTCTGCTCGGTGCCGGAGCTGTTCTGACATCCAACATTGACATCAACGACCACGGACAGCGGTGGCGACCGGCAACCATATGCGGTGCCCGTGCGCGTAGGGGGCCGCAATCACATCGGGCCCTGATCGAACTCCTAATGCGGGTGTCACAGGTTCGAATCATGCCGGGATACTCTCGGCAGGACAGCTTCCCCGCGGAGAGATCGAGGTATGGACACTGCCCCGCGTGGCTCTGGAGGCTGCTTGGCCTTCCGTGTCGCAGTGGCTGCTGCTGCCTTCGTCACTGTGTGGCGGGGGTTCACCGGGCTGATTACCGAGAATTTCGGTAACGACTGTCTCTTCTACTTCGGCGTCACAGGACCGCGAGCCGAGCACTGTTACCGGGCGAACGAACGGGCGGAGGCATGGCTCCCCTGGCTGGTGTCCGCCGCGTGGATCAGCGCGGTTCTGATTCTCTTCCTGCCACGCTGGTTTCTTCCGGGGCGACGCACGGCCGCTGGCATCGCCATCGCCAGCCTGATCGTCGCCGTGGTGCTCGGAGCCCATGCCATAGCCGTCTCTGGGCCATGAGGGGCTACGGCACCGGGCGTGAGTGGTGAGCCAGCCGTACAGCAGCGGAGTACAGCAACCACAGCGGCCGCAGCCAACTGACAACCGCCCTCAACGGTCGCCTGACCGGCCCACCAGACCTCAATACCCTCCCAGCCAGTGGTTCGGGACGAAGAGGCCCGGCGGTTGGTCATCGCCGCATTCGCGGCAGGTTTCCGCGGAGCAGCTTGACGACTTCAAGTGCTCGCCGAGCCTTGTCAGCATCGGAGGTGAGCGCTGCGAAGAGGGCGCAGATCGATACGACGGCCGTGATCAACAATGGGCAAACCGCAAGAAGCCACAGGAAGGACACGGGGATACAACTCCACGACGAACGGAGGTGTCCCGCCGCCTACGGCTCGCCGGTCCGATCCGGCTTCGTAGTGCTGGGAGTTGGTGGCTTCAGCATCCCTGGGCTCGTGAGGTGCGCTTGAGGCTCGGACCCGACCTCGTATTGCGCGCTTCACCAATAAGGATACGCGACCCTCGATCGAAGGCCCGAACGCTCGGGGGTAGTCGTTGTGACAGCAGTACGGAGCGCCGCTGGGGTACCTGAGGCACCGTAGCGTTGGGCCGTCCCTGGGCCGTCCGAGGCCGCTCGATGAGAGCCAATGATGACAAATGACGACTGCTCAGGCGGGCAACTCGCCCTCCTGACCAGCAAAACTGAGGTCACCAAGACCCCCGACAAGACCCAGGGCAAGAAGAGACAAACCTGACGGATCAAGCCCTCAGCCTGCGGGTTCTCCGCGAGTGGGGGGCTTGTTGCTGTGCTGGGGCCGTCGGGCAGACGGGGCTTTCGCGGTAGCGACGGGGCGGGCCCGGCCTTGTGCCGGGCCCGCGTCGGGGTCAGGACTTGAGGAGAGTGACCTCGGTGTTCTGGAAGCCGGTGTCCACGGACACCGGGTAGTCGCGGTCGTCCGCCCTCCCGATGCCGGTCAGGGTGGCGGTGCCAGGCTGGAAGGTGGTGCCGGGTTCCGCGCTGGCGAAGGAGACAGACCACGGCACCGGCGCACCCGGGGTGCAGGAGACGGCCTTGTTCTCGTAGTAGCCGACGGGCGTGCCGCGCTTCTGCGTTTGGACGACGTGGCCGTTGAGGGTGATGTACGCCAGCTTGTTGCAGGTCACCGTGCCGCCGACGGTTATCTGGCCGGTGCGGGTGTCGATGGTGCCCGTCTCGTCGAGGTCCAGGCCGACGACGAGCTCGGCGGGCGGCTCGGGCATGCGGGCGTGGACCTCGCCGCGCGCGGGCAGCGTGGAGCCGTTGCAGTACTGCTCGAAGGTGGCGTCGACTTCGCGTATGTAGCCGTGAGGGCCATAGGCGATGTGGGTGATGGTGAAGGAGCCGGTGCTGGTGCTGCACCACCGGTCGGTCTCTCCGAACTCCAGCTTCGGATCCTCTGGTTGGGCATAGGGCCAGCGCGAGGCGCCGGTGTAGGTGGTGCCCTCGATCAGCTTCTGGCCGTAGGGAGCCTCCATGTGGAGGGACCAGCGCTTGCCTTCGGGCGTGACGACCGTGACGCCAACGGCTCTCTCGCTGGTGGGCCCCGTGACGTCGAACATCTCGACCGCCCCGGCCGTGTACTCGTGGGACTGGCCACCGGACACGAACTCGCCCGGCTCGCCGCTGAAGCTGAGCGTTCCCGACACTGCCTCATGGGCCTGCGCCGCGCCCGTGAACGGGGCCGCCGTCACTGCCAGAGCCAGTGCCGTGGTGAGGACGGCTCCGGCCCGGGCCAGGCGTCCCAGCACGCTGCTTCTCATCAAGCTTCTCCTCCAAGGGGAGTGGTTCCGGTCCTGCGGACCGGGCTGTGGTTACACGCGCGTCACCGAACTCCAGCTGGTGTTCAACTGGATGGGGGGCGGCCTGTTTTCTCCTCAGCAACGCCCCAGGAAGCTAACAGCCGCCACTGACAACGCCACACACCCCTTGGCAAGGGAGTACCGGGGGTCAGGTGACGGCAGCGCCCACGTTCACCTCGGTTTCCGTCTCATTCACGGACGTCCGCTGCCTTGCAGGGCGGTCCCGAGCTGACCCCGGCCGGAGGCCCGAGTCGGTGACGGGGCCGTACAGCAGCGAAGTACTGCAACCGCCACCACCGCAGTAGACCTCTGGCGACCCCAGGTGACCATCTGACCGGCCCGCTGGACCTAAATGCCCTCCCGGCCAGTGGTTCGGGACGAAGATGTCCGTGCCAGATCGTTCGGGGAACCACGGGGAACACCGGGCACCAGGCCAGCGGCCAACCAGACTCCGACATCACTCCACCGCAGATCAGCCAGGCAACCGGCCCTGAATCACCCAAGCTTCCCAAGCTCAGGGCCCGCCCAAGTCACTGGCCGGGTTCCAACCGCTATCGGTGCAGTCTTCTACTGTCACCCTCATGGGGAACCACTTTCAGACCGTTGTCGACCTAGACGCCACTTCTGTAGATGCTCCGGCACTCGCCGCCCGCGGCCTTGACTGGCTCGTCATGGAAGGGATAGTCCGCGCCGAGCGCACCGATTGCGTCCTCGGCGCCCCGTTGGGCCACCCGCCCGGCCCGCTCTGGGCCAACGCTGTCAGCGATGAGGACTGGGAGCCCAGCGATGGACTCAACATCGAGATAGGCCGGACCGTCTTCCACGGTGGACAGGGCGACGCCATGTACGCCGTCTGCCCCCACTGCGCCACCCACACGGACCTGTACACCGATGAGTGGGATGTGATCGAGGGCGCCTGGGAACCCTTCGGGAAGGCCATCGAGACCTGGCACGACACGGGCAAAGCCACCGTCACCTGCCAACGCTGCGGTCGTGCTGGTGACCTGACTGCGTGGACCTGGGCCGACGACTACTACGCATTCGGCTACCTGGGCTTTGAGTTCTGGGACTGGCCGGAGTTCAGCCCCCGCTTCCTCAGCCGCTTCGCAGAGACACTAGGTGGCCATCGCACGGTCCTGGTCGGAGGAAAGCTCTGAAGAGGAACATCACCCGCAGGCCGCAGGCAATGCGCTCCTCGGCCTGCTCTCGTCCCTCTCGGTGGCACTCCACCGGCCGCCCATGAACGCAGGTGAACGGCCCTGTCCGAGGCCCCCGAGGCCACCAACACAGTTGGAAAGCGTGTTGGCCGCGGAGATGAACGCCCGTCCAGGGGCCGTGCAGGCGGCGATGTTGGGGCTCCTTGAAAATGGCTCTGTCCGCAGTTCCGTGAATCCCCAGGTCAGCGAGGGGAACGCGGGTCGCCGACAGCCGCCACGGCCCCAGCACGAGCGGGGTCGGCGCTTCGGGAGCAGGATTCATGACGGGTCCTCACCGGGTTGTCGAGGCTGGGCATGCGTGCCCGAGAGGGGCCGGGATCGCTGGGATCCCGGCCCCTCTCGTTGGCTGTCGCCCGTCCCGGTCAGGCGGCGAGTGTCTCCGCGAGGGCGGCCAGGCCGTCCCGGTAGATGCCCTCGAAGAGAGCGGTCGCCTCGGCATCGGTGACGCCGTCCGGGGTGAACGTGCCCGACCACTCCACCCGGGACCCGTCGCCGCCGCGGTCGACGACCTGGAGCGTGGAGCGGTAGCCCGTGACGGGGAAGGGGGCCTGCGCGATCGAGTAGGTGTAACAGCGGGCCGTCTCGTCGAAGGCTTCGAGACGTTCGACGATAACGCCGCCCTCGGCATTCGTCAGCGTGCGCAGCCGACCGCCCTCGCCCAGCAGGCTCTCCGTGATGTACGGCAACCAGTCAGGCAGGGAGCCGAAGCCGCCGATGAGCTGCCAGACCCGGTCGGCGGGTTGCGGCACGTCGAGGGTGACGCGGGCGGCGGTCACGACGCGTCCTTGACCGGGACCGGCGCGTCGTGCGCGATGATCTTCTGCTCGCGCAGGGACTTCCAGAAGCTGTACGGGACGTCCTGGGCGAGCGCGGAGAAGTCCTCGGCGATACGGCTGGGCCGGGTCGCGCCGGGGATGACCGCGGCGACGGCCGGGTGGGCCAGCACGAACTGGAGGGCGGCGGACTTGATGCCGATGCCGTGCTCCTGCGCGAGCACCTTGATCCGGCCGACCTTGTCGACGATGTGGGCGGGCGCCTCGGCGTACTCGAAGTGGCTGCCGCCAGCGAGGATGCCGGAGCTGTAGGGGCCGCCGACGACGATGTCGACGTCTTGTTCGGCCGCGGCGGGCAGCAGGCGCTGGAGGGCGCGGGAGTGGTCGAGCAGCGTGTAGCGGCCGGCCAGCAGGAACGCGTCGGGGCGCGGCTCGTCCAGGTCCAGCGTCATCTCCAGCGGCTCGACCTTGTTGACGCCGAGGCCCCAGGCCTTGATGACGCCCTCCTCGCGCAGCCGGGTCAGGGCGCGGAACGCACCGGTGCGGGCGCTCTCGTACACGCCGACCCAGTCGTCGCCGTAGAAGTCCTGGGCGATGTCGTGGACCCAGATGATGTCGAGGCGGTCCGTCTGGAGGCGCCCCAGGCTGTCCTCGACGGAGCGCAGCGTCGCGTCGGTGCTGTAGTCGTTGACGATCTTGTTGGGACGGCCGTGCTCGAACAGAGTGCCCTTCTCGCCGAGTTCACGGCTCGTGGGGTCCTCGACCTCGTCGAGGATGACCCGGCCGACCTTGGTGGACAGGACGTACTCGTCGCGCGGCTTGTCGGCGAGGACGTCGCCGAGCCGGATCTCCGCCAGGCCCGCACCATACAGCGGCGCGGTGTCGAAGTAGCGGATGCCCTGGTCCCAGGCGGCCTGCACGGTGGCGGCGGCCTCTTCGTCGGGGATGGCGCGGAACATGTTGCCGAGCGGTGCGGTGCCGAAGCCGATGCGGCCCGGCAGCAGGGAGCGGATGCTCATGGTGGTGCCTCAATCTGTACTGCGTGGGGGTGGTGGTACGAAATGCGGTGCGGGCAGCGCCGTTGGCGGGCGCCGGCCGTGGTGGCTAGTTGAGGGTGTCGGGGTCCGGGCCCGTGCGCATGCCGCGGTCGAGCGCGGTGAGCGCGTCGATCTCCTGCGGGCTGAGCTCAAAGTCGAAGACGTCGAGGTTCTCGCGGATACGGGTTTCCGTGACCGACTTGGGGATGACCACGTTGCCGATCTGCAGGTGCCAGCGCAGGACGACCTGGGCCGGGCTCTTGCCGTGCTCGGCGGCGATCGTGGTGACCGCGTCGTCCTTGAGGACGGCGCCCTGGGCGAGCGGGCTCCACGCTTCGGTGGCGATGCCGTGCCGGGCGTGGAACTCGCGCAGTTCGGCCTGCTGCAGGCCCGGGTGGAGCTCGATCTGGTTCACGGCCGGGACGACCGAGGCGGCACCGAGCAGGCGCTCCAGGTGTGCGGGCTGGAAGTTGGAGACGCCGATGGCGCGGGTGCGCCCGTCGGCGTACAGCTTCTCCAGCGCACGCCACGTGTCGAGGTACAGGTCACGGGCCGGGGTCGGCCAGTGGATGAGGTACAGGTCGACGTGGTCCAGGCCGAGCTTGTCCAGGGAGGCGTCGAAGGCGGCGAGCGTGGCGTCGTAGCCCTGGTCGGCGTTCCACAGCTTGGTGGTGACGAACAGCTCGTCGCGGGCGATGCCGGAGTCGGCGAGCGCCTGGCCCACGCCGCGCTCGTTGCCGTAGATCGCGGCGGTGTCGATGCTGCGGTAGCCGGCCCGCAGGGCGCTGGCGACGGCGGCGGTGGTCTCCTCGTCGGGGACCTGGAAGACGCCGAAGCCGAGCTGCGGCATGGTGACGCCGTTGTTGAGGGTGACGATGGGGATGGAGGTCACGATGTTCTCCCTTGTCCTTGTCGATCTTGCTGGTCGCCGGAGGCGATGGGGGTGTCGTCGGCACGCGGTCAGTGGTGCGCGGCGACGGGCCGCTCGACCGCGGCCGGAGCCTGGGTCGGCGCGGCGGCCGGGGAGTGGCGCTCCAGGGTGCTGGAGACGACGGCGAGGGCCAGGGCCGCGGCGGCGAGGACCGCGCCGACCCAGTTGGGCGAGGTGTAGCCGAAGCCGACGGCGATGACGATGCCGCCGAGCCAGGCGGACAGCGCGTTGCCGAGGTTGAAGGCGCCGATGTTGACGGCGGAGGCGAGGGTCGGTGCCCCGTGTGCGTAGTCCAGTACGCGCTTCTGCAGCGGCGGCACCGTGGCGAAGCCCAGAGCTCCGATGAGGAACACGGCGACGGCTGCCGTGACCTTGTTGTGCGCACCGGCGGTGAACAGTGCCAGGACCACGGCCAGGCCGCCGAGCGCGGTGAAGAGCATCGGCATGAGCTTGCGGTCAGCGAACTTTCCGCCGGTCAGGTTGCCGGCCACCATGCCGAGGCCGAACAGGACGAGCAGCCAGGTCACGGACGACTCCGCGTAACCGGCGACGTCGGTCATCATCGGCGCGATGTACGTGATGGCCGCGAAGACACCGCCGAAGCCGAGCACCGTCATCGCCATGGCGAGCAGCACCTGGACGTTCTTGAACGCGGCCACCTCGTGGCGCAGACGTACGCCCTCTGGCTTGGGCATGTCGGGGACAAGCTTGGCTATGCCGGCGAGGCCGACGACGCCGAGCGCGGCGACGATGAAGAAGGTGGTGCGCCAGCCGGCGCTCTGCCCGACGAACGTGCCGAGCGGCACGCCGACGACATTGGCGACGGTCAGACCGGTGAACATCATGGAGATGGCGCCGGCCTTCTTCTCGGGGGCGACCAGTTCGGCGGCGACGACGGAGCCGATACCGAAGAACGCGCCGTGGGCCAGTGAGGCGACCACACGGCCGATGAGCATGACGGCGAAGACGGGGGCGACGGCCGAGATGACGTTGCCCACGATGAACAGGCCCATGAGCAGCATGAGCATGTTCTTGCGGGAGATCTTGGTGCCGAGGACCGTCATGAGCGGGGCGCCGAACATGACGCCGAGGGCGTATCCGGTGACGAGGAATCCGGCGGTGGGCACCGAGACGCCGAAGTCGGCAGCGACGTCGGGCAGCAGGCCCATGATGACGAATTCGGTGGTGCCGATGCCGAATGCCCCGATGGCGAGGGCCAGGAGCGCGAGAGGCATGGAAGTAACCTTCCGAGGGACGTTGCGGTAGCGCGTTACGAGCGGCCACAATAATTGTATACGCGGGTTAATTGCAAGCGCGGCATAGTGGCGTATGCCTCGCTAGGCTCTGAAGAGACTCTGAAAGGACTCCGAAGGCCCTCAAGGAAGGACGCGTGCCACATGACCGCCACCGACCCCGCGCTCACCGCCCTCGCTCAGGGCTGGTACGCGCTGTCCCTGCTGCACGGCAGGATCGAGTCGCACGTCGAGCGTGCCCTACAGGCCGAGCACGGCCTGAGCGTGCGCGAGTACTCCCTGCTCGACGTCCTCAGCCGCCAGCACGACGGGGACGGCGGCCACCTGCAGATGAAGCAGGTCGCCGACGCCGTCGTCCTCAGCCAGAGCGCCACCACCCGGCTCGTCACGCGCCTCGAGGACCGGGGCCTGCTCTCCCGCTACCTGTGCCCGACCGACCGGCGGGGCATCTACACCAACGTCTCCGATGAGGGCCTCGCCCTACTGGAAGCGGCCCGCCCGACCCACAATGAGGCGCTGCGCGAGGCATTCGAAGCCGCCGCGTCGGAGCCCGACCTGGCCCCGCTCGTGCGGGTCGTCCAGCGACAAGACAGACAGGACAGGTGAGCTGTAGCCATCGCGGTTGCCAACGACGAACAGACCGTCGTGGTCCCGGGCACCGGCACGCTCGACATCGTGATCCCGTCCCTGGCCCGCTCGCTCCCCTCCGTTGACGAACATCGCCGGGCCTTGGAGGCCCAGATCGAGGCCCTGCTGGAGGAACACCCCCTTTCGAACGTCCTGACCTAATTCCGGGAGGCGCGGTCAGGACCGCCGCCACCTTGCTGGTCACCGTCGGCGACGGCACCAGCTTCCCCACCGCCGCCCACCTCGCCTCCTACGCCGGCCTGGCCCCCACGACGAAGTCTTCGGGGACCTCGATCCACGGCGAACACGCCCCCCGAGGCGGCAACCGGCAGCTCAAACGGGCGATGTTCCTGTCCGCGTTCGCTGCCCTGCACGATCCCGCCTCCCGCACCTACTACGACCGCTGCCGGGCCCGCGGGAAGACCCCCACGCAGGCTCTTCTCGCCTTGCCCGCCATCGCATCAGCGTGCTGTTCGCGATGCTCCGCGACGGCACCTTCTACGAACCCAGAACCCCACGCCTCGCTTGACGAAAGACATAGGTGCGCCGTGAAGCGCGTGTTGTTCGAGTGGCGGTGACGCCACCGCCGCCCTGTCGCAGCAGGGCGGTTGAAGCCGAGGGCAGCCCGACCCGGGAGGTTCCGGGGAGGGTGGCAAGCGGCCCTGACAAAGCCGGGACGAATCAGCACTGCCAGATGGTGCGGGTCCGGCAAGCAAGACGGAAAGGAGTACGCGAGGAACCGGCGTCGTCGACAAGCAGGTGTGTCCGCCTGCCCCAGTATCGCGTCCGCGGTCATGGCTGGGTGAGGATCCGGGCCCGGAGGAGTTCGAATGAGGCCCTGCCATACATGGCTCGCTTGAGTGTTTTTACCCTGTTTACATTGCCTTCGACCCCTCCGGAGCTCCAGGGGAGGGTGAGTCCGGCGGTGACGGCGTCGAGGTCCTGGCGGAGGAAGCCAGCGAAACCCTGTATCGGCTTCGGTGCGTCCTGCTCGGCCTGCCGGATCCACTCCAGCAGCAGGTAGCCGCGACGGTGACGCACCAGATCGGCGAAGGCACGGGCGAGATCGCAGGCCCGGGTGATGTCCGGGCAGGCGAGCCGGACCTCCAGGAGCCGCTTGTCCTGGCTCTCGGTGAGCGTCTCCCGGGACCGCATGATCCACGAGGTGATCTTGCGAGGGCTGGGGATGTCGGCCCGGACCGGTTCAGTGGTGCCTGCCCGCAGGGCGGCGAGGTGTTTGCGGACGACCTGGCGGCTGCCCCGGTAGCCGCGTGCCTGGATCTCCAGGAACAGGCGGGTGCCGCTGACCTGGCCCTGGGCCTCGGTGAAGCGGGCATTCAGGTATGCCTTGAACGGCTCCACCACGCCGTTGGGGCGGCGTTCGCAGGCGGAGGCCAGCAGTTCGTCGAGGTCGGTGTCGCGGAAGCGGCGCACGGTCTTGCGGTCGAGGTTCAGCCGGCGGGCGGTGGCGCTGATGGTCCAGCGTTTCTCCAGCAGGCGATGGATGTCTTCGTAGCGGTGGCGGGTGCGTTCGATGATCTGTGTGCGGGGCAGTTCGGCGGGCGGCAACAGCTCCGGCACCTCGGTCACCGTCTCCTCCTCGGCGTGTTTGCGCGGGCAGTTGCGGTGCTGGTGACAGGTCTTCTCCACCGCCGCGGACAGGTTCTGAAGCAAATGCCAGCGATCAGCGACTTCCAGGGCGTCCGGGGCGTCCGGGGCGTCCGGGGCGTCCGGGGCGTCCGGGCGTCCGGGCAGCCTCCTTGACCGCTTTGCTGTAGGCAGTGGCCCGGTCACGGCAGATGATCTCGGCGCCGGGATGGTCGGTGAGCCAGGCCGCGAACGTCTCCGAGGTACGGTCGGGCAGCACGTCCACGACCCGGCCAGCCTCGACGTCGACCAGCACAGTGCCGTAGGTGCAGCCCTTGCGGAAGGCAAACTCGTCCACCCCCAGCACCCCCAGCACCCGCGGCGCGCGGTCCGGCACCGGCGGTGCCGTCAGCAGCCTCAGCAGCCGGGTGCGGCCGGCGGCCACCCGGAGCCGCCGGCACAACCGCGCGGCTGGACGGCCGCCGAACTCGACTGCGATCGACCGCAGCCAGCCCGTCAGCCCGGTGCTGGAACGGCGGTGCCGCTCGGACAGGCCCGGTACCTGCTCGACGAACGTGCGGCGCGAGCAGCTCCTGTGGTCGCAGAAGTACCGGCGCACCCGCAGCCGCACCACGACCAGGCGGGATCCCAACGGCCGTTCATCCAGGGTCCGTTGGTACGAACTATGCACGCGTCGTGCCTGCTTGCGGCAGGCCGGGCACCGGCCCGGACGACCGGTGGACACCGCCTCCACCAGCAGGGTGTCGGAGGAGTCGATGATTCGCTCCACTCGCACATCGATCCCGGGAAAGAGCACATCCTCGACCGTCTTGCTCGCCACGGCAGGAAACACCCTGCCGAAACGATCCCGCGTTCCCGTCGCTGACCTGGAGATTCACGGAACTGCGGACAGAGCCAATTTCAGAGAGCCCCAACAGCGAAGACTGTCCCTCGACAGCTGCCGTCGCGCTGACCATGATGAGCCAATGTCCGAGCACAGTGGGCCAGGCCCCTCCCGCGCACCAGACCCAGACGTCATAGTTCAAAGCTGGCCGGCAACCGTCGCCGCCCTGCCGATTGGTTCCCAGGTCAGCGGACGGGTCTTCGCGCGCCCCCAGTTCGGGGTCTTCTTCATGATCGACGGCGTGCCCAATGCACTGGGTCTCGCAGAAATTACCGCCATGCCGCACCACATGGAACTGCCTGCCGTGGGCGCGTCGGTCGCGGGTGAGGTCATCTGGCACGCAGAGCACAACCGCCAGGTCAAGACCAGGCTCCATGACTGGAACCTGCCGAGCTGCTCCTCTCCGCACACCGGGACCTGCACCACTACCGCACCAGATGCAGCGGGGAGCAGCGGGGCATCACGGTGAGTGCGACGACACCTCATCTGACCCCTGCGACTGCGTCTCAGCAGGTCAACGTCAAAACGGGGACCTGAGCACCGCAGCTTTCCAAGCTGAAGGTCTTCACGGCACCATGGGCCCGCTGACTACAGGGGGTGTCGTGGGGAACAAGGAGACGGAGCAGGCCGCGATCACGCATGTGATGGCCTTGGAGCGAGCCGCCGGCCGCGATCCGAAGGACGTCCGCACGTCGGGTCTCCCGTACGACGTGGAGAGTTCGCCTCGCATGATCGAGGTGAAGGCCTTCAGCCGCACGGCGCGCAGTGAAGCGCTGCCGCTGGAACACCGGCAGGTCGAGGCGGCCAAGGCGAACCCCGAGCACTACTACCTCTATGTGGTCGACAACCTTGCGGGCCCCGACGGGACAGACGTCGGCGTGCGAATCCTGCACGGAGAGGCGCTTCTGGCAATGATCGAGCGAACCCAGCCCCAGATCACGTACTGGCCCACGTTCAGGGCAGCCGAGTACGACCAGGCGGAACGGCTGCTGTGAGCGCTGCGGTACAGCAGCGAAGTACAGCAGCCACCATGACCGCAGCCGACCGCCAAGAACCGTCAGCGGCCGACTGACCAGCTCGCTGGACCTCAATGACCACCCAGCCGAGAGTTCGGGACGAAGAGGCCGTGGGTTCAAATCCCGCCACCCCGACAGTGAGGTACCAGGTCAGGGGCCTGATCCGCATCGCGGGTCAGGCCCCTGAGTGGTTGTGTGTCAGTCCAAGACTGTCCCGCGGACACCGAGGAAGGCACCCGGCTCCAGCTCACCGTGGACACCACGCCCGCGGCGGAACCGGTGCGGTCCTGGCTGGAGACCAGCCGCTCCTCGGGCAAGAACGGCCGCCGGAAGTGAGGCGATCTCCGGGAGCGGTCCGTTCGGCCTCTTCGGGGAATACCGTGAACTCATCGGGAGCACTTCGCACACCGGCCCCGATACCGGTGTCGTTCCTGGTGAGCGACGACACCGGGCAACTGCCTACGCGCAGGGGTCCGGAGACGGGT
Source organism: Streptomyces sp. F001 (assembly GCF_004187715.1). Classification (GTDB taxonomy): domain Bacteria; phylum Actinomycetota; class Actinomycetes; order Streptomycetales; family Streptomycetaceae; genus Streptomyces; species Streptomyces flavusporus. The sequence continues at coordinate 466,185 of NZ_QZWF01000002.1, read as the reverse complement.
TCGCACGATGTCCGCGACCACCGACCATCTCCCGCTGCGCGCTGTGCCCTTCAGGGCCCCGACCGCGCGGCTCGCTCTCAAACCCGTGAGTTCCTCCCCGGGGCGAGCCGAGCTGGACGGCGCTTGGTGGCCCCACTCACGTGACCTGAGCCACGAACTCCCCGCGCTGGCCGACGTACTGGACCCGCTGGGGGGACGGATCACCCGGATCGCCGTCAACCCCCGCTACTGGCCGATCATCCCGCCCAGGATCTTCGTCAACGGCCATGTGGTGAAGGTCGGTTGGTTCACCTCGGAGCTCGATCCGCACAAGATCCTGCTGCTGTCCCACACGGCGGGCCGCTGGGACCTCCTGGTGATTCCACCGGAGACCAGTGCCCCCTCGGCCGCCCGGCTGATGGCCGCCGCGAGCGCGAACACCGGCCCGCAGCCGACCGCGTCCGCTCTCATGACGGCAGAACAGGCCAACGACGCCTCCTCGTCGTACGAGGCCAACACCGGACGGCCCGGCCGACTGGTGGCGGGGATGTGACCGTCTGCGTCACCGCCCCGGCCGTAACGAGGCGGCCCGGATCGCGTGGCCACCGCGTTGACACCGACCGTCGCCGGACGTTGGCTTGGCAGCACGGTGCAGGGCCATGCCACTCCGGAACACACGCAAAGCATTCCGCCTACCGCCTCGCCCGGCCCCGGCGGGAACCCGCCTACCAGACGACAGCGAGGCCGGCCATGACCGTTTCACGGACCATCAGGAACCAGGCGCAGACGATGAGGGACAGAATCACGGAGGAGCTCGACCGGGTCACCCGCAACAGGCGAGTGCAGCGCCGGAGCAGGATCGACCGGGCCTCCGGAAGCCTGAAACAGGCCGCGGAGAAGGCCAAGGGTGCCTTCAGGCAGAACGGAAGCGGCCCTCGATGATGTACGACCAGACACGCGCCCGGCAGTCCGCGGGCCAGACCCCGGGCCCCGCCGAACGCCGCAGCCCGAGCCCGTCGCAGCCCCGGCCACGCGTCTCGCCCTGAAGACCGACGGCACCTCCCGTGGACTCCTGGAGGGTGCCTGATGGCCCCGCTCCCGGGATCTGCTGAGCGAACTGCCCGCGCTGACCGACATGTTGACCCCTTGTGGGGCCGCATCACCCGCATCGCCGTCAACCCGAAGTACTGGCCAGTCATCCCACGCCAGGTTCCCGTGGACGGCCACATGTCAAGCTCGGCTGGTTCACCCCGGAAATCGACCTCCACAAACTGCTGCTGCTCTCCTACGGCACCGGACGCTGAGGCCTGCTGATCACCCCGCCCGAGACCGGGGCGGAGTCGGCGGCCCGGCTGATGGCTGCCGCGTCCGACTACGACGGCCCGCCACTGACCGCGAGCGCTCTCATCGCCGCGGACGAGGCATGGGAGTACGAGGGCGGCGCCTCCGCGGTGTCCGCGGCCGTCCCGGAACAGCCCGGTCGGGCCAGCCGCCTGATCGTCGGTATGTGAGGCGGCCGCCATGAACGCCTTCCTGACGGCCGCCGCCTTCCTCGTCCTCATCGCAGCGGCGGCATACGTGATCCACCGGCTCAACATCGAGCACGCCGACAGAATCGCCGTGCACCAGTACAGCGCCGCCCTGCCCGGGCGGCGAGGGCCGTAGCCGCGTTCGACTCGGCCACCGGGATGCTGCGTGCCCTGTCACAGTGCCTCGCCGGCCGGGATGTCCCGGCCGTCGGCCAGGTGCCGGCCTCCCTGGAGTTGCCGCTGTCCGGCCTGCTGGGCACCCTCAACCGGTTACCGACGGCCGCCCAGAAGTGGGCATACGCAGCGAGCGGCTGGGCCGGGGCCATTCCCCTGCACAAGGCCGGGAGAGGTACGTTCGGACGCACTCGCTGCGTGGGTGACGGGTCACTATCCCCCACCGCCGTTACCCGTTGATCTTCATCGGATCCTCCAACGGCACCCTGGTCCATCTGGCGGCGGCGCTGGCTGCGGCGTGGCTGCCGCAGACTCTGCTGCTGCCCGTGCGCCGCAGCGGCGTCGCGGTGGACGATCCGCGGGGTGACCTGGCCGCCACCAGAGGTGCGGGCCGGGGCTCTGCTCGCCGCCAACCCGGACCTCGTACTGCACCACATGCACGATCCCCATCAGGACCGTCTCATGATCGCCGGGATGACGTACTTCCGGGTCAAGCGGCGTCGGTTGCCCGAGCCCTACCGTCGGTTCATCCAGGACCGCCTGGCTCCCGGTGGGAGGGTCGTCGTCGACTGCACCTTGCGCCGGCCCACCACGAGGGTGGACGACCGTTATGTGTTCCAGTTCGGCGCCCTGGGCGACGCCACTCCCGAGGAATACCGTCACGGCGGTCCTCGCGTCGCCGAACTGCTCGCCCGCTACGGTTCCCGGTGCGCCGGTGGAACCCGCCCACCCCCGACGGCGAGAGTCCCGAGGCGGAATGGGGTGCGGAACTGCTGCCGCTTGACCGTGTACGAGTGCGCTTTCGTGAGCACGGGTGAGCTTCGGTGCCTGGCCGTCGGGCGGGGGAGGGGCGTCCGGTCGACGGAACGGGCGTTCTTGCGTCGAATGCGTGACCTTCGCGTGCGGTGGTCGTTGAGTGCGGTGACGGTCTTCGATACGGGTGGGGGTGACGGGGGTTGGGCGGGCTGCGGGAGGTGGCGGCGCCGTTCGTGGTGCCCGGCCCCGCGGGGGTGGCGGTCCGGGACCGCTTCAAGGGCCTGACCACCGACGACGAGAGGGTGCTGCGCCTGGTCGGTGACCACCTGGGCACGCTGGCCTCCCGTGACCTGAGGGTGCGGTGCGCGGACGGTCTGGAGCACGACGCCGGTCGGTGGGCCGAGCGTAAGCGGGAGCTGACGGGTGAGTCGTCGTCGCGGTGGGCGGGTTCGCTGACCAAGGCCACGCATGATCAGTGGGCGCTGGCCCGGCGCGGCCAGGCCGCGCACATCCACAGCCTGGAAGCCGGGATTGACACGGTCACCCGCCGGCTGTCGCTGCCCATCGGGCAGAAGGGAACGAAGCGGGCGGCGGGCGGATACCGCAACGAGAAGGAGTGGTTCGCCAAGTCACGCCGACTGCGGGTGCTGGGAGACCGGATGGAGCGGGAGCGGGCCGACCGGGAGGCCGGACGGGTACGGGTGGTGCGCGGCGGCAAACGGCTGCTGACCACGCGCCACCACCTCGATGCGGCCGGACTCACCCAGGATGAGTGGCGCCGCCGGTGGGAAGCCTCCCGCCGCTTCCTCCAGGCGGACGGCGAGAGCGGGAAGCGGTATGGCAACGAGACCATCCGGGTCAGCCCGGACGGCGAGGTCAGCATCAAGCTTCCGGCCCCGCTCGCCCCCCTCGCCAACGCCGCGCACGGCCGCTACGTCCTGACCGCCCGCGTGGCGTTCGCGCACCGCGGCGAGACCTGGCGCGACCGCGTGCAGGCGAACCGGGCGGTGGCCTACCGCATCCACGAGGACACCGACCGGCAACGCTGGTACCTGACCGCCTCCTGGACCATCCCGCCCGTCCGGGCCGTGCCCCTGGCCACCGCGCGGGCGAACGGCCTGGTCGGCGTGGACACCAACGCCGACCACCTGGCCGCCTGGCGGCTGGATAAGCACGGCAACCCGGTCGGTGAGCCGCGCCGCTTCGACTACGACCTCACGGGCACCGCCGCGCACCGCGACGCCCAGGTCCGCCACGCCCTCATCCGCCTCCTGCACTGGGCCCAGCGGCACCACCTGGCGATCGCGACCGAGGACCTGGACTTCACCGCCGAGACCAGCCGGGAGAAACACGGCCGCCGCAAACAGTTCCGCAAGCTGATCTCCGGGATGCCCGTGGCCCGGCTGCGCTCCCGGCTGCTGTCCATGGCCGCCGAACTCGGCATCCCGCTGATCGCCGTCGACCCTGCCTACACCAGCCGCTGGGGCGCCCAGCACTGGCAGAAGCCCCTCACCGGCAAGAACAGGAAGACCACCCGCCACGACGCAGCCGCCGTGGCGATCGGAAGGCGCGCCCTGGGGCACCCAATCCGGCGACGGACGACACCGCCCCGTACCCACCAGAGCGATGGGTACGGGCATCGGACCGTCCAGGCCGCACCGGAAACCCCGGGACGTGAGGGACCCCGCCCCCGCATCCCCGGACCACGGACACGATCCGTCGACGCCGGACGCGGAGCGAAAGCGGGCAACCAGAACGCCCAACACCGTTCGGGGCGTTCGGCTGAGCATGGGTTCTGGCAGAAGGACTCACTCCCGCTCAGTCTTTAGGAACGGTCTGCACTCCGGCCTCCTCGATGACCTCGCCACCTTCACCCGGCAGCACGGCCTCGACCTGGACCTCCTGCGCTTCGACACGCCGCAACGGCTCAGTCCTGCCGTCGCCGACCTCTACCGCCGCTGGTACGCAGATCGGCCCTCGGGGAGTATCTGAACGGAAATTAGCGGTAGCCGCTGACCCGGATCATGGTCCGGTCGAGATGAGGGCGCTGACGCGGTTCTCGTACTCGCGGCGGGCCTTGCGCTGCGCCGGGACAGTCGGGGTGCCCTGGCCGCCGTCGAGAGGCTGGCAGTGGGCGAGGAGCTGGCGGTGGACGGCCCGGGTGGTGCTGACGCGCAGGGTGTAGCCCTGACCTCGCCGTACGGTAACGCCCTGGTCGAGCGCGGCCCGCTCGGCGGGCTCCAGCTCGGTGGCGCGGAGGAAGTCGGCGACCTTGCCCGGCATGTCGAGGGTGACCGGCAGCTCTGGGGCCGGGACGTCCTCCTGGCCCTCGGCGGTGTGCTCGGGAAGAAGGTCGGCGACGGCCGTGCGGATGGCGCCGCGGCTGACGCCGTGGTCGCGCGCGAGGGCGGCGATGGAGCGGCCTTCCAGGTACGCGGTGCGGACGGCGTCGGTCCTGTCGGCCGCCACGGCGGGGCGGCGCCCACCCTTGCTGCCCCTGGCCTCGGCGGCCCGCAGCCCGTCGTAGGTCAGCTCGCGTTGGAGTTCGCCGGCGGCGGCGAGGGTCTGCACCATGAACTTCACGGTGGACAGCAGCTCGCCGGTGCGCGGGTGGCGGGCGGTGAGATCCATCGCGGAGAACGCGCCGTCGTGGATGCGCAGCGCGAGGCGGCGGTCGCGGTGGAGGACGTCGAGCACGTCGAGGATGTGGCCGGTGCCGCGCACGAGGCGGAACATCTCGGAGATGTGCACGGTGTCGCCCGGCCGCGCGTACGTGAGCAGTTCGCGAAACTTCGGGCGCTGGAGCGGGTGGAGGCGGCTGGAGGTGCCGGGGTCCTCCTCGAAGACGACCGGGTCCTCGATCCCGGCCTCGTCGAGGACGAGGTCCTGGCGGGCGGTCGACTGCTGGTCGGTCGAGACTCGCTTGTAGACCAGGTTCGCCACTCGTGGGCCCCTTACGTATGGAGGAATGGACCCTATCTGTCATCAAACCCTGTCAGCAATCACCATCGGATCTGATTGGATTCGGGCCGCCACGAACCCCTGGCTGCACGGGTTCATTGGACGCGTCGGCCGCCTGTCGTCAAACGATCGTTTGCCGACAGATCGGTTCGGCGCGACGTTACTCCAGTACGTCGTACGTCCCTGCCGGGTTTGTTCCTACTCGGCGCGTAATCGCCCGCGTTGCCGCGGTTACTCTGTGGGTTTCTCCCAGATCGAGACGTGCTGGCGGCTCTCGCTTGTAAACGGCTCTCCCGTCCAGCTGTCCCACCGCTCACGCAGTCGCAATCCGGCGAGTTGAGCCATCAGGTCGAGTTCCGACGGCCAGACGTAGCGGAAGGGGGTCGACGTGTATGTGGCGCGCCCGTCGACGATGTCGATGTAATTCGAACTCGTCGCCTGAGTGGCGACGTCGTAGATGTCGAAGGCGCAGCGCGTCGGGCTCACCTGGTAGGGCACGACGTTCTGCCCGGCTGGGAGCCTTCGCAGTTCGGGCACCATGACCTCGACGACGAAGCAGCCGCCGGACTCGAGGTGAGCCGCAGCGTTACGGAAACACGCCACCTGCTCCTCCTGCGACGTCAGATTCATGATCGTGTTGACGACCAGGTAGGCGACGGAGAACGTGCCGTCCACCCTCGTCGTCGCGAAGTCGCCTATCGTCACATCGATCGGGCCACCACCGGGCTTCGCACGAAGCCGGTCAACCATCGCCCGTGACAACTCGATGCCATGGACCGGCACGCCTCTTTCGGCCAGCGGCAACGCGATGCGTCCCGTTCCAATGCCCAGTTCGAGGGCGCGGCCGTCGGCTGCGAGTCCAGCCAGAACATCGACAGCGGGGCCCACGACCTCCGGGTCGAACAACTCGGCTAGCGACTCGTCGTACGTCGCGGCAACGCTCTCTCCGAAGTAGCCGTCCTCGTCGTCCATGGCGCGGACCGTACTGCCTGAGAGTCCCGGGATGCATGCGAATATTGCCGAGCCCGTCAGGCCCACCGGCAGCAGCTCCCGCAAGGTCCCGACGCTGGCCGCCCATGGTCGGCCCTCCGGCGCGGGAGCCCAGAGCGGATATTCGGTTGCTCGCCTGCGACGTGGTGGATGCAATGTCCGGCATGGTGACTGAGGTCCGCCCGCCGCGACACGATGAGATGGCCGCGTACTACCGCGCATTGCCGTACGCGAACGGATTGCCGAGTTGGGAGCCCGCAGACGCGGCGTGGCACGGCGGCCCCGAGCCATGGCCCCCACAGCGCACACCTGCGAGCGTGGAGCAGCTCCAGGAGTGGGCAGCAGCCGACATCAAGGACGAGGCCTTCCATCCAGTCGCGACGTTCGTCGACGGCAGGTGCGTCGGCGCATCGGCGACCATCTCCTTCGAGGTGACGGTTCCGGGCGGGGGAACGGGGAGGATGGCCGGTGTCACTGCCACCGGGGTGATCGCGACACACCGCCGGCGCGGGTACCTGCGGCAGATGATGCAGGCCATGTTCGAGGCAGCCCTGGAGCGAGGCGAGCCGTTGGCGATGCTCAGCGCGAGCGAGGGCAGCATCTATGGACGGTTCGGATTCTCGCCCGCGACCTACCGCACTCGCTGGGAGCTGGCCCGTCACGAAGCCGCCCTCCTTCCGGCAGAGCCCGATCCCGGGTCGCTGGAGCTGGTTGACGCTGCGCAGGCGAAGAAGGCCTGGCCTGGGGTGCATGCGGAGGTGCGTGCCCACCGCGTCGGGGAACTCAGCCCTCTGCCCGGGCGCTGGGACGGGCTGTCCGACGAAGCAGACGGCACCAACGGGCCGCTGCGCTATCTCACCCACCACGACCAGCACGGCAATGTGGACGGCATCGCCAACTTCCGACTGCCATGGTCCTCGACCACGGACCATGCCGGAACGCTCGTGGTAGAAGCCCTGGAGGCGACCAACCCGGTGGCCTACCGGGCCCTGTGGGGAGTACTGATCGACTTCGACCTCACCAAGACCGTCGTGGCAGCCGGCCGTCCGCGCGACGAACCCCTGCGGTGGATGCTCACGAACTCGCGGGCGATGCGCATCACCCGCCAGACCGACAACCTTTGGGCGCGCCTTCTCGACGTCCCCCGAGCCCTGACGCAACGCTCGTACCTGACGCCCGGCGAGCTGAGGTTCACCATAGACGACGACCGGATGTGCCCGGCGAACAACAGAACGTGGCATCTGAAAGCAGACGGCCCCACGGCGACGTGCGTTCCCACCGACGAGACGGCAGACCTGACCATCACGCTCTCCGCGCTCAGCTCGCTCTACTTCGGGGGCATGTCGGCGCACCACCTGGCGTATGCGGGCGACATCACTCCGCACACCGAGGGCGCAATCGGGCAGCTGGCTCGGATGTTCTGGACCGACCCCGAACCGCACAACTCCTTCGGCTTCTGACGAGGCGGTGCGTGTCGGGTGATGCCTTCGGCTTAAACAACGTCCTTGCTCACGCCTTCGCGTCGTGGTTCCTCCGGCATGGGTGGTCAGGCCGCTTGGCCGTAGCCCTCGGTGCGTGGACTGTCGGGGCATGACCCAGATACGTAACGTGGCTGAAAGGCATTGAGCAAGTACTCCCCGAGTCGAGGAGATCCGGGATCATGAAGCATGCTCCTAGATGACTGGCACCTCACTCAAGACGTTGACGACTTCCTTGCCCGAGCCGAGGGCTTCCTGCGCTCGCGCCCCGCCCTGCACAACACGCCGCTGACGGACATCGAGAAACTGCGGATACGCAGGCCGGATGCACACGGCCCCGTCACCGCCGTCTTCGGCCGGCTGGAGTCAGGAGGCGAGGTCCACGCGGTCTTCTATCTCACTTCGCGCGGACGCCTGGGTCTCACCCCCCTCTCTGTCGAGCAGACCGACGCCCTCGCCGCCCATCTGGCCGTCCTCGGCCACTCGCCCGCCAACGTCATCGCGGACCATGACACCGCCACCGCATACGCCGATTCCTGGCAGCGACACACGGGTGCGGCGCCAGCACTCTTCTGGCGGACGCATCTCTACCGTCTCGGCACACTCACCCCGCCGCAGCCACCCCCGGAGGGCCGGGGCCGTCTCACGGGCGGGACAGACCGCGAACACGTCGTGCGCTGGTGCCGTGAGTTCTGCGTCGACGTCGGGGAGCAGTCCTCCATCGACTTGATCGACGCCGGCTCCTGGGACGACTCGCGCTTCGGCGACCGGCACTTCACCTTCTGGGAGACCCCGGACGGCACCCCCGTCTCGATGGCGGCCGCGACCTCGGTCATCGGCGGCATGGTCCGGATCGACCCCGTCTACACCCCTGCCCACCTCCGGGGCCGCGGCTACGCGGGCGCCGTGACGGTCGAGGCGAGCCGGGCAGCGCTGGCCGCGGGCGCGACGGTCGTCCTGTTCACGGACCCGGACAACCCCACCAGCAACGCCCTCTACCAGCGCATCGGGTATGTCCACGTCGCCGACTTCGCCGGGTACAAGTTCTCCTAAAGCACACCATAAGCCGGGTAAGGGCGTGATCGGCGCAAACGCACCTGCCACGTACGGCTGTGACCGCCGCGAAGCGGCTGACGAAAGCGGTGGCGGGCACTCTGATCAGCCTTCGGGTCGGTGAGGTGACACTCAGTCCTGCTCGCCGTCGTCGTCCTCGTCATCGGTGTGCGGGTTACGCAGCTGCCGCAGGCCCGGCGCGGCCGGCTGGGTGAAGGCGTAGCGGCCGAGGAAGTTGATGTGGTCGTACTGGAGTGGGGAGAGCCGGGCGAGCAGTTCGTCGGTGACGGGGAAGCCGTCGGCGGCCAGCTGTTTGACGGCGGCGTCGATGTAGAGGCTGTTGAACAGGACTACGCAGTTGAGGGCCAGTCCGAGGGCGCCGAGCTGGTCCTCCATGCCCTCGCGGTAGTGCTGGCGTAGTTCGCCGCGCTGTCCGAAGAAGATCTTCCGGGCGAGGCGGTGGCGGGCCTCGGTGACGTTGAGCTGGGCGCCGATCATGCGCCGGTATCCCTCGTCGGAGACGAACTGGAGCAGGTGCAGGGTCTTGAAGATTCGTCCGTAGTGGGCGAACGCGTCGCCCAGTCCGGTCGGTTTGCCGTCGCGGGAGAGCATGCGGATGAGGTCGTGTCCGCGGACCTCGCCCAGGGTCAGGGAGCCTGCCACGCGGAGCATGTCGCCCCAGTGGGCGCGTATCCGGTCCAGGCGGATGGTGTGGTTGGAGACCGGCTGGAGCGGCCCGTAGTCGGCCGCGGTGTTCGTCCGCCACAGCCGGGCGTCGGAGATGTCGGCGATCCTCGGCGAGAACTGGTAGCCGCAGATCGCGAACAGGCCGAAGACGATGTCGGAGTACGACGCGGTGTCCGTGATGACGGTCTCCGGCTTCGGCCCGCCGTCGCGGGCGTGGATGGCGTCCAGGATGAACAGCGAGTCGCGCAGCGTGCCCGGCACGACCACCCCGCCCAGCCCCATCACCTGGTCGTTGACCACGTTCAGCCAGGTGGCACCCTTGTGCCGCAGCCCGAAATACCGGGGGTTCGAACTCGCGTACAGGGTCTTCACTGGCACGGTGAAGCGGACCCCGTCGGCGGAGGCGACCAGGCCGCCGCCCCACGCCCTCACGACGTCGATCTTTGCCTGGGCCTCGATATGAACAGGCCGTTCGCCACCGAGATGTTCTCCGCCCGGAAGTAGCCTTGATCGACCTGGACCAGACGGCCCCGGCTGAGCGCCGGGACGTCTGGCTTGATGACCGGTGTGAACCCGACGTTGCACGCTTCCGTCAGCAGGACGGCGCACAAACTGGTGGTGAAGCCTTCCATGTGCGAGTCGGCGCCGGAGATGTGCGTGAAGGCGTCTGCCATCCCGGTCAACTCGGCGACCTCCAGCAGCAGCTCGGGGAAGTCGACCTTCGGCAGCATGCCGTTGACCAGCTGCCGGAACGGCGGCATGAGTTTGGGCTCCTCCGCCTTGCCGAGCTTGCCCAGCTTCAGCTTCCCGCCCACTACCTCCAGTGCCGTGTTGCCCGGCAGCCCGGCGGCGACCTGGACGTACGCGGCGTGCAGCGCGGAGGCGAGTTCGGCGAGGTGTCCGGCCGGTTCGCTCTCCAGACCGAGCGCGGTGAGCACCTTGGGCTCGGCGGCCGTCCACTTCTCCCCGGCCAGCAGCTTGGCGCGGGGGTCGCCCCACCGGTCGCCGTCCTTGGCGAACACGTCCCGCCGGCGCAGCGAGCGGTGCAGATGCTCCAGGATGCAGAACGAGTACGCGGCCTTGTCGACCAGGCCGTGCGGCACGTTGGGGTTGGCGAACACCAGCCGCCGCCACGAGCCCGTCACCAGATCGATGGCGACCTCTTCGGCGCCGACCTTCTTGCGGGCGATCAAATCCGGGAGCCGCTTGAGGGCCTGAACGACGGGGGCGCCGGCTTCGACGGCGCCGAAGTCGATGACCTCGACCAAAAGGCGGATGAAGCCACGCACCGTGCCGTAGCGGGCGACCAGCTCGGCCCGCCATTCCGCGTCGTCGTCCCCGTCGCTGTCCGGGACCACCGAGGCGATCGTGACGAGCGCCTCGGCCAGCTGCTCGCGCGGCACGACCTGCTCGATTGCGGACCACGCGTCGACCACGGAGACGAGCTCGCCGGTGTCGGTCGCGGGCGGCGTCGTCATCAGCACGTCGACCGCTGCGGCGACCTTCTTCGCGGCCTTGCGCAACTGGGGCAGGGCCTTGAGCTTGGCGTCGTTGCCCATCCGCTCGGCCTTCGCCAGCAGCTTGGTGGCCATCAGTGCATGCAGCAGATCGAGCGCGTCATCCACCGTCGCGGTCTCCAGGTGCCGCACGGTCGCCAGCAGCGTCGCGGTCTGCCGCGTGACCTCCAGCCGCTTCAGCGTCGGCGCCTTCGAGGTCAGCCCGTACCGGGCCAGCCCGGTCATCCGCGCGGCCGGAACCCGTCCGGCGTCCACCGCGCCGGCTCCCAGGCCCCGCACCTCGCGGACGCGGTCCAGGGCCAGTTCCATAGCCTTGCCAGACACCCGCATCGGGCCCAGCCGCAGCCGCTCCAGCTCCGACACCCGCTTCTTCTCCGGCACCTCCAGCAGCCGGACCATCTCGGTCCGCAGCTCGTACGGCACCACCTCATACAGCGCGGCGTGCAGGCGGTCGTTCTCCTCCTGGCGGAGCGCGGCCACCATCCGGGCCAGCGACGTCACACCCGGCAGCAGCACCCGGTTGTTCACCAGCCACACCACCGCCCGGTCGAACAGGGCCCGCGGCCCCTCCAGCGACGACCACACCCGCGCCGCCAGAAACTCCCGCAGCTCCGCCTCCCCAGCCGCGAAGTCCCGGTAGCCGTAGGTGTCGCGGATCTCCCACGCGTGTTCGTACACCGTCTGCGCGCGCGTCCCGTACTCGGCGAAATGCTCATCGTCGAGACCGAGCTGCTCGGCGACGAACCGCACCACGGAGGCCGGTACCGCCGTGGGGTCCTCGGTCAGGAAAGTGCCGAGCATCCGCACCGTGCCCCACTGCACCGCCCACCCCAACCTCGTAGCCGAACGGCGCTTCGCTCGAGCGAGCTCCAGGGCCCTGGTGTCCAGGCGGAAGAACTGTTCCAGCTCCCCGGGTGAGGGTTCCGTGGCGAACCGGCCGTAGCGGGCCTCTTGCTCAGCAGACAGGTATTCAACAGGCATGACCAGGAACGTAGAGCCCGCTGACCAGGCAAAACGGGCACGTCACCGAACCGGAATCAAGATCGCTCCGCTACCGCTAATTTCCGTTCGGATACTCCCCGAGGGCCAGATCGTGGCCTGCCCGCCAACCGCCTCCTGGTCGAGTCGTTCCTCCTGCTCGACCCCTGGCTGGCCCTGCGCACCGGCTCGGCGCCGTACTGGGCGGTCTTCGGCACCGAGATGTTCCGGGCGGGCCTCGAAGCGTACTTGGACGCCACCGACCGCTACGACGAGATCCGGGTCCTGCTGTGCAACCACGGCACCGAGTCCATCGGGCTGGCCAGCGCCGAGGACTGGCAACGCACTGCGGCCCGCGCCCGCAAGATCGGGGTCCTGACCGGCACAGAGGCCTCCGTATACCCCCGCGACTTCGCCAGCCTGGTCCGCACGCTCTGTCCGCTACCGCTGCCCCTCGCCGCCGAGGACGCTGCTGCGGCCCTCAACGCCCATGACGAGATCATCTGGCACCCGACGAACTGACCCCTGGCGGTACGACGAGTGGTACTGCGTGACGAGGACCGGGCGGGGTAGGCGGAGATCAAGCGGACTCATGACGGGCAGGAGCCGAACGGCGATTGCGGTGCTCCGCCTTGGAGGCTGATGACCATGCCGCCCGAGACGCACGCTGGTACCACCAGCCGCCAGGCGCGACCAGGCGAACCCCATGAGGAGCCGGACCTGGTACGCCAGTACTTGACCCAGATCGGGTCCATTCCCTTGCTGACCGCTGCTGAGGAGGTCGATCTGGCCAAGCGTATCGAGGCCGGAGTGTACGCCGATGAGCTGCTGCGGGAGGCAGAAGCCGACCGGCGCGAACTCGCCCCGGAGTGGCGCCGGGATCTGGAGGCGGTGGCGCGTGACGGACAGTGCGCCAAGGACCACATGATCCGTGCCAACCTCCGGCTCGTCGTGGCGATGGCCAAACGGCATGCGCGCCGTGGCCTGCCCTTCCTGGACACCATCCAGGAAGGGAACATGGGGTTGATCCGGGCGGTGGAGAAATTCGACTACACCAAGGGCTACAAGTTCTCGACGTACGCCACCTGGTGGATCCGGCAGGCCATCGAACGCGGACTGGCCCAGCATGCACGCACCGTCCGGCTGCCTGTGCACGTGGTGGAGAACCTGTCCAAACTCGGCCGCGTCGAACGCCGGATGCTGGGGAGGCTGGGGCGCGAGCCGACGGTGGAAGAAGTCGCTGCGGAGACCGGGTTCTCGGTCGAGAGGGTCGCGGAACTGCGCCGTGTGGGGCGTGAGGCGATCAGCCTCGACACCCCTGTGGGGGAGAGCGGCGAGACCGTGGTCGGCGACCTGATCGAGGACACCGAGGTGTTGCAGGCCGTCGACGTCGTGGAGTATCGCGCGCTCGCAGCACAACTGCGAGCGATCATCGGAACGCTCCCGCCGAGAGATGCCATGATCCTCACCCTGCGGTACGGCCTGCACGACGGCCGACCGCGCTCGCTCACGCAGATCGGCGAGCACCTGGGGCTGACCCGCGAGAGGGTGCGCCAGCTCGAGAAGCAGGCGCTGGCAGAGCTACGTGCTCCCGAACGCCACGAGCCCCTCCTCGAATGGGCGGGATAGGACAAGCGCGCGGAAGGGGAACAAGCCGTGTCCGACACCGACCAGGTCCGCATCCGGGACGAGGCCCTGCCTCTGTCCGATGCGGCGTCGCTGGACCCGCTGCTGGAACGTATCGGCGATGCCCGCTATGTGCTGCTGGGCGAGGCCTCCCACGGAACGGCCGACTATTACCGGGTACGTGATGTGCTGACCCGTCGGCTCATCGAGGAGAAGGGCTTCTCCTTCGTGGCAGTCGAGGGCGACTGGCCCGACTGCCAGGCCGTGCACTGCTCGGTCGTCGGGGCGCCGGGCTCGCCCGAGGATCCCGGAGACGTGCTGGCGGGTTTCCGGCGCTGGCCCGCGTGGTTGTGGGGCAACACGGACGTGGCCGCCTTCGCCCGGTGGCTGCGCCGGTACAACGAGGAGCGGCCGCCGGAGCGGCGCGTCGGCTTCCTCGGACTGGACGTCTACAGCATGTGGGAGTCGCTGCACGCGGTGCTCGACCACCTGCGCGAGCACGACCCCGACCGGGTGGGCCCTGCGCTGGAGGCATACCGCTGCTTCGAGCCGTATGCCGAGGACCCGCAGTCCTACGCGGTGGCGACCCGCATCCTGCCCGAGGGCTGCGAGGCACAGGTGGTGTCCCTGCTCACCGAGCTGCGGCAGCGGACCGCGCAGACGGCGGTGCCGGACGGCTCCCTCGCCGAGTTCGCCGCGCGGCAGAACGCGGAGGTGCTGGCCGGCGCCGAGCGCTACTACCGGGCCATGCTCAGCAGCGGCCCCGAGTCCTGGAACATCCGCGACCACCACATGGCCGACACCCTGGACCGTCTGATGGAGCGCTACGGTTCCGGCGCCAAGGCAGTGGTGTGGGAGCACAACACCCACATCGGGGACGCCCGCGCCACGGACATGGCCGACAGGGGCCTGGTCAACGTCGGCCAGTTGGTGCGTGAACGCCATATGGGCGACGGCGTGGTGCTGGTCGGCTTCGGTTCGCACTCCGGCACCGTGATCGCCGCGGACGAGTGGGGAGACGTGCCGAGGATCATGGATGTTCCGCCCGCGCACGCCGGCAGCCTGGAGGACCTGCTGCACCAGGCGCTGCCCGGACAGCGGGCGCTGTTCGTCTTCCCCCACGTGCAGTTGCAGAGGCCGCCCGTCACCGGCCGGCGCGAGTGGTTCCACCAGGAGCGCGGCCACCGGGCCATCGGCGTCGTCTACCAGGCGCAGTACGACCCCGTGGGCAATTACGTACCCACCGTCCTGGCCCAGCGCTACGACGCCTTCTGCTACCTCGACCGCACCGACGCCCTCACCCCACTGCGCCCCGGCGAGCCGGCCCCGCGTCGGCCGGCGACGCCCGCCGTCAGCTCTTCCGGCCGGCCGGTTCGCGCACCTTCCGGTAGCCGCCCGCATCGGTCATCGCCGTGCTGATGCGCCTGCGGTCACCCTCGGGGTATCCGGCGTCGGCGAGGACCTCCGCGATCTTCGCGGGCCCGGTCTGCCGTACCTTTCCTGCGGTCGGCCAACGGCGGTCGCGCAGGGCCATGAATGTGCGTACGGCTGTCTCGGGGTCACTCCGGCGTCGGTCAGTGCTGCCGCTGCAGCAGATGGAACGGTGCGTGCGGCTTCCTTCTGCCGCGCGGCTACCCGTACAGATCGCATGCACACAGCATCCGAGGACCGCCTTCACCCTCAAGTGCGCCTCGGCGGTTTGATCCACCCCAGCGACCGCTCCACAGCTCGTTGCCAGTTGTCGTACTCCGACTCCCGACGCTCAGGGTCCATGTCCGGCAGCCACTGGGCGGCCCGGTGCCAGTTGCGGCGCAGGACTTCCAGATCCGGCCAGAAGCCTGCGGCGAGCCCGGCGGCGTAGGCGGCGCCGAGGGAGACCGTCTCGGCGACCATGGGCCGCACCACGGGCACGTCGAGTACGTCGGCGACGAACTGCATGAGCAGGTTGTCCGAGGTCATCCCGCCGTCCACCTTGAGCTGCTTCAGGGCGACGGAGGAGTCGGCGTTCATGGCGTCGACGACCTCGCGGGTCTGCCAGCCGGTGGCCTCCAGGACGGCTCGGGCCAGATGTCCCTTGGTGATGTACGAGGTGAGGCCGACGATGACCCCGCGTGCGTCGCTGCGCCAGCGGGGTGCGAACAGACCCGAGAACGCGGGGACGATGTAGCAGCCGCCGTTGTCCTCGACGGTCCGTGCGAGGGTCTCGATCTCGGGGGCGCTGCTGATCAGTCCCAGCCGGTCACGGAACCACTGGACCAGCGCGCCGGTGACGGCTATCGAACCTTCCAGGGCGTAGACGGGGGGCTGGTCCCCGATCTTGTACGCGACGGTCGAGAGGAGTCCGTGCCGGGACCGCACCATGTCGGTCCCGGTGTTGAGCAGTAGGAAGCTGCCCGTTCCGTAGGTGCACTTCGCCTCGCCCGGGGAGAAGCAGGTCTGGCCGAACAGGGCGGCCTGCTGGTCGCCGAGGGCGGCGGTGATCCGGATCCCCGGAAGGACGGTGCGGGCATCGCCGTAGCTCTCGGCAGAAGGCCGGATTCCGGGCAGCATGGGGCGGGGCACCCCGAAGAACGTCAGTAGCTCCTCGTCCCAGGTGAGGGTGCGGATGTTCATCAGCATGGTGCGGCTGGCGTTGGTGGCGTCGGTGATGTGCAGGCCGCCGTCCGCACCGCCGGTGAGGTTCCAGATCAGCCAGCTCTCCATCGTGCCGAACAGCACCTCGCCGTCCTTGGCGCGCTGCTCGAGTCCGTTGACATGGTCGAAAAGCCATCGGATGCGCAACGCCGAGAAGTAGGTCGAGGGCGGCAGGCCGCACCGCTCGAGGAAGAAGTCGTCTCCGGGCCGGTGTCTGAACTCCTCGACGAGCGGGGCTGTGCGGGTGTCCTGCCAGACGATCGCCCTGCCCAGCGGGGCACCGGTGAGCCGGTCCCAGAGCACCGTCGTCTCGCGCTGGTTGGCAAGGCCGATGGCGACGACGTCTCCGGCGGCGATACCGGCGACGGACAAGGCCTCGGGTACGACGCGCTGCAGATTGCGCCAGATCTCGAGAGCGTCGTGCTCGACCCATCCGGGGCGAGGAAAGTGCTGCTGATGCTCCCGCTGGGCAACCGACACCAACCGACCGTGGTGGTCGAACAGAATGCATCGGGTGGAGTTGGTGCCCTGGTCGATGGACATCACATACCGTTCGACCATGATCGGGTCTTCCTTCCGATGTATCGAGGGGCGGTGGGACTACCAGCGGGCCGCGCCCAGGTCTCTGGAGATCGCCCGTGCGGCCTCGCGCAGCAGGGTGACCAGGCTGGAGCGGGGGCGGCCCTGGTTGTCACAGATCCGCTCGACCGGGCCGGACAGTCCGATGGCGCCCACCACAAGACCGCCGTGCCCCCGGATCGGCGAGGCGAGGCCGGCTTCGCCCATGCTCATTTCCTGGACCTCGGCGGCCCATCCCAGTTCCCGGACCTCGGCGAGCGCCCGGGTGAGTTGTTCCCGGGCGACCAGGGTGTGCCGGGTGTACGCCTCCAGCCCGGATTCCAGGGCCGACTCCACGGGCTCGGTCCCGAAGGCCAGCAGCACCTTGCCGAGCGAGGAGGCGTGCAGGGGCAGCAGCGCGCCCACGTCCAGGGTCTGGAGTGTGTCGTCCGGCCGGAACACGTGGTGGACGATCAGGACCTTGCCCTCCAAGGGGGTGCCCAGACGGACCGCTTCCCCACTGCGGGCGGCGAGAGCATCGGCCCAGTTGATCGAGCGTGACCGCAGCTCGTTCACGTCGAGGTAACTGGTGCCGAGGTGCAACAGGGCTGCCCCGAGCTGGTATTTTCCGGTCGCCTCGTCCTGCTCCACGAAGTCCACGTGCTGCAGTGTGCGCAGAATGCCGTGGGCGGTGCCCTTCGCCAGCCCGAGCGAGGACGCCACCTCGCCGAGACCGAGTCGACGGGGCCCACCGGCGAGCAGACGCAGGATCGCCGCCGCCCGTTCGATCGACTGAACCGGGCCGGCCATAAGGCGAGCGTAGCCCCGCCATGGAGCGTCCGCTGTACGTGCAGGGCGCCACTTCATCAGCGGATGGGCGCCGGCGTTCGGTAATGCCGACCGCCTTTCGTTGACCGGCCTCGCTTCGCTCTTTAGCGTGCAACGAGGCCCAGCTGCGCGCTGAGGCTTGGCGTCCGGCCCACAGCGCTCACGGAGGGAGAGCAGATGGCGGTACAGCTCAATACATCGCCTCGGGCGGCATGCGCAATGGTCTGTCCGCTCCCGCACGTCCCGGGGGCGGTCTCGGTCGTGCGCGGACGCGTGCGGGCGCTGCTCGCAGACTGGAACGTCTTCCCTGAGCTCGTCGAGGACTGTCTCCTGGTGGTGTCGGAGCTGCTCACCAACGCAATCGTCCACGCCCTGCCCCCGGCGGAGCTGCGGCTGTCCTGGGCCCGGGGCGACGGACTCGGCACCCTGCGCGTCGAAGTCACCGACGGGGGACCCGCGTGTCCGGCGGGGCAGTCGGCTGCGGAGATCGACCCGGACGAGCACGGCCGAGGCGAGGAGATCGTCCACGCACTGGCGACTCGGCACGGTATGTCCGTCCATTCCGGCGGGGTCACTCGGTGGGCCGATCTCGTCGCAGCGTGACAACGGGGCCTGATCAGCGCAGGTGAGCGGGGCCGATGGGGCCCTGGGTGAACACGGCACGGGCGACACCGGGTTCCGCGGCCCCTTCGCCGATCCCGGCGAGGGCCGGTTTGTGAAGCAGGAGCAGCGCCGCGTCATCATGCAGCCGGCCGCCCACGTGTGCCAGCAGTTCGTCATGGAGCGCGGTGAGGGTGCGCGCCGGTTCGTCGCACACGTGTCGCGCAAGCCCTTCGGCGAGCGGATAGAACTCACGCCCGTGGTTGCGGGCCTCGGTGACTCCGTCGGTGTAGAGCAGCAGCTGTTCCCCCTCGGCGAAGGGCAGCACCTGGAGGCTGGGGGCCTCGCCGGAGAGGGCACGCAGTCCGAGCGGTGGCGTCGGATGGTGGGGCTCCACCGCCACGACGCTGCCCGAGGCGCGTACCAGCAGCGGCGGCGCGTGTCCGCAGTTGACCACCTCCAGCTGCCCTGTCTGCGGGTACCCGGCAACCACGGCGGTGACGAAGTCGTCGTGGGCGAGATTGCGCGCCAGGCTGCGCTCGATCCTGTCGACGACGGCGAGCAGATCGGGCTCGTCGTAGGCGGCCTCACGAAAGACACCGAGCACCAGTGCGGCGGTCCCCACGGCGGGCAGCCCCTTGCCGCGCACATCGCCGACGATCAGCCTGACCCCGTACGGCGTGGGCACCAGCGCGTAGAGATCTCCTCCGATACGAGCCTCCGCCGCAGCAGCGCTGTAGCGGACGGCCACCTGGAACGGACCGACAGTCTCCGGTACGGGTTTGAGAAGCGCATGCTGGGCGGCCTCCGCAACCGAGCGAACGGCCGCAAGAACGCGCTCACGACGTCCGCGCAGCACGCTGGCCAGGCCACCCGCCAGGGTGACGACCACCAGGGCGGACAGTACGGGTGCCAGTTCGTGGCGCGGAATGCCCTCCCGGTCTCCGAGCGTGGCGCCCAGCGCCATGGCGAGGAGACCGACACAGAGGACGCCGCGCGGCCCGTTGGTGGTGGCGGCCAGCGCGGGCCCGGCCACGAGCAGCGGCAGCCAGATCATCCCTCCGCCGCAGAAGAGGGCGACCAGCACGCTCACCGAGACGATCAGCATGGGCAGTACGGGCATACCGGCGGCCAGCTGCGCGGCAGCGTGCCCGTGGGCTGATGCTCCGAGACTGGCCCCTCGGTTCCTGAAGGGCCTCATCCGCCAGTGGCCGCCACCGTGGTCCCGGACCTGACTCATGCTTCGTGCGCAATCCTCACCTGTGCGGGGGAACGACAGGAGGCGCTCCCGACTTGTCCGACTTCATCCAGGAAAGAGGTTCGGTTCGGGCGCCACAAGGACACGATTTTCAGATAGTGAGCGAAAGGCTCCTGGTCACTCGACTCGCGATCGGGAGCAGCCGCGCCCGGATCTCCTCGAGTCGGGGCAACCGGTCCACCGGCAGTGAGACACCGAGCGAGCCGAGCGTGTCCCCGCTGTAGACGGGCACAGCGACGCACACGGTACCGAGGGCGTACTCCTCCAGGTCCGTGACGGCCGGGGCCGCGGGTGAGGTGTCGAGCCGCCGGAGCAGTTCCGAAGGGCTGGTGATCGTCCGTGGGGTGAGGTCGGCGAGGGCGTGCCGGGAGAGGTATTCCTTGCGCGACTCGTCGTCCAGTTCTCGCAGCACGGACTTGCCCAGCGCGGTGGCGTGTCCCGCGTCCTGGAATCCCACCCAGAGGTCGACGCGGGGCGCCCGCGGGCTGTCGACGATCTCGGCGACCCGGATCTCCCCCTCCTCGTAGAAGGTCAGGTAGGTGGCGGTCGCGAACTCGTCCCGCAGAGCGGCGAGCGTGGGCCGGACGCGGCTGAGCAGCGCCTGCCCGCTGCCCGCGGTCTGCAGCGCCTGCAGCTTGTCGCCCAGGACGAACCCGCCGTCGTCCAGCTTGCGTACGTATCCGTCATGCGCCAGCGTCCGCAGCAGGTGATAGGCGGTGGCCAGGGGCAGCCCCGTCTCGCGTGCCAGCTGCTTCGCCGGCGCGCCGTTCTCGTGCGCGCTCGCCGCCTCCAGCAGGCGGAAGGCCCGCTGCACGGAGGTGATGAGCGTCGGGCCGTCATGAGCACCCATGCGACCAGCCTGCGCCAGGCGCCGGGCGCAGGCAAGGCAGCGGCCCGTTGCGGCTCCGCACCCCGGGCTCCCGGTCCGAGGCCGCGGCCGCCTCCGGAGAACCAGGGGCGGCCCACGGCCCGGACACCCGCCGCTCAACGTCCCTTCGTGGCCTCTTGGGCGGACCGCAGGCGCTCTGTGCACCACTCCCGCGCCGTGTCGGCGACCTGCTCGAGCGCACCGGGCTCCTCGAACAGATGGGTGGCACCGGGCACCACGTGCAGGGTGTGCGGGGCGTGCAGCCGCCGGGCCGCCTCCTGGTTGAGCCGCAGCACCTGCTGGTCGTCACCGCCGACGATGAGCAGCACCGGCGCCTGTACGGCGCCCAGGGCGTCACCGGCCAGGTCGGGCCGGCCGCCTCGCGAGACCACGGTCACCACGCGGTCGGGTCGCTCGGCGGCGGCCACCAGGGCCGCTGCCGCACCGGTGCTGGCACCGAACAGGGCGACGGGCAGCCCCCTGACGTCCGGCTGCTGCTCCAGCCAGTCGATCGCGGCGACCACTCGGCGTCCCAGGAGCGGGATGTCGAAGCGGTGCTCGGCGGTCAGCGCGTCATATCGGTCCTCCCGCTCGGTGAGCAGGTCCATCAACAACGTGGCCAGTCCGGCGGTGCGCAGCTCGGCGGCGACCATGCGGTTGCGCGGGCTGTGGCGGGAACTGCCGCTGCCGTGCGCGAACAGCACCACGCCGTGCGCCGGCGCCGGCACGACCAGGTCGCCCACCAGCGACGTGCCCTCGGCGGGCACCGTGACCACCTGGGAGATCATTGACATCATCTTCTTCCTCAGGGCTGCCGGCCCATGGCCGATGTGCCGTCGGTCCTCCGGACCGGGTACCCGTCCGGGCGGCGCGGATTTCACCGGCGCGGTGGCGGACGACGCCCGCGGCGAGGCGGCCTACGGTGGGGACATGGGCGGCAGCCTGGTGACACTGTTCCTGTGCGGCGATGTGATGCTCGGGCGCGGCGTCGACCAGATCCTTGCTCACCCCGGCGACCCGGCGCTGCGGGAGGGCTACGTGGTGGACGCCCGCTCCTACGTGGAGCTGGCGGAGGCGGCCAACGGACCGATCCCCGCGCCGGTCTCCGCGTCCTGGCCCTGGGGCGAGGCGCTGCGCGTGCTCGACGAAGCCGCTCCGGACGTTCGCATCATCAACCTGGAGACGGCGATCACCCGCTGTGCCGGCTTTGCGCACGACAAGGCGGTCCACTACCGGATGCATCCGGCCAACCTGCCCGCCCTGGCGGTGGCCCGCCCCGACGTCTGCGTCCTGGCCAACAACCATGTCCTGGACTTCGGTCGCCCCGGCCTGGCGGAGACCCTGGACGCCCTGTCCGGTGCGGGACTTCGTACGGCGGGCGCGGGACGCGACGCCACCGAGGCGTACGCGCCCGCGGTGGTGCCCCTCGACGGCGCCGGCCGCGTGCTGGTGTTCGCCCTCGGAGCGGCGTCGAGCGGCATTCCGTTCGACTGGGAGGCGACCGCGGACCTGCCCGGTGTCGCGTACGTGGCCGGCTTCTCGCAGGCTTCCGCCGACGCCGTGGTCGAGCGTGTACGAAGGGCCAGGCGGACCGGCGACATCGCCGTCGTCTCGGTGCACTGGGGCTCCAACTGGGGCTACCACGTTCCCCGGGACCAGGTCCGCTTCGCGCACGTCCTGGTGGACGGCGGCGTGGACCTTGTCCACGGCCACTCCTCGCATCACCCGCGTCCCCTGGAGGTGTACCGGGACCGGCTGATTCTCTACGGCTGCGGCGACTTCATCGACGACTACGAAGGCATCTCCGGCTACGAGGAGTATCGCGACGATCTCCGCCTCGCCTACTTCGTGACGGTTGCGGCGGACACCGGACGGCTGGCCGGCCTGCGCATGGTGCCCCTGCAGGCCCGGCAGATGCGGCTGGAACCCGCGGCCGGCCAGGATCGCGTATGGCTGCGCGCGACGCTCGACCGGATCAGTGCGGGCGTGCACGTGGCGCTGCAGCCCGACGACACACTGGTGTTGCGTCCCGGCACGCGGACCGGCCGATGACCCGCCGGCTGCGGCTGACGTTGCTCGGCATCGGGGCGATGAACTCGCCGCGGTTCGGGCCCGCCGGTCTGCTGCTGCGCTGCGCCGGTCACCGCGTGGCCTTCGACGGCGGGCCGGGCGCCGAACCGCCGCCCGGGCGGCTCGACGGCTGGCTGGTCACCGACGAGCAGTCGGAACTGCGGGCCGCGCTGCGCCGGAGCGCAGCCGCACGGGGCGTCCGGCTGCGGTCCGGCGACCTGGACCTGGGCGACGTGTACGTACGGCGCTGTCCGGTGGTCCACACCTCGCATCCCGCATACGGCTACCGGATCGAAGCGGGCGTAGTGAGGGTGGTGTGGGCGCCGGAATTCCGGGAGTTCCCGGACTGGGCCGCGGGGGCGGTCCTGATGTTCGCCGAGGCCGCCGCGTGGGACCGGCCGATACGGTTCCGAGGCGGTGTCGGCGGCCACGCACCCGTGCACACCGTTGCCGAGCAGGCCGTACGGCACGGGGTGCGGCGGTTGGTCTACGCCCATATCGGCCGGCCCACACTGCGGGCGATCGACGACGGGACAGAACCGCCGAGCGGGGAGTGGGGCGTCGAGGGCCGCACCTATTCGGTGCCGTTCACATGAGCAGGCCGGCCCGCGCGACGATCACGCATGTCCGGCCCCGGCCTGGGTACCCCGGGCCATATGGCTGGCATCGACCTCAACAGCAGCGCATTCAGTGACCAATCCTTCATCGCGCGCCGCTACGCGTACGAGGGAGACAACGCCTCCCCTCCGCTGACCTGGAGCGGCGTGCCGGACGACGCGGCGGAGCTGGTCCTGCTGTGCGAAGACCCCGACGCCCCGTCGGGCACCTTCGTGCACTGGGCCGTCGTCGGCATCGATCCCCACAGCGACGGCGTCGACACCGGACAGCACCCGCCCGGTGGCACCGAGCTCGTCAACGGCTACGGCGACCATGGCTGGGGCGGACCGCATCCGCCGCCGGGAGACAACCCGCACCACTACCTCTTCCGGCTCTACGCCCTGGCAGAACCATGCGTCCTCCCCGACGCGCCCAGCGCCGACCAGGTGCACGAGGCCGTCGAGAAGCGGCAGCTCGCCAGCGGCACCCTCGTGGGGCTGTACCAGCGCTGACCCACTGGTGGATTCACCCCTTCCGCGTCTGCCTGCCGCCGTGCGGCAGGATGAGGAGCATGAGCGTAGTCAAGATCAACGTACTGACCGTTCCCGCCGAGCAGCGGGAGACACTGGAAAAGCGCTTCGCCGCCCGTGCCCACGCCGTGGAGAGCTCCGACGGGTTCGAGTGGTTCGAGCTCCTGCGGCCGGTCGAAGGCACCGACACCTACCTCGTCTACACCCGGTGGCGCGACGAGGAGTCCTTCCAGGCCTGGATGGAGGGACCCATGAAGGCAGCCCACCAGGGCACTGGCGCGGACAGCGGCGAACGCCCCCAGCCTGCGGCAACCCACTCCACCCTGTGGTCCTTCGACGTCGTGCAACAGGCAGCACCGAAGAACGCGTAGATCACGCAGGCACTGCCGTGCCGGGTCCGCCCCCGGCACAGCGGTGCCGGACCGTAAATTCTCGGATGCGGCACCGGGCCGCTGCGTGGTGGGATGCGCCGTATGAGCGTTGCAGCGCTGCGTGCCCGTATCGAGAAGTACTACGCCACCGTGCCGCTTCTGTTCGCCGACGCCGAGGACTTTGGACCACTGCGGCTGTTTGTGCGCACAGACCCAGGCACCCCGTACTACGGCGGTCCCGGCCACGCTCAACCCACCGCAGGAGCCGCGACCGTCACCGCCGCCGACATCGCCCGGGTCCGCGCCCGGCAGCGTGAACTCGGCGTGCCGGAAGCCTTCGAGTGGCTCGCCGAGGCGGCACCGACGCTGCGCGCCCGTATCGAGGCCGCCGGCCTCCCCGTGCAAGAACGCCCGCTGATGGCCCTCGACCCGCAGTCCCCCATGCGCCCGCAGCCGCTGCCGGACGGCGTCACGATCCGCGAGCTGACCGCCGACGACCCGGCTCTGCCCGCAGCCCTCGCTCTCCCCCGCCTCGCCTTCGCCGCGGCAGGCACCTCGGTGGGCTCGGCGGGCCGCGCGGAACTGGCGAGGGTGGCCGCAGAGGTGACCGCGGACGGCGCGTCGGCAACAACTCGTCCCGCCATCCGCGCCGGGCACAAAACGCTCATCGCTGCTCTCGCCCCTGACGGCACCCCGCTCGCCGTCGGCCACTACCACCCCGCTCACAGCACCACCGAGATCGGCGGCGTGGGCACCCTCCCCACCGCTCGCCGCCAAGGACTGGCAGCCGCCGTCACGGCGGCGCTGGCGATCCACGCCCGCGACCACGGCGTGGGCACCGTCTTTCTCGCCTACGCGGAGGATGCCGTCGCCCGCATCTACACCCGCCTCGGCTTCCGCCCGGCCGGGACCACTCTTCTGATCGCCAATCAGCCCGCCCGGTCGTAGCCCCGCGGAGCGGAGTTGCTGCCCGCCGACCGCTCCGCCGACGCGAGGATGCCGATCTTGTCTATGCGGTGCTCGGGATTGTTCCTGTCGTCGCGCCAGAAGTTCCCCGCCGCATTGTCCTCGGGGGTGGCGCACGTCGATACGGTGATCATGGCTTGGGTGGGCACTTCGCCGGGCGAGCCGGGTACGGCGGCGCGCTGCTCGGCGAGTGAGCGCGCGGACCGGAAGGACGTCCACCGGGTCTCGGTGATCTTGTACGTGTAGACGGTGCTCCCCAACTCGACGCGTACGGTGTCACCGTTGTCGAGTTCGGGCAGCTCGCGCAGCGGGCCGCCGGCGCTCAGGCGATGGGCGGTGACGAGGTAGTTGCCCGTTTCGCCGGGTCCGGCACCGCCCTGGTCACCGTAGGGGCTGGCGGCGACGCCGCGGTCCTGGATGCGCGTCCCCGGCGCGTCGTCCGTCGTTCCTTCGTACGGAACGACCTCCAGGTCCCGCACACCGATGGCAGGGATGCTCAGCGAGGCGGAGTCGGAGCGCGGATCGGCGTCCGGCAACGGACTGGACGAAGGAGAGGACGGGGCTGCCGCCGAAGCGCCCGCCTCGGGCGTCACGGCCGGCGACGAGGACGTACGGGCCGGGGCATGGTGGGGAACGGGCGGTGAGGTGCCGAGCGTGTCGGCGCCGGCACATCCTGTGACGAGAAGGAGAAGTCCGAAGGCCAGAAGTGTGCTGACGGCACGTGTGAGGGCCATGGCACTCCCGACCGGCGCTCGGTCACAACCGACACCGCAAAGGCGATGTCGCCGCGAATGGACAGCTGGACGGTCGAGCATATTCCTCACCCGTGACAGCGGTCGTGGTGCAGGACACGTGACGGTAACCTCAGCGCCCTCACGGGATCTCCTGTTCCGCCCAGATGATCTTTCCGCCGGCCGAGAACCGGGCACCCCAGCGATGGGCGAGCTGGGCCACCAGAAACAGGCCGCGACCGCCCTCGTCCGTGCTGCGGGCGTGCCGCAGCCGTGGGGCGGTGCTGCTGGCGTCGGCGACCTCGCAGGTCAGGCGGGAGTCGCGGAGCAGCCGCAGGCGTATGGGCGGTGCGGCATAGCGAATCGCGTTGGTGACCAGCTCGCTGACGATGAGCTCCGTCGTCATGGCCAGCTCCCCCAGGCCCCAGGCTTCCACCCGGCGGGTCGCGCGGGCGCGGACGTCAGCGACGGCGGCCGGGTTCACCGGCACGTCCCACGAGGCGACCTGGTCGGCCCCCAGCGCGTGTGTGCGCGCCAGGAGGAGGGCGACATCGTCGGGTTGGGAAACGGGCACGAGCTGCTGCACCACGGACGAGCACAGCGTTCCGAGGTGGGGGTCCGGCTGGGCGAGCACGGCGCCGAGACGGGACATGCCCAGTTCCATGTCGCGGTCGGCTCCCTCGACGAGGCCGTCGGTGAAGAGGACGAGACCGTCGGTGAAGAGACCGAGCAGACTGTTCTCGGCGAGCTCGATCTCGGTGGTCTCGAATGCCATTCCGCCCAGCCCCAGCGGAGGACCCGCGCGGAGTTCCGGGAAGGAGACGTGCCCGTCGGGTGCGACCACGACAGGTGGCGGATGCCCGGCCCGGGCCATCGTGCAGCGCCTCGTGACGGGATCGTAGACGGCGTACAGGCAGGTTGCTCCGAGGAAAACGGTCGCGCTCTGGCTGTCCGCCTCCCCGTCGGTCCTCTCCTCACTGAGCCGGAGCACGAGGTCGTCCAGATGAGCCAGCAGTTCGTCCGGAGGCATCTCCATGTCGGCGAGGGTCTGCACCGCGGTCCGCAGCCGGCCCATGGCCGCCGCCGCGGGGATGCCGTGTCCGACGACGTCGCCGACGACGAGGCCCACCCGGGCACCGGACAGCGGGATCACGTCGAACCAGTCGCCACCGACCCCGCCCGTCGGATCCGCCGGCAGATAGCAGGAGGCCACCTCCAGCGCTGTGCCGCCCGACAGGGCCTGCGGCAGCAGGCTGCGCTGGAGGGTGACCGCTGCCGTGTGCTCCCGGGTGTAGCGCCGGGCGTTGTCCACGCACAGCGCCGCCCGTGCCACCAGCTCACCGGCCAGCAGGACGTCGTCGGGCCGGAACGAGACGGGATTGAGCGACCGTACGAACGTGGTGAGGCCCAGGACGGTGTTCCGCGCCCGCATCGGCACGGAGATCAGGGAGTGCAGCCCGAACTCGCGGATGCTGGCTGTCCTCGCGGGCTGTTCGGCAACCCACAGGGCGTCGGACGGGTCGAGGACCGGGATGAGGATCGGCTCACCGCTGATCAGCAGATTCGCGTCGTGCGGCGGGGGGAGGAAGTCGACTCGGTCCCCGACCCGCGCCACGGCCTCCGGACAGCCCTCCCGCACCGAACTCATACCGGCACGGCGCATCACCGGCTTTGCCGGTGCGGGCCCCGCATCGGTCAGCCACGCGCCGTGCCCCTCGGTGCTCAGGACGGGCTCCAGGAGATCGACGACGACGAAGTCCGCGAAGCGGGGAACCACGAAGTCGGCCAGCTCCTGAGCCGTCCGCATCACGTCGAGGGTCCTGCCGATGCTGGTCCCGGCTTCGTTGACCAGCGACAACAGCTGGCGGGCGTTCCACCGCTCGGTGACGTCCAGGACCATGTAGCAGACCCCGGTGACGCAGCCGTCGGCGTCCACGAGCGGGAAGAAGGACGTGGAGTAGGCGTGCTGGCGGTGCGGGTCGGCCCAACTCCATCCCACGTACTCGTAGTCGGTCACCGGGACGCCGGTCGCCAGCACCTTGCGCATCAGTCCCTCGAGGGTGTCCGCCTGCAGCCCGGGCAGCAGCTCGCTCAGGCGACGTCCGAGCCGCTGCTCACGGGGCACACCGCCGAAGCGTTCCAGGGTGTCGTTCAGCCACACGTAGCGCAGCTGCGTGTCCATCACCGCCATGCCGACCGGCGAGCGGGTGAGGAATCCGTCGAGGACGGACTGGCCCATCGTCCATTGCGGCTTCTGCTCCCGTGCCGAGAGCAGAAAGCACTCGTCGCCGCCGATGCGGAAGGATGCCGAGACCCGCAGGTCGACCTCGATACGGCCGCCGTCGCGGCGTCGTACGGGGACGAGACCGCTCCACCCCATTCCGGTGCGGCACCGCTCGGCGACGCCGGTCACCCGTACCGGATCCCCGGGCACCGCCAGCAGCCGCGCGGCGGAGCCGCCGACCACCTCGGGCGCCGGATAGCCGAGGAGTTCTTCGGCGCCCCGGGTCCAGCCGACCACGATGCCGTCGGCGGACACCACCGCTGCCGCGTCGGTGGACGCGTCGAACAGCTCGCGCGGCCCTGCGGACGTGCGCACATCGGAACCTTTTCGCACAGAATCCATTGATCCCATCCTCTTCATGACTATGGTCCTGCTTGTCCGCCCGATGTGCACGATCCCGGCGGCCGGACCGGCCTCCCGTATGTGCTGATCGCCGACGCGTGTGGGCCGGAGGCAGCAGGGAAGTCCGGATAGCAGAGCCAGATGCGCGGCGACGCCGTCAGACGTACGTGCGCCCTGTCGGTCGGCGGAGGAGGATCAGGGATGAAAGCCGAGTCCTTCCAGTCCCGCAGTGACGGGTACGACCCCGAGCAGCCCCGGCCGACCGGCCTGCTGGATGTGCTGAGCGTGGCCGCGGTGGTCCTCGACGTCGACGGGCGCATCGTGTTCTGGACCCCGCAGGCCGAGGAACTCTTCGGCTACACGTCGGAAGAGGCTCTCGGCACGTACGCGGCGCGACTGTTCGTCCACCCCGAGCATCTCCAGTCCGTGGTGAAGCTGTTCGAAGAGGTGCTGAAGACGGGCCGGAGCTGGGCAGGCTCCTTCCCCATCCGGCACAAGGACGGCAGCACTCGCCTGACGGAGTTCCGCAACATGCGGCTGCTGGACGATGTCGGAGATGTCTACGCGCTGGGCATCGCGGCCGACCACAGCCTGCTCCAGCGCGTCGAGACCGATCTGGCCCTGTGCGAGCGGCTGATCAACCAGTCTCCGATCGGTCTGGCCCTCATGGACCCGGACCTGCGGTATCTCCTGGTCAATCCGGCACTGGAGCGCATCGACGGCATCCCCGCCGAGGACCACGTCGGCCGTCACCTGCGGGAGACACTCCCCCTGCCCGACATCGACACCATCGAGTCCGCACTGCGTCAGGTGCTCACCACCGGCACCCCGCTGCTCGACCAGTACCACGTGGGCCGCCCCCGGAGCGATCCCGACCACGAGCACGCCTGGTCCCTGTCGTTCTACCGGCTGGAGGACCCCGGCGGGCGGGTGCTGGGCGCGGCGGCCTCGGTCGTCGATGTCACCGAACGGCACCGCGCGGCCGCCGAGGCCGACCGGGCCCGGCGACGCCTGGCCCTCGTCGCCGACGCCTCCGCGCGCGTCGGCACCACTCTGGAGGTGGAGGAGACCGCCCGCGAACTGGCCGACATCGCCAGCACCGCGCTCGCCGACGTGGTCTCCGTGGACATCCTCGACTCCGCTCTGGCCTGCCGCCGCAAGGCCAGGCTGGACAACGGCCCGGAGTTCTTCCGTGCCCTCGCCCTGAAATCGGCTCATCCCACCGTGGCGCTGGGCGCCGCCGACCCTCCCGGTGACCTCATCGCCTACGACGGTGACCGCCTGGTCACCTTGTGCGTCCACACCGGCCGGCCGGTCCTGGTGCGCCACGTCGGCGACCAGGATCTACCGCGCATCGCCCGCGACGCCGAGGCCACCACGCTCCTGGCCCGCGCCGGCGTCCACTCCTATCTCGCCGCGCCGTTGATCGCGCATGGCGAGGTGCTCGGCGCCCTCGACCTCAAGCGCACCCGCAATCCGCTCCCCTTCGACGAGGACGACGTCGTCCTGGCCTGTGAGCTGGCCAGCCGCGCCGCCGTCGCCATCGACAACGCCCGCTGGTTCCAGAGCGTGCGCAACACCGCCCTCACCCTCCAGCGCAGCCTGTTGCCCGACCACCCGCCGCACCACACCGGTCTGGAACTCGCCTCCCGCTATCAGCCCGCCCAGGCCACCACCGAAGTCGGCGGCGACTGGTACGACGTCATCAGCCTGGAGGACGACAAGACCGCCCTGGTCGTCGGCGACGTCATGGGCAACGGCATCGACGCCGCCGCCACCATGGGCCGGCTGCGCACCGCCACCTGCGCCTACGCGGACCTCGACCTGGAACCCAGCGCCGTGCTCCAGCACCTGGACAAGATCACCTGCGAGCTGGAGCACTACATCGTCACCTGCCTGTACGCCGTGTACGACCCCCACACCAGGCAGTGCCGTATCGCCAACGCGGGACACATGCCGCCCGCGCTGTCCCGCCCCGGCCAGGCCCCCGTACTGCTGAAGCTGCCGTCCGGAGCACCGCTCGGCGTCGGCGGCGTCCCGTTCGAGACCACCACCACCGACCTCGGCCCCGGCGACCTGCTGGCCCTCTACACCGACGGCCTCGTCGAGACCCGGCACCACGCGATCGACGACCGCCTGAACGTCCTCCTCGACTTCCTCGACGAACCCGAGCGGCCCCTCGAGGAGATCTGCGACCTCCTGCTGTACGGCCTGCGCCACCCCGACGACCACGACGACGTCGCCCTCCTCGTCGCGCGGGCTCTTTAGGCACGGGGCAGAGTCTGGGTCACGCGCCACAGGCGGCGGGGCAGATCGCCTTCCTCGAAGGAGTGGACCTCGTCGAGCGTCCAGCCGTGCGCGAGGGCGTCGACCAGTTCGCGGGGGAAGAAGTGCACGGCGAAGCCGCCGTGCTCGTAGATGTCGTCACCGTGCGCGGTGCCGGCGCCGTAGTGCGCGTCGCCGGTGTGCCGCACGGTGTAGACGAAGACGCCGCCCGGCCGCAGGACGCGCCGGACCTCATCGACCAGGGCGTGGATCTCCTCGGTGGACAGAGCCATGCACAGCAGCATGTGCGCGAAGACCGCGTCCACGGAGGCGTCCGGCAGCGGCAGGGGATCGCGTACGTCGTGCTCCGCGGTGGTGATGCGCTCGGCCACCTGCTGGGCGCGGGCGGCGTCCCGCAGCTGCTGCAGGCCGGTGGCGCTGAAGTCGGTGGCCTGCACGGTGAAGCCCTCGCGGACGAAGTACAGGGCGTCGCGGCCGTGCCCGGCGCCGAGTTCCAGCACATGCCGCGCCCCGCCCCTGCGGAAGACCTCGGCGGCGTGGACGGCCGGTGCGGAGGGCTGCCCGCCGTACATCCCCGGGTGCGCGGCATAGGTGTGCTGCCAGTGCCGGCGCTGGCCCTCGGCGAGGTCCTGCTCCTCCTGCGCCATGGCATTCCCCTTCGGCTCACTGCGGCCGGCACCGCCCGACAGCCGCCTCACACGATCTCGACGAGGAGGTCGCCGCCCTCCACCTGCTGGATGGGGTTGATGGCCAGCCTGGCCACCCTGCCGGACTTCGGGGCGGTGATCGCGGCTTCCATCTTCATCGCCTCGATGGTCGCCACCGTGGCACCGGCCGCCACCTCGTCGCCCTCGGCGACCGCGAGCGTCACCACTCCGGCGAACGGCGCGGCGACATGGCCGGGGTTGGCGCGGTCGGCCTTCTCGGTCGCCGGAATGTCGGCGGCCACGGCGGCATCACGTACCTGGATCGGCCGCAACTGGCCGTTCAGGTTGGACATCACGGTGCGCATCCCGCGTTCGTCCGCCTCGCCGACGGCCTCCAGCTCTATCAGGAGGCGTACGCCGGGTTCGAGGTCGACGGCGTACTCTTTGCCGGGCCGCAGCCCGTAGAAGAAGTGTTTGCTGTCGAGGACGCTGGTGTCGCCGTACGTCTGACGGTGTGTCTCGTACTCGCGCGCCGGCCCGGGGAACAGCAGCCGGTTGAGCGTCGCCCGCCGGTCCTTCGCCAGCCCCGTACGGTCCTCCGCGGACAGGTCCTGCGCGGGCCTGGGATCGGGGCGGCCCTCCAGCGCCCTGGTGCGGAACGGCTCCGGCCATCCGCCGGGCGGGTTGCCCAACTCGCCGCGCAGGAAGCCGATGACGGAGTCGGGGATGTCGAACCTGTTCGGTGCCGCCTCGAAGTCCTCCGGCGTCACCCCGGCGCCCACCAGATGGAGCGCGAGGTCCCCGACCACCTTCGACGAGGGGGTGACCTTCACCAGCCGGCCCAGCATCCGGTCGGCGGCGGCGTACATCGCCTCGATCTCCTCGAAGCGGTCGCCGAGGCCCAGCGCGATCGCCTGGGTGCGCAGGTTGGAAAGCTGGCCGCCGGGGATCTCGTGGTGGTAGACGCGCCCGGTCGGCGAGGCCAGGCCGGCCTCGAAGGGTGCGTAGATCTTGCGGACGCTCTCCCAGTACGGTTCCAGGTCGCCGACGGCCTGCAGATCCAGTCCGGTGGGCCGCTCGGAGTGGTCGGTCGCGGCCACCAGCGCCGACAGCGACGGCTGCGAGGTGGTGCCCGCCATGGACGCCACCGCACCGTCCACCGCGTCCGCGCCCGCCTGGATCGCCGCGAGGTAGGTGGCGAGCTGGCCGCCCGCCGTGTCGTGGGTGTGGAGGTGAACCGGCAGGTCGAACTCCCGGCGCAGCGCCGACACGAGGGTCGCGGCGGCCGGGGCGCGCAGCAGGCCCGCCATGTCCTTGACCGCCAGGACGTGGGCGCCGGCGGCCACGATCTGCTCGGCCAGGCGGAGGTAGTAGTCCAGCGTGTACAGCCGCTCGGACGGGTCGGACAGGTCGGAGGTGTAGCACAGGGCGACCTCTGCGACGGCCGTTCCGGTCTCCCGCACGGCGTCGATGGCGGGCCGCATCTGCTCGACGTCGTTGAGGGCGTCGAAGATGCGGAAGATGTCGACGCCGGTGGTCGCGGCCTCCTGCACGAAGGCGTCGGTCACCTCGGTCGGGTACGGCGTGTAGCCGACGGTGTTGCGGCCACGCAGCAGCATCTGCAGGCAGATGTTCGGAACGGCCTCGCGCAGTGCGGCCAGCCGCTCCCACGGGTCCTCGGCGAGGAAGCGCAACGCGACGTCGTAGGTGGCGCCGCCCCAGCACTCCAGGGACAGCAGCTGCGGCAGGGTGCGGGCCACCACCGGGGCCACGGCGAGCATGTCCTTGGTACGGACCCGGGTGGCCAGCAGCGACTGGTGGGCGTCGCGGAAGGTGGTGTCGGTGACACCGATCGTCGGCGAGGTGCGCAGCCACCCGGCGAAACCTTCCGGACCGAGCTCGACGAGCCGCTGCCGCGACCCGGCCGGCGGTTCGATCCCGGGCAGGGGCGGCACCTTGGTGGCCGGGTCGATCACCTCGGGCCGCTCGCCGTGGGGCTTGTTCACCGTGACGTCGGCGAGGTAGGTGAGCAGCTTCGTGCCGCGGTCGGCGGAGTGGCGTGCGGTGAGCAGGTGCGGCCGCTGCTCGATGAACGAGGTGGTGACCTGTCCGGCCCGGAAGTCCGGGTCGTCCAGCACGGCCTGCAGGAACGGGATGTTCGTGGCCACACCGCGGATGCGGAACTCGGCGACGGCACGCCGGGCGCGCCCGATCGCCGTGCCGAAGTCCCGGCCCCGGCAGGTGAGCTTGACCAGCATGGAGTCGAAGTGCGCGCTGATCTCCGTACCGGCGTGGGTGGTACCGCCGTCCAGCCGGATGCCCGCGCCGCCGGGCGAGCGGTAGGCGCTGATCCGGCCGGTGTCGGGGCGGAAGCCGTTGGCCGGGTCCTCGGTGGTGATACGGCACTGCAGTGCGGCACCCCGCAGGGTGACGGTCTCCTGCGCGAGGCCGAGGTCGTCCAGCGTCTCGCCGGCGGCGATCCGCAGCTGTGCCTGCACGAGGTCGACGTCGGTGACCTCCTCGGTCACCGTGTGCTCGACCTGGATGCGCGGGTTCATCTCGATGAAGACGTGGTTTCCGTCGGGGTCGAGCAGGAACTCCACGGTGCCGGCGTTGCGGTAGCCGATCTGCCGGGCGAACGTCACGGCGTCGGCGCAGATCCGCTCGCGCAGCGCGGGGTCGAGGTTCGGCGCGGGCGCCAGCTCGATCACCTTCTGGTGGCGGCGCTGCACCGAGCAGTCACGCTCGAACAGGTGGATGACGTTGCCGTCCCCGTCGGCGAGGATCTGCACCTCGATGTGGCGCGGATCGACGACGGCCTTCTCCAGGAAGACGGTCGGGTCGCCGAACGCGGACGCCGCCTCACGCGCCGCCGCCTCGATGGACTCGCGCAGCAGGGCGGGGTCCTCGACGCGCCGCATACCGCGCCCGCCTCCCCCGGCGACCGCCTTGACGAACACCGGGAAGCCGATGCCCTCGGCGGCCCGGACCAGTTCGTCCACGTCGGTGGAGGGAGCCGAGGAGCCCAGCACCGGTACGCCGGCCTCGCGGGCGGCGGCCACCGCGCG
Organism: Streptomyces sp. F001; assembly: GCF_004187715.1. Classification (GTDB taxonomy): domain Bacteria; phylum Actinomycetota; class Actinomycetes; order Streptomycetales; family Streptomycetaceae; genus Streptomyces; species Streptomyces flavusporus. Next base: position 431,819 of record NZ_QZWF01000002.1, on the reverse strand, counting down.
TGCCTTGTTCCCGGTCAGTTCGAGGGTCGCCGCGCTCGGGCCGACGAAGGTGATGCCGGCCTCCTCGCAGGCCCGCGCCAGGTCCGGGTTCTCCGACAGGAACCCGTAGCCCGGGTACACGGCGTCCGCTCCCGCCCGGCGTGCCGCACGCACGATCTCCTCGACGGAGAGATAGGCCCGCACCGGATGTCCCGGCTCACCGATCTCGTACGCCTCGTCGGCCTTCAGCCGATGCAGCGAGTTGCGGTCCTCGTGCGGGAAGACGGCGACGGTTCTCGCGCCCAGCTCATAGCCGGCACGGAACGCACGAATCGCGATCTCACCGCGGTTCGCGACCAGCACCTTGCGGAACATGCGTGATCCCTTCAGCCTGCCGGTGACGCGCTCTATGGTGTCGGCGACGCCTCCGCCGCGCCATGTGAGCCGGGCCACTCCGCGTGCGGCGACGCCTTCGCTGCCGGCGTGCTGCCGCGCTCTCGGTCCGGCGTGGCGTGCGGCGCGTCGGTCACCGGTGCTGTGGGGTGAGCCGTTCGACCTGGCCGGCGGCTGCTTCGGCTCGGCGTCCGGCCTCACGGACCCGGCGCTCGACGAACCGCACTCGTTCATGCGCCCGGCGCTCGGCGGCACGGGCCTGCCGGTGCTCTTCCTCGGCGCGTTCCAGCTCCTCGGCGAGCTCGCTCACGCGCTGCCGGGCGTGGTCCGCCTGGCTCGTGGCCTCGTTCGCCGCGTGGCCGGCCGCTGCCGCGTCCTTCTCGGCAGCCCGCAGCTCCTGTTCCGCCGCCGCGGCTTCCTGCCGGGGCCTGCGTCAGCCGGCTGCGCCGCCGTTCGTCCGCTCCTGCACGCTCGCGCCGGGCAGCAGGCGGGGGCTCCGGGGCGGCTCAGCTCGCGCAGCTGCGCACCGTCCAGCTCCTGGTGTGCCCGGCGCAGCCCCTCCCCGAGTTGAAGCTGCCGGCCGCCCCGGCCTACCCACGGGAGGCGTCGGGCCCAAGGGGTACGGGGCGGGCGCGGACGACGAGGACGTCCAGGTGGAGCTCGTCCCTGCCGAGGTCCAGGCCCGCCCACATCGCCGCGGAGGCGAGCAGGTTGAACGGACGGTGCGGGGCGCACCGCACGTCGGACTCGGGGGCGGAGGAGGCCTGGAGGCGCTCGGCCAGGGCGCGGGCCGCCGCCTCCGCGTCGGCCGCGTGCGGTCCGGCGGCACTGGGCACGGGTTTGCCGGTGCCCGACACCAGCGCCTCGGCGAGGAGCAGCCGCGGACCGTGCGCGGCCGCCCACCGGTCGGGCTGGGTGGTCACCGCCGTACCGGGAGCCAGCAGTGCCAGCCTCGCCAGCATCCACGCGGCCTGGGCCAGGCCGGTGGCAAGGACCCCCGCGCCGGCCCCTGCCGACCAGGGCCGGTTCCCCTCACCGCCGCGGGCCCGGCCCAGCGCCTGCCATGCGTCGGCCCGGTCGGCGTCCGGAACCGGTACGGACATGGGTGCCTCCAGCGCCAGCGCCGCAGGCCGGCCGGAGACGAGGGCGGCGGTCAGGGCACGGACCGCTGCTTCCGGGTCGGTTCCCTGTCCGACAAGCGCCGGCAACGGTGCGTCGACGGCGGCCCAGGCGAACCTGCCCAGCGACACCGAACCGACATCGACTCCGACCACCCGCGCGTCCATGGATCACAGTCCAGCACAGGCATGTGCCCGAACGAGAGCGGCGGCGGGCATTGGTAGCGTCGGCGTATGCCGTGCCGGCCGGTGCGGTGTGCCGTTCGACCGAGGGAGATTCCATGTCCCCGAGGATCCGCAGGGCCGTGATCCCCGCCGCCGGGCTCGGCTCCCGTCTCCTGCCCCTGACCAAGGCGACACCGAAGGAGATGCTTCCGGTCGGCGACAAGCCGGTCATCGAGCACACCGTGCGCGAGCTGGTGGACTCCGGCATCACCGACATCACCATCGTCGTCTCCGGCGGCAAGAGCCTCATCCAGGACCACTTCCGCCCCAACCCCGCTCTCGTCGCCCAGCTGCGCAAGGACGGCAAGACGGCGTACGCGGACGCGGTGGAGGAGGTCGCGGAGCTGGCCCGCAAGGGGCACATCACCTACCTCGACCAGTACGGCCCGTACGGCAACGGCACCCCGGTGCTGAACGCCGCCCGCTCCTTCGGCGACGAGCCCGTGCTGGTGCTGTGGCCCGACGACGTGTTCGTGGCCGAGGTCCCCCGCGCCCAGCAGCTGATCCGCGCCTACGAGCAGACCGGCTGTCCGGTGCTGGCCCTGCTGCCGATGGACCCCGCCCACTCCCAGCGCTACGGCGTGCCCCTCGTCAAGGAGGACCTCGGCGACGGCCAACTGCGCATCACCGGCCTGGTCGAGAAGCCGAAACCGCAGGATGCGCCGTCCCCGTACGCGGCCATCGGCGGCTACGTGATCACCCCGGGCATCGTCGACGAGCTGCGCGAGCAGACCCGCCGCTGGTACGAGCACCGGACCGGCGAGATCTACCTCACCGACGCCATCAACGCCTACGCCTCCACCCGCGCGGTGTACGGGCAGGTCATCCAGGGCCGTTGGTACGACACCGGCAACCCGGCCGACTATCTCGTCGCCCAGATGGCCTTCGCCCTCGCCCACCCCGAGTACGGCCCCCTGCTGCGCGGCCTGGTCGACGAACTCGACGCCGACCGCCCGGACACCGCCGACGACACCGGCAACTGACCTGCCGGTCGTTCCGGTCGTCGGGGAGGGAGGACAGATGGGCGGGTTCGATCCGCACGTTCACGTGGAGTCGAAGGTGGTGCAGGGCGATGCGGCCGTCCGCAACCTGATGGCGTCCACCTTCGGGCTGGCCGGTGATCTGCCGGGCCATGTCACTACGGGGTGCGGGCTGCGGGTGCCGTATGCGATGACCTCTCCGCGTCCGGATCGCGTCACCTGCCTGGCCTGCCGTGAGCACGCACGGCAGGAGCACCTGCGCTTCGCGGAGAACGTCGAGCGTTTGGGCCGCATGCCCGGATCGGCCATCAGCCCTGCCCAGGCGAGAACGGCCGCGGACAGACATCGCGACCTCGCGGAGAGGTTTTCCGACACGGAGGGCTGAGCGGCCGGCGGCGGCCCCGCGCGTTCATCGGGCGTAGTCGGACAGAGCCGGTTCGAGGAGGGTGAACGCCTCCGTGGCCTCCTGCAAGAGGACGGAGGCGGTCTCGGGGTTGGTGTGCCCGGCGAGGGTGAGTTCCTGGATGCGGCCGAACAGGACGCGGTGGACGCCGCCGAGCAGGGACGCGGCCGTGCGTGGGGTGATGTCGCAGGGGTCCGCGCCGGTGGCTTCGGCGAGGGCCGCGGCCAGGGCGTCCTCACGTTGGTCGTGCAGGCCGCGCAGGCAGGTGGTGAGGGTGGGGCTCTGAGCGATCATGCGGGTGAACTCCGGGCCCGCGAAGCCGGCGACCGGGTCCTGTGCCCTGACCGCTGACAGGAACGAGCTGCGCAGTGCCGCGAGGGCGGATTCGCCGGGTTCGCGGGCGGCCACGGTACGTGCCAGACCGGCCACGAACTCGTCCTGGTGGTCGAAGGCCAGGTCTTCCTTGCGGGGGAAGTAGTTCGTCACGGTCTTCTTGGCGACGCGGGCGGCGTCGGCGATCTCGGCGATGGTGGTCTGCTCGAAGCCCTGCGTGATGAAGAGCTCGGTCGCCCGGTCGGAGATCAGCTGCCGCGTCTCGCGCTTCTTGGCCTCGCGCAGGCCGATGGCCGCCGCGGAGGCGGCGGTCGTGGTGCTCGACTCGATACCCATGGCGGAATCTTACCCCCGCCGTATTTTTACGTTGACACCCTGTGTGCCTCGCACGTAAGTTTACGTCCATTGTAAGTTTTCCGTCGTGTTCGCCTCCGAAAGGGGCCGCCTTGACCGACACCGCCTTCGACGGTGAAGCCGAGTTCGACCGTCAGGTCCGTAACCTCATGGAGCTGGGGTATCCGGCGCTGTCCGGACTCGGCCCGGACCAGTTCGGCGCGCTGGTCGCCCCGCTGCGCGCCCGCGCCGCGACGGCTCCCGTCGGCCCGTACGAACCGGAGAGCGGCCGCGTGCCCTTCGTGCTCGTCGTCACCCGGAACGTGGCGCCGATCGAGGACACGATGCCGCGCACGACGCTGCACCGCGGGCGCACGCCCGGCTTCGTCGACCGCTCCTTCGAGCCCGGCTCCCTGGAGCGGTTCGTCGCCACCGAGGAGGCCGGACTTCCGCACCCGGACGCCTATCTGCTGTTCGACATCGAACGCGGCGAGGAGTTCTGCGGCGCCGTACCCCACGACGCGATGAAGGTCATCGCCGAGCGGGGTCGCACGCTGCTCACCATCGAGGAGGGCATCGCTCTCGTGACCCACTTCCCGCAGGTACTGGTCAAGAACAAGTGCTTCTCCCTCGGTGGTTCACGATGCGGCGACCGCAGGGTCCCGGCGATCTGGATCAGCCGGAAGGCGCCGAAACTCGGCTGGTGCTGGGAGGGAAACCCGCACACCTGGCTGGGCATGGCCTCGGCCGGTACCCGGGGCGCCGGCGACATCTGACCACCACCGGCAGGTTTGCGTCCCGGCACCGGCTCCTGATGGTGTGTGCCTCGTGACAGAAGCGGCGAACACCGACCGGGACGCCCGCAGGGTGCTGATGGTGCGCAACGCGGAGCGCAGTGGTCCCGGGCGACTGCGGGCGTGGCTGCACGCGGAGGGGCTGACCGTCGACGAGGTGTCCGGCCCGGCGGTGCCGGCCACTTCGGCCGGCTTCGACGCTGTGGTGCTGCTCGGCGGCGGTTTCCTGCCCGACGCCGACCTGCACGCACCCTGGTTGCCCGCTGAGCGGGCTCTCGCACGTCAATGCGCCGACCATGGCGTGCCCTTGCTCGGGATCTGCCTCGGCGCCCAGGTGCTGGCCGTGGCGACGGGCGGCGAGGTGACGGGCGAATACGGTCGGCCCGAGCGGGGATCGTGCACGATCGTGCTGCGCCCCGAGGCCGGGCACGATCCGCTCCTGGCCGGGATGCCACCGAGATTCCCGGCGATCCAGAACCACCGCGACCAGGTAACCGCACTGCCACCCGAGGCAGTTCATCTGGCCGAGAACGAGCAGTGCCCGGTGCAGGCGTTCCGGGTCGGTGAGCGCGCCTGGGGTGTGCAGTTCCATCCCGAGGTCGGTGCGGACCGCCTCGCGGGGTGGGACGAGGCGGCCCTGGCCGACGCCGGGCTCGATCTGGAGATGCTGCGCGCCCGCGCGGAGACGGCGGAGGCGGACTCGGCTCGGGCCGCCCGGCGCCTGACGGCCAACTTCGCCGCCGTTGTCCGTGCGCGTACCTGAGCGGAACGCGGAGTCGGCCGGCATCGAGGTGGCCCGAGCAAGGCGGGGCGCCGCCGCTGCGACAACGGCGCCCGCCCCGACGCGAATCCCGATCGCCGCGTCAACTGCCCAGTGCCGCCAGGACCACGGACTTGGCCTCCTCCTGCACCTGACGCAGGTGGTCGGTCCCGAGGAACGACTCCGCGTAGATCTTGTAGACGTCCTCGGTTCCCGAAGGACGGGCCGCGAACCATGCGTTGGCGGTGGTCACCTTGATGCCTCCGATGGGCGCACCGTTGCCGGGAGCGTCGGTGAGCACCGCGGTGACCGCCTCGCCGGCCAGGGTGTCCGCGCTGACCTGAGCGGGCGACAACTTGGCGAGCAGGGCCTTCTCCTCGCGGGAGGCAGGGGCGTCGATGCGCGCGTACGCGGGTTCACCGAAGCGCGCGGTCATCCCCGCGTAGTGCTCGGACGGGGTCCTGTCGGTGACCGCGGTGATCTCGGATGCGAGCAGCGCGAGGATGATGCCGTCCTTGTCGGTGGTCCACACGGAGCCGTCCCGGCGCAGGAAGGACGCGCCGGCCGACTCCTCACCGCCGAACCCGAGCGAGCCGTCGACCAGCCCGTCCACGAACCACTTGAACCCCACGGGAACCTCGACCAGTTGACGGCCCAGATCGGCGGCGACCCGGTCGATCATCGCGGACGACACCAGGGTCTTGCCGATGCCCGCACCGGCCGGCCACTGGTCACGGTGGGCGTAGAGATAGGCGATGGCGGCGGCGAGATAGTGGTTGGGGTTCATCAGGCCCGCGTCCGGGGTGACGATGCCGTGCCGGTCGGCGTCGGCGTCGTTGCCCGTGGCGATCCGGAAGCGGTCACGCCGGTCGATGAGCGAGGCCATGGCGTAGGGCGACGAGCAGTCCATGCGGATCTTGCCGTCCCAGTCCAGCGTCATGAAGCGCCAGGTGGGGTCGGTGAGCGGGTTGACCACGGTCAGGTCGAGCCGGTGCTGTTCGGCGATGCGCCCCCAGTAGGCGACGGACGCCCCACCGAGCGGGTCGGCGCCGATGCGCACGCCGGCCGCGCGGACGGCGTCCAGGTCCAGCACGCTCGGGAGGTCGGTGACGTAGGTCCCCAGGAAGTCGTACCGCCCGGTGCCGGGTGCGGCGAGCGCCCGGGTGTACGTAAGGCGCCGTACGTCCTTGAGACCGCCCGCGATGATCTGGTTGGCCCGGTCCTGGATCCAGGAGGTCGCGTCCGAGGCTGCCGGGCCGCCGCTCGGCGGGTTGTACTTGAAGCCGCCGTCGGCGGGCGGGTTGTGCGAGGGGGTGACCACCACCCCGTCCGCGAGGCCCGAGGGGCGGCCACGATTGTGGGTGAGAATGGCGTGCGACACGGCGGGAGTGGGCGTGTAGCCGTCCGCGCTGTCGATGAGCACCGTCACGTCGTTGGCGGCGAACACCTCCAGGGCGGTGACCCTCGCGGGCTCCGACAGGGCATGGGTGTCGGCGCCCAGGAAGAGGGGGCCGTCGGTGCCCTGGCGGGCGCGGTACTCGCAGATGGCCTGGCTGGTCGCGGCGATGTGGTCCTCGTTGAACGCACTCGCCAGTGACGAACCGCGGTGTCCGGACGTGCCGAAGGCGACGCGCTGGCCCGGCTCGCCCGGGTCGGGGTGCAGCGCGTAGTACGCGGTGACCAGCCGGGCGACATCGACGAGGTCCTCGGGATCGGCCGGCCTGCCCGCTCGCTCGTGCTGCATACGCCCGCTCCTCACATTGCTCGGTCCTTGGCTTGCCTTCTCATCTTTCCTTGTCACGGGGCGCGGACGCGAGTGCATCACCTGCCGTTCAAGGCGGTGGCCGTCGCGGGTGTCGTCACACGCTCTGCTGCTCGCGGATACCCCACGGGGATCCGTACGCCGTCAGGAGGTCGAGGAACGGCCGGGGTGGGAAGGCCTCCGGGCCGAGCACGCCCGCGCCCGACCACGTGCCGTTCGCGATCAGTTCCAGCGCGACCACGGGGTTGACGGCCGTCTGCCACACGACCGCCTGACAGCCGTACTCCTGCATCGACCAGGCGTTGTCCACCACGTGGTACAGGTAGATCTCGCGCGGTCGTCCTTCGCGGGTGCCCCTGACCCAGGTGCCGGCACACGTCTTGCCGTGCATCCGGTCGCCGAGCCCGGCCGGGTCGGGAAGGCAGGCCGCCACCACGTCGCGCGGGGACACCTCGACCCGGGTGCCGTCCTTCGCGGTGACCGTCACGGGGTCGGTACGGTCGAGACCGATCTGGTGCAGGACGCGGAGCGCCGTGATGAACTCCTCGCCCAGCCCGTACTTGAACGTGACCCGGCCGGCCTTTACCCAGCGCGGGATCAGCAGGACCTCCTCGTGCTCGACGTTCACGCACTCCACCGGACCGATGCCTTCGGGGAAGTCGAAGACCTCGGGCTCGCTGAAGGGTGCGGTCGTGAACCAGCCGCGGTCCGCTTCATGGACGACCGGCGGGTTCAGGCACTCCTCGATCGTCGTCCAGATGCTGAACGACGGGGCGAAGTCGTACCCGTCGACCGTCAGGTTCGCGCCGTCACGGACACCGATCTCCTCGATCGTGTCGAAGAGTTCGTCGGCCGCGTACCGGGCGAAGACGTCCGAGAGGCCCGGCTCGACGCCCATGCCCACCAAGGCCAGCCGCCCGGTCTGACGCCACCGGTCGTCCAGGGCGAACTGCTCGTCGCCGAGCTTCGTCCCGGTCTGCTCGTACGGCAGGTCCGGATGCGGCCGGGACAGGGACATCGCCATGTCCAGGTAGTGCGCGCGGGCCGTGTGCGCGGCGCGGAACAGCGGCATCACGAACCGGGGGTCGGTCGCATTCAGCAGGACGTCGCACCGCTCGGCCGCCAGGAGCCGGGCCACCGCCTCCTCGTCGGAGGCGTCGACGCGGGTGGCGGTGAAGCGCCGGTCGCCCGCGGTGGCCACGGCCGCCTCGGCACGCGCGAGGTCGTAGTCGGCGACGACCATCCGCTCGAAGAAGTCCCGGCGGGCCGCGATCCGGGTGATGGCCGTGCCCACTCCGCCCGTACCGACCAAGAGGATGCGCATAGCAGGTCCTTTCGCCGTGAAAGAGGGTGAACCACGCGTTCGCCCTGTCGCCGCCGATCGAACGCCACAGGCGTTGTCCTGGTCAATGGCGTTGGCATAAGGTCCCGGCAACGCCCCGACCACATCCCCACCAGGGAGGAACGCGCGATGCCCAAACGGGTCGTGGCGGAGAGCGAACGACGGCGCAGACGGCCCACCAAGCAGGGCGCCGTGCTCTCCGAGCGCCACATCGTGCTCACCGCGCTGCGTATGCTGCGCGAGCACGGCAGCCAGGGACTCACGGTGCGTCGCCTCGGGCTGGCCCTCGGCGCCGACCCCAGCACCCTGTACCGGTACTTCCGCGGCATGGACGACCTTGTCCTCGCTGTCGGCGACGAGCTCATCGGACGCGCTTTCGACGGCTGGACGGCGACCGGTGACTGGCAGACCGACCTGCGCGCGCTGGGACTGCGCATCCACCGCTCGTACCTCGCCCATCCACAGGCGGCGGTGCTCACCGCCAGCCGGGTCTCGGGACGCCCCCACGAGATCGCGGCCGACGAGGCCGTGCTCGATGTGCTGCACCGTGCCGGTTTCCCGGTCGCCGATGCGGTGCGGATCTACCACTGCTTCATCGACCAAGCCCTGGCCTTCGCGGCGCTCGACGCGGCGTCGCTCGCGCTGCCGGCAGCGGCCCGGGAGGCCGACGAGGCGGTGTGGCAGGCCACCTATGCCAGGCTGCCCGAGTCCACCCACCCTCGGATCGCCGCAGCCGCCGGCCATCTCGTCGCCGAGATGAACGTCAGTGCCTACCCTGCGGCGCTCGACATGCTGATCGACAGCGCGGCAGCCCGTCTCGGCGGTGGCGAGCCGCCACCCGGACGGGCGGCTTAGGCTGGCCCTCATGACCAAGGTCGAGGTGGTACAGCTGCTGGTGTCTCCCGCGCACCGTTTCGCGGGGCGTCCCGCGGACGGGCCGTCGGCCGGGTCCGCGGACGAGCTGCGGCATCGGGCTGAGGTGCGCGCCGGCCTCGGTCTGGTCGGCGACCGCTACTTCGGGCAGCGGGTCCATCGCGACGCGGCGGTGACCATCATGGCCGTCGAGAACCTCCCCTTCGACATCACCCCGTCCATCGATCTTCTGCAGACACGCCGGAACATCCTGCTGCGAGGCGTCGACGTCGACTCCCTGGTCGGCTCGACGATCACTCTCGACTGCGGTGCGGGCCCCGTGACCTTCGTCCTGAACCGTCCGGCCCGGCCCTGCGCGTGGATGGACGTCACCATCGGCCCGGGCGCGCAGCGCGCCCTGCGCGGTAAGGGCGGTGTGCGGTCCACACCGCTGACCGACGGAGTTCTTGCCGTCGGGGAGGCGGCGTTCCGTGTCGTCGCCGAGCCGCACGCCGGTCAGTAGCGGGTCGGCGAGGGTTCCCCCGGGCCGTCGGCCGCCCGCTGGGCGGGCGGCCGACGGCCCGGTGGCGTCACAGGGAGCGGCGCGCGGTGCGACGCAGCAGGACGAAGCCGGCGATCAGAAGGACGGCGCCGGCCGCCGCGGGCCACAGGCGCGCACCGGTGTCGGCGAGTCCGCCCTGGACAGCCTGCGGCTCGGTCTGCCCGGAGGCTGAAGGGTCGCTGCCGGACTCCTTCTCCTGCGGCACTTCGGCGGCGGCAGCGTCCGAGTCGTCCTGCGCCCCGCTGTCGGACGGTCGTGAGGTGGCCGAGGGCGAGGCGTAGACATTGGGTGCGCCACTGGCGGGGGCGGTTTCCGTGGGAGCGGAGGGCGCCGGGTCTGCGCCGCCCGCCCCGTTCGAGGGCTCGGCAGACGGCTCGTTGCCCTTGTCGCCGGGCTGGTCCGCGCCGTCGTCGGGCTGCTCCCCGCCGTTGTCGCCGGGCTGGTTCGCACCGTCGTCGCCCGGCTGCTCCTCGCCATTGCCCTCATCGGGCTGTTCCCCGGCGTTGCCGTCCTGGGGTTCCTCCGGAGTCGCCGTGGGCTGCTCCCCCGCGCCCTCGTCGGGGTCGGCCCCGGAGCCCGGCTCCGCATCGCCCGAATCGCACTGCCGGCCGTCGTTGATGCAGTCGACCATCTCGCCCATCAGGTCTTCGTCGAAGACGTTGATGAAGTCACCGTGGTCCGTGACCGGCTTGTGCAGTTGCTCCGGGAAGGAGTCCACGGCGAACAGCGGGGTCGTCCGGCCTGAGTCGTTCAGGCTCGGCGCGTCGACGTCATACACGATGCGCTGCACCAGCTGCGGTATCGCCTGGAATCCGGCGGGGCACCGACCGGCGGCGTCGGCGAAGGCCACGTGGGTGCGGTGGTTGGCGCTGTCGATGTTCCGGCCGTCCCAGCAGCTCTGGAACTTGAAGGTGCGCACCACGTCACTGCCGGACGGGCACAGCGGGTACTTGTCCTTGAGCTGCCGGTCCTCGAAACCGGTGCAGCTCCAGGAGGCGTTGGCGTTGGCGGTTCCGTTGACGAACGCCTTGGCGTCGCCGGTGATGATGCGCAGCAGTCGCGGCATGGCCGTGACCTCGCCGACCGGGCTGCCCGCGAATGTCAGCGTGACCTGTGCGGGCGTGACGATCTCACCGGCGTTGCCCTCGATTCCGCCGCCGGGGGCCTCGGCATCCTGCTCCACGGTCCCGTTCTGAAGCCGCAGCACCGGCCAGTAGTACGACGACTTGTCGCCGGGGTTCTCGCAGCTCGTCTCGGCGTTCGCGAGGTCCTGGTCGCTGGCGAAGGCGTCGTTGGCCTGGTTGCCGATGTAGTCGTGGAAGTGGTGGGCTCCGTTGGTGACGCCGGGGGCGACGATCACGTTGTCGGAGTTGAACAGGCCCTGTTCGTTGACGCCGCAGCTGGTGGTGAAGCTGCCGCGGGATGCGCTCTTCTGCCGGGGCGGGTTCTGGACGTTCGGCTGCACGGTGGTGATGTCCGCGTAGTCCGCGGCGACGGGCCCGTTGCCGGCCTGACCGCCATTTCCGGTCTGGCCTTCGTCTGGCTGGTTCTCGTCGTCCTGGGAGCCGCCGTTCTCGCCCTGACCGGCGTCGGCGCCGTCACCGCCCTGGTCGCCCGTGGGTCGCAGCGTGCAGGCCGCGAGGTCTTCCAGACCCTGCGGACGCTCGCCCGTCCGGTCGATGGCGGCGGCGATGCGCTCGATCGTCCCGGTCCGCTGCTCCTGCAGCGGCGTCAGGATCGCGTCCGCGTCGAAGCCGCCGCCGTCCTGCGCGGCGCCCGCCGGCTCCTGGAGCTGCTGGTAGGCCTCCGTCACCTGCTGGTCCAGCAGGGCGAGTTCCTTGTCCACGTCCGCTCGCGCGTCGTCCGGAACCTCGGTCAGCTTCTCGCCCACGTCCGGGCAGTCGATGGTGGCGGCCGTCCCGGCCCCGGCTTCGTTGGCGAGCGTGCTGTTCGCGCCCCCCGAACCGCCGTCGGTGGCGGAGGCGTAGACATTCGCCACCACCAGTCCCCCACCGCCCAACATCAGAGCGACAGCTGCGAATGTCGCCCGTCTTGCACCTTTGGGGCGTCTGCGCGTCTTGCGTCCCACGGAGTACTCCTACGCCGGATGGCCGACCTGGTCATGGAAGCCTTCCGGTGACATACGCAGCCGAGCGCCGACATGTTCAACCGCATCGCGAATTCACGTGTGCGCGGCTCCGGCAGGGCCGTGAAACGACGTCGTCCCTGGCGAACCTCCCACGGTGTTCGCCAGGGACGCAGCAGGCGCCGAGATCAGTGCAGCGGGGCCGGGTAGGTGGGGTACTCCACTCCGGACACGTGCTGGACGACGCGGATGACCTGGCAGGAGTAGCCGAACTCGTTGTCGTACCAGAGGTAGAGAATCGCGTTGTCGCCCTCGACCTTGAGCGCGCCGGCGTCGACGATCGAGGCGTGGCGTGAGCCGATGAAGTCGCTGGAGACCGCGTCGGGGGCGCTGATGAAGTCGATCTGGCGCTTGAGCGGCGAGGTCAGTGACACATCGCGGAGGTGGTCGAGGACCTCCTGGCGGGTTGTCTCGCGGGCGAGTTGCAGGTTGAGGATCGCGATCGAGACATCGGGCACCGGGACGCGGATCGAGCTGCCGGTGATCTTCGCCTTGAGGTCGGGCAGCGCCTTGGCGACGGCGGAGGCGGCGCCGGTTTCGGTGATGACCATGTTCAGCGGCGCCGAACGGCCGCGCCGCTCGGACTTGTGGTAATTGTCCAGCAGATTCTGGTCGTTGGTGAAGGAGTGGACGGTCTCCACGTGGCCGCGCAGGACGCCGTACTCGTCCGCCATCGCCTTCAGCGGCGGCACGATCGCGTTGGTGGTGCAGGACGCGCAGGACAGGATCTGCTCGTCCGGCTTGATGGTGTCGTGGTTGACGCCGTGGACGATGTTCGGGACGTCGCCCTTGCCCGGCGCGGTCAGGACGACCTTCTCGATGCCGGGGCGAAGGTGCTTCGACAGGCCTTCGCGGTCGCGCCACTTGCCGGTGTTGTCGATGAGGATGGCGTCCTTGATGCCGTACGCCGTGTAGTCCACCGTCGTCGGGTCGTCGGAGTAGACGACCTGTATTTCGTTGCCGTTGGCGATGATCCTGCTGTTCGCCTCGTCGACGGTGATCGTGCCCTGGAACTGGCCGTGGATGGAGTCACGGCGCAGCAGGGAGGCGCGCTTGACGAGATCCTCGGCGGACCGGCTCCCGTTGTTGCGGACGACGATGGCCCGCAGCCGCAGTCCGTTCCCGGAGCCGGCCTTCTCGATGAGCAGGCGCGCGAGGAGCCGCCCGATGCGGCCGAAGCCGTAGAGGACGACGTCGCGTGGCTCCCGGCGCTCGATCTTGCCGGCGCCCGTGGCGCCGGCCACGGCCTCGGCGGTGAACTCCTGCACCGACAGACCGCGGTCGTCGGTCCGGTACGTCGCGGCGAGCATGCCGATGTCGATCTGGGAAGGTCCGAGATCGAGGGCGGTCAGCGCCTGCAGGAAAGGCATCGTCTCGGTGACGGAGAGCTCCTCACCGGCGATCTGCCGGGCGAAACGATGGGTCTTCAGGATGCTGACGACCGATTTGTTCACCAAGGAGCGGCTGTGCAGCAGGACGGTGACGTCCCGTTCCCGGTGCAGCTTCCCGATGACCGGGATCATCGACTCCGCGATCTCCTCGCGGTGCTTCCAGTTGGTGAACGAGTCTTCGTTGACAGTCACAAGTACATCTTTCGAGCTAGGCGGCGCTCATATGATAGACGTTCGCTGTTCGGGCCATGCAGCCGGTGTCGCCACACCACAATTCGGGGCTCGCGCTTGCGTACAGGCCGACCGTCACTGCGCTCCCGGCTGTCTGCTCCGGCCGTCGTCCATGGCCGGCCGGCCGGAGGGGGACTCCCCTGCGGTGAGATGTTCCAGGACCTCGACCAGCTCCTGGCACGCTCGTTCCACCGACCGCCTGGTGTTGCGCTGCTCGGTGATCACGGCGGACAGGAGCAGGGCGGTGAGGGCCATCGCCCCGTTGAAGGCCTGGAGCTTGGTCATCACTTCGACACGGGTCAGCCCTTCGAACGGTCCGACCCGGTCCGTCGCCGCGACGGTCGCCATGATCGAGGCGAACAGGGCGCACAGCATGCTGCCCGCGAGCTGGAAGCGCAGTACCGCCCAGATCAGCAGCGGGTAGACGAGGAAGAGCAGGCTGACGGAACTGCGGGTGGCCACCGGCACGACGCCGCAGGCGATGACAGCCAGGCCCAGGGCCTCCTTCCATCGGGTCACGTGCAGTGGCCGGCGCAGCCCGTGCAGCAGGAGCAGGACCGGGGTGACGATCAGAACGCCCATCGCGTCGCCGACCCACCAGGCCATCCAGATCGGCCAGAATTCGGGCGCGGCGAGCCGCCCCGTCAGCACGAGGAGTCCGGCGCCCACGGTTGCGCTGATCACCATGGCGGTCAGGGCGCACAGGAACACCAGCGCGAGACCGTCTCGTAATCGGCCGAGATCCGTACGGAAGCCCACCTTGCGCAGCAGGAGATACCCGCAGACGGGAGCGGCGGTGTTGCCCACGAGGATGCCGACCGCAGCGGGCCGAAAGGTGGTGAGGGTCATCATGACGAGGAGGGCGCCGAGGGCGATGCCGGGCCAGCAGCGCATCCCCAGGACCAGCAGGCAGGCCACGGCCACGCCGGTGGGCGGCCAGACGGGTGTGACCACCGCGCCCTCGACGACGAGGTGGCGCAGCAGGCCGAGCCACCCCGCTGCGTAGTAGCCGGCGGCGACTGCCAGCGTCTGCAGGGCGAAGACGACCGGTCGGCGTAGATCCTCGGTACCCACCACAGCAGCCATGAGACACCGGCGCCCCCACGTCGGCGAGGTGAGGGAGTGGCCTGAAGGCCCTATGGCTGAACGTCGAGCCCGTCGTGGCCGACGACCAGTACGGCGGCGTCGTCGTCGTGCCCCACCTGTTCGACGCCCTTGATCACGGCGGCGGCGAGCGAGCCCGCCCCCATCCCTGCGACGGCGGCGATCCCCGCGAGCCGTACCACCTGGTCGAGCCCGGCCTCGACGCTCAGCGTCGGCCCCTCCACGACACCGTCCGTGAGCAGGACGAACACCCCGCCCGTGGTGAGCCGGTACCGAGTCACGGGGTACTCCATGCCCTTCTGGATGCCGAGGGGCGGTCCTCCCTCGTCCTCGGAGACGCCGGATTTTCCGTCGGCCGTGGCCCAGACGCAGGGGACGTGTCCGGCCCGGGCGCTCTCCAGCACTCCGGTGGAGGGGTCGAGCCGCATGAAGGTGCAGGTGGCGAACAGGTCGCCGCCGAGGGACAGGATGAGGTCATTGGTTCGGGCGAGGAGTTCGCCCGGCTCGCTCGTCACGGAGGCGAGGGCGCGCAGTCCGACCCGGACCTGGCCCATGAAGGCCGCCGCCTCGATGTTGTGGCCCTGAACATCGCCGACGGACAGCCCGATGCGGCCGTCGGACAGCGTGAAGGCGTCGTACCAGTCGCCTCCCACATTGAGGCCGTAGCACGCCGGCGCGTACTCGACGGCCAGGTGGAGTCCCCGGGCGACCGGCAGATCCCTGGGGAGCATGTCGCGCTGCAGGGCGATGGCCAGCTCGACCCTGGAGCGCTGCAGCTCCGCCTGCACGCGCGCCTGGGCGGTCAGCGATCCGAGTCTGGCCAGCAGTTCGTCGCCGTCGTCTGTCGGGGCCGTGCGGGACATTGATCACTCCGGCGAGGACAGAAGCCCCCTGAGGCAAAGCAGCATTTTTCCCATTAAGGGATGATAGCGACACCCCATCGAGGCATGACACCGCGCGCGGTCATGCCCCGTGGGGCGCCTCCGATCATGCCGGCGGGCGTGCAGCAACGCCTGCTGCAGGCGTGGTCCGCCGGAAGGCCCACTCCATCTTCGGCTCCATCGCGAACCGGAAGATCCGCCGCACGGGTGGGGTGCACAGCAGCGTCACGACGACGGCGGCGACGACGGTCACGATGATCTCGCCGAGCGGCCGGTGGAGCCAGCCGTTGTCGTACACGTGGAAGTGGTTCACGGTCTGCATGCCGAAGCCGTGCAGCAGATAGCCGTACAGCGTGCCCGCGCCGAGTGCGGTGAACCACATGGCACGCCCCGGCACCCAGGCGAGGAAGCAGGCGACGAGGACCAGTGAGCAGCCGAAGAGGGCCAGCGTCATGAGGGGCCCGTACCAGCCGGGTGCGCCGAGCTGCTCGGCGCTGGTGCGGTGGAAGAACCAGGCGTAGTTCATCCGCGGGACCGCCCAGTACGCCACGACGAGCGCCGAGGCGAAGACGGGCACGGCCAGCAGGCGCACCTCGCGGCGGCGGACCAGTTGGAAGTGCTCCGGCTTCAGGCACAGGCCGAGCACGAAGTAGGGCAGGAACTGCAGCATGCGCTGCAGATCGAGGTCCTTGCCGATGGACGGCGTGAGGGTGGCGAGCATCGCGATGCCGAGCGCGATCGGCAGCGGCCACCGTACGACCTTCCATATCGGGGTGGTCAGCCGCCAGACGAACAGTGCCGCGAGGAACCACGTCAGGTAGAGGGGGTCGAGCAGGCTGAACGCCCGGTCCGGCTCGTTGTCGGCCCACCGTGTGAAGAGGGTGTACGCCACCTCGAAGACGACGTAGGGCACGGCGACACCGGTCAGCAGGCGCTTGATCCGCCCCGGGGTCGCCTCGAAGCCGCGCGAGAAGTAGCCGGAGATGACGATGAACGCCGGCATGTGGAAGCAGTAGACGATCATGTAGAACGCGGTGACGGTTCGGCTCTCGCTGCGCAGCGGCTCCCACGCATGGCCGATCGCCACCAGCACGATCGCGAGGTACTTGGCGTTGTCGAAGAACGCATCGCGCTGCTTGGCCGGCCCCTCGGCCGTCCCGGCCGCGGCCCTCTGCGGTCTGACGGCCGCGCGTTCCGCCGAGCGTACGGCGTCACTCACCGGACCTCCCGAGGCAACCCGGGGCCGCCGTTCCTCGTCCTACATGAATCAGGGGTATATCAACAGTGAACATCAGCGGGCACACTAGTCACAGGAGTGAGTCCCCGTACAGCCCTCTCAGCGTCCGGGCTCCTCGCCCCCCGGCGGCCGGCGCCTGTGAGCGGAGCGCGTCGGGACGGCCGTACGACTCACCACGGCGGCGAGTTTGCGCAGTCGACGCCAGTCCAGTCGGGGCGGCAGGTCGGGGACGCCCGGCCGTTCACGGGGGACCCGGACGCGCAGGACGCGGCGTTCGATGCGGCAGCGGACGGGAGTGCACAGGGTGACGGCCTCGCCGTCGAGGCCTACCTCCAGCCGCGGCTCGTCGGCGTCGATCACCACCTCGCGAGCCGTCAGCGCCCCGACCCCCTGGGGGTCCAGCAGCAGTTCGGCCGCCTCCACGGCGCTGTCCACCTTCACGGCGAGGACGCCGAGCCGGCCGGAGTTCAGTCGCTGGCGCCGGCCGAAGCCAAGGGGATCGTCGATGCGGTAGGGATTGTTGCTCACCAGAACGGCCTGCGGATCGGTGAACGTGGTGCCGTCGGCGTGGGCGGTCAGGCGTGGACCGCGCTGACGGGTGAGCAGGTCGGGCAGCAGCTCCAACGCGGTACCGACCTTGTCGTCGCGGTAGCCGGGGCTCTGCACGACCGCGCCGTACACCCCGAACGAGGCGTTGTTGACGAACGGGCGGTCGTCGGCGAAGCACAGGTCCACACGGAGTTCGACACCGTCGGTAAGGGCGTCGAGGCAGGCGGCCGGGTCTTCGCGGTTCAGGCCGAGGTCCATCGCGAAATGGTTGCGGGTGCCGGCCGATATCACGAGGAACGGCAGTCCGTGCTCCGCGGCCACCGCCGCGACCTGGGCCTGTGTTCCGTCACCGCCGGCGACGCCCAGGAGATCGGCCCCGTCCGCCACGGCGGTTCTCGCGAGGGCGGCCACGTCCTGATGCTGTTCCGGATCCAGCAGGACGACCCGCGCACCGAGCCTTTCGGCCTTGTCACGCAGGGCGAACTTCTCCACCTTGCCGCCCCCGGCGCGCGGGTTGAGCAACAGGAAGGGACGCTTCGGGGGCGGCGTCCGGTACTCCTTGATCCGCCCTTGGCGCAGCCCCGTGCTGCGCAACGCGTACCGGCCGCACCAGACTGCCGCGGCCCAGAGCAGTCCGGACAGGGCGATCACCCAGAGCAGGTTCTCCCGCAGAAAGAGCACGACGAGAGCGATGGGCGTGGCAACGGCCAGCAGAGTGGCGCCGGCACGTACGGCTCCGCGGCGGGACAGCACCCACCACAGTGCAGCGACGGTGAGGGCGAGGCCCGCGAGCCCGAGGACGAGCAGCAGCAGACCGCCCGGGCCGCCACGGACGAGCGGCAGCAGAACCGCCGCGGCCGCCGCAGCCAGGGCTCCCCTGGCCGCCCAGGCCTGCTTGCGGTGCAACCGCTGCATCGGCGTCGACATCACAGATCCTCCACGCGCCCCGTCGGCGTCACTGTCCCAGCACTCCCAGCGCCCTCGCGAACGGGCAAGCGGCGTTCCAAGATCTCACGCTCGTTCCCCGGCCAAACAACGGCGCAGAACAGATCAAAGTTTCCGATCAGCGACATTCGGGACAGATCTGTAACAGGAGCAGAGGGCAACGAACGGAACCCTCGGCGAGTCGTACCAGGCGTAGTGAGCGAACGATGTGGAGGCAATCATGAACGTCCGCACTCGAAGCACCCGACTCACCCTGGCCGCCATGGCAACCGGGGCGGCCGTCGCCCTGACCGCCGCCCCGGCGGCGTCCGCCGGCACGTCGGCCTCCGACACACCCCGGTTCCTCAAGCCGGGCGAACTGCCGCCGCACCCGACGTCGCCCTGGTACGCCGGGCCCGTCACCGCCGGACAGCCGGACCCGCTGCCGATCTGTGTGGGAGCGGCCCTGCCGTCGATCGCCACCCACCGCACGTACTGGACCGAGTACGACACCAACGCCCTTCAGGTGACGGTCGTCGAGCGGGACACACGGCGTGCCAAGGCGTTCGCCGCCCTGCTCCGCAAGGACCTCGCCGACTGCGCGAAGAAGCTGATGCAGCAGTACCCGGACATCACCGCGACCAGGAAGTACTACGGCCGGCTGAACGTCGAGGAAGGTGCCCACGTCTACGGCATCCACACCGTCTCCGCCTGGGGTGCTTCCGACATAGGGCTGTTCTCGGTCGGCCGGGACGGCAGGACCGTGGCCGTCGTCAAGTGGGCGCAGATGGGTACCTTCGAGCACGCCCAGGTCGACGACTTCAAGGCCACGACCGCCAGGGCGGTCAACAAGCTTCACTGACCCGCAGTGAGACGGTCATGCCGCCACCGTCACCCGGTCCCAGAACCAGTAGAGGCTGACGATCACTATGGGCGCGGTGAGTGCGGGCAGGACCCAGCGGTGTGTCGGGGTTCGGCGGAGGAGGAGCAGCAAGGGGAAGACGACGGCGATGATGCCCAACTGCACCGCCTCAATGCCGACGTTGAAGCTGAGCAGCGACAGCAGCAGTTCCCAGGACCAGCTGTCCTCGATTCCGAGCGCGCCGGCGAAGCCGAGGCCGTGCACGAGGCCGAAGAGGAAGACGACCGCGAGGCGCCGGCGTCCCGACGTCTCTTGGTCGCGCAGGACGAGGGCCGCGAGCGCCATGACGGCGATGGAGGCCGCGATGACCGGCTCCACGACCGAGCCCGGCACGCTCACCACGCCCATGGCGGCCAGCAGGAAGGTGACGCTGTGTGCCGCGGTGAAGGCGGTGGCCGTGAGCACGATGTCGCGCAGGTCGCGGGCGCCGATGAGCAGGCAGAGCAGGAAAAGGAGGTGATCCAGGCCGAACAGCAGATGTTCGGTGCCGAGGAGGAAGAACTCCCGGATCTGGTGGGGCTCATGGCCTGCGCCGGTCTTCAGGGTCGGTTCGGCGGCCGTCAGGACCTGGGAGCCGCGCTGCCCGCCGATGTCGTAGTGGACGATCGTCTCCGTGCTGTGGACGAAGGTCTCGGAGTCGGGGAACAGGGTGCTGGAGATGGTGTGGCTGCCGTCGGCGGCGGGCGGGCAGTCGTAGGCCAGGGTGAGGACCGCGAAGGGCCGGTTGCCGCGGGGGCGAACGTCGGCGTCGCCGACGCGGCGGGGTGCGCAGGGCTGGTCGTCGTAAGTGACAGCGAAGCGTTCGGTGACGTACTCGGTCACCGCGTCGGCGTTGGTCTTGAGCTGGTGCAGTTGGTCGGTGCGGGTCTTCGCCTCGTACGCCTCGGCGTAGAGCCAGGCCGACTTCATGAGCAGGTCGTACTCGAGGTCGAGGGTTGCCTCGACGTCGGCTCCGGTGCCCGTCACCTCGACATAGGCCGTTGAGGTCGCGTCGTGTGCGATGGCGGGTGCCGAGTGGGCGAGGCCGGCGCCGAGCAGGGCCACCACGGCGGCGGCGACGGTCAGGAGCGCGGCGGGGAGCCGGGGCACCGCCGGTGAAGGCAGAGGCATGGACGTCTCGGTTCTTGTGTGAGATGTGGCGGCCCCGCCGTCCCGGGCGGGCTGCGTCCGGGACGGCGGGTGCCGGCGGACGCGTGCTACCGGTCGGCCGGTGATGTGAACCATGGGTACGTCGGCGCGTCCGGACCCCAGGTGCCGGGGCGGCCGTGGCTGTCCTTGGTGACGAAGACGCTCGGCTCGGATGCGGTCACGCCGCCACCGGTGGAGCGTGCCGTGACGAACCACGCGTGGGTCGTGCCGGGCTTGAGGCCCCTGAAGGTGACCGAGGCGACCTCACCGGAGTCGGCCTTGGTCCGCCCGATGACGTCCACGGGGTTGTAGAGCGCCAGCGAGTCGGTCTTGAAGGTCGTCCTGCGGGTGTTGAGGTCGATGGGGAGGACCATGTTGTCCTCGGTGCCGTCGTAGCGGTGGTTCGTGTCGTACTCGGTGGCGCCGAACTCGTCGAGCAGCGGCGAGTAGGTGTCCACGGTGAGTTCCGACCGGTCGACGTCGAACTGGAGCATCCGGAAGAAGCTCGAGCCGAACCGCAGTTGGTCGCCGGGCTGGTAGCCGCCGATCTCGGTGAGGCCGAGCCGGTCCGCGGAGACCGTGTAGAACTGGTAGTCCGCGAGCAGTTCGATTACGCCGTGCGCGATCTCGCCGACCTTCGGCTTCACGTTGGTGCCCACGCCGTGTTCGTGACCGGCGAGGATCAGGAACACGTTCGGGTTGTCCTGGACCACCGTCTTGTAGAGCATCGAGCCGTCGGGCGCGGAGAATCCGGCCCCGCGGCCGTCGGGGTTGCTGCTCGGTGCGAGGTAATCGTGCGAGAGCAGGATGCCGTTGCGGTCGGGGAACCGCTTGAAGACCGAGTCGGCCCATTCGGCCTCCTCACGCGTCACCCCGTACGACAGGCCCACCACGACGAAGTCGACGCCACCGGCGGAGAACAGGTCGTAGTGGTTCTGGTTGTCGCCCGCACGCCACGGGCCGCCGTACTCGGCGTGCTCCCAGCCCTGCGACAGCGACTGGTAGCGCTCGGGCCCGTAGTACTGGTTGTAGATCGCGTCCGGACCGTTCTCGGTGCCCGACTGGTTGTCGTGGTTGCCCGCGATCACACCGTTCGGCACGCCCGCGTCGTCCAGGATCTTCTGCTGCTTCGAGGACACCTCCATCTCGCCGACGACCTGGCGCCGGGTGGCCTCGTCGGCGGGTTTGCGGATGTTGTTCTCGATGATGTCGCCGGTGTGGGCCACATAGGAGATCTTGCGCTCGTCCTTGTTGGCGGCGACCCAGCGGGTGATGTCGCCATACGCCTTCTCCCAGACCGCGCGTTCCTCGGCCGTCTCCTGCTCCACCGCGCCCTCGGAGAGGTACTGCGTGTCGGTGAAGTGGACCATCGAGAAGTCGTACGAGTCCGGGTCGGCGAACCGGTTCGGGTCACCGGCGTCGATGTCGTCGGCGAACGGATCCTCGCCGGTCACCATGACGTGGACCAGCTGACCGTCGACGTAACTGCGGTCGACGACGGCGGTCAGGACCGTGTTGCCCTCGGCTGCGCCGCGGGCGCTCGTCAACACGTCCCACTCCTTCGTGCCGGTGTTCCACACGCGCAGCGCGGCGAGCCGCTCGGGATCGATGACGCCCTCCCAGCGCAGCACCGGCGCGTCGACGTGGCCCTGCACCCGGACGTCGAACCGCTGGAACGTGACCTCCTCGGCGGCCGGCGCGTCCAGCGTCCTTCCGTCGGCAGGGGCGAGGCCGGTGGCCCTCACCTTCTTCTCGCCCTTGACCTTGAGCGTCGTGGGGACGGACGTGGCCGTGCCCTCGTACACCTGGTTCGGGGTGAGGATCTCGGCCTCGGAGAAGATGGCGCTCACCGGGCCGCCGTCGGGCTCAGCCACCTTCGCCGACAGCTTCACACTGCTGCCGGCGTCGGTCGTACCGGACTTCGGGGTGAGGTCGGCGGGGATGTCCGGGATGCCGGCGGAGGTGAAGGTGATCTCCCGGGTACCGGTGTTACCCAGGCTGTCGGTACCCGTCACCGACAGGGTGTGCTCGCCGGCGGACAAGCCGGGGCCGACGGACGCGCCCGGCTGGATCGGCCTGCCGTCGAGCTTCACGTCCGGGCCGCTCACCACGCCGGAAGGGTCATCGAGGCGGACGTCGAGGACCACCGAGGTGGTGATCTTCTGGCCCGCGGCGGGGGTGCTGGCGGCTGTTCGGGGCGCCGAGTTGTCGGTGACCAGAAGGCGGGTCGCGGTCCTGCCGGTCCTCGACGTCGCGGCCAGGGTGTGCCTGCCGTCGTCGATCCTCGTGGTGTCGAGGTCGGCGCGCAGGCCCTGGGCCGGGCCGTCGACGAAGAACTGGAGGTCGATCTCGGTCAGTGGGTTGACGTTGTCCCCGCAGTTGCCGTCGCCGAGGCTGTACGAGCCTTTGACCATCCGGCCGGTGGCGGTGCCCCGCGCCGGGGTGACCGTGACGCCGGAGACGGCGAAGTCGTCGCGGTTGGTGCCGCACGAGGTCACATAGGTGCCGGTAACGAAGTCGATCGTGTTCCAGCCGGGGACGAGCCACTCGTTGGGGAAGGTCAGGTCGACCTGCTGACTGACGAAGTCGCTTTCCAGCGCGAGCTTCTGGCCGTTCACCAGGACGTGGTTCTGGTAGCGGGCCTCGATCGAGTTGCTGCCCACGGTGAAACCGAGGGTCGCGTTTCCGGCGCCCAGGGTGTCGGAGACGTGCACGGCAGGGGCGTCGATCGTGTAGTGCAGTTCCACCTCGCGCAGGCGGGTGTCGCTGCTGCCGCAACTGCCGTCGCCCATCGCATAAGCGTCCGTGATGTCCCGGCCGGTGACGGTGCCGCCCTCGAAGGTGAGCGCGAGTCGCGCGATGTCGAAGTCGTCGCGGTTGTTGCCGCAGCTCTCCTTGTACGGGCTGGTGACGACCTTGATCGTGTTGTCGCCGGGCACCAGGTGCCGCGCCGGAATCGCGATGTCGACCCGTTGGCTCACCCAGGTGCCGCCGAGGTCGATGCGCTTGCCGTTGACGAGCAGGTGGTTGTCGTACCGGTCGTCGATGGAGTTCGGTCCGACGTCGAAGGAGAAGGTGGCGGCGCCGTTGCCGAGGTGCGGATCGGTGACGGGGGCGGCCCCGTCCACGGTCAGCGACTCGACTTCGCCTTCGGCGCCGGCGGGGAAGGTCGCGAACACCGACTGCGGGCCGGCGACGAGCGTGCCGTCCTTGGGCAGCAGACGAGGTGCGCCCGCCGGGGCGTTGTTCACCGTCACGGTGTTCTTGACGCTCTTGCCCGAGGTCGTCGTCGCGGTGAGGGAGTGTGTGCCGTTGGCCAACTTCGTGGTGTCCAGGTCGGCTTGGAGACCGGTGGTGCCCTGGGGGTCGCCGAGGGCGAAGAAGGTGAGCGTCGCCTTCTTCAGGAGCGTGGTGTTGGAACCGCAGCTTCCGTCACCGAAGGAGTACGTGTACGCGTTCTCCTCGCCGTCCGCGACCTCGCCGAGCAGCTCCAGGCTGATGTCGGACAGCACGAAGTCGTCGTAGTTGGTGCCGCATGAGCTGTCGACCGCGCCGGCGATGATCTCGATCTTGTTCTCGCCCTTGACCAGGTACTCGTTGGGGATCTCGATCGTGCCGCGCTCGTTGACGAGGTCGCCGATGTCCGCCCGGTGGTCGCCGTTGACGAGCACGTGGTTGTGGTAGCGGGCCTCGGTCGAGTTGGAGCCGACATCGAAGCTGAGCCGGGACACCCCGACCGTCCGCTCGGCGTCGATCGGCTTGCCGTCCACCGCGAGCCTGGTCACGGAGTCACCGGCCAGGGTCGGCGTGGCCGCGACCTTCTCCGTGCCCTCCAGATACGAACCGTCGCCGGGGGTGAGGGTCGGCAGAGTCGTGGCGTTGCCCGAGTCGCTCAGGCCCGCTGAGCCCCGCTCATCACCGGAGTCGGCGTATGCCGTCGTCAGGTTGCCGCTCACCAGGAGCAGCGCGCTGAGTACCGCCCCCGCGAGCCGTTGTCCCCTCGTTCCATGGGCACCCGGCCGTCTTCGCCACCGCGTTGACCGCATCGGCAGCCGTCCTTCCTGATCGCCGCACAGGTGAAGGGCACGCCGTGAAAACGATGTACGACATGCCCATGGCGGATCCTGGGCAGCTCAGATGAACGGAGCTGAATCGCCCGTGAACGATCAGGAGAAGGAGGCGCTGTCTCGGCCAACTCGCCCCACTGCGGGAGTCATCTCCGCTGTCCCACCCGCCACATCCGCCTCCACCTCGGCGTTTCGGCCAATCCCGCGTTCCGTCCGACCCCGATGGCCCAACGGTCCGTGGCCCCTGCACAAGCCTCCACTCGCTCCGCCCTGCGGATTCCGGTCCGTCCGAAATACGTGTGTTCGATGACGCGGCTCACGTCGTTGACCCGGATGTCGCCGTCGGCACGTACGTCAAGACCGAACCGGAGGAACCGAGTTGGCCTCAGCAGATGCCCGGGAGGAGCGGCGGACACAAGCCCTCCCTCCGCCACCGCCCGCCGAGATCAGGTACTCGGGCGAGTACTCCGTGAACCCGCTCGGCGAAGCCTCCTTCCGCAGGCTGAGCGCCCAGATCCCCAAGGTCCTGGGCCGCATCATCGCCATGGCCTGGCACATCGAACGGCGGGCCGTCCTGCTCCTGTTGGCCTGCCCGGTGGTCACCGGTGCCGCCGCCGCGGTCCTGCTGGCGGCGACGGCCCGCGCGATGGGGCCACTGCTCGGCGCGGACACGGTCACCGACCGTCTCCGGCAGGCCCTGCCGGCGCTGGTGGTCGTCGGCATCGCCGCCGGTGTCGCCCGGGTCGCGGGCGTCGTGGCTGCCTACGCCGAGCGGCGGATCACTCCCCGGCTCACCACCCGGGCGGACACCGCCCTCGTGGAGGCGGTCTGCCGCGTCGAGGCGTCGGCCTACGCCGTCGACGGTTTCTCCGACCGTCAGGAAGCCGCGGAGATGGGAGTGATCCGCACCCATGTGATGGTCACGGACGCACAGCGGTTCCTGTCGGCCCTGATCCGGATGGTCACCGCGGCCGGGGCGCTGTCCGTGCTCAACCCGTTGCTGCTGCCCCTCCTGCTCCTCGCCGTGTTGCCGGCCGGTGTCGGCGCGGTGCTCACCGCGCGCGTGGACTACGAGATCCACTACGCCAACATCGCCGACCGCAACGTCAAAGGCATGATGCGCTGGTGGTCCACGACGCCCAAGTACGGCGACGAGGTCCGCGCGAACTCGATGACGGACTACCTCATCTTCTGGTACCACTCCCTGTCCGAACGCTGCGACCGGCGCACGCTGGCCGCCGCCCCGCGCACGCTGCGCATCGCTCTGGTTTCCTCTTTGGTCGCCGGCGTGTTCCTCGTCGCGACCTGGGGAGCGCTGGCCTGGCTGGCGACGACAGGGAGGATCGCGCTCGCGCTCGCCGCGACGGCCGTCGTGGCCGTGCAGACGACCCTCGCCGGCCTCTCCCAGGTGATCATCAACGGTGCCGCGCTCTTCCACACGAGCCTGTATCTGAGCGACATGCAGGCGTTCCTGGACGACGCCTCGGCGCGAGCGCCCGAACGGGGCGCGCTGTCGGTCGCGGCGCCGGTGGACGAGATCCGGCTGGAGGAGGTCGTCTACCAGTACCCGGGCAGGGACCGGCCCGCCGTCCACGGTGTGTCGCTCACCCTGCGGCGGGGCGAGATCCTCGCGGTCGTCGGCGCCAACGGCTCCGGCAAGTCGACGCTCACCCGCCTGATCACCGGGATCTACCTCGCCGACAAGGGCCGGGTGACCTGGAACGGCCTGGACCTCGCCGGGACCGACCCGGCAACTGTCTGGCAGCAGACCGGACTTGTGCCGCAGATCTTCGCGCAGTGGCCGCTGCGGGTGCGGGAGAACATCACCCTCGGCCAGCCCCGGACCCGGGACGACGGGCCGGTGTGGGAGGCGATCGACGCCGTCGGCATGCGCCGGCCGGTCGAGGAACTGCCCGCCGGTCTCGACACCCTCCTCGCCCGTGAGGTCTTCGGCGGTGCGGAGCTGTCGGGCGGGCAGTGGCAGCGCATCGCCTGCTCGCGGGCGCTGTACCGGCGTCCCGCCCTGCTGATCCTCGACGAGCCCACCTCCCAGATGGATCCGCGCGGCGAGCACCAGATCTTCGAGCAGATCAAGGCGATCGCCGGCGACCGCATCACCATCGTCGTCACCCACCGACTGGAGAACACGAAGATCGCCGACCACATCGTGGTCATGGAGGAGGGCCGCATCACGGAACAGGGCAGGTACGACGACCTCGTGCACGCCGGCGGCACCTTCGCCGAACTCCTGGAACTCTCGCAGGACCGATAGCCGACCGAGATGCGGCACAATCCGCGCATTGGCATGGACCTGATAGACATACGGAGCTACGCTCGGCCCAACCTCCATGAGAGCGCTCTCAGTTGCGGTTGTTCCACCCCCACCTTGCTGGAACGACGAAGGGCATCTTCCGTGAGACGCATCAGACTCCTGCACGCCGGCCTGACCGCCCTCCTCATGCTCGGCAGCTGGTCCGCCGCCGGTAGCCTGCCGGCCGCGGCGCACGACACCGCCGCCGACGACGCGCCGCCGGCCTCCGCCGGACTTCTGCACGCCATGCAGCGCGACCTCGGCCTGTCGAGTGATCAGGCGGAGGCACGGCTGGCGGCGGAGCGCACCGCCAGGGACGTCGCACCGACGGCGCGCCGGGCGGCCGGCGCCGCGTACGGCGGCTCGTGGTTCGACGCGGACAGCGAGCGGTTGACCGTCGCTGTCACGTCGGACGCCTCCGCCGCGACCCTGCGGGCCGTCCGGTCCACCGGCGCGACCGTCCGCACCGTCGAGCACAGCGCGCGACAGCTCGACGCCACCAAGGCGCGCATCGACCGGCTGTCCGCCCCGTCGGGCGTGAGCAGCTGGCACGTCGACCCGGCGGCCAACGCGGTCGTGGTGAACGTCGTCGAGGCCGAGCGCGCCGACAACGATGTCCGGCGCTTCGTCGCCCGTGCCCGCGCTGCCGGGCCGGTGACCGTGGAGACGGTGCCGGCCGCCCCGCGGACCTTCGCGGCGGGAACGGTCGGCGGCGACCCCTACTACACCGGCAACGTCCGCTGCTCCATCGGCTTCTCGGTCCACGGCGGGTTCGTCACCGCCGGCCACTGCGGCGGGGGCGGCGCCGCCGTGCGCGGCTGGGACGGCACCCACATCGGCACCTTCCAGGGCTCCTCGTTCCCGGACAACGACTACGCGTGGGTCAGCGTCGGCAGCGGCTGGTGGACCGTCCCGGTGGTCCTCGGCTGGGGCACGGTCCCGGACCGGCTGGTGCGCGGCTCGGCCGAGGCACCCGTCGGCACCTCGATATGCCGGTCCGGCTCCACGACCCACTGGCACTGCGGCACCGTCCTGGCCAAGAACGAGACCGTCAACTACAGCCAGGGCGCGGTGCATCAGATGACGAAGACCAGCGTCTGCGCCGAACCCGGCGACTCAGGCGGCTCCTTCATCAGCGGTGACCAGGCACAAGGGGTCACGTCAGGAGGCTGGGGCAACTGCTCCGGCGGCGGCGAGACCTGGTTCCAGCCGGTCAACGAGATCCTCAACCGCTATGGGCTGACCCTGCACACGGCCTGATCCGCACCACGGCCCGAGGGTCCCGCCGGTGTCCGGCGGGACCCTCTCGCACGCCCGGCCGCGGTCCGCCCGTCACCAGGGCGGGCGGACCTTACGGCCACACAGAGCACGGGACCGGGATCGACCGGGCGTCAGACGCACCCGGCGGGGGCCGGTCGCGACGCGTCGTCGATCAGCGTCTCGTGGGCCGCCGCGAGGCGTTGCACATCCGGTTTGACCACCCTGCGGTCGTACGTCAGCAGGCCGTTGAGCTCGCCCTCGACGTCCGAGATCTGGGTGTAGACGGCGCCGTTGCTTCCCCGGCACACCAGGGCGCGCACCTCGTCGAGCTTGTCGAGGTAGTCGTCGGTGTAGGTGGCGGGGTCGACGTCGACGTACGACTGCTGCACCGACCAGGCATGGCCCGGCACGGCGAGGCCGAGTCCGCCGTACTCGCCGCTGACCAGGGCGCGTTGCCCGTCGGGACGGGGCGGCAGGGCCGGGCTCGGGTAGCCGTGCTCGTCCATGATGTCGCCGGCGTTGCCGTCGGCGCCGAGGTTGAGGCCGGACTGGTTGTTGACCAGGCGGGTCGGGTCCCAAGCCCCCGCCTGCTCGGCGATGCGGCCGACGTCGTACTGGCCCCACCCCTCGTTGAAGGTGACCCACATGACGACCGAGGGGCTGCTGATGTGCTCGTCGATCATCTGCTTCATCTCGCGCTCGTACTGCGCGCGGGCCTCGGCACTCGGGTTCACACCCGCGGTCATGGCCGGCATGTCCTGCCACACGAGCAGGCCGAGCCGGTCGGCCCAGTGGAACCAGCGGTCGGGTTCGACCTTGATGTGCTTGCGCACCGAGTTGAAGCCCATCTTCTTGTGCATCTTCAGGTCGTACGCCAGGGCCTCGTCGGTCGGCGCGGTGTGCAGACCGTCGGGCCAGAAGCCCTGGTCCAGGGTGGCCATGAGGAAGACCGGCTCGCCGTTCAGGACCGTGCGCGGGACGCCGTTCACCTGCTCCACCGCGATGGAGCGCATCCCGAAGTAGCTGCCGACGCGGTCGCCGCCGACGCTCACCTTCAGGTCGTACAGGAACGGATCGTCGGGTGACCACAGGCGTGGACGGGGGATGTTCAGGGTGAGCGGCTCGCCGCTGCGGCCGCGGGCGGTGGCGACCCGGCGGTTCCCGTCGTACGCGGTCGCGGTGACCGGGAGGCCGTCGCGGACGCCCTGCGGTTCGACGGTCAGCGTGCCCGCGTCGACGTCGGGGGTCAGCCTGAGCCCTTCGACGTGGTCGGCGGCGACCGGTTCCAGCCACACCGTCTGCCAGATGCCGGACGACGGTGTGTACCAGATGCCGCTCGGGTCGAGGCGCTGCTTGCCCACGGGCGGGTTCTCGCCGTTCGCCGCGTCCGTCGGGTCGTACACACCGACGATCAGCTCCTGGGTGCGGCCGGGCCGCAGGGCGTCGGTGATGTCGGCGGAGAACTTGTCGTAGCCGCCCTCGTGCGCGGCGACCTTGATGCCGTTGACGTAGACCTCGGCCCGCCAGTCGACGGCGCCGAAGTTCAGCTGGAGCCGTTTGGCGGTACCGATCCGCCAGTCGGACGGGACGGTGAAGGTACGCCGGTACCACATGCGGTCCTCGTGCCGTTCGACGCCCGAGAGCTGGGACTCGACGGGGTAGGGGACGAGGATCTCCTCGTCGAGGTTCCGGCCGAACGGCGGCTGCTCCCCGGCCTGGGCGGCGGCGAACTGCCAGGTGCCGTTCAGGTTCCGCCAG
This sequence comes from Streptomyces sp. F001, assembly GCF_004187715.1. Taxonomy (GTDB): domain Bacteria; phylum Actinomycetota; class Actinomycetes; order Streptomycetales; family Streptomycetaceae; genus Streptomyces; species Streptomyces flavusporus. The sequence continues at coordinate 402,074 of NZ_QZWF01000002.1, read as the reverse complement.
CTGTCGCGGGTGAGCTGGGGACGGGGGTACTCGCGGTGGGCGTTGTGCGGGGTGACGTCGTCGGCCCACTTGGTGCGCAGCTGGTGGGTGGAGTGGTTCGGGCCGCTGCTCCAGAAGGCGTTGACAACGTTGCCGTCCCTGCCGGTGAGGCCGCCTTCGCCGTCGTAGCGGACGTCCGCGAGGCCCGGAGCGGTGCCGGTCTTGTTGCCGACCACGGGTTCGTCGAGCGTCACGAGCAGGGACCTGGGGGCGGCGGGATCGACGTGTGCCTCGCCCAGGGGCCAGGTGGCGCCGCCGATCACGGCGTCCAGGTGGTCGGTGATTCCGACGGGTGGCGGGGCCAGTTCCTGGGCGAAGTCGAGGCGGAGGGTACGGCCGTCCTGAAGGACGGTGGTGGCGATGGCGCCGTCGTAGTCGTAGCCCTCGGGCAGGAGGAACGCCGACTGCGGGACGGCCGTCTTGGTGCCGCCCGGCGGGGTCCAGCGCAGATGGAGGTTGGAGCCTCCGTAGTGCTCGAAGTACTCGACCTTGATGTCGTAGGCGCGGCCGGCCGTCAACTCGACCGGCTCGCTGGTCTGTTCGCGGTCCCAGTCGTCGACCCAGTGGTCGATGACGGGCCGGTCGTCGATCCAGAGCCGGAAGCCGTTGTCGCCGATGATCGAGAAGGTGGTGGGGCCGGTCTTCTCCGGCACGATACGGCCGGTCCAGCGGACGCTGACGTCGTCCGAGCGGCCGGTGGCGGCGCGGAGTCGGGACTCCAGGGAGTCGAAGTCGAGTCGGGGGTCGAATCCGGTGGCCTTGAGCTCGTGGAAGTCGAACGTGCCGGGCGCCGAGTGCGTGTAGTACTCGCCCTTGAGGCCGTGGACGTCGACGGGGTCGTCGGCCGCCGTGGCGGCCGGTGCCGCGGCCAGTCCCGCAATGCCCAGCACGGCTGCTAACAGCAGGGCGAGGCGGTCTCTGAACGGTCTGATGCGCACGAATCCTCCTTGACCGAGGAAGGGTGGTGGCGGCTCACCGCTTCAGTCTGTACAACGTTGCAAACACAGCAGTTGGCATGACAGCACGCCCACCGATCCCTGTCCAGGTTCATGACAAACGCTCCGCCGTCGGAGCCGTCACTCTGCCGAGGAGGCCTCTTGCCGGTGAGCCTGAAGGACGTGGCCCAGCGTGCCGGCGTCTCGATCAAGACCGTGTCCAACGTGGTGAACAACCATCCCCACGTCGCCCCCGCGATGCGGGCCCGGGTGCAGGCCGCCATCGACGAACTGGGCTACCGCCCGAACCCCACCGCGCGCCATCTGCGCAAGGGGCGTACGGGCATCATCGCCCTGGCTGTTCCCGAGCTGGGCAATCCCTACTTCGCCGAGTTGGCCGGCGCCGTCATCGACGCCGCCGCGGAGCACGAGTACACGGTCCTGCTCGACCGCACGGGCGGCCGACGAGACAAGGAGGTGCTGGTCAGCCAGGGTTTCCGGACCCGGGTGATCGACGGGCTCATCCTCAGCCCGATCGAGCTGGAGGTCGCGGACCTTCAGGGGCGCTCCGACGACGTGCCCCTGGTGCTGCTCGGCGAGCGGGAGTACGACGCGCCCCACGACCACATCGCCGTAGACAACGTGGCGGCGGCCCGCGAGGCCGTACGGCATCTGCTCGGCCGGGGCCGCACCCGCATCGCCTGTCTGGGGGCGGGCAAGGACTCCGCGAACCGGCCGGCTCATCTACGACTCCTGGGCTGGCGCCAGGAGTTGACGGCGGCCGGAGTGCCCGCGCCCGACAGCCTCGTCGTGCCCGTCGGCGGGTGGGACCGCGCCGACGGGGCACGGGGCATGGCCCGGCTGCTGGACTCGGGCCTGCGCCCCGACGCCGTGTTCGCGTTCAACGACCTGATAGCCATCGGTGCGATGCGGACACTGCACGAGCGGGGGCTGCGGGTGCCCCAGGACGTGGCCGTGGTGGGCTTCGACGACATCGCCGAGGGCCGGTTCGGGGCCGTGTCCCTGACCACCGTCTCACCGGACAAGCAGGCCATCGCCCGCATGGCGGTGGCCTCGCTGCTGCGCAGCCTGTCGGCGAACGGCGAGCCGGCCGGGCGTGAACTCACCGCCCCGCACCGGCTGGTGGAGCGAGAGAGCACGCTGGGCGGCGTCAGGGACCGGCCGACGGATCAGGTCGGCACCAAGGGGCGGTGACTGATCGGCGCAGGTGAACGGTGTCAGGCGCCGTGATTCCGGCATGATCCGCGGGGCAGGCCCTAAGCGGGTGATGCGTGAGACGCCGTGCGCCCTGCGGGGCATGCATGAGTGTCTCCGGCCTTATCCGGCCGGCTCTGCGGACACGACGCGTTGGAGGCGAGTGATGAACGAAACAGCCGATCAAGCCGACCCCAGGGCCGACGAAGCCCAGGTCCCGGTCCTCATCGTCGGCGGTTCCCTGGTCGGCCTGTCGACCTCGCTGTTCCTGGGCCGACTGGGTGTCCGGCACACACTGGTGGAGCGGCATGCCGGCACCTCCATCCACCCCCGCGGCCGCGGCAACAACGTCCGCACGATGGAGCTGTTCCGGGTGGCCGGCGTCGAGCCGGCGATCCATGAGGCCGCCTCCACCCTGGCCAAGAACCACGGCATTCTGCAGGCGCCCACCCTGGTCGGCGACGCGGGCGACTGGCTGTTCAAGGAGATCGACCCGGGCGGCGGACTGGCCCGCTTCAGTCCGACGTCATGGTGTCTGTGCAGCCAGAACGACCTGGAGCCGGTCCTGCTGGACCATGCCGCGGGGCTCGGCGGCAACCTGCGCTACTCCACCGAACTGATGGCGTTCGACACCGACGCGGACGGCGTCACCGCGTTGGTCAAGAACCGGGAGACGGGCGAGCACAGCACCATCCGCGCGGACTATCTCGTCGCCGCCGACGGCCCCCGCAGTCCCGTCCGGGACCAGCTCGGCATCGGCCACAACGGCCCCGGCGACCTGTTCCACAACGTCAGCATCACCTTCCGGTCCCGTCGTCTCGCCGACGTGGTGGGCGACCGCCGCTTCATCGTCTGCTACCTGACCCGCCCGGGTGCCGACGGGGCACTGCTGCCGGTGGACAACCGCGAGAACTGGGTCTTCCACGCCCCCTGGCACCCCGAAGACGGCGAAACGGTGGAGGAGTTCACCGACGAGCGGTGTGCCGAGCACATCCGCCGCGCGGTCGGGGACATGGACATCGACGTGGAGATCACCGGAAGGGCGCCCTGGCACGCCGCCCAACGGGTCGCCCAAAGCTACCGGTCGGGACGCGTCTTCCTGGCGGGCGACTCGGCCCACGAGATGTCCCCCACCGGAGCCTTCGGCTCCAACACCGGTATCCAGGACGCGCACAACCTCGCCTGGAAGCTGGCTGCCGTGCTCGGCGGCTGGGCAGGGGACGGACTTCTGGACACCTACGACATCGAACGCCGTAGGGTCGCCGAGGCGACCAGCGCCCGCGCGGCCGCCCGGTCGGCCGAGCACAGCCACCCCGGCTACACCCCTCCACCCACCGCCGGCAACGCCCCCCAGCGCGGCATCCTCAACATCACACTCGGCTACCGCTACCCGAAGGGCGCCGTCGTCGGCGCCGATCCCACGACGGCGGTCGTGCCCGAGAAGCTCACCCTGACCGGGGAGCCCGGCAGCAGGGCACCCCACCTGTGGGTACGGTTCCGGGGCGAACGGATCTCCACCCTCGACCTGTACGAACGGTCCCTGGTCCTGCTCAGCGACGCGGATGAGCCGAGCGGATGGCACGAGGCCGCCACACGCCTCGCCGATGAGATGTCGGTCCCGCTCGTCTCCTACCGGGTGGGGATCGGCCCCGGCAGCGAGCTGTCCGAGGACGGTGCGGACTGGTCGGAGGTCCACGGCACGACACGCGCAGGGGCCGTACTGGTCCGGCCCGACGGGTTCGTCGCATGGCGGTCGCCAGGTGCGGTCCCGGACGCCGAATCGACACTCCGTCAGGTCGTGAGGGCGGTCCTCGCGCTGACCTGACCTTCGTCACACGAGCACGACGTCGCGCCGACGGCCCATGCCGTCGGCGCGACGTCACGCTGTGGGCCCCAGGCGCCCCGTTCACCCAGGTGAGCTCCTTGAGTGGTGGGAGGCCGACAACTGACTGACGGTTGATCACGTCAGGGCCGGGTCGTCACAGCTGACGAAGCGCCAGCTGCCCGGCCGTGGCGAAAGGATCTCATATGCGCTCAGTACGCATGCTCCTGGCCACCGCGGCGGCCTCGGCCGTCCTCACCCTGACCGCACCCGGCGTCTACGCAGCCGAGGACTGGAACCACGACGACTCGTCCTACAGCAAGGAGGACGACAACGGAGGCAAGCACGACTCGGGAGGCTACAAGGACAGCGAGCACGACAACGGAGGCAAGCACGACTCGGGAGGCTACAAGGACAGCGAGCACGACAACGGAGGCAAGCACGACTCGGGAGGCTACAAGGACAGCGAGCACGACAAGGGCGGCTGGAGCAGCGACCACGACAAGCCCCACGGCGGGATGCACACCGGCGGCGGCGCGCTGGACGCGCCCACGGTGACCGCGGGCGGCCTGGCCGTTCTGGCCGTCGCGGGAACCGGCCTGTACGCCGCGCGTCGAAGGAACTCGGCACACGGCACGGCCTGACCCATGCCGGACGCGATAGCAGCCGCAGGCCGGGCCGCCACGCGTGCACCGTGTGGTGGCCCGGCCGGCTTCCCGCCCGCCCTGTCCGCCCTGTTGCCGTGCACTAGTGAGGTGGTCTCCGATGCCGGCCCAGCCTTCCTCCCCCACCGACGACGAACAGGTGCCGTCCGGCCAGGGGTCCCACGGAGGCATGATCGTGCTGTGTGCCGTGGTTCTCCTGATCCTGACGGTGCGCCTGATCGGCGGCGACGACACGCCGTCCGACTCCTCCCGCCCGGCGCACGCCCCACCGGCGCCACACGCCACAGCGCCGGCAATGCCCGGCCCGCACGCGACGGGAAGGCACCTGCCGCGGTCGAAGCCGGTGCGCCTGCTCATCCCGAAGATCTCGGTCGACGCGCCCTTCACGGACCTTGCCATCGGCTCCAACGGGCAGCTCGAACCCCCGCCCGCCCACGACGTCAACCTCGTCGGCTGGCACGCCGAGGGGGCCAGCCCCGGAGAGGCCGGTACCTCGATCGTCGCCGGGCACGTCGACACGGCCACCTCCCCCGCCGTCTTCGCCGACCTCGGTGCCCTGCAGAAGGGGGACGTCTTCCACGTCGAACGAGCCGACGGGCGCACGGCGTCCTTCGTGGTCGACAGCGTGGAGACGTTCGCCAAGGACCGCTTCCCGAGCCGGCGTGTGTACGGCGACACCCCCCAGGCCCAGGTCCGGCTCATCACCTGCGCGGGTGATTACGACCGCACGGTCAAGGACTACACGGACAACCTGGTGGTCTTCGCTCATCTCATGTGAGCAGACCTGGTTGTCCGTCAGGTGTGCGCCCAGGCAAAGCGTCGGAGCTTCCCCGCCCTGCGGGAGCGGATCCGCGCCGCCGGTCACCCACGTAGTCCATACGATTCGCGCACTGGTGGGGACCGGCACAAGATCGAGGCACGCTCACGTCGCATCACTGCAATCGACGTCAGCCTCCCCTCCCCGCTAAGGAGATGTGCGCAGGATGACCACTTCCGCACTTGCTTCAGAACCGCTGACGCAACAGGTGCCGCACCATGTCTCGCAGTCCGTCTTCGACGGCTCCCGGCTCCGGGTCGTCCTTCTGGTGGACGTCCACGACGGAGCCCAGCAGCAGTTCCTGGAGGCGTACGAGCAACTCTGCAACCAGGTTGCGTCCGTTCCCGGGCATGTCAGCGACCAGTTGTGCCAGTCGATCGAGAATCCTTCCCAATGGCTCATCACGAGTGAGTGGGAGAGTGCCCCGCCGTTCCTCACCTGGGTGAACAGCGAGGAGCACGTGCGGATGGTGGAGCCCTTGCACCGCTGCGTCCGGGACACCAGGTCGCTGCGCTTCCACATCGTCCGCGAGACCGGCGACCCGGCTCAGGACGCCAGGTCCGGCAAGCGCCGGCTCCAGGCATCCCCCCGGATCGGGGACGGCGTCATCCGGCACGCGCTCACCTTCACGGTCAAGCCGGGCAGTGAGCAGACCGTCGCCAGGATCCTCGCCGACTACGCCGCGCCCGAGCCGCAGGTCGACGACACCACCCGGCTGTGCCGCACCTCCCTGTTCATGCACGGCAACCGTGTGGTGCGGGCCATCGAGGTGCGCGGCGACCTGCTCGCCGCGCTGCGCCACGTCGCCCGGCAGCCCGAGGTGCGGGCCGTCGAGGAAGCCGTCAACCCCCATCTGGAGCAGGACCGGGACCTCGATGATCCCGAGTCCGCCCGCATCTTCTTCACCCGCGCGGCGCTGCCCGCCGTACACCATGTGACGGCGGGCCAGGAAACCGGGCAGGCCGTGCGGCACGCGTTGTACTACCCGGCCCGGGAGGGCGGCGGAATGCGGCTCGCCGAACTGCTCGCCCGGCAGGACGAGGCGGCGGCGGAGGATCCGCACAGCCCGGTGCTGTGCAGCACGATCTTCCAGCGGGACGACATCGTGATGCGGCTGATCGATGTGCGCGGCGGCCTCGACGCCGACCCCGGCGCGGTGCTCGGGCTGACGGACCGCGGTCAGGCAGCCGAGGTGACGGCGCTCCTCGACGGCGACGCCCTCGGTGCCGACCCTTCCGCCCTGATGGACGCCGCGCCCGCCGCCCTCCTCACGCTCGCCCGCATGGAACTCGTCACCGACCGCCGCTCACCAGAGGCCTGACCCAGCTCGCAGGGCGCGGCCACCCGGCCCCCCAAGTCGACACAGCACACGATCGGAGCAACGTCGTGATCAAACCCCGTCTCAACATCGTGGATCTCAGCGAGGTCGAGCCCAACACCAGGCGCGGTGGCGATCTGCGCGCCATGCTCACCCCCACCACGGTCGGCTCCACCAGCGGATTCATGGGCGTGGCCATCGTGCAGCCCGGCGACCGCATCGCGGAGCACTACCACCCGTACTCCGAGGAGTTCGTGTACGTCGTCTGCGGGCAGCTGGAGGTCGACCTGGACGGCGACCCCCACCCGCTGCGTCCCGAGCAGGGGATCATGATCCCCGCCCATATGCGGCACCGCTTCCGCAACGTCGGAAACGTGGAGGCACGCATCGTCTTCCACCTCGGCCCGCTGGCCCCGAGCCCGCCACTCGGCCACGTCGACACCGAGGAGACCGACTCCGTCCCGGTCGCGGCGGAGGGAGCCCACGCGGGTGCGGGCCGGACGGCCGAACGAGGGGAGGTCCGGTCATGAACCGGCGTGTGGCAGTCACCGGGATAGGCATCGTCGCGCCGGGCGGCATCGGCATACCGGCGTTCTGGGATCTCCTGACCAACGGGCGCACCGCTACGCGGGGGATCACCTTCTTCGACCCGGCCGGCCTGCGTTCGCGGATCGCCGCCGAGTGCGACTTCGACCCTGCGGCCCACCGGCTGGACGGGGAGGACGTCGCACGATGCGACCGCTACATCCAGTTCGCCCTGGCCGCCGGCGACGAGGCGATACACGACGCCGGACTCGACCTCGACCAGGAGAACCCCTGGCGGGTCGGGGTCTCCCTGGGCACCGCCGTGGGTGGCACCACCCGCCTTGAGCACGACTACGTGCTGGTCAGCCACCACGGGGAGCGCTGGGATGTGGACCACCGGGAGGCCGACCCGCATCTGCACCGCGCGTTCTCGCCCAGCACGCTCGCCTCGACGGTGGCGGAGCGGTTCGGGGCGCGCGGGCCGGTGCAGACCGTCTCCACGGGCTGCACCTCGGGGCTCGACGCGGTCGGGTACGCCTTCCACACGATCGAGGAGGGCAGGGCCGATGTGTGCGTGGCCGGTGCCTCGGACTCGCCGATATCACCGATCACCATGGCCTGCTTCGACGCGATCAAGGCCACGTCGCCGAACAACGACGACCCCGCCCACGCCTCCCGTCCCTTCGACGCCGACCGCAACGGGTTCGTCATGGGCGAGGGCGGTGCGGTGCTCGTCCTGGAGGAGCTCGAACACGCCCTGGCCCGCGGCGCACACGTGTACTGCGAGCTCAGCGGCTACGCGACCTTCGGCAACGCCTACCACATGACCGGTCTGACCAGAGAGGGGCTGGAGATGGCCCGTGCCATCGAGACCGCCCTCGACCACGCCGGGCTCGACCGCACCGCGATCGACTACGTCAACGCCCACGGGTCGGGCACACAGCAGAACGACCGTCACGAGACCGCCGCGGTGAAGCGGGCCTTGGGACAGCACGCCTACGACACACCCATGAGCTCCATCAAGTCCATGGTGGGCCACTCCCTGGGTGCGATCGGCGCGATCGAGGTCGTCGCCTGTGTGCTGGCCCTGGCCCACCAGGTGGTACCGCCCACCGCGAACTACGAGACACCGGATCCCGAGTGCGACCTGGACTACGTCCCGCGCGTCGCACGCGAGCGGAGACTGAACAGCGTGCTCTCCGTGGGCAGCGGGTTCGGCGGTTTCCAGTCCGCGGTGATCCTGACCCGGCCGAGGGAGAGGACACGATGAGCGAACCGCATCCGCGGCGCGCGGCCATCACCGGAATCGGTGTGGTCGCGCCCAACGGAGCCACTACCGAGAACTTCTGGAAGTCCACCAAGGAAGGCATCAGCGTCCTCGCCCCGGTCACCCGAGAGGGCTGTGAGCACCTACCGCTGCGGGTGGCCGGCGAGGTACGGGACTTCGAGGCGTCGTCGGCGGTCGAGGAGCGCTATCTCGTCCAGACCGACCGGTTCACGCACTTCGCGATGGCCGCGGCCGACCTCGCGCTGGACGACGCCCGCCTCGGCCAGGCCGACACCGGCGACTCGCCGTTCTCCGTGGGCGTGGTCACCGCGGCCGGTTCCGGCGGCGGCGAGTTCGGTCAGCGGGAGCTGCAGCGGCTGTGGGGAAAGGGCAGTCGCTTCGTCGGGCCGTACCAGTCCATCGCCTGGTTCTACGCCGCCAGCACCGGCCAGATCTCCATCCGCCGCGGCTTCAAGGGCCCCTGCTCGGTCGTCGCCGCCGACGAGGCGGGCGGCCTGGACGCCATCGCGCACGCGGCGCGGGCCGTGCGCCGCGGCACCGACGTGATCGTGGCCGGGGCGACCGAGGCGCCGCTCGCCCCCTACTCGGTGGTCTGCCAGCTCGGCTACGAGGAGCTGAGCACCGTCGAGGACCCGGAGCGCGCCTACCGCCCGTTCACGGAAGGAGCCTGCGGATTCGTGCCGGCCGAGGGCGGCGCCATGCTCGTCGTGGAGGAGGAGGCCTCGGCCCGGGAACGGGGCGCGCGCGTACGAGCCACCCTCGCCGGACACGCGGCGACGTTCACCGGCGCCTCCCGCTGGGAGCAGTCCCGGGAAGGCCTCGCCGAGGCCATCCGTGCGGCCCTGGACGAGGCCGGATGCGCCCCCGAGGAGATCGACGTGGTCTTCGCGGACGCCCTCGGCGTACCGGAGGCGGACCGTGCGGAGGCGCTGGCGATCGTCGACGCCCTCGGCTCCCACGGCCGGCGGGTGCCGGTCACCGCGCCGAAGACCGGTATCGGCCGGGGCTACTGCGCGGCGCCGGTGCTGGACACGGCGGCGGCGGTGCTCGCGCTGGAGAACCACCTGATTCCCCCCACCCCCAACGTCTTCGACATCTGCCATGACCTCGACCTCGTGTCCGCCCGCGCCCGTGCCGCCGAGCTGCGCACGGCGCTGGTTCTCAGTCGGGGACTCATGGGGTCGAACTCGGCGCTGGTGCTGCGGCACGGCGCCGCCGACGCCTCGTAGCGAGGCGTCACAGTGCAAAGGAGAGTAACCGCATGAGTGACCGCATCACCGTGGAAGAGCTGGCCGAGTTGATGAAGAAGGCCGCCGGGATCACCGTTGTCCCGGAGGATCTCCAGCAGCAGTACAACTCCGGCTTCGACGCCCTCGGCATCGACTCGCTCGGACTGCTGGGCATCGTGGGCGAGTTGGAGAACCGGTACGGCACGCCGATGCCTCCCGACGCGGAGCGCAGCAAGACCCCACGGCAGTTCCTCGACCTCGTCAACAGTGCCCTCATGACAGGAGCGTGACATGGCCGGACACACACAGAACGAGATCACCATCGCCGCGCCGGTGGACCTGGTCTGGGACATGACCAACGACGTGGAGAGCTGGCCACAGCTGTTCAGCGAGTACGCCTCCGCGGAGATCCTGTCCACGGAGGGGAACAAGACCACCTTCCGGCTGACCATGCACCCCGACGACAACGGCACCGTGTGGAGCTGGGTCTCGGAACGGGAGACGGACCGCGACACGCTCAGCGTCAAGGCCCGCCGCGTCGAGACCGGGCCCTTCGCGTACATGAACATCCGGTGGCAGTACGAGGAGGTGCCCGAGGGCACCCGGATGGTGTGGACGCAGGACTTCGAGATGAAGCCCGACGCACCGGTCGACGACGCCTGGATGACGGACAACATCAACCGGAACTCCAAGGTCCAGATGGCCCTGATCCGGGACCGCATCGAGCAGGCCGGGGAACGCCGGCGTGTGCCGACCCTGACCGACTGAGCCGAACGGAAGACAGCACGATGCACCACACCCTGATCGTCGCCCGCATGGCGCCCGGGTCGGCCCCGGACATCGCCAAGGTGTTCGAGGAGTCGGACCGAGGAGAGCTCCCCCACCTCGTGGGCGTCTCCCGGCGCAGTCTCTTCCAGTTCGATGACGTGTACCTGCACCTCATCGAGGCCGAACGGGACCCCGCACCCGCCATCGCCAAGGTGGCCGGGCGTCCCGAGTTCCGTGACATCAGCGAGCGGCTGTCCGCGTACGTCACCGCGTACGATCCCGCGACCTGGCGTTCACCGAAGGACGCGATGGCGCGCTGCTTCTACCGCTGGGAGCGGGACTCCACAGCCTGAACGGCCACTCGGCCACCGGCCCCGGGCCCGCGACTGTCGCGGGCCCGGGGCCGGTGGTCTGCGGAGCGCGTCCGGGGTGATCAGCCGGGCACGGTGCAGTCGAACGCGTGCAGGTAGGGGTTGACCTGACGGACATCGTCGATGACCAGCCCCGCGTCGGTCAGCCGGCGGACCATGCTGTCCCTGGTGTGCTTCGCCCCGCCGACGTTGAGGAGCAGCAGCAGGTCCATCGCGGTGCTGAAGCGCATCGAAGGCGTGTCGTCGACGAGGTTCTCGATGACCACGACCCGTGCCCCGGGGCCGCCGGCCTCGATGACGTTGCGCAGGGTCCGGGCGGTGCTGTCGTCGTCCCACTCCAGGATGTTCTTGATGATGTACACATCGGCCCGGACCGGGACGGCCACCCGGCAGTCGCCGGGCACGATGCGCACCCGGTCCGCGAGCGCTCCTCCCGGACGCAGCCGTGGGTCGGCGTTCTCCACCACGCGCGGCAGGTCGAGCAGGGCACCCTGGACCGACGGGTACTTCTCCAGCAGGCTCGCCAGGACATGCCCCTGACCACCCCCGATGTCGGCGAGCGAAGAACTCCCCAACAGATCGAGGAACTGGGCGACGTCCCGGGCGGACTGCATGCTCGAGGTCGTCATGGCGCGGTTGAAGACGACGGCGGACTCGGGGGCGTCCTCGTTGAGGTACTCGAAGAACTCCTTTCCGTACAGGTCCTCCACGACGTTCCGGCCGGTGCGCACCGCCTCGTCCAGCTTCGGCCACGCGTCCCAGGTCCACGGTTCGGTGCACCACAGCGTGATGTAGCGCAGGCTGTGCGGATCGTCCTCGCGCAGCAGCCGGGACATGTCGGTGTGCGCGAACGTGCCGTCCTGCTGCTCGGCGAAGATGCCGTAGCAGGACAGGGCCCGCAACAGCCGTCGCAGCGGCTGGGGTTCGGTCTTCACCGCGGCTGCGAGGTCCTCCACGGCCATGGGGCCGTCACCGAGGGCGTCGGCGACTCCCAGCCGGGCGGCCGCCCGGAGCGCAGCGGCACATGCCGCCCCGAACACCAGCTCCCTCAGCCGCATGGACGGCGGTGGAGCAGTCTCTGCGGTCGTCATGTGCCGCCTTCCTTCCTTCCTGGGTCCACGGGGGACGGCAGCCGGCCGGTCAGCACAGTCCCGCGGGCTTGGACGCCCAGCAGGAGTTGTTCTCGAAGGTGTTGCCCTTGCCGGTGTCCGTGTTGACGAGGTCGGCCGGTGCGTTGCCCTCCAGCTCGTTGTCGCTGATCCGGTTCTTCTCGCTCTTGACACCCACGAGGCTCTGGAACAGGACGATGCCGCCCGACAGCGGGGAGGTGCCGGCGTTGTCCTTGATCACGTTCCCCGTCACCAGGGTCTTCTCGGCTCCGGTCAGGACGATGCCGGAGCCCTGCAGGAAGGGCAGCCGTGCGGTCTTGGGGCAGTACTTGTTGTTCTCCACGACGTGGTTCTCGCGCACGGCCAGGTCGCCGGCCCTGGGCTTGTTCTCGTCACCGACGACGAACAGTCCCGCGCAGTTGCCGGTGATGTGATTGCTCTCGACGCTGAGGTTGCGCAGGCGCCGCACGGTGACGCCGATCCGGTTGCCTTCCAGCCGGTTGTACTCCACCACGGTGCCCCGGGTGTCCGCGGCGCCTTCCTCTGCCGTGACCGAGTTGGCGAGGAACAGACCCGCGTCGCCGTTGTCACGGGCGGTGTTCCCCCGGAACACGCCGCGGACCGACTGCTCCTGGGCGATGCCCCACACCCCGTTCTTCACGGCCGTCACGTTCCGGACGGTCAGCCCGTCCGTCCCGAACGCCGACACACCGCTCTTGGTGAAGCCGGTCACGGTCAGGGAGGACACCGTGACGTCCTCGAGCTTGCGGGCCTTCGTCCCCACCACGCAGATGCCGTTGCCGGCCGCGGCGCAGCTGTTGGCGGTCTTCGTCGTGCCCGGTTTGATCACTGTGCCCCGGCCCGCACCGCGCAGGGTCAGCCCGGGCGTGGTCACCTTGACGCTCTCGCGGTAGGTGCCAGGGGTCACGAGAACGGTGTCGCCCGGCTCGGCGGCGTCCACCGCCTTCTGGATCGATTCGCCCTCGACGACCACATGGATCGAATCACCGGAAGACGACGGCGAAGCGGCACCAAGACCGGTCCCGACGATTGCTGCAGTGCACGCCAGGTAGGCAATATGGCTTTTGATCATATGCCGTACAATAAGCCCCAAGTCTCCGCAAACCGGGCGGATAGCCCGTCCGACGGCGTGTCATGCTTCGCTGCCGACCGCCGACTTGGGCAATGCCGTACGCACCTGTGACGTGCGGACCCTTGCCGCGCCCGACGTCTGCCCGCATTCATCCGTGATCGAGGCGTGCGCAGCAGTCGGCCGGGCCGGTGGCATCGAAGGCGCGTTCCAGGCGGCAGAAGCAGGACGCCTCGATCGGTACGTCCGCCATGGCGGCGGCCAGCTTCAACTGCTGGGCCACGATCTGCGCCTCCCCCACTTTTCCGAGGCGGACCAGGCACTCGTGGAAGCCGTGCAGGGCCCACACGTTCCCCGGGTGTTGCAAGGGGCGCGGCAGGGTGTCGTCGAGGCCCAGGTCGGCCCGGTAGACCGACTCCGCCTCAGCGACGCGTCCCTGTTCGAGGAGCAGGGCGCCGTAGGCGTGCCGGGTGGGCTGCATCCAACCCCAGGGCTCGTCGTAGGGGAGGCTGTCGTCGAGTTCGATCGCCCGTTCCAGCGCGGTGAAGGCGGCGTCGTGGTTGCCCTTGCGGTACTCCAGTTCACCGTCGAGCATCGCCGAGGCGACGGCGAGGATGTCGGCGCAGGTGTTGTTGAACAGCATGCGCGTGTCCGGGACGCCGGCCAGCGCCTCGCGGAACAGTGCGCGTTCGGCCTCGGCCTCGGCGATCCGACCGGTCGCCGAGAGGGCCACGCCGCGGGCGTAACACAGCATCGCGGTCGTCACGCTGTAGAGCTGCGGGTCGGCGGGCAGGGGCAGGTCCAGGATGTCCGCCCAGCGGCCGAATCGGATCAGCACATGGACCCGCATCGCGAGAAAGCCCTCCAGCCAGTCGGCCATGGGCGGACTCTGCACGCGCAGCAGGTCCTGCGTGATGGTCGACTCGAGTTCGGCGGCGGTCTCCAGGGCGGCCCGGGACTGGCCGAGGAACATCGCGCCGTAGATCTTGAAGTGGTAGTTGTGCGAGCGGTACAGGGTGTAGAAGTTCATCGCCCCGGCCCGCGCGCGGTATTTCTCGTCGGCGGCGATGGCGTCGCTGTTGTCGGACACGACGCGCCGGTAGTCGCCGCACAGCACGTCCAGGTGGGTGGGCATGTGCTGGAGGTGGCCGGCGTCGGGCACCAGGCCGCGCAGCCGGTCCGCGACGGGCAGCGCCGCCTCGGGCGTCGGGGACATCTCCATGAGGTGGATGTACATGTGCAGCACGCCCGGGTGCCGGGCCCCGTCCTCGGTGGCCAGCGCGCGCTCGAGGACGGCCTTGGCATCGAGCGTGCGGGCGCCTTCGGCGGGCTCGCCGGTGCGGATGTCCCACAGCTGCCAGGGCGTGAGATTCATCAGGGCGTCGGCGTAGAGGGTGGTGAGGTCGAGGTCGTCGGGGTCGAGTGCGTGCACGGCGCGCATGGCGTCGGCGTAGGGCTCGTTCCACACCGTGCAGTCCTCGGCGGGACTCGCCTGCGGGTAGCGGGCACGCAACGACTCGACCAGGGCGCGTTCGACGGCGGTGGCGCCGGCCGCCGTCTTTTCGCGGGCGAGTTCCACGGCGGCGTGGGCGCGGTCGACGCTGCGTGCCAGGTCCTCGCCGTCGAAGGCCTCCCAGGGCTTGTTGTAGTTGGGGCCGAGCGCGTAGGCGATGCCCCAGTGGGCCATGGCGCAGTCGGGGTCCGCCGCGGCCGCGGCCTCGAAGCAGGAGACGGCCTCCTCGTGGTTGAAGGCGTACGTCCAGGCCAGCCCGCGGTCGAACCACAGTTGGGCTTCGGGCGACGAGGTCGTCACGCGGCGGCTGTGGGTGCCGAGGTCGTAGTAGTCCATGTGTCCGTCCTCCGTCCGCGACCGCCGTGCGACGAGGGATGCATACCCATACCAGCCTAGTTGCGATCTTTTGGGCGGAACGGTCCTGGCCCACCTGGTCGACCTGCGTGTGACCACGGTGGGCGTCGCCGTGTCGAACGGCGCACGTCGGGTACACAGGGCACAGCGCGGGACGTCGCAGCGCCCGGTGCGGGTGGGCTGCGGATGGATCGGTGCGGTGGTTGGAGTGGTCATGACGCAGAACGGTGATGACGCGACGCTCGCCCCACGCGTCGGGATTCCCGATCTCCCTCAGGCGGCGCAGCTGCGCCGGCTGCACCCCGAGACGGGAGAGCCGGAACTGCCGCGCGACCGCAACCAGGCCATTCTCGAGGCGACCAAGCAGGTCGGCGCGCTGCTGAAACAGGGCGGACACGATTTCGCCCTGGCGGGAAGCGTGGCCGCCTACGCCCACGGGGCCGGCGAGAACCTCCAGCACGACGCCGATTTCTGCATCAGGCCCGAGGACGCCGACGCCGTCGCGGCCACGTTGGAGGAGGCCGGCCTGACGGTCTGCTCCCCGCCCGAGGACTGGCTGCTCAAGACCACCTGTTTCGGGCAGCACATCGACATCATCTTCCAGCTGGCGCACCGGCGCGTGACGACGGACATGCTCGACAGAGCGCAGGAGATCCCGGTCGATTCGGTGCGCATGCCGGTCCTGGCCCCGACCGACCTGCTGGCCAGCCTGCTGGCCGCGTTCTCCGAGCACCACTGCGACTTCGGCGCGGTGCTGCCCATCGCCCGGGCGCTGCGCGAGAAGGTGGACTGGGAGCGGGTACGGCACGACAGCGGGGACTCCGCCATGGCCGCCGCCTTCCTCTTCCTCCTGGAACGCCTCGACGTGATCGCTCCGCACCACGGGAGCAGCCATGACGCATCCCGGTGACCGGGGCGCGTCCGGCGCCCCGGGGGCTCAGCACCTGGACTACCGTGTCGCCCACCTCCGTGACCGCCTGGCCGGCGGGCCCCTCGGTGAGCTGGGCGTGCGGGTCGAGGCGCGCGGGGATGCCGTGCTGGTCACCGGCTGTGTTCCGTCCACCCGCTGCCGGGACGACATCCGACGCATCGTCCGGGAGGAGCTGGCCGGGCTGGTGGTGCACTGCGACCTCGTGGTCACCGACACCTCGTCACCCGACCACGCGGAGGACCTCACATGATCCGGATCGCAGCCGTCGGGGACATCCACATGGGTTCGGACAGCCAGGGCCTGCTGCGTCCGGCGTTCGACACCCTGCCCGACTGTGCCGACGTCCTGCTGCTGGCCGGGGACCTCACCCGCCACGGGACCCCGCAGGAGGCCCGGGTGGTGGCCCGGGAGGTCGAGGGCCTCGGTGTCCCCGTCGTCGCCGTCCTGGGCAACCACGATCACCACGACGAACGCCCGGACGAGGTCACGGCCATCCTTCAGGACGCCGGTGCCCGGGTGCTGGAGGGGCAGGCCACGGTCGTGAGCGTCGGCGAGGCCCGCGTCGGGGTGGCCGGCACCAAGGGGTTCGGCGGGGGTTTCGTGGGGCGCAGTGCCGGTGAGTTCGGCGAGCCGCTCATGAAGGAGTTCGTCAGGTACTCACGCCGCCTCGCCGACGGTCTGCGTGCGGCTCTGGAGCGGCTGGAAGCGGAGGGCTGTGACGTACGGGTCGCCCTGACGCACTTCTCCCCCGTGCCGGAGACGCTGGCCGGTGAGCCCCTGGAGATCTACCCGTTCCTGGGCAGCTATCTGCTGGCCGAGGCCATCGACACCGCGGGCGCGGACCTCGCGGTGCACGGGCACGCGCATGCGGGGACGGAGCACGGCATGACGAGCGGCGGCGTCAGGGTGCGCAATGTTGCGCAACCCGTCATCGGCCGCGCCTTTCACGTCTACCACGTGCCGGTGCCTGAGCGGCTGACGACTGGTTGAGCGAGGAAAGCCGTCGGGTGAGCGCCCGCTCCCCGCCTCCCTCGGTCTGCGCAGGACCGCACGAAGGGTGACGGCGGGACAGCTCGCTCCTGCCCCGCGCCGGTTCGGCGTCCCTGACCTCCCGGCGCGTACTGCACTTGGCGCCCCTTTCCCTCACCAAAGCGCGAAAGCCCCGCGTCCCTGACATCGGTTCGGTCCTTCCAGGCAAGCCCTCGCCTCATGGCAGCTTCACCCGTATCGGACTGGAAGGAACCATTCGCATGGTCCACAGACATGCCCCGACCGCACGCCGCGCGGCCGTGATCGCCCTCGGCGCGCTGGTTCTGAGCGGGATCTGCTCGGCCGCGGGGGCCGAGCCGCCGCCCGCGCCGGGATCCCTTCCCACGGCGGCCCAGACAGTGGGGGCCGACAGGCCGTCGGCGCAGGTGCTCCGCGCGCTCCAGCGGGACCTCGAGCTGACGCCCGCCCAGGCGGAGGAGCGGTTGGTGAACGAGGCGGAGGCCGGCAGCCGCGCGGGGCGTCTACGCAACGCGCTGGGCAAGCGTTTCGCCGGCGCCTGGGTGAGCGGTACGACATCCCAGGAGCTCACCGTCGCGACCACCGACGGCGCGGACGTGGCCGCCATCCAGGGGCAGGGCGCGAGGGCCATGGTCGTCAAGGAGTCCCTGGCCGGCCTGACGGCCGTCAAGAAGAAGCTGGACGCAGCGGCCCCCCGTGGCGCGACCGCCGACACGCCGCTCTGGTACGTCGACGTCCCGGGCAACCGGGTCGTGGTCGAGGCTCGCACCCGGTCGTCCGCGGCCGCCTTCGTCAAGGCCGCCGGCCTCTCGGGCAAGCGCGTCGCCGTTCGGGTGTCGGCGGACCGGCCGCGTCTGCTGGAGGACGTCGTCGGCGGCGACCCCTACTACATCGACGGATCGGTTCGCTGCTCCGTCGGCCTCTCCGTCACCAGGGACGAGCAGCAGGGCTTTGCCACCGCCGGTCACTGCGGCACGGCCGGCGACACGACGACCGGCTTCAACCAGGCCGACCAGGGCACCTTCGAGGCCTCGACGTTCCCCGGCAAGGACATGGCGTGGGTGGGCGTGAACTCCGACTGGACCGCGACCGCCGACGTCAGGGGCGAGTCGGGCCGGCGCGTGCAGGTCGCCGGTTCGGTCGAGGCGCTGGTCGGGGCGTCGGTGTGCCGCTCCGGCTCGACCAGTGGCTGGCACTGCGGCACCATCCAGCAGCACGGCACGAGCGTCAGGTACCCCGAGGGCGTCGTGAACGGCCTGACCCGGACGACGGTGTGCGCCGAGCCGGGCGACTCCGGCGGCCCGTACCTTGCGGGCGCCCAGGCGCAGGGGATCACGTCCGGCGGGACGGGCGACTGCACAAGCGGTGGGACGACCTACTACCAGCCCGTCAACCCGCTGCTCAGCGACTTCGGCCTGACCCTCAGGACGGCTTCCGGCACGACGGCGACGCCCGCCCCGCAGGACGGCGGCGCCGACAGCTGGGCCTTGGGGCGTGTCTACGGCGTCGGGGCCACGGTGAACCACAACGGAGTGCGTTACCAGTGCCTGCAGACCCACCAGGCGCAGGGCTCCTGGACGCCTGCGGCGACCCCCGCGCTGTGGCAGCGCCTCTGACACCTCCCCCGGGACTCTCCGGCACCGGCCGCGGCCCTCACGCCTGCGGCCGGTGCCCGCTGCGTGGCGCAGATCACACGGAAAGAATTCACCGCCGCACATCGCCCGTCGCTGCGATTACCGAATATCGGACAACCCACAGCAGGCTTTGGATGTGCCCAGCGATACCAGCACATGACCTCACAATCACAGGCCCGACACGCGATGAGCAATCGATTATTGGGTCACGGCAGGCCGCGCTCACTGAAAGTCACGCAGGGTTTCCACGGAAACCGCAGGATTTAACGTCCTGTTCATGACTCAGCTGGACGCACGGCCCGGAGCCGGAGACACAGGCGACGCCGCCCCTGCCGGAGGCATGCGCGCCAAGGGCCTGAGGGGGAACTCCGTCGGCCTGATGGGCAGCGCGGTCATCGGTGTGTCCACCGTGGCGCCCGTGTACTGCCTGACCTCGACGCTCGGTTCGACCGCGGGCGAGGTGGGGGTGCAGATGCCCGCCGTGTTCCTTGCCGGGTTCCTGCCGATGCTGCTCGTCGCCTTCGCCTATCGCGAGCTGAACAAGGACATGCCGGACTCCGGCACCTCGTTCACCTGGACGGTGAAGGCCTTCGGGCCGCGCGTGGGCTGGATGTGCGGCTGGGGCCTGGTGATCGCGACGATCATCGTGCTGTCGAACCTGGCCGGCGTGGCGACCTCGTACTTCTGGCTGCTCGCGGGGGAGGTCACGGGCAGTGACGCCGTCGCAGCGCTGGACGACAACAAGGCCGTCCACATCGTCACCTGTCTCGCGCTGATCGCGGTCGCGACGGTGATCAGTTACCGCGGTATGACCGCCACGAAGGTCCTGCAGTACGCCCTGGTGGCGCTCCAGCTGGTAGTGCTGGGTGTGTTCGTGGCGATGGCCTTCGGGAAGGCGGGGAGCCCCGAGTTCCCGACGTCGGCCGAGTTCTCGTGGTCGTGGCTGAACCCGTTCGCCGTCCAGTCGTTCGCCGCGTTCACCGCCGGGCTGTCGCTGTCGATCTTCATGTACTGGGGCTGGGACGCCTGTCTGACCGCCAACGAGGAGACCAGCGGCAGCAGCCGCACCCCCGGCCGGGCGGCGCTGATCGCCATGGTGGTACTGGTCGGGTCGTACCTCGCCACGGGAGTGGCCGCGCAGATGGTCGTCGGCTCCGGCGACCAGGGGCTCGGGCTGGCCAACCCCGAGACCTCCGACAACGTCTTCGCCGCACTGGCCGGCCCGGTGATGGGTCCGGCGCTCGGGATCCTGCTGTTCCTCGCCGTGCTCGCCTCGGCCGCGGCCAGTCTGCAGACCACGTTCATCCCGGTGGCCCGTACGGTGCTGGCCATGTCGACGTACGAGGCGCTGCCGGCGTCGTACGCCCGGGTCCATCCGCGCTTTCGTACGCCGGGGCGCGCCACGGTCACCGCCGGGGTCGCGACAGCGGTGTTCTACACCGTGATGACGCTGGTCAGTGAGCACGTGCTGGTGGACACGATCTACGCGCTCGGCCTGATGATCTGCTTCTACTACGCCCTGACGGCCTTCGCCTGCGTCTGGTACTTCCGTACGGAGTTGCTGCGGTCCGGGCGGGACCTGCTGTTCAAGGGGCTGTTCCCGGTCGTCGGCGGGGTGCTGCTGGCGGCCGTGTTCGCCAAGACCCTCGTCGACATGTGGGACCCGGCGTACGGCAGCGGGTCGTCCGTGCTGGGGGTGGGGTCGGTGTTCGTCATCGGCGTGGGGCTGCTGGCCCTGGGCCTGGTGATCATGGCGGTGATGCGGTGGCGCAGCCCTGCCTTCTTCCGCGGCGAGGTGCTGACGAGGTCGACGCCGGCGCTGGTCGCGCAGGACTGACCGCCGGGGGCCTGACGTCGGCCGGGAAAGTACCTGTAGCCCGGCGAAGTGTCGGCTACGCCGGACTGGAGCGGCGGACCGCGTGGTTCGCGGGGCATCTGGCGCGGCTGGGCGTGCGCCGCGGTGACCGGGTGGCGTTGCATCTCGGCAATCGGGTCGAGCTGGTGGAGAGCTGTCTGGGCGTGCTGCGGGCCGGGGCGGTCGGGGTGCCGCTGGACCAGCAGGCGACGGACGCGGAGTCGGCGTACTTCCTCGACGACAGCGGGGCGGTCGCGATCGTCACCGAGGCCGACGCCCTGCCGCGGATCGCCCGGCGGGCAGCCGTTCACCGTCGTCGCCGGGGTGCCGGCCCTGTACCGGTTGCTGGTGACCGCGGCTCGGGACGACGCACGGCCCCTGGCGACGACAGGGCTGCGGCTGTGCGTGTCGGCGGGAGCGCCGTGTCCGGCAGGGACAGTTCGGGCCGGGCGCAGCAGCGCCGCGGTCCGCCGGGCCTGGTCACCCAGCGCCTTCGGGCTCGCGCCGGACAGCAGCAACGGCGGGACGGCTCGTGCCGGTTCCCCGTCGGAGCCCGGGGGAACCTCGGCCTCCGCCACGATCACGTGCGCGTTGGTCCCCCGATTCCGAAGGCGGACACCCCGGCCCTGCGAGGCCGCCCCTCCACCGGGCGCCACTCCTGTTCGCGTGTCAGCAGCCGCACGGAACCGGACGACCAGTCCACCCGGGGTGACGGCTCGTCCGCGTGCAGAGTGCGGGGCAGCCTGCCGTGCCGCATGGCGAGGACGGACTTGATGACCCCACCGACCCCGGCGGCCGCCCGGGTGTGACCGGTGTCGGACTTCAGCGAACCGAGCCACAACGGCCGTTCGCCCGGTCGGTCCTGCCCGTACACGGCGATCCGGGCCTGCGCCCCGACGGGATCGCCGAGCGGCGTGCCGGTGCCGTGAGCCACACCGCCGGCCGGGCTCGTCTCGTCGACACGTACCACGTCACCCCGGACCGGGAGGCGGAGCCCTGGCTGCTCTCCCTGCCTGCCCGCCTCCCCCTGGGACTGGGCGAACAGTTCGACGCCGCCGTCGACGACATGGCGATGGCCGCGCTCGGCGCGTACACCCGGACGGCCCGCGGCCGGCGCCCCGAGCCGCTGGACCTGCCGACGCTGCTGGTCCGTGCCACCCGGCCGCTGCCGGAAATGCGCACCCACGGCGGGCGCGCCACGTGGGCGGCGGACTGGCCGGCGGCCGGGACGGCACCGTACGACAGCGTGGACGTGCCCGGCGACCACTGGAGCGTGAAGGAGGAGGACGCCGGTACGACCGCCGAGGCGATCCGTGCCTGGCTCGGCACGCTGGGCGGCCGGCGCGCCTGTCGCTGAACGGCGTGTCAACAGGCGGTGACCGTCCAGGCAACTGCCTGATCGCGGCCTTGCGGGCAAGCGAGGGCGTCCCGCATGGTTGACGCGCGTCACGGCTCCCTTCACGCTCGGCACCACCTCACGTCTCCCCCGGCATGGAGGCCGTATGTACACACGCGCCGTCAGACTCGTCCTCACTTTTGTCATGATCATGGCCGGTGCCTGCGCGGGCACGCTCGCGACGGCGGGCACCGCGCACGCCGACGGCTGCTACACCTGGAGCCGCACACTCTCGCAGGGCTCCTCGGGCGCCGATGTCACCCAGCTGCAGATCCGGCTCGGCGGCTATCCGGGCTACGGCTCCGTCCTGGCCGTCGACGGCGATTTCGGCCCGGCCACGGCGGCCGCCCTCAAGCGCTTCCAGTCGGCGTACGGCCTCACGGCCGACGGCGTGGCGGGCCCGAACACCTTCAACAAGCTGTACGCCCTGCAGGACGACGACTGCACCCCGATCCACTTCTCCTACAGCGAGTTGAACGACTGCAACAGCACCTGGTCCGGCGGCGCGGTCAGCGCGGCGACCGCCAAGTCCAACGCGCTGCGCAGCATGTGGAAGCTGGAAGCCATGCGGCACGCGCTGGGCGACCAGCCGATCACCGTGACCAGCGGCTTCAGGTCCTACGCCTGCAACAGCGCCGTGGGCGGCGCGAGCAACAGCCGTCATCTGTACGGCGACGCCGTCGACCTCGGGGCCGGACCGCACTCCCTGTGCACCCTCGCCAAGCAGGCCCGCAACCACGGCTTCCGGGGCATCCTCGGCCCCGGCTACCCCGGCCACAACGACCACACGCACGTCGACCACCGCGCCGACCAGTACTGGTCGGCGCCCACCTGCGGTATCTGAGCCGAACGTGAACGAGCGGCGGGTTCCCCGACAGCACAGGGGAACCCGCCGACGGCCGTGCACTCATCCGTGCCGGAAGACGTCCTTGCCCTTCTCCTTCGCCTGGCGCGCATCGCCCTTGGCTTGTTCCGCCTTGCCTTCGGCCGTCATGCGCTCGTTGCCGACTGCGCGGCCGATCGCCTCCTTGGCCTTCCCTTTGGCCTGTTCCATCTTGGACTTGGCCTTCTGCTCTCGCGCCACAGTGGTTCACTCCAAGTCACCAGCGACTTTCCGATGTCACTGCACCGTGTGGCCCGGAACGCGACACCCAAACACGCCGGCCCGTCGGTGGGCCGTCAGATGTCCCGCGGCTCCAGGGGGCGCACGGCCGGGCCCTGGAGGACCTGCCCGTCGGGGGCGAAGCGCAAGCCGTGGCACGGGCACTCTCCCAGGCCTGTTCGGGCCGGGAAAGCGAGTTGCCGCGGCCGGACGCCGGTGACAGGGTCGCGGCCATGCCCGCCTTCTCCGCGTACGACGGAACCGAGCTCGCCCACCACGTCCTCGGCGACGGCCCTCCCCTGGTCTGTCTGCCCGGCGGCCCCATGCAGGCCTCCGCGTACCTCGGGGACCTGGGCGGGCTGGCGGCGCACCGCAGGCTGATCATGCTGGATCTCCGGGGTACCGGCGACTCGGCGGAGCCCGGGGATCCCGGCTCCTACCGCTGCGACCGACAGATCGACGACGTGGAGGCACTGCGCGAGCACCTCGGCCTGCAGCGGATGGATCTGCTGGCGCATTCGGCCGGCGCCAATCTGGCGGCGCTGTATCTGGCCCGCCACCCGGAACGCGTCGGCCGGCTCGTGCTGGTGACTCCGAGCGTCATCGCCGTCGGGATCCCGGTCACCGGCGACGACCGGCGGGCTGCGGCTCAGCTGCGCCGGGCGGAGCCGTGGTTTCCGGAGGCGTTCGCGGCGCTGGAGACGATCGTCGCCGGACCGGCGACCCCCGCCTCGTGGCAGGCCATCGCGCCGTTCTACTACGGCCGCTGGGACGAAACGGCCCGGGCGCATCGGGCCGCCGAGGAGGCGCAGCGCAACGCTCGGGCCGCGGCGGCCTACGCTGGGGAAGGCGCCTTCGATCCGGCAGCCACACGTGCCGCACTCGCACGGTTCGGGTCGCCGGTGCTGCTGCTCGCCGGGGAGGTGGATCTGGCGGCTCCACGGCGGGCCATGGCCGAGTTCCAGGGGTTGTTTCCGGGTGCCGAGCTGGTCGTCCAGTCCGGGGCCGGACACTTTCCGTGGCTTGACGACGGAGGGCGGTTCGTGGGAATCGTCACGGAGTTTCTGAGGTGAGCTGCCGTGCGGGCGGATGACCTGGTGCCACTGGGCCGCACCGGGCTGCGGGTCAGCCGGCTGGGGTTGGGGCTGGCATCGGTGGGGGGCTCTTCGCCCCGGTCCCGCAGGACACGGCGGCCACGGTGATCGACACGGCCTGGGAGGCCGGGATACGGCTGTACGACACGGCGCCCGTGTACGGATACGGGCGCTCGGAGTCCCGCACCGGGGCGGCGCTGGCGAGCCGGCCGCGCGAGGCGTACGTCCTGTGCACGAAGGTGGGGCGCATCATCGAGCCGGGAGGGCCCGACACCCAGCCGATCTGGGCGAACCCTCCGCCCGGTCTGGGGCCCCGGCTGGACTACTCGTACGCCGGGGTCCTGCGCTGCATCGAGGAGAGCCTGGCGCGGCTGCGGCTCGACCGGGTCGACGTGGTGCACGTCCATGATCCCGACGAGGACTTCCCGACCGCCGTGCGCGAGGCCTACCGTGCGCTGGCCGATCTGCGGGACGCGGGCACCGTCGGGGCGGTGTCGATCGGCGTCAACCATGCACCCGTGGCCGTGCGTTTCCTGCGCGAGGCCGCCCCGCCCGGGCCCGACTGCGTGCTGCTGGCCGGCCGCTACACCCTGCTCGATCAGTCCGGCCTGGACGAGTTGCTGCCGTTGTGCGCCGAGCGGGGCGTCGCGGTCATGGCGGCGGGTGTCTACCAGGGCGGACTGCTCGCCGACCCCCGCCCTGGGGCGCTGCACGGGTACGGGGCCGTTCCGCGGCGGCTCCTGTGGCGGGTGCGGGCCTGGGCGGCGGTGTGCCGGGCGTTCGACGTGCCGCTGCTGGCGGCGGCGGTGCAGTTCCCGCTCGGGCATCCCGCCGTCACGAGTGTGGTGGTCGGCGCACGCTCGCCCGACGAGGTGACCGGCAGCGTGGACTTCTTCAACCACCCGGTGCCGCCAGTTTTCTGGCGGGCCGTCAAGGCAGCCGGCCTCCTCCCCGAGCACGCGCCCACGCCCGGCGACTAGGGCCTGTCCGGCGGATCAGGCCGGCTCCAACGGGCGGTGACTGATCGGCGCAGGTGAGCGGGGCCTGGTGCGTCCAGCTGCAAGGCGGAGGAGGGAGTCGATGCGGAGCATCGGCGACCGACGACAACGCCGCAGATGGGCGTGCCAGGCCCGGCGATTCCGGCATGATCCGCCGGACAGGCCCTAGCGTCGCCGGAGCCGCCACACGTGGTCGTCCCGGAAGCCTTCCTGGCCGTCCGGGGAGACGTTCGTACGTCGTACCGTCTCCGCCGTCTCGACGGCCCACTCCCCGTCGGGCAGCGCCAGTTCGGCCAGCACCCCGTCGAGCGTGGGGAAGACGGCGTCGAAGGGCGGCTCGGTCTGCCAGGACGGCCAGCCGCCGTGCATGACGATCAGCAGCGTGCCTTTGTCCGTGACCGCGTCGGCGGCGCGCCGCAGGATCCACTCCTGGTCCAGCCCCACCGGGGACTGCAGGTACTGGGCGTTCACGAGGTCGAAGGAGCCCTCGGGGAAGGTCTCGCCGAGCTCGTGGCGTTCCCAACCGGTGCGGTCGCCGACTCCTGCGCCGGCGGCGTGCAGGGCGGCGCGTTCGAGGGCGGTGGCCGAGATGTCGACGCCGGTGACGTGCCAGCCGCGGGACGCCAGCCAGATGGCGTCCCCGCCCTCGCCGCATCCGAGGTCGAGGGCGCGGCCCGGCTTCAGGCCGGCGGCCTCTCGTACGAGCAGCTGGTTCGGGCGGCCGCTCCAGACACGGTCGGTGTCGCGGTAGCGGGTCTCCCAGAACTCTGCGGGCTGGGTGGGCGCGGGGAGTTCGGGCATGGTGCCTCCTGGTCGTCCGCTCGGTCAGGGGCGCCGTGTGCCGGGTTCGGCGCCCTCGTGACCGAGCCTGGATCACCGCCGCTCCGGCGACAACCGGCTTTGCCGATACGGCAAAGTTCGGCTCTCTCCGGACCGCCGCATGCTGTCGTACCGTGGTCGCCGTGCGCGAAGGACCCGACACGGCAGCGGCGAGGATCACCGGGCGTGAAGCGACCGGTGTCCGTGCGCTGTCCGGCACGCTCGCCGAGGTCTCCCTCGTCGGCGGGCAGACGGTGATCGTGAAACGCCAGGACGCGCCGGGAGGCGCGGGGGCCGAGGCCGCCGGGCTGCGCTGGCTGGGCGAGGCGGGCACGGTCCGCGTACCGGCCGTGCATGGTCATGACGGGGAGTGGCTGGTGACCGAACGGGTCCCGGCCGGCCGACCCAGCGGCCAGGCGGCGATCCGGTTCGGCCGGGACCTGGCCGCCCTGCACGCCCGTGGTGCGGCGGCGTTCGGTGCACCGCCACCCGGCGGTCCCGGGGAGGCATCCATCGGACTCGCCCCGATGCGCAACGTCCCCGGTGACGACTGGCCGACCTGGTACGCCGAGCACCGGGTCCTCCCCTGTCTCCGCCGCGCCGTGGACGAGGGGACGCTGCGGCCCGCCGAGGCGTCCGTGGTCGATCAGGTCTGCGAGCGGCTCCCCGGGCTCGCGGGCCCGGCCGAGCCGCCCGCCCGGCTGCACGGCGACCTGTGGAACGGCAACGTGCTGTGGGGCGCGGACGGACAGGCCTGGCTCATCGACCCCGCCGCGCACGGCGGCCACCGGGAGACCGACCTGGCCATGCTCCACCTCTTCGGCTGCCCCCACCTGGACCAGGTGCTCGACGGCTACCAGGAAACGGCCCCGCTCGCGGAGGGTTGGCGGGACCGCATCGGCCTCCACCAGCTCTTCCCCCTCCTCGTCCACACCGTCCTGTTCGGCCGGACCTACGCCGTGCAGGCGGTGGAGACGGCGCGGGCGGCTCTGGCACGGTGACAAGGGGATACAGTGACCCGCCTCAACCGAGAGGAGACGGTGCGGTGCAGGTCGGGGCGGGGAACGCGTGGCGGGGGCTGGTCCACGTGGCGTTGGTGGCAGGGCTGTTGGCGGGCTGCGCGGACGGGGAGGACGAGGCCCCCGCGAGCACGTCGGCGTCGGCGGACGCGGCCGGCGGCAACGGCGATGTCGCCAGGAGCGGCGGCACCATCGGCGCCGAGGGATCGGCCTGCGAGCTGCCGGTGACGTTCGACATCGCCGAGGACTGGGCGGCGGAGTCCGTCGACGCCGCTGCCGGCGGGACGGCGGAGGAACTGGCCGACGCCCTCCTCCGGCAGGGCCCGGTCACCGCCGCCTGCGAGGTGGACGCCAAGCCCGCCGGGAACATCGGCTTCCTCCGTGTCTGGACCGGCGAGCCGGGCGACGACGACGCGCGCACCGTCCTCGAAGCCTTCGTCGCAGCCGAGGACGGGGTGAGCAAGGAGAAGTACGGCTCCTTCGAGGCGGGCGGTCTCACCGGCGCCGAAGTGGAGTACCTCTACACCAGCGAACTGCTGGAGGAGACCAAGAAGGAGCGCGCGCTCGCCGTCACCACCCCGGACGGCCCGGTCGTCCTGCACCTCGGTGGGATGGACACCGAGGAGCACGAGGCGATGCTCCCGGCGTACGAACTCGCCAAGCACACCCTGCACGGTTCCTGAGGGGCGCCCCGAGGCGTCAGCCGGCGAGCCCGGCGAGCCAGTCCGTGAGGATCCGGTTGACCTGCTCGGGGCGTTCCTGCTGGACCCAGTGGCCGCAGTCGTCGAGGAGATGCGAGGCGACCAGGCCGGGCAGTGTGTCGGGGAACGCCTCGATCGCGTCGGCGAGCCAGGTGACGGAGGCGTCCCTGGCTCCGCCGACGAACAGGGAGGGCTGGGTGAGGGGCGCGCCGTGATGGCCTGCGAGGTCCGCCCAGTCCCGGTCCATGTTCCGGTACCGGTTGAGCGCACCGCTCAGGCCGGTGCGCTCGAACTCCCCGGCGAAGACGTCGAGTTCGTGCTCTTCGAGCCAGTGGGGAAGCCGCTCGGCCGGGAACCGGTCGCGCAGCCGGCCACCGGGTCCGACGAAGTGCGGGTCGGGAGCGCCGGGATCCGGCATGGTGTCGGCGGACAGGGCGGCGTAGATGCCGGCCAGCCAGCCGCGTACGTCGGGCTCGATCTCCGCCTCGGCCCGGCCGGGCTGCTGGAAGTAGGAGACGTAGAACTCCTCCGTCCCGCCCATGGCGGCGAAGACGTCGCTCGGCTTCGGCCCACCGGGCGGGCTGTAGGGCACACCGAGCAGTCCGGCGGCGCGGAACACATCGGGCCTGAGCAGCGCGGAGGTGGCGGCGATGGTCGCGCCCCAGTCGTGCCCGACGATCACGGCGGACCGCTCGCCCAGGGCCTCCAGCACGGCCACGTTGTCCGCCACCAGCTCCAGCATCCGGTAGGCGTCCACGGGGTCCGGCCGGGAGGAGCGGCCGTAGCCGCGGACGTCGATCGCCACCGCTCGGTGGCCGGCCGCCGCCAGGGCGGGCAGCTGGTGACGCCAGGAGTACCAGCCCTCGGGGAACCCGTGCACGAGCAGCACCAGCGGTCCGCTGCCCTGTTCCACCAGGTGGATCCGGCCGGCGGGTGAGGGCACCAGACGGTGGGTGAGGCCGTCGGCGGACGAGTGCGGCATGGTTCCTCCCGAAGCGGTGAGCGGGTCGTCCGGTGTCGGCGGAGAGGGGGACGCGGCCCCGTGCCGTCCGCCGCCGGTGTTCCTCGATCATCCGGCCGTCGGCGGCACAGGGGCGAGGCCCGTTGCCGTTCCGGCAAAGCGCCCTGACGGGACGGGGTCGCTGTGGCATCCCATTTCCGTACGCTCCCGCGTTCGCGCCCGCCCGGGTGCGGGCAGGGGTCCTCGTGGCGCATTCTTGCTGTGCCGCCTGCGCGACGGCGCGCACGGACGAGGTAGGGCCGATGACTGGGAGCGTCGAGGGCCGGAACGCAGAGCCCGGACGGCTGGCCACGCTGCTGGCCGACGCCGCGGCCGAGGCGATCCGCGCCACCGAGGGGCGCGCCGCGGGGATCTACCTGTCCTCCGGCGCCCCCGGCGTTCTGCGGCTGGCCGTGCTGGTGGGGCTGCCCGGGCGCCTGTACCGGCCCTGGTGGCGGCTGCACGCGCACCGCCGGTTCCCGGTCGCCGACGCCTATCGGCTGGGCGTGCAGGTGGTGCTGCCGAATGTCACGGAGGCCATGCGCCGCTACCCCCAGTTCGCGGCCGGTCTGCCGTTCCCCCTGGGGACGATCTGTGTACCCGTCCCGGGGAAGGAGGGACCCTACGGCGTGCTGACCGTGCTGCGGCCGACCGCCTCGGACGCCACCGAGGTGCTGGCCGAACGGGACCGTCTGGCGGAGCTGGCCGAGGATCTGGGGGTGGCCGTGCGGCGCCTGAAGGAGGACGGGGAACCGCTCGTGTGGGACGACGAGCCGCTGTGCGTACGGCCGCCCGGCACCCGGCTGGCACCGGTCCGGATCGGGCGTTTCACCTGGGACCCGGCAACCGATGTCGTCACCGCGGACGATGCCGCGCGAGCCCTGCTGCGGCTGCCGGCCGAGGGCCTGCCCAGCCCCGCCGCGACCCTGACCGGGGCCGTGGCCCCGGGCGAGGCGGATCGCTTCCTGGAGCTGCTGTGCCAGGCGTCCCGTGGCGGGCCGCCGCCCGCACCTGTGCACCTGCACACCTCCGACGGCGCGCCGCGGCTGGTGGAGCTGTGGAACCCGGACGTCACCGACCGCAGGCCCGCCGCCGGTGCTCCGTACCCCGTCGGCGGGATCGTGCTCGACGCGGCCTCGACGGCCGACGCCGCGGCCGACCAGCTCCCCCAGGGTGTCTTCTGCCTGGACCGGCTGGGACTGATCGGCTACGCCAATCCGCGTGCCGCCGAACTCCTCGGCGAGCCGCGGGCGCGGTTCCTCGGCCGGCCCCTGTGGGAGGGTGTGCCGTGGCTCGGCGAGGCGGCCTGCGAGGACCATCTGCGCGCGGCCCTGCTGTCTCCCGACCCGGTGCACTTCCACGTCCGGCGGTCCGGCCGTGCGGAAGAGCTGCACGATCGAAACGGCGGTGACTGGCTGGCCGTGTCCGTCCATCCGGGACCGGACATCCTGACCTGCACCGTCGCCCCGGCGAGCCGGGGGACGGAGGCTCCTGCCGTCCCCACGCCCGCTCCGGCGTCCGCCGACGCCTCCGATGCCGAAGTGGCCGCGAGCTCACCGGTCCACCGGCCGATCGTCCTCGCCATCGCCCTGACCGAGGCGGCCACCGCCCGGCAGGTCTCCGCGGTGGTCACGCAGGAGCTGCTGCCCGCGTTCGGCGGCCGTCGGCTCGCCATCTACCTGCTGCAGGAACGGCACCTCTATCTGGCCTGGGAGACCGGGTTCCCGCCGGGGTTCCTCGCACCGTTCGAGGGCGTGAGCCTCAGCGCCCGGCTGCCCGGCGTCGAGACGCTGACCACCGGCCAGCCGTTCTTCTTCGACTCGATGCAGGCGCTGTCGGCCGCCTACCCCGGCATCCCCCTCGACGCGACCGAGGGAGCCCGCGCCTTCCTCCCGCTGATCGCCTCCGGACGGCCGGTCGGCTCCTGCATCCTCGGCTTCGACCGGCCCCGCAGCTTCAGCACCGAGGAGCGCACCGTCCTGACCGCGCTCGCCGGGCTGATCGCGCACGCCATGGAGAAGGCGCAGCGCTACGAGACGGAGGCCGCGCTGGCCCGCGGGCTCCAGCGGGCCCTGCTGCCCCGGCGGCTGCCCGACCACCCCCGGGTGGAGACCGCGGGCCGCTATCTGCCCGGTACCCAGGGCATGGACGTGGGCGGGGACTGGTACGACGTCGTCGAGGCCGGGGACGGCATCGCCCTGGTGATCGGCGACGTCCAGGGACACGGTGTGCAGGCAGCCGCCACCATGGGCCAGCTGCGCAGTGCGGTGCGGGCGTTCGCGCTCGACGACCGGCCTCCCGACGAGGTCATGAGCAGCACCAATCACCTGCTCATCGACCTGGAGCCGAGCCAGTTCGCGACCTGCTGCTACGTCCGCCTCGACCCCGTCACCGGCCTGGCCCGGGTCGCCCGCGCCGGTCATCCGCCGCCCCTGTTGCGGTACGCGGACGGCCGCACGCACGTCCTGGACCTCCCCGGCGGGGTCGTGCTCGGGGTGGATCCGCTCGCCCGGTATCCGGTGACGGAGCTGCCGATGGATCCCGGCGCCGTGCTGGCGCTGTACACGGACGGTCTCGTCGAGCGGCCCGGCTGCGACATCGACGAGGGGATCACCGCGCTGCGGGTGGCCCTGGCCAAGGCGGGCGCAACGGCCGGGCGGCCGGGCGGCCGCCCGCTGGCGGCCGTCGTGGAGCGGCTCACCGTCACGGCCCGGCATGCCGTCGACCGGCACGACGACATCGCGCTGCTGCTGGCGGCCCGCCGCGCCGGGCCCTCATACTGATGTCCGGCCGACATGCGTACGCTCCGCCACACTGCGTGACGTCTCTCGCCTCCCGGGGCTCGGCAGTGTAGACAGGGCACATGGTCCGACAATTGGGTCCATCCCGGACTCAGTCCACCAGTGCTCTCCGCGCAGTGCGCGACCAGCGCACGCCTGCGCGGAAGCTGTTCGTGCGCGAGTGGCGGGCGCGGTCGGGGCCGGACGGCTCGCCGGACCGGAAGCAACGGGAGAACGGACGCCCGGGGCGGGGCCCGGCGGCGGGGGTGCGGTCGGTGCTGACCGGGCGCAGTGTCGCCGGGCAGGTCTTCGTCCTCCAGGTCGTCATCGTGCTGCTGCTGGTGGTCGTGGCGGTGGTGGCGCTGGTGCTGCAGGGCCGCTACGACAGCACCCAGGAGGCCCGCAACCGGTCGCTCGCCGTCGCCGAGACGTTCGCCAACGCCCCGGGGACTTTGGATGCGCTGAGGAGTCCGGATCCGACAGCCGTTCTGCAGCCGCGGGCGGAGGCGGCCCGCGAGGCGACCCACGTCGACTTCATCGTTGTCATGAACACCGACGGGATCCGCTACACCCATCCGCTGCCGGACCGCATCGGCAAGCGCTTCGTCGGGAACATCGCACCGGCGCTGGCCGGGCGCAGTGTGACCGAGGAGATCGACGGCACCATCGGCCATTTGGTGCAGGCCGTGGTGCCCGTCAAGGACGGCGACGGGAAGGTGGTGGGCCTGGTGTCGGCCGGCATCACCACCGAGCACGTGGGAGGTGCGGCCAACCGGCAGCTGCCGATGGTGCTGTTCTCGGCGGCCGGGGCGCTGGTCGTCGCCACCGCGGGCACGGCACTGGTGAGCCGACGGCTGCTGCGGCAGACCCGCGGG
The DNA here is from genome assembly GCF_004187715.1 of Streptomyces sp. F001. Lineage (GTDB taxonomy): Bacteria > Actinomycetota > Actinomycetes > Streptomycetales > Streptomycetaceae > Streptomyces > Streptomyces flavusporus. The sequence goes on along the minus strand of NZ_QZWF01000002.1, from coordinate 369,804 downwards.
CTGGGACCGCGCGAGATGACCCGCATGTACGAGCACCACGACGCGGTGCTGCACGCGGTGCGGGAGGGTGTGCTCATCGTCGGCGGCGACGGCGGGCTGCTGCTCGCCAACGACGAGGCGCGCCGACTGCTCGGCCTGCCCGACGACGCCGAGGGTCGCCATGTCCGCGACCTCGGCCTGGAGCCGGAGACCGCCGAACTGCTGGCGTCGGGACGGGTGGCCACGGACGAGGTCCACCTGGTCAAGGACCGACTGCTGGCGGTCAACCAGCGGCCCACCGATCTGCGGGGCGGCCCGCCCGGCAGCGTCGCGACCCTGCGTGACTCGACGGAGCTGCGGGCCCTGTCCGGCCGGGCGGAGGTGGCGCGGGAACGCCTCGACATGCTGTACGCCGCCGGTGCGGGCATCGGGACGAGCCTGGATGTCACCCGTACCGCCGAGGAACTGGCGGAGCTGGCGGTGCCCCGGTTCGCGGACTTCGCCACCGTCGATCTGTTCGACGCCGTGCTGGGTGGTGAGCAGCCCGAACCCGGGACGGAGCTGCGCCGCACCGCCTTCGCCGGCATACGGACGGACCCGCCGCTGTATCCGGTGGGCCGGCGGATCCGGTTCGTCCCGTCCTCGCCGCAGGCCCGCAGTGTGCTCGCCGGCCGGGCGATCATCGAGCCGCGGCTGCGGGAGGCACAGGGCTGGCAGGCGCAGGACCTCGAGCGCACCGCACAGACCCTTCAGTACGGCATCCACTCGCTGATCACCGCGCCGCTGCGGGCGGGCTCCCTGATCCTGGGCGTGGTCACGTTCTGGCGCAAGGAAAATCCCGAACCGTTCGACGCGGAAGACCAGGCCCTCGCGGAGGAACTCGTCGCCCGCGCCGCGGTCTCCATCGACAACGCCCGCCGCTACACGCGCGAGCACAGCATGGCGGTGACACTGCAGCGCAGCCTGCTGCCGCGCAGCCTGCCCGAGCAGAGCGCCCTGGACATCGCCTACCGGTATCGGCCCGCGCAGTCGGGCGTCGGCGGCGACTGGTTCGACGTACTGCCCCTGTCCGGCGCCCGGGTCGCCCTCGTCGTGGGCGACGTGGTGGGCCACGGGCTGCACGCCGCCGCCACCATGGGGCGCCTGCGCACGGCGGTGCACAACTTCTCCGCCCTCGACCTCGCCCCCGACGAACTGCTCGGGCTGCTCGACGAGCTGGTCGCCCGGATCGACCAGGACGAGGCCGACCAGGGCGATGCGGCGGACGGCGGCAGCGCCCCGGTCACGGGCGCCACCTGCCTGTACGCGATCTACGATCCGGTCGTGGGGCGCTGTTCGATCGCCCGAGCCGGTCATCCGCCGCCCGCGCTGGTCCGGCCCGACGGCGGCGTGGAGTTCCTCGACGTGCCCGCCGGCCCCCCGCTCGGGGTCGGCGGCCTGCCGTTCGAGACGGCCGACGTGGAAGTGGCCGAGGACAGCCGACTGGTCCTCTACACCGACGGGCTCGTCGAGGACCGGGAGCACGACATCGACGTCGGCCTGGAGCTGCTGCGCACCGCCTTGGAAGAGGCCGGCACGTCGCCCGAGGACACCTGCCGGGCCGTGCTGGACTCCCGGCTGCCGGCCCGGCCGAGCGACGACGTCGCCCTGATCGTCGCGCGCACGCGGGCGCTCGGGCCCGACCGGGTCGCCGCCTGGGACGTGCCGTCCGATCCGGCGGCCGTCGCGGAGGTACGCGCCTCCGTCATCCGGCGGCTGACGGAGTGGGGACTCGAGGACCTGACGTTCACCACGGAGCTGATCCTGAGTGAGCTGGTCACCAACGCGATCCGGTACGGCGGTACCCCCATCCGCGTACGGGTGCTGCGCGACCGGAGCCTGATCTGCGAGGTGTTCGACAGCAGCAGCACCGCGCCCCATCTGCGGTACGCGGCGATGACCGACGAGGGCGGGCGGGGTCTGTTTCTCGTCGCACAGCTCGCCGAGCGCTGGGGCACGCGCTACCTGCCCGGCGGCAAGGTCATCTGGGCCGAACAGCCGCTGCCGTGAGGTGACCGGCTGACGGCCGTACGGCGGCACCGGGGCCCGGACACCGGCGTCGGCCTGCCGGTGTCCGGGCCCCGGTCTTGCGGCGGACCGGTGTCAGCCGCCGTCGAGCCTGCTGCGCAGCAGTGCCTTGCCCAGTTCGGCGCCCTTGCGGCTGTCCGCCTGGGCCTTGCGGAACAGGTCCACGACCTCGGTGTCCTTGTCGCGTTCGGCGTCCTGGATGTAGGTCTCCAGGCGCAGCGCGTTGCTCAGGCATGCCTCCACGTACCAGATCAGGTTGTAGTCCTTGTCCGGCGTGCCGGTCACGCCGCCGGTCTCCGTGCCGCTGGTCATGCGGGCCTCCTCCTTCGCTCTGCCGAGGCGAGTACGTCAGCGCGGCACGGGTACCCCGCTGCCCGCCGTACACACGGCCGGAGCGGATCGACCCGGGGCATGTCGAGCGCACGCCCGACCGTCGAACGGAACCGCCCCAAACGCCAGCCGCGCCACCCCTTCCGCCGGATAGAAATATCTACAAGCATGCATATGCCTGGTCGGCATGCAGCCGACGGAGATCCTCCGGAGCGGAACATGAGCGATCTGATCTGGACGCGCGGAGTGGAGTGGCTGGCCGCCGCCGCGCCGGACCCCAAGGAGTGCAAGCGGGAGTGGGACAGCGGCGACGGTGTCGCTCTCCTGGCGGCCGGGCGTTTCTGGGACGTACTGACCGTCCCTGATCAGCTGGGCCTGTTCACCCTCGATCTGCTGTGGCGGCCCTCGCTGCCGATTCCGGGTCCGACACTGGTGGACACCGCCGCACACCGGGTGGGGTTCTTCCTGCCGCCGGACCCGGACAGCCGGTGGATCGGCGCCGGTCTGCGGCACGCGGGCAAGGGGTCCTGGGTGGCGGTTCCTCCGCCGTACCGGTCGGCCCGGTTCCTGGAGTGGCTGATCCCGCCCGACGGGACCGGGGCGCTGCACGCACCCGCCACCCTGGAGCTCGCCCTGCGTCAGGCGAACGGCACGCTCTCCGTGCTGGAGCCCCTGTGCGGCCAGTAGCGCCTCAGGAGCGCCGCTCCGCTCTGCAGGTCCTCGCCGGCAGGGCGGCGAAGGAGACCCACTGGACTTCCGGATGGGCAGGCACGCACCGCCCCTCGGCCCGCCACTGAGCGACGAGTTGGGCGTAGATCAGCGGGCGGCACCAGCCCCCACCGGTCAGTTGGGCATAGGGGCCGGGTACGGGATCGCTTGCCGGCCGGCGCCGCGGCGCCCGGGAAGGTCGGTCCATGCCGAGGGCAACGCCCGAGGCCGCACCGGTGGTACGCGAACACGCCGGCACTCACCGGACCGGGTGAGCGTACCCCCCGTTCGGAGTAACCCCGGTCGCCCGGCACCGCACAGCCGGACTCTGCGACCTCAACTCGCCTGCTGAATATGGCAATTCCGACAATTGCCACAGAAGTGATCGGAGAGAGGGCGGTTTTGACCCCAAGTCTGATCGCATCGTGCAAGAACGGTCGCTGCCGGTTGTAGTGTGCTGCGCGTGCCCTCATGACAGGGGCTTCCGATCCCGTCCTGCCCGACTTCTCCTGGAACCCATTCGATGATCGAATTACCGGACCTGGTCGTCGGCGGTCTGGCCGCCGGCACACTGTCCGCGCTGGCCCTCGGCGGCGGGCTGCTCCGGTCCCGCCGGCAACAGGCCCTGCAGCAGGCCGAGATCGCCGCGCTGCGTCGCCAACTCGACGGTACTCTCCAGGCGTTCATCGCGGAAGTCGGGTATCTCGCGGCGCAGCGCGTTCCCGCGGCCGCGCGGCAGCTGGCCCATCCGCATGTCGCGGTGCCGGGTCCGCGGCATCCGCATTTCGCCGACACACCACTCGGCGGCGCCCTGGACGACGTACTCACCGCCCTGCGCCTGGAGTTGACCGGCCAGCGCACCCGGATCGACGCGGCGGCCCAGGCCGGGATGCGTGGCGCGACCCGGGAGATCCAGGCGGCCCTGTACCGGCTGCAGGACGCCCTGCGCGGACTGCAACAGCAGTACGACGACCCTGAGTTGGCACAGACCCTGTTCGAACTGGACCACGAGAACGAACAGTCGCTGCGCCGGGCGCAGATCGCCGCGGTGGTGTGCGGGGCCTGGGTGGGGCTCGCCCGTGAGGAGTCCCACCTGGTCGACGCGGTGACCGGCGGTCAGGCCCGGCTCGCGGGCTATCACCGGGTGCGGGTGCACAACCATCTCGCGGCGGGCACGGCCCTGGTGTCGCACGCCGTCGAGCCGGTCGCGATCATCGTCGCGGAGCTCCTGGACAACGCGCTGCGGCACTCCGCGCCGGACACCGACGTGACGGTCAACCTGGAGCACGTCCACCACGGCGTCTGCGTCACGATCGACGACGCCGGCCTCGGCATGACCCAGGACGAACGGGCCCGCGCCCAGCGGCTGGTGGCCGGTTCCGAGCCGATCCTGCTGACCGACCTCGGTGATCCGCCCCGGATGGGCCTGGCCGCGATCGGCCAGCTCACCCGGCAGTTCGACCTGAGCGTGGACCTCTCCTCGCCTTCCCCGTACGGGGGCGTGCGCGCGGTGCTGCTGGTCGACAGCCATCTGCTCAGCCGTATCGACCCCGAGGAGCGTCCGCCGGCGGCCAGCGCCCCGCGGTCGACCCGCCGAGAGCAGGAGGCCGGGACCGGCGAGGCCGGCACATCCGCCCCGGCCCACGCGTACGGCATCGAGCAGGACGACGACGCCGACGGTGTCGTGTCCGAGCACGACGGTCCACGGGACGCAGGAGGGCTCCCGCAGCGGCGCCGCCGCAGCCGTGCCACTGCCCCCGACACGCCCGTGCCCCGGCGACCGGCGCGCCGGCCCGAGGAGGCCGCGGCCGCCCTCGGCGCCCTGCAGTCCGGTACCGCGGCGGCGCGCTCCGGGACCGGGGCCACCGGTGGGGAGGCCCAGGCACGGGGGGGCCGAGGCAACCGCCGACGACACGGAGACGACCGACCAATGACCGACTACGAAGGGGGAGCGGCTCGATGACCAGCCGCGATGCGGGCGACACGGCATGGGTGCTCGAACCGATCCTGCAGGTACCGCATGTCGTGGCCGCCGTTCTGCTCACCCGGGACGGGCTCGTCACCGGGTACACCGACGCGCTGACCCGGCCGTCGGCCGAGCGGGTGGCGGCCATCACCAGCACCGTGCAGGGCGCCTGCCGAACGGCCGCGGCGGCGTTCGCCGACCGGGAGCGGGCCGAGGTGCGCCAGGTGGTCATCGAGTCCGACCACGGCTATGTGCTGATCGTGCCGACGGACCACGGCACGGTCGTCGCCGCATACGGGGACGCCGAGGTGCGTCTGGACCTGCTGGCGCACCGGGTGCACTCGCAGGTGGCGCGGCTCGGCGAGAAGGCGATGGCCGCCGCGCCCCGGGGAGCCGACGGCGGCGCGTCGGCATGACCGGCCGCCCCGGCGGCCGCCCCCTGGTTCCCGCGTATCTGTCGACCGGCGGCGTGGCCCGGCCGAGCCGTCCGCAGCTGGAGCGGCTGTCGGTGCTCACCGGCACCGGCGAGCCGGCGCCCGGCGATCTGCCGGCCGCCCAACTGGCCCTGCTGGAGGAGCTGGACGGCGGATCGCTGACGGTGGTGGAGGCCGCGGCGCTGCTCCGGCTGCCGGTCTCCGCGGTGCGGGTGCTGGCCGGCGGCCTCATCGACCGGAACCTGGTGCTCGCCCGCGCGCCGATCCCGCCCGCCGAACGGTTCGACCCCGACCTGCTGGAGAGAGTGGCCGATGGCCTGCGCGCCCTCAAGCACAACTAGCGGCATCCACCTGCCGGACAGCGCCCGCGACCTGGTAAAGATCCTGGTCGCGGGACCGTTCGGGGTGGGCAAGACGACCCTCATCGACTCCGTCTCCGAGATCCGCCCGCTGCACACCGAGGAGGAGCTCACCGAGGCGTCCGCGCAGGTGGACGATCTCGCCGGGGTGCGGGAGAAGTCGACGACCACGGTCGCCATCGACTTCGGCCGGATCAGCCTGCCCGGCGGGATCGTGCTGTATCTGTTCGGCACGCCCGGGCAGGAGCGGTTCCGGTCGCTGTGGGACGACATCGCCCACGGGGCGCTCGGCGCGCTCGTTCTGGTGGACAGCCGCCGTGTCGACGCCTCGTTCGACGTGCTCGGTCTGGTGGAGGAGAGCGGCCTGCCGTACGCGGTCGCCTTCAACGCCTTCCCCGACGCACCCCGCCATCACACCGAGGAACAGCTGCGCGCCGCCCTGGACCTGGAGGCGGACACGCCGATGGTGACGTGCGACGCCCGGGAGAAGGACTCCTCCATCGACGCGCTGCTCGCCCTGGTCCAGCATCTGATCGACCGCCACCCTCCGGAGCACCGGTGACCACCCATCCCCCTGCCCAGCAGACCTTCTCCCGTTCGGTGCCCGTGCGGCTGTGGGAGGACGGCTTCGCACTGGATCCGTACCGCTACTACGCCGACCTGCGCGAGCAGGGCCCGATCGGCTGGGCGGAACTCGCGCCGGGTGTGCCGGCGTACGTCGTCACGGACCGGCGGGCCGCGCTGGACCTGCTGCACGACACCGAGACGTTCTCGCACGACCCCCGGCCGTGGGAGGCCACCGTCGCCGACGACTCGCCGGTCCTGGGGATGATGCGCTGGCGTCCCAACACCCTGTTCGCCGACGGTGCCGCGCACAGTCGCTACCGCACCTCCCTGATCGACACCTTCGACCTGGTCGAGCCGCACGATCTGCGGGCGCGGGTGCACCGGGCGGTGCATGTGCTGGTGAGCCGGTTCGGGCCGCGGGGCGAGGCCGACCTGGTGGGTGACTTCGCCCGGCCGCTGATGGCCCTGGTGTTCAACAGCCTGTTCGGGCTGCCGGACAGCCAGAGCGACCGGCTCAACGCCGCCCTGGGCAAGATGATGGAGGGCGGCGCGCAGGCGGCCGAGGGCGAGGCGGAGTTCGGCGGGTACGTCCTGGAGCTGATCGCGGCCAAGGCCGAGGAACGCGGCGACGACCTGCCGAGCCGACTGCTGGACCATCCGGCCGGGCTCACCCCGGAGGAAGTCACCTGGCAGGTGTTCCTCACCCTCGGCGCCGGGCACGAACCGACCGCGAACCTGGTGTCGAACGCGTTGTCGCGGATCCTCGGCAACCCCGCCTACTACTCCACCCTGACGAGCGGCGCCCGTCCCGTGACGGACGCGGTCGTGGAGGTCCTGCATCACGAGACGCCGCTGGCCAACTACGGCATCCACTTCGCCCGCAGACCGCTGTCCTTCCACGGCGTGTGGATCCGGGCCGCGGTGCCGGTGGTCATCTCCTACGGGGCGCTGGCGTACTTCGCCGAGCAGGAGCACGGTGCCGGCCGGCACCCGGGCGACGCCTCGCACCTGTCGTGGTCGGCCGGCCCGCACGCCTGTCCGGTCAAGCAGCACACGCTGCTCATCGCCACCGAGGCGATCGAGCGGCTCACCCAGTGGCTGCCGGATCTGCAGCCCGTCCTGCCCCGTGAACGTCTGACCTGGCGGCCGGGTCCCTTCCACCGGTCGCTCACCGCGCTGCCCGTGCGTTTCACCCCTCGCTCCCCCGACCAGCCAGGAGACCGCCCGTGACCGTGACCGACCGCATCGACCGCTTTGTCATCGACCCGTTCGGCGCCGACATTCCCGGCGAGAGCGCCCGGCTGCGCGCCCTCGGTCCCGTCGTGCCGGTGGAGCTGCCCGGCGGCATACCCGCCTGGGCGCCGACCGGCTACGACGTGCTCAAGCAGCTGATCCTCGACCCGCAGGTCAGCAAGGACCCCCGCCGGCACTGGAAACTGTGGCCGGAGATCGGGGAACACCCCTCCTGGGGCTGGATACTGGGCTGGGTGGGCGTGGTCAACATGCTCTCCACCTACGGCGCCGATCACACGCGGCTGCGCAAGCTGGTCTCGCCCAGCTTCACGCACCGGCGCACCGAGGCGATGCGTGCGCAGGTCGAGGCGGTCACGGCCGAACTGCTCGACGCACTCGCGGCGGCCGGTGCCGACGGTGGCGTGGTGGACGTGAAGGCGGGCCTCGCCCATCCGCTGCCCCTGCGCATCATCTGCGACCTGTTCGGTGTGCCGGACGAGATGCGGGAGGACACCCGTCGGCTCATCGCGGCGATCATGGACACCACCGATCCGAGTCCGGAGCACGCCGCGTCCGTGCAGCAGCAGATCGGCACGGTCCTGCCCGCGCTCATCGCCCACCGCAGCGAACACCCCGGCGACGACCTGACCACCGAGCTGATCCGGGTGCGCGACGAGGACGGCGACCGGCTCAGCGACGAGGAGCTGCTGTACACGCTGCTGCTGGTCATCGGGGCCGGTTTCGAGACCACCGTCAACCTCATCGGCAACGCGGTCGTCGCCCTGCTGCGCCGGCCGGAGCAGCTGGCGGCAGTGCGGGCCGGGAAGATCACCTGGGACGCGGTCGTCGACGAGACGCTGCGGGTGCACCCGTCCATCGCCGCGCTGCCGCTGCGGTTCGCCGTCACGGACCTCGAGGTCGGGGATGTCACCATTCCGGCCGGGGACGCCATCATCACGACGTACGCCGCCGCCGGTCTGGATCCGGCGCACTACGGTCCGGACGCGGACGTCTTCGACGCCTCGCGCGGCGCCGACGACCATCTGGCGTTCGGGATCGGTGTGCACCGGTGCATCGGCGCGCCGCTGGCCCGCATGGAGGCGCTGACCGCGCTGCCCGCCCTGTTCGACCGTTTCCCGGGGCTGCGGCTGGCCGCCGCTGAGGGCGAGTTGCGGCAGGTGCCGTCGTTCATCGCGTTCGGGTGGCAGGAGGTGCCGGTGCGGCTGGACGCGTGAGGCCCGGCCCCGGACGCGGTGTGGCAGGGGCGCGACCGGTCCCCCGTTCCGGTCGTGCCCCTGCGGCTCGTTGAACCTACGTGCAGGGCGGATCGGTTGTGAACCGCGTCGATGCCCGTTTCACCGGCCGGAGGACTCAACCGTGCACAGGTGAGTCCGGATGGCCCGGATTCGCCCCCTGCAGGGCGGGCTGGTCGAGGTCGCCCAGCGCGAGGTGCGCCAGGACCACCTCGTAGAGATCGCTGCCGCCGGAGAGGAGTTGGCGTTCGAGGACGGGCTCGGCGCTGCGCACATGTTCGCGTACGGTCTGCGCGTGGACGCCCAGCAGCTGCGCGGCCCGTTCGGCGTTGCCGCCGGCCGCGATCCAGGTGCGAAGGGTGCGGCGCAGGTCCCTGGTGTCGGCGTCGAGGCGTCCCAGCAGGTCGCGGGCCCAGGTACGCACGGCGGGCCCGGCGAGCAGCTCGTCGAACCTGGTGCAGACCTCATCGCCGAGATCGCCGCCGGGCACCTCCACGAGGCCGGCCTGTGTGTTCAGCGCCAGATGGACGGCGGCCCGGACGGTGAGGTCCGACAGGTCCGTGCGCAGCAGTCCCTCGACACGTTCCATGCGGGCCCGGACGGTGTTGCGGCTGACGCCGAGGATCATGGCCGCGTTGACGGCGGTGAACTCCAGGCCGAGTCGGGTGGTGGCGAGGAGCTCGGCACGGGTGTGGTGCGGCAGGGTGTCGAGAGGCCGCAGCAGACCAGCCGTCCAGTCGCGCAGTGCGGTCGGGTCCATCAGGCGTTCCGGGTGGGTGCGTTCGGCGTACACGGCCGCCTTGTCCGGGCGGAAGTGCGCCACGGCGAGGGCGCTGACGGCCTGGCCGTACGCGGTGGCGGTCTGGGCGAGGCTCTGCCGGGCGCTGCCGCCGAGGAAGGTGTCCGGGCGGCCCTCGACCAGCGAGCGCAGCTCCGCGGCCGCGGCTTCGCCGGGCGTCAGGACGATCACATGCGAGTCCATGGCCGGGCAGCGCACCACGAGAGCCTGTTCCGAGGTCGCGTCCAGGCATTCCTCGGCGAGCCGGTCGCGGTCGGCGGGGTGGCTCTCGGCCACGTAGACACAGGCGGTGTCCGTGTCGAGGAGGCCGGGCCAGAGGCCGGCGGCCACCCGGCGGGCGGAGACGGTGTCCTCGACCATGAGCAGTTGCAGGATCGCCAGGCGCAGGTCGGAGGCGGCCCTGCGCAGACGGTGTCCGGCCGCGGCGCTCTCCCGTGCCCGCAGCAGGAGTTCGAGCACTCCGGCGGTGTGGGTGACGATGTCGGAGGTGCGCCGGTCGAAGGGGGCCGGGCGGGTCACCGCCAGCACGCCGGCCGACGCGGGCCGCGGCAGCTCGACCCTGACCAGCCGCCGGTGGTGTCCGCCGTCCTGCAGCGCGGCGGAGGCGATCCGGCCGGCGGCGATGTCCGCGACCAGGTCCTCGTCGAGCGGTGTCCGCGTTCCGGCGAGGAGGGTACCGGCGTCGTCCTGCAGTGACACGTCCGCGTCCGCGGCGTCCGCGAGCCAGGCGACGACCCTGCGAACGTCCCGCGCGGACGGTCGGAGATGGTCGAGCAACTGCTGTGCCCACGTCGGGTCCGTGCCGTCCGCCACGTCCACGCGACGGCCCTCGTCATCTCGGCCAGCCACGTCGGCCCTGCCTCCTTCTGCTCGTTCCGTACCCCGCCTCGGGGTCACCGGTCGGGGACGTTACCTCAACCGTGACCGAGGGTCCCTGTGGCTTTCACGGGCCGGACGGCGCACGGCGGCCGGAAGCGGGCAGGAAACGGGCCCGACCAAGGCCTGGCCACTGCCCTCGACGCGACTCCCGTGCGGGCACGGGCCGGTCTGCCCGTTCGTCGCCGCTTGCCGGGCATAAGCTCGACAGATGGCGAAGTACTACGACGTGCACCCCGACAACCCCCAGCCGCGCACCATCGCGCAGGTCGCCGACAGTGTCCGCTCGGGGGCGCTCATCGCATATCCCACGGACTCCTGCTACGCGCTCGGCTGCCGACTGGGCAGCCGGGACGGCATCGAGCGGATCCGGACCATCCGCAAGCTGGACGACCGGCATCACTTCACCCTCGTCTGCCAGGACTTCGCGCAGCTCGGCCAGTTCGTGCGGGTCGACAACGACGTGTTCCGCGCGGTCAAGGCGTCGACGCCCGGCAGCTACACGTTCATCCTGCCGGCGACGAAGGAGGTGCCGCGCATGCTGCAGCACCCGAAGAAGAAGACCGTCGGCGTGCGCATCCCCGACCATGTCGTCACCCAGGCCCTGCTCACCGAACTCGGTGAGCCGCTGCTGTCCAGCACCCTGCTCCTGCCGGACGAGGACGAGCCGATGACCCAGGGCTGGGAGATCAAGGACCGGCTCGACCACGTGCTGGACGGCGTGGTCGACTCCGGCGACTGCGGGACCGAACCGACGACGGTGATCGACTTCTCCGGGGGCGAGGCGGAGATCGTACGGCGCGGGGCGGGTGACACCACGCGGTTCGAGTGAGCGGCGGGGCAACGGGCTTCTTACCCGCACATGTCACGATGGCCGCCGCGGGCCCGTCGAGCCGGCGGGCCCCATCTCGCCGACCGCGCAGAAAGGCAGCCAGCCATGACCGCCGTACAGGGAACGGACGTTGACATCCCCACCGAGGACGGCACCGCCGACGCCTATCTGACCCACCCCGGCGACGGCGGCCCGCATCCGGCCGTCCTGTTCTACATGGACGCCTTCGGACTGCGGCCGCGGCTGAAGTCGATGGCCGACCGGCTGGCCGCGGCGGGGTACGCCGTCCTGGTGCCGAACGTCTTCTACCGTCACGGTCGCGCCCCGGTCGTGGAGTTGCCCGACTTCATCGACGCCGAGTCCCGCGGCGGGCTGTTCCAGCAGATCATCCCGATGGGGCAGGCGCTGACACCCGAGCTCGCGATGCGTGACGCCGGCGTGTACCTGCGGTGGCTGGCGGACCGCCCCGAGGCGGCGGACGGCCCGGTCGCGGTGACCGGCTACTGCTTCGGTGCGCGGCTGGCACTGCTCACCGCCGGGACGTATCCGGAGCACGTCGCGGCGGCGGCCGGCTTCCACGGCGCACAGCTGGCGACCGACGCGCCGGACAGTCCGCATCTGGTGGTGGACCGCATCACCGCGGAGCTCTACTTCGGACACGCCGACGAGGACCCGTCCATGCCCCCGGAGCAGATTCAGCGCCTGGAGGACGTGCTGACCGCGGCGGGCGTCCGGCACCGCTGCGAGGTCTACCCGGGCGCGCCGCACGGGTTCACACAGGCCGACACCGCGTCGTATCACGCCGAGGGGGACAAGCGTCACTGGGCGGCACTGCTGGACCTGTTGGACCGCACCTTCTGATCCGTGGCGGCGCCCGCGGTCCCGAGCCGCCGGCGCCGCCGCCGACGTCTTTCTCTGCCCCACTCATTGACATGCTCGCGCCTTGACGCAACGCTGAGAGCGCTCTCAACACCAGGTACGGACCAACTCCCCCCACACCCGCACGGAGGTGGAGAGTGCTCGCCATCCTCAGACACCGGTGGCCGGCCGTGGCCGCGGCGGCGGCCCTGCTCGGCGCGCTGCTCACGTTCGGCACGACGCCGCCCGCGGACGCGGCGGTGCCCGCGACGATCCCGCTGAAGATCACCAACAACTCCGGCCGCGGCGATCCGCTCCACGTCTACGTCCTCGGCACCTCGCTGACGACGGGTCAGCAGGGCTGGGCCGACGCGAACGGTACGTTCCATCCATGGCCGGCGGGCGGCAACCCACCGACGCCCGCCCCGGACGCGTCCGTCCCCGGACCGGCCGCCGGGCAGTCCAGTACCATCCGGATCCCCAAGCTCTCCGGCCGGATCTACTTCTCGTACGGCCAGAAGCTCGTGTTCAAACTGGCCACGGGCGGTCTGGTGCAGCCGGCCGTGCAGAACCCGAGCGACCCGAACCGCGACATCCTCTTCAACTGGTCCGAGTACACGCTCAACGACTCGGGCCTGTGGCTGAACAGCACGCAGGTCGACATGTTCTCCGCGCCGTACTCGGTCGGCGTGCAGCGCGCCGACGGCAGTGTGAGCAGCACCGGCCGGCTCGAGCCGGGCGGCTACAACGGGGTGTTCGACGCGCTGCGGGCCCAGTCGGGCGGCTGGGGCGGACTGGTCCAGACGCGGTCCGACGGCACCGTGCTGCGGGCGCTGTCCCCGCTGTACGGGCTGGAGACCGGGGCGCTTCCCGCGTCGGTCATGGCCGACTACATCGACCGGGTCTGGCAGAAGTACGCCACGACCACGCTGACGGTCACACCGTTCGCCGACCAGCCGGACACCAAGTACTACGGGCGCGTCTCCGGCGGCGTCCTGAACTTCACCAACGGCTCCGGGACGGTCGTCACCAGCTTCCAGAAGCCCGACGCGAGCAGCGTCTTCGGCTGCCACCGGCTCCTCGACGCCCCCAACGACGAGGTGCGCGGCCCGATCTCCCGCACCCTGTGCGCGGGCTTCAACCGCTCGACGCTGCTCACCAACCCGAACCAGCCGGACACCTCGGCGGCGAACTTCTACCAGGACGCGGTGACCAACCACTACGCCCGGATCATCCATGACCGGATGGCCGACGGAAAGGCCTACGCGTTCGCCTTCGACGACGTCGGCCACCACGAGTCACTCGTCCACGACGGAGACCCGCGGCAGGCGTACCTCACGCTCGATCCGCTGAGCTGAGCCCTCGCCCCCGCGCGCGGACCCTCCGCGCGCGGGCCCGTCGGCCCCACCCGACACAGTGAAGCGTCAGTGGTTCACAGTTAACCGGACGCGCCCGGCAGTTGCTTGCTTCACCCGGTCATTACCCGTAGACCTTCCCCAGCAACAACCCTGGTTCTGGCGATAGTCGGCACATGCAAGGCACGGTTGACGGGCTCCGCTACGGCGCGGTCACCCCGGTGGCGGCCTACCTGATGGCCTGCCTGGGAGGGGCGCTGGGACTGCGCTGCATCGTCCGGTCCCTGCTCGACGAGCGCTCGTCGAGGTCCGGCCGGCCGGCGCTGGGCGCCGCGTCGATCGGCTGCGGCGTCCGGACGATGCACTTCATCGCCATGATCGGCTTCCGTGTCGAGGAGACCCGGATCCGCTACGACGTGGGAGTGACCGTCCTCAGCCTCGCCGTGGCGATCGCCGTGGTCGGCACCGGCGTGTTCACGGTGGGCCACCTGGGCGCCACCCTCGTGACGCTGTCCGTGGCCGGCAGGGGGTCCCCCGACCCGGGTGGCAGGCGGGGCTCGACACCGACAAGCTCGCGCACAACCCCGACTGGGCGCACGGACGTTGACGCGCCTCGGTGGCGAGTCGGGGCCCGGCCGTCGTCGCCGCGGGTGACGCGCGGCCACGCGTCAGTGGACGATGGTGAAACTGCGCCACAGTCCCGTGGAGCGGACCACGTCGTCCGACGTCTGCGTGGGCAGGTACACGCTCTCCCCGCCCTGCGGCTCGGTGCAGTCGGCCGTCTGGTACAGGATGATGTCGTTCAGCGTGTAATTGGCCACGTGGGCCACGCCCTCACGGAATTGGTGGCACCCGCCGACCGGCGGGTTCGAGATCTTCTGGACAGACCTGGTTCCTTCGCGCGCCTCGATCGTGCCGAGCGCGCGATCCTCGCAGGCGGTCAGCACGAGCCCGAGCAGTACGACGCCGGTGAACGCGGTCAGCGACCGTTTGGCGGGCATCGAACCTCCTGTGGCGAGCGGCTGGAACGTCGTCCCGGACCACTATCCGTCGGGGTCGGCGGATGTGCCTGGTGGGAACGACCATTGCGGGTACGCGGGCGGTCCGGGCACCCGGCGACGCGGGGAAGCGGCGGGGCGGCGCGGACTTCGTACGGCGGGCCGCGTGACGGTGGTCCGCACGGCGGTGGCGCGTCGCGCGGTCGGCTGTCTCATGTCGCCCGTCCTGTCCGGTCGTGCCGGGGCGCCGCCACCACGTGGGGCACGCCGGCCGCGTACCGGTCCAGCTGGGCGCGGACCAGCTCCAGGGCGCGCGGCGGAAGGCAGACGTGGCCGCGGCCCCGTGCGGGCTGATCAGCACGTGGGGTGCCGTCCACAGCGGGTGTCCGGGCGGCAGCGGCTCCGGGGCCGTCACATCGAACGCCGCGCTCAACCGTCCGCTCCGCAGCTCGGCGACCAGGGCGGTTTCCAGTGTCGGCCTCCCCCGGCCTCCGTGCATCCGGGGTCATGCTGCGCCACAGGCGGCCGTCAGTCGGGGCGGCCGCGCTCAAGCTGGTCGTTGCGTGTGGCGGAGGGGTGCCTCACGGGCGGCGCCGACGGTTTGCCCACCGGCGGCACCGGATGGCCGGGGGCAGCAGCTGGACCGTCACGAAGCCCACCACGGCCGCGAGGATCACCACGGGCATCATCGCCGCGCTGCCGAATACCAGGACGACCAGCACCACACTGCTGACCGGCAGCCGCAGCGTGGCCGCCGCCCCGGCGGCCACGCCCGCCGCCATGCCCGGCACGACTCCCAGTCCGGGCAGCGGTGCGAGCAGCACACCCACCGCGGCACCCAGGAAGAGGGAGGGGAAGACGGGACCGCCGCGCAGGCTGCCGAGGCACAGCGCGTACGCCACTGCCTTGCACAGCAGTACGGTGACCAGGGCACCGACGCCCCAGGCATGGGGATCCGCGGCCAGCCGGGCCAGCGGGGCCTGGCCGGACGAGGACACGTCCACCGGCGTCCGGTCGACGGTCAGTGTGTACACCGCGGCGCACATCCCGGCGGCGAGAGCGCAGATCACCGTGCGGGGAACAGGCCGCTTCGGGACGAACCCCGCCACCAGACGCCCTGTGGCCAGGACCATGTGGAGCGCGGCAGCGATACCGACGGCCATCGGCACCGACCAGAGCACATCCCCGGCATCGAGGCGGGGAAACGGAACGCCCAGCGTCAGGGACAGGTTTCCCGTGGACAGGCCGGTCCAGCGGCCGAACCCGGTGAAGACGAGCGACCCGATCCCGCTGGACAGGAGCGCCGGCTGCATGACCGCGAACAGCTGCGGGGCGCCGAGTCCCGCCACCTCGATGAGAATCACGGCGCCGATCAGCGGATTGCCGAAGATCGCGGACAGCGCCGCCGCGGCACCGGCCGCGCCGAGGAGCGCCGCGCCCTGCGGCGTCGTCGGCGCCCGGGCCAGCTCCGCGAAGAGCAGGGCCAGGCCGCCCCCCACCGCGATCAACGGGGCTTCCGGACCCAGCGTCGCGCCGAGCGGCAGACTCGCCAGCGCCGCGAGAATCACCCCTGGCAGGGCGGCCGGGGTCGTCCCCGTGGAGTGCAGCCCCGCGGCGGGCACGTGGCCGCCGGCGCCCGGCAGATGCCGGACGACAAGCCCGACGACGCTGCCGGCGATCGCCAGCAGCGGCAGCGGCCACCACCACGGCGGAGTGGCCCAGCCCAGATCCGTCGGCAGCTCGGCCCACAGCACATGCTCCAGCTCATGGAGCCCGGCGAGGAACCAGAACGCGGCGAGGGCGACCGGGACGCCCAGGAGCGCCGAGAACACGAGTGCCTTCTGGTAAGCCGGGCTGCGCAACAGGTCGCGCAGCCTGTCCGCCTCCTCCGGCTGCGTACCGTCAGCGGGTCCGGCAGCGGGCCCCGGCCCCTTCCCTGCCCGATCCCCTCCGGCTCAGGCAAGGATCCGGCGCTTCTGGGCTTCGAACTCCTCCTCGGTCAGCACGCCCTGGGCCTTGAGATCGGCGAGCTGCTTCAGTTGATCGATCTTGCTGGTCATGTCGTCGTCGGCCTGCTGCGGCGCGGCAGGAGGAGGTGCGGCGGCCTGCTGGTAGTCCTGCTGCCGCTGGTAGTCCTGCTGGGCCCACCGGCCTGCCTGCCGCCGCGACACGCGGTTGGAGACCGCGGTGGCCGTACCCGAGATCACGGCGGTGCGGGCGACACCGCGAAGGAGTCCTGGCATGCTCACTCATCTCCCATGTGGTCCGTGAGGTTCGGCGATTCCCCTGTGGTCCGCGCGGTGGCGCGGGCCCGTTTCGTCGAAACGGCCGCGCGTCCGCTCAGGGCGTCGCCGTTTCGGTCGCGTCCAGCGACGCCAGCAGCGCATCCACGGAAATACGTCCGCTTGCCACCAACTGGGCCCCGCTGCGCCGCAGGGCGCGGGCCAGCGGCGCGGCCCACACGTTCTCGTACACGAGGATCGCCGCGGAATTGCCGGGCTCCAGCGCGGTGCCGGCGTCGTCCAGGTCGCTCTGGTCCAGCAGCCCGGAGGAAGCCCCCTCGAACACCGTCAGATCGAGCTCGTCCCCGATCTCGCGCAACTCCAGCACGTCGACCGACCCGTCGGCGTCCTTGCGGACGAAGACCAGATCGATGATGCGGATGACACCGCCCTCTACCAGATCGACCAGCAAGGGCAGACCCTCACCCGTCATGCGATTACCGGGGAACTCGATGATCAGATAGTCGACTGGCCCCATTTCCTCGATGTCCTGGTTCACGGCCACTCCTCAGATGCGGGTTACGGGCCCGGCCGACACCTCCTGGGACGTCGGTCGCCCGCGGCGCAGCCGGGAGGGTCATCCTTGAGGTCATTGCAACACTCGACCAGAGGCCCCGCATGTCCACAGCCCGTCGACGGCCCGGCCCCGCTTCGGTCTCCGACGGTCGAAGCGCTCCCCTCTTGTCCTGCTCATGGTCGTTGCCACCGTGTACCGGTGTCTGAATCCTCACGCGATACCGCCGCCGGCGCCGGCTGGGGCGTCACCGGACCCGGCTCGGACAAGCGGCTCATGCCGGACAAGGTCGAGAAGCTGCACTGGCTCAACCCGAGGACGATGTGGCCCGCGCGCAACGGCGTGCTGGCGTCCTGGTTCGGGGATCCCACGGGACGTACCCGCAGCCGATGGGTGGCGCAGCAGGCCGCGGCCGGGGCGCCCGCCCACAAGGTGATCCGGCGCGATGATCCCGACCGGTTCTCGTTCCTGGTCGTCAGGGACACCGGCGAGGGCGGTCGGCAGATGAGGCGGCCCACCGCTTGGAAATGCGCCGTCCCCACACCCTGGATATGGTTGACAGAAACGCGAGACATGCCAAAACGCATCGCCGACGGGGTCGTGGTCGGTGATGGAACGGATGGCAACCATGACCGCAACAACTGTCACCCCCCAGGATGCCCGGCCCGTCCAGCCCGGTGCCACGAGCACGGGCGCGAAGTCGGCCAGTGCGGCGGCTGAACGCGCTGTCGCACACAACACCGTGACCCTCGACGTGTTCGGCGCGCGTCTCGAACTGCCCCCTCCCCCGCAGCTCGCTTTTCTCGCCGGCGTTGGCGTACTGGTCGCCCTGAAGATCCTCGAATGGCCCGTGGCGCTGGTCCTGGCGGTCGGACACCAGCTCGTCCACAGCCAGCACGGCCGGGTGGTGCGCGAGTTCGGTGAGGCCCTGGAAGAAGCCTGAGGCGCCCTTCCCCGCCTGCGCGGCCGCCGCCGCTGACGCGGACCGCAGCACCGCGCGGTGAACGCCGCTTGCCGCGACTCCGACGCCCCGGCGCGTCGTAACGCTTCAAGGTCAAGGGAGGGCTCATGGATTCCTCCGGTGGTGCGTCATCAGCTTCCGAAGGTCCTGACCGTCCAGTCGCCGACCCCAGCTTGAGCGCCGCGGAACGCGCAGAGTACGAGCGGCTGCGCAAGGCGGCGGCCGTTCGTCACCGGCGCCTCCGCTATGCGGCCACCTCCGTACTGCTGCTGCTGGCCTTCCTCTTGGCGCCGTTGGCCGTGGTCGCGGCCTGGGTGGACTCCGAGGTCTCCGACACCGACCGGTACGTCCAGACCGTCGCCCCGATCGCCACGGAGCCCTCCGTCCAGAACACCGTGACCGACCGGCTCACCAAGCGCGTCGTCGACAACGTCGATGTCGCCGCCATCACCGCGACCGCCGCCCGGGCGCTGGAGCAGCAAGGAGCGCCACCTGTGGTGGTCCAGGGTGCCCAGGCCCTGACCGGCCCGCTGAAGAACGCGCTCAACTCGGCCGTCCACGACATTGTGAACAGGGTCGTGACCAGCGACCAGTTCGCCGAAGTGTGGGACGACGCCAACCGACGCGCCCACGCCGCCGTGGTCAAGGTCCTCACCGGCGAGGGCAGCAGTGCCATCCAGGCCGGCGACGACAGCATCGACCTGAACCTCGGCACCGTCATCGACAACGTCAAGCAAAAGCTGGTGGACGCGGGTTTCTCTCAGGCCGCGAAGATCCCCGACGTCGACAAGACGGTGACCCTGTTCCACACCGACAAACTGAACGAGGCCCAGGACGCCATGCGTCTGCTGAACGTGCTCGGCATCTGGCTCCCGGTCCTGGTCCTGGTCCTGGCAGCGCTCGCCGTCTGGAGCGCCCCCGCGCATCGCGTCGCCCTGATGAGCACGGCCATCGGCATCGGCGTCATGATGATCGCGCTGCTCGTCGGCCTTGCCGTGATGCGCCAGGTCTATCTGGATTCCGTCCCCACGACCGCTCTGCCGCGGGACGCCGCAGCCGACATCTACGACACCTTCATCCGCTTCCTGAGGAACAGCACGCGTACGGTCCTGGTCATCGCGGTGATCACCGCGCTGGCCGCCTACCTGTACGGGCCGGGACGCGGTGCCCGGTGGGTCAGATCGGCGGCCGCGGGCGGAACCGGGGCCACCGGCCGGGCCATGGCACGCCACGGTCTGCGTACCGGCACCACCGGCCGCTGGCTGGACGCACACAGCAACTGGACCACCGGCATCGCCATCGCCGGCGGCGCGCTCGCCCTGGTGCTGTGGAACTACCCCACCCCCGGGGCCGTGGCGCTTGTCCTCGGCATCGTCGTTCTCGTGCTGGTGCTTCTCGGAATCGTCGCCGCGGCCTCCGGCACAGCAGAACATCCGGCCGCCGGCGATCAGCCAGTCGTCCGCCCCGGGTGATGCCGTACGGCGCGTGCCGGGGGCTCTCCTGAAGACGTACGTCGCACCCACCGCCAGGAAAGGAGCAGGACATGGCTCAGGAAGAGACAGGGGCGGGTGGCGTCGCTGCCCTCGCCGAAGCGAACGCGCCTGTGTTCGAGACGCTCGTCCAGATGACGCTCGACACGTTCGAGCGGTCCGGGCTGGATCAGGAGACGTATCTGCTGGCACGTATCGCGGCTCTGGTGGCCATGGATGCCTCTGCCCCCTCGTACCTCCTCAACATCGGCACCGCCGCGGAGACGGGCGTGCCGCTGGAGAAGATCCAGGGAACGCTCGTGGCGATCGCCCCCGTGGTGGGCAGCGCCCGCGTCGTGTCCGCCGCCCGCGCCATCGGCGAGGCCTTCGGGCTGGAACTTCCCGGCGAAGAGGAGCAGTGAGGACTGCGTGCAGATCCTCACCGACATGGCGACGAGGCTGGGCCCGTTGCTGGGCCGGCGGCCCGGCGCCTGACCTCACCAGCGGCCGGGTTCGCTGCCGACGACCGGCTCCGACGGCTTGCCGTCAACGCCGACCGGCACGTCCCCGGCGAGCATCACCCGGTGCATGATCCGGGGGAAGTCGAGGTGGGCGTTGTCGCCGGGCGCGAGGTGGATGGTGGCCCGGTTGTCCCAGAAGGCCACGCTGCCGGGCTCCCAGCGGAAGCGCACCGTGTACTCGGGCCGCACCGCCTGCTCCAACAGCATGTCGAGCACGGCCTGGCTCTCAGCACGGGAGAGGCCGGCGATCTGCTCGACGTAGTAGCCGTTGACGAACAGCACCCGCTCGCCGGTCTCCGGGTGCACGCGCACCAGCGGGTGCGCGGAGGCGACCTGATGGTCCAGCAGATGCCTGACGTAGGCGTCGTCGCCGGGCCGCGGCTGGTAGCCGACGCCGAGCCGGTGTTCGGCGCGCAGTCCGTCCACGAACTGCCGTACCGGGGCGGACAGTCCGGCGTACGCCGCCGCCAGATTCGACCAGGTGGTGTCGCCGCCGTACGGCGGGACGGTCTCGGCGCGCAGGATGGTCGCGGCAGGCGGGTCGACACGGGCGCCGTGGTCGCAGTGCCAGCCGCGCAGCAGGGTGTGCCGGCGGCGCTGCAGCCACTCGTCGTGCTCCATGCCGAATCGCCCGCCGAGCTCCAGCCGGTCGGCGGTCGTCTCGATCTCCGGGAAGTCGGGCGGCGACGCTCCCCCGCGCCGAGGCAGGACGACTGGTTCACCGAACCGGCGCGCGAACGCCACATGCGCGGCGTGGTCCAGCCGCTGCCCGCGGAAGAACACGACCTTCCAGCGCAGCACCGCCGCCCGGATCACGGCCACCTGGGCGTCGTCCAACTCACCCGCCAGGTCGACACCTGTGATCTCGGCCCCGATGTACCCGGCCACGGGCTTCACCTCAACACCCGCGACCCGCTCCCCCGCCATGGCCCTGTCCGTCGTCATGCGCGCTCCGATGGTCGTCCTGGTCGGCTCCGCACAAGGCCTCGTGACGTTCCACGAAAGCCTCCTGAAAGATCGTGACAGCGATCCGCCACCGTGGCGACAGCGCCCCGCCCGCACACCGCGCCGTCCGGAGGGTTCCGGCCCCGTACCCCCGGAAGGAACACTGTGCCGGTGACGACTCCTTCCGATCCGAGCGCCTTCCTGCGGCGACTGCCGACCGGCAAGCGGCTGCCCCTCCCGCCGGACTCCTTCGCCGCCTGGCCCACCTCCCGTTCGAGGGGGACCTGACGGCCAAGCCGCTGCGGCCACCGGTCCTGCCGGAGCCCGCGCGGGTGGGCGAGTCGGGCCCCGAAGACTGCCCGGTCTGCCGCAAGCCGGTGACGGAGTCGCTGTGGGCCGACGAGCACTGGCGCGTCGACCCGATCGGCACCGACTCCGGCCTCCCCGCCGCCGTGATGCTCCAGCCGCGCGGCCACCACGACCTTGCCGATCTGCCCGCGGAGCGGTCCGCCGAGCTGGGTCCGATGCTCCGGCGGGCGGAACGGGCCGTGCGCGCGGTGGACGGCGTCGCCCGCGTCCACATCAACCGGTGGGGCGACACGAGCGCGCATCTGCACTTCTGGCTGCTCGCCCGGCCGGCCGGACTGCTTCAACTGCACGGCACCTTCCTGCCGTTGTGGGAGGAGCTCCTGCCGCGCGTCCCCGACGCGGAGCGGCGGGAGGCACACCGGCGGATCGCTGCCGCCCTGGCCACCGAGGGCGGCACCGCCCACGCGACATGACCGCCTCTCACAGCGCGAATCTCAGAGCGTGAACTCCCGTATCACCGTGTCCCGGAACACCGCCCGCCCACCGATCGTGAACAGCGCGAGCCGGTCGTCGATGAGGTACGGGAAGACCTCCGACGAGTGCACGTACCGGCCGTCGTCGACGAACATCTCCACCGACGTGCGGTCGACAAGGATCCGCAGCCGCACCCGGCGGGCGGAGGGGTCGAAGGGGCTCTTGCTCTCCTGCCATCGGCCGGAGGCGTCGGGGTTCGCGGTGGGCCGGCGGTTGAGGAAGGCGTAGTCGCCGTAGACGCCGGCGTCGATGTGGCGGACCCCGTCCGGGGACCGGCGCAGTTGGAGGCCTGCGCCGGTGAGCCGGTCCCAGGTGATCTCGCAGGTGACCTCGTAAGCCGTGCCCCGGTAGTCGAGGACGCGGGTTCCGTCGACTTCCAGGTCACCGAGGTGCACTGTCCGGGAGACGTACGAGTCCAGGGCGGCGACCGGCCGTGCGGCGAGGTAGTACGTGCCCGACGCGGCCCGCTTCAGCGTGACCTCGCGGACGATCGAGTCGGTGCCGTTGAAGCCGTCGCTGTCGATCGTGGGCGTGAAGTTGGCATAGTCCCAGTTGTTCAGCCAGCCGATCGCGTATCGCGTCCCCTCGTCGAGCCGCCCGCCGCTGTCCCGCTTGTCGAAGGTCACCGCCCCGTACCAGTCCCAGCCGTGGTCCAGCCACTGCGGCTCGGACGCGTCCGGCGCGAAGGTGGTCCCGTCGAAGGCGCCGGTCCAGTACGCGTACGTGTTGGGCAGCCCGGAGCCCTTGCCGTTGGCGCTCACGCCGAGCACCCACTTCACGGTCCCGTCGCCGGCTGTGATGCGGAACAGATCGGGGCACTCCAGCACACCGATGCCGTCCTTGACGAAACCGCCCACGTACGTCCAGGCCTTCAGGTCGGCGGAGTGGTAGAAGCCGACTTTGTTGTTCTCGGCGAGCGCCATCACCCACCGGCCGCGCTCCTCGTCGCGGATCACCTTCGGGTCGCGGAAGTCGCGCACGCCGGGGTTGGCCAGCACCGGATCGGTGCCGTGGTGGGTGAAGGTGCGGCCGCCGTCGGTGGAGTAGTACAGGTACTGTGCCTGCGTGTTGGCGCCCTCCACGGGTTCCATGGTGGCGAGCACGACGACCGCGCCGGCCCCGAAGCCCGCGGTGTTGTCGGTGTCCACCACCGCCGATCCGGACCACACGTCGCCGTTGGGTGTGGTGTCCTTGGGCACGGCGATCCCACGGTCCGTGAAGCGGACCAGGTCGGTGCTGGTGGCCAGGCGCCAGGCGGTGCCCGCGGTGGTGCCGCCGGTGAAGTAGTCCGGGTTGTACAGGTAGTAGTAGTGGTACTCGCCGCCGACCCAGACCGGGCGCTGAGGGTCGTTCTTCCACTGGTCGGGGACCGTGAAGTGATACCGGGCGCGGTAACTCGCGCAGGCAGCCTGGGACTTGGGCCCGGCCGTGGCGGGCACGGCAGGCAGTAACGCGGCCGCTGTCCCCGCGGCCGAACCGGCGAACAGCGCTCTTCTGGTCATCCCACGCATCACACAACGTTCCTCTCGTCAGAACGGCGGCTCCGTGGACCAGGACTGTGCGACCTAACTCGTTAAAGGTCAAGTGTTCGCGGGCCTTGACAGGCATGTAACACGCTTCTCATCATCTGGGGCATCACACCTTGGCTAACACGAGTTAGGCCCTTCAGATGACCGACTCGCACCTCACCCGCCGCACACTGCTGCGGTACGGCGCATACGGCGCGGGAGCCGCCGCGCTGGCCGGTACCGCCGCCAGCTGGGACCGGCTCACCGGCGCCGACATCCCGGGCCGGGACGACGGCTCCCTCGTCGTCGCGACGCTCGGCCCCGCCTATGGCCCGGAGGCCGTCCGCACGCTCACGGAGGGCTTCAAGAAGGTCCATCCCGACATCAAGCTGCGGATCAACGCGGTGCAGGCCGTCGACTGGTCGGACTTCTTCGCGAAGATCCTCACCCAGATCGCGGCGGGCACCGCGCCCGACCTCGTCTACGTCGCCACCGAGGGCGTGCAGTTGTTCGCGCAGCGCCTCGGGGTCCCGCTGGACGACTGGGTGAAGCGGGACGCCGGGGAGCTGCGCGAGTACTTCACCGACGTCCATCCCTCGCTGGTGGAGTCGATGATGTACGAGGGCAGCCTGTACCAGCTGCCGGTCGAGTTCAACGCGGCCGACATCTACCTCAACACCCAGGTGCTCAAGCGCGCAGGCGCGGACTTCCCGGCGGCCGACTGGACCCGCGACGACTTCACCGCCCTGTTGCGGGACATGAAGAAGTCCAGCGGCTCCCAGTTCACGCCGTACTTCTGGACCAACCGGCTGTGGGGCGGCGTGGTGCCCTGGCTGTTCGCCAACGACACCAACCTGCTCGCTGAGTCCAAAGCGCCGGGCGGCGCCTGGCTGTGGGACTCCTTCTACCCGGCCGACCGGCGGCAGGGTCGCGGGGGCGGTTTCCGCTGGACCACCCCGCAGGCCACCGACGCCCGCGTGGAGGAGGCGTACGACTATCTCGCCTCCCTCATCCAGGAGGGCCTGTGCACCCGCCCCGAGGGCGGCAACGGCCAGAACCTCATCGGTGTGTTCTCCACCGGACGGGTCGGCGTCACGCCCGCGGGCGGCTTCTGGGCGGGCGGCCTGCACCTGGCCGGCATGAAGGCCGACGGCTTCGACGTGCAGTACTTCCCGCGCTGGCGCACCCAGCGCATGCAGTACGGCGCCGCCGGCTACGCACTGCTGCGCACCTCGAAGCGGCAGGAGGAGGCCTGGGAGTTCATCAAGTACGCCGCCCGCCGGGACACCCTGATGCGACTGTTCGAGACCAACCAGACCACCCCGGCCCGCCGTTCGATGCTGACCGCCGACCGCTACCGGGAGATCGGCCCCAAGCACTGGCAGGTCTTCTACGACACCCTCGACAAGTTCCCCGACACCGGGCCGATCCCCGCGCCGCCGCAGGTCGCCGAGGTCGAGCAGGTGCTGCTCAAGCACACCGGTACCGCCCTGGCCTCCCGGCGCTCGGTGGCCCCCGCGCTGCGCCGGATGCAGGGCGACCTGGAGAAGGCCATGGAGCGTGACGTATGACGAACACCCAGATACCGGCCGTACGCACGGAGCAGCCGACGGCGCCACCGGCTGTCGCGCCCCGGCCCTCCGCCCGGGACCGTGGCACCCGACTGCTGGCCACGCTGTTCCTGGCGCCCACGATCGTCGGCATCGTCGTTTTCACGGTCGTCCCGATCGTCGGCTCGGTGGTGCTGAGCCTCTTCCACTGGAACGTGATCGACGACCCGAGCTTCGCCGGGGCCGCCAACTACCGTGAGGTGTTCGGCGATTCGACCGTGCTGGTCTCCTTCCGCAACACGCTCGTGTTCATGGTGTTCGCGGTCGCACTGCAACTGCTGATCGCCCTGATGCTGGCGCTGGCGGTGAACGGGCGCATGCCGGTGTGGCTGCGTTCGGTGTTCCGCTCGGCGTTCTTCTTCCCGCTGGTGCTGTCCGCCGCGTCGATCTCGGTGGTGATGAAGTACCTGTTCAACCAGGACTTCGGGGTCGTGAACTGGCTGCTCGGCTTCGTCGGGATCGCTCCGGTGCCGTGGCTGACGTCCGAGAACGCGGCGATGGCCACGGTGATCCTGGTCTATGTCTGGCAGCAGTTCGGGTTCTCGTTCCTGCTGTTCGTCGGCGGCCTGAACAACATCCCCAAGGAGATCCACGAGGCCGCCTCGCTCGACGGCGCGACCGGGCTGCGCAAGCACCTCGCCGTCACGCTGCCGCTGCTGTCGCCCACCCTGCTGGTCGCCTCGGTGGTCGGCATCATCAACGCGCTGCAGGTCTTCGAGCAGCCGTACGTCCTCACCAACGGCGGGCCCGGTGACGCCACCCGGACCGTGGTGATGGTCATCTACGAGAGCGCGTTCGAGCAGCTCCGCTTCGGTGCGGCCTCGGCGGTGGGCGTGCTGCTGTTCGTACTGATCATGGCGGTCACCGCACTCCAGTTCCGGCTCAGCCGGCGTTTCGTCCACTACCAGTGAGCCGGGTGAGTCCCTTGAGCCAAGCAACCCTGTCCGTGAGCCGTACGCGGTACTCGCTCGCGCCGTGGGCCCGGATCGCCGGGCTGGCCGTGTGCGCCCTGCTGACCCTGGGCCCGGTCATCTGGACCGTCTCCACCTCGCTGCGCACCCCGGCCGAGGCCTTCGACCTGCCTCCGAAGCTCATCCCGACGGACCCGTCCGCCGACGCCTACCGCGGGGTGTTCGACCAGATCGACGTCTGGCTGCTCGCCCTCAACTCGACACTGGTGACCGCGCTGATCGCGGTGGGCCAGATGATCACGGCCGGGCTGGCGGGATACGCCTTCGCCCGCCTCGAGTTCCGGTTCAAGAAGCCACTGTTCGGGCTGGTCCTGGCGACCATGATGGTGCCGCTGCAGGTCACCATCGTGCCGGTGTTCCTGGTGCTGAAGTCGATGGGCCTGACCGACACCCTGCTCGGCCTGATCATCCCGGCCTTCCCGACCGCCTTCGGGACCTTCCTGATGCGCCAGTACTTCCTGGGCATGCCGAAGGACCTGGGCGAGGCGGCGATGCTGGACGGCTGCGGGCCCTGGCGGATCTTCCGGTCCGTGTACGCCCCGCTGGCCGCACCCGGACTCGCGATCGTCGGCGTACTGGCCTTCAACTACCACTGGAACGAGTTCTTCCGCCCGCTGATCCTGGAGACCTCCGGCCAGAACTACACCCTCCCCCTGGGCCTGGTCTCCCTCCAGGGCAACCTGGGCACCGGCTCCATCTCGGTGGTGCTCGCCGGTGTCGTCCTCTCCATGATCCCCGCCGTCGCCGTGTTCGTCGTCGGTCAGCGCCCTCTCCGCGAGGGCATCACGTCCGCAGGAGTCAACCGTTGAGCCTCGCCGCTCAGTCCACGGACCCCGGCGCCCCGCGCTTCAGGGTCCGTCCCCCCGCCAACTGGATCAACGACCCGAACGGCCCCTTCCGTTGGCGGGGCCGCCACCACCTCTTCTACCAGCACAACCCCGACGCCCCGGTGCACACGAACGTCCACTGGGGCCATGTCTCCAGCCACGACCTCGTCCACTGGGAGCACCATCCGATCGCGCTCTCCCCGACCCCCGGCAGCCCGGACGAGGCGGGCTGCTGGTCGGGCTGCGTGGTCGACGACGACGGCGTGCCGACGGCCGTGTACACGGGCGTCGACCGGCAGCACACCGGCCTCGGCTCGATCTGCCTGGCGCGGGCGTTGATGCCTCAGGACGAGACACTGACCGACTGGAGGCCACTGCCCACGCCGGTGGTGACCGGGCCGCCCGCCGGCCTGGACGTGGTGATGTTCCGCGACCCGTTCGTGTTCCACAGCGGTGGCCGGCGGTGGGCCCTGGTCGGCGCGGGGCACGCCGACGGGACTCCGTCGGTGCTGCTGTACGACTGTGACGACCTGGCCGACTGGCGGTTCGCCGGGGTGCTCCTCGACGGCAACGACCCTGTCGCAGCGGACGTGTTCGGGGACAAGGCGGTCGGCTGGGAGTGCCCGCAGCTGTACGCGACGGCGGGCGGGGAGTGGGTGCTGGTGGTGTCGCTGTGGGACGGAGACCCGTGCGCCACCGGTTATCTGACGGGCCGTCTCGAGCAGTACGAGGAGGGCGAGTTGCACTTCGCGGCGCGCACCGGCGGGCGGCTCGACCACGGTCGGGACTTCTATGCGCCCGCCGTGCTCCAGGAGCCGGACCGGGCGCTCATGTGGGGCTGGTCCTGGGAGGCGCGTGAGCAGAGCGAGGTCGATCGCGCGGGGTGGGCCGGTGTCCTGACCGCGCCGAGGGTGGTGGACGTCCACCCCGACGGCGCCCTGCGAGTCGTACCGGCTCCGGAACTCGAACTGCTGCGTGCGGCCGAGCCGTTCGTCACCTCACCGGGCCATCGCACACCGCTGCCGGAGGCGTACGACCTGACCGTGACCGCATCCGGCCGGGCCACCGTGAGTCTGCTGCGGTCCGTCTCGGGCGCGGAGCTGACGGTCCTGCTGGACCCGGACGCGGGCACGGTGACACTCGACCGCAGTGACTGGCCGAGGGCGCGGCCGGACGGATCAGCACCGATCGTCGTGCGGGCACCCGCCGGCCAGGTGCGGATCCTCGTCGACGGCTCGCTGTTCGAGCTGTTCGTCGGCGACCGGGCCACGGTCACCGAGCGGGTCTACCGGCGACCGGACGATGTGCCCGAGCTCGTCGTCACGGGTTCCGGGGCCACGGTCACCGGCTGGGAGCTGGTCCCACCGACGCACGGCTGATCACGGGGCAGGCCAGGCGCCGTACCGTCGCGGGCGGCGTCCTGCCGGTGTCGATGGAGTCGAGGACCAGCCGTGCGGCTGCCTCGCCCATCGCTCGGTGGGGCAGCGCGACAGTGGTGAGGGGCGGTGTGAGGAACTCGGCCATGTGTTCCTGGTCGTCGTAGCCGACCACCGACAGCTCGCCGGGGACGGCGATGCCGAGCCGGGTCGCGGCATGCAGGGCGCCTGCCGCGACCCGGTCGTTGTAGCAGAAGATCCCGGTGGGGCGCCGGCCGGCGGGGACGCCGTCGAGGACGTGGAGCGCACCCTCGTACCCTCCGGTGATCTCGCCTCCGCTCCGTACCACCCACTCCTTGGGAACGGTGATGCCCTCGGCGCGCAGGGCGTCCCGGAAGCCGCGCAGGCGGTCGACGGAGGCGATGTCGTCCTGGCCGCCCACCACGGCGACCCTGCGGTGCCCCTCGTCCAGCAGCAGCCGGGCCGCCGTACGGCCTCCCGCCCGCTCGGCGGGGATGACGGCGGGCAGGGAGTCGTCCTCGGGCAGACAGTTGGCGAGGACGGAGTGGGTGCGGTGCAGGCCCTCGGGGACGCGGACACGGCGCAGCGACATGGCCGCGTAGATGATGCCGTCCACGCGTCGGTCGAGGAGTTCGGCGACGGCCGCGTCCTCCTTGGCCGGATCGCCGCCGGAGTCGATGGTCAGGACGAGGTGCTCGCTGCCCCAGGCGGTCTCCATCGCGCCGCGCAGCAGCCGGCCGGCGAACGGCGACGAGGCGATCTCGTCGGTGACCAGGCCGATCACGGCCGTACGGCGGCGGCGCAGGCCTCGCGCGACAGGGTCGGGGCGGTAGCCGAGCTCGGCGGCGGCCCGGCGGATGCGCTCCTGGGTGGCGGGCGAGAGATTGCCCTCGGCGCGGCCGTTGAAGACGAAGGAGACAGCCGTGTGCGACACACCGGCGAGCCGGGCGACGTCCCGTGACGTGGGACGCCCCGATCCCGTCGGCTGCTTCTCCTCGGTGCCGCCCATGCCGTCCGCTGCCCTCATCCCCCACCCGTCCAATTGATCAATCCTCACCCTATCCGTGACACTGGATGTACGGCACAGTCGAGGGAAGGTCGGACGGTGATCAGCATCCCGCTGCACACGCTCAACGACGGCACGAAGATCCCCGCCATCGGTCTGGGTACCTGGCCGCTGGACGACGCACAGGCGCAGCAGGCGGTTCTCGACGCCCTGGAGCTGGGCTACCGCCTCGTGGACACGGCGGCGAACTACCGCAACGAGACCGGGGTCGGCCGTGCCGTCGCCCGCAGCGGTGTCCCGCGCGAGGAGGTGGTGGTGACGACGAAGCTCCCGGGCCGGCACCACGGTTACGAGGAGACCCTCGCCTCCTTCGAGGAGTCCCGCGCCCGTCTCGGCGTGGACTACGTGGACCTCTATCTCATCCACTGGCCGCTGCCCCGCGTCGACAAGTACGTGGACTCCTGGAAAGCCATGATCAAGCTGCGTGAGGACGGCCTCGTCCGGTCGATCGGCGTCTCCAACTTCACGGCCGCGTACATCGAACGGCTGGAGAAGGAGACCGGAGTCCTGCCCTCGGTCAACCAGATCGAGCTGCACCCGCTGTTCCCCCAGGACGACCTGCGCGCCTTCCACGCCGGCAAGGGCATCCTCACCGAGAGCTGGACCCCTCTGGCCCCCGGCGACGTCCTGGACGATCCCGTCGTGACCGGCATCGCCGATGCCCTCGGGGTGACCCCCGCCCAGGTCGTCCTGCGCTGGCACACGCAGTTGGGCGCCCTGCCCATCCCGAAGTCGGCGAACCGGGAGCGGCAGCGCGAGAACCTCGACATCTTCGGCTTCACCCTGGATCCCGGCCGGATGAGCGCCCTTGCCGACCGGGCTCATCGGCGCCTCGGTGGGGATCCCGAGGTGCACGAGGAGTTCTGAGCGGGGCGTTGCGGGCACCGCCGGCGGGGTACTCGGGGCGCTCGGGAAGGAGGCGCTCGTGGGCGAGAAGGACCGGCTGCGGGACTACCGCGGCAAGCGTGACTTCGGGCGGACCCGTGAGCCGGAGGGGCGTGCGGCGACGTCCGGCGAGGAGCCGCGGTTCGTGGTGCAGATCCATGACGCCGGCACCCTGCACTTCGACTTCCGGCTTCAGGTGGACGACGTTCTGAAGTCCTGGTCGGTGCCGAAGGGGCCCTCCGACGATCCCAAGGACAAGCGGCTCGCCGTGCCCACCGAGGACCATCCGCTGGAGTACGAGGAGTTCGAGGGCGTCATACCGGCAGGCGAGTACGGCGGCGGCACGGTGATCGTGTGGGATCACGGTACGTACGAGCCGTTGAGCCACGACCGCACGGGGCGGCCGGTCGGTTTCGGGGAGTCGCTGGAGCGCGGGCATGCCAGGTTCCGGCTCAACGGCTCGAAGCTGCACGGCGAGTACGCGCTGACCCGGTTCCGCGGCGGTGCGGACGACGAGGCCTGGCTGCTGGTGAAGGCGGGCGGCGCACAAGGGCGGGGCACGCCGGATCCCCGTCGGGCCCGTTCGGTGCGCAGCGGTCGTACGCTCGCCCAGGTGGCCGCCGACGTCCGGGAGGACTGAGCGCCCGTCGCGCGTTCAGCGCAGGTGGCGTTCGAAGTGGTCCATGGCGGTGTCCATCGAGTCCCGCCACCGCCAGGAGAAGGTGTGCCCCTCGCCGGGATACTTCACCAGCCGGACGTCCTTGCCCGCCGCCTCGAACGCGGCGGCGGTCTGCTCCGACCACCTCGGGGGGCAGGTGTCGTCGGCGGTGCCGTGGTGGATCAGCAGCGGCTCGGTCACGCGGTCGACATAGGTGACGGGTGAGATCTCCTTCCAGAAGGCGGGGTTCTCCCGGGGGCTGCCGTGTCCGGCCTCGGTCTCGGCGACGACCGGGTCGCCGTTGCGGCGCTGGAAGTGGTGGAGGTTCTCGGCGGGGCGCGAGCTGACCGGTGCGTGGACCACGGCGGCGTCCACCAGGCCCGGTGCCACCACCAGCGTGTTGTACACGACGCCGCCCATCGACCGGCCGAGCAGGCCGATGCGGTCGTTGTCGATCTGGGGGAGGCCGGACGAGCGCAGGGCCTGCACGGCGGCGATCGCCTCATAGGTGATCGCGTACTGGGTGTAGGCGTCGGTGCGCAGCCGTACGGTACCGAGCCGGAGGCCGGATCCGTGGTGCTCCCGGGCGATGAGGCCGGGGATCGACACGGGGTCGGGCGGCTTGGACGTGGGAGTGTCGGGGGCCGGCGACGCGGTGCGGGTGGGCGTCGGCGGTCGGTGCGCGGCGAGGGTCGCCGTCCCGTCGTGCAGCCGACGGCGGGACAGGCAGACGGTGACGCAGGCCTTGCCCACCAACCGTATGCCGCCGGTGTCACCGACGGGGCGCGGTCGCGCGGGCTCCCGTACGATCAGGCCCGATGTGAGCGCAGGGCGGCCAGGGCACGGTCGGCGTGTGTGTTCATGCGCAGTTCGCTGCGGACGACCTCGAGGACCGTGCGGTCCTGCGCGATGACGAAGGTGACGCGCTTGGTGGAGGCCAGCTGGAATCCCCGCTTCACGCCGAAGCGTTCACGGACCGTGCCGTCGGCGTCGGACAGCAGCGGCATGCCGAGCGTGTGGCGTCCGGCGAACTCCTGCTGCCGCTCCACCGGGTCGCCGCTCACGCCCACCGGCCGTGCGCCGACGGCGGCGAACTCTGCGGCCAGATCGCGGAAGTGGCAGGCTTCGGCGGTGCAGCCGGGGGTCATGGCGGCGGGGTAGAAGAACAGCACCACCGGCCCCTCGGCGAGGAGTTCGGACAGGCGCCGCGGCGTACCGGTCTCGTCGGGCAGTTCGAAGTCCTCGACCTTGTCGCCGGCGACCGGCTGGGACGGGGGCACGGTTCCTCCTCTGGTGGCCTGGCGCGTGAGCTTACTGGACAGTACAGAGGTGTCCGGAAGGCACCCGCAACGGGCGGCGGTTGTGGGCTGTGGGTCAGGAGGGGGCCGTCTGGGCGGTGGGCCGCTGCTCGGTGTCGTCGTCGACGGCCGCGGCGAGGAAGTCGTCGACCATGCGGTGGAAGAGGGTCGCGAGCTGCCGCAGTTCCTCCGGCGACCAGTCGGCCAGGGCCAGCTGCATGCCCCGGGCGCCGACATCCCGGATCCGCTTGATGGCCTGCCGGCCGGTCTCGGTCAGCTCGATGCGCTGGGCGCGCCGGTCGTCGGGGTCGGGTACGCGGGTGACGTACCCGGCCTTCTGCAGCTGCTGCACGGTGCGGGTGACGTGCGAGGCCTCCACGCCGAGCCGGTTGGCCAGCTCTCCCGGGCGCATCGGCTCCGAGTCCGCGACCTGTCGCAGCAGCGCCACGGCGGCGCGGTCCAGCGGCACCTCGGCCAGGGCCATCAGCCGGTCGTGCTGCCGGGCGCGGGTGCTGAGGTAGGTGATACGGGTCAGCGCCCGCTCGATCTCGGTCACTTCTGGGGAAGCAGGCGCGGCGGGGATCGGGGGTGTGGGCATGGGACCCACTTTACCATCTTGTTGCGTAACTCAAGTAATTCAGCATGCTTGCCTGACTCAAGTAACCGCGGAGGGAGGCCCTCCCCATGACCACGCTGAAGTCCGTGCCTCCACGCGGGGCACCGTCCCGAGGGGGGATTCGAGGTCACCACCCGACTGACGCCGTACCCCACCGCCCAGGCAGGGGAAGACGGAACTCATGACCATCCGCGTGCTGCTCGCCGACGACCAGGCCCTGCTGCGGGCCGCCTTCCGCATTCTGATCGACTCCTGCGAGGACATGGAGGTGGTGGGCGAGGCCACCGACGGCGCCCAGGCGATCGACCTCGCCCGTACCCACCGGCCCGACCTCGTCCTGATGGACATCCGTATGCCCGGCACCGACGGCCTGGCCGCAACGTCCGCCATCTGCGCCGACCCGGAGCTGTCCGCGACCCGGGTGCTGATCCTGACGACCCTCGAGATCGACGAGGACGTCGCCGAGGCACTACGGGCCGGCGCGAGCGGCTTCCTCGGCAAGGACGTCACCGCCGACGGGTTCCTGGACGCCCTGCGGACCGTGGCCTTCGGCGAGTCCCTGCTCTGCCCGCTCGCCACCCGCGCCCTGATCACCCGCTTCCTGGCCACGCCCGCCGAGGGTTCCCGGCTGGCCACCCCGGAGGACCTCACCGCGCTGACCGCCCGCGAACGCGAGGTGATGGGCCGGGTGGCCGAGGGGCACTCCAACGAGGAGATCGCCCAGAAGCTCCTGCTCAGCCCGCTGACCGTGCGCGCACACGTCCACACGGCGATGACGAAGCTGGGCGCCCGTGACCGGGCCCAACTGGTCGTCATCGCCTACCACTCGGGCCTGGTACGGGCCGTACCGCCGCCCTCCGTCGGCCGCTGACCCCACCCGCCGTTCAGGGGATTCCTGTGGGCGGGGCGCGTGGCACCGCCCTGCCTCGTCGACGCCTAGGCCGTGACCCTGCCGCTGATCGCCCCGATGCTCGCCACGCCCGGCACGCTGCCGCCCGCCGCACAGGACGCGCGGTGGGCCTACGAGACCAAGCAGGACGGCCAGCGTGCGGTGGTCTACCTGCCCGGCGACGGCAGTGTGCTGCTGCGCGCCCGGTCCGGCGAGGACATCACCGCCACCTACCCGGAGCTGCTGCCGCTGGGCGGCGCCCTCGGCAGCACGCCCGCGGTGCTGGACGGGGAGGTCCTGGCACTGGACGAACAGGGGCGCGCCGACTTCCAGTTGCTGCAGTCCCGTATGAGCCTCGCACACGCGCCGTCCCGGGCGGCCCGCCGGGCGGCGCAGGAGCCGGTCCACCTCGTACTGTTCGACGTGATGCACCTGGCGGGGCACTCACTGACCGAGCAGTCCTACGTCCGGCGGCGCGCCCGGTTGGAGGGGCTGGGCCTCGACGGACCGTTCTGGTCGACGCCGGGCGCGCTCGTGGGGCACGGCGAGCAGGCGCTGCAAGCCACTCTCGAGCACGGCCTGGAGGGCCTGGTCTGCAAACGGCTGGACTCGGTGTACGAGCCGGGGGTGCGCTCCCGGGCCTGGATCAAGATCCGCAACATGCGCGGCGAGGACGTCGTCGTGGGCGGCTGGCTGACCGGCAAGGGGCGGCTGACCGGCCTGCCCGGCTCGGTACTGCTCGGTCAGCGCGACTCTGCCGGACGGCTGCGCTACGTGGGCAACGTGGGCACCGGCTGGAACGAGGCCGAGCGGACGGAACTGGCGGCGCTGCTGCGGACGCTCACGACCGACGTGTGCCCCTTCCACCCCGTGCCCCCCGTGGCGGGCGCCCGTTGGGTGCTGCCGCGACTGGTCGGCGAGGTCCGCTTCACCACCCGCACCAGGGCCGGGCTGCTGCGCCAGCCGTCGTGGCTGCGGCTGCGGCAGGACCTCACGCCCGAGGAGTCCACCGCCGACCTGCCCGAACACCTCGCCTGACACTGCGTCAGCAGGAAGTTGTCGGCTGTCCTTCACCAGGGGGACGCCTGTGACCTCTTGGCCTGGAAGGGAATCCCGGGGAAGCTGAACTGCCCTTTCCCCCCACAGCCGTTGGGCTGCGCCCGAATCAGGAGGAGGACGCAGTGTCGTCACCGAAGTCCACGCTGCACCGCAGGAGATGGCTCACCGGCCTGGCCGGCGCCGTCGCGCTCGTCGTCGCCTTCCCCGCCACCGCCTTTGCCGCCCGCCCCCCGCCCTGCCCGCGAACGCCGACAGCCAGGAGCGGACGTACCAGCCGGCCTTCGACTACGACACGGACGGCTGCTACTCCACGCCCGCCGTCGGACCCGACGGCACCGTCAACGGCGGCCTCAACCCGACCGGCGCACTCAACGGCAGCTGCCGGGACGCCTTCGACCTCGACAACACCAACAGTTACTCGCGCTACAAGTGCAACAACGGCTGGTGCGCCTACATGTACGGCCTGTACTTCGAGAAGGACCAGGCCGTGGCGGGCAGCAGCATCGGCGGGCACCGCCATGACTGGGAGCACGTCGTGGTGTGGGTGCAGAACAACCAGGTGCAGTACGTCTCGACGTCCAACCACGGTTCGTTCACCGTGCACACCGCATCGCAGATCCGTTTCGACGGCACCCACGCGAAGATCGTCTACCACAAGGACGGCATCAGCACGCACTGCTTCCGTGCCGCCAACTCCAATGACGAGCCGCCGGAGAACCACAAGGGCACCTGGCAGTACCCACCGCTGGTCGGCTGGAACGGCTACCCGGCCGGCGTGCGCGACAAGCTGACCTCGTACAACTTCGGCAGCGCCAGCTTCGGTCTGAAGGACGGCAGCTTCAACTCCCACCTCGCCTCGGCGAAGCCGTCGGGCATCGCGTTCGACCCGAACGCCTGATCCGCGGTCTCGGGAGCGACGGGGACCGGCAACGGTCTATCGTGTCCGCATGCCGGTCCCCGATCTGATCCGCATCGTCTCCCGCGACTCCCCCATGGCGCTCGCCCAAGTGGAGCGCGTACGCGCCGAGTTGGCGGCCCTGCACCCGGACGTGCGCACCGAGGTCGTGCCGGTGAAGACCACCGGTGACAAGTGGATGGGCGATCTCGCCAAGGTCGAGGGCAAGGGCGCGTTCACCAAGGAGGTCGACGCGGCACTGCTGGCCGGTGCGGCCGATCTCGCGGTGCACTGCGTCAAAGACATCCCCGCCGACCGGCCGCTCCCGGCGGGCACGGTGTTCGCCGCGTTCCTCAAGCGCGACGACATCCGCGACGCCCTCGTACACCCGGGTGGCCACACCCTCGACGAACTCCCGCCCGGCACCCGGATCGGCACCTCCTCCGTCCGCCGCGTCGCCCAACTGGCCGCCACCCACCCGCACCTGGAGTGCGTCCCGTTCCGCGGCAACGCCAACCGGCGGCTGGCGAAGCTGGCCGCCGGCGAGGTGGATGCGCTGCTGCTCGCCGTCTCCGGCCTGGAACGCATCGGGCGCCGCGATGTGATCAGCGAGATCCTCTCCCCCGAGACGATGATGCCGCCGATCGGCGCGGGCATCCTCGCCCTGCAGTGCCGCGAGGGCGACGACGACCTCATCGACGCCGTCAGTGCGCTCGGTGACCCGGACACGCACCGGGAGGCGACGGCGGAGCGCATGTTCCTGCACGTCCTGCAGGGCCACTGCAACAGCCCGATCGCCGGGTTCGCCCGGGTGGACCGCGGCGGCGAGCTGTCCCTGCGGGCCTGTGTGTTCACCCCCGACGGCAAGACGCGGCTCAACGCCCACGAGTGGGCCGGCCGCCTCGACCCGGCCACGCTCGGCACCTCGGTCGCCGTGGCCCTGCTGCGTCAGGGCGCCCGCGAGATCATCGACGGCATCCCGCACTGACCCGTCCGGTCAGGCGGTGCCCTCCTCCGCCTGACCGCGCAGGAAGTTGCTCACCTGGTGGGCGAGGCTCTCCCGGCCCGCCGCGGAGGGGGCGCAGGAGGAACCCTCGGACAGGCCGGTGCCGCCCGCCCACAGCCGGCGGTCGGTCCAGTCGTCGTCCACCCGCAGCTGCACCTGGACGTCGACCCGGTCCAGGGCGGCCTCGGGTCCGGCCGCGTACAGCACGGCGGTGGCGCGGCGCAGCGGGTAGACGTCGTAGCCCTCGATGAACTGTGAGTTGCGCCAGTCCAGGAACGCGCTCTCCCCGTCGGGGCCGATCCGTACGTCGATCTGGCCGTCCTCGAGGTGGATGCCGAACTTTCGCTCGCCGCGGTTCTCGACGGTCACGCGGACCCGGAAGTACGTCAGTCCCTCGGCGGCGTCGTCGCGTCCCCGCGGCGGCTCGGCCCGCTCCAGTCGGTGGACGCGGACGCGCAGGCCGGCATGCTCGTCGTACTCCTGCCAGTCCCCGACCACGTTCGGCTCGTACACGGTCCACCTCTCGAACTCTCGAAGCTGCTTCCTATCCGTGGGCTCGGCGCACTGTCAAATGAGCAGAATGCGCCGTGGCCAGGGAATTCACCCGTTTGATCGCTGATCAAGCCGTGCGCAGGGAGAATCGGCACGGGCGGGTTCACCGGCGTGCCGCACATCACGTCCGGACACGAGATCAGCGGACCAGCCGCCGACCGGATGTCGACGGTGGAGTACCGCCTGGTCGCAAGGTGTCACGCTATTCACGAAAGGTGTTTCATCCCGGTTTGTCCAGGGAATCTGCAGGGCAGTGCTTCGGACAGGAGGCACGTCCGTGGGAACCGGCTCGCCGGCCCCGGTGTTTTCGTGCGGTCCGAGCGCGCTTCCCACGGTGTCTGTCCACCCGGCACCTGCTGAGGGAGGCGCGCGGTATGCGTACCGCCGGCAGAACGAAGCAACACCCTCACGACGACGCCCCCGACACCGCCGCCGACTTCGAACGGCTCCAGCAGCTCCCCGAGGGCCCGGAACGCAAGGCCCTCCGCGACGAGCTGGTGCGGCTCTGGCTGCCCATGGCGGAGCGCATCGCCGTCCGGTTCCGGGGCCGCGGCGAGGCTCTCGAGGACCTGTACCAGGTAGCGGCACTCGGCCTCGTCAAGGCCGTCGATCACTACGATCCCTCCCGCGGCCGCGCCTTCGAGGCGTACGCCGTGCCGACCGTCACCGGCGAGATCAAACGCCACTTCCGTGACCACATGTGGACGCTGCACGTACCCCGGCGCGTCCAGGACCTGCGCAACCGGGTGCGCCGCTCCGCGAAGGAACTGGCGCACACGACCCCGGGGCGGGCCCCGACCATCGCCGAGATCGCCGCACACGCGCAGCTGAGCGAGAGCGAGGTACGCATCGGGATGGAGGCCCTGGAGTGCTTCACCGCGCTGTCTCTGGAGGCGGAGATGCCGGGCACCGACGGGTACGCCCTCGCGGACGCGATCGGCGGTCCCGACCCGCGCTACGACGTCGTCGTCGACCGGGTGGCGGTGGCACCCTGTCTGCAGGCACTGCCGGAGCGTGAGCGCACCATCCTGTACCTGCGCTTCTTCCGGGGCATGACCCAGAGCTGCATCGCGGAGCAGCTGGGCATCTCCCAGATGCACGTCTCCCGGCTGCTCAGCGCCTGCTTCGCCCGGCTCCGCGAGGAGCTGCTGGCCGGGACGGTCCGCTGAGGAGGCTCACTGAGGGGGCGCGCCGGGAATCTGCGTCGGACCGTGACGGTCGAGGGCGTCCTCCAGTTCGACGCGGATCTCCGGGGGCAGCTCCCCCCTGCGGCCCCAGATCAGAATCAGTTCCGCGACATTGCGGAGCTTGATGTTCGTGTGCTGGGAGACCTGTTTCAGCACCGCCCACCCCTGGTCCGGCGTCACCCGCCCCAGCGCGACCATCATGCCGATGGCCTGGTCCACCACGGCATGGGAGGCGAGGGCTTCCTTGAGCTGGGCCACTTCGTCCTGCAGTGCCTGGACCTGGTCCGTGGCGTCCGGCGGTACGCGTGTCACCCCTCCATCCTCCCACCGGTACTGCCACCTGCCACCGGGGTACTCGGCAGGCGCCAGGACCGGTTCCGGTTGGACACTGGTGCCAGACCGGTAGCTGCCGGTCGACGAGACCAGGACGACGCCATGACACATGACTCGACACCCGCCTTCCCTTCGACGGACGTCATGTCCACGCACACCACCGTGGGTGCGCCCTGCTGGGTGAGTCTGACCAGCCACGATGTACGGGCCACCGAGGAGTTCTACACCGCTGTGCTGGGCTGGGAGTGGCGGAAGGTCAAACTCGGCGAACACTTCCGGATCGCCCTGGCGGACGGGGTACCGGTGGCGGGGATCGCCGCGGTGGCCTCCATGTGGCAGATGGCGGTCGCCTGGACGCCGTACTTCGCGGTCCGCAGCGCCGACGAGGCCGTCGGCCGGGTCCAGGAGCGCGGCGGCACGACGGCGGTCGGACCGATCTCCCTGCCGCCCGGACGGGCGGCGCTGCTGGCCGACCGGGACGGCGCGACCTTCGGCATCTGGGAGGGCGAGCTGCCCTCCGACTGGGACACCTGGCGCCGCGCGGCATCGGCCTTCATCCGGCTGCACACCCGCGATGCCTTCGACGCCGCGATCTTCTACGGCGAGGTCCTCGACTGGGCGTCCGCGCCCTCCGGGGGCTGCGAGGTCACCTACGAGGGGGAGGAGGTCGTCATGCGCATGCGCGGGGAAGTCGTGGCGCGGATCGAGTCCGGCGCGCTGGAGACCGCCCCCGACCCCAGTATCCGGCCGCACTGGCAGGTCCACTTCACGGTCGGCGACGTGGCCGCCTGTGCCCGGGCCGCGGTGGCGCACGGCGGGAGCGTGCTGAGCGAGGGCGCCGAGGAGGCGGTCCTGCCGGCGCCCAGTTCACGGTGACGTCACGTCGCGCACGGTAACGCCGGGCCGGAGCCGCGCGCGGCGGACGCCCGGCCCGGCCCGCTCACTGCGCGTTGCGCGACGGCCGCGAGAGCAGCACGAGACTGCGGGCCTCGACGGTCACACCGGTGCCGGCCTTGTGCTCCCGCTCGTCCGGGATGCCCTGGGGGTCGGCGGTGTCGATCAGGGCCGTCCAGCGTTCGCCGTAGGTGATGTCCGGCAGCCGGAAGTCCACCGGCTCCCAGTAGCTGTTGAGGAGCAGCAGGAAGGAGTCGTCGATCACGGGGCGGCCGTAGGCGTCGGGTTCGGCGATGGCGTCGCCGTTGAGGAAGACACCGACGGAGTGCGCGTCGGAGCGCTGCCAGTCCTGGTCGGTCATCTCGCGGGCGTCCGGCAGCAGCCAGACCAGGTCGGGCAGCGGCTGCCCGGCGTGCGTCACCGTCTCGCCGCGGAAGAAGCGGCGCCGGCGCAGCACCGGGTGCGCGGCGCGCAGTGCGATGACGTACCGCGTGAAGTCCCGCAGCTCGCGCTGCTCCTCGGTCAGCCGCCAGTCGATCCAGGAGACGTCGTTGTCCTGGCAGTAGGCGTTGTTGTTGCCGCCCTGGGTACGGCCGAGTTCGTCTCCGTGGCAGAGCATGGGGATGCCCTGCGACAGCAGCAGCGTGGCGAGGAAGTTGCGCTGCTGGCGGGCCCGCAGCTGAAGGACACCGGGGTCGCGGGTCGGACCCTCGGCGCCGCAGTTCCAGGACCGGTTGACGCTCTCGCCGTCCCGGTTGCCCTCGCCGTTGGCCTCGTTGTGCTTGTCGTTGTACGACACGAGGTCGCGCAGGGTGAACCCGTCGTGCGCGGTGACGAAGTTGACGCTGGCCCGCGGTCTGCGTCTGCTGTGCTGGTACAGGTCGGAGGAGCCGGTCAGCCGGGACGCGAACTCGCCCAGCGTGTGTTCGCCGCCCCGCCAGAAGTCCCGGACCGCGTCCCGGTACTTGCCGTTCCACTCCGACCACAGCGGCGGAAAGTTGCCCACCTGGTAGCCGCCCTCTCCCACGTCCCACGGCTCGGCGATCAGCTTGACCCTGCTGATCACGGGGTCCTGCTGGATCAGGTCGAAGAACGCCGACAGCCGGTCCACCTCGTGGAACTGCCGGGCCAGGGTGGCCGCGAGGTCGAAACGGAAGCCGTCGACGTGCATCTCGGTGACCCAGTACCGCAGCGAGTCCATGATCAGCTGCAGGACGTAGGGGTGGCGCATCAGCAGGCTGTTCCCGGTGCCGGTGGTGTCGTAGTAGTGCCCCCAGTCGCCGTCCACCAGGCGGTAGTACGAGGCGTTGTCGATGCCGCGGAAGGACAACGTGGGGCCCTTCTCGTTGCCCTCGGCGGTGTGGTTGTAGACCACGTCGAGGATCACCTCGAGCCCGGCCGCGTGCAGCGCCCTGACCATCGACTTGAACTCGGCGACCTGCGAGCCGCGGCTGCCGTGCGCGGCGTAGGCGTTGTGGGGCGCGAAGAAGCCGATCGTGTTGTAGCCCCAGTAGTTGGACAGGCCGCGGTCCTGCAGATGACCGTCCTGCACGAACTGGTGCACCGGCATCAGTTCGACGGCGGTCACGCCCAGCGAGATCAGGTGGTCGACGATCGCGGGGTGGGCGAGTCCGGCGTAGGTGCCGCGCAGTTCGGGCGGCACCTCCGGATGGGTGCGGCTGAGCCCTCGTACATGTGCCTCGTAGATCACGGTGTCGGCGTACGGCCGCCGGGGCGGGCGGTCGTCGCCCCACTCGAAGGCCGGGTCGGTGACCACGCCGAGCATGGTGTGCCCGGCACTGTCGGCCGGGTCGGGGCCGGCCGTGGAACGCTCGTACAGCGAGGGGTGGTTGTCGATCTGGCCGTCCACTGCGGTGGCGTACGGGTCGAGCAGCAGCTTGGCCGGGTTGCAGCGCTGTCCGAGGGC
The DNA here is from genome assembly GCF_004187715.1 of Streptomyces sp. F001. Lineage (GTDB taxonomy): Bacteria > Actinomycetota > Actinomycetes > Streptomycetales > Streptomycetaceae > Streptomyces > Streptomyces flavusporus. Next base: position 328,077 of record NZ_QZWF01000002.1, on the reverse strand, counting down.
CGGCTGCCACGGGCCGTGCACCCGGTAGCCGTAGCGCTGCCCGGGGCCGATCTCGGGCAGATAGCAGTGCCAGACGAAGCCGTCGACCTCGGTCAGCGGGACGCTGCGGTGCCGCCCGCGGTCGTCGACCAGGACGAGTTCGACCCGTTCGGCGACCTCGCTGAACAGGGCGAAGTTGGTGCCCTTGCCGTCGTGGGCGGCACCCAAGGGATAGGGGTGCCCGCTCCATGCGGGCACCCCGGTCTTCCGGTTCGGCGCTTGCGTCACCGCGCGTCCTCCAGAACGCCGTCGTCCGCCGGGTTCGGCGGGGCGGCCAGTGCGGTGACCGGGAGCTCGCGGGGCACCTGAAGGCCCTCCCGCAGGTTCGGGGCGGGCGCCTTCGGCACCAGGGGAACGCGCTGGCCGGCGCGGGCCCGCTGCGAGAACCAGATGACCTTGCTGCCGGTGTCCGTGGCGCAGCAGCCCCAGCCGTCGCTCATCGCGGCGATATGCTCCAGGCAGGCACGGAGATCCAGGTCCGGGCGGAGCCCGTGGTCGTCACCGCCGACGGCGGTGATCAGGTGCTGGCGGTTCCACCACATCTCGATCGAGGTGCGCTTGTCCGAGGCGTGTTCGTCGATGGCCTTCAGCAGCAGCTCGGCGCTGTGGCAGACGGGCTTGACGAGCAGTTCGAGGTCCCAGTACCTGAGGTGGGCCGCCAGGATGCGGCTGACCTGTCCGACGCGTTCCGGGCTGACCTCCACGTCGAGGTGGTAGTAGCAGGGCACTGCGGTCTTCATCGTCGTGGCTCCTCACCGGCGAGGCTCTCGCTCCTCCTCGCCCTAGCGGGCCGACCCCCGAACACGAAGCGTGAGTGCTGATCGCTTCTGAGTCACCCTCAACAGTGCGGCCGCTAGTCCATTCGTGCAACACGAGCACAACACACCAAGGTCGTTGAAGCTCTAACAAGACGCTGGGTCGCCGTGCGTGCACCATGAGTGAAGGCCTCGATCGCCGTAACGGATCCGTGTCGCCGTGCGCACGGCCGCCGGCCCGACCGTCGGGAACGTGCCCATCGAGCGCCCGGAAGGTGACACGGCGCCATGATGCTGCTACCCGCCAGAGCCGAAGTCGCCCGGCAGCTGCGGCGGTACCGGACCTGGGAGCGCGTGATGCTCGCGGCCCCCGCCGACCGCACGGTGCGGGCCACCTTCGAGGACTCGGGTTACACCCTCTGCGTGCTGATGGGGAAGCGCTGCGCGCGCGAGGCGGCCGAGGCGGCCGAGCGCTATCTGCGCACCAGCCAGGCCACCTACCTGCTGGAGCAGCACGGCCGTCCACGCCCGGCCCGCGTCCACCGGCGGGGACCCCCGTCGGGCCGGCGTTCCCGGGCAAGGCGGTAGTCCCCCTTTCCGGTGCAGGATCCCGAGCCGGGCCCCAGGGGCCCGGCTATGAGTACGACGGAGGTGAGACCCATGAGTACGAGCGAGGCCATCGGCCGCATCCCGGTACGGGACGTCCACCCGGCGGTGGACGGCGGCAGGCGCCCGGCGAAGGCAGTACCTGGAGAGACGTTCCAGGTCACCGCCACCGTGTTCCGCGAGGGGCACGACGCGGTCGCCGCCAACGTCGTCCTGCGGGATCCGCAGGGCCGCCCCGGCCCGTGGACGCCGATGCGCGAACTCGCCCCCGGCACCGACCGCTGGGGGGCCGAGGTCACCCCGGACACCGAGGGCCGCTGGACGTACACCGTGGAGGCCTGGGGCGATCCGCTCACCAGCTGGCGTCGGACCGCCCGGATCAAGGTCCCGGCCGGCATCGACACCGGCCTGGTCCTCGAGGAGGGCGCGAACCTGTACGAGCGGGCCGCCGCCGACGTGCCCGAGCGGACGGCACGCACGGTGATGCTGGACGCGGCAAGGGCCCTGGGGGACGATTCGCTTCCGGTCGCGACGCGCCTTGCGGCGGCGTTGACGCCGGAGGTGGACGGTGTGCTGGGGCGGTATCCGCTGCGGGAGTTGGTGACGGCGTCCGAGCCGTTGCCGCTGCTGGTGGAGCGGGAGCGGGCGCTGTTCGGGTCGTGGTACGAGTTCTTCCCGCGCTCGGAGGGCACGCCGGAGTGTGCGCACGGCACGTTCCGCACCGCCGCGCGCCGGCTGCCGGTGATCGCCCGGATGGGGTTCGACGTGGTGTACCTGCCGCCGGTCCACCCCATCGGGACCACCTTCCGCAAGGGCCGCAACAACACCCTGTCCCCCGCGCCGGAGGATGTGGGGGTGCCGTGGGCGATCGGCTCGCCGGAGGGCGGACACGACGCGGTGCACCCGCAGCTGGGCACGATGGAGGACTTCGACTGGTTCGTCGACCGGGCGCGGGCGCTGGGTCTGGAGGTGGCGCTGGACTTCGCGTTGCAGTGTTCGCCGGATCATCCGTGGGTGGACAAGCATCCGGAGTGGTTCCGGCACCGCCCGGACGGGTCGATCGCGTATGCGGAGAACCCGCCGAAGAAGTACCAGGACATCTATCCGATCGCGTTCGACCGGGACATGGACGGTCTGGTCGCGGAGACGGTGCGGGTGCTGCGGCACTGGATGGCGCACGGGGTGCGGATCTTCCGGGTGGACAATCCGCACACCAAGCCGGTGGTGTTCTGGGAGCGGGTGATCGCGGACATCAACCGCACGGATCCGGATGTGGTCTTCCTGGCGGAGGCGTTCACCCGGCCGGCGATGATGCACACCCTGGCGCAGATCGGGTTCCAGCAGTCGTACACGTACTTCACCTGGCGCACCGGCAAGCAGGAGCTGACGGAGTATCTGACGGAGCTGTCGGGTGCGGCGGCGGCCTACATGCGGCCGAACTTCTTCGTCAACACGCCGGACATCCTGCACGCCTACCTGCAGCACGGCGGCCGGCCGGCGTTCGAGGTCCGCGCGGTCCTCGCCGCGACCCTGTCGCCCACCTGGGGGGTGTACTCGGGCTACGAGCTGTGCGAGAACACGCCGCTGCGCGAGGGCAGCGAGGAGTACCTGGACTCGGAGAAGTACCAGCTCAAGCCCCGCGACTGGGAGACCGCCGAACGCGAGGGACGCACCATCACCCCCCTCATCACCAAGCTCAACACCATCCGCAGGGAGCACCCAGCGCTCCGCCGGCTCAGGAACCTCCGCTTCCACCGGACCGACAACGACGCACTCATCGCGTACAGCAAACGCACGGGCACCGACATCGTTCTGGTGGTCGCGAACCTCGACCCCCACCACCCCCAGGAGGCCACGGTCTCGTTGGACATGCCGCAACTCGGCCTGGACTGGCACGAGTCGGTGCCGGTGCGCGACGAGCTCACCGGCGAGACCTATCACTGGGGCAGGGCCAACTATGTGCGCCTGGAACCCGGCAGGGCCCCGGCCCACGTGTTCCACGTCCAGCGGTCGCCCGCCGCGCCGCAGAACGGAGGGCCAGCAGCGTCATGACTGTCAACGAGCCCGTCCCGGACACCTTCGAGGACACGCCCGCCAAGGACCGTGACCCGGAGTGGTTCAAGCGCGCCGTCTTCTACGAGGTCCTGGTCCGCTCCTTCCAGGACAGCAACGGCGACGGCATCGGCGACCTCAAGGGCCTGACCGCCAAGCTCGACTATCTGCAGTGGCTCGGCGTGGACTGCCTGTGGCTCCCGCCGTTCTTCAAGTCGCCGCTGCGCGACGGCGGTTACGACGTCTCCGACTACACCGCCGTGCTGCCCGACTTCGGTGACCTGGCCGACTTCGTGGAGTTCGTCGACGCCGCCCACCAGCGCGGTATGCGCGTCATCATCGACTTCGTCATGAACCACACCAGCGACCAGCACCCGTGGTTCCAGGAGTCCCGCAAGGACCCCGACGGCCCCTACGGCGACTACTACATGTGGGCCGACGACGACAAGCAGTACCAGGACGCCCGCATCATCTTCGTCGACACGGAAGTGTCCAACTGGACCTTCGACCCGGTCCGCGGCCAGTACTTCTTCCACCGGTTCTTCTCCCACCAGCCGGACCTCAACTACGAGAACCCGGCCGTCCAGGAGGAGATCCTGGCCGCTCTCCGCTTCTGGCTGGACCTGGGCATCGACGGCTACCGGCTGGACGCCGTGCCCTACCTGTACGCCGAGGAGGGCACCAACTGCGAGAACCTTCCCGCGACCCACGAGTTCCTCAGACGGGTCCGCCGCGAGATCGACGCGCTGTACCCGGACACGGTCCTGCTGGCGGAGGCCAACCAGTGGCCCGAGGACGTGGTCGACTACTTCGGCGACTTCCGCGCCGGCGGCGACGAATGCCATATGGCCTTCCACTTCCCGGTCATGCCGCGGATCTTCATGGCCGTCCGCCGGGAGTCCCGCTACCCGGTATCGGAGATCCTGGCCAAGACCCCGGCCATCCCGTCCGGCTGCCAGTGGGGCATCTTCCTGCGCAACCACGACGAGCTCACACTGGAGATGGTCACCGACGAAGAGCGCGACTACATGTACGCGGAGTACGCCAAGGACCCGCGCATGCGCGCCAACATCGGCATCCGCCGCCGACTCGCCCCGCTGCTGGACAACGACCGCCACACGATCGAACTGTTCGCCGCCCTGCTGCTGTCCCTGCCCGGCTCGCCGATCCTGTACTACGGCGACGAGATCGGCATGGGCGACAACATCTGGCTCGGCGACCGCGACGCGGTCCGCACCCCGATGCAGTGGACCCCCGACCGCAACGCGGGCTTCTCGTCCTGCGATCCGGGCCGGCTCTACCTGCCCACGATCATGGATCCGGTCTACGGCTACCAGGTCACCAACGTCGAGGCGTCCATGGCGTCGCCGTCGTCGCTGCTGCACTGGACCCGCCGGATGATCGAGATCCGCAAACAGAACCCCGCCTTCGGCCTCGGCTCGTACACCGAACTCCAGTCCTCCAACCCCGCGGTGCTCGCCTTCCTGCGGGAGTACGAGGACGACCTGGTGCTGTGTGTGAGCAACTTCGCCCGTTTCGCCCAGCCGACCGAGCTGGACCTGCGCGAGTTCAGCGGCCGCCATCCGGTCGAGCTGTTCGGCGGGGTCCGTTTCCCCGCCATCGGCGAACTGCCGTACCTGCTGACCCTGGGGGGCCACGGCTTCTACTGGTTCCGGCTCGTCCGCGTCTCATCTCGCATCGGCAGACGGCTGTGAGAGTGCGCCGACGAAAGGAGGCGTCACCATGACGAAGACCGCAACTCTCCGCCCGAGCAGGTATGAGCTCACGCAGTCCATGGCCTCGCTGGACGGGCTGCTGCGCGAATGGCTGCCCCGGCAGCGCTGGTTCGCCGGCAAGGACCGGCCCGTCACCGACCTGCGCCTGCTGTCGCTGACGGAGCTGTTCCCGGGCTGTCTGCATCTTCTGGTGCACGCCGGTCACACGGGCGGCCAGGCCGGTCTCGCGGGGGTGCCCGCCCCCGGCGGCATTCCCCCGCCCGGCGACTGCTACCAGCTGCTCCTCGGGATCCGCGAGCACGCCTCACCACGCCTCGGCCGGGCCCTGATCGGCCGCGCCCATCAGGGCCCGCTGGCCGACATGACGGTCTACGACGCCCTGCAGGACCCGCGGACCGCGCAACTGCTCCTGGAGCGGCTGCGGCACCCCGGCACGGCGGGGCCCCTGCGCTTCGAGGCCGACCCGGCCAAGCCGGTCCCGGCCGGTCTGGTGCCCCGCGTGCTGGACGCCGAACAGTCGAACTCCTCACTGGTGTACGGCGACGAGTTCATCCTGAAGGTCTTCCGGCGTATCCAGCCCGGCGTCAACCCCGACCTGGAGGTGCCGGGCGCGCTGGCCGGGCAGGGCTGCGACCGGGTCCCGGCTCCCGTGGCCTGGTTCCGGACGACCCAGCCGCAGAAGGCGACGCTCGGTGTGCTGCAGCCCTTCCTGCCGGACGCCTCCGACGGCTGGACGCTGGCCCTGCACGCGCTCGGCACCGGCGACGACTTCACCGCCCAGGCCCGTGAGCTGGGCCGGACCACCGCCGAGGTGCACCTCGCGCTGGCCGCGGCCTTCCCGTCCGGGGGGCGCTGCGAGAACGGCCGTACGGCGGCTGCGATGACGGACCGGCTGGACGAGGCTGCGCACAGCGTCCCGGGGCTGCGGCCGTTCGTGCCCGGGCTGCGGTCGGCGTTCAGTGCGCTGCTGACCTGCGATCCGGGGCCGCCCGCCCAGCGGATCCACGGCGATCTGCATCTGGGGCAGGTGTTGCGCGCGGGCCGTGAGTGGTTCGTCATCGACTTCGAGGGCGAACCGTCCCGCCCGCTCGCCGAGCGGCGCAGCGCCCAGTCGCCCGTCCGGGACATCGCGGGGATGCTGCGTTCCTTCGACTACGCGGCCCGCCAGCGCCGCCCGTGGCGTCCGCGGTGGGCACGCCGGTGCCGGGAGGCCTACTGCGCGGGCTATGCCGCCCGGGCCGGCTGGGACCCGCGCAAGAAGCACGGCCTGCTCCGGGCCTACGAGACCGACCGGGCCGTTTACGAGGTGCTCTACGAAGCCAGGCACCGTCCGGACTGGCTCCCCGTACCGATGGCGGCGATCGAACGACTCGCCGTGAGAGGAGACTGAAGCCGTGGCGCTGCGCGACATCTCAATCCCGGAGCCCTCGGGCCCGCTCCCGCCCGCACGAAAGGCGGGCGGAAGTGCCCCGCCCCTGGACCCGGCCGACCGGGAGCGCCTGCTGGCCGGTTCCCACCACGACCCGCACGCCCTGCTCGGCGCGCACCACGTCCCCGGCGGGATCGCCGTGCGGGCGCTGCGGCCGTTCGCCCGCGCGGTGAGCGTGCTGGTCGACGGCAAGCGCATCGGCCTCGTATCGGAGGGCGACGGCTTCTTCTCCGGCGTACTGCCGACGGAGACGATCCCCGACTACACGCTTCTGGTGGCGTACGAGGACGCCGAGCACGAGGTCCATGATCCGTACCGCTTCCTGCCCGCCCTGGGCGAGCTCGATCTGCATCTGATCAGGGAGGGTCGGCACGAGCAGTTGTGGCAGGCTCTCGGCGCCGAGCCGATGATCCATCAGGGCGTCGCCGGCACCCGCTTCACCGTGTGGGCGCCCAACGCCCGCGGCGTCCGCGTCGCCGGGGACTTCTGCTGCTGGGACGGGACGGCGTACCCGATGCGGTCGATGGGCGCGTCGGGTGTGTGGGAGCTTTTCCTGCCGGGCATCGGCGAGGGCACCCGCTACAAGTTCGAGATCACGTCCCAGTACGGCGGCCGGTTCCTGAAAGCCGACCCGATGGCGCGCCGCACCGAGGTGCCGCCCGCCACGGCGTCCGTCGTGACGGCCTCGCACTACGAGTGGGGCGACCAGGAGTGGCTGGCCCACCGCGCGGACACCCCGGTCCACGAGGCGCCGTTCTCCGTCTACGAGGTCCACCTCCCGTCCTGGCGGCCGGGCCTTACGTACTGTGAACTCGCCGAGCAGCTGCCGCCGTACGTCAAGGACCTCGGCTTCACGCACGTCGAGCTGATGCCGGTCGCCGAGCACCCCTTCGGCGGCTCCTGGGGCTACCAGGTCACCGGCTTCTACGCCCCGACGGCCCGCCTCGGCTCACCGGACGACTTCAAGTACTTCGTCGACTCCCTGCACCGGGCGGGCATCGGTGTGATCATGGACTGGGTTCCGGCGCACTTCCCGAAGGACGACTGGGCGCTGGCCCGGTTCGACGGGGATCCGCTGTACGAGCCGGGGAACGCGCAGCGGGCCGAGCATCCGGACTGGGGGACGTACGAGTTCGACTTCGGGCGGACCGAGGTGCGCAACTTCCTGGTCGCCAACGCCGTGTACTGGTGCGAGGAGTTCCATATCGACGGGCTGCGGGTGGACGCCGTGGCCTCGATGCTCTACCTCGACTACTCGCGCGAGCCCGGCCAGTGGACACCGAACGAGCACGGCGGGCGGGAGGATCTGGACGCGATGGCGTTCCTCCAGGAGATGAACGCGACCGTGTACCGGCGGGCGCCGGGCGTGGTGACGATCGCCGAGGAGTCCACCGCCTGGGGCGGGGTGACCCGGCCGACCGACAGCGGCGGACTGGGCTTCGGGCTGAAGTGGAACATGGGCTGGATGCACGACTCGCTGCAGTACATGAGCAAGGAGCCGATCCACCGCAAGTACCACCACCACGAGATGACCTTCTCGATGATCTACGCCTACAGCGAGAACTACGTGCTGCCCATCTCGCACGACGAGGTCGTCCACGGCAAGCAGGCCCTGGTGTCGAAGATGCCCGGCGACTGGTGGCAGCGGCGCGCCAACCACCGCGCGTATCTCGGCTTCATGTGGGCCCATCCGGGCAAGCAACTGCTCTTCATGGGCCAGGAGTTCGCCCAGGGCGGGGAATGGTCCGAGGCGCACGGTCCGGAGTGGTGGCTCCTGGACCCGGACCACTGCGCCGCGGGTGATCACCGCGGGATCCAGGACCTGGTCCGCGACCTCAACGCGCACTACCTGCGTATCCCGGCCCTCTGGCAGCGCGACACCGACCCGGCCGGTTTCCGGTGGGTGGAGTGCGAGGCGGCCGACGACAACGTCTTCGCGTTCCTGCGGTACGACGCCGCGGGCACACCCCTGCTGGCGGTGTCGAACTTCTCCCCGGTCGTCCGCCACGACCACCGACTCGGCGTCCCCGGCGACGTCCCCGCCTGGCAGGAGATCCTCAACACCGACGCCGCCCGCTACGGCGGCAGCGACATCACCCGGCCCGACCCGGTCAAGGCGGAGGCGGAGGGCTCGCACGGCCACCCGGCGAGCGTCCGCCTGACCCTGCCGCCGCTGGCCACGGTCTGGCTGCGGCCGTCCTGACGGGGCGGTTTCCGGGCGTACAGGTGTCCGGGCGGCCTTCCGGGGGCAGTCGGGGACATACGACGGGATGTCCCCCGTGGTCGTAGAGGGTCGTCGAAGGGCCGCTTGACGTGCGCACGGTCGGAGTGGAGGAGGAGCTCCTCCTGGTGGACCCGGAGACCGGAGAGCCGCGGGCCCGGTCCGGCGCGGTGCTCGCCCGGGTCGCTCAGGACGACGTGGACCAGGACGTGTTCGAGAAGGAACTCCATGAGCAGATGCTGGAGTTCGCCACCCACCCGCAGTCGGACATGGGCGACCTGGGCGCGGAGATCGTCCGCTGCCGCGAGGAGGCAGCCCGGCACGCCGGGAAGATCGGGTGCGCGGTCGCGGCGCTCGCCACGTCGCCGCTGCCGGTCAGCCCCGCCGTCGGCACCCACCGCCGCTACCAGTGGATGGAGGAGCAGTACGGGATCGCCACCCAGGAGCAGCTTGTGCTCGGCTGCCACGTCCATGTCTGCGTCGAGTCCGACGAGGAGGGCGTCGCGGTCGTCGACCGGGTGCGGCCCTGGCTCGCGGTGCTGTCGGCGCTGAGCGCCAACTCCCCTTTCTGGCAGGGCAAGGACACCAGCTACAGCAGCTATCGCAGCCGGGTCTGGCAGCGCTGGCCGTCGGCCGGACCGACCGAGATCTTCGGCTCGGCACAGCGGTATCACCAGCGGGTCGCGGACATGCTGGCCACCGGAACCATCCTCGACGAGGCGATGGCCTACTTCGACGCCCGCCTGTCCCGGAACTACCCCACGGTCGAGATCCGGGTCGCGGACGTCTGTCTGCACGCGGAGACCGCCGTCCTCGTCGCGACCCTCGCCCGAGGGCTCGTGGAGACGGCGGCGCGCGAGTGGCGGGCCGGCCGGGAACCGGCCGATCACAGCGTGAGCCTGCTGCGGCTGGCCGCCTGGCGGGCCGCCCGCTCGGGGCTGACGGAGGTGCTGCTCCACCCGGCGGTGATGCGGCCGGCGCCCGCCGAGACGGTCGTACGGGCGCTGCTGGAACACGTCGGGGAGGCGCTCGCCGACAGCGGGGACCTCGACCGGGTGCAGAAGTCCTGCGACAGGCTGCTGCGGCGCGGCAACGGCGCCCGGGTGCAGCGCGAGTTGCTGAAGCGGACGGGCAGCCTGCGGGACGTCGTCGTCGAGTGCGTACGCCACACGCAGACGTGACAGGCGGCACTGAGCAGGCTCGGCGAAGCCCGGTGCGGTTCGGCAGCGCCCCAAAGGGGCGCGGAGAACGGCGCGACCAGCCACGACGCACCCGCAGGTGGCGTACCGAATTCCAGCGGAGCGCTACAGCATCAGTACCAGGCCGTACGCCAGGAAGAAGGCTGCGACCAGCACGACGAGAACGATGATCAGTGTGAGCGGGCCCTTGGCCCAGCCCTTGGTCGGGTTGTGCGTCTCCCGGGGTCCCGCGCCGGGCAGGCTGCTCTCCGCGGGTGGGGTTTCCCCTGGGGGTACGCCGCCGCCCGGTTCCAGGCCTGTCGTGCGCTCGGGCTCCGGATCGGGATTGGTGTGACTCATGTCCTCCGAGTCCCCCGGACACGCCGAGATCATCAGGACGGCTTCAGTTCTCCGTTCCTGGCACGAACCGGTCTCACCTGGGCTAGATTCGACCACCGTCGATAACAGTTCTCGTCGGCGGGGTCACAGCCCGTACACATCAGGAGCAGCGCATGCGCGACTTCGCCCTCGCTCCCCCGAGCGTTTCGCCACTGACCGGCGGGCTCGCCGACAGCCTCTTCGAGACGGCGGCCCGCAATCCGACCCTGCCGCTGATCGCACGCCGCCCCGACGCCGCCTCCACCGTCTGGGAGGAGGTCACCGCGATCGAACTGCGGGACGAAGTGGTCGATCTGGCCAAGGGTCTGGTCGCGTCCGGCATCTCCCCGGGCCACCGCGTGGCGATCATGGCCCGGACCCGTTACGAGTGGACGGTGCTCAGCTACGCCCTGTGGGCGGTGGGCGCGGAGGTCGTGCCGATCTATCCGACGTCGTCGCGCGATCAGGTCGAGTGGATCCTCCGGGACGCGGGCTGTGTGGCCGTGGTGGTCGAGGACGAGCAGGGCGTGATGACGGTCGGCTCCGTGTGTGCGACGCTCGGGTCCCTGCGGCAGGTGTGGCAGCTGGACGCGGGCGCTCTGGAGGAGCTTGCCGCACGCGGCCAGTTCATCCCGTCGGCGACGGTCGACTCACTGCGCCGGATCGTGCTGCCGGACTCCACCGCGGTGATCGCCTACACCTCGGGCACGTCGGGCCGTCAGCTGGGCTGTGCGCTGAGCCATCGGAACCTGGCCAGCCCCTGCGACACCCTCCTCGCGGGCTGGGGCCACACGGCGGCACCCGCCGGGGAGCAGGGGCGGGTCCTCGCCTTCCTCCCCTTCTCCCATGTGTACGGCCTGATGATCCAGGGCCTGTGCGTCCGCGGGGGCCTGCTGATGGGCCATGAACCCGATGTGAGCCCTCAGTCGCTGTCGTCGGCGCTGCGCTCGTTCCGGCCGACGTACTTCTACGCCGTACCGTCGGTCTTCGAGAAGATCTACAAGAACTTCCTTCGGACGGCCCAGCAGGGGGGCCGCGGCGCGCTGTTCGAGCGGGCCGCGGAGACCGCCCGGGACTTCGCCGCGGCCACCGAGCGGCAGCGGCTGGGCCGGGGGTCGGGACCCGGTCTGGATCTACGGCTGCAGCACGCGCTGTACGAGCGGACGGTGTACCGCAGGCTGCGGGCCGCGCTGGGCGGAAGGGTGGCCCGGGGGACGTCGGGAGGCTCGCCGCTCAGCCGTGAACTGTCCCTCTTCTACGAGGGCATCGGCATGTACGTGCACGACGGGTACGGGCTGACCGAGACCGGCGCCGCGGTCACCATGCAGCCGCTGGGCCGGGAGAAGTCGGGCACCGTCGGGCAGGCGTTGCCGGGCATGGAGATCGAGGTGGCCGCGGACGGGGAGATCCTGGTGCGCGGGCCGTCGGTGTTCCAGGGCTACGTCAACGACCCGGCCACGACGGTGGCCGCACTGGGGAACGGCTGGCTGGCCACCGGCGACCTCGGGCGGCTGGACTCCGAGGGCTATCTGACGATCACCGGCCGCAAGAAGGACGTCATCATCACCAGCAGCGGCAAGAGTGTCGCGCCGGGAGCGCTGGAGCAGCGGCTGCGGATGCATCCGCTCATCCACCAGGCGGTCGTCGTGGGCGACAACCGTCCGTGCGTGGGGGCCCTGATCACCCTGGACCCGGAGTTCCTCGTGCACTGGCGGGCGGGGCTGATCATGCAGGGCGACACGCCGTTGAGGGAGGCCCGGGAGGAGAACGCGCTGCGCGAGGAGGTCGCGCGGGCGGTCGCCGCGGCGAACAGCACGGTGTCGCGCTCGGAGTCCATCCGGGTGTTCCGCGTGCTGCCGGAGCCGTTCGACGTGGCGAACGGGCTGCTGACACCCTCGATGAAGCTGCGCAGGGACGCGATCGTGCAGCGCTACGCGGTGGAGATCGACGCGATGTACCAGGCGCGCTCGCGACCGCCCCGGCTGGGCGCGGCGGACGATCTGTCGGGCTCGGACGGCTCGGACGGCTTGGACGACTCGGACAACGTCTTCCGATGAGCCCGCCGACCGGCCCGCCGCCGGACGCGTAGGGTCGGCGCCCCCGGGAACCCGCAGAACTGGGGGCGCAGGAGACACGGGGACAGCCCTGGAACGAGAAGGGCTGGAAAGGCGACATGGCAACCGAGCCGCGTTGGGACGACACACTGGCTGCCCAGGGCATCCCGAGCCGCACGACGGGCTTCGCGGGTGGGCCGCACGACGTCACGGGTGCGCGCCTGGCCGCGGAGAGGTTCCTGAGCGACCTCGCGCGCGTCGTGCCGCCGACCTCCCGCGAGCAGTGGGACGACGTCCTGCTGGTGGTCACCGAGCTGGCCGCCAACGCGGTCCAGTACGCCCCGGGTCCGTTCCAGTTGCGGATGCGCCGCACCTACGACGGAGTGCATGTCACCCTGCACGACACCAGCACCACACGGCCCGCTCCGCGTCCGTTCCGTCCGAGCCGGGGCGGCGGAGGCATCGGCTGGCATCTGATCCATGCGCTGTGCGACCAGGTCAGTGTGGTGACCGCCGATCAGGGCAAGGACGTGCACGCGTTCCTGCCCTGGTGAGCGTCCGCCCGGCGCGATACACGGCCCGAACGGGCATCCTGGTCTCCAGCCGTTCGTCTGCCTGCCGCGCCCGACTGGCGCAGCGGCTGAGGGCACGGTGGGATCGATGAGGTGCGAAGCCACGCTCCAGGGGCACGCGCATGGCGTCGAGGCAGACCGCCCCGGAACCGCGGAAGGGATGGACATCGTGACACGACCCAGGATCCTGGTGGTGGGGGCGGGCTTCGCGGGAGTGGAGTGCGTACGGCGCCTGGAACGCCGGCTCTCCCCCGACGAGGCCGCCGTCACCCTGGTGACACCGTTCGCCTACCAGCTCTATCTGCCGTTGCTGCCCCAGGTCGCTTCCGGTGTGCTGACCCCCCAGTCCATCGCCCTGTCCCTGCGCCGCAGCCGGAAGTACCGCACGCGGATCATCCCGGGCGGAGCGATCGGCGTGGACCTGAAGGCCAAGGTCTGCGTCATCCGCACCGTCACGGACGAGCTCGTCGACGAGCCGTACGACTACATCGTGCTGGCTCCTGGGAGCGTCACCCGGACGTTCGACATCCCGGGGCTCGTCGACAACGCCTTCGGCATGAAGTCGCTCGCCGAGGCCGCCTACATCCGCGACCACGTCATCTCCCAGCTCGACCTCGCCGACGCCAGCCATGACCCCGCCGAGCGTGCCTCCCGGCTGCAGTTCGTGGTCGTCGGCGGCGGTTACGCGGGCACCGAGACGGCCGCCTGCCTGCAGCGCCTCACCCACAACGCCGTCAAGCGCTACCCCCGGCTGGATCCGCACCTGATCAAGTGGCACCTGATCGACATCGCCCCCAAGCTGATGCCCGAGCTGGGCGAGAAGCTCGGCCGCAGTGCGCAGGAAGTGCTGCGCGGGCGCGGCATCGACATATCCCTCGGCGTCTCGATCGCCAAGGCGGGCCCGGAGGAGGTGACCTTCACCAACGGGCGGGTGGTCCCCACCCACACGCTGATCTGGACGGCGGGCGTCGTCGCGAGCCCGCTGATCGCCACGCTCGGCGCACAGACGGTGCGCGGGCGGCTGGCCGTCACCGCCGAGATGAGCCTGCCGGGACACGACGGCGTGTTCGCGCTCGGCGACGCCGCCGCGGTGCCCGACAAGGCCAAGGGCGAGGAGGGCGCGATCTGTCCGCCCACGGCCCAGCACGCCATGCGCCAGGGCAGGAAGGTCGCCGACAACGTCATCGCGACGCTGCGGGGCGAACCGATGCAGCCGTACGTCCACAAGGACCTGGGCCTGGTCGTCGACCTCGGCGGCCGCGACGCGGTCTCCAAGCCGCTCGGCGTCGAACTGCGCGGCCTGCTCGCCCAGGCCGTCGCCCGCGGCTACCACTGGTCGGCACTGCGCACCAACGTCGCCAAGACCCGCGTCATGACCAACTGGCTGCTCAACGCGGTGGCAGGCGACGATTTCGTCCGCACCGGTCTCACGGCCCACCGGTCCGCCAAGCTCAAGGACTTCGTGTACAGCGACTCGTATCTGACGCCGGAGCAGGTCCGGGCGCACCTCGAGGGGAAGGACACGGCGGCGGGGTGAGAGCCCGCCGCCGTTGCCTCGCGGTCGCCCGGCCGGCGACGCGTCGGGTCAGGCCGCCGCCGAGCGGTGCCGGGTCCTGCGTCGGGCCTTCCTGTGCCCGAGGGCCTCGTTGCGCACCCGGGCGCAGCTTCGGCTGATCAGGCGTGAGACATGCATCTGGGAGATGCCCAGCTGGTCGGCGATACGGCTCTGCGTCATGTCCTCGAAGAAGCGCATGTAGAGGATGGCGCGCTCGCGTTCCGGCAGATTGCGCAGACTCTCCTTGGCCGACTCGCGGTCGACCACGACGTCGTACGAGCCGTCCGGCGCGCCGAGGGTGTCGGCGAGGCTGTAGCCCTCGTCGTCGGTGGAGAGTTCGGCGTCGAGCGAGAGGGTGCTGAAGCTCTCCAGCGCCTCCACTCCGGTGGAGACCTCGTCCTCGGTCAGCCCGCTGTGCGCCGCGATGTCGGCGACGGTGGGCTCGGGCGAACCCGGGCTCTGGGCCAGTTCCCGGCGGGCGACCCGTACCTTGTTGCGCAGCTCCTGGACCCGGCGGGGCACGCGCAGGGCCCACATCCGGTCCCGGAAGTGCCGCTTGACCTCGCCGGTGATGGTGGGCACGGCATAGCTCTCGAAGGCGCCCCGGGACGGGTCGTAGCGGTCGATGGCCTTGACCAGCCCGAGGGCGGCCACCTGACGGAGGTCCTCGAGGGATTCACCGCGGTCGCGGAACCGGCCGGCGATGCGGTGGGCCATGGGCAGCCATGCGCTGACGAGTTCATCGCGGACGGCGTCCCGCTCGGGGCCGTCCTCCAGGGTGTGCAGTTGGGTGAAGAGGTGGGTGGTGTCGGGAGCGTCGTCATGGCACCGCCGGTGGTGCGCGGCGGAGTGGTCGGACGTGCCAGAACGGCTTGTCGACATGTCGATGGGCATGCGGAATCGCTCCTGAACGGTCTTTTCAGGGACTTCAGGGACTACCGCGGGAAGGGCGCCGATCCGGATCCCGGAGACCCGGAGGGCATACCGCTCCCCGCTGGCGCGCCTCCGGTCCGAAGCACGAGAATGCGTCTGCCCTGCCGCCGCGGGAACAAACGCCACGACGGCGAAGACCGGTCACCCCAAGGGGACTACGGCGGTGATGCGTTTGCCGCCCGAGGGCAGTCCCGCCACCCGCACGTCCCGCGCCAGCCGGCACACGATCGGCCAGCCACGGCCCCCTGACCGGCGCCGCCCCTGCGCGTCGACCGGCGCCGTGACCACCGGCAGCCGGTCGCTGCGGTCACTGACGGAGACCCGCACCTCCCGCCCGTCCACATCGACGGCGACGTCGGTGACACCGCCGCCGTGCAGGATGGCGTTGGACGTCAGTTCCGACGCCACGAGCAGGGCGTCCTCGAGGGCGTCCTTGTCACACGGAATGCCGGTGGCCCGGCAGCGACTCGCCACCGCATGCCGTACCGCCCGGCGAACGTCGGCCGGACGGCACGTTGCGCTGCCTGCGGGCTCGGTCCAGTGCTGCGCGCTCACGTCTTCGCTCCCTGACTGATCGACCGGGAAGGACACCGCCGAGTCGAAGAAAACGGGCTTTCGTCCGGCCGCGCCGCCCACACTGTTCGGCTCACCCCTGCGGGGCCCGCCAAACCAGCCGGAACAAGTCGCCGAAAGCCTGCACAGTCGGCCATCGAAGCGGAACACGGGGGTACGCGGAGAGCATGACCGACGTCGTGGACTCAGACGAGCTGTTGCGGCGCATCCAGCGCGGCAGGGCCTGCGCGGAACAGGAGGAACGCGCATGGCGGGCGCGCAGCGACGCCCTGGCGGCGAACGACCCGGACGGAGCCCGGGAGGCGGCCGTACGACGGCTGGCCTACGAGGCGGTGCTCAGGGTGCTGGACGAGATCCTCACCCCCGGCAGGCACGCCGAGGTCGGCTGAGCGGGCGTCGTGCACGGGGTGATTTGCGGTCGGCGATGTCGGGAACCCGGCTGCCATGGCCGTCGATCACACCCACGCCCCCGTTCTGGAAGCCCTCGCCGAGTACCGGCGCACCGGGCGGTTGTCGTTCACGCCGCCCGGGCACAAGCAGGCTCGGGGCGCCGATCCTGCGGTGCGCCAGGTGCTGGGGGACGCGGTGTTCCTCGGTGACGTGCTGGCGTCGGGCGGTCTCGACGACCGGCTCACCCGGGGCCGGGTACTGCAGCGTGCCCAGGAGTTGATGGCGGACGCCGTCCACGCCGAGCACACGTTCTTCAGCACGTGCGGGAGTTCCCTGTCGGTGAAGGCGGCGATGCTGGCCGTCGCCGGTCCGCACGAACGGCTGCTGATCGGGCGGGACGCGCACAAGTCCGTGGTGTCGGGGCTGATCCTGTCCGGTATCGAGCCCGTGTGGGTCGAGCCCCGCTGGGACGCCGAGCGGCATCTCGCGCATCCGCCGTCCGCCGCGGCGTTCGACCGGGCGTTCGCCGAGCATCCCGACGCCAAGGGCGCGTTGGTCACCAGTCCGACGCCGTACGGCTCTTGTGCGGATCTACGGGCGGTCGCGGAGGTCTGTCACCGGCGGCCGGTTCCGCTGATCGTCGACGAGGCGTGGGGTGCGCATCTGCCGTTCCACCCGGAGCTGCCGTCCTGGGCGATGGACGCGGGCGCCGACATCTGTGTCACGAGCATCCACAAGATGGGCAGCGGTCTCGAACAGGGCTCCGTCTTCCATCTGCAGGGTGACCTGGTGCCACCCGAACTGCTCGGGATGCGGGCCGACCTGCTGGGCACGACCAGCCCGTCGGTGCTGATCCTCGCCGGGCTCGACGGCTGGCGCCGGCAGATGGTGCTGCACGGGTGGGAGCTCCTGGGTGCCGCCCTCGACCTCGCCGCCCACGTCCGGGTCACCATCGAGGAGATCGACGGGATGCACGTCAACGACCGTGCCGACTTCTGCGGCCGGGGAAAGGCCGACGACTTCGACCCGCTGCCCGTGATCATCGAGGTGGACGGGCTCGGCATCACCGGGTACCAGGCCGCCGACTGGCTGCGCGGGTTCCACAACATCGAGACGCACCTGGCCGACCATCGCCGCATCGGCGCACAGCTCACCCACGCCGACGACCACGAGACCACCGGCGAACTGCTCGCCGCGCTCAAGGACCTCGCGGCCGCCGCGCCCGACCTGGGGCCCGCCCCGCAGGTGGAGGTGCCGTCGCCGTCCGGGCTCCGGATGGCGCAGGACCGTCTGCCGCGCGACGCGTTCTTCGGTCCGGCCGAGAACGTGCCCGTGGCCGAGGCGGCCGGCCGGGTCGCGGCAGAGATGGTCACGCCCTACCCACCGGGCATCCCGGCCGTCCTGCCCGGCGAACGGCTCACCGAGCCGGTGCTGCGGTACCTGCGCTCGGGGCTGGCCTCCGGAATGAACCTGCCCGACCCCAGCGACCCGGAACTGGACACGATCCGCGTCGTGACCTCACAGGAGCAGTGAGGCCGAAGTGAAACAGCTCACGGGACCCGGTTCCGCGTTCGGACCACACCCCGTGATGGTTTATCGTTCACCCATACGTGGTGACGGAGTCGACCTCATCGTCCTCCGTACACCACCGCTTACGGCCCTGGCTGGCCTCCCCCGTCCAGCCAGGGCTCTTTCATGTCCGCGTTGCGGCAACCGCCGGATCGGGCGGAATTTCCGGGGTTCGCCGAGGTGCTCCGCGCTCCGTCAGCGGCTGGAATGGGCATAGGAACAGCACCGGAACCGATCGCCGGCGAGGAGCTCCGCGCCATGACCAAAGCGACGAAACTGCTGACCGCCCTTCCCCCGCCGCAGCGCGGGCGACTGATGGCGCTCGGCCGGGAGGTGTCCTTCCCCGAGGACACCCGGATCTTCGAGGCGGGCGGCACGGCCGACCGTTTCTGGGTCATCCGTTCCGGGGCGGTCTCGCTCGACCAGCAGGTGACGTCGCTGCAGCGGGTGACCGTCGCCACTCTCGGCTCGGGCGATCTGCTGGGCTGGTCCTGGCTGTTCCCGCCGCACCAGTGGGACTTCGGCGCGGTGGCCTTCAGCCCCGTACGCGCCTACGAGTTCGAGGCGCAGCCCGTGCTCGAGCTGTGCGAGGAGGATCCGCAGCTCGGCATGACGCTGGTACGGATCGTCGCCGAGATCCTCGCGTCCCGGCTGGAGATGACCCGCGGCCAGCTGATGGAGCAGTACTCGCTCCACCGGCGCAGTGGCGGCCTGTAGGGGGCCGGACGGGGTACCGGCGCAGCTCCGGAACGAAGGCGGCCGGGGTCAGTGATCCTGCGGAGCCGGCGATCACCGTCGCAGCCCCGTGCGGACGCTCGCGCCGGAGCGATCAGCTGCCGGCGATGAGCGTGACGCCAAGGACGATCATGGTTGCGGCGACGAGTCCGTCCAGCACCCGCCAGGCGGCGGGCCGGACCAGCCAGCGGCCGAGCAGCCGGGCCCCGAAGCCGAGCGCGGTGAACCAGCAGAGGCTGGCGGCCACCGCTCCGACGCCGAACGTCCAGCGCAGCGGACCCTGGTCGGCGGCGACGGAGCCGAGCAGGAACACGGTGTCGAGGTAGACGTGCGGGTTGAGCCAGGTCATCGCCAGACAGGTGAGCACCGCCCGCCGACGCGACCCGGCGGCCTCGCCCTCCGTGCGCAGGGCCGCCTCCCCGGGCTTGAGCACGCGGCGGGCGGCGAGTGCTCCGTAGCCGAGCAGGAACGCCCCGCCGATCCAGCCCACCACGGTCAGCGCGCCGGGCCAGGCCACCACCACCGCGCCGACACCGCCGACACCGAGGGCGATCAGGAGGGCATCGGACAGTGCGCAGATGCCGACGACGGCGAGGACCGCCTCCCGGCGGACGCCCTGGCGCAGGACGAAGGCGTTCTGGGCGCCGATGGCGACGATGAGCGAGAGGCCGGTGCCGAATCCGGCGGCCGCGGCGGTCAGGGTGTGGGACATGGCATCGACGCTACGGACGCGGCGTCCGAAGGTATAGCTAAAGATTCTTAAGTATCATTAGCTCTCATAATGACCCTGAGGCACGGAGCGGGTGATGACGGAGCTTCCTCTCGACCAGGTGCAGACCCTGCTCGCGGTCGTGGACGAGGGCACCTTCGACGCGGCGGCGGCCGCCCTGCATGTGACGCCGTCGGCGGTCAGTCAGCGGGTGAAGGCCCTGGAGCAGCGCACCGGACGGATCCTGCTGATGCGGACGAAGCCGGTGCGGCCGACGGAGTCGGGCGAGGTCGTGGTGCGGCTGGCGCGCCAGCTGGCCCGGCTGGAGCGGGACGCACGCGCCGAGCTCGGCATGAGCGGCGCCGGGGAGGCGACCCGGGTGTCGATCGCGGTGAACTCCGACTCGCTGGCGACCTGGTTCCTGCCGGCGCTCACCTGCGTCCCCGAGAAGCTGCGGCTCTGCTTCGAACTGCGCCGCGAGGACCAGGACCACACCGCGGCGCTGCTGCGCGAGGGGCTGGTGATGGCGGCGGTGACGTCGTCGTCGGTTCCCGTGACGGGGTGTTCCGTGCGCGCGCTCGGCACGATGCGCTACGTCGCCGTGGCCCGCCCGGACTTCGCCGAGCGGCATCTCGACGGACCGCTGCGGGAGACGCTCGCGGACGCGCCGGTCGTCGTCTTCGACCGGCGGGACGACCTCCAGGACGGTTTCGTACGCCGGCTGCGGCGCGGCAGGGGCGGCGCGAGCCCCGTACGGCACTTCGTGCCCACCTCGGACGGCTTCGTCGAAGCCGTCGCCGCGGGCCTCGGCTGGGGCGTGGTGCCCGAGGTCCAGGCCGACCCGCTGCTGCGCTCCGGCCGGCTGGTCCAGCTCGCCCCCGACCGCGCGGTGGACGTCCCGCTGTACTGGCAGCAGTGGAAACTGGACTCGCCCGCCCTCGCGGCGGTGGCGGACGCCGTGACGGCCACGGCCGTGCAAACCCTGCGCCCGCGCTGAGGAGCTCCCGTCCCAAGGGGTCAGCGTCCGCTGCGGTGGTCGCCGGCCAGCTGCAGCACCATCTCGTCCTCGGGCGTGAGCCCCTTGAGCCGGTCGCGGATCGCCACTCCCGAGGGGCCGGGCACCACGAACGGAGCCGCCACCTCCCGCACCCCGCCCACACGTCCACCACCCGAAAAGATCACGTCGCCGTGCTCAACGACCACACTCAACGGCCAACAGATCCACTCCCCGGGTTCCACGGCTGCTACCACCCGCCGGCGTACGCTCCCGGCACGAGCCGCCCCGAGAAAGGCCCCGATCGTGAGTGTCCGTGTGCGCCGCGTCTACGAACCACCGGAAGCCGAGGACGGCGTGCGTGTCCTGGTCGACCGCCTCTGGCCGCGCGGCCTGGCAAAGGACGCGGCACACGTGGACGAGTGGCCGAAGGCCCTCACCCCGTCCACCGAACTGCGCCGCTGGTACCACGCAGGCGAGGGATCGTACGAGGAGTTCGCGCGCCGCTACGAGGCCGAGCTGGCCGAGCCCGAGGCGGCCGAGCTCCTCGACGGGCTGCGCGCGTCGGCACGCAAGGCGACGGTGACGCTGCTGACCGCCGCCAAGTCCCCGGAGCAGAGCCACGCGGCGGTGCTGGCCCGCCTCCTTCAGGCGTGAGGGGGCGGGCCGTCGGTGTGCCTCAGGCGGTCTGCCGTGCGGCCGCCCGGCCCGCCGCGCGCCCCGAGAAGAGGCAGCCGCCGAGGAAGGTGCCTTCCAGCGCGTTGTAGCCGTGCACGCCGCCACCGCCGAAGCCGGCCACCTCGCCCGCCGCGTACAGACCGTCGATCGGCTGTCCGTCGACGCCCAGGGCGCGCGAGTCGAGGTCGGTCTGGATGCCGCCGAGGGTCTTGCGGGTCAGGACGTGCAGCTTGACGCCGATGAGCGGTCCGGCCCCGGGGTCGAGGATGCGGTGCGGGGTGGCGACCCGGCCGAGGCGGTCGCCGATGTAGCGGCGGGCGTTGCGCATGCCCTGCACCTGGGCGTCCTTGCTGTAGGGGTTGGCGATCTGCAGATCGCGGGCCTCGATCTGGCGGCGGAGCGCGACTGCGTCGAGGAGCGGCTTGTCGGTCAGGCCGTTCATCTTGTCGACGAGCTGTTCGAGGTCGGGCGCGGTCACGAAGTCGGCGCCGTTGCGCAGGAAGGCCGCCACCGGGCCGGGCGCGCCCTTGCCCAGCACACGGTCACGCAGGAACGCCTTGCGGTCCTTGGCAGTGATGTCGGGGTTCTGCTCGGAGCCCGACAGCGCGAACTCCTTCTCGATGATCTTCTGGGTGAGGATGAACCAGGAGTGGTCGTACCCGGCGATGTCCTCGGTGGTCCGCAGGTGCTTCAGGGTGCTGAGAGTGTCGTATCCGGGCAGGCACGGTTCGGGCAGGCGGCGGCCGAGGGCGTCGAACCACATCGAGGACGGTCCGGGCAGGATGCGGATGCCGTGGCCGGGCCAGATCGGGTCCCAGTTCTGCAGGCCCTCGGTGTAGTGCCACATGCGGTCGCGGTTGACCAGCCGTACGCCCGCCTGCGCACTGATGTCGAGCATCCGCCCGTCGACGTACGCGGGGACGCCGGTGACCATCTCGGCGGGCGGCGTGCCGAGCCGCTCGGGCCAGTAGCGGCGGACGATGTCGTGGTCGGCGCCGATGCCGCCGGTGGTGACGACCACGGCCTGGGCGGTGAGTTCGAACTCGCCCACGCGGTCACGGTTGGAGGCGACGCCGCGGGGCGAGTCGTCGGCGGCGAGCACCGTGCCGCGCACCCCGCGTGCCGCGCCGTCCTCGATGACGAGCTCGTCGACCCGGTGCCGGTGATGGAAGGTGAGCAGTCCGTCGCGCGCGGCCTGCTCGGCGTACCGGACGAACGGCTCGACGACCCCTGTGCCGGTGCCCCATGCGATGTGGAAGCGGGGTACGGAGTTGCCGTGTCCGGCGGCGCGCAGGTCGCCGCGCTCGGCCCAGCCGACCGTCGGCAGGAACTTGATGCCGTGCTCCTCCAGCCAGGACCGCTTCTCGCCGGCCGCGAACTCGACGTAGGCGCGGGCCCAGCGCACCGCCCAGGAGTCCTCGTCGTCGAGCCGGTCGAACCCGGCGCTGCCCTGCCAGTCGTTCCAGGCCAGGTCGAGGGAGTCCTTGACGCCCAGCCGGCGCTGCTCCGGGGAGTCGACGAGGAACAGCCCGCCGAAGGACCAGAAGGCCTGGCCGCCGAGGTTGGCGGCGTTCTCCTGGTCCACCAGGGCGACCCTGCGGCCCCGGCTGGTGAGTTCGTGCGCCGCGACCAGGCCTGCGAGACCGGCTCCGACGACGATGACGTCCGCGTCCGTGGCGTCCATGGGGACCGTTGCCCTTCTCATTGGGGTCTCAGTTCGGGTGTGCCGCTGCCGTCGGTCAGCAGCGCGGTGAGCAGCTGCTTGAGCCACGCGCGCGCATGCTCGACGTCCTTGTCCAGCAGCAGTTGGGTGGTGACTCCGTCGTAGGCGGCGACCACCGCGTGGGCGGCGGCGTCGATGTCGCCGAGTACGGCGGGCAGTGCGGTGTGGCCCCGGACGGCGCGGGCGAGCCGCTGCGCGATGGCCCCGCGCAGCCGGGCCCGGTGCTCCAGGAGGGTCTGCGCGACGGCCGGGTCACGGGCGGCGTGCACGAGGAAGTCCGTCTTGACCAGGAGCCAGTCCAGGTCGAGGAGCAGCACCTCGGTGACCCGGTCGACGGCGGCGGGCACGTCGAGGTCCGGTCCGTCCAGGGCAAGCGCCCCGGAGACCTGCTCGGCGATGAGGTCGGCCCGCTGCCGGTAGAGAGCGAAGAACAGCTCGTCCAGGCTGGCGAAGTTCGAGTAGAAGGCACCGCGGCTGTAGCCGGCGGCCTCGCACACCTCCTCGATCGAGACCCGCCCGAACCCCTTGGCCGCGAACACCTCGAACGCGGCGTCCAGGAGGTTGGCACGCGTGCGGACGCGGCGCCTGGTCACGCGCCCGGTCGTTCCCTCCGCCACCATGTCCGCCCCTCCGTTCGATACGTGAATGTATCCGATACAGGAATGTATCCAAAGGGTCGGGACGGCGTCAGTTCGGCCCGCCACAATAATGGAACATGCATTCGAATCAACGGTACGCTGGAGCCATGGCCATGCACCTCCAGGGTTCGCTCTTCGACCAGACCGACGAGCTCCGGCTCGGCTCCCTCGACGGCCTGCGCCGCACCGAGCTCGGCTCCGGCGCCTGGATCGACGTACTGCCCGGGTGGCTGAGCGGGTCCGACGCGCTGTTCGAACAGCTGGCGGCCGAGGTGCCATGGCGGGCCGAGCGCCGCACGATGTACGACCACGTGGTCGACGTACCCAGGCTGCTGGCGTACTGCGAGGCGGGCGACCCGCTGCCGCACCCGGTGCTCACCGAGGCGCGCGACACGCTCACCGTGCACTACGCCGACGAGCTGGGCGAGCCGTTCGTCACGGCCGGGCTCTGCTACTACCGCGACGGACGGGACAGTGTCGCCTGGCACGGTGACCGGACCGGCCGTGGTGCGCGCGAGGACACCATGGTCGCCATCCTGTCCATGGGCGCTCCCCGGGACCTCCTGCTGCGTCCGATGCGGGGCGGCGACACCGTACGGCGCCCCTTGGGCCACGGCGACCTCATCGTGATGGGCGGTTCGTGTCAGCGGACATGGGAGCACTGCGTGCCGAAGACCACGCGGGCCGCGGGGCCGCGCATCAGCATCCAGTTCCGCCCGCACGGCGTGAACTGAGCACGGCGCGGCCGGGCAGGCCCCGTGGGCAAGGGGCACCCTCCGCAGAGGCCGGCCTCGTGATCTGCTTTGCTGTCCTCGTCGGGCACGGACCTCACCATGCGGGACGATCATGCGGACAGATGTGCAGCAAGTTGCCGACGGCACCTACCTGGTGCACGGCAGCAACACCAACTGGGTGATCCTCCGCGAGGGGGACGCCGTCACGCTGGTCGACACCGGATATCCCGGGGACCGCCAGAAGGTCCTCGACTCCCTTGCCCAGGTGGGGAGTTCGCCTCAGGCGGTGGCGGCCGTGCTCATCACCCACGCCCACAACGACCATCTGGGATCCGCTCAGTACCTGAGCACCACCTACGGCACGCCGGTGTACCTGCACGAGGCCGAAGTGCCGCACGCGCGCCGGGACTTCCAGCACCAGGTGTCCGTCGGCCGGGTGCTGCGCAACGGCTGGCGGCCGGGCGTGCTGCCGTGGGCGGTGCACGCGATCCGCTCCGGGGGCACCGCCCACAACCCGGTGACCTCGCCCCGGCCCTTCCCCACGGCGGGCCCGCTGGACCTGCCGGGGCGTCCCGTGCCCGTCCACACGCCCGGCCACACCCTCGGCCACTGCGCGTTCCACCTGCCGGACGCCGGAGTGCTGATCTCCGGTGACGCCCTGGTCAGCGGACACCCCACGGCACGGCCGAAGGGTCCGCAGCTGCTGCCCGACATGTTCCATCACGAGCGCGCCCGGGCCCTGGCCTCGCTGGAGCTGTTCGACGGGCTGGACGCCGATGTGCTGGCGCCCGGGCACGGGCCGGTCCACCGAGGCGCGGTGCGGGACGCCGCCCGACAGGCCAGGGAGCAGGCCGTCTAGGGTCGGGCCATGGCATTGCAGATCAGCGCCACCAATCCGGAGCACCCCGCGCTCCTGCTCGAGCTCCCGTGGCACCTGCCGCTGGAGGAGTGGCCGGAGGACCACCTCGTCCCGCTGCCCCGCGGCATCTCCCGCCACGTGGTGCGCTACGCCCGGGCGGGCGGCGAGGTGGTCGCCGTCAAGGAGCTCGCCGAGCGCCCCGCCCTGCGCGAGTACGAGCTGCTGCGCGACCTGGACCGCCTCGGCATCCCCGCGGTGGACCCGCTGGCCGTGGTCACCGGCCGCAGCGACGCGGACGGCGGCCCGCTGGAGTCGGTGCTGATCACCCGGCACCTGAACGGCTCGATGCCGTACCGCTCGATGTTCGAGACGACCATGCGCCCGGCGACCATGCACCGGCTGATGGACGCGCTGGCGGTGCTGCTGGTGCGGCTGCACCTGGCCGGGTTCGCCTGGGGCGACTGCTCGCTGTCGAACACGCTGTTCCGGCGGGACGCCGGCGCGTACGCCGCGTATCTGGTCGACGCCGAGACCGGCGAACTGCACCCGCGGCTGAGCTCGGGGCAGCGCGACTACGACCTGGACCTCGCCCGCGTCAACATCAGCGGCGAACTCCTCGACCTGGAGGCGTCGGGGGCGCTGCACCCCTCCGTCGACCCGGTCGAGTTCGGCACCGGGATCTGCGCCCGCTACGACGACCTGTGGAAGGAACTGACCCGCACCTCCGTCTACCCGGCGGGCAAGTACCACTACATAGAGCGCCGGATACGCCGCCTCAACGACCTCGGTTTCGACGTGGCCGAGATGCAGATCGAGCACTCCTCGAACGGCGACACGGTCACCTTCGTGCCCAAGGTCGTCGACGCGGGCCACCACCAGCGGCAGCTGCTGCGGCTGACCGGCCTGGACACCGAGGAGAACCAGGCCCGCCGCCTGCTGAACGACCTGGAGAGCTGGATGGCCACCCAGGACGACCACGCGCCGGGCGACCCCCTCGCAGCCCGCCCGGAGGTGCTCGCCCACCGCTGGGTGCGCGAGGTGTTCCGGCCCACCGTGCGTGCGGTTCCGCCGGAGCTGCGCGGCGGCATGGACCCCGCCGAGATCTACCACCAGTTGCTCGAGCACCGCTGGTACCTGTCCGAGCGGGCCCAGCACGACATCGGCCTCGACATGGCCGTCGAGGACTACGTCAGGAACATCCTCCCCCACGCACGGCAGACGATACGGACCGCGTCGTCGGAGTGACTCAGGCGGGCGGGACCACGGCCACCGGGCAGTCCGCGTGGTGCAGAACGCCATGGGCGACCGAGCCGATCCGGGCACCGACGGCGGTACGGCGGGCACGGCGGCCGACGACCATCAGCTGGGCCCGCCCGGCCATCGACAGCAGCACCTGACCGGCGCTGCCCATCTCCACATGCTCGACCACCGGAACGTCCGGGAACCGGTCCCGCCACGGCTGCACCGCCTCGGCCAGCGCCTTCTTCTCGAACGGCTCGGGGCCGCCGGCCTCGTCGAGCAGGTGGAGCGAGGCGGGGCTGTAGGCGAACATGGGCGGCAGCGTCCAGGCCCGCACCGCGCGGACGGTCGCCCCGCGAGCCGCGGCCGTCTCGAACGCGAACCCCAGCGCGGCGGCGCTGTCCTCCGGGCCGCCCTCCTGACCGACGACGACCTCACGGCCGGCCACCTCGGCCGCGGGCCGGTCCCCGGACCTGACCAGCACCACCGGGCGGGTGGTCGCGGCGATCACCTGCTGGCCGACGGAGCCCAGCAGGAAGCCGACGACCCGGCCGTGGCCGCGCGAGCCGAGCACCAGCAGTTCGGCCTCGGCCGCCGCGGCGACCAGCGTGTCGACGGCGTCGCCCTCCAGGACGTCGGCGGACACGTCCAGGCCGGGATGCCGCTCGGTGATGGTCCGGACGGCGCCGGCCACGGTGTCGCGCACCCACTGGGCCTGGGTGTCCCGGTCCCCCTCCACCGCCGCGTGCGGCTCGTACCGCCAGGCGTGCACCACGCGCAGCGCCAGCCCGCGGCGGACGGCCTCGCGTCCGGCCCAGGCCAGCGCCGCGAGGCTCTCCTCCGATCCGTCGACCCCTGCCGTGATCGGGCGCGTCATGCGGCTGCCTCCTCGTGTCGCGATCACATCGTCGGGTCTCAGTGTTCCCTACGTTCCCCACGCTGCCGACATGAGCCTCGCAGGGGAGCAAGTAGCGTTGACGAGCGGCCTGCCCGCGGCACAGCAGAGCGAAGCAGGACGATCGAACATACGATGGGCGGAGCCGGCGCGGTGACGAAGGGGACGCCGTGCCCTGATTCCGACCGCTCGGGGTGGGAGACGTATGGCACAGGCCGCCGACACAGCGCGGACCGTCATCATGACCGTGGACGACGACCCGGGGGTCTCCCGTGCCGTCGCCCGGGACCTGCGGCGGCGCTACGGCGAGTCGTACCGGATCGTGCGCGCGGAGTCCGGCGAGTCCGCGCTCGAGGCGCTGCGGGAGCTGAAGCTGCGCGGCGACCTGGTCGCCGTGATCCTGGCCGACTACCGCATGCCGCAGATGAACGGCATCGAGTTCCTCGAACAGGCCTTGGACGTGTATCCGGGCGCGCGGCGGGTGCTGCTGACCGCGTACGCGGACACGAACGCGGCGATCGACGCGATCAACGTCGTGGATCTCGACCACTATCTGCTCAAGCCGTGGGATCCGCCCGAGGAGAAGCTGTACCCGGTGCTGGACGACCTGATCCAGGCGTGGCGCTGCAGCGACTACCGGCCCGTGCCCAGCGCGAAGGTCGTCGGGCACCGCTGGTCGGCGCGCTCGTCGGACGTCCGGGAGTTCCTGGCCCGCAACCAGGTGCCGTACCGCTGGTACTCGGCCGAAGAGCCCGAGGGCCGGCGGCTGCTGGCCGCCGCCGGCGCGGACGGGCAACGGCTGCCGCTGGTGATCACCCCGGACGGCACTCCGCTGGTCGCGCCCGAGGCGCCCGAACTCGCCGCCCGGGTGGGGCTGGCGACGACCCCGACGGCCGACTTCTACGATCTGGTCGTCATCGGCGGCGGCCCGGCCGGTCTCGGCGCGGCCGTGTACGGGGCCTCGGAAGGGCTGCGGACGGTGCTCGTGGAGCGGTCCGCGACCGGCGGGCAGGCCGGCCAGAGTTCACGCATCGAGAACTACCTCGGCTTCCCCGACGGTGTGTCGGGCGCGCAGCTCACCGACCGGGCCCGGCGGCAGGCGGCGAGGTTCGGCGCCGAGATCCTCACCGCGCGCGAGGTGAGCGGGCTGGAGATCAACGGCGCCGCGCGGGTCGTACGGTTCTCCGACGGCTCGGCGATCGCCGCGCACAGCGTGATCCTGGCGACCGGCGTGTCCTACCGGGAGCTACCCGCGCCGGGCGTGGACGAGCTGAGCGGCTGCGGGGTGTTCTACGGATCGGCGCTGACCGAGGCCGCCTCCTGCCAGGGCCACGACGTGTACATCGTGGGCGGCGCCAACTCCGCGGGACAGGCGGCGATGTACCTGGCCCGGGGCGCCAAGTCGGTGACCCTCCTGGTGCGCGGGGAGTCGCTGTCGGCGTCGATGTCGTACTACCTGATCCAGCAGATCGAGGAGGCGCCGAACATCTCGGTGCGCTGCGGCACCGTCGTCGAGGCCGCGCACGGCTCCGACCACCTGGAGCAGCTGACGCTGCGCGACGCGGCGACCGGGCAGACCGAACTCGTCGACGCACAGTGGCTGTTCGTGTTCATCGGCGCGGCCCCGCTGACCGACTGGCTGGACGGCACGGTGCTGCGCGACGAACGCGGGTTCATCCTGGCCGGCCCCGACCTCACGCCGGACGGGCGGCCGCCCGCGGACTGGGAGCTGGACCGGCCGCCGTACCACCTGGAGACCAACATTCCCGGCGTGTTCGTGGCGGGCGACGCGCGCGCCGAGTCCGCCAAGCGCGTCGCGTCCGCCGTCGGAGAGGGAGCCATGGCCGTGATGCTCGTCCACCGGTATCTGGAGCAGTCATGAGCGGGCAGCTCCTGCCGTGCAACCCCCGGGAGATCGGCTCACTGTTCCTGTTCGAGAAGCTGAGCCCCGAACAGCTCGGACGGCTGTGCGCCGCGGGACGCGTGGAGGGGTTCGAACCCGGTCCGGTGTACACCGAGGGCGAGCCCGCCACCTGCTTCTACGTGATGATCGAGGGCACGGTCGTGCTGTCCCGGCGGGTCGGCGCCGACGACGTCGAGGTCACCCGGACCTCCCAGCCCGGGGTGTACGCCGGGGCCATGCAGGCGTATCTCGGTGACCGGGTGCGGCAGGTCTACAACAACTCGATGCGCGTGACGGAGCCGACCCGGTTCTTCGTGGTGCCCGCAGACACGTTCGCGAGCATCATGCGAGAGTGGTTCCCCATGGCGGTCCATCTCCTGGAGGGGCTCTTCTTCGGCTCGAAGAACACCCAGCGGATGATCGGGCAGCGGGAACGGCTGCTGGCGCTCGGCTCGTTGTCCGCCGGGCTCACCCACGAACTCAACAACCCCGCCGCGGCGGCCGTACGGGCGACCTCGACGCTGCGCGAGCGGGTGGCGAAGATGCGGCACAAGCTCAGCATCATCGCCTCGGGCCCGTTTCCGCGCGAGCAGCTGGCACAGCTCATCGAGATCCAGGACCGCACGGCCGAACTGGTCGCCAAGGCACCGACGCTGAGCCCGCTGGAGGCGGCGGACCGCGAGGACGTCCTCACCGACTGGCTCGACGACCACGGCATCCCGGACGGCTGGCGGCTCGCGCCCACCTTCGTGCAGGCCGGACTGGACATCGACTGGCTGGACCAGGTCGCGGCGGCCGTCGACGAGGAGATCCTCCCCGGAGCGGTCGGGTGGCTCAACTACACGGTCGAGACCGAGCTGCTGATGGACGAGATCGAGGACTCCACCACCCGCATCTCCCACCTCGTGGACGCGGCGAAGCAGTACTCGCAGCTCGACCGCGCCCCGTACCGGATGGCCGACGTGCACGAACTCCTCGACAGCACGCTGCTGATGCTGTCGGGAAAGATCGGACAGCAGATCAAGGTCGTCAAGGACTACGACCGTACGCTCCCGAAGGTTCCCGCCTACCCGGCGGAGCTCAACCAGGTGTGGACCAACCTGATCGACAACGCCGTCTCCGCCATCAACAGCGCAGGCAGCGACGGGACGTTGACGGTGCGGACGGCGCTCGACCACGACCGGCTGCTGGTGGAGTTCCGCGACACGGGGCCCGGGGTGCCGCCGGAGATCCGGAACCGTATCTTCGACCCCTTCTTCACCACCAAGCCGGTGGGCGAGGGCACCGGGCTCGGCCTGGACATCTCCTGGCGGATCGTCGTCAACAAGCACCACGGCAGCCTCCAGGTCGAGTCGGTGCCGGGCGACACGCGTTTCCAGGTGCTCCTTCCCCTCACCGCCACGGACGACGAAACGGCCCCCGAGGAGTCGGCATGACCAGTGACACCGGAATCGACCCGACCGTCCCGCCCAGCGGCACGGGCTGCGGGGAGTGCGACGAGGTCGGCGGGTGGTGGTTCCACCTGCGGCGCTGTGCCCAGTGCGGCCACATCGGCTGCTGCGACTCCTCCCCCGCCAAGCACGCCACCGCGCACTACGAGGCCACCGGGCACCCGGTGATGCGGAGCTTCGAGCCGGGCGAGGAGTGGTTCTGGAACTTCGCGACGAAGGAGATGTACGAGTCCGGCCCCGACCTGGCCCCGCCGGAGAGCCACCCCCTGGACCAGCCGGCGCCGGGTCCCGCGGGACGGGTTCCGGCGGACTGGGCGAGGACGCTGCGCTGAGCGGGGCAGCCGACGGCCGTCCGTGAACTACCCGGACGCGCAGTCCAGGTTCTCGATGTCGACGGCGTCGGCGAGCGCCTGCATCCCCTTGTCGTTGGGGTGCAGATGGTCGCCGTTGTCGAAGAACGGAAGGATGCGCTCCGGGTCGTAGGGGTTGCGCAGGATGCGGTCGAAGTCGGTGACCGCGTCGAACTCCCCGCTGTTCCGGATGAAGGCGTTGACCTCCTGACGTACGGCTTCGGCGGCTGGATCCCATTCGTACCAGCCCTTGAAGGGCCCGACGGTGGCGCCGACGACACACTTGCCCGCCGCGTGCGCCCGGTCGAGGATCTCGCGGTAGCCGGCGATGAGATCCTCGGCGGTCACGCCGGTGTGGGCCTTGATGTCGTTGACGCCCTCGAAGAGGAACACGGTCCGGACGCCGGGGTGGGACAGGACGTCACGCTCCAGCCGGTTGAGGGCGCTCTGCCCGGCGCCGTCGGCCAGGACCTTGTTGCCGGAGATCCCTTCGTTGGCCACGCCCTTGACGGTCGTGCCGGACGCGGCCCGCAGTCGGCGGGCGAGATAGTCGGGCCAGCGGCGGTTCAGGTCGGTGCTGGACTGCCAGCCGTCCGTGATGGAGTCACCGAGCGCGACGACCGCGCCGGTCGAAGCGCTGGTGCGGACGGTGACGGCGTCGAGGTAGAACCAGGAGCCGACGGTGTCCGTCCAGTTGGCGGCGCCCTCCTCGGCGGTGTGGTCGCCCTGGGCCGCGTACGACGTCTGCATGGCCATCCAGTGACCGGTCGCCGGTCCCGCCGCGTCCGGACTGTGCAGGCTGATCACCAGGTCCGTCGCCGCGGGCAGCCGGCCGGGCAGCGGGTCGCTGTAGGCGGTGGCGCCCGCGGGGACGGTGACGGAGTGCGCGCCGTCGAAGGTCAGCCGCCGGTTGCTGCCGGGTACCAGCTCGGCGTCGGTCCGCCGCACACCGGCGTAGACGCTGTCGAAGGTCACCGGCCGGTCCCCGAAGGCGTTGGAGAGCCGGATGCGCAGGTCATGGCCGCCGACGCTGGTGCGTACGACGAGCCGGTAGCTGCGGTCGGGGGTCCCGTCGCCCATGCGGTCGGCACTGGCGCCCCAGGTGATGACGTCATGCCGGGTCGTCGCCGCCTGCGCCGCCGTCGGCGTGCCCTGGAGGGCAACGGCGACGGCCAGGACCGCGATCAGGCCGCCCGGTCGGGCGAACCGGACGGTCATCGGGCGAAGTCCCGCAGCGTGACGGACTCGCCGGGTTCGAGCGTGACCGTGCGGTGGACACCCGCGTACGCCACGGTCGTGGTCCGGCCGCCGACGCTGCGGATGCGGGCCGAGGCCGGTTTCCCGTCCCGCCAGTCGAGGTCCACGACGAAACCGCCGCGCGCGGCGACGCCCGTGACATGACCGGACGCGGCCCAGGCAGCGGGGAGGGCGGGGAGGAGTTCCAGGTGGCCGGGGCGGGAGTAGAGGAGCATCTCGATCATGGCGGCCGGGGTGCCGAAGTTGGCGTCGATCTGGAAGATGCCGCGGCCCTGTTCCACCTCGTAGATGTCGAAGAGGTTGAACGCGGTGCCGTTGCTGCCGTCGGTCGACGGGCGGAGGTTGTTGACGACGAGCTGGTAGGCCTTGTCCGCGTCCTTCAGACGGGCCCAGCACAGGCTGCGCCAGGCGTTCGCCCAGCCGAAGCTCTCCATGCCGCGGGCGGTGAGCTGGGCGGTGGCGCCGTCGACGATGTTCTTCGGGGTGGAGCCGTCGGGGCGGATGCGGTCACCGGGGAACAGCCCGACCAGTCCGGACAGGTGCCGGTGGGTCGTCTCGCCCAGGTTGTCCGGCGACATCCACTCCTCGAGCCAGCCCGTCTTCGGGCTCACCTGCGGCAGGTACAGCTTTCTGCGCAGGCCGGCGATCGTGTCGGCATAGCCGGTGTCCTTCTTCAACTCGGCGGACGCGGCACAGAAGTTGCCGAACAGCGCCCACACCAGCTCCTGGGCGTAGGTGATGCCCTTGGCGTCCTGCGGACCGTGCTCAGGCGACCAGTCACTGTCGTCGATCAGCACCTCCTCCGTGCTGCCGGGGAGCGTCGTGGTGAGCAGCCGCGCCTCCCAGAACTCGCAGGCGCCCTTGAGGAGCGGGTAGATCTTCGCCAGGTGCTCCCGCGACTGGGTGTACTCGTAGTGCTCGTACAAGCTGTTGCAGAGCCAGGCGTTGCCCGCCGGGTGCCACCACCAGCCGTTTCCGCCGTAGGGATTGGTGGAGAAGGCGACGGTCCAGCCGGCGATCTTGCCGGTGGAGTTGCGGTAGCGGTTGCGCGGGTCGTTGAACAGGCTCTGGGTGAGCTTCGTCCAGGACGGGAGCTGGGCGTGGCAGTAGTCCGTGAACGCGTCGAAGCACTGGGACAGGGCCGTGCGGTCGGCCATCCAGTAGTTCATCTGGATATTGACGTCCGTGTGGTAGTCGCCCATCCAGTCCGGGTCGTTGCCGTCCAGCCACAGGCCCTGGAGGCCCAGAGGCAGGCTGCCGCGGGAGCCGGAGATCATCAGGTAGCGGCCGAACTGGAGGTAGGCGGCTTCCAGTTCGGGGTCGGGCACTCCGTCGCGGGCGCGTGCCTTGAGGCGTTCCCAGGTGTCCAGCTCGCGCTGTGCGGCCGTGGAGGTGCCGAGCGAGAGGCCGAGCTGCTCGTAGAGGGCGCGGTAGTCGGCGACGTGCGTGCGCAGCAGGGTGTCCGCCGAGTGCTCGGCCGCGTTGCGGACCTTCGTGCGGGCCAGCTGCTCGGGGTCGAGGGACGGGTTGCGGTAGTTCGCCGCTGCGTCGGGGACGTAGTTGGTGCCGCCGCTGACCACCACGGTGAGCTTCTTGCACCCGGAGAAGTCGATCCGTGTGCCGTTGACGGCGACCTTGCCGCCGGTGCCGTACGCCTTGACAGCGGCGCCGTAGCGCAGCCCGTTGGCCAGGGACGCCCCGAACGACTCGGCCTGCGAGGACTTTTCGCCGTGGGTGCCGCCGAGGGTGACGGAGCCGGTGTACCGGCCGCCGCCACTCTGCGTGAAGTGCAGGACGATCACGTCGTCGGGCAGGCTGGCGTAGATCTGCCGGCTGTAGGTGACGCCGGAACGGACGTAGGAACTGGTGACCAGGCCCTGGGAGAGGTCGAGGGTACGGCGGTAGCCGGAGACGGCGGACAGGTCGTGGTCGGGGATGTCGACGGTGAGCCTGGCGAGCAGGGTGAAGGAGCCGAAGTCGGCGCGGCCGTAGGGGAACTGGCCGTCAGCGTCCAGGGTGTCGTTGAGGCCGCCGGTCCACATGGTGGCGTCGGTGATGAGCAGCAGTTCACGGCCGGGGTCATTGCTCGCGAGGGCGCCGATGCGGCCGTTGCCGACCGGCAGGCCCTGTTCGATGAGCGAGCTCTCGTCGCCGGGGGCCTGCCACCACAGTTCGCTGCGGGCCGAACCGGCCAGGAGCGGCGAAGTGGTGGGGCGCTGCGGGGCTGCGGAGGCGGTGAAGGCGGGCAAGGAGCCGAGGACGGCGGCGAGCGAGCCCGTCGTGGCGAGGGAGAGCAGGGTTCTTCTGCTGGGGTCGGGAGAGCGGCGGTTCATGTGCGGCTCCGGAAAATGTCGGGGGGCCCGGCGCAGGGCCGGGCCCCCGGGGGGGAGGGTCAGGAGGAGGACTTCGGTACGTCGATCCGGTCGATGTCCGGCGCGTAGCCCGGACCGCTGCTGTCGAAGGTGATCGTGTTGGTGCCCGCCTTGAGCGTCACGGGTACGTAGACGCTGTTCGCCGTTCCCCAGTCGCCGGTGGACGGGAACTTGTGACGGGTGGCGCCGCCGCCGTTGGCGGAGATGTCGGCCGAGCGGGAGTCACCGCTGATGTAGCTGACCTTGACCTGGTAGGTGCCGGCCTTGGGGACGACGACGTCGTTGACGGTGAGCTTGCCGCCGCCGTAGAGGTTGCCGACCTTGCGGCCGTCGGAGCAGGCGGAGCAGTCGGCGAGCGAGGCGTTGCCGCTCAGGGTGTTGGCCGAGGCCTCGGCCTCGTAGGCGGTGGAGGTCAGGGCGGTGCCGCGCGGGGTGACGGTGAACAGGCGGGAGCCGTGGGCGGGCAGCGCCTGAGTGATCTTGTTCGTGTAGGTGCCGAGGTTCTCCTTGTTCCACAGGTCGCGCACCGAGGCCTTGCCGGTGAAGCCGAGGGTGGCCCAGTTCGCGCTCACCGCGGCCGGGGAGTCGGCCAGGTTGAACAGTGCGACCGTGTACGTCCCGTCGGGGTTCTTCGCCGCCCACACCTGCTGCGGGTCGGACGGGGTGACCGGCTCGGCGGGCGGGGTGTCGCCCTGGTTGATCGCGATGACCTCGCGGTTGGTCAGCAGGGAGAGGCCGTAGGAGTCCAGCTTGGTGATGTCGTCGCCGGTGTAGAGCGGGGACTTGGCGATGGCCCAGAGGGTGGCGTAGCTCTGCCGCTCGGCCTTGGTGAGGCCGTCCATCTCACCGTTGCCGACGTCGAGCGAGTCGAGGTCGTTCCAGCCGCCGGGGCCGGCGTGGTCGGTCCAGGCCGGGGCGTCGTACCAGCGGTCGACGACCGAGTTCTCCCAGCTGACCAGGGTGTTGCAGTAGCACTCGACGTCGGTGTCGATACGCCAGCCGTTGGAGTACTTCTTCCAGTCCCCGACGTGCCCGTAGTCCAGGGACCAGGACAGCTCCAGGTGGATCGGGCGGCCGGCGGTGGCGATGGCCTTCTGCCAGGCGGCCACGTCGGCGACGTTGTTGTACTGGTCACCGGACTTGAAGGAACCGGGGCCGACGCCGTCCAGCTTCAGGAAGTCGTAGCCCCAGTCGGCGAACATCTGCGCCTGGGAGTCGATGTACTTCTGCGCGCAGGGATCGGAGAAGTCGATCTTGTATGCGCTGTCCCAGCCGTTGGTGGTCCGCAGATCGTCGTAGACGATGTCGCCGGTGGTACAGCCCTCGGCGTTCCAGATCGGCGTCCTGCCGTCGTTGTACGCCCCCTTCTCCAGGCCGACCGGGAGGTAGATGCCGGCCTTGAGGCCCTTGGAGTGGATGCGGTCGGCGACGGCCTTCATGCCGCTCGGGAAGCGCTCCGGGTCGGCCTTCTGGCGGCCGTACTCGTCGTAGTTCTGCTTCCACGACCAGTCCATCCACCAGCCGGCGTCGATGTTGACGTACTCGTAGCCGTACGGCTTGAGCTTCTTGGCGAGGGCGTCGGCCTGCTTCAGGACGTTCGCCTCGGTGAGGTAGCTGTAGTCGCCGTCCGGGTTGAGGCCCGGGTACTTCGACGACTGCATGCTCCAACTGGACCAGCCCATGTAGGGCTTGGCCGCGAGGGACGGTGGTGCTTCGGTCCCGGCGGACGCCTGGGCCGCCGGTGCCGCCGTCGCGAAGCCGGCGGTGAGGGCCAGCACCACCACGGCTCTCAGACCGCGTACGGGCAGGACGGAGTACGAGGATGACCGCATGGGTCGTGCCTCCTGGGGGTCGGTTCAGCTGCGGGTGGGGTAGGGCTGGTTCCGGTCCGTGGTGATGAAGCTCTGGATGGCGGTGGCCGCGGCGCCGCGGGCCCACTCCTCGAAGGGCAGCGGGCGGGTCCGTACGTCGCACCGGGCGGCGGAGCCGAACGCGGCCGCGGCGAAGGTGTCGCGGATCTGCTCGGCGAACAGGTCGTAGGCGGCCAGCCCCTCACCGGAGATGATCACCAGCTCGGGTCCGAGGAGGTTGGCCACCGTGGCGATGCCGCGGCCGATCGCCTTCCCCGCGCGCGCGTACACCGCGCGTGCCCCGGCATCGCCGCGATGGGCGAGGGCCAGTGCCTGCGCCGAGTCGGCGACCTGAACACCCGTCGCCTCCCTGATCCCGGCGAGGATCGCCGTGTCCCCCGCGATCGCCTCCACGCATCCCCGGTTGCCGCAGTGGCACGGCGGGCCTGCCGGGTCGACGGCCACATGGCCGATCTCACCGGCCACACCGTGCGCCCCGGCGACCACCTGACCGTGCACGACCAGGCCGCAGCCGATGCCCGCGCCGACGGTCACCACGGCGAAGTCCGACAGCCCCACTCCGGCCCC
The DNA here is from genome assembly GCF_004187715.1 of Streptomyces sp. F001. Taxonomy (GTDB): domain Bacteria; phylum Actinomycetota; class Actinomycetes; order Streptomycetales; family Streptomycetaceae; genus Streptomyces; species Streptomyces flavusporus. The sequence goes on along the minus strand of NZ_QZWF01000002.1, from coordinate 291,062 downwards.
GAACCACTGCTCGGCGACGGTCAGGGCACGTACGTCGTTGTCGACGGTGACCGGCAACCCGGTCGTCATGGCGGCGAGTTCGGCGAGCGGCACGTCCCGCCACTCCAGGAAGGGCGAGTAGCGGACGGCCCCAGCGGCACGGTCGACGTCACCGGAGACGGCGAGGCCGAGGCCGAGGACCGGCACCCCGAAGCCGTCCGCCTCGGTGAGCAGTTCCCGTACCAGGTCCGCGATCGCCGCCAGTACCGGCTCGAGGTCACGGTCGGGCAGCGGCACGTGCCGGGCGACGCGGATGCGGCAGCACAGGTCCGTGAGGACGCCGATGAGTTCGTCGCCGGTCACCTTGACGCCGATGAACAGGGCCCGACCGCCTTCCACCCGTACCGGGTTCGCGGGCCGGCCGAGCGCGCGACGGGCCTCTTCGTCCGTGTCCTCAACCAGGTATCCGGCCTCGATCAGCGGCCGGACCGCCTTGGTCACCGCCGCCGCGGACAGCCCGGTCCGCTCGGCCATCTCCGAGCGGGTGAGAGGACCGTGGGACAGAACGGTGGTGAAGATCTGCGAAGCGGCGGGCGTGGCGGCCGGGAACGTCTCGGCGGGGGAGGTCGAGCGCATGGCCGAGAACCTAGGTGCCTTATTTTCTACTGTCAATGAAAGAAGCAGAACTCGTCGAAGTGTCAGCGAAGAGAGCATTTTCTCTTCACATGTGAGGCAAAATCAGCGGCGAATCGCCGTATCAACGGTAGCCAGCCTTCCGGGAACCGCCGTCCGACGATGGACGTTGTCCGAGCAACCCCACCAGACCTCGGCCTACAACAGGGCGGCACCATGAGCGAGTTGGTCCCCGGGGACAATCTGCCCCTTCCGGGCGGCGCCCTGACCGTGCGGGTTCCCGGTCCCTTCGACGTGTCCGCGCTCATCACGGACGACGGCGGCAAGGTCCGGGGCGACGGCGACTTCGTCTTCTACAACCAGCCGGCCGCCCCGGGAGCCCGGCTGCGCGGCGACACGCTCACCGTCGATCCGCCGCGACTGCGCGCCGGGGCCACCCGGGTCACCGTGGTCGTCAGCCCCGCCGACCCCGGCACCGAGCTGGGCCGACTGCCCGCCCCCACGCTGTACGTCACGGATCCGTCCGGCCGCACGCTGGCCCGGTTCGCTCCTTCGCGCCCCGGCCAGGAGACCGTCCTGCTGCTCGCCGAGATATACCGCCGCGGTGCGGGCTGGAAGCTGCGAGCGCTCGGGCAGGGGTACTCCGACGGACTGGCGGGCCTGGCCCGCGACTTCGGTGTCGACGTGCTGGACGACACGCCGCCCTGCCCCGCACCACCCTCCGGCCCGGCGCGCGACGCCCCCGACCCGGACGGATTCCTCGGCCTGGTCAACTCCGCCCGTGCGCGCGCCGGTTCCCTCCCGTCTCCCCGGACCCCCGCCTGACCACCGCGGCCCGTGCACACGCCGCGGCCATGGCGGCGGCGGGACGGCTCGGCGTGGAGAGCCGGGACGGCGTCTCGGTCCACCAGCGCGTCACCGCCGCCGGATACACGTACATCACCGTCGGCGAGCATCTCGTCTCCGGACCACGCACGCCGGCGGAGTTCGTGGACTACTGCCTGCGCACGGACGGACCCAGCCGCACGCTGCACGACCCGGCCTTCCTCCACACCGGCCTGGCGTACGTGCGCGGCGGCCGCTCCGGGGACACGTACTGGACCGCCCTGTGGGCCAGGCCCCTCACCCCGGCCGATCTGACCCGCACGGCGGCCGAGGTCGTCGAGCTCACCAACCGTGAACGCACCCGGGCCGGTCTGCCGCCGCTGGCCGTCGACCCCGTGCTGAGCACGGCCGCACAAGCGCACAGCGCGGACATGGTGGCCCGGGACTTCTACTCCCACACCGCGCCCGACGGGAGCCAGCCCTGGGACCGGGCCGCCGCCGCGGGGTCCACCCGGCGCTCGATCGGCGAGAACATCGCCTGCGGTCAGCGCTCCCCCGCCGAAGTCGTGACCGGCTGGATGAACAGCCCCGGCCATCGCGCCAACATCCTCAAGCCCGGCTTCACCCACATCGGGATCGGCTTCGCCGGCGGCGGCCGCGCGGGGACGTACTGGACCCAGCTCTTCGGCGCATGACGACACACCACCCCGACCGGCCCGCGACCTTGGCGAAACCACATCCTCCGGACAGGATGCCCCCATGAAGGGTGACCTCTTTTCCAGCGAGCACATGGTGCAGCCGGCCACGGCGCCGGGCATGACCGTCGAGAACGCCAAGTGCATCAGATACGCCGTCGACAGCGAGATGCTCGCCCGCCAGGGCGCGATGATCGCCTACCGCGGCAACCTCGCGTTCGAGCGCAAGGGCCAGGGGGTGGGCGGCATGCTCAAGCGTGCGGTCACCGGCGAGGGGCTGCCCCTCATGGCGGTGCGCGGACAGGGCGAGGCCTGGTTCGCGCACGAGGCGCAGAACTGCTTCGTCGTCGAGGTCGAGCCCGGCGACGAGTTCACCGTCAACGGCCGCAACGTCCTGTGCTTCGACGCCTCGTTGGCGTACCGGATCGCCACGGTGAAGGGCGCAGGGATCACCGGCGGCGGCCTGTTCAACAGCGTCTTCACGGGGCACGGCAGGCTCGGGCTGGTGTGTGACGGCAACCCGCTGGTCATCCCGGTCTCGGCGCAGTACCCGGTGCACGTCGACACGGATGCGGTGGTCGGCTGGTCCGCGGGGCTGCAGACCTCGCTGCACCGTTCCCAGTCCATCGGCTCGATGCTGCGCGGCGGCTCCGGGGAGGCCGTCCAGCTGATGCTGCAGGGCGAGGGGTACGTCGTGGTGCGACCGAGCGAAGCGACACCGCCCAAGGCGCAGCAGCACTGAGCGCCACTGACGTGATCTGTACCTCACGGGCAACCTCGCCGCACGCGCCCACGTCTTGACCCACAGCAGGTGAGGCCCTGGCCCTCCCCGGGGGCCAGGGCTTCTTTCCAAGGCGCTATACACGCCATGTATACATACAGTGTAGAGATGGTGTGTACAGCCGTGACGGCGAAGGGCATCCATGTACGGCAAGGCAGTCGCCCCGGAGTATCAGGGCGCACTCACCACTCTGTCCGTGAACTCCTCACTGGTCGACGTACTGGCCACCGGCACCGAGCAGTTGAGGGCCGCGGAACGGGCCGGGGAGCCGGGCGAGGCGGCCGCGCTGACCGACGAGGCGGGCGGCCGTACCGCGGCGCTGGCCGAGGCGCACCGGCACATCGCCGCAGCCGACGCGGCCCTCACGGGCGTACCGCTTCAGGCGCGGGCCGTCGCCGAGCTGCGGGCGTTGCTGGACTTCCTGGTGCGGCGCGATCTGTAGCGGGAGCCGTCCGGTCACCGAAACCGTGTTGACCAGCGGCCCCGCCCGCGTCAGTGTTCAGAACGGCGCGGCCCCACCACCGACGCTGCCGCGCCGGAAGGGTGAGTTCCTTGATCGGCATCTCGGACATCGAAGCCGCCGCCGAGCGGATCGCCGGACATGTCATTCACACCCCCACGGTGCCGAGCCCCGGCCTGTCCGGACTGCTCGGCGTCCCGGTGACCGCGAAGCTGGAACTCCTGCAACGCACCGGCTCCTTCAAGGCGCGCGGGGCGGCGGCCAAGCTGCTGTCGCTGAGCGAGGCCGAGCGGGCCGCCGGCGTCGTGGCGGTCAGCGGCGGCAACCACGGGATCGCCCTCGCGGTCATGGCCGCCGCCCTCGACGTGAAGGCGACGGTGGTCATGCCGCGCTCGGCGCCCGCACGGGCGGTCGAGATCGCCCGCGACACCGGTGCGACGGTGCGCCTGACCGACGACATGGGCGGTGCGTTCAGCCTCGTGACCGAGCTGCGGGACGAGGGCCTGACACTGGTGCACCCCTTCGACGACCCCGTGGTCGTCGCCGGACAGGGCACGGTGGGGCTGGAGCTCGCCGACGACGCGGGCGAGATCACCGACGTGCTGGTCAGCATCGGGGGCGGCGGGCTGATCGCCGGCGTGGCCGCGGCCCTGCGCGCTCGCCGCCCCGAGGTGCGGATCTGGGGCGTGGAGACCGAGGGCGCCGAGGCCATGTCCGAGGCGCTCGGGGCGGGCGGCCCGGTACCGGTCGCGCTGTCGTCGATCTCGACCACGCTCAGCGCTCCGTCGGTGTCGCAGCTGACGTACGACCATGTGTCCGCCCTGGTCAGCGACGTCCTCGTGGTTCCCGACCGGGACGCCGTACGGGGCTGTCTGGACCTCGCCGAACACGCCAAGGTGTGGACGGAGCCTGCCGCCGGCTGTCTGCTGCCCGCCGCCCGCCGGGTCGTGGAACGGATCGGCGACGGCTGCCGGCTCGGTCTGGTGGTGTGCGGGGGCAATGCGTCGACCGCCGACGTGATGACCTGGGCGGGCCGCTTCGGCGTTCTTTGACGGATCGTCAAAAGTTCGGGCTCGCCCGAATATGCGCCCGCCGCGTTGAACGCCTGCCGTCGCGCCCCGCGTACCAGTGGCAAAGGTGACAGCCAGGCGTTCAGCGAGGGATGACCATGGGCAAGGCGTACGTCTCGGCACACGAGTTGGTCGCCGGAAGGTACCGGCTCCTCGATGCCGTCCACCGCGAGACAAACCGGGTCTGCTGGTACGGGGAGGACGTCGAGGCCGGGCGGCCCTGTCTGGTGACGCAGGTCGGGCTGCCGGGCGAGCACGGCGGGGAGAGCGCACGCCGGACGGTCGGCCGCATCATGCGCACATCGGAGACGATGGGGCGGCTGTGCCCCGGCCGGGTCGCGCCCGTCGTCGACGCCGTGGAGGAGGCGGGCACGCTGTGGACGGTCACCGAGTGGGTGGGCGGCACACCGCTCGGTGAACTCCTCACCGAGCAGGGCCCGTTCAACTATGTGCGGGCGGCGCGGATCGGGCTGGAGCTGCTCGATGTGCTGGAGGCGGCGCACGGTCAGGGCATCACGCATGGCGAGCTGAGCCCCGGCCAGGTGTTCGTCCGCGAGGAGGGCCCGGTCGTCGTGGCCGGATTCGGACTGGCCGGCGCGACGCTGGCACCGCGGCTCGCCGCACCCTCGTACGCCTCCCCCGAGCAGGCCCGTGACGAGCGGATCGGCCCGGCAGCCGATCTGTGGGCGCTCGGCGCGATCCTCTACACCATGGTCGAGGGGCGCCCGCCGTTCCGGGACCGGGACCAGCCCGAGGCCACGCTGAAGGGCGTGGACCGGCTCCCGCTGCGCTCACCGCAGCGCGCCGGACCCCTCACCCAGGTCGTGCAGGGACTGCTGCGCAAGGACTCCCGGGAGCGGCTGACCCGGCCGGTGGTGCGCGAGGCCCTCACCCGAGTGGTGAACGAGGACCCCGACGCGGCCCTGCCGGCCGCGCCGACGCCCCGGCTGCGCCGCGCGTACGCCGCCGCCTGGCATGCCACCGGACCGGGGTGGAGCAGACGAACCATGATCGCCGGGACGGCGCTCGCCGTCGTCACCGTCGCCGTCGCCGTCCTCGCGGTGACCCGCGACCTGCCCGACGACGACACCTCCGCGTCCGCGGCACAGCCCAGTCCCCCCGTCTCCGCCGCGCCCTCGCAGACGGACCGCCCGTCCGCGCCGTCGACACCGACGCCGCCCCCGACCCCGACGGCACCGCCCACCACCGCGACCCCGTCGGCCCCGGCGACGGCCCTCCCGCATGGTTTCCGCCGTTACGACTCGCCCGAGGGCTTCTCCATCGCCCTCCCGGACGGCTGGCAGCCGCTGCGCACCAGCCGCGTGTCCGATCTGGCGTACCGCGTGGTCCTCGGCGCGCCGGACGACCCGCGCACGCTCGCCGTGACCTACAGCGAACGCGTCGGCGACGACCCGGTCGCGGTCTGGCGCGACGACGTCGAACCGGACCTGAAGCAGCAGGCCGACGACTACCGGCGGGTCGGCGAGATCCAGGCGACGACCTACCAGGGGCGCGCGGCCGCCGACATGCAGTGGGTCGTCGAGGCCGACGGCACTGTGGTGCGCACCTTCGGACGCGGCTTCCTCATCGGAGGCGGCCGCGGCTACTCGCTGCGCTGGACCACGCCCGCCGACGACTGGGAGGACTCCGAGAACCAGCAGGCCCTGGACACCTTCCTGCGGACCTTTCGGACGCCCTCGGAGTGAGCCCCCCGTTTCTGCCGGCCCGACGCGGAAACCCGCCCTTCATGGTGCAAATCGGATACACGATGATGACCGAACAGGCCGACCCCCGTGAGCTCGTCGACCATGTGGTGCGCGCCGAGGAGGCGGGCTTCGACTTCTCGGTGACCTCGGACCACTACTTTCCGTGGCTGCGCTCACAGGGGCACTCCCCGTACGCGTGGAGCGTGCTGGGCGCGGCGGCGCAGGCGACGTCCCGCATCCCGCTGATGACGTACGTGACGTGCCCGACCTTCCGCTACCACCCGGCGGTGGTCGCGCAGAAGGCGGCGACCGTGCAGCTGTTGTCGCAGGGGCGGTTCCGGCTCGGCCTCGGGTCGGGTGAGAACCTCAACGAGCATGTGGTGGGCGGCGGTTGGCCGTCCGTGGACGTGCGGCACGAGATGCTGGAGGAGGCGGTCCACATCATCCGGGAGCTCTTCGCGGGCGGCCATGTGACCCATCGCGGCACGCACTTCGACGTGGAGTCGGCCCGGCTCTGGGACCTGCCCGACGAGCTGCCGCCCATCGGCATCGCCGTCTCCGGGGAACGTTCCTGCGCGCTGGCCGGCCGACTCGCCGACCTGGTCATCGCGACGGAACCGAAACCGGGGCTGCTGGACGCCTTCGACCGGCACGGCGGTGCGGGCAAGCCGCGCGTGGGCCAGTTGCCCGTCTGCTACGACCCCGTCCGCGACACCGCGGTCAAGCGGGCGCATGCGCAGTTCCGCTGGTTCGGCAGCGGCTGGAAGGTGAACGCGGAGCTGCCGCACCCGGACTCCTTCGAGTCGGCCACCCAGTTCGTCACACCGGACGACGTCGTCGACTCGATCCCCTGCGGTGACGACCCGGAGGACTTCGTCGCAGCCGTACGCCCGTACGCCGAGGCCGGGTTCACCGAGATCGCCCTGGTGCAGATCGGCGGCGAGTCGCAGCCGGACTACCTGGACTGGTCGGCGAAGACCCTGCTGCCCGCACTGCGCGACGCCCTTGACTGAGCATCACGCGTACAACGGGGTACCAGGGCTCTCTACGACCGCTCTCCTCGGAGGCCCCTCGTGAACCCCTACGTGCACAGGACTCTGGTCATGCAACTGCAGGCGGGTGCCACGGACCGCTTCCCCGTGCTCGCCCACCTGAGCTACGACGCGGACGACCCGTTCGCCGTCACCGTGGTGTTCAGTCACGACGGCCGGGTGCTCGCCCGGTGGCGGCTGGACCGGGAGATGCTCCAGGACGGGCTGCGCCGGCCGGTCGGAACGGGCGACGTGCGGTTCCGACCGGTGTCGACGGGGGCGTGGGCGGAACTGCGCATGGAGTTCTTCGGCGCCGCCCGGCCGGACGGCGGACAGCATCACGCGGTGGTGTTCGCCTGGGCCCCGGCGGTCGAGGCGTTCCTGCGCCGGACCCATGACGTGGTCGCGCCCGGTCAGGAGCGCTTCCGCGTCGACGACTTCCTGGCGGAGGTCATCGCCGAGGCGGAGCGGGGCGGCGGCTGAGCAGCCCCGGTCGGTCGGTGCCACCGCCTCGCTGTCCGTCACCGGCTCGTATGGTGGTGCCGCGTCCACATCGGCAGGGCGTACCAGCACAGCAGGTACCACACGAGCACGCCGGTGACCAGCCACGGCACATAGGGGTTGTGGGTCGCCACCCTCAGGATGAGCAGCAGCGAGCAGGTCATGGTGGCGAGCAGCAGGACCAGCCCCACGAAGGTCAGCCGGGACGCCCACGTCACCGCCTGCGGTTTCACCCTTCGGCCGGAAACAAGGCGGTGCAGGGAGACCGGTCCGATCAGTGCGCCGGTCGCTGCGGCGCCCAGGACGACGGTCACGATGTAGATCGTCTGGTCCGTGTCCTCCAGGGTCCGGTACGTGGGAGTGAACACGACGGTGAGCAGAAAGCCGAACAGAATCTGCACGCCCATCTGCGCAACGCGCACCTCCTGGATGAGCTCCCCCCACATGCGGTCGGCTCTCTCCTCCTCGGTCTCGTCGCGCCCCCTGGGCCTGCTCTGACTGTCTTCTGTGATCGACACTGTTCCTCCCGGTGCGAACGACCGGCGTCCTTCGCACCCGGGTTCCCCGTTCGCGCAAGAAGTGTCCGGGCAACCGACGGCCTGCCGTGCGGTCACCCGGCCCCGGACGGCAGTTACCAGCGACCCTCCACCTGGTCCTTGATCCGCCGGTCGTAGAGGTCCTGGATCGCGGTGAGCGTGGCGTCGGGCAGGGCGGGCAGCCTGGCGGCGGCCGCGTTGGCGCGGGCCTGCTCCGGTGAGCGGGCCCCGGGGATCACCGTGGTCACGCCGGGCTGCTGGACGATCCAGCGCAGCGCCAGTTGGGCCGGGGTGTACCCGTCGGGGGCGAGGGCCGCGAACTCGGCGGCGGCCTCGACGCCGGTGGTGTAGTCGACGCCGGAGAAGGTCTCGCCCTGGTCGAAGGACTCGCCGTGCCGGTTGAAGGTGCGGTGGTCGTTCTCGGGGAAGACGGTGTCCTTGGTGTACTTGCCCGACAGCAGGCCCGAGGCCAGCGGCACCCGGGCGATGATGCCGACGCCGGCCTCGCGGGCGGCCGGGAGCACCTCGCGCAGGGGCTTCATGCGGAACGGGTTGAGGATGATCTGCACGCTCGCCACGTTCGGGCGGGCGATCGCGGTCAGTGCCTCGGCGCAGGTTTCCACGCTGACGCCGTACGCGGCGATGCGCTCCTCCTCGACGAGGGTGTCCAGGGCGTCGAAGACCTCGTCCGAGGAGTAGACGGGGGTGGGCGGGCAGTGCAGCTGGACCAGGTCGATGCGGTCGATGCCGAGGTTGCGCCGGGACCGGTCGTTCCAGGCGCGGAAGTTGTCCAGGACGTAGTTCTCGGGGATCTGGTCGACGCGGCGGCCCATCTTGGTCGCGACCAGCACATGCAGATCCGGCCGGCTGCTCAGGAACGTGGCGATGGTCTGCTCGCTGCGTCCGTCGCCGTAGACGTCGGCGGTGTCGAAGAAGGTCACTCCCGACTCCGCCGCGGCCTCCAGCACTGCGAGGGCTTCCTTGTCGTCGACATCGCCCCAGTCGGCACCCAACTGCCAGGTGCCGAGGCCGACGACGGACGCATGCTGACCCGGCCTGCCGAATTCACGTTCATCCATGGCGTCAGTCTGTCACCCGGCACGCCCGCGCAGCTGACGTAGCCGCACTTGGTTTCAAACGAGACCGTATCGAATGAATGGACGGCTGTAGCGTGACCTCATGACCGCCGACGTTCCTCACCGAACCACCGCCTCGCGTGCGACCGACCGCCCCGGGGACGAATCGCCTTTCGCGCTCGGCTTGCTGCTGCGCCGGGCGCACTGGCGCGCGGTCACGGTGATGACGGAGGCACTCCGGCCGCTCGGCATCGAGTTGCGGCATTTCGCCGTGCTGATCGAGCTGGTCAACCACGGCCCCACGGTGCAGCGGGACCTGGCGACGGCGACAGGGTCGGACAAGGCGGGAATCATGCGGGTCGTGGACGACCTGGAGCGCAAAGGGCTGGCCGTACGCAAGACCGTTCCCGGGGACCGGCGGGTGCGGGCGGTGGAGATCACGCCTCAGGGACGCGAGCTTTTCGATGCAGCTCATGTGGCGGCGGAGCCGCTGGCCGAGCGTCTGGTTGCCGAACTGGGGCCAGGTGAGTCCGAGCAGCTGACGGATCTGCTGACCCGGTTCGCCCATCCCGCGGGCGGTGAGGCGTAGGCGCGCCCACGCGACGGTTGCCCGCCGCGTGGGCGCGCCTGTGCCTCATGGGGCTCAGGCGGCGAGACGCTCTGCGAGCTCCTTGGCCTTGGCGGCCGCGTCCTCGAAGGCGCGCTTGCGGGAGGCCTCGTAGAGGGGGACCAGTTCGGACATGGCCGGGGTGCGGGGGGCCAGGGTGAGTTCCGGGACGATGAAGTCGACATCCAGGCCGAGCATGCCCTTGAGGACGGCCTCGAGGTAGTTCTGCACGTACTCGTAGGGCTCCTTCGGCGTGCCGGGCGCGTAGGAGCCGCCGCGGCTGGCGACGACGGTGACCGGGGTGCCCTGGGCGGAGGGGTTCTCGCCCGAGGTGCGGCCGACCATGATCACGTTGTCCAGCCACGCCTTGAGGGTCGACGGGATCGAGTAGTTGTACATGGGAGCGCCGATCAGGACGGCGTCCGCCTGCTCCAGCTCCTCGATGAGCTGCACGCGTGCGGCGAACGCAGCGGACTGCTCCGGGGTGCGCTCGGACGGGGCGGCGAAACCGGCGGACCAGGCACCGGCGGTGATGTGCGGGACAGGGTCGGCAGCGAGGTCGCGGTAGATCACCGCGCCCGCCGGGTGCTGCTCCTCCCAGGCCTTGCGGAAGGCATCCGCGACGGATCGGGACGAGGACGCCTCGCCAGGGAACACGGACGAGTCGATGTGCAGCAGTGTGGTCATGGGCTTTCTCCAAAGAGCGGTACCCGAGGCGGGGAACCAAGGGCTGGGGATCCATACTCGACAATAGTTAAACATGAGACGGTATTGCATGATACTATCTCAAATGAAACTGAGAAGAAGGGGAGGGGGCGCGTTGAGCAGATGGGAGTTAGGCGATCATGGACATCTATGAGGCGGTCACCAGCCGACGGGCAGTGCGCGGATTCACCGACCGGCCTGTCCCGAGGGAGGCGCTGGAGCGCGTGCTGTCAGCCGCGGCCTGGGCACCGTCCGCATCGAACATCCAGCCGTGGCACGCCTACGTGCTGACCGACGCGCCCCTGGCCGAACTCAAGAAGCACGCCGGCGAGCGCCTGGTCGCAGGCGACCCCTGGGACGAGCCGGAGTACGAGCAGTACCCGCCCACACTGAAGTCCCCCTACGGCGAGCGCCGATCCGCCTTCGGCGCGCAGCGCTACGGCGCACTCGGTATTGCGCGCGAGGACCTGGATGCGCGCCAGAGGGCCGCTGCCGCGAACTGGGACTGTTTCGGCGCACCCGCCGCCCTGTTCTGCTACATCGACCGCGACATGGGCCCGGCCCAATGGTCCGACGTCGGCATGTATCTGCAGACCGTCATGCTGCTGCTCCGCGCCGAAGGGCTGCACAGTTGCCCGCAGATGGCGTGGGCGAAGTATCACAGGACCGTCGCGGAGGTCCTGTCACCCCCGGACGAGCTCCTCCTCTTCTGTGGCATGTCGATCGGGTTCGAGGACGTCACGGTGGACTACGCCCGTACGGGCCGGGCGCCGCTCGACGAGACGGTCACGTTCGTCGGTGGTTACTGACACCGCCCACCCTCAGCCGATCGAGCGCCGTTTCCTGCTGCGCCCACACAGTGGTTCATACGCCACCGCCGACGGCGGCACCGTCCGGTTGCCCACCACGCCGATCCAGCCGATCGCAGCCAAGGACGTGGCGGGCGCGGTGGCGGAGGTCGCCGCGGGCGCCCGCTGAACGGCATGCGCACCATCGCCGGCCCGGAGAACTTCTCCGTGGACGAGCTGGGCCGGATCACCCTGTCCCGCAAGGGCGACAACCGTACCGTCGTCACCGCCCCCACCGCCGGCAGGTTCGCCGTCGTCAGAGGTGAGCGTCCTTACCGACAAGGACGCTCACCTCACTCCCACCCGCTACGCCGACCGGCTCTCCTGACTCGCTCGCGCCCTCCTGATCCTTTGGTTCGCCTCACTGCAACGGCTCGTCCGTTGCCGCGGTCGCGCCGTGGCGGGCGCGGATGAGCGCGATCACGGTGTCGGTGGTGCGGTCGAGGTAGCTGCGGCCGTCGGGCAGCCGGGCCTCCGGGCTGATGTAGCTGCGCGGCCCGAGGTGGGTGGCCGGGTCGAGCCGATGCACGGTGACCTTCCCGGCGCGGCGGGCGCGGTTCCATCCGCTGCGGCGGAACAGTCGCCACCGCTGAGGGAACATCCAGGTGCCGACCCGCTCGATCCGGTCGCTCGCACTGGTGAGTTGGTGCACGTGCTCGGCTTGCGTGACGTCGTTGGCGCCGTTGTGGAACCCACCGAGTGTGATCACCATGAGCGGGGAGCGCAGCTGGGTGTGCAGTTCCCTGACCGCGCCCGTGGCGACCTGGGCGCCGCCGCTGTAGCTGAGCAGCACCACCGGGATACCGCTGTCGGGCTGGTAGCCGGCGAGCCGGAGCTGCGTGGCGATCTGGGAGCCGACGGCCCGGTTGTACAGGGGGCGGTAGCGGTGGTCGGCGGCGACGAAGATCTGCATGACGTTGTGCAGAAACAGCAGCAGCCCGATGTGATGGCGCAGCCACGCCCACACCGGCCGATCGGCGAGCGGGTCGGCGAGCGGCGAGTAGGGCTGCACCTGACCCAGCACCCGCAGCTCCGGTGCTCCGGCGATCACGGCCTTGACCAGCTGGCCGCCGTCCCGGGTGTCGCGGAAGCGGCGTTTGCCGATGCCGTCCAGGTAGACCAGGTAGGCATCCGGGGGACTGTCAGGGGCCGCACCCCGGGCATAGGGCACACCCTCCGGGAGCTCGGTGAGAGGAGCCCGCCAGCCGGCGCTGTAGGCCAGGACCTCGTAGCGGGCCAGCAGTCCTTCGGCGAGCAGAACCGGCCCCAGCGCGCAGACCCAGAGCAAGAAATCGTTCATGTGATCGTCTCCGGTACCCGGGCCGCACTGATCCGCACGACGAGACGGCGAACGCCCTCTACAGCAACACCGAGACCGGCCCCGGCGACGGCCACGCAACCGGCGGCACCCCACCAACCGAGCCCGGTCGCCGCCCCGAGCGGGCCGGCCAGACCGGCCCCGACACCCACAACGAGCAGCAGGTGGAGCAGGGGCCCGAGCAACGGGAAGGCGAGGACGGCAGCGAGCACCAGGGGGGCGACCAGGCTCGGCGTCCACTCCAACCCGGTGCCTGGCGGTGGGGAGGACAGCACCAGCTCGGCCAGGGTCCACGCGGTCAGCGGCCACAGCGCGAACACGGCACCCTCGACGAGGCCGGCGGGCAGCAGCAACCCGGCCACCAACGTCCGGGACATGCCAGGCCGGCGCGCTACCAGCGGCAGGATGCGTCCGGCAGCCTCCGACAGCCCGGCGAACAGCAGCAGGAAAACGACGACGGGTGACATCACTCAGCCTCGCTGTGGCGGATCGACGGGAGCCGGCTGACCGACCGAGCCGGCCGCCTGCAGATACCGCTCGAGTTCGTCGGCGGCGCGCTGGTATCCCCCCGCCTCGTGCTGGGCGGCCTTCAGGGTGGCCCCGGCTGCCCGGAACCGGGGGTCGTCGAGCAGGCGCCGGGCGAGGGCACGCACGGAGCGCTCGGTGACGTCCTGGGTACGGATCGACAGGCCGGCGTCGAGCTCGACGACGCGTCGGGCCACCATCGGCTGGTCGGCGCCCTGCGGGACCACCAGCATGGGAACCCCGGCGTACATGGCCTCGTTGACGCTGTTCATCCCGCCATGGGTGACGAACAGCGCCGCGCGGGCCAGCACCTCCGGTTGCGGCACGAAGCGGCGGGTGAGCACGTTGGCCGGCAACGGCCCCAGTGCCTCGGGATCCGTCTGCCCGGTGGAAACGATCACGGTGCCGCCCAGCGGGGCGAGCGCGGTGGCGAAACTGCGCAGCACCTGCGGGTCGGCGTTGAACACCGTGCCCAACGAGGCGTACAGCACCGGGTCCTCAAGCCGGTCGGCCGGGAAGGAGGGGTCGACCGGTCGGGCGCCGATGCTCGGGCCGACGAACCGGTAGGACTGGTCGAAGTCCTCGGCGGCAGGCTGGAACGCCCCCGAGGTGTAGACCAGATTGAGCGGCTGGCGGATGTTCAACAAATCGAGCAGTGGCAGCCCACGTGTGTCGAAGCGGCGGTGCAGCTCCCAGCGCGACCGCAGGTAGCCCTGGAGGGTGCGGGGCCGGGCCGCAGCCGCGGCCAACAGGTCCCAGGAGCCGCGGGTGGGACTGGGCACGTGCCGGTTGAACGCAAACATGGTGAACGACGACGCCGCCGGTACCCCGAGTTCGCGGGCGGCGACCGCGCCCCACAGACAGGAGCTGTCGTGGACGATCAGGTCGGGCCGGACGCGGCGCAGGTCGGCGAGCACCGCGGGCAGCAGGCGGACGGTGGTGCGTGCGAGTCCCTCCATCAGCGTGATCGGCGTCGGCGGATCGGGGAGCGGCTGGTCACCCCCGGGGTAGAGGCACACGGTCGCGCCGGCGTCCTCGATCTCCGCACGGAACGCGGGTGAGGTGTGGTACGTGACGGTGTGGCCGCGCCGGACGAGCTCGGCCACGACCGGCAGCGTCGGGTTGATGTGCCCGTGCATGCCGATGTTGAGGAACGCGATGGCACTCACAGGCCAGCCTCCGATATGGAAGAAGTCGACGTATCGCCCGGGCCGGCGGGTGTCGCCGAAGGGCCGTGGAGCCGGTACAGGCCCGGCCCACTGATGCGCAGCCCGTCGAGAAAGCGCCCCGCCGTGAGCTCCGCGGTGCTGATCAGCCGCTGGGAATGCCCGAAGTCCCACGGGGCGGGCCAGGCCTCGATACCGGTGGGCAGCACGACGGTCGGGATGTGCTGGGACACCTCGTGCAGGTCACGCTCGATCTGATGGTGCAACAGCAACAGTCCGGCCCTGGCGGCGATCGCACCGGCACGTCGGCGCGGGACGACCGGGCTCAGCTCCGAACTCTCCGGCCCGGTCGACAGCACCACCACGCTGGCCGCCCCGGCCTGCTGGGCCGCCAGTACCGGGACATAGGCGATCACCCCGCCGTCGACAAGCGTCCGGCCCTCACGATCCACCGGGGGCAGGATCCCGGGAATGGCTGTGCTGGCCAGCAACGCAGACTCGAGGTCTCCCTCATCGAGCAGCGCCGGAGCGCCGGTGACCAGGTCCATGGCCACCGCGGTGAACGGGACCGCCAGCTCCTCGATCCGCGACGGCAGCCCAGCCCGGGCGATCAGTCGGCGCAGGCCGCGATCGGTGAAGACGCTGGCCCGTGAGTACAGGTAGCCGAGCGGATACACCTCACGGCGACGCAACTGGGTCCACACGTTGTCCAGCCATGGCGCGGCCCTGTCGGGGTGGGCGGCCGCGATGGCCCCGTTGAGGGCACCCACCGAGGTTCCGATGATCATGTCCGGCTGGAACCCGCGCTGCTCCAGCGCGTACCCGACACCGACATGCGTCGCGCCGAACACGCCACCGGCGCCCACCACCGCGGCCACGGGACGGGGAAGGGCGCGCAAGCCCACCGATGCCGGGTCCTCGGGCAGCCGGCTCGATGACTGGGGAGGCGTCCCCTTGTCGCGCGTCACGGTTCGAGGCCTCTCATGGCCACGACCACTCGCCGAGTGGCCCCCGCTGAAGCCACAGCGCGCCCATGAGACTGGCCCCCGACCGGTACCCCTCATGATGATCGACCTTTCTCACCACGGCACTGAACGGATTGATCCGTAAATATGACCGGGCGGCCACCCGATCTGTGACACCGCAAACGAAGATCAACGACACAGGCCCTGGCGGCCCTGGCGAAATCCGGTGCATTCGCCGGCGCCCAAAAGGGCGCGGGGGACCGCGCGACCAGGTCCCACCGGCCTCAGTTCAAGCACCGCACTTCCGGCGGAGCGCTCAGGCGTCGACCGCCCGGCACTCCGGGTGGCCCCAGCCCTGGGCGTTCTTGGCGATGGGGTCGCCGGTCGCGTAGGGGCGGCCGCAGACGCAGCGGCCCGGGAACCTGGCCTTGATCGTGCGGGCGGAGCCGGAGCGTGGCTTGGCCGTCGCGGACCGGCGGCGCGGCGCGGTCGGCGGGACGTCCGGCGCGGGCGGCGGCTCCGGTGAGCCGAGGCCGCTGCCCGCGGGCTCCTGCACGGTCGCCGCCTGGCTGGCGGCGCGGTCGGCGAAGTCGTTCAGCGGGTCGCCGTCGACCTGGTGGGCGGGCACGTAGCGGAACTCGACCGAGCGGCCGTCGAGCAGCTCGTCGATGCGCACCACCAGGTCCTGGTTGGCGACCGGCTTGCCGGCGGAGGTCTTCCAGCCGTTGCGCTTCCAGCCGGGCAGCCAGGTGGTGACGGCCTTCATGGCGTACTGCGAGTCCATCCGGATCTCGAGCGGCACTCCGGGATCGATCGCCGCCAACAGCCGCTCCAGAGCGGTGAGTTCGGCGACGTTGTTGGTGGCCCTGCCGAGCGGCCCCGCCTCCCAGCGGGTCGGGGTCTCGCTCTCGTCGGCGACGACCCAGGCCCAGCCCGCCGGTCCGGGATTTCCCTTCGAAGCCCCGTCGCACGCGGCCACCACTCGTTCACCCATGGTCCGATCATGCCATGTACGGGCCGGGCGCCCGGTCGCCGGAGCCGGTCAGGAGACGTCGGTGAGCTTCGGCATCTCGCCCTCGGTCGTCGTGGTGTCGATCACCGAGAAACTCGCGCCCTGTGGGTCGCTCAGCGCGGCGAAGCGCCCGAAGGGGCTGTCCATCGGCCCGAAGCGCAGGATGCCGCCGAGCTTGGTGGCCGTGGCGACGGCGTCGTCGCAGTGGGTGACGCTGAAGTAGAGGTTGATGTACGGCGGCACGTCGGGCGGGAAGTCCTCGGTCATCTTCATCCGGCCCAGGACCGGGTTCCCGCTGAGGTTGAAGATCCGGAAGTCGATGCCGTTGTCGTCCATCTGCTGCGCCGTGTACGGGAACACGGCGGGGAAGAACGCGTCCGATTTCTCCGGATCGCGGGTGAAGACCTCGGCCCAGCAGAACGCGCCCGGCTGTTCCATGGGCGCCTCGAACCCCTCGTGGCTGCCCGCCTGCCACACACCGAACACGACGCCGCCCGGGTCTCGGGCCAGGCACATGGTGCCGAAGTCGCCGACCTGCATCGGGTCCATCACCAGCTCACCGCCGTTGTCGCGGATCCTGCCCGCGGTGGCGGCGGCGTCCGGCGAAGCGAAGTAGAGGCACCACTGCGGCTGTTCCTCCTGGCCGGGCATGGGCGGTACGACAGCGGCGACCGCCTTGCCGTTCACGTAGGCCTGGGTGTAGTTGCCGTACTCCGACGACGCCTCGCCGAAGGTCCAGCCGAGAACCTCGCCGTAGAAGGTCTTGGCTCCCTCGACGTCCGTGAACATCGCGTCGGCCCAGCAGGGCATTCCCTCAGGTTTCACGGCCATGGCTGCGGCCCTTCCGGGATCGGTGGGGTTGTCCGCTTCCTCACGCTAGCCATCCGAAGGGCGGCCCGCGCGCCGAACGTGCCCTTCCGTTCCAGACTGGAGGGCGGAAGGCGGGTGGGGGCCGGCGAAGCGGGGCGCGGGGCGAACGGGACGATGCGGGCATGGTCGGTGGTGGCACCGGGCCCCGTGGAGGAGGGCTCCCTGAGGCTGCTGGGGAAGCCGGTGCCGGTGCCCGGGGACGATGAGCTGCTGGTGCAGGTGCGGGCCTGCGGGGTGTGCCGCACCGACCTGCATGTGGCCGAGGGGGATCTGCCGGTGCACCGGCCGGGGGTCACGCCCGGGCACGAGGTGGTCGGCGTGGTGGCCGGGTTCGGGGCGTCGGCGCGCGGTTTTCCGGTCGGCGAGCGGGTGGGCGTGGCCTGGCTGCGCCGCACCGACGGCAGTTGCGTCCACTGCACGCGCGGCGCCGAGAACCTGTGCCCGGCGTCGCAGTACACGGGCTGGGACGCCGACGGCGGTTACGCGCCGTACACGACCGTTCCGGCCGCGTTCGCTCACCGGCTGCCCGGCGGCCTCGACGACGTGGCGGCGGCGCCCCTGCTGTGCGCCGGCATCATCGGCTACCGGGCGCTGCGCCGGGCCGCGCTGCCGCCGGGCGGACGACTCGGTCTGTACGGGTTCGGGGGCAGCGCCCACCTGTGTGCGCAGATCGCCCTGGCCGAGGGCGCCAGGGTGCACGTCCTGACCCGGGCCGCCGCAGCGCGACGGCTCGCGCTGGAGCTGGGGGCCGCCTCGGCACGGGACGCGTACGATCTGCCGCCGGAGCCGTTGGACAGTGCGATCCTCTTCGCCCCGGTCGGCGACCTGGTCCCCGTGGCGCTGCGGGCGCTGGACCGGGGCGGGGTGCTGGCGATCGCCGGTATCCATCTGAGCGACGTGCCACCGCTGCGTTACGAGAGCGAGCTGTTCTACGAGAAGGAGCTGCGCAGCGTCACCTCCAACACGCGCGAGGACGCCAGGGAGTTCCTGGCGCTCGCCGCCCGTCACGGGGTGCGCGCCACCACGCACGCCTACCCGCTGTCGGAGGCGGCGCGGGCCCTCACCGATCTGAAGGCGGGCCGTTTCGACGGGGCGGCGGTACTGGTGAACGATCTGTCCTGAGCCCGCGGGGCCCGTCGTGTGCGGCCGAACGGCGTGTGAAACGCGGGGGGCCCGGTCGCTCGCGGGTGACAGGGCCCCCTTGCGTGTCTCAACGGAACGCGCGTGGGTCGGCGTGCAGACGGTCCGTCAGCCGGATGGTGATGAACTCGTTGTTGTCGGCCTTGCCCGGCGTACGGCCGGACGAGAAGGGGAAGTTGTTGTCGTTCAGGACGGCCAGCGTCCGGTCGTTCAGGAGGACGACGTCCTCAATGGTGGTGAACGGGAACCGGAAGGTCTCGCCGAAGCCGCCGACGCCCTTGGGGTTGGCGATGTCGAGCAGATCGGCCACCAGGGTCTTGTCCATCATCCCGTCGTCGTCGCGGTCACGGGTGTCGGCGAGGTAGATCCGCTTGAACTTGGCCGCGTCGCCCTGGCCGCCGTCGCGCTCGATGACCAGGAAGCGGTGACGGTCGACGGCAACGGCGTCGCCGATGGCGTGCGCGGTCGACTCCAGGCGGTAGACGAACCGCTTGCCGGTGTAGGCGCGCTGACGCAGGTCGAACTCACTGAACCGCAGGTCGCCGGGCGTGTCGCCGGTGACGCTGCCTTCCAGGAGCGGGTAGAGACGGCGGCCGTCGACCGAGCGGACCAGGCCCTCGAAACCCTTGCTCCCGCCGATGGTCGGCTGTGCACCGTTCAGGTACGGGTTCTCCGGCGCCTGCACTCCGTCCAGCGCAATGGGGGCCTGAAGCAGACGGCCCTTGGCGTCGAAGTGGAGCAGGAACGGGCCGAACTCGTCGCCCATCCAGTACGTGCCGTCGGCGACCCGCACGATCGACTCGACGTCGAAGTCGGCGCCGGTCAGCAGCCGGTCGGCACGGGTGAGCGGGAACGGCACCTTGTGGTGGGGGTCGCTCAGGTTGAAGCCGCCCAGCACCCTGACCTTCCCGGATTTCGCGTCCGGCTCGATGCGGTGGACGCGCAGCAGGTAGTCGGCGCTGTTGGCCTTGTTGCCGTAACCGTTGTCGGACAGCACGTCGAAGGTGCCGTCGTGGCGGTTGACGATGCCGCTGAAGCCCTGGACGGGCTGGTCCGCGAACGGCGCGGCGATGCCGTTGAACGGGCCGGCGCCGATGAGCGAGCCGGACGGCTCGCTGTCGGGAACATAGGTCTCGGCCGGCAGGGAGGCGAACCCGGTGAGCGTGGCCCGCCCGAAGTCCCCGTCCAGGTGGCCGCTTTGGGCCGCAGCAGGGGAGGCCAGCGCCACGGTCAGGACAGCGGCGCCGAACAAGATCGAAGTTCTTCTCATGGCGGGCACCGTAGAGACACCATATGACCAACACGCCAACACCGGTGGACGATCCCGCACACACGTACGGCACGGGCGGGCGTCCGCGGCTCCCGTGGCCGACGCGTGTCTTCCCCCTGCCGCCGGGGTGTGCTTGCCTGGGCAGCCCTGTCGGTGGCGGGGTGGGGTGGCCGTATGCACAGGCGGTGGGTGGTCGGTCTGCTGATGGTCGGCGTGGCGCTCCTCGGCGGCTGCGGGGATCCGGCGTCCGGGCCGGACGGCGCACCGTCGGCGCCCTCCGTACCCGGTGCCTCGCCCACCACGCACCAGGGGGCGGCCGCCTCCCCCACCGCGCCCCGGAAGGCGCCCACGGTGCTGTATCTCGGGGACTCGCTGGCGATGGAGAACCAGCAGGTCCTCGGCCGGGAGCTGCGCCGGGACCTGGGAGCGCGGTACACCAGCGCCCCGTACTCGGGCACCACCCTGTGCGACTACCTCGAGGGCACGGGCGAGCGGTCCCTCGTGCCGGACGCCGACAAGGCCGCCGCCCTGGTGCGCTCCGTGCGGCCGGACTTCGTGGTGCTGCAGTTCTGGGGAAACGCCTGGGGCTACACACCCTGCATGGACGGGATCACCTACGACGCCTCCCGCGCCCGGTACTTCGAGCGGTACGCCGCCGACGCGCGCCGGCTCACCGAGCAGATCACCGCGGCCGGCGGTACCCGGCGCCCGCAGATCGTCTGGGTGCTGCAGGGCCCGGACCCGATCACCCCCGACCGGGTCCGGCGCGTGAACGCCCTCTACGAGGAACGGGCCGCGGCCTCCGCCGACCTGGTCGCCGACGCCGGGCGGGCGGTGAGCCCCGCCTCGGCCCGCTACACCTGGACCCAGTACCTGCCGTGCACCGCGTACGAGCGCGCCCACCCCGACTACTGCACCCAGCCGGGCAGTGACCGCACCGCCCTCCACCGCGACGACGACTACCTGCACTTCTGTCTGGCGCCCACGACGTCCACTCCGAAACCGTGCCCGGTGCGCTCGCCCGGCATCCTGCGCATCGCACAGGAGATCGCGCGGGTGGTGGACGAAGGGATCCGCTCCGGCTGACCCGGCGTCAAAACCGTTCGACAAAGGCGGGGCCGGGCCGCTGGGATGGACCTCATGTGTGCCGTCAAGATGCATACGGACGAGGTCGACGTCGACGCCTCACTGGTCCGCCGACTGATCGCCGGTCAGTTCCCGCAGTGGGCTCGGCTGCCCGTGCGCCGGCTGCAGTCGTCGGGCACCGAGAACGCGATGTTCCGGCTCGGCGCCGACCTGGTGGTGCGGCTGCCGCGGCATCCCCGTGCCGTCGAGGGAGTGGAGCACGAGATGCGGTGGCTCCCCCGGCTGGGGCCGCTGCTGCCCCTCGACACGCCCGAGCCGGTGGGGCAGGGCGAGCCTGGTGCCGGGTTTGCGTGGCCCTGGTCGGTGTACCGGTGGCTGGAGGGGCGCAATCCGGCCGTCGAAGCGCTCCAGGAGCCGGAGTTGCTCGCCAAGGATCTGGCCGAGTTCGTCGGTGCACTGCGCCGGATCGACCCCGTGGACGGGCCACCCGCCTCGCGGGGCGTCCCGCTCGCCACCCGGGACGCGCCGACCCGGTCGGCCATCGAGCAGCTGGCGGGAAGGATGGACACGGCGGCGCTGACGGCGCTGTGGGAGGAGGACCTGCGGGTCCCGGCGCGGTCGGGGCCGCCCGTCTGGGCGCACGGCGACCTGTCGCCGGGGAACGTCCTGGTCACCGAGGGACGGCTGACCGCCGTGATCGACTTCGGCACGGTGGGCGTGGGAGATCCCGCAGTCGATCTGATCGCGGCCTGGAATCTCCTGCCCGCCTCGGCCCGCCCCGTCTTCCGTGACGCTCTGGGTGTCGACGACTCCGAGTGGGCGCGCGGGCGTGGCTGGGCGTTGTCGATCTCGCTGATCCAGCTGCCGTACTACTGGGAGACCAATCCTCCGCTGGCGGCGAACTCCCGGCATGTGATCAAGGGGATCCTGGCCGAGGCCGGGTAGCACGGACCGGCCGCCGGGTCCGTGGCGGCCGGTCACCGCGAGGTGTGCCCTACTTGCCCGCGTACGCCTTCTCCAGGGCGGCGATGTCGAGCTTGTGCATCGACAGCATCGCCTGGGTCGCACGTGCCGCCTTCGCCGGGTCCGGGTCACTCATCATGTCGTCGAGGCTGTCCGGGATGACCTGCCAGGACACCCCGTACTTGTCCTTGAGCCAGCCGCAGGGGCCGGGCTCGCCGCCGTTCTCGGTGAGCTTGGTCCAGTAGTAGTCGATCTCTTCCTGGTTCTCGCAGAAGATCATGAAGGAGATCGCCTCGGTGAACTTGAACTCGGGGCCGCCGTTGAGCGCCAGGAACTTGTGACCGTTGGCCGTGAATTCCACGGTCAGCACGGTGCCGGCGGGGCGAGGGGCACCCTCGGGGTAGCGGGCGACCTTGCCGACGCTGGAGTTCTTGAAGACCGAGACGTAGTAGTGGGCGGCTTCCTCGGCCTGGTCGTCGAACCAGAGACACGTGGTGAATCCGTCGGTGGCCATGAGTACCTCCTGGGGGCGCGGAACGCAGTCACCTGTATCGACCGATCCTTGCCCTGGAACTCATCGGCCGGCCGCTGATTGATCCAGGTGGCCCCCGCACCGCCCCGGCATAGCATCGCGGCCATGACATCCTCGCCCGCCGATGGCATCCGGCCCTTCCGCCTCGACATCCCGCAGAGCGACCTCGACGATCTCCACCACCGGCTCGACCGCACCCGGTGGCCGGACGCACTGCCGGGGGTGGGCTGGTCGTACGGCGTTCCGCGCGACTATCTGCAGGAGCTCGTACGGTACTGGCGGCACGAGTACGACTGGCGTGCGGCCGAGGCGCAGCTCAACGAGTGGCCGCAGTTCACGACCACGATCGACGGGGCGAACGTGCACTTCGCGCACATCCGCTCCCCGGAACCGGACGCCACGCCGCTGATCATCACGCATGGCTGGCCGGGCTCGATCGTCGAGTTCCTGGACGTCGTCGGCCCGTTGACCGACCCGGCCGCCCACGGCGGCGATCCGGCCGACGCGTTCCATGTCGTCGTACCGAGCATTCCGGGCTTCGGGCTGTCCGGGCCCACGTCCGACACCGGCTGGGAGGCGGGGCGCATCGCCGACGCATGGGCCGAGCTGATGACGCGGCTCGGCTACGAGCGGTTCGGCGCGCAGGGCGGTGACTGGGGGGCGGCCATCTCCCGCGAGCTGGGCCGCGCCTGTCCGCACCGGTTGATCGGCGTGCACCTCAACCTGCTGCCGGGCGCGCAGGCGACCCACGAACCGAGGGATGAGGAACTGGCCGAGCTGAGCCCCGAGGAGCGGGAGCGCACGCTCGCCTCCTGGCGCGGCTGGAGCGCGTGGTCGGGCGAAGGCGTCGGGTACGCCGTCCTGCAGTCCACCAGGCCGCAGACCCTGGCGTACGGACTCACCGACTCGCCTGTCGGTCAACTCGCCTGGATCGTCGAGAAGTTCCAGGAGTGGACGGACTCCCGGGAGCTGCCCGAGGAGGCCGTCGACCGGGACCGGCTGCTGACCGACGTGATGCTGTACTGGCTGACCGGGACCGCCGGTTCGTCCGCCCGCGTCTACTACGAGCGGGCGCACGCCCCGGCCGACCGGGCCGAGGCGCCCAAGCAGCCGTCGACCGCGCCGACGGCGCTCGCCCTCTTCCCGGCCGAACTCCAGATCCCCTTGCGGCACAAGGCGGACCGCACGGAGAACATCGTGCGGTGGACGGATTTCGACCGGGGTGGGCACTTCGCGGCGATGGAGGAGCCGGATCTGCTGGTCGAGGACGTACGGGCCTTCTTCCGGCAGCTGCGCGAGAAGGGCGAGGGGTGAGGAACATCCGCGTCGGATGACCTGCGGCGACGTCGCCGGGCCGCTGCGCGAAGCAGCCGCCGGACAGGCCCTAAGCGGACTCGGTGAAGTCCGGTGCGGTTCGGCAGCGCCCCAAAGGGGCGCGGGGCTGTATCGACATGCGGCTCCGCCGCGCGGGCGCGACCAGCCACGACGCACCCGCAGGTGGCGTCCCGGCCTTCCAGCGGAGCACTTAGCTCTGCGGGACGTCCTTGACGAACACGATGCCGTCGCTGTCCGCCAGGTGGGCCGGGTCGAGCGGGGAGTAGCCGAACCAGGGGGATACGCGGGGCGCGGGCCGTGTGTCGCCGAGGGTGGTGGCCAGCTGGGACGCGTCGATGAGGCAGCGGTCCTCCGGGAGCGCGTACAGGAGTCCTTCGACGGTGGCCGGCGGCGGCGTGTCCACTCCCTGGTGCCGGATCGTGCCGAGGGCGGTGGCCACGAAGGCGTACTCCTCGCCGAGCTGGGCGCTCACCAGTGCGCCGGCGCTCCACCACTCCACCGGCCCCTCCCACATCTGCATCGTGCTCTTCTCCCGCTGGAGATGGGAGTTGTGGGCGTGGATGAGTGCCGGGCCCCGAGCGGCAACGGCGAGGAGGTTGTGGGCCATCATCGAGTCCCGCAGCGCGCACAGCCGGGTCATGCGGGCCGGTGAGGTGTCGGCCATCCAGTAGTGGTAGCGCAGCAGACCGGTGGCGGTGCGCCCGTACAGGCGCGCCCGGTCGAAGTCGTCCCGCGAGGTCGCCGTGATCAGGTGGGGCGTCTGCGCGTCGAGCAGCGCCACCAGATCGTCGGCGAGCAGCCGCAGCTGACTGGCCTCGGCCGACCGCCCCATGGACTGGGCCGGGTCCATCATCGCGGCGGGCTGGGTCCACCGGTCGTCGGTGCCGAGCAGGCGGTCGAGTGTTTCCGCGGTGCAGGGGAGCAGGTCCGCGTCCACCCGGGCCGCGAGGCAGCCGTGGAGTGCGGTGAGGGCCTGCCGGGGGCTCGCGGCGTGGGTGATTTCCAGCGGGCCGTCGAAACCGGCGAAGCGGAGCCGATCGGACGCGGGCCGGCCGTCGTTGTCGGCGCGGACGTTGTAGGCGCGCATCCAGCGCACGAGTTCGCGGTTGGCCGCGGAGGTGCCAAAGCCGTGGCTGATTCCCTGCTCCATGACCTCCTCGAGGGTGCCCCTGCCCGAGGTGACGTAGTCGTCCGCGACCAGGCCCCTCATGCAGTCGCTCTCGATCGCGATCGTCCGGTAGCCCTCCTGCTCGACGAGCTGCCGGAAGAGCTCGTTGCGCACCTCGAGCAGAGTGTCCTCGCCGTGGGTGGGCTCGCCCAGCGCGAGCAGCCGGGGCCGGGCCGGGAGCAGCCTCATGACGGCGGCAGCCTCGACGGCATGGGCGGTGCCCTTGATGTCAGTAGCCATGTCCTCAACGGTATCGTTGAACCTTCGGTTGAAACTTCTCCGCGATATCGGCAGGCCCATGGGACGAAACCTTCAAAACGGCGAGCGACTCAGGCCGGTTGATCTGGCGCGCGGGCACGGTCTGTCCACGCAGGCGATCAGGAACTACGAGGAGGCCGGCATCCTTCCGGCCGCCGGTCGCACACCCCACGGCTACCGCACCTATACCTCGTTGCACGCGGGGGCCCTGCGCGCGTTTATGGCCCTGGTGCCCGGCCACGGCCACCGGACGGCGACGTCGATCATGCGGGCCGTGAACCAGGGCGCGGCCGAGGACGCGTTCCGCCTCATCGACGAGAGCCACGCCCAGCTCCTCGACGACCGGCGGACCCTCCAGGCCGTGGAGAGCGCCCTGCGCGACCTGGAACCCGCCACGGCGCCCGAGCCCGGGGTGGAGTCCGAGCCGGCCGCGGTGTCCGGGCCCGGCGGCACGTTCATCGGGCCGCTGGCAGACAAGCTCGGAATCCGGCCGGCGACGCTGCGCAAATGGGAGCGCGCCGGGCTGGTGCGCCCGCGCCGCGACCCGCGGACCGGGTACCGCGTCTACGACGAGGCCGACGTACGGGACGCCCGGCTGGCCCACCAGCTCAGGCGGGGCGGCTACCTGCTGGAGCAGATCGCCCCGCTGATCACCCAGGTGCGGGCGGCCGGCGGGCTGGAGCCGCTTCAGGCCGCACTGTGCGACTGGCGCGGCCGGCTGTCCGCCCGCGGGCGGGCGATGCTGACCGGGGCCGCCGAGCTGGAGGCGTACCTCCGCGAGCGCGGATGAGACTTCGGTCGCCGGCCGAAGGGCTTGGCGCTCGATCTGACATGGATGTTCCTCAGCCTCCGCCGGCGGCTGACCGCTCTGCCCGTGGCGAATCTGCCGCGGGCAGAGAAAACCCCTGCGGTGCCTGTTCCCGGCCCAGAGTGGGGATCGCGGCGATGCCGGCCGCCTCACGACAACGACGACAAGGAGCGCCGATGTCTCCACTCACCGCCCTGCCGCCCCGGGCCGAGGAGGGCGACACCCCGCCCACCCGGTTCGACGACCATCTGGCCGCCCAACTGCTCGGGCAGCGGATCGTCCTGCTCGGCACCCAGGTCGACGAGGTCTCCGCGAACCGGGTCTGCGCGCAGTTGCTGATCCTGTCGGCGGAGGACCCGCGCACCGACATCAGCCTGTTCATCAACAGCCCGGGCGGCTCGGTGCACGCGGGGCTCGCCATCTACGACACGATGCGGCTGATCCCCAACGACGTCGCCACGCTCGCGATGGGGTTCGCGGCCAGCATGGGGCAGTTCCTGCTCAGCGTGGGAACGCCCGGCAAGCGGTACGCGCTGCCCCACGCGCGGATCATGATGCACCAGCCGTCCGCGGGCATCGGCGGCACCACCGCCGACATCGAGATCCAGGCGGACAACCTGGCGTTCACCAAGCGGACGATCGAGCAGATCACCGCGGAGCACACCGGCCAGAGCCCGGAGACCATCTCCCGGGACGGCGACCGCGACCGCTGGTTCACGGCCGAGGAGGCCAGGGACTACGGCATGGTGGACCGGGTCGTGGAGTCGTTCACCGACGTCCGCCCGGCGGCCACCCGGCGACGGATGGGGCTGTGACATGGGGACCTACACGATTCCGAACGTCGTCGAGCGCACCTCGCAGGGCGAGCGGTCGTACGACGTGTTCAGCCGGCTGCTGTCGGAGCGGATCATCTTTCTCGGCACCGAGATCGACGACGGCGTCGCCAATGTCGTCATCGCGCAACTCCTCCATCTGGAGTCGGCGGCGCCGGAGAACGAGATCGCGATCTACATCAACTCCCCCGGCGGCTCGTTCACCTCGCTCATGGCGATCTACGACACGATGACGTTCGTGCAGGCGCCGATCTCGACGTTCTGCGTCGGCCAGGCGGCCTCCACGGCAGCCGTGCTGCTGGCCGGCGGGGATCCTGGCCGGCGGTTCGTGCTGGAGCACGCGCGCGTGCTGCTCGGTCAGCCGGCCAGCGGCGGCAGCCGGGGCATGATCTCCGACCTCGCCCTCCAGGCCCAGGAGATGGTCCGCATCCGCTCGCAGGTCGAGGAGGTGCTGGCCCGGCACACGCACCACGACATCGCGACACTGCGTGCGGACATGGACCGCGACAAGGTGTTCACCGCGCAGGAGGCCGTGGCGTACGGCTTGGCCGACGAGGTGGTGAGCCGGCGCCTCGTGAGGGTCTGAGGCGCCGGCGCGTCCTCACGCTGCCAGGCAGAATCCGTCGTACGGCGAACCGGCCCTGCCGCGACTGCGGTCGGCGTGTCGCGTGAGCTCGCTCTGCGCCAGTGACAGCAAGTCACCGAGGCCCAGGCCGAGGGCGTGGGCGGCGGCCGCGAGGACCTCCGAGGAGGCCTCCTTGCGGCCGCGCTCCACCTCCGACAGGTACGGCATGGAGATGCGCGCCGCGTCGGCCACGTCCTTGAGCGTGCGTTCCTGCGCGAGACGCTCACGGCGCAGGACGTCACCGACGAGGTCCCGCCAGAGCGGTTCCTTGGGAGCGGGGGCAGAGCGGAGCGGCTCGTGCGGAGCGGGTGCCGGCCGAAGCTGCTCGTGCGGAGCCGGTCCGGGCCGGGGCGGCGAACCGGCGGGTCGCTCGGACGCTGGGCGGGCCGTCCCGGGGCGCGCGGCGGGCGGGCGCAGCGGGATGACGCGGGCTTCGTTCGGCGTTTGGTTGCTCACCTCTCCAGCCTAGGAGCGCCCGCCGCCACGGGGAGTCCCCGGCGTTCCGCCCTCGGTGGAATCGGACGAAACACCCGGCCCCGGTGCCTGCCCGGGAGAGACTGGTCGAGGATCCGAGGGGAAGGGATGCGGTGCCGTGCTGCGGGACACGTTCAACGAGGCCGCGGAGCTGTACGACAGGGCACGGCCGCGGTATCCCCACGCCCTGGTCGAGGACTTGGCCCGGGTGACAGGCCTGGGCCCGGCCGACCGGGTCCTGGAAGTAGGGCCCGGAACCGGCCAACTCACCGTCCCCCTCGCCGCGTTCGGCTGCCGGATCACGGCCGTGGAGCTGGGGCCCGCCCTGGCGGCCGTCGCCCGGCGTCGGCTGCGGGGGTTTCCGCTGGTGGACGTGGAGGTGGCGGAGTTCGAACGCTGGGAGCCGCCGCAGGAGCCGTACGACGTGGTGGTGAGCGCGACCGCGTTCCACTGGATCGACCCCGCCGTCCGCGCGCAGAAGGCGGCGGACGTCCTGCGCCCCGGAGGATGTCTCGCCCTCGTCACCACCCACCATGTGGCCGGCGGCAGCACGGACTTCTTCGCCCGGGCCCAGCGCTGCTACGAGCGCTGGGATCCGGCCACCCCACCCGGTCTACGGCTGCTCGACGAGACCGAAACCGCCTCGGACACGGATGAGTTGACCCGGTCCGCGCGCTTCGAGCACGTCACCGTGACCCGTCACGCCCAGGAGATCACGTACTCCGCCGACCAGTACATCGATGTGCTGCTCACCTACTCGGGCCACCGCGCACTCGACGACCGCGCTCGGCACGGCCTGCTCATGTGCATCCGGGAGTTGATCGACACGTATCACGGCGGCAGCGTCACCAAGCGATACCTCCACGAGCTCATCTCCGCGACCCGATCCGGCAATTGACGGCGCATGACCCGCCACGCCCCGGGTACCCGCCCGATGAGGCAGACGTCGCACCGGCAACTTTCGTGGGAGAGGCAATGGACACCGCCGTGATCGTGGACCCCAGGACCGTGGCTCCGCGCGACGCGCGCGAGTTGTCCCGCCAGTTCTTCGAGCGGATGGCGGCTCTCGAGGAGGGCACGCACGCTTACCAGTACGCGCGCAACACGCTGATCGAGATGAACATCTCCCTGGTGCGGTTCGCCGCCGGGCGGTTCCGCAACCGTGGGGACGACATGGAGGACATCGTCCAGACCGGGATGATCGGCCTGATCAAGGCCATCGACCGGTTCGACCCGGCCCGCGAGGTCGAGTTCACGTCGTTCGCGCTGCCGTACATCATGGGCGAGATCAAGCGGTTCTTCCGCGACACGACATGGGCGGTGCACGTCCCACGTCGCCTGCAGGAGCTGCGGGTGGAACTGGCCAAGGCGCGTGAGGAGCTCTCCAGCCGTCTGGACCGCGAACCGACGGTGGCGGAGCTCGCCACGCTGATGGACATCTCCGAGGACGAGGTGGTGGAGGGTCAGCTCGCCGCCAACGGCTACAACTCCGCGTCGCTGGACGCCGCGCTCACCGGCGACGGACCCGAGCACGGCGAGGCCGTGCTCGCCGACTACATCGGCGTCGAGGAGCACGGGCTGCGGCTGGTCGAGGACTTCCAGTCGCTCGCCCCGCTCATGGCCGAACTGGACGAACGCGACCGGCAGATCCTGCACCTGAGGTTTGTGGAGGAGGCCACCCAGGCCGAGATCGGCGAGCGGCTCGGCTGCTCGCAGATGCATGTCTCCCGGCTGCTCAAGCGGATCATCGTACGGCTGCGGCGAGGCATGCTCGGGGAGCTCGACTGCGCCTGACGCCGGCGTCACGACACAGCGTCCAGGGGCTCGCTCAGCCGCTCAGCTCGACGACGGCCCTCACCCGCTTGCCGACCGGCACCCGTTCGACGGTCACCTTCGTCGCCAGCGCATGGACTATCTCCAGACCGTGCCTGCCGACCCGTGCGGGATCGCGGGGAAACCGCAGGGGCAGTGCGGCGCTGCTGTCGCAGACGCACACCGTCATGGAGCTGTCCGTGCCCTCCAGCTCCAGGATGTACGGACCGTTGCTGTGCCGGTCCGCGTTCGTCACGAGCTCGCTGACGACGAGGAGCACCGACTGTTCGGCGCGAGAGCCGATCTCGGCGCACCACTCGGTCCTGAGCTGCTCGAGGAAGAGTGCGGCGAAGGAGCGTGCCTCGGCGATGCATCCCGGCTCGCCGGTGTAGTGCGCCGCCCGCCGCAGCGGTTCCACGGGCACGTCGAAACCAGTCGGTACGACGGACCCGTCCCGGTACTCGATCATGCGTGTCTCTCTCCGAAGCCGGCCGTGCCGGACATTGCTGCACCAGTCCTCGTACCCCGAGCCGGGCGCCGCAGTCCATAGTGCAGGACGCGTCACACTGCCGGAGCGGGAGCGGGCGCCTCGGGAACACGGTCCGTGAACGACGACCGGACGGTCGGCCCGGATGCGAGCGGGGGCTGCGGCGGCGAGGGCGCAGGGGACTCGGGGGCCTCAGGGGGCCCAGGGGTTCAGGGGATTCCGGCGGTTCGGGAGACCTCGGGGACTGAGGGCTCTCCGGCTGCGGGGCCGGCGGTTCCGGCGTGGGCGTCTGGGGCCTCGGGGACGGCGAGGGCGGAGAGTCCGGGGCCGGTGACGTCGGTGTGGACGGGGTGGGCGAGGGTGTGGGCCGGGTCGCCGGCGGCTCGGTCTTCCTGTCCTTCCCACCCGTGTCGCCGGGCCGGCGGGCGATCCACTCGCCGCGGTCGGGGTCGTAGAGGACGAAGACGTCGACGGCCTTCGGCGCGGGGGAGACCACGACGACATTCGAGGAGCGATACGACGGCCAGGCCTCGCCGGTCGGTTTCGGCGGGGTCCGCTGAGCGACCGGCGGGGTCAGCGGGTTTCCGCAGGCGCACCGTACGCGGGGCACCCCGCGGTCGTCGACGAGGACCGCCGTACCCGCCTGCAGGACGGCCTGGTAGCTGGTGGCGGCACCGGCGCGGTAGCCGTGGTTGGTGACGCGGGTGTCCATACGAAGCTGTACGGGGGTGAGCAAGCGCAGGTGGGCCGGAACCTGGGACGGGGCGACGCCGGCCACCGAGGCGAAGGCCCTGCTCTTGGCCTCGTCCGCCTGAAGGAACCTGATCTGTTTCTCCACGTCGCAGGTGGCGACGTTGCGGGTGCCGCCGTAGAGCCCGGGGGCGCCGCCGGCCACGCCCCGTACGGCGTTCGGCTGCGCCGATCCGGTCGCCGGACTCGGCGTGGCCGGCGGGGCGGAGCTGTCCGTCGCGGTGGACTCGGTGAAAGGGTCGGGTCCCGTGCTGCCCGCGGGCTGGAGGAAGACCTCGCCCTGCGAGCCGGTGCCCCCGCCGTCGGGACGGGTCAGGACGACGGCGACGACCACGACGGCCACCACGACGGCGGCGAGCACGACGATCCGGGGTGCAGAACGCCACCATGGCGGGCGTGGCCCGGGGGACTCGGCTCCCCCACCGGGCGGCTGGGAGGGCGGTCCCGAGGGCGGCTCGGGCGGTCCCGACAGCGGACCGGAGGGTGGGCCGGCGGGACGGCCGGACGACGGCGGTTCGACGCTCACGAGCTCCGCTCCCGTTGTGGAGTGCCTGCGGCCCTCAAACTCAATTTCGCCGCTTTCCTCAGCTTTCTTCCGTGTTCCGATCATTGTGTGCTTCGGTCGGGTACGGCCCGCAAGCCGACGCGGACGGACCTCCCGGCGCGCGCCCGGTGCCGGTGCTGCTTAGCGTGACAAGGTGAGCCCGCGCATCCCCTCCGAGCAGGCCGCCGCCCGCCACGGCTGGGTGCAGGCCGTCGCCGTCGTGCTGGCGGGAATGATCGCCATGGGGATCACCGCCACGCTGGGCCTGTGGGCGGCGGGGGCCGCCGACCTCCCGGACGGCGCGTTCCCGCGGGTGGCTGCCGCGACCGTCGTCACGGCAGTGGGCGGCGCCGTCGAGCTGTCGGGGGACGTCGGGGGCTTCGCCGAGACCGAGGCGGGGCTGACCGTGATTCCGCTGTCGGTGACGCTCGCCGGGGCCCTGGTGGTCGCCGTGGGATTCCTGCGACCGCTGCGGCACCGGGCGGTGGCCGGTGCCGGGGAGCTGGGCGGGTGGGCCGCCAGAATCGCCGTTCTGTGGCTGCTCGCGCTGCTCGGACTGGCCCTCGGGGCCCGGCAGACGTTCACCGTCGCCCTCGGCGAGGACGCGATCAGCGACATCACCGATCTGTTCGGCATCTCGCCCGAGGTGGGCTTCACCACGGACGTGCCGGTGACGCTGGTCTTCGGGCTGCTGTGGCTGGCCGGCGTGCTGGTGCTGGCACTGCTGGTGGCGCCCGGAGCTCCGCTGCCGGGCAGGCTGCTGCGGTTCCGGGAGTCGGTGCGCCCGGCCGCGTACGCCATGGTCGCCCTCCTCCTCACGTACGTCGTGCTCGGCGTCGTCATCGGCCTGGTCATCGCGGCGACGCGCGGGCACCCGGCCGAGACGTTCGCCGTGATCCTGCTGGGTCTGCCGAACCTGGTGTGGCTCGCGTTCACGATCGGCCTGGGCGCCACCTGGGACGGCCGCGTGGAGGGGCCGTTCGAGCTGCCGATGCCGCGTGTCCTCGACGAGGTGCTGCGCTCCTCGGACGTCGCCGTGCTCAATGTGGGCACGCTCGCCGAGCACGACGGCCGGGTGTGGTGGCTGGTGGTGGCCGCCGCGGTGCTGGTGCCGGCGGCCGCGTTCGTGATGGCGGCGCGTTCTCCGGCCCGGCTGCGGGCCTGGCGGCACGCCGTGCACATGGCGGTCGCGCTGGCCCTCACAGTGCTGATGATCTGCCTGGTCGGCCGGATCTTCGCGTCGTACGGCCTGTCCGTGCTCGGCATCGGCGACCTGGGCGGCTTTCTCGCGGGAGAACTGTTTCTGCGGCCCCGGATCTGGACGGCGGTGGGCCTGGCCGTGCTGTGGGGTCTGGTGGCCGGCTTCCTGGGCGCGCTGCCGGCCGCAAGGGTGCGGCGGCGGGGTGCGGCCGCCTGAGCGCTCCGCTGGAAGTGCCGCGATGTGCCGTCGGTCGTCTGCGGCACCGTCGTGGCTGGTCGCGCAGTTCCCCGCGCCCCCTCAGGGGGCTGCCCGACCCGGCGGCGGTCTACGAACCGGCCCTAAAGACGGCGGCCGACGACGGGCTCGGCCCAGTGCGGTGGCGGCTTCGGGGGGACCCTCGGGTCGGCCTCGGTCGGCGGGTGGGCGCCGTTCCTGACACCGGCCAGGGTGGTGCGCAGGTCCGTGACGAAGGCCAGGCAGGAGTCGTACCGTTCGTCGGGGACCTTGGCCA
Source organism: Streptomyces sp. F001 (assembly GCF_004187715.1). GTDB lineage: Bacteria > Actinomycetota > Actinomycetes > Streptomycetales > Streptomycetaceae > Streptomyces > Streptomyces flavusporus. The sequence continues at coordinate 257,956 of NZ_QZWF01000002.1, read as the reverse complement.
GGGCGCGGCCGAAGACCAAGTCGACAGGTTCGGCGAGTTCGGGGCGGGCCTCGGTCAGGGGCGGTGGCGGGTCGTACTGGTGGGCCCACAGCAGCGCCATGTCGTCGTCACGGCGGAACGGCGGGTGGCCGGCCAGGCACTCGTAGACCACGCAGGCGAGGCCGTAGACGTCGCACCGGCCGTCCACGGGGCGGCCCGCGATCTGCTCGGGGGCGACGTAGTCGAGGGTGCCGATGAACTGTCCCACCGTGGTGAAGCCGGTCAGGGACAGCGACTTCTTCGTCAGACCGAAGTCGGTGAGGTAGACGTGTTCGGGGTGGTCGCTGTCGGTGCCGCGGGCCACCAGGATGTTGCCGGGTTTGACGTCCCGGTGGACCAGCCCGTGCTCGTGGGCGGCATCCAGCGCGGAGGCGACCTGCGCCGCGATGCGGACGGCGGTCGCGGGCGGCAACGGGCCCTGCCGGTCGAGCAGATGGCGCAGGTCGCTGCCGGCGACGTAGCGCATGGCGATGTACAGGACGCCGTCCGTCTCACCCGCCTCGAAGACCGGCACGATGTGCGGATGGTCGATCGCGGCGGCCGCCCGGGACTCATGGCTGAAGCGCCGCCGGAAGGTGTCGTTGCGGGCGAGTTCGGGGGCGAGCAGCTTGAGCGCGACGGTGCGGTCCAGGCGCAGGTCGCGGGCGCGGTAGACGACGGCCATGCCGCCGCGGCCGAGTTCGTGCTCGATCCGGTAGCCGGCGACCTGCCGTCCGATCAGTTCGGAGGGCCGCCCGGAGAACAGGCCGGTGTCGCCCACCATCAGGTCTCACCGTCGGATGTCACGACCCGAGTGGGGGCGCGGCCGGGATCCTCGGTGGCGCGCGGCACCTCGTCCGCCGCGTAGGTGCTCAGCCGCGCTCCGTCGCTGTACGCCCACTGCCCGCCCTCGGCGTCGTACAGCCACACGGACTCCCCGTCGACGACCACTCCGATCCGCGCTCCCTGGGTCCGGTCGCGGAAGGACTCGCCGTCGAGCCCGCCGGCCGCCAGGTCCTCGACGGCCGCCCGGTAGCGGGCAAGTGCCCGCTCCGCGCGGGCGAGCAGTGGCCGGGGGTCGGCGGTGGTGGCGAGCGGTTGGTGCTCGGTGGGCGGGTCCTCGGGCACGGCGACCAGGTACCGGCCGTCGACCCAGGCCGACCAGCCGTTGGCGCACAGGATCCGCCCCCAGTCGCCGCGCCGCTCGACCAGCTGGACCGGCAGCAGCGGATCGAGGGGCACGGTGGGCCGGGCGGGGTCGGGCGACTCCCAGGCGGGCATCCCGTGCCGGGGGACGACGTGGGTGGGCCGGAACCCGGGGCTCGCCATGGCCGGGACCTACTTCCGCATCACGACGGGCTCGCGGCGGCGCAGCAGCCGGGACACCACGTAGCCGAACACCACCGACAGAACGACGAGCATGCCGATGTCGAGCAGCCACACTCCGACCGCATGCTCGAACAGGGGATCGCCGGTCAGGTCGCCGGGCGAGACGCGGGCCAGGTCGATGGTGGCGGCCATCGCGCCGAGCGCCCACCGCGCGGGCACCAGCCAGGCCACCTGCTCCAGTCCCGGCACACCGTCCAGCTGCAGCAGAGCGCCGCAGAAGACGACCTGGACGAGGGCGAGCAGCACGAGCAGCGGCATCGTCACCTCTTCCTTGCGCACCAGCGCGGAGACCACCAGACCGAGCATCATCGCCGTGAAAGCCAGCAGGGCGACGGCGATGGTGATCTCCACAAGGGGCGGCATCACCACGCCCCGTCCGCCCGGTGCGTTGAGATCGACGCCGAGCAGGCCGACCAGGGTCAGCACGACGGCCTGCAGCACGGTGACCGTGCCGAGCACGACCACCTTGGACATCAGGTACGCCGATCTGGACAGGCCGACGGCCCGCTCACGCTGGTAGATCACACGTTCCTTGACGATCTCGCGCACGGCGTTGGCCGCACCGGTGAGCACACCGCCGACGCAGAGGATGAGCAGTGCGTTCATCGCCGACCGCCGGGTCAGCTCACTGCCCGCCAGGGCGCGGGCCATGCCGCCCATGACGAAGGGCAGGGCGATCATGACGAGGAGGAAGGTGCGGTCGGCGCTGAGCGCGGCCGTGTAGCGGCGGACCAGCGTGATGAGTTGGGCGCTCCAGTGGCGCGGTCTGGGCGGCGGGCCGACGATGACCGGGCCCTCGCGGGGCCGCCGCGGCTGTGCGGTCGCGTCCGCGATGTACTGCCGGTGGAAGGGCGAGTCGCGGTACTCCCCCGCCCAGTCCCGGTCGCGGTCCCGCTCGAACGCCTCGAAGGCCTCCGGCCAGTGGGCGAAGCCGAAGAAGGCGAGGGCGTCGCCGGGCGGGCCGAAGTAGGCCACCGTGCCGCCCGGCGCCAGGACGAGCAGCCGGTCGCAGACATCGAGGCTGAGGACGCTGTGCGTGACGACGATGACGGTCCGGCCGTCGTCGGCGAGGCCGCGCAGCATGTGCATCACCGAGCGGTCCATGCCGGGGTCCAGGCCGGAGGTCGGCTCGTCGAGGAAGAGCAGCGACGGCTTGGTCAGCAGCTCCAGCGCCACGCTGACCCGTTTGCGCTGGCCGCCGGAGAGGCTGTGCACGGGCTGGTTCGCGCGCTGTTCCAGCCCCAGTTCGCGGATCACCTCCTCGACGCGCGCGAGACGCTCGGCCTTGGCGGTGTCCTGTGGGAAGCGCAGCTCGGCGGCGTAGGTCAGGGCGCTGCGGACGGTCAGCTGGGCGTGCAGGATGTCGTCCTGCGGGACGAGGCCGATGCGCTGCCGCAGCTCTGCGTAGTCGTGGTACAGGTCGCGTCCGTCGTACAGGACCGTGCCATGGTCGGCGGGGCGCTGTCCGGTCAGGGCGTTCAGCAGCGTGGACTTTCCCGCGCCGCTCGGGCCGACGACCGCGAGCAGGCACTTCTCCCCCACCGGGAACGACACGTCGTCGAGGAGCGTCTTGCTGCCCCGGTCGACGACGACGGTGAGGTCCTGTACGTCGAGGGAGATCTCGCCGGTGTCGACGTATTCCTGCAGCTGGTCGCCGACGAGGCAGAAGTCCGAGTGTCCGATGCCGACGATGTCGCCGGGGTTGATGAGGGCGGCGGTGACCTGCAGCCCGTTGAGGTATGTGCCGTTGTGGCTGCCGAGGTCGACGATCTCGTACGTCCCGTCGGTGTGCGCGCGCAGCTCGGCGTGCCGGCGCGAGACGAGCAGGTCGTCGACGACCAGGTCGTTGTCCTCGTCGCGGCCGATGCGGACGGTCCGATGGGGCAGCGGCCGTACGCTGGTGGGCTCCCGGAAGGTGTGGGTGAGGGCGGGGGGGAGACCGCCGACGGGCGCTCCGGGGCCGGGTCGGCGAGGCCGACGAGGACGGCGCGCGGGCCGTCGGTGGGGTTGCCGAAGCGGATGACGCTGCCGGGGCCGACGTCCCATGCGTCGATGCGGCGGCCGTCGGCGTAGGTGCCGTTGGTGCTGTGCTCGTCCTTCAGGGTCCAGTGGCCGCCGTTGGGCCGCAGCACCGCGTGGTGCCAGGAGACCCGGTCGTCGTCGAGGACTATGTCGCTCAGCGGGTCGCGTCCGACGCGGTAGTCGCGGACGGGGGTCATCACGGTGGAGCCCGTCTCGGTTTCGAGGACGAGTTCGGGCGCTGTCGACGCGACCGGCTGCTCCACCATGGCGGAAATTCTACCGATTCGTCCATATGTGCGCTGTTAAAGCGCCGTCCGCGCAGCCACCGGCACGTATCAGGCGACGGGCACGACCAGCGCCGGAATCGTGCGCTGCATCCGCAGGGCGTCGACGGATTCGGCGAGCAGTTCGTACTCCGTGGTGTCGTCACTGGTGGCGATCCTGACCAGCCGCCCGGCCGCCAACTCCTCGGCGACCAGCTCCTGCCTACGCACGTCCGCGCACCAGTCGCGCAGCGCGGCGGGCACATCGGCCACGGCGTCGCCGACCGGGACGAGCGCGTGCGGCGGGTAGGGCCCGTCGCCGGGCTGCGGGTCCAGCCGCTCGGCGATCCAGGTGGCGCGGTCCCGCAGCCACCACAGCGCGAGGGCGAGGGTGGGGGCCCGGTAGGTGCCGAGCGGTACGCCGATGCGCCGGCCGCCGCAGGTGCCGTACGCCGTGACATGGCACAGGAATTCGTCGTGCACGTCCGCCTCCCCCGTTACGTTGCTCGCTTGCCGGTGGCGCCTCGCTTTCGGTGCGGATCCTGTGCTGGGAAACTGTCCCTGGCGTTCGAGTATCTTCACTCTTGAACCACTGTCACCATGCCTTTCCGGCCAGCCTCTTGGCATATTCACCGCGCGTATTGGCCGGAATGCGACGGGTGAGGGAGGGCAGGCCGCAGGGCACGATCTTCGGCTGCAGCGGGGCCGAACGGGTGGCCGCGACGAGTTTTCCCGTTGACGAGGTCTCCAGTGGGAAGGCAGTGAGACCACGGCGGGCGGGGAACCACCGGAAACGTGGATGCGGAATTCGCCGCAGCCCTGTGTGAGCAGCCGATCAAAGGTGGCTGGACATATCTCGCCTGGCGCGAATCCGTCGCCTATTTCGGCGCTCGCGGACGGGTCAAGATCCGCGGGACCATCGACGGGAACCCTTTCCGGAATTCCGTCACGGCAAGCCGGTGCCCGGAGGCGGTGGGTCACCTCCGGGCACCGGATCGGGTGGTCAGGCCTTGACGGCGGCGTCGATCCTGGCCAGTTCGTCCGCATCGAAGTCGAGGTTGCGGACCGCCGAGACGCTGTCCTCCAGCTGGCGCGGGCTGCTCGCGCCGACCAGCGCGGAGGTGACCCGGCCGCCGCGCAGGACCCAGGCCAGTGCCATCTGGGCAAGGGACTGGCCGCGGGACTTGGCGATGTCGTCCAGGGTGCGCAGCCGGCCCACGAGCTCCTCGGTCACGGCGTCGGAGTTCAGGAACGGGCTGTCGCTCGCGGCCCGCGAGTCCTCCGGGATGCCGTCGAGGTAGCGGGCGGTCAGCAGGCCCTGCTCCAGCGGCGAGTAGGCGATGGAGCCGACCTGCAGCTCGTCCAGCGCGTCCAGGAGCCCCTCCTCGGGGCGCCGGTCGAGCATCGAGTAGCGCGGCTGGTGGATCAGCAGCGGGGTGCCCAGCTCGCCCAGGATCCGGGCGGCTTCCCGGGTCTGCTCCGGGGAGTAGTTCGAGACGCCGACGTAGAGCGCCTTGCCCTGCTGGACGGCCGAGTGCAGCGCCCCCATCGTCTCCTCCAGCGGAGTCGCGGGGTCGGGGCGGTGCGAGTAGAAGATGTCGACGTAGTCCAGGCCCATCCGCTTCAGGCTCTGGTCCAGCGAGGACAACAGGTACTTGCGGGAGCCCCACTCGCCGTACGGGCCGGGCCACATCAGGTAGCCGGCCTTGGTGGAGATGACCAGCTCGTCCCGGTACGGCGTGAAGTCGGCGCGCAGTGCCTCGCCGAGGGCGGCCTCGGCCGCGCCGGGCGGCGGGCCGTAGTTGTTGGCCAGGTCGAAGTGGGTGACGCCGAGGTCGAAGGCGCGCCGCAGGATGGCTCGCTGGGTCTCGACCGGCCGGTCCGGGCCGAAGTTGTGCCACAGGCCGAGCGACAGCGCGGGGAGTTTCAGGCCGCTGCGTCCGGTGCGCCGATAGGGCATGTCCGCGTAGCGGTCGGGGTGTGCGGTGTACAACGCGACTCCAGAAAGGTTGGCCCACGAGGAAACGGTTCCGGGAAAAACCGCTCTCCATCCTTCTCGGCCCACGGGCAGCAGTCCAACAGAAGAATCCGATGGAATTCAGCGAGTACGCTTCTCAATCATGGAACTGCGCCACCTCCAGCACTTCGTCGCGGTCGCCGAGGACCAGCACTTCACCCGGGCCGCGGAACGGCTGATGGTGTCCCAGTCGGGCCTGTCCGCCTCGATCCGGGCCCTGGAGCGGGAGTTGCAGACCCCGCTGTTCGTGCGGACGACCCGGCGGGTGACGCTCACGGAGGCGGGCCGTGCGCTGCTCGGCGAGGCGGAACGCATCCTGGCACAGGTGCGCTCGGCACACGAGGCCGTGGCCGCCGTGCAGGGCGTGCTGCGCGGCACGCTCGCGCTGGGCACCGAGCAGTGCATCGCCGGGGTGGATGTCGCCGGGCTGCTCGCCGCGTTCCGGCGGCGTCACCCGGACGTGGAGATCCGGTTGCGCCAGGCGGGTTCCGGGGCGCTGGCGGAGGAGATCGATGCGGGGCGGCTGGACCTGGCGTTCGCGGTCCGTACCCAGCCCGACTCCGACCAGCTGCGTTCCGTACCGCTGACCAGCGAGCCGATGACCGTCCTGTGCCATCCGGCCCACCGGCTGGCCACAGCCGGCGCGGCCGTCACTCCGGAGGAGCTGGGGGGCGAGGTGTTCGTCGACTTCCATCCCGACTGGGGGCCGCGTCGCATCACCGACGCCGCCTTCACCGCGGCGGGCGTGCAGCGGACCGTGGCGCTGGAGGTGAACGAGGTGCACAGCCTCCTCGACCTGCTGGACGAGAACCTGGGCGTCGCCGTCGTGCCGCACCACTTCCGGTACAAGCGGGAGTCGCTCACCGCCCTCCCCCTCAAGGGCACCGGCGAGGCGCTCTACGAGACGGTCGCCCTCCTCCCTCCCGCAGGCCACGAGCCCCGCGGCCCGAGCCCTGATGGCGCTGCTGGAGGCATGAACGCCGCCGATGGGCGATGGTGGGGCGTATGCATGCCAAGGACATCCTCAGCGACGGATACAGCCGCATCCAGGAAGAAGTCCACGCCGTCGTCGACGGTCTGGGCGCCGACGACCTCAACGCCCGCCCCTCCGCCCGCGCCAACTCGATCGCGTGGCTGGTCTGGCACCTCACCCGTGTCCAGGACGACCACATCGCCGACGCCTCGGGGCTCGACCAGGTCTGGCCGGCCCAGGGCTGGGACAAGCGCTTCGGGCTCGGCCTGCCGCGCGACGACACGGGATACGGGCACAACTCGGCGAAGGTCGCCAAGGTGCGGGTCGACTCCGGTGACCTGCTGACCGGGTACTACGACGCCGTGCACGACCAGACGCTCGACTTCGTGCGCGGGCTGACCGCAAAGGACCTCGAACGCATCGTGGACGAGCGCTGGGACCCGCCGGTCAGCCTCGGCGTGCGGCTGGTGAGCGTCCTGTCCGACGATCTCCAGCACGTCGGACAGGCCGCCTATGTGCGGGGGCTGCTTCAGGCCGGGTAGCCCGGCAGGACGACGTCCCGTATCAGGGCACCCTGCTCGTCGAACGGGATGAAGGCGCTCTTGACGGCGTTCACGGTGACCGTGCGCAGGTCCTCGACCGTCCAGCCCGCCTGCTCGACCAGCAGGGACATCTCCCGGGTCATCGTGGTGCCCGACACGAGCCGGTTGTCGGTGTTGAGGGTGACGCGGAAGCCGAGGTCCTTCAGCGCGGTGATCGGGTGCTCGGCGATGGAGGTGGCGGCGCCGGTCTGCAGGTTGGAGGTGGGACACATCTCCAGCGCGATCCGGCGGTCGCGGACCCAGCCGGCGAGGCGGCCGAGCTTGCCGGCCGCGAGGTCGTGGATGTCGTCGGTGATGCGGACTCCGTGACCGATGCGCTGGGCGCCGCACACCTGGAGGGCCTGGTGGATGCTGGGCAGACCGTGTGCCTCACCGGCGTGGATGGTGAACGGCACGTTCTCGCGGCGCAGGTGCTCGAAGGCGGCGAGGTGGTCGGCGGGCGGGAAGCCGTCCTCGGCGCCCGCGATGTCGAAGCCGACGACACCGGCGTCCCGGAAGGCGACCACCAGGTCGGCGATCTCCCGGCTGCGGTCGAACATCCGCATGCCGCACAGCAACGTGCCCACCCGGACCGGCGTCCCGGCGGCGGCCGCCTTGGCCATGCCCGCCGCCAGCCCCTCCTGCACGGTCTCGACCACTTCGGGCAGGGTCAGCCCGCCCTTGAGCATCAGCTCGGGTGCGTAGCGCACCTCGCCGTAGACGACGCCGTCCGCGGCGAGGTCGAGGACGTACTCCTCGGCGGTGCGCAGCAGGCCCTCGCGGGTCTGCATCACGGCGAGGGTGTGCTCGAAGGTGGCGATGTAGCGGACCAGGTCGCCGGAGTTCGCGGCGTCGTAGTACCAGGCGGCGAGCGCGTCGGGGTCGGTGGTGGGCAGGGTGTGGCCGACCGCGTCCGCGAGCTCCACGACGGTGGCGGGGCGCAGACCGCCGTCGAGGTGGTCGTGCAGCACGGCCTTGGGGAGCCGGCGGATGGCGTCTGTGTCTACGCGCGTAGCAGTCATGGCGGGTCTTTCCTTGGCGGGAGGTTCGAAGGGGGCGCTCCGGGGGCGGAGGAGCAGGTCAGTCGGCGGGCTGGAGCAGGTCCCAGCGGTTGCCGTACAGGTCCTGGAAGACGGCGACCGTGCCGTACGGCTCGTGCCGCGGCTGCTCCGGGAAGGTCACGCCCGCCGCAAGCATGCGGGCATGATCGCGGGCGAAGTCGTCGGTGTGCAGGAAGAAGCCGACGCGCCCGCCGGTCTGGTCACCGACCCGGTCGCGCTGCACCTCGCCCTTGGCGCGGGCCAGCAGCAGGGCGGTGCCGACTGCCTCCGCCCCGGGTGCGACGACGACCCAGCGGGAGCCGTCCGGACGCGGCGCGTCCTCGACGAGCCGGAAACCGAGGGCCTCGGTGTAGAAGCGGATCGCCTCGTCGTAGTCGTCGACGACGAGGGTGACCAGGGCGATGCGTCTCATCGGGGCCTTTCCGGACGTGCGATTGACCGGAGAGGTTATACGTAAAACCTGACGGGCGCCAGTCGCCGCCAGGACCGAAGTTCTCACGCCTGCGGCCCGGGGCGCGCCGACGGGCCGGCCACCGGCATGCCGGGCATGGCGATCACTGATCCCCCTCAGGGCCTGGGTCTCGGTGCCCTCGATCCGGACTCGCAACGCGCTTCCCGGCGTGGTGCGAATGCTTCGATCGACTCGCCGGGAGGCCGCAGAAGGGAGGCGAGAGCGACGTCAGACCCGCTCCAGGGGCCGGTGCGGCTCGCTGGGAAGCTCTACTTCGATCGTGTCGCCCGGGCGCACCGCACCGCCCTCCTTCACGATGCTCATGATTCCGGCCTTGCGCACGATGTTTCCGGCTTCATCGCGACCGACGACCTGCTTGAGCAGTCCGTCCTGGAAGTTGTCGATCTGCAGGCACGGGTTGCGCAGGCCGGTCACTTCCAGCACTGCGTCCTCGCCGATGCGCAGCAGCGTGCCGGCCGGCAGGCCGAGCAGATCGATGCCACGGGTGGTGATGTTCTCCCCGAGGTCACCGGGCACCACCTTGAATCCCTCTGCGCCGACCTCGGCGAAGAGTTCTTCATGGATGAGGTGGACCTGGCGAAGGTTCGGCTGGGTGGGGTCCTGGGCGACCCGCGAGCGGTGCTTGACCGTCACACCGGCATGTACGTCGCCCTCCACACCGAGCCCGGCGAGCAACGTGATGCTGTCCCGGTTCGGCTTGGTGAACGAGTACTCGCCGTTGCTGCTGACTGCCGTCACCGTGCCGCTCATCCTCGACGCCCCTCCTCAGCGACAATGATCAGCCATGACCCTACCCAACGAACCTCAAGACGCAGCAGCCACGGCCGATCACCTTGGTCGTCATCCGCGTCGAGGCGGCTCGTAGAGCTCCTGGGGCAGTACGTCAAACACGCTCCGGCGTCAGCAGTAGAGGTTGCCGCCCGGCGACACCCCGAGAATCTGCGTGAACCGCTGGTAGTTGGACACGCGGCTCTGCACCTGCGCGGGGTTCTTGCCGTCGCATTCCAGGGCGCCGTTGATGCTGCGGATCGTCTGGCCGAAGCCCGCTTGGTTGACCATGGCGTTGTGGCCGGTCATGGTGCCGGGGCCGGTCTGGGTGTTCCAGTACCACAGGCCCGTCTTCCAGGCGACGGAGGCGTTGTTCTGCACCATCCAGGGGTCGTTCAGCAGGTTCAGGCCGAGCGCGTCGCCCGCGGCCTTGTAGTTGAAGTTCCAGCTGAGCTGGATGGGGCCACGGCCGTAGTAGGCGGCCTGGCCGGCGGGGCAGCCGTACGACTGGCTCCAGTCGCAGTAGTGTGGGTAGTTGGCCTGGTTCTGCTCCACGATGTGCACCAGACCGCCGGTCTCGTGACTGACGTTGGCGAGGAAGGCGGCGGCCTCCTGCTTCTTCACCGTGTCGCTGCCCGTGTTCGCGAAGGCGGGGTACGCGCTCAGGGCCGCGGTGAGGCCGCTGTAGGTGTAGAAGGAATTCCGGTTCGGGAACATCTGGTTGAACTGCGCCTCGCTGACGACGAATCCGGCGGCGGACGCGGTCGGTGCCGGCTGGAGGGCGAGGGCGGTGCCCGCGAGGGCGAGTGAGCTCAGGACTGCGGAGATACGGCGCCTCGACACAGGGTCAACTCCTTTGCGGTGCACGGCCGCTCCCGGTCGAGGGCAGGGCGGAGCCGGCCCTCGTGCGCACATGCCGGTGATACCGGCCACGGCGTGGGGGCGGCCGTGGTGGGGGGTGTGGAGCACACTCAACCGCGTTGGTCTGTACCAGTCAAGGGTGTAGACCAGCCAAGGCATCTGGGATGCCGAGGAGTTGACGCCCGATCAGATCAGGGGCGTGTTGGTCACGCCGTCCGGCCCTTGCGAAGGAACCGTTGCAGTCGCGCCTGGGGCCAGGTGTTGATCACGTCGTCCTTGGTGAGCCACCCGCGTTGCGCCGTGCCCACGCCGTAGCGGAGGTGGGCCAGGTGGAGGACGGAGTGGGCGTCGCTGTCGATGGCGAACCTCACCCCGTGCCGCTTGGCCCACAGGATGTGCTCGTCGCACAGGTCGAGCCGGTCGGGATGGGAGTTGATCTCCAGGGCCGTGCCGGTGCGTGCGCAGGCGGCGAAGACCGCGTCGAGGTCGGCGTCGATGCCGGGCCGCTTGCCGATGAGGCGGGTGGTGGGGTGGCCGATGATGTTGACGTACGGGTTCTCGCAGGCCCGGACGAGCCGACGGGTGAGCGCCTGGCGCTCCTGGTTGAAGTGCGAGTGCACCGAGGCCACGCACAGGTCGAATCCGGCCAGGAAGTCGTCCGGCCAGTCCACGCCGCCGTCGGGGTCGATGTTCAGCTCCACGCCGTGCAGCAGCCGCATGCCGCGGCGCTTGCCGTGCCGGCCGTACTTCCCGTCGAGCTCCCGTACATGCTCGCGCTGGGCCAGCATCCGCTCGTCCGTCATCCGCTGCATATAGAGGTTCGGCGCGTGATCGGTGATCGCGTAGTAGGCGTGTCCGCGTTCGGCGGCTGCGGCGACCATTTCCTCCAGCGGGGCGAGGCCGTCGGTGAGGTCGGTGTGGGTGTGCAGGTCGCCCCGGATGTCCGACTCCTCGATCAGTTCAGGGAGTTCGCCTTTCAGCCCGGCCTCGATCTCGCCGCGGTCCTCGCGCAGGGGCGGCGGGATCCAGGGCAGGCCGAGCCGGTCGTACACGTCCTCCTCCGTCTCGGAGACGATCTTCTCCCCGCTCTCGACGTCGAACAGCCCGTACTCGGAGAGCTTGAGTTTCTGGTGCACGGCCAGTTCCCGGGTGCGGATGTTGTGCGCCTTGGAGCCGGTGAAGTACTGGAGCGCCGCGCCCCAGGAGTCCGGGGGTACGACGCGCAGGTCGACGGCGAGGCCCTTGGTGGTGCGGACCGATGTCTTGGTCGGGCCCTGCTCGATGACCTCCATGACGTACGGCAGCTCGGTGAAGGCTCGCATCAGCGGCTCCGATTCCTCGGCCGCGGTGAGGACGTCGATGTCGCCGATGGTCTCGCGCAGGCGGCGCAGCGAGCCGGCGTACGTGCACCGTCGGCAGCCGGTCACCCGGGACAGCTCCGCGACGACGCCTTCGGCGACGTCCATGGCGGCGTCGATCAGCACCCGGTCCCCGGAGGACTGCAGCAGCGCGATGCCGTGCAGGATCTTCTCCTCCGTCCTGGGGCCGAAGCCCTTGAGGTCCCGCAGCCGCTCCTCGTGGATGGCGTCGGTCAGTTCCTCGACGGAGGAGATGCCCAGCTCCTCGTAGAGCGCCAGGGCCTTCTTCGGGCCGAGCGTGGGGATGGCCGTCAGCCGCCGGACCCCGGCGGGGATTTTCGCGCGTAGTTCCTCGACCACGGAGACACGGCCGGTACGGAGGTACTCGACGACCTTCTCCGCGATCGACTTGCCGACGTTGGGGATCTCCTTGAGGCCCTTGGCGTCGAGCGTGGAGACATCGGCGTGGTAGCCGCCGATCGCACGCGCGGCCTTCTCGTAGACGCGCGCCTTGAACGCGTCTCCTCCGGTGATCGAGATCAGGTCCGCGTATTCGGCCAACAGCGCGGCGACCTCGTCGTTCGCACGAGCCACACCTCCAGGGTAGGCAAGGTCCGACGCCCGTGCGCTCGGCTCGGCGGCTTGCCCGAGGCCGCCTGGCTACGTGTCGTGACGCACCCGTCACACGCGGGACGCCTTCCGGTCCAGCGTGGCGGCGAGGCGCTCCAGCAGGGCGCGCAGCAGTTCCTCGTCGCCGTCCCCGAGTGACGGCCAGTCCGCGCGGACCGCCCGGTCGACACGCCGCCAGTACTCCCGGCCGCGCGGGGTGAGGTGGGCGAGGATGCGGCGGCGGTCGAGGTGATCGACCCGACGGTGGACGAGGTTCTGGTCGACGAGGTGGTCGACGAGCTTGGTCAGGCTCGGCGCCGGCAGGAAGGCCGCCTCGGCGACGGCCGTCATGTGGTGCCCCGAGCCGTCGGAGAGCAGGGCGAGAACCCGCCAGGCCTCCACCGAGCAGCCCTCCTCCTCCAGGACGGCCTGGAGGCGGCGCGCGGCCAGCCGCTCGGCCCGCGTCAGGAGCTGCATCAGATCGTGGGGCCGACGCGAAGAGGTGGACATCCTGCTCCTAGTTCACCGGGTGTGCACATCGTATGAGACGGACTGGAGTTCACCTGGCGGACCCGAAATCATGACGCCATGTTCCGGCACGATCCTCCCGCTCCCGAATGGTTCACGGCCGACGCCTCGGCGCTCGGGGTGGCCCTGGTGTTCCCCATGCAGGGACCGGCGGGGATCTTCGGTCCGGCCTGCGAGCTGTGCGCCCAGCTGGCCGCGGAGCGGGTGAACCGCGCGGGCGGGGTCCTCGGCCGGGAACTGCGGCTGGTCCCCGTCGACGGCGGCGCGTCGCCGCGGCAGATCGCCGACCATGTCGAGGCCTTGGTGGACCTGGGCGTGGTGCAGGGCGTCACGGGCTGGCACATCTCTTCGGTGCGACAGGCGCTGGTGCCGAGAATCGCCCATCGCGTGCCGTACGTCTACACCGCGCTGTACGAGGGCGGCGAGCACACCGCGGGCGTGTTCCTGACCAGCGAGACCCCTCGCGACCAACTGCGGCCCGCAATGGGCCTGTTGGCGCTCGAACGCCGGGTGCGCCGATGGTTCGTCGTCGGCAACGACTACGTCTGGCCGCGGCGCACGGCACGGGCGGCCCACTCGTTCGTCCGCGAGTCGGGCGGAAGCATCGCCGGAGAGGTGTATCTCCCGCTCGGCACCCACGACTTCGAGCCCGTACTGCGCCGCATCGAGCGGTCCGACGCGGACGCGGTGCTGATGCTGCTGGTCGGCAGCGACGCGGTGCGGTTCAACCGGGCGTTCGCGGCCTGCGGTCTGGACGCGCGCTGTCTGCGGCTGAGCACGCTGATGGACGAGAACATGCTGATGGCGAGCGGCCCTTCGGCCACCGTCGACCTGCACAGCACCGCCGGGTTCTTCGCCTCGCTCGCCAACCGGGACACGCTCGACTTCCACGGCGAGTACGCGGATCGCTACGGCATCGAGGCGCCCGCGCTGGGCAGCCTCGGCGAATCCTGTTACGAGGGCGTGCTGTTGCTGGCCGCGCTCATCGGCCGGGCGGGGACGCCGGAGGTGTCGGCGATCGGGGCGGCGGCCGAAACCGTGTCGTACGAAGGGCCGCGCGGGCTGCTGCATCTGCGGGGCAGCCATGTGCGGCAGCGGATCTACCTGGCGCGCGCGGACGGTTGCGACTTCGACGTTCTCACCGAGCTCGATCTTCACGGTTCCCGCCCTTGACATGGCTGTGCCGACACCAAGATACTTCCCACAGAAAGTAACTAGAATGCCTCGGGCGCATTGTGAATTCGGTTTCCGAATGCACGGAACAAGCCCCGGGGCGTTTTTTGTTGCCTTGGGGAAAGTCGCGCGAAACACCCTGGAAACAACGCGACTTGAGGCTGTGGACCGCACTTCAGGAGGTTGTCTTCCTCCACACCCGAGGGGGTCCATTTGTCCAGCGGTTCCAGTATTCTCCGTCGCCGTTTTCTGGTCGGCGGCGCCGCGCTCGCGGCGGTCGTGGCACTGTCCGCGTGCGGGGCGAAGACCGACGCGGCCGGCTCGTCCGACAAGGCCGCGAAGGCCGACGTCAGCGGTGACACGGTCAAGGTCGGTCTGCTCAACTCACTGTCCGGCACCATGGCCATCAGCGAGGTGACCGTACGCGACTCGCTGAAGCTGGCGATCGACGAGATCAACGCCTCCGGCGGGGTGCTCGGCAAGAAGATCCAGCCGATCAGCGAGGACGGCGCCTCCGACTGGCCGACGTTCGCCGAGAAGGCGCAGAAGCTGATCCAGGAGGACCGGGTCGCCGCCACGTTCGGCTGCTGGACCTCCGCCAGCCGCAAGGCCGTCAAGCCGGTGTTCGAGAAGAACAAGTCGCTGCTGTTCTACCCGGTGCAGTACGAGGGCCTGGAGCAGTCGCCGTACATCTTCTACACGGGCGCGACCACCAACCAGCAGATCGTCCCGGCGCTCGACTACCTCAAGAGCAAGGGATTGAAGAAGCTCTACCTGGTCGGCAGCGACTATGTCTTCCCGCGCACCGCCAACAAGATCATCCAAGCGTATGCGAAGGCCAACGGCATGACGATCCTCGGCGAGGACTACGCGCCGCTCGGTTCCACGGAGTTCAGCACGATCGCCAACAAGGTGAAGGCGTCGAAGGCGGACGCCGTCTTCAACACCCTCAACGGCGACTCGAACGTGGCGTTCTTCAAGGAGTACAAGTCGGCGGGACTGACCGCGAAGTCCATGCCGGTGGTGTCGGTGTCGATCGCCGAGGAGGAGGTCAAGTCGATCGGCTCGCAATACCTGGCGGGCCAGTTGACGGCCTGGAACTACTACCAGACCACCGCGGGCGCCGCGAACGAGAAGTTCGTGAAGGCGTACAAGGCGAAGTACGGCGCGGACAAGCCGACCAGTGACCCGATGGAGGCCGCGTACACCTCGGTCCACCTGTGGAAGGCGATGGTCGAGAAGGCCGGCTCCTTCGACCCGGAGAAGGTGAAGGCCGCATCCGACGGCATCACGTTCGAGGCACCCGAGGGCAAGGTCACCGTCGACGGAGCGACCCAGCACATCCACAAGACCGCCCGCATCGGTGAGATCGGCACCGACGGTCTGATCAAGGAGGTGTGGGACTCGGGCAAGCCCGTCGAGCCCGATCCTTACCTCAAGGGCTACTCCTGGGCCTCCGGCCTGTCCTGACCGCCCGTCACCGCCCGTGGGCCCTGCGTGGCCCACGGCGGCCCCTCTCCCCGGAGCCGCCGTATGACCGTGATCCTCGGTCAGACCTTCACTGGCATCAGCATCGGTGCCGTCCTGCTGCTCATCGCGCTCGGCCTCTCGCTCACCTTCGGCCAGATGAACGTCATCAACATGGCCCACGGCGAGTTCATCATGGCGGGCGCCTACACCACATACGTCCTGCAGAAGTCCATTTCCGGCGCGGGAATTTCGCTGCTGGTCGCCCTGCCCGTCGCATTTATCGTCTCGGGCGCCCTCGGCGCGCTGCTCGAATGGCTGCTGATACGGCGTCTTTATCTTCGGCCGCTCGACACCCTTCTCGTCACCTGGGGTGTCTCGCTGATGCTTCAGCAACTCGCCCGGGACATTTTCGGCGCGCCGAACGTGCAGACCCGGGCGCCCGACTGGCTCACCGGGAACGTCACTCTGATCGGCGGCGCGGACCCGCTCACCGTCGCCAACAGCCGGCTGTTCATCCTGGGCCTCGCCGTCGCGGCGGTGGTCGCGCTGACGCTGACGCTGCGGCTGACACCGCTCGGCCGCCGGATCCGGGCGGTCGTGCAGAACCGGGACCTCGCCGAGGTGTCCGGCATCTCCACGGCCCGCGTCGACCGCACCGCCTTCTTCCTCGGCTCCGGTCTCGCGGGCATCGCCGGGGTGGCGCTGACCCTGGTCGGTCCGATCGGGCCGACGATGGGCACCAACGTCATCATCGACGCCTTCCTGGTGATCGTGGTCGGCGGGATCGGACAGCTCAAGGGCACGGTGATCGTCGCCTTCGTGCTGGGCGTGCTGCAATCGGTCCTGGAGTACTCCACCACCCTCAGCGTCGCCAAGGTGCTGGTGCTCGTCGCCATCGTCGCGTTCCTCCAGTGGCGGCCCCAGGGGCTGTACACGCTGCGTACGAGGAGTCTCGTATGACCCTTCTCCACGGGCGCGCCCGGACATGGGCCGGATTCGCGGGCGCCGCCGTCCTGCTCTTCGCCCTCGCCCCGCTCGCGCTGACCGACTTCCGGCTCGGGCTGCTCGCCAAGTACCTGTGCACGGCCATGGTCGCGGTCGGCATCTGCCTGGCCTGGGGGCGCGGTGGCCTGCTGACCCTGGGCCAGGGCCTGTTCTTCGGGCTCGGCGGTTACGCCATGGCGATGCACCTGAAGATCGCCGACGCCGGGCCGGGCAACCTGCCCGACTTCATGCAACTGTACGGCACGGCCACCGAACTCCCCTGGTGGTGGCGGCCGTTCGCCAATCCGGCGTTCGCTCTCGCCGCCACCGTGCTGCTGCCGATGGCCGTCGCGGCGCTGCTCGGCTCGTTCATCTTCCGACGCCGGGTCAAGGGCGCCTACTTCGCCATCCTCAGCCAGGCCCTCGCCGCCGCCTTCGCCATCTGGCTGATCGGCCAGCAGGCCACGACCGGCGGCACCAACGGGCTCACCGACATCCAGGGCTTCTTCGGCTACGACCTCGACGACCCGGTCAACCAGCGGACCGTGTACTTCGTCATCGCCGCCGCCTTGCTGCTCCTGATCGCCCTCGCCCGCCAGCTGATCCACAGCCGCTACGGCGAACTCCTCGTCGCCGTACGGGACTCGGAGGAACGGGTGCGCTTCCTCGGCTACGACCCTGCGAAGGTCAAGCTCGTCGCATACGTCGTCGCCGCGGGCATGGCCGGGCTCGCGGGCGCACTGTTCGTACCGGCCGTCGGCATCATCTCCCCGGCGATGATCGGCATCGTGCCGTCCATCGAGTTCGTCATCGGCGCCGCGGTCGGCGGACGTGCCAGCCTGGTGGGCGCGGTACTCGGCGCGATCGGCGTCGCCTGGGCGAAGACGGCGCTGTCGGAGGAGTTCCCGGCAGCCTGGACGTACTTTCAAGGGCTGCTGTTCATCGTGGCACTGGCGTTCCTGCCGGGCGGCCTGGCCTCGCTGGGCGGGGTCCTGCGGCGGCGCAGGGATCGACAGCGGAAAGCAGCCGTCGTTGCGGTGGGAGAAGCGGCATGAGTGAACCGGCAGGGCTTGAGATACATCAACTGCGCGTGTCGTTCGACGGGTTCACCGCCGTCGACGGGGTGGACCTCGATGTGCGGCCCGGGGACCTGCGGTTCCTCATCGGGCCGAACGGCGCCGGCAAGACGACCCTCGTCGACGCCGTCACCGGTCTGGTGAAGGCGGAGGGCTCGGTGCGCTTCGGCGGTGCGGAGCTGCTCGGGCGGAGTGTGCACCGGATCGCCCGGTCCGGCATCGGACGGACGTTCCAGACGGCCACCGTCTTCGAGGAGTTGACGGTCCTGCAGAACCTGGACATCGCGGCGGGCGCCGGCCGGAGCGTGTGGACCATGCTGCGCCGCCGCAACGACGTTCCCGAGCCGGTCGCCCGAGCACTGGAGACGATCGGGCTCACGAAACTCGCCGGCTCCCCCGCCGGGACGCTCGCGCACGGGCAGAAGCAGTGGCTGGAGATCGGCATGCTGCTGGTGCAGGACGTACGGCTGCTGCTGCTCGACGAACCGGTGGCCGGGATGAGCCACGACGAACGGCAGGCGACCGGTGAGCTGCTGGAGCGGATCAGCGCGGAGCGGACCGTCGTCGTCATCGAGCACGACATGGACTTCATGCGGTCCTTCGCGCGCAGCGTGAGCGTGCTGCACGCGGGCCGACTGCTCAGCGAGGGAACGGTGGCCGAGGTGCAGGCCGACCCGAAGGTGCAGGAGGTGTACCTCGGGCACGCGGCCGCCGAGACAGTCACCGGCGTGGCGGTACAGGAGGCGTGATGCTGGAGATCGAGGACATCCGCGTCGGTTACCACCGCAGCAGCGTGCTGCACGGGGTGAGCGTCGACGTACCGAAGGACGGGGTCGCCGCGGTGCTCGGGCACAACGGCGCGGGCAAGAGCACGCTGCTGCGTGCCGCCGTGGGGCTGCTGACGCCTCTGAGCGGAACGGTCCGCCTCGACGGCGAGGACATCACGCGCCGCAGGCCGCACGAGCGGGTGGCCCGCGGGATGGCATACGTCCCACAGGGCCAGCAGGCGTTCCCCCACCTCACGACCGCCGAGAACCTCCAGCTCGTGGCCGACGGACGCCGACGTGGAAAGGCCGCGATCGACGAGGCGCTGGACCTCTTCCCGGCGCTGCGGGCCCTGTCGACCCGCCGCGCCGGACTGCTCTCGGGCGGGCAGCGGCAGCAACTGGCCATCGCCCGCGCCCTGGTGACGGAGCCCCGGATCCTGCTCCTCGACGAGCCGACCGAGGGCATCCAGCCGTCGGTGGTGACCGAGATCGAGGAGACGATCCTGGCACTGGCCGCGCGCGGCGGGCTCTGTGTCCTGCTGGTCGAACAGCACGTCGGCTTCGCGATGCGGGCAGCCCAGCGCTACTACGTCCTGGAGGCCGGCCGGGTCACTTCGTCCGGCGCGGGCGGCCAGGATGCCGAGGCGTCGGTGCGGGAGGCGCTCAGCGTGTGAGGTCCCGGCGACGGCGTTTCGGTCAGTCCTCCTCGTCGGCCGGCACCACCACGAGGAACGCGTCCGACTTCAGGTCCATCACGACCGTCGCGGGCTCACCCTCGGCGCGCAGCGCCGCCGCGTACTCCTCTGCCGGCCACGATCCGCGCGGAGCCCCCGCCGGAAACCGCTCCAGCACCTTCGCGCTCATAGCGGCAGGCACCTCCCAATTGGTTCATCCGGTCGGTTCATCGAGAAGTCCTTGAAGAAGCAACTCCCTTACGGTCCGCCTGCCCTGGATCGTCGCGCTCATGTGCAGGCGGGCGAACTCCACGCCACCAGCCGTGGACGCGGCGTGACACGTCCGGAGGTGCGCGGGGCTCGTCGGCGGCTTCCGTACGCGCCCCGCCTGCCGCTCCCGGTCGTCTGCTGTGGTCACATGATCAGCGTAGGGAAATCTCCGGATCCGGCATCCGGGCCGCCGCCATGCGGGGCAGCGGGGGGGGCACCTCTCTGACCTCTACACATAAAGGCAACATAAGCGCAGAATGAACGTACGCGGCGCTTTACCGCATACCGCACCAGACGCGGTCAGGCCTGCACAGCCAAAGGAGACGACTCATGGCCAACGTCTCGCCCACCAGAGGTGACATAACCAGCCATCCTGATGCATCCGAAATGCGGGCACGGTACGCCCGTATGCTCGGCGGTCGCGATGTGGCGCTCGTGGACGGACCGGTGTTCCTGCTCGGTCTGTACTGCGCCGCATCTCCGTGGATACTCCACTACACCACCAGCCAGCCCGCGCTCGTGACCCACAACCTGATCGTCGGGCTCGCGATCGCCCTGCTGGCACTCGGGTTCACCAGGGCTCCGGAACGCATGTACGGCCTCAGCTGGGCCATGTGCGCGCTGGGCGTGTGGATGATCATCTCGCCGTGGATCGTCGGCGAGAGCCCGGACGCCGGCGTCGTGTGGAACAACATCGTCATCGGCGCCCTGGCCGTGATCCTGGGACTCGTGTGCGCCGGTACGGCGGCGAGGAGCGCCCCCAGGCCCTAGGCGACGTCGGAAGGGAGACACGCAACGGCCGGTCCGCAGGGTGGCGGACCGGCCGTTCTCGTCCGCTCAGCGGTTCGGCACCAGCCACGGCTGCTCGGGCAGCGGGCTGCCGGTCTCCAGGAGGGACTTGAGGTTGGACAGCACGGCCGCCCAGCCGGACGCCGCGTCGGCGCGTTCAGCCTCGTCGGCGAGGTTCTCGTGGGTGACGGTCAGCCGGACGATGTCGCCGTGCGGCTGGATGTCGAAGGTGACGCGGGAGTGCTTGTCCTCGTCACCTTTGTTCTCGGGCGCGGCCCAGGTGGTGACCAGGCGGGTCGGGCGCTCGCTCTCGGTGACGATGCCGACCACGTCGGCGATGCCGGAACCGTCCGTACGGACGTGCTCCCAGCGTGATCCAGGCTGCCAGTCGGAGACGTTGCTGTGGCCCCAGTAGGCGGCGGTGAGGTCGGCGTCGGTGAGCGCGTCCCAGACCTTCTCGGGCGTGCTCTCGATGTACGTGACGTACACGAACGTGGGCTTGTCGGTCATGGCTTCCTCGGCTCGTCGCTTCACGGCACCGAGCGCACCGAGGCGTGGGCGCTCGAACTTGTCGATCCACCGCTCCTGGATCTCGTGGAGCGGGACCGGGTTGAGGTAGTGCAGCTTCTCCCGCCCCCGCCGCACCGCGCTGACCAGGTTGGCGGCCTCCAGGACGGCCAGATGCTGCGTCACCGACTGGCGTGCCATGTCGATGCGCTCGCAGAGCTCTCCCAGCGTCTGCCCGTTCTGCTCGTGCAGCCGGTCCAGCAGCCGTCTGCGGGTGCCGTCGGCCAACGCCTTGAAGACCCTGTCCATGCCCGGGTCGCCCTCTGATCGCACACTCAAGGTTATGCAGGCAATTACCTGCATGTCAACGTCGGGCGGTCACCACGGCCTCGAGCCTCAGCGCGGTGCGAACGGAGCGGAGTGGCTTCGTCTCCGGCGGGCACATGGAGAGCAGCGGGGTCCCGACAAGAGGGGCGGAGATGGAGATCTCGAGCATCATCAGTGCCATCGTCATCGGCATCATCATCGGTGTGCTGGGGCGGCTCGTCGTGCCGGGCCGCCAGCGCATAGGAATCCTGTGGACGATCCTCGTCGGCATCGCGGCCGCACTCGTCGGCACGGCGATCGCCGGCGCCCTCGATGTCGCCGACACCGACGGCGTCGACTGGGTCGAGTGGCTCATCCAGATCGGCCTCGCCGCACTGGGCGTCGCCGCACTGGACCGGGCACGGGTACGTCGCTGACCCGGAGGAGGCTCGTCCCTGACCCGGACCACGGGTGCGGACGCCGACGGTCGGGCCCCGCGGGCGGACGTAGGCTGCGAGCCGACGATCATGTCGGCATGATGGCCGTACGCCGGAAGGGGGGCCGCACGTCATGGTGGAGAACGCCGAGCTGCCGTATCTGCGTCGCTGTGTGGAGCTGGCGACGGAGGCGCTCGAAGCCGGGGACGAGCCGTTCGGATCGGTGCTGGTCGGCGCGGACGGCGCCGTGCTCGCCGAGGACCACAACCGGGTGGCCTCCGGTGACCGCACCCGCCACCCGGAGTTCGAGCTGGCGCGCTGGGCCCGGAGCAGCGGGCGTCCGCGACCGTGTACACGTCCGGCGAGCACTGCCCGATGTGCGCGGCCGCCCACGCCTGGGTGGGCCTCGGCCGCATCGTGTACGTAGCGTCCTCGCAGCAACTCTCCGCTTGGCTGGCCGAGTTGGGCGTGCCGGCGCCGCCGGTACGGACACTGCCGGTGAACGAGGTCGCGCCCGGTGTGCTGGTGGACGGCCCGGTACCGGAACTGGCCGACGAGGTGCAGGCGCTGCACCGGCGGTTCCATCGGCGCTGAGCATCGCGCCGGTCCGTGAGCCGAACGCGCATCTGCGGACTCACGGACCGGGCATGGGACGAGAACGCCCCGGTCAGCGCCTCCCTTGGACGCGGGAGCGCCGATACAGCACCGCCCCGCCCAGGACCAGTGCCGCGGCTCCGACGGCGGCGGGCAGGGTCGCGTCCGCTCCCGTCTCGGCGAGGGCCGTGGTGGGCGGTGGGGAGTACGGCGCCGGCTTGGGTGTCGGCTGTGCCTTGGGCGGGGTGGACGGCCTCGGCTCGGGCGCCGGGCGGGCCGGGCGGTCACCGGGCGTGTTCACGGACTCGTTGCCGACGGCCGAGTTGCCGACGCCGACGACGTTCACGGAGTTGCCGCTGACGTTGACCGGGAGCTCGACCGGCAGCTGCACGCCGTTGCCGGAGAGCACTCCCGGCGAATCGTTTGCGCTGCTCTCTGCGGTCGCACCGCCACTCGCTGTTCCCCCGCGCGCCGGGCGCTCCTCGTCCGCGCCGTCGTCGTTGGCGCAGCGGTTGCCCGCGGCGGGGTTGAGGAGGCCCACCACGTTCACCGTGTTCCCGCACACGTTCACCGGCACGTGCACCGGGGCCTGAACGGTGTTGCCGGAGATCAGGCCGGACGAGCCGGCCGCGGCGCCGTGCGCCCCGGAGTCGGCGTACGCCGGCAACGTCACGGCCATCGCGCCCGAGGCGGCGGCGACGGCGATCACACCGTTTCGGGTAACCCGTCTCATAGGTTCCCTGCCTTCCAGACTTGGTCGCGGGCGCTCGCCCGCATCGGATAAAACGCAGGCGAACCATCCGAGTTATGGCTTATCTGCCTTTCACCCCATCGAGTGGCAGGTTTGTCGAACTAGCAGTAAAACCGTCCGAAGCCTCTGTCGCCCCCGGCCCGGAACCGAGGCGGCGCAGGATACGGCCCTCCGGCCGGTCCCGCTCGCCCGGAGGCGTGTCCTCCGGCATCCGCCTATCGTGAGCGAGGGCGCCGTACACCCGTCCGCAACGGGGCGCCCCTGGAGGCATCGATGCTGGCCAAGCTGTCACCGCGGCACACGGTCCGGCGCTGGACGCTCGCCGGCACGGTCGGCCTGGCGCTGCTGGGCGCCGGGCTGCCGGCGACGACCGCCGAGGACCGCCCCCAGCCCGACCTGAGCCGGTTCTACCGCCAGAAGATCACCTGGGCGGCGTGCGACGGCGCGGAGACGCCCACGGACCTGCAGTGCGGGAAGGTCACCGTGCCCCTCGACTACGCCCGCCCCGGCAAGGGGACGCTCGAACTGGCCCTGGCCCGCTACCGGGCGACCGGCGACAAGCGCGGCTCGGTGGTGCTGAACTTCGGCGGTCCGGGCGGCGCGGGCGTCACCGAACTCGCCTACAGCGTCGACGACTTCATGGGCCTGACCGACGGCTACGACGTGGTGAGCTTCGACCCGCGCGGCGTCGGCCGGTCCTCCCCGGTCAGCTGCGGCAACGGCTCGTACGAGGACTCCGCCGTCCTGCAGGAGACCGACGCGGCGCTGCGTGATCCGCAGTCCGTGCTCCGGCAGTTGAAGAAGACGGCCGACGAGTGTGCCAAGCACTCCGGGCCCGTCCTCCCGTACATAGGCACGGTGAACGCCTCGCGGGACCTGGACGTCATACGCGACGCGCTCGGCGACAGCAAGCTCAACTACCTGGGTTTCTCCTACGGAACCCGCCTGGGCGCGGTGTATGCGGCGCAGTTTCCCGACAAGGTGGGGCGGCTGGCGCTGGACGGGGTGGACACGCTGACCGAACCGCTGACCCAGCAGGGTGTGGCGGGTGCCAAGGGTCAGCAGACCGCACTGGAGGACTTCCTCGACTGGTGCGTGCAGGACATCGCCTGCCCGTTCGGACAGGACCCGCGCGGCGCACGGGAGGACGTCGAGCGACTCGTCCACTCCATGGACGAGGATCCCGTACCGAGCGCGTTCAGCGGCGAGTTCACCGGCCAGGACCTGGTGGTCGCCATCAGTCAGGGGCTGTACAGCAGGAACCTGTGGCCGTCGCTGGAGCGTGCCCTCGCCTCACTGGTCGAGGACGGCGAAACGCACGGTGTCGAGGCCTTCGCCACCGGCGGCTTCGCTCCTCCCGGCAGTCCGGAGCCGCGGCCGAAGACCACGCCGGCCGGCGACGGCGGCCTGGCCGACGAGGAGGACGTCCCCCTCGACAACCTCCCGGCGGCGCTCATGGCGATCAACTGCGCGGACGATCCCGATCGCCCCACGGCCCGGCAGATCACCAGAGAGCTCGGCCGGCTGCGCGCCACGTACGAGGAGGCGTCCCCGGTCTTCGGCCGGCACCGGCTCACCCAGGTGCTCATGTGCTACGGCCGCCCCAAGGGCACCGACTTCATCCGCGACGAGGTCAAGGACGTCGACACGGCCAGGATGCTGCTCGTCGGCACGCGCGGCGACCCGGCGACGCCGTACCGCTGGACCACGCAGACGGCGAAGCGGCTGGGCCCGTCGGCCGTGGTGCTCGACAACAAGGGCGAGGGCCACACCGGGTACGCGTCGTCCACCTGCGTGCAGCGCAAGGTCGATGCCTTCCTGCTGTACGGCTCCCTGCCGGCGAGCGGCAGCTCCTGCGGCCCCGAGAGCCCCGAGGCCCCCGAGGACGGCGCATGAGGGCCGCACGGCGCGACGTACTCACACCAAATGCCCGATACGTGAATCGGTCCTATGGTTCTGTCATGGAGCACGCACTCAGTCCCACGACCCTCGCCGAGCTGCGCCGCCCGCGCCCCTACCCGGCGGTGTCCGTGCTGACGCCGACGCACCGGCGCGAGCCCTACCACGAGCAGGACCGGGTCCGGCTGCGCAATGTGGTGGCGGAGGCCAAGAAGCAACTGGAGTCCGATCCCGCGGTCACCCGGGAGCGGCGCGCCGACGTCGTGGCGCAGCTCGACCAGGCCCTCACGGAGGTCGACCTGACGTATGCCGACGACGGCCTGGTGATCTACGCCGCGCCGGGTGAGCACCAGGTGTGGTCGCTCACTCGCACCGTGCCCGAACGCGTGGTGCTCTCGGACACCTTCCTCACCCGCAACCTGGTCTCCGCACAGGTCTCCGAGCGGCCGTTCTGGGTGCTGTCGGTCTCGGCCGACCGCGCCGCCCTCTGGAACGGCGGCGCCGACCGCGTCACCGAGGAGCGCACCGGCGGCTTTCCGCTGACCAGGCGCGCCGACAACTTCGATCCCGAGCGGATGGAGCAGATCGGCGACATGCCGAGCACGTACCGCGACGAGGGCACCCGCCACTTCCTGCGCGATGTCGACACGGCGATGGGCGCGGTGCTGCGCGAGAGCTCGCGCCCGCTGTACGTGACCGGCGAGCAGGCCGCCCTGTCCTGTCTGGACGAGGTGGGCGACGTCGCCAGGCGCGCGGTGCACGTCCCGCACGGCGGCCTCACGCACGCCACCCCGGACGCCGTCTGGCAGGCCGTGCGGCCGGTGGTCGATGCCGAGGCCCTGCGGACGGTCGAGGCCGTGACCAAGGAACTCGTGGCGGCCCGTGGGCGCAAGGAGTTCGCGGCCGGTGTCGACGAGGTCTGGCAGAACGCCCGGCAGGCCCGGGTGCGGCTGCTGGCCGTCGAGGAGAACTTCCGGGTGACCGTGCGCGACGACGGCGCCCACCTGGTTCCCGCGTCGAGCGACGACCTCGACGCCCGCGAGGACATCGTGGACGAGATCGTCGAGCAGTGCCTGGAGACCGGCGCCGAGGTCCGCTTCGTCCCCGACGGCGCGCTGGGCGACGCGAACGGGATCGCCGGCGTGCTGCGCTACTGACGGCACCCGCGCGCCGCCCCTTACGCTACGCCGGGACAGCCGGCGACGAGGGAGTGCGCACGTGGGTGACCTGCTGGGCGTGGCGGTACTGGGCGCGGGACGCATGGGAGCCGACCACATACGGCGGCTCGACCGGGTGGTGAGCGGCGCCAGGGTCGCCGCTGTGGCCGATCCCGACACGGCCCGGGCCAAGGAGGCGGCGGCCGGAATCGGCGGGGTCTCGGTGCACGCGGAGGCGGAGGCCGCCCTGGACGCCCCCGGCGTCGCAGCCGTGCTGATCGCCTCCCCCGACCCGGCGCACGAGGAGGCCCTGCTCGCGGCCTGTGCGCGCGGGCTTCCGGTGCTGTGCGAGAAACCTCTGGTGCCCGACTCCGCGGGCGCGCTGCGCGTACTGGAGGCGGAGGCGCGGCTCGGGCGGCGGCTGACGCAGACCGGGTTCATGCGGCGCTACGACGCCGAGTACCGGCAGCTGAAGTCCCTGCTGGACAGTGGCCGGTTGGGGCGTCCGCTGATGCTGCACTGCACCCACCGCAACGTCTCCTCACCGCCGGGCTTCACCAGCGCGATGCTGGTCAGCAGCTCTGTCTCGCACGAGATCGACGCGGCACGCTGGCTGCTCGGGCAGGAGGTGACGGCCGTGACCGTGCTGCGCCCCAGGTCCGCCGCACACGCCCCGTCCGGCCTGCTCGACCCGCAGTTCGTGCTCTTCGAGACCTCGGCCGGCACCCTGGTCGACGTGGAGGTCTTCGTCAACTGCGGCTTCGGCTACCAGGTGCGCTGCGAGGCCGTGTGCGAGGCGGGCAGCGCCCGGATCGGCGACGGGCACACCATGGTCGTCACGGCGGAGGGCGGCGCCCGCGAGGAGGTGCCGCAGGACTACCTGGTGCGGTTCGCGGACGCCTATGACCGTGAGGTGCAGGCCTGGGTCGACGCCACCCGGCAGGGCCGGGTCACCGGCCCCGGCGCCTGGGACGGTTACGTCGCCTCAGCGGTCGCCGAGGCCGGCGTCCGGGCGCTGGAGAGCGGGCACCGCACGACGGTCGAGCTCGCCCCGCGCCCGGAGCTGTACGCGGGCGTCGACCGGTAGGCCCACCCGCCTCGAACGTATGCTCACCGAACGCGCGAATGACCGCGACAGGAAACGTCGGACGGTCCATCAAGTCACGTACGCGGTCTACGACTTACCCATGCGGCGGCGTACGCCCCACCTACGCCGGAACCACTCCGTGAAGACTGTGGCATATGCCGGAAGCACCACCGTATCGTGTGTTGCCAAATCCCTTACAGGGCGTCGCGGGCTGTGCAACAGTCATAACGGTCCCTCCGTCAGCCTTGGTCGTACCGTCCCCCTCATCGGAGTGCGTCATGCCGTCCCATCTCTCTGCGGACCGCCCCGCCGCCCAGCCGCCAGGACGCGGCCCGGTCGACACGCTGATATCGCAGACACGGCGGCTCAAGGGCGACGTGAACGCCGTACGGCGGGAGGCGCAGAGCGACGGATCGGACCCGCAGGACCGCTGGCAGCGTGCCCTCTACGACCTCGCCCTGCACCAACTCAACGACCTCGACGAGCACTTGGCACAGCTGCGGGACGGCCCCCGCCCCGACCGCCGAACCGGCCGCCCGGAGCCGCCCGCCGCCCCGCGGCGCGGCTCGCTGCTCAGCCGGGTCGGCAGTGCGGAGTGGAATCTGCTGACCGACGAAGCCAGTTGGTCCTCAGAGCTGTACGAGATCCTCGGTCGCGACCCCGCCGCTCCCCCGCTCACCCTCGACGAACTGCCCTCGCTGGTGCTCGACGCGGACCGGTCCAAGCTGACGGCGATGGTCACGGACTGTCTGGTCGACGCCAAGCGCATCGACGGCGAGTTCCAGATCGTGCGCCCGGACGGCGAGGTCCGGACCGTGCACATGATGGGCGAGCCCGTGCTCGACACTGACGGCAGCACCGCCTCGATGTGGGCCGTACTGCGGGACGTCAGCGAACTGCGCCGCAGCCAGCAGGCGGTCAGCGAGACCCGTGACTCGCTGCAACGCCACCGGCACCGCGCACAGACCGAGCACCGGCTTGCGGTCGAGCTGCAGGAGGCCGTGCTACCGCCGTGGCGCGGCACCCTGCGGCTCCCGCACCAGGGCCCACGAAGCCTGGACCTGGCCGCCCGCTATCTGCCGTCGTCCACCAGCGCGCTGGTGGGCGGTGACTGGTACGACGCACTCGAACTGCCGGGGGGCGAGACGCTGCTGAGCGTCGGCGACCTCACCGGACACGGAGTCACCGTGACCTCGGGCATGGCGATGCTGCTCGGCGCGCTGCGCGGCATGGCGATGGCGGGCACCAGCCCGGGCCAGTTGATGGCCTGGCTCAACCAGCTGCTGGACACCACCGTCCAGCCGGCCCTGGGCAGCGCCGTCTGCTGCCGCTACCGCCCCGAGACCCGCACCCTGGTCTGGGCGCAGGCAGGACACCCCGCCCCGCTGCTGTTCCGCAACGGGACGGGGCGCAGGCTGAACACGCCGGACGGCGTCCTGCTCGGCGCAACCTCGGGTGCCACCTACGGCGAGGCCGAGGAGACCCTCGAGGCGGGCGACCTGATCGTGCTGCACACCGACGGGCTGGCGCCCGGGCGAGAGGAGTCGCCCGGCACGGCCGCCGTGCACCGCCTCCTCGACCTGGCCCCGCGCTTCGCCGAGGCGCACACCGCGCAGGACTGCGTACGGACGGTCGTGGAGGAGTTCGGCGAGTCGGAACGCGAGGACGACGCCTGCGTGCTCATCGCCAGGGTTACGTCATAACGGCCGCCGGACTACACCTGTGAGCTGTTGCCGCCCTTGCCCTTCGTCTTGGGCAGCGCCAGTTTGATCTCCTCCCGCAGTTCCTGGATCTTCGGGTAGCCGGCGTACTCGGCGGTGAGCCGGTACATCTGGCGCAACCGGTCCCAGGTGCGGTGGGAGGAGTTCGATCCCATCGACACCAGGGCGAGGCGTGCGTACCGGTCCGCCTGTTCGGGGTCGTCCGCGATGAAGCAGGCGGAGGCCATGGACAGGAAGTCGAAGATCTTCGAGCGCTGCCGCCCGTCGATCCTCAGGGCGAGGGCCTTCTCCGCGAAGTGCTGGGCGTGCACGGCCGCGCCCGGCTCGAACTCGGCCAGCGTGCGGTAGGCCAGGGCCTGCATGCCGTACAGGTCCTCCTCCTTGAACGTCTGCATCCAGCTCGGCGGTGGCACATCGCCCTTGTCCGCGACGAAGAGGTCCTCCGCCTGCCCCAGGGTGCGGCGCATGGCCTGCCCCTTGCCCATCGACGCCTGTGCCCAGGCCTCGATGGTGTGGAGCATCGCCTGCGTGCGGGGCAGTACCTGTTCGCCGGAGCCGGACTTGGCCAGCTTCATCAGGTCGAGCGCGTCGTCGGGCCGGCCCAGGTGCACCATCTGGCGGGCCGCTCGGGAGAGCGCCTCGCCGGCCCTGGGCCGGTCGCCGCCCTCTCGCGCGGCATGGGCGGCGATGACGAAGTACTTCTGGGCCGTGGGCTCCAGGCCGACGTCGTGCGACATCCAGCCCGCGAGGACGGCGAGGTTGGCGGCGACGCCCCACAGGCGCCGCTGCAGATGGGGTGGGTGACGGTAGGCGAGCATGCCGCCCACCTCGTTGAGCTGGCCCACGACCGCCTTGCGTTGCAGCCCGCCGCCGCGGGCCGCGTCCCAGGCACGGAACACCTCGACCGAGCGCTCCAGTTCCTCGATCTCCTGGGACCCGATGGGGGCGGCCTCATAGCGGTCGAACCCGACGGGGTCGGCGTGCAGGGGGTCGGCGTGCAAGGGGTTGTCGAGGTGGGGAGCGTCGGCGGTCAGGGCCGGATCGGTGTGCAGCCACTCGTACATGGCGCTGCTGAGTGCGGATCCCGCGGCGAGCGCGGCACCCGCGCCCACCAAGCCGCGTCGGTTGAGCATGAGGTCCATTCCCGTGAATTCGGTGAGGACCGCGGCGGTCCGTTCGGGCGCCCACGGCACACCGTCGGGATGTTCCACACTCCCGCCGTCCTGCCGTTTCCCCGTACGCCCGTGCCGGACCAGACCGAGGTCCTCAATGGTCACGACACGGCCGAGACGCTCGGTGAACAGGGCCGCCAGCACCCGCGGCACGGGATCGCGCGGGATCTCTCCCATGTCGATCCACCGCCGCACCCGCGAGGTGTCGGTCGCCAGCTGGGGGTGGCCCATGGCCGCCGCCTGCTTGTTGACCAGCCGCGCGAGTTCTCCCTTGGACCAGCCGGCCAGGCCGAACAGGTCCGCAAGGCGGGTGTTGGGTTCTCCGCTCACATCAAGCCCCCAGGTTCTCGGCTGAGTTGACAGTAGCCCGGGGAGAGTTGCCGGGCGACTATTCGCCAGGGTTCGCCAGGGCACGCCAGATGGTGTGCCACTGCACATCGGGTGTCAGGTAGGAACGCGCCACCCCGACCCGGTCGCCTTCTAGATACGGCTGGTGCATTCCCCAGGGTGCACCCGGGCATCCGGGTCGGGTGGCGCAATGACGTCGCAGGCACACGAAGGGATCTGTCTCGCCCATGTACGCAGCATCGTCCTCCGTGTCCGCCCCGCCCCGGCCGCTGCACCCGCGCCCCCGGCTCCCGCCTCCCCCAGGCCGGTTGAGGCGCCCCTGTCGGGCGGCGGCGGCCCCTACCTCGCCCCGGCGCGCCCGTCGGCCCCCGTGCTCGGTGCCGGCCGGTCGCGGCGCCCGGCGGGACTCGGCACCCAACCGCTCAGCGGGAGACTCGACCTGTCCGGCCCTCAGGGCGCCCAGCTGCGTACGGCGATCGCCTCGGTGCACCGGATCTGCCCGGAGTTCGCGCCGGTGCAGGTGCTGCGGCGCAGCGGACGGTCGGTGCTGGTGGTCGGCACGACAGGACGCAGTACGGCCGTCGCCAAGTGTTTACTGGACCACTCCCCGGCCTGGGCCGAGCGGATCCGGCACGAGATAGCGGCCTACCGCTCGTTCGTCCGGCACCGCCCACCGGTGCGGGTGCCGCGGCTGATCGCGGCGGACCCGGACAACTGCACGCTGGTGATCGAGCGGATGCCGGGACGGGCGGCGGCACTCCAGCGGCACCCGGTGGAGGCGCCACCGCGCGCCGACATCCGGGCGGCGCTGGGCGCGATCTGCCGACTGAACGCCTGGCGCCCGCCGGCCGGGACGTTCGACGCTCCGCTGGACTACGCGGCCCGTATCTCCCGGTACCACGAGCTGGGTCTGCTCACCGACCGGGACATGGGTGACCTGCAGAAGCTGCTGCACGGCATCGCCCTCGCCGCGGGCCGGCAGGGCATGGGGCAGTTCTGCCACGGCGACGCGCTGCTGTCGAACATCCTGGTCTCCCCCGCGGGCCCGGTGCTGGTGGACTGGGAGCACGCGGGCTGGTATCTGCCGGGCTACGACCTGGCCGTCCTGTGGTCGGTGCTCGGCGACGCGCCGGTGGCACGGCGGCACATCAGCCAGATCGCCCAGTCCGCGGGCCCCGCCTCACGGGACGCGTTCCTGGTGAACCTGATGCTCGTACTGACCCGTGAGATCCGTACGTACGAGACGGCCGTGCAGCGTTCGATGCACGACACGACCCCGGCGGCACCGGGAGTGGCCCCACCGGGTGCTGCGCCGTCCGGCGAGGAGCAGCGGCTGCTGCTGCGGCGGCTGCACGACGACTGCCAGCTGGCCCGGCAGGCCGTGCGCGCGGCCGTCGGCACTCGCTGACGGGGATGACGG
Organism: Streptomyces sp. F001; assembly: GCF_004187715.1. Taxonomy (GTDB): domain Bacteria; phylum Actinomycetota; class Actinomycetes; order Streptomycetales; family Streptomycetaceae; genus Streptomyces; species Streptomyces flavusporus. The sequence continues at coordinate 226,434 of NZ_QZWF01000002.1, read as the reverse complement.
ACCGCGGTGTGTTTCGCAGACAGCGGCGCACCGCGGTCGTCGTCATGCCGGGATCAGGACCATTGGTGTACGCCACTGACGCCCCGCAGGCCCGCCCGCCCCCGCCACGAAACTCCTCGCGCCCGCCCTGACATGGGAAATCGCCTCGTGGGCAGCATGATTGACGGATCGTCCGAGAGCCGGTACCACTGACACGCCCGGCCCCGCACGGCTCATCGCGCCCGACCGTCACAGGAGGCTGCTTTGCGAGGATCCGCCACCGACCCCACCCGAGCCGCCGGGCCGAGACGCGTACGCCGGGCCGTCGGCGCCGTGGCCTCGGCAACGCTGCTGCTGCCGCTGCTCGGCGCAGCCCCGTCCGAAGCCGGGTCGGCCGGCCGGCTGCAGCAGGCGTTCGCCGCGGCGGCTGCCGAGTACGACGTGCCGCAGAGCGTGCTGCTCGGCGTCTCCTACCTCCAGTCCCGTTGGGACGGACACGGCGGTGCGGCGAGCGTGACCGGCGGCTACGGCCCGATGCATCTCACCGACGCCCGCACGGCCCTCGCCACGGCGCCCCCGCATCACAGCGAGGGCACCGAGGACTCGCGCGGCGACAGCGCCCGCCCGCCGCTGCTCCCCGACACGGAGCTGCCTCAGGACGCCGAACTCCCGGCCCGACTGCGGACGTTGGCCAGGGCGGCGGAGCTGACCGGTATGAGCGCCGAGGAGTTGCGCACCGACCCTGTGGCGAATGTGGCGGGCGGGGCCGCACTGCTCGCCGCCGCGCAGCGGGAGCTGGGCGAGCCGCTGAGTAAGGATCCGGCTCAGTGGTACGGGGCGGTGGCCCGTTTCTCGGGCGCGGACGACACCGCGACGGCGGCGGCGTACGCGGGCGACGTGTACGACGTCATCCGCACCGGCGAGGAACGCCTCACCGACTCCGGACAGCGCATCTCCCTGACCGCGCAGCCGGACCTCGCCCCGGACACCGGGCAGTTGAGCCGGACGGGCCTGCGCCGGGCCGCCGCGGAGGGCACCGAGTGCCCGGCGACCGTGTCCTGTGAGTGGATCCCGGCGCCTTACGAGGAGTTCGGGGAGGGCGACTACGGCAACCACGACCTGGGTGAGCGACCGGCGTCGCAGAGCATCGAGTACATCATCGTGCACGACACGGAGGGCGCCTGGGAGGGCGTCCTGAACCTGGTGCAGGATCCCACCTACGTCTCCTGGCAGTACTCCCTGCGCTCCACGGACGGCCACATCGCCCAGCACGTCAAGGCGAAGGACGTGGCGTGGCACGCGGGCAACTGGTACGTCAACGCCAAGTCGATCGGCCTGGAGCACGAGGGCTTCCTCGCCTCGCCGGACGCCTGGTACACGGAGGCGATGTACCGCTCGTCGGCCCGCCTGGTGAGGTACCTCGCCAGGAAGTACGGCATTCCGCTGGACCGGCAGCACATCCTCGGCCACGACAACGTGCCCGGCCCGACCACGTCGACCGTCCCGGGCATGCACACCGACCCGGGCCCCTACTGGGACTGGCGGCACTACTTCACACTGCTCGGCCGCCCCTTCGGCCCCACCGCCGGGGCAGGAAGCGGCATGGTGACGATCCTTCCGGACTACGCCTCGAACCGGCCCGCGTTCACGGGCTGCGCGTCCGCGGGCACACCGTGCGCGGTGCACGGTTCGAGCGCGGTACGGCTCTACTCGGGGCCCGGCGAGGACTACCCCCTCATCAAGGACATCGGTCTGCGCCCGGGCGGCGGGGACTCGACGATCGGCGTCAACGACATCGGATCACGGGTCTCCACCGGCCAGCAGTATGCGGTGGCGGGCCGCGAGGGCGACTGGACGGCGATCTGGTATCTGGGCCAGAAGGCCTGGTTCAAGAACCCGAAGAAGGCCCCGACGGCAGTGCCCGCGAAGGGTCTCGTCGTCACGCCCAGGGACGGCCTGGAGAGTGTTCCGGTGTACGGCCGCGCCTACCCGGAGGCGGCCGCCTACCCGGCGGGAGTGCCCGCCCAGGCGGTGTCCCCGTTGTCGTACCGGCTGCTCAAGGGCCAGAAGTACGTCGCCGGTGACAAGGTGCCCGGCGAGTACTACTACGCGGTCACCTTCGCGACCGACGCGCACCAGGTCGTGGTGGGCGAGGACCTGTACTACGAGATCCAGTTCGGCCACCGGGTGGCGTTCGTGCGGGCGGCTGACGTGACGGTGTCGTCGGCGACGTCGTAGAGCCTCAGCCCTGCTGGAACAGCTCCGCGGGCAGCGGCTTCAGCAGGGCGTACAGGTCGTCGGTGATGGGGCGGTCCCAGGCGGCGATGGTGACCAGGACGTTGTCGCTGCGGTCGAACTGCACGCAGGAGATCCGGCTCTCGGAGAGCTTCAGACGGCGCACGATGAGGAGGTTGTCGCCCTGCATCACCGGCACGTCCTCGGTGCCGACGACGGTCACCTCCTCGTCGTTCTCCAGGGCCAGCAGCAGCTGGGCCACCTCGAAGGGGATCTGCCCCTCGGCGATCTCGCGGGCCGGGGAGCCCTCCGGCAGATTGCCGATGATCATCGCGGGGCCGCGGCCGCCGAACAGGTCGTAGCGCAGGAACACGCCCTGGCAGGTGCCGTCGGGGGCGGGCAGCAGGCCCGCGCCCAGATTGCCGGGCCAGTCGCCCGGGTCCATGGCCAGCACGTCGAAGTCGGGCCCTGCGGGGGTGGCGCTGCGGCGGCGGAGGAAGGACATGCCGCCATGGTACGTGCCCGCAGGTCGTCGGCGTCGGGTGGGCGGCCGCACGTGCGGCGTTCGGGCAGGCCTACGCGGGCTTCCGGTGCCGTTCGTGGTGTCGGGCGACGCGGGCGCGGTTGCCGCAGGACGGTGTGCACCATTCCTGGCGTGGGTGCTCCTTGAGGAAGTAGCGCACACAGCGCGGCGCGTGGCAGGCGCGCAGCCGCTGCCGGTCGGGGCTCGCGAGAAAGGTGACGGCGGCCTGTGCGAGCACCGCGGTGAGCTCCGGGTCACCGTGCACGGCCTGCCGGTGCAGGGCGGGGTCGGCGTCGTCCGGCCAGTGCAGGACGGGGACGGTGGGCGTGCGGGCGGCCGCGGCATTGAGGCGGGCGAGGGCTTCGGGCACGGGCAGCAGGCGGGCCGCGTCGGCCGGGCTGGGCTCGGCGGGGTGTACGGCGCGGGCGAAGAGGGCGCGGACGGCGGCGCGCAGCTCGCGGACGGCGGTCAGGGCCTCGGCGTCGGCCGTGTAGGCGGTGGCATCGGGGACGGTGTCGGGGTGCGCGCGCACCCACGTGGTGAGGCCCGCCGGGTCGGTGAGGTCGTCGGCGACGCCGCCGTGTCCGTCGTGCCGGACGGTCAGGGCGAGATCCAGGGCGATCCGGGCGTCCCGGCTGAGCGAGTCCCGCATGACGCTAATGATAAGTGCACGCACAACCATTAACGAACGGGAGTGAGTGAGGGTTCAGGGACGCGCGGGGGCCGGGTCATTCCTCCGGCGGTGCCGGGGGCACCACGGCCACGGGGCTCGCCGCGTGCAGGAGTACGGCGTGCGTGACCGAGCCCATCAGGCGGGCGGGCGCGAGCAGCCGGCGGCGGTGCCGGCCCACGACGACCAGCTCGGCGTCCTTCGAGTGGGCGACGAGGTGGCCGGCCGCGTCGCCCGGGACCACGTACGGTTCGGCCCGGACCCCGGGGTGGCGCCCGCGGTGCGGGGCGAGGAAGCCCTCCGCGAGGGCCCGCGTCTCGTTCTCGACGGCGTCCTGGTCGATCCCGGTCGGGACCAGCTCACCGACGGCTCCCGCCCACAGCTGTACCGGCCACGGGTAGGCGGCGATCACCTGGAGGCGGGCGTCGCGCAGGGCGGCCTCGGTGAAGGCGAAGGTGAGAGCGGCGTCGTCGGGTCCGTCCACATTGAGACCGACGACCACCCGGGGTCCCGGCTCCTGCGGCGGCGCGTCGTCGACCTCGCGGCCGGGCCGGGGCACCACGACGACCGGACACTCGGCGTCGCGGGCGGCGGCCAGGCCGTTGGAGCCGAGCAGCAGCCGGGCGAAGCCGCCGCGGCCCCGGGAGCCGAGCACCATCAGCTGGGCTTCGGCGCCCAGGCCGGGCAGTACCGCACTGGGGGTGCCCTCCGGACCGCGGTACTCCACGACCGGCCCGTCGGTGCGCCCGGCCAGGTGCGCACGGGCCCGGGCGAGCACCGGGTCGTCCTCCGGCTCAGGAAGCCGGGCGACCTCGACACCGGCGGGTACCCGTACGGCGTACTGCCGCACATGGACCACCCGCAGGGGTACCGCGCGTCTGCGGGCGGCGTCGAGGGCCCAGTCCAGGGCCCGCAGACTGTCGTCCGAACCGTCGAACGCCGCGATGACCGGCAGGGTGCTCATGAGGTCCTCACCTCCGGACGGCGACCCACCACCTCTTCCAGGGCCAGCCTCGCTCAGGCGTGGCCCCGGGTGGGTTCACCGGATCGCGTGTCCGGAAAACACGGGCGGAACACCCCCGGTTCGGCCCGTCCACGTGGCTGCCCGGGTTCAGGTCAGGTCGAACTCGCCTTCCCGTGCCCCCGACACGAACGCACCCCACTCGGCGGGGGTGAAGATGAGGGAGGGGCTCTCCGGGCGGTCGCTGTTGCGCATGGCGATGAAACCCTCGACGAAAGCGATCTGGACATCCCCCAGGCCGCGGCTGCTGGACTGCCATTCGGCCTTGCTCAGGTCCAGTTCCGGCTTGTCCCAGCCCATGAGCGGCTTCTGCTGGGTGGTGGTCTCGGCCACGTCCGTGCTCCTCCCGACTCGTCGTCCGCGGCCAGCCTAGCGATCGGTTCCCATGGCCAACAGGCCACGTGAGGGGGACCTTTCAGGAGTGCGGGGGCGCGGAGCCCACGAGCCACATGGAGAAGAACTGGGAGCCGCCTCCGTAGGCGTGCCCGAGCACCCTGCGGGCGCCGTCCACCTGGTGCTCGCCCGCCTGTCCGCGCACCTGGAGCGCGGCCTCGGCGAAGCGGATCATGCCGGAGGCGCCGATCGGGTTGGTGGACAGCACGCCGCCCGACATGTTGACGGGCAGGTCCCCGTCGAGTTCGGTCACCCCGGACTCGGTGAGCTTCCAGCCCTCGCCCTCAGCTGCGAAGCCGAGGTTCTCCAACCACATCGGCTCGTACCAGGAGAACGGCACGTACATCTCGACGGCGTCGATGTCCCGGCGCGGGTCGGCGATCCCGGCCTGCCGGTACACGTCGGCGGCGCAGTCCCGCCCGGCCCGCGGCGACACGAAGTCCTTGCCGGCGAACAGGGTCGGTTCGCTGCGCATCGCCCCGCCCAGCATCCAGGCGGGCGGCCGGGGCGCGCGGGCCGCACCGGCCCGGTCGGTCAGGACCATGGCGCAGGCACCGTCGGAGGAGGGGCAGGTCTCGGAGTAGCGGATCGGGTCCCAGAGCATGGGCGAGGCCTGGACCTTCTCCAGGGTGATGTCGTGCTCGTGGAGGTGGGCGCAGGGGTTCTTCAGGGCGTTGCGCCGGTCCTTGTAGGCGACCAGCGAGCCGATGGTGTCGGGCGCGCCACTGCGCCGCATGTACGCACGCACGTGGGGGGCGAAGAAGCCGCCCGCACCGGCGAGCAGCGGCTGCTGGAAGGGGATCGGCAGGGACAGGCCCCACATGGCGTTGGACTCGGACTGCTTCTCGAAGGCGAGCGTGAGGACGGTGCCGTGCACGCGCGCCGCGACCAGGTTCGCCGCGACGAGTGCGGTGGACCCGCCGACCGATCCGGCCGTGTGCACACGCAGCATCGGCTTGCCCACCGCACCGAGCGCGTCGGCGAGGTACAGCTCCGGCATCATGACGCCCTCGAAGAAGTCGGGCGCCTTGCCGATGACGACGGCGTCGATGTCGGCCCAGGTCAACTCGGCGTCGGCCAGGGCACGTCGGGCGGCCTCGCGGACCAGGCCCGCGATCGACACGTCCCGGCGGGCGGCGACGTGCTTGGTCTGGCCGATCCCGACGACGGCCACAGGCTCCTTGCTCATCGTGGATCCCCTTCGAGTACGGCGACCAGGTTCTGTTGCAGACAGGGACCGGACGTGGCGTGGGCGAGGGCCCGGTCGGACGCACCGCGGTGGACACGGGCGGCCGCCTCGCCGATGCGGATGAGCCCGGCGGCCATGACCGGGTTGGCGGCGAGCGGGCCGCCGGACGGGTTGACGCACACTGTGTCGTCGAGCCGCAGCGCCTTGCGCAGGACGATCTCCTGCGCGGTGAACGGCGCGTGCAGCTCGGCCGTGTCGACCGGCCGGTCGAAGGCGCCGGCCCGCTCGGCGGCCAGGCGGGTGGAGGGCGAGTCGGTCAGGTCGCGCACACCGAGGCTGTGCGCCTCGATGCGGTGGTCGATGCCGCGGATCCAGGCGGGCCGTGCGCACAGGGCGCGGGCCCGCTCCCCGGCGGCGAGGATCACGGCGGCGGCGCCGTCGCCGACGGGCGGGCAGTCGCCGGTGCGCAGGGGCCGTACGAGGTAGTCCCCGTGCGGCACCGAACCCCTCAGCTGGGCATGGGGGTTGTCCTGACCGGCCGCCCGGCTGCGGGCGGCAACGGCCGCGAGCGCGGGTTCGTCGGTCTCGCCGGCGTCGATGAGGGCCTGCGCCTGGAGGGCGGCGAGAGCCACGGAGTCGGGCCACAGGGGCGCGACGTAGTACGGGTCGAGCTGGCGGGTGAGCACGTCACGCACCGAGCCGGGTGAGGACTTGCCGTACGCGTACACGAGGGCGGTGTCCGCCTCGCCGGTGAGCAGCTTGGTCCACGCCTCGTACAGCGCCCAGGCGCCGTCCGTCTCGACGTGCGACTCGGAGATCGGCGGCCAGGCGCCCACCCCGTCCAGGGCGAGGGTGAAGGAGAAGGCACGGCCGGCCAGGTAGTCGCTGGAACCGGAGCAGGTGAAACCGATGTCGGCGGTCTGCAGGCCGGTGCGGTCGAGCACCTCGTGCAGGACCGGCATGAGCATCTCCACCTCGGAGAGCTCGTCGCTGGTGCGCCGGTGGTCGGTCTGGGCGAAGGCAATTACAGCGATCTCACGCGTCACCGGGTCTCCAGGCAGTAGAGTCGTTGGCCGCGGAGCGAGAACCAAGCCCGCATGGCAGTTCCTTCCAAAACTTCATACATCCGGGCTGGTTTCAACCCTGCTGGTGCTGATCGCGTGAGACTCCGTCGTTCGCTGAGCGATCGAGCAGCGTGAGCCAGGAATCCCCGTCGTTCGCGAGGGGGAGGATTCAAAGCAGCTCCTTGTAGGTCTCGTATTGAGCGTCGGGTTCGCCGGTGGGGCGGTAGTGGTCGGGATACCGGGCCCCTTCCGTCCACACCGGCTCGACGCGCAATCCCATCCGCACCCGGTCGTACGGGATGCCGCCGATGCGTCCATGCAGGGCGAGGTCGGCGCCGTCGAGGGCGATGTGGGCGTAGACGTACGGCACTTCGATGTCGAGGTTCTTCGCCTTGATGTTGACGATGCAGAATGTGGTGACGGTGCCGCGCGGGCCGACCTCGACCTGTTCGGCGGTGGCGACGCCGCAGGTGGGGCAGGCGCCGCGGGGCGGCACGTACACCTTGCGGCAGGCGGGGCAGCGTTCCCCGACGGTGCGGTGCCCGGCCAGTGCGTCGATGTACGCGGACTGGGCGCGGCCAGGGCTGTAGGTGTAGTCGAGGCGGGCGGGGGCGACGATGCCGGTGACGGCGTTGTCGAAGTGGCCGTCGTGACCGGTGAGTCGGGGTGCTGCGCCGTCGTACGGCTCGAAGCAGGCAATGTCGGTGATGGCGCCGGTGCGTTCCTCGGCCCAGCGGATGCGGACGCGCATGCCGGTGCGGACGGTGTCGGGGCCGGGGGCGTCAAGGGCGTGCAGGAGGGCGGTGTCGGCGCCGTCGAGGCGGACCAGGGCCCAGGCGAAGGGGGTGTCGAGGGGCTGGCCGCGGCGCGGGGCGTGGTTCCAGGCCCAGGTGGTGACCGTGCCCGTGGGGGCGACCTCGACGAGGTCGCGCAGCTCCTCGGCGGTGACGGGGTCGTACTCGACGGGCGGGACGAGGGTACGTGCGTCGGACGTGCGGACGCCGAGGACGACGCGTTCGCGCAGACCGGTCAGGAAGGCGCTCTGGACGGGGCCGAGGGAGCGGGTGAAGGGGAACTCGAGGACCAGGGGGGCTTTGAGGACTTCGGGCACGGTGACTCCCTCGTCAGGCGCGTTTGTAGACGGGTGGCCGCTTCTCCGCGAAGGCGCGGGCGCCTTCCTTGGCGTCGGCGGTGTCGAAGACCGGCCAGCCGCGGGCGAGTTCCGCGGCGAGGCCGTCCGCCTCGGTCATCTCGGCCGTCTCGTACACCGACGCCTTGACGGCCTCGACGGCGAGGGGCCCGCACGCGTTGATCCGTTCGGCGATCTCCAGGGCCTTGCCGAGCGCCGTGCCGTCGGGGACGACCTGCCCGATCAGGCCGATGTCCGCGGCCTCCCGGGCACTGTACGGGCGTCCGGTGAGCAGCATCTCCAGGGCGTGGGTGCGTGGGATCTGGCGTTGCAGCCGGACCGTGGAGCCGCCGATCGGGAACAGCCCGCGCCGGACCTCGAACAGGCCGAAGGTCGCCGACTCGCCCGCGACCCGGATGTCGGTGCCCTGGAGAATCTCGGTGCCGCCCGCGACACAGTGGCCCTCGACGGCGGCGATCACGGGTTTGCGGGGGCGGTGGTGCCGCAGCATCGCCTTCCAGTGCAGGTCGGGGTCGGCCTTGAGCCGGTCCCGGTACTGCTGACCCGCCATGCCCTTCCCGGCCAGGGCCTTGAGGTCCATGCCCGCGCAGAACGCGCCACCCGCTCCGGTCAGCACGATCGAGCGGACCGTCTCGTCCTCGTCGGCCTCGAGCCAGCCGTCGTACAGGCCGACGAGCATCGGAAGCGAGAGCGCGTTCTTGGCGTCGGGCCGGTTGAGCGTGAGCACCAGCGTGGCGCCTTCGCGCTGCACGGTGAGGTGTTCGGTGCCACCCATGGGTGTCCTCCGTCCGCAGGAACGAGAACAGGTTGCAGGAGGCGGGGAAGCACTTCAAGGGTTTTCTGACAGTCAGTCAGTTTTCTCTGCGCGGACCCTTCCCAGTTGTGCCGCCCTTTGCTCTGATGACCGGCAACCGAGGGGCAGCGAGGTCAGGAGGAGCGGTGGAGTACAACCTTGCCGACCTGTTCGAGTCCGTCGTGGACGTGGTGCCGGACCGCGAGGCGCTCGTGTACCTCGACCATCCCGGCACGGGTGCGGAGCGCCGTCTGACGTACGCCGCACTGGACGCCGCCGCCAACCGCATCGGCCACCACCTGCTCGACAGTGGGATCCGCCCCGGCGAGCACCTCGGACTCCACCTGTACAACGGCGTCGAGTACCTCCAGACGGTGCTCGGCTGCCTCAAGGCACGGATCGTGCCGGTCAACGTCAACTACCGCTATGTGGAAGAGGAGTTGGTCTACCTCTACCGGGACGCCGATCTGGTGGCCCTGGTCTTCGACGCGGAGTTCACGGACCGGGTGGCGGCGGCGTTGCCGCGGGCGGAGAAGCTGCGGCATCTGGTGCGGGTGGGCATCGGTGGCTCGCTGGGGGTGCCGTTCGCCGAGGCCGAGGCCGCCGGCTCAGCGGAGCGCGGGTTCCCGGCGCGCTCGGGCGACGACCAGTTCATCATCTACACCGGCGGTACGACCGGGATGCCGAAGGGTGTGATGTGGCGGCAGGAGGACCTGTTCTTCTCCGGGCTGGGCGGCGGAGCGCCGACCGGTGAGCCGGTGAAGAAGCCGCAGGAGCTGGCCGAGCGCGTCGCGGCGGGCGGTTCGGGCATCACCTTCTTCCCCGCTCCCCCGCTGATGCACGGCACCTCCACCCTGACCGCGTTCATCGGCTTCAACTTCGGGCAACGGGTCGTGCTGCACCGCAAGTTCGTGCCCGAGGACGTGCTGCGGACCGTCGAGCGGGAGAAGGTCACCAGCATGTCGCTGGTCGGCGACGCGATGCTGCGCCCGCTCATCGACGCGCTCGCCGGGCCCATGAAGGGGACGGACTGTTCCTCGATGTTCAGCGTGTCGTCGTCCGGCGCGGTCATGTCGGAGACGGTCCGGCAGCAGTTCCTCGCCCTCGTCCCGCAGGTGATGCTGCTGAACAACTTCGGCTCCTCGGAGTCCGGCTTCAACGGCACGGCCACGGACGACTCCGGTCCCGAGCGCGGCTTCCGCATCCGCGTCAACTCCCGTACGCAGGTGGTCGATCCGGCCACGCACGAGCCGGTGGCCGTCGGCGAGGTGGGCCGGATCGCCCAGTGCGGCCATGTTCCGCTCGGCTACTACAACGACCCGGCGAAAACCGCCGAGACCTTCTTCGAGAAGGACGGCGAGCGATGGGTGCTCCTCGGCGACATGGCCACCGTCGACGAGGACGGCGTGGTGACCGTGCTGGGCCGTGGTTCGCAGTGCATCAACACCGGGGGCGAGAAGGTGTACCCGGAGGAGGTCGAACAGGCCCTGAAGTCCCACCCGGACGTGTACGACGCGCTGGTGGCCGGCGTTCCGGACGCCCGGTGGGGCAGCCATGTCGCGGCGGTCGTCCAGCTGCGCGAGGGCGCGCCGACCCCGTCCCTGGAGGACATCCAGACCCACTGCCGGGACCATCTGGCCGGGTACAAGATCCCGCGCCAGCTGGTGATCACGGAGTCCATCCGCCGCTCACCGAGCGGCAAGGCGGACTACCGGTGGGCGCGCGAGGTGGCGGTCGCGGCGGACAGACCGTAGGTCTCTCAGGCGCCGTCGAAGAAGGCGGCGGTGCGCCGGGCGAACCGGTCGGGGTCGTCGAGCCACGGGAAGTGCCCCGCTCCCGGCTGGACGGTGAACTCGGCGTTCGGGAAGACATCGGCGGCGCGGCGCGCCAGCTCGGGGCGGGGGCCGCCGTCGAGTTCACCGGCGTACACGAGAACGGGGACGGTCACTGCGGCGAGGGCGGCGCGGGTGGCGGGCGGGTCGTAGGCACCGTCGGAGCCGTACGTCTCCCCTGCCTCGTCGTTGGTCTGCTCCTCCTCGAGCGCGGCGTGCGCGGCGGCCGTGTCGTCCCAACGGCCGTAGAAGAAGGGCAGGAACACCGGGTCGAAGTCACCGTCGCCCGCCAGCCAGCGCTCGAACGCCGGGAAGGCCTCCTCGAACCACGGCTCGCCCTTGCGCAGCCGTGCCGCGGTCAGCCGGTCCTCGGCCGTCACGGGCAGGCCCAGCGCCCACGGGGTCGCGGTGATCAGCGCCAGCCGTGCCACCCGCTCGGGATGACGGGCCGCGTACAGCATCGCCAGGCTGCCGCCGGCCGAGTGGCCGAGCAGGTCCATCCGCTCCAGCCCCAGGTGGATCCGCAGCGCCTCCACGTCGCCCACCAGCCGGTCGCAGCGGTACGTCGCCGGGTCCGTCGGCACCGCGGAGTCCCCGGTGCCGCGCAGGTCGAGCAGGACCAGCCGGCGGTGCGCGGTGAGCCCGCCCAGGTCGCCGAGGTAGGCGGAGGCCCGCATGGGCCCGCCGGGCAGGACGACGAGCGGCTCGCCGGCACCGCGCGGGTGGTGGGCGAGCCGGGTGCCGTCGGGTGCGGTGAAGGTGGGCATGGCGCCGATCATCGGGGCCTGGGACCGGTCGCCGCAACACCCTTCCGCCTCAGCTGAAGCGGTCCCGGAGCTCCCGCTTGAGGATCTTGCCGCTGGAGTTGCGCGGAAGTTCGTCCACGAAGAGGACGCGCTTCGGTGCCTTGAACGGGGCCAGTTTCTCGCGGGCGTGGGCGATGAGTTCGGCCTCCGTGACCTCCCCGCGGGGTACGACGACCGCGGTGACGGCCTCGACCCACTTCTCGTCGGGCAGGCCGACGACGGCGACCTCGGCGACGGACTCGTGGGTGTAGAGGGCGTCCTCGACCTGGCGTGAAGCGACCAGGACACCACCGGAGTTGATGACGTCCTTCACCCGGTCGACGATCGTGAAGTAGCCGTCCTGGTCGCGTACCGCGAGGTCGCCGGAGTGGAACCAGCCGTCACGGAAGGCCTCGGCGGTCTCGTCCGGCTTGTTCCAGTAGCCCTCGCACAACTGCGGGGAGCGGTAGACGATTTCGCCCGGTGTTCCGTCGGGCGCGTCCTTGCCGTTCTCGTCGACCACCCGGGCGTCCACGAAGAGCACCGGCCGGCCGCAGGAGTCCATGCGGCCCTCGTGCTCGTCGGGGCCGAGGACGGTGGCGAGGGGACCGATCTCGCTCTGGCCGAAGCAGTTGTAGAAGGCCAGCTTCGGGAGGCGTTCGCGCAGGCGTTCCAGGACGGGGACCGGCATGATCGACGCGCCGTAGTACGCCTTGCGCAGCCCGCTGAGGTCGCGGGTGGTGAAGTCGGGGCGGTTCGTCAGGCCGATCCACACGGTGGGCGGGGCGAACACACTGTCCACGCGCCCGGCCTCGATCAGGTCGAAGAGCCGGTCGCCGTCCGGCGCGTCGAGGATGATGTTCGTCGCGCCGACCGCCAGGTAGGGCAGCAGGAAGACATGCATCTGCGCCGAGTGGTACAGCGGCAGCGCGTGCACGGGCCGGTCGCCGGCGCTGAGGTCGAGGGCGGTGATCGCGCTGAGGTACTCATGCACCAGGGCGCGGTGCGTCATCATCGCGCCCTTCGGCAGGGCCGTCGTACCGGAGGTGTACAGCAGCTGCGTCAGGTCCTCGCTGCGCGGTTCCGGACCGTCGTACGGCGCCGCCGCGGGCAGCCGGCTCAGCAGCGAGTCGTCCGCGTCCCGCAGCGGCAGCACGTCCACGGTGTCCGGCAGTCGGGAGGCCAGGTCGGGGTCGGCGAGGACCAGGGAGCTCTCCGACTGGCCGACGATGTACGCCAGGTCGTCGCCGGTCAGGTTCTGGTTCACCGGCACGTGCACCAGGCCCGCGCGGGCGCAGGCGAGGAAGGCGATGAGGTAGGCGTCGGAGTTGTGACCGTAGGCTCCGACCCGGTCGCCGGGGGTGAGTCCCCGGTCGAGGAGCACGCCGGCCGCCCGGGAGACGGCGTCGTCGAGCTCCTCGTACGTCCAGCGGCGGTCGCGGAAGTCGACCGCGACGCGTGCCGGGGTGCGGTGGGCGCTGCGCCGCAGCACCCCGTCGACCGTGCTGCCGTGTCCGGGCGTCATGGCACCCGATCCTCGGGCGACCGCCGGGGGAGGTCAAGCCGCCCGCCCGTCGATTCTGTCCTCACGATGACCGCCGGCACCTTGATCACCCACGGCCACGAGGCATGACCGCGCCGTACGTGGGACACGTGGTGAGCATGAGTACCACCGGAGTACGGCGGGGCGAGCCGGTCACCACGGTCCTCACCTGGGAGGTGCGCCCCGGTCGGGAGCAGGAGTTCGAGGAGTGGACGCACGGAATCACCCGCTGCGCCAGACGGTTCCCGGGCAACGAGGGCGTCTCGTGGCTGCGTCCCGAGAAGGGGCACCGCTTCCACGCGGTGCTGCGCTGGTCCGATCCGCATCGGCTGGCCGCGTGGCTGGGGTCGGACGAACGGGCGGAATGGCACGCGCGGATCGCGGACGTCGCCAGGGAGATCAGCAGCGAACGGCAGTCGACGTCCGGGATGGAGACCTGGTTCAGTCTGCCCGGCACCACCGTGCAGGCCCCGCCCCGCTGGAAGATGGTGCTCACCACGTTCCTGGGTGCCTATCCGTTCACGCTGCTGATCCAGTGGCTGGTGACGCCCCACACGGATGCCTGGCCCCTGCCGCTGCGGGCCGCCGTCTTCCCGCTGGTGCTGCTGCCGACGCTGACGTACCTGGTGATGCCACGGCTGAGCCGCCTGCTGCGGCATTGGCTGTATCCTCCGCCGGATCAGTGAGTCCGCCCGGAGCCTTCTGCCACCGCTGCCGGGACGCCGCTCCGCCGAGGAAGACATCATCGACGGTGATCCTGGCGCCTGCACGGGCCGTCGCCGTTCACACGGGACGGGTACGCCCCTCCCAGTACGGCTCCCGCAGCCGCCGTTTGTACAGCTTGCCGTTGGGGTCGCGGGGCATCTCGGCGATGAAGTCGACGCTCTTGGGCCGTTTGTAGCCGGCGAGGTGTGCGGCGCAGTGGTCGAGCAGGGCGGCGGCCAGCGCGGGGCCCGGCTCCCGGCCCGGGGCCGGTTCGACGACGGCCTTCACCTCCTCGCCCCAGTCGTCGTGCGGGATGCCGAAGGCGGCGGCGTCGGCGACGGCGGGGTGGGCGAGCAGGGCCGACTCGATCTCGGCGGGGTAGATGTTGACGCCGCCCGAGATGATGAGGTCGATCTTGCGGTCGCGCAGGAAGAGGTAGCCGTCCTCGTCGAGCACGCCGAGGTCGCCGACGGTGAAGAAGTCGCCGATGCGGTTCTTCCGCGTCTTCGCCTCGTCCTTGTGGTAGCTGAAGCCGCCCGTGGTCATCTTCATGTAGACGGTGCCGAGTTCGCCGGGCGGGAGCCGGTTGCCGGCGTCGTCGAAGATCGCGAGTTCGCTGATGGGCCAGGCCTTGCCGACGGTGCCGGGTTTCTTCAGCCAGTCCTCGGTCGTGGCGAAGGCGCCGCCGCCCTCGCTGGCCGCGTAGTACTCCTCCACGCAGTCGCCCCACCAGTCGATCATGGCCCGTTTCACATGGTCGGGGCAGGGGGCGGCGCCGTGGATGGCGTGCCGCATGGCGGAGACGTCGTAGCGCGCCTTCACGTCGTCGGGGAGGGCCAGCAGCCGGTGGAACTGGGTCGGGACCATGTGGGTGTGCGTGCACCGGTGGGCGTCGATGAGGCGGAGCATCTCCTGCGGGGTCCACTTGTCCATGAGGACCAGCTGGTGCCCGATGTGCAGGGACGCGCCCGCGAACTGGAGGACGGCCGTGTGGTAGAGCGGCGAGCAGACCAGGTGCACGTTGTCGTCGAAGGGCCTGATGCCGAAGATGCCGAGGAAGCCGCCGAGGTAGGCCTCTTCGGGGAGCTTGCCGGGCAGCGGGCGCCGGATGCCGCGCGGGCGGCCCGTCGTACCCGAGGTGTAGTTCATGACCCAGCCGAGGGTGCGGTCGGCGGGTGCCGACTCCGGTTGCCCGTCGAGGAGTCGGTCATACGGGCGGAAGCCCTCGACCTCGCCGACGGCGTACCGGTGGGTGGGCGGGAGGCCGGCCTCGTCGGCGGCGCGGCGGGCCGGTCCGGCGAAACGCTCGTGGGCGAGGAGGACCTTGGCACCGGAGTCGGAGACGATCCAGGCGATCTCGGGGCCGACGAGGTGGTGGTTGACGGGGACGAGGTAGAAGCCGGCCTGGGTGGCGGCCAGGTACGCGGTGAAGAACTCGGCCGAGTTGGGGAGGACGACGGCGAAGGCGTCGCCGCGTTCCATCCCGGCCGCGCGCAGGCCGTGGACGAGGCGGTTGGCGGCGGCGTGCAGACGTCCGGCGGTCCACTGCTCGCCGTCCGGCGCGATCAGGACCGTGCGGCCGGGGTCCTGGGTGGCCTGGGCCCAGAAACCGGCAGGGGGTGTGCTCGTCACCGGCCGCTCCTTCCGGCGATGCGGTTGATGCGGTCCACGGCCTGCTCGAAGCCGCGGGTGAGGTCGTCGAAGACGGCCTGGACGCTGCGCTCGCTGGTCATCCGGCCGACGATCTGGCCGACCGGCGTGCCGAGCAGCGGTTCCACCTCGTACCTCTGGATGCGCGACACCGCGTCGGCGACCAGCAGACCCTGCAGCGGCATGGGCAGGGTGCCCGGTCCGGCGGGGTCGTCCCAGGCGTCGGTCCACTCGGTGCGCAGCTGGCGGGCGGGCTTTCCGGTCAGGGCGCGGGAGCGGACGGTGTCGCCGGACTCTGCGGCGAGCAGTTTGCGGGTCAGGGCGGGCGAGTGGAGGTCGGCCTCGGTGGTGGTCAGCCAGATGGAGCCCGTCCACACTCCCTGGGCGCCGAGGGCGAGCGCGGCGGCCGCCTGCTGTCCGCTGCCGATGCCGCCGGCAGCCAGCACGGGCAGCGGGCCGACGGCGTCGACGACCTCGGGGGTGAGCACCATGGAGGCGATCTCGCCGGTGTGGCCGCCCGCCTCGTAGCCCTGGGCCACGACGATGTCGATGCCGGCGTCCTTGTGCTTGCGTGCGTGCCGGGCGCTGCCCGCGAGCGCGGCGACCAGCACGTCCCGGTCGTGGGCGCGGGCGATGACGTCGGCGGGTGGTGAGCCGAGGGCGTTGGCGAGCAGCCTGATCGGGTAGTCGAAGGCGACGTCGAGCTGGGTGCGGGCGACCTGCTCCATCCAGCCGGTGATGCGCCATCCCGAGGCCTCGCCGTCCGGGAGTTCGGGCACCCCGTGCTTGGCGAGGGTGTCCGCCACGAACTGCCGGTGTCCCTGCGGGATCATCGCCTCGACGTCGGCCTCCGTGACGCCTTCGACCTTCTTCGCGGGCATGACGACGTCCAGGCCGTAGGGCCTGCCCTCGGCGTGGGCCTCGATCCAGTCGAGGTCGCGCTTGAGGTCGTCGGGGGCCGTGTAGCGGACCGCGCCGAGCACTCCGAAGCCGCCGGCCCGGCTGATGGCGGCGGCGACGGCGGGGAACGGCGTGAAGCCGAAGACGGCGTACTCGACTCCCAGTTTCTTGCTCAGCTCCGTCTGCATGGGCGCAGGATGCCGCAGCCCGGCGGACGGCGGAAGAGGTTTTCTGACGTCCCGTCAGATTTTTGGTCACCTCATGCGGCCCGCATGCCCCATTGACACATCCCGCGCCTGACAGGAAAGTTTCACTCCGCAAGGCGGTCACGAAAAATACTTTCACGCTTGCGTACGGGAGGGTCCTCGATGGGCGAAGAGATGGCGACCGGGCTCACGCGCCGTCAACTGGGAACGCGGACCCTCGCCTTGGGCGGCGCTCTCGCCCTGGCACCCTTCCCGGCGGGACCGGCCGCGGCCGCCCCGGCAGCATCGAGTCACCCGACCCTGCGCCACGGCTCGCCCGAACGCGCGGGGCTGCTCCCCGCCCACCTGCGCCAACTCGTCACCGACGCCGAGGCGTTCCTCGGCGCCTCCCCCAAGTACCCCTGGTACGCCGGTGCCGTGCTGCTCGCCGGGCGCGGCGGCACCGTGGCGCTGCACGAGCCGATCGGGATGGCGGTGCGCTATGCCGCATACGACGAGAAGACCGACACCGGCGTCGAGTTCCCGGCCGGGGAGCAGATCCCGATGGCCGAGGACACCGTCTTCGACCTCGCATCCGTGTCCAAGCTGTTCACCTCCATCCTTGCCGTGCAGCAGATCGAGCGGGGGACGCTGGAGCTGGAGGCCGCTGTCGCCTCGTACCTGCCGGACTTCGCGGGCGGTGGCAAGCAGGACATCACGGTCCGTCAACTGCTGACGCACACCTCGGGGTTCCGTGCGTGGATACCGCTGTACAACGCGCCGACGTACGAGGAGAAGCTCCAGCTCATCTGGAACGAGGCGCCGCTCAACGCACCGGGAACCACCTACCTCTACTCGGACCTCAACCTGATCTCCCTCCAGCTCGTCCTGGAGAAGATCACCGCTCGCACTCTGGATGCCCTGCTCCACGACGAGATCACCGCTCCACTCGGGATGCACCGCACTCGTTTCAACCCGCCCGCCTCCTGGAAGCCGCGGATCGCCGCCACGGAGGACGCCCGAAAGCCCTGGTCGGGGCTGGACCGTGGCCTGGTGTGGGGCGAGGTGCACGACGAGAACGCCTTCGGCCTCGGCGGCGTCGCGGGCCACGCGGGAGTGTTCTCCAACGCGTGGGACCTGGCCGTGCTGGGCCGCACGCTGCTCAACGGCGGCCGCTACGGCCGGGAGCGCATCCTGCGGCCGGAGTCGGTGGAGCTGATGTTCACCGACTTCAACACCGCCTTCCCCGGGGACGAGCACGGCCTCGGCTTCGAGCTCTACCAGCACTGGTACATGGGGGCGATGGCCACCCCGCGCACGGCGGGGCACACCGGCTTCACCGGCACCTCACTCGTCCTCGACCCGACAACCGACTCGTTCCTCGTCGTCCTCGGCAACTCCGTGCACCCCGTGCGCAGTTGGCGTTCCGGCTCCGCGCCCCGGGTCGCCGCCGCGAACAACCTGGCGCGCGCCGTACCGGTCCGCCCGGCGCGAGGACGTACCGCCTGGTTCTCCGGGATGGCGAACGCGACGACCGCAACCCTCACGCTGCCCGCACTCGACACGTCCTCGGGCGGGGCACGGCTGCGCTGCGCCCTGTGGTGGGACACCGAACCGCGGGCCGACGGGCTCGTCCTCGAGTCCTCCGCGGACGGCGGCGACACCTGGCAGCCGGTCCCGTTCACGACGGCACGCCACGGCGAGGAACCCGAGGCCCACCCGGCCGGCCTGGCCACCGGATGGTCGGGACGCGTCTGGCACCGGCTGGCGGCGGACCTCCCGGCGGCCCCACGGCTCGCGCTGCGCTGGCGGTACACCACCGACCGGCTGTACGTCGGCCGTGGCGCCTACGTCGACGCCCTGCAGGTCGAGGCCGGCCGCACCGTCCTCTTCGACGAGGCGCGCCCTGCCGACGCGGCCCGCATCACGGCGACGGGCTGGACCGCTTCCGCCGGCTGACGGCCCGCGAAGCCCCGGCTCACCCCGGTCCGGTCGGCCCCGTCCGCCCCGGGACAACGCAGCGAAGCCGTCGGCCACCGCCGCACCGGGCGTCACCCGGCGAGGCCGTCGGCTCCCTCCAGCACCGCCATCGCCGCGTTGTGCCCGGGCACCCCGCTGACCCCGCCGCCGCGCACCGCGCCCGCCCCGCACAGCAGCACATTGGCGTGCCGGGTCTCCACGCCCCAGCGGCCGGTGCTCTCCTGGACGTACGGCCAGGACAGTTCGCGGTGGAAGATGTTGCCGCCGGGCAGCCGCAGCTCCCGCTCCAGGTCGAGCGGGGTCCTGGCCTCGATGCACGGCCGGCCGTCGGCGTCGGTGGCCAGGCAGTCGGCGAGGGGCTCGGCCAGGTGGGCGTCGAGCTGGTCGACGGTCGCCTTCAGCAGCGCTTCGCGCACGGCGTCGTTGTCCCGGGCGAACAGGCGAGCGGGGGTGTGCAGGCCGAACAGGGTGAGGGTCTGGTAGCCCCGCTCGACCAGATCCGGGGCGAGGATCGTCGGGTCGGTCAGGGAGTGGCAGTAGATCTCGGACGGCGGAGCGCCGGGCAGTTCACCGGCCGCGGCCTGGGCGTACGCGGTGGCCAACTGCTCGTATCCCTCGGCGATGTGGAAGGTGCCGGCGAATGCCTCGCGTGGGTCGACCGACGTGTCGCGCAGTCGCGGCAGCCGCTTGAGCAGCATGTTGACCTTCAGCTGGGCGCCCTCCGCGGGGGCGGGCGGAGTGTCACCGGTGAGCGCGGCCAGCTCCTGCGGCGAGGCGTTCACCAGGACGTGCCGGGCGACGGCGACGCCTTCCCCGTCGTGGGTGCGGTAGGTGACCTCGGCGGTGCTGCCGTCGGTGGCGATCCGCAGCGCCTCGTGCCCGGTGGCGATGACGGCGCCCGCCCGGCGGGCCGCGTCGGTCAGCGCGCCGGTCACGGCACCCATGCCGCCGACCGGTACGTCCCAGTCGCCGGTGCCGCCGCCGATCACGTGGTAGAGGAAGCAGCGGTTCTGCCGGAGTTCGGTGTCATGGGCATCGGCGAAGGTGCCGATCAGCGCGTCGGTGAGGACCACACCGCGGACCAGGTCGTCGGTGAAGTGGTGCTCGACGGCGACGCCGATCGGCTCTTCGAAGAGCATCCGCCAGGCGTCCTCGTCGTCGATCCGGCGGCGCAGTTCGTCCCGGGTGGGCAGCGGCTCGGTCAGCGTGGGGAACACGGCTCGGGCGACGCGTGCGGTCCTGCCGTAGAAGCGCTGCCAGGCCTCGTACTCGCGCTCGCCGCCGGTCAGCCGGGCGAAGGCCTCGCGGGTCCGCTGCTCGCCGCCGCCCACGAGCAGGCCGCTCGGACGGCCGCCGCGCTGGACAGGCGTGTACGAGGAGATCGTGCGGGTGCGCAGGCGGACGTCCAGGCCGAGGTCCCGGACGATCTTCTGCGGGAGCAGGCTGACCAGGTACGAGTAGCGCGACAGCCGGGCGTCGACGCCGGGGAAGGGGCGGGTGGAGACGGCGGCGCCCCCGGTGTGGTCCAGCCGTTCCAGCACCAGGACCGACCGTCCGGCCCGGGCCAGGTAGGCGGCGGCGACCAGGCCGTTGTGGCCGCCGCCGACGATGACGGCGTCGTACGCGCGATGTCCCTCGTGTTCAGGCATGGCTCTTCGTAACACGGAGTGATCCGAATCGGCCAGAGCAGGCCGGTGCGGATCACGCGTCGCCGGCCGCCCGCTGCCGGCGCAGCACCGCGACCCTGCGGTACAGCTCGACCGCCTCCTGTCCGCGGCCGAGCTGTTCCAGGCAGTGGGCCTCGTCGTTGCGGCTGGCGAGGGTGTCGGGGTGGTCCGGGCCGAGGACGCGTTCGCGGGCGGCGGCCACCGCGCGGTACTGGGCCAGCGCGTCCGCCCAGCGGCCGAGCCAGCCCAGGCCGACCGCGACCTCGCGGCGGCTGACCAGGGTGTCGGGATGATCCGGGCCGAGGACGCGTTCGCGGATCGCGCCCACGTCGCGGGACTCGGCGAGGGCCTCCTCCCAGCGGCCGAGGCGGCCGAGGTTGATGCCGAGGCCGTGCCGGGCGCGCAGGGTCTCGGGGTGGTCGGGGCCGTGCACACGGGTGCGGTCGTCGACCAGGTCGCGGTACAGCTTCAGCGCGTCCGTGCTGCGGCCGAGGCGGCCGAGGCTGATGCCGATCTCGTAGCGGGCGGCGAGGGTGTCGGGGTGGTCCGGGCCCAGGGCCTGGGCGCGGGCCTCGGCGACCTCGCGATAGGTCTCCAGCGCCTCCGGCCAGCGGCCCAACTGGCCCAGCGCGTAGGCGACCTCGTAGCGGGTGACCAGGGTGTCGGGGTGGCCGGGTCCGAGCACCCGGGCGCGCGCGGCGGCGACGTCGGACGCCATGCGGTACGAGTCCTCCAGGCGTCCCAGCCTGCTGAGGTTGAAGGCGAGGTTGTGCCGGCAGCGCAGGGTGTCGGGGTGGTCGGGGCCCATCGTGCGCTCCCGGGCGGCGAGCACCCGCGTGTACTCCTGGTGCGCGTCGAAGGGCCGCCCCGACTGGCCCAGCACGTAGGCCGTTTCCTGCCGGGCGGCGAGGGTGTCGGCGTGGTCGGCGCCGAGCACGCGCTCCCGGGCCCGGGCGACGTGCGTGTACTCGCGCAGCGCGTCGGCCGCCCGTCCGGTGCGGCTGAGGGTGAAGGCGATCTCGTAGCGGCTGGCGAGGGTGTCGGGGTGGTCCGGGCCGAGGAGGTGCTCGCGTTCGGCGGCGACCGCGCGGTGCACTTCGCCCGCCTCGGCCCAGCGGCCCAGCCGCCCCAGGCTCAGGCCCGCGTTGTGGCGGCCGGCCAGGGCCGTGAGCACCTCCGTGGACGGGGTGGGTGGTGTGTCCGGGACGGGGGCGGGGATGCGGTCCGTGCCCGGGCGGGCGATCCACTCGCTGGTGAGCGCGGCGCCGGCGTCCGGCGGTGTGGTGCGCAGCGCGGCACCGGCCGCCTTGTGGCCGGTGGTCATGCCGCGGGTCCAGGACGGCAGCCGCGGTTCGCGGGCCGCCGGTTCGGGCGGCTGCGCGGTGGCGACCGTCGGCACGTAAGGGGGCGTGGTGGCGCCCGCGCTGATCCTTTGCCCCAGTTCGGCGGCGTCGCGCGGACGTTGCTCCGGAAGCTTGGCCAGCAGATCCAGGATGATCTGCTCGAGGTAGGCCGGCAGCTCGGCACGGTGGGTGCGCGGTGGCGCGGGCGGCGTGTCGCGGTGGCCGACGAGGATCGCCCAGGCGTCGTCGAGGTCGAACGGCGGTACCCCGGTGGCGAGTTCGTACAGCACGCACCCCAGCGAGTACAGGTCGCTGCGCTGGTCGACCTCGTCCCCGCCGATCTGCTCCGGCGACATGTAGTGCGGGGTGCCCATCGCGACACCGGTGCCGGTCAGCCGGGAGGTGAAGCCGATGTCGGCCCCGAGGCGGGCGATGCCGAAGTCGCAGATCTTCACCGTGCCGTCGGTCAGCCGCACGATGTTGGCGGGTTTCAGATCCCGGTGCACGATGCCCTGCCGGTGTGTGTAGGCGAGGGCCGCGGCCACCTGGTCGGCGATGTCGACGATGTCGGGTACGGGCAGCGGATGGTGCTTGTTGTCCTCCAGGAGCTGGCTGAGGTTGCGGCCCTGCAGCAGTTCCATGACGAGGAAGAGGACGCCGTCGGACTCGCCGAAGTCGTGGACGACGGTCACGCCGCGGTGCTGGAGCGCGGCCGCCACCCGGGCCTCGCGGCGAAACCTTTCCCGCAGGACCCGGGTGAAGGACTGGTCGTGGTGCGGGCCGAGGGGCTTGAGGCACTTCACGGCGACGTGCCGGCCGAGCGACTCGTCGCGCGCCCGCCACACCTCGCCCATGCCCCCGCGCCCGATCAGGTCCAGCAGCCGGTACCGGCCCTGGATCAGCCTGGTCTCCCCCATCGCGTGCCGTCGCCCCCGTCGCTGTGAGCCGCGCCCTCCCCTGGCCCGTCCAGTATGGCGACCTGTGGTTCGAGTTTGTACGGTGCCGGGCGGGCGTCGGGGCCGAGTCGCGCCATCGCCCGCAGGATGTGCCGGGGCGGGAGTTGCCAGCGCACCCGGGCGGGAACGGCGCGCAGCAGGGTGCCGGTGAGCCGCAGGTGGCGGGTGACGGTCTCGGGTGCGGGGGCCGCACGCCCGTACAGCTCGTGGGCGTACGGTGGCAGGGAGGCGTACGCCAGTCGGGCCACGCGCCGCCACAGCAGCTCGCGCGCCGGTACCAGCAGCGGGTGCGTCGGCGGCCGGCGCAGGAAGTCGTCGACGTCCCGCGCCTCGGGCCCGGCGGTGAGTTCGGGCCGCACCTTCTCGAAGTAGGCGGCCATCTCCGCCCGGTCGGCGGGTACGGCGGCCGGGTCGAGGCCCACCAGGCGGGCGCTGACCCGGTGTTCGGCGATGTAGCGGTCGGCCTGGGCGTCGGTGAGCGGGTAGCCGGAGCGGCGCAGGACGTGCAGGTAGGAGTCGATCTCGGCGCAGTGCACCCACAGCAGCAGGCCGGGTTCGTCGATCCCGTATTCCTGACCCGTCTCCGGATCGGTCGCCGTGAGCATGCTGTGGATCTTCCGGACCCGGGCGCCCGCCCGCTCGGCCGCCTCGGTGGTGCCGTACGTCGTGGTGCCGACGAAGCTCGCGGTGCGCATGAGCCGCCCCCAGGCGTCACGCCGGAAGTCGGAGTTCTGCATGACGCCGCGCACCGCACGCGGGTGCAGCGCCTGGAGGTAGAGCGCGCGGATACCGGCGACCCACATCATGGGGTCGCCGTGCATCTGCCAGGTCACCGACCGTGGAGTGAACAGCCCCGGATCACCCGCCATGCGGGCAGGTTAGCGCCGTACCCGCGGCATCCCCAGACCGATCCACGAGATGATCTCCCGCTGGATCTCGTTGTTGCCGCCGCCGAAGGTGAAGATGACGGCGGAGCGGTAGCCGCGCTCCAGTTCGCCGTGGAGGACCGCACCGGCCGAGCCTTCCTGGAGGGCTCCCGTGGCGCCCACGATCTCCATGAGCCAGGCGTAGGCGTCACGGCGCGCCTCGGAGCCGTACACCTTGACGGCGGAGGCGTCCTGCGGCGTGAGGGTGCCGTGTTGGAGGGCGCTGACCATCTGCCAGTTGAGGAGCTTCAGGGCGTCCAGTCGGGTGTGGGTCTGCGCCAGCCGGCGGCGCACCCAGGGCAGGTCGATCACCCGGCGGCCGTCGGTGAGCTTGGTCTGCCGGGCCCAGCGCCGGACGTCGTGCAGGGCGCGGATGGCCATGGTGCCGTGCGCGGCCAGGGTGACGCGTTCGTGGTTGAGCTGGTTGGTGATCAGCCGCCAGCCCTGGTTCTCCTCGCCGACCCGGCGGGAGACGGGGACGCGGATGTTCTCGTAGTAGCTGGCCGTGGTGTCGTGCCCGGCGAGGGTGTGGATGACGGTGCAGGAGTAGCCGGGGTCGGTGGTCGGCACGAGGAGCATGGTGATGCCCCGGTGCGCCGGGGCGTTCGGGTCGGTGCGCACGGCCAGCCACACCCAGTCGGCGGTGTCGCCGTTGGTGGTCCAGATCTTGTGGCCGTTGACGACGTACTGGTCGCCGTCCCACACGGCGCGCGTCTTCAGGGAGGCCAGGTCCGTACCGGCGTCGGGCTCGCTGTAGCCGATCGCGAAGTCGATCTCGCCGGAGAGGATCCGCGGCAGGAAGTACGCCTTCTGCTCCGCCGTGCCGTACTGCATGATCGTCGGGCCGACGGTGTTCAGCGCCATCAGCGGCAGCGGTACGCCCGCCTGCGCGGCCTCGTCGAAGAAGACGAACTGCTCCGTCGGGGTCAGCCCGCGCCCGCCGTACTCCTTGGGCCAGCCCACGCCGAGCCAGCCGTCCGCGCCGAGGCGTCGGACGGTCTCGCGGTAGAACCGCTTCTGCGCGGCCCGGTCGGCGTGCCTCAGGTGGGCGTTGTCCGGCACCAGCTCGGCGAAGTAGGCGCGCAGTTCGGTGCGCAGCCGCTGCTGCTCGGGCGTGTAGTCGAGATGCACGGCGCCTCCAGGCTCCCCAAGGCCGGTCCTGACGGCGCACACGGTAGAACGTGTTTCAGTAATTGGGAATGGCGGTGGACCGTGCAGTCTTCGAGGCTCACCTCACCCCAGCGTGTTCAGGAAGTCCGTGCAGACCCGGGCGCAGGCGCGGCAGGCCGCCGAGGCGTCCTCGACGCCCGGCCGGCCGTCGAAGACGCGGGCGGACTCCAGGCACTGGGCCCGGCACCACTCCAGCTGGGTGCGCATCCCGGCTTCTTCGACGAGGTTCTGTTCGGCCAGCACCCGGCAGGTCGCGTCGCACACCTCCGCGCACATGATCCCTTGACGTCGTACGAGTTCCTGCTCCTCGGTTCCGTCCGGATCGACCAGGCTCGCGCGCAGCGCGCACACCCGGGCACACTCCGTGCACGCCTGCGCACAGGCGAAGCGGTCCTCCAGGAAACGGAAGAGCTCCTGCTGCGATGTCGTCACATGTCGCGGGTAGCCGTGACACACCGCACCAAACCCGGCGCGGGACGCGGGTCCGGTTTCCGCCCCTGCTCGCGGGAACCCGTCGCACCCGAGCACGGACGACCGGGAGGCGGAACAGACGCCCAGCCGGTTGACCGCCACTTTAGGGGGTATTTGTCCGATATGAGTAACGCATCGATGCAGATCGCCGCGCCGAGCGGCCTGCTCAGTCTCGCGCTGTTCGTGATCGCTGTCGCCGTCCTGGCGCTGCTGGCGGGCAGCTTCTGGTACGGCAACCGGATCAAGCTGAGCGAGCCCCCGCGCCCACGCCCCGAGGAGCAGCCGCATCTGCCGCCGGAGGGCCCGGTCCACGAGATCCGGGAGAACCGCGAGCCCGACGAGGTCCCCAAGATCCCCAAGGGCGGTCGCCCGCTCACGCCGTACGAGCTGAGCAACATGCAGACCCGGCCGAGCACGTCGAAGGAACGGCCCCGCTGGAGCCGCGGCAGCAGCGG
The DNA here is from genome assembly GCF_004187715.1 of Streptomyces sp. F001. Lineage (GTDB taxonomy): Bacteria > Actinomycetota > Actinomycetes > Streptomycetales > Streptomycetaceae > Streptomyces > Streptomyces flavusporus. The sequence goes on along the minus strand of NZ_QZWF01000002.1, from coordinate 200,849 downwards.
ATCGTTCGGCGGAGGAGGTCTCGGGGCGCACTGAGCCGCGGCGGACGCACGAAGGAGACGTCCCGAGGAGGGGAAGATCATGGCCGGCCCCGGCCGCAGCACCCTGCCGCTGCCCGACTACGACCATCTGCCGATCGGCGGGCTGGAGGCCCGGGTGCGTTCACTGACCGCCGAGGAGGTGGAGGAACTCCTCGCCCACGAGCGGACGCACGCGGATCGTGTGCCGGTGACCGAACTGCTGACCGCACGCCTCGAGCAGCTGAAGGCGGGCGCCGAGCCGACGTACGGCGACCCGGCGGCTCTGCGTCCCGAGCAGGGCGAAGGCCGCACCGGCTCGCCGGTGTCGCCCGCGACCTCGCCCGAGCCGTTCGGCCCACCGCCGCACGGCACACCCGACCAGCGCGGCAAGCCGAAGGGCGACCGCACGTAGGGCCTGTCCGGCGGATCAGGCCGGCTCCAACGGGCGGCCACCCACCGATCAGCCGCGTGAACAACCCTGCGGGTCAATACACCTAGGGCACCTTCGGGGCCGGCCGTCAGCGGCCGGCCCCGCGGTTGTCCATCCGGCCGATGCGGGCCACGTTCTCCCGGTCGTCGGCGTCCTCGCTGGGCTCGCCGGCGAACCAGGCGTCGAGGATCTCCTTCAGCAGCGCCTCCGAGGTCAGCCGCAGGCTCAGCGCCAGCACGTTGGCGTCGTTCCAGCGGCGGGCGCCGTCGGCCGTGCAGGCGTCCGTGCACAGGGCGGCCCGTACACCGGGCACCTTGTTCGCGGCGATCGAGGCGCCCGTGCCGGTCCAGCAGCACACGACCGCCTGGTCGGACGTCCCGTCGGCCACGTCCTGCGCGGCCGCCGCCGAGCACGCCGCCCACTGTGGGTCGTCGCCGTCGCGCAACGCCCCGTGCGTGCGCACCTCGTGGCCGCGCCCGCGCAGTTCCGTGACCAGCAGGCGGGCCACGGGTTCAGCCATGTCCGAGGAGACGGAGATCCGCATGCCTCGGAGCCTACGCCGACCCTGAGGGGCCGGTCGTCACGGGGACGCCTGTTCGCTGTCCTTCAGCGCGCCCCAGCCGTGCCAGCGGTCGACCTCGATCCAGGCGCTGACCCTGGCGCGGACCCGGTCCGGGTAGGGACTGCCCGTGTAGTGCCGGGAGAGGCGGTCGATGTCGGCCAGTCCCTCGTCCTCCTTCAGTTCGGTCGCGCGGCCGATGAGGGTCACGTGCGTGTACCAGTTGTCCTTGTCGAGGACGGTCAGGGTCACCCGCGGGTCGCGGCGCAGGTGCTTCAGGCGGACGCGGCCCTCGTCCATGCTGATCAGCACCCGGCCGTCGTCCCACACGTACCAGGTGGGTGTGGAGACCGGCGTGCCGTCGGCGCGCAGGGTGGCCATGACACACGGGTTGGCGCGGCGCAGCAGGGCATCGGCCTCGGCCGGCAGCGGTGGCTTGGACATCCGAACCTCTCAGTGACGTGCTGACGTGCTGGTTTCCGGGAGCCCTGCACTCAGGCGGACCGATCTCCCTCGAAGTCCCCGTCGAAGCTGGCGAAGTAGGCGGCGGCCATGTCCTCGTCGCCGTGTCCCTGGGCGGCGGCGCGGGCGAGGCGTTCGGCGCTCGCGGCGGCCACGTCCAGGCGGATGCCGTGCCGCTCCCCCGCCTCGACGATCAGACGGGCGTCCTTGACGGCGGTCGCGACCGCGAACTGGGCCGGGGACAGCCGGTCGTCCAGGATCAGCCCCGCCTTGACGCGCAGATAGCCCATGTCGAGCGGACCGCCGTCGATGGCGTCGAAGAAGCTCTGCGGGTTCACGTCGAGCGCCTTCGACAGGGCCAGGACCTCGCCGACCGCGTTGGTGGCGGCGATGACCCAGCTGTTGGCGACCAGCTTGAGGCGGGTGGCGGTGCCGGCCGCTCCGTCGTCACCGGTCCACACGGTCCGGGCGCCGACGGCGTCGAAGACCGGCGTGACCGTCTCCCGGCTCTCGCTCGGCCCCGCCGCGAGGACCAGCAGCTGTCCGGCCTCGGCGGGCTGGCGGGTGCCGAGCACCGGGGCGTCGTAGAAGACCAGCTCGTGGTCGCGGGCGAAGGCGGCCAGGTCGCCGATCGCCGCGATACCGGCGGTGGTCGACTGCACCCATGCGGTGCCGGGACGCAGCGCCGGGGCCGCGTCCCGCATGACCTCCAGAGCGGAGGCACCGTCGTACAGCATCGTCAGGACGACGTCGGCGCCCTGGACGGCCTCGGCGGGGGTGGCCCCGACGTGCGTGCCGTCGGCGGCCAGCGGGGCGGCCTTGTCGGGGGTGCGGTTCCAGACGCGGACGGTGTGCCCGGCCCTGGCCAGATTGCGGGCCATGGCGGCGCCCATGATCCCGGTGCCCAGGACACTCACGGTGAGCGTGTCGGTCATGACGTCACCTTCCTGTCGTTCTGCGGTGCGGTGGTTGTCGCTGGTGGGGAAGGCGGCCGGCGCTCACTCCGGGAGCATCAGCCGGCCCGTCTCGCCCGGTTCGAGACGTACCGCGCGGTCCGGCAACCGTACGTCGACCGGGGCCGTGTCGGAGGAGGGCACGGTGATCTCGAGCTGGCCGTGCCGGAGCCGCACCCGTACTCCCCAGTTGCCCTGGTAGCGCAGGTTGAAGCCGTAGGAGGACAGCTCGGGCAGCGGGACGGGGTCGAGCCACAGCGCGCCGCCGCGGGTCTCCAGGCCGGTCAGTCCGCGCTGGACCAGGTCGAGGGTGCCGGCCATTGCGCCCAGGTGGATGCCCTCGCCGGTGGTGCCGCCCTGCACGTCGGCGATGTCGCCCCGCAGGGCCTCCTGGCAGAACTGCCAGGCCTCGGCGCGCCGGGCGCGGGCCAGGATCCAGCCGTGCACGAGGCCGCTGAGGGTGGAGCCGTGGCTGGTGCGGTGCAGGTAGTAGTCGACGGTGCGGTGCCAGGTCTCCTCGTCCAGCCGCAGTCCCAACCGGCGGAACATTCCCTGCAGTTCCGCCGGTGAGAACAGGTAGCCGAGCATCAGGACGTCGGCCTGCTTGGAGGCCTGGTAGCGGTTGACCGTGTCGCCCTCGGCCTCCAGGATCCGGTCCAGCCGCCGGATGTCGCCGTACTCCTGCCGGTAGCGGTGCCAGTCGAGTTCGGCGAGATCGCCGTAGCCGTCGAACTGGCTGATGACACCGTCGTGGAACGGCACGTGGAGGGTGCGGGACACCTCCTCCCACCGCTGGAGTTCGTCGTCGTCGAGCCCGGTGCGCTCGGCGAGTTCGCGGCGCCGCGGTTCGGGCAGGCCGTCCAGCAGCTCCAGGGTGCGGCTGAGTACCCAGGAGGCGGTGACGTTGGTGTAGGCGTTGTCGTCGAGTCCGGGCCGCTGTGCGTCGGGGTAGGCGTCGTGGTACTCGTCGGGTCCTACCACGCCCTTGATGCGGTGCCGTCCGAGTCCCTCGTCGTAGCCGGCCACGTCCGCCCAGAAGCGGGCGATCTGGAGCAGCATCTCGGCGGCCTTGGTGTGCAGGAACTCGATGTCGCCGCTCGCCTCGCAGTACTCCCACACGTTGTACGCGATCGCCGAACCGACGTGGTACTGAAGCCGGGAGTGGTCCGGCAGCCAGCGGCCCGAGCGCGGGTTGAGGTGCAGTTCCTGGGTCTCCTCCCGGCCGTCGCTGCCGCTCTGCCAGGGGTACATCGCGCCCCTGCGGCCCACGGCGCGGGCGGCGGTGCAGGCCTGTTCGAGGCGGCGGTGGCGGTAGTGCAGGAGGGCGCGGGAGACCTCGGGGAAGTGCAGGTTGAGGTAGGGCAGGACGAACAGCTCGTCCCAGAAGACATGGCCGCGGTAGGCCTCGCCGTGCAGTCCACGGGCGGGCACACCGACGTCGAGGTCGGCAGTGTACGGGGAGAGCGTCTGCAGGACGTGGAAGAGGTGCAGCCGCAGGATGCGGCCCGCCTCACCGGGGACGTCGAGGTCGGCGCGGCGCCACAGCTGGGCCCAGGCGGTGCGGTGGGAGCGGAGCAGGTCGTCGAAGCCGGGGGCCCGGCCGACCCGGGCGACGGCGGCGTGCAGCGGGTCGCTGATGGCGGGGTCGCGGGAGGTGTGCAGGGCGACGGTCTTGTCGACGGTGGCGGTGCGGCCGGGCGCCAGCTGCAGCCGGGTCCGCTGGGTGGTGCGCGGGCGGGCGTGCCGGATCGAGAGGGGCCCGTCGGCGGTGAGGCGGGAGGCCATGCCGATGCGGATGTCGGAGGTGCGGGTGCGGCAGCGCAGCCAGACCGTGTCGTGTTCGGCGGTTCCGGATTGCTGGTGCGTCAGGTGGCGGCCGTCCAGGTCCCGGTAGCGCGGCACTCCGGCGTTGGTGACACCGCCGTCGAGGGCGGCCTCGACATGGAGTTCGCCGGAGAAGCCGTCGGCGGTGAACTCGGTGCGCAGTGCGGCCAGGTGCGGGTCGGCCATGTGCACCAGCCGCTGCTGCCGCACGGTCAGCGCCCGCCCGTTGCCGAACGCGTATCGGGTCAGGCGCTCCAGCACGCCCGAGGACAGGTGCAGCACCATGCGGTGTTCGAGCACGGTCGCGGTGTCGGGGGTGAGCCAGGGGCGGCCGCGCAGGCGGAAGCGCAGCGGCAGCCAGTTGGGCACGTTGACCATGTCCTCGTTCTCGACCATGCGGCCGGCCACATCGGAGGTGAGCCGGTTGTAGCACCCCGCCACATACGTCCCCGGGTAGTGCACATCGTCCGCGGCGCACTCCGGCAGGGCGCCACGGGTGGCGAAGTAGCCGTTTCCCAGTGTGCACAACGACTCCCGCAGTCGCTCGTCCGCGGCCTCGTAGCCCTCGTACTCCCAGGTCCAGCCCGTCACGTCGGCACTCCTCCCGCAGCAGGCAGCTCGCCGGGATCTCGTACGAGGATCCCGGCACCGTCCCCCAGCAGTGTCTCCCGGGGCCGGGCCGGGCAGTGCGGCCCACGCCGCGGACGAGGGGGAGGGGACGCCTCGGGCCTACGGTACGGGGGGTGCCACTCCGGCCGGATCGCGGGGCAGCACCGTGACCCGGTGGAAGTTGCAGCCGCCGACGGATGCGAGCTCCGCCGGGGGCAGGTCCTGGTGGGCCTGGAGGGCGACGCTCACCAGGCTCAGCAGCAGGTCGACGTCCCCCTCGCAGTCGAGGTGGACGGTGACCCACCGGGAGCCGGGCACCAGGCGGATGGCCGTGGACTCCCTGAGGTCCTCGGCGAAACGTCCGATGGCCCGGCGGGTGAGATGCAGGTCCACATCGTGGCCCGAGTGGAAGTGGGCGATCTCGCTGTGAGCGGAGCTGATTGCCCGCCCTGTCCCGCAACTGGCCGGTCCCGCCGTGAGGTCGGGCCAGGCTGCCAGTTGCTCCAGGGCGCGCTGGGCCAGAGTCATGACTCCATCGTCACCGCATCACCCCGCGGATACCAGAGGTTGAGCCTTTTGTAACTCAGGCGTGAGGATCCTCACCAGGGCAGGCGCCGGGCCGGGCGGAACCTGTACGCGGCTGACAGTGCGGCGAGGTCAGCGGGCCGGGGCCGGTCCCGTGCTGCGGCGGACGATGAGTTCGACGGGTACGACGGGCTCGACGCGGGGTTCGTCGATGCCGTCGATGCGGTCCAGGAGGAGGCGCAGGGCGCGGCTGCCGATCTCGGCGAAATCGGTGCGCACGGTGGTCAGCGGCGGCAGCAGGTGGGCGGCCTCGGGGATGTCGTCGTAGCCGACCACGCTGACGTCGTCGGGCACCCGGCGTCCGGCCTCGTGCAGGGCGCGCAGCAGGCCGAGGGCCATCTGGTCGTTGGAGGCGAACACCGCGGTGACATCGGGGCGTCGGGCCAGTCGGCGGCCCAGTTCGTATCCGGAGTCGGCGCTCCAGTCACCGACGAGGGCGTCGGGGACCTCGGCGCCGGCGACGGTCAGCGTCTCGCGCCAGCTGTCCGTGCGGACGTCGGCGGAGGTCCAGCCGGTGGGCCCGGCGATGTGGTGGACGGTGGTGTGGCCGAGGCGCAGGAGGTGACCGGTGGCCGCGCGGGCGCCGGCCCAGGAGTCTGCGGTGATCAGGGGGGTACGGCCGCCGAGGTCGTTCTCCAGCACCACCATGGGGGTGTCGATGCGGGCCTCGGCCAGCGCCGTGCCGACCCGGCGCTGGGGGGCGATGGCGATCACGCCGTCCGCGCCCTCGGCCGAGAGCGTGTCGACGGCCCTCACCACCGTGTCGCGTTCGGCGGTGTCGAGGGCGATGGAGCTGACCAGGTAACCGGCGCCCTGCGCCGCGGTGTTGATGGCGGTCAGGATGGAGGCGGGTCCGTAGCGGGCGGCGTCGAAGGAGATCACGCCGACCATGCGGGTGCGTCCGCTGGCCAGGGAGCGGGCGCTGCGGCTGGGCCGGTAGCCGAGCGTGCGCATGGCGTCCAGCACCGCGGCCCGGGTCTCGGGGCGTACGGCGGGATGGTCGTTGAGCACCCGGGACACGGTCTGCTTGGACACACCGGCCAGCCGGGCCACGTCGTCCATCACGGGGCGCGCTCCGGCGAAGCTGCGGCGGCTGCGCCCCCTGGGAGCGGGGCCGTCGGCGGTGCTTCGGGTCATGGCGGGCGGTGTTTCCTTCGGCCTCGTTCCCCGGCGGTCCTTTCCCGCCCGGCGGATCCACAGGATAGGCCGGGCGGCCGGCTTCAGGGCGTCAGCCCGTGGTGACGGGCCAGGTCCGGCTCGTGACGGTCCCGTCGGCGGACGGCAGCAGCGGTGGCGCGCCGGGCGCGGGGACGCGCAGGCGGTGCGGTCGGGTCGTCAGCGCTGCTCCGGTCCGAGATCGGGGGTGTCGGTGAGGTGGGCGCGCGGGCTGGTGGTGGCGTGCAGCTCGAGCAGGACGAGGTCATTGCTGCCGGGGCGCAGGGCGGGTGCGGGGATGTACAGGGTGCGTTGCGGGCCGCGGTTCCAGTAGCGGCCGAGGTGGAAGCCGTTGATCCAGGCCTGGCCCTTGGTCCAGCCGGGCAGCGACAGGAAGGTGTCGGCCGGTTCGGTCACCTCGAAGGTGCCGTGGTGGAATGCGGGTCCGGCGGCAGTGCCGGCCTCGAAGGTCAGTCCGCTCAGGTCGTTCAGGGGCAGCGGGACGCAGTCCCAGCCGTGCAGCGCCGCGCCGTCGAAGGTGACGGCGCCGAGCAGGCCCTTGGGTGCGCCGATGCGGGGGCCGTAGTTGACGCCACCCATGTTCTCCACGAGGACGTCCAGCGTGGCCCCGGCGCGCGGGACGCGCACGGGCAGGGTCTCGTCGTGGCGTTCGCGTTCCAGTACGCCGACGGGGGCTCCGTCCAGGAAGACCTGGGCCCGGTCACCCACGCCGCCCGCGAAGTGCAGCACTCCGTCGCCCGCGGCGGGGACGGTGGTGCGGTACAGCGCGTATCCGGACCGCAGCCCGAGCTCGTCCAGGGTGAGCGGGCTCTCGGTGCGCACGGGCCGCTCGGCCTGCCTCGCCGCGTGCGGCAGCAGCGGCGCCTGCCGGTCCAACTCCGCCACGGTGGGCGCGAGTTTCCGGCTCGGGGCCGGGGCGGGCTCGTCGGGGACGGGAGCGTGGCGGGCGATCACCTCGCGGAAGGCGTGGTACTTCGGGCCGGGGTCACCGGACTCCGTCAGTGGGGCGTCGTAGTCGTACGACGTGACGATCGGGGCGTAGGCGTGGTCGTGGTTGGCGCCGTTGGTGAAGCCGAAGTTGGTGCCGCCGTGGAACATGTAGATGTTGACGGACGCACCGGCCGACAGCAGCCGGTCGAGGTCGGCCGCGGCGTCGGCCGCGTCCCGGACGTGGTGCGGTTCGCCCCAGTGGTCGAACCAGCCGATCCAGAACTCCGCGCACATCAGGGGCCCTTCGGGCTGGTGGGCGCGGAGCCGGGTCAGGTTCTGGTCGACCTTGCTGCCGAAGGTGCCGGTGACGAGCGTGCCGGGCAGCGAACCGGCGGCCAGGTGTTCGGGGTCGGTCTGCTCGCAGGTGAAGAGCAACTCCTCGATGCCGCGCGAGCGCAGGGACTGGTGCAGGTGCTTCAGGTACGTGGTGTCGTCGCCGTAGGCGCCGTACTCGTTCTCCACCTGCACGGCGATCACCGGGCCGCCGGCGGCCGCCATGTGCGGCAGCAGCGGAGGCAACAGCAGGTCGAGGTAGCGGTCCACGGCATCCGTGAAGCGCGGGTCACTGCTGCGCAGCCGGATGTCGGGGTCGGTGGTGAGCCACGAGGGCAGCCCGCCGCCGTCCCACTCGCCGCAGATGAAGGGGCCGGGGCGCAGCAGCACATGGAGGCCCTCCGCGCGGGCCAGGCTCAGGTAGCGCGGCAGGTCGAGGATGCCGTCGAGGACGAGGGGGCCGTCGGGGTCGGGCTGGTGGAGGTTCCACGGCACGTACGTCTCCACCGTGTTGAGGCCCATCAGCCGGGCCTTGCGCAGCCGGTCGGCCCACTGGCCGGGGTGGATGCGGAAGTAGTGCATCGCTCCGGAGACGATCCGGAACGGCTCGCCGTGCAGCAGGAAACCGTCGGACGTGGTGGTCAGGGCGGGCATGCGGAACTTCCCTTCAGCTGGAGCGGGTCAGGACGGGCGGGTGGTGCGGATCAGCCAGAGGGTGGCGGCCAGGCAGAGGGCGGAGACACCGCTGAGCAGGAGCGGGACCGCGCCCGTGCCGGACAGTTCGATGGCCTTGCCGAGTGCCGGGCCGGCCGCGACACCGCCCACCATGGAGGCGGCGATGACGATGGCGCCTGCCCGACGGGCCTGTGGGGCGGCCCGGTTGAGCCAGGGCAGTCCGGTCGGGAAGATCGGCGCGATGAACAGGCCGACACCCGCGTACGCGTAGGGGGCGAGCTCCGGCACCGCCGCCAGCAGCAGGCAGACCGTCATTCCCGCACAGGAGACGGTGACGATGGTCTGGGCGGTGCAGCGCAGCGCGATCGGCACGACCAGGAACCGGCCGACCGTCATCATCAGCCAGTACACGGAGGTGGCGGTCGCGGCGGCTCCGGCGCCGTATCCCACGCTCTCCAGGTGGGTGGGTTCCCAGCCGCCGACGCCGGCCTCGATGCCGACGTGCAGGACGTAGAGCGTGACGAACACGGCCAGCACCGAGCCCAGGCTCCGGGCGAGGACGGGACCTGCTTCCCCGGCCCCGCCGTCGGGCCGGGGCGATCGGTCGCGTACACCCTTCAGGCACAGCAGCAGCGGCAGGTTGGCCAGCGCGAAGCCGAGGAAGACGGCCGGGTACCGGTCGGCGCCGACCACGCCGACGAGAGCCGGGCCGAGGATGGCGCCGATGCCGAAGTGGGCGTTGAGGACGTTGAGCATCGCGGTCGACCGATGGCCGAAGCCGGTGGCGAAGAGCTGGTTCAGGCCGTAGTCGATGCCGCCGAAGCCGAGCCCGGCGAGCAGCGCCACGGCCAGTGCGGCCGGCCAGGTGGGGGCCAGGGCGACGCCTGCCGCGCCGACGGCCATCAGGAGGTACGAGCTGCCGAGGATCTGCCGGTTGCCGAGCCGCCCGTAGAGGCGGTCGAAGAGCAGCACCCCGGCGACACCGCCGACGAAGTGGGCGCTGAGCCCCATGCCGGCGGCGGACGGCGACAGCCCGAACTCCCGTCGGAACGCCGGGATGGCGGGCCCGTACAGGGCCTGGAGCGCCCCGATGAGCACGAAGCCCGCGCAGGACGCGACGACGGCGAGCGGGCTGAAGACGGGGGCCTCGGGGACGCTGCGGGCGCCTGCGCGGGGCGGTCCGGTCGTTGGCTCGGTCACGCGGACTCCAGGGAAGGGCCCAGACGGCGTGGGCGGAAGCGGCTCTGCGACGAGCACGAGTGTTACCGGTAACATTCCGCCCGTCAAGCTCCCCTGCATGCTTCCGCGGCGGAGGAGCCGGGAGGGACCCCGGTGAGAGCTCAGGTCTGTTCGGCGAGGCCGTCCAGGCGGCTGAGGTGGGCAGGGGTCAGCCGGAGGCGGGACGCGGCGAGGTTCTCCTCCAGGTGGTCGATCCGCGCGGTGCCCGGGATGGGGAGGATCACCGGTGACCGGGCGAGCAGCCAGGCCAGCGCGACCTGCGTCGGTGTGGCGTCCAGTTCGTGTGCGACGGCGGCGATCTCCGCCCGCGCGCCGGACGCCCCGTGCGCGACCGGCCGCCACGGCAGGAACGCGATGCCCGCTGCCGTACAGGCCTCGAGGACCGGCTCGTGCTCTCGGTCGAGCAGGCTGTACCGGTTCTGCACGCTCACCACGTCGACCATCGCCCGCGCCTCGTCGAGTTCGGCGACCGTGACCTCCGACAGGCCGATCCGGCCGACCTTGCCCTCGGTCTGCAACCCCCGCAGCGTGCCGAGCTGATCGGCGAGCGGCGTCTGCGGGTCGATACGGTGCAGCTGGAGCAGCTCGAGGCGGTCGACGCGCAGTCGCCCGAGGGCCTGGTCCACCTGGTCCCGCAGAACGGCCGGCCGGCCGTCGAGCCGCCAGTCTCCACCGGGGCCGGTGCGTGCGACGCCCACCTTCGTGGTGATCAGCAGTTCCGCCGGATACGGATACAGGGCCTCGGCCAGGAGCTCCTCGTTGGCTCCCCCGCCGTAGAGATGGGCGGTGTCGATCAGGGTGACGCCCAGTTCGACGGCCCGCCGGGCGACCGCGAGGGCGGCCTCGCGGTCGGCCGCGGGCTCCGTCGGCAAGTGCATGGCACCGAAGCCGAGGCGCCCCACGAGCCGTTCTCCGCCGATCCGGAACTCGTTCGAAGTCATGTGCTGTCTTCCCCCCTCGTTCACGCGAGCACGCTACCAACGCCGTTGCCACGGCCGCCGCGCACACTGCGGGGCGGTCCCTGCCCCGAACGGGCCAGCGTCCGGCAGCGGCGCGGCGGTCCGGGGGTACGGATGTCGCACCGTCCAGACCGAGGAGTCCGATCGTGCAGCCGCCGAACCAGCCCTTGGGCCAGCCGCAGATGTCGAAGGAGACCGCAGGCGATCCCGCCCCGGGCGCCCGCCCGCCGGGGCCGCGGGTCGACGCCTCCCGGTTGTGGACCGGCGGGATCATGACCGCCGCGATCGCCGGACTCACCGCCGTGGCCGCCGTGCTGCTGGTCCGCGGGGTCATGGGCTTCCCGGTGCTCGCGCCCGACGGCCACGGCGCCCTGGGGGACGCCTCGACGGGGCTGCTGGCCGCCGGTGCGGCGGTGGTCGCGCTGGCGGCGACGGCGGTACTGCATCTGCTCATGCTGAGCACCGCGCAGGCGGGACGGTTCTTCGCGTGGATCGTCGCCCTGATCACGGCGGCGGTGGTGCTGCATCCGTTCACCTCGTCGGTGAGCAGCGAGGCCAAGGTGGGCACCGGCGTCGTCCGCCTCGCGATCGGCGTCGCCATCGGGTCTCTGCTGTCCGCGGTGGGCCGGGGAGCGGGCCGACGTGCCGCCTGACCGGGCTGCGCCGGGTACGCCGCGTGAGGGGGACTCGGCCGTTTCGGGGCCCGCGGCCCCCTGCAGCACGCATGAGGGCTCCCCGGCGGATGCGGGGAGCCCTCGTGCGGTCAGTCCGCGTCGGCCGGAGCCCCGGTCCGGGTGCGACGGTGGACGTACCAGCCCGTTGCCGTGAGCAGCGCGGCAAGGGCCGCCGCGGTGCCGACCGTGACGCCGGTGGAGGCGAGGCTGCCGCCGGAGGTGGTGGTCGTGCCGGTGCCGCCGGTGCTCGTCCCACCGGTCGTGCCGGTGCCGCCGCCGGTGCTCGTCCCGCCGGTCGTACCACCGGAGCCGGTGCCGCCCGTGCCGCCGGTGCCGCCGTCGGTGTCCACGGGGTCCTGGCCGACGAAGGCGACCGGGACCTTGACGTCCTGCGAGCGGTCACCGGAGAGGGTGTGGTCGGCCCGGGTGGCGAGCACGCACTTCGCCTTGAAGCAGTCGGTGAACTCGTCCTTGGCGTCGACGGTCAGCTCCACCTCGAAGGTGCCGCCGTCGCCGTACGGGATCGCCAGGTCCTCGCCGTAGTCCGGCGGGTTGGAGGAGATCCACGCCGAGGAGTGCGAGGTGCCGGTCATGTCGACACCGCCGATGCACGGCGTGGGCAGTTCGCCGTCGCCGTTGTCGACGCACAGGGCGACGTAGATGCCCTTGTCGACGTCGTAGCCGGAACCGGTGACGGTGAGCTTCTGGTCGTCGGTGGCGAGGTTGTTGACCGGGGTGACGGTGAGCTTCTGGCCCTCGGGGCCGGTCACCGTCCTGGTGCCGGACGGCTCGGTGTTCTCCTCGCCGTCGCCGCCCCCCGCGCCGCCGCCGTTGTCGCCGCCGGGCGCGGAGACGGTGAGCGTCACCGGCGACGTGCGGGTGCTGCCCACGGAGTTGGCGAACTCGGCGCGATACCGGTAGCCGTCGTGCGACTCCTTCGCGGTGAAGGAGTACGCGTTCCGTGTCGCCCCCTCGATCGTGGACCAGGTCTGGCCGTCGTCGGCGCTGACCTGCCAGCGCACGGTCGGCTCCGGGGTGCCCTCGGCGGCGGCGACGAAGGTCACCTCGTCGCCCGGTGCCACCGACTGGTCCGTGGGAGCCTGGGTGACCTTCGGGGACATGCGGCGGTCGAACCTGACGACCTCGCTCTCGGCCTGGTTGGTGAGGTAGACCGAGCCGCCGCCCGGGGTGACGGCGACGCCTGCGAAGCTCGCGGCGCGGCTGCCGGGCAGGGCGACCGGGTCGGCCGCCTGCTGGAAGATCGCGCTGTCGTAGACCTCCAGGGCGCCGACGTTGTCCGCGCCGTCCTCGGCGCTGCCGTAGTCCTCCCGGAGGAGGAAGGCCTGGCGGGTGGTCCTGTCGAAGGCCACCGCGGTGGGCCTGTCCTGTCCCTTCAGGGTGGCCAGCAGCTTGGCGTCCTTGTCGAAGACGAGCACCGCATAGCCGCTGCCCACCCACACGTTGCCGGTCTCCGGGTCCACCTCGACGAAGGAGAGCAGGTCCGCGGGCAGTTCGGCCGTGGCGGTGACCGTGAAGGAGCCGGTGTCGACGCGGCGGAGCTTGCCGCCGGTGGCGTCGGCGGACCAGGCGGCCTTGCGGGCGGTGTCCACACCGAGCGCGCTGCCGCTGTCGAGCGTGACCGTCCGCTTGACGGCGCCGGTCGCCGTCTCGATCTCGGACAGCACCGCACCCTGCGTGATCAGCACCGTGGAGGCGTCGGCGCCGGGCCCGACCCCCGTGACGGTGCCGCCGGGAGGCCAGACGCCCTTCGCGGCGGTGTCGCCGTCCTTGGCGGTGCCGATGCCGCGCACCGGGTACTGGAAGGCGACGCCGTCGCCGGCCAGCGGCGCGATGATCCGGTACACCGGGCGGGCGGCCATGGTGCCGGTGGACCCCGGCGCCTGCGCGATGTGGCTGAGCACCTTGCCGTCGTCGGGGTCGAGGACGTACAGGCCCGCCTCGTTGACGTCCGAGGTGTCGGGGATGTTGTGGGAACCGACGTACAGCTTCCCGGAGTCGGGGTGCAGCAGGAGGTCCAGCGGCTGGCCCGCGGTGGTGTACTCGGCGGCCTTGGTGTAGGTGACGGTGCCCGCGGGGACGTCCACGCCGTCACCGCCGTCGCCGTCTCCGGGGTCCTGGCCCTCGAAGGCGACGGGGATACGGACGTCCTGGGAGCGGTCGCCGGCGGCGCGGTGGTCGACGCGGGTGACGACCGAGCAGGCGACCTGGGTGCAGTCGAGGCCGCCGTCCTTGGCCTTGACCTCGATCTCGACGTCGAAGGTGCCGCCGTCGCCGTAGATCTCGGTGAGCTCTCCCTCGTTGGGGTCGCCCTCGGGGACGATCCACTTCGAGGCGCCGCTGTCCCCGGACTGGTCGGCGCCGCCGAGGCAGGGCGTGGGGATCCGGTTGTCGCCGTTGTCCTTGCACAGGGCGACGTAGATGCCCTTGGTCTCGTCGTAGCCCTCGCCGGTGACGCGGAGCGTCTCGCCGTCCGGGTCCAGATTCGCGGAGGCGGAGACCGTGAGCTTCTGGCCGTTCTTGCCGAGTGCCGTCTTCGGCGTGTCGGCGGCCTGCGCGGGTGATCCGGCCGTCATGGCCGTGACTCCGGCGGCCACCAGGGCGGCGGCGCCGAGGAGTGCGGCGGGGCGTCTGAGCCGGGGTCTGGGCGTGCCGTCCGGCCGCTGCCGGTCCGTGGTGTCGTCTGTCATGGAAGGTTCCTCGCTGGTCGGGTGTGCCCGGCCCCGTGGGACGCCGAGGGCCGGGCCCGGTGGCGGCGGGCCCGGCCGAACAGGGGCGGTTACTGGAAGGCGATGGGGACGTGGACGTCGTACTTGCGGTCGCCGCTGTCGAAGTGGTCGGCGCGGGTGACCACGGCGCAGGTGACGTCCTCACCGCAGACGCGGCCGTCGTCGAGGGTGGCCTTGACGTAGATCTGCACGCTGAAGGTGCCGCCGGAGCCGAACTTGGAGCTGTTGGCGAACATGCCGCCGAAGGTGTTGTTCACCCAGTGGGAGGCACCCGTCGAGCCGGTCTCGTCCTGGCCGCCCAGGCATGGGGTCGGCTTGTTCACGCCCTGGGCGCCGTCGACCACGCAGAGGCCGACGTAGATGCCCTGGCTCGGGTTGTAGCCGGAGCCGGAGACGGTGATGACCTGGCCTGCGGCCGCGGCCGTGGCGGGGCTGGTCAGCGACAGGTTGTAGGTGGTGCTGCCGTCGACGACGCTGCGGGTGGAGGTGGCGGCGGAGGCCGAGGTGGCCAGGCCCAGGGTCAGCGCGGCGGAGGCGGCGACGGCGAGACCGGCACGGGCGGCGTTCCGGGCGGAGAGAACAGATCTCATGGGGTGACGAGCACCTTTCTAGTTTCAGCGGCCCAACTTAGGTAAGGCAAACCTAAATAGACCGCTCGCGCTTCTGTCAATGGACGGCGAGGAATCCTCGACTCCCGTGCAGTCACAGGGACTTGGGCATGCCGAGGAGCGGACCGTGAGCGGCCCGCTCCTGTGTGGGTTCAAGTCCGGTAACACGCCGGTCAGTCCGCGGACTGCACCCCGAACCGGGCGACGGCGCTGCCGCGTTCGCCGGTCACGCTGTACAGCTCGACCGTGTGCGCGCCGTCAGCGGCGTTGGCGTACACGGGGAACGTCCGGCTGAGCCGGCCCTGTTCGTCCGCGACCGCCTGGTACCGGGTGTCGCCGTCGATCGCGACGAGGACCACCGCGCCGGGTTCGAAGCCGTCGCCGGTGACCTGCTGTCGGCCGCCGACGGTCAGGGTGGGATGCGTGACGGCCGCGGTGGGCTTCGAGTCGACCTCGTCCGGGGCAGCGGGCGCGGCGGCGACCGGCGGGGCAGGCTGCAGCGTGGGACTCTCGCCCGCCCCTTCGGGTTGCGCGGGCGACGGCGAGGCCCCGCCTCCCGTGCCCACCGTCAGGTCGAGCAGGCCCAGCGCGTCCCCCGCCGCGAACTCCTGCCCGCTCCAGGCGGCCAGCAGCCGGGCACCCTCGTCCGTCAGGGCAGCCCGCAAGCCCGTCCACGTCACACCGCCGTCGCGTACAGCGGGTGCGGTGCCACCCGACTCCACGTCCGCCAGGGCGACTTCGCGTTCCTCACCGTCGAGTCCGGTACGGGCGTACAGCGTGCCCCCGTCGTGGACCAGTCGCAGGCGCAGAGCACCGAGGAGCAGCGGGTCGTCGGGATCGGCGGACCGGGTGAGCCGGGCCGTGCCGTCGAACTCGACGTCCGCGACGCCGGTTTCCGGGTCCGTGCCGCCGCCGGTGGCCGGGAACCAGGTCCGGTTCGCGGAACCCTGTACGCCTTCACCGGCCTTCAGGGACACACCCTGGTCCGTCAGCACGGTGGCGGTCGTGGCCCAGCTCGCATAGCCGCCGGACACCTCGCGCGGGAACGCGTCCCCGTCCTGTGCGACCGCCACGCCCGGGCTCAGCAGCGCGAACAGGGCAGCGCCCGTCAGGACGACGGCGCCGGGTCTTTTCCTCGCCTTCACGTTCAAGCCTTTCTCTGCAGTACGACGATGACGTCGACGTCAGCCCGCATGTCCCCCACGCCGCCGGCGCGCCCAGTACCAGGTGCCGACTCCGGCGGCGACCAGCCCGGCGGCGGTGAGCCCGAGCGGCACCGCGAGGTCCGAACCGGTGCCGGCCAGCGGGCCGTCCGAAGCGCTCTCGTCGGTGTCGGCGGCGGCATCCGTATCCCCGCCAGGGGTGGACGCGCTCGCAGTGGCCGCCGGGGAGTCATCGGCGGACGCACCCCCGCCGCTGTCGCCGAAGGTGACCGGAATCCGTACCGTCTGGCTCTGGTCGCCGCCCCGCGTGTGGTCGTTGCGGGTGATGACGGCGCAGGTGACGCCGGACTTGGTGCAGTCGGTGTTGGCGTCCTTGGCGCGCACCTTGATCTGCACACCGAACGAGCCCTTGTGCCCACTGCCCTCATAGGGCTTGGCCAGCCCCTCCCCGTACGACGGCGGGTTGGAGGAGACCCACGCGGACGCCCCGGACTCGCCGGACATGTCCACCCCGCCCACGCACGGCGTGGGCGTCTTGCCGGGGCCGTTGTCCACGCAGAAGGCGACGTAGATGCCCTTCTCGGTGTTGTAGCCGGAGCCGGACACGGTCACCGTCTCGCCCGCCGGATCGAGGCCGGAGGCCTTGGAGACGGTGAGTTTCTGCTCCTCGGGGCCCGTCGCCGACGCCCCCGCGGCGACCGCTGGGGACGTCGTCAGCGCCAGCACCACCGAGGCGGCAGCCACCGGCAGCCACCCAACTCGCCTGCTGTGCAGGCCACTTGACCATGCCATGGAAACCCCCACCACACGATAACTTAGGTGAGGCTAACCTAAACTACTGATCATCTGTATGCCAGCCGAGAGGAAAGGGCCGAGCCATGCGCGCACCCGGAAGACCCCACCGCCCCCCGCGACGGCGGGCTGCCGCCACCCTCGCTCTGGTTGTCGCGCTGGTGACGGCGGCGTGCGGAGGCGGCTCGGGTTCCGCGGGGGCGGACGCGTCACCGGCCTCCGCGAGCGAGCGTGCCGCGGCGGCACAGAAGCAACTGGCGGGGAACTCCCTCGTACCGCTCGAAGGGGAGCCGCCCACACCGGAGTTGCCCGTCACGGTCGACTCCTCCGACGGACGGAAGGTCACCGTCAGGGACGCCTCCCGGATCCTGCCGCTCAACGGCGGCGTGGCGGAGATCGTCTTCACCCTCGGGCTCGGCGACCGGGTGGTGGGGCGCGACATCACGGCCACCTTCGAGGAGGCGAAGGACCTGCCCCTGGTCACCAAGGCGCACGACGTGAGTGCGGAGAGCGTGCTCTCCCTGCGTCCCACCGTCGTCCTCGCCGACACCGACACGGGGCCGCAGGAGGTGATCGACCAGATCCGTGACGCCGGCATCCCCGTCGTCGTGCTCGATCCGGCCACCGAACTGGCCGACGTCTCCACCCGGACGACCCGGATCGCCGCAGCCCTCGGCGTCCCCGAGGCGGGCAAGGCCCTCGACTCCCGTATCGGCAAGGACCTCGCGGCGGCCAGGGCGGCCGTCCCCGAGGGCAGCCGTCCGACAGTGGCCTTCCTCTACATGCGCGGCAGCGCGGCCGTCTACCTCATGGGCGGGAAGGGCTCGGGGGCCGACTCGCTGATCGAGGCCGCGGGCGCGGTGGATGCGGGCGTCGCGTCCGGCCTGGACAAGCCGTTCACTCCGCTGACCAGCGAGGCCCTGGTCAAGGCCCAGCCCGAGGTGATCCTGATGATGAGCAAGGGGCTGGAATCGGTCGGTGGCATCGACGGCCTCCTCGACGTCCCCGGCATCCGCGAGACCCCGGCCGGCATGAACCGCCGCATCGTCACCCTCGAGGACGGCGTCCTCCTCAGCTTCGGCCCGCGCACCCCCCTGGTGATCGACATCCTGGTGGACCGTGTACATCGGGGATGACCTGGGACCGCTCGAACCGGTCGGCACACGGTGCACCGACTCCTTCCGAAGATGCCCTGACTCCCCTACGCTCAGTTATGCAACAAGTTGCATTAGTCCATGAGAGAGGCGATCACATGCACCCCTTCCGCAAGGCGGTCGAAAGCAAGGACGTCGACGCCATGGAGGCGCTACTGGCCGACGACGTCGTCTTCACCAGCCCCGTCGTCTTCAAGCCGTACACCGGCAAGGCGATCACCGCCGCGATCCTGCGCGCCGTGTCCGAGGTATTCGAGGACTTCACCTATGTACGGGAGTTCACCCACCCCGACGGCCGCGACCACGCCCTCGTCTTCACCGCCACGGTCTCCGGAAAGCAGATCCAGGGCTGCGACTTCCTGCACGTCGACGAGGACGGGAGGATCGACGACCTGATGGTCATGGTCCGCCCGCTGTCGGCCGCCAATGCCCTTGCCGCGGCGATGGGCGCTCGGTTCGAGGACATCGCCCGGGAGGCGGCGGGGCGGTAAGGGGGCACGCTCACGCCCTCGACGGCAGCGCGGTCGACCGGGAGATCGCGACGGCGGGGCAGCGGAAGAGGCGGGCGGCCCCTTTGGAGCTGCCCGCCCCAGGAGCAGCGCCTCCGGCGCCTGGCGTGACATGGAACATACACGTTTATCGCCCGATTGCGGGTAGGTTGGGGTGCTTGCCCTGCACACAGCGTTGCGTCATCGGGTGCACCGTCCTAACGACTTTCCAGGAGGCTCATGCGCCCCCGAATAACCTCCGTTCCGCGAATTGCCTCCGTTCCGCCCCTCGCCCTGGCCGGCGGTGTGCTGACCCTCGGCGTCGGCGGTCTGTATCTCGCCGGGCTGCTGCTCACAGGCGGTGAGATCGAGGCGGGCACGACGGTGCGCGGTGTGGACATCGGGGACCTGAGCCGTGCAGAGGCCACCAGGAAGCTGGAGAAGCACTTGGCGGCGGCCGGCTCACATGAGCTGGCCGTGAAAGTCGGCGACCGCACGGGCGCGGTCGATCCGCAGCAGGCCGGACTCACCTTCGACGCTCAGCAGACCGTTGACCGGGCGACGCGCACCGGCAACGATCCCTTCAGCATGATCGGCGGACTTTTTCGTACGGGCGGTGACATCGAGCCGGTCGTACGCGTCGACGAGGACAAGGCCCGCGCCGTCCTCGGGAAACTGGCGAAGACACTCGACCAGAAGGTCCGCGACGGCGCGATCACCTTCGCGGACGGCCAAGCCGAGCAGGTCGCTCCGCGCAGCGGGTACGCGCTGGACGTGGATGCCGCGGTCGGCCCCCTGCGCACCTCCTTCCTGCGCGGCAAGGCCGACTCGGTCACGGTCCTGCCCGCCCGAGAGACCAAGCCGAAGGTCACCGCGGAGCAGGTGCGGCGAGCGATGCGCGGGTTCGCACAGCCGGCCATGTCGGCGCCCGTCACGCTCACCGCGGGCGGCAAACGGTTCACGATCAGCCCGGCCGTCCTGGGCGAGCACCTGACGATGCGGCCGGACGGCACCGGCAGGCTGACGCCGAAGCTCGACGCCGAGGGCCTGCGCGCCGCTCCCGCGGTGGCCGACCCCATCGCCGACATCACCGGCAAGGCCGAGAACGCCAGGCTGCGCCTCGACGGCGACAAGGTCGTAGTGGCCGACGACGCCAGGGCCGGCCTGGAGGTCACCGACAAGGCGCTGAGCAAGGCCGTGCTGCCGCTGCTCACCAAGTCGGGCACCGCCCGCACCGGCGAAGTGGCCACCCGCAGGACCCAGCCGGAGGTGACGCGCGAGAACGCGGCGCAGCTGGGACTGACGGAGAAGATGTCCTCCTTCACCGTCAACTTCGAACCGGCCGCCTACCGCACGAAGAACATCGGCCGGGCCGTGGAACTCATCAACGGCTCCGTCGTCCTGCCGGGCGAGACCTGGAGCTTCAACCGGACCGTCGGCGAACGCACCGAGGCCAACGGCTTCGTCGAGGGCATCATGATCCTCGACGACCAGTTCACCAAGGCGTCCGGCGGCGGTGTCTCCGCCGTGGCCACGACCGTCTTCAACGCGATGTTCTTCGCCGGGGTCGAGCCCGTGGAGTACGGCGCCCACTCCTTCTACATCGAGCGCTACCCCGAGGGCCGCGAGGCGACGGTCGCCTGGGGCAGCCTCGACCTCAGGTTCACCAACGACTCCGGCAACGCCATGTACATCCAGGCCGAGTCCACGGACACCTCCGTGACCGTCACTTTCCTCGGCACGAAGAAGTACGACGAGATCAAGTCGGTCAAGGGGCCACGCACCAGCGTGAAACAGCCGGCGCACAAGGTGAGCACCGACAAGGAATGCGTGCCGCAGACCCCGCTCGAGGGCTTCGACGTCACCGTGGAGCGGGTCTTCTACAACGACGGCCGGGAAGTGAACCGGGAACCGTTCCGCACCCGATACACCCCGCGGGACGAGATCACCTGCGAGTGAGCCCGAGATCCACGGCCGCCCCGACCTCACCGTGGCCCGGCGCATACGGGCAGTTCCCGGCCGGCCGGCGGCCGGCCCCAGCACGTATGCCGGACCTTACGGCCTCTGGTAGTCGAGTGCGGCGAGCCAGTTGTCCCGGCCTTGGCGGGTCAGGTCGAGGATGTGCCATACCGGGCTGAGCAAGTCGATGCCTCGCTGGTCGATGTCGTCGGACATCCGGGGGTGCGCCGAGTAGAAGTGGCGCACCGACCCGTTGTCGTCGCGGGTGAACACCGACACCGTCGAGTCCTGGTTGCCCTCGGCGTCCTCGCTGCCCAGGTCGTATTTGAAGGTGCTGGACCCGGCGCTGAGCAGACGCAGATTCGTCCACCTCCGGTTTCGGGCGTGTGCGCGGAGCGTGGACAGGTCGGCTGCGGCGACGATCGCGAGGTCGACGTTCTGCGCGATGTGGTGGGCCACTCCGTTGAACCCGTCGCACCACATCGTGCACATGGGGCACGGCTCGGTCTGCTTCTTGCCATACATGAGGTGGTAGACGACCAGGTCACGCCCGGGCCGAGTGAACAGTTCGCCCAGGCGCACAGTCTGCGCCGGCGCGTCACCAGCCTGCAGATCAGCAGGCCCCTCCTCGAACTCGTAGTCATCGACGACCGGGCCCAGTGGCAACCGGCGACGCAGGTCGGCGACGCGTTCACGATGGCGCATCAGCTCGATCTCGGCTTGCCGCAGTTCCTCGCGGGCGCCGACGTATTCGGCCGACTCGCCGGTGAGATTGGTTGGACGCATCGCTACTCCCGGCCTGGCTGCTGTCTGGTGGCCACCATCTGCTCTGGCACACCACCGTATGACCGACCACAGAGCTGTCAGACAGCGAAATGACCCGGACCTGGTCCGTGCACTCCTATGGATCAACCAAAATCCATAGGACAGCCCCGGGGCAGCGCTGCACCTGACGCACCCTCACCCTTCACCGGCGCACCGGACCGGGACCCTCGCGGCAGCCTCGGCGCCCTGGTACCAGCCTCGCCACGCGCGTACGGCGATTGCACCCCCGTGGTGGGCACACGTGACCTTCGCTGCCGCAAGGTCGATACTGCGGACAGTGGCACCCAGCCGGCCCACGTCGGCTCACCATCGCCAGAACCTGCTTCCGAGCGCCAGGAACCGCCCAGATCAACAACTGAGGTCACCCCCCTGACCAGCTAAAACGCAGGTCGGGGTCCGACTGCCAAGATCCCCAGGAGGCACCCGTGAAGATGCTCATCAACGTCCCGGAGACCGTCGTCGCCGATGCACTGCGGGGCCTGGCGGCGGCGCATCCCGAGCTGACCGTCGACGTGGAGAACCGGGTGATCGTACGGCGGGACGCGCCCGTCGCCGGGAAGGTGGCGCTCGTCTCCGGTGGCGGCTCGGGGCACGAGCCGCTGCACGGCGGGTTCGTCGGGCCCGGCATGCTGTCGGCGGCCTGCCCCGGGGAGGTCTTCACGTCGCCGGTGCCGGACCAGATGCTGCGGGCGGCGGCGGCCGTGGACAGCGGGGCCGGGGTGCTGTTCGTCGTGAAGAACTACACCGGTGACGTGCTCAATTTCGACATGGCGGCCGAGCTCGCCGAGGACGAGGGCATCCAGGTCGCCAAGGTGCTGGTCAACGACGACGTGGCGGTCACCGACAGCCTCTACACGGCCGGGCGGCGCGGGACGGGCGCGACGCTGTTCGTGGAGAAGATCGCCGGGGCCGCCGCCGAGGAGGGCCAGCCGCTGGAGCGGGTCGAGGCGATCGCCCGGCAGGTCAACGAGGCCTCCCGCAGCTTCGGCGTGGCGCTGAGCGCGTGCACGACACCCGCGAAGGGCACCCCCACCTTCGATCTGCCGCCCGGCGAGCTGGAGCTGGGCATCGGCATCCACGGGGAGCCCGGCCGGGAGCGGCGGGCGATGATGACCTCGCGGGAGATCGCCGACTTCGCGGTGCACGCCGTCCTGGAGGACCTCGCGCCGCGCAATCCCGTCCTGGTCCTGGTCAACGGCATGGGGGCGACACCGCTGCTGGAGCTGTACGGCTTCAACGCCGAGGTGCAGCGGGTGCTGGCCGAGCGCGGGGTCGCCGTCGCCCGCACCCTCGTCGGCAACTACGTCACCTCCCTCGACATGGCGGGTGCCTCGGTCACCCTCTGCCAGATCGACGAGGAACTGCTGCGACTGTGGGACGCGCCGGTGCGGACGCCGGGCCTGCGGTGGGGTGGGTGACGAGGCGGTCCAGGCGATCACCGTACCTACCACGCCGTACCTACCACGCAAGGAGATCCAGTGCTCGACGCCGACTTCTTCCGCCGTTGGATGACGGCGACCGCCGCATCCGTGGACCGCGAGGCGGAACGGCTCACGGCCCTCGACTCCCCCATCGGGGACGCCGACCACGGCAGCAATCTCCAGCGCGGGTTCACCGCAGTGATCGCGACGCTGGAGAAGGAGGCCCCGGACACGCCCGGCGCGATCCTGATGCTGGCCGGGCGGCAGCTCATCTCGACGGTCGGCGGTGCCTCCGGGCCGCTGTACGGCACGCTGCTGCGGCGGACCGGCAAGGCGCTCGGGGACGCGGCCGAGGTCGGCGAGGAACAGCTCGCCGAGGCGCTGCGGGCGGGCGTGGACGCGGTGATGCAGCTCGGTGGCGCCGCGCCCGGCGACAAGACGATGATCGATGCGCTGGTGCCGGCGGTGGACGCGCTCGGTGACTCCTTCGGCGCGGCACGGGCCGCCGCCGAGCAGGGCGCCCTGGCGACGACTCCGTTGCAGGCCCGCAAGGGCCGGGCGAGCTATCTCGGCGAGCGGAGCATCGGGCACCAGGACCCGGGCGCCACTTCGTCGGCGCTGCTCATCGCGGGGCTCGTGGAGGCCGCCGATGAGTGACGCGAAGCTGGTCGGGATCGTGCTGGTGTCGCACAGCGCGCAGGTGGCCGCGTCCGTTGCCGAGCTGGCGAAGGCGCTGTCGGGCGGCGGCACGGCGGTGCCCGTCGCCCCGGCCGGCGGCACCGAGGGCGGTGAGCTCGGTACCAGCGCGGAGCTGATCTCCGCCGCGGCCGCGTCCGTGGACCGCGGTGCCGGGGTCGCCGTCCTCGCCGACCTCGGCAGTGCCGTCCTCACCGTGAAGGCGCTCCTCGCCGAGGGCGACGAACTCCCCACCGGCGCCCGCCTGGTGGACGCGCCGTTCGTCGAGGGTGCCATCGCCGCGGTCGTCACAGCGGCCACCGGAGCCGACCTCGACGCGGTGGAGGCGGCGGCCGGGGAGGCGTACACGTACCGGAAGGTGTGACGCCCACGCCCACAGGGGGGCCAGTTCCCTCCTCCCCATCGACCGGCATGCCGGTCAGGTGATCCCCTCCGCCGCCAGCGCAACAGCCGAGCGCACGGCACCGGCCAGCTCGGTCTGCGCCGTGCGGCGGTCGGTGGCCGCGTCGGCGGTGCGCCAGGCATGGTGCTCGACCGCGGCGCGCAGGGCGGCGTTGAGCATCGCCGCCTGGATCGCCGGCCGCAGGTCGTCGGCGGGCAGCCCGGCCCGTTCGGCGAGGGCGCGGGCGAAGGCCGGCTCGGCCTCATCGTAGGTCTGGAGCCACACCGCGCGCAGGCCCGGCTCCGTCCGGGTCAGGCGTACCAGCGCCCCCAGCGTGGCGCCTTCGGTCCCGGTCACCCGTTCCTGCCCGGTGCTGAACGCCCGCTCCAGGGCCGCCACGAGGGGCTGCCCGGGCCGCCAGTCGCGCAGGCATGCGGCGATCAGGTCGATGCCGGCCGAGAACAGGGGACGTACGCAGTTCTCCTTGCTCGGGAAGTACCGCCACACGGTTCGCGCCGAGACGCCGACGGCCTGCCCGATCTGCTCGCCGGTGGTCGCGGTGACCCCCTGACGCACGAACAGATCGACCGCCGCCCGGGCGATCTCCAGCCGGATCTCGGCCTTGCGTTCCTCGGTCAGGGGCGGTCGGCCCGTCCGTCCGCGGGCTGCAGTCATCTGTTCCTCCGGCGCCGGTGTTCGGTCCTCCGGAATTCTCCACCACGATTTTATGTCACTCACAGACAATAAGTCGTACGGTGGACCGCACCGGGCCCGGCGCCCCTCCCCTCACCCCTTAGGAGCACACCCATGACCACTGGACTGGACGGCCGCAGCGTCATCGTCACCGGAGCGGGCTCGGGCATCGGGCGCGCCGCCGCCCTGGCCTTCGCCGGGGAAGGGGCCCGGGTCGTGGTGGCGGACCTCGACGCCGAGGGCGCGGACACCACCGTCAAGGAGATCGAGCAGGCGGGCGGCACGGCCGTCGCCGTCACGGGCGACCTGAGCGAGCAGGCCGTGGTGGACCGGGTCGCGCAGACCACGGTCGAGCGCTTCGGCGGGGTGGACGTCCTGGTGAACAACGCCGGGATCATGGACCGGATGTCGGCACTCGCGGACGTCGGCGACGCGGAGTGGGAGCGGGTCATACGGGTCAACCTCACCGCGCCCTTCCTGCTCACCCGGGCTGTGCTGCCGCACATGCTCGCGGCCGGCCGGGGCGCGATCGTCAACACCGCCTCCGAGGCCGGTCTGCGGGGCAGCGCCGCGGGTGCCGCGTACACGGCGTCCAAGCACGGGGTGGTGGGCCTGACGAAGTCCCTCGCCGTGATGTACCGCAAGCAGGGCATCCGGGCGAACGCCATCGCGCCGGGCGGCACGCAGACCGGCATCGTCGTGGAGGCCGAGGCCGACGCCCACGGGCCCGCGGCTCTGGGCCCGCACTTCGTCAACGTCGGCCGTCTGGCCCAGCCCGAGGAGCAGGCCGCCGCGATCGTGTTCCTCGCCTCGGACGCGGCGAGCAACATCAACGGGGCGATCCTGCCCGTCGACGACGGCTGGTCGGCCGTCTGACGGCGGATCAGGATCCCCCGACGAACTGGCGCGCCAGCCGCTCCCCTTCCGAGACTGCGGCCTCGTGGCTCTCGATGGGTGAGGCCTGGGAGTCCTTGAAGACGATGTAGGTGACACCGGAGTCCGTGCCGCCGGCCCGCGGGTCGGGCGGGATACCGAGCGCCGCGGCGGTGGCGTACGACGCCTCGCCGATGATGTCGGCCGGCCCGGTGTCACCGACGACCGCGTACTGCACCTGGTCGCGGTAGACGACGGCGACCACCGATCCGCCGCGTACGCCGTGGTCGCGGTAGTTCCAGATGTCGCTCGGCATGGGCACGACGACGTAGGGCAGGCGCTCGGCGTCCAAGTAGCGTCCGTCGGACTGCTGGAAGGCCGTACTGGGGAGGAAGTACGGGTCGGTGGCGCTGTTGCAGTGGATGCCGGGGCGGCCGTCGCAGTCGATGTCCATGTCCGCCTTCCAGAAGACGGCATCGTGTGTGCCGCAGACGGGGACGGTGGCCGCGGTGTCGCGGTCGGTGCGGTAGCGGCCGTTCGAAACGGGGGTGCAGTCCCTCACCTTGGCCAGCAGGTCGGCGGCCGTCACGGTGCCTTCGTGCGGCACGGTCGTCCGCTGGTGCCGTATGGCGAAGTCCGGATCGGGATGGACGGGGGTGGACACGGTCGTGGCGAGCAGGGCGGCGCCTGCCGCGGCGAGCGTGAAGTGCTGGACACGCACGATAAGAGACTCTCTGCTGGGGGACACTGAGGGACATTCGGCCCCAATCTGCTGCCGATGCGATCACACTGCCACCCGAAGAGGCCGGAAATGGCGCGCGCGCCCCGAACTGTCCACCAGGGGCCGGGCGCCCGAGCCGGTGTCGGCTCCGGCCGCCCGGCCGCCCGTGCCGGCGCGGGATCAGCGACGACAGCGGTCCGCGCCATCGGCATGAACTCCCCGATCCTCAGGGAGAGTTCAGCCGCGAGAAACTTCAGCATACGTAACCGCGCGGCCTGCCCGGCACCCGCCGCCCTCTTGATGTGATCGCACCAGCCGCGCCATATTGGTCCGGACCAGTGCCGTCACTCCGTCAGCGGAGGCCCAGAGGTGCGACGCGTCCCCGTTCCCGCTGCCCTCGTCTGCGGCACGCTGCTGCTGGTCTCCGCCTGCGGCGCGGGCGGCACAGGAGCGGCCGACGACGGCAGGCTGCCCGGGGCGCCGACGGGGGTGACCGCCACGGCAGGGAGCGCGACGAGCGTCCATGTGATGTGGAACGCGGTGTCCTCCGGCATCAGCGCCTACGAGGTGTACCGGAACGCCACCAAGGTCAAGGAGGTGCCCGGCTCCGCGCACATGGCCGACGTCACCCGCCTCACCCCGTCGACGGCATACGTCTTCACCGTGCGGGCGCGCGACACGGACGGGCGGCTCGGGCCGCCCAGCCGGGGGGTCCGGGCCACCACACCCGCCGTCGGCCCGGTCGACCGCTCGGCCCCGTCGCGGCCCGGCGCGGCGCAGGGACGGGCCGTCGGCAACCGGGCCGTCCAGTTGTCGTGGGCCGCCTCGACGGACGATCGTGGAGTGGCCTCGTACGACATCCATCAGGGCGCCACGAAGATCCACAGCGTGAGCGGGGCGCAGACCGCGACCATGGTGACCGGGCTCAGACCCGGCACCCGCTACTCCTTCACCGTGCGCGCGCGGGACGCAGCCGGCCGTGTCTCGTCCGCGAGCCGGGTCGTCCGGCTCACCACCGCACCGGGCACGGACGACGGGCGCGGCACTGCGCCCACCGGGTTCCGGGCGACGACCCGGCGCGCCGACGGGGCGTACCACATCGACCTGTCCTGGGTGCCGCCCGAGGCCGACGGGGTGATCACGGAGTACCAGGTCCACCTCGACGGCCGTCCGGCCACCTCCCTCGTCTGGGGCGGGACGGCGCCGCGCGACCGGGCGACGTACAGCTTCTACCTGGGCCGGGAGACCGGGGTGACCCATCGGGTGCGAATCCGGGCCAGGCTCCCGGACGGCACCTGGGGCGGCTTCTCGGCGGAACGGACGGTCACGACGGGCGCTGCCGCAAGGCCGTGAGCCACCCGTCTGAGCCGGATGGTGGATTACGTCACCTGCACGGGGGATGCCCGCATGCGGGGCGGGCCGGGGCCACGTTGGCTGCCACTGAGGCAGCACGGGCGTTTCCCGACCCCAGGCGGCGCAAGGGATGTACCGCCAACCGTGCCGCCGGAGGACAGTCCCATGCCTACTTCTCAGCCACTTCTCCGCTCCGGGCTGACCGCAGCCGCCGCCGCACTGCCACTGGCCCTGGCCGCCGGACCGGCCGTCGCGGTCAACGGGATCTCGGTGAGCACGGCCGGCTCGACGGTCTCGGTGACGACCAGCGCGTGCACCCAGATCAACGGCAGCTGGGGCACCGCCTCGCTCCTCAACAGCAACCAGGCGACCTTCGCCGAGGGCCGCCAGGTGTCGCTGTCGGGCTCGAGCGGTCTGCAGTCCGCGGCCTGGTCGAACGTCAGCCCCGGTACGTACACCGTCATCGTCATGTGCTCGAACAACAACACCGCCGGCACCCAGTCCGTCATCGTCTCCTCCGGCTCCACGCCCACGATCTCGACGACGTCCTCGCCGTCGCGCGGTGTGGTCGGCGGGGTCGGCGGCTCGACCAGGGACTACGGCACCATCACCTTGGTGGCGGGCGGGGCGCTGGTGGGCACCGGTGTCATCGCAGCGGCCTGGTTCCTGCGCCGCCGCTCGAAGCCCTACCGGCTCTGAACCGGCTCTGAGGCTCGTCCGCGCTCACTTCGCGTCGCGGCCCGGCAGTTCGGCGAACTCCGCCAGTGCGTGCTCGAGCCATTGCGTCCAGAAGGTCTCCAGGTCGATGCCCGCCCGCAGCACGAGGTGCTGGAGCCGATCCTGGGCGCTGTCCTTGCCGGGCGGGAAGTCGCGCTGCTCGATCTTCTCGTACTCGGCCAACTGCTGCCGGTGCAGGTCGAGATGGCGGCGCAGATCGGCTTCCAGCCCTGCGGTGCCGACCATGGCCGCGGCGCGCAGCCGCAGCAGCAGTGTGTCGCGGTGCGGCTTGGGGTCCTGCGCGGCGGCGGTCCAGCGGGCCAGTTCGGCGCGGCCCGCGGGCAGAACCTCGTAACTCTTCTTCTGCCCGCGGACCGGCTGCTCGGCCGGCAGGGCCCGGATCAGGCCTTCGGCCTCCAGTTTTCCCAGCTCGCGATAGATCTGCTGATGCGTCGCCGACCAGAAGTAGCCGATCGACCTGTCGAACCGGCGGGTCAGCTCCAGCCCCGAGGACGGCTTTTCGAGCAGGGCGGTGAGAATCGCGTGCGGGAGTGACATGGGGGTCATCCTAGGGACGCCCCCGGGACCTACAGCGTGGCCGCCAGCTCGGTGCCCTGCTTGATGGCGCGCTTGGCGTCCAGTTCGGCGGCCACGTCGGCACCGCCGATGAGGTGCACACTGCGACCTGCCGCGAGCAGCTCCTCGTAGAGGTCCCGCCGCGGCTCCTGACCGGTGCACAGCACGATGGTGTCGACCTCCAGCACGGTGCTGGTGTCGCCGACGGTGATGTGCAGACCGGCGTCGTCGATGCGGTCGTAGCGCACGCCCGGGACCATGCTGACGCCGCGGTGCTTGAGCTCGGTGCGGTGGATCCAGCCGGTGGTCTTGCCCAGGCCCGCGCCGACCTTGGTGGTCTTGCGCTGGAGCAGGTGGACGGTGCGCGGCGGCGCGGGCCGCTCGGGGGCGGCGAGGCCGCCGGGCCCGTCATAGGTCATGTCGACGCCCCAGTGGCGGAAGTACGTCGCCGGGTCCTCGTGCGCCTTGTCGCCGCCGTCGGTGAGGAACTCGGCGACGTCGAAGCCGATGCCGCCCGCGCCGAGGATCGCGACGCGCTCGCCGACGGGGGCGCCGTCGCGCAGCACGTCGAGGTAGCCGACGACACTCGGGTGGTCGACGCCGGGGATGTCCGGGGTGCGCGGGGTGACGCCGGTGGCGACGACGACCTCCTCGTACTCGGCGAGATCGTCGGAGGTCACCCGCGTGTTCAGCCGTACGGCCACGCCGTGCGCGTCGAGCTGGTGGCGGAAGTAGCGCAGCGTCTCGTCGAACTCCTGCTTGCCGGGGACCCTGCGGGCGACGTTGAGCTGCCCGCCGATCTCGCTCCCCGCGTCGTACAGCATGACGTCGTGGCCGCGTTCGGCCGCGCTCACGGCACAGGCGAGCCCGGCGGGGCCGGCGCCGACGACGGCCACGCGCTTGCGCCGCCTGGTCGGGGAGAGCACCAGCTCGGTCTCGTGGCAGGCGCGCGGGTTGACCAGACAGGAGGTGATCTGCCCGCTGAAGGTGTGGTCGAGGCAGGCCTGGTTGCAGCCGATGCAGGTGTTGATGGCCTCGGGGCGGCCGGCCGCCGCCTTGGCGACGAAGTCGGGGTCGGCGAGCATCGGGCGGGCCATCGACACCATGTCGGCACAGCCGTCGGCGAGCAACTCCTCGGCGAGCTCGGGGGTGTTGATGCGGTTGGTGGTCACGAGCGGGACCGCCACCTCGCCCATCAACCGCTTGGTGACCCAGGTGTACGCGCCGCGCGGCACGGAGGTGGCGATGGTCGGGATCCGTGCCTCGTGCCAGCCGATGCCGGTGTTGATGATGGTCGCTCCGGCGGCCTCGACGGCCTTCGCGAGGGTGATCACCTCGTCGAGGGTGGAGCCGCCGGGCACGAGGTCCAGCATGGACAGCCGGTAGATGACGATGAAGTCCTCGCCGACCGCCTCGCGCACCCGCCGGACGATCTCGACCGGGAAGCGCATGCGGTTCTCGTACGAGCCGCCCCAGCGGTCGGTGCGGTGGTTGGTCTGCGCGGCGATGAACTCGTTGATGAGGTAGCCCTCGGAGCCCATGATCTCGACGCCGTCGTAGCCGGCCTGCCGGGCGAGGCGGGCGGCGCGGGCGTAGTCGTCGATGGTCCGCTCGACGTCGTCGTCGGTGAGCTCACGGGGCGGGAAGGGGCTGATCGGGGCCTGTACGGGGCTGGGTGCGACGAGGTTCTGGTGGTAGGCGTACCGCCCGAAGTGCAGGATCTGCATCGCGATCCGGCCGCCCTCGCGGTGGACGGCCTCGGTGATGCCCCGATGCTGCTCGGCCTCCGCGTCGGTGGTGAGCTTGGCGCCGCCCTCGTACGGCCGTCCGTCATCGTTGGGTGCGATACCGCCGGTGACGATCAGGCCCACTCCCCCGCGCGCCCGGGCGGCGTAGAACTCCGCCATGCGCTCGAAGCCGCGCTCGGCCTCCTCCAGGCCGACGTGCATGGAGCCCATCAGGACGCGGTTGGGCAGGGTGGTGAAGCCCAGGTCGAGCGGGCTCAGCAGATGCGGGTAACGGCTCATGGCCCCTCCGTGCGCGGTGTCGTGCCCGTAGTTGTAGAGCACCGCGCACGGTTTATGCAACTAGTTGCACAACAAGGGAGAGCCAGGTCACCTGCTTTCCAGCCGTACGTGCAGTTCCCGCTCCTGGTCGCCGGAGGCCGTGCAGAGGTCGCGCACCGTGAACAGGTCGTTCAGGGTGGTGCGGAAGCGGTCGATGGCCCAGTAGCCACCCTGCACGTCGGCCTCCACGGAGGACGTGAGCCGGCCGGCCGGGCGGGCGCCCTCGTGCGGTTCGGCGACGTCGAACGTGCCCAGCCACACCGTCGGCCGGGTCTGGTGCCACTCCTGCGGCACGTCGTCGGAGCACCGGTCCGAGGCGAAGCACGCGCACAGCGTGTCGAACACGATCCGGGCGTCCTCCTTGCTGCATCCGCTGATCTCCACCGAGACGGACTCCGGGTGCAGTCGCTCACTGTCCATCCTGATCGCTCCTCTCGTGGCCGCGCTGCGGTACCGCAGCGAGTTCCCCCGCGACACCGCGCCGCACTCCAAGAAAACCACCACATTCCGGGACGCACAGCCCCGAGAGGAGCGTCGCTCGGTCCGACGGGTCAGCTCTTCGTGAAGCGGTACGTCACGCTGTCCGTCAGGATGCAGAAGCCCGGCGACAGGACGATCACGCGCAGAGTGCCGGTGCGGCGGTCGTAGTCGATGCCCTCCGTCTCGAACGTGCCCGAGCAGCCGCTGCGCAAGGGGAGCTGCCGCAGGGCCGTGACATGGCCGGTCACGTCGGCCGTGCCGTTCGGCTCGGCCGACAGGTCGATCTGGAGCAGCGGCTTGGTCATGCCGAAGAGCGTGCCGGCCGGGTCGTCCGAGGAGCACAGCAGGCGAGTGGCGCTCACGAAGTCGCAGCCCTGCACGTCACGCACGGCGTGGTCGAGGTGGACGGTGGAGGCCTGCGGGAGGTTCGCCGCCGGGGAGGTGCCCGGGTTGACGCCCGGGGTCGGGAAGACCAGCAGACGGTTCATGGTGCCCCACTCGCCCGCGAGCATCCACTGTCCGCCCGGTGAGACGGCGACCCAGGAGTTGTTCAGCGCCTCCCCGGCACTGAGCGTGTGCACGTACTCCGACCAGGTGCCGCCGGGGGCCTGCACCCGGAACATCTTCGTGGTGCCCGAGTCCCGCTGGTACGGCTCGATGTAGAAGCCCCCGTAGGAGGCGTCGGGGTCGCCGACGTGGTTCCAGCCGCGGCTGCCGACACCGGCGGGGATCGTGCCGATTCCCGTGTAGCGGTTGGGGCTTCCGGCCGGGACCTCGACGGAGGTCAGACCCTGGCTCTCGGTCAGCGGATCGGCGCGGTCGGAGCCGGCCTCGGTCCAGGTGTCGGCGGCCGTGGCGGACGGGGCGGCGGACAGGACGGCGGCGGTGGCGAGAGCGAAGGCGGCGAGGCCGGTCAGGGCGGCATGACAACGTTGCCGGGTGCGCAGGGGCATGGTCGGCTCCTCGATCGGGGGGTGGGGGCGCGCTCGGCGCATCAGTGTGGCCCGATCAGGTAGTCATGTACAGACCAATGGAGAAACGCGAGCTGTCGGCTCGGCGACCGCTCCCTGGCGCTTCGCCGGACGACAACGGTCGTGTTGAGGGATGGTGGAGAAGGGCCGTCGTGGCGTAAGAGAGATGGTTGAGCGCGGTACAACGAGCAAGTCGGCACGGGGGACCGCGTGCCGGGAGGATGGCGAAGGCGGTGCGTGCGATGGGTGCAACCGGGCCTCCCGTGGCCGACGGGACAGAACCGGGCCGCGGGTCGTTGGGGCCCAGCGGCCTGCTCGACGTGCTGGGCGTGGCCTCGGTGGTACTCGACGCCGAGGGCCGGATCGCGCTGTGGAGCCCCCAGGCGGAGGAACTGTTCGGTTACCCGGCGCAGGAGGCGCTCGGCCGGTACGCGGCCCGGGTGATGGTGCACGAGCAGCACGTCGGCCTGGTCAAGAAGCTGTTCGCCGATGTGATGGCCACCGGCCAGGGCTGGGCCGGGGCCTTCCCCATCCGGCGCAAGGACGGCACCACCCGGCTGGTGGAGTTCCGCAACATGCGGCTGCTCGACGACCGGGGGCATGTGTACGCCCTGGGGCTCGCCGCCGACCAGACGACCGTGCGCAGCCTGGAGCAGGACGTGGCGCTGTCGACGCGGATGATCTCGCAGTCGCCGATCGGGCTGGCCGTCCTGGACACCCGTCTGCGGTACGTGACCGTCAACCCGGCGCTGGAGCGGATCAACGGCGTCCCCGCCGAGGAGCACACCGGCCGGACGATGCGTGAGGTGCTGCCCCTCGTCGAGATCGACACCCTGGAGTCCGCGGCCCGCCGGGTCCTGGAGACCGGCCGGCCGCTCGTCGATCACTCCACCGTCGGCCGCACCCCGGCCGACCCGGACGAGGACCATGCCTGGTCGGTGTCGCTGTACCGGCTGGAGGACTCGCTCGGCACGGTGCTGGGCGTGGCCCTGTCGATCGAGGACGTCACCGAGAAGTACCGGGCGGGCCTCGAGGCGGAGTCCGCGCGACGGCGCCTGGCGCTCATCGCCGACGCATCCGCCCGGATCGGCACCACGCTGGACCTGGACCGCACCGCCCGGGAACTCGCCGACGTCGCCGTGCCGGAACTCGCCGACATCGCGGCCGTGGACCTGCTCGACGCGGTGGTGGGCGGCCGCCGCCGCAACCTCGGCCCCGCCGAGCCGGCGGTGATCCGCGCCCTGGCCGTCAAGGCGAACGACGCACCGGACGCCCTGCGTGCGGCCGACCCGCCCGGGCAGCCGGCCCGCTACGGTCCCGACCGCCTCGTCACGGAGTGCGTGCGCACGAGCCGGCCCGTCATGGTGGCGCAGGTCAAGGACGAGGACCTGCCCCGCATCGCCCGCTCCCCGGAGGCGGCGGCGCTGCTGGCCCGCGCCGGCGTCCACTCGTACCTGGCCGTCCCGCTCATCGCGCGCGGCGAGGTGCTGGGCGCCCTCGACCTCAAACGCACCGGCAATCCGCTGCCCTTCACCGAGGACGACCTCCTGCTCGCCCGTGAGCTGGCCTCCCGCGCGGCCGTGCAGATCGACAACGCCCGCTGGTACCAGAACGCCCGCGACACCGCCCTGATGCTCCAGCGCAGCCTGCTGCCCAGCCACCCGTCCGTCACCGGCGGCCTCGAGGTCGCCTCTCGCTACCAGCCCGCCGGCGCCACCACCGAGGTCGGCGGCGACTGGTTCGACGTCATTCCCCTGGACGGCGGCAAGACCGCCCTCGTCGTGGGCGACGTGATGGGCAGCGGTATCACCGCCGCGGCGACGATGGGCCGGCTGCGGACCGCCACCAACACGCTGGCCTCGCTGGACCTCGATCCGGCACGGCTGCTGGAACACCTCGACCGGATCACCGAGGGCCTGGACCACTCCATCGCCACCTGCCTCTACGCCGTCCACGACCCCCGGCTGCACCAGTGCCGGATCGCCAACGCCGGCCATCTGCCGCCCGCCCGCATCCGCGTCGGCTCACGCCCGGAGCTGCTCGACCTGCCGACCGGGGCGCCGCTCGGCGTGGGCGGTGTCGAGTTCTCCACCACCGTCTTCGACCTCGGCCCCGGCGACGAACTCGTCCTCTACACCGACGGTCTCGTCGAGACCCGCCGGCACTCCCTGGACGAACGCCTCGCCACCATGCTCGGCCTCCTCGACGACCCGACCCGCCCCCTGGAGGAGGTCTGCGACCTGCTCGTCCGCACACTTCACCACCCCGACAACCACGACGACGTGGCCGTACTCATCGCCCGCGCACAGCCGGGGAACTGACGCCGACCGCTCGTCAACTCCAGCTCGGCGACGGCCCGTGCGGGCCCCCGTACGCCACGGGCCGGCCCGTGGCGGCGTCCAGCAGGACGCGATCGCCGACCGGCCGGTCCAGTGTCACGGCCACTTCCCTGCCGAGCAGTTGTGCGGTGCAGGGACCGTCCGTTCCCCCGGCGACGGAGCCGGACAGCACCACGCTGCCGTCCGTCTCCAGCACATGGACGACCGGGCCGTCGTCGCAGGCGCCGTGGTTGCCGATCACGGTGACGGACCGGCCGTCGCCGGCCACCTCGACCAGGCTGCGCAGCTCCCACAGTTCGCCGCTGGGCGACCCCGCGGCCGGCCCGACCGGCGGCCTGGGGAGCTTCGACGGGCCGACGGCGACGCTCCTGAGCGGGCTGTCGTAGCCCTCCAGGGTGAACAGCCAGGCCGGGACGGTCGCCGGGCCACGGCTGGTGGCCAGCGTCATCTCGCCCAACCGCGCCCCGGTCACGGTGAGGTGCGGTCCGTCATTGCCGCCGCCGGCGAACCTCTCGTACGCCTCCC
Source organism: Streptomyces sp. F001 (assembly GCF_004187715.1). Lineage (GTDB taxonomy): Bacteria > Actinomycetota > Actinomycetes > Streptomycetales > Streptomycetaceae > Streptomyces > Streptomyces flavusporus. The sequence continues at coordinate 165,874 of NZ_QZWF01000002.1, read as the reverse complement.
GCGCCCCCAGCAGAGGCCGCGTCAGCGAGCCGCCGCTCTTCCACGTCACCCGCCCGCTGCGCTCCGACGCGACAGGAAGGCGGCCGCGCAGGACGAAGTTCTGGGTCGCGTAGGCATGTTCGTCGGCCTTGTCATGGAAGCCACCCTCGGGCAACTCGACCGCCTCGCCCATCGGGTGATAACCGGCGCGCCACGCCTCGGCGGCCTTCGACCCGTCCCAGGCGCCGGCCACCCGGCGGGCGCGGGCCGCGGCCCCGGGAGCCTGCCCGGTGGCGCGCACCTTGTTTCCCGAACCGCCGGACTGTTCGCTTCCGCAGCCCGCGAGGACGCCGGTGCCTGCCATGAACAGGGCGACTGTGGCGAGCAGTTGCACCGTGCGGGTGGTCCTGGTGGGACTGGTCTTCCTACGCATGGGCCTTCCCCGGGGAGGAGATGCGGACTCTGGGGGGTGCGGGCCGGAGACCGCACCGTTCCTGTGACGCCCGAGCCCCGTGCCGGGTTCACACGGGACGTTCCCTGCAGCCGACAGGGACTCCGACCCCGATCACGACGTGCGCGTACAGCTCATCGGAGACGGCGAGTCGGGTGGTCAGGCCGGCACGGGTGAAGGCGTCGACGGCCGAGGGGGCCTGGCGCTCGCTCGTCTCGATCAGCAGGCAGCCGCCGGGCGCGAGCCACCGGACCGCCCTGGCGGCGACCCGGCGCAGCACCTCGAGTCCGTCGGAGCCCCCGTCGAGGGCGACCAGCGGCTCGTGGTCGCGGGCCTCGGCCGGCAGCAGGCCGACCTCGTCGGTGGGGACGTAGGGCACGTTGGCGGCGAGGATGTCGACGCGGCCTCGCAGCTCGCCGGGAAGGGCCTCGAACAGGTCGCCCTCATGGACCCGGCCGCCGTGACCGGCGATGTTGCGGCGGGCGCAGCGCACCGCGGCCGGGTCGATGTCGGCGGCGTGCAGTTCGACCCCGCCGAGAGCGGCGGCGAGGGCGGCGCCCACCGCGCCCGAGCCGCAGCACAGGTCGACGACGACGGCCGCGTCCGGAGCCTGGGCGACGGCCTGGTCGACGAGGAACTCGGTACGGCGGCGGGGCACGAAGACGCCGGGTTCGACGGCGATCCGCAGCCCCTTGAACTCGGCCCAGCCCAGGACGAGTTCAAGGGGCAGTCCGGCACGGCGGCGGTCCACCATGGCGGCGGCCTCGGCCGGGGTGCGGGCGGCGCCGAGGATCAGCTCCGCCTCGTCCTCGGCGAAGACGCAGCCCGCGGCACGCAGCGCGGCGACGACGGAGGAACGGGAGGGGCGGGACGGCGAAGCGGAAGGAGGAGCGGGCATGAAGCCGAGAGCCTTTCGGAAGCCGAAGGGCGCTCTCACGGTCACCTAGAACCGGTGATCCGCGCTGTCGTGGGAGAAGAGCACCCGACCTGACACAGCGGTAATGGGTCTCACCTCCTCGGCCTCGCAACGGCCGGGACCACCCGCAGCCGGACGGCCACCCTACCCGAAGGGCCGGACGCTCACCGCGTACGGTGGTCCGCGTACGCACCGATCACGCTCTACGGCGGGCCGCCGCGCCGGCGGCCTGGAGGCACCACCCGCATGAACGTCACCCGAGGCTTCACCGGGCGCCCGCGCGTCGACAACCCGGGGCTGCCGCCCGGGCAGTACGACGCGGGCGACGACTGGCCCGTCCTGTCCGCCGAGGTCACACCCGACCTCACGCCCGCCGACTGGACCTTCCGCATCGACGGTCTCGTCGAGGAGCCGCTCACCTGGGACTGGGGTGCGGCACACGCGCTGCCGACGTCGGTGTACGAGGGCGACATCCACTGCGTGACCAGCTGGTCGAAGTTCGGGGTGCGGTTCGGGGGTGTGTCCCTGGACGCGTTCCTGGAGCAGGTGCGGCCGCTGCCGTCCGCCACCCACGCGGTGGCGTACGCGCACACCGGGTACACCACGAACCTCCCGCTCGCCGACCTCACCGGCTCACGTGCCTGGATCGCATGGGAGTACGACGGCCGGCCGCTCACGCCCGAGCACGGCGGTCCGGCGCGGCTGCTCGTGCCGCACCTGTACTTCTGGAAGAGCGCCAAGTGGATCGCGGGCCTGCGGCTGCTCGACCACGACGAGCCCGGCTTCTGGGAGCAGAACGGCTACCACGCGCGCGGCAACCCCTGGGAGGAGCAGCGGTACTCCGGTGACTGAGATCTTCACTCCCCCGACCCGGTTCGCCGTCCCCGGCCGCATCGCCGTCGGCGACGGGACCGCGAACCGCTGGCAGACCGCCACGCTCACCGAGATCCGCCGCGAGACCCCGCGTGCCGCCACCTTCCGGTTCGCGGTGCCCGCCTGGGCGGGGCACCTGCCGGGTCAGCACCTGATGCTGCGGCTGACCGCCGCGGACGGCTACACGGCCCAGCGCCACTACTCGATCGCGTCCGCGCCGGACGACTCGGGGCACATCGAGCTGACCTTGGACCATGTCGACGGCGGTGAGGTCTCCGGCTGGTTCCACGCCGAGGCCCGGCCGGGCGACCGGGTCGAGGTGCGCGGTCCGCTGAGCGGCTTCTTCGCCTGGCCGGGCGACCGGGCGGCGCTGCTGATCGGCGCGGGCTCCGGGGTCGTACCGCTGATGTCGATGGTGCGCCACCACCGGGCACGGGACCTCTCCGTGCCGCTGCGGCTGCTGGTGTCCGCGCGCGGTCCCGAGCAGCTCATCTACGCGGCGGAGTACGGCCCGGAGACGACGCCCGTGTTCACGCGGAGCGCCCCGCCGGGTCTGCTCGTGGGACGCCTGACGGCCGCCCATGTAGCGCCGCTCCTGGCCGAGCGGCCTCCCGGTGGGTGGGAGGCCTATGTGTGCGGCTCCAACGCCTTCGCCGAGCATGCCTCGCGTCTGCTCGTCGCGGCCGGCCAGCCGGTGGACCGTATCCGGATCGAACGCTTCGGCTGAGCCCCGGCACCCCGGCTCGTCCCGCACGGCGGCCGTTCGTCGTGATCGAAGTCCCCTGGACGGGGTACGAGATTCATGTGGCACTCGCACGCATACGTGGCGGCCCGAGGGAGCGAGGGTACGGCTCCCGGGGCCTGCGGTGACGGCGAGGAGGCGGGCATGGGAACCCGGGTGCGCGGCTGGCGCTGGCGGCGTAATCCGCTGCGACGCCGGTCGGACGTCGTCGAGGCGTGGACGGCGCTGGCCGTCGCCGTCCTGCTGTTGCTGGGCGCTCCACTGGCCGGGGCGGTCGCGGCCTGGTGGGCCCACGACGAGGCACGGTCGACCGCGGTGGCCCAGCGGGCCGAGCGCAGGCATGTCCGTGCCGAGGTTCTGGGCAGGAGCCCCGCCGGTGTGCCCGCCCTGCAGGGCGGCCGGGAGTACACGTACCGGGCGACCGTGCGGTGGACGGAGCCGGGCGACGGTCCCCGCACGGCCTCCGCGCAGGTCCCGGCGGGCACGCGGCCCGGGGAGAGGGTCGACGTGTGGTTCGACGGGCGGGGCCTCAGTGTGCCGCCGCCACCGGACGACGCGACGGTCTGGCAGCACACCTTCGCCCTCGGCATCTGCGCCACGGCCGGCGCGGTCGGCGTGGTGCTCCTCGGCCGTGCGGTCGTACGCCGGGTGGCCACCGGTCACCGGATGGCCGAGTGGGAGCGCGAGTGGGCCCGTACGGAGCCGGAGTGGACCGGACGGCGGGCCTGACCGGGCGTTCATGAGTGCTCCGACCACCAGGCGGTCTGTCTCCTCTTCCCCGTCCATGCCCCGGTCGAGGACGAGAAGACCTGGCGAGTGGTCCGACCACCCGCGTACGGTGTGATCATCAACGTCCTCTTCACCCAAGGCGGTCCTACATGGCGCTGTTCGACCTCCCCCTCGACGAACTCCGCGAGTACCACAGCTCCTCCACCGAGCCCGAGGACTTCGACGCCTTCTGGTCCAAGACCCTGCAGGAGGCGCGCGAGTACGACCTGGACGCCCGGTTCGAACCGGTCGACACGGGACTGTCGACGGTGACGGTGTACGACGTGACCTTCGCCGGATTCGGCGGGCACCCGGTGAAGGGGTGGCTGACCCTGCCCGCCGCGGCTCAGGAACCACTGCCGCTGGTCGTGGAGTTCATCGGCTACGGGGGCGGCCGCGGCCTGCCGCACGAGCACCTGCTGTGGGCGTCCACGGGCCGCGCGCACTTCGTGATGGACACCCGCGGCCAGGGCAGCGCCTGGGGCGGCGGGGGCGGCACCCCCGATCCGGTCGGCGGCGCGCCCGCGTACCCCGGTTTCATGACCCGCGGCATCGACGCGCCGGAGAACTACTACTACCGCCGGGTGTTCACGGACGCGGTGCGCGCCGTCGACGCGGCCCGCTCGCATCCGCTCACCGATGCGGCCCGGACCGTGGCGCTCGGCGCCAGCCAGGGCGGCGGGATCACCATCGCCGTCGGCGGTCTGGTCCCCGACCTGGTCGCGGTCGCGCCGGACGTGCCGTTCCTGTGCGACTACCCGCGGGCGGCGACGCTGACGGACCGTCATCCGTACCGCGAGATCGGCCTGTACCTCAAGACCCACCGCGGCCGCGGCGAGGACGCCCTGCGCACGCTCTCCTACTTCGACGGCGTGCACTTCGCCGCCCGCGGCCGGGCCCCCGCGCTGTTCTCGGCGGCGCTGGAGGACCAGACCTGCCCGCCGTCCACCGTCTTCGCCGCCTTCAACGCCTGGGCGCACAAGGACAAGGCGATCGAGGTGTACGAGTTCAACGACCACGAGGGCGGCGGCCCGTACCAGGAGGCCGCCAAGGTGCGCTGGCTGCGGTCCTACGCCTGAGCGGAACTCCACTTCCCTCCGGTCCGACCAGTCGGTACGTTCAGGGAGCCCGGGCCGCAGGGCCGCGGACCGGGCTTCCGACGGACGACGGAGGGGCCATGCCCGAGCGCACACCAGACATCCACGGTCACTGCGACACCCGCTTCGCCGCGGTGCGGACGGCGTTCGAGGAGAACTTCCGGGAGCGCGGCGAGCTCGGCGCCGCGGTCGCCGTCTCGGTCGGCGGCGTGACCGTGGTCGACCTGTGGGGCGGCTGGGCCGACGCGGCCCGCACCCGGGCCTGGGAACGCGACACGCTGGTCAACGTCTGGTCGACGTCCAAGGGTCCGGTGGCGCTGTGCGCGCACATCCTCGCCGACCGGGGCCTGCTCGATCTCGACGCCCCGGTGGCCGCGTACTGGCCGGAGTTCGCCGCGGCCGGCAAGAAGAAGATCCTCGTACGGCATCTGCTGTCGCACCGCGCCGGACTCTCCGGCCCGCGCGAGCCGCACACCTTCGCCGATCTGTGCGACTGGGAGGTGACGACGGGCCGGCTGGCGGCGATGGAGCCGTGGTGGGAACCGGGAACGCGGTCCGGGTACCACGCGCTGACGTACGGCCACCTGGTCGGCGAGGTCGTCCGGCGGGTGTCGGGGCTGCTGCCGGGCGCGTTCCTGGAGCGTGAGGTGACCGGGCCGCTCGGGCTCGACTTCACCATCGGCCTGCCGGAGAAGGAGGCCGGGCGGGCGGCGGAGCTGGTGCATCCGCGGGTCGCGCCGAGCAGCGAACAGGCGGCGATCTTCAGCCAGTTGGCACCCGCCGCGATTGCCGCGCTGACCAATCCCGCGGTGGGCGCGGCCGAGGCCAACACGCCCGAGTGGCGGGCCGCCGAGATCCCCGCCGCGAACGGCCACGGCACCGCGCGGGCCGTCGCCGCCCTGTACGGGATCTTCTCGGGCCGGGGTACGTACGACGGCCACCGAATCCTGTCCCCCGAGGCGGCCGAGCGGGTGCGCGAGGGTCAGGGCGCCTGCCGGGACCTGGTGCTGGGTGCCGGGTTCGAGGGGGAGACGGAGGCCGGGCTGGGACTGTGGCTGAGCGGGCCGCACGGCTCGTACGGGCCCGATCCGCGGGCCTTCGGGCACGACGGTTTCGGCGGGTCCTGCGGGCTGGCGGATCCGGAGGCGGGGGTGTCGCTGGGCTACGTGATGAACCGCATGGGGCCGCACATCGCGAACGACCCACGCAAGATGGCGCTGGTCGACGCCTTGTACAGCGCCCTGTGACAGCCGCGTGACCCGTACTGTTCCGGTCGAACCGCCGGACCGGCCTTCCCTGAGTTCACTCTTCCGGCGGCGGTCCGAGACCGGGCCCCCGGCCGGGCAGGTCCCGCCGCCGCTCCAGCGGGGTCACGCCGGGGTTCGAGGCCGACGTGAAGATCACGGCCTGTCTCCGTAGGCTGGAGACCCTCTCAAGAGAGGCATTCTGCGCATGAGCATCCATAACGCCGAGCAGATCGACCGTGCTACAGGGAGCTCGACATGACCATGTTCACCACGTCCGACGGCACCGAGATCTTCTACAAGGACTGGGGCAGCGGCCGGCCCGTGGTGTTCAGCCACGGCTGGCCGCTCAACGCGGACGCCTGGGACGGGCAGGCCCGCCTCGTCGCCGACAACGGCTTCCGCGCGATCGCCCACGACCGCCGCGGCCACGGCCGCTCGGGGCAGCCCTGGCAGGGCAACCACATGGACCAGTACGCCGACGACCTGGCCGAGTTGATCGAGAAGCTCGACCTCGACGACGTGATCCTGGTCGGCCATTCGACCGGCGGCGGAGAAGTGGCCCGCTACCTCGGGCGGCACGGCAGCGGGCGGGTCGCCAAGGCCGTGCTGCTGGGTGCCGTCCCGCCGCTGATGCTCAGGACGGACACCAATCCGGAGGGTACGCCGCTGGAGGTCTTCGACGGGATCCGGGCCGGAGTCGAGGCGGATCGCTCGCAGTTCTACTGGGACCTGAGCGCGAGCTTCTACGGCTACAACCGGCCCGGCGCCACCGAGTCCGAGGGCGTGCGCCGCGCGTTCTGGATGTGGAGCATGCAGGTCGGGCTCAAGGGCGCCTACGACTGCATCGAGCAGTTCTCGGCGACCGACTTCACCCAGGACCTGCAGAGCATCGACGTACCGACGCTGGTCGCTCACGGCGACGACGACCAGATCGTGCCGATCGGCGCCGCCGCCCTGAAGACGGCCGAAATCGTCAAGGACGCCACCCTCAAGGTGTATCCGGGCGCCCCGCACGGCCTGGCCGGCGACTACGAACGGACGTTCAACGCCGATCTGCTCGAGTTCATCCGGAGCTGAGCTCCTACCGGGGCCGTCCGGCCGCGACCATGCGGACGCGCGGACTGCCGTCGCTGCGCTGCCCGAACTCGGGCAGCGCATGGAGATCCACCCGGAAACCGGCACAGTCCAGCTCCCGCAGGACGTCACTGAACCGGACGGCCCGGTAATACATGACGAAGGGCGGCCGCCACACGGCGTTGCGGACCCGCATCACCGCGTCGAAGCCCTCCAGCATCCAGTAGGCGGTGGATCCCGGGCGGGGCGGGGCGACGACGGGGAAGGCGAAGCACCCGCCCGGCCGCAGGACGGAGTGGACCTGCTCGAACAGTCCCGGCAGCTCGCCCGGGAGAAAGTGCCCGAACGCGCCGAAGCTGGCCACGAGGTCGAACGCGGGCCGGAACGGCAGAGCGCGGGCGTCGGCACGCACCCAGGAGACCCGCGGCCCGACGGCTCGGCCACGCTCCCGCGCGACGGCGAGCATGCCCGCACTGAAGTCGACCCCCGTGACACTCCGCCGGCACACACCCGTCAGCACATCCACGCCCGCGCCGGTACCGCAGCACAGGTCGAGCCCGTCCTCGAACGGCCCGATCCGCCGCAGTGCCGCCGCGGTGGCCTCCAGCACCGCGTCCGGCGTGCGGAAGGGTGTGTGGTCGAACTTCGGGGCGAGCAGGTCGTAACCGCGCTCGACGGAGGACAGCGCCTGTACGGCGAGTTCGCGGAGACTGGGACCTTCGGGGCTGAACATCGACATCAGCTTAGTCACGCCTGGACAGCAGGAACGGCGTCGCCGGTATCAGGAGCCTGGCGACGCGGGGCCGGGCGCCGCGAAGGCGAGGCCGTACCGCCAGGGCGCGAACCCGAGCGGGACCAGCATGGGCACGGCGAGCAGCGGCACGCCGATCCGGCCCTCGGCCGGGACATTGAGGCGTACGTCACAGCGGTAGCCGCGGATCGGGTGGTATCGTGCGGTAAGCACTTGTGTACGCCCCGATGTGGCGCCGGTGCAGTTTCCTTCCTCAGTCTGCCGAACCGCCCGCCGTAATCCCGGTCGGATCAGCGGCTTCTCAGCACCACCTCATCAGCAGACCTTGCGGTCCGTCGCCGAGGTGCTGTTCTCCGCCGCCCGGAGGCACGTACGTACGCCCTCCCCTGCGGCTCCCCCCTCTCTTGCTCCTGCATGCCTGTGTCCCAGGCCCTCCGTCCTGAAAGGACCGACCACCATGACCGCCACTCTCGAACACCCTCCCCTCCAGCAACAGGCCCAGGCCGTCACCGGTGTCGTCGACATCGACGCGGGCGGCAAGGCACATCTGCGCGCCGCGAACTGCCTTCCGACGTCCGCCGATCCGCAGGTCCCGGCCGCGCTGATCCGCCGGTACGGACTGCGCAAGGGCGACCTCGTCGAAGGCGTATGCGGCTCCCAGCGCACCCTGACCGAGGTCGCGCACGTGAACGGCCGCACGCCCGAAGAGGTCCGCGGTCGCCGTCACTTCAGCGACCTCACGCCCCTCCACCCACGCGAACGACTCCGCCTCGAACACCCGGCGTCCGGTCTCGCCGGACGCGTCGTCGACCTGCTCTCGCCCATCGGCAAGGGGCAACGCGGGCTCCTCGTGGCCCCGCCCAAGACCGGCAAGACCGTGCTGCTCCAGCAGATCGCGGCCGCCGTCGCCGGCAACCACCCCGAATGCCGGCTGATGGTGGTGCTGCTCGACGAACGCCCCGAGGAAGTCACGGACATGCGGCGCTCGGTGCGGGGCGAGGTGTACGCCTCGACCTTCGACCAGACGCCCAGGCAGCACATCGCGCTCGCCGAACTGGTGATCGAGCAGGCCAAGCGGCTCGTCGAGGCCGGCGAGGACGTCGTGATCCTCCTCGACTCGCTGACCCGGCTGTGCCGGGCGCACAACAACGCGGCCGCCTCCGGTGGCCGCACCCTCAGCGGTGGCGTCGACGCGGCCGCGCTGCACGGCCCCAAGCGCTTCTTCGGCGCCGCACGCCTGGCCGAGGAAGGCGGATCGCTGACCATCCTCGCCACCGCCCTGGTCGAGACCGGCTCCCGCGCCGACGACTACTTCTTCGAGGAACTCAAGAGCACCGGCAACATGGAGCTCCGACTGAGCCGCGAACCGGCCTCCCGCCGGGTCTTCCCGGCCGTCGACATCACGGGCTCCGGCACCCGCCGCGAGGAACTCCTCCTGTCCCCGCCCGAGTTGACCGCCGTGCACGGGCTGCGGCGCGCCCTGCGCACCCGCGACGGCGAGGCGAGCCTGGAGACCCTGCTGGAGCGGATGCGCGCGAGTCCCGACAACGCGACGTTCCTGCGCCGCATCCAGCCGACGCTGCCCGCCCGCCAGGGAGACTGACGGCGGTTCACGCACGTCCCTCCGGTGCGGCATCCGGGTGCACGGCTGCCGCATTCGGCCCTGACAGCGCGGCGTGGCCAGGACTTCGTTCCTACGTTGCTCATATGAAGATCGGATTCCCTTCCAGGGTGGCCGTGCCGACCTGCGGTCTCTGCGTCGCCGGCATCCTGGCGCTCGCCCCCGTCGCGGCGGCCGCCCCGACAGAGCCGGACCCCGGTGCACCGGGCGCGCCGCGGGGGACAGCCCCGGTGTCGACCCTGCTGTACCGCTCCGGCACGCAGGCGCTGCCGCGCCCCGGGGCACCGCAGGTCCCGGACGTCTCCGCCCTGTCGTGGCTGGTGGCCGACGCCGACACCGGCGAGGTGCTCGCCGCGCACGACGCCCACCGCAAACTGCCGCCCGCCAGCACCCTGAAGACCCTGTTCGCCCTCACGGTGCTGCCGGCGCTGCCCGGAGGGATCCGGCACCGGGTCACGGACGCGGAGCTGTCGGGCATCGGGGCGGGGAGCAGCCTGGTCGGGGTCGAGGAGGGGGGCGCGTACCGCGTCACCGACCTGTGGCGCGGAGTGTTCCTCAGCTCCGGCAACGACGCCGTGCGTGTCCTGGCCGAGCTCAACGGGGGCTGGAGCACCACGGCCGCGCGCATGGAGACCAAGGCCCGCACCCTGGGTGCGCACGACACCCGTGTCCGCTCGCCCGACGGATACGACGCGCCGGGCCAGGTGTCGTCGGCCTACGACCTGGCCGTGTTCGGCCGCGCGGGGCTGCGCAACGCCGACTTCGCGCGGTACTGCGCGACGGCCGAGGCCAAGTTCCCGGAGGTCGACGGCTCGGTGTACGACATCCACAACACCAACCGGCTGCTCACCGGCGAGGACGGTGTGGCGCCCTACCCGGGCCTGATCGGCATCAAGAACGGCTACACCAGCAACGCCGGCCATACTCTGATCGCCGCCGCCCGCCGCGACGGGCGCACCCTCGTCGTCTCGGTGATGAACCCTCAGTCGGGCGACGCCTTCACCGTCTACGAGGAGGCGCGGTCGTTGCTCGACTGGGGTTTCGAAGCCGCCGGCCGGGTCGATCCGGTAGGCTCGCTGGACGCCCTGCGCAGCAGACCGCGGCCCGGGCCTCCCGCCCTGCCCGTGGCCGCGCCGGACACACCGGACACCGGGCCGGGCTGGCCGGCGACGGCGGCGATCGCGGCCGCAGCCTGTCTGGGCGCGGGGGCGGTCGAGCTGGCGTTGCGGCTCATGGGCGTCCGCTCGGCGCCGGAGTGACCGACCGGCAGCCACACCAGCAGTCCGAGGGTGATCCAGGCATAGGTGTTGCTGCCGAGAAACCCGTCGACGCCGGACGCGTCGTCGAACCACAGCCACACCACGCTGGTGCACAGCACCGCGTACAGCGCGGCCGCGATCCGCGGCTGCCCGGCCCGGACCAGCACCACGAAGGACGGCAGCAGCCACACGAGGTGGTGCACCCAGGTGATCGGGCTGACCAGACACGCCGTCAGCCCGGTCAGGGCGAACGCGGCGTACCAGTCCCCCGCCGCCACGGCCTTGCGGGCACGCCAGGCCCACACGCCCATCACCAGCAGCACCACCACCGCCCAGACGGACTTGCCCTCCAGGTCGAGGCGGGCCAGGAGGCCCTGCAGGGACTGGTTCGAGACGTAGTCCAGTCGGCCCACCCGGGTGGTGTCCCACAGCGCATGCGTCCAGTAGAAACGCGACGCGTCCGGCGTCACCCACGCCGCCAGCCCCGTCGCCCCTGCGGCGACGACCGTCGCGACGGCCGCAGCCCGCCACCGCCGGGCGAGCAGCAGCAGCGCGATGAAGATCGCGGGCGTCAGCTTGATCGCCGCCGCGAGTCCGATGCCGACACCGGCCCAGCGTCCCCGCCCGGTGGCGAGCAACCAGGCGTCGACCATCACGAGCGCCAGGAGCAGCAGGTTGACCTGGCCGAAGCTGAACGTGTCGCGGAGCGGTTCGTACAGCGCGAGCGCACCGGCGGCCAGAGAGCAGCCGTACCAGCCGTAGCGCCGCCATGCCTTGCCGGTCAGCACCCGCAGCGACACGCCCAGGGCGGTCAGATTGAGCAGCAGGGCGACCGCGACCGCGGTGTGCAGGCCGACGAGGGCCATCGGCAGCATCACGACCGCGGCGAACGGCGGGTAGGTGAAGCCGTACGTGGTCCCCGGCACCCGGTAGTCGTAGATGCGTCCGCCGTCGTGGATCCAGCTGTGGATGGTCCCGTGGTAGACGCGCAGGTCGAACCAGTCCCGCAGCAGCGGCACCGTCGCGGTGAAGACGGTCACGGCGGCGGCGAGGACGAGCACGAGCAGCGGTCGCCCGCGGTCGGTGCGGGGCGCCCTCATGCCGTACGTCCCAGGACCGGGACCTGCGCGGCCTGGTGGGCCTGCCACAGCACGACCACCGCGAGGACCCCGCCGGAGACGGCCAGCAGCAGCTGCCCGAGGTCCGCCGGGCCGCCGCTGGGCAGCACGGCGAGCGCGAGGACGCAGGTGACGGCCGCCACCCGGTGCCGTACCCAGGTGGTGGGCGCCGCGGCGGCGATGAGGAACAGCCCCCACAGCGCGTACCAGGGCCGGATCGCCGGGCCGAAGGCCGCGACCGCCGCCAGGCTGAGCCCCAGCGCGTACACCGGGCGGGGGCGCAGCCGCAGCCATATGACGAGCAGGGCGATCGCGGTGATCGCCAGTCCGGCCGCGTGCCACACCGGGACGGCGAGCGGCGCCAGATCGCTGCCCAGCCGTTCCAGCAGGGCGCCGGTGGCACGGCCGAGCAGGCTGGTGAGCGCCCAGTTGTGCGGCGAGACGGGCGTGTTGAGAGCGGCGATCCAGCCGTACCCGGTGCCGGCCACGGCCGTCGCGGTGACCGTCGTGGCCGCGGACGCGGCGGCGGTCGTCAGCACCGCCCGTACCGGGTGGCGCCCCGCGCGCATCTGCAGCACGACGATCGCGGCGAGTCCGAGCACGGCGGGCGCCTTCACCAGCGCGGCCAGTGTGATGAGTACGGCGCCCAGGACCGGCCTGCGGCCGAGCGCAGCGACCAGGCCGACGCCGAGCAGGCCGAGCATCATGGCGTCGTTGTGTGCGCCGGCCACGAGGTGCAGCAGCACCAGCGGGTTGAGGGCACCGAGCCACAGCGCGGCGGCCGGGTCGGCACCGCTGTGCCGGGCGAGGCGGGGCAGCGCGGCCGCCATCAGGGCCACGCCCAGCAGCGCCAGGAGCCGCATCCCCATGAGGCCGGCGGGCAGTTCGCCGCTGGTCAGGCCGGACAGCGCGGAGGCGGCGGCGAGGAACACCGGGCCGTAGGGTGCCGCGGTGTGCTGCCACACCGGGGACACCTCCTCGGCGAGCGGGCCGCCGAGACGGGACGGTCCGTGCGCGTACACGTCGATCTGGGCGTCCACCATGGCCCCTTGGGCGAGGTAGCTGTAGACGTCCCGGCTGAACAGCGGCGGGGCCAGCAGCAGCGGGGCCGCCCAGACGGCGAGGACCAGCAACAGCGCGCGCGGCGTGGGCGGTTCGGGACTGCGGATCAACCGGCCGAGCAGGGCCCAGGCCGCGATCAGCAGGACGACGCCGAAGTACACGCCGACCAGCCCGAGAGCGGCGCCGGCCGAGGAGGGCGACAACAGCTCGCGGACGGGAAGGGCTCCGGCCGTCTCACCGCCCAGTGCGAGAAAGGCGGTACCGGCCAGGCCGAGTACCTGACAGCGGCGGAGATCGACGGAGGAAGCCATGGCCAACACTCGGTCAGCGTGTCAACGCCGGGTGGCCGGAAAACGACGTTCCCCCTTCCGGTGGGAGACCTGCGCATGACCTCCGTGTGATCAGAACACCGACAGTCCGGTGAGCGTCGTGAAACGGTCCAGGGCAGCGACCCCGGCGACCGAGTTGCCGCGCTCGTCCAGCCCCGGGCTCCACACGCACAACGTGCAGCGTCCCGGCACGACGGCGACGATTCCTCCGCCGACGCCGCTCTTGCCGGGCAGGCCGACGCGGTAGGCGAAGTCGCCGGCCGCGTCGTACGTTCCGCAGGTCAGCATCACCGCGTTGACCTGTTTGGCCTGGCTGCGCGTGAACAGCCGCGAGCCGTCGGCGCGAACGCCGTGCCGGGCCAGGAAGGCGGTGGCGAGGGCGAGGTCGGCGCAGGAGGCCCGGACGGAGCACTGCCTGAAGTACTGGTCGAGCAGCAGCGGCACCGGGTTGTCGATGTTGCCGTACGAGGCCATGAAGTGGGCCAGGGCGGCGTTGCGGTCGCCGTGCGCGGCTTCGGAGGCGGCGACCTCGTGGTCGAAGTCCAGGCCGGGGTTGCCGCTCTCGGTGCGCAGGAAGTCGAGGAGGGTGCCCGCCGCGTCGCCGGTACGGGTCTGGAGGCGGTCGGTGACGACCAGCGCACCGGCGTTGATGAACGGGTTGCGCGGAATTCCGTTCTCGTACTCCAACTGGACCAGGGAGTTGAACGGGTTGCCGGACGGCTCGCGGCCGACGTGTTCCCAGAGTTCGTCGCCCTCGCGGGCCAGGTCGAGGGCGAGGGTGAAGACCTTGGTGACGGACTGCGTGGAGAACGGCTCACGCCAGTCCCCCACGCCGTACACCGTGCCGTCCAGCTCCGCGACGGCCATGCCGAAGCGGCGCGGGTCGCAGGCGGCGAGCGCCGGGATGTAGTCGGCGGGCCGGCCACGTCCGGGCGTGTGCTCGATCTCCTCGGCGATGCGCTTCAGGACCGGTTCGAAGGTCAGCGACGACGTCATGATCAACAGTGTGCCTCCGCATCAGGTCCTGACGCGCATCCGCAGTTCAGACGACGGGCGAGCCGCTGCCCGCGACGACCTCCGGCCGCAACAACGCGGCCAGCCGCTCGGCCGGCAACAGGCCCCTCTCCAGGACGAGTTCGGCGACCCCTCGGCCGGTGGCCAGGGCCTCCTTGGCGATGTCGGTGGCGGCCGTGTACCCGATGTGCGGGTTGAGCGCGGTCACCAGGCCGATGGAGTTCTCCACGCTTGCGCGCAGGGCCTCGGTGTTGGCGGTGATGCCGTCCACGCAGCGCTCGGCGAGGGCGTGGCAGGCGCTCTCGAGATGGGTGATGCTCTCCGACAGGGAGTGCAGGATGACCGGCTCGAAGGCGTTCAGCTGAAGCTGTCCGGCCTCGGCGGCCATGGTGATGGTGACGTCGTTGCCGATCACCTCGAAGGCGACCTGATTGACGACCTCGGGGATCACCGGGTTGACCTTGCCGGGCATGATGCTGGAACCGGCCTGCACGGGCGGCAGGTTGATCTCACCGAGGCCCGCGCGCGGCCCGGAGGACAGCAGGCGCAGGTCGTTGCAGCTCTTCGACAGCTTGACGGCGATCCGCTTGAGCACGCCGGACATCTGCACGAACGCCCCGCAGTCCTGGGTCGCCTCGACCAGGTTCGCGGCGGTGACCAGGGGCAGCCCGGTGATGTCGGCGAGATGGCGGCGAGCGGCTTCCGCGTACCCGGCGGGGGCGTTCAGCCCCGTCCCGATCGCGGTGGCGCCCAGGTTGATCTCGTGGATCAGCTCGACGGCCTCGGCGAGCCGGCTGCGGTCCTCGTCGAGCATCACCGCGTACGCCGAGAACTCCTGTCCCAACGTCATCGGCACCGCGTCCTGGAGCTGGGTGCGCCCCATCTTCAGTACGTCGCGGAACTCGACGGCCTTGCGGGCGAAGGCGTCCTGCAGCACGGACATCGCCTTGAGCAGACCGCGCACCGCGAACACCGTCGCGATCTTGACGGCGGTCGGGTAGACGTCGTTGGTGGACTGGCCGAGGTTGACGTCCTCGTTGGGATGCAGGTACCGGTACCGGCCCCTGGCGTGGCCCAGCAGCTCCAACGCCCGGTTGGCGACGACCTCGTTGGCGTTCATGTTGGTGGAGGTGCCGGCACCGCCCTGGATGACGTCGACGACGAACTGGTCGTGCAGCTTTCCGGAGCGTATCTCCCGGCAGGCGGCGACGATGGCGTCCGCCTTGTCCGAAGGGAGCAGGCCGAGTTCCTCGTTCGCGAGAGCGGCGGCCTCCTTCACGGCGGCGAGGGCGTCGATCAGATGCGGGTAGGCGGAGATCGGCGTGCCCGTGATGGGGAAGTTCTCCGTGGCGCGCAGGGTGTGGATGCCCCAGTACGCCTCGGCGGGGACGTCGCGGTCTCCGAGCAGATCGTGTTCGCTGCGGGTGGCGGCGGTCATGAAGGTCCTCTGTGGTGTCGGAGGTGTGCGAGTCAGGCGTACGAGGCGGAGGGCAGCGGATCGAGCGCGCGCACCGGCCGGACGCTGCCGACCGGCTGTCCGCCGCCGAGCAGCGGCTCGCCCGCGAACTCGGCGAGCAGCGCCGGGTCGACGCCGGCCCGGGCCAGCGCCGCGGCGGCGACCGGGATCCGGGCCCGGTCGGCGCCGTCGGCGATCTTCACGGCGACGGTCCGGCCGTCCGGGAGTGCGGCGACCTGCACGCCTTCGAAGCCGTCCTTGGCGAGCAGTCCGGGCACGGCCCGCATCAGCGCGGCCACGTCCCGGCCGGAGCCGGAGGCCATTTCGGCGTGCTCGCGCATCGCATCGGCGACCCGCGCCTCGGGGGTGCCGGGAGCGGCGGTGGTGATACGGGCGGCGGCCCGCGCAAGGCCGTGCAGGGAGACGGAGAACAGGGGTGCGCCGCAGCCGTCGACGGTCACCCTGGCGATGCCCTGGCCGGTGAGGTCCTCGACGATCTCGGCGATGGCCTGCTGGAGGGAATGGGCGGGGTCGAGGTAGTCGTCGAGGGACCAGCCGTTGAGCTTGGCCGTGTAGAGCATGGCGGCGTGCTTGCCGGAGCAGTTCTGGGCGAGCCGGGAGGGCATACGGCCCTCACGCACCCAGGCGTCCCGGACGACCGGGTCGAACGGCAGGTCGGGGACGTTGCGCAGATCGTCCTCGTCGAGTCCGGCGGTGTCGAGGATGCGCCGGGTGCCGGCGAGATGGCGCTCCTCCCCGGAGTGGCTGGCGGCGGCGAGCGAGAGCAGCTCGCCGTCGAGCGGAAGTCCGGCCCGCACCATGGCGACGGCCTGGACGGGCTTGAGTGCCGACCGGGGGTAGAAGGCGGCCTCGATGTCGCCGAGCTGGAGCTGGACCTCGCCGTCCGCACCGAGGACGACGACGGAGCCGTAGTGGATGCCTTCGACCATCCCGCCGCGTATGAGATGGGCGACGGGGGCGTGGAGGGGCTCACGGACTGGGGGTGCGTCCGCGACGGAACTGCTGTACATCACTGCCTGGTTCATCGGTGAGGTGTCGTCGGCCGGGGCGCGGTTCACGCGTCGGCCCTGGTGGAGGTGGTGCGTATCCGGCCGCGCATGCCGTCCCGGCCCGCGACCAGCGTCGCGACGATCAGCGGCAGGCACAGCACGTCTCCGGCGTCGACATGGACGGAACGTTTCTGCACAGCGTCGTGCAGGGACTGCTCGCTCACGCCTCGGGTCCGCCTTCCGTGGGGGTGTCCGTGCGCGCTGAGCGCACGATGTCGGTGAGGGTGGTCTCGACCCGGTCGAGGTGGTGGGACATGGCCTCGACCGCGTCGCGCTCGGAACCGTCGATCAGCGCCTCGACGATCGCCCGGTGCTCACGGTTGGACTGCTCCCGGCGTCCGCCCAGCTCGTTCAGGAACGCCGACTGGCGGGCCAGCGCGTCCCGGATCTCCTCGATGACCCGGCGGAACACCGGATTCTGCGCGGCCTCGGCCACGGCCAGGTGGAAGAGGGTGTCCATCGCGACCCACGCGGTGGTGTCCGTCTCCCGCTCCATGCGGTCCAGCAGGTGGGCGAGGTGGTCGAGGTTCTCCGGGGTGCGGCGCAGCGCCGCGTACCCGGCGACCGGGATCTCGACGTGTCGGCGCACCTCCAAGAGGTCGCCGGCCGAGTAGTCGCCGAACGTGGGCTCCTCGACGCTGCTCGCGACGACGAAGGTGCCCTTGCCGGTCTTGGCCACGGTCAGCCCCATCGTCTGCAGGGCGCGCAGGGCCTCCCGCAGCACGGGCCGGGAGACCTCGAGCGTGCGGCAGAGCTCCGCCTCGGAGGGGAGCTTGTCGCCGATCGCGTACTCGCCGCGCTCGATGGCGCCGCGGAGGTGGGTGAGCACCGCTTCCATCGCGCTGACGCGCCGCGGGCCCACTCCACCTGTCTGGCTGTCTGACAGGTTCACAGGGGTGATACTCCGGGTGGCCGGCGGGTGGTGTCAAGCGGGCCGAGCGCGCCGCAAACCGGTGGACCCCCCGTTCCGGCAGTGGGGCTACCCGCACCCCGCTCGGGGGGAAGACGTCATTCTGCTGCCGGGAAATGGCTCACATACTGAAGCGCATGGCCAATCCAATGGTGCTCCCAGGGAACTCGTCCACGCGCGAAGAACAAGGCGCACAGCAAAGGGGAAGCGACTTTTCCGAACTGTCGCGCCGCATAACCGAAGCCGGGCTTCTGCGGCGCCGGCCGTTGTATTACACCGTGCGTTTCGGGGCGGTGACCCTCGCTCTTGCGGGAGGCATCGGGGCGTTTCTCGCGCTGGGGGACAGCTGGAGCCAGCTGATCGTCGCCGCTTTCCTGGCCGTGATCTTCGGCCAGCTCGCGCTGGCGGCCCATGACCTCGCCCACCGGCAGGTCTTCTCCCGTCGGCGTCCCAGCGAGGCCGGCGGTCTGCTGGTCGCCGATCTGCTGCTGGGCATGAGCTACGGCTGGTGGATGAACAAACACACCCGGCACCATGCGAATCCGAATCACGAGGGAAAGGACCCCGACGTCTCTCCCGACATTCTGGTGTGGTCACAGCGGCAGGCACGCAAAGCAAAGGGGCTGCCCCGTTTCATCGGAAAGCACCAGGCCATGCTCTTCTTTCCGCTGCTCACCCTGGAAGGGCTGAATCTGAGTTTCGCCAGCTTCAAGGCGCTGGGGAACGCGTCGATGAAACGGCCGGTGCTGGAGGGGACGCTGCTCGTCGTCCATTTCGTCGTGTACTTCGGTGCCCTGTTCACCGTGCTCTCCCCTGCCAAGGCGCTCGCCTTCGTCGCCGTCCACCAGGGCCTGTTCGGGATCTGTCTCGGCTCGGTGTTCGCCCCCAACCACAAGGGGATGCCGATGATCGAGGAGGGGATGCGGCTGGACTTCCTGCGTCGCCAGGTCCTCACCTCGCGCAACGTCAGGGGCGGTGCGCTCATCGATGTCTTCATGGGCGGGCTCAACTACCAGATCGAGCACCACCTCTTCCCCAGCATGCCGACGCCGGCGCTCCGCAGGGCCCAGGTCATCACCGAGCGGTACTGCGCCGAGCTGGGCATCCCGTACCACCAGACCGGGCTGCTCGCCTCGCACCGAGAGGCGCTGCGCCACCTCAGGAGCGTCGGAGAGCCGCTGCGCGGCGGGGGTGACTGACTCGCCGGGCGCCGGTGCGGTGCGGAGGGCGCGGTCTTCGCCCCCGCACCCCCGTTACGACCACACCGCCTCGGCGATCGCCACCCCCACGAACGCCGCGCCGAGACCCGCGCTCACGCTGCCCACTACGTTGACGGCGGCGTAGAGCCAGGCCCCCGTCTCGGCCAGCCGCAGTGTCTCGTACGAGAAGGTCGAGTACGTGGTCAGGGCCCCACACAGGCCGGTGCCGAGGAGCAGCTGAAGGTGGGAGCCCGCGGCGCCCGCCGCTGCCGCGCCGGCCAGCAGGCCGAGGACTGCAGAGCCCACGACGTTGACCGCGAAGGTGCCCCACGGGAAGACGGAGTCGTGCCGGGACTGCACCGCCCGGTCGGCGAGATAACGGAGCGGGGCGCCGATCATGGCGCCCGCGACGACCAGCAGCCAGTTCACGACGACGTCTCCCCCTCGGTCCCCGATGCGCCACGGCCGACGTACCTGATGACCTCGCAGCCCTCGAGGATCACGAGTCCCTCGGTGACCAGTTCGTCGAGCTGCGGCAGGAAGGCCCGGACGCGCTCCTCGGTGTCGACGATCACGACAGCCACCGGCAGGTTCTCGCTCAGGGACAGCAGCCGGGAGGTGTGGATCACGGACGAGGCGCCGAAGCCCTCGATGCCCTTGAAGACGCTGGCGCCCGCCAGCCCCGCCGCGCGGGCCCGGTGCACGATCTCGGAGCAGAGGGGTCTGTGGTGCCAGGTGTCGTTCTCGCCGACGAAGACGGTCACGCGCGTAGCGCTGCCGGTCAGCCGGGTCATCGCTGCCTCCGTGTCAGGAAACGACGGGTCGCGGTCGCGCCGAGCCACACCGCGGCGAGCGCCGCCGACACGGTCGCGGCCAGATACGCCAGGGCGGTGCGCGGGTGGCCGGCGTCGACCAGCTGCTGAATGTCGACGGCGTACGTCGAGAAGGTCGTGAAGCCGCCGAGCACGCCGGTGCCGAAGAAGGGGCGGACCAGGCGGTGGGCGACCCAGACGTCGGTGATGATCACCATGAACACGCCGATCACGGCGCAGCCGGTGACATTGACCCAGAAGGTCGACCAGGGGAACCCGCCCGTCTGCGCGGGCCACCACACCGAGGCCGCATACCGGGCCGTCGCGCCGATCGCGCCGCCGACGACGACCACCGCGACGACGGGCACCTGGGCACGCCAGGCGCGCCGTCGTGGGGGACGCGTGTCCAGGGGGAGGCTCTCGGTCTCCGGGGCTGTCATGACAGTACGTCTCCTACTCGCCGGGGCCCTGACTGCGGGCGCCTGTCGTCGCAAGTAGGGACCGTTGGCGGCACCGACGCCGCGGTTCGGGTACGGCGGGCCCCACCGCCGCGCCGCGCGGGAACGCGGCCCCCGCCAGACTAGCTCCGGGGCCGCGCACCCGTCACTTCGAGGCGGTGCCTCGCACACCGCGACGCCGCGCTCCCGGACACTGCCCAGGATCAGCAGGTCGCCCCCTGCACAGACGCTGGTGATCACGCGGAAGCCGGTGCGGCGGTGGGTGAGGTGGTGGACGACGTCACCGTCGTCGACCGCCAGGACACCGGCCGCGGCCGGAGGGCGGACGGGGGCGTGACCCTCGGGCGGGTACCCGCCGTGGCCGCTTCCCTACCAGCCCTTCTCGAACATCCGGGCCACCTCGGCGATCCGGACCTCGTCGCGGCGGTAGTAGGTGCGGCGCCGGACACGCTTGGCGCGCAGCATGCCGAGGTCCGCGAGGAGGGTGAGGTGGGTGTGGGCCACCGCGCGGCGGACGCCGAGCTTCGCGGCGACGGCGTCGGCGGAGACCCCGTCCGCCACGAGGTCGGTGTGCCGCCGGCGGGGAAAGTGGGCGACCGGATCCTTCAGCCACTCCAGGATGCGCAGGCGGGTGTCGTTGGCGGGAGTCCTCAGCATTACGTCCCCCTCGGTCCGGGCCCTCTATGTGCGGCTTGCCCACTGTGGCGCCGGTCAAGCCGCCGTGCTCGGCACACCGCCGGACTTGACCGGGATCGAACGGACCTTCGCCTCAATGTCACGGAACAGCGAGGACCCGGCCGCGGAGGTACGCACTCGCACGGCCGGGTCCTCGGGTCCCGTGATCCGCCTGGGAGCAACACGATGGGGGCCTCACCTCAGCCCCGCCGACCTCCGGCGAATCCCCGCCGAATCCCCTCAGCGGTGGCTGAACCACGCCATCGCCGGCAGCGCCCTGTCGTCGTAGCCGAACAGGGCCTGGTTCTCCCAGCCGTTGCCGGAGGAGGCGTCGGTCGGGTCCCAGCCGTTGCCGTTGACGGCGGTCCAGGTCGCCTCCCAGTAGAAGACGCCGAGGCCGCGGCCGTTCGGGACGGCCTCCACGATGCTCGCGATGTCCTTCATCCACTGCGTCTGCCCGGCCGTCGAGGCCGCGTAACCGGACACGAGCTCACCGGAGAGGTCGATGATGTTCTCGTGCGCGTCCTCGCTGTCCAGACGGAAGGGGTAGGCCGTCTCGGCGACGAAGACCGGCTTGCCGTAGCGGGACGCCGCGTCGTCCAGCGTGGTCTGGAAGTCGTGGAGCGTGCCGTGCCAGTAGCCGTAGTACGACAGACCGATGGCGTCGAACTTCACGCCGCCCGCCACGGCGCTGTCGAACCACCAGCGGGTGCCGGACAGGTCACCGCCCTTGGCGAGATGAAGCGCGACGGTGGTGGACGAGTTGACCGCCTTGACCGCGTCGTATCCACTGTTGATCAACCCGGCGAGCTGCGTCCAGTTGTCGGTGGATCCCTCGTTCCACAGCATGCCACCGTTGATCTCATTGCCGACCTGGACCATGTCGGCGGTGGTGCCCTGTGCCTTCAATGCGTTCAACACGTCGTACGTGTGGTTGTACACGTCCGTCTTGAGCTGACTGTACGAGTGGCCCGCCCACGCCGCCGGCTTGCTCTGGGCGCCCGGGTCGGCCCATGTGTCCGAGTAGTGGAAGTCCACCAGCAGCTTCATGCCCTGCGCCTTGACGCGCTTGGCCATCGCGAGCACGCGCGTCTTGTTGTTGTAGCCGTCGGCCGGGTTGACCCAGACCTTCAGGCGCGCGTAGTTCATGCCGGACGACTTGAGGATGGCGAGGGCGTCGCCGGTGGTGCCGGAGCTGTTCTTGTAGACCCCACCCTTGGCCTCACTCTTGGCGAGGGACGAGATGTCGGCACCCTTGATCGACGTACCGGACGTGCCCGACGTGAAGGTCAGGTCGTCAACATTGATCCAGTTACCCGCGTTCGCGTCACTGTTGATGCTGATGGTGCACTGGTTGTTCGTCACATTGACCGGCACGACGATCCGGATCCACCCACTGGCGGACACCGGCAGATCCGTGCGCTGCTCCGCGCTGCCACAGTTCTTCAGGGCTATGTACGCGGATTTCTGGCCACCGCCGGAACGGACCCACGCGGTCAGCTTGTAGGTGCCGTTGGCGAGCCCGGAGAGGTACTGGTACGTCTCCACCTTGTAGGCGGTGGACGCCCAGTGGCTCAGCCGGTAACTGCCGCTGCGGCCACCGGCTTCGACGTACGAGGCGCCGGTCGAGCCGTACTCGGACCAGCCGCTCGGCGTGGCCGCGCCGGTGCCGTCGGCCTCGAACCCGCCGTTGGTGAGCGTGCTCGCCGCAGCCGCGGTCGGGGCGGGCAGGGCGGTGAGGGCGAGCCCGGCCGCAAGCGGCAACAGCAGGGCTCTGAGGGTGCCTCTGGGATGGAACTTCATCGTCCGTCGTCCCTTCCGACGTGATGGGGATGGGGGATGCCCCTCTCGTGGGGATGAGGGGCCCCTCCGCCCGCGGCTCTCGTGGCACACACGGGCGGAGGGGAGTCGGCTCAGCCGTCGAGTCGTACGACCCGTACGGCTCCCGCCGGAACCGCCAGGCGGCCGGCGGCGCGTTCGCCGGTCAGCAGCTCGGTTCCGGACGTGTCCAGCGGCACCTTGGCGTCGGCGGCGGTGTGGTTGACGGCGAACAGGAAGGTGCCCGACTCGCCGGTGCGGCGCACGACTTCGACATCGTGGGGCAGGTCGGTGCGCGGGGCGATGCGCGCGTCCTCGGCGGCCCGGCCCAGCACCGCGTCGAGGCCGTCGGTGCCGAGGCGGGTGGAGACGTACCAGGCGGTGCCCTCGCCGAGGCGGTGCCGGGTGACGGCGGGGCGGTCGGCGGTGAGGCCGTCGACGTAGGTCCACACCGTCTCGGCGCCGCGCGGCACCACGAACTCCGTCCACACGTCGGCGCCGAGCTCGGCGCCGTCCGGGCCGGCGATCCGGACCTTCTCGCCCTTCAGGAGCGGCGAGAACTCCTCCACCGTCAGGCCGAGGATCTCCCGCAACGGGCCCGGATAGGCGCCCTCGTGGACGGCGTCGTGCTCGTCGACGATGCCGGAGAAGTACGACACGACGAGGGTGCCGCCGTGCTCGACGTACTCCTTGAGGTTGAGCCCGGCCGCCTCCGTCATCAGATACAGCGCGGGCACGACGACAAGGGGATACGCCGACAAGTCGGCTTCCGGATGGGCGAAGTCGACCGTGAGGTGGCGGTCGTAGAGCACCTCGTAGAAGGTGTCGGCGCGTTCGCGGGCGTCGTGGTCCTCGCTGGGGCGCCAGTCGAGGTTCTGCGCCCACCAGGAGTGCCAGTCCCACAGGACGGCCACGTCGGCCTGGGTGCGGGTGCCGCGGATCGGGCCCAACGTGTCGAGGGACGCGCCGAGTTCGACGACCTCGCGCCACACGCGCGTGTCGGTGCCGCCGTGCGGCAGCATCGCCGAGTGGAACTTCTCCGCGCCGCGCCGGGACTGCCGCCACTGGAAGAACATGGCGCCCTCGGAGCCGCGCGCCACATGCGCGAGGGAGTTGCGGGCCATCTGGCCGGGCGCCTTGGCGGGGTTGCGGGCCTGCCAGTTGACGCCCGAGGTGGAGTGCTCGAGGAGCAGCCAGGGGGCGCCGCCGGCGACGGAGCGGGTGAGGTCTGCGGCCATCGCGAGGTTGACGTGGGTGCGGCGGCCGTCGGTGATCAGGTAGTGGTCGTTGGTGACGAGGTCGACCTCGCGGCCCCAGGCCCAGTAGTCGAGGGAGTCGCACTGGCTGAGCGCGGTCATGAAGTTGGTCGTGACCGGCACGCCCGGTGAGAGGCGGTGCAGGATGTCCCGCTCCATGCGGAAGTTCTCGCGGATGGTGACGTCGGCGAACCGCTTGTAGTCCAGTGCCTGCCCGGGGTTGCCGACGGTGGGGGTGAGGCGCGGCGGGTTGATCTGCTCGAAGTCGGTGTACCGCTGGCCCCAGAAGGCCGTGCCCCAGGCCTCGTTGACCGCGCCGACCGTCTCGTACGTGGCCTCCAGCCAGCGGCGGAAGTGCGCGGCGCAGGAGTCGCAGTAGCAGGCGGAGACGGGGACGCCGTACTCGTTGTGCACGTGCCACATCGCGAGGGCGGGGTGGTTGCCGTAGCGGTCGGCGAGCCGGGTGGTGATGTTCGCGGCGGCCGCGCGGTAGTCGGCGTTGCTGTGACAGATGGCGCCGCGCGAGCCGAACTCGTAGCGGGTGCCGTCGGCCGTCACCGGCAGCGCCTCGGGGTGGGCCCGGTAGAACCACACCGGCGGCACCACGGTGGGCGTGCCGAGGTCGACGCGGATGCCGTTCTCGTGCAGCAGGTCGAGCAGGCGGTCGAGCCAGCCGAAGTCGTACATCCCGGGTTCGGGCTCCAGGAGCGCCCAGGAGAAGATCCCGACACTCACCATGGAGACGCCGGCCTCCCGCATCAGCCGGACGTCCTCCTGCCAGACGGTTTCCGGCCACTGCTCGGGGTTGTAGTCCCCACCGAAGGCGAGCCTGGTGAGGCCCCTGGGGGTGGTCTCCGGCATGGATCTCTCCCGTTTAATCGATCATTTGGGAACGTGCACACACAGCTGGGGCGGTGCGAGCCCAACATAACCGCACAGCAACAACCATTGACAAGTGTCTGGGATGTTTCTCTACTGTGAACGCTCACAGAAGCATGACAGGGCCTCGCGACGGGCGAGGACCCAGGTCAGCAGGCATCTGCAGGGCAGGTCTCCGCAGCGGGCGGGGACCCTGGTCAGGGGAGAGTTCCATGCCGAACACGAAGCGCCGGCGGCTCTTTGAAATCGCAGCAACCACTGTCGCCGTCACGCTCGGCGCCACCGCACTCGCCGCCTGCGGTTCCGAGGACGACGGCGACGCCCAGTCGGGCCCGGTCTCGCTGACGTACTGGACCTGGACGCCCGGCATGGACAAGGTCGTCGACCTGTGGAACAAGGGGCCGGGCAAGAAGGAGCAGATCACGGTCACGGTGAAGAAGCAGGCGTCCGGCGACACGCTGGTCACCAAGATCCTCACCGCGCACAAGGCCGGCAAGGCGCCCGACCTGGTCCAGGCCGAGTACCAGGCGCTGCCGACGCTGGTCAGCAATGACGCACTCGCCGACATATCGGGCGAGGTGGGGGACGCGAAGGGCAAGTTCGCCGAGGGCGTCTGGCAGCAGACGACGCTGGGCACGGACGCGGTCTACGCGGTGCCGCAGGACATCGGACCGATGATGTTCTACTACCGCGAGGACCTCTTCAAGAAGTACGACCTGACGGTCCCGATGACCTGGGACGAGTTCGCCGAGACCGCGCGGAAGCTGAAGAAGGCCTCCCCGGACACCGACCTCACCACCTTCTCCGCCAACGACTCCGGCCTCTTCGCGGGCCTCGCGCAGCAGGCCGGCGCCAAGTGGTGGACCACCGAGGGCGACAAGTGGAAGGTCGGCATCGACGACGCGGCGACGCAGAAGGTCGCCAAGTTCTGGGGTGACCTCGTCGAGGAGGGCGCCATCGACAACCAGCCGATGTACACCCCGGCCTGGAACAAGGCGCTCAACACCGGCAAGCAGATCGCCTGGGTCAGCGCCGTGTGGGCGCCGGGCACGCTGAGCACCGCCGCGCCCGACACCAAGGGCAAGTGGGCCATGGCTCCGCTCCCCCAGTGGTCCGGCAGCGAGAACGTCACCGGCAGCTGGGGCGGCTCCTCCACCGCGGTCACCACGGACTCCGGGAACAAGGAGGCCGCCGCGAAGTTCGCCGCCTGGCTGAACACCGACGGCGAGGCCCTGAACGCACTGGCCAAGGAGAGCGGCATCTACCCGGCCTCCACCTCCGCGCAGCTCAGCGGCGCCTTCACCACGCCGCCGGACTACTTCTCGAACCAGGCGGACTTCTACACCCAGGCCGCGGAGATCGCGAACACCACCGCGCCGTCCGCGTGGGGCCCGAACGTCAACGTCGCCTACACGTCCTTCAAGGACGCCTTCGGCGCCGCCGCCAAGAACAAGTCGGACTTCACCGCCGCCCTGAAGACGATGCAGGACGACACGGTCGCCGACATGAAGAAGCAGGGCTTCGAGGTCGCCGAGTGACCAGCACGGCACGCCGGAAGTCGTACGGGGTCAAGGGGGCCCCGTACGGCTTCCTGATTCCCGCATCGATCCTCTTCGTCCTGTTCTTCGCGCTGCCCATCGGGTACGCGATCTGGCTCAGCTTCCGCAAGGTGCAGGTCTCGGGCCTCGGCCTGGGCGCCGGTGCCCGCAAAGAGGTCTGGGCCGGGCTGGAGAACTACACCGACGCCTTCACCGACAGCGAACTGCTGGATGGTGCGCTGCGCGTCCTCGGCTACGGCTGCATCGTCGTCCCGGTGATGCTCGGCCTCGCCCTGCTGTTCGCCCTGATGCTCGACTCCGAGAAGGTCAGGCTCGCACCCTTCTCCCGGCTCGCGATCTTCCTGCCGTACGCCATTCCCGGCGTCGTGGCGGCGCTGCTGTGGGGATTCCTGTACCTGCCGGACGTCAGTCCCTTCTACTTCGTGCTCGACAAGCTGGGCCTGCCGCAGCCGGACCTGCTGGACGGCGGTCCGCTGTTCCTCGCTCTGTCGAACATCGCGGTGTGGGGCGGCACCGGCTTCAACATGATCGTCATCTACACCTCGCTGCAGTCCATTCCGGCCGAGGTCTACGAGGCGGCGAAGCTGGACGGCGCCACGCCGCTGCAGATCGCACTGAAGATCAAGATTCCGATGGTGGCGCCCTCGCTGGTGCTGACCTTCTTCTTCTCGATCATCGCGACGCTCCAGGTGTTCAGCGAGCCGACCACCCTCAAGCCGCTCACCAACTCCGTGTCCACGACCTGGAGTCCGCTGATGAAGGTGTACCAGGACGCCTTTGGCAAGGGCGACATCCACGCCGCGGCAGCGCAGGCCACGATCATCGCGCTCGCCACCCTGCTGTTGTCCTTCGGCTTCCTGCGGGCCGCGAACCGTCGGAACAAGCGGGACGTCAGTCAAGGAGTCGCACGATGAGTTCTCTTGCCGTCCGCAAGGCCGCCCCGGCGGCCGGCACGACCCCGGGCACCGCCCAGGGTCCGCCGCTGCGCCGCCGGATCGCGCTGGTCCCGACGATCACGCTGCTCCTCGGCGCGCTCTACTGTCTGCTGCCGGTCGCCTGGGTGGTGATCGCGTCCACCAAGTCCGGCAGCGAGCTGTTCTCCACGTTCACCTTCCTGCCGGGCACCGGCTTCGCCGAGAACCTGTCGGACCTCAGCGCCTACCGCGACGGCGTGTACTGGCAGTGGATGGGCAACTCGGCCCTCTACGCCGTTCTCGGCGCCCTGCTGTCGACGGTGGTGTCGTCGTTCAGCGGCTACGCGCTGGCGACCTACCGCTTCCGCGGCCGCGAGGCGATCTTCAACGTGCTGCTCGCGGGCGTGCTGATGCCTCCGGTGATCCTCGCCATCCCGCAGTACCTGCTGCTGGCGAAGGTGGACCTCACGGACTCGTACCTGTCCGTGCTGCTGCCGCAGATCCTCTCCCCCTACGGCGTCTACCTCGCGCGGATCTACGCCGCCGCCGCGGTCCCCTCCGACGTGGTGGAGGCCGGGCGGATGGACGGGGCGAGCGAGTGGCGGATCTTCACCCGGATCGCGCTGCCGATGATGATCCCGGGGCTGGTCACGGTGTTCCTGTTCCAGTTCGTGGCCATCTGGAACAACTTCCTGCTGCCGTACATCATGCTCAGCGACGACGAGAAGTTCCCGATCACCCTGGGCCTGCACACGCTCCTGGAGCAGGGTGCCAACACCCCGGCGCTGTACACACTGGTGATCACGGGGGCGTTCCTCGCGGTGTTCCCGCTGGTCGCGCTGTTCCTGGTCGTCCAGCGCTTCTGGAGCCTGGATCTGCTCTCCGGGGCCGTAAAGTCATGACCATGAGCAACACGGGGGGCCGGCGCAGACCGCCGACGATTCACGACGTGGCGCGCGAGGCGGGTGTCTCGCGCGGCACGGTCTCGCGCGTGCTCAACGGCGGCCATTACGTCAGCCCGGCCGCGCAGGAGGCGGTCAACGCCGCCATCCGCAGGACCGGTTACGTCGTGAACCGGCACGCCCGCTCGCTGATCACCGGGCGTTCGGACTCGATCGGCTTCCTGCTGACGGAGCCGCAGGAGCGGTTCTTCGAGGACCCGAACTTCAACGTCCTGCTGCGCGGCTGCACCCAGGCCCTCGCCCAGCACGACATCCCGCTGCTGCTGATGCTGGCCGGCACTGAGGACGAACGGCGGCGCATCACGCGGTACATCACCGCGGGGCACGTCGACGGGGTGCTCCTCGTCTCCAGCCACTCCGGGGATCCGGTGGCCCAGGAGCTGCGCGAGGCGGGGGTGCCGCTGGTCGCCTGCGGCAAGCCGATCGGGCTGGGCTCGAAGGTGAGTTACGTCGCCGCCGACGACCGGGACGGCGCGCGGGACATGGTCCGGCATCTGCTGTCCCTCGGCCGACGGCGGATCGGCGTGGTCACCGGTCCGCTGGACACGCCGGGCGGTGTCGAGCGGCTCGCCGGGTACAAGGAGGTGCTGACCGAGGCCGGCGTCGAGATCGACGAGCGGCTCATCGTGTCCGGCGACTACAGCCGGGCCAGCGGTGAGGCGGGCGCCGAGCGCTTGCTCGCGCAGGCCCCGGACATGGACGCGGTGTTCGTCGCGTCCGACCTGATGGCACAGGGCGTGCTGACGGCACTCCAGCGGGCGGGGCGCCGGGTGCCGCAGGACGTGGCGGTCGGCGGCTTCGACGACTCCCCCGCCGCCGTCACGGCGAGCCCGGAGCTGACGACCATTCGACAGCCGTGGGACCGGATCAGCGCCGAGATGGTGCGGGTCCTGCTCGCGCAGATCGGGGGCGAGGATCCGGCTGCCGTGATCCTGCCCACGGAGCTGGTGAAGCGGGAGTCCACGTAGCCGTTGCACGCACACTAGTTGCACACTCAACGAATGGCCGATTCGGTGTTACCGTGCGGATATGGCAGCGAACACGGCCCAGTCCGGCCTGGAGCAACGGTGGCGGGACATCCTGTCGGCGCATGCGCGGACGATGTGCGAGATCGACCGCGTGCTGCATCCGCACGGCCTGGGGGCGAGTGACTTCGAAGTGCTGGACATCCTCGCCACCGAGTCGCCGGAGGAGGGCGACCAGTGCCGGGTGCAGAACCTCGTGGGGCGGGTGCATCTGAGCCAGAGCGCCCTGTCCCGCCTCATCGGCCGGCTGGAGAAGGACGGCCTGGTCGAGCGCTCCGTCTGCGCGGAGGACCGGCGCGGCGTCTGGGTGACCCTGACCCGCAAGGGCCGCGAGCTGCACGCCGAGGTCCTGCCCCTGCAACGGGCGGCCCTGGCCCGCACGCTGCAGGGCTGACATGGGCGTTCACCCGGGGTGAACGCCCGCGGTCACCTCTGTGGCCGGGCCAGCAGGGTGCGCACGCCGTCCGAGGTGAGCGTCAGGCCGTGCGACGAACTGCCGTCGATGGTGAGAGACAGGTCGTCGGAGGGCCACTGCGAGGCGAGCGCGCCGAGCGGTACGAGGCGGTAGCGGGAGACGAACGGGAGCAGCTCGGCCATCTCCAGCTCCGAGGTGAAGACAGGCACCACCGGGCGCCCGTCCGGTTCCTCCAGCACGGGCAGCGCCACGGCGGTGGGATCGGCGGCCTCCTCCTCGAGGGCGTCGTCGGGCACGGGGACGAGCACCTCACTGCTCGCGAGCGTGTCCAGCGCCGCCGTGTCCTCGGTGTTCTCGGCGAGCACGTCGAGTGCCCGCTGGGCCGGGGTGGCGTTGTTGTCGTTCGCGGGTGTCTCCATGACAGATCCCCTGGTAGCGGTGGTCGTACGGCCCGCCCGGCACGAAGTCGCCCCGGCGCGGCATCCCACGCGTACCCGACCCGACGGAACCCAACCCTCCGCCCGCCGGGCGGTGCTCCGGCGCCGGAAAAGGAGGTGAGGCCGGGCCCGCCCGCTGGTTGTATGAGCGTCATGCTGCCCACCGACCGCCTGCTGGCCTTCGCGGCCATGTCCTTCGTGCTGATCGTGATCCCCGGGCCGAGTGTGCTGTTCGTGATCGGCCGGGCGCTCGCGCAGGGCCGGCGCGCCGCGCTGACCACCGTCGTGGGGAACACGCTGGGCGCGTATGTGCTGGTCGTCGCCGTGGCGCTGGGGGTGGGGGCGGTGGTCGAGCGTTCCGTCCTGGTGTTCACCGTGCTGAAGCTGGCGGGCGCCGCGTATCTGGCCCACCTCGGGGTCAGGGCGTGGCGGCAGCGTGGTGCGCTGCAGGCCGCGTTCACCGCCGACGAGGGTCACCGGGGTGGTCTGCGCACGCTGTGGGAGGGGTTCGCGGTCGGGGTGGCCAACCCCAAGACCATCGTGTTCTTCGCCGCCGTGCTGCCCCAGTTCGTGGACCGCGCTCAGGGGCACGTCGTGGTGCAGATGCTGCTGCTCGGTCTGGTCTTCAACATCATCGCGGTGGTCTTCGACAGTCTGTGGGGGCTGACCGCGGCCACCGCCCGGAACTGGTTCGCCCGCTCCCCGCGACGGCTCTCCCTGGTCGGCGGCGTCGGCGGCCTCACCATGATCGGCCTGGGTGTCACGGTCGCCGTGACGGGCCGCAAGGACTGAACCGCCGGGGCGGTGGCGGTCGCCCGCGACTGACCGCCCTCGGGGTTCCGACCTGCGGCTCGGCGGAGGCGGAGGCGGCGCTGTCCGGTGTATCTGCGGCAGCCGGACATGGGTTCATCATGGCTTGTGTGGTCACCTACAGGCTGATCGCCGGTTGTTTGTCGCGCTTCGGCCCTGGCGGCGCTCGCCGAGCGCGCGTTCGCTCGCGACGGTGGCCGCCGCGGCGCCTGCCTCCTGCTGCAGCGCCGGTTCCCCGCTCCTCGGTGAGAAGAAGGAGTGCCGTGTCATGGATACAAAGCTTGAGGTCGTGGTGATTCCGGTCGCCGACGTGGACCGGGCCAAGGCCTTCTACAAGGCGCTGGGATGGCGGGAGGACGCCGATTTCCCCGCCGGGGACGACTTCCGCGTGGTGCAGATGACCCCGCCCGGCTCTCCCTGCTCGGTGATCTTCGGCACCGGAGTCAGCGACGCCGCGCCCGGCTCGGCGCAGGGGCTGCACCTGGTCGTGTCGGACGTCGAGGCGGCCCGGGCGGAACTCGTCGAGCGGGGAGCGGAGGTCGGCGAGGTCTTCCACGACGCCGGAGGCGTGTTCCACCGCGCCGGTACCGACAACCGGGTCCCCGGGCCCGACCCCGAACGCCGCAGCTACGCCTCCTTCGCCTCCTTCAGCGACCCCGACGGCAACGGCTGGATCCTGCAGGAGATCACCGAACGCCTTCCCGGCCGCTGAGGCTGCTGCTCCGCGGCTACTGGCCGAGGCGGTCCAGATCGGCGGGGGTCATGCCGAGCGGGCCGAGGACCACGACGCCGAGTTCCTCGGTCAGTGCCATGAACCACTCCGCGTCCAGCTCGGTCTCCGGCGTGGCCAGGTGAAGCGGGTGTCGGCCCGGACGACGAGCTCGGCGAATCCGGCCGGCGAGGAGTCAGACTTCTTGCGGGTGCCGACGTACCGGTCGCATAGGGCCGGTGAACAGGCGGAATCGCCCCGGGCCGGCGCTCGGTCAGCGGCTGCGGGTGCGGCTGACCGAGTCGGAGTCGGAGGTGTGGCTGGTCCGGTCCGTGCCGGCGGACGGACCGC
The DNA here is from genome assembly GCF_004187715.1 of Streptomyces sp. F001. Lineage (GTDB taxonomy): Bacteria > Actinomycetota > Actinomycetes > Streptomycetales > Streptomycetaceae > Streptomyces > Streptomyces flavusporus. Next base: position 133,858 of record NZ_QZWF01000002.1, on the reverse strand, counting down.
CCGCCCTGAGCGCGGCCACGGCGGACGCGGGGTCGTCGGCGTAGAAACGGAAGGTGCGAGCCTCGGCGGGCTTGCCCAGGGCGCGTACGTACCGCACCGGCTCGGTGAGCTCGACGGTGACCGTCGTCTGGCCGTCCACCGCCATGTCGGCGACGCCGTTCTCATCCACGACGGCCAGCTTGCCGTTCGGGAACTTCCGGTCCAGGCGGACGGAGGCTATGCGGTCGGCCGGGATGCGGATGTCCAGCAGGGCGCCGTAGCGCAGGCGCAGCGAGCCGTCGGCCCCGATCACATGCGGGCGAACCACGCAGGAGGCGTGCAGGGCGATGACGAAGTAGCAGCCCCAGATGTCGAGGACGAGAGTGACGGCGTGCACCACGGGCCAGGGGATCAGGAAGGCGAGGGCCACGGTCTCGACGATGCAGACGAAGAAGAAGCCGTACATGACCGCCGTCTGACCCGAGGCGTACGGGATGGGCAGGTCCCCCTCGCGTACGCCGTGCGGTCCGCGGCGGGTCACCCAGCGCAGGAAGCTGGTGGAGAGGAAGACCTCGTGGGTGGTCAGCTTGCGCACGGGCGCCGGAACGGTGTCGGCGATCGCGGCGCGGAAGGCAGGGCCGCGCTCCAGACCGTCCCGACGGTGCCGGCGGTAGTCGAGGGAGAGCAGGGCGGTCGCCGCGGCCATCAGCGCGAGTACCGTCAGCTCCACCACCAGCCGGACGGCTGGGGCTGTGCGCACCCCGCCGACCACGCACAGGACGAGCACGAGTTCCCCGGGGACGAGCGTGGCGAAGGACCAGCGCACCGCCTTTCTCAGCGCCTTCACCTGGCACGCTCCCGCAGCAGCTCGATGGCGCGGCGCACGGCCGCGGCCTGGGCGGGGGCGAAGTCCGCGAAGAAGGCGTCCGCGAAGCCGCCGTCCTCACCCACGGCGCCGTCGTCCGGGATGGCCATCGACTGCGCCGCCTCGTCCGGGATGCTGTCGACGATGGCCCGGGCGGTCCGCTCCACCCGCGGGTCGTCCTCGGCTGCCTCGGCCAGCTCGTCCAGCTGTGCGTAGACCTCGTAAGCGCGCCGCATGGCCTCCGGCCCGGCGCTGAGGCTGCGCACCATGGCGTCGAGCCAACCGCCGTCGCCGCCTGGTGAGCCGGTCTCCAGAAGGGCGAGCAGCTCCCGCTCCCTGGCCGCCATCGCCGGCTCCGGCCCGGGCAACCGCGCCGAGGCGCGGGCCATGTCGGTGAAGAGGGCTGCGAGTTCGGGCGAGATGGGGGCCTCGGCGGGCAGCCGCCCGGTCTGCTCGGCCTGCTCGAGCAGCTGGCGCAGGCGGGCGCGGCGCTGCCGGATGGACTCCTCCTGGCGGGCCAGGTCGGCGTCCAGCTCGGTGAGGATCTCGACGAGATCCTTGCCCGCGTCGTCCACCAGCACGTCCTTCACCTCGTCCAGGCTCAGGCCGAGCTCGGTCAGACGGCGGATGCGGGCCAGCTCGACGGCGTCGCGCAGTGAGTACTCGCGGTACCCGTTGGGCTGCCGCGGCGGCTCGGGCAGCAACCCGATGCGGTGGTAGTGCCGCACGGCGCGGGTGGTGATGCCGGCGATGCCGGCGAGCTCTCCGATTCGCATGGCCCCAGTAGAAACGTTGTCGCCGCGACAAGGTCAAGCGGCACGGTTCACGGCTGGCGGCCTCTGCCGAACGCCGACCGTGTGTCCGCGCGCAGCCCGTACAGCACACCGTGCAGGCCGATGTCGTGCGCCTCGGGGGAGGAACGGCCCGGGGGCAGAGGCAGACCCGGCTTCGCCTCGACCACCCGGGCCGTCCCGGTCGTGATGTCCTGCGCGCTCGTCGGTCACTCGGTGAGGGCGAGGAACTCCCGCACGGGCAGCGCCCGGTCGACGATCCGTGTGTCGCCGATCCAGCCGTAGAAGCCCTGCCCGAAGCGCGCGTCGAACTGTGTGGCGCCGAGGACGAAGGGCTTGCCGAGGGTGGCGATGCCGGCCGACGGCTGCGTGGGGTTGCGTGCGATCTTCGAGCCGTCCACGTACATCACCGTGCGGCGGCCGTCGTTGACGACGGCGATGTGCATCCAGCGGCCGACGGGGACGGCGTGGGACCACGACGTCGGGTCGGCGTCCTGCAGGTGCGGGTAGACGACGAACTGCAGGAACCTCTCCGGCGACAGGTTGAGACTGCAGGTGGGTTCCAGCGGCGACCAGCCGGTGGTCTTGCCCGCGTCGCCGTTGCGGCCCTCCCAGCTGAGGATGCCCATCCAGCTGTGGTCGCCCTCGAACGGCTCCGGCAGCCGGACGAAGGTCTCGATGGTGTAGCCGCGGGTGAACTTCTCGCTGTTCAACGGCGCCTGCGCGGCGGTCCGCAGGACGGCGCCGCGGTCGGGGCTCTTGCCGCCGTCGAAGCGGAGGCTGGCGTGCGCGGGCTGTCCGGGGTGGTGGTCCCGGGACCAGGTCAGCGCCTCGGGCCCGCTGGAGTGCAGTCGGCTCACCGTCAGGTCGTTGCCGTTGCCGGTGAGGTCACGTACGACCACGCCGTCGGCGACGGGGGCTCCGGAGGTGCCGGCCGCGGGGGTTCCGGACGCGTCGAACCGCCAGTAGGCGACCGTGCCGCGGGGCATCACCGCGGAGGCCGGGCGCGGCTCGGGCCGCACGACGGGAGCGAAGCCCTTGAACCGCTCGTCGAAGTCGATGTCGAGGCTGAACCGGTCGACGGGGCCGGTGAGTTCGATGGTCTCGGCCGCCAGCGGCGACCGCTGCTGCGGGTCCCGGGCGAGGAACCACGGCGAAAAGGTCTCGACGTCGATGACGCCGCGGACGAGGTCGAAGCCGTAGGTGCGGATCATCCCGGCGCCGCCGTAGTAGCGGTCCTGGTAGTTGGTGATGTGGACGTGGACATCGTTGTCGGCGTCGTTGGTCAGGACCGTGCGCCCCGGGGGCCAGTAGTGGCCGCCGAGCGCGAGGAAGATCTGGTCGTTGCCGCGGATGAGACCGTTCCACAGGCGGGTGCCGTGGCCCGACAGCTGGGCCTTGCCGTCGTCGTCCGACCAGGCGATGTCGTGTGTGGTGAGGACCGCGGGCAGTGCGGGATGGGCGTCGAGGACGCCCTGAGCCCACTGCAGTCCCTTGTCCGAGACCCGCCAGTCCAGGGCGAGGACGATCCACTCCTGGCCCCCCGCCCTCAGGACGTGGAAGCTGTTGTAGCCGTCGGGCGAGGCACCCCGGAAGGTCGGCATGGCGGCGTAGCGGCGTGGTCCGAAGGCGGCGAGGTAGGCGGAGTCGCCGCGCTGGTCGTCCGTCGATGACCGGATGTCGTGGTTGCCGGCCAGCACGCTGTAGGGCACCTTGCCGTGGAGGGTGCGGAAGGTGTCGGCGGCGAGTTCGATCTCGTCCTCGGTGCCGTGTTCGGTGACGTCGCCGAGGTGCGTCATGAAGGCGATGTTGGACGCGGACCGCTCGGCCACGAGGTAGCGGAAGGTCTCCCGCAGCGGGGTGGGGTCGGCGCTGTCGGCGTCGAAGAGGTACTGCGTGTCCGGCAGGACGGCCAGTGCGAAGCGCGGGCTCTCGGTGTCGAACCGGCCGCCGCCTGCGCGGTCCTCGGCGGCCGCGGCCGTCGTGACATCCAGCCCCGCGACCGCCGCGCCGGCTGCCGGGACGGCGACCGCGGCGCGCAGCAACGCGCGTCTGTGCAGGGGAGTTTGCTGTCTGTCTGCGCTCATCGATGCTCCACGGGAGAAAGCTGGGTCGGGTCAGCCCGTACGCTGCTCACCCGCCCTGGCCACCCGGTGGCGTGGAGCTGAACACCGGCTGCATGGACGCCGCCGGTGCGTCCCTCTCACTACAACCCGACGCTCAGCACGTCCGCGGCCCGCACCGCCCGCCCCGACGCGAGGGACTCGTTCGCGGCCAGGCCCGTCACGAGGGACCGGGCGCCGGCCGTGGCGTCGGCCGCACGGCCGAGGGGGTCGGCGCCGGCGTCGCCGAAGAGGTCGTCGAGCATGCGGACGTCGCCGCCGCCGTGGCCGCCCTCGCCCGTGGCGACCTTGATCTCGCGCGGGCGTTCCCAGAAGCGGCGCAGCAGCAGTTCGGTGCGGCCCGCGTCCTCGTCGGTCTCGGCGCCGTGCAGAGCGGTCCGGGTGCCGGGGCGTGACCAGGTCGTCTCCTCGACGAGGAGTTCCAGTCGTCCCTCGCTGCCGTTGAAGGCGATGCGGTAGCCCTCCCAGGGCGCGTACGCCGTCAGGTGGTACGTCAGCGTCGCGCCGGAGTCGTAGCGCACCAGTACCGCCATGTCGTCCTCGATGGTCACGCCCGGCGCGAAGACGTTCTGGTCGCGGTGGTAGCCGTCCTCCGACTCTGCGTCCAGGTAGAGCGACTTGAGGATCGGCTCGTCGGCCAGGCGCAGGGCGTACGGGTCGTCGTCGGCCGCCGGGGAGCCGTGTGCGCGGATGTAGTCGCGGGCCAGGCCCCGGCGTCGGCCGGCCTCGTCGCCGTAGAAGAAGAGGCCGCCCTGTGCGAAGACGGTGTGCGGCGTGGCGTCCAGCCACCAGTTGACCAGATCGAAGTGGTGAGTCGACTTGTGGACGAGGAGTCCGCCGGAGTCGGCCTTGTCGCGGTGCCAGCGGCGGAAGTAGTCCGCGCCGTGCCGCAGGTCGAGGAGCCATTCGAAGTGCACCGAGCCGACCTCGCCGATCTCGCCGCCCGCGAGGAGCTCCCGTACGGCCGAGTGCACCGGGTTGTAGCGGTAGTTGAACGCCACCCGCACCGAGCGTCCGGTCCGCCGCCGTGCGTCAAGGATGCGCCGGGCGCGCTCGGCGTCCGTCGTCATCGGTTTCTCGGTGACCACGTCGCAGCCCGCCTCGAGGGCGCGCACGATGTAGTCGTCGTGGGTCCGGTCCACGGTGCACACCACCACGAGGTCGACCCGCTCACGGCGCAGCATCTCGTCGAAGTCCTCGGCCCCGTACGTGGGTACGGGCACGCGGTCCGGGTGCACGGACGCGATCCAGTCGTTGTGGACGTCCATGCGGTGCGCGTTGACATCGCAGAAGCCCACAAGATCCACTCGGTCCGCGTAGGGGCCGGCCAGTGCCTGCGTGTAGAGCCGGGCGCGGGCGCCCAGACCCACCACGGCACAACGACGTCGGGGCGCGGTGTCGAAGGTCATGCGGAGCCTTTCGTTCCGATGAGGCGGTGCAGGGGTCTTGTCGTGACATCCGGACGTCTCTAGGGTCGCAGAACGGTGCAAGCGCTTTCTAGTGTCTGGAGAGGGGTGACTCCGCATGCCCGGAATGCCCGTAGTGCCAGGAAGCAGAACGACGAGGTCCTGGCTCACGGCAGCCGTGCTCGTGCTGTGCGCGGCGCTGACCGGCTGCTCCGGTTCCGCCGAGACGAGCGGCTCGTCCGGCAAGGTCGTGCTCCGCTACACCTGGTGGGGCAATCCGGACAGGGCGGCCAGGACGGAGCAGGCGATCGAGCTCTTCGAGAAGGAGCACCCGGACATCGAGGTGCAGACCTCGTTCTCCGGATACGACAGCTACAAGCAGAAGCTCGCCACCCAGGCCGCCGGCGGCGACGCCCCCGATGTGATGCAGCTCGACTACCGCATGATCGAGCAGTACGCGTCCGGCGGTGTCCTCTACGACCTCGGCCGGCAGAAGTCCGTGCTGCGGACGGACGAGATCGATGCCGGCCTGCTCGCCACCGGTGCCGTCGACGGCAAGCAGTACGCCGTACCGCAGGGGCGTGGCACCGAGGCCGTCGTGTACGACGCAAAGACGTGGCGGGCCACCGGCGTTCCCCTGCCGAGCGGGGACTGGACCTGGAGCGAGTGGGCCGACACCATGCGCACCCTCGCGCAGAAGACCGGCCGACCGGCGGCCACCGACCCGGGCCAGAGCGAGGACGCCTTCGAGGTGTGGCTGCGCGGCCAGGGCAAGTCCCTGTACACCGAGGACGGCAAACTCGGCTTCACCGCCGACGACCTCACCCGCTGGTGGACGTTCACCGATGAGCTCCGCCGCGAAGGCACCGTCTCGCCCGCCGAGCAGACCACCCAGCTCGACGGCACCGTCGAGAACACCCCGCTCGGCCGTGGCAAGGCCATCGCCGACATCAACTGGGACGCGCCGGCCAGCGGTTTCGTCCCGCTCGTCGGCGAGGGCGTCACGCTCGCACCGATGCCGTCCGGCGAGGACGGCACACCCGGACAGTACTTCAAGCCGTCGATGTTCATGGGCGTCTCCGCCGACTCCGGGCATCCCGAAGAGGGCGCGCTGCTGATCGACTTCATGCTCAACGACCCCGGCGCCGCGAAGATCCTCGGCGCGACCCGCAGCATCCCGGTGAACGAGACCCTCCGCGAGGAGACCGCCGGGTCCCTCACGGACTTCGACCGGACCATCCACGACTTCCAGACCACCCTCGAAGGCGAGCTCAACGATCCGCCCCAGGCGCCCCCGTCGGGTGACAGCGCGTTGCAGACCACCTTCCAGCGGGACTACGACCAGGTCTCGTACGAGCGGATGTCACCCCGTGAAGCGGCCGAGAACTACATCACCGAGGCGAAGGCGGAGCTGAGGTCATGACCACCACGCAGATACCAACCGCGGTACGCCCGAAGGGCGTTGCCCCGGCACACAAACCCCCGCGCCGCCGACGCGAGGGCGCCGCCTGGGTGTTCCTCTCCCCCTGGGTGCTCGGTGCCTGCGTCCTGACGTTGCTGCCGATGGCCGTCTCGCTCTACCTCTCCTTCACCGACTACGACCTGTTCAACCCGCCGAGCTGGGTGGGGCTGCGCAACTACACGCAGATGTTCACCGAGGACCCGCGCTACTGGCGCTCGGTGGTCGCGACCCTGACGTACGTCGCCATCGCCGTGCCCCTGCAACTGGGGCTCGCACTCGTCGTGGCGCTCGCCCTGAAGGGCATGAAGCGGGGCAAGGGCTTCTACCGCTCGGCGTTCTACGCGCCCTCGCTGCTCGGCGCCTCGATGTCCATCGCCCTGGTGTGGCGGGCGATCTTCAACGACGGCGGCACGGTCGACAACCTCTTCGGTACCGGCGGCTGGGTGAACAAGCCCGGCTGGGCGCTGCTCGCGGTGGCCCTGCTGACGGTGTGGCAGTTCGGGGCGCCGATGGTGATCTTCCTGGCCGGACTCCAGCAGATCCCCGGAGAGTTGTACGAGGCCGCGGAGGTCGACGGGGCCGGGCGGTGGCGGCAGTTCCTGTCCATCACCGTGCCGATGCTGTCCCCGGTGATCTTCTTCAACCTGGTGCTCCAGACGATCCAGGCCTTCCAGGTCTTCACCCCGGCCTTCGCGGTCAGCGCGGGCAAGGGCGGGCCGGCCGACTCGACGCTCTTCTACACGCTCTACCTCTACGACCGTGGCTTCGTCGCCTCCCACATGGGCTACGCCTCCGCCATGGCCTGGGTGCTGCTGATCGTCATCGGCGCGGTGACCGCCCTGCTGTTCCGCACCTCGCGCTCCTGGGTCTTCTACGCCTCCGACACCGATGGAGGAGCCCGATGACTACGGCAACTCCCGCTGTCCGCAAGCCCGTTGCCTGGCGACGGGTCGCCCTGCACGCCGGCTGTCTGGCCGCGCTGCTGGTGATGCTGTACCCGCTGGCCTGGCTGGTGGCGACCTCGCTCAAGCCCGCCGACGAGGTGATCGCCAGCCTTCAGCTGCTGCCCAGCCGCCTGGAGTGGTCGAACTACTCCACCGCCCTGGACGGTGTGAACGACGTCTCCGTGGGCCGGCTGCTCACCAACTCCCTGCTGATCGCGGGCGGCGCGGTCGTCGGCAACGTCCTGTCGTGCTCGCTGGCCGCGTACGCCTTCGCGCGACTGCGGTTCCGCTTCCGGGGCCCGCTGTTCGCCTTCATGATCGCCACGATCATGTTGCCGCACCACGCGGTGCTGATCCCGCAGTACATCATCTTCAACCAACTCGGCATGGTGAACACCTACTGGCCGCTGATCCTGCCCAAGTTCCTCGCCACCGAGGCGTTCTTCGTCTTCCTCATCGTGCAGTTCATGCGCGGGCTGCCACGTGAGCTGGAGGAGGCGGCGCGCATCGACGGCTGCGGGCCGTTCCGCAGTTTCCTCCTGGTCATCCTGCCGCTCACCCGCCCCGCGTTGATCACCACCGCGATCTTCACGTTCATCTGGACGTGGAACGACTTCTTCACCCAGCTGATCTATCTCTTCTCGCCCGAGAAGTTCACGCTGACGCTGGCCCTGCGGGCGTTCGTGGACGCCTCCAGCCAGTCGTCGTTCGGTCCGATGTTCGCGATGTCGGTGATCGCCCTGCTGCCGATCGTGCTGTTCTTCCTCGCCTTCCAGCGGTTCCTCGTGGAGGGCATGGCCAGTTCGGGGGTCAAGGGATGAGCGCCCGTACGCGTACGACCCGTGAGCCGGGCGAGCTCTTCGGCCCCCGCGCGACCCTCTTCGCGGACATGCTCAGCGTCGGCCTCGCCACGGCCGTGGCCTGTCTGCCGCTGGTGACCGTGCCGGCTGCGTTCTCCACGGTGTGCGCCGTCCTGCGCGGCGTACGCGAGGACCGGCCCGCAACGGCGGGGCGGTATCTCACCCTGCTGCGGCAGCGGCTGCGCACAGGTGACCTGGCGGCCGGTGCGGTGCTCCTCGCGGGCGTGCTGCTGCTGGCCGCGGACCTGGCCCTCGCGGGCGCGGGGCTGCCCGGAGCACGGCTGTTCGCCGTGGCGGCGGGCGCGATCGGCGCGTGCGCGGCGGTCGTCGGACTGCGTGCGTGCGCCCGCCCCGAGTCACTCACCGACTGGCCCGCGGCCGTGCGTACGGCGGCCCGGGACGCCGTACGGGATCCGGGCGGCAGCGGCCTGGTCCTGCTCGCCCTCGTGGCGGCCGCGCTGTGCGGCTGGATGCTGCTGCCGCTGGCCTTTCTCGCACCGGGGCCGCTGGCCCTGGCTCTGACGTCCGTCGACGTACGACTGGAGAGCATGTGATCGCCCGCAGAACGTTCCTCGCCACGACCGCCACGGCCGCCGCGGCCACCGGGATCAGCGGCGCGCCCGCCGCGGCCGAACCGCACACGGACGCCGGCTTCCTCGCCCTGCTGACCGAGGCCGCCGACCAGCGCGTCACCGGGCTGCTCACGACGTACGGCGAAACCATCACCGACCTGCGCGACCGGGGCCGGGCGCGGGCCGCGGCCCGCGCGCTGCGCACGTTCACCTCGGTCTATGTGCACAAGGAGTCGGCGTACCACCACTCCCCCGACCTGCTCGGCCCGCTCCGCGAACTCGCCGGCACTCTCGCCGAGGAGCAGCACGACGACGGCCTGTACGACCAGGGCGCCGTGCACTCGCCACCGGACACCGCCTTCTCGGTCGTCGACCTGAATCTGGCGTACGCCCTGCTGGACCGCGACGGGCACCGGCCGACCGAAGCCGTGCGCAGCGTCGTCGAGCAGGTGCTGGACAAGGCGGGCCCGGGTCTTGCGACCGGTGGTGTGCACACCGCCAACCACCGCTGGCTGGTGTGCGCCGCACTGGCCCGGATCCACCGCCGCCGGCCCGACCCGGCGTACGCCCGCCGCATCGACGCATGGCTGGCCGAGGGCATCGACCTGCTGCCCGGCGGCGAGTACAGCGAACGCAGCCCCACCTACTCGGCCGTCGTCACCAACCCCGCCCTGCTCACCCTGGCCCGCCACTACGGCCGTACGGATCTGTACGCCCCCGTACGCGCCAATCTCAAGGCCACCCTCTACGTCATCGAGCCCAACGGCGAGGTGGAGTCGGTGCATTCGCGGCGCCAGGACCAGACGGCCCTGCGCTACCTGCCTGAATTCTGGCTCCAGTACCGGGAGTTGGCGATCCATGACGGCGACGCCCGCTTCGCCGCCGTGGCCGCCCTGCTGCAGGAGCGCGGCACGGACCAGACCTTCGGGGAGACACCGCTGGGCGACCGGCTCGCGGAGGTCCTGGACCGCCCGGAGCTGGCTCGCCCGCTGCCGTCACAGGCACCGCTTCCCGAGAACTTTGTGCACCACGACCCCGACTGCCGCCTGGTTCGCGTACGCCGGGGCACCCGCACCGCGACCGTCTTCGCCGGCACCGACTTTCCCGAGGTGCGGGCCATTTCCTCGGGCCTGTCCACCAATCCCACGTTCTTCAAGATGCGCAAGGGCGCGGCGATCCTGGACTCGCTGCGCCTGTCGCCGCAGTTCTTCTCCCTCGGTCACTTCCGTGCCGAAGGGCTCGAGCCGGTCGACGGCGGCTGGCGGCTGCACGCCGAGGTACGGGCCGCGTTCCACCAGCCCCTGCCGCCGCAGCACCGCCGGCCCGACGGCGACTATCCGCTCAGCAACGACGGACGCTTCTGGTCCGCGATGGACTTCCCGCACCGCCCCAAGGAGTGGCGGACCCTGCGCACCGAGGTACTGGTGCGTCAAGTACGCGGCGGCGGCTGGGAACTGGACTTCGACGTCTCCCGGTCCGCGGTACCCCTCGCACTGGAGCTGTGCTTCCGCCGCGGCGGCACCTTGACCGGTGACGGGCTCGAACCCGTTGCGGGCCAGACCGACACCTACCAGCTCGTCAGCGGCGAGGCCGCGTACACCGTCGGCGACGACCGGATCGAGTTCGGCCCCGGCAACGGCAAGGGCGGCAAGCAGCCGCCGGTGGTCGAGCCGGGCGAACGCTACTCGTGGATGAACGGCTCCCTCACACCGGACGGCATCCGCGTGCTGATCACCGGCAGGTCACCGCTGGCGTACCGGCTCACGCTGAGGTGATCGTCACTCGTCGACTTCTCATCGGGCGTCTGCGCAATTGAGCCGACGGGCCACTGCAGGGCGAATTCAGTGGCGTCAGTGCCGGGGCGGGTTCCTGCGCGGGGTGATCGTGGCGTTCGGCAGGGTGGGGGCGGGCAGGCGGTCGCCGTCGTACCCCTTGACGGTGCCGAAGCGTTCGGAGGCTTTCTGCCAGTCGTCCCGGGCCCGGACGATGTCGTCATGGCTGCGGCCGATGAAGTTCCACCACATGACGATCTCCTCCTCGAAGGGGGGCCCTCCGAGCAGGACCGTGCGGGCCCTGACGTCCGACTCGTTCGTCAGCGTCAGGGCGCCGATGCCGGGGTGGGCGTAGCCCATGTCCGCCGGACGCAGCAGGGTGTCGGCCATGCGGACGTCGCCGTGGTCGACGAGGAGGCCGTGCTCGTAACCGGGGTCCACGGCGAGCGTGACCGATGCGCGGGGTTCGAGGGCGATTTCGGCGCCGAGCAGCGGCGTGAAGGTCCGCACCAGGGAGACGGAGCCCGCGAGCGAGCCGAGGAAGACCCTGATCTCGGCTCCGTCGATGTGCACGGGCTCGGGGACGTGGTGCTGGAAGTCCTTTTCGGTATGCCGGTGTTCATCGGGCAGGGCCACCCACAGTTGCACGCCGTGCAGGATCGTGGTCCGCGGCGTCGAAACCTCGGAGTGGGCGATGCCGTGTCCTCCGGTCATGAGGTTGAGTTCACCTGGCCGTACGAAAGCATGGCTGCCGAGCGTGTCGCGGTGCTCGATCTCCCCGCTGAACAGCCAGCTGACCGTCTGCAGTCCGGTGTGCGGATGCGGGGCGACGTCCATGCCACCGGTGGCAGAGACGTCGTCGGGGCCGTAGTGATCGGCGAAGCACCACGCTCCGATCAGCGTCCGGGCGCGCTGCGGCAGTGTGCGCCGTACGGTCATCGCCCGCGGCCCGCCCAGCGGCACCTCGCGCGGAGAGATCACCTCGACGCGCGGCTTCTCCGCCCCTCTTTCGGCGTCCGTTCCGCACAGCATCTCCACGGGGTCCGTTTCCATGTTGCTCATCGGATGCCGCCTCTCGCCCACCCCAAGGGGTTTGTTTAAAATGGAACAACTTGTCCCGAGTATACGGAGCCCACGACCGCGTACACCACGCACCACGTGGACGGGGCGCCATCACCGAAGGAGTCCCGGGTTGAGCAGCAGCACGACGGAACCGGCGGTTCAGCGGATCTTCATCGACAAGCAGAGCCCAAAGGCCTACGACGCCCTTGTCCAGACGTCCGAGGCGGTCCGTGCCGTCGCTGCCGACGCCGGACTCGACCGCACCCTCGTAGAGCTGATCAACCTGCGCGTCTCGCAGATCAACAGCTGCGCCTTCTGCCTCCACACGCACACTCGGGCCGCCCTGCGCTCAGGCGACACCCCCCAGCGGCTGGGGGTCCTGGCTGCCTGGCGGGACACCGAACTGTTCACGCCCGCGGAACGAGCCGCACTCGCTCTGGCGGAGACCGTCACCAGCCCCGCCGACGCCACGACACAGGAATCCGCCTACGCTTCGGCGCGCGAGACACTCACCGAGGACCAGATCTCCGCGGTGATCTGGGTGGCGATCACCATCAACGCGTTCAACCGGGTCTCGATCATGAGCAAGCACCCGGTACGGAGCAACTCCCGACCGTGATCGGCCCACCTTCAGGCCGTGCGAGGCGCCGCCCCGGATCGCCCCGAGGGCGCCACGCCGTCATCCTGGAACGGTGGGGAAGTCTCCTCGCTGCCGGAAGGAGCCCCGATGAAGGCCGTGCGAACCCACGACCGTGATGCCGCCGTCGACGGCCTGGTGGTGGAAGAGGCACCGTACCCGTACGCGGGCGAGGGCGACGTGATCGTAAAGGTGCACGCGGCCTGCTTCACTCCGGATGAGCTGACCTGGCCGGCCACCTGGGTCGACCGGGGCGGCCGGGACCGAGCGCCCGTCATTCCGGGACACGAGGTGTCGGGTGAGGTCGCCGAGGTCGCGGTGGGCACGACCGGGCTGTCGGCCGGTCAGCGTGTCGTCGGGCTGACCGACTGGAACCGGGACGGCACTCTCGCCGAGTACGTGGCGGTGGAAGCGCGCAACCTGGCGCCACTGCCCTCGGGAATCGACCACGTCCAGGCGGCGGCTCTGCCGATGCCGGGCCTCACCGCCTGGCAGGGCCTGTTCGTACACGGAAGGCTGGAGGCCGGGCAGAGCGTGCTGGTGCACGGAGCGGGAGGGGGCGTGGGAATGGCTGCGACACAGCTTGCCCGCGAAGCCGGGGCGCGCGTGATCGGGACGGGGCGCGAGGGCAGCCGGGAGCAGGTACTGGAGCTCGGCGCCGAGGTTTTCCTCGACCTTCAACAGCCGGCGTGGGAGGAGACCGTGGGCCACGTCGACCTCGTCTTCGACGCCATCGGCGGGCAGGTCCTCGCCCGCTCGGCCGCCGTGGTCAGGCCCGGCGGCACCCTGGTGACCATCGCCCATCCCCCGAAGGTGCGGCCCGAGGACGGCCGGGCCATGTACTTCATCGTCGAACCCGACCGCAGTCACCTCCTCGAGATCATCGGCCGGCACCGGGAGGGCCGGCTGCGCCCGCTGGTGGGTGCCGTCCTTCCTCTGGACCGGGCGCCGGAGGCGTTCCGCACGAAGAAGGGAACAGTCGGCAAGACGGTCATCCAAGTTGCGTGAGCTAGTCGGAGGGGTTTTCGCGACGGATGCTCTCGACGAACGTTGCCTCGTCCTGTGCGATGCGGTTGGCCTCCTCGAACACGCTGAGGACCTGTGCAGCGGGGATGACGGCAGCGCCGGACGCGTCCGCGAACACGTAATCACCCGGGCGGACGGTCACGCCGGACACGACGACCGGCCGGTTCGCCTCGAACGGCGTCACCACGTCACCGCCCCATTTACTCGTCTCCCCCAAGCAGTAGGCGGCGAAGTCGTACGTCGCGATGTCGACGAAGTCCCGGAGACGGCCGTCGGCCAGGACCCCGGCAAGACCATGTACCGCCACCAGCGAGAGCTTTGTTCCGCCTCCGAGCGATATGCCGGTATGCCCGTTGCCGGCCAGGACCAGCACCCGCCCCTGTGCGCCCTGTGCGATGGCGTCATGGAACAGCCGGAGGAAATTGAACTGCTCAGGTGGGAGTGCTTCCCCGCATGCAGGGAGAAACGAGATCGTCACCGCGGGGCCCAGGAGGACACGGCCCGGGGTCGGGCTCACCAGGTCGTCGATGTGACACCGGTGACGGTGCATCCGTCCCATGGCATCGACGACATCGGGGGTACGTACTCGCGCGGCGAGATCCTGCAGGCGGTCGTTCTCGCGGGCAGTCATGCCGGTGCGGGGATCTTGAGGTAGTCCAGTCCGCCGGCGTCGAGCCACATCTCGGTGGGAGAGCGAACCAGGCGAAGCAGAACCCTGTCGCAGCCGGGACAGCGCAGCACCATCCCGGGACCATCGAGGTAAGCGTGCGTCTGGGCAAGCACCATCTGTTCACCGCAGCCGCGGCATCGTCCGGAAACCACGGTCATATCGGTTCCGAACAGGGCTTCGAGATCCCCGGCGGCGGCGTTGCCGTCAAGGAAGTCCGGCGTCACGGTCATGGAGATTCAGCTCCTCATCCGCTGGATCCAAAACGCTCGGTGCGGATACGGCCGGGCTGGTGGCCGAGGGCCACCAGCAGGCCGGCGGCCGTTTCGACGAAGCCGGTGGAACCGCAGACGTAGCAAGTGGGTTCAAAGTCCGGTGGCCACCCGGCGTTCGACAACTCCGAAGCGGTGAACCGCCCGGGGGGCCGCGGCCACTCGGCCGGGGTGGAGCGGGTATAGAGGTACGTCTTGTCGAGGCCCGGATCGTCCCCTCTCAAGTCGGATACGAAGAGCTGGTACTCAGGGCTGCGCACGACGTACACCAACCGGAAGGGCGTACGGCTGCCGACCGCGCGGCGCATGCGGATCATCGCCATCAGCGGCACCAGGCCCGAGCCGCCGCCCACCAGCAGAATCGGCTCCTTCTGCTCGGGCCGCCACACGAACCAGCCGCCGACCGGTCCGCGCAGTTCCACCACGTCGTCCACTGCCAGTTCGTCCGTCAGATACGGGGAGACCTCGCCGTCATCGACACGCTGCACGGTCAGCTCGACGCTCTCGCCGTCGGGTGCCGACGCCAGTGAGTAACTGCGCTGTGTGCTGTAGCCGTCCTCCGCCGTGAGTCGCACATCGACATGCTGCCCCGCCAGATGACCCGGCCAGCCGGGCACCTCGAAGACGAGGGTGCGCGCAGCGTCGGACTCGATACGCCGATCGGTCAGGCGGGCTGTCGTCCAGCGCAGCCGGTCCCCTAGTCGCCCTGATACCGCTGCTCGCGCCATGGGTCCCCATAATCGTGGTAGCCGATGTTCTCCCAGAATCCCCGTTCGTCCTCATCGAGCAGTTGGATGCGCTGCACCCACTTGGCGGACTTCCAGAAGTACAGGTGCGGAACCAGCAGTCGGGCGGGGCCGCCGTGCTCCGGCGCGAGTTCCTCGCCGTCGTAGCGGTAGGCGATCCATGCCTTCCCGTCGAGGAGGTCCTCCAGGGGCACGTTGGTGGTGTAATCGCCGTAGGAGTGAACCAGTGCGTAGTCGGCACTGGTCTCCACGTCCTCCAGAAGGACGTCCAAGGAAACTCCCTGCCACTCCGTGTCGAACTTCGACCACTTGGTGACACAGTGCAGGTCAACGGTCGGAGTCTGGCTGGGCAACGCAGTGAATTCCGCCCAGTTCCAGCTGTGCCGTGTGCCCGTCTCTGTGCGGATGGTGAACTCCCATTCGTCAGGGTTCACCCTGGGGGTGGGTCCTGCGGACAGAACGGGGAAGTCGGTGGTCTCGTACTGCCCAGGAGGAAGTCTGTGCCGGGTTTCCCGCGCTCGGCCGTGGAATCCGCGCGAAACGATGGGCATGTCGTGCCCCCATTCTCCGAAGCAGGCGGTTTCCATTCTCCAGGACATCGCACAGCACAGCATCTCGGCAGAAAAAGGCTCCGGAGTGGTATGGCTTCAGAACCACGTCATGGATCACATCACTGAAGACATCACTGAAGAGCGGAGGAACCCGTGAAGCTGGTACGCGACGCCATGACCACCGACGTCGTCACGGTCGAGCCCTACACCTCGCTGACCGCGGTGGCAGCCTGCATGCGGGAGGCCGACGTCGGCTGCGTTCTGGTCATCAGCGACGACGCCCTCCATGGGCTGGTCACCGACCGCGACATCGCGGTCCGCGTCATCGCCGAAGGTCTGATTGCCGGCAGCATCACAGCGCTGGAGGCCGCCTCCGGGGACCTCGTCACCGTCACCCCCGACACGTCACTGTGTGAGGCAAGCACGCTCATGCGTGACCACGCACTGCGCCGGCTGCCCGTCGTGGACGAGGGTCGCATCGTGGGTCTGCTCTCGCTGGGCGACATCGCCTCCACCCCGCACGCCCAGGAGGTTCTCATCGCACTCAACAATGCACCAGCCAACCACTGACATCCGGGCACTGCCTGTCCGGCGCTTGAGCTGCGTGCACCAGCCCGGTGCGCTTCCGGCTCAACGCGAAAGGAGGGACAATATCCGGGTACCGCAAAACCCAGAAGCCGTCTCCTGCCGATTACCGCAGTCCGTTCGGAAACGACGACAACACAAACGCGGAGGACCGAGATGACAGGACAGACACAGAGGGCCGTTCTGGCAGGCGGGTGTTTCTGGGGCATGCAGGACCTGATTCGACGCCTGCCCGGAGTGACGTCGACCCGCGTCGGCTACACCGGCGGTGACGTGCCCAACGCCACGTACCGCAACCACGGCACACACGCCGAGGCGATCGAGATCACATTCGATCCCGACCGGACCGACTTCCGCACGCTCCTGGAGTTCTTCTTCCAGATACACGATCCGACGACGAAGAACCGCCAGGGTAACGACATCGGTCTCAGCTACCGCTCGGCCATCTACTACGTGGACGAGGAGCAGCGGAAAGTGGCGGAGGACACCGTCGCCGATGTCGACGCTTCTGGCCTGTGGCCCGGCACGGTTGTGACAGAAATCGAACCTGTCGGACCCTTCTGGGAGGCCGAGCCCGAGCACCAGGACTACTTGGAGCGCTATCCCGACGGGTACACCTGCCACTTTGTCCGCCCAGGCTGGCGGCTTCCCACTCGCGCGAGGGATTGACGGCGGCGAACCGCACAGGCGCCTGGACTCTACAACCTGTCAGGCAGGGCCCCACACGCTCGGCTTGAGGTGACATGCGCCCGAGGGCTGCCCACCGACGGCCGCCGGAGTCACGATGTCGTACGACAATCTGGTCATCGTTCTCGCGGTGTCCGCCGGTGTCCCGTTCCTCCTCGCGGTGATGCCCCGCGTCCCTCTTCCGGGCCCGGTCCTCGAGATCGTGGCCGGGATCGTCCTTGGCCCGGCGGTGCTGAACGTGGTGCAACCGGACGCCATCGTTCAGGCCTTGTCGATCATCGGCCTGAGCTTCCTGCTGTTCCTTGCCGGGCTCGAGATCGACTTCCAGCAGCTACGCGGGCCGTGGGCACGGCTCATCGGTATGGGTCTGGCGGGCACACTTGCGCTGGCCGCGACCGTCGGCTGGGGGCTGCACATCGCCGGGCTGGTCGAGAGCCCGCTGCTGATCGGAACCGCGCTGGTGGCCACGTCTCTGGGTCTTCTGGTCCCGATCCTGAAGGACGCCGACGCGGTCGATCGGCCGGTCGGCCAACTGACCATCGGTGGCGGCTCGGCAGGAGAGATCAGCGCCGTGGTGTTGCTGTCGCTGTTCTTCTCCGAGCATGCGTCGGGCCCGGCCTCCAGGCTGCTTCTCCTGCTCGGCCTCGCTTGTCTGGTGGCGCTCGTCATGGTGGCCTCGATGCGTGCAGGACGCTCCATGTGGCTGTCCGGGGCCGTGGTGAAGCTGGCGGACACAAGCGCCCAAGTCCGGGTCCGCTTGACAATGGCTCTGATTGTCGGCCTGTCCGCGGTCGCCCTGCACCTGGGATTCGAGGCCATTCTGGGTGCCTTCATCGCGGGGGCCGTACTACGGCTGGTCGACCCCGACGCCGAACGGACACACCCGCAGTTCCACGTCAAACTGGAGGGCCTCGGCTATGGATTCCTCGTCCCGGTGTTCTTCGTGACGAGCGGTATCCAGTTCGACGTAGGAGCCCTGTTCGCGGACGCTGAGACGGTGCTGCGGGTACCGATGTTCCTTGCCGCGCTGCTCCTCGTTCGGGGACTGCCCGCATTGGCCTACCGCAGCGCCGGGCTCTCGCGCGCGGAGATCATGGCCAGCGGACTCCTGCAGGCCACCTCCCTCCCCGTCATCGTGGCCGCGACAACGATCGGCTTGAAGCTGGACGCGATCCGGCCGGCCAACGCCGCCGCGCTGGTGGCGGCAGGCCTGCTGTCGGTGGTCGTGTTTCCTCTGACGGCCCTGCCCTTGCTGAACCGTTCACGAGCATCCGCAAGCTCGGAGCCCGGAAAGGACCCGGATTGATCCCAAGAACGGCTCCCGCTGTCACTTGGCAGGCGCAGGCGTACCGCAACGGCGGCAGGGATGCCGGGAGGCTGGGAACGTGGTCCGGAGCGGAGACGTTTTCGTCTGGGAGCGGGCGGGTCGGCCCGCCCCGCCGACGAGGGGAACGAGGACGTCAAGATGAGCGACAAGGCCCGGAAGCTGTTCGAGGCACTCGACCTCGACCAGAACGGGACCCTGACCCGCGAAGAGGTGATCACCGCCCTGCGCACGAAGGGCCCGTCTCTTGCCGCGTCGGGGGATCTGCCGTTTTGGGGCGTGGGCGACGCCGATGCCTCCTCCGCGCTGTTCGACGCCGCTGACCAGAACGGGGACGCGGTACTGACCCTGGAGGAGTTCGCGGCATTGGTCGACCGCCGTTTCGGCTGGCACTGACACCGGACCGGCCTCCGCTGCAGGCGGCGGGCCGGCGCGACACGCGATACGGGGCGCGAGTGGGGCCGGCCGCGTGCATGAACCGTACGTCGCACCGGGCCCCCTCTTGTCTCCGACGGCATGGCACCCGTACGCTCACCATCCATACCGACTGGATGGTATGTCCCGAAGGAGCCGCCGGAGATGAGCCGCATCAACCGCCAGGTGCGCCTGGCCGCACGCCCCGTGGAAGAGCCGCGGCCGACCGACTGGGAGCACGTCGAGGAGCCGACCGGGCAGCCGGGCGACGGGGAATTCCTGGTGCAGGTGCTCTGTCTGTCGATCGACCCGGCGATGCGCGGCTGGATGAACGCGGGCAGGTCCTACATCCGCCCGGTGGAGATCGGCGAGGTGATGCGCGCCGGCGCAGTGGGAAGGGTGATCGCCTCCCGGCACTCCGGGTTCGCGGTCGGCGACCATGTGTCGGGCTCGTTCGGCGTGCAGGAGTACTGCGTGTCGGACGGACTCGGCGTGACCAAGGTCGACCCGGCGATGGCCCCCTTGCCGACGTATCTCGGTGCTCTCGGCATGTCGGGACTGACGGCCTACTTCGGCCTGATCGACATCGGGCGTCCCGAGCCCGGCCAGACCGTCGTCGTCTCCGGAGCGGCGGGGGCGGTCGGCAGCGTCGTCGGGCAGATCGCCAAGATCCTGGGCTGCCGGGTCATCGGCATCGCCGGCGGCGAGGCCAAGTGCCGGCTGGTGGTCGACGAGTTCGGGTTCGACGCCGCGATCGACTACCAGAACGAGGACGTGCGCAAGGCGCTGCGCGAGCATGCCCCCGCCGGCGTCGACGTGTACTTCGACAACGTCGGCGGTGACGTTCTGGACGCCGTGCTGCTGCGGCTGGCGCGCGGTGCCCGTGTCGTCGTCTGCGGCGCGATCTCCCAGTACAACAGCACCAAGCCGCAAGGCCCTGCCAACTACCTGTCTCTGCTGGTGAACCGCGCCTCCATGACGGGCATGGTGGTGTTCGACTACGCCGACCGGTACGCCGAGGGCGTCGCACAGCTGGCCACGTGGCGGGCGGAGGGCCGGCTGAAGTCCCTTGAGGACGTGGTGTCCGGTGGAGTGGCGGCGTTCCCCGAAACCCTGATGCGGCTGTTCCGTGGTGAGAACCACGGCAAGCTGGTCCTGAAGATCGCGGACTGACGGGCGGAGGGGGAGGAATCCGGTGAAGGCACTGAGCTACCACGGCCGTCATGACATCCGCTACGGGGATGTCCCCGACCCGGCCGTCACCAGCCCCACCGACGCGGTCGTCCAGGTCACCACGGCCGGCATCTGCGGCAGTGACCTGCACATCTACGGTGGCAACCCGTTCAGCCCGGAACTGGGCTACACGCCGGGACACGAGTGCGTCGGTGTGGTGGTCGACACCGGCGGCCAGGTCACCCGCTTCAAGCCCGGCGACCGGGTTCTGGTGCCCGCCTCGGCCGGCTGCACCCTGTGCCGGTCGTGCGCGGCCGGGTTCACCGCCCGGTGCGAGCGCGCCAAGTCCAGCACGGAGCTCTGCTACGGAGTCAGCCCGCAGCTTCCGGGCAGCCAGGCCCAGGCGCTGGCGGTGCCGTACGCCGATGTCAATCTGGTGCACCTGCCCGAGGGCATCTCCGACGAGGCCGCCGTCGTCCTGACGGACAACGCGCCCACGGCCTGGTACGGCTGCCGCCGTGCCCGTATCCAGCCCGGTGAGACCGTCCTGGTCATCGGCCTCGGCCCGGTCGGCCTCATGGCCGCCCAGTCCGCCTTCGCGATGGGCGCCGCGCGGGTGCTGGGCACGGACCTGGTCGCGGAGCGCTGCGCCTTCGCCGCCACCCTGGGGGTCGAGCCGGTCGAGGGCGAGGACGCACGGACGGCCGTACGGGACATGACCGGCGGACGCGGGCCGGACGCCGTGGTGGAGGCCGTGGGCTCGGACGCCACCATCGATCTCGCCCTCAAGGCCGTCCGGCAGGCCGGCCGGGTCAGCGTCATCGGGGTCAGCCACAGCAAGGCGTTCCCTTTCCACATGGGATTGGCACAGGTCAAGGAACTGGAGTTCGCCATCGGGCTCTGCTCGATCCACTACGAACTCCCTCCCCTGATCGCCCTCACCCGGGCCGGCCGGATCAAGCCCGAGGTCGTGGTCTCCCACCGCTTCGCCCTCTCCGAAGGCCCGGCAGCGTACGAACTGTTCGCAGGCCGCTCCGACGGCGTCCGCAAGATCCTTCTCGACCCCACCCGCTGATTTTTTGCGCAGGGCCGCTTCGTCCGGGCGGTCCGCACCCTGCCGAGCTCGCCCGGTGTGCTCGCGGAGCGTGCCTACGGCTGCGCGGTGCCGTCGATCAGCTGCGAGACGCGGGTTGCGCCGGCGCGCACGGCATCCCCGAGCTGCCGATGCCGCTGCTCGAACAACTCCACAGGTATGGACGTGGCCAGGGCCCCCGCGACCTTCCCCCGTGAGCCGGGGCAGTCCCTGCTGCCGCAGGTGGTCACGACGCCGCTCGGCCGGCAACGACGACAACATGACCTTGCCGAAAGCCGTGGCGTGGGGAGCCTGGTGGAGCACACCGAGCACCCCGGGGTCACCTCGAGTTGCCGGCACAGGCGCCGGTGCAGGCCGGTGAGTTTGTACCCCAGCCCGTACCCGCGGGACTGGTGGAGCCTGACCAGACAGCCCTCGTGGACCAGGGTGTGCAGCAGGCGGTACGTCGTCAGGAGGGTGAGGCCCGCGCGCCGGGCGACGGCCTTGGCGGTGATGCCGTCACCGCCCGCCGCGACCGCCTCGAGCACCCGCAGAGCACGGCGGACCGATCCCCCCCGTACCGGGCACTTTCCAGGTGCGGGCGGCCTGCCGGTCACCGGCCGGCGCCGTAGGATCTGGTCGCCAAGGTCCTGGCCGGCGGGCACGAGTCGGCCACCGCCTGTTCGACGGCCGGCGTCGCTCGTGCCATTGCCGCCCCGCTCGACCGCACCGCCGGGCCTACCGGACCGGCCGCACGTGCCGACCGCCGTCACCTGCTGCAGGCCCGCAGCCGATCGACATACGTCCATGGAGAGAGTCTGATGATCTTCATCACCGCCAAGTTCCGAGTCCGTCCCGAGCATGCCGACCAGTGGCCGGAGATCACCGCCGACTTCACCGAAGCCACACGCCGGGAGCCCGGCTGCCTCTGGTTCGACTGGTCGCGAAGCGTGACGGACCCCACGGAGTACGTCCTGGTCGAGGCCTTCCGCGATGACGAAGCAGGCGCTGCTCACGTGCAGTCGGCGCACTTCAAGGCCGCACAGCAGACGCTGCCGCCGCATCTGGTCGAGACCCCTCGCATCGTGAACGCGAACGTTCCGCAGGACGACTGGTCGCTGCTGGGCGAGATGGCCGTTCCCGAGCAGGAGTAGCACGAGTGGGGCGCACTCCCCCGGAGTGACTGGGGTGCGGACTGCGGCGGCACCGTTACGCGCTACGACGCGTCTGCGGCTGTCTCTCCGCCGGCGCCGCCACAGCCGCTTCCCCGTGCCCTGCCGTGTGGGCGGCTCACGGCACTGCGTACCAACGCATGCCCCCGCGGAGCCGGTACGACGAAGCGCGCGGCGCCCGCACGGCCGATACTGAGGATGAGCCGCTGCAAGCCCAGGCACGCGGGGACGGGTGGGAGCGCCCGGCGCACCGCACTACGAGTCCCTCGAACGGTGCGAGGTTGATGGGGCGATGGACGACACATCCCTGACGACGCTCAGCGAGAGCCCGGAGGACCCCTTCTCGATCTACCAGTCGGCGTCCGCCGTCCTGGACGACCACGGGCGGGTCGTCGCCTGGAGCGAGCAGGCCACGAGCCTCCTCGGGCATCGGGCCGACGAGGTGCTGGGCCGGCCGCTGCGCGAGGTCCTGGTCGCCGATGGAGACGAGGCCCTGATCGCCGAGGCGGTCGCCGCGTGCCTGCGGGAGCGCGGCTGGTTCGGGCTGCTGCCGGTCCGGCATAGCGCAGGCCACCGCGTGTACGTGGGGTTCCGCGCCCGGAGGGTGCAGCGCCTGGACTCCACCGTCGAGTGGCTGCTCGTGGGCTCGCGCGCCGAGGACGTCGTCCAGTGGGAGGTCGACCGGGCCGTGCTGGACGGCTTCTTCCGCCGGTCCCCGGTCGGTGTCGCGGTTCTCGGCCCGGACCTGCGCCTGCTGCGGGTGAACCGGGCGATCGCCCGGTTCGGCGGGCTGCCGGCCGAGGCCTACCCCGGACTTCGCACCTCCGACTTCCTGCTCGGTCCGGACGCGCAGCTGGTCGAGGAACGGCTCCGGTCGGTCCTGGAGACGGGCCAGCCCGTGATCTTCGCCGAGCAGCCCTGCCGGCTGCAGCGGGACCCTCAGAAGGAACTGATCGTCTCCGTTTCCGCCTTCCGGATGCAGGACCCGTCCGGCCGGGTGCTCGGCGTCACCGAGATCATCGAGGATGTCACCGACCGCCACCGGGCCCGTCGGCGCCTCGCGCTGCTCAACGAGGCCGGCACCAGAATCGGGAGCACCCTGGATGTGGCCAGGACGGCGCGTGAGCTGGCCGAGGCGGCGGTTCCCGCGCTGGCCGACGCGCTCTCGGTGGATCTGCTGGAACCCGTGACCCATGGGGAGGAACCCGCCCCCGACGCCGTGGGCCCGCTGCGCAGGACGGCGGTCCGCAGCGTCCGGCCCGAGGCGCTGCAGGTGCTGTACCCGCTGGGCCATCTGTTCTCCTTCCCCGAACAGACCGCGCAGGGACGCTGCCTGGCCGAGCGGCGTTCGGTCCTTCAGCCCGCCGTGGAGGTCGACCGCGAATGGTTCCTGGTCGACCCTGAGCGGGCCGACAGGATGATCGCGCTGGGTGTCCACTCGCTGATGGTGGTGCCGCTGGCCGCGCGCGGTGTCGTCCTCGGCCTGGTCTGTTTCTGGCGGTGGCAGCGGCCCGAGCCGTTCGAGGAGGACGACCTCACCCTGGCGGAGGAGTTCGCCGCCCGGGCCGCGCTCTGCATCGACAACGCCCGCCGCTACACCCAGGAGCACCAGGCGGCCGTGGCCCTCCAGCGCAGCCTGCTGCCGAGCGAGGTACCCGAGCACCCGGCGGTCGACACCGCCCACCGCTACCTGCCCGCGCAGGCCTCCACCGGTGTCGGCGGCGACTGGTTCGATGTCATCCCGCTGTCGGGACTACGCGTCGCGCTGGTCGTCGGCGACGTCGTCGGCCACGGCATGCACGCGTCGGCGACCATGGGACGGCTGCGCGCCGCCGTGCACACCCTGGCCCATCTCGACCTGGCTCCGGACGAGGTCCTCGCCCGGCTCGACGACCTGGTGGATCATCTGGCCACCGAACAGCGGCAGGCCGACGCAGGCGCCCCCCAGATCGTCGGCGCCACCTGCCTGTACGCGATCTACGATCCGGTCTCCCGGCACTGCGCCATGGCCCGCGCGGGGCACCCGCCGCCGACCGTGCTGGGGCCGGACGGTCGGGTGCGCCTGATCGACCTGCCCGCCGGGCTGCCGCTGGGTGTGGGCGGGCTGCCGTTCGAGACCGCCGACCTCGAACTGGACGAGGGCAGTCTGCTCGCCCTGTGCAGCGATGGGCTGCTCCTGGCCGACCACCGGGACATCGACCAGGGCTTGGCACTGCTGCGCACCGTACTGGCCGGTCCGGCCCGCTCGTTGGAGCACACGTGCAAGGCGGTGGAGGACGCGATGCTGCCCGAGCGGCCCCCCGATGACGTCACGCTGCTGCTGGGCCGCACGCGGGTGCTGGCGGCGGAGAAGGTGGCCACGTGGGAGCTGTCGGCCGACCCCACTGCCGCCGGCCGGGCCCGGGCGCTGGTGACGGACCAGCTGACCGAGTGGGGGCTGGAGGAGCTCGCCTTCGTCACCGAACTGATCGTGAGCGAACTGGTCACCAACGCGTACCGGTACGCCGGCGGCCCGGTGCTGCTGCGACTGATCCGGCACACCCATCTCATCTGCGAGGTCTCGGACACCAGCAGCACCTCCCCCCACCTGCGCCAGGCCCGAAGCACCGACGAGGGCGGACGTGGCCTGTTCCTGGTGGCCCAGCTGTCCGAACGGTGGGGCACCCGCTACGGCCGCAACGGAAAGACCATCTGGGCCGAGCAACCACTGTCCACTGCCGCTCCGAACGCGCGTAACGGTGAAACCAGGCCTTCCTGACCTGCGCCGCCACGCTCCGCGAAGAGCACTGAGCGGCGTCGAGGATCCGCTGCCGGCTCGCTTGTCGCGCACGGCGCCGCCGAGAGCGGCCGGAGCCTCTGGCTGGTGGAGGCACTGTCCGAACGCTGCGGGGTCCACCGCATCCCGGACGGCGCGAAGGAACGGGGGCGGTCCGCAGGTGTCGGGCACCGACTCGGACCGCCCCCGTCGGCTCAGTTCGCCGGGGAACCGAATTCCTTGCGGGTGTCCACCGGCTTGCCGAACAGCTGCCACCGCTCGTCCTTGAACCGCATCAGCTGCATCGTCTCGATGGGGAAGGCGTCATCGGGCCCGGTGGAGAGGGTGACACCGGGCAGCAGCATGTCCACCTTGACGTCCTTGAGGTTGCGCACCGCGTCCCGCAGCCCCTCCCTGGTCGGGCACTCCATCGCGTCCAGGGCCTTGTGCAGGCTGGAGGCGGCGGCCCAGCCGTAGGCGTTGAACTGGTTGGCCGGGTCCGAGCCGGGCGCGTACTTGCTCAACGCGTCCTTGTACGTCTTCATCTCCGCGTCGTCGGCCCACTGCGGGTCGGCGGGGTCCTTGAAGTAGGTCGCCGAGACCACACCTTGGACGTTCTTGAATCCGACGGGCTTGAGCACCGTGGCGGACGAGGACACGTTGTTCACGATGTGCAGCGGGTTCCACTTGGTGTTCTTGGCATCGGCGGCGAGGGCCTGGCTGCCGAACTTGGGCGTGGTGATGTTGAGCAGCACATCGGCCTTGGAGCGGGCGAGGCTTGTCATCTGCGCCGACACGGAGGGGTCGGTGACCTCGTAGCTCTCCTCGGCAACCACCTTGATGCCCCCGCCGGCGACGGCCTCCTTGAACCCGCCGAGCAGATCCTTGCCGAAGTCGTCGTTCTGGTAGAGGACGGCGACCTTCGCCTTCGGCTTCTCCTCCTTGAGGTATTTGGCGTACACCCGTGCCTCGGACACGTAGTTGGGCTGCCAGCCCGTGGTCCACGGGTGCTTGTCGTCCGTACCCCAGACGGAGGCACCCGTGGCGACGAAGGGCTGCGGCACCTTCCGCTTGTTGAGGTAGTCCCACACGGCGGCTGTGGACGGGGTGCCCAGAGTCTGGAAGACGGCGAAGACCTTCTCCTGCTCTACCAGTCTGCGGGCCTCCTCGACCGCCTTGGGCGGCTGGTAGCCGTCGTCGCGCACGGTGAACTCCACCGTGCGGCCGTCGATGCCGCCCTTGTCGTTGACGTGCTTGAAGTAGGCGCTCACGCCCTTGCTGATCGTGCCGTACGCGGAGGCCGGTCCCGACAGCGGGTAGATTCCGCCGAGCTTGATGGTCTTGTCGGTGATGCCCGTGGTCTGTTGGCCCTGGCACGCGCCGTCGGCAGCGGCGTCCTTGTCGTCCTGCCCGCGCTGGGTGCTGCAGGCGGCGGCGAGGAGCAGGGCGGTGGATGCGGCCGCGGCCGTGGCCGCCCGCAGAGCGGTCGTCTTGCGCATGTGATTCATTCCTTTTCCGTGCGGGGCGGTGCGCCCACGGGTTCGGCATCGACAGGTGCGGGAGAGGCGGCGGGCAGCGGCGCCCCGGGCGCGGCCCGCCAGACCGGCCAGTCCCGTCGGAGCCACGAACATCACCGCGATGATCAGCAGGCCGAACACCACACCGGGCGCCGCGTCGCTGATGTCCTGGGCCACGCTCGGCACGTACATCACGAACGCCGCCCCGAGCAGCGGTCCGTACAGCGAGGCGAGGCCCCCGACCACCAGGCCGGCCAGCAGCGTGATGGACAGGACGAAGCTGAACGAGTCGGGTGAGACGAAGCCGATCACCCAGGTGTACAGACACCCGGCGACACCGGCGAAGCTCGCGCTCCACGCGAAGGCGAGGGTCTTGTGCAGGGACAGCCGTACGCCCATGACCTCCGCGGCGCTCTCGTTGTCCCGCAGGGCGAGCAGTGCCCGGCCGACGCGCGACCGCAGGAGGTTGCGGGCGAGCAGCAGGGCCACCACAGTGACGGCGAGGACGACGAGGTACATCCACTGGTCCTCGGCCAGCCCGCTCCACGCGGGCGGCTGCAGCTTGTCCACGGTCAGGCCCATGGAACCGCCCGTGACCGGTTCGAGCCGCTTGAGCAGCGGCGGCAGGAACACCGCGAACGAGAGGGTGACCAGGGCCAGGTACAGCCCGCGCAGGCGCAGGGCGGGCACTCCGAAACCGAGGCCCAGCAGGAAGCATCCGACGGCCGCGACGGGCAGGGTGGCCAGGTGGCCGGTGTCGTACCGGTCGAGCATGACCGCGGCCGTGTAGGCCCCGGCCGCGAAGAACGCCCCGTGCCCGAGCGAGATCTGCCCGCCGAACCCGACCAGCAGGTTGAGTCCGGCCAGCGCCACGGCGTACAGCAGGACCATGGTCAGCTGGAAGACCTGGAAGGGGGCGAAGTAGAACGGTGCGCCGACGGCTACTGCCACGGCGAGCAGCGCGGTGAGCGCGGCCCGCAGGCGCCGGGCACGGTCGGTGCCGAGGTTTGCGACGATCGTGCTCATGTGCGCTCCACCGCCGCTCGTCCGAACAGGCCCTGGGGCCGCATCAGCAGCACCGCCAGGATGATCACCAGGGGTACGCCCACCTTGAGATCGGCTCCGATCACGTCCACGTACGCCCCGGCCAGCGTCTCGGCGACGCCCACGAGCAGGCCGCCGACGACCGCGCCGACCGGGCTGTCGAAGCCTCCGAGGGTGGCCGCTGCGAAGGCGTAGATCAGTACCCCGCCCATCATGTTGGGCTCCAGGAACAGCACCGGGGCGACGAGCACGCCCGAGACCGCGCCGACCGTCGCGGCCAGCCCCCAGCCGAGCATCAGCACCCGGCCCACCCGGATGCCCGACAGCCGGGCGGAGACGGCGTTGCAGGCGGCCGCCCGCATCACCAGGCCGACGGAGGTGTGCTGGAACAGCAGGTACAGCAGGCCCATCACGAGGGCCACCACAGCGATGATCCCGAGCGTCGACCAGTCCACCCGCACCCCGGCCAGATCCATCCCGCCGTCGGGGAACGGCTGCGGGAAGTCCTTCACGGTGAACGACCAGATCAGACCGGCCAAGGCATTCACGAAGATGAACAGGCCGACCGTGACGATGACCGTCGTCAGCTCGGGCGCGTTCCGCACGGGACGGATGACGAGCCGTTCGACCAGCATGCCGCCGGCGAACGACACCACCAGGGTGACCGGCAGCGCAAGCCAGAACGACATCCCGGACGCCACGAGCTGCCACGCCACATAGGTGGAGATCATGGCGAGCTCGCCCTGGGCGAAGTTGACGATCCCGGTGAACCGGTGGATCAGCACCAGGGCCAGAGCCAGGCTGGCATAGACGGCGCCGGAGCCGACGCCTTCCACCACTTGCTGGAGTACCTCGGTCACGGCGCTCACCCGCCCTTCCCCGCGCGGACGGAGACACCGAGGTACACCTCGGCGACCTGTCCGTCCTCGCGGATCCGGTCGGCCGGTCCGGACAGCACCAGGCGGCCGGCCTCCAGTACGTGGGCCCGGTGCGCGACATCCAGTGCGAGCTGGGCGTTCTGCTCGACGACGACCACGGTGGTGCGTTCCTCCTCGTTGACGGCACGGACGATCTCGAACAACTCGCGGGTGACCAGCGGCGCGAGCCCCAGCGACGGCTCGTCCAGGAGCAGCAGCGAGGGCCGCAGCATCAGCGCCCTGCCGATGGCGAGCATCTGCTGCTCGCCGCCGCTGAGACTGCCGGCGGCCTGGCGGGACCGCTGACGCAGCTTGGGGAAGTAGCCGTAGATCCGTTCCAGGTCGGCCGCCACCGCCGCACGCTCGGCGCGGCCCCGCCGCCGTCGACCGGTGCGCACGTGGGCGCCGATGCGCAGGTTCTCCTCGACGGTCAGGTCGTTGAAGGTGCCCCGGCCCTCGGGCACGTGCGCCACGCCGAGCCGGGCGGCCTGCTCGGGCGAACGGCCCAGCAGCTCCGTACCGTTCAAGGTCACCGAGCCGCGTCCGCGGACCATGCCGCACAGGGCCCGCAGGGTTGTGGTCTTGCCCGCGCCGTTGGGTCCGAGGATCGCGCACACTTCGCCGCGTGCGACGGTGAAGTCCAGGCCTTGGAGCACGCGGGCCTGGCCGTATCCGGCGTGCAGGTCGGACACCTTCAGGAAGTCCGGCTCCGCACTCGCCCCGGCCTCGGTGGGACCGGTGGTCGCCTCGCTCATGCCGCCACCCCCAGGTACGCCTCGATGACCGCCGGGTCGCGCTGGATCTCCTCCGGCGGGCCTTCGGCGATCTTGCGCCCGAAGTCGAGACACACGACCTTGTCGCACAGGCCCATCACGAACCCCATGTGGTGTTCGACCACCACGAGCGTCAGGTCGAAGTCCTCGCGCACCGCCCGGACCAGATCCGCGAATTGGTCGACCTCGCCGTGGCTGAGACCGTTGACGGGTTCGTCGAGCAACAGCAGCCGGGGGCGTACCGCGAGCGCCCGGGCGAGTTCCACGCGTTTGAGGGTGCCGAACGGCAGCCCGGAGGCGGGGTGCTCGGCGACGTCCGCCAGGCCGAGCCGCCGTAGCAAGTCGTCCGCCTGGTCACGCAGTTCCCTCTCCTCCCGCCGGACGCGGGGCAGCCGGAGCGCCGCGGCGAAGTGACCGGTGCGCCCCCGGCTGTGGGCGCCGACCATGACGTTTTCCCGGACCGTGAGCCGCGGGAACAGTCCCAGGTTCTGGAAGGTGCGGGCGATACCGCGCCCGGCCACGGAGTGCGGCGGGAGGGCGAGCAGGTCCTCGTCCTCGAAGCGCACCGTTCCCGCATCAGGGCTGCAGCGCCTGGTGAGGCAGTTGAACAAAGTGGTCTTGCCGGCTCCGTTCGGTCCGATGAGCCCCACGGCGGTGCCCGGCTCGACGGTGAAGGCGACACCGTCCAGTGCCGTGATCCCGCCGAAGCGCACGCTGATACCGTCGACCGCGAGCATGAGTGACGCCCCTTCCGAGGTGCTGGGGGGTGAGCGAGCGTCACAGTAGGTGGGGGCCTTACGGCGGCACATTGGGTGCGAGCACCCAACTTCGCGGCCTCCGACTTGTGCGCCGCGCCCAGTTCCCCGGGGATCTCGCCCGCCGGGCCTGTTGACGGGACACGATGCGGACAGCGACGATCGGCGCCATGCCTCGCGGACCCGCCCTGGGCGCCCCCGCACTCTCCGAACCGCTCAGCCGGGAGCGGCACCGCATCCTGCACGCCGTCCAGGACCGGCTCGAGGAGGTCACGCAGACCGCCGTCGCGGTGATGCGCACGGAGATCCCGTCGTACGCCCTCCAGGACGAGCGGTTTTTCGACGACGTACGTGACCAGGTGCTCACGCACTACCGGATGCAGCTCGCGGCGCTGGCCGGCGACCGCGACATCGCCCCCGAGGACCTGGTCTTCAGCCGCGCGGCAGCCATGCGCAGGGCCCGCGCGGGGTTCGCTCTGGAGGACTGGATCAGCGCCTTCCGCGTCGGCCGGCAGGTGCTGTGGGACGCGCTGCTGGACTGCGCGGGCCCGTCCCCCGAGGCGCAGCAGGCCGCGCTGTCACTCGTCACCCCGCTGATGCGGTACGTCGACTACGCCAGCACCCATGCCGCGCAGGCCTACGTCGAGTACAAGCAGCACGTGGTCGCGGACGCGGACCGGGAGCGCCGGGACCTGCTGGACCAACTCCTGGCCGGCGCGGCACCGACGCGTGGCCCCCTGCTCGCCGCGGCCCAGGCGTACGGCATCGGGCCGCACTCGCCGATGATGGCGGTCGTGGCCGTGTGCGTCGACGACACCCGCACCGGCGACCTCACCTCCGCCGAGCACGGCTACGCGACCAGCGCGTCCCTCAGCGTCGCCGGGCCCTGGGCCGGCCGGACCCTGGTCGTCGTCCGCCATGGCCAGGTGGTGGCCGTGCCCGTGGTGCGCACCGGCATGGACCCGGAGGACATCTGTGCGCACTTCGGGGCCGTGCAGCGGCGGCTCGCGCGGGAGGGGACCATGCTCGCCATGGGCATCAGCACCGTCGCCCAGGGCGCCGGCGAACTGCCGCGCGCCTACGAGGAGGCCCGGGCCGCACTCGACCTCGTGCCGAGTGGGGGCGGGGTGGCGGCACTGCCGCGCCTGTCCCCCTTCGACTACCTTGCGCTGCGTGCCGACGACCTCGCCCGCCAGTTGGTCGATCCCCGTGTGCGTGCGCTGCTGGAGGAGGACCGAAGACGTGGCGATCCGCTGGCCGCCACCATACGGGCCTTCGCGGAGGCGGATCTCAACCTGCGGCTGGCCGCCGACCGGCTGCGGGTGCACCACAACACGGCGCACTACAGGCTGCGCCGGATCGAGGAACGTACCGGGCGCAATCCGCGCCGGATCGCCGACCTCCTGGAACTGCTGGTCGCCCTCGCCATCCGCGACGGGGACAGGGAAGACGGAGAACACCAGTGAGCGGAATCGTGGAGACGACCGGGACGCAGACGCCGCGTCAGCACCCGGACGGACAGGCGAAGTCGCGCCTGCCGGAAGCGGACGCCGAGCGGGACGGCTCCGTGCGGCACGCCCTGCTGAGCGCCGCCCTGGAGGTGTTCACCGAGCGCGGTTACACCGAGGCCGGTCTCAATGAGATCGCGACACGTTCCCACATCCCGCTGGGCAGCCTCTTCCAGCACTACGGCGGAAAGCGCGGCCTGTATCTCGCCCTCTGGGAGGAGTTCCGGGAGGAGCAGGAGCGCCGGACCGCGGCCACGCTGGCCGCCGAGCGTGACCGTGGCGTGGACGATCCCATCGCCCTCTTCGTCGCGGGAGCCAGGGCCTACCTGGAGGGTGCCTGGAACAGTCGGCGCCTCGCCATGCTCCTCGTGGAGGACGACGGCCCCGCCGGCTTCGACGCGCTGCGCCGCCAGTGGGACCGCGCCTGGGTACAGCGCAACGCCCGGCTCCTGGAGGTGGACGAGAAGCGACGTGTCGGCCGGGTTCGGGTGAGAGTGCTGACCACCGTCATCGGAGGGGCTGCGCGCGAGCTGGGCGACTGCGCGGACGAGAGGGAGGCCCGGGAGATCGTGGACGAGGTGTGCGGCATCCTCATCCACCTGTCGGCTCCGGCCGGCTGAACGCCCGGCGCCGGGCACGGCACCAAGGGTGCCGCACAGACGTGCGGGTGCGGCGGGGTGGCGGGTTGAGACAACGCTGCGCGGAGTGCGTATCGCTTCACGACGGATGTCGCCCGAGGAGGACTGCCGATGGGAATCCCCGACGCCGAACCGCGGCATGGCCGCACGTCCGGGGGCGGTCCCGCGCAGGAAATCCGGGACTCCTTCCAGGCCGTTCTGGACGCCTTGGACGCCGCACGGACCGACCTGCGCACGCTGGACCAGCAGCACCGTCGCCTCGGCGACACGGCCGAGGACAGCGCTGTTGCCGGTCACCTGCGCCGGATTCCGCAGGAAGTCGTGGCAGGGCCGCTGTGGTCACGCGGCACGCGACCAGCTGCGGACCGCAGAACCGGCCCACCTGCGGACACTCCCCGCTCCGCCATCCCGCAACCGTGGGATGCGCCTCCGGCCCCGCTCGTCGCCCCGCCCTCCGACGCGCCCGTGTCCCCGCAAGTCGTCCGCGCGCCCGAGCGGCAAGGAAGCGGAGGACTCCGACGACGCCGAGGATCTGGTCGCTTCATCGACCGGCGGCGCATCCGTGTCGCCGGAGCCCTCGGACTGGGCACCGTGAGCGGATTGATCGTCGGCGCGGCCCTGCTCGACAACGAGCACACCGCACCGGCGGAACCCCCCGCATCCATGGAGCAACCGGACCGGCCGCTTCCCGGCAGTTCCGCGCTCCCCCAGATCCCGGGCACCGGCGTGCTGCGCGAGGCGGACAGCGGCCACGGGGTGTACGAGTTGCAGGTGCGTCTGCTGCAGATCCCGGGCATCTACGACGGCGGCGCCGTCGACGGCCACTACGACGCGGAAGTCCGGCAGGCCGTAGCCCGATTCCAGGAGTGGTACGGCATCCGCGGGGACGAGAGCGGCGTCTACGGGGACAACACCCGCCACGCCCTCATGCTGCGCACGAAGTAGTGGCCGACAGCCATGCGGCGGACATCGGCTCATCCCCACGGCCTTCGTGCGGGACATCAAGCTAGCGGCCGAGGCCCTCGACCGCCACGGTGGCGGCCTTGGCGAGCAGGGCGTCGCGGCGCTCGGCGTCCTTCTTGTCACGGGTGGACAGGACCGCCATGACGATGGGGTTGCCGCCGTCGTCGGGCCACACCACGGCGATGTTGTTGCGTCCCCCGTATCCGGCGGTGCCGCTCTTGTCGGCCACGTCCCAGTCGTCGGGGACGCCCGCCCTGATGAGCGTCCGGCCGGTCATGTTCGTCGTCATCCACTGCCGCAGAAGCTCGCGTTCGTCCCGCTTCAGGGCGTCACCGAGCAGGAACGCCCGCAGGCTCCCCGCCATCGCTCGCGGGGTGCTCGTGTCGCGGATGTCACCCGGTGTGCCCTCGCTCATCTCCGTCTCGTACCGGTCCATCTCGGTGACGTCGTCGCCGAACTCCTCCAGCACCTTCTCCAGGCCGTCGGGCCCGCCGAGTTCGTCGAGGAGCAGGTTGACCGCCGTGTTGTCGCTGTACCAGAGGGTGGCGGCACACAGCCCCCGCAGGCTCATGCCGGTCTCTACGAAGTTCTCGGACACGGGCGAGTTCTCGACCAGGTCGTCGCGCGAGTACCTCACCACCTTGTCGATGCCGTCCGTCCCGTACTTGCGGAGGACGGCACCCGCCGCCAGCGCCTTGAACGTGGAGGCGTACGCGAACCGGTCGTCCGCCCGGTGGCCGACCGACCGGCCCGTGCCGGTGTCCAGGGCGTAGACACCGAGCCGCGCGTCGAACTCCCGCTCCAGTGCCCGGAACTCGGCAGTGGTGGGCTTCGTGCCCGCCGCCGGTGATGCGGACCGCGCCGCGCCGGCGGGTGAGCCGGCCCCGGACGCGGTGTGCTGACCGCACGCCGGAAGTGCGGCGAGCGCGAGCAGTCCGGCCGCCACCCAGGCGGCGCCCCGGCGGATGCGAAGCGGATGCGTCATGGAATGGACCTCCGAGCCGTCGAATGACATGGGGAACCTGCGAGCCCGGGGAAAGCCCTGGGCGTCGACCACTCTCCGGCCAGTGAGGTGCCGAGGTCCAAGACGCGGACGTTCGACTCCATGCTGTTTTGGCATAGTTGGGCTCATGGATCTTGTCGCGGCATGCCGGGCGTTCGTCAGTGTGAGCGAGCACGGCAGCTTCACGGTGGGCGCGGCGGCGGCCCGGACGGCCCAGTCCGTGGTGAGCCGCCGCGTCGCCGCGCTGGAACAACGCCTCGGCGAGCGGCTGCTCGACCGGTCCTCGCGGGCGGTGACGCTGACGCCCTTCGGCCGGGACATGCTGCCGACGGCGAAGCAACTCGTGCGGCTCGCCGACCGGTTCGAGCACGAGGCGGAGGCCGCGCGACGTCGGCCGCTACGGCTCGCCGTACCCGCCCTCTGCCCGACCGGTGCCCTCGCCCGCCTCATCGCCCAGGCGCACGAGCAGCACGTCCTCCTCGACCCGTTTCCCGCCGGGCCGGCCGAGCGGGCCGACCTCGTCACGTCCCGGCAGGTGCGCGCGGCGCTGCTCGCGGTGGCTCCCACCGAGGCGACCTGGATGGTGCCGCTGGGCCTGGCGGTCGCGCACGCCCCGGGCGGCGGGCCGATCTATCTGGACACCCTGCGCCCCGGCCGGGCCGACCGCGACCAGCGGCCCCGGCGTGTGTGGCTCCAGCCGGAGGACGACGTGCCGCACGTCCGGGACCGTCTCGCCCGGCTGCGCGACGCCGTCGGGCTGCTCCCGGCCCAGCTGGCCGTCGCACCGGCCGTGGCCGCCGCGGCGGACGTGCTCAGTCAGGGCGACGCACTGCTGTGCTCGGCCGCGCAGGCCCGCGAACTCCGCTTCCACTGGCGGCCCGTCGGCGAGCTGGGCCCCGGCTTCGCGCGGGGGTTCTCCCTGGCCGTGGCGGATGAGGCGGACGTCGACGCCGTCCGCGTACGCCGGGCGTGCGCGGACGGTATCAGCCGGTGCCTCGGCGCCACGGAGCGCTCGGAGGCAGCCGCATGACCACCAGTACCGAGAGACTGCTCGGGGATCTGCGCCGGGCCCTGCGCGACGGCGGGCTGTACGGCTCGTTCCTCGTCCGGGACCTGGAGACGGGTGACGAGATCGGTATCGACCCCGACATCGAGTTGCCCGTCGCGTCCCTGGTGAAGATCCCGCTCGCCCTGGTGACGCTGGAACGCATCCGGCGCGGGGAACTCGACGGCGCCACGGTGATCGAGGTGCCGCCGGGGCGCATCACCACTGCCGGTCCGACCGGCCTGAGCCGGTTCCGTCACGCCGCCCACATCGCAGTGGAGGACCTGCTCTACCTCACCCTCTGCATCAGCGACAACAGCGCCGCCGACGCTCTCTTCGAACTCACGCCGCCCGACCGGGTCGGGGCGGTGCTGCACGAGTTGAGGCTGCGCGGCATCGCAGTCCGGCACACCATGCGCGAGCTGATGGAAACCCCGGTGGAGCGTTTCGACCCGGCGGACGTGCACCTCGCGCACGCCCTCGCGATCGACGCCGGCACCCCGGGGCGCGGCCACCGGGTGCCGCAGCTCGACATCTCGCGCGCCAACACCGGGACGGCACGGGCCTTCGTCGACCTCCTTCAGGCCCTCTGGCGGTCGCGGCCCGGAACCGAGAGCGCCGAGCCCCCGACGATGCCCTCGGCGATCCACCCCGACGTCGCGGCACGGGTACGCGGCTTCATGGCCAACAACCTCGTGCGCAACCGCCTCGCCCCGGACTTCGACTCCGACGCCTCCACCTGGTCGTCCAAGACCGGCATGCTGCTCAACCTGCGCCACGAGGTGGGCGTCGTCGAACACGCCGACGGCCAGATCTACGCGATAGCCGTCCTGACCGAGTCGCGGGTGGCCGCCGGCCGACAGCCTGGCGCCGACGCCCTCATGGGCCAAGTCGCCCGGCGGCTGCGCGACGAGCTCCGTTCGAGGTGGGGCTAGGTGTTCTGTCCACGGAGGTCGGTGACGGTGACGCCGTTGCGGGTTCGGGCGGGCAGAACTCGGCCGAGACGACGTTCTTGCCGCCACCGACCCAGTCGCCGTTGAAGTTCAGAGCGATCATGTGCCGCCCGTCCTTGGTGCCGAAGGCCTGTGTCGAGGAGCCGTGGATACCGCCGGAGTGGCCCCAGACCTTGATCCCGCAGGTCGTCTCGTACTCGATGAGGCCCAGGCCGTAACGCTGGCGCGGCAGGTTGCC
Organism: Streptomyces sp. F001; assembly: GCF_004187715.1. GTDB lineage: Bacteria > Actinomycetota > Actinomycetes > Streptomycetales > Streptomycetaceae > Streptomyces > Streptomyces flavusporus. Next base: position 97,587 of record NZ_QZWF01000002.1, on the reverse strand, counting down.
CTCGGTCGAGACCGTGGTCGTCATCTGCCGGAGCTGGGCGGGGCGCAGCAGCCTGCCGCCGAAGAGGGCGGTGTAGAAGCGGTTGAGGTCGGCGGAGTTGGTGACCATCTCGCCCGCCGCCCAGGCCCAGGACGGGTTGAGTTCGGTCACGTCGTAGGTCTTCCCCGGGTCCTCCGTGAAGGTGGAGTAGTGCCGGGTGGGCGCGGGGACATGCGGGTCGGTGCCGGGGAAGTACGTGGCGCGCATCGCGAGCGGCCTGGTGATGCGCCGCTCGATCTCCTCGGCGTAGGGCCTGCCGGTCAGCTTCTCGATGATCAGCCCCAGCAGGAGGTAGTTGGTGTTGGAGTACTTCCAGGAGGTGCCGGGTTCGAACTGGGGCGGGTTCTGCAGGGCGAGGGCGATGACCTGCTGTGGAGTCCAGTCGTCGTAGCGGGACTCGAGGAACTCGATGCCCAGCACCTTCTTCGAGAACGCGGCGTCCTCGGTGAAGTTGAAGATGCCGCTGGTGTGGTTCATCAGCTGACGGACGGTGATCTTCGTGCCGTCGTGACCGTTCCCCCGCACCAGGCCGGGGAGGTAGTGGTCGACCGTGGCATCGAGATCGGCCTTCCCTTCCGCCTGGAGCTGGAGCAGGACGGTCGCCACCAGCGTCTTGGTGACGCTTCCCGCGCGGAACCGGTCGCCGTTGCCGCGGGGCTGCTGTGTGGAGAGGTCGGCGACGCCCGAGGTGCCCTTCCATCCCCCGCGGGTGTCGCGTGCTTCGGCCACGACACCCGGTACGCCCGCGGCGACGGCAGCGTCCATGGCGGCCTGGGTGGCAGCGTGCCGGGACTCCCGCGTCTCAGCAGCGGTCACCGTGCCGCCGGCCGCGGCCGCAGGCGTCGTCAGCAGGGCCGATCCTGCCGCTGCGATCGCTGTCACGCCCAGCAGCGTCCTCCGTGTCCGGCGTGTCGACATGTGCACCAACCCTCTCTCGGCCTGCGGGACACGCATCGTGCCGACCACCCCTAACCGGCCACCAACACCCCGCCAACGGCGGTGATGTGACGTTGAACCCGGCCCGTTACTGAACGAAGATGATGTTCTTCGATCGATGCCGGACGCCGGACGTTCGGTGTTCGGCGTCCGACGCGGGGAGGGCCGGTGAGGTTCGCAGTACTGGGATCGCTGACGACCATCGACGACGACGGCGTGGCCGTCGCCCTCGGCGGATCGAAACCCCGCTCGTTGCTCGCCGTACTGCTGCTGGAACCGAACCGCACGGTGCCGCTGGACACGGTGATGGCGGTGTTGTGGGGCGAGGAGCCACCGCCGACGGCCACCGCCTCGCTGCACAACCACGTCGCCCGGCTGCGGCGAAGCCTCCACGACGCCGACGGCACACGGCTGCGCACCATGCCTCACGGGCTCGAAATGCACGTCGGCGAGGGTGAGTTGGACCGTGACGTGTTCGAACAGCGGGTACGCCGAGCGCAGGAGGCCCGCAACCGGGAGGACTGGGAGGTGGTGGAGCGGGACGCCGGTGCCGCCCTGGCGCTGTGGCGCGGCGCACCGTTCGCCGATGTGCCCGCCGTCGCCGGCCACCCCGTGGCGACGTTCCTCCAGGAGCAGCGGTTGCAGGCGCTCGAATGCCGCTTCGAGGCTCTCCTGCACCTCGACCGCCTCGACGGGCTCGCCGCCGAACTGGGCGTCCTGGTCAAGGAGCATCCGTTCCGGGAGACGCTGCACCGCCAGCTGATGCTCGTCCTCGGCCGCACGGACCGCCGGGCCGAAGCGCTGGCACTCTTCCGGTCGCTGCGCCGGAGCCTGGTCGAAGAACTCGGGGTGGAGCCCGGCCCCGCCGTCCAGGAAGCCCACCGGGAGGTGCTGCTCCGCAGCGCGGCCGTCCCGCACCGCGCATCACCCGCCGCTCCGGCGGCCGGCCCGCGGCCCCCGTCGGCGGGGACGCCCCCGCGGCTGGCGCAGCTTCCCGCGCCGCCCGGTGAGTTCGTCGGCCGTGCCGAGCACATGGCCGAGATCCGTACGGAGCTGGAATCCGGTCGCAGCCGCACTGCACTCGCCGTGATCAGCGGAATGCCGGGCGTGGGCAAGACGGGCCTCGCCCTGCACATCGCGGAACAGCTCCGGCATGCGTTCCCCGACGGCCAGCTGTATCTCAACCTCCACGGAGCCACACCCGGCGTGGCCCCCCTCGAACCCGCCGACGCCCTCGCCGTTCTCCTGCACGGCCTCGGGGTGGACACCCGGCGGATCCCGTGCGATGTGGAGGCCGCCTCCGCCCTGCTGCGCTCCGCGCTCGCCCCCACCCGCACGCTGCTCGTCCTCGACGACGCGGCCTCGGTGAGCCAGATACGTCCGCTGCTGCCGGCCGGCGCCGGCTGCGCCGTACTGCTGACCAGCAGACGGCCGCTGGCCACCCTGGGAGCCGCCACGCATGTCCGGCTCGAACCGCTCTCACCGCCGGACAGCGCCCTCCTGCTGGAGCAGGCCTCAGGCCGGTCCTGGGCCGCGTCCGACGCCGAACCGGTCGCCCGGCTCGTGGCTCTGTGCGGCCACCTGCCCCTGGCGCTGCAGGTCTCCGCAGCCCGTCTGAGGAGCCGGCGAACCCTTCCGGTGGAGAAATTGGTCGAACGCCTCGCCCGGCAGGAGGACCGCCTGGACCATCTCGAACTGGAGGACCTCAGCGTGCGCCGATCCCTGATGGCGGCCCATGAGGCGCTCCTGGGCTCGGACGATCCGCGCGACGGTGACGCCGCCGCGGCCCTGGTCCTCATCGGTGCGCTGGACCTGCCCGAGTACGGGGCACCGCTGATGGCCACCGCCATGGACTGCACGGAGCGCAGCGCCGAGAGGACCCTGGACCGTCTTGCGGAGGTGGCGCTGCTCCAGGAAGTGGGCTGGGGCCGCTACGCCCCGCACGACCTGATCCGCGACTTCGCCCGGGAACTCGCCGGCCGGCCGGGTGAGCAGGCCCGGAACGCCGATGCCGTCGAACGGTCCCTGCGCTGGTACCAGGAACGGCTCGCACACTGCGCCGCGGCCCTGCGGCCGGGGACCGGGCGAGCGCCCGAGCACGCCGGGGGCCGGACCGGCACGGTCTTCGCCGATACGGCGGCGGCACTCGCCTGGGGTGCCGCGGAAGCGCCGAACCTGCTGGTCCTGGCCGGCTCCGGTGCGCACGGACGCCTGGGCCCGACCCGCACCCTGGAGCTGATCAATGCCTTGTTCCCCTACCTGCACGACCGCGGCCGGGTGCAGGATCTCGAACGGCTGACGCGGCACGCCATCACCCTTGCCAGGTCCAGCGGCAACACCGCGGCCGAAGGCCGGGCGCTGGGCCACCTCGCCTCCGCGTACTACTCGGCCGGACACGTCCGACAGGCACTGCTGCTTCTGGACGAAGCCGTGGAGCTCAGCGAGCACCTCGCCGACGACGTGGCCCGGATGTGTCACCTCGGCAACCGGGCCGCGCTGCTGCGCGAACTCGACCAGGACGCTGATGCCCGAGCAACGCTGGCACGGTGTCTCGCCCTGCGCCCCGACCACCTCGCACCCGGCGAGGAAGCGATGCTCCTCGGGCACCAGGGGTACGTGGCCGAACTCACCGACCTGCGCTCGGCCCTCTCGTACCACCTGCGCAGCAGGGAACGTGCCCGGGAGGCCGGCAGCGCCGTGATCGAGCAGGTCGCCCTGTGCAACATGGGCCGCACCCACCTGGGTCTCGGCGAGCCCGCCCGGGCCCTGCAGAGCTTCGAAGAGGCGCTGCGCGTCATGGCGGCCGACGGGGCGCACTGGAACGCGGAGCGGGAGACGCGCCTGGGCCAGGCCCAGGCCCTGCGGGCGCTGGGCCGGCTCGGAGAAGCCGGGGAAGTGTGCACGGCGCTGCTCCAGGAAGCCGCCACGCGCGGCGACTCCTACGGTCGGGGCCTCGCCGAGTACGAGTTCGGGCACGTCCTGAGAGCACTCGGGGACGAACGGGCGGCCCTGAGCCGATGGGGCAGCGCACTGTCCGCCCTGGAAGGAACGGACGCGCAGGTACTCGCCGACCTGCGTGCCCTCACCTCTGCCCCGACGGTCGCTGCCGACGGCTGACCGCTCGTCGGCGCAGTTCCAGGCGGCTCCGTACGTACGAAGGGCGCAGTCAGCGGGTCGGGGTGATCCGTACGGTCTCGGCCCAGTCGGGGGGCTGAGGGGCGTCCTCACCGATCAGGGCGACGATCAGGCGGCAGGAGACAGGTTCCGGGGGCCACGGGGTGTACCCGTCGGTGAGCACGACGACGATGTTCGGCGGTTCGGGTGCGGCGAGCGCATTCCGGATGCCGACGGTCATGTCCGTCCCGCCGCCGCCGGCCAGTTCGACCTGGTCGACGGCGGTCACCCTGGCGACGGCGTGGACGTCGGCGTCGCAGGCGAGGACGGCGACCCGGTTGCCGCCGACGCCCACCTCGCGCAGCACGCCCGACACCTCGGCGAGCGCGGCCGCGAGATCGTCCTCGCCCATCGAGCCGGAGGTGTCGACGACGATCGCCACGCGTGGCAGCGGTCGGCGCAGGCTGGGCAGCACCACCCGGCCGCCGAGGGCCGGGGTGCGGCGCGAGGGGCGCCGGTAGGTGTAGTCGACCGCACCGCCCGCCCACGCGGCGGCCTCGCGGACGGCGCCGGTCAGCGCCTTGCGCCAGTCGACGGTGGGTTCCAGGACCTCCTCCGCCCAGCGCCGCCAGCCCGCCGGCACCGAACCCCGGGAGCGTCGGTGGGCACGGACGGCCTGGGCGGTCTGGCGGCGCAGGGCCTCGGCCTCCACGGGGCCGAGCCCGGCCACGCCTTCGCCGCCCTTCTCCCCCAGGTCCCAGGGCACTGGGACGCCGTGCGCGCCGGACCCGCAGTCCACCGGGTGGAGGGACGTGGCCGGAATGCCGGGCAGGTACTCCTCGAAGAGTCCGCCCTCGGGCAGACCGAACATGCGGGGTTCCATACGCCCTTCGGGCAGTCGCAGCCCGTCGGAGACCAGGTCGTCGTTGATCTCGCAGTCCTGGGCGATGTTGACCCGCAGGCGGTCGCGCTGGTCGGCCGCGGGCAGCCGGTCGGCCCGGCCGTGGTGGTCGCGCAGGAGGTGCGCCGCCTCGTGGATCCACACCCCGGCCAGTTCCTCGACGTCGGTCGTCTCGACGAAGTCGGGTGCGACGTAGCAGCGCCAGTACCGGTCGACGGCCATGGTGCGCACCTGCCGCGAGGCGACGGCTGTCAGGGCGTACAGGGCGGAGGCCAGGTACGGGCGTGCCTCGGCCGCTCTGTAACGCGCGGCCAGCAGCTTGGCGCGGTCCAGCCCGTCGGCCGGGCCCCCGGTGACAGCCATGGGGCCGGTCAGCGCGCGCCCGGCAGGGCGCCGGCGAGCTGGAGCAGTTCCAGGAAGGCGTCGATCCCGGGCGGGATCGGCCAGTCGGGCTCGCGCATCGCGGCGAGGTCGCGGGCGGCTCGCGCGGCCACGTCGGGCACTCCGGCGTCCACGGCCTTGGCGAGGACGTCCCAGCCCGCCTCCCAGCGGGGGCGAGTGGGTTCGCTCTGCACGGCGGCGACCACGGCGATGAGGAACGCCAGCTGGCGGTCGCCGCGTTCGGGGAGCGCGAAGGCCGACGGGTCGGCGAGCACCCGGTCGGGGTCGGGCAGGTCCAGGTTCTCCAGGTACGACAGCAGCTCGATGCCGGCCGCCTCGCCGACGGCGCCCATCACGGCGGCGGCCTGCGCCTCGCGTCCGGCGCCGGACGCGTACCCGGCGGCGAGCAGGCGCAGCGCCATCTCCCAGGTGCGCGGGGAGGGCCAGGCGCGGCCGCGGCCCTCGGCCTCTTTCGGCATGTGGTGGACCAGGCCGGGCCGGGCGGTCAGGAAGCCGCTGATCACGCCTCGGGCGCGGGCGACCGCGCCGGGCACGCGGCCGGGTTCCACCGCGGGGAGGACCGTCTCGGGCCAGGTGCCGGCCATGCCGCGGGCCACGGTGCGCGGGTCGTGCGTCCAGTCGAGGTGGACGAAGCGGTTGGCGAGCGGAGGGCTGAGGTGCCAGCCGTCGGCGGCGCTGGAGGGCGGGTTGGCGGCGGCGACGATCCGCACCGACTCCGGCAGGGTCAGGCTGCCGACCCGGCGTTCGAGGACCACTCGCAGCAGGGCTGCCTGCACGGCCGGCGGCGCCGAGGACAGTTCGTCGAAGAACAGCAGCCCGTGGCCGGTGCGCGCGAGCCGGACGGCCCAGTCCGGCGGGGCCATCGGCACGCCCGAGGCCGCCGGGTCCTCGCCGACGATCGGCAGCCCGGCGAAGTCGGACGGCTCGTGGACGCTGGCGATGACCGTCTCCAGGTGCACGCCGAGGGCGGCAGCGAGCTGTTCCATGCCGGCCGACTTGCCTATGCCGGGCTCGCCCCACAGCAGTACGGGCTGATTCGCCGTCACGGCCAGGGCGAGGGCCTCCAGTTGGGGGTTGCCGGCCGGTTCGGTGCGGGTGACGCGTATGCGGGCGTTGAGGGCGTCGGCCGCCGCGAGGGCGGCGGGAACGGGAAGGGAACCGGTCATGCGTGGATGTCCTCGTTCTGTGCGGCCAGCTCTTCGTCCTCGTCCCAGTCGGGCTCGGAGTCCTGCTCGCTCATGTATTCGTCCCACCACTCGGAGCCGATGCCGGGGTGCTCCTGCAGCACGCGGCGGCGCAGGAACATCAGGTCGGTCCGTTGGTAACGGCGGATCACCTGGGCGAGGGAGAGCTCCATCTCGTCGGTCACGTCGATCCTGGCGCCGGCGTCGAGAAGGTCCCTGACCAGGGCGGCGGACCCGCCGTAGTGGACGGCGCTCTGGAGCGGGGTGCGGTACGTCTTGTCCTGCGCCTCCAGGTCGAGCCCGGCGGCAAGCAGTCGCGGCAGCAGTTCCCGGTGGTCGAGCAGATGGAGGACGTGCAGCAGGCCGCGCCCTCTGCGGTCGCGGACGTGCGGGTCCGTTCCGGCGTCGAGCAGCGCCAGCACGGCGGGGGTGTCCCCGTGCTGGGCATGCTGGAACAGCTCGCGCCGCTGGTCCCGCAGGGCGCGCGGCAGCCGTCCCTCGCCGCTGGTCCAGGCGTGCTGGGTGGCGAAGCAGCCGGACACGGTGCCGCCGAAGGCGCGCAGGGCGAGTTCGCGCTGCCGCTCCTGCTCGGTGTGCGGGATGTCGAGCACGCCGTTCCTGGACACGACCTCGTGCCACACGCCGCCGCAGCGGACGCGGACCGGCGCGGGCGTCGTCGGGCCGGGCGGGCCGGCAGCGGGTCCGGCCTGCGGGAACAGCGCGGCGGCGACCAGCGGGTGCAGGTCCTCGGGCCGGATCCGGCCGGCGCGCAGCAGGCCGATGTCGGGCAGTCGCTGCCAGGCGTACGAGGGCAGGCGGGGGACGTCCTCCTCCTGGCCGCGGTCCCTGCCGACGACCTGGGCCGGGGCCCCGTCGGCGGCCGCGAGGGTGACCCGAAGGCAGCCGCGCCAGTCGACGGGGATGCGGAAACACGTGCCGCGTCCGGCGCGCTCCAGCAGACGGACCTCGGGGGCGATGCGGGTGAGGTCGGGTGCGAAGTACGTGATGAGCTGGGCGACGTCGAGCTGCCGGTAGGAGCGCGGGCCCTGCGGTGGAGGGGTGAGGTCGAGGTCGAGTCCGGCGGCGGCGTACGCCTCGATGTGCGCGCCACGGGCCTGTAGGACGGCGACCCACTCGGCGCGGGCGGCCGGGTCGGCGGGGCCCGGGTCCTCGGCGGGCAGCTCCCCGGCGGCGAGCGGGGTGCCGTCCGGGTGGAGGAACGGCAGACGGCCGGAGTCGGCGGGGCCCGCGCTGTGGCGCAGTTCGCCGGTGCGGCGGACGTCCCAGAAGCGGCGGGCGGCGGTCCAGTCCTCGGTGACGTACGTCAGGCCGTGGAGCCGGTCGCGCGCGGGCGCGATGGCGGGGCCCAAGTGCAGCCGGAGCCGCTGCGGTCCTTCCAGCATCGGGGAGTTCGTCAGCGACAGGACGGGGCCGGAGCCCCCGTATGCGGCGAGGACGACCCGCCGGCCGGGGGTGAGCGTGGTGTGGCCGCTGAGCGTGCGCGGCAGGTGCCAGCGCAGCAGGTCCGGTGCCAGGTGGCGCAGGTCGTCGGTCACCCGGGCTGCCACGTCGGGGCCGTACCGGTCGGCGATCCGCTCCGGGTCGAGGTCGTCCGGGACGTCCACCGCGGCCGCGGCACAGGCGGCCCGCCAGTCACCTGCCAGGCGTGCCTGCGTGGCGCGTTCGATCATCCAGCCGGGGACGGCGTAGCGGCGGATGCGGGCCCAGGCGGAGGCGTCCTCCGGCGAGAGGGCCGCGGGTGGCAGCGGACGCCGGCTCATCGGTACACGCTGCCGATCGCACGCAGGTCGGGGTGGGTCGGCCGGGCGGGGCGCAGCCGCTCGGCGAAGGACCGCTTGACGCGACGGGGCAGGCCGGGGCCGAGGCCCACGTACTCGAGGCGGTGCCGCTCGGGCAGCGCGGCGAGCAGGCTCTTCGCGCCGCGGCCGGTGATGCCGGTGTGGCGCAGTTCGAGGCGGCGCAGCGGGCTGCCGGGCAGGGCGGCGGCCAGGGCCCGGGCGCCGTCGTCGCCGGTGGCGTTGCCGGTGGAGCCGAGGCTGCGTTCGGACATGGCCCGGCCGAGATCGAGGGTTTCGATGCCGTCGAGGGCGTCGGCGAGGGCGCGGGCGCCCGCGGGGCCGATGCCGTTGCCGCCGAGGCCGAGCCGGACGGGCCTTGCGGGGTCGGTCGCAGCGGCCAGGACGGCGGTGCCCTCGTCGCCGAGGTGGTTCGCCGTCAGGTAGAGCTCACGGACGCCGGCGTCACGGACGAGGGCGGCGAGCAGCGGTGCGTCGGCGGCGGTCAGGCCGTTGCCGCCCAGGAAGAGCCGTTCGAGCGGAGCCTCCCGGTCCAGGAGGGCGTCGAGGAGCACCCCTACGCCCGCGGGGCCGATGCCGGAGTTGACGAGATCGAGGGTGCGCAGGGTGGTGTTGCGGCGCAGCAGCCTCGCGAGAGTGCGGGCACCGGTCTCCCGGACGGGATTCCGCTTGAGCCACAGGGCGCGGAGAGTGGTGTCGTCGGCGAGTGCCGCGGCGAGGGCGGTCACGCCGTCCGGGCCGATGCGGTTGCAACCGAGGTAGAGGGTGTGGATCCCGTGGGAGGCGCCGGCGTCCCGCGCGGCGGCCAGGGCGTCGGCGACCGACCGGACTCCGTTGTCGCCGAGGGAGTTGGTGCCGAGGAGCAGATGGGCGGCGTGCGGGGAGGCGGTGGCGACGGGCAGCAGCCGGGCGGCGCCGTCGGCGCCGAGCCCCTGCTTGCACAGGTCCACCCGACCGTCGGCGCGCAGGGTGCCGAGCGGAAAGGCCTCGTCGTCGGCAACGGGCCGCGCGTCGGCGAGGCGGGCCATCAGCGGCCCGAGCTCCTCGGGGTCGGCGAGCGGCAGATCGGGGTGCTCGATCGCGGGGCAGCGCACGGGCGTTGTCGGCTGGGTCATCACCACTCCACCGGTCTTCGCCGGGGCCCGGCGTCCGCGTCGACATCAAGTAGGCGCAAGACCGGTCGGATTCGAACCGACGTCCTCCAGCTCGATGCGTGGGCGCGACGACCTCTGCGCTACGGCCTTGCTGCGCACGATCATAGCCACACTCCGCACCTGATTTCGATCACCAGTGTGATGCGATTGCGCCAGGCGGCGCGGCCGAATATGGGCGTACGGTCGGCGGGGCACGGACGCCCCGACACCAACTCCATGGTGGAAACGCGCACTTCAACACCCAAAACTATGGTGTCCCACCGCACACGAGGAAGTGGCGCACATGGCCTCCGCAGCATCCGCTCCCCCAACGCCCGGCAACCTCAAGCGCATCGTCGCCGCCAGCCTCATCGGCACCACCATCGGGGCATCAGCGGTGACGCCCGCGCTCACCTACTCCCTGTTCTGGCGAGGGTTCACTCGCACCGGCCTGCTCGCCACCCTCTACGGCGGCGCGGCCTGCGCGCTTGTGCTGATGGTCTTCTCCAAGGCCGTTTCGGGCACGCCGTCCGCCGTCTTCCCGGACGCCGACTTCGCCCTGTTCCCCATGCAGTCCACCGGACTGGTCTCCGTCCCGTTCGGCTACCTGGCGGGCTGGCTGGGCAGCCGTCCGGACCACTGGCACCGCGCCGCCGCCAGCCTCGAGAACCGGCGGCTGTACGAGGAGAGCGAGGCACGGCTGCTCGCCGCCGCCCCGGAGGCAGCCCGTCAAGCCAGGTTCGACGGGACGATGCCGTAACGGCGCATCTTGCGGTACATCGTGGCGCGGGAGATACCAAGGTCCTGGGCAGTGCGCTGGACATTGGAGTTGTGGTCCATCAACCCACGCAGGATGGCATCGCGTTCCAGCGCCTCGATGGTGGTCAGGACCTTGTGCGAGGACACCCGGCATTCCGGCGGGAGGTCCTCCGCATGGATCATCGGGCCGGAAGGCCGCCGCGCCAGTCCGCGCATCACCGACTCCAGCTGCCGGACGTTCTCCGGCCAGGGGCATCGCTGCAGCATGGTCAGGGCATCCGGGGAGAACCTGCTCTCACCGTTCGGCCGGTACTTGCGCAGGAAGAACCGCGCCAGGTACTCGATGTCCCCGGGGCGATGGCGCAGGGGCGGCACCTCCACCAAGGCACCGCAGAGCTGGTCGAGCTGGTCATCGGTGCCGACCATCGACGGCTGGCTGGTCAGGACCAGTTGCCCGGTGGCGGTGCCGTCCAGGTGCGTCAGCAGGTTCCTCAGTCGCTGCCGCAGCTGGTCGCCCAACAGGTGAACGTCGCGCAGGACAAGCACGTTGGACGGCACGGCGAGCAGCTCTCCGATGTCATGCAGCCAGCCCTCGGTGGCGGCAGGCGCATCGGACAGCGGCGGCTGCGTCATCTCCAGCCGGCGTCCGCCGCCGTGGGCCCGGTGCAGGGCCTCGACCAGCGCCCTCTTGCCGACGCCGGCTTCGCCCAGGAGATGCAGCGACGTCCCGGCCACGAACGCCGCCTGGCTGTCGGCGACCGCGCGCAGCCAGTGCGGGGACGAGCCCACCAGTCCCAGGTCGGACCGGGCAGGCGCGGCGGAAACCGCGGGTCCCTGCTGCGGGCGTCCGATCAGCCGGACTCGGAAGACGGCGCCCGCGTCGCTGTCCTCGCGCCGACAGCGACTGACCCTGAGTTCGGCGACCCGTCCGGAGGGCAGGGCGATGCTGCGCGTCCCCTCCGTCCGGGGGCTGTCGGCGATCTCGCGGGCGTGGTCGAGCAGCGCGTAGTGATCCGGCCCGGTCACCGCCGTGCTGAGTTGCTCGTTCATCATGACGACATCGCGGTTCAGGGCCAGCACGGGGCCCGGACGTACCGAGGAGCACGCCTCCATGTAGTCATGGAACAGGGCCCGCTCGCGCCGCGAGGTGATCGCCGCGATTTCACCTTCGATCTGGGCTGCGACCGAGCGGGCGAAGGCCATCAGCATGCCGTCGGAGCCCTGACGGATGGTGGTGAGGTTGAAGGCCCCCAGCAGGGTGCGCCGGGTGGGATGCAGGATCGGCACGGCCGCGCAGTGGAAGTCCCGCAAAGCCTCGACGTAGTGCTCCATTCCGGCGATCATGACCGGACGGCCGCTGGCCAGCGCGGTCCCGATGCCGTTGGTGCCCACGTAGCGCTCGGCGAACACATGGCCCGGGGCCAGCTGCACGCGGTTGAGGTTCGTCGTCAGCCCCTCGTGGGACACCTTCCGGGAGAGCACCACGCCGTTCCGGTCCGTGATCATGATGGACACCGGGTCGTCGGCGAGCTGCTCGTGCAGCCTGTCCAGGATCGGCAGCGCCGCCCTGGCGAGGGGGCTGTCGAGGTTGGGGTTGTTCAGGTACGGAGCATCGAGGCTGCCCGACCGCACCTTGTGCTCCATCGAGCGCTGCCACGAGGCCACGACAAGCGGCCGGGCGCTTGGATCGTTGGTGACTTCCAGGTAGAGCTCTCTGGCTGCTCTCAGCGAGCTTCCGGGCTGGTGGCGGGGCATTAACACTCCCGTACTGCGCGCGTCGCATTCCCTCAATGCAGTGATTGGACCAGCTCGGCGGCGTGGCGCCTACGGCGTGTATCACATTGAGACATCCGCGGACGACTTCTGAGACATCGACCTGCGAGCGACGGCCTGTGTAATCGGCGCACCATCCACCCGCCGACCCACAGGGAGCCGCCATGAAGGCCGTGCAGGTCATCGAGTACGACGAGCCGCCCGTGCTCGTGGACGTGCCGGACCCGCAGATCACCGGTCCGCTGGATGTGATCGTGAAGATCGGGGGCGCCGGAGTCTGCCGGACCGATCTGCACATCCTCGAAGGACAGTGGAAGGACAAGAGCGGGGTCACCCTGCCGTACACGATCGGTCACGAGAACGCCGGCTGGGTCGCGGAGGTCGGGCAGTCCGTCACCCACGTCAAGGTCGGTGACCCGGTCATCCTGCACCCGCTGGTGACTTGCGGTCTGTGCCGCGCCTGCCGGGCCGGCGACGACGTGCACTGCATGAACTCGGCCTTCCCCGGCATCGACGCCGACGGGGGCTACGCCGAGTACCTGAAGACCAACGCCCGCTCGGTCGTGCCGCTCGCTCCGTCCCTCGAGCCGGCCTCGGTGGCGGCCCTGGCCGACGCCGGGCTCACGGCGTACCACGCCGTCGCCAAGGCGGCCCGGGTACTGCGGCCCGGTGACAGGGCCGTGGTCATCGGCGCGGGCGGGCTCGGGCACATCGGGATCCAGGTGCTGCGGGCCCTGTCGCCGGTCGAGATGATCGTCATCGACCGCAGTCCGGAGGCCCTGGCGCTGGCCGAGGAACTGGGCGCCGACCACACGCTCGTCGCGGACGGAAGCGAGGCCGACCGTGTGCGGGACCTCACCTCGGGGCACGGGGCGGAGGCCGTCCTGGACTTCGTCGGTGAGGGGGGTGCCGTCGAGACGGGCGTGGCCTGCCTGCGCCGCAACGGCAACTACTACGTCATCGGCTACGGCGGCCACCTCCACGTTCCGACGATCGACGTCATCTCCACGGAGATCAACTTCATCGGGAACCTCGTGGGGTCCTACAACGACCTCTCCGAGCTGATGGTCCTGGCCGCCCGCGGCAAGGTCACCCTGCACACCCAGCGCTACCCCCTCGCCTCCTTCCAGCAGGCCCTCGACGACCTGGACTCCGGGGCCGTGCGCGGCCGAGCGATCTTGATCCCCTGACACCGCAGGAGCAGCCCCATGCGCAGCAGACCGTACCCGGCCCTGGTCGCCGTCGCGGCCGTCGCGGCCCTGACCGCCACCGCGTGCACCGCCCAGAGCCAGGAACAGCAAAAGCCCAAGGAAAAGGCCGCGCTCTTCAAGCCCGGCTCGGAGATCAGCTACCAGAAGTACGGCAAGGACTACCCGGCCACGAAGGTCAAGGACGTCCCCGGACCCTGCAGCTACGAAGCGATCAGCCGCAAGGACTACTCCGGACAGACACTGAAGATCATCAGCCACGCCGTTCCCGTCATCGGTGAGCCGACTCAGCTGCACGCCAAGCAGTTCGAGGACATCACCGGCGGGAAGGTCGAGGTCGTCAACGTCCCCTTCGGTGAGCTGCACCAGAAGATCCTCACGCCCCTTCAGGCGGGCCAGCCGGCGTACGACGTCATGTTCTACCCGTCCCTGTGGATCGGCGACATGGCCCCCTATCTGGCACCGGTACCGAAGAAGTACCTGAACACCCCCGGCATGAAGGACGTCACCAAGGCCTACATGGACGTGGCGACCTGGGACGAGAAGGTCGTGCAGTACCCGGTGGACGGTGACCGGCACTACCTCAAGGTCCGCACCGATGTGCTGAAGGACCCCAAGCGGCAGGCGGAGTACAAGAAGGCCACGGGCAAGGACCTGAAGGTCCCCACGACGTGGGCCGAGTACCAGCAGATAGCCGAGTTCTTCAGCGGCAAGGACTTCGACGGCGACGGCAAGCGCAACTACGGCAGCGCCGAGGTGACCAAGCGCGACGACCTGACGTTCTCCGCGTTCATCAGCCGGGCGGCGCCCTATGTGAAGAACGCGGACGTCGAGGGCGGTGTCTTCTTCGACGTGGAGACCATGCAGCCGCTGATCAACACGCCCGGCTTCGTCCGCGCCCTGGAGGACATGGTGAAAGCCAAGTCCACGTGGGCACCCGGCGGCGCCAACTTCGGCCTGGGAGACGAGATCTTCTCCTTCGGCGGCGGGCAGACGCTGATGTCGTACTCGTGGGACGACGCCTTCATCCAGGCCCAGCAGCCGGACAGCAGGATCCGCAACAAGGTCGAGGCGGCGCCGCTGCCGGGCTCCACGGAGGTCTACAACCGCACCACGAAGTCGTGGGACAAGAATGCCAACCAGGCGCCCTACTTCACCTGGGGATGGACCTCGGCGGTGGCCAAGTCCTCCAGCCACCAGCAGATGGCCTTCGACTACCTGTGCTTCTTCAGCAACGAAGCCAACACCGCCCTCGACCTGACCATCGGCCGGTTCGGTGTCAACCCCTACCGCAACGCCCACTTCGACCCGGCGTTCTGGCAGAAGCAGGGCTGGGACAAGGACGCCGCAGAATCGTACGTCCGAACACTCTCCGGCATGGAGAAGAACCCCAACCGCATGTTCGACCTGCGTGTTCCCGGTGTGAACCAGTACATGTCCGCGCTGGCCAACGGCGTCGCCGCGGCTCTGGCGGGCCAGCAGTCCCCGCAGCGGGCACTGGACGACGTGGCCCAGGAATGGTTCGAGATCACCGACCAGATCGGCAAGGACAAGGTCCAAAGCGCCTATCGCAACGTGGTCGCGCTCGAGGACAACTCCTGATCCGACCGCAGGATGCCCCCGGGTGGCCGGACCGGACCGGCCACCCGGGGGCGCCCGCCCCCCTTCCGCGAGGAGAACCATGGACGGCCTGCGCCGACACAAGAGCATGTTCCTGTTGCCCGGACTGCTCACGCTCTTTCTGATCATCATCTTTCCGCTGCTGTTCACCATCCGCGTCAGCTTCTCCGGCTGGAACGTCAGCAACCCCTACCTGGACTTCATCGGAGGGGCCAACTACACCGCCGTGCTGCACGACAGCCGCTTCTGGGCGTCCATCACCCGGCTGATCCTGCTGGCCGGCGGCACGGTCCTGATCCAGTACGTCATCGGGTTCGGCATGGCCCTGCTGGTCTGGCGCGAGGTACGCGGCCGCAGATTCTGGCGCGTGCTGTTCCTCGTCCCGATGATGACCACGCCCGTGGTGATGGCCGCCATCTGGCAGACGATCTTCCATGAGTCACTGGGGCCGGCGAACGATCTGCTGGACATGCTGGGCCTGAACAGGATTCCCTGGCTCACCGAGTCCGGGCCGGCGCTCGTCGCGCTGATGACGGTCGAGGTCTGGCAGTGGACCCCCTTCATGTTCCTGCTGCTGCTGGCCGGCCTGCTGAGCCTGCCGAAGGAACCGTTCATGGCCGCCGCGATCGACGGCGCCGGCACCTGGCGCACCTTCTGGAAGGTGACCTTCCCGCTGATGGCTCCGGTGTCGGTCGCGGCGGTCGTCATCCGGCTGATCGAGGCGTCCAAGCTCTCCGACAGCGTCTACGTACTGACCTCCGGCGGGCCGGGCTCCTCCACGGAGACTCCGGGTTACTACCTCTACATCCAGGGGCTCAGGGACCAGCAGACCGGGTACAGCGGCGCGATGTCCCTGATCTACCTGGTGCTGATGAGCGTCACGCTCACGGTCGTCGCCGCCCTGCTCACCAGAGCGTTCAAGCTGAAGGGGGACTCATGAGGTCACGCCTTTATCCCACATTCAAATACACCGTGATCGCGCTGTGGGCCTGCTTCGTCGCGGGACCGTTCTTCTGGGCGATGACGACCAGTTTCAAGAATGCCAACGCGGTCCAGGGCGGCCCCACCTACCTTCCCTGGCTGCAGTACAAGCCGACCCTCACCGGCTGGCGCAACATCTTCGGCGGAGCCGGCGGTGTCGATGTGATCCAGCCCTTCGTCAACAGCGCGATCGTCACCATCGCCGCGTCGGCCATCAGCCTGGCCCTGGGGTCCCTGGCCGCCTACGCACTGTCCCGCTACCGGTTCAGGCTGGGCTTCATCAAGAACGGCGACATCGTCTTCTTCTTCGTCTCACAACGAATCATGCCGCCGGTCGTCCTGGTGATCCCCTTCTTCTACCTCCTGCAGTGGGGCGGCCTCCTGGACAGCATCCCCGGCCTGGTCATCGTGACGGTCGCACTGCTGCTGCCCATCGCGGTCTGGGTGATGGTGGACTTCTTCAACGGCATTCCGCGGGAAATCGACGAGATGGCGATGCTGGACGGCTGCGGCCCGTTCCAGACCTTCGTACGGGCGATCCTGCCGAACTCCCTGCCCGGCCTGACCGTGGCGGCGATGTTCTGCGCCGTGTTCGGCTGGAACGACTTCTTCTTCGCCTTCCGGCTGACCTTCACCGAGGTCCAGACCCTGCCCCAGGCGGTCGTCGCCCTCAACTCCTCCATTCCGCCGTGGTGGACGCTGTCCGCCGCCGCGCTCTTCGGCGTGACGCCGCTGATCCTGCTCGCCATCTGGGTGGAGCGCTATCTGTCCAAGGGGAACCTGTCGGGAGCGGTCCGATGAACCTGAACGCCACTGATCTCTGCCTGACCGTCGACGGCGTCGACCACCTCAGGAACGTGACCGCGACCTTCCAGCCGGGACGGCTCCACACCGTCATCGGCCGGACGATGGCCGGAAAGACGACGCTGCTGCGGGTCCTGGCCGGCCTGCAGAAAGTGGATTCCGGCTCCCTGACCCGGGCGGGAGCGGACTTCCTGAAGACGCCGGTGTGGCGGCGCGACACCGCCATGGTCTACCAGCAGTTCATCAACTACCCGCATCTCAATGTGTTCCACAATGTGGCCTTCCCGCTGAAGCGGGCCGGGCTGTCACAGGAGGAGATCCAGCGTCGGGTCCGGCAGAGCCTGACGAGTGTCGGGCTTTCGGATTTCGAGGCACGCAAGCCGTCCCAGCTCTCCGGCGGCCAGCAGCAGCGCGTCGCGATGGCCCGCGCCCTGGCACGCGCCACCGGCATCCTCCTGCTCGACGAGCCGCTGGCGAACCTGGACTACAAGTTGCGCGAACAACTGCGTGACGAATTCAAGACCCTCTTCTCGGACCGGGGGGACACGATCGTCATCTACACGACCACCGAACCCGCCGAGGCGATGATGCTCGGTGATGTGGTGCTGGTCATGCACGAGGGGCGGATCCTCCAGACCGGCACCCCGCAGGAGGTCTTCGAACGCCCGGCGACCACCACGGTGGCGTCCATCATCAACGACCCGCCCATGAACATCTTCGCGGGCCGGATCGAGGGCGGCCAGGTCACGGTGGCCGGCTTCCAGGCCACACATGTCTCCGCGCACCTGTCCGACCTTCCCGACGGCGCCTACCGGTTCGGCCTGCGCGCCACGGACGTCGGCCTGGCCTCCAGCGGGGTCGAGGGCGAGGTCACCTTCGTGGAGATCTCCGGTTCCGAGACCTTCGTCCATGTGGTCGTCGGCGAGAGCCCCTTCGTCGTACAGATCGAGGGCATCCACGACGTCGCCCTCGGCGACCTGGTCAAACTGCGGCTCCGTCCCGACCGGCTGTTCGCCTTCGACGAGCAGGGAACGCTCGTGCGGACACCTTCATACGATCTCGCTTCAGTGGAAGGGCGTTGACATGGCGCAGTTGGACATCGTCGACGTCGGGCACGCCTACGCGCCGGGTGTCGAAGAGGAGCGGTGGGCTCTCAAACCGCTGAACCTGACCTTCGAGTCCGGCACGACGTATGCACTGGTCGGCCCCTCGGGCTGCGGCAAGACGACGCTGCTGAACATCCTGTCCGGCCTGGTCAGACCGTCCCAGGGACGGGTGCTGTTCGACGGCGTCGACGTCACCGCCCTGCCCACGAAGGCCCGCAACATCGCCCAGGTCTTCCAGTTCCCCGTCATCTACAAGTCGATGACGGTCTACGAGAACCTCGCCTTCCCGCTGCAGTGCCGACGTTGGGACAGGGCGAGGATCGACGCCAAGGTCCGGCAGGTCGCCGAGGCCCTGGACCTGCACGGCCGGCTGAGGCAGCCCGCCCGCGGGCTCACCGCCGACGACAAGCAACTGATCTCACTCGGCCGCGGCCTGGTCCGGGACGACGTCGCGGCCGTACTGATGGACGAGCCGCTCACCGTCATCGACCCGCAGCTGAAGCACCTGCTGCGGCGCAAGATCCGTGCGATCACCGAGCAGTTCAGGCCCACCGTGATCTACGTGACGCACGACCAGTACGAGGCGATGAGCTTCGCGCAGGAAGTGCTGGTGATGAAGGACGGCCGTGCCGTGCAGCAGGGCACCCCGGAGCAGCTCTTCGAGGCGCCCTCGTCCACCTACGTCGGCTACTTCATCGGCTCACCGGCGATGAACTTCCTGACCGTGGACCGGGGCAACGGAAGCCTCGCGCTGGGTGGCCGGGCGCTGTCCGCCGCCTGGGACATCCCGCACAGCACGACCGAGGTCCAGGTGGGCGTCCGGCCCGAGTACGTCAAGATCGTCACGGACCCCGGTCCCAACACCTTCCCCGGCACTCTGCGGAGCGTCACGGACCACGGCGCGCAGCGCGTGCTCGAGGTCGAGGTGGCCGGGCAGCTCGTAAGGACCAAGACGCCGCGGGAGGAGGGAGTGCCGGCGGGCGAGGAGGTCCTGGTCCATCTGCCGCGCGCCAAGGTACTTCCGTACGCGGACGGTCAGTTGGTACTCCAGCCGTCATGACCCGCCGGGCACGCCCGCGCCACCCTCCCCTCCCCCGCGCCGCCGCACGCGGCGGAAACGACACCAAGACATCCAAGACATCCAAGACATCCAAGACATCAGCGAAGGAATCCCATGATCTTCATCACCGCCAAGTTCCGGGTCCGTCCCGAGCACGCCGACCGCTGGCCCGAGATCGCTGCTGACTTCACCCGGGCCACGCGCGCCGAGCCCGGTTGCCTGTGGTTCGAGTGGTCGCGCAGTGTGGAGAACCCGACGGAGTACGTTCTGGTGGAGGCTTTCCGCGACGACGAGGCCGGGGTCGCGCATGTGCGGTCCGCGCACTTCAAGGCTGCGCAGCAGACGCTGCCGCCCCATCTGGCCGAGACGCCGCGCATCGTCAACATGAGCGTTCCGCAGCACGACTGGTCGCTGCTCGGGGAGATGGCGGTCCCCGGCCAGGACTAGCGATCCCGCCGCCGGGTGCGGCCGCTGCCGTCCTCGGCGGATCCGGGGTCGCCCGGCGAGGCCCGAGACGGTCAGGTGAACATGCCGGCCAGTGGTTGTTCGGTCCACACGGTCTTGCCCTCGCGGGTGTAGCGGGTGCCCCAGCGTTCGGCCATCTGGGCCACCAGGAACAGTCCGCGCCCGCCCTCGTCGGTGGTACGGGCGCGGCGCAGGTGGGGTGAGGTGTGGCTGGTGTCACTGACCTCGCACACCAGACACCGTTCACGGATCAGCCGCAGGGTCGCGGGGCCACTGGCGTAGCGGTAGACGTTGGTGACCAGTTCACTGGCGATCAACTCGGTCGTGAACGCCAAGTGCCCCAGGCCCCATTCGCTCAGCTTGGCCGAGGTCAATGCCCGGGCCCGGGCGGCGCTGGCAGGCTCCAGCGGCAGACGCCAGGAGGCGACATCGTCCGCCGGCAGCATGCGGGTGCGGGCGATCAGCAACGCGACGTCGTCGCTGGGGCGCGCGGGCACGAGTGAGTCGACCACCGCTTGGCAGGTCCGTTCCAGCGGGTCCGCAGGACGGCTGAGCGCGGCGCACAACTTGGTCAGGCCGACGTCGGCATCGATGTGACGCTCGCCGATGATTCCGTTGGTGTACAGGCACAGCAGGCTTCCCTTGGCCAGTTCGACCTCCCGGGCCTCGAACGGCAGGCCGCCCAGGCCGAGCGGTGGGCCGGCGGGCAGGTCGAGCAGAGCCACCTGTCCGTCCGGAGCGGTCACCACCGGCGGCGGGTGGCCGGCACGGGCCGCGGAGCACCGCCCGGAGACCGGGTCGTACACGGCGTACAGGCAAGTAGCGCCGACGACCTGCTCGCCCACGGGCGGTTCGCCGGCTGCTTCCTGTTCGGCCGCCAGCAGAAGGACCAGATCGTCCAGGCGGGAGAGGACCTCGTCCGGTTCCAGGTCGAGACTGGCGAGCGTGTGTACGGCGGTGCGCAGCCGGCCCATCGTGGCGGCGGCGTGGATGCCGCGTCCCACCACGTCGCCGACGACGAGGGCGACCCTGGCCCCGGACAGGGGAATGACGTCGAACCAGTCGCCGCCCAGGCCCGGGGCCGCGCTGGCCGGCAGGTACCTCAGGGCCACCTCGACGGCCGACTGGTCCGGGACCGTCCGGGGCAGCAGGCTGCTCTGCAGGGCGAACGCGGTCTGCTGCTGCTGAGTGAAGCGCCGGGCGTTGTCGATGGCGACGGCGGCGCGCGAGGCGAGTTCCTGGGCGAGGGTGAGATCGTCCGCCTCGAAGGGATCGGGGCGGCGCGAACGCCACAAGGTCATCACGCCCAGCACCAGGCCCCGCGCGGCCACAGGGACCACGATCAACGAGTGAGCGCCCAGGTCCGGAGCGTGGGCCCCCTGGCGGCCTTCCGCCGAGAACCAGTCGGGCGGGAGAACCGGTTCCAGGACGGGCTGTCCTTCGGCCAGGCATCTGGCCTGGGGTGTGTCAGGCCCGAACTCCACCGGCTCGCCGTGGGGATGGGGCGGGCCGGCTTGCTGGGCGCCGACGCTGTTGGCGCCCACGCGGACCACCGGCCCCGCCAGGCCCCGCGCCAGTTCCTCACCGCGCGTCACGGGTTGAAGCAGGTCCACCGACGCGTGGTCGGCGAGGTGAGGCACCACCACCTCGGCAAGTTCCCGGGCGGTCTCTCCCACATCCAGGGTGGTTCCGATACGGCTGGCGGCCTGGTCCAGGAGCGCGAGCCGACGCTGGGCCCGATGGCGTTCGGTGATGTCCTCGATCATCTCGGCCACGCCCAGGACGCGGCCGGACGCATCCTCCATCGGGAAGGAGGAAACCATCGCGACCTGCTCCCGTGCCGGATCCCACTCCAGGCGAACGAACTGCTCGGAGTAGACCATCGGCCTTCCGGTCTCCATCACCTGGCGCACCCGGTCCACGGCCCTGCGTGCATCGTCGGGGACGAGGAAACAGCCGGTGGGCAGCCCCCGAAACTCCGCTGCCGGGACGCCGCTGAAGCGTTCGATGGCCCGGTTGACCCGCAGAAGCCTCAGGTCGGGACCGTGGACGACCAGGCCGATCGGACACCGGCGGTACAACCCGTCCAGGACCGCCCGGTCCCTTTGCCACTCCAGGACGTCAACCGCGAGTGCCCCCGCAAGAAACCACTCACGGACCCGGCCATCGCGTGACAGCTCATGGGCCCTGAGCCCCATCTCCACGAGCCGCCCGTCGCGGTGCCGCAATGTGAGCACGCCGAACCAGCCGCCGGCTCTCCTGCACCTCGCCGCGGCCTCAGTGACAGCCGGCAGATCAGGAGGATCGACAAGGACCTCGAACGCCGGACGACCGATCACGGCTGTGCCCGGATAGCCGAGCAGTTCCTGAGCCCGCCGGTTCCATCCGACCACGACTCCCCGGTCGTCGAGCACCGCCAAGGCGGCAAGGTGCAGGGCGAACGGATCGTCATGGATCTCGCTGAACTCCGTCATCCGCTTCTCCACCGCTGGACACCACCTTGTACTCCGGGTCGGTGGCCAGGCGTTCCTGAATGCCCCGCTGACCTGCTGTTGCCTGGCAAGCCTAGTGAACCCGGTGCGGCCGCGGCCTCGCCCACGGCGCGGCACGCCGTGGCGGGCACGAGGGATTACGGCAGGCAGTGACCCTCTTGCGCTGGCGGGACTCGCGCAGCAGCCACAGCCTCCGCGGCCGACACTCTGTCCCTTCGCGCCGCGAGCAGCGGAGAAGGCATCGATCAGCCTGGAAGTAGTCTCCTCCGTGGCTCTCAGCGAGTTCCCCCGCCAATGACACGACCAGCGTGCCATCGCACTTGCGGCCCGCTGTCCCGGTCCGATTGGCTTGCCTGAGTGAATGAGCGACTGCGTTCCGCGCTTGTGCAACGCGGCCTGACGGTGGAGGAGTTGACCGAAGCCTGCTCCATGGATCCCAAGACCGCCAGCCGGTGGGTTGGTGGCCGGGTCCCCCACCGCCGGCACCGTTGGACGGTCGCGAACCTGCTGCGCGTAGACGAGACATACCTGTGGCCGGAGAACGGCCAGGGAGCTCAACGGCCCGGTACGGCCCGCTCGGAACTCGTTGACACCTATCCCAACCGGGCGAGCGCCCCCGGCGATGTGTGGCTCTCCCTGCTTCTGGCGCCATGAAGCAGGTGGACGTGCTCGTTTTCTCCAGGACCTTCTTCGCACAGACGAACCCGCACATCGCGAGGATGCTCCAGGAAAGGACGCAGGCAGGAGTTCGCGTGCGGCTGTGCTTCGGCGATCCGGACGGGGAGGCAGTCCGCATCAGAGGCAGGGAGGAGGGCATCGGAGACACGCTCGCGGCCAAGATCAAGGCGTCCCTCACGTACTACCGCGACCTCGTCGGCTACCCGGGCAGTGAGGTGCGCCTTCACGACACGACCCTCTACAACTCGATCTTCCGATACGACGACCACCTCATGGTCAACCCGCACATCTGGGGCCAGCCGGCCAGCGCCAACCCGCTACTCCAGCTCCGCAGCACAGACGGCGGGGAGTGGTTCCAGCGGTACAGCGACAGCTTCGAGGCCGTGTGGGCATCCGCGCGCCCCTGGGCGCCCGACAGGCAGGAGTAGCACCACCGTCGGCAGGACCGAGTACTACTACGACCTCAAGGCTCCCAAGGCCAACACTCTCATCCCCGCCAGCAACCTGCTCGTGGTCAACGACGAAGGCGCCATCCTCCTCCAGCGACACCGCGACACCGGCCAGTGGGCGCTGCCCGGCGGGGCCCAGGTCGTTCGTACAGTGGCGCGCTCCACCTGGACGCCATGAACCACGCCTGCTCCACGGTGTGTGGGTCGACGGCGTACGGGATGCGAGCTGGGGAGAGTGTGGGTAGAGGCAGGGAGCGGGTGCGGCACGAAGCGGCCTAGGAGCGGCGCGTACAAGCGTCGCCGAGCCGGTTGCGGCACCACGGCGCCCGGAGCCAGTCTGTGGGAGCCGGGTCGAGGGAGGCTGGGGGCACGGCGAGGGTTTGCAGGATGTGTCATTCATACTGCTCCTCAAGCGAGCCGGGGATTGCAGTAGGCCCCCGAGATCACAGAAGCGAACACGTGAACGATCAGCCGTCCCGGCTCGAGATGCTGCGCTTCCTCGAACGAGTCCAGCAGCAAGACCTCGAGCGCACCCGACGGTGGATCGCGGCAGCCCAGCAGCGAGAGGCGCAGCGCCAGCGCGCCATCCAAGCCCGTCCCCCGGCGCCGGACCGGCTCATCGAGCAGAGCCTGAGCCGCGACGTGCCAGCCGCCTACGTCCACCGAGGCGACTGCCACATGGCAGGCAAACGTTCCAGAGGCGTCGCCCGCGACCAGGCGCTGCGGGCGCTCACCGACGGCATCGCCCCGTGCCCGCACCGCCTGCCGGACACCGAGCTGGGGATTCTCGACTAGGCGCTGCGAGACTTCCGCGCCCCAACCAGCCTCCGAGCGACACCCGCGCCCCGAAGCAGACATAACACCTCAAACAGGATGAATAGCGGCACATGCCGGGGGCACTCCGACCCTTAACCCCCACAGAACGGAGTCACCCCATGGTCATCCAAAAGATGCATGAAATGGGCATCCGCAGTGAACACGCCTACATGGCCGGCATGGCATCCATCGGCCTCGCCGTCGCCGCCTGGGTCACCAGCCTCAACGCCGAGCCCGGCGCCGGGGTCGCCCGCGCCGACAGGTGGGGAATCTTCGTCGGCGAATGGGCCCCCACCTTCTTCGGCCTCGGCCTCGCCCTGTCCCACTACGAACAGAACGACGGCACCCTCACCGCTAGCGTCCACGAAATTCGGGAGCAGCAGAAGGCCAGCTGACTACACCACACTGCGGCGTCCGCCTCTGGACCAAGGGGCGGGCGTCCATCCACCGCCCAACGTGCAGCACAGGCCCGACACCCACACCCTGGACCCATGGCCACCGCACGCGTCGTCATCTACCCGCCCGACGAGGACGGCGGCCGGCGCGTGCGCATCGACGGGGAGATCCGCGGGCGGGCGTACAGCGTCCGCGACATTGCCGCGCTCATGCAGAACGCCGACCTGCAAGGCTTCCACGAGATGGACGTCGTGCGGGCTACGGGCATCGAATGGCGCGGCGGCGGACCCGACAGCTGGACGCACCGAAGAAGGCCGCGCGTCACGAAAAGGCGACCCCTCCACGAGAAAAGCACAAGTCCTCCACCAAATCGCTACTCTCAGCCCTCCCAGAATCAATCAGGGGGGCGACATGACCAACCCGTACACCACCACGCCGCGGCCAGCGCCGAAGTGGGCGCGGAAGCGCTACGTGCTGCCCGCACTCGGCCTTACCTTCTTCCTCGGCATCGGGGCCGGCGCCAGCGACTCGCAGCCGACGGACGACGCGAAGCCGGCCACGGCCAAGGCACAGCCCACCGCGACCGTCACCGCCACCATGACCGCCGCCGCCAAGCCGAAGCCTGCGCCCACCGTGACGGAAACCGTGGAGGTTGAGGTCACGGAGACTGTCACCGCCGAGTCCGCCTCCGACACCGGCAGCGACAGCGGTGGGGGCAGCGTCTACTACGAGAACTGCGCCGCGGCCCGGGCCGCCGGAGCCGCACCCGTCCACCAGGGCGAGCCCGGCTACGGCAGCCACCTCGACCGCGACGGCGACGGCACGGGCTGCGACTGGGGCTGACACACAGGAGCCCGCTGGGACGGGGGAGCCTGGCGGGCCTGCGGCCTGTGTGGCACGGAGTGGCTGGGAGAGCCGGTCGAAGCTCAGGAACAGCCGGATGAGCTCCGGGAGAAGGGCATACGTGCCCTCCGCGTGCCCGAGGGAACAGCGACGCTCGGGAACAACGGGGAATCTCGGTGAGGACGCCGGAAACTACCAGGTCAGCGGCTTGCTAGGTCAGCACGCATCCACATACGAGATCTTCCAAACAGGTGCTCCGAGACCCTCGATGCGCCGGGCTTGGCTGGAACATTGACCCCCATCACCCGCGCGGGTCCCTGACTCACTCGCTCGGCTCTTGGGGCGCGAGCACGCTCAACCGATAGGTGATCGGGTGCTTCAGCCGCCCGCACAAGGTGTCGATGGTTGCGTCCTGGGAAGGATCAGTATCAGGTCGCTCCTCCTGGAGGCTACGCAGCCGCGCCCGGAGCTGGTCGGAGTCCTCCGTTTCACAGATGACTTCCCAGCACCATCCAACCGCCAGGGCCGCGGAAGCTCGCTGATGTTCCTCGCGTGCTTGCCGCTTCCTTTTCCTCTGTCCAGGCATGGGCATCACCATGACGGCTGCCAACTCCCCTGACAACAGCGACGGCGTCATCGCATCCGGCCTGAGTGTCTGACTGCGTGACAACGCCGACGTACAGCGACGCACATGGGGGCACACCTGCGGACCATGGCGGCAGGTGAGGGGGCACCCTGGCCCATGGTCGGGGGCTCAGAGGAGTTGCTTCGGGACGAAGAGGTCATCTGGTCAAGGGTTCGAGGTTGCAGAACGTCGGAGCCGCAGGCGGGATCGGTCGTGGTCTCCTACGGTGGAAAGGGACGCCAGAAAGGCCAGCGCAGGACAGCAGGTGAGTGGCTGTGAGCGACCCCACGGGCCCCGGTAGCGACACGATCATGAATGAGCTGGTGCAGGCCTTTCACGAGCTGGCTCCCGAGGATCTGCCGGAGCTGTTGCGGCGGCACTACTCGGCTCTGGGGATCACCGGGCTGACCGCCTACTGCGCCGATCTACGGCAGGAGTACCTGATCGCCCTTCCCGACAGCCGCGGCGATTCCTCGCAGCGTCTGCCCATCGACTCCAGCTTGGCGGGCTGGGCATACCGGACCGTCTCGGCTCGGATCGCCGAGAGCGACTCCGGCGCGTTGACCCTCTGGCTGCCCGTGATAGATGGCGTCGAACGGATCGGCGTCCTGGGGGTCCAAGTGCCGGACCTCAACGCCGTCATCCTGAACCGCTGCCGGGCGCTGGCCTCCCTCATCGCCTTCGTCCTGATCAGCAAGGGAACCCACAGTGACAGCTACGCCAACCTGCAGCGCAGGCAGTCCATGAAGTTGCCGGCGGAGATGGTCTGGGCGTTCCTGCCGCCCAAGTCCATAGGCACGCCGTACGTCACTTCCAGCGCCATCCTGGAACCGGCCTACGACCTGGGGGGCGATGCCTTCGACCATGCCCTCTTGGGCGACGTCCTGCATGCTGCGGTCATCGATGCCATGGGTCATGACCTGTACGCGGGACTGACCTCCTCCGTCGCCCTGGCCGCCTGCCGCAATGCCCGCCGCAGCGGCGGGGAGCTACCCCGCATCATCGACACCATCGACCACACAATCCACGAGGCGTTCCCCGACCGCTATGCGACCGGCGTGTTCCTGCACCTGCACCGCACCACTGGACAGCTCAGCTGGGCCAATTGCGGCCATCCCCCGCCCATCCTGCTGCGTCGCCGCGATGTCATCCCTGGCGCTTTCGACAGTCCTCCCGAGCTGCCTCTCGGGTTGGGACCCACACGCCCGGACATCCCTCGGCGCATCCACTCCGCGCAGCTGGAACCCGGAGATCGCGTTCTGTGCTATACCGACGGCGTCGTCGACGCCCGGTCCTCAGACGGCGAACTTTTCGGGGAGGAGCGCTTCGTCGACTTCATCCTCCGCGCCACCGCCGCCGGTGAACCCGCATTCGAAGTCTTGCGCCGTCTCGTGCACGCCATCCTTGACCACCAGCAGCACCACCTCACGGACGACGCCACCGTCCTGCTCTTCGAATGGCATCCCACAAAGGCCCTTACGTTCACCACCGGACGGTGAAGCGACATTCGTTTCGGTCCGCCTGGTCGGCAACGCCTACTACCCGGGGGATCGTTCCCGGGCCGTCCCTGGACCGTGCGAGGGCGCCCGAGGGCACTCAATGGCGACCGACAGTGACAGACGAGCTACCACCGCCAGCAGTGAAACCCCAGGTCAGAGGGGACCGGCCATACGGGTTTCCGCTCAGGGGTGGCGTTCAGGCAAGAGGGGGTGTTTCGTGCCGCTCCGGCACGCATTTCCCCGGCTTGGCCTCCGGACGACTGCTCTACGTAGGCATAGCCCCGCTGGTAGCTCCAGGACGACGGCCCCATGGGCTTCGAGCAGTCGGGTCACATGGGGGATCGGGCCGCTGGGCACACCCATGGCATCGCGTGCATCGCGGGCCACGGCCGCGATGTCCGCCCGGCTCGGTTCGACCGGCAGGGCCAGGCGCGGCAGTGCCGCTGGGGGAAGCTCCACGTAGTGCTCGACGGTCGTGACCAGCCGCCAGACGATCTTGCCGAACGCGACAGCTTGATCCCGTTGCAACTGCGTCGTTGCCCTGAGGCTTCGGAAGGGGGCAGCGCTGGGCACCGTTGGATGCGGGTGCCCCGTAGCGAAGAACGTGGCAGGCACCCCCAATGCCATGGCCAGCTGCGCAACTACCGTGGCCGAAGGCCGACTCTGGCCTAGCTCGTACTGACTGACCGCTGCCGGTGTGAGCCCCACCTTCCTGGCAAGTTCGTTCTTGCGGAGCCCTCGAAGCTGACGAGCCGTAGTCAGAGCTTCGGGTTCGAAGGAGCGGGAGGCGAGCTCAGCGCCTCTCGAACAGCTCGGCGGAGTCGGCCTCCAGGGCGCCTTCCGCGGCGGAGTGCTGGGCGAGCGCGACGAGTTCCTCGGGGCTGCGGGCGGAGGCCAGTTCCTCGGCGGGCTCCAGGCCGAAGCGGCGTACGAAACGGTTCGCGGTGTTGTTCAGGTGGTGGATGAACGGGCTGAAGGCGGCCGTGAAGCCGCGCTGCGGGGCTGCGACCACCTTCGCGACGGCCAGCGGATGGGAGATCGCCCAGTTCTTCGGCACCAGCTCGCCGACCACCATCAGCACGACAGTGGAGACCGCCACACCCACCACGGTCGCCACCGGCGAGGCGGCACCGCCCAGGCCCACGGCCTGAAGCGGACCCCGCAGCAGCGCGGCGAGCGACGGCTCGGCCAGCATGCCGATCACCAGCGAGGTCACCGTGATGCCCAGCTGAGCGCCGGAGAGCTGGAGGGTCAGTCGGCGTACGGCCTTCAAGGCGCTGTCGGCCCCCCGCTCGCCCGCCTCCGCGGCGCGTTCCAACTCAGCGCGCTCGACGGTGGTCAGCGAGAACTCGGCCGCGACGAACAACGCGCAGGCCAGCGTGAGGAAGAGGGCCAGCAGGAGCAGCAGGACCTCGGTCACCGTGCCACCCCCGCTCCCTCGGGCGGGCGGGAATCGGCACGGCTGGTACTGGGAGGCTCACCCATTGCGGGACCGTGACTCCTTGTCGGATCGGGGGGGTCGGGAAGAGCATCGACGCCTTCACCTATGGTAAAGGGCACGCAAAGCACACTGGTCAAGTAGTCGACCACCGCCGACTTCCGGCAGTTTTCGGACTTTCCCGCGTCGAGAGCCGCAACACCGTCTCCAGGGTGTGCAGCCACCCTATGCTTCTACTCGCTTGTAGAGAACGGCCCGGCATCCCCGGTTGTTCCCACGGACACGCACGTACGCACGTGAAGGAGTGAACGCCACGATGGTGTTCAAACGACTGCTCGGCTCGCTCGGTGTGGGCGGCCCCACGGTCGACACAGTCCTCGACCCCGGTCCCGCCCTGCCCGGCGGCACGCTCAGGGGGCAGGTTCACCTCAAGGGCGGCAACGCCGACTTCGACATCGAGTACATCACCCTGGAGCTGGTGGCCCGGGTCGAGGCCGAGCACGAGGAGGACGAGAGCGAGGGCTCCATCGCCTTCGAGCGGTACACGGTCGGCGGCGGCTTCCGGCTCGCCGAGGGTGAGGAGCGGTCCGTGCCGTTCAGCGTGACGCTGCCCTGGGAGACGCCGATCACCGAGCTGTACGGCCAGCCCTTGGGCATCGCGCTGGGTGTGCGCACCGAGTTGTCGGTGGCGGGCGCGAAGGACAAGGGCGACATCGACCCGCTGACCGTGGGCCCGCTGCCCGTACAGGAAGCGGTGCTGGAAGCCCTGGGCCAGCTCGACTTCGGCTTCAAGTCCGCCGACCTGGAATACGGCCGCATCGGCGGCACAGGGCAGCAGCTGCCCTTCTATCAGGAGATAGAGATCACCCCGTCGCCCCGGTATGCGCACCAGGTGAACGAGATCGAGGTGACCTTCCTCGCGAACCCGGCCGGCCTGGAGGTGGTCCTGGAGGCCGACAAGCGCGGCGGCTTCCTCTTCTCCGGCCACGACGCGCTCACCCGCTTCACCGTGGGCCACCACGACTCCCGCGACTGGAACGCCGAGGTCGACGGCTGGATCAGGCAGTTGGTGGAGCACCGGGCGCCGCACGGACACGAGAGCCACTACGGACACCACGGCCACGACGAGCACCACCACCACGGCCACCGCTCCGGCCCCGGCATCGGCACCGCGGTCGCCGCCGGAGCGGCGGGTCTGGCCGTGGGTGTCGTCGGCGGCATGGTCGCGGCCGAGGTCGTCGACGAGGTGGGGGACTTCTTCGAGGGCGAGGAGGAAGGGGAGGACGAGGGCTGAGCCGTACCCCAATGACAGCAATCGCACCCCGACGGGACCCATCCTGCTAACTTCTACGTAGCTGTAGAAGATGCGGCCGCCTCGACGCGGGCGGCCGCAACCCCCGTACCCGTTTGGAGTTCTCATGGCCCTGTGGGACCGCATCAAGGAGTCCGCATCGACGATGCAGACCCAGCTGGTGGCAAAGAAGAACGACCTCAAGAGCGGCGCCTTCCGCGACGCGAGCATGGCCATGTGCGCCCTGGTCGCCGCCGCCGACGGCACGATCGACCCCTCCGAACGGCAGCGCGTGGCACAGCTCATCGCCACCAACGAGGTGCTGCAGAACTTCGACGCCGAAGATCTGCGCCGTCGCTTCGAGGACAACCTCAGCAAACTGACCACCGACTTCGCCTTCGGCAAGGTCAGTGTGCTGCAGGAGATCGCCAAGGCGAAGAAGAAGCCGGCCGAGGCGCGCGCCGTCATCCAGATCGGCATCGTCATCGGCGGCGCCGACGGCGACTTCGACAAGACCGAGCAGGCGGTCGTTCGCGAGGCGTGCTTCACGCTCGACCTGCCGCCGCACGAGTTCGATCTCTGACCGAGGACTGCCCCACGGGGCGGACGTCGGGCCCTTGGCCCCTGCCGCCTGCGTGATCACCCAATCCCACGCAGGCGGCAGGCTTTCCCTGGTCCTGGATGTGAGCGTTTGTGACGCCGAGAAGCGGTAAGGCGCGCAAGGTGCCATGCCTCCACACCGCAGCCGTGCTCTCTGAAAGTCGCGCCTTTCTGCGCGTGGGTTCCGCTTGGACTGGGCGAGGAGAGCGGTGAGCAGTACGACGCAGGCTGCGTCGGCCCGTGCAGCGGCATCCGCGACTGCAGCCGCCGAGCAGACGGGGCCCCTGCGGCCGAAGCGGCGGGACGCCTTCTTCGACAACGCCAAGTACCTGGCGATGGTCCTGGTCGCGATGGGGCACGCCTGGGAGCCGCTGCGTTCCGACAGCCGTGCTGTCACCGCGCTCTACACGATCGTCTACGCCTTCCACATGCCGGCGTTCATCGTGATCTCGGGCTACTTCTCGCGCGGCTTCGACGCAAGCCCGGAGAAGATCAAGCGCCTGATCACCGGGCTCGTCGTGCCGTATGTCGTCTTCGAGGCGGCGTACACCTTCTTCACCCGGTGGAGCGACGGCGTCCCCGACCGCCCGGTCAGCCTGCTGGACCCCCTGTATCTGACGTGGTTCCTGGCGGCACTGTTCCTCTGGCGGTTGACCACACCCGTCTGGAAGAGCATCCGGTGGCCACTGCCCATCGCGCTCGGTATCGCGGCCCTGGCCACGCTCTCGCCACCCATCGGCAAGGACCTCGACCTGCAGCGCGTCCTGCAGTTCCTGCCGTACTTCGTGCTGGGCCTGTGCCTGAGGCCGGAGCACTTCCGGCTGGTGCGCCGGTGGCGGGTGCGGATCATGGCCGTGCCAGTCTTCGTGGGTGCGCTCGTGTTCGCGTACTGGGCGGTCCCGCAGATGGACTACGCCTGGTTCTTCCACAACGCCGCCGCCGAGGACTTCGGAGTGCCCGCCTGGTACGGGCCGGTCATGACCCTGGCCCTCTTCGGCTGTTCCATGGTCCTGGTTGCCTGCTTCCTCGCATGGGTGCCTGGACGCCGGGCATGGTTCACCGCCCTGGGCGCGGGCACCCTCTACGGCTACCTCCTGCACGGTTTCGTCATCCAGGCCGCCAACCACCGGCACTGGTCCCACCTCGACTGGTTCCACCAGCCGCTCGGCAAGATCACCGTCTCCCTCATCGCCGCCGCAGTCGTGACCGTGCTGTGCACGCCTCCCGTGCGGAGCATCTTCCGGTTCGTGCTGGAGCCGAGGATGGACTGGGCCTTCCGGAAGGGCTTGACCCTGACGGGTCGCGGCCAGAGGGCCGCACAGAAGTAACCAGGGGGTCGCACAGGAGTAGGGGCCGGGAGGCGCCGGGAACCGGGATGTGGCCAGAATCGTTTGCCTAATTCCACAGCTATCGGAGGAGTACCGACCTTGTCCGCCAGATCGACGGACCCCTCGGGGCACAGTCCCCGACCATCCCGCCAGGTCTTTGCTGAGCGCGGCACCCGGCGGGGTGCCCCATCCCGATCGATGCGCCGATGAGTGCCGTGGAAGCCTGGCTGGGCCTGCTGGCCGTCCTTGTCCTGACCGCGGGCACCGGCTATTTCGTCGCCCAGGAATTCGCCTACGTCTCGGCCGACCGGCTCGCGCTCTCCCGTGACGCCGAGGCCGGTGATCGGAAGGCCGCCCGTGCGCTGAAGGTGCTGGAGCGGCTGTCGTTCATGCTGTCCGGCGCGCAGCTGGGCATCACCGTGACCGGTCTGGTCGTCGGCTTCATCGCCGAGCCGTCGGTGTCCGCCCTGCTCAAGCCGGTCCTGTCCGGTATCGGCATCCCCGATGGGGCGGTCAGCGGTATCTCCGTGGTGCTCGCCTTCGTGGGCGCCACTGTCGTGCAGATGGTGCTGGGCGAGCTGGCGCCGAAGAACCTCGCGATCGCCGTGCCCGAGCGACTGGCGAAGTCGCTGGCCACCTCGACTATGGCGTACCTGAAGGTCGTCGGCCCCGTGGTGAGGATCTTCGACGGCGCGGCGAACCGGCTGCTGCGCAAGGTCGGCATCGAGCCCGTCGAGGAACTGCACCACGGCGCCACCCTGGAGGAGCTCGGCCACCTGATCGGCGAGTCGCACGAGCAGGGCGAGCTGCCGAGGGACACGGCCGCCCTGCTGGACCATGCCCTGGAGTTCTCGGAGCGCACCCTGGACGAGGTGATGGTGCCGCGCGCCGACGCCGTCTTCGTCCGCAAGGACGCCGGCGTCGCCGAAGCCATCGCCCTGATCGGCATGCACGGCCACTCCAACTATCCCGTCCTCGGCGATCACCCCGACGACATCACCGGCGTCCTGGGCGTGCGCGAGCTGATGCGGCTACCCGCGGAGCAGTTCGCCGGCACGACCGCCGGCGCTGTCGCGCGGCGTCCGCTGCTGCTGCCCGACACGCTGCCGCTGCCGGAGGCGGTCGAGCAGATGCGACAGCAGGACGACGAGTTCGCGGTCGTTCTGGACGAGCACGGTGGCGTGGCCGGCATCGTCACCTACGAGGACATCGCCGAGGAGCTGGTCGGCGACATCGCCGACGAGAGCGACACCGTCACCGAACTCGCCGTCGCGGACAGGGACGGCTGGCTGGTGGACGCCGGGCGCCGCCTGGACGAGATCGCCGAGGCGACCGGCATCGAGCTGCCCGAGGAGGAGGACTACGACACCGTGGCCGGCCTGATCGTGGACCGGCTCGGCCGCTTCCCGACGGTCGGCGACCGCCTCTCCGTCGAACTGTCCGACGGCGGTCGCGCGGTGATCGACGTACGGAGCCTGGACCGGCACGTGCCGGAACGGGTCCGCATCCAGCGGGTGGCAGAGAAGGTGGAGGAGCAGGCATGAATTTCCCGATGGCGCTCTTCGTCACCGTGCTGCTGCTGATCGGCAGCGGGTTCTTCGTGGCCGCCGAGTTCGCGCTGGTCGCCGCCAAACGGCACCGCATGGAGAAGGCCGCCGCCCAGGGACAGCGCGGCGCGAAGGCCGCGCTCGCCGGAATGCGCGAGCTGTCGCTCATGCTCGCCGGGGCGCAGCTCGGCATCACCGTGTGCACGCTGGGCCTGGGCTCGGTCTCCAAGCCCGCGATCTCCCACGAACTCGACCCGCTGCTGCACAGTCTCGGTCTGCCCAGCGCGCTCAGCTACGGCGTCGCCTTCGCCGTCGCCATGATCGTCGTGGTGTTCCTGCACATGGTGGTGGGCGAGATGGCCCCCAAGTCCTGGGCCATCGCACACCCGGAGCGCTCGGCGATGCTGCTCGCCCCGCCCTTCCGGGGCGTGGTGAAGCTGGTGCGGCCGTTGATCGGGCTGCTCAACTGGGTCAGCAACGCGCTCGTGCGACTGTGCCGGGTCACCCCGCGCGACGAGCTGGCCGCCGTCCACAACCGCGAGCAGCTCACCCACCTGGTGGAGGAGTCCGAGCGGCTCGGACTGATCAGCGAGACCGACTCGGAGCTGCTCACCCGGTCGCTGACCGAGCCCGAGACGCGGGTGAGCACCCTCCAGGTCCCGGCTGGTCAGATCACGTCCGTCGAGGGCAGCGCCGGCATCGAGGAGATCCTGCGCGTGGCTGCCGACAGTGACCGAACCCGTCTGCTGGTCCGTGACGGCGACGTCTTCCTCGGCTCGATCCATGCCCGGGACGCTTTGGTCGCCCGAGCCCAGGGCCGTGCCGCCGACGCTCGTGCCCTGGCCCGACCGGTGCCCGAGATGGCCGGGGACACCACCGTCACTGACGCGATCGACCTGCTCCGCGGGCGCCGCGCCTCTCTGGCGGTCGTGCGCGACGCGTCCGGCCGAGCAACCGGCATGGTGAGCCTGGACGACCTCCTGGCCCGCTTCCTGCAACCGCAGACAGCCTGAGCGGACAAGTGATCACACGACGGGGTCCGGCCGGCAGGCCGGACCCCGTCAGCGTCTTGCCGCCACGTCGACCGGTCAGGAGCGCGCGGGCGGCTCGTCCCGCTCAGCGGCAGTGCCCGGCACGACCCGGCCCGCGCCAGGCTGTGCGCCGTCGGCGTCCTGCTCCTTGAGCGCTTTGGCCTCGCTCTTGAAGATTCGCGCTGCCTTGCCCGCCGAACGCGTCAGTTCGGGCAGTTTCTTGATGCCGAGGACCACGACAACGACGAGGAGGATCAGGGCCAGTTCACTCAAGCCGAACATCAGGTCTGCTCTCTCCTGGGGCGAGCCGTCCGCCGATATGACGAACCGGCGACGCGAAGTGATCTACAGTGCTGTAGAAGTCTCTCCTGAAACGTGATCGCGCAACAAGCCCGCCTTCCAGCCTCGTTGGCCGGGAGAGGCTGCACCATGCGAGGGAGCAAGGCAACAAGATGCTGGACCACCACGACCCTACAGCCGCACCGGTAGCCGCATCAGTTCGACGGGATGCGGCCCGCCGCTGCCGAGCCATCACCGAGGCCCGCTGGTTCGCCATCACGGTCTTCGCGATGATCCTGGCCAACGCGGCCCTGCTGGGCGTCGAGACCTACCACGGGCTGGCGGCCGAATGGCACCGCTGGTTATGGCTCGCCGAGCATGTCTGCCTTGCCGCCTTCACCATCGAGATCCTTCTGCGCATGGCCGCCCATGCAGACCGCCCCGGGCAGTTCTGGAAGGACCCCTGGAACGTCTTCGACCTGGCCGTGGTGCTGTGCGCCTACCTCCCCGTCGTCCGCGAGAACACCACCGTCCTGCGACTGCTGCGCCTGGCCCGCGTCCTGCGCACCGCCCGCTTCCTGCCCCAGCTCCGCGTAGTCCTGACGGCGGTCGCCCGCAGCCTGCCCGGCACACTCAGCTTCCTGCTCGTCGGCACCCTGCTGCTGTACGTGTACGCCATGGTCGGCTGGGTCTTCTTCAGCCACCACGACCCCGAGCACTTCGGCTCCCTCGGTCGTGCCGTGCTCACCCTGTTCCTCCTGATGACGCTGGACGGCATCGGCGACGCGGTCCGCGCCGGCTTGGAGATCTCCCGCTGGAGCCTGCTCTACTACGGCTCCTACGTGCTGCTCGCCTCCTTCGTCCTCGTCAACGTCCTCATCGGCGTCGTCCTGACTTCCCTCGACGAGGCGCGGCAGACGGAACGGGACGAGCCCGAACAGGCCGAGGGCCCGGCAGACCCATGCGCGCTGCAGGAACGAATCACCGCCGCCCGCCGCGCCCTGGACGATCTTCAAGCCGAACTCGACCGCTCCACCCCGGCCATCACTCGAGAAGCAGAGCGGATTGAAATCAATTCGAACGGGCACTCGCATGCCGCCAACGATTGAGGGGTGGCATACCGCTCGTGGAGATCTCAGGCGTCATCAGCGCGATCGTCATCGGCATCGTGATCGGTTTCCTCGGCCGGCTCGTCGTCCCCGGCCGCCAGCGCATCGGCGTCCTCTGGACGATCGCGATCGGCATCATCGCCGCGCTCATCGGCACCGGCATCGCCTCCGGCCTCGACGTCGCCGACACCGAGGGCGTCGACTGGGTCGAGTGGCTCTTCCAGATTGGCCTCGCGGCCCTCGGCGTCGCCGCGGTCAGCAAGGTCAAACTGCGTCGCTGACTCGCCGACTCCACAGCATGCGGCGGAAACCCGAAACAGCCGCCGCCAGCACAGGAGCGGATCTCGGCGCACTACCCGTCGGGGGCTTCCGACCCGGCGGACATCGTCACCCACACCGACCGGACCGCCGAGGTCAGGGAGGCCGCGGCGACAGTGGGCGGCGTGGCCCGCGTCGAGGACGCCACCGACCACACACCGGACAGCGAACTCACCCACCTGACCGTGGTGTTGAAGGACGCGCCTGACAGCCAGGCCGCCAAGGACACGATCGACGACCTCCGCGAAGCCGTGAACCCGATGGGCGCCCTGGTCGGCGGCACCACCGCCGAGACTCTCGACACCCAGCGAGCCGCCGACCGCGACCTGACGACGGTCGTCCCCATCGTGCTCCTCGTCGTCCTTGCCGTACTGATCCTCCTGCTGCGGTCCCTCATCGCCCCGATCCTGCTCCTGGCCACGGTCGTGCTGTCGTACTTCGCGGCCCTCGGCGCCTCGAACCTGCTCTTCGAGCACGTCCTGGACTTCGCGGGCGTCGACTGGTCGATCCCGCTGATGGGCTTCGTGTTCCTTGTCGCCCTAGGCATCGACTACAACATCTTCCTCATGCACCGCGTGAAGGAGGAGACCGGGAGGCTGGGCCACGAACGCGGGATCCTGGAAGGGCTGACGAGTACCGGCGGCGTCATCACCTCGGCGGGCATAGTCCTGGCGGCCACCTTCGCGATCTTCGCGGGACTGCCGATGGTGACAATGGCCCAGATGGGCGTCCTCGCCGGCATCGGCGTCCTCCTGGACACCTTCCTCGTCCGCACCGTCCTGGTGCCCGCCCTCGCCCTGGACCTGGGTCGCTGGTTCTGGTGGCCGGGCCGCCTCTTCCGGGCCCTGCCGCACGTCGACGGGAACACCTCGGCTCACACCGCCTCCACCACGGCCCGGGACCGGGCCCACGAGGTGGCGTAGGCCCAGGAAGGTCCCCCTCCTCTCCAGGCCCTCGCCTACCCGGCGCATGCACATCGGCAAGATGCGCATGCGCCGAGCTTGCCCGGCCGATGCCGGATCCCACTGGTCAGCCGGTGGACAACGCCTGACCGCGCCGACGCCTGCTCACAGGGGCGTGGCGGCGTACAGGATGAAGAACATCGTCACCGCGGAGTTCGCGGACGACATCGCCGATACCGCCGTACCCGCGGCCGCACCCCACGCCGCAAGGCCCACGGTGGTGAACACCGAGGGCCAGCTCCGCACGACGGGAGCCGGGCCGAGCAGAGCGGTTACCCGGCGCGGCACCGGCCCCGGTGCGGCGAGCCCCGCCAACGTGGGTACCGGAGTGGCGCGGGACACGAGCGCCGCCTTGCCGATCGCGCGCGCCACCGTGCGGCGACTGCCCACCTTCTGAGCCGCCTCTTCGTCCGCCCACCGTTCGGCTGTGTAGGAGACGGCCGTGCGCAGCGGACGCAGGAACGGGTTGGCCTGGGCCGCGAGTTGGACAGCGAGCAGGAACCGGTGATGCCGCGCGGCCAAATGCGCCCGCTCATGGGCGAACAGCGCCCGGCGTTCGGCCGGCTCCAGGCAGTCCAGCAGGGCCGTGGTCACCACCACCCGGTCCCGGCCACCTCCCGGCAGCGCGTACGCGTAAGGGACGCCATCGGGCAGTACGACGACCTCGGTGCCGGGCATCCCGGCCAGCGCCCTATGAGCCCCGCGGCGCACCCGGCCGTGCCGCCACAGGGTCCGGCCGCAGGCCAGCAGCACGGCGAACAGTGCGGGAATGGCGGCCTTCCCGGCTACCTCGTCGTACGGCACCGCCGCCCGCACCTCCGGGTCCGACCAGCCGTCGGGCAGCGGGTTGCCGGGCAGTTGGGCGGTGCCCACCACCATCACCAGGCCCAGGCACACCGTGCTGCAGGACGCCATCATTGCGGCCACGCCGGTCAGCAGTCGGGTCGCGGCCCGCGGATGCAGGTGCTGCTCGGCCAGGCGCGCGATCGGCCAGGCCGTGAGCGGCAGTACCAGCGGCAGAAAGACGAAGACCCCCATGAGATGTCAGTCTTCCCCTTCGCTCCGGGTCCGACCCAGCAGGTCGCGCAGCAGCCGCTCGTCGTCCGGCCCCAGGCCCGTGACAAAGCTGGCCAGCACCGCCTCCCGGTCGCTCTCGGCGTCCAGCACCCTGCGCATCCGGTGCGCCGCGAGGCCCGCCTCGTCCGACGCCGGCGTCCACGCGAAGGACCGGCCGACCCGCTCCCGGGTCACCGCGCCCTTGGCCAGCAGCCGGGTCAGGATCGTGATCACCGTCGTATAGGCGAGATCCCCGCCCAGCCGCTCCTGCACCCAGCCGGCCGTCGCCGGCCCGTCCGCCTCCCCCAACGCCGACAGGACCAGCACCTCCAGCTCACCCTGCCCCCGACGCCGGGAACGCTGCCGGTGATCCGTCACGTCCTGTCTCCCTTCCGCTGCCGCCCGTTGTCCGACCGGACATCGTATAGACGCCCGACGTCCGCCCGCCGCACCGCGGACCATCATCACGTCATCTACAAAAGTGTAGAAGATAGGCTGCCCGGACATACAGTTCCGCGCCACACCGATGGCAACGACACAAGGAGAGCAGGAGACATGGGCGTCATCGCATGGCTGGTACTGGGCCTTCTCGCCGGAGCGATCGCCAAGGCCATCCTGCCCGGACGCGACCCGGGCGGACTCATCGGCACGACAGCCATCGGCATCGCGGGCGCCTTCATCGGAGGCTGGCTGTCGACGAAGTTCCTCGACCGACCGGTGGAGCGGGAGTTCTTCGACGCCGCCACGTGGGGCTCGGCCATCGCGGGCGCCCTGGTTCTGCTGATCGGCTACCGCATCCTCTTCGGAAACTCCCGCGACTGACCCGAGCCACCAGGCCATCACTTCTACAGTGTTGTAGATTTTCATCGAGCCCCTCCGGGCCCTGACCTGACGCATCGAGAAGGAGTACGCAGTGGGAGTTTCCCTGTCCAAAGGCGGCAACGTCTCGCTCAGCAAGGAGGCGCCCGGCCTGACCGCCGTCGTGGTCGGACTGGGCTGGGACGTACGCACCACCACCGGCACCGACTACGACCTCGACGCCACGGCCCTGCTGCTCGACGCCTCCGGCAAGGTCCTGTCCGACCAGCACTTCGTCTTCTACAACAACCTCACCAGCCCGGACGGCTCGGTCGAGCACACCGGCGACAACCTCACCGGCGAGGGCGAGGGGGACGACGAAGCCATCAAGGTGAACCTCGCGGCCGTACCCACCGACGTCGACCGGATCGTGTTCCCGGTCTCCATCCACGATGCCGAGAACCGCGGCCAGAGCTTCGGCCAGGTCCGCAACGCCTTCATCCGCATCGTCAACCAGGCAGGCGGCGCCGAGCTCGCCCGCTACGACCTGTCCGAGGACGCCTCGACCGAGACGGCCATGGTCTTCGGCGAGCTCTACCGGAACGGCGCCGAGTGGAAGTTCCGCGCGGTCGGCCAGGGCTACGCCTCCGGCCTGGCCGGCATCGCCGCCGACTTCGGCGTAGGCGTCTGAGCAGGCCGCCCACCCCGCCGGGTTCGCCCCTCGAAAGGCGGGCCCGGTCGGCCGGTCCCAGACCCGTCCCTGCCGAAGCGCCTCTACCCGTCAGGAGAACACGTGGTCGCCCCGTCCCCCCTCCGCCCCGAGGACCGGCCGGACTTCGAGGCCGTACTGCACCTGGCGCTGAACACCCCGGACATCCGTAACACCCTGCGCTCCGATCCGACCACAACCGGCCCAACCGCCGCACGCCTGCGCACAAGGGCACTCGCGAACGCCGACGAGAGCACGGCCGCAGCACAACGTGAATACCGCACGTATCTCACCCTGCACACGTCTGCGCAGCCGGGCACATCGCGCGGCCATGCCGACGGCAGCCTGTTGCCTGCGGTTGCCGTACTCACGCCTCCAGGGGCCGCATCGTCCGCCGCGATCCTCCTCATGCTCGGTTATGTGTTCCAGCTGGCCGACATCCAAGGCACATTGCCAGGATCGCTGGTCACCGCCGGCTGGGTTCTGGCGCTTGTCGCGGCCACGAGCACGCTCGCAGCTCTCACTGCGCTGCTCACCACGGCGATGCGTGGGCGCGGCGGCTCGGTGCAGCCCGCCCGCCTCGAACAGGCACGGCTGGACTGGCAGCGAGCCCTCCTGACCCACGGCATGCTGCCCTACCTGCGCCGCTGCATAGGCGAGGAGCCATCCGTCGGCCCTGCCGCACCGACGACACAGCCGCCTGCCGACCCCACCGCCGAATCCAACGGCAGTCCCGCGCAAGCCGACTAGCAAGCAGCTACGCACCAGCCCGAACCATGAAACCGGCTGATCGGGCAGCCCCACACCTTCCCTACGAAGCCGAGAGCGAGAACCCCCTCATGACGATCAACCTGAGCAAAGGCCAGCAGATCAGCCTGAGCAAGGCCGATGGCAACGCCCTCACCTCCGTCCGAATGGGCCTGGGCTGGCAGGCCGCACCACGCAAAGGCTTCCTCGCCAAGCTCACCGGCGGAGGAAACGACATCGACCTGGACGCCTCGGCCGTACTCATCGCCGAGGGCCGGCCGATGGATGTCGTCTTCTTCCAGCACCTGGTCAGTGACGACGGCTCGGTACGGCACACGGGCGACAACCTCACCGGTGGCGCCGGCGCCGGAGGAGACGACGAGGCCATCCTCGTCGACCTGACCCGCGTCCCCGCCCACGTCGACCAGATCGTTTTCAACGTCAACTCGTTCACCGGCCAGACCTTCGCCGAGGTGCAGAACGCCTTCTGCCGCCTGGTCGACGAGACCACGGGTACCGAACTGGCCCGCTACACCCTCACCGGTGGCGGCAACAACACCGCGCAGATCATGGCGAAGGTTCACCGGAGCGGCGGTGGCTGGCAGATGAAGGCCATCGGCGAACCTGCCACCGGCCGCACTTTCCAGGACCTGCTGCCCTCCATCACGCCGCATCTGTAGGGCGGGGTGCTGCCGCACGCCCAGGGATCGTTTCTCAGCCGTCGGCAGGCAACCGCAGACCGAGACGGCGATATCGCTGTCCCCGCCACACCAGTACGTTCGGCAGCACCCAGCCCGGGTCAAGGAGGAGACATGATCCCCATGTTCGGACTGAGAGAACTCGCGATCATCCTCATCGGCGTCATACTCCTCCTCGGGGCCAAGAGACTTCCCAACCTGGTCCGTTCCGTCACTCGTCCCATCGGCAAACCAGTGCGCCCTCGATGTGCTGCGCCCCCGCCAGGACGAAGCAACGCGGAGTGTCCGGCGCTGCCACTGCGGTACGCCGCTGCCCACGGGAGAATTCTGGGAGAAGATCTTCTCCCAGAGCCCTCGAAGCCCATCCCACACCAACGAAGACCACTCCCATGACCTGCGCAGATGCCGATCCTGGCAGCTGCAGCGTGGGTGCCCTTCGCTCAGGAGGAAGAGGTCGAGAGTTCAGAACTCGCAGCATCGATTGCAGCCGGGCTCGAAGGGCCTCACGCCGGACCGTCACGCACCCAGTAGTAGTCGGGACCCCCGGGATCCTTCCCGAAAACGCCGGAAGATTCACTGACGGCCGGTCAGACCATCACGTAAGAGCAGGTCAGAGGCATAGCAGACGCGCCCTCGCCAGGCGCCTTCTAAGCGCCCGCTCTATCGCGACAGCTCACCGCGTACGCCATACTGGGGCCCGAACGACATCCTGATCTACCGCAACGCCACCAGAATTTTCCGCCACGCCCCCTGCGCCCTACTTGGACGAAAATCCAAGTGCCCGAATTCCCGGGGATTACAAACGTGGATTGATCACCGAGCAGGACGAACTCACACTCATTCGTGCATCGTGGCAATCAAATCGCTGGCTGCGGTGAATGAATTCATACGGCAAGAGCAGGTCAAAACCGCCGACGGGGCTATGAGCATCAGCCGTCGAAGAGACCCGCCCGCCAGTGAACCTCACGCTCCTGCTGCCTAGTCTCCGTGGCCATGGTCAATTGGTGGGACCTGTTGACGGACCACGAGCGGGAGCAATGTGCAGGTAGTCACCGCCACGACACCCCGGCGGCACCTGTACAAGATCCCGTTGATGATCCTTCGATTGGCTCTCCCAACGCCCGTCTCGCAGACCGGCGTTCGCGAAGGCTCACAACACCGCGGCCACCATCCCGACCAGCCTCATCGCCTGCCGCAGGTAGTCCCGCCCGGCGTCGGGCTCCGGCGGTGGCGGGCGGTGCTCGCGGGCGACCGCGACCGCCTCGAAGACGGTTGCGCCTTCCTCCGGGTCCAACTCGGCTGCGAGGACGGCGTCCGCGCCCGTCTCCCGTCCGCCCGATGCCAGGTGCAGGTAGCGGCACGCCGTTACGGACAGATGCTGTGCCACATAGGCCGTACGCAGCGTGTCCGCGGGCGGGATGGGCGAGCCGGTGAGCCTGT
The DNA here is from genome assembly GCF_004187715.1 of Streptomyces sp. F001. Taxonomy (GTDB): domain Bacteria; phylum Actinomycetota; class Actinomycetes; order Streptomycetales; family Streptomycetaceae; genus Streptomyces; species Streptomyces flavusporus. The sequence continues at coordinate 55,136 of NZ_QZWF01000002.1, read as the reverse complement.
CCCACAGCGTGTCGGCCGCCTGGCGGCACCACGCGCGGCCTTCGGCTGCCAGGGCGGCCTGGGTTGGCCAGGCGATCTCCGGCAGTCGGCCGAGCACTACCCGCGCCTCGGCCGACAGGCGGCACGCCGCCAGCCCCGAGGGCGCGTCGACGACGTGTACGCGGAGTGCGGTCAGGTCCCGCCGCAACGCCCGGACCACGTCCGCCCATTCGTCCGGCGCCGCGGGGCTGATGACCGTGACGTCCACCAAACTGAACCTGGTCCGCGCTGAGGGCGTGAGGACGCTTCCGGTCAGCGCGACCGCCTCCGGGCGCAGTTCTCGCCCGGTGAACCAGGCGGCCAGCCAGGCCGCCACGTCGTCGGCCAGCAGGTCGAGGCCGACCTCGGGCTGCGGGGGGTTAGTGGGCTGTCCGTCGGACGCAGGCCAGTGCGGGCCCTTGTGCTGAACGAACCGCACCTCGGTGTCCAGGCCGAGTGCGGCTCGCAACGGGCGCGCGGCCCGCTCCCGGTTCACCGGAGTCAGCGGTGCGTCGGCGCTGTAGTCCATGCGGACGCGGCCCGGTCCCTCGGCGCTGAGCGCGAGACGTGTCACCGGCAGTGCGCCCAGCGTCTCCAGGAAGCGGCTCAGCTCCACCGGCTGCCCTGACGTGGTGAGCAGATGCCGAGGGGAGCGGGTGCTCGTCAGCTCCAGCCGCGGCCCCGGGTGGAGGCAGCCGCAGTCGGCGGGCAGCCAGCGTGCCCGGTCTCCGGTGCGATACCGCAGCAGCGGCATGGCCCTGTTGGCCAACGGCGTCAGGACCAACTCGTCGTCGACGATCTCGCCGTGCACGCTCTCCGGCTCCAGGTGGTAGCCACCGTCCGGGCACTCCGATCCGGCGATGCCGACCTCCGCCAGCGTGTACAGGCTGCTCACCGGGCAATGCAGGCCGGCGCCGATGCCCGCGCGTGCCCGCGCGTCCAGCGTCTCGCCGGACACGATCACACCGGCCGGTGCGGCGTCCGCCCGGGCGGCCAGCAGGTCCAGGACGGTGGGCTTGCCGGTCAACACCTTCCCGTCCAGCCATCGCACCGCCCCCCGAAACTCCGGGTCGGGGCATTGCCAGACCCGGGCCAGATTCCACTTGGTGAGCGTCCGTCCGTCGCCCCACGGCGCCGCCATCGCCTGCGAGGGGCCGGGGGCGTGGAGTGTCAAGTGCACGATCCCCGCGCCCTGCGGCAGACCAAGGCGGTCCGCGTGCCGGGTGAGCAGCTTGAACTCCAGCTCCTGCGGTGGGTGGTTGAAGACGACCGTCAGCGGTTCGCCGGTGGTGCCGGAGGTATGGGTCGCGCGCCAACCCTGCGTCGAGCCGTTGCGAGCGTGCAGGCGGTGGCCTGCCCTGCGTACCGTCTCCCTGTCCAACGGTGCGAGAGTTGCGAGCACACGGTACGGGTCGTCGCCGATGGGGATACGACCGGCGTAGAACGGCACGTGCTCGCGGGCGTGCGCGAGCACCGCGGCCAGCCGCTCAGGTGTCGACGAGGGTGATGAGATCAATGTGGATCTGCCTGATGACTTCGTCGAACGCCGCTTGCTCAAGACCGTTGGCGGCCCAGAATCCGGCCAGGCTCTCCTCGGCCTCGTCCATTCCCCGCTTGCTGTACAGCGCCTGGGCGCGTACATCGAGCACTGCCAGGATCGACGCGAGATACCGCGGGTCGAGCTCGTCGTCCGGCCAGACGGCCCGCAGTCGAGCGGCCAGCCGATCGATCCGGGCTCGGGACTCCGTGCCCCATCGGAAGTGGAATGCCAGCGCCTTCTCGTATCGCTTCAGCAGCCGCAGGACCGTACTCGGCAGCCCGGGATCGTCCCGATAGTTGACCGGGTTGAAGCCGGGTGTCCAAGTCGGTCCCACCGCTCGCCTCCGCCTGCGCAACAGCATCCTGGGCCTCCCCCATCCGTCAGTTGCCAGCTCTGATGATCCCGCTCGAATCATCCGTCGGTCGCCCGCTCGAACCTCCTGATCATCGATGCCGCCAGTTCGGTGACTTTGTCGTCGTGGCCGGATCCCGCCAGTACCTCTCGGGCCAGCTCCAGCGCGCGGCCGCGGTCGCCGCCGGAGTAGACGATCTCGGCGTAGGCCAGGTTCGCCCGGGGCAGACCTGCGGTGTAGCGCTCAGCGGTCATACCCCGGACCGCCCGCTCTATGCGTTCTCTTGCCGCAGCCGTCCGGCCCGCCCGCAGATCCAGCATCGCCAGGTTCACCAGGGAGTCCCAGGAGTACTTGGACCTGGCAGGGGCACGGTCGATAGCCGTGTGGAACGCCTCGCTCGCAAGCTCGACCCGGCCCAACGCCTGGTAGGTATGACCGAGTTGTTTGTACACCGTGGCCAGCAGAGCGGGGTCGCCGAGCGCCTCGGCCTGGTCGCGGGCGCGTTCGAAGGCCACCTTCGCCGCCTGTGCGTCACCGCGGGTCAGCGCGAAGAGGCCATGCTGTGTGGCCAGCCGGATCCGGGCGACGCCCTCGCCCTCGCCCACCTGCGAGACCACCGTCTCCACCAGCGCCGCGGCCTCCTCCTGCTCTCCCAGCTGAGTGAGTTTGCGGCCCAGCCTCAGCCGCAGCTCAAGCGCCAGGTCCTCGTCCCGCCCGTCGGCCGCGCGGATGCCGACCCTCAGGAGCGTCAGATACGCAATCCAGTGCCCCTGCCGATTCAGCGTGTCAAGGACCGATCGGTCGCACAGCTTCAGAATCTGCGCCCATCCCTCCAACTCACTCAAGTTGTGAGCCACGGCGGCCAGAACTTGGCCCGCTGCGGCCAGGTCGGTGTCTGCTGCCACCTGTGCGCAAACCTGGGCGAGGAGTGTGTCAGTCACCCGCTCATACAGCCCGTCGGCCTCCGGTCCGCCGAGGCCGCTGAGCCCGGCGACCACCAGGGCGGGTAGCTCGACTGTGGGCTGCACCTGGTCGATCAGAGCCCGCCGCAGCAGCGCGTCCAGCTCGTCCCGCAGCCCGGGCGGCCCCTCGGAGGAGGCGAGCAGCTCGGTGAGGCCGCAGCCCCGGAACAGGGCGGCCAGCAACAGCGCTTGCCGTGTCGGAACGTCAAGGGCGGTCATCGCGTGCGCGACCACTTGTGCATCGGAGGCGGCGTCGGTCGGCAGCAGTTCAATCGGGCGATTCCTGAGGTAGCCGAGGGTGATGGCGAGGGAACGGGGGGAGCTGCGGATCTCGTCGGGCAGCCGGTCAAACAGGTCGTCCAGGTCGATTTCGAGGCCCAGTTCGACCGCGAGGGTCCGGGCGAATTCGCGGTATTCGTTCGGAGTCAGCTCTGGCACGTGCACTCCCTCCGCCGGCAGCCGCGCCGTCGGTGCCTCGTCGGAGGCGGCCAGCACGCGGACCCCTTCCACCCCGTCCAGCGCTTCCAGGAGGTCCCGCCGGGTGTCGGGCGCGGCCCGGTGCAGGCCGTCGATCAGCACAAGTACGCCGAGCCCGCGTAGCTCCACGGCAAGCCGACGCAGCAGCGTCGCCCTCGGCGACTGTTCGAGGACCGCCAAGTCCAATTCCCGACCGAACCCGGCCAGGAATCCGTTCAGTTGCAACGCCACAGACCCCGAGTCGTCCTCCGCCCGGTAGCCTTCGAGGGTTAGAGCGACGCCGTATTTGATCTCGCCGATCAGTTCACGAGCCGCCTGCGCGACGATCGTGGTCTTGCCCGCGCCTGGTAAGCCGTAGACGACGGTGGCCCGCGTGCCGGAGCGAACCCGCCACGCCACAGTGGCCACCAGCGTCTCCCGTCGCCACGATCCGGCCCCACGGTCGATCAGCAGCACGGCATCCGCGAGACCTCGTCCCCGCGTATCGGTCCGGCGTGCGCGGCTCGGATCGTCAAGATAGGTCAGCTGGACCCAAGCCAGCACGACTGCGAGGAACCCCGTGCCCGCCAGAACCGGCCACGGCCGGGCCGCGATCCAGGCCAGCGGCCCGGGAAGACGGGCGCTCGTGGCGATGTTCAGAACCGTCGGCAGCACGATCAAGGTCACGACCAGCCCGGCGCCGACGACCAGGGCCCGCACAGCCCGATGAGATGTCATGCCCCCCTCCTGTACGGCTGCACTCAGGTAAGCACCTGGACGCATGCCGGAACAAGATGGTTGCGGGGCTGCGTGCACCGGGACATCCGCAGTGCTCACCCCTCCGACGTCACCACCCGCACCCGCTCCGCCAGCTCCTCGCAGCGCCGTACCGCCTCGGCCATGTCCGCGCCCGTGGTGATCAGCTGGCCGATGCGGTCCCAGTTCTCGGTCATCGGGTTGACGCGGTCGCCGGCGCGGACCGGGGGTGGTTCACCGGGCCAGCTACCCGAATCTGAGGCATGATGGTGCTCCCCCCAGCACGGTAACGGTTCGGAGGCACGGACAGCACGTCCCAAAACCCCGAGGTGCTCCCGGCCAACGCGGGGGTGGTTCGCTCTTCGTCCTCAACCGGATCGGCGGATTCGTTCGGGCCAGACCGTCGATCCACGGTCACCGGCCCACACCGCACCCGCACGCCCTGCATAGAGCCGAAAGAGAGGCTCCTGCCAGTGAGAGTTCTCTGGGACTTTCCTGGCACTTCCGGCTACATCAGCCGGTAAGAGCGCGAAACGGCTGAAAGGGCATTCGTACAGATCAACGACCTGCGACGGCCGGACGCGGCAGGCCACGGCGTCGGCTGGTCTCTTCCGGGACATCTGATCAGCCGGAACCAGCGGCTCTGCGCTCACCGCCTGCCCTGGGCGCCCCATCGAAACTCGCCGCCTCGACAGGACCTGACCTGCCTAACAGGGCGCCTGACACGCCATCAGAACGGGCGTCAAATGAGCGTCACGGGCGTCATTTCAGCGTCAAGATATCGCCCGTAACGCCCACACCGCACATAATGCGCACGCACAAAACCGCAGCTCAGGAGCTCTTTGCAGCCGGTTCGAGGATCGCGACGCACTCCACGTGGTGCGTCATCGGAAACAGGTCGACGAGGCAGTCCAGCTCCCCAAGACCATGGGCGGCCTCGGATGACACTCGGTCGCCTTGCTACCCCGATGCACTATCCGACCGTCTCGCCGAACGCGCCGCAGCACCCTGGCCCTGTGGCCTCTGGGGCCAAGATCCGGACCAGCAATGGACCAAGTCACCACACAAGAAGTGATCGCGCCAGACTACGCAGGTCAGAAGGGTCTACGTCTGTGTACCACCAGCAGACCAAGAACCTGCTGGGCCGACCGCGCACCGCGCTCACTCCCGACGCCCCGTCCCCCGAAGAAGCCACGAGCAGGACAGACCGCTTGGCCTTTGGATCGAGTCGCTGTTGCAGCGCAACTCGGGACCGATCCGCCCGTCATGCCCGAGTTCTACAGAGCGTAGTCAGCACCAAGTCAGCACGGGAGAGACGAACGCGGGTGATGACGTGGGACTTTAGTCAGCACCGAACCAGCACGGGAGCCGGCACGCCACCGTCAAATCACCCCCAACTACACTTCCCCGACAGCGCTCATTTCGCTCCTCTCCAAGCCTCTCAGCTGCCGCTGCACGAGCGGACATGGCGGCCCGACGCATAGCCACGCCCCGAACTATGGTGTCCCACCACATGTGCCCCTGACCTGCACGTTTCTACGGTGTGCGAACACGTACCCGTCCCCACCGCACACGAGGAAGTGGCGCACATGGCCTCCGCAGCATCCGCTCCCCCAACGCCCGGCAACCTCAAGCGCATCGTCGCCGCCAGCCTCATCGGCACCACCATCGAGTGGTACGACTTCTTCCTGTACGGATCTGCCGCCGCGCTCGTTTTCAACCAGCTGTTCTTCCCCGACTCCGACCCGCTCGTCGGCACACTGCTCTCGTTCCTGACATACGCGGTCGGCTTCGCCGCCAGGCCGCTGGGTGCCCTGGTCTTCGGGCACTACGGCGACCGGCTCGGGCGCAAGAAGCTGCTGGTGCTGAGCCTGCTGCTGATGGGCGGGGCGACCTTCGCGATCGGGCTGCTGCCCACCCACGCGACGATCGGCACGGCGGCGCCGGTGCTGCTCACCGTGCTGCGTCTCGTGCAGGGCTTCGCGCTCGGCGGTGAGTGGGGCGGCGCCGTGCTGCTCGTGTCGGAGCACGGGGATGCGCGACGGCGCGGCTTCTGGGCCTCGTGGCCACAGACCGGCGCGCCGGCCGGACAGCTCCTGGCGACCGGTGTGCTGTCCCTGCTGACCGCTCTGCTCTCCGACAGCGCCTTCGTCAGCTGGGGCTGGCGGATTCCGTTCCTGCTCTCCGGTGTGCTGGTGATCGTCGGCCTGTGGATCCGGCTGTCCGTCGACGAGTCGCCCGTGTTCAAGCAGGCTCTGGCGCAGGCCGAGGCGCGCAAGGCGGACAGCACCGCTGCCGCCGAGAAGCTCCCGCTGGTCGCGGTGCTGCGCCACCACTGGCGTGACGTCCTGGTGGCGATGGGTGCACGGATGGCCGAGAACATCAGCTACTACGTCATCACCGCGTTCATCCTCGTCTACGCCACCACCTCCGCCGGGGTCTCCAAGCAGACGGCGCTCAACGCGGTGCTCATCGCGTCCGCCGTGCACTTCGCGGTCATCCCGCTGTGGGGCGCGCTGTCGGACCGGATCGGCCGCCGTCCTGTCTATCTGCTGGGTGCGGTCGGCGTCGGCCTGTGGATGTTCCCGTTCTTCTCGCTCATCGACACCGGCGGCTTCGGCAACCTGATCCTCGCCGTCACCGTGGGTCTGGTGATGCACGGTGCGATGTACGCGCCGCAGGCCGCGTTCTTCTCCGAGATGTTCGCGACCCGGATGCGCTACTCCGGTGCCTCCATCGGCGCCCAGTTCGCCTCGGTCGCGGCCGGTGCGCCCGCCCCGCTGATCGCCACCGCGCTGCTGTCCAGCTACGACAGCTCGACGCCCATCTCCCTGTACGTGATCGCCGCGGCGCTCCTGACCGTCGTCGCCGTGGCGGCGGCGAAGGAGACCCGCAACCGGGACCTGGCCGACGTCGAATCCGTTGGCGGGACGGAGTCCACGGCCGACCGGACACCGGACGCACACCGGGTCTGATCCAGTCGGCCACTGACCCCCGTACGCCCGTGCGTACGGGGGTCAGTGGCTTGTCGGGGCGACCGCCAGACAGTGCAGGCGCAGGGCGAGCTGGATCTCCAGGGCACGGGCGGGGCTCTGCCAGTCGTCCCCCAGCAGGTGGCCGACCCGCTCCAGGCGCTGGGCGACGGTGTTGACGTGGACGTGCAGTTCGTCCTTGGTGCGGGCGGGGCTCATCCCGCAGGCGAAGTACGCGTCGAGGGTGCGCACCAGCTCGGTGCCGCGGCGTTCGTCGTAGGCGACGACCTGGCCGATGGTGCGGGTCACGAAGCCCGCGATGTCCCGGTCACCGGCCAGCAGCAGTCCCAGGAAGCCGAAGTCCTCGGCGGCGGCACCGTCTCCGGCGCGGCCGAGGAGGTGCAGGGCTTCGAGGCAGCGGCGGCCCTCCTCATAGGCGGCGGGGACGGAGTCCCTGCGGGCGGCGAGGTCCTCGATCGGTGCGGACGCGCCGACCGTGACCGCCTCGTGGACGGCGGTGCCCAGGTGCCGGGCGGTGCGGCGGGCCAGGTCGGTGGCCGTGTCGCCGGGGTCGAGGGGCAGCAGCAGGACGGTGCCGCCGTCGCGTGCGGCGGCCAGTCCGTGCCGGGTGGCGGCGAGATGGGACGCGGCGGACCACAGGCGTCGACGGGCGTCCGCCTCCTGGTCGGCGTCGGCCGCCGGGCCGTCGATGCGTGCCGCGAGCACGACATGGGTGGCGTCGAGGTCGGCATGCAGCCGCGCGGCGCGTTCCCGCAGCAGGCGCGGGTCACGGTCGCGGGCGTCGAGCAGGTCGTCGAGGAGTTCGCCGCGGACACGCTGTTCGGCCTCGGCGGCGGACCGTCGGGCGAGCAGCAGCAGCGAGGTCACCATCGCGGCCCGCTCCAGGGTGCGCAGGTCGACGGGGTCGATCCCGGGCTGTCCGCGCAGCACGAGCGCGCCGAGCAGTTCACCGCCCGCGGCGACCGCGGCGATCCAGTCGTCCTCGTGCCGTACCGCATGTCCTTCCGTACGGAAGGCCTCCAGGGCCTGCGCCGGTGCGGCGGTGGCGTCGGTGAACTCGACCGTCCCGCCGAGTACCTCGGAGACGGCGGCGGCCACGTCGTGGACTCCGCCTCCGCGCAGCACCAGCTCGGCGAGGCGGTCGTGCACGTCGGAGGCGCGTTCGATGACGGCGCTGCGGTCCCGGATGATCTCGTTGGCGTGCTCCAGGCCGGCGAGGGCCGAGCGGGTCTCGGTGAGCAGGTTGGCGGTGTCGATGGCGGCCGCGGCCAGCGCCGCGAAGGAGCCGAGCAGCGCGATCTGCGCCCGCTCGAAGACCCGCGCGCGCCGGTCCGCCGCGAAGAGCACCCCGATCACATGGTGCCCGAGCATCAGGGGCACCCCGAGAATGGCCACCAGGCCCTCGTCCCGCACGCCCGCGTCGATGGTGGCGGTGTGCTGGAAGCGGTCGTCCTTGAAGTAGTCGTCGGTGACATACGGGCGGGCCGTCTGGGCGACGAGGCCGCCGAGCCCTTCGCCCATCCCGAGCCGCAGCTGCTGGAAGCGGGCCGCGACCGAGCCCTCGGTCACCCGCATGTAGGTGTCGCCCCGGGCGGGGTCGTTCAGGCTGAGGTAGGCGACGTCGGTGCCGAGCAGCGACCGGGCACGCTGCACGATCGCCTGGAGCACGGCGTCCAGATCGCGCAGTCCGGCCAGGTCGTGGGCGGTCTCGAAGAGCGCCGACAGCTCGGCCTCCCGGCGGCGGCGCCCCTCCAGCTCCGACCGGACGCGCAGCGCGAGCAACTTGGCGTGTTCGAGCGCCGCGAGCCGGTCGGCCGGCCGGCCCTCGGTGCGGGCGTGCAGCAGCGGCTCCTCGAAGGCGTCGGCGGACGCACCGCGGGCCAGCAGCTCCAGGAACGGCGCCTCGGCGCTGCTCTCGGGCACTGTGGTGGCGCCACTCGCCGAGGCCGCGGAACTGTTCGGTGGCGGGTCGGCGTCGGCACGCTCGGCGGAGTGCACGTGATCGCGGGACATGCTCACAGGATTCCTCATTGCCCGGGCGCCCCGTCAGCCCTGTGGAAAACTCCGGGCGCGCGGGGCGCCGGATCGCTCAGTGCGCGGTCCAGCCGCCGTCGAGTCAGTGCGCGGTCCAGCCGCCGTCGAGGACGAGCGAGGTCCCGGTCATGAAGGACGCCTGCGGGCTGCACAGGTAGGCGACCGCCTCGGCGACCTCCTCCGGTTCGATGAGCCGTTTGAGTGCGCTGTCCTGCAGCAGCACCTCGGACAGGACCCGGTCCTCGGGCAGGCCGTGCGCCCGGCCCTGGTCCGCGAGTTGTTTCTCGACCAGGGGGGTGCGCACATAGGCGGGGTTCACACAGTTGGAGGTGACGCCGTGAGGTGCGCCTTCCAGGGCGGCGGTCTTGGACAGCCCCTCCAGGCCGTGCTTGGCGGCCACGTAGGCCGCCTTGTAGGCCGAGGCACGCAGTCCGTGGACGGAGGAGATGTTCACGATGCGGCCCCAGCCCTGCCCGTACATATGGGGCAGGGCGCCGCGGATGAGCCGGAACGGCGCCTCGAGCATCACGGTGAGCACGGTGTGGAACACGTCGGGCGGGAACTCCTCGATGGGCCGGACCAGTTGCAGCCCGGCGTTGTTGACGAGGACGTCGGTGCCCGCGGCCGCCTGTTCGGCGGCGTCCAGGTCGGTGAGGTCGAGGACGTGCGGTTCGACGCTGCCCGGCAGGCCCGCCGCCTGCCCGGCGAGCGACTCCAGCCCCGTGTCGTCCCGGTCGACCGCTCTGACCTTGGCCCCGGCGGCCGCGAGCCGCAGCACACAGGCGCGGCCGATGCCACCGGCGGCTCCGGTGACCAGGGCCGTGCGGCCGCCGAGATCGAGCGAGGGGGCGTGGGGGCCGGGGAGGCTGTTGGGCAGGCTCATGGCTCGACCCTAGGCAGTTCGCGCACCCCGCCCCATGTGGTCAAAGCCCATACTTCATTCGAAACTCGTGGAGTCGAACCATGTGGGTTGGTCCGACAGGGCCTGCTTGATCCGCAACTGCCCGAACTCGTTGAGCTGCGGCAGGGCGTCGATGTCGAACCAGCCGACGTCCAGCGACTCGTCGTCGTTGACCCGCGCTTCGCCGCCGACGGCACGGCAGCGGAACGTGATGTCCATGTACTGGCACGTGTCGCCGTTGGTGTAGGTGACGGGCTTCAGCGCCTGCACCAGCACCACCCGCTCGGGCACGCAGTGCACGGCAGTCTCCTCGTGGACCTCCCGCACAGCGCAGGCCGCGGGCTGCTCCCCCGGGTCCGGGATGCCGCCGATCAGCGACCACATGCCGGTGTCGGAGCGGCGGCCCAGCAGCACTCTGCCGTCGTCGTCGAAGACGACGGCGGTGACACCGGGGAGCCACAACAGCTGATGCCCGGCGGAAGCCCGCAGACTGCGAATGAAGTCAGGAGTAGCCATGGGCCGACCCTAACGGGAAGATCCTCCGCTCCTGGGCCGCTTACCGGGGCGTACGGCGGGCGTACGGCTACCCGTCACCCGTCCGCCGCCCACGCACACCGGCGGCGACGGCCCAGCCCAGGCCGCCCGCCGCGACGAGCACCAGGGCGATCTCCGGCAGGATGCCGAGCCGGGTTGCGGACGTCTGGGAGGAGCGCAGCGGTACCTCCTGGACCAGCGAGTCCGCGACGAACATCCCGCTCTTCTGGGTGATCGTCCCGTCCGGCAGGATGATCGCGCTGACGCCGCTGGTGACCGGCACCGTGACGGTGCGGCTGTGCTCGACGGCGCGGATGCGCGACATGGCGAGCTGCTGGTAGGTCATCTCACTGCGGTCGAAGGTGGCGTTGTTGCTCGGCACGGAGATCAACTGCGCGCCGTCGGTGACGGTGTCGCGCACGGCCCAGTCGAAGGCCGCCTCGTAGCAGGTGGCGAGGCCGACCCTGACGCCGTCCAGCGTGAAGAGGCCCGGGTCGCTGCCGCGGCTGAAGTCCTGGCGGACCATGCTGGTCCAGTTCTTGTTGATCGCGTCCAGCAGCGAGCGCAGCGGGAGGTACTCCCCGAACGGCTGGATCTGCCGTTTGTCGTAGGTGTCGAGCGGCCCCTTGTCCGGGTCCCACAGGATCTGCTCGTTGAGGAGCTTGCCGTCGCGCTCGACGACACCGCCGACCGAGATGGGCGCGCCGATCGCCTTGGCGGCGCTGTCGATGACGGCGTACGCGTCGGGGTTGGCGAAGGGGTCGATGTCGGAGGAGTTCTCCGGCCAGAGCACGAAGTCGGGCCGTGCCACCTTGCCCGCCTCGACCTCGGCGGCCAGGCGTTCGGTCTCGCGGGCGTGATAGTCGAGCACCGCCCGCCGCTGGGAGTTGAAGTCGAGCCCCGCGCGGGGCACGTTGCCCTGGATCACGGCGACGGTCGCGGTGCCGTCCTCGGCCTGGTCGCTGACCAGCGGCCGGGCGGCGAGCGCGCCCACCACCGGCACGGCCACGCCGAGCAGCGCGACGGTCGCGGCTCCCCGTCGTACCGCGCCCGTGCGCCGGCCCTCCGCCACCAGGCGGACGACGTCGCACAGACCGAAACCGCACAGGACGACCGCAAAGCCGAGTACCGGTGTGCCGCCGACCGCGGCGAGCGGCAGGAAGACACCGTCCGCCTGCCCGAAGGCGATCTTGCCCCAGGGGAAGCCCTCGAACGGCGCACGCGCGCGTGCCGCCTCACCGGCGATCCACACCGCGGCCGCCCACACCGGCCAACCGGGCAGCCTCGACACCGCTGCGATGCCGACGCCGACCAGGGCGACGAAGACTGCCTCGATCGCGGCCAGGGCGAGCCAGGGGCCCGGGCCGACCTCCACGCCGGTCCATACCAGCAGCGGCAGCAGGAAGCCGAGTCCGAAGAGGTAGCCGAGGCCGAGCGCCGCCTTCCAGCTCCGGCCGCGCAGTACCCAGCCGAAGACGGCGAAGGCCGGCAGGGCCAGCCACCACAGGGTGCGCGGCGGGAAACTGACGTAGAGCAGCACTCCGGAGAGCGCCGCGGCGGCGGCCGGGACGAGGCGGCGCAGCAGGCGCGCGCCGCGTGCCTTGGGCGCGGTCCGCGGTTGTACGCCGTCCGACTCGTCCACGGAGGTTGCGGTGACGGTCACTCCGGGAGTGTACGGCGGCCGACTTCGAAGCCGAGAACGCGGTGGCCCGGCCTACGACGGCCTCCTCCTGCGCCATTGCCGCATCGTTCCTGCACAACTCGGTACCAGTCATCCACAAACCGCCCATCAGCCGTTACCGTGTGCCCGGGCCCCGGGTCGTGAGACGGGACGGCTGGGGTCCGTCAGGTCGGGGGCGGCCGGGTTCGGGGGGACGTGTGGGGTCCACGGGGATGGCGTCTGTGGCCGGTCCGGATGCGGACGGCGGTAGACGGAACGTATCTGACGCGGTGGGCGTGGTCGTGCTGGGGGCCTGCGCCGTCTGGTCGCTGATCACGGCAGCCGTGCACGACGGCCGCCCGGAAGGCGTGCTCCTCGCCGTACTGGCCGTCGCCGCCGGTTATGCCGCAGGACGCATCTGCGGGGCGCTCGCACCGGTCGCCGCTCCCTGCACCGGGGCACTGGCCGGACTCGGACTGACCCTCACCGTTCCGCACCTCGCTCCGGGGCCACAGCCCGGCGCGCCACTCGGCAACGCGGGCGCCACCGCCGCGCTGCTGGCCCTGTCCGCCGGCGCCGCCTGCTGTGCCGCCTGGTCCACCGCCGTACCGGCGATGCGGCTGGCCCTGCGGCTGCTGGCCGCCGGGATCGCGCTGACCGCGGCCGCGCTCGGTTCGGTCATCGGCGTCGTGGCGTGTTCGGCGGTGCTGCTGTGCTCCTTCGCGGCGGGCCGGATGAACCACCGCGGCCTCGGCATCGCCGGCCTGGCCCTGGCGACGGCGCTGGTGACCGCCGGGAGCTGGGCGGTCGCCGCAAACGTGTTCCCCGAAGGACTCGCCGCATCCGTGGAGGGCCCGCTGACCCGGCACCGGGTCGAGCTGTGGCAGGACGCGCTGGCCATGGCCCGTGGGGACGTCCTGGGGGTCGGCCCAGGACGCTTCGGAGAACTCAGCCCCACCGTCATCGGGTCGCCGCTGTCCGACGGCAAACCGCATTCCGCGCCCCTTCAGCAGGCCGCCGAACAGGGAGTCGTCGGGGTGGTTCTGCTGGCCGCGGCGTTCTGCTGGGTGCTGTACACCCTGTGGCGCACCGCGCGGCCCACGCCGGTCGCCCTCACCGCCGGCGCGGCGCTGACGGCACTCGCGGCCGTCGCCGCGGTCGGCAACGCGCTGAGCTTCACCGCGGTGTCGGCCGGGGCGGGACTGCTCGCGGGCCTGGCCACAGCACGCCCGCTGGCCGAGGAGTCGCCACGCCGGGAGAGCGTCGCGCGGGGGGACCGTCCGGCGCCGTGACTCAGTGGGCCGGGCCGGGTGTGCCGGCCCGCAGGCGCGACTTGATGACCCGTACGGCCGCCTCCGCGTTGTCCACGGTGATCGTGAATGTATGGCCGTCCCAGAGCCGCAGCACCACGCCCTCCCCGCACCGTACGACGACCGCCGTACCCTTCTCGGGGCGCCAGCGATAGCCCCAGCCGCCCCACTGGCGGGGGGTGACGTACGGGGCGAACTCGGCGCCGACGACCTGTGACAGGGGGATGCGGCGGCGTGGCACACCGATGTGGCCGCACCGCACTTCGAGGGACTCCTTGTCGACCTTCAGCGCGACGTGCACGAACGCGAGAGTGCCGAACAGCACCAGCAGTCCGGCCGCGATGCAGCCGACGACCGCCATGACGAGCGGGGCGATGCCGTCGGTCCACGTGGAGTCGACGGCGAGCTCGATACCCAGTGCCAGGCAGGCGGCGCCGCCCAGCGCCAGCAGCCACTGGACCCGGTTGGTGGCCCGGCAGGTCCAGACGTCGGGGTGCGAGCCGTGCTCGTGGTCCCTCATACCTACGAGGTTACTCAGGTTTCGCTGCGCGGGGAGGGTGTTGCGCAGAGTGACTGGCCGGCGGGCGGCCCGGCGGACCGAGGGATTCCGGTCAGTGACCGTGGGTCACCGGACGGGGCTGACCGCCGACAGGAGCCGGCCTTCCGCGTAGGCCAGGGCGGATGCGGGCAGCGGGCCCTCACGACCGCTCAGCAGCACCGTCACAGTGCCGCCGGACTCGGCCGCGGGCTCCGGGCGCGACCCGATCCGGCGCAGTGCCTGAGCGGCCACGGCCCCCGCGGAACCGTGCAGAACGAGGGCCGGGGCGCCGGGGCGCTGCACGGCGGCACGGATGCGCTCGGCGACCAGCTCGTAGTGGGTGCAGCCCAGGACGACGGTGGTGACCTCGGCCGGGGTCAGCTCGGCGGCCGCGGCGACGGCGGCGTCGATGGCGGCCTCGTCCGCGCGCTCGACCGCTTCCGCGAGTCCCCAGCACGGCACTTCGGCGACCTCCACCCCGTCGGCGAAGTCCCGGATGAGTCCGCGCTGGTAGGGGCTGCCGGTGGTGGCGGGCGTGGCCCAGATCGCGACCGGGCCTCCGCCGGCCGCGGCCGGCTTGATCGCCGGGACCGTCCCGATGACCGGCAGCGCCGGTTCGAGGCGGGCGCGCAGGGCGGTCAGGGCGTGCACGGTGGCGGTGTTGCAGCCGACGATGAGGGCGTCGGGCCGGTGCGCGGCGGCCGCCTCGGCGACGGCCAGGGCGCGCGCGGTGAGATCCTCCGGGGTGCGCGGTCCCCAGGGCATGCCCTCGGGGTCCAGGGAGAGCACGAGATCGGCGTCGGGGCGCAGGCGCCGTACCGCGACGGTGGCCGCCAGCAGGCCGATTCCGGAGTCCATGAGCGCGATCTTCACCCGGCCACGATAGACGATGGGCCCCTCCGGGCCGGTCGGGTGGGGCAGACTGCGCGGGTGAGCGCCATCGCGTGGACTGCTGCCGGATCACTCGTCGCCTGGCTGTGGCTGCTGCTCGGTCAGGGCTTCTTCTGGCGTACGGATGTCCGGCTGCCGCCCCGGACCGAACCCGCCGTGTGGCCGGACGTCTGTGTCGTCGTACCGGCGCGCGACGAGGCGGAGGTGCTGCCCGCCAGTCTGCCGTCGCTGCTCGCGCAGGACTATCCGGGGCGGGCGGAGGTCGTCCTGGTGGACGACGGCAGCACGGACGGCACCGGTGAGCTGGCCCGCGCACTGGCACAACGGCACGGCGGGCTGCCGCTGACCGTGGGCTCGCCGGGTGAGCCGCCCGCGGGCTGGACCGGCAAGCTGTGGGCGGTGCGGCACGGCATCGGCCTGGCACGCGCGCGTGGCCCCGAGTACCTGCTGCTGACGGACGCCGACATCGCCCACGCGCCGGACAGTCTGCGGGCACTGGTCGCGGCGGCCCGCACCGGAGGCTTCGACGTCGTCTCGCAGATGGCCCGGCTGCGGGTGGAGAGCCGGTGGGAACGGCTCGTGGTGCCGGCCTTCGTCTACTTCTTCGCGCAGCTGTACCCCTTCCGCCGGATCGGCAGGAAGGGTGCACGGACCTCCGCAGCGGCCGGCGGCTGCGTGTTGCTGCGCACCGAGGCCGCCGAGCGGGCGCGCATTCCGGACGCCATCCGGCACGCCGTCATCGACGACGTGGCGCTTGCGCGGGCCGTCCGGGGCATCGGCGGCCACCTGTGGCTGGGGCTCGCCGAACGGGTGGACAGCGTGCGCCCCTATCCGCGCCTGCACGATCTGTGGCGGATGGTCGCGCGCAGTGCCTACGCCCAGCTGAGGCACAGTCCGCTGCTGCTGGCCGGGACCGTGGCGGGACTGGCGGTGATGTATCTGGTGCCGCCCGCTGCGCTGGTCGTCGGTGCGGCCGGCGGGGGTGCGGCCGCGGCGGTGCTGGGCGGCTCGGCCTGGCTGGTGATGACGGGCACGTACGTCCCGATGCTCCGCTATTACCGCCAGCCGCTGTGGCTCGCTCCCCTGTTGCCGTTCACCGCGTTCGTGTACCTCCTCATGACGGTCGACTCCGCGGTGCAGCACTACAGGGGGCGCGGTGCGGCCTGGAAGGGCCGCACCTACGCCCGTCCCGGCGCCGTCCCCGACGAGGGATGAGCGCCGGTGTCCCGCGGGCTCACTTCCGGCCCGGGGTCCAGTTCATGCCCCATCCGTAGGCGTAGTCGACGGTCCGCTGCGGGCTGACGCCGCGCTCCGGCACCAGATAGCGGGCCTCGCGCTGGACGACCAGGTCCTGGCCGGTGTTGGTGATGAGCGCGAGGGCGCACACCGGGGACGGGACGGTGCACTCGTCCAGGGAGAAGTCGATCGGGGCGCCGTGCTGCGGCTGCAGGGTGACCGTGGCATGCAGGTCGGCGAAGGAGCGGGCGCCTTCGTAGATGGTGACGAAGACGAGGATGCGCCGGAACTTGTGCTTGTGGTCGAGGTTGACGGTGAGGTTCTCACCGCTCGCCACGGCTCCGGTGCGGTCGTCGCCGTCGAGGTGGATGTACGGCGGCTGGTGCAGCGCGCCGAAGGCGTTGCCGAGGGCCTGGACGACGCCCTTGCTGCCGTCGGTGAGTTCGTACAGGGCACACAGGTCGAGGTCCAGGTCGGAGTGCATCGCGACCGCCCGCCCGCGCTTGCTGCCCCACCCCGAGAACTGTTTGCGCACCTGCCAGTTGAGGTTCACGCGCAGGGCACCCGACGTTCCGCCCTGCTTGGTCAGCGACACGGACGGGGCTGCCTTGGTGAGCGTGACCTTGGTGAGCTGGACCGGCGGCGCGGCCGGCGCGGTGACGGGCGGCGCGGACGGCGCAGGCGTGGGTGCAGTGACCGGAGGCGCGGTGGGTGCCGTGTGCTGCGGCTCGTCCACCGTGATCCCGAAGTCCGTGGCCAGGCCCTCCAGGCCGCTGCTGTAGCCCTGTCCCACCGCACGGAACTTCCAGGCGCCCTGGCGGCGGTAGAACTCGCCGAGCACGAAGGCCGTCTCGACCGTGGCTCCCTCGCTGTCGAACCGCGCCACCACTGTGCCCCGAGCGGCGTCCTTGACCTCGATGTACAGGCTGGGCACCTGGCCGAACGCGCCGCCGTCCGCGGAGGCGGCGACCACCACGGTCTCGATCGCGGGCTCCATGCGCGCGAGGTCGACGAGGAGGGTGTCGGTCACCCCTCCGCCGGCCTCCCGCTTGCCCTCGTGCCGGAGCGCTCCGGAGGTGTGCTGCGGCTGGTTGTAGAACACGAAGTCCGCGTCGGAGCGCACCTTGCCACCGGCCAGCAGCAGGGCCGAGGCGTCGGTGTCGGGCACGCCCGGTCCGGAACGCCACCCGAGTTCCACCCGCAGTGCCGTCGTCGGCACCGGAACATTCGATCCCTTCGGCATTGACATGTCCGCCCCCATCACGTGTCACCGCGCCAAGGTTGCACCCCGGCAGCCATCGCTTTTCTCTGTGCGCCACAACCTATTGCCACCGCCGACGAACGCCCATGCGCGCGCACGGAAAGACAAGTGGTCAACCGCCGGTAACCCCCTGGGAACTGAGCCTTTACACGATCCGAGCGCTGCTCGGTGCCCCTTTTTCCCAAGTTCGCTCGCATTGGGGATCCCACGTCACCGCGGACACGGAAAACAACCCTCTTATCGGTCTCCCCAACCAGCACATCGTGGGCTTAACTTATGTGCCATGACCTCCCCCCGCTCCACCTATGGCGGCGGCTACTACTCCGCCTCCTTCCCGGACACTCCGATCTACGACTCGCTCGTGGCCGAGCGGGGCACCCCGCAGATCGCTCCGATCCGGGTCCCCGCCGCGTACGACACGCCGGGCAGCCACCTGCCCGCCCTGCCGTCGGCGCTGCCCGCCCTGCCGGCGGCCCCGTCCCAGCCCGCCTATGGCTACCCGCAGGCGCCGCAGCCCACGCCGCTGCAGCAGGCGCCCACGGCGTACATCCCGCAACAGGCCGCTGCGCCGCGCGGGTACCCCGGCCCGCAGCACCAGCAGCCGCGCCCCGCGGCGCCCGGCGGCACGGGTTACGAGGCGATGCGCCCCGCGGCCCCCCGGCCCGCCCCGGCTCAGTACCAGGACCCGTACAACAACCAGCAGTACCGCGGCTACTGAGCCCATCCCCGGGCTGTCGGTGTCGCCTGGCACGATGGCCCCATGGGGAACGTGGTGCTGCAGTCGATTCATGTCCATCCGGTCAAGGCGTTCCGGGGTCTTGCGCCCCGGCAGGCCGTCGTGGAGCCCTGGGGGCTGGCCGGAGACCGACGCTGGGTGCTGATCGACGACGGGGGAAAGGTCGTCACGCAACGCCAGCAACCGCGCCTCGCGCTGGCCGCCGCCGAGCTCGTGCCCGGCGGCATCCGGCTGTCCGCACCCGGACTGGACCCGCTGACCGTGGCCGTCCCCGAGCCGGTCGGCACGCTCACGCTGCAGGTCTTCCGCGACAAGGTGGAGGGCGTCCTCGCCGACGCCGCGGCGCACGCCTGGTGCAGTGAGTTCGTCGGTGCCGACGTCCGCCTCGTCCACATGGACGACCCCGCCGTACGCCGGCCCGTCGATCCGGACCACGCGCTGCCCGGCGAGACGGTCACGTTCGCCGACGGCTACCCGCTGCTCCTCACCTCTGCAGCCTCCCTCGACGCCCTCAACTCGCTGATCGCGCAGAACGGACTCGCCGACGAGGGCCCACTGCCGATGAACCGGTTCCGGCCGAACGTGGTCGTCGAGGGCGCCGCGCCCTGGGCGGAGGACGCCTGGCGGCACATCGCCATCGGCGAGGTGACCTTCCGCGTCGCCAAGATGTGCGGGCGGTGCGTCGTCACCACGACCGACCAGTCCACCGCCGAGCGCGGCCGGGAGCCCCTGCACACCCTCGGACGGCACCGCCGCATCGGCGGCAAGCTGGTCTTCGGACAGAACCTCGTACCCCAGTCCGTGGGCACGATCAGGGTCGGGGACCCGGTCCGCATCATCGAATGAGTGACATGCGCCGGGACCCGCTGCCGGGCGGGAACCCCGGGCCGGACCTACGCGTTGAGCCGTCGTGAGAAGTTCATGAGAGGCCCCGGGCCCAGGTAATGTCGCTCTCTCTTTGCCCGGGCCCGCGGTGAACGGCTCCATCGGGGGGTTATCACGGAGCGGGAAGGGGGTGCGGGACGTGCGAGCTATCGGCGGCCTCTGGCGCTGGCGGCACAATCCGCTGCGCCGCACGACCGATCTGGTCGAGGCCTGGGTGGCCCTGGGCGCCCTGCTGGCCATCCTCCTCGTCGCACCCGTGATCGGCTCCCTCGTCGGCTCCGTCGCGCAGGACTCCATGCAGCGGTCCGTCCGGGAGCAGCGCCAGTCCCGTCATCTCGTGACGGCCACCGTCGTCCGCGAGTTGGAGCGCTCCCCCCTGGACCTCGACGCCGAGACCGCCTCGCGGGAGACCCGCACCCGCGTGCTCGCGCACTGGACCGCACCGGACGGCACCGACCACCGGGCACCGGTCATGACGCACCTCGGCACCCCCGAGCCCGGTGAACACTTCACGATATGGACCGACGGGCACGGTCGTACCGCGACCCGCCCGCTGGACCCGGCCACGGCGACGACACACGCCGTCCTCGCCGGGTTCGGCGCGGCTGTGCTCACTGCGGGCCTCGTCGAGGGTGTCAGACGGATGATCGTCTGGCACATGGTCCGTCGCCGGTACGCCCGTTGGGACCAGGCCTGGGACCGGGCGGGCCCGGACTGGGGCAGGACCGGCACCGGCAGCTGACGGCCTTCCGGCTCCGGTCAACCCACCGTCCGTGCGCACGCTACGGTGGACCGGCCGAACTTCGGCATCAACCCGCGTGCGAGCGAGCCGTAGGGGCTGTGACGCCTCGCAGGCGAACGAGCCATCAGTACGACCGAGGTGGGGGCACAGCAACGCATGGCACAGGGCACGGTCCAGGTGACGCACACCGGCACATCGCGGTGGCGGCGCCGCACGGGTGAGTACGCATCGCTCGCCGCCGCCCTGGAGGCCGCGGCCGACGGTGACGTGCTCACCATCGCCCCCGGGACCTACCGGGAGAACCTCGTCGTGCAGCGGGCGGTGACCCTGCGCGGACCCGAGGGCTCGCCCGGCTCCGTGCGCATCGCGCCCGTCGACGGGGTGCCGCTGACCGTGCGCGCCGCGGCCGTGGTGCAGGACCTGCACGTGGAGGGGCAGGACGCGGCCGCGCCCGCGCTGCTCGTCGAGGAGGGCACGCCGCAGCTGACCGACGTGCGGGTCGTCACCCGGTCCGCCGCCGGGATCGAGGTGCGCGGCAGCGCACGCCCGACCGTGCGGCGGTGCACCGTCGACAATCCGGCAGGCATCGGCATCGCCGTCGTCGACGGCGGGGGCGGGGTGTTCGAGGACTGCGAGGTCGTCGCGGCCGGACAGGCCGGCGTCGCGGTGCGCGGCGGCGCCCGTCCGCGCCTGGAGCGCTGCCGGGTGCACCACGCCGCGGGTTCGGGTCTGACCGCGACCGGTGAGAACTCCGGGCTGGAGGCGGTGGGTTGCGAGGTGTACGAGGTCCGTGGCAGCGGCGTGCAGATCACCGGCCGGGCCACCGCGCACCTCACCGAATGCGATGTGCACCGCACCACCGCGGACGGCGTCACCCTCGACACCGACGCCGTGCTCACCCTCGCCGACTGCCGAATCCACGACATCCCCGAGAACGCGGTCGACCTGCGCTCCCGCTCCGTCCTCACGATGGCCCGCACCAGCGTGCGGCAGTTCGGCCGCAACGGCCTGTCGGTGTGGGACCCCGGCACACGCGTCGACGCCAACCAGTGCGAGATCTTCGACAGCACCGGCGACTACCCGGCCGTGTGGGTCAGCGACGGTGCGACGGTGGTGCTCGACTCCTGCCGGGTGCACGACGTGCCGGACGCGCTGTTCGTGCTCGACCGCGGCTCCCGTGCGGACGTCGTCGACAGCGACCTGTCCCAGGTGCGCAACACGGCGGTGTCCGTCAGCGACGGAGCGACGGCACAGCTCGACGACTGCCGCATCAAGGACGCCGCGACCGGCGCATGGTTCCGTGACCACGGCAGCGGCGGCACCCTCAGCAACTGCACGGTGGCCGGCACCCAGACCGGCGTGATCGTGACCAAGGGCGCCGACCCCACCATCGAGCGGTGCACGGTCGACTCCCCCGCGGAAGCTGGCTTCTATGTGTCGGCGGGCGGCCGCGGCAGCTTCCTGAACTGCCGGGTGCGGGGCAGCGGTGGCTACGGCTTCCATGTGATCGACGGGTGCCGTACGACGCTCAGGAAGTGCCGTACGGAGCGCTGCGCACGCGGGGGTTACGAGTTCGCGGATCCCGGTCCCGACGCGGGGTCCGGTGCGGGACCGGTCGTGGAGGACTGCACCAGCGACGAGAGCGCGAGCCTGCGCACGCCCGCCGCCCCAGGACCCCTCGTCCAGACGGCGAGTGAGCCGACGCCCCTCCTCGGCGCGATCCCCGGGCAGCGCACCACCGAGCAGGAGCCGCTCGTGGCGGCCACGCGGCCGGAGCAGTCGGCCCGGACCTCGAAGGCCGTGCTCGGTGAACTCGACGCGCTGGTGGGCCTGGAGAGCGTCAAGCGCGAGGTGCGGGCCCTCACCGACATGATCGAGGTGGGCCGGCGCCGGCAGCAGGCGGGCCTCAAGGCGGCGTCGGTCAAGCGGCACCTGGTCTTCACGGGTTCCCCCGGCACCGGCAAGACCACGGTCGCGCGGCTGTACGGCGAGATCCTCGCCTCGCTCGGCGTCCTGGACAAGGGCCACCTGGTCGAGGTGTCCCGCGTGGACCTGGTGGGCGAGCACATCGGCTCCACCGCCATCCGCACGCAGGAGGCGTTCGAACGGGCCCGTGGCGGCGTGCTGTTCATCGACGAGGCGTACGCGCTGTCGCCGGAGGACGCGGGCCGTGACTTCGGCAAGGAGGCCATCGACACGCTCGTGAAGCTGATGGAGGACCACCGGGACGCGGTGGTGGTGATCGTCGCGGGCTACACGGCCGAGATGGAACGGTTCCTGTCCGTCAACCCCGGTGTCGCGTCCCGCTTCTCACGCACCATCACCTTCAGCGACTACGCCCCCGACGAGCTGCTGCGGATCGTGGAGCAGCAGGCGGACGAGCATGAGTACCGGCTGGCGCCGGGTGCGGCGGAGGCCGTACTGAAGTACTTCACCGCGATCCCGAAGGGCCCCGCCTTCGGCAACGGCCGCACCGCCCGGCAGACCTTCGAGGCGATGGTGGAGCGCCATGCGAGCCGGGTCGCCCAGCTCGACGAACCGAGCACGGACGACCTGACCCTGCTGTACGCGGAGGATCTGCCGGAACTGCTTTGACTGCTCCCCCTCGTGAACAAGGGGGATTCCTGGCTCAGGCCGCCTCCTGGAGCAGCGCTCCAGGGGGTCTTACGCCCTCGACACCAGCCGGTTTCAGACCAGCCCGGACGAGCATCACGCGGGCGGAGTTCTTGTCCCTGGGGGACACGGCTCCGCACGCGGTGCAGGTGTAGGTGCGTTCCGACAGCGGAAGTGCGTGCTTGGTTCTCGCTCCGCACGATGCGCAGTCCATGGTGGTGTGCGCGGGGTGCACCAGGCGGACGTCCCGCCCGTGCTTGCGGCCCATCTCCATCAGGGCCCGCTTGGTGGCGCCGATCGCGGCGTCCGCCGCCTTGCGCGCCGTCGACGTCCTGGCCAGGAACTTCGGCCGGAAGTCCTCGACCGCGATGGCGTCGTGGTCGGTCACGACCTTCCTGGCCCACTTGCGGCCGGTGTCCTGCCGTTGCCGGGCGATCTTCTGGTACGTCTTCGCCCGCAGCTTCTTCGCCTCGCGGTAGCCCCTGGAGGCCGCCTGCCCCTTGGCGGGTTTGCGGCGGGCCATCATCCGGTCGTAGCGGGTCAGCTTCGCCCGGGCCTTCTTTCCGTACTCGGCGTGCGGGAGGTCGTGGGCGTCCGAGGTGGTGGTCGCGGTTTCCTTCATGCCCCAGTCGATCCCGATCACGCGGCCGGTCTCCGGCAGTGGCTGGACTTCGGCGGGCACGACGAACGAGCAGTGCCAGTGCCCCAGGACGTCCTGGTACACGCGCACACTCGACGGGTCGGCGGGCAGGGCCCGCGACCAGACCACGGTCAGCACGATGTTCCCGGCCAGGTGCAGGCGGCCGTTCTTGAGCCGGAAGCCGCGCCGGGTGTAGTTCAGCGTGGGCAGTGCCTCGCGCTTCTTCTTGTACTGGGGCATCCCGGCCCGGCGGTGCACGGGCAGGCGTTCCTTGATGTCCTTCAGCGCCTTCGCGCGGGACGTGCCGAAGTCCCGGATGATCTGCTGCTGCGGCACCGAGGAGCCCTTGGCCAGCCACGGCGTGATGGCGCGGGCCTCGTTCAGCATCTTGTCCAGGCTTGCGGGGCCGCACTTCTTGTTCTCGGCGTGGGCCTTCTTCGACCGGGCCACGCACTCGTTCCAGATCCAACGGCAGCGGTCCCACTCCGCCAGGAGGGCGGTGCGGGCGGTCGACGACACGCGAAGCCGGTACGTGTACCGGGCATGCCCGCCCTCCCCGGCCTCCTTCACCACCGACATGCCATCACCCCCTTCCCACGCCCCGCCCGCTCACCCCGGCTTCCGCGACGAGACCGTACGTGCGACATGCGCACACCCGTGCCCTCATCACGACAAAGTCACCACAACCGGCGAACGCGGGCACGCGCGTTCGCTTTCTTCGGCTCCGTCGGCGGCCTTGCGGGCGCTTCGCGACCCCGGAGGCCGGACACGGCGACGCTCCGCGTCGCCGTCACGGGATGCGATTCCTCCCTCACCCGAATCACCAGCGGAAACTTCCGGCTCACCAGCCGCCTGGTCGCCCAGATCGAGCGCGTGATGGACATCAACCAGCTGACGACCGTCACCGCCGAAGTCGTGGAGGCCGCCCGCGAATCCCTCGTCGTCGGAGTCCTGTAATGGCCGCCCGCCTCATCGGCTACGGACTCGCCACCCTGCGCGACCCCCGGCCCGACGAGGCCGCTGCCCTCCTGGGCGCTGGCTGCCATGCCGTCTTCCTCGACATCACGCACCGCATCATCGGCCCCAGGCCGGCCCGGGACGCGGCCTTCCAGTACGTCCGCCCCGGCGACTGCGTGGTCATCGTGCGGCTCTCCAGATTCGCCGCCGGCCTGCGCAACCTGCACGACCTGCTCCACCAGCTCGACCACGCACGCGTCGGGCTGCGCTCCCTGGAAGAGCCGATCGACACCACCGCGCCCGACGGCGATCTCGTTATCCGCGCCGTCGACGCCACCCTGCAACTCCAAGCCGCGTAGATTGCCGAAGTCACGACCGAGGGACAAACTGCTGCCCATGCTCGCGGACAACGTCTTGGGTCCCCTCCCAAGCTCACCCACGAACAGGCCGATCTCGCACGCCAGATGCACGCTGCGGCCCACCCCGCCCCCAGCATCGCCGCCATGCTCAAGGTCGCAACATCGACCATCTACCGCCTCGTACGGCAGCCCCCGGACGCCGTCGAGGACGACGAGGACTGACGGCTGGCACACCACCCCCTTCGAGCACAGGCTCAAGCGGTGACCGGGGACCGCAGGCCGAGCCACTGCTCGGCGTCCCATGCCTCGAACCGCTCCACCTCGGTGAACCCCAGCTTTGCCGCGAGGCGCATCGAGGCGACGTTGGCGGTCTGGGTGGCGAGCACCACCGGCTCGCCGGGAAGGACGCCGTCGAACCAGTCGAGTGCCGCCGCGCACGCCTCGGCGGCGTACCCGAATCCCCACGCCCGCGGCAGGAACAGGTAGCCGAGATCGACCTTCCCCGCGGCAGCCGGGCGACGGTGCTCCGGTGCTCTCCTGAGCAGGATCTGGCCGATCATCGCCCCGTCCAGATCGACGACGAAACTCCCGGGCCACCGCCCGGGCACCCCGGGCATCTCGCGCTCAAGCTCGTCACGCGGCCGAGGGCCGCCGAGGTAGGTGTGCACCTCTGGCGACGCCAGCAGCTCGATGAACGCCGCACGGTCCCGGGCCTCGGACTCGCGGAGCACGAGCCGTTCGGTCCTTATCGGGGCAGGTGGCCAGGCGACGGGGCCGAGTCCAGACATGGCGGGCAACCTATCGCACGCCCGCAAACGCGCTTTCACAACTCCCGAACAAAGCCACGGCTTCGGCGTCAGATACCGCTGAAGATTCGGGGCCATGAAGCTCTGCAGGTCACAGGTGACGGATCAATCTACCGCAGATATTGGGGTGTTATCTGTGGAAAGACTTAAGACGGATCCGTTCGCCGGCGCTTCGTCAGCCGCCCACCAGGGCCGACGTCGGCTTAGCGCACGATCTGACGCGGATGTTCCTCAACCCCCATATCCCAACGGAGTCGTGCACGCCGGGGCATCCTCGCAAGAATCAGGTGACCACCGGGCACACCACCTAGCGTGATCCTGTTCATGTCAGTTCGAGTTATTATTGACGAGTTTCTTCACGTTGGTCACAACGAGTCGGACCTTTGCGAGGACCTCGTCGGCGGTCGCGGTCCAGGTGAACGGTTTCGCGTTCTCGTTCCAGGAGTTGATGTAGTCGCGGATCTGTTTGACCAGGACGTTGACGCTGGAGAACGTGCCGCGGCGGATGGACTGCCGGGTCAGGACTCCGAACCAGATCTCGATCTGGTTCAGCCACGAGGAGCCGACGGGAGTGAAATGGAAGTGGACGTGCGGGTTCTTCGACAGCCACTCCTTGACCTCCGGGGTGGTGTGTGTCGAGAGGTTGTCCAGGAAAACATGGATGTCCTTCCCGGCGTGCGGTTTCACCGCCTTCTTCAAGAAGGCCAGGAAGTCCTTGCCGTTCCGGGTCGGCTTGCACTCGCCGAGCACCTCGCCGGTACTCACGTTCAGGGCGGCGAACAGGTTCGTGGTGCCGTGCCGGATGTAGTCGGCGGTGCGCTTCTCGCTCGCCGCGAAGGCGACCGGCAGCACCGGCTGGGTCCGGTCCAGCGCCTGGATTTGCGTCTTCTCATCGATCGAGAGGACCACCGCACCGCCCGGCGGGGCCAGATACAGGCCGATCACATCGGCCACCTTCTCCGCGAACGCAGGGTCCTTGGAAATCTTGAAGGTGCCGGACCGGTGCGGCTTCAAACGCTCCTCCCGCCAGATCCGGGCGATGTAGTGCCAGGACACGGTGATGTTCTCGGTCCGCTCCAGGTACTTTGCCAACTCCCGTGTGGACCAGTGCGAAAGCCCGGTGCCGACCGGCGGTGTCATACGCGTCAGCGCAATCACCCGGGCCCGCACGCGCACCGGCACCTGTTCCCGCGCGCCACCCGGACGCTCCCCTTCGAGCCCGGCCAGACCCCGCTCGGCATAGCGGCGCTTCCAGCGGTCCACGGTCGGCAACGACACCCCGAGCAGCTCGGCAATGTCCTTACGTCGACGCCCCTCGCCCGACCACAGGATCCGGCCCCGCGTGGCTATGTCCGCAGGCACATCCCTGCTGTTCGCCAACTCCCGCAACTCGGCGGCCTGTTCCTTGGAAAGTTCCGTGCCAAGCGACCCTGCCACACAAGATCAAGTAACGCTGACGGAATCATGAGACACTAGTAGATCGTCGCTGCTTAGTTTTGCTGTGTCTTTGGGTAGAGGTGACGCAGTCTCACGCGGGCGTCGTCGGTGGTGAAGTGCCAGTCGACCTGGCGTTGGCCGATGTTGGTCTGCTGCTGCCAGGCGGCGAGTTCAGCGTTGAGGACGGCAAGGTCTTCGATGCAGCGGTCCAGGCACTGGCGGTGAGCGCGGACAGCTCGATCTCGGCAATGTTGAGCCAGGACCCGTGTTTGGGGGTGTGGTGGATCTCCAGGCGCTGCGCCAGCGCGAAGGCTTTCGTCGGCTCGAATGCTTCATAGAGCGAGCCGATGGTGTGGGTGTTGAGGTTGTCCATCACCAGCACGACCGTGGCGGCGTCGGGATAGTCCACGGTCAGCAGGCGCTCGACCTGGCGTGCCCAGTCGACCTTGGTCCGGCGAGGCTGGGCATCCACGCGTCGCCATCCACGCAGCGGCTCGACCCAGCAGAAGATCGAGCACGTCCCCGCCCGGACGTACTCGCCATCCTCGCGGCGATCGCGGCCGGGCCGCGCGGGAATCGGATCGCGGGTGTGGCCGAGCAGCTGGTACGGCTTCTCGTCCATGCACACCACCGGATGTGCCGGATCGTAGGGGCGGCGGTAGACCGCCAGGACATCCTCCATCGCCGCGGCGAAGGCCGCGTTTGCCGCGGGCGGGATGACCCAGTACTCCTTCACATGAGGACGAAGTTCCGTTTTTTTAACACCCGGCCGATAGTGGAATGGTCCAGGCTCGGAATGTCCTCGATCAGCGCAACGTGCTTCTCCAGCAGGCGCAACGACCATCGAGCGTGGCCCTTCGGCGGCGTCGAGCAGGCCAGCGCGATCAGCCTCGCCTCGACCTCGCCGGTCACCGCAGAGGGTACTGGCGGGAACGCACGTTTCTTCCGGCCGACTGTGGCCCACACATCGCCACCGCTGTCCGCGAACCGCTTCGAGACCAGGCGCACCGTCTCGCACGAGACCCCGATCCGTGCCGCGATCACCGCCCGCGGATCGACCTGGCCCGCCGACACATCCAGCGCGAGCAGCACCCGTGCCCGCCTGATCATCGACGCGCTGTGAACTCCTGTGGTGGTCATCCGCACCAACGCCTGACGGTCCTCGGCACTCAACCCAACCGGGTACTTCTTCTGCGACGGCACACAACACTCCTGCCCGGTGGAAGGGACACAAGGAAAGGAAGTCTCCCCGACCATCCACACCACCGGCCAGAACAAGATTTAGCCACGACGATCTACTAGGAGTCGGCCTCCGGGCGCTGCGCCGGCACCTCCGGGCGCAGTCGGGCCAGCAGGCGAGCGCGTTCGGCGCCGAAGGCCGGGTCCGCCTGGTATTCGGAATGGCCGAGGACAGGGGCGGGCAGTGGGTGAAGGTCGGTGCGGCCGTGGGCCAGCGGGTCCTGCAACGGCTCGCGGTCGACCTCGGGTTCGCTGTCGTCGGGCAGCCGGACGGGGCCGCCGATCGGGTCGGTGAGCCGGTACAGGTTGGCCCAGCAGTCGACGTCGTGGTGCAGGGCGGTGAGCGCGGCCGGGCCGAAGTGGGCGGGGAACCAGCGGCCGTACAAGCGCTCCAGCGGAGAGCCGTACGTCAGCAGGGCGACCCTCTTGCGCACGGTCGGGGTCAGCTGCCAGGCCGCGGCGGCGGCGAGGACGCTGCCCTGGGAGTGGCCGGAGATCACCAGGCGTCCGCCGGTGGTGCGCGTCCAGGTGGTGATCCGCCAGGTCAGGTCGGGCACGGCTCGCTCGGCGTAGCAGGGCGGGGCGAAGGGGTGCGCGGCGCGCGGCCAGAAGGTGCCGACGTCCCAGAGGATGCCGATGGTGCGCCGGGCGGAGGCGTCCTTGTAGGCGCGCCGACCCCAGGTGACGAAGAGGATGAAGCCGAGCCCGATCAGCCAGGAGCCGAGGGCCTGGGCGGTCTCCGCGGCACCGTGGACGAAGGGGTGTGTGTGCTCGGCGGCCCGGCTCGGGGTCTGCTCCGTGGCCATGGCACCGACCAGAGCCCCGGTGCCCAGGAGCAGGCCGACAGTGGAGGTCGCGGCGACGAAGAGGGGCCCGCGGTCGGTGAGCGTGGCCATGGCGCGGGTGCGTGCGATCCGGCGGGTGCGTTCGGGGTCCTTGGGCTCGCCCGGATAGGTGCGTTCCACCACGGCGCGCTCCGCGCGGGCCAGCCCCAGCGTGCGCCACGCCTGCCAGCCGCACAGGCCGAGCAGGACCACCAGCAGCGGCGGGATCACGGACGCCTGCCAGGTCAGCAGGACCGGCGCACCGGGGATGGCGGCCCGGGTGCCGTCCAGCCAGTCGGCCACCCGCTGGGACACGCCGCCGGACATCACGGCGCCGAGGGCGCAGGCCAGCATCGCGACGGCGGGCCCGGCCAGACCGCGCATCGCGGCACGCCGGTCGGGAGCGCTGCGGTGGAGGAGGTGGGCGACCACGCCGAGGACGATCACCAGCAGGCCCTGTACGAGGGCGATGCCGCCGAAGGCCGCATCGCCCGGCAGCCGACCGTCGGATTCCCACTCAGGGCGCTCCCACCCCGCGTAGATCAGGCTGAGGGCGAACAGGGCGAGGGCGCCGAGCGGGAGGTGTCGTACGAGGGACGCATCGAGTCCCTGGTCGAGGTGCTGCTCGCTGCGGCCCCGTCGGCAGACCGCCCACACGACGAGGGCCGCGCCGATCACCAGTGCCGCCTCCAGCAGCCGTCCCAGCGTCTCCAGGACGGCCGGTCCGCCGGGTTCGCGGTCGTACCGGGCGGCGGCGCCGGCGACCGCGGCGGCCACCGTGAGCAGACCCGCGGCAGTGTGCGCGCCGCGCAGCCGGGCGACCAGGCGCCGGCCGTACCAGAAGCCGGGGCGGCCCAGTGAGGTGCGGCCGGTGTCCTCCTCGTCCTCGGGGGTGCGCGACAGCGGCTGCTCGGACTCGTACGCGGCCCAGGTCCGCAGGGAGAGGTACCACAGCAGGCCGACCAGGGCGGCGGGCACCAGGGACGCCAGGGCGAGCCTGCGGCCCGGCGGGCTCCACCAGCCGCCGTCGGAACCCGTGGGCGACAGGAAGCCCAGCCAGGAATGCCGCTCGGCGCAGGAGTGCGTGCCCGCGCACTGCCAGGCGGTCAGGTCCAGGGCGACCTCGCAGGCGGCCGCGACGAGCAGCACCGTCAGGGTCAGTCCCACGAGTCGGACCAGCAGCCCGTAGAGCCGCACCGTCCGGACGCGGCCCCGCGCGGTCGGGCGCATCCAGTGCGCGAGGTTGGCCACCATGAACGGCAGTAACAGCAGCCACAGGGCGCGGGCGCTGTTGCCGGAGGTGAGGTTGGACCAGACGTACGCCTCGGGCACCGGCCGTCCGGCGGCATGGCCGGCCCGTTCG
Source organism: Streptomyces sp. F001 (assembly GCF_004187715.1). Classification (GTDB taxonomy): domain Bacteria; phylum Actinomycetota; class Actinomycetes; order Streptomycetales; family Streptomycetaceae; genus Streptomyces; species Streptomyces flavusporus. Next base: position 25,093 of record NZ_QZWF01000002.1, on the reverse strand, counting down.
TCCGGGGCCGCGGTGTCGGTGCGGGTCTCGACCTCGACGTCGTCGGCGCGCCGGAAGACGGCCGCGGTGTCGTCGCCGGAGATCCGCACCGTGCGCGGGTCGTCCAGCATGTGCTCGGGTGTGGCACCGCCCACCCCGTGGACCAGCAGTTCCAGGGCGGCCCCGGCATGATCGGGCCGCTCGGCGGGCCCGGCCGCCCCGTCGTTCCACGCACGTTCCTGCGCACGTTCCACTTCTTGCACTTCCCCCGTGACCTGCCGTTGGCATCTGTCGGTGCGGGCTCAAGGATCTCCGCTGGACGCCCCGCCCACACCTCTCCTCACCGAATCTCCCCGATCCGTGTGACAGACAGGCAAAGGATGGCAAAGGATGAAAGGACAAGGCCACGACTGGCATGTTCGCGTCGGGGCAGCCGGTGGCGTGTCCCGGGCCGCCCCGTGGGAATATGGGACGCCAACGCACCGGGGCGGGGAGAATGTCCTTGTCGGAGCGGGTGCGAGAGCATGTCGGACGGGCTTGAGGAAAGGACCGGAGCGTACGTGAGTGAGAATCAGAACCTCCTCGCGGAGCAGCGGCGCGCCCTGATCCTGGACGAGGTGCGGCGCCGCGGCGGCGTCCGCGTCAACGAGCTGACCCGCAAGCTCGGCGTGTCGGACATGACGGTCCGCCGCGATCTCGACGCGCTGGCCCGCCAGGGTGTTCTGGAGAAGGTCCACGGCGGCGCGGTCCCGGTGGCGGAGGCGAGCACACACGAGCCGGGCTTCGAGGCCAAGTCGGGTCTGGAGCTCACCGCCAAGGAGGACATCGCCAAGGCCGCGGCGCAGCTGGTCGCGCCGGGCTCGGCGATCGCACTGTCGGGCGGTACGACGACGTATGCGCTGGCGCACCACCTGATCGAGGTGGCCGATCTCACCGTCGTCACCAACTCGGTGCGGGTCGCCGACGTCTTCCACGCGGCGCAGCGCTCCTCGGGCCAGCGCCAGGGCGCAGCCACGGTGGTGCTGACGGGCGGCGTACGCACCCCGTCCGACTCGCTGGTGGGGCCGGTGGCCGACCAGGCGATCGCGACGCTCCACTTCGATGTGCTGTTCCTCGGAGTGCACGGGATATCGATGGAGGCCGGTCTGTCGACGCCGAACCTCGCGGAGGCGGAGACCAACCGGCGCCTGGTGCAGTCGGCGCGGCGGGTCGTGGTGGTCGCCGACCACACCAAGTGGGGCACGGTGGGCCTGAGTTCCTTCGCCACGCTGGAGCAGGTCGACACGCTGGTCACCGACTCGGGGCTGCCCGCCGATGCCCGGGCCGAGATCTCCGAGCATCTGCGGCACCTGGTGGTGGCGGGCGAGGAGGAGGACGCGGAAGACCTCTGACCGCGTCGGCGGCGCAGACATCTGACGGGCCGCCAGCTATGGTGGGCTGCCCTGTCCCTGCCTGCCGTACAGGGGGTTTCGCATGGCTCGCCGTCTGCGTCCGGTGGAGGTCGACTTCGTCCGGGCCGCGCCCGTACGGCTGGTCTTCGCCCGCGAGATCACCGCTCCCCCTCAGACGGTCTTCCGTGCGCTCGCCGAGGACGTGCCCGGCTGGACGCAGTGGTTCTCAGCAGTGACGCTGGCCCGGCCCACCGACGACGGCGCCGGACGGGAGATCCGGCTCAAAGGTGGTACGCAGTTCGCGGAGACGATCCTGGTGGCCAAGGAGCCCGAGGTGTACGCGTACCGCGTCGACGAGACCAACACGCCGGGGGCCCGTGCGCTCGTCGAGGAGTGGCGGCTCACGCCGGCCGGTGCCGGCACGCGCGTGCAGTGGACGTTCGCCGCCGACGGGACGCCGGTGTTCCGCCTCGTGCTCGGGCTGGCGCGGGCGGGCCTGGGGCGCGCGTTCAAGGACGCCGTGACGGCGCTGGACCGGCGGCTCGCACGGTGAGCGCTCAGTCCGGCCAGCGGCCTGTGGCGAGCAGTGTCCCGATCGCCGCCGTGTACGGCGTGATGTCCAGTCCCTGCTCGGCGAGCCAGGTGTCCGAGTAGTACTTGTCCAGGTAGCGGTCCCCGGGGTCGCACAGCAAGGTGACCACGCTGCCCGTACGCCCGTCCGCCACCATCTCGGCGACGATCTTCAGGGCGCTCCACAGACCGGTGCCGGTCGAGCCGCCCGCCTTGCGGCCGATGGCCTGTTCCAGGGCGCGCACGGCGGCGATACCGGCCGCGTCGGGCACCTTCATCATCCGGTCGATGGCGCCGGGCACGAAGCTCGGTTCCATACGTGGCCGACCGATGCCCTCGATGCGGGAGCCGGAGTCGCAGGTGACGTCCGGATCGCCGGTGGTCCAGCCCTCGAAGAAGCACGAGTTCTCCGGGTCGGCGACGCACACGCGCGTGTCGGACTGCATGTAGTGGACGTAGCGCGCGATGGTCGCCGAGGTGCCGCCGGTGCCGGCCGTGGCGACGATCCACGCGGGCTGCGGGAACCGCTCCAACTCCAGCTGGCGGAAGATGGATTCGGCGATGTTGTTGTTGCCGCGCCAGTCCGTGGCGCGTTCCGCGTAGGTGAACTGGTCCATGTAGTGGCCGCCCGTGTCGGCCGCGAGGCGGGCGGACTCCTCGTACATCGTGCGCGGGTCGTCCACGAAATGGCACTGCCCGCCGTGGAACTCGATCAGGCGGCACTTCTCGGCGCTCGTCGTGCGGGGCATGACGGCGATGAAGGGCACGCCGATCAGCTTCGCGAAGTACGCCTCGGAGACTGCCGTGGAGCCGCTGGAGGCCTCGATCACCGGGCGGCCCGGCCGGATCCAGCCATTGCACAGGCCGTAGAGGAAGAGCGAGCGGGCGAGCCGGTGCTTCAGGCTGCCGGTGGGATGGGTCGACTCGTCCTTGAGGTACAGGTCGATGCCCCAGTGGTCCGGCAGCGGGAACCGGAGGAGGTGGGTGTCGGCAGAACGGTTGGCGTCGGCCTGCACCTTGCGGACGGCCTCTTTCAGCCAGCCGCGGTAGACGGTGTCGCTGTGGTCGACGTCGAGGGTGGCGCCGGTCCTGGTCTGCTGGGGGGTGGTCACGGCGGGGGCTCCTTAGGGCCTGTCCGGCGGGTGGCGCGGCCGGTACACCGATCATAAACAGGCTTCCGCACGCTTCTCACCTGCATAAACGCATCTTTGAGCAGCTCAAAGGCGCCCCTGGAGGCGCGGTGGACCGTTGCGCACCACCCCCGGCAAAAGCCCTCGGGGGCGCATTCGCGCGAGTGCTCCGGGTGGCCTATGCCCGGGTGACGTGCGCACTGGTGCGCGACTTCGGTGACGGGCAGACTGCACCGCGCGGGACGAAAACGCCGGACAGGAAGCCACGCGCGAGGAGGGGGCAGGAGGGCATGGCGGAGCCGGAGTTCACGGCCATGGGGGTGCGGATCGGTAAGGGCCTGCGCTCCCTCACCCGGGCCGGGCAGGTCCGGATCAGCGACGGCAGGCTGGAGTTGCTCACCAGTTACGGGAGCGAGATCGACAGCGCACCGGTGCAGGCGGTGCGGGCGTCGAAGCCCTGGTTCGCCTCCGGGGCACGCGCGCTGGCCGACCTCAACGGCAAGCGCTACTCACTGACGTTGGGCGAGCACGACCCCGCACCGGGCGAGCCGGGACCGCCCGCGGCACGCCGCTTCATCGAGGCCGTACGCAGGGCGGCACGCCGTGACGGCTGAGCGCCGCCGGGGCGGGGCGGCCCGGCGGGGGTGACGGTGGGTGGCCGAGCCGCGGTGGCGCCGGGCGAGCGAGGCGAGGAGGCGCGGGGCGGCCGAGCCGCGGTGGCCCTCGGTGGCCGACCGGCGGCGGTGGGCCGTGGTGGCCCCACGGACGTGGGCCGTGACAGCCATGCCCGCCTGAGTCGTGCAGGCCACGTCGACGTGAGCCGCGCAGCCGCTCGGACGAGCCATGGCCGCCACACAGCCGCGAGTTGCGCGGCTGGACCCCCTGCGTCACTCTGGTCTCACGTCACTCTGGGTTTACCGGCGATAACGCTGCGAACCAGCCGCCGGCCACGACAGCAGGCGGCAGTTTCACGCAGGCGCGCTGCTGGATCCGAACTCCGTGTTCTTCCGGACCTCACGTCGGGGAGTCGCAGCCGTGATCAGTCACCCACGCAGGCACTGCACGGTGGAGCTCCAAGCCCTGCCGTCGCGGATCGGCCAGGTCCGCAGAATCGTATCTGCACAGTTGCGCTACTGGCATCTGGATGCCCTGATAGACCGAGCGGCGCTCGGTGTGACCGAACTGCTCTCGAACGTCCACCGGCATGCCCAACCCGACAAGACCTGCACCGTGGAGATCGAGCTGCTGCTCGACCGCCTCATGGTGTCGGTGCGCGACCGCGACCCCCGCCTCCCGGTGGTGGCGGACGCGGATCCGCTGGCCACCTGCGGGCGCGGTCTCGCGATGGTGGCGGCGATGAGCGAGAGCTGGGGGGTGCGGCCCGACGGCGACCAGGGCAAGGTCGTCTGGTTCACGCTGCCGACGGCCTCGCCCCCGGTGAAGGCGCCCCCACGCCCGGCCCGCCGCACGGCCTCGGAGCCCGCACCCGGGTTCGCGGAGGCCGAACCCGTCGGCCGTACGCCCGAACACGCTCCCGCCCGGTCGGCCGTTGTCGGCTGACCGGGCGGTGAGAGGGCCTCGGCGAAGTCACCGCAGGACCGAGGCCCGTCGCTCCGCCGCGATGGCGCGCAGCACGTTGACGAGCGTGTCGGAGTCCTGGATGCGGTGCGGCGCCCAGGCGGCGCGGGTGACGACGTAGTCCCCCGCGAGTTCGGACTGCCCGTACACCGCGCGGACGGTGAAGGTCTCGCTCCGGCCGTCGGTGAAGGTGAGCCGGGCCGTGTCGCCGAGGATGAGGGCCTGCTTGTCGGCTTCCCTCTCGGTGATCGCGATGCCGTCGGCGCCAAGGGCGTCCAGGGAGCCCCGCACGGTGCCGAGTTCGAAGGTGCGCTCCAAGGCGACGGGGTCGGTGACGGTCAGCGCCCGCCCCTGTCCGTACGGCCGAACTGCTCGTCCAGCACGGACAGCCTGCGCCAGTACTCGTCCTCGTCGATCTCGCCGGAAGCGAAGCGGCGGCCGAGGACGGCGATGGGCGAGTCGCCGGTCGGGCGGCTGTCGTCCACCCCGCGCCACGGTGCGCGACGGCCGCGCCCGACGGTGCGGCGCAGGACGGTGACGGCGCCGACGATCACTGCCGCCCAGATCAGCGGGAAGAGAAGGATCCACGGGCCGGGGCCGCCGTCCCAGTGTGCGAGGGTCTGCATCTCGAGTCATCTCCAGTCGCGTCATCGGATCTTTCGTCGATGCCTCGAGACTCGCGCCGCAGGGGCTTCCGGGTCGTCGTACGGCCAGCGGCAGTGCGGGTACCTCACGGGGAGTACGCAGGGCCGGTTCCGCTGCTCCAGAGGGCTCGATTTCTGTAACTACTAGTATGTACAGTGACGGCATGAGCACCTCGGACCGACTGATCGAGTCCACCCGGGAACTGCTGTGGGAGCGCGGCTATGTGGGCACCAGCCCCAAAGCCATCCTGGAGCGCGCGGGCGCCGGGCAGGGCAGCATGTACCACCACTTCAAGGGGAAGCCGGATCTCGCCCTGGCCGCAATCCGGCGGACCGCCGAGGAGATGCGGGCTACCGCCGCGGGAGTACTCGACGGTCGGGGAACGCCGTACGAGCGCATCGAGGCGTATCTGCGGCGCGAGCGCGATGTGCTGCGCGGCTGTCCGATAGGGCGGCTGACGATGGACCCGGACGTCATCGCGAACGACGACCTGCGGGCGCCCGTCGACGAGACGATCGACTGGCTGCGTGAACGGCTCGCCGGGATCGTCGAGGAGGGCAAGGAGCAGGGCCAGTTCGCGCCCGGGCTCGACGGTGAGTCGATCGCGGCGACGATCGTCGCAACCGTCCAGGGCGGCTACGTCCTCGCCCGCGCGTCCGGTTCGCCCGCCGCCTTCGATGCGGGCGTCCGGGGTCTGCTCTCCCTTCTCTCACCGCGCTAGGAAGGCGGCCCGATGCACGCGATGCAGTACGAACTCACTCTGCCCGCCGACTACGACATGAAGATCATCCGCCGGCGCGTCGCGCGCAAGGGGCACCTGCTCGACGAGTGGCAGGGCCTGGGCTTCAAGACGTATCTGATGCGCGAGCGAGGTGTGCACGGATCGCCGGTCAACCAGTACGCGCCGTTCTATCTCTGGAACACCGTGGCGGGCATGAACTCCTTCCTCTGGGGAGGCCCCTTCCAAGGGATCGCCGACGACTTCGGGCGGCCGTCGGTCCGGCAGTGGACCGGGCTGGCGTACGAGGAGGGCGGCGCCGCCCACTCCTCCGCTCGGACAGCGGTGCGGCGGCGCCGACGGGTTCCGACCGACGGACTGTTGAGCGAGGTCATGGCGGAGGCGGTGCGGGAGACCGGGCGGCTGGCCGGCAAGGACGGTGCGGTGCTGGCGGCGGCCGCCGTGGACACAGGTCACTGGGAGCTCGTCCACTTCTCTCTGTGGGAACACGACACGCCCAAGACCGAGGGCGATGTGTTCGAGGTACTGCGCATGTCCGCGCCGGGACGCGATCGGCTGGCCCGATCATGTTGATCTCTGACCCAAAGGCCACTTTCGGCCATGACGACCGTGCAGAGGATGGGAGGTGACAGGCCGCCATGGTCTGCGGAGGTGACGAAAGGCAAGGACATGGCACTGGAGATGCGCGATCGCTGTGAGCGCTGCGAGACGGCGGCGCTGCCGCTCGACGCGCCCGCCCGCATCTGCTCGTACGAGTGCACCTTCTGTGTGCCGTGCAGCGAAGCGATGCGGGACGTCTGTCCCAACTGCGGTGGCGAGCTGGTCCCCAGACCTCGCCGTTCCTGACAAGGAGGACCCCCACACATGCCCTTCGTCCGCATCGATGCCCTCGGATCCGACCCCGAGCGGCTGGAGGCCCTCGGCCGTGCCGTGCACGACGCCCTGGTGGAGGCCATCGGGATTCCGGCCGACGACCGGTTCCAGGTGCTGGTCGGTCATGACGGCAGCCGAAACACCCTGCGCTACGACGACGGCTATCTCGGCATCCGCCGGGACGACGGCCTCGTGTTCGTCACGATCACGATGCGCTCCGGGCGGACACCCGCGCAGAAGCAGGCGCTGTTCCGGCGGACAGCAGAACTCGCCCACGAGTACGCGGGGACCGAGCCGCGGAACGTGTTCGTCAACCTGCTCGAGAACGAGCCCGTCGACTGGTCGTTCGGCGAGGGGGTCGCGCAGTACGCCGACAGCCCCGCGCCCGTCGATTCCCCCACCCTCACCGGACCGTCGTCCTAGGCCACGGCAATGTCCACGGACGGTCGGAGCTTTGCCGCCGCGGCCAGAGCCTCATGCACGGGGTGGGTGTCGAAGGCGCTCAACAGGGCGATGTCCGCGGGGAGTTCGGCGGCCGGGTAGGCGATCTGCTCGTACGCCGCCTGGAAGCGCGGGCCCCAGCGGCGGGCGCCGAGGCGCGCCGTGCGGGAGCAGTTGCCGACCATGTAGGCCACGTCCCGGGCGTGCATGTAGGGCAACAGTGAGTCGACGGCCTCGATGACGGATTCGTTGACGATCTCCGACCAGGGGTGGCCCCGCTCGGCGAACTCGTCGACCTGGGCCGTCATGGTGGCGACGAACACCCCGGCGGTGAACGGGTCGACGGGCAGCTCCCGTTCGGCCCGCCGGGCGTGCGCCCGCTCGCTCACGGCCCACATCGGCGAGCCGCCGATCCGGCTCACCCTGCGCGTGCCGAGCCGCTGTTCGGCCAGGATAACGCTGCGCAGCTCGGTGCCGTCGGCGACCTCGTCGTAGATCTCGGCGACGATCTCGCGCGCGGGTCCGTAGGTCGCCGTGTACGCGCGGTCGAAGACGTCCCGGCCTACGGCGTCCAGGCCCTCGCGCACCGCCCTCAGGCCGGCCCGGGAGATCGTGCGGGCGATCGGGCCGGTGACGTTCTCGCACGAGCGCTCGTACGCCGTCACTTCGTCGTCCCCGGCGAGGCGGTAACGGGCGTACAGGCTCTCGACGATGCCGTGCACGGCGCCGAGCAGGATGGCGCGCTCGCCGACGATGTCCGACAGGTACTCGCTGTCGAGCGTGGTGCGGAAGGTGTACGGCGAGCCCAGCGCCACCGACCAGCCGAGCGCGAGGTCGACGGCCCGGCCGTCGGGGTCGGCGTGCACGGCGAAACTGCTGTTGATTCCGGCGCCGTTGATATCGGCGCCCTGCTCGTAGAGCCTGCGCACGGAGTCACCCATCCCCTTGGGGCACACGGCGATCACCCCGTGGCCCTGCGGGAACTGGGCGCCTGTCTCCCGCAGGTGGCCGAGCAGGAAGCCGTGCGAGAGGCCGATGACGGCGCCCGGCTTCAGGACGGCGAAGATCTCCGGGTGGTGGGCGGCGAGCGCGGCGTCGGCGATCAGCAGGATCACCAGGTCGCTCTCGGCGGTGACGGCGAGCCAGTCGCCGAGCGTGCCGTCCTCCTCGGTGAAGCCGTGGGCGCGGGCGTCGGCGGCCGAGCGGGAGCCGGGGCGCAGTCCGACGGCCACCCGGATGCCGGTGCCGGCGAGGGAGTCGCGCAGGTTGCGGGCCTGGGCGCGGCCCTGTGGGCCCCAGCCGATCACGCCGATGCGGCGGACGCCGGCGAAGGCCTGCGGCAGCAGCGGGAAGAGGTGCCGGCCGCCGCGCAGGATGGTCTCGGTGCCGCCGGGCACGTTCATCGTTTCGAGGGGGAAGACGCGGGAGGTGTAGGTGGTGGAGGTCATGGTCGAGTTGTAGGCTCCACGCTGGTGTTGCAGCAAGCGCAACTTATGCAGCGCACCGTTTCGTCACCTGAAACAGCGAGGTCGAAGGGCATGCGCGACGATCACCGGGAGCTGCGCCTCTTCCTCCATCTGGCGCAGACGCTGAACTTCGGGCGGACGAGCCTCGACTGTCATGTGAGTCCCGCGACGCTGACCCGGACCGTGCAGCGGCTGGAGGCGGACCTCGGGCACCGACTGTTCGACCGGGGTCCGCGCGGGGTGTCGCTGACGGCGGAGGGGCATCGCTTCCGTGCCTACGCCGTCCAGGCACTGGAGTTGTGGCGTTCCTACCGCGAGGAGCATCCCGACCCGGCCGAACTCACCGGCCGTCTCACGGTGTTCGCCACGGTGACCGCCTGTCAGGCACTCCTGGCCGACCTGTTGGGGCCGTTTCGCGCCACGCATCCGCAGGTACGGCTGGATCTGCGCACCGGAGACGCGGCGGCCGCGCTGGCCCGGCTGGACGAGGGGGAGGTGGACGTGGCGGTCGCGGGGATCCCGGCGCGGCTGCCGGAGCCGCTGGTGAGCCGGACGGTCGCGGTCACCGAGCTGGTCTTCGTGACCGCCCGGGACCGGCCGGACTCCGGTCTGGAAGGGCCCTTCGTGCTGCCGCACCGGGGCCTGGTCCGGGAGGCGGCCGACCGCTGGTTCCGGGGGCGCGGGCGGGTTCCCGAGCTGGCCTGCGAACCGGACGGCCACGAAGGGCTGTTGACGCTGGTCGCCCTCGGCTGCGGCACCGGCGTGGTCCCCCGCCTCGTACTGGAGCACAGCTCGATGCACGACCGGCTGTCGGCGGTCCCCGCCCCTGGTCCGCCGCCGGAGCCGTTGCCGATCGGGCTGTGCGTCCGGCGGACCGATCTGCGCCGCCCGGCGGTGGCGGCGCTGTGGAGTCTGACGGAGCGGACGCCGTAGGCGTCACGCCGTCGCCAGTGCACCCAGCGGATCGTCCAGCACCGGCTGCCACGCCAACTCCGCGGCGCCGACCAGGCTGTTGTGGTCGAGGGAGCAGGCCAGGATGGGGACGCCGCCGCTGCGGCCCCACAGGCTGCGGTCGGCGACGACCGCGCGCAGCCGGTCGGGGTCGGCGTCCAGGAGGGTGCGGTGCAGGCCGCCGAGGATGATCCGGTCGGGGTTGAGGATGTTCACCAGGCCGGCGAGTCCGAGGCCGAGGCGGTCGATGAGGGCCTCTGCGGCAGCGCGCACGCCAGGGGCGTCGTACTCGTGCCGGATCAGGTCGTTGGCCTGCTGGAGCAGGGACACCTCGGGGCCCGGCTCGCGGCCCGCCGTCGTGAGGAAGGCCAGCGGGTCGGCCTCGACGTCGAGGCAGCCGCGGCTGCCGCAGTGGCAGGGGCGGCCCTCGGGGTTGACGGTGAGGTGGCCGACTTCGAGGGCGAGGCCCGAACTGCCCGAGTGCAGCCGCCCGTCGAGCACCAGTGCACCGCCGACCCCGCGGTGCCCGGTGGCCACGCACAGCAGGTCGCGGGAGCCGCGCCCGGCGCCGTGCCGGTGCTCGGCGAGCGCGGCGAGATTGACGTCGTTGGCCGCGAAGGCCGGTCCGGTGACGCCGGCCGCGCGGACGCACTCGGCGAAAATCTCCCGCACGGGCGCGCCCGCCGGCCACGCCAGGTGCAGTGGGTTCAGCGCCAGGCCCTCCGGCTCCGCGACCGCCGACGGAACCGCGAGACCGGCGCCCACGCACCGCCGCCCGGTCTCCCGCAGCAGCTCCGCACCGGCGTCCACGACGGACCCGAGCACCTTCGCCGGATCGGCGTCGACGACCTCGCAGCCGGGCGCGGTCGCCACGATCCGCCCGCCGAGTCCGACCAGTGCCGCCCGGAACCCGTCGGCGTGCACCTGCGCGGCCAGCGCCACGGGCCCGTCCTCGGCGAGCTCCAGCCGGTGCGAGGGGCGGCCCTGGGAACCGGCGGCGGCACCCGGCCTGGCGTCGACCCGGATCAGCCCCAACGCCTCCAGCTCGGCGGCCACCGCGCCGGCCGTGGCCCGGGTGACGCCGAGTTCGGCGGTGAGCACGGCCCGGGTCGGGGCCCGCCCGGTGTGCACGAGCTCCAACGCGGGCCCGAGCGCGCCGCGCCCCCGGTCCAGTCGCGTCCTCGAGGTGGTCCCTTCCCCCGCCGGCCGGGGGTCCGCCTTGCCGCTCATGAGGGCGAGTCTCCCATGATCCGCACGTCAGCCGGTGTCCGCCGGGAAGCCGCTGACCCGCAGGGTGATGTTCAGCCGTCCGGCCAGGCCGAGCCAGGGCGGTGCGGTGCCGGCATGCACCCGCGGCACCCCGTGGTACGCCATCCGCGACGGCCCGCCGAACACGAACAGATCACCGCTGCGCAGCTCGACGTCCGTGTAGGGCCGGGCCCGGGTCTCGGTGTTGCCGAACCGGAAGACGCAGGTGTCACCGAGGCTCAGGGACACCACCGGCGCGGCGGACTTCTCGTCGCTGTCGCGGTGCATGCCCATGTGGGCGTCGCCGTCGTAGAAGTTGATCAGCGCGATGTCGTACGCGGCTCCCGTGGCCGCCTGTGCGCCGAGCGCGTCGGCCACCGCGCGCCGGCCCAGCTCACCGAGCCACGCCGGGAACGGCTTCACGGGGGCGCCGTCTCCGTCGACGACCGTGCGGGCGTAGGCGTACGGGTACCCGTGCCGGCCAGGGCACTCGGGGTTGTCCCGTACGGCTCGACCGCAGTTCGGGCACCTCCGTACAACGCCCCAGTGCCGGCCCAGGCAGACCTGGCGGGCGGTCATCGTGCCGCCGCCGGGCGTGCGGACCGTGCGCAGTCCCGCGGGCGGGCGCGCCCATTCCCGGCAGGCGCTCAGCAGCTCGCGCTGACGCTCCGCGTCGAGCCAGTCCGGCACGTGCACCGCACCCGGCGCGATCTCCGTACGGTTCCTGGGGAACAGCTCGGCCTCCATGCCGTCCATCCTCCCGCACCGGCCCTGAGCTGCGGCTCGGTTAGCCTTGACGGCACGATGAACGACCGTATGACGACGCCCTGGGGCGAGCTCGCACTGACTCGCTTTCCCGAGGACCCCCGTGACCGCCTGCGTGCCTGGGACGCCTCCGACGAGTACCTGCTGCGACACCTCGCGAGCGAGGGCGTGCCGCTGTCCGGCACGGTCGTGGTGCTCGGCGACCGCTGGGGCGCACTGGTGACCGCGCTGGCGGCGCACAGGCCGGTGCAGATCACGGACTCGTTCCTGACGCAGGAGGCGACCCGCGCGAACCTCGCCCGGGGTGGCGTCGAGCCCGGCACAGTTCGCCTGCTCACCACCCAGGATCCGCCGCCCGACCGGGTGGACGTGCTGCTGGTGCGGGTGCCGAAGAGCCTGGCGCTGCTGGAGGACCAGCTGCTGCGGCTGGCGCCCGCCGTGCACCCGGGCACGGTCGTCGTGGGCGCCGGCATGGTGAAGGAGATCCACACCTCGACGCTGAACCTGTTCGAGCGGATCCTCGGCCCGACCCGTACCTCGCTCGCCGAGAAGAAGGCCCGGCTGATCTTCTGCACGCCGGATCCGTCCCTCGTCCGGCCCGACAACCCGTGGCCGTACAGCTACGTGCTGCCCGGCGGCATCGGTCCGGTGTCCGGGCACACCGCCGTCAACCATGCGGGCGTCTTCTGCGCCGACCGGCTGGACATCGGCACCCGCTTCCTCCTGAACCACCTGCCGGACACGCGCGGCCCGCGGCGGGTCGTGGATCTGGGCTGCGGGAACGGTGTCGTCGGTACGGCGGTGGCGGTGGCGAACCCCGAGGCCGAGGTGCTGTTCGTCGACGAGTCGTTCCAGGCCGCGGCGTCGGCGGAGGCGACGTACAAGGCGAACGGCGTGCCCGGGCACGCCGAGTTCCGGGTCGGGGACGGGCTGGCCGGCGTGCCCTCCGGCAGTGTCGACCTGGTGCTGAACAATCCGCCGTTCCACTCGCACCAGGCGACGACCGATGCGACGGCGTGGCGGATGTTCACCGGCGCGCGGCGCGCCCTGCGGCCGGGCGGCGAGCTGTGGGTGATCGGCAACCGGCACCTCGGGTATCACGTCAAGCTGCGGCGGCTGTTCGGCAACAGCTCGCTGGTCGCCAGTGATCCGAAGTTCGTGGTCCTGAAGGCCGTCAAGCGGTAGTCGGCCGGCGGAGCGTGGTGATGATCCGTGCCACCGCGCGTGCCATCGCCTCCCGGCCCACGCTCAGATAGCTGCGCGAGTCGACCGCCTGGGGGTGGGCGGTGAGGAACTCCCTGATCGCGCCGGTCATGGCGATGTTGAGTGCGGTGCCGACGTTGACCTTGGTGATGCCGCCGGCGACCGCCGCCGTCAGTTCGTCGTCCGGGACACCCGAGGAGCCGTGCAGGACGAGGGGGACGTCCAAGGTGCCGGAGAGGCGTTTGAGGAGGGCGTGGTCGAGGGTGGCGGTGCGGGTGGTCATGGCGTGCGTGCTGCCGATGGCGACGGCCAGGGCGTCCACGCCGGAGTCGGTGACGAAGGCGCGGGCCTCGGCGGGGTCGGTGCGCGCGCCGGGCGCGTGGGCGTCCAGCGGCGGCCGTCCGTCCTTGCCGCCGACCTCGCCCAACTCGGCCTCGATCCAGAGCCCTTGGGCGTGCGCCCAGTCGGCGGCGGCCCGGGTCGCGGCCAGGTTCTCCTGGTACGGCAGCCGGGACGCGTCGTACATCACGGAACTGAACCCGGCGTCCGGTGCCTGCCGCAGCAGGGCGTCGCTCTGCACATGGTCGAGGTGCAACGCGACGGGTACGGCGGCCCGTTCGGCGGCGGCGACGGCCGCGCGGGCGAGCGGGAGCAGTCGTCCGTGGCGGAACCTGACCGCGTTCTCGCTGACCTGGAGGACGACGGGTGCGCCGACGGACTCGGCGCCCGCGACGACCGCCTCGAGGTGCTCCAGGGTGATGATGTTGAAGGCGGCGACGGCGGCTCGGGCCGCGGCCGCGCGGGTGACGAGTGCACCGGTGGTCACGAGGGGCACGGCTGCTCCTTGCGGGCGGCTCAGAGGATCACCGAGCGGGTGAGGTGGCGGGGCCGGTCCGGGTCCAGGCCTCGGGCTCGGGCCACGGCGACCGCGAGCCGCTGTACGCGGACCAGCTCGGCGAGCGGGTCGAGGCCGCCCGCCATCCATCGGCCACCGGTGGCCCGCACCTGCTCGGGGAGCCCTTCCGGCGCCGTACCGAGCATCCAGGTCGCGGTGGAGCGCGTGGTGATGCTGATGGGTCCGTGCCGGTACTCCATCGCCGGGTAGGACTCGGTCCACGCCTGGGCCGCCTCCCGCAGCTTCAGGGCGGCCTCGTGCGCCAGGCCCACGGTCCAGCCGCGGCCGAGGAAGGTGAACTGGCCGCAGTCCACGAGGCTTTCGGGCAGCTCGGCGGCCAGCGCGGTGCGGGCGTCGGCGACGACGGCCTCGGTGTGCAGTCCGAGGCGGGCGCGCAGCAGGGTCAGCGCGGTGGTCGCGAAGCGCGTCTGCACGACGGACCGTTCGTCCGCGAAGTCGAGCACGACGACGTCGTCGGCGGCGTCCGTCACGGGCGTGCTCGGGTCGGCGGTGATCGCGGTCGTCCGGGTGGGGCCGCTCACCTTTCCGAGCAGGTCCAGCACCTCGGTGGTGGTGCCGGAGCGGGTGAGGGCGACGACCCGGTCGTACGGGCGGCCGTACGGGAACTCCGAGGCCGCGAAGGCGTCCGTCTCGCCCTCACCCGCGCCCTCGCGCAGGGCCGCCGCGGCCTGCGCCATGAAGTACGACGTGCCGCAGCCGACGATCGCGACCCGCTCCCCCGGTGCGGGCAGCGCGCCCCCGTGCCGCGCCGCCAGGGACGCGGCGCGGGTCCAGCACTCCGGTTGGCTGCGCAGCTCGTCCTCGACATGCGTCATGCGACACCCCTCCCTGATGATTGTTCTTGCAAGTTACTCCCCACTTTCGAGCATCAGCAAGCATTTCGCGCACAGTCAGGTGCGCTAGGGTCGCCGCAGAACGAGGAACGGACGGAGGGTGCGGATGTCGCGCGACGCCCGCTGGAAGGCGCTGCTGGAGCTGCTCGTCGAGCGCGGCCGACTGGACGTCGAGGAGGCGGCTGCCGAGCTGGCGGTCTCGGCCGCGACGATCCGCCGTGACTTCGACCAGCTCGCCGAGCAGCAGATGCTGGTCCGCACCCGGGGCGGAGCGGTCGTGCACGGCGTGTCGTACGAGCTTCCCCTGCGCTACAAGACCGCCCGGCACGCCTCCGAGAAGCAGCGCATCGCCAAGGCCGTGGCCGATCTCGTCGCCCCCGGCGAGGCGGTGGGGCTGACCGGCGGCACGACCACCACCGAAGTGGCCCGGGCCCTGGCCGTGCGCAGCGACCTCGCCGCCGGCTCGCCCGCGCTCACCGTGGTCACCAACGCGCTCAACATCGCCAACGAGCTGGCCGTCCGCCCCCAGTTCAAGATCGTGGTGACGGGCGGGGTGGCGCGGGCGCAGTCGTACGAGCTCATCGGTCCGCTCGCCGACGGCGTGCTCAGCCAGATCACCCTCGACGTGGCGGTGCTCGGTGTCGTCGCCCTGGACGTGGTGCACGGCGCGGCGGCGCACGACGAGGCGGAGGCGTCGATCAACCGGCTGCTGTGCGAGCGTGCCGAGCGTGTGGTCGTCGCCGCGGACTCCAGCAAGCTGGGCCGCCGGGCGTTCGCCCGGATCTGCGCCGCGGAGACGGTGGACACCCTGGTCACGGACACGGCGGTGGACGAGCACACAGTGCGGCGGTTCGAGGAGGCGGGGGTCGCGGTCCTCGCGGTGTGATCGACCGGACTCCCGATTCGCGCCGTCTGCGTACCGGACCCTCGATTCACGACGCCCCTGTGTTCGATCGCGCCTAAGCTGGAACCGCGCCGGCCGCACCGGGCGAGGGAGGCTGTGATGGCCGAGACACCGAGGGACGAGGGGTTCGGGCGCTCACGGTATCTGCCGATCGCCGAACACGGGCTGATCGGCGATCTGCGGAGCGTGGCCCTGGTGGGCACCGACGGCACGATCGACTGGTACTGCTGCGGGGCCTTCGACGCGCCGAGCGTGTTCGCCTCGATCCTGGACGCGGAGCGGGGCGGCACCTTCGAGCTGGCGGCGAGCGTGCCCGGGCGGACCAAGCAGTTCTACTTCCCCGACACCAACGTCCTGATCACCCGGTTCTTCACCGAGGACGGCGTCGGCGAGGTGCAGGACTTCATGCCGATCAGCGGCGAGTCGACCGAGGCCGAGCGGCACCGGCTGATCCGGCGTGTGATGTGCGTGCGCGGTTCCCTGCCGTTCAAGGCGCGGGTGGCGCCCCGGTTCGACTACGGGGCCCGGCCGCACACCCTGCGGATGGTCGGCGACGTGGCCGTCTTCGACTCCGAGGACCTGTCCCTGGCGCTGACCGCCACCGTGCCGCTCGAGGCCGACGGTCCCGACGCGTGGGCGGACTTCAAGCTCGCCGAGGGCGAGTCGGCGGTGTTCGCGCTGGACCGGGTCGGGGGCGATGTGACGCCCCGCCGGTGCCCGCACATGGAGGCGGAGGAGCAGTTCGGCGAGACGGTGGCCTACTGGCGCCGCTGGCTGTCCGCCTCGAAGTACCGGGGCCGCTGGCGGGAGATGGTGCACCGCTCCGCGCTCACGCTGAAGCTGCTCACGTACGCGCCCACCGGCGCGATCGTGGCGGCGGCGACGACGAGCCTGCCCGAACAGCTCGGCGGCGAACGCAACTGGGACTACCGGTACGTCTGGGTGCGCGACGCCGCCTTCTGCGTGTACGCGCTGCTGCGGCTGGGCTTCACCAGCGAGGCCGAGGCGTTCATGAAGTTCGTGACCCGGCACATCAGTCCGGGCGCCGGCTGCCACGCCGGCCCGCTGCAGATCATGTACGGCATCGACGGGCGCACCGACCTGCCCGAGCGCGAGCTCGACCATCTGGAAGGGTACGAGGGCTCCGCGCCGGTGCGGGTCGGCAATGGCGCCGCCGAGCAGCTCCAGCTCGACATCTACGGCGCGCTCATCGACTCGATCTACCTGTACGACAAGTGGGCGCAACCCATCTCCAGCGACCAGTGGGACGACGTCTGCGCGCTGGTCGACTGGGTGTGCTGCCACTGGGACCAGCCGGACGAGGGCATCTGGGAGACCCGCGGCGGCCGCAAGAACTTCCTGTACTCGCGGCTGATGTGCTGGGTGGCGATCGAACGGGCGATCCGGATGGCCAACCGGCGCGGGCTGCCCGCCGATCTTCCCCGGTGGCGGCAGTGCCGCGACACGATCTACCGCCAGATCATGCGCCGCGGCTGGTCCGAGCAGCGCCAGGCCTTCGTCCAGCACGAGGACGGCGAGGTACTCGACGCGGCCGTGCTGATGATGCCGCTGTCGAAGTTCATCGCGCCCACGGATCCCAAGTGGCTGGCCACCCTGGACGCCCTCACCAACGAGCTGGTGTCCGACTCCCTGGTCTACCGCTACGACCCGCAGGCCAGCCCCGACGGTATGCGCGGCGACGAGGGGACGTTCTCCATCTGCTCGTTCTGGTACGTGGAGGCGATGGTCCGCGCCGGACGGGTGGACGAGGCGCGGCTGGCGTTCGAGAAGATGCTCACCTACGCCAACCATCTGGGCCTGTACGCCGAGGAGATCAGCCACACGGGCGAGCAACAGGGCAACTTCCCGCAGGCGTTCACTCATCTCGCCCTGATCAGCGCGGCCTTCAACCTGGACAAGGCCCTCGGCTGACCGGCCGGCCGGGCCCCGCGGCCGGCGCCGCGCTGTCACGTCCCGGCCGCCAGGCGTGCCGTCGTCTCCATGAGGGAGACGGTGAAGGGGTGTCGGGGCTCGGTGAGCACCCGCGGGGCCGGGCCCTGTTCGACCAGTTCGCCCGCATCCAGGACGGCGATGCGGTGGGCAAGTCGAGCGGTGTCCAGGTCGTGGGTGATGAGGACCAGGGAGAGGTCGTCGCGGTCGCGGAGCAGGCCCGCGAGGACGTCGAGGAGGCCGCGGCGGGTGACCGTGTCGAGGCCGGAGGTGATCTCGTCGCAGAGCAGCACCCGGGGCTGGGCGAGCAGGGCGCGGGCCAGGGCTGCGCGCTGGAGTTCGCCGCCGGAGAGCCGGGCGGGGCGGCGGCTCGCCAGTTCCTCCGGCAGGCCGAGGCGGGTGAGCGTGGCCAGGGCCTCCGCCTCGGCCGTCTCCGCGTCGGCACCGCGCAGGCGTACGGCGGTCCGGGCGACCTGGTCGAGGACGGGCCGGTAGTCGTCGAAGGCGGCGCGGGCGTCCTGGAAGACGTACTGCACGGCCGCCAACTGGTCACGGTCGCGCTGCCGCAGACTGTGCGGGAGCGGGCGGCCGTCGAGCAGAATCTCTCCGCTGTGGTCGCGGTGGAGTCCGGCCAGACAGCGGGCGAGGGTGGTCTTGCCGCTGCCGGAGCGGCCGACGACGGCCAGGCATTCACCGGCCTGCACGGTGAGCTCGGGTACGCGCACCGCCACCGTCGTACCGCGGTCGCCGTCTCGGTGACGTGCCGTCATGTCCCGTACGTGCAGGACCGCTTGTGCCGCAATCGGGGGCGGCTCGTGCTGCGGGCCCGGTGCCCGTGCGTCGAGCAGCCGGCGGGTCCACTCGTGCCGGGGCGCGAGCCACAGCCGCTCGGGCGGGCCCGACTCCACCACCTGCCCCGCCCGCATCACCAGGACGTCGTCGGCGAGTGCGCGGACGACGTCGAGGTCGTGGCTGAGCAGAACCACCGCGATGCCCTTCGCCGCGACCGCGGACAGCTGGTCGACGATACGGGACTTGGTCAGTGCGTCCTGGCCCGTGGTGGGTTCGTCCGCGACAATGACCCGGGCGCCGAGCAGGAGCGCCTGGGCGAGGACGACACGCTGCTGCTGACCGCCGGACAGCTGATGGGGGAAACGGCGCAACAGGGCTTCGGCGTCGGGGAGTTGGGCGTCGGCCAGGGCCCGGAGCAGGAGTTCGCGGGTGGCTGCCCTGCGCTCGCGGCGCGGCAGGTGACGCACCTGGGTGCGGGCGATGTCGTTCAGGAGGGCGCAGACCCGGCGGGCGGGGTTGAGGACGGCCGCCGGGTGCTGTGGCACGTACCCCACCAGGCCGCCCTCCGGCACCCGCACGTCCCCGGTGACCCGGGCGCCGGACGGGTACTCGCCGAGCAACGCCAGGCCCGTGGTGGTCTTTCCGCTGCCGGACGCGCCGACCAGCGCGGTCACCCTGCCGGGCAGGACCCGCAGGTTCACTCCGTCGACGATCGCCCGGCCGTCGATCTCGACCCGCAGGTTCGCGATCTGCGCGACGGGATCCACTCGGTTCAGCTCCTGGGTCACGGCCGTCGTTCCTTGTCTGTGCTGCGGTGGCTCGACGCGGCTGTTCCGCGCTGGTCCAGTGCGGCGTCGAAGAGCAGGTTGCTGCCCGTCGTCAGGGCGATGATCAGCAGGGCGGGCACCACCACGGCCCAGGGCTGCACGGCCAGGCCGATGCGGTTGCGGTCCACCATGACCGCCCAGTCGGCGGCGTCCGGTGCGACGCCGACGCCCAGGAAGGCGGCCGTCGCCACCAGGTAGAGCACGCCGGTGAGCCGGACACCCGCGTCCGCGGCGAGCGTGCGCAGCGTGGCACGGCCGACGTAACCGACCGCCATCCGCCACCAGGTCTCGCCCTGCATGCGCAGCGCCTCGACGGCAGGCCGTGCGGCGGCCTCCGCGGCGGCGGCCCGCACGATCCTGGCCGCGTCCGGGATGTTGACCGCCGCGACCAGCAGCGCCAGCCCGACCGCACCCGGCTCGAACACCGACGCCACCAGCAGGATCAACAGCAGCGACGGCACGGCGAGCAGCACGTCCAGGGGCCGCATCAGGAGCTCCTCCAGCCACCTCCGGTGTGTGAGCGCGCTGAGCAGACCGAGGGGCAGCGCCACGGCATACGCCAGCGCGGTCGCCGCGAGCGCGGTCACCACCACGGGCCGGCCTCCGTGCAGCACCTGTTGCCACACGTCCCTGCCCACGAAATCGGTGCCCAGCCAGTGGCCGTCCCCGAGCGTGAACGACGTGGCGCGCGGCCCCGGATCGCCGGCGAACAGCGGCCCCAGCAGGGCGAGGACGAGAGGTACGCCGATGACGGCGACGCCGAGCGCGAATCTCCCCGTGAACCTCACGCGGCCACCCCCGCCCGTGGCGCGAACCGGTGGGCGACGAGGTCGGCGCCCAGGTTGAGGACGACGGTCAGGACGCCGAACACCACGGCGAGGCCCTGCACCACGGGCACGTCGCGTTCGGCGACGGCGTTGAGCAGGACGGTGCCGAGTCCGGGGATCACGTAGAGGGCCTCCACGACGATGACGCCGCACAGCAGCCAGTCGATGGTGCGGGCGAGTTGCTGCGCGGCCGGAGCGAGGGCGCCCGGCAGGGCGTGCGCGTAGCGGACGCGGATGCCGGCGACGCCGTAGCGGCGGGCGTGCACCGTGTACGGCGCGGCCAGCGCGTCGACCATCCCGGCCCGCACCAGCCGGGCCAGTGAACAGACCGGCCGGGACAGCAGCACGAGCACCGGCAGGACGAGTACCGCGGGGTGGGCGAGCAGGTCGGTGCCGTAGCCTACGGCGGTCGGTGGCAGCCAGCCCAGCTGGAGCGCGAGCACGGTCACCAGCAGCACCCCGAGGGCGAATTCGGGGATCGCGTACACGGCGAGCGTCACCGAGCTGACGAGCCGGTCGATCAGCCGGCCCGCGTGCCGCGCGGCCAGCACGCCGAGGCCGAAGCCGATCGGCACGAGCAGCACGACGGTGAGCGCGGCCAGCAGCAGGGTCGGGCCGAGGCCGTCACTGATGTACCGGCCGACCGGCCGGCCGGAGGCGAGCGAGGTGCCGAAGTCGCCGTGCAGCAGGCCCGCCGCCCAGTCGGCCAGCCGCTCGTGCGCCGGCCGGTCCAGGTCCATGGCCTCCCGGATCGCCTCGATCCGCGCCGGGTCCGGCTGGTCGCCGGCGAGGGCGACCGCGGCGTCGCCCGGCAGCGCCTCGGTGAGCGCGAAGACCAGCAGCACCACGGCCACGGTCTGCAGGGCGCCGAGGAGCAGCCGCCGGGCGACGAAGGAGCGCAGTCCGCTCACGCCAGCCACACCTTGTCGAACCGCGCCCAGTCGAGCGTGTTGGCGGGGGCGTTGCGTTCCACCCCCTTGACGGTGCGGGCGGTACCGAGGATCCAGTCGGCGAAGCCCCACACCAGGAAGCCGCCCTCGGCATGCAGGCGGCGCTGCATGCGCTCGTACACGGCGGCCCGTTCGGTCTTGTCCCGGGTGGACTGGGCCTGCTGGTAGAGCGCGTCGAAGTCCTTGTGCTGCCACTTGGTGGCGTTGGTGGTGGAGTCGGTGAGCAGCCGCTGGGAGATGTGCGCCTCGATGGGCATGGCGCCGGAGCGGTAGCAGGCGAGGGTGCCGGAGTCGAGGATGTCGCTCCAGTACGAGTCCTTGCTGCCCATCCTGACCTCGACGGTGACGCCCGCCTTCTTCGCCTGGTCGCGGAAGATGCCGGCGGCCTCGGTGAACCCGGCGGCGACGGCCGAGGTGTCGAGGGTGACCTTGAGGTTCTCGGCGCCCGCCTGCTTCAGCAGGGCGCGGGCCCTGTCGAGGTCCTGCTCGCGCTGCGGCAGACCGTCGGCGTAGTACTCGTAGCCCTTGCCGAACAGGTCGTTGCCGACCTCGCCCGCCCCGGACAGGGCGCCGTCGACGAGTTCCTTTCGGTCGGCGATGAGGAAGAACGCCTGCCGCACCCGCTGGTCGTCGAAGGGCGCCCGGTCGGTCTTCATCGTGAAGGCCTGCATGGCGCTGTTGCGCAGGCGCACGATCTCGATCTGACCCTGGTTCTCGTGCGCGCGGGCGGTGGTGGGGTTGAGCTCGTGGGCGTACTCGACCTGGCCACCGAGGAGGGCGTTGACGCGCGCGGACTCCTCGTTGGCGACGAGGAACTCGAGCTCGTCGAGGTAGGGGGCGCCCTCCCAGTGGTCGTCGTAGCGGCGGACGACGGCGGAGCGGCCGGGGGTGAAGGACACGAACCGGAAGGGGCCGGAGCCGATGGGCTTTCTGTCGAAGTCGGTGGCGTTCTCGGGCACGATGTACGCGCCGAACGCGGCCAGGATGTTGGGGAATTCGGCGGTCGGCCGCTTGAGCACGAACTCGATGCTCCGCTCGCCGGTGGCGCGGCTGGCGTCGAGGTCGATGGGCTCCAGGGACGCCTTGGCGCGGAACGCCTGCTTGGGGTCGGCGATCCGGCGGTAGCTGTAGAGCACGTCCTGGGCGGTGACCGGTTTGCCGTCGTGGAAGGTGGCCTTGCGCAGGGTGACCTGCCAGCGGTCCAGCGTCTTGTTCGACTCCCACTTGGTGGCGAGGCGGGGTTCGGCGGACAGGTCGGCGCCGTAGTCGGCGAGCTTGTCGAACAGCGCCTTGGCGCGGGCCACGTCGACGAAGAGGTTCGCGAGATGCGGATCGAGGGTCTCGCTGGCGCCGCCTCCGGCGAAGGCGGCGCGCAGCCGTCCGCCGCGCCTGGGCTTGCCGTCGCCCTCGCTGGCGCCGGGGCTGTCGGAGGAGCCGCAGCCGGTGAGGGCGAGCGCGCCGAGGGATGCGGCGCCGGTGGCGGCGAGGAAGCCGCGGCGGCGCAGGCCTGGGAAGCGTTCGTCGTGCATGAGGAATTCCTTGGGGAGAGACGGGACAGGTCAGTGGGGGGTGTTCAGACGCGCGACGACGTGCAGCCGGTCCGCGTCGGTGCTCGCGCCGGGCAACTCGCCCTCGCGCCAGGGGGGTTCGGTACGCGGTCCCGGGCCGTCGTACAGGCCGAGGACCTCGAAGCCGTGGGCGGTCAGGAAGTGGCGCAGCTCCTGCGGGAACAGCAGCCGCCACGCCGAGCGCTGTTCGACGGGCGCGGAGCCGTCGTCGGCCGTCCAGATGCGCGTACGGCGCAGGAGTTGGGCGGTGCGGTCGACCGTGAGCGTGGTGCTGGAGCGGTACTCCGTGCCCCGCCAGGTGAACTGGTTGACCCTGGGCCGGTCGAGCAGGTCCGTACGGCCCAGGAAATAGGCGCCGTTGCGCATCTCCGCGACCAGCAGGCCGCCCGGTCCGAGGGCCCGTCGGCAGGAGGCGAGGAAGCCGTCGAGCTGGTCGTTGGTGTGGCAGTACAGCAGCGCGCTGTCCAGGCACACCACCGCATCGAACGTGCCCAGGTCGAAGCCGTGCAGGTCGGCGCGGACGTATGCGGGCCCGGGGTGATGGACACGGGCGTACCCGAGCATCGCCTCGGAGAGGTCGGCCCCGGTGACGGTGCGCCCGGTGCTGTGCAGGAACGCCGCATCGCGGCCCGTGCCGCAGCCCATGTCCAGCACGCGCGGGCCGGCGCCGTGCCGGCGCAGGCAGTCCTCGGTCCAGCGGCCGGCCAGGCGGTCCGGGTCGGGGAAACGGGCCTCGTACAGCTCGGGGTTGTCGGTGAGGAGGTTGCGCGCAGTTGTCGTAGGGGACATGTCTCTCCTCAGGCCGCGGCGGGTACGGCGGGCTTCGGCGGGGCCGGCAGTGCGTTCAGCCGGTGCAGCCAGGCGACGCCGAGCGCGGAGGCGAGCCCGAACAGGGCGCAGCACACCCAGGGCAGCCATTCGGCGCCGTGCTCCCCGGTGTCCATGGCCCAGCCGACGACGGTGTTGCCGAGGGCGGCGGCGATGCCGGAGACGACGTAGAAGATGCCGTAGTAGGTGCCGGTGAGCTCGGGGCGGCCGAAGCCGGGGATCAGTTCCATGACGAACGGCGAAGCGATCATGACGCCGACGTAGAGCAGCAGGGTGCCGAGCAGGACCGGTAGCGCGTCGAGGAGCCCGTCGGAGCTGCTGCCGGCGACGAGTGCCGGCGGGAGGAACGCCAGCCCCATCAGCAGGAGTCCGGCACTGATCCAACGGGCTCTGCTGCCCCGCTCCTTGAGGGCACGGGTGAGCCGCAGTTGCAGGGTGAGGTTGACGAGTGTGCCGACGAGGAAGACGAGGCCGGCCGCGCCGTCCCAGCCGGTGGCCTGCCGGGCGCCGGACGGCAGCAGCAGGTAGAGCTGGTTCTCCAGGGTGAACATGCCGACCATGGCGAGCGCGAACGCCAGGAACGCCCGGTTGCCGACCACCTCGCGCCAGTCGGCGACGATCCCGCTCCTGCTCGGTTCGACCTCCCGCGCGGGCAGCACCAGCGCCTGGGCGACGGTGAGCGCGGCGAAGACAGCGGCGGCGGTGAGCGCGGACGTGCGGAAGTCGACGAGGAGGAGCAGGCTGCCGAGGAGCGGGCCGATCAGCGCGCCGGTCGTGGCGAACACGTTGAACAGCGCGAACGCCTCGGCCTTGCGCTCCCCCGCCTCCTGCGCGAGGTAGGCCCGCACGGCCGGGTTGAACAGGGCGCCGGCCAGCCCGCTGAGCACGGACGCCGCGAGCAGTACGGCCAGTCCGTCGCCGAGGGCGAACAGCCCGAACCCGACGGTGCGCAGGGCGCAGCCGGCGATGATCACGCCGCGTGCGCCGAGCCGGTCGGAGGCGGAGCCGCCGATGATGAACAGGCCCTGCTGGCTGAGGTTGCGGACACCGAGGACGATGCCGACGACGGCCGCGGACATGCCGAGGTTCTCGGTGAGGTGGGTGGCGAGATAGGGGATGAGGAGGTAGAAGCCGGTGTTGACGCCGAGCTGGTTGACCAGCAGGAGGCGGACGGCGAGCGGGAACTGCCGCATCTCATGCCACGTTTTCATGCGCCACCTCCTCGATGCCGAGCCCCGGCAGGTCACCGGCCCGTACGAACCCGTCCGCGCCGCCGATTCCGGTCCACGGGTCGTGGGCGAGCAGCAGATGCCCGTCGAGGTCGGCCCAGCGGGCGCGGTCGGCGAGGTGGACGGCGGGGGCGAGGCCGAGGGTGCTGGCGGTCAGGCAGCCGAGCATCAGCGCGGTGCCGCTGCCCTCGATGGCCTCGGCGATGCGCAGGGCGGCGTGGACGCCGCCGCACTTGGCGAGCTTGACGTTGACGCCGTGCACACGTCCGGCCAGTCGGCGGGCGTCCGCGAGGTCCACGGCGTCCTCGTCGGCGATGACGGGCAGCGGGGAGCGCTCGGCGAGGGCGCCCAGCGCCTCGGGGTCGCCGGGGGCGACGGGCTGTTCGACGGCCTCGACACCGAGGTCGGCGAACCGTGGCAACAGGGCTGCGGCCTGCGCGGCCCGGCGCCCCGTGGAGATACCGCACCCGCGCGCTGCCGAGGCCACCGG
>NZ_QZWF01000001.1 GCF_004187715.1 Streptomyces sp. F001 | reverse complement strand
CGCGCCCACGCGTAGAGGAAGCCCAGCGCGAAGCCCACCAGGTGGGCCAGGTAGGCCACCCCCGGCCCGCCGGTCGCCTGTCCCGCCGCCAGCCACTGCAGGGTCACCCAGAACGGCAGCACCACCCACGCCGGGAAGCGCAGTGGCAGGAAGAGCAGGAAGGGCAGGAGGCTGGTCACCCGGGCGCGGGGGAAAAGGAACAGGAACGCGCCCAGCACCGCCGAGATCGCTCCCGAGGCGCCGACCAGCGACTGCTCGGAGTCGGCGTGGGCGCCCGCGTACCCGAGCAGGGCGAGGTAGCCGCAGCCGACGTAGAAGCAGGCGAACTCGACCCGGCCCATCCGTTCCTCGGTCATCACCCCGAAGACGTAGAGGAAGAGCATGTTGCCGAGCAGATGCAGCCAGCTGCCATGGACGAAGAGGGCCGTGGCCGGGGTCAGGGCTGCCCTCGGGGCACCCTCGAACAGTTCTGCGGGTACGACGCCCCAGTGGCGGAAGTAGGCCTGCTGCGCGGCGAGCAGCGCGTCGCCGGAGCCGTACACCGGAGAGAGGCCCGAGGCGGGGCCGGTCAGGAAGATCAGGCAGCACAGGGCGATCAGTCCGTACGTCACCGGCGCCGCGGGCCGCCGGACCGCCCGGCGGGCCACCGCACTCCACTTGCTGATCATGAACACAGAGCATGGCGTAAGCGGACGCAACAGTGCAGATCGCCTCGCCGCCGGGAACGGACCGGCGGCGAGTATGCGCCAGGCCGTAGGGTTACGAGCCACACGCTCCAGGGAAACTGGCGCATCACGGAAAATAGAAGACCTAGAAGGAAAGAGCACAGCCACGATGACGGTTCCCCTGCCCACCGCCACCACGCGGTGGCGCTGCACGCTCTGCGGCAACCTCACCCGGTTCGATGTGACCCGCTCGTCGAAGGTCGTCGAATACGTCCACCTCGATCTGGCCGGTGAGCCGAAGGTCGAGGAGCGCGAGGTGGTCAGTGAGACCATCGAGTCGGTGCGCTGCCGGTGGTGCAACGCCGTGGATCAGGTGGAACTCGTGGACAGGCCGGGCGCCGGCTCCTGACCGGGAGCGGGCCCCTACGGGCATTGGGGTGACGGATGGTGGAGACCGCAGGCGGGGGGCCGGGCGACGGCGCCGCTGAGGTGCTCGACCGACCGTTGCCCGAAGGGGTGCGCCGGAGGGTCGTGCAGATCGTCTCCGACGGCTTCGGCGGGCTGACCGTCGCCGAGTTGCCCACACAACTGAGGCAGTACGCCCGGTTCGCCCCGAATCGCCGCGCCAAGTTCGCGGGCAACGCCATGGCCGCGGCGCTGGAGACGGACCCGCTGTTCCGGCAGCGCATCGGCGAGAAGCTGAGGGAGGCTCAACCGGAGCTCACGGGCGCCCTCGACTCAGGTGCGCCGCCGCCGGCCGCGGACCCGCTGGACGTGGCCGCCGCGGCCTATGTGCTGCGCCCCACCGGCTGGGTCAAGCTCGTGACCGCCGCCGGCGAGGAGGCCCTGCGGGCGGACGCCGAGCGCGCCGACGACGAGAACCGGGCCGAACTGGAGCGGCTGCGCGCCGAACTCGCCGCCGCCCGTGACCACACCCGCACCGAGACCGAGCGGCTGCGCGCCGAGCTGGAAGCCGCCAAGAAGGAAGCCGAATCGCTTCACCGCAAGCTGCGTGCCGCGCTCAGCGACGTCAAGCGAGGTGAGGCGGCCCTGCGCAAGGTGCAGGGCGAGATCGAGGCCGTACGCGCCGAGGGGCACACCCAGGTGTCCGCCGCCGAGAGCGAGTCGCGGCGGCTCAAGGCGCGGCTGGGGGAGGCCGAGGCCGCCCTGGAGGCCACCCGGAAGGCCGCGCGCGAGGGGCGCAGCGTCGAGGACATGCGGGTGCGGCTGCTGCTCGACACCGTGCTGGACGCGGCGCAGGGGCTCAGGCGGGAGTTGGCGCTGCCGCCGGTGTCCGTACGTCCCGCCGAGACCGTGGACGCGGTCGAACCGGGACGAATGACCCCGAAGGACATCGCCGCGCGGGCCCTGTCCGAGAACGACCCCGCGATCCTCGACCAGCTCCTCGCGCTGCCGCAGGCGCATCTGGTCGTCGACGGCTACAACGTCACCAAGACCGGCTATCCCCAAATGCCTCTGGAGAAACAGCGGTTGAGGCTGCTCGGGCAGCTCTCGCAGCTCGCCGCCCAGTCCGGTGCCGAGGTGACCTGTGTCTTCGACGGGGCCGAGCTGGCCGCGCCGGTGCTGCTGGCGCCGCCGCGTGGGGTGCGGGTGCTGTTCTCCAAACCGGGCGTCACCGCGGACGAATTGATCCGCCAGCTGGTGCGCGCCGAGCCGCCGGGCCGTCCGGTCATCGTCGTCTCGACCGACCGTGAGGTGGCCGACGGGGTGGCACGGGCGGGGGCACGGCCGGTGGCGTCGGTGGTGCTTCTCAAGCGATTTCAACGAGGTTGAGTCCGTTTTCAACGGGTTTGAGTCTGCGCGGCGTACGCCCCATGCGCCACGTAACGCCCTAATCGCAACGCACGGATCGCTTGCCCGAATTGGTCACATCTGTGCACAACGTAGCGTCAAGCGGGCGTCACATCATGTGAGTTGTGAGTAAAGAATGCAGGGTGTGACGGGATTTTTCAGCTGAGGATTTGAACTGATCACAGTCGGGTCATTAGGGTCTGCTCGAACCTCCTACCGGGTGATCACTCACATGAAGGAGCTCGCCCCCGTGGCGTCCCACCGTCGACCCAAGCAGCCGAGTCGCGCACGAGTGACCGTGCTGACCACCGCAGCCGCCGCTGCCGTGGCCCTGAGCTCGCAGGCCGCCAACGCCGCGCCGAGCGAGAAGCCGAGCAAGGACGAGGTCAAGGCCAAGGTCGACAAGCTCTACGAAGAGGCTGAGCAGGCCACCGAGAAGTACAACGGGGCCAAGGAGAAGCAGGAGAAGCTCCAGAAGGAGATCTCCACCATCCAGGACAACGTCGCCCGCGGCCAGGAAGAGGTCAACGAGCTGCGCGACGGCCTCGGTTCGATGGCCACCGCCCAGTACCGTTCCGGCGGCATCGATCCGTCCGTCCAGCTCTTCCTCTCCGCCGACCCGGACGACTACCTCGACAAGGCCTCCACGCTCGACCAGTTGAGCAGCCAGCAGGTCGAGGCGCTCAAGAAGATCCAGGAAAAGCAGCGCGAACTCGCCCAGGAGCGCGCCGAGGCCTCCGACAAGCTCAAGGACCTCGCCTCCACCCGCACCGAACTGGGCAAGAAGAAGAAGGAAGTTCAGGCCAAGCTCGCCGAGGCGCAGAAGCTGCTCAACACGCTGACGGCCGCCGAGAAGGCCGCCCTCGCCGCCGAGGAGGAGCGCGCCAGCCGGTCCTCCGAAGCCCGCGTGGACCTCGGCAACACCGGCGCCGCCTCCGGCCGGGCCATGGCCGCCTTCCAGGCCGCCCAGAGCAAGATCGGCTCGCCCTACGTCTACGGCGCCTCCGGCCCGTCCTCCTTCGACTGCTCGGGCCTGACCTCATGGGCCTTCGCCCAGGCCGGCGTCGCCATACCGCGCATCTCGCAGGACCAGGCCAACGCCGGTACGCGTATCTACAGCCAGTCCGACCTCAAGGTCGGTGACCTGGTCATCTTCTACGGCGACCTGCACCACGTCGGCTTCTACGCGGGCAACGGCCAGGTGCTGCACGCCCCGCGCACCGGCACGGTCGTGCGCTACGAGTCGATCAACAACATGCCGTACCAGTTCGGCGTCCGGATCTGATCCACGGGCCGCGACCCTTCAAGATCAGCACGGCGTGCCGCCCGAACGGGCGAATTACGGCAACCGCGACTGACCCCACGCCCCGCCGGTGACCTGCGTCAGCGGCGGGGCGTCACGTTGTGTGGCCGCGGATCTCTTTGGCCGGCACCCCGCGACGGGGCTACTGTCTGCCGCGTTTCCCCACCGCCGGGCTCCCGTCCCGGCACCGGGGGATTTTCCTGTCCGCCAGTGGAAGGAGCGCGGCTACCCGTGGGGTCCCATCGCCGCCTTGCACCGTCCGGGTTCGACCGGGGCGCCTGCGTGGCGCTGTCCGTCCTGTCGGCCACCGCGGCCGCCCTCGGCACCCTCCCGGCGCAGGCCGCGCCGCACGACGACACCCGCGCCGAGGTGGACCGCCTCTACACGGAGGCCGAGAAGGCCACCGAGGCCTACAACAAGGCCGACGAGCGCACCGACGCACTGCGCGGGCAGGTGAGCCGGGCGCAGGACCGGGTCGCCCGGCAGCAGGAGCGCATCAACACCCTGCGGGACGCGCTGGGTTCGCTGGCCGGCGCGCAGTACCGCTCGGGCGGCATCGACCCCTCCCTCGCGCTGCTGCTCTCCGATGACCCGGACGAATACCTCGACAAGGCGTCCGTCCTGAACCGGATCACCGCCCACCAGGCCGGGCAGTTGAAGGACCTTCAGGAGGCCATGCGCGAACTCGGCCAGGAGCGCGCGGAAGCGGCCGAGAAGCTCGGCGAACTGGAGAAGAGCCGCAAGGCCGTCGCTTCCCACAAACGCACCGTCGAGAAGAAGCTCGCCAAGGCCCGCCGGCTCCTCAACGCCCTCCCGGACGACGAACGCGCCGCCTACGACCGGGCCTCCCGTTCCGGCCGCTCCGGCATGCCCGGTTTCGGCAGCGCCGTCCCCGCCTCCGGCCGTGCGGGCGCCGCGGCCGCGGCCGCCATGTCCGCGCTCGGCAGGCCGTACGTGTGGGGCGCGAACGGTCCCAGCGGCTTCGACTGTTCCGGCCTCATGCAGTGGTCGTACGCGCAGGCCGGGGTCGCTCTGCCGCGTACCTCGCAGGCCCAGCGGGCGGCGGGCCGGCAGGTACCGCTCTCCGAGGCCCGGCCCGGCGACCTGGTCACCTACCGCTCCGACGCCAGCCATGTCGCGATGTACATGGGCAACGGCCAGGTGATCCACGCCCCCTACCCCGGCGCGCCCGTGCGCTACGACCCGGTCGGGATGATGCCGGTCTCGGCGGTCACCAGGCCCTAGCACCTCCCCGTACGATCGGGAGGATGGCTGGTCGAGGGCGTGCGTCGGGATCCGGAGTCGTGGCGCTCTGTCTGCTGCTCGTCTCCCTGCTCGGCTCGCTGGTCGCCTGCGGCGGCCGGCCCGCCGCCGACCGAGCCGAGGCCGAAGTGCAGCGGCTGCTCGACCGGCGGGCGGCCGCGCTCCTCGACCGCGACGAGAGCGCCTACCGGCGGACCGGTACGGCGGTGGGCTTCACCAACCTGCGCGCGGTGCCGCTCGCCGACTGGTCGTACGAGGTCACCGCCGTGCACCGCACCGGCGACACGGCCACCGCCGACGCCGAACTGCGCTACCGCCTCGCCGGCCACGACAAGGCGCCGGTCATCGCCGGCCGCACCCTGGGCCTCGACCGTGCCGCCGACGGGCGGTGGACCGTGGTCTCCGACCGGCCCGCCCGCACATCCGGCCAGCAGCTGTGGGACCAGGGCCCGGTGACGGTGGTACGGGGCGAGCACAGCCTCGTGCTGGGCGTCGGCCGGTCCCGCGCGGCGCTGCACGTCTTCGCCGAGCTGGGGGACCGCGCGGTGCCCGCCGTGGCGGACGCCTGGGGCACCGCCTGGAGCCGGCAGGTCGTGCTGCTCGTGCCCAGGTCGCTGGAGGGGATGGCGGGGCTGCTCGGCTCGCCCGCCTCCTCCTACCGCGGGATCGCCGCCGTGACGACCGGCGAGACGGGGGCGGAACAGGCGCCCGCCGACCGGATCATCGTCAACCCCGACGCGTACGGGGTTCTCGGCGACGTCGGCAAGCAGGTCGTCCTCACCCACGAGGCGACCCATGTCGCCACCCGCGCCCATACCAACGCTGCGACCCCCCTGTGGCTGTCCGAGGGATACGCCGACTGGGTCGGCTACCGCGACAGCGGGCGCCCCCCGGCCCAGGCCGCGCCGGAACTCGCCCACGCCGTGGCCTCGGGTGACGTCCCGGCCGCGCTGCCGACCGACGCCGACTTCGGCTTCACCGGCGCTTCCACCTCGCTGGCCCGGGCGTACGAGGGCGGCTGGATGGCCTGCCGGATGATCGCGGACCGGTGGGGTGAGGCGCGACTGGGCGAGTTCTACCGGGCGGTCGGCGCGCACGAGAAGCGGGCGGGGGCGGTCGAGGGTGCGATGAAGGACGTGCTCGGGACGACGCCGGAGGAGTTCACGGTGCAGTGGCGGCAGTATCTGCGGGATCAGTTCGGCTGAGGCGGGTCCAGCCGGGCGACGGCCTCTTCCAGCCACGCCCGCTCCGCCTCGCCCGTGGCCCGGGCCACCCGCACCATGCCCTGGCGGAACAGGCCGGGTGACGGTGGTCGGCACGGACTCCAGCCGGTGCCGGCGTACGGGCTGTCCGGACCCGGGCTGCCGGGCGTGGGCCTGGCGTCGGTGCTCGCGAGGGGAGTTCAGCGCGCGGCGGTCCTGGTGCTCCTCCGGCGGGCACGGTGTCAGGAGGAGACCGGGGTCTCCTCGGTGCGGGCCGGGTGACGGGGGAACGGGGCTTTCGTGGGGGCCGGGCACCGTCGAGCGCCACAGGGTGCGGGCCGCGGTGAGGGTGGCGAGGACCAGGAGGCCGTTGCGGAGGAACAGGAGGGTGATGCCGAGGGTGTCGCTCGCGACGACGTGCGAGAACCAGAGCGGGAACTCCAGCACCGTCACGAAGGACGCCGCCAGGACAAGGCCGGCCGGCCGCCGCATCCCGCTGCGGGGAAAGCACAGGCACACCGCCGCGAGACCGACCAGCCACACCATGTACTGCGGGCTGATCACCCGGCTCGTGGTCGTGAACATCAGCACCGCCACGAACGCCGCATCCGCGAGCGTGTGCGACAGGAACCGCGAGGCCATCAGCCGCCACAGCAGCAGCCAGCCGAACGCCATCCCGGTGAGCGCCAGCGCGGCGGAGCTCACGATGTCGACGTACGGGCCGAGGAACTCCACCGAGCCGTAGTTGAGCAGCACCCGCCCGTCCCAGCCGTAGTGCCGCGCCACATGGAAGACGAGGGCGCCCAGCGACTCCACCTCGGTGCCCCGGTCGCGCTGGAAGGTCAGGAAGGCGAACGCGCCGGGCATGGCGAGCGCGAACAGCGCCGCGAGCGCCCCGGCCGTCACTGTCGCCGCGGCCCACGCCCGGCGCCGCACGGCACCGATCAGCAGCAGTACCGGCCACACCTTCAGCATCGCCCCGAACCCGGCCAGCGCCCCCATCAGCCGGGGATGCCGCTGGCCCGCGAGGAGCGCGGCCACCGCGACGGCGGTGACCATCACGTCGTAGCGCGCGTACACGGTCGGCCCGAGCAGCGGTACGCCCACCACCCACACCCAGGCGCCGCGCACCGACCGGCCCGGCCGCAGGCCCGCGTACAGCAACAGGGCGAGGACGACGAGGTCGGCAAGGCAGGCGAGGACGAAGAAGGCCTGCGCGTAGTCGAGGAAGAACAGCAGCGCCGGGGAGAGGACCGGCAGCGCGGCGGCGGGCGGGTACTGCCAGGTGACGTCGTCCAGCGGGAACGTTCCGGTGCGCAGCACCTCGTACCAGCCCTGGTAGATCACAAAGACGTCGCTGGTGACGTCCGGGCCGGGAAA
Organism: Streptomyces sp. F001; assembly: GCF_004187715.1. Classification (GTDB taxonomy): domain Bacteria; phylum Actinomycetota; class Actinomycetes; order Streptomycetales; family Streptomycetaceae; genus Streptomyces; species Streptomyces flavusporus. The sequence goes on along the minus strand of NZ_QZWF01000001.1, from coordinate 1,631,283 downwards.
GACGAGGACCTTGAAGACGAACAGGAGCAGTGCCAGGCGGGTCAGTCCCCAGACCACCAGCAGCCCTGCCAGGGACCGCGTGCCCTGCGTCCTGTCCACCGAAGCCCCTGTTCGTGGTCCGTGTCCGCCTTCGGGGCGCTGCCCCTCGTGTGCGGGGCCATGATCTCCCGGCCGCCTGTGCGAGAGCCGTGCAGCGCGGCCGTACCGAGCTGCGAGTGTACGTTGGGTAAGGTCGGCGTCGATGCGCAAGACCCTGATCGTGACGAATGACTTCCCGCCCCGGCCGGGCGGTATTCAGGCATTTCTGCACAACATGGCACTCCGGCTCGACCCCGAGCGGTTCGTCGTCTACGCCTCCACCTGGAAGCGCGGCCGGGAGGGCCTCGAGGCGACGGCCGCCTTCGACGCCGAGCAGCCCTTCACCGTCGTGCGCGACCGGACGACCATGCTGCTGCCGACGCCCGCCGCGACCCGCCAGGCCGTCGCGCTGCTGCGGGCGCACGGATGTACGTCGGTGTGGTTCGGGGCGGCGGCGCCGCTCGGGCTGATGGCACCGGCGCTGCGCAGGGCAGGTGCCGAGCGGCTGGTGGCCACCACCCACGGGCACGAGGCCGGCTGGGCTCAACTGCCCGCCGCGCGGCACCTGCTGCGCCGGATCGGCGAGTCCACGGACACCATCACCTACCTCGGCGAGTACACCCGGTCACGGATCGCCACCGCGCTGACCCCGGACGCCACCGCCCGCATGGTGCAACTGCCGCCCGGGGTCGACGAGAGGACCTTCCATCCGGACTCCGGCGGCGACCGGGTGCGCGCCCGGCTCGGACTCACCGACCGGCCGGTGGTCGTGTGCGTCTCCCGGCTCGTGCCGCGCAAGGGCCAGGACACGCTCATCCTCGCCATGCCGCGGATCCTGGCCAAGGAGCCCGACGCGGTCCTGCTGATCGTCGGCGGCGGGCCGTACGAGAAGGAGCTGCGCAAACTCGCGCGGGAGACCCGGGTCGAGGAGTCGGTCGTCTTCACCGGCGCGGTGCCCTGGTCGGAGCTGCCCGCCCACTACGGCGCCGGCGACGTCTTCGCCATGCCGTGCCGCACCCGGCGCGGCGGGCTCGACGTCGAGGGCCTCGGCATCGTCTACCTGGAGGCGTCCGCGACCGGCCTGCCCGTCGTCGCCGGGGACTCCGGCGGCGCGCCCGACGCGGTGCTCGACGGGGAGACCGGCTGGGTCGTACGGGGCGGCTCCGCCGAGGACGCCGCCGACCGGATCGTCACCCTCCTCGGGGACTCCGAACTGCGCCGCCGGATGGGGGAGCGGGGCCGGAGCTGGGTCGAGGAGAAGTGGCGCTGGGATCTGCTCGCGGAGCGGCTGAAGGAGCTGTTGTAGCAGCGATGGCGCGGGTCCCGTTGCCGGGGCCCGCGCCATGACGCTGCGTCACATGCCTTGTCTACTTCTGGTAGATGGCCTCGATCTCGGACGCGAAGTCCTTCGCCACCACGTTCCGCTTCAGCTTCAGCGACGGCGTGAGGTAGCCCGACTCCTCGGTGAACTGCGAGGGGAGAATGCGGAACTTGCGTACCGACTCCGCCTTCGACACGGCGGCGTTGCCGTCGTCGACCGCGGTCTGGATCGCGGCCAGCAGGTCGGGGTCGTCCTTCAGCGAGGCCGCGGTGGATCCGGCCGGCTTGCCGTGCTCGGCCGTCCAACGGCCCAGGAACTCCTCGTCGATGGTGATCAGCGCGCCCACGAACGGCCGCGCGTCGCCGACCACCATGCACTCCGCCACGAGGGCGTGCGCGCGGATCCGGTCCTCGATCACGGCCGGGGCGACGTTCTTGCCGCCGGCGGTGACGATGATCTCCTTCTTGCGTCCGGTGATCCTGAGGTAGCCGTCCTCGTCGAGGGTGCCGATGTCGCCGGTGTGGAACCAGCCGTCGGCCAGGGCCTCCTCGGTCGCGCCCGGGTTGTTCCAGTACTCCTTGAACAGGTGCTCACCGTGCAGCAGCACCTCCCCGTCGTCCGCGATCCGCACCACCGAACCCGGCAGCGGCTGACCGACCGTGCCGATCTTCTGCCGGTCCCAGGGGTTGAAGGCGGTGGCGGCACAGGACTCGGTCAGGCCGTAGCCCTCCAGGACCGTGAAGCCGATGCCGCGGAAGAAGTGCCCGAGCCGCTCGCCCAGCGGGGCGCCGCCGGAGATGGCGTACTCCCCGCGACCGCCGAGCACCGCGCGCAGCTTGCTGTAGACGAGCTTGTCGAAGGCCTTGTACTTGATCTTCAGACCGAGCGACGGGCCGGACGGGGTGTCCAGCGCCTTGCTGTACGCGATCGCCGTGTCCGCCGCCTTGTCGAAGATCTTGCCCTTGCCGTCCGCCTGCGCCTTGGCACGGGCCGAGTTGTAGACCTTCTCGAAGACGCGCGGCACGCCCAGGATCAGCGTCGGCCGGAACGCGGCCAGTTCGTCCGTGAGGTTCTTGATGTCCGGGACGCAGCCCAGCTTGATCGGCGCCATCATCGGCGCGACCTGGACCAGCCGGCCGAAGACATGCGCCAGCGGCAGGAACAGCAGCACGCTGCACTCGCCGGTACGGAACAGCGGGCGCAGCCGCTCGACGATGTTGCCGCACTCGGCGAAGAAGCTGCGGTGGGTGAGCACGCAGCCCTTGGGGCGGCCGGTGGTGCCGGAGGTGTAGACGATCGTCGCCGGGTCGTCGGCCTTCGCCAGCGAGCTGCGCTCCTCGACCGTGTCGTCGCTCAGGCCCCTGCCCAGGCGGCCCAGCTCCTCGACACCGCCGGCCTCGATCTGCCAGACGTGCTTGAGGGCGGGCAGCCGGTCGCGCACCGACTCGACGGCGGCCGCGTGCCCGTCCAGCTCCACGATGCAGGCCGTCGCACCCGAGTCGCCGAGGATCCAGGCCACCTGCTCCGGCGAACTGGTCTCGTACACCGGCACGGTGACCGCGCCCGCGCTCCAGATCGCGAAGTCGAGGAGCGTCCACTCGTAACGCGTCCGGGACATCAGGCCGACCCGGTCGCCCGGCTGGACGCCGGCGGCGATGAGCCCCTTGGCGGCAGCTCGTACCTCGGTGAGGAAGGCGGTGGCCGTCACGTCCTGCCAGCTGCCGCCGACCTTGCGGGCGATCACGGCGACGTCGGGATGCTGCGCGGCGTTTCTGCGGACGATGTCGGTCAGATTGCCGTCCGAGGGGACCTCGTACAAAGCCGGAAGGCTGAACTCGCGCAAGACTGCTGCTCCTCATAGGGCGCCGGCGCCACGACGTTGTGTGATGCGACGGTCCGGTCCAAGGCTCGGGCAGGTGCTCAGGGATCCATCATGAGTCGTAGGGGCCCACTTGTTGAAAACCTGAGCACGACTGGACTGCCCGGACGTTACCCGCCGGTATGGCGTCTACGACAGGGGGGCCCGGCGAGATGTTCGCTGCGTCACACTGATTGGTGTTCCTGCACGCACAGTAGTCCACGGTTTTCCCCACTGGCGAGTAATCGCAGGTCCGGCCGCCACTGTTCACGTATGTCCCACACGCCTACCCTTGATCGCCATGGCACCCACACCAGCCGGTAACCGCAGGACGCGCATCCACGTGGTCAGCGATGTGCACGGCAACGCGCGTGACCTGGCACGGGCCGGCGACGGTGCGGACGCGCTCGTCTGCCTCGGGGACCTGGTCCTCTTCCTCGACTACGCCGACCACTCGCGCGGCATCTTCCCCGACCTGTTCGGCGTCGAGAACGCGGACCGCATCGTCGCCCTGCGCACCGCCCGCCGCTACGAGGAGGCCCGCGAGTTCGGTGCCCGGCTGTGGGCCGGGGCCGGGGAGGACCGGGCGGCGGTGATCGAACAGGCGGTGCGCAAGCAGTACGCCGAACTGTTCGCCGCGTTCCCCACGCCGACGTATGCCACCTACGGCAATGTCGACATGCCGCCACTGTGGCGGGAGTACGCCGGTCCCGGTACGACCGTGCTCGACGGGGAGCGGGTGGAGATCGGGGGCTGGGTCTTCGGCTTCGTCGGCGGCGGGCTGCGCACACCGATGCGGACGCCGTACGAGATCAGCGACGAGGAGTACGCGGCGAAGATCGAGGCGCTGGGCGAGGTCGACGTGTTGTGCACGCACATCCCGCCGGAGGTGCCGGAGCTGGTCTACGACACGGTGGCGCGGCGCTTCGAGCGGGGCAGCCGGGCGTTGCTCGACGCCATCCGCCGCACCCGGCCCCGCTATTCACTCTTCGGCCATGTGCACCAGCCGCTCGTCCGGCGGATGCGGATCGGGGCGACCGAGTGCGTGAACGTGGGGCACTTCGCCGGGACGGGGCGGCCGTGGGCGCTGGAATGGTGAGTCCGCCTCCGGTATGCCCAGGTAGGGGTGACGTCGGGCCGGTCGGCGCGCGGTAGCCTTCACGCTGCACACACGTGCGCACGACCACCTCTTGCCGGACCGCATCTGGAGGAGCCACGGCGATGGCGGAACACACCAGCTCGAGCATCGAGATCGAGGCGTCCCCGGCCGACGTCATGGCGGTGATCGCCGACTTCGCCCGCTACCCGGACTGGACCGGTGAGGTGAAGGAGGCCGCGGTCCTCGAGACCGACGCCCAGGGACGCGCCGAGCAGGTCCGCCTCGTCATGGACGCCGGCGCGATCAAGGACGACCAGGTGCTGGCGTACACCTGGACCGGCGACCACGAGGTCTCCTGGACGCTGGTGAAGTCCCAGATGCTGCGGTCGCTGGACGGCTCGTACCTCCTGAAGCCGGCGGGCACGGGCGGCACTGAGGTGACCTACCAGCTCACCGTCGACGTCAAGATCCCCATGCTGGGCATGATCAAGCGCAAGGCCGAGAAGGTCATCATCGACCGAGCATTGGCGGGCCTGAAGAAGCGCGTGGAGTCGGGGGAGTAGCGTCAAGCCGCGGACAGTCGTGCCGCGTAGTCCGCGGGCAGTTGTGCCGCAGGGCGGCACGGGTGGGCGCGGGCGGCACCCCGCAAGCGCCGGGCTGCGCACCCCCGGCCCATGCCCACCCGCACCGCCGGGCACACAGGAACCAAGTCCACGCCCAACCCCCGGTACCGTTCAGCCCCATGCGCACCATCCTGATCACCGGCCCAGGCGGCACCGGCCGTACCACCGTCGCCGCAGCCACCGCGCTCGCCGCCGCCCGCCAGGGCACCCGCACCCTCCTCCTGGGCACCGACCGCACCGACACCCTCGGCGCGGCCCTGGGCGCGGCGACCGGCCCGGCCCCGGTCGAGATCGCCCCGCACCTCGCCGCCTGGCGCCCCGACCCGGCCGCCGGCTTCCGGGACGACCTCGCCGCCCTCCAGGACCGCGCCTCCGCCGCCCTCGACCTCCTCGGCGCCTCCCGCCTCGACCCGGAGGAGCTCACCCCCCTGCCCGGCGCCGAGGAGATCGCCGTACTCCGCGCCCTGCGCGACGCCGCCCTCGCCGAGCGCCACGACCTCCTCGTGGTGGACCTGCCGCCCCTCCCCCACGCCCTCGACCTGCTCGCCCTCCCGGAGGAGCTCCGCCGCTATCTGCGCCGTCTGCTTCCGCCCGAACGCCAGGCGGCCCGCGCCCTGCGTCCCGTCCTCGGCCGGCTCGCCGGCGTCCCCATGCCCGCGGAGTGGCTGTACGAGACGGCCGCCCGCTGGGACGTCGAACTCGCCGCCGTGGAGGCGGTCCTCGCGGACCGGGACACGACCGTACGGCTGATCGCCGAACCCTCCCCGGCCGGCGCCGACGCCGTCCACACCGCCGCCCTCGGCCTCGCCCTGCGTGGCCTGCGCCCGGACCGGCTGATCGCCAACCGGGTGTTCCCGGAAGAGGGCGGGGACGGCTGGCTCGCCGGTCCGCTCGCCCAGCAGCGCAAGGTCATCGACGACTGGCAGACCTCGTACGACGTCCGCACCGTCGCTCACCTGGGCCGCGACCCGCGCGGCCCCGACGACCTGCTGGCGCTCGCCGTGCCGGAGGCCGGGCCGGCCGACGCCAGGGTCGACCGGCCCGTCGTCGACCGGCTCGCCCCGGACGGCGTGCTCGTCTGGCACATCCCGCTGCCCGGAGCCGTACGCGAGGACCTCGACCTCGTCCGGCGCGGCGACGAACTCGTCGTCACCGCCGGACAGTTCCGCCGAGTCCTCCCCCTGCCGTCCGCCCTGCGCCGCTGCACCGTCGACGGCGCGGCCCTGCGCGACGACGAGCTGCGCATCCGCTTCGCACCGGACCCCGGGCTGTGGCCCGCGGCACGGTGAAGCGGCTACCGCCGTTCGGGTAACGTCGTAGGGACAAGCCGTAGTCAGGAGTCCGCCATGAGCGAAGAGCGCCCCCCGTCCGACGCCGCTCAGGAGCAGGCGGCCGACGAGGTGCCGTCGGTCACCGACGACGACGCCTGGGCGACCGCGTGTGCCGAGGACCTCGCAGCGGAGAAGGCCCGCATCCGTGCCCAGTACGGCCCGCCCGCGGGCTCGGCCGCCGAGGAGCTGCGCCGGCTCGTCGACACCGTCGCGGACAAGCTGTCCGGTCTGCAGTCCCCGCTGCTCGGGGCGGTCGCCGGGCCCGCCGCCCAGCAGATGCTGCAGCAGGTCGTCCAGCAGGCGAAGGCCGCCGTCGAGCCCGTCATCGAACGCAACCCGGATGTCTTCGAGCACCTGGCAGCGGCCGGCAACGAGCTGCTCGCCGCCTACCGCTCCGCGGTCGAGGCACAGGAGCGCCGCTGGACCGGCCGCATGGACGAGCTGGACGAGCCCGACGACCGCGACGACCGGGGCGAGGGCACCGGCCCCGGCCAACGCATCGACTTGGACTGACGGCCACTGACCCGGTCGTCACCGGCCCCGCCCTCCGGGCGGACGGCGGGCACCCGACGACAGGGCCTCGGGTACGGTTGGCCATAGCGGGGCTCGACCGAAACTGAGGGATTCATGGGACTCACCATCGGCGTCGACATCGGCGGCACGAAGATCGCGGCCGGCGTGGTCGACGAGGAAGGCAACATCCTCTCGACCTTCAAGGTGCCGACCCCCACCACGCCCGAGGCCATCGTGGATGCCATCGCCTCGGCGGTGGAGGGCGCACGCGCGGGGCACGAGATCGTCGGCGTGGGCATCGGTGCCGCCGGGTACGTCAACCGCCAGCGCTCGACGGTCTACTTCGCCCCCAACATCGACTGGCGCCAGGAGCCGCTGAAGGAGAAGGTCGAGGCGCGCGTCGACCTGCCCGTCGTCGTGGAGAACGACGCCAACGCCGCAGCCTGGGGCGAGTACAAGTTCGGCGCGGGCAAGGGCCACCGCAACGTCATCTGCATCACGCTCGGCACCGGCCTCGGCGGCGGCATCATCATCGGCAACAAGCTGCGCCGCGGGCACTACGGCGTGGCCGCCGAGTTCGGTCACATCCGGATGGTGCCGGACGGCCTGCTGTGCGGCTGCGGCTCGCAGGGCTGCTGGGAGCAGTATGCCTCCGGGCGCGCGCTCGTCCGGTACGCCAAGCAGCGCGCCAACGCCACCCCCGAGAACGCCGAGGTGCTGCTCTCCCTCGGTGACGGCACCCCCGAGGGCATCGAGGGCAAGCACATCTCCATGGCCGCCCGCCAGGGCGACCCGGTCGCCGTCGACTCCTACCGCGAGCTCGCCCGCTGGGCCGGCGCCGGCCTCGCCGACCTGGCCTCCCTCTTCGACCCGTCCGCCTTCATCGTCGGCGGCGGCCTGTCGGAGGAGGGCGAGCTGGTCCTCGACCCCATCCGCAAGTCGTACAAGCGCTGGCTGGTCGGCGGCAACTGGCGCCCGGTCGCCGATGTGATCGCCGCCCAGCTCGGCAACAAGGCCGGCCTGGTCGGCGCCGCGGACCTGGCCCGCGAGCCCGACCCGATCATGTGACGCCGCAGTCCGGTACGACCGTGCCCGCCGAGCCCCGCCCGGGGACGGCGGGCCCCGTCGTATCTTGATCGCCATGACGACGAGTCCGCTGCCCAACTCCGGTACCGGAGCCGACGGTTCGGCCGTGATCCGGGTGCTCAGCTACAACATCCGCTCCATGCGCGACGACACCGACGCGCTCGCCCGGGTGATCAGTGCCTGCGAGCCCGACCTCGTCCTCGTTCAGGAGGCCCCGCGGTTCTTCCGCTGGCGCAAGAAGCTGGCCCGGCTCGCGGCCGCGTCGGGACAGGTGATCCTCTCGGGCGGCGCCCCCGCGGCGGGGCCCGCCCTGCTGTGCTCCCTGCGCGCCACGGTCGAGCGCACCGAGGACGTCCTGCTGCCGCTCACCCCCGGCCTGCACCGGCGAGGTTTCGCGACCGCGGTGGTCCGCTTCGGCGGCGCCCGCATCGGTGTCCTGAGCTGCCATCTCTCGCTGCAGAAGGACGAGCGGTCCGCGCAGGGCGGCATGCTCCTGGACCGGCTCGCCGGGCTGGGTGCCGAGCACGCCATCGCCGGCGGCGACCTCAACGAACGCCCCGGCGGGCCCACCTTCCGACGCCTGGCCGACAGCCTCCAGGACTGCTGGGCCGTCGCGCCCTGGGGCAGCGAGTACACCTCGACACCGACCGACCCCCATCAGCGCATCGACGCGATCTTCGCGACCGAGGGCATCGAGGTCCTGGGCTGTGGTGTTCCGTGGGGATACCGGGGTGTGACGGAGCGGGACTTGAGGGCGGCCACGGATCACCTTCCGGTCCTGGCCGCCCTCAGAATTCCACCGGCGTAAGCGGGTCAGACCACCGCGCCCCGACCCGGATCGTCGTCGTCCTCGTCGTCCGTGCGCATCCGCATCACCAGCGTCGCGAAGCCGCCCAGGAAGCCGCCGATGCCGAGTGTGGTCAGCCACCACGTCATGTCCCAGCCGAGCAGCACCGCCAGCAGAAACAGCACGGGGCCGCCGATCACACCCAGCCACGCGAACTTGGCGGTGGCGTCGGCGGAGGGCAGCGGCGGCGGCTCCGGCGGCACGAAGTGGCCCTCGTCGTCCTCACCGAGGTCGTCGTCGGACGGCTCCTGCAGGCTGTAGTCGCGCGGACCGCCGCTCACGCCGGGGGCGAAGCTGACGGAGCTGCCGAGCGGCTTGGGCGTCTCCTGCTTGGGCTCCGGCTCATTCTGGGCCGTGTCGCCCTTGCTGCCCTTGCTGTCGTTGGTCTCGGGCTCCAGCAGCGCCAGGTCCTCGACCGACTTGAACGGCTTGGCGCCCGGCGGGTCCGGCGGCTCGTCCCCGTATCCGGCGACGATCGCCGCCCAGGCGGCCTCCTCGTCGAACGGCACGTTCTGCTCGCCGGACTCGCGATGCTCCCGGTCCGGCCGGCCGGTGCGGTCCTCCCGCTCCTGCCGCTCGTCGCGCTCCTCGCGGTCCTCGCGGTCGGAGTCGTGCTCAGCCACCTGCCGCCGTCCCTTCCTTGCCGACACTGGGTGCGAGCCGGCCGATGAACGCGAGACTCTCCTCGAAGATCCGGTCCGCATCGTGGTCCAACGTCGCCACGTGGTAGCTCTGTTCCAGCAGCAGCTCCGTCACGTCCGTCGACGAGACCCGGCTGAGGATGCGCGCCGAGTCGGCCGGCGGCACCACATGGTCCTGCGGGCTGTGCAGAAGCAGCAGCGGCTGGGTGACCTGCGGCAACTCGCCGTCGACCAGGCGGAAGAAGATCCGCAGGGAGTGCGCCGCGTGCAGTGGCACCCGGTCGTAGCCGATCTCCTCCACGCCCGGCTTGGCTATGTCGCTGGTGATGCCCTTCGTCGTCCGGACGAGATGCCGGGCCACCGGAAGGGCGTACGCCGACAGGCCGTGCACCTTGTTCCCCGGGTTGACGACCACGACGCCGCTGACCGCGTCCCCGTGCCTGGCGGCGAGCCGCAAGGCCAGGGCGCCGCCCATGGACAGACCGAACACGAACACCTGCGCGCAGCGCTCGCGCAGGGCACGCAGCTCGCGGTCCACCTCGGCGTACCAGTCCTGCCAGCCCGTGAGCTGCATGTCCTCCCAGCGTGTGCCGTGCCCGGGAAGCAGCGGCAGGGCGACGGTCAGACCGTGCCCGGCGAGATACTCCGCCCAGGGGCGCAGTGACTGGGGTGAACCGGTGAAGCCGTGGCAGAGCAGGACGCCGACCTCCCCGCCGTCATGGCGGTACGGCTCGGCTCCAGGAAGGACCGGCACCTTCGGTCTCCTGTTCATGAGAGGGGCGAGAACGAGTCCAGGTGTGCATCACCGTACGCGACCGCACTGACACCGACCAGGGCCGTCGGCCTCTTCGCCCGGCCGCCGGGTTAAGGTCTGATTTACAGACACAGGAGGCACTCGGTTGTTGTACGGCGCGATGAAGGTTTCCGTCGGGGGTCCGCTGAAGCTCGTCTTCCGGCCCTGGGTGGAGGGCCTGGAGAACGTACCCGCCGAGGGCCCCGCGATCCTTGCGAGCAATCACCTCTCCTTCTCCGACTCGTTCTTCCTGCCCGCGGTCCTCGACCGCAAGGTCACCTTCATCGCGAAGGCCGAGTACTTCACGACCCCCGGCATCAAGGGCCGGCTGACCGCCGCCATCTTCAAGGGCCTCGGCCAGCTGCCGGTGGACCGCTCCGGGGCCCGCGGCGCGGGCGAGGCGGCGATCAGGAGCGGGATCGAGGTCATCGAGCGCGGTGAGCTGTTCGGCATCTATCCGGAGGGCACCCGCTCGCCGGACGGTCGCCTCTACCGCGGCAAGCCCGGCGGCCTCGCGCGCGTGGCGCTGGCCACCGGCGCGCCCGTCATCCCGGTCGCGATGATCGACACGGAGAAGATCCAGCCGCCCGGGAAGGTCATGCCGAAGCTGATGCGGCCGGGCATCCGCATCGGCAAGCCGCTGGACTTCCGCCGCTACCAGGGCATGGAGCACGACCGATTCGTGCTCCGCGCGGTGACCGACGAGGTCATGTACGAAATCATGAAGCTCTCCGGCCAGGAGTACGTCGACATGTACGCGACCGCCGCCAAGCGGCAGATCGCGGAGGCGGCCAAGGCGGAGAAGGAAGCGGCCAAGGCGGCCAAGGCCGCGCTCGCGCAGGCCGAGAAGGAACAGGCGCAGAAGGAAAAGGATCAGGCCGACCAGTAGGAACAGGCCTTCCAGCAGGGACGGGCCGAGCCGGGGTGGGGGGACATGGCCAGGCGTGAGCGCGTCATGAGGATGTCGGTCGAGCAGCCGCTGTGGCGTGCGCTCATGGGCTACCGCGTCCTGACGATGGTGTACGCGATCGGGCTCTTCATCAGCGCGTACGACGAGGTCGCCCGCCCTCGGGTGGCCATCGCCTACTTCGCGGTACTGGCCGTCTGGACCCTGGCCACCCTGCCCAGGGTCGCGAGCGCCGCGAGCTGCACCAAGCCCTTCCTCACCGTCGACCTCGCCATTGCCCTGACCGGCATCCTGCTCACCCGGGTCGCCGAGACCCCCGAGCGGATCGACGCCAGTGCGCCGACCCTGCCGTCGATCTGGACCGCGGGTGCCGTGCTGGCGTTCGCGATCAAGGGGGGCTGGCGCTGGGCGGCCTTCGCCTCCACGCTGGTCGCCGCCGCCAACCTGGTCCACCGGTCCGGCGTACCGACCCGCGACACCGTCCACATGGTGCTGCTCGTCTGGATCGCCTCCATCGCCATCGGCTACGTCGTGGAGGTCGCCCGCGCCTCCGAGCGCACCCTCGCCCGCGCCCTGGAGATCGAGGCCGCGACCCGCGAGCGGGAACGGCTCGCCCGGGACATCCATGACAGCGTCCTCCAGGTGCTGGCGATGGTGCAGCGGCGCGGAGCGGTGATCGGCGGTGAGGCGGCCGAGCTGGGCCGGCTGGCCGGCGAGCAGGAGGTGGCGCTGCGCACCCTGGTCTCCGGCGGGCTGGTGCCCGTCCCCCGGGTGTCGGAGGACACCGCCGAGGGGGCGGTCGTACGCACCGTCGAGGAGCCGGAGGACGACGGCCCGGTCGATGTGCGCGCGCTGCTCGTCCCGTACGCCGGCGCCCGGACCAGCCTCGCCGAGCCCGGTGCGCCTGTGCTGCTGCCGCCGAATGCCGCGCGGGAGCTGGCCGCGGCCGTCGCGGCCGCCCTGGACAACGTCCGCAAGCACGCCGGGGAGGGCGCCCGGGCCTGGATCCTCGTCGAGGACGAACCCGACTCGGTGATCGTGACCGTACGCGACGACGGCCCGGGCATTCCCGAGGGCCGGCTCGCCCAGGCCGAGGGTGAGGGGCGGCTCGGGGTGGCCCTGTCGATCCGCGGCCGGCTGCGCGACCTGGGCGGCACGGCCGAACTGGTCTCAACCCCTGGACAGGGCACGGAAGTCGAGCTGAAGGTACCGAAGGACACGACGATGGCGCGGGGGCGGCGATGAGTGAGCACCAGGGCACGATCAAGGTGATGGTGGTCGACGACCACCCCATGTGGCGCGATGCCGTCGCCCGCGACCTGACCGAGTCCGGCTTCGAGGTGGTCGCCACCGCGGGCGACGGCGAACAGGCGGTCCGGCGCGCCAAGGCCGCCGCACCCGACGTTCTCGTCCTCGACCTCAATCTGCCCGCCAAGCCCGGCGTCCAGGTCTGCAAGGAGCTGGTGGCCCACAACCCCGCCCTGCGGGTCCTGGTCCTGTCCGCGAGCGGCGAGCACGCCGACGTACTGGAGGCCGTGAAGTCCGGTGCCACCGGCTATCTGCTGAAGTCGGCCTCCACCGAAGAACTGCTGGACGCGGTGCGCCGCACGGCGGTCGGCGACCCGGTCTTCACACCGGGCCTCGCCGGCCTGGTCCTCGGCGAGTACCGCCGCCTCGCCTCCGACCCGGCACCCGGCGCGGGACCGGACACCGACGAGCCCAGGGCGCCGCGGCTGACCGAACGCGAGACCGAGGTGCTGCGGCTGGTCGCCAAGGGCCTGAGCTACAAGCAGATCGCGGAACGACTGGTGATCTCCCACCGCACGGTGCAGAACCACGTCCAGAACACCCTCGGCAAGCTCCAGTTGCACAACCGGGTGGAGCTGGTGCGGTACGCGATAGAGCGCGGACTCGACGAGGAGTGAGCCGCCTGGGCTCCGAGGAGTGAGCCACGTGGCCCCAACCGCTGGGCCATTCCCCGGAATTGCCCGCACGGACCATGCCGTAGTGACCTGCATCACCATTAGCGTGCTCGCAGGGCATACGACCACCGCGGCGAAGGGACAATTCCATGCGGGTCGGAGTACTGACCGGAGGCGGCGACTGCCCCGGGCTCAACGCCGTCATCCGGGCCATCGTCCGTAAGGGCGTGCAGGAGTACGGCTATGACTTCGTCGGCTTCCGGGACGGCTGGCGCGGTCCGCTCGACGGTGACCTCATGCGCCTCGGCATCCCGGCCGTGCGCGGCATCCTGCCCCGCGGCGGCACCATCCTCGGCTCCTCGCGCACCAATCCGTTCCAGCACGAGGGCGGTATCGCACGGATCAAGGAGAACCTCGCCAAGCAGGAGGTCGACGCGCTCATCACGATCGGCGGCGAGGACACCCTGGGCGTCGCCGCGCGGCTGTCCGACGAGTACGGCGTGCCCTGCGTCGGGGTCCCGAAGACGATCGACAACGACCTGTCCGCCACGGACTACACCTTCGGCTTCGACACGGCGGTCGGCATCGCGACCGAGGCCATCGACCGGCTGCACACCACTGCCGAGTCCCATATGCGCGTCCTGGTCGTCGAGGTGATGGGCCGTCACACCGGCTGGATAGCGATCCACTCGGGACTGGCCGGCGGCGCCAACGTCATCCTCATCCCCGAACAGCGCTTCGACGTCGACCAGGTGTGCGCCTGGGTGACCTCCCGCTTCAAGGCGTCGTACGCGCCCATCGTGGTCGTCGCGGAAGGGGCCGTGCCGAAGGACGGCGACATGGTGCTCAAGGACGAGTCCCTCGACTCCTTCGGGCATGTGCGACTGTCCGGCGTCGGCGAGTGGCTGGCCAAGGAGATCGAGAAACGGACCGGTAAGGAGGCCCGCACCACGGTCCTCGGGCACGTCCAGCGCGGCGGCACCCCCAGCGCCTTCGACCGCTGGCTCGCCACCCGCTTCGGACTGCACGCCATCGACTGCGTCCGCGACGGCGACTTCGGCACGATGGTCGCCCTGCGCGGCACGGACATCGTCCGTGTCCCGATCGCCGAGGCCACGGCCCGGCTGAAGACGGTCGACCTGAAGCTCTACGAGGAGGTCGGGGTGTTCTTCGGCTGACACCTCGTCAACTCGCCACTGTCCGGCCCGTCGTGCGCGACGGCACGGCCCTGCCCGCCCGGATCCGCCCAGGCACGTGCGCTCACCGCGCTGGTCCGGGCGGCGGCCGGGCGGGCCGGGGTACGGATGCGGGGTCGCCCGAGCACGCTGTGGTCGTCCTCGCCGCCGCTCAGGCGGCCCCCTCTCGGCGCCGGTGAGCGAACCGACCCCCGAGCACGCCCACCCACAGCCCCGTATATTCGCCTCGTACGGCAACAATTCCGGTGAATCCCCGGAGGGCACCCGTGGAGATCCTGGCCTTCGGCGTACAGGCCGACGAAAAGCCCCTGATCGAGCAGGCCTTCCAGGCCCACCACGAGGTCCGCTGCCTGGACGTCTTCCTCAACGAGGACACCGTCCCCATCGCTGCCGGCCACGAGGTGATCTCCACCAGCGTCAACGCCGATCTCGGCCCGCGCGTCCTGGAGGCCCTCGCCGCCGCCGGAACCCGCATGATCGCCCAGCGTTCCACCGGCTTCAACAACATCGACCTCACCGTCGCCGAACGCCTCGGCATGACGGTCGCCCGTGTCTCGTACTACTCCCCGTACGCGGTCGCCGAGTTCGCCTGGACCCTCGCCATGGCGGTCAACCGCCGTATCGTCCGCGCCTCCACCCGCACCCGCGACTTCGACTTCCGTCTCGACGGCCTGATGGGCCGCGACATGCACGGCCGCACCGCGGGCGTCCTCGGCACCGGCAAGATCGGCGAGGCGTTCGCCCGGATCGCGCACGGCTTCGGCATGCGGCTGCTCGGCTGGGACATCGCCGAGAACCCCACGTGCATGCAGCTCGGCATGCGGTACGTCCCCAAGGAACAACTGCTCGCCGAGTCCGACCTGGTCACCCTGCACGTCCCCCTCATGCCGGAAACCCAGCACCTCATCGACGCGGACGCCCTGAAGACGATGAAGAACGACGTGATCCTGGTGAATTCCAGCCGCGGCGGCCTCATCGACACCGCTGCCCTCGTACGTGAACTGCGCGCAGGCCGCTTCACGGGGGTCGGCCTCGACGTGTACGAGGCGGAGGCGGGCCTGTTCTTCCTCGACAAGTCCCTGGAGGCCATCGAGGACGACACCCTGGCCCGCCTCGTCACCTTCCCGAACGTCCTGGTCACCTCACACCAGGCGTACTACACGCAGGAGGCGGTCGGCCAGATCGTCGAGACGACGGTGCGCAACGTCCTCGACTACACGGCGGGCCGCCGCTCCGAGAACGTGCTGGTGCCGCGCAGCTGACCGACCAGCTGCTCCACGACCGCGGCGCCGTTCAGCGTCAGCACCGACTCCGGGTGGAACTGCACCCCGGCGACGGCATTCATCGGCGCGCCTCCGGCACGACGTGGCCCGCGCAGCGCGTGCACCTCGCCGGTCGCGCTCCGGCTGAGCTCGATGCCGTGCGCGGCCAGCTCCCCGGCCGCCTCGTCGTCGCAGCGCGCCACGAAGCTGTTGTAGAAGCCGACGGTCTCGGCCCGCCCGAACAGGTCGATCGTCGTCTGCGCCCCCTGGTACGGCACGTCCTTCCGTACGATCTCCAGGCCCAGCTCGGCCGCGATCAGCTCGTGCCCGAGGCACACACCGAGCACACCGTGCCGGTGTTCCCGGATCACCTCGGCGGTGAGGTCCCGGAGAAACCGCATCTTGGGATCGGTCAGGTCGGACGGGTCACCGGGCCCGGGGCCGAGCACGAGCGGCCCTCCGTGCGCGAGCACGGCATCCCGCAGCCCCGGCTCGTCGTACCTCCGCACGGTGACCGTGAGCCCCGACGACCGCAGCACATGCGCGAGCATGGCCGTGAAGGTGTCCTCGCCGTCGACGACCAGCGCGTGGCCCGCCAGGGCGTCCGACCTCTTCTGCATCCGCAGCCAGAAGGGCGCGAGCGCGGCCCGCCGCCCGTCCAGCGCCGCCCGCACCCGAGGGTCGTCGGCCAGCCGGGGCCGCGCCCGCTCCTCGCGCGGCCTGGACGGCCGTACCCCCAGAGCCGCCAGCACGCCCGCCGCCTTCGCGTGCGTCTCCGCGACCTCGCCCGCCGGGTCCGAGCCCCGTACCAGCGTCGCGCCGACCGGCACCCGCAGCCGCCCGTCCGTGTCGATGTCGGCGGTGCGGATGAGGATGGGGGAGTCGAGGGTCTGGGCACCCCCGGCGTCGCGCCCGGTCAGCGCCAGCGCACCGGCGTAGTAACCCCGCCCGCCGGTCTCGTGCCGCTCGATGACCCGGCAGGCGTTCTGCACGGGTGAGCCGGTCACGGTCGCCGCGAACATGGTCTCCTTCAGCACCTCCCGCACATCCAGCGACGACCGCCCGCGCAGCTCGTACTCGGTGTGCGCGAGGTGCGCCATCTCCTTCAGCCGCGGCCCGACGACGACCCCGCCCATGTCGCCGACGGTGCACATCATCTTCAGCTCCTCGTCGACGACCATCGACAGCTCCTCGGTCTCCTTGCCGTCGGCGAGGAAGCCGAGCAGGTGCTCGGGCGTCGGCCCTTCGGCGGGATAGCGGTACGTCCCGCTGATCGGGTTCATCACGACCGTGCCGCCGGACATCCGTACGTGCACCTCCGGGCTGGCGCCGACCAGCGTCCGGTCCCCGGTGTGCACGACGAACGTCCAGTACGCGCCCCGCTCGCCCTCGAGGAGCCGCCGGAAGAGAGCGAGGGCATCGGCCCTGCCGAACCCCGGGATCCGGCCCCCGTACGTCCGCCGGATCACGAAGTTCGCGCCCTCCCCCCGCCCGATCTCCTCCCGCAGCACCCGCCCGACGATCTCCGCGTACTCCTCGTCGCCGACGTCGAACCCGCCGCCCTCGACCCGCACCTCGTGCGCGGGGAGCCGGGTCAGGGCCTCGGCGAGCGGGATCTCGTACGTCTCCTCCGGCATCAGCGCCACCAGCGGTGTGCCGTCGTCACGGACGTCGAAGCCACGCTCGCGGATCTGACGGAAGGGCACCAGGGCCAGGCCCTCGTCGGGGAGGTCGGCGAGCCGGTCGTACGTCCTGACCGGGCCGAGCAGCAGCTCCACCACATCGTGGTCGTGGCCGGGAGCGCGGCGGCGGAGCAGGGCGAAGGGGCGGGGATCGTCGAGCAGTTCGAGCAGGTTCACGGGAGCTCCTTCTGTGAGGGTCTCTGAGAGAGGAGCGGCCCGGTCGCGAAAACACCGAAGGCCGCCCCTCGGGCGGCCTTCGCGAAGTCTTGGGTACGCGCAGTCAGTGGGCCGCCGGAGAAGCGGTCCACCACCAGGTCTGGTGCGAGTGCGCGAACATGAGTCGCACCCTACCCCATGTCCGCAGACCGTAACTGGTGTCTCATTTGCTGGGCACCGGGCCGGAAGCCGGACATCACCCCGTAATGTTGACGTCGTGACCGTGAACGCTAAGACCAGCGCGAGCGCTGGCAACACCTGGCGAAACCTGCCCGCGGCGCAGCAGCCCGAGTACCCCGACGCCGAGGCTCTGCGCGCAGTGATCGCGGACCTCGAGTCGTATCCGCCGCTCGTCTTCGCGGGCGAGTGCGACCAGCTGCGCGCCCGGATGGCGGCCGTCGCCAAGGGAGAGGCGTTCCTCCTCCAGGGCGGCGACTGCGCCGAAGCCTTCGACGCGGTGTCCGCGGACCAGATCCGCAACAAGCTCAAGACCCTGCTCCAGATGGGCGCGGTGCTGACGTACGCCGCGTCCGTGCCCGTCGTGAAGGTGGGCCGGATCGCCGGCCAGTACTCCAAGCCGCGCTCCAAGCCGACCGAGACCCGTGACGGCGTGACGCTGCCGTCCTACCGCGGCGACTCCGTCAACGGCTTCGACTTCACGGAGGCGGCCCGCGTCCCGGACCCCGAGCGCCTGAAGCGGATGTACCACGCGTCCGCCTCCACGCTCAACCTGGTGCGCGCCTTCACCACCGGCGGCTACGCCGACCTGCGCCAGGTGCACGCCTGGAACCAGGACTTCGTGAAGTCGTCCCCGTCCGGGCAGCGCTACGAGCAGCTGGCGCGCGAGATCGACCAGGCGCTGAACTTCATGCACGCCTGCGGGGCCGACCCGGAGGAGTTCAAGACCGTCGAGTTCTACTCCTCGCACGAGGCGCTGCTGCTCGACTACGAGTCCGCGCTGACCAGGGTCGATTCACGTACGGGGCAGCTGTACGACGTCTCCGGGCACATGGTGTGGATCGGTGAGCGCACCCGCCAGCTGGACGGCGCGCACATCGAGTTCGCGTCGAAGATCCGCAACCCGATCGGCGTCAAGCTCGGCCCGACGACGACGGCGGAGGAGGCACTGCAGTACATCGACCGCCTCGACCCCGAGCGGGAGCCCGGCCGGCTGACCTTCATCGTCCGCATGGGCGCCGACAAGGTCCGCGACAGGCTGCCCGAGCTGGTCGAGAAGGTCACCGCGTCCGGCGCGACCGTGGCCTGGGTGACCGACCCGATGCACGGCAACACCTTCGAGGCGGCCTCCGGTCACAAGACCCGCCGCTTCGACGACGTGCTCGACGAGGTCAAGGGCTTCTTCGAGGTCCACAAGGCGCTGGGCACCCACCCGGGCGGCATCCACGTGGAGCTGACCGGCGACGACGTCACCGAGTGCGTGGGCGGCGGCGACGAGATCTTCGTCGACGATCTGCACCAGCGCTACGAGACGGCCTGCGACCCGCGGCTGAACCGCAGCCAGTCGCTGGACCTGGCGTTCCTCGTCGCGGAGATGTACCGGGACCAGTAGCGGTCGACCTGTTGTCGACCCGTTACGGACGGTGTGGTGGGGCGCGGATCACATACGATCCGCGCCCCCTCCCACTTTTACGGCACCCCCGTGACGGGTAAGGTTAGGTTTGCCTCACCGATCAAGCGGGCCCGTGCTCCATCGGTTACGGCACGACCCTTTGATCCCGGCGGGAGGTGGACCGCGTGTTCGTCTGCAGTTGCTTCGGCATCACCGAGCAGCAGGTCAAGCAGCACGCGGAGAACGGCGCCTGCACCCCACGCCAGATAGCGTCGGCCTGCAAGGCGGGGACCGACTGCGGCTCGTGCGTACGCCGGATCCAGGCGCTCCTCGGCAGGGGCGCGTGCCCGCGCCGGGAGCTGGCCGACCAGGGCAAGCCGGTGCTGTCCGAGGTCGCAGGCCTGGACGAGGCCGCGTAGCCTTCGGGCGGTCGCTCAGCTGTCCGGCTGCTCGACCAGCTGCGAGATGTACAGCGCCTCACCGAGCTTCTCCACCAGATCCAGCTGGGTGTCGAGATAGTCGATGTGGTGTTCCTCGTCCGCGAGGATCGACTCGAAGATGTTCGCGGACGTGATGTCGCCCTTGTTGCGCATCACCTCGATACCGCGCTTGAGCCGGTCCATCGCCTCCACCTCGACCTGCCGGTCCGCCTCGAACATCTCCTTGACGGTCTGCCCCACCCGTACGTGGAACAGCCGCTGGTAGTTGGGCAGTCCCTCCAGGAACAGGATCCGGTCGGTGAGCATCTCGGCGTGCTTCATCTCGTCGAACGACTCGCTCCGGGTGTACTTCGCGAGCTTGTACCAGCCGAGGTTCTCCTGCATCTTCGCGTGCAGGAAGTACTGGTTGATCGCGGTCAGCTCGCCGGTGAGCTGCTCGTTGAGAAACTCGATGACCTCGGGGTCGCCCTGCATGGCAGCGGCTCCTTCCGCGTGGGGAATGGGAGGTTGCCGCCGCATGATTGCACCGAGTGTCGAAGATCGTCCAGTAAGTGGGGACTTAGTAAGTAAGTCCATGCTTAGTATGGGTTGCCCGATTCTGGACCGGGCTGGTCAAGTGCACTGCGCCGGGTCTGTCAGGATGGAGCCATGGGTCATCCGGTGGGGCGCGAATCTGGAGAAGCAGCACAGTGCGAGCTTCCGCCGGGGCAGCGAGTGCAGCGCGGCTGGCCGGTCACGCACTACGGGCCGGTACCCAAGTTCCGGCCCGAACGCTGGGAGTTCAGGGTCTTCGGCGCCACCGCCGACGGTGAGAAGCACTGCTGGAACCACGACGAGTTCACGGCCCTGCCCCACACCACCGTAGTGGCCGATCTGCACTGCGTCACGAAGTTCAGCATGCTCGGCGCGGAGTGGGGTGGAATCCCCGCGCGGACCATCCTGGAGATCGCCCCGCCTGCCCCGAATGTCACCCATGTGATGGTGTGGGCGGAGTACGGCTTCAGCTCCAATCTGCGCCTGTCGGACTTCGCGTCCGAGCGCACGATTTTCGCCACCCACAAGGACGGCGAACTGCTGACCGCGGAGCACGGCTTCCCGCTGCGGCTCATCGTCCCGCACCTGTACGCCTGGAAGGGCCCCAAGTGGGTCCGCGGTGTGGAGTACATGACCGCCGACCGCCGCGGCTTCTGGGAGGAACGCGGCTACCACAACATCGGCGACCCCTGGAAGGAACAGCGCTACTCCTACCAGGAGGAGCCCGGGGACGGCCCCGAGCTGTGACCTTCGGCGTCAGCCGTCGTCCCTGAGCCTCTTCAGCCGGGCCACGTCCGCCGCGTGCCCTTCCTTGCCGCCGGGTGTCTCGATGATCAGCGGTACGCCCTCGGTGGCGGGGTGGGTCATCAGCGCCCGGAACGGGTCCTCGCCGATGCGTCCGGCGCCGATGTTCTCGTGCCGGTCCTTGTGCGCGCCCGCCACGTCCTTGGAGTCGTTGGCATGGATCAGTTTCAGCCGGCCCTCGCCGACCGTGTCCACCAGCAGGTCCAGCGTCTGGTGCATGCCGTTCGGGCCGGTCAGATCGTGTCCGGCGGCGAAGACATGGCAGGTGTCGAGACAGACCCCCAGCTTCGGATGGGCGTCCAGGGCCTCGAAGTACGGCCCGAAGTCCCAGGTGCGCGAACACAGGGAGGCGCCCTGTCCCGCCGTGGACTCCAGCAGCAGATACGGATCGTCGTCATGGGTGAGCTCGTCCAGCAGCGGCAGCAGGTACTCCCGTACCTGCTTCAGGGCCACCGAGCGGTCCCGGCCACCGGTCGCGCTCCCGGTGTGCACGACCACGCCCCGTGCGCCGATCTCCCGCCCGCGCCGCAGCGAGTGCCGCAGCGACTCCACCGACCTCTCCACGGTGGCCTCGGTGTGCGAGCCGAAGTTGATCAGGTACGGCGCATGCACATAGGCCGGTATCGACTCCGCCGTGCATACCTCCCGGAACGCCTCGTCCTGCGCCGGATTCCCGACGGGTGTGGCCCAGCCGCGCGGGTTGGCGACGAAGACCTGCACGGTCTCGGCCTTGAGGTCGTGGGCGTACGTCAGGCCTACGGAGTGCAGACCGCCGGCGACGGGGACGTGACCGCCGACGGGATTGCGGGAGGGGTGTTGGCTCTTCACGCGTTCAGGGTGTCATGTCCCCGCGCGTGCCCCGTCAGCCGATCTCGATGGTGATCGTCGACCCCTTGGGAGCCGTGTCGCCGCCCTCCACCGACTGGCCCTTCACCTCGTCGCCGAACAGCCCGAGCAGACCGCGGTCCTCGTCGACCTGGAAGCCGGCGTCCTCCAGCTGCTGCCTGGCCTCGTCGACGCTGTCACCGACCACGTCCGGAACCTCGACCATCTCCGGGCCCTTGGACAGCGTCAGCGTCACCGTGTCGCCCTCGGCGGCCTGGCTGTCGGCCTGCGGCGACTGCCGGGCGACCTGGCCCGCGTCGTACTCCGAGTTGACCCGCTGGGACGCGATGCGCACCTTGAGGCCGGCCTCCTGGAGCTCGCTTCGGGCGTCGTCCAGGTCGCGGCCGGTGACGTCCGGGACGTCCACCGGGCTGCCCTTGCTGACGGTGAGCGCGATCGCCGTGCCCGCGCGGGTCTGAGTGCCCGTCTGCGGGTCCGAGCCGATCACGAACCCCTTGGTGACGTCGTCGCTGAACTCCCGGGTCACCATGCCCGGCTCCAGCCCGCTGTCCTTCAGCAGGTCGCGCGCCTTGTCCAGCCGGTAGCCCGCCAGATCGGGCACCTTCACCGTCTGCGGGCCGTCGGAGATGGTGAGTGCGACGGAGTCGTTGTGCCGGATCCGGGCGCCCGGCGCCGGGTCGGTGCTGATGACCGTGCCGCGCTTCACGGTGTCGCTGTAGGCGTGCTCGATCTGCCCGACCTCGAGCCCGGCGTTCGCGAGCCGGTCCTTGGCCTCGGCCTCGGTCTTCGCCAGCAGCGGCGGGACCTTGGTGAACTGGCCGGAATTGATGTACCAGACGCCCGTGCCGACGCCGAGCACCAGCAGGACGGCGGCGATGATCGTGAACAGCGTGCGCCGGGGCGGGGCCGAACGCGGCGGAGCCGGCGGGGCCTGGAACCGGCTGGTCCGGTTGAGTGGGGGCTGGTCGTCCTCGTTGACGGGCAGCTGCCGCAGCGCGGTCAGTGCGCGCGGGATCACACTCGTACGGTCGTCGGCGTTGTCGTGTTCCGCGGTGAGCGCCTGCGGCGGCATCGCGTCGAGCTGGTCCGCGCCGAGCGCGCCACGCGCCTCGCGGACCCGGGCGAGCAGCGCCACCGCGTCGTGCGGGCGGACGTCCGGGGTGCGCGATGTCGCCGAGGCGACCAGCTCGTCCAGCTCGTACGCCAGGCCCGGCACGGCGGCCGAGGGCGGCGGGACGTCGTCGTGGATGTGCTTGTAGAGCACCTGGGCGGGGGAGTCCCCGGAGTGCGGCTTGGCGCCGGTCAGCATCTCGTACAGCACGACACCGCACGCGTACACGTCGACACGGGGGTCGGCGCTGCCCTGCTCGATCTGCTCCGGTGCGAGGTAGGACACCGTGCCGAGGACGGAGCCGGTGGTGCTGGTGACCGTGTCCACCGCCCGGACCAGCCCGAAGTCGGCGACCTTGACCCGGCCGTCGTCCCCTATCAGGACGTTCTCCGGCTTCATGTCGCGGTGCACGAACCCGGCGCGGTGCGCGGCGCCGAGCGCGGCGAGGACCGGCTCCAGGATGTCCAGCGCGGCCCGCGGCTGCAGTGCCCCGCGCTCGCGCAGCACATCACGCAGGGTGCAGCCGGAGACGTACTCCATGGCCAGGTAGACGTACGACCCGTCGGCGCCCTGGTCGAACACCTGGACGACGTTGGGGTGGGCGAGCCGGGCGACCGACTTGGCCTCGCGGATGAACCGCTCGACGAACGTGCCGTCCGTCGCGAGCGTCGGATGCATCACCTTGAGCGCGAGGACCCGGTCCAGACGGGTGTCCACGGCCCGGTAGACCGTGGCCATCCCGCCGACCGCGATCCTCGCGTCGACGCGATAACGGCCGTCGAGCAACTGCCCGACGAGAGGGTCCTGAAGGGTCGTGTCCACGCAGGCGAGTGTACGAGCCGCCACCGACACACCGCCCCGTTCAGCCTTGTTGAGGGCCCACTTGAAGCGCACCTGTGACGCAACCCACGAACCTAGAACGCGGGCCGTTCAGGATCCAACGCGGCGATCCCCTCCACAGGAGAAGACGCCTCCGCGAAGTGCCGCCGCGGAATCCGCCCCGCCCGGAACGCCAGCCGTCCCGCCTCCACGGCATGCCGCATGGCGTCCGCCATCAGCACCGGCTCCTGCGCCCGCGTCACGGCCGAGGCGAGCATCACACCCGCGCACCCCAGCTCCATCGCGAACGCCGCGTCCGACGCCGTACCGGCCCCCGCATCCAGAATCACCGGCACACGCGCGTGCTCCACGATCAACTGGAAGTTGTGCGGATTGCGAATCCCGAGCCCCGACCCGATCGGCGATCCCAGCGGCATGATCGCGGCACAGCCCACGTCCTGAAGCTTCCGCGCCAGCACGGGATCGTCGTTCGTGTACGGCAGCACCGTGAACCCGTCGTCCACCAGCGTCTGAGCCGCCTCCAGCAGCTCGATCGGATCCGGCAGCAGCGTCCGCTCGTCGGCGATGACCTCCAGCTTGACCAGCTCCGTCCCGAGCGCCTCCCGCGCCAGCCGGGCCGTGAGCACGGCCTCACCCGCGGTGAAACACCCCGCGGTGTTCGGCAGCACCCGAATCCCCAGCCGGTCCAGCACCGACAGCACGGACCCGTGCACATCGGGATTCACCCGCCGCATGGCCACCGTGGTCAGCTCCGTTCCGGAAGCCACCAGCGCCCGCTCCAGCACGTCGAGGCTGGGCGCACCCCCGGTGCCCATGATCAGCCGGGACGTGAAGGTCGTACCACCCAGGACAAAGGGATCGTCGGCCATGGGTCAGCCTCCTTGGACGGCGGTGAGGACTTCGACACGGTCCCCCTCGGAGAGGGGTGTGGCCGGCCACTGCGCGCGCGGGACGACGGTTTCGTTGAGGGCGGCGGCCACTCCGGAGGGGGCTGCCGTGAGGGTCTTCACCAGGACGTCGAGAGCCGTGCCGGGCTCGACCTCGCGCGGCTCGCCGTTGACGGAGATGGTCATGCCGGCTGCTCCGTGGATGTTCATGCGGGCTGCTCCGTGAGTACTGTGCCGAAGCGTTTCGGGGTGAAGGGGCGGGCCACGTCCGGGAGTTCACCGGTCGTGAGCACATGTGCCATGACGTCGCCGGTGACGGGAGTCAGCAGGACACCGTTGCGGTAGTGCCCGGTGGCCAGCAGCAGCCCGTCAAGACCGGTCGGTCCGAGAAGGGGCGCGTTGTCGGGCGAGCCGGGGCGCAGTCCGGCCCGCGTCTCGGTCAGCGGCAGCTCGGTGATGCCGGGCACCAGCTCGTGCGCGTCCCGCAGCAGCTGGTACACGCCCCCGGCCGTGACCGTCGTGTCCCAGCCGAGCTCCTCACTGGTCGCCCCGACGACCAGCTCGCCGCTCTCGCGCGGCACCAGATAGACATGGCTGCCGCGGACGACCGCGCGCACGGTCCGGCTCAGGAACGGCGCGTACCGCTGCGGCACGGTCAGCCGCAGCACCTGCCCCTTCACGGGCCGTACCGGAGGCAGGACGGCGTCCGGGACACCCGCGAGCCGCCCGCTGAGGCTCCCCGCGGCCAGGACCACCTGCCCGGCGGCCAGCTCGGTGCCCGCGCGCGTGACGACTCCCGCGGCCCGGTCCCGTACGACCACGAGCCTTTCCGCCCACTCCCGGTGGAAGACCACGCCCGCCCGCTCGCACGCGGCCACCAGCGCCCCCGTGAGCCGCCGCGGGTCGATCTGGTGGTCGCCGTCGACCCGCAGCCCGCCGCGCACACCCGGGGCGAGCATCGGCTCCAGGCGCCGGCAGTCCCGCCCGGACAGCCACTCGGAGTCCAGGCCCGACTGCCGTTGCAGGGCGTGCAGTTCCCGCAGATGGACGCGGTCGTCGGCGTCCAGGGCGACGGCGAGCGTGCCGCACTGGCGGTAGCCGAGGTCGTGGCCGGTGAGCTCGGTGAGCTCGGCCGCGAAGTCCGGATAGCGGCGGGCCGAGGCCAGGTTCAGGCCGAGCAGGGTCTGCTCGCCGTAGTGCAGTTCCGTGACGGCGGCCAGCATGCCCGCCGCCACCTGGGCGGCCCCGCCGCCGGGTTCGGGGTCCACGACGGCGGTCGCGAAGCCGCGTTGCGCGGCCCGCCAGGCCGTGACCAGACCGATGATTCCGCCCCCGATGACGAGGACGTCCGACGTACCTGTGGATGACGACACGGGCGCTGCGCCCCTCCCTTCGCCGGCATGACCCGGATCAGGTTCGTACGGTCGGAGGCCGCCAGCCTCCCTCTCAGCCCGGTGCGTCCGGGCTCCCGCGAGTGCTCTACGTTGGCCACCCTAGCCTCTGCATCCACGCCTCTGTAAGGGAGCCTGTTGTCATGCCCCGCTCGCTCGACGGCCTCGTCCTCGCCCCGGTAGCCGACCAGGCACCGGGTCAGGTGGGTACCCGCACCCGGTTCACGTACCACGAGCAGGACGGCGAGATCTGGGCCGAGTACGCGGGCGGCGACGTCGTGCGCGGGTACCTGGTGGGGACCCGGGAGGGCGACCGGCTCGACTTCCGGTACGTGCAGCTCAAGCAGGACGGGACGACGTCCTCGGGGCACTGCGAGTCCAAGGTCGTCGAGCTGCCCGACGGGCGGGTGCGGCTGGAGGAGACCTGGGAGTGGGAGTCGCAGCAGGGCAACGGGACGAGCGTTGTGGAGCAGGTCACCGAGCCCACCCCCTGACTGACAGAAAGTCAGTTGACTATGGTGATCAGGTGAGCGAGCAGACGCAGGAGACGGGGCTGTCGCAGCCGCGGCGCGTGGTCGTGGTCGGTGCGGGCATGGCCGGTGTGCAGACCGCGGTCGCCCTGCGGGAACAGGGCTTCACCGGCACGGTGACGCTGATCGGCGCCGAGCCCCACCAGCCGTACGACCGTCCGCCGCTGTCCAAGGCCGTCCTGCTCGGCACGGCGGAGGGCTCCGCCTTCGACGTCGACTTCGAGGCGCTCGACATCGAGCTGCACCTCGGGCGCGAGGTCCTCGGCGTCCGCCCCGACGAGCACGAGCTCGACACGGCCGCCGGGCCGGTGCCGTACGACGTCCTGGTCCTCGCGACCGGTGCCGAACCGATCACGCTGCCGGGCGCGGAGGGCGTCCCCGGCGTGCATCTGCTGCGCACTCTGGACGACGCCGAGCGGCTGCGGCCCGTGCTCGCCCGCCGGCACGACATCGTCGTCGTCGGCGCGGGCTGGATCGGCGCGGAGTTCGCCACGGCCGCGCGCGAGGCGGGCTGCGCCGTGACGGTCGTGGAGGCCGCGGACCGCCCGCTCGCCGGGGCGCTGCCCGCCGAGGTCGCCGCGCCGATGGCGGACTGGTACGCGGACAGCGGTGCCGTACTGCGCACGCACGCGCGCGTGGCGCGGGTCGAGCCCGGCGCGGTCGTGCTCGACGACGGTTCGCGGCTGCCCGCCGGTGCGGTCGTGGTCGGTATCGGCGCCCGGCCCGCCACCGCCTGGCTCACCGGCGCCGGCATCGAGCTCGGCGCATACGGCGAGGTCGTGGCCGACCAGCACCTGCGCACCTCCGCGCCGGACGTCTACGCGGTGGGCGACTGCGCCTCCTTCCCTTCGGGAAGGTATGACGAGCGCCTTCTGGTCCACCACTGGGACAACGCCCTGCAGGGCCCTCGTACGGTGGCCGCGAACATCCTCGGCGAGGCGACCGGCGAGGCCCCGGTGGTCTACGACCCGGTGCCGTACTTCTGGTCCGAGCAGTTCGGCCGCTTCGTCCAGTACGCCGGCCACCACACGTCCGCCGACCGCACCGTATGGCGCGGCGACCCGTCCGGCCCCGCCTGGACCGTCTGCTGGCTGCGCGAGAACCGCCTCGTCGCCCTGCTGGCGGTGGGCCGCCCGAGGGATCTGGCCCAGGGGCGACGACTGATCGAGGCCGGCGCACCGATGAACCCGGAACTGCTGGCGGACCCGGCGCGGCCGCTGAAATCGGCGGTGGCGCAGCCGTCGTAGGCACCGCCCGGACGGCCCCTTGCTCCCGGTCCGTCCCAGTGGTCCGTCGCCCCAGGTCGGACCGGTCCGGCTTCCGACTGTCAGTGGGGGATGGCAGGCTGGTTTCCGTGACCGAGATTGACACAAAGATCGACGCTCTCGTCCCCGCCTGGCTCACCCTTCCCGACATCGCCGAAAAGCTCGGTGTCGAGGTGACGCGCGTGCGGCAGCTGGTCAAGGACGGCCAGCTCATCGCCGTACGCCGCGGCGAGAACCGCGCACTGCACGTCCCCGCCGCCTTCATCGACGAGGACAAGGTCGTCAAGGGCCTGTCCGGGACCCTGACGCTCCTGCGGGACGACGGCTTCACGGTCGAAGAGATGCTGGAGTGGCTGTTCACCCCCGACCCGACCCTGCCCGGCACCCCCGCACAGGCGCTGAGCGAGAATCGCGGCACGGAGGTGAAGCGCCGCGCCCAGGCGCTCGCCGTCTGATCCGAAAACCGTCCGGCGTACGGGCCGCGGCGCGCGCAGGCCACGGCCGCTGTCCAGCACGCTCACCCGCAGCCCGTACGCCACCCACAACGGGGGACACATGACCGACACCGCCGCCACCGCCCGCGCCAGGCTCGCCGACGCCCGGGTGTACCTGTGCACGGACGCGCGCAAGCGCCAAGGTGATCTGCCGGAGTTCCTGGACGCGGTCCTGGCGGGCGGGGTCGACATCGTGCAGCTGCGCGACAAGGGCATGGAGGCGGCCGAGGAGCTGGAGTATCTGAAGATGTTCGCCGAGGCCTGCGCCCGGCACGGCAGGCTCCTCGCGGTCAACGACCGCGCGGATGTCGCGCACGCCGCCGGCTCGGACGTACTCCACCTCGGCCAGGGCGATCTCCCCGTCCCCGCCGCCCGGGCGATCCTCGGCGACGACATCCTCATAGGCCGTTCCACGCACGCGGAGTCCGAGGCCGCCGCGGCCGCCGTCCAGGACGGTGTGGACTACTTCTGCACCGGCCCCTGCTGGCCGACCCCCACCAAGCCCGGCCGCCACGCCCCCGGCCTCGACCTGGTGCGGTACACGGCAGGGCTCGGCACCGACCGCCCCTGGTTCGCCATCGGCGGCATCGACCTCGGCAACCTCGACCAGGTGCTCGAGGCGGGCGCCCGCCGGGTCGTGGTCGTCCGGGCCATCACGGAGGCGGACGACCCTGGTGCGGCCGCGGCGGAGTTCGCCAAGCGGCTGCGACAGGCGTGACACGCACGTTTGTCCAAGGTGTCCAAGGGATGGACAACAAGCCGACAAATCGGGCAAATTTCCGGCATCCGGTTGGGGGACCGCCGCCCCCTGGCTAACCTGCCGGTATGGCCCTCGGAACCGCATCCACCAGGACTGATCGCGCACGTACCGTGCGCGACATGCTCGCCACCGGCAAGACGACGTACTCGTTCGAGTTCTACGCGCCGAAGACCGCCAAGGGCGAGCGCAGCCTGTGGAACGCCCTCCGCAGGGTCGAGGCGGTGGCCCCCGACTTCGTCTCCGTGACGTACGGCGCCGGCGGCTCGACGCGCGCGAGCACGGTCAAGGAGACCGAGCAGATCGTCGCCGACACCACCCTCACCCCGGTCGCCCACCTCACCGCCGTCGACCACTCCATCACCGAACTGCGCAACGTCATCGGCCAGTTCGCCGACGCCGGCATCCGCAACATGCTTGCCCTGCGCGGCGACCCGCCCGGCGACCCGATGGGCGAGTGGGTGCCGCATCCCACGGGCCTCACCTACGCCGCCGAACTCGTCCGGCTCATCAAGGAGTCGGGCGACTTCTGCGTCGGTGTCGCGGCCTTCCCGGAGATGCACCCGCGCTCCAGCGACTGGGACACGGACGTCACGCACTTCGTCGACAAGTGCCGCGCCGGCGCCGACTACGCGATCACCCAGATGTTCTTCCAGCCGGAGTCCTATCTCCGGCTGCGCGACCGGGTCGCGGCGGCCGGCTGTGAGACCCCCGTCATCCCGGAGGTCATGCCCGTGACCAGCGTCCGGATGCTGGAACGACTGCCGCAGCTCAGTAATGCTCACCTTCCGTCCACCTTGAAAGAGCGAATCCTCACAGCAAAAGACAATCCGGCCGCTGTACGCTCCATGGGGATCGAGTTCGCCACGGAGTTCTGCGCGCGGCTGCTGGCCGAGGGAGTGCCCGGACTGCACTTCATCACGCTCAACAACTCCACGGCGACGCTGGAAATCTACGAGAATCTGGGCCTGCACCACCCACCGCGGGCCTAGACCGGTCGCACGCTCATACGACACACTGCGTAGCGGCCACTGGGAGAGGGGCGTACATGGGCTGGACGGTCCTCTACATCGCGTTCGGCATCGTCGCGCTGTGGCTGCTCGGCGAGGTCCTGCTGCAGTACAAGGCACGGCTTCGCTGGCGGCTGCTGGCGTTCGCCGGCTTCCTCGGTGTCGTCGTCGGTGTACTGATCCCGTCCGTCGTCGTGATCGGACTGGGCGCCGCCGCCTTCGCGGTCGGGCAGACGTACGTCACGCTGTCGTTCCGCCGCGGTTTCGCCGCCGGCTGGGCGGTCGCCGGGCGTTCGGGCCTGGGCGGCAGCAAGCGCCGCCGCGGCGAGCCGGAGCACCAGGACCCGACCCTCGAGGTCTCCGATCTGGAAGCGGGCGACTACGGCGACGACAGCGCCCAGTACGGTCACCGCAACGCCTCCCAGGGCCAGGACGACTACGACCGTGACGACGTGTTCACCCCCGCCCGTTCGGAGCCCACGGCCGCCGAGGCCACCGCCGTGTACGAACCGCAGCCGATGCCCGACGACACCGGCTCGTACGGCATATACGGCGACACCGCGTACGCCGCCGCGGGGCAGACCCAGGACCAGTACGCGACAGCCGCCCAGAGTGCCGATCAGAACTACGCCTACGACGGTTACTCCTACGGCCAGCAGCAGTACGGCTACGACACCACCGGCCAGCAGCAGTACGCCGCGTACTCCGACCCGTACGTCGGCACCCAGACCTACGGCGGCGCCGCGTACGACACCGGCTACGACCAGCAGCAGTACGGTCAGCAGGCCTACGGCCAGGACCAGTACGCCACCGGCAGCTACGGCGGCCAGACCCCGCCCGGCGGCGTGTGGGTACCGCAGCAGCGCAGCACCGACGACACCTACGGCGGGGAACTCCCGCCCGAGCAGCCCTACCCGTACCAGGGCGACGGTCAGGCGCAGGGGAACGAGTACGACGAGCGGTACCGCTTCTGATTCTGAACGCCGCCTCTCACTGAGATCCCCGGAAGTCAGGACCCTCCACGATCAGCCCTGCCACCAGGGCGCCCGACATGCCGGCATGGGGGAGACCGCCGCCCGGGTGAGACCAGCCGCCGACGGTGAACAGGCCAGGCAGCCCGGTCGTGTTCGACGGGTGCAACAGCCGGCCCCCCGCCGCCGCCAGCGCCGGTGCCGGCACCGCCCCGCCCTCCGCGCCGGTCACCTCCGTGATGTCGGCCGGAGTGCGCACCTCGCGCCAGAGGAGACGGCCCCGCAGGTCGGGTATGACGCGTTCGGCGACGGTGATCATGGTCTCTGCGTGCTGGTCGAGGACCTTCGCGTCGGCCCGGCTCCGCTCACCCGGCATGGAGGCGACCGTGGCCGTCAGCGTGACCGCCTCGTGGGCGGGATCCGGGACCAGCTGGGGATCGTCGGGCCGCAGCACCGTGACCGTGGGACGGGCGGCCATCCCCGCGGGCGTGCCGAACACGGACCCCAGCTCGAGCTCGCGGTCCTCCGCGTGCACCACCGTCCGATGAACCGTCCCCTCCGGACGCCCGCCGCGCAGCGCCAGCAGCACCGTCAGACGGCTCGGCAGCCCGCGCTGCCCCGGGACCTCGCCTGCCCCCCGTATCGCCGTACCCGGCACGACACGGCTCAGTACCTCCGGTGCGACACCGGCGACCACGAAGTCCGCCTGAGCCACCGTCCCGTCGGTGAGCTCCACCCCCGCGGCCCGGCCGTCCTTCTCCAGCACCGTCGTCACCTCGGCGCCGAAGACGAACTCGACCCGCCGGGCCAGACAGCGCTCGTACACCGCGCGTGCGAGCTCCCGGATGCCACCGCGCACGTACCAGGTGCCGAAGGCGTGATCCATGTACGGCAGCACGGCGGCGGCGGCCGGAGCGACGCGCGGGTCCAGGCCGTACGCGAGGGCCTGGCTCTCCAGCAGGGTGACCAGCCGGGGATCGCGCAGCTCCCAGGCGCCGACCTCGGCGAGTGTGCCGGCCCGGCGGGTGCGCAGCAGCCGCTTGTGCGGGACGGCGGGGTAGGGCTCACGCTCGGCCAGCACCGGCCAGTTCGGCCACAGGGGCTCCTCCAGGAGAGGCCTGCGGGTCCGGTCCCAGGCCTCGCGGGCCCGCGCCAGGAAGTCGCCCCAGCGGCCCCCGGCCCCCGACCCCAGAGCCTCGTCCAGGGCGGCGACCGCTCCCGCGCGCGAGGCGTTCGGCAGCGACACCTCGGTGCCGTCCGCGAAGACATGCCGGGCCGACGGGTCGACCTGGACCAGCTCGACGCACGCCTCCAGCGGCTCCTTGCCGGTCTTGAGGAACAGGTCGCGGTGGACCGCGGGCAGCGGCAGCAGCCCAGGGCCGGTGTCGAAGGAGAACCCGTCCCGCTCCAGTCGGCGCACCGCGCCGCCGTACGTCTCCGTACGCTCGTACACCGTCACCCGGTGGCCCGCCACGGCCAGCCGGGCAGCAGCCGCCATCGCGCCCATCCCGGCGCCGATCACCGCAATCCGTGCCATGCCTGCGACTTTATCGGCCGCCACTGACAATCCGCCCGCGGGCCTGTGACCTGCACGCTCCCACGGCCCGGAGGTCAGCCGGGCGGTGGTCCGGCCCGCGCCGCCAGTCGCCGTTCCTCCCGGCGCTGCGCCCTGCGGCGCCGGAAACGGCGGATACGAGAGACGAGGAAGTACAGCATGACCAGCCCGGTGACCAGCAGCACGCCGGCGATGACGGCCGCCGCCTCCGGATGGAACATCGCGAACGTGACGATCCCGCCGACCCCGAGATCCTCGGCCACACTGATGATCACGTTGCTGAAGGGTTCCGGCGAGCTGTTGACCGCCATCCGCGTGCCGGCCTTGACCGCATGGCTGGCCAGCGCCGTCGAACCGCCGATGGCGCCCGCCGTCAGATCGGACAGCGAACCGCTCTGGCCCGCGAGCAGCGCCCCGATCCAGGCCCCGGCGGCCGGCCGGATCAGCGTGTGCACCGAGTCCCACGCCGAGTCGACGTACGGGATCTTGTCGGCGACCGCCTCGCCCAGGAACAGCACCCCCGCCGGGATCAGCACCTCGGGGCGCTGCAGCGACTCGGGGACCTCGTCGCTCAGTCCCGTCGCACCGAAGAAGCCGAGCACCAGCACCACCGCGTACGCGTTGACGCCGCTGGCCCAGCCGCTGGTGAACACCAGGGGGAGTACGGACACGGAGGCGATCGTAACCAGCCGTGGCCGACGCGTCCTGGGGGTGAGTGCGTACGGCTGAGTATCCGTACTCAGGCGACGAGATGAGTACGCGCGCGGATGGGGGCCGACCTGCGCGAACGAGAGAGTGGAGGCACGGAGAGGGGCGCGGGCCCGGCACCGGCGACACGGGGCGCCGGAACGGCCCGGCCCACGATCCGCTCCTTCCGCCGGCCCCGGTCGGCGGGAGCGAGGCACGGGGGGAGTCCGGGGGAGGACCGAAGGGGCCCGACGGGGGAAAACGGGGCCCGACGGGGGAGAACGGGGGCGCACAGAGAAGCGCCGGTCCGAGTGTGGCCCGCGGGGGACGCGGCCATCTCGGACCGGCGCTTTCGTGCCGCCTGTTCGTGCCGCCTGTTCGTGCCGCCTGTTCGTGTTGCCTGTACGTGCCGCCTAGGGGCGCCCGCTGACCCGTCCCTGGAGCAGCCGTGAGAGGGCTGCGTGGACGTCGTCCAGGGAACGCTCCGGCTGGAACGCCTGCCAGTCCAGTGCGGCCACCAGCACCATGCCGACGAGCGCCGCCGCCGTCAGCGGCACGTCGATCTCCTCGCTGAACTCGCCGTTCTCGATGCCCTCGCGCAGCACGTCCTCGACGACCGCCACCGCCTTCTGCCGGACCACCAGCAGGGTGGACTGCCAGGCCCGGTTGGTACGCCACAGCTCGGCCACGTACAGCTGGGTGAAGGCCGGATAGCGGTCGATGAAGACGAGCCCGGCCCGGATCATCGCGTCCAGTGCGGCCACCTTGGTGCCACCGTCCTTCGCTGTCTGCTCGGCCGCCTCCCGGAGGGAGGCGGTGAGGAGGCCCACGCCGTGCCGCAGCAGCTCCTCGAAGAGGACGGATTTGCTGGCGAAGTTGTAGTAGACCGTGCCCTTCGCGACCCCGGCCCGCTCGGCGATCTCGTCCACCGTGGTGGCGGAGAAGCCCTGCTCCGCAATGAGCGTGACGGCCGCTTCGTAGAGCTTCTGCCGGGTGGCCTCTCGGCGCGTACTGGCCCCCGAGGCGGTGCTGCTGCTTTCCATGGCCCCGATTGTCACAGGAAGCCGCTCGCTCGCAGCGGCGGGAGGCGCGTTCAAAGGCTCAGCTCCGGGTGCAGCCGGTCCAGGGTCCACACCTGCCGGCGCCGGGCCGACAGCGCGGTCAGCGCGAGGGCGCCCGCGGTGAAGGCGGCCAGCACCACGCACGCGTGCCACACGGGTTCCAGGCCACCACCCGAGATGAGCCTCCTGAGGGCCTCGACGATGTGACTCATCGGCAGGAAGGGGTGCAGCGCGTTGAAGAAGCCCGGGCTGGTCTGCACGGGATAGGTGCCGCCCGCGGACGTCAGTTGCAGCATCAGCAGGGCGAGGACCAGGATGCGGCCGGCGGCTCCGAAGCGGGCGTTCAGCCACTGGATCAGTGCCGCGAAGCACGCCGTCACCAGGAACAGGAAGCCCACCGTCCCGGCCGCCCGCGCCATCTCCAGTCCGACCGCCCAGTGCAGCACCGACATCAGGGCCACCGTCTGGAGTACGCCGATCGCCAGCACCGGCAGCCAGCCCGCCAGGGCGATCCGCCAGGCCGAGGCGCCGGTGGCCAGCGCCCGCCGGTTGAGCGGCGGGATCAGCATGTACGCCACCATCGCACCCACCCACAGGGACAGCGGGATGAAGTACGGGGCGAAACCGGTGCCGTAGTTGGGTGCCTTGTGCAGCGTCTTGGAGGCGAGCTGGACCGGGTCCGCCATGACCTCCGTCCGCGCGTCGCGCTGCTGCTTGTCGTAGTCGGGAATCTGCTCGGCGCCGTCGTGCAGCCCGTTCGCGAGCTTCCCGGAACCGTCGACGAGCTTGAACATGCCGCCGCTGAGGTCGTCCGCGCCCGCCCTGAGGTCGCCGACGCCCTTGTCGAGGTCCACGGCGCCGGTCTTGGCGGTGCCGAGCCCGGTGTGTAGCGACTTCGCACCTGTGGCGACCTTTCCGGCCCCTTCGTTCAGCTTGTTGATCCTGGTGACGGCGTCGTCGAGGTCCTCGGAGAGGTGCGGGGCGCGGTCGGCGAGGGCCTGGGACTGCTCCTCCAGGGTGGCGAGATGGCCGTCCAGCTTCTTCAGGTCGCTGTCGTGATCGGTGATCAGTGTGTTGACGTCGTCGGCGATCGTCGCCGCGTCGGCCGCCGCGTCCTTGGCCTTCTCCAGGTCGGAGCAGGCCGCATCGGGCAGTACGGGAGTCTCGCAGCGCCTCTTGTGGACGTCGTTCAGCGTGTCGGAGGCCGCCCGGGCATCCTTGGCGGCCGTCGGGGCCCGCTTCACCAGGGTCTCGAGGTTGTCGCGGATCGCCCCGGACGAGTCGGCGACGAGCTGGGCCGTATCCCCGATGGTCTTCTCGTTGTCCTCGAGGAAGGGCCCCACCTTGTCCGCGACCCCGTTCACCTTGTCCGCAAGCGCCTGCGTCCCCTCCGCGACCCGCTTCGAACCGTCCTCCAGGTCGTCGGCGCCCTTGTTGAGCTTCTTCAGGCCTTTGGCCAGCTTCCCGCTGCCGTCCTCGGCGTCCTTCAGACCGTCGGCGAGATCCTTCGAGCCCTTCTCCGCCGTACCGATGCCACTCCTGAGTTTGTCGGCGCCGCTCGCGGCCTTCACCGTCTCGCCGTGGATGTCGGAGAACGAGATGAAGATCCGGTCCAGGAACGACCGCGACGCCTTCGTGGACGCCGCCGTGCGCACCTCGCTGAACACCGTCCGGGAGATCTGCCCGACGACGTAGTTGTTCGCGTCGTTCGTACGGACCTGAAGGGCGCCCGTCTCGGGGGAGTCGCCCGCACTGGAGGCAATACGCGCACTGAAGTCGGCCGGCATGGTCAGCGACAGGTAGTACGTGCCGTCCTCGACGCCCGCGCGGGCCTCGGCGGCGCTCACCTCGTGCCAGTCGAAGACCTCGCTGTCGCGCAGCCCCGCCACGATGTCGTCGCCCGCGTTGACCTTCTTCCCGTCCGCGGTCGCCCCCTTGTCGTCGTTGACCAGCGCCACGGGGAGCCGGTCGAGGCGGCCGTACGGGTCCCAGAAGGACCACAGGTAGAGCGCGCCGTACAGCAGGGGCAGCAGCAGGAGCGCCACCAGGGCGGCGCGGGGCAGCTTGCCGCGCCCGAAGCGGCGCAGCTCAAGAGCGGCCAGTTTCGGCGAGCGCATCCGCCGACTCCTTCACCTCGTCGTCCAGGGGCTGGTCTTCCGGCCGGCCTTCTGGCTGGTCCTCCGGCTGGTTCTCGGGCACCCGTACGTCGTTGTCGCGGGCCTGCGTGGACACCACGACCGCGTCCTCCGGTGCCTCGCTGCACACAGCCAGCACCGTCGTCCCGGCCTCGGTGATCGACCTCAGGAGGGCCCAGACCTCGCCCTGTTCGGCGGGGGAGAGCTTCAGGTCGGTGTCGTCCACGCCCAGTAGCCGCGGGCGTCCGATGAGGGCCAGGGCGACGGACAGGCGCAGCGCCTCCAGGCGCTCCAGGTCGCGTACGGCGGTCCGGGAGCCCTTGGGCAGGGCCTCCCGGTCGAGGCCCGCGGCGGCCAGGGCGGTGTCGATCCGCAGTTTCGCCTCGTTCGCGCGGTCGGCGCGTGGCCGCAGCAGCCCCCGCAACGAGTCTCCGAAGCGGCTCTGCAGCAAGGCCCGTTCGTGCAGGTGCTCTGCCACGGTCAGGGCGGGGTCGAGGTCGGTCACGCCGGGAACGTGCGCGAGCCCGCTGACCCGGCGCAGGGCCGCCGACTGCTTCGGCAGCTGGGCCTCGCCGACGGCCGCCGTCCCCTCGGTGGCCTTCATCCGTCCGGTCAGCGCGAGCAGCAGGCTCGTACGGCCCGAGCCCGACGGTCCCGCGACCGCGATCAGCGAGCTGGGCTCCGCGGTGAAGGAGACGCCGCGGAAGGCCCAGCCGCGAGGCCCCCTGAGCCCGAAGTCGCGGGCGGCGACAGCGAGTCCCCCCACAGTTCCCCCAGAAATTTTTGAACTGACTGGTCAGTGCAAAATCTAACCCGAACCTTCGATCGAAGCAAAAGCCCAGGTCAGAACGGATTGTCAGTGCCATACCTCACGATGGGCACATACGGCACCCCGTATCAGGGCGTGCCGTCACACAGACGACAGGAGGTTCGTCATGGCCAACTCGTCCGCAGCCGCCGCACGCCGGCGCCGCGCCACCGGCCCTGCCCCCTCACTGACCGGCCCGGCGAGCGATGTGCACCCCGTGCTCCGCCGGGCCACGGCCCCGCCCGCCGCCCTCGATCTGCTCGCCCAGGCCCGTGCCGGACTCGACGAGGCAACCGTCCTCGAAACGCCGAACGAACGCTACGCGACGGCCCACCTCGCCGCCCTGCGCACCGCCGCCGCCGTCCTCGCCGCGCGGGGACGCCCGGAGACCAACCCCCGACGCCGGGCCCGGATCCGGAGTGCGTGGGAAGTGCTCCCCGAAATCGCGCCCGAACTCACCGAGTGGAGCGCCCTGTTCGCCTCGGGGGCCCGGCGTCGCGCCCGGGCCGAAGCGGGCATCAAGGGCGCGGCCAGCCGCCGGGACGCCGACGACCTGATACGCGACGTGGCGATGTTCATCCGCCTCGTCGAGCGGATGCTGGTACTCCAGCCGGTCCTGCCCCAGCCACGTCCGGACGCGGACGAGGCAGCGGACCGCGACCCCGGCTCGGATCCCCACCGAGGCGGGACCACAGGAGTGACCGGTCAGGGCCGTGGAGGCAATAGGGTGGAGAGCGCCTGAAGCCATCCCCTCCCGCACCCCGGGTCCGGGGAGGCAGCCCGTTCGCTCCGCCCCGAGGCGGTGCCGCGCCGAGGAGTCAACTGCCGTGTCGGATCCGATGCGCCCGCCCGTCTCCCACCACCACCCTCAATCGGCGTCGCTGCGCTCCGAACCCTCTCGATCCCGCGCTTCTCTCCGTACCGCCGTGGTCTGGGAGGTCCTCCAGGACGCCCTGGACCGCCGGGTCAAGGCCACGGGCCGGGAGTCGCTGGACGTCCTCGACACCGGAGGCGGCAGTGGCAACTTCGCGGTGCCCGTCGCCCGCCTCGGACACCGGGTCACGGTCGTGGACCCCAGCCCGAACGCGCTGTTCGCCCTGGAGCGCCGCGCCGCCGAGGCCGGCGTCGCCGACCGGGTGCGGGGTGTGCAGGGCGACGCCCACGGCCTGTTCGACGTGGTCGAGCGCGGCGGCTACGACGCGGTGCTGTGCCACGGCGTCCTGGAGTACGTCGACGACCCGGCCGAGGGCGTCCGCAACGCGGTGGCCGCGCTGCGCCCCGAAGGCGTCCTCAGCCTGCTCGCCGCCGGTCTGGGCGGTGCCGTCCTCGCGCGCGCCCTCGCGGGCCATTTCAAGGAGGCCAAGCAGGCCCTCGGCGATCCGCACGGCCGCTGGGGCGCGGGTGACCCGATGCCCCGCCGCTTCACCGCCGACCAGCTGACCGAACTGGTCGAGGCCGCCGGCCTCCGGGTCGGCGCCGTGCACGGCGTACGGGTCTTCGCCGACCTCGTGCCCGGTGTGCTGGTGGACACCGAGCCCGGAGCCATGGACGCCCTGCTGAAGCTGGAGGCGGCGGCGGCCGAGGTACCGGCGTTCCACGCGGTGGCCACGCAGCTTCATGTGCTCGGCGAGACGCCAGGGGCTGCCGACGCCTGAGCAGCCTGCCGGGGCGCGCCGCTGATCAGCGCGTTGGTTGCAGATGGAGTACGCCACAGGCCCCCCGATCGGGGCCTTCCCGCCGTATGATCGAGGGAGACCGACCGGCATGACGGGTCGGCCGCCGGGGAATGGAAGCCTCAGCGGGCCGGTCCGACCATGGCGGGTTCCGGTTGGCCAAATGGCGCAGAGGGGCGGGTTTCACGGGGGCGATTCCCTGCCTATCCTGAAGGGACCCCCGGGTCGCCCCGGCGACTGCACGATGAGGAGGACTCCGTGCCGCTCTCAGAGCACGAGCAGCGCATGCTCGAGCAGATGGAGCGAGCGCTGTACGCCGAAGATCCCAAGTTCGCGACAGCGCTTGAGGGAAGCGGGCTGCGTACGTACACCCGGCGACGGGTCTACCAGGCGGTCGCGGGCTTCCTCGTAGGTATCGCGCTCCTCATGGCCGGAATGGTCGCCAAGCAGGTCTGGCTCAGCGTGGTGGGCTTCCTGGTCATGCTGGGCTGCGCGGTACTCGCCGTGACCGGCTGGCGCAAGGCCCCCAAGCCGGGGGAACAGCCCGCCGGCGGTGGTCAGCAGGCCGGCCGTCAGGGACGCCAGCGACGCTCGATGATGGATCGCATCGAACAGCGCTGGCAGCGACGCCGCGACGAACAGGGCCATTGATTTCCACGATCAGCTCCCGATGACATAGGTGAGGGGTTGCCACCCGACGGGCGGCAACCCCTCACGCATGCCCTGACGGGGCCACGGCTGTCTGTCGTCCTTGTCGCCTCAGCCGCTCTGCTGACCGGACGGGCGCCGTACCAGCGCCGCCCAGCGGGTGGCCAGACGAGCCTTGACGGCCGTCCAGCGGTCGGTGAGGTCCCAGACGGCGCGAATGGCCGAACGGGGCGCGACGACCGCCCGCCCCCGGGTCCGCCAGCCCGCCCTGGACCGTAGCGCCACGCGCAGCCTGCGTACCTCGTCCGCCAGCCCGGCCTCGGCCCGCGGCCGTGGTGCGAACAGCACCTGCTCCACGGCGCTCGCCACCCGGTGCACCGACTCGGCCGTCTGTTCGTCCAGATGTCCGAGCCGCACGATCCGGGCGGCCGCCTTCCGCGGAGTCAGCGCGTCGTCCGGCAGGATGCCGTAGTCCCAGGCCGTGTCCGTGAGTTCGCGCCACACCGCCAGCACATGCCCGGCGGTCACCTCGGCGACATGCTGCTCGGAAGACTCCACCTGCAGAGCCGACGCCTCCACCCCGTCGCCACGGCCCGCGCCGCCCCGCTCCCTGGTGAGCACACCCTGCGCTGCCGCCGCTGTGTGCCGGGCCGACGCCAGCCGCACCGACCGTCTTCTCAGCCGCCACAACATCGGCAGCAGCGGTATCACGACCACCGCCAGCCCCAGGAGTATCCAGCCCGCGGTCTGATACCAGGGCCGGCCCCCGTCGTCCGAGGTTCCCGGGTCCAGCGGCAGCGCTTCACCGCACACCTCGAGCCGCTTGTCGTCGGCCGAGCAGCTCTCGCTCGCCGACGGCGCCGCCGAAGGAGCCGCGTCCGCCGAGCTGGAGGCCTCCGGCAGGTCCGGGACGCTGCTGCCCGGTATCTCCGGCTGCGTGTAGGTGGGCGTCGTGCCCCGGTTCGGCGTCGGCTCGAAGCGGGTCCAGCCCACGCCCTCGAAGTACAGCTCGGGCCATGCGTGCGCGTCGCGCAGCCCCACCGTCACCGTGCCGTCCGCCTGCGGCGTACCGGGCGCGAAGCCCACCGCGACGCGGGCCGGTATCCCGAGCGTGCGGGCCATCGATGCCATCGCGAAGGAGAAGTGGACGCAGAAGCCCCGCTTGTCCCGCAGGAAGCGGGCGATCGCGTCGGAGCCACCGCCGACCTCCACCTCGGTGTCGTACTGGAACCCGCCGGTCAGGGCGAAGTGCTCCTGGAGCTTGACCGCCTGCTCATAAGGGTTGGCCGCGCCGTCCGTGATCTGGCGGGCCGTCCTCGACACCATGGACGGCAGGGAATCGGGAACCTCGGTGAACTCGCGCTCCAAGGCGCCGGGCGGCGCCGGCGCCGAGGCGAGCTGCTCGGCGGTCGGACGCACATCGAGGCTGGTCACCTCGTAGTTCGCGCCTCTGGTGTTCTGACCGTGGTCGCCGACCAGTGTCATCCCCACCGGCTCGTACCGCCAGCTGCCGTCGACCCGCACATCGCTCGGCGGGTACGGCATCGGCAGCCAGTCCTGCGCGTACCAGTCGGCGGCAGCGACGCGCGTACGGACCTCCGAGCGCCGGACGTCGGGTCCCAGGCCGGTGGGCGTGGGGAACTCGTCCGGCACCGCGACGATGTTCCGGCGGGACGGCTTCCAGGTCGTGCCGTCGAAGTCGTCCAGCGAGACGATCCGCAGGTACAGGTTGGAGATGTCGTTGGTGCTGGTGCGCACGGTCATGACCGTGCGGTCCTCGTCGACGTTCAGACTGTCGCGCAGCGACACCAGCGGGTTCACCGCGGAGATCGTGCCGCCGCCCCCGCTGCCCGAGCCCACGCCCGTCCCGGCGCTGTCCAGCAGTCCGCCGTTCATGGCGGGCAGGGCCAGCGGCACCACCAGGGCGACGCCCAGCGCGACCACGCCGATCCGCCGCCCGGTGCGCACCGGCGCCACCGGAGAACCGGGCTCCCCGCCCGGAGTGCGCGGTGCCCCGCCGAAGACCCGGCCCCACTGCGAGAGCCGCTCCCGCCCCTCGGCGAGCAGCAGCATCAGATAGCCGGCCGCCGCGATCAGGAACCACACCCAGCCGCCGGCGCCGTCGGACAGCCCCGCGGCCACCGAGTACAGCGCGAGCAGCGGCAGCCCGGCCGGAGCCGCGCTGCGGAAGGTCACCGCGAGGACGTCCACGGCCAGGCCGATCACCAGAACACCGCCGATGAGCATCAGCTTGATGCCGTCGGACAGCGGCGCGGGGATGGCGTACCGCCCGACGTCCTCCGTGCCCTGCTGGAGCAGGTCGGCGAAGTGCACGAAGGCGTCCGGCCCGGGGAACAGCCCCGCGAGCGCGTACTCCCGGGCGAAGACCAGGGTCAGCATCATCAGCGTGACCAGAGCCTGCACGGCCACCGTCAGGGGGCGGGCCAGCGGCACCCGCCGGGCCGCCGCGCCCACGCCGGCCTGGATCGCCAGCAGCACGGCCGCCTGGAGGAACCACATGGGTTCGTCGACCAACGGCAGCAGGGCACACGCGGCCATCAGCGTCGCCGCCGTCGCGCACAGCGCCATACGTGCCTGCCCGCTCATCAACGCCCCTCCCCGCCGCTGGTCCCGCCCGCCGCCACGATGCCCGTACGCTCCCGGTCGGCCTGGCGCCACAGGTCGTGCAGCGAAGCGCCCCGCGGAACGCTCACGACCGTCCAGCCGGCCTCGCGCAGCATCCTCAGCCGCTCCTCGCTCCCGTCCAACGGCCCGGGCACATCGGTCGGTTCCCGCCCCCATGTCTCGCTGTCCAGGACGAAGGCGAGCGCGCCGCCGCTGCGCTGGCGCATCTTCGCGGCCACCGTGGCCTGCTCCTCGTCGAGGTCGCCGAAGAAAGCCACCAACAGCCCTTCGTTCCCGCCGCGCAGCACGTCGTAGGCACGGGACAGGCCGGTGCCGTCGGAGTGGTCGATCACCGCGAGGGTGTCCATCATCAGCCCCGCCGCGTCCGCCGACTCCTGGCTCGCGCCCGCGAACCCGTCGGCACCCTCACCGGGCACCGAGCTGCCGGTGTCCGTCAACAGCCGTACGGAGAAGCCTCGTTCGAGCATGTGCACCAGCACCGACGCGGCTCCGCCCACCGCCCACTCGAAGGCCGAGTCCGGGCCCGCCCCGCGGAAGGCTGTGCCCCGGGTGTCGAGCAGCACCGTGCAGCGGGAGCGCTGCGGCTGTTCCTCGCGGCGCACCATCAACTCGCCGTACCGGGCGGTGGAGCGCCAGTGCACCCGGCGCAGGTCGTCGCCGTAGCGGTAGCCGCGCGGGATCACGTCGTCCTCGCCGGCCAGGGCGAGGGAGCGCTGCCGCCCGTCGCCGTACCCCTTCGCCTCCCCGCTGAGCCGCACCGGCGGAAGCGGTTCCACGCGCGGGATCACCGTCAGCGTGTCGTACGTCGAGAAGGACCGGGTCAGCTCGCACATCCCGAACGGGTCGGTCAGGCGCAACTGCAGCGGGCCCAGCGGATAGCGGCCGCGCAGATCGGAACGGACCCGGTACGACACCTCGCGGCGGCCGCCGGCCTCCACCCGGTCGAGTACGAAGCGGGGCCGCGGGCCGAGCACGTACGGCACCCGGTCCTGGAGCATCAGCAGACCCGTGGGCAGCCGCGAGACGTTGTCCATCCGCAGATGGACGCGGGCCTCGGCACCGGCGGACACGCGCGCGGGGGAGAGCCTGCGGCTGCCGGCGACCCGG
Source organism: Streptomyces sp. F001 (assembly GCF_004187715.1). Classification (GTDB taxonomy): domain Bacteria; phylum Actinomycetota; class Actinomycetes; order Streptomycetales; family Streptomycetaceae; genus Streptomyces; species Streptomyces flavusporus. The sequence goes on along the minus strand of NZ_QZWF01000001.1, from coordinate 1,588,138 downwards.
TAGCGGGTGCGGTACAGCACCGTCGCGCACACCAGCGGCAGGACCGCCAGCAGCAGCCCCACCCGGAGCAGGTCGCTCTGGCCCAGCACGTAGGCGCAGACGGCGGCGGCGACCCCGGCGGCCAGGAACGAGCGGCCGCGGGTGGTCAGACCGGCCAGGGCTGTGCGCACGCCGCCCTTGTCGCCCCGGTCGGTCTCGGCATGGCCCGGGCCCGCCGCGGTGGACATCACAGCCTCCGGGGCGGCTGCTGGCCGTAGGCCGACGAGCCGTGCCCCAGCCCGAAACCGTTCTGCTGGGGCGCCGCCGGCACAGGGGTGTGCTGCAGGATCTCCTGGACCACCTGCTCCGCGGTGCGGCGGTTGAGCTGGGCCTGGGCGGTGGGCAGCAGACGGTGGGCCAGCACGGCGACGGCGAGGGCCTGCACGTCGTCCGGCAGGGCGTACTCCCGGCCACTGAGGGCGGCGGACGCCTTCGCCGCGCGCAGCAGGTGCAGCGTCGCGCGCGGGGAGGCGCCGAGTCTGAGATCGGGGTGGTTGCGCGTGGCGGCGACCAGGTCCACGGCGTACCGCCGGACCGTGTCGGCGACGTGTACGCCACGTACCGCCTCGATCAGCTTCACGACGTCGTGCGCGTGCGCCACCGGCTGGAGGTCGTCCAGCGGGTTCACCCCGCCATGCACGTCCAGCATCTGCAGCTCGGCCTCCGCGCTGGGATAGCCGATGGAGACACGGGCCATGAAGCGGTCGCGCTGTGCCTCCGGCAGCGGGTAGGTGCCCTCCATCTCGACCGGGTTCTGCGTGGCCACCACCATGAAGGGGCTGGGCAGCTCGTAGGTCTGCCCGTCGATGGTGACCTGGCGCTCCTCCATCGACTCCAGCAGCGCGGACTGCGTCTTGGGCGAAGCGCGGTTGATCTCGTCGCCGATCACGATCTGCGCGAAGATCGCGCCCGGCTTGAACTCGAAGTCCCGGCGCTGCTGGTCCCAGATCGACACACCGGTGATGTCCGAGGGCAGCAGGTCGGGTGTGAACTGGATACGCCGCACCGAACAGTCGATGGATCGCGCCAGCGTCTTGGCCAGCATCGTCTTGCCCACCCCTGGGACGTCCTCGATCAGGAGGTGCCCCTCGGCGAGCAGTACGGTCAGCGAAAGCCGTACGACCTCGGGCTTGCCCTCGATCACTTCTTCCACCGAACTGCGGACCCGATCCACGGTGGCAGTCAGATCAGTAAGGCTCGCTCGATCGTCATAGGTCGTCACCCGGCCCTCCTCGGCCCGTTCTTTCTTACGGGCCGACGCTCTGTGACGCGTAACCGGCCCACCCCGAAACACGGACACCACGCGTGAAAAGTTCCGCGCGACGCCACAACCCGCATTCTTGCTGCCGTTACCGATTCGTGTCACTCGCCTGTGGACAACTGGCCGCGATATGTCAGGCCTTACGGCAGTTTGTTCCATCCGAAGCCCGGAATTCCCGGAAACCGGGAACGCCGGGTGACGGTCACGCCGGGTCGATCTCGCGCAGCAGACCCGTCCGCACGTCGAAGACAAAGCCGCGCACGTCGTCGGTGTGCAGCAGGAACGGCGAGGTGCGCACGCGCTGCATCGACTGCCGTACGTCCTGGTCGACGTCCCGGAAGGACTCCACCGCCCAGGCCGGGCGCTGGCCCACCTCCAGCTCCAGCTCGGTGCGGAACTCCTCGGTGAGGCTCTCCAGACCGCATCCGGTGTGGTGGATGAGGACGATGCTGCGCGTGCCGAGCTTGCGCTGGCTGATGGTGAGCGAGCGGATCACGTCGTCGGTGACGACACCGCCCGCGTTGCGGATGGTGTGACAGTCGCCGAGCTCCAGGCCGAGCGCGGCGTGCAGGTCGAGTCGGGCGTCCATGCAGGCCACGACGGCCACGCGGAGGACGGGGCGGGCGTCCATACCCGGGTCGGTGAAGGCGGTGGCGTACCGCTCGTTCGCCTCGACGAGACGGTCGGTGACGGTGCCGACGCGGGTTATGGCGTCCTCGGAGCCGGCGGGAACCGATGCGGAAGTCGTCATGGTGACGACGGTACTGGTCACGGGCGATCCGGTCCTGCTGTGAGGGAGGACAAAGAGCGTCATCATGCCGTGTTGTGAGCTAACCCACAGGCGTGAGAAGGGTGCGTCCGTTCGAGTGGTTCCTTCCGGTTTGCCGCTTCCTCGCCGTCGGCCGCCGCGACGCGCAGGCCGGTTGATTGACCGCGAGACAGGGTGGACTAAAGTGACGCGAAAGCGGGAGGCGAGGCTCTCCCCGCTGGACTGAACTTCCCGAAGACCCCGGCACTGCTGCCGGAGATCTCCCCACGTGCGCGGCGCGTACGTACGGCTCGGCCTCCACCCGCTCCCGGCCGGCTGACGCTTCCGGCGCCGGCAGGCCTCCCCTTCACGAGCGGGCGGGGACCCGGCGGTGCGTACGGCCCGCCGGACCTGAGAGGGCCCCTTGAGCAAGAGTCGACACGTCCCGGTGATGCTCCAGCGGTGCCTGGACCTGTTGGCCCCCGCCCTCCAGGCCCCCGGAGCGGTCGTCGTCGACTGCACGCTCGGCCTCGGCGGCCACAGCGAGGCACTGCTCGCCCGCTTCCCCGAGGCCCGGCTCGTCGCCCTCGACCGCGACAAGGAGGCGTTGCGCCTGTCCGGCGAGCGGCTCGCCCCGTACGGCGACCGCGCCACGCTCGTGCACGCCGTCTACGACGAGCTGCCCGACGTCCTCGACCGGCTCGGCACCGGGCGCGTACAGGGCGTTCTGTTCGACCTCGGGGTCTCCTCCATGCAGCTCGACGAGGCCGACCGCGGCTTCGCCTACGCGCAGGACGCCCCGCTCGACATGCGCATGGACCAGACGACCGGCATCAGCGCCGCCGAGGTCCTCAACACCTACCCGGCGGGTGAGCTGGTGCGGATCCTGCGCGCGTACGGCGAGGAGAAGCAGGCCAAGCGGATCGTCGCCGCCGTCGTACGCGAACGGGAGAAGGAGCCGTTCACGAACAGCGGGCGGCTCGTCGAGGTGATCCGGGACGCGCTGCCGCAGGCCGCCAAGCGGACCGGCGGCAACCCGGCCAAGCGCACCTTCCAGGCCCTGCGTATCGAGGTCAACGGCGAACTCGCCGTGCTGGAGCGGGCGATCCCGGCCGCTGTGCAGGCCCTCGGCGTGGGCGGGCGGATCGCCGTGCTGTCGTACCACTCGCTGGAGGACCGGCTGGTCAAGCAGGTGTTCGCGGCCGGCGCCGCAAGCACCGCGCCGCCCGGGCTGCCGGTGGTGCCCGAGCAGTACCAGCCCCGGCTCAAGCTGCTCACGCGCGGTGCCGAACTTCCCAGCGAGGAAGAGATCGCCGAGAACCGCAGGGCAGCCCCTGCGCGACTGCGCGCGGCCCAGCGCATCAGGGAGGACGTCGAGTGAGGCGGCGGCAAGGGCGGGCGTCCGGGTACCGAGCCCGGGGGAGGGCGAGTGAGTAGGAAACCCGAACCGAGCAGGAAACCCGAGCTGAAGGGGAGGGCCGCCCGCCTCGCGCGGCTTCTTCCCACCGGTCGGGGGCAGGCCGCCCGGACTCCGTTCGTCCTGCTGGTCGTCCTTCTGCTGGGCGGCGGTCTCATCGGACTGCTGGTGCTGAACTCGGCACTCAGCGAAGGGTCGTTCCGACTCGACGACCTGCAGAAGGAGACCAAGAACCTCACCGATGAGGAACAGGCCCTCCAGCGGGACATCGACGCCTACTCCGCCCCCGACGCCCTCCAGCGCCGCGCCCGCGAACTCGGCATGGTGCCCGGCGGGGACCCCGCCTTCCTCGATCCCGACGGCACCGTCAAGGGCGCCCCCTCCGCCGCCGGGCAGGCCTCCGTGCGCACGCCGTTCGTCCTGGCCCCCGAGGCGATGACCGATGAGCTCCCGCCGGGCGCGGCCAGCCCGACGCCGTTCGGCTCCCCGGCCCCGAGCCCCACCCCGGCCGCCCGCACGGCCCCCGCCGCACCCCGCCCGGCATCCACCCCCACCCCGCTCCACCTCCACCCCGACCACGACCCCCGGCAGGTGACGGAAGTGACCGACAGGGAAGCGCCGCACCGCCGCGTGCCCGGACCCGCACGGCCCGACCGCTCCGGCAGCGCACGGCGCCCGGCCCCGGCGCCCGCCCGGCCCGTCGTCCGGCCCCGCCCCGTTCTCCGGCACCGCGCGTCATCCGGCTCGGCAGCCCCCGGCCCCGCCTGCGCATGGTCGGCCTGGCGCTGACCCTCGTACTGCTCGTGTTCGTCGTACGGCTGCTCCAGGTGCAGGCCGTCGATGCGAGCGCATACGCCGCGAAGGCCGAGCGGAACCGGTACGTGGTGCACACCCTCGCCGCCCAGCGCGGCGAGATCACCGACCGCACCGGCGTGGCCCTGGCGACCAGCGTGGACGCGTACGACATCACGGCCGACCCCACGCTGTTCACCCCCGAGCAGCTGGAGATCGGCGACGGGCCCGAGCAGGCGGCCGCCCTCCTCGCCCCGATCCTCGGCCAGGACCAGGCCGAGCTCGCCCGCAAGCTCCGGCCCGAGGACAAGAAGCTCCGCTACGTCAAGCTCGCCGGCCGGCAGACCCCGCAGGTCTGGAAGCAGATCAAGGACCTGAGGACCGCGCTCGCCGACAAGGCGGAGACCGACAAGAGCACGGTCAACGTCCTCGCCGGTATCCTCGCCGAACCCAGCAGCAAGCGCGTGTACCCGAACGGCGACCTGGCCGCCGGAATACTGGGCTGGGTCAACGCCGAGGGCAAGGGCGGCGGCGGCATCGAGCAGCAGCTGAACGGACAGCTGGCCGGCGAGGACGGCAAGATCCGCTACGCCCAGTCCGGCGGCCACCAGGTGCCCACCGTCGGCTCCACCGAGACCCCCGCGGTGCCCGGCTCCGACATCGAGCTGACCATCGACCGGGACATCCAGTGGGCCGCGCAGAACGCCATCGCCGAACAGGTGAAGGAGTCCAAGGCGGACCGCGGCTATGTCATCGTGCAGGACACCGCCACCGGCGAGATCCTCGCCATGGCCAACTCGCCCGGTTTTGACCCCAACGACCTCACCACGGCCGACGCGACCGCCATGGGCAACGCGGCCGTCCAGGACGCCTACGAGCCCGGTTCCACCGCCAAGGTGATGTCGATGGCCGCCGTACTGGAGGAGAACGTCGCCACGCCCGCCACGCATGTCGTCGTACCCAACCGGCTGCACCGCGGCGACCGGCTCTTCAAGGACGACGTCGAGCACCCGACCTGGTACCTCACGCTCAACGGCGTGCTCGCCAAATCCAGCAACATCGGCACCATCCTGGCGACCGGCCAGCTCGGCAAGAACCAGGCGGAGGCCAACCGGGTGCTGTACAAGTACCTGCGCAAGTTCGGCATCGGCAGCTACACCGGGCTCGGCTTCCCCGGTGAGACCAAGGGCATCCTCGCCTCCCCGGACACCTGGTCGACGTCGCAGCAGTACACGATTCCTTTCGGCCAGGGCGTCTCCATCAACGCGATGCAGGCGGCGTCCGTCTACTCGACGGTCGCCAACGGCGGCGTACGCGTGGAACCCACGCTGGTGCGCGGCACGCAGGGACCCGACGGCGTCTTCACGCCCGCCCCGAAGCCGGAGAAGACGCGGGTCGTCAGCGAGAAGACGGCCAGGACGCTCGCCCGGATGCTGGAGTCGGTCGTCGACGACAGGGAGGGCACCGGCACCAAGGCCCGCATCCCCGGCTACCGGGTCGCGGGCAAGACCGGCACGGCCAACCGCGTGGATCCGGCCACCGGCAAGTACCGCGGCTACACCTCCTCCTTCGCCGGATTCGCACCCGCGGACAAGCCCCGTGTCACCGTGTACTGCGCCATCCAGAACGCCACCGAGGGCAGCTACTTCGGCGGCCAGATCTGCGGCCCCGTCTACAAGAAGGTGATGGAGTTCGCCCTGAAGACCCTCCAGGTTCCGCCGACCGGGACGCCACCGGCGAAACTCCCGGTCACCTTCAAACCCTGATCAGCGGCGAGCAGCCGGAACCATCCGTTCAGCACCGAGCACCCAGGAACCACCCGTGACAACGATCACCCCCGATCCCGAGGACCAGAGCGTCCCTCGCCCCTCACTTCGCTCCGGAGCGGGTGCGCCCGGTACGCTCACCGCCGTGCCACACGCTGATCAGTCCCAAACCACCCAGAAGGGCGTTCCCGTGACATATCCGGGCCCGCCACGGCCGGAACGGGTCTCCGCCACACCCCTCGCGGAGCTCGCCGACCAGCTGGGTGTCGCCGCACCGGCCGGCACCGTCGAGGTCACCGGCATCACCCACGACTCGCGGGCCGTCCACCCCGGCGACCTGTACGCCGCCCTGCCAGGCGCCCGCGCGCACGGAGCCGACTTCGTCACCCAGGCCGTCGGCCTCGGCGCGGTCGCCGTGCTCACCGACCCGGCCGGCGCCGAACGCGCCGCCGCCACGGGCCTGCCGGTCCTCACCGTCGAGCATCCGCGCGCGCGGATGGGCGAACTGGCGGCCACGATCTACGGCCGGCCCGGCCACGATCTGCTGCAGATCGGCATCACCGGCACGTCCGGCAAGACCACGACCGCCTACCTCGTCGAGGGCGGTCTGCGGACGGGCGGCCGTTCGGCCGGACTGATCGGCACCGTCGAGACGCGCATCGGTGACGAGCGCATCAAGTCCGAGCGCACCACCCCCGAAGCCACCGACCTCCAGGCCCTGTTCGCCGTCATGCGCGAACGCGGCGTCCGGGCGGTCGCCATGGAGGTCTCCAGCCACGCGCTGGTCCTCGGCCGGGTCGACGGCTGCGTCTTCGATGTGGCCGTCTTCACCAACCTCAGCCCGGAACACATGGAGTTCCACTCCGACATGGAGGACTACTTCCGGGCCAAGGCGCAGCTGTTCACGCCGAAACGCAGCCGTCTCGGCGTCGTCAACATCGACGACGAGTACGGCCGCAGGCTCGCCCGCGAGGCCACCGTCCCGGTTGTCACCTACTCCGCCGAGGGCCACCCCGACGCCGACTGGCGCGCCGAGGACGTCACGGTCGGCCCGCTGGACTCGCCGTTCACCGTGATCGGCCCGAACGGCGAGCGGATCGGCGCCAGGTCGCCGCTGCCGGGCCCCTTCAACGTGGCCAACACCCTCGCCGCGATCGTCGCCCTCGCCGCCGCCGGTCTCGACCCGCAGACCGCCGCCGACGGCATCGCCGCCGTGCCGGGCGTGCCCGGCCGCCTGGAGCGCGTGGACGCCGGACAGCCGTACCTCGCCGTCGTCGACTACGCCCACAAGACCGACGCCGTCGAATCCGTGCTCAAGGCGCTGCGCAAGGTCACCAAGGGCCGGCTGCACGTCGTCCTCGGCTGCGGCGGCGACCGGGACAGGAACAAGCGGGGCCCCATGGGCGCCGCCGCGGCCCGGCTCGCCGACATCGCCGTACTGACCTCCGACAACCCTCGCTCCGAGGACCCCCTCGCGATCCTCGCGACCATGCTCGAGGGCGCGGCCTCGGTGCCCGCGCACGAACGCGGCGAAGTGCTCCTCTTCGAGGACCGGGCCGCCGCGATCGCCGCCGCCGTCGACCGCGCACAGCCCGGGGACACCGTGCTGGTCGCGGGCAAGGGCCACGAGCAGGGCCAGGACATCGCCGGGGTGGTCCGTCCCTTCGACGACCGCCAGGTGCTTCGCGAAGCTATCCAGAAGACCCAGGGATGAACTTGTGATCGCCCTCTCTCTCGCCGAGATCGCAGAAGTCGTCGGCGGGCAGACGTACGACATACCGGATCCGTCGGTGCAGGTGACCGGGCCGGTCGTCCGGGACTCCCGCGAGGTGGAGCCCGGCAGCCTCTTCGCCGCCTTCGTCGGCGAGCGCGTGGACGGCCACGACTACGCCGGGGCCGTGATCGAGGCGGGTGCAGCCGCGATTCTGGGCTCCCGCCCCGTCGGTGTGCCCGCGATCGTCGTCGACGACGTCCAGACGGCCCTCGGCGCCCTCGCCCGGCACGTCGTGCGCAAGCTCGGCACCACCCTGGTGGCGCTCACCGGCTCCGCGGGCAAGACCAGCACCAAGGACCTCATCGCCCAGGTGCTCCAGCGCAAGGCACCGACGGTCTGGACGCCGGGATCGTTCAACAACGAGATCGGGCTGCCGCTGACCGCACTGAGTGCCACCGAGGAGACGAGGTTCCTCGTCCTGGAGATGGGTGCCCGCGGCATCGGCCACATCCGCTACCTCACCGGCTTGACGCCCCCGCACATCGGCCTGGTGCTGAACGTGGGCACCGCGCACATCGGCGAGTTCGGCGGCCGCGAGCAGATCGCCCAGGCGAAGGGCGAGTTGGTCGAGGCGCTTCCCGAAGAGGGAGCCGCGATCCTCAACGCCGACGACCCCCTCGTACGCGCCATGGCATCCCGTACGAAGGCGAAGGTGATCCTCTTCGGAGAGGCCGACGAAGCGGACGTACGCGCCGAGAACGTGCACCTGACGGACACCGGCCAGCCCTCTTTCACCCTTCGCACACCCTCCGGGTGCAGTGATGTGACCATGCGCCTGTACGGTGAGCACCACGTGTCGAACGCGCTCGCCGCGGCCGCCGTCGCCCATGAGCTGGGCATGTCCGCGGAAGAGATCGCCACCGCGCTCTCCGAGGCAGGCTCCCTCTCCCGCTGGCGTATGGAGGTCACCGAGCGCCCGGACGGCGTGACGGTCGTCAACGACGCCTACAACGCGAACCCCGAGTCCATGCGGGCTGCCCTGCGCGCCCTTGTGGCCATGGGCAAGGGGCGCCGTACGTGGGCGGTGCTCGGCAAGATGGCCGAGCTCGGGGACGAGGCGCTCGCCGAGCACGACGCGGTCGGACGGCTCGCCGTCCGGCTCAACGTCAGCAAGCTCGTCGCGGTCGGGGGCAGGGAAGCGTCCTGGCTGCAACTGGGCGCATATAACGAGGGTTCGTGGGGTGAGGAGTCGGTGCACGTGTCCGACGCACAGGCGGCGGTCGACCTGTTGCGCAGCGAGTTGCGCCCGGGAGACGTCGTACTCGTGAAGGCGTCCCGGTCGGTCGGGCTCGAGAGCGTGGCGCAGGCGCTCATCGAGAACGGTGCCGAGGGTGAGGTTGCCGCCCGATGATGAAGCAGATCCTGTTCGCAGGAGTCATTGGCCTCTTCCTGACCCTGGTCGGCACCCCGCTGCTGATCAAGCTGCTCGCCCGCAAGGGCTACGGTCAGTACATCCGCGACGACGGCCCCCGCGAGCACGCCAGCAAGCGCGGTACGCCGACCATGGGCGGTATCGCCTTCATCCTGGCGACGGTCGCCGCGTACTTCCTGGCCAAGGTGGTCACGAGCTATCTGGACCCCGAGGCCGACGCGGCGCCGACCTTCTCGGGTCTGCTGGTACTCGGCCTGATGGTCGGGATGGGTCTGGTCGGCTTCCTGGACGACTACATCAAGATCGTCAAGCGGCGTTCGCTGGGTCTGCGGGCCAAGGCGAAGATGGCCGGCCAGCTGATCGTCGGTATTGCCTTCGCCGTGCTCTCGCTGCAGTTCGCGGATGCCCGCGGCAACACCCCGGCGTCCACGAAACTGTCCTTCATCACGGACTTCGGCTGGACCATCGGCCCGGTGCTGTTCGTGGTCTGGGCGCTGTTCATGATCCTCGCGATGTCGAACGGCGTGAACCTCACCGACGGGCTCGACGGTCTGGCCACCGGCGCCTCCGTCCTCGTCTTCGGCGCCTACACCTTCATCGGCGTCTGGCAGTTCCAGGAGTCCTGCGCCAACGCGCTGGACCTGACCAACCCCAACGCCTGTTACGAGGTGCGCGACCCCCTCGACCTCGCGGTCGTCTCCGCCGCCCTCATGGGAGCCTGCCTCGGCTTCCTGTGGTGGAACACCTCGCCCGCCAAGATCTTCATGGGCGACACCGGTTCGCTGGCGCTCGGCGGTGTGCTCGCCGGTCTGGCCATCTGCTCCCGCACCGAGCTGCTGCTCGCCATCCTCGGTGGCCTGTTCGTCCTCATCACCATGTCGGTGGTCATCCAGGTCGGTTCCTTCCGCCTCACCGGGAAGCGGGTCTTCCGGATGGCGCCACTCCAGCACCACTTCGAACTCAAGGGCTGGTCCGAAGTGCTCGTCGTGGTCCGCTTCTGGATCATTCAGGGCATCTGTGTGATCGTCGGACTGGGCCTCTTCTATGCGGGATGGGCAGCGGAAAAGTGACCAACTGGCAGGGCAAGCACGTCACCGTCGCCGGGCTCGGCGTCTCCGGCGTCCCGGCGGCCAAGGTCCTGCACGGCCTGGGCGCGCTCGTCACCGTCGTCAACGACGGCGACGACGACCGGGCGCGGGCGCAGGCGGCCGAGCTCCAGGCCCTGGGCGTCAAGGTCCGCCTCGGCGACGGCGCCACCCTGCCGGAGGGCACCGAGCTGATCGTCACCGCGCCCGGCTGGAAGCCGGACAAGCCGCTGTTCGCGGCGGCGCACGAAGCCGGCATCGAGATCTGGGGCGACGTCGAACTGGCCTGGCGCCTGCGTGGCCCCGACGCCGCCCCCTGGCTCGCCGTCACCGGCACCAACGGCAAGACCACCACCGTCCAGATGCTCGCCTCGATCCTGAAGACGGCCGGCCTGCGCACGGCCGCCGTCGGCAACATCGGCGTCTCGCTGCTGGACGCGGTGCTCGGCGACGAGCAGTACGACGTCCTGGCGGTCGAACTCTCCAGCTACCAGCTCCACTGGGCGCCTTCGCTGCGTGCCCACTCCGCCGCCGTCCTCAACCTCGCCCCCGACCACCTCGACTGGCACGGCTCCATGGAGGCGTACGCCGCCGACAAGGGCCGTATCTACGAAGGGAATCGCGTCGCCTGCGTCTACAACGCGGCCGACAAGGCCACCGAGGACCTGGTGCGCGAGGCCGACGTCGAAGAAGGCTGCCGGGCCGTCGGCTTCACGCTGGGCACGCCCGCGCCGTCCCAACTCGGCGTCGTGGAAGGCATCCTGGTGGACCGTGCCTTCGTCGAGGACCGGCAGAAGAACGCCCAGGAGCTCGCCGAGGTCTCCGACGTCAACCCGCCCGTCCCGCACAACATCGCCAACGCCCTTGCCGCAGCGGCCCTCGCGCGCGCCTACGGTGTGCCGCCCGAGGCCGTACGGGACGGGCTGCGGGCCTTCACGCCGGACGCCCACCGCATCGCGCACGTCGCCGACGTGGACGGGGTTGCATACGTCGACGACTCCAAGGCCACCAACACCCATGCGACAGAAGCCTCGTTGGCGGCCTACGAGTCGATCGTGTGGATCGCCGGCGGACTGGCGAAGGGCGCCACCTTCGACGAACTCGTCGCCAAGTCGGCCAAGCGACTTCGCGGAGCCGTCCTCATCGGTGCCGATCGTGCCCTGATCCGTGACGCCCTCGCGCGACACGCCCCGGAAGTACCCGTCGTCGACCTCGACCGGACCGACACTGGGGCGATGCTCGCGGCGGTCCGGGAGGCCCGGCGACTCGCCGTTGCCGGAGACACGGTGCTCTTGGCACCGGCCTGTGCCTCCATGGACATGTTCGCCAACTACAACAAGCGCGGAGAGGCGTTCGCGGAGGCGGTTCGCGAACTCGGCGCGGGCGCCTGACGGCGGGTCTCGGCCACGGCGGGTGCTTCGGGACCCTTGGAGGGACGGGTGACTCGGATGTGGCTCGGGTTTGGTCGGCGGGTACCCGCCGGTGGCAGCCGGTGATGTCCGGCAGCCGTACGGGGCGTCCTCCGGTCCGGCGGCCCGTCCGCAGGCCCGCCGCACCCCGGCCGCCGCGCGAGAACCCCTTCGTACGCATCTCCACGCGTGCGCGCAGAGCGTGGGACCGGCCGCTGACCGCGTACTACCTGATCCTCGGCGGCAGTCTGCTGATCACCGTGCTGGGCCTGGTGATGGTCTACTCGGCCTCCCAGATCACCGCCCTGCAGATGTCCCTGCCGGGGTCGTACTTCTTCCGCAAGCAGATGCTGGCCGCCCTCATCGGCGCCGGGCTGCTGTTCGCCGCGTCGCGGATGCCGGTGAAGCTGCACCGGGCGCTGGCCTACCCGATCCTGGCGGGCGCCGTCTTCCTGATGGCCCTGGTGCAGGTGCCGGGGATAGGGATTGCGGTCAACGGCAACCAGAACTGGATCGCCCTGGGCGGTTCCTTCCAGATCCAGCCCAGTGAGTTCGGCAAGCTCGCGCTGGTGCTGTGGGGCGCCGACCTGCTCGCCCGCAAACAGGACAAGAAGCTGCTGGCGCAGTGGAAGCACATGCTGGTGCCGCTCGTGCCGGCCGCCTTCATGCTGCTCGGGCTGATCATGCTCGGCGGCGACATGGGCACGGGGATCATCGTCACGGCGATCCTGTTCGGGTTGTTGTGGCTGGCGGGAGCACCGACCCGGCTGTTCGTCGGGGTGCTGGCGGTGGCCGCGGTGATCGGCACGGTCCTCATCCAGAGCAGTTCCAACCGGCTGGACCGGTTCCGCTGCATCGGTGCCACCGAGATGGGCCCCGACGGCTCCTGCTGGCAGGCCGTGCACGGGATCTACGCCCTCGCCTCCGGCGGATTCTTCGGTTCCGGACTTGGCGCAAGTGTGGAAAAATGGGGTCAACTCCCCGAAGCGCACACCGACTTCATCTTCGCCGTCACCGGTGAGGAACTGGGCCTGGCGGGGACGCTGTCGGTGCTCGCCCTCTTCGCCGCTCTAGGCTATGCAGGCATCCGCGTGGCCGGACGCACGGAGGACCCCTTCGTGAGGTATGCCGCGGGAGGCGTGACCACCTGGATCACGGCCCAGGCCGTGATCAACATCGGTGCGGTGCTCGGTCTGCTGCCGATCGCCGGCGTCCCCCTCCCGCTGTTTTCCTACGGGGGATCCGCCCTGCTGCCGACCATGTTCGCCATCGGGCTGCTGATCGCCTTCGCGCGCGACGAGCCCGCTGCGCGGGCGGCGCTTGCGATGCGGCAACCCCGCTTTGGTAGAAAACGGGGGGCTGGGGGCTCTCAGGGGCCTCGGAGATGGAACACGATGCGACGGCGCGCCTCGGCGGCGCGTACGTCCGGAGAGCGGTGAATTTCGGTGCATGTCGTACTCGCCGGCGGAGGGACCGCCGGCCACATCGAGCCCGCGCTCGCCCTCGCGGACGCCCTGCGCAGGCAGGACCCGACCGTGGGAATCACGGCCCTGGGCACGGAGCGCGGCCTGGAGACCCGACTCGTACCCGAGCGCGGGTACGAACTCGCGCTGATCCCTGCCGTACCCCTGCCGCGCAAGCCCACCCCAGAGCTGATCACCGTCCCGGGCCGGCTGCGTGGCACGATCAAGGCGGCCGAGCAGATCCTGGAGCGCACCAAGGCGGACGCGGTGGTCGGTTTCGGCGGCTATGTCGCCCTGCCCGGCTACCTGGCCGCCAAGCGCCTCGGTGTGCCGATCGTCATCCACGAGGCCAACGCCCGCCCCGGCCTCGCCAACAAGATCGGCTCGCGGTACGCCGCCAAGGTTGCCGTCTCCACGCCGGACAGCAAGCTGCGTGACGCCCGCTACATCGGCATCCCGCTGCGCCGCTCCATCGCCACCCTCGACCGGGCCGCCGTGCGCCCCGAAGCCCGCGCGATGTTCGGCCTCGACCCGAACCTGCCGACCCTGCTCGTCTCCGGCGGTTCGCAGGGCGCCCGCCGCCTCAACGAGGTGGTCCAGCAGGTCGCTCCGTGGCTCCAGCAGGCCGGGATCCAGATCCTGCATGCGGTCGGCCCGAAGAACGAACTGCCGCAGGTGCACCAGATGCCGGGAATGCCCCCCTACATCCCGGTAAGTTACCTGGATCGGATGGACCTCGCGTACGCCGCGGCCGACATGATGCTCTGCCGCGCCGGCGCGATGACCGTCGCCGAACTCTCCGCCGTCGGACTCCCGGCCGCCTACGTCCCGCTGCCCATCGGCAACGGCGAACAGCGGCTGAACGCCCAGCCGGTGGTCAAGGCCGGCGGCGGACTGCTGGTCGACGACGCGGAACTCACCCCTCAGTGGGTGCAGCAGAACGTCCTGCCCGTGCTCGCCGACCCGCACCGGCTGTACGAGATGTCCCGCGCCGCCGCCGAGTTCGGCCGCCGGGACGCCGACGAACTCCTCGTCCGCATGGTGTACGAGGCGATCGCCGCGAATCGTGCACATCGCTAGGAGACGCATCGGCGAGTGAGCCGAAGGGGCGCGCCGGTGTCGAGAGATCGAGCGCGCGGAGGCCCGAAGGGTCGAGCACGGTCGGGCTCTCGACACCGGCTGAGGCGCCCTGGAGGCGAACCGAGCCAGGAAAGGGAGTGCGCGTGGTCGGATCCACCACCGCCGAACGCGGTGCGCGCCGGCAGGAGTCGTCCGGTCCGCTCCCTGCCCGGCGGCTGAAACCGCCCCGGCTTCGTACGATCATCATCCTCGCGATCGCGCTGGTCCTCCTCGGCGCGGGCGGGGGTTGGCTGTTGTACGGCTCGCAGATGCTGCGCGTGGAGCGCGTGACCGTCTCCGGAACCCGGGTCCTGACGTCGGCGCAGGTGCGCGAAGCCGCCGATGTTCCGCTCGGATCGCCGCTGATTTCCGTCGACACCGATGGGATTGAGGCGCGACTTCGTCAGAAATTGCCCCGAATTGACGCAGTTGATGTGGTCCGTTCCTGGCCCCATGGAATCGGTCTGAAAGTGACCGAGCGGACTCCGGTTCTGCTCGTCGAAAAGGGCGCGGAGTTCGTGGAAGTGGACGACGAGGGTGTCCGGTTCGCCATGGTTCCTGAGGCCCCGAAAGGCGTCCCGCTTCTTGAATTGACGATGTCCCGGTCGGGTTCGGCCGCGGCCAGCCACCGGCGCTTCGGCGAGCACCGGCTGGTGCGGGAGGCGGTGCGCGTCGCCGGTGCCCTTCCGGCCGCGATCGCACGCGACACCCGGATCGTCAAGGTCCGTTCCTACGACGACATCTCGCTGGAGTTGAGCGGCGATCGGACCGTCGCGTGGGGAAGCAGCGGGAAGGGGCGCGCGAAGGCCCGTACGCTCGCCGCTCTCATGAAAGCCGCCCCCGCCGCCCGGCACTTCGACGTCAGCGTTCCCACCGCCCCTGCGTCATCAGGGAGTTGACGGGCATCGGCGCAGGCCAGCACCCTGGTTGGGCAGCGCTACGCCTGATCACATAGGGTGAAAAGAAAAACGGGAGGTTCGGCGTGTTCGTTGAACGTGCGCCACTTGTCGACTTAGTGTCCTGTTCAGAAGACTCCAGGGAACAGACACACTGGTAACCCTAAACTTCAACGTTAGGGTTCGGGTCGGCGATATGGACCGTCCCCATCGGCATCAGTCGTCGGATCGCGGCAAGGCCGCGAGGCGGCGACACGTAACTCGAGGCGAGAGGCCTTCGACGTGGCAGCACCGCAGAACTACCTCGCAGTCATCAAAGTCATCGGTGTCGGCGGCGGTGGTGTCAATGCCATCAACCGGATGATCGAGGTCGGTCTCAAGGGCGTCGAGTTCATCGCCATCAACACCGACGCACAGGCGCTGTTGATGAGCGACGCCGACGTCAAGCTCGACGTCGGCCGCGAACTCACCCGCGGACTCGGCGCCGGAGCCAACCCGGCCGTCGGCCGCAAGGCCGCCGAGGACCACCGCGAGGAGATCGAGGAGGTCCTCAAGGGGGCCGACATGGTCTTCGTGACGGCCGGTGAAGGCGGCGGCACCGGCACCGGCGGCGCGCCCGTCGTGGCCAACATCGCACGCTCACTGGGCGCCCTCACCATCGGCGTGGTCACCCGCCCGTTCACCTTCGAGGGACGGCGCCGCGCCAACCAGGCCGAGGACGGCATCGCCGAGCTCCGCGAAGAGGTCGACACCCTCATCGTCATCCCGAACGACCGCCTGCTGTCCATCTCGGACCGCCAGGTCTCGGTCCTGGACGCCTTCAAGTCGGCGGACCAGGTCCTGCTCTCCGGTGTCCAGGGCATCACCGACCTCATCACCACCCCTGGCCTCATCAACCTCGACTTCGCCGACGTCAAGTCGGTCATGTCCGAGGCCGGTTCGGCCCTCATGGGCATCGGCTCGGCCCGCGGCGACGACCGCGCGGTGGCCGCGGCCGAGATGGCGATCTCCTCGCCGTTGCTCGAGGCATCCATCGACGGCGCCCGGGGGGTGCTGCTCTCCATCTCCGGCGGCTCCGACCTCGGCCTGTTCGAGATCAACGAGGCCGCCCAGCTGGTCAGCGAGGCCGCCCACCCCGAGGCCAACATCATCTTCGGTGCGGTCATCGACGACGCCCTCGGCGACGAGGTCCGGGTCACCGTGATCGCGGCCGGCTTCGACGGGGGCCAGCCGCCGGCCCGCCGGGACAACGTGCTCGGCGCCTCCTCCCCCAAGCGCGAGGAGCCCACTCCGGTACGGCAGCCCGAGAGCCGCCCGTCCTTCGGCTCGCTCGGCAGCGTGAAGCCGAAGGAGGAGCCGGAGCCCGCACCGGAGCCGGTGAGCGACCTCCAGGCCCCCCCGCCGGTCCCGACGTCGCGGAACTACGCGGACAGTGCGGCCGAGGAGCTGGACGTACCGGACTTCCTGAAGTGATAGGGCAGCGCGACACCGTGAACGGCGCGCACTTCGCTTTCACCGACAGGTGGGGCGGGGTGAGCGCCGTTCCGTACGAGGAGCTCAACCTCGGCGGGGCTGTCGGCGACGACCCCCAGGCCGTCCGCACCAACCGCGAGCTCGCGGCCAAGTCGCTGGGACTGGATCCCGGTGAGGTCGTCTGGATGAACCAGGTGCACGGCAACGACGTGGCCGTCGTCGACGGGCCCTGGGACTCCACGGCCGGGATTCCGCCGGTCGACGCGATCGTCACCGTGCGCCGCGGCCGCGCCCTCGCGGTCCTGACCGCCGACTGCGTGCCCGTACTGCTCGCCGACCCCGTCGCCGGGATCGCCGCCGCGGCCCACGCGGGCCGGCCCGGCATGATCGCCGGAGTCGTCCCCGCCGCGCTACGCGCGATGATGGAACTGGGTGCCGAGCCGCACCGCATCGTCGCCCGCACCGGACCCGCCGTCTGCGGCCGGTGCTACGAGGTGCCCGAGCCGATGCGCGCCGAGGTGGCCGCCGTGGAGCCGGCGGCATACGCCGAGACGAGCTGGGGCACGCCCGCGGTCGACGTGGCCGCCGGTGTGCACGCCCAGCTCGAACGCTTCGGAGTGGGCGACCGGGCGCAGTCACCGGTGTGCACGCTGGAGTCGGACGACCACTTCTCGTACCGCCGCGGCCGGACCACGGGTCGGCTCGCGGGCTATGTCTGGCTGGACTGATGGGGCATGACGGATCGTAAGGACGAACTCGCCGCAAATCTGGCGAAAGTGGAGGAGCGTATCGCCGCGGCCTGTGCGGCCGCCGGGCGAGCGCGCGAGGAGGTGACCCTGATCGTGGTCACCAAGACCTATCCCGCGAGCGATGTGCGGGTTCTGTCGGAACTCGGTGTGCGTCATGTCGCCGAGAACCGCGACCAGGACGCGGCACCCAAAGCAGTCGAATGCTCGGATTTGCCTCTTATTTGGCACTTTGTGGGTCAGTTGCAGACCAACAAGGTTCGTTCCGTGGTCGGTTACGCGGATCTCGTGCAGTCCGTCGATCGTTCCAAGCTCGTCACAGCCCTGTCCAAGGAGGCCGTGCGTGCCGGGCGTGAGGTGGGCTGTCTGATCCAGGTCGCGCTCGACGCGGGCGAGGGCGGGAGAGGTGAGCGGGGTGGCGTAGCGCCCGGTGGAATCGGGGAGTTGGCGGACCGCGTGGCGGCCGCCGAGGGGCTGAGGCTCGACGGACTGATGACCGTCGCACCGCTCACCGGAGAGTACGCCGGACGCGAACTGGCGGCATTCGAGCGGATGATGGATTTGTCGACTGACCTGCGCAGGGCCCATCCGGCTGCCACCATGGTCTCGGCAGGCATGAGTGCGGACCTCGAACAGGCCGTGGCTGCCGGAGCGACACATGTGCGCGTCGGCACTGCGGTACTCGGAGTCCGCCCCAGGCTCCGGTAACGTCGCCAAGAGTCGGACCACAGCAGAAAATATGGTCATTACCGTCGAAGGGCGGGCGTAACGACCTCGTGGATCGCGGGCACTTGGCAGTCGTCAGCCGATCCACCACAGAGCGGAGGACTCAGAGCATGGCCGGCGCGATGCGCAAGATGGCGGTCTACCTCGGCCTCGTGGAGGACGATGGGTACGACGGCCGGGGTTTCGACCCCGACGACGACTTCGAACCCGAACTGGATCCGGAGCCCGAGCGGGACCACCGGCGGCACGAGCCGTCGCACCAGCCTCATGGTGCACATCAGTCCCAAAGGGAAGAATCGGTACGGGTGGTGCAGCCTCCGGCGCCTCGCGAGCCGGTCGCACATTCCGCTTCGCTACCCGCGGAATCGGGACGTCCGGCGCGCATCGCGCCCGTGGCATCCATCACACAAGAACGCGCAAGCCTGGAGAAGAACGCACCGGTGATCATGCCCAAGGTCGTGTCGGAACGAGAGCCTTACCGGATCACCACGCTTCACCCGCGGACCTACAACGAGGCCCGTACCATCGGGGAACACTTCCGTGAAGGCACCCCGGTGATCATGAACTTGACTGAGATGGATGACACAGACGCCAAGCGACTTGTCGACTTTGCGGCCGGTTTGGTGTTTGGTCTTCACGGCAGCATTGAGCGGGTGACGCAGAAGGTGTTCCTGTTGTCGCCTGCTAACGTCGATGTCACGGCGGAGGACAAGGCTCGCATCGCAGAGGGCGGGTTCTTCAACCAGAGCTGAGACGCACCACCGGAATGAACGCACGGAACAGGGGAGAGGGAAGCACCAGTCATGAGCGTGGTCTTGCAGGTTCTCTACATCGCGCTGATGGTCTTCCTCATCGTGCTCATCTTCCGGTTGGTCATGGACTACGTCTTCCAGTTCGCCCGCTCATGGCAACCCGGCAAGGCGATGGTGGTCGTTCTGGAGGCCACCTACACTGTCACTGATCCACCGCTCAAGCTTCTGCGGCGGGTCATTCCGCCGCTGCGTCTCGGGGGCGTGGCGCTCGACCTGTCCTTCTTCGTACTGATGATCATCGTCTACATCCTGATCAGGCTCGTGCAGGGCGCGATGTGAGCGATGTGACAGATACGGTCTTGCCGACTGCCGACGACAACGTTGAGGTGAAGAGATGCCGTTGACCCCCGAGGACGTGCGGAACAAGCAGTTCACGACCGTCCGCCTCCGAGAAGGCTATGACGAGGACGAGGTCGATGCCTTCCTCGACGAGGTCGAAGCCGAACTGACCCGCCTGCTCCGCGAGAACGAGGACCTGCGCGCCAAGCTGGCCGCGGCCACGCGTGCTGCTGCCCAGAACCAGCAGAACATGCGCAAGCCCCCGGAGCCGCAGGACCAGCAGCAGGGTGGCATGCCCCAGCAGGGCGGTATGCCCCAGCAGGGCGGTATGCCGCAGCAGGGCGGTATGCCGCAGCAGGGCATGCGCGGTCCGGGCGCTCCGGTACCCGCCGGCATATCGGGCCCGCCGCAGCAGCAGATGGGTGGCCCCATGGGTGGCCCGCCCCAGCTGCCGAGCGGTGCACCGCAGCTGCCCGCCGGTCCCGGCGGTCAGGGTCCGCAGGGTCCCGGTCCGATGGGCCAGGGTCCGATGCAGGGCCAGATGGGCCAGGGTCCGATGCAGGGCCAGATGGGCCCGGGCCCCATGGGCGGTCCGATGGGCGGCCCCGGCATGCCCGGTCAGGGCGGCCCCGGCGGCGACAGCGCCGCCCGTGTCCTCTCGTTGGCCCAGCAGACCGCCGACCAGGCGATCGCCGAGGCCCGCTCCGAGGCCAACAAGATCGTCGGTGAGGCACGTTCGCGTGCCGAGGGTCTGGAGCGCGACGCGCGCGCCAAGGCCGACGCGCTGGAGCGGGACGCGCAGGAGAAGCACCGTGTCGCGATGGGCTCCCTGGAGTCCGCTCGCGCGACGCTGGAGCGCAAGGTCGAGGACCTGCGCGGCTTCGAGCGCGAGTACCGCACGCGACTGAAGTCCTACCTGGAGTCGCAGCTGCGTCAGCTGGAGACCCAGGCGGACGACTCGCTCGCCCCGCCGCGGACCCCGGCGACCGCGTCGCTCCCGCCGTCCCCGGCGCCTTCCATGGCCCCGGCCGGTGCGAGCGCCCCGTCGTACGGCGGCAACCAGACGATGGGCGGCGCGCCCGCTCCGTCTGCGCCCTCCTACGGTGGCGGTCAGCAGCAGATGTCCCCGGCGATGACCCAGCCGATGGCTCCGGTCCGGCCGCAGGGGCCGTCGCCCATGGGCCAGGCCCCGTCGCCGATGCGTGGGTTCCTCATTGACGAGGACGACAACTGACGGTTCGTAGTACGGCGTAGGCGTCGGCAGCGTTCAGGGCGGGGCCCCGGATTTTGATCCGGGGCCCCGCCCTTTTGCTACGCGAGTTCACGGGGTTTGCTGTGTTTGTTCGGGCGTGGGTGTGGTGTCCTACGTACGCAACACCGAAGGCCCGGGCCGACCAAGATTTCTTGGCGGCCCGGGCCTTCGATGTGCGTGGGGCTGGGGCTGAGGTGGGGTGGGTCGCACTGCCCGGCGCCGGCGGGATGCCTCCCCCAGGCCCTTGAGGCACTGGGGGAGGCACGAATGCCCGCCGACTGCCCGCAGGCTGCGGGCTTGCGTGTGGCTACGCCTTGCGCAGGCGGAACGTCAGGGTCAGGGACTCGTCCGTGAACGGGTCGCCGTAGCTGTCGTCCGCCTCGCCCTGGACGAAGTCCGGGGCGAGGACCTCGTCGGCGATCAGCTCCGCGTGCTCGGTCAGGGCCGCGACGACCGCCGGATCCGTCGCCGTCCAGCGCAGGGTGATCCGGTCGGCGACGTCGAGGCCGCTGTTCTTGCGGGCCTCCTGGATCAGGCGGATCGCGTCACGGGCCAGGCCCGCGCGGCGGAGTTCCTCCGTGATCTCCAGGTCCAGGGCGACCGTCGCGCCCGAGTCGGACGCCACCGACCAACCCTCGCGCGGGGTCTCCGTGATGATCACCTCGTCGGGAGCCAGGGGGATCGTCTCGCCGTCGACCTCCACCGAGGCCGTGCCCTCGCGCAGGGCGAGGGACAGCGCGGCCGCGTCCGCGTTCGCGATGGTCTTCGCCACGTCCTGGACACGCTTGCCGAACCGCTTGCCCAGGGCGCGGAAGTTGGCCTTCGCGGTCGTGTCGACCAGGCTGCCGCCGACCTCGCTCAGCGACGCGAGCGACTCGACGTTCAGCTCCTCCGTGATCTGCGTGTGCAGTTCGCGGTCCAGGGACTCGAAGCCGGTTGCCGCGATCAGCGCGCGCTTCAGCGGCTGGCGGGTCTTGACGCCCGACTCCGCGCGCGTGGCACGGCCCAGCTCCACCAGGCGGCGCACCAGCACCATCTGCTTCGACAGCTCCGGGTCGATGGCGGTGAGGTCCGCCTCCGGCCATGCCGCCAGGTGCACCGACTCCGGGGCGCCCGGCGTGACCGGCACGACCAGGTCCTGCCAGACCCGCTCGGTGATGAACGGGGTCAGCGGTGCCATCAGCTTGGTGACCGTCTCGACGACCTCGTGCAGGGTGCGCAGCGCCGCCTTGTCGCCCTGCCAGAAGCGGCGCCGGGAGCGGCGTACGTACCAGTTCGACAGATCGTCGACGAACGCCGACAGCAGCTTGCCGGCGCGCTGGGTGTCGTACGCCTCCAGGGACTGGGTCACCTGGTCGGTCAGCGCGTGCAGTTCGGACAGCAGCCAGCGGTCCAGGAGCGGGCGGTCGGCCGGGGCCGGGTCGGCCTCGGACGGGGCCCAGCCGGACGTACGGGCGTACAGGGCCTGGAAGGCGACCGTGTTCCAGTACGTCAGGAGCGTCTTGCGGACGACCTCCTGGATGGTGCCGTGGCCGACCCGGCGGGCCGCCCACGGGGAGCCGCCGGCCGCCATGAACCAGCGGACCGCGTCGGCGCCGTGCCGGTCCATCAGCGGGATCGGGTCCAGGGTGTTGCCCAGGTGCTTGGACATCTTCCGGCCGTCCTCGGCGAGGATGTGGCCGAGGCAGACGACGTTTTCGTACGACGACTTGTCGAAGACCAGCGTGCCGACCGCCATCAGCGTGTAGAACCAGCCGCGGGTCTGGTCGATGGCCTCGGAGATGAACTGCGCCGGGTAGCGGGACTCGAAGAGGTCCTTGTTCTTGTACGGGTAGCCCCACTGCGCGAACGGCATGGAACCCGAGTCGTACCAGGCGTCGATGACCTCCGGCACGCGCGTGGCCGTCTTCTGGCACTGCGGGCAGGCGAAGGTGACGTCGTCGATGTACGGGCGGTGCGGTTCGAGGCCGGACTGGTCGGTGCCGGTGAGCTCGGTGAGCTCGGCGCGGGAGCCGACGACCGTGAGGTGGTCGTCCTCGCAGCGCCAGATCGGCAGCGGGGTGCCCCAGTAGCGGTTGCGGGACAGGGCCCAGTCGATGTTGTTGTTCAGCCAGTCGCCGTAGCGGCCGTGCTTGACCGTGTCCGGGTACCAGTTGGTCCGCTCGTTCTCCGCCAGGAGGCGGTCCTTGATCGCCGTGGTGCGGATGTACCAGGACGGCTGTGCGTAGTAGAGGAGCGCGGTGTGACAGCGCCAGCAGTGCGGGTAGCTGTGCTCGTACGGCAGGTGCTTGAAGAGCAGGCCGCGGTTGCCGAGGTCCTCGGTGAGCTTTTCGTCGGCCTTCTTGAAGAAGACGCCGCCGACCAGAGGGACGTCCTCCTCGAAGGTGCCGTCCGGGCGGACGGGGTTCACGACGGGCAGGCCGTAGGAGCGGCAGACCCGGAGGTCGTCCTCACCGAAGGCGGGGGACTGGTGGACCAGGCCGGTGCCGTCCTCGGTGGTGACGTAGTCGGCGTTGACCACGAAGTGGGTGTCCACGTCCGCCGGGAACTCGACCAGCTCGAACGGGCGCTGATACGACCAGCGCTCCATCTCGGCGCCGGTGAAGGTCTGGCCGGTGGCCTCCCAGCCCTCGCCGAGCGCCTTGGCGACGAGCGGTTCGGCGACGACGAGCTTCTCCTCGCCGTTCGTCGCGACGACGTAGGTGACCTCGGGGTGGGCGGCGACGGCCGTGTTGGAGACCAGGGTCCAGGGGGTCGTCGTCCACACCAGGAGCGCGGCCTCGCCGGCCAGCGGGCCGGAGGTGAGCGGGAAGCGGACGTAGACCGACGGGTCGACGACCGTCTCGTAGCCCTGCGCCAGCTCGTGGTCGGACAGGCCGGTGCCGCAGCGGGGGCACCAGGGGGCGACGCGGTGGTCCTGGACGAGCAGGCCCTTGTTGAAGATCTCCTTGAGCGACCACCAGACCGACTCGATGTACTCGGGGTCCATCGTGCGGTACGGGTCGTTGAGGTCGGTCCAGTAACCCATGCGGGTCGTGAGCGCTTCGAAGGCGTCGGTGTGGCGGGTCACCGACTCGCGGCACTTGGCGTTGAACTCGGCGATGCCGTACGCCTCGATGTCCTGCTTGCCGCTGAAGCCGAGCTCCTTCTCCACCGCCAGCTCCACCGGGAGGCCGTGGCAGTCCCAGCCGGCCTTGCGGGCCACGTGGTAGCCGCGCATGGTGCGGAAGCGGGGGAAAACGTCCTTGAAGACGCGCGCCTCGATGTGGTGGGCGCCCGGCATGCCGTTGGCGGTGGGCGGGCCTTCGTAGAACACCCATTCGGGGCGGCCCTCGGACTGCTCCAGGCTCTTGGCAAAGATCTTCTGCTCACGCCAGAAGTCGAGCACGGTGTGCTCAAGGGCGGGCAGGTCGACCTGGGCGGGCACCTGGCGGTACGTCGGCGTTGTCATCTGCGAGCTTCCTCCGGCGGACTTGCTGCCTTCCGTCCGGAGGGACGAGAGCCATGTCTTTCCTTGCGCCGCTTTCGGCGCGCTCCCGCGGTACCACCCTCCTTGGCCCGCCGACGCATGGTGTGCCTCGGTGAGCCCCCTCATTGGGGTCGCGATGCCGGTTCTACTCGCCGCGGTGGGTTTCCTGCGGCTTTCTTCCGGCGGCTCCGGGGTGATCTTCACGTCGCGCTCGCCCCCGGGCTTCCACCGTCCCCGGGTCGCTCTGGGCTGCGTACGCCGCTACTCGTCCCCATCCACGCTTTCGCTCCGCCCAGTGTACGGCTCCGGGGGGACAGCGGCCGACCGGATTTCCGGCGCCGGGGGGTGGGCGGGGACATGTGTGAGATGACCCGAATGGTGAGGTGTGCGGCTTTCGATCCGGGGATGTCCGACTCGGCGGATTACCCGGCGGGGAGCTGGGCACAACGCATGCATGCCGGCCGCGTGGCGGTCGCGGGGCGGGCGAATCGGGTGGCATGCCCCGTTGCCGCGGGACTCAAGTCGATTTATCGTCCCAACACGATTCGCGTGCAAAATCACAATATGTGAAGGGGCCGCGGCCATGGTGGCGAAAAAGACGGCCGTACAGCAGTCGGGGTCCGAGAGGACCGCGCGCGCCACGGGTGCCTCCGGCGGCGTGGCCAAGGACGTGGACGGGAAGAAGAGCACGCAAAGGGCGGCGACCGTGAGGCGGACGGTGGCCAAGGCAGTGAAGACGGTGCGGGGGGCTGTAGGCAGGGGGCACGGGGGCGGGGCGACGGGTGCTGCGGGGGGCGGAGCCGGGCCGGGGACCGTGGCCGACGGGAAGACGGTTGCGGAGAGGGGCGGTGTGAAGGAAAGGGGGCGGCGGGGGAAGGGCAGGGCGGGGTGCGACGGGCGCGGCCGGGAAGAAGACGGCCGCGGAGTCGGGGATGGCGTCGAAGAGGGGGGCCGGTACGGGGGCGGGTGGGAAGAAGGCGGCCGAAAGCGGGGCGGCTGATACGTCGGCCCGTGCTCCAAGAGGGCCGGCGGGGAAACCCTGCCAAGAAGCCGACAGTTGCGAAGCGGCCGCCCGAGAAGGGGGAGACGAAGCAGACGCGACCGGGGGGGCTGAGACGGCGACGACTGAAACGGTGACTGGGGAGGCGGCGGCTGGGAGGGCAGGGCTGGGAAGCGGCCGGTCAGGGAGGCGGCGGCGAAGGGATCGGGGGCTGGGAAGCGGCCGGGCGCGAAGTCGGGGGCGAAGGAAACGGGGGCTGGGAAGCGGCCGGGCGCGAAGTCGGGGGCGAAGGAAACGAAGGCTGGGAATGCGGCGGCCAAGGAGGCGGTGGCTGGTAAGCGGGTCGGCAAGAAGAGGGCGGCCAAGGAGGCGGGGGTCAAGGAGGCCCCCGTTAAGGGGAGGGTCGGCGAGAGCCCTGCGGCCAAGCAGACGGGCGCCGCGACGAAGACGGCCGCCAAGAAGGCAGCCGCCAACAGGGCCCCGGCGAAGAAGACGGCTGCTGCCAAGAGCGAGGCCGTGGCCAAGGAGGGGGTCGCTGAGAAGCGGGCCGCGGAGAAAAAGACGGTCCAGAGAGCGGCTGCGGAGAGGAAGCCCGCTGGGGAGGTGGCCGCGAGGAGGATGTCGGCGGAGAAGGCCGCCGGGCAGAAGTCGGCCGAGGTGGAGGCGACTGCCAGGAAGACGGCTGTGAAGAGGGAACCTGCCGGGGAGGTGGCTGCGAAGAAGGCGCCCGCGAAGAAGGCCACCGCGAAGAAGGAGACCGCCCCAAAGGAGACGGCCCAGAGGGCCACCGCCCGGAAGGTGGCTGGCGAGAAGAAGGACGCCAGGGAGGTGGCCGCGAGGAAGGAGACCGTCCAGAGGGGGACCGTCCACAAGGCGGCCGGGCAGAAGGAGGCCGCCGAGGGGGCTGCCGCCGAGAAAGCGGTCGCCGAGAAGGGGACCGGCGAGGTCGTGGGGGCGAGAAGGAGGCGGTGGTGGGGAGGGGCCGCGGGGGCTGAGCGTGCGGGCAGGAAGAGCACGGCCAAAAAGGTGGGCGCGGCGCAGGCCGCGAAGCAGACGGGAGCCACGACGGTGGTTGCGAAGAAGACTCCTGGCCAGGCCACGGCGGCGAAGACCGCCGTCCCCAAGGCACGGATCGCCGCGGCGGAGCCGGGCGATCTGGCGGTGCGCCCCGGTGAGGACCCCTGGACCCCGGAAGAG
The DNA here is from genome assembly GCF_004187715.1 of Streptomyces sp. F001. Classification (GTDB taxonomy): domain Bacteria; phylum Actinomycetota; class Actinomycetes; order Streptomycetales; family Streptomycetaceae; genus Streptomyces; species Streptomyces flavusporus. Next base: position 1,562,043 of record NZ_QZWF01000001.1, on the reverse strand, counting down.
GTCGCGGAGGCCCGCGCGGAGCTGATGTCCGAGGCGGAGCGGCTGCGCGCCGAGATCTCCTCCTCCGAGGTGTCCCTCGCCGGTCTGATGCGGGACTCCGGTGACGGCGCCGGCGACGACCAGGCGGACACCGGCACCAAGAACATCACGCGCGAGCACGAACTGGCGCTCGCAGCCAATGCGCGCGAGATGCTCACCCAGACCGAGCGCGCCCTGCAGCGCCTCGACACCGGCACGTACGGCCTGTGCGAGAACTGCGGCAACCCCATCGGCAAGGCCAGGATGCAGGCCTTCCCACGGGCCACGCTCTGCGTCGAGTGCAAGCAGAAGCAGGAGCGCCGGTACTGACCGGCACCGGCCGAACCGTTGTACGCCTCCTGGGCACATGCGGCACGGGAGGCGTGCCGTACCCTCGTGCTCAGTCAGGCACCTAGGTTGAAGGACTCACGTGGCAGAGGCGGAGCGCATCATCGGTACGCCGGACACCCCGGACGCGGCGCGGGCCGAGCAGGACCGGCCCGGCGACGACGCGGCGCAGGGTGAGCGGTCGGGCTCCGAGCCGGCACAGACCCCGGCCGGCGGTTCCGGGGCGGATGAGCAGTCGGCTCCGGCCGAACGGCCCCGCGGCAAGCGGCGGATCGCCGTGCTGTTCGGGGTCGCCGTGTTCGCGTACGCCCTCGACCTGATCAGCAAGATCATCGTGGTGGCCGAGCTGGAGCACCACGACGCGATCGAGATCTTCGGGGACTGGCTGAGGCTGGACGCCATCCGCAACCCGGGCGCGGCGTTCGGCGTCGGCCAGGCGTTCACGATCATCTTCACGGTGATCGCGGCAGCCGTGATCGTCGTGATCGTCCGGCTCGCCCGCAAGCTGTACAGCCTGCCCTGGGCGATCGCACTCGGCCTGCTGCTCGGCGGTGCGCTCGGCAACCTCACCGACCGGATCTTCCGCTCGCCGGGAGTCTTTCAGGGCGCGGTCGTCGACTTCATCGCGCCCAAGCACTTCGCCGTCTTCAACCTCGCCGACTCGGCGATCGTGTGCGGCGGCATCCTGATCGTGCTGCTGTCCTTCAAGGGCCTGGACCCGGACGGGACCGTCCACAAGGACTGAGGGCCGAGGGCCGGCCGACAGGCTGGCGTCCGGCGGTGTCGGACCCGTCCGGCATACTCGACGGGTGAGCACGATTCCCGAGATCCGTACCCTGCCCGTGCCGGACGGCCTGGAGGGCGAGCGCGTCGACGCCGCCATCTCCCGCATGTTCGGCTTCTCCCGTACCAAGGCCGCCGAGCTGGCAGCGGCGGGGAAGGTCACGGTCGACGGCTCGGTGGTGGGCAAGTCTGAGCGGGTGCGAGGCGGTGCCTGGCTCGAGGTCGAGATGCCGCAGGCGCCCGCGCCGGTGCAGGTGGTGGCCGAGCCGGTCGAGGGCATGGAGATCGTGCACGACGACGATGACGTGGTCGTGATCGTGAAGCCGGTGGGCGTGGCGGCGCATCCGAGTCCGGGCTGGTCCGGGCCGACGGTCATCGGCGGGCTGGCGGCGGCCGGCTACCGGATCTCCACGTCGGGCGCCGCGGAGCGGCAGGGCATCGTGCACCGGCTCGACGTCGGTACGTCGGGACTGATGGTGGTCGCCAAGTCCGAGCGCGCGTACACCTCGCTCAAGCGCCAGTTCAAGGAGCGCACGGTCGACAAGCGCTACCACACCCTGGTGCAGGGCCACCCCGACCCGACCAGCGGCACCATCGACGCGCCCATCGGCCGCCATCCGAATCACGACTACAAGTGGGCGGTCACGGCCGACGGCAAGCCGTCCGTCACGCACTACGACCTGATCGAGGCGTTCCGCGCAGCCTCCCTGCTCGACGTGAAGCTGGAGACCGGCCGCACGCACCAGATCCGCGTCCACATGGCCGCGCACCGCCACCCTTGCGTCGGCGACCTGACGTACGGCGCCGACCCGACGCTCGCCAAGCGGCTCCACCTGACCCGCCAGTGGCTGCACGCCGTACGCCTCGGTTTCGAGCACCCCGGGGACGGCCAGTGGGTCGAGTTCGCCTGCGACTACCCCGCCGACCTGCAGAAGGCTCTGGACCAGGTCCGCGAGGAGACGTACGGATGACCCCGCGTGGGTGGGGCTCGCCGTCGGCGGCTTTCCTTCGGTTGCAGCCCTTCGTCAGCCTCGTTCCGGCCTCGGGGTGTCCACCGCTCGGCGTGGCACCGCGCCGTCGGGGGAGCGGCGGTTGCCGTTCGAGCCGGGGGGCAGGATCGCGTCCGCCGTGTTGACGCGGGGCAGGGCGTACGGGTGGTGGCGGACCAGCCAGCCGATCATCTGTTCGCGGACCGTGACCCGTACCGTCCAGACGTCGTCCGCGTCCTTCGCGGTCACCAGGGCCCGTACCTCCATGGTGTTGGGAGTGGTGTCCGTGACGTCCAGTCCGTAGTGGCGGCCGTCCCAGGCCGGGCACTCGCGCAGGATGTCGCGGAGCTTCTCGCGCATCGCGTCGACCGGAGCCGTGTGGTCGAGGTGCCAGTAGACGATGCCGGTCATCTGGGGGGTGCCGCGGGACCAGTTCTCGAAGGGCTTCGACGTGAAGTAGGAGACCGGCATGGTGATGCGGCGTTCGTCCCAGGTACGGACCGTGAGGTACGTCAGGGTGATCTCCTCGACCGTGCCCCACTCGCCGTCCACCACGACCGTGTCGCCGAGGCGCACCATGTCGCCGAACGCGATCTGCAGCCCCGCGAACAGGTTGCTCAGCGTGGACTGCGCCGCCACACCGGCGACGATGCCGAGGATGCCCGCCGAGGCCAGCAGCGAGGCGCCCGCCGCGCGGAACGCGGGGAACGTCAGCAGCATCGCGGCGATGGCCACCACGCCCACGATCGCCGCGACCACCCGCATGATCAGCGTCACCTGGGTGCGCACCCGGCGGACCCGGGCCGGGTCGCGCTGGGCGCGGGAGCTGGCGTAGCGCGTGTACGACGTCTCGACGACCGCCGCCGCGATCCGGATCACCAGCCACGCCGCCGACCCGATCAGGACCAGCGTCAGGGCGCGGCCGATGCCGACCCGGTGGTCCTGGAGCAGCTGCGCCGAGTCGTACGACGCTCTCAGCAGCGCCGCACACAGCACGAGCTGGTACGGGATGCGGCCGCGCCGCAGCAAGCCCCACAGCTGGGTCTCGGGGTGCCGTTCGTCGGCCTTGCGCAGCAGCCGGTCGGTGGCCCAGCCGATCAGCAGGGTGAGCAGAACCGAGCCGCCGACCACGATCAGCGGGCGGAGTATGTTCTCCATGCCCACGAACGTAACCGGCCGGGGCGGGTACTGAACATGTGATTTCAACTCCGTTCCGGGTACCGCCCGGACCTGCGTTGTCGTACCCGGCTGGCACCATGGCCTCATGAACATCATGCTGTTTCACTCGACCTACGGCCTCAGACCCGCGGTGCGCGCCGCGGCGGACCGGCTGCGCTCGGCCGGTCACGAGGTGTGGACGCCGGACCTCTTCGACGGGCGGACGTTCGAGACGGTCGAGGACGGCATGGCGTTCAAGGAAGAGATCGGCAAGGACGAACTGCTCAGACGTGCCGTGCTGGCCGCCGCGCCCTATTCCGAACGGGGGCTGGTGTACGCCGGGTTCTCGCTGGGCGCCTCCATCGCGCAGACGCTTGCGCTGGGCGACGAGAAGGCGCGTGGCCTGCTGCTCCTGCACGGCACGTCGGACCTCGCGCCGAACACGTCCGTGGACGGCCTCCCGGTCCAGTTGCATGTCGCCGAGCCGGATCCGTTCGAGACGGACGACTGGTTGAGCGCCTGGTATCTGCAGATGGGCAGGGCGGGGGCCGATGTGGAGGTCTACAGATACGCCGGGGCCGGGCACCTGTACACCGACCCTGAACTGCCCGACTACGACGAGGAGGCCGCCGAGGCCACCTGGCGGGTGGCGCTCGGCTTCCTCGACAGTCTCTGACCGGCGGTTACACCGGGTCGTACGTCCGCTCGACCTTCTGTGTGCCGCTGAGCGTGCGGTACGAGCGGCTCCAGGACGAGGTCGCGTCGGCCTTCGTCCGGTCGGACAGGACGTAGTAGTCCATCTGCGCGCGGTCCGCGGTGATGTCCAGGACGCCGTAGCCGTGGCGGTCGGTGTCGACCCAGTGGACATGCCGGTTGGCCGCGCGGATGACCGGCGAGGCGACGGCGGAGACGGTGCCCTGGGGGACCTTCACGAGGTCGTCGAGGTTGTCGGACGTGACCGAGGTGACCACGAACTCCGTGGCGGCGGACGCCGACAGTGGGTACGTACCCGCGTTCACCGGCACGTCGTTGGCCCACGCCATGTGGATGTCGCCGGTGAGGAAGACGGTGTTGCGGATGGCGTTCGCGCGCAGGTGCGCGAGGAGTTCACGGCGGTCGTCGGTGTAGCCGTCCCACTGGTCGGTGTTGAGGGCGAGGCCCTCCTGGGGCAGACCGAGCAGCTTGGCGAGCGGCTTCAGCAGCTCCGCGGAGAGCGAGCCGATGGCGAACGGTGAGATCATCACCGAGTTGCCGACCAGCCGCCAGGTGGTGTCGGAGGACGACAATCCCGTCTTCAGCCAGTCGAGTTGGGCTCGCCCGGTGAGCGTACGGTCCGGGTCGTCCACGTCGCCGTTGCCGACGGAGGCCTGCTGCGAGCGGAAGGAGCGCAGATCGAGCAGGGAGAGGTCGGCGAGCTTGCCGAAGCGCAGCCGGCGGTAGGTCGTGCCGGCGATGGCCGGGCGCACCGGCATCCACTCGAAGTAGGCCTGCTTGGCGGCCGCCTGGCGTGCGGCCCAGGCGCCCTCGGCGCCCTCGGTGTGGTTCTCGGCGCCGCCCGACCAGGTGTCGTTGGCGATCTCGTGGTCGTCCCAGATCGCGACGACCGGGGCCGCGGCGTGCAGCGCCTGGAGGTCGGGGTCGGTCTTGTAACGGCCGTGCCGGGTGCGGTAGTCGGCGAGGGTGAGGATCTCGTGGGCGGGGGCGTGCGGTCGTACGACGGTGCCGCGCGTGCCGTACTCGCCGGTGCCGTACTCGTAGATGTAGTCGCCGAGGTGCAGCCAGGCGTCCAGGTCGCCGCGGACCGCGAGGTGGCGGTACGCGGCGAAGTAGCCGGCCTCCCAGTTGGCGCAGGAGACCACACCGAAGCGGAGGTTGGCGACGGCCGCATCGTTGGCGGGCGCGGTGCGGGCGCGGCCGGCCGGGGAGTCGGTGCCGCCCGCCGAGAAGCGGAACCAGTAGTCGGTGGCGGGGGCGAGGCCGCGGATGTCCGCCTTGACGGTGTGGTCGGTGGCGGCGGTTGCGGTGGTGGAGCCCTTGGCGACGACGTTGGTGAACGACTTGTCCCTGGCCACGATCCAGCTCACCCGGACGTCCGGGCCGAGTCCGGAGCCGGGTATCGCCTCCGCGGTGGGGGTCACGCGGGTCCACAGCAGGATGCCGTCGGGGAGGGGGTCGCCGGAGGCGACGCCGTGCAGGAAGGCTGGGGCCTCGGTGGCCGCGCGGGCGGGCAGGGCACCGGCCAGCGGAGCGGCGAGGACGGCTCCGGTCGCGGCGGCCTTGACGACCGTACGGCGGCGCGGAGCGGGGACATTGGGGCTTGTGAGAGATCTGTGGCGACTGGTCACGGGCGATCAGATTACTGATCGGTAGTGACTTCGGTAAGGGACGGGGACGCGAAGAGCGGGCGAACCCGGAAGAGTTCGCCCGCTCTTTCGTCATGCTTCCGTACGGCGTTACCGCCTGACGGAGTGTTACTTCGTGACGCCCGCGTCCTTGAGCGCTGTCTCCCACTCGGCGACGGTGCTCGGGTTCTCGATCAACTTGTCGTTGATCTTGATGGCCGGGGTCGACTTGACGTCCTCGGTGTCCTGGAAGGTCTTGCTCATCTTCATCGCCCAGGCGTCGTAGGTGCCCTTCTCGACGGCGTCCTGGAACTTCTTGTTGTTCTTCAGCGCGTCGACGGTGTCGGCCACCTTGATCAGGTAGTCGTCCTCGGCGAACTCGTCGCTGGACTCCTCGGGGTGGTACTCCGCCGAGTACAGCGCCGCCTTGTAGTCCAGGAACGCCTCGGGGCTGACGTTCAGCGCGGCGCCGAGGGCGCTCAGCGCGTTCTTCGAACCCTCCCCGCTGAGGTTGCCGTCCAGGAAGGTGCCGAGAGTGAAGGAGAGCTTGTAGTCGCCGTCCTCCATGCCCTTGTTGACGGTCTCGCCGACCGTCTGCTCGAAGGAGGCGCAGGCCGGGCAGCGCGGGTCCTCGTAGAGGTGGACGACGTTGTCCGTCTTGGAGTCGCCGATGAGGACCGTGGTGCCGTCCTTGCCGGAGCTGTTGGCGGGGGCGACCACCTTCGCGTCGGCGGCCTCCTCCCACTTGGTGGGCTGGTTGGTCTGGACGACGGCGTAGCCGATGCCGCCGGCCACCGCGAGGACGCCGACGACCGAGCAGGCGACGATGATCTGCCGCCTGACCTTGGCCCGCTTGGCCTCGCGCTCACGCTCGATACGCAGCCGCTCCCGGGCCGCCGTCTTCGCCGCCTGGCTGTTCCGCTTGCTCATGGTGGTGATCTCCGTGTGGGACGCGCACATGTCGTACGCGGGATACGTGTGAGGGGGTGGTCGTGCTCGGGGGTGCCGCTCAGGCGAGGGCGGCCGAGCACGGCGGTCCACGCCGTCCCAGGGAGTGGGCGAGAAGCAGGTCGCGGGCGGTGGCCGTACGGCGGGGGGCGGGGCAGCCGGGGCGCCGCCGGGGCGCGCCGTACCGTCACCGCGGCGACCGCCAGCAGCAGCGGGCGGAAGGTGGTCGCGGCCGTGGCGCACAGCAGTTGGGCCAGCGCACGCTCGCCGCGGCTCAGCCAGGCCGCCGCCAGCAGCCCCACGCCGACGTGCGCGCCGAGCAGCAGCCAGGCCGTCTCCGGGTGGGCGTCCGCGAGCAGGGCGGCGACCCGGTCCGTGCCGGTGGTGCCGGCCATGCGGGCCAGCGGGGCGCCCACCTCGCCGCCGCACAGCACGTCCAGGCCGACCGAGCGCAGCGGGCCCGCGACGGGGCCGCCCGCCCGGCCGTAGCAGGCGTGCTGGCCGGCGGTGAACACCGTGTCGGCGGCCAGTTCCAGCGGGATCAGCAGGACGGCGATCCGCCCGAAACCGCGTTCACGGCCGGCCAGTGCGTACGCGATCAGGAACACGGTGGCGGCGATCGCCGCCACCGTGCCCGTCGGCAGCGGGGCCCGGGACAGCAGCACGTGCGACGCGGTGCTGAGGGTCACGACCACGGCCGTGAACAGCGCCGCGCGTACGGCTCTGAGGTGCGTCCCGGATATGTCCATAGCGGGGAGAGTGTGTCACGGACTCCTGTAAGGGACTCCTAAAGGGTCCCTGTGAAAGGGGCGGGAGGTCGGTGTTCGGTCACAGGCCGGGGATCCGGCCGTTGCGGAACAGGTCGACGAAGATCTGGTGGTCGGCACGCGCGCGTGCGCCGTAGCTGTGCGCGAAGTCGACCAGAAGCGGCGCGAGGCCCTCCTCGTCGGAGGCGATGGCCGCGTCGATGGCCCGCTCCGTGGAGAACGGCACCAGGTCCGAGTGGCCGCTTTCGTCGTCCGCCGCGGAGTGCATCGTGGCCGTCGCCCGGCCCAGGTCGGCGACGACCGCGGCGATCTCCTCCGGGTCGTCGATGTCGTCCCAGTCGAGATCGACGGCGTACGGCGACACCTCGGCGACCAGCTGGCCCGCGCCGTCCAGCTCGGTCCAGCCCAGCCACGGGTCGGCGTGCGCCTGGAGGGCGCGCTGGGAGATGACCGTGCGGTGGCCCTCGTGCTGGAAGTACTCCCGGATCGCCGGGTCGGTGATGTGCCGGGAGACGGCCGGGGTCTGGGCCTGCTTGACGTAGATCACGACGTCGTTCTCGAGGGCGTCGGTGTGGCCCTCCAGGAGGATGTTGTACGACGGCAGACCGGCCGAGCCGATGCCGATGCCGCGGCGGCCGACGACGTCCTTCACGCGGTAGGAGTCCGGGCGGGCCAGCGAGGCCTCGGGCAGCGTCTCCAGATAGCCGTCGAAGGCCGCCAGCACCTTGTAGCGGGTGGCCGCGTCCAGCTCGATGGAGCCGCCGCCGGGAGCGAACCGGCGTTCGAAGTCGCGGATCTCGGTCATCGACTCCAGCAGCCCGAACCGGGTCAGCGAGCGGGCGTCGCGCAGGGCGTCGAGCAGCGGGCCCTCGGCGGTGTCCAGGGTGAAGGGCGGCACCTCGTCGCTCTTGGCGCCCGTGGCCAGGGCGTGGATGCGCTCGCGGTAGGCGGCCGCGTAGATCTTCACCAGCTCGGTGATCTGCTCGTCGCCGAGTGCCTTCGCGTACCCGACGAGTGCGATGGAGGCGGCGAAGCGCTTCAGGTCCCAGGTGAAGGGGCCGACGTACGCCTCGTCGAAGTCGTTGACGTTGAAGATCAGACGGCCGGTCGAGTCCATGTACGTGCCGAAGTTCTCCGCGTGCAGGTCGCCGTGGATCCACACGCGCGAGGTGCGCTCGTCCAGGTACGGACCGCCGCGCTTCTCCGCGTCGAGGTCGTGGTAGAAGAGGCACGCCGTGCCCCGGTAGAAGGCGAAGGCCGAGGCCGCCATCTTCCGGAACTTCACGCGGAACGCGGCCGGGTCGGCGGCGAGCAGCTCGCCGAACGCGGTGTCGAAGACGGCGAGGATCTCCTCACCGCGTTGCTCGTCATTGAGCTGCGGAAACGACATCGCTGGGTGCCTCCTGGTGCGGGGGGTGGTACGTGACCTGTGAGACGGATGGTCCATGCCCGGGGCACGGATCACCCGCCATCTTCCAACGTTCGAAGGTACGCGGGAGTGCCCGCGGAATGTCAGTGCCGAGGCATAGACTTCGACGCTGTCCCCCAGACTGTCCGCAGCCTGTCGGACCCCCGTCGACGTATGTTTTCCTTGGAGGCCGCAGCCGTGTCAAAGCCGCCGTTCACGCACCTGCACGTCCACACCCAGTACTCGCTGCTGGACGGTGCCGCGCGGCTGAAGGACATGTTCAACGCCTGCACCGAAATGGGCATGACGCACATCGCCATGTCCGACCACGGCAACCTCCACGGGGCGTACGACTTCTTCCATTCCGCAAAGAAGGCCGGAATCACCCCGATCATCGGGATCGAGGCCTATGTCGCCCCCGAGTCCCGGCGCAACAAGCGCAAGATCCAGTGGGGCCAGCCGCACCAGAAGCGGGACGACGTCTCCGGTTCGGGTGGGTACACCCACAAGACGATGTGGGCCGTGAACAAGACGGGCCTGCACAACCTCTTCCGGCTCTCCTCCGACGCGTACGCCGAGGGCTGGCTGCAGAAGTGGCCCCGGATGGACAAGGAGACCATCTCCCAGTGGTCCGAGGGGATCGTCGCCTCCACCGGCTGCCCCTCCGGCGAGGTCCAGACCAGGCTGCGCCTCGGTCACTTCGACGAGGCCCTGAAGGCGGCCGCCGACTACCAGGACATCTTCGGCAAGGACCGCTACTTCCTGGAGCTGATGGACCACGGCATCGAGATCGAGCGCCGGGTCCGCGACGGCCTGCTGGAGATCGGCAGGAAGCTCGGCATCCCGCCGCTGGTCACCAACGACTCGCACTACACGTATGCGCACGAGGCGGGGGCGCACGACGCCCTGCTGTGCATCCAGACCGGCAAGAACCTCTCCGACCCCGACCGCTTCAAGTTCGACGGCACCGGCTACTACCTGAAGTCCACGGACGAGATGTACGCCATCGACTCCTCGGACGCCTGGCAGGAGGGCTGCGCCAACACGCTCCTCGTCGCCGAGATGGTCGACACCACCGGCATGTTCGAGAAGCGCGACCTCATGCCCAAGTTCGACATCCCCGAGGGCTACACCGAGGTCACCTGGTTCCAGGAGGAAGTCCGCCGCGGCATGGAGCGCCGCTTCCCGGGCGGCGTCCCCGAGGACCGCCAGAAGCAGGCCGAGTACGAGATGGACGTCATCATCTCGATGGGCTTCCCGGGCTACTTCCTCGTGGTCGCCGACTTCATCATGTGGGCCAAGAAGCAGGGCATCGCGGTCGGCCCCGGCCGAGGCTCCGCGGCCGGCTCGATCGTCGCCTACGCCATGGGCATCACCGACCTCGACCCGATCCCGCACGGCCTGATCTTCGAGCGGTTCCTCAACCCCGAGCGCATCTCGATGCCCGATGTCGACATCGACTTCGACGAGCGTCGGCGCGTCGAGGTGATCAGGTACGTGACCGAGAAGTACGGCGCGGACAAGGTCGCCATGATCGGCACCTACGGCACCATCAAGGCCAAGAACGCGATCAAGGACTCCGCGCGCGTGCTGGGCTACCCGTACGCGATGGGCGACCGCCTCACCAAGGCCATGCCCGCCGACGTCCTCGGCAAGGGCATCCCGCTGTCCGGCATCACCGACCCGCAGCACCCGCGCTACTCGGAGGCGGGCGAGATCCGGGCGATGTACGAGAACGAGCCCGACGTCAAGAAGGTCATCGACACCGCCAAGGGCGTCGAGGGCCTGGTCCGGCAGATGGGTGTGCACGCGGCCGGCGTGATCATGTCCAGCGAGACCATCACCGATCACGTCCCCGTCTGGGTCAGGCACACCGACGGCGTGACCATCACGCAGTGGGACTACCCGAGCTGTGAGTCGCTCGGCCTGCTGAAGATGGACTTCCTGGGCCTGCGCAACCTGACCATCATGGACGACGCCGTCAAGATGGTGAAGGCCAACAAGGGCATCGACATCGACCTGCTGTCGCTGCCGCTGGACGACCCCACGACCTTCGACCTGCTCCAGCGCGGCGACACCCTCGGCGTCTTCCAGTTCGACGGCGGTCCGATGCGCTCGCTGCTGCGGCTGATGAAGCCGGACAACTTCGAGGACATCTCCGCCGTGTCGGCCCTGTACCGCCCGGGCCCGATGGGCATGAACTCCCACACGAACTACGCGCTGCGCAAGAACGGCCAGCAGGAGATCACGCCGATCCACCCCGAGCTGGAGGAGCCGCTCAAGGAGGTCCTGGACGTCACCTACGGCCTGATCGTCTACCAGGAGCAGGTGCAGAAGGCCGCCCAGATCATCGCGGGCTACTCGCTCGGCGAGGCCGACATCCTCCGCCGTGTGATGGGCAAGAAGAAGCCCGAGGAACTGGAGAAGAACTTCGTCATCTTCCAGGGCGGCGCCCGCAAGAACGGCTACAGCGACGAAGCGATCCAGGCGCTGTGGGACGTGCTGGTCCCGTTCGCCGGCTACGCGTTCAACAAGGCGCACTCCGCGGCGTACGGACTGGTCTCGTACTGGACCGCGTACCTGAAGGCGAACCATCCCGCCGAGTACATGGCCGCCCTGCTCACCTCGGTCAAGGACGACAAGGACAAGTCGGCGGTCTACCTCAACGAGTGCCGCCGCATGGGCATCAAGGTGCTCCCGCCGAACGTCAACGAGTCCGAGTCCAACTTCGCCGCGCAGGGCGACGACGTGATCCTCTTCGGCCTGTCCGCCGTGCGCAACGTCGGCACCAACGTCGTCGAGTCGATCATCAAGTGCCGCAAGGCCAAGGGGAAGTACGCCTCCTTCCCCGACTACCTCGACAAGGTCGAGGCGGTCGTCTGCAACAAGCGCACCACGGAATCGCTGATCAAGGCCGGCGCCTTCGACTCGATGGGCCACACCCGCAAGGGACTGACGGCGCAGTACGAGCCGATGATCGACAACGTGGTCGCGGTCAAGCGCAAGGAGGCCGAGGGCCAGTTCGACCTCTTCGGCGGCATGGGCGAGGACGACACCAGCGAGCCCGGGTTCGGGCTCGACGTGGAGTTCTCCACCGAGGAGTGGGACAAGACCTATCTCCTCGCCCAGGAGCGGGAGATGCTCGGCCTGTACGTCTCCGACCACCCGCTCTTCGGTCTGGAGCACGTGCTGTCGGACAAGGCCGACGCGGGCATCGCCCAGCTCACCGGCGGTGAGCACGCGGACGGCGCGGTCGTCACCATCGGCGGCATCATCTCGGGCCTCCAGCGCAAGATGACCAAGCAGGGCAACGCCTGGGCGATCGCCACCGTCGAGGACCTCGCGGGCTCCATCGAGTGCATGTTCTTCCCGGCGACCTACCAGCTGGTGTCGACCCAACTCGTCGAGGACGCCGTGGTGTTCGTCAAGGGCCGCCTCGACAAGCGGGAGGACGTGCCGCGCCTGGTCGCGATGGAGCTGATGATTCCCGACCTGTCGAACGCGGGCACCAACGCGCCCGTGGTGCTCACCATCCCGGCGACGAGGGTCACCCCGCCCATGGTCAGCCGGCTCGGCGAGATCCTCAGTCACCACAAGGGCGACAGCGAGGTGCGCATCAAGCTCCAGGGGCCGACCAGGACGACCGTGCTGCGGCTGGACCGGCACCGGGTGAAGCCGGATCCGGCACTGTTCGGCGATCTGAAGGTGCTGCTGGGTCCGTCCTGCCTCGCAGGCTGAGAGTCGCAGGCTGAGCAATCGGCGTACGCGAGGGGCGCATCCGATGCCGGATGCGCCCCTTGTCATGCGCCTGGGCTGCAACAGCCCGTCACGCAGCTGTCAGTTGTGGCCGAAGCGCTTGTGCCGCCCCTTGCGGGCCATGTCGCCGGGCGTCACCTGCGCGGCGCGCTCCTCGGCATCCGGCTCCAGCGAGGACTGCCGGCCCTCGTGCTGGCCGCGCTCGGACCGGGGCTGCTTTCGGTCACGGTTCTTGTTCTTGGCCATGGTGATGCCTCCTGTGGGGATCTAGGGGCCAGGGCCGGGACCAGATTCACATAGGCTGACAACGAATGCATTTCGGATAATTACCGTATGTAACAGGCATTGTCGTCGAGCGAATCCCGGAAACGCCACGCCGAAGATCGAGTTCGGGCCGTTAACCCACGCGTGGTCGGGCAGACTCGAAGCAAGCCCGAAGCAAACCTCCCGGGAAGAGGGTGAGTCGTGTGGACCGCTGCATCGTCCTGGTGGACGCCGGGTATCTGCTGGGGGCCGCCGCAAGTCTCCTTGCCGGAGAACCCTCGCGGTCCCGCATCACCGTCGACCACACCGCCCTCATCCACGGCCTGCGTGAACGCGCCGAGTCCGACACGGAACGGCCGCTGCTGCGCATCTACTGGTTCGACGGCGCCCCCGACCGCGTCCCCCAGCCCGAACACCGCAGGCTGCGCGTGATGCCCCGGGTCACGGTCCGGCTCGGCGCGCTGACCCGCAGTGACGGCCGCTGGAACCAGAAGGGCGTCGACGCCGCCATGCACGCCGAGCTCACCGAGCTGGCCCGCAACCGCGCCTGCTCCGACGTCGTCCTGGTCACCGGCGACGGCGATCTGCTGCCGGGCATGATGGCGGCCAAGGAGCACGGGGTCGCCGTACACCTGTGGGCCGTGCAGGCCGCCGACGGTGACTACAACCAGTCCGAGGACCTGGTCGCCGAGGCCGACGAGCGGCGGGTGCTCGACCGGGCGTGGATCACCAAGGCCGTACGGGCCAAGGACCTGGGCGGGGTGTGCGCACCGCCGCCCGCGCCGCGGCCCGAGATCGCCGCGATCCTCTCCGCTCCGCTGCCCGACGCCTCGCTCGCCCCGGCCGCCGAGCGGACCGCCCAGGAGGCGCCGCACCCCGCGCCGGCCGCGGCGCAGAACGGCGGCGAGGAGCGGGTGCCGGCATCCAAGGGCGTGCCGACGCCGAAGGACCTGGCCGCGCTGCGGGCTCCTGGCGCCCAGGCCGCCCAGCATCCCGCCACCGCGACCCTGCGCTGGTCCTCCGACAAGGGGTGGGTGGACCGGTCCGGCGCGGCCGCCGAACCGCCCGAGGTCGCGACGATGCCGACGCTCGCGCAGCTCACCACTGCGGAGCAGCGCTGGGCCGACCGTGAGGAGGACATCACGACGGTCGGCGGGGACCCCTACGAGGTGGGGCAGGTGTTCGCCCGGCGGTGGATGTCCCGGCTCGGTGACCAGGGGCATCTGCAGAAGCTGTCCGGGATGTATCCGCGGATCCCGCATCGGATCGACGGGGAGCTGCTGCGGTACGCCGCCCGGTTCGGGCTGCTGGCGCACAAGGACGACCAGATCGACGAGCACGACCGGTATGCGATCCGGGCGGGTTTCTGGCGCGAGGTGGATGTGCGCACGGCCGCGGAGCACGCCCCTGCGGGGGAGTAGCGGCCTGCGAGCGGGGATCTGGTCGGCGTGGCTGATTCCGGTCTGGCCGGAATGACGGATTCCGGACGTTCTGGGTCAAGAGGCCGCCCCGGACGCGGGTACAGGGCGCGGACCCCGTAGTCTCGTCCCTTGTGAGTACGCGTGCGGCACAGGCCTTCCGGGACAGTGGCGAGGTCGTGTGCGCGGTACGCGGACTGACCAAGACCTACCCCGCGGTCCGCGCGCGGCGCGGGGCACCGGGGACGCCCGAGGTGCGGGCCACCGACGACGTACGGCTGGAAGTGCGGCGGGGTGAGATCTTCGGGCTGCTCGGGCCGAACGGAGCCGGCAAGTCCACCCTCGTACGACAGCTCACCGGGCTGATGCGGCCCGACCGCGGCAGTGTCGAGATCCTCGGGCACGACATCGTGCGCCATCCGGAGCGTGCCTCGCGCCTTCTCGCCTACCTCGGGCAGGAGTCCACCGCCCTCGACGAACTCACGGTGTCCCTCGCCGCCGAGACCACCGGGCGGCTGCGCGGCCTGGACGTGCGGCGGGCGCGGGCCGAGAGGGACGCCGTACTCGACGAACTGGGGCTGACCGAGATCGCCGGGCGGCCGCTGAAGAAGCTGTCCGGCGGGCAGCGGCGGCTGGCCTGTGTCGCGGCGGCGCTGGTGGGGGAGCGGCCGCTGCTCGTCCTCGACGAGCCGACCGCCGCCATGGACCCGGTGGCCCGCCGGGCGGTGTGGTCCGCCGTCGACCGGCGGCGCGGCGAACGCGGGACGACCGTGGTGCTGGTCACCCACAACGTCATCGAGGCCGAAACCGTGCTCGACCGGGTCGCCGTCCTGGACAGGGGACGCGTGATCGCCTGCGACTCGCCCTCCGGGCTGAAGGAGCGGGTCGCCGGCGAGGTGCGGGTCGAGCTGGTGTGGCGGGAGCGGGCGCCGCTCGACGTGCCCGAGGTGGCCGCGCTGCGGGACCGGGCCGTGGAGTCCGGGCGCCGCTGGACACTGCGGCTGGCCCCCGACGAGGCCCGCGCGGTCGTGTCCACGGTCACCGGCGGGGCCGCCTTCGCCGCCCTCGACGACTTCACGCTGGCCACGCCGAGCCTGGAGGACGTGTACATGGCGCTGGGCGGCGCCGCCGAGCAGGGACTGGTGAAGGCGTGAGCGAGCGGGCCGTGAGCGCGTCGGTCTTGAATGGAGGGGCCGTCGTATCCGTACGGAACAGGGCGACCGCCGAAGTGAACCCCAGAAAGGGGAGCAGCGCGACGTGAGTGCCGTACCCACAGAGGTTCTGCCGGGCAGCGCCCGGGCCCTGGACGGTCCGGTCGTGGGCCCGGCCGAACTCGCGCCGCCGGCGCGGCTGTGGCCGTCCCTCGCGGCCGTGTACCGGGCACAGCTGTCCCGGGCGCGGGTGGCCCGGATTCCGCTGCTGTTCGTGGCGACCTTCCAGTCCGTCGGCATCATGATCATGATGCGCGGGGTCGTGGACGGAGAGGGCGAGGCCCAGGCGGTGGTGGCCGGCTCGTCGGTCGTGGTCGTCGCCTTCGTCGCGCTGAACCTCCTCGCGCAGTACTTCGGACAGCTCCGTGCCACCGGCGGGCTCGACCACTACGCCACGCTGCCGGTGCCGCCCGCGGCGGTGGTGCTGGGGGCGGCGGGGGCGTACGCGTCCTTCACCGTGCCGGGGACGCTGGTGACGGCCGTCTTCGGGTGCGTGCTGTTCGGGCTGCCGCTGACCAACCTGTGGATCCTGCTCGCGGTGATCCCGCTGGCCGGCGCGGCGCTCTCCGGGCTCGGCGCGGCCTTCGGGCTGCTGGCGCCGCGGCCGGAGCTGGCCACGCTGCTGGGGCAGCTGGGGATGTCGGCGGCGCTGCTCCTCGGCGTGCTGCCGCCGGAGCGGATGCCGGAGATCGTGCGGTTCGCACGGGATCTGCTGCCGTCGACGTACGGGGTGGAGGCGTACGCGCGGACCTTCTCGGCCAGCCCCGAGTGGGCCATGGTCGCTGGTGACCTCGCGGTCTGTGCGGGGGTCGGGGTGATCTCGCTGGCCGCCGCCACCTGGGCGTACCGCCGGGCTGCCGTCCGATGACGCGCCGCCCGGGCAGGCCTGGCACGATGTCAGGGTGACAGCTCCGTTGACACCGCCTCCGCCGCCGCATGAACAGTCCTCGCACAGTGCGTGGCCGCCTGCCCCCGGCGGGTCCGGACACGTGGTCGGCGCGCCTGATCACGCCGCTCACGGAACCAAGGATCAGGACGGGCCCGGGATGAAGACCGAAGTGCGGGAGGCCGCCGTGATCACGGTGGCGGTGGCGCTCGGTGGGGCACTGCTCGGGGTGCTGTGGTGCTGGCTGGCGCCGCGGGTGCCGCTGGTCGGCGAGGTGGCGGACGACTCCTGGGTCGTGTACCTCAAGGACACCGAGGGGGAGCAGTCGATCGGGGTCGACGGAACGTTCACTCTGCTGGCGTTGGCGTTCGGGTTCGTCAGTGCGGTCGTGGTGTTCGTGCTGCGGCGGCGTGGGGGTGCGGTGGTGGTGGCGCTGGGGTCGGGGGTTGCTCGGTCGTTGCTCGCCTGGCGGGTGGGGGTGTGGCTCGGGCCTGCGCAGGATGTGGTGGCGCAGGCCAAGAGTGTGGGTAAGGGGTGACGTTCTCGGCGCCGTTGAGGTTGGGGGCGAAGGGGGCGTTGCTGGCGTGGTCCCTGGCCGGGTTGCTGGTGCATTTGGGGTTGACGGGTTGTTCGGGCCTCGGGATCCGGAGCCGGTGGGGTATGGGCGACGGGGTATGAGCGCCCGTAGGTTTTGAGGGCGCCCGGCGTTGGTGCTGGGGGCGGGGGTGTCGCGCAGCCCGGCGCTGATGGGGTGCTCCCCAGAGGGGGACCCCCAGCGCCCACCCGTGCCGCCCTGGGGGTCCCCCCCTCTGGGGAGGCACGAATGCCCGCGGACTGACGTCAGGCGGGGCGGCGGCCGTGGTTCGAGCGGCGCTTTTTGATGCGCCACTTGCGTTTCCTCGTTTTCTTCGACATGTCCTTTTTCCTTAACCGAGGAAGGGCATGTCGTCGAGAGGTCACGCGCGGCCGATCCGGGCCAGGGTGGCGTTGGTGAGGCTGGCCAGGTCGTGGGGGGAGAGTTCGGCTTCCAGGCCGCGGCGGCCGGCCGAGATGCAGATCGTGGGGTGGGTGGTGGCCGAGGCGTCCAGGACCGTGGGGAGTTTCTTGCGCTGGCCCAGGGGGGAGATGCCACCCCGGACGTAGCCCGTCGTGCGTTCCGCGAGGGTCGGGTCGGCCATCGTGGCCCGTTTACCGCCCACCGCCGAGGCCAGGGCCTTCAGGTCCAGGGAGCCGGCCACCGGGACCACGGCCACGGTCAGGGTGCCGTCGACGTCCGCGACCAGCGTCTTGAAGACCCGGTCCGGTGAGACGCCCATCGCCTCGGCCGCCTCCTCGCCGTAGGACGGGTGGGCGGGGTCGTGGTCGTAGGAGTGGATCGTGTGGTCCACGCCCGCGGCTGTCAGCGCCACCGTCGCAGGCGTGCCGCCCGCCCGTCGCCCGCCACCACCCCTGTTCGAATGCTCCCCCAGACTCCGTCCGGGGGTGCCCCCATCGCGCGCCCCTTTTTCGTGCTGCTGTTTCTTCGCCTTCTTCGCCATCCGGGGTGTTTCCCTGTTCAGTTCAGACTCGTCGGACCGCGCGTCAGGTCCGACGCGGGCAGTGACGGCAGGCTACGGATGACGGCCGTCTCGGAGCGAAGGAGTTTCAGTTCGTCGCGCAGACGGGACGCGGTGTCCGGCGCCTGCAGAAGCCGTTGCTTGGTCGGGATGTCGTGCATCATCGCCGCCGCCACCAGGTACGACACCACGGACGGTTCGTCCGGCAGGTCCCCGCCGGTGGTCAGCGACCGCTCCCGCGCTCCCGCCAGCCGCTTCTGGTACTGGCGGAAGGCGCGCAGCACGCCCTCGGCCAGCGCCCCCGCCTCGTCGCCCGGCTCCTCCGGCAGTTCCTCCAGCTCGGCCGTCAGATACGGCCCCGACGCGTCCACCGACCGCAGCCGCACCCGGGTCGTCCCGGTCGCCAGCACCTCGAACGTGCCGTCGGGACGCTCCCGGATCGTCGCGGCGTCGGCCACGCAGCCCACGCCGTGGAAGGCCTTGGCCGGGTCGCTGCCGAAGCCGGCCGCGGGTCCCCGCTCGGGCAGGGCCGTCGGGTCGGGCATGCCGGGCGCGCTCGGTGCCACCTCATGGCCGTCGCGGATCGCCACGACGGCGAAGCGGCGCGGTTCGTCCTCGGGGGTCTTCAGGAGCGCGCGCATCATGGCGCGATAGCGCTCCTCGAAGATGTTCAGAGGGAGCACGAGCCCCGGGAACAACACCGAGTTCAGGGGGAAGAGCGGCAGTCGGACGGTGGTCACGACGCAAGAGCCTAATGGTCGCCGGAGGGCGCGCGTCCGCCGCGCACGTTCCGTGGGCCGGTGAGCCCGCTCAGTTGCGCCGCAGCAGCCGGGTCGCCCCCGCCGCCACCGTCGTCGCGAGGACCCAGCCCAGCAGGATCAGTGCGGCCGCCAGCCACTGCCAGCCGCCGTGCAGCTGCCAGTAGCCCACCTGGCCCAGCTCGATGACCGGAAGCAGCAGGTCGAGCGCGAAGAGGGCCGGGTTCCAGGGCGGGTCCCCGGCATTGGCGCCGGTCCGGGGCCGCCCGGCGTACCAGAAGGCGAGCGAGCCCGCCGCCCACAGCACCGCCATCCACACCGCGGCCCGCCCCGGCCGGTATCCGTAGGCCACCGTCAGGTCCTGCGCGTACCCCCAGAGCTTGGCGGCCGGCGGCAGGGTCTCGCGGCGGCGGCGCTGTTTGGCGAGCAGCACCTCGCGGGCGTCCTCGTCCTCACCTCCGTTGCGCAGTACGGCGGCCAGGCGCTCGTACGGCTCCGGGTGGTACTCGGCGGTGGCGGCGGCCACCCAGTCGAGGCGCTCGGACAGCGGGAACGGGCCCTGCGGCACCAGGTTCTCGTACGCGAAACCCGGCATGTGCAGATTGCCCGGGCCCGGCCAGCTGCCCGCCCGGTCGACGAGGTTGACGATCCGCGCTCCGGACAGCACGACCTTGCCGTGCTGCGGCTGCTCCCCGAGGAAGCGCAGCTCGGGCACCTGGACGCGGCGCAGCGACAGCTCCTGCTCGTCGGTGAAGGTGAAGCGGGCGCGTTCGAGGTCGACCGCGTCGCCGAACCGGCCGTCGTCCAGCCGCACCCCGCCCTGGCACTCGAACCGCTGGATCCGGGTCCCGCGCGCGGGCGTCGTGCCGCTCAGCTGGATGCTGCCGACGGCCGCCGGGCTGAGGTACAGGGTGCGCTCGACGGTCAGCTGGGGCGCGTTCAGGGCGAGGCGGGTGTACGGGTTGCGCAGCCGGGCCCCGCGCAGGCTGAGCGAGACGCCGACCTGCGCGCCGCGCAGACTCAGCTCGCCGTACGACTCCAGCATCTCGGCCTGCAGGTCCTGGCCGACGGTCATGCCGTCCGCGACGATCGAGCGGCCGGTGCGGTCCCGGTGGACGACGGCCTGGTTGAGCAGCAGGTCGGTGCCGATCTGCGCGTCGGTCAGCCGGACCCCGCCCAGGAAGCGGCAGCGCGGAAGGTGCAGGTCGCCCTCGGTGTGCACCCGGGCCGCCTCCAGCCGCGGCACCGAGCAGTTCACCAGCCGTACGGTCTTGAACCGGGCCTCCGGGAGCAGGACCTCCTGCTCGAAGCGGCAGTCCCGCAGCTCGACGTAGGGCGTCACCGAGCCGCCCGCGAGGTCCAGGCTGCCGCTGATCCGCACGCCGGTCAGCTTCAGCGAGGAGACGCGGCCGGCGAGGGCGGGCGGTCCGTCGAGGAGCAGCCAGCACACCATGCGGGCTCGCACGGTCCGCTCGGGGCCCCACGGATGCCCGCCGTGCGGATCGTCGACGACGGTGTCCCCGCTGCTCAGGTCGTATGCGGTGCCGTTGCGGAAGGCCTGCCACATGCCGGCCTCGGCGGCGGTCAGATCGTCCGGCAGGTCCCCGTCCCGGGTGCCGGCCCCCTCGCTCACGGTGCTTCTTCCTCCTGTTACTCATGGGTTTCGTACAATCGTTCATGCCCGCTGAGTGACAGCTCGAACGCGAAACGTGAAGGGGATCTTCCGGGGCGTGTATCAGCCATTGATACGCGCGAACGGCGTCCCATCCGGGTCTGCGAGAATTGAGCACGTGATCTCCCGAATCGATCTGCGCGGCGACGCCCTCCCGGAGGGCCCCGCCTTGCGCGACCTGCTGCCCCGAGCCGACTTCGACGTCTCGGCCGCCCTGGAGAAGGTGCGTCCGATCTGCGAGGCCGTGCATCATCGGGGCGACGCGGCGCTGATCGACTTCGCCGAGAAGTTCGACGGTGTGAAGCTCGACCAGGTGCGGGTGCCGGCCGCGGCGCTGACCCGTGCCCTGGAGGAACTCGACCCGGCCGTGCGCGCGGCCCTGGAGGAGTCCGTCCGCCGCGCCCGCCTCGTCCACCGCGAGCAGCGCCGCACGTCCCACACCACCCAGGTCGTGCCCGGCGGCTCGGTGACCGAGAAGTGGGTGCCGGTGGACCGCGTGGGGCTGTACGCCCCCGGCGGCCGGTCCGTCTACCCGTCCTCCGTGGTCATGAACGTCGTGCCCGCGCAGGAGGCCGGCGTCGAGTCGATCGCGCTCGCCTCGCCCGCCCAGGCCGAGTTCAACGGTCTGCCGCACCCGACGATCCTCGCCGCGTGCGCGCTGCTGGGCGTCGACGAGGTGTACGCCGCCGGCGGTGCCACGGCCGTCGCGATGTTCGCGTACGGGACCGAGTCCTGCCCGCCCGCCGACATGGTGACCGGCCCCGGCAACATCTGGGTCGCCGCCGCCAAGCGCTACTTCACCGGCAAGATCGGCATCGACGCCGAGGCCGGCCCGACCGAGATCGCGATCCTCGCGGACGAGACGGCCGATCCGGTGCACGTCGCCTCCGACCTGATCAGCCAGGCCGAGCACGACCCGCTCGCCGCCGCCGTCCTCGTCACCGACTCCGTCGAGCTGGCGGACGCGGTGGAGAAGGAGCTGGAGCCGCAGGTCGCGGCCACCAAGCACATCGAGGACCGGATCCGCCCGGCGCTCAGCGGCAAGCAGTCCGCGGTAGTGCTGGTGGACGGGATCGAGGAGGGGCTGCGCGTCGTCGACGCGTACGGCGCCGAGCACCTGGAGATCCAGACCCGCCAGGCCTCCGAAGTCGCCGACCGGGTTCGCAACGCGGGTGCGGTCTTCATCGGCCCCTGGGCGCCCGTATCGCTCGGCGACTACGCGGCCGGCTCCAACCACGTCCTGCCCACCGGCGGCTGTGCCTGCCACTCCTCGGGCCTGTCGGTGCAGTCCTTCCTGCGTGGCATCCACATCGTCGACTACACGCGGGACGCACTGGCCGAGGTCGCGCACCACGTGGTGACGCTGGCGGAGGCGGAGGACCTGCCGGCGCACGGCGCGGCGATCAAGGCGAGGTTCGGTTGGAAGGTACCCGAAGGCAAGTGACAGGCATCGACGATCTCCCCGTACGGGACGAGCTGCGCGGCAAGTCCCCCTACGGCGCGCCCCAGTTGGACGTCCCCGTACGGCTCAACACCAACGAGAACCCCTACCCGCTGCCCGAGCCGCTGGTCGAACGGATCGCCGAGCGGGTGCGCGAGGCGGCCCGGAATCTCAACCGCTACCCGGACCGGGACGCGGTCGAGCTGCGCACGAAGCTCGCCGAGTACCTGACGAACACGTCCGGCTACGAGATCGGCCCGGCGAACGTCTGGGCCGCCAACGGCTCCAACGAGGTCATCCAGCAGCTGCTGCAGACCTTCGGCGGGCCGGGCCGCACGGCGATCGGCTTCGAACCGTCGTACTCGATGCACGGCCTGATCGCGCGCGGCACGGGCACCGGCTGGATCTCCGGCCCCCGGAACGACGACTTCACCATCGACCTCGCGGCGGCCGAGAAGGCCATCGTCGAGAACCAGCCCGACGTCGTCTTCATCACCACCCCCAACAACCCCACGGGCAACGCGGTTCCGCCCGAGACGGTCCTCGCGCTGTACGAGGCCGCGCAGGCGGCGAAGCCGTCGATGGTGGTGGTCGACGAGGCGTACATCGAGTTCAGCCACGGCGCCTCGCTGCTGCCGCTGCTTCAGGGCCGTCCGCACCTCGTCATCTCGCGGACCATGTCGAAGGCGTTCGGGGCGGCCGGTCTGCGCCTCGGCTATCTCGCCGCGCACCCGGCCGTCGTGGACGCGGTGCAGCTCGTACGGCTGCCGTACCACCTGTCGGCCGTCACCCAGGCGACCGCGCTGGCCGCGCTGGAGCACACCGACACCCTGCTCGGCTATGTCGAGCAGCTCAAGTCCGAGCGGGACCGGCTGGTCGCAGAACTGCGCGCGATCGGCTACGAGGTGACGGAGTCCGACGCCAACTTCGTGCAGTTCGGGCGGTTCCCGGACGCCCAGGAGGCCTGGCGGAAGATCCTCGACCGGGGCGTCCTGGTCCGGGACAACGGCGTACCGGGGTGGCTGCGGGTCACCGCCGGAACCCCCGAAGAGAACGACGCGTTCCTCGACGCGGTCCGTGAACTGGTGAGCTTTGTGGGGGACACCCCCACACCCCCGAAGGAGCAGAACGCATGAGCCGCGTAGGACGCGTGGAACGAGTCACGAAGGAGACCTCGGTCCTCGTCGAGATCGACCTCGACGGGTCCGGGAAGGTCGATGTGTCGACAGGAGTCGGCTTCTACGACCACATGCTCGACCAGCTCGGCCGGCACGGTCTGTTCGACCTGACCGTGAAGACCGAGGGCGACCTGCACATCGACTCGCACCACACCATCGAGGACACCGCCCTCGCGCTGGGCGCCGCCTTCAAGCAGGCGCTCGGCGACAAGGTGGGGATCTACCGCTTCGGCAACTGCACGGTCCCGCTGGACGAGTCCCTCGCCCAGGTCACCGTCGACCTCTCCGGCCGCCCGTACCTCGTGCACACCGAGCCCGAGAACATGGCGCCGATGATCGGCGAGTACGACACCACGATGACCCGGCACATCCTGGAGTCCTTCGTCGCGCAGGCGCAGATCGCGCTGCACGTGCACGTGCCGTACGGGCGCAACGCACACCACATCGTGGAGTGCCAGTTCAAGGCGCTGGCGCGGGCGCTGCGGTACGCCAGCGAGCGTGACCCGCGCGCGGCCGGCATCCTGCCTTCCACGAAGGGCGCGCTGTGAACGGCACCTCGACCGTCCTGATCGTCGTCGGCCTCTTCCTCGTCGGCGGCATCGTCTCCTTCGTGAAGCAGCAGATGCCGAAGGGGCTGATCGTGCTGCTCTCCATCGGCGCCGCGATGTGTCTGGTCGCGGGCGTCCTGCGGCTGGAGGTGTGGAATTGAGCACCAAGAACGCCAAGAACGTCGTTGTGTTCGACTACGGCTTCGGCAATGTGAGGTCCGCCGAACGCGCCCTCGCGCGCGTGGGAGCCGATGTCGAGATAACCCGCGACTTCGACAGGGCCATGAACGCGGACGGCCTCCTGGTGCCCGGCGTCGGTGCCTTCGCCGCCTGCATGACGGGCCTGAAGGAGGCACGCGGCGACTGGATCGTCGACCGGCGGCTGGCCGGCGGGCGCCCCGTGATGGGCATCTGCGTCGGTATGCAGATCCTCTTCGCGCGCGGCATCGAGCACGGCGTGGAGACCGAGGGCCTCGACGAGTGGCCCGGCGCGGTCGAGCCGCTCCAGGCCGACATCGTGCCGCACATGGGCTGGAACACCGTCGAGGCGCCGGCCGACTCCGAGCTGTTCGCCGGCCTGGACGCGGACGCGCGCTTCTACTTCGTGCACTCCTACGCCGTCCACGACTGGACCCTGGAGACGTACAACCCGACGCTGACCGCCCCCAAGGTGACCTGGTCGACGCACGGCAAGCCGTTCGTGGCCGCCGTCGAGAACGGCGCCCTGTGGGCCACGCAGTTCCACCCCGAGAAGTCCGGCGACGCCGGAGCGCAGCTGCTCACCAACTGGATCGGAACCCTGTAGAGACATGGCCAAGCTCGAACTCCTCCCCGCCGTCGACGTCCGTGACGGTCAGGCCGTCCGCCTGGTGCACGGCGAGTCCGGCACGGAGACCTCGTACGGCTCCCCCCTGGAGGCCGCCCTCGCCTGGCAGCGGGCGGGCGCCGAGTGGCTGCACCTGGTCGACCTGGACGCCGCCTTCGGCACCGGCGACAACCGGGAGCTGATCGCCGAGGTCGCGAAGGCGATGGACATCAAGGTGGAGCTGTCCGGCGGCATCCGCGACGACGCCTCCCTCGCGGCCGCCCTCGCGACCGGCTGCACGCGCGTGAACCTCGGTACGGCCGCCCTGGAGACCCCCGAGTGGGTCGCCAGGGTCATCGCCGAGCACGGTGACAAGATCGCGGTCGGTCTCGACGTACGCGGCACGACTCTGCGCGGCCGCGGCTGGACCCGCGACGGCGGTGACCTCTACGAGACGCTGGAGCGCCTCGACAAGGAGGGCTGCGCCCGCTACGTCGTCACCGACATCGCCAAGGACGGCACGCTCCAGGGCCCGAACCTTCAGCTCCTGAAGAACGTCTGCGCGGCGACCGACCGGCCCGTCGTGGCCTCCGGCGGTGTGTCCTCGCTGGACGACCTGCGCGCCCTCGCGGACCTCGTCCCCCTCGGTGTCGAGGGCGCCATCGTCGGGAAGGCCCTGTACGCGAAGGCGTTCACCCTGGAAGAGGCCCTGGAGGCTGTGTCGCCATGACGTCGGATGCCGTGCGGCGCATACAGAGCGGAAGCCCCTGGGAGGAGTCCTTCGGTTTCGCGCGTGCCGTCGCGGCGGGCGACCGCGTCCTGGTGGCGGGCACGACGTCCTTCAAGGGCAGCGTGCTGTACGGGGAGGGAGACCCGTACGAGCAGGCGAAGGTGGCGTTCACCAGCGCGATCGAGGCGATCGGCGAGTTCGGGCTCGGCGTCGAGTCCGTGATCAGGACGCGGATGCATCTGGCGCATCTGCGCGACATCGACGAGGCGGGACGGGCCCACAAGGAGCTCTTCGACTCCGTACGGCCCGTCACGACCCTGCTGGTCGTGGAGGGCTTCGTCGACCCGCGAGTCCTGGTCTCAGTGGAACTGGAAGCATTCAGAGGAGCCGTGAACTCATGACCCTGGCGGTCCGAGTCATCCCCTGCCTGGACGTAGACAACGGCCGGGTCGTCAAGGGTGTCAATTTCCAGAACCTGCGCGACGCGGGCGACCCCGTCGAGATGGCCAAGGTGTACGACGCGGAGGGCGCCGACGAGCTGACCTTCCTGGACATCACGGCGTCGTCCGGCAACCGCGAGACGACGTACGACGTGGTGCGCCGCACCGCCGAGCAGGTGTTCATCCCGCTCACCGTCGGCGGTGGCGTGCGCACGGCGGAGGACGTGGACAAGCTGCTGCGGGCGGGCGCCGACAAGGTGGGCGTGAACACGGCTGCGATCGCCCGCCCCGACCTCATCCGCGAGATCGCAGAGCGCTTCGGCCGCCAGGTCCTGGTTCTGTCCGTGGACGCCCGGCGCACCGAGTCGGGCTCCTTCGAGGTCACGACCCACGGCGGCCGCCGCGGCACCGGCATCGACGCCGTCGAGTGGGCGCACCGGGCCGCCGAGCTGGGCGCGGGGGAGATCCTGCTCAACTCGATGGACGCGGACGGCACGAAGGACGGCTACGACCTCGAGATGATCGCCGCGGTACGCAAGCACGTCACCGTGCCGGTGATCGCCTCCGGCGGCGCGGGCAAACTGGCCGACTTCCCGCCGGCGATCGCCGCGGGCGCGGACGCCGTACTGGCGGCGTCGGTCTTCCACTTCGGCGATCTGCGCATCGGCGAGGTGAAGGCGACGTTGCGGGGGGCGGGGCATCTCGTCAGGTAGGCGGAGCTGAGCCCCGGCCGACGGCCGGGGCTTTCCCATGGGCAGGTACACAAGGAAAATTGCGCAAAATATATTGTGCAACTTTCCTTTCGTATCTACGGTGGCGTCATGGCACGCGAGGAGAACCGCCCCATCACCGACCTGGGCACGCTCAAGGCCCTGGCCCACCCGCTGCGGATGCAGCTGTACCGGGGGCTGTGCGTGGCCCGCACGGCGACCGCCTCGCACCTTGCCGACCAGGTCGACGAGGCTGTCTCGCTGGTCAGCTATCACCTGCGGAAACTCGCCGAGCACGGGCTCATCGAAGAGGCCGAACCGCAGCGCGCGGACGGCCGGGAGCGCTGGTGGCAGCCCTCCTCGGAGGGCGTGAGCATCCGGGACAAGGACTTCCGGGACGCACCCGAGCGGGCGGCCGCGCACCTGGCGGCCACCCGGCTCTTCCACGAGCAGCGCGCCGACATGTACCGCCGCTATCTCGACGAGCGGCCGACCTGGGGCCCCGAGTGGAACTCCGCAGCCCCCGACAGCGAGTCCCTGCTGCGGCTGACCCCTGCCGAGCTGGACGGACTCCGTCAGGAGCTGGAGGCGCTCGCCAGGAAGTACGAGGCGAAGGGCCGGGCCGCCGAAGCCGCCGGCGACACCGAAGGGCGCGAGAGTGTCGCGCTGCATGTGTACGGGTTTCCGTTCCGCGTCTGAGAGAGGCCGCCTCCGTGACCGTCACCGCGCCCGTCATACCCGAGCAGCACGCCGAACGCCCTGCCCACCGCGACGGCAACGTTCTGCGCTGGCTCGCCGCCTACACCTCCTCGATGGTCGGCGACAGCGTCTACTACATCGCCCTGTCCTGGGCCGCCGTCCAGTCCGGTACGCCCGCGCAGGCCGGTGTCGTGATGTCGGTCAGCGCGCTGCCGCGAGCCGTGCTGATGCTGGGCGGCGGAGTGATCGCCGACCGGCTCGGGCCGCACAGGGTCGCCATAGGCAGTGACGCGGTGCGCTGCGTGGCCGTGCTCGCGGTGGCCGGGCTGCTGTTCCTCACCAGCCCGGGCCTGTGGCCCCTGGCCCTGCTCGCGTTCGTCTTCGGCACCGTCGACGCCGTGTTCATGCCCGCTGTGGGCGCCCTCCCCGCGCGCGTGACCGGTCGAGGTCAGCTCGCGCGCGTGCAGGGCATGCGAAGCCTCGCGATCAGGTTCGCGAGCGTCGTCGGTGCCCCGCTCGGCGGTCTCGGTGTGGCGGTGGGCGGCGCGGCGGCCGCGTTCGCGCTCGCCGGACTGCTGATCGCCGTGTCGGTGCCGCTGCTGGTCTCCGTGCGCGTCCGGGACCTGCCGGCGGACGACGCGCCCGCCGACGGACGTACCACCGCCATGGGGGTCCCTCCGCGCGAGCGAAGCCGAGCGTGGGGGAGTGACCTGGTCGCGGGGCTGCGCTATATCCGCGGTCACCGGGTGCTCGCCCCGCTGATGGTGGCCATCGCCCTCGGTGACCTGGGCTTCGTCGGCCCGCTCAACGTCGGCCTCACCCTGCTGGCCGACGAGCGGGACTGGGGCGCGGCCGGGATGGGCTGGGTACTCGCCGGGTTCGGCACCGGCGCGGGCGCCGCCGCGCTGCTGCTCACGGTACGGGGGCGGCTACCGCACGCCGGGCGGACCGCAGCGTACGCGATCCTCGCCGGCTCGGTGGCCATCGGGGCGCTCGCCTACGCCCCCGGTGTTGCCGTGGCCGTCGGCACTGCACTGCTGATCGGTCTGCTCGCCGGGCTCAGCGGCACCCTGTGCGGCGCCCTGCTGCAGACCCAGGCCGACCCCGCCTACCTGGGCCGGGTCACCGCCGTCGCCGGCCTGGTCAGCCTCGGCTTCGCCCCGTTGAGCATGCCGCTGTCGGCGGCCGCCATCGGAGTCTGGGGCACCGGGCCGGTGTTCGTCGTCAGCGCGGCGGTCTGCGGGCTCGGCGGGGTCGTCGTCCTGTGCGCCCGGGATCTGCGCCGGGCCGGGCTGCCCGGCTGAGCGGCGGCCCTCAGATGCCGAGTTGCTTCGACTCCTGCAGCTTGGTGATCGCGTCCTGGTCGCCGACGACATCCACCTTGGCGGCGCTCTGGCGGCCGTAGACGAACAGCAGCAGTTCCGACGGCTCGCCGGTCACCGTGACGACCGGCGCGCCGCGGTGGGCGACGGCGGTCTGGCCGTCGGGGCGGCGCAGCACCAGGCCCGTGGGGGCCTTGCGGCCCATCAGGCGGGCGGTGCGTTCCAGACGGGACCACAGGGCGTCCTGGAAGACCGGGTCGAGCTCGCGGGCCGTCCAGTCCGGCTGGGCACGGCGGACGTCCTCGGTGTGGACGTAGAACTCGACCGTGTTCGACATCTCGTCGATCTGCTTGAGCTGGAAGGGGGAGAAGCGCGGCGGGCCGATGCGGATGAGCTGGATCAGCTCCTCGTACGGCTTCGCCGTGAACTCCTCCATCGCCTTCTCCAAGCGGGGCGCGAGCTGCTTGATCAGCATGCCCCCGGCGGCGTCGGGGCGGCGCTCGCGCACGACCACGTGCGCGGCCAGATCACGGGTCTGCCAGCCCTCGCACAGGGTGGGGGCATCCGGACCTGCGGTCTCCAAGAGGTCGGCGAGAAGGAGCCGTTCACGCTTGGCAAAGGTCGACATGCAGTCAGCCTACGACCGGGTAGCGGGTCCGGACAGTGGACGCCGCCCGGGCTTGTCGGTGCCGCGCGGCACAATGGCCCCATGACCAGCTCGCCTCCGCCCAGCAGCCTCGCCCCCGAGATCGCCGCGCGCCTCAAGCGCAGCGCCGACGGGCTCCTGCCCGCCATCGCCCAGCAGTACGACACCGGAGAGGTACTGATGCTCGGCTGGATGGACGACGAGGCACTGCACCGCACGCTCACGACCGGCCGCTGCACCTACTGGTCACGCAGCCGCCGGGAGTACTGGGTCAAGGGCGACACCTCCGGCCACGTCCAGTGGGTGAAGTCCGTCGCCCTCGACTGCGACGCCGACACCGTGCTGGTCAAGGTCGACCAGGTCGGTGCCGCCTGCCACACCGGGGCCCGCACCTGCTTCGACGCCGACGTGCTGCTGAAGGAAGCGGAACTCGGCGTACCGGCGCGCTCGGAACTCCAGGATCAGTAGGGTCGGCCGCCATGGATCTCGAGACCTTCCGCAAGCTGGCCACCGACCGCCGTGTCATCCCCGTCACGCGCAAACTCCTCGCCGACGGCGACACCCCGGTCGCGCTCTACCGCAAGCTCGCCGCCGAGCGCCCCGGCACCTTCCTCCTGGAGTCCGCGGAGAACGGCCGCGCCTGGTCCCGCTACTCCTTCATCGGCGTGCGCTCCGCCGCCACCCTCACCGAGCGCGACGGTCAGACCCACTGGCTCGGCACCCCGCCGGTCGGCGTCCCGGCCGAGGGCGATCCGCTCGCCACCCTGCGCGCCACGATCGAGGCCCTGCACACACCGCACCAGGACGGCATGCCGCCCTTCACCGGAGGCATGGTCGGCTACCTCGGATACGACATCGTGCGCCGCCTGGAGAAGATCGGCCCCGGCGAGCGGGACGACCTGAAACTGCCCGAGCTGACCATGCTCCTGACCAGCGACCTCGCGGTGATGGACCACTGGGAGGGCTCGGTCCTGCTGATCGCCAACGCGATCAACCACAACGCCCTCGACACGGGCGTGGACGAGGCGTACGAGGACGCCGTGGCCCGCCTGGACGCCATGGAGGCGGACCTGTCACGCGCGGTCGCCCAGCCCCCGGCCGCGCTCCCGCCGTCCGAACTGCCCGAGTACAGCGCGCTGTGGGGCGGCCCCGACTTCCAGGAGGCCGTCGAGGACATCAAGGAGCGCATCCGGGCCGGCGAGGCGTTCCAGGTCGTCCCCTCGCAGCGGTTCGAGACACCGTGCACGGCGAGCGCGCTGGACGTGTACCGGGTACTGAGGGCGACCAACCCGTCGCCGTACATGTACCTGCTCCGCTTCGAGGGCTTCGACGTCGTCGGCTCGTCCCCCGAGGCGCTGGTCAAGGTCGAGGGCGGGCAGGCCATGGTCCACCCCATCGCCGGCACCCGGCACCGCGGCGCCACCCCGCAGGAGGACCAGGCCCTCGCCGACGAACTGCTCGCCGACCCCAAGGAGCGCGCCGAGCACCTGATGCTCGTCGACCTCGGCCGCAACGACCTCGGGCGGGTCTGCGAGCCCGGCTCGGTGGAGGTCGTCGACTTCATGTCCGTCGAGCGGTACTCGCACGTCATGCACATCGTCTCGACGGTGACCGGACGCGTCGCGGCCGACCGCACCGCCTTCGACGTGCTCACGGCCTGCTTCCCGGCCGGCACCCTCTCCGGGGCGCCCAAGCCGCGCGCCATGCAGATCATCG
The DNA here is from genome assembly GCF_004187715.1 of Streptomyces sp. F001. Classification (GTDB taxonomy): domain Bacteria; phylum Actinomycetota; class Actinomycetes; order Streptomycetales; family Streptomycetaceae; genus Streptomyces; species Streptomyces flavusporus. The sequence goes on along the minus strand of NZ_QZWF01000001.1, from coordinate 1,531,526 downwards.
ACGAACTGGAGCCGTCCCGCCGGGGCCTGTACGGCGGCTGTGTCGGCTACCTCGACTTCGCCGGCGACTCCGACACCGCCATCGCCATCCGTACGGCCCTGCTGCGCGACGGCACGGCCTACGTCCAGGCCGGCGCGGGCATCGTCGCCGACTCCGACCCGGTCGCCGAGGACACCGAGTGCCGCAACAAGGCGGCGGCAGTACTGCGCGCGGTGCACACGGCGAACCGGCTGGGCCGGCAGGACGCGAACCCTCCGGCGCAATGGGGCGCTTCTCACTGAACCCCGGGTGACGGTTCGCCCGCGGTTCAGGCGATAGTTGGGTACGTGACTGCTGTTCCTCACCCCCGTTCCGAAGCCGCGGGTTCCGTCCGGTCCGGCCGCATGAGTCTCGCCGTGGCACTGCTGGCCGGTGCGCTCGGCGCGGCCGTGGCGTTGCTGGCGACCCGGCAGCAATGGTCGGAGGGCACCGCCACGGTGGCCGGCGGCCCCTTCCCGCTGACCGCCAAGGGCAGCGAGGTCACGGGCGTCCCCGCGGCCCTCGCCATAGTGGGCCTCGCCGCGCTCGTCGCCGTCTTCGCCGTCCGCCGCGCCGGTCGCCTCGCCGTGTCCGCGCTGCTCACGCTGTGCGGCGTCGGCACCGTCGCCGCAGCCCTGTCCGGCGCCTCCGACAGCTCCGCACTGGACGAGAAGGCCGCGCAGGCCTCCGGCGACACGGCCGCCACCGTGGAAGCGCTCACCCACACCGCGTGGCCGTACGCCGCAGCCGTGGGCGGCGCCCTGATCCTCCTCGCCGGGCTGCTCGCCCTGCGCTACGGCCGGCTGTGGCCCGCGATGTCCGGCCGCTACGAGCGCAGCGGCGCCCCCCGGCCACGCCGTACGGCCCCCGTCGTCGACCCCGACCGGCCCGAGGACGTGTGGAAGGCGCTCGACCGGGGCGAGGACCCGACCGGCACCGAACCGGCGTAGCGGGCGGGCCCCGGCCACCGGTCCCGATGTGGCGAAACAGACGTCCCGGCGGGGCGACCCCCGCGCACGTCACCCGCGCGCGTACGGGACAATGGGCGACAGACATCAGGCTCACACACCCACACCGCAACGAGGAGCAAGCAATGGCGGGCAGCAGCCACGGTCACGGACACACCCCGGCCGCCTGGACCGGTTCCATCATCATCTTCATCGGTTTCTGCGTCGCGGGCGTCTTCATGGTGGGGGACAACCCGCTCGGCTTCTGGGGCGGCATGGCGATCGTGGCGCTGGGAGGTGTCATCGGCGCGATCATGAGTGCGATGGGCCTCGGCCAGCCGAAGGCGAAGCCCCTCAGGATGGTCCAGTCCGCGACGACGGCGACGGCGGCGCCCAGGGCGACGCGTGAGCCGGTGGCCGCCGAGAGCTGAGCCCGTACGGCTGTCCCGTGCGACCTCGTCGAGGGGCGGCCCGGCATTCCCGCCGGGCCGCCCCTGACGCGTGTTCGGGGCCCGCGCGGGGCACAATGCGAGGCGTGAACGCCGACAGCCGGCGCATGCCGACGCCCTCCGCACCCGTATTCGGGCGCCTGGCCGCGCCCGCAGGAGTCCTGGCGGCCGTCGCCGGGGCGTTCGCGTACGTGGGGGCCGTGGACCCCAACGAGCCCGGTCACTACCCCGTCTGCCCGCTCCTGCAGTACACCGGCCTCTACTGCCCCGGCTGCGGCGGCCTGCGCAGCGCGCACGCCGTCGTGCACGGGGACATCGCGGCGGCGCTCCAGGCCAACGCCCTGGCCGTGGCCGGCTGTCTGCTCTTCGCCCTGGGGTGGACCCTCTGGACGGTCCGGGCGGCGCGGGGCCGTCCCCTGCGGATCGATCTCCGACCGGCGCAGGCGTGGACCGTGGGAGCCCTGCTGCTGGTCTTCACGGTTGTCCGGAACCTGCCCTTCGGCGGCTGGCTGCACCCTTGATCGACGGGTAAACGTCCAGGTAGTGGGACCGCCGTCAACCGGATGCGAGGACTACGCCTTCCTCCGGATACCATCGCAGTGACCACCGGTTTCGCCTTCGGTACCGCCTCCGGCTCGGCTGATGAGGCAGCCGCGGGCAGAGGCCCAAGCGCTTTATCAGTCAACCGTCTGGAAGGGGGCCGCTCGCGTGAGTGTGCTCGACGAGATCATCGACGGAGTGCGGGCCGACCTCGCGGAGCGGCAGGCGCGCGTGAGCCTCGACGAGCTCAAGGAGCGCGCGGCGAAGGCGCCCGCCGCCAAGGACGGTCTGGCCGCCCTGCGCGGCGACGGCGTCAAGGTGATCTGCGAGGTCAAGCGCTCCAGCCCCTCCAAGGGTGCGCTGGCGGCGATCGCCGACCCGGCCGGCCTCGCGGCGGACTACGAGGCGGGCGGCGCGGCCGTCATCTCCGTCCTCACCGAACAGCGCCGCTTCGGCGGTTCCCTGGCGGACCTGGAGGCGGTCCGCGCGCGCGTGGACATCCCCGTCCTGCGCAAGGACTTCATCGTCACCTCCTACCAGCTGTGGGAGGCCCGGGCCTACGGCGCCGACCTCGCGCTGCTGATCGTCGCGGCCCTCGACCAGCCCGCGCTGGAGTCCCTCATCGAGCGGGCGGTGTCCATCGGGCTCACGCCGCTCGTCGAGGTGCACGACGAGGACGAGGTCGACCGCGCGGTGGACGCCGGCGCCAAGCTCATCGGCGTCAACGCGCGCAACCTGAAGACGCTGGAGGTCGACCGCGGCACGTTCGAGCGGCTCGCCCCGGACATCCCGGTCGGCATCGTCAAGGTGGCCGAGTCCGGCGTCCGCGGCCCGCACGACCTCATCGCCTACGCCAACGCCGGCGCCGACGCGGTCCTGGTCGGCGAGTCCCTGGTCACCGGCCGCGACCCCAAGACGGCCGTCTCCGACCTGGTGGCGGCCGGCGAGCACCCTGCGCTGCGGCACGGCCGAGGCTGATCTCCCGCTAGGCTTGGGCCCGATGACTCTCCCGATCACCCTGGCGACGAGGGACCCGTACGCCCGCCTCGCGCGCGGCTGCCGTCCCCGTGGCTGCCGCGCGCCCGCGCGCAGGGTGCACGGACGCCGGGTGCGTTACGTGATCGGTGATGAGCCGGGGCAAGTCAACGGCATGCGATGGCAGCAGCCAACCTTCAGGGGCGCGGGGAACTGCGCGACAAGCCACAGTCGGCCTGCGGCCGCCTGACAAAGCCCCGCCCCCACGGCGATTAGTGCAAACAACACACTCACCGTGAGGTTTCCGTATGCCCAGCGACTTCTTCATCCCCGACCCGGAGGGTCAAACCCCCAGCGCCGAAGGCTACTTCGGCGCGTTCGGCGGCAAGTTCATCCCGGAGGCCCTCGTCGCCGCCGTGGACGAGGTGGCCGTCGAGTACGACAAGGCCAAGCACGACCCCGAGTTCGCCCGCGAGCTCGACGACCTGCTCGTCAACTACACGGGCCGCCCGTCGGCGCTCACCGAGGTCCCTCGTTTTGCCGCGGAAGCGGGTGGTGCCCGGGTGTTCCTCAAGCGCGAGGACCTCAACCACACCGGCTCCCACAAGATCAACAACGTGCTCGGGCAGGCCCTGCTGACCAAGCGCATGGGCAAGACCCGCGTCATCGCCGAGACCGGCGCCGGCCAGCACGGCGTGGCGACGGCGACGGCCTGCGCGCTGTTCGGGCTCGAGTGCACCATCTACATGGGTGAGATCGACACCCGCCGTCAGGCCCTCAACGTGGCCCGGATGCGCATGCTCGGCGCCGAGGTCATCGCCGTGAAGTCCGGCAGCCGGACGCTCAAGGACGCCATCAACGAGGCGTTCCGCGACTGGGTCGCCAACGTCGACCACACCCACTACCTGTTCGGCACCGTCGCCGGGCCCCACCCCTTCCCGGCCATGGTCCGCGACTTCCACCGCGTCATCGGCGTGGAGGCCCGGCGCCAGCTCCTTCAGCGGGCCGGCCGGCTCCCCGACGCCGCCATCGCCTGCGTCGGCGGCGGCTCCAACGCCATCGGTCTCTTCCACGCCTTCATCCCGGACACCGACGTCCGCCTCATCGGCTGCGAGCCCGCCGGACACGGCGTCGAGACCGGCGAACACGCGGCCACCCTGACCGCGGGAGAGCCCGGCATCCTGCACGGTTCACGGTCGTACGTCCTCCAGGACGACGAGGGCCAGATCACCGAGCCGTACTCGATCTCGGCCGGACTGGACTACCCCGGTATCGGCCCCGAGCACTCCTACCTCAAGGACATCGGCCGCGCCGAGTACCGCGCCGTCACCGACGACGCGGCGATGCAGGCGCTGCGCCTGCTGTCGCAGACCGAGGGGATCATCCCGGCGATCGAGAGCGCCCACGCGCTGGCCGGTGCCCTGGAGGTCGGCAGGGAGCTGGGCAAGGACGGGCTGATCGTGGTCAACCTGTCCGGGCGCGGCGACAAGGACATGGACACGGCCGCCCGTTACTTCGGCCTGTACGACACCGACGCCGAGGTCGCCGCCGATGCAGGCGGCGGCGCCGCCGAGATCCAGGGGGACGCCAAGTGAGCGGCAACATCCAGCTGTTGACGGACACCCTCGCCGCCGCCAGGGCCGAGGGCCGCTCCGCCCTCATCGCCTACCTCCCGGCCGGCTTCCCGACCGTGGACGGCGGCATCGAGGCGGTCAGGGCCGTCCTCGACGGCGGCGCCGACATCGTGGAGGTCGGTCTGCCGCACAGCGACCCCGTCCTCGACGGCCCCGTCATCCAGACCGCCGACGACATCGCCCTGCGCGGCGGAGTCAGGATCGCCGACGTGATGCGGACGGTCCGCGAGGCCCACGAGGCCACCGGCAAGCCGATCCTCGTCATGACGTACTGGAACCCCATCGACCGCTACGGCGTCGAGCGCTTCACCGCCGAGCTCGCCGAGGCGGGCGGGGCCGGATGCATCCTGCCCGACCTGCCCGTGCAGGAGTCGGCGCTGTGGCGGGAGCACGCCGAGAAGCACGGCCTCGCGACGGTCTTCGTCGTGGCGCCCAGCAGCAAGGACAAGCGGCTCGCCGAGATCACCAGGGCGGGCAGCGGCTTCGTCTACGCCGCCTCCCTGATGGGCGTCACCGGCACCCGGGAGACCGTGGGCGCGCAGGCCCAGGATCTGGTGCAGCGCACCCGCGCCACCACCGACCTGCCCGTCTGCGTCGGCCTCGGCGTCTCCAACGCCGCCCAGGCCGCCGAGGTCGCCGGCTTCGCCGACGGCGTGATCGTCGGCTCCGCCTTCGTCAAGCGGATGCTGGACGCCCCGGACCACGCGGCCGCCATCGAGGCCGTCCGCGGGCTCGCGGGTGAGCTGGCCAAGGGCGTACGCGGACAGGTGCTTACGGAAAGCTGACAGGCGTATCAGAAAATCGGTCACTCGAACGAGTGGACCTGGGGCCGGGGAGGCGCGGTGCGCCTCCCCGGTTCGTTCTGCGGGGTGTGAGCGAGAAGAACCGTGACGGAAAGCGCACCGCCCGGGAGCGGCTGGCGGTCGAGCGTGAGAAGCAGAAGGCCGCGGAGAAGCGAAGGCGGACGCTGATCGTGGGCGCGGCAGTCGTCTGCGTCCTGGGCCTTGCGGCGGTGATCGGCGTGATCGCCGCGAACGCCGGCAAGGACGAAGGCGACGACAGCGCGGGCCCGGTCGTGGCCCCCTCGGGGGCGAACGGCGACGACAACCTCGTCATCCCGGTCGGCCGGGAGGACGCGAAGTCGACGCTCACGATCTGGGAGGACTTCCGCTGCCCGGCCTGCAAGTCCTTCGAGACGAAGTACCGCTCGACGATCCACGAACTGACGGACGCCGGGCAGCTGAGAGCGGAGTACCGGCTGGCCACGATCATCGACGGCGGCATGGGCGGCAGCGGCTCCCGCAACGCGGCCAACGCCGCGGCCTGCGCCCAGGACGTCGGCAAGTTCGTCGCGTACCACGACGTGCTGTACGACAACCAGCCGCCGGAGACCGACGACGCCTTCGGGGACAACGCCAGGCTCATCGAGCTGGCTGGCAAGGTGCAGGGCCTGAACACCCCCGCCTTCCGCAGGTGTGTGGAGGACGGCACCCACAACAGCTGGGTCGACAAGTCCGCCGAGGCCTTCACCAAGGGCGGCTTCTCGGGCACGCCGACCGTGCTGCTCAACGGCAAGAACATCTTCGAGGACCAGTCGATGACGCCCGCGAAGCTGAAGCAGCAGGTGCAGGAGGCCGCGCAGGGGTGAGACGCGGGCCGCTGCTCGTTATGGAGCCGTAGCCGGGCCGCCCGCCGTCGGGTGTGTCCGGCAGGGTAGCGTCGACCCTGCCATGGAACTTGCCTACATTCCCAGCCCGTCGCGCGGAGTGCTGTACCTCGGCCCCATTCCGCTGCGCGGCTACGCGTTCTGCATCATCATCGGTGTCTTCGTGGCCGTGTGGCTCGGCAACAGGCGCTGGATCGCCCGCGGCGGACGGCCCGGAACGGTTGCCGACATCGCGGTCTGGGCCGTTCCGTTCGGCCTGATCGGCGGCCGGCTCTACCACGTGGTCACGGACTACCAGCTGTACTTCAGCGAGGGCCGTGACTGGGTGGACGCCTTCAAGATCTGGGAGGGCGGCCTGGGCATCTGGGGTGCGATCGCATTCGGTGCGCTGGGCGCATGGATCGGCTGTCGCCGTCGCGGTATCCCGCTGCCCGCGTACGCCGATGCCGTCGCCCCCGGTATCGCCCTCGCGCAGGCGATCGGGCGCTGGGGCAACTGGTTCAACCAGGAGCTGTACGGGCGGGAGACCGACCTCCCCTGGGCGGTGCACATCACGTCCACGGCGGACGGCCGGGTGCCGGGGTACTACCACCCGACGTTCCTGTACGAGTCCTTGTGGTGCATCGGCGTCACGGTGCTGGTGATCTGGGCCGACCGCCGCTTCAAGCTGGGCCACGGCCGCGCGTTCGCCCTGTACGTCGCCTCGTACTGCGCCGGCCGCTTCTGGATCGAGTACATGCGCGTCGACGACGCCCACCACATCCTGGGCCTGCGGCTGAACAACTGGACCGCGCTGCTGGTGTTCCTGCTCGCCGTGGTCTACATCGTGCTGTCGGCCAGGAAGCGGCCGGGCCGGGAGGCCGTGGTGGAGCCGGCTGCCGCCGACGGGGGCAACGAGGGCGACGGTGAGCCCGAGGTCGAGGACGGGGCCGATGCGAAGTCCGAGGTCGAGGACGGGGCCGGGTCCACGAAGAAGACGTGACGATCGGTCGTACGTCTCATACGTCGATGAGGGCGCTCGGAGTTTTCCGGGCGCCCTCGTTCGTGCCGAGGACCGGGACTCAGTGGCGGTGGGCCAGGGACAGGGTTCGGTTCGCCGCTGTGACGACCGCCGCGTCGATGAACGTTCCGTCGGGCAGGGCCTGCGCGCCCCGGTTGGTGGCCGCTGCCTTGACGATGGTTTCGGCTTTCTCGATCTCCTCCTGTGTCGGGAGGTAGGCCCGCTCGATGACCGGAAGCTGGCGCGGGTGGATGGCGGCGCGGCCCAGGAAGCCCAGGGCCCGGCCGTGGGCGCAGCTCGCCGCCAGGCCGTCGAGGTCGCGGGTGTCGGGGTGGACGGACTGGGACGGGGGCGGCAGGCCCGCCGCGCGTGCGGCGACGACGACGCGGGAGCGGGACCAGTCCAGGCCGCTGTCGGCGCGTACGCCCAGGTCGGCTTTGAGGTCCGCCTCGCCCAGAGCGATACCGCGCAGGGACGGGTGCGCGCGGGCGACGGCGTGGGCGTGCTCGATGCCCAGCGCCGTTTCCAGGAGGGCGTACAGGGGAGGTGCCGCGTCGGCGGCCGTGGACTCGGCCACCTGCACGACCTGCCGGGCCGACGTCACCTTCGGCAGGCGCAGGCCCGACAACCCCGGGAGCGAGGCCACCGTTTTCAGGTCGGCCGCCGCCAGGGGTGTGCCCACGGCGTTCACACGGACGTGCACCGGCACCGGCTGGGCCTCGGAGAGAAGCTCCGCGGTGGCCGCGCGGGCGTAGTCCTTGCGGTCCGGAGCGACCGCGTCCTCCAGGTCGATCACGACGACATCGGCGCCACAGGCGAGGGCCTTCGTGACGATGCGCGGGCGGTCACCGGGAACGTACAGCCAGGTCAGCGAGATCACAGCGCGCCCTCCGTGCGCAGCGCCGTCAACTCGGCCGGGGTCAGGCCCAGTTCGGTGAGGACCGCGTCCGTGTCCGCGCCGTGCGGGCGGCCCGCCCAGCGGATCGCGCCGGGAGTGGCGGAGAGACGGAAGAGGACGTTCTGCATGCGCAGCGGGCCCAGATCGGGGTCGTCGACCGTGGTGATCGTGCCGAGGGCCGCGTACTGCGGGTCCGTCATCACGTCGCGTACGTCCTGGATCGGTGCCACCGCCGCTTCCGCCTTCTCGAAGGCGGCCAGGACCTCGGTCCGGGTGCGTTGCGCGATCCAGTCGCCCACCGCCTTGTCGAGGACGTCGCAGTGGCGGGCCCGTCCGTCGCCCGTGGCGAACCATGGTTCGTCGATCAGGTCGGGGCGGCCGACCAGGCGCATCACACGTTCCGCCACCGACTGGGCCGAGGTCGAGACGGCGACCCAGGTGCCGTCGGCGGTGCGGTAGGTGTTGCGCGGAGCGTTGTTCTGGGAGCGGTTGCCGGTGCGGGGCTGGATGTGGCCGAGCTGGTCGTACCAGGTCGGCTGGGGGCCCAGCACCGTCAGGATCGGTTCGATGATCGCCATGTCGACGACCTGGCCCTCGCCGGTGCGGTCGCGGGCGGCGAGGGCGGTCAGCACCGCGTACGCCGTCGCCAGGCCCGCGATCGAGTCGGCCAGGCCGAAGGGCGGGAGGGTGGGCGGCGCGTCCGGTTCGCCGGTGATCGCGGCGAAGCCGCTCATCGCCTCGGCGAGGGTGCCGAAGCCGGGGCGGTGCGCGTACGGGCCGAACTGGCCGAAGCCGGTGACGCGGGTGAGTACCAGGCGGGGGTTGGCGTCCGACAGTTCCGGCCAGCCGAGGTCCCACTTCTCCAGGGTGCCGGGGCGGAAGTTCTCGATGATGACGTCCGCGGTGGCGGCGAGGCGGAGAAGGGTGGCGCGGCCGCCGGGCTTGGAGAGGTCGAGGGTGATGGTGCGCTTGTTGCGGCCGAGGATTTTCCACCACAGTCCGATGTCGTCCTTGGCCGGACCGTGGCCTCGGGAGGGGTCGGGCCTGGTGGGGTGCTCGATCTTGACGACCTCCGCGCCGAAGTCGCCGAGCATGGTGGCGGCGAGGGGACCGGCGAAGAGGGTGGCCATGTCGAGGACGCGAAGACCGGTCAGGGGCGGGGTGCTCATGGGGTCATGGGCGGAGGGCCTCCAGGTGGGTCAGGTGGGCCAGGGTGTCGAAGCCGGTGCCGTTGAAGTCGCCGACGGTGGTGGACAGGCGGTTCTTCAGCGGGCTGGTCCAGCGGTCGGGGAGAGCGGCGGGGGTGCCGACGAGGAGGGCGGCGATGCTGCCGGCCGTCGCGCCGTTCGAGTCGGTGTCCCAACCACCGGACACCGCACGGCAGATGGAGCCCGTGAAGTCGCCGTCCGCGTGGGTGAGGGCGGCGGCGATCAGGGCGGTGTTGGGGATGGCGTGAACCCAGTGGTGGTCGGCGTGGCGGGCGTGGAGTTCGTCCACGACCGTGTCGAAGTCCTCGTGGGATTCGGCCAGTTGGATGGCGTGGTGGACGGCGTCGGCCAGGCGGGAGTGCGGAGGGACGACGGAGAGGCCGGTGCGCAGGCTGGTGTGGATGCCCGTGGTGCCGGTGGCCGCGGTGGCGATGGTGGCGGCGGTGAACATCGCTGCGTAGACGCCGTTGGCGGTGTGGGTGAGGGTGGCGTCCCGGTGGGCCTGTTCGGCAGCGGCGGCCGGGTCGCCGGGGTTGGTCCAGCCGTGGATGTCGGCGCGGATCAGGGCGCCGATCCATTCGCGGAAGGGGTTGCGGTGGCGGGCGGTGTGCGGGGGTTCGATGCCGGTGAGGAGGTTGCGGTAGGCGATGCGTTCGGCGGTGAAGGTGCGGCCGGCGGGGAGTTCGTCCAGCCAGAGGGTGGCTACGTCCGTGGTGGTGAAGTTTCTGCCGTGGCGTTGGAGCAGGAGGAGGTTGAGGAGGGGGTAGTTGAGGTCGTCGTCCTCGGGCATGCCGTCGATGTTCTCGGCGAGGGAGGTGTGGGCCGAGCGGCGGTTCCAGGGGTGCGTGGACAGGAGGTCGGAGGGGACCCCCTGGGCGGTGAAGTAGGTGGTGAGGGGCCAGTTGCCGGTTGCTTGGGCTAGTTGACGGATGGCGGTGAGGGGGAGTTTTTCGACTGGTTTGCCCAGGAGGCAGCCGACGGCTCTGCCGAGCCAGGCGGCTTCCAGGCTGGCCTGGGTGGGGCTGGGGTCGGGGCGGGTACGCTGCCCGGCGCTGGCGGGGTGCCTCCCCAGAGGGGGGACCCCAGCGCCCACCCTCCCCACTCTCGGCTTCGCTCGAGCGGGGGGACCCCCATCGCCCTGGGGGTCCCCCCAGGCCCTTCAGGCACTGGGGGAGGCACGAATGCCCGCGGACTGACGGCATGTGCCGGCCAGTGGGGACACAGAGCCCTGATCTTCGACAGGTCCGTTGGCTCGGTTTCCGTCAAGCTGCTGGGCAGGTCGGCCAGTTCGTCCAGGAGGTCTTCTGCCAGTTGGCGCAGGTAGCGTGAGGCCGGTTGGGGGGAGGCGCCTGCGCGGTGGGGGGACTTCGGGCCGCCCGCTGCCTCCCAGCGCTTTGCGATCGCTGTGGGTTCGCGGCCGTCCTGGTGTGCCTGGCGGATCTCGTGGCCGATCAGGTCCTCCGGTTGGACCCAGGTCAGTCGGAGCATGCGGTGCCTCCCAGCGCAGTGAACATCTGCTCGTGGGTACGGCGCCGGCGTACGTCCCGTTTGAAGATCTCCCGGGTGACTTCGGTCAGAGTGCGGGCCGGTTCCCAGAGGTCGAGGCGGCTGGCCTCGGCGACCGTCTTCGACCAGTCCTCCGGGACCGGTGAGCCCAGGGCGCCGGCCAGAGCGCCGGCCATCGTGGCGATCGAGTCGCAGTCGCGGCCGTAGTTCACCGAGCCGAGAACCGCCTGGCGGTAGTCGCCGCCCGCCACGACCAACATGCCCAGGGCAACGGGCAGTTCCTCGATCGAGTGGAGGCGCGAGGGGCGGCGGGCGCCCAGGGACGGGGCGCGGTAGTCGGGGCCCACGGTGTCGTACGGGGCCACCGCGTCGCGCAGCGGTGTCAGGGCCGACTCGAAGCCCCTGTGGTGGGACGCCACTTCGCAGACCTGCTCGATCGCCGCCCGTGTGCCGTCCTTCGCCAGCTCCAGGCATGTGGTCACCACCGAGTCCGGCGTCGCCCCCGGTGTGCACGCCGCGGCCACCGCCGCCGCGAAGACGCCCGCCGCCTCGCGGCCGTACGACGACTGGTGGGCGCCGGCGAGGTCGAGCGCCTCGGCGTAGGCGCCCGCCGGGTTGGCCGCGTTGACCAGGCCGACCGGGGCCATGTACATCGCGGCACCGCAGTTGACGATGTTGCCGACGCCCGCCTCCCGCGGGTCCACATGGCCGTAGTGGAGCCTCGCCACCAGCCACTTCTCCGCCAGGAAGATCCGGTGCAGGGGGAGTGCCTCCGTCTCCAGCTCCGGGATCCAGCGCGGGGTCGTCATCAGGTCGGGGACCAGGTGGTCGGCGATCGCGTAGGCGTCGAGGTGGTCGCGGACCTGCGCGTAGACCCGTACCAGCGCGTGCGTCAGCAGGGTGTCGTCGGTGACGTGGCCGTCGCCCTTGTGGTACGGGGCGATGGGGCGGGCGGTGCGCCAGTCGGCGCCGTTCCAGGGGCCGACGATGCCGTGGACGCGGCCGCCGTGGCGTTCGACGATCCGGTCGGGGGAGTAGCCCTCGACGGGGCCGCCGAGGGCGTCGCCGACGGCCGCGCCGACCAGGGCGCCGGCGATCCGGTCGTCGAGAGAGTGCGGACTGTGCGCTCGGCTTTCTTCTCCTTTGGGCGTCATGCCCCGAATCATCCTCCCGGTGGGGCCGGTTGTGCGGCTTCCAGGAGTTCGGCGAGTTCCACCAGGTCGGTGCCGTTGAGGCGAGGGAGGACACAGCCGGGCAGGGTGCGGCAGGTGTCGCGCCAGGACGCCGGGATCGCCGCGCCGCCGCCCAGCGCGCCGGTCAGGGCGCCCGCCAGGGCTGGGGCCGAGTCCGCGACCCGGGACAGACAGGCCGCCGCGGGCACCGCATCCCGGATGCGGCCGGCGGAGGCGGCGGCGAGGGCGAGGGCGACCGGGACCGTCTCGGCGGCGGCGATGCCGTAGCTGTAGACGTGGTCGACGATCTGGTGTTCCAGGAGGGGGACCAGGGCGAAGGCGCTCTCGGTGTCCGCCGCCAGCTTCAGCGCGTGGCGGGTGTTGCGGCCGATCTCCGTCTCCTCGGGCAGTTCGGCGAGCGCGGCGCTCACGCACGCGGCCGGTTCCGCACCGGTCAGGGCGAGCGCCACCGCGGCGGCCATCGCGCGGGCGCCGTGCACACCGTCGCCGTCCTGGGTGTAGCGGGCGTCGAACTCGGCGAGGGAGGCGGCGAGTACGGGGTCGCCGGGGTGGGCCACGGCGAGGACGCAGGCCCGGACGCAGGCCGCGTCGTCGAAGTAGTGCGGGTTGTCGTGGCCGGTGGCGGGCGGGCGCAGGCCGGCGGCGAGGTTGCCGAGGCCGGCCCGGACGGAGATACGGGCGCGCAGCGGCAGTACGGCGGACTCGATCTCTGGGGCGCGTTCGGCGGCCGCCGCCACTTCGCTCGCGACGGCGCTCCAGGTCAGGTCGATGGCGGCGCGTATCCGGCGGTCCCGGCTGAGATCGCCGAGGGTGCTGTCGTCGCCGGCCCGCAGTACCACCTCCGCCGCGAACACCGCCCACTCCGCGTCGTCGGAGGGGCCGAGGCGCAGCGGCTCCGGGGGCTGGTTGAGGGCGATGGGGACGGGGAGGGTGGTGGTCGCATTGTTCTCGGCGAAGGTGTCCAGCTCGCGGGTGAGGCGCCGGGTCCACTCGGCATCCGGGGCGGCCGGTGCCGGGCGGCCGGCCAGCCGGCGGGTCACCGGCGGCGAGGCCCAGCAGCATCCCCTCGACCCGGCGGCTCATGGCCGCACTCGTCCTCGTCGGCGGCGAGGACGTAGGCGGCGGGGTCGGAGGGCGGGGCGGCGTCGGCGCGCAGGGGGGCGGTGTCCCGTACGAGATCGGGGTCTTCCGCGGGATCACCGTGCGGTAGGGGGTCCCCGTTCCCCCCGACGTCCGCCTCTGGAGGCGTCAGCAGATCCGCCACGTCCAGCACGTGGTGGCCCGCCATCGACGGCAGACAGGTGCCCCGGGCCGGGCCGATGGCCGCCGCCCACTCGGCCGGGACGGCGCCGGCGCCCTGCGTCGCACCGGCCAGGGCGCCGGCGACCGCGGCGGTGGTGTCGGCGTCGCGCCCCATGTTGACGGCGGTGAGGACGGCCCCCTTGAAGTCGCCGTCGGCCGCGGCGTACGCGCCGAAGGCCAGGGCGACCGCCTCGGGCGCGAGGTCGGTCCAGGGGTAGCCGCCGATCACGACGGCGGAGCGGACCGCACGTTCGCCGCGGTGGGCGACGGCCACGGCCCGGCGCAGTGAGCGGGCCGTCCAGGAGTCGTCCGGGACGACGGCCAGGGCCGCGGCCACGACGGCGACCGTCGGGGCGCCCGCCATCGCCGCCGCGACCCCGGCCGCGACCGCCTGCCCGCCGTAGATGCCCTCGCCGTCATGGCTGACCGAGCCGTCGATCGCGACCAGCCGGGCCGCCTCGGCGGGGCGGCCCGCGGCGAACACCCCGAAGGGTGCCGCCCGCATGGCGAGGCCGTCGCTCCAGGCGTGCCGGTGCTGGGCGGAGATGGGCGCGGCGAGGCCGCGGCGGAGGTTCTCCAGCGTGCCGCGTTCGCTGAAGCCGGCGCCGCGGAAGGGCCCCTCGGCGCGGTCGGCGATCCAGGCGTGCCAGGCCGCCTCGGCGTGGGCGGGGGTGAGGGCGGAGCCGTGCCGGGCGAGCAGCAGGCCGGAGAAGATCGCGTACTCGGTGTCGTCCGTGCCCGACGGCTGGTCGGCGACGTAACCGGTGATGCGGCCCCAGCGGGCGCGGATCTCGGAGGGCTTCAGGTTCTCCGCGGGTGCGCCGAGGGCGTCGCCGACGGCGAGGCCGAGCAGGGCGCCGCGGGCCCGGTCGCGGAGTCCGGCGGTGTCCTCGCGAGCCGGGACCGAGGGAATGCAGGCGATCGATGCCATCGCGGCCTCCTCTCTTTGCGGATCTGTCCCCGGTGCGGTGTGCGGCGCAGCCTCATGGGCCTCAGCGTCACCCGGTCGACATCTGAGCGGAGCTTCGAACGGATGAGCAAGAAACGGTAAAACCGCAGGTTAGCCCAGCCTTTCCTTGCTGGCGGGCGGGAAATTCGCGACGTAGTCTGGGCGTTGTCGAAAAGTAGATCTCGTCCAAATTGACTTCCAGGGGGACTGGTATGGCCATCATCGAGACAGAGGCGGCGCTGCACGAGGCGCACCGCGACAACCACACGCACCGGGACGTGAACGGCGGCTGGCTGCGCCCCGCCGTCTTCGGCGCGATGGACGGCCTGGTCTCCAACCTCGCCCTGATGACCGGCGTCGCGGGCAGCGCGGTGAGTCAGCAGACCATCGTCCTGACCGGACTCGCGGGCCTCGCTGCCGGCGCCTTCTCGATGGCCGCCGGTGAGTACACCTCCGTCGCCTCGCAGCGCGAGCTCGTCGAGGCCGAACTGGACGTGGAGCGGCGCGAGCTGCGCAAGCACCCGAAGGACGAGGAGGCCGAGCTCGCGGCGCTCTACGAGGCGAGAGGCGTCCAGCCGGGACTGGCCCGGGAGGTCGCCCGGCAGTTGTCGAAGGATCCCGAGCAGGCGCTGGAGATCCACGCCCGCGAGGAACTCGGCATCGATCCCGGGGACTTGCCGTCGCCGCTGGTCGCCGCCGTGTCGAGCTTCGGCTCCTTCGCGCTGGGCGCCCTGCTCCCCGTACTGCCGTATCTGCTGGGAGCGACCGCGCTGTGGCCCGCCGTGCTGCTCGCGTTGCTCGGGCTCTTCGGGTGCGGTGCCGTAGTGGCCAAGGTGACCGCGCGGACCTGGTGGTACAGCGGGCTCAGGCAGCTCGCCCTGGGTGGCGCGGCGGCCGGTGTGACGTACGCCCTGGGCAGTCTGTTCGGAACGGCCGTAGGATAAAGCTGCTCGGACTTATGCGTCGGGCCGCATAAGTAGCCGTTACTTGCTGGTTTCGAATGCTTAACCGCGGGGCATGAGCCGTAAGCGCTGTGGGCAATGAGGCCTGCGGCGCACCCTCGGGGCGGCGACGCTGCTTCCCTGATCTTTCGGGTCGTCGGACACCGATCTGTCCGCTTTGGCCCCCATACCTCTGCCGCCTGTGTGCGGCACCCCGCCGCCACCCGCGGCGTCCGCATGTTGGAACGGAGTATCCGGTTCCCGAGAACCGCTCCATCATGTAACCTGCACGAAATTTTGGTCTCATCGGAGATCTCACGCAGAGGGCCAGCGTCGTCCCTCGGCACCCTTTCCCCCAGAGCCGAAGGCCTGGGAGGACCTCAAGCCACATGACGACGACGGGAGAGCCGATGCGTACGCCGCGCCAGCCGTCCCAGCAGTCCACGAATGGCCAGAACTGGTCCTTCATGGATGCTCGCCCTGCTGCGCAGGGTATGTACGACCCCCGCAACGAGCACGACGCCTGTGGCGTCGGCTTTGTGGCCACCCTCACCGGCGAGGCGAGCCATGCGCTGGTCGAGCAGGCGCTCACGGTTCTGCGCAACCTCGAGCACCGCGGGGCCACCGGCTCCGAGCCGGACTCCGGAGACGGCGCCGGCATCCTCGCCCAGGTGCCCGACGCCTTCCTCCGCGAGGTGGCCGGATTCCAGCTGCCCGAGGCCGGCGCCTACGCCGTAGGCATCGCCTTCCTGCCGGAGGACGGGACCGACGACGCCGTCTCACAGATCGAGACGATCGCCGCCGACGAGGGCCTGACCGTCCTCGGCTGGCGCGAGGTCCCCGTCGCCCCCGAACTGCTCGGTGCCACCGCCCGTTCGACGATGCCCGCCTTCCGGCAGGTCTTTGTCACCGACGGCGTCTCGGAGGGCATCGCGCTCGACCGCAAGGCCTTCGTGCTGCGCAAGCGCGCCGAGCGCGAGGCCGGCGTCTACTTCCCGTCACTGTCCGCGCGGACCATCGTCTACAAGGGCATGCTGACCACCGGCCAGCTGGAGCCCTTCTTCCCGGACCTGTCCGACCGCCGGTTCGCCTCCGCGATCGCGCTCGTGCACTCCCGGTTCTCGACGAACACGTTCCCGTCGTGGCCGCTGGCCCACCCGTACCGCTTCGTCGCGCACAACGGTGAGATCAACACCGTCAAGGGCAACCGCAACTGGATGCGGGCCCGCGAGTCCCAGCTGTACTCCGAGCTGTTCGGCTCCCCGGAGAAGCTGGAGCGGGTCTTCCCGATCTGCACGCCCGACGCCTCCGACTCGGCGTCCTTCGACGAGGTCCTCGAACTGCTGCACCTCGGCGGACGTTCGCTTCCGCACTCGGTGCTGATGATGATCCCGGAGGCGTGGGAGAACCACGACTCCATGGACCCGGCCCGGCGCGCCTTCTACGAGTACCACTCCACGATGATGGAGCCCTGGGACGGCCCGGCCTGCGTCACCTTCACCGACGGCACCCAGGTCGGCGCGGTTCTCGACCGCAACGGTCTGCGCCCGGGCCGCTACTGGGTCACCGACGACGGCCTCGTCGTCCTCGGCTCCGAGGTCGGCGTCCTCGACATCGACCCCGCCAAGGTCGTCCGCAAGGGCCGCCTGCAGCCGGGCCGCATGTTCCTCGTCGACACCGCCGAGCACCGCATCATCGAGGACGACGAGATCAAGGCCGAGCTCGCCGCCGAGAACCCGTACGCCGAGTGGCTCGAGGCCGGCGAGATCGAGCTCTCCGACCTGCCCGAGCGCGAGCACATCGTGCACACCCACGCCTCGGTCACCCGCCGCCAGCAGACCTTCGGCTACACCGAGGAGGAGCTGCGCGTCCTCCTCGCCCCGATGGCCAAGGCCGGTGCCGAGCCGATCGGTTCGATGGGTACGGACTCGCCGATCGCGGCCCTCTCCGACCGCCCGCGGCTGCTGTTCGACTACTTCACTCAGCTGTTCGCGCAGGTCACCAACCCGCCGCTGGACGCGATCCGCGAGGAGCTGGTCACCTCCCTGCGCTCGTCGCTGGGCCCGCAGGGCAACCTGCTGGAGCCGACGGCCGCCTCCTGCCGTAGCGTCGTGCTGCCCTTCCCGGTGATCGACAACGACGAGCTGGCCAAGCTCATCCACATCAACGCCGACGGCGACATGCCCGGCATGAAGGCCGCGACCCTGTCCGGCCTGTACCGGGTCAGCGGCGGCGGCGACGCCCTCGCCGCGCGTATCGAGGAGATCTGCGCCGAGGCCGACGCCGCGATAGAGAACGGCGCCCGCCTGATCGTCCTCTCCGACCGGCACTCGGACGCCGAGCACGCGCCGATCCCGTCGCTGCTGCTCACCGCGGCCGTCCACCACCACCTCATCCGCACCAAGCAGCGCACCCAGGTGGGCCTGCTGGTCGAGGCCGGTGACGTCCGCGAGGTCCACCACGTCGCCCTGCTCATCGGCTACGGCGCCGCCGCGGTCAACCCGTACCTGGCCATGGAGTCCGTGGAGGACCTGGTCCGCGCGGGCACCTTCCTGCCCGGCACCGACCCTGAGAAGGCCATCCGCAACCTGATCTACGCCCTCGGCAAGGGCGTGCTGAAGGTCATGTCCAAGATGGGCATCTCCACCGTCGCCTCCTACCGCGGCGCCCAGGTCTTCGAGGCCGTCGGTCTCGACGAGGCCTTCGTGGAGAAGTACTTCAACGGCACCGCCACCAAGATCGGCGGCGTCGGCATCGACGTCATCGCCAAGGAGGTCGCCGCCCGGCACGCCAAGGCGTACCCGGCCAGTGGCATCGCGCCCGCGCACCGGGCCCTCGAAATCGGCGGCGAGTACCAGTGGCGCCGCGAGGGCGAGCCGCACCTGTTCGACCCGGAGACGGTCTTCCGCCTCCAGCACTCGACCCGTACGGGCCGCTACGACATCTTCAAGAAGTACACGGAGCGCGTGAACGAGCAGTCCGAGCGGCTGATGACGCTGCGCGGTCTGTTCGGCTTCAAGTCGGACCGGCAGCCGATCTCCATCGACGAGGTCGAGCCGGTCTCCGAGATCGTCAAGCGGTTCTCGACGGGCGCCATGTCGTACGGCTCCATCTCCAAGGAGGCGCACGAGACCCTGGCCATCGCCATGAACCAGCTGGGCGGCAAGTCCAACACCGGTGAGGGCGGCGAGGACCCGGAGCGGCTGTACGACGCCGCTCGCCGGTCGTCGATCAAGCAGGTGGCGTCGGGCCGCTTCGGTGTGACCTCCGAGTACCTGGTCAACTCCGACGACATCCAGATCAAGATGGCCCAGGGCGCCAAGCCCGGCGAGGGCGGCCAGCTGCCCGGCCACAAGGTGTACCCGTGGGTGGCGAAGACCCGGCACTCGACGCCGGGTGTGGGGCTCATCTCCCCGCCGCCGCACCACGACATCTACTCCATCGAGGACCTGGCCCAGCTGATCCACGACCTGAAGAACGCGAATCCGCAGGCGCGGATTCACGTGAAGCTGGTCTCGGAGGTCGGCGTCGGCACGGTCGCCGCCGGTGTGTCCAAGGCGCACGCGGACGTGGTGCTCATCTCCGGTCACGACGGTGGTACGGGTGCCTCGCCGCTGACGTCGCTGAAGCACGCGGGCGGCCCCTGGGAGCTCGGCCTTGCCGAGACCCAGCAGACGCTGCTGCTCAACGGCCTGCGCGACCGCATCGTCGTCCAGACCGACGGCCAGCTGAAGACCGGCCGTGACGTCGTCATCGCCGCGCTGCTCGGCGCCGAGGAGTTCGGTTTCGCGACCGCGCCGCTGGTCGTCTCCGGCTGCGTCATGATGCGCGTCTGCCACCTGGACACCTGCCCGGTCGGCATCGCCACGCAGAACCCGACCCTGCGCGAGCGCTTCACCGGCAAGGCCGAGTACGTCGTGAACTTCTTCCAGTACATCGCCGAAGAGGTCCGCGAGATCCTCGCCGAGCTGGGCTTCCGCTCCATCGAGGAGGCCGTCGGCCACGCCGAGGCCCTCGACGTCACGCGGGCCGTCGACCACTGGAAGGCGCAGGGCCTGGACCTGGCTCCGCTGTTCCACGTGCCCGAGCTGCCCGAGGGTGCGGTGCGCCACCAGCTGATCGAGCAGGACCACGGCCTGGAGAAGGCGCTCGACAACGAGCTGATCAAGCTCGCCGCCGACGCGCTCGCCGTGGACTCGGCGAACGACGCCCAGCCGGTCCGCGCCCAGGTCGCCATCCGCAACATCAACCGCACGGTCGGCACCATGCTCGGCCACGAGGTGACGAAGAAGTTCGGCGGCGCAGGTCTGCCCGACGACACCATCGACATCACCTTCACCGGGTCCGCGGGCCAGTCGTTCGGCGCCTTCGTCCCGCGCGGTGTCACACTGCGCCTGGAGGGCGACGCCAACGACTACGTCGGCAAGGGCCTGTCCGGTGGCCGGATCATCGTCCGCCCGGACCGGGGCGCCGACCATCTCGCCGAGTACAGCGTCATCGCGGGCAACACCCTCGCGTACGGCGCGACCGGCGGCGAGATGTTCCTGCGCGGCAAGGTCGGCGAGCGCTTCTGCGTCCGCAACTCCGGCGCACTGGTCGTCTCCGAGGGCGTGGGCGACCACGGCTGCGAGTACATGACCGGCGGTCACGCGGTGGTGCTCGGCGAGACGGGCCGCAACTTCGCGGCCGGTATGTCCGGCGGTATCGCGTACGTCATCGACCTCGACCGCGACAACGTCAACGTCGGCAACGTGGAGTCGGTCGAGGCGCTCGACGACACCGACAAGCAGTGGCTGCACGACGTGGTGCGCCGGCACGCGGAGGAGACCGGTTCCACGGTCGCCGAGAAGCTGCTCGCGGAGTGGTCCGTGTCCGTGGAGCGCTTCAGCAAGATCATCCCCAGCACGTACAAGGCAGTGCTCGCCGCCAAGGACGCCGCCGAGCGAGCCGGTCTCTCCGAGTCCGAGATCACCGAGAAGATGATGGAGGCGGCGATCAATGGCTGACCCGAAGGGCTTTCTGAACCACGGCCGTGAGGTCGCCAGGTCCCGCCCCGTCGAGGAGCGCGTCAGGGACTGGAACGAGGTCTACGTCCCCGGCTCGCTGCTGCCGATCATCAGCAAGCAGGCCAGCCGGTGCATGGACTGCGGCATCCCGTTCTGCCACAACGGCTGTCCGCTGGGGAACCTGATCCCCGAGTGGAACGACTACGCCTACCGCGAGGACTGGGCGGCCGCCTCCGAGCGCCTGCACGCCACGAACAACTTCCCGGAGTTCACGGGCCGCCTGTGCCCGGCTCCCTGCGAGTCGGCGTGTGTGCTCGGCATCAACCAGCCGGCCGTCACCATCAAGAACGTCGAGGTCTCGATCATCGACAAGGCGTGGGAGACCGGTGACGTCGCCCCGCAGATCCCCGAGCGCCTGTCCGGCAAGACGGTCGCGGTCATCGGCTCGGGCCCGGCGGGCCTGGCCGCCGCCCAGCAGCTCACCCGGGCCGGCCACACGGTCGCCGTCTACGAGCGCGCGGACCGCATCGGAGGCCTCCTCCGGTACGGCATCCCCGAGTTCAAGATGGAGAAGCGGCACATCAACCGCCGTATCGAGCAGATGCGCGCGGAGGGCACCCGCTTCCGCACCGGCATCGAGATCGGCCGCGACCTGAAGGCCACGGACCTGAAGAAGCGCTACGACGCGGTCGTCATCGCCGCCGGTGCCACCACGGCGCGTGACCTCCCGGTCCCCGGCCGCGAGCTCAAGGGCATCTACCAGGCGATGGAGTACCTGCCCCTGGCCAACAAGGTCCAGGAGGGCGACTACGTCGCCCCGCCGATCTCGGCCGAGGGCAAGCACGTCGTCGTCATCGGCGGCGGCGACACGGGCGCCGACTGCGTGGGCACCGCCCACCGTCAGGGCGCGGCCTCCGTGACGCAGCTGGAGATCATGCCCCGCCCGAACGAGGAGCGGAACCCGGCCGCCCAGCCGTGGCCGACCTTCCCGATGCTCTACAAGGTCACCTCGGCGCACGAGGAGGGCGGTGAGCGGGTCTACTCCGTCTCCACCACCCACTTCGAGGGCGACGAGGACGGCAACGTCCAGTGGCTGCACCTCACCGAGGTGGAGTTCATCGACGGCAAGCTGACTCAGAAGCCGGGCACGGAGCGCAAGATCCCCGCCCAGCTGGTCACCCTCGCCATGGGCTTCACCGGCACCGACCGGGAGAACGGGCTGGTCGACCAGTTCGGCCTGGACCTCGACGAGCGCGGCAACATCGCCCGCGACGCCGACTTCCAGACGAACGTGCCGGGCGTGTTCGTCGCCGGTGACGCCGGCCGCGGCCAGTCGCTCATCGTGTGGGCGATCGCGGAGGGCCGCTCGGCCGCCCGCGGCTGCGACCGCTTCCTGACCGGCGCCAGCGACCTGCCGGCGCCGATCCGTCCGACGGACCGCGCGCTGATGGTCTGACGGTTCCGGGGAACGACACCTCACAAGACGTCCCGTACAAAGGCGTACGGAACACAGACGGCGCCTGCCTCTTGTCCCCGACCGGACGACTGGGCAGGCGCCGTCGCCTTTTTCTCACGTCAGGGCGGTGGCCTTCCCGACCGCCAGGACCGCCAGCAGCACCAGCAGCGCCACACCCGCCCCCGCCTGCACCAGCGAACGCCGTTCCCGCGGCGCGTACGCGAACGCCAGCGTCACCAGCCCACCCGCCAGCAGCCCGCCCAGGTGCCCCTCCCAGGAGGTGAAGGCCGCGGAGATCACCAGCCACAGCAGCAGGCCCGCCATGAAACGGTTGACGGCGTTCATGTCGTAGCCGAGGCGGCGGGACATCACGTAGTACGCGGCGCCCAGGCCGAAGATCGCGCCGGACGCGCCGACCGTGAGGACGTCGGGGGCGAGCAGCAGGACCAGGACCGAGCCGCCGAGCGCCGACAGCAGATAGAGGGCGAGGTAGCGGACCCGGCCGAGCTGATGCTCCACCGTCCGGCCGAGGTTCCACAGCACCGCCATGTTCATCACGATGTGCAGGATCCCGAACGTGCCCTCGGTGGGCGGCAGATGCAGGAACGCGCCGGTCAGCAGGCGCCACCACTCCCCGTCGACGAGGCCCTCGGCCGCGAAGCCCGGCGGGTACACCTCCTGCCACACATAGTGCCCACCGTCCGGCCCGGCCAGCCCGGCACCCAGCATCCCGAACCGGTCCACGATCTCCGGACGCACCAACTCGCCCAGGTAGGCGAGGACGTTGAGTGCGATCAGGACGTACGTCACCACTGGCACGGCCGTGATCCGGCCGCCGAAGGCCGTGCGCGCCTGACGTACCGAGCGCGTGCCCTCCTTCACACACTCCGGGCAGTGGAAGCCGACGGCCGCCTCCCGCATGCAGTCGGGACAGATGTACCGGTCGCAGCGGGTGCAGCGGACGTGACACTCGACCTTGGGGTGGCGATAGCAGGTGGTGACGGCGGACTCGGGTTCCACAGCCGGCTCCTCTTGGGGGTGAACGGACGGCGAGCCGGCGGGGCGGCGGCGATCAAAATAGCGAACGCCTGTGGACAGGGGGAGAGGTGGGGCCGCGGTGCCGTAGCCTCGGCGTCGGTCCAGGTGAGCGAAGGGGGAGCCCGCATGGCGGCGATCAGTCTCAGCAAGGTCGAGGAAACCGCACCCGCACTGGTCAGTCTCTACAAGAGCGCCGGGGTGTCGCTCGCCAGGCACGGGCTGGACGGGCAGCGGGCCGCCGTCTACCTGGTGGTCGACTACTCGGGTTCGATGAAGCCGTATTACAAGGACGGCAGCGTGCAGGCGCTGGCCGACCGGGTGCTGGGGCTGTCCGCGCACCTCGACGACGACGGCCGGGTGCCGGTGGTGTTCTTCTCGACGGACGTCGACGCGGAGACCGACATCGCGCTCGCCGACCACCGCGGGCGCATCGAGCGGATCGTGGCCGGACTCGGGCACATGGGCAAGACCAGCTACCACCTGGCGATGGACACCGTCATCGACCACTATCTGGACAGCGGCTCCACGGATCCCGCCCTGGTCGTCTTCCAGACCGACGGCGGGCCGATCAACAAGCTCGCCGCGGAGCGCTATCTGTGCAAGGCGGCTCGGCTGCCGCTGTTCTGGCAGTTCATCGGCTTCGGCGATCCGAACAGCCGGCAGTTCGAGTTCCTGCGCAAGCTCGACGAGCTGCCGGTGCCGGACAAGCGGGTCGTCGACAACGCGGGGTTCTTCCACGCCGGTGCGGATCCGCGGGCGGTGTCCGACGCCGAGTTGTACGACCGGCTGGTGGGCGACTTCCCCCAGTGGCTGGCGGCCGCGCGGGCACGGGGGATCGTACGAACCTGAGTCGTCCGCAGCACTGTTGGCTTGAGCCGGACGCCGTGTCACCCTGAGGATGATCCGACGGGGAGGCGACGCAGCTCATGAGTGACGGCGCACGATCGGGGACCGCGCGGGCCGGCACGCCCGGCCGCGGCGAGCGAGTGGCCGACTGGGCCGACGGACGGCTCGGCCTGTACGCGCTGGCCAAGGCCAATATGCGCAAGGTGTTTCCGGACCACTGGTCGTTCATGCTGGGCGAGGTCTGCCTGTACAGCTTCCTCGTACTGATCCTGACCGGCGTCTACCTCACGCTGTTCTTCGAGCCGAGCAGCGCCGAGGTGGTCTACGACGGGTCCTACACACCGCTCAACGGCGTCGTGATGACCAAGGCGTTCGAGTCCACCCTCGACATCAGCTTCGATGTGCGCGGCGGGCTGCTGATCCGGCAGATCCACCACTGGGCGGCGCTGGTCTTCGTCACCGGCATGCTCGTGCACATGATGCGGGTGTTCTTCACCGGCGCCTACCGCAAACCGCGCGAGATCAACTGGGTGTTCGGCTGGACCCTGCTGATGCTCGGCATCATCACCGGCCTCACCGGCTACTCGCTCCCCGACGACCTGCTGTCCGGCACCGGCATCCGCTTCGCCCAGGGCGCGATCCTGTCGATCCCGATCGTGGGGACGTATCTGTCGTTCTTCCTGTTCGGCGGGGAGTTCCCGGGCACCGACATCATCGCGCGGCTGTACCCGATCCACATCCTGCTGCTGCCCGGGATCATGCTGGGCCTGGTCGTGGCCCATCTGATCCTGGTCTTCTACCACAAGCACACCCAGTACCCCGGCCCCGGCCGCGACCAGAAGTCGGTCGTCGGTATGCCCTTCATGCCGGTCTACATGGCCAAGGCGGGCGGCTTCTTCTTCCTGGTCTTCGGCGTGCTCACGATCATGGGCGGCCTCGCGCAGATCAACCCCGTGTGGGCCTTCGGCCCCTACCGCCCCGACCTCGTCACCACCGGCGCCCAGCCCGACTGGTATCTCGGCTTCTCCGAGGGCCTGATCCGGGTGATGCCGGGATGGGAGATCAGCGCCTTCGGCCACACCCTGGTCCTGGGCGTCTTCATCCCGTTCTCGCTGTTCCCGCTGATCCTGGCCGCCATCGGGGTCTACCCCTTCATCGAGGCGTGGATCACCGGCGACAAACGCGAGCACCACATCCTGGACCGGCCGCGCAACGCCCCCGTCCGCACGGGGCTCGGCGTCGCCTGGCTCACGCTGTACGTGGTGTGCCTGATCGGCGGCGGCAACGACATCATCGCGACGCATCTGCATCTGTCGATCAACGCCATCACCTGGTTCGTGCGGATCGCGTTCTTCGTCGCCCCGGTGCTGGCGTTCTACGTCACCAAGCGGATCTGTCTGGGCCTGCAACGCCGCGACCGGGAGAAGGTGCTGCACGGCCGGGAGACCGGCACCATCAAGCGGCTGCCGCACGGCGAGTACATCGAGGTCCACGAACCCCTCGCCCAGGACCAGCGGTTCACCCTCACCCAGCACGAGCAGCCGGCGCCGTACGAGATCGGCCCGCGCGTCGACACAAACGGCGTGCCCCGTCCCGTCACGGTCTCCCAGCGGGTGCGGGCCCGGCTGGCCCGGGCCATGTTCGGGCCCGACAGCCACATACCGAAGCCGACCCGGGAGGAGTACCGGGAGATCACCCGCAGGGGCGGGCACGATCATTGAGGACGACGGTCCGGCACTCGTCGGGGCTTCCCCACGCGGTGCGCAGGGCGCGGGCCTTGGTGAGCCAGAGGGACAGGTCGTACTCCGCGGTGTAGCCGATCGCGCCGTGCAGTTGGAGGGCGGTCCGGGCCGTGGTGTACGCCGCCTCGCAGGCCGCCGTCTTCGCGGCGGCCACGTCGGCCGGGCTCATCGTCACCGCGGCGCCGAAGACCAGCGGCCGCGCGAACTCCAGGGCGATCTTCGCGTCGGCCAGCCGGTGCTTGACCGCCTGGAACGAGCCGACGGGGGCCCCGAACTGTGTGCGCTGCCTGACGTAGGCGACCGTCCGGTCCAGCAGCGCGAGCCCCACACCGAGGGCCTGGGCGGCGGTGGCGAGCCGGGCCCAGGTGAGGGCGCGGTCGGCCGGCGGGGCGGGGGAGAGGAGTTCACCGCCGGTCAGGAGGGGGGTGAGGCGGCGGGCGGGGTCGAGGGAGGGGCGCGCAGGCGCATGGCCGGGGGCCAGACGCAGGCCGTCGGGTGCGAGGGAGAGACGGGTGGTCGCCGCGCCGCCGTCGAGGGCGTACGACCCTTCGGGCGCCAGCGTCACCATCGACTCGCCTGCTGCCAGCCGGGGGAGGAAGCGCTCGGCGAGAGCGTCCGGCTCGGTGAGCAGTACGGCCGCCGCGACCGTCTCCGCCAACGGCCCCGGCACCGCATGCCGCCCCAACTCCACGAAAGCGAGGGCGACTTCGACGGGGCGTGGGCCGGGCTGTCCTGCGCGGACTGGCCGGTCGAGCCGGTCAGCGAACCGCGCGAGATCAAGGCCGGCGGGGCGGCGCCGATCCTGGTGGTGGGCACCACCCGGGATCCGGTCACCCCGTACGCCTGGGCCCAGGAGCTGGCCGAGCAGCTGGACTCCGGGGTGCTGTTGACCTACGACGGCGACGGCCACGGCGCCTATGCCCGCCGCACCAAGAACGCGTGCGTGGTCAACGCCGTGGACACCTACCTGATCGAGGGCCGTTCACCTGCGGATGGGACACGATGCAGCTGAGTCCCCCTGTTTCCCACTGATACGGAACCCGCCCCCGGACCCGGTGCCTGATTCGCATGCGGCCTGGTCAAGAGGCTGGTCACCGGCGGGATGACAAGTGGCGCACCAGGCGGCGCAGCCGGGTCCCCGGCCGTGGCGACATGATCTGTTCGGGCAGCCGGCCGTGTGCGGCCAGGTACTGGACGAACGCCTGCCCGTCCGCAGTGCTGCCACCGTGGGCCGGCTTGGGACGTGTGGTGGCATAGGCGTGGAACAGGGCAGAGAACCGCGGCCCCAGCACCTGACTCAGCTCGGGCCGAACCCGGGTCACGCCGTCGCGTCGTTTTGCGATCAGTGCTGCCCTCTGGACGCGCAGGCGCCCGCTGTCGAAGTCGGCAGGTGCGGGGGCGCCGGTCACGAGCGCGGCAATGAGCTGGGCCTCGGCTGCGGCCAGCCGGGCGCGGGCCGCGTCAGGATGCGGCGTGCCGGGCACGGGCGCCTTCCACGGTGGTGCGGATCGCGGCCAGTTCCTCTGCGAGGCCGGCTGCGGTGGGATAGTCGCCGTCGCGCTCGAGCAGGACGCCCGGGACGTCGGTCCGTTCGGCCAGCGAGGCCAGCACGTCCAGAATGGGGGCGGTCACCGGGTGCCGGTGGGTGTCGTGCCACAGGCCGTCCCGCAGGACGCCTCCGGCGACATGGACGTAGGCCAGCTGCTCCAGCGGCAGTTCGTCCAGTACCTGCTCGGGGTCCTGACCGAGGTTGACGTGGTTGGTGTGCAGGTTGGCCACGTCGACCAGCAGCCGCACTCCGGTGCGGTCGATGAGTTCGGCGAGGAAGTGCCCTTCCGTGAGCTCCGCATCCGGCCAGGCGAAGAGAGCGGCGATGTTCTCCAGCGCCAGCGGCACCGGAAGGGATTCCTGTGCGATCCGGATGTTCTCGCTCACCACCTCCATCGCCTCCCATGTGCGGGGCACCGGCAGCATGTGTCCTGCCTCGAGGCCGCCGCCGCGTACGAAGGCCAGGTGCTCGCTGACCAGCGGGGCGTCCAGGATCTCGGCGCACTGGGCCAGATGCTGCAGCCGGTGTGCGTCAGGGCGTTCGGCACCCCCGAGGGACAAGCTCACCCCGTGCGGGACCACGGGTACGTTCCGGGCCCGCAGGGCCGCCAGGGAAGCGGGCAGGTGGCCGGGGCAGAGGCTCTCGGCGATGACTTCGAAAAACTCGGCCCTGGGCAGTCGTTCGATGGTCAGGTCGATCTCCGGCCGCCAGCCGATGCCGAAGCCCAGTCGGCGCATCGCCGAGGGATCAGTCGCCGCCGCCGCCACAGCCGCCTCCGCAGCCACTGCCTCCGCAGCCACTGCTTTCGCAGGACGCTCCAAAGCCGCAGGAGCCACCCGGGCCGTCCTTGTCGGACCGGCCGTGGCCCAGAATGCCTGCCTGCAGTTCCGGATCGGACAGCTGCCCCAGACCCAGCAGGGCCACCCCGGCCAGTACTGGGTCGATCCCGGGGAACGCCGCCGTGGGATCCCGGCGCATGGCCGCGAGACGGTCCTCTCCGGCGGTGGTGCGCCACATCCGCCGCTTCGACGTCTGGACGAGGGCCACGGCTAGGCCGCCGACCATGAGGACCAGCAGAACCGTCATGGCCTCCACTGCGGCGGTGTCGCCTCCCGTCGACAGGAAGCCGACCACCGACACGACCGCCGGCAGGACGACCAGGATGCACCTGCGACGGATGATCCGCTTACGCAGGGCTGGCTCGACCAGCAGCCCGGCCCTCGCGAGCGCGGTACCGATGTCGCGCATCGCGGCGCTGCGCACCATACGGTCGCGCAGCGCCGCCGCAGTCGTCGCATCCCCCTCCCGGAGCGCTCCGACGACATGGCCTTCCACCGCGTTGTACGACGTTCCCGGCGCCCTGGTGACCCTGCCGCCCCGGGAGATGTGCAGCCGGCCGTCACGCTGCATGGCGACCAGTACCGTGTTCGCGACCCGACGCGGCCCGCCTGCGAGGAAGGCCGCATGGAGCAGCGCGTTGCCACGAGCCTCCGCGGCCCTGGAGGCTCTGTTGGCGGAGACTGCGGACAGGCGTGGACGGCGGGCGCGCCGTCCGTCCACGACCAGCTGCGCCATCATTGCGGCGGCAGCAAGGTACCCGATGGCCAGGAGCCACAGCTCGACGTTGTTCATGTCGGTAGAGGAGCCAGGGCGACGAGCGCGGATGGGCGGGTGGAGGGGGGAGCGAGACGTCTCTCCATGGGCGTTCCTTCGCTGGACCAGAGGCCGCCCTGGCCTGGGCCGAGGCGGGCAGCCATGTCACCTTCTTCGAGACCAGCATTTCCGGACACGCGTGGGCCGACGAGCCACGGATTCTCGTCGCTTGACCGACACGGGGGACTGGGGTAAGCGGGAGCGGCTTTCCTCATCGCCCGTGGCCGCTTCGTTCACGGCTCGATGTTCGGCAGTTGCCTCCACCAGCGCTCCGGCCCTGACCGACGAGGCAGGCCGGATCGCGCTCAGGGTGCGTGCTGCAAGCCCGGCACCTGCGCGTCCAGCACCCTGGCCCTGCATGCCCCCGGCGTCCCCCACGCGTCACGCAGCGGGCGCGCCTTGCGGAGCCACAGGGAGAGGTCGAGCTCCTCGGTGTAGCCGATCGCTCCGTGGAGCTGGAGGGCCGTGCGCGCGGCGGTGTACGCGGCCTCTCCCGCGGTGACCTTGGCGGCGGCGATGTCGGCCGGGGCCGTCGACAGCGCGGCGCCGAACAGCAGCGGGCGCGCGAACTCCAGGGCGAGCAGGGTGTCCGCGAGCCGGTGCTTGACCGCCTGGAACGAACCGATGGGCGTGCCGAACTGCATGCGCTGCTTGGTGTATTCGACGGTGCGGTGCAGCAGCTCCAGGCCGACTCCCAGGGACTGCGCTGCCGTGAGGAACGCCGCCCGGTCGGCCGCTTGCGCCGCCGCCTCGCGTACGGCGGGACCGCTCGCCAGCAGTTCGCCGCCGTCCAGCGGGCGGAACAGGCGCCGCGCCGGATCGGCGGACGCCTGCAGCGGACCGTGACCGGGAGCGAGCCTGAGCTCGTCACCGCTGACCGTGATCACCGCGTCGGCGGCGTCCGCGTCCAGTGCGTACGGACCACAGAAGGCGTCGGCCTCGTCCAGCCGCAGCGACACCACCGCCTCGCCGGAGGCGATCCGCGGCAGCCACTCCTTGGCGACGGAGGGAAGCTCACCGAGCAGTGTCGCAGCCGCGGCCGTCTCCACCACCGGGCCTGGTACCGCGTGTCGCCCCAACTCCACGTAAGCCACGGCCAGTTCCACGGGCAGTGGGCCCACCCCGTCGTACGCCTCCGGCACCGCGAGCGCGAACACCCCCGCCTCCGCGATCCGCGACCACAGCGCACGCCCCGGCCCGTGGTCCCCGGCCGCCCACGCCCGTACGACACCGGGCGTGCCGGCCGCGGCCAGCATCCGGTCCAGTGTCCGTCCGAACTCGGCCTGCTCGGCGTCGAGGAGGAACCTCATCCGGGGATCCTTCCTGCTCGCGTGAGGCCGGGATCTTGGGGAAGGCGTCCCTTCGGCAGGCCGAGCAGCCGCTCGGCGATGATGTCCCGCTGGATCTCGTTGGTGCCCGCATAGATGGGACCGGCGAGGGAGAAGACGTACCCCTCCTGCCAGTCGCCGTCCGACACCTCCCCCTCCGGGCCCAGCAGGTCCAGCGCCGTCTCGTGCAGCGCGATGTCGTACTCGGACCAGAACACCTTGTTCAGGCTCGACTCGGCGCCGATCGACTCGCCCGCCGCGAAGCGCGAGGCGTTGGCGCAGGTGAAGAGGTGGTAGGCGCGGGCGCCGAGCACGGCGTCCGCCACCCGGTCGCGCAGTGCCGTGTCGGAGGGGCCGGCGGTGGCGCGCCACCGCCGGACCAGCCGGTCGGCGGCGGCCAGGAAGCGGCCGGGGGAGCGCAGCGTGAGGCCCCGCTCGTTGCCGGTCGTCGACATGGCGATCCGCCAGCCCTCCCCCGGCTCGCCGATGACGTCCTCGTCCGGGACGAAGACATCGTCCAGGAACAGTTCGGCGAAGGCGGGCTTGCCGTCCAGCCGGGCGATGGGGCGGACCGTGACGCCGGGGGCGTGCAGGTCGAACATCACGTACGTCAGGCCGTGGTGGGGTTTCGGGGTGCCCGGCTCGCTGCGGAACAGGCCGAAGGCGCGGTCGGCGAAGGCTGCGCGGGAGGACCAGGTCTTCTGTCCCGACAGCAGCCAGCCACCGTCGGTGCGGACGGCCCGGGAGGTCAGGGACGCCAGGTCCGAGCCCGCCTCCGGCTCCGACCACGCCTGCGCCCAGATCACCTCGCCGCTCGCCGTCGGCGGCAGAATCCGGGCCTGCTGCTCCCTGCTGCCGTGGTCGAAGAGGGTGGGGGCCAGCAGACTGATGCCGTTCTGCGAGACCCGGCCCGGAGCGCCCGCCGCGTAGTACTCCTCCTCGAAGATCAGCCACTTGACGAGGTCCACGCCCCGGCCGCCGTACTCCTTGGGCCAGGAGACCACCGACCAGCGGTCCGCGTACAGCCGCGCCTCCCACGCCCGGTGCTCGGCGAAGCCCTCCTCCGTCTCCAGTGAGGCCGGCGGCTCGGCGGGCACGTGGGCCCGCAGCCACTGCCGGGCCTGTGCGCGGAACACCTGCTCCTCGGCCGACTCGTCCAGGTCCATGGGTCCCCGCTCCCTTCCCTAACAAGTGTTTGGTAGGTTAGCGTGGCGCCATGACAGACGTCGAGGCTCCGTCATACGTCCCCGGGCACGGACTGCTCGCCGGCCGCACCGCCGTCATCACCGCGGCGGCCGGGGCGGGGATCGGCGGCGCCACCGCCCGCCGGTTCCTGGAGGAGGGCGCACGCGTGCTGATCAGCGACGCACATGTGCGGCGGCTGAAGGAGTACGAGGCAGAGCTGGGGCGTCAGTTCGCGGGCGCGGTGGCGGCCGTCCCCTGTGACGTCACCGACGACGCCCAGGTGCGGGCGCTCTTCGCGGCGGCCGTACGGGAGCACGGGCGGCTGGACATCGTCGTCAACAATGCGGGCCTGGGCGGGACGGCCGACCTGGTCGACATGAGCGACGAGCAGTGGTCCCGCGTGCTGGACGTGACGCTGAACGGCACCTTCCGGTGCACCCGGGCGGCCCTGCGGGCGATGCGCACGACCGGCGGCGGAGTGATCGTCAACAACGCCTCCGTCGTCGGCTGGCGCGCCCAGGCCGGCCAGGCGCACTACGCCGCGGCGAAGGCGGGCGTGATGGCGCTGACCCGGTGCGCGGCGCTGGAAGCCGCCGCGCACGGAGTGCGGGTCAACGCCGTCGCGCCGAGCCTCGCCATGCATCCGCACCTGGCGAAGGTGACGACGCCCGAACTGCTTGCCGAGCTCACCGCCCGCGAGGCCTTCGGGCGGTACGCCGAACCCTGGGAGGTGGCCAACGTGATCGTGTTCCTGGCGTCCGGCTACTCCTCGTACATGACCGGAGAGGTCGTGTCCGTCAGCAGCCGGCATCCCTGAGCGCGGGTGCAGACCACAATGGGTCACGTGCCGACCAAGAGGAAGCCCCAGGTGACCGGCGCCGCGCCGGCGCGCCGCCGCGAACTCCTGCGCACCGCCGCAGAGGTCTTCGCCGAGCAGGGCTACAACGCAACGACCGTACGGACCATCGCCGACCAGGCGGGCATGCTCGCGGGCAGCCTCTACTACCACTTCGACTCCAAGGAGTCGATGCTGGAGGAGATCCTGCACACCTTCCTGGACGAGCTCTGGGACGGCTACGACGCCGTCCTGGAGGCCGGGCTCGGGCCGCGCGAGACGCTCCAGGCCCTGGTCACCGAGTCGTTCAAGGAGATCGACCGGCACCGCGCCGCCGTTGCGATCTACCAGAAGGAGTCCCGGCAGCTGGCGGCGCAGGAGCGGTTCGCCTTCCTCGCCGAGTCCCAGAGCAAGTTCGAGAAGGCGTGGCTGACCACGCTGGAGCGCGGCGTCGCGGACCGGGTCTTCCGGGACGACCTCGATGTCCGGCTCACCTACCGGTTCGTGCGGGACACGGTGTGGGTCGCCGCGTCCTGGTACCGGCCCGGCGGGCAGCACAGTCCGGAGGAGATCGCCCGGCAGTACCTGTCGATGGTGCTGGACGGGATCGCCGTACGTGAATAGCCCTTTTTTCGTGAGGGAGTTGACATGGCCGAGGCCTACATCGTCGAAGCGGTCCGCACGCCCGTGGGGCGGCGCGGAGGAGGACTGAGCGGGGTCCACCCGGCCGACCTGGGTGCGCATGTGCTCAAGGCGCTGATCCAGCGGGCCGGGGTCGATCCGGCCGCCGTCGAGGACGTCGTCTTCGGATGCCTGGACACCGTCGGGCCGCAGGCCGGGGATATCGCGCGGACCTGCTGGCTGGCGGCCGGGCTGCCCGAGGAG
Source organism: Streptomyces sp. F001 (assembly GCF_004187715.1). Classification (GTDB taxonomy): domain Bacteria; phylum Actinomycetota; class Actinomycetes; order Streptomycetales; family Streptomycetaceae; genus Streptomyces; species Streptomyces flavusporus. The sequence goes on along the minus strand of NZ_QZWF01000001.1, from coordinate 1,498,777 downwards.
GTGCCCGGGGTGACCGTGGACCGTCAGTGCGGGTCCTCGCAGCAGGCCGTGCACTTCGCGGCGCAGGGCGTACTGTCCGGGACGCAGGACCTGGTGGTCGCCGGGGGTGTACAGAACATGTCGCAGATCCCCATCGCCTACGCGACCCGGCAGGCCGCCGAGCCGCTGGGCTTCACCCAGGGGCCCTTCGCCGGGAGCGAGGGATGGCGCGCGCGGTACGGGGACCGGGCGGTGAACCAGTTCGCCGGCGCCGAGATGATCGCCGCGAAGTGGGGGATCGGCCGGCCGGAGCAGGAGGAGTTCGCGCTCGGCTCGCACCGGCGGGCGGTGCAGGCGATCGACGAGGGGCGGTTCACGCGGGAGACCGTGCCGTACGGGGAAGTCGCCGCCGACGAAGGGCCACGGCGGGACACCTCCCTGGAGAAGATGGCCGCCCTGAAGCCAGTCATCGACGGCGGCACGATCACGGCCGCCTGCTCCTCACAGGTCTCCGACGGCGCGGCGGCCCTGCTGCTGGCCTCCGAGCGGGCGGTGCGCGAGCACGGGCTGACGCCGCGCGCCCGCGTCCACCACCTCTCGGTGCGCGGCGAGGACCCGATCCGCATGCTCACGGCCCCGATACCCGCCACTGCCCACGCCCTGAAGAAGACCGGCCTGACCATCGACGACATCGACCTCGTCGAGATCAACGAGGCCTTCGCGCCGGTCGTCCTGGCCTGGCTGAAGGAGACCGGCGCCGACCCCGGGAAGGTCAATGTCAACGGCGGTGCCATCGCACTGGGCCATCCCCTCGGCGCGACCGGCGCGAAGCTGATGACGACGCTGCTGCACGAACTGGAGCGCACGGGTGGGCGGTTCGGGCTGCAGACGATGTGCGAGGGCGGGGGACAGGCGAACGTGACGATCATCGAGAGGATCTGAGCAGCTCCAAGGACTTCAGCGTCTCCTCGGCCTGCGCCATCACCCGCTCCACCAGCTCCGCGCACGACGGCAGGTCCTCGATGACCCCGGCGACCTGCCCGGACGCCATCACCCCGACGTCCGTACGACCGTCCACCATCGACGCCTTCAGCAGCATCGGCGTGTTGGCGGCCAGCAGGACCTGGCTGAAGGTCAGGTCCTTGCCGTGCTTCATCGCGAGGCCGTCCTGGATCATGCCGCGCCAGGTGCGGCCGGACAGCTTCCGGAACCCGGCCGCCCTGCGTATGGCCCGCAGCAGGGTCGTCGTACGGCCGGATCTCTCCAGCGCGTCGACCAGTTCCGTGCGCAGCATGCGGTGCGGCAGGCCGTCGATCGCCGTCGTGACCGTGACGTCCCTGACCGTCGCCGCCAGATACCTCGCCTTCACCGCGTCCGGCACCGCAGAGTCCGACGTCAGCAGGAACCGCGTGCCCATGGCCACGGCCGCCGCCCCGTACGCCAGCGCCGCGACCAGGCCCCGCCCGTCGAAGAAGCCGCCCGCCGCCACGACCGGGATGTCCACGGCGTCCACGACCTGGGGCAGCAGCACCGTCGTCGCCACCTCGCCGGTGTGGCCGCCGCCCTCGCCGCCCTGCACGATCACCGCGTCCGCGCCCCACCCCGCGACCTTCTCGGCATGGCGCCGCGCCCCGACGGACGGGATGACCACCGTGCCCGACTCCTTGAGGGCACCGATCAGTTCGGGGGTGGGGGCGAGGGCGAACGAGGCGACCCGGACACCCTCGTCGATCATGATCTGGATCCGGTCGGCCGCGTCGCCCGCGTCGGCCCGCAGATTGACGCCGAAGGGTGCGGTCGTCCGCGATGCGACCTCGCGTATCGCCTCGCGCAGCTGGTCGAGCGTCATCGTCGCCGATGCCAGGATGCCGAGCGCCCCCGCGTTCGCCGTCGCCGAGACCAGGCGGGGGCCCGCCACCCAGCCCATCGCGGTCTGCACGACGGGGTGCCGTACGCCGACCAGTCTGGTGAGCGCCGTCTCCATCAGGTCCGCACCTCCCGGTCCCGGGTGTTCGCCGGGTCGATCACCTCACGGATCAGGCGCAGTTCCTCGGTCGTGGGCGCGCGGGTCGGCGGCACCTCGGGCGGGACCGTCAGCGCGAAGCCCGTCGCTTCCCGCACCTCCTCGACGCTCACCCCCGGGTGCAGTGACGCCACCCGCATCGTGTGGTCCGGCGTGGCGAAGTCGAAGACGCCGAGGTCGGAGACGACCCGGGCCAGATGGTGGAAGCGTGCCGTCTCCGGGTGCGCGGCGGCGCGGTCGTACCCGACCCCGCACACCATGTCGACGCGTTCGACGAACACCCGCCGGGAATGACGGGGGATCCAGTAACTCGTCGGATTGTTCAGCGTGTTGACCGGCGCTCCGCGTACGCCGAGCAGTTGCCGGGCGGGTTTCGTCCAGTCGCCGATGCAGGAGATGTTCTGGTTGCCGTAGCGGTCGATCTGGCTCGCGCCCATCATCACGTGCCGTCGGCCACCGGTGACCAGGGTGAGGTGCCGGCGGTACGGCAGCCAGCCCTCAGGTGTGCCGTCGACGTCCACCAGCGTCGCCTCGCCGTCGGTCAGCAGCAGGTCGGGGGCGAAGGTGCGGCGGGCGAGCCGGGCGCCGATGGAGGGGATCAGGCCCATGGGGCTCGCCAGGATCTCGCCGGCCCCGCGCCAGGCCTCGGCGCAGCCGATCACGCAGTACTCGGCACGGGTGGGTGCGGACGCTTCTGCGCTCATGGCCGCTCCTTGTGCCAGGCCTGGACGGCGGACCGGTAGGCGGGCTCGTCGCCGCCGAGGAACCGCTCGGCGAACTGTGGCCAGGGCGTGCCGGCGTAGTGCTTCTGGAAGGCCTCGTCCCGGGCGTAGTCGGGTGCACAGGAGGTGAAGTGGGCGCCGTTCGGGGCCTCGACGACGCCGGCCACTGTGTGCCGCTGGACGAGGAGTGTCTGCGGTGCGGCCTCCTTCGTCAGCTCGGCCGTGTCCACGATCCGCTCGCAGGAGACGTACGCCTGCTCGGCCGCCGCGCAGAACAGGTCGTCGAAGTACGGGTCGGGACCCAGATACTGCCCGTTGCCCCGCCGGTCCGCGCGGTTCACATGGACCAGCGCCGCGTCCAGGCGCAGGGCCGGCATGGCCACCAACGTCTCGCCGTCCTCGTAGGGGGACGTCACCGTGCGCAGCGCGGGGCTCACCCGCATCACGTCCGAACCGAGGCCGGCCCGGACCGGGAGAAACGGCAGTCTGTTCGCGGCGGCCTGCAGCCCCCACAGGAACATCGCCTCGTCGATCTCCAACAGCTCGAACGCCCCGCGTTCGCGCGCCGCCCGGTAGTGCGGTTCGAGCGGGATCGAGTCGAGGGTGGCGAAGGCGGCGACCAGCTTCCGGATCCGGCCGGCGGCAGCCAGCATGCCGACGTCCGGACCGCCGTACGAGACGACGGTGAGATCGGTGATCTCGGTACGGAGCAGTGCTCTCACCAGGGTCATCGGCTTGCGGCGCGAGCCCCAGCCGCCGATGCCGAGGGTCATACCGCTCCGAAGCCGGGAGACGGCCTCGTCGGCGGTCATCGTCTTGTCGGTCACTCGGGCACGTCCTTTCCGAAGCCGCTGCGGACGCGGTCGGCCACCCCGCTCAGGCCCGCCTCGAAGGTGAAGCCCTGCTCGAAGCGGTAGCTGCGGCGCACGTCGACCGGGTCGATACCGTTGATGGCGGCCTTGGCCAGGCGCAGCAGCCGACCGTCCTTGGCAGCGATCTCGCGGGCCAACTCCAGGGCCGCCGCCCGCAGTTCCCCGCGTCGCACCACCCGCCACACCGAGCCGTGCGCCTGCAGCTCGGCCGCGCTCACCGTGCGCGAGGTGTAGTACAGCGTGCGCATGAGGTGCTGGGGGACCAGGCGGGCCAGGTGCGTGGCCGCGCCGAGGGCGCCCCGGTCCAGCTCGGGCAGGCCGAAGACGGCGTCCTCGCTCGCCACGATCGCGTCCGCGTTCCCCACCAGGCCGACGCCGCCGCCCAGGCAGAAGCCCTGCACCGCCGCCACGACGGGAACCTCGCACTCGTACACCGCCGCGAACGCCTCGGCGCAGCCGGAGTTGGCGCCGAGCAGGGCGCTGTCGCCCCGCGCCTGTATCTCCTTGATGTCCACACCCGCGTTGAAGCCCCGCCCCTCGGCGGCCAGGACGACACAGCGGACCTCGGTGTCCCGGCCGGCCGCGCGCACCGCGTCCGCGAGGGCGTACCAGCCGGCCACCGGCAGGGCGTTCACTGGCGGATGGTCGACCGTGACGACGGAAATCCCCTTTCCCGGGGACGAGGTGGAGACACCCATGAGCACATCAGCTACCTTTCCACCAAACATTTGTTAGGTGTGAGGCTTTGAAGCTAGCAGCCGCCGTTCGGCAGTGGGAGCCCCTGTGGACAAAGCACCCCTTGTGGAAAACTCACGGCGCCGGAGCCTGGCCGGCCGGACCGTCGTCGTCACCGGTGGCACCCGAGGAGTCGGCGCCGGGATCGCGCGGGCCTTCGTCGACGCGGGCGCCGACGTCGTCACCTGTGCGCGCAGACCGGCCGGCACTCCGCTCGAGGGCTGCCGGTTCGTGTCCGTCGACCTGCGCGACCAGAGGGCCGTACGGGACTTCTTCGCCGCGCTGCCCCGGCTCGACGTCCTCGTCAACAACGCGGGCGGCACTCCGTACCGGCTGCTGACCGACGTCGACGCCGAGCGGCATGCCCGCGTCGTCGAACTGAACCTCGTCGCCCCGCTGACCGCCTCGCTCGCCGCGTACGAGCACCTCGCACGGGCCAAGGGGTGTGTGGTGATGATCGGCAGCGTCAGCGGCAGCCGCCCGTCCCCCGGCTCGGCCGCATACGGCGCCGCCAAGGCGGGACTGGAGAGCCTCGCCCGCTCCATGGCCGTCGAGTGGGCGCCGGATGTGCGGGTCAACACGCTGGTGGCCGGGATGGTGCGAACGGAGCTGTCCCACCTGCACTACGGGGGCAAGGACGGGATCGCGGCGGTGTCGCGCACGGTTCCGCTCGGACGGCTCGCGGAACCCTCCGACGTCGGTGCGGCCGCCGTGTTCCTCGCCTCCGACGCCGCCTCGTACATCAGCGGGGCGAGCCTGCTCGTGCACGGGGGCGGGGAGCGGCCCGCGTTCCTGGATGCCGCGACCGCCCACAAGGAGGGGTGAGATGAGCCGAATCTGCGACGGGCGGGTCGTCGTCGTCACCGGGGCCGGGCGAGGGCTCGGCAGGGCCCACGCGCTCGCTTTCGCCGCCGAGGGCGCACGCGTCGTCGTCAACGACCTCGGGGTCGGGCTGGACGGGGCACCCGCAGCCGACAGTCCGGCCGCACGGGTGGTCGCGGAGATCCGGGCACGCGGTGGTGAAGCGGTCGCGCACGGCGGGGACGTCGCCACGACCGACGGCGCGGCATCCCTGATCCAGCTCGCGCTGGGGACGTACGGCCGGCTCGACACGCTCGTCAACAACGCCGGCTTCCTGCGCGACCGGATGCTGGTCAACCTCGGGGAGGACGACTGGGACGCCGTCGTACGCGTCCACCTCAAGGGCCACTTCCTGCCGCTGAAACATGCCGCAGCGCACTGGCGGGCCGAGGCCAAGGCCGGCCGCACACCGGCGGCCCGGATCGTCAACACCAGCAGCGGAGCAGGTCTGTTGGGCTCTGTCGGACAGGGAAACTACAGCGCCGCGAAGGCCGGGATCGTCGGGCTGACCCTGGTCGCGGCGGCAGAGCTCGGGCGGTACGGCGTACAGGTCAACGCGATTGCCCCGGCAGCGCGCACACGGATGACGGACCGCACCTTCGCGGCGGCCATGGCGGCGCCGGACAGCGGATTCGACGCCATGGCCCCGGAGAACGTCTCCCCGCTCGTCGTCTGGCTCGGCTCGGCCGCGAGCGCGGGGATCACCGGGCGGATCTTCGAGGCGGAAGGGGGCCGGATCGCCGTGATGGAGGGGTGGCGGCGGGCCGAGACCGACAAGGGGCGCGGTGGGACGTGGCCGAAGTAGATGGGGCGGTACGCGGGCTGCTGGACGCCGCGGAGGCTCCGGGGGCGGTGTACGGGAGCCAAGTGGACTGACCTCGGCACCAACATCCGACCACCGCCACACCTACGTATCGCACTCCAGCACAGTCCTGCACAGCGCACAGCGCGCCCGCACACGCCCCCGCACCGGCACCCGGATCCGCTGGTGACACGTCGGGCAGGGAAACGACACCCGCAGCGGCCCGCGCGCGTCCGGCGTGAAGGCGTACGGCGCGCCCGGCGCCGCGACCAGGGCGTGCCGGTCCTGGGCGTGCCGCCGGTCGCGGGCGTAGCGCCGGCGGCCCGCCCAGCCCGCCGCCGTGAGCGGAGGCTGCTGCTCGTCCCGGCGGGCCAGGGACCTGCCCTCCACGAACGCCGTGTACGCCTGTGGGCTGGTGAACCACGTCGACGGATCCTCCCCGAACACCATGGCGCGTTTGGCGAGGACGTACCCGAACTCCTCCGGGGTCAGATAGCCGAGCTTCTGACTGGACGCCGAGTCCTCCCGGTACGCGTCCAGCAGCAGCCAGCCGGCGCCCAGATACGTCGTCGCCGTGTCCGTGAGGATCTCGTTGTCCCGCGTGCCGTCGAAGGACAGGCCCAGGCGGTGCAGATACACATGCATCACCTCGTGCGCCAGCGCCGCGCCGATGTCCCGGCGGTGGGTGCGGAAGCGGTCGTTCAACTCCACGAAGTACTCGGGGCCCGCGGCGAGTTCGACGTTCGCCGCGTGCTGCATCTCCCGGAAGCTGACGATCAGGCGGGCGTCCGGCAGCCGGTAGTGCCGCACCAGCTCGCGGGCCACCCGCTGGGCGCCCAGATACAGGTCGTCGGTGTCGCAGAAGGCCACGTCGGCCGGGGCCACGCTGGTCGCGAACGTCTGGACGGTGTCGTACGACAGCCGCCTGTACAGCGCGGTGATGGCGGCCCGCACCGTCTGAAGGTGTGGGTAGCCGTGCTCGACCGGTCCGTCGTTCGCCACGCCCGTACCCCCAAGACGCCTTGAACCCGATTCCACTCTACGGGGGTGAGAGCTGATTTTCGCCGGCCGGGTTCCTCCGCCGGGGCGTGAGATCTGTCCTTGTCATGCACGCCATCCGATCTTCATACTTGCGAGCCGCCCAATCCACCACGAAGGGAAGTACGTTGACCCATATCGCGACGAGAAGAACGGGCCTGTCCCTGGCGAAGAGAGCCGCGGCAGCCGGTGCCGTCGCCCTCGCGGTCGCCAGCCTCCAGCCGGTCAGCGCGCACGCCGCGGACACGCGCGTCATCGGCGGAAAGCCCGCCGCACAGAACGAGTTCCCCTTCATGGTCCACCTCTCCATGGGCTGTGGCGGGGCGCTGTACAAGAAGGACATCGTTCTGACCGCCGCCCACTGCATGGAGGGCTCCGGCAACAACACGCGCATCACCGTCACCGCGGGTGTCGCCGACCTCAACTCCTCCGCCGCGATCAAGGTCAAGTCGACCAAGGTCAAGGTGGCACCGGGCTACGACGGCACGGGCAAGGACTGGGCGCTGATCAAGCTGGCCCGGCCCATCGACAAGCCCACGCTGAAGATCGCCACCACCAACCGCTACAACCGCGGCATGTTCACCATCGCCGGCTGGGGCGACACGAAGGAGGGCGCGGGGACCGGCACGACCAAGCTCCAGAAGGCCACCGTGCCGTTCGTCAGCGACCGCGCGTGCAAGTGGCACTACGGCAACCGCCTGGTGTCCGCGGAGGAACTGTGTGCCGGCTACCAGAGCGGCAGCATCGACACTTGCCAGGGCGACTCCGGCGGCCCCATGTTCCGCAAGGACGACGCGGGCAAGTGGATCCAGGTCGGCATCGTCAGCTGGGGTGACGGCTGCGCCCGCACCGGCGTTCCCGGTGTCTACACCGAGGTCAGCCACTTCGCGAAGGACATAGCCCGGGCGGCGTCCGCGCTGTAGGACGAGCCACCGTACGGCGGAGCCGCCCGCCCTGGGTGCGGCTCCGCCGGAAAACCGACTTCCCCCTCGGCTCGGCTTCCGTGAGACGGAACGCGTGCCGGGCGTGCCCGGCGGGCATGAGGACATGGCCTTCCCCAACGTGATCGGCGCGGCTCGCGACGCCGCCCCGTAGGGTGGGAGCCCATGACCACCAGCAACACCACCACCGGTGACGTCGATCCGGCCGTCCGCGAGGAGCTCGCCCGGCTGCGCGACAGCATCGACAACATCGACGCGGCCGTCGTCCACATGCTCGCCGAGCGCTTCAAGTGCACCCAGCAGGTCGGACACCTCAAGGCCGTACACCGGCTGCCGCCCGCCGACCCGGACCGCGAGGGACGGCAGATCGCCCGGCTGCGCGCCCTCGCGGAGAGCGCCAAGCTGGACCCGGGTTTTGCTGAGAAATTCCTCAACTTCATCATCGCCGAGGTCATCCGGCACCACGAGAGAATCGCCGAGGACACCGAGAACGCCACCGCGTCCCCGCCCGACTGACCCCGGCCGACCTCACCCAGGACGGCCAGGGACCCACGCGGGCATCGCGCGCCGTGCACTCCTCGTCAGCCGACGAGCACTCCCCGTCAGTGGCCCGGGCGCGGTCCGGTCGTCCAGGCCACCGGCCGGCCTGCGCCACCGGCGCGGGACCCCACGCAGGCCCGTATACCCCTCCGCCCCTGTCCCCCTGTCAGTGCCATCAGGCAGCATGTCCTCCATGTCCGTACTCACGCGCGACGAAGCGCAGACCCGTGCCCAGCTCCTCGACGTCCGCCACTACACGATCGACCTCGATCTGACCACTGGGGACGAGACCTTCGACTCCCGTACCGTGATCAGGTTCACCGTCCGCGCGGACCAGGACGTCACGGACACCTTCGTCGAGCTCAGGCCCGCCGAGCTGCGCTCGGTCACCCTCGACGGACAGCCCCTCGACCCGGAAAACCTGGACGAGAACCGCCTGCCCCTGAAGAACCTCACCCCCGGCGACCACGAACTGCGCGTCGACGCCGCCATGCGCTACTCGCACACCGGCGAGGGCATGCACCGCTTCACCGACCCCACCGACGGCGAGACCTACGTCTACACCCAGCTGTTCATGGACGACGTCCAGCGGGTCTTCGCCGCCTTCGACCAGCCCGACCTCAAGGCCGTCTTCGAACTGTCGGTGAAGGCACCCGACGGCTGGACCGTCCTCGCCAACGGCATCACCGAACACACCGACGGCGTATGGAAGGCCGCGCCCACCCCGCTGATCTCCACCTACCTCGTCGCCGTCGCCGCCGGCCCCTGGCACTCCGTGCGCACCGAACACCGCGGCCTGCCCTTCGGCATCCACTGCCGCCGCTCCCTCGCGCCCTACCTGGACGCCGACGCCGACGAAATCCTCGACGTCACGCGCGCGTGCTACGACCGCTACCACGAGAAGTTCGAGGAACCGTACCCCTTCGACTCCTACGACCAGGCGTTCGTCCCCGAGTTCAACGCCGGCGCCATGGAGAACCCCGGACTGGTCACCTTCCGCGACGAGTTCGTCTACCGCTCCGCCGTCACCGACACCGAGCGGCAGACCCGCGCCATGGTCATCGCCCACGAGATGGCCCACATGTGGTTCGGCGACCTCGTCACCCTCAAGTGGTGGGACGACATCTGGCTCAACGAGTCCTTCGCCGAGTACATGGGCTACCAGACCCTCACCGAAGCCACCCGCTTCACCGACACCTGGACCGACTTCGGCGTCGTCCGCAAGGGCTGGGGCTACGACGCCGACCAGCGCCCCTCCACCCACCCCGTCGCCCCCGAAGCCGTCAACGACACCGCCTCCGCCCTCTTGAACTTCGACGGCATCTCCTACGCCAAGGGCGCCTCCGCGCTACGCCAGTTGGTGGCCTGGCTCGGCGAGAAGGACTTCCTCGCCGGCATCAACACCCACTTCACCCGGCACCGGTTCGGCAACGCCACCCTCGCCGACTTCATCGACTCCCTCGCCGCCGCCACCGAACGCGACGTCCACGCCTGGGCCGACGCCTGGCTGCGCACCACCGGCGTCGACACCCTCACCCCACGCGTCACCGGCGACAACGGCACCTACACCCTCACCGTCGAACGCACCGGCAGCCGCCCGCACCGCATCGCTGTCGGCCTCTACGACCCCGACCTCACCGACGAAGGCCGCCTCACCCTGCGCGAACGCCTCGACCTCGACATCCCGCAGACCGACGGCCGGCCCATCGGCAAGCGCCCCGCGCTGCTGCTGCTCAACGACAGCGACCTCACCTACGCGAAGGTCCGCTTCGACCCGGAGTCCTTCCGGGCCGTGCGTGACGGACTGTCCGGCCTGCCCGAACCCCTCACCCGCGCGGTGGTGTGGAACGCCCTCAGGGACGCCGTCCGCGACGGCGAACTCCCGCCCACCACCTACCTGGACACCGCCCGCGCCCACCTCCCGCGCGAGACCGACCTCGCCCTCGTCCAAGGCGTCCTCGGCTTCGCCGCCACCCAGATCACCGACCGCTACCTCGCCCCCGAGGACCGCCCCGCCGCCCTGACCACCATCTCCTCCCTCTGCCGCGACCTGCTGCGCCGCACGGAGGACGGCGACAACCCCGGCCTGCGCCTGCTCGCCGTACGCCACTTCATCGACGTCGCCGCCCAGCCCGACACCATCGCCGCCTGGCTCGCCGACGGCACCGTCCCCGGTGGACCGGAACTCGACCCCGAGCTGCGCTGGCGCGTCCTCGCCCGCCTCGCCGTCCTCGGCGCCACCGACGAGACGGCCATAGCGGCCGAGCTGGACCGCGACCCCAGCGCCACCGGCCAGGAGGGCGCCGCCCGCTGCCGCGCCGCCCTGCCCGACCCGGCCGCCAAGCACACCGCCTGGGAGGCCATGTTCGCCACGGACGACCTGTCCAACTACCTGTTCACCGCCACCGCCCAGGGCTTCTGGCAGCCCGAACAGGCCGACCTCGTACGGGAGTACGTGCCGCGCTACTACGAGGACGCCGTCGCCGTAGCCGCCCGCCGCGGCCCCGCCATCGCCGATGCCGCCGGCCGCTGGGCCTTCCCCACCCACGCCGTCGACACCGACACCCTGCGCCTCGGCGAGGAGTGCCTGCGCGACGCCGACCCCATCCCGGCCCTACGCCGCAAGCTGGCCGACCAACTGGACGATCTGGCCCGCGCCTTGCGAGTACGGCAGGCGTAGAGCCCGTCCGGCAGATCATGCGGAAGGCGTAGAGCCCGTCCGGCGGATCACGCGGAAGGCGTAGAGCCCGTCCAGCGGATCATGCCGCAGGCGTAGGGCCCCGTCCGGCGGATCACGCCGCAGACGCGGGGCCCGGCACGCTCCCGCAACGCGGCATAGGGTGGCGGGCCCGCAACGCGGCACCGGGTTGGCAGGCCTGCAACGCGGCACCGGGCGGCGGGCCCGCAACGCGGCACCGGGTTGGCGGGCCCGCAACGCGGCACCGGGTTGGCAGGCCTGCAACGCGGCACCGGGCGGCGGGCGCGCAACGCGGCACCGGGTTGGCGGGCCCGCGCCCGCCAACCCGTACCCCTTTCGGGTATCGATCCCTGGGCGTTTCAGGCGCGTAGCCCCATCCACGTACAAGCTGGAAGCATGCCCACGCCGCCCCTAGCCTCAGGCCCCGAAGGCCCGGGCGCGCTACGGCCGTTGCTCGACACCGTGCTCCACGCCCTCCAGGACGGCACCCGAGCGCGCGGCGGGCCACTGCCCGCCGGCGGCCCGGACGCCGTCGCCGCGCAGGTCCGCGCCGCGGTGGGCGACGTACTGCCCGACGAAGGCCACCCGGACGCCCTGCACGTCCTCGTACACACCCTCGCCGCAGGCTCCGCCGACCCGGCGCACCCCCTGTGCGCCGCCCACCTGCACTGCCCACCCCTCGCCGTCGCCACCGCCGCAGACCTCGCCGCCAGCGCCCTCAACCCCTCCCTCGACTCCTGGGACCAGGCCCCGGCCGCCTCCACCCTGGAAACCCTCGTCACACAGGCGCTCGCCCACGAAGTCGGCGCCGCCGACGCCCTCGTCACCACCGGCGGCACCGAATCCAACCACCTCGCCCTGCTGCTCGCCCGCGAGACCACGGCCCCCGCCTCCAGCTCGTCCACGCCACGAACGCCCACCACTCCCTCGGCCGCGCCGCCTGGCTGCTGGGCCTGCCCGACCCCGTCGTCCTGCCCGCCCCCACCGGCACCCTCGACCCCGCCACCTCGACAAAGCCCTCACCGACCTGCGCGGCCCCCTCCTCGTCGCAGCCACCGCCGGCACCACCGACGCCGGACTCATCGACCCGCTGCCCGACATCGCCGCCCACTGCCGCGCCCACGGCGCCCGCCTGCACATCGACGCCGCATACGGCGGCGCACTCCTGTTCAGCGAACGCCACCGCACCAAACTCGCCGGCCTCGAAGCCGCCGACACCATCACCCTCGACCTGCACAAACTCGGCTGGCAGCCCATCGCCGCCGGCCTCCTCACCGTCACCGACCCCCGCGACCTCGCCGCCCTCCACCAGCGCGCCGACTACCTCAACGCCGACGACGACACCGAAGCCGGCCTCCCCGACCTCCTCGGCCGCTCCCTGCGCACCACCCGCAGACCCGACATCCTCAAGATCGCCGTCACCCTCAGAACCCTCGGCCGCAGCGGGCTCGGCGCACTCATCGACCAGGTATGCGCCCACGCCCACGCCCTCGCCGACCTCATCGACACCCACCCCGCCCTCGAACTCCACGACCGGCCCACCATCAGCACCGTCCTGTTCCGGCCCACCCACGCCACCGACGACACCGTGGCCGCCGTACGCAGACAACTCCTCACCGACGGCCGCGCCGTCCTCGGCCGAGCCCGGCTGGACGACCGCCTCTGGCTCAAAGCCACCCTCCTCAACCCCCACACCACCCCCAGGACCTGGCCGCCCTCCTCACACTGGTGGAAGGAAACACCCCCCGATGACCCGCCCCACCAACCCCCACACCCCGCCCACGCAGCCCAAGCCCCCCGCGACCTGGTCGGCATCGGCATCGGCCCCTTCAACCTCTCCCTCGCCGCCCTCGCCCACCCCCTCGCCGAACTCGACGCCGTCTTCTACGAACAACGCCCCACCTTCGACTGGCACCCCGGCCTGCTCATCGACGGCGCCACCATCCAAGTACCGTTCCTCGCCGACCTGGTCACCCTCGCCGACCCCACCAGCCCCTGGACCTTCCTCAACTACCTCAAAACCCGCGACCGGCTCTTCCCCTTCTACTTCGCCGAGCACTTCCACATCCAACGCGCCGAATACGACGCCTACTGCCGCTGGGTCGCCGACAACCTCCCCGGACTCCACTTCCGCCACCAGGTCGACGCCGTCCGCTGGAACCCCGAACACGACCTCTTCGAAGTCGACTTCACCCAGCTCGACACCGACTCACAAGCCCCATCCCTCGGCCGCACCTACACCAGGAACATCGTCCTCGGCATCGGCACCGAACCCCACATCCCCGACCCGCTCCGCCCCCCTCGTCGACACACCCGGCGTACCCGTCATCCACGCCGCCGACTACCTCGACCACCGCGACACCCTCCTCACCGCCGACCACATCACCGTCGTCGGCTCCGGACAGTCCGGCGCCGAAGTCTTCCTCGACCTACTGCGCCACCGCCCCGCCGGCCGCGAAAAACTGCACTGGATCGGCCGCACCGAAGCCTTCGCCCCCATGGAGTACTCCAAGCTCGGCCTGGAACACTTCACCCCCGACTACACCCGCTACTTCCACGCCCTGCCCGAACCCGTCCGCGACAACCTCATCGCCGCACAATGGCAACTCCACAAAGGCATCGACACCCACACCATCGCCGCCATCCACGACGAGCTCTACCGCCGCACCCTGCACGGCGGCTGGCCCGACGCCGTCCTCACCCCCGGCGTCCACGTCCGCACCGCCGGCCGTATCGCCACCAGCACAATCGAACTCCACCTGGAACACACCCAGCAGAACACCCGCTCCCGGCTCACCACCGACGCCGTCGTCCTCGCCACCGGCTACCGCGAACGCCCCCTCACCCGCCTCCTCGCCGGCCTCGACCCCCACCTACGCCGCGACAGCCAGAACCGCCCCCGCATCGACGACGAATACCGCCTCCTCCTCGACCCCGCCATCACCGGAGCGATCCACATCCAGAACGCCGCCCCCCACCCCACGGCGTCGGCACCCCCGACCTCGGCCTCGCCGCCTGGCGCAGCGCCACCATCCTCAACTCCCTGACCGGCAAGGAGCCCTACCCCCTGCCCCACCGCACCGCATTCACCACCTTCGGCCTGCAACCACACCAGTCCCAGCTCCCGCCCGCGCGCCACCCGAAGACGCTCACACCCCTCACGGACGGGAACTGAAGACCCCAGACCAGACGGTCAGAAGACGGGCGTGCCCTCCCGTGTCAGCTTCCAGCCCACCGACGCGAAATCCTTCGGATCCAGCACACCCTTCGCCGTCGCCCACTCCGCGATCCGGGTCCGGATCTCCGTCGACTCCGACCACAACTCCTGCGCCGACGCCACATGCGGAAACGCGCCACCACCGTTCGCCCGGTAGTTGTTCACCGCGAACACGAACTGCTGCGCGTCATCCAGCGCGGCCCCGTTGTAGGTCAGGTTCCTGATCCGCGAACCCGCCGCCTGCGCAATGTCGATCTCGTACGACAACCCCGACACATAGTCGTAGTTGTAATCCGGGCGACCACCCGCATTGGTCAGCTTCTCCACATCGACCGCCGCACCCGCCGCCGTCTGCACGAAATACTCCGCCGAATACTCCAGGTACGCCTTGACCTGCGCGCCCGTCATCAGCTTCGCGACCAGCGTGTTGTCGTACACGTACAGACTCGACAGATCCCGGATGGTCACATCGCCCGCCGGGATCTCCGAGGTCCGCGAGAACGGCGAGGCCTGCGAGATCACCGGCAACGACGCGTACTCCGTGCCCACCAGCGCCGCCCTGACCACGTCCTCCTGCACCTTGGTGATCAGATCGATGATCGGAGCGTCCTTGTAACGCGCCTCGACGGTCGTCAGGGTCTCCGTCGCAGTGCCGACGACCTGGTTGACATACGCCACGACGACGTCGTGCTCGTCCTGCAGCAGCTTGGTGATCTTCGGGTCGTCGGCGACCGTCCTCGAGTCGCGCACCGTCGCCGCGACCGACTCCACCGTCCACCGGCCCTTCGCGAAAACCAACTCGAAGTCGAACAGCGACAACCGCTCCGCATAGGCCAACGGCTCCGACAGCACCACCGTCCTACCGGTCTTCTCGTTCGTCACCTTCAACTCGGCAATCTCCGTGTGCGCATGACCCACCAGAATCGCGTCGATCCCCGGCACCTGCTGCGCCACCAGCGCCGCCGAGTTCTCGATATACGGCAGCTGGTCACCGTACGAGGAAGTGCCGGACGACCCGGAGTGCGCCGACACCACCACCACGTCCGCACCCATCGAACGCAGCCTGGGCACCCACTTCGCCGCCTGCTCCTCCAGACCGGGGAACGTCATCTTCCCCTGCACATACGCCTTGTCCCAGATCGCGATACCGGGATTCGTCAGACCGAGAACCGCGACCTTGACCGGCGGGGCGCCCTTCACATGGAACTTCTTGAAGAAGTACGGCGGGAACGCGGGCTTCAGCGTCTTCGCGTCCAGCGCGTTCGCACCCAGCAGCGGGAAGTCGCACTGCTCCTCGAACTTCCGCAGCGTCTCGATGCCGTAGTTGAACTCGTGGTTGCCCAGCGCCACCGCGTCGTACCCGATCTCGTTCATCGCCTGCGCCATCGGGTGCACCGGCCCGCCCTCGGCCGTGATCGGGTCGACCTTCGCGTAGTAGTACGTCAACGGGGTGCCCTGAATCGTGTCGCCCGCATCCAGCAGCAGCGTGTTGCGGCGGCCCTTCTCCGCACGGACCTGCTCGACCAGCGTCGAGATACGGGCCAGACCCTGCGCGTTGCCCTTGGCGTCCGTGTACTCCGCGTTCTTGAAATAGTCCCAGTTGAAGATGTGCCCGTGCAGGTCCGTCGTGCCCATCACCGTCAGCGAGTACCGCTTCGCCGGCCTCGGGCCCTTCCTCACCTCCGCGGCCTGAGCCGCCGGAGCCGCCGCCGCACCGGCCAGCGCCACCCCCGCCCCGGTCACGGCGGACTTCTTCAGAAACTTCCGGCGGTTCAACGGCATGTGCTCTCCTCCAGCCACACGGACTTCGACGACGCGCGTAGATAACGCGCGTAGATTCTGACCCGGACATGACCGGCCGCAACAGACCCACCAGGTTTCGATCCGATGACCCAACCCCTCAACCAAACCAGTGACAGCACACCGAACTGACACAGTGGGCCATATGACCACCGCCCACGAACCCCAGCCACCCGCCCTCCCCTACGGCACCCCCGACGCCCCCCGCATCGCCGTCCGCGGCCAAGCCCACCTCGAAGTCGACCCCGAAATCGCCCGCATCGGCATCACCGTCACCGCCCGCGGCCGCGACCGCCGAACCGCCCTCGACGACCTCACCCGCCGCAACACCACCGCCCTCGACCTCATCAAAACCTACGGCGACGCCGTCGAACACCTCGAAACCGGCGCCTTCTCCATCACCCCCGAACTCACCAAACACGGCCGCGCCGAACGCATCCGCACCTACCACGGCCGCGTCCACATCACCGCCGAACTCACCGACTTCACCGCCCTCGGCGAACTCACCACCCGACTGGCCGACCTCGACCTCACCCGCGTCGACGGCCCCTGGTGGACCCTACGCCCCGACTCACCCGCCCACGCCAAGCCCGCCAACAAGCCGTCCACGAAGCCGTCCAACGCGCCCGCGAATACGCCGACGCCCTCGGCACCACCCTCGCCGCCCTCGTCGAACTCCGACATCGGCGCCGAGAACCCCCCGCCTACCCCCAAGCACCCGGAAGCCGCATGCGCTCAGCCGCCTACGCAGCCTCCACCGAGGACACCACCGCCGCACCCCTCGACCTCGAACCCCAACGACAACACGTCCACGCCCAGGTCAACGCCCGATTCACCATGGCACCACCCCGCCTTTGACCACACATTCAAAAACCCGACAGAGCGAATGCACGACTCCAAATGCGTGACAGGAGTCCTATTGCTCATCAGAGCAGCCATCCGCACAATTCAACAGTTGTCAACACCGCTTCACCCAACGGTTGTTGAGTAGTCACGCCCGACCAATTCTCTACCCGCCGGTAAGGCCTAGGCTCAAACCATGCGCCGAGCAAAGATCGTCTGCACACTGGGCCCCGCCACCGACTCATACGACCAGATCAAGGCACTGGTCGACGCCGGAATGGACGTCGCCCGATTCAACCTCAGCCACGGCGGCTACGCCGAGCACGAGGAGCGCTACCAACGCGTACGCAAGGCCTCCGACGAAACCGGCCGCAGCGTCGGACTCCTCGCCGACCTTCAAGGCCCGAAGATCCGACTCGGCCGCTTCACCGAAGGCCCCGTACTCCTTGAACGCGGCGACACCTTCACCATCACCGTCGAAGAAGGCACCCCCGGCGACCGCGAAACCTGCGGCACCACCTACGCCGGACTCGCGAGCGACGTCACCACCGGCGAACGCATCCTCGTCGACGACGGCAAGGTATGCCTCGAAGTCACCAAGGTCGACGGCCCCCGCGTCCACACGACCGTCATCGAAGGCGGCGTCATCTCCGACAACAAAGGCCTCAACCTCCCCGGCGTCGCCGTCTCCGTCCCCGCCCTCTCCGACAAGGACGAAGCCGACCTCCGCTGGGCCCTGCGCACCGGCTTCGACATCATCGCCCTCTCCTTCGTCCGCAGCGGACGCGACATCAAGGACGTCCACCGCATCATGGACGAAGAAGGCCGCCGCCTCCCCGTCATCGCCAAGATCGAGAAACCACAGGCCGTCGACAACATCGACGACATCGTGGCGGCGTTCGACGGCATCATGGTGGCCCGCGGAGACCTGGGCGTCGAAATGCCCCTGGAACAGGTCCCCATCGTCCAGAAGCGCGCGATCAAGCTCGCCAAACGCAACGCCAAGCCGGTCATCGTCGCCACCCAGATGCTCGACTCGATGATCGAAAACTCCCGCCCGACCCGCGCCGAGGCCAGCGACGTCGCCAACGCCGTCATCGACGGCACGGACGCCGTGATGCTCTCCGGCGAGACAAGCGTCGGCAAGTACCCCGTGGAGACAGTCAGGACGATGGCAAAGATCGTCGAGGCGGCGGAGGAGGACATCCTCGCCAAGGGCCTCCCGCCCCTGACCGAACGCAACAAACCCCGCACCCAGGGCGGCGCCGTCGCCCGCGCGGCCGCGGAAATGGGCGACTTCCTCGGCGCCAAGTTCCTGGTCGCCTTCACCCAGTCCGGCGACACAGCCCGCCGCCTCTCCCGCTACCGCTCGCCGATCCCACTGCTGGCCTTCACCCCGGAGCCGGCGACACGCTCCCAGCTCAGCGCGACGTGGGGCGTGGAGACGTTCCTGGGGCCGCACGTGGAGTCCACCGACGCGATGGTCTCCCAGGTCGACGATCTCCTCACGAGGTACGGCCGCTGCGAGAAGGGCGACACGGTGATCATCACCGCGGGCTCGCCGCCTGGGATGCCGGGGACGACGAACCTGGTGCGGGTGCATCACATTGGGGAGAGCACCAGGTAGGAAGCGGTTTTCAGCGTTTGGGGCCTACGTGGGTGTCCATGAGGGCGACGGAGGCTTTGCGGGCGATGGAGATGTTGAACGGGTCGCTTCCGCGGGCCAGCGTGGTCCACTCGACGCCGACCTTGTCGAGGACGTCTGTGAAGAGCCGCCTGATGTCGTCCGACTTGTTGGAGAAGAAGTACCGGGGGTACTCATAGCGCTTGCGCTCGCCGCCGACCATGCGGGTCGTCCAGTTGGTGATGCGGCAGCCGTCGGAGTGGATGAGGCCGCGGATGAAATCCCAGGGGTGAGCGTCGACGATTTCTTGTTGCCAGGGTTCGAGGAGGATGCGGCGTTCGTGCTTCTTGCCAGGGCCGTGCTGGGGGAACAGACAGGGCAGGTGCTTCGAATAGACCTTCACGTTCCGGCAGCCGGTCTTGCGGACGCGGCAGACGGAGTTGTGAGGGAAGACGGTACTCATGGCTTTCTCGCAGTCATCCATGAGGCCGGGCCATGACTCGGTGCAGGCGATCATGAGGTTGGGTACGCGATGTCCGGAGTAGTGGCTGATGTGGCCGTCGCCGAGATAGAGGCCAAGTAAGTAGCTGTACGCGGAACTGTCGAGTTCCCGCCCGTCGCATCGGGGGCACGGCGCTTCATGCGGGCCGGGACATTCGCCGCGTTTCGCTCGGTCCATGTGCTTCCAGTAGCCAACCGTTCCGAGCGGGACGTCGAGCTTCCGGGCGACATCGGCGTTCTTCACGCCACTGCGTAGCAGGGTGAGGGCGGTCTGTCGCACTTGAGTACTGTGAAAGTTCATGCGAACACTTTGCGTTCCGGTTCGCGCACTCAGTGCAGCAAAAAGCGGAGAACCACGCGAACGTGATCCTCCGCTTCCTGTCTCGAAGTGCCCGGTGTGGGATTCGAACCCACATGCCCAAAGGGCACGGCATTTTGAGTGCCGCGAGTCTGACCAGTTCCTCCAACCGGGCAGGCCAGGGGACCGCTGAGAAGCATACCGGCTCACCGCAGCTCCCCGCCTCTAGGTAGGCTGCATAGGCAGCAGCACCTGCCCGGCCCGTACCAAGGAGCCCCCGTGACCGCCCCCGAGTCGCCCCAGCCCGCAGACGCGCCCGACGACGACAAGTCGCACGTGCCTCCGCTGACGACCCGTGTCGTCATCGCCGAGGACGAGGCACTGATCCGGCTCGACCTCAAGGAGATGCTCGAGGAAGAGGGGTACACGGTCGTCGGTGAGGCCGGTGACGGTGAGCAGGCCGTCGAGCTGGCCCGTGAGCACAAGCCCGACCTCGTGATCCTCGATGTGAAGATGCCCAAGCTGGACGGTATCTCCGCGGCGGAGAAGATCACCGAGGAGTCGATCGCGCCGGTGCTGATGCTCACGGCGTTCTCGCAGCGTGATCTCGTGGAGCGGGCTCGCGACGCCGGTGCCATGGCGTACCTCGTCAAGCCGTTCAGCAAGAGTGATGTCGTACCGGCGATCGAGATGGCCGTCTCGCGGTACACGCAGCTCAAGGAGCTGGAGAAGGAGGTTGCGGACCTCTCCCAGCGGCTGGAGACGCGCAAGCTGGTGGATCGGGCGAAGTCGATTCTGCAGACGGAGTACGGGTTGACGGAGCCGGCTGCGTTCCGGTGGATTCAGAAGACGTCGATGGATCGGCGGCTGTCGATGCAGCAGGTGGCCGAGGCTGTCATTGAGGATGCCGCCGAGAAGAAGGCGGGCAAGGCTGCGGACAAGGGCTGAGCCCTCGGACAGCGGCACGAGGCCCGCGCCCCCTGGTGAGCAGGGGGCGCGGGCCTCGTCGTGGTTGCGAGGGCGCTCAGTCCTCGCCGAGGTATGCCTTGCGGACGGACTCGTCGTGGAGCAGGTCCTGTCCGGTGCCGGAGAGGACGATGTTGCCGACCTCCATGACGTGGCCGTGGTCGGCGAGTGAGAGTGCCGCCTGGGCGTTCTGCTCGACGAGCAGAATTGTGGTGCCCTGCGATTTGAGCTCGGCGATCGTCGCCATGATCTTCTGCATCATGATGGGGGACAGGCCCATGGAGGGCTCGTCCAGCATCAGCAGTTTGGGCTGGGACATCAGTGCCCGGCCCATGGCGAGCATCTGCTGCTCACCGCCGGAGAGGGTGCCTGCGGCCTGGTTGCGGCGTTCTCCGAGGATGGGGAACAGGTCGTAGGCTCGCTGGATGTCCTTCTCGATGCCCGCCTTGTCGTTTCTGAGGAAGGCGCCGAGTTGGAGGTTCTCGAAGATGCTCAGGCGCGGGAAGATGTGCCGGCCTTCGGGGGAGTGGGCCAGGCCCAGGGCGACGATCTTGTGGGCGGCGACGCCGGTGAGCGGCTTGCCGTCGAAGACGATTTTCCCGGTTGTCGGCTTCAGGAGGCCTGAGAGGGTGCGCAGGGTGGTCGTCTTGCCGGCGCCGTTGGTGCCGATGAGGGTGACGACCTGGCCGGCTTCGACGCTGAAGGAGATGCCTTTGACGGCTTCGATCTTGCCGTAGGCGACTCGGAGGTCCTCGACCTCGAGCAGTGCGGTCACTGGGCGTCTCCCTTGGTGCTGGTGGTGCTCTGCGCGGCGTCGGCGTGGGCCTCGGCTGCCTCCACCTCCGCGACTTCGGCCTCGCCGGGGTCGCCCTCGAAGGGTTCGCCGAGGTAGGCCGCGATGACGCGTTCGTCGGCCTGGACGACTTCGGAGGTGCCCTCGACGAGCTTTTCGCCCTGGACGAGGACGGCGACGCGGTCGCACAGGTTGAAGATGAAGCGCATGTCGTGCTCGATGACGAGTACGGCGATGCCCTTGTCGCGGATGGCGAAGACCAATTCCTCGGTGGCTCGTGTCTCCTGGGGGTTCATTCCGGCTGTGGGCTCGTCCAGCAGGAGGAGGCCCGGCTCGCTTGCCAGCGCCCGTGCGATCTCGAGCTTGCGCTGTTCGCCGTAGGGCAGGTTGCGGGCGAGGTGGTCGCGTTTGTGGGCGAGGCCGATGAACTCCAGGAGTTCCATGGCCCGTTCTTCGCTTGCCTTTTCGGCCTTCTTGAAGCCGGGGCCGCGTAGGAGGGCTGACCAGAGGCCTTCCTTGGTGCGGGTGTGGCGGCCGACGAGGACGTTCTCGAGGACCGTCATGTTGGCGAAGAGCCGGATGTTCTGGAATGTGCGGGCGATACCCGCCTTGGTCACCAGGTGTGGCTTGGGTGGCAGGACGGTGCCCTTGTAGGAGACTGTGCCCTCGGTGGGGATGTACAGGCCCGTCAGGCAGTTGAAGAAGGTTGTCTTGCCGGCGCCGTTGGGGCCGATGAGGCCGACGATCTCGCCTTCGTTGACGGTGAAGTCCACCGAGCGGACGGCGGTGAGGCCGCCGAAGCGCATGGTGACGTCGCGGGCTTCGAGTACTGGTGTCGTCATGGTGGTCACGCACCCGCCTTGGTGACGGCCGCCGGTTCGTCGGTCAGCGTTGCTTGTTCTGGTACGTCGGTCTGGCCGGTCTCGTGGAATTCGAGCTGGCGGCGGCGGTTGGCGATGATGCCTTCGGGGCGGAAGCGCATCAGCAGGACGAGCGCGATGCCGAAGGCGAGGAGTTGCTTCTCCTGGAGGAAGACGAGTTTCTCCGGGATGAGGTAGAGCAGTGCCGCGCCGAGGAGTGGGCCGGCGACTGTGCCCATGCCGCCGAGGACGACGGCGGCCAGCAGGAAGGCCGAGTTGGGCGCGGTGGATCCGGCGAACTGGTACGGCGTCGGTACGACGCTGTAGGTGACGTGTGCGCTGACGGTGCCGGCGAGGCCGGCGAGGGCGGCGCCGAGGGCGAAGGC
Organism: Streptomyces sp. F001; assembly: GCF_004187715.1. Taxonomy (GTDB): domain Bacteria; phylum Actinomycetota; class Actinomycetes; order Streptomycetales; family Streptomycetaceae; genus Streptomyces; species Streptomyces flavusporus. The sequence goes on along the minus strand of NZ_QZWF01000001.1, from coordinate 1,476,278 downwards.
GATGAGTTTGACGCGGAAGCCGTTGATGCCCATGGCGGTGGCGGCGGTCTCGTCCTCGCGGATGGCGATCCAGGAGCGGCCGATGCGGGAGTCGGCGGCGCGGGTGTAGACGAGGACGACGATGGCCATGATGAGGACCATCAGCAGGTAGTAGTTGGCGAAGCGGCCGAGGGTGAATCCGGCGATGTCGTGGGATTCGCCGAGGTTGAATCCGAAGATCTTCAGGTCGGGGATGGCTGCGATGCCGTTGGGGCCGTTGGTGATGTCGGGTCCGGAGTCGCCGTCCATGTTGTTGATGGCGATGCGGAAGATTTCACCGAAGCCCAGGGTGACGATGGCGAGGTAGTCGCCGCGCAGGCGCAGGGTGGGGGCGCCGATGAGGACGCCGAAGATGAGCGATGCGGCGGCACCGGTCAGGGCGGAGGCCCAGAAGGGGAACTGGACGCCGGAGAACCGGGAGAACTCGGAGCCGGAGACCAGGGCGGCGGTGTAGGCGCCGACGCCGAGGAAGGCGACGTATCCGAGGTCGAGGAGTCCGGCGAGGCCGACGACGATGTTGAGGCCGAGGGCGACGGTTCCGAAGATCAGGATGTTGACGCCGATGTTGGCGTAGTGGTCGTTGGTCTGGGTGAAGGGGAAGGCGATGGCGGCGATGAAGCCCATGGCGAGCGTGAAGCTGCGGTTGTGGGCGACGAGCCGGGAGAGCCGGTCGAGGAGTCCTGCGGTGTGCAGGGCCCAGGCGGTGAAGGCGACCACGATGAGGTAGCCGACGAAGAGTTCGCCGTACTCGGTGTCGATGCCGTAGGTGAAGACACCGAGGCCGATCATCGTGATGATGGTGAGGAGGAGTCGCTCGACCCAGGGTGCGACGGGGGTCGGTGCGGGGATTTTGTCGGCCTTTGTGACGTAGGCCTTGAGGGTGTCCTTGGCGTCGCCGGTGTTCTTCTCGGGGAGGGCGAGGCGCCGAGGAGGGGGAGGAGGGCGGCGACGGCCGCGATCCAGCCTCCGGGTTCGAGGTTGGCGAGTCCGCCGAGTTCGACGCTGATCGCGATGATGGTGAACCAGGTGGTGGCGAAGCCGCTGACGGCGCTCAGCACGAGGGGTGCGTTGTTGCGGGCGGGCAGCAGCCAGCCGAGGCCGCGGATGCCGTACGAGGCGAGGGCGAACAGCGCGGTGATGATGCCGGCGGTGAAGGTCAGCCACTGCAGGCCGCCGGGGTAGCCGGTGATGGTGAGGTCGCCGGGGAATTCGGCGGTCCAGGTCCAGGCGAGGAAGGCGGAGGCGGCGGTGGCTGTGCCGCCGGCGAGCAGGAGGGCGCGGGCGGCCGGGACGGGCAGCGGCAGCAGGCCGCGGGCCGCGGGGGCGGTGGTGGCCGGGGTGGCTGGCGTGGTCTTGTCGATGTCGGTCATGTGATCACGCCCTGTCCGCTACACGCTCGCCGAGCAGGCCTTGTGGCCGGACGAGGAGTACGAGGATGAGGAGGCAGAAGGCCCAGACGTTGGCCCAGCTCTGGCCGCCGAGCTGCTGCATGCCGGGGATTTCGTCGATGTAGGCGGAGGCGAGTGTTTCGGCGATGCCGAGGACGATGCCGCCGAGCATGGCGCCGTAGATGTTGCCGATGCCGCCGAGGACGGCCGCGGTGAAGGCCTTCAGGCCCATGAGGAAGCCCATGCGGTAGTCGACGTTGCCGTACTTGAGGCCGTAGGCGACGGCGGCGACGGCGGCGAAGAAGCCGCCGATGGCGAAGGCGATGACGATGATGCGGTTGGTGTCGATGCCCATGAGCTGTGCGGTGTCCGGGTCCTGGGCGGTGGCCTGCATGGCGCGGCCGGTGCGGGACTTGCGGACGAACCAGGCGAGGGCGGACATGCAGAGGATCGCGGCGACGATCAGGAAGATGTCGGCGTCCTTGATGGTGATGGAGCCGATGTCGTGGGTGGTGTCGAGGCCGGGGAAGGGGCGGGCGCCGTCGGCCTCGGGGTAGAAGTTGCGGACGACTTCCTGGAGGGCCAGGGAGAGGCCGATGGCTGTGATGAGCGGTGCCAGGCGTGGTGCTCCGCGCAGTGGTCGGTAGGCGAACCGTTCCGCTCCGACCGCGATGAGGATGGCGACGATGGCGCCGCCGAGCAGCATCAGGGGGACGGCGATTGCCATCGAGGTGCCGTCGGGCAGGATGTAGAAGTAGACCGTGAGGGCGCCGAAGGCCCCGGTCATGAAGATCTCGCCGTGCGCGAAGTTGATGAGCTGGACGATGCCGTACACCATCGTGTAGCCGATGGCGATCAGCCCGTACATCGAGCCTAGAAGCAGCCCGTTGGCCAGCTGCTGCGGCAGGGTGTTCACCGCGTGGCCTCCATGTCGCTGGTGGTCGTGTGCACTGGTTGCGTGCCGGGGGGTGGTCTGGGTGTGGAAACGGGCCGCGCGGTCGGGGTCCTCCTTCCGCGCGGCCCGTGTGGCGTGCTTGGGTGGCCTGGGTCAGCCGAGGTCGGCGGTGCCGGTCTTGACGGCCTTCCACTCGCCCTTTTCGACCTGGTAGACCGTCAGCTGCTTGTTGGTGGTGTCGCCGTACTCGTCGAAGGAGACCTTGCCGGTGAGGCCTTCGAAGTCGGACTTCTGGACCTCGTCGACGACCTTGGGACGCAGTTCGTTCATCTCGGGCAGCTTGCCGTCGTTGGCGTCCACGGCGGCCTTGACGGCGTTGATGATGGCGGTGGTGGCGTCGTAGGCGTAGGTGCCGTAGGCGCCGTAGTCGCCCTTGTAGCCCTTGGCCTTGTACTCGGCGATGAAGTCCTTGGCGGCGGGCAGGGTGTCCGCGGGGACGCCGATGGCGGTGACGAGGTCGCCCTCGGCGGCTGCGCCGGCCGTCTCGATGTAGGTGGTGGAGAACGTGCCGTCACCGGCGAACAGCGGGATCTTGACGCCGGCGTCCTTGAGCTGCTTGGTGATCAGCTGGGCCTCGTCGTACTGGCCGCCGTAGTAGAGCAGGTCGGCCTTGGAGTTCTTGATCTTGGTGACGAGCGAACCGAAGTCCTTGTCACCGGTGTTGACGTGGTCGGTGCCGACCACCTTGCCGCCGAGCTTCTTGTACTGCTCGTTGAAGATCTTCGCCAGGCCGGCGCCGTACGTCTGCTTGTCGTCGACGACGAAGGCGTCCTTCTTCTTGAGACCGTTGAAGGCGTAGTCGGCGGCGTAGCTGCCCTGCAGTTCGTCGGTGGTGGAGGTGCGGAAGTAGGTCTTGTACGGCCGCTTCTTGTCGGTCTGCCAGTTCTTGCCCTGGGTCAGCTCCGGGTTGGTGTTGGCCGGGGAGATCTGGACCATGTTGGCCGCGGAGAACACCTGCAGCATCGACTGGGCGACACCGGAGTTCAGCGGGCCGACGGCGCCGACGACGCTCTGGTCACCCGTCAGGTCGGTGGCGTTGGACTGGCCGGTGGCGGGCTGTGCCTTGTCGTCCAGGGCCTTGATCTTGAACTTGACGCCGGGGACCAGGTTTTTCTCGTTGGCGTCGTCGACGGCGATCTGGGCGCCGTACTGGATGCCGAGGCCGGTCTGGGAGTTCTCGCCGGACAGCGGGGCGTCCACGCCGATGGTCAGGGTGGTGGTGTCCCCGCCGCCGCTGTCGCCGCCGCCGTTGTCGTCTCGGGAGCCGCAGGCGGTGAGCGTCAGAGCTCCGGTCGTGAGGACGGAGGTAAGGATCACCAAAGAACGCTGTCGCACAATCAGTCCTTTCGGCAGGCTCGGCCACCCCCTGCGGGGGGATAGCGGGTGCTGCGCTGGTACCGAACTCCCGTTGGAGCGGTGACTGGCCGTGACTCTAAGCGTGTGCGGGAACCGTGGAGGAGTGTCTGGCCAAGGCTGTGACGCTCTTGTTATGACACGACGTAATGCAGAGCGGTACTAGGCGGGTAGAAGCGCGGAATTCCAACCGATTCGCCCTGTCCGCATGTTGAGACTCGCAGGATTCGCCTGCTGTGATCAGCAGTGTTTTTGGTTTTGGTAATGGCGGGGAGTGGTTGCTGCAGGCTACCTGGTGTTGCTTGTGGGGCGTCGCCCCTGCGCTGGATCCCGGCTGAAAGTGCAGCCCTCAATTGCGCGCGTATTACGTAGAGTTACAGATGGGAAAAAGAATGCGTCGTTCCGCGGCACTTTTCCGCAAAAGCGACGTGCGGGGCCGGACCGCGGGGCCCCGCCGTCCTGGCTGAGGTGCGGTGCGACTGATGCGGGTCAACCACCCTGCGAGCCCGGCCCGGTGTCCGGATCAGTCCGCCGCGCGCACGTGCTCCCCGTCGCCCGGGTTCACGTCCCGCAGCAGGCAGGTCAGGCGGGCGGTGCACACACGTCGGTCCTGCTCGTCGCTGATCACGATCTCGTACGTCGCCGTGGAGCGCCCCCGGTGCACGGGCGTGGCCACGCCGGTGACCAGGCCGGAACGGACGCCGCGGTGGTGGGTGCAGTTCAAGTCGACGCCCACGGCGATCTTCGAGGTGCCGCCGTGCAGCATGGAGCCGACCGAGCCCAGGGTCTCGGCGAGCACCGCGGACGCGCCGCCGTGCAGCAGCCCGTACGGCTGGGTGTTGCCCTCCACCGGCATCGTGCCGACGACACGGTCCGCGGAGGCCTCCACGATCTGTACGCCCATGCGCGTGCCCAGGTGCCCGGCGGAGAACAGGGCGGGCAGGTCGACGCCGAGCGCCGCGTACTCGTCGATGACCTGTTGCGGGAACTTCACGGTCTGCTGCTCACCCATGGGCCGGGCTCCGTTTCGTCGTCTTCTCGTCGCACGCGTCTGGAAACGCATCCGGCTGAGCAAACGCTCAGTCGGTCGCAGATTGTTCCAGACGGACGACGACGGACTTGCTGGCCGGGGTGTTGCTGACGTCGGCGGTGGCGTCCAGCGGGACGAGGACGTTGGTCTCCGGGTAGTAGGCGGCCGCACAGCCCCGTGCCGTGGGGTAGTGCACGACCCGGAAGCCGGGCGCGCGCCGCTCGACGCCGTCCGTCCACTCGCTGACCAGGTCGACGTACGACCCGTCCGCGGCCTTGAGCTCCCGCGCGTCCTCGGGGTTGACGAGGACGATCCGGCGGCCGTTCCTGATGCCCCGGTAGCGGTCGTCGAGGCCGTAGATCGTGGTGTTGTACTGGTCGTGCGAACGCAGCGTCTGCAGCAGCAGCCGGCCCTCGGGCAGCCTCGGGTACTCCACGGGCGCCGCGGTGAAGTTGGCCTTGCCGGTGGCCGTGGGGAAGCGGCGCTCGTCGCGCGGGGCGTGGGGGAGCGTGAAGCCGCCGGGCCGGGCCACGCGCGCGTTGAAGTCCTCGAAGCCGGGGATCACACGCGCGATGCGGTCACGGACGGTGGCGTAGTCCTTCTCGAACTCCTCCCACGGCACCGTGCTGTTCTCGCCGAGCACGCGGCGTGCCATACGGCAGACGATCGCCGGCTCGGACAGCAGGTGCGGGCTCGCGGGCTGCAGCCGGCCGCGGGAGGCGTGCACCATGCCCATGGAGTCCTCGACGGTCACGAACTGCTCGCCGCTGCCCTGAAGATCGCGCTCGGTGCGGCCCAGGGTGGGCAGGATCAGTGCTCGTGCGCCGGTGATGACGTGGCTGCGGTTGAGCTTCGTCGACACGTGCACGGTGAGCCGGGCGCGTCGCATCGCCGCCTCGGTGACCTCCGTGTCGGGAGACGCGGAGACGAAGTTGCCGCCCATCGCGAAGAACACCTTCGCCTCGCCGTCCCGCAGGGCGCGGATGGCGCGTACGACGTCGTAGCCGTGCTCCCGCGGGGGCGCGAAGCCGAACTCCTTCTCCAGGGCGTCCAGGAAGGCGGTTGCCGGCCGTTCGAAGATGCCCATGGTGCGGTCGCCCTGCACGTTCGAGTGGCCGCGCACCGGGCACACGCCCGCGCCGGGCCGGCCGATGTTGCCGCGCAGGAGGAGGAAGTTGACCACCTCGCGGATGGTCGGCACGGAGTGCTTGTGCTGGGTGAGGCCCATCGCCCAGCAGACGATGGTGCGCTCGGAGGCGAGGACCAGCCGCAGGGCCTGTTCGATCTCCGCGCGCGTGAGGCCCGTCGCGGTGAGCGTCTCGTCCCAGTCGGCCGCGCGGGCGGCCGCCGCGAACTCCTCGTAGCCGTGCGTGTGCTCGCGCACGAAGTCCTCGTCGACGGCGCCCTCGGTCTCGAGGACGAGCTTGTTGAGGAGACGGAAGAGGGCCTGATCGCCGCCGATGCGGATCTGCAGGAACAGATCGGTGAGCGAGGCCCCGGCGGCCAGCCCCTTCGGGGTCTGCGGGTTCTTGAAGCGTTCCAGGCCGGCCTCGGGCAGCGGATTGACGCTGATGATCTTCGCGCCGCCTGCCTTGGCCTTCTCAGCATCCGCGGGTGGTTCGTGCCGGGGTTCTGGCCGGCGACGATGATCAGGTCGGCCTTGTGGAGGTCCTCCAGCAGGACGCTGCCCTTGCCGATGCCGATCGTCTCGGACAGCGCGGAGCCGGACGACTCGTGGCACATGTTCGAGCAGTCGGGCAGGTTGTTCGTGCCGAGCTCGCGCGCGAAGAGCTGGTAGAGGAACGCGGCCTCGTTGCTCGTACGCCCCGAGGTGTAGAAGACGGCCTCGTCGGGGGAGCCGAGCGCGGTGATCTCCTCGGCGATGAGATCGAAGGCGCGCTCCCAGGTGACCGGCTCGTAGTGCTCGCCGCCCTCGGGCAGATACATGGGGTGCGTGAGCCGCCCCTGCTGGCCGAGCCAGTAGCCGCTGCGGCCGGCGAGGTCGGCGACCGGGTGCGCGGCGAAGAACTCCGGGGTGACCCGGCGCAGGGTGGCCTCCTCTGCGACCGCCTTCGCGCCGTTCTCACAGAACTCCGCCCTGTGCCGGTGATCGGGCTCCGGCCAGGCGCAGCCGGGGCAGTCGAAGCCGTCCTTCTGGTTGACCCGCAGCAGCGTCAGCGCGGTGCGCTTCACGCCCATCTGCTGCTGGGCGACGCGCAGGGTGTGCCCGATGGCCGGCAGACCGGCCGCCGCGTGCTGCGGCTCGGCGACGTCGGGCGCGTCCTGAACCGGGTCGGCGTTGGGCGGCTTCGTTGCCATCGCCTCTCCTTCGAGTGCGTGTGTGAGATAGGTCTCCGATCCTCGCACGTGCCGGTGACACCGTTGACGGTGCGGTCGTGCGGAGGGCGTGAGCAATGCCTGCGCCGAGGAGCGTGGACGGCGCCCGGGGCTGAGTGTCAGTGGGTCGTGGCAGGATCGGGGGCGTGGCAGAGACAGCATCGAAGAAGACCGACAACAGCCCCGGCGGTACCCGTCCGCGCCTGATGCTCATGGACGGGCACTCGCTGGCCTACCGCGCGTACTTCGCGCTGCCCGCGGAGAACTTCACGACCGCGACGGGCCAGCCGACGAACGCGATCTACGGCTTCGCGTCGATGCTGGCCAACACGCTCCGCGACGAGGCGCCCACGCACTTCGCGGTGGCCTTCGACGTCTCGCGCAAGACCTGGCGCTCCCAGGAGTTCACGGAGTACAAGGCGAACCGCTCCAAGACTCCGGACGAGTTCAAGGGCCAGGTGGAGCTGATCGGCGAGCTGCTCGACGCGATGCACGCCCAGCGCTTCGCGGTCGAGGGGTACGAGGCGGACGACGTGATCGCCACGCTCGCCACGCAGGCCGAGGCCGAGGGCTTCGAGGTGCTGATCGTCACCGGCGACCGTGACTCCTTCCAGCTGGTCTCCGAGCACACCACGGTGCTCTACCCCACGAAGGGCGTCTCGGAGCTGACCCGGTTCACGCCGGAGAAGGTCTTCGAGAAGTACGGACTGACGCCCGCGCAGTACCCCGACTTCGCTGCCCTGCGCGGCGACCCGTCGGACAACCTGCCGGGCATCCCGGGGGTCGGCGAGAAGACGGCCGCGAAGTGGATCAACCAGTTCGGCTCGTTCGCCGACCTGGTGGAGCGCGTCGACGAGGTCAAGGGCAAGGCCGGGCAGAACCTTCGCGACCACCTGGAGGCGGTGAAGCTGAACCGCCGGCTCACCGAGCTGGAGCGCCAGGTGGAACTGCCCAGGACGGTCGCCGACCTGGCCCGCGCGCCGTACGACCGCAAGGCTGTCTCCATGGTGCTGGACACCCTGGAGATCAGGAACCCCTCGCTGCGCGAACGGCTCTTCGGCGTCGACCCGGGCGCCGAGGAGACCGAGGTCACCCCGGTCGTGGCCGACGGCGTGGAACTGGACAGCACGGTGCTGGGCACGGGCGAGCTGGCGCCCTGGCTCGCCGAGCACGGCGCAGGCCCCCTGGGCGTCGCCACGGTGGACACGTGGGCGCTCGGCACGGGCGCGGTCGCCGAGGTCGCGCTCGCCACACCGTCGGGACCGGCGGCCTGGTTCGACCCGTCCCAGCTGGACGAGGCCGACGAGAAGGCGTTCGCGGCCTGGCTGGCCGACGCCGCCCGGCCCAAGGTCTTCCACAACGCCAAGGGCGCGATGCGGGTCTTCGCCGAGCACGGCTGGACCGTCGCCGGCGTCACCATGGACACCGCGCTCGCCGCCTATCTGGTCAAGCCCGGCCGCCGTTCCTTCGACCTGGACGCGCTGTCCCTGGAGTACCTGCACCGCGAGCTTGCGCCCGCCGCCGCGGCCGACGGACAGCTGGCCTTCGGCGCGGACGACGGCGCCGAGGCCGAGGCACTGATGATCCAGGCCCGCGCCGTCCTCGACCTGGGCCAGGCCTTCGAGGGCCGGCTGCAGGAGGTCGGCGCAGCAGATCTGCTGCGGGATGTGGAGCTGCCCACGTCGGCGCTGCTGGCCCGGATGGAGCGGCACGGCATCGCGGCGGACCGCGCCCACCTGGAAGCCATGGAGCAGATGTTCGCCGGTGCCGTGCAGCAGGCCGTGAAGGAGGCCCATGCGGCCGCCGGGCACGAGTTCAACCTGGGCTCGCCCAAGCAGTTGCAGGAAGTCCTCTTCGGTGAGCTGGCCCTGCCGAAGACCAAGAAGACCAAGACCGGCTACACCACCGACGCCGACGCCCTGGCGTGGCTGGCCACCCAGACCGACAACGAACTGCCCGTGATCATGCTCCGTCACCGCGAGCAGGCGAAGCTGCGGGTCACCGTCGAGGGCCTGATCAAGACCGTCGCGACGGACGGCCGTATCCACACCACCTTCAACCAGACCGTCGCCGCCACCGGCCGCCTGTCCTCCACGGACCCGAACCTGCAGAACATCCCGGTCCGCACCGACGAGGGCCGGGCGATCCGCCGTGGCTTCGTGGTCGGCGAGGGTTTCGAGTCGCTGATGACGGCGGACTACAGCCAGATCGAGCTGCGCGTCATGGCCCACCTCTCCGAAGACGCGGGTCTGATCGAGGCGTTCACCTCCGGCGAGGACCTGCACACCACGGCTGCCGCGCAGGTGTTCGCCGTCGCTCCCTCCGCGGTGGACGCCGAGATGCGCCGCAAGATCAAGGCGATGTCGTACGGCCTGGCGTACGGGCTGTCGGCGTTCGGCCTGTCCCAGCAGCTGAACATCGAGGCGGCCGAGGCCCGCACCCTGATGGACGCGTACTTCGAGCGCTTCGGCGGCGTACGGGACTATCTGCGCCGGGCGGTCGACGAGGCACGGGCGACGGGCTACACGGCGACGCTCTTCGGGCGCCGCCGCTACCTCCCCGACCTCAACAGCGACAACCGCCAGCGCCGCGAGGCGGCCGAGCGCATGGCCCTCAACGCACCCATCCAGGGCACGGCGGCGGACATCGTCAAGATCGCCATGCTCAACGTGGACCGGGCCCTGCGGGAGGCGGACCTCAAGTCCCGCATGCTCCTCCAGGTCCACGACGAAATCGTCCTGGAGATCGCCCCCGGCGAGCGGGCGGCGGCCGAGGAGATCGTCCGCCGCGAAATGGCCGACGCCGTCCACCTCAGGGCCCCCCTGGACGTCTCGGTGGGCGTGGGCCCCGACTGGGAGTCGGCAGCACACTAGCCGCCGCAAGGCGGGCCACGTCTCGATGCCGGGCCAGGTTCCCAACCGGCCCGGCATCCCGTGGTGCTTTGCGGGGCGGGACTGCAGCGCCCTCAGGGGCGCGGGGCTGCGTCGATATGCGGCTCCGCCGCGATGGGGGTCCCCCGCACGAGCGAAGCCGAGAGTGGGGGAGCGACCGGCCACGGACCACCCGCAGCCCCAAGGCCCACCGCAACCAGGCAAACGCGAGGCACCCGGCCCACCCCGGAGGGACCCGTCACCCGCGTGGCCCACGCGGAAAAGCCCCCGGCCGCCCCCGCCCGTCAAGATGCGGCCATGGGTATACGCATGCTCAACCGCCGGACGGCGATCCCGCCGGCCCCGCCCCACGCGGTCGGCGCAAGCACCGCCCGCATCCCCACCGACCCGGTGACGGCCCTGAGACACGCCACCGCGGAGCTACGCCGCCGCCTCGCTCACCGGGAATTCCGGAAACCCGCCGTCGTACGCGCCCGGGACACCGCCGTCTGGCGCCTGTGGGCCGACCTGGCCCGCGGCTACCTGGCCCTGCTCCTCGCCCGGCTGCCCCGGCCGCCGCGCCCGACGCACACACTCACCGTGTTCACCGCGACCCTCCCCACCGTCCCAGCCATCAAGCCCCCTGACGGCTCCGGTCCCGCTCCCTGCCGACCCCTCTGGAATCACTAGAGGCGACCCGAGCCGGTCGCCGGAGCCGCACCCCCACGGCGTACAGCAGCACCCCCAGGACGAGTCCCGCCCCGGCTCCGAAGCACAGCGTCGGAATCAGCTCCCACGGCTTGGCGACGGATCCCCAGTACTGCCACCACCGCGCCGCCCGGTGCACCGCCGCGACCAGCGCGCAGCCGCCGATCACGGCACCGGCCCACCAGCGGTCCCGTACCGACAGCGAGGGCACGCCCACCGGCTCGGCCGCGGACACGCGCCGCAGCGCGCCGGCCACGAACACGGCGATGACGGCCGCGGCCACAGCCGAACCCCCGTACTGCAGGTACCAGTACAGCGGTGACCCCGCCACCTCCTGCCCCAGGACGGGAAACAGCCGCATCCCCCACCGGTCGAGATGGGTGAACGCGTCCCACACGACATGCGTGAGCGCTCCGAGCGCCGCGGACACGTACCACCACGCCACCGAAACCGGCCGCACGCGCGCGCGTGGCGCCCCGCAGCGCAGGAGCGTGGCCACCCGTGGCCGCCACCCCCGCGGCAGCAGAGCCACCAGCGGTTCGCGGACCAGCAGCCACAGCCCCACCAGCACCCAGGCGACCAGAACATCGACCGTCAACACGCCCGGGAAGGAGTGCGTCACCTCGCCGAATTCCATCGCACCGGGCAGAACACTCGCCGCGTAATAGGTCATGTCGGGCGCAAAGGAGCCTGCCACAAGGACGGACGGCACCAGCGGGCCACGGCCGGTGCCATCGGTGCGTACCGCGGGCAGCACGGCTGCGGCGTGACTCAGAGTGAACGGCAACAGTGCTCCCCATGGCGGACGTCGACGTCCAGTATGCGGGGCCCGAGGCGCGGCCGACGGCCCAACGGTGTATGGCCAAGCGGTGAAAATCGGGCACGAACGGGTGCCCGTGCGCAGGAAGTTGTCGTAGGGTCGCCTGGGTTGACGTGCCGGGGAGCACGTCGTACCGCCAACAGAACAATGCCACAGGGCACCTGATACGGAACGTCGCGAACAGGACATCGCGACAGGGCAGACAGCGGCGGGCGCCCGGACGCCCATGGGAGGGGTTCACTTCATGGCGGCGCAATTCGGCAGGAGGCTGCGCAAGGGGGCGATGAACACCACCGTGGCCGCGGTGGCGGTCGCGGCGCTGGCCGCGTCCCAGGGCCCGGGACTGGTGACCGACGACTCCGGCAGACAGTCCGCCACCGGCACCCAGCCCTCACCCGACGCGCCTGCCGGGGACAGCGCGACCGGCAACTCGCCGTACTACACGGACCTGCCGCCGCTGGACAGCCCCACCCCCTCACCCAGCGCCACGGCGGATCCGATCACGGGCGACGCGGCCGCCGGCATACCGGCGACCGTCCTGGACGCCTACAAGAAGGCCGCGGACGAGCTGCGCGCGTCGAAGCCCGGCTGCAACCTGCCCTGGGAGCTCCTCGCCGCCATCGGCAAGGTCGAGTCGGGCCAGGCGCGCGGCGGCAACGTCGACGCGAACGGCACCACGATCACCGCCATCCTCGGCCCCCAGCTGAACGGCAACGGCTTCGCGAACATCAGCGACACCGACAACGGCCGCTACGACGGCGACTCGGCGTACGACCGGGCCGTGGGCCCCATGCAGTTCATCCCGTCGACCTGGGCGTGGGCCGGCCGCGACGGCAACGACGACGGCCTGAAGGACCCCAACAACATCTACGACGCCGCCCTCGCGGCCGGCCACTACCTGTGCCGCTTCGGCTGGGACCTGTCGACCGACTCCGACCTCAACAGCGCGATCCTCAGCTACAACAACTCGACGGACTACCTCAACACCGTCCTGTCGTGGCTGGAGTACTACCGCAAGGGCACCCATGAGGTCCCGGACGGCACCGGCCAGCTCCCCTCCGACCGCAGCGACGAGCCCGCCGGGTCGAGCCCCTCGCCGAAGCCGCCGACCAAGAAGCCGGGGACCCAGTCGCCGACGCCGGAGCCGCCCTCCGGCGGCGGTTCCACCAGCCCGACGCCTCCCCCTTCGACCCCGCCGAGCACCCCACCCAGCACCCCGCCGACCCCCACCGACACGGTGGACCACCTCGAGGACGCGGGCACGGCGCAGCTGACCGCCATGGCGGGCGACACCTTCGGCGAGCGGATCAGCGCCCGCGCCGAGACCGAGGCCGGCAAGGGCGTCGCCAAGGTGCGGATCCGGTTCTCGATCGTCGGCGACACCGACACCACCTTCACCGGCGGCGAGAAGGTGGCCACGATGGTCACCGGCACGTCCGGCGTGGCCCTCGCTCCGGCGCTGAAGGCGGGCGAGAAGACCGGCGACTTCACCGTCCGGGCCTCCGTCGTGGGCCGCTCGATTCCCGGCGTCGGCTACACCGCCACCGTCACCGCCCGCGCCGCCGACAGCCTGGCCCGCACCGGCGACGAGGCGCTGACCTGCGTGACGGGCGGCGAGTTCGCGAACCAGGTCCAGGTGAAGGCGACGTACAAGGGCGCCGCCGCGGACGGTGTCGCGGCCACCGCGACACTGATCAAGTCGGCGGACGACCCGACCACGAACGACAAGGGCCCCTACTTCAAGGACGCCGACGGCACCGCCGTACGGACCCTGACAGGTCTCGAGACGGACGCGGACGGCCTGCTGACGCTGCCCAAGCTGTATGCGGACGACACCGCAGGCACGTATCTGCTGCGCATCACCACCACGGGCGGCGCGGTGCTGACGGTCGAGCTGACCGTGACGGCGGCGCCCTCCCCGAGCCCGACGGCAAGCACATCCGCCGACGCCTCACCCTCGCCCTCGGCGTAGGCACACGGCAACCAGGGCGCCCCTCGGCTTCGGCGGCGGGGCGCCCTCGTCGTGTGTGCAACGTGTTCTCATCTCGCGCGTGCGTTGCTACGGTGCCGGACCTGACGAAGTATCAGGTCCCGTCCGTACCGACGCCCCGGGAGGCCCGTATGCGCGCCCTGATCGCCGCCGCGGCCGGTCTCGCCCTCGCGTTCGCCCTGGTCCTCACGATCACGGCGCTCGGCTCCCCGACGGGCAAGACATCACCCAAGCCGCTGCTGACGACGGTGCCGTCGCACCCGTAACCGCCCGGGAGGGAGGCCGAGATGCGCCGCAAGGCCGGTCTGATCCTGCTCGCCCTCGCCGTGTTCTTCGCGGCGCTGTCCCCGCTGCTGCGCTGGTACGCCTTCCCGCGCCTGGCCAAGATCCCGCCGAGCCAGTACCAGGACATGGTCCTGGAGGCCGAGGACGCCACCCTTCTCGACTACGGCACGATGACGGCCCGCAAGGTCGACAAAGTGACCATCGTCCAGACCCTCAAGGGCAACGTGGAGGCCTCCGAACGGATCGAGAAGACGGCGGACCGGGATGTCGTGGTCTGGGACGGCCTGTCCTACGTCCAGGGCCCCGACGGCAAGATGGTCTCCCAGATCCCCGAGCGGTACATCTTCGACGCCCACACTCAGGAACCCGTCCACGCCACGGGCGAGATGGTCGACGGTGATCGCGTGAAACGCGAGGGCATCGAGTTCAAATGGCCCTTCCTCACCGAGAAGAGGGACTACGAGTACTTCGACGCACAGGCCCGCATCACGGCCCCGATCCACTACAAGGGCACCCAGAACTTCCGCGGCGTCGAGGTCTACTACTTCGAGCAGACCATCCCCTGGACGAAGGTCGCCTTCCCCAAGGCCATGCCCGTCGAGGGAATCACCCCCGAGTCCGTCGCCGAGACGGGCACGACCCGCTGGTACACCACGGTCCGCAAGTTCTGGGTCGAGCCGCTGACCGGCGCCCCCGTCTACGGCGAGGAGATCCACAAGGAGGAACTGCGCGGCGGCACCCTGCTCGGCGACCGCGACAAGGTCACCGCGTTCGCCGGCCACGTGAAGATGCGCGAGGACTACATCGACCACACCGTGAACCTGGTCAAGTCCAACCGCACGCTGGTCCTGCTGATGACGTCGTATCTGCCGTGGGGTTTCCTGACCCTCGGCGTGCTGCTCCTGTCGCTCTCCCTCTACCTGGAGGCACGCAGCCGCCGCCCCGGCGACCCGGAGCCGACGAAGAACACCGAACCCGAACCGGTCACCGCCTGAGCCGGGCGTTGGTGTGCCGGGTCGGCTCGGCGGTGGCGGGGTCCTCGGGCCACGGATGCTTCGGATAGCGGCCGCGCAGCTCCGCCCGTACGCCGTTGTAGCCGTCCTTCCAGAAGGAGGCGAGGTCGGCGGTGACGGCGGCGGGGCGCCCGGCGGGGGAGAGCAGATGGACCAGGAGCGGCACCCCGGCGACCGAGGGCGACTCGTGCAGCCCGAACATCTCCTGCAACTTCACGGCGAGGACGGGCTGTTCGGGGTTGCCGTAGTCGATCCGGATTCTGGACCCACTGGGTACGGTGATCCGCTCCGGGGCAAGCTCGTCGAGCCGCCCAGCCTCCCCGGAGGCCCACGGCAACAGCCGGGCGAGCGCCTCCCCGGCGTCGATCCGCGAGAGGTCGGCCCGCCGCCGGGCCCGGCTCAGCTCGGGCTCCAACCACTCGTCCACGCGCGCGTGGAGCGCGTCGTCGCAGACATCGGGCCAGGGCTCGCCGAGGTGCAGATGCAGAAAGGCGAGCCGCTGCCGCAGTACGCCCGCGTCGGCGGACCAGCGCAACAGGCCGAACCCTTCTCGCCGTAGGCCTTCGAGGAGCGCGTCGCGTACGAGCACGGGATCGGCGTCGGCAAGCGGCCGCGAGGCCAGTTCGACGGCCCCCAGCCGCTCGACACGCCGCGCTACGACGTCCCCGCCGGCCCAGTGGACCTCGTCCCGCTCGTCGAGCAGTGCGCCGGCCGCCTGCCGCGCGATGTCCTCATCCACGACGGCCCCGGCCTGCACGCGCGCGTGCCGTTTCCCGACGGGGCGATCAGCCGCAGCGACAGCAATCCAGGGCGCACCACGCAGGCCGCTCCCCTCAGCCACCTCGGCCCGCGTCCCGGAGACCATGAGATACGAACCGCCGTCGGCCTTGGCGACACGCTCAGGGAAGGCAAGCGCGGCAACGAGTCCGACCAGACGGTCCTCACCGACGTTCGCGCGGTCGGCCTCGACGTTCACCTCCACCGGGAGAGAGTCACGGGTGGGCGAGGGTGAAGACTCCCCGACGACGGCCCGCAGCCGCCGGACTTCCGCCCGCCACCGCCCTGCGTAGGCGTCGCCCCCACGCCGGGCAGCCCGCAACGCACCGGCGAGATCATCCCCGTACTCCCGCGGCGCCTCCTCGCTGAGCAGGGCCACAACCTCGGCGACCGCACCGAAGGGACCCGCGTCCAGCAGCGCCCGCCCCAACCGGGGATGCAGCCCCAGCCGAGCCAGACGCACACCCCGCTGCGTGGCTCTGCCGGCGGAGTCCACCGCGCCCACTCCCGCGAGAGCGGCCCGCGCCGCCGCCATCGCCCCACCCGGCGGCGGATCCAGCAATGCCAGCCCGGAGGCGTCCGGATCCCCCAGCACGCCGTCTGCAGCGCGAACGCCGTCAGGTCGGCCAGCAGGATCTCCGGCGACGGAAAACGCGGCAGCCGCGCGTCCTCGGCCTCCGCCCAGCAGCGGTACACCGCACCCGGCGCCTCACGCCCCGCGCGCCCCGCCCGCTGCCGTCCCGCCGCCTGCGAGGCCCGCACCGTCGTCAGCGCGCTCAGCCCGCGCGCATGGTCCACCCGTGGCTCCCGCGCCAGCCCCGAGTCGACGACCACGCGCACGCCGGGAACCGTCAGCGACGACTCCGCCACCGCCGTCGCGAGCACCACCCGGCGCCGCGCCCCGGGCGACAACACCGCGTCCTGCACCGCCGTCGGCGCCCGACCGTGCACCTGGAGCACGTCGACATCCCCCAGATCGCCCAGCTGCCCGGCGACGCGGGCGATCTCCCCGACGCCGGGCAGGAAGCACAGCACGTCCCCCGACCGCTCGGCCAGCGCCCGCCGCACCACCGACGCCACGTGCGCCAGCAACGCCGGATCGACCCGCATGCCGTGCGGCGGCCGCACCGGACGTCCGGGCGGCGCCCACATCACCTCGACCGGATGCGCAGCGCCCTCCGCCTCGACGACCGGCGCCCCGCCCAGCAGCCGCGCCCACCCCTCGGCGTCGGTCGTCGCCGACGCGGCCACCAGCCGCAGCTCCGGCCGCAGCGCCTCCCGTACGTCCCACAGGAACGCCGCCACCGTGTCCGCGTCCAGATGCCGCTCGTGAACCTCGTCGAGCACGACCACGTCGACGCCGCTCAGCTCCTGGTCCCGCTGGAGCCGCTGGAGCAGCACACCGGTCGTGACGACCTCCACGCGCGTGTGCCGCCCGACCGCCCGCTCGCCGCGCACGGTGTAGCCGACGCTCTCGCCGACCTTCTCGCCCAGCAGCCACGCCATCCGCCGCGCCGCAGCCCGGGCCGCGATCCGCCGAGGTTCGGCGACGATCACCCGCCGTGCCGGTCCCTCGCCGAGCAGCCCCGCCAGCGTCGGCGGCACCAGCGTCGTCTTGCCGGTGCCGGGCGGGGCGACGAGGACGGCCGTGCCGTGTCCGTCCAGGGCCTCGCGCAGGGCGGGCAGAGCAGTGCGGACGGGCAGCGCGTCCAGGGCGTCGTAGCGGATCACGCACTCCAGTGTCGTACGTACCCGGAAACGCCCTGCACGCGCGCGTGCGTCAGTCCCTCCCCCTGGGGGCGCCCCCGGCCGACGGCCGGGTGACTTCGGCCGGGGGGACCCCCGTCTCGCTTCGCTCGCAGACGAAGATCGCCGTCCCCGGGATCAGGTTCCCCCGCAGCGGCGACCAGCCGCCCCACTCGGAGGTGTTCCAGGCCGGCCACTCCGGCTCCACCAGATCCACCAGCCGGAAACCCGCCGCCACGAT
The DNA here is from genome assembly GCF_004187715.1 of Streptomyces sp. F001. Lineage (GTDB taxonomy): Bacteria > Actinomycetota > Actinomycetes > Streptomycetales > Streptomycetaceae > Streptomyces > Streptomyces flavusporus. Next base: position 1,458,726 of record NZ_QZWF01000001.1, on the reverse strand, counting down.
GTCCCGCACACGGTCGCCGAGCGTCCTGTGGTGCTCGACGTAGACCGCGCGGCCCTCGTCGTCCTGTTCGACGTAGGGCGTGCGGTCGAAGTACGACCCCGACACGCTCAAGCCCTCGGGGCCCGGTTCGTCCGGGAACGCCCAGCGGATCGGGTGCGTCACGGAGAACACGAAACGCCCGCCGGGCCGCAGCACCCGCCGGACCTCCCGCAACACCAGCCGCGGATCGGCGACGAACGGAAGCGCACCGTACGCCGAGCACGCCAGGTCGAACGAGCCGTCCGCGAAGGGGAGCGCGGACGCGTCCGCACACACGAGAGGGAACGATCCGCCGATCCGCAGCGCGTGCTGGAGCTGGCGGTGGGAGAGGTCCAGGGCGACCGGACGGGCACCCTGCGCGGCCAGCCAGCGCGCGCACTGGGCCGCGCCGGCGCCGATCTCCAGGACGTCCCTGTCCTTCAGCTGCTCCGGCGGGCCGAGCAGCTCCGCCTCCACCTCGTCGAGACCCTCCGGCCCCCACACGAAGCGGTCGTCGCCGAGGAAGGTGCCGTGCTCGACCTGGTACTCGTCCGCATTGCGGTCCCACCAGCCCCGGTTGGCCCGGGCGCTCTCCGTGACGTCCGCGTGGCGTCGGGTGGCTTCGGTCTCGCTCGCTTCGGGCTCTTGGATGATCGGCTCCCTCGTCGTACTCTTCCGTCCAACCCGCCCCGGCGGTGTCACACGAGGGGCGCACCAGGCCCACATGGCCTGAAGAGACAGGTTTTGTGCCGGGAATGCGGCGATCCGCCCCGGGTGTGCGGCTTCGCGCATTGACCATGCCCGGCTGCCCCCGTATGCTACAAGTTGCGCTGCGGGCCTGCGCACCTCAGACGTAGCAGGCTGCGCTCGCATCTGTTGTATGTCCCCTCGGTTGTCGAGGCGCCACCATCAGTCACTGGTGGGGCGCTTCCTTGGCTGTCCGGCTTCTACAGAGCGAAACGGGCTCCCGGCGTAAGCAGTACCTACGACTTCAATGTCCGTACCGGAGCCCTTTCCCACATGACGAGCAGCACCGAGACCACCGCCACCACCCCGCAGGTAGCGGTCAACGACATCGGTAACGAGGAAGCCTTCCTCGCAGCGATCGACGAGACGATCAAGTACTTCAACGACGGCGACATCGTCGACGGCGTCATCGTGAAGGTCGACCGGGACGAGGTCCTGCTCGACATCGGTTACAAGACCGAAGGCGTTATCCCGAGCCGCGAGCTCTCGATCAAGCACGACGTCGACCCCAACGAGGTCGTCGCCGTCGGTGACGAGATCGAAGCCCTTGTTCTCCAGAAGGAGGACAAGGAAGGCCGCCTGATCCTCTCGAAGAAGCGCGCCCAGTACGAGCGTGCCTGGGGCACCATCGAGAAGATCAAGGAAGAGGACGGGATCGTCACCGGTACCGTCATCGAGGTCGTCAAGGGTGGTCTCATCCTCGACATCGGCCTCCGTGGCTTCCTCCCGGCCTCCCTGGTCGAGATGCGCCGCGTCCGCGACCTTCAGCCCTACGTGGGCAAGGAGCTCGAGGCCAAGATCATCGAGCTGGACAAGAACCGCAACAACGTGGTTCTGTCCCGCCGCGCCTGGCTGGAGCAGACCCAGTCCGAGGTTCGCCAGACGTTCCTCACGACCCTCCAGAAGGGTCAGGTCCGTTCCGGCGTCGTCTCCTCGATCGTCAACTTCGGCGCCTTCGTGGACCTGGGTGGCGTGGACGGTCTGGTTCACGTCTCCGAGCTGTCCTGGAAGCACATCGACCACCCCTCCGAGGTCGTCGAGGTCGGCCAGGAGGTCACCGTCGAGGTCCTCGATGTCGACATGGACCGCGAGCGTGTCTCCCTGTCGCTGAAGGCGACCCAGGAAGACCCGTGGCAGCAGTTCGCCCGCACCCACCAGATCGGCCAGGTCGTGCCCGGCAAGGTCACGAAGCTGGTTCCGTTCGGTGCGTTCGTCCGCGTGGACGAGGGCATCGAGGGTCTGGTCCACATCTCCGAGCTGGCCGAGCGCCACGTGGAGATCCCGGAGCAGGTCGTCCAGGTCAACGACGAGATCTTCGTCAAGGTCATCGACATCGACCTCGAGCGCCGTCGCATCAGCCTCTCGCTGAAGCAGGCCAACGAGTCCTTCGGTGCCGACCCGGCCTCGGTCGAGTTCGACCCGACCCTGTACGGCATGGCCGCGTCGTACGACGACCAGGGCAACTACATCTACCCCGAGGGCTTCGACCCCGAGACCAACGACTGGCTCGAGGGCTACGAGAAGCAGCGCGAGGAGTGGGAGCGTCAGTACGCCGAGGCGCAGCAGCGCTTCGAGCAGCACCAGCAGCAGGTCATCAAGTCCCGCGAGGCCGACGCGGCGGCTGCCGCCGAGGGCGGCGAGGCTGCGGCTCCGGCCGCGACCGGCGGTTCGTACTCCTCCGAGGGTGGCGACCAGTCCGGTGCCCTCGCCTCGGACGAGGCGCTGGCTGCGCTGCGCGAGAAGCTGGCCGGCGGCCAGAGCTGAAACGCTGCCGCTGAGGCTTAGCCGTTGACAATGGGGCCGTACCTTTCGAGGTATGGCCCCTTTGTCGTGTTTGTCGTGTTGGGGGTGTCCGTTGTCGTTCGACTGCGGGCCGTCGGTGGCTTGTCGCGCAGTTCCCCGCGCCCCTGGGCGGCGTTGCCCTCGCCGTTGCGGAAACGTGCGGGATACACCAGTAACTGACGGGCTGTAAGGCTCAGGTGATCAAGTGCGTAGGCCGGGAATGGCCATGCCCGCCCGCGCGTTGTGCAGTACGAACACGAGGAGGAGCGGTCACAGTGCTTGATCCGCAGGGTTTGTACACGTGGGAGCCGAAGGGGCTGGCCGTCGTCGACATGGCGCTCGCCCAGGAGTCGGCCGGTCTTGTCATGCTCTACCACTTCGACGGATACATCGACGCGGGCGAGACCGGCGACCAGATCGTCGACCGGCTCCTCGACTCGCTGCCCCACCAGGTCGTCGCCCGCTTCGACCACGACCGGCTCGTGGACTACCGTGCCCGTCGCCCGCTGCTGACCTTCCGGCGCGACCGCTGGACGGCCTACGACGAGCCCACACTCGCCGTGCGACTGGTCCAGGACGCCACCGGAGCCCCCTTCCTGTTGCTGTCCGGCCCGGAACCGGACGTGGAATGGGAGCGGTTCGCCGCGGCCGTGGAGCAGATCGTGGAGCGCCTCGGCGTCCGCCTCGCCGTGACCTTCCACGGCATCCCCATGGGCGTCCCGCACACCCGCCCCGTGGGCATCACCCCGCACGGCAACCGCACCGAGCTCGTACCGGGCCACCGCAGCCCCTTCGACGAGGCCCAGGTGCCCGGCAGCGCCGATGCACTCGTCGAGTACCGCCTCATGGAGGCCGGGCACGACGTCCTGGGCGTCGCCGCACATGTCCCGCACTACATCGCCCGCTCCCCGTACCCGGACGCGGCGCTCACCGCCCTGGAGGCCATCACGGCGGCCACCGGACTGGTCCTTCCCGGCATCGCGCACTCCCTGCGCACGGAGGCCTACCGTACGCAGACCGAGATCGACCGGCAGATCCAGGAGGGCGACGAGGACCTCACCGCCCTGGTCCAGGGCCTCGAGCACCAGTACGACGCCGTCGCGGGCGCCGAAACCCGCGGCAACATGCTCGCCGAGCCCGCCGAGATCCCGTCGGCGGACGAGATCGGGCGGGAGTTCGAGAGGTTCCTGGCGGAGCGGGAAGGGGACAACTAGGGCTCGCCCCGGGGGCCAGGCCGGTCCCAGGGCGCCCGCCCGGTGGTCGCAGCACCGGCTGGGTGCGTTGTCACTGGCAGACCCTAAACTTCCGGTCATGCTGAAGGTGGGCCTGACCGGTGGGATCGGCGCCGGCAAGAGTGAGGTGTCACGGCTGCTCGTCGAGTGCGGGGCCGTGCTGATCGACGCGGACCGCATCGCGCGCGAGGTGGTCGCGCCGGGCACGCCCGGTCTCGCCGCGGTCGTCGAGGCCTTCGGCGAGGACATGCTCGCCGAAGACGGCAGCCTGGACCGGCCCAAGCTGGGCTCCATCGTCTTCGCCGACCCGGACAAGCTCGCCGTCCTGAACTCGATCGTGCACCCCTTGGTGGGGGCCCGCTCCCGCGAGCTGGAGGCGGCGGCCGCCGAGGACGCCGTCGTCGTCCATGACGTCCCGCTGCTCACCGAGAACGGGCTGGCGTCGCTGTACGACCTGGTGGTCGTCGTCGACGCGAGCCCCGAGACCCAGCTCGACCGTCTCGTACAGCTGCGAGGCATGACGGAGGAAGACGCACGCGCGCGTATGGCGGCCCAGGCGACGCGCGAGCAGCGCCTGAAGATCGCGGACATCGTCATCGACAACGACGTACCGCTGGGGGAGCTTCAGCAGCGTGTGAAGGACGTATGGGCCGATCTCGTCCGGAGGGCGCAGACGTCCCAGGAGCCGCACCAGGAATAGCGGCCCCGTGACCGGGCGTTGAAACCGGTCAGTAAGGGAAGGACTCTGCCGTGCCCGACACCAGCGGATCGACCGGACGTACTCCGGAGACGCATGTCATCGACTTCCGAGCCGCCGAGCACCTGCTCGCCGCACGGGATCCGCGGGGTGCGGTGAAGCTGCTCGACGGAGTCATCGCCGCGCACCCGGAGAACACCGCGGCCCGGCTCTTGCGTGCGCGTGCCTTCTTCGCGGCCGCGCAGCTGCGGCCAGCGGAGCTGGAGTTCACCATCGTCCTGGAGCGCGAGCCGGACAACGCGTTCGCCCACTTCGCGCTCGCCCGGACGTACGAACGCCAAGGGCGGCCCGAGCAGGCCAAGCGCCACTTCCGCCTGGCGGCGGCGCTGGACCCGAAACCGCAGTATCTGAAGGCGGCCCGGTTCGAGGGGTGAGAGCGCGTCGGCGCCCCCTGAGCAGGCGCTACGGGGCCCGGTCGTCCGGCGGCCGGTACGGTGGGACGTCCGGGCCCGGCTGGTAGTGCGGGCCCTGGCGGATGTGCCTGAGGACCACGGCAAGATCGATGGTGACCACCAGCCAGAGCACACCGCAGGCGATCGCCCACCCCGGCCGCCCTGCCAGAGCGAACGCGACCGTCCCGAAGGTCGCCCAGAGCAGCCCCCACACGCTCAGCCAGAAGCGCATACGCAGTGCACTGCGCGCTGTCACCGGCTCACTGCCCGTACGCATCGGATCACCACTCCTTCTTGAAACGTACTCTTCGGTGCGGACGTTCTCCAAGGGGGGAGACGGGGGGCCTCGCAGGGTCGTTTCCGTGGTGAGACCAGCGCCTTTGCTCCGCCTTCGCCACTCGAACGGGTGAACCCGAGGTGGGCGGGAACGGGCGTGCGGATGCGGTCCGTTGGACTGGCATGGAGCTGAAAATGCGAGAAGGACACCACGGGACAGGTCCCGGAGCCATCACCCCGGACGGCTGCGCAGTCGAGCTCTACTCACGGCTGCCCGTCGGCACCGAGCCGGACATCATCGCCGCGGCCGTACCCGCGGGCGCGCACATCCTGGAACTCGGCTGCGGGGTGGGCCGCATGACGCACCCGCTGCTGGAGCGCGGCTACGCGATCACCGCGGTGGACGAGTCCCCCGACATGCTCGTACGCGTCCGCGGTGCCCGCACGATATGCAGCCCGATCGAGGAACTCGACCTGGGCGAGAGGTTCGACGCGGTCCTGCTCGCGTCGTTCCTGGTGCACACGGGGGACGTGGAGGTGCGGCACGGCCTGCTGCGGACCTGCGTCCGCCACCTGGCGGACGGCGGCTGCGTGCTGATCCAGCGGGAGGGCGAGGACTACCACACGAACGTACCGCGCGAGCGGGTCGATGCCTCCGGCTTCACCCTGCGGATCGTGTCGTCGGAACCGCTCGGGGACGGCACGAACTCGGTCCGCGCGGAGTACGAGTTCCCCGACGCGACCTGGACCCAGACGTTCCGGGCCCGGCCGCTGACGAAGGAGGAGTTCGAGGAGGCGCTGGCGGAGGCGGGGCTAAGAGTGGACGAGTACCTGACGGAGGACCGGATATGGGTGAGGGCGGTCGCGGCGGGCTGATGGCCGGGGCGGGCGGCTGCGGGGAGGGCACGCAGGGATTTCCCTCGGATGCGATGAGTTCCGAAGCGCGGGCGGGTCTGTCCAGGTGACAGCATCACGGACCGCTTCACCTGCCCAGGAGACCCTCATGTCCGAGTCCACCGCTTCCGCAGCCTCCGTCGCCTCGTCCGGCACCGTCGTCGCCGAGTCCGAGACGGCGCGGGGGCGTCGTGCCCGTATCGCCCTGCGTTCTCTCCAGGTCGTGCTCGCGCTCTTCTTCGCGACCGCGAGCGCCCTCCCCAAGCTGATCGGCCACTCTTCGGCCACCGAGATCTTCGACGACATGGGCTGGGGCAGCGTCGGGATGTACAGCATCGGTGCGCTTGAACTGGCCGGTGCAGCCGGCCTGTTGCTGCCGCTGCTGCAGTCCGTCGCGGCGATCGGGCTGAGCGGGCTGATGGTGGGCGCGTTCATCGTCCAGCTCACCGTCTTCGACGGCGAGCATGCGGCGACACCCCTGATCCTGCTCGTGCCGCTCACCCTGATCGCCTGGGCGCGGCGGCGGCAGAACGGGGAGTTGCTGCGGGTGGTGCTTCGACGGGGGTGAGTGTTCCGGCCACGGGCGGTCGTGCCGAGGGCGCGCACGGATCGACGTGGGCGACACTCGGTGAGCCCCACCCGGGGAGGTCCTCGGCGGTGGTGGCCGGTCGTCCAGTGGGCGACCGGTCATCGTCCCCCGGCACGGCCTTCCGTCCGCCCCCGGCCGCCAGGGGCCTCTGGACCGCTGAAGCCGCCCGGACCACCGAGGCCGCCCAGGGCGCGTAGGCGTTCCAGTTCGCGGCGGTCCCGCTTGGTCGGTCGGCCGGTGCCTCGGTCGCGGATGCCGACGGGGGCGACGGCCTCGCGGGGCGGGGGCGGCGGGCTGTTGTCGATGTAGCACTGGACGGCCACCGGGGCGCCGACCCGCTTGCGGATCAGCCGCTTGACGACGACGATCCGCTCCCGGTTCTCCTGCCGCAGACGCACCTCGTCGCCGACGCGGACGGAATGCGCGGGCTTGACCCGCTCGCCGTTCACGCGCACATGGCCGCCCCGGCAGGCCGTGGCGCCCTGGGAACGGGTCTTGACCAGCCGTACGGACCAGATCCAGCTGTCGATGCGGACGGTCTCGCCGTTCGCCGGTCCGGCCGCCTCGGCGGCTGCCACGGCGGCGGCGATCTTCGGATCCATGGCCTTTGGTTCTTCTGGTTCTTCGGCCTTCGGACCCAGTTCCTCAGGTTCTTCAGCTTGCGGGGCCAGGCCGACCGTCGTGTCCGTGCCGGTCTGCGGATCTCCACCGGCCTGGGCATGCGTGCCCTTCCGGCCGTTGCTGCCGCTTCTGTCCCTGCCGGTGCGCTCCGAGCCCATGTCTCGACCTTAGCCCTCCGGGTCGGTCGCGTCCGAATGCCTTTTGCCGCCGGTCAAGGCATACGTCTGGACCAATGGCCCAGCACCCACCATGATGACGTCGCCATGACAACGTAGTCCTCGGATGGTGACCGTGCGCGGATCCCTCGTCAGAGCCACACTGGCCGCCGTACTCCTGATGGCGCCTTTCCCCGCGGTCGCGCAGGAGACCGCGACCACACAGGCCCCCCGCGCAGCCGAGGAACCGGAGTCCGCCGCTCAACCCGCGGCCAATGCCGCCGCCGGGGACTGGACGCCCCCGCTCAGCACCCGGGGCCGCTGGATCGTCGACGCCGACGGTGACCGTTTCAAGCTGCGCTCAGGCAACTGGCACGGAGCGAGCGGCACCTGGAACGGTTCGGGAAGCGCGGACGAGGACGTCAACCACCACGCCGGTGAGAACTCCGGCCGGATACCGCTCGGCCTGGACCGCGCCCCCATGGCCGAGATCATCGCCGGTTTCCAGGAGCTCGGGATCAACAGCATCCGGCTGCCCTTCTCCAACGAGATGATCCACGACAGCCGTCCTGTCACCGACGATTCCGTCGCCGCCAACCCCTCCCTGCGCGGCAGAACCCCGCTCGAGGTGTACGACGTCGTGGTCCGTGAGCTCACTGCTGCCGGACTCGCGGTGATCCTCAACAACCACACCAACACCACCCGCTGGTGCTGCGGAGTCGACGGCAACGAGCGCTGGAACGCGAGCCAGTCCACCGGGACATGGGAGAACGACTGGCTGTTCATGGCCCGCCGCTACAAGGACAACCAGCGCGTGGTCGGCGCCGACCTCTACAACGAGGTGCGTCGCAATGTCTGGGACGACCCCAACTGGGGGATCGGCGACAACCACGACTGGTTCGCCGCCTCGCAGCGCGTCGGCGACCGCATCCTGACGGAGGCGAATCCTGGCCTCCTGATCATCGTCGAGGGCATCAACTGGACGGGCATCCCCGTCGACGGCTTCGCGCACGAACGCCCCACCCTGGAGCCCGTACGCCGCCTCTCGCACACCCTCGTCGACTCCGGCAAGCTCGTGTACTCCGCCCACTTCTACGACTACACCGGCCCGAACCACAGCGGAGCGACCGGAACGGGGGAGACCAGCGACCCCCGCTACCGCGACCTGAGCCCCGCCGAACTGATCGAGGTACTGAACCGCCAGGCCTCGTTCGTGACCGCCGAACAGGACCAGCACTTCACCGCCCCCGTCTGGATCAGCGAGTTCGGCATCGGCGGCCGGGACGAGACCGGTGTGAAACAGCGAGCCTGGTTCGAGAACTTCGTCGACCACCTGATCCGTACCGACGCCGACTTCGCGTACTGGCCGCTCGTCGGCTGGCACGAGGACCGCAAGGGCAACGGCTGGGCCCTGCTGCACTGGGACTCCGCAGGCAACCGTATGGGCCTGTATGACGGCGACGACTGGCGGGCCGCCGCCTGGACCCGGCTGATCGGCGCCCAGGGCCGCACCGGTCGCGTCGCCCCCGCGACGGAGTGGTCGATGCTCAGCCCCGACCACGGCGACTTCGTCCAGTCGCGGCGGATGCGCGCGCTCCCCGACTGGGACTCCGGCGCCCGCAAGGCCGTCTGCCCCGACGGGCAGCGCCTACTCGGCCTCAGCCACACGGGCAACCGCGGCCTGTGCACGGACGTGTCCGCCGGTGCCCTGTGGGACCCGGCCGGCGGACACGAAGCAGTCGTCGACGAGCGGCACGTCAGGCCCGGCCAGGACTGGGCGTCCGGCTACACCAAGCTGCAGTGCGCCGACGGTCGGTTCCTGACCGGGTACAGCATCCGCGGAGCCGCCGTTTCCGCCGCCCTGTGCGCGGCCGCACCGTCCGGCAGGCTCGGCACGAGCGGCCGTACGGTCTGGTTCGACCGGGGCGACAACAGGGGATCGGCCCCCAAGGGCGGGGACTTCGCGCAGGGTCACTACAAGGGGCAGTGCGCGGACGACGAGTACGCGGCCGGGATCGCGTACACGGGCCGGGTGGGGTCGGCACGGACGCCGGATGCGTTGTACTGCCGCAAGCTGGGCTGACCGCCCGGCGCACCCGGATCTACGGTGGACCCATGGACACCGGCAGCCTCTGCGCCCTCGACCAGCGGATCGCGGGCTGCCGGGCATGCCCGCGGCTGGTTGCCTGGCGTGAGGAGGTGGCCCGTACCAAGCGCGCCGCCTTCGCCGACTGGACGTACTGGGGGCGGCCCGTCCCGGGCTTCGGCCCGGCGGACGCCCGGCTGCTGATCGTCGGCCTGGCCCCGGCCGCGCACGGCGGCAACCGCACCGGCCGGATGTTCACCGGCGACCGGTCCGGGGACGTGCTGTACGAGGCGTTGTTCGACGTGGGCCTGGCCTCACAGCCCACCTCCCGCACCGCCGACGACGGCCTGGAGCTCTACGGCGTACGCGTCACCGCCCCCGTCCACTGCGCCCCGCCCGCCAACAAACCCACCCCGAGGAACGGGACACCTGCCGCCCCTGGCTCGTACAGGAACTGCACCTGCTGCGCCCCACCCTGCGGGCGGTGGTCGTGCTCGGCGCCTTCGGCTGGCAGGCCGCGCTGCCGGCGTTCGCGGAGGCGGGCTGGACGGTGCCGCGGCCCCGGCCGGCCTTCGCGCACGGCGCGCGGGTGACCCTCGACGGACTGGACCTCTTCGGCTGCTTCCACGTCAGCCAGCGCAACACCTTCACCGGCCGCCTCACCCCTCAGATGCTGCGGGACGTGCTGCGCACAGCGGCGCGTACGGCGGGCCTGGCGGCGTGAAACTGACGGGACAGGGCCGCCGTAGCGACGTTACGGTGCCCCGATGGGCCTCTATCCGGAGATCGAACCGTACGACCACGGCATGCTCGACGTCGGTGACGGCAACCGCATCTACTGGGAGACCTGCGGCAACCCGCACGGCAAGCCCGCGGTGATGCTGCACGGCGGGCCCGGCTCCGGCTGCTCCCCGAGCTTCCGGCGCTACTTCGACCCGGACGCCTACCGCATCGTGCTGCTCGACCAGCGCGGCTGCGGGCGTTCGACACCGCCGGCGAGCGCGTACGACACCGACATGAGCGTCAATACGACGCCGCACATCATCGCCGACCTGGAGCTGCTGCGGCGCCACCTCGGGATCGAGCGGTGGCTGGTGTGGGGCGTGTCATGGGGGTCGGTGCTCGGGCTGCGGTACGCGCAGACGCACCCCGGTGCGGTGTCCGAGCTGGTGCTGACCGGTGTCGCGACCGGCTCGAACGCCGAAGTGGCCCTGATGACCAGGGGGCTTGGCCGGATCTTCCCGGAGGCCTTCGAACGCTTCATGGGCGAGCTGCCCGTGGCCGAACGCGAAGGAAACCTCGCCGCCGCGTACAACCGGCTGCTGGAGTCCCCCGATCCGGCGGTGCGGGAGCGGGCGGCGCGTGCCTGGACCGACTGGGAGACGGCGATCATCCCAGCGCCGCCGCGATCCGTGGAACGCTACGAGGACCCGGCGTTCCGCATGGGCTTCGCCCGCACGGTGACGCACTACTGGGGCAAGGGCCACCTGCTGGGCGAGGGCGTCGACGACGATGTCGTCCTGCGCGACGCCTACCTGCTGAAGGGCATCCCCGGCACCCTCGTCCAGGGCGGCCTCGACTTCGGCAACCTGCTCGGCATCGTCTGGCGGCTGCACCACGCGTGGCCGGGCAGCGAGCTGGTGGTGGTCGACGAGGTCGGGCACAACGCGGGTGCGCCGGGGATGACGGAGGTGTTGGTGGCGGCGACGGACAAGTACGCGGCAGGGTCGGGGCGGCGGTGAAGCTCGCGGAGTCGCGGGTTGGGCCAGGGCTGACGACCAGCAAGGCGGGGAGTTGTGCGAAGCCGCTGCCGAAGAGGAGGGGGTGTGGGGCACTGTCGGAGTGACCGGCTCATGGCCGCCAGGCGTACCTCACATCAGGCTCCCGCTCCTCGTTGCCGCTGCCGTCGGTGCGGTTCACCTCGACGAAGCCGTGACGTTCGTAGAAGCGCTGTGCGGGGTGGTTGACCTGGAAGGCCCACAGGGCGAGGCCGGTGGGGCTGAGCTCCTTGGCCAGCGCGACGAAACGGTCCCCGATGCCCCGCCCTCGCCAACCGGGGGCGAGATACAGGGCGTTCACCTCCTCACCGTCGAGGGTCATCATGCCGACCACCGCAGCTGGGCTCTCACCGGTTGTCTCCGCCACCCAGGTCGTGCCCCGTGGCACCACGACATCCCGGATGTGGGCGCGGACCTCGTCGTCGGAGTGGGCCCGCCGCACGGTGGGCAGCGCGGCGCTGTAGGACCGCAGCCAGACGTCCGCCACGGCGGCGGCATCGGGGGCGGCGGCCCGGCGGAGAACGACGGAACTCATGAGCCGGCCCCTTCCGGGACGACGGCCGTCGCCGTGATCTCGACCAGCTGCCCGGTGTACCCGAGGCAGGCCACACCGATGAGCGTGGACGAGTGCGGACCCGTACTGAGCCCCGACGCCTCGACCACGTCCCATACGGCGGACAGCACCGCGGGCTCACTGCTCACGACGTACACGTCGGTCGACACGACGTGCGCCAAGTCGCTGCCGACGGCGAACAGTTGCTCCTTCAGGTTCGCGATCACCTGTTCGGCCTGCCGCACGGGATCCCCTTCCGATACCAGCTTCCCGTCGGCGTCGAGCGGCACGGCTCCCGCGAGAAACGCGAGCTTCGTGCCGGCCTCGACGACGGAGGCGTGGGAGTAGGTGGGCGGAGGGAAGAGGCTGGGGACGGTGACGCGCTGGATCACGGCGGCTCCACGTGCGGGGGGACGGTCAACCTGCCGATCATCCGAACTCTCGGCCGGGCCCGCACCCGAATTTCCGCGCGTCCGCGTCACACGGCCGAAAGACCGCCGTACGGACTCTCCACCCGCCATCCCCTTCCCGCGCCACCCGCTCGAAGACGCCGATCTTGTACGCCAGCCCCTCCGGCTCCCCGATGTCACACGACCAGTGGGCCTTGGCCCATTCCTCCTCCCCGCGCACCAGCGGCCGCCCGCGCACGGCCAGATGCAATGCCAGAGTCGAGCGCGCATACACCCGTACGGCATCACGCTCTTCCCTCATACGCCGGTACCGTTCCGTCTCCCGCAGGCGCAGCCGCCCGCCGTCGCTTCCGGCGACGAGGAGCGGGACCAACTGCCCCTCGGTGTCGGCCACCAGGAACGTCACCTCACCCTCCTCGTTCTCCCGGACCTCGTACCGAGGCAGATATGACAGCCGGGCGAGCCCCAGCGCATGCTTCCACGAGGTGACCCACAGCCCTCGGCCGAGGTAATAGCGGACGGTCGGCTGCCAGGTCCAGTACGTGTCCAGACGGAACCCGTGCAGCCCTTCGGCGCGGCAGGCGTCGTACACCATGTCCAGCGCGGCCGAGGCGAGTCCTTGCCGGCGGGCGACGGGATGGACGTACAGCGACGAGATGCGCACCGCGCCCACGCCCACGGGCCAGGTGTCGACGGCGATGGTCCCCATGGGCCCGCCGCGTCCGCCGCCCGGCGAGCAGATCCAGTATCTCCTGCGGAAGTCGTCGTCGTGCCTGTGCTCACGCCCCTCCGAGCCCAGCCGGAGCCGCCACCGCTTCTCGCTCGAGACGGTGAGCGACTCCGGGTCGACACACACGCCGAGGGCACCTTCGGCGAGTGAGGCGAGGTCCCAGAGCTCGAACCGACGGCCTTCGCCGAAGGTGACAGGACACAACTCGGCGCGGGCCGCGAGGCGTTCGTGCAGGCGGGCGACTTGATCATCCTTCATGGGCCCGGAGCGTAGGGACGTGTCCGACGGCCCGACCTTGCGTCCTCGGAGCTTCACCTGGGAATGTCATCCGGGCGATGGACCGCACTCCCGTTCACGCAGCTGACGTTCGCACTCCTGTGCAAGGTCCGGGTACGCCTTGGAGATGGCCGCGTAGACCCTGCGTCGCAGCAGGTCCTCCGCAGCCGCGCGTCCGATGCGCCCGAACAACTCGTCGAGGATCTCGTCGTAGCGAGTCAGCCGATGGCGCAGGTAGTTGACCTTCCAGCGATCGAGAGCGCCGGGCTCGGCGCTCTCCACCGTGGCCGGATCCGCCACGTGCCCCCATCGCCACAACGCCCGCTCCTCGTCCCGGCGATTGCGGTGCTCGACCGCCAGCGTTGCCAGCGTGTGCGGGGCGAGCCGCGGCACATCGATGGGTTCCGCCGCGATCCGCGCCAACACCTCCCGCCGCCTGCGCAGAGCAGCAGCCCGCGCCGCGGCGGACCGTCGCGCGGCAGCGGCCGAAGCGGCCCGGAACTCCTCACTCCGCTCCGCGGTTTCGACGCGCTCGGTGCGGTAGAGGCGGGTCTGCGGGGCGGAGCGGAAGTGCGGATTGGTGCGCAGTTGATCGGGTTCGCCGAGCAGTTGCCGCACCATGCCGGGAGTCCAGCCGCGAGCCCGTAGCCCCGCGACGGACAGGTGGGTGCGGGGCGGCTGCGGGTCTTGGCCGGCGTGGGCCTCTTGACCGTTGTGATCCTTCTCGTGCGTCGTCATCACTGCTTCCCCCGTCATCGTTACTCTGAGTGACGAGTTCATTGATAACGCGCACCACTGACAATCGCCCCTCGCGGCGACTCCGGAGGTCGGCGCGAGACGTCAGGCCGTCAGGGTCAACCGTCGGCGGTCAGGGCCGTACTCAACTGCCGGAACCGTCAGGCCCCCCGGGGGGAAGCCTGCGCGAGGCACTGACCTCGCTGAGTCGTTGATCCACTTCACCACCACCTGGCTGCCCTACGGGAGCCGTTGCTGCGGATCGTGGAGAGACTGGGCGGTATTTCAGGGGCGGACTTCAAAGCGGCGGCGACGGGGGTGAGGCCCAGGGTTCCGGGGCGGGCGGCGACTGCGTAATCGCGTGGAGCCATGGCACACAGCTACATACGCTGCACACATGCCCTCCCGTGACGACGCCACCTTCCTCAACACCACCGCCGACCGCCTGGCCACTCTCCCCACGGTCCGGGCGGTAACCCTCGGCGGCTCCCGCGCCCAAGGCACGGAACGCCCCGACAGCGACTGGGACCTGGCCATCTACTACCGCGGCCCCTTCGACCCCGCCGACCTGCGTGCGGTTGGCTGGGAGGGCGAGGTCACCGAGATCGGGGCTTGGGGCGGCGGCGTATTCAACGGCGGCGCCTGGCTGACGATCGAGGGCAGGCGCGTGGACGTCCACTATCGGGATCTCGACGTCGTTGAGCACGAGTTGGCGGAGGCAGAGGCGGGGCGCTTCCGTGTCGAACCGCTGATGTTCCACCTGGCGGGCATCCCGACGTACCTGCTCGTCGCCGAACTCGCCGTCAACAAGGTGTTGCGGGGCGAGCTGCCGCGCCCCGCAGCCTATCCGTCGGCGCTGCGCGAGAACGCCCCGGCACGGTGGTACGGCGTGGCCGCTGCCACCCTCGCGTACGCGAAGGCGGGACACGCCCCCAAGGGCGCCCTCACCCAGGTCGCGGGCGCGATCGCCCTGGCCGCGACGCAGACGGCACATGCGGTGCTGGCGGCGCGCGGGGAGTGGGTCACCAACGAGAAGGGCCTCGTCGAGCGGGCCGGGCTGCAGGAAGTCGACGTACTGATGGGAAATCTGACGCGCGATCCGGAGGCGCTCGCCCGGTCGGTCACCGAGGCCGAGATGCTCCTCGGCCGGGCCGTGGAGGTGGCCCGCCGATGACCACTTCCTGGTTGGGCGACCCGGTCGACGCCCGCCCGTTGTTCGGTTCTGAGCTGCAGGCGTTGCTCGACACCCTGCGCGGTCTGCGGCTCGCTGACTGGAGCAGGACGGCACTCCCGCGCTGGACTGTGCAATGACCTCGCCGCCCACATTCTCGGCGACTACTGCGGCCGCCTGGGCCGCACCCCAGGAGGATACGAGCGTGTCTTCAAACCTGGGGAGACGCTGGAGGCATTCATCCACCGCACCCATCAGGAATGGGTCGACCTCCGCGCCGATGACAGCCCTGCCTCGCTCATCGATGCCCTGGACATGGCCGGGTCCCGGCTCGCCGATCGATTCGCCACCGCTGACCTCGAAGCGCCCGCCCTGGGGGTGTCGTGGGCAGGAGTCGACCCGGCGCCAGGATGGCTGGACATCGCCCGGGAGTTCACCGAGTACTGGACCCACCGGCAGCAGATCCGCCATGCCGGGCCGTGACACCGGCCCGGAACCACATGCCCTGTCCACCGTCCTGGACACCTTCATGCGGGCCCTCCCTCACACCCTGCGGCATACGGCAGCACCGGTCGGGGCCCAAATCGAAGTGATCGCCGAGGGGCCGGCCGGTGGCAGGCGGACGGCCACCGCCACCGCCACCGCGGACCGCTGGTCACTGGCCGTACCGCCCAGCGGCAGGCCGACCGCCTCGGTAGTCCTGGATACAGAGACCGCCTGGCGCCTGTGCACGCGCGGCATCGATCCCGACACCGCCCTTGGCCGAGCCCGCGTCCAGGGGGAGCGTCGACTGGCCGAAGCTGCATGTCAGATCGTGTCCATCGTCTACTGATCAGTGCTGGGTGAACTGGACCCGGGTCGGCTGTACGGCGTCCGGGCGTATGGCGACGCCGTTGACGGTCAGTTGTTCTCCGTAGATGTCGGTGAGCCTCAGCGGGCCGCCGCAGCCGGTGCCGTCGGCGGAGAGGAAGTAGTTGTAGTCCGTACGGGAGAGCTGACGCCAGCCGCTGCCGACGCCGACCTCCAGCCGGGCCAGCGGGTTGCGGTGGCCGATCGCCTGGATGCCGCACCAGTGGCGGCTGGACCCGGTCTTGTACCGGATCGAGACCGTGTCGGACGTGCTGGGGCTCAGCAGGCTCCAGGTGATCGGGATCCGGCCGGCGGAAAGACCGGCGAGTTCGGCGAAGGCCTGTTTGCTGAGGTCGAGTTGCCCGGGTGCGCAGGGCAGCGGGCATTCGTTGGTGATCCGGACCGTTACGGAGGCGCCGCCGGCCGCACGGACCAGCACGTACGCCCCGCACGCCTTGGACGACTCGTAG
Organism: Streptomyces sp. F001; assembly: GCF_004187715.1. GTDB lineage: Bacteria > Actinomycetota > Actinomycetes > Streptomycetales > Streptomycetaceae > Streptomyces > Streptomyces flavusporus. Next base: position 1,442,205 of record NZ_QZWF01000001.1, on the reverse strand, counting down.
TCCGTGTGGTTCATCGCCGCGACCATGAGGTCGGGGCTCGGGCCGTACAGACAGGCGCCGTCGCCGTCTCCGGCGTCGTAGTGGGTGGCGGCTCCCTGGTAGGTGACGTCGGGCTGAATCCGTCCCGCCAGTGGTGCCGTGCCGGAAGCCGGGCGTGGGGCGGGTTCGGTGCTCCGGCGACGCGCGCCGACGGGTGCTCGTCGGCGTAGGGTTCGGGGACGCCGTGGACGGCTTCGGCTTCGGTTTCGGCTTCGGTTTCGGCGTCGGCGTCGGCTTCGTCGGCGAGGCGCTCACCTGGGTGCCGGCACGGCGTGCCGTGCCTGCACGTTGGCATCCCGTCGGCGAGAGCCACGACCAGCGAGACGACGAGCACGGCGGCTGCCACGGCGACAGCGGAGATGAGGGCGGTGCGTCGACGCTTGCGGAGCGGACGACGGTGGGAAGGGGATGCCACGGATGAGTCCTTACGTGGTTCAGGAGAACACGGCTTCCGACTCATCAGTGGTCACCGGGGCCGGAAAGGTTGCCGGGCTTTCATCGGCGGTGCGATAGGAGAAACTCCGCCCATACGGTCTTGCCAGGTGCCGCCGGGCGGGGTGATGCCCCAGTCGTTCGCGAGGACTGCGATGAGGAGCAGGCCGCGGCCCGGTTCGGCGTCCGTGCCGGGGCGTTCGGTGCGGGGAGTTTCTTGCTGCGGGTGTCGGTGACCTCGACGCGGATGACTCCCTCGGTTTCGCTGAAGGCGAGGCGGAGGTGGAAGTCGCGGCCGGGGACGTGGGGGAGTCGCTGAGCGAGTTCGCCGACTTCGCTGCCCGCCAGGCGTGACCCTTGCAGTGCCCCATGACCGCGCTGTCCGTCACGGGGCACTGTCATGCCGGATTGCGTACATAAAGAACACGGCATCCAGGTCAAGTGTCACCTCGGGGAAATCATTGCGCTCCATTTTCTCCAGATCCCCGAGCTACGGTGGGTCCCACTGGGTCCCACCCATCGCCCGGCCACCGTCCCGAAGGCACCACCCCGCCCTCGCCCCCGACAGGAGCCCCGTGCCCCGTCCCGCCCCCGCGTTCCACCTTCCGCCCTGGCTCGCCCACGCCCTCCGCACCCAGCGGGGTCCCGTGCCCTGGCCCGCGGTCGTGCGCGGCGCCCTGTCCAGCGGGCCGTTGCTGCTTGTTGCCGTGCTTGTCGACCGCGCCTCCCTCGGCGTAGTGGCCGCCATCGCCGCCATGCTTGCGGGCATCAACGACCGCCCCGGCAGCCGGCGGGCCTCCGTCAGGCGGCTCGGGGTGCCTGCGCTCGCGGGAGCCGGTGGGATGCTCGTCGGGACGTATGCGGGGGACCATGCCGGGGCCGTGGCGTTGAGCGTTCTCCTCACCCTTGTCGGGTTGGTCGCCGGCGGTATGAGTGCCGTGGGGCCCGTTGCCTCCGGGGCCGGGACCCAGCTGCTCGTCGCCGCTGCCATCGGGGCGGGGATGCCGTTGCCGGAGGAAGGGTGGCAGCGGGCTCTCGCCTATCTCGCGGGGGCCGGGTGGCTGCTCGGGCTGCGGCTGGTGCTGCCGACGCCCGGGGCGATCGCCGGGGACTTCCGGTTCGACGGGGAGCGGGAGGCCGTGGCCGACGTGTACGACGCCGTCGCCGGGCTTCTCGACGCCGTCGGTACCGCGCACGCCACCGCGCGCCGGGCCGCCCTCACCACCGCCCTCGATCATGCGCAGGACGCCCTTGCCGGGCCCCGGTTGCGGCGGTACGCCAGTTCCGCGGCCGAGCGGCGGCTGCATGCGCAGTACGCCGCTGCCCTTCCCCTCGCCGAGGCCGCCACCGCGCTCGCGTGGGCGGGGGAGGCTGTCTCCGAGCGGGCCTCCGAAGGGCCCCGGCGGCTCGCCGCCGCCGTACGCGGCAACACGCACACCGGGCCGTTGCCCGCGCCCAACCGGAACGCGCCTGCCCTGCGCGCCCTCGACGACGCCCTGCTGCACGCCGCCGAGGCCTTCGACCGGGGCACGGGGGCCGACCTGCACTCCCGGAGGCGTACGGCCGGGGATCTGCTCCGCACCGTTTTCGGGGTCGGTGGGCGGGAGTACGGGCTGCGTGCCGGTCTCTGTTTCGGGGTCGGCGCGGCTGTCGCCCAGGCTCTGCACCACGCCCAGTGGTACGGGCAGCACGAGCACTGGTACTGGCTGCCCGCCACCGTCGTCTTCCTCGTCAAGCCCGATCTCGGGCCGCTCGTTTCGCGGGTGCTGTGCCGGGCCGCCGGGACCGTCCTCGGTGCTCTCGTCTTCGCCGGGTTCGCCGCCGTGCTGCCGCGGCCGGAGGGGCTCATCGCGCTCGTCGCCGTCAGTGGTGCGCTCATTCCCGTGGCCACGCGGCACTTCGCCGCGCAGACCGCCGTCGTGACCGTCCTTGTGCTCGCCCTGGTGATGGTGGGCGGCGAGCCGCAGGCCTCCGTCAGCCGGATCGGGGAGACGCTGCTGGCCTGCGCGATCGTGCTGATCGTGGGACATCTGCCGATGCCGGGGCAGCGGGTGGGGTGTGCGGGCCCGGCTCGCTGCGGCGGGCGGCGCGGCTCAGGCGTACCTCGCCCACGTTCTGCACGAGACCGACCCAGACTCCGACACCCGCGCCGTCCGCTGGACCCTCCGCCGCGAGGCCTACCGGGCCCTCGCCGAGGCCCGTACCGCCATCGCGCTCGCGGCCGCCGAACTCCCCGCGCTCGCCCGGCACTCGGAAGGCGCGGAGGAGATCGTCGCCGTCCTCGAACGGCTCGTCGACACGACCACCGCGTGCGCCGTCCACCTCGACGACTCCGGCCGGCTCACTCCCCGGCACACCGAGCGGCTCACCGAGCTCCTCGACGAACTCGCCGAGCGGCGTGATCGCGTGGGGCTACGACTGCCCGATCTGCCCCTCGCCGTGTAGGGCGTGGTCGGCTCAGGAGGGCTGTTCCCGGCCGGCTCCCCCGGGCCCGGGCCGTCGGTGCGGGCTGTGCGAGGCCAGGGTGACCGGCCGGCGAGACGGGCGCGACGGGATGCGCGGTGGGGCTGACGTCACGGCACGGCACCGTCGTACGTTGGCCCCATGACGCCTTCTCCCGCGGAAGCTGATCTCATCATCACCGGATGCACCGTCCTCGTGCACGACGATCACGAGCGGATCGGGTTCGAGGAGGATGCCGCCATCGTCGTACGGGACCGAGTCGTCGAGGCTGTCATCAGCGCCGCCGATGCCGAGGACCTGGCGGCACGCGAACGCCTCGACGCCCGCGGGCAGGTCGCCATGCCCGGCCTCGTCAACTGCCATACGCACGCCCCGATGGTCGCGCTGCGCGGTGTCGCCGAGGACCTGCCGACCGAGGAGTGGTTCAACGACGTCGTGTGGCCCATCGAGTCCAACCTCACCGAGAAGGATGTGGAGTTGGGTGCTCGGCTCGCCTGCGCCGAGATGATCCGTGGTGGGGTCACCTGTTTCGCCGACCACTACTTCGCCATGGACGCGGTCGCCGCCGTGGTCGAGGAGTGCGGCATGCGGGCTCATCTCGGTGAGGCCTACTTCTCCTCACAAGGCGCTCAAGGGCGGGAGAAGTCCCTGGAGTTCGCGCTGCGGCACCGCGGCGCCGCCGACGGTCGTATCACCACCACCCTCGCCCCGCACGCCCCCTACACCGTCGACGACGCCGACCTCGCCGCCACCGCCGCGCTCGCCCGTGCCCACAGCCTGCCCGTCCACATCCACGCCTCCGAGAACCGCGACCAGGCCGACACCAGCCTCGCCCGCCACGGCCGTACGCCCATCGAGGTCCTCGAAGCCGCCGGGCTCCTCGACACCGACGTGCTCATCGCCCACGGCACCGGCATCCTCGACCGTGACCTGCCCGTCCTTCAGCGAGCCACGGGACGTATCGCCGTCGCTTGCGCACCGCGCGGTTATCTCAAGTTCGCCTGGCCCACCACCACACCGGTACGCGCGCTGTACGACATCGGCATCCCCGTCGGCCTCGCCACGGACGGCGCCGCCTCCAACAACTCCCTCGATGTATGGGAGTCGATGGCGCTCACCGCCCTCATCCAGAAGTCGACCGAGGGTGACCCGCGATGGCTGACCGCCCGTCAAGCCCTGCATCACGCAACCCTCCAGAGCGGGCGGGCCGTCGGGCTGGGCCAGGACATCGGCAGCATCGCACCCGGCCGCCGCGCCGACATTATCCTCGTCGACCTCACCGGCCCGCACACCCAGCCCGTGCACGACCTCGCCGCGACCCTGGTGCACAGCGCCCGCTCCGCCGACGTGCGCACCACGATCGTCGACGGGCGGATCCTCATGCGCGACCGCGAGCTGCTGACGCTGGATGTGCCCGCCGTCGTACGGGAGCTGGGGGAACGTATGCCGGCACTCCTGGACCGGAGCCACGGTGAGCGGATCCAGGAGTACGACACCTGATCCTGACTCGACGAGTACGGGGAGCGAAACGGAGCGTCGCCGAAACCCCGGAGTGGCGAGATGCTTCTCACCATCCAAGTTGAACGCGTGTCAAGTACGTCTCAGTCTCGTCACTTCGCGAGGCCATTCACCTCTGGAAGGCGTTAACTCCAACAAGTACGACGCTTACTGGAGGTGCGAGATGGTGAACGGGCGAAGGGTGCTCGAGCGCTTTCCCGCAGGCGGGCCGCGGGGATCGTGGCCGGCGGAGGAGTTCGCGCAGGCGCGCCGGATGGAGGGCCTGCCCGCCGAGGTCGTCATGGACCTCGCGACGGACACGTTCCTGGTGATCGTTCGGGGTGGCGACGGTACCGAGTGAGCCGGCGGGCCCGCCTTCGGGCGGGCGCCTCAGGGCGCAGCGGAGTGGGGCGCGCCGTGCGTCTCAGGCGCTGACCGGCCGTGACCACGCCGGGGTCGTCCCCATGATCCGGCACAGGGCCAGATAGAGCGGGATCGGCGGGGTGTAGGGGAACGTGCCGTCCGGGCGGTGGATGAGGCGCGGGGTCTCCGGGACGAGCGCGCCGGTGGCGTACCGCGCGGGGGCGGGCCACTCCAGGGCGTAGTCGGAGTCCGACGGGACCAGCCACCACCAGTGCGCCTCATCCGCGTAGATGCATCCCACGCGGGGCAGCCGGGGCAGTACGAGGGGTCCGAAGCGGGCGGGCACCGCCACCGCGTCGCATCCCAGGGGGGCCGTCATACCGTCCGGCACGGACAGCCGCCGGGGCGTGTCCGGGGTGCGCAGCCCGCGACCCAGACGGACCAGGGTGTCCAGACTGAGCACCTGTCCGCCGCCGGAGGCAGCCGTCAGACCCATTCGGCCCCCGTTTCGCGGTGCGTCGCGTCCGGCGCCCCGCGGTGCGCCTCGTCCCCCTCGTCCGAGCCGCCGGACGGGCCCGGCTTGGGGCGGGCGCCCCAGCCGAGATCGTCGCGGGGTGCGTCGGCCTGGCGCGGCAGCTCTGCCCAGACCATCAGCCCGGGGCCGTGCTCCTGGGCGCCCCAGGAGTGCGACAGGGCGTCGACGAGGAGCAGTCCCCTCCCATGCTCCTCCTCGGGCCGGCGCGGGGACGGGTGCGGAGCACCCGGAGCGCACCCTTCGTCACGCACCGCTATGCGCACCACGTCGTCGCGGTCGTGCAACTCGCAGACGACGACCTCGCTCGCGGTGTGCATGATCGCGTTGGTGACCAGCTCCGACACCACCAGGGCGGCCGTGTCGCAGGTGTCCTCGCACACCGACCAGCCGGTCAGCCGGGTACGCGTCAGGCGTCTGGCCTGAGCGGGGGAACCCGGATGTGCGGCCAGTTCGAAGCGGAACCGGCGCTCGGCAGCCGCCCTGAGGGGGCCGGCTCCCGAAGCGGAACCGAGGCCGAAGCGGCCTGCGGCGGCGTCTGTTCCTAAGGGTGCGGACGGAATCACGCTTGCCACTATCGCCCCGGCGTGAACACTTGGCAAGTGTCACTCTGAAAATTGCAGAGTGCCGTGTGACGCGGCGAAGGGTCGTGGCACACTGCTCGCAACAGCATGTGACGCGGCGCCAGTTGGGATCGGCGGAGGTCGGCCTCGGTCTTCGAATAGATCTTCGAATGGCGCCGCTGGGCTGTGCAGGATTCGCGCCAGGGGTGCCGCCAGGGTTGTCAGGGGGCGCCCTGGCGTCGTCAGTTCCCGTGAGTGGAGGTGGAGCGTGAGCGAGCCGCGGTCCGCGCCGACGGTCGGCCAGGTCGTCCTCGGTCGACGCCTGCAGGACCTGCGGGAACGCGCCGGCCTCAAGCGCGAGGAGGCCGCCCGCATTCTCCGCGTCGCCCCTGCCACCGTCCGTCGTATGGAGACGGCCGAGGTCGCCCTCAAGATCCCGTACCTCCAACTGCTCCTCAAGGCCTACGGCATCCCCGACGACGAGTCCGAGGCCTTCGTGCAACTGGCCGAGGAGGCCAACAAACCCGGCTGGTGGCAGCGGTTCCACGACATCCTGCCCGGCTGGTTCTCGATGTACGTCAGCCTGGAGGGCGCCGCCGCCCTCATCCGCAGCTACGACCCCCACTTCGTGCCCGGCCTCCTGCAGACCGAGGACTATGCGCGCGGTGTGCTGAGGTCGGGCGCCGTCGGCCAGACCCGGCCCGAGGACATCGAGCGCCATGTCGACCTGCGCATGCAACGCCAGGAACTGCTCACCCGTCAGAACGCACCCCGGTTGTGGGTCGTGATGGACGAGACCGCGCTGCAGCGCCCGGTCGGCGGTCCGGAGGTGATGCGTGCGCAGATCGACAAACTGCTCGAGGCCACGAAGCTGCCCAACGTGACGTTGCAGGTCGTCCCGTTCGCCACGGGTCCGCACCCCGGCACGTACGGGCCCTTCGTGCTGTTCCGGTTCGCCATGCCCGAACTGCCGGACATGGTCTACAGCGAGTACCTGACCGGCGCCGTCTATCTCGACGCGCGCGCCGAGGTGGCGACACATCTCGAGGTCATGGACCGCATGGCGGCGCAGGCCGCTACGGCACATCGCACGAAGGAGATCCTCAGGGATCTCCGCAAGGAGTTGTGAATGGATCGCAGCACGTCCCAGCCCAGGCCGCGGATCCGCACCGAGCGGATCTACAACGGCATGCCCGCCCGGGAGTTGGGCAGCGAGGGCTGGCACAAGCCGTGGAGCGGCGGCAACGGGGGCAACTGTCTGGAGGCGATGAAGCTGGCCGACGGCCGGATAGCGGTCCGGCAGTCCACCGACCCCGACGGACCGGCGCTGATCTACACCTCCGACGAGATGACCGCGTTCATCAAGGGCGCGAAGGCGGGGGAGGCGGACTTTCTGCTGTCCTGAAGCGATCTGACTGATGAAGAGTACCGATTTGAGCAGTGAATTGATCACCTATCGCATTCGACGCTTACGGAGTGGCTCATGACCGGGCAGGACCCCACCGGCGCCATCCAGATCGACACCAGCAAGCCGCATCCCGCGCGCATGTACGACTGGTACCTCGGCGGCAAGGACAACTACCCGGTCGACGAGGAGATGGGCAAGCAGATGCTGGCCCTCGACCCGCGCGTGCCGGTCATGGCGCGCGTCAACCGTGCCTTCATGCACCGGGCCACCCGCTGGCTGGCCGGGAACGGCGTACGGCAGTTCCTGGACATCGGCACCGGCATCCCGACCGAGCCGAACCTGCACCAGGTCGCCCAGGCCATCGCGCCCGACGCGCGCGTGGTCTACTGCGACAACGACCCGATCGTGCTGGCCCACGCGGCGGCCCTGCTGCGCAGCACGCCCGAGGGCGTGACCGAGTATCTGCAGGCCGATGTGCGGGATCCGGCCGCCATCATCGAGGGGGCCAGGAAGGTCCTGGACCTGGGCCGGCCCGTGGCGCTCTCCCTCGTCGCGCTGCTGCACTTCGTCTCCGACGAGGACGGCGCGCACGAGCTGGTCGCCGGCCTGCTGTCCGAACTGCCCTCCGGCAGCTACCTGATGATGACCCACGCCACCGCCGACTTCACGCCAGAGGAGTCGGCGGCGGCAACCGCGAAACTGAAGGCCGCGGGCGTCACCCTGGCCCTCCGCTCCCGCGCCGAGTTCGCCCGGTTCTTCGACGGACTGGAACTGGTCGAACCGGGGGTCTCCGTGGTCCACGAGTGGCATCCGGAGCTGGGGGAGCCGGTGCCGGGGCAGGACGACGGGGTCATTCCCGGGTACGGGGCGGTGGGGCGCAAGCCGTAGGGCTGCCGACCAGGGCTGGGCTGTGGGGGTGAGGCCGACGGGACTTCGGGCTCGGGGCGCCGGGCGGGCTTTGGGCGTCGTTCACCGCGGCGGCACCCGCACAGCGCGTCCAGCGCCGAGCTGGTGCCGCGGCACCAGGCTCTGTCGTCAAATTCCCGTCGTCCGCCCGCCAGGCAGGCGGGAATTTGACGACAGGCCTAGACCCTCATGGGCCGGTCATACGGCCCTATGGGCGCCGGCAGCTGTGAACTCCCCGTCAGATGGCGGTCGACGGCCGCCGCCACCGCCCGCCCCTCCGCGATCGCCCACACGATCAGCGACTGCCCGCGCGCGGCGTCTCCGGCGGCGAACACGCCCGGGACGTTGGTCGCGAATCCGGCATCCCGTGCGATCGTGCCGCGCGGCTCCAACGCCAGTTCCAGCTGGTCGATGAGGCCGTCCGCCCGGTCGGGCCCGGAGAAACCGAGCGCCAGCAGCACGAGGTCGACCGGGAGTACCCGCCCGGTGCCCGGCACCGGGCGTCGCTGCGCGTCCACCTCGACGAGGTGCAACGACCGCACATGTCCGTCGGCGTCACCGGTGAAGCGGAGCGTCGACGCCGCGAACAACCGGGCGTCGGCGTCCGCCGCCGGCGCGGTCCGCAGAGCACCGGCCTCCTCGTGCGCGGCCGACAGCCGGTAGATCTTCGGATACGTCGGCCAGGGCTCGGCGTCCTCGTCGCGCTCGGCGCCGGGCTGGGCGTAGATGTCCAGCTGTGTGACGGAGGCGGCACGCTCGCGTACGGCCGTGCCGAGACAGTCTGCTCCCGTGTCACCACCACCGACGATCACGACATGCTTGCCGACGGCGGACAGCGGGGAGACCTCCAGATCCCCCTCGCACACCCGGTTGGCCAGCGGCAGATACTCCATGGCCTGATGGATACCGGCCAACCCCCGCCCCGGAACGGGAAGTTCACGCCACGCGGTCGCCCCGGTCGCGATCACCACGGCGTCGTAGCGCGCCCGCAACTCCGCTGCCCCGATGTCCCGCCCGATCACCGTCGACGTACGGAACTTGGTCCCCTCTGCCCGCATCTGCTCCAGCCGCCGCTCCAGATGGTGCTTCTCCATCTTGAACGCCGGGATGCCGTACCGCATCAGCCCGCCGAGCCGGTCGTCCTTCTCGTACACCGCCACGGTGTGGCCCGCCCGGGTCAGCTGCTGAGCCGCGGCAAGTCCGGTGGGCCCCGACCCGATGACCGCGACCGTCCGCCCGCTGAGCCGCTCGGGCGGCCGCGGCGGCGCGAAACCCTCTTCCCAGGCCCGGTCGGCTATCGCGCACTCGACGTTCTTGATCGTGACCGCCGGCTGGTTGATGGTGAGCACACAACCCGCCTCGCACGGCGCCGGGCACAACCGACCCGTGAACTCAGGAAAGTTGTTGGTGGCGTGCAGCCGGTCGCTCGCCGCCCGCCAGTCGTCGCGGGAGACCAGATCGTTCCACTCCGGGATCAGATTGCCCAGCGGGCAGGCCTCGTGGCAGAACGGGATGCCGCAGTCCATGCAGCGGTCGGCCTGCTTGTTGATGATGGGCAGCAGCGCCCCCGGGACATAGACCTCGTTCCAGTCCCGCACCCGCTCCTCGACGGGCCGGCGGGGCCATTCCTCGCGGGGGGTGGTCATAAAACCCTTGGGATCGCCCATGGCCGTTTTCCTTGCGTACGCGTACGACAGGCCGTGCGTCTTCGGGCGGCGCTCTTTCGGCCACGATACGTCCCGTCGGCCACGGGTGCAGAGCGTGGGACAGCGCTTTCTGGCGGGTTGACCGGGAGCCTTCCGACCTCGCGGGCGTCGTCACGTGAGCCCCAGCACGTACAGCACCGCCGCGGCAGCCGAGGCGATCATGCGGACGTGGTTCCACGCCGTCCACTCCCTGACATACGTGGGCCAGTACGCGGCTGCCTCCGGTGTCCCCGCGTCCAGCTCGAGCAGCGCGTTGTTGCGCGGCACGTTCGCGACCACGGTCACGCCGAACGAGCCGATCAGATACAGCGCGCTGCCCAGCAGCACCTCCACCGCCCCCTCCTCCGGCCAGACCACCAACGTCACCACGGCGATCACCGCGCACAGCAGCGCCGACCCCAGGAACACGATCATGAAAGCCGGTTGCACGGCCGTCACGTTGATCGCCTTCATCGCGGCCACGCCCTGTGCGGGCGGCAGCGCGGCGAGTCCTCGCATCACGAACGTCGAGAAGGCGCAGAAGACCCCGGCCACCAGGCCCGTCCCGAGCACTCCCAGCACCGTCAGCACGAAGTACGGCCCATTGATCATGTTGCCCCTCATCTCCCACTTCGGACCGGGCCCGCGCCCAGCCCATCCTTGATCACGACTCACCGCTCACCGCTCACTGCTCACTGCTCACCACCAGTGAATGTCCGCACGAGAACCCGGACCATGCCCCATCGCCGCGCCCACATACGCGAGCGTCCAGGCTGGGGCGGGCCATGTGAGGCCGGCCGAGCCGGGGGAGGGGTGGGTGCCGTACGCCGATCCGCTGCCGGCGCCGCCACCTGCCCATGGCTGGAACGGCTGCGACTACTGCGGAAAGCCGGACGCCGCCTCCCGCCACTCCCGCAGCACCGTCCACCGCCGCCGCTGTCCGCCGCCGTGCCTCGTACCTCGCCACCCCGTTCATCAGCAGCTGGTCGTACGGCGTGTCCACATGCCGTACGGCCGCCACGACCGCCGATGTCACCCCCCCTCGGTGAGCCCGCCGCCGCGCTCTCGGCCCACCCGCCCGCTGCCCCGCACGGACGCGTGCGCGGCGATCGCCCGCGCCCGCTCAGCCGGACACCTGGGAAACAGCCGCAGGATCTCCGCCGCGAACGCCTCCGTGAACCGGTCGTCCTCGACCGCCCTGCGCTGCGCGTCCCTCGCCCGGCGCCGCCGTCGCGCCTCCGCGTCCGCCAGACACCGCTCCTCGGCCCGGGCGAGCCCCTCCTCCTCGACGAGGACGCCCTGACGCTCGTACCGGCTCTTGCGCCGGTTGAACCGCATGACGATCACCGACAGCGTGCTCTCCTCGCGCGCCCTGCGGGTCAGGGCGGTGTCCCCGCGCGGCAGGAACACCAGGTGCCCGAGGTCGGCACAGTCGAGGCACCGTGGCACGCCCTCCTCCAGGACGAGCAGCGACAGCGGTCCCCGCCGGCACGCGGCACAGCGCTTCTTCTTCAGGGGCTGGATGGCGACGAGTCCGGTGCGGGACGAAGGAGTCACGGGCACTGCCTTGTCCGTCATATTCGCTTCATGATCCGCCATGTCCGCTTCATGCCCGCGGACCCCCGGGATCTACGCCGTACCGCCGACCTCGTACCGCACCTCACCTCACCCGTCTCCCCGCACCTGGGCTCACTCGCGACTCTCCGCCGCCGACCGCACCGAGAGCCCGGCGCCCGGCCATCGGTGCTTTCGGCAGCGCGCGGCATCATGGCCCTGTGCGACTCGAAGCGATCACCTGGGACCGGCTCGGCGACCGCCTCGCCGAGCGCCTGCTCGACCTGGAGCCGACCGACGGTGGTCCCTGGCCGCGGATCGCCTTCGACGGTGCCCCGGCGGCCCGGCCCGGAGACCTCGCCGAGCGCGTCCACGAGGCGCTGCGTATGCGCGGCCGCCCGTCGCTGGTCGTCGGCACGGAGGGCTTCCTGCGCCCCGCCTCCCTCCGGCTGGAGCACGGCCACCAGGACGTGGACGCCTACTACGACGGCTGGTTCGACACAGGCGCACTGTGGCGCGAGGTCTTCGGCCCTCTCGAACCCGGTGGCGACGGGCGTGTCCTGCCCGATCTCCTGGACCCGGTCACCGACCGCGCCACCCGCAGCCCGTACGTCCAGCTCCCTCCCGGCGGTCTCCTGTTGCTGCACGGTCCCCTTCTCCTGCGCCACTGGTTCCCCTTCGATCTGACAGTTCACCTCTTCCTGTCGCCGGGCGCCCTGCGCCGCCGTACGCCCGAGCCCGAGCACTGGACCCTTCCCGCGTTCGAGCGCTACGAGCACGAGACCGATCCCGCCGGCACGGCCGACCTCCTGGTACGCCTCGACGATCCGCGCCGCCCGGCCTGGAACGGCTGAGCGGAGTACGTGATCCATCCCCTCCGTGAGCGCCTCCCCGTGCCCGCTCCGGCTGCCGGAGTTCCGGGTGCGTGCGCCGCGCGACCCGGCGAGAATGTAGGGCGCCGGGACTAGCGGTGTGTCCTGCGCCGCGCCGGCCGTCCGGCACCGGGAGGTACCCATGACCACCGCCGGAGAAATCATGCACCGTGGTGCCCAGTGGATCCCCGCCCACGAGACCCTGGACCGTGCCGCCCAGCTGATGCGTGAGCTCAACGTCGGAGCCCTGCCCATCAGCGACGCGAACGAACGGCTCTGCGGCATCCTCACCGACCGGGACATCGTGGTCGGCTGTGTGGCCATGGGTCACGACCCGTCCAAGGTCACGGCGGGCGAGATGGCCAAGGGCACGCCGCGCTGGATCGACGCCGGCGCCGATGTCAGCGAGGTGCTCCAGGAGATGGAGGACCACCAGATCCGCCGTCTGCCCGTCATCGAGAACAAGCGACTGGTCGGCATGATCAGCGAGGCCGACCTGGCCCAGCATCTGACGGAGGACCAGATCGGCGCCTGGGCCGAGCGGGTCTACGCCAGGAGCACGGCCCGCTGACCCGTTGCCCCGCCTCGCCGGCACCGCGGCCCCGTCCGGCGCGCATCACGGGCCCGCTCAGAGCCAGCCGTTGCGCCGGAAACCGCGGTAGAGCACCAGGCAGACGAGGGATATGACGCCGATGACCATGCCGTAGCCGTATCGCCAGTGGAGCTCCGGCATGTGGTCGAAGTTCATTCCGTAGAGCCCGCAGACCATCGTCGGCACCGCGACGATCGCGGCCCATGCCGTGATCTTCCGCATGTCCTCGTTCTGCGCCACCGTCACCTGGGCGAGGTGGGCCTGCAGGATCGAGTTGAGCAGCTCGTCGAAGGCGGCTATCTGCTCCGTGGCCCGCTGCAGGTGGTCGGACACGTCGCGGAAGTAGGCCTGTATCTCCGGTTCCACCACCCGGATCGGCCGGTTGGCGAGATCCGCGAGCGGACGGCCGAGTGGGACCACCGCACGCTTCAGCTCCAGGAGTTCACGCTTGAGCTGATAGATGCGGCCGGGATCCGCTCGCGCGCCGTTCTCCGCGAAGACATCCGTCTCGACGTGCTCGATGTCGGCCTGTACCGAGTCGATGACGTTGAGGTAGTCGTCGACCACATGGTCCGCGATCGCATGCAGCACCGCGGACGGCCCCTTGGCGAGCTGGCCGGGCTCCGCCTCCAGTTCCTCGCGCAGCGGGCCCAGCGAACCGTGCCGTCCGTGCCGCACACTGATCACGAAGTCCTGGCCGACGAACACCATGATCTCGCCGGTGTTCACCACCTCGCTCGTGGCCGTGAGTTCCTCGTGCTCGACGTAGCAGACCGTCTTGAACACCGCGAACAGCGTCTCGCCGTACCGCTCGACCTTCGGGCGCTGATGTGCCTCGATCGCGTCCTCGACGGCCAGCGGATGCAGGTCGAACAGCTCGGCGATGCCGGCGAACTCCTGGTTCGTCGGCTCGTGGAGACCGAGCCAGACGAAACCGTCACCGCTCTTGCGCACCCGCTCCACCGTGTCGACCAGGTCGCCGCCGACGGGGACGCGGCCCCCTTCCTCGTACGCCACGCAGTTGACCACCGAGGAACCCAGCGGGGATCGCGCGGGGTGGCTCAGGTCGACACGCCTGCGCCGCCGGGCCAGCCGAGCCACCTTGCGGAGGCCGTCGACCGTGCCGAGGCTCGTGACCTTCCGCAGATTCCCTGCCATGGACATCTGGATCTCCTTGCCCGGATCCCCTCGCGCCGCATCCTGCGCCTGTCGCGCCAGTGTGCCAGGGCCGCGTGAGCGGCGGGTAAGCCTGTGGAAACCACGGGTTCCGCTTGGTTCCGGCCTGTGGACAACGAGAGTTGGCCCGTGGGGCCTGTGGCGGTCCCGTGGCGGGAATTACGCCACCTGGCGTCGGCACGGGGCCGACCGCCCGTCTCGATGCGCCCGGCGCCCGATACCTCGTCCACCTCGTCCACCTCATCGTGGACCTCCCGTCGTGCCGGAGCGTCGCCCCCTCCCGGCAAGTCGGATAAATGGGATGATCTCGGTATGACGTCAATGGACGGGTCTCTCCTGGACAACCGGCAGTCCGGGGCGGGAGCGCGCTCCGAGGCCCTCACCACCCTCCGACACCATGGATCTTGCCGCGGTTCCGATGATTTCGGCGTGGGACGCAAGGGGTGGACGTGAGGGGAACTGCCGCACCCAGGAGGCGGTCGACAAGGCGGACCAGGCTCGCCGTTCTGCCTGCTGTCAGCTGCTCACCGGAGGCCTGCCGCCCACCTGTTCGACCGCCCGCGCACCCGCCAGACACCCGTCCGCCGCCGCGGCCTCGGGCTCGGCGCCTGCGAGGAGGGCGGTGAGGAACGCGCCCGTGAACGCGTCGCCGGCGCCGGTGGTGTCCAAGGGCCTCGCGGGTGCGGCGGGCACCCGACTGTGCACGGTCCCGGAGCGGGCGACCAGAGCCCCGTCCGCCCCCTGCTTGGCGACCACCAGCGGGACGTGGCGGCTCAGTTTCGCCACCGCGTCCGCCGCATCCGGCAACCCGGTGAGCAGGCACGCCTCGTCCCGGCTGGGCAGCAGGACCTCCACCCCTTCGACCGACGCAAGGAAACGGTCGACGCCCAGCTCCACGAGGAAACCGGCCGACGCCGGATCCAGACTCACCGGCACCCCACGTGCGCGTGCCGATGCCAGGGCCAGCGCCGCCAGCGCACAGCTCTGCTCGGAGAAGAGCAGATAGCCGGACAGATGCAGCCATGCGACGCCGTCGAGCAAGGTGTCCGACCAGTCACCGGGCTCGAGACGCAGCGAGGCACCGCTGTCGGTGAGGAACGTCCGCTCTGCCGAAGCGCCTGTGTCGACGAGGCAGATCACCGTCCCGGTCGGCGCCTGCGGATCGATGACCAGACGTGACCGCACTCCGGCGGCGGCCAGCTCCCGCTCGTGCCAATCCGCCGCGTCCTTCCCCACCCGCCCGAGCAGCCGCACCTCCGCGCAACCCCAATGGGCAGCCCAGCAGGCCACATTGGCGCCCGCGCCACCAGGCACCGTCCGGATCACGGCGGCTGTGTCGGTGCCCGCGGCCAGAGGCCCTCGATGCCGGGCAACGACGTCCGTCACCACGTCCCCGACCACCAGCAGCGCACCGCTCGGGGAACCCCGGCGAGTCGAAGCGGCCCCCTGCCCCGGCGTCCCCGAGCCGCTCACGCGCCGGCCCAGGCCGCCGCGATCCGCCCCGCCAGCCGTACGTTGCCGCGTACTGCGGCCAGGTTGGCCCGCAGCGAGGCACCGTCGGTGTGTCGTACCAGATGGTCGAGCAGGAACGGTGTGACGGCCTGGCCGCTGACTCCCTCCTCCTCGCAGGCCCGCAGCGCGTCGGTGAGCACACGTGCGTGCAGCCCGGGATCCAGTTGCTCCGCCTCCGGAACGGGGTTGGCCACGATCAGCGCCGAGTCCGGGACACCGAGCGTGTCCTGGGCCCGCATGACCTCCGCCACCTGCTGCGGGCTGTCCAGGGTCCAGTCCACCGGGTGTCCCGAGTCGGAGAGGTAGAAGCCGGGGAAACGGTCCGTGCCGTACCCGGCCACCGCGACGCCCAGTGTCTCCAGCCGCTGCAGAGTCGCCGGTACGTCCAGGATCGACTTCACCCCCGCGCACACCACCGTGATCCGCGTGCGCGCCAGCAGGCCCAGGTCGGCGGACTCGTCCTGCGTCACCGTCCACTGCCGGTGCACCCCGCCGAGCCCGCCGGTGGCGAAGACCCGCACTCCGGCCAGCGCCGCCAGCAGCGCGGTCGCGGAGACCGTGGTCGCCCCGCTCGCCCCGGAGGCAACGGCGAGGGCCAGGTCACGGTGGCCCAGCTTGCGGATCCCGTCCTCGCTGGCGACCCGCTCCAGCTGCTCCTTGTCCAGGCCGACCCGGGGCCGTCCGTCCAGCACGGCGATCGTCGCCGGGACGGCGCCCTCCTGCCGTACGGCCTCCTCCAGCTCGAGCGCCACCTGCAGATTGCGTGGCCGCGGCAGCCCGTGCGCGATGATCGTGGACTCCAGGGCCACCACGGGCCGGCGCGCGTGGACCGCCTCCCGTACCTCTTCAGACACCACCAGCGTCACGCGCCTGCCTCCTGTCTGTCGGTCTTCCCTCATCTCTGGCGGGCGGCGGGCCCAGTCAAACCCTTGCGGCCGGTGAGGGACGACACCAGCCTGGGGAGCATGACGGACAACACGACACGTCTCGATCACGTCGTCCTGTGGGTGCGCGACCCGGCCGCCGCCGCAGACTTCTACGAGAAGGCGGTGGGCCTGGAGCCCTTGAGAGTCACCGAGTTCGCCGCGGGCAAGGTGTCCTTCCCTTCCGTACGCCTCAATGACGAGACCATCTTCGACCTCGCACCTCTCAGCATGGCCGAACGCATGAACATGCTCCCCGACGCCGCCGGGAGCGCGGGCCACCCGGTCAACCACGTCTGCCTGGCACTGTCGGAGCACGACTTCGACGCACTGCGCACACGCCTGGAGGAGCGCTCGGTCCCCGTCTCGGACATCTCCCGCGACTCCTTCGGCGCACGCGGCAAGGCGCCCCGCAGCTTCTACTTCCGCGATCCGGACGGCAACGTTCTGGAGGCACGTCACTACGCGTGAGTGGGGCCGGGCCTCAGAACAGCGGCTCGGGCAGCACGCCCTCCAGCGCCAGCAGCCTCCGCTTGGTCTCCAGACCGCCGCCGAACCCGCCGATGCCGCCGTCGCTCTCGACGACCCGGTGGCAGGGCACGACCACCGGCAGCGGATTGGAGCCCATCGCCATGCCCACCGCCTGGGCCGCACCCGGCTGACCGACCCGGTCGGCCAGATCGCCGTAACCGACCACCGTGCCGTACGGCACGCCGGACGCCAGCTCGCGCAGCACCTGACGGTTGAAGCCCGAGATCAATGACCAGTCCAGCGGCAGCCGGAAGTCCCGCCGCTCACCCGCGAAGTAGGCCTCCACCTGACGTATCGCCTCGGCCAGCAGGGGAGAGCCGGGTGCCTCGACCGGCTCGGCGCCCAGCCGGGACGCCAGCCGGGCGAGCGCCCTGTCGCGCACTGCGTCCGTGGCGTGGAACACGACGTTGACCAAGCCCTCGGTCGTCGCGGCCAGCAGCAGCGGACCGATGTCGCTGTCGACGACGGTCCACACGACCTGCTGCTCGTCCTGCCCATGGCTGTTCATGCGCCTACCGTACGACCCGCCACTGACAATGACCGGCGACCGGCCCCGGACCCGTCACTCCCCGCCGAGGGCCTCGCGCACCACGTCGGGCTTGTTGGTGATGATGCCGTCGACGCCGTACCTGGCGACCCGCCGGGCGGTGGCCGCGTCGTCCACGGTCCAGGTGAAGACCTCCAGCGGCCTGCCGTGGGCGCCGGTGAAGCCGCGGACGGCGGAGACATAGCGGGCCGAGAGGGTCCCGTACGACGGGTTGATCTGATCGACGAAGCGCGCGTACCCGGAAACCTCCGCCATGGACGGTGTCCCGAGGAAACCCGTCCTGACGGCGGGCTTCAGCTCGTGGACGGCCCGCACACTGTCCGCGCTGAAGCTCTGCACGATCAGCCGGCCCGTGAGGTGCTGCCGGTCGAGCCAGCCTTCGTTGCCGAGGAGCTTGAGCGTCTGCTGCTCGATTCCCGGATACAGCTCCGGCTTCTTGATTTCGAGAAGGAGCTTCTGGTGATGGTGCTCGACTCGACGCAGGTACTCCTTGAGCGTCGGCACGCGCGCGCCCGCGTAGGAGGGGGCGAACCAGCTCCCCGCGTCGAGGCGTGCGATCTCGGCGGCCGTGAAGTCCTTCACCTTCCAGGGCGCGCGGTCGGGGAAGACCTCCTCCACGTCGGTGGTGCGCTGCAGGCTGTCGTCGTGGATCACCACGAGCTCGCCGTCCTTGGTCCGCTGCACATCGTTCTCGACCCACTGGATGCCCAGCTCGGCCGCCTTGTCGACGGCGGCGAGGGTGTTCTCGGGCGCCTGCGCCGAGGCGCCCCGGTGGGCGATGACCACAGGCTGCTCGGCAGCACTGTCGGCGTCGGCGGCGGCGTCGGCGGGGAGCAACAGGGCGACGGTCCCCAGGAGCGCGGTGGTCGTGGCGGCAACTGCGCGCGCGTGCATGCGTACTCCTCGCGTCGAAGAATCACGGACGGCTCCACCGTGACAGCAGAGGGTCAATGCCAGAGGAGTACAGGATGGCCACAGATTGAATGGTGATGCCCGAGACCGCTCACCGTAGCGGCACAACTGAGGCAGGGACGTGTTTCTTTGCCGGAAAATCGTTCGAGCATTCCGGTGCGAGTCATACTCTCTGCCTCAACCCTGACCGTTCGTTGCGGTCCTGGGAGGGGCGCACATCAGGGCATTCCGGGACGGAAGAGGGCGGAAAGGCAGCCGCGCATGCAAGGCACGGTCGACGGATTCAGCTACGGCCTCGTCACACCCGTGGTGGCCTACCTCATGGCATGCCTCGGCGGTGCGCTCGGCCTGCGCTGCACCACGAGATCCATGCTCGTGGCCGGCTCCTGGCGCCCCGGGTGGCTCGCCCTGGGCTCCGCGGCGATCGGTTCCGGCATATGGACCATGCACTTCATCGCGATGATGGGCTTCAAGGTCGAAGAAGCGCCGATCCACTACGACAAACCGATGACGTACGCCAGCCTGGGCATCGCCATCGTGATGGTCGGCCTCGGGATCTTCATCGTCGGCTACCGGGGTGCCAGGGGCACCGCCCTGTTCACCGGAGGCACCATCACCGGCCTCGGTATCGCGTCGATGCACTACCTGGGCATGGCCGGCATGCAGCTGAACGGCAAACTGGAGTACAACACGCTCACCGTCGCCGCCTCCGTCGTCATAGCCATGGTCGCCGCCACGGCCGCCCTGTGGGCGGCCGGACAGGTCAGAGGACTGTGGTGGAGCGTGGGCGCCAGCCTCGTCATGGGGCTCGCGGTCAGCGGCATGCACTACACGGGCATGGCAGCCCTCAGCGTCCACCTCCACGCCCCCGCCGACCCGTCCACGGGCGACTCACCGGCGGCGCTGCTCGCCCCCATGCTGATCGGCCCCCTCGCCTTCCTCTGCCTCGCGGGCGTCGTCGTGCTGTTCGACCCCCTCATGGTCATGGGCAAGCCCCACTGGCCGCGAGCCGAAGACAAGCCCGGCGTCCCGGCCCACGCGCCCGACCGGCCCCACCAGTCCCGCCGCATCGCGCTCCGCTCCCGTCGGCACCCGACCCGCCACCGCTCCCGCACCCCGCAGAACTGGTGATCCGAGCCTGTTGTCAGTGCGGGGTCGTACGGTGGATTCCATGCGGCCCGTTTCCAGCATCGAACGCACGGTGGCGCCCTTCGAGGTCGTCAGCCCCTACCAGCCGAGCGGCGACCAGCCGACGGCCATCGCCGATCTCGCCCGGCGCATCGAAGCCGGCGAGAAGGACGTCGTCCTGCTCGGTGCGACCGGCACCGGCAAGTCCGCCACCACCGCGTGGATGATCGAGAAGCTTCAGCGCCCCACCCTGGTGATGGCCCCGAACAAGACCCTGGCCGCCCAGCTGGCGAACGAGTTCAGAGAGCTCCTGCCGAACAACGCCGTCGAGTACTTCGTCTCGTACTACGACTACTACCAGCCCGAGGCCTACGTCCCGCAGTCGGACACCTACATCGAAAAGGACTCCTCGATCAACGAGGAGGTCGAGCGCCTGCGTCACTCCGCGACCAACTCGCTGCTCACCCGCCGCGACGTCGTCGTGGTCGCCTCGGTGTCCTGCATCTACGGTCTCGGTACGCCGCAGGAGTACGTCGACCGCATGGTCCCGCTCAGGGTCGGCGAGGAGATCGACCGCGACGAGCTGCTGCGCCGCTTCGTGGACATCCAGTACACGCGCAACGACATGGCCTTCACCCGCGGCACCTTCCGGGTGCGCGGGGACACCATCGAGATCTTCCCGGTCTACGAGGAGCTGGCCGTCCGCATCGAGATGTTCGGCGACGAGATCGAGGCGCTCTCCACCCTCCACCCGCTCACCGGTGAGATCGTCAGCGACGACGAGCAGCTGTACGTCTTCCCGGCCTCCCACTACGTCGCGGGCCCCGAGCGCATGGAGCGGGCCGTCAACGACATCGAGAAGGAACTCGGCGAGCGCCTGGCCGAGCTGGAGAAGCAGGGCAAGCTCCTGGAGGCCCAGCGCCTCAGGATGCGGACGACGTACGACATCGAGATGCTCCGCCAGATCGGCACCTGCTCCGGCGTGGAGAACTACTCGATGCACTTCGACGGCCGCCTGCCCGGCTCCGCGCCGAACACCCTGCTGGACTACTTCCCCGAGGACTTCCTGCTCGTCATCGACGAGTCGCACGTCACCGTGCCGCAGATCGGCGCCATGTACGAGGGCGACGCCTCCCGCAAGCGCACCCTCGTCGAGCACGGCTTCCGGCTGCCCTCCGCTCTGGACAACCGCCCCCTGAAGTGGGAGGAGTTCCAGCAGCGCATCGGGCAGACCGTCTACCTCTCGGCGACCCCGGGCACCTACGAGCTCTCCCGCGGGGACGGCGTCGTCGAGCAGATCATCCGCCCCACCGGCCTGGTCGACCCGGAAGTCGTCGTCAAGCCCACCGAGGGCCAGATCGACGACCTGGTGCACGAGATCCGCACGCGCGTGGAGAAGGACGAGCGCGTCCTGGTCACCACGCTCACCAAGAAGATGGCCGAGGACCTCACCGACTACTTCCTGGAACTCGGTATCCAGGTCCGCTATCTGCACAGCGACGTCGACACCCTGCGCCGCGTCGAGCTGCTGCGCGAACTGCGCTCCGGCGAGTTCGATGTGCTGGTCGGCATCAACCTCCTGCGTGAGGGCCTGGACCTGCCCGAGGTCTCCCTCGTGGCGATCCTCGACGCCGACAAGGAGGGCTTCCTGCGCTCCGGCACCTCACTGATCCAGACCATCGGCCGTGCGGCGCGCAACGTCTCCGGCCAGGTCCACATGTACGCCGACAAGATCACCCCGGCGATGGAGAAGGCCATCGAGGAGACCAACCGCCGCCGGGAGAAGCAGGTCGCGTACAACAAGGCGAACGGCGTCGACCCCCAGCCGCTGCGCAAGAAGATCAACGACATCGTCGCGCAGATCGCGCGCGAGGACGTCGACACCGAGCAGCTGCTCGGTACGGGCTACCGCAAGGCGAAGAAGGACGGCCGCGGCACCAAGGCCCCGGTGCCTTCCCTGGGCGAGCACGCGGCCAAGGGTGGGAAGGCGGCCAAGCGGGCCAAGGGCAAGGCCGGGGAAACCGTGCCCACCGACCGTCCCGCGGCCGAACTCGCCGAGCAGATCGAGGAGCTGACCGCGCGGATGCGCGCCGCAGCCGCGGACCTGCAGTTCGAGATCGCCGCCCGGCTGCGCGACGAGGTCTCCGAGATGAAGAAGGAACTCCGCCAGATGAAGGAGGCGGGACTGGCCTGACGGGCCTCGGAGGCCTCAGTGACCTCGCCGGGAATGCGCTGTGTTGCAAGACCGACACAAAGTGCGGACCGGGGTACGGCACTGTCAGTGCCCCTGCGTAGGGTTCTGGTCATCCGCGGCATCGCGGCAACAGGGGAATGCTCGAGAGGGGAAACAGCGCGTGACCGTCAACATGACCAAGGGTCAGGCCATCAGTCTGCAGAAGAACGACGGCGGCAGCCTGACCGCGGTGCGCATGGGTCTCGGCTGGCAGGCGGCCCCGCGCCGCGGCCTGTTCGGTTCGCGCACCCGGGAGATCGACCTCGACGCCTCCGCCGTCCTGTTCGCGGACAAGCAGCCGGTCGACGTCGTCTTCTTCCGCCACCTGGTGAGCGACGACGGCTCCGTTCGGCACACCGGTGACAACCTCGTCGGCGGTGTCGGCCAGGGCGGCGACGACGAGGCGATCCTCGTCGACCTGCAGCGCCTCCCGGTCCACATCGACCAGATCGTCTTCACCGTGAACTCCTTCACGGGCCAGACCTTCCAGGAGGTGCAGAACGCGTTCTGCCGCCTCGTCGACGAGACCAACGGCCAGGAGCTCGCCCGCTACACGCTGGCGGGCGGCGGCCAGTACACGGCCCAGATCATGGCGAAGGTGCATCGCAATGGCCCGGGCTGGACGATGACGGCCCTCGGCAACCCGGCCAACGGTCGCACCTTCCAGGACCTGATGCCGGCGATCCTGCCGCTCCTTTAGGACGGGCCCGGCGAGCGGCACACGACACCGACACGACACAGGGGGACGAAGGCGATGACGGCCGAACTGGTGCGGGGGCAGAACCACCCGCTCTCCCAGGCCCGTCTCGAGATCCGGGTCTCGGCCGGCACGCCGATCGTGGCCGTGGCCACGCTCAGCGACGACCAGGGCAAGGTCCACGCAGTGGAGCGGGTGGCCCACCCGGGCGCACCCACCCTGCCCGGACTCGAGGTCCCCCGGCAGGCGGCCGCCGACCATCGCCTCGCGGTGGATCTGGACGCCATGCCGGACACGGTGCACCGCGTCCATGTGCTGCTCGCCCTGCCGGGCGGCGTCGGGGGAGGGCCGAACCGCTTCGGTGCCCTGGCCGCCCCCTACGTCGCCGTCACCGGGCTGGACGGAACCGAGGTCGCCAGCTACACGATCACCGGCCTGGAAGCGGAAACGGCCGTCGTCGCCCTGGAGCTCTACCGCCGACAGGGTGCCTGGAAGGTGCGCGCGGTCGGTCAGGGCTATGCAGGCGGGCTCGCCGAGCTCTTCACCGACCAGCACCTGCCCCAGGCCCACCAGCTTGCCGGCACCATCAACGACGCCGTGGCCCGCGGACTGGCCCGCTCCGTGGCGGCGCCCCCACCGCGCACGGCGGACGGTGACCGCACGAGGCAGTCGGCCGCCCCCACCCTCGGCCCGGACCAGAGCGGCTCACCCTACGGCGCCCAGAGCCCCCAGACCGGCGCGGGATCCCGTACGGGCTACCCCGGAGGACCGGCCTCGGCCGACCCGTCCGCCCTCACGGAGCCGTCCGCGCCCACCGCCGCCGGCCCGATCGACTACAACCATCCCCGTCGGCAGAACGGGGCGCCGCCCCCGCCCCGCCGACCGCGCCCCTGCGGCGCCGGGTCGGCCCGCCCAGCCCGTCGCGGGCGACGCCACCGGCTGGTCCATGGACGAGCGGCTCTACAACCAGGTGTGGGGCATGTTCGAGGACCTGGCCCGCACCACGGCCGCCTACCGCAGCACAGTCGAGTTCGCCGAATCGCGCATGGACAAGGAGCTGGAACAGGTCCTGTCCGACCCGCGCGGCCGGATCGGCGGGCAGGCCGACGCCGCGCGCGAGGCCGCCCGCGCCCGGCACACCCAACTCGTCGACCAGGCCAAAGAGGCCCTCGACCGGGATGTCGCCCAGCTCACCGCCGAGGCCGCTGTCGTCGAACCCGCGCTGCCACCGGCGTACGCGGGCTGGGACAACCCCGTCTGGCACGGCTACCGGGTGCCGATGGAGATGCCGATGGCCCTGCGCCTGGGCGAGCTGCATCTGCCCGAGTGTGCCCAGCTGCGCATCCCGATGCTGGTCCGGTTGCCGCTGGAGCGCGGCCTGTGGATCGACAGCGGACGTGCCGGGGCGCTCGACGGCTCGTTCGCCGACTCGCACGATCTGCGGCGCCTGGCGATGGAATCGGCGGTGGCCCACGCGGCCCGGCTGCTCGCCATCCATCCGGCGGGCGAGTTCACCGTGCATGTGATCGACCCGGCCGGTTCCGGAGCGCAGGCGCTGGCACCGCTGGTGCAGACCGGAGCGCTCGCGGCGCCGCCTGCCGTAGGTGCCGCCGGTGTGGCGGACGCCCTGGCCGGACTCACTCAGCGCGTCGACCTCGTGCAGATGGCGGTGCGGGGCGGCGCGGCCGACGCCCTGCCACCGGGCGTGGACACCTCCCAGCACCTGCTGGTGGTCAACGACTTCCCGCACGGCTTCGACGACCGGGCGGTGACCCAGCTGCGTTATCTCGCCGACGAGGGCCCGGCTGTCGGCGTCCATCTGATGATGGTGGCCGACCGCGAGGACTCCGCGGGTTACGGACCGCTGCTCGACCCCCTGTGGCGTTCGCTTCTGCGACTGACTCCGGTGGCTGACGACCACCTCGCCGACCCGTGGGTGGGGCACGCCTGGACGTACGAGCCGCCGGTCGTGCCCTCCGGCAGCCAGGTGCTCCAGCAGGTGCTCACGCAGGTGGCCGCGGCTCGCCGCGCGTGGCACCGGTGACCGTCACCGCCGCCTGCACCAAGCGCATGCAAAGCGCTCTGACCTGCATCCTTGGTCATTCTTTTACTAACCACTTTGCCTTTCCTTGGTGATTGGGTACTCTTTTCAGCACGGAGGGGAGTACTCCCTGACTACTGCGGCGTACCCGTCAATACGGATCAGGCCAGATCCCGGGGCGTCGGCCCGCTTATGGGTGGAAGAGACCTCCGGCAGCGACGACGCTGACTGACTGTTTGCCGTTACGTACTGCCGGAGGCGCAGTGGATGTTTCCCTGACCCTGTGGGTCCTGACCGTCGTAGGACTGGCCGCGCTGATCGCGGTCGACTTCTTCATCGGCCGCAAGCCACACGATGTATCGATCAAGGAAGCCGGGATCTGGACCGTCGTCTGGATCGTGCTGGCGGGCCTCTTCGGCCTCGGGCTGCTCGTCTTCGGCGGAGGCCAGCCCGCTGGTGAGTTCTTCGCCGGCTTCATCACCGAGAAGTCGCTGAGTGTCGACAACCTCTTCGTCTTCGTGCTGATCATGGCGAAGTTCGCCGTGCCCTCGCAGTACCAGCAGCGGGTGCTCCTCATCGGCGTGCTCATAGCCCTCGTACTGCGTGCGATCTTCATTGCCGCGGGCGCCGCGATCATCGCCAGCTTCTCGTGGGTGTTCTACATCTTCGGCGCCTTCCTGATCTACACGGCCTGGAAGCTCGTCCAGGAGGCCCGGGCCGAGGAGGAGGACGAGGAGTACGAGGAGAGCAAGCTGCTCAAGGCGGCCGAGCGGCGCTTCGGTGTGGCCGACCGCTACCACGGCACCAAGCTGTGGATCCAGCAGAACGGCAAGCGGGTCATGACCCCGATGCTGGTCGTGATCCTTGCGATCGGCACCACGGACGTGCTCTTCGCGCTCGACTCGATCCCCGCGATCTTCGGTCTCACGCAGGACCCGTACATCGTGTTCACGGCCAACGCCTTCGCCCTGATGGGCCTCAGGCAGCTGTACTTCCTCATCGGCGGCCTGCTGAAGAAGCTGGTCCACCTGTCGTACGGCCTGTCGATCATCCTCGGCTTCATCGGTGTCAAGCTGGTGCTGCACGCCCTGCACGAGTCGGGGGTCCACGTCCCCGAGATCAGCATCCCGGTCTCGCTCGGCGTGATCTGCTCGGTCCTGGTCATCACCACGATCACCAGCCTCAGGGCCTCCAGGAAGCAGGCGGCCGCCGAAGCGGCGCAGGCGCCGAGCGCGGGCGCTCCGAAGGACAGCATCGACGCCTGACCGCGCGGAGACGCGAGAGCAACGCAGCCAGGGCGGTGTACGGCGGATTGCCGTCCACCGCCTTGGTCGTTCGTGCGGACATTGATGCCGAGACCGCACCCACCGAACTGATGGAGGAGACCAGGACGACCGCTGTCCCGTGGTGATGGATTCCAACGCGCAGGGCGTGCGCAGGAGGAGGCGATGTGAAGCAGCGAACCCGAGACGACAAGGCCCACACCGACCGGAATGCGGGGCCCCGGCCCGTCTGCGACGATCGCCGCATGACCCCTCGGCTCAGGTCGCTCACGGCCCAGTGGACGTCCCTCGTGCCGGTGCTCGCGGTGGTCCTGCTCGTCCTCACCTGGGGACGGGATCTGCCGGCCGCGGTCGTAGCGGTGGTCACCGTGGTGCTGGCCGGGGCGGTCCTGGCCGCCGTGCACCATGCCGAGGTCGTTGCCCACCGGGTCGGCGAGCCCTTCGGTTCGCTTGTCCTCGCCGTCGCTGTCACCATCATCGAAGTCGCCCTGATCGTCACCCTGATGGCCGACGGCGGCGCCAAGAGTTCGACCCTGGCCAGGGACACCGTCTTCGCGGCGGTGATGATCACCTGCAACGGCGTCGTCGGCCTCAGCCTCCTCGTGGGCTCCCTGCGCCACGGCACGGCCGTCTTCAACCCCGAGGGCACCGGCGCCGCCCTCGCGACCGTCGCGACGCTCGCCACACTCAGCCTGGTGCTGCCCACGTTCACCACGAGCAAGCCGGGCCCGGAGTTCTCCGGCGTACAGCTCACCTTCGCCGCACTGTCCTCGCTGATCCTCTACGGCCTGTTCGTGGCGACCCAGACCGTGCGGCACCGCGACTACTTCCTGCCCATCACCCGGCAGGGCGAGGTGATCACCGCGGACGACCACGCCGAAGCGCCGTCCGCGCGCACCGCCTGGATCAGCCTGGCTCTGTTGGGGCTCGCGCTGGTGGGGGTGGTCGGACTGGCCAAGGGTGTGTCGCCCACCATCGAGTCCGCAGTGGCGGCCGCCGGTCTGCACCACGCCGTCGTCGGTGTGATCATCGCGCTGCTCGTCCTGCTCCCCGAGACCATCGCCGCGCTGCGCTCCGCCCGCCGCGACCGTGTGCAGACCAGCCTCAACCTCGCCCTCGGCTCCGCGATGGCCAGCATCGGCCTGACCATTCCAGCAGTCGCCCTGGCTTCCATCTGGCTCTCCGGACCCCTGGTCCTGGGCCTCGGTGCCACCCACATGGTGCTGCTCGCGCTCACCGTCGTGGTGACTTCCCTGACCGTGGTGCCGGGCCGGGCCACACCCCTCCAGGGAGGCGTCCACCTGGTGATGTTCGCGGCCTACCTGGAACTTGCGATCAATCCCTAGGAGGCGTACGAGCCACCCATGGACGTCCTGCGTCAGCCGGCCGTCGCCTCTGCCGCCGCCACCCGTACCGGACGGGTCTCCGGGAGCAGCGCGAAGCATCCCAGGCTGAGCAACGCAATGGTGGTGAGGTACGCGGCGACGCCCCAGGGCACCCGACCGCCCTGCTCGGCCAGCGCCGTCGCCACGATCGGCGTGAGCGCGCCCCCGAGGACGCCGCCGAGGTTGTAGCCCACCGCGGCGCCCGTGCAGCGCACCCGGGGCTCGTACAGCTCCGGCAGATACGCGGCGATCACGGCGAACATCGTGATGAACGCGAGCATTGCCCCGACGAAGCCCAGGAACATCGGCAACGGCGCGCCCGTCGCGAGGAGCGCGACCATCGGGAACATCCACAGGGCGGCGGCAGCGCACCCGATCAGGCACAGAGGCCGCCGCCCGTACCGGTCGCCGAGCAGCGCCATCAGCGGTGTGAGCGAGCCCTTCACCACCACCGCGCCCATGATGCAGGTCAGCATGACACTGCGGCTCACACCGAGCCGCTCCGTGGCGTACGCGAGCGACCAGGTCGTCACGGCGTAGAAGATTGCGTATCCGATGGACAGCCCCCCGGCCGTCAGCAGGAGGAGCCGCCAGTGGTCGCGTGCCACCTCGGCGAGCGGCACGCGCGCGTGGTCGTCGATCTCGAGGAACCGGGGGCTCTCGGCGAGCGACGACCGCAGCCACAGCCCCAGCAGGGCCAGCACCCCCGCCGCCCAGAACGGCACCCGCCATCCCCAGGCGGCGAACTCGGCGTCGGACAGCGTGGCCGACAGCCCCAGCACCACGCCGTTGGCGAGCAGGAAGCCCAGCGCCGGCCCGACCTGCGGGAAGCTCGACCACAGACCTCGCCGCTCGGCAGGCGCGTGCTCCACGGTCAGCAGCACGGCCCCGCCCCATTCGCCGCCGAGCCCCAGCCCCTGCAGAAAGCGCAGCACGAGCAGCAGCAGGGGAGCGGCCACACCGATCGTGTCGTACGTGGGCACGCAGCCGACCGCGACCGTGGAGGCGCCGGTCAGCAGCAGCGAGGCGACGAGGACCGGCCGGCGTCCGTGCCGGTCCCCGATGTGCCCGAACAGCACCGATCCCAGTGGCCGCGCCACAAAGCCCACCCCGAACGTTGCGAAGGCGGCCAGGGTCCCAGCCACCGGCGAGAACGTCGGGAAGAACAGTGGCCCCAGGACCAGCGCCGCGGCGGTCCCGTAGACGAAGAAGTCGTAGAACTCGATGGCCGTTCCGGCGAGCGAGGCGGCTGCGAGCCGCAGCATGGAGGGTGCCCTTACGGTGCGTACGTCGCGCATGTTGCGTCAACTACCCACAGTGACGACGGGTTACGGGGGCGCGCGGGGGTGATCGGCCCCGTCAGTATGTGACGGTGATGCGCCGGGCGGGCCCGTCGACGCGCACCAGGCCGCCGTAAGGGACCACCAGTTGCGGACTGGTGTGCCCGAAGTCGACGTCGAAGACGATCGTGGTGTCCGGGGCATAGGCCTCCATGACGCGCAGGACGGCCTCGCGCTGCCCGGCGGCGTAACGAGCGGCTTCCTCCGCGCTGTTGGGGCGGTCGAAGGACCAGGTCTTCGGACGGCCCATCAGCAGCGCCGAGAAGCGTTGGAGCAGCCCGCGCTCGCCCATGTTCCGCAGGGTGCGGAAGACCTCCGTGCCGCTCGGCATCTCCTCCGAGGTTTCCAGGAGCAGTACGCCGCCGTCGAACTCCGACAGGTCGTGCGGGATCTCCCGGTCGGCCATCAGCAGCCAGCCGACGATCTCCAGACATCCACCCCAACTGTGGCCCTCCACCACCCGGTCGGGCTTCACCCAGCTCCACCCGGCGCCGGGCCGCGTCTCCGGCTCCGCCTCGAAAGTCGCCGGGTCGGCCCAGTCGCGGTCGACGTCGTTCCAACGCTCGGCGGGCTTCAACTCGTACTCGCCCGACGTGAACAGCGCCGCCCGCAGCGACTTTGCCGTCAGCGGGTCCATGGCGCCCGGGCGGCCCAGCGCGGTCATCACCGTCGCGCCGTGATAGCCGACGATTCCTGTGTTGCGCAGAAACATGAGCAGGTTCGTGTTGTCGCTCATCCCGAAGAACGGCTTCGGGTTCGCCCGGATCAACTCCCGGTCCAGCAGCGGCAGCACGGTGATCTGGTCGTCGCCGCCGATCGACGCCATGACCGCCTTGATGTCGGGGCCGGCGAACGCGGCGTGGATGTCGTCGGCCCGCTCCTGCGGCGTCGAGCCCATCTTGCGGGTCGCCGGGTACTCGACCGGTTCGAGTTCGTAGTCCTTGCGCAGCCGCTCCAGGCCCAGTTCGAAGGGGCGTGGGAAGAGACCGGGAAGGCCCGCGCCAGGCGAGAGGACGGCGATGCGGTCGCCGGGGGAGGGCTTGGGCGGATACGAGATCACGGTCATACCCGGAGGGTATGACCCATGGAGTGGTCCGTGCAGCGTGATAAACCGGGGGTCTGAGCAGCGGTCATCGACGGACCGCCCGACCCCGAACGGACCGGAGGAACCGTGCCCCGCACCCTGGCCAACGCCCCGATCATGATCCTCAACGGCCCCAACCTGAACCTGCTCGGCCAGCGCCAGCCGGAGATCTACGGCTCCGAGACCCTGGCCGACGTCGAGGCCCTGTGCGCCAAGGCGGCGGCCGCGCACGGCGGCACGATCGACTTCCGGCAGTCCAACCACGAAGGTGAGCTGGTCGACTGGATCCACGAGGCGCGGCTGAATCACTGCGGCATCGTCATGAACCCCGGCGCCTACTCGCACACATCCGTCGCGATCCTGGATGCGCTCAACACCTGTGATGACCTTCCGGTGTTGGAGGTCCACATCTCCAACATCCACAAGCGCGAGTCGTTCCGGCACCACTCGTACGTCTCCCTGCGCGCCGACGGGGTCATCGCGGGATGCGGAGTCCAGGGGTATGTGTTCGGGGTGGAGCGGGTCGCGGCGCTGGTCGGGTCGGCACAGGCCGACACACAGTCCTGAAGCGCCGTCAAGGTGGCGCTGGGGTATGGGTGTTGCCCGGGCCGCCGGCCGAGGGCGGGGATCGATGGGGACCGGCGGCCCATACCGCGCAGGTGCCGTCATCCCGCGCGGGGCTGCATCCAGTTGACCGCGCAACCGCGTGCGCGGGGAGTGCGCGCGGGAGGCCGACGCGTGCAGAGGATTCACACGGGGCGCACGTTTGGCGATTCACGCCCCCCGGGACGGGGGTCACCACCCCCGCGTGTGCCACTCCGGCAGATGCGGCCGCTCGGCTCCCAGCGTGGTGTCGTTGCCGTGTCCCGGGTAGACCCATGTCTCGTCCGGAAGTACGTCGAAGATCTTCGTCTCGACGTCGTGGATCAGACTGGCGAACGCCTTGGGATCCTTGTGGGTGTTGCCCACACCTCCCGGGAAGAGGCAGTCCCCCGTGAACACATGCGGGTGCCCATGCGGGTCGTCGTAGACGAGGGCGATCGAGCCCGGCGTGTGCCCGACCAGATGGCGCGCGGTGAGCTCCACGCGCCCGACCCGGATGGTGTCGCCGTCGTCGACCAGGACGTCGGTCGGTACGGGGATTCCGTCGGCGTCGTCCCGGCCCGCGTAGGCGCGTGCTCCCGTGGCTGCCACGACCTCGGCGAGCGCCTGCCAGTGGTCGCCGTGCCGGTGCGTGGTGACGACGGACGCGATGCCGTCGTCACCGATCATGCCGAGCAGCGTGTGGGCGTCGTTCGCCGCGTCGATCAGCAGTTGCTCGTCCGTGGCCCGGCAGCGCAGCAGATAGGCGTTGTTGTCCATCGGGCCCACCGCGATCTTGGTGATCATCAGGTCCTTCAGCTCGTGCACGTCCGCCGGGCCGCCGACCGTCACCTGTCCGCTGTACGTCATGGTGGCAGCCTATCGCCGGGAGTCCGGGCCGGGGCCCGCCGAGGGGGCCACCACCATGGGCGGCCGGGAGCGGCGGGCACGACCCCGGCCCGGAGGAGTGTGAGCTGCCTGTCGGCTACAGAGGTGGAAGCGTCGGCAGGGGGCCGCCCGACACGGTCAGGCCGGCTCCGTCGCGGCGGCCGGCGAGCCGGCCCAGAAGGTCGGCCCGGGATCCCGTCACGGTGATCTCGGGTTCAGGTGCTGCGCTGCCCGTGCTCCACGCGCGCGTGCCGTCCGTCAGCCGGGTGGACGGCACCTCTGGATGACCGGCGAACCTGTCCGCGAGGAAGTCGATCTCCCGCTCCACGAACTCCGTCGGCAGATCCTCCAGCTCGTACCCGATGCCGAGGTCCACATGGTGCAGCTCGACCTCGGCCCACCGCCGGAAGGGCAACCGGGACGCGGAGTCGGTGACGCCGTTGCGCAGCTCCACCGTGCGCGACCAGTCGGCGGGCACGGCCGCCGCCTCCTGGAAGCGGGCCGCGCTCTCGCGGAGATCACCGAGCTGGACGTCCAGCGGACGGGGCGCGTCCCGTTCGATGTCAGCGTCCCGGGCCTGACCGGAGACGTACATGGGACGGCCCTCCAGGACGTTCACGAGGGCGTCCGCGTTGCGGGCGAGGTGGGCGAGAACATGACCGCGGCTCCAGCCGGGGAGCCGTGACGGTTGCGACACGGACGCGTTGTCCAGCTTGCCGACTGCGATGAGCAGCCGTTCGGTCGCTTCACGTACAGACACCAGGTCACGCGCGTGATCAGTCATGATGCCGACCCTAGCTCCCGCCACACGTTTGGGTGAAGGTGGTGGACCCGGCCCGTAAATCGAATGCGCGTGCTATATGGTCGGCTGTGGCGTCGGGCATGCTGGATGGTCGGGGATTGCTATGCAACTCGGGAATCCGACCGGCGTTGTCAGTGGCTCCCCCTAGTCTGAGAAAGCACGGGGGCCCCGCCCCTGTCACTTCTCTCAAGAAAGGTGCGGACCGGCGTGGCCGACCGTCTCATCGTCCGTGGCGCGCGCGAGCACAACCTGAAGAACGTCTCGCTCGACCTGCCTCGGGACTCGCTCATCGTCTTCACGGGCCTGTCCGGGTCGGGCAAGTCCTCCCTGGCCTTCGACACCATCTTCGCCGAGGGTCAGCGGCGTTACGTGGAGTCGCTCTCCTCGTACGCCCGCCAGTTCCTCGGCCAGATGGACAAGCCGGACGTCGACTTCATCGAGGGCCTGTCCCCGGCCGTCTCGATCGACCAGAAGTCGACCTCGCGCAACCCGCGCTCCACGGTCGGCACCATCACCGAGGTCTATGACTATCTGCGTCTGCTCTTCGCGCGGATCGGCAAGCCGCACTGCCCCGAATGCGGCCGCCCGATCTCGCGGCAGTCGCCGCAGGCCATCGTCGACAAGGTCCTGGAGCTGCCGGAGGGGAGCCGCTTCCAGGTGCTGTCGCCGCTGGTGCGCGAGCGCAAGGGCGAGTTCGTCGACCTGTTCGCCGATCTCCAGACCAAGGGCTACTCCCGCGCGCGGGTGGACGGCGAGACGATCCAGCTCTCCAGCCCGCCCACCCTGAAGAAGCAGGAGAAGCACACCATCGAGGTGGTCGTCGACCGTCTCACGGTGAAGGACTCCGCCAAGCGCCGCCTCACCGACTCCGTGGAGACCGCCCTGGGCCTGTCCGGCGGCATGGTCGTGCTCGACTTCGTCGACCTCCCCGAGGACGACCCCGAGCGCGAGCGCATGTACTCGGAGCACCTGTACTGCCCGTACGACGACCTTTCCTTCGAGGAGCTGGAGCCGCGCTCCTTCTCCTTCAACTCACCCTTCGGCGCCTGCCCCGACTGCACCGGCATCGGCACGCGCATGGAGGTCGACCCCGAGCTGATCGTCCCGGACGAGGAGAAGTCCCTCGACGAGGGCGCCATCCACCCCTGGTCGCACGGGCACACCAAGGACTACTTCGGCCGCCTGATCGGCGCGCTCGCGGACGCGCTGGGATTCCGGACGGACATCCCCTTCGCGGGCCTGCCGCAGCGTGCCAGGAAAGCGCTGCTCCACGGCCACAAGACACAGATCGAGGTCCGCTACCGCAACCGGTACGGCCGCGAGCGCGTCTACACCACGCCCTTCGAAGGTGCCGTCCCCTTCGTCAAGCGCCGGCACAGCGAGGCCGAGAGCGACGCCAGCCGTGAGCGCTTCGAGGGCTACATGCGCGAGGTGCCCTGCCCCACCTGTGAGGGCACGCGCCTGAAGCCGATCGTCCTCGCGGTCACGATCATGGAGAAGTCGATCGCGGAGGTCTCCGCGATGTCGATCAGCGACTGCGCGGAGTTCCTGGGCGAGCTGAAGCTCAATGCCCGGGACAAGAAGATCGCCGAGCGCGTGCTGAAGGAGGTCAACGAGCGGCTGCGCTTCCTGGTCGACGTCGGCCTGGACTACCTCTCGCTGAACCGCGCCGCCGGCACGCTGTCCGGTGGCGAGGCCCAGCGCATCCGCCTGGCCACCCAGATCGGCTCCGGCCTCGTCGGCGTCCTGTACGTCCTCGACGAGCCGTCCATCGGCCTGCACCAGCGCGACAACCACCGGCTGATCGAGACCCTGGTCCGGCTGCGCGACATGGGCAACACGCTCATCGTCGTCGAGCACGACGAGGACACGATCAAGACCGCCGACTGGGTCGTCGACATCGGCCCCGGCGCGGGCGAGCACGGCGGCAAGGTCGTGCACAGCGGCTCCCTGAAGGAACTGCTCGCCAACGAGGAGTCGCAGACCGGTCAGTACCTCGCCGGGAAGAAGTTCATCCCGATGCCGGACATCCGTCGCCCCCGCGACCCGTCCCGGCAGCTCACCGTGCACGGTGCCCGCGAGAACAACCTCCAGGACATCGACGTGTCCTTCCCGCTGGGCGTGTTCACCGCGGTCACGGGCGTGTCCGGCTCCGGAAAGTCGACGCTGGTCAACGACATCCTGTACACGCACCTGGCCCGCGAGCTGAACGGCGCGAGGAACGTGCCCGGGCGGCACACGCGCGTGGACGGCGACGACCTCGTCGACAAGGTCGTGCACGTCGACCAGTCGCCCATCGGCCGCACCCCGCGGTCGAACCCGGCGACGTACACCGGCGTCTTCGACCACATCCGCAAGCTGTTCGCCGAGACGACCGAGGCGAAGGTCCGCGGCTACATGCCCGGCCGGTTCTCCTTCAACGTCAAGGGCGGCCGCTGCGAGAACTGCTCGGGCGACGGCACGATCAAGATCGAGATGAACTTCCTCCCGGACGTCTACGTCCCGTGCGAGGTCTGCCACGGCGCCCGCTACAACCGGGAGACGCTGGAGGTCCACTACAAGGGCAAGTCCATCGCCGAAGTCCTGAACATGCCGATCGAGGAGGCCCTCGACTTCTTCGAGGCCGTCCCCGCGATCGCCCGCCATCTGAAGACGCTGCACGACGTCGGCCTCGGCTATGTCCGGCTCGGCCAGTCCGCCACCACCCTGTCCGGCGGTGAGGCCCAGCGCGTCAAGCTCGCCAGTGAGCTTCAGCGGCGTTCCACGGGGCGTACGGTCTACGTCCTGGACGAGCCGACCACCGGCCTGCACTTCGAGGACATCAGCAAGCTGCTGACGGTGCTGTCCGGCCTGGTCGACAAGGGCAACACGGTCATCGTCATCGAGCACAACCTCGACGTGATCAAGGTTGCCGACTGGATCGTCGACATGGGCCCCGAAGGCGGAGCCGGCGGTGGCCTCGTCGTCGCCGAGGGCACCCCCGAGCAGGTCGCTGCGGTCTCGACCAGCCACACCGGCAAGTTCCTGCGGGAGATCCTCGGCGCCGACCGGATCAGCGACGCCGCTGCGGTGCAGGTCCCGCGCCAGTCCGCGGTGAAGAAGACGGTGGCTGCCAAGGCGTCGGCGAAGAAGACGGCGACGGCCAGGACGGCCAACAACACGTCGACCACGAAGGCGGCCGGGGTCACCAAGAAGACGACGCCTGCGAAGAAGACGACGCGGGCCCGCAAGGCCTGAGCAACACCTCGCAAGAACCATGCGAAGGGCGGCGCCCCGCGGGAACTCCCGGCGGGACGCCGCCCGTTGCACAGTCAGCCGCCTTACAGCTCACCCAGTTCCGACGCGTACGGCGGCTCCGCGCCCGCACGGGAGCAGGTGATCGCCGCCGCGCGTGCCGCGAACCTCAGCAGTCGTGTCCAGCCGTCGTCGCCGAGGGCTCTGAGTGCGTCGGAGGACAGGGCGTCCCAGGTGGACAGGCCGTGCAGCAGGGCCGCGTTCACCGTGTCGCCGGCGCCGATCGTGTCCACCACGGCGACCTGCTCGCCCGGCACGGAGTGTTCCGCGCCGTCCCCGGTGAAGACGGTCAGCCCGTCGCCACCCCGGGTCATCACAACCGCCGCGGGACCCGCGGCCAGCCACTCGCGCGGGGTGCCGCCCAGCCACCGGGCGTCCTCCTCGGAGAGCTTGAGCAGCGTCACCGACGGCAGCCAGTCGGCGAACCGGGCCCGGTAGGCGTCCGCGTCGGGGATCAGCCCGGCCCGGATGTTGGGGTCGAGCGCGGTGAACACTCCCTGCGCGGCCGCGCTGCGCATCAGCTTCTCGTAGGCGCTCGCCCCCGGCTCCAGGACCAGGGAGCAGGTGCCGAACGACACCGCGCGTGCTCCGGCGGGGAGGCGGTCAGGGGGTGTGAACAGGCGGTCGGCGGTGCCGTCGACGTAAAAGGAGTAGGCGGCCGAGCCGTTCCCGTCGATCGTGGCGACCGCCAGGGTGGTCGGCTCCGTGCCGCGCTGTACCGCCGAGACATCCACCCCGACCTTGCGCAGCCCGTCGAGCAGGGCCTCGCCGAAGGCGTCGTGGGAGGTACGGGAGCAGAAGGCCGTGGGCGAGCCCAGGCGGCCGAGCGCGACGGCTGTGTTGTACGGGCCGCCGCCGAGGGCCGGCTGCAGGCCGGCGAGGGCACCCGGGCCCTGCGGTACCAGGTCGATCAGGGCCTCACCGGCGACGACGATCACGAGACGGGTCCCTTCTGGGCGGTTCGGTGCTCGGCCTTGTCGGCCTTCTCGGACTGCTCGGGGCAGCCGCAGGACGTGCGGTGGACGAAGGTGCAGGGAAGCCGCACGGTCCGGGCGGGCCGGTCCGGCGCGGTGAGGCGCTCCAGGAGGACCTGCACGGCCTGGGCGCCGACGTCCTTGCTGGGCTGGGCGATCGCGGTGAGCCGGGGCGAGAAGAGGTCTGCCCAGGCGAAATCGTCGAAGCAGCACAGCGCGATGTCGTCGGGTACGGACAGGCCGTGCTCGCGCAGGGCGCGCAGCGCGCCGATGGTCATCGCGTTGTTGGCGGTGACGAGCGCTGTGGGCCGCACGGCAAGCGACAGCAGGGTCGCCGTGGCCTGCTCGCCGCCGGCCGACTCGGAGTCGCCGTGTACGAGGAGGCGTTCGTCGTAGGGGAGCCCCGCGGCCGCGAGACCGTGGCGGTAGCCGGTGATGCGCTCGCCGGTGGTGCTGAGCCCGCGACGGCCCGCGACCAGGCCGATCCGGCGGTGGCCGAGCCCGGCGAGATGGCTCACCAGCCGGGCCACCGGTTCAGCGCTCTCGGCGCAGACCTGGTCGAAGCGTGGCGCGCTGGTCCCCGGCTGGTCGACCAGGCGGTCCAGGAGCACGGTCGGGACGTTGTGGCGATGCAGGTAGGTGACGAGTTCGCGCGGGTTGGCCGAGGGCGCGACGATCAGGCCGTCCACGCGTCGTTCGTGCAGGAGCTGGACGACCTTGCGCTCGTGCTGCGGGTCGTCGTGCGGATCGGCGATGAGCAGGCTGTAGCCGTGTTCCAGGGCGGTCGCCTCGACGCCCTGGAGGATCTCGGTGAAGTAGGGATTGCTGATGGCCGACACCGCGAGGCCGATGGAACGGGTGCGGGAGGTCACCAGGGAGCGGGCGAGGGTGTTCGGGGTGTAGCCGAGCTCGTCGATGGCGTCCAGGACGGCCTGGCGGGTCCCCGGGAGCACGGGCCGGGTGCCGTTCAGCACATGGGACACGGTCGCGACGGAGACACCGGCGCTGCGTGCCACGTCGGCCATGGTTGGCATGGGTTCCCTCCCGAGCGCGCCCGCTGCGGTCCGATGCGCGCCTTCTGGCCGGGACCGTATCCCATTCGGCGGCGGACGTAAACGCTTGCGCAAGCGTTTACGCCGGGATCCCGAGCCCACCCCAGACGCCCCCGCTCGATCACCGGCCGCTATCGTCGGCAGGCACCACCCAGATACCCCTGGCCTGCACCCGAACCATCCCTGAAGCGCCCCTGAGCCCCCGACCCGTGGAGACCCCCATGCCCGCCCGCCCCACCCCGAGCCGCCGCACCGTCCTGCGAGGCGCAGCCCTCGCGCCGGTCGCCGGGCTCGGGCTCGCGGCCTGTTCCCCGGGGGGCGGGGCGCCGGCCGGTGCGCCCACCGCGCCGGTCGAGCTCGGCGCGGAGACCGAGGTCACGAAGGGCAGCGCCAGGCTGTACCGCGATCACAACGTGGTGGTCAGCCGGGCCGAGGACGGCTCGTTGAAGGCGTACAGCACGATCTGCACGCACGCGGCGTGCCCCATCAACAAGCTGGAGGGGACGAAACTCGTCTGCCCCTGCCACGGCAGCGAGTTCGACGCCACGACCGGCGAAGTGCTGCACGCCCCGGCCACCGTGCCGCTGAGCGAACTCCCGGTCAGGACCGAGAACGGCAGGATCGTGGCCGGGCCGGGAGCCTGATCCGCCGGAGGATCCCCGGCAGTACCTGACGAAGCACTACGACTCCCAGTCCCAGCCGATGCCGACGATCCCCGACCGCACCCGAGGCTCGACGAGGTGCACCGAATGGTGGCGGTCCGTGAGCGGCAGCTCCTGGCGGCCGCTGCGCGGGGCCGCCGCCGACTGCTGGGTGAACCGGTGGCAACGCACGGGCAGGGCGTTCTCGGCGAACCGCACCTGAAGGGCGTACTGGCCGCCGGCGGGGCCGAAGCCGCGGACGTACTCGCGCGAGGCGCCGGCGGTGCCGTCCTCGACGCCGTAGCGGAAGAGGTAGGTGTCGCCGGCCCGCAGCCGGGTGTCGAAGAGCAGCTCGGCGACGAGCACCCCGGTCTCGTGGTGCCAACGGATGCGTCCCGTGCGGCAGTTCTCCAGCGCGTGCACCCTCACCCGCTCCGGTGCGCATCCGGGGTCGCCGTGGTGAACGGCCACGAAGCGGTCGACGCCCTCCCGGTGGGCGCGCACGATGTGGTGCGACTCGCACCCCATGAGCTCGCGACCCGCCCCGATCCGTACGTGCTCGTGGTGCCCGAGCATGTGCAGCCCGCCGTCGAGGGGTGTGTCCAGCTCGGCGAGCAGCCGTTCCAGGACGCCCGAGGCCTCGACGAGGGCACGGTAGGAGCGGGCCCCTCGGCGCCGCGCGGAGACCCGCTCGTCGGTGTCGGAGAGCAGCCGGATCAGTGACTCCTCGGGTAGCTGGAGGATCTCCTCCAGGGCCCGCACGGCACGCAGCGACTCGGGGCGCTGGGGGCGCCGGGCGCCCTGCTGCCAGTAACTCAGGCTGGTGACGCCGACCTTCACGCCGTACCGCGACAGATGGTGCTGCACGCGCTGCAGGGGCAGTCCGCGGGCGGCTATCGCGGCGCGCAGCGCGACGTGGAAGGGGCCGCCTTGCAGGACCGTGTCCAGTTCCGCGGCGGCGGCGACGTCTTCGGCGGCGTCGGCGGCGGTGTCCGCGTGCTGTGTGGCGTGCGGCATGCAGGGGCCTTTCTGTGCTGGATCACAACGGCTGGTCAGACCATTCGCGCGGGTGTCGGGTCCCCCTGTCGGCGTCGGGCTTCTTCACATCCGTACGCCGCCCTCCCGAGTTCCCCCGCATTGAAGCGTGTTGACCATGCCTCGACAACACCTGATGCCCAACCGTGGCGTCCTCTTGGCCGAGCTTCGACCGGTGTCCTCGGGCGGGCGTCCGCCGGCCACCCCGCAGGACCTGTGGGCGTTGTCCACAGGCTCGCCGGAGTGTCACTGCTCGCCAGTAGGGTGTGAGACATGGCCGACCCCTCCAGCTACCGCCCCAAGCCGGGACAGATCCCGGACTCTCCCGGGGTGTACAGGTTCCGTGACGAGCACCGCCGGGTGATCTACGTCGGAAAGGCGAAGAGCCTGCGCCAGCGCCTGGCCAACTACTTCCAGGACCTGGCGGGACTGCACCCGCGCACCCGGAGCATGGTCACCACGGCCGCGTCGGTGGAGTGGACGGTGGTGTCCACCGAGGTCGAGGCGCTGCAGCTGGAGTACTCCTGGATCAAGGAGTTCGACCCCCGGTTCAACGTCAAGTACCGCGACGACAAGAGCTACCCCTACCTCGCGGTGACGATGAACGAGGAGTTCCCGCGCGTGCAGGTGATGCGCGGGCACAAGAAGAAGGGCGTGCGCTATTTCGGGCCGTACGCGCACGCGTGGGCCATCCGGGACACCGTCGACCTGCTCCTGCGCGTCTTCCCGGTGCGCACCTGTTCGACCGGAGTCTTCAAGAACGCCGCCCGCACCGGCCGCCCCTGCCTGCTCGGCTACATCGGCAAGTGCTCCGCCCCCTGCGTCGGCCGGGTCGACGCCGAGGAGCACCGGGACCTGGCGGAGGAGTTCTGCGACTTCATGACCGGCCGTACGGGCACCTACCTGCGTCGCCTCGAGAAGCAGATGGCCGAGGCGGCCGAGGAGCTTCAGTACGAGCGGGCGGCCCGGCTGCGCGATGACATCGAGGCCCTGAAGAAGGCCATGGAGAAGAATGCGGTCGTGCTTGCGGACGCGACCGATGCCGACCTGATCGCGGTCGCCGAGGACGAGCTGGAAGCGGCCGTGCAGATCTTCCACGTCCGCGGCGGTCGCGTCCGCGGTCAGCGCGGCTGGGTGACCGACAAGGTCGAGGAGATCACCACCGGCGCCCTCGTCGAGCACGCCCTCCAGCAGCTGTACGGGGAGGAGAGCGGCGACGCCGTCCCCAAGGAGGTCCTCGTCCCCGCCCTGCCCGACCCGGTGGAGCCGGTGCAGGAGTGGCTGACCGGGCGCCGGGGATCGATCGTCTCGCTGCGCATCCCCCAGCGCGGCGACAAGAAGGCGCTGATGGAGACCGTGCAGCGCAACGCCCAGCAGGCGCTCGTCCTGCACAAGACCAAGCGCGCCTCCGACCTGACCACGCGCTCGCGCGCCCTGGAGGAGATCGCCGACGCCCTCGAGCTGGACAGCGCACCGCTCAGGATCGAGTGCTACGACATCTCGCACCTCCAGGGCGACGACGTGGTGGCGTCCATGGTCGTCTTCGAGGACGGGCTGCAGCGCAAGAGCGAGTACCGGCGCTTCCAGATCAAGGGCTTCCGGGGCCAGGACGACGTCCGCTCCATGCACGAGGTGATCACCCGCCGCTTCCGGCGCTACCTCGCCGAGAAGGAGAAGACCGGTGAGTGGGCCGAGGGCGAGCCCGACCTCACGAACGGCACCGCGGACGCCGCCGGAAACGGCACACCCACCGCCTTCACCGAGGACGACGGCCGCCCCAAGCGCTTCGCCTACCCCCCGCAGCTGGTCGTCGTCGACGGCGGAAAGCCGCAGGTCATGGCGGCCAAGCGGGCCCTGGACGAGCTCGGCATCGACGACATCGCCGTGTGCGGCCTCGCCAAGCGCCTGGAGGAGGTCTGGCTGCCGGACGACGATGACCCGGTCGTCCTGCCCCGCACCAGCGAAGGCCTCTACCTGCTGCAACGGGTCCGCGACGAGGCCCACCGGTTCGCGATCACCTACCAGCGGACCAAGCGCGCCAAGCGCTTCCGTGCGAGCCCCCTGGACGATGTGCCCGGGCTCGGCGAGACCCGCAAACAGGCGCTGATCAAGCACTTCGGGTCGGTGAAGAAGCTGCGATCCGCGACAATCGACCAGATCTGCGAGGTTCCAGGCATAGGTCGTAAAACGGCCGAGACCATCGCCGTGGCCCTTGCCCAGGCGGCTCCGGCCGCGCCCGCCGTGAACACGGCAACTGGAGAGATCATGGATGACGTGGAAGACGGGGCACCCGAGACGACGGCGGGTCCCCCAGGGGAGCCCGTGCCCACGGGCGC
Source organism: Streptomyces sp. F001 (assembly GCF_004187715.1). Taxonomy (GTDB): domain Bacteria; phylum Actinomycetota; class Actinomycetes; order Streptomycetales; family Streptomycetaceae; genus Streptomyces; species Streptomyces flavusporus. The sequence goes on along the minus strand of NZ_QZWF01000001.1, from coordinate 1,400,903 downwards.
CCCGGACGAGCGACGGGGGCAGGAGAGATGACCGAGCACGAGAAGCAGCCCACAGCCCAGCGAGATCAGGCACCCAGGGAAACGCACAAGGAAACCGGCGAGGACCGCACCCGGCAGGATGCGCCTCGGGAAAGCGGAGCACAGGTGGGTACGGGCGTCGAAGGCAACGGGGTCCCCGAGACGGCCATCCCCGAGCTGGTGATCATCTCCGGCATGTCCGGAGCCGGACGCTCGACGGCCGCGAAGTGTCTGGAGGACCTCGGCTGGTTCGTCGTCGACAACCTCCGCCGCCCGCCCTGATCCCCACCATGGTGGAGCTCGGCGCCCGCTCCCAGGGCAACGTGGCGCGGATCGCGGTCGTCGTCGACGTCCGCGGCCGCCGCTTCTTCGACAACCTCCGCGAGTCCCTCGCGGACCTCGACAGCAGAGGCGTCACCCGGCGCATCGTCTTCCTGGAGTCCTCCGACGAGGCCCTGGTGCGCCGCTTCGAGTCCGTGCGCCGCCCGCACCCCCTTCAGGGCGACGGCCGCATCGTCGACGGCATCGCCGCCGAGCGTCAGCTGCTGCGCGAGCTGCGCGGCGACGCCGACCTGGTGATCGACACCTCCAGCCTGAACGTGCACGAGCTGCGCGCCAAGATGGACGCCCAGTTCGCCGGCGAGGAGGAGCCCGAGCTGCGGGCCACCGTGATGTCGTTCGGCTACAAGTACGGCCTCCCCGTCGATGCCGACCTCGTTGTCGACTGCCGGTTCCTGCCCAACCCGCACTGGGTGCCCGAGCTGCGCCCGTTCACCGGCCTGAACGACGAGGTCGCCTCGTACGTCTTCAACCAGCCCGGCGCGAAGGAGTTCCTCGACCGCTACGCCGAGCTGCTCCAGCTCATCGCGACCGGCTACCGGCGCGAGGGCAAGCGGTATGTGACCATCGCGGTCGGCTGCACGGGCGGCAAGCACCGCTCGGTCGCCATGTCGGAGAAGCTCGCCGCGCGCCTCGCGGCCGAGGGCGTGGAGACGGTGATCGTGCACCGGGACATGGGACGCGAATGACCGGACGTACGTCGCGGCTCAGCAGGCTGCGCGGGGTCGCCCCGGAAGGGCGCGGCGGCCGGCTCGCCGAGCCCCGGGGTGGCCGGGCGCGCCGCCGGGGCGCCCAGCCCAAGGTGGTCGCCCTCGGCGGCGGCATGGGCCTGTCCGCCTCGCTCGCCGCGCTGCGCCGGATCACCGGCGACCTCACCGCCGTCGTCACCGTGGCCGACGACGGCGGCTCCAGCGGCCGGCTGCGCGACGAGCTGGGCGTGCTGCCACCCGGCGACCTGCGCAAGGCGCTGGCCGCGCTGTGCGGGGACGACGAGTGGGGCCAGACCTGGGCCCGGGTCATCCAGCACCGCTTCCAGTCCCAGGGCGAACTGCACGAACACGCGGTGGGCAACCTGCTGATCGTCGCCCTGTGGGAGCAGCTCGGCGACCACGTTCAGGCGCTCGACCTGGTCGGCAAGCTGCTGGGCGCGCAGGGGCGCGTGCTGCCCATGTCCGCCGTGCCCCTGGAGCTCCAGGCCCTGGTCAAGGGGCACGACCCGGACCGGCCGGAGGAGATCGAGACGGTCCGCGGCCAGGCGACCGTGGCGCTCACCCCCGGCGAGGTGCAGTCCGTGCACCTGGTGCCGAACGACCCGCCCGCCGTACCCGAGGCCGTCGAGGCGGTCCTGGATGCGGACTGGGTGGTGCTCGGCCCCGGCTCCTGGTTCTCCTCGGTCATCCCGCACCTGCTCGTGCCCGAACTGCTGGACGCCCTCCTGGAGACGAAGGCACGCCGGGTACTCTCGCTGAACCTCGCCCCGCAGCCCGGAGAAACCGAGGGCTTCTCCCCGCAGCGTCATTTGGAGGTTTTGGGGCGACACGCCCCTAAACTCGCCCTGGACGTGGTGCTGGCCGACGAGGCCGCCGTGCCCGACCGCGACTCGCTGACCGACGCCGCCCGGCGTTTCGGGGCCGCGGTCGAGCTGGCGCCGGTGGCCCGGAGGGACGGCACTCCGCGGCACGATCCGGAGCTGCTGGCTGCCGCGTACGACCGTATTTTTCGGATGCATGGAAGGATCGGCCCATGGCGATGACGGCAGCGGTGAAGGACGAGATTTCCCGGCTCCCCGTCACCCGGACCTGCTGCAGGAAGGCGGAGGTCTCCGCCATTCTGCGGTTCGCCGGCGGCCTCCACCTGGTCAGCGGGCGCATCGTGATCGAGGCGGAGCTGGACACCGCGATGGCGGCCCGCCGCCTCAAGCGGGACGTCCTGGAGATCTTCGGGCACAGCTCGGAGCTGATCGTGATGGCGCCGGGCGGGCTGCGGCGCGGTTCGCGCTACGTCGTGCGCGTCGTCGCGGGCGGCGACCAGCTGGCCCGGCAGACCGGCCTCGTGGACGGCCGGGGCCGCCCGATCCGCGGTCTGCCCCCGCAGGTGGTCTCGGGGGCCACCTGTGACGCCGAGGCGGCCTGGCGGGGCGCCTTCCTGGCGCACGGTTCGCTCACCGAGCCCGGCCGCTCCTCCTCCCTGGAGGTGACCTGCCCCGGCCCCGAGGCCGCGCTCGCGCTGGTCGGCGCCGCCCGCCGGCTGTCCATCGCCGCGAAGGCCCGCGAGGTGCGCGGCGTGGACCGGGTCGTCGTCCGGGACGGCGACGCCATCGGCGCCCTCCTCACCCGCCTCGGCGCCCACGAGTCGGTGCTCGCCTGGGAGGAGCGCCGGATGCGCCGCGAGGTGCGCGCCACGGCGAACCGCCTCGCCAACTTCGACGACGCCAATCTGCGCCGCTCCGCCCGCGCGGCCGTCGCCGCCGGCGCCCGTGTCCAACGCGCCCTGGAGATCCTCGCCGACGACGTCCCCGAGCACCTCGCCGCCGCCGGCCGGCTCCGCATGGAGCACAAGCAGGCCTCCCTGGAGGAGCTGGGCGCCCTCGCCGACCCGCCACTGACCAAGGACGCCGTCGCGGGCCGTATCCGCCGCCTGCTGGCCATGGCCGACAAGCGGGCCGCCGACCTCGGTATCCCGGGCACGGAGGCCAACCTCACCGAGGAGCTGGCGGACAACCTCGCGGGATGACCTGACGAGCGATCAGCACGCCGGTGCCGACGCCCACTTGGGTGGTCGGCACCGGCGTGTGTGCGTGTCGGAGGCGCTCTTGACTCGATCGTGAACTGTCATGAGCCTGGCACCTATTCGCCACTGGGGCGATCCAGTACCAGGGGGCTTCATGAGACACAGAGCGAGATCGATCCTCGCTGTCGGCGCGCTCCTGATCGGTGGAGCGAGCATCGCACCCTTCGCCCAGGCACAGGGCACCAGTTCATCGGGTCCCGACGCGGAAGAGGTCAAGGTCTACCGCGCCGAAGTCACCAAGCAGCAGATCCCCCTGCTGCTCGCAACCGGTCAGGACGGTCACGAACTCGGCGAGCAGGCTCCCGACAAGGGCACCGCCACCGTCGAGGTCTACCTCACCGACAAGCAGGCCGAGAAACTCGAAAAGCAGGGCGTCGACCTCAAGGAGCACACGCTCTCGGCGCAGGCACGCGCGCGTGTGGCCGCCGCCGGGGACGGCGTCTACCGGCCGTACAGCGGAGCGGGCGGCCTCAAGGAGGAGATCCTCCGCACCGGCCAGAAGCATCCGTCCCTCACCAAGGTCGTCTCCATCGGCAAGACGGTCCAGGGCCAGGACATCCTCGCTCTCAAGCTCACCAGGAACGCGAAGCGGACCAAGGACGGAGCCAAGCCCTCCGCCCTGTACATGTCCTCCCAGCACGCGCGCGAGTGGATCACCCCGGAGATGACCCGGCGGCTGATGCACCACTACCTGGACAACTACGCCACGGACAAGCGGATCAAGAAGATCGTCGACACGACCGAGCTGTGGTTCGTCCTCGTCGCCAACCCCGACGGCTACGACTGGACCCACGCCCCCGAAGGCGACCGCCAGTGGCGCAAGAACATGCGCGACAACAACGGCGACGGTGCCTGGACGATCGGCGACGGTGTCGACCTCAACCGCAACTTCGCCTACAAGTGGGGCTATGACGACGAGGGTTCGTCCCCGTACCCCACCAGCCAGACCTACCGAGGCCCCGGCCCGAACTCCGAACCCGAGACCAAGGCGCTCGACGCCTTCGAGCGGCGTATCGGCTTCGAGTACGGCATCAACTACCACTCCGCCGCCGAACTCCTTCTTTACGGGGTCGGCTGGCAGGTGGCCACGCCGACCCCGGACGACGTGCTCTACAAGGCCCTCGCGGGTACGCCGGAGAACTCCGCGATCCCGGGCTACCACCCGCAGCTCTCCTCCGAGCTCTACACCACCAACGGCGAGGCGGACGGTCACGCGGCCAACATCAACGGCACCGCGATGTTCACACCGGAGATGTCGACCTGTCAGACGGCCTCGAACGTCGACCCGGACGACGCCTGGAAGCCCGCGGACTGCGCGTCGATCTTCACCTTCCCGGACGACGAGAAGCTGATCCAGCAGGAGTTCGAGAAGAACATCCCGTTCGCGCTCTCGGTCGCCGAGTCCGCTGCCCGGCCGGACCGGCCGAAGTCGTCGGTCGGCATCGACGCCCCCGACTTCACACCGGCGGCCTTCACGACGTCGTACGCGCGCGGCGCCGACCAGGAGGTCTCCGTCGTCGTACGGAAGTCCGTGCGGGACAAGGAGCTCAGGTACCGCATCAACGGCGGCCGTACGCAGGACGTGGCGCTGAGGCCGTGGAAGGGCGGCGAGACGTTCGGCGGTGACGACAACCTCCACTTCGACGAGTACCGGGCCAGAGTCGCGGGCGGCGATCCCGGGGACAGGGTCGAGGTCTGGTTCATCGGCGAGACGAAGAGCGGGAAGCGCACCGAGAGCGAGCACTTCACGTACACAGTGGCCGAACGCCCGCGCGCGGACACGCTCGTCGTCGCCGAGGAGGGGGCGCCCGCGACCCAGGCACAGACGTACGTGGACGCCCTGAAGGCCAACGGCAGGAAGGCACTCGTCTGGGACGTCGCCACCCAGGGCGCCCCGGACGCACTGGGCGTCCTGAAGCACTTCGACACCGTCGTCCACCACACCGGCGCGGTCCGGCCCGGCGTCGCCACTCAGCTCGAACTGCGTGCCCACCTCAACGAGGGCGGCAGGCTGATCGAGGCGGGCGAGACGGCCGGCGGCTCGGTCGACCTCGGCTCGGGCGCCCTGTCGAACGACTTCAGCCAGTACTACCTGGGCGCCTACAGCCGCACGTCCCTGCCGAACGCCACGGCATTCACCGGCTCCGGCAGACTGGCGGGCGTCACGGGAACCCTCGGCGACGCGCCCGGCAACCCGCTGAACGCGGCCGGATCCTTCGGCGTCACCTCGGACACCCTGCCCGTGGAGACGTTCCCGCAGTTCGAGAGCGCGGGCGCGGGCCAGTACCCGGGGACGGTCAACCCGTACGGCCCGTACGAAGGCGCCTCCATGGCGGCCGTCACGCACTCCGACTACGCCTGGAACCGTCTGACCCGGACCATCGACCTCACCTCCGTCAGCGCGGCCGACGCCCCGACGCTGCGCACCCGGCTCCTGTGGGACACCGAGCAGGGTTACGACCACGCCGTCCTGGAGGCGCACACCGCCGGGGCGGACGACTGGACCACCCTCCCGGAGAAGGGCGGCGCCACCGGCACCGCCGTGCCCACCGAGTGCGAGGCCGGCTACTTCGTCCAGGCCCACCCGGCGCTCAAGCGGTATCTGACGCCGGGCGAGGGCGGCTGCACGCCCACCGGGACGAGCGGTTCCTGGAACAGCTTCACCGGCGCCTCGGACGGCTGGCAGCAGGTCGAGTTCGACCTCTCCGCCTACGCCGGGAAGACGGTCGAGGTCTCCCTCTCCTACATCACCGACCCCGGCTCCGGCGGCCACGGCGTCCTCGCCGACAACGCCTCCGTCGTGATCGGCGGTACGGCGGGCCAGACGGAGGGCTTCGAGACATCGCTCGGCGCCTGGAGCACCCCGGGACCGCCCTCGGGCAGCCCCGCGGTGGTCAAGGACTGGGGGCTGTCCGGCGAACTGTTCAAGACATACGGAGCGGTCACCACGGACGACACCGTGCTGCTGGGCTTCGGCCTGGAGCACGTCACCGCGGCGGCCGACCGCAGAGCCCTGATCGGGGAGGCACTCGCAGCACTCGACGACTGAGTTTCCCAAGGTCGACGACGGTCAACGACCGCCGACTCCGCGTAGTCATTCAGGGTGATCGGCTCTCGCGGCCCGGGCGGTCCGTACCCCTACTGGTGGGTACGGACCGCAGTGCCGTGTATGGGCCATCTCGATGTCACCCCGGGGGCCTCGGGGAGGTAGGGTCGGATGCGGTCGGGGACATCCCATACAGCTCGCCGGCGTCAAGACACCGGCGTACCAACGAGGAGATCGGTTCGTGACGATCCGCGTAGGCATCAACGGCTTTGGCCGCATCGGTCGTAACTACTTCCGCGCGCTGCTGGAGCAGGGTGCAGACATCGAGATCGTGGCTGTCAACGACCTGGGTGACACCGCGACCACCGCTCACCTGCTGAAGTACGACACCATCCTGGGCCGCCTCAAGGCCGAGGTGTCGCACACCGCCGACACGATCACCGTCGACGGCCACACCATCAAGGTGCTGTCCGAGCGCAACCCCGCCGACATCCCGTGGGGCGAGCTGGGCGTCGACATCGTCATCGAGTCGACCGGCATCTTCACCAAGAAGGAAGACGCCGCGAAGCACATCGCGGGCGGTGCGAAGAAGGTCCTCATCTCGGCCCCGGCCAAGGACGAGGACATCACCATCGTGATGGGCGTCAACCACGACAAGTACGACCCGGCGAACCACCACGTCATCTCCAACGCCTCCTGCACCACCAACTGTGTGGCGCCGATGGCCAAGGTCCTCGACGAGAACTTCGGCATCGTCAAGGGTCTGATGACGACCGTCCACGCGTACACGAACGACCAGCGCATCCTGGACTTCCCGCACAAGGACCTGCGCCGCGCCCGTGCCGCCGCCGAGAACATCATCCCGACCACCACCGGTGCCGCCAAGGCCACCGCCCTGGTCCTGCCGCAGCTCAAGGGCAAGCTGGACGGCATCGCCATGCGCGTCCCGGTCCCGACCGGCTCCGTCACCGACCTGGTCGTGGAGCTCGGCCGCGAGGTCACCAAGGAAGAGGTCAACGCCGCCTTCCAGAAGGCCGCCGAGGGCGAGCTGAAGGGCCTTCTCGAGTACACCGAGGACCCGATCGTCTCCTCGGACATCGTCAACGCCCCGGCGTCCTGCACCTTCGACTCCTCCCTGACCATGGTCCAGGAGGGCAAGAACGTGAAGGTCATCGGCTGGTACGACAACGAGTGGGGCTACTCCAACCGCCTCGTCGACCTCACGGTCTTCGTCGGCAACCAGCTCTGATCACCGGAGCAGGCACCTCGATGTGAGAGCAGGGCTCGGTCAGCGCACACCGCGTTGTCCGAGCCCTGCCGCACGTACTGATCGACCAGCCCTCTCAGGAGTCCCCTCATGAAGACGATCGACGAACTTCTCTCGGAAGGTGTGGACGGCAAGCGGGTCTTCGTCCGTGCCGACCTGAACGTGCCGCTGGCCGACGGTGTCATCACCGACGACGGCCGCATCCGCGCCGTACTGCCCACCGTCAAGGCCCTCGCGGACGCCGGTGCCAAGGTGGTCGTCGCCTCGCACCTTGGCCGCCCCAAGGGTGCCCCGGACCCCGCCTTCTCGCTGCTGCCCGCCGCCGAGCGCCTCGGTGAACTCCTCGGTACCGAGGCGCAGTTCGCCACCGACACGGTCGGCGAGTCCGCGCAGGCCACCGTCGCCGGACTGGCGAACGGTCAGGTGGCGGTCATCGAGAACCTGCGCTTCAACGCCGGCGAGACGTCCAAGGACGACGCCGAGCGCGCCGCCTTCGCCGACCGGCTCGCCGCCCTCGCCGACGTGTACGTCGGTGACGGTTTCGGTGCGGTGCACCGCAAGCACGCCTCCGTCTACGACCTCCCGGCCCGGCTGCCGCACTACGCCGGCCACCTCATCGCGACCGAGGTCGGCGTGCTGAAGAAGCTCACCGAGGATGTGAAGCGGCCGTACGTCGTCGCCCTCGGCGGCGCCAAGGTCTCCGACAAGCTCGCCGTGATCGACCAGCTGCTCGGCAAGGCCGACCGTCTCCTCATCGGCGGCGGCATGGCCTACACCTTCCTCAAGGCCAAGGGCTACGAGGTCGGCATCTCCCTCCTCCAGGAGGACCAGATCCCGGCCGTCACCGAGTACATCGAGCGCGCCGAGAAGACCGGCGTCGAACTGGTCCTGCCGGTCGACGTCCTGGTCGCCCCCGAGTTCCCGGACCTGAAGACCAAAGCCCCCGCGAACCCCACCACCGTCGCCGCGGACGCCATCCCGGCGGACCAGGAGGGTCTGGACATCGGTCCGCAGACCCGCAAGCTGTACGCCTCGAAGCTCGCCGACGCCGCCACCGTCTTCTGGAACGGCCCCATGGGCGTCTTCGAGCACCCCGACTACGCCGAGGGCACCAAGGCGGTCGCCCAGGCCCTCGTCGACTCCAAGGGCTTCACCGTGGTCGGCGGCGGCGACTCCGCCGCGGCCGTGCGCACCCTGGGCTTCGACGAGAACGCATTCGGCCACATCTCGACCGGTGGCGGCGCCTCCCTCGAATACCTCGAGGGCAAGACGCTCCCCGGCCTCGCCGCACTGGAGGACTGACCCTCAATGACTGCTCCTGAGCAGGGCCGCAAGCCCCTGATGGCGGGCAACTGGAAGATGAACCTCAACCACCTCGAGGCCATCGCCCACGTCCAGAAGCTCGCCTTCGCCCTGGCCGACAAGGACTACGAGGCCGTCGAGGTCGCCGTCCTGCCGCCCTTCACCGACCTGCGCTCCGTGCAGACCCTGGTCGACGGCGACAAGCTGAAGATCAAGTACGGCGCCCAGGACCTCTCGGCGCACGACTCCGGCGCGTACACCGGCGAGATCTCCGGCGCGATGCTGGCCAAGCTGAAGTGCACCTACGTGGCGGTCGGCCACTCCGAACGCCGGCAGTACCACGGCGAGACCGACGAGCTGGTGAACGCCAAGGTCAAGGCCGCCTTCAAGCACGGCCTGACCCCGATCATGTGCGTCGGCGAGGAGCTGGAGGTCCGTGACGCGGGCAACCACGTCACGCACACGCTCGCCCAGGTCGAGGGCGGTCTGAAGGGCGTGGCGGCCGAGCAGGCCGAGTCCATCGTGATCGCCTACGAGCCCGTCTGGGCCATCGGCACCGGCAAGGTCTGCGGCGCCGACGACGCCCAGGAGGTCTGCGCGGCGATCCGCGGCAAGATCGCCGAACTGTACTCCCAGGACGTCGCCGGCAAGATCCGCATCCAGTACGGCGGCTCCGTGAAGTCCGGCAACGTCGCCGAGATCATGGCCAAGGCCGACATCGACGGCGCGCTGGTCGGCGGCGCCTCGCTGGACGCGGACGAGTTCGTCAAGATCGTCCGCTTCCGCGACCAGTGAGTATGCGGTAGCGGCGATACGTCGTACCCTTGCGGGGTCCAGCAGTGCATGCTGGACCCCGTCGTCGATCCAGATCCGAGGAAGTTGGTCCAGCCGTGGTTATGGGGTTCACGATCGCCCTGATCGTCTTCAGCCTGCTGCTGATGCTGCTGGTGCTGATGCACAAGGGGAAGGGCGGCGGCCTCTCCGACATGTTCGGTGGCGGCATGCAGTCGTCCGTCGGCGGCTCCTCGGTCGCCGAGCGCAACCTGGACCGCATCACCGTGGTGGTCGGTCTGCTGTGGTTCGCGTGCATTGTCGTGCTGGGCATCCTGATGAAGGTCAGCAACTGACCGGCACACACATTCCGTACGTAACGCCCCATGTGGGGTACGCGCACCTGAGCGCGGCCTATCATGGGGCTTGCGTCTTGATATGGGGTCGGTAACTCCAATCACTGGACGCGCGTTGGGCCTTACGTAGACTGAGGCGCTCGCAGCGAAGCGAAACGCCGACTCGCTTCGCGGCACCATCACGCAGGGAGTTACGACCGTGGCAAGTGGCAACGCGATCCGAGGAAGCCGGGTCGGGGCGGGGCCGATGGGCGAGGCCGAGCGCGGCGAGTCCGCGCCCCGTCTGCGCGTCTCCTTCTGGTGCTCCAACGGGCACGAAACACAGCCGAGCTTCGCCAGCGACGCACAGGTTCCCGACACCTGGGACTGCCCGCGCTGCGGGTTCCCGGCCGGACAGGACCGGGACAACCCACCGGCCCCGCCGCGCACCGAGCCGTACAAGACGCACCTGGCGTACGTACGGGAGCGGCGCAGCGACGCGGACGGCGAGGCGATCCTCGCCGAAGCGCTCGCCAAACTGCGGGGCGAGATCTAGGAATTGAGCTCCGGCCGGGCACCGAGCCGTGCCCGGCACGACGGCTGACACCTGTGGTGCTGACACCTGTGGTCAAGGTGAACGTATCTGTTGTTGCACGGCACGACGACGCGACGACAGCTCACGTCTCCCGCTGATCAATTAGGTTGGGACCATGAACGCAGACGGCCGTACCAGGCTCAATCAGACGCCCGAGTGGACCGCTCTGGCCAAGCACCATGAGGAGTTCGCGGACACCCATCTGCGGGATCTGTTCGCGGCGGACCCCGGGCGTGGCTCCGGCTACACGCTGCAGGTCGGGGACCTGTACGTCGACTACTCCAAGCACCTCGTCACCGACGAGACCCTGCGGCTGCTGCGCGAGCTGGCCGCCGCGCGGGACGTCTTCGGCCTGCGGGACGCCATGTTCCGCGGCGAGAAGATCAACACGACCGAGAACCGCGCCGTCCTGCACACCGCGCTGCGGGCGCCGCGCGAGGCTGTCATCGAGGTCGACGGGGAGAACGTCGTGCCGGCCGTGCACGCCGTTCTCGACAAGATGGCCGACTTCGCCGAGCGGGTCCGTTCGGGGGAGTGGACCGGGCACACCGGCCGGCGGATCCGCAACGTCGTCAACGTCGGCATCGGCGGCTCCGACCTGGGCCCGGCGATGGCGTACGAGGTGCTGCGCGCCTTCACCGACCGCGATCTGACGGTCCGCTTCGTCTCCAACGTCGACGGCGCCGACCTGCACGAGGCGGTGCGCGACCTGGACCCGGCCGAGACGCTGTTCATCATCGCCTCCAAGACCTTCACCACCATCGAGACGGTCACCAACGCCACGTCCGCGCGGAAGTGGCTGCTGGCCGCCCTCGATGGGGGCACCTCCCGCTCGAGCGAAGCCGAGAGTGGGGGAGAGGCCGCCGTCGCCAAGCACTTCGTGGCGCTGTCGACGAACGCCGAGAAGGTCGCGGAGTTCGGCATCGACACGGCCAACATGTTCGAGTTCTGGGACTGGGTCGGCGGCCGCTACTCCTACGACTCGGCGATCGGCCTGTCGCTGATGATCGCCATCGGGCCGGACCGCTTCCGGGAGATGCTCGACGGCTTCCACCTGGTCGACGAGCACTTCCGCACCGCCCCCGCCGAGTCCAACGTGCCGCTGCTGCTGGGCCTGCTGGGCATCTGGTACGGCAACTTCCTGGGCGCCCAGTCGCATGCCGTACTGCCCTACAGCCACTACCTGTCCAGGTTCACCGCCTACCTCCAGCAGCTCGACATGGAGTCCAACGGCAAGTACGTCGGCCGGGACGGACGTGAGGTGGACTGGCAGACCGGCCCCGTCGTCTGGGGCACGCCCGGCACCAACGGGCAGCACGCCTACTACCAGCTCATCCACCAGGGCACGAAGCTGATCCCGGCGGACTTCATCGGGTTCGCCGAGCCGGTCGCCGAGCTCAGCGACGAGCTGAAGGCCCAGCACGACCTGCTGATGGCCAACTTCTTCGCCCAGACGCAGGCACTGGCCTTCGGCAAGACGCCGGACGAAGTGCGCGCCGAGGGTGTGCCGGAGGAGCTGGTGGCGCACAAGACGTTCAAGGGCGACCACCCGACGACCACGATCCTCGCGCGTGAGCTCACGCCGTCGGTGCTCGGCCAGCTGGTCGCGCTGTACGAGCACAAGGTGTTCGTCCAGGGCGCGGTCTGGAACATCGACTCCTTCGACCAGTGGGGCGTCGAGCTCGGCAAGGTCCTCGCCAAGCGCGTCGAGCCCGCGCTCACCGAGGGCGCCGAGGTGCCCGGCCTGGACGCGTCCACCAAGACGCTGGTCGCCAAGTACCGGGAGCTGCGCGGACGTTGAGTCGGCGCCGGGTGGCCGCGCGGACGTTATTCGGATGCGCGGCCACCGGCCGGCGGGTGACACTGCTCCGGCTCCGTCACCTGCCGGAAGGAACCCCATGGACCAGCTCCTGGCCGCGCTCGCCGACCCGGAACGGCTGAAGCTGTACGCCCGCATCGTGCTGCAGGACCTGCCGCCACGCGAGGAGGACGCTCCCGCCGTGCGCAAACACCTGGGGCGCCTGTTCTCGGCCGGGCTCGTGGAACGCCGTCCCGACGGCTCCCTGACGGCCGACGCGTCGGTCTTCCGCCGCGCCCGCCCCGCCGAACCGGCGGCGGCCGGCGTGCCCCGGCGGCTGACCGGGTTCTTCGCCCACGGGCGGCTGACGTCGATCCCGGTCCGTCCGGTCGTACGCCGTGAACTGCTCGAGCATCTGACGGAAACCCTCTTCGCGGCCGAGCGCAGCTATACCGAGCGCGAGGTCAACGAGGCGTTCCGCACCGTCCATGACGACACGTCCGCGCTGCGCCGCTACTGCGTGGAGAACGGTCTGCTCGTGCGCGAGCGCGACGGCAGCAGCTACCGGCGCGTCACCGCGGTCTCCGGGTGACGACACCGGGAGTCGCGCTCAGGCCACCGCGCTGAGCGTGTCCGCGAGGCGGCGCCGGGCCGCTCGGGCGGCCGGGAGCGCGGCGAGAGCGGTCGCGCCGAGTACGGCGGACGCCCCGAGGAGCAGCAGCAGGGCGGGGGAGGGGCCCTGGGCGATGCCGGCGCCGAGGCCACTGGATCTGCCCTGGGCGTCGATCAGCCAGTGCGCCAGCGGCAGTCCCAGGGCCAGGGCGGCGAGCAGGGCCGCCAGTGCCGTACAGCCGGTGGCCGTGACCGTGATCGCGGTGATCTGGCGTGGGGACAGGCCGATCGCCTTCAGGGCCAGCAGGTCCCGCTCGCCCTCGCGGACCGTGCCGCCGATCGCGGTCAGCAGCTCGATGAGCCCGATCAGGGCGAGCACGGCGATCAGCCCGAGGACGACTCCGCGCAGCGGGGACAGCCCGTCGGCCGGATTCGTCACGGTGTGCACGTCGAGGTGGCCGCGTCCGGCCGTGGCGAGTCGGTCGGCGACCTCGTGCGGGTCGGCGCCGGCGGTCAGGCGGAGCTGGTGGAGGGTCGGGCGGAGGCCGGGGTCGTTCTCGCGGAGGGTGTCCAGGGAGGTGGAGACGACCCGGCCGGCGTTCTCCGGCTCGATGCTGCGGCCCACGATGTGCAGGACCTGCGGCTGGTCGCCGACGGTCATCCGCACCCAGTCCCCGACCCGTACGTCCAGCAGGTCGAGCAGCCCCTGCCCGGCCACCGCCTCGTCGGGCCCGCGCGCGGGGCGGCCCTCGGCCAGCGTGTACGGGTAGGGCTCCGTTCGGGTGCCGAGGCCGCGCAGGGCGATGGTCGCCGTCTGGCCCGGTACCAGGGCGGCCACCTCGACGCCCGGGTAGGCGGCGGCGACCTGCGCGTCGCGTTCCAGCAGGGCGCGGGCGTCCCGGCCGTTCAGGCCCGCGTCGGCCCGGACGGTCAGCGCGGCGGGCAGGCCGATCCGCTCGGGGCTGCTGTGGAAGCGGTCGAGGGTGGTCCATGCGCTCATCGCCACCACGATCAGCAGCAGCGGCAGCGCGAGCCGGGCGACCGTGCCCAGTGGCCGGGGCCGGCGGGTGAACGCCTTGTGCCAGCCGAGGACCAACGCGGGCGGCACCCGTACGCCCAGTGCGCGCCGCCCCACGCCCGACAGCCGGCCGCCGAGGGATGCCGTGGGCCGGGGCACGGGCACCGGCGGCACTCGTCCCGCCCGCCATGCGGCGAGCCCGGTGGTCGCGCCGATGAACAGCACCGCGCCCACCGGTACCGCGATGAGGGCGGCCGTGTGCCCGGGCAGCCCCTGCCACACGCCGACCGCGTCTCCGAACCGCCCCGGGATCCGCCTGCCCAGCGCCTCGGTGAGCGCGGCGGCGGTCACGGCGCCCAGCAGGGCGTACGCCAGATGCTGGAGCAGAAAGACCCGGACGACCTGGCCGGGCGTGAAGCCGATCGCCTTCAGTACGGAGATGTCCCGCAGATGGCCGCGGATGCGGGTGCCGATCGCCCCGTGCACGGCGAGTCCGGCGGCGATCAGCGCGCCCAGACCGAACAGGCCCAGCACCTGGCCGAGCAGCCGGTTGTCGCCCTGCGCCTCGGCGCGCGCCTGCTGCCAGGTGGAGACCTCGCCGATCGCCCCGGCGCCCAGCAGGGTCACGGCGCGCTGGACGGCGTAGTCCGTGTCGTCCGGGTCCGTCAGGCGTACGCCGATGACCTGTCCGCCGGGGTCGGGCACCGCGGACGGCAGCGCCCAGACCAGGCCGGGCTGTTCACCCGGCCGGTAACGGGGCTCGGCGCTGTCGGCGACGCCCACGACGGTCAGCTTCCGTGCGGTGCCGGGCAGGGTGAGCGGGTCGCCGGGCTGGGCCAGCAGGGCGCGGGCGAGACCGCTCTCCAGGACCACGCCGTCGGGGGTGGCGGGGTCCAGCCAGTGGCCGGAGGTGAGCAGCGGGCGGCCGACGGAGGGCAGCTTCCCGGTGCCGCGCAGTTCCACGGAGGCCCGGGTGCCCCGGGAGGCTACGGTGGCGGAGGCGGAGGGCCAGGGACCGGCGACGGACTGGACGCCGTCCAGCGCGGCGAGCTTCCGGGTGTCTGGGTGTGCAGCCAGACGTGGGCGCCGCGGGCCTGCGTGAAGACCCGCTGCCAGGGGTTGGTGGCGTATCCGAAGAGGGCGGTGGCCAGCAGCAGCGACACGACGATGCCCGCCGTGGCGAGAACGAGGAACAGCGCCTCGCCGCGATGCGTGCGCAGATCGGAGTGTGCCCAGCGCAGGGTGGCTCGCACGGGCCTCAGCCCCTCGGCCCGACGGCAGCGCAATGGTCGTACGCCCGCATGTCAGTCCCTGAGCTCCAGCACACCCGATATCCCGGAGCGGCGCGGGGGCGGACCGCCGTCCAGTTCCGCGTCGTCTGCGATCCGCCCGTCGAAGAAGCTGATCACCCGGTCCGCGGCGCTCGCCAGCCGCGCGTCATGCGTGACGAGCAGGATCGTCTGGCCGCGCTGGTGGAAGCGGGACAGCAGCCGCATCACCTCACGGGTGCCCTTGCTGTCCAGGCTGCCCGCGGGTTCGTCGGCGAGCAGCAGGGGCGGATGGTTGACCAGGGCCCGGGCGAGCGCGACCCGCTGCTGCTCGCCGCCGGACAGCTCGCCCGGCATGCTGCGCTCCTTGCCCGCGAGCCCCAGTTCGGCCAGCAACTGCTCCCGCTCGGCGCGCGCCCGCTTCGGCGGCACCCCGGCGAGGAGAGCGGGCAGCTCGACGTTGTCGGCGACGGACAGGTTCGACACCAGGTTGAAGAACTGGAAGACGATCCCGATCCGCTTCCGGCGCTCCACCGCCCAGCGCGCCTCGCTGTACGCGTCGGTGCACTCACCGTCCAGCCAGATGCTTCCCGCATCCGGCCGCTGGAGCCCGCCGAGCAGATGCAGCAGCGTCGACTTCCCGGCACCGGACGGGCCGGTGATCGCCACGAACTCGCCCCGCCGCACGCTCAGGTCGACCCCGCGCACGGCATGGGCGGGCGCGCCCTCGCCGTAGTGCGTCCTGACCAGGCCCTCGGCGCGCAGCACGGGAGCGGAACCGTTGCTCACTGAAGCTCCTCCAGCTCTTCCTGGCACCGCTCCAGCCAGTCGAGGTCGGCCTGCAGATGCAGCATCGCGCCCTCGATCAGCAGGTGGGCGATGCGGTTGTCCCGGTCCTCGGCGGCGGCCAGCTTCGACAGTTGACGCATGGTGTTCAGATACTGGCGCCGTTGCTTGTTGATGAGGGCGATCTGGTCGGCGATACCGGTCTGCGGAGCGAGCGCCAGCTTCATGAAGAACTCGTCCCGCACCCGCGGCTCGTCCTCGGGCTCCTCGAACCAGGCGCGCAGCGCCTCACGCCCGGCTTCGGTGAGGTGGTAGACCTTCTTGTTGGGCCGGCTGGACTGCTCGACGTCCTCGCCCTCGATCAGTCCCTGCTTCTCGAGGCGGCCGAGGGTGACGTAGATCTGGCCGACGTTCGGCTGAGGGTACGCGGAGCCCAGCAGTTGCTCAAGGTCCTGCTTGAGCTCATAGCCGTGGGCCGGGCCACGGGCGAGAAGGGCCAGGAGGGGCAGGCGCACGCGTGCAGTCCTCCTGTCTCGGCAATGTGCTCCAGGCCCTAGTATCGCCCATACCTAACAGGTATACATGGCCTCTGACCCGGGCGAAGGTGCCCGTGGCCGGTGTACAGGGAGGAACCTATGCGGTGGATGCGCGCCGCCGGTAGGGGCCTTCTCGTTCTGCTCGTGGTCCTGACCGGTTACGTCGCCTCCGGCGCCCAGGCGCAGGAGGACACCGGAGGCGGCCGCGGCCCGCTCACGCTCGCCACCGCCGGAGATCTCACCAACTATCTCGGCCCCCTCCTCCAGGGCTGGAACCGCACCCACCCCGACGAGAAGGTGACCCTCGTCGAGCTGCCCGACTCGGCCGACGAGACCCATGCGCAGATGGTCACGGACCTGCGCGGCGGCGACCGCAGCCGGTTCGACGTCCTCAACATCGACGTCAACTGGACGTCGGAGTTCGCCGGGGCGGGCTGGATACGGCCCCTTCCGCGCGACCGCTTCGGGCTGGGGACCTTCCTGCCGCCGGTCGTCGACACGGCGACCTACGACGGACAGCTCTACGCGGTCCCGTACGTCACCAACGCCGGGCTGCTGCTCTACCGCAAGGACGTCCTCGCGAAGGAGGGCGTCCCACCGCCGCGTACCTGGGCCGAGTTGGAGCGGGCCGCGCGGACCATCGCCCCGAAGTACGGACTCGACGGCTACGCCGGCCAGTTCCTGCCGTACGAGGGCCTCACCGTCAACGCGGCCGAGGCCGTCTACTCGGCGGGCGGCACGATCCTCGGCGACGAGGGCGCGCGCGTCACCGTGGACTCGGCGGCGGCCCGCGAGGGCATCGGGTTCCTCGCGCGGGGGGTGCGCGAGGGCTGGATACCGAAAGCGGCGCTGACGTACAAGGAGGAGGAGTCCAAGCAGGCCTTCCAGGACGGCCGGCTGCTCTTCCTGCGCAACTGGCCGTACGCGTACGTCGGTGCCTCCACCGAGGGCTCGAAGGTCGCCGGGAAGATCGGCGCCGTACCGCTGCCGGGGCCGGACGGGCCGGGGACGAGTGTCCTCGGCGGCTCCAACCTGGCCGTCACCGCACACGCCCGGCACCCCGACACCGCCGCGCGCCTGATCGCGTACCTCACCGGCGAGCGCGTCCAGCGCCAGGTCCTCACGCGCGGCGCACTGCCGCCCGTACGGGCCGACCTCTACGAGGATCCCGAGCTCATCGGGGAGTTCCCGTACCTGCCGACCCTGCGTGAGAGCGTGCTCACGGCCGCGCCACGGCCCAAGAGCCCGCACTACGACCAGGTCAGCCTGGCGGTGCAGGCGGTCGTGCACGACGCGATGACCGGGCGGCAGACGCCCGAGGCGGCGGTGCGGCGGCTGGCGCGGGAGCTGGCCGCCATCTCTCGCCGCTAGCCCTTCGCGAGTTACATGTTAGGTAACGCCGACGTCTCATCTGTGCTCTCAATGCCCGGATAAGTCAGTATTTCATCGCCCAACCTCCCAGTAGCTTTCCGTCTGTTCGTTGACACCCTCGCGACATGCCTACTTAACATGCATGCATAACCGTCAGCTCGCACAGACAGGTCAACGGGGTGAGTCTCCAGCGCACAGAAGCCCGCCACTGGTGGCGCGACGCAGTGATCTACCAGGTGTACGTCCGCAGCTTCCTGGACAGCACCGGCGACGGCATCGGCGATCTCGCCGGCGTCCGGGCCGGGCTGCCGTACCTGAAGAAGCTCGGCGTCGACGGGATCTGGCTGAGCCCCTTCTATCCCTCGCCGCAGCACGACCACGGCTACGACGTGGCCGACTACTGCGACGTCGACCCGACCTTCGGCGACCTCGCCGAGTTCGACCTGCTGGTGACGGCCGCCCGGCGGCTCGGCATCAAGGTGCTGCTGGATATCGTGCCCAACCACTGCTCCAGCGAGCACCCCTTGTTCCGCGAGGCGCTCGCCGCCGGGCCGGGCAGCGCGGCCCGCGCCCGCTTCCACTTCGCCGACGGCCATGGCCCCGACGGCTCGGAGCCGCCCAACAACTGGCACGCCATGTTCGGCGGACCGGCCTGGAGCCGGGTGACGGAGGCGGACGGGCGGCCCGGCCAGTGGTACCTGCACATGTTCACGCCCGAGCAGCCGGACTGGAACTGGCGCGACCCCGAGGTCCCCGCCGAGTTCGAGAGGATCCTGCGCTTCTGGCTGGACCGGGGTGTCGACGGCTTCCGTATCGACGTCGCCGCCGGGCTCTTCAAGCACCCGGAGCTGCCCGACTCCCCGGACCCCGAGGCCGACGCCCGCACCCGCGACTCGGTCAACCCGCTGGCCTGGAACCAGCCCGAAGTGCACGACGTATGGCGTCAGTGGCGTTCCATATGCGAGGAGTACACCGCCCGCGACGGCCACGAGCGGCTCCTGGTCGGCGAGGTGTCCGTGCCCACCGCCCGCGAGCACGCCCAGTACGTCCGCCACGACGAGCTCCACCAGGCCTTCTTCTTCGACCTGCTCAGCGCCCCCTGGGACACCGACGCCTTCCGCAAGGTCATCTCCGAGGCCATGCAGGACATAGCCGGCACGGGCTCGACGGTCACCTGGGTCCTCAACAACCACGACCAGGTCCGCACCGTCACCCGCTACGGCGAACCCGCCACCGAAGGCAGTGGTCTCGGTGCAGCCCGCGCCCGGGCCGCCGCGCTGCTCATGCTGGCGCTGCCCGGAGCCGCGTACATCTACCAGGGCGAGGAGCTGGGCCTGCCCGAGGTCGTCGATCTGCCCGACGACGTGCTCACCGACCCGATCTTCCGCCGCACCGGCAGCCGGGCCCGGATCCGCGACGGCTGCCGGGTGCCGCTGCCGTGGTCGGGACAGGCCTCGCCGTTCGGCTTCACCTCCGGGGTCGAGGGCGCCAAACCGTGGCTGCCGCAGCCGGAGTGGTTCGCCGAGCACGCCACGGACCGCGCCCTCGCCGACACCCGCTCCTTCTGGCACCTGTATCGCGACGGCCTCCAACTGCGCGCTTCACTGCCTCAGTTGGGCGAGGGCTCGCTGCGCTGGCTGGACACCCCGCCCGGTGTCCTGGCCTTCGTCCGCGGCGACGACCTGGTCTGTGCCGTCAACTTCGGCACCGCCCCCACGCCCGCGCCGGTCTCCGGCACCCCGCTGCTGTCCAGCGGCCCCTGTCCGGCCGGGGTGCTGCCCGGCTCGACGGCCGCCTGGTGGATCAACGACCTCTGATCTTCCGTCAACTCCCCATGATTCGAAGGGACATCAACGATGATGCGACGACGTACCACCCTGCTCACGAGCTGCACCGCCCTCGTCCTGGCGCTCGGCGCGACCGCCTGCGGCGGCGGCCCGGTCACGGCCGGCGGCGGCGACAAGGCGCTCAGCGGCCAGACGGTCACCGTGGCCGGCGTCTGGTCCGGCAGCGAGCAGGAGAACTTCCAGAAGGTGCTCGACGCCTTCAGCGAGAAGACCGGAGCCAAGACCCAGTTCGTCTCCACCGGGGACAACGTCTCCACCGTCGTCGGCAGCAAGATCGAGGGCGGCAACGCCCCCGACGTCGTGATGGTCCCGCAGGTCGGCGTGCTCCAGCAGTTCGCGAAGGAGGACTGGCTCAAGCCGCTGTCCAAGACCGCACAGCAGTCCGTCGACGCCAACTACGCCGATGTCTGGAAGACGTACGGCAGCGTCGACGGCACGCTGTACGGCCTGTACTTCAAGGCGGCCCACAAGTCGACCGTCTGGTACAGCCCCGACGCCCTCGCCCAGGCCGGGGTCGAGCCGCCGAAGACGTACGAGGAGATGCTGGAGGCCGGGCAGACCGTCTCCGACTCCGGGCTCGCCGCCTTCGCGGTCGCCGGGCAGGACGGCTGGACGCTCACCGACTGGTTCGAGAACATCTACCTCTCCCAGGCCGGACCCGAGAAGTACGACGCCCTCGCCGCGCACGAGCTGAAGTGGACCGACCCGACCGTGGTCGAGGCGCTCACCACGCTCGGCAAGCTGTTCAAGGACAAGCAGCTGGTGGCGGGCGGGCAGAAGGGAGCCCTCAACACCGACTTCCCGGGCTCGGTGGAGAAGGTGTTCGGGCCGAAGCCCGAGGCGGGCATGGTCTACGAGGGCGACTTCGTCGCCGGGGTCGCCAAGGACCAGTTCGGCAAGAGCATCGGCGAGGACGCGAACTTCTTCCCGTTCCCGGCGGTCGACGGCAACACCGCGCCGGTCGTCAGCGGCGGCGACGCGGCCGTCGTCCTGAAGGACGGCAAGAACGCCGAGGCCGGCATGGAGCTCCTGGAGTACCTCGCGACCCCCGAGGCCGCGGCGGTGTGGGCCGAGGCGGGCGGCTTCCTCTCCCCGAACAAGAAGCTCGACCTCGCCTCCTACGGCGACGACGTCACCCGGGCCACCGCCGAGTCCCTGGTCGGCGCGGGCGACTCGGTCCGCTTCGACATGTCCGACCAGGCGCCGGCGGCCTTCGGCGGCACCAAGGGCGCGGGCGAGTGGAAGATCCTGCAGGACTTCCTGCGCGACCCCTCGGACCCGAAGGGCACCGCCGCCGAGCTGGAGGACGCGGCGGCCAAGGCGTACGGGAACTGACGCCATGACCGCAACGCTCGTGAAAGAGGCGAGCCCTCCGGCCGCCGCCGGTGCCGGAAGCGGCCGGCGCCCGCGGCGTCGGGGGCGGATCGTCGCCCTGCTGTTCGTCTTCCCCGCGCTGCTCCTGCTGGGTGCGCTGGTCGTGTACCCCGTGCTGTTCTCCGTCGGCCGCAGCTTCTTCGACGCCTCCGGGACACAGTTCGTCGGCGGCGACAACTACACCGAGATGTTCCGCGACCCGGCGACGCTCAAGGCCGTACGCAACACGGCGATCTGGGTCGTGGTGGCGCCGACGCTGCTGACCGGGCTGGGGCTGATCCTGGCCGTCCTGGTGGAGAAGGTCCGCTGGGCGACGGCGTTCAAGCTGCTGCTGTTCATGCCGATGGCGGTGTCCTTCCTCGCCGCGGGCATCATCTTCCGGCTCGCCTACGACGAGGATCCGGACAAGGGTGTCCTGAACGCCGCTGTGGTCGGCGTCCACGACGCCTTCCAGGGCACGTCGTCCTATCCGACGGCCCGGGCGCGTGACGGCCAGGGCATGACCAAGGAGGCGGGCGGGGCGTACCGGACGACCGCGGGCGTGTCGCCGGGGGACACGGTGGCGCTCGGCCTGGTCGGCGTGCTGCCCGGTGACCTGCCCGGCGATGCCGGGCCCGCGTACCCGGCGGCCGAACGCAAGGCCGCCCCCGGTGAGCTGCGCGGAGTCGTGTACCTGGACTTCACGCCCGGCGGCGGAGGGGAGCAGGGCAGGGTCGACCGGCGGGAGAGCGGGCTGCCGGAGATGACCGTCGAAGCGGTGCGCGACGGGAGGACGGCCGGCACGACGACCACCGCGTCCGACGGCTCCTTCCGCTTCGAGGGGCTGGAGGCGGGCTCGTACACGGTGCGGCTGCCCGCCTCGAACTTCGCGCCGCCCTACGAGGGCGTCTCCTGGCTGGGGCCGGCGCTGGTGACGCCCGCGATCATCGGCGCGTATCTGTGGATCTGGACCGGCTTCGCGATGGTGCTGATCGGCGCAGGGCTGTCGACGCTGCCCCGGGACGCGCTGGAGGCGGCGCGGATGGACGGCGCCAACGAGTGGCAGATCTTCCGGAAGATCACGGTGCCGCTGCTCGCGCCGGTGCTGACCGTGGTGTTCGTGACCCTCATGATCAACGTGATGAAGGTCTTCGACCTCGTCTACATCATCGCGCCCGGCCCGGTGCAGGAGGACGCGACCGTCCTGGCGACGCAGATGTGGCTGGTGTCCTTCGGCGGGGGCAACGACCAGGGGCTCGGCAGTGCGCTCGGTGTGCTGCTCCTGCTCCTGGTGATCCCCGCGATGGTCTTCAACGTCCGCCGTTTCCGAAGGAGTCAGCGATGAACGCCGTCCGACGGGGCCTGGGCAACAGCCTGGTCCAGGCCTTCCTCGTGGTGGTGGGTCTGATCTGGCTCACCCCGTTGGCCGGGCTGTTCCTGTCGTCGCTGCGGTCCGCCGAGGACACGGCGAAGGGCGGCTGGTGGACGGTGTTCACCAGCCCCGGCCAACTGTCCTTCGACAACTACTCCGCGCTGCTGGAGAACGCCGGGATCACACAGGCGTTCTGGAACACCGTGCTGATCTCGGTCCCGGCCACGGTGCTGGTCGTCGTCATCGCGGCACTCGCCGGATACGCCTTCGCCTGGCTGGACTTCCCCGGCCGTGAGCCGCTCTTCCTGCTCGTGGTCGCGCTGCTGGTGGTGCCGGTGCAGATCGGCCTGCTGCCGGTGGCCAAACTCTTCGGCCAGCTGGGGCTGTTCGGCACGATCCCGGGCGTGGTGCTCTTCCACGTGGCCTACGGTCTGCCGTTCGCGGTGTTCCTGCTGCGCAACTACTTCGCCGAGATACCGAAGGAGATGCTGGAGGCGGCACGCATGGACGGCGGCAGCGAGTGGCGCATCTTCACCCGCCTCATCCTGCCGGTGGGCCGGCCCGCCATCGCCAGCCTGGCCATCTTCCAGTTCCTGTGGGTCTGGAACGACATGCTGGTGGCCCTGCTGTTCGCGGACAGCTCCGCGCAGCCGCTGACCGTCGAACTCCAGTCACAGATCCGGCAGTTCGGCAGCAACATCGACGTACTGGCGCCGGGCGCCTTCGTGTCGCTGATCGTGCCGGTGGCGGTGTTCTTCGCCTTCCAGCGGCACTTTGTGCAGGGGGTGATGGCGGGATCGGTGAAGTAGAAGCAGGGGCGGCAGGGGCCGGAACCCCGTGCCGCCCCGTCCGTCACGGTGACGCCGGCGGATACAGCGACCTCGGCAGCTGGGATGCCGCCGCCGAGTCCAGCAGCCACAGGGTGCGGGCGCGGCCGTACGCGCCGGCGGCCGGGGCCTGGATCTCGCCGGCGCCCGAGAGGGCGATCGCCGCGGCATTGGCCTTGTCCTCGCCGGCCGCCAGCAGCCAGACCTCACGCGCCGCTCGGATGGCGGGCAGCGTGAGGGTGACCCGGGTCGGCGGCGGCTTGGGGGCGCCGTGGACGCCGACGACCGTGCGGTCCGTCTCCCGTACGGCGGGCAGTTCCGGGAACAGCGAGGCCACGTGGGTGTCCGGGCCGACGCCCAGCATCAGGACGTCGAAGGTGGGGACCGCGCCGTGGTTCTCCGGGCCTGCCGCGCGGGCCAGTTCCTCGGCGTAGGCGGCTGCGGCGGCGTCCACGTCCGAGCCGTACGGGCCGTCCGACGCGGGCATGGCGTGCACGCGCTTCGGGTCCAGCGGGACGGAGTCGAGGAGAGCCTCGCGGGCCTGGGTGACGTTGCGGCCGGGGTCGCCCTCGGGAAGGAAGCGCTCGTCGCCCCACCAGAGGTCCAGGCGGCCCCAGTCGATGGCGTCCCGGGCGGGCGCGGCGGCCAGTGCGGCCAGCAGGCCGTTGCCGTTGCGGCCGCCGGTCAGTACGACGGATGCACTGCCGCGCGAGGCCTGGGCGTCCACGATCTTCGTGATCAGCCGGGCCGCGGCGGCCTGCGCCATCAGCTCCTTGTCGTGGTGGACCACGAGTTGGGGAGTGTTCACTTCGCCGCCGCCTTCTTCACCGGTGCCGGCGACGCCGCGTCCTTCGCGGGAGCTTTCGCAGCCGTGTCGACGGGAGCCCGGACCGCGACTGCTTCTCCTTTGGCCGGCGGCCCGGCCTCCGCAGCCTTGCCGCTCGACGGGTTCAGCCGGTCCACGCCGTACCGCAGCGCCGACGCGTAGGTGTCGTCCGGGTCCAGCCGCCGCAGCTCCTCCGCGATCAGCTCGGCCGTCTCCCGGCGCTTGAGCGCCACCGCACGGTCCGGCTGCCCCTGGATGGACAGGGTCGCCAGGGAGCCGTCCGCGCGGTCGAGTGCGATCGCACCGCAGTCGGTGTCCATGCGGACCGCGGTGAGACCGGGGCCGGAGGACAGCGAGCGCTTGACAGGGACGTCCAGCCGGTCCGCGAGCCACATCGCCAGCAGCTCACAGCTCGGATTGAACTCCTCGCCCTCCACCTCGACGCCCGTGACCTCGCAGTCCACCTGGTCCAGGGCGGCGGCCAGCATCGAGCGCCAGGGCGTGATGCGGGTCCACGACAGGTCCGTGTCACCGGGGGTGTAGGTCTTGGCGCGGGCGGCCAGGTCCCGCACCGGCTGCTCGGCCGCGTACGAGTCGGTGACCCGGCGCTGGGCCAGCGCACCGAGGGGGTCCTGTGCCGGGTCGAGGGGCGCGTTCACCGGCCACCAGACGACCACGGGGGCGTCGGGCAGCAGCAGCGGCAGGACGACCGACTGGGCGTGGTCGGCCACGTCGCCGTACAGCCGCAGCACGACCGTCTCGCCGGTGCCCGCGTCGGCGCCCACCCGGACCTCGGCGTCCAGGCGGGACTTCGTGCGGTCGCGCGGCGAGCGCGAGACGCGCCTGATGACGACGAGGGTGCGCGAGGGGTGCTCGTGCGAGGCGTCGTTCGCGGCCTTCAGGGCGTCGTAGGCGTTCTCCTCGTCGGTGACGATGACCAGGGTGAGGACCATGCCGACGGCGGGTGTGCCGATGGCGCGGCGGCCCTGCACGAGCGCCTTGTTGATCTTGCTGGCGGTGGTGTCGGTGAGGTCTATCTTCATGGCCGGCGCCAGCTCCGTCCGTCTCGTTCGAGCATGTCGTCCGCCTCGACGGGACCCCACGTTCCCGCCGGGTACTGCGCGGGCTTGCCGTTGGAGTCCCAGTACTCCTCGATCGGGTCGAGGATCTTCCAGGACAGCTCGACCTCCTCGGTGCGCGGGAAGAGGTTCGAGTCACCGAGCAGGACGTCCAGGATGAGCCGCTCGTACGCCTCCGGGCTGGACTCCGTGAAGGACTCGCCGTACGCGAAGTCCATGGAGACGTCCCGGATCTCCATCGAGGTGCCGGGCACCTTGGATCCGAAGCGGACGGTGACGCCCTCGTCGGGCTGGACGCGGATGACGATCGCGTTCTGGCCCAGCTCCTCGGTGGCCGTCGTGTCGAAGGGGGAGTGCGGGGCGCGCTGGAAGACCACCGCGATCTCCGTCACGCGGCGGCCGAGGCGCTTGCCGGTGCGCAGGTAGAAGGGGACGCCAGCCCAGCGGCGGTTGTCGATCCCCAGCTTGATCGCGGCGTAGGTGTCGGTCTTCGACTGGGCGTCGATACCGTCCTCGTCGAGATAGCCGATGACCTTCGCGCCACCCTGCCAGCCGGCCGCGTACTGGCCGCGGACGGTGTCGCGGCCCAGGTCCTTCGGCAGCCGCACGGCGCCGAGCACCTTGGTCTTCTCCGCTGCCAGCGCGTCCGCGCCGAAGGAGGCGGGCTCCTCCATCGCGGTCAGCGCCATCAGCTGGAGCAGGTGGTTCTGGATGACGTCACGGGCGGCGCCGATGCCGTCGTAGTAGCCGGCCCGGCCGCCGATACCGATGTCCTCGGCCATCGTGATCTGCACATGGTCGACGAAGGACCGGTTCCAGATCGGCTCGAACATCGTGTTGGCGAAGCGCAGCGCCAGGATGTTCTGGACGGTCTCCTTGCCCAGGTAGTGGTCGATGCGGAAGACCTGGTCCGGGGCGAAGACCTCGTGCACGACCTTGTTGAGCTCCTCGGCCGACTTCAGGTCGTGGCCGAAGGGCTTCTCGATGACCGCGCGCCGCCAGGAGCCGCCCCGCTGGTCGGCAAGGCCGTGCTTCTTCAGCTGCTGGATGACCACCGGGAAGGACCGCGGCGGCACCGACAGATAGAAGGCGAAGTTGCCGCCCGTGCCCTGCGCCTTGTCCAGCTCCTCGATCGTGCCGCGCAGCCGGTCGAAGGCGTCGTCGTCGTCGAAGGTGCCCTGGACGAAGCGCATGCCCTGGATGAGCTGCTGCCAGACCTCCTCGCGGAACGGCGTCCGGGCGTGCTCCTTGACCGCGTCGTGGACCTCCTGCGCGAAGTCCTCGTTCTGCCACTCGCGGCGGGCGAACCCGACCAGCGAGAAGCCCGGCGGCAGCAGACCCCGGTTGGCGAGGTCGTACACCGCGGGCATCAGCTTCTTTCGTGACAAATCGCCCGTGACGCCAAAAATGACCAGGCCCGACGGCCCCGCGATACGCGGGAGCCGTCGGTCTGCGGGGTCACGCAGCGGGTTGCTGCTCGACAAGGTTTCAGCCCTCCGAAGGGGCGAGGCGCTTGAGTTCGGCCTCGGTCGACGCCAGCAGGTCGTTCCAGGACGCCTCGAACTTCTCGACGCCCTCGTCCTCCAGCAGCTGGACGACGTCGTCGTACTTGATTCCGAGCCGCTCGACCGCGTCCAGGTCGGCACGGGCCTGCTCGTAGGTACCGGCCACAGTGTTGCCGGTGATCTCACCGTGGTCCTCGGTGGCCAGCAGGGTGGCCTCCGGCATGGTGTTCACGGTGTTCGGCGCGACCAGGTCGTCGACGTACATGGTGTCCTTGTACGCCTTGTCCTTCACACCGGTCGACGCCCACAGCGGACGCTGCTTGTTCGCGCCCGCGCTCTCCAACGCGCTCCAGCGGTCGGAGGAGAAGACCTCCTCGTACGCCTGGTAGGCGAGCCGTGCGTTGGCGACGGCGGCCTTGCCGCGCAGCGCCTTGGCCTCGGGCGTGCCGAGCGCGTCGATCCGCTTGTCGATCTCGGTGTCCACCCGGGACACGAAGAAGGACGCCACCGAGTGGATCAGGGAGAGGTCGAGGCCCTTCTCCTTCGCCTTCTCCAGGCCGGAGAGGTAGGCGTCCATGACCTCGCGGTAGCGCTCCAGCGAGAAGATCAGCGTGACGTTGACGCTGATGCCGTTGCCGATCGTCTCGGTGATCGCCGGCAGGCCCGCCTTGGTGGCCGGGATCTTGATCAGGGTGTTCGGCCGGTCCACCAGCCAGGCCAGCTGCCTGGCCTCGGCGATCGTCGCCTTGGTGTTGTGGGCCAGACGCGGGTCGACCTCGATCGACACCCGGCCGTCCTTGCCGCCGGTCGCCTCGAACACCGGGTGCAGGATGTCGGCGGCGTCCCGGACGTCCGCCGTGGTGATCATGCGGACGGCCTCGTCGACGGTGACCTTGCGGGCGGCGAGGTCCTCGAGCTGCTGCTCGTACCCGTCACCCGACGAGATCGCCTTCTGGAAGATCGTCGGGTTGGTGGTGACGCCCACGACGTGCTGCTGGTCGATCAGCTCGGCGAGGTTGCCGGACGTGATCCGCTTGCGCGACAGGTCGTCCAGCCAGATCGCGACGCCTTCATCGGAGAGGCGCTTCAGTGCGTCTGTCATGGAAATTGCATCTCCTACGTGTCGTATATGAGCGTCAGCGCCGGGTGGCGGCGATCGATTCCCGGGCGGCGGCGGCCACGTTCTCGGCAGTGAAGCCGAACTCGCGGAAAAGGACCTTGCCGTCGGCCGACGCACCGAAGTGCTCGAGGGAAACGATGCGACCGGCGTCCCCGACGTACTTGTGCCAGGTGAGACCGATACCGGCCTCGACCGCGACACGGGCCTTCACGGACGGCGGCAGGACGCTGTCCCGGTACCCCTGGTCCTGCTCCTCGAACCACTCCACGGACGGCATGGACACCACCCGCGTGGGCACGCCGTCGGCCTGGAGCTGCTCGCGCGCCTCGACGGCGACGTGCACCTCGGAACCGGTCGCGATCAGGATGACCTCGGGCTTGCCGCCCTCGGCCTCGAACAGGACGTAACCGCCCTTCGCCGCATCGTCGTTCGGCTCGTACGTCGGCACGCCCTGGCGGGTGAGCGCGAGGCCGTGCGGGGCACCCTTGCCGAACTCCTTGGTGTAGCGCCTGAGGATCTCGCGCCAGGCGATCGCCGTCTCGTTGGCGTCCGCCGGGCGGACCACGTTCAGACCCGGGATCGCCCGCAGCGAGGCCAGGTGCTCGACCGGCTGGTGGGTCGGACCGTCCTCGCCGAGGCCGATGGAGTCGTGCGTCCACACGTACGTCACCGGCAGGTGCATCAGCGCGGACAGGCGCACCGCGTTGCGCATGTAGTCGGAGAACACGAGGAACGTGCCGCCGTAGATACGGGTGTGGCCGTGCAGCGCGATGCCGTTCATCTCCGCGGCCATCGAGTGCTCGCGGATGCCGAAGTGGACGGTCCGGCCGTACGGGTCGGCCTCCGGCAGCGGGTTGTCCGCCGGGAGGAACGACGACGTCTTGTCGATCGTCGTGTTGTTCGAGCCGGCCAGGTCGGCCGAGCCGCCCCACAGCTCGGGGATGACCGGACCGAGCGCCTGCAGCACCTTGCCGGACGCGGCACGCGTGGCGACGCCCTTGCCGGGCTCGAAGACCGGGAGCTTCTCCTCCCAGCCGGTGGGCAACTCGCCCTTGCTGATGCGGTCGAACTCGGCGGCGCGCTCGGGATTGTTGTTGCGCCACTCCTGGAAGGACTTCTCCCACTCGGCCTTGGCCTGACGCCCGCGGTCGAGCGCCTGACGCGTGTGGGCGAGGACCTCGCCTGCGACCTCGAAGGACTGCTCCGGGTCGAAGCCGAGGACGCGCTTGGTGGCCGCGACCTCCTCGTCGCCGAGCGCCGAGCCGTGGGCGGCCTCGGTGTTCTGCGCGTTCGGGGCGGGCCAGGCGATGATCGAGCGCATCGCGATGAAGGACGGCCGGTCCGTGACCTTCTTGGCCTCCTCGATCGCGTTGTAGATCGCGTGCGGGTCGAGGTCGCCGTCCGGCTTCGGAGCAACGCGCTGGACGTGCCAGCCGTAGGCCTCGTACCGCTTGACGGTGTCCTCGGAGACGGCGGTCTCGGTGTCGCCCTCGATCGAGATGTGGTTGTCGTCCCACAGCAGGACCAGGTTGCCGAGCTTCTGGTGGCCCGCGAGGGAGGAGGCCTCGGCGGAGATGCCCTCCTGGAGGCAGCCGTCACCGGCGATGCAGTAGATGAAGTGGTCGAACGGGGACGCGCCCTGCGGGGCGTCCGGGTCGAACAGACCGCGCTCGTAGCGGGCGGCCATCGCCATGCCCACCGCGTTGGCGACACCCTGGCCGAGCGGGCCGGTGGTGGTCTCGACGCCCACGGTGTGGCCGTACTCCGGGTGGCCCGGGGTCTTCGAACCCCACGTCCTGAAGGCCTTCAGATCGTCCAGCTCCAGGCCGAAGCCGGCCAGGTACAGCTGGGTGTAGAGGGTCAGGGACGAGTGGCCGGCGGACAGCACGAAACGGTCCCGCGCCACCCAGTCGGCGTCCGCCGGGTCGTGCCGCATCACCTTCTGGAAGAGGGTGTAGGCGGCCGGCGCGAGGCTCATCGCCGTACCCGGATGGCCGTTGCCGACCTTCTGTACGGCATCGGCGGCCAGGACACGGGCGGTGTCGACGGCCCGCTGGTCCAGCTCGGTCCACTCGAGGTCTGTGGTGGTCGGCTTGGTGCTCACCCTGGGTCAGGGCTCCTCTCCACATGTCGAAGGCCGGTGACCTGGACGTACACCGGCTGCCGGTGTACATCGCGCCCACCGGCCGTTGTCGAGCCTACCCCCGTAAGAACGTGCGTTTTCTCGCGTCATTCCAGACTGCCGGGAGTCGCGGGGATCCGCCCCCCGACCGGGCCATTCCGCATTCGGCAAATGAATACGGAGCCGCTCATCCGACTGCTCAATCGGCCCCCGACATGCACCCCTGAGCACACCGCCCAACACGACCCACCCCCGCGAAGGCCGCAGTATGGGCAACGTCTACAGTGGCGTGGTACGCGCGAGCCTTTACCGGGACTTCACACGGGGAGGCTTGCTGGGATGTCTCTGTCAGGGGTGTGCGTGACGGCCGTTGAATCCCGTCCTGCGGGAGTAACCGGGACGAGCCCGACCCACCGGCCGTTCGGGGCCCGTGTGAAGGCGTTCGTGGCGCTGACCAAGCCGCGGATCATCGAGCTTCTGCTCATCACCACGGTCCCGGTGATGTTCCTTGCCGAGCAGGGTGTGCCGGACCTCTGGCTGGTACTCGCGACCTGCATGGGCGGCTATCTGTCCGCGGGCGGCGCCAACGCGCTGAACATGTACATCGACCGTGACATCGACGCGCTCATGGACCGCACCTCGCAGCGGCCGTTGGTCACCGGCATGGTCTCCCCGCGAGAGGGCCTCGTCTTCGGCATCACCCTCGCCGTCGTCTCCACGCTCTGGTTCGGACTGCTCGTCAACTGGCTGTCCGCGTGGCTGTCGCTGGGCGCCCTGCTGTTCTACGTCGTCGTCTACACGATGATCCTGAAGCGGCGTACGTCGCAGAACATCGTGTGGGGCGGCATCGCGGGCTGCATGCCCGTCCTCATCGGCTGGTCGTCGGTCACGAACTCCCTGTCGTACGCCGCCGCCATCCTCTTCCTCGTCATCTTCTTCTGGACGCCGCCGCACTACTGGCCGCTGTCGATGAAGGTGAAGGACGACTACGCGCGCGTGGGCGTGCCGATGCTTCCGGTCGTCGTCTCGAACAAGGTGGTCGCCCGGCAGATCGTCCTCTACAGCTGGGTGATGGTCGGTGCGTCCCTGCTCCTGCAGCCGCTCGGCTACACCGGCTGGTTCTACACGGTGGTGGCCCTGGTGACGGGCGGCTGGTGGCTGTGGGAGGCCCACGCGCTGCAGGCGCGCGCCCAGGCCGAGGTCACGGGCGCCAAGCTCAAGGAGATGCGCCTGTTCCACTGGTCCATCACCTATGTGTCGCTGCTGTTCGTGGCGGTGGCGGTGGACCCCTTCCTGCGATAGCACTCGTTGACGGGCGGGGTGCGTGGCCAAGGCCACGCACCCCGCCCGTCGCCGTTTGATCTACTCGTCGGTAGCATCCTGACCATGGGAGACACGCAGCAGGTTGACGCGAAGGCCGAGCGCAAGGTGGCCCGCCTCGCCAAGCAGATCAACGCCTTCGCCAAGGCCCACGGCGGTGCCGAGGGCCAGGTCGCGTACATCGGCGACCGCGGCGCCCGGATCGTCCTGGTGGGCGAGGACGGCGGCTGGGGCGACCTGGTGGCGCCGACGTACGCGATCGCGGAGCAGGCCGTGCAGAAGTCCGGCATCACCGTCCACGAGGCTTTCGACGGCGAGTTCGCGGCGAAGGTGAAGACGGGCTCGTACGAGTGGAAGCGCATGGCCGGCATCCAGGTGGGCGGCTGAACCACGGGCCCGCGGCCGAACAGGCACCCGAACGCAACACCTCACCCCCGGTTCACCCGTTAGGACTCGTAACCGCACGAGCCACGGGGAGCCCGGATGATCGAAACGCCGTCCCTGGTGGACCAGTACTGCCACGGCGTCCTGACAACAGAGCTGGGCCTCGGCACCTTCGAGGCCCAGCTGTCCGCACCGAGGGCCCACCCGCCCCCGGCACCACCCTCTTCGACACCCAGACCGGCTTCGCCGTACGGAGATGGTGCCCCCCGCTGCTCGGCCTGGAGCCGCACTGCCCGCCTGCCCGCTATCTCGCCCGGCGTCGCGAACTCGGCGTACCGGATGCGGTCCGGCGTCTGCTGCGTGGCAGCGGAATCACCACGTATCTGGTCGACACCGGGCTGCCCGGCGACCTCACCGGCCCCTCCGAGATGGCCTCCGCCTCGGCCGCCGAGGCGCGTGAGATCGTCCGTCTGGAGCTGCTGGCCGAGCAGGTGGCCGACACCTCCGGCACCGTCGAGTCGTTCCTCGCCAACCTCGCCGAGTCGGTGCACGGAGCCGCCGCGAACGCCGTCGCCTTCACGTCCGTGGCGGGCGTGCGGCACGGCCTCGCGCTCGCGCCCGAGCCGCCGGGGCCGGGCGAGGTACGGGGCGCGGCGGGCCGCTGGCTGGCCGCACGCCGGGTCGGCGGGGAGCTGAGCGACCCGGTGCTGCTACGGCACCTGCTGTGGATCGCGGTCGCCTCCGGGCTGCCGCTCCAACTGCACGCGGGACTCGGTGAGCCGGGACTGCGCATCGACCGTACGGATCCGGTGCTGCTCACCGATTTCGTGCGGGCGACGGCCGGCCTGGGCACCGACCTGGTCCTGCTGCACGGCTACCCGTACCACCGCCACGCCGCCCACCTCGCCGGCGTCTTCCCGCATGTCTACGCCGACTCGGGCGCGGCCCTGGTGCGCACCGGCGCCCGGGCTGCGACCGTCCTTGCCGAGATCCTGGAGCTGGCCCCCTTCGGCAAGATCCTCTTCTCCAGCGGCGCCCAAGGGCTGCCCGAGCTGCACGTGGTGGGAGCGCGCCTGTTCCGGGAGGCCCTGGGACGGGTGCTGGGAAGCTGGGTGGCCGACGGCGCCTGGTCGCTGGAGGACGCGCAGCGGGTCGCCGGGCTGATCGCGGCGGGGAACGCGCGCAGGGTGTACGGGCTGGAGTGAGGTGTCCAGACTGGGTTCATGCCGACCGCTGCGTTACTCGACCGTTTTCTCACCGAGCTCCGGGCTCTGGCCCCCGTCGCCGTCTGGGCGCACGGCTCGCTCGCCGGTGGCGACTACCAGGAGGGCCGCAGTGACCTCGACCTGATCGCGGTGGTGCCGGGGCCGTTGACGCCGAGCGCCGTGTGGCGTGTGGCGGTGCTGCACAACCGACTGCGCGCCGAGCCGCTCGCCGCCAAGCTGCACTGCAGCTATCTCACTCCCGACGCTCTCGACGACTCCGGGCGACCGCATCTGACCTGGGCCCACCGTCGGTTGATGCGCCGGCCGGTCACCCCCGTCACCCGCCGCGAACTGCACACCTTCGGCCGGGTTCTGCACGGGGCGCCACCGGCTGGCCTGCTGCCGCCCGTGTCGGACCGGGAGCTCAACGACTTCGTCGTCCGCGACCAGCGGGAGTTCTGGCGGCCGGTGGTGCGCAGGGCGCGGCCGTGGACGCAGGACGACTGGGTGGACGTGGGCCTGACGACCTTCGCCCGCGCGAGCGTCACCCTGCGGGAGGGCCGTCTGATCACCAAGCGGGAGGCCCTGGAGGTGCTGCCCGCTCTCGGGGCGCCCGTCGAGGTGGTCGAGGACATCCGTCGGCGGCGCTACGGGGATCCCGCCCCGCCCGCCGAGCAGTGGACGGCCCGGCGGGGCGAGCTGACCAGGAGCTACCTGGGGTCGGCCATCGACGCGCTGGTCGCGGCGTACGCCTGAGTCGTCGGCGCCGAAACGTCGTCGGCCTGGTCGAGCGGCCCGCGTTCACGCAGCGACAGCAGCACGAGCACCGCGCCGATCCACACCAGGCACGAGCCGAACATGTGCGCGCCGACCAGCACCTCGGGGAGGTCCGTGAAGTACTGGACGTAGCCGATGGCGCCCTGGGCGAGCAGGATCAGGAACAGGTCACGCGTGCGGTTCAGCGGACCCTTGGGGGCGGCGATCGCCTTGAGGACGAACCACAGGGCGAAGGTCAGCGTCACCACGACCCAGGCCAGGACGGCGTGCACCTTGCTGACGTCCTCCCAGGTCATGCCCATCGGCAGGTCCATGCGCGGCACCTCGCTGGAGTCGCCCGCGTGCGGACCCGTGCCGGTGACCACCGTGCCGACCGCGATCAGCGCGGCGGTGACGCCGACCAGGACCCACACCAGCTGCTGCACGACCTTGCCGACCAGCGGACGCGGCGCCTCGTCGCCCTCCCGGGTGCGCCGCCACATCACCGTGGCGACCGCGATCAGGACCGACGACAGGAGGAAGTGGGCCGCGACCGTGTACGGGTTGAGGCCCACGAGCACGACGATGCCGCCGAGCACCGCGTTGCCCATGACGAGCCAGAACTGCGCCCAGCCCAGCCGGGTCAGGCTGCGCCGACGGGGCTTCTCGGAGCGCGCGGCGATGATCGCCCAGCCGACCGCGGCGCACAGCACGTAGGCGAGCAGGCGGTTGCCGAACTCGATGACGCCGTGCAGGCCCATCTCCCGGGTGGCGGTCAGGGAGTCGGCGGTGCACTTGGGCCAGGTCGGGCAGCCGAGGCCCGAGCCGGTCAGCCGTACTGCGCCGCCGGTGACCACGATGACCACCGACATGACGAGCGCGGCGAGGGCCGCCCGCTGAACCGTCCGGGGTGTCGGGGTCCAGCGTGCGGCGATGAAAGCGAGGGGGTTGCGCGCGGCGGCTGCTGCGTCGGCGCGGGTCACGTTTGGCACGCCGACCATCGTAGGCGGGGGCTTGTGCACGCTTTCACGAGGGGTCCCGGGGAGGCTCGTCCCTCACTCCCAACGGAAGAACTTCCCCGCCGCCGCCAGGCCCACCACCGCCCACGCGGCGAGGATCCCGAGATCGCCCCAGGGCATCCCGGCCCCGTGCTGGAGCACGTCCCGCAGGCCGTCCGACAGCGCCGAGATGGGCAGCAGGCCCAGCGCGCTCTGCGCGGCGTCCGGGAACTTGTCCAGCGGGACGATCACCCCGCCGCCGACGAGCAGCAGCAGGAAGACCAGGTTCGCGGCGGCCAGCGTGGCCTCCGCCTTCAGGGTTCCGGCCATCAGCAGGCCGAGGCCCGAGAAGGCCGCCGTGCCGACGATCAGCAGGAGGAGCACGGCGAGGGGGTTGCCGTGCGGCGACCAGCCCAGCGCGAAGGCGATCACCGTCACCAGGAGTACCTGGAGGACCTCGGTGACCAGGACCGACGCCGTCTTCGCCGTCATCAGCCCCCAGCGCGGCAGCGGCGAGGAGGCGAGCCGCTTGAGCACGCCGTAACGGCGTTCGAAGCCCGTCCCGATGGCCTGGCCCGTGAACGCCGTCGACATCACGGCGAGCGCGAGGATGCCGGGCGCGACGAAGTCGACGGCCTCGCCGGCACCGGTGTCGACGATGTCGACCGCACTGAACAGGACGAGCAGCAGCGTCGGGATGATCACCGTCAGCAGCAGCTGCTCGCCGTTGCGCAGCAGCATCCTCGTCTCCAGCGCCGCCTGCGCCGTGATCATGCGGGAGAGCGGGGCGGCGCCGGGCTTCGGCGCGTACATGCCCTTGTCGGCCGTGATCGTCACGAGCGCAGCTCCTTGCCGGCCAGCTCCAGGCTGTGCTTTCCCGGGGGACGCTGCATCCCCTTGCGGCTGCGCCGCGGGCCGGACCCCCGGCAGACGCGCGTGCTGGCCGGAATCATGAGCGCAACTCCTTGCCCGTGAGCTCGAGAAAAACGTCCTCCAGGGTGTGCCGTTCCACCGAGATCCGGTCCGGCATCACCCCGTGCTGTGCGCACCACGAGGTCACCGTCGCCAGCAGCTGGGGATCGACCTTGCCGGCCACCCGGTACGAGCCCGGCGTCAGCTCGGCGGCCGCGCAGTCCGCGGGGAGCGCCTTGAGTAGCGAGCCGACGTCGAGGCCGGGGCGGCCGGTGAAGCGCAGGGTGTTCTCGGCGCCGCCGCGGCACAGCTCCTCGGGGGAGCCCTGGGCGATGACCCTGCCCCCGTCGATGATCGCGACGTCGTCCGCGAGCTGTTCGGCCTCGTCCATGTAGTGGGTCGTGAGGATCACGGAGACGCCGTCCTCCTTCAGGTCCCGTACGAGATCCCAGGTGGCGCGGCGGGCCTGCGGGTCGAGGCCCGCGGTCGGCTCGTCCAGGAACACCAGTTCCGGGCGCCCGACCACGGCCATCGCCAGCGCGAGCCGCTGCTGCTGGCCGCCGGAGAGGCGACGGTAGGAGGTCCGGCCGCAGCTGCCGAGGCCGAGGCGTTCGATCAGCGCGTCCACGTCCAGCGGGTGCGCGTGCAACCGGGCCACGTGGCGGAGCATCTCGTCCGCGCGGGCGCCGGAGTAGACGCCGCCGGACTGGAGCATCACGCCGATCCGCGGGTGCAGCTCGCGGGTCTGCCGCACCGGGTCGAGGCCCAGGACGCGCACGGTGCCGGAGTCCGGCCTGCGGTACCCCTCGCACGTCTCGACGGTGGTCGTCTTGCCGGCGCCGTTGGGTCCGAGAACGGCGGTGATGCCCGCCCCGGCCACCAGGTCGAGGCCGTTCACCGCGGTCTTGTCGCCGTACCGCTTCACCAAGGCCTGGACCTGGAGCACGGGCTCGCTTCGCATGGGTCCAGAGTCTAGGTAAGGGGCCCGGTCCCTCGGTCGGGCGGGGGCGAGAACTGCTCGATCTGATCGATCAATGATCGTTTTCGCAGGTCAGCTTAGGTATGCCTAAGTGACGCAGCGCACCAGCCGCCGGTCCGGACGCCGCTTGTCACGCTCTGAGGAATTACGCAACAATGGCGTTGTGAAAAACGTCGGCGAGGCTCGGGAGACCCCCATGGGGGCCCCTCAGGAGGAGTTCGCGACCGGGGAGCGCTCGACGCGCAACCGGGTCGCGCGGTCCATCCTGGACCACGGCCCGTCGACCGTCGCCGAACTCGCCGGACGGCTCGGACTCACCCAGGCGGCCGTACGGCGGCATCTGGATGCGCTGGTCACCGACGATGTCGTCGAGGCGCGCGAGCAGCGGGTCTACGGGGCGCGGACGCGTGGCCGGCCCGCCAAGGTGTTCGCCCTGACCGACTGCGGCCGGGACGCCTTCGACCAGTCGTACGACAAGCTTGCCGTCGACGCGCTGCGCTGGATCGCCGAGCGGGAGGGCGGCAGCGAGGCGGTCGCCGCCTTCGCCCGCGCCCGGATCGCCGCCCAGGCAGCCGCGTACCGCAAGGCGGTCGAGGCGGCCGCCCCCGAGGAGCGGACGGAAGCGCTGGCCAAGGCCCTGAGCGTGGACGGGTACGCTGCTACGGCGCGCAGCGCCCCCACCGGCGAGCAGTTGTGCCAGCACCACTGCCCGGTCGCCCATGCCGCCGAGCAGTTTCCGCAACTGTGCGAGGCCGAGACGGAATTTTTCGCCGAGTTGCTCGGTACTCACGTACAGCGGCTGGCCACCATCGCGCACGGCGACGGTGTCTGTACCACCTTCATTCCGAAGACCCCGAAAACTTCCACCACCCAGAACGCATCTGCAAGCACGGCCGGGAGGAACCCCGCATGACTCTCCCCACGGAGACTGCTCACCCCGAACTCGAGGGCCTGGGCAAGTACGAATACGGCTGGGCCGACTCCGACGAGGCCGGTGCTGCGGCGAAGCGCGGCCTCAACGAGGACGTCGTCCGGGACATCTCCTCGAAGAAGTCCGAGCCGGAGTGGATGACCAAGCTCCGCCTCAAGGGCCTGAAGCTCTTCGAGAAGAAGCCCATGCCGAACTGGGGATCGGACCTGTCGGGCATCGACTTCGACAACATCAAGTACTTCGTGCGGTCCACGGAGAAGCAGGCGGAGTCCTGGGAGGACCTGCCCGAGGACATCAAGAACACGTACGACAAGCTCGGCATCCCCGAGGCGGAGAAGCAGCGCCTCGTGGCCGGTGTCGCCGCCCAGTACGAGTCGGAGGTCGTCTACCACCAGATCCGCGAGGACCTGGAGGAGCAGGGCGTCATCTTCCTCGACACCGACACCGCGCTGAAGGAGCACCCGGAGCTCTTCAAGGAGTACTTCGGCACGGTCATCCCGGCCGGTGACAACAAGTTCGCGTCGCTGAACACCGCCGTGTGGTCCGGTGGTTCCTTCATCTACGTGCCGCCGGGCGTGCACGTGGAGATCCCGCTCCAGGCCTACTTCCGGATCAACACGGAGAACATGGGCCAGTTCGAGCGGACCCTGATCATCGTCGACGAGGGTGCCTACGTGCACTACGTCGAGGGCTGCACCGCCCCGATCTACAAGTCGGACTCGCTGCACTCCGCGGTCGTCGAGATCATCGTCAAGAAGAACGCCCGCTGCCGCTACACGACCATCCAGAACTGGTCGAACAACGTCTACAACCTGGTCACCAAGCGCGCCGTCGCCTACGAGGGCGCGACCATGGAGTGGGTCGACGGCAACATCGGCTCCAAGGTGACGATGAAGTACCCGGCCGTCTACCTGATGGGCGAGCACGCCAAGGGCGAGACCCTGTCCATCGCCTTCGCGGGCGAGGGCCAGCACCAGGACGCCGGCGCCAAGATGGTCCACATGGCGCCGAACACCTCGTCCAACATCGTCTCCAAGTCGGTGGCACGCGGTGGCGGCCGTACGTCCTACCGTGGTCTGATCGAGATCGGCGAGGGCGCTCCGGGCGCGAAGTCCAACGTGCTGTGCGACGCTCTGCTCGTCGACACGATCTCCCGGTCCGACACCTACCCGTACGTGGACGTCCGTGAGGACGACGTGTCCATGGGCCACGAGGCGACCGTCTCCAAGGTCTCCGAGGACCAGCTCTTCTACCTGATGAGCCGTGGTCTCTCCGAGGACGAGGCGATGGCGATGATCGTGCGCGGCTTCGTCGAGCCGATCGCCAAGGAGCTGCCCATGGAGTACGCCCTTGAGCTCAACCGGCTGATCGAGCTGCAGATGGAAGGCGCGGTCGGCTGACCGTACCCCCGAGAAGCAGCAGCAGATTTCTGACGTAGGAAGAGAGCACAACGACAGCCATGGCTGAGGCTCAGAACATCCCGGTGGGCTCCACCACCGCCGGCTCGATCGCCGTTGCGGCCGAGTCGACCGTCGCCACGCGCATGAGCGCGCCCCCGTCCTTCGACGTGGCGGACTTCCCGGTCCCGCACGGCCGTGAGGAGGAGTGGCGGTTCACCCCGCTGGAGCGCCTGCGCGGCCTGCACGACGGCACCGCCGTCGCCACCGGCGAGGGCGTGAAGGTCGAGGTCGAGGCCCCCGCGGGCGTCGTCGTCGAGACCGTGGGCCGCGACGACGCGCGGCTCGGCAGGGCCGGCACCCCGGTGGACCGCATCGCCGCCCAGGCGTACTCGGCGTTCGAGAAGGCCGGTGTCGTCACCGTCCCCAAGGAGACGGTGCTCACCGAGCCGATCCGGATCGCCGTGCACGGCCAGGGCGGGGTCGCCTACGGCCACCAGGTCATCGAGCTCGGAGCCTTCGCCGAGGCCGTCGTCGTCATCGACCACACCGGTGACACCGTCCTCGCCGGCAACGTCGACTACATCCTGGGTGACGGCGCCAAGCTGACCGTCGTTTCGGTCCAGGACTGGGACGAGAAGGCCGTCCATGTCGCCCAGCACAACGCCCTCGTCGGGCGGGACGCGAGCTTCAAGTCGATCGTCGTCACCTTCGGCGGCGACGTCGTACGCCTCCACCCGCGCGTGACCTACGCCGGCCCCGGCGGCGAGGCCGAGCTGTTCGGCCTGTACTTCACCGACGCCGGGCAGCACCAGGAGCACCGACTGCTGGTCACCCACAACACCCCGCACTGCAAGTCCAACGTCGCCTACAAG
The DNA here is from genome assembly GCF_004187715.1 of Streptomyces sp. F001. GTDB lineage: Bacteria > Actinomycetota > Actinomycetes > Streptomycetales > Streptomycetaceae > Streptomyces > Streptomyces flavusporus. The sequence goes on along the minus strand of NZ_QZWF01000001.1, from coordinate 1,361,243 downwards.
GGCGCGCTCCAGGGCGACGAGGCGCACGCGGTGTGGATCGGTGACGTGCTGATCCAGGCCGCGGCCGAGGGCACGGACACGTACGAGATGAACCGCAACCTCGTCCTCACGGACGGCGCGCGGGTCGACTCGGTGCCGAACCTGGAGATCGAGACCGGCGAGATCGTCGGCGCCGGCCACGCGAGCGCCACCGGCCGCTTCGACGACGAGCAGCTGTTCTACCTGATGGCCCGCGGTATCCCGGAGCACGAGGCCCGCCGCCTGGTGGTTCGCGGCTTCTTCGCCGAGCTGGTCCAGCAGATCGGCATCGCGGACATCGAGGAGCGACTGATCGCCAGGATCGAAGAGGAGCTGGAGGCGTCGGTCGGATGACCTTCGTACGCGTATGTGCGCTGAGTGAGCTGGAGGAGGACACCCCGAAGCGGGTGGAACTCGACGGCACGCCGGTGTCCATCGTGCACACCGAGGGGGAGGTGTTCGCGATCTACGACATCTGCTCCCACGCGAACGTCTCGCTCTCCGAGGGCGAGGTGGAGGACTGCCAGATCGAGTGCTGGCTGCACGGCTCCAGCTTCGACCTGCGCACCGGCAAGCCGTCCGGCCTCCCCGCGACGCGCCCCGTCCCCGTATACCCCGTAAAGATCGAAGGGGACGACGTTCTCGTCTCCCTCACCCAGGAGTCCTGAGGCACCCATGGCAACGCTTGAAATCCGAGACCTGCACGTCACCGTCGAGGCCGACAACGCCACGAAGGAGATCCTCAAGGGCGTCGACCTCACCGTGAAGCAGGGCGAGACGCACGCCATCATGGGCCCCAACGGCTCGGGCAAGTCGACCCTCGCCTACTCGCTCGCGGGTCACCCGAAGTACACGATCACCCAGGGCACCGTCACCCTCGACGGCGAGGACGTCCTGGAGATGTCCGTCGACGAGCGCGCCCGCGCGGGCCTGTTCCTGGCGATGCAGTACCCGGTCGAGGTCCCCGGCGTCTCGGTCTCCAACTTCCTGCGCACCTCCGCCACCGCCATCCGCGGCGAGGCTCCCAAGCTGCGCACCTGGGTGAAGGAGGTCAGGGAGGCCATGGAGCGCCTCAACATCGACCCCTCCTTCGCCGAGCGCAACGTCAACGAGGGCTTCTCCGGCGGTGAGAAGAAGCGCCACGAGATTCTCCAGCTGGAGCTGCTCAAGCCGAAGGTCGCGATCCTCGACGAGACGGACTCCGGTCTGGACGTCGACGCGCTCCGCATCGTGTCGGAGGGTGTGAACCGCGTCCGCGAGACGGGCGAGGTCGGCACCCTGCTGATCACGCACTACACGCGCATCCTGCGCTACATCAAGCCCGACCACGTCCACGTGTTCGCGGCCGGCCGGATCGCCGAGTCCGGCGGTCCCGAGCTCGCCGACAAGCTGGAGAACGAGGGCTACGAGGCATACGTGAAGGGTGGCGCATCCGCGTGACACAGCTGCCGGGCCTCCTCGACACCGAGGCGATCCGCAAGGACTTCCCCGTCCTGGACCGACAGATCCACGACGGCAAGAAGCTCGTGTACCTGGACAACGCGGCGACCTCGCAGAAGCCGCGCCAGGTGCTGGACGCCCTGAACGAGTACTACGAGCGCTACAACGCCAACGTCCACCGCGGTGTGCATGTGCTCGCCGAGGAGGCCACGGCGCTGTACGAGGGCGCGCGCGACAAGGTCGCCGCGTTCATCAACGCGCCGAGCCGCGACGAGGTGATCTTCACCAAGAACGCCTCCGAGTCGCTCAACCTCGTGGCGAACATGCTCGGCTGGGCCGACGAGCCCTACCGGGTGGACTCCGAGACCGAGATTGTCATCACGGAGATGGAGCACCACTCCAACATCGTGCCGTGGCAGCTGCTGGCGCAGCGCACGGGCGCGAAGCTGAAGTGGTTCGGCCTGACCGACGACGGCCGCCTCGACCTGTCCGACATCGAGGAGATCATCACCGAGAAGACGAAGATCGTCTCCTTCGTGCTGGTCTCCAACATCCTGGGCACGGTCAACCCCGTCGAGGCGATCGTGCGGCGCGCGCAGGAGGTCGGTGCGCTGGTCTGCGTCGACGCCTCGCAGGCCGCCCCGCACATGCCCCTGGACGTGCAGGCCCTGCAGGCCGACTTCGTGGCCTTCACCGGCCACAAGATGTGCGGCCCGACCGGCATCGGCGTCCTCTGGGGCCGCCAGGAGCTGCTGGAGGACCTGCCTCCGTTCCTCGGCGGCGGCGAGATGATCGAGACCGTGTCGATGCACTCGTCGACGTACGCCCCCGCCCCGCACAAGTTCGAGGCGGGCACCCCGCCGATCGCGCAGGCGGTCGGTCTGGGCGCGGCGATCGACTACCTCACCTCGATCGGCATGGACAAGATCCTCGCCCATGAGCACGCGCTCACCGAGTACGCGGTGAAGCGGCTGGCCGAGGTCCCCGACCTGCGCATCATCGGTCCGACGACGGCCGAGGACCGCGGCGCCGCGATCTCCTTCACGCTCGGTGACATCCACCCGCACGACGTGGGCCAGGTCCTCGACGAGCAGGGCATAGCGGTCCGGGTCGGCCACCACTGCGCACGGCCGGTCTGCCTGCGGTACGGAATTCCTGCGACCACACGAGCGTCGTTCTATCTGTACTCCACGCCGGCCGAGATCGACGCTCTGGTCGACGGACTGGAGCACGTACGGAACTTCTTCGGCTGAGAGGCTGATCGGTGAAGCTGGATTCGATGTACCAGGAAGTCATCCTGGACCACTACAAGAACCCGCACGGGCGTGGTCTGAGGGATGGCGACGCCGAGGTGCACCACGTCAACCCGACGTGCGGCGACGAGATCACGCTGCGCGTGAAGTACGACGGCACGACGATCAGCGACGTCTCCTACGAGGGCCAGGGCTGCTCGATCAGCCAGGCCTCCGCCTCCGTACTGAACGAACTCCTCGTCGGCAAGGAGCTGGCCGAGGCGCAGAAGATCCAGGAGACCTTCCTGGAGCTGATGCAGTCCAAGGGCAGGATCGAGCCCGACGACGCGATGGAGGACGTCCTGGAGGACGCGGTCGCGTTCGCCGGGGTGTCCAAGTACCCGGCCCGGGTCAAGTGCGCCCTCCTGAGCTGGATGGCGTGGAAGGACGCGACGGCCCAGGCGCTGGGCGCCGACGCGGAAAGGAAGACGGCATGAGCGAGACCCTGGAGATGAAGCCGGCCTCGGAGGAGGAGCTCCGCGAGGCCCTGATGGACGTCGTCGACCCCGAGCTGGGCATCGACGTCGTCAACCTCGGCCTGATCTACGGCATTCACATCGACGACTCCAATGTGGCGACCGTCGACATGACCCTGACGTCCGCGGCCTGCCCGCTCACCGACGTCATCGAGGACCAGGCCAAGTCCGCCACGGACGGCCTCGTCAGCGAGCTGCGCATCAACTGGGTCTGGATGCCGCCGTGGGGTCCCGACAAGATCACGGACGACGGGCGCGAGCAGCTTCGGGCGCTCGGGTTCAACGTCTGAGCCTGTTTTCCCCCAGCTGTTTCAGTGGCCCCCGGCGGCAGCGCCGGGGGCCACTGTTGTGCCCGGCCTCAGTTCAGGCCATCCACCAGGCGGAACGCCGAGTCGGCGGAGAAGTTCCGGTCGCCGTGCCGGTACTCGTCCAGGCGCAGGCGGAAGTTCTGGTGGCGCAGGAAGCGGCCCGGGTAGTTGACGGACTCCAGCATGATCACGCCGGAGTGGCCGGTGGAGCGGGGGCAGAACGTGGCGTCCTGCTGGAAGAGGCGGGAGCCGTCGTGGCGTTCGGCGCGCAGCTGGAAGTCGCGGTGGCGCAGGTAGCTGCCGTCGGCGGTGACGAAGGAGTGGCAGGAGGGGGAGGCCAGGCCCTGCACCAGCTTGAAGGTCGCGTCCCTGCGGTCCGAGGACGAGGTGATCGCCTCGAGCGTGACCTGTCCGTGGCTCACCCGCCAGTAGTGGTCCGGGTAGTTGACCGAGCGCAGGGAGCGCCAGGTGGTCGACGGCGGCTTCGGGGCCGGTGAAGTGGTGTGGGGCGTGGGGGACTTGGACGCGGTGACGGTGGGGGTGGGCCGGTGGGATGCCGTCCGGGTGGGCTGTGCGGACGGCAGGGCGCTCTTCCCGCCGGGCGGGGTGATGGTGGCGCTCGCCGAGGGAGTGGCGAAGGAGATCAGGCCGGGTATGGACGCCTCGTCGGTCGCGGGGGACTGGCTCAGGGGTGACTGCTCGTCAGGTTGCGTCTGCATGACGGATATCGCGGTCACGCACGCGACGATCGTGGCCGAGGCGAGGGCGCCCGCCAGCCAGAGCCGTCGGGTGCCGGGCACCCGGGAGGTGTCGGGGGTCCAGTTGTTCTCCCACGGTTGGTTCTGCGGGCGCCGAGACGTGCTTTCTGGCATGCGCGGTTCCTCCAGCGACGCCCGTGGCGACGGTCGCGGCCGTGACGGTCCGGTACTTGAGCGGTGAAACACTAGTGGACACGGCGACCGTCCAGCAGCCGATTCCGCAAGCGTTTTCCACATCGGTTCCCGGGTGTTGTCCGGGCCGGGATGTGTACGGGCGTACGTATCGTTGTGTACGGTCGTACACATGGGATATCTGCTGCTCGCCGGAGCCATAGCCGCCGAGGTGGCCGCCACCACCGCCATGAAGTACAGCGACGGTTTCAGCAGGCTGTGGCCCTCCCTGCTGACCGCGCTCGGGTACGCCGTCGCGTTCGCGCTGCTCGCGCAGACGCTGAAGACGGTGTCGGTCGGCACGGCGTACGCGATCTGGGCCGGCGTCGGTACGGCCGTCGTCGCGGTGATCGGCATGCTGTTCCTGGGGGAGGGGATGAGCCTCACCAAGGCCGCGGGGATCGCGCTGATCATCGTCGGGGTCGTGGTGCTCAACCTGGGAGGCGCGCACTGATGGCCCGGCGGTACGACCCCGAGCGGCGCCGGCGGATCATCGACGCGGCGATCCGGGTCGTCGGCGCCAAGGGCATCGCCGGGCTGAGCCACCGGTCCGTCGCCGCCGAGGCCGATGTGCCTCTCGGCTCCACCACGTACCACTTCAAGACGCTCGACGAGCTGTTGGTCGCCGCGCTGCGGCAGGCGGGCGAGGGCTTCGCCAAGGTGATCGCCGCGCACGGCTCCCTGAGCGACCCCGGCACGGACCTGGCCGGCGAACTCGCCGCCCTGCTGGGCGACTGGCTTGCCGGCGACCGCACCGGCGTCGAGCTGGAGTACGAGCTCTATCTGGCCGCTCTGCGCCGCCCCGCCCTGCGCCCCGTCGCCGCCGAGTGGGCCGACGGAGTGGCCGAGCTGCTCACCCGCCGCACGGACCCGGTCACGGCACGGGCGCTGATCGCGCTGATGGACGGCCTCTGTCTGCAGGTGCTGCTCACCGACGTGGCATACGACAAGGAGTACGCCCGGGAGGTGCTGGCCCGGGTGATCCCCGAGGGTGGAAGCGGTGCGCGGCCCGTCGACGCGCCCGGCACCTGAGACGCCCGGCTGTGGGTTCGCATCGGTGGGCCCCGGCCGGTTAGGTTGCCCTCATGACCGACAAGACTGCTCCTCGCACCACCGGCGCCGTGGCCGCCGGCCTTGCCACGATCGCCGCCGACGGCACCGTTCTCGACACCTGGTTCCCCGCGCCCGAGCTCACCGCCGAGCCCGGCCCCGCCGGTTCCGAGCGCCTCGACGAGGCGCGCACCGCCGAGCTGCTCGGCGAGCACGGCGTGGCCGCCCTCGGCAAGGACGATGTGCGCGGCGTGGAGGTCGTGGCGGTCCGTACGGTCATCTCCTCGCTGGACGACAAGCCGCTCGACACCCACGACGCCTATCTGCGCCTGCACCTGCTCTCGCACCGCCTGGTCAGGCCGAACGAGCAGAGCCTGGACGGCATCTTCGGTCTCCTCGCCAACGTCGCCTGGACCTCGCTCGGCCCGGTCGCCGTCGACACCCTGGAGACCGTCCGCCTCGCCGCCCGCGCCCGCGGCCTGCACCTGAGCGTCTTCGGTGTCGACAAGTTCCCGCGCATGACCGACTACGTGGCCCCGGCCGGCGTGCGCATCGCCGACGCCGACCGTGTCCGCCTCGGCGCCCACCTCGCCGCCGGCACCACCGTCATGCACGAGGGCTTCGTCAACTTCAACGCCGGCACCCTCGGCACGTCGATGGTCGAGGGCCGGATCTCGCAGGGCGTCGTCGTCGGCGACGGCTCCGACATCGGCGGCGGCGCCTCCACCATGGGCATGCTGTCCGGCGGCGGCAAGGAGCGGGTCGCCATCGGGGAGCGCTCCCTGGTCGGCGCCGAGGCCGGTGTCGGTATCGCGCTCGGCGACGACTGCGTGGTCGAGGCGGGCCTCTACCTCACTGCCGGCACCCGCGTCACCCTGCCCGACGGTCAGATCGTCAAGGCCCGCGAACTGTCCGGCGCCTCCAACATCCTCTTCCGCCGCAACTCCGTCACCGGCACGGTCGAGGCCCGCCCGAACAACGCCGAGTGGGGCGGTCTGAACGAGGTGCTGCACAGCCACAACTGACGTCACGCCTCGCTCGCGACGATCGCTTAAAAGGATTACCGTCCGTGTCCTCGGGGCGGCTTCTGCAGATGAACGAGTGGACGCCAGTGCCTGTCGCGGCACGGGGTCCGATCGGATGCCGAACCGCTGAGACGAGGACGAGCAATGACGAACGAGCGGGTGAGGATCGCGGTGCGCCGGCTGGCCGGAGTGGTTGCCGCGGCGACGGTGTGCTGGCTTCCGGCGGGTGCCGCGCACGCGGACGAGACCAACACGGCCTCGCACAACGGCCCGCGGATCGGCCTGATCAACACCGGCCAGGTCGACGACCCGATGGAGGACGTGCTGCAGCACGTCGGCCTGATCGGCGACGAGTACATCTGGGGCTGACCGGTCATCCCCGCACGGCCCGTGGCCCGTACCGCACACCGACGCGGTACGGGCCACGGGCCTTTCACGGCGTCCGTGCTGACGCCGGGACGAACGTCGCGCACCCCCTGACGATCAGCCGGTGGCCGTCAGCCGCTCGTACTCCGCCAGCAGCCGGTCGGTCGCCGCACGGTCGGCGGGCCGCAGGGGTGGGCGGACCGGGCCGGCGGGCAGGTTCAGCGCGCCGAGGACGGCCTTGGCGGTGACCGTGCCGGGCAGGCCCGCGGACATCATCGCCTCGATGAGCCCGGTGGCCCGCTGCTGGCGGCGGGCCGCGCCGGCCGTGTCGCCGGCGTCGAACGCGTCCAGCACGGAACGGATGTGACGGGGCGTCACGTTTGCCACCGTACTGATGCAGCCGGCCGCGCCCACCGCGTACAGGGCGAGGTTGTGCTCGTCGCAACCGGCGTAGTACGCCAGGTCCGTGCGGGACAGCACCTTCTGGGTACCGAGGAAGTCGTAGGAGCAGTCCTTGACCGCGACGATCCGCGGATGCCCGGCGAGACGGATGATCGTCTCCGGCTCGATCCGGGTGCCGGTGCGCCCCGGGATGTCGTACAGGACGACCGGCAGCCCGGACGCGTCCGCCACCTCGCGGAAATGCGCCTCGACCGCGTCCTGCGGCGGCCGGCTGTAGTACGGCGTCACCACCAGCACCCCGTCCGCGCCCGCCTTCTCGGCCTGAAGGGCGAGCTCGATCGTGTGCCGGGTGTCGGACGTCCCCACTCCCGCGACGACCGACGCGCGGTCCCCGACCGCCTCCCGGACCGCCCGCACGAGCGCCGACTTCTCCGCGTCCGAGGTGGTCGGCGACTCGCCCGTCGTGCCGTTGAGCACCAGACCGTCACAGCCCTGCGCCACCAGCCGCTCGGCGAGCCGCCCGGCGCCGTCGACGTCGAGTGCGCCCGACTCGGTGAAGGGTGTGATCATCGCGCAGAGGACGCGGCCGAAGGGAGGGCGGCGGTGGTGGTGGGGTTCGTCAAGGTTCGTCATAGGAGTAGTCTCGGCAGCCCGACCGTTCAGCTCCACTTAATTCTTCTACGATGTATTGATAAGTATTACTGTGACGTGCCGGGCTTCCTGCTCCGGGGCCCTATGTCCAATGCGGCCCTTCGTGGGTCACCATGGCCGGGACGGTCCACCACCGGACATGGGGCATGGGAGGCGTCATGAAGCTCGGCAAGGCACTCGCCACCGGGGTCGCGGAAGAGCGGCCGGTCGTGCACGACGAAGAACTCGAACTCCCCGAAGAAACCAAGGACTTCGCTCAGGTCGCGCCCGAAGAGGTCCCGGCCGCGCGATGAGGTTGCGGCTTCCCGGGGAACGCCCGACGGAGCCGCCGACCGGATACAAGATCGCCCATCCGGTGCTGTCCCAGGACGGCACCCGGGCCGCCTTCACCGGCGTGTCGCTGGGCGGCGCGCTGCCGTACGGAGTCGTGGCCGACGCGTCCTGCGTCTACGGCCTGCGGCACGCGGCACCGCACCGCCGCTGCGACTGCGGCTTCCACTGTGTGCACGACCGCTCGGTGGCCGAAGAGCTGCTGTGCACCGCCGAGCACCGGGCGGCCGTCCTGCTCGAGGTCCTGGTGCTCGGCCGCTACATCCGGTTCGAGCGCGGCTTCCGCTACGCCCGTCAGCGGGTGCGCACGGCGACCGTCGGCCCCTGCGCCTGCGGTACGACCGCCGTGGCGCTGACCGACGCCGGCTGGGGCAGGCCCGGCTGGCACGCCCTCGCGCCCTCCTGTGCGGGCTGCCTGCGCGGCCGTACGTCCGTGTCCCTGGCCGGATTCGCCCGGCTGGCCGGGGACGGGCTGCGCGTGGCGGCATCCGGCGGCGGCCGGGCGGGGCCGGCCGGGCTCGACGCGTCCGACGGGCTCGGCGTGCCCGAACTCGTCGCGGAGGCAGCCCTGTTGCAGGCCCGGCTCGACTGGTTCCAGACCCAGCTGGCACGGCTCGGCGAGCCCGGCAGCGGCAGCGCGGGGAACGGGTAGCGCAGGCCGGGCCGGGTACCCGGATGTTCCGAACCGAGAGGAGGCGGAACACCGTGACCGGGATCCCGGACGTCAAGCCCGTGCGCGACGAGCGTCACTCGGTGGGCGAACTCGTCGGCCAGGCAACCGAACAGCTTTCCCGTCTCGTACGGCAGGAAGTGGGCCTCGCCAAGGAGGAACTGACCGAGAAGGGCCGGCGCGCGGGCCGCGGCGGCGGCCTTCTGGGGGCCGCGGGCGCCCTCGCCTACGCCGGACTGCTCGCCCTCGCCGCCACGGCCGCCGCCGCGCTCTCGCTGACGCTGCCCGTCTGGGCCGCGGCGCTCATCGTCACGGCGGTGCTCTTCGCACTCGCCGGTGTGCTGGCCGTGGCCGGCCGCGCCCAGCTGCGCCGCGCGGTACCTCCCACACCCGAGGTGACTCTCGGCAGCGTCAGGGCCGATGTCGAGGAGATCAGGGAAAGGGCACATCGATGACACACAGGAGGACGCGCGGCACAGGCGGCGCCAAGGGCCCCGACGAGCTGCGCCGGCAGATCGAACACACCCGCAGCCAGCTCGGCGACACCATCGAGGAGCTGGCGGCCAAGGCGGACGTGAAGGGCCGGGCCATGACCCGGGCGGCCGACCTGAGGGACAAGGCGGGCGCGATGACCGTCCAGCTGCGCAGCACCGCCGCCCAGGCGGGCCACGCGGTCCAGGACCGGGCGACGCAGGTCGGCCATGCGGTCCAGGGGAGGGCGAGTCATGCCGGGCACGCAGTCCAGGGCAAGGCGAGCCACGCCGGCCATGCGGTGCAGGGCAAGGCGGCGCACGTCGGTCATGCCGTGCAGGGCAAGGCGGCGCAGGCCGGCGGCACGGTTCAGGGACGGGCGACGCGGGCCGGTCACGCCGTCGAGCGCCGTGCGCCGCAGCCCGTGCGCACGGTCGTGCAGGCGGGGCTCCGGCATCCTCGGCCGCTGCTCGTCGCCGGGGCCGCCGTCGCGGTGATCGCCGCGACGGTGCTGCTGCGGCGACGGCACGACGGGCGGTAGGGGCGCGCGCCCAGGCGCGACTTCGCGCCGGACGCCGACGCAAGGCGGCCGAGACCGCCTGGCAGGGCTGGCTGAAGGGACCTTCAGCCAGCCCTGAGCACCCGGGTTGCTACGGGCGGAAGCGCAGCACCTGCGGGTCGTGGTCGCTGATCTGGTCGTGGAACTCGGCGTTGATGTGCACGCTGTCGTACTCGAAGTCGCAGTCGCGCCGGATCGACGGGCTGATCAGGATCTGGTCCAGGACCTGGCTGTTGCCCTGGTAGACATACGAGTAACGCTCGCTCCTGGGCAGCGACTTGACCGCCGACCACAGCTCGCCGTCACCCTCGAGGATCTCGGTGGTGCCGGAGAACTCGAAGTCGTTGATGTCGCCGAGCGTGACGACGTCCGCGTTCTTCTGCGTGTCCAGGATCTCCTTGACGAACGCGTTCACCGCGGTCGCCTGGAGGTGCCGCTGGGTCTCCGAGCTGCGCGTCGGCGGCTGGTACTGCGCGGTCAGACCTTGGTCGCCGCCCTTGGAGTTGAAGTGGTTGGCGATCACGAACACCGTCTCGCCGCGGAAGACGAACTCGCCGACCAGCGGCTTGCGGCTGTTCGCCCACGCCGAGTTCGCCGGGTCGATCCGGGCCGGCGAGGCGGTCAGCCGCGCCTTGCCGCGCACCTTGGTGACACCGACGGCGGTCGTCGCGTCGCCGCCCGCACGGTCGGTGAAGGACACCCGCTCCGGGTTGAACAGGAACACCTGGCGGATGTTGCCGCCCGGCTCGCCGCCGTCGGCGAGGTCGACCGGGTCGACGGAGCGCCACTCGTAGGCCGGGCCGCCCGCCGCGACGATCGCGTCGATCAGCTTGGTCATCGTCCGGTCGGCGGCGACCGTGCCGTCGTTCTGGGCGCCGTTGTTGTCCTGGATCTCCTCCAGGGACACGATGTCGGGCGACTGGAGGTTGTTCACGATCGCGGCGGCGTGCTCCTCGAACGTGGCGTCCGCCGGGTCCAGGTTCTCGACGTTGTAGGTGGCCACCGCAAGCTCGCCGCGCCGCTGCTTGCGGGTCGTCTCGCGCTCCGGGCCGCCCTGCTTCAGTGCGCCGATCTCGTTGGCGACGAGCGTGTAGCCGCCGAACTGGTTGTAGTCCAGCGGGCCGGTCGTGGTGCCGGTGAGGGTGTCGCCGACGTTCGCGTCCGGGAAGTCGGCGGCCTTGCCGAGGGACTGGATCTGGAGGCGGCCGGTGTTCTGCGAGGTGTACGAGCCGTAGACGGTGCCCCCGTGGCGGCTGGTGTTCTCCCGCGGTTTCACCGTGACCCACAGCTCTGTGTACGGGTCGGTGGCGCCGACCACACGGGTGTCGGCGACCTGGACGTTCATGCCCTCCAGGGACTCGTAGAAGTCCAGGGCGTACTGCGCCGGCCGCAGGGTGAGGCCGTTGATCGAACCGTTCGCGGCGGTGTCGCCGGCCGGGGCGTACCGGGAGGGGACGGAGCGGGCGTCGACGACCGTCGGCGCCGGGACGGCGTTGCCGCCGGAAACGACCGTCACCGTCGGCCGGGTGATCTCCGTGAGGGCCTGGTTGCCGGAGGAGGTGCCGCCCGGGACGTACTCCGAGACCGTGCCCGAGACCGTCACCGAGTCACCGACGGCGACCTTCGGGGTCGAGCCGGTGAAGACGAAGATGCCCTCGCTGGTGGCCGCGTCGTCGTCCGGGGTCGGATCCTGGATCCAGAAGCCTCTCGACGACCCGTAGGTCCGCACACCGGTGACGATTCCGGCCACGTCCGTGACCTGCTGACCGGCGTACGGGGATATTCGGGTGCTGCCCTGGATGTCACGGATGCGCACGCTGTCCGCGTGCGCGGGCGAGGTGAGGACGACGACGGACGCCGCGGAGCAGACGGCGGCGACGGTGAGCGCGGCAAGGCGCGCGGAAGACTTGCTCGGCAACGGGATCCCTCCGGGGACATACGTGGGTGCCGGGACGAGGGTGGAGCATGTGCGGACATGGCGACGCGCGTAGAGAACAGGGAACGCAGTGAACAGTTGTCCTCCCGGTTTCTACGCGCGTCAATTTCCAGGCTGCCCAGGCCAGTTGTCAAGGTTTCGGCCATGTACGGGGCCTGACGAGGAGATGAACCGGGCGGCATCGGTGGAAATCCGTCTAGGCTGAGCGGCTGAGCCGTATGTCGCCCTAGGAGAACCTCCCGATGTCTGACAGCGCCCCCCTGCCGCCGGTCCGGCCGACCTCCGAAGCGGAGCTGGCGCGCGACGCGCTGTCCACGCCGCTGCTGTCCCGGGCCGCGCAGCTCGCCCGCTGGGCCGGGCCGGACACCCGCGTGGACGCCGGGGGCGGGCTGGTCGACGAGCAGTTGCCGGCCGCGGCCGAGGCGCTCGGGCTGAGCGGGGACGACGCCGCGGCGCTGGCGAGCGAGGCCTGGCGGGTGGCCGTGGACACCGGGCTCGTCGAGGTTGTCGACGAGACGGCCGGCACGGTCGCGGCGGGCGCGGAGCTGGCCCTGCTCACCGGCGGTTCGCCGCACGACGTGCTCGGCGTGTGGCTGGCCGCCCTGGAGACGGTGCTCGCCGACGCGAGCGTGCCCGACCTCGACGATCTGATCGACGCCATGGACGAGGGCGGCCGGGTCGACTTCTCCTCGCTGGACTGGGACCCGGAGGCGGAGGCCGAGTTCCTCGACGGAGTGCTCGGCAACCTCTACCTGCTGTCCGTCAGCGAGGACGGGCCGGGGCCGGCGCCCGTGCCGCTGCCCGTGCTCGCCGCGTCGGTGATCGTCCCCGGCGACCTGGCGGAGCCCACGAACGCCATGCTGGAGCAGGTGTCCGACGCGATGATGCGGCTGGACGACCAGTTCCGGCTGCTGGAACCGGTGGGGCTGGTCGAGTACCAGCCGGTCGACGACGCCCTGATGGCGGACACCGAGGACGCTGCCGACGAACCGTCCGCCCTCGACGAGACCGACGTCACCCGCTACGGCATGGTCCGGCTCACCCCGCTCGGCCGGTACGGGCTGCGGGCGCGACTGCTGGAAGCCGGCGTCGAGGCGCCCGCCGTCGGTGACCTGGCCGACAAGGGCGCCGACGCCCTCTTCGACGGAACGGCCGGCTTCGGGCCGAGCGCCGCACAGGCCGAGACCGAACAGTGGCTGGCCCGCCGTGAACCCCTCGCCGCCGCACGCGAGTTGCTGTCCGCAGCGCGCGGCAACGACTCCGGCGCCCCCCTGCGCCGGCTGCGCTGCCAGCAGGCCCTCTCCCTGGTCGGCACCGACGCCGAACCCGCCCTGCGGGAGGTCCTCGACGACGCCGAACTGGGCGGCCTCGCCCGGGTCTGGCTGACCGAGCACGGCTGCACGGACGTACCGCCCCCGTCCGAGGCGATGGTCTTCTGGCTCACCGTGGACACCCTCGCCGCCCAGCTCGCCGCCGAGGGCAACTCCGAGGAACTCCGCGCCCTCGTCGAGGGCCTCGCACAGCAGCACAGCGGCTTCTTCACGGCGGCCTGGCGGGTCGACCACCCGGCCACCGCGGACGTCCTGGAGGCGATGGGGCGCATCCACCCCGACAAGAAGATCGCGAAGCAGGCCCGGAAGGCCGCGTTCAAGGCACGGTCCCAGCAGGGCGGCTGACGGCTGTCACACCCTGTGACGGGGTGCACGGATTCACGGAAGCGAGCCCGGGGGAGTAGCCCGGTGTTCAACTCGCGTTCAGAACCGGGCGGAACCGTGGCGCCGACCGAGGTCCGCACGCCACCCTCCACGGCATTCCCACCGTCACAGGAGACACCATGTCGCTCACCCGCAGGGACTTCGCCAGAAAATCCGCGATCACCGGCGCCGGTGTCGCGCTGGCGGGCAGCGTCGGCGCTCTCGCCACCGCTCCGGGCGCCCTTGCGTCCTACGACACCGACAGCGCGGGGGAGGAGTCGGCGGACGCGTCCGGCGGGGTCGGCTACGGCCCTCTGATCCCCGACCCGAAGGGCATCCTCGCGCTGCCCGCCGGCTTCAAGTACCGCATCATCACCTACAGCGGGAAGACCAAGCTGGAGTCGGGCGAGTTCACCCCCTCCAACCACGACGGCACGGCCACCTTCGACGGCCCGCGCGGCACCACCCTCCTCGTCAACAACCACGAGCTGAAGGGCCCGCGCGCCAACTGGAAGTACCCCGTCCCCCTCACCGAGGGTCTCGTCTACGACCCCGCCGCCTCCGGCGGCTGCACGGTCGTCGAGGTCCGCCCCGACGGACAGGTCGCCGAATGGGTGGGCATCGCCGGCACCTCCACCAACTGCGCGGGCGGCAGCACCCCTTGGGGCACCTGGCTCACCTGCGAGGAGAACTCCGACCGGGCCGGCACCAACGGCATGACCAAGGACCACGGCTACGTCTTCGAGGTCGACCCCCGCGACCGGCGTGCCAACCGCGACCCCAAGCCGCTGAAGTTCTTCGGCCGTTACGACCACGAGGCCGTCGTCATCGACCCCAAGCGCGGCCACGCCTACCTCACCGAGGACGACGACGAGCCCAACGGCCTCTTCTACCGCTGGACCCCGCCCAAGGGCTTCGAGTACGGCCGCGGCAGGTTCCGCACCCTCGCCGACGACGCCGGCGTCCTGCAGGCGCCCAAGTGCTACAACTCCGGCGGCAAGTTCGTCGACGACCTCTCCCGCGCCACGAAGGTCGGCACGGTGTACGGAGTGGACTGGGCCGACGTACCGGACCGCGACGCCAGGACCGTGGCCGTGCGCAAGCAGTTCGCCGACGGTGAGATCACCCGCGCCCGCAAGCTCGAGGGCATGTGGTGGGGCGACGGCGGCGCGTACATCGTCTCCTCGTACGCCCGCGAGGAGAGCCCGGTGCAGCACGACGGACAGGTCTGGTTCTACGACCCCAAGCGCCGCACGCTGACGTTGAAGGTCCTGCTCGGAGTGAACCCCGACCCCTCCAAGGACGGCGCCTTCGACGGCCCCGACAACATCACCGTCTCCCCGTACGGTGGCCTGATCCTCGCCGAGGACGGCGAGGGCGTCTCGCACCTCTTCGGCGCGACGGACAGCGGCCGTACGTACCCCATCGCCCGCAACGACCTGAACGTCGGCACCGAAGAGGAGCCGGAGTACAGCGAGTTCGCCGGCGTCACCTTCTCCCCCCATGGCCGGACCCTCTACGCCAACATCCAGGACCCGGGCATCATGCTGGCCATCACCGGGCCGTGGAAGCGCCAGCGGCGGTCATAGGTTCGGATCCTCCGATCGAGTGACATTGATCGGTTTTCCTGAGTGCCTCGCTTTCTCGGAATAGCGTTCCTGCATCGAAATGGTTTCCGTACGAGGCGCTGAGGATCCATGGGCGTGCAACCGCGGGGAGGGCTTGCCGAGGGCTCTCGAGTATGGCTTCCAGACGGCTCGGTGAGGGCCATTGAGGAAGTCGTCGCGAGGCACCTCCCCGTGCTTGCGTACAGCAAGGAGTGGGATACCAGGCCTGTTCGATACGGGGCCAACCAAGGTCCGCGAGACCATTCGGTTGGCGAACTCGTCTCAGTCGTCCCTCGGCCGGGCTGCACGAGCGGCTGATCGAGGCGTGTGCCGCCGGTGACGTGGACGGAGCGGTCCGCGTCACGGCGGAGATCTGGCGCACCCTCGCCGACCTGGCCGACTCCGACTGACGCCGACACCCACCGACGCCGTTGCCCTTGGAGGCGCCCCATGTCCCTTTCCTCCTACGAGCGTTACCCCCTCCTCTTCGGCCCGTCACCCGTGCACCCCTTGGAGCGCCTCACCGAGCAACTCGGCGGCGCCGCCTTCTGGGCCAAGCGCGAGGACTGCAACTCCGGGATCGCGTACGGCGGGAACAAGACCCGCAAGCTGGAGTACCTGGTCGCCGACGCGCTCGCGAAGGGCTGCGACACGCTGGTCTCGATCGGCGGGGTGCAGTCCAACCACACCCGCCAGGTCGCCGCGGTGGCGGCCCGCGCCGGGCTCAAGTGTGTGCTGGTGCAGGAGAGTTGGGTGGACTGGCCGGACTCGGTCTACGACAAGGTCGGCAACATCCTGGTCAGCCGGCTGGCCGGAGCGGATGTGCGGTTGGTGCGGGCCGGGTTCGGGATCGGCTTCAAGGAGAGCTGGGAGCAGGCGCTCAGGGAGGTGGAGGAGGCGGGCGGCAAGCCGTACGCGATTCCCGCCGGGGCTTCCGACCACCCGCTGGGTGGGTTGGGCTTCGCGGGCTGGGCGTATGAAGTGGCCGAACAAGAGCGCGAGTTGGGGGTCTTCTTCGATACCGTGGTCGTCTGCTCGGTGACCGGATCGACGCAGGCGGGCATGATTGCCGGGTTCCGGGCGCTGGAGGAGGCCGGTGGGCGGACGCGGCGCGTCATTGGGGTGGACGCGTCGGCGGCGCCCGCCCGGACCCGGGAGCAGATCGCGCGGATCGCGCGGGGCACCGGGCAACTGATCGGTGTACGTCAGGAGCTGACCGAGGCGGACGTCGAACTGGACGATCGGTACCACGCGGGGACGTATGGCATCCCCGACGAGACGACACTGGCGGCGATGCGGCTCGCGGCGCGGACCGAGGGGATGGTCACGGATCCGGTGTACGAGGGGAAGTCGATGGCCGGGTTGATCGACATGGTGACGCGGGGGGAGATCGGGCGGGAGTCGACGGTGCTGTACGCGCACTTGGGCGGTCAGCCGGCACTGAACGCGTACAGCGCGTTGTTCTGACTCCCGCTCGCTCAGCAACTCGGTGGCGTCCGGAGCGGGAGTCAGGAAGGCTGGCGCGCATGGTTTCGGTACTGCAGAACGTGGCGATTGACTGTGCGGACGCCTATGAGCTGGCCCGGTTCTGGAGCAGGGTGACTGGCCGTCCTCTGCATCCGGAGGACGAACCGGGTGATCGGGAGACTCAGGTGCTGCTGGCGGAGGGCCCGGTGCTGTACTTCAACCAGGTGCCGGAGTCCAAGAAGATCAAGAACCGGATCCATCTGTGTTTGCGCCCTGAGACCTCGCGTGACCAGGAAGTGGATCGGCTGCTGGGGATCGGTGCCACCTTTGTCAGCGATCACCGGAATCCCGATGGCTCCGGCTGGGCGGTCCTCGCCGACCCCGAGGGCAACGAGTTCTGCGTTCTTCGCAGCGAGTCCGACCGAGCCGCGATGAAATCCTGAACCTCGTCGCGGCTGCGTCGCCCCAAGAATCGGGCCCCTTGGGGCGACGCAACGACCGCTCGACGGCTCTCAACTACGCATTCTCTACAGCGCCTGGGCGGCGGGCTTGACCATGTTGCGGACCGTGCGGGCCTTGACGAAGTCGCCCATGGCCGTCATGTCCCACTCGCCGGAGTACTGGCGGATGAGCTTCGCCATGAGGACGCCGGTCTGGGGCTCGGCGTTGGTGAGGTCGAAGCGGACGAGTTCCTCGCCGGTGGCGGCGTCCATGAGGCGGCAGTAGGCCTTGGCGACCTCGGTGAACTTCTGGCCGGAGAAGGAGTTCACGGTGAAGACCAGGCCGGTGACCTCCTGCGGGAGGCGGCCGAGGTCGACGGTGATCACCTCGTCGTCGCCGCCGCCCTCGCCGGTGAGGTTGTCGCCGGAGTGGCGGATCGCGCCGCCCACGATCTGGAGCTTGCCGAAGTAGCAGCTGTCGATGTGGTTGCGCTGCGGGCCGTACGCGATGACCGAGGCGTCCAGGTCGATGTCCTTGCCGCGGTAGGCGGGCTCCCAGCCGAGGCCCATCTTGACCTGGGAGAGCAGCGGGCGGCCGCCCTTGACCAGGGAGACGGTCTGGTTCTTCTGGAGGCTGACCCGGCCCTTGTCGAGGTTGATCTTCCCGGCGCCGGGCGGGGCGGCCGGAGCGGGGGGCGCTGCCGGGGCCGGGGGAGTGGCCATGGGCGGGGCCGGCGGGGTCACCGGGGGCTGCATCGTGGCGGGCGGCGGGGTGACCGGCTGGGGCGGGGCGACGGGGGCCGGGGCCGGTTCCTCCACGGTGACGCCGAAGTCGGTGGCGATGCCGGCCAGGCCGTTGGCGTAGCCCTGGCCGACCGCGCGGGCCTTCCAGGCGCCGTTGCGCAGATAGATCTCCACGACCACCAGGGCCGTCTCGGCGCCGAGCTGCGGGGGCGTGAAGGTGGCCAGGACGCTGTTGTCGTCCGCGTTGCGGATCGTGGCCGTGGGCTCGATCCCCTGGAAGGTCTGGCCCGCGGCGTCCGGGCTCGCCGTGACGACGATCTTCTCGATGCCCGGGGGGACTGCGGCGGTGTCGACAGTGATCGCGTCGGGGGCCGTGCCGCCGCCCGAGCGGTACGTCACGCCCGGGCCGGCCGGCTGGTTGTAGAAGATGAAGTCGTCGTCGGAGCGCACCTTGCCGTCGGCGGTGAGCAGCAGGCCCGATACGTCGAGCCGCACCGGGGCGGCGACGTCCACCGTCACGTGGGCGGTGGGGAGAGGGATGTTCGAGCCGGGGGTCATAGCTGTCATGCCGGGTGAACGATCGACGCCGCTTTACCGTTCCCTTACCGGGCGGCCGATCGGGTCACCGGCGGTTGCGGGGGTGGTTGCGGGCGGTGCGTTCGTTGCCGCGTTTGTAGTTGCCGGTCCAGCGGGCCATGACCAGCTGGGGGTCCGGGGCGGAGGCTGTCTCGGCGAGGAACTGTTGCGCGCGGGGGCCGTGGAGGGTGGTGGCGGGGCGGTTGTGGTGGGTGATGGTGACGGTGCCGTCGGCGTGGGTGTCGTAGCGGAATCCATGGGGGCGTGGCATGTCCGGATCGTAGGGGGGTGGGCGGTGACGGGCCCAGCGGTTTTCGCCCCCCCCCCCCTGGAGGACGGGACGGGCAGGGGCGGCGGGGGCGAGAAAAGCCCTACGGCACAACCACGATCTTCCTGCCGACGCCCGACGCGAACTGCTCAAGGGCCTGGGGATAGCTGTTCAGCGGCAGGCGGTCGCTGATGAAGACCTCGGGGTCGAGGACGCCCGTCGCGAAGAGCTCCGCCGCTCGTTCGAAGCTGTGCAGGACGGCCATCGAGCCGGTGATCGTGATCTCCTGGTTGTAAATGCGGTACGGATCGATCGTCACCCGGGTCGCGTAGTCCGCGACGCCGAACTGCAGGAACGTCCCCGCCTTCGCCACCCGGTCCAGCCCGTCCTGGATCGCCGCCGCGTTCCCCGTCGCGTCGACCACGACGTCCCAGCCCTGCGGGCGGTCCAGTTCGTCGGCGTTCGCGGCGGACGCCGAGACGCCGAGGCGGCGGGCCGTCTCCAGGCGGGTCGGGTTGACGTCGACCACGTCGACGCTCGCGGCGCCCGTCCGTTTCGCCAGTTCCAGCATCATCAGGCCCATCGTTCCGGAGCCGTAGATCAGGACGTGGGCGCCCAGGCGGGACTGGAGCACGTCATAGCCACGTACCGCGCACGACAGCGGCTCCACCAGTGCCGCGTCCTGCGTGCGGATGTGCTCGGGGAGCTTCACGCAGTTCGCCACCGGCGCCACCGCGTACTGCGCCGCGCCTCCCGCCGTCGTCACGCCGATCGCTGCCCAGCGCTCGCACAGGTTGTTGTGACCGGTGCGGCAGTAGCGGCACTCGTAGCAGTACAGGGACGGGTCCACCGCCACCTGGTCGCCCACCGACAGTTCCGTGACCTGGGTGCCGACCCCGACCACCTCGCCTGCGAACTCGTGCCCCGGCACGATGGGGAGCTCGGGTGCGAACTCCCCCTGGAGGATGTGCAGGTCCGTGCCGCACAGGCCGCACGCGGCGACCTCGACGACGACCTCGCGCGGGCCCGGCGTCGGGTCCGGGACCTCGGCGACGACGGCCTTGCCCACGGACTCGATGACGGCGGCCTTCATTTCACGGCTCCCAACGACAGGCCCTGGACCAGCTTGTCCTGGGCGGCGAACCCCGCGGCGAGCACCGGCAGGGAGATGACGAGCGACGCGGCGCACACCTTCGCCAGGAACAGGCCCTGGCTGGTGATGAAGCCGGTCAGGAAGACGGGGGCTGTTTCGGCTACGACGCCCGTCAGCACCCTCGCGAACAGCAGCTCGTTCCAGCTGAAGATGAAGCAGATCAGGGCGGTGGCGGCGATGCCAGGGAGGGCCATGGGAGCGATCACGCGGGTCAGGACCGTGGGGAGGCGGGCGCCGTCCACCCGTGCCGCCTCGATCACCGCCACCGGGACCTCGGCCAGGAACGACTGCATCATCCACACCGCGATCGGCAGGTTCATGGAGGTGTAGAGGATGACCAGGAGCCAGATGTTGTCCAGCATCCCCGCGTTCTTGGCGAAGAGGTAGATCGGCAGCAGGCCCGCCACCACCGGCAGCATCTTCGTCGACAGGAAGAAGAACAGGACGTCGGTCCATTTGCGCACCCGCCGGATCGACAGGGCGTAGGCCGCCGGGAGCGCCAGGAGCAGGACCAGGAGGGTCGAACTCACCGATGCCACCGTCGAGTTGATCAGGGACGGCCATGGGCTCGCCCCGCCACCCGTGCCGAAGAACTCGCGGTAGCCGTCCAGGGTGAGGGCGGCCCCGAAGGACGGCGGGTTGGTCGCCGCGTCCTCCTCGGAGTGGAAGGACGTCAGGGCCATCCACGCGATGGGCAGGAAGAAGACGATGCCGGCCAGCCAGGCCACCAGGCCCAGGCCGACGCCCTTACGGCGGATACGACGGACTCGTACGGCGATGCCGCTCATCCGCGGTTCACCTCCTCGCGGAACAGGGACGACACCACGCGCAGCGCGAAGGTCGCGATGATGATGGAGCCGATGACGACCAGGACGCCCGCGGCCGAGGCGAGGCCGTTCTCGTGGGCCTGGTAGAAGCTCTGGTAGACGGTGTAGGGGAGATTCGCGGTGCCCAGGCCGCCGGATGTGATCGTGAAGACCGCGTCGAAGTTCTGGACGATGTAGATCGAGCCGAGCAGGGCGCCGAGCTCGAGGTAGCGGCGCAGATGCGGGAGCGTGAGGTGGCGGAAGATCTGCCAGTCGCTCGCGCCGTCGACCTTCGCGGCCTCGATCTGCTGCGGGTCGCGGCTCTGCAGGCCGGCCAGGATGATCAGCATCATGAACGGGGTCCACTGCCAGACCAGCGAGGCCTCGACCGCGAGCAGCGGGGTGCCCGAGATCCAGTCGGGCTGTGGGCCGCCGACGTAGTGCAACAACCCGTTCAGCAGGCCGTACTCGGGGTTGTAGAGGACGTGCTTCCAGAGCAGCGCCGCCGCCACGGGGACGACCAGGAAGGGCGCGATCAGCAGGGTGCGGACGACGCCCCGGCCCTTGAACCTGCGGTCCAGCAGCAGGGCCAGGACCAGGCCGAGGACCAGGCTGACCAGCACCACCGTCACCGTCAGCAGGATCGTCGTCCACACCGAGTTGCGCAGGTCGGTGTCGGTGAGCACCTGGCGGTAGTTGTCCACGCCGGTGAAGTGGCGGGCGTCGGGATAGAGGGAGTTCCAGTCGAAGAAGGAGATCACCAGCGTGGCCACGAACGGCAGCTGGGTCACGACGATCATGAAGATCAGGGCGGGGAGGAGGGGGGCCCGGGTGGCCCAGGCGCGCAGCCGGGCCGAGGGCTCGCGGTTGTCGGTGCGGACGGACGGGGCGGCCACGGGGGCCGTGGTGGTGGCGGTCATCGTCCCTCGTACTCCTCGGAGATGCGCTCGGCGAGCTGCTGGGACTTCTTCAGGGCCTCGTCGACGGACTGGCGTCCGGCGATGGCCGCGCTGATCTCCTGGGAGACCTTGGTGCCGAGGTCGGTGAACTCGGGGATGCCGACGAACTGGATGCCGGGCGCGGGACGCGGCTGCACACCGGGGTCGCCCGGGCGGGCGCCCTCGATGGCCTCCTTCGTCATCTCCTGGAAGGCGGCGGCCTCCGCGCGGTAGTCGGGGTTGTCGTACGTCGACGCGCGCTTGCCGGCGGGAACGTTCGACCAGCCGATCTCGTCGCCGACCAGCTGCTCGTACTCCTTGCCGGACGCCCAGGACACGAACTGCCACGCCTTGTCGGCGTTGCGGGAGGCGTCCTGGATGCCCCAGGCCCAGGTGTAGAGCCAGCCGGAGGACTCGGTCTTCTCGACGGGGGCGGGGGCGTAGCCGACCTTGCTCTTGACCGGGGAGTCGGCGGACTCCAGGGAACCGGCCGCGGAGGTGGCGTCGTACCACATGGCGACCTTGCCCTGGGTCATGTTGTTGAGGCACTCGGCGAACCCGGACTGGGCGGCGCCGGACTCGCCGTGCTCACGGACCAGATCGACATAGAACTTCGTCGCCTTCTCCCACTCGGGGGAGTCGAGCCGGGCCTTCCAGTTCTCGTCGAACCAGGTGCCGCCGAAGGTGTTCACGACGGTCGTCAGGGGGGCCATGACCTCGCCCCAGCCGGGCAGTCCGCGCAGGCAGATGCCCTTCATGCCGGGCTCGGCGCCGTCCACCCGGGCGGCGAGGTCGGCGACCTGCGTCCAGGTGGGGTGCGCGGGCATCGTCAGGCCCTCCTTCTCGAACACGTCCTTGCGGTACATCAGGAAGGACGACTCGCCGTAGAAGGGCTGGCCGTAGAGCTTGCCGTCGTCGCCGGTGAGGGACTCGCGCATGGGCTTCAGGACGTCCTGTTCGTCGTACGCCGGATCCTCGGCGACGTAGGAGTCCATCTCGTGCAGCCAGCCGTTGCGGGCGTAGATCGGTATCTCGTAGTTGGAGAGGGTGGCGACGTCGTACTGGCCGGCCTGGTTGGCGAAGTCCTGGCTGATCTTGTCGCGGACGTCGTTCTCCGGCAGCACGGTGAAGTTCACCTTGATGCCGGTGTCCTTGGTGAAGTGGGCGGCGGTGAGCTTCTGCAGCTCGACCATCTGGGGGTTGTTGACCATCAGGACGTTGATCGAGTTGCCGCCCGATCCTGCCCCGCCCGCCCCGACCCAGCAGCCGGAGAGCAGCGGGCGAGCAGCGTCCCTGCGGCGGCCGCGGCGAGCGTGGCTCGCGGCCTCCGTCGGCTCTGGGTTCGCATGGATCGCTCCTGAACATATGGGGAGATAAAGGGCACTGTCGGGCGTGAAGGTGCCCTACAGGGGGATGAGTCGGGTTTTCAGACGCGGATGACCTGGGGTCCGAGCAGTGAGTAGCGGTGCGCTTCGGCCGTCGGCAGCAGCGTGCTCGTGACGATCGCCTCCAGCGCGCCGACCTCCGCGAACCGGCAGAAGCTGACCGCCCCGAACTTGGTGTGCACGCCCGCGAAGACCGTGCGCCGCGCGGCCCGCACCGCCTGCGCCTTGACCTCGCTGACCGCGGGGTCGGGAGTGGTCAGGCCGTGCTCCCGGGAGATGCCGTTGGCGCCGATGTAGGCGAGGTCGACGACGAAGCCGGCGAGCATCTTCGTCGTCCAGTGGTCGACGGTGGCCAGCGTGCCGGAGCGGACCCGGCCGCCGAGCAGCAGCACCGAGAAGCCCTCCGTCTCGGCGAGCGCGCCCGCGACCGGCAGGGACGCGGTGACCACGGTCAGCGGCCGGTCCCTGGGGAGTGCCTCGGCGATGAGCTGCGGGGTGAAGCCCTCGTCGACGAAGACCGTCTCGGCGTCCCCGAGCAGCTCGGCCGCGGCGGCCGCGATCCGGCGCTTCTCGGGGACGTGACTGGTGGCGCGGAAGGCGAGGGTCGTCTCGAAGCCGGCGCTCTCCACGGGGTAGGCGCCGCCGTGTGTACGGCGGACCAGACCGTGGTCCTCCAGAGCACGCAGATCTCGCCGTACGGTCTCCTTGGCCACGCCCAGCAGGCCGGCGAGCGCGGTGACGTCGACCGACCCTGCGGCGCGCGCGACCCGCACGATCTCCCGCTGGCGTTCCTCCGCCGAACTCGTGCTCATGGCCGACACCTGCCTTCAGTGGTGCTGTGCTGCCCGTTCGGGCCCGGTGCGGCCCTTGGGTGAAGTTCTACAGCGGGTGTGCGGCACTGACCAGGTCTGATGCGGGCCCGATGCTGCCCGTGTGTGCCCGTTCGACGCGGTGTGTGCCCGCCTCGGACCTGCGACGTTGCGGGGCGGGGTGTGAGATCGGGCGGGGTGTACGCCCGAACATGACTGCGGGCGGGCCCGTTCGGTGCCCGCCCGTCGTCGGCTTTCGGTCAGTAGGAGGTCAGTAGGAGATCAGTACGGGGAGATCAGTACGGCCAGATCGGCGGGTCGTTCACGAAGTGGCCGCCCAGGCAGGCGTGGGCCGGGTTGTCCGGGTCGAGCTCACCCTGTTCGGCGATGAGCTTCTCGGCGTACGGCTCGGAGTCGTCCTGCGGTGCGTAGCCGAGCGCCCGCGCGGTGGACAGGTCCCACCACAGGCGGGTGTTGGCGGAGGAGCCGTAGACGACGGTGTGGCCGACGTTCTCGGCGGTCAGGGCCGCGTGGAAGAGACGGGCGCCGTCGGCGGGGCTCATCCAGACCGACAGCATGCGCACGCTGGTCGGCTCCGGGAAGCAGGAGCCGATGCGCACGGAGACGGTCTCCATGCCGTGCTTGTCCCAGTAGAACTGCGCAAGATCCTCACCGAAGGACTTGGACAGGCCGTAGAAGGTGTCCGGGCGGCGCGGGGTGTCGACCGGGATGAGCGCGCTTGAATCAAGAGGTGTGTCGCCCTGGGGGCGGGGGGTGTAGCCCACCGCGTGGTTGGAGGAGGCGAAGACGATGCGCCGGATGCCCTCCTCGCGGGCGGCCTCGTACAGGTTGTAGGTGCCCTCGATGTTCGCCTTGAGGATCTTCTCGAAGGGGGCTTCCAGGGAGATGCCCGCGAGGTGGATGATCGCGTCGACGCCTCGTATGGCCTCGCTCAGGGCCGGCCTGTCGGCGAGGTCGGCGGTGATGGCGTCCGGTGCGCCCTCGACGGGGCGCAGGTCGAGCAGGCGCAGTGCGTAACCGTGGTCGGGGAGCAGGTCCCGCATCAGGGTGCCGAGGCCGCCGGCGGCGCCGGTGAGCAGAACGGTGCGGGGAGCGGGCATCCTCGGGTCTCCTTGAATCGAACGGCCGCATTCATATACCGCATTCACATGCGTGGACACGCTAAGGAGCGGGCCGTTGTGCGTCAAGTGTGCCGCGGAGGAGAGGAATCCGCTGGTGTGTTGGGGGTTGGCACGCTTGACCCCTCCTGGGGGCCCGCCATAGCGTGAGCGGGTTCAGGAATGTGGACGCAGAACATGAATGTGGGCCTTGGACAGTGGACCTTGGAGTGCCCGTGACGTCAGCCCCGCTCGCCGCCCGCCTCAGCGTCCCCAGCGGGCCGCTGTTCTTCCCGGTCACCGCCTACAGCCCCGACGGCTTCGTCAACCTTGACGCCTACCGTGCCCACATCCGCCGCGGCATCGAGGCCGGAGCCGCCGCCGTCTTCGCGTGCTGCGGCACCGGAGAGTTCCATGCGCTCACGCCGGAGGAGTACGAGGCGTGCCTGCGAGCGGCCGTGGCGGAGTCCGCCGGACGCGTACCGGTCGTGGCCGGCGCCGGGTACGGGACCGCGCTCGCCGTACGGTATGCGCGGCTCGCGACCGGGGCGGGAGCGGACGGGCTGCTCGCCATGCCGCCGTACCTCGTCGTCCCCGGGCAGGAGGGGCTGCTGCGGCACTACCGGGAGATCGCAGCGGCGACCCCACTGCCGGTCGTCGTCTACCAGCGCGACAACGCCGTGTTCACACCCGAGACCGTCGTCGGACTGGCCCGCACGAACGGGATCATCGGACTCAAGGACGGCCTCGGCGACCTGGACCTGATGCAGCGCATCGTCAGCGCCGTGCGCACCGAGGCCCCCGGCGACTTCCTCTACTTCAACGGGCTGCCGACCGCCGAGCAGACCCAGCTCGCCTACCGCGGCATCGGCATCACCCTCTACTCCTCGGCCGTGTTCTGCTTCGCCCCGGAGATCGCCCTCGCCTTCCACCGGGCGCTCGAGTCCGGCGACGACGTCACCGTGCGCCGCCTGCTCGACGGCTTCTACCGGCCGTTCGTCGAACTGCGCGCCCAGGGCCGCGGCTACGCCGTCTCCCTTGTCAAGGCGGGCGTACGGCTGCGCGGGCTCGACGTGGGGAAGGTACGGCCGCCGCTGCACGAGCCGGGCGAGGATCATGTCAAGCAGCTCGCTCAGGTGATCGAGCGCGGGTACGCGCTGCTCGAGGAGGACATGTGAAGACGTCGGCGTTCGTCTACCCCTGGGACGTCAACGGGGACCCAGAGGCACCGGCGCGGATCGCCGCGCTCGGCGTGGCGCAGGTGACGCTCGCCGCGGCCTACCACTCCACCCGCGCCGTCACGCCCCGTCACCCGCGCCACCGCATCGTCACGGCCGAGCATGCCGCCGTGCTCTACCCCACGGACGCCCGCTGGGAGGGCCGGACCCTGCGCCCGTACCCGGCCGGTGACTGGGCGCCCGGCGACGCCTACGGGGAAGCGGCGGAGCAGCTCGCCGGCGCAGGCCTTCAGGTGCACACCTGGGTGGTGCTCGCGCACAACTCCCGCCTGGGCGCCGAGCATCCGGACACCTCGGTCGTCAACGCCTACGGCGACCGCTACCCCTGGGCGCCGTGCATCGCCCAGCCCGCCACGCGCGCGTACCTCGTGGATCTGGCCGTGGAGGCCGCCGTACGCCCCGGCGCGCGCGGCACGGAGCTGGAATCCCTCGGCTGGTACGGGCTGGCGCATCTGCACGCCCACGACAAGACCGCCGGGGTCGGTCTCGGGGACGCCGGTCAGTACCTGATGTCGCTGTGCTTCTGCCCCGCCTGCCGGGCCGGCTACGGTGCACAGGGCCTGGACCCCGACGAGCTGGCGGACGCCGTACGCACCGCGCTCGAACCGGTGTGGCAGGGGGCGCCCTCCGACGGGGGCTGGCCGGGGGTCGGGAAACTCCTCGGGGAGACAAAAGCGGCCGCCACGCGCGCGTGGCGGGACGAAACCGCCCGCACGCTCCAGGAGGCGGCCGTCACCGCGGTCCGCGCCGCGGCGCCCGACGGCTTCCAGGTCCTCCTGCACGCCGACCCGGTGTCGTACCACTGCGGCGCCAACGCGGGCGTGGACCCCGCGCACATTCTGTCCGTGGCCGACGGTGTGGTCGTGCCCTGCACGGGCGGCGCGGGCCTGCTGACGCCGTTCGCCGAGCAGCGGCGCGAGGGTGCCGTGCTCGCCGCCAACTTCACCGTGGTCTCCGGGATGGGCGGCCGCCCCGGCGCCCTGGCCGCGGACGCCGCACGCGCGCGGGACCTCGGTGCCACGGAACTGCGGCTCTATCACGCCGGGCTGGCGTCGGACGGCGACCTCGGGTCCGTGCGGGCGGCGCTCTCGTCGGTCTGAGGAGCGGGGGAGGGGCTCGGGGAGGTGCCGTGGACCGGCGTGCGCGCAGGCGATGAGTTTCGGGGCGGGTCTCGGTCTACCTCCTTGGACGCACCTCTGAGGAGACAGCTGATGACCGACATGACCACCCTCGACCTCGGACCGCAGACCCGGATCATCGCCCGCCTCGCGGGCGGCGTGCGTGACGAGCAGTTGTCCGACAGGACGCCGTGCCCGGAGCTGGCGGTGCGCAACCTGCTGGGGCACCTGACGGGGCTCTCCGTGGCCTTCCGCGACGCCGGCCGAAAGCACCTCGGCGTCACCACCGACACCAGCCCGGACGCGTCCGTCCCGGACATCGGGCCCGGCTGGCGCCAGGAGCTGCCCAAGGTCCTGGACGAGCTCGCCGACGCATGGCGCGACCCGGCCGCCTGGACCGGCATGACCCGCGCGGGCGGCGTGGATCTGCCCGGCGCCGTCGCGGGCGCCGTCGCCGTCGACGAGCTGGTGATCCACGGCTGGGACCTCGCGCGGGCCACCGGCCAGGAGTACGCCCCCGACCCGGCCGCGCTGCAGGTGTCGTACGACTTTCTGCGCGCGGCGGCCGACGAGGACGACCGCGGCGGCGGCATCTTCGGCCCCGTCGTTTCCGTCCCGGCCGACGCACCGCTGCTGGACCGGGCGGTGGGGCTGAGCGGGAGGGAGCCGGACTGGAAGCCGTAACGCGCGCGCGGGGCGCGGGAGACTGAACGTACGCTCCCCGCATGGCCCTCACCCTCACCGTCCTCGGCACCGCCTCCCCGCACCCGCAGCCGGATCGCCCGTGTTCCGGGTACCTGCTGCGCGGCTCAGGCGCCGAGGTGTGGGTGGACGCCGGGCCCGGAACCTTCGCGGAATTGCAGCGGCACACCGATCCCACACGGCTGACGGCGATCTGGATCTCCCATCTGCACGCCGACCACAGCACCGATCTGCTGTCCGCGGTCTACGCGTTCGCCTTCGGCGGTCTCACCCCGCCGACGCCCATCCCGGTGTACGCCCCGGCGGACTGCCCCGGGCGCCTCGCGGGGTTCCTCGGCCGGCCGGACGTGGCCTTCCTGCGCGGCATTCTCGACTTCCGGCCGCTGTACGACGGCCATACGGCCCGGCACGGCGAGCTGCTCCTGACCGCCCGGGCCGTCGTCCATGACACCGAGGCGTACGGGCTGCGCGCCGAGTGCGCGGGGAGCGTGCTGGCGTACTCCGGCGACAGTGGACCCTGCGCCGCCCTCACCGAACTCGCCCGGGACGCCGACCTGTTCCTGTGTGAGGCCGATATCGACGCGCATCGCGAAGGCGAACAGGTCCATCTGACGCCCGAGGACGCCGGCACGACCGCCCGCGCGGCAGGCGCCGGGGAACTGCTCGTCACACATGTCGGACCCACCCTCACCCCCGAATCGGCGACCGCCCGTGCCGCGGCGGCCTTCGGCGGGCCCACCGCCACCGCACGCGAGGGCGACCTCCGGCGCGCCTGACGGCAACCTCGACTTCCTTTGTCAGAAGCATTGACGAAACACAGGGCCGCTCCTACCTTCAACGCGTCGTACTTCGTACGTCATATATGAGACGCGATACGCGAGATCCCATACGCGAGATCCGAGAGGCGCGCATGACCTCTGTGCCCACGCCGATCCCCTCCCGCACGCAGTACGTGCTGGAGGAGATCAAACGCCGCATCCTCACCGGACAGTTGACGCCCGGTCAGGCTCTGGTGGAGACCGAACTCGCCGCACAGTTCGGGGTGTCGAAGACCCCGGTGCGCGAGGCGCTCAAGACCCTGGCCGGGACCGGACTGGTGGTGATGAGCCAGTACAAGGGCGTCACCGTGCGCATGGTGGACGCGGACATGGCGCGCGAGGTCTACGACGTGCGGCTGCTGCTCGAGCCGGAGGCGCTGCGGCGCTCCGTACGGCGCGGGGCCTCCCTGGACGCCGCACGGTCGGCGCTGACCAGGGCCGACGACGCCACGGACACCGCCGAACGCTCGCTGGCCAACCGGGAGTTCCACCGCGCCCTGTACGTGCCGTGCGGCAACCCGCTGCTCGGCCGGATGCTGGACGAGGTCCGCGACCAGGCGGCCCTCGTCTCCGCCGTGGCCTGGGCCGCCGACCCCTCCTGGGACCGGGAGGCACAGGAGCACCGCGAGATCCTGCGGCTCGCTCTGGACGGAGACGCCGACGGCGCCGCGCGCGCCCTCCACGCGCACATCGCGTCGTTCGTCGAGCGGGCCTTCCCGGACGCGGGGACCGAGGCCCAGGGAGAGGACGGTCAGGAATGACAACGACGTTCGAGACCCAGCGGGCGGCCCTGGCCGACGTGGTGGCGATCCCGGTGACCCCGTTCGCCGAGGACGGCTCCGTCGACGCCGGCGCCCACCGGGCCCTGCTGCGTCGTCTGCTCGACGGTGGGATCAGGACCCTCACCCCCAACGGGAACACCGGCGAGTTCTACGCCCTCACCCCGCAGGAACGGCAGCTGGTCACCGAGCTGACCATCGACGAGGCCGGCGACCGCGCCGTGATCCTGGTCGGCGTCGGCCACGACGTACCGACCGCCGTCGCCTCCGCCCGGCACGCCCGGGAACTCGGCGCCCAGATGGTGATGGTCCACCAGCCCGTCCACCCGTACGTCTCGCAGAGCGGCTGGGTCGACTACCACCGGGCCATCGCCGAGGCCGTGCCCGAGCTGGGCGTCGTCCCGTACCTCCGCAACGGCCAGCTCACCGGCGCCCGCCTCGCCGAGCTGGCCGACGCCTGCCCCAACGTGATCGGCGTCAAGTACGCCGTCCCGGACGCCGCCCGGTTCGCCGCCTTCGCCCGCGACGCCGGCCTGGAGCGGTTCGTGTGGGTGGCCGGCCTCGCCGAGCCGTACGCCCCCTCCTACTTCTCCGCGGGCGCCACCGGCTTCACCTCGGGACTCGTGAACGTCGCCCCGTCCGTTTCGCTGAACATGATCGAAGCGCTTCGATCCGGCGACTACCCGGCCGCCATGAAGGTCTGGGAGCAGATCCGCCGCTTCGAGGAGCTGCGCGCCGCCAACGGCTCCGCCAACAACGTCACGGTCGTCAAGGAGGCCCTCGCCTCGCTCGGGCTGTGCCGCCGCGAGGTCCGCCCGCCCAGCAGGCCGCTGCCCGAGAACGAGCGCGCCGAGGTCGCCGCCATCGCCGCCGGATGGTCCACATGACCGACATCAAGCGCCCCGAGGAGCTCAGAAGTCATCAGTGGTACGGGACCGACGGACTGCGCTCCTTCAGTCACCGGGCCCGTACCCGCCAGCTCGGCTACCTGCCCGAGGAACACCTGGGCAAGCCCGTCATCGCGATCCTCAACACCTGGTCCGACATCAACCCCTGCCACGTCCATCTGCGCGACCGCGCCCAGGCCGTGAAGCGGGGCGTGTGGCAGGCGGGCGGCTTCCCGCTGGAGTTCCCGGTCTCCACGCTCAGCGAGACCTTCCAGAAGCCGACCCCGATGCTCTACCGCAACCTGCTCGCGATGGAGACCGAGGAGCTGCTGCGGTCGTACCCCGTCGACGGGGCCGTGCTGATGGGCGGCTGCGACAAGTCGACGCCCGCCCTCCTCATGGGGGCGGCCAGTGTCGACCTGCCGGCTGTCTTCGTGCCCGCCGGGCCCATGCTGCCGGGCCACTGGCGCAACGAGGTTCTCGGCTCCGGCACCGACATGTGGAAGTACTGGGACGACAAGCGCGCCGGACTCATCGGCGACTGCGAGATGCAGGAACTGGAAAGCGGCCTGGCACGCTCGCCCGGTCACTGCATGACGATGGGTACGGCGTCCACACTGACCGCCGCCGCCGAGGCGCTCGGCGTGACCGTGCCGGGCGCGTCCAGCATCCCGGCCGTCGACTCCGGACACGACCGGATGGCCGCGAAGGCCGGCATGGTCGCCGTCGAACTGGTCCACCGCGACCGGAAGCTGAGCGAGATTCTCACCCGGGAGGCCTTCGCGGACGCGGTGACGACCGTCCTCGGCCTCGGCGGCTCCACCAACGCCGTCATCCACCTCATCGCCATGGCCGGCCGGGCCGGGGTCCTGCTCACGCTGGACGACTTCGACCGGATCGCCCGCACCGTCCCGGTGCTGGCCGACGTACGGCCGGGCGGACAGACGTACCTCATGGAGGACTTCCACTTCGCCGGCGGCCTGCCCGGGTTCCTGTCCCGGATCCCGGACCTGCTCCACCTGAACCGGCCGACGGTGTCGTACGACACGATGCGCGAGCAGATCGCCGGCGCCCAGGTGCACAACGACGACGTCATCCGCCCGCGCGACAATCCGGTCGCGGGTGAGGGCGGGGTCGCCGTCCTGCGCGGCAACCTCTGCCCGGACGGCGCCGTCATCAAGCACATCGCCGCCGAGCCGCATCTGCTCAAGCACACCGGCCCCGCGGTCGTCTTCGACGACTACCGGACGATGCAGCGCACCATCAACGACCCGTCGCTGAACATCACCGCCGACAGCGTGCTGGTGCTGCGGGGTGCCGGACCCAAGGGCGGCCCGGGCATGCCCGAGTACGGCATGCTGCCGCTCCCCGACCACCTGCTGAAGCAGGGCGTACGGGACATGGTGCGGATCTCCGACGCACGGATGAGCGGCACGAGTTACGGCGCGTGTGTGCTGCACGTGGCGCCCGAGTCGTACATCGGCGGACCGCTGGCGCTCGTCCGGACCGGGGACAGCATCACCCTCGACGTCGAGGCGCGGATCCTCCAACTCAACGTGGATGACGAGGAGTTGGAGCGTCGGAGGGCGGAATGGACGCCGCCGCCCGTGCGCTACGAGCGGGGCTACGGCGCCCTCTACAACGAACAGATCACCCAGGCGGACACCGGCTGCGACTTCGAGTTCCTGGCGCGGCCGGGAAAGGTGCAGGACCCGTACGCCGGCTGACCCGCAGCAGCACGACCTCGCATCACCCTGCACTTCGAGAAAGCGCTTCCCGCACGACGTACGAGAACGGAGAACAGTCATGGCCCAAGCCGCAGCCGTGGCGAAACCGCCCGCGCCACCGAGGCGGCGCCGTGCCTCCGCCACGCCACGCAGGCTGCCGTACCTGCTGATCGCCCCGGCGGCCCTGCTGATGCTGGGCTTCATCGCCTACCCGGTGCTCAGCGTCTTCTACTACAGCCTGCAGGACTACAACCCCACCAAGCCATGGCGGAACGGTTTCGCGGGCTTCGACAACTTCGTCCACGCCTTCACCGAGGACCCGCTCTTCTGGGACACGCTGATCTTCAGCGCCAAGTGGGTCGTCGTCGAGGTCGGACTCCAGCTGTTGTTCGGTCTGGCGCTGGCCCTCATCGTCAACCAGACGTTCGTGGGCCGGGCCGTCGGCCGGGCGATGGTCTTCTCCCCGTGGGCCGTCTCCGGCGTGCTGACCTCCGCGATCTGGGTGCTGCTCTACAACTCCCAGACCGGCATCACCCGTTACCTCGCCGACATGGGCATCGGCTCGTACGGCACCAGCTGGCTGTCGGACACCTCCACCGTCTTCCCGGCGGCGATCGTCGCCGACCTGTGGCGCGGCGTGCCGTTCTTCGCGATCCTCATCCTCGCCGACCTCCAGTCCGTCTCGAAGGACCTGTACGAGGCCGCCGAGGTCGACGGGGCGAGCCGGCTCAAGCAGTTCTGGCACATCACCCTTCCGCACCTGAAGGACGCCATCGTCCTGTCGACGCTGCTGCGTGCGGTGTGGGAGTTCAACAACGTCGACCTGCTGTACACCCTCACCGGCGGCGGACCGGCCGGCGAGACCACGACACTCCCGCTGTACATCGCCAACACCAGCGTCGACGCCCACAACTTCGGCTACGCGTCGGCCCTGACCACGGTCGCATTCGTGATCCTGCTCTTCTGCTCGATCGTCTATCTGCGGCTGAGCAAGTTCGGAGGTGAGGACAAGTGAGCACCACCAAGGAGGCCACCATGGTCGCGCCCGCGCCCCGGCGCACGGTGCGCGAGCCGCAGCGTCCGGCGAAGAAGCGCCGCGCCTGGGACGAGGCCCCGCGCTGGCAGATCTACCTGCCGCTGTCGATCTACCTGCTCTTCACCCTCATCCCCTTCTACTGGATCCTGCTCTTCGCCCTGCGCCCGGCCGGCTCGACCTCCCTGGTCCCCTGGCCGATGACCTTCGACCACTTCGAGAAGGTCTGGACGGAGCGGTCCTTCGGCACCTACTTCCAGAACAGCGTGCTCGTCGGCCTCGCCACCCTCTTCCTGACGACCGTCGTCGCCCTGGCAGGCGGTTACGCGCTCGCCCGGTTCGACTTCCGCATCAAGCGGGCCTTCATGCTCGCCCTGCTCTGCTCCCAGTTCGTGCCGGGCGCGCTGCTGCTGGTCCCGCTGTTCGAGATCTTCGCCGAACTGCAGATGATCAACTCGCTCGGCAGTGTCATCCTGGCCGAGACGGTCTTCCAGCTGCCGTTGTCGATGATCCTCATCAGCAACTTCATCAAGAACGTGCCGTACTCGCTGGAGGAGGCGGCCTGGGTCGACGGCTGCAACCGCATGACCGCCTTCCGGGTCGTCGTACTGCCGCTGCTGCGCCCCGGGCTGATCGCGGTCGGTTCCTTCGCCTTCGTGCACTCCTGGAACCACTTCCTGTTCGCCCTGATGTTCCTCAACAACCAGCAGAAGCAGACCATCCCGGTCGGCCTGAACACCCTGATGAGCGCGGACAGCGTCGACCTGGGCGCCCTCGCGGCGGGCGGCATCATCGCCGCCGTCCCGGTGGTGCTCGTGTTCGCCTTCATCCAGAAGTGGCTGATCACCGGGTTCAGCGCAGGGGCGGTGAAGGGGTGATGAGGACACGTCGGAGGATCATCCGGATCGCCGGAGACGTGGCACACGGAGCGGGCGCGGGGAGGATCCCATGACCACACCACTGCCCGTGGTACTCGCGGGCGCCCGAGGGCACGGCCGCTGGCACGTGCAGAACATCCGCCGGCTCCAGGACCGGGGTCTCGTACGACTGGCGGGTATCTGCGAGCTGACCCCGCTCACCGAGGAGGAGTTCGGCGGTGAACTCCCGGCCCAGTCCGCCGACTTCGGCGCGCTGCTCGACTCCACCGGCGCCCGTGCCGCCGTCATCTGCACGCCGATCCCCACGCACACCGACCTTGCGCTGACGGCCGCGCGCAGAGGCGTCCACCTCCTGCTGGAGAAGCCGCCGGCGCCGTCGTACGCCGAGTTCCGCCGGATGGCCGACGGGGTCGCCGAGGCGGGCGTCGCCTGTCAGATCGGCTTCCAGTCGCTGGGCTCGCACGCCGTGCCCGCGATCCGGCAGCTGATCGCCGACGGTGCGATCGGCGAGGTGGCCGGGGTCGGCGGGGCCGGCGCCTGGGCGCGCGACGAGGCGTACTACCGGCGGGCACCGTGGGCGGGCCGGCGCAGGATGAACGGCGTCGACGTGATCGACGGGGCGCTCACCAACCCGCTCGCGCACGCCGTGGCCACCGCGCTCGCCCTCAGCGGTGCCACCCGCGCCGAGGACGTCACCGCCATCGAGACCGAGCTGTGGCGGGCCAACGCCATCGAGGCCGACGACACCTCCTGCGTCCGCGTCACCACCGTCGAGGGCCGCCCGGTCACCGTTGCCGCCACCCTGTGCGCCGAGCGGCCCGACGAGCCGTACGTGCTGGTGCACGGCAGCCAGGGCCGGATCACCTTCTGGTACAAGCAGGACCGCGTCCTGCTCCAGCGGGCGGACCACGGCCCCGAGGAGTTCGATCACGGCCGCACCGACCTCCTGGAGAACCTGGTCGAGCACCTCACCACCGGCGCCGACCTGCTGGTCCCGCCGGACACGACGGGCGCCTTCATGCGGATCGTGGAGGCGATCCGGCAGGCCCCGGACCCGGCCCCGCTGCCCGACTCCGCCTGGCATCTCCTCCCCGGCGAGCACCGGCGGGTGGTGCCCGGCGTCGACGGACTCGTCGCGGCCGCCGCCGACACCCTGACCCTCTACTCGGAGCTGGGCGCTCCCTGGGCGCCCGGGAACGCGCTGCGGAACGACCGTAAGGAGGTGAGCACCCGATGACGACCCACGACTCCCCGGTCCTGCGCGTCGCGGGCCGCCCGGTCGGCCGGTACGTCACCCGGCCCGAACTCCCGGACCGGCTCTCCCCGCGCCCGTACCTGCACCCCGTCACCACCCTGGCCGGCACGGCGGTCACCGAGCTGAGCCCCGCCGACCACCTGCACCACCTCGGCGTCGGTGTCGCCGTTCCCGACGTCGAGGGGCACAACTTCTGGGGCGGGCGCACCTATGTCCGCGACCGGGGCCCGACCGAGCTCGACAACCACGGCGCCCAGCGGCACGTCGCCTTCCAGCTCCGCGATCCCGACGGATTCGTCGAGGAACTGCGCTGGGTGGCCGCGGGAGCCGAGGTGCTGCGCGAGCGCCGTACGGTCGCCGCGACCGAACTCACCGATACCGCATGGGCGTTGGACTTCACCTTCGCCCTCACCAACATCACCTCCGGCCCGCTGTCGATCGGCAGTCCCGCCACCAACGGGCGCCCCGGAGCGGCCTACGGCGGCTTCTTCTGGCGCGCCCGCAAGGAGGCATCGGTGCCGGACGTCTTCACTCCGGGCGGCCAGGGCGAGGAGCAGGTGCACGGCACCCGCGCCGACTGGCTGGCCCTCGCGGGCAGCAGCTGGACGCTGGTCTTCGCCGGCGCCACCGAGGCCACCCGCCGGGACCCCTGGTTCGTCCGCACCGCCGAATACCCCGGCGTCGGCTCCTCGCTCGCCCACGACGAGCGGCTGCCGATCCCTCCCCCACTGCCCGAAAGGCGTGGGAGGTGCCCCCATGGCGACACCGTCGTCCGCCGGATCGTCACCGTTGTCGCCGACGGCCGGCTCGGCCGGGACGAGGCCGCGGCCCTGGCCCGGAAGGCGGTGACCCAGTGACCGCACAGCAGACCGACCTCACCTACCGCAACCCGATCCTCGACGCCGACTGGTCCGACCCGGACGTCATCCGTGTCGGCGACGACTTCTACCTCACCGCCTCCAGCTTCGGCCGCGTCCCCGGCCTTCCCCTGCTGCACTCCCGCGACCTGGTCAACTGGACGCTGGTCGGACACGCCCTGGACCGCCTGGAACCGGCGGACGCGTTCGCCACGCCCCGGCACGACTGCGGCGTCTGGGCACCGTCCCTGCGCCATCACGACGACCGCTTCTGGATCTTCTGGGGCGACCCCGACCAGGGCATCTACCAGATCAACGCCCCGGAGATACGCGGCCCCTGGACCCGCCCGCACCTCATCAAGGCGGGCAAGGGCCTGATCGACCCCTGCCCCCTGTGGGACGACGAAACGGGCGAGGCCTACCTCGTACACGCCTGGGCCAGATCCCGTTCCGGGATCAAGAACCGTCTCACCGGCCACCGTATGCACCCCGACGCGACCTCCCTCCTCGACGAGGGCAAGGTGATCGTCGACGGCGACCGCATCCCCGGCTGGTTCACCCTCGAAGGGCCCAAGCTCTACCGGCACGACGGCTGGTTCTGGATCCTGGCGCCCGCCGGGGGAGTGGAGACCGGCTGGCAGGGTGCCTTCCGCTCACGCGGCTTCTTCGGGCCGTACGAGGAGAAGGTCGTCCTCGAGCAGAAGGACACCGACGTCAACGGACCGCACCAGGGCGGCTGGGTGCGCACCCCGTCCGGCGAGGACTGGTTCGTGCACTTCCAGCAGCGCGGCGCCTACGGCCGGGTGGTGCACCTCCAGCCGATGCGCTGGGGGGCCGACAACTGGCCGGTGCTGGGAGACGACGGCGCCCCCGTCGCCGTACACGAACGGCCCGACCTGCCACCGCAGCCGCCGGCCGCGCCTGCCACCGACGACGACTTCCCCGGCGGGCGGTACGGCCGCCAGTGGCAGTGGGCGGCCAACCCCCATGACGGCTGGGCCACCCAGCACTCCGGTGACGGGCTACGGCTGACCTGCGTCCGCTCGGCCGACGCGCACGACCTGCGCAGACTGCCGAGCATCCTCACCCAGCGGCTGCCCGGAAGGCCGGCCGTCGTCGAGGTGGAACTGCGGCTCGACAGTGAGGAACCGGGGGCACGGGCCGGGCTCGCGGTGCTCGGGGACGCGTTCAGCTGGATCGGGTTGCAGCGGGCGGCCGACGGGACCGTCCAGCTCGTGCACCGATTCGCCGAGGGGGTGGCCGAGCGGGAGCGGGACGCCGATCATCCGCGGCCGGCACCCGAGGGGCGGGCGCTGCTGCGGATCGAGATCGGATCCGGGGCGCGCTGCCGCTTCTTCCACGACGTCGGCGACGGCCCGCGTCCCTCCGGGCAGGTCTTCGCCGCCACCCCCTGGCGGTGGGTCGGCGCCCTGCTCGGCCTGTTCGCCCTCGCGCCCGAGGACGGGCCGGGGCATGCCGGCGCGGGCATGTTCACGCACTTCCGCATCACCGCCATGTGAAGTCACCGCACGCCTGTGGGGAGCCGCAATGACGCACTTCCGAAGCGAGCGCTTGCCAGGAGCGGGCAGAGCCCTGGCCGCCGTCATGGGCCTGGTCGCCGCGCTGGGACTGGGCGCGGTCGAGGCGGACGCCGCCCCGACCGCTCCGGTCACGGCCGACCGCTTCACCGACCGCCCCCACGGCTTTGCCTCCCTGGCCGGCGGCACGACCGGCGGTGCGGGCGGCAAGGTCGTCACCGTCACCGACCAGGCCTCGCTGGCGCAGTACGCGGCGGCGCCCGAGCCGTACGTCATCCGCGTCCAGGGCACGATCACCGCGCAGCCGTTCGGCGCGAGCATCGAGGTCGCCCCGGACAAGACGATCGTCGGCGTCGGGACGAGCGGTGAGCTGGTGCAGGGCGAGTTCCATCTCAGCCCCGGCACCCACAACGTGATCATCCGCAACCTGACGATCCGCGACTCGGCGATCGAGGGCAACTGGGACTGCAAGGACACCGACTTCGACGGCATCCAGATGGACACCGTCCACCATGTGTGGGTCGACCACAACCGCTTCTCGAACATCTGCGACGGGCAGCTCGACGTCCGCAAGAACAGCGAGTACGTGACCGTCTCCTACAACCGGTTCGAGAACAACAACAAGACGTTCGGGCTCGGTTGGACGACCGACGTCAGGACGCAGATCACGATCGACCACAACCTGTTCGCCAACACCAAGCAGCGCAACCCCTCCGTCGACAACGCCGCCTACGCGCATCTCTACAACAACCACCTGACCGCGCAGGCGGATCCGGGCGACCCCGTGTGGACGTACGGGAACTGGTCGCGCGGCCGGACCCGCATGGTCATCGAGAACTCCTACTACGAGAACGTCCAGCACCCCTACCAGGCCGACGGCACGGCCGAGCTGGTGCAGCGCGGGTCGATCCTCAAGGGCACGACCGGGCGGCACGACGAGTGGGGCGCGGCCTTCGACCCGCGTGCCTTCTACGACTACCGGCTGGACCCGGCCTCAGCCGTCCCGGCGCTGGTCAAGCGCTTCGCAGGACCGCAGAAGCAGATCGGCACCGGGCTGCACGGCCCCGCCGATCACCACTGACCCCACACACCTTCACATCTGAAGCTGGATCCAGAAGAAGAGAGCCGACCAATGAAGATCAGCAATCGCAGAAGCAGCACCGGCAGGCGTCGTATGCCGGCCGCCGTCGCCCTGGGCGCCGTGCTCGCGCTGACCGTCACCGCCTGCGGCGACGACGGCAGCGGTGCGGCCGGCGACAAGGGCGGCGAGGGCGACGGCAAGGGAAAGATCGTCTTCTGGGACAACAATGGCGGTGTCCGCACCGACATCTGGAAGGAGATCATCGCCGACTTCGAGAAGGCGAACCCGGACATCAAGGTCGAGTACGTCGGGATCGCCTCCACCGAGTACCAGTCCAAGGTCGACACCGCCATCCAGGGCGGCGGCCTGCCGGACGTCGGCGGCGTCGGCGCGGCCATGCTCGCCGGGTTCGCCGCGCAGGGCGCGCTGGAGCCGCTGGACGAGCGGCTCGCCAAGTCGTCGCTGAACGGCAAGCTCAACGAGGACATGGTCGAGTCGCTGAAGGCGGCCGGCGGTGGCGACGACACGCTGTACTCGATCCCGACCTCCGCGAACAACGGTGTCCTGTACTACCGCACCGACCTGTTCAAGAAGGCGGGACTGGAGGACCCCACCACCTGGGACGCCTTCTACAAGGCCGCCGAGGAGCTCACCGACGCGGGCAAGAACGAGTTCGGGTACACCATCCGGGGCGGGGCGGGGTCGATCGCCCAGGCGCTGGACGCCATGTACGGGCAGTCCGGGATCACGTCCTTCTGGGACGCGAGCGGTGAGAAGACCACGGTCAACGACGCGAAGAACGTGGCGGCGCTGGAGAAGTACGCGGCCCTCTACAAGAAGGTCACCCCGGCCGCCGACCTCAACAACGACTTCACCAAGATGGTCGCGCAGTGGGACTCCGGCACCATCGGCATGCTGAACCACAACCTGGGCTCGTACCAGGACCATGTGAAGGCGTTCGGCACGGACAAGTTCCGGGGCATTCCGCAGCCGATCGGGCCCGGCGGCAAGCGGGTGCAGGTGTCCAACCCGGTGGACGGGCTCGGGGTGTTCAAGAGCTCCAAGAACAAGGAAGCCGCGTGGAAGTTCATCGAGTTCGCGACCTCGCCCGAGGCGAACTCGAAGTTCAACGAGTCTGCGGGGCAGGTGCCGGCGCACACCGATGCGGCGAAGGACGCGTGGATTTCCGAGGCGGAGCCGACGAAGTTGGCTGCGGATGCGCTGAGTGACGGGTCCACGACCATCGTGCAGTTGCCGTACTACCTGCCGGACTGGAACACGATTTCCAAGGCGGACAACGAGCCGAACTTCCAGAAGGTGCTGCTGGGGGACATGAGTGCGAAGGAGTTTCTGGACACGTTGGCCGAGCAGCTGAATGAGGCGCAGGCCGAATGGAAGGAGCAGCAGGGCTAGTTCTTGTTGCTGGGTTTCGCCGTGGGGCGGTCTGTGGTGTGCAGGCTGCGGGCCGTCCCTGGCTGGTCGCGCAGTTCCCCGCGCCCCTTGAGGGCGTTCCCCTGGCCCCCGTTTGAAAGGCACATCGACATGTCTCTTAGTCGTCGGCAGGTTGCCTCCGCTGCTCTCGCCGTTCCCGTTGTCGTCGCCGCTGGTGGGACCGCTCAGGCCGGCGGCCGACGGCGCACCCTCTACATCGCCGGTGATTCCACCGCCGCCCAGAAATACGCCGACGCCGCGCCCGAGAGCGGGTGGGGCATGGCACTTCCCTTCTTCTTGCGCAAGGACCGGCCTGTTGCCAATCACGCGGTGAACGGGCGGAGTTCGAAGAGTTTTGTCGACGAGGGGCGACTCGACGTCAT
This sequence comes from Streptomyces sp. F001, assembly GCF_004187715.1. Taxonomy (GTDB): domain Bacteria; phylum Actinomycetota; class Actinomycetes; order Streptomycetales; family Streptomycetaceae; genus Streptomyces; species Streptomyces flavusporus. The sequence goes on along the minus strand of NZ_QZWF01000001.1, from coordinate 1,320,590 downwards.
CCTCGCCGCAATACGGCCGGGTGACTTTCTGCTCGTCCAGTTCGCGCACAACGACGAGAAGGTCGCAGACCCCGCGCGTTACACCGAGCCCTGGACCACGTACCAGGACTACCTGCGGCTGTACGTCGACGGTGCCCGTGCGTGTGGTGCGCGGCCGGTGCTGCTCACCCCCGTCGAGCGTCGGAGGTTCGATGTGGGCGGCAACGCGGTGCCGAGCCATGGCGACTACCCGGCGGCGATGCGTGCGCTCGCCGAGGCGGAGGGGGTGGCGTTGCTCGACGTTCAGGCGTTGTCGCTGGGGTTGTGGCAGGAACTCGGGGTCGAGGGGACCAAGGCGTACTTCAACTGGACCGCGACCGAGCAGGACAACACGCACTTCAATCCGCCGGGCGCGATCGCCGTGGCCCGGCTGGTGGCGCGGGAGCTGCTGCGTACGAGGGTGCTCGCGCCGCGGGACGTCGTCCGGCTGGAGGACGACATTCCCACCTCCTGGATCACCTGGCCCGAGGCGGCCGACGCCGCGGGCGCATAACGCGAGGAGAGCCGCACCATGCGCAGATATGGATGTCATGGACTTGTCATTACCTCGCTCGTGGGCTGCACCGCCCTGGTGCTGTCCGTCGCGGGGACCGCCTCCGCCGGGGCGGACGGGCACCGGGACACCGCCCGTCAGGTGCTCGGCGCCAACGACGGCTGGGGTGCGTACGGCACCGGCACCACGGGAGGTGCCGCCGCCGACGCCGAGCATGTGTACACCGTCACCAGCTGGGCCGAGTTCAGGCGGGCGCTCGCCGACGGCGGTGACGCGCCGAAGATCATCAAGGTGAAGGGCACCATCGACGCGGTCGCCGAGGGGTGCGACGCCCTCGCCGCGCCCGGGTACGACTTCGACGCCTATCTGGAGAAGTACGCGCCGGAGAAGTGGGGGCTGGACACCGACCTGAGTGCCGAGCCCGCCGACAGTCCCGAGGGGCTGCGCCGCGCCTCTGCGGCCCGGCAGGACGCGGCCGTCAAGGCCTTCGTCCCCGCCAACACCACCATCATCGGCATCGGGCACAACGCCGGCTTCAAGGGCGCCAGCCTCCAGATCAAGGGCGTCGACAACGTCATCGTCCGCAACCTCACCATCGAGAGCCCCGTCGACTGCTTCCCGCAGTGGGACCCCACGGACGGATCGACCGGGAACTGGAACTCCGAGTACGACAGCGCGGTCGTCTACGGTTCCACGCACGTCTGGCTGGACCACAACACCTTCACGGACGGCGACCACCCCGACAGCGCCGCGCCGACCTACTTCGGCATGCTGTACCAGCAGCACGACGGCGAGCTGGACATCGTCCGGGGCGCCGACTACGTCACCGCCTCGTGGAACGTCTTCGCCGACCACGACAAGACGATCCTGATCGGCAACAGCGACAGCGAGTCGACCGCCGTCGGCGACCGGGGGCATCTGAAGGTCACCTTCCACCACAACCTGTTCGCGAACCTGATCGAGCGCGCGCCGCGCGTCCGGTTCGGACAGGTCGACTCGTACAACAACCACTTCGTCGCCGGCCCCGGCTACTCCTACAGCTTCGGCATCGGCAAGGAGTCCCGACTCGTCGCCGAGCACAACGCGTTCACCCTGCCGGACGGGGTCAGTCCGGCGAAGATCCTGAAGAAGTGGAACGAGGCGCCCGTCACCGCCGCCGGCAACCACGTCAACGGGAAGCCGACCGACCTCATCGCCGTGCACAACGCGGAGATCCCGGGCGAGACCCTCCAGTCCGGCGCGGGCTGGACGCCCACCTTGCGCACCAAGGTCGACCCGGTGCGGTGGGTCCCCAGGATCGTCGGCGACCGTGCCGGCGCCGGCCGGCTGCGCTGACGTCCGCCCAGTACGGGCCGGGGCGGGCTGCGCCGATCGCAGTCCGTCCCGGCGCTCACCCACCGACCGAGCCGCACCGCGAAGGAGCACCCGCATGTCCTCGTCCCACCTCCGACTCCCCTTGTCCAGAAGGGGATTCCTCATGGCGAGCGCCGGTTCCGGCGCCGCCCTCGGCCTGGCGCCGCTGTCCGCGCACGCCCATGAACAGCGGCGCCCGTTCGGCCGCTACGGGTCACCGGCCCGGCGGCTGACGCCGAAGACGGTCTACGTCGATCCGCACGGGCACGGCGACTTCACCACCGTCCAGGCCGCCGTCGACGCCGCCACCACCGCCGGATTCACCCTGGTCATCGCGCCCGGCGTCTACCGTGAGACGGTGAGCGCCGGGGTCGTCGACCCGGCCACCGGGCAGCGCACCGAGGCCGCCACCGAGATGACCTGGATCGGCGCGAGCGAGAACCCGCGGGACGTGGTGATCGTGTACGACAACGCGGCCGGCACCCCGAAGCCCGACGGTTCCGGCACCTACGGCACCAGCGGCTCGGCCACCACCCTGATCCGCACCGACGGCTTCACCGCTCGCTGGATCACCTTCGCCAACGACTGGCTGCGCGTCGACCACCCCGGTGTCTCCGGCACCCAGGCCGTCGCCATCAAGGTGCAGGGCGACCGCTGCGCCTTCCACCACTGCCGGTTCCTCGGTCACCAGGACACCCTGTACGCCGACTCGTTCGACCTCGGCCTGTTCGCCCGCCAGTACTACGCCCACTGCTATGTGGAGGGCGATGTCGACTTCGTCTTCGGCCGGGCGACGGCGGTGTACGAGCACTGCCACTTCCGCACGCTGAACCGCACCGACCTGACCGGCGCCCCGTACGGCTTCGTCTTCGCACCCTCCACGGCGGGCGCCAACCCGCGCGGCTACCTCGTGACGCGCAGCCGGGTCAGCAGCGAGGCCCCGGACGCCTTCTACAAGCTGGCCCGCCCCTGGGTGCCCAGCTCCGACACCACCGCCCACCCGATGCTCACCGTGCGGGACACCTGGCTCGGGACCGGCATCGACGCGGTCGCGCCCTACGCGAACATGCGCGAGACCTATCCGTGGCAGTCGATGCGTTTCACGGAGTACGCCAACTCGGGTCCGGGGGCGGTGATCTCGGTGCCGGAGAACCGGCCGCAGCTGACGCCGGAGACGGCGGCCGGACACACCCGGCGCGCGTATCTCGGTGACTGGCGGCCGTATGAGCGCACCTGACTCCGTCGACGGGCCGCTGCCGGACTTCCACCCCGCCCTGAAGGCGGAGCTGGACTTCCCGCTCGCTTGGGGCAGCTCGCCGGTCCGCTCCTTCCCGGCGTGGCGATGCGCCGCCCGGGCCAAGGTCGAGGAACTGCTCGTCGTGGGACGCCAGGACGCGATCCCGTACGCCCCCGCATTCGGCCCCCGCTCCCCAGGCGACGGCTTTACCAGGGAGCTGGTGACCCTCTCCCTCACCGGCTACGAGCGCGTCCGCGGCGCCCTGCTCACCCCGCACGGCGCCGGCCCCTTCCCCGCCGTGCTGCTTCTGCACGACCACGGCGCCAGGTTCGACATCGGCAAGGAGAAACTCGTCCGGCCCTGGTACGACGACACCCGGGAGGCCGCCGCGCAGGCCTGGGCCGACCGGCACTTCAGCGGGCGGTTCATCGGCGACGAACTCGCCCGGCGCGGCTATGCCGTGTTCGCCGTGGACGCCCTCGGCTGGGGCGACCGAGGTCCCCTCGCCTACGACCAGCAGCAGGCGCTGGCCGCCAGCCTCTACCACCTCGGCTCCTCCCTCGCCGGGCTCATGGCCCGCGAGGACGTCCGTGCCGCCGGATTCCTGGCCGGCCTGGACCGCGTCGACCCGCACCGCGTCGCGGCGTTCGGCTTCTCCATGGGCGCCTACCGGGCCTGGCAGACCGCCGCGCTCACGAACGACATCGCGGCCGCGGCCTGCGTGGGCTGGATGACCGGCCTGAAGGAGATGATGGTGCCCGGTAACAACACGCTGCGCGGGCAGTCGGCGTACTACATGCTCCACCCCGGGCTCGCCCGGCATCTCGACATCCCCGACGTGGCGAGCATCGCCGCCCCCAGGCCGATGCTCTTCTTCAACGGCGCACTGGATCCGCTGTTTCCCGCCACCGGCGTCCGCGTGGCGTACGACAGGCTGCGGACCGTCTGGCGCTCCTGCCATGCCGAGGAGGCGTTGCTGCTGAGGACCTGGCCGGACCTCGGTCACGTCTTCGTCGACCGTATGCAGGACGAAGTCCTCCGCTGGCTCGACGCCGTCCTGGAACCAGGCTCTCAGCAGCAACCCGGTCCGGCGGTCAGTCCCGAACGGGCCTGATCGATCCCAGGGTCGGCACCACCGGCTCGATCGTCCCGTCGGCCGCGAACCGAAGGCGGTCGACGGTGGTCTCCCGGTGGGTGCCGTCCCCGCCCGGCCTGCCGGGGCCGTTGAGGGCGAAGCGGTGGTAGACGATGTACCAGTCGTCGGTGCCGGGGACGTTCACCACCGAGTGGTGGCCGGTGCCGAGGATGCCGTACTCGGGGCGCTTCTGGAGGATGGTGCCCCGTTTGGTCCACGGGCCGAGCGGAGTGGGGCCGGTGGCGTAGGCGACGTGGTAGTTCTCGCTGCGGGTGTCGTCCTCGGACCACATGTAGTAGTAGGTGCCCTGGCGCTTCACCACGAAGGCACCCTCACGGAAGTTCGCCGGGGTGATGTCCTTCACCTCGGCCGGGTCGAACGACACCATGTCGTCGTTCAGCGGCACCACGTATCCGCGGCCGTTGCCCCAGTAGAGATACGACGTCCCGTCGTCGTCCGTGAAGACGGCCGGGTCGATCATCTGGCCGCTCCAGGAACCGCCCTTGGCGACCAGGGGCTTGCCGAGCGCGTCCTTGAAGGGGCCGGCGGGGGAGTCGGCGACCGCGACGCCGATCTGCTGCTCGGCGCAGAAGTAGAAGTAGTACTTGCCGTTCTTCTCGGCGATCGCCGGCGCCCACGCGTTCTTGTCCGCCCAGGAGATGTCGGGCCCCAGGTCCAGGATCACGCCGTGGTCCTTCCAGTGGACCAGGTCCTTCGACGAGAACGCCTTGAACTGCGTACCGCTCCAGCCCGGGAAGCCGTCCGTGGTCGGGTAGATCCAGTAGCGGCCGTCCATGTAGCGGATGTCGGGGTCGGCGTACAGACCGGGCAGGATCGGGCTGCGGGTCCGCACGGCCTCGACCGTCCAGGTGCGCTCGGTTCCGTCCGCGGCCGTCACCGTGTACGGCTGCGGCTTGCGGAAGTCGCGCCGGGTGCCGGAGCGCGGGCTGACCGTGGCGCCCTCAGCGACCCAGAGCTTCGGGGCGAGGCGAGTGAGGTCGGCGTCCGGCTGCATCGGGAGCACGACCTTCGAGGCGCTCTCGGTGACGATCCCGTACCCCTTCTGGTCCTTCACCGTCGCGTCCACGACCGAGGCGGGGCTCGCGGGATACGCCGCCAGCAGCCGGTCGTACTCCGCCTGCGTCACCGGAATCACCGTGCCGTGCCGGGGACTTGCCGGCAGTTGGTAGTTCTGCGAGGGCGTCCACTGCCCCGAGTCGAGGTCGGTCGTCTCGAAGGGGAGGTAGCCGCGGCCGCCGTACTCGTCGATGAACAGGTACCACTTGTCCTCGGTGTTGGACTTGAAGACCGTCGGCCCCTCACCGCGGTCCATCGAGCCGTTGCCGATGCAGTCGGCGACGAAGTCGTACGTCGTCGAGGTGAGCGTCGTCGACTTCTCGGCGGTGATGAACTTCGAGCAGGGGCTGGACGAGCTCGGGTCCCGTTCGTCCTTGGTGTAGCGGTAGTACGTCCCCTTGTGTTCGACCACCGTCGAGTCGATCACCGAGTAGCCGGGGTCGTTCCAGACCTTCGGCTTGCTGAAGGTGCGGAAGTCCTTCGTCGTCGCGTACAGCATCTTGTTGTACGTCGAGCCGGTGTGGTCCGGGTCGTCGTCGGCGTACAGCTTCGACGCCCAGAAGACGACGTACTCGCCGAGCGTGTCGTCCCAGTAGGCCTCCGGCGCCCAGGTGTTGCCCGCGTTGTCGGGGGACACCTTCACCAGGCGCTGGTCGGTCCAGTGCACCAGGTCGGTGGACTCCCACACCATGATGGACTTGCTGCCGTGCCGCTGCACGTGGTCCCAACTGCCGCTGGAGTTGCGGTACATGCGCAGGTCGGTTGCGATCATGTAGAACTTGTCGCCCTCGGGGGAGCGGATCACGAACGGGTCGCGCAGGCCCTTCTCGCCGATGGTGGAGGTCAGGACCGGCTTGCCCGCGTTCAGCTCCCGCCAGTGCAGCGGGTCGTTGCCGCGGCTGAGGGCGTAGCGGATCTGCTCACCGTCGGCGGTGCCCTCGCCGGTGAAGTAGGCGAAGAGATAACCGGAGTACTGGGTGTCCTTCACAGGTGGTGCTCCTGATTGCGTGCTGCCCGGCGGGGCGGTCAACAGGGTGAAGAGGAGGGCGAGGAAGGGAAGCGGAAGGAACGTGCGGACGGTGGGGCGGCGCATGGCACATCCTGTGTGAGTGTGGGGATTTTTGTTGGGTGACGTGCCTTCGGAGTGTCATCTGCTGAGGACGGTGCGTCAATCGGTGCTGCCGGGGCCGGAGGGGACCGAAAGTTTCGGTCCTTTTCGCGCGGCCCGGCAACCTTTCCGGCCACTGCGACGACCGGATCTCAGAAACGGGCCGGGGCGGCCCCTCCGGCCCGTTTCGCCCATCCCCGCGCCGAAGGGGGCGGCTGTAGCGCCCCGGAGGCGGCCAAATGCAAACGAAAGGAACGCCCCAGTGCGTCAGAGCACCGGACGCCACCGCAGGACGCGCACCCTCTCGATCGCCGCGGCAGTGGCCGTCGCCGCGGGGGCGGGCGGTGTGTACCTCGGCCTGTCCGAAGGCGGTGCCCAGGCCGCCTCGACGACGGTCACCGTCTCCACCACCCCCGAACTGGAGTCGGCCGTCAAGAGCGCCGTCGCCGGTACGACCATCCAGGTGCGCGGCGGCACGTACACCCCCACCGCGAGCCTCAGGTCCACGGCCAGCGGGACAAGTTCGAGCCGGATCACGCTGAAGGCGTACGGCAGCGAGAAGGTGAAGATCGACGGCTCCAAGCTGCCCTACGGCTCCTGGCTCGCCGGGATCTACGGCAGCTACTGGACCGTCGAGAACCTCACCTTCCAGAACTCCCCGGCCCAGGGCTTCGTCGTCACCTCCTCCACCGGCGGCATCTTCCGCAACCTCGTCACCGCGAACAACGGCGACTCCGGCTTCACCCTGCGCGGCGACGGCACCGCGAACAACCTCGTGCAGAACCTGGACAGTTACGGCAACTACGACCCCGCCGGACACGGCCAGAACGCCGACGGCATCGCCGTCAAGTTCGGCTCCGGCACCGGCAACGTCCTCGACGGCGCCCGCCTCTACAACAATTCGGACGACGGCCTCGACCTGTGGCAGTTCTCCTCACCGGTCACCATCAAGAACTCCTGGGCGTTCGGCAACGGCAAGAACCGCTGGTCCGACTCCGCGTTCGAGGGCAACGGCAACGGCTTCAAGCTGGGCGGCGGCGGAGCCTTGGTCGCCCACCAGGTGCAGAACAACGCCGCCTGGGACAACACCCTGCACGGCTTCACCGAGAACTCCAACACCGGCGCCATCGTGCTGTACCGCAACACCGCCTACGCCAACACCGAGGACGGCTTCTACTTCGCCACCGGCAAGGCGCGTCTCGCACGCAACCTCGCCGTCGGCAACGGCGACGCGAAGGCGAAGCTCGGCGGTGCCACCGTCTCGGCGGCCAACAACTGGGACGCGGGTGTCGCCACACCGGCGTTCGCCACCACGGACGCGAAGGCCGCGTACGGCGCCCGCGGTGCGGACGGCTCGCTGCCGTCGACCACCTTCCTGACCACCGGATCCACGAGCATCGGCGCGACGATGAAGTAGCCGGGGAAACACAAGGGAACGCCCCCGCCGGTCGTCACCGGCGGGGGCCGGTCGACAGCCGGCCCGAGGGGGGCTCGGGCCGGCAGCTCTCAGCGACTCACTTGTAGGTGACGTCGGAGGCCGTGTAGCGGCAGTGCGTGCCGTCCGGGCCGCTGCCGAGCTCCTTGGGCTCCGCACCGGTGTTGTTGCCCTGGAAGCGGGTGCACACCTTCATCTTCTTGCTGCTGTCGCCGTGGATGCGCACCTTGCGCAGGGCGGCCGTGTCGCCGAAGTTGGAGTTGATGCCGACGATCGACTTGCCCGGCGCCGTCACATCGACGTCGTTGATGATGATCGAGCGGTTCTTGTACTGCGTGGAGCAGTTGCCGCAAGTGCGTACCAGCTTGCCGAAGTCCGACACCTGGAACTTCGTCACGACCAGCTTGCCCGCGCCGTTGAACTGGAAGACCTTGTCGCTGGCGCTCTTGGCGCCGCCGCCGTGCACGGTGTAGACGGACGACGCCGACTTGCCCTTGAACGTGGCGGCGTCCTCGCCGACGTCCTCCCACCACACGTTCTGCAGCGTGCAGCTGCCCTGGCAGTGGATGCCGTCGGCGGCGGGGGAGCCCAGGATGACGTTCTTCAGGACCGCGCCGTCCTTCAGCTGGAAGATCGGGTCCTGGCCCTCCTCCTGGCCGTTGCCGCCCAGTTCGCCGCTGCCGTAGAAACGCTGGTAGCCGCCGTCGTACGTGCCCGACACCGAGATGGTGCTGCTCACCGCCTTGTTGCCCTTGGCGGTCGGCCAGCTGGACGCGGCGCCGGCGGTGGACAGCAGCGACGTGGTGGCGAACGCCGCTCCGGTGATGCCGAGCGCGGCCACGGAGCCGATCACGGCCCGCCGCCTGGTGACCCGGCGGCGGTGCCTCACGCGCTGTTCTGCTGGTGCAGTCATGTACCGATTCCTCAAGTGGGGTGGTGACTCTTGCGCCTTGTGGTCGTCACCGGTGAGGAACGGGTTGCCGTGTCTCCAGAAGTTTTTTACGAGTCGCCCTCGGACGAGTCGTCGTCCTGGGCGGCGAAGTCGCCGGCTACGGACAGCTCTTCGGTGCCCGCCCGCGCGGTCGCCGCGTAGCCGTCGTCCTTGGCGTCCCGGCCGCCGCGCTCGTGGTCGTACTGCCCGGCGAACACCCACTCGCCCTCCGGGACCGTACGACCCTCCCTGAGCACCCAGGTGTACACCAGGAAGCCGTCCTGCTCGCCGACCGACAGCGTGAAGTCGTCCTCCGGCAGTGACCGCCAGGCGCCGGTCGAGGAGACCCCGCCGGTCTGCGCGATCCTCAACTGCACGGTCAGCTCGGTAAGTTGCTCGCTGGTCTTGACAGTGATGTTGCTCTGCGCCCAGAAGTCGTTGCTGTGCGGGTCCACCGAGCCGTCCGACCACAGCGGACCGTCCTCGACGCCGGCGTCGGCGGGCAGCTGTGCCGGTGCGGACGCCGAGGCGGACGGCGACTGCGCCGGGGGCGAGCTGGGCTCCTCCCGGGACTCCACCGGGCTGCTGGGCTCCGGGTCCACCGGGAACGCGGGCGGCCGGCTCGTCGCCTCCGGCGACGGCGTGGGCGTCGCCGACACGGCGACCTTCCGCTGCGGGGGAGCCTCCTCCTTCACCGCGGAGGCGACCGCGTACCCGCCTACCGCGAGCACACCCGCGACCGCGGCCGTCGCACCCGCGACCCGCAGCCAGCCGAACGCCGGCGGGAGGGTCGCCCGGTGGCCGCTGCCGCCACGGACCTCCTCGGTCATACCGCGGTCGATCCGGGCCAGGATGCGCGCGCGGTCGGGCTCGTGCGCCTCGGCCGCCTCGTGCAGCCGGGCGCGCAGCTCGCCGTGCACGTCCCGCTGCATCGTCATCGGTTCCTTCCTCCGGCCTCACCGGTGCGCGCCATCGCGGCGTGCACCTTCTGCGGAGCTTGCTGTGTGCCGAGCAATCGTTGCAGCTCGGCCATTCCCTTCGAGGTCTGGCTCTTCACCGTACCCACCGACACACCCAGGGCGAGCGCGGTGTCCTTCTCCGACAGATCGAAGGCGTGCCGCAGCACCACACAGGCCCGTTTGCGGAACGGCAGCCTGCGCAGCGCCGTCTGTACATCCACCGAGCCCGCTATGTCCGGGTTCTCGGTCTTCTCCTCGCGCTGGGACCAGAACAGGGCGATCCGGCGCCGCTCGCGCACCGCGCTGCGGATACGGGTGCGGGCGAGATTGGCGACCACTCCGCGCGCGTACGCCACCGGGTGGCCGGCCGCGCGCACCCGGTCCCAGCGGTGCCACAGCGCCAGCAGCGCATCCGCCGCGAGATCGTCGGCGGCGTCCGCCTCACCCGTCAGCAGATGGGCCAGGCGGGCCAGTTCGGCGTAGTGGCGTTCGAAGAAGGCATGGAACTCCACGGAGGCGGCGTCGTCGACGACTGTCCCCACGGGCGGTCTCTCCTCGAAGCGTTGGCCCGGCATCGAACTGCCGTACGCCGGGATGAGATCCGGAACTGTACCAGCGATACTCATGTGTCTCGTACGGGACTTCGAACGCCGTATGGCGGACCGAACCCGATTCCGTAACACGGAGAAAACCTGGAACAGGTTCAACGAGGGAACAATCCAGCCAGCATCCGCACACAGATCATTCAGGCGCCAAGGAGTGTCCGCCATGTCCGAAACGCAGAAGGTGACCGACCGGCCAAGTGTCCCGCCACCGGCGGCGAACAGCATCGACGGGTTCTTCAAGATCTCTGAACGGGGGTCCACCTTCGGCCGGGAGATACGTGGCGGCTTCGCCACGTTCTTCACCATGGCCTACATCCTTGTCCTGAACCCGATCATCCTGGGCAGTGCCAGGGACAAGTACGGAGAGCAGCTCGACGCGGTTCAACTCACCACCGCCACCGCCCTCGTGGCCGCGGTCATGACCGTCATCATGGGCATCGGCGGCAATCTGCCCCTCGCCCTGGCCGCCGGACTCGGCCTCAACGCGGTCGTCGCCTTCCAGATCGCCCCGCTGATGAGCTGGGACGACGCGATGGGCCTGATCGTCCTGGAAGGCCTGCTGATCTGCGTCCTTGTCGTCACCGGGCTGCGCGAGGCCGTCATGCACGCCATCCCGCAGGCGCTCAAGCAGGCGATCAGCGTCGGCATCGGCCTGTTCATCGCCTTCATCGGCTTTGTCGACGCCGGCTTCGTCAGCCGCATCCCGGACGCCGCGAACACCACGGTGCCGGTTCAGCTCGGCGGCTCCGGCACGCTCACCGGGTGGCCGATTCTCGTGTTCTGCCTCGGCGTGCTGCTGACCATCGGACTGCTCGCCCGCAAGGTCAAGGGCGCCATCCTCATCAGCATCGTCACCATGACCGTCGTCGCGATCGTCATCAACTCCATCGCCGACATCAAGACCTGGGGCCTGACCACGCCCGCGTGGCCCGACCAGGTCGTCGATGCCCCCGACTTCGGACTGATCGGCGACTTCAGCCTGTTCGGCGCGTTCGGCGAGCCCGGCGTCGGCGTCATCACCGTCGTCCTGCTGGTCTTCACGCTGATCCTGTCCGACTTCTTCGACACCATGGGCACGGTCGTCGGTATCAGCACGGAGGCCGGGCTGCTGGACAAGGACGGCAAGGTCCCGAACCTCGGCCGCGTCCTGCTGATCGACGGCGCCGCGGCCGTCGCGGGCGGCGCCGCCTCGTCGTCCTCGGCGACCTCCTACATCGAGTCGGCGGCCGGCGTCGGCGAGGGCTCGCGCACCGGCTTCTCCAACCTGGTCACCGGCGGCCTGTTCGCCCTCGCCCTGTTCTTCACCCCGCTGCTCACCATCGTCCCGCTCCAGGCGGCCGCCCCGGCCCTGGTCGCCGTCGGGTTCCTGATGATGACCCAGGTCAAGCAGATCGACTGGGACAGGTACGAGATCGCCATCCCGGCGTTCCTCACCATCGCGGTGATGCCGTTCACGTACTCCATCACCAACGGCATCGGCGCGGGCTTCGTCGCCTACGTCCTGATCAAGACGGTGCTGGGCAAGGCGAAGGAGGTCCACTGGCTGCTGTGGGGGACCTCGGCGCTGTTCCTGGTGTACTTCGCGATCGACCCGATCGAACAGATTCTCGGAGTGAAGTGACCGGTGGGGGCAACCTTTTTACGCGGGTTGCCCCCTTCCTTCCTTACTTCAGCGCCGCCTCCATGACCGCCCTGGCCACCGGCGCCGCCAGCCCGTTACCACTGACCTCCGAACGCGCCGCGTCCGACTGCTCCACCACGACCGCGACGGCGACCTCCTTGCCGTCGGCCTTCCCGTAGGACGTGAACCAGGCGTACGGCGTCTTGCTGTTGTTCTCGCCGTGCTGGGCCGTGCCGGTCTTGCCGCCCACCGTCGCGCCCGCGATCTGCGCGTTCGTCCCCGTGCCCTCCTCGACCACCGTCTGCATCGCCGACTGGAGCTGCTCGGCGGTCGAGGAGCTCACGATTTCCTCCGTCGAGGCGTTGTCGTCGTAGTCCTGCAGCACATCACCGCTGCTGTCGGTGATCTGCGACACCATATGCGGCGAGACCAGCTTGCCGTCGTTGGCTATGGCCGCTGAGACCATCGCCATCTGCAGCGGCGTTGCGGTGACATCGAACTGGCCGATGCCCGACAGGGCCGTCTGCGCGTCGTCCATGTCCGACGGGTACACGCTCTCGTACGCCCGCACCGGCACGTCCTGCTCGTCGTCGTTGAAGCCGAACTTCTCGGCCATCGCCCTGACCTTGTCCTGGCCCAGGTCGACGGCCATGCTCCCGAAGACGTTGTTGCACGAGTACTGAAGAGCCACCCGGATCGAGGCGTTCTCACACGGGGCGGACGGGTTCTCGTTCGTCAGCTTGTCGCTCGACTGCGGCAGCGGATAGGGGTCCGGGCTGTCCGTCTTCTCGTCCACCGACGAGTACAGGCCGTCCTCCAGCGCGGCCGCCGCGACGACCAGCTTGAACGTCGAACCCGGCGGCAGCGGCTGGCGCAGCGCCCGGTTCGTCATCGGCTTGTCGGAGTCCTTGGTCAGCTGCGTCCAGGCGTCCGAGTCGCCCGTGGTGATCCGCGACGGGTCGTACGACGGAGTGGAGACGACCGCCAGGATCTTCCCGGTCGTGGGGTCGATCGCGACGGCGGCGCCCTTCTTGTCGCCGAGCGCGTCGTACGCCGCCTTCTGCACATCCGGGTCGATCGTCGTGATCACGTTGCCCGGCTCCGACCGCTTGTTGGTGACCGTGTCCAGCACGCTCTTGAGACGGTTGTCGGTTCCGCCGAGCAGGTCCTGGTAGATGCCCTCCAACTGGGTGGCTCCGAACGCCTGCGAGCTGTACCCGGTCACGGCGGCGTACAGCGAGCCGTCCGTGTACGTCCGCTTGTACGCGAGGTCACCGCTCTTCGTCCGCGCCGAGCCGGTGACCGCGTCGCCGCCCACGATGATGTTGCCGAGCGGCTCGCTGTACAGCGCGATCGTGTTCCGCCGGTTGTTCTTGTCGTCCGCGAGGGCCTGGCCGTCGTAGAACTGCACCCAGGTAGCCCGCACCAGCAGAGCGAGCACCAGCAGCAGCGCGAAGACGGAGGCGCGCCTGATCGTCTTGTTCATCCCGCTTCGAAGACGACCGGGACAGACCGGATCGTTCCCTTCCGCCCCGTTTTCTCATCGAGCGTTCATGAAGCCCGCCTCGTAGGCGGCGATGACCGCCTGCGTGCGGTCCCGGGTGCCGGTCTTCGCCAGGATCGCCGCCACATGCGACTTCACGGTGGCCGGACCGACCTCCATGCGCCGCGCGATCTCCGCGTTGGTCAGGCCCTGCGCCATCAGTCGCAGCACATCGCTCTCGCGGCCGGTGAGCCGCGCCACCCAGGGCGGTGGAGCGGGGTACGCGCGCGCGTGCTCGGCCGCGAGCGTGCGCACGGCCGACGGGAACAGCAGGGTGTCGCTGTGCGAGACGAGCCGTACGGCCTGGACGAGCGCGTCGGCGTCGGCCCGCTTCAGCAGGAACCCGGCGGCTCCGGCACGCAGGGCGTCGTACACATAGGAGTCGTGCTCGAAGGTGGTCACGACGACAACACGCGGCGGTTCGTCGAGCGTGGCCAGGATCTGCTCGGTGGCCCGGATGCCGTCGATCTCCGGCATGCGCACATCCATGAGGACCACGTCGGGCCGCCGCTCCCGGACGACGGACACGGCCTCGGTCCCGGTCGCCGCCTCACCGACCACCTCCAGGTCCGGCTCGGCGGAGAGGATGGCGCGCAGGGCGGTGCGCACCATGCGCTCGTCGTCGGCGAGGACGACGCGGATGGGCGGGCGGGTCGTCATGCGGGTCCATACCTTTCCTCGTGGGCTGATCGCGGTCGTTCGTAAGATCCCTTCGTGGGAAGTCGTACGTACAGCCGCCACATCCCCTGCGCGGCACCGGCCCGCGTCGTCCCGCCCAGCAGCCGCGCCCGGTCGGCAATGCCCCGCAGGCCGTGACCGCCACCGGGGCGGAGCTCGGGGGTGGAGGCGACGGGATTCTCGACGGTGATCTCCAGGTGCCCGTCGGTCACTTCGATCCGCAGCTGTACGGCCGCCCCGTCACCGGCGTGCTTGAGGGCGTTGCTCAGCCCCTCCTGCACGATGCGGTAGGCCTCGCGGGAGAGGACGGGCGGCAGGGCCGTGGGGTCGGCGTCGACCGTGGCGGTCACCCGCAGCCCACTTGCGCGGGTGCGGCGCAGGAGGCAGTCGAGGTCGGCGGCGAGGGTGGGCGCCGGGGCCGTACCGGGGGCGTCGCCGTCCCGCAACACGCCGAGCACGGCGTCGAGTTCACCGACCGTGCGCCGGGTCGTGTCCTCGATCGCGGCCAGGGCCTCGCGGACGAACTCCGGGTCGGCGTCGAGGACTCGGCGGGCCGCGCTCGCCTGGAGGGTGACGGCGCTGAGCGCGTGGCCGACCGAATCGTGCAACTCGCGCGCGAGCCGGTTGCGTACGGCGAGGTCGGCGGCGCGGGCCTCGGCCGCCGCGAGCCGGTCCTCGGGCGTGGGGCCGAGCAGCGCGGGCGCCCATCGGGCGAGGAGCGCGCCACAGGCGGCCGCGCAGCCGGCGAGCGCGAGCAGCGTCGCCGTGCCCGCGACCGGCGCGAGCGCCACCACCCAGGTCTGTTCGAGGGCTTCGGGCAACTCGACGAACTCCGTACCGCCCAGCCACACGATCAGCGGCAGCGCGACGAGGAAGCCGGCGAACGGCGGCACCGCCAGCGACATCCCGGAGATGATCCCGCCGAGCCCGAGATGCAGCGTGAACCAGGCCGCCGTACGCCCCTTCGCGTCCCGCGTCCGGGCCGGCCCGTCGGCGAGCCGGTCCCCGTCGACCCCGCACAGCCACCGCACGGCGCCGGCCTCCAGGGGCCGGGTCAGCGGGAACAGCACGGAGGTCACCGCGGCGAGGGGTAACCCGACGGCGAAGGAGAGGAGTTGCAGGGGCAGGTCGTTGAAGACGTACCGGGAGTCGGTGGCGGGACCGACGACGAGCTGGCCCACGAAGACGTACGGCATGGCGAGCGCGCCGCCGATGATCAGATGGAGCCAGCGGCGACGCGCCCGCCTGCCGAACAGGAACGGGATGAACCGGCTCATGCCGTACGGCGTTTCCGGCCCGCGGACCGCTCCGCGAGGAAGTGGACGCCGAGGCAGGCGACGAGGATGCCGACGATCATCTGGCCAGCGTAGGCGAGGTTCATCAGCGGTGTCGGCCCGTCGGCCACGTCGGTGAGAGGCGCCAGCGACAACCAGGTGGCCCAGCAGACCGTGGCGGCGGAACCGACCCAGGCGAGTGCGAGGGGCAGCTTGACGGGCAGGGCCCGGCCGCGCCGGAAGGCGAGCAGGAAGCCGCCGGTGACAGCCATGGCGAGGAAGGCGGCGGACAGCGCCTCCATCACGTGGAAGCCACTCGTCCGGTCGGCGACCCGGGCCTCGTCCAGCCCGGCGGTGCCGCCGCACGCCCACAGGAGGTGCACCGCGAGGGGCAGCGGAGCGAGTACGGCGGCCGCAGCCGCGACCGCCCGCTGGGCCGCCCCGATGACGCCGACCGGAAGCTCCCAGACCCGCCCCTGCCACAGCCGGCCCCAGCGGTCCCGGGCGTACGGCACGAACAGGGCGCCGAGGGCGAGTCCCTGCACGATGAACCCCGAGTAGACGACCCCGAAGACCCAGGCGTCGAGGAACGGCTCGCTGTCGCCCGGGGCGCTCCCCGGGGTGCCGGCGAGCATGTCGGCCAGGAGCTGGATCGGGAAGCCCGCCATGATCGGCGCGAGCAGGCCGGTGGCCACCCACACCGGGAAGGCCGGCAGCCACGCCGGGACCCGCAGCCCCCACGGCCGGGTCAGCACCAGGGCGAGCACGATCACCGCACCGTCCAGGAGGACGGTGACGGCGTTGGCGACGGCCATGCTCCCCCGGTGCTCCAGCAGCGGGCTGCTCTGAGGGATCCCGATGTGACTCCCGGCGATCCAGGCGACCTTGAGCGCGAGATACGGCACACAGGAGACGATCGCGACGACGCGCAGCAACCGTCGGGACCGGTCGGCCCCGACGGTGGGCGTCACCTGCTCAGAAGCGAGTGTCTGCGTCATGCGTCCACGCTCCCGCGCGACGGCAGGGGCCCACCTCCTGCGCGACGGTGATCCGTCTCCGCCGCATGGGGGAGGCCCGCTCAGCCCTCCAACGCCAGGACCAGCTCGTCGATCTCCTCGCCGCGCGCGTGCGCGAATCCCCGGGCCCGGTCCCTGACCTGGAAGCCGCACTTCATGAGCACCCGCAGCGAGCCCTCGTTGTCCGCCGCCGCCCGTGCGTACAGCGGGCGTTCGGGGACCTCGGCGAGCAGCGCCCGCAGGGCGGCCGTGGCGACACCCCGGCCCCAGTACGCGCGGTCGACCCAGTAGGTCACCTCGCGCTCGCCCGGCTCCCCGTACACGGCCGTGCTCCCCACCACGTCTCCGTCGGCGAGGATCGTGCGCAGGACGTCCGCCGAGGTGCGGATCCGTTTCCAGCGCGCGTCGAAGGCGTCCCGGTCGGCCGGGTCCTCGGGGGTGAAGGCCGCCATGCGCAGGGCCTCCGGGTCGTTCATCTGCCGGTAGAAGACGGCCAGGTCGCTGTCGTGGACCTCGCGCAGTTCCACATCCATGGAGTCAGAGTCTACGAGTGGCGAGCGTCAGCCGGTCGCGGGCGTCGAACAGGGCGTCCTTCACCATCTGCTCGTGCGCCGGGGTGAGGCGGGCCACCGGGATCGAGCAGCTGATCGCGTCCCGGGCCGGCGTGCGGTAGGGGATCGCCACGCCGAAGCAGCGCAGGCCCAGCGTGTTCTCCTCGCGGTCCACGGCGTACCCCTGCTCCCGTACCTGGTGCAGCTCCTCGATCAGCTTCTCCCGGTCGGTGATGGTGTTCTCGGTGAGGGCGGGGAGGGTCTCCGGCAGCATCTTGCGGACCTGCTCGTCCGTGTACGTGCTCAGCAGCGCCTTGCCGAGGGAGGTGGAGTGCGCGGGCAGGCGGCGGCCGACGCGGGTGAAGGGGCGCAGGTAGTGCTGCGACTGCCGGGTGGCCAGGTAGACGACGTTCGTCCCGTCCAGGCGCGCGAGGTGGATCGTCTCCGTCGTGTCGTCCGACAGCCGGTCCAGCGTCGGCCGGGCCACCGCGACCACCTCGTCGCCGTCGATGTACGACGTCCCCACCAGCAGCGCCCGTACGCCGATCCCGTACCGCGTGCCCGTCGCGTCGGTCTCCACCCAGCCGAGGTCGACGAGCGTGCGCAGCAGCATGTACAGGCTCGACTTGGGATAGCCCACGGCCTCCTGGACCGCCGCGAGCGAGTGCATACCTGGACGTCCGGCGAAGTACTCGAGCAGTTCAACCGTCCGTACCGCGGACTTGACCTGCGCTCCGCCCCCCGTCTCGCCTGCCGACATCGCCCTTGACCCCTTCGTTCGACGGGAAATAGTCTCCAACAGCATATTCACCATCAGAGACAGTGTTCAGTATATCGAACGACCCTGGTGGATGACCCAGAACTGCGGCAATACATGTGTGGAGGGACCCGCGGTGGCAGCAGCACCAGTCTGGAGTGTCGACCCCCGAACCGGGAAGCAGCGTGAACAGGTTGCGGTGGAGGCCACAGCCCAGGAGGTGGACACCGCCGTCCGCGCCGCCCACGCCGTCCGCGGCGACCTCGCCGACCGCACGGTCCGGGCGGCCTTCCTGCGCACCGCCGCCGACCGGCTCCAGGACGCCAAGGACCAGCTCGTCGAGGCCGCCGACGCCGAGACCGCGCTCGGCCCGGTCCGGCTGACCGGCGAACTCGCCCGCACCTGCTACCAGCTGCGGGCCTTCGCCGACATCGTCGACGAGGGCGCCTTCCTCGACGTCGTCATCAACCACCCCGACGACACCGCCACCCCGCCCATCCCGGACCTGCGCCGCTACAAGGTCCCGCTCGGCGTCGTCGCCGTCTACTCCGCCTCCAACTTCCCCTTCGCCTTCTCCGTCGCCGGCGGCGACACCGCGAGCGCGCTCGCCGCGGGCTGCCCGGTGGTCGTCAAGGCCCACCCCGACCACCCCGCGCTGTCCGAGCTGGTCGCGGCCGTGCTGCGCCGGGCCGCCGCGGAGCACGGCATCCCCGAAGGGGTCGTGGGCCTCGTCCACGGCTTCGAGGCGGGCATCGAGCTGATCAAACACCCGCTGGTCGCCGCGGCGGGCTTCACCGGTTCCGTACGAGGGGGCCGGGCCCTGTTCGACGCGGCCGCCGCGCGTCCGGTGCCGATCCCGTTCCACGGTGAGCTGGGCTCCCTGAACCCGGTGCTCGTCACGGAGGCCGCGGCAGCGGAGCGCGCCGAGCAGATCGGCGGCGGGCTCGCCGGCTCCATGACGCTGGGCGTCGGACAGTTCTGCGTGAAGCCGGGTCTCGTGCTGGCGCCGCAGGGCGCGGCCGGGGACCGGCTGGTGAAGTCGCTGACGGAGGCGGTCAGCGACACCGAAGCGGGCGTGCTGCTCGACCACCGTATGCGGGACAACTTCGTCGCCGGTGTCGCGGAGCGTGCGCAACTCCCCGACGTGGAGTCGCCCGTGACGCCGGGCGCGGGCGGCGAGCACACGGTGAGCGCGGGCTTCCTCACGGTTCCGGCGGAGAAGCTCGCGCAGGAGGGGGAGTACGACCTGCTCCTGGAGGAGTGCTTCGGGCCGGTGACCGTCGTCGCCCGCTACGAGGACGAAGCCGAGGTCAAGGCCGTTCTTTCGCGGCTGCCGGGGAATCTCACCGCGACGGTTCACCTCTCGACGGAGGAGGCCGCGGGGGAGGGGCGTGGGCCCGAGCTGCTTGCGGAGCTGACGCCGCTCGCCGGACGCGTGCTGGTCAACGGCTGGCCGACGGGTGTTGCAGTCGCCCCCGCCCAGCACCATGGCGGCCCCTACCCGGCGACGACGTCCACCTCCACCTCGGTGGGCGGCACCGCCATCGAGCGCTGGCTGCGTCCGGTGACGTATCAGACCGCGCCCGAGGCGCTGCTCCCGCCGGAGCTGCGCGACGACAACCCGCTGGGGCTGCCGCGGCGGTTCAACGGGCGGATGGAGGTCTGACCCGGCGGCCCGGACCGGCGTACGCGCGGCAGAGGCTTGCGTGAAGGCGCTCGGCCTCGACCGCCGAGAGGATCAGCTCAGCGTCCGTCGCGTGCTCGCCGTTCCGGGACAGTCGTAGGTGAGGGCCGGACGGCCGTCGTCGCTGCGGTGCAGGACGGTTGGGAGAGCCTCGCTCGCGCGGCAGGCCCCGCAGTCGAAGTGGCGGGGCCTGCCTTCGCAGACCCCGGACATCCGACGCGGGGCTCCGCGACATGTTCTACGGCTCCGGCTCCTCCTCCTCCTCGACGCAGGTCGCGTCGTAGTTCCGCTCGTAAGAGGTGTTGTAGGCCGACCGGTACTTCGAGTTTTTCTGCTTCGGCGCAAAGGACTGCTTGTAATTGCAGTCTTCGCCGTCAGCCCTCCCGGCCGCCCGTCCGTCCCGATTGCCCTGCTGCTCCGGTGTAAGTGTCTTCGTCGGCTTCGGCGTCGGGGTGGGAGTGGGAGTGGGAGTGGGAGTGGGCTGGTTCGGGGCCTGCGGGGCGGACGCCACCGAGGCGTCCGAGTTCTGCGACATGGCCGTGGCGGGGAGTGCCAGGGCCGCGGCCACGACGAGAGGGCTCGCCACTAGTGCGATGGTTCGCTTGGGGCGCATAACTATCTTCTTCCTTCGGGACTGGCACGTGCAGACGGTGACTTGCCCCGGTCGAAGCGTCAGTTGTGAGGGTGCGGACCGGGACCGGTACCTGCACAGCAGCGCGATGCGCTGGGTACCGTTCGGGCCGGTGGATTCCGGCCTCTGGCGCCGACTTCTCTGCTCGCTGGTCACTGCTGCAGCTGTAGCGCCTGTAATTCGACCGTATCGAGCCGTGCGAGATGTGTCCATTTATGACCTAATGTCCAGCCTGACTTCGCGATCTTGCTTGGACCCGGCTGGGAACAGGAACGGCCACGGCGTGATCATCGGGGGTTGTTCCGAGCCGGTTCACCCGGGTCGAACCCCGGTTCCGCGCAAGCGACTTGGTCCCCGCCAAGCCGAGGCCGACGCCGACGCCGGGAGGCGGGCGTGACGGTTCGTCAAGCACCGTTCCACCGACCGGTGGGCAGGGCTCCCGGCCCGGCTGGAACACTGGCGGGATGGACTTCGAACTCCCCGAACTCCCGTTTCCGCTGCGTACCTATGGC
The DNA here is from genome assembly GCF_004187715.1 of Streptomyces sp. F001. GTDB lineage: Bacteria > Actinomycetota > Actinomycetes > Streptomycetales > Streptomycetaceae > Streptomyces > Streptomyces flavusporus. The sequence goes on along the minus strand of NZ_QZWF01000001.1, from coordinate 1,299,951 downwards.
CCCGACGGCCACTGGTCGTACGAGGACGGCGCGCTCACCGGCTGGGCGGGAGCCCGCCAGGACCGCTTCGTGCCGCCCACGGGCGAGGCCCTGGATTCCGCCTCCGACGCGCCCCGGCTGCTGGGTGCGCCGGAGGGGGACTTCCAGCTGATCGCCCATGTCACGGTCGGCTTCGCCGCCGCCTTCGACGCGGGTGTGCTGTACGTGCACGTCGGTGAGCGGGCGTGGGCGAAGCTCTGCCTGGAGCGCTCGCCCGATCTGCCCACCGTGTGCACGGTGGTGACCCGGGACCACTCCGACGACGCGAACTCCTTCGTCGTGGACGGCAGCAGCGTCTGGCTCCGCGTCAGCCGCACCGGCAGGGCGTTCGCCTTCCACGCCTCCCGCGACGGCGAGCGCTGGGCCTTCGTGCGGCTGTTCACGCTGGGCGGCGAGAAGGAGACGGGAGCTGCCCTGGTCGGCTTCATGACCCAGTCGCCACTGGGGGAGGGATGCGTGGTGACGTACGACCACATAGGGTTCCGGCCGAGCTGGCCGCGGGATCTGCGGGACGGCAGCTGAGCCGGCGTACGGGAATGAAACCGGTCGCTTGAACGTTCACGCACCGACGGAGGGAGTCTCCGTACCCGGTACGAGCCTGAGAGAGCGAGAACCCATGCGCGTCGAGATCTGGAGCGACATCGCCTGCCCCTGGTGCTACGTGGGCAAGGCCCGCTTCGAGAAGGCGCTGGCTCAGTTCCCGCACCGCGACCAGGTCGAGGTCGTGCACCGGTCGTTCGAGCTGGACCCCGGACGGGCCAAGGACGACGTGCAGCCCGTGCTGACGATGCTCGCGAAGAAGTACGGCATGAGCGAGGCCCAGGCGCAGGCCGGCGAGGACAACCTGGGGGCGCAGGCCGCCGCCGAGGGGCTGACGTACCGGACGCGCGGCCGGGACCACGGCAGCACCTTCGACATGCACCGGCTGCTCCACTTCGCCAAGGAGCACGGCCGGCAGGGTGAGCTCGTCCAGCTGATGTACGAGGCGAACTTCGCCGAGGAGCGGTCCGTCTTCGACGACGACGAGCGGCTGGTGGAGATCGGTGTCGCCGCCGGGCTCGACGAGGCCGGCGTCCGCAAGGTGCTCGCCGATCCGGGCGCCTACGCCGACGAGGTGCGGGCCGACGAGCGGGAGGCCGCGCAGCTCGGTGCCACCGGGGTGCCGTTCTTCGTCCTCGACCGGAAGTACGGCGTCTCCGGCGCGCAGCCCGCCGAGGTGTTCGGCCAGGCACTCACGCAGGCGTGGGGCGAGCGGTCGCCGCTGAAGCTGATCGACGACGCGGGCGCCGAGGCGTGCGGTCCGGACGGGTGCGCGGTGCCGCAGCACTGAAGCCGCAGGTGAGGGCCGGTCCATAAGCGGTCCTTAGGGAAACCACGTAGAAATACGCAATGGACGTGGGCTTCCCGGGACCGCAGAGTGGACCCCATGGAGACCTTCGAGAGCCTCGTCCGCGCCGAGTTCGCCCCGAAGAACACCTACCTCAACACCGCGAGCACCGGCCTGCTGCCGGCCCGCACGGTGGCGGCGCTGCACGCCGCCGCACTGTCCCTGGCCGAAGGCGTGCCGCAGGACATGTTCGCCGACGTGGAGGCCTGCCGGGCCGCCTTCGCCCGGATCGTCGGGGTGCCGGCGAGCCGGGTCGCGGCCGGGGCCTCCGTCGCCGTGCACAGCGGGCTGATCGCCGCCGCGCTGCCCGAGGGCGCCGAGGTGCTCACCGCCGAGGCCGACTTCAGCTCCCTGGTGAACCCCTTCCACGTCCGCGGGGACCTGAAGGTGCGCAGCGTGCCCCTGGAGCGGCTCGCCGAGTCGGTCCGCCCGGACACCGCGCTCGTCGCCGTGAGCGCCGTGCAGTCGGTGGACGGCCGGATCGCCGACCTGCCGGCGATCCGCGAGGCGGCCCGCGCGCACGGGGCGCGCACCTTCATCGACGTGTCCCAGGCCGTCGGCTGGCTGCCGCTCGCCGCGGACGACTTCGACTATGTCTCCTCCGTCGCCTACAAGTGGGTCGTCTGCCCGCGCGGCGTGGCCTTTCTCGTCGTACCGGAGGACTTCGGCGGACTCACTCCCGTCTTCGCGGGCTGGGCGGCCGGTGAACACCCCTGGGACAGCACCTACGGCCCGGTCAAGGAACTCGCCCACTCCGCCCGCCGGTTCGACGAGAGCCCCGCCCTCCTCGCCTACACCGGCGCCCGGCACTCCCTGGCCCTGGTCGAGGAACTCGGCGTGGCCGCCGTCCACGCGCATGACCTGTCGCTCGCCGACCGCTTCCGCGCGGGCCTGGCGACGCTCGGCCACGAACCCCTTCCGGCGCCCGGCTCGGCGATCGTCTCCGTGCCGGGACTCGGACGGCGCCAGCCCGACCTGAGCCGCGCCGGAGTCGAGGTCTCCGATCGTGCGGGCAACCTGCGCGCCGCCTTCCACCTGTACAACACGCCGGCCGACGTCGACCGCCTGCTGGACGTGCTGTCCGGCTGAACCACTGGCGCGGTCAGGCCGAGGACGCTAGGAAGGGCACCGGGGGTGGTGCCGGTGGAGCAGGCGGGCGTCGGGGCCGACGCGGAACTGCACCGGCGGCTGGTGTACGGCGACGAGTCCGCGCTGGCCGAGGTGTACACGGCGTACGGCGGGCTGGTGCGGCGCGTCGCCGTGCGGGTGACGCGCAGCGCGGCCGCCGCGGAGGACGTGGCGCAGGAGGTGTTCGCCCAGCTGTGGAGCAGGCCGTACGCCTTCGACCCGCGCCGCGGCTCACTGCGCACCTGGCTGTCCCTGCTCGCCCACCGGCGGGCCGTGGACTGGGTGCGCAGCGAGGCCCGGCACCGCAAGGCCGCCCGCGCCGACGACTCCGCCCTGCACGCCATCCCGGAGCCAGGTCCCGGACCCGACGAGACGGTCGTGGACCGGGAACGCTCCTTGCTGCTGCACTCCGCCCTCGCCGAACTCCCGCAGCCGCAACGGGAGGTGGTGCACCTGGCCTACTTCGCCGGCCGCACCTACCGGCAGGCGGCCGTGGAACTCGGCATCCCCGAGGGCACCGCCAAGACCCGCCTGCGCACCGCGCTGCGCACCCTGGCCGAATCCCTGGCCGACCCGCCGGACCCGGCCCTCGAAAGGGGCGCATGATGGCAGCAGTGGAAGGAGGCACACGGTGACCACCGATCACGACGCCGTACGGGAACTCCTGGCCGCCTGGGCCTTCGGCGCCCTGGAACCGGCCGACGAGAAGACGATCCCGCCCCACCTCGCCACCTGCGAAACATGCGCCAGGGAGGCGGAACGGCTGAGGGCAGTGGTACGGATGCTGGAAGGGCCGGCGCCGGCCGCGTCTGCCTCGGACGGGTCGCCGTCCGAGGCGCGGCCCCCGGCATCGGCCCCGCTCGAGGGGCCCACCTCCACCGTCCTGGCCCGTGCCCTTCGCCACCGTGCCGCCGCCCCCGCCGTCGCCCCGCATGCCGCCCCCTACGCCGCTGCCGTCTCCGGGCTGAAGGCGCTGCTGTCCGAGGCGGACGGCCGGTGGGGTACGCCGGTCGTGCACGACTGGGACGTGCACGCGACCGTGGCCCACCTGCTCGCCGCCGACGAGCCGCTCGCGGCGGAGCTCGGGGCCGGCACCGGCCGGCCGCCCTCCGGGATCGAGGAGGGCACGCCCTGGGACGCCGCCTGGAACCGGCGTACCGCCGAGGTGATCGCCCATGAGCGCGGGCGCCCGCCCGGGGAGACCGTCGCTGCCTGGTCCGCGCAGGCGGCCGCCCTGCTCAGCGCACCCGAGGCCCGCGATGCGCAGTCGGCCGCCCGTGCGGTGACACTGATGGGGCTGCGGCTGCCGGTCGCCGACCACTTCCTCGTGCGCGCGTTCGAGACCTGGATCCACGCCGACGACATCGGCCGCGCCCTGGGCCTGGCCGTCCCGCCGCCGCCCGAGGAACACCTGCGGCACCTGATCCGGCTCGCGGTGCGCATCCTCGGCGCGGCCCTCGGGCCCACCGCACCGCCCGTCCTCTTCTCCGTGACCGGCGGCCCGGAATGGGTGCTGGGCTCCGACGCCGAACCCGTACGCGCCGAACTCGCCCTGGATCCGGTCGACTTCTGCCTGCTGGTCGGCGGACGGTATCCGCCGCAGGAGGTCCCGCGCGGAGCGGCCGGCGACGAGTCGGCCGTACGGAACGTACTGGAGCGCGCGGCGTCGCTGGCGTGGCTGTAGACGGGCGCCGCAACGCGTCAGGGCCCCTCCGGAGAGGGGCCCTGACGCGTTGCGGGGGCTACGTCACGTCACCGGCGTGAAATCCCGCGCCCCGATGAACTCCGGCCGCCGCACCGGCGCCGCGAACGGCTCGACCGCCGCGTTCTCCACGCTGTTGAAGACGATGAAGACGTTGCTGCGCGGGAACGGCGTGATGTTGTCGCCCGACCCGTGCATGCAGTTGCAGTCGAACCAGGTCGCCGAACCGGCCTTGCCCGTGAACAACTTGATGCCGTACTGCGAGGCCATCGCGGTCAGCGCCTCGTGCGAGGGCGTGCCCGCGTCCTGCATCTGCAGCGACTTCTTGTAGTTGTCCTTCGGCGTGGCCCCCGCGCATCCGAGGAACGTCCGGTGCGACCCCGGCATGATCATGAGCCCGCCGTTGGTGTCGTAGTTCTCGGTCAGCGCGATCGAGACGGACACTGTCCGCATGTTCGGCAGACCGTCCTCGGCGTGCCAGGTCTCGAAGTCCGAGTGCCAGTAGAAGCCGCTGGCCCCGAAGCCCGGCTTGACGTTGATCCGCGACTGGTGGACGTACACGTCCGAGCCGAGGATCTGCCGGGCCCGCCCGACGACCCGCTCGTCGCGCACCAGCGCGGCGAACACCTCGCTGATCTTGTGCACTTCGAAGACGGAACGGATCTCCTGCGACTTCGGTTCGACGATCGACCGTTCGTCGGCCCGGATCGCCGGGTCCGCCACCAGCCGGTTCAACTCATCCCGGTAGACGGCGACCTCGTCGTCGGTGATGAGTTCCTCGATGGCGAGGAAGCCGTCCCGCTCGTAGGACTGGAGACCGGCGACGTCGATCGGCCCGGGGGTGCCGGGCGCGCCCCAGACGACGGGGTCCTGGCGGGGGACGGACACCTCGGTGGCGCCGCGGCTGGGGTAGAGATCCGTGACAGTGCTGGTGGTCATGGGGATGTCACACCTCCTCGGGTTCGGTGAGCAGGGGGTAGACGCCGTTCTCGTCGTGGTCCTCCCGTCCGGTGACGGGCGGGTTGAAGACGCAGATACAGCGGAAGTCCTCCTTGACGCGCAGCGTGTGCCGCTCGTGGCCGTCGAGGAGGTACATCGTCCCGGGCGTGATCGTGTACGTCCGGTCGGTCTCGTGGTCGGTCAGTTCGGCCTCGCCCTGCACACAGACCACGGCCTCGATGTGGTTGGCGTACCACATCGACGTCTCCGTCCCCGCGTACAGGATCGTCTCGTGCAGCGAGAAGCCGACCCTCTCCTTGGCGAGGACGATGCGTTTGCTCTCCCAGGTGCCGGACGCGGCCTTCACATGCCGGTCGGTGCCTTCGATGTCCTTGAACGAACGGACGATCACGGTGCTGAACAGCTCCTTTTCTCAGACGGTTTCGCGTACGGCACGGGCGAGGACACGCAGGCCCTCGTCCAGCTCCTCGGGGGTGACGGTGAGGGCGGGCAGCAGCTTGACGACCTCGCTCTCGGGGCCCGACGTCTCGATCAGCAGCCCGAGTTCGAAGGCGCGGCGGGCGACGCGCTCGGCCCGGCCCTTGTCGTGGAACTCCATGCCCCACACCAGCCCGCGGCCCCGGTACTCCTTGACGTCGGCGAGGTTCTCCTCGGTGACGGCGATCAGCGCCTGCTCGACCTGCTCACCGCGCGCGCGGGTCTGCTTCTCCATGGCCGAGCCGTCGGTCCAGTACGTCTCCAGCGCGGCGGTGGCCGTGACGAACGCGGGGTTGTTGCCGCGGAAGGTGCCGTTGTGCTCGCCCGGCTCCCACACGTCCAGCTCCGGCTTGAACAGGCACAGCGACATCGGCAGCCCGTAGCCGCTGATGGACTTCGACACGGTGACGATGTCGGGCACGATCCCGGCCTCCTCGAAGGAGAAGAACGCGCCGGTGCGCCCGCAGCCCATCTGGATGTCGTCGACGATCAGCAGCATGTCCTGGCGTTCGCACAGCTCGGCCAGCGCCCGCAGCCACTCGGGCCGGGCCACGTTGATGCCGCCCTCGCCCTGCACGGTCTCGACGATCACAGCGGCGGGCTTGTTGAGCCCGGAGCCCTGGTCCTCAAGCAGTCGTTCGAACCACAGGAAGTCCTCGACCTTGCCGTCCAGGTAGTGGTCGAAGGGCATGGGCGTGCCGTGCACGAGCGGAATCCCGGCGCCGGCCCGCTTGAACGCGTTGCCGGTCACGGCGAGGGAGCCGAGGGACATGCCGTGGAAGGCGTTGGTGAACGACACGATCGCCTCGCGGCCCTTCACCTTCCGCGCCAGTTTCAGCGCGGACTCCACGGCGTTGGTACCGGTCGGCCCCGGGAACATGACCTTGTACGGCAGGTCGCGCGGCCGCAGCACCAGGTCCTGGAAGGTCTGCAGGAAGGCGCGTTTGGCCGTGGTCGACATGTCGAGACCGTGGGTGACGCCGTCCCGGTCCAGATAGTCGAGCAGGGCCCGTTTGAGCACCGGGTTGTTGTGTCCGTAGTTGAGCGAGCCGGCTCCGGCGAAGAAGTCGAGGTACTCGTGGCCGTCCTCGTCGTACATGCGGCTGCCGCGCGCCCGGTCGAAGACGGTGGGCCAGCCGCGGCAGTAGCTGCGCACCTCGGACTCCAGGGTTTCGAAGACGCTGAGGTCGGGCTGGGTGATGGTCACGAAGAATCGCTCCTCATTGCGACGGTCATACGACGGTCAGTTGCAACGGTCAATTGCGACGGGTCACTGCGAGAGGTGGGTCAACGGGCCGATGCGGTACAGGACTTCGGGGTCGTGCGGGCCGTCCGGGAACAGACCCGTGTCGAACAGCACCGCACGCTCGACACGGGCGCCGTGCCGGGCGGCGTACGAGGTGAACAGCCGCTCGGAGGGGGTGTTGCCCGGTGTGATGGTGGTCTCGACGGAGGTCAGCCCCTGCTCGGCGGCGACCCGGGCGGTCAGTCCGTCGAGCAGCCGCGCCGCCAGCCCGCGTCCGCGGTACGCGGCGTCGACGGCCACCTGCCACACCAGCAGGGTCCCCGGGCGGTCCGGCCGCAGGTACCCGGTGATGAAGCCGACGGCCGCCCCGTCGTCCGCCCGCGCCACCGCCGAGGTGGCGGCGAAGTCCCGGCACCACAGCAGATAGCTGTACGAGGAGTTCAGGTCGAGGGTTCCGGATTCCTTGGCGAGCCGCCAGACAGCGGCCCCGTCCGTAACCGCCGGACGGTCGATGTGCAGGTCTGCTTGTGCGGCAGTCATGCGAATTGAATTTACCGAGCGAAATTCGAAATTGCATGGCCGGAGGGGCTTACGTGTCGGCGCGTCCTGTGTTATCACGCGTGCGCGTACAGCCGCGCGAGGGTGCGGCGAAATGCCCTGGTTTGTGGGCTACATAGCGCACAAAACGGGCGCGATGTGGAACGCGTCACAGCCGTGTAATCCCGAAGAGATCTGCCCGAATTACGCCGCTTGGTGTTCGCGAAATCTTTGTGTTTAGGGTCGGGGAAAGCGGGCAGAAGAATACGGGAAGCTGCTCCCGGTTAAGTGATTGAAATTGCGGAAAAGAAATCCCGGAAAATCAACGTGAAGAGAGTGCCCGGCAATTACTGCCAGGCGGCCTCGGCAGCTCGCCGCGCCGCATCGAGGTCCACCGTCAGTTCCTTCTCGGTCAGGGCCGCGCCCAGAGCGGCCAGGCTCGCCTGGACGGCGCCCGGCGTCGCGTCGGGACCGTAGTGGTTGACGCGGATCATCTCCTTGGCCAGCGTGCCCCCGCCCGCGGCCAGCGGCAGCGCGGGGTCGCTCTCCAGAGCCCTGGCCACCAGTTCCGACGCCACGACGCCGGAGGGTGCTCGCAGGGTGGTCGCGACCGGCGCCGCCTCCGCGGCCTCGTACACGTACGGCTCCAGGCCCCCGCCCAGCGCGAACGCCCCCGCCCGGGTCGCCGCCGCGGCGGCCGCGTGCCGGGCCATCACCGCCTGCGGGCCCTCCGCCTCGATCCGCTCGACGCAGGCCTGGAGGGCCAGCATCTCCAGCTGGGCCGGCGCGTGCAGCAGGGACGTGCGGCCTGCGTCGATCCAGCGCTCCTTCCAGTCCAGCAGGGAGAGGTAGGAGCGGCGCGGGGCGTTCGGGTTCGCCGCCATACGGGCCCAGGCGCGCTCGCTCACCGACACCGCCGACACCCCGGCGGGACCGCCCATCGCCTTCTGCGCCCCGATGACGCACAGGTCCACGCCCCACGCGTCCGGCAGCACCGGCTCGGCGCCGATCGACGCCACCGCGTCCAGGTAGAACAGCGCCCCGTGCTCCCGCACCACCTCGCCGATCTCCGCGACCGGGTTGGTGTTACCGGTCGCCGCCTCCGCATGCACCAGGGACACGAAGTCGATCTCCGGGTGCTCGGCGAAGGCCGCGCGGATCTGCTCGGCCGTGACCGCCGTGTGGAAGGGCACCGCGAGATCGATCACGGTCGCTCCGCAGTCCCGCAGCCAGTTCCCGAAGGTCTGCCCGTACGGTCCGGTGATCACGTTCAGCGCCGTCGTCCCGGGACCGGCCGTGGCGCGGATCGCGCCCTCCAGTGGCAGCAGCGCCTCACCTTGCATGATCACCACGTCCTGGCGGGTACCGAGCAGCCGGGCCACCCGGTCCTCGATGGCGGCGAAGTGCGCCGCGGTCAGCGGGGCCAGGTCCAGGAGGGGGTGGGTCACGGCGGTGCTCTCTTCGCTCACGGGGTCGACGCTGTCGAGCGTAACCGGCGGGCCGCACACCCCCTGTTGCCGGAGACTTCTCAGGCCGGACGGTCTCGTTGCCATGGGTTTGGTTTGAGTGGTTCAAAGTTCTCCTTATAATCGGAACCCATAGTTCCCTCACAGGAGGTCCCCGTGATCACGGTCCTCGGGCGCCGAGCCCGCATTCTGGCCGCCACCACCGCGACGGCCGGGCTGCTGCTCGTGGCCGGCTGCGGGTCGGACGACGGCGACGCGAGCGGTACGCAGACCGCCGCCGGCGGGGTCACTCTCGTCAAGGGCGGCCAGCTCACCACCTGCACCCACCTGCCCTACCCGCCCTTCCAGTCGGAGATCGACGGCAAGGTGCAGGGCTTCGACGTCTCCCTCGTCGACCTGGTCGCCGAGGATCTGGGCGTGCAGCAGCAGATCGTCGACCAGCCCTTCGAGAACTTCAAGACCGGCGGGTCCCTCAACGCCGGCCAGTGCGACCTCGCCGCCGCCGGCATGACCATCACCGAGGAGCGCAAGAAGAACGTCGACTTCTCGGACCCCTACTTCGAGGCGACCCAGGCCGTCCTGGTCGACAAGAAGAGCGGCATCGGCTCCTTCGCCGACCTCAAGGGCAAGAAGGTCGGCGCCCAGGCGCAGACCACCGGCGAGGACTACGCCAAGAGCCAGGGCCTCGACCCGGTCTCCTTCGAGTCCTCCGACGCCGTCATCAACGGCCTGCGCACCGGCCAGGTCGAGGCCGTCGTGATCGACTACCCGGTCGTCCAGGGCTGGCTCAAGGACCAGGCCAACGCCGACGCCTTCGAGGTCGCCGAGCAGATCAACACCGGCGAGCAGTACGGCTTCACGGTGAAGAAGGGCAACGAGCCGCTGCTCAAGGCCGTCAACAAGGCCCTCGCGGACGCCAAGGCCGACGGCACGTACAAGAAGCTGTACGAGCAGTGGATCGGGCCGTACGAGGAGTCCGCGGCCTCCCCGTCCGCCTCATGACCGAGGTGACGGTACAGCCGAAGAAGAAGGGGCTGACCCGGCGTCAGAAGCGCCGGGTGTCCCGTGGTGTGCAGTACGTCGTCTTCGTCGGCGCCCTGGTCGCCCTCGCGGTCGGCGCCGACTGGGACCGGCTGCAGAACCAGTTCGCCCAGCAGGACATCGCCGAGCAGATGTTCCCGGACGTCATCACGCTGGCGCTGAAGAACACCGTGCTCTACACCGTGTCCGGCTTCCTCGTCGGCCTGGTGCTCGGCATGGTGCTGGCCCTCATGCGGCTGTCCTCCGTGGGCCCGTACCGCTGGATCGCCGGTATCTACATCGAGATCTTCCGCGGCCTGCCCGCCCTGCTGATCTTCATCTTCATCGGGGTGGCCGTCCCGCTGGCCTTCCCCGGCACCGAGATCCCCGGCGGAACGTACGGCAAGGTCGCCCTCGCACTCGGCCTGGTGGCCGCCGCGTACATGGCGGAGACGTTCCGCGCGGGCATCCAGGCGGTACCCAAGGGGCAGATGGAGGCGGCCCGTTCCCTGGGCTTCTCGCCCGCCCGCGCCATGGTCTCGATCATCCTCCCGCAGGCCTTCCGGATCATCCTGCCGCCCCTCACCAACGAACTCGTCCTGCTCTTCAAGGACTCCTCTCTGGTGCTGTTCCTCGGTGTCACCCTGGAGGAGCGGGAGCTGTCCAAGTTCGGCCGCGACCTCGCCAGCCAGACCGCCAACTCCACGCCGATCCTGGTCGCCGGCCTGTGCTACCTGCTGGTCACGATCCCGCTCGGCTTCGTCGTACGCCGTATGGAGACGAAGGCCCAGGAGGCCGTGAAATGAGCCGTCCGGAAATCGAGATCCGCGAGCTGTACAAATCCTTCGGCGACAACGAGGTGCTGCGCGGCATCGACCTGGAGATCGGCCAGGGCGAGGTCTCTTGCGTCATCGGCCCGTCCGGCTCGGGCAAGTCGACGCTGCTGCGCTGCGTGAACCTCCTGGAGGAGCCGACCAAGGGCCAGGTCTTCGTCGGCGGTACGGAGGTCACCGACCCCGATGTCGACATCGACGCGGTACGCCGCCGGATCGGCATGGTCTTCCAGCAGTTCAACCTCTTCCCGCACCTCACGGTGACCGAGAACCTCGCGCTGCCGCAGCGCCGGGTGCTCGGGCGGGGCAAGGCGGAGGCGGCCCGGGTCGCCGCCGAGAACCTCGAACGTGTGGGCCTGTCGGAGAAGGCGACCGCCTACCCCTCCTCCCTCTCCGGCGGCCAGCAGCAGCGCGTCGCCATCGCCCGCGCCCTGGCGATGGGCCCCGAGGTGATGCTGTTCGACGAGCCGACCTCGGCGCTCGACCCGGAGCTGGTGGGGGACGTCCTGGCCGTCATGCGCATGCTTGCGAACGAGGGCATGACGATGATGGTCGTCACCCACGAGATGACCTTCGCCCGCGAGGTCGCCGACCGGGTCGTCTTCATGGACGGCGGCGTGATCGTCGAGGACGGCACCCCCGACCAGGTCATCGCCCACCCCCGCCACGAACGCACCCGCCACTTCCTCTCCCGTCTCCTCGACCCGGCGATGGCGAACGTGGAGGAGGAGACCTCGGACCAGGTGGGTGGGAAGAGCGAGTAGAGCCCGCCTGACTACAGTGCAGCTCATGAGGAATGGCGCTGTGCTGCGGGTGAAGGGACGGGTGCTCGTCGGACCCGACGACGTCCGGGACGAGCTGTGGGTCGTCGACGGCCGGATCTCCTACGACCGTCCCGTCGGCGCCCGCGACATCCGCACCGTCGAGGGCTGGGCCCTGCCCGGCCTCGTCGACGCGCACTGCCATGTCGGCCTCGGCGCGCACGGCCCCGTCGACGACGACATCGCGGAGAAGCAGGCGCTGACCGACCGCGACGCGGGCACCCTGCTGATCCGCGACGCCGGCTCACCCTCCGACACCCGCTGGATCGACGACCGCGAGGACCTGCCGAAGATCATCCGGGCCGGCCGGCACATCGCCCGCACCCGCCGCTACATCCGCGGCTACGCGCACGAGATCGAACCGGACGACCTGGTCGCCTACGTCGCCCAGGAGGCCCGGCGCGGCGACGGCTGGGTGAAGCTGGTCGGCGACTGGATCGACCGCGAGGTGGGCGACCTGTCGGCCTGCTGGCCGCGCGAGGCGGTGGAGGCGGGAATCGCGGAGGCCCACCGCCTGGGCGCCCGCGTGACCGCCCACTGCTTCGCCGAGGACTCCCTGCGGGACCTGGTCGAGTCGGGCATCGACTGCATCGAGCACGCGACGGGCCTGACGGAGGACCTGATTCCGCTGTTCGCCGATCGGGGGGTGGCGATCGTGCCGACCCTCGTCAACATCGCCACCTTCCCGAAGCTGGCCGACAGCGGCGAGTCCAGGTTCCCGCGCTGGTCGGAGCACATGCGACGGTTGCACGAGCGGCGCTACGACACCGTGCGCTCGGCGTACGACGCCGGCATCCCGGTCTTCGTCGGCACGGACGCGGGCGGCACCCTGCCCCACGGCCTGGTGGCGGCCGAGGTCGCGGAACTGGTCACCGCCGGCATCCCACCGGTCGAGGCGCTCTCGGCGACGACCTGGGCGGCCCACCAGTGGCTCGGCCGCCCCGGCCTGGAGGAGGGGGCGGCGGCGGACCTCGTGGTGTACGCGTCCGACCCGCGGGCGGACGTACGCGTCCTGGCGGCGCCTTCGCGGATCGTGCTGAATGGGCGGGTCGTCGGGTAGGGCGCTCGCGCGGACGGATCAGCGGGCCGCGGGCTGCGCGGGCAGGTTGAAGACGTGCTGCGGACTGACGATCTTCGTGATTGCATCGCCGAAGAGTGTGCTGGGCTCCGTGTCGTCGTGGTTGATGTCGGTGTTCAGCAGCACGACGATGGTGGCCTCTGCCGACGGCAGGTAGATGGTCAGGGACTCGTAGCCGGGCAGCGAGCCGTTGTGGCCGATCCAGCCCTGGACGTTGAAGATGCCGAGGCCGTACCCGGCGCCCGGGATGGTGGTGGGCGGCGTGTCGAGCCGCTGCTTCTGGATGGCGGGGCTGATCAGGATGTCCCCGTCGGGCAGGACGCCGGTGGCGACGGTGGGTGCCCAGATCCGCAGATCCTCCAGCGTGGAGATCATCGCGCCGGCCGCCCAGCCCCAGGAGGGATTCCAGTCGGTGCTGTTGGCGACCTTCCCGTCCGCGGTCTGGTCCGTGTACCCCTGCGCGTGCGGACTCGGCAAGGCCGCGTCGGTCGGGAAGATCGTGCGGTACATGTCGGCCGGTTCGAGGATGTTCTCCTCGATGTACTCGCCGAGCGGCTGTCCGCCGGCTTCCTCGACGACCAGGCCGAGCAGGATGAGGTTGGTGTTGCAGTAGGAGAACTTCTCGCCCGGCTGGAACAGCACGGGGTGCTTGAACGCGTAGTCGAGCAGTTGCTGCGGCGTGAAGGACCGCTGAGGATCGGACGTCAGCGCCTTGAAGAAGTCCGGGTCCTCGGTGTAGTTGAAGAGCCCGCTGCGCATCCCGGCCAGCTGGCGCAGGGTGATCCGGTCCCCGCCCGGCACACCGTCGACGTACTCGCCGATCGTGTCGTCCAGTTCGACCTTGCCGTCGTCGACCAGCTTCAGCAGCGCCGTCACGGTGAAGGTCTTGGTCTCGCTGCCGATACGCATGTACAGATCCGGCGACATCCTCCGGCCGCTGTCCTTGTCGGCGACGCCGAACGACCTCACGTGATTCCCCTTGTCCGGCGTCCACAGCCCCACGGTCACCCCGGGCACGTTCGCCTCGCGCATGACCCGCTGGACGGCCTCGTCGACTTGCTGTTTCACCTCGGGGGTGAGCGCGCGGAAGTCGTCCGAGGGCGAGGGCGACGGCTGTTCCATGCCGGTGGCGGTGGTGGGCGCGAGCGACGGCGCACCGAAGGCGGTTCCGCCCCCGAGCGGCACCACGAGTACGCCCACTGCAGCGGCGGTGACGGCCCCCCTGCGCAGACGTCCGTACGAGCGCGTCATGGGCTGACTCCAGGCACCTCAGGAGAGGCCCGCGACCTGGGCCGCAAGGCCCTGTACCACCACCATAGGAGCGCTCGTGCCCCGCCGCCTCTCGGCGCGGAGATTCGAAACAACACACGAAAACCACACGTTGGGGTGAAGTCACCTCTGGTGGCTGACGGTTCACTCTCGGTGCGTAATTCTTGCCGGGTCCCAAGCTCGTCTCTCACGGGAGTCTCACCCTTGAACAGCGTCAACTTCCGCAGACCTGCCCGCCGTTCGGCCGCCGTGGCGGCCGCCGCCGTCCTCGCCTCCGGTCCCGGGGCGCTGGCCGGCGCGGGCTCCGCGCACGCGACCGACGAGCAGGGGCGCGCGAGCGCCGTCGTCCTGCGCACCGGGCTCGATGTGTCCCTGCTCAACAAGACCGTGAACGTCCCGCTCGCGGTCTCCCTCAACGAGGTCCAGGCGCCGCAGAGCGCCGAGAAGACCGCGCTGACCGCCCAGTTGGACGGTGTCGACGGGGGAAACCCGTTCACCGTGCTGCGCGCGGACGTGGCGCAGGCCAAGGCGACGGTGACCGCCGAGAAGGCGGAGGGCTCCACGCGGCTGGCCGACGCCCAGCTCCACGTCCCCGGTCTGCCGCTGCTGTCCCTCATCGAGGTCGAGGGCATCACCTCGACGGCGACCTGCGCGGCCGGGAAGGCGCCGGTCGCCGATGCCAACGTGCTGGGTGCGGTGACGGTACTGGGCAAGCGCGTGACGCTCACCGCCGGTGGCCCGACCGACGTCACGGTCCCGGGCGTGGGCGAGGTGCGCCTGGACCTCTCGCAGCGGGAGACGACCTCCCGTACGGCAGCTGCCACGGCCCTCGAACTCAAGGTCTCCGTCAACCCGTTGAAGCTGAACGTCGCCGAGGTCGAGGGCACGCTGACGCTCGCGAAGGCGACCTGCGAGGCGCCGGCGGCTCCTGCGGAGCAGACCGCGTCGCCGAGCGCGGATCCGGCCGGCGACGTGAAGCCCCAGGGTGCGGCCGCCGAGTCGGGTCTGGCCGAGACGGGCGGCAGCTCGATGACTCCGTACATCGCGGGCGGCGCCGTCGCGCTGCTGGCGGCGGGCGGGGGAGCGGTGGCCCTGGCGCGCCGCAGGCGGAGCTGACATAGACGAGGAGTGGAAGCGTTTTCACTCTGTGGCCCACGTCGAGGCGCCTGCCCTGACGTGGGCCAACGCCTTTTCTGTGTCAGGGCTGTTGACTGTCGAATGAAAGCGCTTTAACTTCCCCTCACGCCGATCCAGAGACATGAGGGGGAACCGTGGCCGTTGTTCGGCGAAAGCGCTTTCACGAACGGAGCCGAACTCTCTTCCTGCTCATGCTGCCCGGCCTCGCCTACTTCCTGCTGTTCCACTACGGCGCACTGGTCGGCAACGTCATCGCGTTCAAGGAGTACGTGCCCTTCGACGGCCTGTGGGGCAGCCCCTGGGTCGGACTGGGCAACTTCCAGCGCATGTTCGAGGACGGGGCCTTCTGGTCCTCCGTCGTCAACACCCTCTGGATCGCCGTCCTCCAGCTGGTCTTCTACTTCCCGGTGCCGCTCGCGCTCGCCCTGCTCCTGCACAGCTTGACGTGGAGCACGGTCCGGCGCTTCGTGCAGTCGGTGGCGTATCTGCCGCACTTCATCTCCTGGGTGATCGTCGTCGCCCTCTTCCAGCAGGTACTCGGCGACACCGGACTGCTCAACAGCACCCTGAGCGGCGCCGGGCTGCACACCGTCGACATCATCGGCAACCCGGACGCCTTCAAGCCGCTCGTCGTCGCCCAGGTCATCTGGAAGGACGCCGGCTGGGGCACGATCATCTTCCTCGCCGCGCTGTCCCAGGTCGACGAGCAGCAGTACGAGGCCGCCGCGATCGACGGGGCGGGTCCCTGGCGGCGCTTCTGGCACGTCACCCTGCCCGCCATCCGCCCGGTGATCGTGCTGCTGCTCATCATGCGGCTCGGCGACATCCTCTCCGTCGGCTTCGAGCAGATGCTGCTGCAACGCGACGCGGTCGGTCCCGAGGCCGCCGAGATCATCGACACCTTCGTCTACTACCAGGGCATCGTCGGCGGCGACTACGGATTCGCCGCCGCCGCGGGCCTGTTCAAGGGCGTCATCGGCGCCCTCCTCGTCTACGCCGCCAACAAGGTCGCCCACCGCCTGGGCGAACAGGGGGTCTACAAGTGAGCGCATCCGCACGGCCGGGCTGGCTGGAAAAGCCCCGGCCCCTCACCCAGGCCGGCAAGGTCCTCGCGCTCGCCACGGTCGTGCTGCTGGTGTGCGTGCCGTTCCTGGTGATCGTCTCTACGTCGCTGGCCTCCACGGACGAGGTCGTTGCCAACGGCGGCTGGGTGCTGTGGCCGACCGAGCCGTCCCTGGACGCGTACCGGGACATCCTCGACGGCGGCATCGTCACCCACGCCCTCGGCGTCAGTGCCGGAGTCACGATCGTCGGCACGCTCCTCAGCCTCGCCTGCACGGTGACCCTCGCCTACGCGCTGTCCCGCCCCGGTGTGTTCGGCGGCCGGCCGGTGCTGCTGCTCATCCTGTTCACGTTCCTGTTCCCGCCCGGCATGATCCCCAGCTTCCTGCTGGTCAAGGAGCTGGGCCTGCTGGACAACTATGCCTCCCTGGTCCTGCCCGTCCTGGTGAACGTGTTCAACCTCGTCGTCCTGCGGGGCTTCTTCCAGGGCATCCCCGAGGAGCTGTACGAGGCGGCCCGCCTCGACGGGGCGGGGGACTGGCGGGTGCTGTTCTCGATCGTGCTGCCGCTGTCCAAGGCCGCGCTCGCCGTCGTGGGCCTGTTCTACGCGGTGGCGTACTGGAACTCCTGGTTCTATGCCTCGCTCTACCTGGAGAGCGACCACTGGCCCCTGCAACAGGTGCTGCGCACCTATGTGGTGGCCGGATCCGGGCTCACCGACGCGACCACCGGCGAGGCCACCATCACGGCCCCGCAGACCGTGCAGATGGCGGTACTGGTGATCGCCACCGTGCCGATCCTGCTCGTCTACCCCTTCCTGCAGAAGTACTTCACCAAAGGCGTGCTCACCGGCGCCATCAAGAGCTGACACCCCATCAAGAGCCGCATCCAGAAAGGTCGGTCTCCCATGCCCCGCATGTCCCGACGTACCCTGCTGCGTTCCCTGGCCGCCGGTGGCGCCGCGGTCTCCGTCCCCGGTCTGCTGACCGCCTGCTCCTCCTCCGGCGGCGACAGCGACGTCTCCAACGCGGGCAAGAAGCTCGCGCCCTGGCCCGCGTACAAGCCCGCGACCGGCCCCGAGCCGGACCTCGCCCCCACGCAGGCGGGCGTCCAGGCCGGCTACACCTCCTACCCCACCGACCTGGTCAGGTCCGTCGCCCGCACCCCGGGCGACGGCTCCACCATCAAGGTCATGTCGGTCTCGTTCGGCACACCCCCGAAACCGGCCTCCGCCAACCGGTTCTGGGCCGCGGTCGAGAAGGCCCTCGGCGTGAAGATCGAGTACACGATCGTCTCCCAGGCCGACTACCAGAAGAAGATGGCCACCGTGATGGCCGGCGACGCCGACTCCCTGCCGGACGTCATCAACCTCTTCTCCGGGTTCGTGCTGCCCCGCGAGGCCGAGTTCGTGCAGCGACGCGCCGAGGACCTCACACCGTTCCTGTCCGGCGACGCGATCGAGGCCTACCCCAACCTCGCCAACATCCCGACCCACGCCTGGCAGGACATGGGCCGTATCGGCGGCCGCCTCTACGGCATCCCCCTGGAACGCCCGCTGCCCGGCTCCACCCTCTGGATCAACCAGGGCATGTTCACCGACGCGGGCATGAAGGAGGGCTGGACGTCCGACGACTTCACCGCCGTCGCCAAGCAGGCGACCAAGGGACGGACGTACGCCCTCGGCGCCGCTCAGGGCTCCCTGTTCGGCAACGCCGTGCACTCCGCCGCCCACAACGCGCCCCAGGGCTGGGCCGTCACCAAGGACGGCACCTTCCAGCCAGGCTGGGCCGACGAACGCTACAAGGCGGCCATCGCCTTCCAGGCGCAGCTCCGCAAGAACGGCTCGTACCACCCCGACGCCACGTCCATCTCCCAGATCGACCTGACCACGCTCTACTACAACGGCACCGTCGGCTCCATGCAGGACGGCTTCGGTGCCTACCTGCCCAAGTACCAGGAGTCGAAGGGCAAGCTGACCCCGGCCGCGGCACTGCCGTACAGCGTCGGCGGCGAGCCCGGCGGCATCGTCGCCGCCCGCCGCTCCTTCGGCTACACCGTGCTGAAGAAGGCGAAGAAGGAACGCATCGAGCTGCTGCTGCGCATCCTCGACTACCTCGCCGCCCCCTTCGGCAGCCAGGAGTGGGAACTCGTCCACTACGGCGTCGAGGGTACCCACTTCACCCGCGGCAAGGACGGCTCGCCCGAGCCCACCAAGCTCGGCGAGGTCGAGAACAACACCAACCTGCCGCTGAAGTACCTCGCCGAAGGCCCCCAGGTGCTGTTCGTTCCCGGTATGCCCGACGCCGTACGGGCCCTGCACGCCTGGCAGCAGAAGGTCGTCCCGCACGCCATCCGCAACGCCTCCTTCGGCCTGCAGTCCCGCACGAACAACGCCCAGGGCACCACGCTCAAGGCGCTCCTCGACGACACCGTCACCGGCATCGTCGCGGGCCGCATCCCGCTGTCCGAATGGGACGCGACGGTGAAGCGGTGGCGGGACCGGGGCGGCGACAGAATGGCCGAGGAGCTCGCGCAGGACTACGCGGCCAACACCTGAAGAACCACTGGCAGGAAGGGGAGACGCGGCGGATGGGGAACGACATGGGCGCCAAACGGCGGGTCACGATCCGCGACGTCGCCGAACGGGCCGGCGTGTCCATGGCCACCGCGTCCCGTGCGCTCAGCGGCAACCACCCGGTGCCCACGGCGACCAGGGCCCGTGTGCTGCGCGCCGCCCGCGACCTCGACTACGTCGCCAACGCGCATGCGCGGGCGCTGGTGGGCGGCGGCCGGAAGATGGCCGCGGTCGTCGTCCGCCAGGTCACCAGCCCCTTCTATGCCCAGGTCGCCGAGGGGGTGGAGGCGGAGGCCGCCGACCGGGGCTGGCTGTGTGTCGTCGGCGCGACCGGCGGGGATCCGCAGCGCGAGATGGAGTTCGTGCAGCTGATGCGGGAGGAGGGGGCACGGCTGGTGATCCTGGTGGGCGGGGTCGTCGAGGACGACGCGTATCGCTCGCGCGTGGCTCACTATGCGCAGGCCCTGGACTCCTCCGGGGGCCGGCTTGTGCTGTGCGGGCGACCAGCGCCGGATCCTGACATCCCGGCGCTGGTCGTCGAGTTCGACAACGAGGCGGGGGCGCGGGCGATCACCGCTCATCTGCTGTCCGCCGGTCACCGCAGGATCGTGTTCCTCGGCGGGCTGCCCGGCAACACCGCGCTCGACGCCCGCGTCGCCGGGTATCGGGCGGCGCTCGCCGAGCATGGGCTGCCGCGGAGCGCCGGCCGCGTGGTCGACTGTGGGCTCGGCCGTGCGGCCGGGCTGCGTGCGATGACCGAACTGCTCAAGGAGACGCGGGAGTTCACGGCCGTGTTCGCGGGGGACGACATGGTCGCTGCGGGGGCGCTCCGCGCGATTGCCGATGCTGGGCTGAGCGTCCCCGATGACATCTCTGTTGTCGGGTACAACGACATTCCGCTGGCCGAGGATTTCAATCCGCCGCTCACGACCGTGCGTACTCCTGCGGAGGAGCTTGGTCGTGCCGCTGTGCGGATCGCTTTGCGTGATCCCGAGCAATCCGGGGGGAACCATCATCTGCTCGGTACGCACATTGTTGTGCGCCGTAGCGTCGCTTCGCCGGGGGCGCCGTAGGCGACTGCGGGTAGTTCGTGGCTGGTCGCGCCCACGCGGCGGAGCCGCATATCGATGCAGCCCCGCGCCCCTGTAGGGCGTTGCACCCGCCTCCGACTGGAGAGCGGGCCACCCGACAAAGGAGGATCCAACCCCCTATGAGCGCCCCGTATGTGTCGCTCCCCGACCCTACGCGACTGCCCGAGCTCGATCCTCTCCTCTCGCCGATCACCGGTTGGACCCGCGCCCACTGGGAGGCAATCGCGGATCGGCTGCTCGACGGGCTGTTGCCGTATGCCTCGCCGGGGTTCGCGCAGTACCGGCTGCCGGGGCCGCCCAGCCATTCCGGGCCCTGGTCGGACGGTCTGGAGGGCTATGCGCGTTCCTTCTTGCTCGCCGCCTTCCGTATCGCGGGGTCGGGTGGACGGGTCGGCCCGGCTCTGATCGAGCGGTACGCCACCGGACTCGCCGCCGGCACCGACCCACACGACGGGGAACACTGGCCGCCCATCACCGACCGAGCCCAGCCGATGGTCGAGGCCGCCTCCATCGCCATCGCCCTGCACGAGTCCCGGCCGTGGCTGTGGGAGCACCTCGACGACCGCGTACGCGAGCAGGTCACCGACTGGCTCGGCGGTTTTGTCGGCGCCCGTGCCAACGACTCCAACTGGCGGCTGTTCCAGGTCATCACCGAGGAGTTCCTCGCGTCCGTCGGGGCCCCGCACAGCCGGGCCGAGATCGACGCCGGGCTCGCCCGGCTCGACGACTGGTACCGGGGTGACGGCTGGTACACCGACGGCGACGGCCGGAAGTTCGACTACTACAACGCCTGGGCGCTGCATCTGTATCCGGTGCTGTGGGCGCGGATCGCGGGCCCGCGGGCGGACCCGGAGACGGTGGCCCGGCATCGCGCGCGCCTGCGCGAATTCCTCGCCGTCCACCAGCACTTCTTCGGCTCCGACGGCGCCCCGGTCCACCAGGGCCGCTCCCTCACCTACCGCTTCGCCACCACCGCCCCCCTCTGGGCGGGCGCGCTCGCCGACGCCACGCCACTGCCGCCGGGCCGCACCCGCCGCCTGGCCTCGGGCGCACTGAAGCACTTCGCCGAGCGCGGGGCGCCGGACGAGCGGGGCCTGCTCACGCTGGGCTGGTACCGGCCGTTCCTCGGCGTGACCCAGCGGTACTCCGGCCCCGCCTCCCCGTACTGGGCGAGCAAGGCCTTCCTCGGTCTGCTCCTGCCCGCGGACCACCCCGTGTGGACGGCGCCCGAGGAACCGGCCCCCGTGGACACCACGGACGTGTGTCTGGCCCTGCCCGCACCGGGCTGGCTGCTGCACTCCACCGCGGCCGACGGGATCGTACGGCTGGTCAACCACGGCAGTGACCGGCTGCCGCCCCCGCCCGCCACGGCCGAGGACAGCCCGCACTACGCAAGGCTCGCCTACTCCAGCGCCACGGCCCCCGAGACACCGGGCCCCGACAACCACCTCGCCGTCCTGGCCGCCGACGGCACACCGTCCCCGCGCGGCCGTATCCACCCCCTCGGTGCCGAGGGCCGCCGTGCCGCCTCCTGGCAGGCCGGCGGCGGCCATCGCATCGAGACGGTCAGCGTGGTGAACGGCCCGTGGGAGGTGCGGGTGCACCGTCTCGACGTACCGCCCGGCACGCCGGTGCGCGAGGGCGGTTGGTCCGTGGCCGACGACACCGAGCCGCCGGTCGCCCGCACCGGACCCGGCTGGGCGCTCGCCCGCCGCGCCGACGGTCTGACCAGCGCGATCCTCGGGCTGTACGGCTGGAGCGGTGCCGACGGCACGGTGGCGCAGGCCGTCGGGACCAATGCCTGCGGACACCACTCGGCGACGCCTGTTCTTCAGCGGCCCGACGGCGCCGGCCTGTTGGTCACCCTCGTGGTGCTCAGCGCCGATCCGCACGCTCTGCGCAGGGGCGCCGGCGCGACGGTCGACGCCGACGGAACCGTGGAGATCCGCTTCCCGGACGGCACCCGGGAGCGGGTGCCCCGGCTCAGCGGTCCGCCCGTGTCATCGCCTGCTCCAGCGCCCGGAGGAACGAACTGACCGTCGCCCGGTCCCGGACCGCCAGCCGCAGCCACTCCTCGCCCAGCCCGGGAAAGGTGTCCCCGCGCCGCACCGCGTACCCGAGGTCGCGCAGGTGCCGGCGTACGGCGGCGGCTCGCGGCAGCCGTACGAGGACGAAGGGCCCCTCGGCGGGCTGCACGACCTGCAGTCCGGCGATCCCGGAGAGCCCCGCCACGAGGTGGGCCCGGTCCGCGGCGATGCGGTGCGCGGCGTGTGCCGCCTCCGCCAGGGCCTGCGATCCCACGCACGCCTGAGCGGCGGCCAGCGCCGGCGTGGACACGGGCCACAGCGGCTGGGCGCGTTCTAGGGCGCCGATGGTCTCCGGGGACGCCAGCACGTATCCGATGCGCAGCCCCGCGAGCCCCCAGGTCTTCGTCAGGCTGCGCAGGACCACGAGCCCGGGAACGTCGGTCCGCCCGGCCAGTGCCTCCCGCTCACCCGGCACGGCGTCCATGAACGCCTCGTCGACCACCACCGTCCGCCCGGGACGGGCCAGTCGGGCGATGGCGTCGGCCGGGTGCAGTACCGACGTCGGGTTGGTCGGGTTGCCGATCACGACCAGGTCGGCGTCCTCGGGCACCGCCGCCGGATCCAGCCGGAAGCCGTCCTCCTCGCGCAGCAGCACCCGGTCGACGGTGTGGCCCGCGTCCCGCAGCGCCGCCTCCGGCTCCGTGAACTGCGGATGCACGACGACCGGCTGACGGACCTTCAGGGCACGGGCGAGCAGCACGAAGGCCTCCGCCGCACCCGCCGTCAGCAGCACGCGGTCCGGTGCGAGACCGTGCCGGGCCGCCACCGCAGCCCGAGCGGAACGCCCGTCCGGGTAGGCCGCCAGCCCACCGAGCGACCCGGCGATCACCTCCCGCAGCCACGCGGGCGGTGTGCCGGCGCGCACGTTGACCGCCAGGTCGACCAGCGACCGTCCCCCGTCCCGGACCTCGGCGTCCCCGTGGTGCCGCAGGTCGTGCGCATCGCCCTCAGTGCGCATGGGAGTGGGCGTGTCCGCCGTGGTGGTGCCCGTGATGGTGGTGACCGTCGTCGTCGGGGTGGTAGTGCGGCTGCTGCGGCAGTCCCACCTTGTCCTCGAAGCCGGGCAGCGCGATCCGGTACACGCACGAGTCGCAGTTCATCCGCAGGTCCCCCTGCACCGCCTCCTCGTACCGCTCCATCACCAGGTCCAGCAGCTCGGGCTCCGGCCCGATCACGTCCGCCGAGCGCACCTCGACCTCCGGGTGCGCGGCCGCCCAGCCCTCCGTCTGCATCTGCACCCGGTCCGGCAGGATGCCGGTGAACAGGAAGTACGGCAGCACGACGATCCGCCTCGCCCCCAGCCGCACACACCGGTCCAGCCCGCTCGGCACGTCCGGCGCCGCCAGCGACACGAACGCCGTCTCGACCCCGGCGTACCCGCGCCCCTCCCACAGCAGCCGCGCCGCCTTGTGCACCTCGGCGTTCGCGTCCGGGTCCGTCGACCCCCGGCCGACCAGCAGCACGGTCACGTCGGCCCGGTCCCGCGGGCTGCGTCCCGAGGTTCCCAGCGCCTCGTCCAGCCGTCGCTCCAGGACGCTCAGCAGCGCCGGGTGCGGGCCCAGCGGACGCCCGTAGGAGTACGAGATCCCGGGGTGCCGTTCCTTCTCGCGGGCCAGCGCCGCCGGGATGTCCCCCTTGGCGTGGCCGGCGGACACCAGCATCAGCGGAACGGCGGCGAACCGCCGTACACCGCGCTCCACCAGTTCGGTCACGGCATCGCCCAGCGGGGGCGGGGACAGCTCGATGAAGCCGCCCGCGACGGGCAGGTCGGGGTGGCGGCGGCCCAGCTCCCGTACGAAGTCGCGGAACGCCTCGGCCCCGGCGTCGTCCCGGGTGCCGTGACCGGCGATGAGCAGGGCGGGCGGCGGGGTGGTCACTGTTTCTCCTCGGAATACGAAGTGGGTTGGTACAGCAGGGCGTTGAGCGCGGCCGCGGCGACCGCGGAACCGCCCTTCTCGGACACGTTGCTCACGGCGGGCAGTCCGCTCTCCCGCAGGGCGGCCTTGGACTCGGCCGCGCCGACGAAACCGACGGGCAGACCGATGACGAGCGCGGGCGCGGCATCCAGCGTCAGCAGCTCCTCCAGGGCGGTCGGCGCGCAGCCGATCACCCACAGGGCGCCGGGGCCGACCTCCTCGTAGGCCAGCCGCACGGCGTGCGCCGAACGCGTCAGCCCCGGCCCGGACTCGGCGTCCTTCAGCCGGCAGACGGTCTCGCGCCGGGTGATCCCGGCCGCCACCATCTCAACGTCGACGACGACCGGGGCCCCGGAGTGCAACGCGGTGTACGCCTTCGCCAGGTCGCCCTCGTCCATGACGAGGTCGCTCGCGTAGTCCAGGTCGGCGGCGGAGTGGATGACCCGCTCCACCACCGCCCGGGTCAGCGGCGGGAAGTGCGAGGTGTCCAGGCGGGCGCGCAGCCGCCGGAACGACTCCTGCTCGATCGGGTGGACCACACGGTTCACCGGGCCTCCTCCTGCCAGCGGTAGCCGCGCGGCGTCACCATGCGCCCCGCGATCTCACGGGTGGCCGTGTTGCCGACGGTCACGACCGTCATCATGTCGACCGTCGCCGGGTCCAGCGCGGCCAGGGTCGTCAGGCGGCTGGTCTCGTCCGGCCGCGAGGCGTTCCGTACGACACCCACCGGCGTCGTCGGCTCGCGGTGCTCGGCGAGGATCGCCAGCGCCTTCGGCAGCTGCCAGTCGCGGCCCCGGCTGCGCGGGTTGTAGAACGTCACGACGATGTCCGCCTCGGCGGCGGCGCGCACCCGGCGTTCGATGACCTCCCAGGGCGTGTGCAGGTCGGACAGGCTGATCGACACATGGTCGTGCCCGAGCGGCGCCCCGAGGATCGCCCCGGCCGCGAGCGCGGCGGTCACCCCGGGCACGCCCACGACGTCGATGTCGGCGCCCGCCTCCGCCAGCGCCGGTGACGCCATGGCGTAGACGCCCGCGTCGCCGCTGCCGATCAGCGCGACCGCGTGTCCCTTCCGGGCCTCCTCGACGGCCGTGCGCGCCCGCTCCTCCTCGGCCCCGAGCCCCGACTCCAGGATCCGGGTGCCGGGCCGCAGCAGGTCGCGGATCTGGTCGACGTACTGGTCGAGCCCCACGAGCACGGAGGCGCGCCGCAGTTCCGCCTTCGCGCGCGGGGTGAGCAGATCGCGGGCCCCCGGCCCGAGCCCGACCACCGCGAGCCGCCCGCGCCCCGGCCGCCGTACCACGGCACAGGTGGCCATGGCCGACTTCCGCTTGGGCACAAGAAGTTCGCCTCCCCGTGCGAGCGCCGACGCCTCCGCGACGGACGGTGTCCCGACGGCGGCGAGCGGCGCGTCGGAGGGGTTGGGCACGTCGACCTGCGCCAGCTCCTCGGCGGAGTACGTCACCAGGGGCACGCCGAGCCGCTCGGCCGCCTCGACGATTCCGGGTTCGCCGGCCTTCGCGTCGACGGTGGCGAGTTCGGCGACGCTCCGCGGGGACAGTCCCGCCTCCCACAGGCTGCCCTCGATGAGCCCGAGGACCTCGTCGACGGGGGCGTTCCTGGAGGCGCCGACGCCGACGACGAGGGACGGCGGGCGGAGCAGCACCTCATGCTCCGCCGGGTCGGTCGCCCGGTCCGTCAGACGGATGGTGTACGACCCCTCCGCCGCGACCGGCAGGGGAGGCAGGGGCCAGGCCACCTCTGCCCGCAGAGCGACCGGTTCGCCGTCCAGCAACGCCCGCGACACCGCGGCCACATCGCCCTCCACAGGCAGGCCCAGAGTGTCCAGCCCGGCCAGTCCCGCGGAGTCGGTCGCCGTCGTCACCACGGGCTCGGCGCCCAGCAACTCCCCGACCTCCCGGGCGAGTTCATTGGCGCCACCACCGTGCCCGCCCACCAGCGAAACAGCGAACCGCCCACTCTCATCCACGCACACCACACCGGGATCGGTCTTCTTGTCCGACAGCAGTGGCGCGACCAGCCGTACCACCGCCCCCGTCGCGAGAAAACACACCAGCTGCTCGCATTCCGCGAACGCGGCCCGCACGGCGCCCCCCACGGGACCGTCGTACACCCGCGTCCGGTCCGGCCACGCCGCGGCCAGCCGGTCCCGCGCCACCGCCCCCGCCGCGGTGGCGGAAATGAGGCCGATCACTGGGCAACTCCTTCAGGACAGGCTTGAGGCCTCGTGCCCCACAGCAGAAAAACGGGATTGGTCGCCGCGAGCCGGGTCACGTCCCCCGGCAGCGGCGCCAGCCGCGACGACTGCAGCAGCACGCCGTCGCAGTCGAAGCCGGCACCGGTGAGCGCCTCGCGTGCCGCCGGCACCCGGTCCAGCGCGGCCATGGCGATGACCACCGCCCGCCGGGCCCGCCGCGCACACGCGGTGACGACGGCAGGCAGTTCGCGCCCTCCGCCGCCCACGAACACCGCGTCGGGATCGTCGAGACCGGCCAGGACATCCGGCGCCGCCCCGTGCACGACATGGACGTCGACGCCGTGCGCCCTGGCGTTGGCGCGGATCCGCTCGACCCCGTCTGCTGCCTTCTCGACCGCGACGACGGCGGCGCCGAGCCGGGCGCATTCGACGGCCACCGAGCCGGAGCCCGCACCGACGTCCCACACCAGGTCGCCCAGGCGCGGCCCGAGCCGGGCCAGGGCCAGCGCCCGCACCTCGAACTTGGTGATCATCGAGTCGCGGTGGGCGAACCCGGCCTCGTCCAGCGCCCATCCGCCGGGCCCTGCGGGAGGCCCGGCGACCGTCCGTACGGCACCCGGCGCACGGGTCTCGTCCAGGCACAGCACGACACTCACGGCCGTACCCCAGTCGCGCGCCGCGGCCTCGGCGGGCGTCACCCGCTCCACGTGCTCCCGCTCCGGATCGCCCAGCGCGGACGCGACGACCAGGACGCGCTCACTGTGCAGCAGCGCGGCCCCCAACTCGGCCGGACCGGCGCCAGGTCCCGTCAGCACGGCGACCTTCGGCCGGGCCCGGCACACGTTCACCGCCGTCCGAAGTTCCCGCCCGTGCGCGCTGACCACCACGGCGTCGTCCCAGGGCAGCCCGATCCGCGCGAAGGCGGCGGCGACGGACGAGACGCCGGGCCGCACGTCCAGCCGCCCGGCGCCGAACCGCTCCGCAAGCGCCCGGACGATCCCGAAGAACCCCGGATCCCCGGAGGCCAGCACGACCACCGGCCGGTCCTTGGCGACGTACTCCTCGATGGTGTCCAGCGCGGGCGCCAGCGGCCCGAGCACGATCCGCTCGGCGCCCTCCGGCAGCCGTACGGCGTCCAGATGCCGCCGCCCGCCCACGACGAGCTCCGCCCCGGCGGCCACGTCGTCCGGCGGCGCGGCCCCCGTCCCCGTACCGACGACGGTGATCATGTGCTCGCACCCCGCTCGCGCAGCGCCCGGCGGGCCTCAGGGTCGGCCTTGCGGTAGCCGTGGAAGTGACCGGGGTGGTACAGGTGCGAGCGGGTGCCGTGCGCGTCGAGGGCCGGACCGACCAGGAACAGGGTGTGCTTCCAGAGCTTGTGCTCCTTGACCGTCTCCTCCAGCGTGCCGATCGTGCACTTCACGACCAGTTCCTCCGGCCATGTCGCCTGGTAGGCGACGACGACCGGGGTGGTCGTGGGATAGCCGCCCTCCAGCAGCTCCCGCACCAGCTGCCCGCTGCGGGCCGCCGACAGGAAGACCGCCATGGTCGTGCCGTGCTTGGCGAACTCGCGCACCTCCTCCCCGGGCGGCATCGGCGTCTTGCCGCCGCCGAGCCGGGTGAGGACGACCGACTGCGCCACCTCCGGGATGGTCAGCTCCCGCTGCGCGAGCGCGGCCACCGCCGAGAACGACGACACACCGGGCACGATCTCGGTCGCGATACCGACCTCGGCGCACCGGTCGAGCTGCTCCTGCGTGCCGCCCCACAGCGCCGGGTCGCCGGAGTGGATGCGGGCCACCTGCAGGCCCTCGGCGTGCGCGCGCTCGTACACGGCGACCACGTCCTCCAGCGACATCGTCGCCGAGTCGAGGATCTCCGCGCCCTCGCAGGCGTGCTCGAGGACCTCCGCCTGCACCAGGCTCGCCGCCCAGATCACGACATCGGCCTCGGCGATGGCGCGCGCGGCACGGAACGTCAGCAGATCGGCGGCGCCGGGGCCGGCACCGACGAAGGTCACCTTGCCGGTGGGGGCATCGGCCATGGGAATCGGTCCTCTCCTACAAGTCCTACGAGTACTGCGGCTGGTGACGCCCGAGCGTGGGGGAGTGCGCACCCGCCCGTCGATCCGATAGCAAGGGCGCATGGCTGTCTTCGTCGCGCTCGGCGCGTTCCTGATGACGCTGGCGGGCGGCTGGACGGCCCTGCGCGTCACCGACCGCCGGCACCTGGTGCTGGGCCTGGCCGGCGGCCTGATGCTGGGCGTCGTCGGCCTGGACGTGCTGCCGGAGGCACTGGCGGCGGCGGACACCGAGCTCTACGGCGTACCGGCCGCGCTGCTCCTCTTCGTGGCCGGCTTCCTGCTGGCCCATCTGGTGCAACGCCTGCTCGCCGCCCGCCGCGCCGACCGCACCCCGGAGGTGGGCCTGACGGCGGCGGCCGCGCTGATCGGGCACAGCGCGATGGACGGCGTGGCGATCGGCGCCGCCTTCCAGGTCGGCGGCGGCATGGGCGTGGCCGTGGCGCTCGCGGTGATCGCCCACGACTTCGCGGACGGCTTCAACACGTACACCCTCACCCGCCTGTACGGAAACGCCCGCCGCAGGGCGCTGACGATGCTGTTCCTCGCCGCGGTCGCCCCGGTCGCCGGCGCGGCCTCGACCCTGCTCTTCGCCATCCCGGAGCCGCTGCTCGGCGCCTACCTCGGCTTCTTCGGCGGCGCACTGCTCTACCTCGCCGCGGCCGAGATCCTGCCCGAGGCCCACCACGAACACCCCGCCCGCTCCACGCTGCTGTGCACGGTCGCGGGGGCGGCGTTCATCTGGCTGGTGGTGGGCATCGCGGAGTGAGCCCTCGAGCTTCACAACTTGCCGCCCCGCCCGCCCTCGCGCCGCGCAGGCGCGATGAGCGTCGAGAGATACGGCAGCGCAGTCCCGTCCAGCTCGCCGGCCGGCCGGACGGACTCCTCCGGCAGCCCCAGCGCCGACCCCCACACGGCCCCGTCGAGCCGGCCGCTCTCCCGCAACGCCTCCGCGACCTCGGCCGCCTGCCGTCCGAACTTGTAGGCGACGACGGTCCCGGGCCCGTTCAGCGCCTCCTTGAGCACGGCGGCCCCGGCGGTCACCGGCACCAGCGTCAGCGGCTCGGTCCCCTCCGTCAGCACGGCACCCGACCGCGCCGCGAGGTCCTGCATGGCGGTGATGCCGGGCACGGTCTCGACGACGGTCCCCGGGACCAGCTCGGTGATGGTCTGCGCGAGATAGGTGAACGTGGAGTACACGTTCGGGTCCCCGATCGTCGCGAAGGCCACGGAGTCATGCCGCTTCAGCAGCCCGGCGACCCGCTCACCCGCCGCGTCCCAGGCGGCCTCGCGCCGCGCCCGGTCGCTCCGCTCGTTCAGCGCGAACACCACCCGCAGCACCTTCTCCTCGGGCACGTAGTGCAGCACGGTCGCCTCGGCGCGCCCGCGCTCACCGGTGTCCATGACGGGGACGACGACCACGTCGGCGGCGCGCAGCGCGTTGACACCCTTGACGGTCACCAGCTCCGGGTCGCCGGGACCGACCCCGACTCCGATCAGCTTGCTGCTCATGACGTCCGGCACCTCTCCACGAACCGACGGGCCGCACCGGGCGCGGACGCCCAGTGCGTGTGCAGATAACTCGCGTGCACACCGCGCTGTACGAAGCCTTCGACGCGCCGCTCGGGCGCCCGTATCCCCCAGGCAGGGGCGGTACCGGACCCGGGCTCGACCACGGTCCGATGAAACTCGTGCCCGCGCATCCGCGTCCCGGCCCCGGCGAGCACGCTGTCACTGACGGCCACGGCGTCCCGGTAGCCGAGCGTGAGCCGCTCCGACATCCGCGCCTGCGCATCGAGCACGCCGCACATGGGCAGCCCGTCCAACTCCCGGCACAGATACAGCAGCCCGGCACACTCGGCAGCGACAGGCGCGCCCGCGAGCGCAAGCTCGCCGATGGCTTTACGGAGCGGCTCGTTGGCGGACAACTCGGAGGCGTACACCTCGGGAAACCCACCCCCGATGACCAACCCGCGTGTGCCCTCAGGCAGTTGCTCATCACGAAGCGGATCAAAGGCCACGACGTCGGCCCCGGCAGCGGCCAGCAGCTCACTGTGCTCGGCATAGGAAAACGTGAAGGCCTCCCCACCGGCAACGGCAACAACCAGCCCGTCTGAGGGTGCCCCCTCTGGGGGAGCTTGAGGACGAGGCAGTTCAGGCCGAAACGGGGGTCTGGGGGCGCAGCCCCCAGGGTCGGGAACGGGAAGGGGCGGCGGGGGCGAAGAACCCAAGACCTCAGCCGCATCCCACCCCGCACCCGACAACGCACCCGCACTCCGCGCCAGCCCGGCCAGAGCCTCCAGATCACACCCGGCCGTCACCTGCGCGGCCATGGCGGCCACCGCCTCCACGGCCGCCCCCCGCCGCTCGGCGACCGGCACCAGCCCCAGATGCCGCGACGGCGTGTCCACCTGAGCGGTCCGCCGCAGCACGCCGAGCACCGGCACCCCGGCCGAGTCCAGAGCATCCCGCAGCAGCAGCTCATGCCGATCGGAGGCGACCTTGTTCAGAATCACACCCCCGACCCGCACCTCCGGATCCCAGGAAGCGAACCCGTGCACCAGCGCCGCCACGGACCGGGACTGCGACGAGGCGTCGACCACGAGCACCACCGGCGCCCGCAACAGCTTCGCCACATGAGCGGTGGACGCCAGTTCACCCTCCCCCGCTGCCCCGTCGTACAACCCCATTACCCCCTCCACGACGGCGATGTCACACCCACGCGCCCCATGCAGGAACAACGGCCCGATCAACTCCGGCCCGCACAGATACGCGTCGAGATTCCGCCCCACCCGCCCGGTCGCGAGCGCGTGATACCCGGGGTCGATGTAGTCCGGCCCCACCTTGTGCGGGGACACGGCGAGCCCCCGCGCGGCGAACGCGGCCATCAACCCCGTGGCGACGGTGGTCTTGCCGCTGCCGGACGACGGCGCGGCGACGACCAACCGGGGCACAGAAGTCACCACTCGATGCCCCTCTGCCCCTTCTGCCCGACGTCCATGGGGTGCTTGACCTTGGACATGTCGGTGACGAGGTCGGCGATGTCGACGAGCTTCTCCGGCGCGTTCCGCCCGGTGATCACGACGTGCTGGGTTCCGGGCCGGTCCCGCAGCACGGAGATCACCTCGTCGGTGTCGACCCACCCCCAGTGCATGGGGTACGCGAACTCATCGAGGACGTACAGCTTGTACGTCTCGGTGGCCAGATCCCGCTTGACCTGCTCCCAGCCCTCGCGGGCCTTCTCCTCGTTGTCCATCTGGTCGTCGCGCTGCACCCACGACCAGCCCTCGCCCATCTTGTGCCAGTCGACGGATCCGCCCTCACCACTGGCACCGAGCACCCGCAGCGCGTTCTCCTCGCCGACCTTCCACTTGGCCGACTTGACGAACTGGAACACCCCGATGGGCCAGCCCTGGTTCCAGGCCCGCAGCGCCAGCCCGAAAGCGGCGGTGGACTTGCCCTTCCCGATGCCCGTGTGCACGACCACCAGCGGCCGATTACGCCGCTGACGAGTCGTCAGGCCATCGTCCGGCACCACACTCGGCTGCCCCTGAGGCATTACGCGGCCCTCCTCTTCGCCACACCCTGAACATCCCGCACCAGCCCGGCGATCGAGTCCGCCCGCAACTCGTCCAGCGTCACCGCCGTACCGCCCAGCTCCCCCGCGAGCCGCCCCGCGAGCCCCAGCCGTACGGGCCCCGACTCGCAGTCGACCACCACGGACGCGACACCCTCCGCGGCGAACAACCGAGCCGCCCGCTCGGCAAGCGCGACCGGCTCGGGCCCACCCGTGGCCCGTCCGTCCGTCACGACCACGACCAGCGCCCGCCGAGCCGGATCCCGCAGCCGCTCGACCCGCAGCACCTCATGGGCCTTCAACAGCCCGGCCGCAAGCGGCGTACGCCCACCGGTCGGCAGCGACTCCAGCCGAGCTGCGGCGGCATCCACGGACGAGGTAGGCGGCAGCGCCACATCGGCGGCCGCCCCCCGAAACGTCACAAGACCCACCTTGTCCCGCCGCTGATACGCGTCCAGCAGCAACGACAGCACGGCCCCCTTCACCGCACTCATCCGCTGCCGAGCCGCCATCGACCCGGAGGCATCCACGACGAACAGCACGAGATTCCCCTCGCGCCCTTCCCGAACGGCCTGCCGCAGATCATCCCGCCGCACCACCAGCCCCGGCCCGGACCGCCCCCGAGCCCGCTGATGCGGCGCGGCCGCGTG
This sequence comes from Streptomyces sp. F001, assembly GCF_004187715.1. Taxonomy (GTDB): domain Bacteria; phylum Actinomycetota; class Actinomycetes; order Streptomycetales; family Streptomycetaceae; genus Streptomyces; species Streptomyces flavusporus. The sequence goes on along the minus strand of NZ_QZWF01000001.1, from coordinate 1,267,595 downwards.
CACGGTGGCCGCCAAGTGCAGCTTGGTGAGCGCCCCTTGGGGCCGCCGAGCCCCGGTGGTCCGCCCATGCTCCGTCCGTGCCCGTGAACGCCGCCCGGCGGCACCCTCACCGACACCCGGCACGCTCAGCACCTTCGCACGGAAGGGCTCGGACGCCCGTACGGGAGTCTGCTCCCCGGCCCCGGAAGCCCGCGGCTCCCCGTCCTCGTCGGCCTCGGGACGCGCGCCGGAGCCGCCATCGGCCTGCGGCCCCTCGGACGGCGGCTGCCCGCCACCTCCGCCGGGCCCGTCCGGGTCGGGGTCCTCGTCGCCCTCACCGGAGAACTCCTCCAGCGTCTGGTCGAGCTTGTCCTCGTCGAGTCCCGGCGCGTCAAAGGGGTTACGCCGCCTGCGGTGCGGCAGCGCGAGCAGCGCAGCCTGCCGCACATCCTCCGCGAGCACATCGGGCCGTCCGGCCCACGCTGCCAGCGCGGTCGCGGTCCGCGCCATCACGATGTCGGCCCGCATCCCGTCCACCTCGAACGCGGCACAGGTCGCCGCGATCTGCCGCAGCGCCCCGTCGCCGAGCCGCACGGAGGGCAGCAGCTCACGCGCGGCCACGATCCGTGCCCGTACGGCGGCCTCCTCGTCCGCCCACCGCGCGGCGAAACCGGCCGGATCGTCGTCGTAGGCGAGCCGGCGCCTGACGACCTCCACCCGCTGGTCCGGCTCCCGTGAGGCCGCGACCTCGACGGTCAGCCCGAACCGGTCGAGCAACTGCGGCCGCAGCTCGCCCTCTTCGGGGTTCATGGTGCCGACGAGCAGGAACCGTGCGGCATGCCGTACGGAGACACCCTCGCGCTCGACATACGACGCGCCCATCGCCGCCGCGTCCAGCAGCAGGTCGACCAGGTGGTCGTGGAGGAGGTTGACCTCGTCGACGTACAGGATCCCGCGGTGTGCGTCGGCGAGCAGGCCGGGCTCGAAGGCCTTCACGCCCTCGGCGAGCGCCCGCTCGATGTCCAGGGCGCCGACCAGTCGGTCCTCGGAGGCGCCGACGGGCAGTTCGACCATGCGCGCCGGCCGCGACACGCCCGGCCCGGACTCGTGCGGCCCGTCCGGGCACGCCGGGTCGGCAGCCGCGGGGTCGCAGGAGAAACGGCACCCGGCGACCACGGGCACCTGAGGCAGCAGCGCCGACAGTGCGCGCACCGCCGTCGACTTGGCGGTGCCCTTCTCGCCGCGTACGAGCACGCCGCCGACCGCCGGGGACACGGCGTTCAGCAGCAGCGCGAGCCGCAGATCGTGCTGGCCGACGACGGCCGTGAACGGAAACGGGGTGGTCACTTGTCCTCGCCCTCCAGGTCGCCTTCGAGCTCCAGGTAGGTGGCGCGCAGCCGCTCCAGGGTGTCCGCGTCCGGCTCGGCCCACAGCCCACGGTCGGCGGCCTCCAGCAGCCGCTCGGTGATGCCGCGCAGCGCCCACGGGTTGGACTTCTTCATGAAGTCCCGGTTCTCCGGGTCGAAGACGTACTCGGCGCTGAGCTTCTCGTACATCCAGTCGTCGACGACCCCGGCGGTGGCGTCGTAGCCGAAGAGGTAGTCGACGGTCGCCGCCATCTCGAAGGCGCCCTTGTAGCCGTGCCGCCGCATCGCCGCCATCCAGCGCGGGTTGACCACCCGGGCCCGGAAGACGCGGTGGGTCTCCTCGCCCAGGGTGCGGGTCTTCACCTGGTCGGGAGTGGCGGAGTCGCCGACGTACGCCTCGGGGCTCGCGCCCGTCAGATGGCGGACCATGGCGACCATGCCGCCGTGGTACTGGAAGTAGTCGTCGGCGTCGACGAGGTCGTGCTCACGCGTGTCGACGTTCTTCGCCGCCACCGCGATCCGCCGGAACGCCGTCTCCATGTCCCCGCGCGCCGCCCGCCCGTCGAGCCCGCGCCCGTAGGCGTAGCCGCCCCACACCGCGTACACCTCGGCCAGGTCGGCGTCGGATCGCCAGTTGCGGGCGTCGATGAGGGGGAGCAACCCCGCCCCATAGGCTCCCGGCTTCGACCCGAAGACACGGGCGGTCGCGCGCCGCCGGTCACCGTGCTCGGCGGTGTCCTCGTCCACATGCGCCCGTACGAAGTTGGACTCGGCGGGCTCGTCCAGCTCGGCCACCGCCCGTACCGCGTCGTCGATGAGCCCGACGACATGCGGGAACGCGTCCCGGAAGAAACCGGAGATGCGCACCGTGACGTCGATGCGGGGGCGGCCGAGCTCGGCCGACGGGACGATCTCGAAGCCGGTGACGCGCCTCGACGCGTCGTCCCACACCGGACGGCAGCCCAGCAGCGCGAGGATCTCGGCGATGTCGTCGCCCTGGGTGCGCATCGCGGACGTACCCCACACCGTCAGGCCGACGGACTTCGGGTACTCGCCCGTGTCCTGGAGGTACCGCTGCACGAGCGAGTCGGCGAGCGACTGGCCGACCTCCCAGCTGAGCCTGGACGGAATGGCCTTGGGGTCGACCGAGTAGAAGTTGCGGCCGGTCGGCAGGACATTGACGAGCCCACGGGTGGGGGAGCCCGACGGGCCCGCCGGGACGTAACCGCCGTCGAGGGCCTTGAGGATGTGGCCGATCTCGTCGGTGGTACGGGCGAGCCGGGGGACGACCTCGGTACAGGCGAACTCCAACACCGAGACAGCGTCCGGGAGTTCGGTGCCGAGCACCTCCCGAACGAGAGCGGTGCTCTCGGAACCCGCCCAGGCGCGGGATTCCATCCCCTCCGCGATCCGCCGGCACAGCTGCTCCAGCAGGTCGATCGCGTCGGCGGCCGTACGGGACGGCCCCTCGACCAGATCCGTCAGTTCGACCGGTACCTTCACCGCAGCGCCCGGCTCGGCGAGCAACTCCTTCTCGACCAGGCCGAAGTGGAGCGCGAGCGAGGCCCGCAGCCCCGGCAGCGCGTTCGCCTGCCCGCCCCACACCTGCGAGGCGCGCAACACGGCGAGCACCAGGTTGACGCGCGGTTCGCCCACCGGCCCACCACCGAGGATGTGCAGACCGTCCCGGATCTGCACGTCCTTGATCTCGCAGAGATAGCCGTCGATGTGCATGACGAACTCGTCGAACTCTTCGTCGTCCGGCTGCTCGTCGACATGCAGGTCGTGGTGCAGCTCGGCCGCCTTGACCAGCGTCCAGATCTGGGCGCGCACGGCCGGGGCCTTGGTCGGGTCCAGGTCGGAGACGAGCGCGTACTCGTCGAGCAGCTGCTCCAGCTTGGCCAGGTCACCGTAGGTGTCGGCCCGCGCCATCGGCGGCACGAGGTGGTCGACGACGGTGGCGTGCCCACGCCGCTTGGCCTGGGTGCCCTCGCCGGGGTCGTTGACGATGAAGGGGTAGATCAACGGCAGATCCCCGAGGACCGCGTCCGGTGCGCACCCGCCGCCGAGCCCGAGCCCCTTGCCCGGCAGCCACTCCATCGTGCCGTGCTTGCCCATGTGCACGATCGCGTCGGCACCGAACGAGTTCTCCAGCCAGCGGTAGGCCGCCATGTAGTGATGCGACGGCGGCATGTCCGGGTCGTGGTAGATCGCGATCGGGTTCTCGCCGAAGCCGCGCGGCGGCTGGATCATGACGACGACGTTCCCGAACCGGAGCGAGGCGAGGACGATGTCGTCCCCGTCGACGTACAGCGAACCCGGCGGCTCGCCCCACGCCTCCAGCATCCCGTCCCTGAGCTCCGGGTCGAGCTTGTCGAACCACGCCCGGTAGTCGGCCAGTGGCACGCGCGCGGGGGCGGCCGCCAGCTGATCCTCCGTCAGCCACTCGACGTCATGACCGCCTGCCTCGATGAGCCGGTGGATCAACTCGTCGCCGTTGTCCGGGTGTTCGGTGAGGCTGTAGCCGGCAGCCTTGAGGGCGTCCAGGACTCGTACGGCGGATGCGGGCGTGTCCAGGCCGACCGCGTTCCCCACGCGCGAGTGCTTGGTCGGATACGCGGTGAAGACGAGCGCGAGCTTCTTGTCCGCGTTGGCTTTGTGCTTCAACTGCGCATGCCGTACGGCGATACCCGCGACCCGCGCCGCCCGCTCCGGGTCGGCGACGTACACCGGCACGTCGTCCGGCCCCTGCTCCTTGAAGGAGAACGGCACGGTGATCAGCCGCCCGTCGAACTCCGGGATCGCCACCTGCATCGCCGCGTCCATGGGGGACAGGGCGGCATCCGACTCCTCCCAGGCACTCCTGGACGACGTCAGGCAAAGTCCTTGCAGCACAGGGACGTTGAGATCGGCCAGCGCCCCGATGTCCCACGCCTCCTCGTCGCCCCCCGCCGACGCCTGGGAGGCATGCGTACCGCCGGCGGCGAGGACGGTGGCGACCAGGGCGTCGGCCTTCGACAGCAGCTCGTACAGCTCCGCGTCCGCACCGCGCAGCGAACCGCAGTACACGGGCAGGGCGTTGGCGCCCCGCGCCTCGATGGCGTCGCACAGGGTGTCCACGAAGGCGGTGTTGCCGCTCAGCTCATGGGCCCGGTAGAAGAGCACGCCGACGGTGGGACGGCCGTCGACGAAGGGGCGCTCGCCGTGGACGCCGTACTCCGGCATCTTCTGCGGCTCGACGAACCCCTCGCCCGTCAGCAGCACGGTGTCGGAGAGGAACCGGGCGAGTTCGGTGAGGTTGGCGGGCCCGCCCTCGACCAGATACTTCAGCGCTTCGGCCACCACTCCGGCCGGGACGGACGACTCGGCCATCAGCTCCGCGTCCGGTACGGCCTCGCCGCCCAGCAGCACGGTCGGGATGCCCGAGGCCTTGAGCTCGGCGAGCCCGTCCTCCCAGGCCCGCTTGCCGCCCAGCAGTCGTACGACGGCGATGTCGGCGCCGTCGAGGAGCCCGGGCAGCTCCTGTTCCACATCCACCCGGGTCGGATTGCCGATCCGGTACGAGGCACCGGAAGCGGCCCTGGCCGCCAGCAGATCGGTGTCGGCGGTCGACAACAACAACACAGTGCTCATACGGGCGCTCCCGGTGGAATGAAAGGCAGTCCTTGCGGCGCGCCCGACTCGATGAGCCGCCACAGCGCGTCCGTGTCCGCGTGCTGTTCGATCAGGTCGCCGAGCCGGTCGAGCTGCTCCTCGCGCAGCGCGGCGAACGAGGTGTCGGGCGCCGGCACGAAACGGCGGCCCGCGGCGGCGGCCACCTCGCGCAGGAACGCCCGCCGGAAACCGTCCGACTCCAGCGAGCCGTGCCAGTGCGTGCCCCAGGTCTGCCCGACCCGGCAGCCGTCCAGGAAGGGCTCGCCGCCTACGACGTCGGCGACCCCGTGGTGGATCTCGTACCCCTCGACGGGCTCGCCGAGCGCCTCGCCGACGGGCCGGGTGAGGGTCTTCTCCCGTGCGAACCGCACGCGCACGGGCAGCAGTCCGAGCCCGTCCACCCGGCCCACGCGCGACTCGACCTCGTCCTCGATGTGCTCACCGAGGATCTGGAAACCGCCGCAGATGCCGAGGACGGGCCGTCCTTCCACGGCCCTGCGGGCGAGGGCGTCCGCGAGGCCGCGTTCCCGCAGCCACTCCAGGGCCCGGACCGTCCCCCGGGTGCCGGGCACCACGACGAGGTCCGCGTCCGCGAGTTCCTCCGCCCGGTCCACGAACCGCACCACGACCCCGGGTTCGGCCGCCAGTGCGTCCACGTCCGTGAAGTTGGACATCAACGGGACGGCGCAGACGGCGACCCGGAGGATGTCCTCGCCGACGGGGGAGGACACCTCGGACTCCCGGACGGAACCCCGCAGCGACACCCGCAGTCCGTCCTCCTCGTCGATACCGAGGCCGTGCCGGTACGGCAGGACACCGTACGTACGCCGCCCGGTGAGCCCGTGGAGCATCTCCAGCCCCGGCTCGAGCAGCGACACATCGCCGCGGAACTTGTTGACGAGGAAGCCGGCGACCAACTCCTGGTCCTCGCGCGAGAGCAGCGCGACCGTGCCGAAGAACGAGGCGAAGACGCCCCCGCGGTCGATGTCGCCGACGACGAGCACGGGCAGTCGCGCGTTCCGGGCGATCCCCATGTTCACGATGTCGGTCCGGCGCAGATTGATCTCGGCGGGACTGCCCGCCCCCTCACAGATCACCGCGTCATACGTGCCCCGCAACTCGGCGAGGCACTCCAGCACCGTCCCGAGCAGCCGCTCCTGCCGCCCTCCGTGGTAGCCGCGCGCACTCATCTCGCCCACGGGCCTGCCCATGAGGACGACCTGACTGCTGCGGTCACTGCCCGGCTTGAGCAGCACGGGATTCATCAGCGCGGCCGGCTCCACGCGGCACGCCTGCGCCTGCATGGCCTGCGCCCGCCCGATCTCGGCACCCTCGCGCGTGACGAACGAGTTCAACGACATGTTCTGCGCCTTGAAGGGCGCCACCTTCACGCCTTGGCGCACCAGCCACCGGCAGATCCCGGCGGTGACGACGCTCTTGCCGGCGTCGGAGGTGGTGCCGGCGACCAGCAGACCTCCACCACTCATGACGTACGCCCCCTTGTCAGCAGCCGCCCGGCGACACAGACGCCGAGCGCGAGCAGTCCGACGCGCCGGGACAGCCGTACCGCCCGCTCCACGTCGGTGACCCGGACGGCGCGCCCCGCCGACGCGTTGAGCACGGGACGGCGCTCGACCCGGCCCCCGTAGGACAGGGTCCGCCCAACCGGACCCCGAGCGCCCCCGCGAACGAGGCCTCCACCGGCCCGGCGTTGGGGCTCGGATGCCGGTCGGCGTCCGCGCGCCAGGCCCGTACGGCTCCCCGCGGATCGGGACCGGCCAGCGCGGCGAGTGCGGCGGTCAGCCGGGCGCCCGGCCACCCGGCGAGGTCGTCGAGACGGGCGGAAGCCCACCCGTACCGCAGGTATTTGGGCGACCTGTGCCCGACCATGGCGTCGAGGGTGTTCACGGCCCGGAACCCGAGCAGCCCCGGCCCCGCCGACGGCCCCCCACACCAGCGCCCCGACGACCGCGTCGGAGGTGTTCTCGGCCACCGACTCCACGACCGCCCGGGCGATCCCGTCCGCGTCGAGCGCCTGCGGATCCCGCCCGCACAGATGCGGCAGCCGCGCCCGCGCTGCCTCCACATCACCGGCCTGCAGGGCACGACCGATGGCCCGGGCTTCGCGGGCCAGCGACGTCCCGCCCACGACCGCCCAGGTGGCGACGCCGGTGAGGGCCACGGAGGCGGCGGGAGACGACCGTACGAGACGCGAGGCCGCCGTCCCGAGCGCCACCGCCGAGCCCGCACACACGACGGCATGCAGCGCACCCCACCCGCGGTGGTCCCGCCACAGCACCCGCTCGACCCCACCGGCGGCCCGCCCGAACGCGGCGACCGGATGCCCCCGGCGCGGATCACCGAGGAGCAGATCGCCGAGGAGACCGAGAGCGGCGCCGTACGCGAAGACGCGATCGGCACGCATCGGCTCAGCCGATCGCGGGGTCGGGCAGAACCCGGGTACTGAACCTCAACCTCGAACGGCAGCCGAGCATCGCGATATGTCCTCACTCAGGGTGTCCACGCCCTGGTTCGACGAGACCGGCGGTGAGAGTTCCTGGCTCCCGGGGAGTTCCTTCCCCGGTCACAGTGGCGGGACCGCGCCGGATTCACACCGGGCTTCCTCTCCTGCCGCCGTACATGGCCCCGGAAGTCCACCACGGGGTCGGAAGGGGCGTCAACTTGCCTGTGACCTGCGGTGCTGGAGTGTGCTGAGGCCCACACACCGACGCGCCGGGCGGTACGGGAAACCCCGTACCGCCCGGCGCGTCGGTTGAGTCAGGTTCAGGCCACGATCAGATAGATCCCGTACGCCACCGCCGCCGCACATGCCGCGAAGGCGGCGTACGCCCCCGCGACGGCGAGCGCGGCCGAATCGCCCTGCGCCACCGCGCGCTCCCGGCGGGACAGGCCCGCGATGCCGAGGGTGAACAGGCCCACGAGGGCCACGGTGGCCACGAGGCTGACGCCGAAGACGGAGCCGAGGGCCGCCCAGTCGATCTTCATGCTGCTTCTGCTTCCTTCGTACCTGGGGGGCTCAGACGGCGGCCCGGGAAGGCGCCTGGTCCGGGGATGCGGGCTGCGCGGGGATCGTGGCCGTCAGGCCCTCGGCCGCGCCGGGCGGGGGAGTGGCCACGGCGGCCATCGCGGTCGTCACGACACCGGCCGGTTCCTCCGCCGTGTCGTTGACGTTCGTGTGGTCGACGACCTCACGCCGGGAGAGCATCCAGATCGCGGCGCTGGAGGCGACCAGGAAGACGGCGACGAGCGCGGTGCCCCATGAGCCGAAGCCGGTGACCCACTCCGCGACGGCACCGACCAGCGCGGCGGCCGGCAGGGTCAGGCCCCAGGCGACGAACATACGGGTGGCGGTGGACCAGCGCACGACCCCGCCCTTGCGGCCGAGACCCGCACCCATCACCGCACCGGAGACCGAGTGCGTGGTGGACAGCGAGAAGCCCAGGTGGGAGGAGGCCAGGATGACCGTCGCGGCGCTGGTCTGCGCGGCGAAGCCCTGCTGCGGCTGGAGGTCGGTCAGGCCCTTGCCCATGGTGCGGATGATGCGCCAGCCGCCGAGGTAGGTGCCGAGCGCGATGGCCAGGCCCGCCGAGAGGATGACCCACATCGGGGGGTCGGAGTCGGGGGCGAGGGAGCCGCCGGCGACCAGGGCGAGGGTGATGATGCCCATGGTCTTCTGCGCGTCGTTGGTGCCGTGGGCGAGGGAGACGAGGCCGGCGGAGGCGATCTGGCCGGCGCGGTAGCCCTTCGCGGCCGCCTTGCCGTCGGCCTTCCTGCCGAGCCGGTACGTCAGCCGCGTGGCCAGCATCGCCGCGATGCCGGCCACCAGCGGGGCGGCGATCGCCGGGATCAGCACCTTGGTGACGAGCGCGTCGCCGTGCACGGCGCCCACGCCGGCCGAGGCGATGGTGGCGCCGATCAGACCGCCCATGAGGGCGTGCGAGGAGGACGACGGGAGGCCTACGAGCCAGGTCAGCAGGTTCCACAGGATCGCGCCGACGAGTGCGGCGAAGATGACCTCGGGACGTATGCCGCTCTCGTCGACCAGCCCCTTGGAGATCGTGTTGGCGACTTCCACGGAGAGGAAGGCGCCGACCAGGTTGAGGACGGCGGACATGGCCACCGCGACCTTGGGTCTGAGGGCACCGGTGGAGATGGTGGTCGCCATCGCGTTCGCGGTGTCGTGGAAACCGTTCGTGAAATCGAACGCGAGTGCGGTTACCACCACAATCGCGAGGATCAGCGAGATGCCTTCCATTTACCCAGGCAATCGTTCGAGGTCATTGGCTGGACGAACGTACGTAACCCAAGTGAACGAAAGGTGAACTGAGGGGGGTGTCCAGGTGTCTCAAGGTGGGGGCCGTCGTCCGGTCAGGAATCGACGGCCCCGTCCTGCCCGGCTACGAGCCCTTTGCGAACTTCCTCAACTGGGTCGTCGAGCCGTTGAAGAGATTCTGGTCACCCGGCAGGCTGCCGCTGTTGTCGTACTGCCAGAGCGTCCAGAACGACCACCCGGCCGGGAGTGTTCCCGCGCTCGCCGAGTCGTAGCGTGCTATCCACAGCGCGTGGTTGCCGGCGAAGGTGTGACTGCTGCCCGTGCAGGTGTTCCACCAGTGGGTGGTGGTGTAGATCACGGGGCGGCGGCCGGTGAGCCGCTTCACTTCGTCACTGAAGGCCTTGATCCAGCTGACCATCTTCGCCTTGCTCAGGCCGTAGCACTTGTGCTTCTTGTCGTACGGGTTGTACTCGATGTCGAGCGCGGGTGGCAGCGTCCAGCCGTCCCCGCGCCAGGCGCCGCCGTTGCGGACGAAGTACGCCGCCTGGGCCTTGCCCGACGACTTGTTCGGCAGCGCGAAGTGGTAGGCCCCGCGTATCAGGCCCGCGTTCCGCGCACCGTTGTACTGCTGGCTGAAGTACGGGTTGCGGTACGTGGTGGACTCGGTCGCCTTGACGTAGACGAACCGGGCGCCCTTCGACTTCGCGCTCTGCCAGTTGACGTTCTTCTGATGCGACGAGACGTCGTGCCCCTTCGGCTTGCTCGCCGCCGTGGCCGGAATCTCGGCCAGTGCGGTCCCCCCGATCGCGAAGGCCGCCACCGACGCCGCGGCAAGGCGGCTGCGATGGCGGAACGGTTTGCGGTCACGGGCCATGTTTCCCCCCGGAATGGCAACGTGCATGACAAATCCCCCCAGAGAGTACGGGAAGATCGTTGAATGCTCATCGATCTCCGGCCAAGTAGGGGTGAAGGGGGATCTGTGCTGATATGCACCCTTCCGGACGTGCCGCTTCCGCCCTACAGTGCCCCGGCGCGGCAACCGCCCGACGGCCTCCCTGGCAGGATCACGGCATGGCGGAAAGGCGGCGGGGCCGGCGGGACGTCCGGGGCGGCCGGGAGGGCGCACAGGAAGTGGAGGAGTCGCGGATGAGCGGTGTGCGGGACGAGGAGTTCCGGGCCTGGCAGGCGCTCGTGGCGACGGCCCGCCGGACCGTGGCCGACGGACTGGTCGTCGGTACGTCCGGCAATGTGTCCGTACGCGTCCGGGACACGGTCCTGGTCACACCCTCGGGCGTCCCCTACGACCGGCTCACGCCGGACGCCCTGACCGCCGTCGACCTCGACGGACGGCAGGTGCGCGGCACGCTCGTCCCGACGAGCGAACTGCCCATGCATCTCGCCGTGTACCGCACCACCGACGCCCGCGCCGTCGTCCACACCCACGCCGTGCACGCCACCGCCGTCTCGACGCTCGTCCGTGAGCTCCCCGCGATCCACTACATGGCCGGCGCGCTCGGCGGGCCCGTCCGGGTTGCCCCGTATGCGACGTACGGCACCGAGGAGTTGGCCGAGAACATGCTGCACGCCCTCGCCGACCGCTCCGGCTGCCTCCTCCAGAACCACGGCACCCTCACCTACGGCGCCACCCTCGACCAGGCCTACGACCGCACCGCCCAGCTGGAGTGGATGTGCCACCTCTGGCTGACCGCCTCCTCGGTCCCCGGCCTGACCCCGAACCTCCTGTCCGACGACCAGCTGAGGGCGGCGGGGGAGCGGTTGCGGGGGTACGGGCAGTGATCGTAGCTGCGGGCAGTCGTGCCGCTGGGGCGATGGGGTCCCCCGCGCGAGCGAAGCCGAGCGTGGGGAGGGTGGGCGCAGCGGCACCCCGCACGCGCCGGTGAGTGATCCCACTCCCACCCGCACTGGCGCAGCGGCACCCGGCACGCGCCGGTGAGCGATCCCACCCCCACCCACACCCCCTTAACGCCTCAAGCCGCATCACCCCGAGCCCCCCTCCCACTGGCCCCCGCCGACGTCCGCCAGGACACTGGATCCGTGCGCACTGTCAAAGCGGCGGCCGCCGCCGTCACCGCGATGACCGCAGCCGGCGCCGCCGCCGTGGCCGCCGGCCGGTTCGCCAGCGGCGCCGCACTGAAGGCGCCGCCGGGCCGGCCCCTGCCCACCGAACCCCGGCTCACCGTGCACAGCACGGCCGCGGGCCGCGTCACCCTCACCCGCGCCCTGGCCTCCCAACGCCCCGGCACCTACGGCCTCTCCGGCGACGGATCCCACGCGGTCGTCGGCCCCGTCCTGGACAGCGCCCCGCACCCTGCCGACGCCGTCGTCCGCCGCCTGGAGCGCGTCACGCACGGCAGCCTGGAGCCGGGCGACAAGGTGTGGCTCACCCCCAACCTGCACATCGGCGACCCCGGCGCCGCCCTCGGTCTCGACCACGCCGACGTCGACGTGCCCGGTGAACTCGGCGTCCTGCCCGCCTGGTTCGTGCCTGCCGCCAGGGACACCTGGGTGATCACCGTGCACGGCCTGGGCACGACACGGGAACACCCCATGAACGTCATGGAGTTCCTGCACGGCCTTCGCTTCCCCGTGCTCGACCTCGCCTATCGCGGCGACCTCGGCGCACCCCGCCCGCCCGACGGCCTGAACCATCTCGGCGAGACCGAGTGGCGCGACCTGGACGCGGCGATTCGCCACGCCGTGCGGTACGGCGCCGAACGGGTCGTCCTGTACGGCTGGTCGACCGGCGCCACCATGGCCCTGCGCGCCGCCGCGCACTCCGCCGACCGCGACCGCATCCGCGGCCTGATGCTCGACTCCCCGGTCCTCAACTGGGAGGCGACACTGCGCGCCCTGGCCGCGGCCCGGCGGATGCCCGCACCCCTGCTGCCGCTGGCCGTGCGCGCCGCCCAGGGCCGCACCGGTCTGTACGGCGACCGCATCGACGAGGCCGCCCACCCCGAACGCCTGAAGATCCCGACCCTGATCTTCCACGGCCCCGACGACACGGTCGCCCCCTGGGCCTACTCCCGCCGGCTGGCCGAACGCCGCCCCGATCTGGTCGCCCTCCACACCGTCCGGCAGGCCCCGCACAGCGCCCTGTGGAACGCCGACCCGTCGGCATACGAGGAAGCCCTCCGCCGCTTCCTGACACCGCTGATGTGAGTCCCGGCCACGACGGTTCCGTTTAACGCCGTACCACTGTCCGGATCTCGGCCCGGGCCGCCCGAGGAGCCCTTGCGTTGGCCAGTCCCGTCGCCGCCCGTGACATTCCGTTTGGGTTTTCGGACCGTCAACCGGAAGACTGCACCCGTGACGTCCCGTATCCCGCGCGACTCCAGGCTTCGACTCGTCCGCCCGCGACCCCTGGCCGCCGCCCCCCGAGCGATGAACCAGCGGCGCTCGCGCCGCCCCGCGCCCCGCCCGCCGGAGGGCACACCGGCTCCCTCGGAGCTGGCTGGAATGGCACGTTCCAGGCTGGCCGGCGCGGCCCGCGTCGCCCGCTGGGCCGACACCGCACTCGGCCCCGGCAGGGACAACGCCGCCTCCGACGGCAAGGCCCCCCTGGCCGACGCGACCGCCGAACGGGCGGCCGGTGAACTGGGTCTGACGCCGGCCCAGGTCCGCGCCGACTGGGACACCGCCCGCCTCGCCGGCCTCGTCGAGGTGCACGGCGACAGCGCCCGCCCCGGCTGGCGGCTGCGGGCCTGGGACCGTGACGACACCGCCGTTCTGCGTGGCTGGGTCGCCCTGTTCGATGCCTGGTCGCTCGCCCACCCGGAACCCGCCGACCACGAGCCCGCCGCCGTTGCCGAGGTCGTCTCGGCCATGCCTCAGGTGCTCTCCTTCCTCCAGTTGTCCGCCGGACCGGTCCCCGTCGAGCAGCTCCTCGATCTGCTGGCCCAACGCGTCAGGGAACTGCGCACCGAGCGCTGCGAAATCCCCTACGGCCCGCCGCGTGAACCCGCGCGCATCCCGGCCCCTGCGCCTCCCGCCGACGCCGGCCCGGTGCATTCCGCGGCGCACCCGACCCCCCGGGGACGACGCCGAACTGGCCCCTCTCCTCGACTGGGCCCTGCACGCCCTCACCTCCGTCGGCGCACTCACCTACGGCGACGGCCAGGCCACCCTCACCCCGCTGGGCAGCTGGGCGGTCTGGGTCAAGCTGGAGCAGATCTGCGTCGCCGCGCAGAGCCCCGCCGGGAACATCGAGGCGGCCGCCGAGGACATGCTCCGCGGCTGCGCCCAGCTGCGCCCGAACGCGGCCCGCGCCGAGTACCGCGCCTGGCTCGCCGCCCGCCCCGTCGGCAGCGCCGTCACCGAACTCCTCGACGCCGCCCGCGGCGAGGATGCCCTGCTGCGCGGCCTCGCCTTCGAGGCGCTGCGCGTCGTCGGTGCCCCCGCCGAGCCCGACGTACGCATCGCGCTCGACGAGCCGACCCTGCGGCCGTACGCCCTGCTGTGGCTCGCCGAACACGACGGAGCCGACCCGGAGGACGCCTACGAGGTGCTCACCCGGGAGGAGGCCACCTGGCTGTGGGTCGACACGGCGGCCGCGGTCGCCGACCACGGTGAGGCGCCCCTGCTCGTCCGGCATCTGGAGTCCGCCGTGCAGCCGACGGTGCCCGCGCTGCTCGACGAGGTGCGCGCGGTCGGCCATCCCCGCACCGTCCAGGTCCTGGTCGCGCTCGCCGCGGCCCACCCCGACCCCGCCCTGGCCAAGGCCGTACGCCGTGCGGCCTTCCAGGTGCACACCGGGGGCAGCTGACCCGGCTCAGGCCTCTATCTGCGGGCCGTACGTCCCGAAGCTCCAGATGTTGCCCTCGAGGTCCAGGGCCATGTAGTCCCGCGAGCCGTAGTCCTGGTCCGTCGGGGGCATCAGGATCTCCGCGCCGTGGTCCACGGCCCGCTGGTGGTGTGCGTCGACGTCGTCGACGACGACGTACACCCCCGTCGGGCCCGCGCCCTTCATCGCCTCGTCGAAGCGGCCGCCGCGGCCCTTCGAGCCGAGCATCACCGCGCCGTTGCCCTGGACCAGCTCGGCATGCATCACCGTGCCGTCCTCGCTCTCGTACAAGGACAGTTCCGTGAAACCGAAGGCCTCCGTCAGCTGCCGGATCGCCGCCTTCGCGTCCGAGTACAGCAGCGTCGGAAAGATGCTCGGACGCCCCCCGCCGGTGCCTGCCATGCCGATCACTCCCTTGTGTATCGCTGCCTGAAATGCCGGGATCTCCAGTCCGGAAATCCCGGAAACAAGCCGAAAAACAAGCCCGGAAATGCTGCCTGTTGCTCAGTCTTGCACCCGCCACTGACAACGCCCCGCGACCGGGAGGAAGCCGGCGCCGGGGCGGGCGTCCGAACGAGGGACCCGCCCCCGCCCCCGCGTCGTGTCCCGACGGCGCACCCGCGCCCCGTCCCGCGCGTGGCTACGCTCTGCGCCTGTCCGCGTGGGAAGCGGCGAGCAGTGGCTCCGGACGAAGGGGGCGTGGTGATCGTTCTGCCGGTCGAGGTGACGCGGACGAGCCCTCACGCCCCGGTCTCGAAAGCCCCGCTGCGTATCCTCCGCCGCCTCCTGGCCGCCGGGGCCGCCCTCCTTCTCGCGGCCCTCCTCCTCGCCGCCGCCCACCAGGCGCGCCCCACCCCTACGGAGACCGCCTCACCGTCCATGCGCGCGTGCAGCACCCGACGGAACTGCGCACCCATGAGGGGACCGTCGAGGCGTACGACCCGACGACCGGCGAGGTCCGCTGGCGTCACGCCCGTGACGGCCGGCGCCCGCTCACCGTGCTCCCCGCGCGCGGGGAGGCGATCACGCTCTGGGACGACGGCTTCGTCACCGCCACCGACGGCAGGTCCGTGCGCTGGCACCGTGCCCTGCCCGCCTCCGCCGGCTGGCTCGCGGCCCACGGCGGCACCGGCGTGCTGCGCCCCCTCGGCCGCGGCATCCTCGCAGTCCTCACCCCGCGCCGCGTCGCCGCGTACCGCACCGCCGACGGTGACCTGCGCTGGGTGCTGCCCGCCCGCAAGGGATGCTGGTTCGCGCCCGAACGTGCGCTGCACCGCGGCGGAGCCCTGCTGATCGCCCAGCCCTGCGCCCGGGACGCGTGGACCGCGCAGCTCGTCGCCGTCGACGACCGGGGCCGGATCGCCCCGCACCGCAGGTCCCTGGGCAACGAGGCCCTCGGCCGCGGGCCCGAACAGCTGAACCCGCAAAAACTGGTTGCAGCGCCCCGTTAGACTGGGTCCATGGCCATTCTCCTCGTGCATTAGACGGCGGGAAGTCCCTCAGCCGCCTGTCCCGCCTCACAACCCGCCCTGGAGTCTGTCCGTGATCTCCGCCTCCGGTATCGAGCTGCGCGCCGGTGCCCGCGTCCTCATCGAATCCGCAACCTTCCGTGTCGCCAAGGGCGACCGCATCGGCCTGGTCGGCCGCAACGGCGCCGGCAAGACCACCCTCACCAAGGTCCTGGCCGGCGAGGGCATCCCCGCCGCCGGCGCCGTCACCCGCTCCGGCGAGGTGGGCTACCTCCCGCAGGACCCCCGCACCGGCGACCTCGACATCCTCGCCCGCGACCGCGTCCTCTCCGCCCGCGGCCTGGACGTACTGATCCGCAAGATGCGCGAGAACGAGCAGCGCATCGCGAACGGCACGGGCGCCACCCGCGAGAAGGCGCTCCGGCAGTACGAGCGGCAGGAGACGGAGTTCCTCACCAAGGGCGGGTACGCCGCCGAGGCGGAGGCCGCCACCATCGCCGCCGCGCTCAACCTGCCCGACCGGGTGCTCGGCCAGCCGCTGCACACGCTCTCCGGCGGTCAGCGCCGCCGTATCGAGCTGGCCCGGATCCTGTTCTCCGACGCGGACACGCTGCTGCTCGACGAGCCCACCAACCACCTCGACGCCGACTCGATCATCTGGCTGCGGGACTACCTCAAGACGTACCGCGGCGGCTTCATCGTGATCTCCCACGATGTCGACCTGGTCGAGACGGTCGTCAACAAGGTGTTCTACCTGGATGCCAACCGCGCCCAGATCGACATCTACAACATGGGCTGGAAGCTCTACCAGCAGCAGCGCGAGGCCGACGAGAAGCGCCGCAAGCGGGAGCGGGCCAACGCGGAGAAGAAGGCCGCCGCGCTCAACGCACAGGCCGACAAGATGCGCGCCAAGGCCACCAAGACGGTCGCCGCGCAGAACATGGCCCGCCGCGCGGAGAAGCTGCTGTCCGGCCTCGAGGAGGTCCGCCAGTCGGACAAGGTCGCCAAGCTGCGCTTCCCCGAGCCCGCACCCTGTGGCAAGACCCCCCTGACCGCCGAAGGGCTGTCCAAGTCGTACGGCTCGCTGGAGATCTTCACCGACGTCGACCTGGCCATCGACAAGGGCTCCCGAGTGGTCATCCTCGGCCTCAACGGCGCCGGCAAGACCACCCTGCTGCGCCTGCTGGCCGGGGTCGAGAAGCCCGACACCGGCGCGGTGATCGAGGGCCACGGCCTCAAGCTGGGCTACTACGCCCAGGAGCACGAGACCCTCGACCCCGACCGCACGGTGCTGGAGAACATGCGCTCGGCCGCGCCCGACATGGACCTGGTCGCGGTCCGCAAGGTGCTCGGCTCGTTCCTGTTCTCCGGCGACGACGTCGACAAGCCGGCCGGGGTCCTCTCCGGCGGTGAGAAGACCCGCCTCGCCCTCGCCACCCTCGTGGTGTCGTCGGCCAACGTCCTGCTCCTCGACGAGCCGACGAACAACCTCGACCCGGCCAGCCGCGAGGAGATCCTCAGCGCGCTGCGCACCTACAAGGGCGCCGTGGTCCTCGTCACCCACGACGAGGGCGCCGTCGAGGCGCTCCAGCCGGAGCGGATCATCCTGCTGCCGGACGGCGTCGAGGACCTGTGGGGCGCCGACTACGCCGATCTGGTCGCCCTCGCCTGAGCCGGCGGGGGCGGTCAGCGCCGCTTGATCGAATGAGTGATCCACGCGTATGGATCATTCGGCCCATAGGTGATCCACCATCTGTGTGAGATCTCCTCGTACCCCGGTGTGTCCTACACCGGTTTCGCGGCCGATCCCTTTGTCGACAAGGGGTTGGCCGCGCCGCGTTCCTGACCTGGTAATTCATGGAACAACCCGTTCGGCCGTATGCATATCACCTGGTGGAACTACTGATTCCGCTTGTGGGGATGTGCTCCTGTCGTCAAAACCCTCACCCACGGACCTTGCCGAATGGGTGGCCATGAAGCCCCGGAGGGGTGATCATGAGGGGACCAGAGCGCACTTCCCATGAGGAGGCACGGGTGGCCGAGACTCTGAAGAAGGGCAGCCGGGTGACCGGCGCCGCGCGCGACAAGCTCGCGGCAGACCTGAAGAAGAAGTACGACGCCGGTGCGAGCATCCGGGCGTTGGCCGAGGAGACCGGCCGCTCGTATGGCTTCGTACACCGCATGCTCAGCGAGTCGGGCGTCACGCTCCGTGGGCGTGGCGGGGCGACACGGGGCAAGAAGGCCGCTTCGGCCTGACCCCCGGGCGAGGCCCGTCGACTTCGATGGTGGCCACCCGGTCGGTCAGGTGATCGGCTGGGTGGTTACTGTGCAGTCACTTATGAGTGCCGTCGTACGGCACTCACGATGACTGCACCCATCGGAGGCGCCCCATGGCTTCGCTCGACCCGGTACTCGACAAGGACGGCGTACAGCTCACCGTCGATGACGCCATCGCCACGGTGACGCTGACCAATCCGGCCAAGCGCAACGCGCAGAGCCCCGCTCTGTGGCGGGCGCTGGCCGAGGCGGGCCGGTTGCTGCCGGGCACCGTCCGCGTGGTCGTGCTGCGCGCCGAGGGCAAGTCCTTCTCGGCCGGGCTCGACCGGCAGGCGTTCACGCCCGAGGGCTTCGAGGGCGAGCCGTCCTTCATCGACCTCGCGCGCGGCGGTGACGCCGAGCTGGACGCGACCATCGCCGAGTACCAGGAGGCGTTCACCTGGTGGCGGCGCAGCGACATCGTGTCCATCGCCGCGGTGCAGGGGCATGCCATCGGCGCGGGCTTCCAACTCGCCCTCGCCTGTGACCTGCGCGTCGTCGCGGACGACGTGCAGTTCGCCATGCGCGAGACCAGCCTGGGGCTGGTGCCGGACCTGACCGGCACCCATCCGCTGGTCGGGCTCGTCGGCTATGCCCGCGCGCTCGAAATCTGTGTGACCGGGCGCTTCGTACAGGCTGGGGAGGCCGTGAGCACGGGGCTGGCGAACGTCGCCGTGCCGCCGACCGAACTCGACGGCGCCGTACGGGACCTGACGGCGGCGCTCCTTGCCGCGCCGCGGGACGCGGTCATCGAGACCAAGGCCCTGCTGCGAGGTGCGGGAGAGCGTACGTACGAGGAGCAGCGGGTCGCCGAACGCGCCGCTCAGGCGCGCCGGTTGCGGGATCTGGCGGGCATCGGCGAGTAGGGCGGTCAGCCGACTGCCGTGATCAGTACCGCCACCGTGGGGTGATCCGGCAGCGCCTCTCCCCCTTTCACGCGGACCTCCCGGGCCACGTCCACGGCCCGGTGGTCCGCGCCTACCGCCAGTTCGATCCGCACATGGCGGCGCGGGAGCGCGCGGTCGCCCGGCTCCTCCTCGAGGTGTACCGCCCGGCCCACACCGCCCAGCGCCCCGGTCAGCCGGCTCACGCCCTGGACGGCGAGGGCGGCGTCGGCCACCAGGGCTTCCTCGGGGTCTGTCGACTCCCGCGCCTGCGGCGGCTGAGGGGGTTGTACGGCCTCGGGTTCCGCCTCCTGGTCCAGCAGAGCGGTCACCCGCAGGTCGACCTCCGCCACCGTCAGCCCGAGCCGCTGCGACGCGGCCGCTGCCAGGGCCCCACGCAGCCGGGAGGCCGCCGTCGGCAGCGGTTCGGCGGCCGTCGCCGCGAAGTCGGCGGTCACCCGCAGAGGGCCGGGCGGCAGGGCGCTCGGTGGTGGCGGTACGGCGGGCTCATGGGCGCCCTCCGGATCGGCCAGGCTGATCCCGACCGCGCCCAGACGCACGCCGGGCACCGCGCCCGCCGCGTGCCGCAGCACCGCCTCCACCGCCCGCTCGGTGATCCACGCGCCGTCGCGCGGGCCGCCCAGCGGCAGAAGCCTTCCGAGCCCCGGTTGCCGTCGTACCGCCCGCGTCCATCCGTCCGCCGTCATTGCTCCAGCCTGCCGCATCCCCGGCGCGCGACCACGCAACCCGGCTTACCGTGGTCGAAGGGGACGACGACCGAAAGGGACGCACGGCCATGACCGATATGAACCGGACACAGGCCCCCGAAAGCGAAACCCAGCCTCCGGTACAGACCCGCAAGCCCACCCGGCGTGGCGGCGGCGATCCGGGGACCCGGGGGAGGACCACCATCGCCGACGGGGTCGTCGAGAAGATCGCCGGACTCGCCGCCCGCGACGTCGTCGGCGTGCATGCGTTGGGCAGCGGACTGAGCCGCACCTTCGGGGCCGTACGCGAGCGGGTGCCCGGCCAGACGAAGTCCGTGACACGCGGGGTGAAGGCCGAGGTCGGAGAGGTGCAGACCGCGCTCGACCTGGAGATCGTCGTCGACTACGGCGTGTCGATCGGCGACGTGGCGCGGGCCGTCCGGGAGAACGTGGTCTCGGCAGTGGAGCGGATGACCGGCCTTGAGGTGGTCGAGGTCAACATCGCGGTGAGTGATGTCAAGCTTCCGGAGGAAGAAGAAGAGGAGGAGAGGGAACCCCGGATCCAGTGACGCCCCGGCGACCGGAACACCTGTACGACTGACGCGCCGCTGACTAGCTGAGGAGCGCACGATGAGCATGGCCCTGGTCGGCATGATCGCCGGAATGGCCCTGGGCTTCGCCGGGTACTTCGGCGGGTTCGGTGCCTTCCTGCT
Source organism: Streptomyces sp. F001 (assembly GCF_004187715.1). GTDB lineage: Bacteria > Actinomycetota > Actinomycetes > Streptomycetales > Streptomycetaceae > Streptomyces > Streptomyces flavusporus. The sequence continues at coordinate 1,247,408 of NZ_QZWF01000001.1, read as the reverse complement.
GGTGGCGGCCCTGGGCGCCGTCGGGTTCGTCGTCGGCCGGTTCCTGGAGGGGGACCTGGAGGCCGGCGACTTCTTCCGTTCGCGTGGCGAACGCCGGCGGTGACGCCCGTGAGCAGTGGGGCCGCCGAACCTCGCAGACCGGTCACCGTCGTACCTCCGGGCGAGCGCGGGGCGACCCTGATCGCCGACCGCGTGGTCGCGAAGATCGCCGCGCAGGCGGCCCGCGAGGCGCTCGGCACGCTGCCGCCCGAGGCGGCCCGCCCGCACGCCACGGTCGTCGTGCACCACGACGCCGCCCGGGTCCACATCCACCTCGAACTCGACTACCCCAGCGACATCGGCTCCCGCTGCGGGCAGGTGCGTCGCCAGGTCGTCGAACGGGTAGGCGCGTTGGTGGGAATGGACGTTCCGGAGGTCGCCGTCCAGGTGGAGCGGCTGCATCTGGCAGCGGCGCACGGCGCGGCGCAGGGGAGGACGCGATGAGCGAGTCCCAGGGCTCCGACGGCACCACACAGCAACTGCCGGTCATCGAGAAGGAGCCGACCGAGCCCGAACTCGGCCAGTCCGCCTCGTCGGCTGCCTACGAACCGCTGCCGCTCGCCGACGCGGACAACGGCGGAAACCACCGCTTCTGGTCGGCCCGCCGTATCCCCGCGGGCATCGTCGCGCTGCTGCTCCTCGTCGTCGCGGGCGCCTTCCTCTACGACATCGCCGCCGTCCGCGCCGACCGGCCGCCCATGCACTGGCGCCGGGAACTCGCCCGCCAACTCGCCGAACGCCCCCTCGACGACACCTGGGTCCTCGTCGGCGCCGGCGTCGCCGCCGCCCTCGGCCTCTGGCTGATCGTGCTGGCCACGACGCCCGGACTGCGAGCCGTCCTGCCGATGCGGCGCACCCATGCCGACGTACGAGCCGGACTGCACCGCGACGCCGCCGCGACCGTGCTGCGCGACCGGGCCATGGAGGTGTCCGGTGTGCAGTCGGTACGGGTCCGGATGCGCCGCAAGCGGGCCGACGTACGGGCGGTCTCGCACTTCCGTGAACTGGACGAGGTACGCGCCGACCTGGACAGCGTGCTCGCCGACGCGATCAGGGGGCTGGGCCTGGCCCGGCGGCCCGCGTTGACGGTGCACGTCCGGCGGCCCGGCCGGAAGGGGTGAGCGCGGTGCTCAGAACCGTCAACCGGGTGCTGCTCGCGATCATCGGGCTGGTGCTGGTCGTGCTGGGCGGGGCGGTGCTCGCCGTCGGGCTGGGAGTCGACCCCCCGTCCTGGTGGATCCATCACGGCACGAACGACGTGCTGCTCGGCGACGCCGAGCGGACCCGCTGGCGCGACGCCGGCTGGTGGTGGCCCACCGTCCTCGCCGCGCTCGCCGTCCTCGTCCTGCTCGCCCTGTGGTGGCTGGTCGCGGTGGTGCGCCGACGCCGGCTCGCCGAGGTGCTCGTCGACACCGGCGACGGCGAGGGCGCCCTGTTGCGCGGGCGGGCCCTGGAAGGTGTACTCACCGGCGAGGCGGACGCCCTGGACGGCGTCGCCCGCGCCCATGTCCAGCTCACGGGGCGACGCAGCGCGCCGAAGGCACGGGTCCGGCTCCTGGTGGAGCCGCACGTGGACCCCGGGGATGCGCTCCACCGCCTCACGGCCCAGGCCCTGGCCCACGCCCGCGACTCGGCGGGCCTGGCGTCGCTGCCCGCCGAGGTCCGCCTGAGGGGCGTCAAGCACCGTGCGGAAAGGGTCAGTTGACGTGCCTCTCAGAAGCCGTGCCGCGCCCCGCCGTCCACCGGCACCATGACGCCCGTCAGATAGGACGCAGCCGGCGACAGCAAGAACGCGGCGGTACGCCCGAACTCCTCCGGCGCCCCGTACCGCCGCAACGGAATACGTGACTCGGCAGCCGCACGCGTCGCCTCCGGATCCGCGGACAAGGAGTCCAGCTCACGCACGCGATCCGTGTCGATACGACCGGGAAGCACCCCGACGACGCGAATACCCCGCGGCCCCAGCTCGTCCGAGAGCGACTTGGCGAAGCCCGCCAGCCCCGGCCGCAGCCCGTTGGAGATGGTCAGCCCCGGAATCGGCTCGTACACCGAGCCGGACAGCACAAACCCGATGACGCCCCCGGCTTCGAGCTCCGCCGCCGCCGCGCGGGCGAGCCGCACCGCACCCAGGAAAACCGACTCGAACGCCGACTGCCACTGCTCGTCGGTGTTGTCGGCGACGAACCCGGCGGGCGGCCCGCCGACGCTGATGAGGATGCCGTCGAAGCCGCCGAACCGCTCGCGCGCGGCACCGATCAGGCGGGCCGCCGCCTGCGGATCGCCGTTGTCCACGGCCACCCCGTACGCGTTCGGCCCCAGCTCCGCCGCCGCGTCGGCGACCCGCTTGTCGTCCCGCCCGGTGATGACCACCTTCGCCCCGTCGGCCACGAGCTCGCGCGCGGAGGCATTACCCAGCCCGCGCGTGGCCCCGGTGACGACGTACACCCGGTCCTTCAGTCCAAGATCCATGGCCCCTATCCTGCCCCGTCCGCCCCGCACAGGGCGAGGGCCGTGTTCACCAGGCCGATATGGCTGAACGCCTGCGGAAAGTTGCCGAGCTGGCGGCCGGTCACGGGGTCGTACTCCTCGGCCAGCAGCCCCACGTCGTTCGCCATCCCCACCAGTCGTTCGAACAGCTCGCGGGCCTCGTCCGTACGACCCGTCATGTGCAGTGCGTCCGCGAGCCAGAACGAGCACACCAGGAAGGCCCCTTCGCTGCCGGGCAGCCCGTCGACGACCGTCCCGTCGGTGCTGTAGCGGCGCAGGAAGCCCTGGTGGCACAGCTCCTCGCGCACCGCGTCGATGGTTCCCTTCACCCGCGGGTCGTCCGGCGGCAGGAAGCCGACGCGCGGGATGAGCAGCAGGGCGGCGTCCAGCTCGCGCGAACCGTAGTACTGCGTGAAGGTGTTCCGCTCGGGGTCGTACCCCCGCTCGCACACCTCGCGGTGCACCTCCTCGCGCATCTCCCGCCAGCCCGCCAGGTCACCGTCGAGCTCCGGATGCCGTTCCAGCGTGCGCACCGCGCGGTCGGCGGCCACCCACACCATCACCTTCGAGTGCACGAACTGGCGCCGGCCGCCGCGCACCTCCCACAGCCCTTCGTCCGGCTGCCGCCACGCCGTACGCAGGAACTTCATCAGGGCACACTGCAGGCGCCACACATGCGGCTTGACGGACAGGCCCGAAAGCCGGGCCAGCGACAGGGAGTCCATGACCTCGCCGTACACGTCCAACTGCAACTGCCGTACGGCGTCGTTGCCGATCCGCACGGGTGCGGAACCGGCGAAACCGGTCAGCCAGGGCAGCTCGTACTCCGGAAGCCGCCGTTCACCCGCCAGCCCGTACATGATCTGCAGGTCCGCCGGGTCGCCTGCGACCGCCCGCAGCAGCCAGTTGCGCCAGGCCTCCGCCTCCTCCTGGTAGCCCGCCGACAGCAGCGCGCCCAGGGTGAGCGTGGAGTCGCGCAGCCAGCAGTAGCGGTAGTCCCAGTTGCGCACACCGCCGATCTCCTCGGGAAGAGAGGTGGTGGGCGCGGCGACGATGCCGCCGGTCGGCGCGTAGGTGAGGGCCTTGAGGGTGATCAGCGACCGGACGACCGTGTCCCTGTGGGGGCCGTGGTAACGGCAGCGGGCCGCCCACGCCCGCCAGTCGGTGACGCTGCTGCGCAGTGCCTGGTACGGGTCGACGAGGGGCGGGCGCGGCTCGTGGGAGGGGTGCCAGGTGAGGACGAACGCGACCTTCTCGCCCTTCTCGACCGTGAACTCCGAGTGCGTGCCGAAGCCCTCGCCCCAGGTGCGCACGGTGGGTTCGCTGCGCAGCCACACCGAGTCGGGGCCCGCGACGGCCACCCGGTGGCCGTCGGTCCTGCGCACCCACGGCACGATCGAGCCGTGGTCGAAGCGCAGACGGAGCGTGCTGCGTACGGTCACCCGGCCGCTGCGGCCCTCCACGACGCGTACGAGGTCGGGTGCGCGATCCCGCTGCGGCATCAGATCGGTGACCCGGACCGACCCTTGCGGGGTGTCCCACTCGGTGTCGAGGACCAGGGTTCCGGGGCGGTAGGCGCGGCGGGTGCAGTGGCCCTCGGTGCCCTTGGGGGCGATCCGCCAGTGGCCGTTCTCCTCGTCGCCGAGCAACTTGGCGAAGCAGGCGGCCGAGTCGAAGCGGGGGAGGCAGAGCCAGTCGACGGAGCCGTCCTTGCCGATCAGGGCGGCGGTCTGTTCGTCGCCGACGAGGGCGTAGTCCTCGATGCGGTTCACGGCGCCGATGCCGGCGCTGTTCTCGGCTTTGCTCTCGGCTCGGTTCTCGGTGGGCGGGTACACGGATTCCGGGTTCCCGGGGGCCGTGGGGGCAATCCGGGCAAGAGCCGGGGGGTGACGGGTTACACCGTCGCCGGCTCCGCCTCCGTCCGCTCCTGCTTCGCCGCCTCCGCGCGGTCCCGGACCTCGCGGCGGGCGAGGATGACCCAGCCGACCGGGACGCCCGCGGAGAACAGCCACCACTGGATGGCGTAGGCCATGTGGTTGCCGATGCTGTCGTGGTCCGGAGCCGGGATCAGCTCGGGTGTGTCGCCCTTGGGTTCGGGCGAGGTCAGTTCGATGTAGCCGCCGAGGACCTGCTTGCCGAGACGCTCGGCCGCCTGCTCGCTGCTGATCAGCATGACCTGTCGGTCCGGCAGTCCCCTGACGTCCTTGATGCCGCTCTCGGCGGTCGTCTGGTCGGGCATCAGCCGTCCGGTGACGGTGGTCTCACCCTCCGCCGGTGCAGGGATCTTCGGGAACGCCGTCTGGCTGGGGCCGTCCGCGGGGATCCAGCCCCGGTTCACCAGGAGGACCTTGCCGTCGTCGAGGACGAAGGGCGTCAGGACGTGGAAGCCGACCTCGTCGTCCGCGTTGGTCCGGCGGCGTACGACGACCTCGTGCGCGGTGTCGAAGCGGCCCTTCGCGGTGACCCGGCGGTACAGGTCCGCGTCCTCGACCTCAGCGCCGGGCGAGGTCAGCGACTCGGCCGGGACCGGCTCGGCCGCCAGTGAGTCGGCGATCACCTTGTTCAGCGCGACCCTGTTCTCGTGCCGGTGAAGCTGCCAGAAGCCCAGCTCGATCATCGTGGGGATGAGCGCGAGGGCGACAAGGGTGAGGATCACCCACTGCCGGGACAACAGGAAGCGGTACACCCCACGACCGTACATCTCGGGCTGCGGGGTGTTGTCGCTGGGGTGTGCCGCAGGGGATCGGGTAGGGCTCGGGTGGGCTTGGACCGTCTCAGACCTTGTCGATGATCCCCGCCTTCCCCTCGGCGCGGGCGCAGTGGGCGCCGCAGTACCAGTGGCCCTCGGCCTCGACGCCCTGGCCGATGATCTGGACCCGGCAGTGCTCGCAGATGGGGGCCATGCGGTGGATCGCACAGGAGAAGCAGTCGAAGACATGCACTGCGCCCTGGGCGTGCACCTCGAAGGTCATTCCGTAGTTATTGCCGCAAACTTCACATGTCGCCATGCGCCACAGGGTGAGCCGTCCCCGCGGCACGGGCGAGCGGGCGCCGGGCGAGTCGCCCGGCAATCACCCGTCCGTACGGCTGCCTGCCGGGTTCACGGCTCCGACGCCGGCTCCACGTCCCCGAGGAGCTGTCCGAACGCCGCCTCGTCGACCACCGGCGTGCCGTACTGCCGGGCCTTGACGACCTTCGACGTGCCCGAGTCCGGGTCGTTCGTGACGAGCAGGCTGGTCAGCCGGGACAGGCTCGTGGCGACATGCAGCCCGGCCTCGGTCGCGCGGTCCTCCAGCAGCTCACGCTCGACCGACGTGTCCCCCGAGAAGGCGACCCGCATGCCCTGTTTGAGGCGTTTGCCCTCTTCGTAGCGACCTGGGTTGGGGTACGGGCAGGCGGGCCTTTTGCGGGAGGGCCGCCAACTGCCCGGCCGGTAACTGCCGTACCCGCCCGTCGCCTGCTGTCCGATGCGGGGCGCGGGCGGCTCCCACCATTCGGTCAGCGGCCGGCACTCGTGCAGCGGCAGCCGCACGCCGCTCTCGGCCGCGGCCCTCAGGCTCGGCCGGAACGCCTCGGCCAGCACGCGCGCGTCATCCAGTGCGTGGTGCGCCCGTTGCTGTACGACGCCGAAGTGCGCGGCCAGCGACTCGAGCTTGTGGTTGGGCAGCGGCAGTTCCAGCACCTTGGACAGGGCGATGGTGCACAGCCGTTGACGCACCGGGGCCTCGCTCTTCGCGCGCGCGTACTCCCGGGCGATCATCTGCCAGTCGAACACGGCGTTGTGCGCGACGAGCACCCGGCCCTCCAGCCGGGTCGCGAACTCCTCGGCGATGTCCTGGAAGAGCGGCGCCCCTTCGAGCACCTCGCTCGTCAGACCGTGGATCCATACGGGCCCGGGGTCCCGCTCCGGATTGACCAACGTGTACCAGTGGTCCTCGACCTCGCCGCGTCCGTCCAGCCGGTAGACGGCCGCGGAGATGATCCGGTCGTCCCTGGCCAGGCCTGTGGTCTCCACGTCGACGACTGCGTAACCGTGGGGATACGCGGCCGGCCACGCGGTGGGGGAGGACGCTGCGGTCGTGCGGTCTTCGAGCATGGTCACTGAGAATACGGGCCGGGACTGACACCGCTGTCCGACAGGTACGCAGGTCCGTCCGCCTGTTCGGGAGACCGTACCGGATACGGGCGCACGCACGCGTGCGCCCTTGGTGGAGATCACCGACAAGCAAGCGCGTACCCCCGGTAATACTTATCGGTAACAATGTCTGGCCGTGGCCGATCCGCAGTCCTACGGTGCAGCCATGCCGAACCTCTCCGATGTCGTGGTCCGGTCGATACCCGCCTTCGTGCTGCTCACCGTGACCGAGATGATCAGCGTCCGTCTCCATCCCGACGAGGACGCGGCGGGCTACGAGGCGAAGGACGCCGCCACCAGCGTCACCATGGGGCTCGGCAGTCTCGTCTTCGACTTCCTCTGGAAGATCCCGATCGTCGCGATCTGTACGGCGATCCACGAACTCACACGGCCAAGGACATGAGGGCGGCAGCCGGCTGGCGCGAGCGCGCCGGGCGGGTGTTCCGCGGGCCGGGCCGGCAGCCGGCGCCCGCGCCGACGCCGGAACAGGCCGAGGAGGCCGCGGCCGCGTGAGAACACCCCGCCTCCTGCTCGCCGCCTTCGCCCTCGCCGTCGTCACCGACCTCGTGTCCCTCGCGGTCGGCTTCGACCCCGGTCACACCGTGGCCAAGCCCCTCCTGATGCCCCTGCCGGCCGCCTGGGCCGCCCTGCACGGCGCACCCCGGCTGCTCGTCGTCGCCCTGCTGTTCGGCTGGGGCGGTGACGCGCTGCTCCTGTCGGATGCCGAGCCCGCCTTCCTCGCCGGGATGGCCTCCTTCGCCGTGGGCCACGTCTGCTACCTCGCCGTCTTCAGGGCGCACGGTCGAAACGCCGTTCCACGCGCGCGTGCCGGTCTGTTCGCCGTCGGCTACGCCATCGCCCTCACCGGAACCGTCGCCCTGCTCCGGCCGGACCTGCCCGCCGGCCTCCGCATCCCCGTCGCCGCCTACAGCGCCCTGCTCACGGCCATGGCATACGGCGCCCTGACCCGGCTCGGCACGGCCGCCGGTCTCGGCGGGGCGCTCTTCATGCTCTCCGACACGCTCATCGCGACCGGTGTCGCCGACTGGCCGCAACCACCGAGGCCGGACTTCTGGATCATGGCCACGTACATCGCCGCACAGTTCCTGCTGACCCGGGGCACCCTCGGCACGGACCGACGCGCCCCGACGATGCCATTGCGCGAGGCGGCGTGACCCTTCACCAGCGGATCGGCAGCGGCAGCGCCGTCAGCAGGCCGGACACCGCGACCGCCACCCCGAGCCCGACGACCTCCATGCGCGCGGGGAAGCAGGCGGTCAGCGGGTCGGCCGCCCGGCGCAGCCGGATCCTGGCCCACAGGGCGAGCAGCGCGACCACGGCCACGAGGAGCACCTTGGCAAGCAGCACGCGCCCGTACGCCGTGGCCGTCAACTGCTTCAGCACCGTGTCCGGCGGCATCCGGCGCAGGGTGCTCCAGATGCCGGTCGCGGTGATCACGGCCAGCAGCACGGCCGCCACGCGCGCGTACCGCCCCAGCAGGGCGGCACCCCTCTCCGCGGCACCCCACCGGCGAAGCGCCCGCAACACGTGCAGCAACCCGCCCACCCACAGTGCGGCGCAGGTGAGGTGAACGAGCGTCAGACCGGAGCCGACGAGCGGGCTGGGTTCGGTCGGGGGATGTGCGCGCAGCGCCTCCGCGACGGCCACCGCGGCCAGCGGCCACACCTGCGTCCCCGGCCGGCGCGTCAGTGCGCACAGGCCCGCCACCATGAACGCGTTGACCTCCAGCAGCGCGAGTCTGCCGTCCCGGGACGCGTAGAGGCCGCCGACGTCGATCTGGGCGAGGCTCGTCGGCACGAGGTTGCCGGTCGCCACGACCGACGCGAGCCCCAGCGCCGCGCCGATGCCGGCGCAGGCCGCATACGGCGCCCAACTGCGCGGCCGCCCCTCCGGTGCGCCGGGCAGGAAGCGGGCCAGCCGATTCACGAACAGCTCGCCCACCGGCACACACAGCGCCGCGAACAGCACCGCACGCAGCAGCCCGACACCCTCGACGCCGGGGGCGGCCGCCTCGCCGGTGCCGTGCAGAGCGGGGGACGGTCCCAGCACGGGTATCAGCGCGCCGAGCGCCACCAGGACGAGCACGGCGACCGCCCGGCCGACACCGGGTCTTCGTACCGCCCCGTCGGCGTCGGCCGCCCCGGGAGTGGGTCGTATCAACGTCACCTCGAGATCTTCACCAGCGGCCACAGAGCAGGCAAGTTCAGGAGAACAACCGGGGAGCGCCTGCGCGGGGCAGCGCACCCGGCCGCCCCGCCTACCCTTCGACGACCGGTCGGTCGACCCGTGTGGCGGCCGACCACCGCAGCCGCACTTCCTTGCGCACGTCGGACGGACGCAGTTCCCATCCCTGGGCGAGGGCGACCTCCGTGAGGTAGCGGCCGCCCACACCGCGATAGACGGACAGCGCTATCTCGCATTCCACCGGTGGCTCTGCCTTGTCCGGCTCGGGTGGGGCCGAGGCCCGGGCCGTCCAGTCGGCCACCACCTTGTCGACCTTCGCCCGGTAGTACTCGGTGTCACCCTCGTGCCGCAGCTGCGGCCAGGTGACGAACCAGGAGCCCAGGCCGACGACCCGGTCCAGCGCCGATTCCATCACCTCCCCGAAGCCTCGCTCGTAGCGCGAGCTGAACATCGCGATCAGCTCCGTCAGGAAGGCGAGGGCGATGAAGAGGACGAACGTCGCGAGCCCCACCACGCACAGCACCGGAAAGCACACCACGGTCGCGATGAAGCGCAGGACCAGCTGCCACCTGGGCCGGACCGGTTTGGGTCCCCAGGTCGCGGGATCTTCGTATGCGAGCATGACGTCAGATCCTGCCCTACGCGGCGTCCGGGCCGGACGGACAGCCGCCCGGCCCGGATCACCTGCACAAAAGCCCTACCTGGTCACCGCGTCCAGCGCGTCCGCCGTGCCCCAGCCGTAGAAGCCGTTGTAGTTCTTCGGGCCCTCGCACACCGCGTCGACCTTGCCGTCACCGTTGATGTCGTACGGGTCCGTGCACGCCGTGGCGTCCGCCTCGGCGTACAGCAGGGCCTTCACCAGGCCCGGAGTGGCGTGCGGATGGGTCGACTTGATCAGGGCGGCCACGCCCGCGACATGCGGCGAGGCCATCGACGTACCCGCCATGTAACCCCACTTGCCGCCGGGCAGCGTGCCCAGGATCAGGCCGCTGGTCGCGGGCGGCTCCGGCTTCTGGTACGCCGTGGAGTCGCCGCCGGGAGCGGCGATGTCGACGACGCCCAGACCGTGGTTGGAGAACGACGACTTCAGACCCTTCGCACCGGTCGCCGCCACCGTCACGATGCCCGGCAGCTGGGTCGGTATGTCGTAGCACTCGGACGGGTCGATCACCCGCTCCGTGGGCGTGGAGTCGTTGGGGGACACCGGGTCGGTGATCTCGTCGGCCGCGAGGTCGTAGTTCTCGTTGCCGGCCGCGGCGACGTTGACCGCGCCCTTCTTCTCCGCGTACTTCGAGGCCCGGGTGATGGCCTCCACCAGCGCCTTCTGGTCGGGATCGTTCTTGCAGTTGAAGTACCAGGGGTCGGTGTAATAGCTGTTGTTCGTCACGTCGACGCCGTGCTCGGCCGCCCACACGAATCCGCAGACGACGGCCTCCGTGTAGAAGTAGCCGGCCGTGGTGGACACCTTGATGCCGGAGACCTTCACCCCTGGCGCGACGCCCGTCATGCCGACGCCGTTCTTGGCCGCCGCGATCTCCCCGGCCACATGCGTGCCGTGCGGGCTCTCCGTCGCGCCGGGCCGCCAGGCGCCGTCGGTGGTGTCCGGCTTGCCCGTCACGCAGTTGACGGAGGCCTCGCGGTCGAAGTTCGGGGCGATGTCGGGGTGGGTGTCGTCGACGCCGGTGTCGATCACGGCGACGGTCACCTTGCTGCTGCCGAGCGACTTCTCGTGCGCCTTGTCCGCCTTGATGGCCGGCAGGTCCCACTGCAGGCCCTGGAGCGGGTCCTGGCCCTCGGCGGCCTCGGCGGCGGCGACCTCCTGCGCACTGAGCACCTTCGGCGTCCCCACGTCGGTGGTGGACTGCGCGGGCAGCGGGGCGGTCCGGGTGGCACCGGCCGACTCCACCCCGCGCACCGTGCGGATCGTCCTGGCGAAGTCGGCGTTCGACGAGTGCACGACAATCACGCCGATCCGGTCGTACGACATCACGATCGTGCCGTCGGCGTCGGCGATCGCCTTCTTCACATGCCCCGAAGGGCCGTGCCCGGGGCGGACGTTGACGATATAGCTGAGCGAGGTCGCGTCGGCGGTCGCTGCCGTCGGCGCGGGCTGAGCCGCGGACGCCGTGGCGCCCGGCAGGAACGCGACAGCCGTCGCCATGGCCATCCCGACGGGGATCACCAGGGCGCGGCGGTGGCGTGGGTGAGGCACTGTCATGGTGAGGATGTCTCCAGTTCGTTCGCGGTACGACGGACCGTGCGGGACGTCCGTGCGGCGCGACCGGACCGGTCGCGCCGCAAGCCTGACGGCGGCCTACTTCACCGCGCGCAGCGCATTGACGATGCCGAAGCCGTAGAAACCGTTGACGCGGTCGCCGCCCTCGCACACCGCGTCCTGCGTGCCGTTGCCGTCCTGGTCGTACGACTCGGGGCAGCCCGGGTTGTCGGCCTGCGCCTTGAGCAGCGCCTGGAGCTGCGCCGGGCCCGCCCACGGGTGCTCGGACTTCAGCAGCGCGGCGACGCCCGCGGCGTGCGGCGAGGCCATCGAGGTGCCCTGCAGGAAGGCGTACTCGTTGTTGGGCATGGTCGACAGGATGCGGCCGTCCTTCGACGGTGTGTCCGGGAGCTGGTAGCGCCGGTCGCCGCCCGGCGCCGCGATGTCGACGACACCCTTGCCGTACGAGGAGTAGTACGACTTGAGGTTCTGCACACCCGTCGCGCTGACGGTGACGATCCCCGGGAGCTGCGTCGGCACGTCGAAGCACTCGTGCGGGTCGATGGTGCGCTCGACCGGGGTGGAGTCGTCGGGGCTGGTGTCGTCGACGATCGCGTCGGAGTCCAGGTCGTGGTTGGAGTTGCCCGCGGACGCCAGGTGCAGGGTGCCCTTCTTCTGGGCGTACAGCTGGGCCCGGTTGACCGCGTCGACGATCGCCTTCTGGTCGGGGTCGTCCATGCAGTTGTACAGCCACGGGTCCACGTAGTAGCTGTTGTTGGTGATCTCGACGCCGTGGTCGGCGGCGAACACGAACGCGCACACGACGCTCTCCGGGTAGAAGAGACCGTTGTGCGGGTCGCTCACCTTGATGCTCGACACCTTCACACCGGGCGCCACGCCGGCCACACCGACGCCGTTGCGGGCCGCGGCTATCTCACCGGCGACATGCGTGCCGTGGTAGTCCTCCGCGGTGTACGGCCGCCAGGCGCCCTCGCTGGTGTCCGCGACACCGCCGACACAGTTGGCGGACTGGCCCGCGGAGAAGTTCGGGGCGAGATCCGGGTGGGTGTCGTCGACGCCGGTGTCGATGACGGCGACGGTGACCTTCCCGCTGCCCGGGTTGATCTGCGCGGCCTTGTCGGCGCCTATCGCGCGCAGGTCCCACTGGTCGGCCTCGAGGGGCTCGCTCCCGGGCGTGGCGGCGGCCTCGGTCTTGGCGGCCTCCCCGTCCGTCAGGTAGTCGGCCGCGCCCTCGTCCGTCGTGCCCGCGGCCACCAGCGGGGCGGTGCGCGTGGCACCGGCCGACTGCACTCCGCGGACCGTGCGTATCTGCGCGCCGAAGTCCGGGTTCGCCGAGTGGACGACTATCACGCCGATCTTGTCGTACGTCGTCACGACGGTGCCGCCGGCCGCGGCGATCGCCTTCTGCACCGACGCGATCGTGCGCCGGTCCGTCTTGGTGTTGACGACATACGCCAGGTTGGGTGCGTCCGCCGTCTGTGCGCCGGACTCCACGCGCGGGGCGGCCGAGGCGGCCGCCGGCAGGAAGCCGATCGAGGCGGTCAGCGACAGCACGACGGGCACGGCGAGCGCCAGCCGGCGTCTGGAACGCAGATGAGCCATGGGGTCTCCACATCATCCGGAAACGAAACCGGCCCGAGACACAGGTGGTGCTCGGGCAGGTGCATGACGGGTGTGCAGGCCGAAGCTATCTCCCGAACTCGCTGGCCAGCAATGGCTTCCGCCGATGAGGCGACGACTTCGTGGTCCTGACGTACCGATTTTCGAAAGAAGTCGGACAGGTTGAACCGGTCCGCGCGTGCCGCCGTGACGTTGAGCAGGGAGCGCGAGCACGATCGAGCCCCCTTTTGGATCACGCCCGAAGGGCACTAACATCGCCGCCCGGTTTACGTGATCCACATCACTACCCTCACCATCGCATCCGCAACGCGAGGAGACTCCGTGGCAACCGACGCACCGCCCCCCTCGAAGTCAGAACACCGACTCCCCTCGACCGAGGAGTTCGTCGAGGTGCAGGAGAGCGCGGAGTTCGGTGAACTGCGCCGCTCCTACCGCTCCTTCGCCTTCCCCCTGACCGTCGCCTTCATCGCCTGGTACCTGCTGTACGTCCTGCTGTCGAACTACGCGGGCGACTTCATGGGCACCAAGCTGTTCGGCAACATCAACGTCGCCTTCGTCTTCGGCGTCGCACAGTTCGTCACCACGTTCCTCATCGCCTGGTGGTACTCGCGGCACGCTGCCGCGAAGCTCGACCCCAAGGCCGAGGCCATCAAGTCCCGGATGGAGGGCGGCGCATGAGCCCCGTACAGCAGACTTTCCTCGCCGCGAACGAGGCCAGCGAGCACCGGCCGCTGATCATCACCCTGTTCGCGCTGTTCGTCCTGGCGACGCTCGGCATCACCGTCTGGGCGGGCCGCCAGACCAAGGACGCGGCCGACTTCTACGCGGGCGGGCGCCAGTTCAGCGCCTTCCAGAACGGCCTCGCCGTCTCCGGCGACTACATGTCGGCCGCCTCGTTCCTCGGTATCGCGGGCGCGATCGCCCTCTTCGGGTACGACGGCTTCCTGTACTCCATCGGCTTCCTGGTCGCCTGGCTGGTCGCCCTGCTCCTGGTGGCCGAGCCGCTCAGGAACTCCGGCCGCTACACCATGGGCGACGTGCTCGCGTACCGCATGCGCCAGCGCCCGGTCCGCACGGCGGCCGGTACGTCCACGATCGTCGTGTCGATCTTCTATCTGCTGGCCCAGATGGCGGGCGCGGGCGTCCTCGTCTCGCTGCTCCTCGGCATCACCTCGGACTTCGGCAAGATCCTCATCGTCGCCCTTGTCGGCGTCCTGATGATCGTGTACGTCTCCATCGGCGGTATGAAGGGCACCACCTGGGTGCAGATGGTGAAGGCCGTGCTGCTGATCGGCGGCACGATCCTCATTACGTTCCTGGTGCTGCTGAAGTTCAACTTCAACATCTCCGACCTGCTCGGCACCGCCGCCGAGAACAGCGGCAAGGGCGCCGCCTTCCTGGAGCCCGGCCTCCAGTACGGTGCGAGCGGCACCACCAAGCTGGACTTCATCTCCCTCGGCATCGCCCTGGTGCTCGGCACCGCCGGTCTGCCGCACATCCTGATCCGCTTCTACACGGTGCCCAACGCCAAGGCCGCCCGGAAGTCCGTGAACTGGGCCATCGGCATCATCGGCGGCTTCTACCTGATGACCATCGCCCTGGGCTTCGGCGCCGCCGCGCTGATCTCCCAGGACGAGATCATCGCCTCCAACCCCTCCGGCAACACGGCCGCCCCGCTGCTCGCCCTGCACCTGGGCGGCGTCGACTCGGCCTGGGGCGCGATCCTGCTGGCCACGATCTCGGCGGTGGCCTTCGCAACCATCCTCGCCGTGGTCGCCGGTCTCACCCTGGCCTCGTCGTCCTCCTTCGCGCACGACATCTACGCCAACGTCATCCGCAAGGGGAAGGCCACCGACAAGGAGGAGATGAAGGCGGCCCGCTGGGCGACCGTCTTCATCGGCATCGTCTCCATCGCCCTCGGTGCCCTCGCCCGCGACCTCAACGTGGCCGGCCTGGTCGCCCTGGCCTTCGCGGTCGCGGCGTCCGCCAACCTGCCGACGATCCTCTACAGCCTGTTCTGGAAGCGGTTCACCACCCAGGGCGCCCTGTGGTCGATCTACGGCGGTCTGATCGTGGCCGTCGGCCTGGTGCTGTTCTCGCCCGTCGTCTCCGGCGACCCCAAGGCGATGTTCCCCGACGTCGACTTCGCCTGGTTCCCGCTGAAGAACCCGGGCATCATCTCCATCCCGTTCGGCTTCTTCATGGGCTGGCTGGGCACGGTCCTGTCCAAGGAGGAGCCCGACACCGGCAAGTACGCCGAGCTGGAGGTGCGGTCCCTGACCGGCACCGGCGCCCACTGATCGCCACCCCGGTACGCGGCCGCGTCGTAGGCCTCTGTGGAGGTCCCTACGACGCGGCCGCACCGTACCTGTGTGATCAGGCCGCTGTGGCTGTCACTGCCGTCGCGTAGGCTCACAGGTGTCGGACAATGTGCTCCGCTGTGTGTGATCCGCTGCGAGGGAGGGGGCCTGCGTGCTCATCGACACCTATGGCCGGGTGGCCACCGACCTGAGGGTCTCGCTCACCGACCGGTGCAACCTGCGCTGCACGTACTGCATGCCCGAGGAGGGCCTGCAGTGGCTGGCCAAGCCCGATCTGCTCACGGACGACGAGATCGTCCGGCTGATCGACATCGCGGTCACCGCCCTGGGTATCGAGGAGGTCCGCTTCACCGGCGGCGAGCCGCTGCTGCGGCCCGGACTGGTGGGCATCGTGGAGCGCGTCGCCGCGCTGGAGCCGCGCCCGCAGATGTCCCTGACCACCAACGGCATCGGCCTGAAGCGCACCGCGGCCGCTTTGAAGGCGGCGGGCCTGGACCGGGTGAACGTCTCCCTGGACACCCTGCGCCCGGACGTCTTCAAGACGCTGACCCGCCGGGACCGGCACCGGGACGTCATCGAGGGTCTGCACGCCGCCCGGGAGGCGGGCCTGAACCCCGTCAAGGTGAACTCGGTCCTGATGCCCGGGCTCAACGACGACGAGGCCCCCGACCTGCTCGCCTGGGCCGTCGAGCACGACTACGAGCTGCGCTTCATCGAGCAGATGCCGCTGGACGCCCAGCACGGCTGGAAGCGCGACGGCATGATCACCGCGGGCGACATCCTCGCCTCGCTGCGCACCCGCTTCGAGCTGACCGAGGAGGGCTCCGCGAAGCGTGGCTCGGCCCCGGCCGAACGCTGGCTGGTCGACGGCGGCCCGCATGTGGTCGGCGTCATCGCGTCCGTCACCCGCCCGTTCTGCGCGGCCTGCGACCGCACCCGCCTGACGGCCGACGGCCAGATACGCAACTGCCTGTTCGCCCGCGAGGAGACCGACCTGCGCGCCGCCCTGCGCTCCGGTGCCCCCGACGAGGAGATCGCCCGCATCTGGCGCCTGGCGATGTGGGGCAAGAAGGCAGGCGCGGGCCTGGACGACCCGACGTTCATCCAGCCGGACCGCCCGATGTCGGCGATCGGCGGCTGAGGCCTTCGGCCTTACGCGCCCGGGGGCGCTTCCCAGTCCTCGAACTTGACGACGTCCTTCAAAAACCCCCGAACCCCGAGAAACTGCGAAAGATGCTCCCGATGCTCCTCGCACGCGAGCCACGTCTTCCGCCGCTCCGGCGTATGAATCTTCGGGTTGTTCCAGGCCAGCACCCATACGGCAGTCGCACGGCAGCCCTTGGCGGAACAGATCGGGGTCTCGTCACTCACAGGTTCGTCTCACCACTGCGCAGAAAAGGCGACGCCGAGCAGCCACGGGGGGAGCTGCCCGGCGTCGGTCCGTCGCTCCGACGGGGGATGCGGAGCGCGTACGAAGTATGTCACGGGTAACCGCTTGCCGTGCACTGGAACAACATGATTGATCTGAGCTTTTCCTGAGCTTGGCGCAGATCTTATTCGGGCCGTCCGCGCGCCGGATCGCCCACGACGTCTTCGGGGACGTCTTCAGGGGCGGATTCCGGGACGGGTTCCGTGAACCCGTCGTCCTCGTCACGCGGTGGCGCGAGCATCGGCCGGGGCTGTACGGCCACGAACGTCGACGGCAGTGACGGCACGTTCTCCCGCCCGGCGTTGGCGATCACCACCGCGATATAGGGCAGCACCGCGCCGAGCACCAACGCCACGATCGCGACGTGCCGTTCCACGTTCCAGAGCGTGGCGGCCAGGATCACCGAGACCGTACGGACCGACATCGAGATGACGTACCGGCGCTGCCGGCCGCGGACGTCATCCTGGAGGCCCTGCCGGGCTCCGGTGATCCGGAACACCTGGGCGTTACCGCCGTCACCATGCTTCCGCATCACATTCCACCATCCGCCCGCATCGGACCTCTCCCTGGCCTGTCCCAGCTCCGCACCGGGCGGGAACCGGGGCCGGACAGCCCCCACGTTACGCCGCCCCTGCGCCGCCTACGAGACCGGGTACCCGCCCTGCCTGCGCGAACGGCATCCGCAGGGGCGCGTACGGTCCACCCGACATGCGCCGTACGGGGGACCGGCCGAAACTGGGTGTAATGCTCACGTCGAGCCGTACGAGGAGGCAGCCATGGGCTGGTTGTGGGCGATCATCGTGGGATTCGTGCTGGGCCTGATCGCCAAGGCGGTCATTCCCGGTAAACAGCACAGCCCCCTCTGGCTGACCACCATCCTTGGCATGCTCGGCGCCATCGCCGGCAACGCCATCGCCCGGGGCTTCGGCGTCGACGAGACGCCCGGCATCGACTGGAGCCGCCATATCTTCCAGCTCGTCGCCGCAGTCGTCATCGTCTTCCTCGGCGACATGGCGTACATGCAGCTGAGGGGCGGCAAGCGGCGGGCCTGACAGACGTACGGCGCAGGGGGCGGCCTTCCGGTGCCGGAAGGCCGCCCCCTGCGCTCGCATACAGCCGCTCAGGCTCCCGTGACCTCGACCGCCGCCAGGTTCTTCTTGCCCCGGCGCAGCACCAGCCAGCGGCCGTGCAGCAGGTCCTCCTCGGCGGGGACCGCGTCCTCGGAGTCGACCTTCACGTTGTTCACGTAGGCGCCGCCCTCCTTGACCGTGCGGCGCGCCGCGGACTTGCTGGGCACCAGGCCCACCCCGGCGAACAGGTCCACGGCGGGAGCCAGCTCGGCGACCTGGATGTGCGGCACCTCGGACAGGGCCGCGGCCAGCGTCCCGGCGTCCAGTCCGGTCAGCTCGCCCTGGCCGAAGAGGGCCTTGGACGCGGCGATCACGGCGGCCGTCTGGTCGGCGCCGTGCACCAGCGTCGTCAGCTCCTCGGCGAGCGCACGCTGTGCGGTCCGGGCCTGCGGACGCTCCTCCGTCTGCTGCTCCAGCTCCTCCAGCTCCGCACGGGACCTGAACGACAGGATCCGCATGTACGTGGAGATGTCCCGGTCGTCCACGTTCAGCCAGAACTGGTAGAACGCGTACGGCGTCGTCAGCTCCGGGTCGAGCCAGACGGCGCCGCCCTCCGTCTTGCCGAACTTGGTGCCGTCCGCCTTCGTCATCAGCGGCGTCGCCAGGGCGTGCACGTTGGCGTGCGGCTCCAGCCGGTGGATCAGGTCGAGGCCGGCCGTGAGGTTGCCCCACTGGTCGCTGCCGCCCTGCTGGAGCGTGCAGCCGTACCTCCGGTACAGCTGGAGGAAGTCCATTCCCTGCAGGATCTGGTAGCTGAACTCGGTGTAGCTGATGCCCTCGGAGGACTCCAGGCGCCGGGCGACGGAGTCCTTGGTCAGCATCTTGTTGACGCGGAAGTGCTTGCCGATGTCGCGCAGGAACTCGATCGCGGACAGGTTCTGCGTCCAGTCGAGGTTGTTGACCATGACGGCCGCGTTCTCACCCTCGAAGGACAGGAACGGCTGGATCTGGCCGCGCAGCTTCTCGACCCAGCCGGCGACCGTCTCCGGATCGTTCAGCGTGCGCTCCGCCGTGGGGCGCGGGTCGCCGATCAGGCCCGTGGCGCCGCCCACCAGCGCCAGCGGCCGCAGACCGGCCTGCTGGAGCCGCCGCATGGTGAGCACCTGCACCAGATGCCCCACATGCAGCGACGGCGCGGTCGGGTCGAAGCCGCAATAGAACGTGACGGGACCGTCCGCGAGCGCCTTGCGCAGTGCTTCCTCGTCGGTGGAGAGGGCGAACAGCCCCCGCCACTTGAGCTCGTCGACGATGTCCGTCACGGTTCTCGTGTCTCCTTGGATGATCTTCGGGCAGTCGGGTGACCGCCGCATACGAGGTTATACGCCCCGACTGACAGAGCTCATATTGAAATCGGGCACCCGCAGCGCAGGCATGGCAGCCCGGGTGAACCAGTCGCTCCACTCCCGCGGCAGCGTCTTCTCGGTCCGCCCCGCCTCCGTGGCCCGGCCGAGCAGGCCGACCGGTGACTCGTTGAACCTGAAGTTGTTCACCTCGCCGACGACCTCGCCGTTCTCCACGAGGTACACCCCGTCCCGGGTCAGGCCGGTCAGCAGCAACGTCGCCGGGTCGACCTCGCGGATGTACCAGAGGCAGGTCAGCAGCAGTCCGCGCTCGGTGCTCGCGACCATCTCCTCCAGGGAGCGGCCCTCGCCCCCGTTCTCCAGGATCAGGTTGTCGATCCCCGGCGCCGGCGGCAGCCCGGACATCCCGGCGCTGTGCCTGCTGGTGATCAGATGCTTCAGCTCGCCCTGGCCCACCCACTCGGTGGGGGCCAGCGGCAGCCCGTTGTCGAACACCGACGAGTCGCCGCTGGAGGAGTGCGCGAGCACGAAGGGCAGCGCCTCCAGGCCGGGCTCGTTCGGGTCGCTGCGCAGGGTCAGCGGCAGCTCGGTCAGCTTCTCGCCGACGCGCGTGCCGCCGCCGGGCTTGGAGAACACCGTCCGGCCCTCGGCCGCGTCCCGGCCCGACGCCGACCACATCTGGTAGATCAGCAGGTCCGCGACCGCGGTCGGCGGCAACAGGGTCTCGTACCGCCCGGCGGGCAGCTCGATGCGCCGTTCCGCCCAGCCCAGGCGTACGGCCAGTTCGGCGTCGAGCGCGGCCGGGTCGACGTCCTTGAAGTCCCGGGTCGACCGGCCCGCCCACGCCGAGCGCGTACGGTCCGGCGACTTGGCGTTCAGCTCCAGCGTCCCGTTGGGCTGGTCGTGGCGCAGCCGCAGCCCCGCCGACGTACCGAGGTAGGTGGAGGTCAGCTCGTGGTTGGCGAAGCCGTACAGCTCGCGTCCGCCGGCACGCGCGCGTGCGAACGACTCACCCAGCGCCGGCGCGAAGTCGGCGAAGACGGCGGACGAGGTCTCGGCGGGCGCGTCTGTGAAGTCCGGCGACTGAGGCACACCCGTGACCAGCGGCTGCGCGTCCTCGGCCGGACCGGCGCCCCGCGCGGCGGCCTCCGCGGCCCGCACCAGCGGCTCCAGCTCGTCCACGGTCACCGCGGACCGCGACACCACCCCGGACGCCGTGCCCTCCTTGCCGTCGACGGTCGCGATCACGGTGAGCGTGCGCCCGCGCGTGACGCCGTTGGTGGTCAGCGCGTTGCCCGCCCAGCGCAGGTTGGCGGTCGACTGCTCGTCGGCGATCACGACACAGCCGTCGGCCCGGGACAGCTCCAGGGCCCGCTCGACGATCTCGTGCGGCTTGCTCGTGGGGGCGCTCATCGACCGGCCTCCTGCGTGGTGTTCAGAATGCTGACTCCCCTGAAGAGGGCGGACGGGCAGCCGTGCGACACGGCGGCGACCTGGCCGGGCTGGGCCTTGCCGCAGTTGAAGGCGCCGCCCAGGACGTACGTCTGAGGACCACCGACGGCCGTCATGGAACCCCAGAAGTCGGTGGTCGTGGCCTGGTAGGCGACGTCCCGCAACTGCCCGGCGAGCCGCCCGTTCTCGATCCGGAAGAAGCGCTGCCCGGTGAACTGGAAGTTGTAGCGCTGCATGTCGATGGACCAGGACCGGTCCCCGACGACGTAGATGCCGCGCTCGACGCCGCCGATGAGATCCTCGGTCGACATCCCGGCGGGATCCGGCTGCAACGACACGTTGGCCATGCGCTGCACCGGCACATGGCCGGGGGAGTCGGCGAACGCGCAGCCGTTGGACCGCTCGAAACCGGTCAGCTTCGCGATCCGCCGGTCCAGCTGGTAGCCGACCAGCGTGCCGTCCTTGACCAGGTCCCAGGTCTGTCCCTCGACGCCCTCGTCGTCGTAGCCGATGGTCGCGAGGCCGTGCTCGGCGGTGCGGTCCCCGGTGACGTTCATCAGCTCGGAGCCGTACTTGAGCTTGCCGAGCTGATCGAAGGTGGCGAAGGAGGTGCCGGCGTAGGCGGCCTCGTAGCCGAGCGCCCGGTCCAGCTCGGTGGCGTGCCCGATGGACTCGTGGATGGTCAGCCAGAGGTTGGAGGGGTCGACGACGAGGTCGTACACGCCCGCCTCCACGCTCGGCGCGCGCATCTTCTCGGCCAGCAGCTCGGGGATCTGCGCCAGCTCGGCGTCCCAGTCCCAGCCGGTGCCCGTGAGGTACTCCCAGCCGCGCCCGACGGGCGGCGCGATGGTGCGCATGGAGTCGAACTCGCCGCTCGACTCGTCGACCGACACGGCGGTCAGCTGCGGGTGCAGCCGCACGCGCTGCTGCGTGGTCACGGTGCCGGCCGTGTCGGCGTAGAACTTGTTCTCGTGCACGGTGAGCAGCGAGGCGTCGACGTGGTCCACCCCGTCGGCGGCGAGCAGCCGCATGCTCCACTCGGTCAGCAGCCCGGACTTCTCCTCGTCGGGCACGGTGAACGGATCGATCTCGTACGAAGAGATCCACGTCTTCTCGGCATGCACGGGCTCGTCGGCGAGCTCCACCCTCTCGTCCGACCCGGCGGCCTTGATCACCTGGGCGGACAGCTTCGCCATCGCCACCGCCTGACTCGCCACCTTGGCGGCGGCGTCCATGGTCAGGTCCACACCGGACGCGAACCCCCACGTCCCGCCGTGCACGACCCGCACCGCGTATCCCAGGTCGGTGGTGTCCGACGACCCGGACGGCTTGCCGTCCCTGAGCCGCCAGGACGCACTGCGCACCCGCTCCAGCCGGAAGTCGGCGTGCTCCGCACCCAGCGCACGCGCGCGTGCCAGCGCGGCGTCGGCCAGGGCGCGTAGCGGAAGCGCCGTGAAGGCTTCGTCGATGGTATGTGGCACCTGGGTCTCTTCCTGTTGGTGTGACCGGTGGTTGCTCCGATCATGTCGCGTCGGCGGGGGCGCGGGCCACACGTTTGCGTCCGGCGTACGCAGCTTTCTGTAGGGATCCAACAGTGAGTCCCCTGCGCCACTGTCGGCGCCCGAATGTCACGGACCGCTGGCCGAACGATAGGTTTTCGGTGAAGCCGCCTGTCATCCAGGTGTTCGGGCGGGGGTATCAGACCGCTATCGAAAGGGTGATCCGTTGAGCCGCTCGGTTCTCGTCACCGGAGGCAACCGGGGCATCGGCCTCGCCATCGCCCGCGCTTTCGCCGACGCCGGCGACAAGGTTGCGATCACGTACCGTTCGGGGGAGCCGCCGGCCGCCCTCACCGAACTGGGCTGCCTCGCCGTCAAGTGCGACATCACCGACCCCGAGCAGGTGGAGCAGGCCTACAAGGAGATCGAGGCCGAGCACGGCCCCGTCGAGGTGCTGATCGCCAACGCCGGCATCACCAAGGACCAGCTCCTGATGCGCATGTCCGAGGAGGACTTCACCTCGGTCGTCGACACCAACCTCACCGGCACCTTCCGCGTCGTCAAGCGTGCCAACCGGGGCATGCTGCGCGCCAAGAAGGGCCGCGTCGTCCTGATCTCCTCGGTCGTCGGTCTGTACGGCGGCCCCGGCCAGGCGAACTACGCCGCCTCCAAGGCCGCCCTGGTCGGCTTCGCGCGTTCCCTCGCCCGTGAGCTGGGCTCGCGCAACATCACCTTCAACGTCGTCGCGCCCGGCTTCGTCGACACCGACATGACCAAGGTGCTCACCGACGAACAGCGCGCCACCATCGTGTCGCAGGTGCCGCTCGGCCGGTACGCGCAGCCCGAGGAGGTCGCCGCGACGGTGCGGTTCCTCGCGTCGGACGACGCCTCGTACATCACTGGAGCCGTCATTCCCGTTGACGGCGGACTGGGAATGGGTCACTGATCACCATGAGCGGAATTCTCGAGGGCAAGCGCGTCCTGATCACCGGAGTGCTGACGGAGGCCTCCATTGCCTTCCACGCCGCCAAGCTGGCCCAGGAGCAGGGCGCCGAGGTCATCCTCACCGCGTTCCCGCGGCCCACGCTGACCGAGCGCATCGCCAAGAAGCTCCCCAAGCCCACCAAGGTCATCGAGCTCGACGTCACCAACGACGAGCATCTCGGGCGCCTGGCCGACGTCGTCGGCGAGGAGCTCGGCGGTCTGGACGGCGTCGTCCACTCCATCGGTTTCGCCCCGCAGGACGCGCTCGGCGGCAACTTCCTCAACACGCCGTTCGAGTCGGTCGCCACGGCCATGCACGTCTCGGCGTTCTCCCTGAAGTCGCTGACGATGGCCTGCCTGCCGCTGATGCAGAACGGCGGCTCGGTCGTCGGTCTCACCTTCGACGCCCAGTTCGCCTGGCCGCAGTACGACTGGATGGGCCCGGCCAAGGCCGCCCTGGAGGCGACCAATCGCTACATGGCGCGCGACCTGGGCAAGCAGAACATCCGCTGCAACCTCATCTCGGCGGGCCCGCTCGGCTCCATGGCCGCCAAGTCCATCCCGGGCTTCGGCGAGCTGGCCTCCGTGTGGGACACCCGCTCCCCGCTGGAGTGGGACCTGAAGGACCCGGAGCCGGCCGGCCGCGGTGTCGTCGCCCTGCTGAGCGACTGGTTCCCGAAGACCACGGGCGAGATCATCCACGTCGACGGCGGCCTGCATGCCATCGGCGCCTGATCACCGCTGATCAAGGGCTCGCATCCCACCGGGTGCGGGCCCTTCGCGTGTCCCCCGTTCGGTCCATCCGGCCGGGCGGGGGCGGGTCACAACCGGGCACGCTGGAGTTCGCGTTCACCACGCGTCCCTCCCCAGCACGGCCGAGGAGGTCCCCTTGTGCGCCTGTACTGCAGCCTGGCCTCAGTGACCGTCGCCGTAGCTCTCCTCATGCTCCTTCCGTACGGCGCGATGCCCCACGCGCGCGTGCCGGCCGACGAACCGACGGCTGCGCCCTTCGGCGCCGAGTGCCGGACGAGCATCCAGGGCTCCCATGTGGTGGCCCACTGCCACAATCCCTACGTGGACACCGATCGCGTCCAACTGCACATCGAGTGCGACCGTTGGTGGGACCTCGACACCGACAGCGCCCCCGTGGACGCCGGGCCCGCGATGACCGTGCGGCTCACCGGCCGCTGCTGGAAGGAAGTCGCCTCGGTGTGGGTCAGCCACCAGAACCGGGGGAGCTGAGCCGGCCCGGACGGCACTGGAACGGATAGCCCGCGGCCTCGGTCGCCGCCGTCTCGGCGTCGCCCGCGCGGATGGCGTCCAGGAGCCGTGTGTGGTCCATGTACGTCTCCGGTGTCAGCTTCTCGCCGACGTCCTCGCGCAGCCAGTCCCGCAGCACCTCGCCCAGGTCCGCGTACATCGCGGTCATGACGTCGTTGTGGGAGGCGGCCACCACCGCCAGGTGGAAGGTGGCGTCCGCCGCCACGAACGCCTCCGTGTCACCCGACTCCCAGGCTTCCTCGCGCCGCCGCAGCAGCGTGTCGAGCTGCTTGAGGTCCTTCTCGGTGCGCCGCTCGGCGGCGAGCTTCGCGGCGGCCGACTCCAGCGTGGAACGCAGCTCGGCGATGTGCCGCGGGTCTGCGCCCGCGAAACGGCGGTGCATCACGCCCGCCAGCTCGCTGGTCGCCACGACGTACGTGCCGGAACCCTGGCGGATGTCCAGCAGGCCGTTGTGCGCCAGCGCCCGGACGGCCTCGCGGACCGTGTTGCGGGCGACGCCGAGCTGTTCGACCAGTTCGGGCTCCGTCGGGATGCGGGAGCCGACCGGCCACTCGCCCGAGGCGATCTGGTTGCGCAGCTCGGCGATGACCTGCTCGGACAGTGCCGAACGGCGGGGGTGGCTCAGGGGCATGGCCCACCTTCGCACGGAACGGGCGGCAGCGGACCGCAGAGGGATGGACAACCAATCATCCCATGATTCTATGATGGGCCTATGGCGGCGAGCGAGGAAACCCGGACGAGGACGCACCCGGACGTAAGCGGTCCGGCAACCAGCCCGCCGGCGACGGTGGGGGAGAGGTCCCCCGCGCGCGCGTGGACCATGCGCCTGGTCGTCCTCGGCATCGTCCTCTCCGCGCTGAACCTCCGCCCCGCCATCACCAGCCTCGGCGCGCTCCTCGAAGAGGTCCGCGACGGGCTCGGCATGAGCGGCAGCGTGGCCGGCCTGCTCACCTCGGTACCGCCGCTCTGCTTCGCCGTCTTCGGCGTCATGGCACCGCGGCTGGCCCGCCGCTTCGGCCCCGGCGCCGTGGTCTGCGCCGGAATGGCGGCCATCACCGCGGGCCTGATCGTCCGGCCGTACACGGGCGGCACGGCCGGTTTCCTGGCCGCCAGCGCCCTCGCCCTCATGGGCATCGCGGTCAGCAACGTGCTGATGCCGGTCATCGTCAAGCGCTGGTTCCCGGACCGGGTCGGCTCGATGACCGGCCTGTACTCGATGGCGCTCGCCCTCGGCACCTCGGCCGCGGCCGCGGTGACCGTGCCCATGACCGAGGTGCTGGGCGGCAGTTGGCAGTCCGGGCTCGCACTCTGGGCCGTGCCGGCCGCGGCGGCCGTACTCCCGTGGATCGCCCTCGTACGGGACCGGAGGGCGACGTCCGCCGGAGAGGCGGCCGACCGGCAGGAGCACGCGCGCGAGGACGCTTCCGCGCTGCGGATCACCCGGAGCCGCACCGCCTGGGCCCTCGCCGTCTTCTTCGGGCTCCAGGCCACCGCCGCCTACATCACCATGGGCTGGATGGCCCAGATCTTCCGCGACGCGGGCGTTGCCGCGGGCACGGCCGGGCTGCTCCTCGCCGTCACCATGGTGATGGGCGTGCCGCTGGCCTTCGTCATCCCCCGGCTCGCCACGCGACTGCCCCAGCAGGGGCCGATCGTGCTCGCGCTGGGCGTCTGCGGACTCGCTGGTTACGCCGGCCTGTACTTCGCGCCGGCCGGCGGCGCCTGGGCCTGGGCCCTGCTGCTCGGTGTGTCCAACTGCGCCTTCCCGCTGGCCCTCACCATGGTCGGGATGCGCGCCAGGACGGGCGCGGGCGTCGCCCAGCTGTCGGGCTTCGCGCAGAGCACCGGCTATCTGATCTCCATCCCGGGGCCGCTCCTGGTGGGCGTGCTCTACCAGCACAGCGGCGGCTGGGGGCTGCCCATCGCCCTCATGGCCGGCCTGATGATCCCCCAGATGGCGGTGGGTGTCCTCGCGGGCCGCAACCGCACGGTGGAGGCGGAGGCGGCCCGCTGACCCCGGCGGAGGAGGCGCGGGCGCGGGGTGGGAGACTTGCCGCATGCCAGTGCTCGATCCGAACCCCCAGAACGGCCAGAAGAAGATGCTGCTCGTCTTCGGCTCGTTCTTCGCCATCTTCGTGATCATCGCCATCGTGGCGTCGATCGCCGCGCCGTGACCCCTTGCCCCTCTGTGTCGCCATGGTGGTGCTAGCCCCCCATCCCTTAGGGGGTGAGGGTCAGGGTCAAGTGGGTGGATCACCGGATGGGTTGGCGGCTCTTGTTTCCGTAGCTTCGAACTGTGGCCGCGCGACGCGGACCACGACCCATCGAGGACGGACCCACGGAGGCATCATGTCGGCCCGCACGCACACCCGGCCCCACCCGGCGACCACGGGCCGCGTCGACATCCGGCTGCCCTGGTGGGCCCTTGCCCTGCCGGTAGTCGCCTTCGTCGCGCTGCTGGGCCTGATGCTGAACCCCTCCGACGCCCACGCGGCGACCGGCGAGCCCGCCGTCACCCACCTCGTCGAGCGTGCCCAGCAGCTGATGGCCCGCTGAGCACGGGCGAAGCCGCCCGTCAACTCCCTGCGCCCCATGGCCTGTTTTCATGCGAAGCTGGATCTCATGAGCGTCGCAGAACCCCGCAGGATTGTCCTCTTCCGGCATGCGAAAGCCGACTGGCCACAGGTGAACGACCACGAGCGGCCGCTCGCCGAGCGGGGCCGCAAGGACGCCGCCGTCGCCGGACGCAAGCTGGCCGACTCCGGTATCCCCTTCGACCTGGCCCTCTGCTCCACCGCGATCCGGACCCGCGAAACCTGGAAGCTCGCCGTCCACGAGTTCTCGCAGCGGCCGAAAACCGTCTACGAGGAGCGGATCTACGAGGCCTCGCCCGGCGAGCTGATCGCCGTACTCAACGAAACCCCCGACGACGCGCAGAACGTTCTCCTGATCGGCCACAACCCCGGCGTGCAGGGACTCGCCGAGGTCCTGGCGGGCTCCGCCGACGAGGACGCCCGGGAGCGGATGAGCCGCCGCGGCTTCCCGGCCGCCGCCTTCGCCGTGCTGACCTTCACCGGCTCCTGGAAGACCCTGGAACCGGGGGCGGCCACCCTGCTCGACTACTGGGCGCCGTCCGAGTGATCCCGTCCAGGTGAAGGGCCCCGGCACGCTCGCAGTGCCGGGGCCCTTCCCTGCGGCGGTGGGCTCAGTCCTCGTCGTGCGTGTCCGCCGCCTCCACCTCTTCACGGGTCACGCCCAGCAGATACAGGACCGTGTCCAGGAACGGCACGTTCACCGCCGTGTGCGCCGCCTCGCGCACCACCGGCTTGGCATTGAAGGCGACCCCGAGCCCCGCAGCGTTCAGCATGTCCAGGTCGTTGGCGCCGTCGCCGATCGCCACGGTCTGCGCCAGCGGTACGCCTGCCTCCGCGGCGAACCGGCGCAGCAGCCGCGCCTTGCCCGCCCGGTCCACGATCTCGCCGATGACCCGGCCGGTCAGCCTGCCGTCGACGATCTCCAGCGTGTTGGCCTGCGCGAAGTCGAGCCCCAGCCGCTCCTTGAGGTCATCGGTGACCTGGGTGAACCCGCCCGAGACAACGCCCACTTGGTACCCGAGCCGCTTCAGCGTCCGGATCAGCGTGCGCGCGCCCGGCGTCAGCCGCACCTCGCTGCGCACCTTCTCCACCACCGACGCGTCCAGCCCCTTGAGCAGCGCCACGCGCGCGTGCAGCGACTGCTCGAAGTCCAGCTCCCCGCGCATCGCGGCCGCCGTCACCTCGGCGACCTCGGCCTCGCAGCCGGCGTGCGCGGCGAAGAGCTCGATCACCTCGTCCTGGATGAGCGTGGAGTCCACGTCCATCACGACCAGGCGCTGAGCGCGCCGGTGCAGGCCCGCAGCGACGACCGCCACGTCCACGCCGAGCGCCGCGGCGTCCATGACCAGGGCGGTGCGCAGCGGCTCGGTCTCCACGCCCGACACCGCGAACTCGACCGCTGTCACGGGGTACTTGGCGAGCCGGAAGATACGGTCGATGTTGCCGCCGGTCCTGGTGATCCGGCCGGCGATCGCGGCCGTCGCCTCCGCGGTGAGCGGATGCCCCAGCACCGTCACCAGCGACCGGCCGAGGCCGCGCGGCCGGTTGTCGCCACGGCCGGAGATGATCTCCGCCTGCATCTTCATGGACTCCGCCCAGCTGTGGACGGTCGCCCGCAGATCGCCCTCCAGCCCGCGGGGAGGCTCGGTCACGAGCGCGCACAGCACGATCCGGCCGCGCGTGACGACCTGCTCGATGTCGACCACGTCGACGGAGTAGGCGGCGAGGGTGTCGAAGAGTCCGGCCGTGATGCCCGGCCTGTCCTTGCCGAAGATCTTGACAAGGAGAGTCGGGACGTCAGAGGTCTGCGAAGCGCTCATGGTGTTCCCACCGTAACCGGCACCCCGTGCCTGTCGCCCCTGAGGTCCGCTTAGCGGACACGGAACAGTGGATAACACTGGATGTCGCTCCGGTGGCGCGCACCCGACGAGTCGGCCACGACCGAGCCACCCGCGCCGGTCGGCCCGGCCTCCGCCCGCCCCTCCGGCGGCCGCTTCCCGGACGACCCGGACGACGGCGGTCCCGGACGCCGCGGAGCCGGATCGAAGGGCCGGGCGACGGTGGCAGAGCCATCGCCCGACGTGGTCGACACGACCGAGCCATCCGCCCCGGTCGGCCCGGCCTCCGCCGTCCTGCGGCTCACCGCGGCGGGCCCTTGGGCCGCCCCGGCGGCGGAGGGCCGGGCGGCGGGTGTGGTGGCCCCTCCGGCGGCCGCTTCCCGAGCGACCCGGACGACGGCGGTCCCGGACGCCGCGGAGGCGGATCGAAGGGCCGGGCGACCGTGGGAGCGCCGTACACGTCGTCGCCCCGCGGAGCCCCCTCGGGCCGTACGTCCTCGCGCTCCCGCAGCCCCTCCGGCACCCGCAGATAGGGATTGGTGTCAGGGTTCGGCGGCCGGTACGGCGTACTGGGCGCATACGGCCCCGACCCCCGCAGGAACGGGCGCCCCCCGCCCCGTCACCGCGTGCCAACGGCGCCGCCTGCCGCCCGCGGCCCCGGTCGCGTACGCCAGCAGCGCGCCGACGGCACCCGCCCCCGCGCCCACAGGGCGCCGAGCAGCAGCGCCATCCCGAGGTGCCCCTGCAGTTCGACCCCCGCCCCGAACGCGTCGAACCCCAGCACGGACAGCGAGGCGTCCAGGGACACCTCCGTCAGCAGGCCGAGCAGCGGCAGCGCCAGCGCGGTCACGACCCCCAGCCGCAGCGCACACCGCCCGGCGAAGCCGAGGGCGCCCTGATCACGTACCGGCGTCCGCACCCCCTGCAACACGCCCGCCAGCAGCATCATCAACGCCGCCGCCACGCCGAGCAGCCACACCCGCCCGTCCAGCTCGGCCAGCCGCCCCAGCGTGACCGGCTGGTCGGAGTCGACGAGCAGGTCGTCCAGCGGATCCGGCAGAAAACGGGTCAGCGCTCCCGAGGCCTCCCCGTCCCACGGCACGAACAGCCCGAGGGGAATCCCCAGCCACACGCCGTTCGGCGCGCCAAGCAGCGCGGCCCCCGCGATCCGCTTCGGGTGGTCGTCGCCGATCGCCGCGTAGGCCGCCGCCGCGAGCCCGGCCGCCACGGCCACCAGCAGCACCGCGACCAGCGCCGACACGGCCGGCCGTACGACCCGGTGCACGGCCTGACAGCCGCGCGGCAGGGGAGTGCGGCGCGAGGCCAGCAGGGCGATCAGCAGGACCCCGGCCGACCAGCCCAAGCCGCCCAGCAGCGTGGGTGCGGTGTCCACGGTGAACCCGACCGCCGCCTGAGCGTCGATGAGGTCGCCGACCCGGTCGGGCAGCAGACCGCCGATGTCCCCGACGTCCCCGAGCCCGGGGATCTCGATGCCGTCGGAGCCCGAGCCGCCGGGCAGCTCGTCCAGCCCCAGGGAGCCGCCGTCGATCGTGATGACGTCGTGC
Source organism: Streptomyces sp. F001 (assembly GCF_004187715.1). Lineage (GTDB taxonomy): Bacteria > Actinomycetota > Actinomycetes > Streptomycetales > Streptomycetaceae > Streptomyces > Streptomyces flavusporus. The sequence continues at coordinate 1,217,292 of NZ_QZWF01000001.1, read as the reverse complement.
CCCGCCCAGGCCAGCCCGCCCAGCGTCGCCACGAACAGAGCGACCACCGCGCCCGCGCGCGCGAGGAGTTCGGCCGGGGCGACCACAACTCCCGCCGTACGCAGGGACCGTAAGAAGAACCAGGACAAAAGGAGCGCACCGACCAGACTCACACCCAGTGGCGTGATCTCGAGGGCCGTCGTGGCCTCGGCGCCTGACAGTCCGAACGCGGACACATCTCCCGACGGCGTGACCGAACCCCCCGCCCCGAGCGCCACGACCGCCGCGGTCATCGGCCCCAGCGAACCGGCCGAGTCCGCCTCCAGCAGATGCAGCCCGAGTGCCGCCGTGCCCGCCATCCCGATCAACGCCCAGCTCACGGAGGCGATCGCGGACAGCAGGATGTCGACCCACGGCAGCTTCCTGCCGTACTCCGCGCTCTCGGCGTTCTCGCCGCTCATGGCAGACCCCCCGATCCGCGGCACGGTGTCGCCACCGTGCATGTCCCCCTCGCGTGGGATTACCACTCTCCGGGCCGGTTTCAACCCCGTCAACGGGACGAGTCGTTGCGCCCGTACGCGGTCTTCACAAGGCCCGACTTTCGGTCAGGGGGACGCTCCTGAAATAGTTCCCCCCGATGTTCGACATCCCTAGACTCCCTGTGATGGGGGTAACTCGGGGGACAACTCAGTGGGGCATGGAGTGCCGGAACTCGTACTGCAAACCAATGGACGAACCTGGACGCTCGACGCGTCCAGGGCATACACACTCGGACGCGATCCGCAGGGAGACATCGTGTTCGACGACGCCAGGGTCTCCTGGCGGCACGCCACGGTCAGCTTCAACGGCCGCAGTTGGGTCATAGAAGACCATGGCAGCACCAATGGCACGTTCGTGCAGGGGCAGCGGATCCACCAGATGGAGATCGGCCCCGGCTCGTCCGTCAACCTGGGCAACGCGACCGACGGACCGCAGCTGAACCTGTCCGGCGACGCGGCGGCTGTCGCACCTCAGGCACAGCCCCAGCAGCAGCCGTACGCCGCTCAGGGCGCCAATCCTGGCTGGTCCCAGCAGGCGCCGCAGCAGGCGCCGCAGCAGCAGGCCCCGCAGGCCGGCTGGCAGCAGCCTCAGCAGGCCGCTCCGCAGATCCCGCACCAGCAGGGCCCCGGTGGTGGCGCGGGGGCGCCGCCGGTCTACGGCGACCGCAGCCCGACCACGTTCCACCAGTTCGCGCTCGGCCGCGTCATGCGCATCGGCCGCGCCCTGGAGAACGACCTGGTCGTCTCCGACCTCCAGGTCTCCCGCAACCACGCGGAGTTCCACTCGACGCCCGACGGTCGCATGGAGATCCGCGACCTGGGATCGCACAACGGCACGTACGTCAACGGCCAGCCGATCCCCAAGGGCGGATCCCAACTGCTCGGCCCGACCGACATCGTGGGCGTCGGCCACTCGACGTTCCGCATCGTCGGCGACCGGCTCGAGGAGTTCGTCGACACCGGTGAAGTCAGCTTCTCCGCCCGCCACTTGACCGTCACGGTCGACGGCGGCAAGCAGATCCTCAAGGACGTCTCCTTCGGCGTCCCGGAGAAGTCGCTGATCGCGGTGATCGGCCCGTCCGGCTCCGGCAAGTCGACCCTGCTCAAGGCGCTCACCGGCTACCGGCCCGCCAACCAGGGCGAGGTCCTGTACGACAACCGGAACCTCTACAAGCAGTTCGCCGAGCTGCGCCAGCGCATCGGTCTGGTCCCGCAGGACGACATCCTGCACAAGGAGCTGACCGTCAAGAAGGCCCTCAAGTACGCGGCCAAGCTGCGCTTCCCCGCCGACACGACGGCACAGGAACGCGAGGCCCGGATCGACGAGGTGCTGCGCGAGCTGAAGCTCGACATCCACAAGGACAAGAAGGTCACGTCCCTGTCCGGCGGCCAGCGCAAGCGTGTCTCGGTCGCCCTGGAGCTGCTCACCAAGCCGTCGCTGATCTTCCTCGACGAACCGACGTCCGGCCTCGACCCGGGCATGGACCGCGATGTCATGCAACTGCTGCGCGGCCTCGCCGACGACGGCCGTACGGTCCTCGTCGTCACCCACTCCGTGGCCGAACTGGCACTGTGCGACAAGCTCCTCGTGATGGCCCCGGGCGGTTCGGTCGCCTACTTCGGTCCGCCCGAGGAGGCGCTGAACTTCTTCGGCTACGACACCTGGGCCGACGTCTTCTCCGCCTTCGAGAACTACCGCGACTACGACTGGGCGGGCCGCTGGAAGGGCTCGCAGCACTACCAGATGTACGCCGCGGACATCGACGCCGTCGCCGCACAGTCCGTACAGATGCCGCCGATGCAGGCGATGAAACCGCCGAAGCCGCAGGGCTGGATGTCCCAGTTCGTCACCCTGGTGCGCCGCTACGTCTCGGTGATCGCCTCCGACCGCGGCTTCCTGGCGCTGATGCTGATCCTGCCGGCCGTGCTCGGCGCGGTGAGCCTGCTCATCGACCCCGACAACGGCCTGCTGCCCAACCCGGCCAACCCGCAGACCGGGCGCATCATCCCGAACGGGACGGCCACCACGGTCCTGCTGATCCTCGCGGTCGGCGCCTGCTTCGCCGGCGCCGCCAACTCCGTCCGCGAGCTGATCAAGGAACGGGTGATCTACGAGCGGGAGCGCGCGACCGGCCTGTCCCGGTCCGCGTACCTCATGTCCAAGGTGTTCGTGCTGGGCATGATCACTGTGCTGCAGGGCCTGCTGGTCGGCGTCATCGGCTTCTCCAGCCGGGAGCTCCCGGAGGAGGGCCTGGTCCTCGGCGGGCTCACGCTCGTGGAGCTCTCCCTGCCGATCATGGCGCTGGGCTTCACCTCGATGATGTTCGGTCTGATCATCTCGTCCCTGGTGAAGACGGCCGAGAAGACCATGCCGCTGCTGGTCATGTTCGCGATCATCCAGGTCGTCTTCACGGGCTGCCTGTTCGCCCTGAACGGCACGGTCGGCGTCAACCAGTTCTCGTACCTGATGCCGTCCCGCTGGGCGGTCGCCGCCGCGGGTGCCACGCTGGACTTCAACAAGATCAGCCCGCCCGAGGAGGGCGCCGACAACGACCCGCTGTGGGAGCACTCCGTCGGCACATGGGGCATGGACATGGCCGCCCTGCTCGCCCTCGGGGTGATCTGCGGCTTCTTCGTGGCCCGCTTCCTGCGCCGCCACGAGCCCGAGGTCATGCGCAAGTAGGCGCGTGCAAGGAGTTCGTACGACGCCGAAGGGCGGCACCCGGTCAGGAGGGGTGCCGCCCTTCGGCGTGCGCGACCGGAGGTCCGCGCCGGCCTCGGTCCGCGCGGTTTCGTCAGTACGCGCCGAAGACGTTGTCGATCGAGCCGTACTTGTCGGCCGCGTAGTTGGCGGCGGCGGTGATGTTGGCGACCGGGTCGTAGATGTTCCAGGACGTGCCGGGGACGTGGTACGCCTTGAAGGTCGGCGGGATCACCTGGAGCAGGCCCTTGGACGGGACGCCGTTGACGGCGTTGATGTCCCAGTTGTTGATGGCGTTCGGGTTGCCCGAGGACTCCCGCATGATGTTGCGGTGCAGACCGTTGTAGGAGCCCGGGATGCCCTTGCTCTTCATGATGTCCAGCGACTGCCGGATCCAGCCGTCGAGGTTGTTGGCGTAGGTCGCCTTCGCGGCGACCTGCTGGACCTGGACACGCTGCACGGACCGGCTCGCGGCCTCCTTCGCCTGACGCGCCAGCTCCGCCTTCCGCTCAGCGGCGGCCTTCATCGCGGCTGCGGCCTTCTTCTTGGCGGCGGCTTCGGCGGCTGCGGCCTTCTTCTTGGCGGCGGCTTCGGCGGCGGCCTTCTTCTTCGCCTCGATCGCCTCGACCTTCACACTGGCAACCGCCAGCTGGTCGGTGACGCTGGCCTTGACGTCCTTGACCCGCTCGGAGCTGTAGGCCACCGGGGACGCGGAGGCGGCGTCGATCGTGGTCGTCTGCCCGCCCGAGGGAACTGCCGAGAACGCGAGGGTGGCGGCGCCGAGCGTGGCGACACCGGCGAGGGCGATCTTGTGGTTCTTGGTCAGCGCGCGAGCACGCTCGCGAAGCTTGGTGTTCTTGGGCATGGCTGATGGACCTCTTCGAATAGCGCGGAGGTCGCTCTACGTCCAGCGGGGGAATCGGTTCTTCCCGCACGAACGCCGCGGGCCGAAACCCACGGCGCTGAGCGACGGCAGCCATTGTTAGCGGCCGCAAAATTTCCAGGCAAAGGTGTGACGTACTACCCCGCGTAGTAGATACCGAAATGACAAAACGGGACAGATTGGACCATCTGTCCCGCTCGGCGTGAGGGGGTTTATCTCCTATGCACCTTCGTACGTGATCTGCACCCTATGCGCGGGCTCACATGGACCGCGCAACGGTCTCACCAACAGTTGCGTGAGAAATGCTCTGCGTGAGCACCTTCTGCCGGAAGCAGGAGATGCACGTCTCCGAACTCGTGCCACAGGTAGCGTCCGCGCAGGGCCTCCTCGTACCCGCGGTCGATCGCCGCCCGCCCCGCGACCGCCTCCAGCATCAGCAGATGCGAGGCCTCCGGCTCGTGCAGCCCCGTCAGCAGCCCGTCCACCACCCGCACCCCGTGCTCCGGGGTGACGACGAGATCCGTCCACCCTTCACGCGCGTGTACGACCCCGTCGGCTCCGACCGCCGACTCCACGGCCCGCACGGCCGTCGTCCCGACGGCGACGACCCTGCCGCCCGCCCGTCTCCCGCCACCACCCTTCCAAGGAAGCGCTTCGCGCCTTTTCTGATCGGCCTTGACCGCATTGATCAGCCGAGCCGACGCCCCCGACACGGCGAAACGCTCGGGATACGGCGACTCGTGTGCCTCCGCCGACGCCACCCCTGTGTGCAGTGTCACAGGCGCGAACTGCACACCTCGGCTCACCAGCTCCGTCACCATCCGCACCGTGAAGGGCCGCGCCGCACTCGGCATCTCCGCACTGCCCGCCCCGTCGGCCGACGGCAGCGCGAACACCGTCTGGTAGACGGACAACGGCTGGTCCCGCTCCGTATAGGAGTAACGAATCGGCCGCCCGTGCGCCCGCAGCATCCCAAGGACCCCCGCCCCGGACGGCCGCGCCCACCACAGCCGCTCGCCCCGTGCACTGAGTGGCTCCTCCACCACCAGCCGCACGCCCCCGGGCAGCCGCACCTCTGTCCCCGCAGGGCCGCCCGCACGCGCGCGCGTGGTGCCCTTCCTGTCCGGATCCCGCAGCTCGACCGCCCACCGCCCGTCGTCCCCGCGCGTCGAGAAATGCACCACCACGCGCGCGTGCCCGATCCGCCCGTCCACCGCGGCGGCCAGGGTCGGCGATGTGTTGACGACCAGCAGATCCCCCGCCCGCAGCAACCGCGGCAGCTCCACGAACGCGTGATGCGACACCTCCGCGCCCCGCGACACCAGCAGCCGTACGGCATCCCGGTCCAGTCCCGGCCCCCGCTGCTCCACCGGCACCCGCGCGGACAACTCCTCCGGCACCCGGACGGCCGGCGTCATCGATCCCCCTCCAGCAGGGCCGGCGCACCGTAGCGGCCGCTCACCGGCCGTTCGTCCAGCAGCCGCAGGAACGCCGGCACCACACCGGCGGGCTCCGGCCTCGGATCACCGTCGTCCGGTACAGCCGCCGCGTACAGGTCCGTGGCCATGTCACCGGGGTCGACCGCCCAGACCCGCAGCCCCGGCTCCTCCACGGCCAGCACCGCTGCGAGATGGTCCAGAGCCGCCTTGGACGCCCCGTAGCCGCCCCACGTCTCGTACGGCTCGGCGGCCGCGTCCGAGCTGACGGCGATCACCGCCCCCGCCTCGGCCGCCTTCAGCAGCGGCAGCGCCTCCTGCACCAGGCCCAGCGCGGCCACCAGGTTCACCTCCAGCGCCCGCCGCAGCCCGTCCAGCGGCAGCTCCTGCAGGCGTACGAGCGGCTCGGCGCCCAGCGCGCTCGCGTTGCTCACCAGCAGATCGACGCCGCCCAGCTTCCAGGCCGCCGCCACCAGCCCGGCCCGATGCCCGGCGTCCGTGACATCGCCGGGCAGGGCCTCCACCCGGGTCCCGTACGCCGCGAGCGCCGTCGCCGTCTCCCGCAGTGCCTCGGCCCCACGGGCGTCGAGCACCAGATCCCAGCCGCGCCCGGCGAGGGCCTCGGCGAGCGCCCGCCCCAGCCCCCTCGATGCCCCCGTGATGATCGCTACCGGCATGACACACGTCCCCTCGTCCTGGACGCCGCTCGATCGGCGTGCCCTCAACGTAGGAACCGGACCGCCCGCCCCGCCTCGGCCGCGGGCCGCAGACCGTCGGGGCCCTTCGACCTAATCCACCCGGCCACAACCCCGGTCCTAGGCCCACCGTCCTAGGCGGCTGCCGTCACCGGTCCGATCCGCGGTGTCACAGCCCGCCGGTACCGTGAGGGCATGAGTCACGGCCCCCGGTCCGGCCTCGCCGCGGTGAGCTCCGCGCTGCTGGCCATGAGCAGGCACCTCGAGGTGCGCGACGTCCTCAAGACGATCGTCGCCTCGGCCCGCGAGCTGCTCGACGCGCAGTACGCCGCGCTCGGCGTCCCGGACGACCACGGCGGGTTCGCGCAGTTCGTGGTCGACGGGGTCAGTGACGACCAGTGGCGGGCCATCGGCCCCCTCCCGCGCCAGCACGGCATCCTCGCCGCGATGCTCCACGACGCGAAGCCACAGCGCCTCGGCGACGTCCGCACCGATCCGCGCTTCGAGGGCTGGCCCTCGGCCCATCCCGAGCTGTCCGACTTCCTGGGCCTGCCCATCCGAGACGGCGACGAGGTCATCGGCGCACTGTTCCTGGCAAATAAAAACTGCTCCAAACCGCAAGGCGGCTGCGGATTCACCGCGGACGACGAGGAACTGCTGGCCATCCTCGCCCAGCACGCCGCGATCGCCCTGACCAACGCCCGCCTCTACGAACGCAGCCGCGAGCTGACCATCGCCGAGGAGCGCTCCCGCCTCGCCCACGAACTGCACGACGCGGTCAGCCAGAAACTGTTCTCCCTGCGCCTGACGGCACAGGCCGCCGCGGCCCTCGTCGACCGCGACCCGGCCCGCGCCAAGGGCGAACTGCAACAGGTGGCCGCACTCGCTGCCGAGGCCGCCGACGAACTGCGCGCCGCCGTCGTCGAACTGCGCCCCGCAGCCCTCGACGAGGACGGCCTCGTCGCCACCCTCCGCACCCAGATCCAGGTCCTCGACCGCGCCCACACCGCGCATGTGACCTTCACCGGCCGAGGTGTGCGCGCCCTGCCCGCCGCCCAGGAGGAGGCCATGCTGCGGGTCGCCCAGGAGGCCCTGCACAACGCCCTGCGGCACTCCGGGGCCGACCGGGTCGACGTGACCCTGGAGAGGCGCGGCAGCGGTGCCGTCCTGCGGGTCACGGACGACGGCAGCGGCTTTGAACCCCGCACGGTGCGCCGGGCGGGACGCCACCTCGGTCTGGTCTCCATGCGGGACCGGGCGAGCGGGATCGGCGGCACGCTCACTGTGGAATCGGCGCCCGGAAAGGGCACCACCATCGAGATGGAGGCCCCCGGTGGCTGAAGCGATCAAGGTGCTGCTCGTCGACGACCACCAGGTGGTCCGCCGGGGTCTGCGTACCTTTCTCGAGGTGCAGGACGACATCGAGGTGGTGGGTGAGGCCGCCGACGGCGCCGAGGGCGTCGCCCGCGCCGAGGAGCTCAAGCCCGACATCGTTCTCATGGATGTCAAGATGCCCGGCATGGACGGCGTCGAGGCGCTGCGCAGACTCCGCGAGCTGGACAATCCCGCGCGCGTGCTGATCGTCACGAGCTTCACCGAGCAGCGCACGGTGGTCCCGGCCCTGCGCGCGGGCGCCGCCGGTTATGTGTACAAGGACGTCGATCCCGATGCGCTGGCCGGCGCCATCCGCTCGGTGCACGCGGGGCACGTCCTGCTCCAGCCCGAGGTGGCAGGCGCCCTGCTGTCCCAGGAGGAGGCCAACTCCGGCCCGGGCAGGGCGGGTTCGCTCACCGAGCGGGAACGCGAGGTGCTCGGCCTGATAGCCGACGGCCGTTCCAACCGCGAGATCGCCCGCGCGCTGGTGCTGTCCGAGAAGACGGTGAAGACCCATGTCTCGAACATCCTGATGAAGCTCGACCTGGCGGACCGCACCCAGGCGGCACTGTGGGCCGTACGCCACGGGGTGACCGGCTGATCAGTACGCTCGTCCGGCAATACGGAGGGTTCCGCTCCGGGCTGAGATTCATACCGTCGTGGGAATGTCCCCCGAATGGCGCATCCTTCGTCGAACTCGGCCGTTCTTCAGTGCGTGCTGCGGCGACTGGCCGCGGCGATCGCATCAGAAGGGCTCAGAAGTGAAGAACCTGAAGAAGGCAGCGGCCGTGACGATGGTGGCCGGGGGGCTCATGGCTGCCGGTGCCGGAATGGCTTCCGCCACCGACGGCGCAACGGCCGACGGCAAGGCCGTGGGCTCGCCGGGTGTCCTCTCGGGCAACGTCGTCCAGGCCCCGGTGCACATCCCGGTGAACGCGGTCGGCAACAGCGTGAACGTCATCGGCGTGCTGAACCCGGCCTTCGGCAACCTGGGCATCAACCGCTGACGTCCACAGCAAAGCCGCAGTGACCTCCGGCCTCCCGGGTTCCCTCCGGGAGGCCGGTCAGTTTTGCCGCGTCGAGCCGCGGGCAGTCGTGCCGCCCAGGGCGGCAGGGGTGGGCGCGGGCGGCACCTCGTCAGCGCCGGGCTGCGCACCCACCCCCCGCCCCGCACCAACACCGGTCACCACAGCAACCGACCGACCCTCACCTCACGCCCCGCTCCCGCTCCTCCACAACGGAGTTGTACGCCGCGACCTGCGCCCGCCGAGCCACCCGCTCCACCGGCCGCAACGCCTCAGACCGCGCCGCCATCTCAGATGCACTCACCGCACCCCCGTGCCCGTTCTCACACGCCACCGAGATCAGCATCCCCACCCGCTGCGCAAGCTCCAGCACCCGCACGGCCCGCCCCGGATACCCCGGCGCCAACGCCTCCCCCCCCGCTCGGCCCGCGCCCGATACGCATCGATCGCCGCCTCCGCCACCGGCCCCGACCCGGCCACGTCCAGCCGCGTCAGCACCTCGGTCGCCTCCCGCAGCGCCTCCGCCAGCTCCCGCTCCGCCTCCCCGAGCGACGGCACATCGGCCGGCGGCGCCTCCCGCACCGGCAGCACATGCCACACGACCTCGACATGGACATCACCGTCGGGCCCGGCCTCGTACACCTCCGGCACCAGCCCGAGCGCACCGCCGTGGCAGATCACCGCCTCCTCGGCGTCCAGCGCCCGCGCATTGAACTCCGGCGGCCCGCTCAGCCCCAGCGGATGCCCCGGCGCCGGCAGGGCGACCCGCAGCCCGGTCACTCCGAGCGCCCGCAGCCGCCCCAGCGCAAGTGTGAGCCCGACCGGCGCCGACTCACCCGGCAGCCCCTCCACCCGGTGCACGGCATCGTCCCCGACGATGGCGAGCACGGCGTCGTCCGGCGAAACAAGTCCGGCAAGAAGGGCATTTCCCCAAGCGGCAAGGCGCCCAGAGCGCGGTTCCGAAAGCATGCCTCCACCCTAAGTACCGGACCGAGGGAATGGACCGGCGGACCGGTGGCGTAGATTTCCTTGAGGGCTGCGCCCACCGGCGCGGCAGACCGAGCCACAGGCGTACGCGACAGCCGAGACCGGCCACACTGCAAGGGGAGACAACGCGCTCATGAGCGATGTTCTGGAGCTTCAGGACGTATCCGTGGTCCGCGAGGGCCGGGCTCTGGTGGACCAGGTCTCCTGGTCGGTGAAGGAGGGCGAGCGCTGGGTCATCCTCGGCCCCAACGGCGCCGGCAAGACCACCCTCCTCAACGTCGCCTCGAGCTACCTCTACCCCAGCAAGGGCACCGCCACCATCCTGGGCGAAACCCTCGGCACCCCCGGCACCGATGTCTTCGAACTGCGCCCCCGCATCGGCGTGGCCGGCATCGCCATGGCCGACAAGCTCCCCAAGCGCCAGACCGTCCTGCAGACGGTGCTCACCGCCGCCTACGGCATGACCGCCGCCTGGCACGAGGACTACGACGAGATCGACGAGCAGCGCGCCCGCGCGTTCCTGGACCGCCTCGGCATGTCCGACTACCTGGACCGCAAGTTCGGCACCCTCTCCGAGGGCGAGCGCAAGCGCACCCTCATCGCCCGCGCCCTGATGACCGACCCCGAGCTGCTCCTCCTCGACGAGCCCGCCGCCGGTCTCGACCTCGGCGGCCGCGAGGACCTCGTACGCCGTCTCGGCCGCCTCGCCCGCGACCCGATCGCCCCCTCGATGCTCATGGTCACCCACCACGTGGAGGAGATCGCCCCCGGCTTCACCCACGTCCTCATGATCCGCCAGGGCAAGGTCCTCGCGGCCGGCCCCCTCGAGCTCGAGCTCACCTCCCGCAACCTCTCCCTCTGCTTCGGCCTCCCACTCGTCGTCGAGCAGGTCGGCGACCGCTGGACCGCCCAGGGCCTCCCGCTGTCCTGAGCCGGTGAAGTACCCGCAAAGAGACGGGTAAGAAGCACCTGCCAACCTGATCGCGCCCTGTCCGCGCACGTTCCGCGGTCCTACCATGACCGTGTGGAAATCGACGCGTGGCTGTGGTGGTTGATCGGAGCGGCGGGGCTCGGCATAGGACTCGTGATCACCGCGATGCCCGAACTGGGCATGCTCGCGGTGGGCGCCATCGCGGCCTCGGTGACCGCCGGCATCTTCGGCGGTGACGCCGTCTTCCAAGTCGTGGTCTTCGCTGTCGTCTCGACGGCCCTCATCGCGGTGGTACGGCCCATCGCCAACCGGCACCGTGCACAACGTCCCCAACTCGCCACCGGTGTAGAGGCGTTGAAAGGCCGACAAGCCGTCGTGCTGGAGCGCGTCGACGGTTCCGGCGGACGTATCAAGCTGGCCGGTGAAGTCTGGTCGGCACGCTCCCTCGACGCCGACCGCACCTTCGAGGCAGGCCAGGAAGTGGACGTGGTGGACATCGAGGGTGCCACGGCGATCGTCATGTGACCTCGCACGACGCAAGGTGACCGAACACCGCACGAGCTGCGCGACGGTCTGTCAGACTCGACCAGCAAGATCTTCAACAGCCATAAGATCTGCACCATAAGAACTGCCGAAAGCGCCGATGCGGAAGAAGGGTACGGGGAACGACGATGGAACCGGTCATCATCGTCCTGATCATTCTGGTGGTGTTGGTCTTCATCGCCCTGATCAAGACGATCCAAGTCATCCCGCAGGCCAGCGCCGCCATCGTGGAGCGCTTCGGCCGCTACACGCGGACGCTGAACGCGGGCCTCAACATCGTCGTCCCGTTCATCGACACCATCCGCAACCGCATCGACCTGCGCGAACAGGTCGTTCCGTTCCCGCCGCAGCCGGTGATCACCCAGGACAACCTGGTGGTCAACATCGACACCGTCATCTACTACCAGGTCACCGACGCCCGCGCCGCCACCTACGAAGTCGCCAGCTACATCCAGGCGATCGAGCAGCTCACCGTCACCACGCTGCGCAACATCATCGGCGGCATGGACCTGGAACGCACCCTCACCTCACGCGAGGAGATCAACGCGGCCCTGCGCGGCGTCCTCGACGAGGCCACCGGCAAGTGGGGCATCCGCGTCAACCGCGTCGAGCTCAAGGCGATCGAACCGCCCACCTCCATCCAGGACTCGATGGAGAAGCAGATGCGCGCCGACCGTGACAAGCGCGCCGCGATCCTCCAGGCCGAAGGTGTCCGGCAGTCCGAAATCCTGCGCGCCGAGGGTGAGAAGCAGTCCCAGATCCTGCGCGCCGAAGGTGAGGCCAAGGCCGCCGCACTGCGCGCCGAGGGCGAGGCCCAGGCCGTCCGTACGGTCTTCGAGGCGATCCACGCCGGCGACCCCGACCAGAAGCTGCTCTCCTACCAGTACCTTCAGATGCTCCCGAAAATCGCCGAGGGCGACGCCAACAAGCTCTGGATCGTCCCCAGCGAAATCGGCGACGCCCTCAAGGGCCTCTCCGGCGCCATGGGCAACTTCGCCCCGAACGCAGGAGGTTCGGGCTCCTCGGGCAACAGCGGCACAGCCTCCGAACGCCGAGAGAAGCCAAGCATCGACTGACGGCCGCCTTACAACGCGCAGTTCCCCACACCCTCTCAGGGGCGCGGGAACTGCGCGATCAACAACATACGGCCCGCAGGTCAACCAAACCCGCAGCCCTACGGTCTAGGCAGCAGCCGACTGCGCCAACCAATCCGGCAGCGCCTCAAAGTCATCGTCGGCCAGCGCCAGCAACATCGCATCCGTCGGCGTCGGCTCAAACGGCTTCCGCAGCAACGGCATCCCCGCCTCCTCCGGCGTCCGATTCGCCTTCCGGTGGTTGTCCTCCGCGCACGAGGCGACCGTGTTCAGCCAGGTGTCCTGACCACCCTGCGACCGCGGCACCACGTGGTCCACGGTCGTCGCCCGCCGCCCGCAGTACGCGCACCTGTGCCGGTCCCGCACCAGGACACCCCGCCTCGACCACGGCGCTTGTCTTCGGAACGGCACCCGGACATACCTGCACAACCTGATCACCCGGGGCGCCGGTATGTCGACCGCGGCTCCGCGCATACGCAGTTCGGGGTGGGCCTGCTCGACGACGGCCTTGTCCTGAAGCACCAGAACGACGGCTCGGTTCAACGTCACCGTCGACAGCGGCTCGAAGCTCGCGTTCAGAACCAGCGTGTCCCGCATAACCAGCCCACCTCCCGTGTGCACCGGCCCACCCCATGGCGGGCTGGGATCAACTCTGGCCGTGCACGCCGAGATGGACAACGCAATATCTGCTGCTCCACAGGGGTGTCCCCGTGACCCCCGGCAACAAAAATGCCCGCCTCTGATCACGTCCAAGACCAGAGGCGGGCAAACGTTCGGTGAACGTCAGGGTGTGGCGGGCACCTCGTACTCACCGATCAGCTGGGCGCGCGCCAGCGTGTGGAACCGCAGGTTGAAACCCACGAAGGCCGGGCTGGCGTCCGCGTCCGCACCGAGCTTCTCCTGGTCCACGGCGTACACCGTGAACACATACCGGTGCGGCCCGTCCCCGGGCGGCGGCGCGGCACCGCCGAAGTCCTTCGTGCCGTAGTCGTTGCGCGCCTGTACGGCACCCTCCGGCAGCCCTTCGAACTTCCCGCTGCCCGCACCTGCCGGCAGCTCCGTCACCGACACAGGGATGTCGAACACGACCCAGTGCCAGAAACCGCTCCCCGTCGGGGCGTCCGGGTCGTAGCAGGTCACGGCGAAACTCTTGGTCTCGGGCGGGAAGCCCTCCCACCGCAGGTGCGGTGACGTGTTGCCGGCCGCGTAGACCTGAGCGTCCTTGAGCGTCGCGCCTTCCTCGACGTCCTCACTCGTGACCGTGAACGACGGCACGGGCGGATGGAAGTCGTGGGGGAGCGGCCGCCTCTTGAGCTCGGTCACCTCGGTACCTCCTGATCGGATGGTTCAGTGGGTTCCGAGCCTAGAACCAGTTGCGCTTGCTGCCGACCTCGGACAGCCACTGGTTGAGATACGCCACCCAGTCGGTGCCCTGGTAGTCGTGCAACCCCACCTGGAACGACCGGAAAGTGTCGCTGCCCTCGCTGAACAGCCCCGGCTTCTTGTCCATCTCGAGCACGACGTCCATAGCCTGCTCGTCGGCCACGAAGCTCAACTCCACCTGGTTCAGCCCGCGGTACTGCTGCGGCGGAAGGAACTCGATCTCCTGGTAGAACGGCAGCTTCTGGCGCGTACCCCGGATGTGCCCGCGCTCCATGTCCGCGTTCTTGAAACGGAAGCCCAGCTGGATGAAGGCGTCGAGAATCGCCTTCTGCGCCGGCAGCGGATGCACGTTGATCGGGTCCAGGTCACCGGAGTCCACCGCACGCGCGATCTCCAGCTCGGTCGTCACACCGATGTGCATGCCACGCAGCGGCTGACCGTCGATCATCGTGATCGGCGTCTCCCAGGGGATGTCCAGCCCGAACGGCACCGCGTGCACGGCGTTCGCCTGCAGCTCGAAGGCACCGCCCAGCCGTGCCTTCGTGAACTCGATGTCCTGCTTGTACTCGGTGTCCTGACCCTCGACCTCGACCTTGGCCTGCAGCCCCACAGACAGCGCCTCGATCTGCTGGTTCACGGACCCGCCCTGGATCCGCACCTCACCCTGGACGACACCGCCCGGAACCACGTTGACCTCGGTCAGCACCGTCTCGACCGAAGCGCCGCCGGCCCCCAGACTCGCGAGCAGCTTCTTGAACGCCATGTCTCTCCCTCGTTCACTAACGTCTCTGATCACTACAAACGCGATCCGGCCGCGACCGGTTCCGCGCCCCACCCTGGCAAGGCGAACGTCCCCTGACCACCCCGCTGCACCCAGCCGTCTGCACTACCCTCGGACGGCATGATCGCGACCCCCGACCGTACGCCCCTGCCCCGGAGATTCTTCGACCGGCCCGTACTGGACGTGGCCCCCGACCTCCTCGGCCGCCTCCTCGTACGCACGACCCCGGACGGTCCGATCATCCTGCGCCTGACGGAGGTCGAGGCCTACGACGGCCCGAACGACCCCGGCTCCCACGCCTATCGCGGCCGCACGGCCCGCAACGACGTGATGTTCGGTCCGCCCGGCCATGTGTACGTCTACTTCACCTACGGCATGTGGCACTGCATGAATCTGGTGTGCGGCCCGGACGGACAGGCGAGCGCCGTCCTGCTCCGCGCCGGCGAGATCATCGAGGGCGCCGAGCTGGCCCGCAGACGTCGACTCTCGGCCCGAAACGACAAGGAACTGGCCAAAGGTCCCGCCCGGCTGGCCACGGCCCTGGACGTGGGCCGCGCCCTGGACGGCACGGACGCGTGCGCCTCCGGCGAGGCACCACTGAAGGTGCTCGTCGGTACCCCGGCCACCCCTGACCAGGTGCGTAATGGTCCCCGGACCGGCGTGGCCGGCGACGGTGGCAACGGGGACGTCCACCCCTGGCGCTTCTGGATCGCCAACGACCCCACGGTGAGCCCCTATCGGGCCCACGTCCCGAGGCGCCGCCGAAGTTGACTCTGCCCTCGAAGGTGCGTAACGTAGCCCGAGCCGCTGAACCGGGTACTGCGATTGTCAGCAGCCGGAGCGGCCAACCCACTACTTACGAGAACCCCTCAGCGGGGTCGATTTCGGTGTGCTTGCATGCCTGAATTCGAACCCGCAGAACCCCGATTATGAATCGGGTGGGGAATCGGCTAAAGTAGTGAATGTCGAAAGGCTGACGGGCAAAAGCCCACAAGCCCAAGACAAATCCCGCCGACTGGGAATCGGATCGGAAAGGATCTGATAGAGTCGGAAACGCAAGACCGAAGGGAAGCGCCCGGAGGAAAGCCGCGAGAGAGTCTCTCGGGTGAGTACGAAGGAAGCGTCCGTTCCTTGAGAACTCAACAGCGTGCCAAAAATCAACGCCAGATATGTTGATACCCCGTCTCCGGCCGTCAGGCCGGGGCGAGGTTCCTTTGAAATAACACAGCGAGGACGCTGTGAACGGCCGGGCTTATTCCGCCTGGCTGTTCCGCTCTCGTGGTGTTGCACCGGATGACCGGTAAACATTCACGGAGAGTTTGATCCTGGCTCAGGACGAACGCTGGCGGCGTGCTTAACACATGCAAGTCGAACGATGAAGCCCTTCGGGGTGGATTAGTGGCGAACGGGTGAGTAACACGTGGGCAATCTGCCCTTCACTCTGGGACAAGCCCTGGAAACGGGGTCTAATACCGGATACGACCATCTTGGGCATCTTTGATGGTGGAAAGCTCCGGCGGTGAAGGATGGGCCCGCGGCCTATCAGCTTGTTGGTGAGGTAACGGCTCACCAAGGCGACGACGGGTAGCCGGCCTGAGAGGGCGACCGGCCACACTGGGACTGAGACACGGCCCAGACTCCTACGGGAGGCAGCAGTGGGGAATATTGCACAATGGGCGCAAGCCTGATGCAGCGACGCCGCGTGAGGGATGACGGCCTTCGGGTTGTAAACCTCTTTCAGCAGGGAAGAAGCGCAAGTGACGGTACCTGCAGAAGAAGCGCCGGCTAACTACGTGCCAGCAGCCGCGGTAATACGTAGGGCGCAAGCGTTGTCCGGAATTATTGGGCGTAAAGAGCTCGTAGGCGGCTTGTCACGTCGGGTGTGAAAGCCCGGGGCTTAACCCCGGGTCTGCATTCGATACGGGCTGGCTAGAGTGTGGTAGGGGAGATCGGAATTCCTGGTGTAGCGGTGAAATGCGCAGATATCAGGAGGAACACCGGTGGCGAAGGCGGATCTCTGGGCCATTACTGACGCTGAGGAGCGAAAGCGTGGGGAGCGAACAGGATTAGATACCCTGGTAGTCCACGCCGTAAACGGTGGGAACTAGGTGTTGGCGACATTCCACGTCGTCGGTGCCGCAGCTAACGCATTAAGTTCCCCGCCTGGGGAGTACGGCCGCAAGGCTAAAACTCAAAGGAATTGACGGGGGCCCGCACAAGCGGCGGAGCATGTGGCTTAATTCGACGCAACGCGAAGAACCTTACCAAGGCTTGACATACACCGGAAACGTCTGGAGACAGGCGCCCCCTTGTGGTCGGTGTACAGGTGGTGCATGGCTGTCGTCAGCTCGTGTCGTGAGATGTTGGGTTAAGTCCCGCAACGAGCGCAACCCTTGTCCCGTGTTGCCAGCAGGCCCTTGTGGTGCTGGGGACTCACGGGAGACCGCCGGGGTCAACTCGGAGGAAGGTGGGGACGACGTCAAGTCATCATGCCCCTTATGTCTTGGGCTGCACACGTGCTACAATGGCCGGTACAATGAGCTGCGATACCGTGAGGTGGAGCGAATCTCAAAAAGCCGGTCTCAGTTCGGATTGGGGTCTGCAACTCGACCCCATGAAGTCGGAGTCGCTAGTAATCGCAGATCAGCAGTGCTGCGGTGAATACGTTCCCGGGCCTTGTACACACCGCCCGTCACGTCACGAAAGTCGGTAACACCCGAAGCCGGTGGCCCAACCCGTTCGCGGGAGGGAGCTGTCGAAGGTGGGACTGGCGATTGGGACGAAGTCGTAACAAGGTAGCCGTACCGGAAGGTGCGGCTGGATCACCTCCTTTCTAAGGAGCATCTAGGCTGCCAAGCTTGCTTGGTGGTCCAGAGCCACAACGCAGGCGAGTGTCCTGCGGTGGTTGCTCATGGGTGGAACGTTGATTATTCGGCCGGGTTCACGGGTCGGAGGCTGCAAGTACTGCTCGCAAGAGCGTGGAACGCATGATCTCCGGACGGGAGCTGGTCGGGCACGCTGTTGGGTGTCTGAGGGTGCGAGCGCTGCTCGTCCTTCGGATGCCGGCCCCAGTGCACTCGAACCGGTTGGTTCGGGGTGATGGGTGGCTGGTCGTTGTTTGAGAACTGCACAGTGGACGCGAGCATCTGTGGCCAAGTTTTTAAGGGCGCACGGTGGATGCCTTGGCACCAGGAACCGATGAAGGACGTGGGAGGCCACGATAGGCCCCGGGGAGTCGTCAACCAGGCTTTGATCCGGGGGTGTCCGAATGGGGAAACCCGGCAGTCGTCATGGGCTGTCACCCATGCCTGAACACATAGGGCATGTGGAGGGAACGCGGGGAAGTGAAACATCTCAGTACCCGCAGGAAGAGAAAACAACCGTGATTCCGGGAGTAGTGGCGAGCGAAACCGGATGAGGCCAAACCTACGACGTGTGAGACCCGGCAGGGGTTGCGTCGTGGGGGTTGTGGGATCTCTCTTCCACGGTCTGCCGGCCGTGGGGCGAGTCAGAAACCGTTGATGTAGGCGAAGGACATGCGAAAGGTCCGGCGTAGAGGGTAAGACCCCCGTAGTCGAAACGTCAGCGGCTCGTCTGAGAGACACCCAAGTAGCACGGGGCCCGAGAAATCCCGTGTGAATCTGGCGGGACCACCCGCTAAGCCTAAATATTCCCTGGTGACCGATAGCGGATAGTACCGTGAGGGAATGGTGAAAAGTACCCCGGGAGGGGAGTGAAATAGTACCTGAAACCGTGTGCCTACAAGCCGTGGGAGCGTCGGAATGGAGCTTGCTTCATTCTCGTGACTGCGTGCCTTTTGAAGAATGAGCCTGCGAGTTTGCGGTGTGTTGCGAGGTTAACCCGGGTGGGGAAGCCGTAGCGAAAGCGAGTCCGAACAGGGCGGTAGAGTAGCGCGCTCAAGACCCGAAGCGGAGTGATCTAGCCATGGGCAGGTTGAAGCGGAGGTAAGACTTCGTGGAGGACCGAACCCACCAGGGTTGAAAACCTGGGGGATGACCTGTGGTTAGGGGTGAAAGGCCAATCAAACTCCGTGATAGCTGGTTCTCCCCGAAATGCATTTAGGTGCAGCGTCGTGTGTTTCTTGCCGGAGGTAGAGCACTGGATAGGCGATGGGCCCTACCGGGTTACTGACCTTAGCCAAACTCCGAATGCCGGTAAGTGAGAGCGCGGCAGTGAGACTGTGGGGGATAAGCTCCATGGTCGAGAGGGAAACAGCCCAGAGCATCGACTAAGGCCCCTAAGCGTACGCTAAGTGGGAAAGGATGTGGAGTCGCAGAGACAACCAGGAGGTTGGCTTAGAAGCAGCCACCCTTGAAAGAGTGCGTAATAGCTCACTGGTCAAGTGATTCCGCGCCGACAATGTAGCGGGGCTCAAGCGTACCGCCGAAGTCGTGTCATTGCAGTACATACTCCCAACGGAGACTGTGATGGGTAGGGGAGCGTCGTCTGCCGGGTGAAGCGGCCGCGTAAGCGAGTCGTGGACGGTTGACGAGTGAGAATGCAGGCATGAGTAGCGATACACACGTGAGAAACGTGTGCGCCGATTGACTAAGGGTTCCTGGGTCAAGCTGATCTGCCCAGGGTAAGTCGGGACCTAAGGCGAGGCCGACAGGCGTAGTCGATGGATAACCGGTTGATATTCCGGTACCCGCTGTGGAGCGTCAAACATCGAGCATCGTGATGCTAAGGCCGTGAAACCGCCGTGTGCGTCTTCGGACAAGCACGGAGTGGTGGAGCCGCCGGACCAAGCGGTTAGTAGGTGAGTGATGGGGTGACGCAGGAAGGTAGTCCATCCCGGGCGGTGGTTGTCCCGGGGTAAGGGTGTAGGCCGTGCGACAGGTAAATCCGTCGCACGTGTGGCTGAGACCTGATGCCGAGCCGATTGTGGTGAAGTGGATGATCCTATGCTGTCGAGAAAAGCCTCTAGCGAGTTTCATGGCGGCCCGTACCCTAAACCGACTCAGGTGGTCAGGTAGAGAATACCGAGGCGTTCGGTGAACTATGGTTAAGGAACTCGGCAAAATGCCCCGTAACTTCGGGAGAAGGGGGGCCGCGCCGGTGAAGAGACTTGCTCTCCGAGCTGGGGGTGGCCGCAGAGACCAGCGAGAAGCGACTGTTTACTAAAAACACAGGTCCGTGCGAAGCCGTAAGGCGATGTATACGGACTGACGCCTGCCCGGTGCTGGAACGTTAAGGGGACCGGTTAGCTCACCTTCGGGTGGGCGAAGCTGAGAACTTAAGCGCCAGTAAACGGCGGTGGTAACTATAACCATCCTAAGGTAGCGAAATTCCTTGTCGGGTAAGTTCCGACCTGCACGAATGGCGTAACGACTTCTCGACTGTCTCAACCATAGGCCCGGTGAAATTGCACTACGAGTAAAGATGCTCGTTTCGCGCAGCAGGACGGAAAGACCCCGGGACCTTTACTACAGTTTGATATTGGTGTTCGGTTCGGCTTGTGTAGGATAGCTGGGAGACTGTGAAGTCCACACGCCAGTGTGGGTGGAGTCGTCGTTGAAATACCAGTCTGGTCGTGCTGGATGTCTAACCTGGGTCCGTGATCCGGATC
Organism: Streptomyces sp. F001; assembly: GCF_004187715.1. GTDB lineage: Bacteria > Actinomycetota > Actinomycetes > Streptomycetales > Streptomycetaceae > Streptomyces > Streptomyces flavusporus. Next base: position 1,197,351 of record NZ_QZWF01000001.1, on the reverse strand, counting down.
AGGGACAGTGTCTGATGGGTAGTTTAACTGGGGCGGTTGCCTCCCAAAGGGTAACGGAGGCGCCCAAAGGTTCCCTCAGCCTGGTTTGGAATCAGGTGTTGAGTGTAAGTGCACAAGGGAGCTTGACTGTGAGACCGACGGGTCGAGCAGGGACGAAAGTCGGGACTAGTGATCCGGCGGTGGCTTGTGGAAGCGCCGTCGCTCAACGGATAAAAGGTACCCCGGGGATAACAGGCTGATCTTCCCCAAGAGTCCATATCGACGGGATGGTTTGGCACCTCGATGTCGGCTCGTCGCATCCTGGGGCTGGAGTCGGTCCCAAGGGTTGGGCTGTTCGCCCATTAAAGCGGTACGCGAGCTGGGTTTAGAACGTCGTGAGACAGTTCGGTCCCTATCCGCTGTGCGCGCAGGAGTCTTGAGAAGGGCTGTCCCTAGTACGAGAGGACCGGGACGGACGAACCTCTGGTGTGCCAGTTGTTCTGCCAAGGGCATGGCTGGTTGGCTACGTTCGGGAGGGATAACCGCTGAAAGCATCTAAGCGGGAAGCCTGCTTCGAGATGAGGACTCCCACCCACTAGATGGGGTAAGGCTCCCAGTAGACGACTGGGTTGATAGGCCGGATATGGAAGCCCCGCAAGGGGTGGAGTTGACCGGTACTAATAGGCCGAGGGCTTGTCCTCAGTTGCTCGCGTCCACTGTGTCAGTTCTGAGGCAACGAACAGTTGCCGGCTTTGAGTCGAACAGACAATTGAAGAGTGTGCTTGTTCGCTCGAAACCAATAGGGTTTCGGTGGTCATAGCGTGAGGGAAACGCCCGGTTACATTCCGAACCCGGAAGCTAAGCCTCACAGCGCCGATGGTACTGCAGGGGGGACCCTGTGGGAGAGTAGGACACCGCCGAACAATCTTTGAAGGACCCCTGGTCACCAGCGTTCAGCTGGGACCAGGGGTCCTTTTGTTTTTCCAGAGCGCGCGGCGTACGCGGCTGCGCGAGAATGACTTGCGGTACCGAAGACAGGAGTCACCGATGTCCACCAACTCACCCGAGGACCGACCGGAGCGCGACCAGCGGCGACGGGATGGTGGGGATCGCGGCGACCGAGGCGGCTACCGCGGCGATCGTGGTGACCGTGGCGGTTTCCGGCGGGACAACGACCGTGGCGGATACGGTCGGCGCGACGATCGGCGTGGTGATGACCGGGGTGGGCGTGGTGGCTTCCGCCGCGACGACCGGCGCGATGACCGCCGTGACAGTGACCGGGGCGGATACGGCCGACGTGACAGTGACCGTGGATCGCGTCCGTCCTTCCAGCGCGGTGACCGTGACCGTGGGCCGCGTCGGGACGACCGTGGCAGCCGTCCCGGTGGCTTCCGTCGGGACGACCGCGGTGATCGTCCTGCTTTCCGTCGGGACGACGACCGTGGTGACCGTCCTTCCTTCCGTCGGGACGACGACCGTGGCGGGTACGGTCGGCGCGACGACCGGCGTGGTGATGACCGTGGTGATCGTGGTGGCTTCCGCCGCGATGACCGCCGTGATGTCCGTCGGGACGACCGCCGCGACGACCGCCGTGATGACCGCCGTGATGTCCGTCGGGACGACCGCCGCGACGACAGGCGCGATGTCCGGCGTGACAGTGACCGCGGTGGATACGGTCGGCGCGATGACCGGCGCGATGACCGGCGCGATGACCGGCGCGATGACCGCCGTGATGACCGCGACCGTGGTTTCCGGCGGGATGAGCGGGGGGACCGAGGTGAGCGCGGTGGGTTCCGGCGGGACGATCGTCGGGGCGAGGGCCGTGGGGAGCGTGGTGGCTACGGGCGCCGCGACGACAGCCGGGGTGAGCGCGGCGGGTACCGGGGTCGGGACGACCGTGGTGGGCGTGGTGCGCCGCGTAGGGACGACCGTGGTGGCCGCCCTGGTGGCTTCCGTGGCCGCGACGACCGGCACGGTGGCGGTGGCGGCCGGTTCCGTGAGGAGCGGGAACGTGACCGTGAGCCGATCAAGCGGCTGCCGATCCCCGAGGACGTGACCGGCGACGAGATCGACCAGGACGTACGGCAGGAGTTGCAGAGCCTGCCGAAGACGCTCGCGGACGATGTCGCCAAGAACCTGGTGATGGTTGCCCGGCTCATCGACGAGGACCCCGAGGGGGCGTACGGCTACTCGAAGGTCGCCCTGCGGCTGGCCTCGCGCGTGGCGGCCGTTCGGGAAGCAGCCGGGTTCGCGGCGTACGCGAACCAGAAGTACGGGGAGGCGCTGGCCGAGTTCCGTGCGGCGCGGCGTATGACCGGCAACGTCGATCTGTGGCCCGTCATGGCCGACTGCGAGCGGGGCCTGGGACGGCCGGAGAAGGCGCTCGACATGGCCGGTGCGCCCGAGGTGCACAAGCTCGACAAGGCCGGGCAGGTGGAGATGCGGCTGGTCGCGGCCGGTGCCCGACGTGACATGGGGCAGCTCGACGCGGCCATCGTGACGCTGCAGAGCCCCGAGCTGGCCTCCAGCTCCGTACAGCCGTGGACCGCGCGGCTGCGGTACGCCTACGCCGACGCACTGCTCGCGGCCGGGCGGGAGCGCGAGGCGCGGGAGTGGTTCGCGAAGGCCGTCGAGGCGGACCGGGACGGCAGCACGGATGCCTCGGACCGGCTTGCCGAGCTGGACGGCGTGGAGTTCGTCGACGCTCTCGACGAGAGTGAGAGCGAGCTGAGTGACGAGACCGGTGACGGCCGGGACGACGACAAGCACTGACGTGCCCGAGTGAAGGGGGGCGGGATCCGGACATGGATCCCGCCCCCCTTCGTATGTCAGATGTCCAGTGCGCGCAGCACCAGCCCGGACGCCGGTTTCGGGCCGAACGACGTCGACTTGCGGGGCATCGTGACGCCTTGGCGGGCGAGGTCTCGTACGACTTCCTCGCGGACGGGGTGCATCAGTACGGCCGTGCTGCCGTCGCGTTCCGCCTTGGTGACCGTGGCGGACGCGTCGTGGATGTAGGCGATGTGCGCGGGGGAGTCCTCGGGGATGTGCCAGACGTGGGTGAGGAGCGTGGCGTGCAGGACCGTGGCGTCGAGGGTGCGCCATGCGGTGGGGCGGTCGGTGGGGACCGTACGGGAGAGCAGGTCCGGGTCCGGGCGGTCCACCAGGTGGAAGGCGCCGTCGCCGGCCAGGAGGAAGGCGTTGCCGGCGGACGCCGCGTCGCCGAGCGCGGCAAGCGCCTCGGTCAGCGGTGCGTCGAGGTGTCGTACGCGGAACCGGCCGTCTAGGGCGGCGAGGGCGTCGGCCACCGGCAGTCCGTGCAGGAGGCGGTGGATGGCGCGGACACGCAGGGGGTAGCGGGCGGTGTCGATCAGCAGGACCAGGCCGTAGTCCCAGGGGCTGGGGGACGGGTGCTCGGCGCGCAGCAGGCAGTAGGTGGCCCAGCGGTGGTGGCCGTCGGCGATCAGGGCCTGGTGGTGGGCGAGGTCGGACTGGATCCGGGCCACGTCGCCGGGGTCCGCGACGGACCAGAGGCGGTGGCTGAAGCCGTCCTCCGTGGTCGTGGCGAGCAGAGGGGGCTTCTCGGTTGTGCGTTCCACGACTTCGGTCGTGGCGGCCGTCGGGCCGTTGCCTCGGTAGGTCAGGAGGAGGGGTTCGAGGTTCGCGGAGGTGGCGCGCATCAGGGCCGCTCGGTCGGCGACGATGTGCGGCATGACGTCCTCGTGCGGCAGGACCACGCCCTCCGTCGGATCCGAGACCCGCAGGGCGCCGATGAGTCCGCGCTGGAGCATGCCGTTGCCGTCGTACTGTTCGTAGACGTAGAGGCCGGGCTCCGGGTCGGGGGTGAGGACTCCGTCGGTGAGCCAGCGGTGCAGGGTGTCCGCGGCCTGTGCGTTGCGGGCGGTGGAGGTGGCGGCCTCGGGGAGAATCAGGCGGACGATGTTGTGCGGGTCGGCCGACTGCAGATGGTGCAGGCCGTCCGGGCGTACGACGACGTCGTACGGAGGGGATGTCACGGCGGCCAGGCTGCCGACCCGGTCGGGGTCGTAGCGGAGCCCTCGGAACGGGGTGAGTTCCAGGCCTCGGCGCGTCGTTGCTTCCGGGTGACCTGCTGTGTTCATCTCGGCATCGTACGTGTGTCGGTGGCATGAGGGATGATCGGGGGAAAGACGCCGAACCGAGGAGAGATGCGGAATGAGCCAGGGGGTCAGGACCAGGCCCGAGGGCTGTGGAGAGGCGCTCAGCGAGGCGTACGACACGGCGCTGCTCGACCTGGACGGAGTGGTGTACGCGGGCGGGAACGCGATCGTGCACGCGGTCGACTCGCTCGGTGCGGCCCGGGCGGGCGGGATGCATCTCGCGTACGTCACCAACAACGCGCTGCGGACCCCGGACACCGTGGCCGCGCATCTGACCGCGCTGGGCATACCCACGACGGCCTCGGACGTGATCACTTCGGCGCAGGCGGTGGCGCGGCTGATCGCCGAGCAGGTGCCGTCGGGAGCCCGGGTGCTGGTGATCGGCGGCGAGGGGCTGCGAGTGGCGCTGCGGGAGCGCGGGCTCGTTCCCGTCGAGTCGGCGGACGACGATCCGGCGGCGGTCGTGCAGGGGTTCGGGGGGCCGGAGTTGCCCTGGGGGCGCTTCAACGAGGCGTGCTACGCCATCGCGGCGGGCGTGCCGTGGTTCGCGTCGAACACCGACCTGACGATTCCGAGCGCACGCGGGATCGCGCCGGGCAACGGCGCTGCCGTGGAGGTGGTGCGGATCGCGACCGGCGCCGAGCCGCAGATCGCGGGCAAGCCGCTGCCGCCGATGCACCGGGAGACGATCCTGCGCACGGGGGCGAAGCGGCCGCTGGTGGTGGGGGACCGGCTGGACACGGACATCGAGGGCGCGTTCAACGGCGAGGTCGACTCGCTGCTGGTGCTGACCGGCGTGACCGACGGGCCGCAGCTGCTCGCCGCGCCGCCGCAGCACCGGCCGACGTATGTCGACGCCGATCTGCGGGGGCTGCTCACCGGGCAGCCGGAGATCGCCGAGGCGGGCGACGGATTCCGGTGCGGAGGCTGGACGGCGACGGCAGGCGCGGAGCAACTCGAACTCGACGGTGACGGCGAGCCCGTGGACGGGCTGCGCGCCCTGTGTGCGGCGGCCTGGACGGCGGCCGGTGAGGGGGTGTGCGAGCTGGACGGGGAGAAGGCGCTGGCGCGGCTGGGGTTGTGAGACGGGCTCGGCAGTCGCGTGCGGCGGACTCGGGATCTTGATCCGATCGGAGGGTAGGCTAACCTAACCTCCGTGTTGGTTGAAAGTCCTCCCGAACAGCGCGCGGACGTCACCCCTGCGCCTCCAACCCGCCGGGTGATACGTGCCTTTGGGCTGCTCGTGGCCGCGACGATCATGGTGCTCGTCGCGCTGGCGAGCATCGCGGTCGGCGCGAAGGAGCTGTCCCTGGAACAGGTCTGGCACGGCCTGTTCGAGAACTCGGGGACGTACGGCGACGTCGTGGTCGACGAACGGATGTCCCGGACGGTCCTCGGGCTCCTCGCCGGCGCGGCGCTGGGCCTGTCCGGGGCGGTGTTGCAGGCGCTCACCCGCAACCCGCTGGCCGATCCCGGACTGCTCGGCATCAACGCCGGCGCGTCGGCGGCGGTCGTCACCGCTCTCACCTACTTCGGCGTGACGAGCCTGAGCGGCTATGTGTGGTTCGCGTTCTTCGGCGCGGCCGCGGTCGGGGCGCTCGTGTGGTTCCTGGGCGGCAGCCGGGGGGCCACGCCGGTCCGGCTCGCGCTGGCCGGCACCGCGATCAGCGCCGCGCTCTACGGCTATCTCCAGGCCGTGATGATCATGGATGAGGCCGCGCTGGGCAAGATGCGCTTCTGGACGGTCGGTTCGCTGACCTCGGCGACCGACGAGACCATCACACAGGTGCTGCCCTTCTTCCTGGTCGGCTCGCTCCTCGCGCTCGCTCTCGCCCGGCCGCTGAACGCCATGGCCATGGGCGACGACACCGCCAAGGCGCTCGGCGCCAACCTGAACCGGACCCGGGCGCTGTCGATGCTCGCCGCCACCGTGCTGTGCGGGGCCGCGACCGCCGCCTGCGGGCCGATCGTGTTCGTCGGACTGATGGTTCCGCATGTCGTGCGGTCCTTCACCGGGCCGGACCTGCGCTGGATCCTGCCGTATGCGGCGATTCTGTCGCCCGTGCTGCTGCTCGGCGCGGATGTGCTCGGCCGGATCGTCGCCCGGCCCGCGGAGCTCCAGGTCGGCATCGTCACCGCGATCCTCGGCGGCCCGGTCTTCATCTTTCTCGTACGACGGCGGAGGACGGCCCAGCTGTGAAGACCAACCGTGCCAACCGTGCCGTGCGCACGCCGGGCGGGCTGTCCGTGCGCCTGGACCTCCGGACCCTCACCGTCGTCCTCCTGCTGCTGCTCGCCGCGCTCGCCGCGAGCGTCGTGCTGATCGGCACCGGCGACTTCCCGATCCCGGCCGGCGACGTGCTGAAGACCCTGGTCGGGAGCGGCGATGCCGGTCAGGAGTTCATCGTCAACGAGCTGCGGCTGCCGCGGGTCCTGGTCGCGCTGCTGGTCGGCGCCTCGCTCGGGCTCGGCGGTGCGCTGTTCCAGTCGATCTCCCGCAATCCGCTGGGCAGCCCTGACGTGCTCGGCCTCGGTCAGGGGGCGACGGCCGGGGCGCTCGTCATGATCGTGCTGTTCTCCGGGAGCGCGAACGCCGTCACCCTCGGCGCGCTCGTGGGCGGTCTGGGGACCGGGCTCGCCATCTACGTGCTGGCCTGGAAGCAGGGCGTGCACGGCTATCGGCTGGTCCTGGTCGGTATCGGTGTGTCGGCCATCGTCACGGCCGTCAACGGCTATCTGCTGACCAGGGCCGACATCGTCGACGCGGCCCGCGCGGTGGTCTGGATGACCGGGTCGCTCAGCGGCCGGAGCTGGGATCAGGTCTGGCCGCTGCTCGCGCTGTGCGCCGTCCTCGTGCCGCTCGTGATGGCCAATGCGCGCGGGCTGCGGATGCTGGAAATGGGCGACGACGTCTCGTACGCCCTCGGGGTGCGGGTCGAGCGCGTACGGCTGCTGCTGATGGTGGCCGCCGTCCTGCTCACCGCTGCGGCCACCGCCGCCGCCGGCCCCGTCAGCTTCGTCGCGCTCACCGCGCCGCAGCTCGCCTGCCGCCTGACCCGCTCGCCCGGCCCGAACCTGCTGCCGTCCCTGTGCATGGGCGCCGCCCTGCTGGTCACCGCCGACTGGATCTCGCAGCGCGTCTTCGGCGCCGACCAGCTGCCCGTGGGCGTGGTCACCGGCGTGCTCGGGGGTGTCTACCTGCTGTGGCTGCTGGTCACCGAGCGCAGGGCGGGCCGGATATGAGCGCGAGCAGCAGCACCGAGCTGAACAACACTAGGAGCACCGTGAACCGCCTGACCGCCGAGAGCGTCACCCTCGCCTATGACCAGCGGGTCATCGCCGAACAGTTGTCGGTGGAGATCCCGGACAACTCCTTCACCGTGATCGTCGGTCCGAACGCCTGTGGCAAGTCGACGCTGCTGCGTGCGCTCTCGCGGATGCTCAAGCCCAGCCAGGGCCGGGTGCTGCTGGACGGGCAGGTCATCCAGTCGATGCCCGCGAAGAAGGTCGCACGGACCCTCGGCCTGCTGCCCCAGTCGTCGATCGCGCCGGACGGGATCACGGTCGCCGACCTCGTGGGCCGCGGCCGCTATCCGCACCAGGGGCTCCTGCGCCAGTGGTCGACCGAGGACGAGCGGGTCGTGCAGGAGTCCATGGCGCAGACCGGTGTCGCGGAGCTCGCGGATCGTTATGTCGACGAGTTGTCGGGTGGTCAGCGCCAGCGTGTCTGGATCGCGATGGCGCTCGCCCAGCAGACGCCGTTGCTGCTGCTCGACGAGCCGACGACATACCTGGACATCCAGCACCAGATAGATGTCCTCGACCTGTGCGCCGAGCTGCACGAGGAGCAGGGCCGCACCCTGGTGGCCGTCCTGCACGACCTCAACCACGCCGCCCGGTATGCCACACACCTCGTCGCGCTGCGCGGCGGCGAGGTGATCGCCGAGGGTGCGCCGAACGACATCGTCACCGCCGAGCTGGTGGAGGAGGTCTTCGGGCTGCGCTGCCAGGTCATCGACGACCCGGAGACCGGGACCCCGCTCGTGGTGCCGGCGGCGCGCAAGGCCCGGGCGAAAGCCCCGGCCGTGGCGGCTACAGAAGCTTCCTGAGGCGGAACAGGTCGAACAGGCTCGCCTCCAGCTTCACCCGGCCCGAGCCCCAGGCCTTCGCGAAGTGCAGCTCGCCGTCCACGAGCGCCACCAGGTCGTCGCCGGCCAGGGTCAGCCGGATCTGCGCCTTCTCGCGCGCCCGTCCCCGGAGCGTGTCGTGCACCTTGATCCGGCCGTCCTCGAGGCGGCCGACGAAGGTGATGTCCAGGTCGGTGATGCGGCAGCTCACCGAGCGGTCCAGGGCAGCGGCCGCGCGGACGTCGCCCCCGGCGTCCTGCATGTTGTCCGAGAGCTTCTCCAGTGCGGCGCGGCACTCCTCGATCGTGGCCATGGCGATCGACGGTACCCCAGCGCTTCGGGGTAGCGTCAGGGCATGAACGACTCGGTTCCGCAGACGGAGATCCCTCAGGAGGCGGCGCCGGCGCAGCCCGAGTACGACCCCGCCGCCCCCGCCCGCTCGAGGTGCCCCGCACCCCACCGGCAACCCGAGGTCGACGCGCAGCTGGAGCGGCTGGCCGACGCCGACCACCTCGCCACCGACGGACACCTCGAGGTGTACGAGGATGTACATCGGGGGCTGCGCGACGCGCTCACCGCGCTCGACGCCCGCCCGGGACCTCCGGCGCCCCCGTCGACGTATGGGACTAGGAGCTGAACCGAACGTGGCAGGAGTCGCACGTCGCCGTCTGGATGCGGAGCTGGTCCGCCGCAAGCTTGCGCGCTCGCGTGAGCATGCCGGCCAGCTGATCGCCGCCGGGCGGGTCACCGTCGGCAGGACCGTCGCGATCAAGCCGGCCACGCAGGTGGAGACCGCGGCGGCCATCGTCGTCGCGGCCGACGACAACGATCCCGACTACGTGTCGCGGGGCGGCCACAAGCTCGCCGGCGCGCTGGAGGTGTTCGTCCCGCAGGGGCTCGTCGTCGAGGGGCGGCGGGCGCTGGACGCCGGCGCGTCCACCGGAGGCTTCACCGACGTGCTGTTGCGGGCGGGGGCCGCGCATGTCGTCGCCGTCGACGTCGGATACGGGCAACTCGCCTGGAGTCTGCAGAGCGATGAACGCGTCACGGTCAAGGACCGTACGAACGTACGCGAGTTGACGCTTGAGGCGATCGATGGGGAACCTGTGGATCTTGTGGTGGGGGATCTGTCCTTCATCCCCTTGGGACTGGTCCTGCCCGCACTGGTGCGATGCGTGCGGCCGGACGCCGATCTGGTGATGATGGTGAAGCCGCAGTTCGAGGTGGGCAAGGAGCGGCTGGGCAGCGGGGGAGTGGTACGGAGCCCGCAGTTGCGGGCCGAGGCCGTGCGCGGGGTGGCCGAGCGGGCCGGGGAGCTGGGGCTCGGGGTGAAGGGTGTGACGGCCAGTCCGTTGCCCGGGCCCTCGGGGAATGTCGAGTACTTTCTGTGGCTGCGGGCCGGGGCTCCCCGACTGGACCCGGCCGACGTTGACCGTGCAGTGGCGGAGGGGCCGCGTTGACACCGAACCGAGCTCGTACTGTTTTCCTGCTGGCCCACACCGGGCGCCCCGCGGCGATCCGCAGCGCCGAGCTGGTGGTCAAGGGGCTGCTGCGGTCGGGGATCGGCGTCCGGGTGCTGGAGGCGGAGGCACAGGATCTGCCCCTGCCGGACGAGGTGGAACTCGTCAAGGAGGCGACCCCGCAGTGCCTCGACGGGTGCGAGCTGCTCATCGTGCTCGGCGGTGACGGGACGCTGCTGCGGGGCGCGGAGTTCGCCCGGGCCTCCGGGGTTCCGATGCTGGGTGTCAACCTCGGGCGGGTCGGGTTCCTCGCCGAGGCCGAGCGGGACGATCTCGACAAGGTTGTCGACCGGGTGGTGACGCGGGCGTACGAGGTCGAGGAGCGGATGACCGTCGACGTCGTCGTGCTCAGCAACGGGGACATCGTGCACACCGACTGGGCGCTGAACGAGGCGGCCGTGCAGAAGGCGGGCGCCGAGAAGCTGCTCGAGGTCGTGCTCGAGATCGACGGGCGGCCGGTGACGGGGTTCGGGTGTGACGGGATCGTTCTCTCGACGCCCACCGGGTCGACCGCGTATGCGTTCTCCGCGGGTGGGCCTGTGGTGTGGCCCGAGGTGGAGGCGCTGTTGATGGTGCCGATCAGTGCTCATGCGCTGTTCGCGAAGCCGTTGGTGACGTCGCCGGATTCCGTGCTGGCGGTGGAGGTGCTGCCGCACATTCCGCCGGGGGTTTTGTGGTGTGACGGGCGGCGGACTGTGGAGTTGCCTCCCCGGGCGCGGGTCGAGGTGCGGCGGGGGTCTGTGCCGGTGCGGCTGGCTCGGCTGCATCATGCGTCGTTCACCGATCGGCTGGTGGCGAAGTTCGCGCTGCCGGTTTCCGGGTGGCGGGGGGCGCCGCATTAGCGGTTTGTGGGGTGGTTTCCGGTGCGTCGGCGGCTGCGGACTGTCGGTGGCTGGTCGCGCCCACGCGGCGGAGCCGCACATCGATACAACCCCGCGCCCCTGAGGTACGTCCACTCACGTGGGTGACATGGGTGGGCCGGTCGCAATCCCTGCCCCGGACCTCGTAAGGTCGTGTCCGTGTTGGAGGAGATGCGGATACGGTCGCTCGGCGTCATCGACGATGCGGTCGTCGAGTTGTCGCCCGGCTTTACTGCCGTGACCGGTGAGACCGGTGCCGGTAAGACAATGGTCGTCACCAGCCTGGGGCTGTTGCTCGGCGGGCGTGCGGATCCGGCGCTCGTGCGGATCGGGGCCGGGAAGGCGGTCGTGGAGGGGCGGATCACTGTGCCCGAGGACGCCTCGGTCGCCGTACGGGCCGAGGAGGCCGGGGCCGAGCTCGACGACGGGGCCTTGCTGATCAGCCGTACCGTTTCCGCCGAGGGGCGGTCGCGGGCGCATCTGGGTGGGCGGTCGGTGCCCGTGGGGGTGCTGGCCGAGCTGGCCGACGAGCTGGTCGCCGTGCACGGGCAGACCGATCAGCAGGGGCTGCTGAAGCTGTCCCGGCAGCGGCAGGCACTGGACCGGTACGCCGGGGACGCGGTCGCCGTGCCACTCACCAAGTACACGGAGGCCTACCGGCGGCTGCGGGCCGTCTCCGCCGAGCTGGAGGACATCACCACACGCGCGCGTGAGCGGGCCCAGGAAGCCGACATGCTGCGGTACGGGCTCGACGAGATCGCCGCCGTGGAACCGCGGGCCGGTGAGGACGTGGAGCTGGCCGAGGAGGCCGAGCGGCTCGGGCACGCGGAGGCGCTGGCGTCGGCCGCGAACGCCGCGCACGCCGCGCTCGCGGGCAACCCGGAGGACCCCGAGGGCGTCGACGCCTCGACCCTCGTCGCGGGCGCGCACCGGGCCCTGGAGGCCGTACGGTCCCACGATCCGGCGCTGGCCTCGCTGGCCGACCGGATCGGGGAGGTCGGGATCCTGCTGGGCGACGTGGCAGGGGAGTTGGCGGGGTACGCCGACGATCTCGACGCCGATCCGCTGCGGCTGGCCGCGGTCGAGGAGCGGCGGGCCGCGCTGACCGCGCTGACCCGGAAGTACGGCGAGGACATCAACGCCGTACTCGCTTATGCCGAGCAGGGCGCCGTGCGGCTCACCGAGCTCGACAGCGATGACGAGCGGATCGGGGAGCTGACCGCCGAACGGGACGCGCTGCGGACCGAACTGGGAGGGTTGGCGCAGGCGTTGACGGATGCGCGCACCGTGGCGGCGGAGCGGTTCGCCGCCGCAGTGACCGCCGAACTGGCCTCGCTGGCCATGCCGCACGCGCGCGTGTCGTTCTCGATCCGGCAGACCGAGGACCCGGAGGGCGTCGAGGTCGGTGGACGTGCGGTGGCGTACGGGCCGGCCGGTGTCGACGAGGTGGAGCTGCTGCTCGCGCCCCACCCGGGCGCGCCGCCCCGGCCCATCGCCAAGGGTGCGTCCGGTGGTGAGCTGTCCCGCGTGATGCTGGCCGTGGAGGTCGTGTTCGCGGGGACGGACCCCGTGCCGACGTATCTCTTCGACGAGGTGGACGCCGGCGTGGGCGGCAAGGCCGCGGTCGAGATCGGGCGGCGGCTGGCGCGGCTGGCGAAGACCGCGCAGGTCGTCGTGGTGACGCATCTGCCCCAGGTGGCCGCCTTCGCCGACCGGCAGTTGCTGGTCGAGAAGACGAACGACGGGTCGGTGACCCGGTCCGGCGTCAAGGTTCTGGAGGGCGAGGAGCGGATCCGGGAGCTGTCGCGGATGCTGGCCGGGCAGGAGGACTCGCAGACGGCCCGGGCACATGCGGAGGAGCTGCTGGAGTCGGCTCGGGCGGACGTGTGACGGTGTCGAGGTCCACCTCCCTCGCCGTCACGGCCGCCCTCACCCGCGCCGGACTCGCCGCCCTGCGGGCCACCGCGCCCGGTGGGCGGGAGCGGTGGGAGCGGAAGAACTACGCCGGGAGGACCGTGAAGTTGTACGCCGGACCCGCGGCCGCCCTCGCGGCGGCGGCCGGCGTCGGGCGAGTGAGTCCGCTCGCGGGGGCCGCCCTGGTGGCCGTCGGCGCCTGCGGGGCGTATGACGACGTCGCCGGGGATCACCGGCGCGGCTTCCGGGCGCATCTGACGGCGCTGCGGGACGGTGAGGTCACCAGCGGTGTCGTCAAGCTGTTCGGGATCTCCGCGGCCGGGCTGCTCGCGGGCGCGGCGCTCAAGGAGCGGCCGCTGGACAAGGTGCTGGCCGGCGTCGTGATCGCCGGTGCCGCGCACTTCGTCAACCTCGTGGACGTACGGCCCGGGAGGGCTGCCGGAGCGGTCCTCGCGCTCGCGGCGCCGGGGCTGCTGCGAAAGGGGCCGGGCGCGGACATGGCCGCCGCCACGTCGGGGGCGGCTGCCGCGGTGCTGCCCGATGACCTGAGGGAGGGCGCGATGATCGGTGACACCGGCGCGCATGCGCTGGGAGCCGCCCTCGGGGCTGCTGTCGTCGCCGGCAACAGGCGAATCGGGCTGGCCGTCCACGCTGCGGCGGTCGTGCTCGCGGCGGTCTGCGGCGATCGGGTCAGCGAGCTGGCGAGGTCACTCGTGTGAGTGACTCGGATCGCCAGGTTGTCTGCGGCCGAGACGGTCGACGGGCCGTTGACGGCCGTATGTCCTGGCATGCTTGGGCGGGTACGCGAGGAAGCCGAGCGGTACACCCCTTCCACACGATCCTTCTGTACGTTGCTTCGTGACCGTCCGACGCCGAATCAGGAGCCCCCGGCCACGTGACCCCCGTGAGCAGCCCCTCACCGCACGGCCAGTCGCCGCTGCGCACCGTGCAGGTGCTGGGCGGAGGCAACGCCGGCAGCAGCGCACATGTGCGCTCTCTTGCCGCGGGGCTCGTCGCACGGGGCGTAGGGGTCACCGTGTGCGCCCCCCACGATGCGGATCACACCTACGACTTCACCGGCGCCGGAGCCGAGCACGTCCATGTGCCGCGCAGCAGCGATCCCGCGTCCGTGGCCGTGCTGCGGGCGGCCTGCACGGGCGCCGACCTGGTGCACGCGCACGGACTGCACGCCTCCTTCCGAGCCGCGCTCGCCCTCGGCGGACGGCGCACCCCGCTGGTCGTCACCTGGCACAACCGCGCCCACGCCGAGGGGGCGCGCGCCCGCTTTCTGCGTCTGCTGGAGCGCCGGGTGGTCAAGGCCGCCGCGGTCGTGCTCGGGACCACTTCGGACCTCGTCGACCGGGCGCGCAGGGCGGGCGCCCGCGACGCCCGGCTCGCCGCCGTCGCCCTGCCCGGGCAGCGCACGCCCGTCGAGCGCGACGACCCCGACCGGCTGCGCCCCAAGATCCGGGCCGAACTCGGCGCCACCGGACGCCCGTTGCTGATGGCCGTCGGCTCCCTCGACCCGCAGCGCGGCTACGACGTCCTGCTGGACGCCTCGCGCGCCTGGCGTCGGCTCGATCCCGTGCCGCTGGTCGTCATCGCGGGGGAGGGGCCGTTGCGTGCGCTGCTGCAGCGCCGGATCGAGGAAGAGGGGTTGCCGGTGCGGCTCATCGGGCGGCGTGACGACGTGGCCGAACTGCTCGCGTCCGCCGACCTCGCCCTGCTGCCGAGCCGGTGGGAGTCCCGGTCCGTGCTCGCGCAGGAGGCCCTGCACGCGCGCGTACCGTTGGTCGCCACCTCGGTCGGCGGCATCCCCGAACTCGTCGGAGACGCCGCCGAACTCGTCCCGTCGGGAGATGCGGAGGCGTTCGCCGACGCCGTCGTACGGCTCCTCACCGACCCCGAACGGCGGGAGCAGCTCAAGGAGATGGGCCTGCGGCAGGCGGCCACCTGGCCGACCGAGGACGAGACCGTCGCCCAAGTCCTCAGCATCTACGACGAGTTGACGCAGGCCAGGCCGTTCGCCTAGGGCACGTGCCGACGCGCCCGCAGTGCCAGGCTCAACGCCAGTACGGACTGCGGGTCGTCGAGGTCGGTGCCCAGCAACTCGCCGATCCGGGCGAGGCGGTTGTAGAGCGTCTGGCGGTTGAGGTGCAGCTCGCGGGCCGTCTCCGCTTTGCGGCCCGCATGTGCCAGGTACGTCTCCAGGGTGGGCAGCAGCGGAGGTCTGGAGCGGCGGTCGTGGTCCCGGATCGGGCCGATCGTGCGGTCCACGAAGGCCGCGAGGTCGGGATGGTCACGCAGCCGCCACAGCAGCAGGTCGATGTCCAGGCGCCGGGCGTCGTACCAGGGACGGTCCGTGAGCCCCTGTGCCGCGGTGGCCGTCTCCGCCGCGTGCCGCAGCCCTGCCGACGCCGCCGCCCAGCCTCCGGCCACCCCGACGACCACGACCGGCGGCTGGGCTCCCGGCCGCTGCATCCCCGCGCGCTCGACCCCGGCCCGCAGCGCCGCCGCGACCCGGTCGGCGACCGCGGAGCGCTCCGACTCCGATCGCAGGCCGAGCAACAAAGGGACACGGCCCTCGACCGGTCGTACGCCCAGCAGTACCGGAACCCCCACCGAGGCCAGCTCCTCCGCCACCGCCCGGGCCAGCACCGCCCAGCCTCCCCCACTCTCGGCTCCGCTCGAACTGGCGGTCCCCCCGTCCGGTGTCAGCGCGTCACCCAGCCGCATCACCACCGGCAGCAGCGGGCCGGTGCCCGGCTTGAAGCCCAGGACGCGGGCCTGCGCCGGGGCGTCCTGCGGGGTGATCCGGCCCTCGGCGAGGTCGGTGAGGAAGTCGCCGCGCCCGCGCGCCGCCAGCTCCTCCTCCTGACGGGCCTGCATCAGGACCACGGCGAGGATGCCGGCGGCCCGCTCGGCCGCGATCCGGTGCACCGGCGCCAGGGGCGCGCGGACCGGCAGGAGCACGAGACGGGCCCGCACCGACCCCGTCCCCGGACCGCCCCCCGGCACGTCCACGAGCACCGACCCGGCCGGCGGCGGCGCGTCCTTGTGCGGGCCGCGCAGCCCCTCCCACACCTGGAGCGGTTCGGCACCCTCGGGCCCGGCCCCGGCGGCGTACAGGAGGCGGCCGTCGGAGGTCTCCAGGAAGACCGGGTTGCTGCTGAAGTCGGCCAGGATGCCGAGCACCTGCGGTACTCCGCCGCCGCCCAGCAGGGCCTCGGTGCAGCGCCGGTGCACCTCCTCCGCCTGCTGGAGCAGCGCGTAGTGGCCGTTGACGATCTCGGTGTGGATCTCCTCCGTGACCGTCACGAACGGCACCTCGCGGTGCAGCTGGACCAGCGGGAGCCCGGCCGCCCGCGCCGTGTCGACCAGCGCGGCGGGCAGCCGGGTGAAGCGCGGGCCCAGCTCGACCACCAGGGCCGCGATGCCCCGCTCGGCCAGGGTGCGCACGAACGCCCGCTGGTCGGCCGGCCGGGTGCCCAGGCCGTAGCCGGTGGTCAGCAGCAGTTCGCCGCCCTTCAGCAGCGAGGCGATGTTCGGCACCTCGCCCGCGTGCACCCAGCGCACGGTCCGCTGCAGCCGGTCGGCGCCCGCGAGCACCTCGGGGAGCCCACTGCGCAGCCCGGGCAGCTCCAGCGCCCGCTGAACGGTGATGCCGGCGCCCTGGCTGTCGAATCGCTGGTCCGTGCGGCTGTCCATGCAGCGGACGCTACCTGCGCGAACGCTCCGGCGACATCTCCGAGCGGTTGCGGGAACGATCACCTCGGAACCGGCCTACAGGGGCTTGATGTTGTGGTTGAAGCGGAAGACGTTGTCCGGGTCGTGGCGCCGCTTCAGTTCGCCCAGGCGCCGGATGTTCTCGGCGCCCAGTCCGGCCCGTACGCGGTCCGTGCCCTCATCGCCGATGAAGTTGAGGCAGACCGCTCCGGTGCTCCACGGCCGGACGTCGGCACGGACGTCGCGGACCCACCGCATGCACCGCTCGTCGTCCGCCGGGTCCGCCCAGATGGCGAAGGGATGCACGGCCCAGGGCGCGTCCCGGTACGGCACCGGGTGGTCGGCCGGACCGTCGGCGACCGCGCCGCCCAGCGGGAACAGCATGTGCTTGGTGCCGGTCGGCACGGGCAGGGAGTCTGCGCGGGCGCAGAAGACGTCCACGAACGCGTCGGGCGCGCCGGTCAGATACTCCGCCGACCAGTGGTTCCGCAGGCCGGGCGGATCGTCGATCATGCACTGGAGGTCGGCGTACGGGATCGCGGTGACGAGCTCCGCCTCGTGCGGCAGCGCCAGCAGTGGCTCGGCCACCTTGCGCAGGTCCTCCTCGGCGCCCGCGTACGCCAGCAGCACACAGCACAGCAGGCTGCCGACCAGCCGTGGCGGTACGAAGTCCGTGGGCGGGCCGGTGAGGTGGATGACGGCGCCGCCCGCCTCCAGGGGGCCGGACTCGATGATGTCGCGGTAGGTGCGGACCGCCTCGGGGCCGAACTCCGGGAGGTACAGCACCTGGGCGATGGAGAACTCGGGTACCTCGTACAGCTTCAGGGTGAGGGCCGTGGCGATGCCGAAGTTGCCGCCGCCGCCGTGCAGGGCCCAGAACAGGTCCGGGTTCTCGTCGGCGTTGGCGTGGACCTGCTCGCCGTCCGCGGTGACCAGCTCGACGCCGAGCAGGTTGTCGACAGCCAGGCCGCAGGAGCGCTCCAGCCAGCCGCTGCCGCCGCCGAGGACGAAGCCGCCGACGCCTGTCGTCGAAGCCCGTCCGCCTGTCGTCGCCAGGCCGTACGGCTGCGTCGCGCGGTCCAGGTCGCGCATCGTGGCGCCGCCGCCGATCCGGACCGCCTCGGCTGCGGGATCGACGGTGACGTGATGCATCCGGCGCAGGTCGACGACCAGTCCGGAGTCGTTCGTCCCCATCCCCGCGACGCTGTGACCGCCGCCGCGCACCGCGATGTTCAGGTCCAGGTCGCGTCCGAAGCGCACGGCCCGCACGACATCGGCCTCGTGCGCGCACTGCGCGATCACGGCCGGTCGGCGGTCGATCATCGCGTTGAACACCGACCGGGCATCGTCGTAGCCCGGATCCCACGGGGCGAACACATTGCCGTCGAGATCGTCGCGGAGCGCGGCGAGGAGCGTGTGCGCCTTGGAGGACATGGCCGCCCCCTTCCGGCGAAGGGCGCATGCGCTTCCAGCCTAGGCCGGGGCGGCCCGTCGGTCCTTTCCGGCCTTCCAGCCGTGGCCTCAGCCTCCGTATGCCCCCGAGGCCGTCAGGCGCAGTGCCGTGTCGATGAGCGGGACGTGGCTGAAGGCCTGCGGGAAGTTGCCGACCTGGCGCTGCAGGCGCGGGTCCCACTCCTCGGCGAGCAGTCCGAGGTCGTTGCGCAGGGAGAGCAGCTTCTCGAACAGCTTGCGGGCCTCGTCGACTCGGCCGATCATCGCCAGGTCGTCCGCCATCCAGAACGAGCAGGCCAGGAAGGCGCCCTCGTCGCCGGGGAGACCGTCGACGCCCGCGTCCTCGCCCTGCGTCGGGTAGCGCAGGATGAAGCCGTCCGGCGTGGACAGTTCGCGCTGGATGGCCTCGATGGTGCCGATCACGCGCTTGTCGTCCGGCGGCAGGAAGCCCATCTGCGGGATCAGCAGCAGCGAGGCGTCCAGCTCCTGCGAGCCGTACGACTGCGTGAAGGTGTTGCGCTCCTTGTCGTAGCCCTTCTCGCACACGTCCCGGTGGATGTCGTCACGCAGCTCGCGCCAGCGCTCCAGCGGGCCGTCGGCGTCGCCGGACTCCAGCAGTTTGATCGTGCGGTCGACGGCGACCCACGCCATGACCTTGGAGTGCACGAAGTGGCGGCGCGGGCCGCGCACCTCCCAGATGCCCTCGTCCGGCTCCTGCCAGTGGTCCTCCAGGTAGCGGATCAGCTTCAGCTGGAGCAGCGAGGCGTAGTCGCTGCGGGCCAGGCCCGTCATGTGCGCCAGGTGCAGGGCCTCGGTGACCTCGCCGTACACGTCGAGCTGGAGCTGGTGTGCGGCGCCGTTGCCGACCCGTACCGGGGCGGAGTTCTCGTAGCCGGGCAGCCAGTCCAGCTCTGCCTCGCCCAGCTCGCGCTCGCCGGCGATGCCGTACATGATCTGCAGGTTCTCGGGGTCGCCGGCGACCGCGCGCAGCAGCCACTCGCGCCAGGCGCGGGCCTCCTCGCGGTAGCCGGTGCGCAGCAGCGAGGACAGGGTGATCGCGGCGTCCCGCAGCCAGGTGTAGCGGTAGTCCCAGTTGCGTACGCCGCCGATCTCCTCCGGCAGCGAGGTCGTGGGCGCCGCGACGATGCCGGTCAGGGCCTTCAGCGTGATCAGCGAGCGGACCACCGCCTCGCGGTACGGGCCGTGGTACGTACAGTGCTCCACCCACTCGCGCCAGAAGTCCTCCGTCGCCTCCAGCGACTGCTCCGGCTCCGGCAGCGGCGGGGGCTCGCGGTGCGAGGCCTGCCACGAGATGGTGAACGCGATCCGGTCGCCCGGCGCGACCGTGAAGTCGGCGTACGTCGTCAGCGCCCTGCCGTACGTCTCGGCAGATGTGTCGAACCACACAGAGTCCGGCCCCGCGACCGCGACCGTGCGCCCGTCGTGCTTGTGCACCCACGGGACGATCCGGCCGTAGGAGAACCGCATCCGCAGCGCCGAGCGCATCGGTACCCGGCCCGAGACGCCCTCCACGATCCGGATCAGCTGTGGCGCGCCGTCCCTGGGGGGCATGAAGTCGATCACGCGGACCGTGCCGCGCGGGGTGTCCCACTCCGACTCGAGGATCAGCGAGTCGCCGCGGTAGCCGCGCCGGGCCGCCGTCGGGGGTTCGGCGTCGGCCGCGTGCGCAGGGCCGATCCGCCAGAACCCGTGCTCTTCGGTGCCCAGCAGACCGGCGAAGATGGCATGCGAGTCGAAGCGGGGCAGGCACAGCCAGTCGACTGTGCCGTCCCGGCAGACCAGGGCAGCGGTCTGCATGTCTCCGATGAGTGCGTAGTCCTCGATACGCCCGGCCACGTGCAACTCCAGTCGAACGGCCACGTAGCCCCACAGGGGGCTTGCGCTAAAGCGGTCAGGGGGTTGTTGTAATGCGTCGTTGAACTGTGAAGTAAAACCGTCGCCCTGCCGAGAGGCAAAACGACCGTCGTCGCTCAACGAACTGACGAGCTCTTGTTGTTCCGGTGCGTACGGACGGGGGTGGTGCCGTGGTGCCGGCGGGCTCGGCAGCGAGTGTCCGAGCAGGATACGACGCACGTAGATGATCTGCGTGCCGCTCCGGGCAACGCGCGTGCGCCGAACGAGTGAGCGCCGGGTGAGAAAAGGGTGAGCAGTGCATGTCCGTGGCGGACTGTGCGCGGAGCGTGGCCGGGCGCCATCGGGCCGTGGCGCTGATACCCTGGTAGCCCGTGGACCGGTGGGCAAGAAACCCCCGAACCGCAGCGACGGCTCCTCCAGAAAACCCGGGATCTCCGGGCCGGACAGCCGCACCGCACTCCAGAACGCGACCACGGGAGCCTCCTCTTGGCCATGCCGCCCGCTGCTTTTCGAAACAGCACAGCCACGACGACCAAGCACATCTTCGTCACCGGGGGTGTCGCCTCCTCGCTCGGCAAGGGCCTGACCGCCTCCAGCCTGGGCATGCTGCTCAAGGCGCGGGGCCTGCGCGTCGTGATGCAGAAGCTCGACCCGTACATCAACGTCGACCCGGGCACGATGAACCCCTTCCAGCACGGTGAGGTGTTCGTCACCAACGACGGCGCCGAGACCGATCTGGACATCGGCCACTACGAGCGCTTCCTCGACCGCGACCTGGACGGCTCCGCCAACGTCACCACGGGTCAGGTCTACTCGACGGTGATCGCCAAGGAGCGCCGCGGCGAGTACCTGGGCGACACCGTCCAGGTCATCCCGCACATCACCAACGAGATCAAGAACCGCATCCGCCGCATGGCCGCCGAGGACGTGGACGTCGTCATCACCGAGGTCGGCGGCACGGTCGGCGACATCGAGTCGCTGCCGTTCCTGGAGACCGTCCGCCAGGTCCGGCATGAGGTCGGCCGCGACAACGTCTTCGTCGTGCACATCTCGCTCCTGCCGTACATCGGCCCCTCGGGAGAGCTGAAGACGAAGCCGACCCAGCACTCGGTTGCGGCCCTGCGCAACATCGGTATCCAGCCGGACGCCATCGTGCTGCGCTGCGACCGCGAAGTGCCGACCGCGATCAAGCGGAAGATCTCGCTGATGTGCGACGTCGACGAGGCCGCGGTCGTCGCCTGCCCGGACGCGCCCTCCATCTACGACATCCCCAAGGTCGTGCACTCCGAGGGCCTGGACGCCTACGCCGTCCGCCGCCTCGACCTGCCGTTCCGCGATGTGGACTGGACGACCTGGGACGACCTGCTCGACCGCGTCCACCGCCCCGAGCACGAGATCAACCTCGCCCTCGTCGGCAAGTACATCGACCTGCCCGACGCCTACCTCTCGGTCACCGAGGCGCTGCGCGCGGGCGGCTTCGCCAACAAGACCCGCGTCAAGATCAAGTGGGTCGCCTCCGACGACTGCAGGACGCCGGCCGGCGCCGCCGAGCAGCTCTCCGACGTGGACGCGATCTGCATCCCCGGCGGCTTCGGCGACCGCGGCGTCTCCGGCAAGGTCGGCGCCATCCAGTACGCCCGCGAGAACAAGATCCCGCTGCTCGGCCTCTGCCTCGGCCTGCAGTGCATCGTGATCGAGGCGGCCCGCAACCTCGTCGGCATCGCCGACGCGAACTCGACGGAGTTCGACGCGGCGACGGCCCACCCCGTCATCTCCACCATGGCCGAACAGCTCGACATCGTCGCGGGCGAGGGCGACATGGGCGGCACGATGCGCCTGGGCATGTACCCGGCCAAGCTTGCCGAGGGCTCCATCGTGCGTGAGGTGTACGACGGCAAGGAGTACGTCGAGGAGCGGCACCGGCACCGCTACGAGGTGAACAACGCCTACCGCTCCGAGCTGGAGAAGAAGGCGGGCATCCTCTTCTCGGGCACCTCGCCGGACGGCAAGCTCGTCGAGTACGTGGAGTACCCGCGCGAGATCCACCCCTACCTGGTCGCCACCCAGGCGCACCCGGAGCTGCGCTCGCGGCCGACCCGGCCGCACCCGCTCTTCGCCGGGCTCGTGAAGGCCGCGGTCGAGCGGAAGAATTCGAAGTAACACACCAGTTGTACGGTGGCCGGGGTGCATACCTTCAAAAGGTGAGCACCCCGGTTTCTCTTGTACGGGGATTCTTTGCACGTGGAAGGACAGGGCATGACGATCAAGGACACCCCGGAGGAGTGGGAGATCCGGGCCACTGACACCCCCTTCGTGGGCAACAAGACCTCCGTCCGCACCGACGACGTGGTCATGCCCGACGGCACCGTCGTACGCCGCGACTACCAGGTGCACCCGGGCTCGGTGGCGGTCCTCGCCCTCGACGAGGCCGGCCGCGTGCTCGTCCTGCGCCAGTACCGCCACCCCGTGCGCCACAAGCTCTGGGAGATCCCGGCCGGGCTGCTCGACGTCCCGGGCGAGAACCCGCTGCACGCCGCCCAGCGCGAGCTCTACGAGGAAGCGCACGTCAAGGCCGAGGACTGGCGGGTGCTGACCGACGTCTACACCACGCCCGGCGGCTGCGACGAGGCCGTGCGGATCTTCCTGGCCCGGGGCCTGTCCGACGCCGACGGAGAGCGCTTCGAGGTCGAGGACGAGGAGGCCGACATGGAGCTCGCGCGCGTGCCGGTCGAGGAGCTCGTGCGTGGCGTGCTGGCCGGCGAGCTGCACAACACCTGCCTCGTCGTGGGCGTCCTCTCGCTCGTCGCCGCCCGGCAGGGCGACGGCCTCGACGCGCTGCGCCCGGCGCAGGCGCCGTGGCCCGCGCGTCCCTTCGAGTCCTGAACACGCACAGGGCGCCTGCGGCGTCCCCCGGTGTGACGATCGCCTGATCCGATCGGGGGACGTCCCCGCCGTGCTCCACACGGTTCGTCGCAGAGCGTGAACTAGGCTCTGTAAGCGCCCGAACCGGAGTCCCGGCGGGATGTGTGCGGTGCGGTGGGACGGGAGTGTGGCCCGTGACGGATCAGGCGGTGGACACGGACGGCGTGCAGGTGTCGGGGCGCACGTCGGCGGAGAGCCAGTTCCTGGGCCGCACACGGGAGTTGAAGGAGCTGCGCGCCGACATCGAGCGTGCGGGGCTGGACACCCTCTCCGGCCGGAAGGCACCACGCGCGCGCGTGCTCCTCATCGCGGGCAGACCCGGCTCCGGCCGTACGGCGCTGGCCGAGGAGCTGGTACGTCAGGTCGCGGAGCGTTACCCCGACGGGGTACTGCGGGCCCGGCTCAGCGAACCCGACGGCACCCCCGTCCCCACCGAGCGCACCGCCCGCGAACTACTGTCCGCCCTGGACCTGCCGACCCCGCCCGGCGCCGCCGAGGACGACCTCGCGGCGGCTCTCCGCGAGGCCCTGACCGACCGCCGGGCCCTGCTTCTGCTGGACGACGCGGCCGACGCCGGGCAGGTCGACGCCTTGCTGCCGGACACCCCGGACTGCCTGGTCGTCGCCGTCTCCCAGGGCCCGCTGACCGGGATCTCGGACGTCCGCCCCTGCACCCTCGGCGGCCTCGACACCAAGTCCGCCGTCGAACTGCTGTCCCGGCTCACCGGCTCCGTCCGGATCACCGTCGACCCGCGGGCGGCCGAAGGGCTCGTCGAGGAGTGCCAGGCCCAGCCGACCGCGCTGACGCTGGCCGGGGGCTGGCTCGCAGCCCGCCCCAAGGCGGCCGTCGCCGACCTCGCCAAGCAGCTGCGCGCCGAGGGCGACGAGGGGGCCCCGCTCGGCCGGGTCTTCCGGCTCGTGTACGCGTCCCTGCCGGGCTCCGCCGCCCGGATACTGCGACTGCTCACCCTGGCCCCCACCGAGTACGTCGACCCGCACACCGCCTCCGCGCTCGCCGGCTGCTCGGTCAGCGGCGCCCGCACCACCCTGGACGACCTCGTCGCCGTCGGTCTGCTGCGGGCGGTGGACTCGCCGCTGCCGCAGTACGAGATTCCGGGTTGTCTGCACCCCTTGCTGCGCGATCGCATCGAGGCTCAGGACCGCCCGGCCGAGCTGCAGCTGGCCCGCGCCCGGATGCTGGAGCGGACGGTCCGGCTGCTGCAGTCGTGCCGGGCCATCACCGAGACCGACAGCCCGCAGGCCCGCGAGAAGCTGCTCGGCATGCCGCGCTCCCTGCGCTTCCCCAGTCCTCGCGCGGCCGCCGACTGGCTGCGCATCCGCAAGCCCGCCCTGCTCGCCGCCGCCCGGCTGGCGGTCGCCGACGGGGAGCTGGACACGCTGGCCAGGCGTCTGATGTCCCAGCTGGTGCGGGCGATGGTGGCCCACTTCGGCATGCAGGCGGCGGCGCCCGACCTGTACGGCATCCACGGCCTCGTCCTCGATGTGGCCGAGCGCCAGGACCTGCCCCGCGAGCAGGCCGCCGCGCTGCTGAATCTCGGCGACCTGGACGCCCAGACCGGCCGCACGGCCGACGCGCTGACCCGCTACCGGGCCGCCCTGGACGCCGGACGCCGGGCGAACGACCCGTATGCGACCGGACGCGCGATGGAATCCGTAGGCGGCGCGCACCAGGAGCTCGGCGACCACGACCGGGCCGCCGACTGGTTCGGCCGGGCCCTCGCCGAGCGCCTGGCCCGCGACGAGCGCGCGGAGGCCGCCCGGCTGTACGGCCGTATCGCCACCGCACACACCTACGCGGGCCGCTACGGCGAGGCGCAGCGGCACTGGCGCGCCGCGATGGCCGGGTACCGCAAGCTGGGCGATGTGGCCGCCCACGCGCGGGCGTTGAGCGAACTGGCGCGGGTCCAGGAGTACGCGGGGCGGCCCGAGGAGTCGCTGCGCACCTGCCAGGAAGCCGTCGAGTGGGCGCGCCGCGCGGAGGACGTACGACTGCAGGCCGCGCTGCACCTGCGGCTCGCCGACACCCTGGACCACCTCGGTGACTCCACGGCCGCTCTGCTGCACCGCAAGGCGGCGGAGCGCATGCTGGGGGAAGAGATGCAGGAGGGCGATACGCGAGATCCAGCCATGGAACAAGACGCTAACGCCTGCGAAATCCGTAGTGCATCCGCTGAAGATTGATGCAATGAAAGGCTAGACAGCGGGAACGCCTTCATTAGACTGGCTCTGCCGCACGTTCTCCTGCGGTGTCTCCCGGTGTGCCCTGAACATCCGGGTATGTCGCGTACTACCCCCTCTGAGCCAAGGACCGTGATCGACGTGAAGGTCGGCATCCCCCGCGAGGTCAAGAACAACGAGTTCCGGGTGGCCATCACCCCCGCCGGCGTGCACGAGCTGGTGCGAGGCGGCCACCAGGTCGTCATCGAGCGCGGCGCCGGCGTCGGCTCCTCGATCCCGGACGCCGAGTACCTGGCCGCCGGCGCGCAGATCCTCGACACCGCCGACGAGGTGTGGGCCACCGCCGACCTGCTGCTGAAGGTCAAGGAGCCCATCGCCGAGGAGTACCACCGCCTCCGCAAGGACCAGACGCTCTTCACCTACCTGCACCTGGCCGCCTCCAAGGAGTGCACGGACGCTCTGCTGGAGTCCGGCACGACGGCGATCGCCTACGAGACCGTCGAGCTGCCGAGCCGCGCGCTGCCGCTGCTCGCCCCGATGTCCGAGGTCGCCGGCCGGCTCGCCCCGCAGGTCGGCGCCTACCACCTGATGCGCGCGGGCGGCGGCCGCGGTGTGCTGCCCGGCGGCGTCCCGGGTGTGCCGGCGGGCAAGGCCGTCGTCATCGGCGGCGGTGTCTCCGGCTGGAACGCCGCGCAGATCGCCATCGGCATGGGCTTCCACGTGACCCTGCTCGACCGGGACATCAACAAGCTCAAGGAGGCGGACAAGGTCTTCGGCACGAAGATCCAGACCGTCGTCTCCAACGCCTTCGAACTCGAGAAGGCCTGCCTCGAGGCCGACCTCGTGATCGGCGCCGTCCTCATCCCGGGTGCCAAGGCCCCGAAGCTGGTCACCAACGAGCTGGTCTCCCGGATGAAGGCGGGAAGTGTCCTTGTCGACATCGCGATCGACCAGGGCGGCTGCTTCGAGGACTCCCGCCCCACCACGCACGCCGAGCCGACCTTCAAGGTCCACGAGTCGGTCTTCTACTGCGTCGCCAACATGCCCGGCGCCGTGCCCAACACGTCCACCTACGCGCTGACCAACGCCACGCTGCCGTACATCGTCGAGCTGGCCAACCGCGGCTGGGTCGAGGCGCTGCGCCGCGACCCCGCGCTCGCCAAGGGCCTCAACACCCATGACGGCAAGGTCGCTTACCGCGAGGTCGCCGAGGCGCACGGCCTGGAGCACGTGGAGCTGGAGTCCCTGCTCGGCTGAGCCGGCGACACGGCTCGGACCAGGGCCTCATCACCGAGTAGGCCCTAAGTCACCTTTTCGTAAAGGCGATACGTCAACACGGCTCGTCAACCTCGCGCACCCGGCCGGACCTTGCCCGACAAGGTCCGGCCGGGTGTGTGTATGGTCACTTTGCGGCTCTCGGTCAACTCGCCTCGAACGTAACCCTTGAACCGATTCGCACACCGGTGAAACCTACCGTGCGACGGCCGTACGCCCTTGACAGAGGGATGTTTCATTGCCGACACATCCGGCCGGGTCCGGCGGATTGTGTTGCTGCGAACCGCCGACACGCCATAGAGTCGCCAACCGTCGGCATGGTGCCACGCTGACCTGTCTAGAAGTTTCCTGGTCACCAAGGAGGTAAGACGACTTGTGAATGAGTCGACATTTTCTCCCGGGGGTGGTCAACCAGGAAGCCCTGCGCGGGGCCAGGCTCCCGCGGGGTTCGAGGCTGTCGGCTCCGTCGCGGTGCGCACCTTCGCAGCCCACCAGAGTCACCAGACCTCAGGAGTGACTCGCCCAGCACACCAGAGCATGGATGGCCATCACGTGAACGCCATGGCCGGCGACGGAAGTGGCGCGCCCCACAACCACTTCGCCGACTACGACGAACTGCCCGACGGGCACTTCTACGACCCCGACGCCGAGTACGAGCCCGACCCCGAGTACGCGGCCACGCTCGCGCCCGACGCTGCCCGCCAGCGCCGTGAGCGCATCGGCCCGACCGGTCGCCCGCTGCCGTACTTCCCGATCCCGGGCCCGCTGACCGACCACGGTCCCGCGAAGATCATCGCGATGTGCAACCAGAAGGGCGGCGTCGGCAAGACGACGTCGACCATCAACCTGGGTGCCGCGCTCGCGGAGTACGGGCGCCGGGTGCTGCTCGTCGACTTCGACCCGCAGGGCGCGCTGTCGGTCGGCCTCGGCGTGAACCCGATGGAGCTCGACCTCACCGTCTACAACCTGCTCATGGAGCGGGGGATGGCGGCCGACGAGGTGCTGCTGAAGACGGCGGTCCCCAACATGGACCTGCTGCCCAGCAACATCGACCTGTCGGCGGCCGAGGTGCAGCTGGTCTCCGAGGTGGCCCGCGAGTCGACGCTGCAGCGCGCCCTGAAGCCGCTGCTGCCTGACTACGACTTCATCGTCATCGACTGTCAGCCCTCGCTCGGCCTGCTCACCGTGAACGCCCTGACGGCCGCTCACAAGGTGATCGTGCCTCTCGAGTGCGAGTTCTTCGCGCTGCGTGGTGTCGCGCTGCTCACCGAGACCATCGAGAAGGTCCAGGAGCGGCTCAACCCGGAGCTGGAGCTCGACGGGATCCTCGCCACGATGTACGACTCGCGCACGGTGCACAGCCGCGAGGTGCTCGCGCGGGTCGTCGAGGCATTCGACGACCACGTCTACCACACGGTCATCGGGCGCACGGTCCGCTTCCCGGAGACCACGGTCGCCGGTGAGCCGATCACCACGTACGCCTCCAACTCCGTCGGTGCCGCCGCCTACCGCCAGCTCGCCAGGGAGGTGCTCGCCCGGTGTCACGCCGAGTGAGTCTGCCGGGGGCCGACGAACTGTTCCGTACGACAGGGGGATCGGCGCTCCAGGCATCCACTCCCCGGCGCCAGGCCAACGGCGAGGCCAGGGTGCCGCCGCCCGCGGGAGAGGGTGACGCGGCCGCCGTGGTCGAGGACGCACCGCAGTCGGTGCCCGCGCAGGGCGGTGACGGCGACGGGGCCGAACATGTCGCGGCCGACGCGGAGCCGGCCGACGCGGGGGAGTCCCGCAGCCGGGCCGCGGCCTCGGAGCGCTCCTCCCGGCGTCAGGCGGCGCAGGAAGGTTCTGCCGCGGCGACGCCCCGCAAGCGTGGACGGGCGGCCGCACGGCGGCCCAGCGGGCGTGAGCGGCACGACGAGAAGATCACGGTGTACGTGTCCGCCGAGGAGCTCATGGATCTGGAGCACGCGCGACTCGTGCTCCGGGGAGAGCACGGGCTGGCCGTCGACCGGGGACGGATCGTGCGGGAGGCGGTCGCCGTCGTGCTCGCGGATCTGGAGAGCAGGGGGGACGCCAGCATCCTCGTACGACGGCTCCGTGGGCGGTAACGGTAGCCTGCGGGGGCTATGACCTCGAACGACGCCTCGGCCTCCGGCAGCGCAGCCGGTCGTCGGCGTGCCCTGGGGCGGGGGCCGGGTGTTCCAGGGGTGCCTGTCGAGGCGCCGGTTCCCGTGGAGGCACCGCCCGAGCCGGTCGCTCCTGCGGAGCCGGAACCCGAGGTCGTCGCACCGGAACCTGAGCCGGAACCCACCGCTCCGACGGAGTTCGAAGCGGCTCCCGCGGAGTCCGAAGAGGGCGATTCCGGGGTCTTCAAGGTGCGGCTCTCCAACTTCGAGGGCCCCTTCGACCTGCTGCTCCAGCTGATCTCCAAGCACAAGCTCGACGTCACCGAGGTCGCCCTGTCCAAGGTGACCGACGAGTTCATGGCGCACATCAGGGCGATGGGGCCGGACTGGGACCTGGACGAGACGACCGAGTTCCTCGTCGTCGCGGCCACCCTGCTCGACCTCAAGGCAGCCCGGCTGCTGCCGGCCGCCGAGGTGGAGGACGAGGCCGACCTGGCCCTCCTCGAAGCCCGGGACCTGCTGTTCGCGCGACTGCTCCAGTACCGCGCGTACAAACAGATCGCCGACATCTTCAGCAACCGCCTCGACGAGGAAGCCCGGCGCTACCCCCGTACCGTCGGACTCGAACCCCACCACGCGGAGCTGCTGCCCGAGGTCGTCATCAGCATCGGCGCGGAGGGGTTCGCGAAGCTCGCGGTCAAGGCGATGCAGCCGAAGCCCAAGCCGCAGGTGTACGTCGACCACATCCACGCACCGCTGGTGAGCGTGCAGGAGCAGGCCGGGATCGTGGTCGCGCGGCTGAAGGAGCTGGGCGAGGCCAGCTTCCGCGCGCTGGTCGAGGACACGGACGACACACTGACCGTGGTGGCGCGCTTCCTGGCGCTGCTGGAGCTGTACCGGGAGAAGGCCGTGGCGCTGGAGCAGGAGACCGCGCTCGGCGAGCTGCTGGTGCGCTGGACCGGCGGCGAGGGGGAGGCGGAGCCCATGGTGACCGACGAGTTCGACCGGCCGCCCGAGCAGCCGAAGGAGCAGGAGGAGAAGGCGTGAGCGAGGAGACCACCGGGCTTCCGGCGGGGCTGCGGAGCGTCGCCGACCTCGAACTGAAGCCCGCCCTGGAGGCCGTCCTCATGGTCGTGGACGAGCCCGCGACCGAGGAGCATCTCGCGAAGATCCTCCAGCGACCCCGGCGGCAGATCGGCGACGCGCTGCGCGAGCTGGCCGACGAGTACACCGTGCAGGGGCGCGGCTTCGAGCTGCGGCTCATCGCGGGCGGCTGGCGCTTCTACAGCCGGCCCGAGTACGCGGCGGCCGTCGAGGGCTTCGTCCTGGACGGCCAGCAGGCCCGGCTCACCCAGGCCGCGCTGGAGACGCTGGCAGTGGTCGCCTACCGCCAGCCGGTCAGCCGTAGCCGCGTGTCAGCCGTCCGCGGAGTCAACTGCGACGGCGTGATGCGCACCCTCCTCCAGCGGGGTCTGATAGAGGAGGCGGGCACGGAACCCGAAACAGGTGCGATCCTGTACACGACGACGAACTACTTCCTGGAGCGGATGGGCCTGCGCGGCCTGGACGAGCTCCCGGAGCTCGCGCCCTTCCTCCCGGAGGCGGAGGCGATCGAGGCCGAGACGCAGGAAGGCGTGCCGTCGTTCGATCCGGACGCTCCGGATTCCGAGGACGCAGACGACAAGACGACGGAACTTTGATGCGAAGCAGCGGCAGCGGCAAGAGTGGCGGGACCGGCGGGCGCGGTAACTATCGCGGTGCCGGCAACAACAGGGACCAGAAGCAGGGGCAGGGCCGCCCCCGCAAGCCCCGCCCCGAGGAGCGCCGCTACGACGTGGGCCCCGGCGCCACCAAGGACGGCCCGAAGGCGGGACGCGGCGGCGCGGCCCGCGGCGGCGCCAAGGGCGGGCCCAAGAAGCCCCAGCAGGGCGGGCGTACGGCACCGGCGCGCTCGCGTGAGTACGAGACGCGGACCGAGGAGCGCAACCGGGAGCGGTACGCGGGCAAGAAGGACATCAAGCTGCCCAAGACCTTCCCGGGCGCCGAGCAGGAGGGCGAGCGGCTGCAGAAGGTGCTCGCGCGCGCGGGGTACGGCTCGCGGCGTGCCTGCGAGGAGCTGATCGAGCAGGCGCGGGTCGAGGTCAACGGCGAGATCGTCCTGGAGCAGGGCAAGCGGGTCGACCCGGAGAAGGACGAGGTCAAGGTCGACGGCCTGACCGTGGCGACGCAGTCGTACCAGTTCTTCTCGCTCAACAAGCCCGCCGGTGTCGTGTCGACGATGGAGGACCCCGAAGGCCGCCAGTGCCTCGGCGACTACGTCACCAACCGTGAGACGCGGCTCTTCCACGTCGGCCGGCTCGACACCGAGACCGAGGGCGTCATCCTGCTGACCAACCACGGTGAGCTGGCCCATCGCCTCACGCACCCCAGGTACGGCGTGAAGAAGACCTACCTCGCGCACATCGTCGGCCCGATCCCCCGTGACCTGGGCAAGCGTCTGAAGGACGGCATCCAGCTGGACGACGGGTACGCGCGCGCCGACCACTTCCGGGTCGTCGAACAGACCGGCAAGAACTACCTCGTCGAGGTCACCCTCCACGAGGGCCGCAAGCACATCGTCCGCCGCATGCTCGCGGAGGCCGGCTTCCCGGTCGACAAGCTGGTGCGGACGGCCTTCGGCCCGATCACGCTGGGCGACCAGAAGTCGGGCTGGCTGCGACGGCTGTCGAACACCGAGGTCGGGATGCTGATGAAGGAAGTCGACCTCTAGGGCTCCTCTGGGGCCTGTCCGAACGGCAGGCGACGCCCGCCCGCTGTCTCAGCGGGCGGGCGTCGCGTACCTGTCGGCGACGGGCTGACTACGCTGGACGGACGCAGAGCCGATACACACCAGCAAGGAGCATCGCCGTGGCGGTACGAGCGGTCCGGGGCGCCGTCCAACTCGAGCGGGACGAGGCCAGCCACATGGATGAGCAGGTCGGAGCCCTGCTCACCGCCGTCCTGGAGCGCAACGGGCTGAGCGTGGACGACCTGATCAGCATCTGGTTCACGGCCACGCCCGACCTGCACAGCGACTTCCCGGCAGCCGCGGCGCGCAAGCTCGGCATTGTCGACGTCCCGCTGATCTGCGCCCAGGAACTGGACATCGCGGGCGCCATGCCGCGGGTCGTGCGCATCCTCGCGCACATCGAGTCCGACCGGTCCCGCGCCGAGATCAACCATGTCTACCTCGGCGCCGCGGCCGCCCTGCGCAAGGACATCGCGCAGTGAGGACCGCACTCGTCATCGGCACCGGGCTCATCGGCACCTCCGCAGCCCTGGCCCTGGTGCAGCGCGGCGTCATCGTGCATCTCGCCGACCACGACCCCGAGCAAGCCCGGACGGCGGCCGCGCTCGGCGCCGGCACGGACGAGACGCCCGACGGTCCCGTCGACGTCGCGATCGTCGCCGCCCCGCCCGCCCATGTCGCCACGGTGCTCGCGGACGCCATGCGGCGCGGGCTCGCCCGCGGCTACCTCGACGTGGCCAGCGTCAAGGGCGGCCCCCGCCGTGAGCTGGAGGCACTCGGCCTCGACCTGTCCTGCTACCTCGGCACGCATCCCATGTCCGGCCGCGAGAAGTCCGGTCCGCTGGCCGCGACCGGCGATCTCTTCGAGGGCCGCCCCTGGGTGCTCACCCCGACCCGGGACACCGACACCGAGGTGCTGAACCTCGCCCTGGAGCTGGTCTCGCACTGCCGGGCCGTCCCGGTCGTCATGGACGCCGACGCCCACGACCGCGCGGTGGCCCTCGTCTCCCACATGCCCCACCTGGTGTCCAGCATGGTCGCCGCGCGTCTGGAGAACGCCGAGGAGGCCGCCGTACGACTGTGCGGGCAGGGCATCCGGGACGTGACCCGGATCGCCGCCTCCGACCCCCGGATGTGGATCGACATCCTCTCCGCGAACCCCGGGCCGGTCGCCGACCTCCTCGCGGACGTCTCCGCCGACCTCGACGACACGGTCCGCGCGCTGCGCGCACTGCAGTCCTCCGACGAGGCCAAGCGGCACGAGGGCACCGCCGGCATCGAGGACGTCCTGCGGCGCGGCAACGCGGGCCAGGTCCGCGTCCCCGGCAAGCACGGGTCCGCTCCGCGGGTGTACGAGGTCGTGGCCGTACTGATCGACGACCAGCCGGGCCAGCTGGCCCGCATCTTCGCGGACGCGGGACGGGCGGGCGTCAACATCGAGGACGTACGCATCGAGCACGCGACCGGGCAGCAGGCGGGTCTGGTGCAGCTGATGGTGGAGCCGAAGGCGGCGCCCGTGCTGAGCGCCGCGCTGCGCGAGCGGGGCTGGGCGATCCGGCAGTAGGTGCCGGGGTGGGGCAGCCCACCGCGTCGGGAGGTGCCGGGCGGCCGGACGAGTGACCCGAACCCAGTAACCTTGTGCGGGGCACGCTCGCGCCCCGCACACTCACCCCACACCGCACCAGGAAGGTGTCCCCCCGTGGAAAACGGCGCCGTTCGGACCGCCCAGCCCGTGATTGTCGCCATCGACGGCCCCTCCGGTACGGGCAAGTCGAGCACGTCGAAGGCCGTGGCGGCACAGCTCGGTCTGAGCTACCTGGACACCGGCGCCCAGTACCGGGCGCTCACCTGGTGGATGGTGACCAACGGCATCGACATCGACGACCCGTCCGCGATCGCCGCCGTGGCCGGCAAGCCGGACATCGTCTCCGGCACCGACCCGGCGGGCCCGACGATCACGGTGGACGGCGTCGACGTCGCCGGCCCGATCCGCACCCAGGAGGTCACCTCCAAGGTCAGCGCGGTGAGCGCGGTGCCCGAGGTACGCGCCCGGATCACCGAGCTGCAGCGCTCCGTCGCCTCCGCCGCCGAGAACGGCATCGTCGTCGAGGGCCGCGACATCGGTACGACCGTGCTGCCCGACGCCGACCTGAAGATCTTCCTCACCGCCTCCCCGGAGGCCCGTGCCGCCCGCCGCAGCGGCGAGCTGAAGGGTGTGGACATCCACACCACCCGCGAGGCCCTGATCAAGCGGGACGCCGCCGACTCCAGCCGCAAGACCTCGCCGCTCGCCAAGGCGGACGACGCGGTCGAGGTGGACACCACCGACCTCACGCTGCCGCAGGTCATCGAGTGCGTCGTCACCCTCGTCGAGGAGAAGCGGGCCGGGAAGTGAGCGAGGTGCCGTCGGCGCGGGGCGCCGAGGTCGGGCGGCGCATCGGCGTCGGCCTGATGTACGGGCTGTGGAAGCCGCGCGTGCTCGGCGCCTGGCGGGTGCCCGCGGCCGGTCCGGCGATCCTCGCCGTGAACCACTCCCACAACATCGACGGCCCGATGGTCATGGGCGTCGCGCCCCGGCCGACGCACTTCCTGGTCAAGAAGGAGGCGTTCGTCGGCCCGCTCGACCCGTTCCTGACCCGCATCGGCCAGCTGAAGGTCGACCGCGACACGACCGACCGGACAGCGATCACGCGGGCCCTCGACGTGCTGTCCGCCGGCGGCGTCCTCGGTATCTTCCCGGAGGGCACCCGCGGCGAGGGCGACTTCGCCGCACTGCGCGCCGGCCTCGCGTACTTCGCGGTGCGCAGCGGAGCCCCGATCGTGCCGGTGGCCGTGCTGGGAAGTTCCGAGCGGCAGGGACGGTTGATAAAGGGGCTGCCCCCGCTGCGGCACCGTGTCGACGTCGTCTTCGGCGAACCCTTCGAGGCGGGTGACGGCAGCGGACGGCGCACCCGCACGGCGCTGGACGAGGCGACCGAGCGCATCCAGAAACAGCTCACCGAGCACCTGGAAAACGCCAGGCGCCTCACCGGGCGCTGAGCGACACTGAGTAGTGGATCACCCGATATCGGGTACTCCACCGATCACCACGATGAACGACGAGGTACGGACTTCATGAACGACCACATCCAGCCCGACGGCTCGGACGCGTTCGAGCACGATCACGGGGCGCTCGGCGACGCCGAGTACGCGGAGTTCATGGAGCTCGCCGCGGACGAGGGCTTCGACCTCGAGGAGGTCGAGGGTGCCATCGAGGCGGCCGGGCACGGACCGCTGCCCGTACTCGCCGTCGTCGGCCGCCCGAATGTCGGCAAGTCGACTCTGGTGAACCGCATCATCGGCCGCCGTGAGGCCGTCGTCGAGGACAAGCCGGGTGTCACCCGCGACCGCGTCACCTACGAGGCCGAGTGGGCGGGCCGCCGCTTCAAGGTCGTCGACACCGGCGGCTGGGAGCAGGACGTCTTCGGCATCGACGCCTCCGTGGCCGCGCAGGCCGAGTTCGCGATCGAGGCGGCCGACGCGGTCGTCTTCGTCGTCGACGCCAAGGTGGGCGCCACCGACACCGACGAGGCGGTCGTACGACTGCTGCGCAAGGCCGGAAAGCCCGTCGTGCTGTGCGCCAACAAGGTCGACGGCCCGAGCGGCGAGGCCGACGCGGCCTACCTGTGGTCCCTCGGCCTCGGCGAGCCGCACCCCGTCTCCGCGCTGCACGGCCGCGGCACCGGCGACATGCTGGACGCCGTCCTGGAGGCGCTGCCGGACGCGCCCCAGCAGACCTTCGCAGCCGCCGTCGGCGGACCGCGCCGCGTCGCGCTGATCGGCCGCCCGAACGTCGGCAAGTCCTCGCTGCTGAACAAGGTGGCCGGCGAGGAGCGGGTCGTCGTCAACGAACTCGCCGGCACCACCCGCGACCCGGTCGACGAGCTGATCGAACTCGGCGGCAAGACCTGGAAGTTCGTCGACACGGCGGGTATCCGCAAGCGCGTCCATCTCCAGCAGGGCGCCGACTACTACGCCTCGCTGCGCACCGCGGCGGCTGTCGAGAAGGCCGAGGTGGCCGTCGTCCTGATCGATGCCGCCGAGTCGATCTCGGTGCAGGACCAGCGCATCATCTCCATGGCCGTCGAGGCGGGCCGCGCCCTCGTCGTCGCGTACAACAAGTGGGACACCCTCGACGAGGAGCGTCGCTACTACCTGGAGCGGGAGATCGAGACCGAGATGGGTCAGGTCTCGTGGGCGCCCCGGGTGAACGTCTCGGCGCAGACCGGACGGCACATGGAGAAGCTGGTCCCGGCGATCGAGACGGCCCTGGCCGGCTGGGAGACGCGTGTCCCGACGGGCCGGCTGAACGCCTTCCTCGGCGAACTGGTCGCCGCCCACCCGCACCCGGTCCGGGGCGGCAAGCAGCCGCGCATCCTGTTCGGCACCCAGGCCGGCACCAAGCCCCCGCGGTTCGTGCTCTTCGCCTCCGGGTTCATCGAGGCGGGCTATCGGCGCTTCATCGAGCGCCGGCTGCGTGAGGAGTTCGGCTTCGAGGGGACGCCGATCCATATCTCGGTGCGGGTGCGTGAGAAGCGCGGCGCGAAGAAGAAGTAGCGACGCGGCACAAGACGTAGCAGAAGGGCGGCCCTTGTCGGGTCGCCCTCGTCGCTTCAGCTCCCCTTGCGGGGACCGGGTGGCAGTGCCGCCGGGACGTGGTGCATCCCGGTGCCGTGCTGCCCGATCTGCCCGACCCGCTGCCAGGGCGACAACTGCCCACTGCCGTGCCGTGCGCTCTGCGCGCCCGCGCTGTAGGCGCTGTACGAGCTGCTGAACGATCCCGCGCGGTGGCCCCCGAACGATCCCGAACCGTGCGGGATGCTCGCGAAGGCGGTGAACCCGAACTCGTCCTCGCCGCTGCGGTCACCCGGCAGCGAGCGGAAGGACTTGACGTACTCGGCATAGAGCGCGTCGTAGATCGGCGTGGCCGATGGGCCGCCCGAATGTTCCTGTGCCGGCCGTGTGGACCGGATCGACTGGAAGGACTGGCGGCGGGAAACGTCGTATGCGTGCACGTATGTCCAAACGACCCCGGCTCTGAAGAGATGCGGCCGAGCGAGACCGCAAGGGGCGCAGGGCTGCTGCACCCCCGACGATCTCGCTCGCTCACGTCCCCGCAAGCGGCAGCACACTCGCGACGAGCTTCCCGCCCGCCGCGGCCTTGTCCAGGGCGTCCCGCAGCAGATCCTCCCGGGGCTGACGCCCGATCGACCCCACCGGAGCCGCGAACATCAGCACCTGCTGGTGCTTGTTGGCGGCGGCCCGCCACCCCTCGGTCACCTGCAGCGGCTGATGCGCCTGCCACCAGGCCACCGGCTGACCGCCCGGGCTCGGCTGGAGCACCGCGTGCAGCTGCCCCATGGCGAGCAGCACGGACCAGCCGTGCAGCACCGGCGGCAGGGAGCTCAGCTCGGTCACCGGCATGAAGCCCTGCTCGATCAGCAGCGGCAGGAAGTCGTCACCGGCGGCGGTGGAGCCGGGCCGCACGATGGGGCCGGTGGGTTCGACGACGAGGGCCGGGTGCAACTCCCCGGCGATGAGTACCAGTCCGCTGGTGACACCGAGCACGGCCTGCTCCGGCACCACCTGCTCCGGCTCCAGGTCGACCGTGTCGCCGCTGATGGACCGCACGGCACCGCGGAGCTGTTCCTCGGTGACCTGGACGACCTGCGAGGGCAGGCAGGTGGCGTGGGCGAAGGCGAGCACGGCGGTCTCGTCGCCGATGAACAGGACGGTGCTGGTCCGCTCGCGCTCGGAGTCCCCCGGGGTGCGGCAGGACGTGCAGTCGTAACTGCCGGGGGCGTTCTCTCCGGCGAGCAGCCGGTTGGCTTCTTCGTCGCCGATCTCGGCGCGTACCTCGTCGCTGACGTCGAGCATGCGCGGCACGGGTGGCTCCCTCGGGATGCGGTACGTGGCGAGGCCGGGTGGCTCCCGGCCCGTGGTCCGGGTGGTCCCGGGCTCATGAAGAAGACAACGGGGGATCTGTGGCGGGAGTCACGCTGACCGGCGAACGGAATCGAACCATCCACCGCACACGGTCACGACCGGCACGGAATCGGACACTCACCGTCAAGTCGGGGAAACAGCAAGGCACTTGTAGTGGTGAAGTGGGTCACAGGTCGACGGAGTAACTGGTCGACAAATCAGGAAATCGGCGAATGAAATGGGTGGCCGGAAATCGACGATACCTCGGGTAACGGCGAACTGGCCTGGAGCGACGAGGAGTTGGTTGAGGCCGACTGCTCAAGCTCCGTACATTCCTCGGCCGTGTGCAACGAGCACCGCTCGGGTACGTCCGCCGCCGCGCCGGCCGCATCAGGCCGGCGCACAGCACAGCCGTCGGCGGACGGGGCGGAGCGCGACGACCGCGGCCATACGCGGCAGACGCGCCCCGTCTTGGGGGACCCCGGGTCCGTCGAGAGGGAATTACATGTCCGAATGTGCCGATACCACTCGCAACAACGTCCGTAAGGCGCGTACGACGGCAGTCCTCGCCGGGGCGGCCCTGCTGGCCCCGCTCGGGCTGCTGGCCGGAACAGGCAACGCGGCGGCCGCGGACGGCGGAGTGTGGGACCGCATCGCCCAGTGCGAGAGCGGCGGCAACTGGCACATCAACACCGGCAACGGCTACTACGGCGGACTCCAGTTCTCCGCCGACACCTGGCGCGCGTACGGCGGCTCGGCCTACGCGCCCACCGCCGACCAGGCATCCAAGGAGCAGCAGATCGCGGTCGCCACCAAGGTGCAGCGCACACAGGGCTGGGGCGCGTGGCCGACCTGCTCGGTGCGCGCCGGAGCGTCCGGCGGCGCTCCCGAGGCGCCCGTGACCGGCTCGGCCGGCGAGCAGTCCGACCGGTCCGAGCGGTCCACCTCCTCGTCGCAGCCGGCGAAGACGCCGGCGCGGGCGTCGGACCACACGGACCGCGGCACGACCCGCGGCGACTACACCGTCCGTCAGGGCGACACCCTGAGCGGTATCGCCGACCGGCACGGGACCACCTGGCAGCGGCTCTACGCCGCCAACAAGGCCGTCATCGGCGGTGATCCCGACGTGATCGTGCCCGGGCAGCGCCTCGCGCTCTGAGCCGCTCCCCTTGCCCGGAGCACGGGGCCCCGCCCGGTCCACCGACCGGGCGGGGCCCCTGGCGCAGCGGGCGGCGTCGCCCGCAGGCACGGCATGATGCTGCTCATCCCGGAGGGTTCGGCCCGCGCGCAGGGCCCGGAGCACGCCCCCGCGGTGTGCGGGCCGCCGCTTCCCGCGCCCGCAACTCGCCCGCTTCTCCGCTGAAGACGACCGCACCGCGGCGCAGTTCGTACACGAGGGCGGCTCGGCCGTGCAGGGCGGGCGGCAGCCGCTGTTCCGCCAGGACCACGCAGGCGTCCAGCGAGCCCAGCAGGTCGTACGTGCGGGCCGCGACCGCCGGCGCCATGCCCTGCACGGGTTCGTCGACGAGCACCACGCGCGCGCGTGCCAGCAGCGCCCGGGCGAGGGCGAGCATGCGCTGCTCGCCGCCGGAGAGGGTGCCGGCGCGGCGCGGGAGGAGCGGCTGCAGCTGCGGATAGGCGGCGAGGGCGGGGTCGTGGCGCGGCGCGGCGAGTTCCAGGTTCTCCCGCACGGTGAGGGAGCCGAACACGGCCTGCCGCTCCGGTACGAGGCACAGTCCGCGCCGGGCCCGCTCGTAGGCGGGCATGCGGGTCACGTCGACGCCGTCCCACAGCACCGCGCCGCCCGACAGCGGCACGGTTCCGGCCAGCGCGCGCAGGGCGGTCGTACGGCCGGAGCCGTTGCGGCCGAGCAGGACGGTCAGACCGGGGGAGGGGGCGGCGAGGGTGATGCCGTGCAGGGCTTCCAGGGGGCCGTAGCGCACGCGCGCGTGGCGCAGGGCGATGGTCACGGCGTGGCCTCCCGCGCGGCGAGGGCGTCGAGGACGCGACCGGGCGGGCCGGACGCGATGATCCGGCCCGCTGCCATGACGTGCACGACATCGGCGAGGTCGGCGACCAGGTCGAGGTCGTGCTCGACGACGAGCAGGGCGGTTCCGTCCGCGGCGAGCGCCTTCAGGACCCGGGCCAGCGCCGCTGCTTCGGCGGTGTCGAGGCCGGCCGCGGGCTCGTCCAGGAGCAGCACACGCGGGCCACCCGCGAGGGCCCGGGCCAGCTCGACGCGGCGCAGCGTGCCGGTGGGCAGCCCGGCGGCGGGCAGCGCCCGTACGGGGCCGTCCAGCCCGAACAGCCGCAGTGCCCGCTCCACGGCACCCGGATCGGCGATCCGCCCCTGCTCGGCGCCGACCCGGACGTTGTCGGCCACCGTCAACGAGGGGAACACGGCCAGCTGTTGGAAGGTCCGTGCGATGCCGAGCCGGGTGCGGGTGTGGGCGGACAGCCGGGTGATGTCCCGTCCGCCGAACAGCACCCGCCCGCGCGCGGGGCGCACGGTTCCGGCCAGGCAGTGGAACAGGGTGCTCTTTCCGGCGCCGTTGGGGCCGACGAGGGCGGTGATCCGGCCGGGCGGGATGTCGAGGTCGACGCCGTCGAGGGCGGTGAAGCGGCCGTAGCGGGCGAGGAGGTGGCGGGTGGTGAGGGTGGGTGGGGGTGCGGGTGCATGTGCGGGTTTGTGGGTGGGCACGTGGCGGCCTTCGGCCGCGTTCGGGTTCCCACCCGCACCACTCGTGCGGGCATCGTTGTCGGGTGCGGGTGGCCCCTGTGGGGGCTCAGCGCCGTCGGCGGCCGCGGGTGCCTGGTGTGTCGCCCCGGTGCGTACCACCGCGGTCACCCCCGCCGGCGCCGGTCGGCGCGCCGCCCGCTGCTCCGCCGGTCGTAGTCGCCTCCGCGTCTGCGCCCCCACCGCGGTCAACCTCGCCGCCCGCCGCAACCGCAGCCTCCCCGCCGCCGTCCGCAGCGCCTCGTACGGCCCCCGGGCAAGCGGCCCACCAGTACCGCCAGCAGCCCGATCAGCGCCGCCGCCACCCCGCCCCGGGTGCCCGCGTCGAGGCCGACCAGCAGTGCCGCCGCGGCCAGGGCGCCGAGTGTGCTGTCGGCGCCCAGGACGACGATCGCCGCGAACCACAGCAGGCCGCGTACGGGGTCGTAGGCGGCGGGGTCGAAGGCCCGCAGGCCCATGCCGAGCATGCCGCCGCCCAGCGCCGCCAGCGCGGCGCCGGACACGAACGCCAGCAGTTTCAGGGCCGGCACCTGGACGCCTGCCGCTGACGCCCCCGACTCGTGGTCCCGCATCGCCGCCAGCGCCCGGCCCGTACGGCCCCGGCGCAGCGCGTGCGTGGCGAGCAGCGCGCCGGTCAGGGGTAGTACGCGCGGTCCCCGGCGAAGCCCGCCGGGCGGTCGAGCGACAGCCCGGACGTGGCGTACGGCTGGGCGAAGACGAACCGGCTCACCCCGACGCCCACCGCGAACGTGGCGAGCGCCAGGGCCAGGCCCTGGCGGCTGATCGCCGGCCAGCCGGTCAGCAGACCGAGCGGGGCGACCAGGAGGACGGCGACGGCGAGCGCGGCCAGCTCCGGCAGGCGGGGCAGGCCCGGGAACCGCCCGGCCGCCAGCAGGGCCGTGAACAGGGCGCCCAGACCCGCGTACGCCGCCTGCCCCAGCGAGATCTGGCCGCTGCGGCCGGTGACCACCACCAGCGACAGCAGCACCACGCCGAGCGCGGGCACCTGCACCGAGGTGTGCAGGTCCCGTCCGGCGAAGCCCAGCGGCAGCAGGAACAGGACCACGGCGACGATCCAGGCGCCCGGCGGGGTCGGCACCCGCGCCGTCGCCGTACGCGGCAGCGCGTCCCGTGTGCCGACGCCGGGCAGCACCAGGGCGGCGACCAGCAACGCCACCACGAACAGGTTCGCGCCGACCGCCTGCAGCAACGGCTCGCCCCAGCCCGCCGGATGAAGCCGCGTCAACTGGCTCTGCGCGACCCCGACGCCCAGCGCCACCACCACGGCGACCGGCAGACTGCGCATCCGCGCGGCCACCGCGACCGCCACCACTTCCATGACCAACAGCGGCATCCCGTACGGGTCCAGACGGACGTACGGCGCCAGCAGCACGCCCGTCAGCCCCGCCGTGAACGAGCCGAACGCCCAGCCAGCCGCGGCCACCCGGTCCGCGTCGATCCCGCCGAGCACGGCCAGCTGCCGGTCGTCCACGACCGCCCGCAGCTCCCGCCCGACACGCGTCCATCTGATCACGGCCGCCACCGCGGCGGCCAGCACGAGCACGATGGCCAACTGCCCCCACGGCTCGTCCGGCACCAGCACGGGGGCGTCGTCCCGCGCCCCCTGCCCCCACAGCAGCGCCGCCCCGCCCACCAGCAGCACGAACACCCCGATGGACGCCACCAACGTCTGCGCCGGATCACTGCCCAGGACCGACAGGGGGCGGAAGACCCACCGCTCCAGGACCACGCCGAGACCCGGCGCCAGCACCACCAGCGTCACCGCCGCGGCCGGCCACAGCGGCCAGCCCCATTCGACGACGAACTGCCGCAGTGCGTAGGCGCACACCATCGCGATCGCGCCGTGCGCGAAGTTCAGCACGCCCGTCGCGCGGTAGGTCACGATCAGCCCGATCCCGGTGAGCGCGGCGGCGCTGCCCACCGAGAGGCCCGCGAGTGTCAGGTCGTACGTGAGAGACGACATCAGCCCGTCGTCCCGGCGGGCTCGCAGATCGGGCACGGGCCCAGCTCGCCGCCCGCCACCAGCTTCCCGTCCACCGGCACGGCCTCCGCCTTCCCGGCCACCAGTGGGCAGTCCGCGCGGTGGAAGAGTGTGCCGCCCGGCACCATCAACAGGTCCGCGCCGGCCGCGACCGGCGCGGCGGCTGCCTGACCCGACCCGTCCGCGTCGGCGGGCTCGGCGGCCACCAGCAGGGCGTACAGCTCCTCCACGCGCGCGGCGGCGAGCGCGGTACGACCGTGGGTGAGCAGTACCGCCCCGGCGATGATCAGCGCGGCGCCGGGGACCGTGCAGGAGGCCAGATAGGGCAGCTGCCGCTCGGCGAACCGCTCACCGGAGACGCCGTACCAGCCCAGGACGCACAGCACCGCGCCGGCCGCGAGCGCCGCCCAGCCGGCCCACAGGACGGGGTGCACGGTCCGCGGTCGGGCTGTCCTCATGGCCGGCTCCCACACGTCGTGTGTCTGGGTGTGTCTGGCTGTATGTCCAAGTCTGCCAACGGACTTGCACTATGCCTTCCGGAAGCTGACCCTGAAAGCGGCGTGCACGGCCCGGACCGACACCCGGTGGTGAGCCAGATGGTTCTCGGGAGCGACCTCAGGCGGGGGAACGCGCGACGGCGTGCGGCACTGGCGGCCGCCCTGCTCCTCTTCCTCGCCCCGGCCCTCGCGGCGTGCAGCGACGACGAGGGCGGCGGCAGCGACAGTCCCCCTCCGACGCCGGCCGTGGAGCAGACGCAACCGACCGATCAGGCGGCGAGCGCGCCCGCCGACACGGCCGCGGCCGAGCGGGAGATCCGGCAGAACTGGGAGCAGTTCTTCGACCCGGCCACCGCCCTGGAGGACAAGCAGAACTTCCTGGAGAACGGCGGCCGGATGGCCCCGGTGCTGCAGGCCTTCAGCGGCGACGAACGCGGCTCCCAGGTGCAGGCGAAGGTCGACAAGGTCGAGTTCACCTCGGCGACCGAGGCGAACGTGACGTACACGCTGACCCTCCAGGGCGCCACCGCCCTGCCGGACGCCGCCGGTACCGCGGTCGAGCAGGAGGGCACCTGGAAGGTGTCGGTCAGGACCCTGTGCGGACTCGTCGCCCTGAACCAGACCGGCAATGCGACGCCGCTGCCGGGCTGCTGAGGCCGCCGCCGCGGTCCTGCTGCTCCTGCTGGGCACGGCCTGCGGCAGCCGCCTTCCGGAGAGCGACTTCGAGCACGACAGGCGTACGCCGGCCCCGGCCACCGGTGAGCCCCTGCGCGTCGGCATCATCACCAGCGTCACCAGCCCGGTCGGCGGCAACGCCTTCACCGGCCCGCGCGACGGCGCCCAGGCCTACTTCGACCGCCTCAACGCGCGCGGGGGCATCGACGGCCGCCGCATCGAGGTGCGCCGGTGCGACGACGGCGGCAGCGGCGTGGGCAACAACGAGTGCGTGCACCGGCTGATCGACGAGGACCGGGTCGTCGCCCTCGTCGCCACCACGGCCCTGGACTACGCCGGCGCCTCCCGCGTCTCCCGCGCGCGCGTGCCCGACATCGGCGGCCAGCCCATCGGCGCCGCCTACGACACCTACCCGCACCTGTACGACATCTACGGCAGCCAGGCACCCCGTGACGGGAAGCCGGGCTGGGACGGGAAGCTGTACGGCGGCACGGAGGTCTACCGCTACTTCAAACGCGAGCACGGGGCACGCACGGCCGCCGTCGTCTCGTACAACCAGGCCGCGTCCGCCGCCTACGCGCGGCTCGTCGAGCGGGGCCTGAAGGCCGAGGGCTACCAGGTCGTCACCGAGCAGGTCGACTTCGCGCTGCCCAACTTCCGTGCCGTCGCCGCCGACCTGAAGCAGCAGGGCGCCGACCTCGTCTTCGACGCCATCGACAGCCACGGCAACGCCCGCCTGTGCAAGGCGATGGACGACGTCGGCGCCGAGGTCACCGCCAAGGTCACCAACGTGCAGAACTGGACGTCCACCGTCCCCGAGGACTACAGGGACGCCCCGCGCTGCCGCAACGCCCTGTGGGCGACCGGGTCCAGCCGCAACCACCAGGACACCGGCAACGAGGCCGTACGGGAGTTCCGGGACGCCACCGAGTCGCTGCCGACGCACTCCCAGTGGCAGTTGGAGGGCTGGGCGGCGGCCAAGTGGTTCACGGACGCGGCGCGATCCTGCTCCCGAACCGGCATCACGCGCGCGTGCGTCGACGATTTCGTGCACCGCAGCGACGGCTACACCGCGGACGGCCTGCTGCTCCCCGTCACCTTCAGGCCGCTGCCCGAGCCGCCGCGGACCCGCAGGAGCTGTCTGTCGGTGGCCCGCTGGCAGGACGGCCGGGGCTGGGTCTCCCAGGGGGACATGAACAGCACCTGCTTCAACGTGCCGCTGCTGTCGTACGAGCCGTGACGCTTCAGGACCGCACCTGTCCGCAACGGCTGACAGACTCGACCCATGCTGGAAACCTCCGCCCGCCTCCTGCGCCTGCTCTCGCTGCTCCAGGCCCACCGCGAATGGTCCGGCGCCGAACTGGCCGACCGCCTCGGCGTCACCCCGCGCACCGTGCGCCGGGACGTCGACCGGCTGCGCGAGCTCGGCTATCCGGTCAACGCCAGCCCCGGCACCGGCGGCGGCTACACACTGGGCGCGGGTGCCGAGCTGCCGCCCCTGCTGCTGGACGACGACGAGGCCGTCGCGGTCGCCGTCGGGCTGCGCACGGCCGCCGGACAGGGCATCGAGGGCATCGGCGAGACCTCCGTACGGGCCCTCGCCAAGCTGGAGCAGGTCCTGCCGAACCGGCTGCGCCGCCGCGTGGGCGCCCTGAACGCCTTCACCGTGCCGATGCTGAGGGGCCCGCAGCCGGCCGCCGTCGACCCGGCCGTGCTGACGGAGCTGGCGGGCCTGTGCCGGGATGCGGAGCGGCTGCGTTTCGAGTACCTGGACCACGAGGGTGCCGCCACCCGCCGCAGTGTCGAACCGCACCGCCTGGTGTGCACC
This sequence comes from Streptomyces sp. F001, assembly GCF_004187715.1. Lineage (GTDB taxonomy): Bacteria > Actinomycetota > Actinomycetes > Streptomycetales > Streptomycetaceae > Streptomyces > Streptomyces flavusporus. Next base: position 1,152,750 of record NZ_QZWF01000001.1, on the reverse strand, counting down.
GAGCGCCGCTGGTACCTGGTCGCCTGGGACCTCGACCGGGACGACTGGCGCACCTTCCGCGTCGACCGCATCACCCCCAAGCCCCCGCACGGCCCGCGATTCGCCCCGCGCACCCGCCCGCCGAGGACCTGGCCGCGTACGTCTCCAAAGGCGTCTCCACGCGCGCGTACGTCACGCACGCCGCAATCCGGCTGCTGGTACCCGTCGAGGAGGCCGCCGAGCACATCTCGCCGTCCGCCGGGACGCTTCAGGCCGACGGCGACGACGCCTGCATCCTGCGCACCGGGGCCGCGAGCCTCGAGGTGATGGTCATTCATGTGATGCTGATGGGATTCGAGTTCGAGGTGCTGGAACCGGACGGGCTGACGGAGGCGATCAGGACGGCACGGGACCGCCTGAGCCGGGCTCTTGAACGGGGTGCTGCTGGAGCCCGGCGTACTGGGGATGGTGCAGGTCGAACGCCGGGGAGTCGGAGCGGATCTTCGGCAGCGTCGTGAAGTTGTGGCGCGGCGGTGGGCAGGAGGTCGCCCACTCCAGGGAGCGGCCGTAGCCCCAGGGGTCGTCCACGTCGACCTTCCTGCCGTACCTGGTGGTCTTCCAGACGTTGTAGAGGAACGGCAGCGTCGACAGGCCGAGCAGGAAGGCGCCGATCGTCGACACGGTGTTCAGGGCGGTGAAGCCGTCCGCGGCGAGGTAGTCGGAGTAGCGGCGCGGCATGCCCTCCGCACCCAGCCAGTGCTGCACCAGGAACGTGGTGTGGAAGCCGATGAACAGCGTCCAGAACTGGATCTTGCCGAGCCGCTCGTCGAGCATCTTCCCGGTGAACTTGGGCCACCAGAAGAAGAACCCGGCGAAGATCGCGAAGACGACGGTGCCGAACACGACGTAGTGGAAGTGCGCCACCACGAAGTACGAGTCCGTGACGTGGAAGTCCATCGGCGGCGACGCCAGGATCACCCCGGTCAGACCGCCGAACAGGAACGTCACCAGGAAACCGACCGACCACAGCATCGGCGTCTCGAAGGACAGCGAGCCCTTGAGCATCGTCCCGGTCCAGTTGAAGAACTTCACGCCCGTCGGCACGGCGATGAGGAAGCTCATGAAGGAGAAGAACGGCAGCAGCACCGCCCCGGTGGCGAACATGTGGTGCGCCCACACGACCACGGACAGACCGGTGATCGCCATCGTCGCGCCGATCAGCGCCGTGTAGCCGAAGATCGGCTTGCGGCTGAAGACCGGGATGATCTCCGTGACGATGCCGAAGAACGGCAGCGCGATGATGTACACCTCGGGATGCCCGAAGAACCAGAACAGGTGCTGCCACAGCAGCGCACCGCCGTTGGCCGCGTCGAAGATGTGCGAGCCGAACCGCCGGTCCGCCTCGAGACACAGCAGCGCGGCCGCCAGCACCGGGAACGCCATCAGGATCAGGATCGACGTGAACAGCGTGTTCCAGGTGAAGATCGGCATCCGGAACATCGTCATGCCGGGGGCGCGCATGGCGATGATGGTGGTGATGAAGTTGACCGCGCCGAGGATCGTGCCGAAGCCGGCCAGCGCCAGCCCCATGATCCACAGATCGGGCCCGATGCCGGGCGAGCGTTCCATGCTGTTCAGCGGCGCGTAGGCGAACCAGCCGAAGTTGGCGGGCCCGTCGGGCACCAGCAGCGAGCCGAGCACGATCAGCCCGCCGAACAGGAACAGCCAGTACGACAGCATGTTCAGCCGTGGGAAGGCGACGTCGGGGGCGCCGATCTGCAACGGCATCAGCTCGTTGGCGAATCCGGCGAAGCTGGGCGTCGCGAACAGCAGCAGCATGATCGTGCCGTGCATCGTGAACAACTGGTTGAACTCGTTGTTGCTCACGATCTGCAGCCCCGGACGGCCCAGCTCGGCGCGCATCACCAGCGCCATCGCCCCGCCGATCAGGAAGAACGCGAACGACGTGATCAGGTAGAGGTGGCCGATCTTCTTGTGGTCGGTGGTGGTCAGCCAGTCGACGATCACCTCGCCGCGCGCCCTGGTCCGTACGGGTCCTGTCGCAGCCGGTACGGTCTCCGTCCCCATGCCTCGCTCGCCCCTTCGCTCGTCGCGCCCGGGCCCGCCGAGCCCGCGCCACGCGTACCCGCGAGCCCACGCCATGATGCTCGCGCGGCCGGGTACCGCGACAGGGGGCGTACGGGGAGTCTGTGTCGGAACCGGGTATTTCCTGTGTTGTGCCGACTCCCCGCGGGTCCGCCCGAAACTGGAATGGAATGGGATCCGGGGACGTTTCTTCAGAAACTCTCCGCCGGGCAATTCGAGGAGTTGTGGAGACACACGGGAATTGTGTTCGGATACCGCCGCAAGGCGTACGGATCCGTCCGTCCGGGTGATGGAGTTCCCCCGAAACGCGTGTCGTGATCTTGTGACAGAAGTGTGACCGCAGGGGGATCAGTGACCCACGGTGCACGGGCTCCACTTCCCTGGCCGACTTCCCCGGCCGCCGTGCAGCGCCTAGCGTGGCGGCATGGCACCCATTCCCACACCTCCCGCGGAACCCGACGACAGTCCCGAGGCGTACATCGGCCTCGAAGAGGCCGCGGCCGAGCGGCTCGCGCGCGAGCGCGGCTGGTCGACGGTGCGCTCGCTGCCGCCGGGGGCGATCATCACGATGGAGTACCGCGTGGGCCGACTGAACTTCGAGGTCAAGGACGGCGTGGTGGCGCGCTCCTGGAAGGGCTGACGGCCGACGGTGCATGACGAAGGCCCCGGTTCCCTCGAGGAGGAACCGGGGCCTTCGCCGTGCGTACCGCCCGGCCGGTCAGCCGCCCGTGACCGGGCGGGCCGTCGAGGCCGGGCCGCGCGGGAGACGGTCGGGGTGCGGGGGCCGGCGGCTGCCCGCCGGAGTGACCGGGGTGCGCTCCGCGCGGGTGCTGTGCGGGCCCGGGGCCAGATAGACCGGCGCCCGGGTGGTGCGGGCCGCCGCCGACGGGGAGAGGGTCTCGCGCACCGGTGCCGCCTCCTCCTCGGCGACCGGGCGCGGGGTGAGCACCGCGGGAACCTCGGCCGGGACGGGCGCGGCCTGCGGAGCCGTACGCCGCGCACCGGCGAGCCGGCGGCCGCGCAGGTCCAGGAGCCGGGCCTCGGCGTGGGCGATCAGCGGCTCGAACCACGGCAGCGCCAGCAGGATGAGCAGACCCGCGGCCCAGCCCAGCAGCACATCGCTCAGCCAGTGCGTACCCAGGTAGACGGTGGTGAGGCCGACACTGAGGGACAGCACCGCCGACAGCGCGGACAGCCAGCGCCGGGCGCGTGGCGAGGTGGCGAGATAGGCGAGGATGCCCCAGGTCACGACGGCGTTCGCGGTGTGTCCCGAGGGAAATATGTCGCTCCCGGCCTGGAACCAGTGCCACATCTCGTTGGAGCCGACCTCGGTCGCGTAGTGCGGGCCCGAGCGGCCCAGGCCGTACTTCACCGCACCCACGGTCACGTTCAGCAACAGCAGTGCCGCGCCGAACGCCAGCAGCGGCCGCAGTGTGTGCTGCCGCCAGCAGCGCCAGCCCAGCCAGGCGGCGACCATGACGGCCGTGGGGCCGCGCTGCCCGAGGACCACCCAGTAGTCCAGGAAGGCGTGGATCCCGGACCACTGCTGGTAGGGCCGGAACAGCATCGCCTGCCAGTCGAACCGGACCAGCCACGAGGTGGTCACCACGGCGAGGACGATCGTCAGGTAGAAGGTGAGAGTCGCGCCGAAAAGCACCACCCGGTGCCGGGTCATTCGCGGCACGTCGAGGACCGGCCGCACGGGTTCACGGTCCAGTCGGGCGAAGATCCGGTCGAGCCGGGTCAGCGTTGGTTCGGTACGCACACAATCGACGTTACAGCGAGTGAGCTCAGTTCCTCGCCCAATCACCGGGTTTGTAATGACGATGTGATGTGGGATTTCTCTCAGGAAGGGGTTTATTTCCGGGGATTCTGCAATCCCTCGGGGGCCTTCTCTTCAATTTCTTTGACCGGCCCATGGTCTAGTGTTTCGGCTGCTTATGAAACCGTTCACCGAGCCCTGGGGGGAACTTTTCCGGTCGATAACCTGGCAATAACCCGGCAATAAAAACCGGCGATCGAAGCAGGTCAGGGCGGACCGGAGCCGTTCAGCCAGAAGGCCCCGTAGACCGCCGACGCCGCCGCGACCCCGCCCACGACCAGCGCGGCGGCGGTGGTGCGCAGTCTGGCCAGGGCAAGCGCGAGGGGCAGCAGCAGCGGGAACGCCGGCAGCAACAGGCGCGGTTTCGAGCCGAAGTAGCTCGACGCGCACAGGGCGAGCGCGGTGACCACCCCCGCATACACCAGCAGCGGAAGCGGCTGGCGCTGTCGGACGCAGACGACGTACAGCCAGACCACCAGCCCGACCCCGACGACCAGCCCCAGGCCGGCCGGGGCCGACGGAAACGACGTGAACTTTTCGGCGACGAAGCGGGCGAAGGCGTACCCGCCGTCGAAGCCGTTGCGCCAGCCCGCCTGGACGTCGAGATAGCCGAGCGGACCCTTGCCGGTGTGGTGGCCGACCCACAGGACGTACCCGGCGGCGCCGAGCGGCGCGAGGAGCATGCCGAGGGCGCGCCGCCCGGCCGACGCGCCCTCGATGCCCGCGCCGTCGGAGGGGGAGGCGGCGCGCGACAGGGCATGTGCGCCGGGAACGGGCGCCGCGCTGCGGTACCGCACGGATGGAGCAAGGTCCCGGTCTCGTGCTCGTACGAACGAGGCGATCCCGGCCGCCCACACCGCCGCGACCACGGCGAGTCCCACCGGCCGGGTCAGTCCCGCCAGCAGGGCCAGCGAGCCCGCCGTGAGCCAGCGACCGGTCAGGACCGCGTACAGCGACCAGGCGGCCAGCGCCGTGAACAGCGACTCGCTGTACGCCATCGACTGCACGATCCCGACCGGCAGCACCGCCCACAACAGCACCGCACAGACCCCAGCCCGACGGCCGTACACGTGGTCCGCAACCGCGAAGATCCCCCACGCCGCCGCGAGCGAGGCGAGCAGGCTGACGACGAAGCCGGCGTCGGCGTACGACAGCGGGGTCACCGCGTGCAGCAGCCGCTCCAGCCAGGGGAGGAGGGGGAAGAAGGCCAGGTTGGAGTGCACGTCGCCGTTCGGCAGACGCACCTCGTAGCCGTAGCCCAGTTCGGCGACCCGGGTGTACCAGAGCGCGTCCCAGCGGGCGGTCAGCAGCGTGTACGCGCTCTTGTCCCGCGCCGCGCTCCATCCGGCCAGCGCGAGCAGTCCCAGTGCACGGACGGCCGCGTAGCCGAGAAGGGCCGGGGCCGCCCGGCGCAGGGCCGCGGAGCCGCGGCGTGCCACAGGCGTTTCAAGATCGGTCACGGGCTCGATTATCGACGGCGCGCGGGGCCGCACGGCCGGCGGCGGCGTGACGGGGGGCGACAGCGGGCGACGGTAGTGGCGTACGCCACACTGTTCCGCCATATGTATGAGAGGTCCGCCACTAGATCACGGTACGGACTCGCGTACGCTGACGTGTCACTCGCCGATCGTTGCGCGGGCCGGAGACCACCGCTCCTCTCCGGCCGAGTCACGGGAGAGTCCCCACTCCCGTGAGCCCGCCGAAGCGAGGGAACATCTGGGAGGTACGTACATGTCCGGGACGACCACGGCTGCCGTCGGGCTGCGCCGTCGGGCGGCCGGGGCCGGTGCCAACCGCTGGGTCGTCCTCGTGGTCCTCTGCACCAGCCTGCTGCTGGTCGCGGTCGACGCGACCGTGCTGCACGTGGCGGTGCCCGCTGTCACCGAGGACCTCAAGCCCAGCGCGATAGAACTGCTCTGGATCGTCGACACCTACCCGCTCGTCTGCGCCTCGCTGCTGATCCTCTTCGGCACGCTCGGCGACCGGGTGGGCCGCAGACGGATCCTGCTCCTCGGCTACGCCCTGTTCGGCGTCGCCTCCGCCATGGCGGCCGTCGCCGACACCGCGCAGGTCCTGATCGCGGCGCGGGCGCTGCTCGGCGTCGGCGGTGCGATGATCATGCCCGCGACGCTGTCGATCCTGCGGCAGGTCTTCCCCGACCGGCGCGAGCGGGCGCTCGCGATCGGCGTCTGGAGTGCGGTGGCCGCGGTCGGCGCGGCGGTCGGGCCCCTTCTCGGCGGCTTCCTCCTCGAGCACTTCTGGTGGGGGTCGGTGTTCCTTGTCAACATCCCGTTGATGCTGGTCAGTCTGCCGGTGGGGCGACTTCTGCTGCCCGAGTCGACGGGAGCGGGGGACGGGCCCTGGGACGTGGCCGGTGCGCTGATGGCGGCGGCCGGGTTGTTCGGGGTGGTGCTGGGGGTCAAGCGGCTCGGTGGCGGTGAGCCGGTGGACAGCGCGTTCACCGTGGTGCCGCTCGTGGTGGGGGTCGCGCTGGTCGTCCTGTTCGTACGGCGGCAGCGGCGGCGCAAGCATCCGCTGGTCGACCTGCGGATGTTCGCCCGTCCGGCGTTCAGCACCTCGGTCGGGTGCATTGTGCTGGCGATGCTCGCGCTGGTGGGGCTGGAGCTGATCGCGGCGCAGTATCTGCAGCTGGTGCTGGACCTGTCGCCGCTGGAGACGGGGCTGCGGTTGGTGCCGCTGACGTTCGCGGCGATGGCTGCGGGGCTGTTCGGGGCGCGGATGCTGCGGCGGTTCGGGCCGCGGCGGATGGTGTCCTCCGGGTTCTGTCTCACGGCCTTCGCCGTGGTGCTGCTGACCGCGATGGGGCGGCAGGACAACCCCGGGCTGCTGCTGGCCGGGTTCGTGCTGCTCGGGTTCGGGCTGGAGACCACGCTGTTCGGGGCGTACGAGTCCATGCTGAGCGAGGCTCCGCCGGAGCAGGCGGGGGGCGCGGCGGCGATCGGGGAGACGTCGTACCAGCTGGGGGCGGGAATCGGGATTGCGCTTCTCGGGAGCGTGATGAATGCGGCGTACACGCCTGGGCTGACGTCCGTGCCGGGGGTTCCGGCGTCGGCCTCGGCTGCGGCGGGGCATTCGCTGGGGGAGGCGTATGACGTCGCGCGGGCGGCTCGGGGGGCCGGCGGGGGATGCCCTGCGGGAGGCGGCTCGGGACTGTTTTGTGCATGGGCTGCATGTGACGCTGCTGGTGAGTGCGGGGCTGTTGCTGCTCGGGGCGGTGATGGCGTTGCGGTTGCCGCGGGCTATGCAGTACGAGACGGTCGCTGTGGAGGTGCCGTCGCCTCGTGCCGGCGTCGGGTCTCCCACCCACGCACCCCCGGTGGACGTCGCCCGCGGGGGTTGAGCGGCGCCTGCGGCCTGCGGGTGGTTGCTCCGCAGGCCCTCGGGTCGTAACGTCACCCCGAGTCCGTGACTAGCGGTGCTAGTTTGAGCTGCCCGGAGGGTGTCGGTGTCCTCGAAGTCCCCGAAGTTCGAGAAGTCCGCGAAGTCTGAGAAGCCCGAGAAGTTGCCCGCCTTCGATCCGTTCGATCCGCTCGGGATCGACGACTTGCTGGAGCCCGAGGACCTGGCCGTCCGGGACACCGTGCGCAGCTGGGCCGCGGACCGGGTGCTGCCGCACATCGCCGAGTGGTTCGAGGCGGGCGAGCTGCCGGGGATCCGGGAGCTGGCCAAGGAGCTCGGGGGTATTGGGGCGCTCGGGATGTCGCTCAGCGGGTACGGGTGCGCCGGGGCCAGTGCGGTGCAGTACGGGCTCGCCTGTCTGGAGCTCGAGGCCGCCGACTCCGGGATCCGGTCCCTGGTGTCGGTGCAGGGGTCGCTCGCCATGTACGCCATCCACCGGTTCGGCTCCGAGGAGCAGAAGCAGCGGTGGCTGCCCGGCATGGCCGCCGGTGACATGATCGGCTGCTTCGGGCTCACCGAACCCGATCACGGGTCCGACCCCGCCTCGATGCGGACGTATGCCAAGCGGGACGGCGGCGACTGGGTCCTGGGCGGGCGCAAGATGTGGATCACCAACGGGTCCGTCGCCGGGGTCGCGGTCGTGTGGGCGCAGACCGAGGAGGGCATCCGCGGGTTCGTCGTACCCACCGACGCCCCCGGGTTCTCCGCGCCCGAGATCCGGCACAAGTGGTCGCTGCGGGCCAGCGTCACCAGCGAGCTGATTCTCGACGACGTGCGGCTGCCCGCGGATGCCGTGCTGCCGGACGTGACCGGACTGCGCGGTCCGCTCAGCTGTCTCTCCCATGCCCGGTACGGCATCGTCTGGGGTGCCATGGGCGCGGCGCGGACCTGCTTCGAGACCGCCGTCGACTACGCGAAGACGCGGGAGCAGTTCGGGCGGCCCATCGGCGGGTTCCAGCTCACCCAGGCCAAACTCGCCGACATGGCGGTCGAACTGCACAAGGGGATTCTGCTCGCCCATCACCTGGGGCGGCGGATGGACGCCGGCCGGCTGCGACCCGAACAGGTCAGCTTCGGCAAGCTCAACAACGTACGAGAGGCCATCGACATCTGCCGTACGGCCCGGACGATCCTCGGGGCCAACGGGATCTCACTGGAGTACCCGGTGATGCGGCATGCGACCAACCTGGAATCGGTGCTCACCTACGAGGGCACCGTCGAGATGCACCAACTCGTGCTGGGCAAGGCGCTCACCGGAGTCGATGCCTTCCGGTGATCCGTCGCACCGGAAAGGGCAGGCCGGTGAGCGGCCTTGCCTCAGCTCTGGTTGAAGAAGCCGTCCGCCCGGTGGGCGGCGGGCTCCCCGCTGATGATCTCCGTGTCGGCGGGGCTCAGCAGGAACACACGGTTGGACACGCGGTCGATCGAACCGCGCAGCCCGAAGATCAGGCCGGCCGCGAAGTCCACCACGCGCTTGGCGTCGGCGGGCTCCATGGCCGTCAGGTTCATGATCACCGGGACGCCGTCCCGGAACAGCTCGCCGATGGCGCGGGCATCCCGGAAGCTGTCCGGGGTGACCGTGCCGATCCGGCGGCCCTTCTCCTCGGCCGTGTCCGTGGCCACCTTCACCCGGGGGTCCGTGACCCAGGCGTCCCCGGACTCGGTCCCCTCGGAGTACTCGTCGTCGTCGTAGTAACGCTCGTCATCGTTGTCGTCGACGAGGCCGAGCCACGCACTCGCCTTGCGCACCGATCCCATGGACGCCTCCTCTCACAGCGGGCTTTCTCGCTTTCCGCATCCCTATGGTCATCCATGATGCGGACGGTGCGCCAAGTGGATAGACGCCGCGCGGGGGGTTTGTGACGGTACTGGTGCACAGCGAATCCGTCGAGAGCCCGGGTGCCCCAAGGGTCCTGCCAGGCCCAGCTGCTGACTGTGAGTGAAATATGATTCTTCATGGCGTACGGGTGAGGGACGAGGCGGACGGGTGAACCAAGGCGGTCGATCCGATGTGAAAATCGGTCGATACGATGCGGCTGCTCAATGTCGCACGCATCACGGGGGATCGTCGTGTTCGGAATCGTCAGGCCGTGCAGTCACCGGCTCGGGGAACGGCTCAAGACGCAGTGGATGGCGCATCTGTGCGGACTGTGTCTCGCGCTGCGCAGTGACCATGGACAGTTCGCCCGGGTGGTGACGAACTACGACGGGCTTCTCATCTCCGTATTGACGGAGGCTCAGGCCACGCAGGCCGACGCCGACGGGTGGCGGCGTACCGCGGGGCCGTGTCCGCTGCGCGGGATGCGGACCGCGTCCGTCGCCCAGGGTGAGGGGGCCCGGCTCGCGGCCGCCGTCTCGCTGGTGCTCGCGTCGGCCAAGGTGCGCGACCATGTCGCCGACGGGGACGGGCTGCTGGGCCGCCGGCCGGTGGCGCTCGCCGCGCGCCGGGTCGCCGACGGGTGGGGGCGTGCGGGGGCTCGTGGTGCAGCGGTGGTCGGGTTCGATACGGCGGTGCTGGTCGACGCCGTGGACCGGCAGGTCGGCATCGAGGCGCTCGCCGGGCCCGGGACGTCGATCCTGACCGTCACCGAGCCGACCGAGACCGCCACGGCCGCGGCCTTCGTGCACACCGCGATCCTGGCGGGCCGGCCGGGCAACGCCGAACCGCTCGCCGAGGCCGGCCGGCTCTTCGGCCGACTGGCGCATCTGCTGGACGCCGTGGAGGACCAGGAGACTGACGCCGCGTCGGGTGCCTGGAACCCGCTGACGGCCACGGGGACCTCGCTCGCCGAGGCGAGGCGGCTCGCGGACGACGCCGTGCACGGAGTGCGGCTGGCGCTGCGGGAGGTGGAGTTCGTGGACGGCCGGCTGGCGCACCTGCTGCTCGTGCACGAGCTGCGGCGCTCGGTGGACCGGGCGTTCGGCACGGTGCCCGCCTGCGCGTCCCACCAGCCCGGGCCCTATGGTCAGCCGCCACAGCAGGGGCCGTACGGCGCACCGCAGAATCCGTACGCCGGCGGGAACCCGTACGCGGGCGGGACCCCTTATACGGGCGGCGGGGGAGCGCCCGGCGGTGGTGGCGGTGGTGACTTCGGCGGGTTCGGCGGTGGGCCGGCCGCTCAGCCGCCGAAGGGGCGGCGTGGGTTCTGGGCCGGCTGCGGGATGTTCTGGCTGCTGTGCTGCACCTGCAAGCTGTGCTGCGCCGAAGAGTACGAGGGCCCGTGGTCCCGCAAGAAGCGCGAGGGCTGCTGCCGTGACTGCGACTGCGGCGGCTGCGACTGCTGCTGTCCCTGCGACGGCTGCTGAAGGGCTGCTGTGCTTCGCCGGTGGGGCAGCGGTGGCCAATTCCCGTAACTCGTTCAAAGATTGACGGCCGAAAGGCGCTCTTGCGCCCGTCGGCCGTGCCCCCGAATACTCCCCCTCAGCGCTTGTCAGGGGCACGGCGTGTTCGGAATCCGGGCACGCGGCCGCTGGCTGCGCCTCACGGGCCCCGACCCCACGCGGGCCCCCTACTTCCCATGTGGAGGAACGAAAAGTGAGGATCAAGCGCACCACCCCCCGCAGCGGCATAGCGAGACGGACCCGGCTGATCGCCGTTTCCACCGGACTCGTGGCCGCCGCCGCGATCGCGATCCCCAGCGCGAACGCGTCCGACACCGCCACGTTCAGCGCCACCGAGCTCAAGAGCGCCGGCAACTCGGTGCTCAAGGCCGACGTCCCGGGCACCGCCTGGGCCGTCGACAGCAAGACCAACCGCGTGCTGCTCACCGTCGACAGCACGGTCTCCGCGGCCGAGATCGCGAAGATCAAGAAGGCGGCCGGCGCCAACGCCGACGCCCTGACGATCAAGCGCACCCCCGGCAAGTTCAACAAGCTCATCAAGGGCGGCGACGCCATCTATGCGAGTAGCTGGCGCTGCTCCCTCGGCTTCAACGTCCGCAGCGGCAGCGGAACCTCGTACTTCCTGACCGCCGGTCACTGCACCGACGGCGCGGGCACCTGGTACTCCAACTCCGCCCGTACCACGGTCCTCGGCCCCACCTCCGGCTCGAGCTTCCCGACCAACGACTACGGGATCGTCCGGTACACCAACACGTCCATCACCAAGCCCGGCACCGCGGGCAGCGTGGACATCACCAGCGCCGCCACCCCGAGCGTGGGCACCAACGTCATCCGCACCGGCTCCACCACCGGCACGCACACCGGCCGTGTCACCGCGCTCAACGCGACCGTCAACTACGGCGGTGGTGACATCGTCTACGGCATGATCCAGACCACCGTCTGCGCGGAGCCCGGCGACTCCGGCGGCCCGCTCTACGGCAGCAACGGTGTCGCGTACGGTCTGACGTCCGGCGGCAGCGGCAACTGCAGCTCCGGCGGCACGACCTTCTTCCAGCCCGTCACGGAGGCCCTGAGCGCCTACGGCGTCAGCGTCTACTGACGTTCGGTCGGTCATCGGTACCTGTATGACCTGATCTGTAGCCGGCAGCAAGCGAGCCCCCGCACGCAACTCGCGTGCGGGGGCTCGCCCTTGCCCCAGTCCCCGAAGGGCCGAGTTTCGGACAGGACTAGACCTCACTCAACGCATACCGGTTACTCGCGCGTAGTGTTTGCACTGCGAATCGCGCTGGCGCGACCGTGGACGTTCAAGTTGCGCAAGGCGTATGGGGCGCACGCCAGTTGTCGTACGCGCGTCCTGAAGTCGACCTTGTGTGCTCCCTGTGGGTGTCGGAATAGTGGGCGCCCAGTCCACACACCTTCTGGTCCGTGAGGCCCCCACAGCCTCCCGGACCAACCCCCCACAGGAGGACGTGAGTTGAAGCACCGACGCATACCCAGGCGGCGGGCCGCCGTGGCAGGTGCGGGCATCGCCGCACTGGTCGCCGCGGGAGTCACCTTGCAGAGTGCGAACGCCAGTGAGACCCCGGAGGCGCCCGCGCTCAAGACGCTGTCGGCCCTGGCGGCCGGAAAGCTCGCCTCGACGCTCGACCGTGACCTCGGCGCGGACGCGGCGGGAACGTACTACGACGCGAAGGCCAAGAGCCTCGTGGTGAACGTGCTCGACGAGGCCGCGGCACAGACGGTCGAGCAGGCCGGCGCCAAGGCCAGAATCGTCGAGAACTCCCTCGCCGAACTGAAGGGCGCCCGTACGACCCTGAAGCAGGACGCGACCATCCCCGGCACCTCCTGGGTGACCGACCCGACCACCAACAAGGTCGTCGTGACCGCCGACCGCACGGTCTCCGCGGCCGAGTGGAAGAAGCTGACCGCGGTCGTCGAGGAGCTCGGCGGCACGGCCGAACTGCAGCGCACCAAGGGAGAGTTCAAGCCCTTCATCGCCGGCGGCGACGCCATCACCGGCGACGGCGGGCGCTGCTCGCTCGGCTTCAACGTGGTCAAGGGCGGGGAACCGTTCTTCCTCACCGCGGGCCACTGCACCGAGGGGATCTCCACCTGGTCGGACTCGTCCGGCAACGTCATCGGCGAGAACGAGGCCTCCAGCTTCCCGGGCGACGACTACGGCCTCGTCAAGTACACCGCCGAGGTCGACCACCCGAGCGAGGTCAACCTCTACGACGGTTCCACGCAGGCGATCTCGGGCGCGGCCGAGGCCACGGTCGGCATGGAGGTCACCCGCAGCGGCTCGACCACGCAGGTGCACTCCGGCACGGTCACCGGCCTGGACGCCACCGTGAACTACGGCAACGGCGACATCGTCAACGGCCTCATCCAGACCGACGTCTGCGCCGAGCCCGGTGACAGCGGCGGCTCGCTGTTCTCCGGCAGCAACGCGGTCGGCCTCACCTCCGGCGGCAGCGGCGACTGCACCTCCGGCGGGGAGACCTTCTTCCAGCCGGTGACGGAGGCCCTGTCGGCGACCGGCACCGAGATCGGCTGATCCACTCCGTTCCTGCGAAGTCCCGCTCCGCGCGCGAGGGGCGGGACTTTCGCATGCGGGCGTCCGTCTGCTGTTCGGCGTGAACCTGGCGGTGGAGGGGCCCGAGCCCGACGCGCCAACCGCCGTGATCTGCAACTGCACCTGACCGAACTGCACCGGGCCGCCCGGAGCCGGGGTGGGCCCCCACTCCCTCTCTCCGGCGGGCGGAAGACCGCGTCGTATCACGGGCGCATCGAAAAACGCATACGCCCGCGATACAGTCCTCCGCCTTCAATGCGGGCATGGACCACAGCACATCACTGTCAGCCCCAGCCCGTCGTACGCGCAGGATCGTGATCGTCAGTCTGGCGATCCTCGGTGCAGCGACCGCTGCGTTCGGCCCGTTCGGCATGGTGCTGAGGATGCTGTCCATGCCGCTGCGCAGGCCGGGGTGGCACGTCTTCTTCGGTACGTTCAATGGCGTGGCACTCATCACGGTGGCCGCACTGCCGTTGGCCGCGCTGGCGGGGTGGGCACTGGCACGCCGTCGGAGGGCCGCCGGCGTCACGTCGGCGTGGCGGATGTCGCTGGCCGAGGTCGGCATCGTCTACGGGACGATGCCGTGGGTCTGGATCATCATGCTGCCGGGCGACGAGGCCGGCGCCGTCGTGAGCCTGGTACCGCTGCGAGACCTGCTGGCGATGGACACGGGTCAGGTCGTCGGCAACCTGCTGGTGTTCGCGGTGCTGGGATTCCTCGCCCCGCTGCGGTTCGCGGCGCTGGCGTCGGTACCGCGGATCCTGGCGCTCGCGGCGGGCTGCTCGGTCCTGGTCGAGACCGCGCAGTACGTCCTGCGGCTGGACCGGGTGTCCTCCGTGGACGACGTACTGCTCAACACCGCTGGCGCCGGGCTGGCCGCGCTGGCGTCGCGCTGCTGGTGGCGCGCTACGGCCACAGCGTCGTCAGACGGACCTCGATCGGCCCCGGTACCGGGGCGCTGAGCCGCGCGGTACGCCGGCCTCGGTGCACCGCTACCTCGGCCTCGGGGATCAATCGAACCGTGGTTGACGCCGAGATTGGTCATGGTCCGCCGCGAGGCCCTGGAATGTCTGGGTTCATTGGATGCCGGAGACGTTCGAATGAATTCGATATTCGTCACCTGTCGGTGTGCGGGGATATCGCGGGTAGTTCCACAGTGATGCGGATCCCGCCGACGGAGCGCGGGGTGAGGGTGAGCGTTCCGTCGTGTGCCTGGGTGATGGTTTTGACGATGGCCAGGCCGAGGCCGACGCCTGCGTGGTCGGTGTGTATGCGCGCGGTGCCCCGCTGGAATGGTTCGGTGAGTGTCGAGACCAGCTGTGGGGTGAGCTTCTCGCCGGTGTTTTCGACAGTGAGCACCACAGCCTTGGGGCGGACGCTGGTATTCACCCACACGGTGCCCTGTTCAGACAGGTTGTGGACGATCGCGTTGTGCACGAGGTTCGTGGTCAGCTGCAGCAGGAGCGCGGGTGAGCCGATGGTGGGGGTGATGTCGCCGGAGGTTTCGATGGTGACGCCACGCTTCTCGGCGAGGGGGAGGAGTGTTTCGGTGGCTTCTTCCGCCAGGAGGGACAGGTCGACGTGTTCTCGGGTGAAGGACCGCCGGCCGGCGCGGCTGAGCAGGAGCAGTGCTTCAGTGAGGTCGATCGCTCGGGTGTTGACGGCGTGGAGGCGGTCGATGACTTCGCCGGCGTCGTGTGTCGGATCGGTGCGGGCCACGTCGAGAAGTGCCTTCGAGACCGCCAGGGGGGTGCGCAACTCGTGCGAGGCGTTGGCTGCGAATCTCTGCTGTTCGGCGATGTGTGCTTCGAGCCGCTCGAGCATGCCGTCGAAGGCGTCGGCGAGTTCACGGAACTCGTCTTTGCGGCCCGGTAGCCGGATCCGGTGGGAGAGTGATCCGTTCGCGACGGTGCGTGTGGCGTTGGTGATCCGGGTCAGCGGGGCGAGCATCCGGCCGGCGAGGATCCACCCTCCCACGAGGCCGAACACCAGCAGGAACGCCAGCACTGCGGCTGCCCTCGGAGCGAAAACGTCCAGGAGACTGGACCGGACGGGAAAAACACCATTCGTGGGGTTGTCATCGTGGTTGATGAGCGTTGCACGCTCGGGGACGTAACGCAGGAGGAACACCCACACCGCCGCGAGCAGCAGGAGACCGGCAAGCATGAGGAAGCCGGCGTAGCTGAGGGTGAGTTTGAGGCGAACGCTCAGCCCAGACGCCCTATCCACGGTCTCCTCCCTCGTGTCCGGCCTCTGGTTGCGTGTCGATGCGGTAGCCGACGCCTGGCACGGTGGCGATGATCCAGGGTTCGCCGAGGCGTTTGCGCAGTGCCGAGACGGTGATGCGCACGGCGTTGGTGAATGGGTCGGCGTTCTCGTCCCACGCCCGCTCCAGCAGCTCTTCGGCGCTGACGACACCGCCTTCGGCAGCGACGAGGACTTCGAGCACGGCGAACTGTTTCCGGGTGAGCGCGACGTAGCGGCCGTTGCGGTGGACCTCGCGGCGGAACGGATCCAGCCGCAGACCTGCGATCTCCCGCACGGGCGGCCTGTTGTGCGCGCGCCTGCGGTCGAGTGCTCTGAGCCTGAGCGCGAGTTCTTGCAGCTCGAACGGCTTCGTGAGGTAGTCGTCGGCGCCGAGTCCGAACCCGGAGGCCTTGTCGTCGAGACGGTCGGCAGCAGTGAGCATCAGGATCGGCATGCCGCTGCCGGACGCGACGATGCGTTTGGCGATCTCGTCACCGGACGGTCCGGGGACGTCGCGGTCGAGGACGGCGATGTCGTAGGCGTTGATGCTCAGCAGTTCCAGAGCGGTGTCGCCGTCACCTGCGAGGTCGGCTGCGATCGCTTCCAGGCGTAGGCCATCGCGGATGGCTTCTGCCAGGTAGGGCTCGTCCTCGACGATCAACACACGCATGGTCTCGATGCTACGAGCCGGCGCATATCATCGACATATCGAGAACCACATACGTGCCGGCAACACCACGCTGCCTTGACTGAAGGCGTGCCTCGAACCCTGCCGTCCGCACGAACAACGCCCCGCCGGATTCACCGGCTCCTTGTCGTCGGCCTGATAGTCGTCACAGCAGCGATCACCGCAGCCCTCGGCTACACGCCCGAGGAACGGGTCATCCGGTGCGCACTCACGCGCGTAAGGGCATCGAGGTAAGCCCCCCAAGCCGCCCGTCGCGTGGACCGGCGGGCCTCCGGGTGAGACGGCGGGTCATCAGCGTGATGGCTGTCCAGGTCATGAGCGTCTCGCCACAGCTGCTCAGCGCCGCTTCGCCTGGTGTTCGCACAAAGCCTTGACCGGACGCCCACGGGGGCGGCCGGCCATAACGATCGCTGACCACCTGCACGCAAGCTCTCGCCGCCCGAATCGACCGAGACGCCGCAGCCCGACCACCCGGGGCCATGGCGCATGAGCACCCAAGGCTCACGTGTCGGGGTGTCGTCAAGGCTCCGCGTCAGGAGGGGGCGAGGACGCAGAACTCGTGGCCTTCCGGGTCGGCCAGGCACGTCCACGGGACGTCGCCCTGGCCGAGGTCGAGGTCGGTGGCGCCGAGGGCCCGCAGCCGGGCCACCTCCGCTGCCTTGTCGTCACCGGGGTACGGCAGCAGGTCAAGATGGACGCGGTCCGGCACGGTCTTCACGCCGGGCGTGCGGAGGAACTCGAGATACGGGCCGACACCCTTGGCGGAGCGCAACACCGCATGGTCGTCGGTCACCTCGTGCAGGGTCCAGTCCATCGCCTCACCCCAGAACCGGGCCATGGCCCGCGGATCCGCGCAGTCGACCACCACCGCGGCGATCGGCCCGGTGTCCCGGTAGATCTCCCGAGGCTCCAGCACGCAGAACTCGTTGCCCTCCGGGTCGGCGAGGACCGTCCACGGCACTTTGCCCTGGCCCACGTGGGCGGGCGTCGCACCGAGAGCCTTCAGACGCGCGACCAACTCCGCTTGATGGGCCGCCGAGGTGGTGGCGAGATCGAGGTGCACACGGTTCTTTGTTGTCGTCTTGGGTTCCGGGACGGGAACGACGTCGACGCAGACGAAGACCGGGTCCGGCCAGACGAGGCCGCCGGCGGGTCCGACGTAGGTGGTCACGCCGGGGCTGTAAGCACTCCAGCCGAGCGCCTCCGCCCAGAACCGGCCGACCGCCGAGCCGTCAAGAGCCTTTATGTTCACCTGAACAGGTCGCAGTGCCATGCCGGCGATCCTATGCACCCGCTCTGCAACGACATCCGCAGGTACCGTCGCCAAACAGAGATCGGGCCGGGGGGCGGTGATTCCGGGGTCGTTGGTGGTGTAACTCCCCTCGATCAGCAGTTCAGTTGGCCCATGGCGGCACGATACGCGTACCGTCGGCCAGCTCCGCCTCCAGGCCGATGGAGGTGGTGACCCAGGCGTGCCCGGCTCGTCGTGCTGACTGGGCGCGAGTGGGCCTGTGCGCGGGCTGCGGAGGAGGCGGCTGCGGACGTCGCGCGTGAGTGGAGTGGGCTGGGGGGAGGCCGAAGTCCGCGCATTGCACTGCCAGTTGGTGCGTCTGGTGCCCAACCGGCCCATGTGTCCCTCCTGGTGACTTGTCGTCACTGGAAGTTTTTACTGACGCGTAACTTCCCACTTGAACTACTCGTCCGTAACTTGACGAGTGAACAGCATCCTCGTGATCCGGATCACAGGGCGTAAGGCCATCGCACCTCCCCTTGAGCCGCAAGGAGATCACCCGATGCTGCCCTGGAAACGAGTGCTCAGATCGGCGGCCGCGCTGCTGCTGACCGCCGTGGTCGCCACCCTCCCCGCCGCCACCGCCGCTCACGCGGCCGACGCCACTGTGACCTCGGACAGTGGCTGGAACGACTACTCCTGCAAGCCGTCCGCCGCCCACCCGCGCCCCGTCGTCCTGGTGCACGGCACCTTCGGCAACTCCGTCGACAACTGGCTGGGCCTTGCCCCGTATCTGATCCAGCGCGGTTACTGCGTCTTCTCGCTCGACTACGGCCAACTGCCGGGCGTCCCGTTCTTCCACGGTCTCGGTCCGATCGACAAGTCGGCAGAGCAACTCGACGCGTTCGTCGACAAGGTGCTCGCCGCGACCGGCGCCGCCGAGGCCGACCTCGTCGGTCACTCGCAGGGCGGCATGATGCCCCGCTACTACCTGAAGTTCCTCGGCGGAGCAGCCGAGGTGAACGCCCTCATCGGCCTCGCGCCCGACAATCACGGGGCCACCCTCAGTGGGCTCACCCATCTGCTGCCGTACTTCCCGGGCGCCGAGGACCTGCTCTCCACCGCGACCCCCGGCCTCGCCGACCAGATCCCCGGTTCCGCCTTCCTCACCAAGCTCAACGAGGGCGGTGACACCGTGCCCGGCGTCCGGTACACGGTCATCGCCACCAAGTACGACCAGGTGGCCACGCCGTACCGCAGCCAGTACCTGGACGGACCGGACGTTCGCAACGTCCTGCTCCAGGATCTGTGCCCGGTCGACCTCTCCGAGCACCTGGCGATCGGCCTGTTCGACCGGATCGCCTTCCATGAGGTGGCCAACTCCCTGGATCCTGCGCGGGCGAAGCCCACCACCTGCGCGTCGGTGTTCAGTTGACGCGCACCCCGCCATCGCCGGGGCCTGACCGGCCTGAGCCGCCGGTCAGGCCCCGGAGTCCGGTTCAGCGGCCGGCCCGGCCGCCCACCGCCCGCCGTCGTACCGACGCGAACAGGGCCGCCGAGCCGAGCGCCAGCGCGGCCGCGCCGGCGACGGCGATGTACGGCGTGCCGCTGTCGCCGCCGGTCTCGGCGAGGTTCTCGGTGGCACCGGCGGCCTTGGGCTGGTTGGCCGCCGCGACCGGCTCCGCCGACGTACGGGCGTCGTTGTCGCCGTGGCCGTGGTTCTCGACGGTCGACTTGTCGGTACCGTCCTCGATCTGCTCCTCGGAGGGGGCGGACGCGGTGGGCGCCGGGGAGGCGTCGGTGCCGCCGGCGTTCTCCGTGCCGCTCTGCTCGCCGCTGCCGCCGCCGAAGGTGACGTCCGAGCAGGAGTAGAACGCCTCCGGGCTGTCCGAGCGCTGCCAGACGGCGTACAGCAGATGCTTGCCGGAACGCTCGGGGAGCGTGCCGGAGAACGTGTAGAAGCCGCCCACGGGGGCCGGGTCGGTGGCCGTCGCCACCGGGTCGGCCAGGTCCAGGTCGTCCCAGGCGAGCGGCTGGGACGGGTCGTAACCCGGCTTGGTGACATACACCTTGAAGGTGCCCTTGTGCGGGGCGGTCACGCGGTACTTGAAGGTGTACGAGCCGCTGCTCACGGCGGTCGCGGGCCAGTCGGCGCGGGCCAGGTCGAGGCCCTTGAACTCGTCGTTGTTCGCGCTGCACAGCTTGCCGTCGGGGATCAGCTCCTGGTGGCGGCCGTTCGCGTCGCCGATGCGTATGCCGTTCCAGTCGTAGAGCGCCTGGGTGCCGCCGGCCGCGACCGCCGCCTTGCAGGCGTCCGACCGGGGGCTCTCGGGGCCCTCGGCGTAGCACTGCGAGACCCGGCTGACCGGGTCGCCCATCGAGCCGTGCGCGGATGCGGGTGCGGCGGCGAGCGCGGTCAGGGCGAGTGGGGCCAGGCCGAGGGTGACGACGGCGGCGGCCTTGCGGCGTGCGGGCATGGGGGAGCTCCTCGTAACGGTCACTGGGGTGAATCCCGGGGGGATCCCGTGGGGGCTGATCAGAAGCTAGCCCCAAGAAACCGTGAAATCGCCTGCTGGAGGCGGGTGATGGAGATCCTTATGGTCCCTTTAAGGGAGTGCTCATGCTGCGCTGAGGTAGGTACGGTTCGCCGCGCCTTCGAGGCACCGTGCGCCGGTACCCGGCCCGGTCACCCGTCCGGCCACCACGTCCGTGCGATGTCCTTCCGCACCTCCGGGCGCTCGGCGGGCCGCTCCTCGGCCTCCTCACGGACCCGGCGGGTGTCCGTCTTCCGTGGGGGCTTGTGCACTGTGACTCGGCGCATGGCTGCCTCCTTCAGTGCCTACCGCATTTCCGTGATCTCACGGAGGTAGACCCTTTCGGCGAGAGTTCCTCATCGGTACGGGTCTGTCAGTGGCGGCTGTCACGATTCGACTGTCAGTGGTGGCTGTCACTCTTGGGCGCATGACGGATGACCGGGACGGAACGACCTCGGCGGATGACGTGGACTGGGACGCGTCGGCCGCCACCTTCGACGACGAGCCGGACCACGGACTGCGCGATCCCGACGTCCGGGCGGCCTGGGCGACACGGCTGCGCACCTGGCTGCCCGACGCCCCCTGCGACGTCCTCGACCTCGGCTGTGGCACCGGCAGCCTGTCGCTCCTCGCGGCCGAGCAGGGACACCACGTGACCGGCGTCGACCGGTCCCCGGCCATGGTGGACCGGGCCCGCGCAAAGCTCGCCGGACGTGACGCCGCGTTCCTGGTCGGTGACGCGGCGGCACCGCCGGTGGGGCCGCAGCGGTTCGATGTCGTCCTCGTACGGCACGTCCTGTGGACGCTGCCCGACCCCGGCCGCGTCCTGCGGCACTGGCGGGGACTGGTGCGGCCTGCAGGCCG
The DNA here is from genome assembly GCF_004187715.1 of Streptomyces sp. F001. Taxonomy (GTDB): domain Bacteria; phylum Actinomycetota; class Actinomycetes; order Streptomycetales; family Streptomycetaceae; genus Streptomyces; species Streptomyces flavusporus. The sequence continues at coordinate 1,131,942 of NZ_QZWF01000001.1, read as the reverse complement.
GCTCGTGCTGGTCGAGGGCGTCTGGGGGAGGACCAGCCCGGTCGGCATACCGGCCGAGCGGCTTCGCGCGCTGCTCGTGCCGCTCGGCGGGCGGGTGCGGGTGGAGCGGCTGTCGGAGGACGCCGGACTGTGGGGGAGACGCGTGGACGACGAGCGGTATGCGGTGGTGTGCGTGGTGTGAGAGTGGCTGCGCTACTTGAGCAGCGCGTCGAAGTCGGCGCCGCGGGCCAGGGCCTCCAGTTCGTCCAGGGCCGCGAGGGCGGTGGCGGCTGCTGCCGGGTCCGCTTCCGGCAGGCCGCTCTCCGCGAACTCGTCCTCGTCCAGGCGGCGTACGTCCGTGCCGTCGGCGGAGCGCCACAGGTCCAGGTCGAGGTCCTCGACGACCAGCTCCGTGCCGGTGAGCGCGGCCGGGCGGGTGATGTCGCAGTACCAGCCCTTGAGGATGCCCGTGGCCGTGCGGACCTCCTTCACCGAGTACCAGCGGTCCCGCCAGTAGTACTCCGTGAAGATGTCGCCCTGCTCGAAGCGTACGAAGCCGAAGTCGCGGGCGGTGTCGCCTGCCCAGGGGGCGCGTACCGAGATCCGGACACCGTCGTCCTGGAGCAGCTCCGCAGGGTAACGGATCTTCGTCCGGCCGCCCTTGACGAGGACGACGTCCACCATGTGTGCGGCGTCAGCCGAGTTCGCGGACATACCGCACCTCCGTTGCGCAAATCTCGTACCCCAGCCACTTGTTGATCGCGAGCATCGGGCCGTTGCCGGCGTCGTTGCCCGTGAACGCCTCCATGTACCCGGCGGCGCGGGCGCGGTGCAGCGAGTCGTTCTTGGCGAGCTTGGCCAGGCCCCGGCCGCGGAAGGCGCGGGCGGTGCCGGTCATGGCGGTGGCGTAGCGCCCGGTGCCGTCCGTATACGCCGCGGTGAAGGCGGCGGGGCGGCCGTCGACGACCGCGACCGTGGTCAGATCGAGGTCCAGCAGGGGGCGCTTCCAGGTCTCCTCGATCCAGGCCTCGTAGTCGGTGAACTCGGTGTCGATGTCGCTCGGTTCGTCCGACGTCGTCTCCGCGTCCAGTTCGAACATCGGGCGTGGGTCGTCCGCGAAGTCGGCGGCCGTGCGCAGCTCGACGCCCGGTGGCGGGGTCCGCAGCGGTGGCAGCGTGCTGTTCGCCAGGTCCAGCCGGAGGAAGTGGGCAGAGCGGCTCGCCTCGTAGCCGTGCGATGCGGCGAAGGCGCGGTTGCCGGGTTCGTCCAGGACCCAGGTGAACAGCCTGGTCGCGCCGTGGGCGGTCAGATGCTCCTCGGCGGCCCGGACCAGCAGCGCGCCGGCGCCGCGGCGGGTCCGCTCCGGGTGCACGTACACGTTGACGTTGCCCTGGCCGGGCTCGGGGCTGTCGTGGGCCAGGTGCACCTGGGCCGTGCCGATCACCTCGCCGTCGTCCACGGCGGCGAGGGGGCGATAGTGCGCCTCGGGGCTCATGTGGGTGAGGTCGTGCATGAGGGATTCCGGGGTCATCAGGAGGAAGGGCGTGGCGAGGCCCCTGACGCGGGCGAAGCCCTCGATGTCGGCTCGGACCTCCGGGCGGAGGTCGCGCACGATGACGGTCATGGATGCGCACGTTACGTGGGGACGAGTGCGGGATGCCTCTCATTTTCCGGCGGGTGCGGGACAATCGGCCCGTGACCTTGAAGATCCACATCGACGACAGTGCCCCGCCGTACGAGCAGGTGCGGGCGCAGATCTCCGAGCAGGCGCGGTCCGGGGCGCTGCCGGTGGGGTACCGGCTGCCGACCGTGCGGGGGCTGGCCGAGTCGCTCGGCCTCGCCGCGAACACCGTCGCCAAGGCGTACCGGGCGCTGGAGACGGACGGGGTGATCGAGACGCGAGGGCGGCACGGGACGTTCGTCGCCGCCGCGGGCTCGGCGGCCGAGCGGGAGGCGGCGTCGGCTGCGCAGGCCTATGCCGAGCGGGTCCGACGGCTCGGCCTCGGCGAGGACGCGGCGCTCGATGCGGTTCGGGATGCCCTGCGGGCGGCGTACGCCGAGTAGCCACGGGCGGAATCAGATGTGCGGATCACGCCGAGCAGCCACGGCGGGAACCAGGTGTCACGCCGTACGCTCCAGCCGCCCCGGAGTCCGTGTGACCGTCCGCCCCTCCCGCGCCGCCAGCTCCCCGAACAGCACCGCGTCCTCCACCGCCGCCCCGCCGGGGTCGTTGTTGAAGTACGCGTACACGTCGTGCCCGTCGGACCAGGTGCCCGCGATCCGCTGGACCCACGTCCGCAGGGACTGCCGGCCGTAGCGCGGCCACGGCTGAGCGCGGCCCTGGTGGAAACGGACGTAGCCCCAGTCGGTGGTGCGCCACAGCGGCGTCACCGGGCGGGCCTGGACGTCGGCCCAGCACAGGGCCGCGCCCCGGGAGCGCAGCACCGCCTCCACCTCCGGCGTCCACCAGGAGTCGTGGCGCGGTTCGACCGCGATGCGCGTGCCGGCGGGGAAGCAGGCGAGGCAGGCATCCAGCAGGTCGGCATCGGCGCGCAGCGTCGGTGGGAGTTGCAGCAGGACCGGGCCCAGACGGTCGCCCAGCCCTTCCGCGTGGCTCATCAGGCGGTTCACCGGTTCCTCGGGGTCCCGCAGCCGCTTGATGTGGGTGAGGTACCGGCTCGCCTTGACCGCGACCACGAAGTCCGACGGCACGCGATCCCGCCAGGCCTCGAAGTTCTCCCGCGTCGGCAGCCGGTAGAACGCGTTGTTGATCTCCACGGTGGCGAACCGCTCCGCGTACTGCTCCAGCCACAGACGCATGGGACACCCGTCGGGGTAGAGCAGCCCCCGCCAGTCCTTGTACTGCCACCCCGACGTGCCGACGAACAGGGTCATACGTCCATCAAAGCACCGGCCGAAGCCGAAGCCTCAGCCCTACAGATACAGCCCCGCATCCGACCCGTCCCGCGGCTCCGGCAGCGTCGTCGGTGACGTGCCCCGGCGCAGCGCGTACAGCTCCGCCAGTGTCGCGCCCTCGCGGCCCACGCCCTCCTCGCTGCCCAGCCAGCCGACCGCCTCCCGCCGGGTCAGGGGCCCCACCTCGATACGGGCCAGGCAGCGGCCCGGCCGGACGACGGCGGGGTGGAGGCGCTCGAGGTCCTCGTTGGTGGTGACGCCGACCAGGACGTTGCGGCCCTGGCCGAGCAGGCCGTCGGTGAGGTTCAGCAGGCGGGACAGCGCCTGCCCGGCCGTGTGCTTGGCCTCGCCGCGGATCAGTTCGTCGCAGTCCTCCAGCAGCAGCAGCCGCCAGCGGCCCTTGCCCGCCGCGTCCTCCTCGCCGATGGCGATGTCCATGAGGTAGCCGACGTCGGAGAAGAGGCGCTCCGGGTCCAGCACGCAGTCCACCTGGCACCAGTCCCGCCACGAGCGGGCCAGCGTGCGCAGCGCCGACGTCTTGCCGGTGCCGGGCGGGCCGTGCAGGAGCAGCAGCCGGCCAGCGATGTCCTCCGGGGTCGTCTTCATCAGGCGGTCCATCGCGTCCGCGACCGGTGCCGTGTAGTTGGCCCGGACCTCGTCCCACGTACCCGCCGAGATCTGCCGTGTCGTACGGTGCGGGCCGCGCCTCGGGGAGACGTACCAGAAGCCCATCGTGACGTTCTCCGGCTGCGGCTCGGGTTCGTCCGCCGCGCCGTCCGTGGCCTGGTCGAGGACCTGCTGCGCCAGCTCGGGGCTGGTCGCCGTCACCGTGACGTCGGCGCCGCGGTTCCAGCGGGAGATGAGCAGTGTCCAGCCGTCGCCCTCCGCCAGCGTGGCGCTGCGGTCGTCGTCGCGGGCCGCGCGCAGCACCCGGGCGTCCGGCGGCAGCAGTGTCGCCCCGGACCGTACGCGGTCGATGTTGGCCGCATGCGAGTACGGCTGCTCGCCCGTCGCGAAGCGGCCGAGGAACAGCGCGTCGACGACGTCGGACGGCGAGTCGCTGTCGTCGACGTTGAGCCGGATCGGCAGAGCGTCGTGTGGGTTCGCAGACATGCCGCCATGATCGGGCACACGGGCGCCGCGTGCACCCGGTTTCCGCGGTGCGCGTGGAGTGTCGGCTCCACGCTCCTCCTCCTGCTGTGTCCCTCTCCGTCCCGTTACCGGGTCGTACATCCACGACATCTGCCCCCATCGCCCTGCTCGCCGTTACTGTTGCCCTCGATGGGACGTCATGGGTGGGATTCGGGGGCACGGCGGTGGCGGCTCACCGCGCTGCTCGGTGTGTCGGCGGCCGTCGTGGCCCTGGTGGTGACCCTGGTCAGCACGCTTCCCGGCGGCGGCGCGAGCACCGAAGGCACCTCGCCCGACGGCGACAAGGTGCACGGCACGCCCGCCACACCGCCGCGGGACCCGCAGCCGGACGTCGGCTGGGGCTTCACCCACACCCAGTTCAGCGCCGACGAGGGCAGCACCGCCGCCACCGCGCGTGTCCAGGGCCTGCTCAAGAACACAAGCCTGCCGCAGAACCAGCACATCATGGGCTGGGGAGCCGACAACCCCGAGCCGGTGAAGGGGCGTTACGACTTCGCGGCTCTTGACCGCCGGGTCGACTTCGTCCGCGCCTCCGGGGGCACGCCGGTCATCACGCTGTGCTGCGCCCCGGACTGGATGAAGGGCGGCGAGGCAGGTGCCGGCAACACCGACTGGAGCCAGTCGGCCCTGGAGACGGCCCCCGACCCCGAGCACTACGACGACTTCGCCGCGCTCGCCGCGACCGTCGCCAAGCGCTATCCGGACGTGCGCCACTTCATCGTCTGGAACGAGTTCAAGGGGTTCTGGAACGACGCGGAGCACCGCTGGGACCACGAGGGTTACACCAGGCTGTACAACCTCGTGTACCGGGCCCTGAAGAAGGTCGACGCCGACATCATGGTCGGCGGCCCGTACCTCGTGATGGACAGCGTCGACCCGCGCCAGACCGAGAACGCCTCCCGCACCCTCAAGGGCCCCTGGGGCGCCATGGACCAGCGGGTCCTGGACGCCTTCGGCTACTGGAACGAGCACAAGGCGGGCGCCGACTTCGTCGTCGTGGACGGCTCCAGTTACACCAAGGACGACGAGCTGCTGCCCGACGAGTTCGCCGCGACGGACAAGTTCACGGCCGTCGGCCAGTGGGTGCGCCGGCAGACCGGTGGCGATCTGCCGCTGTGGTGGGCCGAGTACTACGTCGAGCCGTCCGACGGCAACGACGACCGGCACGGCTGGTCCGAGGCCCGCCGCGGTGCCGTCCAGGCCGCCGGAATGATCGCCATGGTCAAGGGCGGCGCCTCCTCCGGCTTCTACTGGAACCCGGAGGAGGAGACGGGTCCCGACTGCCCCGGCTGCCTGTGGACGCCGACCGACACCGGCGACGGGGGCGGCAGGCTGCCCATGTACGACCTGGTCGCCCGCTTCAACGCCGAGTTCCCGCCGGGTACCGCGTACGAGACGGTGTCCGCCCCGGCGGACGTACGTGTCCTCGCCGGCGACAGGACCGTCCTGGTGGTCAACACGCTCGACCGGGCGATCAGCACCGAGGTCGACGGCAAGCGGTTCGACCTGCAGGCGTACGAGGTGAAGTGGCTCAAGCGGTAGGGCCTGTCCGCCGGACAGGCCCTGGGCCGCTCACTTCATCGTCAGGAACCGCTGCACCAGCGAGGCGAGCAGCACCGCCAGCAGCGGCAGCGAGAACCAGAAGGTGCTCTGCAGCCACCGCAGTTGCCGCACGCTCGGCCGCACCGCCACCCGGACCACTTCCCGCGCCGTCAGCAGCACGATCAGCGCGACGGCCGCGAGCGCCCCGACCACCGACCAGGGTGTCCAGGTCACCAGCGGTCCGGCCGGCCCCGGGTCCGCCTCCGGCACGGGACCCCTGGGCTGCCGGGCCAGGGAATAGATGGTGACGTCGTCGTTGATGTACACCTTCCGCAGCTCCGGCCGCCGGTCCAGGTTCTGGATCAGCCGGGGCTCCCAGGTCGCCGAGTAGCCCACGTCCATGCGCAGGAAGGTGACCTGACTCCGGTTGATCATCAGATACGAGTTCGGCCCCGCGTCCTTCAGCGCCTTGACCAGCCCCGACACCAGCACCGGGTCGGTCGGCGCCTGCGTCGGCACGTACTGCACCTTCTCCATGTCCCGGGCGCCCCACGGCAGGGCCGGCGTCACGGTCTCCAGCGGGTCGTCGCTGAGCCACAGCAGCCGGACGCTCGGGTCGTCATGGGCGTACACGTACTCCATCGCGGCGACCTCACCGGGCCGTACCCGTTCGAAGGTCTCGTTGCCCCAACGGGCCACCAGGAAGCCGCCCATGAGCACAAGACCGGCCATCAGCGCGGCCAGCGGTGCGAGGCTCACCCGGTCCTTGTCGCGCTCCTCGGCGGTGACGCCGGTGCGCGGGAACAGGGCCAGTCCGGCCAGCAGGGCGGCGCCGGGCAGCGCGAACAGGAAGACGCGCAGCGCCATTTCACCGCCGTACGACTGCATGCCGAAGCCCAGGAACGGCACGAAGGCGAGGACCAGCAGCGAACGCTCCCGGTACTTGTACTCGCGCCGCCGCCACCAGCCCCAGCAGGCGAAGGCCATCACCCCGCCGGCCAGTGCCACGCGCGCGTACAGCACGAGTTTGTGGGTGGAACTGCCGCCCTCGATCCGGCCGGACACCGACGACGACACATTGCCGCCGACGCCGCCGACCCCGCCGAACAGCTCGGCGAAGTGCCCGGACCAGTACGGCTCGGCCAGGAAACCGATCCAGGCGGCGACCATCACCCCGCACAGGACGGGCAGGCCGCGCAGTTCGGACCTGCCGATCAGGACGAGGACCGAGAGCACGCCCAGCATCACGAACGGGGTGAGCTGGTGGGCCGGCACGGTCGCCGCGAACAGACCGGTCACCACCAGCAGCAGCACGGCCCGCTGCCGCCGGTTGGTCGGCTCGACCTCCGCCTCGCCGGGACGCGCCTTGGTCCAGATCACGCGCGGGGCACGGAACCAGACGAGCAGGATCGCCACGAAGACGAGGTACAGCAGATAGGTGAAGCCCTGCGGGGAGAAGTAGTCCTGCCCGACCCAGCCGCTCAGCACGAAGATCCAGACCCCGGTCCACTTGGCGCGCCAGCTCGCCCGGAGCGAGCGGGTCAGCAGGAACAGCGGGGCCAGGCAGAGCAGTTGCATGGTCAGCGGCCACCAGCGGATGACCTCGGTGAGGTCCGTGACCCCGCAGGCCTGGGCGACGAACGCGGCGGCCGCGAAGAAGCCCGGCCAGCTCCAGCGCGCATCCAGGTCGGGCACCGCGACGCCGGTCCGGTCGATGTGGTCGAGGAACCCGAGGTGCTGCCAGGCGGTCGCGAACCGCGGCTCGGTCTCGATCACCGCGGGCAGCGCGTGCAGGGACACGACGGTCGCCAGCAGGGTGACCAGCAGCAGCGTCCGGTGCTCGCGACCGAGCCACAGCAGCGAGGCGAACACCACGACCAGAAGTCCGGCGCCGACCAGGGTCGGGGCCGGCAGCACGGAGACGAGGCCGAGCCCGCCCATCCGGTCCAGGTCGGCCTCGCCGAGCCGCAGGGCCGGGACCCAGTACAGCAGGAGGGCGGCGATCAGCAGACAGCCGAGGATCACACCGAGGCGGGTGGGGAACAGGCGTCGCAGCGACGGCTCCGGACGGGGAACATCCGCTTCCGGGGCGGGTATCGGCTCCGGTTCCGGCATCGGCTCCGGTACGGCCGCCATGCCGGCCTCCGGCTCGAACGGCGCGTCCACCTCCGGCTCCGGCAGCACGGGCACGCCCGTCGGCGGTGTCCCCGGCCCCGGCCGCACGTCGGGGCGGCGTTCGAGGTGGTCGAAGTCGACATGGACGCCGAGCGCGAGGGTGTCGCCGTCGAGCGCCCAGGCCGGCCCGCGCCTGCGCGCCGGCCCGGGCGCCGCCGGGACCTCGCGCGCCCCCAGGTCGGCGAGGTCCCCGTCGGGTGCCGTGCCCTCGACGAGGTCGACGGACGGAGCCCTGACGATCTTGTACAACTTGGGCGCGGCGATCGCCACGATCACCGCAAGGCTGGCGATCTCCGCGACGCCCGCGCCGGTCAGCCCCATGCGGGGGAGCAGCAGCAGCGTCAGCCCGAGCACCAGCACGCACAACAGGCCCTGCAGCCAGGCGAGTCCGGCGGTGCGGCTCTGTGCGCGCAGCACCGCCAGGTACGTCTCCATCACGACCCGCAGGACCGCGCCGAGTGCGAACCAGCGCAACAGCGGCGTCGCCGCGTCCGCGTAGCCGGCACCGAAGACACCGAGGATCCACGGCGCGCCGAAGAACAGCAGGGCGGCGACCGGCAGCATGATCCGCGCCATCCGCTTCAGCGCGGCACGGGTGTTGGCGGCGAGGCGGCCGGGGTCGTGCGAGCCCTCGACGGTCAGCGAGGCGCCCATGTTGATGGCGAGCAGGTTGACCGTGCCGCCGATGGTGGCGGTGATGTAGAAGTACGCGTTGTCCTCGGAGCTGACCTGCGCGGCCACGATCACCGGCACGAGATAGACCACGGCGAGCGAGAACAGCGACCCGGTGTAGTCACCGGCCAGGAACCTGCCGACCTCCCCGAGCGTCGGCGGCCTCGCCTGCTCCTCGGTCGCCTTCACATGCCGGGGCACCAGCCGCCGGAACACCAGCCAGCCGAGCGGCAGTACGGAGGTGGCGATCGCCGCGACCCAGGACACGAAGACGCCGGTCATCGGGATCGCCACCGCGAACGCGACCAGCAGCCCCAGCTTCACCGCGGAGAACACGGTGTTACCCACCGGCACCCACAGCGCGCTGCGCAGCCCGGTCAGCACACCGTCCTGCAGGGTGAGCAGGTTCCACGCGACGACGGCCACCACGAACCCGGCGGCGGGCAGCGGCCCGTGCAGGAAGCGGTACGACGGCCCCCACACGTCCAGCGTCAGCAGAAAGACCCCCGCGGCCAGCGCCACCACCAGCGAACTGCCCGCGTACGTACGGAGGATGAGCCGCCCGGTGGTGCGGCCCGCGACCGGGATGAAGCGGGCCAGGGCACCGGTGAGCGTCACCGCGGTGAGCCCCGCGAGGAGCTTCATCGCGGCGATCGCGGCCGAACCCTGACCGACCGCAGCCTCGGAGTAGTAGCGGGCCGCCACCAGCCAGTAGCCGAGGCCCAGGAGGGCGGAGATGCCGGTGTTGAGCATCAGCGCGTAGGCGTTGCGGAACAGCTGACCGCCGCCCGGCGACCGGCCGAGTGCGGGCAGGCGCAGCCGGCGCCGGGGCTGCTGCTCCGGGGTCTGCGTCTCGATGGGTTCGGCCTGTGCTGTGGTCGTCGTGTCAGACACGGGTTCTGGTGGCCTTCCGGCGGACCTGTCGTGCTCTGCGGACCATCGCGTACCCCTTGGTGAGGGCGCGGTCCCTGGCGAAGGTGCGGGCGATCGCGCGGCCCTCGATCAGCCGCTCGAACTCCTCGAGGCCGGTGCTGCGGCGCACGGTGACACGGCGCAGGGCGTACGGCCCCTGGTGGCGGCGGGCCAGGCCGTTGCCGACGGCGAGCGCCTGGGCGTACCCCGTGGCGCGCACCTCCTGTCGCACCCGGTGGCTGGAGTAGCCGTAGGGGTAGGCGAACGACACGGGCAGGGCGCCCAGTTCACCGGCCACGATGTCCCGGCAGCGGGTCAGCTCGAAGCGCAGGGCGTCGTCGTCGAGCTGGTCCAGCTGCGGGTGGCTGTGGCTGTGGCCGCCGATCTCGACGCCCGCGTCCGCCAGCTGGCGCACCTGGTCCCAGTCGAGCATGCGGTCCAGGCCGCCGCCGGTGTCGTACGCGCCCCGGAGCCAGCCCGTGGAGACGAACAGCGTGGCCGGGAAGCCGTGCTTGGCCAGCACGGGCAGGGCGTGCCGGTGCACACCCTCGTAGCCGTCGTCGAAGGTGACCAGCACCGGGCGCGGCGGCAGCGGACGGCCCGTGCGCCACCGCGCCGCCAGATCGGCCGTGGTCACCGGGGTCAGGCCCAGGTCGCCGATGACCGCCATCTGTCGGGCGAACGCATCGGGCGTGACCGACAGGGCGCGGGTGGCGTCGTTCGGGTCGGTCGCGACCGCGTGGTACATGAGGATCGGTACGCGCACCTCAGCCACCGGAACCCCCCTCGATCGGCGCCACGGAGAACGTGGTGCCGCCCCTGCGCGCCCGGACACTCCCCACGACGTACCCACCGGCCGCCGCGAACACTCCGGCGACGATCGCACCCGCCCGCCCGCACCGCCCGGCCGGGCCAGCACGGCGTCGCGCAGCCCGCGCGCCACCCCGGCGGGCAGCACCCGGGTCGTGTACCGGCGTTCCGACTCGAGTCCCTTGTCCGCGCCGACACTTCGGGCCACCAGTGCCTTCGACAGACCTTCGGCATACGTACGCGTACGGAAGTACCCGAAGTGCTCACGCGCCTTCGGCACCCGGTGGTGGATCACCGCACGGTCGTCGATCAGCAGGACCGCCTCGGGCAGGGCGCGGGTGAGGCGGATGCACAGTTCCGTCTCCTCGCAGCCCAGCGGGCGCTTGTCGCCGTCGCGGCCGATACCGGTGGCGAAGCCGCCCGCCGTGTCGAACGCGCTGCGGCGGAAGGAGGCGTTGCCGCCGAGGACGTTGCGCACCCGGACCAGTCCGCGCGGCAGGCCCCGGTAGGTGCAGCCGACCACCCAGTCGAACTCCTCCGGGAACCAGGCGGGCCGGCGCCCCGACGCCCAGATCGGTTCGGTACGGCCGCCGACCGCCATGACCCGCGGGTCGGCGTACGACGAGGCGAAGTGGCGCAGCCAGTCGCGTTCGGCGACGGCGTCGTCGTCGAGGAAGGCGATGACGTCGCCGCGGGAGGCCGCGATGCCGGTGTTGCGGCCGGCGGACAGACCGCGGGGGCCCGCGTTGGCGAGCACCCGCACGTCCCCGGCCTCCTTGTACTCCCCGGCCAGACGGTCCAGAAGCGCCTGGTTGTGGTCCACGACCAGGAGCGTCTCCAGAGCCGGCCGGGACTGCGCCCGCACCGAGGCGACCGCCGCGAGGATGTCCTCCCAGCGGTCCTCGGTGTAGACGCAGATCACGACGGAGATGTCGGGACTGCTCAAGACACCTCTCCCCGGACCGTGTCGAGCATCGGGGACGGGTGCGTACGGCGGCGCAGCGCACGCCGGTTGGAGCGCTCCTTGAGGATCACCTTCAGCACCCGCAGCCCGTCGCGCACCGCGCGCAGATTGCTGGTGCCGTGGATGCGGAGGTACTCGTGGCTCGGTATCTCCTGCACCTTCAGCCCCGCCTTGACCACCCGGATGTTCATCAGGGTCTCGACCTCGAAGCCGGTGCAGTCGAGGTCGATCTTGTCCAGGCAGTGCCGCCAGAACGCGTTGTAGCCGTAGCACAGATCGGTGTAGCGGGCGCCGAACTTGCGGTTGACGACCGCGCACAGGGCACGGTTGCCGAGCTTGCGGATGAAGGTCATGTCGTCGGTGCCGCCGCCGTTGGCGAAACGCGAGCCCTTGGCGAAGTCCGCGCCCGAGACGAGGGCGGAGACGTACGACACGATCTCGTTGCCGTCGGCCGAGCCGTCCGCGTCGACCATCACGATGATGTCGCCGGTGCAGGCCTCGAACCCGGTGATCAGCGCGTCGCCCTTGCCCTTGCCGCGCTGTCCGACGACTTTCACGTCCGGCCACAGGTCACGGGCGACCTCGACGGTGTTGTCGGTGGAATTGCCGTCCACAAGAACCACTTCGTGTATCCAGTCCGGAAGTGTCTTGAAGACGTAGGGGAGATTCTCCGCCTCGTTCATGGCGGGAATCACCACGCTCACCGGTGGCGCAATGGCCAGGTGAGAGGAGATCGGCCGGTATGCGCCGGCCGTTGTCGGATTCTGGCTCGTGGTTGCCGAGCCCAGAACGGAGCTCATGAGTCTGGTCCCTCTCGTCCGGTGGACCGCCCACCCCCGGGCGGCCCGGCTCTGTGTCCGGTTCGAAAGGGGGGTTGTCACTGGCAAAAGCTCGCCGGCTCCGGAAAACGGCAGCCGGTTGCGCGGCACGTCTCGGTCACACGCAGGTCACCGAGCACGGCACCCCCCTACCGCGCCCGCGCCGGCACCACCGCGGCCCCTGAGCCCTCCCCTGGTTCCGCTTGGTGATGGTCCGATGCGGGTGAGATGTATGAAGGTATTGACCTATCACTCCTTATGGCAAGACCTGGAACCTGACCTCACCTTTTTGTTGGTTTGGCCGTTACCTGCGACCTGCCCGGATCTTGCCCATTTTCTTGAGCAGCCGGTCGGCGGGCTCGAACAGCTCCGGCCGCGACACCACGACATTGCGCAGCGCGCGCACCGGCGCACGCCGGGCCCGGTGCCCGATCGCCACCGGGTGACGTCGCGTCACCCACCCCTCGGACACCTGGATTTCACGGGTCTTCAGGGAGTCCTTGTATTCCTTCTGGCCCCGGCCCAGATCGAGATAGGCGATGCCGTCGGCGGCGGCCGCCTCGGCCATCCGCAGATGCAGGACCAGCCCCGGGGAGTACTTCGAGTACGCCGGGTCGTACGCCGGGAACCAGCAGGCGAGCACCCGCTCGCTGCGCAGCCCGAAGTGCGCGGCGATCGGCTTGCCGTCCGCGTACAGCACGGACAGAATCCCGGCGAACGGCTGGGAGCGGGTGTGGAACAGCTGCTCCACCAGGCGGGTGATCCAGTCGTGCGCGAAGCGGTCGCTGCGCCCCGTCCTGCGGTACTGCGCGGACTTCCAGTCCATCAGCGTGCGCAGGGCGGCGGGATCGCGCTCGTCGTGGACGTAGACGACCTCACCCGCGTCCCGGCCCAGCTTTCGCTCCTTGGCGAGCGTGGTCCTGGTGAACTTCGGTGACTGGGCGCGCAGTCGGCTCAGATAGGCCTCGTAGCCCTGGTCGACATCCATGACCGGGGACGGGAAGGTGCCGGAGGCCTCGGCCTCGAACGGATGCTGGCCTTCCACCAGGTGGTCGAACTCCCATACGGCGAGCCCACAGGCCCGCAGCAGCTCCCGGGCGTCCCAGGCGAACCCGGGCCGGTGCACCACGCCCTGGGCGTCGGAGACACCGAGCCCGATGGCCCGGCCGACGCCGGTCGCCGATCGCTGGAACGGGAAGAACGCGGCCGGTTCGCCGCCCTCGCGGACGACCGCGATCCGTACGCCCCGTCTGCAGCGGCCCACCGCGAGCGCGAACTCGGGGGACAGGAACGGGTTCGCCAGCTCGGGCGAACCGTGCAGATGGGCCTTGGCCTGCATGGCCGTCCACGCCGCCCGGTCGGCGGCGGTGAGTTCGCCGGGGCGGTACACACTGATGTCCACGTCACGAGCCCTGTCTTCTCACGGTACGGCCGCCGTGGCGCCGTACCAGAACCAGCAGGAGAGTGAGGGCGCTGATGGCGGTCACGGCCGCGATCCCGCCGCGTACCGACCACAGGTGCAGGGCCAGCAGGCCCTGGGCCACCAGCATGTCGACGACGATCGCACCCGCGAGCGAAACGAGTGCGCGACTGAGCGGATCCAGCCCGCTGAGCGCGGCGGCGATGGCCGCGGCCGGCGCCACGAGCAGGAAGAACAGCGTGAACGGAGCGCGCAGCGGCGAGCTCGAGTCGGTGAGCGCGAGCAGCGCGCCGATCCCCCCGACGGCCGTCACGGCGCCCGCGAGCACGGGCCACAGGTCCCTCCCCGAACCCGGCCGCGTCCCCTCGACACCGTCTGGTGCGTCTGATGCATCGGTCTTGATGCGGATGGTCTGCATTGGCGACTTTGCCCCCCGAAGCGCCGGATGCCGGGCTTCAATGTCGCGCAGTGCCGCCCGGGCCGTCAAGACGCGGAATGCGCTTCTTGTGGCACATAGGGACATTCCCCGGAGGCGGCGGGACCGCCCCCGGGGAACTGCCTGTCACACCAGGCTCAGGGGTGTCACGGGACGATCTTCAGCAGCCGGTTCGGGGAGCCGCTGCCCGGGCTGGTGACCTTGCCGGTGGTCGCTCCGCTCGTCAGTGCCGAGGCGACCTGCGCCGGGGTGGACGAGGTGTGGTTCGCGAGGTAGACCGCCGCTGCGCCCGCGACGTGCGGAGTCGCCATCGACGTTCCGGAGATGGTGTTCGTCGCGGTGTCACTGGTGTGCCAGCCGGCGGTGATGGAGGAGCCGGGCGCGAAGATGTCCAGGGCGGAGCCGTAGTTGGAGTAGCTCGCCTTGGCGTCCGTGTTGGTGGTGGCGCCGACCGTGATCGCTTCGGAGACCCGGGCCGGGGAGGACGAGGAGGCGGTGGTGCTGCTGTTGCCCGCCGCGACGGCGTAGGTCACGCCGCTGGCTATGGAGTTGCGGACCGCCGTGTCCAGCGACGCCGAAGCGCCGCCGCCGAGCGACATGTTGGCGACCGAGGGGCCGGAGTGGTTCTGCGTCACCCAGTCGATGCCGGCGATCACGCCCGCGGTGGTGCCGGAGCCGCTGTTGTTCAGCACCCGGACCGCCACGATCTTCGCCTTCTTGGCGACGCCGTAAGTGGAACCCGCGACCGTGGTGGCCACATGGGTGCCGTGGCCGTTGCCGTCGGAGGCGGTGGTGTCGCCGTCGACGGCGTCGTAGCCGTAGGTGGCCCGGCCGCTGATCTGCGAGTGGCTGATGCGCACGCCGGTGTCGATGACGTATACGGTCACACCGCTGCCCGCACTGTCCGGATAGGTGTAGGTCCCGGAAAGCGGAAGCGAGGTCTGGTCGATCCGGTCCAGGCCCCAGGGGGCGTTGGACTGTGTGGTGTCGGCGAGCTGGACGCGCTGGTTCTGCTCGACGGAGGCCACCGCGGGGTCGGCGGCCAGTCTCCTCGCCTCGGTCGCGGAGAGGTTGGCGGTGTAGCCGTTCAGCGCCTTGCCGAACGTCTGCTGCACCGTGCCGCCGTACTCCTTGATCAAACCCTTGCCCTCGCTGGACGCGGCCTTGACGCCGGCGCCCTTCTTGAGGGTGACGATGTAGCTGTCCTTGACGGCGGCGGGGGAGCCGGCCGCCAGGACCTTGCCCTCGGCCGGGGCGGCCTGGGCGGGGAGTGCGGTGAGCCCGCCCAGGAGGGCGGCGGTCGCCAGGCTGGTGGTCGCGGCGAACCGGGCCTTCTTGCTACGCAGTTGTGCCATTACGAGGGAGTCCTCCTCCAGGCGGCGCGCGCCCGGGTGGGGCTGCGCGCATGTGGGGGGTGAGCGCGTCTTCGCGCACACGGCCCGGGGCGTCGCGTACCGCCCGGGCTGCGGTAAAGCGTGGGTGAGCTACGTGCGTAGAACAAGGGAGTTGAGTACCTGTCAACAAACCTGTCATGAGCACGTAACAAACGCCAGAGTGAACGCGCAGGGTTCATGTGGAGGATGGGTGAAAAGTCTTGGCATGGACACTTCCGTTCAACACGCGTAGTTGGTACGACGGTTGAGGCAGAGATCCTGCTAAAGGGAGGTTCCATGAGACGTTCCCGACTTGTCGTGTTACTCGGCTCACTCCTCCTCGCCGCATCGGCCGCCCTCACGGGAGCCGCTCCGGCGCAGGCGTCCGAAGCCGCCGCCACCAGCTATGTGGCGCTCGGCGACTCCTACTCCTCCGGCGTCGGTGCGGGCAGTTACATCAGCTCCAGCGGCGACTGCAAGCGCAGCACGAAGGCGTACCCGTACCTCTGGGCCGCCGCCAACTCACCCTCGTCGTTCGCCTTCACGGCCTGCTCCGGCGCCCGAACGGATGAAGTCCTCGCCGGTCAGCTGGCCCCGCTCAACGCGAGTACAGGTGTGGTGTCCATCAGCGTCGGCGGCAACGACGCCGGCTTCGCGGACGTCATGACGACCTGCGTACTCCAGTCCGACAGCGCCTGCATCTCCCGCATCAACACCGCCAGGGCGTACGTCGACACGACGCTGCCCGGCAAGCTCGACACCGTCTACTCGGCGATCCGCGGCAAGGCACCCGCGGCGCAGGTCGTCGTGCTCGGCTACCCCCGCTTCTACAAGCTCGGCCAGTCGTGCCTCGGTCTGTCCGAGACCAAGCGCAAGGCCATCAACGACGCCTCCGACCACCTCAACACCGCCATCCAGAAGCGCGCACTGAACCACGGCTTCACCTGGGGCGACGTGCGCGGCACCTTCACCGGTCACGAGATCTGCTCCGGCAGCTCCTGGCTGCACAGCGTCAACTGGCTCAACATCGGCGAGTCGTACCACCCGACCGCGAACGGCCAGTCCGGCGGCTATCTGCCGGTGCTCGACAACGCCGCCTGACCTTCAGGGAGTCGGCGTAGGTGAAGCGGAGGCCCCGTCCGTCGGGGTCTCCGTCACACAGGTCACCGAGAACGCCACCGCATCCGACGTCGTCCGGACCGGATCGCGGACCTCGACACTGATCTCGTTCTGATACGTCCCGCTGTCGGCGTACGTCGTCACGATCACCTGGTCCTGCCGGGTCCGTTCGCCCCCTTCGGGGAACGACAGCGTCTTCCAGCTCTCGACCTCGCCGTCCTTGGTCACCCAGCGGTAGTCCACCTCCGCGGGCAGCCGTCCCACCGTGAACGTCGCCGTGAACGCGGGAGCCTGGTCGTTCGGCGGCGGGCACGTGCCCGAGTACTCCGTGCGGGCGCCGGTGAGGGTGACCGTCACCGACTGCGGCGGGGGAGCGGTCGTCGGACTGCTGCTCGGGGTCGGGTGGTGGGAGCGCTGGTGCCCGGGGTGGTCTCCTTCTCGGGCGCCGTCGAAGTCGCTCCTGCCGTAGGGGTGTTGCCACCCCCTGCGGTGCGGTTGTCGCCGTCGTCGCGGTTCAGCAGGGCGTACGTGAGACCGGCGATCGCCAGCGCCAGGGCGGTGACGCCGGCGATCAGGACGGCGGCGGTGCGTTTGTCGTGGCGCGGTTCGTCGACGGTGGTCGCGGCAGCGGCAGCGGCAGCGGGGACAGGTCGGGGCGGCGTCGGCGGCTGCCGGTGGGCCGCGGCGGTCGGGGCGTACGGGGTGTACGGCGTCGTCGGGGCCGTGTCCGCGCGCGGCGTGCCTCCCGCGCCGATCAGCCGCAGGTCCTGCTCGGCCCGCGCGGCCGGCAGCCGCTCGGCGGGGTCCTTGCGCAGCAACCCCTCGATGACCGGGGTGAGCGGACCGGCCCGGCGGGGCGGCGGCAACTCCTCGTCGACGATTGCCCGCAGGGTGCTCAGCGGCGTGTCGTTGCGGAACGGGGAACTGCCCTCCACCGCCGCATACAGCAGCACGCCGAGCGACCACAGGTCCGACTCGGGACCCGGCGTGCGGCCGAGCGCGCGTTCCGGCGCCAGGAACTCGGGCGAGCCGACCACCTCCCCGGTCATGGTCAGCGCAGAGCTGCCCTCCACCATCGCGATACCGAAGTCGGTGAGCACCACCCGGCCGTCGTTCGACAGCAGTACGTTGCCCGGCTTCACGTCCCGGTGCAGCACCCCGGCCTCGTGCGCGGCACGCAGCGCGGACAGCACCTCGGCGCCGATGTGCGCCGCGCGCTGCGGGGGCAGCGGGCCCTCGGCGTCCAGCAGCTCGGCGAGAGAGATCCCGCGGACCAGCTCCATCACGATCCACGGCCGGCCCTCCTCCGTGGCCACGTCGTACACCGTCACCACATTGCGGTTCGCGACCCGCGCGGCGGCCCAGGCCTCCCGCTCCAGACGGGCGTACATCCGCTCCACGTCGGCGGCCGGCAGCCCCGCCGGGGCCCGCACCTCCTTGACGGCGACCTCGCGGCGCAACACCTCGTCGCGGGCGAGCCACACCGTCCCCATGCCGCCCTCGCCGAGCGGGGACAGCAGTCGGTAGCGGCCGGCGATCACGCGTTCACTGCCCGGATCCACGGACACCGGCGCCCCCTTCGCATCCGCGAGCGATGTCTCGCCTGATTTCTCCCCAAAAGTAGCTCAGCCGAATGCGGATGCCGCCCCCCTGAACACCAATCCGGCCCCGAGGGCGACGACGACGAACCCGGAACCCACCGGCGCGGTACGGCGGATCAGGGCGGCCAGCGGATTGGCGGTCCAGCGGGGCCGCCGGACCAGCGCCCGGGTCACGCCGCTGCCGAACCGGACGACGGCGAACCCGGCCGCGGTGAGGGTGAGCGCGAGCCCGGCGCCGTACGCGACGACGAGCAGAAGCCCGAACCAGGCCTGCCCGAGCGCCGCCGCGCCGACGAGCACGACGACGGCCGAGGGACTGGGCACGAGCCCGCCGGCGAAGCCCATGAGGATCGTGCCGCGGAGGGTGGGGGCGATGGGGTGGGAGTGGGTGTGGCCGCCGTGGGTGTGTTCGATGGTGTGAGGGTGGGGGTGCTGGTGACCGTGGTCGTGATCGTGGCTGTGCTTTTTGGTTTCGGGTTCGTGGACGTGTTCGTGACCGTGGTCGCGGTGTTCGTGCCCGTGGGCGTACTCGTGTTCGTGGTCGTGGGTGCGCGTGTGGCCGTGGGCCTGTCCGCGGTTGCGGAACGCCCGTCGTACGAGGCCCGCTCCCGCCAGTGTCACCAGCACTCCGCTCGCGATGCCCAGCCAGGCGATCACCGAGGGTGCCGCCGCGGACCCGGCGGTGACCAGAACGCCGAGGGCGACCACGCCGAGGGTGTGGGTGACCGTCACCGAGGCGGCCAGGGGGAGGACGTGCCGCATACGGGCGCGGCCGCCGTGGGCCGCCGCGGTCGCGGCCATGAGGGTCTTGCCGTGGCCCGGTGCGAGCGCGTGCATCGCGCCGAGGCCGACCGCGATGAGCAGGGCCAGGGCGGCGAAGCCGACGGTGAGGTCGTGCCGGGCGACCAGGGACTCCAGGGCCCGGGTCCAGCGGTCGGCGCCGCGTGGCAGGACGGACGCGGCGGGCGCGTCGCCCTGTTCCTCGGCCAGGGCGGGACCGCCGGGGCGCAGGCGCAGGGACGCGGACGTCGTGTCGGCCGGGGAGGACAGCAGTTCCTCGGGATAGGCGGTCAGTTCGCGCGACGACGACTTCTCCGGCACGTCCGAGGCGGTGAGCGTCATACGGTCCCCGCGCGCGGTGATCTCCCGCCAGCCGGGGCCGGAGTCGGCGCCCGCGCTGCGGAATCCGACCGTCACGGAGTCGGCCTCGGGCAGGGGAGCCGTCAGCCGGCACTCCACCCGCAGGGTGTCGAGCCCCGCCTGACCGGGCAGCACGCGCGCGTGGCTGTCGGCGACGTCGAGCGTGACCGTGCGTCCGTCGACCGTCGCCTCGCCGGCCCGCGCGGCGTCCGCGCACCGCCCGCGGGCCCATGCGGTGATGCCGAGCCGTTCCACGTCCGGCCCGGCCTGGGTCGCCGGGATCTCGGCGAGGTCCTCGACGTGGTCGATGCGCAGCTCACCGGGGGCGGCGACGAGACCGTCGTAGTGGTTGACGGTGAAGTTGCCCAAGGGGTGCGCGCTCGCGGTGGTTGCCGGGACGAGCACGATCGCGCCGGCGACGCCCAGGACGGCCGCGGCGGAGGCGAGAACACGACGGGGCCTCACTCGGCCCCCAGGGTCTTCAGCGCCGCGCGGGCCTCGCGAGCCGCCGACGGGGAGAACCCGGGGTTCAGCTCCAGGGCCGCCGTCAGGGAGGCGCGGGCGTCCTTCGTACGGCCCGTGGCGAGCTCGATCATGCCGCGGTGGTACAGGAAGGCGGCGCTGCGGTAGCCGGTGGCGGTGGCCCGGCGGGCGTAGGACAGGGCTTCCTCGTCGCGGCCGCCCACGTGCAGCGCCCAGGCGAGGGCGTCCGCGGTGTGTACGGTGTGGCGGCGGGACCACTCGGCGCGGGCCGCGCGCAGGGCCAGGTCCGCGTCACCGTGGTCGGCGGCCGCGAGCGCGGTGTCGAGGTCGGGGTTGACGCCGCCCGCGCGGGCCAGCGCCGTCCAGGCGTCGACGAGGGCGTACTGGTCGCGGGCCCTGTCCCGGTCGCCCTCGGCGCCGCGCTCCTCGTACAGCTCGCCGAGGGCGACGAGCGCGCCGGGCAGCGGGGCGCGGGCGACGACCGCCTCCATGCCCCGTACGGCCTCGGCGAGATCACCGCTCGTGGCCTGGGCGCGGGCGCGGCCCTCCAGGGCGGGCAGGTAGGTGTCGTCGGCGGCGAGGGCACGGGCGTAGTGGTCCAGGGCGGTCGTGTAGTCGCCCTGGTTCCAGGCCAGTTGGCCGAGGGCGGTGGCGACGTACGCCACGTCGCCGGGTGCGACGGCGTTGTCGAGGGCCTGTTCCAGGACCCGACGGGCGGTGCGGACGTCGCCGCGCAGCTCGCGCACGTACGCGTACCGCGTGAAGACCGGGATGCCCGGCCGGCGGGTGTCGGCGGTGTCGGCGGCCTTCGACGCGGCGTCGTAGCGGCCGAGTTCGACGAGGGAGTCGATACGGGTGGCCAGGGCGCGTTCGTTGTAGGGGTTCCGCTTCAGGGCGCGGCCGGCGAAGTCGAGGGCGTCGGTGAACTCGTGCCGGGCCGCGGCGAGGGCGGCGAGGCCGGCCAGGGCCTGGTCGCCCTCGGGTTCGAGGGCGAGGGAACGGTCCAGTGCTCGCTCGGCCTGCGGGTAGCGCGAGGGGTCGCCGTCGACCCTGGCCTGTTCGACGTAGGCGAGGCCGAGGGTGGCCCAGCCGCCGAAGTCCCTCGGCTGGGCGCGGAGATGGGTCTGCAGGGCGCCGATGCTCGAGTCGAGGTCGCCGCTCGCCAGCACGGCCGGAGCGACGGCACCGGGCGCCGCGGCAACGCCCCGGCCGTCGCCGTCCCGGACGTTCCCCACGGCGATCGAACCGGCGGTCAGGGCCACGGCCAACAGGGCGGCGCAGCCGGCAACCCGCCCGCCCCGCAGGCGCCGCCCGGCCGCAGCAACCCGCCGCAGAGCAGCGACCCGCTCGTCGACGCCCGCGGCGGTACGGTCGGCGTCCGCCGCACCCGAGGTCGTCTCGGTGGCCGTGTCCGTGGGGGCCGCGGGGGCCGCGGTTTCCTCAGGGGCCGGGCTCCGGTCGGTCTCGTGCTCCGGCTCGTTGTCGTTCGTATGCGGGACCATGCCCTCTCCTCGTACACAAAAGGGTCGTCATCGTGAGGCGGCGCGGCCCGTGCCGTGGGGGATGGGGAGGGACGGGCCGCGCCAGTCGGTAGGGGGCGCGTCAGTACGCGCGGCCCCGCATCCGGCGCCACCACATCAGGCCGGCGCCGATCAGGAGGATCCCCGCCGCGCCCGCGCCCGCGGAGGCGGCGATCAGCGTCATGTTGTCCTCGGAGGACCCGGCCGGCTGCAGCGCGTCGCCGATCTGGTTGCGCACGTCGTTGCCGCCCGAGGTGCCCTTGGCGAGCGGGCCGCGGGAACCCTCCGTCGGCAGGGCGACGTACGGGAAGGCCTTCTCGAACTCCTTGTCGTTCTTGTCGACCGCGTCGCCCAGGTCGTTCTTCTGGCCGAGCAGTTCACCCTCGACGACCTGGAGCGAGGCGTCGATCACGTCGTCGGTGAGGCGACGGCCGTTCGGGAAGCCGGCGTTGTCGCCGTCGAGGACGCCGAGTCGCTTCGGTTCGGCGGCCGGTTCGATGGACGTGTTCAGGCGCAGCATCTCGGACGGGGTCACGTGCGGCGGCTGGTTGAGGTCCGGTACGCCCTTCAGGAAGACGTCCACCAGGTCGTTGCGGGGCTCCTTGGGCGCCGGGATCTTGTAGATCGCCTCGATGAGCTTCGGCAGCTCGGGGTTGGTGACGTTGTCCAGGAACTGGGCGTCGTCCCACGGCGCGGACGCGTTGAACGTGTCCTTGTCCTCGATCGGGTTGACGACCTCGTTGACCAGCGGGTTGCCGAGCCGGGAGACCTGCGTGAAGTGCCCCTGGGCGTTCTTGCGCTGGGTCGTCGACCAGATGCCGACGACCGGCTGGTCGGCCGACTCCTGGATCATCTTGGTGGGCACCTGCAGGGCGATGGAGTTGACGTTGTAGCCCTTGAGCGTGTCGTTGCCGACCTCGGAGAGGTTCCCGCCGTACAGCAGGTCGAAGACGCGCAGGTCCAGGAAGAACGGGTCGTCGGCCTGCCCGGCGAACGTCGTCGAGCCGCCCGCCAGTTCATGGACGGCCTGCTTGCGCAGCCCTGCGTAGTCCGGCATCGACGCCTTGCCGACGTTCGACGGCGCGACCGGAACGTCGTCGGCGATCTTCGTCCGGGACTGCACGTGCTGGTTCTTCAGCTTCAGCAGTTCGAGGTCGTAGGTCTGCGTGACGTTGAGGTCCGGGTCGTCGAGGCTCTCGACGGGACCGGTGTTGTAGAGGAACGTCTTCTTGTTCTTCGTCTGCGTCTTGAACGTGTAGCGGAACAGCAGTTCGCCCTGCGCGTCGCCGTTGTTGTCGATGTGGATGTCGTACTGGGCGTCCTCGGCGAAGGTGAAGAAGTTCGGACCGCCGGCCGGTTCCTCGAACGGGATCCAGTTGGCGATGATCGTCGTCGTGTCCGGCTTGTCCGGGCTCACGAACGCGTACACGTCGGTGTTGTCGTACTGCGGGGTCCCCGAGATCAGCGGGGCCTCCCGGTGGCTGGAGGCTTCCGCCTCCCCCGGTTCCAGCGCGGTCACGCCGGCGGCTGCGAGCCCTCCGGCGGCCAGCGCACCACAGACGAGGGTGGCGACGCTCCTGAGTCCTGCGCCGCGCTTGGAGATAGCTGTCATGCCGTCCGTCCTCAGTGCCAACTTGCCTGACGCCGGGGATTCGGAGCCACGGCCGGACCGGATTGGTCGAACCTGAAAACTCATTTCCTCGCTGCTCGACCCGCGTTTTCGGCTCTCTGATCCGTAACCCCATCCGGAGGTGGGTTCGTTGCGAATGCCTCGTGGGACGGGACCGGCCCTGTGCGGCCGGAGAGAGGGGGACCGAGTGGGGGCGGACGAACTTCTGGTGCGCGTCGCAGGCGGCGACCAGAAGGCATTCGAGGAGCTCTACGCACTGGTGTCCGGGCCGGTGTTCGGACTGGTGAAGCGGGTGGTGCGGGATCCGGCCCAGTCCGAGGAGGTGGCCCAGGAGGTACTGCTCGAACTCTGGCGGTCCGCCGCCCGGTTCGACCCGGCCCGCGGCAGCGCCCTGTCCTGGGTCCTCACCCTCGCCCACCGCCGCGCCGTCGACCGGGTGCGCAGCGCCCGCGCGGCCGGCGAACGCGAGGAGCGCGAGGCCCGGCGCGCCCACCACCCCGCCTTCGACCATGTCTCCGAGGAGGTCGAGGCCGAACTCGAACGCGAATGGGTGCGCCGCTGCCTGGACCGGCTCACCGCCCTCCAGCGGCAGTCCGTCACCCTCGCCTACTACGACGGTTACACCTACCGTGAAGTGGCCGAGCGGCTCTCCCTGCCGCTGGGCACGGTCAAGACCCGGATGCGCGACGGACTGACCCGGCTGCGCGAGTGCCTGGGAGGAGTCGCGTGAGCATCCTCGGCCGACTGCTGGACCGCGAGGACCAGCACAGCCTCGCCGCGCCCTACGCGCTGGACGCCCTCGAACCCGACGAGCGGCGCCGTTTCGAGAAACACCTGGCGCGCTGCGCCCGCTGCGCCGCCGAGGTGCGGGCGCTGTCCGAGGACGCCGTCCGCCTCGCCTGGTCCACGGCCGCCCCGGCGCCGGCCGCGCTGCGGGACCGGGTCCTGGCCGCCGTACGGACCACTCCGCAGGAACCCGCCCCGGGGCGTGGGCGTGAGCACACCCCCACGCTGCCGCCCCATGTGGGGGACCCAGCCGCCCCCGGCGCGCACCCGTGCGCCCCGGCCGCGCCCCCTGTTCGTCCCGTTCGCCACCGCGACCGCCGCGGCGGCTCTCGTCGTCGCCTCGCTGTTCGCCGTCCAGGCGAACCGGACCCAGGAGCAACTGGCTGCCGAGCGCGCCCAGGCACGTGAGATCGCCCACGTCCTGGCCGCTCCCGACGCACGGGCGACGACCGGCCGGGACGGTGAGGGCCGAAATATCGGAGTGATCGCTTCCGCATCTGAGGGGAGTGCGGTGGTCACCCTGAGCGGATACGGCGAGCTGCCGGGCAACCGGGTGCACCAGCTGTGGCTCATGCGCCCCCAGGAGCAACCGCGCTCCCTCGGCCTCTTCGACGGCGACACGCCCTTGGTCGCAACGGGGCTCGAGCAGTCCGCCACGTCACTCGCCGTGACCGTCGAACCCGACGGCGGCTCGGCGCAGCCCACCAGCCAGCCAGTTGTTCAACTCGCCCTGAAATCGGTTGGATTCGGAGAGTGATCGTCAACACCCTTACGGGGAAGGTGAATCCTGTGCCCGCGATACACGCGTGCCCCAAGGGGGCGATAGGGTTACCCTGCCCGGGCCGGGTGGACTCGTACGGGTGGGGAGTGACATGGAACAGATAACAGTGCGCAGCAGGGCAAGGGTCCCTGCGATCACCTGCGGGAGCAGCGCGACCAGTTCGCGCCTCGACCGCCATCTCTCGGTGCTGGCGGGCCCTGCGGTCCCCCAGAGGGAGACGGCCGAGGCGACCTCGCTGATGCGTGAGCTGACCGCGCGTGAGCCTGCGCACACCCCCAGCGCCAGGGGTGCGCGAGTGAGCCGGGTCTCGCTCTTCGCGCCGCTGCGCCGGCTGCGCCGCACGCTGTTCGGCGGACGCTGACCGACACCTGCGTCTCCTCGACGCCTCGAGGACCCGCGCTCAGCCGGCCACACCGTCCCGGCACAGCGCCGCGACACCGCCGTCCATCATCCCCACGGCACGCGGCAACGCCCCGGTGTACTGCTCGAGCGCGGGTACGTCCCCTCGCCGCCATGCGCCGCGCCCCCCACCCGGCAGTGCTGGGCGCCCGCGCACATCACCGCTCGCCGTGCGTGTACCGGCGTACGGCGAGCGGAGCGAACACCGCGAGCAGTACCGCACACCAGGCCAGTGACCCGGCGACCGGATGGGCGACCGGCCAGGCGGCGCCGTCCGGCACGGGTGCGTTGCCGAAGAGGTCCCGCAGGGCCGTGGTGACCGCGCTGATCGGATTCCACTCGGCGACGGTGCGCAGCCAGCCGGGCAGGCCCTCGGTCGGGATGTACGCGTTGGACAGCAGCGGCAGCAGGAAGGTCGCCCCGCCGAGCTGACCGGCGGCCTCCTCGTTCCGGGTGAGCAGCCCGAGGAAGATCCCGACCCACGTCGTCGCGAACCGGAACAGCAGCAACAGCCCCACGGCGCCCACTGCTTCGAGCGCGGACCCCTCGATCCGCCAGCCCACCGCGAGCCCGACCAGCAGGAACGGCACCGTCCCGGCGGCCGTCACCACCAGGTCGGCGGCCGCCTGTCCCAGCGGTACGGCGGCCCGGCTCATCGGCAGCGTCCGGAAGCGGTCCATCACACCCCGGTGCGTGTCCTGGGCGGCCTGGAACATACCGGCCATGACCCCGCCCGCGGCGGTCGCCACCATCAGCCCCGGCACCAGGAAGGACCGGTACTCCGCGCCGGGCATCGCGAGCGCGCTGCCGAAGACGTAACCGAAGAACAGCAGCATGGAGATCGGCATCGTCTGGGTCAGGATCAGCAGCCCCGGATTGTTCCGGATCCGCCGCAGCTGCCGGCCCAGCATCGCGCCGCCGTCATAGGCCAGGGTGCTCATGCCGCACGCTCCTCTTCCTGATCCTGGGTGAGTCGCAGGAACACATCATCGAGAGTCGGTGGTTCGATGCTCACATCCAGCAACGGCACGCCCGCCGCGTCCAGTTCGCGCACCAGGCGGGGGAGCGTGAGGGTGCCGTCCCGGGTCACCGCGCCGACGGCCCGCCGCTCGTGGTCGAACGACGGCTCCGCGCCGGTGAGTTGATCGAGTACGGCCGCCGCCTTCACCATGACGTCGGCGTCGGGGACGACGGCCTCGACGTGCGCGCCGATCAGGGCCTTGAACTGGGCCGGCGAACCCGTGTGCGCGACCCGCCCCCGGTCCATCAGGGCGATGCTGTCGGCGAGTTGGTCGGCCTCCTCCAGATACTGCGTGGTCAGCAGCACGGTCGTGCCCTCGGCGGTCAGCTGCCGTACGGCGTCCCAGATCCGGTTGCGGCTGGCGGGGTCCAGGCCGGTCGTGGGCTCGTCGAGGAACAGCACGTCGGGGCGGCGGACGAGACTCGCCGCCAGGTCGAGGCGGCGCCGCATCCCGCCCGAGTACGTGGACGCCGGGCGGTCGGCCGCCTCGGTCAGCCCGAAGCGGTCCAGGAGCTCGCCGGCCCGCTCGGCCGGCCCGCGCACCCGGTGCAGCCGGGCGAACAGCCGGAGGTTCTCGCGGCCGGTGAGGTCGCCGTCGACCGAGGCGTACTGGCCGGTGACCCCGATGTGGCGGCGGACGGCCGCCGGGTCCCGGAGCAGGTCGTGCCCCGCGACCCGGGCCGAGCCGGCGTCCGGGCGCAGGAGCGTGGTGAGGAGCCGTATCGCCGTGGTCTTGCCGGCGCCATTGGGTCCGAGGAGGCCGCAGACGGTGCCCTGCGCGACGGCCAGATCGAGCCCGCGCAGGGCATGGACCTCACCGAACCGCTTCTCCAGGCCTTCACTAAGTACGGCGTACGTAGAAGTCATGGGTCGACCATAGCGCACTACGTACGGTGTACGTAACTAGGATGGTGGTCGAGGTGATGATCGATGGCGGGCAAGGCGGCCGAACCCCAAGTGATCTGGGCGCGACCCGAGCGGACCGGGCGTGGTCCCAGGCCCGCGTTCACGCGCGCGGACATCGCGGCCGCGGCGGTGCGGATCGCCGACACCAGTGGGCTGGATGCCGTGTCCATGCGGCATGTCGCGGCCGAGCTGGGCTGCGGGACGATGTCGCTGTACAACTACGTCCCCCGTAAGGAGGACCTGTACGAGCTGATGATCGACGCGGTGGGCGCCGAGCACGAGATCCGCGAGCCCTCGGGCGACTGGCGTGCCGACATGATCCGCAACGCGGAGGAGACCCGCGGCATCATGCACCGGCACACCTGGGTGCCGCGTCTGATGTCAGGGGTGTACGGCTTCAGCCCCAACACCCTGCGCTACCTGGAGCACTGCCTGGCCTGTCTCGAACCGCTCGACGCTGCGTACGGCGTGAAGATGGAGCTGGTCGCGCTGATCAACGGCGTCGTGACGACGTACACCGCCAACGAGATCGCCACCGCCGAGCGCACCCGTGCCATGCCCTGGTCCGAGGAGGAGGAGAACGCGGTCCGCATCGCCTACCTCGGCGGCCAGGTCGCCACCGGCGCGTATCCGCACCTGGCCGCGGCCTTCATGGAGGACAGCGGGCCGATCGATCTGGAGGCGGTGTTCAGACGGGCGCTCGAACGGGTGCTGGACGCCTTCGACCCCGATCCGGGTTAGATCAGCGCGAGTTGCCCCTCCGGCCCCTCCTCGTGCCCGTCCAGCACCGACGCAGGCCTGCGGGTCGACTCCGGGACCGGCAGGACGCCGGCCTTGTGGAGGTCGGGTGCCGTGATGGACGACGTCAACTCCTGGTGGAGTGGCTGGAGTTCTGACAGCAGGGCCAGCACCGTGATCAGCTCCAGCAGCTCCGACGTCCAGGCCTGCGGCCAGGTAGCCGGGCGGATCGCCGTCAGTGTGCCCGGCTCCGGATCGGCGGTGCGTGTCGTGAACCACTGCTCCAGGACCCGCACTCCGCCCACTTCAAAGTCCCATGCCTCGGGCGGTACCGGGGAGACGCGGCCCTCGTCCAGCTCCAGGGTCTCCTCGTCACGGTCGTAGTGCAGGTTGACGGGCCGGGAGGGGAGCGGCGCCCGGACGTACGGGCGGCGGCCGCCGGGGAGCTTGGGGCGTTCGCCGTTGCGGCGCATCAGCCACAGCAGGCGGTGGCCCGACTCGACACCCTGTGCCCAGAGTCCGGCGTCCTCGGTGAGGGGGACGGCGTGTCCGCCGGGTGCGTACCGTGCTGTCGCCAGTGCCCATGCGAGGACGTCCACCGGCTCCACCGAGGTGCCGAGACGTGCGCCCAGGTGCTCCACCAACCCCGGCGCCAGGTTCGGTTCCTCACCCCCCGGCCGCCGGTACAACGGGCGGATGCGGCCGGGGCGGAGGACCGGCAGCAGGGAGGTCGCGAGCAGCAACGGACCATCGGCGCCCGGTGCCGCCGTCGCCTCCACCGCGAAGATCTGGTGCTCGTCGGCCACCCGCCACAGCTCGGGCCGGGCCGCGTCGATCAGGCGGTGGTCGGGGATCAGCCACTGTTCGTCGAACGGGGCGTGCAGGACGCGTACCGGCTCCGGGCAGGGCCCCGTGGCGCGGATCAGCTTCTCCGTGCCGGCGGACCGGCCGGGCAGCTGACCCACGGCCGAGTGCAGTGTGCGGGAGCGCGTCGGCTCCAGCAGCGCCTCCCGGTCCGGGCCGTCGGCCTTCACGAAGGCGTCCCAGCGAGCCTTCAGGGACGCCGCGTCGGGGCCCGTCGGCCACCCCCGGCCGAGCCGCGGCGGTGCGACGGACCACGGCATGAGGTCCGCGAGCAACGGAGCGTCGTCGTGCGTCACGCTGGGCATCGTACGATGAATCGAGCGCCCCGAAGGGGCGCGGGACAGCGCCGATATGCGGCTCCGCCGCGGGGCGCGACCAGCCCCCACCGGCCCGCAGGTTCATCACCGCGCCCCCGGCGGAGCGCTTACGTGGCGTCCAGGGTCACCGTGAAGGAGAAGCGGTCCCCGCGGTAGTGGATGACGGCCACGTCCAGCACGCGCCCGGCCATGTCGTAGGTGATGCCCGTGTAGTGCAGGATCGGGCTGAGCAGCGGGACGTTGAGGAGGCGGGCCGTCTCCGGGTCCGCGAGGCGGGCCTCCACGGTGTCCGTGATGCGGCTGATGTCCGCGCCCACGATGTCCCGCAGCACCTTGGTCATCGGCCAGCGGACCAGGTCGTCCAGGTCGATGCGGTCGGCCAGTTCGGGACGGACGTGGTTGTGGGCGTGGTTGGTCGGCTCGCCCGTCTTCTCGTCGCTGCGCAGCCGGTGGTACGTCGCCACCTCGGCGAGATCCGGGAAGAACTCGGCGAGTTCCGCGGGCACGCGCGCGTGGCCGTGGTCCAGCAGCTCGGTCGTCATGCCGGACTGCTGGGCCACGATCGCGTCCACCGAACCGAGCAGCCGTACGGGGGTGCCGCGGCGGACGTTCGGCTCGATGAACGTGCCGCGCCGGCGGTGACGGGTGATGAGGCCCTCGTCCTCCAGCTCTTTCAGCGCCTGCCGCATGGTCAGCACGCTCACGCCGTAGTGCACCGCCAGTTGTTCCTCCGTGGGCAG
Organism: Streptomyces sp. F001; assembly: GCF_004187715.1. Lineage (GTDB taxonomy): Bacteria > Actinomycetota > Actinomycetes > Streptomycetales > Streptomycetaceae > Streptomyces > Streptomyces flavusporus. The sequence continues at coordinate 1,102,728 of NZ_QZWF01000001.1, read as the reverse complement.
GCGCAGCGGATCCGCCGGCGAGCGGCCGAGGATCGAGGCGCGCAGCGACTGCGAGACCTGGTACCAGAGCGGCAGCTTGCGGTTCAGGACGATGGAGTCCGGGGCGAAGGAGGTCACGGGGCCATCCGTACCGGCCGGGGAATGTTCAGTGCAAGGGGCCGAAGTGCCGCTGCAGGCCCTGCCACACGTCGTCGTAGCCCTGCTGGAGGTGCTCGGCGCGGGCCGCCTGCGGGGTCAGGGTCACCGGCCACCGGGTCTCGAACATGAACGCCAGCCCGTCGTCGACCTTCTGCGGCCGCAGCTCGGCGGCGCCGGCCCGCTCGAACGTCTCCCGGTCCGGACCGTGCGCCGACATCATGTTGTGCAGCGAGCCGCCGCCCGGCACAAAGCCCTCCGCCTTCGCGTCGTACGCGCCCTCGATCAGGCCCATGTACTCGGACATGACGTTGCGATGGAAGTACGGCGGCCGGAAGGTGTCCTCGCCCACCAGCCAGCGCGGCGCGAAGACCACGAAGTCGACGCCCGCGAGGCCGGGGGTGTCGCTCGGTGCGGTCAGCACCGTGAAGATCGACGGGTCGGGGTGGTCGTAGCTGATGGTGCCGAGCACATTGAACCGGCGCAGGTCGTATGCGTACGGCACATGGTTGCCGTGCCAGGCGACGACGTCGAGCGGCGAGTGGTCGTAGGTGGCCGTCCAGAGGTTGCCGCAGAACTTGTTGACCACCTCGACCGGGCCCTCGACGTCCTCGTACGCGGCGACCGGCGCCCGGAAGTCGCGGGGGTTGGCCAGGCCGTTGGCGCCGATCGGGCCGAGGTCGGGCAGGCGGAAGGGGGCGCCGTAGTTCTCACAGACGTAGCCCCGGGCCGTCGGGCTCTGCCCGCCGTTCGACACAGTGTCGAGGAGTTCCACACGGAAGCGCACGCCGCGCGGGATCAGCGCCACCTGTCCCGGTTCCGCCGCCAGCAGCCCGAACTCGGTGCGCAGCAGCAGCCCGCCGCGCTCCGGGACGATCAGCAGCTCGCCGTCCGCGTTGCTGAACACGCGGTCCATGTCGGCGTCGGCGTGGTACAGGTGCACGGCCATGCCGGCGCGCTGGGTCGCGTCGCCGTTGCCGCCCAGGGTCCACAGGCCGGCCAGGAAGTCCGTGCCGGGCGCCGGCTCCGGCAGGGGGTTCCAGCGCAGCCGGTTCGGGTCGGGCACGGTCTCGGTGAAGGGCGCCGTGCGCAGTGTGCCGTTGTCGGTGCGGGTGAAGCCCGGGTGTGCGGCCGAGGGGCGGATCCGGTAGAGCCAGGAGCGGCGGTTGTGCGCCCGCGGTTCCGTGAAGGCCGTCCCGCTGAGCTGCTCCGCGTAGAGGCCCAGTGGGGCGCGCTGTGGTGAGTTGCGGCCCTCGGGCAGTGCGCCCGGGACGGCCTCGGAGCTGTGCTCGTTGCCGAACCCGTGGAGGTGGGCCAGCCCTTCGGCGGTCTTCCGCGCTCCCCCACGCTCGAACACGCTCGCGCGGGAGGTGCCCCCATCGCTCATGATCAGTGCTCCCTTGCACGCTCATTCCTATGGTTCACCATAGGAATGCGGCTCGGGGTACGCAAGAGGCCGTACGGCCTCCTCTCCACGGACGACCCGGAGGATGACGAGAACCAGACTCCAGGGGGATTCGGGGTGTCGGACCGGTGTTCTAGTCTCCCCGCCATGTCGTGGACGCGCCGAACTCTAGGGCCTGCGCCGGAAGTGGCGCCTGCCGGACGACGCCCGGCCCGCTCCCCCATTGCCTTAAGGGCGTGGGAGGTGCCCCCACTCGCCGCACCGGGCGAAAGCCCAAGTACATCCAGTACGAGGGCTCTCGCCCGGCACGCCGAGAGCACGCACCGGACGCCGCCCGGCCCGCCCTCCGGGCGGACGACGCCACTTCCGGCGCAGGCCCTAGCCGCGCTCGCGGTCTGTGTCCTGCTGCTGACCGGATCCGTGGGCTGTGGCACCAGCGCTGCGGGAGGACAGAAGAACGGGGAGTCGCCGTCGCCGGTGGGCAGACTCCTCGACGACACCGACGACGAGGGGCAGCCCTACCGGGAGGTGGACGAGGAGCGCGCCCCCGAGGTCGACATCGAGGTCCAGCCCGACGCCTCCGGTGGCGGCTGGGACGTACGGCTGACCGCCCGTGACTTCCGCTTCTCGTCGGCCGGTACACGGCCGAAGGCGGTGCCCGGCCAGGGGTTCGCCCGCCTCTTCCTGGACGGCCGCCCTGTAACCCGACTGCGCACGCCCGAGTACCGTCTGGCCGCCGGTCTCGTCCCGCGCGGCACCCACCAGGTCACCGCACGGCTGTACGCCGACGACGGCACCGTCTGGGCGGTCGACGGCGAACCCGTCGAGTGCACGGCCGACATCACCGCCTCGGGGACCGAGCCGGCGTCCACGACCGAGGGGCCCGCCGGTTCACCGGATCGCGCCGACCGGGCATCATGAAGCCCGTGCCCCATGCGACAACGCTCCGTCGTGCGCCCGTACAGCGGCGCAGCGCCGAACGGCTGACCCGAATCCTCGACGCCTGCGCCGAGCTCCTCGACGAGGTCGGCTACGACGACCTGAGCACCCGCGCGGTCGCCCAGCGCGCCGGTGTCCCCATCGGCTCGGTCTACCGCTTCTTCGGCAACAAGCGCCAGATGGCCGACGCGCTCGCGCAGCGCAACCTGGAACGCTACGCCGAGCGCGTCACCGAGCGGCTGAAGGATGCCGAACGGGGCGACTGGCGTACCGCCCTGGATGCCGTGCTCGACGAGTACCTCGCCATGAAGCGCACCGCACCCGGCTTCTCCCTGGTCGACTTCGGCAACCAGATCCCGGTCGGGGTCCGCCACGGCGAGCCCAACCATCGTGTCGCCGACCGTCTCACCGACCTGCTCTCCGGCCACTTCGACCGCACCCCCGACGAGGAACTGCGCCGCTCCTTCCTGATCGCGGTGGAGACCGCGGACACCCTGGTGCATCTGGCGTTCCGGGTGGACCCGGAAGGGGACGAGAAGATCATCGGGGAGATGCGGGAGATGCTGCGGGCGTATCTGGCGCGCGTACTGGACTGAGAGCCGACGATTTCCGGACCCCCTCTGCGTGAGGCCTCCCCTCCGTGCATACCGGTCGGTATGCTCGGCGCAGTCCGTGCGTCACCGCTGCCGCCAGACCTCCGGGAGGACCCGTGTCCCGCACCGCCCTGCGTATCTGCCCCCTGTGCGAGGCCACCTGCGGGCTGACGCTCACCCTCGAGGGAACCCGTGTCACCGGCGCCCGTGGTGACCGCGACGACGTGTTCAGTCAGGGCTTCATCTGTCCCAAGGGCGCCTCCTTCGGGGCCGTCGACGGCGACCCCGACCGGCTGCGCACCCCGCTCGTGCGCAGGGACGGGGAGCTGTGCGAGGCCACCTGGGAGGAGGCGTTCGACGCCGTGGCCGCCGGGATCCGGCCGGTCGTCGAGCGATACGGGCCGAACGCCGTCGGCGTCGTCCTCGGCAACCCCAACGTGCACACCATGGCCGGCGCGCTGTACCCGCCGCTCCTGATCGCGGGGCTCGGCACCCGCAGCCTGTTCACCGCGTCCACGGTCGACCAGATGCCCAAGCACGTCTCCAGCGGGCTGCTCTACGGCGACGCCAACGCCATCCCTGTGCCCGACCTGGACCACACCGACCACCTGCTGCTCATCGGCGCCAACCCGCTGGAATCCAACGGAAGTCTGTGCACCGCGCCCGACTTCCCCGGCCGGCTCAAGGCGCTCAAGGCACGCGGCGGCACCCTCACCGTGATCGACCCGCGCCGCACCCGCACCGCCAAACTCGCCGACCGGCACATCGCCGTACGACCCGGCACGGACGCCCTGCTCCTCGCGGCCATGGCGTACGTCCTCTTCGCGGAGGACCTGGTCGACCTCGGCGACCTCGCGCCGCATGTCCAGGACCTGCCCGAACTCCGGTACGCCGTACGGGACTTCAGTCCCGAAGCCGTCGCGGCGGCCTGCGATGTCGAGGCCGGCACGATCCGCACCCTCGCCCGCGAGCTGGCCGCCGCTCCCACCGCCGCCGTCTACGGCCGCATCGGCAGCTGCACCGTCCCGCACGGCACGCTCGCCAGCTGGCTCGTCGACGTCCTCAACATCCTCACCGGCAACCTGGACCGGCCGGGTGGTGCCCTGTTCCCGCAGGCCGCCACCGACCGGACGCCTCGGCCCGCAGGGCCCGGCCGCGGGTTCGCGCTCGGCCGCTGGCACTCCCGGGTGAGCCGCCACCCCGAGGCCAAGGGTGAGCTGCCGCTGTCCGCGCTCGCCGAGGAGATCGACACCGCCACCGAGGAGGGCGAGCCCGTCCGGGCGCTGATCGCCGTGGCCGCCAACCCCGTGCTCTCCGCGCCCGACGGCGACCGCCTCGACAAGGCCCTCGACTCGCTCGACTTCATGGTCAGCGTCGACCCCTACCTCAACGAGACCTCCCGGCACGCCCATGTCGTGCTGCCGCCGCCCCCGCCCGCGCAGAGCGCCCACCACGACTTCGCCTTCAACACCCTCGCCATCCGCAACCAGGTCCGCTACACCCGCCCCGCCGTGCCCCTGGAGCCCGGCAGGATGGCCGAGACCGAGATCCTCGCCCGCCTGGCCCTGGCCGCCACGGGCATGCACGGCGCCGACCCGGCGGCCGTGGACGCGATGGTCATCGACCAGACCCTCGGCAAGGCGGTCGGGGACCCCCACTCGCCGGTGCACGGCCGCGACCCGAAGGAACTCGCCGCACAGCTCACGGGGGCGAACGGCCCCGAACGCCGGCTCGACATGATGCTGCGGCTCGGCCCCTACGGCGACGGCTTCGGCGTACGACCGGACGGCCTGACCCTGGAGAAACTGCTCGCCCACCCGCACGGCATCGACCTCGGCCCGCTGCGGCCCCGGCTCCCGCAGCCGCTGAAGACGGTCAGCGGGAAGGTCGAACTGCTCCCGCAGCCCATCGCCGACGACCTGCCCCGGCTCCGCGAGGCGCTGCGGGAACGACCCGACGGGCTCGTCCTCGTCGGCCGCCGCCATCTGCGGTCCAACAACAGCTGGATGCACAACGTGCCCGCCCTCACCGGCGGCACCAACCGCTGCACCCTGCACATCCACCCGGAGGACGCCGAACGCCTCGGTGTGCGCGACGGGGCACCCGTGCGCGTGAAGGGCGCCGGGGGAGAGGTGACCGCACCCGCGGAGATCACCGACGGTGTGCGCAGGGGCGTGGTCAGCCTGCCGCACGGCTGGGGCCACGACCGTCCCGGCACCCGCCTCACCCACGCCGCCACCGACCCCGGCGTCAACGTCAACCAGCTCCTCGACGGCAGCCTGCTCGACCCGCTGTCGGGCAACGCGGTCCTCAACGGAGTGCCCGTGGAAGTCTCCGCCGTGACCGAAAAGCTCACCCCGCTGACCTGAGCAAAGCTGTGACCAGCAGTTTTGCGCTTATTGCTCGCACGTCAACGTCTTGTTAACGCTGCTCGAGGGGACCTAACGTCGTCGCACCGCCGGCCCAGGTGGGAGTTCAAGGGCGAACGTTAGGTATCCACTCATGTTGACCATCCTCGGCTTCACCATGATCGCGACCTTCCTGGTCCTGATCATGATGAAGAAGATGTCGCCCATAGCGGCGCTCGTGCTCATACCCGCACTGTTCTGTGTCTTCGTCGGCAAGGGTGCGCATCTCGGTGACTACGTCATCGACGGGGTCTCCAGCCTCGCCCCCACCGCGGCGATGCTCATGTTCGCGATCGTCTACTTCGGTGTGATGATCGACGTCGGGCTCTTCGACCCGATCGTCCGGGGGATCCTCAAGTTCTGCAAGGCCGACCCGATGCGGATCGTCGTCGGTACGGCCCTGCTCGCCGCGATCGTGTCGCTGGACGGCGACGGCTCGACCACCTTCATGATCACGGTCTCGGCCCTGTACCCGCTGTACAAGCGCCTGAAGATGAGCCTGGTCATCCTGACCGGTGTCGCGGCGATGGCCAACGGCGTGATGAACACCCTGCCGTGGGGCGGCCCGACCGCGCGCGCCGCCACCGCCCTGAAGCTGGACGCCAGCGACATCTTCGTGCCGATGATCCCGGCCCTGGCCGTCGGTCTGCTCTTCGTGATCGTCCTCTCGTACGTCCTCGGTCTGCGCGAGCGCAGGCGGCTCGGCGTGCTGACGCTGGACGAGGTGCTGGTGGAGGAGAGCGAGAAGGAGACGGTCCTGGTCGCGAGCGGCACCGGCACCGGCACCGGCAAGGGTGTCGCGAGCACCGGCGGTTCCGGCTCCGGCACCGACGCCGACGCCACCGAGGACGACGACTTCCAGGGCCTCGACCCCGACCGGCCCACCCTGCGCCCCAAGCTGTACTGGTTCAACGCGCTGCTCACGGTCGGCCTGCTCACCGCCATGATCATGGAGCTGCTGCCGATCCCGGTGCTGTTCCTGCTCGGTGCCGCCCTCGCGCTCACCGTCAACTTCCCGCACCTGCCCGACCAGAAGGCCCGGCTCGCCGCCCACGCCGACAACGTCCTCAACGTCTCCGGCATGGTCTTCGCCGCCGCCGTGTTCACCGGCGTGCTCCAGGGCACCGGCATGGTGGACAGCATGGCCAAGTGGATGGTCGACGTCATCCCCGAGGGCATGGGCCCGCACATGGCCCTCGTCACCGGCATCCTGAGCCTGCCGCTCACCTACTTCATGTCGAACGACGGCTTCTACTTCGGCGTCCTCCCGGTCCTCGCCGAGGCCGGCGCCGCGCACGGTGTCTCGCCGCTGGAGATGGCCCGCGCCTCGCTCGTCGGCCAGCCGCTGCACATGTCCAGCCCGCTCGTCCCTGCCGTGTACGTGCTGGTCGGCATGGCGAAGGTCGAATTCGGCGACCACACGCGGTTCGTGGTGAAGTGGGCCGCCCTCACATGCCTCGTGATCCTCGGGGCAGGCATCCTGTTCGGGATCATCTGACCCGTTGACCGGTGGAGGTTCGCTCATCGTGAGGCCCGGCAGGAACCGCGGCTGGCTGCTCCGCCTCGTCATCGCCTTCAGCTTCGCGCAGGGGGCGGTGTCGATGGCCCGGCCGGCGGTCTCCTACCGGGCCCTCGCGCTGGGCGCCGACGAGCGGGCGGTCGGTGTGATCGCCGGTGTCTACGCCCTGCTCCCCCTGTTCGCCGCCGTCCCCCTGGGCCGCCGTACCGACCACGGCCGCTGTGCGCCCCTGCTGCCCGCCGGTGTCGTCCTGATATCCGGCGGCTGCGCGCTCAGCGGCCTCGTCGACTCCCTCTGGGCGATGGCGATCTGGAGCGGTGTCATGGGCCTCGGGCACCTCAGCTTCGTGATCGGCGCCCAGTCCCTGGTCGCCCGCCAGTCCGCCCCGCACGAACAGGACCGCAACTTCGGCCACTTCACCATCGGCGCCTCGCTCGGCCAGCTGGTCGGCCCGATCGCGGCCGGGGCGCTGATCGGCGGCCACGACATGGCGGGCACCAGTGCGCTCGCCCTGCTCGTCGCGGGCGCGGGTGCCGCGGTGGCGTTCACGTCGCTGTGGCGCATAGAGGATCGTCGTACGACGCCCACGTCCCGTACCGGACAGGGAGACCGCGTCCCCGTCCACCGCATCCTGCGCGCGCGGGGCGTGCCCGCCGGCATCCTGATCAGCCTCTCGGTGCTGTCCGCGACCGATGTCCTCACGGCCTACCTGCCCGTGGTCGGCGAAGAACGGGGCATCGCACCGTCCGTGATCGGCCTGCTGCTCAGTCTGCGCGCGGCGGCCACCATCGCCTGCCGGCTGGTCCTCACGCCCCTGCTGCGGCTGGTCGGCCGCACCCTGCTGCTCACCGTGACCTGCCTGCTGGCGGCCCTGCTGTGCGCGGGCATCGCCCTGCCGGTGCCGGTGGGGGCGCTGGCCCTGATCCTCGCCGCCCTCGGCTTCTGCCTGGGCGTCGGCCAGCCGCTGTCCATGACGACGGTCGTCCAGGCGGCCCCCGAGGGTGCCCGCTCCACGGCCCTCGCCCTGCGTCTGACCGGCAACCGCCTGGGCCAGGTCGCCGCCCCCGCCACGGCCGGCCTGATCGCCGGGATCGCGGGCGTGGCCGCGCCGTTCGTGATGCTCGGCGGGCTGTTGCTGCTGTCGGCGGGCGTGGCGCTGCGCTCCCCGGCCAGGCCGGCCGAGGAGGACACCGCGTCCGCCGGCAGACGTCCGTCACCCCACCCGACGGCGCAGCGCAAGAGCGACGCCTGACGCCACGCGCTGGGGTATCTCTGGTGCCGGAGGCTTCAGGGGCACCCCTGGCGCCGGAAAACTAACGCCGCTAGTTTAGGCGCCGGACGACGCACAGGCTCGGGAGGCAGACGGATCATGAAGGCGCAGCAGGCCCTGTACATCGACGGTGTCTGGTGCCCCGCCGAGGGCCGGGACACGATCGACGTCGTGAACCCGGTCGACGAGCAGGTCATCGGGCAGGTTCCCGCGGGCAACGCCGAGGACGTGGACCACGCGGTCCGGGCGGCCCGCGCCGCGCTCCCGGCCTGGGCCGCCACGCCGCCGGCCGAGCGGGCCGCGCGACTGGCCGCCCTGCGGGACGTCCTGGTGGCACGCAAGGACGAGATCGCCGGGACGATCACCGCGGAGCTGGGCTCGCCACTGGCGTTCTCGCAGGCGGTGCACATGGGTACGCCGATCGCGGTCGCGGGCTCGTACGCCGAGCTGGCGGCGACGTACGCCTTCGAGGAGAAGGTCGGCAACTCGACCGTCTACCACGAGCCGATCGGCGTGGTCGGCGCGATCACGCCCTGGAACTACCCCCTGCACCAGATCGTCGCCAAGGTGGCGCCGGCCCTCGCCGCGGGCTGCACCGTCGTACTGAAGCCCGCCGAGGACACCCCGCTCACCGCGCAGGCCTTCGCTCAGGCGGTGCACGAGGCGGGCGTCCCGGCCGGAGTCTTCAACCTCGTCACGGGCCTCGGCCCGGTGGCCGGGCAGGCCCTCGCCGGGCACCCGGACGTCGACCTGGTGTCCTTCACCGGCTCCACGGCCGTCGGCAGCCGGATCGCGGCCACGGCCGGTGCCGCCGTGAAGAAGGTCGCTCTCGAACTGGGCGGCAAGTCCGCCAACGTCATCCTGCCGAGCGCCGACCTGGCCCGGGCGGTCAACGTCGGCGTCGCCAACGTGATGTCCAACTCCGGCCAGACGTGCAGCGCATGGACCCGCATGCTCGTCCACACCGCGCAGTACGACGCGGCCGTCGAGCTCGCCGCCCGGGCGGCCGCCAAGTACGGCGACCGCATCGGCCCCGTCGTGAACGCCAGGCAGCGGGACCGGGTGCGCGGCTACATCGAGAAGGGCCTGGCCGAGGGCGCCCGCCTGGTCGCGGGCGGCGTCGAACCCCCGAGTGAGCGCGGCTACTTCATCAGCCCGACCGTCTTCGCCGACGTCACCCCCGAGATGACCGTCGCGCAGGAGGAGATTTTCGGCCCGGTCCTGTCGATCCTCCGCTACGAGGACGAGGAGGACGCCCTGCATATCGCGAACGGCACGGTGTACGGGCTCGCCGGCGCCGTCTGGGCGGGCGACGAGACGGAGGCGGTCGCCTTCGCGCGCCGCATGGAGACCGGCCAGGTCGACATCAACGGCGGCCGCTTCAACCCGCTCGCGCCCTTCGGCGGGTACAAGCAGTCGGGCGTGGGCCGGGAGCTGGGCGTGCACGGCCTCACCGAATACCTCCAGACCAAGTCCCTCCAGTTCTGACGGAGTTCCCCGACATGACCGTCCGTGCCGCCGTACTGCCCGCCATCGGCTCCCCGCTGGAGATCACCGAGATCGACCTGCCCGATCCCGGCCCCGGCCAGGTCCGGGTCCGCCTCGCCGCCGCCGGTGTCTGCCACTCCGACCTCTCCCTGTCCAACGGCACCCTGCGGGTACCGGTCCCCGCCGTCCTCGGCCACGAGGGCGCCGGCACGGTCGTCGCGGTCGGCGACGGGGTGACGCACCTCGCGCCCGGTGACGGCGTGGTCCTCAACTGGGCCCCGTCCTGCGGCACCTGCCCGGCCTGCGCGCTCGGCGAGGTCTGGCTGTGCGCCAACGCCCTGAACGGCGCGGCCGACGTCCACGCCCACCGCTCCCGCGACGGCGCGGAGCTGTACCCCGGGCTGAACGTGGCCGCGTTCGCTCAGGAGACGGTGGTCTCCGCAGCCTGCGCCCTGCCCGCCCCGCCCGGCGTCCCGCTCACCGACGCGGCCCTCCTCGGCTGCGCGGTGCTCACCGGCTACGGCGCCGTGCACCACTCGGCGCGGGTCCGGCCCGGCGAGAGCGTCGCGGTGTTCGGGGTGGGCGGCGTCGGCCTGGCCGCCCTCCAGTCGGCCCGGATCGCGGGCGCGTCCCGGATCATCGCGGTGGACGTCTCCCCGCAGAAGGAGGAACTGGCCCGCGCGGCAGGCGCCACCGACTACGTCCTCGCCTCCGACGACACCCCCCGCGAGATCCGCGCCCGCACCGCCAAGCAGGGCGTCGACGTCGCCGTCGAGTGCGTGGGCCGCGCGGTCACCATCCGCGCGGCGTGGGAGTCGACCCGCCGCGGCGGCCGTACGACGGTGGTGGGCATCGGCGGCAAGGACCAGCAGGTCACCTTCAACGCCCTGGAGATCTTCCACTGGGGCCGCACCCTCTCCGGCTGCGTCTACGGCAACTGCGACCCCGAGCGCGACCTCCCCGTCCTCGCCGGCCATGTCCGCTCCGGCCGCCTCGACCTGACAGCGCTGGTCACCGAACACATCGCTCTGGACGGCATTCCGGCGGCCTTCGAGAACATGTCGGCGGGGAAGGGCGGCCGGGCCCTGGTGGTCTTCTAACCCGGCCGCCCCGCGCTCCCCGGCCCCGCGGGTGGGCCGGGGCTTCGGCATGCCCGCACCTCGTTCTCCGTGCCGTGTACAGGCAAAACTCCTGCTGCACGACCCGTTGACGTCCATACCGTCCGGTCAGTACGTTCCCGGAACCCGAGCCACCCCCTGTTCCGTCCCCGCACCCACCGGAGTGTGCACGCATGGACACGGCACCTTCCGCCCAGCCGCTCACCACCACCCCGGCCACCCCGAACCGCCGCCGGGTCGCCACCGCAGCCGCCCTCGCCTCGGCCGTCGAGTGGTACGACTACTTCGTCTTCGGCATCGCCGCCGCCCTCGTCCTCGGCGACCTGTACTTCCCGGCCGGCAGCCCCACAGCCGGAGTACTCGCCGCCTTCGCCACCTTCGCCGTCGGCTTCCTCGCCCGCCCCCTCGGCGGCATCGTCGCCGGACATCTCGGCGACAAGCGCGGCCGCAAGCCGATGCTGGTCCTCGCGCTCACGCTCATGGGCATCGCCACCACCGGCATCGGCCTGCTCCCGACGTACGAGACGATCGGCGTCGCCGCCCCGATCCTGCTGGTCGCCTTCCGCGTGGTGCAGGGCATCGCCGTCGGAGCCCAGTGGGGCGGCGCGATGCTGATGGCCACCGAGTACGCCCCCGAGGGCAAGCGCGGCATCTACGGCAGCTTCGTCCAGCTCGGCGTCCCCATCGGCGTGGTGACCGCCAACACGGTGTTCCTGCTGGCCGGAGCCTTCACCACCGACTCCGCGTTCGCGGCCTGGGGCTGGCGCGTGCCGTTCCTCGTCGGCCTGTTCGTCCTCGTCCTCGCCTGGTACATCCACACGCGAGTCGAGGAGACCCCCGAGTTCCGGGAGGCGGAGAAGAAGCTGGCCGAGAAGGAGAAGGCCGAGCAGCCCTCCCCGCTGCGCACGATCCTGCGCGGTCACCTGGGTACCGTGCTCCTCGCCGGCGGCTCCTTCGCTGTGAACACCGCGACCTTCTACATCATCATCACCGGCGTGCTCGACTACACGACCCGCGAACTCGGCATGAAGAAGAGCGCCGTCCTCACCGTCTCGCTCTGCATCAGCCTGACCCAACTGGTGCTGATCCCGGCCGCCGCAGCGCTCTCCGACAAGATCGGCCGCATCCGGATCTACGCGCTCGGCGCGGCCGGTATCGCGCTGTGGGCCGTGCCGCTGTTCCTGCTGATCGACACCGGCTCGCTGCTGTGGCTCGCGGTCGGCACGTTCGTCGCCAGCTGCTTCCTCAGCATCATGTACGGCCCCCAGGCCGCCCTGTTCGCCGAGCTGTTCACGCCCGAGATGCGCTACACCGGCGCCTCCCTCGGCTACCAGATCGCGGCCGTGTTCGGCGGCGGCCTCGCCCCCTTCGTGATGGTGCTGCTCCTGGAGGCGACGGGCACGTCGATGGCGGTGTCCGCCTACATCATCGGCCTCGCCGTGATCGCGCTGCTGTCCATCAAGGTCCTTGCGGACAGGGCACGTTCACGCTGATTCCGATACGCCCTCGGGCTGCGGCGCCGTACAGGAAACCGGCGCCGCGGCCCGCGGCCGGGACCGCGACACCGCCACGCCGGCCAGGCACAGCACTCCGCCCGCCAGCGTGAGCAGCCCCGGCACCTCGCCCAGCGCCAGCCACGACATCAGCACGACCAGCGCGGGGACCGCGTACGTCGTCGCGCCCATGCGGCTGGCGGTCGTACGGGCCAGGGCGTACGCCCAGGTCGTGAAGGCGAGCGCGGTCGGGAACACGCCCAGGTACACCATGTTGAGGGTGGCCGACAGGGGCGCCTCGGCGGCTTCCGTCACCAGCTGCCAGGAGAACGGCAGGCAGCACACCGCCCCGACCAGACACCCGAACGTCGTCACCTGCAACACGCTCGCCCGGCCCAGGGCCGGCTTCTGCGCCACGACCCCGCCGGCGTAAGCGACCGCGGCCAGCAGACACAGCACCACCCCGAGCACCGACGAGCCGCCCTCGCCCGACATCGACAACCCCACCGTCACCGCACCCGCGAACGACACCGCCATCCCTGCCAGCAGCCGTGGCGGCATCCGGTCGCCGAGCAGCCGCGCGCCGAGCAGGGCGATGAGGATCGGGCCGACGTTCACGACCAGGGCCGCCGTACCGGCGTCGACCTGCTGTTCGCCCCAGTTGAGAGCGACCATGTAGAAGCCGAACCACAGCACGCCCGATATCGCGATCCCGCGCCAGGCCGACCGCGGTGGCCACCCTTCCCGCCGTACAAGACAGAACGCCCCCAGCACCAGGGCTCCGGCGAGCAGCCGCCCGAGCGCCAGCGCGCCCGGCGAGTACGCGGCACCCGCGCTGCGGATCGAGACGAAGGCGGAGGCCCACAGCACGACGGTGACGGTCGCGGCGCCGGCCGCCAACAACTGCGTACGGCGGGCCGGTGTCCGAGGGGAGGCGTTCATCATGCTCCAGAGGCTAGGCGGGGAAGGGGACGCAAGCTCGCGGATTTCGGACGGGGCGTCGGCGCTCAGTGCAGCGCTTCCGCCTCGATGCCGAGCAGTTCGGACAGGGCGCGCTCACCTTCCGGCGTCACCTTCACCGCCCGCGCCGAGCCGATGCGCACACACCAGCCGACGTCGAGGGCGTGCCGGCACAGGGCCGCGCCCGCGACGCCGGCGAGGTGTGGGCGGCGTTCGGTCCAGTCCAGGCATGCGCGGGCCAGCGGGCGGCGGCTCGTGCGGTCGAGGGTGATGCCCGCGGAGTCGAACCACCGCAGTCCCGCGTCCGTGAGCGCGAACCCGGTGGCCCTCTCTTCGCTCGTTCGCCTCCGGGGTGCTCCAGCCGGTGTCGAGAGCCCGCCCGTGCTCAGTCCTTCGGGCCTGCGCGCGGTCGAACGCTCGACACCGGCGCGCCCCTCCGGCTCACTCGTCGGCAGCAGCAGTCCGCGCGCGGTCAACGCATCGGTGACCGCGATGCCGAGCCGCCCGGCGAAATGGTCGTAGCAGGTACGGCCGCGGGCCATGGCAGACCCGGAACTCGTCTCGCGCAGCCCACGCGGCCGTCGGACCACGGCACCGGGCGCGACCTGCGCGGCCAGATCCTCCACCAACTGCGCGACCCGCGCATCGGCCAGCCGCACATACCGATGCCGCCCCTGCCGCTCCTCGGCCAGCACCCCGCCCGCGACCAGCCGGTGCAGATGCTCACTCGCCGTCGACGCGGCCACCCCCGCATGCCGCGCCAGCTCGCCGGCGGTCCACGCCCGCCCGTCGAGCAGCGCCAGCAGACACGCGGCGCGCGTCTCGTCGGCGATCAGTCCGGCGAGCCGCGCAAGCTCCGGCGCCCGGGGATCCCTGGAAGTCATGCGCCCAGCATGGGGCACTCACCTTTCGGTGCCCACCGAACCGTCTCTACGCAGGCCGTGCGACCTGCTCGTACTGCTGCGCCAACCCGTCCAGCAGGGCCGCGAGCCCGGTCTCGAAGGCGCGCTCGTCGATCTTCTCCTGCCGCTCGGCCAGGAGATGGGCCTGCCCGAGGTGCGGGTAGTCGGCGGGGTCGTATGCACTCACGTCGTCCACGAAACCCCCGGCGAACGAGCCCAGCGCGGAGCCCATGATGAAGTACCGCATCAGCGCACCGATGGAGGTGGCCTGCGCAGGTGGCCAGCCGGCCTCGACCATCGCGCCGTAGACCGCGTCCGCCAGCCGCAGCGCGGCCGGGCGGCGGCCGGGGCCGCGGGCGAGGACCGGGACGATGTTCGGGTGGTTGCGCAGCGCGGCCCGGTAGGAGACGGCCCAGTCGTGCAGCGCGGTCCGCCAGTCCCGGCCGTCCTCGAACATCGACAGATCGACCTGGGCGCTCACCGAGTCCGCGACCGCCTCCAGGATCTCGTCCTTGGTGCGGAAGTGGTTGTAGAGCGAGGGCCCGCTCACCCCGAGCTCCGCGGCGAGCCGGCGGGTGGAGACGGCCGCCAGGCCCTCCGTGTCCACCAGCGCGCGGGCCGTCTCGACGATCCGTTCGGTGCTGAGCAGGGGCTTGCGCGGTCGGGCCATGGCGCACATAGTAGGGCTGCGACTGGAAACTAGCAGTGCTAATTTAAATGGCGACTGTGCGACTTTCGATCTGTGGGGTGACCCGTCATGAACCTCGAGCTCAGCGAGGAGCAGACCGCCGTACGGCAGCTCGCCCGGGACTTCGTGGACCGTGAGATCGCCCCGAACGTCGTCACCTGGGACCGCGCCGAGGAGGTGGACCGCGGCATCGTCAAGAAGCTCGGTGAGGTCGGGTTCCTGGGGCTGACCGTCGACGAGGAGTACGGCGGCTCGGGCGGCGACCATCTCGCGTACTGCCTGGTGACGGAGGAACTCGGCCGCGGGGACTCGTCCGTGCGCGGGATCGTGTCCGTCTCGCTGGGCCTGGTCGCCAAGACGATCGCCGCCTGGGGGAGCGGGGAGCAGAAGCGGCGGTGGCTGCCGGGGCTCACCTCCGGGGAGTACGTCGGCTGCTTCGCCCTCACCGAGCCGGGCACCGGATCCGACGCCGGGAACCTCGCCACCCGCGCGGTCCGCGAGGGCGACGACTACGTGATCAACGGCACCAAGATGTTCATCACGAACGGGACTTGGGCGGATGTGGTCCTGCTGTTCGCCCGCTCCACGGACACCCCCGGCCACCAGGGCGTCTCTGCCTTCCTCGTGCCGGCCTCCGCTCCGGGCCTGACCCGCCGCACCCTCCACGGCAAGCTCGGCCTGCGCGGCCAGGCCACCGCCGAGCTGGTCCTTCAGGACGTCCGCGTCCCCGCCTCCGCGATGCTCGGAGCGGAGGGCAAGGGGTTCTCCGTCGCCATGTCCGCGCTCGCCAAGGGGCGGATGTCGGTCGCGGCGGGCTGTGTCGGCATAGCGCAGGCCGCGCTGGACGCGGCGGTGCGGTACGCCGGTGAGCGCGAGCAGTTCGGCCGGAGCATCGCCCATCACCAGCTGGTGCAGGAGCTCCTCAGCGACATCGCCGTGGACGCCGACGCCGCCCGGCTGCTGACCTGGCGGGTGGCCGATCTGATCGACCGCGGCCTGCCCTTCGCCACCGAGGCGTCCAAGGCCAAGCTCTTCGCCTCGGAGGCGGCCGTCCGCGCCGCCAACAACGCCCTCCAGGTCTTCGGCGGTTACGGCTACATCGACGAGTACCCGGTGGGCAAGCTGCTGCGTGACGCCCGCGTGATGACCCTTTACGAGGGCACCAGCCAGATCCAGAAGCTGCTCATCGGCAGGGCGCTGACCGGGGTTTCGGCGTTCTGAGTACCTTCTGAGTACCTGAGCGGATGTGGGCCGCGCCACATCTGCGGACGCTTGTCCCCATGAGTGACACACCGGTCAAACAGCAGAGCACGGCCGCCTTCTACGGTCAGGCCGTCGCGTCGTTCGCCGTCGCCCTGGCCGCCACGGCCGTCGGCATCTTCCAGCTCGAGGCCGATCCATGGGTGCGCGGCTTTCTCGGTATCGCCGTCCTCTACCTCGTCACGTCCGCCTTCACGCTCGCCAAGGTCATCCGCGACCGGCAGGAGGCCGGGCAGATCGTCAGCCGGGTCGACCAGGCACGGCTGGAGAAGCTGCTCGCCGAGCACGACCCCTTCGAGAAGCTCTGAGCGAGTGCCCTAAGCGCTCGCTCAGCTTCGGCGGTATGGTGGTGCCTCTGGCGGCGAGAGGGGCGGACAAGCGATGAGTACGGCGGAGGAGACGGCCGGCGGCGAGATGCAGCCGTGGGCCGAGGTCACCCCTGACGCGGCCCGGCGACTGCTGATCGCCGCCGTGGAGGCCTTCGCCGAGCGCGGCTATCACGCCACGACGACCCGTGACATCGCGGGCCGCGCCGGCATGAGCCCGGCCGCGCTCTACATCCACTACAAGACCAAGGAAGAGCTGCTGCACCGCATCAGCAGGATCGGCCACGAAAGGGCCCTCGACATCCTGCGCACGGCGGCCCGGCGTGAGGGCAGTGCGACCGAGCGGCTCGCCGACGCGGTGAGCTCCTTCGTCCGCTGGCACGCCGGGGGCCGCACGACAGCACGCGTGGTCCAGTACGAACTGGACTCCCTCGGACCCGAGGCCCGCGCCGAGATCGTCGCACTGCGGCGACAGTGCGACGCCGAGGTGCGCGGCATCATCGAGGACGGCCTCGCGGCGGGCGAGTTCGACGTGCTCGACGTGCAGGGCACGACCCTCGCCGTGCTCTCGCTCTGCATCGACGTGGCCCGCTGGTTCAATGTCCAGGGCCCCTGGACGCCCGACGAGGTCGGCGCGATGTACGCCGACCTCGTGCTGCGGATGGTGGGGGTGCAGCGGGCGCCGGGCGCCGAGAAGTAGGCCTCAGACGTAGTACCGCGACACCGACTCGGCGACGCACGCCGGCTTGTCCCCGCCCTCGCGCTCCACGGTGAAGGCGACCGTCACCTGCACCCCGCCCGGCACGTCCTCGACGCCGGTGATCCGCGCGGTGGCGCGCAGCCGGGAGCCGACCGGGACGGGGGAGGGGAAACGGACCTTGTTGGTGCCGTAGTTGACGCCCATCTTCACGCCCTCGACGGCGATCAGCTGCGGGCCGAACAACGGCAGCAGCGACAGGGTCAGATAGCCGTGCGCGATGGTCGTACCGAACGGACCTGCGGCGGCCTTCTCCGGATCGACATGGATCCACTGGTGATCACCGGTCGCGTCGGCGAACAGATCGATCCGCTTCTGGTCGACCTCCAGCCAGTCCGTGTGTCCCAGCTGCTCGCCCACCGCCGCCTTCAGCTCATCGACGGACGTGAAGATCCTCGGCTCTGCCATGTCCCGGCCTCTCGCGTAGCTTGTCTAAGCGACTGCTTAGCATGGTGCGATCGGGAGCCCATGTCAACGGACGGTCGGTCATGGCGGGTCGGTAGGGTCGGAGGAGTGCCCAAGATTCCCGAGAAGATCCACGAGCTCACGGTCGGCCAGCTCTCCGCGCGCAGCGGCGCCGCCGTCTCCGCCCTGCACTTCTATGAGTCCAAGGGCCTGATCAGCAGCCGTCGCACCGCCGGCAACCAGCGCCGCTACACCCGTGACACGCTGCGCCGTGTCGCCTTCGTCCGTGCCGCGCAGCGCGTCGGCATCCCGCTCGCCACGATCCGCGAGGCCCTCGCCGAGCTCCCCGAGGAACGCACGCCCACCCGGGAGGACTGGGCCCGTCTCTCCGAGGCCTGGCGCTCCGAACTGGACGAGCGCATCAAGCAGCTCAACCGCCTCCGCGACCACCTCACCGACTGCATCGGCTGCGGCTGCCTCTCCCTGGACACCTGCATCCTGTCCAACCCCGACGACGCCTTCGGTGAACGCCGGTCGGGCTCCCGCCTGATGGTGGAGCGACGGGAAGGCGGGCCGCGGCAGCGGGAGTCCGGGGGCTGCGGCTGAGGGGCTGCCGACGGGAGGTGGTTCGGGTGCGTCTCACCGCCTCCAACTGTCCTCTCTTTGCCCCTCTTTGCCCCCGTTGTCCCCCGTTGAGCACCCGTATCCTCAGGCGGACATCAGCAGTCGTTCGCGCCTGGCGTACGCCAGGGCCTCGGGCGTGAGCACGGGGCGCGGCACCAGGATCCCGCAGTCCGTGCAGACCGGCCCCGACGACGGTTCGTGGTCCAGGTCGTACTTCCAGACGAGGCGTTCCCCTCCGCACGCCGGGCACGCCGATCCGGGCTCGCGCTCCAACGCGGCGATCAGCCGGCGCAGTACCTCCGCCAGCGGCTCGACCGGGTGGAGCCGCGGGTCGTCGCACCAGGCGACGCCGAAACCGCCCCAGGTCAGCCGGTGCCAGTCGTCCACCGTGCCCGGCCTGCGCAGCCCGTCGTGCTTCTCCTTCTTGCGGCGCTCGGCGAACTCGACCTCGTAGGCCAGCCACACCGCCCGCGCCTCCTCCAGCTCCTCCAACGCGGCCACGAGCCGCGCCGGTTCGGGAGACCGGTCCTCCGGGCCGAATCCGGCCCGGGAGCACAAGTGGTCCCAGGTCGCCCTGTGTCCGTAGGGGGCGAACCGTTCAAGGCACTTGCGCAGCGAATAGCGCCGTAGCGCCAGATCGCACCGGGGGTCGCGTACCTGTCTCGCCAGACTCCGGAAACCGGCCATCGCCCTGCACCTCCGTCACACCTGCACCTGTACTTCGGTCACTTCGGCGTCGTCGTACGGACGTCTCCGAATAGACGTATCGACAAGCGAATCGGCTCCATCCGATGTCCTCCGTCTCCAACTGCCGCTCTGGCTGGTCCTTTCGACTCCCAAAAGTGACGCATGTTCATCTTCAAACTCGGGGATAACCGGCGGTAACATCCCGCCCACCCCCGTCGGGAGGAGCTGCCATGCCACGGCGCACCCCACGCAACGCGCTCGACAGACTGAGAACTCCCCGGAGATCCCTCGGGTTCCTGAAGACCGCATCCGTATGCGTCCTGATTGCCGGCCTTTTGTCCCCGCTGTCCCAGGCGGCCGCTGCCCCCGAGGCGCCTGCCGCCGATGCCGCGGCCGTCACCGACCACTGCGGCAACCGGTGTTCGGACATCCTGCCGCCCGGCCAGAACGGCAACGCCACCCTTGCACAGATCCTCCTCCACCAGGCCTTCGGCACCCAGCCCGCCCACGCCGAGGACCAACTCGGCCCGTACGCCTCTCTGGCCACCGGCTACTCCACGCTCACCGACGCCACGATCAACACCTTCTTCAACGACGCGTCGTTCGGGGTCCCCGCCGATCAGGTCGCCTCCACCGTCAAGCCTGCCGGCCGCAGCGACGTGACGATCGTCCGCGACAAGAAGACGGGCGTACCGCACATCACCGGTACCACTCGGTACGGCACGGAGTTCGGTGCCGGCTATGCGGCGGCTGAGGACCGGCTGTGGCTGATGGACGTCTTCCGTCATGTCGGGCGCGGACAGCTCACCTCCTTCGCCGGCGGCGCCGCCTCCAACCAGGGCCTCGAGCAGGAGTTCTGGCGCAACGCGCCCTACACCGAGGCCGATCTGCAGGCGCAGATAGACAACGCCGCCGCCTCGAACGGCGAGCGCGGCCGGCAGGCCCTCGCCGACGTCAACGCCTACGTCGACGGCATCAACGCCTACATCGACGCCTCCGACAGCGGCCGCTACTTCCCCGGCGAGTACGTCCTGACCGGCCACAAGGACTCCGTCACCAACGCCGGCACGATCGCGCACTTCAAGCCCACCGACCTGGTCGCGCTGGCCTCCGTCATCGGCGCGCTGTTCGGCTCCGGCGGCGGCGGTGAGGTGGGCAACGCGCTCTCGCTGCTCGCCGCCCAGTCCAAGTACGGCGTCACCGAGGGCACCAAGGTGTGGGAGTCCTTCCGGGAGCGCAACGACCCCGAGGCCGTCCTCACCGTTCACGACGGCAGCTTCCCGTACGGCCGGAAGCCCGCCGACCCACAGGGCGAGGCCCTGCCCGACGCCGGTTCGGTGACCCGCGAGGAGCTCGTCTTCGACCGTACGGGCAGCGCGGCTTCCCCGGGTGCCACCGGCGCCTCGGCCGACGCCGCCGCGAACGCCGTCACCTCCGCCAAGCGCGGAATGTCCAACGCCCTGGTGGTGAGCGGCGAGCACACCGCGAGCGGTCACCCGGTTGCCGTCTTCGGCCCGCAGACCGGCTACTTCGCTCCGCAGCTGCTGATGCTCCAGGAGATCCAGGGCCCGGGCATCAGCGCCCGCGGCGCGTCCTTCGCGGGCCTGAGCTTCTACGTCGAACTCGGCCGCGGCCAGGACTACGCCTGGAGCGCGACCACCTCCGGCCAGGACATCATCGACACGTACGCAGTCGAGCTGTGCCAGGACGACCACCACTACCTGTACCGCGGCACCTGTACGCCGATGGAGAAGGTCGAGCAGAAGAACGCCTGGAAGCCGACCGTGGCCGACGGCACCGCCGCCGGTTCGTACACGATGCGCGTCTGGCGCACGAAGTACGGCCCGGTCACCCATCGCGCGACCGTCGACGGCAAGAAGGTCGCCTACACCACCCTGCGCTCCTCCTTCCTGCACGAGGCCGACTCCATCATCGGTTTCCAGATGCTGAACGACCCCGATCACGTCAAGGGCCCGGAGAGCTTCCAGAGCGCGGTGCAGCACATCAACTACACCTTCAACTGGTTCTACGCCGACTCCGAGCACACCGCGTACTACAACAGCGGCGACAACCCGGTGCGCGCGAACGGCGTCGACGCCGAGTTCCCGGCCTGGGCGCAGCCGGCGTACGAATGGCGGAACTGGAACCCGGACACCAACACCGCCTCCTACACACCGCCTTCCCAGCACCCGAACTCGATCGACCAGGACTACTACATCTCCTGGAACAACAAGCAGGCCGAGGACTACGCCGCCGCGCCCTGGGGCAACGGGTCGGTGCACCGCGGCAATCTGCTGGACGACCGGGTGAAGAAGCTGGTGGACGCCGGTGGCGTGACGCGCGCCTCGCTGGTGAAGGCGATGGCGGAGGCGGGGCTCGCCGACCTGCGCGCTCAGGACGTGCTGCCGAAGCTGCTGAAGGTGATCAACAGCTCGCCGGTGACGGACCCGGCGGCCGCGGCGGCGGTGAGCAAACTGTCCGCGTGGGTGTCGGCCGGGGCACGGCGTACGGAGACCTCGGCCGGTTCGCGCACCTACGCCCATGCCGACGCGATCCGCATCCTGGACGCCTGGTGGCCGCTGCTGGTGAAGGCCGAGTTCGAACCCGGCCTCGGCAGCGACCTGTACAGCGCCTTCACCGCCAACCTCCCGGTCGACGAGTCCCCGTCGGCCGCCCACGGCCCGACCGGCGCACACGCCGGAAGCGCCTACCAGTACGGGTGGTGGAGCTATGTCGACAAGGACATCCGGTCGGTGCTCGGCGAGCAGGTGCAGGGGCCGCTGGCCAGGACGTACTGCGGCGACGGCAGCCTCAGCGCCTGCCGGGACACCCTGATCAGCACCTTGAAGGAGGCGGCCGGCCGGACCGCCGCCCAGGTCTACCCCGGTGACGACGCCTGCTCGGCGGGCGACCAGTGGTGCGCCGACTCGGTCGTCCACCGCGCGCTCGGCGGCATCGGTCACCGCGGAATCAGCTGGCAGAACCGGCCGACGTACCAGCAGGTCGTGGAGTTCACCTCACACCGGTGACCCTCGTCCGGCGCGGCGGTGGTCCGACACGGCCCGCCGCGCCGGACCGGCGCCGCTCAGCGATAGAGCAGGTACTCCCTGCGTACCCGCCGGAACGCCGCCAGTTCCTCCTGCCAGCCCGCCACCACCTCGCCGGCGCTCGCACCGGCGTCGATCATCGTGCGGACGAGGGTGGAGCCGGTCAGCTTGTCGATCCAGTTGTCGGAGCGCCAGGCAAATCCGCTCCAGACCTTCCTGGCCGTCACGAGGAGGGCGACTCCGGTGCGCACCGGGTCGAAGGCGTTCCGGTCGTGCACGTGGAGCTGCACGCCTCCGACGGTCTTCCCCTGGAACTTGGAGAAGGTGGGCGCGAAGTACGCCTCCCTGAAGTGCACACCCGGCAGGGCGAGTTCGTTCGCGGCGGCGGCCCAGCGTCCGTCGATGCCCTCGGCGCCGAGCAGTTCGAACGGGCGGGTGGTGCCGCGCCCTTCGGAGAGGTTGGTGCCCTCGAAGAGACACGTTCCCGCGTACACGAGGGCGGTGCCGGGCGTCGGCATGTTGGGGCTCGGCGGCACCCATGGCAGCCCGGCGGCGTCGTAGAACTCCGACCGCTTCCAGCCGGTCATCCGTACGGTGTCCAGTTCCACCGGCGCGGTCAGGAACTCCTCGTTGAACAGCCGCGCCAGTTCCGCGACCGTCATCCCGTGCGCCTGGGAGATCGGTTGCCGGCCGACGAACGTCGCGAACTCCTTGTGCAGCACCGGTCCTTCGGCCGACCGCCCGGTCACCGGGTTCGGGCGGTCCAGCACGACGAACCGCTTGCCCGCGAGCCTGGCCGCCTCCATGCAGTCGTAGAGGGTCCAGATGTACGTGTAGAAGCGTGCGCCGACGTCCTGGATGTCGAAGACGACGGTGTCCACGTTCGACGCCGTGAAGATGTCGGCGAGGGGCTGACCGCTCTTCAGGTACGTGTCGTACACCGGCAGCCCGGTCGCCGGGTCGTCGTAGCGGCCCTCGGAGCCGCCGGCCTGGGCGGTGCCGCGGAAACCGTGCTCCGGGCCGAAGACGGCGGTCAGGTTCACCCGGTCGTCGGCATGCATGACGTCGACGATGTGGCGTACGTCGCGGGTGATGCCGGTGGGGTTGGTGACGATGCCGGTGCGCTGGCCGCTGAGCTGCGCATAGGAGCTTGCGGCAAGGTTCTCGAATCCGGTACGGAGTTGCCTGCGGCGCTCGGCCGAGTGGGCGGGGGATGCGGCGGTGAGGGCGGTTGCTGCCGTTGTCGCTGCGAGTAGGGCTCGTCTGGATAGGCGCATGGGGGGCACGGTATTGCTGCTGCAGGTTGTGGGGAAGGTACCGGTAGTTCGTGGCTGGTCGCGCCCGCGCGGCGGAGCCGCATATCGATACAGCCCCGCCCCCCTGAGGCGTTGCCGGTGCCCTTCCTTTACTACATACCGACCGGTTAGTCTGGCGGTCCGCAGAGCCGTGTCGTGTCGTGTCGAAGGAGACCGATGGTGGAAGCCGTGCAGGGTGCCGGAGTCGTCGTCACCGGAGCAGGGGGCGGGATCGGGGCCGCCCTGGCCCGTCGGTTCGCCGCCGAAGGGGCGCGTGTCGTCGTCAACGACCTGGATGCCGGCAAGGCCGAGGCGGTGGCCGAGGAGATCGGCGGCATCGCCGTCCCCGGCGACGCCTCCGCGATCGTCGGCACGGCGCGGGACGCGCTCGGTGGCACGGTCGACGTCTACTGCGCCAACGCCGGCGTCGCCTCCGGCGGTTCCGAGGCGGCCGGCGAGGACGTCTGGGCGCTCGCCTGGGACGTCAACGTGATGGCTCACGTCCGTGCAGCGCAGGCGCTGCTGCCGGACTGGCTGGAGCGCGGCAGCGGGCGTTTCGTGTCCACCGTCTCCGCCGCCGGGCTGCTCACCATGATCGGCGCCGCGCCCTACGCCGTCACCAAGCACGGCGCCTATGCCTTCGCCGAGTGGCTGTCCCTGACCTACCGCCACCGGGGCCTGAAGGTCCACGCGATCTGCCCGCAGGGTGTGCGCACCGACATGCTGGCCGGTACCGGCAGCGCGGGTGACCTGGTGCTGGTGCCGACCGCGATCGAGCCCGAGGACGTGGCGGACGCCCTCTTCAAGGGCATCGAGGAGGACCGCTTCCTGATCCTGCCGCACCCCGAGGTCGCCGGGTACTACCAGGCCCGGGCCACCGACCCGGACCGCTGGCTGACCAGCATGAACCACATCCAGCAGAAGTGGGAGGCGGCGCGGTGACCGGCTCCAGGTACGAGGCCAAGCCCTGGCTGGACCTGCTCGACGACGCCCAGCGCGCCCCGATCGACCCCGCCGGCTCCCTGGTGCACGCCCTGCGCAGGGTCATGGGCGAAGCGCCGGACCGTACGTTCCTCGCCTACTTCGACGGGCGCCTGACGTACCGCGACGTCGACGAGCTCACCGATTCCGTCGCCGGGCACCTCGCCGCGCGCGGTCTGGAGCGCGGCGACCGGGTCGCCGTCCTGTTGCAGAACTCACCGCACTTCGTGCTTGCCGTGCTCGGCGCCTGGAAGGCGGGCGCGGTCGTCGTGCCGGTCAACCCCATGTACAAGGCGGGGGAGGTCGGCCATGTCCTGCGGGACGGCGAGGTGGCCGCGCTGATCTGCTCCGACCGGGCCTGGGAGTCGTATCTGCGCGACACGGCGGCGGACTCGCCGGTGCGGATCGTGCTCACCGCCTGTGAGTTGGACTTCCAAACCCGGCAGGACGCGCGCGTGCTGGGCTTCGAGCGGCTGCCGCAGGCCCCGGACGCCGACGACCTCACGGCCGTCGCCCGGCAGGGGCACAAGGCGCCGGAGGGCCGCGATCCGGGCCCGGGCGACATCGCGCTGATCAGCTACACCTCGGGCACCAGCGGCACCCCCAAGGGCGCCACCAACACCCACGGCAACATCATGTACAACGCCGAGCGGCAGCGGACCGGCCTCGGGCTGCCCGAGGCGCCGGTCTACTTCGCGATGGCGCCGCTGTTCCACATCACCGGCATGGTGTGCCAGTTCGGCGCCTGCCTCAACAGTGCGGGCACGCTGGTGCTGGCGTACCGGTTCGAGGCGGGCGTCGTGCTCGACGCGTTCGCCGCGCACCGGCCGCACTACACGGTCGGCCCGTCCACCGCCTTCATGGCGCTGGCCGCCCACCCGTCCGTCACCCCGGACCACTTCTCCTCCTTCCGGGTCATCTCCTCCGGCGGCGCTCCACTGCCGCCCGCCCTGGTGGAGAAGTTCCGCGCCGGCTTCGGTCCGTACATCCGCAACGGCTACGGGCTCACCGAGTGCACCGCCCCCTGTGCCTCCGTCCCGCCCGGCCGGGAGGCGCCCGTCGACCCGGCGTCGGGGACGCTGGCCGTGGGTGTGCCGGGGCCGGACACCGTCGTACGCATCGTCGACGACCGGGGGGCGGAGATGCCGTTCGGGGAGCAGGGTGAGATCGTCGTCCGTGGGCCCCAGGTCGTGCCCGGCTACTGGCGGCGCCCCGACGCCACCGCCGAGACCTTCCCCGACGGCGAGCTGCGCACCGGGGACATCGGGTTCATGGACGCCGAGGGCTGGCTGTATGTCGTCGACCGCAAGAAGGACATGATCAACGCGTCCGGCTTCAAGGTGTGGCCGCGCGAGGTCGAGGACGTGCTCTACACCCACCCGGCGGTACGCGAGGCGGCCGTCGTCGGCGTCCCCGACGGGTACCGCGGTGAGACGGTCAAGGCCTACATCAGCCTCCGTCCGGGGGCCGATCCGGACCCGGATGCGCTCGCCGCGTACTGCAAGGAGAGACTGGCCGCTTACAAGTACCCGCGGCAGGTGGAGATCCTGCCCGACTTGCCGAAGACGGCGAGTGGGAAGATCCTCCGTCGGGAATTGCGTTCCCGTTCACACGAAAGTCAGTAGGACATCACGGAAGGCAGGTGGCGGCAGTGCCCAGGACGACGGACGGGGACGGGGCTCCTGTGCCGCAGCGGCTGCTGGCCGCCGCCACCCGGCTCTTCGCGGAGCGGGGTTACGACCGCACCTCGGTGCAGGAGATCGTCGAGGCGGCCGGCGTCACCAAGGGGGCGCTGTACCACTACTTCGGCTCCAAGGACGACCTTCTGCACGAGGTGTACGCCCGCGTGCTGCGCGTCCAGCAGGAGCGTCTCGACGCCTTCGCGGACGCCGACGAGCCGGTGGAGCAGCGGCTGCGGGCCGCCGCGGCCGACGTCGTGGTCACGACGATCGAGAACCTCGACGACGCTATGATCTTCTTCCGCTCCATGCACCACCTGAGCCCGGAGAAGAACAAGCAGGTGCGCGCGGAGCGCCGCCGCTATCACGAACGCTTCCGTGCACTGATCGAGGAGGGCCAGGAGGCGGGCGTCTTCTCCAAGGAGACCCCGGCGGACCTGGTGGTGGACTACCACTTCGGGTCCGTGCACCACTTGTCGACCTGGTACCGGCCCGACGGTCCGCTCAGCCCGCAGGAGGTCGCCGACCAGCTGGCGGATCTGCTGCTGCGTGCGCTGCGACCCTGAACGTGGAAGTAAGGGGCGCCCTCCAGGGAGGGCGCCCCTTACCCATGCGCTCACAGGTATTTCTTCAGCTCCCGCCGCGCCAGCGACCGCTGGTGCACCTCGTCGGGGCCGTCGGCGATCATCAGCGTCCGTGCACCGGCGTACAGCTCGGCCAGCGGGAAGTCCTGGCTCACACCGCCCGCACCGTGCAGCTGGATCGCCTTGTCGAGGATGCCGACGACCGTGCGGGGCGTGGCGATCTTGATGGCCTGGATCTCCGTGTGGGCGCCCCGGTTGCCGACCGTGTCCATCATCCAGGCCGTCTTCAGTACCAGCAGGCGCAGCTGCTCCACGGCGACCCGTGCGTCCGCGATCCAGTTGTGGACCACACCCTGCTGGGCCAGCGGCTTGCCGAAGGCCGTGCGGGAGACGGCCCGTCGGCACATCAGCTCGATCGCCCGCTCGGCCATGCCGATCAGCCGCATGCAGTGGTGGATCCGGCCGGGACCGAGCCGGGCCTGGGCGATGGCGAAGCCGCCGCCCTCCTCGCCGATCAGGTTCGACACCGGCACGCGCGCGTGGTCGAAGATCACCTCGGCGTGGCCGCCGTGCCAGTGGTCCTCGTAGCCGAAGACCTGCATGGCGCGCTTGACAGTCACGCCGGGTGTGTCGCGAGGGACCAGGACCATGGACTGCTGACGGCGGATGTCCGCCCCGTCGGGGTCCGTCTTGCCCATCACGATGAAGATCCTGCAGTCCGGGTTCATCGCCCCGGAGATGTACCACTTGCGGCCGGTGATGACGTACTCGTCGCCGTCCCGCTCGATGTGCGTGGTGATGTTGGTGGCGTCGGAGGAGGCCACCTCCGGCTCGGTCATCGCGAACGCCGACCGGATCTCACCGGCGAGCAGCGGCTGGAGCCACTGCTTCTTCTGCTGCTCGTCACCGAACTGCGCGAGCACCTCCATGTTCCCGGTGTCCGGCGCGGCGCAGTTCGTCGCGGTCGGCGCGAGCTGCGGGGAGCGGCCGGTGATCTCGGCGAGCGGAGCGTACTGGAGGTTGGTCAGCCCGGCGCCGTGCTCGGCGTCGGGCAGGAAGAGGTTCCACAGGCCCCGGCGGCGCGCCTCGGTCTTCAGCTCCTCGACGATCGGCGGGGTGTCCCACGGCGAGGCGAGCCGCTCACGCTGCTCGTGGGCGACCTGCTCGGCCGGATACACGTACTCGTCCATGAAGGCGAGCAGCTTGGCGCGCAGCTCCTCGGTGCGCGCGTCGAAAGCGAAGTCCATGGCGGATCAGCCTTCCTGAAGGGTGGTCAGGCCGTGCTCGATGAAGACGGGAACCAGGTCGCCGATGCGGTCGAAGCCGCGCCCGACGGTCTGGCCGAGGGTGTAGCGGTAGTGGATGCCCTCCAGGATCACGGCGAGCTTGAACCAGGCGAACGCCGTGTACCAGGAGATCGCCGAGACATCGCGCCCGGAGCGGGCGGCGTACCGCTCGACGATCTCGGCCGGATCCGGGTGCCCAGGGGCCTCGGCGGTGGTGGAGACGGGCGAGTCGGACATGCCCAGCGGCATGCTGTACATCACGAGCAGGCCCAGGTCGGTCAGCGGATCCCCGAGCGTGGACATCTCCCAGTCCAGCACCGCCGTGATCCGGTCGTTCTCGCCGATCAGGACGTTGTCCAGCCGGTAGTCGCCGTGCACGACGGCCGGCGCGGGGGAGTGGGGCAGCTCCCGGCCGAGGGCGGCGTGCAGTTCGTCGATGCCGGCCAGGTCGCGGTTGCGGGAGGCGTCCAGCTGCTTGCCCCAGCGGCGCAGCTGCCGGTCCAGGAAGCCCTCGGGCCGGCCGAAGTCGGCGAGCCCGACCTCGTCGGGGTCGACCGCGTGCAGGTCGACGAGCGTGTCCACCAGCGACAGCACCGCGCCCCGGGTGCGCTCCGGGCCGAGCGGGGCGAGCTGCTCGGCGGTGCGGTACGGGGTGCCGGGCACGAACTCCATGACGTAGAACGGCGCTCCGAGCACCTCCTCGTCCTCGCACAGCAGCACCGGACGCGGCACCGGCACCTTCGTCCGGTGCAGGGCGCTGATCACCCGGTGTTCGCGCTTCATGTCGTGCGCGGTGGCCAGGACATGACCGAGCGGCGGCCGTCGTACGACCCACTGCGACACGCCGTCGGAGACGATGTACGTGAGGTTCGACCGTCCGCCCTCGATCAGCCGGCCGGTCAGCGGGCCGCGCACCAGGCCGGGCCGCTCACGGTCGAGCAGGCCGCGCAGCCGGTCGGGATCGAGGCCTGGCGGGTGGTCGGCAACCATCGTCGCTCCTACGGACGTGTGAACAGGACCCGACTTATGATGCCGACCGGTCGGTATGTAGTCCAGAGCATCGCCTGAACGTGATCGGAGCCACGATAGGCCGACAGCTCCCCGCGTGGGTCGGCGGGGAGCTGTCGAGGGGTGATTGTCGGCCAGTGCCGGGGCGTCAGGACCTCAGTGGTCGTCCCAGTGGTCGCCGTGCGCGGCGTGCCGGTGGCCGTCGTGGAGGTAGTCGACGTGGTCGCCGTGCTGGACCCGCATGTGGCCGCAGTCCTCGCCGTGCCGGTGGTCGTGCCCCTCGTGGGCGGTGTGCGCGGCGGGCTCGCACTCGTCCCAGTGGCCGTCGTGGGCGCGGTGCAGATGGCCGTCGTGCGCGTAGTCGATGTGGTCGCCGTGCGGCACCTCGGCGTGCCCGCAGGCGGGGCCGTGGGTGTGCGTGTGGGAGGTGTGTTCCTGGTGCAGGGTGGTCATGGCGCTCACCTTCGGGTGCGGGTGATGACGACGGACAGGCTGCCACGCGAACGGAACATATCCGGGCATCCGGCATGCGTGGCGCCCGAGTACCCCACCCGCGGCTGACCGGTGCCTGTCCGGCGGTCAGGACCTAGAGGACCAGCGCGGAGGCGCAGGCGGCCAGGGCGACCGTGCACAGGGCCGCGGCCGCGGCGTACCGGGGTGTGAGGGCCGTGGGGCGGTCGGTCGCCGCGAGCGCGTGGATCCGGCGGTGGGCGACCAGCAGGAAGCCCAGCCAGAGGGCACAGCACAGGGCACCGACGACGAGCCGGGTGGCCGACGCCCCGCCGTGCAGTGCGGTCCGCACGGCGAGTACGGCGGCGACGGTGCCCGACAGCGTGGTGCGCCGCCAGGCGAGCCGGGTCCGCTCCGGTTGCAGTCCCGGATCCCGCTCCGGGGCGGCGACGGCGCTCATCCCTCCCACCCGACCAGCACGACCACGACCATCGCGACGGCCACCACCGCGACGACCAGGCTCAGCAGCGCCGGGAACCGTGACACCGGCAGGTCCTCGCCCCGGCGCATGGCGCGCTCGCAGCGCATCCAGTGGTTGACCGCCCGCAGGGAGCACAGCACGCCCGCCGCGAGCAGCGCGAGCGCAAGCCCGACCCGCCAGCCCCGGCTCAGGTCCGGCAGGAACTGGTCCACCGCGAAACCGCCGCCGATCAGCGCGAGTGCGGTGCGCAGCCAGGCCAGGAAGGTGCGCTCGTTCGCCAGCGAGAACCGGTAGTCGGGCGTGACGCCCTCCGCCCGGATCCGCTGGGGTGCGAACCACAGGCGGACGTTCCGTACGAGTTCGATCACGTGCACGACCCTATCGGGGTGCGCGGTCGGATCAGCCCGCCGACCGGTAGGCGCTCAGGCGCGCGTAGGCCGCCAGGCCGTCCGGGACCCACTGCCATTCCGTGAGACGCCGCTCGATCTCCTGCTCGGGCAGGAAGTCGTGCCAGGCGACCTCCTCCACCTGCGGCTGGACCGGCAGGTCGCAGCGCACCTCGTAGACGGCGGACCACCAGCTGTGGCCGGCCCCGTTGTCGTACAGGAACTTGAACAGGTACGCGGGACGCGGTAGCCCGGTGACGCCGAGTTCCTCCTCGGCCTCGCGCAACGCCGCATCGTCGTAGGCCTCGCCCGCGCCGACGACGCCGCCGACGAACATGTCGTACAAGGAGGGGAAGACGAGCTTGGCCGGCGTGCGGCGGTGGACGAAGATCCGGCCTGCCGCGTCCCGGGCCTGGACGAACACGCACCGGTGACGCAGACCCTGCGCGTACACCTCCCCGCGCGGGGCCTGCCCGACGACGCGGTCGTGTTCGTCGACGATGTCGAGGATCTCGTCAGCAGCGCTCATGGGGCCATCCAAGCAGGGGGGGAGCGGTGGTTTCGGCAGCGGTGGTCGAGCGGGGGTTACGGAATTCTGACGGGCGTCCGCGCTCCCTGGCGGCGCCGGGGTCCCGGGTGCTCGAATGGCTGGGTGAATACCGGACAACCCGAGCAGGAGGGCAGGCCGATCGGCCGTCGCGTCCTGCTCGGCACCCTCGGCCTGGGTGCCCTCGGCGTGGTGGCCGCGCCCACCCTGCAGCGCGGACTGGAGTCCTTCCTCGGCAGCGCCGCGGACAAGGACCCCACCGGCCTGACCGGCCTGCTGCCCAACGGCGGCGGCTTCCGCTACTACTCGGTCGCCTCCTCCGTACCGCACAAGAACGCCACGACCTACCGCCTCACCGTCGACGGACTGGTGGACCGACCGCGCACCTACATGCTGGCCGACCTGCGCGCCCTGCCGCAGACCCGGATGGTGCGCGACGTGCAGTGCGTCACCGGGTGGCGGGTCCCGGACACACCGTTCGAGGGGGTGCGCCTGTCCCGGCTCCTGGACGCCGCGGGAGTGCGCCCGTCGGCCGGGGCGGTGCGCTTCACCTGCTTCGACGGCACCTACTCCGAGAGCCTCACCCTCGACCAGGCCCGCCGCGCCGACGTCCTGGTGGCCCTGCGCATGCAGGACGAGGATCTCAGTCACGCCCACGGCGGACCCGTACGCCTCTATGTGGCCCCCATGTACTTCTACAAGTCCGCGAAATGGCTCTCCGGCATCACCGTCACCGAAGACGTGCGGCCGGGCTACTGGGAAGAGCGGGGCTACGACATCGACGCCTGGGTGGGCCGTTCGAACGGGCGGGACGATGAGCCTACGAGCTGACGCCCCCGCAGCCGCTACGACGGTCCGCCGGTTCAGCAGGGCCGAGCGGTGGGTGCACCGGACGACGGCCGCGCTGATGGGCGTGTGCGTGCTGACCGCGGCCTGTCTGTACATCCCCGAGCTCGCGGAGCTGGTCGGCCGCCGTGCCCTCGTCGTCACCGTCCACGAGTGGGCGGGGCTCGCCCTGCCCGTGCCCGTGCTGGCCGGCCTCGCCTCCCGGGCCTTCCGCGGTGACCTGCGGCTGCTGAACCGCTTCGGCCCGCACGACCGGGTCTGGCTGCGCGCCGCGCTGCGCCGGGACAAGCGGCGCGCGGCGCGTCCGGCGGGGAAGTTCAACGCCGGGCAGAAGATCTACGCTGCCTGGATCGCCGGGGCGACGCTGGTGATGCTCGGCACCGGCCTGATCATGTGGTTCACCCACCTCACCCCGCTGGTGTGGCGCACCAGCGCGACCTTCGTCCACGACTGGCTGGCCCTCACCATCGGCATCGTCCTCGCCGGGCACATCGGCATGGCGCTGGCGGATCCGGAGGCCCGGCGGGGGATGCGGACCGGGTCGGTGAGCGGGGAGTGGGCGGAGCGGGAGCATCCGCTCTGGCGACGCTGAGCTCCGGCCTACCGCAGGAAAACACCCGGGCCCGGGGCGGTTGCCCCGGGCCCGGGTCCGGCCGGTGGCCGGACTGTGTGCGGCTGCTCTGTGGCTGTCCCGGGGACAGCCGCTATATGACCAGGGACAGCAGCAGCACCAGCGCACCCGCGACCACCGAGATGATCGTCTCCATGATCGACCAGGTCTTGATCGTCTGGCCGACGTTCAGCCCGAAGTACTCCTTCACCAGCCAGAAGCCGGCGTCGTTGACATGGCTGAAGAAGAGCGAACCGGCGCCGATGGCCAGAACCAGCAGGGCGGCGTGCGTGGTGGACATGTCGGCCGCGAGCGGGGCGACCAGTCCGGCCGCCGAGATGGTCGCGACGGTTGCCGAACCGGTCGCCAGCCGGATCGCCACCGCGATCAGCCAGGCCAGCAGCAGGGCCGGGATCGACCAGTCCTCGGAGATGTCCAGGACCATCTGACCCACACCGGAGTCGATCAGCGTCTGCTTGAAGCCGCCGCCGGCGCCGACGATCAGCAGGATGCCCGCGATGGGCGCGAGGCCCTTCTCGACGATCGACGAGATCCGCTCCTTGGAGAACCCGGCGGGGCGGCCCAGCGTGAAGATGCCGACGAGCACGGCGGCGAGCAGGGCGATCAGCGGGGAGCCGGCCACGTCGAAGACGCGCTGCACGGTGTTCTCGGGGTCGTCGATGATGATGTCGACGAGGGCCTTGGAGAGCATCAGCACGACCGGCAGCAGGATGGTCGCCAGCGTGGCGCCGAAGCTGGGCCGCTTCTCCAGTTCCTCGGACGCCCGCTGCGGGATCATCCGGTCCGGGGCCGGGACGTCCACCCAGCGGGCGGCGTACTTCGAGAACACCGGACCGGCGATGATCACCGTCGGGATCGCGACGAGCACGCCGAGCGCCAGGGTCACACCGAGGTTGGCGCCCACCGCGTCGATCGCGACCAGCGGACCGGGGTGCGGCGGGACCAGGCCGTGCATGACCGACAGGCCCGCGAGCGCCGGGATGCCGATGCGCATCAGGGAGTAGTTGCCGCGCTTGGCGACCATCAGCACGACCGGGATCAGCAGGACGACGCCGACCTCGAAGAACAGCGGCAGACCGATCACGGAGGCGATGAGGACCATCGCCCACGGCATCGAGCGGCCGTTCGCCTTGGCGAGGATCGTGTCGACGATCTGGTCGGCGCCGCCGGAGTCGGCGAGCATCTTGCCGAGGATCGCACCGAGGGCGATCAGCACTCCCACGCCGGCGACCGTGGAGCCGAGGCCGGTGGTGAAGCTGGTGATGGCCTTGTCGAGCGGTGCCCCGGCGAAGGCGCCGAGCGCCAGCGACCCGATGGTCAGCGCCAGGAAGGCGTGAAGCTTGAACTTGGTGATCAGCAGGACGATGAGCGCGATACCCGCCAGCACGGCGATGCCCAGCTGGGCGTGGCCGGCCGAGGTGATCGGCTCGACGGTGTCCGCTGCCAGCATCTCGACGCTGAGTCTGGTCACGGGGGTTCCCTTGTCAGTGGAGGGGATGGGGAGGGGAGGGGGTACTGCGAGGGGGTACTGCGGGAGTTCTACGAGGTCTGCGGGGCCGTCTGCTCCAGCCCGTCCAGCGCGGCCAGGGCGCGCTCGGTGATCTCTTCGGGCGTGCCGGAGACGTCGACGGCGACTCCGGTCTCGTCCGGCTGGAGCGGCTGAAGCGTGGCGAACTGCGAGTCCAGCAGGGCCGTCGGCATGAAGTGACCCTGCCGGTGCGCCATCCGGTCCTCGATGAGGGCCCGGTCGCCGGTGAGGTGCACGAACACGATGTCGGGGGCCGCGGCCCTGAGCCGGTCGCGGTACGACCGCTTCAGCGCCGAACTGCTGACCACCCCGCCCAGCCCGGCCCGCCCGTGCGCCCAGGCGCCGATGGCGTCCAGCCAGGGCCACCTGTCGTCGTCGTCGAGCGGGGTACCGGCCGACATCTTGGCGATGTTGGCCTGGGGGTGGAAGTCGTCGCCCTCGGCATAGGGAACGCCGAGCCGGGCGGCGAGCAGCGGACCGATCGTGGTCTTGCCCGTTCCGGCGACGCCCATCACCACGACGACGTGGGGGGTACGCATGTCTGCCTCGCTGTCTACCTCGACATACGACGTCGCTTCCGACGTCGGCCAAATGAAACCTTTTAGGTACGACGAATTCAAGAGCCTGTGACAAATAAGTCTGACTTTTTGTTCCCGTGATCCGGCACGTACGCTGAGTGCATGAGCACACCGGGCCGGGGGCTGCACGGCCAAGTACTGGACACCCTCGGCCCCGAGATCACCGCGGGTGAGTACCCGCCGGGCAGCGTTCTGCGCACCGACGAGCTGGCCCAGCGCTTCGATGTGTCGCGCTCCGTGATGCGCGAGGCGGTCCGCGTGCTCGAGTCCATGCACCTGGTCGAGTCCCGCCGCCGGGTGGGCGTCACGGTCCGCCCCAGGTCGGAGTGGAACGTCTACGACCCGCAGGTCATCCGCTGGCGACTGGCCGGCGCCGACCGGCCCCACCAGCTGCGCTCGCTCACGGTGCTGCGCTCGGCGGTCGAACCGGTCGCCGCGGGGCTCGCCGCCAGGAACGCCACCGCCGAGCAGTGCAAGGAGCTCACCGAGTGCGCCCTGGGCATGGTCGCGCACTCACGCGGTCACCAGCTGGAGGGCTACCTCTTCCACGACATCGCCTTCCACCGGGTGATCCTCAACGCCTCCGGCAACGAGATGTTCGCCCGCCTGGGCGATGTCGTCGCCGAGGTGCTGACCGGTCGTACCCAGCACGACGTGATGTTCGAGGATCCCGACCCGGCCGCCGTCACCCTGCACGTCAAGCTCGCGGAGGCGGTCCGGGAGCGCGACGCCGCCCGCGCGGAGGAGCTGACCCGGGAGATCGCGGTGGGCGCGCTTCAGGAGCTGGACATCCTGGCGCCCTGACGGCCGCGCTGCAGTCGGCCGCTCCTCAGTCGAGGAAATCCCCGTCGACGTACACCCACGCCCCGTCGACCCGCTCGAACCGGCTCCGCTCGTGCAGTGCCCCGCCCTTGAACGACGCCCGGAAGGTCACGGTCCCGGTCGTGTGGAACGCGGTCCCGTCGCCGGTGTCGAGGATCTCCAGGCCGGTCCACCGCATACCGGGCTCGAACTCGACCCGCGGCGGGCGCGTCCGTGGATGCCAGGTCCGCAGCAGATAGCCCTCGTCCCGTTTCACGAAAGCGCTGTAGCGCGACCGCATGAGCGCCTCGGCGGTCGGCGCCGAGGCCGTACCCCGATGAAATCGGCCACAGCACATCTCGTATGTCTCCGCAAGACCGCAAGGGCACGAAGGGTTGTGCGAAGGGGTGGAGGGGTGTGGCCGGCGGGGCCTGGCGGGGCGTCGGGACATGCGCTCCATTCTGCTGCAACACCGGCTGTGCAGAAGCGGTGGATCACCCGCCCCGACACGCGCACATCGTGTGCGAGTCATGTTCGCCGCCCTTCATCGAACCTCCCCCAGGGCTGGCGTGAACACGCCTTGCTAGAGCAACTCCTCACTCTCCAAGGTGGGTTGAGCACTCGAGCATCAGGAGTCACAAGCGTGCGCTTGGGCCGGGCGACCGACCGCCCGGGGTGCTGACGGGGGAACTGATGCGGTACGCGTGATCACTGTCGCCCGTGTGGGTGGCGTTCTGGCGCACCGGTCCGGAAAGTCTTCCTCTGTCATCTCTTGGTGCCTTCGTCCGGTGCCCGAGACAGGGATTGGAGGGGGAATGCCGACGAATGCAGTGAGCGCCGCCCGGCCGACGTATCCAGGCGTCTACGTCGAAGAGCTTCCCAGCAGCAGCCGCACCATCTCCGCCGTGACCACGTCGGTGACCGCGTTCGTCGGTCACACCCGGCGTGGTCCGCTCAACGAACCGGTGCGCGTCACCGGCTCCGCCGAGTTCGAGCGCCGCTTCGGGGGCTTGAGCTCGCAGAGCGCCGTCGCCTACGCGGTGCACCAGTTCTTCGCGGGCGGCGGCAGCGTCGCCGTGATCGTCCGGGTCGCCAAGGCCGGCAGCGGAAAGGCTGCCTGCGTCGTCCTGGAGTCCACCGAGGGCCACAGCGAGAGCCGCGTTCTCGAGGTCCACGCCAAGGAACCCGGAGTCTGGGGCAACGGCCTGCGCGTCGCCGTCGACTACGACACGCCCCACCCCGACGAGACCTTCAACCTGCGGGTGTACGACGCCAAGGGCGACACCCGCGAGAGCTTCACCGGCCTGTCCATGGACACCGGGCACGGCCGCTACGCGTCCACGGTGATCAACGCGGGCTCGCGCCTCATCCGCGTCGACGCCGTCGGCGAGGGCCGCCCCGACCCGTCCGGCACCGTCTCCAAGCCGTTCGGGGACGAGCTGCCGAACCTGGAGGTCGACCTCACCGTCAAGATCGGCGACGTGGAGCGCGAGTTCCGGCTCCACGACCCCGACTGCGACGGCGAAGCCCCGTCCGGTGTCGCCGAGTTGGCGCTGTTGCTGGAGCGCAAGCTGCGCGCCCTGCCCGACGCGCCGGGCAAGCACGCCTTCGCCGGCGCCGAGGTGACCGCCTTCGGCCGGCGTATCCAGGTCGTCGCCGGTTCCACCGACCCCGAGGACGTCGTCCGCTTCCTCGGCGAGTGCGCCAACGACCTGGGCCTGGAGGCCTCCGTCAACCCGCCGGTGTTCCCGCTGGACGGCGGCGAGGACGGCGCGGCGCCCGGACCGCGCGACCTCATCGGCTCCGAGGCCGACAAGACCGGCATCCAGGCCCTGCGCGGCGTCGCCGACGTCAACCTGCTGGCGCTGCCCGAGCTGGCCTCCTACGAGAAGACCGAGGACATGCTCACCGTCGTCTCGGCGGCCCAGCGGCTGTGCCAGGAGCGACGGATCTTCCTGCTCGTCGACGCCCCGAGCACCTGGGTCAGTGTGGACACGGCCCGCGCGGGGCTCGCCGCCTTCGACGCCGTGCGCGGTGACCACGCCGGCCTGTACTTCCCGCACCTCCAGCTCACCGACCCGCTCACCGGGCGGCTGCGCTCCTTCCCGCCGTCCGGCGCGGTCGCCGCGGTCTTCGCCCGCACCGACTCCGAGCGCGGTGTGTGGAAGGCGCCGGCGGGCACCGAGGCGCGGCTCGCGGGCGTGCACTCGCTCACCGTCGAGCTGACCGACCGGGAGACGGGGCTGCTCAACCCGCTCGGCGTCAACTGCCTGCGCACCTTCCCGCTGACCGGCCCGCTGGTGTGGGGCGCGCGCACCCTCGCCGGCTCCGACGCGCTCGACAGCGAGTGGAAGTACGTGCCCGTGCGCCGGCTCGCGCTGCATGTGGAGGAGAGTCTGCAACGCGGCCTGCAGTGGGTCGTGTTCGAGCCCAATGACGAGTCGCTGTGGCAGCAGATCCGGCTGAGCGCCTCCTCGTATCTGCACACGCTCTTCCGTCAGGGCGCGTTCAAGGGCAGCACGCCGCGCGAGGCCTACTTCGTCAAGTGCGACCACGAGACGACGACGGACGAGGACGTGGCAAACGGCGTCGTGAACGTGCTGGTGGGCATCGCGCCCGTGCGGCCGGCCGAGTTCGTGATCGTCAGGATCCAGCAGACGTCCGGGCAGTTCGCGCTCTGATCGCGCTCATGGAAAACCGAGGAATGCCGAGGAATTGCGATGGCTGAGTTCACGGTCAACGCCCATCGTTTCGACCCGTACAAGAACTTCAAGTTCCTGGTCCTGTGGGACGGTCGTACGGTCGCGGGCATCAGCAAGATCAGTCCCCTGAAGCGGACCACCGAGGTCGTCAAGCACCGGCACGGCGGTGACCCCTCCTCGCCGCGCAAGTCGCCGGGCCGCTCGGAGTTCGAGGGCATCACCCTGGAGCGCGGGGTCACCCACGACCCCGAGTTCGACCGCTGGGCCAACAAGGTCTGGCAGGTCGGGGCCGGTCTCGGCGCCGAGGTGTCCCTCGCCGACTTCCGCAAGGACATCGTCATCCAGGTCCTCAACGAGGCGGGCCAGGTCGCCGTCTCGCACAAGCTGTACCGGACCTGGCCCAGCGAGTACCAGGTCCTGGGCGAGCTGGACGCCAACGCCAACGCGGTGGCCATACAGTCGCTGAAGCTCGAGTGCGAGGGCTGGGAGCGGGACTACGAGGTGCCCGAGCCGGAGGAGCCCTCGTTCCTGAACCCGGCCTGAACTGAAGGAGGTTGGGGGAGCTGATGGCTGGGGCGGCCGATCTGCTGGCCATCTGGGAGGCGGGACTCGCCGAGGCGTCCGCCGGGCGCGCGCTGCTGCTGCACCGCACCGCGCGCCCGGACCTCGACACCCGGGCACTGCCCGCCCTTCCGGTGGGTGAGCGCGAGGCGGACCTGTTCGCACTGCGCCGAGCCCTGTTCGGCGAGCGCATGCAGGTGCGGCTCGACTGCGCGCAGTGCGGGGCGGACATGGAGTTCGACCTGGACGCCGGGGAGTTCGCCCGCTCGGCCGGAGTCCGCGGTGACACGCTCGTACGGGTCGCCCACGACGGCTGGGAGGTCGAGTTCCGGCTGCCCGGCGCCGGCGACCTGACCGCGGCGGCGCGGGACGTGGATCCGCGCGGGGCGCTGCTCGCGCGCTGCCTCGTCTCGGCGGTGCACGACGGGGCGGCAGTCACCGCCGACGCCCTGCCCGCACCCGTGCAGCGCCGGATCGCCGAGGCGGTGGAGGCCGCCGACCCGGGGGCCGACGTGACGCTCAACGTGGCCTGCCCCGAGTGCGGGCGGGCCACCCGGGCCGAGCTGGACATCGCCTCGTACCTGTGGACCGAACTCGACTCCTGGGCGAGGGACCTGCTCCTCGACGTCCATCTGCTCGCCACCGCGTACGGCTGGAGCGAGCCGGAGATCCTGGCGCTCAGCCCGCTGCGGCGCCGCTACTACCTGGAGATGTGCGCCGATGTCTGAGTCCACGCCCGGCTCCGAGGTGCCCGACTTCCTCGACCGGCTGATCGCCCGGCACACGCCGGCCGCCACCGGCCCGCGCCCGGATGTGGTGCGGGTCCGGCCTCGGCTGCCCGGCCCGTTCGAACGGATCGAGGCGGTACGGGCGCGGAACGCGGGCGAGGACGCCGAGCCGGTGTGGCCCTCTTCGACGCCGTCCGCCGCACCCCGCACGGACACCCCACGTGCGGCTTTGGCCGCCCGCGCGGCACGGCTGCACACGGAACGCGAGCGGACCGTCGTACGCACCGAACGACCGCCCGCCGACCCGGCGCAGCCCCCCGCGCCACCGGCCGTGGCAGAGGCGCCGCTGCTGCGCCCGGTGGCGCCGGTCGTGCCGGGCCCCCGGCCGGTCCCGGATGCCGGGCGGCGTACGCCGGGCCGCCCGGAGCGCGCCGCCCCGACCGCGGCGTCCGTACCCATCCCCCCGGGTACGGACGCCGCTTCCCCCGCCGCGCCGGCCGCCCCACGGCCCAGGGCGGCGGACACGGTGGCGGCACGCGAGGCCGTACGGCAGGCCGCGGCCCGCCGGTCGGCGCGGGCGCCCGAGCAGGTGGTGCAGGTGCAGATCGGGCGGCTCGAGGTGACCGCGGCACCGTCGCCGTCCGGCGGCGCTCGGCAGCGGACGCCCGGGACCGAGCGGCCGGGCGCGACGGTGAGCCTCGCGGAGTACCTGGCCCGGGGGCGTGAATGAGCCGCACAGGAAGCATCAGGACGACAGGGACCGAGGAACTCACGCCATGAGCAACGCACTTGCCATCGCCCATGTGACCCAGGCCCTCGCCCTGCTCATCGAGTCCCACATCGGACCCGAGACCGACATGGCGGTGAAGGTCGAACCGCGCAAGCCACCGGCCGACCCGTCCGTCGAGCAGCCCACCATCTCGGTCTTCCTCTACCAGGTCACGCCCAACACCTCACAGCGCAACAACGACCTGCCCACCCGCACCGCCGACGGCACGCTGGTCAAACGGCCCGCCGCCGCACTCGACCTGCACTACCTGATCAGCGCCTACGGCGACGAGACGGAACTCGTCGGGCAGCGCCTGATCGGCTCCGTGGTGCGCACCCTGCACGAGACACCGATCCTGCCGAAGGATGTCATCGAACTCGCCGGTGAGAAGCCGTACTTGGCGGGCAGCGACCTCGTCGAGGCGGCGCAGCGGGTGCGGTTCACGCCGACGGCGATGGACGTCGACGAGACGTCGAAGCTGTGGGGGATGCTCCACCAGACGCCGTACGCACTGTCGGTCGTCTATCAGGCGGCGCTGGTCTTCATCGACGGGCGTGAGACGCCGGTGCCGCGGAAGCCGGTCGAACGGACGGATGTGCGGGTGCTGCCGTTCGGGGCGCCGGGCGCGCCGGTCCCTCCGGGGAGGGAGCGGAGCAATGACGAGCCGTCAGGCCCTGTTCCGGGGACGGAGGATGCGAAGGACGAAGCACCGGCCGTCGCCAAGAAGACCGAGAAGCCTGTCGCCAAGAAGGCCGCGAAGGCCGTCGCCAAGACGTCGGCGCGCACCCGTAGGACGACCTCCCGCACTCCTCGGCCGGCCCGCCCCGGCCCACGGAACTCGGACGGCGCGGGCGAGAACACGGAGAAGTGACACGGGATGAGCGCGACGGGGGCAGGTGAGGACATGGGTGCACACGAGCCGAACGCGGCCGGCGAGCGGGACAGCGGCACGACGCTGATCGCGGAGATCGGGCGCGTCCTGGCCCGCGTCGACGCCCACGCGGCACGCGCCGCCGAGCCGGGCGCCCAGCGGACGGAATCCGAGCCCGACGCTGCCCCCGCTCCCGTACGACAGCCCGCCGCCCCCTCGACGCCCTCATCACCTGCTTCGGACTCACCCCGTTCGAACGCGACCTCGTCCTGCTCACCGCCGCCCAGGACCTGGACCCCACGACGGCCGCCCGGTGCGCCGCCGCGAGCGGTGACCCGGAGCGGGCGTACCCCACCTTCTCGCTCGCCCTGGCAGCCCTCGCCGAGCCGCACTGGAGCGCGCTCACCCCCGTCGCCCCGCTGCGGCGCTGGCGGATCGTCGAGCTCGACGACGAGTCCCGACTTACCACCTCCCGGCTGCGGCTCGACGAACGCATCCTGCACTTCCTGCTGGGCTCGCCCTACCTGGACGCCCGGCTGCACGGCCGGCTGCGGCGCACCCCGGTGCCGGACCGGCTGCCATCCTCGTACGACCTGGCCGCGAACCGGGTCGCCGCGGGCTGGACGGCGGGAGCGAGTCCTGATGCGCCCCTGCTGGTCGAGCTGACCGGCGGGGACCTGCGCAGCCGGGCCGACATAGCCGCCGCCGCGGCCGCCCGCTCCGGGCTCGGCCTCTACGCGATCAGCGCCGAGGACCTGCCCACCGACCCCGCCGAACGGGACCGGCTCGCCCGGCTCTGGCAGCGCGAGGCGATCCTGCTGCCCGCCGCGCTGCTCGTCGAGGTGGGCGAACTCGACCGCGACCAGCGGGCGGCGACCGAGGCGTTCCTGGCCCAGGCGGCCGTACCCATGGTGGTGTCGAGCGAGGACCCGCTGCGTTCCGACCGGCCGCACGGCGTCCGCGTGAGCGTGCCCCGGCTCGACGACGACGAACAACTCGCCCTGTGGGCCGACGCGTTCGCGGACATCGACCTGGACGAGCTCGAACTCCGGTCGCTCGTGGCCCAGTTCCAGCTGCCGCCGCATGTCGTACGGTCCGCGGCCGCCACCGTACGCCGTGACCTGCCCACCGAGGACGAGCCGGCCGCGGCCCGACTCGCCTGGCGGGCCGGGCTGGCCGAGGCCCGGATCGGCATGGACGAGCTGGGCCGGCGAATCGAACCGCAGGCCGGCTGGGACGATCTGGTGCTGCACGAGCGGCAGGTCGGCGTGCTCCGCGAGATCGTCGCCCATGTACGGCAGCGGCCGACCGTCCACCAGGAGTGGGGCTTCGCCGGCACGCTGCGCCGCGGACTCGGCGTGACCGCGCTGTTCGCGGGCGGCTCCGGCACCGGCAAGACGCTGGCCGCCGAGGTCATGGCGAAGGAACTCGGCCTCGACCTCTTCGTCGTCGACCTCTCCCAGGTGGTCAGCAAGTACATCGGCGAGACCGAGAAGAACCTCCGCCGGGTCTTCGACGCCGCCGAGCGCGGCGGCGCGCTGCTTCTCTTCGACGAGGCCGACGCGCTGTTCGGCAAGCGCAGCGAGGTCAAGGACAGCCACGACCGGTACGCCAACCTCGAGGTCAGCTATCTGCTCATGCGGATGGAGGCCTACCGCGGCCTCGCCATCCTCACCACCAACATGAAGAAGGCCCTCGACACCGCCTTCCTGCGCCGCATCCGCTTCGTCGTCGACTTTCCCTTCCCGGCCGAACACGAACGAGCCGAGATCTGGCGCCGCGTTCTGCCGCCGCAGGCCCCGGTCAAGGACATCGACTGCGAGCTGCTCGCCCAGCTCACCGTCGCGGGCGGCTCGATCCGCAACATCGCCCTGTCCGGAGCGTTCCTCGCCGCCGAGGAGGGCGACCGGCTGCAGATGCGGCACATGCTCGCGGCGGCCCGCACCGAGTACCTGAAGCTCGAGCGGTCCCTGACGCCGACGGAGGTGCGCGGATGGGTGTGACCCCGCGTGAGATCCGGGTGGATGTGGGCGAACTGGCCCTCAGCGGCTTCCGGGTGGACCCGGAGCGGGTCTCAGCCGCGTTCGAGCGTGAGCTCACCCGCCTGATCCGGACCCATGGCGTACCGCTGGCGACGGGTGGGCCGCTGACTGTGGACGCCCTGTCCGGACTGCCGCCCCTGCCCGCCGGTCTGTCCGCACGGCGGCTCGGGCAGGAGCTGGCGCGCGCCGTGCACGAAGGGCTCAGCGGCCATGGGGAGGTGACCCGGTGAGCAACACGCAGAGCCAGGACGCCCGTTCCGAGCAG
This sequence comes from Streptomyces sp. F001, assembly GCF_004187715.1. Lineage (GTDB taxonomy): Bacteria > Actinomycetota > Actinomycetes > Streptomycetales > Streptomycetaceae > Streptomyces > Streptomyces flavusporus. The sequence goes on along the minus strand of NZ_QZWF01000001.1, from coordinate 1,059,685 downwards.
GCGGCCGAACAGCGCCGCCGCAAGCGCAGGGAGCGTGCCGCCAAGTCCCGTACACCGGAGCCGAAGGACATCGTCAGCGGCGCGGGCCAGCCCCTCGACCCCGGCGTCCGGCGGGAGCTGGAGGAGCGGCTCGGCCACGACCTCGGACGCGTACGGCTGCACACCGGCCGCGACGCCGGACAGCTGACGGAACTGCTCGGCGCGGACGCCGTCGCGGTCGGACAGGACATCTTCTTCCGCGAGGGCACCTTCCGCCCCGGCACGGCGGACGGCCGGCGCCTGCTCGCCCACGAGCTCCTGCACACCGTCCAGAACCCGCACGGCCTGGGCACGTTGCGCGTCGGCCGTGACCTCGGCGCGGTGAGCCTGCCGCACCAGCCGATCGAGCGGGAGGCGGAGGGGGCGGCCCAGGACCTCGTACGGGACGAGGAGCCCGCTCCGCAGATCGAGCCGGGGCAGGCCACGCCGGGATGGCTGCGGTACGCGACCGTGAACGCCGACCGGCGCCGCATGGAGGAGCTGGACCCGGCGACCCTGGTCGATCGCGTTGCGAACGGAGTCCTGCGCTCCCTGCGCGGCGACCCGGAGGACCGGTCGGGCCGGGTCCGGCTCCAGCTGGCACGGCTGGCACCGCAGGTGCAGGACCTCGTCCTCGACCGGCTGGAGATACGGCTGCCCGCGCCCGTACTCGACCGGGTGCTGGACCTCGTCGAGGAGGCGGAACAGACGGGGCCGCTGCCGCTGGACGCGGCGGCGGCGCCCTCGGCCGTGCCCGGGGCGGCGGACGAGGTCGCCGAGGAGCGCCGGCGCGACGAGACCGCCGGGGAACGCCCGGACGCGCGCGAGCGGCCGGAAGCCGGCGGGGAGGGCGAGCAGGAGAAGCCCGGTGAGCCCGGTGAGGGAGCGGTCGGCGGCGGGAAGGGGGGTACGTCCTCCGAAGAGGCCGCTGCGCAGGACCAGGAGGAGGCCGGGGCACGGGAGCAGGACCGGTCGGAGTCCGGGCAGGAGGACAAGGACACCGCTGCCCGCGAGGACCGGAACGCTTCCGCGCAGGACGAGCAGCGCAAGGCCGAGGACGACGGCGCGCAGCAGGACGAGGCGAAGAAGGACGACGCCGCCGCCGAGGAGGAGCGGGAAGAGGCCGGACGTCAGGAGGAGGCCCCGCAGGAGCCGGAGCGGCAGGCGGGCGAGCAGCAGACGCGCCAGGACGAGGGCCCGGCGGTCTCCGCGAACACCGCGGCCGCCCCGGCGCCCGTCGACCGGAGCGGCGCCGAGCCCGGCGAGAAGCCCCGGACCGGCGGCGACAGCGGCCCGACCCGCTCGGCGGGCGACCCGGAGAACGAACAGGACGCGGACGACGAGCCGTTGGGGCTGGACTCGGAGCCCGCGGAGCAGGAGCCGGGCGCCGACGAGGACACGCCCGCGGCCCGCGGCAACGAGCCCGTCCCCGACATCGACCTCGTCGGCTACACGGAGGCGGCGAAGAACCCGGGCATCGTCGAGGAGCGGAAGAAGGGCAACGCCTCCCGGCCTTCCCTTCCGTCCACGGATGCCGGACCGGCACCGGAAGAGGTGGCGGACGCACCGCAGGACGCTCCCGCACGTTCGGGGGCGGACGACGAGCCCCAGGGACTCACCGACCAGGACCTGTTCACCGGCGCGTCCGCAGAGCAGGACCTCGGGCCGGACGGAGCCGGCGGGGTGACCGGCACCGGGAACGATGCGTCCGGGCTCACCACGACGGCCTCGGCGGACTCCGCCGGAGGCATCGGCGACAAGGTGCAGGCGGAGCAGCGTGCGGAGGACGCCGAGGCCCGCCGACGGGACGAGGAGGCCCGCACCGCCGATGGGGCGGGAGCCGGCGCGACCCCGCCGCCCGGTGAGCCGGCCGGGCCCGAGCGGCTCGCCAAGGCGGACGAGGACGCCCGTACCCAGGACGCCGGTTCGTCCCAGGCGTCCGGTAGGCCGGCGGACGGCGGCGGCCAGGCCGAAGGCACCGCGAAGCAGGGATCGCAGGCGGCGGGTGCCCCCGCGAAGAGCGAGACGGAGCCGAGCGCCGGAGCGGACAAGGGGTCCGCCAAGCCGGCAGACAAGGGCGAGGACACGGCGGGCGGCAGCGGCACTGGCAGCGGCACCGGTCAGAGCAGTACTCCCGGCACCAAGCCGACCCCGACCCCCGACGCCCAGGGCATCACCGAGGGCAACGGCCACGCCACCTCCCCCGGACCGGAAACCGGCCCGGACAAGGTCTCCACACCGGGGCCCGGCTCCGCTCCGCAACTGGCGCCGGGCATCGGCCCCTCACCCCTGTCCGCCTCGGAGGCGAAGACCAACACCCCCAAGACGTCCGGCACTTCGGGTTCCGGCGGCGGTGGATCCGCCGCCCGGTCCAAGCCGTCGGGCAGCAAACGGCAGACCGCACGGCAGGCCGCCCGCAACGCCCGCCGCGGCGGGGGCGGCGGTGGTCGCTCGTCCTCGGCTCCCGCGCCGACGCGGGCCGGCGGCGGACGCGCAGGCGCATCCGCCCCGGCGAAGCCCAAGAAGGAAGCCGCCGCACCGGACGTCTCGAACGCCACGCCCGAGGCGGGACTCGCGACGGCCGCAGGCCTGAAGCCGCATCAGATGCTGGACACGCTCAGGGGCGTGAACGGTGCGGTCGGCCGTTCGGTCGACAAGGAGCGTACGGCGCTGCGCAAGGCGCCGCCGAAGGAGCAGCGCCCGTCCGGCTCCCCGCGGACGGTGCCGGGCGGTCCGACGCCGGCGGCCCCGGGCACGTACACCAACGCCAAGGTGGCCCGTACCGAGGCCGCACCGGGCAAAACGCCCGAGATCACCGGCGAGCAGAAACCGGAAGGTGAGGTACCGGGCGCGAACGTGCCCGAGCCGAGCTGGTGGGACATCGCCGTCACCATCGGCGCCCAGCTCTTCGGCAAGCTCCTGAAGGAGATCCTGCCCCTCGACGACCTGATCGACTCGATCCTCGGGCTCCCGACGAAGGACGAGGGCCTGCAGAACGCCAAGGTGGGCGACGCACCGCGGCTGCCGCTGGAGAACGACTCGGACCCCCAGCGCACCGACGAGCAGGGCCAGAAGCTCGACGAGCGGAAGGCGGAGCTGCACCGCTCCGGCCGGGAGGACGCGGCCCGCCCCATGGGCGAGGACCAGATCTACCCGGACGTGCCCAAGGAGACCCTGACCGGCAAGGTGCCCGGCGGCAACGGCAGGAACGCCAAGGGTGCCGGGCGCACGATGTCCGGCGGCGGGGTGCCGATCGAGTCCGCGTCCGCCGTGGCCGAGCACGACCGCGGTCCGCAGATCCAGGCCGGCTTCACCGAGGGCCGCCAGAAGATGACGCAGGAGCGCAGGGCCAAGGACGACAAGGCCCAGGCGGACCGGCAGAAGCACGATCAGGACCTCAAGCGCGAGGTCGACAGAAGCAGCAGACAGCAGGCCGACGCCCGGGACAAGGGCCGCTCCGACATCGCCGACTCCCGCGACAAGTGGCGCAAGGAGCAGGACGACAAGACCGCGGAGATCGACGGCAAGAAGGGCAGGAAGTACGACGAGGTCCGCAAGGACGTCAAGGAGAAGGAAGAGCAGACCGACAAGGACGTCGACAAGCGGACCCAGGACGACAACAAGAAGATCACCGACGAGCAGACCAACGCCGAGAAGGAGGCCGAGAAGAAGCAGGAGGAGGGCAAGGACGACGCCGACAACTGGCTCGAAGAAGCCATCGAGAAGCTGAAGCAGTTCTTCGAGGAGCTCAAGAACGCCATCAAGAGCGTCTTCGAGAAGGCGCGGCAGATCGTCACCGACCTCATCGACAAGTTCAAGCAGCAGGTCTTCAAGCTCATCGACGACGCCCGCAACTGGGTGATCGACAAGATCAACAAGTTCGCGGACGCGCTGATCGCCCTCGGTGACGAACTCCTCGCCGACTACCCGGCGATGCGCGACAAGTGGCGCAACACCATCGACGGTGCGCGCGACTGGGCCGTGGACAAGGTCAACCAGATCGCGGACGGGCTCAAGGAGATCGCGGGGAAGCTGCTCGACGGCCTGTGCGGGGCGCTGCTCGCGGGGCTCGACGTCCTGGAGACCGGGATGCTGGCGGCCGTCGAGGTCGCCGAGACCGCCACCGTCGGTGCGCTGGAGTTCGGCGCCGCCGTGGTGGAGGGCCTCGGTGAATGGGCCGCCATCTTCAACGACATCGTCTCCGACCCCGGCGACTGGATCAGCAAGGCGGGGGCCGCCGCGGACACCGGTGCCAGGGAGCACCTCTTCAACGAGGTCACCAGCGCGGTGAAGGCCTGGTTCAACCAGAAGGTCCAGGAGGTCATCGGCATCCCGATGGAGGACTTCCAGGAGCTGGTCTCCGGCGGGGTGACCGTCGAGCAGATGGCTCAGATGGCGTGGGACGAGGCGCTGCCCCAACTCCCGGTCATCATCGGTGTGCTGGTCGTGGAGAAGGTCGTCGCGAAGCTGATCCCCGGGGCCGGCTGGGTCATGGCGATCATCGACGCCCTGAAGACGGCATGGGGCGCGCTGAGCGAGATCCTCGCCGCCTTCGGCCTGTTCATGGACTTCCTGAAGTCGGTCAAGAGCGGCAACGGCGCCCTGCCCTTCGCGAAGGCGGTGGCGGCCGGTGTCGTCGCCCTGCTCGAGCTGATCTACGAGTTCCTGATCGAGGGCGTCGGCAGGTTCATGGGCAAGGTGGCCGACAAGCTCGGCGACATGCTGAAGAACCTCCGCAAGAAGAAGGACAAGCCGGACGGCTCCGACGCACCGCCCGCACAGCCGAACGCTCCGGGCAAGCCCAAGGACCAGGAACCCGCACCCACGACCAACGACCGGTCACCGGACCCGGCCCGCCCGACCGACCGCGACGACGACCGTCCGACGCCGCGCAAGCCATCCACGGACAACAAGTCCCGCCCACCGACGAGGCCACGCCCCGGCAAGCGCTCCGCCCCGGAGAAGAAGCGCCCCTCGCACACCACCCGCCCGAAGAAGCGCCGCGACGACGAGCGGCGCCGCGAGGAGGGCCGCGATGTGAACGCGGCCCGCAGGCGGATACGGGACGCGGAGCGGCGCACGCGCACCGACAAGGACGACGGCCCCGACGCCCCGTCGCGCCGCCGCCCCGACACAGGGCGTACGGACAGTCGCGGCCCCGGGCGGGGTCGCCCCGGCGACAGGCGTAGGGACGACTCCCGCCGCCAGGACGACAGGCGCCGTGCGGGGGACAGGCGCCGCACGGACGACCGTCGCCCCGACGACAAGCGCGCCGACGACCGCCGCCGGGACACCGGCCGGGATCGTGACAAGGACCGCCGCCCCGGCAACCGCGTCCGGCGCGCCCGCCAGACCGTCAAGTCGGCTGTCCACAGGGCCCGCCGCGCCGTCGGCAAGCTCTTCGGCAAGGCCCGGCGCAAGGTCGGCGACAGGCTGAACGACCGGCTGCGGCGACTGCGCGACCAGTGGCGGCGCCGGCAGGAGAGGGACCGGACACGGGACCGGGACAGGGACCGGGACGGGACGCGGGACCGGGGCCGGCAGCCGGAGCCGGAGGGCAGGAAGGACTACGACCTTCCCACGGTGCGTTTCCGCACGGACGACGGAGAGCTGCACACCCTGCTGTTCAACGGCAAGGGCCGGAGGGCCGATCTGACCGTCCGGAGCACTCCCCAGGCCATGAGCAAATTCTTCGGCGGCTGGGCCAAGGAGAACGACCTGCTCAGGGAGTCCGACCCCGATCGCTTCGCCGAACAGGAGCGGGCGCTCAAAGCGGCCAGGGCCCAGTACGACGTGGTGGAGAGCGCACAGGACAGCCTCCCGAACTCCGTGCGTGAGGACCGGTCCAGCAAACTGCCTGACTACGGCACCCCTGTGTTCGTCGGAAAGGCAGGTGACGCGGCCTTCGAACGGGAGCTGAACAGGCTCAAGCAGCACATGGAAGAGCTGGCCGAACTGCTCGAGGCCAGGGGGTCGGTCGCGGACGTACCCCCCTTGCCGCCGACGATCCTTCCGCCCTTCGCGGACGGTCCGCTGGCAGCCGAGTTCAGAGCTCACTACATCCAGCAGGACACGCCGAAGGGCACCGACATGGGCGAGCGGCAGAAAGTCTCGCCCCTGGGCTGGGACAAACTGACCGTCGATGCCCGGAAGTCCAACTGGGTCCGTATGCACATGCTGCCCGCGCGGCTCGGCGGCCACGCCACCACCTCGAACCTGGTGCCCGCCAGGAAATCAGAGAACAAGGATGTGGAAAAGGTCGAGCACCCTGCGGCACTGGCCGTCGGAAAGACAGGAGACGACGGGAAGTCTCTGGGCAATCACAAACTGCCGGCCAATTTGCAGAAGATGGTCTGGTACGACGTCAGGAAGATCGAGTACCACGCTGGTTATCCCGGATTCCCGAAGTCCGTCCATGTGCACTGGGGCAGCTACAAGGCCGAGGGAGGGCACTGGAAGCGAGACGACGAGATCGACAATTGGCCCGGATCCTTCGAAAAGCCCGAGCCGGTTGATCTGAGCACTTCGGCCAGGCGCCGCAAGGTGAATGTGAACAAGACCACCCAAGGTCAGCTGCAAGAGGTACTGCCCGAAATCTCGGACTACTTCTCCCAGGTCATCGTGATGCTGGCCAGGAAACGGAAGGCGAACGGACAGAAGTTCAACAACGCGACGGAACTGGCGGCCGCGCTGGAATCCGGGGAGGACCTCGGAACCAACGGTGCGCAGAGCGGCAGGAACCACCAGGAGCGGCAAAAGGTGGTCGAGCTGATCAGGAAGGCTGGTGGCAAGCTCACCTTCGGAAACTGAGCAATGCGCACCTACGGAACGGAACCAGGAATGACTTCTCTCACTCCCCAGGAAAACCTGTGGCTGGGTGTCCTCGCAGAGTTGAGGAACTCTCCGGCGATCCATGTGTACAAGGAGTACAACGACCCGATCGACGACACTCTGGGCGATGCGTCGGCGGCCATGAGCGAGATCGCCGAGGACTACGATATCCACCTCGACGCGTCCTTCCATGAGACGTACACACGGTTCGGTGGAATAGGCAGTTCCTGGCGGACCACGGAGGAGTACCCCTTCATTTCGGGCGAGTTCCACATCGCGAGTGTCCAATTGGAGATCGAGCAGGCGCCGCCGGAACTGGGCTGGAGGGAGTCACCGATCGACGACCCGCATCTCATGTACCAGCTCCGGACCATCGACGGCACACCGGACAGCGGTGTGGGAACGCTGGCCGCCGTACGCGTACTACCCGGCGTGACAAACCCCGAGATCTGGTTCGATCACGGTCGGCGAGGGGCCTGGAAGCTGGACCTGGACTACCGCGGCTACATGGAAACGCTGCGTGTGACGAAAGGCACCTTCGGTTGGCAGTACCTCTTCACGGACGTGTCGTTGCGGGGTGATGACTTCGGGGAGACCGGTAGGCGGCTCAGCGACATGCTGACGGTGTTTCCCGAACTTTTTCCCGGATACGACTACCAGCCACTCCGGCGTCGTCTGGCCGCACGGCTCAGATAGTCGGCGCCACCATGATCGTCCTGTTTCCGAGAGGTGAGGTCCATTGACCCGCTACGCCGACATCCCCAAACCCATCCGCTCCGGAATAGTCGTAGTCAACCCCGACACCGGCACTCCCCAGCGGATCATCGTGCTGCAGTTCAACCCGGACACCCTGGAGCGCAGCGTCGCCCCCCAGTCCGCCGGCGACAGCGGCGACGCCGGAGGCGGCGGGACCGGGAGCGGGGACCGCAATGAGGCCCTCCGGCTCAAGGGCCCCGCCCAGGAGACCTGGAAGTTCACGGCAGAAATCGACGCCACCGACCAGTTCGAGATCGCCGCGCCCGACGGCATCCACCCGCAGCTCGCGACCCTCGAAATGCTGGTGCAGCCGACCGTCGCCCAACTCCGCGCCGCGAGCAGGCTGTCGCAGAAGGGCACCATCGAGATCAGCCCGATCGAGATGCCGCTGACGCTGTTCACGTGGGGAAGCAAACGGGTCATGCCCGTGCGGCTCACCGAGCTCTCCGTCAACGAGTCCGCCTTCGACGTGAACCTCAATCCGATCCGCGCCTCACTGAGCATCGGCATGAAGATCCTCACCGTCAGCGACCTGCCCGTCGGCCACCGCGGCGCCGACCTGTACATGGCGCACCTCGCGCAGAAGGAGCGCCTCGCTGCAGCGGCGCGCGGCGGCAGTGCGGGCTCGCTCGGACTCACCGGAACCAACGCTGTGATCGGAAGGGGCTGAGCAGCACACCATGGCCGACATCGAGCCGTACGAGAGCGCACTGGACGCGATACCGGGCGCCCACCCGTACCCGCGCACCAGCCGCTACCACGATGCCGAGATCGGGATCCACCGCGGGCCCGACGGGACCGAAGTCCGGTACATCAAGCGGCGGTTGCTGCCACCACTGGACGGCGGCGACACCCAGGAGCACACCGTCGCCGCCGGCGACCGCCCCGATCTGCTCGGGCAGCGGTACTACGGAGACCCCGCCCAGTGGTGGCAGATCGCCGACGCCAACCCCGTACTGGATCCACGCGAGTTGACCGACGAGGCGGGCCGGACCATCGACGTGCCGCTCGCGGGCGGCTTCCCCCGGGGGGACCGGCGTGTTTGATCTGCCCGTGGGGCAGGGCCCCGTGCACATCACGCTCCTCATGGGGCCCAAGCTCGCCCGGCCCGTCCCCGTCGAGGTCACCGAGGCCCTGCTGTCCGCCCAGATCACCGCCACCGCCGGTGAGCGCAGCGGCTTCCAGCTGGCCTTCGACCTCACCAAGAACGGCCTCATCAGCCGGCGGCTGCTGCCCGAGGGCTTCTTCGACCCGAAGACCCGCCTCATCGTCACCGTCACCGTCAGGGGCACCTCCGACGTGCTCTTCGACGGCCTGGTCGTACGGCACGAGGTCGGCGCCAGCAACCAGCCCGGCCACTCGACCCTCACCGTCACCGGCGAGGACCTCACCCTCCTCATGGACCTGGAGGAGCGGACCACCCGCTACCCCAACCTGCGGCCCTCCGAGCGGGTGCTGGCCATCCTGCGCCGCTACTCCGACTACGGCATCCGCCCCGACGTCTACACGGAGACGGTGGCCCAGCCCCCGCACCAGGACCTCCGCGTGCACTACCAGACCGGCACCGACCTCCAGTACGTCACCGAGCTCGCCCGCGCCAACGGCTACACCTTCTACCTGGAGCCAGGGCCCCACCCCGGCCAGTCCTCCGCCCGTTGGGGTCCGGAGGTCCGCCTCGGCATCCGCCAGCACGCCCTCAACGTCAACATGGACGCCAACTCCACCGTCGACCAGCTGACCTTCGCCTACGACGGCACCGCCCGCGAGGAGCCGCAGGCCCGCTGGCAGGACCCGGACACCCGGCTGTCCACCCTCCTCCCGCAGCCGCCGATCAGCCCGCTGCGCCCGCCTCTCGGCAAGCGGCCCACCCCGGCCCTCAAGCGCCGCACCCTGTCCGGCACCGCCAAGCAGCAACGCGGGCAGGCCGAGGCCGAGCTGCTCGCCCGCGCCGCGACCTCCGCCGACGTCGTCTCCGGTTCCGGCTCCCTCGATGTCAACCGGCACGGCTACCTCCTCCAGCCGCGCCGGCTCGTCGGCGTACGCGGCGCGGGACGGGCGTACGACGGCGACTACTACGTCAAGTCCGTGACGCACAACCTGCGCCCGGGCTCGTTCCAGCAGAACTTCACCCTCTCCCGCGAGGGCCTGGAAGCCCGCAGCACCCACGTCCGGCCGTAACCACCCAGAGACCAGCAGGAGCAGTTCCCCATGGCGGCACCCAGCAATCGCTACCTCGGCAAGTACCGCGGCCGGGTCGTCGACAACGACGACCCGCTGCGCATCGGCCGGATCACCGTCGAGGTCCCGGACGTCCTCGGCGGCGAGCCGTCGACGTGGGCGCTGCCCTGCCTGCCGTTCACCGGACCCGAGTCGGGACAGTTCGTCGTACCGCCGCCCGGCACCGGAGTGTGGGTGGAGTTCGAACAGGGCGACCCGAGCTTCCCGGTGTGGACCGGGTGCTGGTGGGGTGCCGCCGAGGAACTGCCGCCCGACGCGCGCCGCGAGCTCCGGGCGAACGCGGCGAACAAGCCGGTCGTCGTCCAGACGCCCCTGGCGCACAAGCTCGTCATGAGTGACACGCCCGGAACCGACGAGGGGATCCTGCTCCGGGCCAAGGGCGGCGCCTACATCCGTATCACCGAGGAGGCCGTGGTCATCGCGACCGGCGCGGGCGCCGAGATCGTTCTGCGCGGCCGCGAAGTGACCATCAACGAGGGCCAGTTGACCGTGCTCTCGAAGCGATAGAAGACGGGGGAGTAAACACGTTGTCCGCGAGTCTGCTCGACGCCGGTGCCGTGATCGGCTGCCCGCACGGCGGCCGCGTCACCGCCGCCACCACACCGGCCGGGGCCGTGTTCAGCGACGGTGTCCCCGTCGCCACGGCCGCCCACAGCTATGTGGTCACCGGCTGCCCGCACACCGTCGACGGTGTGCCCCTGCCCTGCGTCTCGGTCCGCTGGACCGCCGACAGCACCGGCGTCACGGTCGACGGCGCGCCCGTGCTGCTCGACACCTCCGCGGCCCAGTGCCTCACCGCGGCCCTGGTGCCGCAGGGACCGCCCGTCGTCCAGGCCGCGCAGCGAAAGGTCACCGTCCGATGAGCGCCACGAAAACCACCGACATCGCCTTCCCCTTCCGCGCCGACCGCCGCGGCCGCACCGCCCACGCCCGGCACGGCGACCACGTCCACGACCTGATCGAGCAACTCCTGTTCACCAGCCCAGGCGAGCGCGTCATGCGCCCCGACTTCGGCTGCGGGCTCCTCGACCTGGTCTTCGCTCCGAACAGCCCTGAGCTGATCAACACCCTCGAGCTGTCCGTCCAGGCTGCCCTGCAGCGCTGGCTCGGCGGCCTCATCGAGGTGGAGGCCCTCGACGTGGTCGGTGAGGACACCGTCGTCCGGGTGTATCTGTCGTACGTCGTCCGCGCCACCGGCACCCGCCGCGACGACGTCTTCGCAGGGAGGGCCGCATGACCACCGGCACCACCGCATCCCGCCGGAACAAGGTGAGAGCGGCCCAGCTCAACGGAGTCGACGCCGTCGAGGTCAGCGACGACGGCCTGCTCCTGACGGTCACCTTCCTCGGCAAGGCCCCGCACGGCCTCACCCCGGAGAACGTCCGCATCGACGGCGGCCGCCGCATCACCGGCATCACCGCGACCGACGTCAGCATCGAACGCGAGGACGACCCCGAGCTCGACGACCGGCTCTACGTCACCCTCGACCGGGCCGGCGACACCTCCCGCTACCGCCTCTGTCTGGTGGAGACCGACCCGTACGGCCGTCCCGGCACCGAGCCCTTCCGCGGCTTCGACCAGCGCTACCACAGCGCGTCCTTCTCCTTCCGGCCCGACTGTCCGACTCCCTTCGACTGCAAGGACGACCACTCCGAGGAGCCGGCCTTTCCGGCTGCGCCCGTCATCGACTACACGGCGCGCGACTACGACACCATCCGCAAGCTGCTCCTCGACCGCCTCGCGCTCACCACTCCCGACTGGGCCGAACGCAACCCCGCCGACCTCGGCACGACCCTGGTCGAGCTGCTGGCGTACACGGGCGACCAGATCAGCTACCAGCAGGACGCGGTGGCCACGGAGGCCTACCTCGACACCGCGCGCCGCCGGGTCTCCGTACGCCGTCATGTGCGGCTCATCGACTACGCGATGCACGACGGCTGCACCGCCCGGGCGTACGTCACCGTCGAAACCGCCGGGGACCACACGCTCGCTCCCGGCACGTACCGTTTCGCCTCCGTCGACGTCCGCGCCCTCGACCCGCACGACCGGCCCGAACCCGGCACGGTCATCGGGGACGGCGACCTGGCCGACCTCGACGAGCGCGGTTCGGTGGAGGTCTTCGAACCGGTCGTCGCCGCCGACCGGTTGGAGCTGCGCGTCGCGCACAACGCGATCCGGCTGTGGACGTGGGGCGGCGAGGCGTGCGCCCTGCCGAAGGGCGCCACCTCGGCCACCCTGCGTGACGAGTGGGTGGACCCGGAGACCTGCCGCGAACGCCGGCTCGACCTGAAGCCCGGCGATCTGCTCGTCCTGGAGGAGGTGAAGGGCCCGCGCACCGGCACCCCCGGCGACGCGGACCCGAGCCACCGGCAGGCCGTCCGTCTGACCTCCGTGCTCCCGGCCGTCGACCGCATCGAGGACCAGCCCGTCCTGGAGGTCACCTGGGCGGCTCAGGACGCCCTGCGCTTCCCGTTCTGCCTGAGCACGCACGGCGGCCGTGACTGCCTCCCGATCGACGACGTGACCCTGGCCCGCGGCAACGTCGTCCTCGTCGACCACGGCCGCTCCCTGCCCGCCCCGGAGACGGTCACCGTGCCGCCCGAGCCCGCCGTCGTCACACCCTGCGACCTTCCCCCAGCCTCCGGCCGGGGGTACCCCCATCTCGCTTCGCCCGCCTTCGCCTGCGCCGACCGGACGGAGGGCAACGCGCCCGCGCGGCTCATCAACTTCCTCACGGACCGAGCGGAGTCGGGTGACGCCCTCACCCCCGACGACGTGCGCGAACTCTTCGACGTCGTGGGCCTGGCCGCCACCACCCGGGCCGGGCTCGGCCTGGAACGCGCCGGACAGCGCCACGAGCGCGTGGTGCCGGGCACGGCGTACGCCCAGGCCACCGCCCTGCGGACGCTGCTCGCACAGTCCGTCTACCCCGGTGTCCGGCCCCGCTTCCGCCCGGTCCTCGGCCGCGCCCCCGTCGCCCAGGCCGTGCCGTTCCCCGACTCCCGGTCCGTGGCCGCGGGCCAGGCCGAGCGGATCGCCGCCATCCCGGCGCGGGTCCGACAGCGGCTCGTCGAGCTGTGGCGCAGCGCCCGCGACCGCGACGGGCTCGGCGACGAGGAGATCTCCGAACTCGCCGTCATCTACGGCCTGAAGATCCTGGAGCGCCTCGAACTGCGCCTCCACCCCGTCCGTGCGCTGCGCGAACTCCTGCACCGCAGCGACCAGTTGCTCGACGCCAAGCTCCGCCGCACCGAGGTTCTCACCGCCCGCGCCCGCGCGGGCACGGTCCTCGACGGGCACATCGCGTGGGAGATCGCGCACAGCTGGGGACCGGCGTACGCGGCCGGACTGCACCCCGACGAGCCGGTGCTGCGGGGCTCCGCGACCGGCGCCCTCACCCAGGACCCGCGCCGGGCCCTGCCCGCCGTACGCCTCCAGGACGGGGACGAGGTCTGGGAGCCCCGCCGCGACCTGCTCGACAGTGCCCCCCGTGACCGTCACTTCGTCGGCGAACTCGAGGACGACGGCCGGCTGGCCCTCCGCTTCGGCGACGGCCGGCACGGCGCCCGCCCCACCCCGGGCGCCCGCCTGCGGATCCACTACCGCCTCGGCGGCGGCAGCGCGGGCAACGTCGGCGCGGAGGCCATCAACCACCTCGTCGTCGCGGACGACTGCGCGGCACCGCCCGCCGCCGTGGTCCGCAACCCGCTGCCCGCCACCGGCGGCACCGAACCCGAACCCGTCGAACAGGTACGCCAGCTGGCCCCGCTCGACCTGCGCCGCACCCGCCTGCGCGCGGTGACCGCCGAGGACTACGCGGCCCTCGCCTCCGCCCTGCCCGGAGTGCAGCGCGCGGCCGCCGAGCTGCGCTGGACCGGCAGCGTCCAGGAGGCGCACATCGCCGTCGACGCGTTCGGCGACGGCACCCCGTCGGACGAGCTGCTCGCTGCCGTGGCCCAGTCCCTGGAGACGTACCGGCGCATCGGCCACGACCTCGTCGTCGGCCCCGCCCGGCTGGTGCCGCTCGACATCGCGCTCACCGTGTGCGCCGCGCCCGGACACCAGCACGGGCAGATCCTGGCCGAGCTGTACCGGGTGCTCGGCGCCGGCCCTCGCGGCTTCTTCCACCCGGACGCGCTGACCTTCGGCGAACCGGTCCGGCTGAGCCGGCTGGTCGCCGTCGCCGCGGCCGTCCCGGGCGTCGAGAGCGTGCACGTCACCCGGCTGCGCCGGCTGTTCGAGCAGGACCGAGGAGAGAGGGAGGACGGCGTGCTGCGGCTCGGCCCGCTGGAGATCGCCACCTGCGACAACGACCCCGACCGGCCGGAGAACGGCCGGCTGGCGATTTCCCTGGGAGGTGCCCGATGAGCGAGCACTGCACCTGTGGTGGGGCGTGTGGGGGCCATGACGAACGTCTGGCACCCGCCCCCCTGCACAACCCGCCCGGCCGCACCGCCCTCGACTACCGCGTCGGCGCGTACGGCTCCTTCCTGACCGCCCTGCTCGACCGGCTCGCCTCGCCCGCGTACCCGGCCCTCGACGGCCTCACCGTCCGCACCCCGGACGACCCGGCGATCGGCCTGCTCGACGCCACCGCCGTCCTCGGCGACCTGCTCACCTTCCACTCCGAGCGCATCGCCGACGAGGCCTACCTCCGCACCGCCGACGAACACCGCTCCCTGGTGCTGCTCGGCCGGCTCGTCGGCCACCGGCCCCGCCCCGGAGTGGCCGCCGCCACCCATCTCGCGTACATCCTCGAACGCGACCCGCGCGCCGAGACCCTGCCGGTGCTGATCCCGCGCGGGGCGCGCAGCCACAGCGTGCCCGCCTCCGCCGACGAGGAGTCCCTGACCTTCGAGACCAGCCACGACCTGACGGCCCGCTGGGACTTCAACGAGCTGAAGGTACGGCGCCGGCGCCCCTTGCTGGTCACCCCCGAGGACCTTCAGCGCCGCTCGGAGCTGTTCGTCGAGGGCACGGCCAACTCCCTGCAGACCGGGGACCAGCTCCTCTTCGTCTTCGGTGAACAGGCGGGCGGCGAACGGACGTTGCTGCCCGTCGCCGCGGCCCGCGTCGACCGGGAGGACGGCATCACGGCGATCTCCCTGCCCAGGTCGGCCCCGCCGACGCTGAAGGAGATCGTCGACGAGGTGCGCCGCTGGACCGCGGAGCCCGCCACCCCGGGCGAGCCCGGCGACGAGCCGCCCACCCCCGAAGTGCCCAACCCGCGACCGGTCAGCCGGTGATCGAGGACTTCGAGGACCAGGTGCTCGCCCCGCTGCGAGCCGACCTGGACGCCCTCAGGACCCCGGAGCGGCTCGCGGCCCGCCTCGCGGAGCCCGTCGCGCGACTCGGCGAGGCACAGGTGCTGGCCGAGCCGTACGACGACGTTGCCAGTTGGTTCGAGCAGTTGGAGGCGGTGCTGGCGGAACTGGCCGAGCGGGCCTTGGAGTTGGCGCCGTCGCAAACGGCCGAGCCAGGTGGTCGGTTGTCTGTGGCGCCGTCGTGGCTGGTCGCGCCCGCGCGGCGGAGCCGCATATCGACACGGCCCGCGCCCCTTGAGGGCGACTCGCGCACCGCCGCTCTCAAAGCCCTGAGCGCTGTACTCCCAGCCCTGCGCGCCTCAACCCCGCCCCCAGGGCGACACCAACCCCCAGCGCCCGGGCAGCGACACAGCGCGCCTGCTCTCCGCCCTGAACCCTGGTCTCGGCATCCTCTACCCGGCCTGGCGCACAGCCGCCGCCCCCGGCACGCCGCAGCTCCTGCGCGAGCTGCTGGCGATGCGCGTCACCGCCGCCCCCTTCGGCGCCACCGCCCCGCTCAAGCCGGTGCAGGACAACCGCGGCCGGGTCATCCGCACTGCGGACTGGCCGCTCACCGGCGCGGCGCTGGTCACCCTGCGCGTCGTGTACGACACCGGCGGCAAGGTCCCGGTCCGGGCGGAGTTCCAGTACGTCGAGGGCAGCAGCTCCGACCAGCGTGCCGAGAACCTGCCCGTCCCGCAGTTCATCACCTTCCCGCTGGGCACCGGCCAGGTGGACCTGTCCGTGCGCTCCGGCCAGGACCGCGACCTGAGCTGGCTGAACCGGCGCCCCACCGACTCCCAGGACCCCGGCGTCACCGCCCGTCTGCACTCCGGTCTGCCCGAGCGCACCCTGTTCGTGTCCCGGCCCGACGCGGACGGCCTGGTCCACGTCGGCGTGCACAACGGAACCTCCGAGCAGATCGCCCTGCGACCGGGCAGCGCCGAGCAGTTCACGCACGGCGAGTACGAGGTGAGCATCCGGTACACGGTGGGCAGTGCCGAGCCCAACGTCGAGGTGGTCATCGCAAGCAAACCGCAGCCTGTCGACCGCCGTGTGCTCCAGCTCGACACCGTCCACCACGGCATCACCGTCGGCAGCTGGGTGGCGATCCGGCGCCCCGCCAAGGGAGCCCAGGGCGGCATACCCGGCGACGCGAAGCTCGCCTTCGTCACCACCCAGGTCGTCGCGGCCCGCACCGCCGCGTACACCAACTACGGCATCACCGGCCGCGGCACCGAACTCATCCTCGCCGACCCCTGGCTGGACGAGTTCGACGTCCTCCTCTCGCACATCCGCGACACCACCGTGCACGCGGCGGGCGAACCGCTGCGCCTGGCCGACGAACCGCTCGGCGAGGACGTGCACGGCAACGAGATCGAACTCGCCGAGCTGTACGACGGACTGCGCCCCGGCCGCACCCTCGTCGTCACCGGCGAGCGCAGCGACATCCCCGGGGTGGCCGGCGTCACCGCCACCGAGGTCGTGACCGTCGCCGCCGCCGACCCGGCCGTCGACCCGCAACTGCCCGGCGACCACGTCCACACCCGGCTGACCCTGACCGCCGACCTCGCCCACCGCTACCGCCGCGACACCGTCCGGATCCTCGGCAACGTCGTCGAGGCCACCCACGGCGAGAGCCGCGAGGAGGCCATCGGCAGCGGCGACTCCGACCGCGTCAACCAGATCTTCGCCCTCTGGCAGACCCCCCTCACCTGGCTAGCCGACGACAACCCTCCCCCAGTCTCGACTTCGCTCGACCGGGGGGACCCCCATGGCGCCACACCGGTCCTGGAGATCCGCATCGACGGCGTGCTCTGGCACGAGGTCGACAGCCTCGCCGGACGCGGCCCGCGCGAGCGGGTCTACATCACCGGCAGCACCGCCGACGGCCGTACGACGGTGACCTTCGGCGACGGCATCAACGGCGCCCGGCTGCCCACCGGTCACGAGAACGTCCGCGCCCGCTACCGCTTCGGCACCGGTCGCGCGGCCAACGTCGCCGCCGACCGCATCACCCAGCCCCTCACCCGACCGCTGGGCGTCACCGCGGTCACCAACCCGCGCCCGGCGACCGGCGGTTCGGACGGGGACGGACCGGGCCTGACCCGCCGTACCATCCCCCTTGCCGTCTCCGCCCTGGACCGGCTCGTCTCGGCCGGCGACTACGAGGACTTCGCCCGCTCCCGCGCCGGCATCGGCCGGGCCGCCGCACGCGAACTCTTCGACGGCCGGCGGCGCGTCCTGCACGTCACGGTCGCCGGCACGGACGACGTGCCGATCGCCGACTCCACCGGCGAGGGGAACACGCTCCGCGCCCTGCGGAGCGCCCTCACCGAGTACGGCGACCCGAACCTCCCCGTCCGCGTGGACGTCCGTGAACTGGTGCTGCTGCTCATCGCCGCCCGCGTCAAGGTCGCCCCCGACCACGCCTGGCAGACCGTCGCACCGCGCCTGCGCCAGGCCCTGCTGCGCCGGCTCGGCTTCGAGGGGCGGGAACTGGGACAGCCGGCCCGGCTGTCGGAGGTCCTCGCCGCCGCGCACTCCGTGCCCGGAGTCGACTACGTGGACGTCGATGTCTTCACCGGCGTCCCCGCGTCCGCCACCCCCGAACAGCTCACCGAGCTGCTCGCCCACCCCGGCACACCCAAACCCCACGTGCCGGCCCACCCGGCGACCTACGACGAGCGGACCCACACCGTGAGCGCCGCCGACGGCGAGACCCTCTCCGCGATCTGCGCCCGGCACGGCATCCCGCTCGCCGAACTCCTGCGCCTCAACCCCGACATCACCGACACCCGGCGCCTGCCCAGGGGCCGGTCGGTGTACGTCTTCCGCGGCATCCGCCCGGCCCAGCTCGCCCTGCTGTCGCCGCGCGCCGCGGACACCCTGATTCTGACGGAGGTCAAGTGATGTCCCCGGACGTCGAGTTCGAGAGCACGACAGCGGCGGCATCCAGGGATCCCGACGCGCTCGCCGCGCTGCTGCCCCGCTGGCATCTGCTGCGCGACGCCGAGGAGGGCGGGCCCCTGCGTGCCCTGCTCGCCGTCATGGCCGAGCAGCTGGACCGCGTCCGGGACGGCGTCGAGCAGGGCTATGAGGACCTGTTCGTGGAGACGGCGGCGCCCTGGGTGCTGCCGTACCTGGGCGACCTCGTCGGCTACCACACCCTGCCGGGCTACGAACGAGTCCTCACCACCGGCCTGCACGACGGGGGCCGCCCCGCGCTCGCCGAGGCCGTCGCCCCGCGCCGCGACGTGGCGGCGACCGTCGCGAGCCGCCGCCGCAAAGGCACGCTGCACCTGCTGGAGGAGCTGTCCGAGCAGGTCGCCGGCTGGCCCGCGCGGGCAGTGGAGCTGTCCCGGCTCGTGGCCCACCACCAGCCCGTGAAGCTCGGCGCGGGTCACCGCATCGAGCGCGGCCGTCTCGCCGACCTCCGCGACGGTGCCGCGCTCGACCTTCCGGCACCGTTCTCCCCGACGGCCCGTACGGTCGACGTGCGACGGGCGAACTCCCATCACCGGCAGGGCGGTTGGACCCCCGCGGGAGTCGCCCTCTTCGTCTGGCGTCTCAAGGCGTACTCGCTCACGTCCGCCCCGGCCTACTGCATCGACCGCGCCCGCAACCTCTACACCTTCTCGATCCTCGGCAACGACACCCCGCTGGTCACCAAGCCCTTCCCGGAGCCGTCGCCCACACACATCGCCACCGTCGACAACGTCCCGGCGTTCATCCGCCGCCGACAGCTCCACGACCGGCTGCTGGACCACTACGGCCCCGGCAAGAGCTTCGTCATCCGGCGCGACGGCGAGGACACACCGGTGCCGCCCTCGGACATCGTCGTCGCCGACCTGTCCGACTGGCGCTACCGGCCGAGGCGCGGCCAGGTCGCCGTCGACCCCGAGCTGGGCCGCATCGCCTTCGGCTCCCGTTCCGCGCCCCGCCAGGGCGTCTGGGTGGACTACCACTACGCGTCCGGCGCCGACCTGGGCGGCGGCGAGTACACCCGGGACGACCGCGTGCCCCGCCCCGACGCGACCTTCTACCGGGTCGGGCCCGGGCAGCCGTACCGGCAGATCATGGACGCCTACCGGGCCTGGCAGCACGACCGCCGGGCGGACCGCACCGGCCCCGAGGGCATCATCGAGATCACCCACAGCGGCGCCTACCAGGAACAGCTGGACTTCGACCTCGACCCCGGCGACCGGCTTGAGCTGCGCGCCGCCGAGGGCACCCGCCCGGTCATCCGCCTGCTCGATTGGTACAGCAACCGCCCCGACGCCCTCAACATCCGCGCGGTGTCCGACGACTGCGCCCCGCACGAACGCCCCCGCCTCACCCTCGACGGACTCCTCGTCACCGGCCGCGGCATCAACGTCACCGGCCCCATGGGCGCCGTCGTGGTCCGGCACAGCACCCTGGTCCCCGGCTGGTCCCTGGAACCCGAGTGCGACCCGCACTCGCCCGAGGAGCCCAGCATCGTCCTGGAGCGCACCACCGCCTGCCTCCAGGTCGAGCACAGCATCCTCGGTACCATCGAGGTCATCGGCGACGAGGTCACCGAGGAGCCCCTCGACATCCATCTGCGCGACAGCATCCTCGACGCCACCGCCGACGACCGCGAGGCCCTGTCCGCCCCGGACTGCCGGCACGCCCATGCGGTGCTCCATCTGCACCGCACGACCGTCATCGGCGAGATCCACACGCACGCCGTCCGCATCGCCGAGAACTCGGTCTTCACCGGACGCCTGCACGTGGCCCGCCGCGGTATCGGCTGTCTGCGTTTCTCGTACGTCCCCAGCGGGTCGCGTACGCCGCGCAGGTACCGCTGCCAACCGGACCTGGCCCCTCACGTACGGCCGTTGTTCGTCTCCCAGCGCTATGGGACGCCCTGGTACGGGCAGTTGGCCGACCGCTGCGACAAGGAGCTCCGGCGCGGCGCCGACGACGGCGCCGAGATGGGCGCCTTCCACGACCTGTACCGGCCGCAGCGCGAGGACGGCCTGCGCGCCCGCCTCGCGGAGTACACGCCCGCCGGCACGGACGCCGGGATCTTCTTCGTGACGTGAGCCGCACCGCCACCGACTTGACACGCACCTTCCTGAACCAGGGGGACCCCCTTCATGCACGCTGACCTCTCCCGCTTCACGTTCCGCCCGGAACGGCACTACTCCGCGGTCGTCGCCCAGCAGGGCCGCGTCCAGCTCGACGCCGACACCAACGAGCAGGCCGCGATCCAGCTCCACCAGGCCCGCACCCTCGCCGCCGACCTGATCGGACCGCACGGCGGGCCGCGCGACGCCGCCGGATTCCGTATCGAGTACGTGGGCGGCAAGCACGACCTGGACACCCTGCACATCCACGGCGGCCGCTACTACGTCGACGGCATCCTGTGCGACGCGAGCCGCCCGGCGCCCGGCGTCCCCGTCCTGGACGAGGACGATCAGGAGACCCCGGAACCCCTTGGGCACTGGACGTACTGGGACCAGCCCGACGGCTTCCGGGACCCGGAGAAGCCGGGCGACCGGCTGCCCTCGCCCGCGCAGTCGCCGTTCGTGGTCTACCTGCACGTCTGGGAGCGCTCGGTGACCGCGGCCGAGGACCCGGCGCTGCGCGAGGTCGCGCTCGGCGCGGCGATGCCCGACACCGCCGCCCGCGTCAAGGTCGTCTGGCAGGTCCTGCCGCTGTCCCTGGCCGCCCTCGAGATCGAGGAGCCCGACCCGTCCAAGGAGGTCGTCCGCGCCGCCTTCGCCCACTGGGCGCAGCGCCGGTCCGCCCCCTCGGCCCGGCTGGCCGCCCGCAGCGAACGCCCCGACCACGCCGACGAGGACCCCTGCCTGGTCAAGCCCGACGCCCGCTACCGCGGCCCCGAGAACCAGCTGTACCGCGTCGAGGTGCACGCCGGCGGCGAGGCGAAGGACGCCACCTTCAAGTGGTCCCGGGAGAACGGCTCCGTGGTCTTCCCGGTCGACGAACTCGACGGCACCTGGGTGCAGTTGGCCACCCTCGGCCACGACGGGAAACTGGACCTCGACGTCGGCGACCACGTCGAGTTCACGGACACGGCCCACGCCTCCCGCCTCGAACCCCTGCCTCTGCTCCGTGTCGAGGAACTCGACCTCCCCGGCCGCCGCGTCCGCCTCTCCGCCGAACCCGCGCCGGGCGTCGGCCGCCTGCCCCACCTCCACCCCTTCCTGCGCCGCTGGGACCACCACGAGGGCCCCAGGCGCAAGGGCCGTACGACCGCCCTGCGCGGCGGGGCCGTCCCGGTCACCGAGGGGAGTGGCTGCCCCTGGAGGACGGCGTCGAGGTCTACTTCGCCAAGGGCGGCAGCTACCGCACCGGCGACCACTGGATCATTCCCGCCCGCACCGCCACCGGCAGCGTCGAGTGGCCCGCCGACCCGGCCCGCCGCCCGCTGCTCCAGGCCCCGGCCGGCATCGCCCGCCACCACGCCCCGCTGGCTCTGATCAAGGGCGAGGGCAGCGCGGTCGATCTGCGCCTCGCCTTCGGCCCGCTGGCCGGCAGCATGCCCGCCGCCGACGAGGCGACGCTCGCGGCCGAGGACCAGGCCCGCCGTGAGGAACTGGCGGCCGAGTCCGACCCCTCCGGCGGACGGTCGCAGACCACAGCACAGGCGGAGGCCGCCGTGGAAGGAGACGAGTGATGGCCAAGCCACTGAGCGCGTCCAAGATGGTGGAGATCCTGCGCGCGGAGGGCCTGACGGTCCACGAGGTCCGCAACTGGCGCAACCACAACCGCAACAGCAAGGGCCCCTGGGGCCCGGTCAACGGCGTGATGATCCACCACACCGTCACCTCGGGCACCGCCGCGTCCGTCGACATCTGCTACGACGGCTACTCCAGCCTCCCCGGCCCCCTCTGCCACGGCGTCATCGACAAGAAGGGCCACATCCACCTCGTCGGCAACGGCCGCGCCAACCACGCCGGGCTCGGCGACAGCGACGTCCTGCGCGCGGTGATCAACGAGACGAAACTGCCGCCCGACAACGAGGCCGACACCGACGGCAACCGGCACTTCTACGGCTTCGAGTGCATCAACCTCGGCAACGGCAAGGACCCCTGGCCCGAGGCGCAGAAGGAGGCCATCGAGAAGGTGGCCGCCGCGATCTGCCGCCACCACGGCTGGTCCGAACGTTCCGTCATCGGCCACAAGGAGTGGCAGCCGGGCAAGGTGGACCCGCGCGGCTTCACGATGGACGGCATGCGCAGGCGCATCGCCCAGCGGCTCGGCGGCAAGCCCCAGGCGCCCGACCCGAAGCCGCAACCGCAGCCCAGGCCGACGTACGAGCCCTTCCCCGGCAGCGGCTTCTTCCACGTCGGCCAGAACTCCCCGGTCATCACCGCCATGGGCCGCCGTCTCGTCGCCGAGGGCTGCAGCCGCTACGAGGAGGGCCCGGGCCCCGAGTGGACGGAGGCCGACCGCCGCTCCTACCAGGCCTGGCAACAGAAACTCGGCTTCAAGGGCAAGGACGCGGACGGCATCCCCGGCAAGTTCAGCTGGGACAAGCTGAAGGTGCCGAACTCCTAGGAAGCGCTCGGTGGATGAGCCGGCCGCACCGGAATCCGCAGCTCCTGTTCCGGCAGGGGCGGCAGCGCCGGCTCCTCCAGCCACGCCCTGAACAGCTCGTCCAGCGGCTCGGACGCGAAGCGGGCCACATGCGCGGTGAAGGTCGCCGTCGTCACGGCACCACCCCGGTGCAGGCCCGCCCACCCGCGCAGCATCTGGAAGAAGACCTCGTCACCCAGCGCACACCGCACCGCATGCACGACGAGCCCGCCCCGCTGATACAGCCGGTCGTCGAACATCAGCTTGCGCCCCGGATCGGCCAGCTTCAGATCCTGCGCCTTCCCGGCGAGCAACCGGTGCGCGGCCGCGGCGTGCTGCTGCGCCGTCCGCCCGCCCGATCGCTCCGACCACAGCCACTCGGCGTACTTCGCGAACCCCTCGTTCAGCCAGATATGCCGCCAGTCGGCGATGGACACACTGTTCCCGAACCACTGATGCGCCAGCTCGTGCGCCACCAGCCGCTCCCAACCCCGCGCCCCGTCCACATGGTTGGCGCCGAACAGCGACAACCCCTGTGCCTCGACGGGGACGTCGAGCTCCTCCTCGGTCACGACGACCGCGTACTCCTCGAACGGGTACGGCCCGAACAGCTCCTGGAACAGCTCCATCATCGCCGGCTGGCGCGCGAAGTCCCGCGAGAACTCCGGCAGCAGATGCGCCGGAATGTGCCCGTGCTGCGGCACACCGCCCGGCCCCGGATCGCCCAGCAGCACCGTCTGGTACTTCCCGATGGACAGCCCCACCAGATAGCTGGACGTCGGCGCCGACTGCTCGTACACCCAGGTGGTCGTCGAGGCCTTCGTCGTCCGGGTCAGCAGCCGCCCGCCCGCCACCACCGCGTACGCGGACGGTGTGGTGACCGAGATCTGGTACGACGCCTTGTCGGCCGGCCGGTCGTTGCACGGGTACCAGGACGGCGCCCCGACCGGCTGGCTCGCCACCAGCGCCCCGTCCGCCAGCTCCTCCCAGCCGAGCCCGCCCCAGGGGCTGTTCACCGGCTTGGGGTTGCCCGACCAGTGCACCTCCACGGTGAACGCGGCCCCGGCCCGCAGCGGCTTGGCGGGCCGGATCCGCAGTCGGCCGCCCCGGTGGGTGTAGTGCGCCTGCCGCCCGTCCACCCGCACTCGGCCGATCCTGAAGTCGGCCAGGTTGAGCTGGAACTCGGCGAGCGCCGCCCGCCCCGCTATCGCGTTGATCCGGGCCGTGCCGGCCAGCCGGTTGGGTCCCGGGCGGTAGTCCAGCGCGAGTTCATAGCGGTGCACCCGGTAACGGGGATCACCGTTGTCGGGGAAGTACGGGTCCGCTCCCACGGACTGCTGAACTGCCACTGCTGCGTCTGCTCCCTGCGCTGTGCTCGTACGACGTTCCTCGTCCCCCGTCGCCGTAAGAGCACTCAGCGGCGCCATGCCTCGATCGGGTTGCCCAGCCAGCGGGTGTCGTCGGGAACGGACTCCGCAGCCATCACCAACGACGCGGGACCCAGTGTCGTACGGGCCCCGACCGTGCTGCCGGGCAGGACGATTCCGCCAGGACCCAGCGTCGCGCCCTCACGGAGAACCACAGTATCCGTCCGCAAGATCCGGTCGTGGAAGAGGTGCGTCTGCAGCACACAGCCCCGGTTCACGGTGACCGCGTCCTCCAGCGTCACCAGATCCGCCTCGGGCAGCCAGTAGCTCTCCACCCAGGCACCCCTGCCGATCCGTGCCCCGAGCCCGCGCAGCCAGGCCGTCATCACCGGCGTACCCGGCACCGACCCCGCCAGCCACGGCACGGCCAGCACCTCCACGAACGTGTCCGCCAGCTCGTTGCGCCACACGAAGGCGCTCCACAGCGGATGCTCCCCGCTGCGGTGCCGCCCCACGAGCACCCACTTCGCCACCACGGAGACCACACCCGCCACGACGCCCGCCGCGAGCAGCACCAGCCCGCCCAGCAGCCACGCCCAGCCGCCCAGCGCACACAGCGCCGCCACCGTCAGCACGGCCAGCCCCGCCGAGCAGAACACCGGCACGATCCGGCACAGCTCCACCAGCCCACGCGCCCACAGCAGCCGCGCCGGCGGGTCGTACGTCCGGCTCCGGTCCCCGTCGGCCGCACTGCGCGGCAGCTTGACCGGCGGCAGCCCGAGGTAGGAGCTGCCCTTCTTGGCCTTCTTCGGCGTCGCGGACAGAACGCCCACCAGCCCGCCGTCCGGCACACTGCGCCCCGGCGCGGTCATCCCCGAGTTGCCGAGGAACGCCCGCCGCCCGATCTGAGCGCGCCCGATCCGCATCCAGCCGCCGCCGAGCTCGTACGGCGCGGTCAACGTGTCGTCGGCGAGGAACGCGCCCTCACCCACCGTGGTCAGGCTGGGCAGCGCGAGCACCGTCGACACCTCCGCACCGCGCCCGATCCGCATCCCGAGCAGCCGCAGCCACACCGGCGTGACCAGCCCGGCGTACAGCGGGAACAGCGTGTCCCGGGAGCGGTCCATCAGCTGAGTGACGGTCCACGCCTGCCAGCCGGTCCGGCTGTGCGTGGGATACGTCCCCTCGCCCAGCCCCAGGCTCAGCAGCCGTACGGCGACCAGGATCAGCAGTGCGTACGCCAGCCCGAAGGCGAGCGTCGCCGGCACCAGCGCGAGCGCGGCCCCGCGCAGGGCCTCCGCGAGCCCGGCGTCCGGGCCGACGAACAGGCCCGCCACCAGCAGCGCGACAGCGGCGGCGACAACGGGGAGGGCGCTCAGCGCGAAGCCCGTCACCCCGTACATCGCCCGCCACCAGGCACCCCGCTGCGGCCGCTCCTTCGGCCAGTTCCGTTTGGCCTTCCCCAGCTTCACGGCCGGCGCACCCGCCCACCGCTGCCCGGTCGGAACCTGCCCGGCGACGGCCGAACCGGGCGCCACCTCGGCCCGTTTGCCCACGCGGGCGCCCGGAAAGAGCATGCTGCGCGTGCCGACGACGGCATGCGCACCGACCTTGACCGGCCCGATCTCCAGTCGGTCGCCGTCCAGCCAGTACCCGGACAGATCGACCTCGGACTCCACGGCCGCGCCCCGGCCCAGCTTGAGCATGCCGGTGACCGGCGGCAGCGAGTGCAGGTCCACGTCCGGTCCGACCTTGGCGCCCAGCGCCCGCGCGTACCGCTCCAGCCACGACCCGGTCAGTGAGGTCGCCCCACTGACCTCCGCCAGCCGCTCCGCGGCCCACAGCCGCAGATGAACGCTCCCACCGCGCCGATACCGCCCCGGCTGCACACCCCGCAGCAGCAGCCGCGCCCCGCCCGCGGCGATCCCGAGCCGCCCCGGCGGACTGAAGAACAGCACGGCACCGGCCCCGATGAGCCACCACGGGGCGGTCGGCAGCCAGGAGCAGGCGGTCAGGACGTTCCCGAGCGCGGCGAGTACGACGGTCCAGCGCAGCCCGAGCAGCGTGAACAGCGGTACGAGCAGCAGCAGCTGGACTGTCTGCGCCCGCCGCGGCACCGGCGCCACGACCCTGGCGGCGCCGTCGTCCTGCGCGGACTCCTCGAGCCGGCGGGCCAGTTTGCGCAGCGTGGGCTGCTGATAGATGTCGAGGACGGCGGCGCTCGGATAGCGGGTGCGCAGCCGCGTCGTGAGCTGAGCGGCGGCCAGGCTGCTGCCGCCGATCGCGAAGAAGTCGTCGGCGGCCGCGGTGACCGGTATGCCGAGGACCTCGGTCCACTGCTCGGCCAGCCAGGCCTCGGTGCCGTACAACTGTTCGGCCTTGCCGCCGGCCTGAAGCCCCTCCAGGGGCCACGGCAGCGCGTTCCGGTCGACCTTGCCGGACGTGCGGGTCGGCAGGTCGTCGACCGGCGCGAGCAGCGGCACCAGCGCCGCGGGCAACTCGGCCCGCAGCCGCTCCACCGCCGCCCCCGCGTCCCATCCCTCCTGGGTGACGACATAGCCGACGAGGAGCTGGTTCCCGCTCCGTGCGCTCCGCACGGCGGCCGCGGCACCCGCGACCCCGGGCAGCGCCTGCAGCGCGGCGTCCACCTCACCGAGCTCGATGCGCCGCCCGCCGAGCTTGATCTGCTCGTCGGCCCGCCCGAGGAAGACCAGCCCCTCGGGCTCGGCCCGCACCAGATCGCCGCTCCGGTACGCCCGTTCCCACCCCAGCGACCGAAGCGGCGCGTACTTCTCCGCGTCCTTCTCGGCGTCGAGATACCGGGCGAGCCCGACCCCGCCGATCACCAACTGCCCACTGCCACCCATCGGCACGGGCTCCCCGGCCTCGTCGACGACGGCCAGCTCCCACCCTCTGAGCGGCAGCCCGATCCGCACCGTCTCCTCGTTGCCCAGCAGCGACGCACAGGCCACGACGGTCGCCTCGGTCGGCCCGTACGTGTTCCAGACCTCGCGCCCCTCCGTCACCAGCCGCTGCACCAGCTCGGGCGGACAGGCCTCACCGCCGAAGATCAGCAGCCGTACGTCGCCCAGGGCCTCCGGCTCCCACAACGCGGCCAGCGTGGGCACGGTCGACACCACGGTGATCTCCTGCTCGACCAGCCACGGCCCGAGATCGGCACCACTGCGCACCTGCGACCGGGGCACGGGCACCAGACAGGCCCCGTACCGCCACGCCAGCCACATCTCCTCGCAGGACGCGTCGAACGCCACGGACAGCCCCGCCATGACCCGGTCCCCGGGCCCGATCGGATCCTCCGTGAGGAACAGCGCGGCCTCGGCATCCACGAACGCGGCGGCACTGCGGTGGCTCACGGCGACGCCCTTGGGCTTCCCGGTCGACCCGGAGGTGAAGATGATCCACGCGTCGTGCTCGACCCCGGGCCGGGCCGCGGGAGCCTCGGACCGCCCGCCCACGGTCACCTCGTGCCCCCCCCGACGACGGCCCGTACGTCCGCCTCCCCGAACACCAACTCGGCCCGCTCGTCCGGATCCTCGGCGTCCACCGGACATAGGCGGCACCGGCCGCGAGCACGGCGAGGATCGCCACGTAGAGATCGTTCGTGCCGGACGGAACCCGCACCCCCACCCGGTCCCCGAGCCCCACCCCGGCCGCCGCGAGCCGGGCCCGCAGCCGCTCCACCTGCACGGCCAGCGCACGGTAGGTGAGACGCGTGGTGCCGTCGTCCAGGGCGAGTTCGTCCGGGTAGGCCCGTACGGACGCGTCGAAGATGTCGACGAGGGTGCGCGGGGAGGCCGCCGGCCCCCCGGAGAAACGTGCCGTGTCACCGAACCGCTCGCGGATCTCTTCGTCGAGCAGGCCGAGAGCACTGCTCTCGTGTATGGCTGCCATCGGGTCCTCGCGTCTCGATCCCGGAAGCCTCCGGGGCGCTGGCGGGCCCGCAGGTCTGCCTGGGGTTGTCCGGCTCCAGCTCCGTAACAAGCCGGAAATTTTAGTACGACGTTAGGTTTCCCGTTGCTCGGCGGCCACTTGAGGGCGCCGTTCGAGGCGTGCGCGGGCAGCCGGGTGTACCGCGTGACCTCGGGATCTTCGCGCCGGGGGAGAGATGGCCCACACAGTCGACGGGTGCACCGGGAAAGCAAAAGACCCCTGGTGAACAGGGGTCTCGTTGGTGTCCGAGGGGGGACTTGAACCCCCACGCCCGATAAAGGGCACTAGCACCTCAAGCTAGCGCGTCTGCCATTCCGCCACCCGGACAAGGTGTCTGTCGCGCTGGGTTTCCCCCGCGGCGACGACGTAAACATTACCAGGCTTTCGAGGGTGGCCGATCACACCCCGAGCGTCCCCGGGACGTCGTGAACGCCGTGTGACGGGCCGGGACCGGTCTTGGGGCGCGACCCGCCTCGGGGGGAGGATGAGGGGGACCACCAGCGGCGACTGCGGGAGGAAACAGCGTGAGCCAGACGGGCACGACCGAAGGCGTCACCGGCCAGGACGAGGTCGTCGACCTCTGCCGCGAGCTGATCCGGATCGACACCAGCAACTACGGCGACCACTCGGGTCCGGGTGAGCGCAAGGCGGCCGAGTACGTCGCCGAGAAGCTCGCCGAGGTGGGCCTCGAACCGCGGATCCTGGAATCCCACCCGGGCCGCGCCTCCACCGTGGCCCGCATCGAGGGCGAGGACCCGTCCAGGCCCGCGCTGCTCATCCACGGGCACCTCGATGTCGTCCCGGCCAACGCGGCCGACTGGACCCACCACCCGTTCTCCGGCGAGATCGCCGACGGATGCGTGTGGGGCCGAGGGGCCGTCGACATGAAGGACATGGACGCGATGACCCTCGCGGTCGTCCGCGACCGGCTGCGCACCGGCCGCAAGCCCCCGCGGGACATCGTGCTGGCGTTCCTGGCCGACGAGGAGGCCGGCGGGACCTGGGGCGCACGCCACCTCGTCGACAAGCACCCCGACCTGTTCGAGGGCGTGACCGAGGCCATCGGCGAGGTCGGCGGATTCTCCTTCACCGTCAACGAGAAACTGCGGCTCTACCTCGTCGAGACCGCCCAGAAGGGCATGCACTGGATGCGGCTCACCGTGGACGGCACCGCGGGCCACGGCTCGATGACGAACAACGACAACGCGATCACCGAACTGTGCGAGGCCGTCGGACGGCTCGGCCGGCACAAGTGGCCGGTGCGGGTCACCAAGACCGTGCGGTCCTTCCTCGACGAACTCTCCGACGCGCTCGGCACCGAGCTCGACCCGGAGAACATGGACGAGACCCTCGCCAAGCTCGGCGGCATCGCCAAGATGATCGGTGCCACCCTGCGCAACTCGGCCGCGCCCACCATGCTCGGCGCCGGCTACAAGGTCAACGTCATCCCGGGCCAGGCAACCGCCCACGTCGACGGACGGTTCCTGCCCGGCTACGAGGAGGAGTTCCTCGCCGACCTCGACCGGCTGCTCGGCCCGCGCGTGAAGCGGGAGGACGTGCACGCCGACAAGGCCCTGGAGACCGACTTCGACGGCAAGCTCGTCGACGCCATGCAGAGCGCGCTCGGCGCCGAGGACCCCATCGCGCGGGCCGTGCCGTACATGCTCTCCGGCGGCACCGACGCCAAGTCCTTCGACGACCTCGGCATCCGCTGCTTCGGCTTCGCGCCGCTGAAGCTGCCGCCGGAGCTGGACTTCGCCGGCATGTTCCACGGGGTCGATGAGCGAGTGCCGGTCGAGGGGCTGCAGTTCGGCGTGCGGGTGCTCGACCGATTCATCGATGCGTCCTGATTTGGCCCGCTGAAACGACACTTCGGAAATCGCCCGCGTGTACCGGACCTGACCGGCAGGAGTGAATGCGCTCATCAGCTCGTAGCCCTATTAGTTCCTCCTCGTTACAGGTGATGCGATCAGCTACTTGTGATCGCATTGCCAACAAGGAGGAATAATGATCAAGAAGGTCGTCGCTGCTGCGGCTGCCACCGGTGGGCTGGTTCTCGCGGGCGCGGGCATGGCCGTCGCCGACTCCGGTGCTCAGGGTGCTGCCGTGCACTCCCCGGGCATCGCGTCCGGCAACGTTGTTCAGGCTCCCGTGCACATTCCCGTGAACGTCTGCGGCAACACGGTCTCCGTGATCGGCCTGCTGAACCCCGCCTTCGGCAACACCTGCATCAACAAGTGACGCTGCCTTTCTGAGGTTCGTCCATGCCGTCGGTCCCGGAACGCGCCCAATGCGCTCCGGGACCGACCGGTCTTTTCACGTTGGTCATGAGGGGGAAGGCAGAGATTCAGCAATGCGACAGATTACCCGCAAGGGCCTGATGACCGTGGCGGCCGCGACCGGCGTGTTCGCCGCGGCGGGCGGCCACGCCCACGCCGACTCGGGTGCGAGCGGCTCCAGTTCGAACTCGCCCGGAGTGCTCTCCGGCAACACCGTGCAGGCGCCGGTGCACGTACCGGTCAACGTCTGCGGCAACACCGTCAACGTCGTCGGGGTGCTCAACCCGTCGGCCGGCAACTCCTGCGCCAATCACAGCAACGACAACGACTCGTCCGGCGGCCACGGCGACACGGACGGCTCCGGTGCGCAGGCCGGCGGGCACGCCGACGGCTCTCCGGGCGTCGGCTCGGGCAACCACGTCGAGGCGCCGGTGCACGTGCCGGTCAACGTCTGCGGCAACAGCGTCGATGTCATCGGCGTCGGCAACACCGCCGTCGGCAACGACTGCGCGAACGACGGCTCCGGCGGCGGTCACACCACCCCGCCCGGGGGCGGCGACGGTACGACGCCGCCCGGGACGCCGGAAAACCCGGGCAACCCGGGCAACCCCGGTGACCCGGAGGAGCCCGGCACCCCGAGCAACCCGCCCACGCCGGGCGGCGAGACGCCGGGTGACGACGGCTCCACCGACGGCAACCGGCCCGGCGGCCGGTCCGTCGCGCAGCCCCGCGGCACCGGTGCGCTCGCCGAAACGGGCAGCGAGCTGCCGATCGGCGCCGCCGTCTCACTGGGCGCGGGCGCGCTGCTGGGCGGGGCGGTCCTGTACCGCCGGGCGCGGGCGTCGGCATAAGAGCGCAACCCGAAGTGGATCGGGCCCCGCCACGGGGGTCCGCTCCACTTCGGCACCTCAGCTCACCAGGTGGCGCGCACCTGGCGGATGATCCGCCGCCGCAACCGCACCCTGCGACTGCCGTCGCGCAGCAGGCTCAGGCGATGCAACTCCCAGTGTCCGTACTCGGCATGGTCCGTCAGCAAGCGTGTGGTGTCCTTGCGGGAGACCCCGCGCGGCACGTACACGTCGACAAATTCGTATTCCGGCATCGAATCTATTGTGCGGGCACAGGCCGGGTACGGATAGCGTCTGCACTATGTCTGATGCTGCGCAGCCCACCGCTGCTGAGGTACGCGCCGCCGCCGAGGCGATCAAGACCGCGCTCGACCGCCATCTGGCCGCGGTCGAACGCAGGTCGGGCGAGGACGACCCGGCCGTCTACGAGGCGTTCAACCAGCTGGCCGCGGCCGCAGAGGCGTACGACGAGCTGCTCTACGACCGCTACGACGAGGTCACACCCTTCGAGATCCCCGGTGCGGAGGAAACGCTGCCGCCGTACACGGGTCCCGAGGAACCGAACGCGCTCAGTGTGCTGATCCGCCGCGACTACGCGGTGGCGGAACCACAGCGACTGCTGGCGCAGGCCCAGCGGATCGAGGCGGCCGACGACGAGGGTACGGGCGAGGAGGCCGTCGGCACGGTCCACGGGGCGTTGGGCACCCTCTTCGGGGAGTTCGAACCGGACGAGATCGCCTCCCGCCACAAGGAGTTCGGGCTGGAGGAAGGCGACTCCACACTGTGGGTCACGGCCGCGGAGGAACCGGCCGGCCCCGGCGAGTGGCTGGAGGCACCCTTCGAGAGCATCGATCCGCAGCACGTGGTCTGCCGCTTCGACGTCAGCGCGGTCTTCGACGACGAGATCGACGACCTCGAGGACATCGAGGATCTCGAGGATCTCGAGGACGAGGAAGAGACCGACGACGATCTCGAGGACGAACCGGAGCTGGACGGGGACGAGGACCTGGAACCTCTGGACGCGGACCGCTGAGCTCGTCCCCCGGTGGAGCTGCGGGCAGTCATGCCTCCCCCAGTGCCTTAAGGGCCTGGGAGGCGCCCCCAGGGCGATGGGGCCCCGCTCATGGGGTTCCCCCCCGGCGCGAGCGAAGCCGAGCGTGGGGGAGGTGGGCGCTGGGGTCCCCCCTCTGGGGGCACCCCGTCAGCGCCGGGCCGCGCGACCCAGCCCTGCCCAGCCACAACGCCGGTGGGCGGGCTCCTGAAGCCGCACCTGCGGCCGCTCAGCCGGCCGTCGGCACCTGCACGGTCAGGAGCAGGGGCAGGCGGGTTGTGCGGGGCTTTGCCGGGGTTTCTGCGACAGCGCGCGGCAGGGCCTGCTCCACACCGTGCACCACCGACAGATGGCGCTGCGCCCGCCCGAACGCCGTGTACACCCACGGGCGGCTGAGGGCCTGCGCGGCATCCCCGGGCAGCACCACCACCACGGCGGGCCACCGGCCGCCCACCGCCTGGTGCGCCGTCAGCGCCCACCCGTGCCGGACGGACTGCTCCACCCGCTCCTTCGGTACG
The DNA here is from genome assembly GCF_004187715.1 of Streptomyces sp. F001. GTDB lineage: Bacteria > Actinomycetota > Actinomycetes > Streptomycetales > Streptomycetaceae > Streptomyces > Streptomyces flavusporus. The sequence continues at coordinate 1,026,956 of NZ_QZWF01000001.1, read as the reverse complement.
ACGACGCTCTCGCCGGAGCACGACAGATGAAGCCCCGCGGCGTCGGCCCCGACCACCTGGCCCGGCACCGTACGTCCCGGCGTGGGGGAGTAGGCGATCCGGTCCCCGGCGTCGAAGCCGCCGAACCGGCCGGGACCGGGATTGAGCCGCTCCTTCAGCGCGGCGTTCAGCGCACGCGTCCCGGCAGCGCCGCCATGCCCCGGCGTGATGACCACCGTCTGCTCGGTGGGCACGCCGATCGCCCGCGGCACCGAGTCCGCAACGAGCTGCACGGTCCGGTGCACGGCCTCACCCGCGTCCCGCACCGGCACGATCACGACCTCCTTGCCCGGCGCGTCGACCTGGAGCAGCTCGCCCACGCCGATGCCGGAGACCAACTCGCCCAGCGGACCGGGGTCCGGCCGCCGCGAGGCGACCTGGGGGCACCTGCGCACCGCCAGCAGATCCGCGAACACCCGCCCGGGCCCCACGGACCACAGCACCGCCGGATCCCCGGACAGCACCAGCCGGGCACCGTCCGGCAGCGACTCGGTGAGCAGGGCCGCGGCCTCCACATCGAGCTGGGGCGCGTCGAGCACGACCAGGAGATCGAGGTCCAGCGCACCGTCCGGCTCGCGCCCCGGCCCCTCGGCACCGGACAGCAGCCCGGCGACGGTGGCGACCCCGGACTCCTCCCGCACCAGCTCCGCGAACCGCCCCCGGCCGACGGGACTGTGGGTGGCGGCCCAGACACGCAGGCCCACACCACGCGCCGCATCCACCAGCGCCGCGGCCTCGGCCCGGCCCGCCTCACCACCCGTGTGCAGCACCAGCCCGTGCCGGGCGACCGCGCGGATCAGCTCGGCGGCCGACCCCTCGGCGGCCGGCGCGGCCCGCTCCCACTCCTCGGCCGAACCGTCCTCCTTGGGCACCGAGTTGATCAGGCGGGCCAGACCGTCGGCGAGGCTCTCCTCCGCGAGCGCGTACCGTTCCAGCCCGACGAGCACCCGCACAGGGCGCTCCTCGCCCGCCTCCTCGTCCTCGCCCGACTCCTCCAGGCCGTCCTGGAACGCCAGGGCCTCGCCCTCCGCCAGGGCGCTCTGCACGGCCGCGTCCGGGTCGGGCACGCTCCGCTGGGCCAGGGCGGCGACGAGCGCCGGCATCTCCAGGGCGGTGTGCCCGGCGAGCGCCGCCTGTTCCAGCAGCCAGACGGTGACGGCCCGGCCCCGCCGCTCGTCGTCGGGCCCGCACCGAGCGCCCAGCAGGGCCCGCGCGAACCCGTCGGCCTGCTCGGGGCGCACTCCGCCGACCCGCAGCAACTGCCACGGATCGGCGCGCAGCAGATCGTCCGCACCCTCGCCCAGCACCGCGGCGACCTGCGGACCGAGCGCCTCGGGAGCGCCACCGTCGCTCAGCACCCGCCGTACGGACTCCACGAGCTCCGCCGCGGGGGCCGGGGCGGCGGTGGGGGTCACCGGCTGCGGCCGCTGCACCGGCTCCCGAGCCGGCCGCCGGGGCGGGGGCTCCTCGAAGACGGCGGCGGGAGGCTTCTCGCCGCTCTCCACGGCGCGGACGGCTGCCAGCAGATCGGCGGCGGTCCCGCTGAGCTTGGTCCCGGCCTCGATGGGCGCCTTCTTCTCCGCCTTGCGCCGTTCGATCCGCTCCCGCTCGACCCGCTGGGCAGCCAGCTCGGCCTCCGCCTCCGACAACTCACCGGCGGCGGCGCTCGTGCCCTGGGTGTCCTGGGCGTCCTGTGCGGCCTCGGTCTCCGGGGCGCCGCCCTCCGCCGGTGCGCCCGGGGTCTCCGGCGCGGCGTCCTCGGTGGTCTCCGGGTCCGTGCTCACAGCGTGCTCCAGTCGTGATCGGGATAGCGGTGCACGGGCGCCGACACATCGTCGAGCGCCCGGCAGATCTCGTCAGGAAGACTAAGCGCCTCCACTGACAATGCCCCTGTGAGCTGCTGCGCGTTGCGCGCGCCGACGATCGGGGCGACCACGCCGGGCCGGTCCCGGACCCAGGCCAGGGCCACCTGGAGCGGGGTGACGGCCAGCCCGTCCGCCGCGGTCGCCACGGCGTCCACGATGCGGCCGGCCGTGTCGTCGAGGTACGGCTCGACGAAGAGTGCCAGGTGCTCCGAGGCGCCCCGTGAGTCCGGCGGCATGGCGTCGCCGCGGTACTTGCCCGTCAGCACACCACGCCCCAACGGCGACGACGGCAACAGCCCGAGGCCCAGATCCACCGCGGCCGGCAGCACCTCCCGCTCGACGCCGCGCTGCAGCAGCGAGTACTCCATCTGCGTACTCGCCAGCCGGGTCCGCAGACCGGGCGCTGCTAGCTGCCAGGTCGCGGCCTTCGCCAGTTGCCAGCCGCAGAAGTTGGACACGCCCGCATACCGCGCCCGGCCGCTGCTCACCGCGATGTCCAGCGCCTGGAGCGTCTCCTCCAGGGGCGTGCCCGGGTCGAAGGCGTGGACGTGCCACAGATCGACATAGTCGGTACCGAGTCGCGCGAGCGAGGCGTCCAGCGCGGCCAGCAGATGCCCCCGCGACCCGTCGAACCGCCGGTCCGGATCCGGTACGCTCCCGGCCTTGGTCGAGATGACCAGGTCCCGCCGCGGCACCAGCCCTTCCATGAGACGCCCGAGCAGATACTCGGCCTCCCCGTCCCCGTAGACGTCCGCGGTGTCCACGAGTGTCCCGCCGGCTTCCCAGAACGTCTTCAACAGGTCCGCGGCATCATGCTCATCGGTGTCCCGCCCCCAGGTCAGGGTGCCGAGTCCGATACGGGACACACGCAGGCCGGTACGGCCGAGATGCCTCTGCTCCATGAGCGCCGAGATTACTGGCCGGAACTGGTGCCGTGGGGGCCTGTGGACAACCGATTTCCCGGCCCCGCACGCCCGCACCCCACCCACAATCTGGGCGATCCACCACCCTCACGCTAATGTCGACGCCACAAAGGACGTTACTGATCAGTAAGGGGAAGGCCATGCAGCTCGGGATCAACCTCGGCTACTGGGGCGCCGGAATGGACGCGGACAATCTCGCCGTCGCCCAGGAGGCCGACCGCCTCGGCTACGCCGTCTGCTGGGCCGCCGAGGCCTACGGCTCCGACGCCGCCACCGTGCTCACCTGGGTCGCCGCCCAGACGGAGCGCATCGACGTCGGCTCGGCCATCTTCCAGATCCCGGCCCGCCAGCCCGCGATGACCGCCATGACCGCCGCCACCCTCGACTCCTTGTCCGGCGGCCGTTTCCGCCTCGGCCTGGGCGTCTCCGGCCCGCAGGTCTCCGAGGGCTGGTACGGCGTCAAGTTCGACAAGCCCCTCGCCCGCACCCGCGAGTACGTCGAGATCGTCCGCAAGGCCATGACCCGCGAACGCCTCACCTACGAGGGCACGCACTGGACCCTTCCCCTCCCCGGCGGCCCCGGCAAGCCGATCAAGCTCACGGTCCACCCGCAGCGTGAGCACATCCCGCTCTACATCGCCGCGATCGGCCCCAAGAACCTCGAACAGACCGGCGAGATCGCCGACGGCGCCCTCCTGATCTTCCCCTCCGCGGCCCACCTCGAGGACACCGCGATCAAGCACCTGCGGGCAGGCCGCGAGAAGGCCGGCAAGACCATGGACGGCTTCGACGTCTGCCCCACCCTGCCCCTCGCCGTCGGCGACGACAAGGACGTGACGGCCCTCGCCGACACCTTCCGCCCGTACACCGCGCTGTACGTCGGCGGCATGGGCAGCCCCAAGCAGAACTTCTACAACCAGCTCGCCCAGCGCATGGGCTACGAGAAGGAGGCCGCCGAGATCCAGGAGAAGTACCTGTCCGGCGACAAGCAGGGCGCCGCGGCCGCCGTACCGCACGAGCTGATCGACCAGACCACGCTGCTCGGCTCCGTGGACCGGATCGCCGACCGGATGAAGGCCTACGCCGAGGCGGGAGTCACCACGCTCAGCCTGGCCCCCGCGGGCTTCACCCTGGACGAGCGGCTCGCCTCACTGCGGGCCGGTTCGGAGGCCCTGGAGCGGGCCGGGCTCGCGTAACCGCACCTCGTCGCAGGCGTGGACAAGTCTCACGTGGATAAGTCTCAGCGGCCGTGGTGGGGGCTCGGGGTCTTCCCCGCCGCGGCCGTCAGCGGGAACAACGCGCCGACACGCGCGCGGTTACGCACCCGACGCGACCCCGTCGGTCCTTCTTTTGGCTGAGTTGTCCGACAGAACTGTTGCACCACCCTGGCGCGCCCCTTTGACTCGTTCTTTGCGGAATCCTGCAGAGAGGTGCCCACAGATGCTTTCGGCCAAGAGTCTGTTCCAGGAGATCCTCGACAACGACGAGTCCTTCCGGCTGTTCTGCTCCATCGCGGCCAGCGGTGAGGCACAGGGCGGCTGGGAGAACGCCCGCATCGCCGCGCTCGTCCCCGCCGGTGAGCGCGAACTCGCCCCCAAGATCACCCGCCACGGTGCGGACGAGGACAAGCACGGGCGGATCTTCAACGCCCTGATGAAGAAGCGCGGCCTCGAACCCGTCCCCGTACCGTCCGAGACCGACTACACCATGCTTCTGGAGCAGAACGGCATCGGCCTCGCCCACGACAAGCTGGGGCGCGACGAGCCGCTCACCGTCCAGGACATCATCACGTACCTCTCGCACAGCCGGGTCACCGAACAGCGCGCCTCCGAGGAGATGGAGATGCTGCGCAAGTACTTCGGCGACCACCCCGACCTCGGCCGTGCGGTCAGGATGATCTCCAACGACGAGGACAACCACCTCGCCTACTGCCACGAGGAACTGCTGCGCTTCGCGTACGCCGGGCACGGCCGGGCCATCCAGCGGACCCTGCGTGAGTGCGCGCTCGCGGAGATCCGGATCTACCGCGACGTCAGTCTCGCGGTCATGGCCCACATGGGCCGCATCCTCGGCTGGTCGAAGCCGAAGGCGGCGGTGCTCGCGTTCGGCATCCACGCCGTGTACTGGTACGAGCGGCTCGGCGGCTGGCGGCGCATGGTGTCCCTGAAGATGCCGGAGCGCCGCAACGCCCTCGGCGGCCCCGCGGCCGCTGCACCCGAATTCGCCTGACGCCGGAGCAGGCCGGGCCTCACCTCCAGGGCGGCCATGAGTCCGATGACCGCCGATACGCCGCCGTAGATCCCCACGATCACCGTGGGGATCTCGGCCCTGGCCGCCCCCGCGGGGACTCCGGGCCCCTGCGGCGGGCGGCGTGCGCCTACCCTGGGCCGCATGCCCACGTTGATCCTGGTCCGGCACGGACGTTCCACCGCCAACACCGAGGGAGTGCTCGCCGGCTGGACGCCCGGTGTCGCTCTCGACGAGCGCGGGGCCGCGCAGGCCGCCGCACTGCCCGGGCGGCTCGCCGAGCTGCCGATCGCCGAGGTGGTCACCAGCCCGCTGCAACGCTGCCAGGAGACGATCCGGCCGCTGCTCGACGCCCGTCCCGGGCTGCCCGTCCACACCGACGAGCGGATCGGGGAGTGCCACTACGGCGACTGGTCCGGACGCAAGCTCGCCGAGCTCAAGGACGAGCCGCTGATGGAGGTCGTGCAGGCGCATCCGTCGACGGCCGCGTTCCCCGCAGGCGAGTCGATGCGGTCGATGGCGACCCGGGCCGCCGAGGCGGTACGCGAGTGGAACGCGCGCGTGGAGCGTGATCACGGCCCCGACGCCGTGTACCTGATGTGCTCGCACGGCGACATCATCAAGTCCCTCGTCGCGGACGCACTAGGACTTCATCTCGACCTGTTCCAGCGGATTGCCGTGGAACCGTGTTCCATCACCGCGATCCGCTACACCCGTCTCAGGCCGTTTCTCGTGCGCCTCGGAGACACGGGTGACTTCGCGTCCCTGGTGCCGCACGAGGAACCTCCGGGCGGGGACGCACCGGTCGGGGGCGGTGCGGGCGCACCGTGATCGTCCGCCGCAGTAGGGTGAAGCGGTCGCAGTAGCGCCGTACTTGTTCGCAGCCGAGCGTCCGCACGGCGGCCGGTCGGTCCCGATGTCGATGTCGACCCACGAATCAATGGAGACAGGACGTGTCCCGTCAGGTGTTCCTCTACGACCCCCCGGACCGCTTCGTGGCCGGTACGGTCGGACTGCCCGGGCGCCGTACGTTCTTCCTCCAGGCCACGGCCGGATCCCGGGTGACCAGCGTGGCCCTGGAGAAGACCCAGGTCGCCGCGCTCGCCGAGCGCATGGACGAACTGCTGGACGAGGTGGTGCGCCGCAGCGGCGGCAGCGCGGCGGTGCCGGCCGTGGTGCCCACCGAGATCACCGACACCGGCCCCCTGGACACCCCCATCGAGGAGGAGTTCCGGGTCGGCACCATGGCCCTCGCCTGGGACGGCGAGGAGCAGCGCATGATCGTCGAGGCGCAGGCCCTCGTGGAGCTCGACGCCGACTCCGAGGAGGACCTCGCCGAGGCGGAGGAAAGGCTGCTCCAGGACGAGGAGAACGGTCCCCCGATGCTGCGGGTCCGGCTCACCGGCGCGCAGGCCCGCGCCTTCGCCAAGCGCGCCCTCGACGTCGTCAACGCCGGCCGGCCGCCGTGCCCCCTGTGCAGCCTGCCGCTCGACCCGGAAGGACACGTATGTCCGCGCCAGAACGGATACCGCCGCGGAGCATGACGGCAGCCACTGCGAGCAGCGCAGCGGACGCCGCGCTGCTCGCAGCCGGCGAGCTGACCGTGCGCGGACGTATCCGGGACGCCTCCAACGCGGCGCTGTACTGCACGGTGACCCACGACGGGCGGGAGGCAGCCTGCGTCTACAAGCCCGTCGCCGGAGAGCGGCCCCTGTGGGACTTCCCCGACGGCACCCTCGCCCAGCGCGAGGTGGCCGCGTACGAGGTCTCCGAGGCGACCGGGTGGGGGCTCGTACCGCCCACCGTGCTGCGCGACGGGCCGTACGGCGAGGGCATGTGCCAGTTGTGGATCGAGGCGCAGCCGGACGGCGAGCTGCTCGCGCTCATCGACGCCGAGGAGCCCGGGTCCGGCTGGAAGGCGATCGGCTTCGCCGAGGTCGGGGACGGGAAGACCGCGCTGCTGGTGCACGCGGACGACGAGCGGCTGCGGCGGCTCGCCGTGCTCGACGCTGTGATCAACAACGCGGACCGCAAGGGCGGGCACCTGCTGCCGTCCGGCGACGGGCGGCTGTACGGCATCGACCACGGGGTCACCTTCAACGCCGAGAACAAGCTGCGCACGCTGCTGTGGGGGTGGGCGGGGGAGTCGCTCACCGCGGAGGCCGTCGAGGTGCTCCAGCGGCTCCGCAAGGAGCTGAAGGCGGGCGGGGCGCTTGCCGAGCGGCTGGCCGCGCTGATCACCGGCCCCGAAATCGACGCCACGCGCGCGCGGGTGGACGTACTCCTCGCTTCGGGAGTGCACCCCGAGCCGAACGGGGAGTGGCCGGCCATCCCGTGGCCGCCCGTGTAGGGCCTGTCTGCACACGGGGCCGGGCCGCGCAAGAGTGCCTTCCCGGCCATCCGGCCTGGTCCGGTTCGTATACGGAACTCCAGTCCGGTTAGGCTCAAGACATGCATGCCTGGCCCGCTTCTGAGGTCCCCGCCCTGCCCGGCAAGGGCCGCGACCTCCGGATCCACGACACAGCGACCGGTGGCCTCGTCACCCTCGCCCCCGGTCCCGTCGCCCGTATCTACGTCTGCGGCATCACGCCGTACGACGCGACCCACATGGGTCACGCGGCGACCTACAACGCGTTCGACCTCGTGCAACGCGTGTGGCTCGACACCAAGCGGCAGGTGCACTACGTCCAGAACGTCACCGACGTCGACGATCCGCTCCTGCAGCGGGCGGATCGCGACGGTATCGACTGGGTCGCCCTCGCCGAGCGGGAGACCGCGCTGTTCCGTGAGGACATGACCGCCCTGCGGATGCTGCCGCCGCAGCACTACATAGGCGCGGTCGAGGCGATACCCGGCATCGTGCCGCTGGTGGAGCGACTGCGGGACATGGGCGCCGCCTACGAACTCGAGGGGGACATCTACTTCTCCGTCGAGTCCGACCCCGACTTCGGCAACGTCTCGAACCTGGACGCTGCCGCCATGCGGCTGCTCTCCGCCGAGCGGGGCGGCGACCCGGACCGTCCGGGCAAGAAGAACCCCGTCGACCCGATGCTGTGGATGGCGGCCCGTGAGGGCGAGCCCAGCTGGGACGGCGGCTCGCTCGGCCGCGGCCGGCCCGGGTGGCACATCGAGTGCGTCGCGATCGCCCTCGACCACCTCGGGATGGGCTTCGACGTGCAGGGCGGCGGCTCCGATCTCGCCTTCCCCCACCACGAGATGGGCGCCTCGCACGCCCAGGTGCTGACCGGCGAGTTCCCCATGGCCAAGGCGTATGTGCATGCCGGCATGGTCGCCCTCGACGGCGAGAAGATGTCCAAGTCCAAGGGCAACCTCGTCTTCGTCTCCCGGCTGCGCCGGGACGGCGTCGACCCGGCCACCATCCGGCTCGCGCTGCTCGCCCACCACTACCGGGCCGACTGGGAGTGGACCGACCAGGTGCTGCGGGACGCCCAGGCGCGGCTCGACCACTGGCGCTCGGCTGTCTCCCGCCCCGACGGGCCGAGCGCCGACGCGCTGGTCGAGGAGATCCGCGAGGCTCTCGCCCACGACCTGGACGCGCCGTCCGCGCTCGCCGCGGTCGACCGCTGGGCCACCGCGCAGCACGAGCAGGGCGGCACGGACACCGGCGCCCCCGGTGTGGTGACGCGTGCGGTGGATGCGTTGCTGGGCGTGGCCCTGTAAGACGCCGGCCGGCACCATCGGTCAACGCAGTGGGCCGCTTCCTCCGCAGGGGGGAAGCGGCCCATTCGCGCTGCGTACTCACTCCTCGGGCGAATCCTCGTCGTCGTTGCCCGGCTTCGGCGGCCGGGTCCGGCCGCCCGGGTTGTCCCGCAGATACGGCGGGCTGTCCCCGCCGTCCGCCGTGGCGTGCCCGCCGGGCGGGGTGCCGCCGTCCCGGCGCCGCAGGTACCGCTCGAACTCGCGGGCGATCGCCTCGCCCGACGCCTCCGGCAGCTCGGCGGTGTCCCGCGCTTCCTCCAGCGTCTGGACGTACTCCGCGACCTCGCTGTCCTCGGCGGCCAGCTGGTCCACCCCCACCTGCCAGGCGCGAGCGTCCTCGGGCAGCTCGCCCAGCGGGATGTGCACGCCGATCAGGTCCTCCAGGCGGTTGAGGAGGGCCAGCGTCGCCTTCGGGTTGGGCGGCTGCGACACGTAGTGCGGCACCGCCGCCCACAGCGACACCGCCGGTACACCCGCATGCGTGCAGGCCTCCTGGAGGACGCCGACGATGCCCGTGGGGCCCTCGTACTTGGTCTCCTCCAGGTCCATCCGGCGGGCCAGGTCCGTGTCGGACGTGGTCCCGCTGATCGGAACCGGACGGGTGTGCGGGGTGTCGCCGAGCAGGGCGCCCAGGATCACCACCAGCTCCACGCCCAGCTCGTGCGCGAAGCCGAGCAGCTCGAGCGCCAGCGCATGGACGGTTCGATACCGCGCACCAGCACCAGATCACGCGGCTTGTCACCGCCGACCCGGACCACCGACAACCTTGTCGTCGGCCAGGTGATCTTGCGGACGCCGGCGTCCATCCACACCGTGGGCCGGTTCACCTGGAAGTCGTAGTAGTCCTCCGCGTCCAGCGCCGCGAAGACCTCGCCCTTCCACTCCCTCTCGAGATGCGCGACCGCGGTGGAGGCGGCGTCGCCGGCATCGTTCCAGCCCTCGAACGCGGCCACCATGACCGGGTCGATCAGCTCGGGAACTCCCTCGAGCTCGATCACCCAGTGCCTCCTTCCGACGTGCCCTCGCCTAACGACCCAACCTTACGGCGTGCGGCGGGGGCGCCCGCAGCCCCCTTGCACGGGGGAGTGAACGGATCACTGCCCCGTTCGCCACCCCGGAACACCCCACGATTCATCCGAGCTGTCGCCGGCCCACGGGCCTGGCTCACAGGGTGCTGCGCAGCCACTGCTCCACGCTCGCGATGTGCACCGTGGCCCAGGAACGGGCCGCCTCCGCGTCGCCGTCGCGCAGGGCGGCGAGGATGGCGCGGTGCTCGTGCAGGGTGCGGCTGACCGCGTCCTGCTGGGTCAGGCCGCGCCAGATCCGGGCCCGGGTGGTCGGCCCGGACAGGCCGTCGAGCAGGGAACACAGCACCGAGTTGCCGGAGGCCTGCACGATGCTCCGGTGGAACTCCAGGTCGCAGGAGACGAGCTCCTCCACCGAGGGATTCCCGCCCAGGGCGTCCAACTGGGCCGCCAGGGTGTCGAGTTCCCGTTCGCCGATGCGGCCGGCCGCCATCGCCGTGGCGGCCGGTTCCAGGATGCGGCGCACGGCCAGGAACTCCAGCACCGTGTCGTCGCGGTGGAAGTCGACGACGAAGCTCATGGCCTCCAGGAGCAGTTGCGGATCCAGGCTCGTCACATACGTCCCGTCGCCCTGCCGCACGTCCAGGATCCGGATCAGCGACAGTGCGCGTACCGCCTCGCGCAGGGAGTTGCGGGACAGCCCCAGGTCGGCGGCGAGTTCGCTCTCCTTGGGCAGCCGGTCACCGGGACGCAGCGCACCGGAGACGATCATGCCCTTGATCTTCTCGATCGCCTCGTCAGTCACTGCCATGACCGGCCTCCCTGTAGCTCAGGCCTCCGATGTCTCAGCACATTATGGGGGTGCCGTCCGCCGACCGACGGGGAAAGGGGGCGGCTCCGTCGGCGTGGAGCCGCCCCCTTCGCTGTGCGGGCGTTACTTCTTGTCGAGCAGGTCCTGGACCTTCGTACGGACTTCGTCCGTGGCCAGGCCGCGGATCGTCAGTGTCGTACGGCGGCGCAGCACGTCGTCCTGCGTCTCGGCCCACTCGTGATCGCGGGCCCAGACGACCTGCGCCCAGATCTCCGGGGCGTCGGGGTGGACCCGCTCGGCCAGCTCCGGGTTCTCGTTGGCGAGCCGGGCGATGTCGAAGGCCAGCGAACCGTAGTGCGTGGCCAGGTGCCTGGCGGTGTCGGCCGCCATGCGCGGGCCGGGCGCCGGACGGTCGACCAGCAGCCGGTGAGCGACCGCGCGGGGGTTGGCGACACCTGGCAGCGGCAGCTTCTTCGGCAGCGTGGAGATCGGCTCGAAGTCCTCACCCAGCGGGCGGCCCGGCAGCGTCTCCAGCTTCTTCATGATCGTCCGACCGATGTGGCGGAAGGTCGTCCACTTGCCGCCCGCCACGGACAGCATCCCGCCGCGGCCCTCGGTGACCACCGTCTCGCGCTTGGCCTTCGCGGTGTCGCCGGGGCCGCCCGGCAGCACTCGCAGACCCGCGAAGGCGTAGGTGATCAGGTCACGGTCGAGTTGCTGGTCGCGGATGGAGAACGCGGCCTCGTCCAGGATCTGGGCGATGTCCTTGTCGTTGACCGAGACATCGGCCGGGTCGCCCTCGTACACCTCGTCGGTCGTGCCGAGCAGCAGCATGTCCTCCCAGGGGAGGGCGAAGGTGATGCGGTACTTGTCGATCGGGGTGGCGAGCGCGGCCTTCCAGGGGGAGGTGCGCTTCAGGACCAGATGTGCGCCCTTCGACAGGCGGATCGACGGGGCGGCATTCGGGTCCTCCATACGGCGCAGGTGGTCGACCCACGGGCCGGTCGCGTTCAGTACAAGGCGGGCGCTCACCCCGAACTCGTCACCGGACAGGCGGTCCTTGAGCTCGGCGCCGGTCACCCGGCCGTTGGTGAAGCGCAGTCCGGTCACCTCGGCGTGGTTGAGGACGACCGCGCCCGACTCGACGGCCGCGCGGACCGTCATCAGGGCCATCCGCGCGTCGTTCATCTGGTCGTCGCCGTACACGGCCACGGCCTTGAGGTTCTCGGTGCGCAGCTCGGGCACGTCCGCCTGGGCCTTGGCGGGGGAGAGCAGGTGTCCGACGCCGTCACCGAAGGCCGACAGCATCGAGTAGGCGAAGACACCGGCCCCCAGCTTCGCGGCGCCGTGCGGGCCGCCCTTGTACACGGGGAGGTAGAAGGTGAGCGGGTTCGCCAGGTGGGGGGCCACCTGGCGGGAGACCGCACGGCGCTCGAAGTGGTTCTCCGCCACCAGCTTCACCGCGCCGGTCTGCAGGTAGCGCAGACCGCCGTGGAGCAGCTTGGAGGAGGCGGAGGAGGTGGCGCCGGCGAAGTCGCCGGCGTCGACCAGGGCCACCCTGAGCCCGGACTGCGCGGCATGCCAGGCGGTGGAGATGCCCAGGATGCCGCCGCCGATCACGAGAAGGTCGTACGACGCCCTGGAGAGCTGCTCCCGGGTCTCGGCGCGGCTCGGGTTGGAGCCGGAGGCCGGGCGTGTCCCCAGGGCAGGCACGGACTGCAGGGTGGACTGGCTGGTCATGGTGGGTTGTTGCTCCTCGTCAGCTAGGTGGAGCTCTTTTGAGCTCTCGTCAGCTCTCGTCCTCGTCGAGCCAGCCCATGGTCCGTTCGACGGCCTTGAGCCAGCTCTTGTACTCACGGTCGCGGATCTCCGCGTCCATGCGGGGGGTCCACTCGGCGGCCCGGCGCCAGTTGGCACGCAGGTCGTCGGTGCTGTTCCAGAAGCCGACGGCGAGACCGGCGGCATAGGCGGCGCCGAGGCAGGTGGTCTCGGCGACCATCGGGCGCACCACGGGGGCGTCCACGAAGTCGGCGAGCGTCTGCATCAGCAGGTTGTTGGAGGTCATGCCGCCGTCGACCTTGAGGGCCGTCAGCTCGACGCCGGAGTCCTTGGTCATGGCGTCGGCGATCTCCCGCGTCTGCCAGGCGGTGGCCTCCAGGACGGCGCGGGCGAGGTGCGCCTTGGTGACGTACCGGGTCAGGCCGGCGATCACACCGCGGGCGTCGGAGCGCCAGTACGGGGCGAACAGACCGGAGAAGGCCGGCACGAAGTAGGCGCCGCCGTTGTCCTCGACCGACAGCGCGAGCGTCTCGATCTCGGCGGCGGTGGAGATCAGGCCCATCTGGTCGCGCATCCACTGCACCAGCGCACCGGTGACGGCGATCGAGCCCTCCAGGGCGTAGACCGGCTGCTCGCCGCCGATCTGGTAGCCGACGGTGGTCAGCAGTCCGCTGTAGGAGTTGATGATCTTGTCGCCGGTGTTCATCACCATGAAGGTGCCGGTGCCGTACGTCGACTTGGTCTCGCCCTCGGCGAAGCAGGTCTGGCCGAACAGGGCCGCCTGCTGGTCGCCGAGCGCGGAGGCGACCGGGATGCCGCCGAGCAGGTCGCCCAGCTTGCCACCGGTGATCTCGCCGTAGACCTCGGCGGAGGAGCGGATCTCGGGGAGGATCTGCAGCGGTACGCCGATCGACTCGGCGATCTTCTCGTCCCACTCCATGGTGTGGAGGTTCATCAGCATGGTGCGGGAGGCGTTGGTGACGTCGGTGACGTGGTGGCCGCCGTTGACACCGCCGGTCAGGTTCCAGATGACCCAGGTGTCCATGGTGCCGAAGAGGATGTCCCCGGCTTCGGCGCGCTCGCGCAGGCCCTCGACGTTGTCGAGCAGCCAGCGGGCCTTGGGGCCGGAGAAGTAGGACGCGAGGGGAAGGCCGGTCTCGCGGCGGAAGCGGTCCTGGCCGACGTTGCGGCCGAGTTCCCGGCACAGGGCGTCGGTGCGGGTGTCCTGCCAGACGATGGCGTTGTGGACGGGCTCACCGGTGTTCTTGTCCCACAGCACGGTGGTCTCGCGCTGGTTGGTGATGCCGATGGCCTTGATGTCGTCGCGGGTGATGCCGGCCTTCTCGATGGCGCCGGCGACGACCTCCTGGACGTTGGTCCAGATCTCGGTGGCGTTGTGCTCGACCCAGCCCGGCTTCGGGAAGATCTGCTCGTGCTCCTTCTGGTCGACGGAGACGATCCGGCCGTCACGGTCGAAGACGATGCAGCGGGAGGAGGTGGTCCCCTGGTCGATGGCGGCGATGAACGGGCCGGCGGTGTGTGCGTCGGTCACTGTGTGCTCCTGGAAGTCCTTGGGGCTGGGGCTCGGGTTACGGCGTCATGCTTGCGGCTGCGAGAGCGGACGGACCCGGTTCTAAGCAAAAGCGACGTTGTAGATGCCTGCCGCGATGGCGGCGCCGATCAGCGGACCGACCACCGGGACCCATGCGTAGGACCAGTCGGAACCGCCCTTGTTGGGCAGAGGCAGGAGGGCGTGCACGATACGCGGACCGAGGTCGCGGGCCGGGTTGATGGCGTAGCCGGTCGGGCCGCCGAGGGAGAGGCCGATGCCGACCACGACGAGGGCGACCATCAGACCGCCGACGGCGCCGAGGCCGTTGCCGTTGTCGTTGAGACCTTGCGTGAGGACGGCGAGGACCAGCACGAACGTGCCGATGATCTCCGTCGTGAGGTTCATCACCGCGTTCCGGATCTCGGGGCCGGTGGAGAAGACGCCCAGGACCGGTCCTGCGCCCTTCTCCTGCGCCTCGACGGCCTTGGCCTGCGTGGTCTCCGCGTCCGGACCGCCGACGATCTCCTTGTCGGTGAGGTGCGCGTGGAACTGGCCGTAGTAGGCGAGCCAGACCAGCGTCGCGCCGATCATGGCGCCGAGCAGCTGTCCGCCCCAGTAGACCGGGAGGTTGCTCCAGTCGCTGTCCTTGATCGCGATACCGAGTGTGACCGCCGGGTTGAGGTGGGCGCCGGACAGCGGCGCCGAGATGTAGACGGCCGTCAGCACGGCGAAACCCCACCCGAAGGTGATCGCGAGCCAGCCGGCGTTGCGGGCCTTGGAGGCCTTGAGAACGACGGCGGCAACGACGCCACCGCCGAGCAGGATGAGTATGGCGGTACCGATGGTCTCGCCGATGAAGATGTCGGAGCTGGACACCCGCGACTCCTTTGTCCTTCGTCCAGGGAAGCCGAACCCCGAGTCCCTTCCGGGGTCCGCGAGCCCTCGCAGTGAGGGCGATACCAGCCCTTGGCGTTGTCACACTCTAGCGCGTATTGCCGTTAGGTGTTCGACAATGCCGACCGATGGACGGGAGTCTTGCTTCGGCGTTACGCGCACGTCAAGAGTTCTGTTGTCGAAAACGCGATCGTTATTGATCGCTGTGAGTTGTCGACCTCTGGGGCGGATGTGTCGGAATCTGCCCTATATGTTCGTTTTTAGGGTAGATCGAAAGCCGGGACGCCGTACTGACGCCCCGGCTTGCTTGGATATGTGCGTCAGAACCGTCCGGCGCCCAGGTCCCGCGAGACCGCGCGGGCACAGTCCCGTACCGCCGCGATCAGCTCGGGGCGCAGCTCGCCGTCCGGGCGCAGCCGCTCCACGGCACCCGTGACGCCGACCGCGCCGACCGGCATGCGCCGCCGGTCGTGGATGGGTGCGGCGACGGAGGCGACGCCCTCCCAGGTCTCCTCGACGTCCGCCGCGTAGCCACGCGCGCGCGTGATGTCGAGAATGTGCTCGAAGTCGTCCAGTTCGCACACGGTGCGGTCGGTGAACGCCTTGCGGTCGCTCTCCAGTGCCTCGCTGTGCGCGACCGGGTCGTACGCCGACAGGACCTTGCCCAGGGCGGTGGAGTGCAGCGGCTGCATGGCCCCGATCTCCAGCACCTGCCGGCTGTCGTCGGGCCGGAAGACGTGATGCACGATCAGTACGCCCTGCTGGTGCAGCACCCCCAGATAGACGCTCTCCCCGCTGGAGCGGGCCAGGTCGTCCGTCCACACCAGGGCCCGCGCGCGCAGCTCGTGCACGTCCAGGTACGTGGTGCCCAGGCGCAGCAGCTCGGCGCCCAGCTGGTAGCGCCCGGAGGCGTCGTCCTGCTCGACGAAGCCCTCCTGCTGGAGGGTGCGCAGGATGCCGTGGGCCGTGCCCTTGGCGAGGCCGAGGGCCGAGGCGATGTCGGACAGACCCAGCCGTCGCTCGCCGCCCGCGAGCAGGCGCAGCATCGCGGCCGCCCGTTCGAGCGACTGGATGTTCCGTGCCATCGCCGTTCTGCCTCCGTCCCCTGTGCGACCGTCGAGCCACGACGTCCGCCTCGCTGTTCGCCGATGTTCGACTATGTCCGCTGTTCGGCAATGCCGAACACTACCTGTCGATGCCGATCTGCCGCCAATGGTCGGTCGGCAGTTGTTGCGTCACACGTCCACCGGCGGTGACCCGGCCGCCATCGTGGTCCGTCTCGTGGACGCCCCTGACCATAGGCCCCGGGTCCCGGCTACCCTGGCGGCGTGCGCCCTCGTCCAAAGCCCGCGCGGGCTCTGGACAGCAAGCGCAAAGCCGACAGCCGTCGCACTTCAGGGAGCCCATACATGGCCTCGTTGCCGCAGACCCCTTCCACCGACAGTTCCACCGACAGCCGGACCCGCGTGTCCGCCCTGCGTGAGGCGCTCGCCACCCGAGTGGTGGTAGCCGACGGGGCGATGGGCACCATGCTCCAGGCCCAGGAACCCACCCTCGAGGACTTCCAGCACCTCGAGGGCTGCAACGAGGTCCTGAACGTCACCCGCCCGGACATCGTGCGCTCGGTGCATGCCGAGTACTTCGCCGCGGGCGTGGACTGTGTGGAGACCAACACCTTCGGCGCGAACCTCAGCGCTCTCGGCGAGTACGACATCGCCGACCG
Organism: Streptomyces sp. F001; assembly: GCF_004187715.1. Taxonomy (GTDB): domain Bacteria; phylum Actinomycetota; class Actinomycetes; order Streptomycetales; family Streptomycetaceae; genus Streptomyces; species Streptomyces flavusporus. The sequence continues at coordinate 1,010,378 of NZ_QZWF01000001.1, read as the reverse complement.
CGTCCACGAGCTGTCCGAGGCAGGTGCCCGGATCGCCCGTGAGACCGCCGACGAGTTCGCGCAGCGCACCGGGCAGCAGCGCTGGGTGCTCGGCTCGATGGGCCCCGGCACCAAGCTGCCCACCCTCGGCCACACCACCTTCGCCGCGATCCGCGACGCCTACCAGCAGAACGCCGAGGGCCTCCTCGCGGGCGGCGCGGACGCGCTGCTCGTGGAGACCACGCAGGACCTGCTCCAGACCAAGGCCTCGGTCGTCGCCGCCCGCCGGGCGATGCGGACGGCCGGCTACGACGTACCGCTGATCGTCTCGGTCACCGTCGAGACCACCGGCACCATGCTGCTCGGCTCCGAGATCGGCGCGGCGCTGACGGCGCTGGAGCCGCTCGGCATCGACATGATCGGCTTGAACTGCGCGACCGGCCCGGCCGAGATGAGCGAGCACCTGCGCTTCCTGGCCCGCCACTCCCGCATCCCGCTGTCCTGCATGCCGAACGCCGGCCTGCCCGTGCTGACGGCCGAGGGCGCCCACTACCCGCTCACCGCGCCGGAACTCGCCGATGCGCAGGAGAACTTCGTCCGGGACTACGGGCTGTCGTTGGTGGGCGGCTGCTGCGGTACGACGCCGGAGCATCTGCGGCAGGTCGTGGAGCGGGTCCGGGACACCACGCCGAGCGAGCGCAGTCCGCGTCCGGAGCCGGGCGCCGCGTCCCTGTACCAGTCGGTGCCGTTCCGTCAGGACACCTCGTATCTGGCGATCGGTGAGCGGACGAACGCCAACGGGTCCAAGAAGTTCCGTGAGGCGATGCTGGAGGGCCGCTGGGACGACTGTGTGGAGATGGCCCGGGAGCAGATCCGTGAGGGCGCGCACATGCTCGACCTGTGCGTGGACTACGTCGGCCGGGACGGCGTCGCCGACATGGAGGAACTGGCCGGCCGGTTCGCGACCGCCTCGACGCTGCCGATCGTGCTGGACTCCACCGAGGTCGACGTGATCCGGGCGGGCCTGGAGAAGCTGGGTGGCCGGGCGGTCATCAACTCGGTGAACTACGAGGACGGTGACGGGCCCGAGTCGCGGTTCGCGAAGGTCACGGAGCTGGCCCGGGAGCACGGCGCCGCGCTGATCGCCCTGACCATCGACGAGGAGGGCCAGGCCCGTACGGCTGAGAAGAAGGTCGAGATCGCCGAGCGTCTGATCGCCGATCTGACCGGCAACTGGGGCATCCACGAGTCGGACATCCTCATCGACTGTCTGACCTTCACGATCTGCACCGGGCAGGAGGAGTCCCGGGGCGACGGCATCGCCACCATCGAGGCGATCCGCGAGCTGAAGCGCCGTCACCCCGATGTGCAGACCACGCTCGGCCTGTCGAACATCTCCTTCGGTCTGAACCCGGCCGCCCGGATCCTGCTCAACTCCGTCTTCCTCGACGAGTGCGTCAAGGCGGGCCTGGACTCGGCGATCGTGCACGCGTCGAAGATCCTGCCGATCGCCCGCTTCGACGACGAGCAGGTCACCACTGCCCTCGACCTGATCTACGACCGCCGCCGTGACGGCTACGACCCGCTGCAGAAGCTGATGGCACTGTTCGAGGGCGCCACCGCCAAGTCGCTGAAGGCGGGCAAGGCGGAGGAACTGGCCGCGCTGCCGCTGGAGGAGCGCCTCAAGCGGCGCATCATCGACGGCGAGCGCAACGGCCTGGAGGCCGACCTCACCGAGGCCCTGCAGGACCGCCCGGCGCTGGACATCGTCAACGACACCCTGCTGGACGGCATGAAGGTGGTCGGTGAGCTGTTCGGGTCCGGGCAGATGCAGTTGCCGTTCGTGCTGCAGTCCGCCGAGGTGATGAAGGCCGCCGTCGCCCATCTCGAGCCGCACATGGAGAAGACCGACGCGGACGGCAAGGGCACCATCGTGCTGGCCACCGTGCGCGGCGACGTGCACGACATCGGCAAGAACCTGGTCGACATCATCCTGTCCAACAACGGCTACAACGTGGTCAACCTGGGCATCAAGCAGCCGGTCTCGGCGATCCTGGACGCTGCCCAGGAGCACCGGGCCGATGTCATCGGCATGTCCGGGCTGCTGGTGAAGTCCACGGTGATCATGAAGGAGAACCTGGAGGAGCTCAACGCCCGGGGCCTGGCCGCCGACTACCCGGTCATCCTCGGCGGCGCCGCCCTCACCCGCGCCTACGTCGAGCAGGACCTGCACGAGATCTACGAGGGCGAGGTCCGCTACGCCCGGGACGCCTTCGAGGGCCTGCGCCTGATGGACGCCCTGATCGGCGTCAAGCGGGGCGTGCCCGGCGCGAAGCTGCCGGAGCTCAGGCAGCGCCGGGTGCGGGCCACCGCCACCGCTGTCGTCGAGGAGCGTCCGGAAGAGGGGCACGTCCGCTCCGACGTCGCCACCGACAACCCCGTCCCGACGCCGCCGTTCTGGGGCACCCGCGTCGTCAAGGGCATCCAGCTCAAGGAGTACGCGTCCTGGCTGGACGAGGGCGCCCTGTTCAAGGGCCAGTGGGGGCTGAAGCAGGCCCGCACCGGCGAGGGCCCCTCCTACGAGGAACTCGTCGAGAGCGAGGGCCGGCCCCGGCTGCGCGGCCTGCTGGACCGCCTCCAGACCGAGAACCTGCTCGAGGCGGCCGTGGTGTACGGCTACTTCCCGTGCGTGTCCAAGGACGACGACCTGATCATCCTGGACGACGCGGGCAACGAGCGCACCCGGTTCACCTTCCCGCGTCAGCGCCGCGGCCGCCGGCTGTGTCTGGCCGACTTCTTCCGCCCGGAAGAGGCCGGCGAGACGGATGTGGTCGGGCTCCAGGTCGTCACGGTGGGCTCGCGGATCGGGGAGGAGACGGCCCGGCTGTTCGAGTCCGACTCCTACCGCGACTACCTCGAACTCCACGGTCTGTCCGTGCAGTTGGCCGAGGCCCTCGCCGAGTACTGGCACGCGCGCGTGCGGGCCGAGCTGGGCTTCGCCGGGGAGGACCCGGCCGACATGGAGGACATGTTTGCGCTGAAGTACCGGGGAGCGCGTTTCTCGCTCGGCTACGGCGCCTGCCCGGACCTGGAGGACCGGGCGAAGATCGCCGACCTGCTCGAGCCGGAGCGGATCGGGGTCCGGCTGTCCGAGGAGTTCCAGCTGCACCCCGAGCAGTCCACGGACGCCATCGTGATCCACCACCCCGAGGCGAAGTACTTCAACGCACGCTGATCGGATACGTCGTACACTGGTCGGTCCACAGCAGGCCGGTTCCCGTCAGGGAACCGGCCTGCTAGTCCCTCAGGAGGTACCACCGGATGACGACGACGGTCCCCGCACTCGGCACCCGTACGGCGGAGGGCTCCGCCCTGCAGGCCGTGCTCCTCGACATGGACGGCACTCTGGTGGACACCGAGGGCTTCTGGTGGGACGTCGAGGTCGAGGTCTTCGCAGGCCTCGGTCACACCCTCGACGATTCCTGGCGCCATGTCGTGGTCGGCGGTCCCATGACCCGCAGCGCGGGGTTCCTGATCGAGGCCACCGGCGCCGACATCACCCTCGCCGAGCTCACCGTCCTGCTCAACCAGGGGTTCGAGGACCGTATCGACCGTGCCCTGCCGCTGATGCCGGGTGCCGCCCGGCTGCTGGCCGAACTGGCCGCGCACGAGATCCCGACGGCGCTGGTCTCGGCCTCGCACCGGCGCATCATCGACCGGGTGCTGGGCTTGATCGGCTCCCAGTACTTCGCCCTGACCGTGGCCGGGGACGAGGTGGCGCGCACCAAGCCGCACCCCGACCCGTATCTGCTCGCCGCCGCAGGACTCGGTGCGGAGCCGGCCAGATGCGCGGTCGTCGAGGACACCGCGACCGGTGTGGCGGCCGCCGAGGCCGCGGGCTGTCAGGTGGTGGCCGTACCGTCGGTGGCTCCGATCGCCCCGGCTGCCCGGCGTACCGTGGTGGACTCTCTCGAACAGGTGGACCTGGCATTTCTGCGCGGCCTGATGACGGAAATGCGCTAGGCGTTCACCCACCGTACCGCTTCGGCGGAACAGCAATTCACCAGGTGCACTTGCGAAAGAATTCGAACTCCGGATGGCTGAATTCCGGTCCTGTTGAACCCTGTGCGAAAGTGTGATGTTCGCCACTTCTTGAGGGGTCGACAGGGGCCTGCTCGTGTGTCTCGCGGCCCCAATACAGGGCGGTCACCCCGCCTTTGTGTCCCGATTCATGGAACGCTGTACTAATCCTTCCACTGTCGGGTTTTCAGTGTGTCCGCGCCCGGTTTCGCAGCGTGATGGGCGCTCAACTCCCGTCGCTGCGAACCCCGGAGCGGGTGCGCATTAATCTCGTCGCGAGAACCTCGCCCCCGCTCCCGTGATCCGCTGCGCCACCCCTGCATGCCGGATACACGGACTTGACAGCTCTGGAGAAACTCGAGCATGAACCGCAAGACTTTGGTGCTGCCGGCTGTGGTCGGCCTGCTTGCGCCCGCGCTCGCCGCCTGCGGCGGGTCGGACAGCGGGAGCGACGGCGATGCGATCGGCGTCGGCACCACGGACCGGTTCATCGCCACCAAGGACGCCCCCGCGCCCCTCGATCCGGCGTACGCCTACGACGTCGGCACCTGGAACGTGCTGCGGCAGACCGTGCAGACGCTGATGGTCCAGCCGCGCGGCGACGGCGAACCCGTCCCCGAGGCCGCCCAGAGCTGCGGCTTCACCGACACCGGCAACGAGCGCTACGCCTGCAAGCTGCGCGCGGACCTGAAGTTCTCCAACGGCGACCCCATCACCGCGGCCGACGTGAAGTTCTCCATCGACCGGGCCCGCGCCATCAAGGCCGACAGTGGCGTCTTCGCGCTGCTGTCCACCGTCGACACCGTCGAGACGCAGGGCGACAACGAAGTCATCTTCCACCTCAAGACCGCGGACGCCACCTTCCCGTACAAGCTGTCGACTCCGGTCGCGGGCATCGTCAACCCCGACAACTACGAGAAGAACAAGCTGCGCGAGGGCTTCCAGATCGACGGCTCCGGCCCGTACACCCTTGAGGTCGAGGAGAAGAACGACGAACTCGTCCGGGCCGTGTTCACCAAGAACCCCCACTACAAGGGGGCGTTGACGGTGAACAACGAGGAGGTCGACATGGTCTCCTACAAGGACGCCGAGGCCATGGGTGACGCCCTCGACAAGGGCGACATCGACATGATGACGCGCTCCATGACGCCCGAGCAGATCGACAAGCTCTCCGCCGCCTCCGACGGCGACGTCGACCTCGTGGAGATGCCCGGCCTGGAGATCCGCTACCTGGCCTTCAACACCGACGCCCCGACGGTGAAGGACAAGGCCGTACGGCAGGCCATGGCCCAGATCGTGAACCGCAGCGAACTGATCTCCAAGGTCTACGGCTCCCAGGCCGAACCGCTGTACTCACTGGTCCCGGCCTCGATCACCGGCCATTCCAACGCGTTCTTCAACAAGTACGGCGACCCGAGCGTCACCAAGGCCAAGGCCCTGCTGACCGCCGCCGACATCACCACCCCGGTCAAGCTGACGCTGCACTACACGACCGACCACTACGGCGCCGCCACGAAGCGGGAGTTCGAACAGCTGCAGCAGCAGCTCAACGACAGCGGCCTGTTCGACGTCAGCATCGAGGGCACGCCCTGGGACACCTTCGTACCCGCCGAACGCAACGGCGAGTACGACGTGTTCGGCATGGGGTGGTTCCCCGACTTCCCCGACGCCGACAGCTTCGTCGCCCCGTTCCTCGACAAGGACAACTTCCTCAAGTCGCCGTACGCCAACAGCGAGATCCGCAACTCTCTGATCCCGGAGTCCCGACGTGAGGCCGACCGGCTGGGTGCCGCCGACAGCCTCAACCGGATCCAGGACATCGTGGCCGAGGACGTACCCATGCTGCCGCTGTGGCAGGGCAAGCAGTACGTGGCCGCGCGCGACGACGTCACGGGCGTCGCGTACGCTCTCAACTCCTCCTCGACCCTCCAGCTGTGGGAGCTCGGCCGCGGTGTGAGCGGCTGACTCACCCCCTTTCCGTGCCCGGGTCCTGGACGGCGGCCCGGGAGCTTCGAGAACGACGTAAGGCACACGCAGTGAACATGCGCAACCAGTGGCCGGTTCTGCCGATCGTGGCCGGGCTGGCCTCCGGTCTGCTGACCGGATGCGGATCCGAGACCGGCGACTCCGGGGAGAGCGGCTCCAACGTGGTCATGGGAATGTCCGACGACATCCTTTCCGCGGACCCCGCGTCCGGCTACGACCCCGGCTCGTGGCTGTTGTTCAACAACGTCTTCCAGTCCCTGCTGAGCTTCCCCAAGGGCGGCACCGAACCGCAGCCGGAGGCGGCCCGGGGGTGCACCTTCACGGACACGTCGACCAAGGTCTACAAGTGCACGCTGAAGGACGGTCTGAAGTTCAGCAACGGTGACCCGCTCACCTCGAAGGACGTCAAGTTCTCCTTCGACCGCATGCTGAAGATCAACGACGAAGCCGGTCCGGCCGTCATGTTCCCCATGCTCGACTCGGTCCGGACGCCGGACGAGAAGACCGTCGTGTTCACCCTGAAGGTCGCCGACGCCACCTTCCCCAGCAAGATCGCCTCCGGTGCCGGCTCCATCGTCAACCACCGGGAGTACGACGCGAACGGGCTGCGCAAGGACGGCGAGGCGGTCGGCTCCGGCCCGTACAAGCTCGACTCGTTCAGCGACGACGAGGCCGTGTTCTCGGTCAACGAGAACTACAAGGGCACCGCCGAGGTCCAGAACAGCGGCGTCACCCTGAAGTTCTTCCACGGCGACCAGAGCGCCCTGAAGGAAGCACTCCTCGACAACGAGATCGACATCGCCTACCGAGGCCTGAGCGCCGGCGACATCGCCGACATCGAGAACGCCGACGACGACGCCGGGGTCAAGGTCGTCGAGGGCAGCAGCGCCGAGGTCCAGCACCTGGTCTTCAACATGGACGACCCCGTAGCCGGACAGCCCGGGGTCCGCAAGGCCATCGCCCACCTGATCGACCGCGAGGCCCTCATCGAGGACGTCTACCAGGGCACCGCGACCCCGCTGTACTCGATCATCCCGGCCGGTATCGCGGGCCACAACACGGCCTTCTTCGACACCTACGGCGCCCGCCCCTCCAAGGCGAAGGCCGCGGACGCGCTGCGCGCCGAAGGCATCACTGACAAGGTCAAGCTCACCCTCTGGTCGACCCCCTCCCGCTACGGCCCCGCCACCGACCAGGAGTTGGCGGCGATCGCGGCACAGCTCAACGACAGCGGCCTGTTCACCGCCGACGTGCAGTCCGTCGCCTTCGACCAGTACGAGAAGGACATCGCCGACGGCAAGTACGGCGTGTACGTCAAGGGCTGGGTGCCCGACTACCCGGACGCCGACAACTTCACCGCCCCGTTCTTCGGCGAGGGCAACGTGCTGGACAACAACTACGCCAACAGCACGATCACCGGCACCCTCATCCCGCGCACCGCCGCCGAGAGCGACCGCGCGGGAACCGACGAGGACTTCGGGGAGCTGCAGGACATCGTCGCCGAGGAACTCCCCGTCCTGCCGGTCTGGCAGGCCAAGCAGTACGCGGTGGCCCGCGAGGCCGTCTACGGCCTGGAGTACTGCCTCGACGCCTCGACCGTGTTCCGGTTCTGGGACCTCAGCAAGGGCTGAGCAGCCGATACGCGTCAGGGCGCCCGCTTCCTCGGAAGGGGGCGCCCTCGGCGTCGTACGGCCGCAGGTGGGGTCACTGCGCGCCGGGGCGCACCAGACCGCTCTCGTAGGCGTACACCGCGGCCTGCACCCGGTCCCGCAGGCCCAGCTTGGTCAGCACATGGCCCACATGCGTCTTGACCGTGGTCTCGCTGACGAACAGGTCGGCGGCGATCTCCGCGTTCGACAGTCCACGCGCCACCAGCTTCAGCACCTCCACCTCGCGCTCGGTGAGGGTGTTCAGCGTGTCGGGGACGGGTTCGTCGCCGGACGGCAGATGCGTGGCGTACTTGTCGAGGAGGCGCCGTGTGATGCTCGGCGCGAGCATCGCCTCGCCGGCCGCCACGACCCGGATCGCCTGCACCAGTTCGTTGGCGGGGGCGTCCTTCAGGAGGAAACCGCTGGCGCCCGCCTTGAGGGCCTCCACCACATACTCGTCGAGGTCGAACGTGGTCAGCACCAGCACCTTCGCCGGGCCGTCCCGCCCCGGGCCGGTGATCTGCCGGGTCGCCTCCACGCCGTCCATCCGCGGCATGCGGATGTCCATCAGCACCACATCGGGCTGCAGAGCCCGCACCTGGTCGAGTGCCTGGAGGCCGTCTCCGGCCTCGCCGACGACCGCGATGTCCTGCTCGGCCTCCAGGATCATCCGGAAGCCCGTACGCAGCAGCGGCTGGTCGTCGACCAGTAGGACACGGATGGCCACGTAAGTCTCCTTCGCTAGTCCGGCCCCATTCTGCCCTGCTCCGAATCCTCCGACCCGACCCCCCTCACGGGCAGCGGATACGGCGGGGGAGTGCCGCCGAACTCCGGGCACACCGCCTGGTGATCGCACCAGCCGCACAGCTTCGTCGGCCGCGGCCGCCAGTCGCCCGTCTCGGTGGCCCGCCGGATCGCCTCCCACAGCGCCAGCAGCTTGCGCTCCACCCGCTCCAGGTCGGCGAGGACCGGATCGTACGTCAGAACGTCACCGCTGCCGAGATAGACGAGCTGCAGCCGCCGCGGGACGACCTTCTTCAGCCGCCAGACCACCAGGGCGTAGAACTTCATCTGGAACAGCGCACCCTCGGCGTACTCGGGCCGGGGCGCCTTGCCCGTCTTGTAGTCGACGATCCGCACCTCACCGGTCGGCGCCACATCCACCCGGTCGATGATCCCGCGCAGCCGCAGCCCCGACTCCAGCTCCGCCTCCACGAACAGCTCACGCTCGGCCGGCTCCAGCCTGCTCGGATCCTCCAGCGTGAACCAGCGCTCCACCAGCTGCTCCGCCTCACCCAGCCAGCGCGCCAGCCGCTCCCCGTCCGGGTCGTCGGCGAACAGCTCCTCGACCTCCGGCCTGGTCCGGCGCAACCGCTGCCACTGGCCGGAGATCAGCGACTTGGCCCGGGGCGCGGTGCGCTCCTGCGCCGGGGCGTCGAAGAGCCGTTCCAGGACCGCATGCACCAAGGTGCCTCTGGTCGCCGCCTCGCTGGGCTTCTCCGGCAGCCGGTCGATCACCCGGAACCGGTACAGCAGGGGACACTGCATGAAGTCGCCGGCACGCGAGGGCGAGAGCGAGGTCGGCGGTATGACGACGGGCTCGGTGGCGACAGCCGTGGCCGTCGCTGCCGTCACTGCCGTCGCCGTCGTAGGCTCGGCCATGACCGACGGATCCGTCCGGGTCCCGGCCGTACCGCCGCTGGGGGCCTGCGCCGCGCCCTCGGTGCTGGTGTCCATACCCACAGACCATACGGCCCACCACTGACAGTGACGCACCCCGCGACCGCAACCCCTGCCACGGCAAGGGAAACAGAGGGGGTGCCGGGGCGGAACGCATCCCGACGGCCGCATACCATCGACCCGAGACCCTTCCGCCCGGCAGGCGCGGGAGACGCTTCAAAACGAGGGGACACCGTGGACGAGAGCGGCGGGAGCGGGCAGCCGCGGTCGGGCACCGACGAAACGGCCGAACAGCAAACGGACCGTACGGCCCCGACCACCGACCCCACACGCCCCGACGCGACCCGGCGGACACCCGACGCGCCCACCGAACCGCCCGAGGCCCACACGCCCCCGGCGGAGCGCGCGGAAACCGACCCGGCCGACGCCGAACCCGACTCGGCGCGCCCCGCCGACGACCACCCGGCACCCACCTCTCACCCCGCCCCCGCCCCCGCCCACCGCCACCTCGCCCACACCGGCACCGGCCCCGACAAGGGCCCCGCCCCGCAGCGTCCGGAGCCAAGAGGCGGCCTGCTGATGGGGCGGCCGTTCGGTGTGCCCGTGTACGTCGCCCCGAGCTGGTTCCTGGTCGCCGCCCTGATCACCTGGGTGTTCGGCGGGCAACTGGAGCGTGTACTGCCCGAGCTCGGCGCGGCCCGCTATCTGGTCTCCCTCTTCTTCGCGGTCGCCTTCTACGCCTCCGTGCTCGTACACGAACTCGCCCACACCGTCGCCGCCCTCCGCTTCAAGCTCCCGGTCCGCCGCATCCAGCTCCAGTTCTTCGGCGGCGTCTCCGAGATCGAGAAGGAAGCCGAGACCCCCGGCCGGGAATTCGTGCTCGCCTTCGTCGGCCCCCTGCTCTCCCTCGTCCTCGCCGGCCTCTTCTACCTCGCCCTGCAGCCCGTCGAACCCGGCACGGTCCCCGGCGTCCTGCTGGCCGGCCTGATGATCTCCAACCTGATCGTCGCCGCCTTCAACCTCCTGCCCGGCCTGCCCCTCGACGGCGGCCGCATGCTCCGCGCCGTCGTCTGGAAGATCACCGGCAAGCCGATGAGCGGCACCATCGCCGCCGCCTGGGTCGGCCGCGCCCTCGCCGTCGCCGTCCTGATCGGCCTCCCGCTGCTCACCCAGTCCGGCGCCCTCGGCACCGAAGCCGTCGACAACGTCGGCATGGACACCGTCATGGACGCCCTGCTCGCCGCGATCCTCGCCGCCATCATCTGGACCGGCGCCGGCAACAGCCTGCGCGTCGCCCGCCTGCGCGAACACCTCCCGGAACTGCGTGCCCGCACCCTCACCCGCCGCGCAGTGCCCGTCGAATCCGAGACGCCCCTCTCGGAGGCCCTGCGCCGCGCCAACGCCGCCGGCGCCCGCGCACTCGTCGTCGTCGACGCCGACGGCAACCCCGTCTCACTCGTCCGCGAAGCCGCCATCGTCGGCGTACCCGAACACCGCCGCCCCTGGGTCGCCGTCAGCGGCCTCGCCCAGGAGCTCACCGACGGCATGCGCGTCTCCGCCGAGTTGGCCGGCGAAGACCTCCTGGAGGTACTGCGCGCCACCCCCGCCACCGAGTACCTGGTCGTCGAGGAGACCGGCGAAATCTACGGCGTCCTGTCCGCCGCCGACGTCGAGCGCGCCTTCGTCAAGGCCATGGCCAGGCCCTCGTAGCACCCCGCGGCCCGTGGTCGGCGCCCACCTGAAACGCCGGTAGGCTGGTCACATGTCCGAACCGACCGGTGCCGCCCGCAGGCGCGGGCCCTTCAAGGTCGGGGACCAGGTACAGCTGACCGACCCCAAGGGCCGCCACTACACGTTCACGCTCGAAGCCGGGAAGAACTTCCACACCCACAAGGGTTCCTTCCCGCACGACGAACTGATCGGCGCCCCCGAGGGCAGCGTTGTCCGCACCACCGGGAACGTCGCCTACCTCGCGCTGCGCCCCCTGCTCCCCGACTACGTCCTGTCCATGCCCCGCGGGGCAGCCGTCGTCTACCCCAAGGACGCAGGTCAGATCCTCGCCTTCGCCGACATCTTCCCCGGCGCACGCGTCGTCGAGGCCGGCGTCGGCTCCGGCTCGCTCAGCAGCTTCCTGCTGCGCGCCATCGGCGACCAGGGCATGCTGCACAGCTACGAGCGCCGCGCCGACTTCGCCGAGATCGCGCAGGCGAACGTGGAACGCTACTTCGGCGGCCCGCACCCCGCCTGGCAGCTCACCGTCGGCGACCTCCAGGACAACCTCAGCGACACCGACGTCGACCGCGTCATCCTCGACATGCTCGCCCCCTGGGAGTGCCTCGAAGCCGTCTCCAAGGCGCTCGTCCCCGGCGGCATCCTGTGCTGCTACGTCGCCACCACCACCCAGCTCGCCCGGACCGTCGAGTCCATCCGCGAAATCGGCTGCTTCAACGAGCCGACCTCCTGGGAGACGATGATCCGCAACTGGCACATCGAGGGCCTGGCCGTCCGCCCCGACCACCGGATGATCGGCCACACCGGCTTCCTGCTCACCGCCCGCCGCCTCGCCGACGGCGTCGAACCGCCCATGCGTCGCCGCCGGCCCGCCAAGGGCGCCTACGGCGAGGACTACTCCGGCCCCAACGCAGACGGAGGCATCGGCCGCTGAGGCGGCCTCCTGCCGCACACAACGTCACCGCGCCGTAGCCGAGTTCCCGCAACCCGCCGGGAACTCGGCCACGGCGCTTTCCCGTTGACGCCGCACCAAAGGACTGCCTCGCCAAGACACCACCGGCACAAGGGCCGCCCCCCACCGTTCCCCCGCACTGTGACGTGTGGCACCATGCTGGCCACCCCCACCGGCACAGCCCTCACGGGAGACACTCCTAGTGCAGCAATCCGCCGTCCCGGAACTGGCACACACCCACACCCGCCCGATCCACTGGCTTGCCACCGCCACCGCTGTCGCCGGTGTCATGGCCCTCTCCTCGCTCCTGCAGCCGGACTCCGCGACCGCCGCCCAGACGCCGCCCCAGGAAACCCGGTCCGCACCCGTCGCCGCACCGCCCGCCCCCGAGGGCGTCGACTTCCCCCTCGAATGCGGCCCGGTACAGGCCGTGGTGGAACAGAAGGCCTCCGGCGACCTCGACGGCGACGGCCGGCCCGAGACGATCGCCGTGGTGCACTGCGACGCCGGCATCAGCACGCCACCCGACGGCGTGTACGTGCTCACCCAGGGCGAGGATGCGTCACAGCCCCGCATCGTGGCGACCCTCGTCGACCCCGAGGACCGGTTCACCGTCAGTGACTTCGCCGTTCGCGACGGAGCAGTGCTGGCGACCCTGCTCGGCTACTCCTCCTCCGACGTACCGACATGCTGTCCGGACACGAAGGAGAACGCTAAGTGGCAGTGGAAGAACGGTGCGTTCGTCCGCTCGTCACCCGCAGACGCCCGAAGCGTCTGACGCTTGCAACCGACGCATGTGAGAAATCCTACAGTCGTAACCCACCGTATGGATCTGGTCACTCTGCGTCCGGACCGTACACCTCCACGCTGTCCGAAACTCGACGTACATGGATGCACTCACCCGGACACTCCTTCACCGAGTCGATCACATCCGTGAGAAGCGGCAGCGGCACGGGCGTTGTGGCCCCCTCCGCCTGCAACAACTGGTCATCCGCGCCCTTCACATAGGCCAGACCGTCGATGTCCAGCTCGAACACCTCGGGCGCGTACTGGGCGCAGATGCCGTCACCGGTGCACAGATCCTGGTCGATCCAGACCTCCAGCGCCTCGCCGTCGACTCCGGCCTCCTGCTGCACGGTCACCTCTCCTGCCGTTTCTGTGTCGAGCCGTACGGGAATCCGGCCAGCTCTGACGGGTGTTGAACAGTTCGACACTACCTGCGCCCGCTTTCTCCTCGCGTTCCCTGGGTATTCCCCTGGCGTGAGGGAGAGCGCAAGGGTGAAGATCGGACACACCCCGACCGTCTTTGTGATCTAGGGGTTTCAATCGACACCCACCCAGGTAGGGTCTGGAAGCGTCCAGCTCCCCTTGGAGGAGGTGAGGACCGTGGCAGCCCACGACGACGACATGAACCGCGGCATCCGCCCAGGACGCGGGTCCGACGACCCGGCCGGGCAGATCGCCTACCTTGAGCAGGAGATCGCCGTCCTGCGACGAAAGCTCGCCGACTCTCCGCGACACACGAGAATTCTCGAAGAGCGGATCGTCGAGCTGCAGACCAACCTGGCCGGCGTGTCCGCGCAGAACGAGCGACTCGCCAACACGCTCCGTGAGGCCCGCGACCAGATCGTGGCCCTCAAGGAAGAAGTCGACCGGCTCGCACAGCCACCGGCCGGCTTCGGAGTCTTCCTGCAGGCGAACGAGGACGGCACCGCCGACATCTTCACCGGCGGCCGCAAACTCCGCGTGAACGTCAGCCCCAGCGTCGAACTCGACGACCTGCGGCGCGGCCAGGAAGTAATGCTCAACGAAGCGCTCAACGTGGTCGACGCCATGGAGTTCGAGCGCGTCGGGGACATCGTCACCCTCAAGGAGATCCTCGAGGACGGCGAACGCGCCCTGGTGCTCGGGCACACCGACGAGGAACGGGTGGTACGGCTCGCCGAGCCGCTGCTGGACGTCACCATCCGCGCCGGCGACGCCCTGCTGCTCGAACCCCGCTCCGGCTACGTCTACGAAGTCGTCCCCAAGAGCGAGGTCGAAGAACTCGTCCTCGAAGAAGTCCCCGACATCGGATACGACCAGATCGGCGGCCTCGGCAACCAGATCGAAGCCATCCGCGACGCGGTCGAGCTCCCGTACCTCTACCCCGACCTGTTCAAGGAGCACGAACTGCGCCCACCCAAGGGCGTCCTGCTCTACGGACCCCCCGGATGCGGCAAGACACTCATCGCCAAGGCCGTCGCCAACTCGCTGGCCAAGAAGGTCGCCGAGGTCACCGGTCAGGCCGCCGGCAAGAGCTTCTTCCTCAACATCAAGGGCCCCGAGCTCCTGAACAAGTACGTCGGTGAGACCGAGCGGCAGATCCGCCTCGTCTTCCAGCGTGCCCGGGAGAAGGCCAGCGAGGGCACCCCCGTGATCGTCTTCTTCGACGAGATGGAGTCCCTCTTCCGCACCCGTGGCTCCGGGGTCAGCTCGGACGTGGAGAACACCATCGTCCCGCAGCTGCTCGCCGAGATCGACGGCGTGGAGGGCCTGCAGAACGTGGTCGTGATCGGTGCCTCGAACCGTGAGGACATGATCGACCCGGCCATCCTGCGACCCGGCCGACTCGACGTGAAGATCAAGATCGAGCGCCCGGACGCCGAAGCGGCCAAGGACATCTTCGGCAAGTACCTCACCGAGCGCCTCCCGCTTCACTCCGAGGACCTCGGGGAACACGGTGGCGACAAGGACGCATGCGTCCAGGCCATGATCCAGACGGCCGTGGAACACATGTACGCCGAAACCGAGGAAAACCGCTTCCTGGAAGTCACCTACGCCAACGGCGACAAGGAAGTCCTCTACTTCAAGGACTTCAACTCCGGCGCCATGATCGAAAACATCGTGGGCCGCGCCAAGAAAATGGCGATCAAGGACTTCCTCGAACACAACCAGAAGGGCCTCCGCGTCTCCCACCTCCTCCAAGCCTGCGTGGACGAGTTCAAGGAGAACGAGGACCTGCCCAACACCACCAACCCGGACGACTGGGCCCGCATCTCCGGAAAGAAGGGCGAACGGATCGTCTACATCCGTACCCTCATCACCGGAAAGCAGGGCGCAGACACCGGACGCTCCATCGACACGGTGGCCAACACCGGACAGTACCTGTAAAAGACAGGGCGGCTGCGGGTGCCCTCTCCGGGTACCCGCAGCCGACTGCTTTCCGGGCCACGGCTGGAGCAAGGCTAATGACGCAAATGATCTCCCCACCAGCGCGGAGGCGTTCTAGGCTCGTCGGTACCGCCGAGTCGCGCAGTGCGGGGACGGGCACCGCACACGCAACCCAGCGCCAGCGGTATCTGAACGGCGCCCACGACCGAGGGAGCCGCCGGGCAAGGAGGGCCGCATGACCGTACGGCGAGTAATGGGCATCGAGACGGAGTACGGGATCTCCGTCCCCGGCCACCCCAACGCCAATGCCATGCTCACCTCATCCCAGATCGTCAACGCCTACGCGGCGGCGATGCACCGGGCCCGCCGGGCCCGCTGGGACTTCGAGGAAGAGAACCCCCTGCGGGACGCCCGAGGCTTCGACCTCGCCCGCGAGGCCGCCGACGCCAGCCAGCTCACCGACGAGGACATCGGCCTCGCCAACGTCATCCTGACCAACGGCGCCCGGCTCTACGTCGACCACGCCCACCCCGAATACAGCGCCCCCGAGGTCACCAACCCCCGCGACGCCGTCCTCTGGGACAAGGCCGGCGAACGAATCATGGCCGAAGCCGCCGAACGCGCAGCACAGCTGCCCGGCGCCCAGCCCATCCACCTCTACAAGAACAACACCGACAACAAGGGCGCCTCCTACGGCACACACGAGAACTACCTGATGAAGCGGGAAACCCCCTTCTCCGACATCGTGCGCCACCTCACACCCTTCTTCGTCTCCCGCCAGGTCTTCGCCGGAGCAGGCCGCGTCGGCATCGGCCAGGACGGCCACGAACACGGCTTCCAGCTCAGCCAGCGCGCCGACTACTTCGAAGTCGAGGTAGGCCTGGAAACCACCCTCAAACGCCCCATCATCAACACACGCGACGAGCCCCACGCCGACGCGGAGAAATACCGCCGCCTCCACGTGATCATCGGCGACGCGAACCTCTCCGAGATCTCCACGTACCTGAAACTGGGCACGACATCGCTGGTCCTGTCCATGATCGAGGACGGCTTCATCGCCGTGGACCTGGCGGTGGACCAGCCGGTCCGCACCCTCCACCAGGTCTCCCACGACCCGACACTCCAGCGCCTGATCACCCTCCGCAGCGGCCGCACACTCACCGCGGTCCAACTGCAGATGGAGTACTACGAGCTGTCCCGCAAGTACGTGGAAGAGCGCTTCGGGGCCGACGCCGACGACCAGACCAAGGACATCCTGACCCGCTGGGAAGACACCCTCAACCGCCTGGAACGCGACCCCATGAGCCTCGCCGGCGAACTCGACTGGGTCGCCAAGCGAGAACTCATGGAGGGCTACCGCCGCCGCGACAACCTCGACTGGGACGCCGCCCGGCTGCACCTCGTCGACCTCCAGTACGCCGACGTACGCCCCGAGAAAGGCCTCTACAACCGCCTCGTCGCCCGCGGCCGCATGAAGCGCCTCCTGGACGACACGGGCGTCGAGCGGGCCATGGTCAAGCCCCCGGAGGACACCCGCGCATACTTCCGCGGCCGCTGCCTGGAGCAATACGCCGACGACGTCGCCGCGGCCTCCTGGGACTCGGTGATCTTCGACCTCCCGGGACGGGACTCGCTCCAGCGCGTCCCAACCCTGGAACCGCTTCGCGGAACGCGTAATCACGTCAAGGAGCTCCTGGACCGCTGCCGCACCGCGGAAGACCTGGTCAGGGTCCTGTCCGGCGGGTGAGCGAGTTCTCGGACGGGGCCGGGCACACAGGGTGGAAATCCCGGCCCCAGGGAATCATCGAGGTGGTCCCCGTACGTTGTAGGAACTGCGGGGACATTGTCAGACCCGGCTTGTAGGGTCTGATCATGACCGATCGGCAGGAAAGCCGACCTGTCGACCATGTCGGGCGAACCGAGCGGGGTGAGGGATATGGCAACCAAGGACACCGGCGGCGGACAGCAGAAGGCCACGCGCTCTACCGAGGAGGTCGAGGAGCAGGCTGCGGAGGCGCAGGCTGCGGAGGATCTCAAGGAGCGGCAGGAGAAGCTGAGCGACGACGTGGACTCTGTGCTGGACGAGATTGATGATGTCCTGGAGGAGAATGCCGAGGACTTCGTCCGTAGTTTCGTTCAGAAGGGCGGCGAGTAGCCTTCGAATCAAAGGCATCGGGGGCCCTTCGAGGTGGCAAGCGAAGAGAGTATGAAGCGTTGCTCGCGGTGCAAGGAGTCCAAGCCGCGAGCAGCCTTCGCTGGCAACAAGGCGGCCCGTGACGGGTTGCAGGCCTACTGTCGAGAGTGCTGGGCGGAATACCACCAGGCTCGTCAGCTGGCCAGAGGGAAGAATGTGCGGCCCCGCGTGGAGACGCCCGAGGGCCATAAGTTCTGTCGGAGCTGTGGTGAGGTCAAGCCGCACAGTGAGTGGCATCGCAACGCAACAGCTAGCGACGGCCTCTCGACCAGTTGCAAAGCCTGCCGGGCAGCTAAGAGCCGCGCGCGTCACCTGAAGCGCCACTACGGCCTCACCGAAGGCGAGCGTGACGAGATGGTCGCCTCTCAGATGGGCCTCTGCGTGATCTGTCTGAAGGCTCCGGCTGCACATGTGGATCACTGCCACAAGACGGGTAGGGTCCGTGGCGTACTGTGCTTCAACTGCAATTCGGCCATCGGCAAGTTGGGAGACGATCCTGACGCCGTCCGTCGGGCCGCCGCTTACCTGGAAGGAATCGCGTGGAAGCCAACACTCGTAGCACCGGGCGTCTACCAGCTGCCTTCCTGACGCCTGGGTCGTCCTCGTTCATGGACTTCCTGTCCGAGCACCAGCCGGAGCTGCTGCCCGGCAACCGGCAACTGCCGCCCACGCAGGGCGTGATCGAGGCGCCGCACGGCACCACGATCGTGGCCGTGGCGTTCCCCGGTGGCGTGGTCCTCGCCGGTGACCGGCGGGCGACCATGGGCAACGTCATCGCGCAGCGGGACATCGAGAAGGTGTTCCCCGCCGACGAGTACTCGGCCGTCGGTATCGCCGGCACCGCCGGTCTCGCCGTCGAGATGGTCAAGCTGTTCCAGCTGGAGCTGGAGCACTTCGAGAAGGTCGAGGGCGCTCAGCTGTCGCTGGAGGGCAAGGCGAACCGGCTGTCGACGATGATTCGGTCCAACCTGGGTATGGCCATGCAGGGCCTGGCCGTGGTGCCGCTCTTCGCCGGTTATGACGTGGACCGCGGCAAGGGCCGCATCTTCTCCTACGACGTGACGGGTGGCCGTTCCGAGGAGCAGGGGTATGCGGCCACGGGCTCCGGTTCGATCTTCGCGCGCGGTGCCATGAAGAAGCTCTTCCGTGAGGACCTCACCGAGGACCAGGCCACGACGCTCGTGGTGCAGGCCCTGTATGACGCGGCAGACGACGACTCGGCGACCGGTGGTCCCGATGTCGCCCGCCGGATCTACCCGATCGTCACCGTGATCACCGAGGACGGTTTCCGTCGGCTCACCGAGGACGAGGCTTCGCAGATCGCCCGTTCGGTGCTGGAGCGGCGGCTGGAGCTGCCTGACGGTCCGCGGGCCGCGCTGCTGTAGTCGTCGGCGGATCTTGTCCAGGTGATCGAGTGACTTCCACAGAAAGGGACGGATAACCGGTGTCGACGCCGTTCTATGTGTCACCTCAGCAGGCCATGGCCGACCGGGCGGAGTACGCCCGTAAGGGCATCGCCCGGGGCCGCAGCCTGGTCGTGCTGCAGTACTCCGACGGCATTGTGTTCGTCGGCGAGAATCCGTCCCGCGCGTTGCACAAGTTCAGCGAGATCTATGACCGGATCGGCTTTGCCGCGGCCGGCAAGTACAACGAGTACGAGAATCTACGGATCGGCGGTGTGCGCTACGCCGACCTGCGAGGTTACACCTACGACCGTGACGACGTGACGGCCCGGGGCCTGGCCAACGTGTATGCGCAGACGCTGGGCACGATCTTCTCCAGTGCGGCCGAGAAGCCGTATGAGGTGGAGCTGGTGGTCGCCGAGGTCGGTGAGACGCCCGAGGGCGACCAGATCTACCGGCTGCCGCACGACGGCTCGATCGTGGACGAGCACGGCTCGGTTGCGGTCGGCGGCAATGCCGAGCAGATCAGCAGCTATCTGGATCAGCGCCATCAGGACGGCATGACGTTGGCCGAGGCGCTCAAGCTGGCCGTGCAGGCCTTGTCCCGTGACACCAACGGCACTCAGCGGGAGATTCCGGCCGAGCGTCTGGAGGTGGCGGTGTTGGACCGTACGCGTCCGCAGAAGCGGAAGTTCCGGCGGATCACTGGTCGGCAGCTCGCCCGGTTGCTGGAGGCGGATGGTGCGGCGTCGGCGGCGGATGCCGAGGAGTCCGAGGACGAGTAACGCGTAGTCCACTCGTATGGGCCCCGGCCGGTGTCGGCCGGGGCCCATATGCGTCTCAGGGGGCCGGTGGTGGCGCCGTGGAGCCCCGTACGACCAGTTGGACGGGAATGTCTCCCTGGGTGGGCTCGCGGCCCTCCAGGACCGCCAGCAGGGCTTGCATGCCGCGCTCGCCGAACAGTTCGGCGTCCAGGCGGACGGTCGTGAGTTCCGGGTCGATGGCGGTGGCCAGGGCGAGGTCGTCGAGGCCGGTGACGGAGATGTCGTCGGGGATGCGCAGGCCGAGGCGTCGGATCGCTTTGTAGGCGCCGGCGGCCAGTTTGTCGTCGTCGCAGACGACCGCGGTGGCGGGGTGGCGCCTGAGGGCGGTCTCGGCGGCGGTCAGGGCGCCCTGGATGGAGATGGGAGCGCGGGCCGTGTGCACGGTCGTGCCCGGAACGGCGGCGATGCGGGCGGCTAGTTCCCGGGCGCGCACCTCGAAGGTCCAGGAGGGAACGTCGGCGGCCAGGTGGAGGAAGGTGCGGTGGCCGAGGCCGAGCAGGTGCTCGGTGACCTGGCGTATGCCGTTGGTGATGTCGAGGTTGACGGTTGCCGCGCCGAGGCTGCCTTCGGGGTCGCTGTCGAGCATGACGAGGGGCAGTTGGTCGCCGCGGATGGCGGTGAGGGCGTCTGCGGCCATGGAGGAGGCGATGACGCCGTCGAGGGCGGCCTGTGCGGATGCGAAGGGGTTTCTGGCGGGGCCGATGCCTTCGGGGGAGGGGTAGAGGACGACGCCGAAGCCGTGTTGGGCGGCGATGCGGGCGGCGCCGGTGTAGACGCCGGCGAAGAATTCCGTGGTGAGGGCGGGGACGACGAGCAGGACGGTGCGGGTGTGGCCGAGGCGTAGGTTGCGGGCGGCGAGGTTGGGCCGGTAGCCGAGTTCGCGGGCGGCTTCGCGTACGCGCTGTGCGGTTGTTTCGGAGACGCGGCCGCGCCATTTGTCGCCCATCACGAGTGAGACGGCGGCCTGGGAGACGCCGGCGGCCTGGGCGACGTCCCGGCTGGTGGGGCGGGTGCCGGCTGGTGCCACCTGTGCCTGCTCCTTGGTCGGGGCTTGGTCCGGGCTCCGCCTGGACGTGTGGACAGCGCTCATGGTACGTATGACGGACGACGTTATACGTAAAACCTGGGCCGGAAGGGCGGGGACATGGCCACGGGATACCTGGAGATCCTCAGGGCGAGGCATGCCGCCCGGCTGCTGGTCGGCACGCTGGTGGGGCGGCTGCCCAATGCCACCGCCGCGATCGCGATCGTGCTGTTCGTCCGTGCCGAGGGCGGCTCGTACAGCCTTGCGGGGGCGCTGGCGGCGGTCTACGGCGTCGCCAACGCGGTGGGCCAGCCTCTGCTCGGCCGGCTGGTGGACCTGTACGGGCAGCCGCGCGTCCAGCTGCCCGCGGCGCTTGCGTCCGCCCTCGCGATGGCCGTGTTCGCCTTCAGTGGCACCGAGGTGCTGCCGCTCTCCTACGTCGCCGTTGCGGGCGCCGGGCTGTTCACCCCTCCTCTGGAGGGCGGTCTGCGCGCGCTGTGGGCCTCTGTGCTGCGCAGGGAGGACCAGGTGCACACCGCGTACGCCATGGACGCGGTGGCGCAGGAAGTGATGTTCACGGTCGGCCCGCTGCTGGTGACTGTGTGCACGGCGCTGTGGTCGGCGCAGGTCGCGCTGCTTGTGCTGAACGTCGTCGGGGTGCTCGGTGCGCTCTCCGTGGTCGTGTCGCCGCCCTCGCGCGCGTGGCGCTCGGCGCCGCGTGAGGCGCACTGGCTCGGTGCGCTGCGTTCACCGGGGCTGCTGGTGCTGCTGGCTGCGTTCCTTTTTGTCGGTGTGGCGCTCGGTTCCATCACGGTTGCCGCCATGTCGTATGCGGACGACCATGGTGGCGATGCGGTGTACGGCTGGCTGATGGCGGGCCTGGGGCTCGGTGCGCTGGTCGGCGGTGCCGTGTACGGGGCGCGCCGGTGGGTGGGTGCGCCGGAGCGGCGACTGAGGCTGCTGGTCGGCCTTCTGGCGGTGTGTTATCTGCCGCTGATGCTGATGCCGGGTCCGGTCGCCATGACGGCGCTGACGGCGCTCGCCGGTGTGTTTCTCGCGCCTGCCATCGCCTGCGCGTTCGTCATCGTCGACCGGCATGCGCCGAGCGGCACCGTCACGGAGGCGTTTTCCTGGCTTGTGACGACGTTCACGGTGGGTGCGTCGGTCGGAACCGGGCTGGCGGGGCCGGTGGTCGAGTGGGGCGGGGCGCTGTGGGGCTTTGCCGTGCCGGGTGCCGCGGGGGCCGTGTCTTTGCTGGTTCTGCTGGCCACGGGGCGGGTACTCGCAGCTCCCGCCAGGGCGGCGGTCGTTGCGGCCGCGTCGGAAAATGATCCAAATCGTGCTGCCGAACCCCGTTTCAGTTCAGGGGATCGGGCGTAATGTTCAGTCATGGACCGCCGCATTTTCGGGCTGGAGAACGAGTACGGCGTCACGTGCACGTTCAGGGGACAGCGCCGTCTGTCTCCTGACGAGGTGGCGCGGTACCTCTTCCGCCGTGTCGTGTCATGGGGCCGCAGCAGCAATGTCTTTCTGCGGAACGGTGCCCGCCTCTATCTCGACGTGGGCTCGCATCCGGAATACGCGACACCCGAATGTGACAACGTGATCGAACTGGTCACCCACGACAAGGCCGGCGAGCGCATTCTCGAAGGACTCCTGGTGGACGCCGAACGACGCCTGCACGAGGAGGGAATCGCGGGCGACGTCTACCTCTTCAAGAACAACACGGACTCGGCCGGCAACTCCTACGGATGCCATGAGAACTATCTGGTGGCCCGGCACGGGGAGTTCTCCCGGCTCGCGGACATCCTGATTCCGTTCCTGGTCACGAGGCAGTTGCTGTGCGGTGCGGGCAAGGTGCTGCAGACTCCGCGGGGTGCCGTGTACTGCGTAAGTCAGCGTGCCGAGCACATCTGGGAGGGCGTCTCGTCGGCGACGACCCGTTCCCGGCCCATCATCAACACGCGTGACGAGCCGCACGCGGACGCGGAGCGCTACCGGCGGCTGCATGTCATCGTCGGTGACTCGAACATGTCCGAGACGACCATGTTGCTCAAGGTCGGCGCCACCGACCTGGTGCTGCGCATGATCGAGGCGGGCACGGTGATGCGCGACCTGACTCTGGAGAACCCGATCCGGGCGATCCGCGAGGTCAGTCATGACATCACCGGCCGGCGCAAGGTGCGTCTGGCCAGCGGTCGGGAGGCCTCGGCGCTGGAGGTGCAGCGCGAGTACTACGAGAAGGCCGTGGACTTCTGCGAGCGGCGTGGCATCCGCACCGGCACCGTGGAGCAGGTGCTGGAGCTGTGGGGCCGCACGCTGGACGCGATCGAGGCCGAGGATCTGGACCGGATCGACACCGAGATCGACTGGGTCATGAAGTACAAGCTTCTGGAGCGGTACCGAGCCAAGCACAACATGACCATGTCGCACCCGCGGGTCGCGCAGATAGACCTCGCCTACCACGACATCCACCGGCGTCGTGGTCTGTACTACCTGCTGGAGAAGAAGGGCCAAGCGGCTCGGATCTGCAACGACTTGAAGATCTTCGAGGGTAAGTCGGTTCCGCCGCAGACCACTCGGGCCCGGCTGCGCGGTGACTTCATCCGACGGGCGCAGGAGCAGCGCCGGGACTTCACGGTCGACTGGGTCCATCTCAAGCTCAACGACCAGGCTCAGCGCACGGTGTTGTGCAAGGATCCGTTCCGATCGGTGGACGACCGGGTGGAGAAGCTCATCGCCGGTATGTGAGCAACGGGTTTCGGCCTGATCGTCGGAACGCAACACGGGCGCCGTACGTTTTCCGTACGGCGCCCTTCTCACGCCGTAGAGTTGCGCGCACGCCATCAACAAGATCGACCGATTACGAGGCCCCCACCGTGCGCCGACGCTCACTTCTCATCGCGGTCCCCGCTGGACTGGTCACGCTCGCCGGATGTGGCGACGACGACGGCGGGGCCGACTCGGCCGAGGCCACCGGCACCGCGTCGCCGTCGGCTCCTGCGACGTCCGCTGCGCCGCCGCCGAAGATCGTGGACGGTCCGTTGCCGGCCATCACCGCGGGGACGAAGTTCGGCGAGAAGCCGACGGTGGCCAAGGGCAGCGGTGAGCCGTCCAAGAACCTTGCGGTGAAGACGGTCATTGCGGGCGGTGGCCAGACCGTCGCGGAGAACGACTACATCCAGGCCAACTACCTCGGCCAGATCTGGGACACCGCAAAGGTGTTCGACAACTCCTACGACCGCAAGACGCCGCTGGTCATCCAGCTCGCGCAGGGCGGCATCATCGACGGCTGGCGCTATGGGCTGACCGGCAAGAAGGCCGGCAGCCGTGTCCAGATGTCCGTGCCGCCGACCTGGGGCTACGGCGAGCAGGGCAACTCGCAGGCGGGCATCAAGGGCACCGACACGCTGGTCTTCGTCGTCGACATCCAGGCCACGTTCAATGCGAAGAGCTCCGCCAAGGGCACCCAGGTCGCGCAGGACAACGTGGATGTGCCGAAGGTCGGTACGAACACGGACGGCAAGGCGCCCTCCATCGAGATCCCCAAGGCCGACCCGCCGACGAAGCTCGTGGCGAACTACATCCTCGAGGGCGACGGTGCGGAGGTCGGCGCCGAGGACAGTGTGCTCGTGCAGTACCGGGGTGTGTTGTGGGACGGTGGCAAGGAGTTCGATTCGACGTACGGCCGGAAGGCGCTGACCTCGTTCTCGCTCCAGCAGGTCGTCAAGGGCTGGGCGCAGGGCCTGACCGGCAAGAAGGTCGGCAGCCGCGTCCTCATCGTCATCCCGCCGGACCTGGGGTACGGGGACAATCCGCCGAGCGGCAGCGGCATCAAGAAGGACTCCACGCTGGTCTTCTCGGTGGACATCCTGGCCAAGATGTGAGATGGGCGGGCCGCCGTGACCGGTCTCGACCGGCGGCCGACGAGGCGTGTTCGCCGGTGGGATGCAAGACTGTCGGAGTTGCCTTGTCGTACACCAGCAGGAGCTAGAGACGTGAGCATCGAGAAGCCCGAGATCGACTTCCCGGGCGGCGAGCCCCCGGCGGACCTCGAGATCAAGGACATCTGGGAGGGCGACGGGCCTCAGGCCAAGGCGGGCGACACCGTCTCCGTCCACTACGTGGGCGTGGCCTTCTCCACCGGCGAGGAGTTCGACGCGTCCTGGAACCGTGGCACGCCGCTGCAGTTCCAGCTCGGCGTCGGCCAGGTCATCGCCGGCTGGGACCAGGGCGTGCAGGGCATGAAGGTCGGCGGCCGCCGCCAGCTGACCATCCCGGCGCACCTCGCGTACGGTGACCGCGGTGCCGGTGGCGGCCGTATCGCCCCCGGTGAGACCCTGATCTTCGTCTGCGACCTGGTCGCCGTCTGATCGGACGTGATCAGCTGGGGCCCATGCCTGTTCGGGCATGGGCCCTCGGCTTTTGCCGTGACACTCCGGAGCGGTACGGTCATCCGGCAGAAGCACCATAGGGAAGGGCGTCGATGGCCATTGCCAAGGCCGAGCGGCTGATGAACCTGGCGCTGTGTCTGCTCGGGACGCGGCGGCCGCTCAGCAAGCGCGAGCTTCGGGAGTCCATCGAGGCCTATCTCGAAGCGGGCAGCGACGACTCCTTCAACCGGATGTTCGAGCGGGACAAGGACGATCTGCGCGAGCTCGGGCTGGTCATCGAGACGGTGGAGAACCTCGACGGCGAGGTCGGCTACCTGGCCCGTCGGGACAGCAACCGGCTGCCGCCCATCACTCTCGACGCCGAGGAGGCCGCGGCCCTCGGGCTCGCCGCCAAGGTCTGGCAGCAGGCCAGGCTCGCGGGGGCGGCGAGCGGCGCCCTGCAGAAGCTGCGTGCCGCCGGGCTCCCCGAGGACGTCGACCCGTACGAGGCCCATGGCGCGCTGGAGCCGCGTATCCCCGTGCACGAGGCGGCGTTCGAGCCGCTGATGCTGGCCTGCCGCGACCGCCGCCCGGTCGCCTTCGAGTACCGCAAGGCCACCGCCGCCCGCCCCGAGGCCCGGCATGTCGAGCCGTGGGCGCTGGAGTGCTGGCGCGGGCACTGGTACCTGGCGGGCTGGGATCGGGATCGCGGTGCGGAGCGGGTCTTCCGGCTGTCCCGGATCACCGGCAAGGTGCGCACCCGCAGTGGCCGGTTCACCGCCGAGGTGCCCGATGTCGTCACCGTCCGGGAGACCGTCGCGAGCTGGGCGGGGGAGACCGCCGACCGCAGTGCGCTGATCCGGCTGCGCTCGGGTGCGGGGTACCCGCTGCGGGCGAAGGCCGCCTCCGTGCGGGAACTCGGCGACGGCTGGGACGAGTTGGAGATTCCGTACGGGCACGGGCTGGACGCCTGGCTGGTGGAGTTCGGGCCGGACGTGGTGGTCGTGGAGCCCGCCGAGCTGCGGGCCGATGTCGTGGACCGGCTGCGTGCCGTGGCCAAGGGCTGAGGGGGAGCGGAAGAAGACAGTGGCCGGCAAACCGATCAGGCCCGCGAACGCCATCGACCAGACCCGGCGGATGCTCTCCCTGGTGACATATCTGAAGGAGCGCCCCGGCGCCCGGATCGAGGACGTCGCCCGTGCCTTCGGCATCACCGAGGAGGAGCTGGTCTCCGACCTCGACGTACTGCCCATGTGCGGCACCAGCTTCCGCGGCGGTGACCTGCTCGACATCGACACCGACGGCGAGCGGATCTGGTGGCACAACCCCGCCGCCCTCGGGGCGGAGGCGGCCGAGCCGCTACGGCTGGCGGCCGACGAGGCGACCGCGCTGCTGGTGGCCGCCCGTGCCGTCTCCACCCTGCCCGGCCTGCGCGAGAGCGACCGGCAGGCGCTGCTGCGCGCGACCGCCAAGGTGGAGGCCGCGGCCGGTGAGGCGGCCGGTGCCAGCTCCCGGCTGTCGGTGACCTTCGAGTCGGAGGGCGGCGTGTTCGCGGACGTCGACCGGGCGATCTCGGAACGCCGCCGGCTGTGGATCCGCTACTACTCGCCGGCCCGCGACGAGGTCACCGAGCGCGAGGTCGACCCGATCCGACTGGTCAGCGTCGGTCACACCTATGTGGAGGGCTGGTGCTACCGGTCCGAGGCGCGCCGCACCTTCCGGCTCGACCGCGTCGCCGAGATCAGGGTCCTCGACGAGCCGTCCGCGCCGCCCGAGATCGAGCTGCGGGACCTGTCCGAAGGGCTGGTACAGCCCGCGGCCGAGGACCCGGAGGTCGTGGTCGAGGTCGGCCCGGGCGGCCGCTGGGTCGCCGAGTACTACCCCCACGACAGTGCGGATGAGCTTGCGGACGGCGGGCTGCGTATCACCCTGCGCACCCCCGACCCGGCGTCGCTGCGCCGCCTCGCGCTCCGCCTCGGGCGCGACGGGCGGATCGTCGCCCCGCGGGAGCTCGCCGACAGCGCCCGGCAGGCGGCCCGCGAGGCCCTGGCGGCGTACGACGGGCTCGAGGCGCGGGCCGCGGGTCCGGAGCAGGCTGTACAACGGGCACACGACGGGCAGGAGCAGGGACTTTGAGTGAGTCGGCGGCGTCTGGGGTGCGGGGTATGTCGGTGGCGTCCGCGTTCGGGGAGATGAGAAGCATGACTCCCGTGGTGTTCAGAGCCGGCTGCCCGGACTGCCGGGGCCGCTTCGAGCTCACCGCGAGCGCCCTGCGCCTGGCCATCGGCGCCACGAGCCGCACCACCTTCTACTCCTTCACCTGCCCCGAGTGCGGCGCGTCCGTGCGCAAGCCGGCCGGCGAGCGCATCATCGAACTGCTCACCGGAGGCGGCGTCAGCACCCTGCGGCTGCACTCCACGCTCTAGGTCCAAACGTCGGCTGCGCTCCCGGTCGGCGCACGGTCTAGGCTCGGCGTCATGTTCTGGCCGATGTTCGCGGTGGGTGTGGGTTTCCTGGGTATTGCCGTTCTCGGCGTGCTCGCTGTCCGGGTGTTCGTGGAGGCGGAACGCCTCGGCAGGCAGGTGTCGGACTCCGCGCGGCGTATCAACCGGGCCGCGGAGGACCTGGAACGCGCCGCCGTCAGCACGGCCCGGTCGGTGGACGCGCTGTGAGGCGGGTTGTGCGGCCCTGTGAGTCCTGTGCCTGATGCGCTTTGGGCGGCTTCGCCCTGTCAACTTCCCCCACCCGGCAGGTACTCTGCTGGTCACGGTTCGGAAAACGAGGCCCGGGCCGTGGACCGGGAGTACGCACAGGGATTGCCTCGCGTTCACCCCTGAGCGTTACGATCGCTGTCGGCACGATCGTTCGGACACCTGTCCGACCGGTCGGACAGCTCCCCACCCATCCGCCTCGGTGAGAAGGTAAAGACTTATGTTCGGAAGGCTCGGAGCCCCCGAGATCATTCTCATCCTCGTCGTCATCATCCTGCTGTTCGGCGCGAAGAAGCTTCCGGACATGGCCCGCTCGCTCGGCAAGTCCGCGCGCATCCTGAAGAGCGAGGCCAAGGCGATGAAGGACGACAGCAAGTCCTCCGCCCCGGCCGACCCGCCCCGCACCGACGAGCAGCAGCCCCCGGCGCAGCGCATCATCCAGGCCGCACCCGGTGACGTGTCCAGCTCCCGCCCGGTCAACGAACCGACGGACACGACCAAGCGCTGACGCAGGGCCGGTGACCTCCGGCCCGCCGCACGAGATGGGAACGTGGGTTGCTGAAGTCTGCCCGCAAGCAGGAGAAGGATCCCGAGGGGCGGATGCCCCTCGCGGAGCACCTTCGTGAGCTCCGCAACCGGCTCTCGAAGGCCTTGCTGGCGATCGTCCTCGTCACGGTCGCCGCTGCCTTCTTCTACAACGACATCATCAACTTCTTCACCGAGCCGATCCTCGACTCGGTCGGTTGCTCCCAGTCGTTCGAGGAGCTGGCGCGGGCGTCCGCCGAGAACGCCGAGAACCAGGATCCGTGCGCGCAGATCACGATCAACGGTCTGCTCGCGCCGTTCACGCTGGCGCTGAAGGTGTCCCTGATGGCCGGCGTCGTGTTCGCCTCTCCGGTCTGGCTGTACCAGCTGTGGGCCTTCGTCGCACCCGGTCTGCACAAGCACGAGAAGAAGTACGCCTACGCGTTCGTCGGCACCGGCTTCCCGCTCTTCCTCGGCGGCGCCTTCTTCGCGTACAAGGTGCTGCCCACCACCGCGAACGTGCTGATCGAGTTCACCCCGTTCGGCGTCGACAACCTGCTGCCGCTCGACGACCTGCTCGACCTCGTCACGCGCATGGTCATCGTCTTCGGCCTCTCCTTCGAGCTGCCGCTGCTGCTGGTCATGCTCAACTTCACCGGCGCGATCACCGGCAAGCGCATGCTCGGCTGGTGGCGCGCGATGATCATGGGCATCACGGTGTTCGCGGCGATCGCCACGCCCAGCACCGACCCGCTGACCATGCTGGCGCTCGCCGGACCCATCTGGATCCTGTACTTCGGCGCCGTGTTCGTCTCTCTCGTCAACGACCGGCGCAGGCGCCGCCGCGAGGCCATGGGCCCCGCCGACGACGAGGCGTCCGATCTGGACCTCACGCCCGAGGACATCGGCGAGGTCGAGACCGTCAGCGCGAGCCGCGCCCTGCCCGAGCAGACGAGCAAGGACCGGGTCAACGGATACGACGACGTCACCTGAAGCAACGGTTATGACGACGTGACCTGAAGATCGGCGAGCACCTCGTAGGGTCACTGGCGTGACCAGCGAGATCACCCTCTTCGTCAACCCCACCGCGGGCCGCGGCCGGGGCGCCCGTGCGGCGCAGCCGGCCGCTTCCGCTTTCCGGGCGGCCGGCTTCTCGGTGCGCACGGTCATCGGGCAGAACACCGCCGACGCCCTCGCACGCGCGCGTGCCGCCGTCGCGGACGGCACCGGCGCTCTCGTCGCCGTCGGCGGCGACGGCATGGCGAACCTCGCCCTGCAGGCCGTCGCCGGCACCCGCACCCCGCTCGGCCTGGTCGCCGTCGGCACCGGCAACGACTTCGCCCGCACCCTCGGCCTGCCCGTGCGCGACCCGGCCGCCGCGGCCCGCGTGATCGCCGAGGGGCTCAAGGGCGCCCGCGTGCGGGACATCGACCTCGGCCGGGCCGGCGACCACTGGTTCGGTACGGTCCTCGCCTCCGGCTTCGACTCCCGCGTCAACGACCGCGGCAACCGGATGCGGTGGCCCGTCGGCCGTTTCAAGTACGACCTCGCGATCCTCGCCGAACTGGCCGCCTTCCGGCCGTTGCCGTACCGGATCACCCTCGACGACGGAGCGGTCCGCGAGACCGAGGCGACCCTCGTGGCCGTCGGGAACGGATCGTCGTACGGCGGCGGTCTGCGGATCTGTCCCGGCGCCGACGTCACCGACGGGCTGTTCGACGTCACGGTCGTCGGGGACTGCAGCCGTACGACCCTGCTGCGGGTGTTCCCGTCGGTGTACCGGGGCGGGCACGTCGGCCACCCCAAGGTCACCGTGCACCGGGCGGCGCGGGTCGAGCTCGCCGCCGAGGGGATCACGGGATACGCGGACGGCGAGCCGCTCGGACCGCTGCCGCTGACCGTGGAGTGCAAACCCGGGGCCGTCCGGGTCGTGGGCCCCTGAGCTGCAGGTATCGCCGGAGTCACAGGACCGGATCCGGATAATGATCGTCCCGTTGTCAGTGGCGCCCGGTACGCTCGAAAGCACGATGACAGAGGACCTCTCACCGGCCGAGCGGTACGCGGCGGCGCGTCAGCGTGCCGCCGAGCAGGCCACCGCGCTCGCGTCCTTCCGCGAGATGTACGACTTCGGCCTCGACCCCTTCCAGATCGAGGCCTGCCAGGCACTCGAGGCGGGGAAGGGCGTGCTGGTGGCCGCGCCCACCGGGTCGGGCAAGACGATCGTCGGCGAGTTCGCCGTCCACCTCGCCCTGATGCAGGGCAGGAAGTGCTTCTACACGACACCCATCAAGGCGCTGTCGAACCAGAAGTACTCCGACCTGTGCCGCCGCTACGGGGACGGCATGGTCGGCCTCCTCACCGGCGACAACAGCATCAACCCCGACGCCCCGGTGGTCGTGATGACCACCGAGGTGCTGCGGAACATGCTGTACGCGGGCTCGCAGACCCTCCTCGGCCTCGGCTACGTGGTCATGGACGAGGTGCACTACCTCTCCGACCGGTTCCGGGGCGCCGTATGGGAAGAAGTGATCATTCACCTTCCCGAGTCGGTGACGTTGGTGTCACTGTCCGCGACCGTGTCGAACGCCGAGGAGTTCGGCGACTGGCTCGACACCGTCCGCGGCGACACCGAGGTGATCGTCGCCGAGCACCGTCCCGTGCCGCTGTTCCAGCATGTGCTCGCCGGGCGGCGGATGTACGACCTGTTCGAGGAGGGCGAGGGCCAGAAGAAGGCCGTCAACCCCGACCTGACGCGGATGGCCCGCATGGAGGCGAGCCGGCCGTCGTACCAGGACCGCAGACGGGGCCGCGCGATGCGCGACGCCGACCGTGAGCGGGAGCGGCGGCAGCGGTCGCGGGTGTGGACACCGAGCCGGCCCGAGGTGATCGAGCGGCTGGACGCCGAGGGACTGCTGCCCGCGATCACGTTCATCTTCAGCCGGGCCGCCTGCGAGGCCGCCGTCCAGCAGTGCCTGTACGCGGGACTGCGGCTGAACGACGAAGAGGCGCGTGGACGGGTGCGGGCGCTGGTGGAGGAGCGTACGGCGTCCATCCCCGCCGAGGACCTGCACGTGCTCGGGTACTACGAGTGGCTCGAAGGCCTGGAGCGCGGTATAGCCGCCCACCACGCGGGCATGCTGCCGACCTTCAAGGAGGTCGTCGAGGAGCTGTTCGTACGGGGCCTGGTGAAGGCGGTCTTCGCGACCGAGACCCTTGCGCTCGGCATCAACATGCCCGCGCGTTCGGTGGTGCTGGAGAAGCTCGTCAAGTGGAACGGCGAGCAGCACGCCGACATCACCCCCGGTGAGTACACGCAGCTGACGGGGCGTGCGGGGCGGCGCGGCATCGACGTCGAGGGCCATGCCGTGGTGCTGTGGCAGCGCGGGATGAGCCCCGAACACCTGGCGGGACTGGCCGGGACGCGTACATATCCGCTGCGGTCCAGCTTCAAGCCGTCGTACAACATGGCGGTCAACCTCGTCGAGCAGTTCGGGCGGCATCGCTCACGTGAGCTGCTGGAGACCTCCTTCGCGCAGTTCCAGGCCGACAAGTCGGTCGTCGGGATCTCGCGGCAGGTGCAGCGCAACGAGGAAGGGCTCGAAGGCTACAAGCAGTCCATGACCTGCCACCTCGGCGACTTCGAGGAGTACGCGCGACTGCGGCGGGAACTGAAGGACCGCGAGACCGAGTTGGCCCGGCAGGGCGCGGCGCAGCGACGGGCCGAGGCCGCCGTCGCGCTGGAGAAGCTGAAGCCCGGTGACGTCATCCATGTGCCGACCGGCAAGTACGCGGGGCTGGCGCTGGTGCTGGATCCGGGGCTGTCGGCCGGGCGGTCCAACGGGCATCGCGGCCTCGAGTACCACGACGGGCCCCGCCCGCTCGTGCTGACCGCCGAGCGGCAGGTCAAGCGGCTCGCGTCGATCGACTTCCCGGTGCCGGTGGAGGCGCTCGAGCGGATGCGGATCCCGAAGTCGTTCAACCCGCGTTCCCCGCAGTCCCGTCGGGACCTCGCATCCGCGTTGCGCACCAAGGCCGGGCACATCCCGCCGGAGCGGCACCGCAAGAAGCGGTCCCAGGCCGCGGACGACCGGGAGATCGCCCGGCTGCGGACGGCGATCCGGGCGCACCCCTGCCATGGGTGCAACGACCGCGAGGACCACGCCCGGTGGGCCGAGCGGTACCACCGGCTGCTGCGGGACACCTCGCAGCTGGAGCGGCGGATCGAGGGACGTACGAACACG
The DNA here is from genome assembly GCF_004187715.1 of Streptomyces sp. F001. Lineage (GTDB taxonomy): Bacteria > Actinomycetota > Actinomycetes > Streptomycetales > Streptomycetaceae > Streptomyces > Streptomyces flavusporus. The sequence continues at coordinate 977,873 of NZ_QZWF01000001.1, read as the reverse complement.
ATCGCGCGGACCTTCGACCGGATCGTGGCGCTGTTGACCGAGCTGGACTATCTGCGCCACGACGAAGTGACCGAGCACGGCAAGCGGCTGGCCCGGCTCTACGGCGAACTGGATCTGCTGGCCAGCGAGTGCCTGCGGGCCGGCGTCTGGGAGGGGCTCGCGCCCGCCGAACTGGCCGCCTGCGTCTCGGCATTGGTGTACGAGGCGCGGGTCGGTGACGACGCGATGGCACCCAAGCTGCCGTCGGGCAAGGCCAAGGCCGCGCTGGGTGAGATGGTGCGGATCTGGGGGCGGCTGGATGCGCTCGAGGAGGAGTTCCGGATCAACCAGACCGAGGGGGTCGGGCAGCGTGAGCCGGACCTCGGGTTCGCCTGGGCCGCGTACATGTGGGCGTCCGGGTCGAGCCTGGACGAGGTGCTGCGGGAGGCGGAGATGCCGGCGGGGGACTTCGTGCGGTGGTGCAAGCAGGTGATTGATGTGCTGGGGCAGATTCAGGTGGCGGCACCTGAGGGGTCTTCGGTGCGGGGGGCTGCGCGCAAGGCGGTGGATGGGTTGCTGCGGGGGGTTGTGGCCTACTCGTCGGTGGGGTGACGGTTGTTCGGCGGGTGCGGGTTGTCCGTGGTTGTTCGCGCAGTTTCCCGCGCCCGTAGATGCAGAGGTAGGCGCCGCCGATGCCGACCGAGTTCTCGGCGGTCCAGGTGCGGGCCGGGTTGTACTTCGTCGTCACCAGGCGGTGGCGTGGGTCCAGGGCGTCGCCACGGGGGTGCCCAGGTACACGTCGCCGAGGCCCAGCACCAGGGGGCGTCGTCGCGGACGCCGGCCATGTAGCGGGCGATCGCCTCACGGGTGGCCGGGTCGTCCCAGGACAGGGGGAGGCGGACGCCGGGAGGGGACGACGAGCTGGTCGGTGGGCGGCAGGGCCGCCACCAGCTGCCGTACGGCGGCGAGGAGTTCGTGCTGCGACAGGCGGCTCGGGTCGGCCTGGATCTGGAGGGAGCGGATGCCCGGGGTGAGGTCCGTGACCCCGGCCGGGTCCGCCTCGGCCACCGCGTCCATCAGCGTGTGGACCCGCATCCGCAGGGCCAGGTCCAGCTGCATGGGGCCGAACCCGACCAGCAGGTTGTCGTCGCCGCTGCGACGGTACGTCACGTCGCCGTCCCGGGCGAGAATGCCGCCGTCTACGATCTCGGGACGGGGCGATCCGCCGACGGTCACGGCGTGAAGCGGACCGTGTCGCCGGGGCGCAGCCGGCCCAGCTTCCAGCGCCCGGCCGCCGTGCCCGCCGAACCGGCCCGGGGTGAAGGTGCTCGCGCTGTCCAGGCCGCCGGCGACGAGGGCGTAGGTCCGCAGGCCGTGCTCGACCGGTGCCCCGATCTCCAGGACGGCCCCGGCGGGCACCGTCACCGGCTCCCACCGCGGGACCGGGGTGCCGTCGACGGTGACCGGGGCCGGGGCGCCGGTGACGCAGACGGTCGTGGGATGCGTGAAGCGCAGGGACGGGCCCTGGAGGGTGCATTCGAGGCCGGGGCGCCCTCCGGGTTGCCCAGCGCCCGGTTGCCGAGCCGGAAGGAGCGGTCGTCCATCGGGCCGCTCGGTGGCACGCCGACCTGCCAGTAGCCGGTACGGCCCGGGAACTGCTCGCGGACGACACGGTGGCCGCCGAGCGGCGGCTGTGGGAGCTGTGCCGCGCCGACGTCGAGCTGCTGTGCGCCGGACCGCACAACCTCGGGGTGCTCTACCTGCTGCCCGAGGTGCGCACCGAGCGGTTCGCCGGCTTCCATGCCGTGCGCGCCGAACTCAAGGACGCCTACCGGCAGTTGCTCGCCGCGACCGATGCCGGCGCGGCGCTCGCCAAGGGTGGGCTGGGGCTGCGGACGGACCTCGTGTTCGGGCTGATCGAGGGCGTCATCCTCGTTCACCGATCCGATCCGGAGCGACCGGTGTCGGCGTTCGCCGAGGCCACGGCCGATGCCGCGCTGCGCATCGCCGGGATCTGACCGGCCGCTCGTTCACCCGTGACGGTGAGGTGTTTTCGTATGCCTGTACGCCATCACGCAGCGTGTGCGAACGCAATCCGAGCGTGTAAACAGCCGAGAGTACTCCTGTCGTACGCCCCGTTTCAGGTGCTTGCTGAATATGACACGGCGATGATCCGGTCGGACTAAGCTCGCCCGCAGCGCACCGAGTTGCGGTGTATTCGTGCGCTTGTTCCCAAACATCCTGATGATCCTGACATCTCTCATGACATACCCCCCTGCAAGCTCGCCCCACACCCAGCCGATTCGTTTCAGAGGGCCCACATGGTGAGTGTTCAATCCCCACCCGTACGCCGTGAACTTCCCTATGCGCGCGTGCTGTTGCTGCCGGCCATACTGATGGCCGCGGCGACCGGGGCGTCCGTCGCCCTGGTGACGCAGTCCGCCCGGATCGCGGTCGGCTGGTGCGGCGGCATCGCCACGCTCCTGGTGATCGCGACCGCGGCCGAGGCGGTGCGCCGCAGCCGCGCTCTGCGGGACCTGCGTGCCGAACATGCCCGGCACACGGCGTATCTGGAGCGGCGCATCGCCGCCCACGACGAGCACATCGCCCGGCTCGCCGACGAGCATCTGCCGGCCGCGCTGCGCCGGCTGCGCCTCGGCAACTCGCCCCACGAGGTGCTGCGCCAGCTCGGCCAGGAGAACCCCGACTTCCGGGCCCTCTCCGAGGCCGAAATCCAGGTGATCACGACGGTTCTGCGGATCGTGGACCACGAGGAAGCCCTGCGCGACTCCTCCCAGCGAGCCTTCGTCAGCGTCGCCCGACGCGTCCAGGCCATCGTCCACCAGCAGGCCAAGGAACTGAGGGAGATGGAGGAGGACCACGGCCGAAACCCCGAGGTCTTCGACGACCTGCTGCGCATCGACCACGGCAACGCGCTGATCGGCCGCCTCGCCGACTCCGTCTCCGTCCTCGGCGGCGGTCGCCCCGGACGCCAGTGGCCCCGGCCCGTCGCCCTCTACAGCGTGCTGCGCGGCGCCATGTCCCGGATCCTGGAGTACCGCCGGATCAACCTGGCCTCGATCGCCAAGGTCAACATCAAGGGCATCGCCGTCGAGCCGGTCATCCACGCCGCCGCCGAACTCCTGGACAACGCCACCCGCTACTCGCCGCCCAACACCAAGGTCCACGTCACCGCCACCGAGGTGCAGACCGGTGTCTGCATCGAGATCGAGGACGCCGGCGTCAGCCTCAGCGAGGAGGCCCGCAAGCGGGCCGAGGGCATGCTGGAGCGCGCCAAGGCCGGCGGCGACCTGCAGGAACTCGGCGACAGCGACGCCCCGCGGCTGGGCCTCGCCGTCGTCGGCCGGCTCTGCTCGGCGCACAACATGCAGGTCTCCCTGCGCGCCTCCGCGTACGGCGGGGTCCGCGCCATCCTCGTCGTACCCAGCGAGATGATGACCGACGAGCCCGGAGTCGGCCTCGCCCACGGCATCGGCGCCACCGCGTTGCCCCAGACCACGCCCGGCACGGTGGACGGCCCCAAGCGCACGCCCAAGAAGCGCCGCCCCACCAGCCCGCGCATCCCCGCCACGGTCTCCATGGAGGACGAGGTCCCCGAGGTCACCGAGTGGACCGCCCAGGGCCTGCCGCAGCGGCGCAGCCGGATGAAGATCCCGCTGGACCAGCGGCTCGCCGAGCAGGCGGCCCTCGAGAAGGCCGCACGCGAGGGCGACGAGGAAGCCCTGCGCTGGATGCAGCCCCGGCCCGAACCGGCGCCTGATCCGGAGCGGAAGAAGCACAAGGAGCGCGAACCCGGGCTGGCCTTCGAGGCCTTCTGGGAGGGCCTGAAGAAGGACCTGCCCCCGGGCGTCCACCCCACCGCGTTCACCCGCGACCCTGCCGCATTCACCCATCTGATCAAGGACCCGGCCCGTACCGAGGCCGATGACGAGGGGGAGCCCAAGTGATCCAGCAGCGAGGGAACTTCGACTGGATGCTCAAGGAGCTGGACGACGGCGTCCCGGGCATCGAGATGATCGTGGTGCTCTCCGCCGACGGCCTGCGCATCGCCAGGCACGGCGGCGACCCGGACGCCGCCGACCGGGTCGCCGCGGCCTGTGCCGGGCTGCAGAGCCTGACGAGCGCCGTCGCCCAGGAGATCCCGGGCAGCGAGGGCGAGATGAAGCTGGTCGTCGTCGAGATCGACGGCGGCTACTTCTACCTGATGGCCGCCGGCGCCAACGCCTACCTCGCGGTCCTCGCCGACGTGCGGTGCGAACCCGGCTACATGAGCGCGCACATGCGCGACCTCGTCGTGCGGATCGGCGCCCATCTGACCAGTCCGCCCCGACGCAGCGGGCGTACCGTATGACTCCTCCCCAACGCCAGAGGCGTCATCCTCTGCCGGATCCGGCGCCGCAGCCCGCCAAGCAGGGTGACGGCCAGAACCCCGAGCGGCTGTACACCATCACCGGCGAGGACGGGTCCCGGGTGCCGCTCGACCTGGTCACGTTGATCGTGGCGAACGCCGATCCCCGGCCTTCCGCCACGCCCGAGCAGGCGGCGCTGCTCCGGCTCTGTTCGGCCCCCCTGTCCGTGGCCGAGCTGTCGGCCTACCTCAATCTGCCGTTCAGCGTGGTGACCGTCCTGCTCACCGAGCTGCTGACGGCCGAACTGGTGCGGGCCCGCGCCCCGATCGTCCGCCAGGCGCTCCCCGACCGTTCCATCCTCGAAGCGGTGATGCATGGACTTCAAAAGCTCTGACACCATCCCGGGCCCACGCGCCGAGGATCATCTGCCGCACACGGCCCAGGCCGCGGTGAAGATCGTGATCGTGGGTGGCTTCGGTGTCGGCAAGACGACCATGGTCGGCTCGGTCAGCGAGATCCGTCCGCTGACCACCGAGGAGACCATGACGCAGGCCGGCATCGGAGTCGACGACAACTACGGCTCCGAGTCCAAGACCGCCACCACCGTGGCGATGGACTTCGGCCGCATCAGCATCACGGACCAACTCGTGCTCTACCTCTTCGGCACGCCCGGCCAGGAACGCTTCTGGTTCCTGTGGAACGGCCTGTTCGAAGGCGCCCTCGGCGCCGTCGTCCTGGTCGACACCCGGCGCCTGGAGGTCAGCTTCGACGTCATGGGGCGGCTGGAGGAGCGCGGGGTGCCGTTCGTGGTGGCCGTCAACTCCTTCCCGGACGCCCCCCGTTACCCCCTCGAGGACCTGCGGACCGCACTCGACCTGCCCGAGGCCATCCCCATCATCGAGTGCGACGTACGCCGCCGGGCCTCCAGCCGGGACGTCCTGATGACCCTGATGCGCTTCCTGCACTCCCTCGCCCTGATGGGCAAGCTCGCCTGATCCCCGATCGACCCCCCGATCCAGCACCGTTCCCGAAAGCGACCCGCTGTGACGCCTGACATCCCTTCCCGTACCGGTACGGACGACGATCTCACGTTCGGTGGCCCGCCGCCCGGCTGCCCCGCCCACGGCCGCGGCCCCGGCGGACTGCACCGGCTGCACCAGGCGGAGGACCTGGGCGACCTCTACGAGCAACTCCGCGAGGAGCACGGCCAGGTGGCGCCCGTGCTGCTGCACGACGACATCCCCGTGTGGGTGGTCCTCGGACACGCCGAGAACCTGCAGATGGTGCGTACACCCTCGCTGTTCACCCGGGACAGCCGCATCTGGACCCCGCTCCAGGAAGGCATGGTCAAGCCCGACCATCCGCTCATGCCGCACATCGCCTGGCAGCCCATCTGCTCCCACGCCGAGGGCGAGGAGCATCTGCGGCTGCGCGGCGCCGTCACCGGCGCCATGTCGACCATCGACCACCGCAGCATCCGCCGGCACATCAACCGCTACACCCAGCGGCTCGTCAACGAGTTCTGCGAGCAGGGCCACGCCGAACTCGTCAGCCAGTTCGCCGAGCATCTGCCGATGGCGGTGATGTGCGAGATCCTCGGCATGCCCGACGAGTACAACGAGCGGCTGGTGCAGTCCGCCCGCGACGCGCTCAAGGGCACCGAGACCGCGCTCGCCAGCCACGCCTACGTCATGGACGCCCTCGGCCGGCTCACCGCACGCCGCCGCGCCCACCCCGAGGAGGACTTCACCAGCCACCTCATCACCCACCCGGCCCGGCTCACCGACGACGAGGTCAGGGAACACCTGCGGCTCGTCCTCTTCGCCGCCTACGAGGCCACGGTCAACCTCCTGTCCAACGCGCTGCGCATGGTGCTCACCGACCCGCGTTTCCGCGCCCAGCTCAACGGCGGCCAGATGACGGTGCCCGAGGCGGTCGAGCAGTCCCTGTGGGACGAGCCGCCGTTCAGCACCGTCCTCGGCTACTTCGCCAAGCAGGAGACCGAGCTCGGCGGTCACCGCATCCGCAAGGGCGACGGACTGCTCTTCGCGCCGGCCCCGGGCAACATCGACCCCAAGGTGCGGCCCGACCTCGCCGCCAACATGCAGGGCAACCGCTCCCACCTCGCCTTCGGCGGCGGCCCGCACGAGTGCCCCGGCCAGGACATCGGCCGGGCCATCGCCGACGTCGGCGTCGACGCGCTGCTGATGCGACTCCCGGACGTCGAACTCGAATGTGACGAGGACGAGTTGGAGTGGCGGGAGTCGATCGCCTCACGCCATCTGGTGGAGCTCCCGGTGCACTTCGTGCCGAAGCCGCCGGAGGACGTCATGGAACCGCCGAGCCCCCGGTCGGTGCCACAGCAGCGCGCCAGCTGGCAGGTCGGCACGATCGAGCCCGAGCCGGCACCCGCCGTCGTCCCCGAACCCCGGCCGGCCGAGCCCGTCGCACCGACACCGACACCGACGCCGGAGCCGGCCCCCCGCAGGCCGGGCGCCTGGCAGCGGTTCCTGCGCTGGTGGCGGGGCTACTGACCCGCCCACTGCGGGAAACAGGACCAGGCCGTCAGCGTCCGCTCACTGCGGAACAGATGCGCCACCCCCGTGACCGGATCGGTGAACTCCAGCTCCCGCGCCAGCAGTTGCAGCGGGCGCCGGAAGTCACCGGCCGGCACGGGGCCGGTCACCACCGGATAGAGCGGATCGCCGAGGATCGGCACCCCCAGCGCGTTCATGTGCACCCGCAGCTGATGGGTCTGCCCGGTGCCGGGCACCAGCCGGTAGCGGCCCAGGTCCGTACGGTGCTCGATCAGTTCGATACGGCTCACCGCGTTCGGCTCGCCCTCGACCTCGCGGGCGGTCAGCGAGCCGCGCTCCTTCACGATCCGGCTGCGCACCGTGCGGGGCAGGCCGAGCGCGGGATCGTACGGGGCGACCGCCTCGTACTCCTTGCGCACCAGCCGGTCCCGGAACAGCGTCTGGTACGCACCGCGCTCCTCGGGCCGCACCGTGAACAGCACCAGCCCCGCGGTGAGCCGGTCCAGCCGGTGCGCGGCGCCCAGCGTCGGGATGCCCAGCTCCCGCCGCAGCCGGGCCAGCGCGGTCTCGGCGACATGGCTGCCGCGCGGGGTCGTGGCCAGGAAGTGCGGCTTGTCGACGACGACGATGTGCTCGTCGCGGTGCACCACCTCCAGCGGGAACGGCACCCGCACCTCGTCCGGCAGCTCCCGGTGGAACCACACGAACATCCCCGGCACATACGCCGCCTCCGGCGCCACCGCCGTCCCGTCCGCCCCGACGATCAGCCCGGCCGCGAACATCCCGTCGACGACCCCCCCCGCCCCGACAGCCGCTCCACCAGATGCTCACGGACGGTGGCCCACGGTCCCTCGGCAGGCAGCCGCACCCGCACCGGATCCACTCCGGCGCGCTGCGGCAGCGGGGAGGGCGGAATCCGGCTCTTGCGTCTCATCGCGTGCAAGCGTACGAGCCACCGCACGACACCGGAAAACCGCTGGGCCGCTCCGCCGCCGCCCGGCAGGATGCGGGTCATGCCCTTCCTGACCAGCCCGGTGCTGCCCGCCGGCATCCTCGCCCGTACCCCGCAGCCGACCCTCCCCACCGGCGACGGCCTCCTCCTGCGCCCCTGGAGCGCCGAGGACGCCCCCGCGGTTCACCAGGCCTTCCAGGACCCGGTCCTGCACGCCTGGCATCTGCGCTCGGCCGGATCCGAGGACGAGGTGCGCGGCTGGATCGAGGAGTGGAGCCGGGCCTGGAACGAGGAGAGGAACGCGCAGTGGGCCGTCGCCGACGCGGCCACCGGCCGGCTCATGGGACGCGTGGCCCTGCGCGACATCGTGCTCGAGGACGGCGCGGCGGAGGTCGCGTACTGGACGGTGCCCCAGGCCCGCGGACAGGGCGTCGCGGCCCGCGCCACAACCGCCCTCGCCCGCTGGGCGCTCGACGAGATCGGCTTCCACCGCCTCGAACTCACCCACGCCGTCGCCAACACGGCGTCCTGCCGCGTCGCCACGAAGACGGGCTTCGCCCTCGAGGGCACCAAGCGCAGCGCCGGCCTCCACACCGACGGCTGGCACGACATGCACCTGCACGCGCGCGTGCGGGGCGACTGACCTGGACCACCGTCTCCGGTACGCCCGTCCGCCTCCGGTACACCCGGTAGGCCGTGCCCACCGCGACGGTCACCGTCAGGAACAGCACCGTGAACCACTGGAACCACCAGTGCCCGCCCGCCGGGTCGTACACCGCCGCGCGCAGCCAGGCCAGGTTGACCGTCATGAACAGGCCGTAGAGCAGGGCGAGGGCGCTGACCGGGGACGCCCCAGCGACCGAGGGAGAACAGGGGTGCGCCCGTCTCGCCGGTGCCGGTGGAGGTGAAACGGCCGCGCAGGCGCTGCACCAGCAGGGGGTCGGTGACCATGGCGTACGCAAGGCGGAGCAGCACGATGCAGGTGGGAGCGGGCGTCGGCGGAGTCCGGCTTCGGTGGATCGGGGCGGACGTCGGAGGGGCCGGTTTCGATCGCGATACATCGTGTTCGTTGCACCCTCTCGACTTCCGAAGTGACTCGCGATATATTCGCTTACGGATATTCGGAAACGAGGGAGTCACCGCCATGCCGGGCAAGCGCCGCAAGCTGAGCAACCCGCTCGCGCTGACCGTGATGACGACCCTCTGGCAGAAGCCGATGCATCCGTACGAGATCGCCCAGACCCTGCGCCGCCAGGGCAAGGACGCCAGCACGAAGATCAACTACGGCTCGCTCTACACGGTCGTGCAGAACCTCCAGAAGCACGGCTTCGTCGAGGTGACCGACGTGGAGCGGCAGGGCAACCGCCCCGAGCGCACGGTCTACGGGCTCACCGAGGCCGGGCGTGAGGAGATGACCGAGTGGCTGTCGGACCTGATCGCCGTCCCGGCGAAGGAGTACCCGATCTTCGAGACCGCGCTCTCGCTGCTGGGGGCGCTGCCCCCCGACGACGTGGTGCGGCTCCTTCAGGAGCGCCTCACATCCCTGGAGGTTCAGGTCACCAGCGGGCGGGCGGTGCTGGAGAAGCTCTACGAGACGCTGCCGCGGCTGTTCCTCGTCGAGGTCGAGTACCAGCTCCACATGGTCGAGGCGCAGGCGCAGTGGGTCCGCGGCTTCGTCGGGGAGATCCGCGACGGCTCGCTGCCCGGCGTCGAAGCATGGCGGCGCTTCCACGAGACGGGGGAGTGGCCGCCGGAGCTGGAGGAGGTGGAGCAGCGCCACTTCGGCACGTGATCCCTGCATGAACAGACCCCGGCAGGACTGTTGCAGCAGTCCCGCCAGGGTCTCCAACCCCGAACCGAGTCCGCCGTGAGGCAGAACCGGGCGATCGAGGTGCGGCACACCCAGGATAGCCCGGCGCTCTTCACGCGGATCAGTCGTCCCTCTCATCCAGGAGAGCTGTCGTCATGAACTCCCGTGTGCCCGCCGTCGAGGCGCGGCAACTCGTCAAGACCTATCCCGGTGACATCACGGCCCTGAGCGGCCTGGACATCACCGTCGAGCCCGGCACGGTCTTCGGGCTCCTCGGCCCCAACGGGGCCGGAAAGTCCACCACCGTCAAGATCCTCACCACCCTGGCCCGCCCCGACTCGGGCGCGGCCACCGTCGCCGGCCACGACGTGCTGCGCCACCCCGACCGGGTGCGCCGCGCGATCGGGGTGGTCGCCCAGAACTCCGGCGCCGATCCGGTCGCCACCGGCCGTGAGAACCTTCAACTCCAGGGCCGACTCCACGGCTTGAAGGGCGCCGCGCTCGGTCGGCGGGTGGACGAGCTGCTGGAGCGTTTCAGGCTCTCGGACGCCGCCCGGCGCCCGGTGAAGGGCTACTCCGGAGGTATGCGCCGCCGGCTCGACGTGGCGCTCGGCCTGGTGCACCGGCCCGAGGTGCTCTTCCTCGACGAACCCACCACCGGCCTCGACCCGGAGGCCCGCAGTGCGATGTGGGACGAGATCGGGCGGCTGGCCGGTGAGGAGGGCCTGACCATCCTGCTGACCATGCACTATCTCGAAGAGGCCGACCGGCTCGCCGAACGCATCGCCATCGTCGACCGAGGCCGCGTCGTCGTCGAAGGCAGCCCCCATTCCCTCAAGGGCGAACTGCGCGGTGACGCCGTCCATGTGGAACTGCGCGAGGCGCTCGGTGAAGCCGGCCGTACGGTGCTCGGTGGCACCCTCGGCAGACTGCCGGGCGTGCACGAGGTGCTGATCGACGGTCTGCGCATCAGCGTCCGGGCCGACGAGGGCGCCGCCGTGGTGCCTGCGTTGCTGGCCACGCTGGAGCGCGCCGGAGTCGGAGTCGCCGCCGCGACGGTCGCCCGGCCCTCCCTCGACGACGTCTACCTCCGCTATACCGGCCGCCGGTATGCCGAGGCCGACTCCGCCGATCAGTTCGTCCTCGCGGGAGGTGCGCGATGAGCACCGCGGTCGCCCAGACCTGGTACATGACGCAACGTCAACTCATGGTGTTCGCACGGCAGCCCGCGTACGCGGTCATCACCCTCATCCAGCCGGTGGTGTGGCTGTTCCTGTTCGGCAGCCTCTTCAAGAAGGTCGTCGAGCTGGGCGGCTTCGGCACTGGCTCGTATCTCGACTACCTGGTACCGGGCGTGGTGGTGATGAGCGCGCTCAGCTCCAACATGTGGGCGGGCATGGGCACCTTGGAGGAGATCCAGCGCGGCACGCTCAACCGCTTCCTGACCACGCCGGTCAGCCGGGCCGCGCTGATGAACGGCAATGTCGTGTACAACGGCCTGGTCACCGCCCTGCAGTCGCTGATCATCGTGCTGCTGGGCCTGCTCGGCGGCGCCGACTACCCGGGCGGCATCGGGGGAGTGGCCGTCCTGGTGCCGGCCTCGGTGTTGCTCGGCACCGTCTTCGGGGCGCTGTCCAACGCGCTCGGCATGCTGGTGCGGGAGCGGGAGTCGCTCATCGGGATCAACACCTTCCTGCTGCTGCCGCTGACGTTCCTGTCCAGCGCCTTCATGGCACCGGCCCAGATGCCAGGGTGGATGCGGCACATCGCCGCCTTCAACCCGCTCGACTGGGCGATGGTGGCGGGCCGTTCGGCACTGTCCGCCGACCCTGACTGGGGGGACGTGCTCAGCCGGGGCGGAGGACTGCTCGCGCTCGCGGTGGCGGCGGTGTGGCTGTCGATCCGGACGTTCAGGTCGTACCAACGGTCGGTGTGACCCGGCCGCAGACAGCGAAGCGGCGGCACCTCGCACGGTGCCGCCGCTTCGGTCGACGTATGCCTAAGCGGCGGCCACGCCGCTCTCCTGCTCCGCCTCGATGCGGGCGTTCCAGTCCCGCTTCGCGGCCTGCCAGCCGTCCTCGTTGTGGCCGAGCCGCCAGTAGCCGGAGATCGACAGGGCCTCGCGCGGGATCTGGAGCTCGACCCGCAGCAGTCGGCGCAGATCCTTCACGCAGCTCGCCTCGCCGTGCACGAAAGCGTGCACCCGGCCCGCCGGGAACTCCAGCGCCCGTACGGCCTCGACCAGGGCCTCGCCGACGGGACGGTCACCGCGGTGCAGCCAGACGACCTCCACGTCGGAGTCGAACTTCTGCTGCTCTTCGGGCCCGGAGACCTCCACGAAGGCCCGGACCTCGGCACCGTCGGGGAGCGATTCCAGGGCGGCCGCGATCGCGGGCAGCGCGCTCTCGTCACCGGCGAGCAGATGCCAGTCGGCGCCCGCGTCGGGGGCGTAGGCGCCGCCGGGGCCCATGAAGTGGATGGTCTCGCCGGGCTGGACGCGCATGGCCCAGGGGCCGGCCAGTCCCTCGTCGCCGTGGAGCACGAAGTCCAGTGTCAGCTCGCGCAGTTGGGGGTCCCAGGCGCGCACGGTGTACGTCCGCGTGACAGGCCACTGCTCGCGCGGGAACTCCTCGCGGATCCGCTGCATGTCGAAGGGCTCGGGGTAGGTGACGCCGTCGGCGGGGAACAGGAGCTTCACATAGTGGTCGGTGCACGTGCCCGCCGCGAACTCGGCGAGACCCGGGCCGCCCAGGACCACACGCTGCATGTGCGGAGTGAGCCGTTCGGTGCGGACGACCTGCGCGGAATGGGCCCTCCGCGGCTGCCGGGCCGGGCGTTCTGCCATGACGGTCTCCCTGTTCCCCAAAAAACTTAGGCTTGCCTAACTTACCATCTCCCTCAAGTAAACGCTTCTCTCGTGACGAGTTTATGAGTCCGAGTTGCCGCGGTTGCCGGAATCGTCACGATCCGAGGGTCGTCAGCAGCCGCTGCAACGACCCGCCCAGCCCCCACCGCACGGCCAGCCCGTCCAGCGCCGCCGGATCGCGGGGAGTGCGCGGCAGTGTCGTGTCGACGTCCGGCAGCGGCACGTCCGTCGCGACCCGGACCACCGTCGGTGCCACCGCGAGATACGGCCGCGCCTCGGTCAGCCGCGTGCGCTGCGTCGGTGTGAGCCGGGCCGTACGGTCGTCGACGGCGGCCAGGATCCCCGCCAGATCGCCGAACTCGGCCAGCAGCTTCGCGGCCGTCTTCTCACCGATGCCCGGTACGCCCGGCAGGCCGTCGCTCGGATCTCCGCGCAGCAGGGCCAGATCCGCGTACCCCCGGCCGTCGACGCCGTACTTCTCGCGCAGCCACCCCTCGTCCGTGAGCTGCAGCGTGCCCACGCCCTTCAGCGGGTACAGCACCCGCACCCCGCGTGCGTCGTCCACCAGCTGGTACAGGTCCCGGTCGCCGGTGACGATGTCCACCGGGCCGGCCGCCCGTGCGGTGAACGTGCCGATGACGTCGTCCGCCTCGTACCCCTCGACGCCCACACGCGCGATGCCGAGCGCGTCGAGGACGGCCTCGATGACCGGCACCTGCGGCGACAGCGTGTCCGGCACCTCCTCCTCGTCGGGCCCCACCTCGTGCTCCTCGGCGACGCGGTGCGCCTTGTACGACGGGATCAGGTCGACCCGCCACTTCGGCCGCCAGTCGGCGTCCATGCAGGCGACCAGATGGTCCGGCTGGTGGTCCCGGACCAGGCGGTCGATGAACTCCAGCAGTCCGCGCACGGCGTTCACCGGTGTGCCGTCCGGGGCCTTCACCGAGTCCGGGACGCCGAAGTAGGCGCGGAAGTAGAGCGAGGCGGTGTCGAGGAGCATCAGTCGTCCGGTCACGCCTCGCATCATGCCGTACGGCTCCGACAGTCGTCCGGAGACAGCCGGGGGTGAACCACCGGCCGAACGCCCTGTGAACTGGACCACTAGTGCGTTTGTGCAGGCGGAACGGGGGCAGGCGCCGGCTCGGAGCGATGTCGGTTGCACTTTCAAACAGTTTGTCCTGTCATCGCCCCTTTCCCCTGCCGTCGAGACAAGAGGTACGCGTGTCAGCCAGGCTAGAGGCCGAGCATCTGTACAAGGTGTTCGGCAGACGACCGGATGAGGCAGTCAACAAGCTCCGCAAAGGGGCAGACCGGGAGGAGCTGCGCGCCGACGGCACCACCGCCGCCGTGATCGACGCCTCTTTCACCGTGGAACCAGGCCAGATCTTCGTCGTCATGGGCCTGTCCGGGTCCGGCAAGTCCACGCTGCTGCGCATGCTCAACGGGCTGCTGGAGCCGACCGCCGGCTCGGTCCGTTTCGACGGCCAGGACCTCACCGCGGCCAGCGACCGAGACCTGCGCGAGGTCCGGGCGAAGAAGATCAGCATGGTCTTCCAGCACTTCGCGCTCTTCCCGCACCGCAGCGTCCTGGACAACGCCGCCTACGGCCTCGCCGTGCAGGGCGTGCCCCGCGCCGAGCGCGAGCGGCGCGCCGGCGAGGCGCTCGCCCTGTGCGGTCTGGCCGGCTGGGAGAAGTCCTGGCCCGACGAGCTGTCCGGCGGCATGCAGCAGCGCGTCGGCCTGGCCCGCGCCCTCGCCACCGACGCCGACCTGCTGCTGATGGACGAGTCCTTCAGCGCCCTCGACCCGCTGATCCGCCGCGACATGCAGGACCAGCTGCTCGAACTCCAGCGGAGCCTGAAGAAGACGATCGTCTTCATCACCCACGACCTCAACGAGGCCATGCGTCTGGGTGACCGCATCGCCGTCATGCGCGACGGACAGATCGTGCAGACCGGCAGCGCCGAGGACATCCTGCTGCGCCCCGCGAACGACTACGTCGCCTCCTTCACCCAGGACGTCGACCGCTCCCGCGTGCTGACCGCGGGCGCCGTCATGGACAGCGAGGTGCGCGGCGACGAGGCCGACTGCGGCTGCGAGACCGCGACGCCCGACACCCCGTTCGGTGAGCTGTGCGCGATCAGCGCCCGGGTCGCGCACCCGGTCGCGGTGCTCGACAAGCGGCGCGAACTGGTCGGCGTCGTCCCGCGGCAGCGGCTCGTCGGCTTCCTCGGAGAAGAGGCGGGCGCACAGCAGCCGTGCGACTCCCCGCGCGACAAGGGCGGAGAGAAGGTGACCGCCGGTGCCTAGGATCGAGTTCGGCTCTTGGGTCAACGACACGGTCGAATGGCTCACCACCCACATGGGATGGCTCTTCGACTTCTTCGAGCAGGTCTTCCGCGGCGCCTACGAGGGCGTCGACTCCGTGCTTCAGGCGCCCGAACCGCTACTCCTCGCGGGCATCTTCGCCGTGATCGCCTTCTGGCTGCGCGGCGCGCTCGCCGGCGTCCTCACGTTCGTGGGATTCGCCTTCGTCATCTCCCTGGAACTGTGGGAGAACGCGATGATGACGCTGTCGCTCGTCATCGTCGCCACCGTCATCGCGCTCGTCATCTCGGTCCCGGTGGGCATCTGGGCGGCGCGCTCGAACCGCGTCAGCTCGGTCGTACGGCCCGCGCTGGACCTGATGCAGACGCTGCCGGCGATGGTCTACCTCATCCCGGCGATCCTCTTCTTCGGCAGCGGCGCCGCCGCGGGCATCGTCGCCACCCTGATCTTCGCGCTCGCCCCGGGCGTGCGCATGACCGAGCTGGGCATCCGCCAGGTCGACAAGGAACTGGTCGAGGCGGCCGAGGCGTTCGGCACCACCCCGCGCGACACCCTCCTGCGCGTTCAGCTCCCGCTGGCGCTGCCCACGGTCATGGCCGGCGTGAACCAGGTCATCATGCTCGGCCTGTCGATGGCCGCGATCGCCGGCATGGTCGGCGCCGACGGCCTGGGCGGCGACGTGAACGAGGCGATCGGCCAGCTCAACGTCGGCCTGGGCGCCGAGGCGGGCATCGCCATCGTGATCCTCGCGATCTACCTCGACCGTATGACCAGCGCGCTGGGCACCGAGGTCTCGCCGCTCGGCCGGCGGGCCGCCGCCCGGCTGCGCGCCGCCCAGGGCCTGAAGATCTGGTCGTACCGGCCCCGCCCGGCCGTCGCCGTCGTCGGCGTCGTCGTCCTCGCCCTCGTCGCGGGCGGCATGGGCATGTTCGGCAGCAGCGACAAGACCGCCCCGGTCGCCGCCGACACCAACGTCGGCCAGGGCAAGAAGATCAGCATCGGCTACATCCCCTGGGACGAGGGCGTCGCCTCCACCTATCTCTGGAAGGAGATCCTGGAGCAGCGCGGCTACGAGGTGGAGACCAAGCAGTTCGAGGCCGGGCCGCTCTACACCTCGCTCTCCCAGGGCGACATCGACTTCCAGACCGACGCCTGGCTGCCGGTCACCCACGAGCAGTACTGGAAGAAGTACGGCGCACAGCTCGAGGACCTGGGCTCCTGGTACGGCCCCACCTCCCTGGAGCTGAGCGTGCCCGCCTACATGAAGGGCGTCGACTCCCTGGAGGACCTCAAGGGACAGGCGTCGAAGTTCGGCGGCAAGATCACCGGTATCGAGTCCAGCGCCGGCATGATGAGCCTGCTCAAGAGCAAGGTCCTCAAGGAGTACGGCCTCGAGAAGGAGTACAAGGTCGTCGACAGCTCCACGCCCGCGATGCTGGCCGAGCTCAAGCGCGCGTACGCCAAGCAGGAGCCGATCGTCGTCACGCTCTGGTCGCCGCACTGGGCGTACAGCGACTACAAGCTGAAGAAGCTCAAGGACCCGAAGGGCGCCTGGGGCTCGGGCGACGGTGTGCACACCCTGGCGCGCAAGGGCTTCGCCCAGGAGAACCCGGTCGTCGGCGAGTGGCTGAAGAACTTCAAGCTGAGCGAGGAACAGCTCACCAGCCTGGAGTCGGAGATCAACAAGGCCGGCAAGGGCAAGCAGCAGGACGCCGTGCGGGCCTGGCTCAAGGACAACCAGGGTGTCGTCGACAAGCTGGCCCCGGTCCCGAACGCGGCCACCGCGGCCCCGGCCGAGACCAAGCGCCCCGTGGACGTGGCCTGGTTCCCCTGGGACGAGGACATCGCCGTCACCTACCTGTGGAAGAACGTCCTGGAACGGCGCGGCTACCAGCTGAACCTCAAGCAGATGGACGTCGGCCCGGTCTACACCGGCCTGGCCTCCGGCGACCTGGACCTCAACTTCGACGCCTGGCTGCCGTACGCCCAGAAGAACTACTGGGACAAACACAAGGACAAACTCAACGACCTCGGCACCTGGTACGAGCCGACCTCACTGGAGCTCGCCGTCCCCTCCTACGTGAAGGGCGTCGACTCCCTGGAGGACCTCAAGGGCAAGGCCGACCTGTTCGACGGCCGGATCGTCGGCATCGAGCCGGGCACCGGTGAGATGAACCTGCTGAAGACCAAGGTCCTGCCCGGCTACGGCCTGGACAAGGAGTACGAGGTCGTCGACGGCTCCACCCCGGCGATGCTGGCCGAACTCAAGCGGGCGTACGCCAAGCAGGAGCCGATCGCCGTCGTGCTGTGGTCACCCCACTGGGCGTACAGCGAGTACGAGCTGACCAAGCTGAAGGACCCCGAGAAGTACTTCGGCGAGGGCAACACGATCCGCACGATCTCCAGCGAGAAGTTCCCGGAGCAGTACCCGCAGCTCACGAAGTGGATCAAGAACTTCAAGATGAGCGAGGACGAGCTGGGCACCCTGGAGGCGGAGATCAAGGACCGCGGCCAGGGCCACGAGGAGGAGGCCGTCGCCGCCTGGCTCGAGGAGCACCCCGACATGGTGAGCCGGATGACACCGCAGTGACCGTCGTCCCCCGACGCGTGCCCGGGTGACCCGACCGGCCCGGCACGCCCTGCCCGAGGGGTGGGCTTCACCGCACGACCGACGCGTGCGGCGAAGCCCACCCCTCGTGGCATTGCCCCGTACCCGGACAATGGAAGGAACGAAAAGGATCCGGCCAACCACGAAGAGCTACGCCCTGCCCGAGCCTCGTCCGCTCGACGGCGTGGCCGCCGCGGCTGTGGTGAGAACACCTGGCGAGCCTCACGCGTTGCAGTGAGAAGGACGCCCGCGTAAGACCACTGTGAGGGCCGATCCACTGGCGCGAACTGTGAGGTCGGGAGGCACCTGGTGTGACGGCGATGTGACAGGCGCATGAAACGGTTTGCCGAACATGCGTAGGGTGCAGAGAACTCATCAGAACGGAGTGCGCCCGGACAGCGGCGCATGAGGAGCGAGCGACGAGCGAAGGAGGGAGCCGGAGCGATGGGCGACCACAAAGAGCAGTCCCTTCGAGTAGGCGCGGCCGTACGGCGGCGGCGCCGCGCCCTGGAGCTCACCCTCGCCGTCGTGGCCGAGCGCAGCGGCCTGTCGGTCCCCTTCCTGAGCCAGGTGGAGAACGACCGGGCGCGACCCAGCCGCAGCTCCCTGGAGAAGGTCGCCGACGCCCTGCGCACCACCGCCGTCGAACTCCTCGCGGCCGCCGACCCGGCGTGCAGCGTCGACGTGGTGCGCTGCGAGAGCACCGAGCCGACGCCCGAACCGCAGGTGCGCTCCCTGGTGCGCGGTCACCATCAGATGCATGCCTCGGAGTTCACCGGCGACCATGACGCCGGCCGTGAATTCCAGTACCGCAACGACCAGTTGCTGTACGTCGCGGACGGCGCGGTGGAGATAGAGGCGGAAGGCCGCGCCTATCGCCTGGGCCGCGGCGACACCCTGTACCTCACGGGCGGCGTCCGGCACCGCTGGCGGGCCGCCGAGCCGGACACACGGGTCCTCGTCGTCGCCGTGGCCGAGCACATCGAGGCCGTCCACGACAAGCCCCGGTAGTGCGGGTCGTCTCGCTGGTGCCGTCGCTGACGGAGGCCGTGGCGGTGTCCGTGCCCGGCGCTCTGGTCGGCGCCACCGACTGGTGCACCCGTCCGGCGGATCTGGACGTCATCCGCGTCGGCGGCACCAAGAACCCGAAGGCCGAGCGTATCCTCGCCCTCGCCCCCGACCTGGTGATCGCCAACGAGGAGGAGAACCGCGCCCCCGACCTCGACGCCCTGCGCGCCGCCGGCGTCGAGGTACTGGTGACCGAGGTGCGGGACGTGCCGCAGGCCTTCCGTGAGCTGGCCCGGGTGCTGGACGCCTGCGGTGCCGGGTCCCGGCCGCGGTGGCTGGACGAGGCTGAGGCGGCCTGGTCGCGGCCACCCGTCCTGGACCCTCGTACGACCGCCGTGGTGCCGATCTGGCGGCGGCCGTGGATGGTGCTCGGCCGGGACACCTTCGCGGGCGACGTACTGGCCCGGCTCGGCGTCGACCACCTGTACGCGGGCCACGCGGACCGCTATCCACGGATCCCCCTCGAGGATCTGCGCGCGGCGGCACCCGACGTGGTCGTGCTGCCGGACGAGCCCTACCGCTTCACCGCCGACGACGGACCGGAGGCCTTCGCGGGGCTGCCGTGCGCACTCGTCAGCGGCCGGCACCTGACGTGGTACGGGCCGTCGCTCGTCGAGGCACCACGGGTGCTGGGCGAGGCCCTGCGAGCAGCTCTCCGCTGAGCAGGCCGCCACCAAGGGGTACGTCTCCATCGAGACATAAGGTGGAGTTATGAGCTGGTCGGAGGAGCAGGAGAACGGGCGGCCGTCCACGGGCGGTGGCTCGCTGGCGCACCGGGTGCCGGATCTGGGCGCGCTGGAGCTGCTGCTGGCAGTGGCCCGGCTGGGCAGCCTCGGCGCGGCGGCCCGTGAGGTCGGCATCACCCAGCCGGCGGCCAGCAGCCGGATCCGCTCCATGGAGCGGCAGCTGGGCGTGGCCCTGGTGGATCGGTCCCCGCGCGGATCGCAGCTCACGGACGCCGGTGCGCTGGTGACGGACTGGGCGCGCCGGGTCGTCGAGGCGGCGGAGGCCTTCGATGCGGGGGCACAGGCGCTGCGGGACCGGCGGGACTCGCGGCTGCGGGTCGCGGCCAGCATGACGATCGCCGAGTACCTGCTGCCGGGCTGGCTGCTGGCGCTGCGCGCCCAGCGACCGGACACGGCGGTGTCACTGCTCGCGGGCAACTCGGCGGCCGTGACGGAGCGGCTGCTGGCCGACGAGGCCGACCTGGGCTTCGTGGAGGGACTGACGGTGCCGACCGGACTGGACTCGGTCGTCATCGCCCACGACCACCTGATCGTCGTCACAGCACCCGGCCACCCCTGGGCCCGCCGACGCCGCCCCCTTCCGGCTGCGGAACTGGCGGCCACGCCGCTGGTCCTCCGGGAGAAGGGCTCGGGCACCCGCCAGGTCCTGGACGCCGCGCTGGGCGGCCTCGCCCGGCCGCTGATCGAGCTGTCCTCCACGACGGCCGTGAAGGCATCCGCCGTCGGCGGCGCCGGACCGGCGGTGCTGAGCGAACTGGCGGTGGGCGAGGAGCTGTCGACCCGACGCCTGGTGAGCGTCCCGGTGGACGGCGCACGACTCCGCCGCGACCTACGGGCGGTCTGGCGCACAGGCCACCGACCGACGGGCCCGGCGCGGGAGCTGCTGGGGCTGACGCGGGCTTCGTGAACCCGGCGCCCGCCGCAACGCCCCCTGTTCAAACCCTCGCGGAAGCGACCAACGCCCGCATCACCCGAAGATCCTCCCCCATCTCCGGATGCCACTGCACTCCCAGCACCCAGCCCTCGGCGGACGGCAGCTCGATCGCCTCCACGGTGCCGTCCGCCGCGTGCGCCGAGGGAACGAGGCCGGTGCCGAGCCGGTCCACGGACTGGTGGTGGTACGTCGGTACGGACGTCTCCTCCGGTACGACACCCGCGTACAGCGTGCCCGGCACCGGCTTGACCGCATGGCGGCCGAAGACCCCCATCACCTCCGCGTGCCCGTCGAGGTGCTGGACGAGCGTGCCGCCGAGGGCGACGTTCAGCAGCTGCATGCCCCGGCAGATCCCCAACAGCGGTACGTGCGCGGCCAACGCCGCCTCGATCAGGGCCAGTTCCCAGGCGTCCCGTTCCCGCGCGGGCGGTCCGGTGCGGGGGTCGGGGGACGCGCCGTAGCGGCCCGGTTCGACGTCCGGGCCGCCCGCGATCACCAGAGCGTCGAGGCGGGCCACCGTCGCCGCCGCGTGCTGCGCCGCGTCCGGCGGCAGCATCGCGGCCAGCCCGCCCGCGCGCTGCACCAGCCGCGGGTACCCGGCCGGCAGCAGTGCGGCGTCCAGTTCCCACACGCCCCAGCGCGCCCCCGCCTCCAGATACGTACTGACGCCGATCAGCGGCCTGCCGGTCATACGTCCTCCCGCTGCCCTCAATGGATCGCCCTCATACCTTTGCCGTCGGCGGTGGTACGGCGCAAGGCCTCAGGCCAGGAACCCCCGCAGCAGTGCCGCGGTCCCCGCGCAGTGCTCCCGCATGATCTCCCGCGCCCCGTCCGCGTCGCCGTCGAACACCGCCTCCACCAGCGCGGTGTGCTGGCGCTGCGAGTGCTCCAGGTTGCGGACCAGCAGCGGGATGCAGTCGAGCAGGTCGTTCACCGTCGCCCGTACCGCCGCGTACTGCGCGGTCAGAGTCGGCGATCCGGACAGCTCGGCGAGGGTGAGGTGGAGCAGTGTGTCCAGGCGCCGGTAGTCGGCGAGCGGGGCGTCGTGCGTGCGGGCGAGCGCGTCCCGCAGCCGGTCCGCCTGCTCGTCGTCCAGCCCGTGCGCCGCGCACAGCCCCGCCGCGCCCACCTCCAGCACTTCCCGGAACCGCAGCACGTCCTCGATGTCGACCGCGGCGACCCGCCGCCGCAGCTCGCTCTCGCCGGCGGCGTCCGTGCGGGACAGCACGAACGTTCCGCCGTACCGTCCGCGCCGTGACTCCACCAGCCCCTGGTCCTGGAGCACCTTCAGCACCTCGCGCAGCGTCACCCGGCTGATCCCGAGCCGCTCCGCCAGCTCCCGCTCCGCGGGCAGCCGCTCCCCGCCGGGCACCAGGCCGAGCCGTACGACCTGGAGGATCTGCTCCAGTGCCTCCTCGAAGCCGTTCCCGGCGCGCACCGGCCGCAGTACCGGCGTCAGCGGGTCGTCCGGGCCGCCGACCGGATCCACCGGCATATGGCCGTGCCCCCTTCCCAAGCAATGGTTCTCAGCAATACCTTATGGCTCTCGGCGCCGTCCCAAGAAGCGCGCAGAAGCCGGAAATCCGACGGAAGATGCCCCAAGGAGGCCCTCCCGTGGCAGACCGCACACCTCCGCTCAGTGTCGAGGAACTGCACGCCCTCGTGGCGGGCGGCGAGATCGACACCGTCGTCCTGGCCTTCCCCGACATGCAGGGACGGCTGCAGGGCAAGCGGTTCGCCGCGCGTTTCTTCCTCGACGAGGTGCTCGAACACGGCACGGAGGGCTGCAACTACCTCCTCGCCGTCGACACCGAGATGAACACCGTCGACGGCTACGAGATGTCCTCCTGGGACCGGGGCTACGGCGACTTCGCCATGCACCCCGACCTGAGCACCTTGCGCCGGGTGCCGTGGAACGAGGGCACCGCCATGGTGATCGCCGACCTCGCCTGGAGCGACGGCTCCCCGGTCGTGGCCGCGCCCCGGCAGATCCTGCGCCGCCAGCTGGAGCGCCTCGCCGATCTCGGCCTCACCGCCCAGGTCGGCACCGAGCTGGAGTTCATCGTCTTCAAGGACACCTACGAGCAGGCCTGGGACGCCGGCTACCGCGGGCTCACCCCGGCCAACCAGTACAACATCGACTACTCGGTCCTCGGCACCGGCCGCATCGAGCCCCTGCTGCGCCGGATCCGCAACGAGATGGCCGGCGCCGGGATGACCGTCGAGTCCGCCAAGGGCGAGTGCAACCCCGGTCAGCACGAGATCGCCTTCCGCTACGCCGAGGCCCTGGTCACCTGTGACCAGCACGCCGTCTACAAGACCGGCACCAAGGAGATCGCCGCCCAGGAGGGCATGTCGATCACCTTCATGGCGAAGTACAACGAGCGCGAGGGCAACTCCTGCCACATCCACCTGTCATTGGCCGACGAGCACGGCAGGAACGTCATGCCGGGCAGCGCGTCCGACGGCATGTCCGACGTCATGCGGTACTTCCTCGCCGGACAGCTCGCCGCGCTGCGGGACTTCTCCCTGCTCTACGCGCCCCACATCAACTCGTACAAACGCTTCCAGCCCGGCTCCTTCGCCCCGACCGCCGTCGCCTGGGGATACGACAACCGCACCTGCGCACTGCGCGTCGTCGGCCACGGCCGCTCCCTGCGGTTCGAGAACCGGCTGCCCGGCGGGGACGTCAACCCGCACCTCGCCGTGGCGGGCATGGTGGCCGCGGGCCTGTACGGGATCGAGCAGAAGCTTCAGCTGCCCGAGCCCTGCCCCGGCAACGCCTACACCGCCGACTTCGCGCACGTCCCCGGCACGCTCCGCGAGGCCGCCGAACTCTGGGAGAACAGTCCGATCGCCAAGGCCGCCTTCGGCGACGAGGTCGTCGCGCACTACCGCACCATGGCCCGGGTCGAGCTCGAGGCCTTCGACGCCGCGGTCACCGACTGGGAGCTGCGCCGCTCCTTCGAACGCATGTGAGGCCCCTCTTGTCGTACGAACTCCAGGTGCTGAACCCGGCGACCGAGGAGGTCGTCGCCACCGTCCCCGGCGCCACCGCGGCCGATGTCGACGCGGCCGTCGTGCGCGCCGCCCGGACGCAGGCGGACTGGGCGGGCCGCGCGCCCGGCGACCGCGCGCGCCTGCTGCGCCGGTTCGCCGTCACGGTCGACGAACACCTCGAAGAACTCGCCCGGTTGGAGGTCCGCGAGGCCGGACACGCCCTCGGCAACGCCCGCTGGGAGGCCGGCAACGTCCGTGATCTGCTCGACTACGCGGCCGGGGGAGTGGAGCGGCTGACCGGACGCCAGATCCCGGTTGCGGGCGGCCTCGACGTCACGATCCTCGAACCGCTCGGCGTGGTCGGCGTGATCGCGCCCTGGAACTTCCCCCTGCCGATCGCGGCCTGGGGCACGGCACCGGCGCTCGCCGCAGGCAACGCGGTCGTCCTCAAGCCCGCCGAGACAACCCCGCTCACCGCACTCCGCCTGGCCGAACTCGCCCTGGAGGCGGGCCTGCCCGAGGGCCTGTTCCAGGTGTTGCCCGGACACGGCCCCGTCACGGGTAACGCACTCGTCGAGCATCCGGGCGTGGCGAAGATCGTCTTCACCGGGTCGACGGCCGTGGGCAAACAGGTGCTGGCAAAGGGGTCGGCCCTCCTCAAGCGCGTCACCCTCGAACTCGGCGGCAAGAGCCCCAACATCGTCTTCGCCGACGCCGACCTCGAAGCCGCAGCGGCCGCCGCGCCCATGTCCTTCCTCGACAACTCCGGCCAGGACTGCTGCGCCCGCACCCGCATTCTCGTCCAGCGCTCCGCCCACGACCGGTTCCTGGAGCTGCTCGCCCCCGCGATCGAGGCCGTCACCGTCGGCGACCCCGCCGACGAGAAGACCGACATGGGCCCCCTCATCTCCAGGGCCCAGCTGGAGCGCGTGCGTTCCTACGTCCCGACCGAGGCCGACGGCATCCGTGGCAAGGCCCCCGAAGGCCCCGGCTTCTGGTTCCCGCCGACCGTGCTGACCGGAGTCGACCCGCACGCGCGCGTGGCCGTCGAGGAGGTCTTCGGCCCCGTCGCCGTCGTCCTGCCCTTCGACGACGAGGCCGACGCCGTCCGCCTGGCCAACGCCACCGACTACGGCCTTTCCGGCTCCATCTGGACCCGCGACATCGGCCGCGCCCTGCGCGTCTCACAGGCGGTCCGGGCCGGCAACCTGTCCGTCAACTCCCACTCCAGCGTCCGCTACTGGACCCCGTTCGGCGGCTTCAAGCAGTCCGGCATCGGCCGGGAACTCGGCCCGGACGCACTGGCCGCCTTCACCGAAACCAAGAACGTCTTCATCAGCACGGAGGGCCCCGCACAGTGAGCGAAGACATCATCTGCCGCCGGCTCGTCGGCCGCACCGCCGTCGTCACCGGAGCCGGCAGCGGCATCGGCCTCGCCACCGCCCGCCGGCTCGCCGCCGAGGGCGCGCACGTCGTCTGCGGCGACGTCGACGAGCAGCGCGGCAAAGCGACCGCCGAGGAGGTCGGCGGCCTCTTCGCCAAGGTCGACGTCACCGACCCCGAGCAGGTCGAGGCCCTGTTCAAGGCGGCGTACGACACCTACGGCAGCGTCGACATCGCCTTCAACAACGCCGGCATCTCCCCGCCCGACGACGACTCCATCCTGGAGACCGGCCTGGAGGCCTGGAAGCGCGTCCAGGAGGTCAACCTCACCTCCGTGTACCTGTGCTGCAAGGCGGCCATCCCCTACATGCGGCGTCAGGGCAAGGGCTCCATCATCAACACGGCGTCGTTCGTGGCGCGGATGGGTGCCGCGACCTCGCAGATCTCGTACACCGCCTCCAAGGGCGGCGTGCTCGCCATGTCCCGCGAACTCGGCGTGCAGTTCGCCCGCGAGGGCATCCGCGTGAACGCCCTCTGCCCGGGCCCGGTCAACACCCCGCTCCTCCAGGAGCTGTTCGCCAAGGACCCCGAGCGCGCCGCACGCCGGCTCGTCCACATCCCGCTCGGCCGGTTCGCCGAAGCCGAGGAGATCGCCGCCGCGGTCGCCTTCCTGGCCAGCGACGACTCCTCCTTCGTCAACGCCACCGACTTCCTGGTGGACGGCGGGATCTCGGGGGCGTACGTCACACCGCTGTAGGCGCGGAGCATCGTCGCTTCACTCCGTAACGCATCTGGTACGCTCAGCGCATTGTTGGGTCCCCAACGTCCAGAGCGAGTCCTGTACTTGCTCCGGCGGCCGGAAGGGTCGTCGCTGGACAGGCATGACCTGTCAAACTCTCCGGAGCGATCCAGGGGAGAGTCTCCCGGATGCATCCGGGAGAGAACTTCAAAGTGCCGGGATGAGCATGATGTATGACACCCCACCCGGCTGGTACCGGGACCCCTCCGCCCCGCACTTGGAACGCTGGTGGGACGGAGCGGCCTGGACCGAGCACCGGCGCGCGCCCCGGATCCCCGGGCCGGCGCCGCAGTCCGTCGGCGAGGCCTCCCCGCGCGCCAAGGCCGTCGCCCTCACCGCCGCCGGCGTGGTTCTGGTCGCCGCGATCGTCACCGGGGCGGTCGTCCTCGGCGACGACGGCAACGGGGGCGGCACGGAGGCGAACACCGCGGCATCCGCGACAGCCACGACCCGTGCGACACCCTCACCATCAACATCCACCCCCGAACCGTCCGCCGACGACCCGGCCGTAGTCGTCGACGAACTCAACGGCATCACCCTGCCGTTGCTCGACGGCTGGGTCCGGCCGGAGAACGTCACCATCGACAACGTCATGATGACGACGGACGGCACCTACGACTGCCCCGGCGACGGCGGCTTCTGCCGGCACGGACTGGTCATCTCGCGCACGGTGACCGAGAACGACGAGAAGTCCCCCGAGGCCCTCGCCGAGGCGGACATCCCGGACGCCGCCGACGAGGCCTACGACCGCGACGCCCTCGGCCGCCGCCCCTACGGCGGCATCGAGTCCCACCGACTCGTCGCGTCGGGACCGGTCGCGGTGGCGGGCCGCGCCGGGTACTTCGTGCGCTGGCGCGTCACAACGGCCGAGGGGCCCGGCGGTTACGTCCAGTCCCTCGCCTTCCAGTCCAGTGTCGGCACCGAGTCGCCGGTCATCGTGCGCTACGTCTTCGACGCGGGCGAGGACGGGCCGCCGCCGGCCGACATGGACCGGATCACCAAGGGCATCCGGGCGATCGGAGACGAGGCCGGCGGCGGCGTGGGCAGCAGCGTCGGCCCGTCGAGCTGACCTGCTACAGGAACGTGCGGCCCTCACCCCGGTACGTCGGAACCGTCGCCGTCACCCGGTCGCCCTCGACCAGATGCAGCGCGTCGAACCGCTCGCACAGCTCACCGGCCTTGGCATGCCGGAACCACACCTTGTCGCCGATCAGCAGATCGTCGGCGGGGGAACCGAGCAGCGGGGTCTGCACCTCGCCGGAACCCTCCTGGGGGTCGTACCGCAGCCCCTGAGGCAGATACGGCACCGGCAGCCGGTCCGCCCCGGCCGCACCAGAGGCCGGATAGCCGCCGCCGAGCACGGTCACGACCCCCACGCCGGGCCGGCGCACCACCGGCTGCGCGAACAGCGCCGCCGGACACCCGGTGAAGGACGTGTAGTTGTCGAACAGCCGCGGTACGTACAGCCCCGACCCCGCCCCGATCTCGGTGACCGCGTCCTCCGCCGCCGTGTGCTGCACACTGCCCGTGCCGCCGCCGTTGACGAACTCCAGCCCCGGCACCACGGCCCGCACCGCGCGCACCACCGCGGCGCGCCGTTCGGCAAGCTCCCGGCGGGCGGTGGCCTGCATCAACCGCACGGCACGCGAGCGCAGCGGCCGTCCGGCGACCGCATCCCCGACACCGGCGATGTGCCCCTCGTACGCCATGATCCCCACGACCTCGAACCCCGGCCGCCGGGCCACCGCGCGTGCCATGTCGGCGACCTGGGCGGGGGAGTGCAGCGGCGAGCGGCGGGCCCCGACGCGCACCCGCCCGCCGAGCAGCTTCAGCGAGGTGTCCAACTCCAGGCAGACGCGCACCACTTCACGGCCGCCGTCGCGCGCCTGGTCGATCAGAGTCAGCTGGGCGGGGTCGTCGATCATCACCGTGACCGCGGCGGCCAGCTTGGGATCGGCGGTCAGTTCGGCGAATCCGGCGCGGTCGGCCGACGGGTAGGCGAGCAGAATGTCGTCGAACCCCGACCGCGCCAGCCACAGGGACTCGGCCAGGGTGAACGACATGATGCCCGCGAAACCGTCCTTCGCGAGGACGCGTTCGAGCAGGGCACGGCAGCGGACGGACTTGCTGGCGACACGGATCGGCTTCCCGCCCGCCCGGCGGACCAGGTCGTCCGCGTTGGCGTCGAAGGCGTCGAGGTCCACGATCGCGAGAGGGGCGTCGAGATGGGCGGTGGCCCGGTCGTAACGGGCCCGGTCGGCGGCGCGCGCAGTCATGAACGAAGCCTGCCAGACAGGATTACCGCAGGGTAGGGGGATGTTCCGGGCAGATCCCCCGGGCTCGTGGACTGGTTCCCGTTCGACCGGGGGCAACCCGTAGAGTGACGCGCACGCACGGAGGAACGACTCTGCGCGCCACTCGCGCCGGATGCCGGTCCCCCGGTGCGGGTATGCGTGCGAATTGACGACGGCGGCCCGCGTACGAGGACACGGGACCGGGCACGAGGAAACGGGGGGTGCATGAGCACGGAAGCGCGGCACGCGCCCATACCTCCCCGCCCGGCCGCACCTCCCGTCCGCCCCATCCGCCGATCCCCGGGGACGAGCCCGACCCTGCGGGCCTCCGAAGGCCGCACGGATTCGCCGACGCCCACCACAGCGGCCGGCGGCCCCCGCCACCCCGCAACGGCGGTGACACCGGCCGCACCACCTTCCCGAGCCTGCGCGCTCCGTCCCGGACGGACGCCGGCGACCGGGACGGCGGACGCCGGGCCACGGTGCCGGAGACGCCGGCCCTTTCACTCCGCCCCCGCCTGCCGCATCCGCCCGCTTCCCGGACCCCACCGCCGACCCGGGGTGAGGGCGGCGGAACGACCACGCGGGGAGCCGTGCCGCCGCGTCCAGGTGGTCGGCCGGGTGCACCGCGCGTCCTGAGAGGCCGGCGGATCCGAGCAACCGCCCCACCGTGCCCGCACGCCCCCAAGCCGCCCCCGACCGGCCGCCCCGAGCAGCGTGCCGCCCGGCCGACCCGTCGGCCCGTGCCGCGCGGCCGGTCGGTGTGCCCGCCGAGGCGCCCTCGGAGACGACGCGGCGTCTGCGCCGATCCCTGCGGACCCGGCCCCGGTCCCGGCACGCGAGCGGCGGCAGGGTTCGCCCACGTCGTCCGCACCGGAAAACGCCACCCCCGTCTCCCCGAACCCCGCGTTCTCCTGGAGTACCCAGTCGGTGCCCCAGCAGCCGGTCGTCACGTTCGGGGAGCCCGAGGGGTACGACGAGTCGGCGCGGCCGCGGCCGTTCGGCGTGCGGGTACGGGGACGTACCGTGGCGGTCGCCGCCTGTGTCGTGCTCGGGCTGGGGCTCATCGGGGGCGCCGTGACGGGAGCTGGCTGACCGGGGCTCGGGGAGGCCGGGGAACGCGGGGCCTTCGCGGCGGCCGGGACCCTGTGGCACAGCGTGCCGGTGGATCAGCTGTTCCCGCCCACCGTGCAGGGGCGCGGCGCCGGCCCCGGTGGCGCCGACCGCATCTGGACCCGTATCGCCGTCGCCCCGGACAGCGGCTGCGCGGACGCCTTCGACCCCCTGCTGCGCAGGGCACTCGCCCCGGTCGGCTGTCAGCGCCTGCTGCGTGCCACCTACACCGACGCCACCCAGAGCTACGTCACCACCGTCGGCCTGCTCTTCGCCAAGGCCGACGCCGCCGCCATGCGCTCCCTGGACGGCCGCTTCGAGGACGAGCGCCTGGACCGCCGCAGCGACCTGATGCCCCGCCCGTACGCCGCGAAGGGCACGGTCGCCGTCGGCTTCGGCGCCGAGCAGCGTGCCTCATGGACCGTCTCCGTCCTCACCGACGCCCCCGTCGTCGTCTACGCCGTCTCCGGCTGGGCCGACGCCCGCACGGTCGACGAACCGCAGCCCGCCGCGGAGGCGATGCGTTCCGGCGCCACCAGCGCCCCCGCCCAGGCGGGCCTCGGCCACGAGGCCAAGGGCCTCGCCGACCGCGTCGAGCGCAGCCTGCGCAAGTCCGTCACCTCGTCCACGGAACAGCCCTCATGAAGCCGGCCCTCATGAAGCCCGTCGCAGCCGCCCGCAGAGCCGGCCTCGTGAGCGTCCTCGTCGCCGCCTCGGTCGCCCTCGTCCCGCCCACCGCCGCGCACGCCGACGGCATCCGCGCCGAGCAGTGGGCGCTGGACGCCATGCACACCGCTCAGGCCTGGCAGACCACCAAGGGCGAGGGCATCACCGTCGCCGTCCTCGACACGGGCGTCGACGCCGACCACCCCGACCTGGCCGGCAACGTGCTGCCCGCCAAGGACATGGTCGGCTTCGGGGCGACGCAGGGTGACCCGGCCTGGGCCCTGCACGGCACCGCGATGGCCGGGATCATCGCCGGTCACGGCCACGGCGCCGGCAACACCGACGGCGTCCTGGGCATCGCACCCGAGGCGAAGATCCTCCCGGTCCGGGTGATCCTCGAGGACGACGACCCCTCCCGCGCCAAGGCCCGGAAGACCCGCGGCAACGCCCTCGCCGACGGCATCCGCTGGGCCGCCGACCACGGCGCCGACGTCATCAACCTCTCCCTCGGCGACGACTCCGCCTCCGCCCACCCCGAATCCGCCGAGGACGAGGCCGTCCAGTACGCCCTGAAGAAGGGCTCCGTCGTCGTCGCCTCGGCCGGCAACGGCGGCGAGAAGGGCGACCACATCTCCTACCCGGCCGCCTACCCGGGCGTCATCGCCGCGACCGCCGTCGACAAGTTCGGCACCCGCGCATCCTTCTCCACCCGCCGCTGGTACGCCACGGTCAGCGCCCCCGGCGTCGACGTCGTCATCGCCGCCCCCGACCGCAAGTACTACGAGGGCTGGGGCACCAGCGCGGCCGCCGCCTTCGTCTCCGGCGCGGTCGCCCTCGTCAAGTCGGCCCACCCGGGCCTGACCCCGGCCCAGATCAAGCGGCTCCTTCAGGACACGGCCCGCAACGCCCCGGCCGACGGCCGCGACGACTCCCGCGGCTTCGGCTTCGTCGACCCGGCCGCCGCGATCGAGGAGGCCGGCCGGCTGAAGCCGGAGGGACTGCAGTCCGCGGCGTACGGCGACAAGTACTTCGGCTCCGGCCCGGACACGGCGGATTCCGACGACGACGCCACGAGCTGGGCCGCCCCGCTCGCCGGCGGCGCCGGCGGCGTGCTGCTGATCACGGCGGTCGTCCTGTGGCGCGGCCGCCGCGAGTACGACGCGTACGAAACGAACGGCCAGTAGACGCCGACCAGGGGGCTCAGCGCTGCGGCCACACGATGTCCTTCAGCCGGTTCAGGTCCTCCGCCGTGAACCCGCTGGGCCGCATGACGGCGTTCCAGCCGTCGACGTATCCGGCCTTGTACGTGTGGCCGTGGCCGTCCGGTACGTCCGTGGAGAAGGGCAGGTCCGCGGTGACCTGCCAGAAGGTCACGAAGGGCACCCACATCATCTCCTCCAGTACGTCGCCGCCGGGCGTCTCGCCGATCCAGTCGGGTTCGGTGAGGGCCAGGTGAGGACTCCACCAGACGATCGGATCCGATGGGTGCATGAGGTAGAGCACGCGGGTGCCGTCCCACGGCCGGTCCGCCGGAGGCATTCCCGCGGCCGGTTCCGCGGCGAACCGGACGGTCCGCCCTTCCTTGTAGACGGGCTCGATCTCGGGGCTTCCCGCGTCGCGGTCGTCGCTGAACTCACGGAAAAGGGTGTTGAAGTTGGGCGGCCCGGCGAAGAGAGTGCCGGCGGTGCGGTTGCGCAGGTCGTACTCCCCGCTGAAGGCCGTCTCCCCTCCGAACGACCCCAGGCTCTCGCCCGCGACGAACAGCCGCGGGCGCTGGTCGTGGGGGATCTTGGACCAGGTGTCGTAGACCGCGTCGAAGAGTTCGCGGCCGGCCTCGCGCGCCTTGGACTGGTCGACGAGGTACGACAGCCAGGACGGCAGGTACGAGTACTGGATCGCGACGGTGGCGGAGTCGCCGTTGCCGAGGTACTCGAACGTGTCCACGGCGGCCGGGTCGACCCAGCCGCTGCCCGTGGTCGTCACCACAAGCAGGTTGGCGCGCGAGAAGCCGCCCGCCCGCTCGAGGTCTGCGACGGCCCGGGTCGCCCGGGTCTCCGTGTCGTCCGAGGTTGCGAGGCCGGCATAGGCCCGGATCGGCTCCTGCGCCGTACGGTGCGTGAACCCGCCGATGTCCTCGGCCGACGGTCCGCTGCCGATGAAGGCGCGGCCCTGCCTGCCCAGTGAGTCCCACGGCACGAGGGAACCGGGGCCGCCCGAGCGCAGGGCCGTGGTGGGCTGGTGCGTGCCCGCCGGTGTCTGGGTGTCGCGCAGGGAGAACGCCTCGTTGGCCGCGTTCACGATGCCGTTCAGCAGGATTCCGGTGAATGCGGACCACACCAGAGCCGCCACCAGGAGCCAGCCGACCGCGGTAGCCGCCCGTTGGCCGATCCAGCGCCCGAGCAGACGGGCCGCCCAGCGATACATGCCCCGGATGCCACGGCCGGTCAGCAGCAGGAGGCAGAAGACGAGAGCGGCGACGAAGGGGCAGGCGACGGCCGTGCCGATGTTGTACTCCGTGACCCCCATGAGCCGACGGATCTCGTGCTGCCAGTACTGCCCGAGCCCGAACGATACGCCGAACAGCACGATCGCGGCGATGAGCAGGATCCACCAGGACCGGCGCGCGGGGCGTCGTGGCTCCCGGTCGGCGAACGCCCGCCACACGTAGGCTGCGACGACGCCGAGGCCGTACCCGATGGCAGCGGTGATGCCGCAGATCAGTCCCTGGAGTATGCCTCCGCGGGGGAGCAGTGACGGGGTGAGGGACAGGCAGGCGAAGATGAGCGCGCCCCAGCCGCCGGGCAGGGTGACGTGGAAGAGCTGACGGCGCTTCTTGGAGCCGGGTGACGGCTCGGTGGGCCCGGCTTGTGCCCCGGTGGGGTCGGCGTGTGTCTCGGCGGGGGCGGTGTCGGGACCGGCGGGCTCTTCGCTGCGGCCCCCGTCCTTGCCCGACGGCGGCCCCTCCGGCGGAGACACTGGCGGGTCAGGCGGCATGACTTCCTCCGAGGTCAGGATCCCAGGGTGGAGCAGGACCTGCCAGCCGATGAGACGGGCCACTGTCCCGATGAGCCGTCGCCCGGAGTCGCCCCACCGGCGTCTGGTTCTGCGAGCCGTTGCCTCCGCGTCCGGACCTCCAGCTTGTCCTCACCCAGCCCTCGTTCCGGCACGAACTGTGCGACCGACGGCCTTCCATCGTGAACATGCCGACCGCAGTGACCGCTCGTAACCTGAAGTCGGGCAGGAGGTTGTCCATGAACAGGCGCTGGACCGCGCGGCTGGCCCTGGCGTCGGGCGTGGCGGCGTTTCTCGTCCTGGTGGTCTTCGCCGGGATCGGCAGCGTCGTGCTCGTGGGGGTGGGACTGGCCGGGCTCGCGCTCACGGCTGCCGGTGCCTGGTGGATGCTCACGCACACCGGCTGGGTCCGGGTGCTGGCCGCGCTGCTGGTGGGCGCCGCGCCGGTCACCGCCCTGGTGCTGTACGCGGCCGCCGGGCTGCTGTGGGTCGTGCTGGTCTCGCTCGGTCTGTGGGCACTGGCCCTCTTCGCGGGCAGGGCCGCACTGGTCGAAGGCACCGCATCCGGTATGCCGGAGCGTTCCGTCGGCCGGCCCGAGCACCCGTTTCTGATCATGAATCCACGCTCGGGCGGCGGCAAGGTCGAGAAGTTCCATCTGGCGGAAAAAGCCCGGGAGTTGGGCGCCGAGGTCGTCGTACTGGACCCCGAGCGTCACCAGGACGTGGCCGAAATGGCCCGGCGGGCCGTGCGGGACGGAGCCGACCTGCTCGGTGTCGCGGGCGGTGACGGCACGCAGGCTCTGGTCGCCGCTGTGGCCGCGGAGCATGACGTCCCCTTCATGGTGATCAGCGCCGGCACCCGCAACCACTTCGCCATGGATCTAGGCCTGGACCGGCAGGACCCCTCGACATGTCTGGAGGCCCTGACCGACGGAGTCGAACTGCGCGTCGACCTCGGACACATCGAGGCGGGGGCGCCGGAGGACGGAACCACCAGGCGCGTCTTCGTCAACAACGCCTCGTTCGGCGTCTACGCGGCGGTGGTGCAGAGTCCCGCCTACCGCGACGACAAGGCCCGGACCATCCTGGAGATGCTGCCGGACCTGCTGACCCACCACAGCGGCGCCCGGCTGATGGTCCGGGCCGGTTCACTGACGCTGAACGGTCCCCAGGCCGTCTTGGTGAGCAACAACCCCTACCAGCGTGGTGACTCTGCGGGACTGGGGCGCCGGGAGCGACTGGATTCCGGCGAACTGGGTGTGCTGGGTGTGGAGGTCGCCAGTGCGGCCGAGGCGACGGAGCTGCTGCTGCGCGGCGGACAGGGGCACGGGCTGACCGTCGCCACCGCCAGGGAGGTCGTCGTCCACGCCGACGCTCCCGTCATCCCGGTCGGTGTCGACGGCGAGGCCCTGCTCCTGCCCACACCGGTGCGATGTAGTCTCCCGCCCGGCGCACTTCGCGTCCGCGTGCCCCGGCACCGGCCCGGCGTGCCCCGCAGCGCGCCGCCGATGGACTGGCGCAAGGTGCGGCGTCTGGCACTGACGATGCGCCGGGTTGCGGCGGGACACGAGCCCAGCTGATCCGGCGCGGGCAGTTCCCGTTTCCGGACCCGCCGTGCCCACCGCTCGCCCCTGACCCGAGGCCATCACTGCTTGCCGTCGGCCGGAGGCGACTGCGAGCCGGTCTGTTCCGGACCGGGAGGCGTCCACTCGGCCCCGGTGCGCAGACGGAACGCGGCGACGGCGGCCTCCACGGTCGGGAAGAAATGGCGTGGGTCGATGGTGCGGGTCAGCTCGTACCGCTCGATCTTGCGCCGCACGGGATCCTTGAGCTCGGCGAACACCAGGTGGATCTGTTCGGCGTTGAGGGCCTCGTCGAGTTCCTCCAGCACGTCGGCGGCGGTGGTGTCCACGTCGGTCATCGGCTCCGCCGCGACGACGATCCACTCGGGCCGAGGCCGCGCACGGGCCAGCCGCCGCACCTTGTCGCGGAACGTCTTGGCGTTGGCGAAGAACAGCGGCGCGTCGAACCGGTAGATCACCAGACCCGGCAGCCGCTCGGCCCGCGGGTAGGACCGCACGTCGTGGTATCCCTCCAGCCCGTCCACCCGTCCCAGCACGGCGCTGTACGGCCACCAGGCGCGTCGGAAGACGTTGATCACGGAAAGGGCAACCGCGATGGCGATCCCCGGCAGCACACCGAGCAGGGCCACCCCGAGGAAGGCGGTGACCGACAGCAGGAACTCCGTCCGGCGTTGCTGCCACAGCCGTACGCTTCCCGGAACGTCGGCCAGGGACAGCGAGGCGGTGATGACGACGGCGGCGAGGGCGGGCTGGGGAAGGTTGCGGAACATGCCTGGGGCCAGCAGGAGCATGAGGACGATCAGCGCCGCTCCGACGACTCCGGTGAGCTGGCTCCTGGCTCCGGCCCGAGCCGCCACCGCCGTACGGGATCCGCTGGTGCTGACGGGGAAGCCCTGGAAGAGACCGGCCGCCAGATTTGCGGCTCCCACCCCCGCCATCTCCTGATTGCCGCGGACCTCCTGCCCCGTGCGGGCCGCGAAGGCGGACGCATTGGAGATCGTGTCGGCCAGGGAAACCAGGGCGATGCCCAGCGCACCGCCGAACAGCGGGGCGAGGTCGGAGACGCGGACGTCGGGGATCGTGAACGGCGGGAAGCCCTCGGGCAGTACGCCGACCAGGCTGACGTCGTGCTCGCCGAGGTCGAAGACCGCGGCCGCGGTGATCGCCAGGACCACCATGACGAGCACCGCCGGGACTTTCGGCACCAGGCGCTGCAACACCAGGATCAGCACGATCCCGCCGATGCCGACTGCGGCGGCGGCCGACACCATCGCCCCGTCGGCCAGCTGCTGCACGAGTCCGATGCACTCGCCGACCAGGTTGTCGGCGTCGACCTTGAACCCGAGCAGCTTGGGCAGCTGGCCGACCAGGATCGTGAGGGCCAGGCCGTTCAGGTATCCGATCATCGTCGGCTTGGAGATCAGGTCGGCGATGAAGCCGAGCTTCGCCACCGAGGCCAGGATCGTGATCCCTGCAACCATGATCGCGAGCATTGAGGCCAGCGCGATCGCGCGATCGGGATCCCCGTCCGCCGCCACCAGGGGCAGCACGGTGGCGGCGATCATCGGACCCAGCGAGGAGTCCGGGCCGAGTACCAGGATCCGGGAGGGCCCGCACACCGCGTAGCCGAGCAGACAGAGGACTGTCGTGTAGAGGCCGGTGATGGCCGGCAGGCCCGCCAGTTCGGCGTACGCCATGCCCTGCGGAACCAACAGCGTGGTGAGAACGACCCCCGCGACCAGGTCCTTGGCCAGCCACTCGCGCCGGTAGGACGACGCGGCACGGACCCCGGGAACGGCACGCAGCCGGGACAGGACCCTGTGGCTGCGTCGGCCGGTCACCGTCGGCCGTCCGCGCCCTTCGAGCGGCGGGCCAGGAGCTTCCCCAGCTCCCACACGAGCAGGAGCGCGAGTGCGGCGAGGAGGGCCCAGCCGAACTGCCTGGCGTCGATCGCGGTCGTCCCGAGGATGCGGCGGAAGCCGTCGAGCTGCGTCACCGCCACCGCCAGCAGGAACTGGGCCAAGGCCACCCAGTTCATCTGCTTGCTGTCGAAGGGGGACGTCGTCAGCACGGATTCCTTCTCGCTGCGGCATTCGAACGCGGCCACGACAAGGCAGAGCACGAACGCGGTGAACGCGATCGACTGGCCTGTCTCGACACTGTCGAACAGGGTCTGGCCGAGCTTGATCAGCCCGAGCAGCACGACGGTGATCGCCAGACCGCCGAGTCCGACGGTGATCAGCACGGGCCGGGTGAGCACCGGCTCGCCGCGTGGCCGCGGCCTGCGCCGCATGAGCCCCGGGCTCTCCCGGTCGAAGCCGAGTGCGAAGCCGAAGGACGCGTTGACCACAAAGTGGATCCACAGCACCTGCGGCGGCGTGAACTGTTCACCCGCAGCGATGTCGAGGACGGTGGCCTCGAGGAACGTCAGGACGAAGGTGACCAGCAAGAGCAGGACGAACCGGATGTACTTGGTGAGGTTGTCGTAGATCGTCCGGCCCTGCTCGACGGCGTAGACGATGGTGGCGAAGTTGTCGTCGGAGAGGATCATGCGCCCGGCGTTCTTCGCCACGTCGGTGCCGCTGCCCATGGCGATGCCGATGTCGGCGGCCTTGATGGCGGGCGCGTCGTTGACGCCGTCCCCGGTCATCGCCACGACGTCGCCCTTCTTCTGCAGCGTGTCCGCGAGCAGCACCTTGTGCTCCGGCGCGACCCGCCCCACCACGCCGATGTCGTCGATACGGGCGAGTTGCTCCTCCTCGCTCAGGGCGGCGAAGTCGGCGCCGAGGACGGCCTCGCCGGGGATGCCGATCTGCCGGGCGATCGCCGCGCCGGTGGTGACGTCGTCGCCGGTCACCAGACGGACCCGGATGTGCGCGGCCCGGGCGTGTGCCACGGCCGCCTTCGACTTCTCACGGGGCGGATCGGCCATCCCGACGAGACTGGTCATCCGCAACTCGGTCACGTAAGCGAGCAGATCGTGGTCCGGATCGAAGTCGGCCGGGTCCAGATCGCGGGTGGCCGCGGCCATCACCCGGCGCCCCTCGCCGCCCATCCGTTCGGTCTGCGCCTCGGCGCGGAACGTCACAGACTGCATGGCCCACGACCTCGAAACCACAACCTCGGAGCACTCCATCGCCCGAGAGCGACTCGACCGCTCTCATTCTCCGGCCGACCAGTCAAGATCGCCTCCGGAGACCGGGCGTTACGACGAGGCCCCTTCGTGATCGGCATGCGAATCCGGCGCTGGAGGTGCCGTCGGGTGATCCTTCAAGGGGAGGTAGCCGTGGTGCGGGACAAACCAGGGCCGCCGGTTGATTGTCATCGGGTGCGAGCCAGGATGAGGTCGGCCACCGTGCCGTTCCGGTCGAAGCCATCCTGGCCCCATCAGCAGGCTCTCAGCCGTCGCCGAAGCCTGCGAAGCATCGCAAGCTGATGCAGCCACCAGGGTTGGCTCTGCTGGTCATCACGGAAGGGTGGGCAATCGAGTTGGCGCGGCCTTCCCGGACGAAGCCCGAGGCGCATCTGTCGTCAAAGCGCCCCGACATCTGTGATTCGCCCGCACGGCCCAACGGGCGCAAGGCCCTAAGAGCGCCTACGCTGATACGGCAACCCGCCGATACACAGATGTCCCGCGGTCACCGGGTGGCGCGTCCAGCTCCGTTCAGCACCGAGAGGCGGTCCCGATATGGCCACCGCGCCTGACGCCCCAGTTCTCGACACGATCGCCGCCATGACCATCGACTCCATCGAGCGCTGTGGCATGGACGACAGGACACTCCTCCTCACTCGCATGGCCGCCCTCGTGGCCATGGACGCCCCGGCGATCTCCTACCTGGCCCACATCAATCCCGCGGTCAAGGCCGACTTGACCGTCGAACAGCTGCAGGACGTGCTCGTTGCGATCGCCCCCGTCGTGGGCACAGCTCGCGTCATGTCGGCCGCGGGCCACATCGCCGAGGCATTCGGCGTCGCCATAGCACTGGCCGAAACCGAAGCCGAAGCCATCGCCAATGCCGAAGCCCAGAGCCGCAGTAAGTCCTGATCTCGTCCTGACCGGACATGCACACCGACCGGGTGTGTGAACCTGGCTCCTCTCCAGCTGGTGCGGTGACCGGCGGGCGTCTCCCGCCACCGAGGAGTGTACGGAGCTACCACCCGGATGCGGACGCGGACGAGGACGCCGTGACCGAAGCTGTGCCACCAGTCCTCGCCCCAGCCCCGTACTCGGCGACCACCGACACCGCCGCTCGCGCTGCCGCCTCGACCAGTGCGATCCCCTTCTCCTTGGTCGAGTTGCCGTCCGACAGCACCGCCACCAGGAAGTCACGGCCGCCGACCGTCACCCGCCCGATGCTGTTGACGTCCCACAGACCCGTCGCGGTCCGCGGCAGCCAGCCGTTCTTCAGGGCCCACGCCGCATCGTCCCCGGCGGCCGACACCCCCCACTGCTGACCGGCGGCGATCCGCCCCATCAGCTCCCGGAGATACGACCGCGAGGCCGCGTCCAGCTCCGATTCCTCCCCGAACACCTGCTGGAGCAGGGCGAGTTGGTCGACGGCCGTGGTCTGGGTCAGGCCCCACAGCATGCCGTCGCCGCCCTCGGTGCCGGTCAGCCCGAACCGCTCGTTCGCGGCGTCCAGCCCCTTCGCCCCGCCGATCGTCCGCCACAGAGCCGACGCGGAGTCGTTGTCGCTGTGCTCGATCATCGCCGTGGCGTACGCCTGCTCCGCCGCCGTCAGCTGCCGCCCCGCATCCTGCGCCTGCAACAGCAGCGTCGCCAGGATGTCCACCTTGACGATGCTCGCGGTGTCGAAGGTGTCTTCCCCGTACGAGGCACCCTCCCCGGAGTCCACGTCCAGCACCGCCACCGACACGTCCGCGCCGTCCTCGACCGGCAGGCCCCGCACGGCCTCGGCCAGCAGCGCGTCACGATCCACCGTCGGCTGCGCCACAGGTTGCACCGATGCCTCCCCGTTGTCCGACGCCGAGGCCGACGGCGTCACGGCCGACGATACGGCCGGCGCTCCGGAGTGCGCCTGCGCCGTCACATACGCCGTACCGCCCATCACGACAGCGGAGGCAGCGGCAGCGCAGATCAAGGTACGGGTGCGGCGGGCTCTGCGGGACTCCATGCCGCGATGCTGACGGCGGCAGCTGTGCGGGCCGTTAGACGCACGTTAGATGTGTGTCAGAAATGCCGGGAAACCCGTGAGCGGTGTCACGGCCGCGTTACCGGGCCCGCACAAGCGCAGCAGCAGCCCCCCTATAGGGTCGGTGACCGTGGCGAACAAGAACATTCCCGACCCCGGCTTCTCCGACGACGACGGCTCGGCCGATCCCCGGCTGAGCGCGGCGCTCGCCGCCTGGGCCGAGGACCGTACCGCCGTGGGACCGGTGCTGGCGGCGCTCAGCGGCGCCCGGCTGCTCGTCCCCGTGGTGGCCGTGCTCGGCGAGGTGGAGGAGGACGAGAACGGGTTGCGCCGCGAGAAGACCAGCGACATGGCCGTACCGACCCTGAAGGCCGGTGACCGCACCGCCCTGCCCGCCTTCACGTCCACCGACTCGCTGGCCCGCTGGGACCCGCAGGCCCGGCCGGTGGCCGTACCCCTGCACCAGGCCCTCCAGGCGGCCGCGCACGAGAAGGCCGACACTGTGGTGCTGGACCTGGCCGGTCCGGTGCCGTTCGAGCTGACCGGTCCCGCACTGCTGGCGCTGGCCGAGGGGCGTACGACCACCGACCCCCTCGCCGACCCCGCCGTCGTCGCGGCGGTACGGGCCGCGGTCGCCGCCGAGCCGGCCGTACTGCGTGCCCACCTCGGTCCGGGACAGGCCGACGGCACCCTGGCCCTCGTCCTCGATCCGGCCGCCGCCCCGGCCGAGGCCGCCCGCGCGGTGGCCCGGCGCATGGCCGCCGACGAAACACTGAGGGCCCGCCTGGTACGCGGCCTCGACCTGGCACTGCTGCCGGCCGGGACGACGCCACCGGGCGAGCCCCTGTACGTAAAAGGTTAGGTCAGCGGTAGACCGGGCCCGTGTACTTCTCGCCCGGACCCTGGCCCGGCTCGTCCGGGACCAGGGACGCCTCGCGGAACGCCAGCTGGAGCGACTTCAGGCCGTCGCGCAGCGGGGCCGCGTGGAACGAGCTGATCTCGGTCGCGCTCCCGTCCAGCAGACCGGCCAGGGCGTGGATCAGCTTGCGGGCCTCGTCCAGGTCCTTGTGCTTCTCGCCCTCCTCGGTCAGACCGAGCTTCACCGCGGCGGCGCTCATCAGGTTGACGGCGACCGTCACGATCACCTCGACCGCGGGGACCTCGGCGATGTCGCGGGTCATGGCGTTGAAGTCGGGCGTCTCTTCACTCATGCCGTTCACCATAGGGGCAGAGGGACAACCAGCCCCAGTCGGCCTCAGTTAGCCCTTTCCGGCCGAGGCTGCTAACCTTGTGTAACGACCGGTCGGACACGCATGTGTGCAAGTGTGGCCGACCTACAAGTGGAGGCTTCCGAACTCCCACCTGGCCGCCCTCAGGGCGGCGGGTCACCGGTCAGGCGGTCCCGTCCCCAGCGGCGGCCACCGCCCGAAAGTGCGCCCCGCGGTCACCGCGGCGGTCGCTCCGGTAGTTCGAGGAGCCCCGCCTGTGATCGTCCGGGGCATTTTTTGTGCTTCGGCGCGGTTAGGTCTAACGAACAGAGACGTTACGCGGCTGTCCGCCAGACCGTCGCGTGGTGCTACCGAGGAGGATCCATCAGCGCCGAGCCCCGCATCAACGACCGGATTCGCGTTCCCGAGGTGCGACTTGTCGGTCCCAGTGGCGAGCAGGTGGGCATTGTCCCGCTGGCCAAGGCACTGGAGCTTGCGCAGGAGTACGACCTGGACCTGGTCGAGGTCGCGGCGAACGCCCGTCCGCCCGTGTGCAAGCTCATGGACTACGGGAAGTTCAAGTACGAGTCGGCCATGAAGGCCCGTGAGGCGCGCAAGAACCAGGCGCACACGGTCATCAAGGAGATGAAGCTCCGGCCGAAGATCGACCCGCACGACTATGACACCAAGAAGGGTCACGTCGTCCGGTTCCTCAAGCAGGGCGACAAGGTCAAGATCACGATCATGTTCCGTGGTCGCGAGCAGTCCCGTCCCGAACTGGGCTACCGACTGCTGCAGCGTCTCGCGGAGGACGTCCAGGACCTCGGGTTCGTCGAGTCGAACCCGAAGCAGGACGGCCGCAACATGATCATGGTTCTCGGTCCGCACAAGAAGAAGACCGAGGCGATGGCCGAGGCCCGCCAGGCGCAGGAGGCCCGCAAGGCCGAAGCGAAGGCCAACCCCGGCAAGTCGCAGAACGCCGCGGACGCCGAGATCGCCGAGGCCCCTGCTGAGGCTTCCGCCGAGGCGTGATCCCGGGGGACCCAGGTCCCCAGGACATAACCGATAAGAGAGCGACGCTCCACCGTGCCCGGTTTCGCGACCGGGCACCGGAGCGCCACCGACGAGGAGAGAACGGCGCTATGCCGAAGAACAAGTCGCACAGCGGTGCCAGCAAGCGCTTCAAGGTCACCGGCTCCGGCAAGGTGCTCCGTGAGCGCGCCGGCAAGCGCCACCTGCTCGAGCACAAGTCGTCCCGTCTGACGCGTCGCCTCACCGGCAACGCCGAGATGGCCCCGGGCGACGCCAAGAAGATCAAGAAGCTTCTCGGCAAGTGACACAGCGGCGCCCCGCGCGCCGTACGTCTGGACCGGGACCCAATCGTTTCCGGGCCGTGTGAGTCCAACCACGGCCCCGCTACAAGGAGTTAACAAGTGGCACGCGTCAAGCGGGCAGTCAACGCCCACAAGAAGCGCCGGGCGATCCTCGAGCAGGCCTCCGGCTACCGCGGTCAGCGCTCGCGCCTGTACCGCAAGGCCAAGGAGCAGGTCACCCATTCGCTGGTCTACAACTACAACGACCGCAAGAAGCGCAAGGGTGACTTCCGTCAGCTGTGGATCCAGCGCATCAACGCCGCTGCCCGCGCCAACGGCATCACGTACAACCGCTTCATCCAGGGTCTGAAGGCCGCGAACGTCGAGGTCGACCGCAAGATCCTGGCCGAGCTGGCCGTGAACGACGCCACCGCGTTCGCCGCGCTCGTCGAGGTCGCGCAGAAGGCGCTGCCGGCCGACGTCAACGCGCCGAAGGCTGCGTGATCGCTGCGCTGGCTCAGGCCGACGTCCGACGTGACTGAACGGACCCGTGGGCGATGCCTGCGGGTCCGTTGTTATGAGCACCGGTTGGTTCGGCACCTCCCCACTGCCTTAAGGGCGTGGGGGGACCCCCAGAATCCGCCGTCGTGGCTGAGCGCCGTTGCGGCGGAGAAGAAGCGACCGATCGCCGTCGTAGCGGAGAGTTACTGAAGTGAACAACGCCCCCACCCCCGAGCTGATCTCCCCCCGTTCTCCCCGTGTCTCCGCCGCGCGGCGGCTGGCCAAGCGGAACTTCCGGGGGAAGGAGCGGCTGTTTCTGGCGGAGGGGCCGCAGGCCGTGCGGGAGGCGGGTGCGCAGCCGGACACCCTGGTCGAGCTGTTCGCCACCGTGGAGGCCGCCGAGCGGTACGCGGACATCATCGGCCTGGCCCGTGACACCGGCGCCCGTGTCCACCTCGCCTCCGAGCAGGTCGTCGCGGACATCTCCACGACCGTGACCCCGCAGGGGCTCGTCGGGATCTGCCGGTTCCTCGACACGCCCTTCGAGGACATCCTCCGTGCGCGGCCCAAGCTCGTGGCCGTGCTCGCGCATGTACGCGACCCCGGTAACGCCGGCACCGTGCTGCGGTGCGCGGACGCCGCCGGGGCCGAGGCCGTCGTGCTGACCGACGCCTCCGTCGACCTGTACAACCCCAAGGCCGTCCGCGCCTCCGTGGGCTCGCTGTTCCATCTGCCGGTCGCCGTGGGTGTGCCCGTCGAGCGGGCCGTGGCGGGGTTGAAGGAAGCCGGCGTGCGGATCCTGGCCGCCGACGGGGCCGGGGAGCACGACCTCGACGAGGAGCTCGACAAGGGCACCATGGGCGGGCCGGCCGCATGGGTCTTCGGCAACGAGGCGTGGGGGCTCCCGGAGGAGACCCGCGCGCTCGCGGACGCCGTTGTCCGCGTCCCGATCCACGGGAAGGCCGAGAGCCTGAACCTCGCCACCGCCGCGGCCGTATGTCTCTACGCGTCGGCCCGTGCACAGCGCGCTCCCGGAGGCTGCCGCTCCGTCACCGAGAGCTAGTAGGGTGACCAATTCGGGGGCCACCTGCGCCGTCTGAGAGGTGGAGTACGGGGATGAGTGTCGGCACGAGCAGCGCACCGGGGGGACAGGACGTACGACGTCCGCCCGAGCCCCGGTACGGCGATCCTGCCGAGCTCGGCATCGACCCCGACGAACTGCCCGACGGGCTCGTCGTCGCGGACGAGCACGGGCGGGTGATCTGCTTCAACTCCGCCGCCGAACGCATCACCGCGGTTGCCGCGCAGGACGTTCTCGGACAGCGCCTCGACAAGGCCCTGCCCTTGGAGGACCTGGAGGGCAGGCGGTGGTGGCAGCTGACCGATCCCTACGGCGGGCTCGCCATCCGGGTCCGGCAGCCCGAGCGGAACCTGCTGCTGCCGGGTGGGCGGGAGGTGCTCGTCTCGGTGCGGTACGTCCGTACGGAACCCACCGGCCCCGTCCGCCGCGTCGTCGTCTCCCTGCGCGACACCGAGGCCCGCCGCCGCACCGAGCGCAGCCACGCGGAACTGATCGCCACCGTCGCCCACGAACTGCGTTCGCCGCTCACCTCCGTCAAGGGCTTCACCGCCACCCTCCTCGCCAAGTGGGAGAGGTTCACCGACGACCAGAAGCGGCTGATGCTCGAGACGGTCGACGCCGACGCCGACCGCGTCACCCGGCTCATCGCGGAGCTGCTGGACATCTCCCGGATCGACTCCGGTCGGCTGGAGGTGCGCCGCCAGCCCGTCGACATCGGTGCCGCCGTCGGTCGGCACATCCAGGCGTACGTCGCGGCCGGACTGCCCGCCGACCGGTTCCTGCTGCGCATCGAGCAGCCGCTGCCCGCCCTGTGGGCCGACCCCGACAAGATCGACCAGGTGCTCAGCAATCTCATCGAAAATGCCGTGCGCCACGGCGAGGGAACTGTCACGATCGACGTAACGCCCGCCACGTCTCCCCGCGAAGGAGAGGACGCCGGCACGTCGGTCACCGTGAGCGACGAGGGCACCGGCATTCCGGAGGAGTCCATGAACCGCGTCTTCACCCGCTTCTGGCGGGGCAGCAAGCGCGGCGGCACGGGCCTCGGGCTGTACATCGTCAAGGGCATCGTCGAAGCTCACGGCGGCATCATCACGGTCGGCCGCGCCCCCGGTGGCGGCGCCGAGTTTCGATTTACGTTGCCCGTGAGCGCTCCGGCTTATCTGACCTGAGCGGCCCACGGGCGCATTCGCCCACCTCCACCCCGTTAGACTCGGCCTTTGGCACCTTTGTGTCCCGGAGACGGCCTTGTGAGTCGGTGACGGGGACCTTCAGCCAGCCAATCGGAAGCACGGGAAGAGATGTCGGCACCGAATAAGTCGTACGACCCTGTCGAGGTCGAGACGTTGAAACCGGAAGAGATCGAGCGCATGCGGGACGAGGCGCTCGCCGCCTTCGCCGCCGCGGACTCCCTCGACGCGCTCCAGGAGGCCAAGGTCGCCCACACCGGCGCCACCTCCCCGCTGGCCCTCGCCAACCGCGAGATCGGCGCCCTGCCCCCGCACGCGAAGGCCGAGGCCGGC
Source organism: Streptomyces sp. F001 (assembly GCF_004187715.1). Taxonomy (GTDB): domain Bacteria; phylum Actinomycetota; class Actinomycetes; order Streptomycetales; family Streptomycetaceae; genus Streptomyces; species Streptomyces flavusporus. Next base: position 933,046 of record NZ_QZWF01000001.1, on the reverse strand, counting down.
AAGCGCGTCGGCCAGGCCCGCGGCGCCGTGAACAGGGCCCTCGCCGCCCGCCAGGCCGAGCTGGAGGCCGAGCGCGACGCGCGCGTGCTGGTCGAGGAGGACGTGGACGTCACGCTGCCGTACGACCGCGTACCGGCCGGCGCCCGCCACCCGCTGACCACGCTCTCGGAGCGCATCGAGGACGTCTTCGTGGCCATGGGCTACGAGGTCGCCGAGGGGCCGCAGGTCGAGGCCGAGTGGTTCAACTTCGACGCCCTGAACATCGGCCCGGACCACCCGGCCCGTGGTGAGGCGGACACGTTCTTCGTACAGGGCCCGGACGGCGGCTCCGAGTCGGGCGTTGTACTGCGCACCCACACCTCGCCCGTGCAGATCCGCTCCCTGCTCGACCGCGAGCTGCCGGTCTACGTGATCTGCCCCGGCCGCGTGTACCGCACCGACGAGCTGGACGCCACGCACACGCCCGTGTTCCACCAAGTCGAGCTGCTCGCCGTCGACGAGGGCCTGACCATGGCGGACCTCAAGGGCACCCTGGACCACATGGTCCAGTCGCTGTTCGGCGAGGGCATGAAGACCCGGCTCAGGCCGAACTTCTTCCCGTTCACCGAGCCGTCCGCCGAGATGGACATGGTGTGCTACGTCTGCCGCGGCGAGTCCGTCGGCAACCCCGACCGGCCCTGCCGCACCTGCTCCAGCGAGGGCTGGATCGAGCTCGGCGGCTGCGGCATGGTCAACCCGCGGGTGCTCACCGCCTGCGGCGTCGACCCGGAGAAGTACAGCGGCTTCGCCTTCGGGTTCGGCATCGAGCGGATGCTGATGTTCCGCCACAACGTCGAGGACATGCGAGACATGGTCGAGGGTGACGTCCGGTTCACCCGGCCGTTCGGGATGGAGATCTGATGCGGGTCCCGCTTTCTTGGCTGCGGGAGTACGTCGACCTACCGGAGACGGAGACGGGTCGTGACGTGCAGGCCAAGCTCATTTCGGCCGGTCTTGAGGTCGAGACCGTCGAGCAGCTCGGCGCCGACCTCAAGGGCCCCCTGGTCGTCGGCCAGGTGCTGACCATCGAGGAGCTGACGGAGTTCAAGAAGCCGATCCGCTTCTGCACCGTCGACGTCGGCACCGCCAACGGCACCGGTGAGCCCCAGGAGATCGTCTGCGGCGCCCGCAACTTCGCCGAGGGCGACAAGGTCGTCGTGGTCCTCCCGGGCGCCGTGCTGCCCGGCGGCTTCGCGATCTCCGCGCGCAAGACGTACGGCAGGAACTCGCACGGCATGATCTGCTCCAGCAGCGAGCTGGGCATGGGCGACGACGGCACGCACGGCATCATCGTGCTGCCGCCCGAGACCGAGGTCGGCAAGGACGCCATCGAACTGCTCGAGCTGGTCGACGAGGTGCTGGACATCGCCGTCACCGCCAACCGCGGTGACTGTCTGTCCATCCGCGGCGTCGCCCGCGAGGCCGCCATCGCCTACGGCCTGCCGCTGCGCGACCCGGCCCTGCTCGACGTACCGGCGCCGAACGCCTACGGCTACCCGGTGAAGGTCTCCGAGCCGCTCGGCTGCGACCGCTTCACCGCCCGCACGATCAGCGGTCTGCGGCCCGAGGCCCGCTCCCCGATCTGGCTCCAGCGCCGGCTCCAGAAGGTCGGCATGCGCCCGATCTCGCTCGCCGTCGACGTCACCAACTACGTGATGATGGAGCTCGGCCAGCCGCTGCACGCCTACGACCGCTCCCTGGTCCGGGGCACGATCGGTGTGCGCCGGGCCGAGGAGGGCGAGAAGATCGTCACCCTCGACGGCGTCGAGCGCAAGCTGCACGCCGAGGACCTGGTGATCACCGACGAGCGCGGCCCCATCGGGCTCGCGGGCGTCATGGGCGGCGCCAACACCGAGATCGCCGACCACGAGAACACCGAGGGCGCCACGACCGACATCGTGATCGAGGCCGCGCACTTCGACGCGGTGTCGATCGCGCGGACGGCCCGACGGCACAAGCTGTCCTCCGAGGCGTCCCGGCGCTTCGAGCGGGGCGTCGACCCCGAGGCCGCGTCCGCCGCCGCCCAGCGCACGGTGGACCTGCTGGTGCTGCTGGCGGGCGGCACCGCCGAGGCCGGTGTCACCGAGGTCATCACGCCGTCCGCGCCGCACACCATCACCGTCCCGGCCGACCACCCGGACAAGGTCGCGGGCGTCGAGTACGGCCGCGAGACCGTCGTACGCCGGCTCCAGCAGATCGGCTGCGACGTGTACGGGCAGGACGAGCTGATCGTCACCGTGCCGTCCTGGCGGCCCGACCTGCTGGAGCAGAACGACCTCGCCGAAGAGGTCATCCGGCTCGAGGGCTACGAGAACCTGCCTTCCACGCTGCCCAAGCCCCCGTCGGGCCGCGGCCTGACCCACCGGCAGCGGCTGCACCGCCGGGTCGGCCGAGCCCTGGCCGGTGCGGGCTACGTCGAGGCGCCGAACTACCCCTTCGTCAGCGAGCAGGTCTTCGACCAGCTCGGCCTCGACGCCGACGACCCGGCCCGCCGCGTCGTCCGGCTGGCCAACCCGCTCAACGACGAGGAGCCCGTGCTCCGTACGTCGCTGCTGCCGGGCCTGCTCGGTGCCCTGCGGCGCAATGACGGCCGGGGCTCGCACGACCTGGCGCTGTTCGAGACGGGGCTGGTGTTCCACCCGCGTGAGGGCCAGGGCGTCGCCACCCATCTGCCGGTCGACCGTCGCCCCACCGACGAGGAGATCGCCACGCTGAACGCCGCGCTGCCCGAGCAGCCGCGGCACGTGGCCGTCGTCCTCGCGGGCGCGCGTGAACAGGCCGGCTGGTGGGGCAAGGACCGCCCGGCCGACTGGGCCGACGCGATCGAGGCGGCACGCGCGGTGGCCCGTGAGGCGGGCGCCGAACTCGTCGTGCGCAAGGGCCGGTACGGGCCGTGGCACCCGGGTCGCTGCGCCGAGCTCGTGGTCGTCGCCGACGGCACCGAGCGGGTCGTGGGGCACGCCGGTGAGCTGCACCCGCGCGTCCTGAAGGCGCTGGGCCTGCCCGCCCGCACCTGTGCGACGGAGCTCGACCTGGACGCCCTGGAGCAGGCGGGCGACGGCACCCCGCAGGCGCCGCGCATCTCCACGTTCCCGGTCGCCACGCAGGACGTTGCGCTCGTCGTCGACCAGCCGGTCCCACACGCCGAGGTCGAGGCCGCGCTGCGCGAGGGCGCCGGTGAACTGCTGGAGTCCATCCGGCTGTTCGACGTGTACGAGAACGCGGAGCAGCTCGGCGACGGGCGGAAGTCGCTGGCGTACGCGCTGCGGTTCCGTGCGGCTGACCGGACGCTGACCGTCGACGAGGCGTCGGCGGCTCGGGACGCGGCGGTGGCGCTGGCTGCTGAGCGTACGGGCGCAGTGCTGCGGAGTTAGCTTCGCTGGGTGCCGGGGACTGCGGGTTTTTGGCCGCGGGTTGATTGTGGCTGGTCGCGCAGTTCCCCGCGCCCCTGGTGGGGGGGCGTGCCCCCCCACACCCCCCATCGGTCACCTCACTCTTTTGGGTGGCAAGTTCGGGTGATCTGGCTCTTGCGGGGCACACGGCGACAGAATCGGACCGGTCTTTCGAGGCCGGTCTGCGCTGTTACGGCCTGCAATGGGGGCCTCCGTATGATCCGTAACCTACGGGTGTCCGGCAGGGTGGTTGCGCTGGGGCTTCCCACCATGTGGGGCGTGCTGGCGGTCGTCTTCTTCGCCGTCGGCACCGGGCTCGTACTCCATGTCCGGCGCACGCTGTTGCGCGAGTTGCGGCAGGCCCGCAAGGTCGCGGCCGCCGCGCAGGACGCGCTGCTGCGGCCCATGCCCCCGCGCATCGACGGGCTGAACGTCGCCGCCGCCCAGCTCTCCGCCGACCGCGGCTCCTCCGTCGGCGGCGATCTGTACGAGGTCGTCGCCACCGACCACGGTGTCCGCGTCGTGATGGGGGACGTACGCGGGCACGGGCTGGCCGCGATAGGGACCGTCGCCGCCGTCCTCGGCAGCTTCCGGGAGGCCGTGCACGACGAGCCGGAACTCGCCGGTGTTCTGCGCCGGCTGGACCGCGCCCTGGCCCGGTACCTGAGGGGGCGGGCCGACGGCCTCGTGGCCGAGGAGTTCGTGACCGTCCTGCTGCTGGAGATCGGGCGGGACGGCGAGCTGCGGGCCCTCAACTGCGGCCACCCCTGGCCGTACCGGCTCCTGGGTACCCACGTCGAACCACTCGCCCGAGCCGATCCCCTCCCGCCCATGGGCTCGTTCCCGCTACCGCCCGACCTGCCCGCCGCACCCTTCGGCCAACTCCGGCCCGGCGAGGCACTGTTCCTCTTCACGGACGGCGCCGAGGACGCCCGAGACGCGCGTGGCCGGTTCTTTCCGCTGGAGGCCGCCCTGGCCGAGGCCCTACGGGACAACTCGCTGACCCCACAGTCCATCCTGGGCGCGGTCTTCACCAGCCTCCTCTGCCACACCAGCGGCAGCCCCACCGACGACATAGCCCTACTGGCACTACGCAACGAGCGCCAACCCAGACGCCCTTCAGGGGCACGGGACAGTGACACATGCGGCTCCGCCGCGCGGGCGCGAGCAACCACCACGCACCCGCACCCGACAACCCACCGCTAGTCCCACGGTCCCCGGCACAGCGAGCGCAGCGCCGCCGCCGGGCCGCCGCTGTACGAGGGGGAGCCGACGGCCCGGCCGGCCTCTTGCGAGGCATTCCAGTCAACCGGCCGGAAACTCTCCGCAACAGTGCGCGTACAGCCCGGATTCGCGCACTCCGTTCACACCCCGTGTGAAGGCGAATTCACTACGCTGTCGACACCGAGCCATCTGGGGGGCCTTTCCGATGCAGCCCAACACTCTGCTCGACGCGATCCTGGACGAGGCGGGGATCTCGCACGCCGGTCTCGCGGCACATGTGAACCAGGCCGGGCGGGCGCGCGGACTCGCGCTCCGCTACGAACACACCGCCGTGGCCCGCTGGTTGAAGGGCCAGCGGCCGCGTGGCCAGGTGCCCGACCTGATCTGCGAGGTGCTCGCCGCCCGGCTGCACCGGCCGGTCACACTCGACGACATCGGACTCGGCGTACCGGGGGAGCCGGCCGGCGCGCACGGCACCTCGCTGTCCGGCTTCGTCGAACGCGCCACCGCCCTGTGGCGCTCCGACGAACAGCAGCGCCCGCACGTCCTCGGCGCCCCCGCCGTCACCGGCACGCCGGCCGTCATGCCCGTGTGGGAGTGGGAGAATCCGCCCGAGGACGTGGACGTCTCCCGTGGCGGCCGGCACCGGGTCACCCCGGCCGACATCGAGATGCTGCGCGCCGCCCGCACCCACTACGAGCAGATGTACCGCAAGGCCGGCGGTGTCGCGACCCGCACCCGGATCGTCGGGTTCCTCAACTCCGAGGCGGCGCCCCTGCTGCGCGGCAGCTACACCGACGCCACCGGCCGCCAACTCCACCGCGCCACCGGTGGGTTGGTCGCGATCGCCGGCATCTGCGCCTACGACTCCGACGCACACGGCCTCGCCCAGCGCTACTTCCACCAGGCGCTGCGGCTCGCCAAGGCCAGCGGCGACCGGGGACTCGGTGCGTATGTGATCGCGTTGCTCGTCAACCAGTCGCTGTTCATGCGGGAGTACCGTCAGGCCGTCGCCTTCGCGGAGGCCGCGCTGCGGGCCGCAGGCAAGCACATCACCCCGGCCCTCGCCTCCGATCTGTACGCGATGCAGGCGAAGGCGTACGCCCACCTCGGCGACGGCACGAGCGCCCTGTCCTGCATACGGCGGGCCGAGCAGGCCGCCGAACGCATCCGGCGCGGACACGAACCCGACGAGACCGGCTATGTCCAGCCGGGCCTGGTCAACGTCCAGGTGGCGGAGGCACTGCTCAGCCTCGGCGAACTGGCCGCCGCCGGTGAGCATGCCGCGGCCGCCGTGGACAACCCCGCGCACGACCGGGGCCGGGTGCACCGGCTCGCCATGCTCAGCACCATCGAACTGCGCCAGGGCAACGCCGAGAAGGCGGTGGCGACCGCGGTACAGATGGCCGAGCAGGCCCGCGGCATGGAGTCCCAGCGGCTGCGTGACAGACTCCGGGCGGTGCGCGAGCACCTGGTGCGCAGCGGCGGCGCGGGCACGGCCGAGGCCGCCGAACTCATCGACGGGGCACTGCGCGTACCGCTGTAGCGACACCGCCTGAACGGCAACGCCACGCTTTTCCTCTGCTGTGGGCACGCTCCTGCTGCGATATTGCCACTTACTCGGCGGAAGGTGGCAGAACCGTGCAGTGGACGAAACAGAACGAACAAACTGTGTATGAAAACCGCTGGTTCAGCGTCAATCTCGCAGATGTCGAGCTGCCGGACGGCCGGCACCTCGACCACTTCCTGATACGGCTGCGGCCGGTGGCCGTGGCCACGGTGGTGAACGAGGCCAACGAGGTCCTCCTCCTGTGGCGCCACCGCTTCATCACCGACAGCTGGGGGTGGGAACTCGCGGCGGGCGTGGTCGAGGACGGCGAGGACATCGCGGTCGCGGCTGCCCGGGAGCTCGAGGAGGAGACGGGCTGGCGGCCGGGACCCCTGCGCCACCTGATGAGCGTGGAGCCGTCCAACGGGCTCACCGACGCCCGGCACCACATCTACTGGGCCGACGAGGGCGAATACATCGGGCACCCGGTGGACGACTTCGAGTCGGACCGGCGGGAATGGGTCCCCCTCAAACTCGTCCCCGATCTGGTCGCCCGCGGCGAGGTCCCGGCCGCCAACATGGCGGCCGCGCTGCTTTTACTGCACTACCTCAGGCTCGGCCAGGACGCCGTCGTCTAGTGCCGTGGCACTAGCGTGCGAGTACCTGCCAGACGGCCACGACGAGGGCGGCCACGGCCGTGACAGCGGTGACCGACGGCAGCGGCCATCGGGCGTGTTCCAGGGTGATGAGCCGCGTGCTCAACTCGTCCAGTTCCTTGGCGGTTTCCTCGGTGCGATGGGAGAGCAGCGCCAGCCCGCCCTCGACGCGGGCGTATGCCACGTCGAGACGGCGACGTAACTCTGCGAGTTCCTCCTGGGCGACGGAATGCTCGGGATCGGCGGTCACGAACCGCTCCTTTCCGTAGTCGTCTTACGTCCCTTGCATGCGCATGGTGAGTCAACTCGCCTGGTGGGCACCTGGGGAGAGTGTGCGAACGGCATATGCGGGCCCGACGCGCACACGGTGTGTGAATGACGCGGGCCCGGCACCTCCCAGGTGCCGGGCCCAGCGGAGCGTCGCGCTCGGTAATCAGCCGTAGGTGTAGAAGCCCGAGCCGCTCTTGCGGCCCAGCCGGCCCGCGTCGACCATACGCTGCAGCAGCGGGGGAGCGGCGTAGAGCGGCTCCTTGTACTCCTCGTACATCGAATGCGCCACCGACGCCACCGTGTCCAGGCCGATCAGGTCGGACAGCTTCAGCGGGCCCATCGGGTGGGCGCAGCCCATCTCCATGCCGTTGTCGATGTCCTCGCGGCTGGCGATACCGGACTCGAACATCCGGATCGCGGAGAGCAGGTAGGGGATCAGCAGCGCGTTGACGACGAAGCCGGAGCGGTCCTGGGCGCGGATGGCGTGCTTGCCGAGCACCTTCTCGGTGAACAGCTGCGCCCGGCCGAGCGTGCCCTCGGAGGTGGTCAGCGCGGGGATCAGCTCGACGAGCTGCTGCACCGGGGCCGGGTTGAAGAAGTGGATGCCGATGACCTGGTCGGGGCGCGAGGTGGCGACGGCCAGCCTCACCAGCGGGATCGAGGAGGTGTTGGAGGCCAGGATCGCGTCCGGGCGGGTCACGACCTGGTCGAGCACCTGGAAGATCTCGGTCTTGACCTGCTCGTTCTCGACGACGGCCTCGATGACCAGATCCCGGTCGGCGAATTCACCGAGGTCGGTGGTGAAGCTCAGCTGTGCCTGCGTGGCGTCCCGCTCCTCCTCGGTGATCTTGCCGCGTTCGGCCGCCTTGGCCAGGGAGTTGAACAGCCGGGTGCGGCCGATCTCCAGGGCCTCGCCGGTGGTCTCGGCGACCTTCACGTCCAGGCCGGCGCGGGCGCACACCTCGGCGATGCCGGCCCCCATCTGGCCGCAGCCCACCACTCCGACGCGCTCGATGTCGGTCACATCGTCCCCTTCGCTGATCCAGTCCCGAGGCAGGTCGCCGGGTTCCGGTGCCTGCTCCATCCGTGCACGTTACCCGTAAGTATCGATGATCGATCGCCGGGGTGGGGGCATCCTGAGGCTTCGGAGACGATCCGTGACGGCGCGGATCCGCAGCGTATGTGGGGTGCGTGTCGTGGGGCAGCTGTCTCGTCGGGCGTTTGCACTGGCCGCACTGTCGACCCTCGTGATGGCGCGAGAGGCGGGTGCGGCCCCTCGTCGGCCGCGCACCACCACCGAGATGCGCGGCATGTGGCTGGCGACCGTGAACAACCGTGACTGGCCCTCCGCCATGGGCCTGACCGTGAAGGAGCAGCGCGCCGAGTTGACCGCCCACCTGGACCGGGCGGTCCGGTGCGGGCTGAACACGGTGATCTTCCAGGTGCGGCCGACGGCCGACGCGCTGTGGCCCTCGCCGTACGAGCCCTGGTCGGAGTACCTCACCGGCACCCAGGGACAGCACCCCGGGTGGGATCCGCTCGGCACGGCGGTCGACGAGGCGCACGCCCGGGGCCTTGAGCTGCACGCCTGGTTCAACCCGCTGCGAGTGGCGATCCACACCGACCCGACCAGGCTCGTCGCCTCGCACCCGGCCCGCAAGAACCCGGACTGGGTGGTGGCCTACGGCGGCAGGCTCTACTACAACCCCGGGATTCCCGACGTACGTGCCTTCGTGCAGGAGGCGATGCTCGACGCCGTGGCCGGATACCCGGTCGACGCCGTCCACTTCGACGACTACTTCTACCCCTACCCGGTCGCCGGCCAGAGCTTCGACGACGACGAGGCCTACGACACCCACGGCGCGGCCTTCACGAACCGGGCCGACTGGAGGCGGGACAACATCGACCGGCTGGTGCGCGACACCGCGGCCGGCATCAGGGAGGTCCGCCCCGGCACGCGGTTCGGGATCAGCCCGTTCGGAGTGTGGCGCAACGCCGACACCGACCCGCTCGGCTCGGACACCCGGGCCGTGCAGACGTACGACGACCTGTACGCGGACACCCGCAAGTGGGTGCGTGAGAACTGGATCGACTACATCTGTCCCCAGCTGTACTGGCACATCGGCAACGCCGCCGCCGACTACGCCACTCTCGTGCCGTGGTGGGCGGAGACGGCACGGGGTACCGGCACACAGCTGTACGTGGGGGAGGCGCTGTACAAGGCCGGTGATCCGGTGCAGCACGAAGCCTGGCAGGACCCGGCCGAGCTGTCCCGGCACCTGACCTTCGCCCGCGAACACCCCGAGGTGCGCGGGCATGTCTTCTTCTCCGCCCGTGACGCGGCGGCCGACGCCCTCGGAGCGATGACGCGGGTGGTCGCCGACCACTATCAGCAGCCGGCGATTTCCCCGCGCTGAATCACTGCCCGGTGGTTTCCTTGTGCCGGATCTCGGTGTCGGGGCCCGGTGAGCACACGCCTTCGTGCCCGTCCTGGAACTTGACGCGGTACGGGGGGTTGCCCTCCTGACCCATCACTTCGACGATCTCGCCGACCTTGTCGTGTTGGCCGACCACCCTGCCGTGCTGGACAAGCTGGTCGCCCACGCTTGCGCGCATCTGGGGCCTCCTCACCATGTGCGGAGCAGCGGTCCGTACTTTCGAGTCTAGGGCGGGCGACGCCGGTCCGTACCGGTGCGTGCGCGCCGCTCAGCCTCGCGCCCGTTGCGTGACGGCGATGCAGACGAGCACGGCCGCAGCCGTCAGCGGCGCGGCCACGGGCAGGTGCTCGCCCAGCAGCAGCACCGACCACACCAGTGTGAGCAGCGGCTGGGCCAACTGCAACTGGCTGGCCTTGGGGATGCCGATGGCGGCCATGCCCCGGTACCAGACGACCAGGCCGAGGAACTGCGAGCCGGCCGCGACCCAGAGCACCCCGGTCACGCTGTGCGCGGTGAGCTGGACGGGCTCGTAGGCGAGGGCGAGCGCCGTGGCGGGCACGGTGAGCGGCAGACACAGCACCAGCGCCCAGCCGACCACCTGCCAGCCCGGCATGACCCGGGCCAGCCGCCCGCCCTCGGTGTAACCGGCCGCACACACCAGCAGCGCCGCGAACAGATACAGGTCGGCGGAGGTGAGGGCGCCGCCGCTCTGCTGCACGGTGAAGGCGACCACCGCCGTCGCGCCGGCCAGCGCCGCCGTCCAGAAGGTGCGCGAGGGACGGGTGCCGACGCGCAGGGCGGACAGCAGCGCGGTCGTCAGCGGCAGCAGGCCGACCACGACCGCGGCGTGCGCGGTGGTGGAGGTCTGCAGGGCGAGCGTGGTGAGCAGCGGGAAGCCGACGACGACCCCGGCGGCGACGACCGCGAGACCCGGCCAGTGCGACCGGGCGGGCAACGGCACGCGCAGTGCCAGCAGACAGCCGCCCGCGATGAGCGCTGCGAGCACACTGCGCACGGCGACCAGCGACCAGGGCCCGAAGCCTTCCAGGCCCCAGGCGGTGGCGGGGAAGGTGAGCGAGAAGGCGATGACGCCGAGAGCGGCCTGGAGGGTACCCGCGGAGGCCTTGGTGGGGCCGCTGACCGCTATCCTGGTCGGAGCAGTAGCGCTACTCTGTGTTCTCATGCAAGAGCGTAGCAGTGTCGGTGAACTGGCGGATCAGCTGCGGCGGGAGCTCGAGCGCTACTCGTACGGTGGAAAGCTCCCGTCCAGCCGGGCCCTGGTCGAGCGGTTCCGGGTGAGCCCGGTGACCGTCTCGCGTGCCCTCGCGCAACTGGCGGCCGAAGGTCTGGTCGTGACCCGGCCCGGCGCCGGAGCGTTCCGCGCCCGGCCGCGTGCCGAGGCCGCACCCGCCGGCGACACTTCCTGGCAGGAGGTCTCCCTCAGCGCGGACGGCGCCGCCGAGCTCGTACCGCGCTCGGTGGACGCCTCCGGCGTCCTGGTCTCACTCGCCGCCCCGCCGCCCGGCGTGATCGAGTTCAACGGCGGCTACCTGCATCCCTCCCTCCAGCCGGAGCGGGCGATGGCGGCGGCCCTGTCCCGGGCCGGGCGTCGGCCCGGTGCCTGGGGCAGGCCGCCCATGGAGGGGCTGCCGGAGCTGCGCGAGTGGTTCGCGCGCAGCATCGGCGGCGCGGTCACGGCGGCCGAGGTTCTGGTCACCTCCGGCGGACAGTCGGCGCTGACCATCGCCCTGCGCGCACTGGCGCCGCCCGGCGCGCCGGTGCTCGTGGAGTCGCCCACCTACCCCGGCATGCTGGCCATCGCGCGGGCGGCGGGCCTGCGTCCCGTACCGGTCCCGGTGGACCCGGACGGGGTGCGTCCCGCCCTTCTCGCCGACGCGTTCCGGGCCACCGGCGCCCGGGTGTTCGTCTGCCAGCCGCTCTTCCAGAACCCGACCGGCGCCGTACTCGCCCCCGACCGCCGCGCCGAGGTGCTGCGCATCGCCCGCGAGGCCGGGGCCTTCGTCGTCGAGGACGACTTCGTACGACGGCTCGTGCACGCCGACGCGCCGCCGCTGCCGCGTCCGCTCGCCGCCGACGATCCCGACGGAGTCGTCGTGCACGTCAGCTCGCTGACCAAGGCGACCTCACCCAGCTTCCGGGTGAGCGCCCTGGCCGCGCGCGGCCCGGTGCTGGAGCGGCTGCGTGCCATCCAGGTCGTCGACACCTTCTTCGTGCCCCGGCCCCTGCAGGAGGCCGCGCTGGAACTCGTCGGCTCGCCCGCCTGGCCGCGCCACCTGAGGACGGTCTCGATGGAGCTGAAGGGCCGGCGCGACGCGATGACGTCCGCGCTGCGGCTGCACCTGCCCGAACTCGCCCTGCCGCACATCCCGTCGGGCGGCTACCACCTCTGGCTCCGCCTGCCCGAGGGCACCGACGAATCGGCGTTCACCGCCGCCGCCCTCCGCGCGGGCGTCGCGATCACCCCCGGCCGCCCGTACTTCAGCGCCGAACCCCCGGCCGCACACCTGCGCCTGAGCTTCGCGGCGGTGGCCGGGACGGGGGAGATCGCCGAAGGGGTACGGCGGCTGCGGGCGGCCTGCGCCGAAGTCGGCTGACCGGATCAATGGATGGCGCTCTGTTTGTAGCGGGTTGCCCGGCTGATCCTGACCTGGAAGCAAGGTTTCGCATACCCTGGGTAACTCGAAGGTGACAGCTCTTGACCTGCGCACTTTCGCGAATCACGATCGCGGCATGCCACTTCGGGTCACGTTCGTCGCCGCGGCGCGCAGTTCCCCGCTGCTCGCGGAGCGCTTCGAGGACGACCGTCCGCTGGACCAGGCCGGCTGGGACGAGGTGCAGCGCGTCGCCCACGGTCTGGTGCCGCTGTCGGCGGCCGAGCTGCGCTACTGCTCGCCCACCCCGCGCAGCCGTGCCACCGGCGACGCCCTCGGGTACGCGCCGCTGGTGCAACTCGCCCTGCGCGACTGCGACATGGGCCGCTGGCGCGGGCTGACGCTCGGCGAGGCGATGGCCCGCGAGCCGGAGGCGGTGGACGCCTGGCTCGCGGATCCGCGCGGCACACCGCACGGCGGCGAGTCGCTGCTGGCGTTCATCACCCGGGTCGGCGGCTGGCTCGACACCCGGCCCGTGGAGGACGGCGGCCGGGTCGTAGCCGTGGCCGAGCCCTCGGTGATCCGCGCCGCCCTGGTGTACGCCCTGAAGGCGCCGCCCGCGACGTACTGGAACCTCGACGTCCGCCCGCTGTCGACCACGACCGTCACCGGCCGGGCGGGCCGCTGGAACCTGCGGTTCGACGGGGTGCCGACCCAGCCCTCACGGACGTAGAGGTGACGGGAGCCCGAAGTGCTTGACGAGGATCCGCATCGTGTGAGCGCCGTCCGCGTTGAACTCGGGGTCGGCGTCGTAGCGCGAGGTGTCCCGGCCGACGATCCCCGCGTCCAGCAGCTCGCGCACCAGCAGATCGGCCATGCCGCCGCCGCGCCGCGACTCGCGACGCCCTCCGACATTGAGATACAGCTGCTCGAACCCACCCCGGTTGTACGTGAACTGGAACGGGTGCTCGGGGCAGTGCGGGACCAGACAGCTCTGCCCGTGCGGGCAGGCGCACGCGGGCGTGGAGGCCAGGAACACGGTCTCCGCGCTGCCCTCGTAGCGGAAGCCGGTGATGTCGCGCGCCAGCGTCCATACGCTCCCGCCGTGCGGCACGGCGGGGGTGTCATGGGAGGCCCAGGCCCAGCCCGACGACTCGCCGGTGGCGGAGGCGGGCAGCCCGGCCTCGCCGAAGACGCCGGTCAGGGTGGGCAGGTCCATGCCCTTGCAGAAGGTGGCGAACGTGTTCGGGGCGAGCCATGTCAACGCGCCGTCACCTCCGCGGCCAGCGGCGGCGACGGCAGGTTGTAGAAGTCGGCGATCACCTTCATGAGCCGCTCCCGGTCGTCGCCGGCGTGCTCCCAGCCGGCGTGGTCGTCGTCGTCCGCGTGCGGGCAGTACGCGTCGGGGCCGATGAGGTTCGCGGCCAGGAGCTCGGGGGAGAGGTGGTCCGGGTCGTCGCCCACGCGCTGGCCCAGGTCCTCGAAGCTGAAGTGGAGGATCAGCCGGCCGTCGCGGTAATAGTCGAAGTCGGGCGGGAAGCCCTTGGGGCTGCACGGCTCTGTCACGATCACGACCAGCTCGGCGCCGTCCGGGCACACGCGTCGGTAGTCGATGGGGTCGTAGTCCTCGATGTCCGCGTTGAGCATGTCGTGCACCGCCCATATCCAGCCGTTCCCCTCACCGTGGTCGAGGGGATCGCGCGCCAGTTCGCGCAGGCCGCCGGTGAGGGCGTCGAGTGAAGTGCCCCGTGCGAAGACGACGTTCACCTCGTGGTGGCCGTAGGAGTCCTGGGTCCATTGGGTCATGCCGAGCACCTTAGAGGCGGGCACTGACAGTGGGTTCACGCGCGTAGTCGGTGGTGAGCACGAGGTCCTTCGCGGGCCCGCGCACCCGCCACACCGACCGCCAGCGGTTCTCGTCGAGGACGGTGAACTCGCCCCGGTACAGGTCGGCCGCACACGGGTGGTCGGCGAGGTGACGGCCCGCGGTCAGGTCCAGGTCGTGGAAGGGCCGGCCGTCGGCGAAGCGGACGTCCGCCGTGCCGGGCGAACTCCCGGGCAGGAAGCGCAGTGTCCGCTCGGCGGGCCGGGCCGCTCCCTGCCAGACGAAAGTGCCGGACTCCTCGTGCAGCAGCCCGCCGCTCTCCAGCGGGCTGAAAAGAGTCGTCCCGGTGAACTCGCCCCGCTCACCGCTCGCGAGATCCCGCACCGAGCGCTCCACCCGCCAGTGCCCGGCCAGATACGCCAGCACATCCGGTACTGGCCAGAACTCGCCCATCCCGTCCCGCTCTCCGTCCCGCCCGTCGCTGCGCGATCCATTGACGCCACTGCGCCCCCTCCCTATCTTGCCGTTCGAAGTGCTGACCAATGTCCGATATATCGAACAGCTCCCATCGTCGAGCCGCGGAGTATCCATGTCACGCACCACGTGCACCCGCTGGAGACTCGGTCTCACCGCGACCGCCCTCCTGACGGCCTTCGCCCTCGTGCCCGCCCCCGCGCACGCCGAGGCCGTCACCGACTACGAGATCACCGTCGACCCGGCCGGGACCGGCGCCGAGATCGACGACACGATGTACGGCGTCTTCTTCGAGGACATCAACCGGGCCGCGGACGGCGGCCTGTACGCCGAACTCGTGCAGAACCGGTCCTTCGAGTACTCCACCGCCGACCACTCCTCCTACACCCCCCTGACCTCCTGGACGGTCGGCGGCACGGCGCAGGTCCGCAGCGACGACGGCCGGCTCAACGAGCGCAACCGCAACTACCTCTCCCTGGAGGCCGGTTCGTCCGTGACGAACGCCGGCTACAACACCGGGATCCGGCTGGAGAAGGGCAAGAGGTACGACTTCTCCGTCTGGGCGCGCGCTGCGGCCGGCACCACCCTCACCGTGTCCCTGAAGGACGCCGCCGGCGAACTGGCGAGCGCCCGCCAGGTGGCCGCCAAGGGTGGCTGGAAGAAGTACACCGCCGCCTTCACCGCGACCCGCACCAGCAGCCGCGGCCGCCTCACCGTCGCCGCCACCGACGCCGCAGCCCTCGACATGGTGTCGCTGTTCCCACGCGACACCTACAAGAACCAGCCGAACGGCCTGCGCAAGGACCTCGCCGAGAAGATCGAGGCCCTCGACCCCGCCTTCGTCCGCTTCCCGGGCGGCTGTCTGGTCAACACCGGCTCCATGCAGGACTACAGCGAGGCCTCCGGCTGGCAGCGCAAGCGGTCCTACCAGTGGAAGGACACCATCGGCCCGGTCGAGGAGCGTGCCACCAACGCCAACTTCTGGGGCTACAACCAGAGTTACGGCCTCGGTTACTACGAGTACTTCCGCTTCTCCGAGGACATCGGCGCCATGCCGCTGCCCGTCGTCCCGGCCCTGGTCACCGGATGCGGCCAGAACCGCGCCACCGACGACGAGGCGCTGCTCCAGCGGCACATCCAGGACACTCTCGACCTCATCGAGTTCGCCAACGGTCCCGTGACCAGCACCTGGGGCAAGAAGCGCGCCGAGATGGGCCACCCCAGGCCCTTCCGCCTCACCCATCTCGCGGTCGGCAACGAGGAGAACCTGCCGAACGAGTTCTTCGCCCGCTTCCAGAAGTTCCGCGCGGCGATCGAGGCGAAGTACCCGGACATCACCGTCATCTCCAACTCGGGCCCGGACGACACGGGGGCGACCTTCGACACCGCCTGGAAGCTCAACCGCGAGGCGAACGTCGACATGGTCGACGAGCACTACTACAACAGCCCGCAGTGGTTCCTGCAGAACAACGACCGCTACGACAGCTACGACAGGAACGGCCCCAAGGTCTTCCTCGGCGAGTACGCCTCCCAGGGCAACGCCTGGGAGAACGCCCTCGCGGAGGCCGCCTACATGACCGGCCTGGAGCGCAACGCCGACATCGTCAAGCTCGCCTCGTACGCCCCGCTGCTCGCCAACGAGGACTACGTGCAGTGGCGCCCCGACATGATCTGGTTCAACAACCACGCCTCCTGGAACTCGGCCAACTACGAGGTCCAGAAGCTGTTCATGAACAACGTCGGTGACCGCGTCGTCCCGTCCACCGCGACCGGCACCCCCACCGTCAGCGGCCCGATCACCGGCGCCGTCGGCCTGTCGACCTGGGCGACCAGTGCGGCGTACGACGATGTGAAGGTGACGGCGGCGGACGGAACCTCGTTGCTGAGCGACGACTTCTCCGGCGACGCCTCGAAGTGGACGCACAACGGCACGGGCAGCTGGACCATCCAGGACGGCACCTACGTCCAGAGCGACGAGGCCGCCGAGAACACCATGGTCACGGCGGGCGACCCGAGCTGGCACGACTACGACCTGCATGTGAAGGCCACCAAGAAGTCCGGCAAGGAGGGCTTCCTGGTCGCCTTCGGGGTCAAGGACACCGGCAACTACTACTGGTGGAACCTGGGCGGCTGGAACAACACCCAGTCCGCCGTCGAACAGGCCTCGGACGGCGGCAAGTCGACGCTGATCTCCAAGGCCGGGTCGATCGAGACGGGCCGCGCCTACGACATCGACGTCAAGGTGCGGGGCCGCCAGGTCACCCTCTACCTCGACGGCCAGAAGTGGGGCAGCTTCACCGACGACAAGCCGGCCGAGCCGTTCCGCCAGGTCGTCACCAAGGACGCGGCGACCGGTGACCTGATCGTCAAGGTCGTCAACGCCCAGTCCGCGGATGCCCGTACGGCCATCGACCTCGGCGGCGCGAAGGTCGCGTCCCGGGCCCGGGTGACCACTCTGGCGGGCGAGCCGGACGCAGTGAACACCGAGACGAACACCCCTGTCACGCCGGTGACGTCGACCGTGTCGGGGGTCGCCTCGAAGTTCGAGTACACCTTCCCGGCGAACTCGGTCACCTTCCTGCGGATCAAGCAGAGGTAGTTCTCGCCCACGTACAACCTCGTGGTTCACCTGCGGGTCGTACCGGAGACGGCGGGCGTTCGCATGGACGTCCGCCGTCTCCGGAACGGTGAGCGGAGGTCGGCGAGTGAAGCGTGCGCGGCGGACAGCGGTGGTGGGCACGGTGACGGTGGTCGCGGCGGCGTTGATCGGGCCCTCCGCACCCGCGGGCTCGTCCACCGCCCCCCGGGTGCACGCAGTGGACTTCGACGCGGACGGCTACGAGGACGTCGTGATCCCCCAGGAGTTCGGCACCGTGGACGGCGAGCGGTCCGCCGGATACGTCGGCGTGGTGTACGGCTCGGCGACCGCCCGGAAGCCGCGCACCCAGGTGATCTCGCGGAACTCACCCGGAGTGCCGGGCCGGGCGGAGCCGGACGGCAGCTTCGGTTGGGACACGACCCCGGGCGACCTGGACCGCGACGGTTACACCGACCTCGTCGTGAGCGGGGGCCCCGGCCCGACGGTGCTGTGGGGCGGACCGCGCGGCCTGTCCGGCGGTACCGCGATCGACGTGGGCGGCGGACGCATGGTCACGGGCGACTTCGACGGGGACGGCCACCTGGATCTCGCGTCCCAGGAGACGGTCGCCCACGGACCGATCACCCGGCGGGGCGGGGCGGCGCGCACGACCGAGATCACCCTGAAGACCCGCGAGCACCCTGTGGACGAGGACGAACTCGAGGTGTGGGAGACGTTCGACCTCGCGGCCGGTGACGTGAACGGCGACGGCATCGACGATCTCCTGGCCACAGCCTGGGTCGACTACGACGGCGAAATGGTGGGCACGCCGTTCCTCCTGTATCTCAGGGGTACGCCCGACGGCCTTGCCGAGCCGAAGACCGTGAAGAAGACCGCGGGCAAGGACCTGCGGGCCGGTCAGGAACTCGCCACCGGAGACCTGGACGGGGACGGGATCGACGACGTCCTGTTCGGGGACGTGTACGACGTGGACGGCGGCCATGTGGGCGTGGTGCCCGGCAGCGCGTCCGGCCCCGACGGCGGCGACGCGACAGTCATCCGTCCCAGGGCGCCGAGAGGGGGCGAGGACATGGACTTCGGCTTCGCCCTCGCCCTCGGGGACGCCGACGGTGACGGTGACCTCGACGCGGCGATCGGATCTCCCCGGGCCCAGATGGACAAGCGGACGCTCCAGGGCCGGGTGGTCGTGCTCAAGCAGGACCGGTCCGGCGGGCTGACCGGGAAGGACGCCCAGGCGTTCGACCGCGCGGCCTGCGATCTGCCGGCCGAGGGCTCGGACGTCCACCGCTTCGCTTCGGGCGCCCGGCTCGCCGATCTGAACGGCGACGGCCGGGCGGAGCTCCTCACCAGCTGGATCTTCGGCAACCGGATCCGCGGGTACTGCGTACTCCCCGGCACCTCGGGCGGCCCGGCCGGAGCCGCCCCCTACTTCATCGCGGCGCCGAAGCGCTGACCCCCTCAGGGGCAAGCGCCGATGTGGATTGCATAAACGTGCAGCGATACGTATAGTCATGCCATCAAGGAGGAGGATGACATGGCGGTACGTGCGGCGGTGGCCGGAGCGAGCGGATACGCGGGCGGAGAGCTCCTGCGTCTGCTCCTGGCACATCCGCAGGTCGAGATCGGCGCCCTGACCGGCAACTCCAACGCGGGTCAGCGGCTCGGCGCGCTCCAGCCGCACCTACTGCCGCTGGCCGACCGCGTCCTGGAGCCGACCACCGCCGAGGCGCTCGCCGGGCACCACGTCGTCTTCCTCGCCCTGCCGCACGGCCAGTCCGCCGCCGTCGCCGAGCAGCTCGGCCCGGACACGCTCGTCGTCGACATGGGAGCCGACTTCCGGCTCAAGGATCCGGCCGACTGGGAGAAGTTCTACGGCTCCCCGCACGCCGGCACCTGGCCGTACGGCCTGCCCGAACTGCCGGGTGCCCGCGCCGCGCTGGAGGGGTCCAAGCGTGTCGCGGTGCCCGGTTGCTACCCCACCGCCGTCTCCCTCGCCCTCTTCCCGGCCTACGCCGCCTCCCTCGCCGAGCCCGAAGCCGTGATCGTCGCCGCCTCCGGCACCTCCGGCGCGGGCAAGGCACCCAAGCCCCATCTGCTGGGCAGCGAGGTCATGGGCTCCATGACGCCGTACGGCGTCGGCGGCGGCCACCGGCACACGCCCGAGATGAGCCAGAACCTCTCCGCGGCCGCGGGGGAGCAGGTCTCCGTCTCCTTCACCCCCACCCTCGCGCCGATGCCCCGCGGCATCCTCGCCACCTGCACCGCGAAGGCGAAGCCCGGGGTCACCGCCGAATCCGTGCGCGCCGCCTACGAGAAGGCCTTCGCCGACGAGCCGTTCGTCCATCTGCTCCCCGAGGGCCAGTGGCCCGCCACGGCGTCCGTCTACGGTTCCAACGCCGTTCAGGTGCAGGTCGCGTACGACGAGGCCGCCGGACGGATCATCGCGATCAGCGCCATCGACAACCTGACCAAGGGCACCGCCGGCGGTGCCGTACAGAGCATGAACATCGCCCTGGGGCTCGACGAGACCACCGGGCTGACCACGATCGGAGTTGCGCCGTGAGCGTGACGGCAGCCAAGGGATTCACCGCGGCGGGCATCGCCGCCGGGATCAAGGAGAACGGCAACCCTGACCTGGCCCTCGTGGTCAACAACGGCCCGCGCCGCGCCGCCGCGGGCGTCTTCACCTCCAACCGTGTGAAGGCAGCGCCGGTCCTCTGGTCCGAGCAGGTCCTCAAGAGCGGCGAGGTCTCCGCGGTCGTCCTCAACTCCGGTGGCGCCAATGCCTGTACGGGGCCGAAGGGCTTCCAGGACACGCACGCCACCGCCGAGAAGGTCGCCGAGGTGCTCGGCCGCGGCGCGATCGAGGTCGCCGTCTGCTCCACCGGCCTCATCGGTGTGCTGCTGCCCATGGACAAGCTGCTCCCGGGCGTCGAGACCGCCGCGGCGCAGCTCTCCGAGCACGGCGGCGAGAAGGCCGCCATCGCCATCAAGACCACCGACACCGTGCACAAGACGGCCGTCGTGACCAAGGACGGCTGGACCGTCGGCGGGATGGCGAAGGGTGCCGGCATGCTCGCGCCGGGCCTGGCGACCATGCTGGTCGTCCTCACCACGGACGCCGTGGTGGACAACGACGTACTGGACAAGGCGCTCAGGGCAGCCACCCGGACCACCTTCGACCGCGTCGACTCCGACGGCTGCATGTCCACCAACGACACCGTGCTGCTGCTCGCCTCCGGCGCGGCCGAGGTCACCCCGGCCTACGAGGAGTTCGCCGAGGCCGTACGGGCCGTCTGCGACGACCTCGGGCAACAGCTCATCCGGGATGCCGAGGGCGCCAGCAAGGACATCAAGATCGAGGTCGTGGGCGCGGCGACCGAGGACGACGCCGTCGAGGTGGGGCGTTCCATCGCCCGCAACAACCTCCTGAAGTGCGCCATCCACGGTGAGGACCCCAACTGGGGCCGGGTGCTCTCGGCGATCGGCACCACGCAGGCCGCCTTCGAGCCCGACCAGCTCAACGTCGCCATCAACGGCGTCTGGGTCTGCAAGAACGGTGGCGTCGGCGAGGACCGCGAGAAGGTCGACATGCGCTACCGCGAGGTGCACATCGTCGCCGACCTCGCGGCGGGCGCCGAGACCGCCACCATCTGGACCAACGACCTGACCGCCGACTACGTCCACGAGAACAGCGCCTACTCGTCATGAGCACTACGCGTAAGCACACCGCACTGCCCAAGGCCCAGATCCTCATCGAGGCGCTGCCCTGGCTGGTCCGGCACAACGGCAAGATCGTCGTCATCAAGTTCGGCGGCAACGCCATGATCGACGAGGACCTGAAGGCCGCGTTCGCGCAGGACGTGGTGTTCCTCCACCACGCCGGCCTCAAGCCGGTCGTCGTGCACGGCGGCGGCCCGCAGATCAGCGCCGCCCTCGACAAGCACGGCATCGTCAGCGAGTTCAAGGCGGGCCTGCGCGTCACCACCGAGGACGCCATGGACGTCGTACGCATGGTGCTGGCCGGACAGGTGCAGCGGGAGCTGGTCGGGCTGCTCAACCAGCACGGCCCGCTCGCCGTCGGCCTCACCGGCGAGGATGCGCACACCATCACCGCCACCAAGCACCAGCCCGAGATCGACGGCGAGTTGGTCGACATCGGGCGGGTCGGCGAGATCACCGAGATCGACACGGGCGCGATCGAGGCACTGCTCGCCGACGGCCGCATCCCGGTCGTCTCCTCGATCGCCCGCTCCCAGGACGACGGACATGTCTACAACGTCAATGCTGATACGGCGGCTGCGGCACTCGCTGCTGCGCTGGGCGCCGAGACCCTCATGGTCCTCACCGACGTCGAGGGCCTCTACGAGGACTGGCCCAACAGCGACGAGGTGATCAGCCGCCTCACCGCTTCCCAACTGGAGAAGCTGCTGCCGGAGTTGTCCTCCGGCATGGTGCCGAAGATGGAGGGCTGTCTGCACGCCGTACGGGGCGGCGTGAACACCGCCCGCGTCATCGACGGCCGGGTCCAGCACTCGATCCTGCTGGAGATCTTCACCGACGAGGGCATCGGCACGATGGTCGTGCCCGACGAGCAAGAGGGGGATGCCGAATGAGCGCCAACCAGGAACTGACCGCGCGCTGGCAGGGCGCGCTCATGAACAACTACGGCACCCCGCGACTGCCCCTCGTCCGCGGCGAGGGCGCGAAGCTGTGGGACGCCGACGGCAAGGAGTACGTCGACTACGTCGGCGGCATCGCGGTCAACGCCCTCGGCCACGCCCACCCCGGGGTCGTCGAGGCGGTGAGCCGCCAGATCGCCTCGCTCGGCCACGTCTCCAACCTGTTCGTCGCCGAACCGCCCGTCGCGCTCGCCGAGCGGCTCCTGGAGCTCTTCGGCCGGGACGGCAAGGTCTACTTCTGCAACTCCGGGGCCGAGGCCAACGAGGGCGCCTTCAAGATCGGCCGGCTGACCGGGCGTACCCACATGGTCGCCACCCAGGGCGGCTTCCACGGCCGCACCATGGGCGCCCTCGCGCTCACCGGCCAGCCCGCCAAGCAGGAGCCGTTCCTGCCGCTGCCCGGTGACGTCACCCACGTCCCGTACGGCGACGCGCAGGCGCTGGCCGCCGCGGTCACCGAGGAGACGGCACTGGTCGTCATCGAGCCGGTCCAGGGCGAGAACGGTGTCGTCGTCCCGCCCGCCGGCTATCTGAAGGCGGCCCGCGCGATCACGGCCGCCACCGGATCGCTGCTGGTCCTGGACGAGGTGCAGACCGGCATCGGCCGCACCGGCCACTGGTTCGAGTACCAGGCCCACGAGGGCGTCCTGCCCGATGTCGTCACGCTCGCCAAGGGGCTCGGCGGCGGGCTGCCGCTCGGCGCCACCGTCGCCTTCGGCCGGGCCGCCGAACTGCTGCAGCCCGGTCACCACGGCACGACCTTCGGCGGCAACCCGGTCGCCTGCGCCGCCGGACTCGCCGTCCTCGACGCCATCGCGAACGAGGGCCTGCTGGAGAACGTCAAGCGGCAGAGCGAGAAACTGCGGGACGGAATCGAGTCCCTGGGCCACCCGCTGGTCGGCCATGTCCGGGGTGCGGGCCTGCTCCTGGGTATGGTGCTCACCAAGCCGCTCGCACCGCAGGTGCAGCAGGCGGCTCAGGACGCCGGATTCCTGGTCAACGCGCCCGCCCCCGATGTCGTACGGCTCATGCCGCCGCTGAACCTCGGCGACGACGAAGTGGCGGCGCTTCTCCAGGCGTTGCCCGGCATCCTCGACGCAAGCCACGGGGACGGACGAGCCGGAGAATGAGACGACGATGAGCCACGCGCAGGACCACGGGCACGCAGGGCCTGCCGTGCCGCAGACCCGCACCGCACGCCACCGCCGGATCGTGGACATCCTCAACCGGCAACCGGTGCGCTCCCAGAGCCAGTTGGCGAAGCTTCTCGCCGACGACGGGCTGACCGTCACCCAGGCGACGCTCTCCCGGGACCTGGACGAGCTGAACGCGGTGAAGATCCGCAACACCGACGGCGACCTGATCTACGCGGTGCCCAGCGAGGGCGGTTTCCGCACCCCGCGGGCGCCGCTGGGGGAGTCGGCGAAGGAGGAGCGGATGCGGCGGCTGTCGCAGGAGCTGCTGATCTCCGCGGAGGCCTCCGCCAACCTCGTGGTCCTGCGCACCCCGCCCGGCGCCGCGCAGTTCCTGGCCTCGGCCATCGACCAGGCCGAACTGCACGACATCCTGGGCACGATCGCCGGTGACGACACCCTGCTGCTGATCAGCCGGCAGCCGGACGGCGGGCAGGCACTCGCCGAGCACCTGCTGCGGCTGGCCCAGAACGGCCACTGAGGTAGTGGGGCGGTGGATTACCGGGTGCGGGTGAGTGGGGGCTGGTCGCGCCCACGGTGGGGGTCCCCCCGCTCGAGCGAAGCCGAGAGTGGGGGAGGAGCCGCATATCAGACACAGCCCCGCGCCCCTGAACGCCGGACCACTCCCGCAGGTGACCAGCTCCGCGCCCAG
Organism: Streptomyces sp. F001; assembly: GCF_004187715.1. Lineage (GTDB taxonomy): Bacteria > Actinomycetota > Actinomycetes > Streptomycetales > Streptomycetaceae > Streptomyces > Streptomyces flavusporus. The sequence continues at coordinate 909,441 of NZ_QZWF01000001.1, read as the reverse complement.
CTGCGGGCGGCGCCCCGTCAGCACCGGCCTGCGCGACCACCCGCCCCTCAGCAACAGCGCCGGTCAACCCAGCCGCGCCGCCAACCCCCAGTACACCGCACCTCGTCGCCCGCCGTGATCAGCAGGGCCTCCACGTCCGGCAGCGACTCCAGCCACGCCAGCCCCTCCCGCGAGCCCATCGCGAAGGCCGCCGTGGCCCAGCAGTCCGCCCAGGTCAGCCGGGGCGCCACCACGGTCACGGCGACGAGGTCCGTCACCGCGGACTTCCCCGTCCGCGGGTCGACGATGTGGGCGCCGCGTTCGGCGGTGCCGGACGTGGCCACGGCGAGCTCGTCCAGTCCGGCGGCGGAGATCACCGCCGCCAGCCCGCCCGGCCGCAGCGGGTCCGAGACGCCGACCCGCCAGGGCCGCTGCGTGCCGGGTGCGCCGAGCAGCTGGACGTCACCGCCGCCGTTGACGCTCACCCCGCTCACCCCGGCCGCCGCCAGCCGCCGGGCCGCCCGCTCGACGGCCCAGCCCTTGACGATCCCGGTCGGATCGAGCCGTCCCTCGTACGACATGCTGAACCAGCCCTCGCTGATCCGCTCCGCCTCGGCGCCGAGCTCCAGCACCTCGGCGACGTCGGGATCGCACTCCTCGACGGTCACCGCGCCGCGGGCCAGCCGTGAGACCTGACTGTCCTCGCGGTAGGTGCTGAACACCTCGTCGACCCGGTGGAGTCCGGCGATCGCCTCGTCGAGGGCCGCCCGGACCGTGCCGGGATCCCCGCCGCGGACGTCGAAGGAGAAGACGGTCCCCATCGTCTCCTCCGCCCGGCGTACCGCGGCGGGAGCCTGTGCGGGTTCGGTCACCGGCTCAGCCACCGGCCTGGTCCAGGGCCGACTGCAGGGACTGCTGGTAACCGGTGCTGGTGTACGTGGCTCCGGACACGGCGTCGATGTCGGCGCTGCCTGCGGCCACGGCCGCCTGGTTGAGCTGGGGCACGGCGTCTGCGGTGATCTGGCTGCTGCGGCCACCGCTGGGTGCCTGCACCGCCTCGGCCTGGGTGACCTTCCCGCCGCTGACGGTGACCCGGACCTGGACCGGCCCGTACTGGGTCTGGGCGACCTCGCCGGTCACCGTACGGGCCTGGGCGCTGCCCGAGCCCTGGTCGGCAGCCCCGCCGCCTCCCGCCTGGACCTGGTCCAGGGCGGACTGGAGGGACTGCTTGTAGCCGGTGCTGGTGTAGGTGGCTCCGGACACCGCGTCGATCTCGGCGCTGCCTGCGGTGACGGTGGCCTGGTTGAGCTGGGGTACGGCGTCTGCGGTGATCTGGGTGCTGCGGCCGCCGCTGGGTGCCTGCACCGCCTCGGCCTGGGTGATCTTCCCGTTGCTCACGGTCAGCCGTACCTGCACCGGCCCGTACTGGGTCTGGGCGACCTCGCCGGTGACCGTGCCGCTGCCGGCGGCCTGGGCGCCGCCCTGGGGTGACTGTCCCGCCGCCGCGGCGGGCGGTGCCGCACCGCCCGCCGCGGACGCGGAGCCGGGGTCGGACGCCGGCTTCAGCGTCAGCAGCAGCACGATGCCGGACACGGTGGCGGCGGTGGCGAGCACGGCACGCCGAACGGGATGGCTCTTCTTCATGGTTGCCGGTCTCCTGATGACCCGTCGCTCACATCTCGAACGACTCGTGATGGATACGGCGGGCGGGAACCCCCGCGCCGCGCAGTGCTTCGTACACGGACTGCGCGAAGCCGGGCGGCCCGCACAGAAAAACGTCATGCCGGTCGATGTCCGGGATCTTCCGCTGCAGGGACTCCGCGGAGATGTCCGGGCGTGCCCCGTCCGGGCTGTTGACCGCGTACATCAGCCGGGCGCCCCGCTCGTCGGCGATGGCGGCCAGCTCGTTCCACAGGGCCAGGTCCTGGGTGCTGTTGGCCCGGTACAGCAGGGTGAGGTCGCCGGCCGCGCCGGGCAGCGTCTCGAACAGCGCCCGCATCGGGGTGATGCCGACACCGCCGGCCACCAGCAGCACCTTGCCGCGGCTGCGCCGGGACGCGGTCAGTGCGCCGTACGGTCCCTCGGCCCACACCCGGGTACCGGGCCGCAGCTCGCGCAGCCGGGTGCTGTGGTCGCCGATCGCCTTCACGGTGATCCGCAGCATGTCGGGGCGGGGCGCCGCCGACAGCGAGTACGGGTGGGAGCTGAACCGCATGCCCGGCGCCATGAACCGCCAGCGGAAGAACTGCCCGGCCTCCGCACCCATCCGGTGCAGCTTCCGCCCGCCGATCAGCACCGACACGATCCCGGGTGTCTCCTCGATCACGGCCTCGACCCGCATCCGGTGCTTCAGGTTGAGCCGGATCGGGGTGAGGATCCGGTACCAGATCACGAGCGCGGTGACCGACCCGTAGAGCCCGTACCAGAAGGTCTTGGCGAGGGGTTCGACGGCGAACTCGTTGCCGGTGCTGATCTGGTGCCAGAACGTCAGGAACACCGCCGCGTACGTCATCAGGTGCACGTGGTACCAGGTGTCGTACGGCATCCTGCGGCGGATCCCGCCGATCGAGACCAGGCCGATCAGCAGCAGCAGTCCGGTGCCGATGGCGGCCTTGCCCATGTCCGGCAGCTGGGTGACGGAGTCGACCGTCTGCTGGACGATGTCGCCGAGCCCCTTGCCGGCCTGCAGGGCGTAGCCCCACATGATCAGGAAGATATGGGCGAGGACCAGGCAGAGGGTGTAGCGGCCGGTCATCGCATGCCAGCGGGCGACCCGGTCGGAGCCCACCCGCCGTTCCAGGGCGGGCACCCGGGCCATCTGCAGGACCACGAGCGCCATGAGATATCCGGCGAGCAGACCGGTGATCCGGCCCGCGGCCAGGATCTGACCGGTCCGGTCGGCGATGGACGGAGTGTTGTCCCACCACAGCCACAGCACCCCGGCCGCGCCCGCCCACAGGGCGAGCAGCAGCGGGACGGCGGGGGAGCGGCGCGGGCGGATACGGCGCATCGTCTGACGCCGGGCGGCACGGCCGCCTGCGAGCGTGGTGGTCACTGTTCCTCCGGGGACGGGGGCAACGGGTGTGTCGTAGTCCCTTGGCCCAGAGATACGTGCGGCAGTGGACGTGTGTTCAGCGGGATCCTTGCGAGGGATCCCGGGGCGTTTACGTCCGGCAGGAAACGGATCCTGAGGTGAGCGGTGCGGAGCACCGCGGTGTACAGGTCGGGCTCAGTGCCAGGGCAGCTGTCCGCGCCGCTCCCAGTACGTCTGCGGCTCCTCGACGAGCGCGGCAAGACGGGTCAGCTGGTCGTCGTCCAGGTCGACGGCGGCGGCGTGCAGGTTGGAGGCGAGCTGGGTGACGGTCGCCGCGCCGGAGAGGACGACGCCGGCCCAGGGCCGGCGCAGGATCAGGGCGAGAGCGACGGCGTCGCAGCCGAGCGAGGTCTCTTCTGCTACGGCCTTCAGCGCGTCCGGCGCATACGGCTCAGCGAGCCGGCCATTGGCCATGGCCTCCTTGACGATCACCGTGAGGCCGGCGTCGTGGGCCTCGGCGAGGGCGGAGGCGGCGGACGTCTCGAGGGCGTTGTACGTCGACTGCACGGTACGGAAGAGGGATTCGCCGTCGACCGTCACTTCCAGCGCCGCCCTGATCGCGTCGGCCTGCGCGGGCCCGCTGGTGGAGAAGCCGATGGTGAGGCCCTCGGCGGCGGCCTCGGCCAGCCTGGCGTGCAGGTACTTGTCGGTGAGGGCCGGGCTGTCCGGGGTCACCGAGTGGATCTGGTAGAGGTCGAGGCGGTCGCCGAGCAGCTCGGCGCTCTCGGCGCGCTGCCGCTCGAAGGTGGCGACGCTGTGGTCCTTGACCTCGTGTTGTTCGGCGTCGGTGGTCCACCCGGCGGTGTAGGTGTAGCCCCACTTGCTGCCGACGACGATGTCGTCGATCTCGGGGTGGGCGTTCAGCCAGCCGGCGAGGAACTCCTCGGAGCGGCCGTAGGAACGGGCGACGTCGAAGTAGCGGACGCCCTGGGCGTAGGCGGCGTCCAGGAGCTCGTGCGTCCGCTCGCGCAGGGCCTCGACACTGCGGTCGGCGGGGAGGTCCTGCTCGCGGCCGAGGTTGATGTAACCGGGGCGGCCGACGGCGGCGAGGCCCAGGCCGATGTGGCAGGTGGGAGTCGTTGCCGAGGCCAGTCGGGCGAAGGGCATCGCGGGCTCCGTTCAGTCGCTCCATACGGCGTGCGACCAACGTAACCCGCGATGCTCCCGTGTCACTTACGGGCGTTCGCCCACGCGTGCTGCGCGGTCACGTCCGCCTTGACCTCGGCCAGCTGGACGGCGACGGCACTGGGTGCCGTACCGCCGCGGCCGCTGCGGGAGGCGAGGGCGCCCGGCACGTTGAGGACGGAGCGGACCTCGGGGGTCAGGTGCGCGGAGATCTTCGCGAACTGTTCGTCGGTCAGCTCGTCCAGCTCCTTGCCCTCGGCCTCGGCGACCTTCACGCACTCGCCGGCGACCTCGTGCGCGACCCTGAAGGGCACGCCCTGCTTGACCAGCCACTCGGCGATGTCCGTGGCGAGCGAGAACCCGGCCGGGGCCAGCTCCTCCATGCGCTCGCGGTGGACGGTGAGGGTGGCCATCATCCCGGTGAAGGCGGGGAGCAGGACCTCCAGCTGGTCGATGGAGTCAAAGACCGGCTCCTTGTCCTCCTGGAGGTCGCGGTTGTACGCGAGCGGGAGCGCCTTCAGGGTCGCCATCAGGCCCGTCAGGTTGCCGATCAGACGGCCGGACTTGCCGCGCGCCAGCTCGGCGATGTCCGGGTTCTTCTTCTGCGGCATGATCGACGAGCCGGTGGAGAAGGCGTCGTGCAGGGTCACGAAGGAGAACTCCTTCGTGTTCCAGATGATGACCTCCTCGGCGATCCGGGAGAGGTTCACTCCGATCATCGCGGTGATGAAGGCGAACTCGGCGACGAAGTCACGGGAAGCCGTGCCGTCGATGGAGTTGCCGGCGCTGCCGTGCTCGAAGCCGAGGTCGCGGGCGACGGCCTCGGGATCGAGGCCGAGAGAGGAACCGGCCAGCGCGCCCGAGCCGTACGGGGAGACCGCCGTCCGTTCGTCCCACTGGCGCAGGCGTTCCGCGTCCCGGGACAGGGACTGCACATGCGCGAGGACGTGGTGGGCGAAGAGCACCGGCTGGGCGTGCTGGAGGTGCGTGCGGCCGGGCATCGCGACGTCGGGGTGCGCCTCGGCGAGGCCGATCAGGGCGTCCTGGAGGTCGGCGATCAGCCCGCCGATCACGCGGGCGTGGTCGCGCAGGTACATCCGGAAGAGGGTCGCCACCTGGTCGTTCCTCGACCGTCCCGCGCGCAGCTTGCCGCCCAGATCGGGGCCGAGGCGCTCCAGCAGGCCGCGCTCCAGAGCGGTGTGGACGTCCTCGTCGGCGATGGTGCCGGTGAACTCGCCGGACGCCACGTCCGCCTCGAGCCGGTCGAGCCCGGCGATCATACGGGTGAGCTCGTCCTCGGTGAGCAGCCCCGCCGTGTGCAGCACGCGCGCGTGCGCACGCGAACCGGCGATGTCGTAGGGCGCGAGCCGCCAGTCGAAGTGGACGGACGCGGACAGCTTCGCCAGGGCCTCGGCGGGACCGTCGGCGAAACGCCCGCCCCAGAGCCGTACGTCACCGCTGTTGCTGCTCACTTGCTCTGCTCCTCGGAGAATCGTGAATGTGCGACCGCCTCCCCACCCTTGCAGGTGAGGAGGCGGCTGTCAGGCCAGTACGTACGAGCCTCACGCCAGGTCGCGCTTGGCCGCGATCTTCGACGACAGGCTGTAGATGTCGATGAAGCCCTTGGCCGCGGACTGGTCGAAGGTGTCGCCCGTGTCGTAGGTCGCGAGGTTGAAGTCGTACAGCGACTCCTGCGAGCGCCGGCCGGTGACGACGGCGCGGCCTCCGTGCAGGGTCATCCGGACGTCGCCGGAGACGTGCTGGTTGGCCTCGTTGATGAAGCCGTCCAGGGCGCGCTTGAGCGGGGAGAACCACAGGCCGTCGTAGACCAGTTCGCCCCAGCGCTGCTCGACCTGCCGCTTGTAGCGGGCGAGTTCGCGCTCGACGGTGACGTTCTCCAGCTCCTGGTGGGCGGTGATCAGCGCGATCGCGCCCGGGGCCTCGTACACCTCGCGGGACTTGATGCCCACCAGCCGGTCCTCGACCATGTCGATCCGGCCGATGCCCTGGGCGCCGGCGCGCTCGTTGAGCTGCTGGATGGCCTGCAGGACGGTGACGGGCTTGCCGTCGATGGCGACCGGGACGCCCTCCTTGAAGGTGATGATCACCTCGTCCTCGTCGCGCGGCGTCGCCGGGTTCTGGGTGTACTCGTAGATGTCCTCGATCGGCGCGTTCCAGATGTCCTCGAGGAAGCCGGTCTCGACGGCGCGGCCGAAGACGTTCTGGTCGATGGAGTACGGGGACTTCTTGGTGGTCGCGATCGGGAGGTTCTTCTCCTCGCAGAAGGCGATGGCCTTGTCGCGGGTCATCGCGTAGTCGCGGACCGGGGCGATGCACTTCAGGTCGGGGGCGAGGGCGACGATGCCGGCCTCGAAGCGGACCTGGTCGTTGCCCTTGCCGGTGCAGCCGTGGGCGACCGTGGTGGCGCCGTGCTTCTTGGCGGCGGCGACGAGGTGCTTGACGATCGTCGGCCGGGAGAGGGCGGAGACCAGCGGGTAGCGGTCCATGTAGAGGGCGTTGGCCTTGATCGCCGGGAGGCAGTACTCCTCGGCGAACTCGTCCTTGGCGTCGGCGACCTCGGCCTCGACGGCGCCGCAGGCGAGCGCGCGCTTGCGGATGACGTCCAGGTCCTCGCCGCCCTGGCCGACGTCCACGGCAACGGCGATGACCTCGGCGCCCGTCTCCTCGGCGATCCAGCCGATGGCGACAGAGGTGTCCAGGCCGCCCGAGTAGGCGAGTACGACGCGCTCGGTCACGGGTTTCTCCTCACACTGCATTCGCTGACATGCATGAGTATGCAGGAGACTGCATGATTCGTCAATGCGGTGCCTGCGGGACCGGAAATCTCGTCGGCGGGTGAACATCCGAAACCGCTTTCCCGTACTTCCCACCGAACACCGGCGCCGGTTCTTTCACCACACCCCCGACCCAAGTGAGGCTTCCGCATGTCCAGGGCCCTTCCGAAGTACAACCAGCGCCGCGTCGCGATGATCGGCGGCGTGTCAGCGGTGGTGTTGTCCGGGGCGCTGATCGCCGGCTCCGCCTTGGCCGGAGAGACGCCCGAGAACGGCGCACAGGCGACGACGAAGGCGGCGGCCGGCACCATCAGCTGCCCCGAAGTGGCGTCCCAGCTGCCGGCGATCCCGGCCTCCGCGCAGGCCGAGGTCGACCGCAACCTCGCGCTGCTCACCACGCAGATCGACGAGGCCAACAAGCGCCTGAACGAAACCGTCGGGCAGGGCGGACCCAACTTCGTGCAGAACGCCATCCTCGGTCCGCTCGAGGACAAGCGCATCGCGACGCTGAACCGCATCGAGACCGCCATCGGCCGCGCCGCCGAGAAGCCCGAGGGCCTTGAGGCGTTCGCGACCTGCACGCTCGACGCCGGCGCAGGCGCCGGGGCGGGCGAGGGCGCCGGGGCCGGCGAGGATGCGGAGGCGGGCGAGGAGGACACCGCCACCGCGGAGCCGGAGGCCCCGGCCACGGAGGAGGCGGGCGGCGCCGAGGACGCGGGCGACGCGGCGGGCGGCAACACGGCCGCCGGCGCCATCTCCTGCCCCGACGTCGCCTCCCAGCTGCCGGCGATCCCGGCCTCCGCGCAGGCCGAGGTCGACCGCAACCTCGCGCTGCTCACCACGCAGATCGACGAGGCCAACAAGCGCCTGAACGAAACCGTCGGGCAGGGCGGACCCAACTTCGTCCAGAACGCCATCCTCGGCCCGCTCGCCTCCAAGCGCACCGCCGCCATCGACCGCATCGCCATCTCCATCGGCCGCACCGCCGAAAAGCCCCAGGGCCTCGACGCCCTGGCCACCTGCACGCTCACCGAGTGACGTGACAGGTACTGTGGCCGCCCCGTTGGAGCGCCGGCCGGGGCGGCCACCACAGGACTCGCCGACAACTCCTTAGGCAGGTGAACGATTTTGCGCGATAATCACCGGCCATGGGAAAGACATATGAGCGCATAGACGGCCGGCTCCGTACGTTCATCGAGGAGCAGCCCCTCTTCTTCACCGCGACCGCCCCGCTGTCCGGGGACGGCACGGTCAACCTCTCCCCCAAGGGCCTGAAGGGCTCCTTCGCGGTGCTGGACGAACACACCGTGGCCTACCTCGACTTCGCCGGCTCCAACGCCGAGACCGTCGCCCATCTGCGCGAGAACGGCCGGATCACCCTCATGTGGTGTGCCTTCCAGGGGCCGCCGAACATCGTCCGGGTGCACGGCCGCGGGGAGCCGGTGTTCCGCGACGACCCGCGGTTCGGGGAGTTGCTCGCCCGCTTTCCGGACGTCGACCCGAGCCCGCACGGGCTGCGGGCGATCGTCGTCGTGACGGCCGAACTCGTCCGGGACTCCTGCGGTTTCGCGGTCCCCCACATGTCGTACGACGGGGACCGCGACCTGCACGCCCAGCGCTTCGCGCGCGAGGACGACACCTCGCTCAGCGAGTACTTCGCCAAGAAGGACCACATCGCCAGGAGCCTGGACGGGCTGCCCGGCCTGCCGCTGCCCCTGCCGCCCGTCCGCCCGGCGTAATCACTTCGGACGTCCGCCCGCCCGAATGGCTCTTCCGAACTGCCGCTGTCCCTGCGGCCCGTTAGCTTCACAGGCATGCGCTCCGGTGTCACAGCCGTCCTGTCCGTCCTCACCTCCGCCGCCCTGCTCGCCGTCGCTCCGGCAGGAACCACCCCGCTGCCCGACCGGATGGCCGACACCGGCGGCGGCAGCCAGCTGATCACCGCCGTGGCCCCGCGGACCGGCTCGACGACGGGCACGCTCACCTGGTGGGACCGGCGGGACGGTCGCTGGGTGGAGGCCGGTTCCACGCCGGCCCGCTTCGGGGCGAACGGGCTTGCCGAGGGCGCCTCGCGGAAGCAGGGTACGAACACGACGCCGACCGGGCTGTACGACCTGCCGTACGCCTTCGGCATCGAGGCGGCGCCGCGCGGGACGGCGTACAAGTACCGTCCCGTACGGCAGAACTCCTGGTGGTGCCAGGACGTCCGGTCCCGGTCCTACAACCGGTGGACCGAGCCCCGCCCTGCCGACTGCCGGGCCACCGAGGCCGAGCACCTGGTGTCGTACGGGAGCCGGTACGCGCATGCCCTCGTCATCGGGTTCAACTACCGCAAGCCGGTGCGCGGGCGCGGCGCCGGGATTTTCCTGCATGTCAACGGGCGCGGGCCGACGGCCGGTTGTGTGTCCGTGCCGGCGGACGCCATGCGGCGGATCCTCCAGTGGGCCGAGCAGGCGCAGCGGCCGCACATCGCCGTGGGGACGGTGAGCGGCGGCACGGCGATCACTCGTTACTGACGTCAACTACCCATCGCTGAGCGATGGGCTTGCACGACGGGCGTCACTGGCGGTGACGCTGCGTTTGCGTCCAGTCCCACCGCCACGCTGACGTGGTGGTGGGGCAGGGGCGATTGACTGCGCCCCGCTTCGCCACAACTCCCACGCTCTCGCGCGGATGTTGCGGGAGCCTCCCCCACTCTCGGCTTCGCTCGAGCGGGAGGTGCCCCCATCGGTCCGCGTGATCAACGAATCCGCAGGACCGGCACGCGAACCAGGCCTGCGAGACCCGGTTCGCCCGGTCGATATGGCCGCACTCGGCGCAGGTGCGCGAGGTGTACGCCGGATCGACGTGCACCACCGGTACCCCGGCCCGGCGGGCCTTGTACGCGATGAACGCCCCCAGCTGCGCGAACGACCAGCTGGAGTGGGTGGCCCGTTGGGGCTTGCGAAGCCGTACCCGCTCGCGGATGCCCGTCAGGTCCTCCAGGGCGATCCCGCGACCGGTGCGTTCTGCCTCGGCCACCACATGTTTCGCGATCTTGTGGTTGATGTCCCGCGCCCGCCGCGACTCCTTGCGCCTGCGTCTCTTCAGCCGGCGCTTGGCGGACGGGGTGTTCTTCTTCTGCAGCTTGGTACGCAGCGTCCGCTCCCGCACCCGGATGCGGTTGAGCCCGCGTCCGGCCATGATCTCGCCATCACTGGTGGTGGCGGTGTTCACGACGCCCAGCCCAGGTCGAGGCCGAGGAAGTCCACCGGTTCCGTGTTCAGCGTTGCTTCGGGTACCTCGCAGGTGGCCAGGAGGAACCACATGCCGTCCCGGCATACCAGGTCGGACTCGCCCCGGCGGTACAGGGCCAGGGTGGCCAGCTGCTCGGGGGTGGCGGTGAACACCACGTCCTTGACCCGGCCCTGCACGGTCCAGATGGAGACCCGGCGTTCGGCGATCTGCCAGGACAGCATCCGGTCGTCGTAGGGCTGCGCGCCCTCCGGCCGGAAGGCGACCGGCTTCTCGGTGGCCCTGCGGTACCGCTTCGAGCCGGGTTTCCCGAGGTTCCCGGCCTTCAGGTTCGCCTTCAGCGTCGCGTAGGCGTCGCAGGTCTTCTTCACGACGTGCTGGGCGGCCTGGGCCCCCAGGTTCCACCGCGCCTTCACTTCGTCGTAGGTGAGCCTGCGCAGCGCGAAGTTCTTCTTCACATCGTTTTCGAAGGCCATGCAACTGACCCACGTGGCCGCCTCGTTGCAGGCGTGCAGGGTCGCCTCAAGTGCCGCCGCCTGCACGGGCGTCGGTAGCAGCTTCACCTGCACCACCAGCTTCACACCCGCGACGCCACCCCGCACTAGGCGGCCCCGCATTCGAGCACGGAAAACTCCACCCCCCTCCAGGCCGGCTTTCCTGGCGCTCTGCACCGGAGGGCAGTTGTGAGACATGCATGCCCGCAATGCGACAAGGATGTCTCATGTGGGCTATGGTTGTCTCATGGCCGTCGACCGAGACCACGTACTCCGCAGCGCCGCAGCCCTGCTGACCCGCAAATCCACCGCGACCATGGACGAGGTCGCCAAGGCCGCCGGAATCAGCCGGGCCACGCTGCACCGCCACTTCGCCGGGCGCGACGCGCTGGTCCGGGCGCTGGAGTCGCTCTGCCTCGCGGAGTGCGAGGCCGCGCTGGACGCGGCCCGCCTGGACGAGGGCAGCGCGAGCGACGCCGTACGGCGACTGGTGCGCGAGATCGAGCCCGCGGCCGGACTCCTCTCCTTCCTCTACAGCGAGAACCAGCTGTTCGAGGGTGAGGAGCAGAACGAGGGCTGGGCCCGGCTCGACGCCCGGGTCTCGGCCCTGTTCCGGCGTGGTCAGGACAGCAGAGAGTTCCGTATCGACCTGACCCCCGCCTGGCTCACCGAGGCCCTCTACGGCCTGATCGCCGCCGGGGCCTGGTCCGTCCATGACGGCAAGGTCGCAGCCAAGGACTTCCAGACCATGATCGTCGAGCTGCTGCTCGGCGGCGCACTGCGGAGAGAGGAATCATGACCAGCACCCTGCAGCCGGCGACCGCGACCGAGGCGGTGAAGCGCCCGGGCCGCTGGCTCGCGCTGTCCGTCCTCGTGCTCGCCGTGCTGCTGGTGGCCGTCGACGCCACCGTCCTCGGCCTCGCGACCCCGTACATCAGCGAGGACCTGCGGCCCTCCGGCACCCAGCTGCTGTGGATCGGCGACGTCTACTCGTTCGTCATCGCCGGTCTGCTCGTCTCCATGGGCAGCCTCGGCGACCGCATCGGCCGCAAGCGGATCCTGCTTGTCGGCGCGACGGCGTTCGGCGCGGTGTCCGTGCTCAACGCCTATGCGACGACGCCGGAGATGATGATCCTGGCCCGGGCGCTGCTCGGTGTCGCCGGTGCCACGCTGATGCCGTCCACGCTCGCCCTGATCCGCAACCTCTTCCACGACCCGCGCGAGCGCAGCCTCGCCATCGGCATCTGGGGCGCCACTGCCTCCGCCGGTACGGCGGTCGGCCCCATCGTCGGTGGTTTCCTGCTGGAGCACTTCTGGTGGGGATCGGTCTTCCTGATCAACCTGCCTGTGATGGCGGTGCTGGTCGTGGTGGGTATCAAGCTGCTCCCGGAGTCGCGCAATCCCGACCCCGGCCCGTGGGACCTGTACAGCGTCGTGCTGTCGCTGCTCGGCATGGTCGGCATCGTGTACGCCGTCAAGGAGGCCGCCGCGCACGGCTTCGGGTGGGCGGCGCTCGCCGCGGGCCTCGTGGGTGCGGCTGCCCTCTACTGGTTCGTCCGGCGCCAGCTGACCCTGCCCACCCCACTGCTGGACATGCGGCTGTTTGGCAATCGCGGCTTCAGCGGTGCGGTGCTGGCCGATCTGCTGACCGTCCTCGGCATGTCCGGCCTGGTGTTCTTCCTCTCCCAGTACCTGCAACTCGTGCAGGGCAGGCGGCCGTTCGAGGCGGGCCTGGCCGAACTGCCCGCCGCGATCGGCGCGGTGGCGGCCGGTCTGGTCGCCGGGCGGGCGGCCCGGCGTTTCTCGGTACGGGCCGTGGTCTCCGGCGGGCTCGCGGCGGTCGGCCTCGCACTGGCAGCGCTGACGGTGATCGACCAGTCCACCGGCTACCCACTGCTCGGCGCCGCGCTGCTGGTCGTAGGCATCGGCGCCGGCTTCTCCTTCACCGTGACCGCCGACGTGATCCTCTCCAGCGTGCCGAGGGAACAGGCGGGCGCGGCGTCGGCGGTCTCCGAGACGGCGTACGAACTGGGCGCTGCCCTCGGAATCGCCGTACTGGGTTCGATCGTGACAGGCGTGTACCAGGGTTTCACCGCTCCGGCGGGCACCCCGTCCGACGCGCATGAGTCGCTGGGCGGAGCGGTGGAGGCGGCGGCGGGGATGCCCGCGCAGGCGTCCGGGGTGATGCTGGATGCGGCCCGCGGTTCGTTCGTCGACGGCCTTGCCCTGGCGGCGGGAGCCGGGGCGGTCGTACTGCTCGCCGCGGCGCTGGCAGCGTGGTTCCTCCTTCGCGGCCAACGGCTGGACAACGCCGCCTAAGGGGCGCGGGGAACTGCGCGACAAGCCACCGACAACCCGCACTCGCCAACCGGTATAAGCCACCCCCACCGTCGGCTTTAAGCGCCTTTTCGCCCTCACCTGATGATCTTGGCCCCATGACCACCGCAGCCCCCGAGGGCAAACTCCTCGAAGAGGCCCTCTTCGAAGTCAAGCGAGTCATAGTCGGCCAGGACCGCATGGCGGAACGCATGTTCACCGCGGTCCTGGCCAGAGGCCACTGCCTCCTGGAGGGCGTACCGGGCGTAGCCAAGACGCTCGCCGCGAAGACCCTCGCTCATGTCGCCGGCGGCCGGTTCGCCCGGCTGCAGTTCACCCCGGACCTCGTCCCGTCTGACATCACCGGCACCCGCATCTAGCGCCCCTCCCAGGCGGCGTTCGACATCGAACCGGGCCCGGTGATCGCCAACGTCGTCTTCGCCGACGAGATCAACCGCGCCCCCGCCAAGGTGCAGTCCGCGCTCCTGGAGGTCATGGGCGAGCACCAGGTCTCCATCGGCGGTACCGCGCGCCGTTCCTGGTCCTCGCCACCCAGAACCGTTGCTGAGAGTCTCGGCAATTCTCGGCATTCCCAACCTTTCGGAAGTGAAGGTCCGTGACATCACCAAAGCGTGAGCGCTTCGGCTTGACGACGGTCTCTCGCTTCCGTCTGCCGCGGCTGCGGCAGGGTTGCGCCACCTGCCCGCGCCGCCTTGGCCTTGCGGCTGCGGCGGCTGGTGCGGGTCTTACGGTCGGCTCCACGAGGCTTCGGCGCCGTGGTGGCGCCCTGGTCTCCGGCCACTCCGGTACCAGTGGTTGCGGCCGCCGCGAGGGCGGCCAGGTTGCGTGCCGAGTTTTCGTCCCGGTCCATGACCAGGCCGCACGCGTCGCAGTGGAAGATCCGGACGTGCAGCGGCAGCTTGGCTTTCACCGCGCCGCAGCCCGAGCAGGTCTTGGAGGAGGGATACCAGCGGTCCGCCACGACGGTGCGGCAGGCGTTGCGTCGGCCTTTGTAGGTGAGCTGGCGGCGGATCTCCCCGAACCCGGCATCGGCGATCTTGCGCGCCAGGCGCCGGTTCTTGAGCATTCCGGCGACGTTGAGATCCTCGACCACCACGGTGCCGTACTCGCCGCGTACGGCGGTGGTGAGCTTGTGCAGGGCGTCCGTGCGCAGGTTTGCCACCCGGTGGTGCACCCGGTTGCGCTGGGCGTCGGCCTTCTCCCACCGCTTCGACGGTTTCTGCCCGGTGCGCTTGTCCGGGCCCTGCCGCCGTGAGACACGACGGGAATGGAACCTTAGTAGCTTGAGGGAGCCGTCCAGGTGCTTGGGGTTGGACTCGTAGCGGATCTCGCCCGTGCTGTCGGCCATCACCGCCAGGTGCTTCACGCCGAGGTCGACCCCGACCGTCGCGTCCGGGCGGGTGACACGGGTGATCTCCCGCTCGACCTCGGCCTGGAAGGAGACGAACCAGCGGCCGCGTTCGTGCCGGATCGTCGCGGACAGGATGCGCGCGGTCCCGGCCTGGAGGCGGGCCAGGAGTGTGTGGGCGGATTCGTGGGTCCGGATCGTGCTCAGCCGGGGCAGGGTCACGTGCCGCCCGTCCGGCTCGACGCGGATGATGCCGGTGGTGAACCGGCAAGCGAGGCGGGCCTTGTGCTTCGTCTTGCGGCGGGGCATGCCCACCCGCCGCCCCTTGCGCTTGCCCTGTTTGGACTTGGCATAGTTGTCGAACGCGGCGGCCGCGTTCGCCAGGCCGGTGCTGTATGCCTCCTTGGAGTTCTCCTGCCACCACTCGGCGAACCTGGGGTCGGCGGTCTTGATGCGGTTGAACTCCTTGCGCAGCGCGGGCAGTGACCACGGCCGCCGCAACGCTCCCGCCCTCGCCGACACCGACCTGGGCGCCGCGGCCGGCGAGGTGTGCCCGGCACGGTGATCACGGTCGCCGCGGGTCGCTCCGGATCCTGGCTCTGGACGGCCGTACAGGACGAGGGCCCCGGCATCCTCGCCGACGACCAGACCCGCGTCTTCGACTGCTTCTGGCGAGCGAGGGGCAACGGAGGGCATCGGGACCGGCACGCGGGGCTGGGACTGGCGATCGTGCGGCAGATCGTGGAGTCGCA
The DNA here is from genome assembly GCF_004187715.1 of Streptomyces sp. F001. Classification (GTDB taxonomy): domain Bacteria; phylum Actinomycetota; class Actinomycetes; order Streptomycetales; family Streptomycetaceae; genus Streptomyces; species Streptomyces flavusporus. The sequence continues at coordinate 894,283 of NZ_QZWF01000001.1, read as the reverse complement.
CGGGGGTCAGGTGCGGTTGTTCTCGAAGGTGGGGGAGGGCTCGACGTTCGTGCTGTGGTTGCCGGCGCCGGGCGCGGAGCATACGAACGGCGGGCCGCCCGAAGAGCAGCCCGCCGTCTGAAGCCTCGCGTCGAGGAGTTACGCCGCCTCTTTGGCCTTCGTGGCGTACATGTCCACGTACTCCTGCCCGGACAGCCGCATCACCTCGGCCATGACGGAGTCGGTGACGGCCCGCAGGACGTACCGGTCCCGGTCCATCCCCTCGTACCGCGAGAACTCCATCGCCTCACCGAACCGCACCGTCACCCGGCTCGGCCGGGGCATGCCCGCGCCACCCGGCTGGATCTTGTCGGTGCCGATCATGGCGAACGGGACGACCGGCGCCCCGGTCATCAGGGTGAGCCGCGCGATGCCGGTGCGCCCTCGGTACAGCCGCCCGTCGGGAGACCTCGTGCCCTCCGGGTAGATGCCGAAGACCTTGCCCTCCTCCAGCACCCGGCGGCCGGTCATCAGCGCCGCGACACCGCCCTTGCCGCCGTCCCGGTCGACCGGGATCATGCCGACGCCGGTGAAGAACCACGCCATCAGCCGGCCCTTGAAGCCCTTGCCGGTGACGTACTCGTCCTTGCCGATGAAGAACACCTGGCGGTGGCAGACCAGCGGCAGGATCATCGAGTCGATGAACGTGAGGTGGTTGCCGGCCAGGATGACCGGACCGTCGCCGGGGATGTGCTCCACGCCCTCCACCCGGGGGCGGAACATCAGGCGCATGATCGGACCGAGCACTGCCTTGATGAGCGCGAAGCGGGACAACGGACCCTCCGGTGTCAAGGGGATGCCAACGGGTGTCTGGTGGTGCCTAGGGATGTCAAGGGATTCGGTCTATGTCTGTGCAGGTGAGGACGATACTCGCGGCGGCACGGGTCGCGCACATCGGGGACATCGGGTTCACCGAGGCCTTACGCACTGTTGACGTACGTTTACCTGCGGTGGCGCGTCGGAGGCGGCGCGTAACCCGTACGCGACGATGTGACGGACATCGCGCGGGAGGCCTAACGCCCGGCTACCCCGGCGGCCGATGCCGATGCCGACGGGCCGTCATGAGGCGGCTGGAATACGTACCTCATACGACATCCAGCGTCATCCACGTGTTCGAACCGAGGCCTCCCGACAGACACGTCCACCCCCCTACGATCGGCGCGCACCGACGAGTCGACGGCAGGGAGGCCGCTGATGGGACCGCAGGAGTCGAACGAGCAGGCGCAGGAGAACGCCCCCAGCACCGGACGGCGGGCGCTCCTCGGCGCGGCCGTGCTCGGCGCGAGCGGAGCGGTCCTCGGTCTGTCCGGCACGGCGAGAGCCGATGCGCGACATGGAGGCCGCGGAATGAAGTCCCTGCCCGTGCCGACGATCGTCGCCCACCGCGGCGCCAGCGGCTACCGCCCCGAGCACACCCTCGGCTCGTACCAGCTGGCCCTCGACATGGGCGCCGACATCGTCGAGGCCGGCGACCTGGTGCCCACCAAGGACGGTCACCTCGTCTGCCGGCACGAACCGGAGATCGGCGGCACCACCGACGTCGCCGACCACCCCGAGTTCGCCGACCGCAGGACCACCAAGGTGCTGGACGGCGTCTCCACCACCGGCTGGTTCACCGAGGACTTCACGCTCGCCGAGCTGAAGACGCTGCGCGCGACCGAGCGCATCCCGGCCAACCGGCCGCACAACACCCTGTACAACGGCCGCTGGGAGATCCCCACCTTCGAAGAGGTGCTCCAGTGGCAGGAGGAGCAGACCCGCAAGCGCGGCAAGCAGGTCTGGATCTACCCCGAGCTCAAGCACCCCACCTACTTCCGCAAGCTGGGCCTCGGCCTGGAGGAGCGGGTCGCCAAGGTGCTGCGCAAGTACGGGCGCAACAAGTGGAACTCGCCGGTCATCCTCCAGTCCTTCGAGCCCACCAGCATCCAGCGCCTCAACAAGCTGGTCGACAACCCGCTCGTCGTCCTGCTGTCCGGCGCGAGCACCCGCCCCTGGGACTTCGTCGAGACCGGTGACCCCCGCACGGTCGCCGACCTGATCAAGCCGGCCGGCCTCAGGGAGATCGCCTCCTACGCGCAGGGCATCGGCCCCACCCTCGACCTCGTCATCCCGAAGGACGCCGCCGGCAAGCTCACCGAGCCGACCACCCTCGTCACCGACGCGCACAAGGTCGGCCTGGTCCTGCACCCCTGGACCCTGCGCAACGAGAACCCCTTCCTGCCGGCCGACTTCCGCAAGGGCACCGACGCGGACGCCTACGGCGATGTCTTCGGCGCCTACCGGGCGTACTTCGCGACCGGCATCGACGGCATCTTCACCGACCACCCCGACACCGGCCTGCTGGCCCGCGAGGACTTCGTCAACGGCTGAGCCCCCGGCCACCGTTCGGAGTGACAGTCGGCCGCCCGGGGCAACCCGCCGCCGGGCGGCCGCGTCGTGCCGCATATGACGCACGACCTGCTCACCACACTGCGCCCGCTGCTCGCCGCGGAAGCCTCCGCCGAGGCGCCGGCCGCCGGCACCGAACCCGGCGACCTGGAACAGGCGGTCTGGCTGCGCCTGCTGGAGCGCCTCGACGCCGACGGTCCGCCCCACGACCCCGAGCGCTGGCTGCGCAGGGCCGTCCGCTCGGAGGCCCGCCGCACCCGCCGTACCACCAGACTCGAGCGACCGTACGACAGTGAACCCGTCGACGACGGCGACCGTGGCCCCGAACAGCTCGCCCTCGCCGCCGCCCGCCGCCGCGCCCTGCGCGACGCGGTGCGCCGGCTGCCGGGCCGCTGCCCCACGCTCCTCGAAGCCCTTCTGTCGCCGAAGGACCTCACATACCGGGAAATCGCGGGGGAGTTGGGTATCTCACAGGGCAGCCTGGGGCCGGAACGTTCCAGATGTCTGGGATGTCTACGGCGATTGCTTGCAGCGGAGGTTGCGGCTCGCGAAGTGCGGGGATAGGAGTGGGGGACGACAGGCAACAGGTGAGCGGGAGGCGTGCACACATGGGCATGAGCGTGATCATCTCCGAGGCGACCGACCAGGACGCCGAGCAGATCTTCAAGCTGCAGTACCTGTGCTTCCAGAGCGAGGCCGCGCTGTACGGCAACTACCGCATCGACCCGCTCGTCCAGACCCTCGACTCCGTCCGCCAGGAGGTCGCCACCGACTGCGTGTTCGTGGCCCGCCTCGGCGACGAGGTGATCGGCTCCGTACGCGGCGCGGTGACCGAGGACGGCGCCGCCTCCATCAGCCGCCTGTGCGTCCACCCCCGCATGCAGGGCCACGGCATCGGCGCGAGGCTGCTGCGCGCGGCCGAGGCGGCACTCGCGGAGGAACGCGGCGCCAAGAAGTTCCGCCTCCACACCGGCCACCGCAGCGAGAGCAACCTGCGCCTGTACCGTCGGGTCGGCTACGAGACGGTGGGTACGTCGGAGGGCACGGACGGGGTACCGATGATCGTCCTGGAGAAGAAGGCCGGGACGTACGCGACCACTGCTTGACGAACGTCAGGGCCAACGCCGCCAAGGGGCGCGGGGAACTGCGCGACAAGCCACAGACAACCCGCACCCGCCAATGGCGATCAACCCCGCAGCTCGCGACGCGACTTCCGCAGCCAGTACAACGCGGAAACCGGCAACAGAACCGGAATGAACAGATACCCCATGCCGAAGTCGGACCACACGGTCGCATCGGGGAAGGCCGACGGCTCCACCAGCGTCCACGTACCGACGACCAGCACACCCACCAGCTCGGCGGCGCAGCACACCACCGCCGCCCGACGAGCCGTCTCCCCGCCCCGCACCAGCGAGTACGTGATGAACCCGTACACGACTCCCGCAACCGCCGACAGCGAATAGGCAAGCGGTGCCCGGTCGAACTCGGTCGCGATCTGGTACCCGGATCGCGACACCGCCCCCACGACCATCACGCCGTACAACCACACGAGCAGCACGCCGGGCCCACTGATCAGCCGTGTCCTGGTCGTCGTGGCCACCTCAGCCTCCCCAGATGTCATAGAGCCGCACCTCCAGGACGGCCAGCACCACACCGCCGGCGGCCACCGTCACCGACCCCCACCGCGTCCGCTCCGCCAGCGACATGAACCCTGCGGCCGGGATGCACGCGAACGCCCCCAGCAGGTACGCCACGAAGATCGTCGTCCCCTGCTCCGGCTTCTCGCCCCGTGCCAACTGCACGACCCCGACGACCAGCTGGACCAGCGCCAGCACCGACACCACGGCCATCCCGATGAAGTGCCAGTCCTTCGTCGGCTGATCACGGTACGCGGCCCAACCGCACCACGCGGCGAGCAGTAGCGCGGCGACACCGGTCGCCAGCGTCAGGGCATCAAGCATGCAGCGACCCTATTACGGGCCAAAAGGCCTGATGCTGCCACCCCCGCGGTGCCCCGTAGGGTCGGGGCCATGAAGATCCGCGCTGAAGCACTCCTGTTCGACAATGACGGCACCCTCGTCTCCTCCCTCGACTCCGTGAACCGCTGCTGGACCCGGTGGGCCGGGGAATACGGCCTCACGGCCGAGCACTTCGCGCAGATCGAACTGCACGGGCGTACCGCCGCCGAGATAGCCGCCGACCTGCTGCCCGCCGATGTCGTGCCGGAGGCCGTCGCGCGGATCGAGAAGCTGGAGGTGGAGGACGTATCCAACGGAGGCGTGCGCCTGCTGCCGGGTACCAAGGCCTTCCTCGACTCCCTCCCCGCCGACCGCTGGGCCGTCGTCACCTCCGCCACCCGCCGGCTGGCCGAGGCCCGTCTCGACGCCGTCGGCGTCCTCCCCAAGACCCTGATCGCCGCCGACGATGTCACCCGCGGCAAGCCCGACCCCGAGCCCTACCTGCTCGCCGCCCGTGAACTCGGCGTCGACCCGGCCCGCTGCGTCGTCTTCGAGGACGCCCCCGCCGGACTCCAGGCCGGCCGCGCCGCCGGGATGACCACCGTGGCCTTGGCCACAACCCACCAGGCCCATGAGCTGACCGCCGACCTGGTGGTGAAGGACCTCTCGGCCCTGTCCGCGCTGGTCACCGCCGCGGGCGTGGAGATCTCCGTCCGGGACTGACGACTGTCCACCGCTGTCCGGCATGCGGACAGCGGTTCTCGGATGCGTTCATACGTCTGCTTTACTGATCGCATGACCACGACGAGCAGCCGCATCCCTGCGACCGAGGCGACCATGACGCCCGGTGCTCGCTGTATGTGTCGAATGTGCGCCTTCTAGAGGGCCCCTGCACCCCCTGAGCCTCGCGCCCCGAAGCGAGCCGCCGTGGCATGTCCGTACGCCCCTGTCCGTACGTGACCCAGCCTCCTCCACTGCCTGAACGGCGTGGGGGCACCCCCATCGCGCACCTCTTACCTCCGTACCGGGGCACACCCACGCCCGCGTACTCGACAGTGACGGAAACCACGTGATCACCATCTCGGGCCTGACCAAGGTCTACCGCTCACGCGGCCGCGAGGTCACCGCCCTCGACGGCGTCGACCTGCACGTCCGCGAAGGCGAGGTGTACGGCGTCATCGGCCAGTCCGGCGCCGGCAAGTCCTCGCTCATCCGCTGCATCAACCTCCTCGAGCGCCCCACCTCCGGCACGGTCACCGTTGCGGGCCAGGACCTCACCGCGCTCGCCGGCCGCGGACCCCGCGCCGGCAAGGAACTCCGGCGGGCGCGCAGCCGGATCGGCATGGTCTTCCAGCACTTCAACCTGTTGTCCACCCGGACCGTGCAGGACAACGTCGAGCTGCCGCTCGAAATCCTCGGCACCTCGGGCAAGGAGCGCTCCCGCAAGGCACTTGAGCTGCTCGACCTGGTGGGCCTGGCGGACAAGGCCAAGGCCTACCCGGCCCAGCTCTCCGGCGGCCAGAAGCAGCGGGTCGGCATCGCCCGCGCCCTGGCCGGCGACCCCAAGGTGCTGCTGTCCGACGAGGCCACCAGCGCCCTCGACCCGGAGACGACCCGCTCGATCCTGAAGCTGCTGCGCGACCTCAACCAGCAGCTCGGTCTGACCGTCCTGCTCATCACCCACGAGATGGACGTCGTCAAGAGCATCTGCGACTCGGCCGCCCTGATGGACAAGGGCCGCATCGTCGAGTCCGGCACCGTCAGCGAGCTGCTCGCCACCCCCGGTTCGGAGCTGGCCTCCGCGCTCTTCCCGGTGGGCGGTGAGGCCTCCGCCGACGACCGCACCGTCCTCGACGTCACCTTCCACGGAGAGGCCGCCACCCAGCCCGTCATCTCCCAGCTGTCGCGCACCTACAACATCGACATATCGATCCTCGGCGCCGCCATCGACACCGTCGGCGGCCTCCAGGTCGGCCGGATGCGCATCGAACTGCCCGGCCGCTACGAGGACAACGTCGTCCCGATCGGTTTCCTTCGCGAACAGGGCCTGCAGATCGACGTCCTGGGCGACGAGCCCGTACTGGTGAAGGAAGGTGCCAAGTGACCTGGTCCGAGATGCAGCCCCTGCTGGAGCAGGCGTGTACCGAGACCCTGATCATGGTCGGCTGGTCCACCCTGATCGCGGTCGTCCTCGGACTGCCCATCGGTGTCCTGCTCGTCCTCACCGACAAGGGCGGCCTGCTGCAGAACACCGTGGCGAACAAGGTCATCGGGCAGATCGTGAACATCGGCCGCTCGTTGCCGTTCATCATCCTCATGGTCGCGCTGATGAGCTTCACCCGCTGGGTCACCGGCACCACCATCGGCAGCGAGGCCGCCATCGTGCCGCTCGCCATCGGCGGCATCCCGTTCTTCGCCCGCCTGGTCGAGACGGCCGTCCGCGAGGTGGACCACGGGCTCGTCGAGGCCGTCCAGTCGATGGGCGGCAACACCTGGACGATCGTCCGCAAGGTCCTGGTCCCTCAGGCGCTGCCCTCGCTGATCGCCAGCACGACGACCACGGTCATCGCCCTCATCGGTTACTCGGCCATGGCCGGCACCGTCGGTGGCGGCGGCCTCGGCGACCTCGCCGTCCGCTACGGCTACCAGCGCTTCGAGACCGGCCTGATGTGGATCACCGTGGCGCTTCTCGCCGTCGTGATCGCGCTCATCCAGTTCGCAGGCGACTACGCGGCCCGCTCCCTGCACCGCCGCGGCGCCCGCTCCGGCCCCGGCCCCAAGCTCCGCCTGCTGAAGGCGAAGGAGCCGGCCGCAGCCGACGTCGGCAAGGTCGCCTGAGCATCCAAGACCCCCCCGTACGCCCACCCGTCGCCCGACCACCACCCCTCAACGACGGCGCTCCGCGCCGACACCCCTTGCTCCAAGGGGTCGCTCCACCCATAAGGAAAGGCACTTTTCGTGCGTAACACCGCCAAGATCACCACCGCCGCCCTCGCTGTCGGAGCCCTCACCTTCGGGCTCACCGCATGCGGCTCCTCCGACAGCGGCTCCGGCTCCGCCGACGCCGACGGCCCCCTGGTCGTCGCCGCGAGCCCCACCCCGCACGCCGAGATCCTCACCTTCGTCAAGGACAACCTGGCGAAGGACGCGGGCCTCGACCTGGAGGTCAAGGAGTTCACCGACTACGTCACGCCGAACACGGCGACGGAGGACGGCTCGGTCGGCGCCAACTACTTCCAGAACCAGCCGTACCTCGACGACTTCAACAAGAAGAACGGCACCCACATCGTGCCCGTCGTCACGGTCCACCTGGAGCCGCTCGGCCTCTACTCCCACAAGACCAAGAGCGCCGACGACCTGAAGAGCGGTGCCACCATCGCCGTTCCGAACGACACGGTCAACGAGGCGCGGGCGCTGAAGCTGCTCGCCGACAACGGCCTGATCACCCTCAAGGACGGCGTGGGCAACGAAGCGACCCCCGCGGACATCACCAAGAACCCGAAGAACCTCGAGTTCAAGGAGCTGGAGGCGGCCCAGACCCCGCGCTCCCTCGACGACGTGGACGCCGCGGTCGTCAACGGCAACTACGCCATCGAGGCCGACCTCGAGCCCGCCGACGACGCCCTCGTCCTGGAGTCCGCCGAGGACAACCCCTACGGCAACTTCCTCGCCGTCAAGGAGGGCGACGAGGACGACCCGCGCGTGAAGAAGCTCGCCGAACTCCTCACCTCCGCCGAGGTCAAGAAGTTCATCGAGAACGAGTACGACGGCTCCGTGATCGCCTCCTTCTGACGGTCCCGCGCCGCACGGGGTCCCCTCCCTCACCGGGAGGGGACCCCGTGGTGCGGTTCGGTGCTTTCATGCTGCATGCTGGGCAGTTCAGCAGGCCCTGACGGTTCGAAGGCTACGGAGCGGCGTCATGACGAGCACCTTCCCCAACATCTCCATCAGCACGGAGCGGTTGGTGCTGCGCCCCTTCGACGAGGACGACATCCCCGCCCTGGCCGAGATGATGAACGACGAGCAGGTCATCGCCTGGACCGACGTGGGCCAGCCCTTCACCGAGGACGACGCACACACCTGGATCACCGAGTACGCGCCCACCGAGCGCAGCACCGGCCGCGGCCTCGCCCTCGCCGTCACCGAGTTCCTCACCCAGCGCCTGGTCGGCGTCATCCGGCTCGCCCGCACCGACTGGCATGTGCGTTCCACCGAGATGTCCTACATCGTCGCCCCCTGGGCGCGCGGCGAGGGCTACGCCTCCGAGGCCGCGCTCGCCACCGCGCAATGGCTCCTCGGGGACCAGAAGTTCGAACGCATCGAACTGCGCACCGCCGCCGACAACACCGCCTCGCAGCAGGTGGCCCAGAAGATCGGCTGCATCAGCGAGGGCGTCCTGCGCGGCGCCTGCATAGCGCGCGCCCGCACCGCCGACGACACCTGGACCGAGGTGCGCACCGACTACATCGTGTGGAGCCTGCTGCCCGAGGACCTGGAGGGCGCGGCCGAGCAGCTGGCCGACACCGGGGGTTTCACGTCGTACTCGGACTGGAACTGATGCCACGGGCGACCGCGCCCCGGCGCGCCCCGCGACCACCAGGTACGCTCACGGAGCCCGCCTGCCCGCGGGCCACACCCGACGACCTGCGCAAACACCCTGGAGACTGACGACGATGGCCGACCGGGTCACGGTGATCGGCTGGGACGGCTCTCCGCTGACCGCCGCGGCACGCGCCGCCCTGGGCGCCGCCACCCTGGTGGCCGGTGCCGCCCACCACCTTGCGCTCACCGAGGTGCCCCGCACCGCCGAGCGCATCCGCCTCGGCAGCGTCGCCCTCGCTGCCCGCCGTATCGCCGCACACCGCGGCACCGCGGTCGTGCTCGCCGACGGCGACCCCGGCTTCTTCGGTGTCGTACGCACCCTGAGGGCGCCCGAGTTCGGCCTGGAGGTCGAAGTCGTCCCGGCCGTCTCCTCGGTCGCCGCTGCTTTCGCCCGCGCCGGAATGCCCTGGGACGACGCGCAGGTGGTCGTCGCACACCGCCGCACCCTGCGACGTGCGGTGAATGTATGCCGGGCCCACACCAAGGTCGCGGTTCTCACCTCACCCGGCGCGGGCCCCGCCGAACTCGGCCTGCTCCTGGACGGAATCCACCGCACCTTCGTCATCTGCGAGGAACTCGGTACCGGGCGCGAGCAGGTCACCGTCGTCACGTCCGACAAGGCCGCCGACCACACCTGGCGCGACCCCAACGTCGTCATCGTCATCGGCGGCCCGGCCGGCCCGGTCGGCGCGGGCGACGGCTGGATCGCCGGCCGCGGCCCGGGCGCGGGCCCCCGTGGCTGGACCCTGCCCGCCGAGGCGTACGAGGGACGGCTCGGCGAGGGCGAGACCGAAACGCTGCGCGCGGCCCAACTCGCCCGCCTCGGACCCCGCGTCGGCGACCTGGTCTGGGACATCGGCTGCGGCAGCGGCGCTTTCGCCACCGAGGCCGCCCGGGCCGGCGCCGCCGTCATCGCCGTCGACCGGGACCCCGGCGCCTGCGCCCGCACCGAGGCCGCCGCACGCCGCTTCGGCGTCCAGCCCCAGATCGTCCACGGCACCGCCCCGCACGTCCTGGAGAACCTGCCCGAACCGGACGTCGTCCGGGTCGGCGGCGGGGGAGCGGCCGTGGTCTTGGCGGTCGCCGACCGCCGCCCGCAGCGCATCGTCAGCCATGCCTCCACCCGGGACGAGGCCGAACTCGTCGGCCGCGATCTGACCGAGCACGGCTACGAGGTGGAGTGCGCACTCCTGCAGTCCGTCGAACTCGACACCAGGGCCTGGACGGAGAAGGAACGGAGCGTCGCGTTCCTGCTCAGCGGTGTGCTGCCCGATCGCACGTCCTGATGCCGGTTCCGTCCCCGTGATCCGGTTGTCGTACCGCGCGCGGTAGGCTGGCCGATCGTTGTACCGCACTCGGACGCCCGACGCTTCGTCGGTCAATGTCCGGAAAACACACCCGTTTTGGGTGGGGTGTGGTACGGCAGAACCGGAGGACGCGCAACGTGGCGCAGTCCACAGCGGGCCGTCGCGGATCAGGCTGACGTGGCGGAGGGACGACCGCGACAATGCCACTGAATGGCTTTGTCGCCTTTTCCGGCGGGTCGTTCGTGCCGCTGGGCACGCACGCTCGTTCTTCACTACGGGGCGGTCGGTGCGCCGTTCCGGGTGAGCTGGTCGTAGGAGCATCAACCGATGGGCGAGGGGTACGCATGACTGACACCGGCCAGGTCCCGGGCGAGGGGCTGCCGGAGAACGCAGGCATGGTGGAGCAGCCGGGCGTCCCCGCGCCCAGCGCGTACACCTACCTCTCCGAGACGCCCGCGGAAGACGAAGACCTGCTCCTCCCCGGCGCCCAGGGCGCCTGGGGCAACGAAGTGGCTCCACCCCCGCCCGAGCCGGTCGTCGAGGCCCTCCACGAACCCGACGCGCACGAGATGTCCGGCCGCGACAGCGGTGCGGTCGACCTCGGCGGGGTCCGGCTGCCCGACCCCACCCCGCCGTCGACACCGGCCGCGCCGTCGACCCACCGGCGTCCGCTGCACCTCGGCCCGCCGATCCCCGACGCCTCCGCGAGCCCGGTCCGCTCCCTCGCCGACCGCGGCCCCGCGGGTGTGCCGGCGCGCCAGCCGAGCCCGCCGACCTCCGGCCCCGAGTACCTCGACGTCCCTCGCGTGCGCGAGATGCCCCCGCAGGGCGCGGTGCCGTGGGGCGGCCAGGCCCATGCCCAGACGCCGGTCGGCGAGGAGGCGACGCCTGCGGAAACGGTTGTCCCCGCCACACCTCACCAGACCGAGCCGGTGGGCGCCGCACAGGCCGCGGTGACCCGACTCGCGACGGAGGCCGTGGGGGCCTTCGGTCACAACGAGGCGTACGCCTCGCAGACGTGGCCGGCGGCTGAGGGGACGTCGCCCGCGGGCGCGGGGGAGGCGCTGGGCGGCGTGTCGGAGTCGGGGGCGGAGAGCCTTCCGGGACCGCGTCTGCCGCGGGCTCCGACCAGGCGGCCGTGGCTCAGGCTGACGGGCTCGTCGGCCAGGTGCCGGGGGCGTGGGGGCCTCGGGTGCTGGGCATGGGGAGGGTTCTGTGCACGGCGCGGGTGCTGGGCACGGGGACGGCTCCCTGCCGGCCACGGGTGCCGGACATGGGCAGCCCACGGGTGCTGGACATGGTGCCGGGGCCGCGCAGTCACCGGATGCCGGACAGGCCGTCGCGGCTGCCGAGACGGCGGGCGCCGGCTCCGGACAGTTCCCGGATGCCGGAACCAGCGCCCTTGAACCCCCCCAGGTCGTAGAAGCCGCTCCCGCACCCGACGGGACTCCTGAGCAGGCGATGGCCGCATCCGAGGTCGCGCAGATGCCGGAGACCGCGGCGCCCGAGTCCGCGCCGGAAACCGGCACGCCCGAAGCGGCGCAGGCTGCTGCGACGGCTGCCCCTGATTCGGCCCAGGCTGCTGCCACGGATGCCTCCGATTTGGCGCAGGCTCCTGCGACCGCCGCCCCCGACGTGCTGCAGGCCTCTGGGCCCGAGCAGGCTGCATCGGACGTGCTGCAGGCCTCTGGGCCCGAGCAGGCTGCATCGGACGTGCCGCAGGTCTCCGGGCCCGAGCAGGCTGCATCGGACGTGCTGCAGGCCTCTGGGCCCGAGCAGGCTGCATCGACCGCGCCGCAGGCTCCCGGGCCCGAGCAGGCTGCATCGGCCGCGCCGCAGGCCGCCGAGCCCGAACAGGCCGCCCCGATGCGCCGCAGGCCCCGCCTCCGCCGTAGCCGACAGCGCACCCGAGGCCCCCGCGCCCGCGCAGCTCTCGGACACGGCCCCGGCGCCCCCGCCGTCACGGACGCCGCGCAGCCCCAGCCCACGGACGCTCCCCCCGCTCCCGTTGCGGCCACCTCCACCGAACCGTCGTCCCCCCAACCCCCGACGCCGATCAGCAACAGGCCCTGCAGACGGCCGAGGCCACGCCACCCGTGCAGGACGCGCAGCCGGGTGCCCCGGCCGGGGAGGCTCACGACGTGACCGGTCCCTCCGCCACAGACCCCTCCGCCCCCGTCACGGACCACACCGCCGACCAGCTTGCAGCGGAGCGCCCCGTTCCGCAGCCCGAGCCCACGGCGGACGCGGCCGCAGCCACGCCTGCCCCGGAGGCGACCCCCGCCCCGGCCCAGCAGCCCGCGGAGGCGCAGCCGCAGGACGTGGCCGCGGCCGGTCTCCCGCCGGAGCCTCAGCCGGACCAGCCCGTGGGCCGGTTCATCCCGGTGGAGGGCTCGCTGCCGACCACCCCGCACCTGGCTCCCACCCCGCCGCACCCTGTCGTCCTCCCCACGCAGGAGCAGGGGGCCGAGATCCCGGCGAGTCCCGAACCCGTGGCCACCGTCCCGGCCCCCCGCGAGGCCGACACGGAGCCGGCCCCCGAACTCGCGGAACTCGTACAGCACGCGGAGGACCTGGACACCCGGGTCGCCGACCAGGAAGAGGGCACGGCCGAAGTGGCAGAAGCGCGGCAGTCCACCGGCCCGGCCGCGCCCCCCTACGACGACGCCGAGCGCGAGGCCGTACTGAAGGTCATGCGCGAGCGCCGTGACATCCGCAACGGCTTCCGCAGCGACCCCATCCCGCACGAGGTGCTCCTCCGCGTCCTGGAGGCCGCCCACACCGCACCCTCCGTGGGCCATTCGCAGCCCTGGGACTTCGTGGTCATCCGCTCCGCCGAGACCCGGCGCGCGATGCTCGACCTGGCCATGCGTCAGCGCGACGCGTACGCCAAGTCGCTGCCGAAGGGGCGGGCGAAGCAGTTCAAGGAACTGAAGATCGAGGCGATCCTCGACACCCCGGTGAACATCGTCGTCACCGCGGACCCGACCCGCGGCGGTCGCCACACCCTGGGCCGGCACACCCAGCCGCAGATGGCGCCGTACTCCTCCGCGCTCGCGGTCGAGAACCTCTGGCTCGCTGCCCGCGCCGAGGGCCTCGGCGTCGGCTGGGTCAGCTTCTTCGACGAGCGTGAGATGGTACGCGCTCTCGGTCTGCCCGAGCACCTGGAGGTCGTCGCCTACCTGTGCGTGGGGTACGTCGACGAGTTCCCGGACGAGCCGGAGCTGATGCAGGCGGGCTGGTCCAAGCGCCGCCCGCTGTCGTGGGTCGTGCACGAGGAGACGTACGGCCGCCGCGCCCTGCCCGGCGAGGAACCGCACGACCTGCTCGGCGAGACCGTCGCGCAGATCCGCCCGCTGGACGCCAAGGCGCTCGGCGAGGCGTGGGAGCGGCAGAAGCGGATGACCAAGCCGGCCGGTGCGCTCGGCATGCTGGAGATCATCTCCGCGCAGCTGTCCGGGCTGTCCCGCCAGTGCCCGCCGCCGATCCCGGAGCCCGCGGCCGTCGCGATCTTCGCCGGCGACCACGGTGTGCACGCCCAGGGCGTCACCCCCTGGCCGCAGGAGGTCACCGCGCAGATGGTGGCCAACTTCCTCGGCGGGGGAGCGGTCTGCAACGCCTTCGCCAGCCAGGTGGGTGCAGAGGTCTGCATCGTCGACGTGGGCGTCGCCGCGGAGCTTCCGGCCACCCCGGGCCTGCTGCCCCGCAAGGTCCGCCCGGGCACGGCCGACATGACCACCGGCCCGGCGATGACCCGCGAGGAGGCCAGGCAAGCCATCGAGGTGGGTATCGAGACCGCCCGCGACCTGGTGTCGGCCGGCAACAAGGCCCTGCTCACCGGCGAGATGGGGATCGCCAACACAACGGCCTCGGCGGCCCTGATCTCGGTGTTCACGGACACCGACCCGGCGGAAGTGACCGGCCGTGGCACCGGCATCAACGACGAGACCCTCGCGCGCAAGACGGAGGTCGTGCGCCGCGCCATCGAGCTCCACCAGCCCGACCCGGCCGACCCGATCGGCGTCCTCGCCGCGATCGGCGGCCTCGAACACGCCGCCATGGTCGGCCTCCTCCTCGGCGGAGCGTCCCTTCGTACGCCGGTGATCCTGGACGGCGTCAGCGCCGGTGCCGCGGCCCTGGTCGCCCGCGCGATCGCCCCCGAGGTCCTCGCCGCCTGCATCGCAGGCCACCGCAGCGCCGAGCCCGGCCACGTGGCGGCCCTCAACAAGCTCGGCCTGCGCCCCCTGGTCGACCTCGACCTCCGCCTGGGTGAGGGCACGGGCGCCCTACTGGCCCTCCCGATGGTCCAGAGCACGGCGAGAGCAATGCATGAGGTGGCGACGTTCGATTCAGCGGGGGTCACCGAGAAGTAGCGGCCCCTGAGCCGACGCGAGGCGGACGCCGGTTCGTACGGAGTTCCGTGGGCAGCGCCGGTTCGTACAGCGGCCGTGGGGGTTCGCACAGGGTCCGTGGGCAACGCCGTGGGTCCGGTGGGCAACGCCGTGGGTCCGTGGGCAGTCGTTCCGCAGGGTGATGAGGGTGCCCCGCTCGAGCGAAGCCGAGAGTGGGGAGGGTGGGCACGGACCCACGCACCCGCACCCGGCAACGATGCTCAGCCACCGGACACCTGCGCCGCCTTCCCCACCCGCACCGTAAAATCCGCACGTCAGGGCCCCGCATCGCCGTAAAGAGGAGCCGCACCCTCATGGCCGAACACCCCGCCTACCCCGTAGGCCTCCGCCTCACCGGCCGCAAAGTGGTCGTCCTCGGCGGCGGCCAGGTCGCCCAGCGCCGCCTCCCGGCCCTCATCGCGGCAGGCGCGGACATCCTCCTCGTGTCCCCGGAAGCGACCCCCTCGGTCGAAGCGATGGCGGAATCGGGCGAGATCACCTGGGCGAAGCGCCGATACCAGGACGGCGACCTCGCCGACGCCTGGTACGCCCTCATCGCCACCAGCGACCACACGGCGAACACCCAGGCCTCCGCCGAAGCGGAACGGCACCGCGTCTGGTGCGTCCGCTCCGACGACGCCGACGCGGCCACGGCCTGGACCCCGGCGACGGGCCACAGCGAGGGCGTCACCATCGCGGTCCTCACCACCGACACCAAGTCCCGCGACCCCCGCCACACCGCCGCCATCCGCGACGCGGTCGTCGAGGGCCTGCGCGACGGCACCCTCGTCGCCCCCCACCACCGCACCCGCACCCCGGGCGTCGCCCTCGTCGGTGGCGGCCCCGGCGACCCGGACCTGATCACGGTCCGCGGCCGGCGCCTGCTCGCCGAGGCCGATGTGGTCATCGCCGACCGCCTCGGCCCTCGCGACCTGCTCGCCGAACTCCCGCCGCACGTCGAGGTGATCGATGCGGCGAAGATCCCGTACGGCCGTTTCATGGCCCAGGAGGCCATCAACAACGCGCTGATCGAGCATGCCAAGCAGGGCAAGTCGGTCGTACGGCTCAAGGGCGGCGACCCGTTCGTCTTCGGTCGCGGCATGGAGGAGGCCCAGGCACTGGCCGAGGCGGGCATCCCGTGCACGGTCGTCCCCGGCATCTCCAGCTCGATCTCGGTCCCGGGCGCGGCCGGAATCCCGGTCACCCACCGCGGCGTGGCCCATGAGTTCACGGTGGTCAGCGGCCATGTGGCCCCCGACGACGAGCGCTCCCTCGTCGACTGGCCGTCCCTCGCCAAACTGACCGGCACGCTGGTGATCCTCATGGGCGTCGACAAGATCGGGAAGATCGCCGAGACCCTGGTCGCGTACGGCAAGCCGGCCGACACCCCGGTCGCCCTCGTCCAGGAGGGCACGACGGCCGCCCAGCGCCGCGTCGACGCGACCCTCGCGACGGTCGCCGAGGCGGTGCGTACGCAGGAGGTGAAGCCGCCGGCCGTCATCGTCGTCGGCGCGGTCGTGAACGTGGGCCCGCATCCCTCCGCGTAACCGCGGGTAACACAACTCGTCCCGAGCCGTTGGCACCACACCCAGGACAAGGCAGTATCACCCTGTGGCCGATCTCATCACCGTCGAGGACCCCGACGACCCGCGCCTGCACGACTACACAGGCCTGACCGACGTGGAACTGCGCCGCAAGCGAGAACCCGCCGAGGGCCTGTTCATCGCCGAGGGCGAGAAGGTCATCCGCCGGGCGAAGGACTCCGGCTACGAGATGCGCTCGATGCTGCTCTCCGCCAAGTGGGTCGACGTCATGCGCGACGTCATCGACGAGCTCCCCGCCCCCGTCTACGCGGTCAGCCCGGAGCTCGCCGAACAGGTCACCGGCTACCACGTGCACCGCGGCGCGCTCGCCTCCATGCAGCGCAAGCCGCTGCCCACGGCCGCCGAACTCCTCCAGACCGCCCGCCGGGTCGTGATCATGGAGTCGGTCAACGACCACACCAACATCGGCGCGATCTTCCGCTCGGCCGCCGCCCTCGGCATGGACGCGGTCCTGCTCTCCCCGGACTGCGCGGACCCCCTCTACCGTCGCAGCGTCAAGGTCTCGATGGGCGCGGTCTTCTCCGTGCCGTACGCCCGCCTGGACACCTGGCCCAAGGGCCTGGAGTCGGTCCGCGAGGCCGGTTTCACGCTCCTCGCCCTCACCCCCGACGAGAAGGCGAGAAGCCTCGACGAGGCGGCCCCGCACCGGATGGACCGGGTCGCGCTGATGCTCGGCGCCGAGGGCGACGGCCTGTCGACCCAGGCCCTGGTCGCCGCCGACGAATGGGTCCGCATCCCGATGTCCCACGGCGTCGACTCCCTCAACGTGGGCGCGGCGGCCGCGGTCGCCTTCTACGCGGTGGCGACCGGCCGCCCCCAGGAGTAGGCCCTCCTCGGGCCGACGCCCCCGGACGTAGGCCCTACTCGGGCGCGGACTGCTCGATCGTCGACTCGAACCGCTCGGACATCAACGCGTCCTCGTCCAGCGGCCGGTGGTCCGGCTGGACGCGCTCCTGCCGCTCGCGTTCGCCGCCGAGCCCCCGGGCCGGCCCCTGGCAGCCCTGCACCACGCCGATGCCGAGCGCAACGAGCAGCGTCACCACGACGAACACGAACAGCCGCTGACGCAGCAGCCGCGGATTGGCCGGCCGCCGCCCGGCGCCGGTGTTCCGGGGCCCCGGACGCCCTGCGGTACCGCGCGGCACGGGCCGGTTCCCGCCGCCGGACCGGGTCGTACTGCGGGAAGCGGGCGTGTTCCTCGACGCCGGCGTGAGCCCCGCCCCGGACCGGGCCGACGGCGCACCCCCGCCCCGCGGCGACGTGCCGCGCGCGGGAGCTCCGCCCCGCACCGGCGCCGAACCCCGGGGCGCGCCCGGACCCCGGGTCGTGGAAATCCCGGGCGCGCCCGCCTGCCCTGGCGGACGGCGCAGCGGGCGGTCGGGGTAGGTGTCGGCAAGCCGGCCGGTGGGCCGGTCCGCCTCACCGGAGCGCGGCGCGGGCGGCCGTCCGTCCAGAAGGCCCTGCGCCTCACGAGCCGCGATCTCCTTCAGCCGCAGCGACAGTTCGAGCGTGCTGGGCCGCTCCTCGGGGTCCTTCGCCAGACAGGCCCGTACGAGCGGGGCCAGCGCGTCGGGAACGCCGTGCAGTTGGGCCTCCTCGTGGACCACGCGGTACAGCATCACCTCGGAACTGCCGTGCCCGAAGGGCGAGTCTCCGGTCGACGCGTAGGCGAGCGTGGCACCCAGCGAGAACACGTCCGTGGCCGGAGTGACCGCCGCGCCGCGGACCTGCTCGGGGGCGAGGAAACCGGGCGAGCCCACGGCCGTGCCGACGTGCGTGAGCGTGGAGGCCCCCGTGGCCCAGGCGATACCGAAGTCGATGATCCGCGGGCCCTTGGGGGAGAGCAGGATGTTGGAGGGCTTCAGATCGCGATGCACCACACCGGCCTCGTGCACGGCGACGAGCCCCTCCGAAAGAGCGGCCCCGACCGCGGCGACGTCCGCCGCGCGCAGCGGCCCCTCGTCGGCGACCTTGTCGTGCAGGGAGGGCCCCGGTACGTACTGCGTGGCGAACCACGGCCGGTCCGCCTCCAGATCCGCCGCCACCAGCCGCGCCGTGCACCCGCCCCGGATCCGCCGGGCGGCGGAGACCTCGCGCGCGAACCGTGACCGGAACTCCTGATCCTCCGCCAGGTCCGGCCGGATCACCTTCAGTGCGACCCGCTGCCCCTTCTTGTCGGAGCCCAGGTAGACAACGCCCATCCCGCCCGCGCCGAGCCGTCTGTGCAGCCTGAACGAGCCGACGACGCGCGGGTCCTCGCGCCTCAGGCGCATCATCGCCATTTTCATCCCCGCTGCCCGGTCCGTGTGACGTGGCACAGCTTACGTTTCCGTGGCCGTGTGCGCGCAGAGGCCGCGCCCTCTCGGCCCGACGGATTGTCAGTGCCGGGTGGGAGACTTGAGGGGTGGTCAAGGAGCGTGCGGGCAGGGCGGCTTCGTCCTCCTTCCGCATCCAACCACCCGTCGTAGAAGGGGGATTGGACCCGTGAAGGGTGACCGAGTCGAGATAGTCGTGGACGCCGGGGACACGACACGTACGTACGAGGTGGTGGCGAGCAGGGCGGGCCGCAGGGTGGAGACGGCGGTACGCTGGGGCGTCGTGGAAGTGAGCGAAGTCACCCGAAACGGGTCTGTGATCCGTACGGCCCGCTTCATGGCGAACCGGGTCCTGGCCCTGGTCGAGCAGCCGGTACCGCGTGAGGACAGCTCGGAAAAGCCCGGACACATCGGACGTCCCCTCCGGGAAGACCCGGAGACCTAGGACCGCGTCTCCACCCAGGGGAGTACTCCCCAGGTGACCGCTCATCCTCCGGGAGGCCCGCCAATCGGTACGAGGGCATGACGCCCCGCACCCGCCGCGCCCCTAGATTTGAGGTCAAGCGGCGGGTGCAGCACTCGTCCCCCGAGGTCAGACACCCGCCGCTGCCAACGACAACTGAGAACGGTCAGGAGAGGGACCATGGCCTTCACGGCACCGCGGACGGCGATCCGCACGCAGGGGCGCAAGGCGTACGCCGCGTTCCGCCCTCGCCGTACGGGCCGCCGCCACCCCCTGGTGGCAACGGCAATGGCCCTTCCCCTGGCGGTCCTGCTCCTCGTCGTCTTCGACGGCTGGGAGACAGTGGCCACACAGGCGTCGTCCGTGGGCGTGATGCTGGGGCGCTGAGCGGCGACCCCAGGCCCGGAAGAGCGGTCCGGGCGGGGACATCCACCCATAACCCCGTGGGGACGGGGGTGCGGCGGACGGCAAAATGCCGGCGCAGCTGGGGAGCTGCGCCGGCATTGCTTTGCGCCTGGGCGGCTTCACGGCGCCGGGCTGCGCGACCCCCCGCAGCCCCAACGCCCCGCACCCGCCGAGCCTCACGGCCGT
Source organism: Streptomyces sp. F001 (assembly GCF_004187715.1). Taxonomy (GTDB): domain Bacteria; phylum Actinomycetota; class Actinomycetes; order Streptomycetales; family Streptomycetaceae; genus Streptomyces; species Streptomyces flavusporus. Next base: position 874,625 of record NZ_QZWF01000001.1, on the reverse strand, counting down.
ACCCTCGCTAAAACCGTCCCACGCCGAGGGAGACCCGTGACAACCCCGCTGCTTTTCGAGCTGACCGCCCGGGCCAGACACGCAGCCCATCCGCACGCCGACACCTGCGCCTGCGGAGCCACCGTCACCCTCGCCGACCGCCCCGACGCCACAGTCGTCCGGCACGCAGCCACCGTCGCCAAGGCCCACGCCCCGGGCACCGACCCCGTCGGACTCACCCCCCGCCTCACCACGGCGACCCGCATCCCGACGTCCTGCTGTCCCCGCTCAGCCCGACGCCGGTCACCCTGCACGGCCGCCTCGTCACCTTCTGGCCGTACGGCACCCCCGTCGACCCCGACGCCCCGGACCAGGCCCCCTGGGAGGCCGCCGCCACCCTCCTCGCCCGCCTCCACCGCACCCCACCCCCCGTCCCCCTCCCACCCATGCGCGGCCCGGCCAAGGCGGCCCGCGCCATCGCCCGTCTCCGCTCCGCCGGCCGCCCGCACCCCGCGGCACCCCTGGTCCTGCGCGCCTGGGCAGCCCTCCCGCCTGGGCCCGCGCCGAGGCCCCCCTGCGGACACCAGCACTCTCTGCCACGGCGACCTCCACCTCGGCCAGCTCGTCCGCCACCCCGTACCCGCCGGGCCCTGGCTGCTGATCGACATCGACGACCTAGGCGTGGGCCCCGCGGCCTGGGACCTGGCCCGCCCGGCCGCCTGGTACGCCTGCGGGCTGCTCACGCCCGACGAGTGGACCCGCTTCCTGACCGCCTACCGTGTGGCCGACGGCCCCGCTGTCCCGACGACCGGCGACCCCTGGCCCGCCCTGGACGTCCCCGCCCGCGCGCTCACCGTGCAGACCGCCGCCCTCGCCATCGCCAAGGCCGTCGTTGCGGACCGCCCCTTGGACGAGGTGGAACAGTCCCTCGTCGACGCCTGTGCCCGAATGGCTCCCTCCCCGCCCAGTTGCCCCGGAACGACGCGAAGTAGGGTGCAACCGACCGCAGCCGGACAGAGTCTGTTCTGGCGATACGCGAAGCAGGACCGAACGGCGAGGAGTTGAGCCGAGCATGCAGTGTCCGAAGTGCCACGCGCCGATGCACACGTACAACCGCAACGGCGTCCAGATAGAGCAGTGCGCAAACTGCCGCGGGATCTTCCTGGACTACGGCGAGCTGGAGGCCCTGACCCGCCTCGAGTCCCAGTGGTCCCAACCGGGCCCGCCGCCCCCGCCCGCCGCGCAGTCCTACCCTGCCCCGTCCGCCCCCGCCTGGGGTGCTCCGCACGGCGGCCACCACGGGGGCCACCACGACAGCCGCCGCCACAAGAGCTTCGGTCGCATGCTGTTCTCCAGCTGAGCCCGACACTACGTGCTCACGACGGAACCCCCGGCCGTACGAGACGGCCGGGGGTTCCGGGGCGTGTGGACGATACTGGGATTGAACCAGTGACCTCTTCCGTGTCAGGGAAGCGCTCTCCCGCTGAGCTAATCGTCCTCGGGACCATGATCACTCCACGTCACTCCGAGGAGCCGATCACGGGCACTGCGTGCGCGATACTGGGATTGAACCAGTGACCTCTTCCGTGTCAGGGAAGCGCTCTCCCGCTGAGCTAATCGCGCGGGGATCCTTGCGGATCGAGGTCCTTGCGGACCAGTGGACGATACTGGGATTGAACCAGTGACCTCTTCCGTGTCAGGGAAGCGCTCTCCCGCTGAGCTAATCGTCCTTGGAGGTGGAGACGGGATTTGAACCCGTGTAGACGGCTTTGCAGGCCGTTGCCTCGCCTCTCGGCCACTCCACCAGGAGTGTAGGGGACCGGGAGGATCCCCACTTCCTTCGAGCGGACGACGAGGCTCGAACTCGCGACCTCAACCTTGGCAAGGTTGCGCTCTACCAACTGAGCTACGTCCGCCTGTCGTTTCGGTCGGCTTGCGCGTCCCGGCGACGTGTTGAACTCTAGCGGATTCCGGGGCCAGTACAAAAACGCGTTTGTGCAGCGTGCTGCCCTGCACCTGGTCACGGACGCGGTCGGACCACCGGGAAGGACACGCCCGGGCCACCTGCGGGACACCCGCCATAGACTCGGCAACGTGCTCGACCTCCCTCCTCTCGCCCGCTTCGGCGACCGTGTCGCCACCGGCCTCCTCGATGTCACCAGCGACCCCTCGGCCCTGGACTCCGCCGGTTTCTGGGCCGTTGTCGCGGACTTCGAGGGCCGTCTGACCTGCGCGCGTTTCGCGGAGGTACGACAGGAGCCGGTACCCGCCCCGGTGCCGGGGCGGTGGCGAGGACCGGACGTCGGTGACTGGACGTCGTCACTCGACCGTGCCGCGTACATGGCGGGCGTGCGCCGCATCCGTGAGCACATCGCGGCCGGCGAGGTCTATCAGGCGAACCTCTGCCGGGTGCTCTCCGCGCCGATCGCACCGGACGCCGACGTGGAAGCCCTCACCGCACTGCTGGCCCGCGGCAACCCGGCACCGTACGCAGGAACGATCCGGCTGCCGGAGCACGGCGTCGAGACGGCCACCGCGTCCCCGGAGCTCTTCCTGCGCCGCGCCGGCCGCACCGTCGAGTCCGGGCCGATCAAGGGCACCGGCCGCACCGAGGCGGACCTCCTGGCGAAGGACTACGCCGAGAACGTGATGATCGTGGACCTGGTCCGCAACGACATCGGGCGCGTCTGCGCCACCGGCACCGTGACCGTCCCCGACCTGTGCGCCGTGGAGAAGCACCCGGGACTGGTGCACCTCGTCTCCACCGTCCGCGGCGAACTGCGTGCCGACGCGGGCTGGCCGGAACTGTTCGACGCCGCCTTCCCGCCCGGCTCGGTCACCGGTGCCCCCAAGTCGAGCGCCCTGCGGATCATCGACGCGCTGGAGACGGCACCCCGGGGGCCGTACTGCGGCGGCATCGGCTGGGTGGACGCCGACCGGGGAGTGGGCGAGCTGGCCGTCGGCATCCGCACTTTCTGGATCGACCGGGCGGAGGGCGTGCTGCGCTTCGGCACGGGCGCGGGTATCACCTGGGGGTCGGACCCCGAGGGGGAGTGGCGGGAGACCGAACTGAAGGCGGCCAGGCTGCTCGCGGTAGCGTCGGGGGCGTACGAGGTGAGTGGAGAGGGACTGACGACGTGCTGTGCCGGCCCGGGGGGCACCCCCTGGATCCCCGGCCGGTCCGACGCCCCCGGTACCGACTTGCGAGGAAGCGACCAGTGAAGCTTTGGCTCGACGGCGGGCTGCAGGACATCGAATCCGCCCGCGTCTCCGTCTTCGACCACGGGCTGACCGTGGGCGACGGCATCTTCGAGACCGTGAAGGCGGTGGACGGCAGGCCGTTCGCGCTCACCCGGCACCTCGACCGGCTGACCCGCTCGGCCCGTGGCCTCGGCCTGCCCGACCCGGACCTCGACGAGGTCCGCCGTGGCTGCGCCGCCGTCCTCGAGGCCAACCCCATGCCGCTCGGCCGGCTGCGCATCACGTACACCGGCGGCCACGGCCCGCTCGGCTCCGACCGCGGCGAGCACGGCCCGACCCTGGTCGTCGCCCTCGGCGAGACCCCGCGCCGCCCCGATTCCACCGCCGTGATCTCGGTCCCCTGGACCCGCAACGAGCGCGGCGTGCTCACCGGCCTGAAGACGACCTCGTACGCCGAGAACGTCGTCGCCCTGGCCCGCGCCCACCAACAGGGCGCGTCGGAGGCGCTGTTCGCCAACACGGTCGGACAGCTCTGCGAGGGCACCGGCTCCAACGTCTTCGTCGTCCTCGACGGCGAGATCCACACCCCGCCCCTCGCCTCCGGCTGCCTCGCCGGCATCACGCGCGCGTTGACCGTCGAGTGGACCGGCGCCAAGGAGACGGACCTCCCGCTGGACGTCCTGGAGCGGGCGGACGAGGTCTTCCTGACCTCCACGCTGCGCGACATCCAGGCCGTCCACCGCGTCGACGAGCGGGAACTGCCGGGCGCCCCGGGCCCGGTGACCGCCAAGGCCATGCGGGTCTTCGACGAGCGGTCCGGGAACGACCTCGATCCCTGACGGCAGACGCCGCGGAAATTCGGCTGACGCGGATCGCCGCGGCGGGTAGAACACCCCTGATGACCACCACCCTGCGGCCGATCGAGCCGCTTCAGCGCGCAGCCGACGGGGCGCTGTCCCGCCACTACCACGTGTGCGTGAACGGCCGCCCCGTCGGCGCGATACACCTCGCGACACACGCCCTCTTCGGGCCCAGGGTCGCCCAGATCCGCGACCTGCGCATCGAGGAGGCGGACCGCGGACGCGGCCGGGGCACCGTGGCCGCGCTGGCCGCCGAGGAGGTGGCGCGCGGCTGGGGCTGCAGCCGGATCGAGATCACGGTGCCCGCCGACGCCACCGCGCTGCGGTTCGTCGCAGCGCTCGGCTACGTCGAACGCAACCGCGGCATGGAGAAGGCCCTCGGCGCCATGGCGCCCGAACTTCCCGCGGGCAGCCGGGGCAGGCCCATGACGCCCGCGGAGTACGGGCCGTGGCTCGCCTACAACAAGGCCCACTACGCGCAGAGCTGGATCGACCGCGGGGTGGCCGAGGACGAGGCATGGACCAAGGCGGAACGGGACCACGCCCATCTGCTCCCGCACGGCGTCGCGACCGAGAACATGCTGCTCAGTGTCCTGGAGCACGAGGGCACCAGGGTCGGCACCCTGTGGCTCGCGCTGACCGAGGACATGGCGTACGTCTACGACGTCGAGGCCGACGAGCGCTTCCGGGGCCAGGGCCACGGCCGCTCACTGATGCTGCTGGCCGAGAGGCAGGCGGTGGACGCCGGGAAGGAAGTCCTGCGCCTCAACGTCTTCGCGGGCAACACTCCGGCCGAGCGGCTCTACGAGTCACTGGGCTATGTGCCGGTGAGGTACTTCCTGTACAAGAACCTGCTCTGAGCCCCGCTCCGGGTTCAATCCCGCTCGGCCAGCAGCCGGTCCGCGATCTCCTCGATGCGCTCGCGCAACCCCTCCTGGCTCTTGCCGCCGTCGAGACGCTCCCCTCCGATGACATACGTCGGGGTGCCGGTCACGCCGATCGCCTTGCCCTCGGCCTGGTCCGCGTCCACGATCAGGATGTGCCGGCCGTCGACGAGGGCGGTGTCGAACTCCTCGGCGTCCAGGCCGAGTTCACCGGCCACCTCGACCAGGAAGGGTTCCCCCCTACGGTCCAGCTCCTCCACCCGAGCCAGCACGGCCTCGACATACGGCCACCCCTGCCCCTGCTCCACGGCCTCCTCGGCGGCCTGCGCGGCGGCGAAGGCGTGCTTGTGCTTCTCCAGCGGGAAGTGCCGCAGCCGCAGCTCGAGCCGGTCGCCGTAGCGGGCGCGCAGCGCGCGGATGTCGTCCAGGGCACTACGGCAGTCCGGGCACTGGAGTTCGCACCAGATGTCGAGGACGGGCGCGGGGCGGGTCGGGGAGGAGTCGTTCATGAACCCCAGTCTCCCAGCCGTGGTTCGACCGGCCCAACCGGGACCTCGGACTGGTCGGGCCGCGGTTGCCGGAACGCGTGCGGCCATACGTCCGAACCGGCACCTGCGGAGGAGCTGACCCGGAGATGTCCCTGATGTCCGGTCGGAGCGTGGCCTGCGAGGGCGCGGGGGGTGCAGGATGGAAGGGGCGAAGCGCCCCCTGCCCGACCGAGCCCGCATGGAGGACCGGATGATTGCCGAGACCGTCTGTTCCGCCGTTGCCGCGGCCGGCCTGGGCATCGCGGCGGTGACGGCGTACCGCAAGCGCTTCCTCACGGCCGTCCGTATCGCCGCCTACTCACTCGTCCCCCTCGGTCTGGTGATGACCGGGGTCGTTCAGTGGGCCGCCGACACCGCCTTCAGCCCCACGGCCTGGGCCGGCTTCGGCGTGCTCGGCGGCGCCTGGCTGCTGTTCGCCGGCACACGCGCGGTGGAGCGGCGCCGGGGCGGCACCCGCAAGGAGCGCAAGGCAGCCAAGGCGGCCCAGTCCGACGCCCTGGCCCCGCACGCCTCCGCGCCTTCGCTGGGTCCGGCCTCCTCTGCGACGGCCAGGCCCCAGCCGGGGCCCCGGGCCGATTCCGCGGACGACTTCAGCGATATCGAGGCCATCCTGAAGAAGCACGGCATATGACGTCGGCCCGATGACTGAAACGAACCAGAGATCGCGTGCGGTCGTAAGCCGGACGGCCTGAGACACCGATCGTGCACAAGATCATGGAATTCGGCGAACTCCCGTATCTTCCGAGCGTGTTGATCGCGTAGGGGGTGTCTGCTGCGCCATCATCGCCCGCGAGATGCTGGACACGACACAGAGCGACGCCGCGCCACCTCAGGACGAGCCGCGCGGGTGCCTTTTCGCCCTTTCCCAGCCACCGCTGATGATCTTCCTTGCGGTGATCGGGTGTCTGCTGCTCATGGCTGCGCTGCACGATCTGCTGCTGCTCTGAGCCGTACGCGCGGTCCCCGGCGCCACCCGCCGGGCACCGCGTCGGCACCGGTGTCCCGCTTCCGCCGACCGCCGCCCGTCCCGCCGGGCGTCGTCAGCCCGTCGCCTCCTTGCGTCGAGCCCGGTACGCGGCTACATGCAGGCGGTTTCCGCAGGTGCGGCTGTCGCAGTAGCGGCGCGAACGGTTGCGGGAGAGATCGACGAAGGCGCGTCGGCAGTCGGGGGCCTCGCAGCGCCGCAGCCGTTCCTGTTCCCCGGCGACCACGAAGAAGGCGAGCGCCATGCCGCAGTCGGCCGCGAGGTGATCGGCCACGGAGGCGCCGGGCGCGAAGTAGTGCACGTGCCAGTCGTAGCCGTCGTGGTCCGTGAGCCGGGGCGTGGTGCCGGCGGCGGCGACCAGATCGTTGATCATTCCGGCCGCGGTCCGGGCGTCCGCCGCCGCGAAGATCCCGGCGAACCGGCTCCGGATCTTGCGGACTGCCGAGAGGTCGAACTCCGAGAGCACCCCGACGTCGCTGATCTCGTGCTTTCGTACAAAATCCGCGAGAGCCGCGACATCCGGCAGCCCGTCCGGCGTCGTGTCGTCCTCCGGTGCGGTGTTCACCAGATCGACCACGGTGTCGAGCGCGCACCGGGTGTCGTGGGTGATCAGCACGTTTCGCTCCCTGGCCTGGGGGTCGGGCAGGCGCCCGCCGATGCTGGCCGATGGTAGTGGCTCGCGGAACGGCGCCCCACTGCCTGCGCCCCGCACCAGCCTGCGCCTGCCGGTAGAACGCCGGCCGGCGGCAGCGCGGTTCCCGGAAGGCGGGGCGGGGGCGAAATACGCGCACCGGCGCCGCCCCGCGGAGGTGCACGGTGGCGACGTCGGTGTGTGCCGTATGCGGTTGTCCTGGCCCGAGCCGTCTCCCCGAGTTGGACGGCGTCGGGCAGCTCTGTGAGGCCTCGCCTAGCTTTCCGCCAGAATGTGCGAGAGCTCCTGATCGAGATCGAAGTGCCGGTGCTCGGTGCCGGGTGGCACGGCGGCGTCGGTCCGCTTCAGGAACGACTCCAGGGCCCGCGCCGGGGCCTCGAGCAACGCCTCCCCCTCCGGGGAGCTCAGGGCGATGCACACGACGCCCTGACCGTGACTGCGCGACGGCCAGACGCGGACGTCGCCGGTGCCGGTGGGCCGGTGAAGCCCTTCGGCGAGGAGGTCGCGGGCGAACACCCACTCGACGGTTTCCTCGGCTCCGGTGTGGAAGGTGGCGTGCACGGCGTAGGGGTCGGCCGTGTCGTACCGCAGGCCTGCGGGGACAGGCAGGGAGGACTCGCTCGACACAACGAGGCGCAGGTGCAGCTCGCAGCTGACCGTGGTGTTCATAAGCGCCAGGGCCTTTCGCTCAGTGTGCGCTCGGGGATTCGCACGTCGGCGAAATCGACATGCCACCTACGGTGCCGTTGTAAACCCCTCTGAGTGTTTTGCGTGTCTTTACGTAACTCTTCCGGCCGAGAACCCGTTCGTCGGGTGCGTCCATTCCGGTGATCGGATTCGGTCGGGTAGGGTTTGGCCGTATGAACACGGGGAGTAGCGAGCCTGGCGAGGCGGCCGTGGCGGCGGACGAGACGAAGCGGGACGAGGTGCAGCACGAGCGGGGGCTCGGCTCGAGGGCGCCGGAATTCATCAAGGGGCGCCGACTGCTCCATGTGAGCTGGCAGGTCGGCGTCTTCCTCGTGGGCCTGGCGGTCGTGGTCGGCGGCATCATCCTGCTGCCGCTGCCCGGACCGGGCTGGGTGATCATCTTCGGCGGCATGGCGATCTGGGCGACCGAGTTCGTCTGGGCCCAGCTGGTCCTGCGCTGGACCAAGCGCAAGGTCACCGAGGCGGCCCAGCGCGCCCTCGATCCCAGGGTGCGGCGACGCAACATCATCCTGACGACGATCGGCTGCGTGATCATCGGTGTCCTCGCCGGTGTCTACCTCTGGAAGTTCGGCCTCATGATGCCGTGGAAGATCGAGAACCAGTGATCCGCTGCTCCGCGGGCAGGGCCTGTCCGGCGGATCAGGTCGCAGGAAACCGGCGGTGACTCATCGGCGCAGATGGGCGTGCCGAGCCCCGCGTCTGCGGCATGATCCGCCGGGCAGGCCCTGGGGCTCAGGTGCCGGCCGACGCCGGTCACAGGCACCGCCTGACATGGGGTAATGTTCTTCCTGCGCCCGGGCGATTAGCTCAGTGGGAGAGCGCTTCGTTCACACCGAAGAGGTCACTGGTTCGAACCCAGTATCGCCCACCATCCGAAGACGGCGGCCCACCTGCGAGAGTGCAGGTGGGCCGCCGTTGTTCGTGCCGACGGCGGTGTCCGCTCCGAGCCCGGCAGTGATCATCGTCTGCGGGCCGGACCTCGCCGCGTGGCCGACGCACCCGCTCCGGGCCCGCATCGATCAGTGTCTGCGGGCAGCACCTCACCGCACCTGAGCGGGTCCAAGATCCGCTTCGTCGCGGATCGGTTCACCATCCGCGCCCGCCTCGCCGACCGTCCTGCCGACGCCCACCCCTTCGACGTCTTTCAGCCGAACGCCACACCCGTACGGCACCCCGCCCACCGTCCGACCAGCCGACCGCACCCGTCTCACCTGCGGTGTCACCCCACGCCTCCGCCCCCGGCCCCCGAATCGCGTCGGATCACGGAGCCGCTCCGCAAGAAAATCCTGTCCGAATCATTGACGCACTCCGAGGCCCCTCGTAGCTTGTGCCAGCAAGCGCTTACTTGAAACGATTCATGCAGTCGGCAATGACGCTGCGGGGAGGGGGCCCAACCATGGGAACCAGCAGGAATGTTGAGAGGCGTACGATCCTGAAGGTGGCCGGGGCCTCGGCAGCCACGCTCGGGCTGGGTGCCACGACCGCGTGCGGTGGCGACAGTGGTTCCGGAGACGGAACGGTGACGCTCCGTTACGCGTGGTGGGGTGGCGAGCCGCGCACCATCGCCATCAAGAAGACGATCGCGCTCTTCGAGAAGAAGTACCCGAAGATCAAGATCAAGCCGGAATTCACCGACTACGAGGCTTTCTGGGAGAAGTTCCAGACCCAGGCCTCCGGCGGGAATCCGCCGGACGTCTTCCAGAATGCGGTCGGCTTTCTGCGCAAGTACGACAAGCGCGGCGTTCTGATGGACCTCAAGGCGCAGGCGGACGCCGGGAATCTGAGCCTGGAGAACTTCCGCAACGGCGTTCTGGCGAACGGTCAGGTCGACGGCAAGCAGATCGGCATACCCGTCGGCGCCAACACCATGGCGCTCGTCATCGACCTCAAGGCCTTCAAGAAGGCGGGCGTGGAGGCGAAGTTCGGCTGGACCTGGGACGAGTACTTCGACGCGCTGCAGACGATCCAGGACAAGCTGAAGATCGCCGGTGACACCGGCTACTTCAGCATCATGTACCTCTACGACCTCTACCTGCGTCAGAACGGCAAGGCCTTCTTCACCGACTCCGATCTCGGCTTCACCGAGGACGATCTGACGCAGTGGTGGGAGGACGGCTACAAGCGCGTGCGGTCCGGGCTCGTCGCCGACCCGAAGAAGGTCGAGCAGGTCAAGCCCAAGTCCGCGCTCTCCGCGGGGCTCGCCGCGTCCGAGTTCACCTGGGACAACTTCTCCATCCGCTACGAGGGCGAGGGCGAGTCCGACTACGGGCTCGCGCCGATCCCCACCACGGACGGCAAGGACACCGGCCAGTACCTCGGTTCGCTGATGCTCAGCGCCTTCTCCGGGACCAAGCACCCCAAGGAAGTCGCCCAGTTCATCGACTTCATGGTCCATGACCCCGAGGTCGGCAAGATCATGGGCTACGACCGCGGCATCCTCGCCACGACCGAGCAGTACGAGGCGTTCACGCCCACCGACGACAACAACAAGGGCGTCAAGGCGTACGAGGAGGAAGTCGCCGCGGCCGGTGTCCTCGGGAAGATCACCCCGCACCCGTCCGGTACGGACGTCATCGAGGCGGCGTTCCTGCGCCTCGGCGGCGAGGTCGCCCAGGGCAAGACCAAGCCGGCCGACGCCGCGAAGGCGCTGTTCAGCGAGGCCAAGGCCGCGTTCGCGGGCTGAGGGGACGTACCACCATGACGCTCGTCAAGGAAGCGCCCCCGCGCCCGGCGAAGAAGCGGCCCGCCGCTCCTGCCGCCGGGCGGGGCGGGCGGCGCCGCGAGAACCTCGCCGGCTATCTCTTCATGTCGCCGTGGATCGCGGGCTTCCTGCTGCTCACGGCGGGGCCGATGATCGCGTCGCTGTACTACGCGTTCACCAGCTACAACCTGTTCACGCCGCCCCAGTGGGTGGGGCTGGACAACTTCACGACGATGTTCCAGGACCCGCGCTGGCAGAAGTCGGTCGAGGTCACGCTGAAGTACGTCGTCGTGGCCACACCGCTGAAGCTGCTGCTCGCGCTCGGAGTGGCGCTGCTGCTCGCGCAGAAGCGGCGTGGACAGGGCCTGTACCGGGCCGCGTTCTACATGCCCTCGCTCATCGGCGCCAGCGTCTCCGTCGGTTTCGTGTGGCGGGCGCTGTTCTCGGACGACGCGATCGTGGACCGTACGCAGAAGATCTTCGGTCTCGATGTGGGCGGCTGGATCGGCAACCCGGACTACGTCATCTACGCCCTGGTGGCGCTGAGCATCTGGCAGTTCGGCGCGCCGATGGTCATCTTCCTGGCCGGCCTCAAGCAGGTCCCGCAGGAGCTGTACGAGGCCGCCGAGGTGGACGGGGCCGGTCCGCTGCGGCGGTTCTGGAACATCACGCTGCCGATGATCTCCCCGGTGCTGTTCTTCAACGTGCTGCTGGAGTCCATCCACGCGTTCCAGGTGTTCGGCTCCGCGTACGTCGTCTCCGACACCCGGTGCGGGCCCGCCGACGCCACGCTCGTCTACACCTGTTACCTCTACCAGAAGGGCTTCAAGGAGGCCCAGATGGGCTTCGCCTCCGCGATGGCCTGGACGCTGGTGATCGCGGTGGCGCTCGTCACGGCGGTCCTGTTCTGGTCGCAGAAGAAGTGGGTGCACTACGAGGAGGCCGCCAAGTGACCAGTGCCACCAGCCCTGCCCTGCGCACCGCGAACGAGCGGCGGCGCGTCGGATCGATCGCCTGGCACGTGGGCGCGCTCGTCGTGCTCGCGGTCGTCCTGTATCCCGTGATCTGGGTGGTCGGTGCCTCGTTCAAGCCGAGCAAGGACATCATCGCCAGCCTCGACCTGTTGCCCACCGAACCGGTCTGGGCGAACTTCTCCGGGCTCGCCGACGGCATCTCCGGCATCCCCATTACCAGCTTCTTCACCAACTCGCTGATGTACGCGGTCCTGGCCGTGGTCGGTGTGGTGCTGTCCAGCTCGCTGACCGCGTACGCCTTCGCCAAGATCCGGTTCGCCGGGAGGAACCTGCTCTTCACGCTGATGATCGGCACGCTGCTGCTGCCGTACCACGTGCTGCTCATCCCGCAGTACGTGCTCTTCCGCAACCTTGAGCTCACCGACACCCTGGTGCCGCTCGTCGCGGGCAAGTTCCTGGCCACGGAAGCCTTCTTCGTGTTCCTGATGGTGCAGTTCATGCGCGGGCTCCCCAAGGAACTCGACGAGGCTGCCAAGCTCGACGGCTGCGGGCATCTGCGCACCTACTGGTCGATCGTGCTGCCGCTGAGCCGGCCCGCGATCATCACCAGCGCGATCTTCACCTTCATCAACGCGTGGAACGACTTCATGGGACCGTTGATCTACCTCAACACCCCGGAGAAGTACACCGTTTCGCTCGGCCTGATGATGTTCCGCGACCAGGAGGGCATCTCCAACTACGGCAGCATGATCGCGATGTCGTTGGTGGCGCTGATACCGGTCATCGCCTTCTTCATGGCCTTCCAGCGCTACCTCATCGACGGTATGGCGACCTCCGGACTGAAGGGCTGAGGCGGTCACCATGGCGCAAGCACGCGTGAAGGCCCGCTCCCCGCGCAAGGAGTCCGTGTTCGGCGAGCGCTTTGCGGTCTTCGCCGAGTGCCTGCTCACCGGCGTGTGGATCGCCGTGGCCTGTCTCGGGGGCGTCACCTACCCCGCGGCCTTCGCCGCCGGCGCACGGCATCTGCGGCGTAGTACGGCCCACGAGGGCGGCGGCTGGCGGGAGTTCGTCGTGGACTTCCGGGCGGCCGTGCGCGGCGGGTGGATCGTCGGGCTCGCCGGGTGGGCGGCGGTGGCCGCGGTCTGGGTGGACGTCCAGGCCGCGCGCGCCGGCATTCCCGGCGGGCCGTTCGTCGGGGCGGTCGGCCTGTTCGCGCTGATCGGGCTCACCGTCGCAGGGCTGCGTGCGGCGGCGGTGTGGACGCCGGGCGCCCGGTGGCGGGCGCTGCTGGCGGACGCCGGGCGTCGGACGGTCCTGGACCCGGCCGGGTCCTTCCTGCTCGTCGGCGGACTGGCGGTCGTCGCCTGTTCCGCCCTGTTCGTCGCGCCGCTGGCGGTCCCCGTCCTCGGGGCCGTCGCGGCGGCGGCGGTCGCCGTGGAGGAGCGGTACCGGCACCGCTGACCCCGGTGGTGCACCAGGTCGGCGCCCCCGGGGCGTCGTACCTCTCTCTGTCATGCCCCTGACCACCCTGCACTCGCACGGAAAGGAAAGGCCATGTCCCCCATCCCCCGTAGGTCCCTCCTCAAGACGGCCGCCGTCGCCGGCGCCGCCGCGCAGTTCAGCTGGGCGCTCGGATCGACCGCACAGGCCGCGCCCAGATCCGCGCCCGCCGATGCGGACCCGGTCACACTGAACTGGCTGGAGGACGGCGGTCTCGGCGCCGCTCCCGGCTCCACGGTCGGCGTGCCCTGGCCGAAGGGCGCCTGTCAGGAGGACCAGACCTTCGCGCTCACGGACGAGGACGGCAAGGCGGTCGCCGTGCAGTCGTGGCCGCTCGCCCACTGGCCCGACGGCTCCCTCAAGTGGACCGCGCACGCGGTGAGTTCGGGCTCCGGCAAGCTCACGCTGACGGCCGGGGAGTCCGCCGCCCCCGAGAAGAAGGTCACCGTCGACAAGAGCGGCGGCACCATCGACATATCGACTGGTGTCATCACCGCAAAGATCGGCAAGTCGGGCTCCACCCTCGTCAAGTCGGTCACTCGCGGCTCCACCGAGATCGCCACGAACGGGCGGCTCGTGCTGCTGCGCCAGCCGGAAGTCGAGGACGGCGACCAGGGCACGGTGAAGTACGAGCGCTTCGAGAGCGCCATCTCCGAGGTCGCCGTCGAGCAGGAGGGCCCGGTCCGCGCGGTCGTCCGTATCGACGGCAAGCACCGCAAGGGCGACCGCAGTTGGCTGCCGTTCTCCATCCGGCTCTACTTCTACGCCGGCGCCGACTCCTTCCGCATGGTGCACACCATCACCTACGACGGCACCCAGGAGCCCGGCAAGGCGAGCGGCGACTTCATCCGCGGCATCGGCGTCCGCTTCACCGTGCCGATGCGCGACGCGGCCTACGACCGGCACATCCGCATCGGCGGTGAGGGCACCGGCCTGCTGCGTGAGGCCGTCAAGGGCATCACCGGGCTGCGCCGCGACCCGGGGGCGGCGGTGCGGACGGCCCAGTTCGAGGGCAGGAAGCTGCCGGACCCGTCGACGTGGGACCAGCGGGTCACCACCCGCCTCCAGTACATCCCCGAGTGGGGCGACTACACCCTCTCGCAGCTGTCCGCCGACGGCTTCGCCGTCCGCAAGCGCACCAAGAAGGGGTACGGCTGGATCCCCGCGGGCGGCGGCCGGAGGGCCAGCGGATTCGGTTACGTCGGCGGCGCGAGCGGCGGGTTCGCCTTCGGGCTGCGCGACTTCTGGGAGAAGTTCCCCGCCCAGCTCGACATCCGCGACGCCCACACCGACGAGGCCGAGGTCACCCTCTGGCTCTGGTCGCCCGAGGCGCAGCCCATGGACCTGCGCTTCTACCACGACGGCATGGGCCAGGACACCTACCCCGAGCAGCTCGAAGGCCTCAACATCACCTACGAGGACTACGAACCGGGCTTCGGCACCCCCTACGGCATCGCCCGCACCAGCGAACTCCTCTTCTGGGCCCACGAGTCCACGCCCGACGCCGAGCAGATGGCCAAGCAGGTGGAGGCCGTCCGTACCCCGCCGCAGCTCGCCGCCCCGCCCCAGCAGCTCATCAAGGCCGGCGTCTTCGGCAAGCTGTTCTCCGAACCGGACCGCTCCACCGCCGCCAAGGCGAAGATCGAGGACCACCTCGACTTCCTCTTCACCTACTACAAGGACCAGGTGGAGATGCGCCGTTGGTACGGCTTCTGGGACTACGGCGACATCATGCACAGCTACGACCCCAGCCGCCACCAGTGGTGCTACGACGTAGGCGGCTACGCCTGGGACAACTCCGAGCTCTCGCCCGACCTGTGGCTCTGGTTCGCGTACATGCGCTCGGGCCGCGCCGACATCTTCCGCTTCGCCGAGGCGATGACCCGGCACACCGGCGAGGTCGACGTCTACCACATCGGCAAGTGGGCGGGCCTCGGCACCCGCCACGGCGTCCAGCACTACGCCGACAGCGCCAAGCAGCAGCGCATTGCCAACACCACCTACCGGCGCTACTACTACTTCCTCACCGCCGACGAGCGCGTCGGTGACCTCATGCACGCCAACGTCGACTCCGACGAGACCTTCCTCGTCCTCGACCCCATCCGCAAGATCCGCACCGAGCCGTACACCCCCGACCGCAACGCCCTGTCCATCGGCTTCGGTACCGACTGGAGCGGCCTCGTCTCCGCCTGGCTCACCGAGTGGGAGCGGCGCGGCCCCAAGTGGGAGAAGGCCAAGGCGCGGGTCCTGTCCACCATGGAGACCATCGCCGCCCAGCCCAACGGCTTCGTCCAGGGCACTGCGCTGTACGACCTGGACACCGGCAAGTTCGCCATCGCCGACAAGCCCGTGGTCGGGGTCTCGCACCTCTCCGCGATGTTCGGCCTGGTCGAGCTGTGCGCCGAGCTGATCGACCAGATCGACATGCCGAAGTTCAAGGAGGCGTGGCTCGACTACTGCCGCTACTTCAACGCCACCAAGGCGGAGCAGAAGGCCCGTTACGGCTCCGACTTCGGGTCCCTGCTGCTCTTCCAGGGCCACTCACGCCAGGACGCCTACGCCGCCGTCCAGTCCGGCGACGACACGCTGGCAGCCCGCGCGTGGCAGCAGTTCTACAACAGCCGGGACACCTGGGACTACAAGGAGTCCACCGACTGGTCCACGAAGAAGATCGAGGGCCCGACCGCCCTGGTCCCGGGCAGCGAGGCGGCCTGGGTGTCCACCAACGCCACCGCGCTGTACGGGCTGGCGGCGATCCAGAACCTGGCACTGGTCGGCGACAAGATGCCCTCGTAGGAAACCGTGAGAAGAGCGCCGCCGCACGGGCGGCGGCGCTCGCTCTGGAGTGTGCTCCACGTCACGCGGTGCGCCATGAGTACGCGTACTCAGAAGGTACTCAGATGCGGTGGGGGAATGCCCCGGTATGGGCACACTCTGCGCATGGACTGGACCCACTACCGCTTCCGCAGTCTGTGGGCCCTGCCGGCCCCGCCCGCCACCGTGTACGGCGTGCTGGTGCGGCCGGAGGGCTACCCCCGCTGGTGGCGTCAGGTGTGCGAGGTCCGGCGGGTCGACGACACCACGGGCGTGATCCGGATCCGGTCGCTCCTGCCGTACGACATGACCTTCACGGCCCGAGAAGTGCGCCGCGACCCGGCAGCCGGGGTGCTGGAGGGCGCGATGTCCGGCGACATCGAGGGCTGGGCGCGCTGGACGGTCACACCGGCCGACGGTGGGTGTCTCGTCCGCTACGACCAGGTGGTCGACGTGACCAAGCCACTGCTCAGGCGGTTCGCCGTACCGGGCCGGCCGGTGTTCCGTGCCAACCACCGGCTGATGATGCGGGCCGGACGGCGTGGCCTGCTGGCGTACCTCGAAGCGGTTTGAACCAGACCCGCGGACACCTGTATTGTTCAGTGCGTTCCCGGGCGATTAGCTCAGTGGGAGAGCGCTTCGTTCACACCGAAGAGGTCACTGGTTCGAACCCAGTATCGCCCACGATCGCGAGAGCGACGTGTGTCCGCAGACAGCGCGGGCCGCGTCGCTCTCGTCGTGTTCTGCGCGGCTTCGCCGCGCGTAGTGGGGGCTTCGCCACCCACACCCCCCGCGGCCGGCGTTGATGTCGGCCGGAACGGCAGGGCTCACGCCGCCGCCGGCAGGTCCGGGCGCAGCGGCCACGCCGGGTCCACCGCCTCCTCGCTGCCGCTGCGGGCGAACCACGCCTGCAGGCCGCGTGCCTGTGCCGCATGCCACACCGCCTGCAGGGGATGCAGCTCGGCGGGGGTGAGGCGTTCCAGCCGTGACGGAAAACGGCGGCCTATGGCCCGTACGACCTCCAGCGCGGCCAGCGCGTCCGCGGCCGCGTCGTGCGCGCCGTCCAAGGCGACGCCGTAGTGCGCACACAGATCGGTCAGGGTGCGACGGCCCTTGCGGTAGCGGTCCAGGTGCTTGTCCAGGACCCGGGGGTCGAGGACGAGCAGGGGCACCGACTCGAACCAGTGGCCCAGCGACGAGGCCCGGTGCCGACGCAGCTCACGGTCGAGGAGCGTCAGGTCGAACGGTGCGTTCATCACCACCAACGGTCGCCCGGCCGATGCCTGTTCGGCCAGCTCGGTGGCTATCTCCTGCATCACCGGCGCCGGCCAGCGGCCGTTGCGCGCCAGGTGATCCTCCGTCAGCCCGTGCACCGCCGTCGCCTCGGCGGGTACGGGTACGCCCGGGTTCACCAGCCAGTGGCTCACCCGAGGCCGCGTGCCAGGGGCGTCCTGGACGACGAGGGCGGCCGACACGATCCGGTCGGTCTCGACGTCCACGCCCGTTGTCTCCGTGTCGAATGCCGCCAGAGGGCCCTCGTACCAGCACGTCATACGTACACAACTCCTCGTTCACCCATGGCAGCTGACGCCCCGTCTTCTGCCCGTTTGGTGATACCCGGACCGTTTGCGCCGTACGCCGGGAGGAGACAACAGAAGTACGGGTCCGCGCAGTTCAGCGGGCCCTCGCGGGGACATCACTTTGCTTGGAAGGCTGTTGGTCATGGCGATAGCGCAGCCCGAGCGGGGCGGGCTGCTGCCCGAACGCACGGGCCCCCATCGCGGTTCACTCGCCACCACCGCCTGCATGGAGACACTGCAGGTGGGTTATCTGCACGCCGTCGCGGCCGCCGCCGGCTGCTCGCTCTCCCAGCCTTTCCCGGACAACGGCATCGACTGGCACGTCAGCCACAGCGCGCCCGGGCACACGGTCGACGACGAGGTCACCATCAAGGTGCAGCTCAAGGCCACGTACCAGATCGCACCGAACCCGCCCGGGCGTTTCTTCTCCTTCACGCTCGACAACGACCACCTGGCGAAACTCGCCCGCACTCCGGTCTCGGTGCACAAGATCCTGGTCGTGATGCTCGTCCCGCGGTCGCAGGACGAGTGGCTGCGCGCCAGCCATGACCGGCTCGACCTGAGACACTGCTGCTACTGGGTCAACCTCGCCGGGCACGCCATCACCGGCCGGCACCGGACCAACGTCCGCATACCGACCTCACGCATCTTCGACGACCGGGCGCTGTGCGAGATCATGACGCGGGTCGGGACGGGAGGCAGACCGTGACGCACCGCCCGCTCGACGAGCCATCGAGGCCGGTCCGGCCGCATCCCCAGGCCCCGTGGAACGAGCCGCCGCCGGAGCCCGGCCAGGTCGACCCCGCCGTGCTCGGCGCGCTGCTGCACCGGCACGGCTGGCAGCGCCGGGGCGGCGCCGTCGGACGCTACGGCCGCTGGACGCCGCCGGGGCCCGGCGGCAACGGCACCAGCCTGCTCGTGCCGGAGAGCCGCGCCTTCCCCGACAGCGAGGACCTGCTCGCCGAGGCGCTCGTCGCGCTCTCCCGCAGCGCGACGCCGTCGGCGCGCGAGGTGCTGGTCGGGCTCACCGTGCCCAGCGACGAGATCCGCTGGTGGCGGGACGTGCCGAGCGGGCCGGCCGGAGCCGCGTCCTGGACCGTCGAGGAACAGCTGCGCGCCGCTGCCCGTCAGATGCTGCTCGCCGGTGCCCTCGCCACACGCGCGCGTGCCGGCTACTACGGTGCCCGGCACAAGCGCGCCGCCGCCTCGATGCTGCAGAGCGTCCTGGTCGGCGCCGCGACCGGCGGCCGCCGCCTCACCGCGTTCGTGCCCGTCGCCCCGGGGCGCCCGCTCGCCGTACGTCTCCACCAGGCGCTCTACGCCGTCCGCGAGGCCATCGACTACCAGCGGGCCACCGGTGGCATGGACGCCTTCGACGGCGCCGTCGAGGCCGGTGTCAGCCGCGAGCTCACCGAGGCCCTCATCACCCTCGTCCGCGGGACGGAGGGCGCCCGGGTCGCCGTCGAGTGGGCGCCGGGCGCCGGAGTCCCCGAGGGCGCCGCCGCCCCCGACGAGGCGGTCGAGTTCTCGCCGGGCGACCTGCCCGTGCTGCGCGAGGCCGGGACCCGCTATCTGCGCGAGGAGCCGTCCGTGCCGGTGCGGATCACGGGCGAGGTGGTCCGGATGCGCAGGTCGGAGCGGCGCGGCGAGGGCACCGTACGGCTGCGGGTGCTCGCCGGGGCCGAGATCCCGCACGTCCGGCTGACGCTGGACGAGGAGGACTACCGGATCGCCGGTCAGGCCCACCTCGTCGGACTGCCGGTGCGGGTGCACGGGCGGCTGGAGAGCAGGGGCGGCTTCCGCCGGCTGACCGGCGCCTGTGGCGTCGTACCCGTGCAGGTGGACGAGGCGGAGCGGGACCGGCTGATGAAGTCGCTGCAGGAGAATCTCGACTTCTTCGAGGAGGCGTGCAGCGGGGACTGATTTCGCCTGGGGTGGTCCGGGGTCGGTACGATCCCTTATTGCGCGCGCTCTCGGTATGGCGCCGCATCCATCTTCAGTCAGGAGAGACCGGTGTCAGACGTCCGTGTGATCATCCAACGCGATTCCGAGCGGGAAGAGCGCACGGTGACGACGGGCACTACGGCCGCCGAGCTCTTCGCCGGCGAGCGCTCGATCATCGCCGCGCGCGTGGGCGGCGAGCTCAAGGACCTGGCGTATGCGCTGGCAGAGGGTGACAAGGTCGAGCCGGTGGAGATCTCCTCCGAGGACGGCCTGAACATCCTGCGCCACTCCACCGCGCACGTCATGGCGCAGGCCGTGCAGGAGCTCTTCCCCGAGGCCAAGCTGGGCATCGGCCCGCCGGTCAAGGACGGTTTCTACTACGACTTCGACGTCGAGAAGCCGTTCACGCCCGAGGATCTCAAGGCCATCGAGAAGAAGATGCAGGAGATCCAGAAGCGCGGCCAGCGTTTCTCGCGCCGGGTCGTCACCGATGAGGCCGCGCGCGAGGAGCTGGCGAACGAGCCGTACAAGCTGGAACTGATCGGCCTCAAGGGCTCCGCGTCCTCCGAGGACGGCGCCGACGTCGAGGTCGGCGCCGGCGAGCTGACGATCTACGACAACCTGGACGCCAAGACCGGCGAGCTGTGCTGGAAGGACCTCTGCCGCGGTCCCCACCTGCCCTCCACCCGCCTCATCCCGGCGTTCAAGCTGATGCGCAACGCGGCCGCCTACTGGCGCGGCAGCGAGAAGAACCCGATGCTCCAGCGCATCTACGGCACCGCCTGGCCGTCGAAGGACGAGCTGAAGGCGTACCTGGAGTTCCTCGCCGAGGCCGAGAAGCGCGACCACCGCAAGCTCGGCTCCGAGCTCGACCTGTTCTCCATCCCGGAGCAGATCGGCTCCGGCCTCGCCGTCTTCCACCCCAAGGGCGGCATCATCCGCCGCGTGATGGAGGACTACTCGCGGCGCCGCCACGAGGAAGAGGGCTACGAGTTCGTCTACACCCCGCACGCCACCAAGGGGAAGCTCTTCGAGACCTCGGGCCACCTGGACTGGTACGCCGAGGGCATGTACCCGCCCATGCAGCTCGACGAGGGCGTGGACTACTACCTCAAGCCCATGAACTGCCCGATGCACAACCTGATCTTCGACGCACGCGGCCGTTCCTACCGCGAACTGCCGTTGCGCCTCTTCGAGTTCGGGACCGTGTACCGGTACGAGAAGTCGGGCGTCGTGCACGGCCTGACCCGCGCCCGCGGCTTCACCCAGGACGACGCGCACATCTACTGCACACGTGAGCAGATGTCCGAGGAACTGGACAAGACGCTCACCTTCGTCCTCGGCCTGCTGCGGGACTACGGTCTGACCGACTTCTACCTGGAGCTGTCCACCAAGGACCCGGAGAAGTTCGTCGGCTCGGACGAGGCCTGGGAGGAGGCGACGGAGACCCTCCGCCAGGTCGCCGAGAAGCAGGGTCTGCCGCTGGTCCCGGACCCGGGCGGTGCCGCCTTCTACGGCCCCAAGATCTCCGTCCAGACCAAGGACGCCATCGGCCGCACCTGGCAGATGTCGACCATCCAGCTCGACTTCAACCTGCCCGAGCGCTTCGACCTGGAGTACACGGCCGCGGACGGCTCCAAGCAGCGCCCGGTCATGATCCACCGCGCGCTGTTCGGTTCCATCGAGCGGTTCTTCGCGGTGCTCCTGGAGCACTATGCGGGCGCCTTCCCGGCCTGGCTCGCCCCCGTCCAGGCGATCGGCATCCCGATCGGCGACGCGCACGTCGAGTACCTGGAGAAGTTCGCCACGGCCGCGCGCAAGAAGGGCCTGCGGGTCGAGGTGGACTCCTCCTCCGACCGGATGCAGAAGAAGATCCGCAACGCCCAGAAGCAGAAGGTGCCGTTCATGGTCATCGCGGGTGACGAGGACATGGCCAACAACGCCGTCTCCTTCCGCTACCGCGACGGCTCGCAGGAGAACGGCATCCCGTTCGACGAGGCCGTCGCGAAGATCGGCAAGGTCGTCGAGGAGCGGGTGCAGGTCTGACGCGGACGCGGCCGAGGGCCTCCGGGATTTCAGCTCCCCGGGGGCCCTCCGTCGTCCCCGGCCCGTGCGAAGCGCTGCATCAGCCAGGACGAGAACGACCCCACGACCGCGCCCAGCAGGGCCAGGCCGCAGCCCATCAGGCCCACCGCGACGAGCCGGCCCAGCAGGGTCACCGGGACGACGTCGCCGTAGCCGACGGTCGCCAGTGTGGAGGCCGCCCACCACAGCGCGTCGCCGAACGTACGGATCGTCGCGCCAGGAGCGGTGTGCTCGACGTGGTACACGGACAGGGCCGCAGTGAGGCCCAGCAGCACGGACGACAGGCCCGCGTACATCATCACCCTCGCCTGGACGGGCAGCCGGGGTGCCGCCTGCCGGCGGTCCTGCACGGCGTCATGGACCCGTACGATGCGCACCGGCCGCAGCAGGGGGAGGAGCACCACCAGCGAGTCCAGCCAGTGCCGGTGGACGAAGTGCAGCCCCTCACCGCTGAACCGCCAGCGCACCGCGTAGTCGACGACGAAAAGTGCCCAGGACGCGTACGTCACTGCCAGACACAGATCTCGCACCTCCTCGGGCAACCCTTCGCCCAGGACCCGAGTCCCGTACGAGACGAGAAAGAGCAGGGAGGCAGCCGTGAGCGGGATCTCCGCCCGCCGCTCCCAGCGGGCCGTGCGGCTGTCGTCGTCCATCGGCCCAGCTTGGCCCCGGGCCGTTTCGCGGCGCCCCCGGCGACACGCCGCGAACGAGCGAAGCCATATGCTGCACAGCATGACGAGTGAGCCGGAGCAGCAGATCGGAGTGGGGACGCAGGACGCGTTCCAGCGCCTGTGGACGCCCCACCGGATGGCGTACATCCAGGGCGAGAACAAGCCCACCGGTCCGGGGGCCGACGACGGCTGCCCCTTCTGCTCCATCCCGGCCAAGTCCGACGAGGACGGGCTGATCGTCCGACGCGGTGAGCAGGTGTACGCCGTGCTGAACCTGTACCCGTACAACGGCGGCCACCTCATGGTCGTGCCCTATCGGCATGTCGCCGACTACACGGACCTGACCGGGCCCGAGACCGTTGAGCTGGCCGCGCTGACGAAGCAGGCGATGACGGCGTTGCGGGCCGCGTCCGGGGCGCAGGGGTTCAACATCGGGATGAATCAGGGGACCGTGGCCGGGGCCGGGATCGCCGCGCATCTCCACCAGCACATCGTGCCGCGCTGGGGTGGGGACACCAACTTCATGCCGGTGGTGGGGCATACGCGGGTGCTGCCGCAGCTGCTGGCCGATACGCGCAAGATGTTGGCGGAGGCCTGGCCGGTCGCGTGAGCCGCGGGTTTTCATCCACCTGGCGTGGGGGTGGCGGGGGCGTCGCGCAGCCCGGCGCTGACGGGGTGCCGCCTGCGCCCACCCGTGCCGCCCATGGAGGTCCCCCAGGCCCTTAAGGCACTGGGGGAGGTACGACTGCCCGCGGCCTGACGTGACGAGGCGGCTACGCGTCGTAAAGGTCCGCCTTCTTCGGTGTCGGGTCCTGGATCGCTGTGCTGAGGAACGCCGACCGGGTGCCGAACTTCTCCGTGTCCACGCCGTTCTCCTCGAGGACCCGGATCGCCGCCGAGTGCACCACCCGCAGCACCGGTGTGGCCGCCCGCAGCGCGTCGTCGGCCATGAAGCGGTGGCGCCAGGGCTTGTCGGCCCAGGCGTGCCGCAGGCCGAACGGCTCCGGCAGGGTGAGGGTGCCGCCGAGCCAGTTCAGCAGCGGGGGATACCAGGTCAGAGGTGCCCGGGCCGCCAGCCGTACCACCTCGTCGGTGTCGACCAGCGGAAGCTTCACCGTCCGCGTCTCCCACCGCTTGAGCGACTTCTGTACCGACTTCTCCTTGGCCGCCGGCTTCGAGGTGAACAGGCCGTGCACGGGTCCCAGCGCATGCCCGGTGACCTCGATGCGCAGCGTCTCGTACAGCACGGTCACCGTGATCAGCATGGTGATCACCAGCTGCCCCTCCCACAGCGTCCACTGCACGCCCAGGTAGTGCCGGTCACCGCTGCCGAACTGCTGCTTGTTGCAGATGTCCTGTATGGCGTGCGACTTGACCTGGTAGGCGTCCACATCGGTGCCCTCCGGCCGGGACACCTCCTTCGCGTTCTCCCCGATCGGCGTGACGACCCAGTGCCGTATCGACGGCTTCGGGAAACCGCCCGTGTTCAGCGGACCGCGCTCCATCATGCGCAGCTGGTCGTGGATCGACCGTATGACGTCCCAGCTGCGGAAGGGATGGATCTCCCGGTCGGGATCGGCCGGTGCCAGATCCTCGGCGAGCTGCCAGCTGCCCCAGCGCGTGCCCATGCCGAGTATGCCCTTGGGCCCGGCGTAGAAGACGGAGTTGGACTGCTGCTCGGCGCTGAGCCGGGCCAGGGACTGACGCAACTGTTCGGCCGCGGTCTCCCCGGGGCTGCTCGGCACCGCCTCGGGCACCTTCGCGCCGACGCTGCTGCCCGAGAGCAGGCTGTCCCAGCGCTCCCGCAGGTCCTTCGCCGTGCGCTCGCAGATCTGCCGGGCCCAGAACCAGCCGATCACCGGCAGCACGACCGACGCGCGCGCGTACCAGGCCCAGAATCCCGTGAAGGGCATCTGGACCAGGAAGATCACGGCGAGCGCGCCCACCGCGACGAGCAGCGTGGTCGCGAGCGTCGAGGCCCGCTTGTCCTCGCGCTTGGCGATGGTGGAGCGGATCGTGAACACCATCAGCCACACCAGGAGGCCGGGCAGGAAGAGCAGCCCGCACAGCACCATGACGACTGTGAGCAGGTTGTCGCGCTGCCGGCGGATGCGGTTCGCGGCGAGACAGTGCTCGACGACCACCTGGGGTTCGGTGCCGAAGGACTGGATCAGCGGCTTGCGGCCGGAGCCGAGCATCCGGTCGACCACCGCGCGGGAGAACGCCTCACCGAGATTGGGCCGGAAGATCTTCGCCCACTTCTGGCCCGGTTTCACGGTCGATTCGTGCCACTCGTTGTTGGCCTTGAGTATCTCCTCGACCTCGTTGTCCCGGTACGCCGCAGAGGCCAGCGCGAACGTCGCAGTCTGCCCCTCGTCGCCCGTGCGCGGTACCTGCGGCCCGAAGATGTCCGCGTAACCGCTGTCAACGGTCATTCCCGCCCCCGATCGCCGCCACTGTCGCTCCTGCGGCCTTCCCGACTTCCGTGCTCTGCACACCTGTTGATCAGGTCATCAGCGTATCCGCAGGTACGGACATTCGGCGGCGGACGGCCGAAGCCGCCCGCCGGCGCACGGGACAGCGCACCGCGCAGTCCGCTCGGAGGCTGCAGCGCAAGCCACTTGCGCGCGCCCCCGTACCAACTACGCGCCGCCCCCCGTCTGTTCCGCGCTTCCTAGGACGCCTCCTGCTCCTGTTTCCGTAGCCGCTCGGCGACTTGAGCCGGCATGGGGTCGTGCCGGGCGTATCGCCGGTTGAAGCGTGCGGTGCCGTGCGACAGCGAGCGCAGATCGACCGCGTACCGCCCGATCTCGATCTCGGGCACCTCGGCCCGGACGAGGGTGCGACCGCCGGCCGTCTGCTCCGTGCCCAGCACACGGCCGCGCCGCCCGGACAGGTCGCTCATCACGGCGCCCACGTACTCGTCGCCGACCAGGACGCTCACCTCGGCCACCGGCTCCAGGAGATGGATCTTCGCGTCGGCCGCGGCCTCCCGCAGTGCGAGCGCGCCAGCCGTCTGGAAGGCGGCGTCGGAGGAGTCCACGGAGTGCGCCTTGCCGTCGAGCAGCGTGACCCGGACGTCGACGAGCGGATTGCCCGCGGCGACCCCCTTGGCGGCCTGGGCGCGTACGCCCTTCTCGACGGACGGGATGAACTGGCGCGGCACCGCGCCCCCGACGACCTTGTCCACGAACTCGATGCCCGAGCCGCCCGGCAGCGGCTCCACCTCGATCTCGCAGATGGCGTACTGCCCGTGCCCGCCGGACTGCTTGACATGCCGCCCGCGCCCGGCCGACCTGGTCGCGAACGTCTCCCGCAGGGAGACCTTGTGCGGTACGACGTCGACCTGGACGCCGTACCGGCTGCGCAGCCGCTCCAGCGCGACGTCCGCGTGCGCCTCGCCCAGGCACCACAGCACCACCTGATGGGTGTCCTGGTTCTGTTCGAGCCGCATCGTCGGGTCCTCGGCGACCAGCCGGGCGAGCCCCTGCGAGAGCTTGTCCTCGTCCGGCTTGCTGTGCGCCTGGATGGCGAGCGGCAACAGCGGATCCGGCATGTCCCAGGGCTCCATGAGGAGCGGGTCGTCCTTGGCGGACAAGGTGTCGCCGGTCTCGGCGCGGCTCAGTTTCGCCACGCACGCGAGGTCGCCCGCGACGCAGTGCGACACCGGGCGCTGCTGTTTGCCGAACGGAGTGGACACGGCGCCGATGCGTTCGTCGACGTCGTGGTCCTCGTGGCCCCGGTCGGTCAGTCCGTGCCCGGAGACGTGCACGGTCTCGTCCGGCCGCAGCGTTCCGGAGAAGACCCGCACGAGGGAGACCCGGCCGACGTAGGGGTCGGACGAGGTCCGCACGACCTCCGCGACCAGCGGACCGTCCGGATCGCAGGGCTTCAGCTCACGTGGCTTGCCGTCCACCGTGGTGACGCCGGGCGTCGGGTGCTCCAGCGGGGTCGGGAACCCCCGTGTGATCAGCTCCAGCAGCTCGACCGTGCCGAGCCCCTGCCGGGCGCCCTCGGCCGCGGGAGCGGCGGCCAGGACGGGGAAGAACGTCCCGCGCGCGACGGCCCGTTCCAGGTCCTCCACCAGTGTCTTGACGTCGATCTGCTCACCGCCGAGATACCGGTCCATGAGGGTCTCGTCCTCGCTCTCGGCGATGATCCCCTCGATCAGCCGGTTGCGTGCCTCCTCGATCAGCGGCAGCTGGTCCTCGTCCGGATCGGACTCCTTGCGCTCCCCGGACGCGTAGTCGAAGAGCTTCTGCGACAGCAGCCCGATCAGGCCGGTCACGGGCGCGTGCCCGTCCGGCCCCTGCGGGCCGTGCAGCGGCAGATATAGCGGCAGTACCGCGTCGGGGTCGTCCCCGCCGAAGGCCTCGGCGCAGATCCGTGTCATCTCCTCGAAGTCCGCCCGCGCGGCCTCCAGATGCGTGACGACGATGGCCCGCGGCATGCCGACGGCCGCGCACTCCTCCCACACCATGCGGGTCGAGCCGTCCACGCCGTCCGACGCCGAGACGACGAAAAGGGCCGCGTCCGCCGCTCGCAGACCGGCCCGCAGTTCTCCGACGAAGTCGGCGTATCCGGGGGTGTCGAGAAGGTTGACCTTGATGCCGTCCTGTTCGACCGGCACCAGGGAGAGCTGCACCGAGCGCTGCTGCCGGTGCTCGATCTCGTCGTAGTCGGAAACGGTGCCGCCGTCCTCCACGCGGCCCGCCCGGTTCACCGCTCCCGCGGTCAGCGCGAGAGCCTCCACCAGAGTCGTCTTGCCCGAACCGGAGTGGCCGACCAGCACCACATTCCGTACGGACGCGGGATGGTCGGCCGCCACTGCCCTGCCGGCGGCTCCGGGGTGTGCATTCGCCTTGTCGCCCATGGCCTTGCCTCCCGTGCACGGTGAGGTCACTGTGGGCGCGGACACGCGGGACCCGTGCGGGGCGGCTCCGGCGACGCCCGCGTTCTTCGAGCTTTCCACTCTCGTCACGGTGCGTCCATACGAAGGACCGGAACGCGTCGCCCGCCGGCGGTTGCGTCCCGTACGCCGGATCCCCTCACGGGGTACGGGTGCCCGGCCGTCGCCCACGCGCGCGCGTGGCTACGATGGGCCAGCCGGTGGCCAGCAGGGGCCGCGCGGCGACACCGACCCTCGGGAAGGCCATGCTGAACAAGTACGCGCGTGCATTCTTCACGCGTGTCCTCACACCGTTCGCCGCGTTTCTCATCCGCCGGGGCGTGAGCCCGGACACGGTCACGCTGATCGGCACGGCCGGCGTGATGGCGGGCGCGCTGGTCTTCTACCCCCAGGGCGAGTTCTTCTGGGGCACGGTCGTGATCACGCTGTTCGTGTTCTCGGACCTCGTCGACGGCAACATGGCCCGCCAGCTGGGCCGCAGCAGCCGTTGGGGAGCCTTCCTGGACTCCACCCTGGACCGGGTCGCCGACGGCGCGATCTTCGGCGGCTTCGCCCTCTGGTACGCGGGCGGCGGCGACGATCTCGCGCTGTGCGCGGTGTCGATCTTCTGCCTGGCCAGCGGGCAGGTGGTGTCGTACACCAAGGCCCGTGGCGAGTCGATCGGCCTGCCGGTCGCGGTCAACGGTCTCGTGGAGCGCGCCGAGCGGCTGGTGATCTCCCTGGTCGCCGCCGGACTTGCGGGCATGCACAAGTTCGGCGTGCCCGGCATCGACGTACTGCTGCCCATCGCCCTGTGGATCGTTGCCGTCGGCAGCCTGGTCACCCTGATCCAGCGGGTCGTCACGGTCCGCCGGGAGTCCGCGGAGGCGGAGGCAGCGGCGGCCGGGCAGGAAAGCACGGAGAATGCCTCTCAGGGGAGGGAGGCGGCGAAATGAGCGCTCAGGAGCGGCTGACGGACGCGCTGTACGGCCTCGGCTGGGGCACGGTCAAGAAGCTCCCCGAGCCGGTCGCGGTACGGCTCGGCAACACCGTGGCCGACCTGGCCTGGAAGCAGCGCGGCAAGGGCGTACGGCGGCTGGAGAGCAACTACGCGCGCGTGGTGCTCGACGCGACCCCTGAGCGCCTTGCCGAGCTCTCCCGCGCGGGCATGCGCTCGTACCTGCGGTACTGGATGGAGTCCTTCCGGCTCCCGGCCTGGAGTGCCGAGCGCGTCAAGAGCGGTTTCGACCCGAAGGACCTGCACCACCTGACCGACGGCCTCGCCGCCGGCAATGGCGTCGTGCTCGCCCTGCCGCACATGGCCAACTGGGACCTCGCGGGCGCCTGGGTCACCACGAAGCTGGAAACCCCCTTCACCACGGTCGCCGAACGCCTCAAGCCGGAGACCCTGTACGACCGTTTCGTCGCCTACCGCGAGGGCCTCGGCATGGAGGTCCTGCCGCACAGCGGCGGCACCGCGTTCGGCACCCTGGCCCGGCGGCTGCGCGACGGCGGCCTGGTCTGCCTGGTCGCCGACCGCGACCTGTCCGCCTCCGGCGTCGAGGTGAAGTTCTTCGGCGACACGGCCCGCATGCCGGCCGGACCGGCCCTGCTGGCCCAGCAGACGGGCGCGCTGCTGCTGCCGGTGACGCTCTGGTACGACGACTCGCCCCTCATGCAGGGCCGCCTGCATCCCCCGATCGAGGTACCCGAGACAGGTACCCGGGCCGAGAAGACGTCTGTGATGACACAGGCGCTGGCAGACGCCTTCGCCTCGGGGATCGCCGACCATCCGGAGGACTGGCACATGCTGCAGCGCTTGTGGCTCGAAGACCTCGACCCCGCGAAGGGGCCGTCGTGAGGATCGGCATCGTCTGCCCGTACTCCTGGGACGTGCCGGGCGGCGTCCAGTTCCACATCCGCGATCTCGCCGAGTACTTCATCCGCCTCGGGCACGAGGTGTCCGTCCTCGCCCCCGCCGACGACGACACCCCGCTCCCGCCGTACGTCGTCTCGGCCGGCCGAGCGGTCCCGGTGCCGTACAACGGCTCGGTGGCCCGGCTGAACTTCGGCTTCCTGTCGGCGG
Organism: Streptomyces sp. F001; assembly: GCF_004187715.1. Taxonomy (GTDB): domain Bacteria; phylum Actinomycetota; class Actinomycetes; order Streptomycetales; family Streptomycetaceae; genus Streptomyces; species Streptomyces flavusporus. The sequence continues at coordinate 845,565 of NZ_QZWF01000001.1, read as the reverse complement.
CCCGGGTACGACGCTGGCTGCACGACGGCGCGTTCGACGTGATCCACATCCATGAACCGGCGTCGCCGTCCCTGGGCCTGCTGGCCTGCTGGGCGGCACAGGGCCCGATCGTCGCCACGTTCCACACCTCCAACCCCCGCTCGCGCGCGATGATCGCCGCGTACTCGATCCTCCAGGCGGCACTGGAGAAGATCAGCGCGCGGATCGCGGTCAGCGAGTACGCCCGCCGCACGCTGGTGGAGCACCTCGGCGGGGACGCGGTCGTCATCCCCAACGGCGTCGACGTCGACTTCTTCGCCGAGGCCGAGCCGAACCCCGACTGGCAGTCGGAAGGGGAGGGCGGCACGATCGGCTTCATAGGGCGCATCGACGAGCCCCGCAAGGGCCTGCCGGTCCTGATGCGGGCGCTGCCCAGGATCCTCGCCGAGCGCCCGCAGACCCGGCTGCTGGTCGCGGGCCGCGGGGACGAGGAGGAGGCGGTGGCATCGCTGCCTTCGGAGCTCCGCTCGCGCGTCGAGTTCCTCGGCATGGTGAGCGACGCGGACAAGGCCCGCTTCCTGCGCAGCATCGACCTGTACGTGGCGCCCAACACCGGCGGCGAGAGCTTCGGGATCATCCTGGTCGAGGCGATGTCGGCGGGCGCGCCGGTCCTGGCGTCCGACCTGGACGCCTTCGCGCAGGTCCTCGACCAGGGCGCGGCGGGGGAACTGTTCGCCAACGAGGACGCGGACGCGCTCGCCGCGGCGGCGGTGCGGCTGCTCGGTGACCCGGCACGCCGTGCCGAACTGCGCAAGCGCGGCAGCGCCCACGTCCGCCGGTTCGACTGGTCGACGGTCGGCGCGGACATCCTGTCGGTCTACGAGACGGTCACGGACGGCGCCGCGGCGGTGGCGGCCGACGAGCGCACCACGGGGTTGCGGGCACGGCTGGGGTTGGCACGGGACTGACTGCGGGAAGGCCGGCCCGGCCGGCGTCTGAGGCCTGCAAGTGCGCCGGCTCACCCGGCGGAGCGCCCCGGTAGCCTTGCCGCCCGTGACCGCAACCCTCATCTGGATCCTCGTCGCCCTCATCGCGATCGGCCTCTACCTGAGCTGGACGGCGGGCCGGCTCGACCGGCTGCACGCCCGTATCGACGCGGCCCGTGCCGCGCTCGACGCGCAGCTGCTGCGCCGCGCCTCGGTGGCACAGGAACTGGCCACGTCCGGAGTGCTGGACCCGGCGGCGTCGATCGTGCTCTACGAGGCAGCGCACGCCGCACGGCAGGCCGAGGAGGACCAGCGGGAGGTCGCCGAGAGCGAGCTGAGCCAGGCCCTGCGGGCCGTGTTCGCGGACCCGCAGCAGGTCGAGGCGGTCCGTGCGGCGCCCGGCGGCGAGGCAGCGGCCCGCGAGCTCACGGAAGCGGTCCGCCGGGTGCCGATGGCCCGCCGCTTCCACAACGACGCCGTACGCGCGGCCCGCGCCCTGCGCCGCCACCGCAAGGTCCGCCTGTTCCGTCTCGCGGGCCACGCCCCCTTCCCCATGGCATTCGAGATGGACGACGAGCCGCCGACGGCCCTGGCGGACCGGGCCACCTAGCCCGACGTACCGGAAAACGATCCACCGCCTCCTCATTGGCCCTTGCTGTGGCCTGCATCCGTCACGTTTCCTCGGTCCAGCAAGAAACCCTCTTTCCATCGAGTGAGGTCACCCGTGTCCACCACGCTCCCCAACTCCGCCCAGCCCGACGAGAACACTGCGACCGGCACCGCCCGCGTGAAGCGCGGCATGGCCGAGCAGCTCAAGGGTGGCGTCATCATGGACGTCGTCACGCCGGAGCAGGCGAAGATCGCCGAGGACGCGGGCGCCGTCGCCGTCATGGCCCTGGAGCGCGTACCCGCCGACATCCGCAAGGACGGCGGCGTGGCCCGTATGTCCGACCCGGACATGATCGAGGGCATCATCGACGCCGTCTCGATCCCCGTCATGGCCAAGTCCCGCATCGGCCACTTCGTCGAGGCGCAGGTCCTGCAGTCCCTCGGCGTGGACTACATCGACGAGTCCGAGGTCCTCACCCCGGCCGACGAGGTCAACCACTCCGACAAGTGGGCCTTCACCACCCCCTTCGTCTGCGGCGCCACCAACCTCGGTGAGGCCCTGCGCCGCATCGCCGAGGGTGCGGCCATGATCCGCTCCAAGGGCGAGGCCGGCACCGGCAACGTCGTCGAGGCCGTGCGCCACCTGCGGCAGATCAAGAACGAGATCGCCCGCCTGCGCGGCTACGACAACCATGAGCTGTACGCCGCCGCCAAGGAGCTGCGCGCCCCGTACGAGCTGGTCAAGGAGGTCGCTGAGCTCGGCAAGCTCCCGGTCGTGCTGTTCTCCGCCGGTGGTGTCGCCACCCCCGCCGACGCCGCCCTGATGCGCCAGCTGGGCGCCGAGGGCGTCTTCGTCGGCTCCGGCATCTTCAAGTCCGGCGACCCGGCCAAGCGTGCCGCCGCCATCGTGAAGGCCACCACCTTCTACGACGACCCGAAGATCATCGCCGACGCGTCCCGCAACCTCGGCGAGGCCATGGTCGGCATCAACTGCGACACCCTCCCCGAGACCGAGCGCTACGCCAACCGCGGCTGGTAAGGCACCCCACCCATGAGCCACACCCCCGTCATCGGCGTCCTGGCCCTCCAGGGCGACGTACGGGAGCACCTCATCGCCCTGGCCGCGGCCGACGCCGTGGCCAGGCCGGTGCGGCGCCCCGAAGAGCTCGCCGAGGTCGACGGCCTCGTCATCCCCGGCGGCGAGTCCACCACCATCTCCAAGCTGGCCGTCCTGTTCGGCGTGCTGGAGCCCCTCCGCGCGCGCGTGCGGGACGGCATGCCCGTCTACGGCACCTGTGCGGGCATGATCATGCTCGCCGACAAGATCCTCGATCCGCGCTCGGGTCAGGAGACGATCGGCGGCATCGACATGATCGTGCGCCGTAACGCCTTCGGGCGGCAGAACGAGTCCTTCGAGGCAGCGGTCGACGTGAAGGGCATCGCGGGCGATCCTGTGGAGGGCGTCTTCATCCGCGCCCCCTGGGTCGAGTCCGTCGGCGCCGAGGCCGAGGTGCTCGCTGAGCACGACGGCCACATCGTCGCGGTCCGTCAGGGCAACGCGCTGGCCACGTCGTTCCACCCGGAACTGACCGGCGACCACCGTGTACACAGCCTCTTCGTGGACATGGTGCGCGCGAACCGGACAGCGGAGTCCTTGTAGGATCTCTGGCGTCGTTGCAGAGATGGGTTACGCGAAGGAGACAGGCAGATGTCCGGCCACTCTAAATGGGCCACGACGAAGCACAAGAAGGCCGTGATCGATGCCAAGCGCGGCAAGCTCTTCGCGAAGCTGATCAAGAACATCGAGGTCGCGGCGCGCATGGGCGGCGTCGACCTCGACGGCAACCCGACGCTCTACGACGCCGTCCAGAAGGCCAAGAAGCAGTCGGTTCCGAACAAGAACATCGACTCCGCGATCAAGCGCGGCGGCGGTCTCGAGGCTGGCGGTGCCGACTACGAGACGATCATGTACGAGGGCTACGGCCCGAACGGCGTCGCGGTGCTCATCGAGTGCCTCACCGACAACCGCAACCGCGCCGCCTCCGACGTCCGCGTCGCCATGACCCGCAACGGCGGCAACATGGCCGACCCGGGCTCCGTGTCGTACATGTTCAGCCGCAAGGGCGTCGTCATCGTCCCCAAGGGCGAGCTGACCGAGGACGACGTCCTCGGTGCCGTCCTGGACGCGGGCGCCGAGGAGGTCAACGACCTCGGCGAGTCCTTCGAGGTCATCAGCGAGGCCACCGACCTGGTCGCGGTCCGCACCGCCCTCCAGGACGCCGGGATCGACTACGACTCCGCCGAGTCCAGCTTCGTGCCGTCCGTCCAGGTCGAGCTGGACGAGGAGGGCGCCAAGAAGATCTTCAAGCTGATCGACGCGCTCGAGGACAGCGACGACGTGCAGAACGTCTTCGCCAACTTCGACGTCAGCGACGACATCATGGAGAAGGTCGGCGCGTAACGCTGCCGCGTGTGCCGCAACTTTTGGCGGGCCGGTGGGATACGTCCCACCGGCCCGTCGCTGCTGTTGTCAGTGGCAGCGGATAGCGTCTCTGATTGGCTTAGTGAACCCGAGCGTTGCTCAGGGGGAATGAACCAATCGTCTTCGTGCCCTGGTGCTGAACAGCAGGAGCTGCCAGCCCGCGTGGCACGTCCCTCCGGACGCTGGTCGGTCAGGTCTCACGACCTCACCGAGGAGGGTGCCCGACGTCGCCTGGGCGCCGGACGTGTGCGTGACACTCTGCCATAGGATAGTTACGTTTTGCTAATTAACAGAGGGAGAGGTGCGGTGCGAGTACTCGGCGTTGACCCGGGTCTGACGCGGTGCGGCATTGGCGTCGTCGAGGGAGTCGCGGGCCGCCCGCTCACCATGCTCGGCGTCGGCGTCGTCCGTACGCCCGTCGACGCCGACCTCGGGCACCGCCTGGTCGCCATCGAGCAGGGCATCGAGCAGTGGCTCGACGAGCACCGGCCCGAATTCGTCGCCGTGGAGCGGGTGTTCAGCCAGCACAATGTGCGCACGGTGATGGGCACGGCCCAGGCCAGCGCCGTCGCCATGCTCTGCGCCGCCCGCCGCGGCATCCCCGTCGCCCTGCACACCCCCAGCGAGGTCAAGGCCGCCGTCACCGGCTCCGGCCGTGCCGACAAGGCCCAGGTGGGCACCATGGTCACCCGCCTGCTGCGGCTGGACGCGCCGCCCAGACCCGCCGACGCCGCCGACGCCCTTGCGCTCGCCATCTGCCACATCTGGCGCGCCCCCGCGCAGAACCGGCTCCAACAGGCCGTCGCCCTGCACACCGCACAAGCAACAGCACCGAAAGGCCGTACGGCATGATCGCCTTCGTCAGCGGCACGGTCGCCGCCCTCGCTCCCGACGCCGCGGTGGTCGAGGTCGGCGGTGTCGGCATGGCCGTCCAGTGCGCGCCCAACACGCTGTCGACGCTCCGCATCGGCCAACCCGCCAAGCTCGCCACCTCCCTGGTCGTACGGGAGGACTCCCTGACGCTGTACGGCTTCGCGGACGACGACGAGCGCCAGGTCTTCGAGCTGCTGCAGACCGCGAGCGGCGTCGGCCCCCGGCTGGCGCAGTCGATGCTCGCCGTGCACACCCCGGACGCCCTGCGCCGCGCGGTCGCGACCGGCGACGAGAAGGCCCTCATCGCCGTCCCCGGCATCGGGAAGAAGGGCGCCCAGAAGCTGCTGCTGGAGCTCAAGGACCGTCTGGGCGAGCCGATCGGCGCCCCCGCGGCCGGCACCCCGGTCACCAGCGGCTGGCGCGACCAGCTGCACGCCGCCCTGATCGGCCTGGGCTACGCCACCCGCGAGGCCGACGAGGCGGTCGCCGCGGTCGCCCCGCAGGCCGAGGCCGCCGACGGCACCCCCCAGATCGGCCGGCTGCTGAAGGCCGCCCTGCAGACGCTCAACAGAGCCCGCTGACGAGGGCGCCGCGCAGGGCACGGGACAGAAGCGTCCTGAAATCGCCCCCGAGAAGCCGGAAACCGCCCACCGCAGGAGAATTTCAGTGAACTGGGACGACACGACCGACACCCCCGCCGCCGAGCGGCTGGTGGGCTCTGTCGCCGACCGTGAGGACCAGGCCGTCGAGGCTGCACTGCGACCCAAGGACCTGGACGAGTACATCGGCCAGGAGAAGGTCCGCGAGCAGCTCGACCTGGTTCTGCGCGCCGCACGCGCGCGTGGCGCCACCGCCGACCATGTGCTGCTCTCCGGCGCTCCCGGCCTCGGCAAGACCACCCTCTCGATGATCATCGCGGCCGAGATGGGTGCCCCGATCCGCATCACCTCCGGCCCCGCCATCCAGCACGCCGGTGACCTCGCGGCGATCCTCTCCTCCCTGCAGGAGGGCGAGGTCCTCTTCCTCGACGAGATCCACCGCATGTCGAGGCCCGCCGAGGAGATGCTCTACATGGCGATGGAGGACTTCCGTGTCGACGTCATCGTCGGCAAGGGCCCCGGAGCCACCGCGATCCCGCTCGAGCTGCCGCCGTTCACCCTGGTCGGCGCCACCACCCGCGCAGGCCTGCTGCCGCCCCCGCTGCGCGACCGCTTCGGCTTCACCGCGCACATGGAGTTCTACGAGCCGGCCGAACTGGAGCGCGTCATCCACCGCTCAGCGAGCCTGCTGGACGTCGAGATCGAGGCCGACGGTGCCGCCGAGATCGCCGGGCGCTCCCGCGGGACCCCCCGTATCGCCAACCGCCTGCTGCGCCGCGTACGGGACTATGCGCAGGTAAAGGCCGACGGGATCATCACGCGCGAGATCGCGGCCGCGGCGCTGAAGGTGTACGAGGTCGACGCCCGCGGACTCGACCGCCTCGACCGTGGCGTGCTCGAAGCCCTGCTCAAGCTGTTCGGCGGCGGACCGGTCGGCCTGTCCACGCTCGCCGTCGCGGTGGGGGAGGAGCGCGAGACCGTCGAGGAGGTCGCCGAGCCCTTCCTCGTACGGGAGGGCCTGCTGGCCCGCACCCCCCGCGGCCGCGTCGCCACCCCCGCGGCATGGGCGCATCTCGGCCTCACCCCGCCCCGCACGGGAGCCGGGGGAAACGGACAACAGGACCTGTTCGGGGCGTGACGGCGAGGGCATTGGCCGGACCAGGAACCCGGGTGCCATGCTGAGCGTTGTTCCATGCGCGCGGACTCGCTTAGACTCCGCCGATGCCGCCTTCCCCGGCGGCAGACATACCCCCATCCATCAGGCCGCCCACCTGCGCGGTCGTGCGAAGGAAAATTCGTCCCGTGAATAGCCTCGTGACCCTCCTCCCGTTCATCGTGCTCATCGGGGCCATGATCCTGATGACCCGCTCGGCCAAGAAGAAGCAGCAGCAGGCCGTCGACATGCGGAATCAGATGCAGCCCGGTTCCGGCGTCCGCACCATCGGGGGCATGTACGCAACGGTCAAGGAGGTCAACGAGGACACGGTCCTCCTCGACGCCGGCCCGGGCGTCGAGCTCCTCTTTGCGAAGAACTCGATCGGTGCCGTGCTCTCCGACGACGAGTACAACCGCATCGTCCACGGCATCGAGCACGACCTGAAGTCCGACGCGGACTCCGTCCCGGACGACGCCTCCTCCCTCACCGAGACCGACGAGTCCGCCGACGCCGCCGCCTCCGCCGACAAGTCCGTGGACCTCGGCAAGAAGGACGCGGACGAGGAGCCCTCCGACGCCACCCTGGGCGACACCGCGAAGACGGACGACGAGCCGAAGAAGACCGACGGCGAGAAGTAGTCATGTCCCGGAGGGCGCGGGCCGGGCTCGCGCACCCCGGACATGCGCATCTCGCACGGGATCCCGACACCATGTCATGGCCGCTCGCCCGCTGACCCGGCGTGCGGCGGCCCGAGAGGGAGTACGAGAAGGTGGCAGCACCTAAAAAGGGCCGGAGCGCGAGCGCCCAGAGCAAGCCGGGGCGCTCGCTGGCCCTGATCCTGATCGCCATCGTGGCGCTCACCGGGGGCATGTTCGTCTCCGGGCACACCACTCCGCGTCTCGGTATCGACCTGGCCGGTGGTACGAGCATCACGCTCCGGGCTGTCCCCGAGGACGGCAACGAGTCCGCGATCAACAAGAAGAACATGGACACCGCGGTCGACATCATGAACCGCCGTGTCAATGGTCTCGGTGTCTCGGAGGCCGAGGTCCAGACGCAGGGCGATCGCAACATCATCGTCAACATCCCCAAGGGCACCAACTCGGAGGAAGCCCGGCAGCAGGTCGGCACCACCGCCAAGCTCTACTTCCGTCCCGTCCTCGCCACCGAGGCAACCGGCGGCCCCGCGACGTCGCCTTCGCCCAGCGCCTCCCCCAGCGGTTCGGCGAGCCCGTCGGCCTCCGGCTCCGAGAAGGCGAGCGCGACCCCCTCGGCGTCCGCCACCACGCAGGGCCGCGCCGTCACCGACGCACTGAAGGCCGACCCCACTCCCTCCGCCACCCCCTCGGGGTCCGCCTCGCCCAGCGCCTCCCCGTCGGCGAGCGGCGGCACCACCGACGACAGCAAGCTCCAGGCCCAGTACGCGGCCCTCGACTGCAGCAAGGCGGCGACCCGCGCCACGGCCGGCGACGGCGCCAAGCCCGAGGAGTCGACCGTCGGCTGCGGTGAGAACCAGGGCGTCTGGTACAAGTACCTGCTCGGCCCGGCCGGCGTGGACGGTACCGAGGTCGACAAGGCCCAGGCCGTCTACGACACCCAGAGCGGCGCCGGCTGGAAGGTCCAGATGGACTTCACCTCCGCGGGCGCCAAGAAGTTCGCCGACATCACCGGCAAGCTCGCGCAGAACCAGTCCCCGCAGAACCAGTTCGGCATCGTCCTGGACGGCGAGGTCGTCTCCAGCCCGTACGTCAGCCAGTCCATCACCGGCGGCAACGCCGAGATCTCCGGCACCTTCACCCAGCAGGAGGCCGAGAGCCTCGGCAACATCCTGTCGTACGGCGCCCTGCCGCTGACCTTCAAGGAGGACAGCGTCACCACGGTGACCGCGGCGCTCGGCGGCGAGCAGCTCCAGGCCGGTCTCATCGCGGGCGCCATCGGTCTCGCCCTCGTCGTGCTGTATCTGCTGGTCTACTACCGCGGCCTGTCGTTCATCGCGATCCTCTCCCTGCTGGTCTCCGCCGCCCTCACGTACGTGATCATGTCGCTGCTCGGCCCGGCCATCGGCTTCGCGCTGAACCTGCCGGCGGTCTGCGGTGCGATCGTCGCGATCGGCATCACGGCGGACTCGTTCATCGTGTACTTCGAACGGGTCCGGGACGAGATCCGTGAGGGCCGCTCGCTGCGCCCCGCGGTCGAGCGGGCCTGGCCGCGCGCCCGGCGCACCATCCTGGTCTCCGACTTCGTGTCGTTCCTCGCCGCCGCGGTGCTCTTCATCGTCACCGTCGGCAAGGTCCAGGGCTTCGCGTTCACGCTCGGCCTGACCACCCTGCTGGACGTCGTGGTGGTCTTCCTCTTCACCAAGCCGCTGCTGACGCTCATGGCCCGCAGGAAGTTCTTCGCCAGCGGCCACCCGTGGTCCGGTCTCGACCCGAAGCGACTCGGTGCCCGGCCGCCGCTGCGCCGCACCCGTCGTCCCGCCGCCCCCGTCGAAACGAAGGAGGCGTGAGATGTCGAAGCTCGGCAACCTCGGCGCCCGACTGCACCGAGGCGAGGTCAGTTACGACTTCGTCGGCAACCGCAAGATCTGGTACGGCATCTCGATCCTGATCACCATCACGGCCATCGTCGGCCTGGCGGTGCGCGGCCTGAACATGGGCATCGAGTTCCAGGGCGGTGCCGTCTTCACCACACCCAAGACGTCCGTCTCGGTCTCCCAGGCCGAGGAGTACGCGGAGGAGGCGTCCGGTCACGACGCCATCGTCCAGGGGCTCGGCAACGGCAGCCTGCGGATCCAGATCGCCGGTATCGACACCGACAGGTCGGACCAGATCAAGGAAACGCTCGCCGAGGACCTGAAGGTCGACTCGGAGAAGATCAACGCCGAACTGGTCGGCCCCAGTTGGGGTGACCAGATCGCCAACAAGGCCTGGCAGGGCCTCGGGATCTTCCTGATCCTCGTGGTGATCTATCTGGCGATCGCCTTCGAGTGGCGCATGGCGCTCGCCGCGTTCGTCGCCCTGATCCACGACATCACCATCACGGTCGGCATCTACGCCCTCGTCGGCTTCGAGGTCACACCGGGCACGGTGATCGGTCTGCTGACGATCCTCGGTTACTCGCTCTACGACACGGTCGTCGTCTTCGACAGCCTCAAGGAGCAGACGAAGGACATCACCAAGCAGACCCGCTGGACATACAGCGACATCGCCAACCGCTCCATCAACAGCACCCTGGTCCGCTCGATCAACACCACGGTGGTGGCGCTGCTGCCGGTGGGGGGCCTGCTGTTCATCGGCGGCGGTGTCCTCGGCGCCGGCATGCTCAACGACATCTCGCTGTCGCTGTTCGTCGGTCTCGCGGCCGGTGCGTACTCCTCGATCTTCATCGCCACGCCGCTCGTCGCCGACCTCAAGGAGCGCGAGCCGCAGATGAAGGCCCTGAAGAAGCGTGTCCTCGCCAAGCGGGAGAAGGGCGAGCCGCTGGAGGCCGAGACCGCCGACGAGTCGTTCGCCGACGGGCCCGAGGACGCAGCCCCGGCCGTCGTCGGCCCGCGCAACCAGCCCGCCTCCCGCAACCGGGGCCGCGGCCGACCCTCGGGGAAGCGCCGATGACCGGCATCAAGGAGCTGCTGCTCAGCCGCATCCGCGACGTGTCCGACTACCCGGAGCCGGGCGTGATGTTCAAGGACATCACCCCCCTCCTGGCGGACCCGGCGGCATTCACCGCGCTCACCGACGCGCTGGCCGAGATCGCCGGGCGCACCGGCGCCACCAAGATCGTCGGCCTGGAGGCCCGTGGCTTCATCCTCGGCGCCCCGGTCGCCGTCCGGGCCGGCGTCGGCTTCATCCCCGTACGCAAGGCGGGCAAGCTCCCCGGAGCCACCCTCCGCCAGGCGTACGACCTGGAGTACGGCTCCGCGGAGATCGAGGTGCACGCCGAGGACCTGACCGGAGGCGACCGTGTCCTGGTCGTCGACGACGTCCTCGCCACCGGCGGCACCGCCGAGGCCTCCCTCGAGCTCATCCGCCGGGCCGGTGCCCAGGTCGCGGGCGTCGCCGTCCTGATGGAACTGGCGTTCCTGAACGGCCGCGCCCGCCTGGAACCGGCCCTCGACGGGGCACCCCTGGAGTCGCTCCTCACCGTCTGAGCCGGCGTTCAGGACGTCGGCCCGGCACACCCTGCGCGGCAAGGCAGGCGAAAGGCGCACGCCACCCGTATGACACCGCTGAGGCGGGCCCGGAGGAATCCGGTGCCCGCCTCTGGTGTTACCGGGGTACATGGTCCTCAGATCGGTCTGAGGGCGATCCTGGAGCTCAGGATCGCTACCATGGGGTCTCCGGAGCCTGACCGGGGGACCCGGATCGCGCACGAGGAGCCCTCTTGCCAGACGAGGCCCAGCACCTGACCGCCGCCAAGCCCGAGCGCGCCTCGGAGCCCGCGGCCAAACCCGCGCCGCACACGAAGAACGACACCCGCGGGTCGGTGGAGCACGCCCAGTCCGCGCCCGTCGCCAAGGCGGCAGAGTCCTCGCGCCCCAAGCCTGCCCCTGCCGAGCGCCCCGCGCCCACGCCCCCGATCCGCCCCGCCGCGACGCCGCAGACCCCGCGCTCCGGCTCCTCCAACCGCGTCCGCGCCCGCCTCGCCCGCCTCGGCGTCCAGCGCGCCAACCCGTACAACCCGGTGCTGGAGCCGCTGCTGCGGATAGTGCGCAGCAACGACCCCAAGATCGAGACGTCGACGCTCCGGCAGATCGAGAAGGCCTACCAGGTCGCCGAACGCTGGCACCGCGGCCAGAAGCGCAAGAGCGGCGACCCGTACATCACGCACCCCCTCGCCGTCACCACCATCCTCGCCGAGCTGGGCATGGATCCGGCCACCCTGATGGCCGGCCTGCTGCACGACACGGTCGAGGACACCGAGTACGGCCTGGACGATCTGCGCCGCGACTTCGGCGACGTGGTCGCCCTGCTCGTCGACGGCGTCACCAAGCTGGACAAGGTCAAGTTCGGTGAGGCCGCGCAGGCCGAGACCGTGCGCAAGATGGTCGTCGCCATGGCCAAGGACCCGCGCGTTCTGGTCATCAAGCTCGCCGACCGCCTGCACAACATGCGCACCATGCGCTACCTCAAGCGCGAGAAGCAGGAGAAGAAGGCGCGCGAGACGCTCGAGATCTACGCGCCGCTCGCCCACCGCCTGGGCATGAACACCATCAAGTGGGAGCTGGAGGACCTCGCCTTCGCGATCCTCTACCCCAAGATGTACGACGAGATCGTGCGTCTGGTGGCCGAGCGGGCGCCCAAGCGCGACGAGTACCTCGCGATAGTGACCGACGAGGTCCAGCAGGACCTGCGCGCCGCCCGCATCAAGGCGACCGTCACCGGCCGCCCGAAGCACTACTACAGCGTCTACCAGAAGATGATCGTCCGCGGACGCGACTTCGCGGAGATCTACGACCTGGTGGGCATCCGCGTCCTCGTGGACACCGTCCGCGACTGCTACGCGGCCCTCGGCACGGTGCACGCGCGATGGAACCCGGTCCCCGGCCGGTTCAAGGACTACATCGCGATGCCCAAGTTCAACATGTACCAGTCGCTGCACACGACGGTCATCGGCCCCAACGGCAAGCCGGTCGAACTCCAGATCCGCACGTTCGACATGCACCGCCGCGCCGAGTACGGCATCGCCGCGCACTGGAAGTACAAGCAGGAGGCCGTGGCCGGTGCCTCCAAGGTGCGCACCGACGTGCCCAAGGCGTCGGGCAAGGACAAGGACGCCATCAACGACATGGCGTGGCTGCGGCAGCTCCTCGACTGGCAGAAGGAGACCGAGGACCCCAGCGAGTTCCTCGAGTCGCTGCGCTTCGACCTCTCCCGCAACGAGGTCTTCGTCTTCACTCCGAAGGGCGACGTCATAGCGCTCCCGGCCGGCGCGACTCCGGTCGACTTCGCGTACGCGGTCCACACGGAGGTCGGCCACCGCACCATAGGGGCGCGGGTCAACGGGCGGCTCGTCCCGCTGGAGTCCACCCTGGACAACGGCGACCTGGTGGAGGTCTTCACCTCCAAGGCGGCCGGTGCGGGCCCCTCCCGGGACTGGCTCGGCTTCGTGAAGTCCCCGCGTGCCCGCAACAAGATCCGGGCGTGGTTCTCCAAGGAGCGCCGCGACGAGGCGATCGAGCAGGGCAAGGACGCCATCGTCCGTGCGATGCGCAAGCAGAACCTGCCGATCCAGCGGATCCTCACCGGCGACTCCCTCGTCACGCTCGCCCACGAGATGCGCTACCCCGACATCTCCGCGCTGTACGCGGCGATCGGTGAGGGCCATGTCTCCGCGCAGAACGTCGTCCAGAAGCTCGTCCAGGCGTTCGGCGGCGAGGAGGCCGCCACCGAGGAGATCGACGAGAGCGTGCCGCCCGCGCGCGGACGCGGCCGCAAACGCCGCACCAGCGCCGATCCGGGCGTCGTCGTCAAGGGCGTCGACGACGTGTGGGTCAAGCTGGCCCGCTGTTGTACGCCCGTCCCCGGCGACCCCATCATCGGCTTCGTCACGCGCGGTAGTGGTGTATCGGTTCACCGCAGCGACTGTGTGAACGTGGAGTCACTGTCCCGCGAACCCGAGCGCATCCTCGACGTCGAGTGGGCGCCCACTCAGTCGTCGGTCTTCCTGGTCGCCATCCAGGTCGAGGCCCTGGACCGCTCCCGGCTCCTGTCGGACGTCACCCGGGTCCTGTCCGACCAGCACGTCAACATCCTCTCCGCGGCCGTCCAGACCTCCCGCGACCGCGTCGCCACCTCCCGCTTCACCTTCGAGATGGGCGACCCGAAACATCTCGGCCATGTCCTGAAGGCGGTCCGGGGAGTGGAGGGCGTCTACGACGTGTACCGGGTGACGTCGGCGCGCAGCAGGTCGTAGGGCCGCACGAGACAAACGACAGGGGCTCCCGTACCGCGTACGGGAGCCCCTGTCGTGCCTGCCGGGCGTCGGTCAGCCGCCGAACTCCTGGAGGCCCTTCAGCGCCTGGTCCAGCAGGGCCTGGCGGCCCTCCAGCTCCCGCTCGAGCTTGTCGGCCCTGGCGTTGTTGCCCTGGGCGCGCGCCTGCTCGATCTGCGTCTTCAGCTTGTCCACCGCGGCCTGGAGCTGGCCCGTCAGACCCTCGGCACGCGCGCGTGCCTCCGGGTTGGTGCGGCGCCACTCGGCTTCCTCGGCCTCCTGGATGGCCCGCTCGACGGAGTGCATCCGGCCCTCGACCTTCGGCCGGGCATCCCGCGGCACATGGCCGATGGCCTCCCAGCGCTCGTTGATCGAGCGGAACGCGGCCCGCGCCGCCTTCAGATCCGTGACCGGGAGGATCTTCTCGGCCTCACCGGCCAGCTCCTCCTTGAGCTTGAGGTTCTCCGCCTGCTCCGCGTCACGCTCGGCGAAGACCGAGCTGCGGGCGGCGAAGAAGACGTCCTGGGCGCCGCGGAAGCGGTTCCACAGGTCGTCCTCGTGCTCGCGCTGGGCGCGGCCCGCCGCCTTCCACTCGGACATCAGTTCGCGGTAGCGCGCGGCCGTCGGACCCCAGTCGGTCGACCCCGAAAGGGCCTCGGCCTCGGCGACCAGCCGCTCCTTGGCCCTGCGGGCCTCCTCGCGCTGCGCGTCCAGCTGCGCGAAGTGCGCCTTGCGGCGCTTGGAGAACGCCGACCGGGCGTGCGAGAAGCGGTGCCACAGCTCGTCGTCCGACTTGCGGTCCAGCCGTGGCAGCCCCTTCCAGGTGTCCACCAGAGCCCGCAGCCGCTCGCCGGCCGCCCGCCACTGGTCCGACTGCGCCAGTTCCTCGGCCTCGGCGACCAGAGACTCCTTGGCGTGCCGCGCCTCGTCCGCCTGCCGCGCCCGCTGCGCCTTGCGCTGCTCGCGCCGAGCCTCGACGGTCTGGACCAGCTTGTCCAGCCGGGCCCGCAGCGCATCCAGATCACCGACCGCGTGGTGCGCGTCGACCTGCTCGCGCAGATGGTCGATCGCGGCCTTGGCGTCCTTCGCCGACAGGTCGGTCGTCTGCACTCGCTTCTCGAGGAGGCCGATCTCGACAACCAGGCCCTCGTACTTGCGCTCGAAGTAGGCCAGCGCTTCCTCAGGGGAGCCTGCCTGCCAGGAACCGACGACCTTCTCGCCGTCGGCCGTACGCACGTACACGGTCCCCGTCTCGTCGACGCGGCCCCACGGGTCGCTGCTCACAGCGCCTCCTCCACATGATGCCTGCGCAGGGCCTCGAGCCCCCGGGCATCGTCCACAGTTTCGTCACGGCCAACATAGGCGACCGGCGGGTTGCCTGTCCGCATCCCGCGCGACCGAAATTCCGCAGTTGGCGGTCAGGATTTCGTGACGGTTGTCTTGTTGATCACGACCGTTGCGTTCGGCGCCCCGTCACCGGCGCCCGTGCTCTCACCTGCGGCGGCGATCTTCTTCAGCACGGTCATGCCCGACTTGGAAACGGTACCGAACGGTGTGTAGCTGGGGGGCAGCTGACTGTCCTGGTACACGAGGAAGAACTGGCTGCCGCCGGAGTCCGCCTGCCCCGTGTTCGCCATCGCCACCGTGCCCGCCGGGTACACGTTGCCCTTGAGGCTCTTGTCCTTCAGATTCTCGTCCGGAATCGTGTAGCCGGGACCGCCGCTGCCGCTGCCCGTCGGGTCGCCGCACTGGAGCACGTAGATGCCGTTGGTGGTCAGGCGGTGGCACTTCGTGTGGTCGAAGTAGCCCTTGCCGGCGAGGAAGTTGAACGAGTTGACGGTGTGCGGGGCCGCCGAGGTCTTCAGGTCGATGTCTATGTCACCGCACGTCGTCGCGAGCTTCATCGTGTACCCGGCCGACTTGTCGATGGTCATCGCCGGCTCCTTCTTCCAGGTCTCCGACTTGACCTTGCCCGCGGCAGGCTTCTCGCACGGGTCCGGCAGCGGGCTGGCCGGCGAGGAGCTCTCGGTGACCTCAGAGCCCGCGTTGGTCTTCTCGTCCTCCTTGAGGGCGTCGGTCGTATACAGCGCGAGGCTGCCGATCAGGACCACGCCGAGCGCCGACGCGATCGCGGCGTTGCGCATACGCGCCTTGCGCCGGGCGTCGGTGCGCCGCTGCTGCTGCCGCAAGAACTTCTCCCGGGCGAGCTGACGCCGCCGCTGTTCCTGGCTGACCACCGGGTTTACTCCTCATGCGTCTCGAACGTCGACCGGTACGTGCGCGTGCTGTGAGCCGACCGCCTGCGTGTGCCCCGTACCGTATATGGGTTCGCTGAGGAATCGGCAGCGCCGGTAGGCTCTGACGTCAGGCGCAGCCGCCGCCAAGTCCGCCCGTACCGACCCAAACGAAGGACGATCGTGCTCATTGCCGGGTTCCCCGCCGGGGCCTGGGGGACGAACTGTTATCTCGTCGCCCCCGCCGCCGGTGAGGAGTGCGTGATCATCGACCCCGGCCACCAGGCCGCCGAAGGTGTCGAGGAAGCGATCAGGAAGCATCGGCTCAAGCCCGTCGCCGTCGTCCTCACCCACGGCCACCTCGACCACGTGGCCTCGGTCGTCCCGGTCTGCGGCGCGCACGACGTACCGGCCTGGATCCACCCCGAGGACCGCTACATGATGAGCGACCCCGAGAAGGCCCTCGGCCGGTCCATCGGGATGCCGCTGATGGGCGAGCTGACCGTGGGGGAGCCCGACGACGTCAAGGAGCTCGCCGACGGCGTCCGGCTGGAACTGGCCGGGCTGGAGCTCTCCGTCGCACACGCGCCGGGCCATACCAAGGGGTCGGTGACCTTCCGGATGCCCGAGACCGCCGACATCCCGTCGGTCTTCTTCTCCGGGGATCTGCTCTTCGCCGGCTCCATCGGACGCACCGACCTGCCCGGCGGTGACATGGCCGAGATGCTCGACTCGCTGGCCCGCGTGTGCCTGCCGCTCGACGACTCGACCGTGGTGCTGTCCGGCCACGGCCCCCAGACGACCATCGGCCAGGAGCGCGCCACCAACCCGTATCTGCGGCAGGTGGCCGCCGGCCTGGGAGCCCAGGAAGCTCCCCGACGAGGAATGTGACGAGACCTTCCGTGAGCACCTTCAAGGCCCCCAAGGGCACGTACGACCTGATCCCGCCGGACAGCGCCAAGTACCTGGCCGTCCGCGAGGCGATCGCCGCGCCGCTGCGCAACTCCGGCTACGGGTACATCGAGACACCCGGCTTCGAGAGCGTCGAGCTGTTCGCACGCGGCGTGGGCGAGTCCACCGACATCGTGACCAAGGAGATGTACGCCTTCGAGACCAAGGGCGGCGACAAGCTCGCCCTGCGCCCCGAGGGCACGGCCTCGGTCCTGCGCGCGGCCCTGGAGGCCAACCTGCACAAGGTGGGCAACCTCCCGGTCAAGCTCTGGTACTCGGGCTCCTACTACCGCTACGAGCGCCCCCAGAAGGGCCGTTACAGGCACTTCTCGCAGGTCGGCGCCGAGGCGATCGGTGCCGAGGACCCGGCGCTGGACGCCGAGCTGATCATCCTGGCCGACCAGGCGTACCGCTCGCTGGGACTGAGCAACTTCCGGATCCTGCTCAACAGCCTGGGCGACAAGGAGTGCCGCCCGGTGTACCGGGCCGCGCTGCAGGACTTCCTGCGCGGCCTGGACATCGACGAGGACACGCGCCGCCGCGCCGAGATCAACCCGCTCCGCGTCCTGGACGACAAGCGCGAGTCGGTCCAGAAGCAGCTCGGGGATGCCCCGCTGCTGCGTGACTACCTCTGCGACGCCTGCAAGGCCTACCACGAGGAGGTGCGCGAGCTGCTCGGCGCCGCGGGCGTCGCCTTCGAGGACGACCCGAAGTTGGTGCGCGGCCTGGACTACTACACCCGCACGACCTTCGAATTCGTCCACGACGGCCTCGGCTCCCAGTCCGCGGTGGGCGGCGGCGGCCGCTACGACGGCCTGTCGGAGATGATCGGCGGCCCCGCCCTGCCGTCCGTCGGCTGGGCGCTCGGCGTCGACCGCACGGTGCTCGCCCTGGAGGCCGAGGGCGTCGAACTCGAACTCCCCGCCAGTACCAGCGTGTTTGCGGTGCCGCTCGGCGAGGAGGCCCGCCGGGTGCTGTTCGCCAAGGTCACCGAGCTGCGCAAGGTCGGCATCGCCGCCGACTTCTCCTACGGCGCCAAGGGCCTCAAGGGCGCCATGAAGAACGCCAACCGCAGCGGTGCCCGCTACACGATCGTCGCCGGTGAACGCGACCTCGCCGAGGGCGTCGTCCAGCTCAAGGACATGCAGTCCGGCGAGCAGACGCCGGTGGGCGTCAACGAGATCGTGGCGGAACTGGAGGCACGGCTCGGCTGATTGCCGTTCCTGAGGGCGTCGGCTGTCTTCCCAGGCATCCGGCGCCCTCGCGCATGTCCGGAACCGAACGGCAGGCCGACGTCCTTATGCGCAGCAAACGGTGGACACACGGGCGCGTGCGGCACAATGGCCCATGCTGGAAGCAGATCCCCTCGAGTGACGGAATCGGCGTGATGAGCAAGACGACAGTCAGGGACGTCTCCACCGAGCCCGAACCGCAGAGTGCAGCCGCCGAGCCGCGGACGGTCGGTGGTGGCCGGGCCTTCGCCCTGCTGCTGGTGATCACGGGAGCTGCGGGGCTGCTGGCCGCGTGGGTCATCACGCTCGACAAGTTCAAGATCCTCGAAGCCAAGGCCGAGGGCGAGACGTTCACGCCGAGCTGCAGCCTCAACCCCATCGTCTCCTGCGGCAGCGTCATGGAGAGCGACCAGGCCTCCGTCTTCGGGTTCCCCAACCCGATGCTCGGCCTCGTCACCTACGGCATCGTGATCTGCGTCGGCATGAGCCTGCTCGCCCGGGCCCGCTTCCCGCGCTGGTACTGGCTCACCTTCAACGCCGGCACGCTCTTCGGCGTCGCCTTCTGCACCTGGCTGATGTTCCAGTCGCTGTACCGGATCAATGCGCTGTGCCTGTGGTGCTCGCTGGCCTGGGTCGCCACGATCGTCATGTTCTGGTACGTGACGTCGTTCAACGTCCGGAACGACTTCCTGCCGGCCCCCGCCGGCCTCAAGCGATTCTTCGCCGAGTTCACCTGGGTGCTGCCGGTCACGCACGTCGGCGTCATCGTCATGCTGATCCTCACCCGCTGGGGCAGCCAGCTCTGGGCCTGAGCCCGGGCCCCGAGGGCGTTGTCAGTGGGGTGAATTAGGGTTTCAGCGTGGAACCCGACCTGTTCACCGCCGCCGCAGAAGAACGCCAGGAGAAGGACCCGACCGCAAGTCCCCTGGCGGTGCGGATGCGCCCGCGCACCCTCGACGAGGTCGTGGGCCAGCAGCACCTGCTGAAGCCCGGCTCGCCCCTGCGTCGACTGGTCGGCGAGGGCGCCGGGGGACCGGCGGGTCCGTCCTCGGTGATCCTGTGGGGCCCGCCCGGCACCGGCAAGACGACTCTCGCCTACGTCGTCTCCAAGGCCACCAACAAGCGCTTCGTGGAGCTGTCCGCGATCACCGCCGGGGTCAAGGAGGTCCGCGCGGTCATCGACGGCGCCCGCCGCGCCACCGGCGGCTTCGGCAAGGAGACCGTCCTCTTCCTCGACGAGATCCACCGCTTCAGCAAGGCCCAGCAGGACTCCCTCCTCCCGGCCGTCGAGAACCGCTGGGTCACGCTGATCGCCGCCACCACGGAGAACCCGTACTTCTCGGTGATCTCGCCTCTCCTCTCCCGCTCCCTGCTGCTGACCCTCGAGCCCCTCACGGACGACGACGTGCGCGGTCTGATCCGCCGCGCCCTCACCGACGACCGCGGTCTCGACGGCGCCGTCACGCTCCCCGAGGACACCGAGGCCCACCTGCTGCGGATCGCCGGCGGCGACGCCCGCCGCGCCCTGACCGCCCTGGAGGCCGCCGCCGGGGCCGCGCTCGACAAGGGCGAGACGGACATCGGGCTCCGGACGCTGGAGGAGACCGTCGACCGCGCCGCCGTGAAGTACGACCGCGACGGCGACCAGCACTACGACGTGGCCAGCGCCCTGATCAAGTCGATCCGCGGCTCCGACGTCGACGCGGCCCTGCACTACCTGGCCCGCATGATCGAGGCCGGCGAGGACCCCCGCTTCATCGCCCGCCGCCTGATGATCTCCGCCAGCGAGGACATCGGCCTCGCCGATCCGAACGCTCTGCCGATCGCGGTCGCCGCCGCCCAGGCCGTCGCCATGATCGGCTTCCCCGAGGCCGCCCTCACCCTCAGCCACGCCACCATCGCCCTCGCCCTGGCCCCCAAGTCCAACGCCGCGACGACCGCGATCGGCGCCGCCCTGGACGACGTACGCAAGGGACTGGCCGGCCCCGTCCCGCCGCACCTGCGCGACGGGCACTACAAGGGCGCCGCCGGGCTGGGCCACGCCCAGGGGTACGTGTATCCGCACGACCTGCCCGAGGGCATCGCCGGCCAGCAGTACGCCCCGGACGCCCTGAAGGACCGGGAGTACTACACACCGACCCGGCACGGCGCCGAGGCACGCTACGCGGACGCCGTGGAGTGGACCAGGAAACACCTCGGTCGCAGGCGGCCCTGAGCAGCCTGTAGACTTGCTCGAAGCGCTGCGTCCCGTGCTCAGCACCTCGAAAGAGGAGCCGGCACCACCAGAACGGGACATCCAGCCGGAGAACCCGGCCCCCGGGCAGGGATCTCCAGGAGCGTCGCGCACCGGCGAACGGTGTCGCGGGCAGCCCACCACCACCCGAAGTTCCGGGAGCGGTCGGTGGGCCACTCGCGTGCTGCACGTATGTGCCCAGACCAGGGGAACGGCTGCCCGGCAGGTCCGTCAGCGGACCAGGCGGGTTTCCCCGGCTGCGGATGCGACCTCCCCTAACCCTGGTGAAGCCGTATTCGCATAAGAAACACGAGGTGTTTGGTTCATGGCGAACCAGTCCCGCCCCAAGGTCAAGAAGTCGCGTGCCCTCGGTATCGCGCTGACCCCGAAGGCCGTCAAGTACTTCGAGGCCCGTCCCTACCCGCCGGGTGAGCACGGCCGTGGCCGCAAGCAGAACTCGGACTACAAGGTCCGTCTGCTGGAGAAGCAGCGTCTGCGTGCGCAGTACGACGTGTCCGAGCGCCAGCTCGTCCGCGCCTACGAGCGTGCCTCCAAGGTTCAGGGCAAGACCGGTGAGGCCCTGATCATCGAGCTCGAGCGTCGTCTCGACGCGCTGGTCCTGCGTTCGGGCATCGCCCGCACGATCTACCAGGCCCGTCAGATGGTCGTTCACGGCCACATCGAGGTCAACGGCCAGAAGGTCGACAAGCCGTCGTTCCGCGTCCGTCCCGACGACGTCGTGATGGTCCGCGAGCGCAGCCGCGAGAAGACCCTCTTCTCCATCGCCCGTGAGGGTGGCTTCGCCCCCGACGGCGAGACCCCGCGCTACCTCCAGGTGAACCTCAAGGCCCTGGCGTTCCGCCTGGACCGCGAGCCGAACCGCAAGGAGATCCCGGTGATCTGCGACGAGCAGCTCGTCGTCGAGTACTACGCCCGCTGATCCCAGCCGGCCCGCAGTACCTCAGCCCGTCGTCTCCCCGCCCTTCCGGGCGGGCGGGGCGGCGGGCTTCCGCATGCGCGGCGCCCGCGCGCCGCCGGGTCGTAATCCGGTACGGAGTCCCAGCCTCGGCGCGATAGGCTCGGTGCACGACTTTTTCGATGTTCAGGCACGTTTCAGGGAGCGGGTGCGCAGTGTCCGGTGGAGAGGTGGCCGGGATCCTGGTGGCCGTCTTCTGGGCGATCCTGGTCTCCTTCCTCGCGGTGGCACTCGCGAGGCTGGCCCAGACGCTCAGGGCGACCACCAAGCTCGTGGCGGACGTGACCGACCAGGCCGTCCCGCTGCTGGCCGACGCCTCCGCGGCGGTGCGCTCCGCACAGACCCAGATCGAGCGGGTCGACGCGATCGCCTCGGACGTCCAGGAGGTCACGTCGAACGCGTCCGCGCTCTCGACGACCGTCGCCTCCACGTTCGGCGGGCCCCTGGTCAAGGTCGCCGCCTTCGGCTACGGCGTACGCCGGGCCCTCGGCGGCCGCAAGGAGGACGTGCCCGCCAGGACGTCCAGGCGTACCGTGATCGTGGGCCGGACCGTCCCGGCCGCGCGGCGGGCGAAGCGGAAGAAGGACTGAGACCTAGCGATGTTCCGCCGTACGTTCTGGTTCACCACGGGTGTCGCCGCCGGCGTGTGGGCCACCACCAAGGTCAACCGCAAGCTGAAGCAGCTGACCCCCGAGAGCCTCGCCGCCACGGCCGCGAACAAGGCGATCGACGCGGGCCACCGGCTCAAGGACCGCGCGGTGGGCTTCGCCCTCGACGTCCGCGACAACATGGCCCAGCGGGAGGCCGAGCTGGGGGAGGCGCTCGGCATCCACGAGGACCCCGAACTCCCCACGCCGCGGCGGTATG
This sequence comes from Streptomyces sp. F001, assembly GCF_004187715.1. Classification (GTDB taxonomy): domain Bacteria; phylum Actinomycetota; class Actinomycetes; order Streptomycetales; family Streptomycetaceae; genus Streptomyces; species Streptomyces flavusporus. The sequence goes on along the minus strand of NZ_QZWF01000001.1, from coordinate 823,458 downwards.
CCGCCATCGAGAACCGCAACAAGCCGAAGACGTACGTCATCGACAGCACGACGTACTCGTACAACCGGAATGAGGACCACTGATGGAGTCGGCTGAGATCCGCCGCCGCTGGCTGAGCTTCTTCGAGGAGCGCGGGCACACCGTCGTCCCTTCGGCGTCGCTCATCGCGGACGACCCGACTCTGCTCCTCGTCCCGGCCGGCATGGTGCCCTTCAAGCCCTACTTCCTGGGCGAGGTCAAGCCTCCCTACGCCCGTGCCACGAGCGTGCAGAAGTGCGTGCGCACACCCGACATCGAAGAGGTCGGCAAGACCACGCGGCACGGCACGTTCTTCCAGATGTGCGGCAACTTCTCCTTCGGCGACTACTTCAAGGAAGGCGCCATCAAGTACGCCTGGGAGCTGCTCACCACGCCCCAGGACAAGGGCGGTTACGGACTCGACCCCGAGCGTCTGTGGATCACCGTCTACCTCGAGGACGACGAGGCCGAGCGCATCTGGCGCGACGTCGTCGGCGTGCCCGCCGAGCGCATCCAGCGCCTCGGCAAGAAGGACAACTACTGGTCCATGGGCGTCCCCGGCCCCTGCGGCCCGTGCTCCGAGATCAACTACGACCGCGGCCCCGAGTTCGGCGTCGAGGGCGGTCCCGCCGTCAACGACGAGCGGTACGTGGAGATCTGGAACCTCGTCTTCATGCAGTACGAGCGTGGCGAGGGCACCGGCAAGGAGGACTTCGAGATCCTCGGCGAGCTGCCGAGCAAGAACATCGACACCGGCCTCGGCATGGAGCGGCTCGCCATGATTCTGCAGGGCGTGCAGAACATGTACGAGATCGACACCTCGATGGCCGTCATCAACAAGGCCACCGAGCTGACCGGCGTGCGCTACGGTGACGCCCACGACTCGGACGTCTCCCTGCGCGTGGTCACCGACCACATGCGCACGTCCGTGATGCTCATCGGCGACGGTGTCACGCCCGGCAACGAGGGCCGCGGCTACGTCCTGCGCCGCATCATGCGCCGCGCCATCCGCAACATGCGCCTGCTCGGTGCCACCGGCCCGGTCGTCAAAGACCTGATCGACGTCGTCATCGGCATGATGGGCCAGCAGTACCCCGAGCTCATCACCGACCGCGAGCGCATCGAGAAGGTGGCCCTCGCCGAGGAGAACGCCTTCCTCAAGACGCTGAAGGCCGGCACCAACATCCTCGACACGGCCATCACCGACACCAAGGCCGCCGGCTCCACCGTCCTGCCCGGCGACAAGGCCTTCCTGCTTCACGACACGTGGGGCTTCCCGATCGACCTCACCCTGGAGATGGCCGCCGAGCAGGGCCTGACCGTGGACGAGGACGGCTTCCGCCGCCTGATGAAGGAGCAGCGGGAGAAGGCCAAGGCCGACGCCCAGGCCAAGAAGACCGGCCACGCCGACGTCGGCGCCTACCGCGAGATCGCCGACAGCGCCGGCGAGACCGAGTTCATCGGCTACACCGACACCGAGGGCGAGTCCACCATCGTCGGCATCCTCGTCGACGGCGTCTCCTCCCCTGCCGCCACCGAGGGCGACGAGGTCGAGATCGTCCTCGATCGCACCCCCTTCTACGCCGAGGGCGGCGGCCAGATCGGCGACACCGGCCGGATCAAGGTCGACACCGGCGCCGTGATCGAGGTCCGCGACTGCCAGAAGCCGGTCCCGGGTGTGTACGTCCACAAGGGCGTCGTCCAGGTCGGCGAGGTGACCGTCGGTGCCAAGGCTCACGCCTCGATCGACTCCCGCCGCCGCAAGGCCATCGCCCGCGCCCACTCGGCCACGCACCTCACTCACCAGGCTCTGCGCGACGCCCTCGGCCCGACAGCCGCCCAGGCCGGCTCCGAGAACCAGCCCGGCCGCTTCCGCTTCGACTTCGGCTCGCCGTCCGCCGTACCGACGGCCGTGATGACCGACGTCGAGCAGAAGATCAACGAGGTGCTCGCCCGCGACCTCGACGTGCGCGCCGACATCATGGGCATCGACGAGGCCCGTAAGCAGGGAGCCATCGCCGAGTTCGGCGAGAAGTACGGCGAGCGCGTGCGCGTCGTGACCATCGGCGACTTCTCCAAGGAGCTGTGCGGCGGCACGCATGTGCACAACACCGCCCAGCTGGGCCTGGTGAAGCTGCTCGGCGAGTCGTCCATCGGCTCCGGTGTCCGCCGGATCGAGGCCCTGGTCGGCGTGGACGCCTACACCTTCCTCGCCCGCGAGCACACGGTCGTCAACCAGCTCACCGAGCTGCTCAAGGGTCGCCCGGAGGACCTGCCGGAGAAGGTCTCCGCCATGCTCGGCAAGCTGAAGGACGCCGAGAAGGAGATCGAAAAGTTCCGCGCCGAGAAGGTGCTCCAGGCCGCCGCCGGCCTCGCCGAGTCCGCCAAGGACGTGCGCGGCGTCGCCCTGGTCACCGGCCAGGTCCCGGACGACACCACCGCCGACGACCTGCGCAAGCTGGTCCTCGACGTACGAGGCCGCATCCAGGGCGGCCGGGCCGCCGTGGTCGCCCTGTTCACCACGGTCAACGGCAAGCCGCTGACCGTGATCGCCACCAACGAGGCCGCCCGCGAGCGCGGCCTGAAGGCCGGCGACCTGGTCCGTACGGCCGCCAAGACCCTCGGCGGTGGCGGCGGCGGCAAGCCGGACGTCGCCCAGGGCGGCGGACAGAACCCGGCCGCGATCGGCGAGGCCGTCGACGCCGTCGAGCGGCTCGTGGCGGAAACGGCCAAGTGATGCGCAGAGGACGTCGACTCGCGATCGACGTCGGGGACGCCCGCATCGGGGTCGCCTCGTGCGACCCCGACGGGATCCTCGCCACCCCGGTGGAGACGGTCCCGGGACGGGACATCCCCGCAGCGCACCGCCGGTTGAAGCAGCTCGTCGAGGAGTACGAGCCGATCGAGGTCGTCGTCGGGCTGCCGCGCTCCCTCAAGGGGGGCGAGGGCCCGGCCGCGGCCAAGGTCCGCGGCTTCGCCCAGGAACTCGCGCAGGGCATCGCACCGGTCCCGGTCCGGCTGGTCGACGAGCGGATGACGACGGTGACGGCGAGCCAGGGACTGCGCGCCTCGGGCGTGAAGTCCAAGAAGGGCCGCTCGGTCATCGACCAGGCGGCCGCTGTCATCATCCTGCAGCAGGCGTTGGAATCCGAACGGGTGTCAGGTAAAGCCCCGGGCGAGGGCGTCGAAGTGGTCATCTGATCGCGATACGGTAACGTTCCGCGCGATGCGGTGGTGTTCGAACAGCCTCCGCACAGCAAGAGGCGGGACGGGAGCCGAGCCGGAAGCCACGCGACCGCCGCCTCGCGGCTCTAGGGGATCGATGACTGAGTATGGCCGGGGCCAAGGCTCCGAACCGTGGCATCCGGAGGACCCGTTGTACGGGGACGACGGATGGGGAGGACAGCAGGCCCACCAGGGTCAGCAGTCCCCCTACGACGGCCAGCCGCAGCACCATCCAGAGCAGCCGCAGCAGCAGTACGGCGACTGGGGCGACGGCCGGCAGGCCGCATACGGTCAGGAGCAGCATCAGTACCCCGGTCAGGCGCAGCATCAGTACCCCGGCCAGGAGCAGCATCAGTACCCCGGTCAGGCGCAGCATCAGTACCCCGGCCAGGAGCAGCATCAGTACCCCGGCCAGGGGCAGCATCAGTACCCCGGCCAGGGGCAGCATCAGTACCCCGGCCAGGGGCAGCAGTCGTACGACCCGCACCAGCAGTACGACACCGGCGGCTGGGCCACCGGCACGCACCAGCAGGTCCCCTACACCCCGGACCCGGCCGACCCGTACGCCCAGCAGGCGGCCCCCTACGGCGCACAGCAACCGGACTTCTACGGCACCCCGGACGCGTACCCGCCGCCGGAGCCGCCCGCCCGGCGGCGCGCCGAACCGGAGCCGAGGACCGACTGGGATCCCGGCCCCGACCAGGGCGAGCACGCCTTCTTCGCGGGCGGGGACGATGACGACGGCGACGAGCCGGGGGACCGGGGTGGCCGCGACCGGCGGGGACGGGGCGGCAAGAGCAAGAAGAGCCGCAGCGGATGCGCCTGCCTGGTGGTCGTCCTGGTCTTCGGCGGCGGCCTGGCCGGTGTCTCCTACTTCGGCTACCAGTACTACCAGGATCGTTTCGGCGCCGCCCCGGACTACGCGGGGGACGGCACCGACGAGCAGGTGACCGTCGAAGTCCCCAAGGGCGCCAGCGGAGCCGAGATCGGCCGCCGGCTCAAGGAGGCGGGCGTCATCAAGAGCGTGGACGCGTTCGTCGCCGCACAGTCGCAGAACCCTGACGGGGAGTCGATCCAGGCGGGCGCCTATCTGCTGAACAAGCAGATGTCCGCGGCGAGCGCCGTCGAGATGATGCTCGACCCGAAGAGCCAGAACAACGTGGTGGTCCCCCCGGGCCAGCGCAATGTGTGGGTCTACGAAAGGATCGACGAGAAGCTCGGTCTGGAGTCGGGCACCACCAAGGACGTCGCCGGGAAGAAGTACAAGAGCCTCGGTCTGCCGAGCTGGGCGAACAACAACGGTGACATCAAGGACCCGTTGGAGGGCTTCCTCTACCCGGGCACCTATGCCGCGGCCAAGGGCATGAAGCCGGAGGCGGTGCTGAAGGAGATGGTCACGCGGGCCAACGAGCAGTACGGCCAGTACGAGCTCGACGCGAAGGCCAAGGCGCTCGACCTGGAGAATCCGCTGCAGGTCATCACGGTCGCCAGCCTCGTCCAGGCCGAGGGCAAGACGACGGACGACTTCCGCAAGATGGCCGAGGTCGTCTACAACCGCCTCGAGTCGACCAACACCGAGACGAACCAACTGCTCCAGTTCGACTCGACCTTCAACTACCTCAAGGGCCAGAGCAAGATCGACATCTCCGAGTCGGAGATCAACAGCAACCCGGACCCGTACAACACCTACACCAACAAGGGCCTGCCACCCGGTCCGATCGGCAACCCGGGCGACGAGGCACTGAAGGCCGCGCTGAACCCGACGGACGACGGCTGGATGTACTTCGTCGCCACGGACGGCATGAACAAGACCGAGTTCGCCAAGACGATCGAGGAACACCAGAGGCTGGTCGACAAGTTCAACGCGTCGAGGAACGACTGATGCCGGCACCTCGAAGGGCCGCCGTGCTCGGCTCTCCGATCGCCCACTCCCTCTCCCCGGTGCTGCACCGTGCCGCGTACGCGCAACTGGGCTTGGAGGGGTGGAGGTACGACCGCTTCGAGATCGACGAGGCGGCGTTGCCGGGCTTCTTGGGCACGCTCGGTCCCGAGTGGGCCGGGCTGTCGCTGACCATGCCGCTGAAGCGGGCCGTGATCCCGCTGCTCGACGAGATCAGCGCCACCGCGGCCTCGGTCGAGGCGGTCAACACGGTCGTCTTCACCGAGGACGGCCGCCGCGTCGGCGACAACACCGACATCCCCGGCATGATCGCCGCGTTGCGCGAGCACGGCATCGAGCAGGTCGACTCGGCGGCGATCCTCGGCGCGGGCGCCACCGCCTCCTCCGCGCTGGCCGCGCTCGCCCGGATCTGCACCGGCGAGGTCGTGGTGTACGTCCGCAGCGCCGCCCGCGCCGCCGAGATGCGGCAGTGGGGCGAGCGGCTCGACGTCGAGGTGCGGACGGCGGACTGGGCGGACGCGGCCAAGGCGCTGCGCGCTCCGCTGGTGATCGCGACGACGCCGACCGGTGCGACGGACGCCCTGGCCGCCGCTGTGCCCGAGCGGCCCGCCACCCTCTTCGACGTGCTCTACGAGCCGTGGCCCACCGAACTCGCGGCCCGCTGGTCCATGTTCGGCGGAGCCGTCGTCAGCGGTCTCGACCTGCTGGTGCACCAGGCGGTGCTCCAGGTCGAGCAGATGACGGGGCGCGTACCGGCGCTGGAGGCCATGCGAAAAGCGGGCGAACACGCGCTCGACGCTCGATAGGATCCCCCCGGTTCCGCAGGGGGCGGGCCGGGGAGGGGAAAGCGTTCGATGTCCACAGGCGTGTCGCTGGCGTCTGCCAAGAGCCAGATCTTCGAGAGCCTGCTGTGGTTCCTGCCCGACTGGGTGCAGAACACCGTGCTCGTACTGATCATTGTTGCCGTCCTGGCGACCTGGATCCTCAAGCTGAGGAACAAGATCGCCGCACGCCGCGCGCTGCGCATGGCACAGCCGGTGCTGGCGGCACAGGACGGGCAGGGGCGCGGAGCGGACTATCTGGGGCAGTACGCGCCTCAGCAGACGGCTCCGCAGCAGCCCAGCGGCGCCGACTACCTCGGCGCCTACGCCCCGCAGCAGCGTCCGGAGAACGGCCCCTCCTGATCGTCGTCCTGCCGGGTCCCGTCCGTCTGATGGACCGGCGGCGGGGCAGGGCCTCGGACGTGGGAGGATCGGAGGTGGCGGGCCAGGGCCGCGCACCCCGGTCGCGCCATCGCCGTACGCGAGGACGCGCGTACGCAGGGCAGTACCGGGGCGCGAGCACTGAGGAGCACCGTTGAGCAGGTTGCGCTGGCTGACCGCGGGGGAGTCCCACGGTCCCGCACTCGTCGCGACGCTGGAGGGCCTTCCCGCCGGCGTGCCGATCACCACGGAGATGGTGGCGGACCACCTGGCGCGCCGGCGGCTCGGCTATGGGCGCGGTGCGCGGATGAAGTTCGAGCGGGACGAGGTCACCTTCCTCGGCGGTGTCCGGCACGGTCTCACCCTGGGCTCGCCGGTCGCGATCATGGTCGGCAACACCGAGTGGCCGAAGTGGGAACAGGTCATGGCGGCCGATCCGGTCGACCCCGAGGTGCTGGCCGACCTCGCCCGTAACGCGCCGCTGACCCGGCCCCGGCCCGGTCACGCCGACCTCGCGGGCATGCAGAAGTACGGCTTCGACGAGGCACGTCCGGTGCTGGAGCGGGCCTCTGCGCGGGAGACGGCGGCCCGGGTGGCGCTCGGCGCGGTGGCGCGGTCGTACCTGAAGGAGACCGCCGGCATCGAGATCGTCAGCCATGTCGTGGAGCTGGCGGCGGCCAAGGCCCCGTACGGCGTGTACCCGACCCCGGCGGACGTCGAGAAGCTCGACGCGGACCCCGTGCGCTGCCTGGACGCGGACGCGTCGAAGGCGATGGTCGCGGAGATCGACCAGGCCCACAAGGACGGCGACACGCTCGGCGGTGTCGTGGAGGTGCTGGCGTACGGCGTGCCCGTGGGCCTCGGTTCGCACGTGCACTGGGACCGTCGGCTGGACTCCCGGCTGGCCGCCGCCCTGATGGGCATTCAGGCGATCAAGGGCGTCGAGGTCGGCGACGGCTTCGAGCTTGCCCGGGTGCCCGGGTCGAAGGCGCACGACGAGATCGTCAACACGCCCGAGGGCATCAGGCGCGTCTCCGGTCGCTCCGGCGGCACCGAGGGCGGTCTGTCCACCGGTGAGCTGCTGCGCGTGCGGGCCGCGATGAAGCCGATCGCGACCGTGCCGCGCGCCCTGCAGACCGTGGACGTGACCACGGGTGAGGCGGCGAAAGCCCACCACCAGCGCTCTGACGTATCGGCGGTTCCGGCAGCCGGGATCGTCGCGGAGGCGATGGTCGCGCTGGTCCTCGCGGACGCCGTGGCGGAGAAGTTCGGCGGCGACAGCGTGGCCGAGACCCGCCGCAACGTGCAGTCGTACCTCGACAACCTGGCGATCCGATGAGCGCTCCGCAGGTGGTGCTGGTCGGTCCGATGGGGGTGGGCAAGTCCACGGTCGGGCAGTTGCTGGCCGAGCGGCTGGGCGTCGGCTACCGGGACACCGACGACGACATCGTCGCCGAGCAGGGCCGGTCCATCGCCGAGATCTTCGTCGACGAGGGCGAGCCCGCGTTCCGGGCGCTCGAGAAGCAGGCGGTGCACCGGGCGCTGACCGAGCACGACGGCGTCCTGGCGCTGGGCGGCGGCGCGATCCTCGACGCGGACACGCGCGCGGTGCTCGCCGGGCAGCGGGTCGTCTACCTCTCCATGGACGTCGAGGAAGCGGTCAAGCGGACCGGCCTGAACGCGGCCCGCCCCCTTCTCGCCGTCAACCCGCGCAAGCAGTGGCGCGAGCTGATGGAGGCCCGCCGGCACCTGTACGAGGAGGTCGCCACGGCCGTGGTCGCCACTGATGGCCGTACGCCCGAAGAGGTCACCCAAGCTGCTCTGGACGCACTGGAGTTGACTGCATTTTCCGGGGGACAACCCCCGGACCCCCGGCCGGAGGACATGATGGCAAGCCAGGTGACAAGGATCCAGGTCGGCGGCACCGCGGGCAGCGAGCCGTACGAGGTCCTGGTTGGCCGTCAGCTGCTCGGTGAGCTCGGCGGGTTGGTCGGCGACAAGGCCAAGCGGGTCGCCGTCATCCACCCCGAGGCGCTCGCCGAGACCGGCGAGGCACTGCGCGCCGATCTGGCCGAGCAGGGCTACGAGGCGGTCGCCATCCAGGTGCCCAACGCCGAGGAGGCCAAGACCGCCGAGGTTGCCGCCTACTGCTGGAAGGCGCTCGGCCAGTCCGGCTTCACCCGCACGGACGTCGTCGTGGGCGTCGGCGGCGGTGCGACCACCGACCTCGCCGGTTTCGTCGCCGCGACCTGGCTGCGCGGCGTCCGCTGGATCGCGATCCCCACCACCGTCCTGGCCATGGTCGACGCGGCGGTGGGCGGCAAGACCGGCATCAACACCGCCGAGGGCAAGAACCTGGTCGGCGCCTTCCATCCGCCCGTCGGCGTGCTGTGCGACCTGGCGGCGCTGGACTCCCTCCCGGTCAACGACTACGTCTCCGGGCTCGCCGAGATCATCAAGGCCGGCTTCATCGCCGACCCGACGATCCTCGAGCTCATCGAGGCCGACCCGCAGGCCGCCCGCACCCCGGCCGGCCCGCACACCGCCGAGCTCATCGAGCGGTCCATCCGGGTCAAGGCCGAGGTCGTCTCCTCCGACCTGAAGGAATCGGGCCTGCGGGAGATCCTCAACTACGGTCACACCCTCGGCCACGCCATCGAGAAGAACGAGCGCTACAAGTGGCGGCACGGCGCCGCGGTCGCCGTCGGCATGCACTTCGCCGCCGAACTCGGCCGTCTCGCGGGCCGGTTGGACGACGCCACCGCCGACCGGCACCGCACGATCCTCGAATCGGTCGGCCTGCCGCTGCACTACCGCTACGACCAGTGGCCCAAGCTGCTGCAGAACATGAAGGTCGACAAGAAGTCCCGCGGGGACCTGCTGCGCTTCATCGTCCTGGACGGCCTGGCCAAGCCCACCGTTCTGGAAGGACCCGACCCGGCCGTGCTCCTCGCCGCCTACGGCGAAGTGGGCCAGTAAGTCCCAGAGGCCCCTTCCGCCCGTTCGGCCTCTCCACACCGGGCACTTCGGGCCGTCCCCGGCCGTTCACCAATCGGCGGCCGGGGACGGTACCGTTCGGTAGGGAGCGGGGTCCGCCTCGCTGTCAGCGTCAATTGCCTGTACGAGACGGAGTGGCACCGGATGCAGCACGCAGTGGGGTCTCCGCTGCCGCCGCCCCACCAGCCGGGGCACGGACCGGCCACCGGCTGGTCGCCGGCCGCACAACACCCAGGTCCGCACCACCAGGGTTCCGCACCCGGGCCGCAGGGACCCGTCCCCGTGCCCCACCGCCCGGCCCCGGCTTCACCGGCGCCCCTCGGCCCCGGTCCCGCCCGCCTCGCACCCCATGGCTGCGCAAGCCGCTCCGACGGCGCCCGACACCACCGGCCATGTGCCGCTACCGCCCGGCGGCCCCGTCGCCATGCCCAGCACGCCGCCCGCCGCGACCGCTCCCGACCCCGGCACCACAACACTCGCGGTGCTGCTCATCGGCCCCGCCGGCGCCGGCAAGACCAGCGTGGCCAAGTTCTGGGCGGACCACCGCCGGGTCCCCACGGCCCACATCAGCCTGGACGACGTACGCGAATGGGTCCGCTCGGGCTTCGCGGACCCGCAGTCCGGATGGAACGACCACTCCGAGGCGCAGTACCGCCTCGCCCGCCGCACCTGCGGATTCGCCGCGCGCAACTTCCTGGCCAACGGCATCTCCTGCATCCTCGACGACGCCGTCTTCCCGGACCGCCCAGTGGTGGGCCTCGGCGGCTGGAAACGGCACGTGGGCCCCGGCCTGCTCCCTGTGGTCCTCCTTCCCGGCCTCGACATAGTCCTGGAACGCAACGCCGAACGCACCGGCAACCGCCGCCTCACCGACGAGGAGGTCGCCCGCATCCACGGCCGCATGGCGGGCTGGTACGGCTCGGGCCTCCCGATCATCGACAACTCCCAACTCGACGTACCCGGCACGGCCCGCGTCCTGGACGAGGTCCTGGCCCGCTCGATCGCAAGCCCACCGCAGTGGTAGCAAAACCAGAAACCCCGCACGGCCCGCGGCGCCCGAGGCTGACGGGCCCCGCCACCCCCACCCCCACCCCATCCCCACCCCCATCCCCACCCGCAGCCGCCGACGCACATGAGCGGGTCGTGGGGTGCGGCGCAGCCCGCCGCTTAGCTGGTCCCAGTACCGGCCCACTGTGGCAGCAGGCAGAGGGGCGCAACCCGCGGGGGGGCTCGCCGCACCACCACGACCCCGGCCCACGACGCATCCCCAGGCGTCTGGCCCCGCCGGCGGAGGCAGCCGCGCAACCCGCGGGGGCTCGCCGCACCACCACGACCCCGGCCCACGACGCATCCCCAGGCGTCTGGCCCCGCCGGCGGAGGCAGCCGCGCAACCCCGCGGGCTCGCCGCACCACCACGACCCCGACCCACCCACCGGCACAAGGCGCCCGCCGCTCAACCGTCGGAGACACCCCCACTCGGCCCTCCCGACCGGCGATCACCGCTCACCCCTCGTACGCTCGGCTCATGTCAGAGGTGTACGCGGCCCGCCGAACCCGGCTACGGGAGCGCTGCAACGCGGCCGGCAGCGCAGCGGCGCTGATCTCCCGTCCCGCCAACGTCCGCTACCTCGCCGGAGCGGCACCCCAGCGTGCTGCCCTGCTGATCGGCAAGCGCGAGGACCTGCTGGTCTGCACCGGCCCCCCGGACGAGAAACCGACGGAAGGCCGCCCCGACGAGGCCCTGCCCGTTCACACCCTGCCAGGCCCCGGCCCCGCCGGCGATCCCGCCGTCGCGGCCGCCGGCCTCGCCGCATCCCAGGGCGCCGACTCCCTCGCCGTCGAGGAACACCACCTCACCGTCGCCCGGCACCGTGCCATCCGCTCGGTCGCCCCCCGACTGCGCCTCGCCGATCTCGGCGGCGCGGTCGAGCAGCTCAGGGTCGTCAAGGACGAGGAGGAGATCTCCTGCCTGCGCATCGGTGCCGAAATCGCCGACCAGGCCCTCGGCGAGCTTCTGGAATCCATCCTCGTGGGCCGCACCGAACGCCACCTCGCCCTGGAACTGGAGCGCCGTCTCGTCGACCACGGCGCCGACGGCCCCGCCTTCCCGACCTCCGTCGCCACCGGCCCCAACTCCGGCCGTCGCGGTCACCGCCCCACCGACCGCCGCGTCGAGGAGGGCGATTTCCTCTCCGTATGCCTGGGCGCGACGTACCGCGGCTACCGCTGCGAGATCGGCCGTACCTTCGTCATCGGCACCTCGCCCGCCGATTGGCAGATCGAGCTGTACGACCTGGTCTTCGCAGCCCAGCGCGCCGGCCGGGAGATGCTGGCGCCCGGCTCCGCCTACCGCGATGTCGACCGTGCCGCACGCCAGGTGCTGGATTCCGCGGGGTACGCAGAAGGCCTCCCGCCCCTCACCGGCCATGGCGTCGGACTCGAAATCGACGAGGACCCTCAGCTGGCCCCCTCGGCCATGGGTAAACTGGACGCTTGCGTGCCGGTCACCGTCGAACCGGGGGTCCACCTCCCGGGCCGGGGCGGCGTCCGGATCGATGACACGCTCGTCGTACGCCCCGAGGCGGACGGCGGACCCGAGCTACTCACCATCACGACCAAGGAGCTGCTCGCGCTCTAGCGGCACACCACCGCGGCGCCTGCCCCGGGGTCGTCCACGTCAGTCCAGGAGATTCCGCAACCGTGGCTTCCACGAACGACCTCAAGAACGGCATGGTGCTCAAGCTCGAAGGCGGCCAGCTCTGGTCCGTCGTCGAGTTCCAGCACGTCAAGCCCGGCAAGGGCCCGGCCTTCGTGCGCACCAAGCTCAAGAACGTGCTCTCCGGCAAGGTCGTCGACAAGACCTTCAACGCCGGCGTCAAGGTCGAGACGGCCACCGTCGACAAGCGCGACATGCAGTTCTCGTACATGGACGGCGAGTACTTCGTCTTCATGGACATGGAGACCTACGACCAGCTCATGGTCGACCGGAAGGCCGTCGGCGACGCCGCGAACTTCCTGATCGAGGGCTTCATGGCCACCGTCGCGCAGCACGAGGGCGAGGTGCTCTTCGTCGAGCTCCCGGCCGCCGTCGAGCTGACCGTCCAGGAGACCGAGCCGGGCGTCCAGGGCGACCGCTCCACCGGCGGCACCAAGCCCGCCATCCTGGAGACCGGCCACCAGATCCAGGTCCCGCTCTTCATCACCACCGGTGAGAAGATCAAGGTCGACACCCGCAGCAGCGACTACCTCGGCCGGGTGACCAGCTAACCGTGGCTGCCCGCAACACGGCCCGCAAGCGTGCCTTTCAGATCCTCTTCGAGGGTGACCAGCGCGGCGCCGACGTCCTGACGGTCCTCGCGGACTGGATCCGGCTCTCCCGGACCGACACCCGGCAGCCGCCGGTGAGCGAGTACACGATGCAACTGGTCGAGGGCTACGCGCAGCGCGCGAAGCGGATCGACGAGCTCATCGCGCAGTACTCGGTCGGCTGGACGCTCGACCGGATGCCGGTCGTCGACCGCAACATCCTGCGCCTGGGCGCGTACGAGCTGATCTGGGTCGACGAGACCCCGGACGCCGTCGTGCTGGACGAGATGGTGCAGCTGGCGAAGGAGTTCTCGACGGACGAGTCGCCCTCGTTCGTCAACGGACTGCTCGGCCGGCTGAAGGACCTCAAGCCCTCGCTGCGTCGCACCGCCGAGGACGCCGGGGACTGAGTCACCTGAACGCCTCAGGGCCGCAGCTCGCGCGCTGCGGCCCTGAGGCGTTTTTCGTGTCCCTCGGGTGCTCAGAAGGCCCCCGAAGCGCTCAGAACGCCGCCGGGGTGGCCGGAACCATGAAGTTCCGGCCACCCCGGCGGCACGTTTCTGCTGAACCCGCGGAGCGCTCAGCCCTCCTCGTGGGACACCGCACGACGCGCGTCCGCATCCAGTACGCCCCAGCTGATCAGCTGCTCGGTGAGGACCGAGGGCGACTGGTCGTAGATGACGGCGAGTGTGCGCAGGTCGTCCTGGCGGATGGAGAGCACCTTGCCGTTGTAGTCGCCGCGCTGCGACTGGATCGTTGCCGCGTACCGCTGCAGGGGGCCCGCCTTCTCGGCCGGCACCGTGGCCAGCCGCTCCAGGTCCAGGACCAGCTTCGGCGGCGGCTCGGCGGCGCCGCCGGGGGTGGTGCCCGGAAGGAGTTCCTGCACGGGTACGCCGTAGAAGTCCGCCAGCTCGGCAAGGCGCTGCACGGTGACGGCGCGGTCGCCGCGCTCGTACGAACCGACCACGACCGCCTTCCAGCGGCCCTGGGACTTCTCCTCGACACCGTGGAGGGAAAGGCCCTGCTGGGTGCGGATGGCCCGGAGCTTGGCCCCGAGCTGTTTGGCGTATTCGCTGGACATATAGCTCCCCGGACACTGTGTCGACGCGGCCGGCTGTTTTCCATGCCGCGCGGCTGGTAACTCACTGTGAGGTTACGCAGCGTTACTCTTCTGCGTCAAGCCGAATGGTCCGCAGCGACTCTTCCGTGGTATCGGCGGTCGACTGCGCCGAGCGGGTGAACCTCGGCGGTCAGGGGGGTGACCAGGCCGGTCGTCCCGGCCTGCTACCGTGGATGGCGCAATCCCGACGTCCTTTAAGGTCCGTCCCGTGAGGCGGAGAAGGAGGTCCGTTTCGTATGGACACGCAAGCATCCGATGCGCGGCCCGTGCTCGAGGGGCCCGACATCGCGCGGGTACTGACCCGCATCGCCCACGAGATCGTCGAGCGCGCCAAGGGCGCCGACGACGTGGTGCTCCTCGGCATTCCGACCCGAGGCGTCTTCCTCGCCCAGCGGCTCGCCGCCAAGCTCGAACAGATCGCCGAGCGCAAAGTCCCGTGCGGTTCGCTGGACATCACGATGTACCGCGACGACCTGCGCATGCACCCGCCGCGTGCGCTGGCCCGCACCGACATTCCCGGTGACGGCATCGACGGCAAGCTCGTCGTCCTGGTCGACGACGTCCTCTTCTCCGGTCGCACCATCCGCGCCGCCCTCGACGCCCTGAACGACATCGGGCGCCCGCGTGCCGTGCAGCTCGCGGTCCTGGTCGACCGTGGCCACCGTGAACTGCCCATCCGCGCCGACTACGTCGGCAAGAACCTCCCCACGTCGCTGCGGGAGACGGTCAAGGTCCAGCTCGCCGAGGAGGACGGTCGCGACACCGTGCTGCTCGGTGTGAAGCAGACCGCCCAGGGCGCGCAGCACTAGCAAGCGGGGGCGTACGCCCACCGTCCTACGCCGCCGCGTACTCCTGCCCGCCCGAAATCTCCCGAATGAACTGCCTTACGGAGCCTGAAAGATGCAGCGCCATCTCATCTCGGCCGCCGACCTCACCCGCGACGACGCCGTCCTGATCCTCGACACCGCCGAGGAGATGTCCCGGGTCGCCGACCGGCCGATCAAGAAGCTGCCGACCCTGCGCGGCCGCACCGTGGTGAACCTCTTCTTCGAGGACTCCACCCGGACCCGGATCTCCTTCGAGGCCGCCGAGAAGCGGCTGTCCGCGGACGTCATCAACTTCTCCGCCAAGGGGTCGAGCGTGTCCAAGGGCGAGTCCCTCAAGGACACCGCCCAGACCCTGGAAGCCATGGGCGTCGACGCCGTCGTCATTCGGCACGGCGCCTCCGGAGCCCCGTACCGGCTGGCCAATTCCGGCTGGATCGACGCCGCTGTCATCAACGCCGGCGACGGCACCCACCAGCACCCCACCCAGGCCCTGCTCGACGCCTTCACCATGCGCCGCCGGCTCGTCGGCCGGGACGCCGGGCTCGGTCAGGACCTCGCCGGCCGCCGCGTCACCATCGTCGGCGACGTCCTGCACAGCCGGGTCGCCCGCTCCAACGTCGACCTGCTGCACACCCTCGGCGCCGAGGTCACCCTCGTCGCCCCGCCGACCCTGTTGCCGGTCGGCGTCGCTTCCTGGCCCTGCGAGGTCTCCTACGACCTCGACGCCGCGCTGCCCAAGTCCGACGCGGTGATGATGCTGCGCGTGCAGCGCGAGCGCATGCACGCCGCGTACTTCCCGACCGAGCGGGAGTACTCGCGGCGCTACGGCCTCGACGGCGACCGCATGGCGCGGATGCCCGAGCACGCCATCGTGATGCACCCCGGACCGATGGTCCGCGGCATGGAGATCACCGCCGAGGTCGCCGACTCCGGGCGCTGCACCGCCATCGAGCAGGTCGCCAACGGAGTCTCCATCCGGATGGCCGTTCTGTACCTGCTGCTCGGCGGCAACGAGCCCGCCGTCACCAACACCCGTACCGAGGAGAAGTGAGAAAGATGAGCAAGATCCTGATCCGCGGTGCGAAGGTGCTCGGTGGCGAGCCGCAGGACGTCCTGATCGACGGCGACACCATCGCCGAGGTGGGTACCGGTCTGAGCGCCGACGGCGCAGAGGTCGTCGAGGCCGACGGCAAGGTGCTGCTCCCCGGCCTCGTCGACCTGCACACCCATCTGCGCGAGCCCGGCCGCGAGGACTCCGAGACCGTGCTGACGGGTACGCGGGCGGCTGCGAGTGGCGGTTACACCGCTGTGTTCGCCATGGCCAACACCTTCCCGGTGGCCGACACGGCCGGTGTCGTCGAGCAGGTCTGGCGGCTCGGACAGCAGCACGGCTACTGCGACGTCCAGCCGATCGGGGCCGTCACCGTCGGCCTGGAGGGCAGCAAGCTCGCCGAGCTGGGCGCCATGCACGAGTCCGCGGCCGGTGTCACCGTCTTCTCCGACGACGGCAAGTGTGTGCACGACGCCGTGATCATGCGCCGGGCGCTGGAGTACGTGAAGGCCTTCGGCGGCGTCGTCGCCCAGCACGCGCAGGAGCCGCGGCTGACCGAGGGCGCCGAGATGAACGAGGGCGTGGTCTCCGCGGAGCTGGGGCTGGGCGGATGGCCGGCCGTCGCCGAGGAGTCGATCATCGCCCGCGACGTGCTGCTCGCGGACCACGTCGGCTCGCGCGTCCACATCTGCCACCTGTCGACGGCAGGCTCGGTCGAGATCGTCCGCTGGGCCAAGTCCCGCGGCATCGACGTGACCGCCGAGGTCACCCCGCACCACCTGCTCCTCACCGACGAGCTGGTCCGGACGTACAACCCGGTCTACAAGGTGAACCCGCCGCTGCGCACCGAGCGCGACGTGCTGGCGCTGCGCGAGGCGCTCGCCGACGGCACGATCGACATCGTCGCCACCGACCACGCCCCGCACCCGCACGAGGACAAGGACTGCGAGTGGGCCGCCGCCGCCATGGGGATGGTCGGCCTGGAGACCGCATTGTCAGTGGTCCAGGAGACGATGGTCGACACCGGGCTGCTCAACTGGGCCGGCGTCGCGGACCGCATGTCCTTCACGCCGGCGCGGATCGGGCAGGCCACGGGCCACGGACGTCCCGTCTCGGCAGGTGAGCCCGCCAACCTCACCCTCGTCGACACGGCATACCGTGGGTTGGTGGACCCCGCGGGCTTCGCCTCGCGCAGCCGCAACACCCCCTACGAGGGGCGTGAGCTGCCGGGCCGTGTCACGCACACGTGGCTCCGGGGCAAGGCCACGCTCGTCGACGGGAAGCTCACGTGACACCTGTAATCCTGCTGGCCGCCGAGAAGGAATCGGCGGAAGTGACCGACTGGGCCGCCCGCCTCGGCTGGGTGGTGGGCCTCGCCCTGTTCGTCGCGCTGGTCTACTGGCTGATGCGCGAGGGCTGGAAGTGGCGCGGCACCCTCCAGGGCGACCTGCCGGAGCTCCCCACCGCGCCGGACGACCCCGGCCAGGCGAAACTGAGCCTCAGCGGCCGCTACCACGGCTCCACCACCGCCGGTCAGTGGCTGGACCGCATCGTGGCGCACGGCCTGGGCACCCGCAGCCGGGTCGAGCTCACGCTGACCGACGCGGGACTGGACGTCGTACGCCCCGGGGCCACCGACTTCTTCGTCCCCGTGGCGGCCCTGCGCGAAGCGCGGCTCGACAAGGGCATCGCCGGCAAGGTCCTCACCGAGGGCGGTCTGCTGGTGGTGACCTGGGCGCACGGCGACCGGCTGATCGACTCCGGCTTCCGCTCCGACCACGCGGCCGAGCACAACGAATGGGTCGACGTCATTAACTCCATGATCAAAGCAACCACCACGGAAGGCGCCGAACGATGACGACCTCCACCAGGGGAACCGCGAAGGTTCCTGCCGTACTCGTCCTGGAGGACGGCCGGATCTTCCGCGGCCGTGCCTACGGGGCCGTGGGGGTGACCTTCGGCGAGGCCGTGTTCTCCACCGGCATGACCGGCTACCAGGAGACGCTGACCGATCCGTCGTACCACCGTCAGGTCGTCGTGATGACCGCCCCGCACGTCGGCAACACCGGTGTCAACGACGAGGACCCGGAGTCGAAGCGGATCTGGGTCTCCGGTTATGTCGTACGGGACCCCGCGCGCGTACCGTCCAACTGGCGCTCCCGGCGGTCGCTGGACGAGGAGCTGCGGGCCCAGGGTGTCGTCGGCATCTCCGGCATCGACACGCGCGCGTTGACCCGGCACCTGCGTGAGCGCGGCGCCATGCGCGTCGGCATCTTCTCCGGCAACGCGCTGCCCGACGAGGGCACCATGCTCGCCGAGGTGCGCCAGGCCCCCGAGATGAAGGGCGCGAACCTCTCCGCCGAGGTCGCCACCACCGAGCCGTACGTCGTCCCGGCCGTCGGGGAGAAGCGATTCACCGTCGCCGCCGTCGACCTCGGCATCAAGGGCATGACCCCGCACCGCATGGCCGAGCGCGGCATCGAGGTGCACGTGCTGCCCGCCACGGCGACCGCCGACGACGTGTACGCCGTGAACCCGGACGGTGTGTTCTTCTCCAACGGGCCGGGCGACCCGGCCACCGCCGACCACCCGGTCTCCGTGATGCAGGCGGTCCTGGAGCGCGGAACCCCGCTGTTCGGCATCTGCTTCGGCAACCAGATTCTGGGTCGCGCGCTCGGCTTCGGCACCTACAAGCTGAAGTACGGCCACCGCGGCATCAACCAGCCGGTGCAGGACCGGACGACCGGCAAGGTCGAGGTCACCGCGCACAACCACGGCTTCGCCGTCGACGCCCCGCTCGACAAGGTGTCCGACACCCCCTACGGCCGCGCCGAGGTCTCCCACGTCTGCCTCAACGACAACGTGGTGGAAGGTCTCCAGCTCCTCGACCGCCCGGCCTTCAGCGTCCAGTACCACCCCGAAGCGGCAGCCGGCCCGCACGACGCCGCCTATCTGTTCGACCGCTTCGTTTCCCTGATGGAGGGCCAGCGTGCCTAAGCGCACCGATATCCAGTCCGTCCTGGTCATCGGCTCCGGCCCGATCGTCATCGGCCAGGCCGCCGAGTTCGACTACTCCGGCACCCAGGCGTGCCGCGTCCTGAAGTCCGAGGGCCTCAGGGTCATCCTCGTCAACTCCAACCCGGCGACGATCATGACCGACCCGGAGATCGCCGACGCGACGTACGTCGAGCCGATCACCCCGGAGTTCGTCGAGAAGATCATCGCCAAGGAGCGGCCGGACGCCCTGCTGCCGACGCTGGGCGGTCAGACGGCGCTGAACACCGCCATCTCGCTGCACGAGAACGGAACCCTGGAGAAGTACGGCGTCGAGCTGATCGGCGCCAACGTCGAGGCGATCCACAAGGGTGAGGACCGCGATCAGTTCAAGCTGGTCGTCGACGCCGTGCACCGCAAGATCGGCCATGGTGAGAGCGCCCGGTCCGTGATCTGCCACTCGATGGACGACGTTCTGGGGGGTGTCGAGCAGCTCGGCGGCTACCCGGTCGTCGTCCGCCCGTCCTTCACCATGGGCGGCGCCGGCTCCGGCTTCGCGCACGACGAGGAGGAACTGCGCCGCATCGCCGGTCAGGGCCTCACGCTCTCGCCCACCACCGAGGTGCTCCTGGAGGAGTCCATCCTCGGCTGGAAGGAGTACGAGCTGGAGCTGATGCGCGACAAGCACGACAACGTCGTGGTCGTCTGCTCCATCGAGAACTTCGACCCGATGGGCGTGCACACCGGCGACTCGATCACCGTCGCGCCGGCGATGACGCTGACCGACCGCGAGTACCAGATCCTGCGGGACATCGGCATCGCCGTCATCCGCGAGGTCGGTGTCGACACCGGCGGCTGCAACATCCAGTTCGCGGTGAACCCGGACGACGGCCGTGTCATCGTCATCGAGATGAACCCGCGCGTGTCGCGGTCGTCGGCGCTCGCCTCCAAGGCGACCGGTTTTCCGATCGCCAAGATCGCCGCGAAGCTGGCCGTGGGGTACACCCTCGACGAGATTCCGAACGACATCACGCAGGAGACCCCGGCCTCCTTCGAGCCGACCCTCGACTACGTGGTCGTCAAGGCGCCCCGCTTCGCCTTCGAGAAGTTCCCGCAGGCCGACTCCACGCTGACCACCACCATGAAGTCGGTCGGCGAGGCCATGGCCATCGGCCGCAACTTCACCGAGGCGTTCCAGAAGGCGCTGCGCTCGCTGGAGAAGAAGGGCAGCCAGTTCACGTTCGTGGGCGAGCCCGGGGACAAGGACGAGCTCCTGCGTGCGGCCGTACGGCCCACCGACGGCCGGATCAACGCGGTCATGCAGGCCATCCGCGCGGGCGCCACGCCCGAGGAGGTCTTCGAGGCCACGAAGATCGACCCGTGGTTCGTCGACCAGCTCTTCCTCATCAAGGAGATCGCCGACGAGATCGCCGAGGCCCCCGAGCTGACCCCCGACCTGCTGGCCGAGGCCAAGCGGCACGGCTTCTCCGACCAGCAGATCGGCGAGATCCGCGGCCTGCGCGAGGACGTCGTGCGCGAGGTGCGGCACGCGCTCGGTATCCGGCCGGTGTACAAGACGGTCGACACCTGCGCCGCCGAGTTCGCCGCCAAGACGCCGTACTTCTACTCCTCGTACGACGAGGAGACCGAGGTGGCTTCTCGCGAGAAGCCGGCCGTCATCATCCTGGGCTCGGGTCCCAACCGGATCGGCCAGGGCATCGAGTTCGACTACTCCTGCGTCCACGCCTCCTTCGCGCTGTCCGACGCCGGGTACGAGACCGTGATGGTCAACTGCAACCCGGAGACGGTCTCGACGGACTACGACACCTCCGACCGCCTGTACTTCGAGCCGCTGACGCTGGAAGACGTCCTGGAGATCGTCCACGCCGAGGCGCAGGCCGGCCCGATCGCCGGAGTCGTGGTCCAGCTCGGAGGTCAGACGCCGCTGGGTCTGGCACAGGCGCTGAAGGACAACGGCGTGCCGATCGTCGGTACGCCCCCCGAGGCCATCCATGCCGCCGAGGACCGCGGCGCCTTCGGCCAGGTGCTCAAGGAGGCCGGCCTCCCGGCCCCGAAGCACGGCACGGCCACCACCTTCGCCGAGGCCAAGGCCATCGCCGACGAGATCGGCTACCCGGTCCTGGTTCGGCCGTCGTACGTCCTCGGCGGGCGCGGCATGGAGATCGTGTACGACGAGGCGCGGCTGGAGTCGTACATCGCCGAGTCGACCGAGATCAGCCCCTCCCGGCCGGTCCTGGTCGACCGGTTCCTCGACGACGCGATCGAGATCGACGTCGACGCCCTCTACGACGGCGAGGAGCTCTACCTCGGCGGCGTCATGGAGCACATCGAGGAGGCCGGCATCCACTCCGGCGACTCGGCGTGCGCGCTGCCGCCGATCACGCTGGGCGGCTTCGACATCAAGCGCCTGCGGGCCTCCACGGAGGCCATCGCGCGCGGTGTCGGCGTGCGCGGCCTGATCAACATCCAGTTCGCGCTGGCGGGCGACATCCTCTACGTGCTGGAGGCCAACCCCCGCGCGTCCCGTACGGTCCCCTTCACCTCGAAGGCGACCGCCGTGCCGCTGGCGAAGGCTGCCGCCCGGATCTCACTGGGCGCGACCATCGCCCAGCTGCGGGCAGAGGGACTCCTCCCGGCGAACAGCGACGGCGGCGAGCTCCCGCTCGATGCGCCGATCTCCGTCAAGGAGGCCGTGATGCCGTGGTCGCGCTTCCGCGACATCCACGGACGCGGCGTCGACACCGTCCTCGGCCCGGAGATGCGGTCCACCGGTGAGGTCATGGGCATCGACTCCGTCTTCGGCACGGCGTACGCCAAGTCGCAGGCCGGCGCCTACGGCCCGCTGCCCACCAAGGGCCGCGCCTTCATCTCGGTCGCCAACCGCGACAAGCGGTCGATGATCTTCCCGGCGCGTGAACTGGTCGCCCACGGCTTCGAGTTGCTCGCCACGTCCGGCACGGCCGAGGTCCTCAAGCGCAATGGCATCCACGCCACCATCGTGCGCAAGCAGTCCGAGGGCACCGGCCCGAACGGCGAGCGGACCATCGTCCAGCTCATCCACGACGGCGAGGTCGACCTCATCGTCAACACCCCGTACGGCACCGGCGGCCGCCTCGACGGCTACGACATCCGTACGGCAGCCGTGGCGCGTTCAGTGCCGTGCCTGACGACGGTTCAGGCGCTCGCCGCCGCCGTCCAGGGCATCGATGCCCTCAACCACGGTGATGTGGGCGTCCGTTCGCTCCAGGAACACGCGGAACTCCTGACCGCGGCCCGCGACTAGCAGCCCGAGGGGGACACCGGAAACGGTGTCCCCCTCTTCGTGAGGACACTGAGTGATGTACAAGTTGTTCTTCCGTCTGGTCTTCCGACGGATGGATCCCGAGCAGGCTCACCACCTTGCCTTCCGGTGGATCCGCCTCGCCGTCCGCATCCCCGTGCTGCGGACCTTCGCCGCGGCCGTGCTGGCGCCCCGCTACAAGGAGCTGCGCACGGAAGCCCTCGGCCTGCGCATGCACGGCCCCTTCGGGCTCGCGGCCGGGTTCGACAAGAACGCCGTCGCGATCGACGGCATGGCGATGCTCGGCTTCGACCATGTCGAGATCGGCACGGTGACAGGGGAGTCGCAGCCCGGCAACCCCAGGAAGCGGCTGTTCCGGCTGGTGCCGGACCGCGCCCTGATCAACCGCATGGGCTTCAACAACGACGGCTCCCTGACCGTCGCCGCCCGCCTCGCCTCGCGTACGCCCGTTTTCAAGACGGTCGTGGGCGTCAACATCGGCAAGACCAAGGTCGTTCCGGAGGCCGAGGCCGTCGGAGACTACGTGAAGTCCGCCGAGCGACTCGCGCCCTACGCCGACTATCTGGTCGTGAACGTCTCCTCGCCGAACACGCCGGGGCTGCGCAACCTCCAGGCAGTGGACCACTTGCGCCCGCTGCTCAGCGCGGTCCGCGAGGCCGCCGACCGCCGCGTGACCGACCGCCGCGTTCCGTTGCTGGTGAAGATCGCGCCCGACCTGGCGGATGAGGACATCGACGCCGTCGCCGACCTCGCCGTCGAGCTCGGCCTCGACGGGATCATCGCCACGAACACCACCATCGCGCGCGACGAACTCGGTTTGAAATCCGAACCATCCCTGGTCAAGGAGGTCGGCGGCCTCTCCGGCGCCCCCCTGAAGGCCCGCTCCCTTCAAGTGCTGCGCCGTCTGTACGCACGCGTGGGCGACCGCATCACGCTCGTCGGCGTGGGCGGCATCGAGAGCGCCGAGGACGCCTGGCAGCGCATTCTGGCCGGCGCGACGCTGGTGCAGGGATACAGCGCCTTCATCTACGTGGGCCCGTTCTGGGCCCGCGCGATCCACAAGGGCCTCGCCGCCCGCCTCCGTACGAGCCCGTACGCCACCCTCGCCGACGCGGTCGGCGCCGACGTAAGGAAGACGGGATGACTCCTCTCGAACCCTTCGGAGCCCGGCTGCGCCGCGCCATGGACGAGCGGGGTCCGCTGTGCGTCGGCATCGACCCGCACGCGTCCCTGCTCGCCGAGTGGGGCCTCAATGACGACATCGCCGGCCTGGAGCGGTTCAGCCGCACGGTCGTCGAGGCCATGGCCGACCGGGTCGCCGTCCTCAAGCCGCAGAGCGCGTTCTTCGAGCGCTTCGGATCGCGCGGCGTGGCCGTCCTGGAGAAGGCGGTCGAGGAGGCGCGGGCGGCCGGTGCGCTGGTCGTCATGGACGCCAAGCGCGGCGACATCGGCTCCACCATGGCCGCGTACGCCGAGTCCTTCCTGCACAAGGACGCCCCGCTGTTCTCGGACGCGCTGACCGTCTCTCCGTACCTCGGCTACGGGTCGCTCGAGCCGGCCGTCGAGCTGGCACGCGAGAGCGGTACCGGGCTGTTCGTGCTGGCGCTGACCTCCAACCCCGAGGGCGGCGAGGTCCAGCACGCCGTCCGCGCCGACGGCCGCACGGTCGGCGCGACGATGCTGGCCCACCTGGCTGCCGAGAACGCAGGGGAGGAGCCCCTGGGCTCCTTCGGCGCGGTCGTCGGCGCCACCCTGGGCGACCTCTCGTCGTACGACCTCGACATCAACGGTCCGCTGCTCGCCCCGGGCATCGGGGCTCAGGGCGCCACTCCGGCCGATCTTCCCCGGGTCTTCGGGGCCGCGGTGCGCAACGTCGTGCCCAACGTCAGCCGGGGTGTGCTGCGGCACGGACCCGACGTCGGGGCGTTGCGTGCAGCCGCGGACCGCTTCGCGGAGGAGATCCGGGCCGCGGTGACGGCGGCCTGAGCCCTCCGACCGGCGTCTCCGAGCCGGTCTGAGGCTGGATACATCCTCAAATCCAGGGCAGTATGTCTGAAATATCCTGTCCTGACAGAGGCTGACCAGGACTTTTCCGCTGTTCTCGCTGACTCTGGCGGACTTGACCGCTAGTCTCCGACGAGAGTGAACGGGCAAGCGTGTTGCTCGTGGCTCCCCAGGTGTGGGGCGACTAGGTTCCTCACCGGTCCGTATCCGACAGTTCGACATCCGAGGTGACGTAGGCGTGGCTCTTCCGCCCCTTACCCCCGAACAGCGCGCAGCCGCGCTCGAAAAGGCCGCCGCGGCTCGCCGGGAGCGGGCCGAGGTCAAGAATCGACTCAAGCACTCCGGCGCCTCCCTTCACGAGGTCATCAAGCAGGGCCAGGAGAACGACGTCATCGGCAAGATGAAGGTCTCCGCCCTGCTCGAGTCCCTGCCGGGCGTGGGCAAGGTCCGCGCCAAGCAGATCATGGAGCGACTCGGTATCTCCGAGAGCCGCCGCGTGCGCGGTCTCGGTTCCAACCAGATCGCCTCCCTCGAGCGTGAGTTCGGCAGCACCGGTTCCTGACTTCCTCCGGGACACCGGGACTGGTCCCGGGCACTCCCGGATTGCTGGAATAATCGCTGCATGAGCGAACGTCCGCGGCTGACCGTGCTCTCCGGACCCTCCGGGGTCGGCAAGAGCACGGTCGTCGCCCATCTGCGCAAGGAACACCCCGAGGTCTGGCTCTCGGTCTCGGCGACGACCCGCAAGCCCCGCCCCGGCGAACGGCATGGAGTCCACTACTTCTTCGTCACCGACGAGGAGATGGACAAGCTGATCGCCAACGGCGAGCTGCTGGAGTGGGCCGAGTTCGCCGGCAACCGCTACGGCACGCCGCGTGCGGCCGTACTGGAGCGGCTGGAGGCGGGCGAGCCCGTCCTGCTGGAGATCGACCTCCAGGGCGCCCGTCAGGTTCGTGAGTCCATGCCCGAGGCCCAGCTGGTGTTCCTGGCCCCGCCCTCCTGGGAGGAGCTGGTGCGCAGACTGACCGGCCGGGGCACCGAGCCGCCCGAGGTGATCGAGCGCCGGCTTCGGGCCGCGAAGGTCGAGCTGGCGGCCGAGCCGGAGTTCGACGTGACCCTGGTCAACACCTCCGTCGAGGACGTGGCGCGCGAGCTGCTAGCCTTGATGGACGTCGTGTGATCGTGACTGACTGATCACCCTGACTGATTCTTTCCCATCCATCGGAAGGTAGAGCGTGTCCTCTTCCATCTCCGCGCCCGAGGGCATCATCAACCCGCCGATCGACGAGCTCCTCGAGGCCACCGACTCGAAGTACAGCCTCGTGATCTACGCGGCCAAGCGGGCCCGCCAGATCAACGCGTACTACTCGCAGCTCGGCGAGGGCCTCCTCGAGTACGTCGGTCCGCTCGTCGACACCCACGTCCACGAGAAGCCGCTCTCGATCGCCCTGCGCGAGATCAACGCGGGGCTGCTGACCTCCGAGGCCGTCGAGGGCCCGGCGCAGTAGTATTTTCTGCTCGCAGCAGTCTTATCCACAGGCCCGGCAGCGCGACTGCCGGGCCTGTGGTCTGCTCGGGGGTGCGGGGTCGTCCCCCGTGATGATGCAGGGTGGAGTCGTACGGGAGTCGTACGTTGCCGAGTCCGGGGAGAGAGACGGTGGACAAGCCGAAGGTCGTTCTGGGGGTCAGCGGCGGCATCGCCGCGTACAAGGCCTGTGAGCTGCTGCGCAGACTCACGGAGTCCGGTCATGACGTCCGTGTCGTTCCCACCGCCTCCGCCCTGCACTTCGTCGGCGCCGCGACCTGGTCCGCCCTGTCCGGCAACCCCGTCTCGACGGAAGTCTGGGACGACGTCCACGAGGTGCCGCATGTGCGCATCGGCCAGCAGGCCGACCTGGTGGTCGTCGCCCCGGCCACGGCCGACACGCTCGCCAGGGCCGCCCACGGCCTCGCCGACGACCTCCTGACGAACACCCTGCTCACCGCCCGCTGCCCGGTCGTCTTCGCCCCCGCCATGCACACGGAGATGTGGGAGCACCCGGCCACCCAGGAGAACGTGGCGACGCTGCGCCGCCGCGGCGCGGTCGTCATCGAGCCCGCCGTCGGGCGGCTCACCGGCGTCGACACCGGCAAGGGCCGGCTGCCCGACCCGGGCGAGATCTTCGAGGTCTGCCGCCGCGTCCTGGCCCGGGGTGTCACCGAGCCGGACCTGAAGGGCCGCCATGTCGTCGTCAGTGCCGGCGGCACCCGCGAGCCCCTCGACCCGGTCCGCTTCCTCGGCAACCGCTCCTCCGGCAAGCAGGGCTACGCCCTCGCCCGTACGGCCGCTGCCCGCGGAGCCCGGGTCACCCTGGTCGCGGCGAACACCACCGGCCTGCCCGACCCGGCCGGCGTGGACGTCGTCCCGGTCGGAACGGCCGTACAACTGCGTGAGGCGGTGCTGAAGGCGGCCGCGGACGCCGACGCGGTCGTGATGGCCGCGGCGGTCGCCGACTTCCGCCCGGCGACGTACGCCGCCGGGAAGATCAAGAAGAAGGACGGGCAGGACCCGGACCCCATCGTGCTGGCGCGGAATCCGGACATCCTGGCCGAGATCTCGGCCGACCGCGCCCGACCGGGACAGGTGATCGTCGGGTTCGCCGCCGAGACCGACGACGTCCTCGCCAACGGTCGCAGAAAGCTGGAGCGCAAGGGCTGCGATCTCCTCGTGGTGAACGAGGTGGGGGAGCGCAAGACCTTCGGCTCCGAGGAGAACGAGGCCGTGGTGCTGGGCGCCGACGGCACCGAGATCCCCGTACCGTACGGCCCGAAGGAGGCGCTGGCCGAAACGGTGTGGGACCTGGTGTCCGAACGACTGCGCTGAATGCTTCATGCGCTCCACCGCGCTCCGCACCCGTGCACATTTGAGGCGTGGCGACCCTGGCCAACGCAGCCGGACTTTGGGCAGAATGCCCGTGCCGCAGGTCACAGCGCTCCCGAGAGGCGAGACGGTGGCCATGCGGCGGAGCGCGACCGATAAACTGTTCTCGGACGACGCCGGGCGCAGCCTCCGTCCCGTCCGCCAATGATCAGCCAGCAGCCGCTGCAACCCCAGGGAGCGTTGTGTCCCGTCGCCTGTTCACCTCGGAGTCCGTGACCGAGGGTCACCCCGACAAGATCGCTGACCAGATCAGCGACACCATTCTCGACGCGCTTCTGCGCGAGGACCCGTCATCCCGGGTCGCGGTCGAGACCCTGATCACGACCGGTCTGGTGCACGTGGCCGGCGAGGTCACCACCAAGGCCTACGCGCCGATCCCGCAGCTGGTCCGGGACAAGATCCTCGAGATCGGCTACGACTCTTCGAAGAAGGGCTTCGACGGCGCTTCCTGTGGTGTCTCGGTGTCGATCGGCGCGCAGTCCCCGGACATCGCGCAGGGTGTGGACACGGCGTACGAGTCCCGGGTCGAGGGCGACGACGACGAGCTCGACAAGCAGGGCGCCGGTGACCAGGGCCTGATGTTCGGTTACGCCTCCGACGAGACGCCGACGCTGATGCCGCTGCCGATCTTCCTGGCGCACCGTCTGTCGAAGCGCCTGTCCGACGTGCGCAAGAACGGCACGATCCCCTACCTGCGCCCGGACGGCAAGACGCAGGTCACCATCGAATACGACGGCGACAAGGCCGTCCGCCTGGACACGGTGGTCGTCTCCTCGCAGCACGCCAGCGACATCGACCTGGAGTCCCTCCTGGCGCCCGACATCCGCGAGTTCGTCGTCGAGCCGGAGCTGAAGGCGCTCCTGGACGACGGCATCAAGCTCGACACCGAGGGCTACCGCCTGCTGGTGAACCCGACCGGCCGTTTCGAGATCGGCGGCCCGATGGGCGACGCCGGCCTGACCGGCCGCAAGATCATCATTGACACCTACGGCGGCATGGCCCGCCACGGCGGCGGTGCTTTCTCCGGCAAGGACCCGTCCAAGGTGGACCGCTCGGCGGCGTACGCGATGCGCTGGGTCGCCAAGAACGTGGTCGCCGCGGGCCTGGCCTCCCGTTGCGAGGTCCAGGTGGCCTACGCGATCGGCAAGGCCGAGCCGGTCGGTCTGTTCGTCGAGACCTTCGGCACCGCCAAGATCGACCACGAGAAGATCGAGAAGGCGATCGACGAGGTCTTCGACCTCCGCCCGGCCGCGATCATCCGCGATCTCGACCTGCTCCGCCCGATCTACGCCCAGACCGCGGCGTACGGCCACTTCGGTCGTGAGCTCCCCGACTTCACATGGGAGCGCACGGACCGCGTGGAGGCGCTGCGGGCGGCTGCGGGACTGTAGGTCCCGCTTCGCTCTGCGAGCCCCGCGTCGGCTTTACGAGGCCCGGTTCCCCCTGGGAGCCGGGCCTCGGCGTGTGCGGCATGCGCGAAAACGGCTGACAGGAAGGTGGAAGCGCTGCCGGGCGTGAGTCCGTGGCCGAGGCGACCTCGGGCGGGCGCCGGTGTCAGTGGCGTTTGGTAAGAATGCAAGCGTGAACAGCGAGAACGGGCAGGGGGACGGCGGCGGGGCCGAAGGCGCGCCGGCGGAACAGCTCGCGTTCATCCGGGACAGCGTGCGGAAGGCCAAGGCGCCCCGGGCCAAGCCGCGGACGTGGCGGGGGGCCGCGCTGGCCAAGGAGTTGCCCGTCGCACGCGTGCTCGTGGACAAGGGCGTGCTCCACCTCGACCGGTACTTCGACTACGCCGTGCCCGAGGAGTTGGATGCCGAGGCGCAGCCCGGGGTGCGGGTGCGGGTGCGGTTCGGGGCCGGGCGGCATCGGGTGCGGGAAGGGCGTCGTGAGGGCGGCGGGCTCATCGACGGGTTCCTCGTCGAGCGGAGGGCCGAGTCCGACTACACCGGGCCGCTCGCCGCGCTCGCCCAGGTCGTCTCGCCGGAGCCGGTGCTGAGCGAGGAGCTGCTGGGCCTGGCCCGGGCCGTGGCCGACCGCTATGCGGGGAGCCTTGCCGACGTCCTGCAGCTCGCTGTGCCGCCGCGCAGCGCGCGGGCCGAGCAGCGGTCGTCGCCGGAGCCGCTGCCGCCGCCCGGGGTGCCCGACGCGGGGTCCTGGGCGCGCTATGAGCGCGGTGCGGCCTTCCTGGAGGCGCTGGCTTCCGGGGGCGCACCGCGTGCCGTGTGGAACGCCCTGCCTGGCCCCCAGTGGAGCGAGGAACTGGCCCGCGCGGTCGCCGCAACGCTGGCCTCGGGGCGCGGTGCGCTGGTCGTCGTACCGGACGGGCGCTCCGCCGCGCGGGTCGACGCCGCGCTGACCGCCCTGCTGGGAGAGGGGCGGCATGCGCTGCTGACCGCCGACGCCGGGCCGGAGAAGCGGTACCGGGAGTGGCTCGCCGTGCGGCGGGGATCCGTACGGGCCGTGGTCGGGACGCGGGCCGCGATGTTCGCGCCGGTCCGGGATCTCGGGCTGGTCGCCATCTGGGACGACGGCGACGACAGCCACAGCGAACAGCACGCACCGCAGCCGCATGCCAGGGAAGTGCTGCTGCTCCGCGCTGCACAGGACAAGTGCGCGTTCCTGCTGGGGAGTTGGAGCTGCACGGTGGAGGCCGCACAGCTCGTGGAGAGCGGGTGGGCGCGGCCGCTCGTCGCGTTGCGGGAGCAGGTGCGGAAGGCCGCTCCGCTCGTACGGACCGTGGGGGACCAGGACCTGGCCCGGGACGAGGCCGCCCGGGCCGCCCGGTTGCCGACCCTCGCCTGGCAGGTGGTCCGGGACGGGCTGCGGGCCGGGCCGGTGCTCGTGCAGGTGCCCCGGCGGGGATATGTGCCGCGGATGGCGTGCGCGCAGTGCCGGGCGCCCGCGCGGTGCCGGCACTGCGCCGGGCCGTTGGAGGCGCGGGATGCCGGGGCGCTGTGGTGCGGGTGGTGCGGGCGTGCGGAAGACTCCTGGCACTGCCCGGAATGCGGGTCGTTCCGGTTGCGGGCCCAGGTCGTGGGGGCGCGACGTACCGCCGAGGAACTGGGGCGGGCGTTTCCGGCCGTGCCGGTGCGGACCTCCGGGCGCGAGCAGGTGCTGGACACGGTGCCGGGGGCGCCCGCACTGGTGGTGAGTACGCCCGGCGCCGAGCCGGTCGCCGAGGGCGGGTACGCCGCCGCGCTGCTGCTCGACGGCTGGGCCATGCTCGGGCGGCCCGATCTGCGCGCCGGTGAGGACGCGTTGCAGCGGTGGATCGCAGCCGCCGCGCTCGTACGGCCGCATGGTGACGGGGGGACCGTGGTCGTCGTCGCCGAGCCGACGCTTCGGCCGGTGCAGGCCCTGGTGCGGTGGGACCCGGTCGGGCATGCGGTACGGGAGCTCGCCGAGCGGGCCGAGCTGGGGTTTCCGCCGGTGTCGCGGATGGCGGCGGTGTCCGGGCCGGCGGAGGCGGTCGCGGATTTCCTGGGGGCCGTCGAACTGCCGCCGGAGGCAGAGGTGTTGGGGCCAGTACCGCTGCCGGTGGCCCCCACCGCAGCGGCGGGGCGGCCGCGGCGGCCGGGGACGCCGCCTGCCGGAGAACAGTGGGAGCGGGCGTTGATCCGGGTGCCGCCGGGGAAGGGCGCCGCGCTGGCGGCCGCCCTGAAGGCGGCTCAGGCGGCGCGGATGGCGCGGGGAGCCGGGCAGGCGGTGCGGGTGCGGATCGATCCGCCCGACATCGGGTGAGGCGCGTTCGCGTGTGGTGTGGGCGGCGGTCCGTGCCTGCCCCGGCGAGCGGCGGGTACGGCTGCTGCGGTGGCGTCGGGCATACGGCTGCCCTCCCGGACACGGCCGGGAGGGCGGGTGAGGCAGCCGTGGTGCGGCAGTGGGCGTCAGCCGTTGCGCGGGCCCGGGAGGGCCGTCGGCTGCCTGGCCTCGTCGCACAGTGCCTTGCTGCCCGCCGTCGGCTGGGTCGGCATGGAGCGGGCCGCGGGGACCGTCGGCACGGTGGGGATTCCGGTGTTGACATTGACCGTGCGGGTGCCCGACGGCTCCGTGCTCCGCTCGGCCTCGGCTGCCGCCTGTGCAGTGGCGCGGCGAGAGCCGTAACGACGGTGGACCGCCTGCTTGGTGACACCGAGTGCGGAACCCACCGCGTCCCACGAGAAGCCCAGTGAGCGGTCGAAGTCGACCGCGGCCGTCACCAGGGTCTCGACACTGTCCCGCAGTTCCTGGGCGAGCCGGACCGTCGGGGCGGGGGCGCGTCCGTAGACGACGAAGCCCGTGGAGGGGCCGGAGCGGCGCGGGCGGTAGACGTTGCCCAGCTGGGCGGTGAGCGTGCGCAGCGCGTCCACCTGCCGGCGGACCCGCTCGATGTCCCGCACCAGCAAGTGCAGGCTGGCCCGAGCCTGGGCGTCGTGGGTTGCGTGGTCGGCCATGAACAAGCCTCTCGAACCGGCGTTGAGGAGAAAGGATCGGGCCGCGATGGTCGCGCGGCCCGTTGTGGTCAACTCTTTCTTGACCAACGCGGATTCGCTCCACGGGTCACGCAGAGGGGGCGTATGGGCATATGCGTGCGCCTGTCCGTGCCGGGTGTGCGCGGGCGGCTCGGCCTTCGGCCGGGATTCGTTTTTCTCCCACCCGCGCACCCACCCGTTTCCAGTCGGGCAAGAGGTGGGCCTCGCCTGTGGAGGTTGATCGACGGTGGCGGCTTTCCCGGCTCGTTGGGGGCTTTCCGGGGGCGTAGTGGCTCATAGACTTGTGTGTCGCCCGTTGCCGAACCCCCAGCCGAGAGGCCCGTGTCCGCCCATGAAGCTTGTCTTCGCCGGTACCCCCGAGGTCGCTGTTCCCGCTCTGGACGCCCTGCTTGCCTCCGGGCGGCACGAGGTGGCCGCCGTTGTCACGCGGCCGGATGCGCCGGCCGGGCGGGGGCGCAGGCTGGTCGCGAGCCCCGTCGCCGAGCGGGCCGAGGAGGCCGGGATCGAGGTGCTGAAGCCGGTGAAGCCGCGGGACCCGGAGTTCCTGGACCGCCTGCGGGAGATCGGGCCGGACTGCTGTCCCGTCGTCGCCTACGGGGCGCTGCTGCCCCGCGTCGCCCTCGACATCCCCGCCCACGGCTGGGTCAACCTGCACTTCTCGCTGCTGCCCGCCTGGCGAGGGGCCGCGCCTGTGCAGCACGCCATCATGGCGGGCGACGAGATCACGGGGGCGTCCACGTTCCTCATCGAGGAAGGGCTCGACTCCGGCCCCGTCTACGGGACCGTGACCGAAACGGTCCGGCCCACCGACACCAGCGGCGACCTGCTGACACGGCTCGCCTTCGCCGGCGCCGGGCTGCTCGCCGCAACCATGGACGGCATCGAGGACGGCACGCTGAAGGCCGTACCGCAGCCCGCCGACGGCGTCACCGTCGCACCGAAGATCACCGTCGAGGACGCCCGGGTCGACTGGTCCGCGCCCGCGCTGCGGGTCGACCGGGTGGTGCGGGGCTGCACCCCCGCGCCGGGCGCCTGGACCACCTTCCGGGGCGAGCGGCTCAAGCTCGTCCAGGTCGCGCTCGTGCCCGACCGGACGGATCTCGCCCCCGGTCAGCCGGCGGTCGGCAAGCACAGCGTCCACGTCGGCACCGGCTCGTACGCCGTCGAGCTGCTGTGGGTGCAGGCTCAGGGCAAGAAGCCGATGCGGGCGGCGGACTGGGCGCGCGGAGTGCGTATCGCGGAGGGGGAGACGCTCGGGGCCTGACGGCCCGGCGGGAGCCCTTCGACGTACGCTGGGTGCACACCGTACACAGAAATCCGGAGCACCTTTTCGTGAGCGACACCTCCCGTCGGCCCCGCAAACCCGGCAAGCCCTACCGTCGGCCCAAGAAGGACCCCGTGCGCATCCTCGCCTTCGAGGCGCTCAGGGCGGTCGACGAGCGGGACGCGTACGCCAACCTGGTGCTGCCGCCGCTGCTGCGCAAGGCGCGCGAGAGCGAGGACTTCGACGGGCGGGACGCCGCCCTCGCCACCGAGCTGGTGTACGGGACGCTGCGCCGGCAGGGGACGTACGACGCCGTCATCGCGGAGTGCGTCGACCGGCCGTTGAGGGACGTCGATCCGCCCGTGCTCGATGTGCTGAGCCTCGGTGTGCACCAGCTGCTGGGGACGCGCATCCCGTCCCACGCGGCCGTCTCCGCCACCGTCGAGCTCGCCCGGGTCGTGCTCGGCGACGGGCGGGCCAAGTTCGTCAACGCGGTGCTGCGCAAGGTCGCCCAGCACGACCTCGACGGATGGCTGGAGCGGATTGCGCCGCCCTACGACGAGGATCCCGAGGACCATCTCGCCGTCGTGCACTCGCACCCGCGCTGGATCGTCTCCGCGCTGTGGGACGCGCTCGGCGGCGGGCGGGCCGGCATCGAGGAGCTGCTGGCGGCCGACAACGAGCGGCCGGAGGTGACGCTGGTCGCCCGGCCGGGGCGGGCCACGACCGATGAGCTGCTGCGTGAGGACGCCGCCGTGCCGGGGCGCTGGTCGCCGTACGCCGTGCGGCTCACCGAGGGCGGCGAGCCCGGTGCCGTCGACGCCGTGCGGGACGGGCGTGCGGGCGTGCAGGACGAGGGCAGCCAGCTCGTGGCGCTGGCCCTGGCCAACGCGCCGGTCGACGGGCCCGACGAGCGGTGGCTGGACGGGTGTGCCGGCCCCGGTGGCAAGGCCGCGCTGCTCGCCGCCCTCGCCGCCGAGCGGGGTGCCTCGCTGCTGGCCGCCGAGAAGCAGCCGCATCGGGCCGGGCTGGTCGCCAAGGCCCTGCACGGCAATCCCGGGCCCTACCAGGTGATCGCCGCCGACGGGACCCGGCCGCCGTGGCTGCCGGGCACCTTCGATCGCGTGCTGATGGATGTGCCGTGCACCGGCCTGGGCGCCCTGCGGCGGCGGCCCGAGGCGCGCTGGCGGCGCCGGCCCGAGGACCTCGACGGTTTCGCGCCGCTCCAGCGCGGGCTGCTGCGCACCGCCCTGGAGTCCCTGCGCGTCGGCGGCGTCGTCGGCTACGCGACCTGCTCGCCGCACCTCGCAGAAACCCGGGCCGTGGTCGTCGACGTGCTCAAGCAGTTCCCCGAGGCGGAACTCGTCGACGCCCGTCCACTGCTGCCGGACGTACCGAACCTCGGCGACGGCCCCGACGTGCAGCTGTGGCCCCATCTGCACGGGACGGACGCGATGTACCTGGCGCTGATCCGGAGGACCGGCTGAATCTCGCCCCCGTGTAGGTCACATGGTGAGGTTCCCCGCAAGGCGCACAGCGGTCTGCTCCAGCAGCCGGCGGGTGCCCGCCGCGGTCTCGGCCAGCTCACCGACCAGGACCGCTTTCGGCAGCACCCCCGACGTGGATGAGGCCCTGCGGCGGGCCAGCAGGTCATTGCGGCAGCCGAGGAAGCAGAGCGCGCTGACGCTGTTTGGCCGTGGCCTGCACCGCCTGGTCCGGTCGACACTCACAACAGGAGGTCGAAGACGGCTCGAGCCTCGTCCCAGTGCTGGGGCTGGGGGTTCTTCAGGTCGGGGTGGAGGATCTTGAAGCTTTGGGCAAGGGCCAGGCTGAGTCCGCCGATGATGTCCGGATAGGCCGCCTCGGTCTCCTCGTCGGGCGGGCGGTCCAGAGCGGGGTGGGTGGCGAGCTGTTCAAGGATCGGCTTGAGTTCTAGTGCCTGGTCGATCTTCCGGAAGTGGTGAATGCTCTCCTGCAGGCCTTTCGTGATCGGTAGGTCACAGGTCCGGATGATGTCGCGCCCGTTGGCCTTGGCAGTGGCCTGGGCGACGGTCAGCAGGTCGTAGAGCTTGGCGTCGACGAAGTCGCTGTAGCGCTTGAGATCGTTCTTGTCGACGTCCAGCCCGGCGACCGCGCGGAAGAACCCCTCGAACCTGGCGATGGACATCACGGTCATGACGGCAACCTCCGGCTGTGGGCGCCGGGGTGGCTCCCGGCCCCCTGGGCTTCCCAGCCAGCCTGGCCGACGGGGGCGCGCGAACGCATGCGCATGTCGGGCCCAATTAGCCTCCCTGTATTGCCCTGCCAGGCCCAGGCGTCCGAGTGTCCGGGTAGTCGGACGGGCGTGTGGATCGAGAGCAGGGTGAACACCGCGTCGCGGAGCGACCCCACGTAAGGGGTGGCCTCCCAGATGCCGCTGCTGATGAGGCCGAACGCCGCGGTGGCGAACACGCCAAGGAGCGCTCGGGAGAGGCCGGAGAACAGCAGCCAGGGCCGGTTGACGCGTACCATCCCGCCAACCAGCCGCCCCGACGCCGGGCAGGACGTAGTGCTGTGCCTCGCAGGCGTTCTGGATCCTCCCGGGTGGCAGGGCTTTGCCGGACTCCGGCTCCCGGGCCCGGACACCGAAGCTGGGTGGTCGGTGGCGCGGCGTGCGGTGCGTGCCGGGGTCGTGCCGGAGCGGGTGTTCGCGGTGGCGCACGCGATCGTGGCCCGGTGGTGGGAGCAGGCCCTGTGCTGGGAAGACGAGGAGATCTTGCCGTACCGTCCGCACCTGCTGGCGGAGGCCAGCGTGTCACGCTGCGTCGACGTTACCTGGGCGGCATCTGTGGGCACTTGCGATCGCGGGGGCCGCCGAGGAGGAGGGCCCAGTCATGCGGGTGTCGTCTCAGGGCGTTACGGTCGTGGCTCTCCTGGCGGATCCGGACGCGCCGACGGAGATCGCGCAGCGCATGGCCCAGACACTTCCTACTCGGCTCGCCGACAAGTCGGGCCAGGGGCGACGGTTCGACGTCGAGGTGGTCAGTGAGCCCTTCACCTCAGGGACCGAGGACCCGCCCACCTTGATGCGCCGGATCATGGATCGCGGAAGTGCGGAGAATTGGGATATCGTCGTGGCCCTCACCGACCTTCCGCTGCACTCAAACGGGTGCAAGCTCGTTGTGAATCTGAGTCACGAACACGGCTTGGCGCTGCTGTCTCTTCCTTCACTGGGGGGCTTGCGGCTGCAGACGAGGGCCCGACGGGCCGTGGAAGAAGCCGTGCTCAGCCTGGCGGGTCCGCAGGCCACTGGGGCTGAAGGACGTCCGCAAAGTCAGCCGCTTCTGGGGCCCTTTGCCGGTCGTCTTACGCCTATTCATCCGAGCCCGGCCGGTGAGGAGGAGACCGCCGGTCTTCGGTACGTCGTCAGCGGGCCGGGCGGTTACCTGCGGGTGCTCGTCGGTATGGTCCGTGCCAACCGGCCGTGGCGGTTGGTGCCGGGCTTGTCGAAAGCCCTGGCGGCCGCACTCGCCACAGGAGCAGTCGCCACCCTGAACTCCACCGTCTGGAGCCTCGCTGAGGCCCTGAGCGCGCCTCGCCTCGTGATCGCCATGGTCGGATCTGTCGCGATCATGATCGGCTGGCTGATCGTAGACGCGCAGCTGTGGCATCGATCAGCAGAGGGCTCGCCGGAGGCGAGGCAGAGGGCGCGGCTCTACAACGCCTCGACGGTCGTGACCGTGGGTATCGGTGCTCGTCTGCTATGTGGGTTTGATGGTCATCAACTTGGTGTGGGCGCTGTTCATCCTCAACGACCGAGTGTTCGCTTCCATGACACGAACCCCGCTGCACGCCACGGAGTACTTGACGTTGTCCTGGTTCGTCGCTTCGGTCGCCACCGTGGGCGGCGCGCTGGGATCAGGCTTGGAGAGCGACGAGGCGATCCGGGCAGCCGCCTACTCCAAGCGCGAACAGGAACGTCGTCACACGCTCCAAGACGACCACGGTGACCAGCCCTCGAAGTGAACCGATACCGGCACAAATGGCTCCTGGACGCGCGTGCGGCATCGCCGCTCACCGCTGGCCGGCGTACCGGGAGTCCGCGCTACACGCGGCGGTCCTTCGGGCCAGCGCACGCCCGCTGAACCAGGGCCGCTCCCCCTCAGCCGGTGGGCGACGCGCACCAGGCCAAGGGGTCCTTGCAGAATGATCCTTTTGTGGCGCGGTGGAGATGTATGTGATCCCGTGCTTTGTGGGGGTGACCATGACGCGGCGGAAGCCGTGGGAGGTCAGCGACGAACTGTGGGCGGTGATCGAGCCCCTGCTGCCGAAGCATGAACGGCGGTTCCGCTACCCGGGGCGCAAGCGGATCTATGACCGCAAGACACTGCAGGGAGTGTTGTTCGTCCTGTACGCCGGCATCCATGGGAGTACCTGCCGCAGGCGTTGGGGTTCGGTTCGGGTCCTACCTGCTGGCGGAGGCTGGCCGAATGGCAGCAGGCCGGAGTGCGGGAACAACTTCAGCAGGTGTTGCTGGACGGGTTGCGGGCGGCGGACCGCCTGGACTTCTCCCGCGTCACTGTTGATGCCTCGTACGTGCAGGCCAAGCGGGGGCGCAGCAGCCCAAAAGTCGGTCCGAGTCCGGGTTGACCGTGCGCGACCGGGCTCGAAGCATCATGTGCTGACCGAGGCGCACGGCATTCCGCTGCGGGTGACGTCGACCGGCGGGCACCGCACCGACGTCATACAGCCGCTGCCGCTGGTCGACGGTGTGCCGCCGGTGCGGGTGGAGGTCGGCCCGGGGGCGCGCGTCCGCCGACCGCGATGCCGTCAGGAGGCGGCGCGGCCGACGCGCCCCGGCAGGGCGTTCCGGCCAGGCTCACATCCGTGAGGTGGCTGCGGACCTTCGGGGAGGTCGTGCGATCCGGGCTCACGATCGAGGAGGCGCGGCTGGAGCCTCTGCTCGCGCTGCGCACGGCTGCTGGGCTCGCGCTCGCCACCGGGATGGTGCGGGCCCTGGGCCCGGACGCCCATGTGTTCGGCGCGCTGGCGGTGGTCTCGGCGGCCCTGTCGTACACGCTGATCCGTACCGGCTACGCCTACTCCCAGTGCTTCACTGCCGCGTACCTCGTCTTCCTGCTCGGCATGGGCGGCCAGGCCTGGGAGCAGACGGTCCCGGAGCGGGTGGTGCTCACCCTGCTCGGCGGGGCCCTGGCAATGCTGGCGTACGTGGTGTTCCCCGCATGGGAGACCCCCCCGGCTGCCGGGCCGGCTTGCGGACTGGCTCGCCGCCAACGGCCGCTACGCGGCCGCAGTGCTCCGCAGCTACGCCGAACCGACCCGGGAACATCGCGCCGACATGCGCAGGACCCTGCTGGCGGGCAGGGAGGCACGTGCCGCCTGGCAGGAGGCCTACGACCAGGCAAGGCAGGAACCGGTCCGCCCCAGAGGTCTGACATCGCGGGAGGCGCAGGAGGCGCTCAAGGGACTCGACCGGGCGGCGATGCTCATGGAGAGCCACGTCCCGCGGGCCGACAGCCGTTTCGCCCCCCCGAGGCGGAGCGGTTCGCCGAGGCCTTGGAGGCAGACACCGCGCGGGCGGCAGTCGACGTGCGCGAGCACAGGAATCCGGACTGGGGACGCGTGGAGGAGGCGCTCCACGCGTGGGAGGGCGCCGCCGGGGACCGGAGCCCGGTGCTACGGCGCGAGGCGGAACTGCAGAAGCGGGCCCTGGAGGACCTCGCGGCAGCAGTAAGCCGCACACCCCTGGAACGGGACGTCGGCTCCGCTCGCGAGGAGCAACGGGTGCGGGCGGCCGTGGCTGCGGAAGGTGACGGATCAGGAACCGCGCACCGGGGTGGGTGACGGCTCCGGCGACGGGGAGCGCCGCGCCTCCTGGAGCGGGAAGTAGTCTCCCGGCCGTGTCGAGCGCCGCCACACGTACATCGCTGTCGCCATCACGAGGATCAGCCCCGCCAGGACGAGCAGTTCGATCCCTTCGACGTTCCACCGGAAGGACTTTTCCGCCTCAGCCGTCACGATGAGCACCTTGCGGATGCCGGCAATCAGGCCGACGACGAGGAACGGCTCCGCGTCGAGGGTCCGGTTCCTGATGGTGAGGCGGACGGTGTGGAGCAGCTCGGCCACGATGAACAGCACCAGGCTGCTGTCCAGGGCGGAGAGAACGACCGTCTCCTCGCGGTACGGCCCCTGGATCGACCTGATGACGTCATGGGCGACCCCGACGGTCAGGAGCCCCGCGAGCAGTACGAGGAGCGCCGCGACGACGAGGTGGATGCCGTCCTCGATGAGCTGTAGGAGGCCCTGTACCCGGCCGCCCTCGACCTTCGGGAGAATGGGTCGCACATTCAGCATGCTAGGGGCGCCCCGGCCCGCAGGCGCGGCGTGCTGCCGAACGGGTGGACGAGCGGATACCTCCCTGTGGTGGCAGCCTGAGGGAAGCGGCGAGGCGCGACGAGGCCTGCCCGGCGGCAGGACGAGAGTGTATGAGGCAGCCCGACGCGGACACGAACGGCAGGAACCTGCGGCTCGTCCTGGTCGCCGACCCGGGCCTGCCCTGCGAGATGGTCCGGGACCTCCCCCCTGGTCGTGGCAGGGGCGCCACGGGCGCCATGATGCTGGCAGCTTGCGCATGGCCTCCCACAGCGAGCGCGTCTCGCGGGCGTAGGAGATTGCAAGCAGGATCCGCATGCGGTTGCGTTGCCTTACTTCGGCTATGTCGTCGCCGGGTCGAGCACCCGCTTCACGTACACCGGTAGAGAGTCTGCTGGAGTACCGTCTGGTGCGGCAGGCACAGGGCGCTGAGGCCCGTCGCTCGATCGTTGTCCGACAGCATCTTGAGCGTGGCGGCGGGGCGCTCGAGCAGGATCGAATTCGCGCAACCCTGTCTTCCTCCCGACTCTTGGCGTCCATCGTCCTTGTGTAATGGAGGGCCGGGGCAGCCGTAGCGCGATTGGTCAAGGTCCTGAGACGAAACGAGGCCGACCACAAAGGAGACAACCAAGGAACCGCAGGTCAGGTCCTTGGCATTGGTCATTGGAAACGAGAACCTGCACCCCGCCTTCGCGGGGCCGGGGGCAGCAGCGCTCCGAAAGGGGCGCGGGGCCGTGACATATGCGGCTCCGCCGCGCGGGTGCGACCAGCCGCAGACGGCCCGCGCTGCTCCTGCAACCAATCCCACCCGACACCGATGACGCTCACCCCCGGAGGGCGTGGCAGGCTTGGGGCATGGCCGTGCAGATCAACCCCAGCATCCTGTCCGCCGACTTCGCGCGTCTCGCCGACGAGGCGAAGGCGGTCGAGGGGGCCGACTGGCTCCACGTCGACGTCATGGACAACCACTTCGTACCGAACCTCACGCTCGGCGTGCCGGTCGTGGAGTCCCTGGCCCGGGCGACGGACACTCCGCTGGACTGCCATCTGATGATCGAGGCCCCCGACCGGTGGGCACCCCAGTACGTGGAAGCGGGTGCCTCTTCGGTCACCTTCCATGTGGAGGCGGCCGCCGCACCGGTGCGTCTCGCCCGGGAGATCAGGGCCAAGGGCGCCCGCGCGTCCATGGCGCTCAAGCCCGCGACGCCCATCGAGCCGTACGAGGATCTGCTTCCCGAGCTCGACATGCTGCTGATCATGACGGTCGAACCGGGCTTCGGTGGGCAGGCGTTCCTCGACATCATGCTTCCGAAGATCCGCCGCACCCGTGAGCTGATCGGCAAGCACGGCCTCGAATTGTGGCTCCAGGTCGACGGCGGGGTCTCGGACGCAACCATCGAGCGGTGTGCGGAGGCGGGCGCCGACGTCTTCGTTGCGGGTTCGGCGGTGTACGGCGCCGCCGACCCGGCCGCCGCGGTGCGTGGCCTGCGGGCCAAGGCGGAGGCCGTGACGAAGCAGGCAACATGGGCGTGCGACCACTGAGCCACGGTTACGTGAACGGCGCCCGTCGGTCGTCGATCAGGGCTGATCAACCGCGCCGGATCTGCAAGGATGAACGGCGAATCCAGAGTGTGAACAGCAGTGAGGAGATCGCCGTGTCGGGTATGTCGGCGGGCCGGTCAGCCATGCGGATGGGACCCGCTGAGCTGGTGCAGGCGGCGGCCATGGCCCGCCGCTTCTACCTCGAGGGAAAGTCCAAGATCCAGATCGCTGAGGAGTTCGGCGTCAGCCGCTTCAAGGTGGCCCGGGTCCTGGAGACCGCCCTCGAACGGGATCTCGTGCGCATCGAGATCCGCGTCCCGGCCGAGCTGGACGCCGAGCGCTCCGACGCGCTGCGCGCCCGCTACGGCCTCAGGCACGCCGTCGTGGTCGAATCCCCGGCCGAGGCCGAGGAGACCCCGGATCCCGAGAACCTGGGTGAGGTGGCCGCCGACCTGCTCGGCGAGCTCGTCAACGAGGGGGACGTCCTGGGCCTGGCCTGGGGCCGGTCCACCATTCACATGGCCGCCGCCCTCGACCGGCTGCCGCCCTGCACGGTGGTGCAGCTGACGGGTGTGTACGACGCCGGGACCGCCGAGCGCGGCTCGGTGGAGGCCGTGCGGCGGGCCGCGCAGGTGTCCGGCGGTGACGCCCACCCCATCTACGCGCCGATGCTGCTGCCGGACGCCGCCACGGCGGCCGCGCTGCGCAACCAGACCGGGATCGCCCGGGCCTTCGAGTACTTCGACAAGGTCACGGTCGCCTGCGTCTCCATCGGCTCCTGGGAACCGGGCATCTCGACGGTGCACGACATGCTCAGCGACGAGGAGCGCGCGCACTACGCGTCCCTCGGCGTCGCCGCCGAGATGTCCGCGCACCTCTTCGACTCCGACGGCCGCCGGGTCGGACGGGACCTCGGCGAGCGGTGCATCACGGTCAAGGCCGACCAGCTCCGCCGTATCCCCGAGGTCGTCGCGATCGCCGGTGGGCAGCGCAAGGCGGCGGCGATCGATGCCGTGCTGCGCTCGGGGCTGGTCACCAGCCTGGTGACGGACACGTCCGCGGCCGACTATCTGATGGCGGCCGGGCCGACGCCGCGGCCCGCCCTGAACCGGGCCGACCCGGACGGGGCCTGATGTCAAGGCCCTGAGGGGGCGGCCGTGGCAGCATCGGCGGCATGGTGCTGCGGTTCGTCCCCCGGGTGTTGGCCTGCCTCTTCGCCGTCGGGGTTTCGCCGTCAGGGCGAAAGACCGCCCGCACGATCCGGTACGCTGCACGCCGTGCGTTGCGAGAACCAAGCGCGCACACTGTGCCGATCGAGAGCCAAGACGGCACACTCGAGCTTTGCTCAACAAACCAGGCAGGTTCCGTCCCGGCTGGTGTTGAGGGAGTAAGACCTTGCGGGTCGTCGGCCTGCGGGGCGTCCTGAGCCAGGAATCCCCCTGCTTTAGTTGGGGGAGGGTTCAATACGACTCGTTCAGGGCGGTACTGAGATGACGGAGCTCGTGGTCACCCTCGACCTCGACGGGGTCACGGACAAGGCCGGCCTGATGGACCGCTGTGCCCGGGCCCTTCAGCTGCCCGACTGGTTCGGCCGTAACTGGGACGCACTGGCCGACAGCCTCTCCGACCACGATGTCTGGCCCGAGGACGCCGTCGAGAAGGGGCTGCTGATCGTCGTACGGAACTGGCAGCCGTACGCGAAGGCGCGCCCACAGGAGTGGAAGACCGCCCGGGAGGTGTTCGCCCAGGCCGCGGACGTGGCGTCGGCGCTGACCGTGGCGCTCGCCCTTGGAGGATCCTCCGATGAGGGCTCTGACCAGCCTGGATGAAGTGACCGGGCATCGCATTCCGGCCGTCATGGGACAATGAAGTACGTGCTCTTCCCCCTGGCTGACCTGTCCGGGGGCCACCTCTGATCGACTGGGATGTGCAGCACGTGCGTTTCCTCAACGACATCCAGCCCTCGTACGACCTGACGTACGACGACGTGTTCATGGTGCCGAGCCGCAGCGCGGTCGGCTCACGTCAGGGCGTGGACCTCAGCTCCCCGGACGGCACGGGCACCACGATTCCGCTCGTCGTCGCCAACATGACGGCGATCGCCGGCCGCCGCATGGCCGAGACGGTGGCCCGGCG
This sequence comes from Streptomyces sp. F001, assembly GCF_004187715.1. GTDB lineage: Bacteria > Actinomycetota > Actinomycetes > Streptomycetales > Streptomycetaceae > Streptomyces > Streptomyces flavusporus. Next base: position 780,786 of record NZ_QZWF01000001.1, on the reverse strand, counting down.
CGGCGGGCTCGTGGTCATCCCGCAGGACATCCCGATCGAGGTCGTCACCGAGGTCGTCTCCTGGGTGAAGAGCCGCCACCTGGTCCTGGACACCCCGATCGTGCTGGCGCCGCACCAGACCGTCGCCGACGCGCTCTCCCTGCTGCACAAGCGGGCGCACAACGCCGGTGTCGTCGTCGACGAGGAGCACCGCCCGATCGGTGTCGTCACCGACCGGGACCTGACCGGCGTCGACCGCTTCACCCAGCTCGAAGTGGTCATGTCCAAGGACGAGCTACTCCTGCTCGATGCCGGCATGGACCCGCGCGAGGCGTTCAACACCCTCGACCACCACAACCGGCGCTACGCCCCCGCTGTCGACGCCGACGGCAAGCTGGTCGGCATCCTCACCCGCAAGGGCGCGCTGCGCGCCACGCTGTACACGCCGGCCGTCGACGCCAAGGGCAGGCTGCGCATAGCGGCCGCCGTCGGCATCAACGGCGATGTCGCGGGCAAGGCCAAGCAGCTGCTCGACGCGGGCGTGGACACGCTCGTCATCGACACCGCGCACGGCCACCAGGAGTCGATGATCAGCGCCGTCAAGCAGGTGCGCGCCCTCGACCCGCAGGTGCCGATCGTGGCCGGCAACATCGTCTCGGCGGAAGGTGTGCGCGACCTGATCGAGGCGGGCGCCGACATCGTCAAGGTCGGCGTGGGCCCCGGCGCCATGTGCACGACCCGGATGATGACCGGCGTGGGCCGGCCGCAGTTCTCGGCCGTGCTGGAGTGTGCCGCCGAGGCGAAGAAGTACGGCAAGCACGTGTGGGCCGACGGTGGGGTCCGGCACCCGCGGGACGTGGCGATGGCACTGGCCGCGGGTGCGTCCAATGTGATGGTCGGCTCGTGGTTCGCGGGCACGTACGAGTCGCCGGGCGACCTCCAGCAGGACCCCGACGGCCGCTTCTACAAGGAGTCGTTCGGCATGGCCTCCGCGCGTGCGGTGGCCAACCGCACGTCGGAGGAGTCGGCGTACGACCGGGCCCGCAAGGGGCTGTTCGAGGAGGGCATCTCCACGTCCCGCATGTACCTGGACCCGGCCCGCCCCGGCGTCGAGGACCTGATCGACTCGATCATCGCGGGCGTCCGCTCCTCCTGCACCTACGCCGGCGCCGGCTCCCTCGAGGAGTTCGCCGAGAAGGCCGTCGTCGGCATCCAGAGCGCCGCCGGCTACGCCGAGGGCAAGCCTCTGCACGCCAGCTGGAACTGACCCGACTCCCTTCCGTACGGCCCCCGTTGACCCGTCCGCCGGGAAACCGGGGGCCGTTCGTATTCCACGCGCAGTGTCTTGCCCGGCAGCAGGCGAGGGTCAAGCCCTCTTGACGTCAAGGAGCCTTGACGCGAGCCTGGGGTCATGACGACACCGCAGGGCATCGAGCCGCAGTACACGCTTCTGACCGCCGTGACCCGCCTCGACGAGTTGCGCCGACGTGAGTCGCTGGCCGGGGCCGGCAGTGACGAGGAGGCCCTCGACCGGGCCGAGCTGCTGGAACTTCTCGCGCTGAGCGAGGTCGTGGCCCGCAAGGCCGCGTACGGGCGTCAGCTCACCGTGCGCGCCGCCCGCGAGGCCGGCGCCTCCTGGTCCCGGATCGGCGCGGCGCTGGGTACCAGCAAACAGGCCGCCTGGGAGGCGCACACACGCTGGATCGACGCCCAGGCCGAGGCGTACGGAAAGCCCGGCCAGATGGGCTTCGACGCGTCGGACGCGGCCGAGGCGCGGGCGGTGGCGGGAGGCCCGGACGAGCTCTGAAACGGTGTTCGCGCAACGGTCGACAGCAGCCGTGCAACGAACGCTCACACCTTCCCGATGAACGCAATGATCTTGCGGGCATACGCAAGGTTGCTGCATTACAAGGGCAACGTCGCTGCTCATAGGCTGTCGCCTCGTACGTGGCGTGGCGGGGACCCCGCTCGGTGGGTCCCTGCTCGAAGGGGTGCCGCCGGTCCCCGTCTCCCTGACCGGCAGCGATGAAGGAGCCAGCGCGTGCTCGACCAAGGCGCACCCCCGCAGAACGATCGCCAGACCGCCCCGCCGTCACCGGGCGTCGCCGCGCGCCTGATGCGTCGTAAGCCCGTCGAACACCTGGTCGCGGAGGGTGGCCAGGGCGAGGGAGGCGCGCTTCGGCGCTCCCTCGGGCTGTGGCAGCTCACCATGATCAGCATCGGTGCCACCCTCGGCACCGGTATCTTCGTCGTCCTCGGCGACGCCGTCCCCGAGGCCGGCCCCGCGGTCACCCTGGCGTTCGTGATCGCCGGACTCACCGCACTGTTCTCGGCCCTCTCGTACGCCGAGCTGGCGGGCAGCATCCCGGTCGCCGGTTCCTCGTACTCGTATGCGTACGCAACGATGGGCGAACTGGTCGCCTGGATCTGCGGCTGGTGCCTGGTGCTGGAGTACGGCGTCTCGGTGGCCGCTGTCGCCGTCGGCTGGGGCGAGTACCTCAACGAGCTGCTCGACGGCACCATCGGGGTCACCATCCCGTCCGCCCTGTCCTCGGCGCCCGGTGAGGGCGGCATCATCAACCTGCCCGCCCTGATCGTCGTCCTGCTGGCGATGGTGTTCCTGCTGGGCGGTGCCCGTGAGTCCGCCCGCGTCAACACGATCATGGTCGCGGTGAAGATCGCCGCCCTTGTGCTGTTCTGCGCGGTCGGCTTCATGGGCTTCAAGTCCGGCAACTACGCCGACTTCATGCCGCTCGGCATGGCGGGCGTGAGTGCCGCGGGTGCGACGCTCTTCTTCTCCTACATCGGCTTCGACGCCGCCTCCACCGCCGGTGAGGAGGCCAAGAATCCCAAGCGCGACCTGCCGCGGGCGATCATGCTGTCGCTGATCATCGTGACCGCGCTGTACGTGCTCGTCGCGGCCGTCGCCGTCGGCGCGTGGAACTGGACCAAGTTCGAGGGCTCCGACGCCTCGCTCGCCGCGATCATGAACGACGTCAGCGGCCAGACCTTCTGGGGCACCCTGCTCGCGCTCGGCGCGGTCATCTCCATCGCGAGCGTCGTCCTCACCGTGCTCTACGGCCAGACCCGCATCCTGTTCGCGATGTCCCGCGACGGCCTGGTGCCCAAGGCGCTCGGAAAGATCCACCCGAAGACCGGCGCGCCCCGCCTCAACACGGTGATCGTGTCCCTGTTCTGCGGTGTGCTCGCGGCCCTGATCCCGCTGGGCAAACTCGTCGACGCCACCAGCATCGGCACGCTGTTCGCCTTCGCCCTGGTCAATATCGCGGTGATCGTCCTGCGCTACCGGCGACCCGAGCTGGAGCGCACGTTCAAGGTGCCGTTCGGCCCGGTTCTGCCGATCCTGGGCTTCGCCTTCTGCGCGTACAACATGTTCAGCCTCGACACCGTGACCTGGGTCGTCTTCGGGTTCTGGATGGCCGCCGGTCTCGTGTTCTACTTCGTGTACGGCTACCGCCGTTCCCGTCTCGCCGCAGCAGAAGTGAAGTGAACCACCCGCAGTGCTGAACGATCTCGACGAACGCATCGTGCACGCCCTCGCCGAGGACGCCCGCCGCTCCTACGCCGACATCGGGCAGCTCGTCGGCCTGTCCGCGCCCGCCGTGAAACGGCGCGTGGACCGGCTGCGCGCCACCGGTGCCATCACGGGCTTCACCGTACGGGTGGACCCGTCGGCGCTCGGCTGGGAGACCGAGGGGTTCGTCGAGATCTACTGCCGGAGCAACACCTCGCCGGAGATCATCCAGCGAGGGCTGGAGCGCTACCAGGAGGTCGTGGCCGCGTCCACCGTCACCGGGGACGCGGACGCGATCGCCCAGGTCTTCGCCTCCGACATGCGACACTTCGAACGGGTCCTGGAGCGCATCGCGGGGGAGCCGTTCGTGGAGCGCACCAAGTCGGTGCTCGTGCTGTCGCCGCTGCTGCGGCGCTTCTCGTCGGGGTCGCCGACATAATCGGTTGGCCGTGCGGGCGCGGCCCTCTAGCATCGATGCCATGACCTGGCGACATTGAGTCTCACCTCAAAGCGAGCCCGGCGTCCGGCGGTTGACCGCCACGCTGTACGGCTACGCGTTCCTCGACGAGTTCGTCCTGCTCTACCCGCTGTACGCGCTGCTCTTCAGCGACACCGGTCTGACGGTCGGGCAGATCTCCTTCCTCTTCGCGCTGTGGTCCGTCACCGCCGTCGTGCTGGAGGTCCCCTCCGGCGCCCTCGCCGACGCCGTCTCCCGTCGGCTGTTGCTGTGGCTCGGCCCGCTGCTGACCGCCGTCGGCTTCACCCTGTGGGTGCTCACGCCGTCGTACTGGGCGTTCGCGCTCGGCTTCGTCCTGTGGGGCGTCGGCGGAGCGCTCGGATCCGGCGCCCTGGAGGCGCTGGTGTACGAGGAACTCGACCGGCTCGGTGCGGCCGACGACTACGCGCGTGTGATGGGCCGTGCCCGTGCGGCGGGCCTGGTGGCGGTGATGGCCGCGATGGGACTCGCCGGGCCGGTGTTCGCGCTCGGCGGCTACCCGGCCGTGGGCGCGGCGAGCGTGCTGACCTGCCTGCTGACGGCGGCCATGGCGAGCCGGTTCCCGGAGCACCGGTCGCCGACGGCCGGGAGCGAGAGCTGGGCCGGCACCCTGCGTTCCGGGCTCGCCGCGGCCCGGACCGACCGGCCCGTGCGGGCCGCGCTCCTGCTGGTCGCCCTCGTCGCCTCGGTGTGGGGTGCACTCGACGAGTACACGCCGCTGCTGGTGCGCGACACCGGCGTCCCCGGCTGGGCCGCTCCCTACCTGCTCCTGCTGATCTGGGCGGGCGCCACGGCCGGGAGCCTGCTCGCCGGTGCGGGCGAACGCCTGGGCCGGACCGGGTTCGCGGCGTTGCTCGGGGGCTCCGCACTGGCCCTCGCGGCGGGCGCCCTGGCGCGGACGCCGGCCGGACTGGTGCTGGTCGCCGTCGCCTTCGGCGGGTTCCAGCTCGCGAACGTGCTGGCCGACGCCCGGCTCCAGCGGCGGATCGACGACACCGGGCGGGCGACCCTGACATCGGTCGCGGGCCTGGGGACCGAACTGGCCACGGTCGCCGTGTTCGGCGGCTATGCGACGGTCGCCTCGTCGACCGGGCACAGCACGGCGTTCGCGGTGTTCGGGCTGCCGTATCTGGTGACCGCGCTGGTGATGGCGGCCGGGGGAACGGAGCGCGGGAGGCGTAAGCCGTGAGGCAGGGGTGGCGCCGATGACCATTGCGGTCCGCGGCGCCGTCCCGTAGGTTGTGCCGCGGCTTTGCTACCGGTGGGTAGAACCGGTGGGTAACCGACTGTGTCCAACCGTCCGATCGTCCTGTCGCCCTGGGGAGACCATGCGCCGGCCCATCGGCCGTCCCACCACCGTGCGTGCCCGGATCGTGGCGCTCGCGGTCGCGCCGGTGATCGCTCTGATGATGCTGTGGAGCTTCGCCATGTGGTCCGTCACCGGCGAACTGCGTGCGCTGATCCGGGTCCAGGGGGTCTACGAGGACTTCGGCACACCCGTGGACACGGCCATCGGGCAGATCCAGATCGAGCGGCGGCTCTCGGCCGCGTACCTGGGCGCCGGGCACCGTACCGACACCGCCGTGGACCTCCTGGAGCAGCAGCGCCGCACCGACCGTGCGGTGAGCGCCATGCGCGACGCGATCCGGGACGGCGACCGCGACCGGCTCTCCGCGCGGCAGCGGCAGGTGCTCGACGCCGTCGTGGACTTTGCCGACCAGCTGGAGGCGCTGCGCCAGCGGGTGCTGTCCCGGGACATTTCCTGGGACCGTGCGGTGAGCGAGTACAGCACCCTCGTGGAGCCCGGCTTCGACGTCCAGTCCGCGCTCACCGCACTGCAGGCCGGGCAACTGGCGCGGGAGGCGCAGGTCGTCATCGAGCTGGTCCGGGTGCGGGAGTTCGTCTCGCGCGAGGACGCCCTGGTCGCCGGGGCGCGTGCCGCGGGCACCCTCACCGACCGGCAGTACGACACGCTGACCGCGACCATCGAGGACCGCCGGGTCTTCGAGCGGACCTATGTGCCCGACCTGCCGTCCGACTCACGGGCGCTGTTCGAGGAGTTCCGACGCGGCGACCTGCACCGGCAGTTGACCGCGAGTGAGGACGCCCTGCTGCGGGCCGGAGCGGACGACGCGGGCGAGGCCGTCGCGGCCGGCTCCTGGCGCACCACCACCGACCGGGCCGTCAAGCGGTACATGCTGCTGTGCACCGAGTCGGCCGTGAACTCCGCCGACCGCGGACGGGCTTTCGCCTACCGGGAGTTGGCCAAGGCGGTCGCCGTCGGTGTGGTGGGCCTCGCGGCCGTGGGCCTGTCGCTGTGGCTGGCAGTGCGCGGCGCCCGGCGCATCTCCCGCCGGCTGGAGACGCTGAGGGATGCCGCCGATCTGCTGACCGCACACCAACTGCCCGATGTGATGGAGCGGTTGAGCGCCGGAGAGGACGTGGACGCCGCCGCCGAGGCGCCGCCGCTCGCCGACGGGGAGGCGGGCGACGACGAGATCGGGCAGGTCGGCCGGTCCTTCAACGCCGCACGGCTCGCGGCCGTCGAGGCCGCCGTCCGGCAGGCCGCGCTGCGCCGGGGCATGTCCGCGGTGCTGCTGAACATCGCCCGGCGCAACCAGGCGCTCGTGCACCGGCAGTTGAAGCTCGTCGACACGCTGGAACGGCGGACCCACGATCCGGACGTCCTGGAAGAGCTGTTCCGCATCGACCACCTCACCACCCGGATGCGACGCCACGCGGAAAGCCTGATCATTCTCTCCGGCGCGGCACCCGGCCGCCGATGGCGGCGCCCGGTGCCCCTCGCCGACGTCGTGTCCTCCGCGGTGAGCGAGATCGAGGACTACGCGCGCGTGGAGGTGCCCCCGATGGAGCCGGTGGGCGTCGCCGCGGACGCCGTCGCGGACGTCGTGCACCTGATCGCCGAGCTCGTCGAGAACGCCACCATGTTCTCGCCGCCGCACACCCGGGTCACCATGCGCACCGGGCGAGCGGCTCGCGGCGGTTTCGTGCTGGAGATCGACGACCGGGGCCTGGGCCTCGCCGCCGACCAGCCGGCTCAGGCCCATCGCACCCTCACCCGCCCCGACGACTTCGACCCCACCCGGCACGACCGGCTCGGGCTCTACGTCGTGGGCAGACTCGCCGCCCGGCACGGCATCCGGGTCACCCTGAGCGGATCGCCGTACGGCGGTACGACGGCGGCGGTGCTGCTGCCGGAGGGGGTGCTCGCGTCGCTGGAGGCGGAGGAGGCCGACACCGCCGTACGGTCGGCCGCCGGCACCGACGATCCCTGAGCCGGCCGTGACCGACGACCACTGGTACGAGGACGAGACCGGATCGATGGTGCGCCCCTACATGGTGACGCGCGGCCGGACCAGGCCCTCCGGCCGTCACACGGTCGACCTGATGTCGCAGGTCACCTCAGTGGAGGCGGACGAGGGACGGCCGGGCCTCGACCACGCCCGCGCCTCGCTGCTCGACCTCGTGCGCCGTGGCCCCCGGCCGGTCGTCGAGCTCGCCGCCGACGCCGACCTGCCCCTGACCGTCGTACGGGTGCTGCTCGGCGATCTGGCCGAGGCCGGTCTGGTGCGCATCGACGAGCCGCGGTGGCCGGCGGCGGGCGGACCGGCCACGGACCCTGAGCTGCTGCGGGAGATCGTGGCGCGGCTGCGCGAACTGTGACCGGCTCGCCCGGACCGGGCCGTGCAACGAATCGCCGCCACGCCCCGAACGGACGCAACGATCGGCTCACCGGCGCGCAACGGCTCCTCCTTGTCCCGTGGAACCCGCCGCCCGTACCGTCTACGTGGCCCCCACACTCATCCCCGTACCGGTGAGGATCACGCATGCGCACCGCCCTGCTCCAGAGCTCCGGCCGCCCCGGCTCGACCGTCGAGAACCTCAAGGTCCTCGACGAGGCCGCGGGGCGCGCCGCCGCCGCGGGCGCCGCGCTGCTGGCCGCGCCGGAGATGTTCCTGACCGGCTACGCGATCGGCGACGACATCGCCCGCCTCGCCGAGCCCGCCGACGGCGATGCCGCCGACGCGATCGCCGACATCGCCTCCCGGCACGGCCTGGCCATCGCGTACGGGTATCCGGAGCGCTTCTCGGAGGCGGTGTACAACTCCGCCCAGCTGATCTCCGCCGACGGCACCCGCCTCGCCAACTACCGCAAGACCCACCTCTTCGGCTGCTTCGAGCGCGACCACTTCACCCCGGGCGACCAGCCGGTCGTCCAGGCCGAGCTGAACGGCCTGCGGGTCGGCCTGATGATCTGCTACGACGTGGAGTTCCCGGAGAACGTCCGGGCCCACGCCCTCGCCGGCACCGACCTGCTGCTGGTGCCGACCGCGCAGATGCACCCGTTCCAGTTCGTCGCCGAGTGCGTCGTCCCGGTACGCGCCTTCGAGAACCAGATGTACGTCGCGTACGTCAACCGGGTCGGCCAGGAGGGGGAGTTCGAGTTCGTCGGGCTCTCGACCCTCGCCGGGCCCGACGGGATCGCCCGCACCCGCGCCGGGCGCGGTGAGGAACTCGTCCTCGCCGATGTCGACCCCGCTTTCCTCGCCGCTTCCCGCGAGGCGAACCCGTACCTGAAGGACCGCCGCCCCGGTCTCTACGGGTCCCTCGTCTGAACCCCCAGCTTCCCCCAGCACTTCCCGCGCAAGGAGTCCGTACCCCATGACGTCCACCGTGCCCAACGCCGTCGAGCACGCAGACGAGCAGCAGCCGCCGATCACCATGTTCGGTCCGGACTTCCCGTACGCCTACGACGACTTCCTCGCCCACCCGGCGGGCCTCGGCCAGGTTCCCGCGACCGAGCACGGCACCGAGGTCGCGGTCATCGGCGGCGGCCTGTCCGGCATCGTGGCCGCGTACGAGCTGATGAAGATGGGCCTCAAGCCGGTCGTCTACGAGGCCGACCGGATCGGCGGACGGCTGCGGACCGTCGGCTTCGACGGCTGTGACCCGTCGCTGACCGCCGAGATGGGCGCGATGCGCTTCCCGCCGTCCTCCACGGCCCTCCAGCACTACATCGACCTGGTCGGACTCCAGACCCGCCCGTTCCCCAACCCGCTGGCCGAGACCACCCCGTCCACCGTCGTCGACCTCAAGGGCGAGTCGCACTACGCCGAGACGATCGACGACCTGCCGCAGGTCTACCGGGACGTGGCTCAGGCCTGGAACAGGTGCCTGGAGGAGGGCGCCGACTTCTCCGACATGAACCGGGCGATGCGCGAGCGCGACGTCCCGCGCATCCGCGAGATCTGGGCGAAGCTCGTCGAGAAGCTGGACAACCAGACCTTCTACGGCTTCCTCTGCGACTCCGAGGCCTTCAAGTCCTTCCGGCACCGCGAGATCTTCGGCCAGGTCGGCTTCGGCACCGGCGGCTGGGACACCGACTTCCCCAACTCCATCCTGGAGATCCTGCGGGTCGTCTACACCGAGGCCGACGACCACCACCGCGGCATCGTCGGCGGTTCCCAGCAGTTGCCGCTGCGCCTGTGGGAGCGCGAGCCGGAGAAGATCGTGCACTGGCCGTACGGCACCTCGCTGGCCACGCTGCACGAGGGCGGTGAGCCGCGCCCGGCCGTGACCCGTCTGCACCGCACCGCCGGCAACCGGATCACGGTGACGGATGCGAACGGCGACATCCGCACCTACCAGGCGGCGATCTTCACCGCCCAGTCCTGGATGCTGCTGTCGAAGATCGCCTGCGACGACTCGCTCTTCCCGATCGACCACTGGACCGCGATCGAGCGGACCCACTACATGGAGTCCTCGAAGCTGTTCGTCCCGGTCGACCGGCCGTTCTGGCTGGACAAGGACGAGGAGACCGGCCGGGACGTCATGTCGATGACCCTCACCGACCGCATGACGCGCGGGACCTACCTCCTCGACGACGGTCCCGACAAGCCCGCCGTGATCTGCCTGTCGTACACCTGGTGCGACGACAGCCTGAAGTGGCTGCCGCTGTCCGCGAACGAGCGGATGGAGGTCATGCTGAAGTCGCTCGGCGAGATCTATCCCAAGGTCGACATCCGCAAGCACATCATCGGCAACCCGGTGACGGTCTCCTGGGAGAACGAGCCCTACTTCATGGGCGCGTTCAAGGCCAACCTGCCCGGCCACTACCGCTACCAGCGGCGCCTGTTCACGCACTTCATGCAGGACCGGCTGCCGGAGGACAAGCGGGGCATCTTCCTCGCCGGCGACGACATCTCCTGGACGGCCGGCTGGGCCGAGGGCGCCGTCCAGACCGCGCTGAACGCGGTCTGGGGCGTCATGCACCACTTCGGCGGCACGACCGACCCGGCCAACCCCGGCCCCGGCGACCGCTACGACGAGATCGCGCCGGTGGAACTCCCCGAGGACTAGATCCCGGCCGCTCGCGCCCTCTCGTACACCTGGGCGGCGACGTCCTTGAGTTCCTGGGCGTCCCGCACGGTGGACTGGAGGTCGAGGAGGATCTCCTCGAGGCCGACCTCGGCGTGCGCGACCAGGTCCTCGACGATCTGGTCGACGCTGCCCTGGAAGGGACTGCGGTCGGGGCCGTCGTACGCCGCGGTCGTGTACCGCGGGTTCACCCGCATCACGGTCCGGATCGGCTCCTTGCGTCCGCGCTCGGCCGCCAGGTCCTGCAGCTGACGCCACTGCGCGGCCACGGCCTCGGCGCCCATGCCCACCGGCATCCAGCCGTCGGCGTGGTCGACGAGGCGGCGTCGCGCCCTCGGGGTGTTCGCTGCCAGCAGGATCGGGATCGGCCGGGCCGGCTTGGGGCCGACCACGGCCGAGGCGATCTTCGTGACGCGCCCGTCGTACGACACCGGGTCCGCACCCCACACCGCGCGGCACACCCCGATCAGCTCGTCCAGCATTTGCCCGCGCTCCTCGAACGGCCGCACCGAAGCGGCCGCGTACTCGTCGAGGGACCAGCCTGTGCCGAAGCCGGCGACCACCCGGCCGCCGCTCGCCGCGTCCAGCGAGGCCAGTGCCTTGGCGAGCTGGAACGGCACGTGCAGCGGCGCCACCAGCACGCTGGTGCCCAGCTCGGCACGCTCGGTGGCCGCGGCCGCCAGGGTGAGCGTGACCAGCGGGTCGGCCACACCCCGGTAGGAGTCGGGCCAGGGGAGTCCCTCGATGCCGTACAGGCCCTGGGTGGCGGGCTCGGGGAACAGAGCCCGCTCGTACACCCACAGGCTGTCGTAACCGGTCCTCTCGGCGGCGCGCGCCACGTCGGGCACGTCCCGTCCGAGGTCGTACTGCCTGTTCTGCGGGAGGCCGAGTCCGAGGCGGGTCGCCATGCTCTGTGCTCCTTTGCAAGAGGTCCGTTTCTGTCGAACGTACAGCTCTCACACAGGAGTTCCGGCGCACGGCACGGCCGGGGCCGGATCAGTCCGGCAGCGGGGTGAGCATCATCCGTCCCGCCAGGCCCACCGCCGCGTCGAGGCGGTCGGTGAACTCCCGGGCGACGTCCGGGAGCCGGCGCAGTGCCCACAGGGCCCGTGCCGTCGACCAGGTGGCGTCCCGGGCGCGCTCCAGGCTCCAGGCGCCCAGCAGATGGGTGAGCGGGTCGGCGATCTGCAGCAGGTCCGGACCCGGCATCAGATCTTCGCGGATGCGCTCCTCCAGCGTCACGAGGAGGTCGCCCACGCGGTCGAACTCGTCCTCCAGGTCGCCGGGTTCGCAGTCGAGCGTACGACAGGCGTCCACGACGGCGAGCGCGAGGTCGTGCCCGATGTGCGCGTTGATGCCCGCGAGCGCGAACTGCAGCGGTCGTACGCCGGGATGGCGACGGTACTGGAACAGCGGTCGCCAGCAGGCAGGCGGGCGACGCTCCTCGGCGGCCGCGTCGACCGCCGCCAGATAGCGTTCCGCGAACCGCACGTCCAGCGTGATCGCGGCCCGCGGGTCCGGGAACCGTCCTGCGTCGATGCGCCGGTCGACGGCCTCCGTGACGGCGAGGTAGACGCGGTTGAAGACCGCGACCCCGTCCCGCGCCGGAAGGGCCGCGTCCAGCGCGCGCATCCGGGCGACCACCGCGTCGACGGGAGTGGTGAACTGTTCCAACTGCGTCATGGGGGCAGGGTCCCAGTCCTAGGCTTGCCCGAGTGCCGACGGGCCCGACGCTTCCCCGGAACGGGGGAACGCGCCCGTCGCGCGGGGCCGAGAACGGGCCGAAGAGGGGGGGAGCAGCACCGTGTCAGGCTTACGTGCCCGGCGCCTGGCCGCTCGCAGGGCCGAGCGCCGTCGCGCCGTCCGGCGGGGCGCCATGGTGGCGGCGGCTTCCGTCGTGGTCGCGGTCGGTACGGTCACCGGCGTGCTGACCGCGGGGGACGACGGGAACGGTTCGGACCAGGCGCGGCCGTCGCCGACCGGGTCCGCCTCGACGCGTCTGGAGCGTCTGCCGGTCGTGCCGTCGTCGCCGGTGACGCCTTCTCCTGCGCCGTCTCCGTCTGCATCCGCATCCGCGACCAAGAAGGGGGCGCCCACGCCCTCGTCCAGCCGGACCGAACGGGAACAGCGGACCGCCACCGTGCACACCCGGCTCTACCGCCATCCCGAGTCCCAGGTCCTCGACTGGGTCCGGGCCAACCCCGACGATCCGCGCCGCTCGGTCATCGAGTCCCGTATCGCCGACCAGCCTGCCTCCGTGTGGTTCGCCGACTTCACGCCCGCGACCATCACCTCCCGGGTCGCGGCCGTCACCTCAGGAGCCGCTGCGCAGGGCCGGGTGCCGGTCGTCGTGGTGTACGCCGTCCCGGACCGCGACTGCGGCGGCCACTCCCAGGGAGGGGCGCCGGACCTTGCCGCGTACGACGCGTGGATCGACCGATTCGCCGCCGGGCTGGGCTCGGACGACGTCATCGTCGTCCTGGAGCCCGACTCCGTCGCCCAGGCCGGCTGTCTCTCCGCCGGCGACCGCGCCGACCGCTTCGCCTCCCTGGCCCGCGCGGGCCGCGTCCTCAAGGCCGCCAACCCCAGGGCGCGGGTCTACCACGACGCCGGCCACTCCGGCTGGAACCCCGCCGCCGAGCAGGCGGCGCTGCTGAAGCAGGCCGGCGCGGCCTCACCCGCCTCCTCCGACGGCATCTTCAGCAACGTCTCCAACTTCCACCGCACGGCCGACGAGATCGCCTACGACCGACAGGTGCTCGACGCCCTGGGCGGCCCGGCGAGCCTCGGCGCCGTGATCGACACCAGCCGCAACGGCAACGGCGCTCCCGCCGACGGCGAATGGTGCGACCCGGCGGGACGGAAGATCGGCCGGGCGCCCACCACGAACACCGGCGAGGAGCGGATCGACGCCTACCTGTGGGTGAAGCTGCCGGGGGAGTCGGACGGGTGCAAGGGCCGGCCCGGCACCTTCACACCCTCGTACGCCTACGACTTGGCGCGCTGAGCCCCCTCGTCGTAGCGGGACGTGCCCTCGTCCAACAGCGGCGCCTGCGTCTTGAGGTGGGCGGGGGCGAAGGCCCGCAGCGCGTGGTAGCCGGTGATGACGACGAGCGTGCCCAGCGCGATGCCGCTCAGCGAGAAGCTGTCGGTGAACTCCATGGAGACATTGCCGACGCCGATGATGATGCCCGCCGCGGCCGGCACCAGGTTGAGCGGATTGCGCAGGTCCACCTTGGCGTTGATCCAGATCTGGGCGCCGAGCAGGCCGATCATGCCGTACAGGATGACGGTGATACCGCCGAGCACCCCGCCCGGGATCGCGGCCACCACCGCGCCGAACTTCGGGCAGAGACCGAAGAGCAGCGCGAAGCCCGCGGCGGCCCAGTAGGCGGCCGTCGAGTAGACGCGGGTCGCCGCCATCACACCGATGTTCTCGGAGTACGTGGTGTTGGGCGGGCCGCCGACCGCGGTGGAGAGCATCGAGCCGACACCGTCGGCGGAGATCGCCGTACCGAGCTTGTCGTCCAGGGGGTCGCCGGTCATCTCGCCGACCGCCTTGACATGGCCCGCGTTCTCGGCGACCAGCGCGATGACGACCGGCAGCGCGACCAGGATCGCCGACCACTCGAAGGACGGCCCGTGGAAGGTGGGCAGGCCGATCCAGTCGGCCTGGCCGACGCCGGAGAGGTCCAGGCGCCAGTGGTCGGTGAGCTTGCCGCTCGCGTCCACCGAGTGGATCCTGCCGAAGATCCGGTCGAAGGCCCAGGAGATGCCGTAGCCGAAGACCAGACCGAGGAAGATCGCGATGCGCGACCAGAAACCACGCAGACAGACGACGGCCAGGCCGGTGAACAGCATCACCAGCAGGGCCGTCCACTGGTCCTGCGGCCAGTACGTGGACGCCGTGACCGGAGCGAGGTTGAAGCCGATCAGCATCACCACCGCGCCGGTGACGATCGGCGGCATCGTCGCGTGGATGATCCGCGCCCCGAACCGCTGCACCGCCAGACCGACGAGGAACAGCGCGACGCCGACGACGAAGACCGCGCCCGTCACGGTGGCGCTCGTACCGCCCTGCGCGCGGATCACCGCGGCGACGCCCACGAAGGACAGGGAGCAGCCGAGGTAGCTGGGTACCCGGCCGCGGGTCGCGAGCAGGAACACGACCGTCGCGACGCCCGACATCATGATCGCCAGGTTGGGGTCCAGGCCCATGAGGACCGGCGCCACGAAGGAGGCCCCGAACATCGCCACCACGTGCTGGGCGCCGAGCCCGGCCGTGCGCGGCCAGGACAGCCGCTCATCGGGCCGGACCACCGCCCCGGGTGCGGGGGTGCGTCCGTCGCCGTGCAGTTTCCAGCGGACGCCGAGATCCATGTGAGGTGTCGCTTTCGTTGTGCGTGCAGTCCGTCCGGACCATTGTCAGGGCAGGCCGGGAGTGCTTCGCACACGTGAGCGCTCGCGTGGGAGCAACCCCTTCAGGGCCGCGGGTCGGGAACTGCTGCGCTCGGCGGACCGACCTTCGGGCGGTCCCGGTCGCCCGAGCGCAGAACGCCCGCGAAAGCCGTGAGTCCGCACGACAGGACGGTCACCAGGCCGAACGACACCACCAGGCTCGTCGCCTGTGCGAGGGAGCCGATCGCACTCGGGGCGATCAGGCCGGAGGTGTACGTGATGGTGGCCACACCGGCGATGGCCTGGCTGGGGTTCGGCCCGCTGCGGCCCGCCGCCGCGAAGCACAGCGGGACGACCACCGCGATGCCCAGACCCATCAGCGCGAACCCGGCCATCGCCACCGCAGGATGGCCGGCGACGACGATCAACAGCCCGCCGAGGGTCGCGAGGACACCGCTGAAGCGGACCGTGCGCACGGAGCCGAAACGGTCCACCACACGGTCGCCCGCGAGCCGGGCGAGCGCCATGGTGAGCGTGAAGCCGGTCGTGCAGGCGGCCGCGAGCCCCGCCGAGCTCCCCAGCTCGTCCTCCAGATAGACGGCCGACCAGTCGAGGCTCGCCCCCTCCGCGAACACCGCGCAGAATCCGACCGCGCCGATCAGCACCGCCGACTTCGGCGGCAGCGCGAACCGCGGTGGCGGTTCCTCGTCCTCGGTCGGCTGCAGGTCCAGCACCCAGTGGCACGCCACCAGGCCCAGCAGGGTCAGGACCGCGGCCGCCAGAGCATGATGCAGCCGGGCGTCCGAACCCAGGTGCGCGGCGAGCGTGCCGCCGGCCGAGCCGACCAGCGCGCCCGCGCTCCACATGCCGTGCAGGCCGGACATGATCGACTTCCTGAGACGGTTCTCGACCTCCACGCCGAGCGCGTTCATGGCGACGTCCGCCATGCCCGCCGTGGCGCCGTAGACGAACAGGGCCAGGCAGAGCGTGAGCAGGTTGGGAGACAGGGACGGCAGGATCAGCGCCAGCGTCCACAGGGAGAGCAGTCCGCGCAGCGCGGTGCGGGCGCCGAAGCGGTGGCTGATCCGGCCCGCGAGCGGCATCGCGACGGACGCCCCGAGCGCCGGGAAGGCCAGCGCGAGGCCCAACTGGCCCGCGCTCACCGAGGCGTGGTCCTGGATCCACGGCACGCGGGTCGCGAAGGAGCCGGTGACGGCGCCGTGCACGGCGAACACGGCGGCCACCGCGTACCGTGCGCGCTTCACCTCGCGGTGCTCGTGGACCACGTCACTCATGTTCCCGCCCCTTGTCGCGTCTCGGCCTCGCCTTGTCCGCCGCGTAAACTATCAGGGACCCTGCCTGATAGATAGGGGATTCCGGCGGCCGTACGTCGTGCGGCCCCGCCGTCTGGAAGGATCCCGGCATGCCCGCAACCCCCAGCACCGCCCGGGCCATCAACGACCGGCTCGCCCTGCGACTGCTGCAGCAGGAGGGCCCGTTGACGGCGGGGCAGTTGAAGCAGCTGACCGGGCTGTCCCGGCCGACCGTCGCCGACCTCGTCGAACGCCTCACCGTCTCCGGTCTGATCGCCGTGGTCGGGGAGGCGGGGGAGCAGCGGCGCGGGCCCAACGCCAAGCTGTACGGGATCGTCGCCGACCGGGCCCATCTGGCCGCGCTCGACGTGCGCACCGAGGGCGTCTCCGTGGTCGTGTCCGACCTGCTCGGCCGGGTGCTCGCCGAGGCGTCCGTGCCGATCGACGGCGACGCGGGGACGGGGCCCGCGGTGGAACAGGCGGTCGCCCTCGTCGAACGTGTGGCGAAGGAGGCCGGCGCCGACCAGCTGCACACCCTCGGCATCGGCGCCCCCGGCCTGATCGACCCGGCCACCGGCGAACTCCGCGACTCCTCCGGCCTGCCCGAGTGGCACCGCCGCCTGGTCGCCGCCCTGCAGGAACGGCTCCCCGACGCCCGCGTCATCGTCGAGAACGAGACCAACCTCGCCGCCCTGGCCGAGCAGCGGGACGGTGCGGCCCGGGACCGGGACACGTTCGTGCTGCTGTGGCTCGGCCACGGCACCGGTGCCGCGGTGGTCCTGGACGGGTTGCTGCGCCGCGGGGCCTCCGGCGGCACCGGCGAGATCGGGTTCCTCCCGGTGCCGGGGACGGCCGGCCTGCCCTCTGCCACCGACTGCGAGGGCGGCTTTCACTCCCTGGCCGGGGCGGCGGCGATCGCCCGGCTGGCGGGGGAGCACGGGTGGTCGGCTCGGCGGGGGCGGTGAGCCGGTGGCAGCGGCGTTGGTGCGGGACGCGGTGGCGGCCGTGTCCGCCGGCGTTTCCGACGCCGCCCCCTTCCTCGACGCCCTCGCGGACCGTCTGACCGTGGGCGTCGCTTCCGTCGTCGCCGTCCTGGACCCCGGTTGTGTGGTGCTCGGCGGTGAGGTGGGACGGGCCGGGGGATGTCCTCGCCGGGCGGGTCGAGCAGCGGCTGCGGCGGATGTCGCCGCTGGCCACGGAGGTGCGGGCCGGTGTCCTGGGCGGCGGCGCGGTGCTGCGCGGCGCGCTGCTGACCGCGCGCGACCGGGCCCAGGACGAACTGTTCGCACCCCCGGACCGGCCTTAGGCCCCGCGTCCAGCACCGAAGCGTGCCGCCAGGTACTCCTCGAACGTGCCCTTCCCCACGGCCCGTTCCGGTGTGAGATGGCCGCCGTTGCGGAAGCCGCGGTACGCCTTGCCCCACAGCGGCACGCTCACCACCGCCCGACGTCGTCCCGTGGCCTTGAGGTAGGCGCGGGCCAGCGAGTCGAGGGTCCTTACCTCGGGGCCGCCCATGTCCTCGACCCGCCCGCCGGTGCCCCCGCCGCCAGCTCCGCGAGCCGGCCCGCGACCTCCGCGACCTCGATCGGCTGGTCGTTCACCCCGGCCGGCAGCAGCATGACCGGCGGCTTGGCCAGAATGTCGAACACCCGGACCGGCAGGTCGTGGAACTGGGTCGTGCGCAGCACGGTCCAGCCCAGCCCCGACTCCTCGATCAGCCGCTCCACGGCGAGCTTGGTCTTGTAGTAACCGAACGGCACCCGGTCGATCCCCACGATCGAGATGTAGACCAGGTGGCCCACGCCGGCCAGGCGCGCCGCCGCGATCAGATGTGCGGCCGCCTCCTCGTCTCCGCCGCGCGGCGAGGTCGCGCAGTGCACGATCGTGTCCACGCCCTCGACGGCCGCGTCCAGACCGCTGCCCCCCTCACGCAGATCGACCGCGTACGGCTGCGCACGCCGGCTGAGCACCCGCACCTCGTGCCCGTCCGCGCGCAACCGCTCGGTGAGGATCCGGCCGAGCGTCCCGGTACCGCCGGTCACCAGGATCGTGGTCATGCTGTTCAGCTCCTTCGGACGCCGTGCGCTCCCAGGTGGAGCGCCCTTCGTCAGCTGTGCCCCGGTAGCCCTCGGGAAATGTGACCACCGCGCCGGGGACGATCAGACACGCGCGAGCCGACCTCGTACACATTCCAGCTTGTCCGGATTCACCACGGCCCGCAGGTCGGCGATCAGCCCCTCGCGCAGCTCGACCGACACCACCGCGACCAGCGTGCCGCCCGCCCGGACGGCCGGCTCCAGGGGGTCACTCTGCCAGGACACGTGCGTGCGCCGTGGCGAGGCCCGGCGGCGGGCAAGGGCCGTCGTCACCGCCGCCGGGGCCCGCTGGCGCAGACCCTAGAGAGGACTAGACCAGTGCGTCAATAGGTATAAACCAATTTCCAAGCCGGTGCGGCCATGCGGGAGTTGGCGCCCGTTCGCCCGGTCGAGAAGTCCAGTGACGTGACCTGTGAGCCACTCCACACCCATCGCCCGTATGGACGTCGATCCGGCGTGGCACACTTGCCCTGTACCAGAAGCAGCGCACTCCGGGGTCGGTGAAAGTCCGAACCGGCGGTTACAGTCCGCGACCCGGTCGCTTCCAGCGGCCGGTTGACCAGGTGAAATTCCTGGACCGACGGTTAAAGTCCGGATGGGAGGCAGTGCGCGGCGGGCGGGCATTCGTGCGCGCCGCCGTATCGGCTCGTCCAGCAAGGGCGGGTTCTGTCCGGCGTCGTCCTCGGTGCCACAGCCCGTACATTCTGTCGTCCAGCGACAGCCCCGGAGTCCGTGCCCGAAGAGGCAGGAGGACCCGGGAAGTGTTCACCGGAATCGTGGAAGAGCTGGGCGAAGTCACCGCCGTCGAGAACCTCGGCGACGCCTCCCGCTTCCGGCTGCGCGGCCCCGTCGTCACCGAGGGTGCGAAGCACGGCGACTCCATCGCCGTCAACGGCGTCTGTCTCACGGTCGTCGACCACGAAGGCGACGAGTTCACCGCCGACGTCATGGCCGAAACCCTCGACCGCTCCAGCCTGGGCGTCCTCACCGCGGGTTCCCGCGTCAACCTCGAACGCCCCACCGCCGTGGGCGCCCGCCTCGGCGGGCACATCGTGCAGGGCCATGTCGACGGCACCGGCACCGTCCTGGAACGCAAGCCGTCCGAGAACTGGGAGATCGTGAAGGTCTCCCTCCCCGCGGACCTCGCGCGCTATGTCGTCGAGAAGGGCTCCATCACCGTCGACGGCATCAGCCTCACCGTCGTCGAGGCGGGCTCCGACCACTTCACCGTCAGTCTGATCCCCACCACCCTCGCCCTGACCACCCTCGGCCTGAAGCAGCCCGGCGACCCGGTCAACCTCGAGGTCGACGTCATCGCCAAGTACGTCGAGCGGCTCCTGGGCGCCCAGGGGGCGGCCCAGTGAACTGGCTCAACTCCGAGGCGTTCGTCCTCTTCGGCCAGCACATCATCTGGTCGGACATGGTCGGCAACGTCCTCGGTCTGATCACCCTCGCCCTCGGCTGGCGGCGCTCCCTGTGGACCTGGCCGGTGCAGTTCCTGTCCGGCCTCGTCCTCTTCTCGGCGTTCTACGGCCACCTCGCCGGCAGCGCCGGCAAGCAGGTCGTCGTCATGGCCGTCGCGCTGTACGGCTGGTGGCAGTGGAACCGCGGCAAGGGCCGGGCCGCGGACGGCCGTATCTCCGTACGCTTCGCCACCTGGCGCGAGCGCGCGGCGATGATCGCCGCGGCCGCCGCCGGCACGGTCGCCGTGGCCCTGCTCTTCACCGCCTACCCGACCCTGTCCTGGGACCCCTGGCCGGACGCCTACATCTTCGTCGGCACCATCGTCGCCATGTACGCCCAGGCGCGCGGGATGGTCGAGTTCTGGTTCGCCTGGCTGCTCGTCGACCTGGTCGGCGTGCCCCTCAACTTCGCCAACGGCTACGCCTTTTCCGGCTTCGTCTACGTCATCTACGGCGCACTCGTCCTGTGGGGCATGCGCGACTGGTGGCTGCGGTCCCGCAAGGACGCGCGGCCCGTCCTGGAAGGAGCGCCGGCATGAGCGCGGCCCCGATCCTCTACCGCACCGACTACACCGACGACAGCGACGACCTCACCCTCGACCCGATCGAGCAGGCCATCGCCGACATCGCGGCCGGCCGCCCGGTCGTGGTCGTCGACGACGAGGACCGGGAGAACGAGGGCGACCTCGTCATCGCCGCCGAGAAGGCGACCCCCGAGATCGTCGCCTTCATGATGAGCGAGTGCCGCGGCCTGATCTGCGCCCCCATGGAGGGTGCGGAACTGGACCGGCTGCGCCTCCCGCAGATGGTCGAGGAGAACACCGAGTCGATGAAGACCGCGTTCACGGTCTCCGTGGACGCCTCGGCCGTTCACGGTGTGAGCACCGGGATCTCCGCATCCGACCGGGCGACCACCCTTCAGCTGCTGGCGAGCGGCACGGCCGAGCCCGCCGACCTGGTCCGCCCCGGCCACATCTTCCCGCTGCGCGCCAAGCCCGGCGGCGTGCTGGTCCGCAACGGGCACACGGAGGCCGCCGTCGACCTCGCCCGCCTCGCGGGCCTGCGCCCGGCCGGCGCCATCGTCGAGATCGCCGGTGAGGACGGCCAGATGCTGCGCCTGCCCGAACTCGTCCCGTTCGCCCGCAAGCACGGCCTGACGATCATCTCCATCGAGGACCTGATCGCCTACCGCCGCAGCTCCGAGCCCACCGTCCGCCGCGAGGCACAGACACAGCTCCCCACCGCCCACGGCACCTTCACGGCGTACGGCTACCGCTCCACCGTCGACGGCGTCGAGCACGTCGCCCTGGTGCACGGTGAGATCGGCGACGGCGAGGACGTTGTCGTCCGCGTCCACTCCGAATGCCTCACCGGCGACATCTTCCACTCCCTGCGCTGCGACTGCGGCCCCCAGCTGGAGACCGCCCTCGAGCGCATCCAGGCCGAGGGCCGGGGAGTCGTCGTCTACCTGCGCGGGCACGAGGGCCGCGGCATCGGACTGCTGTCGAAGCTCCGGGCGTACGAGCTGCAGGAGCGCGGCCGCGACACCCTCGACGCCAACC
The DNA here is from genome assembly GCF_004187715.1 of Streptomyces sp. F001. Taxonomy (GTDB): domain Bacteria; phylum Actinomycetota; class Actinomycetes; order Streptomycetales; family Streptomycetaceae; genus Streptomyces; species Streptomyces flavusporus. The sequence goes on along the minus strand of NZ_QZWF01000001.1, from coordinate 759,545 downwards.
TGGAGCTCGGCCTGCCCGCCGACGCCCGGGACTACGCCGCCGGCGCGCAGATCCTGACGGACCTCAAAGTCCGCAGCGTGCGCCTGATGACCAACAACCCCGAGAAGACCGACGCGCTCGTCCGGCACGGCATCGAGGTCACCGACCGCGAGCCGATGCCCGTCCAGGCGGGCGAGCACAACCTCCGCTACCTGCGCACCAAGCGGGACCGGATGGGGCACGACCTGCCGTGGCTGGACACGCCTGCCGTGTCCACCTGCAGCAACCAGTAAGCGAACAACGAGGAGACACGAGAACGTGAGCGGCAAGGGCGCACCGGAACTGTCCGTACGCAATGTGGGTGACCTGCGGGTCGCCGTGGTCGCGGCGCAGTGGCACGAGAAGGTGATGGACGGTCTGGTCGACGGCGCCCTGCGCGCCCTGCACGACCTCGGCATCGACGAGCCGACCCTGCTCCGGGTCCCCGGCAGCTGGGAGCTGCCGGTCGTCGCCAAGGTCCTCGCCGGCCGGGGCTACGACGCGATCGTCGCCCTCGGCGTCGTCATCCGCGGCGGCACCCCCCACTTCGAGTACGTGTGCCAGGGCGTCACCCAGGGCCTCACCCAGGTCTCCGTCGACACCGGCGTCCCCGTCGGCTTCGGCGTGCTGACCTGCGACACCGAGGAGCAGGCCCTGGACCGCGCGGGTCTGTCCGGCTCCAACGAGGACAAGGGCCACGAGGCGGTGACGGCGGCGGTGGCCACGGCGGCCACCCTCCGCTCAGTATCTGAACCATGGCGTTAGGCCGCCCGGTACACCGCGTAAAGTGGGCGCCACCATGTCCAAGAAGACGTTCGAGGAGCTCTTCACCGAGCTCCAGCACAAGGCCGCCAACGGCGACCCCGCCACTTCCCGCACCGCAGAGCTGGTCGGGAAGGGTGTCCATGCCATCGGCAAGAAGGTCGTCGAGGAGGCCGCCGAGGTCTGGATGGCCGCCGAGTACGAGGGCAAGGAGGCGGCCGCCGAGGAGATCTCGCAGCTGCTGTACCACGTCCAGGTGATGATGGTCGCCCGCGGGATCTCCCTGGACGACGTCTACGCCCACCTGTAAGCCGCACCCGTTCCCGTAAGAAACCACGCAAAGGAAGCCGACCTCATGCTGCGCATCGCCGTCCCCAACAAGGGTTCACTGTCCGGCCCTGCGGCGGAGATGCTGCATGAGGCCGGCTACCAGCAGCGCCGGGAGACCAAGGAACTGCGGATCGTCGACCCGGAGAACGAGGTCGAGTTCTTCTACCTCCGCCCCCGCGACATCGCGATCTACGTCTCCTCCGGCCGCCTCGACATCGGCATCACCGGCCGCGACCTGCTGATCGACTCCGGAGCCAACGCCGAGGAGATCCTCCCGCTCGGCTTCGCCCGCTCCACCTTCCGCTACGCCACCAGGCCCGGCACGGCGAACGGCGTGGAGGACCTGAACGGCAGCACCGTCGCCACCTCGTACGAGGGCATCGTCGCCAAGCACCTCGCCGACAACGGCATCGACGCCTCCGTCGTCCACCTCGACGGCGCCGTCGAGACCGCCATCGAGCTCGGCGTCGCCGAGGTCATCGCGGACGTCGTCGAGACCGGCACCTCGCTGCGCAACGCGGGCCTGGAGGTCATCGGCGAGCCGATCATGAAGTCCGAGGCCATCGTCGTCCGGCGGGTCGGGGCGGACACCGAGGAGCCCAAGGTGCAGCAGTTCCTGCGCCGGCTGCAGGGCGTCCTGGTGGCCCGGACGTACGTGATGATGGACTACGACTGCCGCGCCGAGCACCTGGAACAGGCCGTCGCCATCACCCCCGGCCTGGAGGGCCCGACCATCTCGCCGCTGCACAACGAGGGCTGGGTCGCGGTCCGCGCCATGGTGCCGTCCAAGGACGCCCAGCGGATCATGGACGACCTGTACGCCATCGGCGCGCGGGCCATCCTGACCACCGCCATCCACGCCTGCCGTCTCTGAGGGGCGCCACACACCCATGCCGGACTCGACCCCTCTTCCCGAGCTGCCCGTCACCTTCCGGCCGGGCCGCACCCGCGCCGTACTGCTCACCGCGGCCGTCGCGATCTTCGTGACCGTATTGCTGGTCGCGCTGCTGCTGGACCGGCTCAGCACGGCCGAGCGGCTCAGCTTCGTGCTCACCGCGGCGCTTCTGTCGGCGGTGGTGCTGGTGCTGGCCCGGCCGAAGGTCGTCGCCGACGAATCCGGTGTCACGGTCGTCAACTTCGCCAGTACGCGTCGGCTGGCCTGGGCGGAAATCGTCCAGGTACATCTGCGGGTCGGCGACCCCTGGGTGTTCCTCGACCTCAGCGACGGCACCAGCCTGGCCGCGATCGGCATCCAGCCGGGCATCGCCAAGGAGCACGCCATCGCCGACGCCCGGGCGCTGCGAGCGCTGGTCGAGGCCCGGGCCGGGCAACATCACAGCTGACTCGGGCCGACTCCGGGCCGTTCACCCTGCCGTATCGGCCGGTGTCTTGATTAATCTGTTGGCGGAGGCGTGTCCGTTGCGCCTCCGCCCCTGTGGTGCCGGCCGGTGCGCAGGGGTTCCTGCTACCCGAGGAGTGACTCCCTCCGGCGATGGACGGATCGTCCTGCAGTACCTGCGCCGCCCCCTGCCGACATAGCGCACGGGCGGCGGCATCATGACCCTCCCTCTGCTGCTCCTGGCAGCCGCGTTCCTGCTCATTCTCGCCAACGGCTTCTTCGTGGCCGCCGAGTTCGGCCTGGTGACGGTCGACCGCCCGGACGCCGAGAAGGCCGCCGCCGAGGGCGACCGACGCGCCCATCGGGTCGTCGAGTCGCTGAAGGAACTGTCCTTCCAGCTCTCCGGCACCCAGCTCGGCATCACCATCACCTCCCTCGTCGTCGGCATGCTCGCCGAACCGGCGCTCGCCCGGCTGCTGGACGGTCCGTTCACGGCCGTCGGCATACCCGAGGGCGCCGTGCCCGGCGTGGCCGTCGTCGTCGGCATGCTGCTGGCCTCGGCCGTGCAGATGGTGGTCGGCGAACTTGTACCCAAGAACTGGGCGGTGTCCCGGCCGCTGCAGGTCGCACGCTTCGTCGCGGGCCCGCAGCATGTCTTCGCGCGCGTGTTCCGGCCGGTGATCGCCGCACTGAACGCCGTCGCCAACCGCCTGGTCCGCGCCCTGGGCATCGAGCCCACCGAGGAGCTGGCCTCCGCCCGCACCCCCGGCGAACTCGTCTCCCTGGCCCGGCACTCCGCGCGCGCAGGTGCCCTGGAACAGGACACCGCGGACCTCTTCGTACGGACGCTGTCGCTCGGCGAGCTGACCGCACAGCACGTCATGACCCCGCGCGTGAAGGTGAGCGCGCTCCAGTCCTCGGCGACCGCCGCGGACGTGGTCAACCTGACCCGCGCCACCGGCCTGTCCCGCTTCCCCGTCTACCGGGAGAAGATCGACGAAATCGTCGGCATGGTCCACCTCAAGGACGCCCTGGCCGTCTTGTCCTCCGAGCGGCTGCGCACCCCCGTGGGCCGGATCGCCCGGCCGCCGCTGCTCGTCCCGGAGACACTGCCGGTCCGGCCGCTGCTCGCCCGACTGCGCAGCGAGCAGCCGATCGCGGTCGTCGTCGACGAGTACGGCGGCACGGCCGGCGTGGTCACCCTGGAGGACATCGTCGAGGAGATCGTCGGCGAGGTCCGTGACGAGCACGACGACGTGCTCGACGAACAGCCCGAACTCGCCGCCGCTCCGTCGGAGGACGGCCGCCCTGCCTGGGACGCCGACGGCAGCTGCCGGATCGACGTCCTGCGGCGCATCGGCCTCGACGTGCCCGAGGGCCCGTACGAGACGGTCGCAGGACTGGTCGCCGATCTGCTCGGCCGGATCCCGGCCGTCGGCGACCGGGCCGAACTCCCCGGCTGGCGGCTGGCCGTGCGCCAGGTCGGGCACTACCGCGCCGAGCGGGTACGCATCGTGCGCATCGCCCCTGTCATGGAGGCCGTGCGATGAGCGTGCTCCAACTCCTGTTCGCCGCGCTGCTCGTGCTCGCCAACGGCTTCTTCGTGGGCGCCGAGTTCGCACTGGTCTCGGTGCGCCGCAGCCAGATCGAACCGCTCGGCACCGCCCGGGCCCGGCAGGTGCTGTACGGCCTGGAGCGGCTGCCGCAGATGATGGCCGCCGCACAGTTCGGCATCACCGTCTGCTCGCTGACCCTGGGCGCGGTCGCCGAGCCGACGGTGGCCCATCTGCTGGAGCCGGTCTTCGAGTGGATCCATCTGCCGCACGCGATGGTGCACCCGCTGGGGTACGTCATCGCCCTCGCCACCGTCGTCTTCTTCCACCTGGTCATCGGCGAGATGGTCCCGAAGAACCTGGCAATGGCGGCTCCGGAGAAGGCGGCGCTGTGGCTCAGCCCGGGCCTGGTCGCCTTCGCCCGGCTGTGCCGGCCGATCACGGTCGCCCTCGGTGCCTGCTCCCGGGCCGTTCTGCGACTGTTCCGTGTCGAGCCCAAGGACGAGGTGGAGGCGGTCTTCACCAGCGAGCAGCTCAACCGGCTCGTGGAGGATTCCGGCCAGGCCGGCCTGCTCGACCCCGAGGAGGCCGAGCGCCTGGAGGACGCCCTGGAGCTGGGCTCCCGCCCGGTCACCGACGTCCTCCTCCGACGTGAGTCGCTGATCACGGTCAGCCCCTCGGTCACGCCGGGCCGGATCATCGAGCTGACCGCCCGCACCGGCTACTCCCGCTTCCCGGTGGCCGCGGAGAACGGCGCCTTCATGGGGTACCTGCACGTGAAGGACGTACTCGACCTCGAGGACTCCGAACGGGCGGTTCCGCAGCATCTCTGGCGGCCCATGACGACGTTGCGGTCCGAGCTTGCGCTGGACGACGCGCTGACGGTGATGCGCCGGGCCGCCACGCATCTTGCGCAGGTGGCGGACGGGGCGGGCAAGGTGCTGGGGCTGGTGGCGCTGGAGGACGTACTGGAGCTGCTGGTGGGGGAGGTGCGGGATCCGGCGCATCGACAGATGCCGGAGCCGCGGGGGAGTGGGCGCCGGAGGAGGTGCTGGCCGGCTGAGCGGTGCCCGATGCTGGTGCGGGCGGGGTCTTGCTCGCCCGCGCCGGCGGGGTGCCGCTGCGCCCACCCTCCCCCACTCTCGGCTTCGCTCGAGCGGGGGACCCCATCGCCCTGGGGGTCCCCCAGGCCCTTAAGGCACTGGGGGAGGCACGACTGCCCGCAGCTGCGTATGGCGTCACATGGCCGACGGATCCTGCGGCCCCCGCCCCGACAGCACCTCTCCATACGCCTGCATCAGATCCGGCAACCGCAAAGTCGACAAATCATCCCGCGACAACACCCCCGGATACGCCGACAACCGCAGATCCCGGTACGCGCAGCTCTTCTCGTACAGCGTCCGCAGGAACCGCCCGTTGCCCAGCTCGTCGATCCACCCCTGGTCGACGACGTGACCCGCGATCGACCGCAGCTCGTCCAGGGACTCCTCGTCCCACACGTCCCCGTTCTCCGCGGCCAGCACCTCGCCGATCGCGGTGAGCTCGAGGGGCCGGTACGACGGGAAGTCGACGCGGGTGGTGAAGCGGGAGGACAGGCCGGGGTTGGCGGCGAGGAGGCGGTCCATGCCCTCCGGATAGCCGGCCAGGATCACCACGAGGTGGTCGCGGTTGTCCTCGGCCCGCTTCAGCAGTACCTGGAGCGCCTCGTCGCCGTACGCGTCGCCCTTGCCGTAACCGGAGTTGGAGAGCGAGTACGCCTCGTCGACGAAGAGCACACCGCCGAGCGCGGAGTCGATCAGTTCGTTGGCCTTCACGGCGGTCTGCCCCAGGTACTCGCCGACCAGGTCGGCCCGCTGGGCCTCCACGAGATGGTCACCGCCGAGCAGGCCGAGGGCGTAGAAGACCCGGCCCAGGATGCGGGCGACCGTGGTCTTGCCGGTGCCGGAGGGGCCGGAGAAGACGAAGTGCCGCTTGGGCGGCTGGACGGGCAGTCCCTGCACGGCCCGCAGCCGTGCCATGTTCAACTGCGCGGACAGCGCTTTGACCTGGCGTTTCACCGGCTCCAGGCCCACCATGCGCTCGAGCTCGGCGAGCGCCTCCTCGAGTAATGCGGGGTCGGTCGGTCCGGCGGGCAGCGACGGCGCGGGCCCGGTGTTCTTCTCCCGCACCGTCGGGTCGGTGACCGAGGGCGGGGGCCCGGTCGGCGGCAGGCCGGGCTCGGAGAGCTTGAGGTCCCGGCTCTCGCTGCCGTAGAGCGGATCGAGTGCGTCGGGGCCGTCCAGGCTGTCCTGCCCGGTCCCGGCGAGGGCGATCGCGGCGAGGTCGGTGGCGTCGTCGTACCCGTCCCCCTCGGCGATCGCCGCCAGCCGGGCCGAAGTGTCCATGAACGCGGGGTCGACACGGTGCACCGCCCGGTACAGCGGGAGCGCGGCGGCCGAGCGGCCGGTGCCCTCGTGGGCGCGGGCCAGCCAGTAGCGCAGCTCCTTGCGCTGCGGCTGCTCGCTGCGGCAGCGCATCAGGGCCGCCGACAGCAGTGGCTCGGCCTGTCCGTACATCTCGAGGCGGACCCGGGCCATGCCGCCGAACAGACCGGCCTCGATGCCGAGCAGGGGATCGCCCAGCAGCGGATCGGTGTGCCGCACCAACTGCTCCCAGTCCTTCACCAGATAGGCGCGGCAGGCATGCAGGAAGCGCACCTGCGGATCGGTGTCGACGGGCGGCAGACCGGCGAGCGCGCGATCGAGTTCCGGGACGTGGCGGCCGTCCAGCCAGTGCGAGGCGTGCGCGAGCAGCAGATCGCGCGGGCTCTCCAGCACGGGCTGCACCCACCAGCCCAGCCAGTACCAGGAGTTGAGCGTGCGGCGGTGCCGGCTGCGCTGTTCCCCGAAGCGCTCACGGTGGCGGAACATCCTGAGCAGCGCGGTCGTCGTGTCCACGCGCAGCGCGTGCAGCCCCAGCCAGCCGTCGGCCATCCCGGGATCCAGCCGTACCGCGGTCCGGAACTCCTCCTCCGCCTGCGGATAGGCGCCCATCGTGTAGGCGTCCACGCCTCGCAGCCAGGCGAGGTCGGCAGGGGCCTCGGGGCCCTGCGTGCCGAAGTCCATCACGTCCCCCCACAAACCTGCCCCCGCTGGTTCGCCGCCGGGCCGTCGCCCGCCGACCGACTCGGTCCAACCGCTGTGCCGCGGACCGGAGTTGCAACGGTGCGCGGAGCAGCCGTCCGCAGGTCGCACCGAGGGCATCGTACCCGCGGGTCGGTGCCCGCCGAAGGGTGCCGCACCGGCCGTTCGGCGAGGTGGGAGCAGAGGGGGCGCACACTGCGCATGGTGACCGAGGGTGAGGGGATTGCGCCTCGGAGCGCCCGGAAGAAGTGGAAGAGGGCAGAACGAAGCCCCCGATCACGGGGGAACAATCGGGGGCTTCGCGTCTGTGGGCGACCTCGTTCGGCCGCTCATTGAGAACGTAAGTCCTGTACGGGCCCCCGGTCAAGCCGAGTTGAGGCACTCGGCCAAGTTCCGCCGCAGGGGTCTTCACAAATTCAGCACATTGCGGATGGTCCATCACCGTGCGTGACTTGCTGGTCCGGACCAGTAGGTCCGGCGGGCCCCGGGAGCACCTCGTACCCCTCCATCACCTGGCGCACCAGCAGGTCGGCAAAGGGTCGCGAGGGATCCTCGGCGAAATGTCGCCGCTCCGCCACGAGCCACCCGGCCCAGAACTCGCGCTGTTCCGCCCCATCGCGCGACTGCCCGCGTGCCCAGGCCTCCTCGTGGGGCAGCTCCAGCCACAGCAGCTGCGCCAGATGGGGACGCAGAGCGCGGCGGCCCGCGCCGACGCCCTCGACCAGGACCACCGGTGCGGGCGGCAGCGGGCGGGGTGGTCCGAAGTGCCGGGCCCGCCAGTCGTAGGGGGCGTAGTGCGCCGTCTCGCCGCGGCGCAGCGGCTCGATCACCTGGGGCAGCAGCCGGCCGGTCCAGGCGAACAGTTCGTCGTGGCTGGCGATGTCGTCGAGGTGCAGCACCGGCGCGCCGCCCAGTACCTCGGCCAACTGCCCGGCGAACGTGGTCTTTCCGGAGCCCGCGTGACCGTCGACGCCGATCAGTCGGACGGGGCCGCAGGACGGGGGCAGGGTGCGCAGCCTGTGGGCGAGGTCGTGCAGCGCGGGGGCGGGGCGGGGCTGGAGAGCGACACGCCCCCATCATGCCCCGCGCTCGGGCGTGCTCCGATCCAGGTCATGCCAGTGGTCCTGACCAATATTGGTGGGCGCGGCATGCCCCGAAGTGCTGGCAGTACCGGGCGCCCACGGCCATAGTTGGCGCACGCAACTGTGCACTGGACCAGCCCCCGACTCGGACCCCGGGAGTCTTCCGCCCATGAGCAGAGCCGAACAGCCGTCCCGCAGAACCCTCCTGGCCGCCGCGGTCGCCGCCGCCGTCGTGGGCAGTGCGGGCCCGGCGGTGGCCGTCGCCGGAACCCGTCCGGACAACCCCGGACCCCAGCCGGACACCTCCGCGGCCGGCCCCGCCCGGACCGCCGCCCGCTCCGTCGACAACCGTGCCTGGACGACGTACACCGACTGGCGCGGCGGCACCGCCCAGGGCACCCGTGCCGTCGCCGGCGCCCGGCCCGGCGTCGTGATCGCCGCCCCGGCAGGCACCGTCGACTATCGCGACCCGCACACCGGCAAGACCTCCACCTGGGAGTACGCGACCTGGACCTCCCCGGTCCACCGGCTCGCCGTCCCCTCCACCGAGGCCATCGCCTCCTGGAACGCGCACACCCCGGCCGGCACCTGGATCCAGGTCGAACTGCGCGGCACCTACTCCGACGGCACGGACACGCCCTGGTACGTGATGGGCCGCTGGGCGGCCGGCGACCAGGACATCCGGCGGACCTCGGTGGACGACCAGACCGACGGCCGGAGCACCGTCTGGACGGACACCTTCGCCGTCGACGACCCGGCCACCGGCCTGCGTCTCATCTCGTACCGACTGCGCCTGACCCTGTACCGCAAGCCGGGCACCAAGCTCACCCCCACCGTGTGGCGGCTCGGCGCCATGGGCTCCGACGTGCCCGACCGCTTCACCGTCCCCGCCTCGACGCCCGGCCCGGCCGAGGAGCTGATCGTCCCGCGGTACTCGCAGGAGATCCACAAGGGCCAGTACCCGGAGTACGACAACGGCGGCGAGGCCTGGTGCAGCCCCACCTCCTCGCAGATGATCATCGAGTACTGGGGCGGCCGGCTCAGCGAGGAGCAGCTGGCCTGGGTCGATCCGAGCTACGCCGACCCGCAGGTGTGCCACGCCGCCCGGTACACCTACGACTACCAGTACGCGGGCTGCGGCAACTGGCCCTTCAACGCCGCCTACGCCGCGACCTTCAAGGGCCTGCAGGGCGTGGTCACCCGGCTCGGCTCGCTCACCGACCTGGAGACGCTGATCGCCGCCGGGATCCCGGCCATAACGTCCCAGTCGTTCCTCGCGTCGGAGCTGACGGGAGCCGGATACGGCACCTCGGGCCACCTGATGACCGTGATCGGCTTCACCGCCGACGGCGATGTGATCGCCAACGACCCCGCCTCGCCGAGCAACGAGGCGGTGCGACGCGTCTACCGGCGGCGCGAGTGGGAGAACATCTGGCTCAGGACCAAGCGGTACAACGCCTCCGGCAAGGTCGTCTCCGGCACCGGCGGAGTCTGCTACCTCTACTTCCCGGCCCGTCCGACCCCGCGCCAGCGCATGGCGCTCGCGACGGTGGGCGTGCGCTGAACCGGCCCGTGACGGCCCCCGGACCCCCTCCGGGGGCCGTCGGCTGTGACCAACGTCTCCGCCGCAAAAGCCGCCAGGAGTGGCAAGGTGGACGGATCGGCGGGGGAGCCGTGGGGGAGAGTCCACTGCACGCACGACACTCAGCGAGACGCCATGACTGCACACTCAGCCACTGCCGCCCGCGTTCGCACCGGCGGACCCAAGGACGACGGCCCGAAGATCGTCGAGCACGTCATGGGCTGGACGCTCGTCGTGGTGCTCGCCATGCTCGTGACCCAGCTCGGTCTGCTGTGAACTGACCCACACGGCGACCTGACATACTGCGGGTGTCCCGCCGCCCGTTGGAACCAGGGTCGACAGTGAAGATCAGTCAACAGCGCGACGCGGCCCGCCCCCGGGCGCGTGGCACCGAGCGGTCGCTGGCGCGCCGCGCCGAACTCATCGCCATCGGGCGCAGGTTGTTCGCCGACACGTCGTACGACGCGCTGTCGATGGACGACATCGCCCGGCAGGCGCATGTCGCCAAGGGGCTGATCTACTACTACTTCCACTCCAAGCGCGGCTACTACCTGGCCATCGTCCAGGACTCGGTCGCCGACCTGGTCACCTTCGCGGCCGGCGGCCTGGAACTCCCGCCGGTGGAGCGGGTCCACCGCACGATCGACGGCTATCTGCGCTACGCCGAGCACAACCACGCCGCGTACCGCACGATCGTCAGCGGCGGCGTCGGTTTCGACACCGAGGTGCAGGCGATCCGGGACGGGGTGCGCGAGGCGATCGTCGCGACCATCGCCGAAGGGGCGTACGGCAGGCGGAAGATCGACCCGCTCGCGCGGATGGGACTGCTGGGCTGGGTGTGCGCCGTCGAGGGCGCCACCCTCGACTGGATCGATCGGCCCGAGCTCTCCCGCGACACGATGCGTGAGCTGCTGGTGAAGACCCTCGGTGGTGCCCTGCGCGCCATCGAGGAACTGGACCCCGCCTACCCGGCCCCTGCGTCCGCCCGCCGGGACCCCTGAGCGAGGGGCGGAGGCCCGAGAAGGAACCTCCGCCCCAGGTGAACCGTTCCCTGCAGCTAGTTGATCGCCTTGATCAGCTCACCGTCCGCGGTGTCGCCGCTCAGCTCCCAGAAGAAGGTGCCGCCCAGGCCCTGCTGGTTCTTGTACGTCATCTTGGTTGCGACGGTCGCGGGGGTGTCGTAACTCCACCAGTCGTTTCCGCACTTGGCGTACGCGGTGCCGCCCACCGTGCCGGTCGCCGGGCACTTTGTCTTCAGCACCTTGTAGTCCTCGATGCCGTCCTCGTACGTTCCGTCCGCCGCCCCGGTCGCGGTGCCGCCGGGTGCCGACTGGGTCACGCCGGTCCAGCCGCGCCCGTAGAAGCCGATGCCGAGCAGCAGCTTGGAGGCCGGGATGCCGAGGCCCTTGAGCTTGGCGATGGTGGCCGACGTGTGGAAGTCGGCCTTCGGGATGCCCGAGTACGAGGTCAGGGGCGAGTGGGGGGCCGTCGGGCCGGTGGTGTCCCAGGCGCCGAAGAAGTCGTACGTCATCGGATTGTACCAGTCGACGTACTGTGCGGCGCCCGCGTAGTCGGCCGCATCGATCTTGCCGCCGGGTGTGGCGTCCGCGGTGATCGCCGCGGTGACCAGGTTGCCGGAGCCGAACTTCGCCCGGACGGCCGCCATCAGGTTCTTGAACGCGTCCCGGCCGCTGGTGTCACAGGTGGCGCCGCACGCGTTCGGGTACTCCCAGTCGAGGTCGATGCCGTCGAAGACGTCCGCCCACCTGGAGTTCTCGACCAGGTCGTAGCAGGACTGGGCGAACGCGGCCGGGTTGCGGGCGGCCTCGCCGAAGCCGCCGGACCAGGTCCAGCCGCCGAACGACCACAGGACCTTGAGGTCCGGGTGTTTCTGCTTCAGCTTGCGCAGCTGGTTGAAGGTGCCACGCAGCGGCTGGTCCCAGGTGTCCGCGACGCCGTCCACCGACTCGGCGGCGGTGTAGGCCCGGTCGGTCGCCGCATAGGCGTCACCGATGGCGCACTTGCCGCCGGTGACATTGCCGAAGGCGTAGTTGATGTGGGTGAGCTTGGCTCCGGAGCCGGAGGTCTCGATGTTCTTGACCAGGTACTTGCGGTCGTAGGTGCCCCACTCCGTGAAGTAGCCGACGACCTTGGAGCCGGCTGCGCGTTCCGCTGTGGGGGCGGCGGTGGCGGTGCCGACGCCGGCGAGCAGTCCGGCGCCGAGGACGGCGGAACACGCGGCGGCGAGAAGGGCCCGGAACCGGGCGCGGGGACGGTGGGAGGTTCGCATCGGGTGTCTCCTCGTGGGGGAGAGGGGGACGGGCGCCGATTGGCATGAACGCGATGAAGCGTCGGTTGGTCCGTCACAGTAGGAGGACTAGACCAGTCGGTCAATGGTGCGGACCAATTTGGGCGGTCGGAGGTTTCCTGAAGTAAGCGACCGTTAACCGGTGACTCGATGCCTCCGATCGGGCATACTCACAGCGCACAGTCGCTGGTCAGCGCCTTCCGTGACCCGGGAGCCGGAGCGTCGGCTGGGCACCCGTGAGACCCGGCGGAGCCGCCACACCCACGGCACCTCCGCCGCAGCGCCCGAAAGGGAGGAGAGCGTCGCCATGCCCGACCGCGCCCCGCAGCCGGTGGACCGTCAACTGCCCACGGACGAGGCCCGGGATCTGATCTCGCTCGTCCGCGACATCGCGCAGCGCGAGATCGCCCCGCACGCGGCCGAGGAGGAGGACGCCGGACGCTTCCCGCGCGAGCTCTTCACCCTGCTGTCCGAGTCGGGACTGCTCGGCCTGCCGTACGACTCCGAGTACGGCGGCGGTGACCAGCCGTACGAGGTCTACCTGCAGGTGCTCGAGGAGCTCGCCGCGGCCCGCCTGACCGTCGGCCTCGGCGTCAGCGTCCACACCCTCGCCTCCTACGCCCTCGCCGCCTACGGCACCAAGGAGCAGCAGGTCGAGCACCTGCCCGCGATCCTCGGCGGCGGTCTCCTCGGCGCGTACTGCCTCTCCGAGCCCTCCTCCGGCTCCGACGCGGCCTCGCTGCGCACGAAGGCCGTCCGGGACGGCGACCACTGGGTGATCACGGGCACCAAGGCCTGGATCACGCACGGCGGGGTCGCCGACTTCTACACCGTCATGGCCCGCACCGGCGAGGAGGGCCCGCGCGGGATCACCGCCTTCCTGGTGTCCGGCGACGCCGAGGGGCTGAGCGCGGCGGCGCCGGAGAAGAAGATGGGCATGAAGGGCTCGCCCACCGCCCAGGTCAACTTCGACGGCGTACGGGTCCCCGACGCCCGGCGCATCGGCGACGAGGGCCAGGGCTTCGCGATCGCCCTGTCCGCCCTCGACTCCGGACGGCTCGGCATCGCGGCCTGCGCGATCGGCCTGGCCCAGGCGGCGCTCGACGAGGCCGTCGCGTACGCGACCGGGCGGCGGCAGTTCGGGCGGCCGATCGCCGACTTCCAGGGGCTGCGCTTCATGCTCGCCGACATGGCCACGCAGATCGAGGCGGGCCGCGCCCTGTACCTGGCCGCCGCACGGCTGCGGGACGCCGGCCGGCCCTTCGCCAAGCAGGCGGCCATGGCCAAGCTGCACTGCACCGACACCGCGATGAAGGTCACCATGGACGCCGTGCAGATCCTCGGCGGATACGGCTACACCGCGGACTTCCCGGTCGAGCGGTACATGCGCGAGGCCAAGGTCCTGCAGATCGTCGAGGGCACCAACCAGATCCAGCGGATGGTCATCGCCCGTCACCTCGCGGGTCCGGAGACCCGCTGAACTGACCCCGCCTGACCAGGGGCGCCGCCAGCCGGATCCACTCCGGATCGTGGCGCCCCGGCAGCGTGCGGCCGCGGTTGGCCCAGGTGCGCATCAGATCGCTGTAGATGGGCGGGTCCTGGAGCGGCGGCGCGGGCGGCGGAGGGGTCCGCGGAACCGAGTCCGCCGAGGCGGGAACGAACGCTCGGTGCTGACGCCCGGTCGTGGAGTAGGTGGGGGTCATGCCTGGGCAACGCGACCAAGCGCGGGCAGGTCACCGATCTGCGGAATCGAGCGTGCGTTCACGAAACGGTCCGGGACTGCGTCCGGCCGCCGACACGTCCTCTGACGTACCGTCAACTGAATTGCGTCCAGGGTGGTTTGGGTGGCCGGCGTTCGCCTCCCGCCGGCCCAGGGCGCACTGATCCTGCACCACGGCAGTCTGCGGGCCATGGTGCAGGGCAGCTACTGGGGTCGAGCGAGGTCGCTCAGGCGGCGTGGCGGCGCATCGACGGGACGCGCATCGGGCGTGAGCCCGGGCCTCCGACGTGCGAGAAGGGCTGCATCCGCCAGTCGAGCCCCTGAGGGAGCGTCAGCAGGAGGGCGGTGTCCTGTTCCTGGGGCTCGATGGACTCGTCCGCGGGCCGGGCGTCGGCGGCCCTGCGGCCCGTGCCGGCGCAGACCGTGAGTCCGAACGGGTTCCACGGCGAGGCGCACAGTGCGTGCTCCGGCAGGAAATCCTCGTCCGCCAGCAAGGCGATGGGCTGTGCGCAGTCCGGGCAGATCACCCGGTACATCTCGAAGGTGTCGTACGCGTCGAGCTCGTCGGCTTCGAAGGCGTCGGGTTCGACACCCTCCGGCTCGGGCTCGACGACCGGCTGCTGGCGCTTGGGTGCGGTACGACCAGGGCGCTTAAGACTCTGCATGTTCTCCCCCTCGGGCTGGGCCGTGAAGGCGCTGCGGCCTCGACCACAGCAAGCACTTCCCGTCCGCTCTCCGGGGTAATCACTACTTCATCACGGAGACCGTTCGAGGCCTGTGGCGTTCGTCACATGCCGCTCGCAGGTGCCCGGCGCGGCACGTTCGTCCCCCAGCCGGCTCACGGCCGGCTCTCGGGCACATCACGAACCGGGTATGACCTGCGCTGCTGAGGTATCCGAGGAGATCAGGCGCACTGTAGGTTCTAGCGCCATGGAGGAGCTGGACCGACAGATCGTGCAGCTGCTCGTCAAGGACGGGCGGATGAGCTACACCGACCTGGGCAAGGCCACGGGCCTGTCCACGTCGGCCGTGCACCAGCGGGTGCGCCGGCTGGAGCAGCGTGGCGTCATCCGCGGGTACGCCGCGGTCGTCGACCCGGAGGCCGTCGGGCTGCCGCTGACCGCCTTCATCTCGGTGAAACCGTTCGACCCCAGCGCCCCCGACGACATCGCGGACCGCCTGGCGGGCGTTCCCGAGATCGAGGCCTGCCACAGCGTGGCCGGCGACGAGAACTACATCCTCAAGGTGCGGGTCGCCACCCCCCACGAGCTGGAGGAGCTGCTGGCGCGGCTGCGATCGCTGGCGGGGGTGTCGACGCGGACGACGGTGGTGCTGTCCACGCCGTACGAGGCACGGCCACCGCGCATCTGAACGGGCCGACGGGGGCTGCCGACCCCGACCGCCGGGCCCCGGGTGCAGCGCAACCGGCGCAGGGCGGGAAACTGTCGGTCATGAGTGAACGCACCGCCCCGCCGAAGACCGTCCTGCTCCGCCGCGGAGAGGTCCACAGCCCCGCCGACCCGTTCGCGACCGCGATGGTCGTCGAGCGCGGCCAGGTCGCCTGGGTCGGTTCCGAGGGCGCGGCCGACGCCTTCGCGGACGGCGTGGACGAGGTGATCGACCTCGATGGCGCCCTGGTCACCCCGACGTTCACCGACGCGCATGTGCACATCACGTCCACCGGCCTCGCGCTCACCGGCCTCGACCTGTCCGGCGCGCCCTCCCTGGAGGCGGCCCTCGCGCTGGTCCGGGACTTCACCGAGGCCCGGCCGAGGGACCGCGTCCTGCTCGGACACGGCTGGGACGCCGCGCGCTGGCCGGGCGGCCGTCCCCCGACCCGCGCGGAGCTCGACGAGGCCACCGGCGGCCGTCCCCTCTACCTGAGCCGGATCGACGTGCACTCGGCGGTCGTCACCACCGCCCTGCTCGACCTCGTTCCGGGCCTCGGCCGGGAGGACGGCCCCCTCACCGGCGACGCCCATCACGCCGTACGCGCCGCCGCGTTCGCCGCCGTCACCCCGGCCCAGCGCACCGAGGCCCAGCGCGCCGCCCTCGCCCACGCCGCGTCCCTCGGCATCGGCTCGGTCCACGAGTGCGCCGGGCCGGAGATCTCCTCCGAGGACGACTTCAAGGGGCTGCTGCGGCTCGCCGCCGAGGAGCCGGGGCCGCGGGTCGTCGGCTACTGGGCCGAGCGGGACGTCGAGAAGGCGCGCGAGCTGGGGGCGGCCGGCGCCGCCGGGGATCTGTTCGTCGACGGCGCCCTCGGCTCCCACACGGCCTGCCTGCACGAGCCGTACGCCGACGCCGGCCACACCGGCACCGCCTACCTCGACGCGGCAGCCGTCGCCGCCCATGTCGTCGCCTGCACCGAGGCGGGCCTCCAGGCGGGCTTCCACGCGATCGGCGATGCCGCCCTGACCACCGTCGTCGAGGGCGTCCGCGCCGCCGCCGAGAAGGTCGGCCTCGCCCGGATCCGTGCCGCCCGCCACCGCGTCGAACACGCCGAGATGCTCACCCCCGACACCATCGCGGCCTTCGCCGAGCTCGGCCTGACGGCGTCCGTGCAGCCGGCCTTCGACGCGCTGTGGGGCGGCGACGAGGGCATGTACGCCCAGCGCCTCGGAGTGGAGCGGGCCCGCACGCTGAACCCCTTCGCCGCGCTGCTGCGCGCCGGCGTCCCGCTCGCCCTGGGTTCCGACAGCCCGGTCACACCCCTCGACCCGTGGGGCACCGTCCGGGCCGCCGCCTTCCATCGCACGCCCGAGCACCGGGTCTCCGTGCGCGCCGCGTTCACGGCGCACACGCGCGGCGGCTGGCGGGCGACCGGACGCGACGACGCGGGCGTCCTGGTGCCGGGCGCGCCCGCGGACTACGCCGTGTGGCGCACCGGTGAGCTGGTCGTCCAGGCGCCCGACGACCGGGTCGCGCGCTGGTCGACCGACCCTCGCTCCGGCACCCCCGGCCTGCCCGACCTGACCCCGGGCTCCGACCTGCCCGTCTGCCTGCGCACCGTGGTGGGTGGACGGACGGTGTTCGTACGGCCAGGCGAGTGATCTCCCGGGGTGGCGCGGCGGACCTCACCGCCCGCTGCGCCGTTGCGCGACCTGCGTGTCCAGGGGGCCGACCTGGGCATGGTGGGAAACCCCCTGGCTCACACGGCTGTTGACAGGCCGCGGCCCGGGGCCGGTAGGTTCGGCCGGGTCCACCACGGGACGCCCGACCGGCGAACGTCCGCGTACGCGTCGCGGCACCGCTGGGTCAGGGACGGTGTACCGCACCGGGGCACCGTCACTGGGAGCCAGGCTCAGCGACCGCGCCGCGGCTGGGGAACGTCCGGCCGGACGGGGGTCCGTCCCTGCCTGAGCGAAGCCGAGAGCTCGGAGGGGGGAAGGGTGTGACCAGGGTGGGGCCCGGGAGCTCAGTAGACAACGGCTTCAGGTCGACCCGCAGCCGGCGGGTCCCAGGTCGGCCCGAAGGGCGCCGGGCCCCCATCCGCAGCGCGCCTCGCACAGAGGGTCAAAAACCCATCCTTACCCCGCTCCTGCGGAATCGACACCGTCTTACGGCCGTCCTGTTCATGTCCGCGCAGGCTGCGGCCACTATGGTGGACGTCTGCGACGGACATGAAGGGGCAGCAGTGAACGACGGCGAGGGGACCCGCGCGGCAGAGGCCCGGGGGAGGCGCTTCGGCCCGCTCGGCACCGCCTTGGTGATCATTCCGACCTACAACGAGGCGGAGAACATCAAGAGCATCGTCGGCCGGGTACGCAACGCGGTTCCCGAGGCGCACGTCCTCGTGGCCGACGACAACAGCCCCGACGGCACCGGAAAGCTTGCCGACGAGCTGGCCGCCGGCGACGACCACGTCCGGGTCCTGCACCGCAAGGGCAAGGAGGGCCTCGGCGCCGCCTACCTCGCGGGCTTCCGCTGGGGTGTGGAGAACGGGTACGGCGTACTGATCGAAATGGACGCCGACGGCTCCCACCAGCCCGAGGAGCTGCCCCGGCTGCTGACCGCGCTCAAGGGTGCCGACCTGGTGCTCGGCTCGCGCTGGGTGCCCGGCGGTCGGGTCGTGAACTGGCCCAGGAGCCGCGAGTTCATCTCCCGTGGCGGCAGCCTCTACTCACGCGTCCTGCTGGATGTGCCGATCCGCGACGTCACCGGCGGCTACCGCGCCTTCCGCCGCGAGACCCTGGAGGGCCTCGGCCTCGACGACGTCGCCTCCCAGGGCTACTGCTTCCAGGTCGATCTGGCCCGCCGTGCCGTGAAGGCCGGCTATCACGTCGTCGAGGTGCCGATCACCTTTGTCGAGCGCGAGCTGGGCGACTCCAAGATGAGCCGCGACATCCTCGTCGAGGCGCTGTGGCGGGTCACCTCATGGGGCGTGGGGGAGCGGGTCGGCAAGATCCTGGGCCGGGGGCGGCCGCCGCAGTCGTAGGGGTTTATCCCGCGCTGAGCCGGGCCCAGGCACACTGGATGCATGACGACTGGCGCTTCGACCCCTCCCTACTCCACACGGCCCCGGCGCTCACGGCTGCGCACCTTCCTGCCGCTGGGCATCGCCGCGTGGCTGGTGCTGGAGATCTGGCTGCTGACCGTGGTCGCCGGCTGGGCGGGCGGGTTCACGGTCTTCCTGCTGCTGCTCGCCGGGTTGGTGCTCGGTACGGTGGTCATCAAGCGGGCGGGCCGGCGCGCCTTCCAGAACCTGAACGAGTCACTTCAGCGCGGCGGTGCGCCGTCGAGCGGCGGCGGCAACGGCCTGATGATGCTGGGCGGCCTGCTTCTGATGCTTCCCGGTCTGATCTCGGACGGGGTGGGCCTGCTCCTGCTGATTCCGCCGGTCCAGAAGGCCCTCAGCCGGTACGCGGAGCGCACAGTGGACCGCCGGCTCCGCCGGGCCGCACCCGGTAGCCTCGGCGGCGCCTTTCAGCAGGCCCGCATGCACCGCCCGGACGGCAAGGTCGTGCAGGGTGAGGTCGTCAGGGACGAGCCCGGGGAGACCCCGCAGGAACCTCGCCCTCCGCTGACACGCTGAGTACAGGACGTGACCGTCGCACACAAGACCGCGGGCGCCGTACGTCCACTTCTCACGTACGGCGCCCGCGGTCATTGGCGCACTGAAACCCCCCGTCCGAGCCCCGCAGGGACTAGGCGGACTTGCGGCTGTCTCGGGGGTGCACCGCGATGTTCATTGCGCCGGAACGCAGAACGGCGAGGCGCTCTTCGAGGACCTCTTCGAGCTCCTCACGCGTGCGCCGCTCCATCAGCATGTCCCAATGCGTACGCGCCGGCTTGGCCTTCTTCTCCTCCGGACCCTCGCCGTCCACAAGGAGTGCCTGGGCACCGCAGACCTTGCACTCCCACTCCGGCGGGATCTCCGCCTCGACCGAGAAGGGCATCTCGAAGCGGTGCCCCTTCTCGCATGCGTACTCCACGGCCTGGCGCGGGGCCAGGTCGATGCCGCGGTCCGTCTCGTAGCTGGTCACCACGAGGCGCGTGCCGCGAAGAGCTCGCTCACTCATGAATCGTGCCTCCCGGGCTTGTCGCCCACAGGACAGGTGTCGCTGTCGTCGTCATCCGGTCAACGTCCGGTCGGCGGTAAAGATTCCCGTTCGGAGTCCCGTTCCGGGTCATGCGTCGCCGTCGTAGCCGCCCATGTTGTACCCACCGGCGCCCGGTTTGTCACATCTGGCAGTAGATGTCACCCAGCGTTTTGGCTTCTTTGACGCGCAGTAACGGTACGCCTGGCAGGCCAAACGCGTACACTACAGCCCTTTCGCTGTGAGCGCTAAATCCTGTCCGGAACCGGGTTCCCGGCCTCGCCGATCGCACGCCGTACCGGAACCCTCGCGAGCAGCACGAACCCGAGGACGAAGAAGGCCACCAGCGAGATGATCGCGTCCCGATAGCTTCCGGTCAGCTGGTAGGTCAGACCGAACAGCAGCGGACCGAGCCAGCTCATTCCGCGGTCGCTCAGCTCGTACGCCGAGAAGTACTCGGCCTCCTTGCCGGCCGGGACCAGGTGGGAGAACAGCGAACGGGACAGTGCCTGGCTGCCGCCGAGGACGAGCCCGATCCCGGCCGCCAGCACGAAGAACCAGACCGGCGCCCCGGCCGGCAGGAAGTAGCCGGCGGCCAGGGTCAGCGTCCAGGCGATCAGCGAGCCGAGGATCGTGCGCTTCGCGCCGTACCGACGGGCCAGCCTGCCCAGCGCCAGCGCGCCGAACACCGCGAGCACCTGCACGAGCAGGATGGCGCCGATGAGTGTGGACTGTCCGAGGCCCAGCTCTTCGGAGCCGTAGACCGACGCCTGGGTGATCACCGTCTGGATGCCGTCGTTGTAGACGAGGTACGCCAGCAGGAAGGACAGCGTCAGCGGGTGGCGGCGCATGTCGCGGACCGTGGCGGCGAGCTGCCGCCAGCCGTTCACGGACGCCTCCTGCCGCGCCCCGCGGCGATCGCGCAGACGCCGGAGCGGAATGAGCGCGAACGCGCCCCACCACAGGCCGGCCGACGCCAGGCAGATGCGCACGGCCATGGCTTCGGAGACGCCGAAGGTGTCGTGGGCGAGGTAGAGGACCAGGTTCGCGACCAGAACCAGCGCTCCCGCCGCATAGCCGAAGGCCCAGCCCCGGGAGGAGACCGCGTCGCGTTCCTCGGGCGGGGCGATCTGCGGCAGGTAGGAGTTGTAGAGCATCATCGCCACGGACTGCGCCGCGTTCGCGACGACCAGCAGTGCGCCGCCCAGCAGATAACGGTCACCGTCCAGGAAGAACATGCCCGCCGTCGCCGCCGCCCCCAGATACGCGGCGGCACCCAACAAGGGCTTCTTGCGTCCGGTGCGGTCGGCGGCCGCACCCACCAGGGGCATCACCACGACGGCCACGATCACCGACAGGGACACCGAGTAGGCGAAGAAGGAACCGGCACGCACCGGGATCCCCAGCGGATGGACGAAGCCGTCGGCGTCCGCGGCGGACTCGGCGACCGTGGTCAGATAGGGGCCCAGGAACACGGTGAGCACGCTCGTCGAGTAGACGGAGCACGCCCAGTCGTAGAAGTACCAGCCACGCTGCTCGCGCCGTCGCCCGGCGGCCTCGTCCGCCTCCGGTGTCCGCACGGTCTCGGTGCCCACCCGTGCCCTCGCTTCCCCGAGAAGGTGCCGTGCGCGGGGGCCGGCCGGGGTGTCAGACCCAGACGCCCCGGTCCTCCATGACCTTGCGCAACGTGTCGATGTGATCGGTCATGATGCCATCGACGCCGAGGTCCAGAAGCCGGTGCATCTGTTCCGGTTCGTTGATCGTCCACACGTGCACCTGCAGTCCGTGCGCGTGGGCGGTCCGGACGAAGCGGCGGTCCACGACCTGGATGCCGGACTGCGACTCGGGCACCTGGGCGGCGACCGCCGAGCGGCGCAGCACGGCCGGCACGCCCCAGGAGCGCAGCCGCAGATTGAGCACGCCCCGCGTGCCGTACGAGGTCGCCAGGCGCGGTCCGGCCAGGCGCTGGGCGCGGACCACGCGGGCCTCGGAGAAGGAGCCCACGCAGATCCGGTCCCAGGCGTCGGTGCGCTCGATCAGCTCCAGGAAGGGGTGGAGGCTCGACTCCGCCTTGAGGTCGACGTTCCAGCGCACGTCGGGGAAGCTCTCCAGGAGCTCTTCGAACAGCGGCACCGGTTCCCGGCCCGCCACGCGCGCGTGCCGTACGTCGTCCCAGGGCAGGTCGGCGATCCGGCCCGCCCCATCGGTCACCCGGTCCAGCGTCGCGTCGTGGAAGGCGACGATCCGGCCGTCCCGCGTGGTGTGGACGTCGGTCTCGATGTACCGGTAGCCCGCCTCGACCGCGCGGCGGAACTGCAGCACGGTGTTCTCCAGGCCGTCCGCCGCCCCACCCCGGTGGGCGAAGGCGATCGGGCCGGGGTGGTCCAGGAAGGGGTGGCGTATGCGCGTGCTCACGGACGCAGTATCGCGCGCCGGGGTTGACCGGTGGCAACGACGGTACTGACGCCGGATGCCGAGGGGACGGCGAACACTCGCAGGAACAGCTGGGCAAGCGGGCCGATCGACACCGCGTACAGCAGTGTCCCGACACCGATGGTGCCGCCCAGTGCGAAGCCGGTCACCACGACCGTGACCTCGACGGCGGTCCGGATCAGCCGGATCGAGCGGCCGGTGCGCCGGTGCAGCCCCGTCATGAGCCCGTCGCGCGGACCGGGACCGAACCGCGCGGCGATGTAGAGGCCGGTGGCGATGCCGTTGAGAGCGACGCCCGCCAGCATCAGCGGAACCTGCACGGCCAGGGTGTGCGCCTGGGGCACCACCGCCAGCGTGCCGTCCATGACGACGCCGATCACGAAGACGTTGGAGACCGTGCCGAGGCCGGGACGCTGGCGCAGCGGGATCCACAACAGGAGGACGGCCGCCCCCACGATGATCAGCACGGTCCCGATGCTCAGGCCCGTGCGCTCGGCCAGTCCCTGGTGCAGCACGTTCCAGGGCTCCAGGCCGAGGCCGGACTTCACCAGGAGCGCGGAGCTCGCACCGTACAGCGCGAGGCCGGCATAGAGCTGGGTCAACCGACGTATGAGATGCCCCTGCGTGGACAAGACGTGCCCCCCTGGTGGTGGTAGTGGCCTGATGCATGACACTCTGTGGCTTGGGAAGTAACGCCATCCATGGCCAATTCGGGGAAGGTGGACTGGTACGCATGGCTCAGTGGACCTCGGCGGTGGGGGCGGCGCAGCTCGCCCGGCTGCTCAAGTCGCAGCAGGACCGTCCGGCGGGTCCGGGGTCGCGCCGTCCGCCGGCCTATCGCGCGCTTGCCGACGGTATCCGCCTGCTGGTGCTCGAGGGGCGGGTGCCGGTGGCCGCCCGGCTGCCCGCCGAGCGGGAACTCGCCCTCGCGCTGTCCGTCAGCCGTACGACGGTCGCCGCCGCCTACGAGGCGCTGCGCACCGAGGGATTCCTGGAGTCGCGGCGCGGCGCCGGCAGCTGGACCGCCGTACCGGCCGGAAATCCGATCCCTGCGCGCGGCCTGGAACCGCTGCCGCCCGAGGCGCTCGGTTCGATGATCGACCTCGGCTGCGCGGCACTGCCCGCGCCGGAACCCTGGCTCACCCGCGCCGTCCAGGGCGCCCTGGAGGAGCTGCCGCCCTACGCACGTACGCACGGCGACTACCCGGCCGGACTGCCCGCACTGCGCGCGATGATCGCCGACCGTTACACCGCGCGCGGGATTCCCACCATGCCGGAGCAGATCATGGTGACGACCGGCGCGATGGGCGCCATCGACGCCATCTGCCATCTCTTCGGCGGGCGTGGTGAGCGCATCGCCGTCGAGTCGCCGTCGTACGCGAACATCCTGCAGCTGATGCGGGAGGCAGGCGCCCGGCTCGTGCCCGTCGCGATGGCCGAGGGGCTCGCCGGGTGGGACCTGGACCGCTGGCGGCAGGTGCTGCGGGAAGCCGCACCGCGGATCGCCTACGTCGTCGCCGACTTCCACAATCCGACCGGGGCGCTCGCCGACGAGGACCAGCGGCGGCGGCTGGTGGAGGCGGCCCGCTCGGCGGGCACCGTGCTCGTCGCCGACGAGACGATGAGCGAGCTGTGGCTGGACGCCGACGTCGAGATGCCACGGCCCGTCTGCGCCTTCGACCCGGCCGGGTCCACCGTCGTCACCGTCGGGTCCGCCAGCAAGGCCTTCTGGGCCGGGATGCGCATCGGCTGGGTGCGGGCGGCACCGGACGTGATCCGCAGCCTGGTGGCCGCGCGCGCCTACGCCGACCTGGGCACGCCGGTGCTGGAGCAGCTCGCGGTGAACTGGCTGTTCGGCACCGGGGGTTGGGAGCAGGCGGTCGCGGTGCGCCGGGAGCAGGCCAGGGACAACCGGGACGCCCTGGTCGCCGCGGTGCGCCGGGAGCTGCCCGACTGGGAGTTCGAGGTACCGCGGGGCGGGCTCACACTGTGGGTGCGCGCGGGTGGCCTGTCGGGCTCGCGGCTCGCAGAGGCGGGCGAGCGGGTCGGGCTGCGGGTGCCGTCCGGGCCGCGCTTCGGAGTGGACGGGGCCTTCGAGGGGTATGTGCGGCTGCCGTTCACCGTGGGGGGTGCGGTGGCGGAGGAGGCGGCGGTGCGGCTGGCGGCGGCGCGCTCGGCTGGTGGAGAGCGGGGGACCGTGGGGCGGTGGCGCCGGGGTCGTTCGTGGCTTGAGGAGTCTCGGGCAGCCGTCCCGGCGGCAGGGGGGCTGCAGAGCCCCGGCTACGTCCGTGCCCTGGACCTCTCCGCCACCACGGCCTCCGCGGACACCGGCTCCGGCTCCGCGGGTACCCGCTCGGGCGCCGCGTCCGCCGGTGTCGTACGCGGCGGCAGGAGGTCCAGCACCGCCTGGCGGTGGTCGTCGCTCGTCGCGTCGTCATAGGGGTCGGGCGTCGCCGGGACCTGGAGGCGCAGGACCGGTCCCGCACCCAGCCGTGCGTAGCCGCGGCCCGGCGGAACCTGGGGGACCGGCGTGGTGTGCGGGGGCGCTCCCAGGACCGCTTCGAGTTGCTCGGCGGTGGCGGTGCCGAGCACGACCCGCGCGCGCGTGTGCTGCCGTACGGGGTCGCTGAGGGCGTCCAGGCCGTCGAACTGCTCGGCCACGACCACCGTCACATGGGCGGATCGGCCGTGCCGGAGCGGCACCTGGAGCAGGGACTGGGGGTCCTTGTGGCCGTCCGCGGCGGCCACCTGGCCCAGCGCGGTCGGGCGGTCCAGGAGGAGCCACAGGGGGCGCCTGGTGTCCTCGGGCGGCGGGTGGCCCGCCTGCCGGGCGCGGTTGACGGCGATCAGCCGTCGCTCGGTCTCGGTGGTGGCCCACTCCAGGCTCGCCAGCGCCCCGGCAAGGGCGCACTCGACCGCCAGGACCCCGTCCCGGCCGGTCAGGCAGGCGTAGTCACCGGTGCCGCCGCCGTCGACGATGACGATGTCGCCGAACTGCAGGGCCTGCAGGGCGATGCAGCGCAGCAGAGTCGACGTGCCGCTGCCCGGCTGCCCGACGGCCAGCAGGTGCGGTTCGGTGGAGCGGATGCCCGTGCGCCACACGACGGGCGGAACGTCGCGCGCTTGCGCACCGTGGCCGAGCGGGAGCGTGCGCTGGACCTCGGTGGGGTCGGTGAAACCGAGGACCGTCTCGCCGGGTGCCGTCACGAAGCGCTGGACGGCGATGTCGGTGGGCAGGGGCGCGAGGACCGTGACCGTGAGCTGGTTGCCCTCCTCGTCCCACGCGAAGCGGTACTCGCGGCCGCGGCCCGACTTCGTCGAGAGCAGGTGCTCGATCCGGGCGCGCGCCTCGGCCTCGCCGTCCGGGAAGTACGCCGGGTAGCGGATCGCGAGGTGCGTGATGCGGCCGGTGGCGTCGAACTCGTACTCCGGGAAGGCCTTTTCCCACTCGCCGCCGTGCGCGTACAGGGGCGCCGGGTCCTCGGCGGTCGAGAAGTACGGGACCATCGCCTCGTACAGCGACTGCAGGCGCTGGATCTGGGACTCGTCGGGTCCCTCGGGGGTCTGTCCGGTGCGGTTGCGGCCCTGCCAGGCTGCCGCCGCCATCAGGGCGATGACGGCGAGCAGCGGGCCGTACGGGACGAGCGCCACGGCCAGGAACACCGAGGCCATCAGGAACAGCAGCGGGCCGCGCCGGTCCTTGGGGGTGTCGGCCCACTTGCGCCGCCCGGCCGATGCCAGTCGGCGCAGACCGCGGGTGATCGTGATCAGGGGGTGGAGGACGTCGGTGGCGCTGTCGGCCGCCGTCCGGGCCAGCTCCCGGCTCCGGGCGAGCTGCGCGCTGCCGTTGCTCAGAATGCGGGGGAGGGGGCGCCGGGCCACGGGTGTCTCCTGGAGGTGCGTATGTGCGGGATGGTGAGTCCGGGCGGTGCGGGCGACGTCAGAACTTGAGGCCGCCCAGCAGACTTGCCAGGCTCTCGCCGCCCGCCTTGATGCTCGGGGCGACGGCAGTGCTCGAGACGTAGAAACCGAACAGGGCCGAGACGCAGGCGTGGGACCACTTGAGTCCGTGGCTGCGGCAGCAGATGAAGACGACGACGCCGAGCAGGACGACGCCTGAGATGGACAGAATCATGAGGTCTCCTGGTGTCGAGGGGGCAATCACCATGAGTACTTCCAGGGTCACAGCATGTATCCATACTATAAAAGGTGCAACTGGGTGAAATATGGCGAATTTCATCCAGATGGCGGGGTCGGCTCGGCGTGCCCGGCGGGGAGGTTGCGTTCCATGGGTGCATTGGTGATCTTTGCCTCGCGTGCGGCCGGTCATGTTCCCGTACAGCCAGTACGCTGGCGATTCACTCGTACGGTCCACCGTTCACGGTCGTACGCTTGTTCTCTTGGGTCTCCGACGTTCCTAGCGAGAGGTGGTCCGGCCGATGACCGAAGCCCCAGACCCCGAGGTCGTGGAGCTCGCGACCAAGATCTTCGCTCTGGCCAGGCAGGGACAGACCGAGGCACTCGTGGCCTATGTCGACGCGGGCGTTCCGGCCAACCTCACCAACGACCGGGGCGACTCACTCGTGATGCTCGCCGCGTATCACGGGCACGCCGGGACCGTGCGGGCGCTGCTCGACCGTGGCGCCGAGGCCGACCGGGTCAACGACCGAGGCCAGACCCCGCTCGCAGGGGCGGTCTTCAAGGGCGAGGAAGAAGTGATCAAGGCCCTGCTGGAGGGCGGCGCCGACCCGGCCGCCGGCACCCCGTCGGCCGTCGACACCGCCCGGATGTTCGGCAGGGCGGAACTGCTGGAACTGTTCGGCGCACACTGAGACCATTGCCCTGACCAGCGAAAAGAGCCGTCCTGATCAGGCAGGGCACGGAAAACGGGGGAGGCGGTACCGGGCCGCCGGAAATTTCGGTCGCGGCATCGAGAACAGCCGGGTCATCATGACGTCGTGATTCACGGACGCGATGGCTGGGCAGGTGTTGCCGCACCACGCGGGCCGTGATCGGTCCGCATGGGCCACAGACGAGAGGCAGAGGAAGATGGTCTACAGCAAGCAAGAGACGGCGGGCGCCCCGACGTGTTGTCACGCGGCCAGGTAGAGCACGTTTCCCGGTTGCGTCGACGCTTGATGTGAGGCTGTTTCCCATGTTCGATCCGGTCATAGCGCCCAGCGGTACGCTGCTCGGCCTGCTCCAGCGGGGCCGCGGCGACGGCACACTGCACGCGCTCACCGCCCCCCGGGCCGAGGCGCTCGCGGCCCTCGATCACTGTGTGCTGCGCGACCCCCGCCACGACTGGCAGGTGGAGAACCGCTCCCTGTACTACGCCCGCCTCTACCTCGACCTGGGCGGCGACCTGGGCGCGATCGAGGCGCATCTTTTCGACCCCGAGGACATCGTCGACACCGACGAGTCACGAACCGGGCTCGCCCTCGCCGTCCTCGGCCACCTCGCCTCCTACGGCAGGCGCGACGCGCTGGACCTGCTGCGCCGCTACGCCGCCCATGGCTCCAACTGGGCCTGGGCCCTGGACGAACTCGCCCTGCGTGACGACGACGCCGGTCTGCGCGCCCTGGCCGCGCCCGTGCTGGCCCGCTTCCCGGCCGACGCCGAGGGCGAGGCCGAACTGGCCGCCGCGGTGCGGGACGCCTTCGAGCCCCGGCCATGGCGGCTGTGGGCCGAGGATCCGCGCGAATCGATCGGCCTGCGCGTGCGTGCCGCACAGGAAACCGGCTGCTTCGACCGATGGCAGCGGCAGATGCGGCCCACAGGGCCCCGCCCGGGCTGGAGTGTGCAGGCGGTGTTCGAATGGGCCCAGCAGGGCCTCGAACGCGGCGCCTCGCTCCATGTGCCCGCCGCCCGCTGCCTCACGGCCGTCGCCGGCCCCGAGGACCGGCCCGAGATCGTCCAGGCCGCCAAGGACGGCACCGAGGGTGCCCGCTGCACCGCCCTGCGCTATCTCGCCGACAGCAACGATCCCGATGCCCTCGACCTGATCGAGGCTGCCGTCGCCACCGGCTCGGCGCCGGTCGTGGAGGCCGCCCTCGACGCCTTCGAGCGGATGCGCAGTGTCGCCGCCGTCGACCGGGCCCGCGGCTGGGCGCGACGGCCCGATCCGCTGGGCGCCGCCGCCGGACGCATGCTCGCCTGCCGGGGCGGAGCCCACGACAGCGACCTGGTCCTCGGAGCCCTGCGCGAAGCCGTACGGGGCGAAGGGCCGGACGCACCGACGCTGTGGACCCTCGTGGACGGCGCCGGACGGCTCGGCATCGGCTGTGCCGCACCGGTTCTGCGCCATA
Source organism: Streptomyces sp. F001 (assembly GCF_004187715.1). Classification (GTDB taxonomy): domain Bacteria; phylum Actinomycetota; class Actinomycetes; order Streptomycetales; family Streptomycetaceae; genus Streptomyces; species Streptomyces flavusporus. Next base: position 731,448 of record NZ_QZWF01000001.1, on the reverse strand, counting down.
TCTACCGCGAGACCGCATCGTCCCACCTCCGTGGCAGGGCCGCCCGCGCGCTCGCCGCCACCGATCCCTCCTTCCCCGCGGGCTTCGCCGTCGAATGCCTCTGGGACTGCGAGGAGACCACCCGCGAGCTCGCCGCCCGACACGCCGAGACAGGCGACGCCCGGGTCGTCGAGCAACTGCGTCGGCTCGCCGCGGACCCGGCCGAGGAGGCGGAGGTCCAGACGGCGGTACGCAGCCGGATCGGGCCCGACGCACCCGCTGTGTGAACGCCGCGAGGGCGGGCAGCCGGACCGGACCTGGCGCACCTGCTGAGTGAACTCGGACCTGCCGGGCCCGACGGCTGAATTCGGGCGCGCCGGGCCCGCAAAGTGAACGTGGGATGACTCATCGGCCAGAGGCGCATGGACGCGGCCTGACCTGCTCGAGTGCGCAGCGCAACGCTCATGGATCGTTCCCCGTTCGGAAAGATCGACGTTGACGCGGCCACGTCCAGCGCGGCGACAACACCCGTATGCGTGTCGTCATCGTGACCGAATCCTTTCCCCCCGATGTGAACGGCGTGGCCCACTGCGCGCTTCAGACCGCCCGACACCTCGTCGATCGCGGTCACGCTCCCCTCGTCGTCGCACCGGCCCCCGCTCCGGGCAGCAAGGCAGCCGCCGCTCTCGCGCCGTGCCCTGTCGTCCACGTCCCCTCCCTACCGCTCCCGGGCTATCCCCAGGTCCGCGTCGCCCTTCCCAGCCGGCGGCTCGCCGCCGCGCTCCTGGCACACCAGGCCGACATCGTGCATCTGGCCAGCCCCTTCATCCTCGGCGTCCGCGGCATGGCCGCCGCCGCCCGGCTCGGCCTCCCGGCCGTCGCCGTCTACCAGACCGACCTGGCCGGCTACGCCCGTACCTACGTGGGCGCCGGTGAGGCCGCGGCCTGGCGGCGCATCCGCTCCGTCCACGCCGCCGCCGACCGCACCCTCGCCCCCTCCAGCGCCTCCCAGGCCGACCTGGAAGCCCACGGCGTGCCCCGGGTACACCTGTGGCGGCGCGGTGTCGACACCGTGCGCTTCCGCCCCGACCTCCGGGACGACGCACTGCGTCGCGAGCTCGCCCCGAACGGTGAGCTGATCGTCGGCTATGTCGGGCGGCTCGCGCCCGAGAAGCACATCGAGCTGCTCTCCGGGGTCTGCGGCCTGCCGGGCGTACGGGTGGTGATCGTCGGCGACGGGCCCAGCGGGCCCGGTCTGGCCGAGGCACTGCCCGGCGCGGTCTTCCTGGGCCGCCGCGGCGGCGACGACCTCGCCCGGATCTTCGCCTCGCTGGACGTCTTCGCCCACACCGGCCCCTTCGAGACCTTCTGCCAGACCGTGCAGGAGGCCATGGCGAGCGGTGTCCCGGTCGTCGCGCCCGCCGTCGGCGGCCCGCTGGACCTGGTCGACCACGGCCGCACCGGGCTGCTCGTCCCGCCGCGCGACGCGGACGCCGTCACGGAGGCGGTACGGACCCTGGCCGCCGACCAGGGGCTGCGCACCGCCTACGGGGCCGCCGCACGAGCCACCGTCGAGGGCCGCACCTGGGCCGCCATCGGCGACCAGCTCATCGCCCACTACGAGGCCGTGCTCCAGGCCCGCAGGCCGGCGGTGGCGGCATGAACACCGCACTCCGCATCGTCCGGCTGGCGAACTTCGTCGCCCCCGCCTCCGGGGGGCTGCGCACCGCGCTGCGCGAGCTGGGCAAGGGCTTCAAGGTGGCGGGCCACGATCCCGTCCTCATCGTGCCGGGTGAGAAGTACAGCGACTGCGAGACCGAGCAGGGCCGGGTGATCACCCTGCCCGGCCCGGTGCTGCCCGGCACCGGCGGCTACCGCGTGCTCATCGACAAGCGGCGGGTCGCCGCCCTCCTGGAGGAGCTCGCCCCCGACCGCCTTGAGGTCTCCGACCGTACGACGCTGCGGTGGACCGGGAAGTGGGCCCGCCGCGCCCGGGTCCCCGCCGTGATGGTCTCCCACGAGACCGCCGACGGCGTGCTGCGCACCTGGGGTCTGTCGGAGAACCTGTCCCGGCGCGCCGCCGACGCCCTCAACGTCCGTACGGCCCACACGTACGCGAAGGTCGTGTGCACCACCGAGTTCTCCGAGCGGGAGTTCGTGCGGATCGGCGCCCGCAACGTCGTACGGGCCCCGCTCGGCGTCGACCTGATGAACCGGCGTCCCACCCTGCGCGACGCCGCGCTGCGCGACACCCACGCGCGTGCGGACGAGAAGCTGCTCGTGATGTGCTCCCGGCTGTCCGTGGAGAAGCGGCCCGGTACCGCGCTGGACGCCCTGGAGGCGCTGCGCGGGCGCGGTGTGCGTGCGGTGCTCGTGGTGGCCGGAAACGGGCCGCTGCGCGCACGGCTCGAACAGCGGGCGCAGGAGCGCGACCTGCCGGTGACCTTCCTCGGGCATGTCGCCGACCGCAGCCTGCTCGGCGCGCTTCAGGCCTCCGCCGACATCTGCCTGGCTCCCGGGCCCGCCGAGACGTTCGGGCTCGCCGCGCTGGAGGCCATGGCCTGCGGCACGCCCGTCGTGGCGAGTGCGTCCTCCGCGCTGCCGGAGGTGATCGGATCCGCCGGTGCCACCGCGGCGGACACCGGGGACGCGTTCGCGGACGCCGTGGAGATGCTCCTCGACCGTCCCGAGCGCGAGCGCCGGGAGACGGCACGCGCGCGTGCGGAGTGTTTCGGCTGGGGTACGGCGGTGGACGCCTTCCTCACCGCGCACGACGCGGCGGTGCCGACGCGTCCCTTCGTGCGTGCGGAGGGCGCGGCATGAGACCGGTCCGTTACGTCGCCCTCGGGGACTCGCTGACCGAGGGGGTGGGCGATCCCGTGGGGAATGGGTGGCGCGGCTGGGCCGCGCTGCTCGCCCGCGGGCTGTGCGAACCGCCCGCCGCATTCACCAACCTCGCCGTCAGCGGGGCGCAGACGCGGGACGTGCTGGAGGCCCAGCTGCCCGCCGCACTGGCTCTGCGCCCGGACGTCGCGTCCGTCCTCGTCGGCGTCAACGACACACTGCGTCGCACGTTCGACATCCACCATGTCGCCGAACGCCTCGACAAGGTCTACGCGGCCTTCGCCCGGCAGGGCACCGCCCTGCTCACCGCGTGCCTGCCCGACCCCGGCTCGATGCTCGGGCTGCCGGGGGTGCTGGGCCACCCGCTGGCACGGCGGCAGCGGGCGGTCAACACCGTGGTGCATGCGCTCTCCGAGCGGTACGGGGCCCTGCACGTGCACGCGGCCGAGGGCGACTGGGTCGACGACCGGGAGATGTGGAGCTCGGACCGGCTGCACCCCGGGGAGCGGGGGCACCGGCAGCTGGCCGTACGGTTCCACGGGCTGCTGGTGGACGCCGGGATCGCGTCGGGGACCGCGCCCGCGCCCGAGCCCGAGTTCCCGCCGCCCACCAAGTCGGCGAGCCTGCTGTGGCTTGCCACGGCGGGTACCGCCTGGGTGGTGCGCCGGTGCAACGACCTGCTGCCCCAGTTGCTGCGCCTCGCGGTCGACGAAATGCGCCACCGCGCGCGGGGCACCAGCGGCCAGCTCGATGTGCGGGCGGCACAGGCGGTGTCCATGGCACTGGCCTCGCTGTCTCTGTCGGTGCCGGAGCCGATGCCGTTGCCGGAGCCGATGCCGTTGCCGGAGCATCGGGCTGTGCCGGGTCAGCGGTCCCTGTCGGAGGGGGTGTCGGTGCCGGGACAGCGCTCGGTACCGGAGCAGCAGCCCGAGCCGGAGGCGGCGTAGCGCACGCAGGGGGCTGCGGGAGTCAGCGACGGCGTACGGCAACGAATCGGACCGGGGTGCCCGGCACCGCCTGTGCGGCTGCCGGGAGGTCGCTCGCGCCGACGACCGCGATCACCGGGTAGCCGCCGGTGGTGGGGTGGTCGGCGAGGAAGACGACCGGCCGGCCGTCGGGCGGGACCTGGACCGCTCCCAGGACCACGCCCTCGCTGGGGAGTTCACCGGGGAGGGCCCGCTCCAGGGCGGGTCCCTCCGTGCGCAGCCCGATGCGGTTGCTCGCGGCGGACACCCGGTACGTGCGGGACGTGAACGTGCGTACGGCCGCCGGTGTGAACCAGTCGTCTCGGGGACCGAGGGTCACGTGCAGGACGAGCTCGGCCGGGGGCGCCGGCTGCGGGGCGACGTCCACGCGCGCGTGGGGGCCGACCGGGTGCCCCAGGGGGAGCACCGCATCGTCCGTGAGCGGTGGCGGGCCGAGCCCCGACAGCAGGTCGGTGGAGCGGCTGCCGAGGACCGGCTCGACGGCGATACCGCCGGAGACGGCCACATAACTGCGCACCCCGGAGAAGGCCGCGCCGACGTCCAGGAGCGCCCCGGCGGGCACCCGCACCGGCGCGCCCCAGGCGGCCGGGCGTCCGCCCACCGTGACCGGGCACGGGGCGCCACCGACCGCCACGGTGACCGCAGAACGCGGCCGTAGCGCACAGCCGTTGAGGGTGGTCTCCAGGACGGCCGCCTCGGGCGGATTGCCGGCCAGCCGGTTCACGAGCAGCGCCGCGGGTGCGTCGAGCGCCCCGGAGCGGGGCACTCCGAGGTGGGCGTGGCCCGGGCGGCCCAGGTCCTGGACGGTGGTCAGCGCCCCGGCCCGTACGACGGCGAGCGCGCGGTCGGTCATTCCGCCACCGCCGGTCCCGCCGCTCCGGTCTGTCGCACCGGTCCCACCTGCACGAAATGCACGCGTGTGCCCGGTGACAGCAGCGCGGCCGGCACGCGCGCGGGGTCCCACAGCCCGGTGTCCGTGGTGCCGATCAGCTGCCAGCCGCCCGGCGACGAGCGCGGATACACACCCGTGTACGGGCCCGCCAGCGCTACCGCACCGGCCGGGACGGCCGTGCGCGGCGTGGCCCGGCGCGGGACGTCGTAGCGCTGCGGCAGGCCGGTGAGGTAGCCGAAGCCGGGGGCGAAACCGCAGAAGGCGACGCGGAATTCGGTGCCCGCGTGGATGCGGGCCACCTCCTGCTCGTCGACGCCCCAGTGTGCGGCGACGTCGGTCAGGTCCGGGCCGTCGTAGCGCACCGGGAGTTCGACGACCTCACGCGCGCGTGGGGGAGTGGGCGGCACCTCGCCGGCGGCCAGTTCGGCAGCCAGGCGCACCGGGTCGGCGAGGCCGTCGAGGAGGACGGTGCGGGCCGCGGGGACGATCTCACGGACCGACAGCGCGCCCTCCGCGCGGCGGCGCAGCAGCTCCGCGTGCAGCGCCTGTGCCTCCTCGCCCGAGGACACCTCGACGAGCAGGGCGTCGTTGCCGACGGGCAGCGCCCTCATGCGAAGGCCTCCACCCGGACACCTGACTCCTCCAGCCGCTCCCGCACCCGGCGGGCCAGTTCGACGGCGCCGGGCGTGTCCCCGTGCAGGCACAGGGAACGCGCGCGTACCTCGATGGGTGACCCGGAGTGCGAGGTGACCACGCCCGAGCGGGCCAGGCCGACCGAGCGCTCCACGACGGCCTCCGGGTCGGTGACCACGGCGCCCTCCCGCCCGCGCGGCACGAGGGTGCCCTCGTCGGTGTACGCGCGGTCCGCGAAGGCCTCCGTGACGGCCGGGAGCCCGGCCTTGGCGGCCAGCTCCAACAGCCGCGAACCGGGCAGCCCCAGCACGGGCAGCGTGACGTCCGCGAGGAGCACGCCGTCGACGACCGCGCCGGCCTGCTCCTCGTCGTGCACCACGCGGTTGTACAGCGCACCGTGCGGCTTGACGTAGGCCACGCGGGCACCCGCCGCCCGTGCGAAGACCTCCAGGGCGCCGATCTGGTACGCCACTTCGGCCGCCAGCTCGGCGGACGGGACGTCCATCGCGCGCCGCCCGAACCCGGCCAGGTCCCGGTAGGAGACCTGGGCGCCGATCGTCACCCCGCGCGCGGCCGCCAGCTCGCACACCCGGCGCATGGTGGCCGCGTCCCCGGCGTGGAAGCCGCAGGCCACATTGGCGCTGGTGACAACGGACAGCAACTGCTCGTCGTCGGTGAGCCGCCAGCGGCCGAAGCCCTCGCCGAGGTCGGCGTTCAGATCGATCGCGGTCATGGTCCCCTCTGGTGGTCAGGCCACGCGGTACTGCTCGTCGCGGGCGTCGGTCAGGAACATCTGGCCCGGTGCGTGGGTGATGGCGAACGGCGGTCGGGACGCCATCACCGCGGCCTGCGGAGTCACCCCGCAGGCCCAGAACACGGGGATGTCGTCCGCTTCGGCGTCCACCGGGTCGCCGAAGTCCGGGCCGGCCAGGTCGTCGATGCCGAGCCCCGACGGATCGCCGCAGTGCACAGGGCTGCCGTGCACCGCCGGGAGCAGGCTGCTCTCCCGGATCGCCGCCGCCAGGTGCTCGGGCGGCACGGGACGCATGGACACCACCAGCGGGCCGTGCAGCCGTCCCGCCGGCCGGCACTGACGGCTCGTGACGTACATCGGGACGTTCCGCCCCTGCTCGATATGGCGGATCGGCACGCCCGCGCCGGTCAGCGCCCACTCGAAGGTGAAGCTGCAGCCGATCAGGAACGACACCAGATCCTCCCGCCAGTGGCCGAGCACATCCGCCGGCTCGTCCACCAACTCGCCGTCCCGCCACACCCGGTAGCGCGGCAGGTCGGTGCGCAGGTCCGCGCCGGCCGCCAGCACCGTCGTCCACGAGCCGGCGTCCGTGACGTCGAGCACCGGGCAGGGCTTGGGGTTGCGCTGGCAGAACAGCAGCATGTCGTACGCCCAGTCCGCGGGCACCGAGATCAGGTTGGCCTGGGTGTAACCGGCCGCGGCCCCGGCCGTCGGACCGGTCAGTCCCGCGCGGAAGCGGGCTCGGGCCGTTTTCGGGCTCCACGCGCGCGCGTGCTCGTCGACAAGGATCAGCGGACGGTCCTCCGTGCGGTTCACGCCAGTTCCTTCCCGCGCGTCTCGGGCAGCCCGAGCAGCGCCAGCGCCGCGAGTCCGTAGCCGATGGCACCGAAGACCAGCGCGCCGCCCACGCCCCAGCTGTCCGCCAGGAAGCCGACCGTCGTGGGGAAGACGGCGCCCACCGCGCGACCGGTGTTGTACGTGAACCCCTGCCCCGTGCCCCGCACCGCGGTCGGGTACAGCTCGCTGAGGAAGGAACCGAAGCCGCTGAAGATGGCCGACATACAGAACCCGAGCGGGAAACCCAGCACCAGCACAAGGGTGTTGGCCCCGCTGGGGATGTTGGCGTACGCCAGGATGCAGACGGCCGACAGCAGGGCGAACAGCCAGATGTTGCGCCGACGGCCCAGCCGGTCGGTGAGGTAACCGCCCGTCAGATAGCCGATGAAGGCGCCGGAGATGAGGAACGTGAGATAGCCGCCGGTGCCGACGACCGACAGATCGCGCTCCGTCTTCAGATAGGTCGGCACCCAGGTCGCGAGCGTGTAGTAACCGCCCTGGACGCCGGTGGAGAGCAGCACCGCGAAGAACGTGGTGCGCAGCAGACCGGGCGCCTCGGCCGTGCCCGGCCGGAAAATAGCCGCAAATGAACCCTTTTGCGGGTTCTTCTCCCGAGCTGCGACCGCCTCCGGTGCGTCGTGCACCCGGCGTCGCATCCAGATGACCAGCACCGCCGGAAGCGCGCCGGTCCAGAACATCACGCGCCAGGCCAGGTCGTCGCCGAGGTACGAGAAGACCAGGGTGTACACGATCACGGCCAGGGCCCAGCCGACGGCCCAGGAGCTCTGGATCACTCCGAGAGTGCGGCCGCGGTGCTTGGCGCTCGCATACTCGGCGACCAGGATCGCGCCGACCGCCCACTCGCCGCCGAAGCCGAGCCCCTGCAGGGCCCGGAAGACCAGCAGAGTCTCGTAGTTGGGCGCGAAGCCGCAGGCCACGGTGAAGACGGCGTACGTGATGACCGTGATCATCAGCGCCTTGACCCGGCCGATCCGGTCCGCCAGCACCCCGGCCAGAGCGCCGCCGACCGCGGAGACGACGAGTGTGACGGTGGTGAACAGGCCTGTCTGGCCGCTGTCCAGGCCGAAGTATGCGGCCAGCGCGACCATGCTCAGCGGAAGCGTGAAGTAGTCGTACGAGTCCAGCGCATAGCCGCCGAACGCGCCCGCGAAGGCGCGGCGGCCCCGCGGGCCGAGGGCGCGCAGCCAGGCGAACGCGCCGTCGTCGGCGGTGTGTTCCCCCGCCCCGGGGCGGGTGTCGGTGGTCAGGGCCTGCGGTGGAGGGGTCGTGCTCATGGGCACCTCGCAGTGGGAGGACGGAGGGTGCTTGAGGACTGAGCCGTGCCGTGCGGAGGCGGTCGGTGCCGCGGTGGGGATGGGCGGCGCCGTTCGTAGCAAGGTAGAGGATCGTTGAACGATCCCTCAATACTCATGTTGTTTCGTTCTTGTATCTGCGGTTGAATTCCGGGCATGGCAGAGCAGCTGGCCGGACTGGCCGACGACCGCGCCCTCCTGGGGCGTACCAGCACTGCCGAACGGGTCTCGGACATCCTCAGGAGCCGCATCGCCGAGGGGTACTTCCCGCCCGGAACCCGGCTCTCGGAGGACAGCATCGGCGGAGCGCTCGGGGTCTCCCGCAACACCCTGCGCGAGGCGTTCCGGCTGCTCACACATGAACGTCTGCTGGTCCACGAGCTGAACCGCGGCGTCTTCGTGCGGGTTCTGGCCGTGGAGGACGTCGAGGACATCTACCGCACCCGACGGCTCGTCGAGTGCGCGGTCGTCCGCGGTCTGGGCGAGCCGCCGTACGGCCTCGACGGCCTCGCGTCGGCGGTGACGCAGGGGCAGCGGGCCGCCGTCGAGAATGACTGGAAAGGCCTGGGTACGGCCAACATCCACTTCCACCGGGAGCTGGTCGCGCTCGCCGGCAGTGAGCGCACCGACGAGCTGATGCGCAGCGTCTTCGCCGAACTGCGCCTCGCCTTCCACGTCGTGGACGACCCGCGCCGGCTGCACGAGCCGTACCTCATGCGCAACCGCCAGATCCTCCAGGCGCTGCAGGCGGGGGACCGGGTCGAGGCCGAGCGGCTGCTGGAGACCTACCTCGACGACTCGCTCAAGCGGGTCGTGGAGGTGTACCGGCGTCGGGTGGGCGAGGACGGCTAGAGCGTTCACCGTCGTCGGTGTGACAACCGTGACGCAGGGGCGCATCTGCGTCGTTTGGGTCGTTGTCAGACCGAGGACCTAATCTGTGCACCGTGACTTCGCCTGCATCGACGGACAGTGTTCCGCCCCAGTTCAGCGCGGGGCCGCGACCCGCTCCGGGTCCGGCCGCCGACGAGGGACTGGCGCGGCGGCTGCGCGCGCTCGCCTGCACCGCGCCGCTGCACGATCTCGATGCGCGCAAGGCCAACCTCGCCGGCGAGTACGCGGTGTACGGCATGGCGGAGGTCGCCCTCGCGGCGATCGACCTGGTCACGCTGAACATGGACTTCGACACCGGCGCCGACCACGACCAGGTCGTCGCCCGGCTCCTGCCGCGCATCGCCGCGCAGGCCCCGCAGCGACCCGTCGTCGAGCACGAGCGTGTGGCCCGCTGGGTGCTGGAGAACCTGATCAACGTCGGCAGCGTGGACCGCGGGTTCCGGGCGGTGTACGGCACATTCGCACCGGATGGTACGTATGTCCGGCGTGACTACGACTTCAAGCTGATCGAGGAGGTGCCGGGCCCCGGTGGCAGCGTCTATCTTCGTACGACGGACGAGGCGGTCAACGTCCTCGTCGGCGCCCTCGACACCGACGTCACCAGCGCGCAGATCGCCGCCGAGGTCAAGCTGGAGGTGCTGATCAACCGCGGTCGGCTCGCGGACGCCCAGCTGGCGGCCGAGCAGGCCCGCTACCGGACCGTGCAGTACTCGGAGACCCTCCGCAGGGCGCTCGAGGCGACCCGGCGCAACGTCCGTGCGGTGGACTGGCTGAACACCGTGCCCGACATGATCGCGGAGGCGCTCGACCACGTGGCAGACCGCTACCGGCACGAGAACGCGATCCTCACCAACATCCGCAGGGCGCGCGACGAGTCGGAGGACCCCGAGCACAAGCGGCGGGCCGCCGAACTGGTCGACATCGTCAAGGACTGCATCCGTCGGCACACCCAGTTGCAGTCGCGGCTGCTGGAGGCCGGGCCGCTGTTCCGGGCCGAGCAGGACCGGCAGGCCTTCGCCGCGCCGATGGCGACGTCGGGCATAGACCTGTACGGCCATCTCGTCGCGCCGGTGCTCCCGTTGCCGCTGGAACAGGCGATCCACGTCACGGACGCCTTCTTCGCGCGGGGCACCGGACTGCGCACGCCGGTGTCCGTTCGGATGGGGGACCTGGTGGACCTGCTGCTGACTCCGCCGCTGGAGCGGGAGCATCTGGGGGCCGAGATGCCGGAGCCGGACCTGATCGCGACGCCGGACGACAGCCGGTTCAGCGAGGAGCAGTTGGCGGCGGCCACGGAGTTGCTGGACCTGCCGGCGGATGCGCCGCGGCGGTTGTCGGGGCTGTTGGCTCAGGCTCGGCGGCGCGATCCCGACCTGCCCTATCTCGTCGCCCTGTTGGCCGTCCACGCGGCCAGCCCGGCGGTCGGCACGGCCTACCGGCAGGGGGAGGAGAAGCTCCTGTTCGCCGTGGACGACGGGACCGAGCTGGACGACCCCGAGTTCGGCGGGGCCGATCTCATCGTCGGTACGGCTCTGCTGGATGCGGCAGGGATGGCGGCCGACAGGACAGAGGCGGCATGAGTACGTACGAGCACCAGCGCAGCGAGGAGCACCGACCGTGAGCGAGAACGTCGACCGGAGTGAGCCGGAGGCCGGTGCCCTGTCCGCCTCCGCCGCCGTCACCCCTGCCGACGCTGCCGACGCGGCGCGGCTCGTGGCGTTCGGACTGCAGCCGAAGCTGCTGCCCGCACGGGACCAGGAGTACGCGGATCTGCTGCGCCGGTACCGGGAGGATCCGGCGTTCGCGCGGCTCGCGGACGCCGTCGCCACCGGGCTCGGGCTGGTCGTGCTGGAGGTGTCGCCGCGAGCGGGGATGGCGGTGACCGCGGCAGAGGACTCGGTGTTCGCCGTTCGCATGGGCGACTACGCGCGGCGCACCGCTGCCGACTCCGGGGACCGTTTCTTGCACGGGCTCGCACATCTCGCCGTGGCGGCCATGGCGTTTCCGCGGCCCGAGGACCTGGCCGACGACGGCTACATCGGGCGCGTGACGGTCAACGGCATCGACGCCTTCGTGCGCCAGGCTTGCCGGCGGCTGGAGGAGCGGGCGGCCGAGCAGGGGGAGAACACCGACCCCGCCACGGACGCGCCCGGGCTGGAGGCCGCGTGGCGGATCTGGGTCAGACGCAGTGCAACGGGTGCCACGAAGGACGCGCGCCGGCTCGCGGGTTCCACGACCGGTATCGTCGGCAAGGCCGTGGCGTTCCTCACCGACTCCGGGTTCCTGCAGCGCACCGGCGACGACAACGGCGGGACGTACCGGACGACCGCCCGCTATCAGCTCCAGGTGCGCGACATGGCGGGCAGCGCCGCCATGGCCGAGCTACTGGACCTGGGCGTCGTCCCGGTCACCGACGGCACGCCGACGCTGCTGCCCGCCGAGGACACCGACGACCTGGAGCTGGTGGCCGACGCCGGGCTGCCGTTCCACTCCGCCTGAACTCCCTTTCCCCTGACGAATTCCTGACGAAGACTGACGAAGGCTTACGAGAGTCCGCCATGTACGAGCTGTCCCGGGTCCGCCTCTACTCCATCGGGCCCGCCGGTGCGCGCTACGCCGACACCGTGCTTGACCTGCGCAGTGTGGGAGAGCCCGTGCCCGACCCCGCGCCCACCCAGGCGGAGTTCTTCGAGGAGGAGCCCGTCGGTCCGCCGCGCCGGCCCGCGCCCGCCGGTGTGCTCTTCCTGGAGAACGGCGGCGGCAAGTCCGTCCTGCTGAAGCTGATCTTCTCGGTCATGTTGCCCGGTCACCGCAACACTCTGGGCGGCGCCAGCTCCGGTGTGCTGCGAAAGTTCCTGCTCGCCGACGACTGCGGGCACGTGGCGCTGGAGTGGCAGCATGTGCAGACCGGCGAGTGCGTCGTCGTCGGCAAGGTGAGCGAATGGCGGGGCCGTCAGGTCTCCAACGACCCGCGGAAGTTCGCCGAGGCCTGGTACTCCTTCCGTCCCGGGCCAGGGCTCACGCTGGACAACCTGCCCGTGGCCGAGGCCACCGCCATACGGCCGCCCGCCGAGGGCCAGTCCGGCGCGCAGGGCCGTCGGCGCACCATGAAGGGCTTCCGGGACGCGCTCACCGAGGCGGGCAAGGCGTACCCGCACCTGGAAGTGCACTGGGAGGAGATCCACGACCGGTGGATCGAGCACCTCGGCGACCTCGGCCTCGACCCCGAACTCTTCCGCTACCAGCGGGAGATGAACGCCGACGAGGGCGAGGCCGCCGGCCTTTTCGCGGTCAAGAAGGATTCCGACTTCACCGATCTGCTGCTGCGCGCGGTCACCGACACCCGGGACACCGACGGGCTCGCCGACCTCGTCAGCGGCTTCGGCAACAAGCTGGGGCGGCGCGCCGAGCTGATCGCCGAACGGGACTTCACCGCCGGGTCGGTCGACCTGCTCGGGCGGATCGTGGAGGCCGCCGAAGCGCGTGCCCGCGCGCGTGACATCCACGCCGGCGCCGAGCGGCGGACGCGGACGCTGGCCCGGCGGCTGTCCGCGCGCGGCGCCCAGGAGCGGGTGCGGGCCGCCGACCTCGCCCAGCGGGTCACGGCCGCAGCCTACGCGGTCACCCACGCCGAGTCGGGGCGCGAGCGCAGCGCGCTGATCGCGGCCGAACTCGCCTACCGGCACGCCTCGTTGGCGCTGGCCGCGGCCGAGAAGTCGGCGGCCGCGCAGAAACGCGAGCTCGCCGACGCACGTACGTTGCACGCGGCCTGGCAGGCCGCCGAAGCCGTGCTGCGGCACCGCGCCGCCGCCGACCGGGTCGCACGCGTGGCCGCCGCCATCCAGGAGGCCGAGCGGGACGCCGCCCCCGCACTGGCCGCCCGGACCAAGGCCGCCGTCGACCTCGTACGGGCCCTGCACGTGGCCGCGGAGAGCGCCGAGGCCCTCGCCAACGAGGAGGAGGAGCGGTCCGCGGCGTTGCAGGAGGTCAGCGAGTCCGCTTATGGGGACTCCACCGCCGCCGCCACGCAGGCGCAGCGGGCCCGCAGCGAGACCGGGCACCTGCGTCAGCGCCTCACCGAGGTCGAGCAGGAGACCGCCGAGGCGGTGCGCGCGGGCTGGCTCGACGACAGCGCACCCGACGCCGATCCGGCCCGCGCGGCCCTCGCGGCCAGCGATGCCGAGAAGTCGGCGGTGGCCGCCTGGGACACGGCGCGTGAGGTGTCGCGCCGGGCGAGCGAGCACGCGCGTGAGGCCGCCTCGGCGGAGTCCCGCGCCGAGCTGACGGCGGCCCGCGCGGCGGACGCGGCCTCGGCGGCCGAGCGGTCGTACGAGGCGGAGCGCCGTATCGCCGAGGGGCTGGCCGCTCAGGAGCGGCTGGCGGAGCTGCTCAGCCTGCCCGGCTCCGGCGGGGCGGCGTCCGGGGGCGGGGCCGGGCGACAGGGTTCCGGAGACGGTGTACCCGGTGCGCCGTCGGAGGCCGCGGACGGCCTCACCGGCAGCGCTCCAGCGGCCGCTGCCGACGCAGCCGACGGCGCGGCCGGGCGGGGCGCGGGCACGGACGTGGCCGACACCCCGTCGCGCCGCCCGCGCCAGGACGCCCGCAGGGCTCCGCGCCCCCTCGCCGAGGGCGCCCTCACGGCCGAGGAACTGGACCGATTCGCCGACGAGTTGCGCGAGCTGCTCGACGAAGCGGTTTCCTCGGCCGAGCGGCAACTGTTCGAGCTGAGGACGGCCGCCGCCGACGACGCCCGGATCCTCGGTGCGCTCGGTGACGGCGGGCTGCTGCCGCCCGGCCCGGACGTGCTGGCCACGGTGGAGTACCTCGGTGAACACGGCATCCCCGCCCTGCCCGGCTGGCGCTATCTCGCCCAGGCCGTCGATCCCGCCGACCACGCGCGCGTGCTGGCCGCGCGTCCGGAGCTGGTCGACGGCGTGATCATCACCGACCCGGCGTCGCACGCACGCGCCCGGGAGGCGCTGAGCGACGCCGCGCTGCTGCCCCGCTCCGCCGTGGCGGTCGGCACGGCCGCCGCCCTGCTCGCACCCACCCCGCCCGCCGACTCGGCCCCCGGCGACATGTTCCTCGTCCCGCCGAACCCGGCCATGCACGACGAGCACGCCGCCGACGAGGAGCGGCAGGCGCTGCGCGCGCGGGCCACCGAACGGGACCAGGGGATCCGCACGCTCGCGGCGCGGCTCGGCAAGGATCGTGAACTGGCCGCACGCCTTGCCTCGTGGCGTACGGGCTGTCCGGCCGGCCGGCTGGTCGAATTGGCGCAGGCCGCCCGGGAGGCGCGCGCGTCCGCCGAGGAGGCCGAGGCCGAGCTGACCGAGGCGCGGACCGTGCGGGCCGAGGCCGAGGAGGCCGCCGCGGAGGCCGCGCAGGTGCGCGAGGAGCGGCAGGAGGCCGCACAGAAGGCCCGGCGCGCCGCCGACGCCCTCGCCGGGCTGGCTTTCCGGCTGCGCGAGCGGGCCGGCTGGCAGGTGAAGCTGCGTGAACTCGCCGACGAGGCCACCGAGTCGGAGGCCCGCGCCCAGGCCTGCCTGGAGCGTGCCCGCGCCGCCGACGAGGACCGGCGTGCCGCCCAGCGGGCCGCCGACGACGCCCGCCGCACCGCGCGTGCGCTGCGCGCCGAGCGCTCCGAGATCGCCGGCGCCCCCGATGACGTACCGGAAGAGGCCACGGACGCGCCGAAGGCGGCCCTGCCCGCTCTGCGCGAGGCCTATCGCGCAGCATCCCAGGTGTACGAGAAGGTCGGCGTCGGCGCCGACCTGCGGGCCGAGCAGGCGCGCTCGGAGAGCGACGAGAGCGCAGCGCGCGCGGAGCTGGACCGGCTGAGCAACAAGGTCCGCACGCGCGCGGAGCAGCTGCTCGAGTCCCCCGACGGTTCCGACGGGCCGTCCCGGCAGTCCGCCGCCGCGCGCGCGGAGGAGCTCGTACAGCTCCTGGAGACCCGGATGTCCAGCGCCAGCGAGCACCTCGGCCGGCTGCGTGGCGAGGCCGAGCGGCACGCACCCGAGGACGGCGACACGCACACCGAGCTGCCCGACGACCTCCAGCCCCGCGACGCCGAGCACGCGCAGGCGCTGCTGCGCACGGCGGCCTCCGAACTGGCCTCGCGTACCGAGGCGTTGACGCAGGCCCGGGAGGCGCACGCCGAGCTCCTCGACGCCCATCGCGCCGCGGAGGACGCGGCCGGCGGCTTCGACGAGATCGCCGCGCTGCTGCGCGACCTGCTGCGCGAGCACGCCGGGGACGAGGAGCAGGAGGCGCCGGAGCCGTACCCGGCCGGCCTCGAGGACGCCCGGCAGTCCGCCGCCGAGGCCCGCCGGTCCCTGCGCGGCTGCGCCGCTGACCTGTCGGCCGCCGAGGCCGCCGTCCGAGAGGCGAGCGACATCCTCGTCCGGCACGCCAACTCCACCCGCTACGAGCAGGTGCGCACCCCCGCCCGGCAGCAGATCCGCGAGCTGCCCGCATCCGCGCTGCCCGAGCACGCCCAGAAGTGGGCCGATGCCTTCGCGCCCCGACTGCGCGTCCTCACCGACGAGTTGGCGCAGCTGGAGCGCAACCGGGACTCGATCGTGGACCGGCTGCGCGGGCTGGTCGACTCGGCGCTGGCCACCCTGCGCTCGGCGCAGCGGCTGTCCCGGCTGCCCGAAGGGCTCGGCGAGTGGTCCGGACAGGAGTTCCTGCGCATCCGCTTCGAGGAACCCGACCAGGCCACCCTCACCGAGCGGCTCGGCGAGGTCATCGACGAGGCGACCCGGGCCGCCGTCAAGAAGAACTCCGACCTGCGGCGGGATGGTATGTCCCTGCTGCTGCGGGGCGTGGCCGCGGCACTTCAGCCCAAGGGCGTTGCCGTCGAGATCCTCAAGCCGGACGCCGTCCTGCGCGCGGAGCGTGTCCCGGTCGGACAGATGGGCGATGTGTTCTCCGGCGGCCAGCTGCTCACCGCGGCCATCGCCCTGTACTGCACGATGGCCGCGCTGCGCTCCAACGACCGGGGCCGCGACAAGCACCGGCACGCCGGCACGCTGTTCCTCGACAATCCCATCGGCCGCGCCAACGCCACGTACCTGCTGGAGCTCCAGCGCGCCGTGTCGGACGCGCTGGGCGTCCAGCTCCTCTACACCACCGGCCTGTTCGACACCACGGCACTCGCCGAGTTCCCGCTGGTCATCCGGCTGCGCAACGACGCGGACCTGCGCGCGGGCCTGAAGTACATCAGCGTGGAGGAACACCTCCGGCCGGGACTTCCGCGTGAGGCTCCCGTCGGCGAAGCCGGGCACAGCGAGATCACGGCGACGAGGATGTTCAAGCGACCGGCCTAGTCATCCCCCTTGAACAGATCCGCTGGGGTTCTCGGAGAACCGGGCCGCGACCACGTTGCCCGCCGTGCCGCCGACGACCGCCACGTAGTCGAACTCGCCGATGCGTATGAGCTGTTGACCTCCTTGTGGCCGGATCTCAGTCTGCCGGCGGGGCGGTGAGCGGGGCAGCGGTCTCCAACTGGTGCTCGGCGAGGACGCCGGTGCGGTGGCGCTGGACGAACCAGTAGTAGGCGAAGCCGCCGCCCGCGATGATCGCGACGAACAGCACGGCACCCCACTGCAGGTACCAGTGGAACGGGGCCGTTGCGTTGTAGACGGAGGCCCGCGGCCAGATCAGGTTGACCGTCATGACCGCGCCCCACACCACCGCGCCGATGTTGACGGGCAGCCCCCAGCGGCCCATCGAGAACCTGCCCTCTGCCGACTGCCACTTCCCCCGCAGCCGGGCCACCAGCATGGGCGCGGTGACGCCGAGGTAGGCGAGGTAGATCATGATGATGCCGATGCTGGTGACGACGGTGAAGATCTGCGGCTGGCGGATGTTGACCACGAGGATCGCGAGCGCGAGGACCCCGATGATCACGGCCGGCAGCACCGGCGTCTGGAAGCGCGGGCTGACCCGGGCCATCAGGGAGGACGCGGGCAGGTTGTTGTCCCGGGCCATCGCGAACGCCAGCCGGATCGCCGCCGTGTGGACGGCCAGGGCGCACACCGTGACCGCGATCAGCACGCACCACAGCATCGCCTTGCCGGCGGTGGGGCCGAGCACGTCGAGCACGATGTACTGCAGACCCTCCGTCGACAGCTTGTCCCCGTTGAGAGTGGACACGCTCATCAGCGCGAGCAGCAGGACCAGTCCGCCCAGGGCGAAGGAGGCGACGATCGCCCGGATGATGGCGCGGGGCGCGTTCCGGGACGGGTCGAGGGACTCCTCGCCGAGGGAGGCGGCGGTGTCGAAGCCGTACATGACGTAGGCCGACGCCAGCGAGGCCACCAGGAACGCGCCCAGGTAGCCGGCCGAGTGGCCCGCGCCGGTTCCGGCGGTGTCCGTGACCACCTGTGGGCCACGCGTGATGTTCGCCGCGAGCAGCACGATCAGTACAACGGTGGCGATCAGCTCGATGAACACGCCGGCCGTGTTGATCCGGGCCATCAGCTTGACGCCGAAGGCGTTCACCACGGTGGTGAACAGGATCAACACCGCGGCCAGGATGACCGCGTTGGTCGCCACGTCGTAGGTGCCGGTGCCGTCCCCCACGAACTGGAACACATCAGATATCTGGGGAAGCGTCAGCTGGTAGGCCAGCGCCACGGCCGAGATCGAGACGATGGAGGCGACCAGCATCATCCAGCCCGCGAGCCAGCCCAGATGCGGATTACCGATCTTCTTCGACCAGTTGTAGACCGAGCCCGCGACCGGATAGCGCGCTGCCAGCTCCGCGAAACACAAGGCGACCATGAACTGGCCGGCGAAGACCATCGGCCACGACCACCAGTAGGCGGGGCCGCCGCTGCCGTAGCCGAAGTAGAACAGCTGGAACGTGCCGGTCAGGATCGAGATGTAGCTGATCCCGGCGGCGAAGGTGTGGAAGCTGCCGAGGGTGCGCCTGAGTTCGGGTTTGTAGCCGAACTCGGCGAGTTCGGCGTCGTCGCGGCCGGGTTGTCCGGGGGGTGATTGCCGGGTTGTCGTCATGGCGGGCTCCTGGTGGGGCTGGGGACGGTGGGGAGTACGCGGCTCGTGCGGTGTCGGGATCAGTGGGGGCGGGACTGAACCAGCCCGGGGGAGGGTGCGGTGTTGCGCCAGATGTGCTTGATTTCGCGGTACTCGACGAGCCCCGCCGACCCGCCATCGCGCCCGAACCGGACTTCTTGACGCCGCCCCACTCCGCCTGCGGGACGTACGGGTGGTAGTCGTTGATCCAGACCGTGCCCAGGCGCAGCCGCGACCCGCGGGCCCGGGCCTCGTCGCTCGTCCACGACCCCGACCGGCGAGCCGTCTGCGGGCAGCGGCTCTCACGGGTGCACTCGTCGAGGAGACGGCGCCACTCGCTGTCGATGAACAGGTCCGGCATGGCCGCCTCCCAGCCTCTCGACCAGCCACTCGTGGGAGATCCCGATGTGGTGCTCGTTGGGACAGCACACCGCTTTTGCGGTACGCGCGGGAACCCATCGCCGACTGGGTCCTTTCACACGCCTCGAAGTCCTGCACGTTCACCCCGTGAAACAGCTCCACCGACTTCGACACGTCCGCCCCCGACGCCACCACCTCCGGCTCGTACAGCCGGTCGCAGTCGACTTCCGTGCGGCCCTCGGCAAGCGGGAACCCCCGGTGCAGGATGACGTGATCCGGTACGAGATTGACGAAGACCGCTGCGTAGCCGTCGGTGAACTCTGGGAGGACATTGGTGAGTTCGGGATGGAACGTCGCGCAGTGGCAGCACTCCATGAAACTCTCGACGATCAGCTTCCAGTCCGCCTTCACGTCATAGGTGATGCGTTTTCCGAGCGCGAGGTTCTCCGTGCCGTAGCGCTCGATGGCGGCCGCGTCACCGATCCACTCGACGGCCGTACCCGTCACCGTCTCCTCAAAGGAGGGGGGTTCGTCGGCGAGGCACACCCCAGGCGTAGCGGAGCCACTCGCGCAGCGCCACCTTGATCAATCCGTACTCGACGCGATCGACGTCCGGCACCTTGATCAAACAGGAAGGACGCGAGTTCGTGGGCGGGGAAGGGAGAGTGGAGCCGGCCGCACTCTGAGCGGAAGGGCCTCGGCGGAACAGACTGGCCGCCGCCACCGGCGGGAGCCCGACGCCGCGGCTCCCGCCCCCGAGGACAGGTACCTCAGGGGTGCGACAGCTGTCCGGTGCCGCCCCGTCGGCGTATTCGCTGCTGCGTGCGCTCGGTGGCCCGTGCCCTGCGCCGTTCGCGGCGCAAAGCGCGTGCGGTGCTGCTCGGCATCGACACCACGCCGTTGCGCTGATTCCAGACCTGACGCGTCACCCATACGTCGAGCACACTCCAGGTCGCCACCACGGTGCTGACGACGCTGCTGATCACCATGGGGAACGCCAGCCAGGATCCGGCCATCGTGCACAGGAAGGCGATCATCGCTTGGATCAACGTCACGGCGATGATGAGCACCGCCCGCACGGCCGCCGTCCGCACCGGGTCGGGCAGCCGACGGCGCTTCGCGGGCTCCTCGACCCACAACGGTCGGTAATACGACCGCCCTCGGGCTGCATCCGGCTCATCGGACCCCGCGACGCGGCCGTGTTCCGTCGCTCCGGTGCCTATACCCGCCGGAGCGTCACGCCCTTCCCCCGACAAGCCCGCGTCGGCCGCATCCCGCCCCTGCCTGGCCGCGCGCCGGTCCGCCGGCTCGGGTCCGCCTGCCGGAATGTCGCGATCCGGTGCCCTGGTGTCCCGCCGCTCCCTCACCCGCGCGGCCGTGCCGTCCGCGGGTGCCTCACGAAGCTCCGCCGTGCCCATCACCGTGTCACTCCCCACCGCCAGTAGACCGCTCGCCCCGGTCCGAAGACCCGACTCCCCAGTGGCTGCCCGGCTTGCGCTGTTTTACGCCGCCCGGGTGCAGGATGCGGCTCCTGTGGCCCATTCCGCCCCCATTTCCTGTAGAGAAGGACGAACGGTGCGCCCCGAAGATTCCCAACGAGCGAAAAATTCCGGCCAAACGCCCAGTCATGCCGATCTGATCGGGTCTCGGGACCGCGGCCGGAATCCGGGGGGCAATCTCCCGCAATGACCGGACAACTCCCCATGCCCGGCGACCCGTACGGAAGCTCGGCCTCCGGAAGGCCCTTCGAGTTAACTGTGCGACGGTAGTAGGCTCGCGCCGTTTGTTGATGCACATGTACCCCCTGCCGGTGGGGGTCGAGCTGGGGGAGGCCATGCGCTTTCGCGGGAAGTCCATCCGCAGGAAGATCGTGGCGCTGCTGCTCGTGCCGTTGGTGTCCCTGACCGCGATCTGGACCTTTGCCACGGTACTTACGGGACGCGAAGCAGGTCGGCTGGTCAGCGTCTCGTCCGTGGTCGAGAACATCGGCTACCCCATTGAGGACACCGTCCGGGTCCTCCAGCAGGAACGCCGCCAGACCCTGGTCCATCTCGCCGACCCTCGTGCCTCGGACGGACTCGCCGCGCTCAGGCGCAGCCGGACCGCCACCGACGAAGCCCTGGCCAAGGTCCGCAAGAACGCCCGCGACACCGAGGTGCGTGATGCCCTCGGCGAGGCCACGAACGAACGCCTGACCGCCGTACTGGACGCCTTCGAGAGCATCGAATCCCTGCGCAGCAGTGTGGAGGACGGCACCGTCAACCGCTCTCAGGCCCTCGACCTGTACAACCGCCTGGTCGACCCCTGTTTCGTCCTCCTCGCCGACCTCCATGTCGTCGACAATGTGGAGATGGACACGCAGCACCGGGCACTCGTCAACCTCGCCCGAGCCCGCGAACTGCTCTCCCGCGAGGACGCTCTCCTCGGCTCCGCGCTGATCGTCGGCAAGCTCTCCCGCGGCGAGATCCGCGACATCACCGACCTCATGGCCCAGCGCACACTGATGTACGACACCAACCTGCCGCTGCTGCCGAGCTCGGAGCGCGACCGCTACGAGAGATTCTGGAAGAACGCCGCCAGCGCACCCCTGCGCGCCGCCGAGGAATCCGCCGTCTCCGAGCCCTCCGGCGATGCCGGCGGAGTCACCGCGCAGAGCTGGGACACCGCCGCCGGGAACGTCCTCGACGAACTCGGCACCCTTGACGACGAGGCTGCGGACCGCTATCAGGACCGCGTCCGCCCGATCGCGATCGGCGTCATCGTCAAGGCCGTCGTCGCCGGAGTCCTCGGCCTGATCGCACTGCTGGTCTCGCTCTTCGTGTCCGTCCGCATCGGCCGCGGCCACATTCGCGATCTGCGGCAACTGCGCCTGGAGGCGCACGAGGCGTCCGGCGTACGACTGCCCAGCGTGATGCGCCGCCTCTCGGCGGGCGAAGAGGTCGACGTGGAGACCGAGGTCCCGCGCCTGGAGTACGACAGGAACGAGCTCGGCGAGGTCGGCCAAGCCCTCAACACCCTGCAGCGCGCTGCCGTCGAAGCCGCCGTCAAACAGGCCCAACTCCGCTCCGGTGTCTCCGAGGTCTTCGTGAACCTCGCCCGCCGCAGTCAGGTTCTCCTCCACAAGCAGCTCACGCTCCTCGACGCCATGGAACGCAGGACCGAGGACACCGAGGAACTGGCCGACCTGTTCCGCCTCGACCACCTCACCACCCGTATGCGCCGACACGCCGAGGGCCTGGTGATCCTCTCCGGTGCCGCCCCTTCCCGGCAGTGGCGCAAACCCATCCAGCTCATGGACGTCGTACGCGCCGCCGTCGCAGAGGTCGAGGACTACGAGCGGATCGAGGTCCGCCGCCTGCCGCGCACCGCTGTCACCGGCCCGGCAGTCGCGGACCTCACCCATCTCGTGGCCGAACTCCTGGAGAACGCCACGGTCTTCTCGCCCCCGCACACGGCCGTCCATGTGCTCGGCGAGCGGGTCGCCAACGGCTTCACGCTGGAGATCCACGACCGTGGCCTCGGCATGGCGGCCGAGGCCCTGCTGGACGCAAACCTCCGGCTTGCGGAGACCCCGGAGTTCGAGCTGTCCGACACCGACCGGCTCGGGCTGTTCGTGGTCAGCCGGCTCGCCCAGCGGCAGAACGTCCGGGTCTCGCTGCAGCCGTCCCCCTACGGGGGCACCACGGCCGTCGTCTTCATCCCCGACTCGCTGCTGACGGATGAGGTACCGGACACGAACGGTCTCGGCTTCCGTCTCGACCGCCCTCGGCCCTCCAAAGAGGCCGAACTCGAGGAGAGCCGCAGGACCGCACTCTCCCAGGTGCCGGTGCAACTGCCAGGCCTGCCCACCTCGCTCCTGGACGGGCCGGTCGAACTGGAGGCCCCCGTCGACCTGGACGCCATCGCGGACTTCCCCGGCGGGCTCGATGGCGAGGAGACCGAGCGCGGCGGCCTGTTCCGTCCGCGCCGCTCCCTCACCCGCGCGGACGACGAGAAGACGAGCAGCGCCGACGACGAGCCGGGCGCCGGCCCTCTCGACGGATCCGGTCGGGCCGACACGGACGATCACCTCGGCACCCCGGTGCCCTTGCCCCGCCGACGGACCCCGAAGCTGGTCAGCTCCCACGGGCGCCCGGTCGCCGAGGAGCGGTCCCGTCGCCAGGAAGCCGACGAGGAGAACCCGACCGGACCCGCCGCACGTCGAGCGGAGACGGAGCGAACAGCACCCCTGCCGACCCGTCGCCGCGGCGGCTCGCCACTCGGCCGGTCATCCAGCCCCGACGGCCGTGCCGACGAGCGCCCAGCTTCCCAGGGCGAGGACCGCGGTGAGCGCTCCGACTCCCCGGGGGGCAGTCGCGCCGAGCGCACCGAGTCCCCGGTACGCGACCTCGGCGGGCGCACCGCAAGGCCCGGGCGTAGCCTCGATGGACCGGCGGCGCCTCCCGCCCTCCCAAGGCGCACAGCGCCCTCTGCGATCGAGTCCGGCGCAGTCGACGACACCGCCGAGCGCACCACGGCCGACGAGCCCGGGTCCGCCGTCGGTCCGCTCCCACGGCGCGTCCGCCAGGCCAGCCTGGCCCCGCAACTCCGGCAGGACCCCGGCCGCCGCACCGAGGACAGGACGGAACCCGTGGAACGGGACGCCGACGAGGTCCGCAGCCGGATGGCCTCGCTCCAGCGCGGCTGGCAGCGCGGCCGCGAGCAGAACGCCGCGGGCGACGACGCCCAGCGCGGCACAGCACCACAAGGAACGACTAAGGGGGACGGTCGATGACCGCACCGAAGGCGACCGGCCACACCGCGAACGGCAAGTCCGGCGAGCTCAACTGGCTCCTCGACGACCTGGTGGACCGCGTCGCGAGCATCCGCAAGGCCGTTGTGCTCTCCGGCGACGGCCTGGCGACTGGTGTCTCCAAGGACCTGACCCGGGAGGACGGCGAGCACCTGGCCGCCGTCGCCTCCGGATTCCACAGCCTCGCCAAGGGCGTCGGCCGGCATTTCGAGGCGGGCAACGTGCGGCAGACGGTGGTCGAGCTCGACGACGCCTTCCTTTTCGTCACGGCCGCCGGCGACGGCAGCTGCCTCGCCGTCCTCTCCGACGCCGACTCGGACGTCGGTCAGGTCGCCTACGAGATGACGCTCCTCGTGAAGCGCGTCGGCGCGCATCTGGCCACCGCTCCGCGCACCGATCTGCCCGCAGGCGGGTAGTGGGATGACATGAGCGCAGACGGTCAGGCAAGAAGCCACTGGTTCGACGACGAAGCAGGACCGGTCGTCCGCCCCTACGCCATGACGCGCGGCCGCACCAGCCATGCGGCCCAGCACCGCCTCGATCTGATCGCGGTGGTCGTCACGGAGCCCCACGCGGACGATCCGGAAGCGGACCCGGCGCTGTCCCCGGAGCACGTGGACATCGTCGCGCTCTGCCGCGAGGCCCCTCAGTCGGTCGTCGAACTCGCAGCCGAACTCGACCTGCCCATCGGAGTGGTACGGGTCCTCATCGGGGACCTCGTGGACGCGGAACTGATCCATGTGACACGCCCTGTACCCCCGGCCGAGCTGCCGGACGAGAATATTCTGCGCGACGTGATCAACGGCCTCCGGGCGCTGTGAGCAGCGCGGAAGCGAGGTGGAGACGTGACAGGCTGGCAGTTCTGGGTCGACCGGGGCGGCACCTTCACCGACATCGTCGCGCGGCGCCCGGACGGTCGGCTGCTGACACACAAGCTGCTGTCCGACAATCCGGCCCGATACGCCGACGCGGCCGTGGCGGGTGTCCGCGAACTGCTGGCCGGCTCCCAGGACCCCGTCGAAGCAGTACGGATGGGGACGACGGTCGCCACCAACGCCCTCCTGGAACGCAAGGGGGAGCGCACCCTGCTGGTCACCACGCGTGGCTTCCGCGACGCCCTGCGCATCGCCTACCAGAACCGCCCCCACATCTTCGCCCGCCGCATCGACCTCCCCGAGCTGCTCCACGAACGCGTGATCGAGGCCGACGAGCGCCTCGCCGCCGACGGCACCGCCCTGCGCGCCCCCGACCTGGACGCTCTTGCAGGCCCTCTCCGGCAGGCGTACGACGACGGAATCCGAGCCGTTGCCGTGGTCTGCATGCACAGCCACCTCCACCCCGCCCACGAGCAGGCCGTCGGGGAACTCGCCGGGCGCATCGGCTTTCCGCAGATCTCGCTGTCCAGCGAGGTCAGCCCGCTGATGAAGCTCGTGCCGCGGGGAGACACCGCCGTCGTCGACGCCTACCTGTCGCCCGTGCTGCGCCGCTACGTCCAGCACGTCGCCGATGAGCTCGAAGGCGTACGCCTGATGTTCATGCAGTCGAACGGCGGGCTTGCCGAAGCCGGCCAGTTCCGCGGCAAGGACGCCATCCTGTCCGGCCCCGCGGGTGGCATCGTCGGCATGGCCCGCATGTCGCAGCTCGCCGGCTTCGACCGCGTCATCGGCTTCGACATGGGCGGCACCTCCACCGACGTCTCGCACTTCGCCGGTGAGTACGAACGCGTCTTCACCACACAGATCGCCGGCGTCCGACTGCGTGCCCCCATGCTGGACATCCACACCGTCGCGGCCGGTGGCGGCTCGATTCTTCACTTCGACGGCTCCCGCTACCGCGTAGGTCCGGACTCGGCGGGCGCGGACCCCGGGCCCGCCTGTTACCGGGGCGGCGGCCCGCTCGCCGTCACCGACGCCAACGTGATGCTCGGCCGGATCCAACCCGACCACTTCCCTCACGTGTTCGGCCCCGACGGCGACCAGCCCCTCGACGCGGCCCTGGTCCGCGACCGCTTCGCCGCCCTCGCGCGTGAGATCCGCGAAAAGACAGGCGACGACCGCACCCCGGAACAGGTCGCCGAGGGCTACCTGCAGATCGCTGTCGCCAACATCGCCAACGCCGTCAAGCGGATCTCCGTCCAGAAGGGCCACGACGTCACCCGCTACGCCCTCACGACATTCGGCGGTGCGGGCGGCCAGCACGCCTGCATGGTCGCCGACTCGCTCGGCATCCGCACCGTCCTCGTACCCCCCATGGCCGGAGTCCTCTCCGCGCTCGGCATCGGCCTCGCCGATACCACCGCCATGCGCGAGCAGTCCGTCGAGGCCTCCCTGGAGCCCGCCGCCATGCCCGGCGTCCTCAAGACGGCGGACGACCTGGAGACAGCCGCCCGCGCCGAGCTCCTCGCCGAGGACGTTCCCGAGGACCGTATCGAGGTCACCCGCCGCGCCCAGCTCCGCTACGACGGCACCGACACCACCCTCACCGTCGAGCTGACCGATCCCGCCACGATGCAGCACGCCTTCGAAGAACGTCATCGCGCCACGTACTCATTCATCCTCGACCGCCCGATCGTCGTCGAAGCCCTCTCCGTGGAAGCCACTGGCATCACCGAACCCCCCGATCTCTCCGTTCTCGCCCCTACGAGGGCTGCCCCACCGCCCCGCAGGCCGTCCGCCTCCACACCGGCGGCGCCTGGCGCGACGTACCCCTCCATCGCCGCGAGGACCTGCCTCCGGGCGACACCGTCACAGGCCCCGCGATCATCACGGAGGCCAGTGCGACGACCGTCGTCGACGACGGCTGGCAGGCCGCGGCGACCGACGACGGGCATCTGGTCATGGAACGCGCGGCGATTACACAGAGTTCCGAACTCGACACGAAAGCCGACCCGGTTCTCCTTGAAGTCTTCAACAACCTCTTCATGTCCATCGCCGAACAGATGGGTGCCCGACTCGAGTCCACGGCGCAGTCCGTCAACATCAAGGAGCGTCTGGACTTCTCGTGCGCCCTGTTCGACCCGGACGGAAACCTGGTGGCCAACGCCCCCCACATCCCTGTCCACCTGGGCTCGATGGGCACGAGCGTGAAGGAGGTCATCCGGCGCCGCGGCAGCAGCATGCGGCCCGGGGACACCTACGCGGTGAACGACCCGTACCACGGTGGCACCCACCTCCCCGACGTCACCGTGATCACCCCGGTCTTCGACGCCGACAGCGCCGAGGACACGCAGAGTGACCGAATCCTCTTCTACGTCGCCTCGCGCGGCCACCACGCCGAGATCGGCGGTATCGCCCCCGGCTCCATGCCCGCAGGCAGCCGCACCATCGAGGAGGAAGGCGTCCTCTTCGACAACTGGCTGCTCGCCGAGAACGGCCGGTTCCGCGAGGAGGAGACCCACCGCCTGCTCACCGAGGCACCCCACCCGTCCCGCAATCCGAAGACCAACCTCGCCGACCTGCGCGCCCAGATCGCCGCCAACCAGAAGGGTGTCGACGAAGTCGCCCGCATGATCCGCGACTTCGGCCTCGACGTCGTCCAGGCGTACATGCGGCACGTCCAGGACAACGCCGAGGAAGCCGTGCGCCGCGTCATCGACGCCTTGGACGACGGCGAGTACGCCTATGAGACAGACTCGGGCGCCGTCATCCGGGTACGTGTGCGCGTGGACCGCGAAAACCGCTCCGCCACGGTCGACTTCACCGGTACGTCACCCCAGCTGGCCACCAATTTCAACGCGCCCTACTCCGTCGTCAATGCGGCTGTCCTCTACGTCTTCCGCACCCTGGTCGCCGACGACATCCCCCTCAATGACGGCTGCCTGCGCCCGATCGACATCGTCGTACCGCACGGCTCCATGCTGGCGCCCGAGCCGCCCGCCGCCGTCGTCGCGGGCAACGTGGAGACCTCCCAGGCCATCACCGGCGCCCTGTATGCCGCGCTCGGGGTCCAGGCGGAGGGCTCCGGAACCATGAACAACGTCACCTTCGGCAACGCCCGCCACCAGTACTACGAGACCGTCGCCTCCGGCTCCGGCGCGGGTGACGGCTTCCACGGCGCGAGCGTCGTCCAGACCCATATGACCAACTCGAGGCTGACCGACCCCGAGGTCCTGGAGTGGCGCCTGCCCGTCCAGCTCGAGGAGTTCTCGGTCCGGCGCGGCAGCGGAGGCGCGGGACGGTGGCGCGGCGGCGACGGCGCGGTACGCCGCATCCGGTTCCACGAGCCGATGACCGTCTCGACGCTCTCCCAGCACCGCAGGGTTCCCCCGTACGGCATGGGGGGCGGCGAGCCCGGCGCCCTCGGCGCCAACCGCGTCGAGCGTGCGGACGGCACGGTCACCACACTCGGCGGAAGCGATGCGACGGACGTCGGCCCCGGTGACGTACTCGTTGTCGAAACCCCCGGCGGCGGAGGCTACGGGCCACCGCCCCCCGACCCCCATCAAGCAGGAGAAGAGATCGATGATCTTCGGGCGTTCTGAGCGCGGCAAGCCCCCGGTCGAGCCCGTCACGCTCAAGATCCTGGTGGCCGGCGGCTTCGGTGTCGGCAAGACAACCCTCGTCGGCGCGGTCAGCGAGATCAGGCCGCTGCGCACCGAGGAACTGCTCACCGAAGCCGGGCGCCCGGTCGACGACACCAGCGGCGTGGAAGGCAAGCACACCACCACAGTGGCCATGGACTTCGGCCGCATCACGCTGCGTGAGGACCTCGTGCTGTACCTCTTCGGGACACCCGGCCAGGAGCGGTTCTGGTTCATGTGGGACGAGCTCTCCGAGGGCGCGCTCGGCGCTGTCGTACTCGCCGACACCCGCCGCCTTCAGGACTGCTTCGCCGCCGTCGACTACTTCGAGCGGCGTTCCCTGCCGTTCCTGGTCGGCGTCAACTGCTTCGAGGGAGCCGCCCGTCACCCGGCCGAAGACGTCCGCCGGGCCCTCGACCTCGACGTCGACGTACCCCTCCTGATGTGCGATGCGCGCGACCGCCAGTCGGTCAAGGAGGTCCTCGTCGGCGTCGTCCAGCACGCGATGGCGCTGGCGGCGGACCGCCGCCAGACCGTCACCACCTGACGCACGAGTACGGCCCGTACCCCCGCCGACCGGGGTACGGGCCGCAGTCCGAAAACGGCGTCACGCGCGCGTGGTTCAGTCCTCGCCGTCCTCCAGCCAGCCGAAGCTCTTCTCCACGGCCTTGCGCCAGTTGTGGCACTCACGGTCCCGCACGGACGCCTCCATGGTCGGCGTCCACTCGACGTCCCGCTGCCAGTGCGCTTTGAGCTCGTCGAGGTCGTTCCACACGCCGGTGGCGAGTCCGGCCGCATACGCGGCGCCCAGACAGGTCGTCTCGGACACCCGGGGCCGGATCACCGGCACGCCGAGCACGTCTGCCTGGTGCTGCATCAGGAGGTTGTTCTTCGTCATGCCGCCATCCACCTTCAGCGTGGTGATGTGCACCCCGGAGTCCTGGTACATGGCATCCACGACCTCGCGCGTCTGCCAGCTCGTCGCCTCCAGCACCGCGCGCGCGAGGTGCGCCTTCGTGACGTACCGGGTGAGTCCGGTGACGACGCCACGGGCGTCGGAGCGCCAGTACGGGGCGAACAGGCCCGAGAACGCGGGCACGATGTAAGCGCCGCCGTTGTCCTCGACGCTTGCCGCCAGCGTCTCGATCTCGTCGGCGGTACGGATGATGCCGAGCTGGTCGCGGAACCACTGCACCAGCGCACCCGTTATGGCGATCGAGCCCTCCAGGCAGTAGACGGGAGCCTCACTGCCGATCTTGTAGCCCATCGTCGTCAACAGCCCGCTCTTCGACGGCACCGGCCGGTTGCCGGTGTTGAGCAGGAGGAAACTGCCCGTGCCGTATGTGTTCTTCGCCGATCCCACGTCGTAGCAGGCCTGCCCGAACACGGCAGCCTGCTGGTCCCCGAGCGCCGACGCGACCGGGACGCCGGCGAGTTGGCCCACAGCCGTCCCGTACACCTCGGCCGATGACCTGATCTCAGGCAGGACGGACTCGGGCACGTTCATCGCGGAGAGGATGGACCGGTCCCATTGGAGTGTCTCCAAGTTCATGAGCATGGTGCGTCCGGCGTTGGTCACATCGGTGACGTGCCGGCCGCCGTCGGTGCCGCCGGTGAGATTCCAGATGAGCCAGGAGTCGATGGTGCCGAAGGCGATCTCGCCCCGTTCGGCGCGTGCCCTGAGGCCGGGCACGTTGTCGAGCAGCCAGGCTGCCTTGGGGCCGGAGAAATAGCTGGCCAGCGGCAGTCCGGTCTGCTCGCGGAACCGGTCCTGGCCGTCCGGGCCGCCGAGTTGGTTGCAGAGTGCGGCGGTGCGGGTGTCCTGCCACACGATGGCGTTGTGCACAGGCTTGCCCGTGGCGCGGTCCCACAGCACCGTCGTCTCGCGCTGGTTGGTGATCCCGAGCGCGCTGAGCTGGTCGGCGCGCAGCCCGGCCTTGGCGATCGCCCCGGCGACCACGGCCTGCACCTTGGACCAGATCTCGGTGGCGTCGTGCTCCACCCACCCCGGTTTGGGGAAGATCTGCCGGTGCTCGCGCTGGTCGACGGCGACGATCGCGCCGTTCCGGTCGAAGATGATGCAGCGGCTCGACGTGGTGCCCTGGTCGATCGCGGCGACGTACTTCTCGGCGTTGTCCGTCATGGCTACCCCTTGGGCTCGGTTCAGAAGGCTGCGTTGTAGATGAGGCCCGCGAGTGCTCCTCCGACGAGCGGGCCGGCGACCGGGATCCAGGCGTAACCCCAGTCGGAGGTGCCCTTGTTCGGGATCGGCAGGAAGGTGTGCACGATGCGCGGGCCGAGATCGCGCGCGGGGTTGATCGCATAGCCGGTGGGCCCGCCGAGGGAGAGACCTATGCCGACGACCAGCAGTGAGACGATCAGCACAGTGGTTCCGGATTCACCGAGACCCTCGGTCAGGCCGAAGGCGAGGATCGGCAGGACCAGCGCAATGGTCGCGATGATCTCTGTGATGAGGTTCGCGAGCGGATTCCGGATCTCCGGGATGGTGGAGAAGATGCCGAGGGTCGGAGTCGGTTCGTCAGCCGTGCCCTCGGTCGTGCCGGACGTACGGACATTGGCCTGGAACTGGGCGAGATACACCAGGTAGGCGAGGACGGCGCCGAGCATGGCACCGATGATCTGGCCCAGTAGATAGACCCAGACCGTGCCCCACTCGCCGGTGTCGACGGCGATGCCGAGGGTGACGGCCGGATTGAGATGCCCGCCCGACAGGGGAGCGGCGGTGTAGGCGCCCGCCAGGACGCCGAAACCCCAGCCGAAGGCGATCACGATCCACCCCGAGGCCCGCGCCTTGGAGTATCTGAGGGTGACGGCGGCGCAGACACCGGCCCCGAACAGGATGAGGATCGCGGTACCGATGATCTCGCCGACGAAGATGTCTCCGTTGCTCATGGCGGCTCCTAGTAGATTGTCGCTGCTAAGTATGGCTCTGATTGGTGGAGTTGACGGTCGGGCAGTCTCCCCTCGCCGCTTCACTTCGGCCGGGCGGGGGTGCCATGTCGTCACAGAAGAAGTATCCGGTTGCCTTGAGTGCTGAGGATCGTCAGGCGTTGGTGCGGGTGACCACGACGGGGGTCCGCAGCGCGTCGATGATCAGGCGGGCTCGGGTGCTGCTCGCGTTGGACAGGTCGGTCGGCGAGGTCGATCCGCGGGCGGTGATCGCGGCACGGGTCGGGGTCTCGTGCGAGTCGGTCCGCCTGATCTCGAAGCGGTACGCGGAGACCGGCGGCGATGTGTGGGCCACGGTCGGCCGGAAGGAACGCGCATGCCCGCCGGTGCCCTCCCCGGTGACCGGCGAGGTCGAAGCCCGGCTGATCGCGCTGGCCTGCTCGACGCCGCCCAAGGGACATGCCCGGTGGTCGCTGCGCCTGCTGGAGAAGCACGTCGCGCTGATCGAGGACATCCCGAACCTGGACCACTCCACGATCGGCCGGGTGTTAAAAAAACGGAACTTCGTCCTCACCTGAAGAAGTGCTGGACCATCCCGCCCTCCGCGAATGCGGCCTTCGCCGCGGCGATGGAAGACGTCCTGGCGGTTTACCGCCGCCCCTGCGACCCGGCGCGCCCGGTGGTGTGCATGGACGAGAAGCCGTACCAGCTGCTCGGCCACGTCCGCGATCCGCTTCCCCCGCGGCCCGGCCGTGACCGCCGCGAGGACAACGAGTACGTCCGCTCGGGGACCTGCTCGATCTTCTGCTGGGTTGAACCGCTGCGCGGATGGCGACGCGTGGATGCCCAGCCCCGCCGGACCAAGGTCGACTGGGCGCGCCAGGTCGAACACCTGCTGACCGTGGACTATCCCGACGCCGCCACGGTCGTGCTGGTGATGGACAACCTCAACACCCACACCATCGCCTCGCTCTATGAGGCGTTCGACCCGGGGAAAGCCTTCGCGCTGGCACAGCGCCTGGAGATCCACCACACCCCCAAACACGGATCCTGGCTCAACATCGCCGAGATCGAGCTCTCCGCGCTCACCCGCCAGTGCCTGGACCGCCGCATCGACGACCTCGCCGTGCTCAACGCCGAACTCGCCGCCTGGCAGCAGCAGACCAACAGCGACCAGCGCCAAGTCGACTGGCACTTCACCACCGACGACGCCCGCGTGAAACTGCGCCACCTCTACCCAACCGCACAGCAAAACTAAGTTGCGACAATCTACTAGGCGCTGGCCCGGAGTGATCGACCCCGGTCCTCCGTGCAGGGTGAGTGTCCCGTTGCTCACGTGCCGACGTCAGCCGAAGGCAGGGAGGGTTCCGCGCCCCGCCCGGCGTCCGTGACGAGAGTGCCGTGGCAGCCGAATCACCCGTGGGGGAGCGGGCCTTGGCTCGGAGGGCCCATGCGGCGCATTGCCGTAATACGCCGAGAATGTACGGCGATGTCGACTGACACCGGGAAGTGTTCACCGGCGCCCAAGGGGCGTCAAGGTCGCCGACAGCAACGGTTCAGAGCCCGCGTACGCGCGCCGGCCCACCGTCCACGCCGACTCGCTGTGCAGCAGGGCTCGGCACCGACCGGCGCGAACCTCGGGACCGGTGCCGCAACCGGCCCGCGCCGGGCCGACCGCTCACCCTCGCCCGGGGTCCCCCACCGCGCACCCCGCCTGGCTCGCCGCCGACTCCGAACCGCGCCGGATCTCGTGCCCGGATGCCCCTGCGCGGCCCAGCACCCAACTCGCGCCGTTCAGCGACTTCGCGGCCTTCTTGAGCGGCGCCAGCCAGGCGGCCGCCTGCCGGTGATCCGTCACGCTTCCGGGCGCGCACAGCACCGTGGCGAGGGACAACGTCACCGGGCGCCCGCCCGCCGACCAGGGCGTGTCCAGGACCGAGGCGGCGAGCGGATCCAGCCCTTCCGGGTCGGCCAGCACCAGGAAGTCGTCCCCGCCGATGTGTCCCACGCGGGTGCTGCCGGACGCCGCGAGCTGCAGCGCCCGCCCCACCGACCGGATCAGCTCGTCACCAGCCGCGAACCCTGCTCCGTCGTTCACCTGCTTGAAGTGGTCGACATCCAGCCAGCTGAGAGCGAACGTCCGCCCGTCCGCGATCCGCCGGTCCACCTCACCGGTGATCGCGTCCGAACCGGGCAGCCGGGTCAGCGGATTGAGCCCGGCCGCCTCCTCGACGCGGGTCTCAGCCAGCGCTCGCACGAGGTCCGCCAGTCGTACGACGCCCACGCACCGGCCGTACGCGTCGACGACGGCCACGTCGTCCGAGGTACGATCCCTGCCGCCGTCCGCCACCACGTCCAGCACCTCCCACGCGGTGGCGTCGACCCCCACCGTCCGCGGCGGATCGCCCAGCTTCGCCGCGGGCCGGTCGGCGTACAAGGCGTGTCCGTAGCGGCCCGACATCGACAGCAGGAAGCGCGAACGGTGCACGGACCGCACCGGCACTCCCTCCCCGTCCACGAGCAACACGCCGGACACCTCCGGCGAGCCGGTCAGCAGTGCCCGCACCTGGGCTGCGGACGCGTGCGCGGGCAGCAGCGCGGCAGGCCGGACGAACTCGCGCACCAGTGGGCCCGAACGCGCCGGTGCCTCGACCCCGGCGGAGCGGAGCGGAACGTATACATCCACTGTGGGCAGCCTGGCCGGCGGTGCGAACAGCTCACCCTGGGCCAGTTGCGCCCCGGCCGACAGCGCCGCCGCGCACTGGAATTCGGTCTCCACCCCCTCCACGGACAGCAGCGCCCCCACCTCGTCGCACAGCGTCCGCATCGCCCTCACCGCTGCCGCCCGCGCCAGCAGGGACGCGTCGAGCTTCACCAGGTCGGGGGCGATGTCCGTGAGCAGCCGCAGCGGTACGTCGCCGTCTCCGACACCGTCCGCGCTGATCCGGAAGCCCTGCTCGCGCAGCGCGGTGACCGCCTCCAGGAGGGCCTGTTGTGGCACATGCGTGTACGGCGGGCAGACGTCGATCGTCACCTCCCACGGCATCCGGCCCACCGCGCGCACGGCATCGTGCAGCGAGGCGAGACCGCCCAGGTCGGCCAGGGTGCCGGCGAACACGTTCACATGCAGCGGCAGCAGCGTCTCCTTGCGAACCGCTGCGCGGAGTCCCAACACGGCCAACTGACCGTCGAGTTCCGGGTCCCGACGGGCCTCGGCCAGGACATCGCCGGCCTCCGGACGGGCGAGGACCTCCAGAGCCGCGATCCCGCCGGTGGACAGGTTGACCACCGGTTGGAAAGCGAAGCGGAGCGTATCCGACCAGGAGTGCACGGGAGCATGATGGCGCTGCCGGAGCGCGCAGAGGCCCAGTTCATGAGACGTTCACGCAGGATTCCGGGCCGATCACGCAGCGTACGAAAAACCTGCCACCAGCCTTGCCGAGCCGCTGAAGCCGCACGCATACGTTCGACTCGGTGACCTCCGTGCGCCAAGCCGTCGGTGTGTGTACTGCGGTCGGTCGCACCGTGGGCACGCCTGCTGCTCACCGAACCGCGATCACCGCAGATCCGTGCCCGAACAGGCCCTGGTTGGCCGTGATCCCCACGCGCGCCCCGGAGACCTGCCGGTCACCGGCATGCCCCCTCAACTGCCAGGTGACCTCACAGACCTGGGCGATCGCCTGGGCCGGAACCGCCTCCCCGAACGAGGCCAGCCCACCGCTCACGTTCACCGGTATTCGCCCGCCCGGTGCCGTCGCGCCGTCCCACAACAGTTTCGCGCCCTCGCCCGCGCCGCACAGCCCCAGATCCTCGTACCACTGCAACTCCAGGGCCGTGGACAGGTCGTACACCTCGGCTACGGACAGGTCCTCCGGGCCTGTGCCTGCCTCCTCGTAGGCCGCACGCGCGATGGACGCCCGGAACGGCTCGGTGGCGCTCGCCGCTGCCGCAGCGGGGTCCGTTGCGATGTCCGGCAGGTCCAGCACCGTGTTGGGGTAGCGCGGCGTCACCGTGGACACCGCCCGTATCCGCACCGGCCGGTCCACCCCGTGCCGCCGCGCGAACTCCATGCTGGACAGCACCAGCGCCGCCCCGCCGTCCGAGGTCGCGCAGATGTCGAGCAGCCGCAGCGGATCGGCGACCACCGGAGAGGCGGCGACGTCCTCCGCGGTGACCCTCTTGCGGTAGCGCGCGTTCGGATTCAGCGCACCCAGCGCTGCGTTCTTCACCTTGACCTGCGCGAAGTCGTCCAAGGTGTCCCCGTGGACGGCCATCCTTCGCCGCGCGTAGAGCCCGAAGTACGTCGGATTGGTCGCTCCGAGCACTCTGAACCGAAGCCAGTCGGGGTCGTCGGGCCGGTCACCGCCGGCCGGCCGGAAGAACCCCTTGGGCGCGGCATCGGCGCCCACCACGAGCACCACGTCCGCGAGCCCCGCGAGGATCTGGGCCCGCGCGCTGTACACGGCCTGTGCCCCTGATGCGCACGCCGCGTACACGCTGGTCACCCGCGCCCCCTGCCAGCCCAGCGCCCTGGCGAACGTCGCCCCGGCCACATACCCCGGATAGCCGCCGCGTACGGTGTCCGCGCCGACGATCGAGCCGACCTGCAGCCAGTCCAGCCCGGCGTCGGCGAGCGCCGCGCGGGCCGCCGTCGCTCCGTACTCAACGAAGCTGCGCCCCCACTTGCCCCACGGGTGCATGCCGGCCCCGAGCACCGCCACGTCTCCCATCACTTCGTCACCCCCGTAGGCCGCCAGTTCCATGTCGTCCAGATCGTCTCCGCGTCCTCGTAAAGCACGCCGGGAACGACCTCCACCTCCATGCCCACCGCCAGGTCGGCGACGGTCACTCCGGGAACTGCCTGCCCCAGAACCACGATCCGCTCGGACTCCAGCTCCACAGCGGTCAACGTGTACGGCTCCCACGGAAGTTCCGGATCGGTCACATACGGTGACGGGGGCCGGTACCGGCTGTCCGTGTACGACCAGATGCGGCCCCGGCGCGAGAGGGGCACTTCCTGCAGAGCCCCGCCGGAACACCCGGGGTTGCGGCAATGGGCGTCCTCACGCGGAAAGAAGACCGCGGCGCAGGCCGAGCAGCGCGTGCCCAGGAGACGGAAGCCGTCCCCGTCACCGGTGAACCATCCGGCCACCACGGGTGTGCATATACGCAATGGTCCTCCCGCACGGCAAACAGAACTGACGGTCCGTCAGAAGTCTGTCACGGCAAGCTCGTTCCGTCACCCGATCGGACGCGCACTGCCCCCTACCGCTTCCCGGATGCCGATCTCTCCGGCAATATGTAGGAGACATGACACGACTTTCCCTGGTGGTCCGCGGCCTGATCACCTCATTCGCCGCCGCGCTGGCTCTGACCACCGCCTCCGCCACCGCCCAGGCGAAGACCGAGCCCAAGGCGCCCGACGGCTTCGTCGCACTGCGCACCGTGGACCGGACGATCATTCAGGAGATGCGCTACTTCACCCCGCACAATTTCGTGGGTGAGCGCATCGACGGCTACCGGCAGCCCCTCTGCATTCTCACCCGCCCCGCCGCCGAGGCGCTCCACGAGGCCCAGGCGATCTTGTTGCGCCAGGGCTACACACTGAAGGTCTACGATTGCTACCGGCCACAGCGAGCCGTGAACCACTTCGTCCGCTGGGCCAAGGATCTCGACGACCAGGCCATGAAGAACGAGTTCTATCCGAATGTCGACAAGACCCGCCTGTTCGCGGACGGCTACATCGCCGAGAAGTCCGGCCACAGCCGCGGCTCCACCGTGGATCTCACGATCGTGAAGCTCCCGGCCAGGCCGGCCCGGCCCTACGCCCCCAGAGAACCCCTCGTGCCCTGTTACGCACCCCAGAGCGAGCGTTTCCCCGACAACACCGTCGACATGGGCACCGGATTCGACTGCTTCGACACCCTCTCCCACACCCTCGACCCGCGCATCCAGAGCGAGCAGCGGGCCAACCGGCTCCTGCTCAAGAACGTCCTGGAAGACCTCGGATTCGTGAACCTGGCCGAGGAATGGTGGCACTACACGTACAAGCCCGAGCCTTACCCGGACACCTACTTCGACTTCCCCGTGTCGGCGAAGTCGCTCGCCCACGACCACTGAGCGGCCTGGGGAAGACGCCCTCTCCAAGATCGGCTACAGTCCGCCGCGTGTCCGAGACTCAACACCTCATCCCCAACCCCGCGCCGAACTCCCACTGTTCGAGCTGCGGATCGCCCTACGGAGAGGGCGTCTCCGGCTGGCCCCGCACCTGCCCGGCCTGCGGCACCGTCGCGTACCGCAATCCACTCCCGGTGGCGGTCGCCCTCCAGCCGGTCTACGACACCAAGGGCACTGCTCTGGTCGTCGTCATCCGAACCGTGGCCCCCGCGCGCGGGGGCATCGCATTGCCCGGCGGTTACATCGACGACCGTGAGGACTGGCGGCACGCCGTCGTCCGAGAGCTCAAGGAGGAGACGGGCATCGAGGCGGCGAGCCGCGAGGTACGGCTTGTCGACGCGATGAGCTCGCCCGACGGCCATCTGCTGGTGTTCGGTGTCCTTCCGGAACGTCCCGCCGACAGCCTCCCGGAGTCGGCTGCCACTGACGAGACGGAGGGCTGGCATCTCCTGCGCAGGCCCGAGGAACTCGCCTTCCCCCTGCACACGCTCGCCGTCCGAGCCTGGTTCGAGGGCAGGTACGTCTGACGTCAGCGGTCCCCGAGCCCGCGTACACGCACCGGATGGGGCGGCTCGCCCATGCGGTCGGCATCCTCCCGCTCGACGACCACCCGCGAGCCCTCCCAACGCACGGCATACCGCTCGATCTCCGATTCCTCCCACCCGTCGCCGACGTCCGGGACGACCAGCCCGCCTCCACCGCGTCCCGGAGCGGGAGCCCACACCTCCAGCTCCAGTGCGCCGTCATCCCCGCGCACAGGGAGGACGGAACCCGCGCGCGCGAGCACCGGAATCCGCGACAAAGGGGCTTCGACGAGAACCTGCGCGGGCCCCTCGTACATCTGCTCCGTGGCCGTGTCGTACCAGAGCCCCCGGGGCAGCTGCACGGCACGCCGGTCCGCGCCGGGATCGAGCACGGGCGCCACCAGTAGGCAGTCGCCCAGCAGGAAGGCGTCCTCGCAGTCCCGCAGAGCCCGGTCCTCGGGCGCGCCCCACCACAGCGGCCGCACATAGGGCGCCCCTGTACGGCGGGCCAGGTGCGACAGCGTCATGAAGTACGGCAGGAGCCGCCGACGTTCGACGAGCGCCACGCGAGCATGCTCCAGCACCTCGGCGCCGAACTCCCACGGCTCCCTGCGCCCCGCTCGCAGACTCGCATGCGTGCGGAACAGCGGCAGGTACGCTCCGAACTGGAACCAGCGCAGATACAGCTCGGGCGACGGACTTCCGTCGAAGCCGCCCACGTCCGGCCCCGAATACGGCACTCCGCACAGGCCCAGCCCAATGACCAGCGACAGTGACGCCCGCAGCCCCGGCCAGCCCGTCGCCACGTCACCGGACCAGGTGCCTCCGTAGCGCTGCATGCCGACCCAGCCAGAGCGCGAGAACACAAACGGCCGCTGCTGTGGCGCCAGTTCGCGCAGCCCCTCGTATCCCGCCATCGCCATGCACAGCGCGTACACGTTGTGCGCCTCGCGATGGTCGCCGCCCCGCCCCTCCAGGGCATGCCGGGACGATCTCGGCAGGGTCGGTTCGCCGAAGGCCGCGAACGACGTCGGCTCGTTCATGTCGTGCCAGAACCCGGAGAACCCCTGAGCGAGCCGCTCCTCATAGAGGCCACCCCACCACTCACGTACGCGCGCGTGCGTGAAGTCCGGGTACACCACCTCGCCCGGCCACACCACGCCCCGCACCAGCTCTCCCGAGCCGTCCCGCACAAACGCGTCCTCCGCCGACCCGCTGTCGTACACGTCGTTGCCGGGCTCGGCCTTCACCGCCGGATCGACGATGGACACCAGCCGGATCCCGTCCCGCTGCAGCTCCTCGGCAAGCTCCGGCAACTTCGGAAAGTGCTCGTGGTCCACGGTGAACACCTGGTGGGCGTCGTAGTGGTCGATGTCCAGATGGACCGCGTCGAGCGGCAGGCCATGCTCCCGATACCCTGCGACGATCCGCCGTACCTCCTGCTCACTGCCGAAGCCCCACCGCGCGTGATGGTGGCCCAGCGCCCATGCCGGCGGCAGCGCGGGCGCCCCGGTGAGCGAGGCCCAGGCAAGCAGCACGCGCGCGGGAGTGCCCACGATCACCCAGCACCGCAGCGGACCGCCGTCCATGCGCAGTTCGCTCATCCCTGCCCGGTCGTGTCCGGAACCGGCCCCCTCCTCGCCCTCCCGCAGCGTGACGGTGCCATCCCACGTGCTGTCATGGAACACCAGATGCGAGCCCGCATCGGCCACCACGAACTGCACGGGCATCGTGATGTACAGCGGATCGTCCCCAGGCGCGAACGCGCGGCCCGGATCGGTGTTCCACAGCCGGTACGTACCGTCCCGCAACCGCGGCCCGGATGCGCGCCCGCCGAGTCCGAAGAAACGCGCGTCCGCCGGCACCTCCGACCGCTGCAACCAACGCGCCCGGTCTCCTCCGACCGGCTCCCACCACCGCGGCGGCAGAGCGCGACGCAGGGTCACGCCCCCGGGGGTGCGCACCTCGACAGCACCGTTCCGCGACACCACGACGGTCACCCGCTCGGCCACGACGCGCCAGCCGCCGTCCTTGTCCGGCTCCAGCACCGCGCGGGGGTCGGGCTCCGGGCAGCGCCCGGCGAGCGCGTACGAGGGCTCCGGCCCCACACCGTCCCAGCCCCAGAAGACGGCCCCGTTCACCGCGACGACGATCCGCAGCCGGGACCTGTCGAACCGCAGAGTGCCACCACCCTGCCCCGGTTCCACATCCCGCACCTGTCCGGGCACTCTCGCGCGCTCGGCACCCCGCGGCGGCAGCCCAGCGGCGTCGGCGCGCCTTCTGCGCCACGCCGCCCGAACGGTACGCAATCCCTGGGCCGCCCGCACGGAACCCACCGCCTTCACCGAACGCACCAGGTCACGACCGTCCATGCTGCTCAGCCTGCCATTGACCGGCCCATAAGAGGGTGCCGTTCAACTGCCGTTCACCCGTGCCACGACCACATCTTCACGACGCGGACTATGTGGGTGGCACCCTGGTGTACAAGTCGATCACATGGCATCGTCCGTGACAGCCGCGTCACGCGCGCACCCCAGCCCGTGCGCGAGCGACGCCACACGACGCGCACAGCCCGGGAGCCGCCTCATGTCGATCGTGAACCCCCAGCCGCTCTGGCAGCCAGACCCGGAACGCATCACCCAGGCACAGATCACCAAGTTCCAGGCCTGGGCAGCCGAGCACCACGGTGCCCCGTCCGAGGGCGGCTACGCCGCGCTGCACCGCTGGTCCGTCGACGAGCTCGAGACGTTCTGGGAAGCCGTCACCGAATGGTTCGACGTCCGGTTCTCGACCCCCTACGCGCGCGTGCTCGGTGATCGATCGATGCCCGGCGCGCAGTGGTTCTCCGACGCGACCCTGAACTACGCCGAGCACGCCCTGCGCGCAGCCACGACCCGGCCGGACGAACCGGCCCTCCTGTGCGTCGACGAGACCCACGAGCCGCGCCCGGTCACGTGGTCCGAGCTGCGCCGCCAGGTCGGCTCCCTGGCCGCTGAACTGCGCGCCCTCGGCGTCCGCCCAGGAGACCGCGTCAGCGGCTACCTTCCGAACATCCCGCAGGCCGTCGTCGCCCTCCTCGCCACGGCCACTGTCGGCGGCGTCTGGACGTCCTGTGCCCCCGACTTCGGCGCCCGCAGCGTCCTCGACCGCTTCCAGCAGGTCGAACCGGTGGTCCTGTTCACCGTCGACGGCTACCGCTACGGCGGCAAGCAGCACGACCGCCGGGACACCGTTGCCGAGCTGCGCCGCGAGCTGCCCACCCTGCGCGCCGTCGTGCACATCCCCCTCCTCGGCACGGAAGCACCCGACGGAGCGCTGGAATGGTCCACCTTGACGAGCGCGGACACCGACCCGCACTTCGAGCAGGTCCCCTTCGACCACCCCCTGTGGGTGCTGTATTCCTCCGGCACGACCGGCCTCCCCAAGGCCATCGTCCAGTCCCAGGGCGGCATCCTCGTCGAACACCTCAAGCAACTCGGCCTGCACTGCGACCTCGGCCCCGAGGACCGCTTCTTCTGGTACACGTCGACCGGCTGGATGATGTGGAATTTCCTCGTCTCCGGCCTCCTGACCGGCACCACGATCGTCCTCTACGACGGCAGCCCCGGCTACCCCGACACAGGCGCCCAATGGCGCGTCGCCGAACGCACGGCAGCCACCCTCTACGGCACCTCGGCCGCGTATGTCATGGCCTGCCGCAAAGCAGACCTGCACCCCGCGCGGGACTACGACCTCTCCACAGTGCAATGTGTCGCCACCACCGGATCGCCCCTGCCCCCCGACGGATTCCGCTGGCTCCACGACGAGGTCCGCGACGACCTGTGGATCGCTTCCGTCAGCGGCGGCACGGATGTGTGCTCCTGCTTCGCAGGAGCCGTACCGACCCTGCCCGTGTACATCGGTGAACTCCAGGCGCCCGGCCTGGGCACCGACCTGCAGTCCTGGGACCCGAGCGGCACACCTCTGATCGACGAGGTCGGCGAGCTAGTGGTCACCAACCCCATGCCGTCCATGCCGATCTGCTTCTGGAACGACCCGGACGGCAGCCGCTACCACGACAGCTACTTCGACACCTACCCCGGCGTGTGGCGCCACGGCGACTGGATCACTGTCACCTCCCGAGGCTCCGTGGTCATCCACGGCCGCTCCGACTCCACCCTCAACCGGCAGGGCGTGCGCATGGGCTCAGCCGACATCTACGAAGCCGTAGAACGCCTCCCCGAGATCAAGGAATCCCTCGTCATCGGCATCGAACAGCCCGACGGCGGCTACTGGATGCCCCTGTTCGTGCACCTTGCCCCCGGAGCCACCCTCGACGAAACCCTCGTGAACCGCATCAAGCAGACCATCCGAGAGCAGCTCTCACCGCGCCACATCCCCGACGACATCATCGAGGTGCCCGGAGTCCCGCACACCCTCACCGGAAAGCGCATCGAGGTCCCGGTCAAACGCCTGCTCCAGGGCACCCCCCTCGACAAGGCCGTCAACCCCGGCTCCATCGACAACCTCGAGCTGCTCCACTTCTACGAGGACCTGGGCCGCAAGCGAGCCTGACCCCCCGCACCGCAAGCGATCAAGCACGGCTGCCTCCCGTTCACCGACCACGACGTCGACGTCCGAGGCCCAAGCACGCCAGTCGGCCATGCCCGCTGTGACCTGTGCTGTTCGTCAGCGATCGACCATCTCGGACACCGTTGTCAGTGCGGCCGGTTACTGTGAGTGAGCATTGATCGACTGCGCACAGGGGGAAAGATGGCGCACACCGACCACCAGACCATGCGACGCGTCCTGCGCCGCGAAATCGCCGGCATCATCGGCCTGCTGACCGATGAACACGACTTCCGCGCCATGCGGCGCTACCGCAGTTTCACCTTCGACGACCACAAGACCTACCTCCAGGAGGTCGAATCCCTGCTCAGGACACGCGCCTCGCAGGGCAGCCACACCACGGTGGCTCTCTTCGACCCACGGGAGTACGCCGAGTTCTGCGCGGAGCAGGGACTCGACCCCGACATCCCGGCGAGCCGCACCCGCTTCACAGCGGAACTGGCGGCCACGGGCTCCACCGTTCCCTACGAAGGCCAGACCCTCACCGACCTGGTTCCCGTACTCGTCGACGAAGCGGTCCGGCAAGCGACCTGGGAATACGCCTCGACGCTCCTGGCCCGCCTCGGCGCCTGCGCAACCTGCGGCGAGGACCTCGGCCGTGCCGCGTTCGCCCGCGCCACAAACCTCCTCGTCCGCATTCTCGACACGGCCCCGCCGGGCAACCGGCACCTCGTGTGCAGCGTCTCAGCCACGCCGGAGACCCTCGTCGCCGTCCTCCACGCAGACGACACCGAGGGCACCACGCGACTCGACGAGGCCGAAGCCCTCGAATTCAGCACCGTCCTGGCCCTGGGCATTGCCACCCAGACCCCCGGCGGACTCGTCATGCGGACGACCACTCCCGGAACCGCAGACCGCATCTACGGATGGCGCCTCCGCGGAGACGGCCTCGAACCCCTCAGCGCCGGCGAGGTCTTCGACGCCTACTGCACCGACATCGAATCGGGAGACCTCATCGCCCCCGAATCAGGCGTCGACTACTGCGAACCACCCGACCTGGGACCGGACGGAGGACCGACCACGGAGCACCACCACTGAACACCTGACGACGAAGGGGCGCTCCACCCGCAGGTGGAGCGCCCCAGAAAAGGATCTGCCGGTGGCCGGTTCCCCTACTCGCCGGAAAGGACCGCCTGAGCCGCGCTGCGCGCCTCCTCGGCGCTGTCCGCCGCCCGCGCAGCTGCCGCAGCGCGCTCGCACTGCGCCAGCGTGTACTTCGCCAGTGTCGCCCGGACATAAGGAATCGACGCCGCACCCATGGAAAGGGAGGTGACACCCAGACCCGTCAGCACACACGCGAGCAGCGGGTCGGAAGCGGCCTCACCACAGACACCGCAGCTCTTGCCCTCAGCCCTCGCCGCCTCGGCGGACACCGCGACCAGGTCCAGCAGCGCGGGCTGCCACGGGTCCTGCAGACGGGACACGGCACCCACCTGACGGTCGGCGGCGAAGGTGTACTGCGCGAGGTCGTTGGTCCCCAACGACAGGAACTCGACCTCCTGCAGGATCGAACGCGCCCGCAGCGCTGCCGACGGAATCTCCACCATCGCGCCGAACTTGGCCTGCAGACCGGCCTCCCGGCACGCGTCCGCGAACGCCTTGGCATCGATGCGGTCCGCCACCATCGGAGCCATCACCTCGAGGTAGACCGGCAGACCCTCGGCGGCCTTCGCGAGAGCGGTCAGCTGCGTGCGCAGCACCTGGGGGTGGTCCAGCAGCGTGCGCAGCCCACGCACACCCAGGGCCGGGTTCGGCTCATCGGCCGGCGTCAGGAAGTCCAACGGCTTGTCCGCGCCCGCGTCCAGTACACGGACCACGACGCGGCCTTCGGGAAACGCCTCGAGAACCTGTCGGTAGGCCTCGACCTGCTTCTCCTCGGAAGGAGCCTTCTTGCTGTCGTCCAGGAAGAGGAACTCGGTCCGGAACAGACCGACACCTTCGGCACCCGCCTCCACCGCGGCCGGAACGTCCGCGGGACCTCCGACGTTGGCGAGTAGCGGCACCTTGTGGCCGTCGGACGTGGCACCCGGCCCGGTCGACGCGGCCAGCGCCGCCTTTCGCTGAGCGGCCGAAGCCTCCAGCTGCGCCTTCTTCTCGTCGCTGGGAGCCACGAAGATCTCGCCGGTGCTGCCGTCGACCGCGATGACCGTGCCCTCGGTGAGTTCACCGGCACCCGGCAGGGCCACCACGGCCGGCACACCCAGAGCCCGCGCCAGGATCGCGCTGTGGCTGGTCGGACCGCCCTCCTCGGTGACAAAGCCGAGGACCAGTGTCGGGTCCAGCAGCGCAGTGTCGGCCGGCGCAAGATCGCGCGCGACGAGGACATACGGCTCGTCGCTGTCCGGGACACCAGGCATGGGCACGCCGAGCAGCCGTGCGACGATGCGATTCCGCACGTCATCGAGGTCGGCCACCCGGCCGGCCAGGTACTCACCGGCGCCAGCGAGGAGATCCCGGTACGCGGCGAAGGCGTCGTACACCGCGCGCTCGGCGGTGCTGCCGACGGCGATCCGCCGGTCCACGTCCGCCATCAGTTCGGGGTCCTGAGCCATCATGGCCTGCGCCTCGAGCACCCCCTGGGCTTCGCCCCCTGCCAGATTTCCGCGCGCTATCAGGTCGGCCGCCACGGCTTCCACGGCCTGGCGGGCGCGCCCCTGTTCACGCTCCGCCTCTTCCGCCGGGATCTGCTTGGCAGGCGGCTCGAGCACCGCCGTTCCCATGTGCCGAACCTCGCCGATCGCCACCCCGTGACTCACACCGACGCCTCGCAGCGTTGTCTCCATCTCACCCGTCTCCGATAGTGCGGCGGG
The DNA here is from genome assembly GCF_004187715.1 of Streptomyces sp. F001. Classification (GTDB taxonomy): domain Bacteria; phylum Actinomycetota; class Actinomycetes; order Streptomycetales; family Streptomycetaceae; genus Streptomyces; species Streptomyces flavusporus. The sequence goes on along the minus strand of NZ_QZWF01000001.1, from coordinate 686,574 downwards.
TCCCGCCGCCGCGGTGGTTGTCCTACACGCCGTCTTACGACGGCAATGACGTCACTTCCAGACGAAGAGACTGTCGCCGGCCTTGACGTCGCCGTCCGTACGGAGTTCGGAGAGGGATTCGGCCGTGGCCTCCAGCGCCACAATCGGGCACACCGGCGACTTGCCGACGGCCTCGACGGCGGCAGGGTCCCAGCGCACGATGCTCTGACCGCGCGTCACGGTGTCCCCCTTGTTCACGAGCACTTCGAAGCCCTCACCGTTGAGCTGCACGGTGTCGATGCCGAGGTGAGTGAGCACACCATGCCCCTCGCCGTCCACGACGACGAAGGCGTGCGGATGGAGGGAGACGATGACTCCGTCCACGGGAGAGACGGCCTCGGAGGGCTCACGGACGGGGTCGATGGCGGTACCCGGGCCGACCATGGCCCCGGAGAAGACCGGATCCGGCACGGCGGCCAGCCCGATGGTGCGTCCGGCAATCGGGGACGTCACGGTGGTCATGGGAAGCCTCCCAGAGGTGGCGATGTATATGGGCCGTCACTGCCTGTCCCGGACGGCACACTGGTCAGCAGGGTATGTCATATGAAGTCCCGGTTCCGCATGCGAGGTCCCGCTTGGCCGCCCTAGAGCACAGCACAAATCGATTTGCGCCCACTCCGGAGCCCCGTGTAGAGTCGTACCCCTGCTTGGGACCGAGCGACGCAACGAGCGCCTAGGCCTGGCAGCATCCAACTCGTCAGATCCTATCTCGGGGTCACCTTCTGCATGCCCGCAGGACGGTGGTCAGAGAGACGGAAAAACACTGATAGAGTTTGGAACACCGAAGGGAAGCGCCCGGAGGAAAGCCCGAGAGGGTGAGTACGAAGGAAGCGTCCGTTCCTTGAGAACTCAACAGCGTGCCAAAAATCAACGCCAGATATGTTGATGCCCCGTCTCCGGCCGTCAGGCCGGGGCGAGGTTCCTTTGAAATAACACAGCGAGGACGCTGTGAACGGCCGGGCCTATTCCGCCCGGCTGTTCCGCTCTCGTGGTGTTGCACCGGATGACCGGTAAACATTCACGGAGAGTTTGATCCTGGCTCAGGACGAACGCTGGCGGCGTGCTTAACACATGCAAGTCGAACGATGAAGCCCTCCGGGGTGGATTAGTGGCGAACGGGTGAGTAACACGTGGGCAATCTGCCCTTCACTCTGGGACAAGCCCTGGAAACGGGGTCTAATACCGGATACGACCATCTTGGGCATCTTTGATGGTGGAAAGCTCCGGCGGTGAAGGATGGGCCCGCGGCCTATCAGCTTGTTGGTGAGGTAACGGCTCACCAAGGCGACGACGGGTAGCCGGCCTGAGAGGGCGACCGGCCACACTGGGACTGAGACACGGCCCAGACTCCTACGGGAGGCAGCAGTGGGGAATATTGCACAATGGGCGCAAGCCTGATGCAGCGACGCCGCGTGAGGGATGACGGCCTTCGGGTTGTAAACCTCTTTCAGCAGGGAAGAAGCGCAAGTGACGGTACCTGCAGAAGAAGCGCCGGCTAACTACGTGCCAGCAGCCGCGGTAATACGTAGGGCGCAAGCGTTGTCCGGAATTATTGGGCGTAAAGAGCTCGTAGGCGGCTTGTCACGTCGGGTGTGAAAGCCCGGGGCTTAACCCCGGGTCTGCATTCGATACGGGCTGGCTAGAGTGTGGTAGGGGAGATCGGAATTCCTGGTGTAGCGGTGAAATGCGCAGATATCAGGAGGAACACCGGTGGCGAAGGCGGATCTCTGGGCCATTACTGACGCTGAGGAGCGAAAGCGTGGGGAGCGAACAGGATTAGATACCCTGGTAGTCCACGCCGTAAACGGTGGGAACTAGGTGTTGGCGACATTCCACGTCGTCGGTGCCGCAGCTAACGCATTAAGTTCCCCGCCTGGGGAGTACGGCCGCAAGGCTAAAACTCAAAGGAATTGACGGGGGCCCGCACAAGCGGCGGAGCATGTGGCTTAATTCGACGCAACGCGGAAGAACCTTACCAAGGCTTGACATACACCGGAAACGTCTGGAGACAGGCGCCCCCTTGTGGTCGGTGTACAGGTGGTGCATGGCTGTCGTCAGCTCGTGTCGTGAGATGTTGGGTTAAGTCCCGCAACGAGCGCAACCCTTGTCCCGTGTTGCCAGCAGGCCCTTGTGGTGCTGGGGACTCACGGGAGACCGCCGGGGTCAACTCGGAGGAAGGTGGGGACGACGTCAAGTCATCATGCCCCTTATGTCTTGGGCTGCACACGTGCTACAATGGCCGGTACAATGAGCTGCGATACCGTGAGGTGGAGCGAATCTCAAAAAGCCGGTCTCAGTTCGGATTGGGGTCTGCAACTCGACCCCATGAAGTCGGAGTCGCTAGTAATCGCAGATCAGCAGTGCTGCGGTGAATACGTTCCCGGGCCTTGTACACACCGCCCGTCACGTCACGAAAGTCGGTAACACCCGAAGCCGGTGGCCCAACCCGTTCGCGGGAGGGAGCTGTCGAAGGTGGGACTGGCGATTGGGACGAAGTCGTAACAAGGTAGCCGTACCGGAAGGTGCGGCTGGATCACCTCCTTTCTAAGGAGCACTTCTAAGCCGGGCTTGCCCGGTTCAGGGGCCGGTACATCGGCGAACGTCCGATGCCGGTTGCTCATGGGTGGAACGTTGATTATTCGGCACGGTCCAGGATGGACCAGGCGCTAGTACTGCCCGCAAGGGCGTGGAACGCTGATCTGGTCGGCTGGCCGTGCCGGGCACGCTGTTGGGTGTCTGAGGGTGCGAGCGCTGCTCGTCCTTCGGATGCCGGCCCCAGTGCATCACGGTGGTGTGTGATGGGTGGCTGGTCGTTGTTTGAGAACTGCACAGTGGACGCGAGCATCTGTGGCCAAGTTTTTAAGGGCGCACGGTGGATGCCTTGGCACCAGGAACCGATGAAGGACGTGGGAGGCCACGATAGGCCCGGGGAGTCGTCAACCAGGCTTTGATCCGGGGGTGTCCGAATGGGGAAACCCGGCAGTCGTCATGGGCTGTCACCCATGCCTGAACACATAGGGCATGTGGAGGGAACGCGGGGAAGTGAAACATCTCAGTACCCGCAGGAAGAGAAAACAACCGTGATTCCGGGAGTAGTGGCGAGCGAAACCGGATGAGGCCAAACCTACGACGTGTGAGACCCGGCAGGGGTTGCGTCGTGGGGGTTGTGGGATCTCTCTTGACCGGTCTGCCGGCCGGTCGGCGAGTCAGAAACCGTTGATGTAGGCGAAGGACATGCGAAAGGTCCGGCGTAGAGGGTAAGACCCCCGTAGTCGAAACGTCAGCGGCTCGTCTGAGAGACACCCAAGTAGCACGGGGCCCGAGAAATCCCGTGTGAATCTGGCGGGACCACCCGCTAAGCCTAAATATTCCCTGGTGACCGATAGCGGATAGTACCGTGAGGGAATGGTGAAAAGTACCCCGGGAGGGGAGTGAAATAGTACCTGAAACCGTGTGCCTACAAGCCGTGGGAGCGTCGGAATGGAGCTTGCTTCATTCTCGTGACTGCGTGCCTTTTGAAGAATGAGCCTGCGAGTTTGCGGTGTGTTGCGAGGTTAACCCGGGTGGGGAAGCCGTAGCGAAAGCGAGTCCGAACAGGGCGGTAGAGTAGCGCGCTCAAGACCCGAAGCGGAGTGATCTAGCCATGGGCAGGTTGAAGCGGAGGTAAGACTTCGTGGAGGACCGAACCCACCAGGGTTGAAAACCTGGGGGATGACCTGTGGTTAGGGGTGAAAGGCCAATCAAACTCCGTGATAGCTGGTTCTCCCCGAAATGCATTTAGGTGCAGCGTCGTGTGTTTCTTGCCGGAGGTAGAGCACTGGATAGGCGATGGGCCCTACCGGGTTACTGACCTTAGCCAAACTCCGAATGCCGGTAAGTGAGAGCGCGGCAGTGAGACTGTGGGGGATAAGCTCCATGGTCGAGAGGGAAACAGCCCAGAGCATCGACTAAGGCCCCTAAGCGTACGCTAAGTGGGAAAGGATGTGGAGTCGCAGAGACAACCAGGAGGTTGGCTTAGAAGCAGCCACCCTTGAAAGAGTGCGTAATAGCTCACTGGTCAAGTGATTCCGCGCCGACAATGTAGCGGGGCTCAAGCGTACCGCCGAAGTCGTGTCATTGCAGCATGAGGGCCAACGCCCGCTGTGATGGGTAGGGGAGCGTCGTCTGCCGGGTGAAGCGGCCGCGTAAGCGAGTCGTGGACGGTTGACGAGTGAGAATGCAGGCATGAGTAGCGATACACACGTGAGAAACGTGTGCGCCGATTGACTAAGGGTTCCTGGGTCAAGCTGATCTGCCCAGGGTAAGTCGGGACCTAAGGCGAGGCCGACAGGCGTAGTCGATGGATAACCGGTTGATATTCCGGTACCCGCTGTGGAGCGTCAAACATCGAGCATCGTGATGCTAAGGCCGTGAAACCGCCGTGTGCGTCTTCGGACAAGCACGGAGTGGTGGAGCCGCCGGACCAAGCGGTTAGTAGGTGAGTGATGGGGTGACGCAGGAAGGTAGTCCATCCCGGGCGGTGGTTGTCCCGGGGTAAGGGTGTAGGCCGTGCGACAGGTAAATCCGTCGCACGTGTGGCTGAGACCTGATGCCGAGCCGATTGTGGTGAAGTGGATGATCCTATGCTGTCGAGAAAAGCCTCTAGCGAGTTTCATGGCGGCCCGTACCCTAAACCGACTCAGGTGGTCAGGTAGAGAATACCGAGGCGTTCGGGTGAACTATGGTTAAGGAACTCGGCAAAATGCCCCCGTAACTTCGGGAGAAGGGGGGCCGCGCCCGGTGAAGAGACTTGCTCTCCGAGCTGGGGGTGGCCGCAGAGACCAGCGAGAAGCGACTGTTTACTAAAAACACAGGTCCGTGCGAAGCCGTAAGGCGATGTATACGGACTGACGCCTGCCCGGTGCTGGAACGTTAAGGGGACCGGTTAGCTCACCTTCGGGTGGGCGAAGCTGAGAACTTAAGCGCCAGTAAACGGCGGTGGTAACTATAACCATCCTAAGGTAGCGAAATTCCTTGTCGGGTAAGTTCCGACCTGCACGAATGGCGTAACGACTTCTCGACTGTCTCAACCATAGGCCCGGTGAAATTGCACTACGAGTAAAGATGCTCGTTTCGCGCAGCAGGACGGAAAGACCCCGGGACCTTTACTACAGTTTGATATTGGTGTTCGGTTCGGCTTGTGTAGGATAGCTGGGAGACTGTGAAGTCCACACGCCAGTGTGGGTGGAGTCGTCGTTGAAATACCAGTCTGGTCGTGCTGGATGTCTAACCTGGGTCCGTGATCCGGATCAGGGACAGTGTCTGATGGGTAGTTTAACTGGGGCGGTTGCCTCCCAAAGGGTAACGGAGGCGCCCAAAGGTTCCCTCAGCCTGGTTGGCAATCAGGTGTTGAGTGTAAGTGCACAAGGGAGCTTGACTGTGAGACCGACGGGTCGAGCAGGGACGAAAGTCGGGACTAGTGATCCGGCGGTGGCTTGTGGAAGCGCCGTCGCTCAACGGATAAAAGGTACCCCGGGGATAACAGGCTGATCTTCCCCAAGAGTCCATATCGACGGGATGGTTTGGCACCTCGATGTCGGCTCGTCGCATCCTGGGGCTGGAGTCGGTCCCAAGGGTTGGGCTGTTCGCCCATTAAAGCGGTACGCGAGCTGGGTTTAGAACGTCGTGAGACAGTTCGGTCCCTATCCGCTGTGCGCGCAGGAGTCTTGAGAAGGGCTGTCCCTAGTACGAGAGGACCGGGACGGACGAACCTCTGGTGTGCCAGTTGTTCTGCCAAGGGCATGGCTGGTTGGCTACGTTCGGGAGGGATAACCGCTGAAAGCATCTAAGCGGGAAGCCTGCTTCGAGATGAGGACTCCCACCCACTAGATGGGGTAAGGCTCCCAGTAGACGACTGGGTTGATAGGCCGGATATGGAAGCCCCGCAAGGGGTGGAGTTGACCGGTACTAATAGGCCGAGGGCTTGTCCTCAGTTGCTCGCGTCCACTGTGTTGGTTCTGAAACCACGAACAGCCCCACGCCACCGCGCGTGGTGCGGCGTTCACAGTTTCACAGTGTTTCGGTGGTCATAGCGTGAGGGAAACGCCCGGTTACATTCCGAACCCGGAAGCTAAGCCTCACAGCGCCGATGGTACTGCAGGGGGGACCCTGTGGGAGAGTAGGACACCGCCGAACTCCTTTTAGAGCTCTGGCTCTCGGGCACCTGGCCCGAGAGCCAGAGCTTTTTTGCATTGAGGTAAGGTCAATGGGCATAGTTGGCTCGTTTTCGACAGGAGGCCCCCGGTTGGAGGTCCAGGAGACTCGCGTCCAGACGGACCGGGTCCTCACCATCCCGAACATCCTCAGCCTGGCGCGGCTCGCCGGCGTGCCCCTCTTCCTGTGGCTGATCCTCAGGCCCGAGTTCGGGGGACCGAAGAGTGATGGCTGGGCGCTGTTGGTGCTGGCTCTCAGCGGGATCAGTGACTACCTGGACGGCAAACTTGCCCGACGCTGGAACCAGATCAGCAGTCTCGGCCGGCTTCTTGATCCCGCGGCCGACCGGCTCTACATTCTCTCGACCCTGGTTGGTCTTACGTGGCGAGAGATCCTGCCGATCTGGTTGACCGCTGTACTGCTTGGGCGGGAACTGGTCCTGCTGGTGATGGTGGGCATCCTCAGGCGTCACGGCTATCCGCCGCCGCAGGTGAACTTCCTCGGGAAGGCCGCCACCTTCAACCTGATGTACGCCTTCCCCTTGCTGTTGCTCAGTGACGGGAGTGGATGGATCTCGTCACTCGCTGCTATTTTCGGATGGGCGTTCGCAGGATGGGGTACAACCCTCTACTGGTGGGCAGGAGTCCTCTATGTGGTGCAAGTCCGCCGCCTGGTTCGTGCGGACGCCATGACCGATTGAGCTCGCCGAACGTGCGGCCGTAGCGGTGCGATGGCCCGCGAGGGAAAAGTGCGGGACAATTCGGACGGGTGAAGTCGGCTAGACCGTCGTCTCTTCGAGGAGGACGCTTCCGACATGAAGGCCGTCGTGATGGCCGGTGGCGAAGGCACGCGCCTTCGTCCCATGACCTCAAGCATGCCCAAGCCGCTCCTGCCGGTGGCCAACCGGCCGATCATGGAGCACGTTCTGCGGCTGCTCAAAAGGCATGGGCTCAACGAGACTGTCGTAACTGTCCAGTTCCTTGCCTCACTGGTCAAGAACTACTTCGGTGACGGCGAGGAGCTCGGCATGGAGCTCACCTATGCCAATGAGGAGAAGCCACTCGGTACTGCCGGGAGTGTCAAGAACGCCGAAGAGGCGTTGAAGGACGACACGTTCCTCGTCATCTCCGGTGATGCCCTGACCGACTTCGACCTCACCGAGCTGATCAACTTCCACAAGGAAAAGGATTCGCTGGTCACTGTCTGCCTGACGCGTGTCCCCAACCCACTGGAATTCGGTATCACCATCGTCGACGAAGAGGGCAAGGTCGAGCGGTTCCTGGAGAAGCCGACGTGGGGCCAGGTGTTCTCGGACACCGTCAATACCGGCATCTACGTGATGGAGCCTGAGGTCTTCGACTATGTCGAGGCCGATGTCCCCGTCGACTGGTCCGGCGATGTCTTCCCGCAGCTCATGAAGGAGGGCAAGCCGATCTACGGCTATGTCGCCGAAGGGTACTGGGAGGATGTCGGCACGCACGAGAGCTATGTGAAGGCGCAGGCCGATGTCCTGGAGGGCAAGGTCGACGTCGAGCTCGACGGCTTCGAGATCTCACCTGGTGTGTGGGTGGCCGAAGGCGCCGAGGTGCACCCTGACGCCGTGCTCCGCGGGCCGCTCTATATCGGTGACTATGCCAAGGTCGAGGCCGGCTCGGAAATCCGTGAGCACACCGTCGTCGGCTCGAATGTCGTCGTCAAGAGCGGGGCGTTCCTGCACAAGGCCGTCGTACACGACAACGTGTACGTCGGGCAGCACAGCAATCTGCGGGGCTGTGTCGTCGGCAAGAACACCGACATCATGCGGGCGGCGCGGATCGAGGACGGCGCGGTCATCGGCGACGAGTGCCTCATCGGCGAAGAATCGATCGTGCAGGGCAATGTGCGGGTCTACCCGTTCAAGACCATCGAGGCCGGTGCCTTCGTCAACACCTCGGTCATATGGGAATCGAGGGGTCAGGCGCATCTCTTCGGCGCCCGCGGCGTCTCCGGAATTCTGAACGTCGAGATCACGCCCGAGTTGGCCGTGCGCCTCGCCGGCGCCTATGCCACGACCTTGAAAAAGGGCTCCACGGTGACCACGGCCCGTGACCATTCCCGTGGTGCGCGTGCGCTGAAGCGGGCGGTGATCTCCGCGCTGCAGGCCAGTGCCATCGACGTACGGGACCTGGAGAACGTACCGCTGCCGGTGGCGAGGCAGCAGACGGCACGAGGCAGTGCCGGCGGGATCATGATCCGGACCACACCCGGCGTGCCGGATTCCGTGGACATCATGTTCTTCGACGGGCGAGGAGCCGACCTTTCGCAGGCGAGTCAGCGAAAGCTGGACCGGGTGTTCGCGCGGCAGGAGTACCGGCGTGCGTTCCCGGGAGAGATCGGGGACCTGCACTTCCCGGCCAGTGTCTTCGACTCGTACACCGGGTCACTGTTGCGGAATGTGGACACGACCGGCATCACCGAGTCCGGGCTGAAGGTCGTCGTCGATGCGTCGAACGGTAGTGCGGGGCTCGTGCTGCCCAGCCTGCTCGGCAAGCTGGGCGTGGACTCGCTGACGATCAATCCTGGTCTGGACGAGTCCAGGCCGACGGAGACGGCGGATGCGCGGCGGTCGGGACTGGTGCGGCTGGGAGAGATCGTTGCGTCCGCGCGGGCCGCATTCGGGGTGCGGTTCGATCCCGTCGGTGAGCGGCTGTCGCTGGTCGACGAGAAGGGGCGGATCGTCGAGGACGACCGGGCGCTGCTCGTGATGCTCGACCTGGTGGCCGCTGAGCGGCGTAGTGGGCGGGTCGCCCTGCCGGTGACCACGACCAGGGTCGCCGAACAGGTCGCGGCCTATCACGGGACCCAGGTGGAGTGGACCACCACTTCCCCTGACGACCTGACGCGGGTCGGGCGCGATGACACGACGATCTTCGGTGGCGACGGCAAGGGCGGATTCATCGTCCCGGAGTTCAGCAGTGTCTTCGACGGTACGGCGGCCTTCGTGCGGCTGATCGGTCTGGTGGCGCGTACTCAGCTCACGCTCAGCCAGATCGACGCGCGGATCCCCAGGGCGCACGTCCTCAAGCGGGATCTGGCGACTCCCTGGGCCGTCAAGGGGCTGGTGATGCGGCGCGTCGTCGAGGCGGCCGGAGATCGCGACGTGGACACCACGGACGGTGTGCGCGTGGTGGAGGCCGATGGGCGCTGGGTCATGGTGCTGCCAGACCCGGCCGAGGCGGTCACCCACCTGTGGGCGGAGGGGCCGGATGACGCCTCCGCGCAGGCCCTGCTCGACGAGTGGTCGGCGGTCGTGGACAGCGCCGGACGGTAAACGGGCAGCACGCGCGCGTGCCGGACAAGTGTCCCCAAGGGGGCCTGTCCGGCACGCCGGTGGGGCCGTGCGGAGGTAGCGGTCGCGACGTGCGACGATGTGCGGCATGCCGCAGCAGCCCCCCGTTCGGAGCAGTTCCACGCCCCCCGCACGCCCGGACGCGTCCATGTCGCTGCTCACCAACGTCATGGATCACAGCCTCGACGAGGGATACGCCGAGGCCGCGGCCAGGAAGCAGGCGACGGGCGCCGAAGGCCTGCCCAGAACCCTCAGGGCGAAGCTCGGTCTCGCTGCCGGCCTGGTGCTCGCGGCCCTGGTGGTGACCGTCGGCGCCGCACAGGCGCAGGTGGCAGCTCCTGTGGTCGCCAAGGAGCGCGAAGAGCTCATCGACCGGATCGACCGGGAGACCGCGGCTGCGGACGCGCTGGAGAGTGACGTCGACAAGCTGCGCGACGACGTGAGCGCCCGCCAGCGTGCGGCGCTGAAGCAGAGTGGCGGCGGTGATCAGACCCACTTGGTGGGAATCCTGTCGGGCGCCACCGAAGTACGCGGCCCCGGTGTGAAGTTGGTCGTGAACGACGCCAAGGAATCCGCCGTCGGTGGTGACAGCGACCCGCGCGGAACGTCCGGTTTCTCCGACACGGGGCGGGTGCGTGACCGTGACATGCAGCGGGTGGTCAACGGACTCTGGGAGTCGGGCGCCGAGGCTGTCTCGATCAACGGGCAGCGGCTGACGGCGCTGTCGGCGATCAGGGCTGCGGGTGACGCGATACTGGTCGACAACCGGCCACTGGTGCCGCCGTACACGGTGCTCGCGGTGGGCGACGGGAAGCAGCTGAGCACCAGGTTCCAGAACAGCGCGGACGGGCTTTATCTGCATGCCCTGCAGGAGAACTTCGGCATCCGTACCAGCATCTCCGTGGAGGACGAGGTCCGGCTGCCGGCGGCGCCGAGTGTGATCGTCCGCACAGCAGAGCCGATAACCGAGTCAGCACAGCCGAGAACTGAGAAAGGCACATCGTGATCGCCGTACTGGGCCTCGTCGTGGGAGTCGTGGCCGGCCTGTTGGTCCGGCCCGAGGTTCCGGCGGCCGTCGAGCCTTACCTGCCGATCGCCGTGGTGGCGGCGCTGGACGCAGTCTTCGGAGGTCTGCGGGCGATGCTGGACGGCATCTTCGACGACAAGGTCTTCGTGGTGTCGTTCCTGTCGAACGTGGTCGTCGCCGCGCTGATCGTGTTCCTGGGCGACAAGTTGGGCGTCGGCGCGCAACTGTCCACCGGCGTCGTGGTGGTTCTCGGCATCCGCATCTTCTCCAACGCCGCGGCGATCCGTCGGCATGTGTTCCGGGCGTGAGGCCGATGAGCAAGCAGGACGAGACAGCCGAGAACCAGCTGCGCAAGGAGCTGCCCGACGAGGTGCCGGCCACGGCGACGGTGGACCGCCCCGAGGAGGAGTCCGAGCCGGCGCTCACCGGTCGGCAGCGGCTCGTGAACGGTCTGTGGCCGCCGCGCGTCACCCGTGCCCAACTCATCGTCGCGTTGCTGCTGTTCGGTCTCGGCTTCGGTCTGGCCGTGCAGGTCGCCTCGAACAGCGACGACGACAGCGCGCTGCGGGGCGCGCGGCAGGAGGATCTCGTACGCATCCTCGATGAACTCGACGACCGTACCCAGCGTCTTGAGGACGAGAAGCAGGGGCTCGAGAAGCAGCGCGACGAGTTGGAGAACAGCTCCAACCAGGCCGAGGAGGCTCGCAAGCAGACGATCGAGAAGGAGCGGCAACTCGGCATTCTGGCGGGCACGGTGGCGGCGCAGGGACCCGGCATCACGATGACCATCGACGACACGAAGGGGACGGTCGAGGCGGACATGCTGCTCGACGCGATCCAGGAACTACGGGCGGCCGGCGCGGAGGCGATCCAGGTGAACGGGGTGCGCGTGGTCGCAGGCACGTATCTGACCGACTCCGGGCAGAGTGTCAGCGTCGACGGGAACAAGATCAATGCTCCCTATCGTTTCAAGGTCATCGGCAAGCCGCAGGACCTCGAACCGGCGCTCAACATTCCAGGAGGCGTGGTGCAGACGCTCGAGAAGGAGCAGGCCACCGTGACCGTCGAGCGGTCCGACAAGATCGTTGTGGACGCCTTGCGAGCGGCGAAGCGACCTGACTACGCTCGGTCGTCCTCCCAGTGAACCGGGGGTGCATGGGGGTCGTCCGGCGAGGGCATGAGGTTGCGGGGGGTCGGCGCACCGAATGGGTGGTGCGTGGTGGAAACTGTCTGGTGGATACGGACGTTGTGAGGATGTCCGGGTCGGCCGGAGTGTGCAGTCAGGGTTCGTCCTGCCCCACGGGCGGGTCTGTTCAGGTCAAGGGGAATCGCCCGTGAAGTTGTTTGCGAAGTTGTTCGGCAAGAGCGCACGAGAGGGCAGTGGTAACGCCACCGCTCGTCATCGCGCACAGCCTGACGCAGAGGGCCAGCGCCCACTGTTCCGCGACCAGGTCGCTGGTCCGGGCGGTGACATTTCCGGAGGTCAGGGCGCGCCGACGGTTGACCCTGCCCAGTCCGGCGGCATAGGTTTCGGGCAACCGTCAACCTCAAGTACGGGTGGAGGGTTTTCCGCCGGCCCGTACGCGTCCAATGCCCCGGCGGGGCAGCCGCGGCAGGAGGATCCGTCCATGTCGGCCCTGGTGTGTACGAGGTGCGGTAACCGCAATGCGGAGAGCAGCCGCTTCTGTTCCAACTGCGGTGCGCCGTTGCGGGCGGGTGCGGCCGCCGAGCGTCCGTCCGAGACGACCTCCACGATCTCCATCAGCGGTCTCGAGGCCTACGACGCCGAGGCCACCGGGCAGACCCCGATGCCGACGCTCTCGCCCGAAGCGCAGGCTGCGGTGGACGCCCTTCCGCTGGGTTCCGCGCTGCTGGTCGTGCGCCGCGGGCCGAACTCGGGCAGCCGCTTCCTCCTGGACAGCGACCTGACCACGGCCGGGCGTCACCCGCAGAGCGACATCTTCCTGGACGACGTGACGGTCTCGCGGCGGCATGTGGAGTTCCGCCGCAGCCCGGACGGTTCGTTCACGGTGGCCGACGTGGGCAGTCTGAACGGCACGTACGTCAACCGTGAGCGGATCGACCAGGTTGCTCTGTCGAACGGTGACGAGGTACAGATCGGCAAGTATCGGCTGGTCTTCTACGCGAGCCGGCAGGGCATCTGACCGTCCCCCGGGCTCCGTCCGGGGGGACCCCCAGGGAAGGTCCATGCTTCATACACCGAGCGGTGGTGCCGGCAACGGCATCACCGCCGCGGACAGCGGGCTGATGAGTATCGGCACGGTGTTGAACGTGCTGCGCGAGGAGTTCCCCGAAGTCACCATTTCCAAGATCCGTTTCCTGGAGTCCGAGGGGCTCATCGAGCCGCAGCGGACCCCCTCGGGATATCGCAAGTTCAGCGCGGCCGATGTCGAGCGACTCGGCCACGTACTGAGGATGCAGCGGGACCACTATCTGCCGCTCAAGGTGATCCGCGAGTACCTCGACGCGATGGAGCGCGGCGAGGAGGTGCGGCTGCCCGCGCTGGGCCGGCAGCGTGACGGCGAAGCCCCGCCGGAGTCCTCCGAGAGACCGACGGCGGCGCGCATCGGGCGGGCGGAGCTGCTGGCGGCCGCCGGGATCGGAGAGCAGGAACTCGCGGAGTGGGAGTCGTACGGGCTGATTGCTCCGCTGTCGGACGGGGTGTACGACGCGGAGACCGCCACCGTGGCCTCGCTGGTCGCCGAGCTGGGACGCTTCGGCATCGAGCCGCGTCACCTGCGGGTGATGAAGGCGGCTGCCGACCGTGAGGCCGGGCTGGTGGACCAGGTGGTGGCTCCGCTGAAGCGGCACCGCAATCCGCAGACCAGGGCGCACGCGGAGGCCCGTGTGCAGGAGCTGGCGGGGCTCACGGTGAAGCTGCACGCGGCGCTTGTACAGACCGCGCTGGGCGTGCGACTGCCCTGATCGAGGGCGGCCTGTCGGCAGGGGCGTGTGGCTCGGGGCCTGTACGGCTCGGATCGGCGGACGAGCCTGGACCGGCCCCGGAGGACGGCGTGGGTCTGGGCAGGAGCGATGCGATCTGTCGGCGGGCGCAGTGCGGGTGGCGGCTGAGGACTTCGGACGGCATGCGGGGCTGAGCGGGGCTGGGCGGTGTGATCTGCGGAGACGCCGTGTGGGTTGGTGGGGGCGGCTTCGGAGCGTTCGCGCGGGGCGGCGGAGGGGTTGCGTGGTTCGCGCGGGGCGGCGCGGGCTGAGGGGGACTTCCGGGTGGGGCGGTATGGGCTTCGGGCGGACCGTGCTGCCCGGTGCAGGGCTTTCGTCGAGGTACCGGCGTGGGTCTGGGCAGGGAGCGGGCGCGTTGCCAGGGGTGTCGGGTGGGCCGGTGGGGGTGGGGAAGGCCGGATCGGGGCTCCGATGTCGGCCCGACTACCCAAACGTCCCGGGCACGGCCTAGGGTTGCTGTGTGAACGAGCTCGATGTCGTAGGTGTCCGGGTCGAAATGCCCTCCAACCAACCGATCGTGCTCCTGCGCGAAGTGGGAGGCGACCGTTACCTCCCCATCTGGATCGGGCCGGGGGAGGCGACGGCGATCGCCTTCGCCCAGCAGGGCATGGCCCCCGCGCGACCGCTGACCCACGACCTGTTCAAGGACGTGCTGGAGGCCGTCGGTCAGGAGCTCACCGAAGTGCGCATCACGGATCTGCGTGAAGGTGTCTTCTACGCCGAGCTGGTCTTCGCCAGCGGGGTCGAGGTGAGCGCCCGTCCGTCCGATGCCATAGCGCTGGCCCTGCGCACCGGAACGCCGATCTACGGCAGCGACGGCGTGCTCGACGACGCCGGTATCGCGATTCCGGACGAGCAGGAGGACGAGGTGGAGAAGTTCCGCGAGTTCCTCGACCAGATCTCGCCCGAGGACTTCGGCACCAGCAGCCAGTGAGACGTGGTCGGCTCAGGCGGACGTGAAGGTCCTCGACGGGTCGTCCCCTGGTCGATGACGGCCTCCGTACCGGCAATTGCCGGCGGCCGGTGAGGGCGTCCCGCGGTTCCCCGCAAGCGCATTCGGCTAGCCTTTCCCCGCGGTTGGGGGCGGGAAACCACTCTTAGGGTGATTATCACTCGGCGTGCCGAGTGTGGCGATCGTTGACGCACCCTTGGTGACTGCCTACCGTCGAGAAGGCAGGTCAAGGACGGAGGTCGGCGTGAGAAGCAGCGGCGACGGTACGGGTGGGGGTGCCCCCGGACGCAGTCTCGGGGAGAGCGGTCCGTACCCGCTCCACGGCAGGGCGGCCGATCACACTCCGCAGCGACCGACGCCCATTCCCACCAGCGGAGGGGCGGCGTCCATGACGTCCGAGCAGATCGGCTACCGCGGCCCGACGGCCTGTGCGGCCGCCGGCATCACCTACCGGCAACTGGACTACTGGGCCCGCACCGGGCTCGTCGAGCCCAGCGTGCGGCCCGCCTACGGGTCCGGGACGCAGCGCCTGTACAGCTTTCGGGACGTCGTCGTCCTGAAGATCGTCAAGCGGTTCCTCGACACCGGGGTGTCGTTGCAGAACATCCGCACCGCCGTGCAGCACCTCAGGGAACGCGGTTTCCGCGACCTGGAACGCATGACGCTGATGAGCGACGGTGCGACCGTGTACGAGTGCACCTCGCCCGACGAGGTTCATGCGCTCCTCCAGGGCGGCCAGGGGATCTTCGGCATCGCGGTCGGGGTGGTGTGGCGGGACGTCGAGAGCGCGTTGTCACAGCTGCACGGGGAGCGTATCGACACCGGCGAGACGCTCGTCGGGCACAATCCGGCGGACGAGCTGGCACGACGGCGCAATCGGGCGGTCTGAGCGACGCAGCTGCCCGGCGCCTCCGGAGGCCTGCCGGGCACCGCGTCGGCAGGTGTGCAGGCCGTGCTGTCCTGGTCGTGCCGCCGCATTGTCAGTGGCGTGGTGCAGCATCGGAGATGTGAGAACCGCGCCCACGATCCTGCATCTCGACATGGATGCCTTCTTCGCCTCGGTGGAGCAGGCATCCAAGCCGAGTCTGCGCGGGAAGGCCGTGATCGTGGGCGGGCTCGGGCCGCGCGGGGTGGTGGCGACCTGCTCGTACGAGGCCCGGGTGTTCGGGGTGCATTCGGCGATGCCCATGGCCCAGGCGCGCCGGCTCGCGCCGAACGCCGCGTATCTCGTGCCGCGCTTCGGGCTGTACCGAACGATCAGCGAGCAGGTGATGGAGCTGCTGCGGGCCCTGTCGCCGCTGGTGGAGCCGCTGAGCCTGGACGAGGCGTTCGTGGACCTGGAGACCGGGGGAACGGCCTGGGACGAGGAGTCGGCGCGGTTGGCGGGGATGAAGCTGCGGGCCGACATACGGGCCGTCACCGGGCTCACGGGGTCCGTCGGTCTCGCCGCATCCAAAATGCTTGCGAAGATCGCCTCCGAGCAGGCCAAGCCCGACGGGCTGGTGCTGATCGAGCCGGGGACCGAGCGGACGCTGCTCGGGCCGATGTCGGTGCGGACGCTTCCCGGAGTGGGGCCCGCGACGGGCGACCACCTGCGGCGGGCCGGCATCACCACGATCGACGAGATCGCCGAGGCGGGGGAGGACGAGCTCGTGCGACTTCTGGGAAAGGCGCACGGGCACGCGCTGTACGCCATGGCACTGGCCCGCGACGATCGGCCGGTGGTCGCCGAGCGGGAGACGAAGTCGGTGTCGGTCGAGGACACCTATGACATGGACATCCATGACCGGGTCCGGGTGGGGCTGGAGGTACAGCGGCTCGCGGACCGGTGTGTGCGGCGGCTGCGCGGCGCAGGGCTGTCGGGGCGGACGATCGTGCTGAAGGTGCGGCGGTACGACTTCTCCACGCTGACCCGGTCCGAGACGCTGCGCGGGCCCACGGACGATCCGGCGGTGGTGCGCGAGGCCGCGGCCCGGCTGCTGGACTCCGTGGACACCACGGGCGGTGTGCGGCTGCTCGGAGTGGGGGTCAGCGGGCTCGCCGACTACACGCAGGAGGATCTGTTCGCGCAGGCCGCGGGTGAACCGGCGGAGGGGCCGGCGGAGGACTTGGTGGACGAGCCCGTGCAGGGTGCGGCCGTGCCGGTCGAGCGTCGATGGCCCGCGGGGCACGACGTACGGCACGCCGAGTACGGGCACGGGTGGGTGCAGGGCAGCGGGCTGGGGAGGGTGACCGTGCGGTTCGAGACGCCTGACTCGGAGCCCGGGCGGGTGCGGACGTTCCGGACCGACGATCGCGCGCTGGAGCCGGCGGATCCGCTGCCATTGGTGGCGCGAAGAGCCGGGGAGCAGGTGGCTTCGGGCACGGAGGGGGGTTCGTCGGTCGGGGGTGAGTCCGGGGGTCAGGAGTCGTCCGTGCCCGCCAGTTTGCCGAAGTCGTGGTCCGGGAGCCGGGGCGGAGGGGCCACGTCGAGGCCGTAGTGGTGGTAGAGCTGGAGTTCCTGTTCCGGGGAGAGGTGACGGCCCACGCCGAAGTCGGGGGCGTCCTTGATCAGGGCGCGGTCGAAGGGGACGTGCAGGCTGCCCTCGATCAGCTCGCTGGGCTCGAGCGGCACGAAGGCGTCTCTGCTGAACAGGCCGGTGCGTATCGCGGCCCACTCCGGGACGCCGGTTGCGTCGTCGAGGTAGATCTCGTCGATCGTGCCGATCTTGTTGCCGTTGCGGTCGAAGGCCTTGCGGCCGATCAGGTTGCGCGGATCGATGTCGGTCTGCACGGGCCCTCCACTTGCTCGCAACTCATCCGTAAGCACTACGAAAGAGCACATTGAGGCACGCGGCCACTCGAACGCCCGGGCGTTGACCTCGCTGGTAGTCTGGCAAACGGCTGCTGACCCCGTGCGGGAGAGTCCTCCGGACACCATCGGAGGCGCCGAAGGAGCAAATCCTCCCCGGAATCTCTCAGGCCCACGTACCGCACGGACGAGGTCACTCTGGAAAGCAGAGCGGGTGTCGACGGCTTCCGCTCTCACCGACGGTGCAAGCCGGGCGTCCTCGGGCGGTCCGGTGAAGCTCTCAGGTTGAGATGACAGAGGGGGAGGCCGCCGGGGTACCCGCGCCGTGGTGCCCCTCGAAGGTCGTGTCAGACCAGGAGGCCTCCGCAATGACCGCCCATCGCATTCCGCTCTCCGAGCTCGAACAGGGCACGCCCTTCGAGCAGCGTCACATCGGGCCCGACCAGGAGGCGCGGGCCAAGATGCTCGCGCAGGTCGGCTACGGCTCGCTCGACGAGCTCACCGCCGCCGCGGTACCGGATGTGATCAAGAACGCCGACGCCCTGGACCTGCCGGGTGCGCGGACCGAGGCCGAGGTGCTGGCCGAGCTGCGCTCGCTCGCCGACCGCAACCAGGTCCTCGACTCCATGATCGGGCTCGGCTACTACGGGACGTTCACCCCGCCCGTCATCCTGCGCAACGTCATGGAGAACCCGGCCTGGTACACCGCCTACACCCCGTACCAGCCGGAGATCTCGCAGGGGCGGCTCGAAGCGCTGCTGAACTTCCAGACCGTGGTCGCCGACCTCACGGGGCTGCCGACCTCGGGTGCCTCGCTGCTCGACGAGGGCACGGCCGCGGCGGAGGCCATGTCCCTGTCCCGGCGCATGGGCAAGAACAAGAAGGGCCTCTTCCTGGTCGACGCGGACGCGTTCCCGCAGACCATCGCCGTGATCGAGACCCGCGCCGAGCCGACCGGTGTCGAGGTCGTCGTCGCCGACCTCAGTGACGGCATTCCGGCCGACATCGCCGAGCGTGAGATCAACGGCGTGCTCATCCAGTACCCCGGCGCTTCCGGAGCCGTACGCGACATCAAGCCGGTCATCGACCAGGCGCACGAGCTGGGCGCACTGGTCACCGTCGCAGCCGACCTGCTGGCGCTGACGCTGCTGAAGTCGCCGGGCGAGCTGGGCGCGGACATCGCCGTCGGTACGACCCAGCGGTTCGGTGTGCCGATGGGCTTCGGCGGGCCGCACGCCGGATACATGGCCGTGCAGGAGAAGTTCGCCCGCAGCCTGCCCGGCCGCCTCGTGGGCGTCTCGGTCGACGCCGACGGCAACAGGGCCTACCGGCTCGCACTGCAGACGCGTGAGCAGCACATCCGCCGGGAGAAGGCGACCAGCAACATCTGTACGGCCCAGGTGCTGCTCGCCGTCATGGCCGGGATGTACGCCGTCCACCACGGGCCCGAGGGTCTGAAGGGCATCGCGAGGCGCACCCACCGATACGCCGCCCTCCTCGCCGCGGGGCTGCGCGACGGCGGCGTCGAGACCGTCCACGGCGCCTACTTCGACACGCTCACCGCAAGGGTGCCGGGCCGGGCGGCCGACGTCGTCGCGGCCGCCCGAGACCGCGGGGTGAACCTGCACCTCGTGGACGCCGACCATGTCTCGATCGCCTGCGACGAGACCACGAAGCGGGCCCAACTGAGCGCCGTGTGGGCCGCGTTCGGGGTCGACGGCGACATCGACGCCCTGGACGCCGGCACCGAGGACGCGCTGCCGGCCGCGCTGCTGCGCACCGACGACTACCTGACCCACCCCGTCTTCCACCAGCACCGCTCCGAGACCGCGATGCTGCGCTACCTGCGCCGGCTCGCCGACCGCGACTACGCGCTGGACCGCGGCATGATCCCGCTGGGCTCGTGCACCATGAAGCTCAACGCGACCACCGAGATGGAGCCGGTCACCTGGCCCGAGTTCGGGCAGCTGCACCCCTTCGCACCCGCCGGGCAGGCGCAGGGCTACCTCACGCTCATCCGTGAGCTGGAGGACCGGCTCGCCGAGGTCACCGGCTACGACAAGGTGTCGCTGCAGCCCAACGCCGGCTCGCAGGGTGAGCTGGCCGGTCTGCTCGCGGTGCGGGGGTACCACCGGGCCAACGGCGATGAGCAGCGGACCGTCTGCCTCATCCCGTCCTCCGCGCACGGGACGAACGCCGCCAGCGCCGTGATGGCCGGGATGAAGGTCGTCGTCGTGAAGACCGCCGAGGACGGTGAGATCGACGTCGAGGATCTGCGGGCCAAGATCGAGCAGTACCGCGACGAACTGGCGGTGCTGATGATCACGTACCCCTCGACGCACGGGGTGTTCGAGGAGCACGTCGCCGACATCTGCGCCCAGGTCCACGAGGCCGGCGGGCAGGTGTACGTCGACGGCGCCAACCTCAACGCCCTGGTCGGGCTGGCCAAGCCCGGGCACTTCGGCGGTGACGTCTCGCACCTCAACCTGCACAAGACGTTCTGCATCCCGCAC
Source organism: Streptomyces sp. F001 (assembly GCF_004187715.1). Taxonomy (GTDB): domain Bacteria; phylum Actinomycetota; class Actinomycetes; order Streptomycetales; family Streptomycetaceae; genus Streptomyces; species Streptomyces flavusporus. The sequence continues at coordinate 666,747 of NZ_QZWF01000001.1, read as the reverse complement.
GGCGGAGGCGGTCCGGGCGTCGGCCCGGTGGCCGTACGGTCGCACCTGGCGCCGTATCTGCCGAACCACCCGCTCCAGCCGGAGGCCGGTCCGGAGACCGGCGTGGGCCCGATCTCGGCCGCGCCGTGGGGGTCCGCGGGCATCCTGCCGATCTCGTGGGCGTACGTCCGGCTCATGGGCGGTGAGGGGCTCAAGCGGGCCACGCAGGTGGCGGTCCTGAGCGCCAACTACATCGCCAAGCGGCTCGAACCGCACTACCCCGTGCTGTACACCGGTCCCGGCGGGCTGGTCGCGCACGAGTGCATCATCGATCTGCGGCCGCTGACCAAGGCGACCGGCGTGAGCGTCGACGACGTCGCCAAGCGGCTGATCGACTACGGTTTCCACGCGCCGACGATGTCCTTCCCGGTGGCCGGAACGCTGATGATCGAGCCGACCGAGTCCGAGGACCTGACCGAACTCGACCGGTTCTGCGAGGCGATGATCGCGATCCGGGCGGAGATCGAGAAGGTCGGCTCGGGCGAGTGGCCGGCCGACGACAACCCGTTGCGAAACGCCCCGCACACGGCCGCCGCGCTCGGCGGTGAGTGGGAGCACACCTACAGCCGTACGGAGGCCGTCTTCCCGGACGGTGTCTCGGCCGCGGACAAGTACTGGCCGCCGGTGCGCCGAATCGACCAGGCCTTCGGCGACCGGAACCTGGTCTGTTCCTGCCCGCCGCTGGATGCGTACGAGGACTGAGTACGTCGGTTGAGGGCCCCGCGTTCTGCTGCGCGGGGCCCTCTGGGCGTTTCAGGCCGGGTAGGCGTGGGTCTGGGCGGCCTTGACCGTTGCCCAGACCGGTGCGCCGGGGTGCAGGTCGAGTTCGGCGGCCGCGACCGTGGTGAGGTCGGCGGTGAGGGGGAGTTCGCCGGTGAGGGCGGCGCGGATCTGGTCGCCGTGGGTCTCCAGGCCGGTGACCTCGCAGCGCCAGAGGTTGCGGGCGCTGGCACCGGTGGGGCGGTCCCGGAAGAGGGTGACGGCGCCCGGTGGGAAGGCCACGAAGACCGGTCCCGTGAGGTCCTCGGTGGTGGTGATGGCGGGGCCGGCGTCCAGGTGGACGGTGTGGCCCGTGGCTCTGCCCTTGTAGAGGTTCAGCCCGACGAGTTGGGCCACGTAGTCCGTGCGGGGGCGGCGGGCGATGTCGGCGGGCGTGCCCTCCTGGACGATCCGGCCGTGCTCGACGACCACGAGCCGGTCGGCCAGGACCATGGCGTCCAGCGGATCGTGCGTGACCAGTACCGCCACGGCCTCGAAGTCGGCGAGATGGCGCCGTAGTTGGGCACGCACCTCCAGGCGGGTGCGGGCGTCCAGGGCGGCGAGGGGCTCGTCGAGGAGCAGCAGCCGGGGGTGCGTGGCCAGGGCACGGGCGAGGGCGACGCGCTGGCCCTGGCCGCCGGACAGGCGGCGGGGTTTGGCGCCGGCGTGGTCGGCGAGGCCCATGCGGTCCAGCCATGCGGCTGCCTGCGCGCGGGCCTCCGCCTTGGTCGCGCCGTGGCAGCGCGGTCCGAAGGCCACATTGTCCAGGGCCGTCAGATGGGGGAAGAGCAGGTAGTCCTGGAAGACGACGCCGACCGGCCGGGATTCGGGCGGCGTACGGCCCAACTCGGTGCCGTCCAGCCGGAGATGGCCGGCCGTGAGCGGGGCGAGGCCGGCCAGGGCGCGCAGGGCGGTCGTCTTTCCGGCGCCGTTGGGGCCGAGCAGGGCGACGACGTCGCCGGGCGCTGCGGTGAGCGCGATGTCGAGGCGGAAGGGGCCGTGGTCGACGACGAGACGGGCGTCGAGCCCCTCGCCGTGCACGGCACCGGAGGTGAGGGCGGTGGAGTCGTCGAGGTGGGTCATGAGGCGGTCATCCAGCGGTCGCGCAGGCCGACGAGGACGGCGATGGACACGGCGAGCAGGACCAGGCTGAGGGCGATCGCCGCGGCCGGGTCGTTCTGCAGGGCCAGGTACACCGCGAGCGGCATGGTCTGCGTACGGCCCGGGAAGTTGCCCGCGAAGGTGATCGTCGCCCCGAACTCGCCGAGTGCCCGGGCCCAGGCCAGCACCGCGCCGGCGGCGATGCCCTGGGCGATCAGCGGCAGGGTGACGCGGCGGAAGGCGGTGAAACGGGAGGCGCCCAGGGTCGTGGCCGCCTCCTCGTAGCGGGGGTCGGCCGCCCGCAGGGTGCCCTCCACGCTGATGACGAGGAACGGCATCGCCACAAACGTCTCCGCGAGGACCACGCCCGCGGTGGTGAACGGCAGGGTGATCCCGAACCAGGAGTCGAGCCACTGCCCGACGACGCCGTTGCGGCCGAGCGCCAGCAGCAGGGCCACACCGCCCACCACCGGCGGCAGCACGAGCGGCAGCGTCACCAGGGCACGGACCAGTCGGCGGCCGGGGAAGTCCGTGCGGGCCAGCAGCCAGGCCAGCGGGACTCCGATCACCAGACTCAGGGCGGTCGCCGCCGTGGCACAGAACAGGGACAGCCGGAGGGCCTCCCACACCTCGGGACTGGTGAGCTGATCCGGCAGGGTGCGCCAGGGAGTGCGTACGAGCAGGGCGATCAGCGGCAGCACCAGGAACGCCAGGCCTGCCAGCGCCGGAACGAGCAGGGGCAGCGGCACCCCGCGGGTACCTTTGCGGAGCCGGCCTCGCCGGGGGCCACCCTTGAGGGTTTCCGTCACGGCGCGAGGAACCCGGCCCCGGTCAGCACCTTCTGCCCCTCGGCGGACTTCACCAGGTCGATGAAGGCCTTGGCCGCCTCGGCGTTGGGCGCGTCCCTGAGCAGGGCGATCGGGTAGTCGTTGAGGGCATCGGCCGACTCGGGGAAGTCCACGCCTTCCACCTTGTCACCCGCCGCCTTCACATCGGTCTTGTAGACGAGCGCCGCGTCGGCCTCCTTCAACTCCACCTTCGTCAGGGCGCTCTTGACGTCCTGCTCGTAGGACACGGGGGTGAGCTTCAGCCTGGTCGCGCCCAGCGCCTTCTGCGCGGCGGCGCCGCACGGCACCGACTCGTCGCAGAGCACGACCTTCAGACCGGACTTGGTCAGGTCCTTGAGGGAGGAGATCCTGTCGGGGTTGCCCGGCAGGGTGGCGATCTCCAGCTGGTTGCGGACGAAGGTGGTCGGCGTGCCGGAGGCGTCCCCGGCGTCGGTGACGATCGCCATCGTCTTGGGGCTGGCGGCGGCGAAGACGTCCGCCGGGGCGGCGCCGCCGGTGATGCTCGCCGCGAGGGAGTCGCTGCCGCCGAAGCTGAAGGTGACCTTTGTGCCCGGGTGCTGCTTCTCGAACTCCTTGCCCAGCGTCGTGAAGCTCTCCTTGAGCGAGGCGGCCGCGAAGACGGTCACCTCGCCGCTGAGCCGATCCGACGCGTCGGACCCGGCGGCCGTGGAGTCGGAATCGGACGAGGAGGAGCAGGCGCTCAGCGCCAGCAGCGCGGCGGCTCCGGCGCCGGCCGCCCGCAGGGCCCGGCGTCGGGGACGGGTCATCACGGGTCCACTCACGGGTCCACTCCCTCTGTCCGCTGGAGGAAGAGCCCGCCGGACTCTTCCGATGCGTCGATCATACTGGCGCAGATGCAAGGCATGAGTCACCTGTTGCATCGCACGATCGAGGCTAATGCGTGATGGGTGATCGCATGTGCGGCTCGGGGCGTGTCAGGCGCGGTCGATATGGACGTTCGTCGACTTCACGCGGGCCGTCGCCTCCATGCCGACCTCCAGGCCGAGTTCCTCGACGGCCTCGCGGGTGAGCAGGGAGACCAGCCGGTGGGGCCCGGCCTGGATCTCGACCTGGGCCGCGACATCGCCGAGCTTGATGGCGGTCACGATGCCGGGGAAGGCGTTGCGGGCCGAGGTGTACGGAGCCTCCTCCTCGCCGCTGCCGGACTTGGCGAGCTCGACCGAGAACGCGGCCAGGTCCCGTCCCTCGATGAGCCGGCGTCCGCTGTCGTCCCGATGGGTCGCCACCCGGCCGGCGTCCGCCCAGCGACGTGCGGTGTCGGGGCTGACGCCGAGCAGGCGTGCGGCCTGACCGATGGTGTAGGAGTGCATGCCGGTCACGATAGGGCGGCAGGCGTGCATGGTGGACGCAGGGTTGGCCATCAGGTATAACGCGATATAGCGTTAGTTCGTGATGGGTGATCGGGGTGAAGGTATGTCGGCCGAGCTCTTGGGTTCGGGTACGTCGTCCGAGGTGCGGGCCTCGCATGCGGACCGGGACCGCGTCGTGGAGGTGCTGACCGCCGCCGCGGGGGACGGTCGGCTGACCGCCGAGGAGCTCGACGAACGGGTCGGGGCCGCGCTGTCCGCCCGGACCATGGGGGAGTTGGCCGCGTTGACCGGCGATCTGCCCGTCGTGGCCGAGGCGAAGGATGTCGTCCGTATCGAGCAGGAGGGCAGCTCGGTCCGGCGGGACGGTACCTGGGCGGTGCCGCGGCGGCTGGCGATCGAGTCGACCTGGGGCGACGTGACGCTCGACTTCACCGAGGCCGTCATCACGTACGACACCCTGCGCATCGAGCTCGACATGCAGGGCGGCACGCTGCGGCTGGTGACGCGGCCGGGCGTCGTGGTGGACACCGACGCCCTGGTCACGGACTACTCCACGATCAGGACGCGCGGGTCCAGAGGTGCGGACGGGCCCGTGGTGCTGCGCGTGGAGGTGTGCGGTCGCCTCGGCTACGGCCGGGTCGTGACACGCGCTCCTCGGCGAGGCTTTTGGCGCTGACCGCTCAGCCCGTGTGCACGCGTGGCCGGCGTGCGGGGTCCGGTTCCGCCGCGCGCAGCACCTCCCGGGTGACCGGGGCGATCTCGCCCTGGCCGAAGAGGAAGAAGCGCAGGAAGTTGGCGAAGGGGTCGCCCTCGGTCCACTCGAAGTAGATGTGCGGGATGCGGCCGGTGGTGTCGCGGACGTGTAGAAGCAGCGCGGCCAGGGAGTTGGAGATGGAGGAGGACTCCAGCGTCAGGACCCGGTAGCGGTTGTGCATGACCTCGCCGCGCACCGTCAGACCGGACTCGAACTCGGACGGGTCGGTGACCGTCACCTCGACGAAGACGAAGTCCTCCTGGCCGGGGACGTCGTTGTCCTGGCGGATCTGCTCGATCTTGTCGCGGTACTCGGCGAGGTCGCGCTTGTCGGGCTCGTTTGCGATGAATCGGATTTTGCGGCTGGCGATGTCCCGGACGAATCGTTCCGCCATGTCGTCGAGTGTCACGCTGGTCACGCGCAGCTCGAAGGCGCGGGCCAGCCGGGAGGCCAGGGAGAGGATCATGATGCCCGCGATGAAGCAGGCGCCGATCTTCACGCCGTCCGGGCGCTCGATGATGTTCAGGACCGTCGTGTAGAGGAACACCGCCGAGATCACCGCGAAGGCGATCGTCCAGTTGCGCTGGTCGGCCTTCCGCGCGGCGATGGTCACCGCGATCGCGGCCGAGCTGATCAGCACCAGCACGCCGGTGGCGTACGCGCCGCCCTGGGCGTCGACGTCGGCGTCGAAGATCCAGGTGACCAGGAAGCCGATCAGGGTGAAGACGATGACCATCGGGCGCACGGCACGGGCCCAGTGCGGGGCCATGCCGTAGCGGGGCAGATAGCGGGGCATCAGGTTGAGCAGTCCGGCCATCGCGGAGGCGCCGGCGAACCACAGGATGGCGATCGTCGAGACGTCGTAGACCGTGCCGAAGACGTTGCCCAGGTAGTCGTGCGCCAGATAGGCGAGGGCGCGGCCGTTGGCCTTGCCGCCCTCCTCGAACTCCTGCTCCGGGATCAGGAGGGTGGTGATGAAACTGGTCGTGATCAGGAAGCCGCTCATGATCAGTGCGGCCGTCGTGAGCAGCTTCTTGGTACCCCGGATCCGGCCCTTGGGGTCCTCTTCGGTGTCCCCCGCCTCGCCCTTGACGTGCGGCATCACGGCGACGCCGGTCTCGAAGCCGGACAGGCCCAGGGCGAGCTTCGGGAAGACGATCAGGGCCATGCCGATCATGACGAAGACGTTGCCGTGCTCGGCGGTCAGGGCGTTCGACCAGTCGGTGACGACATGCCCCTCGGTGATGATGTGCCACAGGCCGACGATCACGACGACGGCGTTCAGCGCCAGGTAGGCCCCCACCAGAGCCACCGCGACGCCGATCGCCTCCAGAAATCCCTTGAGGAACACCGCGCCGAGCAGCGCGATGAGCACGAGGGTGATCAGCAGCTGCTTGTCGTGCAGCGCATCGTGCAGCTGCGGGTTCTCCACCAGGTGGGTCGAGGCGTCCGCGGCCGAGAGGGTGATGGTGATCAGGAAGTCGGTGGCGGCGAAGCCGAGCAGGGTCAGGACGAAGAGCTTGCCCTTCCAGAAGGTGAGCAGCCGCTCCAGCATCGCGATCGAGCCCTGTCCGTGCGGGCTCTCCTCGGCCACCCTCCGGTAGACCGGGAGGGCGCCCGCCAGGGTGACGATCACGAGCACGATGGTCGCGACGGGCGACAGCAGACCGGCCGCGAGCGCGGCAATACCGGGCTGATAGCCGAGGGTCGAGAAGTAGTCCACACCGGTCAGGCACATCACCCGGTACCAGGGCTGGCCCTCGTGCGGGGGCGCCGGCTGGGCGTGGGGTCCCTGAGGGCCGCCGCCCTTGCCGATGTCGGACAGCCCCTCCAGCATCCAGGCGCGCAGGCGACTGGGCGGCGGATGCTCGGTGGTGGCCATCGGCGTGCTCCTGATGTACAGCGGCTCTGCGTGCGGTTCCGGCCATCACGCGGACGGCGCCCTCAGCGTATTCAGAGAGTGACGCACGGGCCCACGCATAAGGGGTCCATCGACGTCAAGTTCCCGTTAAGAAAGGGCGTTGAGGCGTGGGCAGCACGCCAAGACCGCAGCTCGGGGATGACCGTGCGCCGACTGCGCTGTATGGGGGGATGAACGCAAGCCGCACTCAGGGGTGGACACCGAGTGTCATGTCGTACGCCGACTCCTGGCCGTTTCGCAGGAACGTGATCCGGATCCGGAGGGCGGTCGTGCCGGGGGCGAGGGCGGGGTGGGCGGTGAGTGAGCCGTGGGTGCGGGTGCCGTCCTGGCTCGGGCCGTAGGCGCCGCCCCGGTCCTCGTACGCGTTGCCCAGATCGTCCTCGGCGGACAGAACCGGGAGCAGGGGCGTACCGCTGTCGGAGTCGGGCAGCGCGGGCGTGATCGTGTAGTGGAGGGTGAAGGAGTCGTCGGCCCCTTTCAGCCGGGTGATCGCCAGTTCGTGGCGATCGTTCAGGATCAGGAGGGTGAGGAGTGGTGACCTGGGCATCGAGGGCTGTCTTTCCCGTGGGGGTGGGTTCATGCGTTGAGCCGGTCGTGGGAGACCGGGCTGCCGACGGCGTAGTGGACGTACTCGCGGATCAGGCGGAAGCCCGCCGTCCGGGCGAGGAGGCGACTGGCGCGGTTGAGGACCGAGCAGTTCCAGCTGGGGGTGCGGCCGCGGGCCGCGATGTCGTCGCAGAGGGCGATGACGCAGGCCAGGGCGAGGCGGTGACGGCGGTGGTCCGGCACGGTGAAGACCGCCACGTCCTCGTACGCCGTGCCGCGGAAGTAGGTGCAGGCGACGGCCAGGAGGCGGCCGTTCCTGGCCGTGGCCGCCCAGGCGTGACCGGACATGGCGAGTCCGGCCGGGCCGCCCCAGGTGGCGGAGAGCCACGAGGCGTCCAGGCCGAGGTCGTGCACGGCGTCGGTGTCCGCCGGCTCCAGGCGGCGTACGGTCACGCCGAACGGCACCGGGGCGGGCTGCGGCTCGGCCTGCCGGGTCCAGACCATGCGTTCCCAGGGGATGAGCCGTTCGAAGGCCGCACCCAGTGCCGGCAGGAAGCGAGCGGGGGCGTCGATCCGGCTGCCCGCCAGTGGCGCCAGGACCTCGGGCGTGAGCAGGTCGGGGGACCCGCGCAGGACGACATGGCCGGCACACGACGCCGCGACGGCTCGCGGCTGGAGGACGCGGTCGGCCCGCCAGCGTCCGACGTCGGTCGCCAGCACATGCTCGCCGATGGCGGCGCCGGGGTGCCCGCGGGGAACCAGCGGGTCAGGGTGGGCAGGTGACGGGGAGAGAGTTCGATCATCGACGCCTCACGGGTGGGTGATACGGGCGGGTCGGGTGATCGGGAGCGCCGCGCTCCTTCTCACCCGCCCCGGTGGACAGCTTTCGGCGCGTGACTCAGCGCTGACCGGCCTTGTTGCCGTGGTTCGCCTTCTTCTTGGGGCGCGCTTCGACATGTACGTCAACTTCCTTTCTCTGACACGGACTTCAAGCGCTGCGGCCCACGAGAAGGTCGGCGAGCTTGTTAAGGCGCTCGACCGTGCGGTCCTCGGTGGCGGCTGGGGCCGGGTCGACGCGCTCGGCGCGGTCGTAGTAGGCGCCGTTGACGATCTCGACGGTCGGGTCGCACAGCCGCACCACGTGCGCCGCGCCTCGGCCGCGGAGGCGCCCTCGTGGGCGTAGAGCGGGAGCAGGGCCGTGTCGCAGACGCCGGGGTGCACCGACACCGCCGTGACGCGGGGGTCGGCCGCGAACACCGTCAGGGCCAGCCGGGACTGGGCGTGGGCGGCGAGCCGGGAGTAGCGGCGGGCGCGGTTCGGGTCGGCCCATTGGATGGACGCCGTGCGGTGCAGGGAGGAGGACACGTTGACCACGCGGCCGCCCGGGTCGCTGGTGAGTGCCGGTTCCAGCAGGCAGGTCAGCAGATAGTGGGCCAGGAAGTTGACCTGGAAGGCGATCTCGTTGCCGTCGGCGGTGACAGTGTGCCGCTCCGGCGCGGCCATGCCCGCGTTGTTGATGAGCACGTCGAGGTGCGGGTGCTCGGCGACCACCCGGTGGGCGAGGGTCTCGACCTCGTCGAGGCGAGCCCTTTCAGCGGCTCGGTGACACCGACAACACCACGGGGCTCGGTCTGGGCCTTGCTCTGGCTCGGGGCCTCACCGAAGCGATGAGTGGCACCCTCACCCCCGAGGACACCCCCGGCGGCGGGCTGACCATGGTCGTCTCACTGCCGCTGGCCGAGCCGGCCGGGGCGGGGAGACGGAACGTACGGGGACCGGCCTTTCGTGACCGACGGGATGTCAACTCTCCACCTGCCAGAGGCCGGTGGCCGGGGCTGCGGCGGCGGTCGGGCTCAGTCGAACGACAGCCTCGCCGGGCTTCGACCGGCGGCCGCCGCAGGGGCGGGAGCTGAGGGCGGGGAACCGGGTGGTCCGGACATCCTGATGACCGGCGGCGTGCAGCCCGATCCGCCGGATCGGCGGGGCTGAAGCCAAGCGCCACCGGGGCTGTTGGAGCTACTCGGGGTTATTCGAGCCCCGACACCCTGAACACCGTCCGCGCGGTCTCGCAGTCGATCCGCTCCGCCACGCGGTTCAGCGCGGTCGCCCCGCACAGCAGCAACCCGCGCGCCTCCGATTTGTGCGCATCCTCGTCGAGGCGGTACCACAGTTCGGGGTTGGCGACGAGGACCTGGGGGTCGATCTCGACGCGCTCGCCGAACGTGTCGCGCAGCACCAGCCGCTGGGAGACGCCGTCCAGGCAGCGGACCGACACCAGCAGGTCGGTGCGGACGGTCCGCGTGCGCAGCAGCGAACGCGACTGCAGCCAGCCGGCGCCCGCCGAGACGCGGGGCGGACACAGCACCACGAAGAGCAGCGCCGCGAGGATGCACCACAGGGCGGTGCGCCATGGGGTGAGGGTGCCGGCGCCCCAGTCGATGAGGAGCAGCAGGGCCAGGAGTACGGCCGCGCAGCGGACCGCGCTGTGCAGGTCCCGTGTCCAGCGGTGGTCGTACGCCTCTGCGTCGAAGTGCCGTTCCGGTGCGGGGGAGAGATCGTGTCGCACGTCGTCGGGGGGCTCCATACCGCCGACGCTAGAGACCGGGTGAGCCATGTCGACTTTGCTTGACGGGACTCTGACGAGTGCCCGGTCGATTCTTGACGCCGTCCCAGCGGGGCCCTGAGCGGTCCGCGTGCCCTGTCAAAGTCTCGTCAAAGTCGGCTGGATCGGCGCGAAGAACGCGCAAGGAACAGTCGAAGGCGGCCGGATCCGGACAGAACCTGGGTGCACCGCGCAGGGCAGGCCCTGCGCGGTCGTTCACACCGTACGAAGGAGCACCCATCCATGTCCGTACTGACCGCCGCACCGGGCGCCGTCCCTGCCGACGAGGAGCCGCCCGATACCGGTGAGCGGCATCGCCTCACCGCCGTCACCGGCCTGGCCGCGCTGTCGCTGGACGCGATGGCGTCGGTGGCGTACGGGCCCGAGGCGATCGTGCTCGTGCTGGCCGCCGCCGGTGCGCACGGCCTCGGCTTCACGCTCCCGGTCACGCTGGCCATCGCGGGCCTGCTGGCAGTGCTGGTCGCCTCGTACCGCCAGGTGATCGCCGCCTTCCCGGACGGCGGTGGTTCGTACGCCGTGGCCAAGCGCCACCTGGGTGCACGCACCAGCCTGGTCGCCGCGGCCTCGCTCGTCCTGGACTACGTCCTCAACGTGGCCGTCGCCGTCACCGCCGGTGTGGCCGCCCTGACCTCCGCCTTCCCGGCGCTCCACGACGAGCGGCTGTGGCTGTGCCTGGTGGTGCTCGCGCTGATCACGGTGGTCAACCTGCGCGGCATCGTGGAGTCGGCGAAGGCGTTCATCGTGCCGACCGTGATCTTCGTCGGCTCGATCTTCGTCCTGATCGGCGTCGGGCTCTTCCGGTCCGAACCGGTCAGCACTGTCACCGCGCAGGGACACGCCTCGGCCCTGGCCGACAACGCCACCACCGTGGGCGCCCTGCTGCTGCTCAAGGCCTTCGCCTCCGGATGCAGCGCGCTGACCGGCGTCGAGGCCATCGCCAACGCTGTCCCCTCCTTCCGGGTACCACGCGTCAAGCGCGCCCAGCGCGCGGAGGTCGCCCTCGGCGCCGTGCTCGGCGTCATGCTGATCGGCCTGTCGGTACTGATCTCCCGCTTCCACCTCCAGCCGGTCGAGGGCGTCACCGTCCTCGCCCAGCTCGCGGACGCCTCGCTCGGCCACAACTGGGCCTTCTACGTCGTCCAGTTCGCCACGATGATCCTGCTCGCCCTGTCCGCGAACACCTCCTTCGGCGGCCTCCCCGTGCTGCTGAAGCTGCTCGCCCGCGACAACTACCTGCCGCACGTCTTCGCCCTCAAGGCCGACCGCCAGGTCCACCGGCACGGCGTACTCGCGCTCGCTTTGGTCTCCGCCGCCCTGCTGCTCTTCTCCGGCGGCGACACCAACACCCTCGTGCCGCTGTTCGCCATCGGCGTCTTCGTCGGCTTCACCATCGCCCAGGTGGGCATGGTCCGGCACTGGCGCGAGCAACGCGGGCCGGGCTGGCGGGGCAAGGCCGTACTCAACGGCTTCGGCGGGCTGCTGACCGGTGTCTCGGCCGTCGTCGTCACGGCGACCAAGTTCGAGGAGGGCGCCTGGCTGATCGTGATCGCCCTGCCCCTGCTGGTCGTGGCCTTCCAGACCGTGCACCGGGCCTACGTCCGGATCGGCGAGCGGCTGGGCCTCGGCCACATCCCCGAGGCCCCGCACCGTGACCGCTCGGTCGTGATCGTGCCCGTATCCTCCCTGTCCCGGCTCACCTCCCAGGCCCTGACGGCCGCCGCCTCCCTGGGCGACGAGGTCCGTGCGGTCACCGTCTGCTACCCCGACCCCGAGGACCGGGCTCAGCTGCATGCCCTCGAGCGCGCCTGGGCCGAGTGGGACCCCGGCGTGCCACTGGTCAAGCTGACCTCCGAGCGCCGCACCCTGGGCCGGCCGATAGCCGATTACGTCCGAGACGTCACCGTGGCGGAGCCGGGCACCCAGATCACCGTGCTCATCCCGGAGACCGAGCCGGAGCGGCTCTGGCAGCGGGTGCTGCAGAACCAGCGCGGCGCCGTCGTCGCGCACGCCCTGCGCCGGGACACCGACGCGGTGATCTGCCGCTTGCGGTTCCGGCTGACCTGACATTCGAAGGGTGCCCGTAAGAGTCCCGTCAAAGCCGCGCAGTGTCCCGTAAGGGAGCCGTCAATGACGGTCGAATCCAGCCACAGACGCGGTTTCCTCTAAACGTCCTTGTCCAACCGAACCTCGACTCCAGGAGCTCACGATGGCCGATCTGGCCTTCGTTGTCACCACGATCGCGCTCTTCGCGCTGGTGGCCCTCGTTGCCAAGGGGGTGACGAAGCTGTGACCGCCGAAAACGTCGTCGGCCTGATCGTGGCCGTCGCCCTGCTGGGCTATCTCGTCCTCGCCCTGATCTTCCCGGAGAGGTTCTGAGTACCGACATGGGTCCCGTATTTGCCGGCGTCCTCCAACTGCTCGCCCTCATAGGCGCGCTGGCGATCATCCACGTCCCCCTTGGCAACTACATGGCCAAGGTCTACTCCTCCGACAAGCACTGGGGCGTCGAGAAGTGGATCTACAAGGGCATCGGTGCCAACCCCGACACCGAGATGCGCTGGACCGCGTACCTGCGCGGTGTCCTCGCCTTCTCGGCGGTCGGAGTTCTCTTTCTCTACCTGCTGCAGCGGCTCCAGGGCGTTCTGCCCGGTTCGCTCGGCTTCTCCTCGATCGACCCGGACCAGGCGTTCAACACCGCCGTGTCCTTCGTCACCAACACCAACTGGCAGTCGTACTACGGCGAACAGGCCATGGGCCACGTCGTGCAGACCGCCGGTCTGGCTGTGCAGAACTTCGTCTCCGCGGCCGTCGGCATCGCCGTCGCCGTGGCTCTCGTCCGGGGCTTCGCGCGGTCGCGCTCCGGTGAGCTCGGGAACTTCTGGGCGGACATGGTGCGTGGCGTCACCCGCATCCTGCTGCCGCTGGCGTTCGTCGCCGCGATCGTGCTGGTCGCCTGCGGCGCCATCCAGAACTTCTCCGGTATCCACGAGGTTGGCCAGTTCATGGGCGGCTCGCAGGAGTGGAACGGCGGCGCGGTCGCATCGCAGGAGGCCATCAAGGAGCTGGGCACCAACGGCGGCGGCTACTTCAACGCCAACAGCGCCCACCCCTTCGAGAACCCGACCCCGTTCACGAACCTCTTCGAGATCTTCCTGCTGCTCGCCATCCCGTTCTCGCTGCCGCGCACCTTCGGCGTGCTGGTCGGCTCGGTCAAGCAGGGCTACGCGATCCTCGCCACCATGGCCACCATCTGGGTCGCCTTCATCGGTCTGATGTGGTGGACCGAGTTCGCCCACCGCGCCCCGGCGTTCGAGATCGCCGGCGCCTCGATGGAGGGCAAGGAGGTCCGCTTCGGCATCGGTGCCTCGTCGATCTTCGCGGTGTCGACCACGCTCACCTCCACCGGTGCCGTGGACTCCTTCCACTCCTCGTACACCGGCCTCGGCGGTGGCATCACCCTGCTCGGCATGATGCTGGGCGAGATCGCGCCCGGTGGTGTCGGCTCCGGCCTCTACGGCATCCTGATCATGGCGATCATCGCGGTCTTCATCGCCGGTCTGATGGTCGGCCGGACGCCCGAGTACCTGGGCAAGAAGATCGGCACCCGCGAGATCAAACTGGCGGCCTGTTACATCCTGGTCACGCCGGCGCTGGTGCTGGTCCTGACCGCCGCCGCCATGGCCCTTCCGACCCCGGCCAACTCCATGACCAACGGCGGGGCGCACGGCTTCTCCGAGATCCTGTACGCCTACACGTCCGCCTCGAACAACAACGGCTCGGCCTTCGCCGGTCTGAACGCGGACACGCAGTGGTTCAACAGCACGCTCGGCATCGCGATGCTGCTCGGTCGTTTCGTGCCGATGGTGTTCGTGCTGGCCCTCGCCGGCTCGCTCGGCGAGCAGAAGCCGGTGCCGGTCACCGCAGGCACCCTGCGCACCGAGAAGCCGCTGTTCACCGGCCTGCTGGTAGGCGCGATCCTGATCATCACCGGTCTGACGTACTTCCCGGCCCTCGCGCTCGGGCCGCTGGCCGAGGGGCTGGCGTGATGACCACTCGTACAGCGAATCAAGAGGACTCCATGTCCACAGCCACTCCGACCCGGGCGCCGCACAGCGACGTACCCACCGGGCACAAGTCCCCCGAGGGCCGTGTCGGCGCGGGCCTCTTCGACCCCAAGCAGCTGGTCAAGTCGCTGCCGGACGCCTTCCGCAAGCTCGACCCGCGGGTGATGGTCAAGTCGCCCGTGATGTTCGTGGTGTGGATCGGCTCCGTCCTGACCACCGTCTTCTCCTTCACGGACCCGGGCGACTGGTTCGGCTGGACGATCAGCGCCTGGCTGTGGCTGACGGTGATCTTCGCCAACCTGGCGGAGGCGGTCGCCGAGGGGCGCGGCAAGGCCCAGGCCGACACTCTGCGCAGGGCCAAGACGGACACCGTCGCCCGGCGGCTCGTCGAGGGCCGTGAGGAGCGGGTGCCGGGCACCGAGCTGAGGATCGGTGACCTGGTCGTCTGCGAGGCCGGCGACATCATCCCCGGCGACGGTGACGTCGTCGAGGGTGTGGCGAGCGTCGACGAGTCGGCGATCACCGGTGAGTCGGCGCCGGTCATCCGTGAGTCCGGCGGCGACCGCAGTGCGGTCACCGGCGGTACGAAGGTCCTCTCCGACCGGATCGTCATCAAGATCACGACGAAGCCGGGCGAGACCTTCATCGACCGGATGATCGGCCTCGTCGAGGGCGCCGCGCGGCAGAAGACGCCGAACGAGATCGCGCTGAACATCCTGCTGGCGTCCCTCACGATCGTCTTTCTCCTCGCGGTGGCGACCCTGCCGCCGTTCGCCGACTACGCGGGCACCCATCTGACGATGGTCGTGCTGGTCGCCCTGCTGGTCTGCCTCATCCCGACGACGATCGGCGCGCTGCTCTCCGCAATCGGCATCGCGGGCATGGACCGGCTGGTGCAGCGCAACGTGCTGGCCATGTCGGGGCGTGCGGTCGAGGCCGCCGGTGACGTCTCCACGCTGCTGCTGGACAAGACCGGCACCATCACGCTCGGCAACCGGCAGGCCGCCGAGTTCGTACCGGTGCGCGGCACGACCGAGGCCGAGGTCGCGGACGCCGCCCAGCTGTCGTCGCTGGCCGACGAGACGCCCGAGGGCCGCTCCATCGTCGTCCTGGCGAAGGAGAAGTACGGGCTGCGCGAGCGTCACCAGGGCGAGTTGGCCGGCGCCGAGTGGATCGAGTTCACCGCCCAGACCCGCATGTCGGGTGTGGACGTCGACGGCCGGAAGATCCGCAAGGGCGCGGCCGGTTCGGTGATCACCTGGGTTGAGGAGCGCGGCGGCGCGGTCGCCGAGGACGCGGACACGCTCGCCGACACGATCTCCGAGGCAGGCGGTACGCCGCTCCTGGTGGCCGTCGAGGACAGCGCCGGGGCCCGGATCCTGGGCGTCATCCACCTCAAGGACGTCGTCAAGGACGGTATGCGCGAGCGGTTCGAGGAACTGCGCCGCATGGGCATCAAGACCGTCATGATCACGGGTGACAACCCGCTCACGGCGAAGGCGATCGCCGAGGAGGCCGGTGTCGACGACTTCCTCGCGGAGGCCACTCCCGAGGACAAGATGGCGCTGATCAAGCGGGAGCAGGCGGGCGGCAAGCTGGTCGCGATGACCGGTGACGGCACCAACGACGCCCCGGCTCTGGCCCAGGCGGACGTCGGCGTGGCGATGAACACCGGTACGTCGGCCGCCAAGGAGGCCGGCAACATGGTCGACCTCGACTCCAACCCGACCAAGCTCATCGAGATCGTCGAGATCGGCAAGCAGCTCCTCATCACCCGGGGCGCGCTCACGACGTTCTCCATCGCCAACGACGTCGCGAAGTACTTCGCGATCATCCCGGCGCTGTTCGCGGCCGTCCACCCGGGCCTGGACAAGCTCAACATCATGCAGCTGTCCTCGCCGGACTCCGCGATCCTCTCGGCCGTCATCTTCAACGCGCTGATCATCATCGCGCTGGTGCCGCTCGCCCTGAAGGGCGTGCAGTACCGGCCGGTCAGCGCCGACCGGATGCTCCGCCGCAACCTCGCGATCTACGGTCTCGGCGGACTGATAGCGCCCTTCGTCGGCATCAAGATCATCGACCTGCTCATCTCCCTCATACCCGGAATCGGTTGACCGCCATGAACAACTCGGTTACCAACACCGCCCGGTTGCTCGGGGCGGGCCTGCGCGCCCTCCTCGTCCTGACCCTGGTGACGGGCGTCATCTATCCGTTGGCCGTCACCGGCATCGCCCAGGGTCTGTTCAACAACAAGGCGAACGGCTCGGAGATCAGGGCGGACGGCAAGGTCGTCGGCTCGTCCCTGACCGGGCAGGCGTACCACCTGCCGCTGAAGAAGGGCCAGGAGACCCCGGAGCCGGACCTGAAGTGGTTCCAGGGCCGCCCGCAGAACGGCCTCGGCACCAACAGCGTCAACACCCAGTACAAGCTCATCCTGTCCGGCGCGACCAACCGGTCCGGCGACAACCCCGAGCTCATCCAGTGGGTGAAGGACGCCAAGGCCGCCGTCGTCAAGGACAACTCGGTCCTCGGATACACCGTCAAGCCCTCCGAGGTGCCCGCCGACGCGGTCACCTCCTCCGGCTCCGGCCTGGACCCGGACATCTCCCCGCAGTACGCCGATCTCCAGGTGCACCGGATCGCCGAGCAGAACGGTCTGCCCGTCGCCGAGGTCCAGAAGCTCGTCGACGAGCACACCGAGGGCCGCACCCTCGGCTTCATCGGCGAGCCCCGTGTGAACGTCCTCGAACTCAACATCGCGCTCAAGGAACTCGTGGCGAAGAGCTGATGGCGTTACCGGGACCCGAGCGGGAGTCGGCGGAACCGGGACGACATCCCGGTTCCGCCGACTCCCGCCGTCGTGAAGCCGGTTGTGCCGGCGCCCATGACAACACATACGACGACACGAAAGGCGCGCACCATGACCCGGGTGCTGGTGGTGGAGGACGACCCGCAGCTCGTCCGGGCTCTCGTGATCAACATGCAGGCACGCCGGTACGGAGTGGACGCCGCCCTCGACGGCGCCACCGCCCTGCGCCTGGCGGCCGCCCGCCAGCCCGACGTCGTGATGCTCGACCTCGGGCTGCCCGACATGGACGGCGTCGACGTGATCAAGGCGCTACGGGGCTGGACCCGCGTCCCGATCCTCGTGCTGTCGGCCCGTCAGGCGTCCGACGAGAAGGTCGCCGCCCTGGACGCGGGGGCCGACGACTACGTCACCAAACCGTTCAGCATGGACGAGCTGATGGCCCGGCTGCGGGCAGCCGTCCGCCGCACCGAGGAGATCCCGCTCGCCCCCGAGATGACCCTGGTGGAGACGGACGAATTCACCATCGACCTGCTCGCCAAGAAGGTCGTCCGGGACGGACACGACGTACGTCTCACACCGACCGAATGGCATCTGCTGGAGCTGCTGGTCACCAACCCCGGCCGGCTGATCACGCAGAAGCAGCTTCTCCAGGACGTCTGGGGGGTTTCACAGCGCAACAAGACCAACTACCTGCGGGTTTACATGGCCCAACTGCGGCGCAAGCTGGAAGCGGACCCGTCGCATCCCCGTTACCTCATCACAGAACCCGGCATGGGTTACCGCTTCGAAGGGTGAACATGGCACGCGGCAAGCTTCGGATCTACCTGGGTGCGGCACCGGGGGTGGGCAAGACGTACGCGATGTTGTCCGAGGCGCACCGGCGGGTGGAGCGGGGCACGGACTGTGTGGTGGCGTTCGTGGAGTCCCATGGCCGGCCGCGCACCGAGGTGATGCTGCACGGGCTGGAGCAGGTGCCGCGCAGGGAGTTCGGGTACCGGGGCGGGGTGTTCACGGAGATGGATGTGGAGGCGGTCCTCGCCCGGCGGCCGAAGGTGGCGCTGGTGGACGAGCTGGCGCACACGAACGTCCCCGGTTCGCGCCATGCCAAGCGCTTCCAGGACGTGGAGGAGCTGCTGGCGGCGGGGATCGATGTGATCTCGACGGTGAACATCCAGCATCTGGAGTCCCTTGGTGATGTGGTGGAGTCGATCACGGGGGTACGGCAGCGGGAGACCGTCCCGGACGAGGTGGTGCGGGCGGATCAGGTCGAGCTGGTGGACATGTCGCCGCAGGCGCTGCGGCGGCGGATGGCGCACGGCAACATCTACCAGCCGGACAAGGTGGATGCGGCGCTGTCGAACTACTTCCGGCCGGGGAATCTCACCGCGTTGCGGGAGCTGGCGCTGCTCTGGGTGGCGGACCGGGTCGACGAGTATCTGAAGCAGTACCGCAGTGATCACCGGGTGTCGAGGATCTGGGGTCGGGAGCGGATCGTGGTGGGTCTGACGGGTGGTCCGGAGGGGCGGACGCTGATCCGGCGGGCGGCGCGGCTGGCGGAGAAGGGGGCCGGCGGTGAGGTGCTGGCGGTCTACATAGCGCGCAGCGACGGGCTCACGTCCGCCTCGCCGAAGGAACTGGCGGTGCAGCGCACGCTGGTCGAGGACCTCGGCGGGACCTTCCATCACGTGGTCGGCGACGACATACCGGCGGCCCTGCTGGACTTCGCCCGCGGCGTGAACGCCACCCAGATCGTGCTGGGTTCGTCGCGGCGCAAGAGCTGGCAGTACGTGTTCGGGCCGGGTGTGGGGGCGACGGTCGCCCGGGAGTCCGGTCCCGACCTGGACGTCCACATCGTCACGCACGACGAGGCCGCCAAGGGGCGTGGGCTGCCGGTGGCGCGCGGTGCACGGCTGGGGCGGGCCCGGATCATCTGGGGCTGGCTGGTCGGCCTGGCCGGGCCGGTGGTCCTGGCGGTCCTGCTGAACACCGTTCACCTCGGCCTCGCCAACGACATGCTGCTCTTCCTGACGCTGACGGTGGCGGCGGCCCTGCTCGGCGGGCTCTACCCGGCGCTCGCCGCGGCGGCCTTCGGAACGTTTCTGCTCAACTACTTCTTCACCCCGCCGCTGCACCGGCTGACCATCGCGGACCCGAAGAACATCGTCGCCCTGGTGATCTTCATAGGCGTGGCGGTGTCGGTGGCGTCGGTGGTCGACCTCGCGGCCCGGCGGACGCATCAGGCGGCCCGTCTGCGGGCGGAGTCGGGGATCCTGTCGTTCCTGGCGGGCAACGTGCTGCGCGGTGAGACCAGCCTGGAGGCGCTGCTGGAGCGGGTGCGCGAGACCTTCGGCATGGAGTCGGTGGCGCTGCTGGAGCGTGAGAGCGACGTCGA
The DNA here is from genome assembly GCF_004187715.1 of Streptomyces sp. F001. GTDB lineage: Bacteria > Actinomycetota > Actinomycetes > Streptomycetales > Streptomycetaceae > Streptomyces > Streptomyces flavusporus. The sequence goes on along the minus strand of NZ_QZWF01000001.1, from coordinate 647,560 downwards.
TCCGTGGACGTGCGCGGGCAGCGTCGGGCTCCGGCCGTGTCAGAGCCCGGAGGACGCGGACGTCGACATGCCGGTCGGCGACCACATGGCCCTGGCACTGACCGGGCGGGTGCTGCCCGCCGAGGACCGCCGGGTGCTGGCCGCGTTCGCCGCGCAGGCCGTGGTCGTCCTGGACCGCCGCCGGCTCCAGGAGGAGGCCGACCGGGCCCGCACGCTGGCCGAGGGCAACCGCATCCGCACGGCCCTGCTGGCCGCCGTCAGCCATGACCTGCGGACGCCCCTGGCCGGCATCAAGGCGTCGGTCACGTCGCTGCGTTCGGACGACGTCGAGTGGTCCGAGGAGGACCGGGCGGCCCTGCTGGAGGCGATCGAGGAGGGCGCCGACCGCCTCGACCACCTGGTCGGCAACCTGCTCGACATGTCCCGCCTGCAGACCGGCACGGTCACGCCGATCATCCGCGAGATCGACCTCGACGAGGTGGTGCCCATGGCCCTCGGGGGCGTGCCGGAGGGCAGCGTGGATCTCGACATCCCGGAGACCCTTCCCATGGTCCACCTCGACCAGGACCCGGCCCGGCGTGCTGCGCGCCACCAGCGCCCACATCGCGGCCCCGGGGCCCCGTTCGCCGAAGACGTCCCCGAGCGCGGTGAGCAGCCGCTCCCGGGCCGGCTCCTGCCACTGGTCGACCAGCCCGCACGGCGGCTGGGACCGACCTCCGGCGAACTCCCCGCCGGGCGGCTCCCAGGCCGGCACCGGCCACAGCTCGGCACCTCGGCGCCGGGCCTCGTGGGCAGCGTGAGAGCGGTCAGGCTCCCCAGGGAACCGCTCACGCCGACGACGACCCGAGCGGGACCGGAGCTGTCGTGACCGGACAATGACCCCACCGTTCCTTCGCACACACCCGCGCAGCCGCGGCCCGCGGGCGGCCTTGAGGGGCCGCCCCTCCATCCCACCCCGGCGCGACGGCCGGGAACAGGCGGGGCATCACTTCTTTGCACACCTCTAGCACCTTCCACCAGGGCTGACCGACCGCTCCGTCAGCGTCGGCCCGATCGCCGTCAGCGTCGCGTCATGACCCGTCGGTGCCGCCTGGGGCGGGCTTAGCGTCAAGCGTGAGCCCCGGCCCGCCTCCCCGCGTTCGGGGCAAGCCACTGAAAAGCAATCAGCTCGGATCCTCCAGGAGGCATCCCATGCCAGATCTCATGTGCGAAGACCCGGAGCCTTCCGATCGGTTCCCGGCCGGACCTCTGTACGTTCCGGTCCGGCCGGGACCGGCAGGCTGTACGACCCGGCTCTTCCGCAGCCCTCTCGGCGAGCGTACGGCCGTGGGCTTCACCTCCGAGCGCCGGCTGAGGGCGACCCTGGGCCCCGACCAGGCGTGGATCCGGCTGGCCGAACCCGCGCTGCGCTCACTGACCGCGCTGCTCGGGGTCACCACCGTCACGATCGACCCCCAGTTCTCCGCCCCCGCACCCGCCAGGGACACCTCCACGGCGACCGCGCCGGTGAGCGCCCCCGCTCTCGGGCACCCCGCGCCGGACGCTCCCCGCCCTACCGCCTGGGACCCCCAGGCCGTCGGCGCGCTGCGCGTGACCGGCGCCGCCGCCCTCGTCTCGGCACTCGCGCTGTGGATCGGTTGAGAGGTACCAGCACCATGACGACTCTTCACGAACCAGCCGTCACCACCACCGACGCCCTGTCGGTGTGGCCGGCCTCCGCCACCGAGCCGCAGCCCGGCGAGCTCGCCGTCGGCGGCGTACCGCTCGCCGAGATCGCCGACCGCTTCGGCACCCCCGTCTACGTCCTCGACGAGGCAGAGGTGCGCGAACGCTGCCGCACCTACCGGCACGCCTTCCCCGACGCCGACGTCGTGTACGCGGCCAAGGCGTTCCTGTGCCGCGCGATGGTCCACTGGGTGGAGGAGGAAGGCCTCGGACTCGACGTCTGCTCCGCCGGTGAGCTGGAGTTGGCGGTCACCACCGGCTTCCCGCCGGAGAAGATCGTGCTGCACGGCAACGCCAAGTCGCCCAGGGACCTTGAGACCGCGCTGCGGTTCGGCGTCAGACGGATCGTCATCGACGGTCCGTCCGAGATCGCCCGACTGGCGGCGGCCGTCGGGCCCGAGGGGCACCAGAAGGTCATGGTCCGGGTGGTGCCCGGCATCAGCGTCGGCGGCCATGCGAAGATCCGCACCGGCACCGACGACCAGAAGTTCGGCCTGTCCATCTCCTACGGCTACGCCCAGCACGCCATTGTCCGCATACTCGACCAGCCGCAGCTCGAACTGACCGGCCTGCACTGCCACTTGGGCTCGCAGATCACCAGCGTCAAGCCGTACCTGTCGGCCGTACGCCGCATGGTCGGCCTGATGGCCCGGCTGCACGAGCAGCACGGCCTCGTCCTGACCGAACTCGACCTCGGCGGCGGCCACGGCATCGCCTACCGCCCGGGCGAACCCGCCCTGGACCTCACGTCGCTGGCCCGCAAGGTGCGCGCCGAACTGGTCGAGGCGTGCGCGGCGGCCGGGCTCACGGTGCCCCGGCTGATGATCGAACCGGGCCGCGCCATCGCCGGTCCGGCCGGTGTCGCCCTCTACCACGTGCTGGCCGTGAAGCGTACGGGCTCGCATGTCTTTGTCGCCGTCGACGGCGGCATGAGCGACAACCCGCGGCCCGCCCTGTACGGCGTGCGCTACGCGCCCCGGCTGATCGGCCGGCACAGCAGCGCCGCCCCGGCCCCCGGTGACCGTCGTCGGCCGACACTGCGAGGCCGGGGACGTCCTCGCCGCCGATGTGGAACTGCCCGAGGACATACGGCCCGGCGACCTGCTCGCCGTCCCCGTGGCGGGCGCGTACCACCTCTCCATGGCCTCCGGCTACAACATGGTCGGCCGCCCGCCGGTGGCCGCCGTCGCGGACGGCCGCGCCCGGGTCCTGGTCCGCCGCGAGTCCCTGGACGACATCCGCAGCCGTGACGTGGGCCTGTAGGCCCGCGCCGCCCCCGAGGTCCACCTCCGGTCGGGTGACAGCCACGCCCTCGACCGGGGGTGCCCCACGCCCTTTTCGATGCGATATGCGAGGAACCTGTGACGGCCGAGAACGTGGTGGGGCTGATCGTCGCGATCGCCCTGCTGGCCTACGTGGTGGTGGCCCTGATCAAGCCGGAGCACTTCTGTAGCGGGGCACATGACCGACTACAGGCAGTGACCGTCGTGGAACACGCGTCGGGGCCGGTTCGCGGGGGTGCGTCCGCGGGCCGGCCCCTCGAGTCTTCGGACGGTGTGCGTGCCGCCCGGTAGGTGCTCAGGCGGCGGTCATCACCCGGCTGCCGTCCAGCAGTCGGTGGGGCGCGATGATCTGGCCGTCCGGCAGGAGCTCACCGGTGTCCTCGAAGAGCACAACTCCGTTGCACAGCAGGCTCCAGCCCTGCTCCGGGTGGTGCGCCACGAGACGGGCGGATTCCCGGTCGGCGGAGTTTGCGGTGGGGCACGGTGGCTGGTGCTGGCACATGGGAGGGATCTTTCGCTCTGTCGTGGTGTTCATGGCCGCCCCCGTTGCGACTGTGTCGGTCGAACCCAGTGTTGCCTCACGGGCGCCATTCCGCAGGGATTTGGCTGCACCGCTTCTTCACAGGTTGATGACGCATCACTCGCCCGGACGGTTCACGCCAACTGGACAGTCCTTTCGGATGGTTCAAGATGGCCGGACGGGGCTAGTCCGTACGGGACGCGCGGAAATTTCCGGCTCGGACGAGCGATTGAGCGCTCTTACGAGCAATTGACCTGCGGTGCTATACGAAAACGCCGCCGTGCCCCGACGCCGGGAGCCCGGCATCGGGGCACGGAAGGCTGTACCTCAGGCCGGCGAACCCATCAGCGGTGCCGGAGTGGAGCGAAGGGTGAGTACCGGCAGCAACTCGGCGACCCGGTGCGGACGGTGGGCCGCGATACCGGGCGGCGCGGGGGCCAGCGGTACCAGCAGGTCCGGCGCGGCCAGGTGGCCGGCCGCGCCGTCGGCGGCGCAGTCGCCGTGCAGCCAGAGCGTGAGCATGTAGAGGCCCGGCACGGACAGCAGGCGCGGTTGGTACGACTGGGCGAGTGTCTCGGTCTGGCGCAGTGCACGCTCGGTGGAGGCGATGTACGGCCCCTCGAAGAAGTGCGAGAACGCCCAGCCGTCGGGCGTGAGCATGGTCTCCGCCGCGGCCACTGCCTGGTCGCCGCACCGGATCAGGAAGCGCCAGCCGGCCAGCCGGGTGACGGGTGTGCCCTTGGCGGTGATCCGGTCCAGAACATGGACGGGCAAAGCGAGTTCGGGTGTGGCGGGACCGTGGGCGCCGCGCAGGGAGGGGGTTCGGGCCTCGCGGACGGCGGTGGGGAACCGAGTGCTGTGAGACGGAACGGAGCGCGGGCGCGGGAGCCGGGGGGACATGCAGCGGCATGGTGGGTCGCCTCTCATTCGACAGGCAAGTAGGCGCGAGGTGGCGGGGGCGGACGGCGCTGTCAGCTCACGGGGACAGAGAGGCGAGGGCCGGGTCTGTGCGAGAGGGGCGTGGGTGTGAGGCCTGCCGTACGCCATCTCGACGGCAGGTTCCTCCGACCGCGGGCGCCAACCTTCTGTCTTCCGCGGAGTTTATACGACATTTGTTCAGCCAGTGTTTCATCTAAACGCTTCCGGGCACTCGCACAAGGGTTCATTCGGTCGGCGATACGTGGAAAACATCCCGATTCCGAACCGGTCGCACGGCGGTGACCTCGGGAAATGCTCCCGGTGCGGTCGGCTAATTTGCGTCGGCGTTTTTCACGAGTTCCCCGCACCGGAAAGTGTGCGGTGCACCTGCCCGGTGAATGTGCCGCCGGTCATCTCTGGCCCGAGTGACCAGAGTAGCGGGTGCGGGCATGCGCCGCGGGCGTTACGGATCGCCCGGGCTGGGCATCATCCCCCCTGACCCGGACACCGGCGGCCGGATCTCAGGCCTGCCCACCGAGGAGGGACGCTTCGATGGGGGAGAAGGTCGTGGCGGGCGCGTTCGACCTGTCTGATCGCCAGCGCTACCGCACCAAGCTCCGGCAGTGTCTGCGGGGCCTGGAGCGGCTGCTGGAGGAGAAGCGGTTCGATCGCCCGAAGAACCTCATGGGTCTGGAGATCGAACTGAATCTGGCCGGGGCCGACGGCATGCCGAGAATGCTCAATGCGCAGGTTCTGGAAAAGATCGCAAGCCGAGATTTCCAAACAGAGCTCGCCATGTTCAACCTGGAAGTCAACATAGCCCCACACAGGTTGGGTGGCCGGGTATTCGATCGGCTCGCGGAAGAAGTCCGTACGTCCCTGGCATATGCCCACCGGAAAGCGGGTGAGGTCGACGCGGGAATCGTGATGATCGGCATTCTGCCCACACTCGACCGCGACGATCTGGTCTCCTCGAACCTCTCCGACGTCGACCGCTACACCCTCCTCAACGATCAGATCGTGGCCGCCCGCGGCGAGGACTTCACCCTCGACATCGACGGCGTCGAGCATCTGACCTGCACGTCGAAGTCGATCGCGCCCGAAGCCGCCTGCACCTCCGTGCAACTGCACCTCCAGGTCACCCCGGCCCGTTTCGCCGACGTGTGGAACGCCGCACAGGCGGCCTGCGCGGCACAGATCGCCGTCGGCGCCAACTCGCCCTTCCTGTTCGGTCGCGAGCTGTGGCGCGAGTCCCGGCCGCCGCTGTTCCAGCAGTCCACCGACACCCGCCCGCCCGAACTGCAGGCCCAGGGGGTCCGGCCGCGCACCTGGTTCGGGGAGCGGTGGATCAGCTCGGCGTACGACCTGTTCGAGGAGAACCTGCGCTACTACCCCGCGCTGCTGCCGATCTGCGACGACGAGGATCCGCTTGCGGTGCTCGACGCCGGGGGCGTTCCGAAACTCGCCGAGCTCGTCCTGCACAACGGCACGGTGTACCGCTGGAACCGTCCCGTGTACGGGATCGCCGACGGCGTCCCGCATCTGCGCGTCGAGAACCGCGTCCTGCCCGCCGGGCCCACCGTCACCGACGTCATCGCCAACGCGGCCTTCTACTACGGCATCGTCCGCGCGCTCGCCGAGAACCCCCGGCCGGTGTGGACCCGCCTGCCCTTCGAGGCGGCCGCGGCCAACTTCGACGCCGCGTGCCGGTACGGCATCGACGCACGCTTCACCTGGCCGCGGCGCGGGCGGTACGGCGGGACGACCCAGGTCGAAGCGGTCAGTCTCGTACGGGACGAACTGCTGCCGCTCGCCGAGGCAGGGCTGGATGCGTGGGGCGTCGAACCGGCCGACCGGGACCTCTACCTGGGCGTGATCGAAGAGCGCTGCAGGCGCCGGGTCAACGGGGCGTCCTGGCAGGTCGCGACCTTCCACCGGGCGCTGGAAGGCGGGCTGCCGCGCGCGGCGGCGCTGGCTGCCACGACGCGGCGCTACGCCGAGCTGAGCCACCTCGGGGAACCGGTGCACACCTGGCCGGTGGGGTTGCCGGAGCCGGCGCGGACGGGGTGACGGCTTCCTCGGGCGGGGGAGCCGCGGGCGGGGGAAAGTGCGTCTGCAAGGCTGTCGTGTGGTCGGAGTGTGCGATCTTCGTAATCTCGTCGGGATGCCGACGGGCGAAGATGAGCGCGGAGCAGGACTACTCGACGGGAGGCAGGCGTGCAGGCGGAGACGGGCCGGGTGGCCGAATCCGAGCCGCAGGAGCGGCCGTCGCGACGGATTCTCCGTGATGAGACGCTGCTCGTGCTCGGGCTGTCGCTCGGTGCCAGCGGTGTGTCCGCACTGATCAGCTTCATCGGATCCGTCACCAGGCCCGGCGGCCTGAAGGACCAGGCCGCCACCCTCAACGCCTCGGCCGCTCCCGGCCGCCCCTGGCTCGACCTGGCGTGGCAGCTCTTCGGCATCGCCACCGCGCTCGTCCCCGTCGCCCTCGTCGCGCACTTCCTGCTGCGCGAGGGGCGCAGCCTGAAAACCCTCGGCTTCGACCGCACCCGGCCCTGGCCGGACCTGGGCCAGGGCGCCGCGATCGCCGCGGTGATCGGCAGCAGCGGCATCGCCTTCTACCTGGCCGCGCGCGGCCTCGGCTTCAACCTCACCGTCGTCCCCGAGGCCCTGCCCGACGTGTGGTGGAAGTACCCGGTGCTGATCCTCTCTGCCCTGCAGAACTCCATTCTCGAAGAAGTGATCGTCGTCGGCTACCTGCTGCGCCGGCTCGACCAGTTGGGCTGGTCGCCGGGCTCCGCGCTGGTGGTCAGCTCCGTACTGCGTGGCTCGTACCACCTGTACCAGGGCATCGGCGGCTTCATCGGCAACATGGTGATGGGCGTGGTCTTCGTCTACCTGTACCGGCGCTGGGGCCGCGTCGGTCCGCTGGTGGTCGCGCACTCGCTGCTCGACATCGGCGCGTTCGTGGGCTACGCGCTGCTCGCGGGCAGGGTGGGCTGGCTGCCGACGGCGTGACTACGCCAGCAGCTCCCCCTCGATGACGGTGACCGCGCGGCCGCTCAGCAGGGTGCGGTCGCCGCGCAGCTGCGTGCGGACGCGGCCGGAGCGGGGTGAGGCCTGCAGACCGGTGAGGCCGGGGCGGCCCAGGCGCTCCGACCAGTAGGGGGCGAGAGCCGTGTGGGCGCTGCCCGTGACCGGGTCCTCGTCGATGCCGACGTTCGGGAAGAAACAGCGCGAGACGTAGTCGTAGCCCCTGGACGGGTCCTCGGCCCGGGCGGTGGCGATGATGCCGCGTGCCGAGTGGGCGCCGAGGGCCTTGTGGTCGGGGCGCAGGGCACGAACCGTCTTCTCGTCGGCGAGTTCCAGGAGCAGGTCGCCGACGTCCGGGCCGGTGTCGAAGGCCGCGCCCGGCTCTGCGCCCAGGGCGTCGGCGATGCCCTCGGGGATGTCGGCCGGCGTGAGCGGGGCGGTGGGGAAGTCCAGAGTGATCGAGCCGTCCTCGTGGGGCTCCGCGACGAGCACACCGCTGCGCGTGGCGAACCGTACCCGGCCCTCGTGGGTGCCCGTGCTGTGCAGGACATGGGCCGTGGCGAGGGTGGCGTGGCCGCACATCGCGACCTCGGCCGCGGGCGTGAACCAGCGCAGCGCCCAGTCGGCCTCGCCGCCTTCGGGGAGCGGGTGGGCGAACGCGGTCTCCGCGTGGTTGACCTCCATGGCCACGTTCTGCAGCCGGTCGTCGTCCGGGAAGGCGTCGAGGAGCAGGACCCCGGCCGGGTTGCCGGCGAAGGGGCGGTCGGTGAAGGCATCGACGATTCGAATCCGCATGGCCATGACGCTAAGGGCTCCACAAAGCCGCAGGCCAAGGCCAATTCGCGAGTGCCGGCCCGGTTGCCGGGCCCTCTTTCTCGGTTCGGGGTTGTCGAGCGAGCTATTCCGATATATCGTTGAAGCATCGCGACAGATCAACGATGGAATGGAGTGATGGCGATGCGCAGCCATGGATACGAGCGTGGGCATGGACACGGTGACCCCCGGCGTGGCCGAGGTGACTTCGACGGCCGGCGCGAGGCCTTCGGGCCGTTCGGCCCCGGCGGGCACCACGGATTCGGGCCCGGCTTCGGTCCCGGACCCTGGGGTGGTGGCGGACGAGGGCGAGGAGGTCCGAGGGGGAGGGCGCGGCGCGGTGACGTACGGGCCTCGATCCTGGCCCTGCTGAAGGACCGGCCGATGCACGGCTACGAGATGATCCAGGAGATCGCCGAGCGCAGCGACGGGGTGTGGAAGCCCAGTCCCGGCTCGGTCTACCCCACCCTCCAGTTGCTGGAGGACGAGGGCCTGATCGTCAGCGCGACCGAGGGCGGCAAGAAGCTGTTCTCGCTCACGGAGTCGGGCCGCGCGGCGGCCGAGGAAGGTCCCGAGGCGCCCTGGGAGGCGGCCTCGCGCGGGATCGACTGGGAGGCTCTCGGTGAGATCCGCCAGGCCGGCTTCGGGCTGATGGAGGCCTTCGGTCAGGTCTGGAAGACCGGCAGTGCGGAGCAGCGGGAGAAGGCGGTCGGTGTCATCAACGAGGCCCGCAAGAAGCTGTACCTGATCCTCGCCGACGAGGACTGACGGCCTCCCCGTCGTACGGCCGCAAGAAGCCGTACGGTTTTGAGAAGGGGCGCCCCGCGGAACGACGATCCGCGGGGCGCCTTCGCATACCTGATACCTGCCGAAAGCTCGGGCCGTGGGAAGTTCAGGCCACCAGCCCGCCCAGCTTCCGCAGCGACTCGCTCAGCGCGGCGGTCGCCGAGTCCTTGAGCTTGCCCGCCATCAGTGAGACCGCCGCGCCGGTGAACTCCCCGTCGATACGGACCGTCGTGGTGTCGCCGTCGGGTGTGAGGGTGTAGCGCGTGGCGACGGTGACGGCCATCGGGCCCTTGCCGCGAATGGCCAGCATCCGGGCCGGTTCCAGTTCCTCCACGGCCCACTCGACCTCGGCCGGGAAGCCCATGAGCTTCATGTTCTCCTGGAAGGTCGCGCCGACTTCCAGGGTCGAGGGGCCGCCCTTGGGGAAGCTCGTGTGGGTCGCGTTCCACTCCCCGTACGCGGACCAGTCCGTGAGTCGCGCCCAGACCTTCTCGGCCGGTGCCTCGATGCGTGCCTCCGCGCTGACTTCGGCCATGCGACCACCTCTTCGTGTCGGGCTTGGGTGTCGCGGAACGTAGCCGCAGGGGCCGGAACATTCAATACTGATGAACCGTCAGGAAGTGTGGAGGCCGGTGGAGTGCGGTGGTGCGCGCACCCGGCGCACGGCAAGATGGCGCGCGCCCCATGGTCGATTCGGCGTGATCTCATCCGTAAGGAGGAGATTCCGGCCGGGGGCATCCGCTCTGTGTGGGACGCAAAAATGCTTCTGTCCGGGGATGACCGGAGCCGCAGGGACTGATGGGGTGAGAGTGTGCAACCCCATACTCCCCAGCAGCCGGCCCACGACCAGGGCACCCACGGCGCGGACCACGATGCCGGGTTCAGCGCGGAGCTGGCAGCGGTGGTCGCCGGTGCCCGCAGGCGGGCCCTGAGGGACGGGGACCGGCAGATCGACACCGCCCATCTGCTGCACTCACTGCTGGAGTACGACCCCGAGGTGCGCGCCGTCTTCGACGGCGGACCCCAGCTCGCCCGGCTGCTCGGCTATCTCGTGCAGCGCAGCATCGGTTACGGCCTGCGCTGGCAGAGCACCGTGGAGGACTCCGGCGTGATTCCCGTCGTACCCGAGGCCGAGGGGTACTCGCCGCTGGCCGCGGGAGCGATGTCGTACGCCGGTGAGCGGGCCGGGCGGCGTGGTGACGACCTGGCCCGCGGGGTCGATCTGCTCGCCGCGATCGTCGTCGCCCCGCAGGCGCGGGCCGTCGAGGTGCTCGACCGCGCCGGTGTCGACGCGGGGGAGCTGTTCACCCGGATCGAGCAACGCTTCGAGGAATACGTCGGGGGCGGCGAGACCGGCTGCTGACGCGGCGCTCGGCGTCCAGCCGATGAGACAGGTGTCATAGGGGGTGACGCTCATGTCATCGCCTGTCATCATGTGCCGGTGCATACGTCAGTCAGCAGTCAGGGCAGCCGCGGCAAGAGCGTCGGGCTCTCGCTCGCGCTCGGGTCGGCGGTCGCCTTCGGAGGTTCCGGGGTCGCGGCCAAACCACTGATCGAGGCGGGCCTCGACCCGCTGCACGTGGTGTGGCTGCGGGTGGCGGGCGCGGCCCTGGTGATGCTGCCGCTCGCCGTGCGCCACCGGGCGCTGCTGCGCCGCCGCCCCGCGCTGCTCGCCGGGTTCGGACTGCTCGCCGTCGCCGGTGTGCAGGCCTGCTACTTCGCTGCCATCTCCCGTATCCCGGTCGGGGTCGCGCTGCTCGTCGAGTACCTCGCGCCCGCTCTCGTCCTCGGCTGGGTGCGGTTCGTGCAACGGCGGCCGGTGACGCGTGCCGCGGCGCTGGGCGTGGTCCTCGCGGTCGGTGGCCTCGCCTGTGTCGTCGAGGTGTGGTCCGGGCTCGGCTTCGACGCCCTCGGACTGCTCCTCGCGCTCGGCGCCGCCTGCTGCCAGGTCGGCTACTTCGTCCTGTCCGACCAGGGCAGCGACTCCGGCGCCGACGCACCGGACCCGCTCGGCGTCATCGCCTACGGCCTGCTGATCGGCGCCGGAGTGCTGACCGTCGTCGCGCGCCCCTGGACCATGGACTGGTCGCTGCTCGGGGGCGCCGCGCACATGGACGGCACCGCGGTCCCGGCTGTGCTGCTGCTGGCCTGGATCGTGCTCGTCGCGACCGTCGTCGCGTACGTCACCGGCGTGCTCTCCGTGCGCCGGCTCTCGCCGCAGGTGGCCGGCGTGGTGGCCTGCCTGGAGGCGGTCATCGCGACCGTGCTGGCCTGGGTCCTGCTCGGCGAGCACCTGTCGGCGCCGCAGATCGTCGGCGGTGCGGTGGTCCTGGTGGGGGCGTTCATCGCGCAGTCGTCGACGCCCGCGAAGGGCTCCGCCGAGCCGGTCGCCGGCGGCGGGCCCGAACGCGAGTTGTCGGCCCGCGGAACAGCGGCATAAGGTGCTGACCATGCATTCGGACGCACTCGTTCTTCCGCCTCCGGCCGCCTGAGGCGGGCCTCAGGACCACACGCCCCGCGGCATCTCGCCGGGCGGAACGGTGCTGCCCGCGGAAGACGTCCGCGACCCCGCTGAGCGGCGGTCCCCGAACTTCCGCGCAATTCTGCGCATTTGCGGAGAGAACACGTGTTCACTGCGTCCCCTGCTGTCTCCGGCCTGCCCGTCGGGCGAGGCCTTTTGTATCTGATCGTCGCCGGTGCCGCCTGGGGCACCGCGGGCGCGGCCGCCTCGCTGGTCTACCGGACCAGCGACATGGGCTCCGTCGCCCTGTCCTTCTGGCGCTGTGCGGCCGGACTGGTCCTGCTGCTCGCCGCCCGCCCGCTGCGCCCGCGTACCCGGACGACCCCCGTCCCCGAGCCCCTTGCCCGCAAGGCGCTGCGGATCGGTGCCACCGGCCTCGGTCTCGCGGTGTTCCAGACGGCCTACTTCGCCGCCGTGTCCGCCACCGGTCTCGCCGTCGCGACCGTGGTCACCCTCGGCGCCGGTCCCGTGCTCATCGCGCTCGGCGCACGGCTGACCATGGGGGAGCGGCTCGGCCGCGCCGGCCTCATGGCCGTGGCCGGCGCGCTCACCGGGCTCGGGGTGCTCGTGCTCGGCGGCGGGGACACGGCCGTACGGCCGTGGGGCGTCGCGCTCGCGCTGCTGTCCGCCGCCGGCTACTCGGCGATGACCCTGCTCACCCGCTACTGGGGCCGTGACGGCGGGGCGGACGCCTCCCGTACGACCGTGTGGGCGTTCGCGGTCACCACCCTGTGCCTGCTGCCCTTCGCGCTCGCCGAGGGGCTCGTGCCGCACACTGCCGAACCGGTCCGGCTGCTCTGGCTCGTGGCGTACATCGCTGCGGTTCCCACGGCGCTCGCGTACGCCCTGTACTTCGCGGGCGCGGCCGTCGTACGGTCGGCCACCGTGTCCGTGATCATGCTCCTCGAGCCGGTCAGCGCAGCGGTCCTCGCCGTCGCTCTGCTCGGCGAACACCTCACTACCGCCACACTGACCGGCACCCTGCTGATGCTCGGCGCGGTCGCGGGACTCGCGGTGACCGAAACGCGCGGGGCACGGGCGGTACGGGAGGAGCGGGCGCTCGGGTGACGGACGGCCCAGGGCCTGTCCCGGTGCGCGCCCGCCCCGCGGGTCACGCCTGGCGGCAGGCCCGGTCGGCCACCAGATAGTCCGGGAGTTCGGTGCCGGGGGCCAGGTCCGGGTCGCCGACCGGGGTTTCGTAGCCCTTGCGCAGCGGGACGACGCCGGCCCAGTGCGGAAGGGCGAGGTCCTCGGGCTCGTCGTTGACACCGCCCGTGCGGATCTTGGCGGAGACCTCGTCGAGGTCGAGGCGGAGCACGGCGGTGGCGGCGAACTCCTTGGCGTTGGCGGGCCGCGAGTCCTGCGACCGGCCCGGCACCACGTGGTCGACGAGCGCGTCCAGGGCCTGGCGCTTCTCGTCGGGGTCGGTGACGTCGTGGGCGATGCCGTGCACCACCACGGAGCGGTAGTTGATCGAGTGGTGGAAGGCCGAGCGGGCCAGGATCAGCGCGTCGACATGCGTGACCGTCAGGCACACCGCAAGGCCCGGATCGGCCTGACCCGCCATCCGCAGCGGGCGCGAGCCGGTCGAGCCGTGCACATAGAGCCGCTCGCCGACCCTGCCGTACAGGGTGGGCAGCACGACCGGCGCCCCGTCGCGGACGAAGCCGAGGTGGCAGACGTAGCCCTCGTCGAGTATCGCGTGCACCACGTCCTTGTCGTACGAGGCCTTGTGCGCGGCGCGGGTGGGAACCGTGCGGTCGGTGGCGGTGTACGAGGCCTGCGACGGCGTGTTCTGGGTTCCCCGCATGGCGTTCTCCATTGCACTAGTGCATACTTGGTTTTGTGCTAGGAGACTATCCGATCGAGGGTCGGGGTGCAGCAGAGATTTCCGCGAGCGTCGAGCGCGCGGTGGGTGCCGGCGCCCTGGTCCCGGGGCAACTGCTTCCGCCCATGCGGGAGTTGGCGTCCCGGCTCGGCGTGAACCCCAACACCGTCGCCGCCGCCTACCGGATCCTGCGCGAGCGCGGGGTCATCGAGACCGCCGGGCGCCGGGGCAGCCGGGTGCGGCCCAAGCCGGCCACCACCGGGCGCGACGACATCCGCGTGGACGTACCAGAGGGCGTGCGCGACCTGTCCGCCGGCAATCCGGACCCGGCGCTGCTGCCCTCGCTGGCGGCGGCGTTCGCCGCGGCGGCCGCTCAGGCGGACCGGGAGCCGGTGCTCTACGGCGACGCACCCGTGGAACCCGAGCTGGCCCGCATCGCCCGGGCCGACCTGGACGCCGCGGGAGTGCCGGACGGGCCCGTCGTCGTCACCTCCGGCTCGCTGGACGCCATCGAGCGGGTCGTCGCCGTGCACCTCAAGCCCGGGGACACCGTCGCCGTCGAGGACCCCGGCTGGGGCAGCCTGCTCGACCTCGTCCCCGCCCTCGGCCTGCGCACGGTGCCGGTCCGCCTCGACGACGACGGACCGCTCCCCGACGACGTGGAGCGCGCCCTGTCGGCGGGAGCGCGGGCCCTGATCGTCACGGACCGCGCCCAGAACCCCACCGGAGCCGTGGTGAGCCCTGCCCGCGCGCGTGCCCTGCGCTCCGTGCTCCGCCGGCACCCGGCGATCCTGCTGATCGAAGACGACCACGGGCACGGGATCGTCGACCTGCCGCTGCACCCCCTGGCAGGCGTCACCGCCCACTGGGCCTTCGTCCGTTCGGCGGCCAAGGCGTACGGCCCCGACCTGCGGCTTGCCGTGCTCACCGGGGACGAGATGACGCTGGACCGGGTCCGCGGGCGGCAGCGGCTGGGGCCCGGCTGGGTCAGCCGGATCACCCAGCGGGCGGTGGCACGGCTGTGGGCCGACGGCGCGGTGGACGCGCCGGCGGTCGCGGCGGCGTACGGGCGGCGCCGGGACGCCCTGATCGGCGAGCTCGCACGGCGTGGCGTCGCGGCGTACGGGCGCAGCGGCCTGAACGTGTGGATTCCGGTGCCCGACGAGACGGGAGCCGTCGCCCGTCTGCTGCACGCCGGCTGGGCGGTTGCCCCCGGCGCCCGCTTCCGGATGAGCGCCCCGCCCGGCATCCGGGTCACCGTCGCCACACTGACCGCGGACGAGGCCGGCCCACTGGCCGACGCGATCACCTCAGCGGTGGGACCGGCGCCGGTGCGTAGGTATGTCTAGTGCATCTCGGCGTTGTCAGTGGCGACTGGAACCATGGCGCCATGGACGAGGAAATCATCCCGATCTTGCACGTGGCCGACGCCGCAGCAGCGGTCCGCTGGTACGAGCGCCTGGGCTTCGGTAAGCAGTGGGAACACCGCTTCGAGCCGGGGCTGCCGGCGTTCGTCGAGGTCGCGCGCGGCCGGATGCGGCTGTTCCTGTCCGAGCACGCCGGGGACGCCCGGCCGGACACGCTGGTGTACCTGAGAGTTGCCGATGTCGACGCGGTCGCCGCCGAGTTCGGGGTGCAGGTGGCCGACGCTCCCTGGGCGCGCGAGATCGAGCTGCGCGATCCGGACGGCAACCGCCTGCGGATCGGCACGCCGGCCGAGTGACCGTAGGGGAGCGGTTCAGGCCCGCCGGACCTGGGTCAGCGCAGCCCCCGCCAGCACGATCACCGCGCCGACCGGGGTCGACCAGGTCAGCGACTCGCCGAGGATCGCGACGCCCGCGGCCGTGGCGATGACGGGGATGAAGTAGGTGACCATCTGCGCCGTGGTCGGGCCGACCTCGGCGACGAGGCTGAACTGGACGAGCATGGCGAGACCGGTGCCGAGCGCGCCCAGGGCGGCGACAGCGAGCAGCGGCACGACGGGGAACCGGGCCGGCAGGCTGGTGAACAGCGGGGTGACGACCGCCAGTTGGAGTGTGGCGAGCAGCAACTGGGCCCCGGTGAGGGACAGATGCGACTCGCGCGACCCCGCCAGGGTGCGGCGGACGTAGATCCAGCCGATCGGGTAGCTCAGTGAGGCCAGCAGGGCCAGCGCCGTGCCGGTGGCGTCCACGCCGGTGAAGCCCTGCCAGGCGCCGAGCACCGTCAGCACTCCGAGGAAACCGAGGCCCAGGCCGGCGACCCGGATCCGGGTCGGCCGGTCCTCGGAGAGGGCGACCAGGGACAGGGCCATGCCCCACAGGGGTGACGTGGCGTTGCAGATGCCGGCGAGCGTGGACGGAATCGTCAGCTCGGCGTAGGCGAAGAGGGAGAAGGGCAGCGCGTTGAGCAGGAAGGCGGCCACCGTGAGATGCCCCCAGGTGCGCGCCGCGCGCGGGAGCCGCTCCCGCTGCACGATCATCGCCGCCGCGAGCACCGCCGTGCCGCCCAACCGCCGCCGCGCGTGACTGGAGGGGGCTAGCCTCGGTGCCACCTATGAAGACGACAGGAGCTGAAACCACAGATCAGCGAGAGGGCGGCGAAGCGGAGCCGCCAGTCGAGGGTGCGGCGGGGGCGGGCGGTGGCGCAGCCGGCCGTGCGGGTGGTGGTGGCGGTGGTCATGGAACCAACGATGGGCGAGCAAACCTCGTAGCACAATCGAGATTTCGCACGCTGTATCTCGTAGCATTGCTTACATGTTGAGTCTGGACCGCCTGCGCACCCTCGACGCCCTCGCCCGGCACGGATCGGTGAGCGGAGCGGCCGAGGGCCTGCACGTCACCACCTCGGCCGTCTCGCAGCAACTGGCCAAGCTGGAGCGGGAAGTGGGCCAGCGGCTGCTCACCAAACACGGGCGGGGCGTGCGGCTCACGGACGCGGGGCGACTGCTCGCCGAGCACGCGGCGCGCATCCTGTCGCAGGTCGAACTGGCCCAGTCCGACCTGGAGGCGCAGCGCGGACAGGTCGCGGGCGAACTGCGGCTGTCGGCGTTCCCGACCGCCGCGCGCGGACTGTTCCCCACGGCGCTCGCCGCGCTGCGCGCCGCGCACCCCGCGCTGCGGCTGCGCTCCTGCGAGCTGGAACCGGAGTACGGGATCAGGGGTGTGGTGCGCGGCGACCTCGACCTGGCGGTCGTCCTCGACTGGTACAACAAGCCGATGCCGCTGCCCGACGGTCTCGTCAAGGCGCCGATCCTGGACGATCCCGCCGATGTGGCGATGCCGGCCGGCCATCCGCTCGCGGGCCGTGACGAGGTGGACCTCGGGGAGTTCGCCGAGGACGAGTGGATCACCTGGGGCGAGGGCGAGTTCTGCCACGAGTGGCTGATGTTCACCCTGCGGTCGCGGGGCATCGAGCCGATCGTCGGCCACCGCGCGGCCGAGACGCACACCCAGCTCGGGCTGGTCGCCGCCGGTCTCGGCGTGTGCATCGCCCCGCTGCTGGGCCGCCATCCCATGCCGGCCGGGGTCGTCACCGTGCCGCTGAGGCAGCGGGTGCGCCGGCATGTGTACGTCGTCTGGCGGGCGGACGCCGACCGCCGCCCTTCGATCCGGGCGGCGGTGCAGGCACTGCGGGCCGCGGGGGAGAGCGTAGGCGCGAGCTGAGCAGGCGCCCTACAACGTCCCCAGTTTGCGGAAGTCCCAGGAGACGATCTTCTCCGGCGTCAGCCGCACCCACGCGTGTCGCCCGTCGTGCGGCATCTCCTCCAGGCCGAAGTTCTTGCGGGCGAACAGCGTCTCCGGAACGTCGAGTTCGGCGCGCAGCTCGCCGGTGCGCGGAATCTCGCCCACGAACTCGACGGTCCCGGACAGCTCGACACCGCGCAGTTCGTCGTACTCCTCGCCCGTGTCGACCACGACGGCCACCCGCGGATCACGCCGCAGATCGGCCCACCGCTTGCTGCGCACCACGGAGTACAGCCACATCGAGGTGCCGTCCCAGGCGAACCACAGCGTGCTCACGTGGGGGGCGCCGTCGGCCGACACCGTGGCGACCCGGCACGTGCGCTGGCTGGTCAGGAACTCGTCCAGCTCACCGGGCGTCATCATGATCTTGCGGCCCCGGCGCTGAGTGACTGTCATGCGATTCCCCTCGACAGAACAACACCTGACGATGTGTCAGAAAAAGAATGGAGCTTCTTGCGTCCCCGTGCAATGGTGGCTGACCTCACCGGCTCCCACACCGAGGGGGAACCATGCCGTCGTACGAGCACCTCAGCGAACTTCTCGACCCCGCCGTCACCGTGCTCCTCACCGTCGAGTGCCAGCAGGGCGTCGTCGGCCCGGACAGCGCACTGCCCGAACTCGCCCGTCAGGCCCGCTCCTCGGGCGCCCTCGCCAACATCGCGCGGCTGGTGGCCGCCGCCCACGAGAGCGGCATCCAGGTGATCCACGCCCTCGCCGAACGCCGCCCCGACGGACGGGGCGCCAGTCGCAACGCCCGGCTGTTCCACGCCGCCGAACGGCTCCCCGTCCAGCAGCTGTCCGGCACCACGGCGGTGCGCGTCGCACCCCCGATCGAGGTCGCCGAGGAGGACTTCGTCGTACGCCGGCTGCACGGACTGTCGCCCATCCAGGGCACCGACGTCGACGCGCTGCTGCGCAACCTCGGCTGCCGCACCTTGATCGCCACCGGCGTCTCCGCCAACGTCGCGATCCCCAACGCCGTCTTCGACGCCGTGAACCGCGGTTACACGGCCGTCGTGCCGACCGACGCCATCGCGGGGGTGCCCGCCGACTACACCCCCGCGATGATCCGGCACACCCTCGCCCTGGTCGCCACCCTCGCGACCACCGACGAGGTGCTGGGCTGCTTCGAACGACCCCGTCGGCGCTGACCGTCACGCCATCCTGATCTCGTCCCCCTCCACGGTGATCTCCTCGGCGGACAACGGCTGGGTCGCCGGACCTTTCTGCACGCTGCCGTCGGTCGCGGAGAACCGGCTGTCGTGACAGGGGCAGATGATGACCCCGTCCTTGACGTCCTTCACCGCACAGCCCTGATGGGTGCACTTGGAGGAGAACGCCTTGAATTCGCCCGCCGCCGGCTGGGTGACCACCACGCCGCCGAAGACCTTCCCGCCGCCCTCGGGGATGTCGGAGGTCTTGCCGAGGACGGTGCCGGAACCGGATCCGGACGAGTCGTCGCCCGACCCGCACGCGGTCAGCGCGACGGCGAGCCCCGCCGCCCCGGCCGCCGCGATCACGGTACGGCGGGCCGGTCCCGACCCGGAGTGAAGCGATTCGCTGGCCATCTGGGGTTCCCTTCCACGGTCGTCATGTGATGTCCAGCAGTACGGGCCGCGACCGGCCCCGGTTCAGCCGCCACGCGGTTCGTCACCCGATCGTGGCCCCGAGCCGACGGGCGGCGCCCCAACCGTCCCGAACGCCCCAGTAACCTGGGGCGATGCTCAAGGAAGTCATCGCGACCCGCTACATCACGCCCCTGCGTGAGGGCGGCTCGCTGCCGGGGCTCGTCGAGGCCGACGATCTCGGGATGTACGTCATGAAGTTCACCGGTGCCGGCCAGGGCCGCAAGACGCTCGTGGCGGAGGTCGTCTGCGGCGAACTCGCCCGCCGGCTGGGCTTCAGGGTGCCGCACCTGGTGACGGTCGAGCTCGACCCGCTGCTGGGGCTGGGCGAACCCGACCAGGAGGTGCAGGAGCTGCTGAAGTCCAGCGGCGGCACCAACCTCGGCATGGACTTCCTGTCCGGCGCCCTCGGCTTCGACCCCCTCGCCTTCGCGGTGAGCCCGGAGGAAGCGGGGCGGATCGTCTGGTTCGACGCGCTGGTGAACAACGTCGACCGCTCCTGGCGCAACCCCAACCTGCTGATGTGGCACGGCGAACCGTGGCTCATCGACCACGGCGCAACCATGATCTGGCACCACAACTGGCCCGGCGCCGAAGCTTCCGCGCTGCGGCCCTACGACGCCTCCGACCACGCCCTGCGCTCCTTCGCCCCGGACGTCACCGCAGCCGCCGCCGCTCTCGCGCCCCTCGTCACCGAGGACCTGCTGGCCGAGGTCACGGCCGAGATTCCCGACGTGTGGCTGACCGGCGAGCCTGGCTTCGACACGCCCGACGACCTGCGCCGGGCCTATGCGCGACCACTGCTCGCGCGCGCCGCCGTCGTCCACGAACGCGTTCAGGGGGTCAAGTGAGCGAGCGCCACATCACCAGGGCCGGCCAGGGCGGCGGCCGGGACGTCTTCGAGTACGCCCTCCTGCGGGTCGTGCCGCGCGTCGAGCGCGGCGAGTGCATCAACGCCGGGGTGCTCGTGTACTGCCGTGCCAAGGGGTACGTCGGCGCCCGCACGCACCTCGACGAGGCGCGGCTGCTGGCCCTCGACCCGGCGGCCGACGTGGCCGGCGTACGCGCCGCGCTGCGTGCCGTCGAGAGCGTGTGCGGCGGCGGGGAGGCGGCCGGGCAGGCGGCCGGCGACGACGCGGGCCGGCGTTTCCGCTGGCTGATCGCGCCCCGCTCGACGGTCGTGCAGCCCGGGCCGGTGCACACCGGGCTGACCGCCGATCCGGCGGCCGAGACGGAGCGTTTGCTCGACCTGCTGGTGAGGTGATGGATCACATGCACCCGATGGGCCGTTGACACCGGGTGCCAGGGCTTCTAGCGTCACGTCTGCTGAAGGTACTAAGCGGTCGCTCACCGAAGAGCGTGCCGCTGAGCCGCATCCAAGGGCGAGGAGTAGCAGCAATGTCCACTACTGAGCAGCGGGTCGCAGTCGTCACCGGTGCCGCGCGCGGCATCGGCGCCGCCGCCGCCGT
Source organism: Streptomyces sp. F001 (assembly GCF_004187715.1). Lineage (GTDB taxonomy): Bacteria > Actinomycetota > Actinomycetes > Streptomycetales > Streptomycetaceae > Streptomyces > Streptomyces flavusporus. The sequence goes on along the minus strand of NZ_QZWF01000001.1, from coordinate 627,314 downwards.
ACGCCTGGCGGCCGAGGGCCGCGCGGTCGCCGTGCTCGACCTCGACGAGGCCGCCTGCAAGGACACCGTGGAGAAGATCACCGCGGCGGGCGGCCGGGCCATCGCGGTCGGCTGCGACGTTTCCGACGAGGCACAGGTCGAGGCGGCCGTCGCGCGCATCGCCGAGGAGCTCGGCGCGCCGTCGATCCTTGTCAACAACGCGGGTGTGCTCCGCGACAACCTGCTGTTCAAGATGAGCGTCGCCGAGTGGGACACCGTCATGAACGTGCACCTGCGCGGCGCCTTCCTGATGTCCCGGGCCTGCCAGAAGCACATGGTCGACGCCGGCTTCGGCCGGATCGTCAACCTCTCCTCGTCCTCCGCCCTCGGCAACCGCGGCCAGGTCAACTACTCCGCCGCCAAGGCCGGTCTGCAGGGCTTCACCAAGACCCTCGCCAAGGAGCTCGGCAAGTTCGGCATCACCGCCAACGCCGTCGCCCCCGGCTTCATCGCCACCGACATGACCGCCGCCACCGCAGAACGTGTCGGCATGGGCTTCGAGGACTTCAAGGCCGCGGCCGCCTCCATGATCCCGGTACAGCGGGTCGGTGAGCCGGAGGACATCGCCAACGCCATCGCCTTCTTCACGGGCGACGCGGCCGGCTTCGTTTCCGGCCAGGTGCTGTACGTGGCCGGCGGACCGCTCGACTAAAGGGGATCACTTCCATGGAACTCCCGGAGCTTTCGGGCAAGGTCGCGCTCGTCACGGGCGCCAGCCGCGGCATCGGCTACGGCGTCGCCGAGGCGCTCGTGGCACGCGGTGACCGCGTGTGCATCACCGGCCGTAACGAGGACGCCCTCAAGGAGGCCGTCGAGCAGCTCGGCGCCGACCGGGTCATCGGCGTGGCGGGCAAGGCCCACGACGTCGACCACCAGGCCGCCGCCGTCGAGCGCACGATGGACGCCTTCGGTCGGGTCGACTACCTGGTCAACAACGCCGGCACGAACCCGGTGTTCGGGCCGATCGCCGACCTCGACCTCGATGTCGCGCGCAAGGTGTTCGAGACCAATGTCGTCTCGGCCCTCGGGTTCGCCCAGCGCACCTGGCACGCCTGGCAGAAGGACAACGGCGGCGCGATCGTCAACATCGCGTCCGTGGCCGGCGTCTCCGCCTCGCCCTTCATCGGCGCGTACGGCATCAGCAAGGCCGCGATGATCAACCTGACCCTGCAGCTGGCGCACGAGTTCGCGCCCACGGTGCGGGTCAACGCGATCGCCCCGGCCGTCGTGAAGACCAAGTTCGCGCAGGCCCTGTACGAGGGCCGCGAGGCGGAGGCCGCCGCGGCCTACCCGCTGGGCCGGCTCGGCGTGCCCTCCGACATCGGTGGCGCCGCCGCGTTCCTCACCTCGGCGCAGGCCGACTGGATCACCGGCCAGACGCTCGTCGTGGACGGCGGCATCTTCCTCAACGCCGGCGTGGGCTGACCGGGCCGGGGACATACAGGGGCGTCGGCTCCGTCGGCGGGACGTGGATCCGTTGACGGAAACGGCGCCCCTGTCCACGTACAGGTACTGCACAGGGCGATGACAACGTCGTCATCGAGATGCTGATCAAGTACCTCGCGCAACTGTGGTTCAGCCCGGCCGAGCACTGCGATAAGGTCTGCCGACCCTTGGTATGGCAGATCGAGGAGCGTGCGCGTGTTCAACCGGAACCGAGGCCTGCGGCAGTTGGCCGCGATCGCATCCATATCCCTGGTGGCCGGATGCAGCCTGTTCTCGGACGGCGAGACCGGTGACGACGGGCCGATCGTGGTGGGGACCACCAGCGCTCCCAGCACGCTGGATCCGGCCGCTTCCTGGGACGGCTCCTGGGAGCTGTTCCGCAACGTCTACCAGACGCTGCTGAGCTACCCCAACGGCACCACCACGCCCCAGCCCGACGCCGCCGAGAGCTGTGCGTTCACCGACGGCACCAACCGGGCGTACCGCTGCAAGCTGCGGGAGGGCCTGACCTTCTCCGACGGCGGCGCGATCGACGCGCAGGCCGTCAAGCACTCGATCGACCGGATCACCGCCATCAACGCGCCGGGCGGGCCCGCCGGGCTGCTGGGCAGCCTGGACCGGGTGCAGGCGCTGGGTGACCGCGAGGTGGTCTTCCACCTGAAGACCGCCGACGCCACCTTCCCGTTCGTGCTCGCCACCCCGGCCATGTCCCTCGTCGACCCCGAGGACTACCCGGCCGACTCCCTGCGCGAGGACGGCGGAGTAACCGGGTCCGGGCCGTACACGCTCGACGCGTACGACGAGGGCAGTCAGGCCGAACTCGTCCGGAACGACAGCTACAAGGGCTTCGCCGAGCGCAGAAACGACGCGGTGACCATCCGCTACTTCCAGGACTCCGCCGCCATGGTCAAGGCCCTGCGGGAGCAGCGCATCGACGTGACCTACCGCGGCCTCGCCGCCGACGACATCGTCGCCCTGGAGGGCGAGGACTCCGACACGCTGCAGCTGGTCGAGGGCGCCGGCACCGACATCAGCTACCTGGTGTTCAACCCGAAGGACGAGTGGGCCGGCAACGTTGCGGTACGCAAGGCCATCGCCCAGGTCGTCGACCGGCCGACCATCGCCCACACGATCTACAAGGACACTGTCGACCCCCTGTACTCGATGGTCCCCAAGGGCCTGACCGGCCACACCACGGGCTTCTTCGACAACTACGGCGACCCCGACCAGGACAAGGCCCGCACGATCCTCACCGAGGCCGGCATCACCGAGCCCGTCCCGCTCACCCTCTGGTACACCACCGACCGCTACGGCTCCGAGACCGCCGTTCTGTTCAAGGAGCTGAAGCGCCAGCTGGAGGCCTCGGGCCTGTTCGAGATCACCCTCAAGGGCCGGCCCTGGAAGACGTACGTCGAGGGCTACCAGAAGGGCGAGTACCCGGTGTTCGGCCGCGGCTGGTTCCCCGACTTCCCCGATGCCGACAACTACATCGCACCCTTCGTCGGCGAGGAGAACGCCCTCGGAACGCCGTACCCCGAGCCCGAGATCACCAACGAGCTGCTGCCCCGCTCCCGCGAGGAGAGCGACCGCGCCCAGGTGGAGCGGGAATTCGAGGAGGCCCAGGAGATCCTCGTCGACGACGCGCGCCTGCTGCCGTTGTGGCAGGGTAAGCAGTATGTCGCCGCGAGCGAGGAGATCTCCGGCGGGGAGCGCGCGTTGGACCCGTCGACGATCATGATGGTGTGGGAGCTGTACCGCAAGACCAGCTGGTGAGGCCGTCCGCTGCGTCGATTGTCAGTGGCCGCCGGTAGGTTCTGTGCTCTGGAAGCGACCGCACACCGTAAGGAAGTTGACGTGACCGACATCGCCATGCTGCCCGAGTCCTGGCGCGGGGTCCTGGGCGACGAACTGCAGAGGCCCTACTTCAAGGAGCTGACGGAGTTCGTCGAGGAGGAGCGGGCGAAGGGTCCCGTCTACCCTCCGCGCGAGGAGGTCTTCGCCGCGCTCGACGCCACGCCGTACGAGCAGGTGAAGGTCCTGATCCTCGGCCAGGATCCGTACCACGGCGAGGGCCAGGGCCACGGCCTGTGCTTCTCGGTGCGTCCCGGGGTGAAGACCCCGCCCTCGCTGCGCAACATCTACAAGGAGATGCACGAAGAGCTCGGCCTGCCGGTCCCGGACAACGGCTATCTGATGCCCTGGGCCCGGCAGGGTGTGCTGCTGCTCAACGCGGTGCTCACGGTCCGCGCCGGCGAGGCCAACTCGCACAAGGGCAAGGGCTGGGAGAAGTTCACCGACGCGGTGATCCGCGCGGTGGCCGAGCGGCCCGACCCGGCGGTCTTCGTGCTCTGGGGGAACTACGCGCAGAAGAAGCTCCCGCTGATCGACGAGAGCCGGCACGTGGTGGTGAAGGGTGCGCACCCCTCGCCGCTGTCGGCCAAGAAGTTCTTCGGCTCCCGCCCGTTCACGCAGATCAACGAGGCGATCGCCGCGCAGGGGCACGAGCCGGTCGACTGGCGTATTCCGAATCTGGGCTGACCTGGGAGGTCCGGGTGGGGCCGATCCTGCGGGTCGGCCCTGCCTCGCCGTGATTGCCGGTGGCTGCCGTTAGCGTCGGGAGGAATCGGACGTCGGTGAGTGCTGGGAGAGTGCGGTGGCTGAGCGACAGGAGCAGGCGGCGCCGGATGCCGTGATGACGCGGATCGGGCAGGTCGTCATGCTGCATCACGCGGGCGACCGCGAGGAGGCCCGGCACCGCTTCCTGCACCTGTGGGCGGAGATCGGCGAGGACGGCGACCCGCTGCACCGGTGCACGCTGGCGCACTACATGGCCGACACCCAGGACGACCCCTCGGACGAACTGGCCTGGGACCTACGGGCGTTGACGGCCGCCGAGGAGCTCACGGACGAGCGGCTCGCCGCTCACGAGGGCGCCCTCGCCGTCCGTGCCCTCTACCCCTCCCTGCACCTCAATCTCGCCGCCGACTACGTCAAGCTCGGCCGCTCCGAGGCCGCCCGCACCCATCTGCACCGGGCCCGCGGCGCGGCCGACGCCCTCGGCGACGACAGCTACGGGGAGGGAGTGCGCGCGGCGATCGGGCGGTTGGCACTACGACTGGGCGAGGACGGGGCGGCCGGCGGGGCGACGTGGGGGCCGCCCAGGCAGCGGCCTTAGCGCCCGGGCCGCCCAGGCAGTGGCCTTGGAGCCTCTGCCGGTGCGGCAGCGGCCCTGTCGGCGCCCTGCCCGGCGGGGACGACCGCGCAGCTGCGGTGTGCCCTGTCAACGGCCGTACGCCCGCTCGCAGATCACCGCCTCGGCGCTGTCCGGCCGCCAGCCGCCGTAGTTCCTGCCGAGGGCGCACACATCCGTGGTGTCCCGGAGCGTGTCCGACACGTCCGGGAGCCGGATGGCCGGAGACGGCGACTGCCAGGGCTCCGAACGCTCCGGCCGGGACTGTCGGCTGGATTGCGGGCGGGGCGTCGGCGGCTGGTGGACCGGCGGCGGGGTAGAGGCGGCCGTACGGCTCGGCGTCGCGGGTACCGCGGGCTGCGGCCGGTGGGACGGGCCGATGAGCTCCAGTGCCTCACGGGCCGGCGCCTGCACGATCTGCGGCGCGGTCCGGCCGTCCGGGCCGGCCGGAGACGGCGGGGACGGCGCCGTCGGCGGCCCGGCCACAGGCGGGCCCTGGACCGTCGTACAGCCGGCCAGGGCCGAGACAGCCACGGTGACCAGGAGCGTTGCGGTGGTCGTCGTTCGATGCACCCGCGCAACTCTGCTGCTTTTGGGCCCCTCGGACCCAGCGGACGAGCGCAGGTTGCTCCGGACGGGTGATCCCCGCCTTCGTACGAAGGGGGGCGGGCCCGGCGAGGGTGACGTCAGTCGCCGGTGGCGCCGTCGATGCGTTCGCGGATCAGATCGGCGTGGCCGTTGTGGCGCGCGTACTCCTCGATCATGTGCGTGTAGATCCAGCGCAGGCTGAAGGGTTCGTCGGTGAATCTGCTGCGGCCCTTGGACAGGTCGTCCAGGGCGAAGCCGGCCGCGTTGCGCCGGGCGATCCCGATCTCGGCCTGCCAGGTGGCGTACGCCTCCTCCCAGGTGTCCGCCTCGGTGAGGTGGAACTCGCCGTCGCGGTCCTCCTCGGTGTAGTAGATCGGCCCCGGGTCGTCACCCACCAGCACCTTGCGGAACCAGCCGCGCTCGCACTCCGCCAGGTGCCGCACCAGCCCCATCAGGGACAGCTCGGACGGCTCCACGGACGCGGTCCTGAGCTGGGCATCGCTCAGACCCTCGCACTTCAGGGCGAGGGTCTGCCGGTGGTACTCCAGCCATCCCTCCAGCATGGTGCGTTCGTCGGCGTTCTGGGCAGGCTCACAGCGCTCGGTCGTCATATGCGCATCCTGTCCCAACTCCGCCGGTTCCTCGAGGAGTTTCACGAGCAGCCCCGTACGCAATGCCACTGTGGCCGCCCTGTCGAAGGCGGGACCGGCGCTCTTCCTGCGCAGCTTCGGCGACAGCGCCGGCCGGCGGCCGCCGCAGCAGCCGTATGCTTCCGTCGGAACAGGCGCAGGCAGGCGGTGGAGGAGAACCAGTGAAGGTCGGCTGCATCGGACTCGGCGACATCGCGCAGAAGGCATATCTGCCGGTACTCGCCGTCCAGCCCGGAGTCGATCTGCACCTGCAGACCCGCACCCCGGCGACCCTCGTCCGAGTCGCCGACAGCCTCCACCTGCCGCAGGCCCAGCGGCACACCGCCCTCGACGACCTCCTCGCCCAGGGCCTCGACGCCGCCTTCGTGCACGCGCCGACCGACGTGCACCCCGAGATCGTCACCCAGCTGCTCCAGGCGGGCGTGCCGACGTACGTCGACAAGCCGCTGGCGTACGAACTCGCCGACTCCCAACGGCTCGTGGCGCTCGCCGAGGAACGGAGTGTGAGCCTCGCCGTCGGCTTCAACCGGCGGCACGCGCCGGCGTACGCGCAGTGTGCCGAGCATCCGCGCGAGCTCATCCTGATGCAGAAGAACCGGATCGGGCTCCCGGAGGAGCCGCGCACGATGATCCTCGACGACTTCATCCACGTCGTCGACACACTGCGCTTCCTGGTGCCGGGCCAGATCGACGACGTGACGGTGCGGGCCCGGACCGAGCACGGGCTGGTCCACCATGTGGTGCTGCAACTGGCTGGCGACGGCTTCACCGCGCTGGGTGTCATGAACCGGCTCAGCGGCTCCAATGAGGAGATCCTGGAGGTCTCCGGGCAGGACACCAAGCGGCAGGTGCTCAACCTCGCCGAGGTGATCGACCACAAGGGGCAGCCGACGGTGCGACGGCGCGGGGACTGGGTGCCGGTGGCCCGCCAGCGCGGTATCGAGCAGGCGGTGCTGGCCTTCCTGGACGCCGTGCGCGCGGGCCGGCTGCTCAGCGCCCGGGACGCGCTGGCGACTCACGAGCTGTGCGAGCGGGTGGTACTCGCGGTCCTGGAGCGCGCGGGCGCGGCCGCCGGCCCCGTAGCGCCCCCTCGGTGACACCGAGGGCGGCGAGCGCCAGCACGGCCCCGTACACCGGCCAGTCGCCGAAGCGGACGTACGGCGTGACACCGTCCGCCAGCGGCACCTCGTAGACCTGCGTGGTGCTCGCGTCCGTACCGAGCCAAGGACCGATCCGCTGCCCTTCCGGTCCGTGGACGGCGGAGACGCCGGTCAGCGTCGCGTGCACCATCGGGCGGCCGGACTCCGCGGCGCGCAGGGCGGCGAGCGAGGCGTGCTGCGCGGGCGCCCAGCTCTGCTGGAACGTGGACGTCGCCGACTGGGCGACGAGTATGTCCGCGCCGTCCTCGGCGAGGTGACGGCTCATGTCGGGGAACGCCGACTCGAAGCAGACCATCGGGCCGATCCGCAGCCCGTCGCCCACATCCATCACCACCTGCGCGGTGCCCCGCCTGCGGTCCTCGCGCGCCGCCTCACCGACGGACGTCGCCCAGCCGAGCAGCGAGCGGGCCGGGACGTACTCGCCGAAGGGGACCAGCCGCATCTTGTCGTAGCGTTCGCCGGTCAGGCCGTCGGGGCCGATCAGGATCGAGCTCTTGTAGATGCCGGGCCGGTCCGAGCGCCGCGCGTCGACGTTGACCAGGATCGGCGCGGCGGTCTCGCGTGACAGTGCCGCGATGCGTTGCGCAAGGTCGGGGCGGGCGCCGAGGTCGAAGCCGACACTGCTCTCGCCCCAGACGATCAGGTCGACGTCCTGCCCGGCGAGCTGTCGGGTCAGTTGCTCCTCGCGGTCGAACCGGCGGTCGGGGCCGGACACGACCCCCGGCTGCACGACCGCCACCCGGACATGGCCGTCGGTCTCGGGACGCGGCGACCACATCCACGCCGCCGAGCCGACCGCCGCCGTGGCGACCAGACCGGCCACCGCCGGCACCCGAGACCTGCGCACCGCGACGAGGACGGCGACGGCGACGTTGACGACCACCAGCAGGAGGCTGAGCAGCCACACCCCGCCCACCGAGGCGAGCCGCAGCGCCGGTTCCAGCTGCCACTGACTGGCGCCCAGCATGCCCCACGGGCCACCCAGTCCCTGCCAGGAACGGACCAGCTCCACCACCAGCCAACCCGAGGGCAGGACGAGCAGGGCGGCCGCGATCCGGCCCGGCGACGGCGCTCCGGAGAGCAACCGCCGTACCAGCCACCCCCAGGGCGCCCAGAGCGCGCCGAGCAGCGCAGCGATGACGAACGTGAACACATGCAGGTTCGGCAACAGCCAGTGGTGCACGGCCAGCATGAAGCCGAAGCCGCCGCACCAGCCGTCGTACAGCGCTCGCTGCCCGGTCGGCGCGGTACGGGCGAGCAGGATCCACGGGACCAGGGCGACGAAGGCGAACCACCACAGGGACGGGGCGGGAAAGGCGAGCATGGGCAGGGCACCCGCCGCCACGGCGACCGCGGAACGCCGCCACGGGGAGGCGAGCCAGCGGCCCAACGTCTTCATACGGCGCCTCCCTACCCGTGGATCCAGTGTGCGCGCTGCCGACGATCTCGGTACAGAGGGCGTCGGCTCAGGTGATCACGGGTGCTTCGGCCTTCTCGGGCAGTCGCCGCCACTTCTCCTGGACGATCACCTCGCGCAGCCGCCAGCCGTCGTCGGTCCGCAGCAGCCCGAAGGCGTACCGGCCGCCGCACACGAAGTCGGGCTCCGGGGAGCCCTCGCCGGCGAAACGCATCGGATTGACGTAGTCGGCCTGGACCCGTGCTGTGTCGCCGGTGTCCCGCTCCAGAACGTCGAACCGCATCCGGCGGTTGACGATCAGATGCTGCCGCATCGAGAACACCCGCAGGCTCTCGGCGAGCCACGCGGCCACCTGGCGGGCGTCGCCTTCGATACCGCCGGCCGAGCGGTAGTCCGCCCGTCCGTCCGGTGTGAACAGATTTCGGTACGCCTCCCAGTCGCCGTCGTCCACTGCCACGGCGTAGTCGGTGATCAGTCCGTCGACGGCGAGCCGGTCCATCACGGCCGCGAGCTCCACACGCTGCGTCATCGGCTCAGTGTTGGGCACGGGACGGGCCGCGCCAAGAGGGCGTGCCGTGATATTCGGTGGTCGTGGACGCCTCCTGTGCGACGGAGGGCGGTGATGCGGGGCGGGAGGCGGTGAGCGTCGTCAGCTGCCCGTGCGCAGGCGCTGGAAGGCGGTGGGGGTGGGTCTGGCGGGCAGGAAGCCCTTGATGCGGCGGGCGCATTCGAGGGGGTCGGAGACGCTGGTGTCGCACTCGATGTCGTAGACGCCGTGGGCGTGGACCTGCTTCAGCTGGCGGGCGGCGAGTCCGGCGGGCCGGTTCCCGCGCTCACGCTCTCGCCGCTCCAGCTCGTCCATGGGGCAGTGCACGCCCACGAGGACCACGTCCTGCGGTACGAACAGCGACAGGCAGTCCCGGAGCCGCCACTCCGCGCTGAGAATGTGGTCCATGACGACGTTGTTGCCGGCAGCGGCCATTGCGGCCACCGCGCGGTGGTAGCCCTGCCAGGTCCGGTGCAACATCGTGTCCAGCTGGTCCGGAGGGACGGGGGTGCGGGAGCGCATCGCGTGGAAGGCGTCGACCGGCATGTGGAAGTACGGTTCGTCGAGGATCCGCAGCAACTCGGCCGCGATGCTCGACTTGCCGGAACTGGATGTGCCGTTGAGGAAGACGACGAGACCGCGCCGCGGCGGCACGTCGGTGAGGTGTTCCACGCCGTCGCCTCAGGCCGCCTCGATGACCTCGCCGCGGACGGCCGCGGCCCACTCGACCACCAACAGTTCGTACTCCGCCCGCTCCTGAGCCGACAGCGTGCCGCCCGCACGCAGCCACAGCTCACGGATCTGCTCGTTCACCTCGGCAGCAGACCGCACGGAACCAGGGGCCATGGAGTCAGGGGACATGCGAGCAAGCCTAGGGGCAAGCACTGACACTGCGCTACCGGGCGGCTACTCATCCCGTATGGGCTTGGTCACCACCCCGGCGTGTCAGCCCGCCGACTCCGCCGCGTGGGGGCTCAGGACGCCCATCGTCACCAGCGCGACGATCACGATGCCGAGCGCTATGCGGTACCAGACGAACGGCATGAAGCTCTTGGTCGAGATGAACTTCATGAACCAGGCGATGACCGCGTACCCCGTGCCGAAGGCGATCACCGTCGCGAAGATCGTCGGCCCCCACGACACATGGCCGGTCTCCATCGCGTCGTTCAGTTCGAACAGGCCCGAGGCGAGCACCGCGGGAATCGCGAGCAGGAACGAGTAGCGGGCCGCGGCCTCGCGCCGGTAGCCCATGAAGAGGCCGCCGCTGATGGTGGCACCGGAGCGGGAGACGCCCGGGACGAGGGCCATGGCCTGGCAGAGGCCGAAGATCAGGCCGTCCTTGACGCCCAGGTCCTTCAGTTCCTTGCGCTGGCTCGGCGCCCGGTGCCGGCCCCCGCTCTCGTCGCGGGCCGCCATCCGGTCGGCGATGCCGATGATCACGCCGACCACGATCAGCATCGTCGCGGTGATCCGCAGATCTCGGAACGGCCCCTCGATCTGGTCCTTGAACGTGACACCGAGCAGCCCGATCGGGATCGAGCCGACGATCACCAGCCAGCCCATCTGCGCGTCGTGGTCACTGCGCCACGCCTTGTCGTAGAGGGAGCGGAACCAGGCGGAGACGATGCGTCCGATGTCCTGGCGGAAGTAGATCAGCACGGCGATCTCCGTGCCGATCTGCGTGATCGCCGTGAAGGCGGCGCCCGGGTCCTCCCAGCCGGAGAAGGCTGCGGTCAGGCGCAGGTGCGCGCTGGAGGACACGGGGAGGAATTCGGTCAGCCCCTGGACGAGTCCGAGGATGAGTGATTCGAACCAAGACATGAAGTTACGGAGTCCAAGTGCCGATCGTGGAACGGACGACGGACACACCGAGCCTCCACGCGCGGTGATCGGTTGTGTCGAGGGGAAGGGTAGCGTCCCGAGAGATCGGGCCCGGCACAGGGGCTTGCCGGGGTGATCGACGGTGATCGGTTCGGGGTGTTGACCGGTTGCGGCGGCGGGCCTACGTTGCAGTGGGGAAAGCGCTTGCTACATGCCCAGAACCCCGGAGGAGTGCTGATCAGGTCCATGCCCACGCCTGCGACACCGGTGACACGTGTGACATCCGCGACACCCACGGCGTCCGAGACATCCCCGACAGACGATCCCCAGGCCTCCCGATCCCCCTCCGCCCCGCTCTCCGGCCGCCCCGTCAGAACCGCCGTCATCGGCACGGGCGGCATCGCCCGCGGCTTCATCTGCCCGCCCTGGCCGGCTCGCCGAGGAGGGTGAGACGGAGGTCGTCGCGGCGGTCGACATCGACGCCGCCGCGGTCCGGGAGTTCTGTGCGACGGGCGGGATCCCGCACGCGTACACCGACCTGGAACTGATGCTGCGGGAACAGCAGCCCGACCTGGTCACCATCTGCACGCCGCCGACGCTGCACCGCGAGCAGACCGTTGCCGCCCTGCGCTCCGGCGCCTGGGTGTGGTGCGAAAAGCCGCCGGTGCCCACGCTCGCCGACTTCGACGCCGTCGAGGCGGCGGAGGGGCAGGCCGGCGGGCCGTACGCCTCGATCGTCTTCCAGCACCGGTTCGGCTCCGGCGCCCGGCACGTACGCCGGCTGCTCGCGGAGCAGGCCATGGGCCGGCCGCTGGTGGCGCACTGCCAGACCACCTGGTACCGCGACGCCGCCTACTACGCCGTCCCCTGGCGCGGACGCTGGCATACGGAGGGCGGCGGCCCCGCCATGGGACACGGGATCCACCAGATGGATCTGCTGCTCGATCTGCTCGGGCCGTGGAGCGAGGTGCGCGCGATGGCCGGCCGGCTGGTGCACGACGTGGAGACCGAGGACGTCTCGACGGCCCTGGTCCGCTTCGAGAACGGCACCATGGCGACCGTCGTGAACAGCGTCCTCAGCCCCGACGAGGTCAGCCGCATCCGCGTCGACTGCGAGCGCGCCACCGTCGAACTCACCCACCTGTACGGCCACGCCAACGCCGACTGGCGCATCACCCCGGCGCCGGACGTGCCGGAGGCGGACGCCATGGCCTGGCAGGACTTCGGCGCCGACATGCCCAGCTCGCATCTGGCGCAGCTGCGCGAGCTGGTCGCGAGCATGCGCGCGGGCGAGCGGCCGCGCAGCAGCGGGCCGGACGGCCGCAAGAGCCTGGAGCTGATCACCGCGCTGTACAAGTCGGCGTTCACGGACACGACGGTCCGGCGAGGTGAGATCGGCCCCGGCGACCCGTACTACACGGCGCTGCACGGGGGCGCGCCCGGCTGGGCACCCGTCGTGTCCGAATCCGCCCCGAGCCAGGAGGTGCCCGCATGACCGGCCTGCAGATCGTCCACGCGCACGGCGACCGGATCACGGTCACCGAACCCACCACCGGCGTCGAACTCTTCAGCTACGTCTACCGGCCCGAGTCGGCCTGGGAGGCCCCGAAGCCGTATCTGCACCCGATCCGGACCCTGGCGGGCGCCGTCGTCACGGACTACCGGCCCAACGACCACCGGTGGCACAAGGGCCTGCAGATGACGGCCTCCCATCTCTCCGGCCAGAACCTGTGGGGCGGCAACACATATGTTCATGGCGAGGGATATCTCGCGCTTCCGGAGCGCGTCGGCGCGATGGCGCACCTCGGCTTCGACGAGGTCACCTCGGACGGTTCCCGCGTGGTGATCGCCGAGCGGCTCACCTGGCACCCGTACACCGGGGAGCTGTGGGCCGACGAGGAGCGCCGGATCGAGGTGCACGACGTGGATCCGGCGGCCGGATCGTGGGAGCTGACCTGGACGAGCGCCATCACCAACCGGCGGGACGAGGCGCTGCTGTTCGGCAGCCCGACCACCGCGGGCCGCGAGATGGCCGGCTACACGGGCCTGTTCTGGCGGGGGCCGAGGGCCTTCCGGGACGGGCGCGTCCTCGGGCCCGACAGCGAGGGGCCGGAGCTGATGGGGGAGCAGGCCCCCTGGCTGGCGTACTCGGGGGAGCACGACGGCCTCGACGGGCACGCGACGCTCGTGTTCGCGCACGCCCCGGAGAACGACCACACCGGAGCCGGGGGCACCCACCCTGCGCACTGGTTCGTCCGCAACGAGCCGTTCGCCGCCGTCGCCCCCTCCTGGGCCTTCCACGAGGAACTGGAACTGGCACCCGGCGACACCCTCGCCCGCCGCTACCGGGTCGTCGTCGCCGACGGGGCCTGGGAACGGGAGGAGATCGCCAAGTACCTGGAGGCGCATCCATGGTGAGCAGCACTGAGTCCGCCGGGCTGCCCGGAGCCTTCACCGGGCTCCCGGGCGGGGTCGCCGTCTCCCACCTGTCCGTCTACGATTGGCCGGCGGCGGACGGGTTGTGCGGCGGAACTCCCCATATGCATCTGACGTGTTCGGAGGCGTACGTCGTCACCGCCGGCCGGGGTGCCGTGCAGACGCTCACGACGTCCGGGTACGAGGTCACGCCCCTCGCGCCCGGCACGGTCGCGTGGTTCACGCCCGGCACGATCCACCGCCTCGTCAACGACACCGGTCTCCGCATCACCGTCCTGATGCAGAACAGCGGGCTGCCGGAGGCGGGGGACGCGGTGCTGACCCTGCCGCCGAAGTACCTCACCGATCCGGAGACGTACGCCGCCGCGACGGTGATCCCGGCCGACGCGCCCGTGGCGGAGCAGGAGCGCATCGCCCGCGCGCGGCGCGACCTCGCCCTCGAGGGCTACCGGGTGCTGAGGGCCGAGGGGCCCGAGGCCCTGGCCGAGTTCCACCGCGCCGCGGCCGCGCTGGTCCGGCCCCGGCTCGCCGAGTGGCGTGAGCGCTGGCGCCGCGGTGCCCAGGCGGCCGCCTCGGTGACGGGGGAGCAGCTCGACCGGCTCGAACAGGGGGATGTGTCCCACCTCGCGGAAGCCGTCGTACGAGCTGAACAGCCCTCGGCGCGCGGGAAGTTCGGGATGTGCGGGCGGCTCGAGGTGTATCCCGCCGGCTAGTCGGCGTTCACGCCGCCGCAGGCCCCGTCACCGTCCAGCCCGGGGCCTGCGGGTGGGGCGTCAGGTCCTCGTGGGCCACCGGGTCGCCGCAGGCCCGGCAGGTGACCACGGGGACCAGTTCGTTGCCGCAGACGTGCTCCATCACCATGGGGCGGTCGTCCTCGCTGCGCAGGTGGCGGTTGCCCCACTCCATGAGGGTCAGCAGGACCGGCTCCAGTTCGAGCCCTGCCTGGGTGGGCCGGTACTCGAAGCGCTGCGGGCGTTCGTTGTAGGCACGCTTCGTGAGGATTCCGGCGTCCACCAGGCGGCGCAGCCGCGTCGCCAGGATGTCGCGCGGGGCGCCGATGTTGCGCACGAGCTGGTCGAAGCGGCCGTTGCCCAGGCACACCTCCCTCAGGACGAGCAGGGAGTACTTCTCGCCGACCAGTGCCAGGGCGTCGGCGATCGAGCAGGGGCGCGGGTCTTTGGTGGCGGCCATGGAGCCCAGCATATGGGAGGGTTTGATTTTCCAACCTGCCGGGCTATGGTGAGTTTGGATTTCCTACTCACTAGTAGCGAGCCGGTCGCCCGGCCGGTCGATCGGGTGTTCGGTCGGGCCGGTTGATCGCTGCAGTGATCGTCCCGGCGGCCAAGGAGGCCCGCACCATGCGTGACGCAGTCATCGTCGAAGCCGTACGCACCCCCGTGGGCAAGGGCAAGCCGAACGGCTCGCTCGCCCACGTCCACCCCGTCGAACTCCTCGCCCACACCCTGCGCACCCTCGTCGAGCGCTCCGGCGTCGACCCGGCGCTCATCGACGACGTCATCGGCGGCACCGTCGACCAGGTCGGCGAACAGGCCATGAACACCACCCGGTACGCCGTGCTCTCGGCCGGCTTCCCCGAGACGGTCCCGGCGACCACGGTGGACCGCCAGTGCGGTTCGTCCCAGCAGGCCGTGCACTTTGCGGCGCAGGGCGTCATGTCGGGCGCGTACGACCTCGTGGTCGCCTGTGGCGTCGAGTCGATGAGCCGTGTGCCGATGTGGTCGAACGTCCCGGCCGGCAAGGATCCTTTCGGACCCGGCGTCGCCGAGCGCTACCCGGAGGGCCTGGTTCCGCAGGGCATCAGCGCCGAGCTCATCGCCGCCAAGTGGTCCATCACGCGCGAGCAGATGGACGCCTTCGCCGTCTCCTCGCACCAGAAGGCCGCCGCGGCCTGGGCGGGCGGCCTCTTCGACGCCGAGGTCGCACCCCTGGAGGGCGTCGCGCGCGACGAGTGCGTGCGTCCGGGCAGCAGCCCGGAGATCCTGGCCGGCCTCAAGCCCGCCTACTACGACCCCGGGTTCGCCGAGCGCTTCCCGCAGATCGAGTGGAACGTCACCGCGGGCAACGCCAGCCCCATCAACGACGGCGCCTCCGCCGTCCTCATCACCTCGAGCGAGACCGCGGCCCGCCTCGGCCTGCGCCCCCTCGCCCGGCTGCACAGCTTCGCCGTCACCGGCTCCGACCCGCTGCTGATGCTCACCGGCGTCATCCCGGCGACGGAGAAGGTGCTGCGCAGGGCCTCCCTGACCCTGGACGACATCGACCTGTTCGAGGTCAACGAGGCCTTCTCCAGCGTCGTTCTGGCCTGGCAGCAGGAGACCGGCGCCGACCTCGCCAAGGTCAACGTGCACGGCGGTGCGATCGCCCTCGGTCACCCGCTCGGCGCGAGCGGCACCCGGCTGACCACCACCCTCGTGCACGCCATGCGCGAGCGTGGCGCCCGCTACGCCCTGCAGACGATGTGCGAGGCGGGCGGCCTCGCCAACGCGATGATCCTGCAAGCCGTGTGACCTGCGGTCAGCGCCCCCGCAGATGGTGACGCTTGCGCCAGGCCACCACCGCGCCCACCAGGCCCGGTACGGCGATGCAGGCCATCGCGATGAGAAAGGCGGGCGACGTCGGCGTGGAGGCACGGGCGCCGGCGACGACGTACGCGGCGGTGTTCGGGAGCGTCCCGAGCGCCGTCGCGAGCAGGAACGGCAGCCAGCCCATGCGGGACACGGCGGCGCAGTAGTTCGCCGCCCAGAAGGGCACGCCCGGGAACAGCCGCACCGCCAGCATCGAACGGAACCCGTGCCGGCTGAACTGACCGTCGACGGTGGTCAGTAGCCTGCCCCGCAGCAGCGGGCGCAGCGCGTCCTGGCCCAGCACCCGGCCGAGCCCGAAGGCGATCCCCGCGCCGAGCACCGAACCCGCGACCGCCGTCGCGATGCCCAGCTGCGAGCCGAACAGCGCACCTGCCGCCAGGCTCAGCAGCGGCCGCGGCACGAACGCCACGGTGACCAGTCCGTACGCCACCGCGAACACGAGCGCCGCGGCCACACCGCCCAGCTGAGGCGGCCAGCCGTGCGCCAGCAGCCGCTGCGGTTCGAAGAGCAGCACCGCCGACGCGGCTCCCACGAGCAGCGCGACGAGCAGCGAGAACCGGGACCAGGGCGAGAGCAGGCCTCTCGCGCAGCGCGCGGTGAGACCGAGCCGGACGGGGACGGTGCCGGCGCCGGGGACTGCGGCCGCGAGTTCCGGGACAGTTGTGGTGGCCTGGGGAGAGGCCTTGGTGGCGGCCTGGGAAGCGGCCGTGGCGGTGCCCCCGGAGCGGGTGGTGGCATCGAGCATCCGGTGACACTAACCGACAGATATGTGTGATCGCCGTATGGTTCGTCTCATGGGCGTCACAGGTACGGGAACGGTGGGTGTCCCGCGCAGCGTGCTCGCCGACACGCTGCTGGAACGGCTGACTGTGACGTATGCCGCAGCCGCCGACTCCGAGCGTGCCGGGCCCATGCGCGCGTACATGAAGGACGTGGCGCCGTTCCTCGGCCTGACCACGCCCGTGCGCCGCGCCCTGTCCCGCACTGTCGTGGCCGGCACGGCCCGCCCCGACGAGGCCGACTGCGCTGCCGTCGCCCTGCGCTGCTGGCAGCTCCCGGAGCGCGAGTACCACTACTTCGCCGTCGACTATCTGCGCCGCCACGTGGGGCGCTGCTCGTCCGCCTTCCTGCCGGTGGCCCGGCAGCTCGTCACCACCGTCTCCTGGTGGGACACCGTGGACCTGATCGCCGCCCATGTGGTGGGCGCCCTGGTGGCCGCCGACCCGGGGCTGAAGCGTGACATGGACGCCTGGATCGTGGACGACGATCTGTGGGTCGCCCGCACGGCCCTGCTCCACCAGCTGCGCTACAAGGAACGCACCGACACCGAACGCCTCTTCACCTACTGCCTGCGCCAGTCCGGCCACCCGGACTTCTTCGTCCGCAAGGCCATCGGCTGGTGTCTGCGCGAGTACGCCAAGACCGACCCCGAGGCCGTACGGGCCTTCCTCGCGCGCGAGCGCGGACGGTTCGCGCCGCTGTCGGTGCGGGAGGCGCTGAAGACCATCGGGGCGTGAACGCCGGGGCGAGAGAGCCCGGCTCCGCAGCAGCGGGAAAAAGCATTCGACGCGGGGCGAACCGTCGGCAATGATCTGCGTCATGTTCCGGTACGCCTTCGTTCTCGCCGCATCCGCCGCAGCGGATGCCCCGAAGGCTGCCGTCCTGATCGTCACGGCAACCGTCGACGGCGCCCGAAGCTGACCCTCCCCGGATCGTCCGGCGGACCCCGCAGGGGGAGGGTCGGCAGGTCTCCTGGGGTCCCCGTCCCGGCCGCGCCCATGCGCTCCGCCGGGTCCATCACTCAGCATTCCGCAGAGACTTCGAGGTACCGCCATGCCCAAGACGGCGTACGTCCGCACCAAACCGCACCTCAACATCGGCACGATGGGCCACGTCGACCACGGCAAGACCACACTCACCGCCGCCATCACCAAGGTCCTCGCCGAGCGCGGCACCGGCACCTTCGTGCCGTTCGACCGCATCGACCGGGCCCCGGAGGAGGCGGCGCGCGGCATCACCATCAACATCGCGCACGTCGAGTACGAGACGGACACCCGGCACTACGCGCACGTGGACATGCCGGGCCACGCCGACTACGTCAAGAACATGGTGACCGGAGCCGCGCAGCTCGACGGGGCGATCCTCGTCGTCTCCGCACTCGACGGCATCATGCCGCAGACGGCCGAACACGTGCTGCTCGCCCGGCAGGTGGGAGTCGACCACATCGTCGTCGCCCTCAACAAGGCCGACGCCGGTGACGAGGAGCTGACCGACCTGGTCGAGCTGGAGGTCCGCGACCTGCTCACGGAGCACGGCTACGGCGGCGACGCCGTTCCCGTCGTACGGGTTTCCGGGCTGAAGGCCCTCGAGGGGGACCCGCGATGGACGGCGTCCATCGAGGCGCTGCTCGACGCGGTGGACACCTATGTGCCGATGCCCGAGCGGTACCTGGACGCGCCGTTCCTGCTGCCGGTGGAGAACGTGCTCACCATCACCGGCCGCGGCACGGTCGTCACGGGCGCCGTCGAGCGCGGCACGGTGCGGGTCGGCGACCGGGTCGAGGTGCTCGGCGCCGGGCTGGAGTCCGTCGTCACCGGCCTGGAGACCTTCGGCAAGCCGATGGAGGAGGCGCAGGCCGGGGACAACGTGGCGCTGCTGCTGCGCGGAGTGCCGCGGGACGCGGTGCGGCGCGGCCACATCGTGGCGGCGCCCGGCAGCGTGGCGCCCAGCCGCCGCTTCTCGGCCCGGGTGTACGTGCTGTCGGCGCGCGAGGGCGGCCGTGCGACGCCGGTGTCGACGGGCTACCGGCCGCAGTTCTACATCCGCACCGCAGATGTGGTCGGCGACATCGACCTCGGCGAGACAGCGGTCGCCCGCCCCGGAGACACCGTCACCATGACGGTCGAGCTGGGCCGCGAGGTGCCGCTGGAGCCCGGCCTCGGCTTCGCCATCCGCGAGGGCGGCCGCACGGTCGGCGCGGGGACGGTGACAGCCGTCGGCTGACACACCCGGGGCCCGCCTCTCGAACGGAGGCGGGCCCCGGCCACGTCGGTGCTCCGGCGTCGGGGGCCCACCCCACGGCCGGGTGGCGGCCGAATCCCGCCGTCCCGTCACAATGGAGCCGTGAACGAGCCCATACCCGTGATCCGAGACGTCGATCACGGGACCGCCAAGCTGATGCCCGACATCGACCGGAAGCGGGCCTGGCTGCTCACGGTCGACGAGGCGCCGCAGTCGTACGTCGATCTGGACGAGCCGACGCATCTGGAGTTCGAGTACACGCGGCGGCTCGGGCACGTCCTGGACACGGTCGCGGAGCCGGGACAGCCGCTGGATGTACTGCACCTCGGTGGGGGTGCGCTCACGCTCCCCCGATACGTGGCCGCGACCCGGCCTTGCTCCCGGCAGGACGTCGTCGAGGCCGACCGGGGGCTGCTGGAGCTGGTCGCGGAGCACCTGCCGCTCCCCGCCGGCACCGGCATCACGCTGCACGCGGCGGACGCCCGCGCCTGGCTGGCCGGTGCCCCGACGGACAGTGCGGACGTCGTGGTCGCCGACGTCTTCGGCGGCTCACGGGTACCGGCCCACCTGACGTCCCTCGCCTACGCCCGCGAGGCCGAGCGGGTGCTGCGCCCCGGCGGCGTCTACCTGGCCAACCTCGCCGATGCCACGCCCTTCGCCTTCCTGCGCTCCCAACTGGCCACCTTCGCCTCGGTGTTCGGGGAGCTCGCGCTGATCGCCGAACCGGGCGTGCTGCGCGGCCGGCGCTTCGGCAACGCGGTGCTGCTCGCCGCGCACCGCCCGCTCGACACCACGGCCCTGGCCCGGCGTACCGCCGCCGACGCCTTCCCGGCCCGCGTCGAGTACGGGGCAGGGCTGCGGGAGTTCATCGGCGCGGCCCGGCCGGTCCGGGACGAGGACGCCGTACCGTCACCCGAGCCGCCCGGCGGAGCCTTCGGCATCGGGTGAAGCGGATCCGGCCTCGGCCGGCACCACGAGGCCGGTGTCGGTCCGCTGGTCAGCCCCCGGTCGGTTCCCCGTGCAGCCGCACCGTGCTGAGGATCTTCATGATGGTCGCCTTGGGGACCTCGTCGTCGACGCCCTTGGCGCCGTAGAAGTTCCACGACACGAAATCACCGGCCGAGTTCTTGAAGCCGAAGGTGACCGCCTTGCCGTCGCTGGCGCACTTGCCTTTCCGGGGTGTGTTCGTCGACTGGGCCCAGGCGATGCTGCCCTCGATGCCCGACGTGGTGGTGTAGGGCTTGGCCTTCTCGTCGAACGTGACGCTCTTCTTGTCGGGCTGCGTGTAGCCGCCGTAGACCCACCAGGCCACCGTGTTCACGGCGACCTCGTCGGTGTTCTTGGCGCCGTCCGCGCCCTTGGAGCCCACCGCGGCGAGGGCCGTGTCCTCGGTCCGGCCGTCCTTGTTCTCGTCGGTCGTGCACCACTTCGACTTGTAGAACGCCGGCGCCGACATGATGGCGAGAGGCTTGGCGTCGTCCGACTTCTCGTCCTCGAAGCCGATGCTCAGGCCCGGCGACTCGACCTCCCAGTCGGCCGGCACGTCGAAGGCGACGCCCCGCTTGGGGTTGACGACCACCTTCCAGCCGTCGATCGTCGGCTTCTCGTTCTCGGTGCCGCGCGGGTTGTCGTCCGAGCCGGACGCGGAGCCGCTCGGGTCGGCGGGCGCCGACGGTGACGGGCTCGTCTTCTTCTTGGTGCCGCCGTCCGCCGTGTCGTCCTTGTCGCCGCCGAGCACCAGGAAGCCGGTGACGCCGGCGGCCACCACCACGGCGGTGGCCGCCACGATCGCGACCAGCTTCGTCCGGTTGCCGTCACCCCCGCCGCCCGGCTGCGGCTGCGGAGCCCCCGCCGGCGCCGGTGTGCCCCACTGCGGTTGCTGCGCATAGGGGTTGGGCTGCTGGAAGCCGGGCTGCTGATAGGGATTCGGCTGCTGGTATCCCGGCTGCTGGTACGGGTTGTTCTGCCCTTGCGGGTTCTGCTCGCCCCCGGGCGGCTGCTGTCCTGGCCACATGAGCGGTAACCCTAGTGCCGCTGTGGACACGATTCGGTCACTGCCCCTTGTCAGGGACGTAGCGAAACGGGAGTCGGAGCGGCTCCCTCCGGTCGGGCTGCCCGGCACGCCTGCTCTCCTGCCACATGGGCCACCGTGATACGCCCGTCACCACCTGCATCTGGTCAGCCGAGGCTACCCGTGGGTAACATGCGGCCATGAGCGCAGATCAGATGTCGATCGGCGAGTTGCTCGCCGCCACGGTGCCGATGGTTCGGACCCTGAACCTCGAGTACCTGGAGACCACTCCGGAGAAGGCCGTGCTGGCGCTGCCGGACCAGAGCGAGTACCGCAACCACGTCGGCGGGCCGCACGCGGGGGCCATGTTCACCCTCGGCGAGTCGGCCAGCGGCGCGATCGTCCTGGCCGCGTTCGGCGACCAGCTCTCGCGTGCGGTACCGCTGCCGGTGCATGCCGAGATCGCGTTCAAGAAGATCGCGCTGGGTCCTGTCACGGCCACCGCGACCCTCGGCCGCCCCGCCGCCGAGGTGGTCGCCGAACTCGACGAGGGCAAGCGCCCCGAGTTCCCGGTGGCCGTCGCCATCCAGCGCGAGGACGGCGCCGTCACCACGGAGATGACCGTCGTCTGGACCCTTCGTCCCAACAGCTGAGTCCGAGCGATCGGATGGGCCCCGTCGCTGCGGCGGGGCCCTTTCTGTGCGCCCGCGCGCTCCGGTGGCGGCCCGCCGGTTCGAGGTGTCGCCGCCCTCGAGTCCGCCGGCGAACTCCTTGAGCCAGTACGTGAATTCGGGCCCCGGTGCACCGTGCCGCCCGGGCGTCGGTCAGCTGGATCTCGACGCCCGGGCCCGGCAGTGAACCTGTTCCGGGGAGATTCTGTGGATCAACCGGCTTTGGATGCACACAACTTGACGTCCGGGGCACCGGCGATTTCGAATGCTGGTGCGGATACCAGGGGTAACCCGCGGCAATTCATGGCCGATTGAGCATCCGTCACCCGAACTCCTTGTTTCCCGTGAGACGCGTGTGCGAAAGTGTGGCACCCCGCGGGAAGGTGAAAGGCCAGGCTCAAAAGGCCTGCGCCGGGCTCATGAGCACGCACCATTCAGGCACCTGCTTTCCGAAGGACGTGCATTGCGTCGCGTCCTGCGGCTTGGAAGGAAATGGTCCAGTGCAACCCCCTTACCCCCCACGTCCGCCCTACCCGCCCCGACCCGGTTCGCGCCCGGGGGAGTCCGACCACGATCTCGTTGCCCGGCTGGGCGGCCCCGACCCGGACAGCCGGGCCGCAGCTCTGCTGCTGGCCCGGCACTGGCGCCCGGTGTACGACTACGCGGTCGTCTGCCTGGCCTCCTCGGCGGTGTCGGCGCAGCTGGCGGCCACCGCCGCGTTCCAACAAGTGCCCGGCCGCGGAGCGGCCGTCGGTGCGCTGCGCCCGCACCTCCTTGCGACCGTGCGGGAGACCGTACGGGAATGGGCCGCCGAGGACGATGTGGCGGCTCTGCTGCCGGAACTCCGCAAACCCACCGGCGGCCGCGGACTGCGTGCGGCGCGGTCCGTGACACCGGAAAAGCGGCTCCTCGCAGAGCGCGCTTTCCATGCTCTTCCGGGAGCCTCTCAATGCCTGCTGTGGCACACCGAGGTCGAGGCCGAGCCGATAACCGTACCGGCCGGTCTGCTGGGCGTGGACCCGATGACCGCGTCGGCGGCTCTGGAACGGGCACGGGAGCAATTCCGGGCAGGCTGCGTACGCGCCCACCGGGAACTCGCGCCGTCCAGGGAATGCCGTTTCTACAACCGTCTCCTCGACGTCCCGATGCGCCGCGGGGGAGCCCTGCTGCCGGATGTGCAACAGCATCTGACGGCGTGCCGGTACTGCTGGCACGCCGCCGAACAACTCGGCCGTCTCGACGGCGGCCTGGACGTGCTCCTCGCCGAAACCGTGCTCGGCTGGGGCGCCCGCCGCTATCTCGACTCACGCCCCGGCCGCAGTGCACCACCGACACCCCCGCGGGCCCGCCCCGGCACTGCCCGCCCGAGAACCGGCGGGCGCCATCGGCCCGGCCCAGCCGGACCCCTGTCGCGCAGACCTTCCATGGCCGTGGTCGTGGGCGTCGGCCTGACCTCCCTCGCACTGCTCGCGACGGTGCTCGTCGCCAGGAGCTGGTCCGGCGACAACGGTGTCGCCCACGGTCCGGAGGCCACCTGGGGCGTGCCCAGCAGCCACACCCTGAGCCCGAGCCCGGCGTCCGAAGCCCCCTCCGCCGGAACACCGTCGGCCGCTTCCGCCGCCCATCCCGTCGAGGTCGCCCGGGGACGGCTGCGCAACCTCGCCCTCGACCTGTGCCTCGACGGCGGCAACGGCACGCCCGGGACCGCAGCCGTCCTTGCGGTGTGCTCGTCCGCCGCGTCGCAGCAGTGGTCGTACCAGGACGACGGTCTGCTGCGCAGCGTCGCCGACCCGGCCCTCTGCCTCGGCGCGCACGTCCGCAGGGGAACGGTCGGGTCGGCCGACTGTGCGGTGCACTCCGGGCAGGTGCAGTACGACCTGACGGTGCGCGGCGAACTCCTGCTCCGCTGGCGCAAGGGCAGGCTCGTCGCGCCCGGTCCGGGCCGGGAGGTGGTCGTCGCCGACCGGGACGGCTCCGCGAAGCAGCGGTGGCGGCTGGAGGCGGCGCCCGACGAGGCGGAGGAGCCGGGGAAGAAGGGCGACGGGCGGAGCGAGGACGAGGACCGCGCCGAGCGGGACGCGGAAGGCCGGGCTGAGCGCGGATCGTCGGGCGGGGATCAGCGCCCCGGTGATCCCGAGGAGCACGGTGAACAGCGCCCGCCGGATGGCGAGGCCCCGCACGAGCAGGGATCGGAGGATCCGCCGGAGCAGTACGAGACGCGAATGGCCCAGGCCGACTGCTGTGACAGCGCCGAGCCGTCGGCGGCCGAGCCCGACGCGCGCGAGCTCGTGGCCGGGGTACGGGGTGCGGTCACGTCCCGTGCCGTGTCCGTCGCCTCCGCCCTCGGGTGATCGCCGCGGAGGTGTCGGTGGGACCCGGTAGGCTTCGCGGCGTGCGCCCGGGACGGGCGCACGCCGTATGTCTGCGGCTTCCACCAAGGCACGCAATTCGGAGGAACCGGCGGTGCACGTCCAGGAGTGGCTCGAGACCGTACCCGCGGTCAGCATCTACGCGCTGGTGGGGCTGGTCATCGGCCTGGAGAGCCTGGGCATCCCGCTGCCGGGCGAGATCATCCTGGTCTCCTCCGCGCTGCTCGCCTCCCAGCACGGCGACATCGATCCCGTCATCCTCGGCGCGTGCGCCAGCGCCGGCGCGATCATCGGCGACTCCATCGGCTACGCCATCGGCCGCAAGGGCGGACGGCCGCTGCTCGCCTGGCTCGGCGGGAAGTTCCCGAGGCACTTCAGCGAGGCGCACATCGCGACCGCCGAGCGGTCCTTCGAGAAGTGGGGCATGTGGGCCGTCTTCTTCGGCCGCTTCGTCGCCCTGCTGCGGATCTTCGCCGGGCCGCTCGCGGGCGTGCTGCGGATGCCGTACTGGAAGTTCCTGATCGCCAACGTCTTCGGCGGCATCCTCTGGGCCGGCGGCACCACCGCGGTCATCTACTACGTCGGCGTCGTCGCCGAAGCATGGCTGAAGCGGTTCTCGTGGGTGGGGCTGGTGCTGGCGGTGCTGATCGGCCTCACGTCGATGCTGGTGCTCAAGCGCAAGGCGAAGAAGGTGCAGGTCTCGCGGCCGGAGTCGGGTGCGGAGCCGGTTCCGGTCGGCGACAGCGCCCCCTGAGGGGCGCCATGCGGCTTCGCCGCGCGGGCGCGACCGGCCGGCCACGGCCCGCGCCCTGCCTCACTCGTGCACCTCGCGGTGGGCCTTGGCCAACTCCGCGTACATCGTCCCGTTGAGCGTGACCCCCTCCCGCTCCTCGGCACTGAGTTCCCGCCGAACCTTCGCAGGTACCCCGGCGACGAGCGACCCCGGCGGCACCCGCATCCCCTGCGGCACCAGCGCCTGCGCGGCGACCAGCGAACCGGCACCGATCACCGCCCCGTTGAGCACGGTCGCCCCCATCCCGATCAGACAGTCGTCCTCGACCGTCGCACCGTGCACCACGGCGTTGTGCCCGATCGACACCCGTTCCCCGACACTGACCGGGAACCCCGGATCCGCATGGAGGGTGCAGTTGTCCTGGACGTTGCTGCTCGCGCCGACGGAGATCCGCTCGACGTCGCCGCGCAGTACGGCCCCGTACCAGACACTCGCCCCCGCCCCCAGCGTCACGTCCCCGATCACCGAAGCCGTGGGCGCCAGGAACGCCTCCGGATCGACCTTCGGCTCCTTGCCGCCGATGCCCGTGATCAACGCCCGCTGTGCCATCTCCGCCTCCTCGTCGTGAACAACACGCACGGTACGCCACCCGGTGGGGCGAAGATCACAGCCCCACCGCCCCTTGGGGGCAGCCGACGCTGAGTACCGTGAGCGGGTGCCGAAGAGCAAGAACACGTTCTCATCCTGGCGGCGCCGCCTGGCGCAGCGGGCCGTCCACGCGGGCTGGGCCTGGTTGCAGCGCACGGCCTCGGTCACCGCCGAGTGCCCGGGACGGTTCCGCTTCGGCGCGATGGGAACCGGTACCAGGCTCGCCTTCCCCCTGGGTACGGTCTTCGGTGAACCCTGGATCCACCTCGGCGCCCACTGCATCGTCGGCGAACAGGTCACCCTGACCGCCGGTCTGATGCCCGACCTGGACCTCGGCCCCGAGCCGATCCTGCGCATAGGCGACGGTGTCGTCCTCGGCCGGGGCAGCCACGTCATCGCCGACACGACGGTCACCATCGGCAGCGACTGCTACTTCGGGCCGTACGTCTACGTCACGTCCACCAACCACTCGTACGACGATCCGCACCAGCCCATCGGCAAGCAGTGGCCGCGGATGGAGCCGGTGGAGATCGGGCCGGGCTGCTGGATCGGCACCGGCGCCGTGATCCTGCCGGGCGCGCGGATCGGGCGGAACGTGGTGGTGGCCGCGGGGGCGGTGGTACGCGGTGTGGTGCCCGACCATGCGGTGGTGGCGGGGGCGCCTGCCCGTGTCGTACGGCGCTGGACACCCTCGGACGGCTGGCAGCCGCCGCTCAGGACCCCGGCGCCGGTGCCGATACCCGACGGGGTCACCTCCGATCAGCTGCTGGCGCTCGCGGGCCTCGACGAGGAGACGGCGGCGAAACTCGCCGAGCTGGACCTCGAGTCCTGAGGGGGCCGGCCACATCTCTGCCGCTGACGGCGCAGTGCAGTGCGGCGCAGGAACGAGGTGCCTGGGGTGCACTGACTCGTAGTTCAGTAGAATGAACCCAATCATCCAGGCTATTGGACGGAATGTGTCGGACCTCGATCTGCTGACCCAGTCCCTGGCGCGCAGCGTCAAGCATTGGCGCGCGGTGCGCGGCTTCACGCTGGACGTGCTCGCCGCCCGGGCCGGCGTCAGCCGCGGCATGCTCATCCAGATCGAGCAGGCGCGCACCAATCCCAGCCTCGGCACCGTCGTCAAGATCGGCGACGCGCTCGGCATCAGCATCACCACCCTCCTCGACTACGAGCAGGGCCCGAAGGTCCGTATCGTCCCCGCCGACCAGGCCGTACGGCTGTGGCACACCGACACCGGCAGCTACAACCTCCTCCTCGCCGGCACCGAGGCGCCCGGCCCGCTGGAGATGTGGCAGTGGCGGCTGATGCCGGGCGAGAACAGCGCCTCCGACCCGCACCCCACCGGCACGGCCGAGCTGCTCCACGTCACCGCGGGCGAGCTGACACTCACCGTGGACGGCGTGGACTACCGCGTCCCGGCAGGCGCGACCGCCTCCTTCGAGGCCAACGCCCCGCACGCGTACGGCAATGAGGGCGACGTCCCGATGGAAATGGTCATGGCGGTCTCGGTCCCGCCTGTGCACTGAAACACCCCGTCGGCCATCCGCTCGCTCCTGTTACCGTGCGGCCATGGACGCGCCCATCGGACACTTCGACAATGCCACCCCCGCCCCCGACTGCCTCGACGAACTCACCCGCCCGGTCGCCGACGCCGTACGGAACTGGCGCGGCAGCGTCCCCGCCGACCAGATCGTCTACGTCGACACCGACCCGCAGTGGGCCGACACCGCCGTCTTCGTGGAGCACTACGGCCAGGAGCTGCTGGAGCGGTCGGCGAACTGCGTGGTGGTTGCAGGCAAGCGCGGCGGCGAGACGACGCTGGCCGCATGCGTCGTGCTCTCCACCACCCGGGTCGACGTGAACGGCGTTGTGCGCCGTCAACTCGGCGCCCGCAAGGCCTCGTTCGCCACGATGAACATGGCCACGGGCGAGACCGGCATGGAGTACGGCGGCATCACCCCGATCGGACTGCCGGACGGCTGGCCCCTGCTGGTGGACTCGGCCGTGGTCGACCTGCCGTACGTCCTGGTCGGCAGCGGCCGACGGCGCGGCAAACTGCTGGTCCCCGGGAAGGCGTTCGCACAGCTGCCGGGAGCGGTGGTGCTGGAGGGGCTGGGAATCGCCTGAGTTCAGGCGGCCGTCGCGTGGTGGGCCAGCGCCAGATGCGGGTCGGCCTCGCCCGGCGCGTGGGCCGGGTCGGCATGCACCAGGGCGGCGGTGAGGCGCGGTACGGCGTGCAGCAGGGCGTGTTCGGCCTCGACGGCGATCGCGTGGGCCTGGCGTACGGTCACGTCTCCGTCCACCACGACGGCGACCTCGGCCCGCAGCCGGTGACCGATCCAGCGCAGCCGCAGCTCGCCCACCTCGTACACGCCCGGCACCTCACGCAACGCCCGCTCCGCCCGGTCCACCAGGGCCGGGTCGACGGCGTCCAGCACGCGCCGGAACACCTCGCGCGCCGCGTCCCGCAGCACCAGGGCGATCGCCGCGGTGATCGCCAACCCCACGACCGGGTCGGCGAGTTGCAGGCCCAGCGCCGCGCCGCCGGCGCCGATCAGCACCGCCAGTGACGTGAATCCGTCTGTACGCGCGTGCAGTCCGTCCGCGACCAGTGCGGCCGAGCCGATCGAACGGCCGACACGGATCCGGTAGCGCGCCACCCATTCATTGCCCGCGAAACCGACCAGGGCGGCCACCGCGACCGCCGGGATGTGCTCCACCGGGCGTGGGTCGAGCAGCCGCCCGATCGCCGTCCACCCGGCGAAGGCGGCGGACGCGGCGATCGTCAGCACGATCACGATGCCCGCCAGGTCCTCGGCGCGGCCGTAGCCGTATGTGAAGCGGCGGGTCGCCGCGCGGCGGCCCAGCACGAAGGCGATGCCGAGCGGTACGGCGGTCAGCGCGTCCGCGGTGTTGTGCACCGTGTCGCCGAGCAGCGCCACCGACCCGGACGCCGCCACCACGACCGCCTGCGCCAGCGCGGTCGCGCCGAGTACCGCCAGTGAGACCCAGAGCGCACGCATCCCGCGGGCCGATGACTCCAGGGCGGTGTCGACCTTGTCGGCGGTGTCGTGGGAGTGCGGGGTGAGGGCATGGGTGAGACGGCGGAGGCCGTTCTCAGGGCGGTCCTCACGCCTGTGGCTGTGCTCGCCGTGCCCGTGACGGTGCGGATGTCCGTGATCGTGCAGGTGGTCGTGCCGGTCGCTCACGTGGATCCCCTCCCGGTGCGCGGGGTGGACGAACGGGTTCGGTGCGTTGGTGGACGTACCCGCTCCCCGGGGGCATTATGTGCGTATGAGCGCACGCATGCACCTGTCATCTGCGCACGATGCGCATCCGCGCACCCCGGGCGAGGAGCAGTTCGCGCTCGCCGCCGAACTCCTCGCGCTGCTGGGTGACCGCACCCGCCTGACCCTGCTGCACGCCCTGAGCGGTGGTGAGGCCGACGTCACCACGCTCACCGAGGCGTGCGGTGCGGCGCGGCCCGCGGTCAGCCAGCACCTGGCACGGCTGAGGCTCGCGGGACTGGTGACCACGCGCAAGGAGGGCCGCCGGGTGATCTACGCCCTGCGCGACGGCCATCTGCGCAGGGTCCTGGACGAGGCGCTGAGCCTCGCCGACCACCGGCTCACCGGGCGGCCGGAGCACGACTGAGTCAGGTCGTCGCGTCCATGCCGAGGTACTGCTCCGCGAAGGCGGTCGCGGCGGAGGGAGAGGTGAACAGGCGGCGCAGCCGGGCCAGGGTGGTGCCTGCGCGGTACGGGTCGCCCGAAGCGGTCCCGTGGTACACCTCGGACAGCCACTGCGAGAACTCCTGGTAGTCCCACACCCGGCCCAGGCTGTCCGCCGAGTAGCCGTGCAGTCCGCTCGCGTCGCCCTCGGTGAGGTACGCGACGAGCGCGTCGCCGAGCAGGAAGGCGTCGTGGAGGGCGAGATTCATGCCCTTGGCGGCGATGGGCGCGGTGAGGTGGGCCGCGTCTCCGGCCAGGAACAGCCGGCCGTACGCCATCGGCTCGACGACGTAGTTGTGCATGTCGAGCACGCGCTTCTCGAGCAGCCGGCCTTCGGCGAGCGGTGGTGTGTCCGTCGCGCCGAGCCGCTCCTGGAGTTCGGCCCAGACGCGGTCCTCCGGCCAGTTCTCCGGGTCGTCGCCCGGCGGGCACTGCAGGTAGTAGCGGGTCACCTGAGGGCTGCGGGCCATGTGTCCGGCGAACCCGCGCGGGTGGATGCCGAACACGACACAGTCGGACGACGGCGGCGCCTCGGCGAGCAGTGCCAGCCAGCCGATGCCGTAGTCGTGCCGCGCAACGCGGACCCGCTCCGGTGGCAGCGCCGTCCGCGCCACGCCGCGCGCCCCGTCGCAGCCGGCCACGACGTCGCAGTGGAGCACCTGACGTCGACCGGTCTCGGGGCAGGTGTACGACACCGAGGGCCGGTCGGTGTCAAGGTCGTGCAGTTGGACGTCCCGCACTCCGAACCGGATGTCCCCGGCGCGTATGTCGGCGTACTCGCGCACCAGGTCCGTCACCAGCAGCGGCTGCGGGTAGACGAAGTGGTGTTGCCCCGTCAGTTCGGCGTACGACAACCGGTGACGCTGCCCGCCGAAGCGGAACTCGCACTGGGTGTGCACCTGGGCGCGTTCCAGCAGGTTCCCGGCCAGGCCCCGCCGCTCGAGCCCGCGCACGGCCCACTCCTCGAGGACCCCGGCCCGCGGCCGTTGCTCGATGAACTCCCTGCTCTCCACCTCCAGCACCACACAGTCGACGGACGCGGCCCGCAGAATGCTGCCGAGCGTCAGCCCGGCCGGCCCGGCGCCGACGATGACGACCGGAAACCGTTGCGGGGCAAGGGAGTTGATGCGGGGGGAGGGGTTGGTCACCCGAGCATTATGGCCACGGCCGGCCCGGCCCGCCGGGTCGGTTCTAGCCGAGAAGCGGTATCTCGATGGCCGGGCAGCGGTTCATCACCATGTCCAGGCCCGCGGCGCGGGTGCGGTCGTAGGCCGGCTCGTCGATGACGCCGAGCTGGAACCAGACCGCCTTGGCGCCCTTGGCGACCGCCTCGTCGGCGACCGCGCCGGCGAGGCCGCTGTTGACGAAGACGTCGACGACGTCCACGTCGAAGGGGATCTCGGCGAGGGAGGCGTAGCCCTGCTCGCCGAGCACCGTCTCCGCCTTGGGGTGGACCGGCACGACCCGCTTGCCGAAGCGCTGGAGGACCCGGGCGACGCCGTACGCCGCGCGGTCCTGGTTCGACGACAGGCCCACCACCGCCCAGGTGTCTCCCAGCTCGGTGAGGATCTTGCGGACCGTTGCTTCGTCGCCGTACACCGTGGGCCTCCTTGGGCCTCGTCGCCATGCTGGACACGCGGTACAACCGCTCTGTACTGCAACGGGCGGCCGCGTGCGGGGATTCCCTCGATCGGTCCCCGGGTGCATGCTGGAACCCCGCCACCTTGTCCGGAACCACACCAGATGCCTGCGTACGACCGCCCGCGCGCCTACGCTCGCCCCGTGCTGCGCATCATCGACGCCCGAACCGGCGAAACCGTCGACGCGTCCGCCACCCGCCGGGGACTGACCCGCGTTGAGGCCCACGCGCCCGGACTCGACGCCACGGCCCTGCGTGTGCTGCTGGTCGCGGACGTCCTGGTCCGCGCCCTGGAACTCGGGGGTACGCCGGTCCTGGGTCTGCTGTCCGGCGAGCGGGAGCGGGCGGAACTGCGCACGGCCGCGGCGGCCCTCGGCATCCGGCCCTTCGAGGACCGCAGCGACGTCGGCGCCGGGCCGGTCGAGCGGCAGGTCCTCCATGTGGTGGGGGAGGGCGGGGCGGCACCCGACGGAGTGCGCGTCGCGGTCGCGCCCGTGGACCGCGGGCCGGTCGACCTCGGACAGGCCCTCGCGGGCGGCGCCGATCCCGCCGTGTTGCGTCTGGCGCTGCTCGCCCCGCACAGAAGTCGTCCGGTGCGCCTCGACGCCGCCGCCCTGGACGAGGCCCGCGACACCCTCGCCCGCTGGCGCCGGGCCGTCGCCACCTGGGCGCGCCGCCCTTCGCGGCCCGTTCCCGAAGAGGTCCGCGAACAGCTGCGTACCGCATGGGAAGACGATCTGGACGTCCCGTCGGTCCTGCGCGTCCTGCGCCGCGTGGAGACCGACCCGGACCTGCCGGAGGGCGCGCGGTTCGAGACGTACGCCTACACGGACCGGCTGCTCGGACTCGACCTGGCCCGCGATCTGGGATCCCCGGCATGATCACGCGGGCGGGATCCGGCCCGCTGCGTCGTCTGGTCGTGCTCCGGCATGCCAAGTCCGCCTGGCCGCTCGACGTCGCCGATCACGAGCGCCCGCTCGCACCCCGCGGCCGACGGGACGCGCCGGCCGCGGGGCGCGCGCTCGCCGAGGCCGACTGCCTGCCCGACCTCGCCCTGTGCTCCACCGCCGCCCGTGCCCGCCAGACCTGGGAACTCACCTCCGCCCAGTGGGGCACCCCGCCGCCCGTACGGCACGATGCGCGGCTGTACGGAGCCGACGTGCCCGACCTGCTGGCCGTCGTGCACGAGGTGCCGCCGGAGGTCGA
Organism: Streptomyces sp. F001; assembly: GCF_004187715.1. GTDB lineage: Bacteria > Actinomycetota > Actinomycetes > Streptomycetales > Streptomycetaceae > Streptomyces > Streptomyces flavusporus. The sequence continues at coordinate 595,382 of NZ_QZWF01000001.1, read as the reverse complement.
GACGCTGCTCCTGATCGGGCACAACCCCGGTCTGGAGGAGCTGGTCCTGGCGCTCGCCGGGGACGGCCTCGACGACGCACTGGACCAGGTCCGGGTGAAGTTCCCCACCTCGGCGATCGCCGTCCTGGCCTGGCACGGCAGCGGCTGGCACACCCTCGCGCCGGGCAGGGCACTGCTGACGGCGATGATCGTGCCGCGGGGCAAGAAGAAGCCGGGCAAGAAGTAGGGCGCCTCTCCCGGGCCCGGCGCACGCGCGCGTACCGCATAGGCTGGCCCGATGCAGGACGAGTACCGCACCGTCGCCCGCGCGGGCGTGCACGAAACCGAGGTCAACCGCTCGCGCTTCCTGTGCACCCTCGCCCCGGCCGCCACCGAGCAGGAGGCCCAGGACTTCATCGCCGCCGTGCGCAAGGAGCACGCCGACGCCACGCACAACTGCTGGGCGTACGTCATCGGCGCCGACGCCTCGGTCCAGAAGGCGAGCGACGACGGCGAACCGGGCGGCACCGCCGGCGTCCCGATGCTCCAGATGCTGCTGCGCCGCGACATGCGGTACGTCGTCGCCGTCGTCACCCGCTACTACGGCGGGGTCAAGCTCGGTGCGGGCGGCCTCATCAGGGCGTACGGCTCAGCGGTCGGCGAGGCCCTGGACGCCCTCGGCACGATCACCCGCCGCCGCTTCCGACTGGCCACGGTGACCGTCGATTACCAGCGGGCCGGCAAGGTCCAGAACGACCTGCGCGCCACCGGCCGAGAGGTACGGGACGTGCGCTACGCGGAGGCGGTCACGATCGAGATCGGGCTCCCGGACGCCGACGTGGACGCCTTCCGGGCCTGGCTCGCGGATGTCACCGCCGGGACGGCCGGGTTCGAGCTGGGCGGGGAGGCGTACGGGGACGCGTAGCGAAGGGTGCTGTGCCCCACAAGGATTGGTGGGCAATCGGTATCAAGTGGTCACAACGGATGTGCGCCGGGCTGGTCATGACGGGGCGATACAGGAGTAACCGCCCGGGGTGTCAGACCCGGCCGTTAGTCTCGGGGATCATGAGACTGCTGCACACTTCCGACTGGCATCTCGGCCGGGCGTTCCACCGGGTGAGCATGCTCGGCGCCCAGGCCGAGTTCATCGGCCACCTCGTCACGACCGTGCGTGAGCACGACGTGGACGCGGTCGTCGTGTCGGGAGACGTGTACGACCGGGCCGTACCGCCGCTGGCCGCGGTGGAGCTGTTCGACGACGCCCTGCACCGGCTTGCCGACCTCGGCGTGCCGACGGTGATGATCTCCGGGAACCACGACTCCGCCCGCCGCCTCGGGGTCGGTGCCGGGCTGATCGGCCGGGCGGGCATTCATCTGCGCACCGAGCCGTCGGCGTGCGGCACGCCGGTGGTGCTTCGGGACGACTTCGGCGACGTTGCCTTCTATGGTCTGCCGTACCTCGAACCCGCCTTGGTGAAGGACGAGTTCGGGGTGGAGAAGCCGGGACACGAGGCCGTGCTCGCCGCTGCCATGGACCGGGTCCGTGCCGACCTCGCCACGCGCGCACCCGGCACGCGGTCCGTCGTCCTCGCGCACGCCTTCGTCACCGGCGGTGAGGCCAGCGACAGCGAGCGGGACATCACCGTCGGCGGTGTGGCGTCGGTGCCGGCGGCCGTCTTCGACGGCGTGGACTACGTGGCGCTCGGGCATCTGCACGGCTGCCAGACCCTCACCGAGCGCGTGCGCTACTCCGGCTCTCCGCTGGCGTACTCCTTCTCGGAGACCGCGCACCGCAAGAGCATGTGGCTCGTCGACCTCGACGCCGACGGCTCGGTCGCCGCCGAGCGCATCGACTGCCCGGTGCCGCGCCCGCTGGCCCGGATCCGGGGCCGACTGGAAGAGCTGCTCGCCGATCCGGCGCTCGCGCCGCACCAGGAGGCCTGGGTCGAGGCGACGCTCACCGACCAGGTCCGCCCGGCCGACCCCATGGCCCGCCTCACCGAGCGGTTCCCACACGCCCTCAGCCTCGTCTTCGACCCCGAGCGGGCCGCCGACGAACCCGAGGTGTCCTACGCCCGCCGCCTCGCGGACCGCAGCGACCAGCAGATCGCCGAGGACTTCGTGGCCCATGTGCGCGGCGCGGGGCCCGACGCGGACGAACAGGCCGTTCTGCGCGACGCGTTCGACGCGGTGCGCGCGGACCAGGCCGTGCGGGAGGTGACGCGGTGATGCCGTACACCGTGGTGGAGGGGCCCCGATGAGGCTGCACCGGCTGGACATCACCGCCTTCGGCCCCTTCGGCGGCACCCAGACCGTCGACTTCGGCGAACTGTCGGCCGCGGGACTCTTCCTGCTGCACGGACCGACCGGCGCCGGCAAGACGTCCGTCCTGGACGCCGTGTGCTACGCGCTCTACGGCTCCGTACCGGGCGCCCGGCAGAGCGGCCAGGGCACGACCCTGCGCAGCGACCACGCCGCCCCCGCCACGCGCACGTCGGTCACCCTCGAACTGACCGTCGCCGGGCGCCGGTTGGAGATCACCCGGCAGCCGCCGTGGGAGCGCCCCAAGAAGCGCGGCACGGGCACCACACTGGACAAGGCGCAGACCTGGCTGCGCGAGTACGACGCCACGGCCGGCAGCTGGAAGGACCTCAGCCGCTCCCACCAGGAGATCGGCGAGGAGATCACCCAACTGCTCGGCATGAGCCGCGAGCAGTTCTGCCAGGTGGTCCTGCTGCCCCAGGGCGACTTCGCACGCTTTCTGCGCGCCGACGCCGAGGCCCGCGGGAGACTGCTGGGCCGCCTCTTCGACACCCGCCGTTTCGCGGAGGTCGAGAAGCGGCTCGCCGAACGCCGGCGTGCCACCGAGACCGGGGTGCGCGACGGGGACGCGGCGCTGCTGGCCGAGGCGCATCGCATGCAGCAGGCCGCGGCCGACTCCATGGAACTGCCCGAACTGGCGCCCGGCGATCCCGGCCTGGCCGAGGCCGTCCTGACCGCCGCCGCCGTCGCCCGCAGCACCGCCCGCGAACAGCTGACCGTCGCCCGGTGCGGCCTGGCCGCCGCCGAGGCCGCCCAGGCCGCCGCCGACCGCGCGCTCGACGGCGTACGCGAAGTGGACCGGCTGCAGAAGCGGTTCGCGCAGGCGCAGGAGCGGGCCCGGCTGCTGGAGGAGCGGAGCGAGGCCCACCGGGCGGACCGGCAGCGCATGGAGCGGGGCCGCAAGGCCGAGGCGGTGGCGCCCGCCCTGGAGCTGCGGGAGTCCGCCGGCGCCGAACACCGGCAGGCGGCCGCGGCCGAGGCACAGGCGCGTGCCGCGCTGCCGGACGGCTTCGCCGAAGCGGCCGCGGCCGGGCTCGCGGCCGCCGCGCGCCGGACCGCCGAGGAGCTGGGCGGCCTCGAATCCGCCCGCCGCGCCGAGCAGCGCCTGGCCGCACTCGGTGGGGAGCGCGTCGACCTGGACCGCCAGGAGCGCGCCGACGAGGACGCCCTCCGGGAGGCGGAGGCCTGGCTGGCCGAGTGGGAGACGACCCGGGCCGGGCTGCAGGCGCGCATCGACTCCGCGCAGGAGGCCGTCTCCAGGGCAGAGCAGCTCGCCGTGCAGCGCGAGCCCGTGCAGCAGCGGCTCGGCGCCGCGCGGCTGCGCGACCAACTGGCCGGGGACACGGAGCGGGCCCAGCAGCAGGCCCTTGCCTCGGGAGAGCGTGCGCTGCGGGCCCGGGCGCACTGGCTCGACCTGAAGGAACAGCGTCTGAACGGCATCGCCGCCGAACTCGCCGCGAACCTCGAGGACGGCGAGCCCTGCGCCGTCTGCGGCGCCACCGAACACCCCGCCCCCGCCCGGAAGATCGCCGGGCATGTGGACCGCGAGGCGGAGGAACGGGCGCTGACCGCCTACCAGCGTGCGGAGGAAGCGCACACCGAGGACGAGCGGCGCCTCGCCCTCGTACGAGAGGCCCTCGCCGCCGCGACCGCCGAAGCGGGCGACGCCCCGACGGACCAACTCGCCGACGAAGCCGAGGAATTGGAGCGGCTCCTTACCCAGGCCCGCCGGGATGCGTCCGGGCTGCACGCCGCGCGCGAGGAACTGCGCCACGCCGAGCACGAACACGAGCGGCGGACCACCGCCCGGCGACAGGCCGAGCTGCGGGCTGCCTCCCGGCTGGCCCGCCGGGAGGCTCTGGACCGCGAAAGGGCTTCCCTGGAAGGGGAGTTGGCGCAGGCGCGGGGCTCCTCGGGCAGTGTGGCCGCGCGCGCCGCGCAACTGGAGCTACAGGTCGCCCGGCTCACCGAGGCGGCCGACGCGGCCCGCGCCGCCGAGGCCACGGACCAGCGGCTCAAGGACGCCGACGCCCGGCTCGCCGACGCCGCCTTCCGCGCCGGCTTCGACACCCCGCAGGCCGCGGCCGCCGCCCTGCTGGACGACACCGCGCACCGTGAGCTGCAACGACGGCTGGAGGCCTGGCAGTCCGAGGAGGCCGCCGTACGCGCGGTCCTGGCCGAGGACGACACCGCGGCCGCCGCCCGGCAGCCGCCCGCCGACCTCGCCACGGCCGAGCGCACGTCAGCGGTGGCGGCCCAGCGGATGCGTGACGCGGCCTCCGCATGCGATGCCGCCGCCCGCCGCTGCAGCGAACTCGACCGGCTCTCCGCGCGGGCCGCCGCCGGGGTACGAGGGCTGGGGCCGCTGCGCGAGGAGTACGAGCGGGTGGCCCGGCTGGCCGGGCTCGCGGCCGGCACCTCCGCCGAGAACGAGCGCAGGATGCGCCTGGAGTCGTACGTCCTCGCGGCCCGCCTGGAACAGGTGGCCGCCGCCGCGACCGTACGACTGCACCGCATGTCCTCCGGCCGCTACACCCTGGTCCACTCCGACGACCGCACCGGCCGCGGCCGTAGCGGCCTCGGGCTGCACGTCGTCGACGCCTGGACCGGGCGGGAGCGGGACACGGCGACCCTGTCGGGCGGCGAGACGTTCTTCGCGTCGCTCGCGCTCGCCCTCGGTCTCGCGGACGTCGTCACCGACGAGGCGGGCGGGGTGCGGCTCGACACCCTGTTCATCGACGAGGGCTTCGGCAGTCTCGACGACCAGACGCTGGACGAGGTCCTGGACGTCCTCGACTCCCTGCGCGAGCGGGACCGCAGCGTCGGCATCGTCAGCCACGTCGCCGATCTGCGGCGGCGGATCCATGCGCAGCTGGAGGTGGTGAAGGGCCGGTCGGGGTCGGTGCTGCGGCAGCGGGGCGTCGGCTGAGCTCACCGGCCCAACGGGCGGCGCGGCAGTGGGGACGAGTAGACCACGCTCGTGGTCACCGAGCCCAGTGCGCCGATCTTGCCGGACACCTCTTCCAGATGGCGCATCGAGCGCGCGGCGACCTTGATGACGAAGCAGTCGTCGCCCGTCACATGGTGCGCCTCCAGGATCTCGGGGGTCGCGGCGACGAGATCGTGGAACGGCTTGTAGTTACCGTTCGGATAGCGCAGTCGCACGAACGCCAGGACCGGCAGCCCCAGCCGCTCGGGGTCCACGACGGCCGCGTACCCCTGGATGACCCCCGCCTCCTCCAGACGCCGCACCCGCTCCGTGACCGCGCTGGCGGACATCGAGACGGCACGCGCCAGCTCGGCGAAACTGGCCCGGCCCTCCCGCTGCAGGACATCGAGGATGCGCCAGTCGGTGGCGTCCGGGGAAAACGCGGTCATCCCCGATGGATAGCAGGGAAAACCCCGGCTGATCAAGGGGAATGCCGTGGATCGCTCCTTAAGGAAGGGGATCACCAGGCGTAGATTTCCGGTCGACGAAGCCCGCAACGGAAGGCCAGAGATGAGCAGCAGCACGACCGCCGTCAACCCCGTCCTGCGGGTCGCCCCCGCCGCCCCGGCCGAGGCTGCCGCCTACTTCCGCGCAAGCCTCACCTTCCACGCCGATGTCTCCGATGTGGCCGCCGCGCTCGCGGCCGGCGGCGACGCGGGCTTCGTCGTCGTCGACTCCCGCTCCACCGAGTCCTGGGACCAGGGCCATGTCCCGGGCGCGATCCACCTGCCGATCGCGCTCGTCCCGGAGCAGGCCGAGCAGCTCCTCGACCGGTCGGTTCCGGTCGTGACGTACTGCTGGGGGCCTGGCTGCAACGGCGCCACCCGTGCCGCCCTCGCCCTCGCCGAACTCGGCTACCAGGTCAAGGAGATGCTCGGCGGCTTCGAGTACTGGGTACGCGAGGGCTTCGAGTACGAGACCTGGCAGGGCCGCGAGCGGCGCCCCGCCGACCCTCCCCCACGCTCGAACAAAGCTCGCGCGGGGGCACCCCCATCGGCGCCGGTCGACGCGGAGGACTGCGGGTGCTGACGGTTCCTGTGCGCGGGGAGGACTGCGGCGGCTGACGCCACGCGCCCGGTGCGGAAATTCATGTGCGCCCCGTCCGCAGCTTCCCGAACATGTTCGGCATGCCGAAACTTCCGCACCCCGCCCCCGAAGAGCTGCGCCGCGACCCCCTGCCCCTGCGCGGCCGGACCGCGCTTGTCACCGGGGCGAGCCGGCGAGGCGGCATCGGGCATGCCGTGGCCCGGCGGCTGGCCGCGTACGGGGCGAGCGTCTATCTGCACCACCATGTGCCGCACGACGCCGCCATGCCCTGGGGTGCCGACCGGCCGGAGGACGTGCTCGCCTCCGTGCGCGGGGCGCTCGGCGCCCCGGACGCCCGGGTCGTCGCCGGGCCGTGCGACCTCTCCGACCCGGACGCACCCGCCGAGCTGATCGCCACCGCCGCCGCGTCGCTCGGCGGACGGCTCGACATCCTCGTCGCCAATCACGCCCTCAGCGGCTCCGACGGCACACTCGACACGATCGACGCCACGATGCTCGACGCCCACTGGGCGGTCGACACCCGCTCGGTCCTGCTGCTGGTGCAGGAGTATGCGCGGCTGCGGGCCGGGCTGCCGCCGCGTACGCCGGGCGGGCGCGTGGTGATGATGACCTCGGGACAGGACATCGCGGGCGGGATGCCCGGTGAGATCGCCTACGCCCTCCAGAAGGGTGCCCTCGCCTCGATCACCCGCTCCCTGTCGACGACGCTCGCCGAGCATGCGGTCACAGTGAACACCGTCAACCCCGGCCCCGTGGACACGGACTACCTGACCGGCGAGGCCTACGCGGCCGTGGCCGAGCGGTTCCCCGCCGGACGGTGGGGCATGCCCGACGACCCGGCCCGCCTCATCGCCTGGCTGGCGACGGACGAGGCGGCGTGGATCACCGGTCAGGTCATCGACTCCGAGGGCGGATTCCGGCGCTGATCAGAGGGCGGACAGCTCGTCCACCAGGTCGTCCAGGCCCAGGGAGCCCTGGGAGAGGGCCGCCATGTGCCAGGCCTTGAGGTCGAAGGTGTCACCGTGCCGCTTGCGGGCGTTCTCGCGGCCCAGCAGCCAGGCGCGTTCACCGAGCTTGTAGCCGATCGCCTGGCCCGGAATCGTGAGATAGCGGGTCAGCTCGCTCTCCACGAAGTCCGCAGGCCGGCTGCTGTGCGCGCCGAAGAACTCCTGGGCCAGCTCGGGGGTCCAGCGCTCACCGGGGTGGAAGGGCGAGTCCGCCGGAATCTCCAGCTCCAGGTGCATACCGATGTCCACGATGACCCGCGTGGCCCGCATCATCTGCGCGTCGAGGTAGCCGAGCCGCTGCTCCGCGTCGGTGAGGAAGCCCAGCTCGTCCATCAGACGCTCCGCGTACAGCGCCCAGCCCTCGGCGTTGGCGCTGACCCCGCCGACTGTGGCCTGGTAGCGGGACAGGTTCCCGGCGACATGCGTCCACTGGGCCAGCTGGAGGTGATGGCCGGGGACGCCCTCGTGGTACCAGGTCGAGACCAGGTCGTACACCGGGAACCGGGTCTGGCCCATGGTCGGCAGCCAGGTGCGGCCCGGACGGGAGAAGTCCTCCGACGGGGGCGTGTAGTAGGGGGCCGCCGCGCTGCCGGGCGGGGCGATGCACGACTCCACCTTCCGGACCCGCTCGGCGAGTTCGAAGTGTGTGCCGTCCAGCGCCTCGATCGCCTGGTCCATCAGGTCCTGCAGCCACTGCCGGACCTCGTCGACGCCCTCGATGTGCCGGCCGTGCTCGTCGAGGTGCGCGAGCGCCACCCACGGCGTCTTCGCGCCGGGCAGGATCTTCTCGGCCTCCTGCTTCATCTCCGCGAGGATGCGGTGGAACTCGGCCCAGCCGTACGCGTACGCCTCGTCCAGGTCGAGGTCGGTGCCGTTGAAGTAGCGCGACCAGCGGGCGTAGCGCTCCCGGCCCACGGTGTTCGGCGCGCCCTCGACCGTCGGTGCGTACACGTCACGCGTCCAGTCCCGCAGTTCCACGACGGCCGCCGTCGCGGCGCGGGCGGCGTCGTCCAGCTCCGTGCGCAGCGACTCGGGGCCGGCCGAGGCGAAGTCCTCGAACCAGCCGCGGCCGGTGCCGTCGGTGTCCGACCACTCGGTGAGCTGCTCGACCAGGGTCGCCGTCGGCCGCGGACCCGCGTACAGCTTGCGTTCCAGACCGAGCGCGAGGGACTCGCGGTAGCCGGCCAGCGCGGCCGGCACCGCCCGCAGCCGCTCGGCGACGGCCGCCCAGTCCTCCTCCGTCTGCGTCGGTGTCACGGTGAACACCTCGCGCACCGAATGCACAGGCGTGCCCAGGTTGCCGACCCAGCGCAGCCCCTCGTCGGCCTCGTGCACGGCGAGCTCGGCGGTGAGCCGCTCGCGCAGCAGGCGTGCGCACCGGCGCTCGATGCCACTGTCCGCGCCGGGCCGGCCTTCGGCCTCGCCGAGCCGCGCGAGCGTCCTGCGCGCCAGCTCCGCGAGCGCCTCCTGGCCCGCGGGCGAGGTATCGGGCAGGCGGCTCGAACTCTCCTGCACGCCGAGATAGGTACCGGTGATCGGATCGAGGGCGATGAGCTCGTCGACGTAGGCGTCGGCTACCTCACGGGGCAGCGGGCTGTTGGTCTGTGACATGCGGACCATCCTCATACGAGGTGCCGCCGCGCGTCACCCGGATTGAGCCGACGGCGAAGGCGGCAACAGCGGGCCGCAGTCCCACTGTTGGAAAATCAGCCGGGTCTCCACGCGGGCGACTTCACGCCGGGACGTGAACTCGTCCAGGACCAGCCGCTGCAGATCCGCCATGTCCGCGACCGCGACATGGACGAGATAGTCGTCGGGACCGGTGAGGTGGAAGACGGTCAGCGACTCCGGCAGCGCCCGGATCCGCTCCACGAACGGTCCCACCAACTCCCGCCGATGCGGCCTGACCTGCACCGACAGCAGTGCCTGCAGCCCACGCCCCAGCTTGGCCGGATCCAGCCGCAGCTGATGGCCGAGGATCACGCCCGCGCGGCGCAGCCTGGTCACCCGGTCCAGGCAGGTCGACGGGGCGACCCCGACCTGGGCGGCGAGATCGCGGTAGGTCGTCCGGGCGTCGTTCTGCAACAGCCGCAGCAGATCGAGATCCACCGGATCCAGTTCGACAGATTCGGACATCTGTCGAACGTATCACGGCCTCTGCGGCCAATGACCCGGTCAGTGTTCACCCTTCCCTCCATGGACACGCCCATCGCATCGAGAGCACTGGCCACCGAGGCCGTGCACGCCGGCCGCGACGACCTCGCCCGTCAGGGACTGCACGCCCCGCCGATCGACCTGTCCACCACCTATCCCTCGTACGACAGCCGCGGCGAGGCCGCCCGCATCGACGCCTTCGCCGCCACCGGGGCGGAACCGGACGGCGCGCCTGTCTACGCCCGGCTCGGCAACCCCACCGTCGCCCGCTTCGAGACCGCCCTGGCCCGCCTCGAAGGCACCGAGTCGGCCGTGGCGTTCGCCAGCGGCATGGCCGCGCTGAGCGCGGTCCTTCTCGTACGGGGGTCCATGGGGCTGCGCCACGTCGTGGCCGTACGCCCGCTGTACGGCTGCAGCGACCACCTGCTCACCGCCGGCCTCCTCGGCAGCGAGGTCACCTGGACCGACCCGGCCGGCATCGCGGACGCGCTGCGCCCCGACACCGGGCTGGTCATGGTGGAGTCCCCGGCGAACCCCACCCTCGCCGAACTCGACCTGCGGGCTGTCGCCCACGCCTGCGGTTCCGTCCCGCTGCTGGCCGACAACACCTTCGCCACGCCGGTGCTGCAGCGTCCCGCCGAGCAGGGCGCACGGCTGGTGCTGCACAGTGCCACCAAGTACCTCGGCGGGCACGGGGACGTCATGGCCGGTGTGGTCGCCTGCGACGAGGAGTTCGCCCGGCGGCTGCGGCAGGTGCGGTTCGCCACCGGCGGGGTGCTGCATCCGCTGGCCGGCTATCTGCTGCTGCGCGGCCTTTCGACCCTTCCGGTCCGGGTGCGGGCCGCGTCGGCGAACGCCGCCGAGCTCGCCCGCCGCCTTGCCGCCGACCCGCGCGTCGCCCGCGTCCACTATCCCCGCATCGGCGGCGCGATGATCGCCTTCGAGGTGCTCGGCGACCCGCACGCGGTCATCGGCGGCGTCCGGCTGATCACTCCCGCCGTGAGCCTCGGCAGCGTCGACACCCTCATCCAGCACCCGGCGTCCATCAGCCATCGCATCGTCGACGCGGACGACCGTCGGGGCGCCGGCGTCAGCGACCGGCTGCTGCGGATGTCGGTGGGCCTGGAGGACGTCGACGACCTGTGGGCCGACCTGGACCGCGCCCTGGGGGAACGGGTGTCGCCGCCGCAGCAGCGAACCGCGGCAGCGCGCGGCTGATCCGGGGCACGCGCAAACGGCCCGGCGTTCACCACCGGGCCGTTCCCTGCGGACGTCGAAGGGTCAGTCCCGCACGCTGGGCCGGCCCGCCTCTTCGTGGTCGTACGGCAGCCGCGAGCTGACCGGCGTCGCGTCCAGCCGGGCCGTGATCACCAGCGTGCCCTCCTCGATCTGGTAGTCGAGCGGCAGGCCCAGTCCGCGCATCGCGGCGACCATGCCGGTGTTGGACGACCGCGTCACGGCGTACACGCTTTCGCAGCCCGCCTCCACCGCCATCGTCACCAGGCGGCCGAGCAGCTCGCCGCCGATGCCGCGCCGCTGCCACTCGTCCTCGACAAGCAGCGCGACCTCCGTCTCGTCCCCGTCCCACAGCAGATGACCGAGCCCGACGATGTGGCCCGACGCGGTCTGCACGGCGAGCGTCCGGCCGAAGCGCGGGCTGAGCAGATGGTTGAGATAGCGGTTCGCGTCACCGACCGGACCGTGGTACCGCATCGCGAGCGTCCTCTGCGAGCACCGCTCGTGCATCTCCTTCGCGGCCTCCAGGTCGCTCGTGTCGGCCCGGCGCACCGTGATGGCACTGCCCTGCGGCAGCGTCAGCACGTCCTGGCTGCGCGGGATGCGCGGCCCGAGCCGGGCGTCCAGCTCCACCAGCGCCCGTGCCCGCGCGAACTCGGTCGGTGTGAACGGCAGATACGGCCGTTCCACGGTGATCACTCCGCCTTCCGGTGCGCGTAGCCGCATCACGGTGTCCTCCAGGGCTCCCTCCACCGCAATGTCGTCCGTCCCGCGGTTGCCCCCTGCCGGGGCGGGCAGCGAACGGATGGTGCACCGGCCGAGCAACTGTCGTAGTGCGAGCGGCAGTTCGGCGTCGTCCAGCGCGGTGCGGGTGGCGAGGCCGAGGATCCGGGTCGGCGCGTCCACCAGGTCGTGGGCGTCGGCCCGCTCGATCCAGGTGTGCGTACCGCCCGCCCGCGAGACCGCCCGGGTGATCTCGGACGCCGCGAGCTCTGCGGGAGCCCGCAGCAGGAACTCGTCGACCGTGCCGTCACCCAGCGGATGCGTCTGCAGGCTCAGAATGTCGACCCGGTGCCCGGCGAGGGCCGTGCACAGTGCGGCCAGCGAGCCCGGTTCGTCCTTCACCGTCGTCCGCATCCGCCACAGCGTGCCCTCCCCGGCCTCGGACTCAGGGCTCGCGGACGGCCCGGCCTGCTGCTCCGGGGAGCGCGGCCGGGCGCCGGTATCGCTCTTCGGAGGAGCGTGACCGTGGCGCCGTGCCCACCAGATGTGGAAGGCGGCCGTGGCGAGCAGGACGACCGCCGAGATCACCAGCAGCGCCGGACCGTCGGGTCCGTGCCCGATCAGGTTCGCCACGGCATCGGCCACCGCGACGGCGGTGAAGAGGGCGGCGAGTTCGACGACGTCCCGTCGCCAGTGGTGCACAGGACGCCCGTTTTTCGTACGCGTCACATCAGGCATGTCTCGACTCATGCAGCCACTGTGAAGGAAAGGTGTTGCGTGATCACGAACGCTTTGTGACTGATCGGTAAAGTATGGTTCTGTCCGTTTTGCAGTTCTTTTTACGAGTGTGTTGCGTCAGAGGTGTCAACGAGGTGACACCGGCCCTGCCGACGGGCCCCTGCCTGCCGAGGGGCGCGCACCGGGGGATGACACCGGTGCGCGCCCCTCGGCCGCGCGTACCGAATCTACTGGCCGACGCGGCCCGGCTGCAGCACCTGCGTGAACAGCACGGTGCCGTCCTGTTCGCGCAGCCGCACCGTCATCTCCCCGCTGTGGCCGTCGATGTCCACCTCGCCGAAGAACTGATAGCCCCCGGCCGGTGAGACGTTGGCCGTGGCCGGCGCCTTCACGAACACCCGCTCCGGGCCGAAGGTGTTGTCGAGCGCGTTGGCGGGGAAGGCGCCCGCGTTGAGCGGGCCCGAGACGAACTCCCAGAACGGCTCGAAGTCGGTGAAGGCTGCCCGCGACGGCTGGTAGTGCTGCGCCGAGGTGTAGTGCACATCGGCGGTCAGCCACACCGTGCCCGTGATCCGCCGGTGCTTGACGAACCGCAGCAGCTCGGCGATCTGCAGCTCACGGCCGAGCGGCGCCCCGGGGTCGCCCTGCGCGACCGCCTCGATGTCCGGTCTGCCGTCCCCGGTGTCCGGCACGACCAGGCCGAGCGGCATGTCGGAGGCGATCACCTTCCACACCGCTCGGGAGCGGGACAGCTCCCGCTTGAGCCACTCCAGCTGCTCGCGGCCGAGGATGCCCTGCTGGTCGGTGGGCTGGTCGTCCGTGGAGTTCGCGTTGCGGTATGTGCGCATGTCCAGGACGAAGACGTCGAGCAGCGGGCCGTGGTGCTGGACCCGGTGGACCCGGCCGTCGGGGCGGCGCAGCGTCGAGATCGGGAAGTACTCCGAGAACGCCTGCCGGGCGCGCGCGGCGAGCACGTCGACGTTCTTCTCGGTGTACCGGGTGTCGGTGAGGATCTCACCCGGGTACCAGTTGTTGGTGACCTCATGGTCGTCCCACTGGATGATGGACGGCACCTGGGCGTTGAAGGCGCGCAGGTTCTCGTCCAGCAGGTTGTAGCGGAAGTTGCCGCGGAACTCCGCCAGCGTCTCGGCGACCTTGGACTTCTCCTCGGTGGTGATGTTCCGCCAGGTCCGCCCGTCGGGCAGGGCCACGGTCTCGGTGATCGGACCGTCGGCGTAGACGTTGTCACCGCTGCAGATGAAGAAGTCCGGGTCGAGGGCGGCCATCGCGTCGTAGATCCGGTAACCGCCGAGCTCCGGGCTGATGCCCCAGCCCTGTCCGGCCAGATCGCCGGACCAGACGAACCGCACCCCGTCGCGCCGCCGGTCGGACGCCGTGCGGAAGGTGCCGGTGACCGGCTCGCCGGTGCGACGCGGGTCGTCCGGGTCTGCGAGCAGCACGCGGTAGTGGATCTGCTCGCCGGACGGCAGTCCGCGCAGCCGGGTCGTGCCGGTGAAGTCCGTGCCGGCGCCGAGCAGCGGGCCGTGCCATCTGCGCGGGTTGCGGAACGACTCGGTCGCGGACGTCTCGACGATCATCCGGGCCGGCCGGTCGGACCGTACCCACACCAGCCCGGAGTGCGCGGTCACGTCGCCCGTCTGTACGCCCCAGCCCGCCGAGGGGCGCCCCGACCGGGCGAGGGCCGGCGCCGCGCCGAGGCCGACGGGCAGGGTCAGGGCCGCAGACGCGGCGAGGGAGCCGCGCAGGACGCTGCGGCGGCCGGGGAAGGGACGGTGTGACATGGGCGCCTCCAGGACGGGACGGTTCCGGCCAGTTGCGATGCCACAACTACTGGTGCGCCGCAGCGCACACGGAAACCACAAGTGAACAACTGACCGTGGGCGCACGGGAAAGCGGCGGCTACCGGGCAAGAACAGGAGAGCCTCCTGACGGACCGTCTTCGCTCAGCGGCTGCCGTCGAGCAGGACCCGCGCGACCAGCGCCGGGTCGTCGTTCATCGGGACGTGACCGCAGCCGGGCAGCCGGACCAGCCGGGCCCGGGGAATGACGTACTTGGCGCGGACGCCCTGCCGGGGCACGAGCAGCCGGTCCCTGCTGCCCCAGGCCACGGTGACCGGAATTCCCGGAACGTCATCGGTGAACTGCACGTCCCTTCCGGCCCGCAGGGTCTCCGAGAAGCCTTCCGCACGCGCCAGCGCGAGCGTCTCCGCGACCACGGCTTCGGGGGAACGGCGGGCCGGGCGGGCGTAGATGGCGCTCGTCAGGAGCGTACGGCCGAGCGCCGGGCGGGCGAGCCGCTCGACCACGGGCCCCGGCATCCGCTGCGCGATCTGCCGCATCGTCATCAGGACACCGAAGGCGTAGCGCCGCTCGACCGCCGACCAGAACCCGGCCGGGGACAGCGCCGTGACCGACCGGACGAGCCGGTCGCGACCGAGCTGCAACGCCAGCAGACCGCCCAGCGAATTGCCCGCCACATGCGGCCGTTCGACATCCAGCGCCTCGCACAGCGCGGTGAGTACGGCGGTCATCGACGGCAGGTCGTGCGCCAGCCCGGCCGGGAGCGCCGGGGACTGACCGCAGCCCGGCAGATCCACGGCGATCACATCGCGCTCGGGCGCCAGGGCGGGGATCACCGGGTCCCACACCTGCCGGTGGTGACCTATGCCGTGCAGCAGGAGCAGCGGTGCACCGGTGCCCGCGCGCGCGTAGGAGACGGTGACGCTCCGCGGGCCGTGCGGGGTGGGGACCTTGAAGGAGACGGTGGCGGACATACAGCTCCTTGGCGAGGACTCGTGCGCCGGACGTGGTGTAGACACCTTGTCAGCAATAGCTACCGCCGGGTAGCCCTCCGGTCGTCGTCAACCACTCAGCCGTACGGACCGCGAAGTCCCGCCCACGGAATCGCCTGGACACGACCGGACGCGTCGGATGGGATGAGGGCGTGACCACTGACACCGCCACCGAGGTCTTCGAAGAGCACCGCGCCGTCCTCCTGGGTGTCGCCTACCGCATGCTCGGCCGCGTGGCCGACGCGGAGGACGTGGTGCAGGAGGCCTGGCTGCGCTGGTCCGGCGCCGACCGGTCCGAAGTGCGCGTACCGCGCGCGTTCCTGGTGCGTGTCACCACCCGCCTCGCCGTCGACCGGCTGCGCCAGATCAAGGCGCGCAACGAGGCGTACATCGGCCCCTGGCTGCCCGAGCCGTATGTCGCCGAGTTCGGCGGCGCCGTCCCGGACGCGGCGGAGCGGGCGATGCTGGCCGACTCCGTGTCCCTCGCGGTACTCGTCGTCCTGGAGTCGCTGTCGCCGCTGGAGCGGGCCGTGTTCGTCCTGCGGGAGGCCTTCGGATACCCGTACGCGGACATCGCCGCCATGCTCGACCGGGCCGAGCCGGCCGTACGGCAGCTTGCGGGCCGCGCCCGCAAGCACGTCGACGAGCGCCGGCCGCGCTACGACGTCGACCCCGTCCAGCGCCGTGATCTCACCGAGCGGTTCCTCGCCGCCGCGGCGGACGGGGACCTCGAGGGCCTCATGTCGCTGCTCGCCCCCGACGTCCGGCTCGTCGGCGACAGCGGCGGCAAGGCGAAGGCGCCCCTGCGGGTCCTTCAGAGCGCCGACAACGTGGGCCGCTTCCTCGTCGGCGTCGCCCGCAAGGGCGTTGCGGCGGCGTCCTTCCGGTTCCTGGAACTCAACGGCGGCCCCGCGGTGCTGGTCCTGTCCGGGGACGAGCCCGACTCCGTGTTCCAGTTGGACGTCCTCGACGGGCGCATCCATTCGGTCTACGTCATCCGCAACCCGGACAAGCTGCGGAGGCTGGCCGGCGAGTAGCTGCCGTTGCCGCTATGTCACCTATGCGGTGTTTTGTGAACGCCCCGTGAACGCTTCACGTCGGTCCGCCCGTACGGCGCCCAAGGGATCGAGGATTGGTCTTGACCAAGGGTGAGGGCCGTCCTATGGTCGCAGACAAGTGCAACAACCTTTAATAAACAAGGGCGCTAAAACGCCGCCGGATCACGGCGATTGCGGAGGACAGGGTGGGGACCACGCAGCTGGAATCGGTGCCGGAACCGAAGTACTGGCACCTCAAGACCGTGCTCACGGAGGCACTGGACTCCGAGTTCTCCGTGGGCGAGATCCTGCCCAACGAGCGCGACCTCGCCGCCCGCTTCGGCGTCGCCCGCGCCACGCTGCGTCAGGCCCTGGAACAGCTCGAACTGGAAGGCCGGCTGCAACGCCGCCGCGGTGTCGGTACGACCGTCGCGCCACCGCGCGTGGGAGTGGCCGTCGGCACCGAGCAGCACGCCTGGCCGGGCGCGCCCGGCGATGCCTGGCAGGCCGTCGACTGCACGGTGGCGGCGCCGCCGGCGGCGGTCGCCGACGCCCTGGAGGCCGGCCCCGACGAACCCGTGCACACCGTGCGCCGCACCCGGATGACACACGGCCAGCCGGTTGCCGCCGAGCTGCTGTACATCCCCGAGTCGTCCGTGCCCGAGCTGTCCGCCATCGACGCCCCGGCAGGACCGGCACGCGCGCGTGCGTTGCTGCGGGAGCTGCAGCGTATGGAGCTGGAGGGCCAGGACAGCGCCGTGGAGCTGGGCTCGGCCCGGGCCGACGACGCGAAGGAACTCGACCGGCTGCCGGGCGCGCCCGTGCTCGTCGTCACCACCCGCTACTTCGCCGAGGGCCGCACCGCCGCGCTCTCCGTCGCCACCTACCGCGCGGACACCTGCCGGCTGACCTTCGGGGACTCGGGCGGCGTGGAGATCCACCAGGACACACAGCGCCGGGCATCCTGACCGCCGGTCCCGGCGTCTCGCGCTCGGACGGTGCCCGGGGGTACGCGAGGTTTTCCGGGCCCGTCGGAGGGCGCTTCAGTGGCGTGCCGTCACTGTGCTCTCGACCGCGAAGAGCTGCTCCTCCACATGGTCCAGGGCCAGTCGCAGTGCCCCTGTCGCCACCGCGGCCTCGCCGAGCAGTGACAGGGTCACCTTCGGCGGCCGCAGGCAGTAGCGCGCCAGCTCGCGCCGCAGCGGGTCCAGTACGCCGTCCAGTCCCGCCGCCCAGCCACCGATGACGACCAGCTCCGGGTCAAGAGCCAGCACGAGCGCGGCGACATCGTGCACCAGCCGCTGGATGAACCGGTCGACGGCAGCCCGGGCCCGCTGATCGCCCTGACGGGCCTGGGCGAAGACCTGGGCGACCGCCTGCTCGTCCAGCGGATGCAGCGGCTCGTCCGTCGTGGACAGCAGCGTCTCCGGGGTGACGTCCCGGCCCAGCAGATGCAGCGCGCCGATCTCACCGGCGGCCCCGCCGAAACCGCGGTGCAGCCGCCCGCCGATCAGCGAACCGGCGCCGGGGCTCAACCCCGCCAGTACGAACACGACGTCGTCGGACTCGGTGGCGGAACCCTTCCAGTGCTCGGCAACGGCCGCCGCGTTGGCGTCGTTCTCCACCAGGACGGGACACTTGAAGGAGCGGCCCAGCCGTTCCCCGAGACGCAGCCCGGTCCACCCCGGCAGTGCCGTACCCAGCCGTACCGTGCCGTCCGCCTCGACGATCCCGGGCGTGGCCACCCCCACCGCCCGCAACGATCCGCGCGCCACCCCGGCCCGCCGCAGCAACTCGGCGACCGCGGTGCGCAGCCGCTCCAGGCGCTCGTCCGCGTGCGCCGTCTCGTCGACGTCCTTCGCCTGCGCGCCGATCATCCGCCCGTCCAGGTCGGCGAGGAGCGCGGCAACGCGATGCGCCCCGATCTCCAGCCCCAGCAGATGACCGGCCTCGGCCCGGAACCGATACCTCCGCGCCGGCCGCCCCTGACGCCGGGCGGCACCCTCCTCGGCTGCCTTCTC
Source organism: Streptomyces sp. F001 (assembly GCF_004187715.1). Classification (GTDB taxonomy): domain Bacteria; phylum Actinomycetota; class Actinomycetes; order Streptomycetales; family Streptomycetaceae; genus Streptomyces; species Streptomyces flavusporus. The sequence continues at coordinate 577,316 of NZ_QZWF01000001.1, read as the reverse complement.
CACCACGAGACCGGCCTCGATGAGCCCTTCGACGACGCCCTCGACGGTGGGCCGGGACAGCCCGGTCACCCGGGTGATCTCCGTCAGCGTCGCGCAGTCCGTGGCACGCAGCGCGTGCAGCACCACCGCGGAATTGATCCTTCGCAACAGCGAGGGATCCCCACCGGTCAGCCGCCCCACCGTCCGTCCTCCCAGCTAGTGCGCGTGTTGGCCGGATGGTACTCGGCGCAGGACAGCCGGGCGAGAGGCGGACGCCTGCGGTCCGGTGCGACGACCGCGGTCAGCCCGGCGACACGAACCCCGACTCGTACGCCGTGATGACCGCCTGTGTGCGATCCCGCGCCCCCAGCTTCGCCAGCACCGCGCTGACATGCGACTTCACCGTCTCCGTGCCGACGACCAACTGCCCGGCGATCTCCGCGTTGGACAGCCCGCGCGTCATCAACCGCAGCACCTCCGCCTCCCGTTCGGTCAGCTGGGCCCGCTCCAGCACCGCCCGCGCCGCACGATTCCCGCCGTCCTCGCCGTACTCCGCCGCCAGCTGCCGTACCGACGCCGGGAACAGCAGCGACTCGCCCTCGGCCACGAGCCGTACCGCGTGCACGATCTCGGCCGGCCGGGCCCGCTTCAGCAGGAACCCGTCGGCGCCGGCCCGTAGCGCCCCATAGACGTACTCGTCGTTCTCGAACGTCGTCACCACCAGGATCTTCGGCGGCTCGTCGATCGTCCGCAGCACCGCGCGCGTGGCCTCGATGCCGTCCAGCAGCGGCATCCGTACGTCCATGGCGACCACGTCGGGCCGCAGGCGCCGCACCAGCGGAATCACCGCAGCCCCGTCGGCCGCCTCCCCGACGACCTCGATGTCGGGCTGCGCCTCCAGCACGGCCCGCAGGCCCGCCCGTACCAGGGGCTCGTCGTCGACGAGGAGAACGGTGACCGGCATCCGGCCAGCGTAGATCAGCCGAGCGGCAGCTCCACACGCACCTGCCAGTCGCCCTCGTCGGGCCCCGTCCGCGCGCGGCCGCCCAGCAGGGCAGCGCGCTCCCGTATGCCGCGCAGACCGCTGCCCCGACCGGGCCCCGGTATGTCGGCGGTGAGCGGGTTGCGCACCTCGAGGGTGAGTGTGCCGCCCGCGACGGCGATGCGGACCCGGACGGCGACGGACCCCGCGTGCCGCAGCACGTTGGTCAGGGACTCCTGGAGAATGCGGTAGCCCTCCCGGGAGACCGGGCCGGGCACGGTCTCCAGCGGCCCGCTCATCTCGACCTCCACCTTTGCACCGGAGGCACGCGCGGACTCCAGCAGACGGTCGGCGTCCGTCAGCGTCGGCCGGCTGCTGACCGGCCGCTCCGGCTCACGCAGGATGCCGAGGACGCGATCCAGGTCCTCCAAGGCCGCCCGGCCGGTCTCCTCGATGGCATCCAGGGCCCGGTCGGTGAAGGCGGGATCGCCTGCCGCGCGCGCGGCACCCGCCTGCACCACCGCCACGGTCAGGGCGTGGCCGATGGAGTCGTGGAGTTCGCGAGCGATGCGGGTGCGTTCCAGAAGCTGCTCGGTGCGCTCCTCCATGGCGGCGAGGCGCTCGGCAGGGGAGGGGCCCAGGAGACGGTGGGCGAGTGCGGTGATGAGGTGGCCCGAGGCGACCACGGTCGCCGCCAGCGTGACCAGCGCCGGCGGCACGAGCAGGACGTGCCACCACTCGTGGCCGTCGAGGAGCAGCAGTACGCCCTCCTCGACGTCACGGCCGAACGCCGCCGACACCAAGTCCACCGAGGCAAGGGCCAGTTGAACGGTGAACAGCGAGGTCGCGCAGCCGAGCAGCAGCCGCGTCTCCAGCCACACGACGAGCCGCCCGCGATCTCTCCAGGAGGCGGACGGCGCGACGACGATGCCGGTCCCCTCACTGTCGTGCCGGTGGCCGGTCAGCAGCAGCCTGGCCTGCATCCCCTCCGCGGTGCGCATCGCGGGCACCAGGCCGACGGGGGCGAGCACCGCGGCCGCCACCAGCCAGGTCCACCAGGCTTCCTTGACGAACAGCCACAGGGACGGCCACACGATGGCGATGAACAGATGCAGCAATCGTGTGTACGTCACCGCCCTGCGGAACGGGCGCAGCCAGCGGACCATTCCGTCATCGTGCCAGCCGCCACTGACAACGAGCCTCCCCCGCACGGGGGAGGCGATCTCCACCCGCGGGGGAGGAACCGCCTGCGCCCCAGCGGCCAGGCTGTCGGCATGACCAGCATCGAAGTTCAGGCCCTCACCAAGGAGTACGGCACCCGGCGAGCCGTGGACGACCTCACCTTCACCGTCCTCCCCGGCCGCGTCACCGGCTTCCTCGGCCCCAACGGCGCCGGCAAGTCGACCACCATGCGGCTCGTGCTCGGCCTCGACCGGCCGACCTCCGGCACCGCCACCATCGGCGGCCGCCCCTACGTAACCCTGCGCGAACCCCTGCGTCACGTGGGCGCGTTGCTCGACGCCCAGGCCGCGCACGGTTCCCGCACCGGCCGCGACCATCTGAGCGTCCTGGCGGCGAGCAACCGCATCCCGGACCGGCGCGTCGACGAGATGCTGGAGGAGACGGGGCTCGCGTCGGTGGCGCGCCGCAGGGTGAAGACGTACTCCTTGGGCATGCGCCAGCGGCTCGGCATCGCCGCAGCCCTCCTCGGCGACCCCGAGGTGGTCATGTTCGACGAGCCCTCCAACGGCCTCGACCCCGAAGGCATCATCTGGATCCGGGAGTTGATGCGCCGGCTCGCCGGGGAGGGGCGCACGGTACTGGTCTCCAGCCACCTCATGAACGAGACGGCGTCCTTCGCCGACCACCTCGTCGTCCTGGGCCGCGGCCGTCTGCTGGCCGACACCCCGATGCGGGAGTTCATCCACGCGCGCGTACAGCCGCGCGTGCGGATCCGCACGACGGACCCTGCGGCCCTCAAAAACGCCCTCGCCCGGCACGGCCACGACGCCGTGGAGCACAAGGACGGGATCTGGACCGTGCCCCTCGCGCGCGTGGACGACATCGGGCGCATCGCCTCGGCCGCGGGCGTGCCGATCCTCGAACTGTCCGCGGAGGAGGGCACGTTGGAGCAGGCCTATCTCGACCTGACGGCGGCCGAGACCGAGTTCACCGCACAGCCCCAGGAGGCCTGACCATGGAATTCACGCCCGTGCTCCGCGCCGAGTGGATCAAGATCCGCACGCTGCGGTCGCTCCTCGGCGCCCTGTGCGCCGTCCTGCTCGTCACCACCCTGTTCTCGGCACTCGGCGGACTGGACACCGACGGAGCGGACTTCGACCCCCTGTTCGCGGCGTTCTTCGGCGTCAGTTTCGGGCAGATCGCCGCCATCGCCTTCGGTACGACGGCCGTCTCCTCGGAGTTCCAGGGCGGTGCCCTGCGCGTCACGTTCGCCGCGGTGCCGCGGCGCGGGCGGTGGTTCGCGGCCAAGGCGGTGGCGATCGCCGCACCCGTCCTCGCGGCCGGCCTCGTCACGGGCGCGGCGAGCCTGGCCGTCGGCAGAGCCGTGCTCGGGGACGAGGCGGACGGTCTCACCTGGAGCGAGGGGCTGCGCGGGGTCGTCGGCTGTGCCGTCTACCTCACGCTGATGGCGCTGTTCGCGGCCGGACTCACCGCCCTGCTGCGCAGCGGCGTGGCCACGCTGAGCGTGCTGATCCCGTTCCTGCTCATCGTGTCCTTCGTGATCGGCGACATGTCCGGCACCGTCGCCGACCTCCTGCCCGACAAGGCCGGCCAGATGGTGTTCCACGAAACCCCGGAGGGCACCCTCGGCCCGTGGACCGGCCTCACCGTGACCGCCCTGTGGACGGCGGCGGCCCTGGTGGCGGGCGCGTGGAGCGTGCGGCACCGGGACGCCTGACGCGGCGGCAACTGTCCATGCCCCCGGTTTACCGGGGCATGGACATCGTGCGGTGCCTGGAGACGATCGACCGGCTGTGTGCGAGCCCCTGCCCCCTGCCCACGGCTGGCCGGACGTCGGACGAGAGGGGCCGGGCTACTGCCTGGCATGCTGACCCTGAGGGTGCGCGGCGAACGGGGTGAGGAGATACCGGAGCCGTGGGCGACGGTGAGCGTTCTCATGGACGGTGTGTACGTGTGGGAGGCACGCGGCACCGGCCGCCGGGTCGCCGTCGGTGTGGCCGACCGGGACGAGTCGGACAGTGCCCGGCTCCTCGCGGTCGGCACCGCGACCGACCCGCCGTGACGAACACGACCAGGACCGTCAGGCCGCCGCCGCCCGCAACCGAGCGAACTCCTCCGCCATCGTCGCCGTGGTCCAATGCGCGTTCAGCCCGGAGGGATTCGGCAGTACCCACACCCGCGTGTTCCCGATCGTCCTGGCCTGCGGCCCCACCTGGGCCGTGCGGGCGTCGAACGCGGCCCGGTAGGCGGTGACCCCCACCACCGCCAGCCAGCGCGGTCGCAACCGCGCCACCTTCAGCGACAGCAGGCGCCCGCCCTCGCGGTACTCCTCGGCGCTCAGCTCGTCGGCCCGAGCCGTCGCCCGCGCGACCACATTGGTGATCCCGAGCCCGTACGTCAGCAACTCGCCCTGCTCCGACGGCTTCAGCAGCCGGGGCGTGAACCCGGACAGATGCAGCACCGGCCAGAAGCGGTTGCCCGGGCGGGCGAAGTGGTGGCCCGTCGCCGCGGTCATCAGGCCCGGGTTGATGCCGCAGAACAGCACGCGGAGGCCGTCCGCGACCACGTCCGGTACCAGGCGGTCGCGAGCGGCCTCCAGCTCCTGTGCGGTGAAGCGTGTCAGAGGATCGCTCCCGGCGTGTAGCCCGCGGCCTGAGGGTGCTGCTTCACGAGCTCCTCGATCCGGCCGACGACGGTGCCGACCTGGTCGGCCGCGGCGCCCGTGAAGGACAGCTTGTCGGCCATCAGCTCGTCCAGCTGCGCACGTTCGAGGGGGATGCGCGAGTCGTCCGCGAGCTTGCCCAGCAGCTCGTTGCGTTCGGCGCCCTGCTCGCGCATGGCCAGAGCACACGCCACCGCGTTCTCCTTGATCGCCTCGTGCGCGACCTCACGGCCGACCCCCGCGCGCACCGAGGCCATCAGCACCTTCGTCGTCGCCAGGAACGGCAGGTAGCGGTCCAGCTCGCGCGCCACGACCGACGGGAACGCGCCGAACTCGTCGAGCACTGTCAGGAACGTCTCCAGCAGCCCGTCCAGCGCGAAGAAAGCGTCCGGCAGCGCGACCCGGCGCACCACCGAGCAGGACACGTCACCCTCGTTCCACTGGTCGCCCGCCAGCTCGCCGGTCATCGAGGCATAACCGCGCAGGATCACCATCAGGCCGTTGACGCGCTCGCAGGAGCGGGTGTTCATCTTGTGCGGCATGGCGGAGGAGCCGACCTGGCCCGGCTTGAAGCCCTCGGTGACCAGCTCGTGCCCGGCCATCAGCCGGATCGTCTTCGCCAGCGAGGACGGCGCCGCCGCCAGCTGCACCAGCGCGGTGACGACCTCGTAGTCGAGCGAGCGAGGGTAGACCTGGCCGACCGACGTGAAGGCCGTGGAGAAGCCCAGGTGATCGGCGATCCGCTGCTCCAGCTCCGCGAGCTTCGACGCGTCTCCGCCCAGCAGGTCCAGCATGTCCTGCGCCGTACCGACCGGGCCCTTGATGCCGCGCAGCGGATAGCGGCCCAGCAGCTCCTCCACTCGCCCGTACGCGACGAGCAGCTCGTCGGCCGCGGTCGCGAACCGCTTGCCGAGGGTCGTGGCCTGCGCGGCGACGTTGTGCGAGCGGCCGGCCATGACCAGCTCACCGTACTCACCCGCCAGCTTGCCCAGGCGCGCCAGGACGGCCACCGTGCGGTCGCGCATCAGCTCCAGCGAGAGCCGGATCTGCAGCTGCTCGACGTTCTCGGTCAGGTCGCGAGAGGTCATGCCCTTGTGCACCTGCTCGTGCCCGGCGAGGTCGTTGAACTCCTCGATCCGCGCCTTCACGTCGTGGCGCGTGATTTTCTCGCGCTCGGCGATGGAGGCCAGGTCGACCTGGTCGAGGACACGCTCGTAGTCGGCGATCGCCGCGTCCGGCACCTCGATCCCGAGGTCCTTCTGGGCCCGCAGCACGGCGAGCCAGAGCTGACGCTCCAGCCTCACCTTCTGCTCGGGCGACCAGAGCGTGGCGAGCTCGGCGGAGGCGTAGCGTCCGGCGAGGACGTTCGGGATGCGGGGCTTGGCGGGCGCAGAAGTCACGTAACCGGATTCTACTGGCGGTTTGTGCAGGCCAGCGCCACGGATGTGTTTGGTGGAACCTACGAGGTCCGGGTCACGCCCGGGAGTCGGCCGGAAGGTGTCCGCCCCCGCCCGCCGCCCCTACCCGTCCCATCCCCAGGGCTCCGCCCTTCGGCCCCGCCAAGGGCTCCGCCCTGGACCCAGCGAGGAGGGTTGGTGGTGAGGCGGGTAGGTGGGTGTGGTCTGGGCTCAGGCCGACCCGGCGGGGTGGTCGTGAGCGGGGCCGACGGGGGTCCAGCCTGGGTTCCGCCCACCCCGGCGGGGACTGTTCTCTGCGGGCGCAGTGGGGCTCCGCCCCGATACCCCCCGCTTCGCCCCCGCATCGCATGCGGGGCTACCCCGTCGGACCCTCGTAGGGCAGCAGCTCCGGCCGCTTCGGCGGGCGTCCGTCCCCGGACGACCGCCCGGTCAGACGGCGGGTGATCCACGGCAGCAGGTGCTGTCTGGTGAATCGCACGTCAGCAACCCGGCGCGCTGCCCAGCCCGGCGGCACGGTCGCCGGGATCGGCGTGTGCCAGTCCGGGTCCTCGGGGTCGTGTCCGAGCGTCTGCCACACCGCCTCCGCGACCCGCCGGTGCCCCTCGGCGGTCAGGTGCAGCCGGTCCACGTCCCACAGCCGGGGGTCGCCGAGCGAGGGCGCCCCGTACAGGTCGACCACCACCGCGCCGTGCCGCGCGGCCAGCTCGTCGACGCAGGCGAAGAGCTCCTCCATGCGCGGCCGGAACCGCTCCAGGACCGGGCCCTGCCGTCCCGGGCTCCGCATCAGGACAAGCTGCTTGCACGACGGAGCCAGCCGTTCCACGGCCTCCTCCAGGAGCCCGCGCACCCGGCCCATGTCGCACTTGGGGCGCAGGGTGTCGTTGAGCCCGCCGACGAGCGTGATGACATCGGCGCCCATCGCGGCCGCCACATCCACCTGCTCGTCGACGATCTGCCCGATCAGCTTGCCGCGCACGGCCAGGTTGGCGTACCGGAAGCCGGGAGTGCGGGCGGCCATCCGTGCCGCAAGGAGGTCGGCCCAGCCCCGGTAGGTGCCGTCGGGCAGCAGGTCCGACATGCCCTCGGTGAAGGAGTCGCCCACCGCGACCAGGCTGGTGTACTGGGGAGAGGGATTCGTCTGCATGGCGTACGAGATGGTATCCCGAGGCGCATACCCGACGGTCGGTCGGGCCCCGTCGCCCGCTAGGCCCGCTGCCCGAACAGCTCCCGCAGCACGTCCTCCATGGTCACCAGCCCTGCCAGCCGCCCGTCCGACCCGAGCACGGCCGCCAGGTGCGTACGGCTGCCGCGCATCGCGGTGAGCACGTCGTCCAGCGGTGTCGACTCCCGTACGCGCGCGATGGACCGCATGTCGCGCAGCCGGAACGGCACATCCCGCGGCGAGGCGTCCAGCGCGTCCTTCACATGCAGGTAGCCGACGATCCGGCGCCCCTCGTCCACGACGGGGAAGCGGGAGAACCCGGACTCGGCCGACAGCCGCTCCAGTTCCTCCGGCGTGACGCCCACGCGCGCGTAGAAGACGCGTTCCAGCGGGAGCACGACGTCCCGCACGGGCCGGCGGCCCAGTTCCAGGGCGTCGTGCAGCCGCTCCTGCGCGCGGACGTCGATGAGCCCGGCCGCACCGGAGTCCTTGACCAGGCGGGCCAGCTCGGCGTCGGAGAAGGCGGCTGTGACCTCGTCCCTGGTCTCGATCCGCAGCAGCTTCAGCAGTCCGTTCGCGAAGGCGTTGATCGTGAAGATCACCGGTCGCAGCGCCCGGGAGAGCGCCACCAGCGGCGGCCCGAGCAGCAGTGCGCTGCGCACCGGCTCCGCGAGCGCGACGTTCTTCGGCACCATCTCGCCGAGCAGCATGTGCAGATACGTCGCCAGGGTCAGCGCGATCACGAAGGACACCGCGTGTCCCGCGCCGCTCGGCACACCCATCGCGTGGAACACCGGCTCGAGCAGATGCGCGATCGCCGGTTCCGCGACCACACCGAGCACCAGCGTGCACAGGGTGATGCCGAGCTGTGCCGCCGCCATCAGCGCCGACACGTGCTGCAGTCCCCACAGCACGCTCTTCGCCCGCCGGTCGCCCTGCTCGGCGTACGGCTCGATCTGGGAGCGGCGGACGGAGATCAGTGCGAACTCGGCGCCCACGAAGAAGGCGTTGACGACCAGCGTCGCCAGACCGATCAGCAGCTGTACGGCGGTCATGCCTGCGCCCCCGTCTCGTCGTCGAGCGGCGCGTGCAGCAGCACCCGTGCCGCCCTGCGCCCCGCGGCGTCCAGCACTTCCAGGCGCCAGCCGGCCACCTGGACCGCGTCGCCGGCGGCGGGTATCCGGCCCAGTTCGGCCGCGACGAGTCCGGCCAGTGTCTCGTAGGGACCCTCGGGTGGCCGCAGGCCGACGCGCGCGAGCTGGTCGATGCGGGCGGCACCGTCGGCGGAGTACAGCGCGTGGCCGTCCTCGTCCGTGCCGGCCGGGACGAGGTCGGGCGTCTCGTGCGGGTCGTGCTCGTCGCGCACCTCGCCGACGACCTCCTCGACGATGTCCTCCAGCGTCGCGACGCCCGCCGTGCCGCCGTACTCGTCGATGACCACGGCCATCGTCCGCTTGCCGGACAGCCGGTCCAGGAGTCGGTCCACGGTGAGGGACTCCGGGACGAGGAGCGGCTCGCGCATCAGCTCGGAGACGGGCACGCGGGGCCGGCGTTCGGCGGGCACCGCCAGGACGTCCTTGACGTGCGCGGTGCCCACGACCGAGTCGAGGTTGCCGCGGTAGACCGGGAACCGCGACAGCCCGGTGGCCCGGGTCGCGTTCGCCACGTCCTCGCAGGTCGCCTGCGCGTCGAGGGCCACGACCTGCACGCGCGGCGTCATCACGTTCTCCGCGGTCAGGTCGGCGAGGTTCAGGGTGCGTACGAACAGCTCGGCGGTGTCCGGCTCCAGGGCGCCCTCGCGGGCGGAGTGCCGGGCGAGGGCGGCCAGTTCCTGCGGACCGCGCGCGGAGGCGAGCTCCTCGGCGGGTTCGAGGCCCAGGCGGCGCACCATGCGGTTGGCGGTGTTGTTGAGGTGGGTGATGAACGGGCGGAACAACGCGCTGAACCAGCGCTGGGCGTTGCCCACCGTCTTGGCCACGGCCAGCGGTGAGGAGATCGCCCAGTTCTTGGGCACCAGCTCGCCCACCACCATCAGGAAGACCGTCGACAGGGCCGTGCCCAGCACGAGGGCGATCGACGAGGCCGTGGAGCGGGAGATGCCCAGTGACTCCAGCGGGCCCGCGATCAGCCGGGCGACGGACGGCTCGGCGAGCATGCCGACCACCAGGTTGGTGACGGTGATGCCGAGCTGCGCACCGGAGAGCTGGAAGGTGAGTTTCCGTACGGCCTTCAGAGCGCCGGCCGCGCCGCGCTCGCCGCGCTCGACGGCACGCTCCAGTGCGCTGCGCTCGACCGTGGTCAGCGAGAACTCCGCGGCGACGAAGGCGCCACAGGCGAGGGAGAGCAGGATCGCCACGAGCAGGAGGAGCACTTCGGTCATCGGGTCACCCCCGTCCCATGGTCCGGCAGAGCAGGGAGAAACGCGCGATGGCTGGTACTGGGAGGCTCGCCCATGGGCGGACGCTCACACCTTTCTTGGAGGACCGAGTGGTCCTCCAAGAGTAAAGGACCGGCAAAGGGTGTCAGGACTCGGCCAGGGGCTTCACCCAGCGGCCAGTGCTCCTCGGGCGCGTACCCGGCCGCGCGCCAGGCGTGGTGCGCCCTCTCGTTGCGGGTCAGAGCCATCGCGTCCCCGCGGCGCCCGCCGAGCCGTACGAACCGCTCCTCGGCGGCGAGCAGCGCCGCCGCCGATGCCCTGGCGGCGGCGCTGCGGATGCACCGCCGGCCGTCGAAGCCTGGCTGCTCACAAACATCTACAGCGGTTTGATCCAGCGTCGCCAGTGGTCCTCGCGATGGTAGCCAGTGGCGGCCCACGTGTGGTGGGCCTGTTCGTTGGCTTCCAGGACCATGGCGTCGACCCGTCGCCCGCCCAGGGAGGCGAATCGTTGTTCGGCTGCTTCCAGCAGGGCGGTGGCGATGCCTCGCCGACGGTGGTCGGGGTGTACGGCCAGTCGATAGGCGGAGCATCGCCATCCGTCGAAGCCGGCTATGACGGTTCCTGTGAGGGTGCCGTCGCGCTCTGCGAGGAGCAGGGCTTCGGGATCTCGTGTGATGAGTCGGGCCACTCCGTCGTGGTCGTCGCTGATGCTCGTTCCTTCCGCGGCCTCGCGCCAGAACTGCAGCACGGTGTCGATGTCCGAGAGGGTGGCGTGGCGGATGTGGAGATCGCTCATGGGGCGAGCCAAGCAGAGCGTCGGCTTGTCTGGCGAGCGGTTTCCGTGGCGGGGAATCGACGCAGGGGTGGGCTTGGTCCCGGTTTTCCGCAAGACGCGAGCTTGTCGGCCGAATCCTCGTGCTTCGCGGGTTTTACCGGGTTGAGGAGCAAGCCATCCAGGGTGGTGCCCTGCCAAGTCGGACTGCGCCCTGCCCGGCCCGCCGGCCGGTGCTTCTTCTTGGCCCAGGTGACGAGTCTCCCGGCGTAGCCGCCGTCGGCCCGGACCAGGCTGATCGATGCGATGAGGTCACGCAGGTGCGCCAGTGCGGGGCGGGCTCCGTCGCGGTCCTGCACGCTCGCGCTGGTGACCGTGACGACCAGGAGCAGGCCGATCGTGTCCACGATCATGTGGCGCTTGCGGCCCGCCGCCTGAGGCGCCGTGTCGCTGATGGCCGCCGCCGATACCACCGGTTCGCCCCCGCAAGGCGGCCCCCCAGGGCTCGATCGCCCTGGCCTCCGCGACCGGCCCGATCGGGCAGGTACTCGCCGAGAAGTCCAAGAGCGAGGACCTGGGCGGCCGGTCCGTGTCGGAACTCGCCGACCGGGTGCTGCCGGCCCTGACGGCGGCGATGAGCCTGCTGAAGGAGCAGGACCGGGCGAGGCCGACAACTTCCGCGGCACCGTCCCGGTCGCCGTCGAAACGGCGGCCCGGACCGGCAAGGGCAGGCCCGGTCCCCTCCTGGCGGAGATGACCCGCAAGATCACCGGCACCGTAGACGCCGCTTGACGGGACACGGGGGCCGGAACTCTTCCAACCGGCCCCCGGCCGCTCAAGGTTGCTTCTCGACGTCCTTCACCGAGCTCGGCCCCAACTGCTTGGCGCTGGCGTACTCCGGCATCGTCATGGGCTGGTCGAACAGGAAGAACGACTGGTTCGTGCCGACCGTGAACTCCATGTACGCGCCCGTCGTGGCGTCGAAACCGTAGTAGGCACCGCAGGTGGAACCCGACGTGTACACGCCGTCCATGCCGGGCTGGGCGAGGACCGCGACGCCGTTGGAGGAGGATTCCACCTTCTCCGTCGGAGTGAGCATCTTGCAGCGCGGCACCGGCAGGCCCTTCATGATGAAGTACCCGTACTCGCCTTTGGCGTTCTGGATGTAGACGTATGAGAGTTTGCCCCGCTTCCCCCACGTCTTGATCCACTGGTTGATCGCTTCGCGGGTCGGCGAGTACTCCATGCGGCCCGCCGGCTGCTGGGCCACGAGGTGGTCGTAGTTCTCCTGCTTGGCCTTGTTCTCCTTGTCCTGGCTGGAGTCGGTGCAGGACGTCAGGGCGAGGCCCACAACGAGCGCGACGACGGTGGCCAGGGCCATGCGTGCGAACTTCTTCATGCGGTGCTGCCCTCTTCCCGGGATGAGACGGGGATCAGTTGGTGCACGTCGTGCGCTCGGCGGTGGCATCCAGCCGGTACGGCAGATCCTTGTCACGGAAGGGCGCGCGGTGCTCCTGGGCGGCCTTCGAGTTGTAGTCGTTGACCGACTCGATCCGCGTGGCCTTCAGCGCGGTGATCGACTGGTCGATCTGCGTCGTGCGAGTCTCCGAAGCGGTCTTCCGCTCCTCCTGGAGCGCCTGGATCGTCCCTTCGGCGTTCTGCACGGCCTCGCACAGATCGAAGAACTCCTCGTACGTGGTCTGACGGAACTCGCCCGAGCCGACGGTGTTCTCGCGCTTGTCCGCCTCACCGCGGAACGGGGCGGTGATCCACCCCGCGCCGCCGAAGGCGAACACCCCGATCACGTACAACGCCGCCAGGCCGATGACCCCGCCGACGGCCCAAGCCCCCAACCGTGCCCCTCGCGCACCTGCCCCATGGCCATCCCCCTTCACAGGTGTTCCGCGGCGTGGAACCACCCTCCGCGAAGAAGGACACGGCACCCGGTGAAACGGTTCCGCCGACACGAGCGTCAGGAAGGGGTTACCTGTGCGGTCGAGCCACTGCCGGCCCAGGGTCCAGTGGATGCGCGCGCTGGCCGGGGTCGACCCACAGCCGCTCAGCTCGGTGTTTGACCTCGGCCGTTCACCTGACCTGCTGATCTTGATCCGTTCCCGGGACAGCGGGGCGGCCGTTCTTCACGCTTCGAGGTGGCCCTCGGTACTGGTGAGCTCGCATGTTCCTGTGTCGCGTATTCGCATCTCCGATGCGGCAGCCATGTCACGGTGGGTGATCGCCGTCTGCATGCAAAGCGTCCTCGTCGGCTTCCTGCCGCGCGAGCCCTGGAAGAATCGACAGGTGGGAGACCGAGTCGAGATCGTTCATTACGACCCTGCTTGGCCGGCGATGTTCGCCAGCCCGAGGTGGAGCGGCGGGACCGAGCCGGATGACGGCGGTCGTGGCCGAACCGGCAGGCCAGGCACGGGCAGTCAGCTTGCCCATGCGGGCCGTGCCGACCAGCTCACCGTCGAACCCCCACTCTCAGCTGCGCTCGAGCGGGGGACCCTCATCGCCAGGATCAGCGCCTCGGGGTCACGGGCGAACCAGCCGCTCCACGCCGTCCCGGTCGTCGCTGATGCTCGTCCCCTCGGCGGCGGTCTTCCAGAAGGCCGGCACGGTGTCGAGGTCGTCGGGCGTCGCGGTCCGTATCCGCAGGTCCGTCATGCCGTGATCCCATCACCGGCGGGCGCTTGGGGGCACGCGATTTCAGCATCCGGACGCACGCCCGGCGTACCTCCGCGTCACTCGTGCGCGATCGCCGCCAGTACGTTCATCCGCGAGGCCCGCAGGGCAGGCAGCAGCGCCGCCACGACGCCTACCACCGCCGAGCCGATCACCACTGCGACGATCGTGCCCCACGGGATCGCCAGCGCCGTCATGCCCTGCAACGCCAGCACCTGCTGGGTGCACACTCCCCACACCAGGCCCAGCCCGAGGCCCAGGACCGCGCCGAAAACCGCGATCACCACCGACTCCAGCCGGATCATCCGGCGCAGCTGCCGCCGGGCCAGCCCGATGGCGCGCAGCAGCCCGATCTCCCGGGTGCGCTCCACGACCGACAGGGTGAGGGTGTTCACCACGCCGAGCACGGCGATGGTGATCGCGAGCCCCAGGAGGGCGTACACGAGGTAGAGCAGCACGGAGATCTGGTCGCGCACCAGCTGCTTGTAGTCGGCCAGGTCCCGGACCTGCAGCTGCGGATACGCGTCGAGCGTCCGCTCCAGGTTCCTGCGCAGGTCGTCGTCGCTCGTGCCCGGGGCGGCGTTGACGTACAGCACGGAGTCCTGCCCGCCCGGCACGTACCGCTCCAGGGTGGCGAGGCCGAAGTAGATCCCGCCCTGCAGCCCGAAGCCCTCGGCGGACTCCTGGTCGGTGAGGGCGCCGACGGTCAGCTCGGCCGTGCGGCCGCCCTGGAACTCGACGGGAACCGTGCTGCCGAGCCGTACGCCGTGCTCCCGCGCGAAGTCCAGGTCCATCGCAAGGTGCCTGGCGGCCAGCGCGGCGGCGCTGTCGCCCCCGGCGTAGGTGATGTTGGCGACCTCGTCGAGCCGCCGGTCGTAGCCGGCAGCGGTCGTCTCGACGCGGGCGCCGTCGGGCAGGAGGACCGCGATCGGCGTGAACCGCGAGCGCACCACGAGCCCCACGCCCTCGGTGCCGCGCACATGGGCGGTGACCTCCGGCGGGAAGGGCACGAAGTTGTTCTGGATCACGAAGTCGGCGCCGAGCGTCCGGTCGATCTGCCGGTCGAACGACTTCGTGATCGAGGCGCTCGCCACCGACAGCCCGCCGACCAGCGCGAGGCCCACCATGAGCGCCGCCGCCGTGGCGCCGGTACGGCGGGGGTTGCGCAGGGCGTTGCGCTGGCTCATCCGGCCGATGGAACCGAACAGCGCCGGGAAGGCCCCGCCCAGCACCCGGATCACCGGCCGGACCAGGAGAGGTCCCGCGACCACGGTGGCGATGAGGGTCAGGAGCACCCCGAGGCCCAGCAGGGATGCCGCCGCTCCCGTCTCGGACGACCCCACGCAGCCCGCCAGTGCCGCCGCGCCCGCCGCTCCCACGACCGCGCCCACCACCGCACGCACCTTGAGCGGCCGGCCCACCGCGGCGACCTCGGCGTCGGAGAGCGCCGCCATCGGCGAGACGCCCGCCGCACGCCGGGCCGGGAGGTACGCGGCGACGAAGGTGACGCCGACACCGACGACGTACGCCGCGAGGGGTGTCCCCCAGCCGATGACCATCTCGGTGGACTTGATGTTCATGCCGAGCAGGCCCATCAGCTCGATGAGGCCGGCGGCGAGCCCGATGCCGGCGGCCAGACCCAGCGTGGAGCCGACCAGGCCGAGCAGCAGCGCCTCGGTGAGCACCGACCGGCGCACCTGGCGCCGGTCGGCGCCCAGCGCGCGCAGCAGCCCCAGCTCGCGGGTGCGCTGCGCGATCAGCATCGAGAAGGTGTTGACGATCAGGAACACGCCCACGAGGACGGCGACCCCGGCGAAGCCGAGCATCACGTACTTGATGACGTCGAGGAAGCCGCCGAGCTGTTCGACGTCCGACTCGGCCTGTTCGTCGGCGGTCCGGAAGCTGTAGCGGTCGGCGCCGAGGGCGGCCGCGACGCGCTGCTTGAGCGTGGTGTCGCTCACGCCGTCCGCCGCGTCCACGGTGATGCTCGTGGCGGCTCCCTCGACGCCCAGCAGCTTCGTCTGGGCGGTCGGCGTGTCGACGAACACCAGTGCGGCACCGGGATTGGTGGTCGTGAACGTGACGATGCCGACGACCTCGACCCGGAAGGAGCCGGGTGCGGCGATCACCGTCACGACGTCTCCGATCCGTACGTTCCTGCGGTCGGCGGTCTCGGAGTCGATCAGCGCCTCGGCGGGCCCGTGCGGGGCGTGGCCGGAGGTCAGCTCGACGGGGCTGCGGTCGCTCGGGTTCCAGTTGGTGCCGATCGTGGGGGCGCCGGTCGTCGGGCCGACCGATTCGTTGTCGGCGTTGACGACCGTGATGTTCGTGGCCTCGGCCTCCGCGCGGGCGGCGGCCACGCCGTCGACCCGGGCGACCCGGTCGGCGAGCGCGGCGGGCAGCGTGGCCGTCGCACCGGACGGCACCACCTCGTCGAGGGTCTCCTTGGGGGTCACGGTGACGTTCGCCGCGGTCGACGCGAAGAGCCGGTTGAAGGTGCGGCTGACAGTGTCCGAGAAGATCAGACTGCCTGTGACGAACGCCACGGACAGCAGTACGGCCAGCGCCGAGAGCAGCAGTCGCCCCTTGTGGGCGACGAAACTCCGGAGTGTTGCCCTGAGCACGGGTTTCAGTCCCTCTGGAGGGGGGTGGCGTCGTCGGTCCGGCGGCGGATCACGTCGAACCGCTTCATACGCTCCAGCACGGCCTGGGCCGTCGGCTGCTCCAGCTCGTCGACGATCCGCCCGTCGCCGAGGAAGAGCGCCAGGTCGGAGTGGGCGGCGGCGCCAGGGTCGTGGGTGACCATGACGACGGTCTGCCCGAGGTCGTCGACGGCCCCGCGCAGGAAGCCGAGGACCTCCAGGCCGGCCCGCGAGTCGAGGTTGCCGGTCGGCTCGTCCGCGAAGATCAGCTCGGGGCGGGAGGCCAGTGCGCGGGCGCAGGCGACGCGCTGCTGCTGGCCGCCGGACAGCTGCGAGGGCCGGTGCCCGAGCCGGTCCCGCAGGCCGAGCGTGTCGATGACCTGGTCCAGCCACTCCCGGTCGGGCTTCTGGCCCGCGATGTCCATGGGCAGGGTGATGTTCTCGAGCGCGTTCAGCGTCGGGATGAGGTTGAACGACTGGAACATGAACCCGATCCGGTCCCGCCGCAGCCTGGTCAGCTCGCGCTCCTTCAGCCCCGTGATCTCGGTGTCGCCGAGCCACACCTGTCCGGCCGAGACGGTGTCGAGCCCGGCCAGACAGTGCATCAGCGTGGACTTCCCGGAGCCCGACGGGCCCATGACGGCGGTGAAGCGGCGGCGCGCGACGTCCACGTCCACCGAGTCGAGGGCGAGCACCGTCGTCTCGCCCGAGCCGTATGCCTTGGTGAGACCGCGGGCGCGGGCCGCGACCCCGTCGGCCGGTGCGAGCCCCGGGGCGTGCTCCGCAGCAGGTGTGGACAAGGCTGCCTCCTTGATCGCGCCTCGCTCGTGGGCGTCACGAGTTCCGGGCCTGTGCCGAGGGCGATGTGATACGCACCACAAACGGTATCCCGCCGAGGTTGTGGATGGTCTCCCTCCCAGGTCGGGCCCCGGATGTGGTTGTAAGGGGCACTCACTGCCCCTCGTGCGATGCCCTTGCCGCTGCTAGCGTTCCGGCGCTAGCTTCGAGGTATGGCCAAGACCCAGTTGAACGTCCGCGTCGACGAGGGCACCGCCCGCGCGGCCCGCGAACGCGCCCTTGCGCGCGGCATGAGCGTCAACCGCTACATCGAAGAGCTCGTGCGGCAGGACACCGGAGAGGTCGGCCACACCTTCGTGGAGGCCGCCGCCGACTTCATGAAGCAGTACGAGTCCGTCTTCGCCGAGGAGTTCGACGGGGGTGCCCCTGCTCATGGGGGTTCCCCCGCGCGAGCGAAGCCGAGCGTGGGGGAGAAGTCGAGCGTCGGGGAGGACGGTCAAGGCCGCACGAGCGAAGGTCGCCACTGATCCGTTGAGCGACCTCACCATCGACCTTGCCTGGCTCCTGATGCTCGCCGAACAGAAGACGCCGGGAGATCCCCAGGTCACCGACTGGGGAGCTCTCGTCGCCGCGGTCGCGCGCCACCAGGCCGAGATCTTCGACGTCCCCGTCTACGACACCCCGCACGCGCGCGCTGCGGCCCTGCTCCAACTGCTGATCCATGTCCCCGCGCTGGAGCGCTCCAACGCCCTGTTCGCCTCCGCGGTCGCGTACGCCTACCTGGTCGCCAGCGGCGTCAAGGTCGTCACCTCGCCCGTGCAGGTGCGTGACCTGGCCCGGCTGGTGAAAAGCGGTGAGGCGTCGGTGCACGACATCGCGCGCGAACTGCAGCAGTGGAGCCTGTGACGCCCAGCCCTACTCCTCGGGGCGCCACGCGGTGCCCAGCACACAGAACGAGGTGGGCAGTACGGGCCCCTTCTCCGGCATCAGCATCCGCCGGTACGGGCCCAGTGCGAACCCGGCGTCCCTGAGCGCGGCGACCGGATCCCGGGACAGATGGCAGCCGCCGTTCAACGGCGGCCACACCGTGCGGTCCAGCGCACGCTGGGTGAACGTCATCGCCCGGCCGCCGCCCCGCCCGTGCTCGAAGAACCGCACCTGACCGCCGGGCCGCAGCACCCTGCGCACCTCGCCCAGGGCGCGCGGCACATCCCGCACGCTGCACAGCACCAGCGACAGCACCACCGCGTCGAAGGCCTCGCTCTTGACCGGCAGCGCCTCCGCCGCCCCCGGCACCACGTCGACGGGCATCTGGGCGCGCAGCGCGGCCTCCACCGCCAACTGCCGCAGACTGCGCTCGGGTTCGATCGCCACGACCTCCGGGACCGTACGGGGATAGTGCGCGAAGTTCAGTCCGTTGCCCGCGCCGACCTCGAGCACGCGTCCGGACAGCCCGGCGAGCAGCCGGTCGCGCACCCCGGCCATGCCCAGCCGGCTCTCGGCGGCCACGCTGACGCGGGCGTAGTAGCGGGCGAACAACGGGTGGTACACAGGATCCCGCGCCACCCTGCGGGCGCCGGCGGACCGTAGCGGCATGAGGACCTCCCTCGCAGGACGGAACGTACGGCGATTGTCCACCCGTACGGCCCCTCACTCCACGGTGCAGACACCGCTGTCCCGGTCAGGGCCTGTCCGGCCGATACACCTGGCAGCGCTCACCACCGAAACGTCGGTGGCGCCTGACGCACCCGGAACGCCTCCGCGTCCCATGTCCCGTCCAGCCGCGGCGCGAGCCAGTCCGGTGCCGCCGCGCGGAAGGCCGCCGGAGCCAGCGCCCCGGCCCCGGCGGGCACGGCGCCCAGGAGCGGGGCCCCGGCCACCTCCGGCAGGTCCGCGAGGTTGCACCGGGCGGCGAGGTCGGGCTCGCCGGGCCAGCTGCCGATGACGACCCCGGTCAGGTCGAGCCGCCGGGACCGTACTTCACGTGCCGTCAGCTCGGTGGTGTTCAGCGTGCCCAGCCCCGCGGACACCACGACCAGCACCGGCGCGGCGAGCAGCCCGGCCGCGTCGGCGAGGGTCCCGCCCGCCGCGTCGAACCGTACGAGCAGCCCGCCGGCGCCCTCGACCAGCACCAGATCGTGCTCGGTGGCCAGCTTGGCCGCCGCTTCGGCGATCTCCTGCGGGTGCACCGGCGCCCGCCCGGCCCGCCGCGCGGCGGTGCCCGGCGCCAACGGCTCGGGATACCGGGCGAGTTCGGCCGCCGTGACGGCACCGGCGAGCCGCGCGACCTCGTCGGCGTCGCCGCGCTCGTCCGGCCGTACGCCCGTCTGCGCGGCCTTGAGCACGGCCACCGAACGCCCGGCCGCCCGTGCGGCGGCGGCGACCGCGGCCGTCGTGACCGTCTTGCCGACCTCCGTGCCCGTACCCGTGATCACCAGAACCGGCATGTCATCCCTCCCGCGCCGCGGCGCACACCGCGCGCCCGATCCGCGCCACGTCCGCGTCGTTCGTGACGTACGGCGGCATCGTGTACACCAGATCGCGGAACGGTCGCAGCCACACGCCCTCACGCACCGCCGCCCTCGTCGCCGCGGCCATGTCGATCGCGTGGTCGAGCTGGACGACGCCGATGGCGCCGAGGACCCGGACGTCCCGCACACCCGGAAGGTCCGCGGCCGGAGCCAGTCCCTCCCACAGCCCCGTCTCGATCCGCTTGACCTCCGCCGCCCAGTCCTGGCCGAGCAGCAGCTCGATGGAGGCGCAGGCCACGGCCGCGGCCAGCGGATTGCCCATGAACGTCGGCCCGTGCGCGAGCACCGGCACCGCACCCCGCGAGATGCCGTCGGCCACCCGCGAGGAGCACAGCGTCGCCGCCATCGTCAGGTAGCCGCCGGTCAGCGCCTTGCCCACACACATCACGTCCGGCGCGAGAGCCGCGTGCTCCGCCGCGAACAGCGTGCCCGTACGTCCGAACCCGGTCGCGATCTCGTCGAACACCAGCAGCACGTCATGCGCGTCGCACGCCTCGCGCAGCACCCGCAGATACGCGGGGGAGTGGAAACGCATTCCGCCCGCGCCCTGCACCACCGGTTCGACGATCACCGCGGCCAGTTCGTCGGCGTGCCGTTCGATCATCGCGCGCAGATGGTCGGCGTACGACTCCTCGTACTCCGTCGGGGGCGCGTCCGCGAACACCTGACGGGGCAGCACCCCGGTCCACAGCTCGTGCATCCCGCCCTCGGGGTCGCACACCGACATCGGCTGCCAGGTGTCGCCGTGGTAGCCGCCGCGCCAGGTCAGCAGGCGCTGCTTGTGCGGCCGGCCGAGTGAACGCCAGTACTGCAGACACATTTTGACGGCGACCTCGACCGACACCGAGCCGGAGTCGGCGAGGAAGACATGTTCCAGACCGTCGGGTGACATGTCGACAAGGAGCTTTGCCAGGCGTACGGCGGGCTCGTGCGTGAGCCCGCCGAACATCACATGGCTCATCCGGCCGAGCTGTTCACGCGCGGCCTCGTCGAGCACCGGGTGGCGGTAGCCGTGGATCGCCGACCACCAGGACGACATGCCGTCGACCAGCTCACCCGAGCCGTCCGCCAACCTCAGCCGCACCCCGCTCGCCGCCTCGACGACGAGCGGTTCCTGCCGGCCCGGCATCGGCCCGTACGGATGCCAGACGTGCCGCCGGTCGAGGTCCAGCAGCTCGGGCACGGTCAGCTCAGGCATTGGGCGCGAGGTCCGTTCCGGCTCCTCTGCGGCGCACGGCCACCAGGTCGGTGCGCGCCTCGGGGGCCGGCTCGGCCGCCGGCACCGACGCCGAGCCGCAAGTCGAGGCGCAGCTGCCGGTCGCCCGGTGCTCCGGCAGCGTCACCTCGTCCGTGCCCTCCACCTCGAACCCGGCATCCGCGATCATCTCCAGGTCGGCCTTGCCGGCCTGGCCCTCGCTGGTGAGGTAGTCGCCGAGGAAGACGGAGTTGGCCAGATGCAGGGCCAGCGGCTGCATGGTGCGCAGGTGCACCTCGCGGCCACCGGCGATGCGCACCTCGACGTCCGGGCAGACGAACCGGACCATCGCCAGGATGCGCAGGCACCGTTGCGGGGTGAGGTGCCACTCCTTGGCGAGCGGAGTGCCCTCGAACGGGATCAGGAAGTTGACCGGCACCGAGTCCGGGTCCAGCTCGCGCAGCGAGAACACCACGTCGACGAGGTCCGCGTCGCTCTCGCCCATTCCGGCGATGAGACCGGAACAGGCCGACAGCCCGGCCGCGTGCGCCTTCTGGACCGTGTCCACCCGGTCGGCGTACGTGTGCGTCGTCGTGATGTCCGCGTACGTTCCCTCGGAGGTGTTGAGGTTGTGGTTGTACGCGTCCGCGCCGGCCGCGCGCAGCCGCTCGGCCTGGCCGTCGGAGAGCAGACCGAGGCAGGCGCACACCTCGACGTCCTCGTTCTGGTCCTTGATCGCCTTGATGGTCTCGGAGACCCGGTCGACGTCACGGTCGGTCGGGCCCCGTCCGCTGGCCACCAGACAGACTCGCTTGGCACCCCCGGCGAGCCCCGCGGCCGCGGCCTGCGAGGCCTCGTCGGGCTTGAGCCAGGTGTACTTGAGGATGCCGGCCTTCGATCCGAGCCGCTGGGAGCAGTAGGAGCAGTCCTCTGGGCACAGGCCCGACTTGAGGTTGACGAGATAGTTGAGTTTCACCCGTCGGCCGAACCAGTGCCGGCGCACCTTGCCGGCCGCGGCCACCACATCGAGCAGGTCGTCGTCGGAAGTGGCGAGGACGGCCAGTGCTTCCTCACGGGTCGGCAGCTCGCGCCGAAGCCCCTTGTCCACGAGCGTGTTCAGCAGGTCCATGAGAGCCGATCCTGTCCTAAGGCACCACCTCCGGCCAAGGAGAGTTCGCACAGCTCTGGCAGTTCGTCGTGTGGGTATTGCCACACACTGAGCTGCGTTGCGTCCCGCTAGGGTCTGTGCATTACCTACAAAAGTCCCGGAGGGCTCATGGCGTTCGGCTGGATCGACGAGCAGGCGGAGCTGCGCCGCCGCGCCGGACTCGTACGGACCCTGCGCCCCCGCTCCGCCGACACGCCGCTGCTGGACCTGGCGAGCAACGACTACCTGGGGCTGGCCCGCCACCCCGAGGTCACCGAGGGCGCCGCGCGGGCAGCGCGCACCTGGGGCGGCGGCGCCACCGGCTCCCGGCTCGTCACCGGCACCACCGCGCTGCACGGCGAACTCGAACGCGAGCTGGCCGACTTCTGCGGCTTCGAGGCGGCCCTGGTCTTCTCCTCCGGGTACGCGGCCAACCTCGCCGCGGTCACCGCACTCGCACCGCACGGCTCCCTGATCGTCTCCGACGCCGGCAACCATGCCTCGCTGATCGACGGCTGCCGGCTGGCCCGCGGCACGACACAGGTCGTCGCGCACGCCGATCCGGACGCGGTGCGCAAGGCGCTGCAGACGCACGAGGGGCCGGCCGTCGCCGTGTCCGACACGGTCTTCTCGGTCGACGGCGACGCCGCACCGCTCGCCGCACTGGCCGAGGCGTGCCGCGCGCACGGCGCCGGACTGGTCGTCGACGACGCCCACGGCCTCGGTGTGCTCGGTGAGGGCGGCCGGGGCGCCCCGTACGCGGCCGGGCTCGTGGGCGCCGACGATGTCGTCGTGACGGTGACGCTGTCCAAGTCGCTCGGCAGTCAGGGCGGCGCCGTGCTCGGCCCCGCCCGGGTGATCGACCACCTGGTCAACGCGGCCAGGACTTTCATCTTCGACACCGGCCTCGCCCCCGCGGCCACGGGCGCGGCCCTGGCGGCACTGAGACTGCTGCGCCGCGAACCCGAGCGGGCGGCGCGGGCGCGCGCGGTGGCGGGCGAACTGCACGCCCGGCTGACGGGCCTGGGTCTGGAGGCGGTACGCCCGGACGCCGCGGTCGTCTCCGTGCGCGCGCCGTCCCCGGAGGGGGCCGTGCGCTGGGCGGCCGACTGCCGCGCCGCGGGGCTCGCCGTGGGCTGCTTCAGGCCTCCTTCCGTGCCCGACGGCATCTCCCGGCTGCGGCTGACGGCCCGCGCGGACCTCTCCGGGGACCAGATCGAACGCGCTGTACGGGTGATCGGCGAAACGCGACCATGAGTCGGCGTACCACGGCCGTGCATCACGCGATGCGGACCTGATCAGATCCGATCAGGAAGTGGCGCTGGTCAGGGGTGGTCAGGGGTCGGTGCGCCGCACCGGAACGAGGCCGTGAATCCCGCCCAGCTCTCGGGAGAGAAGAGCAGCGCGGGTCCGGCCGGGTCCTTGGAGTCGCGCACGGCGAGCAGTCCGGCGCCTTGGCCGTGGTCCGGCCGGGCCGTCTCCACACAGTTGTTCGCCCCGGTGCTGTAGCTGCTGCGCAGCCAGTGCACACCGAGCAGTCGAGTGCTGGAAGGTACGTTCCGAGGCAGTGCGGTCATGGTGCCTCCTTACGCGCCGTCACCTATCCCGGCGATGTAGTCCAACGAGTCCTCGGGCGAAAGGGCATGGAACTGAAGGACGTTGAAGGCCTCGGTGTAGGCCTCTACGTCTTCTTTCCGTTCGAGATAGAGGCTACTCGTCAAGTGGTCGAGAACAACCACATCCAGATCAGAAGTGCTCGGAAATGAGAAGACAACGAAAGGCCCGGTGATGCCGATGTGGGCTCCGGCCGCGAACGGCAACACCTGGAGTCGCACCTGGGGCAGCCGGGCCGCCTCCACCAGCCGCGTCAGCTGCCGGGCCATGACATCCGGTCCGCCGACCTCGCGGCGCAGCACCGCCTCGTCCAGTACGGCGCTCAGCACCAGGGGCGGCTGCGAACGCAGCACGTCCTGCCGGGCCAGGCGTACCTCCACCAGGGCGTCGAGCCGGTCCTCGTCCAGTCCCTCCACCGCGGCCCGGGTCACCGCACGCGCGTACTCGGGCGTCTGGAGCAGCCCGGGAACGACGGAGGTCTCCAGTGTGCGCATCGCGCTCGCCTGGGACTCCAGGCTGATGAAGTCCCGGTAGGTGGGCGGCAGCACCCCGCGGTAGGCGTGCCACCAGTGGTCCCGGCCGTGGCCGCCCGAGTCCGCCAACGTCAGGAGCACTTCGCGGAGTTGGGAGTCCGTCACCCGGTAGGCATCCAGGAGTAACCGCACATCGGCCGGTTTCACCCCGCTCGCGCCGGTCTCGATCCGGCTCACCTTCGACTGGTGCCAGCCCACGAGCCGGGCCGCCTCGCCACTCGTGAGGCCGGCGCGGCCGCGCAGCGTGCGCAATTCGGCACCCAGTTTCCGACGGCGCACTGCGGGACCGTGCTGCATGGGCAACTCCTTACTCCTTCTGAGCCGCCCAAATACGGTCTGCCGTCGCAGAGTTCACCGCTTCGAGCGACAGATATATGCATATCTAGGTGGATCGCCACCGTGACCGGCGCGGTAGTGGCAGTCTGGCGACGAAGCACCAGTCCGGGACCGTACTCGAACCATCCGCTCCGTGTCGGACTGCGGTCCCGTGGGAAAGGGACGACCTCGCCATGGCAGACCATCTGGAAGCATCCGTCACTCTGCCGAGCGATCCAGCCTCGGTCTCCGCGGCTCGCGGCTATGTGGTCAGCACCCTCGTGGAGTGGGGCCTGGCGCCGGACAGCGAGGTGGCTGACACCATCCGGCTCATCGTCTCCGAACTCACCACCAACGCCGTACAGCACACCTTCGGCCAGTCACCCACCTTCACGGTGGACATCGAACTCGACCGCGACGAACAGCTGCGCATCGGCGTGACCGACAGCCACCCGCGCTTCCCCAAGCGGCTGCCGGCCGCCGTCCAGCAGGACAACGGCCGCGGCATGGTCATCATCCGCTGGCTGACCAGCGAGTGCGGGGGCCGGTTGCGGGTGCGTCCCACCCGCGAGGGCGGCAAGACGGTCTCCATCGAACTGCCGTGGGCCGTCCCCTCGCGGCCGGTGCCGGCGGCGGGGCCGCAGGAGCCGTAGGACGCGTCCACCGGACAGCGCAGCGCGCCGCCCGTGCCCGGAGGGCGTCATGGACGGCGCGGGCGGCTCCCGGCCCTGCTCCAGGTGCAGGGCGGGCCGGGGCGCACGGGCGGGGCGGTGGCGGTGCGTCAGGGCGTTGCCGCCACCGCGCCCCAGGGGTCAGGAGACCCGGCCGTACCAGACGCTCCTCGTCCAGATCTTCTGCAGCCTGACCACGTCCCCGGTCTTCGGGGCGTGCCAGATCTTCCCCTTTCCGGCGTAGATACCGACGTGGTAGACGCTGGACCCCGAGTGGAAGAACACGAGGTCGCCGGCCTTGCGGTTCTTGGCCGAGATGTGGTGGGTCTTGTTGTACTGCTGGGCGGCCGTACGAGGCAGCTTCTTGCCGGCTTTCTTGTACGAGTACAGCGTGAGCCCGGAGCAGTCGAACCTGCGCGGCCCGGTGGCGCCCCACGCGTACGGGGAGCCCTTCTTCGACGCCGCGATCTGCAGCGCCTTGTGCGCCGGCGAGGCGGCAGCGGCCTCGGAGGCGACACCCGGAACCACGACGGAGCCGCCCACCGCGGCCAGAGTGAGGGCCGAGGCCGTGCCGGCCCGGGCCATGAGCGACGGGACACGATTGAGCGCTGTCATGCGCAACCCTTCGTCAGCCGCCTGTGAAGGATGACCTGTCGGATTCGGGCTGGCGAAGTGGCCCGGCCGCGTCATCGCGGCTTCACCCCAAGGGCTGCTCGGAACATGCGCTCCGGCAATCCGTCGTACCTGGGTCCTCCACTCCTGCCGATCCACTCCTGTCGACCCGTCATCCGGGCGGCGGCAGGACTCGGCGTCCGCCCGGATCGCCCCGCCGCTGCGACGGGGTCTTGTCGTCAGTCACGGATCTTGACTCACGAATGTCCGAAAATCCCAACGGAACCGGGGGTTTGTGTTGTTACTCACCACTCACCCGTTCGGGTGGACAGCCTGCTGTTCGAGCGGCTGTCAAGGGCGCCGCGAACTCCCGGACCAGCACTGGAATGCTCTATTCCGCCCCGGAGGTATGTCTGTTGCGCAAGTGCAGCGGCTCCAAAAAAGTATGCTCGGATACTCCGGGCGGGGGTACGCCTTTTGGTCCGTTTCAACTCCGGCCCGGACACGGTGCCGTGAGGGTTGACGAGCCGGGCCGACTGGCGGTGCGTCAACTGTCGGAGCGCGGTGGAACGATGACCCGCGCCGTGCGGCGTTCACCGTCCAGGACGCGCAGCGCCCGCGCGAGTGTCGGGGCGTGCAGCTCGCTCTCGCCCCGCTGGTGCATCAGTGCGAGTGCGTCGCGCAGTTCGACGGCCTTGCGCACCAGCGCCTGGGCGGCGCGCAGTCCACGGTAGGTGTCCCCCTCGTGGGCCGGATTGATCCGGCCGAGCAGGTCCACCACGTCCAGGTAACGGTCGATCACCTCGCCCTCGGCGCGGGTCAGGGCGGGCAGCGGCGGGAGTTCCGGCGGCAGCATCCGCGGCTCACCGTGCGCCGGGGGCGGTGCGCGAGGCCTTGCGGCTGGGGATGATCCGGTCGATCAGGCCGTACTCCACCGCCTCCTGGGCGGTGAGGATCTTGTCCCGCTCGATGTCCGCGCCGACCTGCTCCGGAGTCCGCCCCGTGTGCCGTACGAGCATCTCCTCCAGGCGGGCTCGGACGCGGGTCAACTCCTCTGCCTGAATGGCGAGATCGCCGGCCTGTCCCTCGATCGGCTCGGGCAGGGCCGGCTGACGGAGTACCACCCGGGCGCCGGGCAGCGCGTATCGCTTGCCCGGGGTGCCGGCGGCCAGCAGGACCGCGGCGGACGATTCGGCCTGTCCGAGGCAGATCGTCTCCACGTCGCAGCCGACGTAGCGCATCGTGTCGTACAGGGCCGACATGGCGCTGAACGAGCCGCCGGGGGAGTTGATGTACAGCGAGATGTCCCGGTCCGGGGCCTGGTACTCGAGGTGCATGAACTGCGCCATCACGTCGTTCGCCGACGTGTCGTCGATCGGCGTCCCGAGGAAGACGATCCGTTCCTCCAGCAGCTTCGAGTACGGATCCATCGTCTTGTGCCCATAGCTCGTACGTTCGGTGAACTCGGGCAGGACGTGACGGGCGGACGGTCGGGTCATGGCGAACCCCCTCCTCGCGGTGGAAAACCGGCTCCGGCGGAGCCGTCTGTAAAAAATGTACAGGATGTACGTGACGTTAGAATGGGGGCATGGCCTATGAGATTCCGGTGACGCAAGCCAGGGCTGAGCTCGCCGACCTGATCAACCGGGTGGTGTACGGCGGTGAGCGCGTCGTCGTCACACGGCACGGCAAGCCCCTCGTCGCCCTCGTCTCCGCCGCCGACCTGGAACGACTCGATGCGCTCGACGCCCCGGCCGACGAGCAGGTGATCAGCTCGGTCTCCGCGGTCCGCGAGGTCGGCTCCGCTCCCCGCGAACGGCAGCGGTTCGGGATCGCGGCGGAGCACCGGGGGGCGGACCCCTCGTAACCGGGGCCGAACCCCTCCTGGGGGCCGCCTCGCTCCTCCTCGGGGCTGGCTCGCGCCCCGAGGCACGAAAAGGACCGTGCACCCCGGTCCGCTGCAGCGGAGGTGCACGGTCGGTCCGACGGTCGACTGGTCAGTCGGTTGTTCAGCCGGTCGTCCGGTCGGCGGGTCGGCCGGCGAGCGCGGGCTCCCGATCGGCCGCCGGCTCGGCGCTCCTGGCGCGCGCCTCCGTCGCGTTGCCCAGCAGCACCGCCCCGAGGCCCAGCGCGGCCCACCAGGTGAGGGTCAGGGCCGGACCGGTCACCGCCGCGCCGTCGAAGAACGACACCGAGCGCAGCAGCGTCGTCCCGGCGCCGGGCGGCAGCCACTGGCCGATCACGCCGACCGGCTCGGGCAGCATCTGCGGCGCCGACGCCGCCCCCGAGAAGGGGTTGCCCAGGAACATCACGACGAACGCCATCAGGCCTGTGCCCGCCGGTCCGATCAGCGCTGCGGCCCCGGTCACGGCCGCGCTCACCGCCAGCGTGGACAGACCGAGCGTCGCGGCCTCCGCCCACCAGTCACCGGTGAGCACCCCGAGCCAGCTGTGTGCGAGCGCCGCCGCGACCAGGCCCACCAGGGCGGCAGAGCCGACCAGGGCCAGCGCGGCACGGATCCCCCGCAGGCCGAGCAGGGTCACCACCGCGCCCGCGACGATGCCGGCCAGGGCCAGCGGCAGCGCGCTCGCGTTGAGGGCCGCCCCGCGCGGGTCCTTCGCGGGCGCGGCGACGACGTCCACCGTCCGCACCTGGGCGCCCCTGGTAGCGGCCTGCTGCGCCACCGCCTGCTGCAACAGCTGGGCGACGACCGGGCTCGCGGCCGAGGCGGTCAGCAGTTCGGGGCCCTGGGGTGTGACGACCACGGCGCCGTACACGCTCCGGTCCTCGATCGCGTCCCGGGCGGCGGCCTCGTCGTCGTAGCGGTGGATCTCGAAGGCGCCGTCGTGCTGCTGGAGCTGCTTCTCCACCTGTGCGGTCGCGGCGGCCGGTCCGGCCACCCCGAGCGGCAGGTCGCGGGGCGCGGTGCGGGCGGCGGGCCAGGCGAAGGCCCACAGGGCGAGTGCCGTGAGGACCGGGACGAGGACGAGGACCGCGATCACGCGCCGGGCGGGGGCCCTGGTGGAGGGAGCGGGAGCGGTGGACATGAGGTCTCCTCTGGGCTCTGTTCCGGGGTCTGGGCGACCCGTTAAAAAGAAGGATCGTTCGTTTTTGGTGTGTCGCCACCGTGCGACTGTTTGGTGTCACTTGTCAAGAAGGAACGTTCGTTTTAGTTTGGGGACCATGGCACGCGTATCCCAGGCCCATCTCGACGCCCGCCGCCGGCAGATCCTCGACGCCGCTGCGCTCTGCTTCGCCCGTAACGGCTTCCACGCCACCTCGATGCAGGATGTGCTGAAGGAGGCCGACCTGTCGGCCGGGGCGGTCTACCGCTACTTCAGCGGAAAGGAGGAGCTGATCGCCGCGATCCTCTCGGAGGTGCTGGGCGAGGTCCACGCGGCCTTCGAGGCGGCGGCCGACCAGAGCCCGCCCCCGCCGCCCGACCACCTCGTGGCCCTCGTCCTCAGCCGGACCCTCGGCCTGCGCGCGAACCTCACCCTCGACGGCCTCCCCGCCTTCCCACGCCTGGTCGTCCAGGTGTGGTCGGAGATCCCGCGCAACGAGGAACTCGCGGCCGTCCTGCGCGAGGGATACGGGAACGTGCGCGCGGCCTGGGGCCGGATCGTGGAGGTCTACCAGGAGACCGGGAGGATGCGCTCGGACATCCCGCCGGACCATGTGGCCCGCATGATGGTTGCCGCCGTCCTCGGCTTCATCGCCCAGCAGGCGCTGTTCGGGCCCGCCCCGGTGGAGATCCTGCGGGACGGGCTGCGCGGGTTGATGAGCATGACGGACGCCGAGCCGAAAGCCTGAGGATCACAGCTCGGTTAACTTGCTCGAAATGCGGTCCAACTAGCCTGCCCCTCCACGCCACCAGGGACTTTGCCCCGTGGCCGCGGCAACCGGGCCCCGCACGGCCCGGAGCGAGGAGGTGAGGTGGGACGTGCAACTGACCCCGCACGAGCAGGAGAGGCTGCTCATCCACGTGGCGGCCGACGTCGCCGAGAAGCGTCGGGCCCGCGGCCTCAGGCTCAACCACCCCGAGGCCGTGGCCGTCATCACGGCGCACATCCTCGAAGGCGCGCGGGACGGCCGTACCGTCGCCGAGCTGATGTCCTCCGGCCGCAAGCTGCTCACCCGCGACGACGTCATGGACGGCATCCCCGAGATGATCCACGACGTCCAGGTCGAGGCCACCTTCCCGGACGGCACCAAGCTCGTCACCGTCCACGACCCGATCGTCTGAGAGGGATCTCGATGATTCCCGGAGAGATCCTGTTCGGCGAGGGCCCGATCGTCTACAACGAGGGCCGCGAGGTCACCCGGCTCACCGTCCTCAACACCGCCGATCGGCCCGTACAGGTCGGCTCCCACTACCACTTCGCCGAGGCCAACCCCGGCCTGGAGTTCGACCGCGCCGCCGCACGCGGCAAGCGGCTCAACGTCGCCGCCGGCACCGCGGTGCGCTTCGAGCCCGGGATCCCCGTCGAGGTGGAACTCGTACCGCTCACCGGCGCCCGCGTGGTGGCCGGGCTGCGCGGGGAGACCGGAGGTGCCCTCGATGCCTGAGATCTCGCGTGCCGCGTACGCCGACCTGTTCGGCCCGACCACGGGCGACCGCATCCGGCTCGCCGACACCGACCTGGTCGTCGAGATCGAGGAGGACCGCTCCGGTGGGCCAGGACTCGCCGGTGACGAGGCGGTGTTCGGCGGCGGCAAGGTCATCCGGGAGTCCATGGGCCAGTCGCGTGCCACGCGCGCGGAGGGCACCCCCGACACGGTGATCACAGGCGTCGTGATCATCGACCACTGGGGGATCGTCAAGGCCGACGTCGGCATCCGCGACGGCCGGATCACCGGCATCGGCAAGGCGGGCAACCCCGACACCATGGACGGGGTGCACCCGGACCTGGTGATCGGCCCGGAGACCGAGGTCATCGCGGGCAACGGACGGATCCTCACCGCCGGTGCCATCGATGCGCACGTCCACTTCATCTGCCCGCAGATCGCCGACGAGGCGCTGTCCGCGGGCATCACCACCCTCGTCGGCGGCGGCACCGGACCGGCCGAGGGCTCCAAGGCGACGACCGTGACACCCGGCCCGTGGCACCTCGCCCGCATGCTGGAGGCGATGGAGCAGTACCCGCTCAACATCGGCTTCCTCGGCAAGGGCAACACCGTCTCGCACGAGGCGATGCTGTCCCAGATCCGGGGCGGCGCGCTGGGCCTGAAGCTGCACGAGGACTGGGGCTCCACCCCCGCCGTCATCGACGCCTCGCTGACCGTCGCAGAGCAGACCGGCATCCAGGTCGCCATCCACACCGACACCCTCAACGAGGCCGGATTCGTCGGCGACACCCTCGCCGCGATCGCCGGCCGGGGGATTCACGCGTACCACACGGAGGGCGCGGGCGGCGGGCACGCACCGGACATCATGACGGTCGTCTCCGAGCCGCATGTGCTGCCGAGCTCGACGAACCCCACGCGGCCCTACACCGTCAACACCGCCGAGGAACACCTCGACATGCTGATGGTGTGCCACCACCTGAACCCGGCGGTGCCGGAGGACCTCGCCTTCGCCGAGTCCCGCATCCGGCCGTCGACCATCGGCGCCGAGGACATCCTGCACGACCTGGGCGCCATCTCGATCATCTCCTCCGACTCCCAGGCCATGGGCCGGGTCGGCGAGGTGATCCTGCGGACCTGGCAGACGGCGCATGTGATGAAGCGGCGGCGGGGCGCCCTGCCGGGTGACGGCCGCGCGGACAACCATCGCGTACGTCGCTATGTCGCCAAGTACACGATCAACCCCGCGCTCGCGCAGGGCCTCGCCCGCGAGGTCGGCTCGGTGGAGAGCGGCAAGCTCGCCGACCTCGTGCTGTGGGAGCCCGCGTTCTTCGGGGTCAAGCCGCACCTCGTCATCAAGGGCGGGCAGATCGCGTACGCGCAGATGGGCGACGCCAGCGCCTCCATCCCGACGCCACAGCCGATCCTGCCGCGGCCCATGTACGGGGCGATCGGACGGGCACCGGCCTCCAACTCGTTCAACTTCGTGGCGCCGCTCGCCCTCGAGGACGGGCTGCCCGACCGGCTCGGGCTCGGGAAGCGGTTCGTGGCCATCGAGTCCACCCGCGGGGTGACCAAGGCCGACATGTGCGAAAACGATGCGCGGCCCGAGGTGCGTGTCGACCCCGACAGCTTCGCCGTGCACATCGACGGGGAGCTGGTCGAGGCCGCTCCGGCCGCCGAACTGCCCATGGCTCAGCGGTACTTCCTCTTCTGATGTCCAGGGCAGCGCTACTCGTCCTGGCCGACGGCCGTTTCCCCGCTGGAGGGCACGCGCACTCCGGTGGGGCCGAGGCCGCGGTGAAGGCCGGGCGGATCACGGGCGCCGCGAGCCTGGAGGACTTCTGCCGGGGGCGGTTGCACACGGCGGGGCTGGTGTCGGCGGCGTTGTCGGCGGCTGCCGCGGTGGGCGTCGATCCGGTGTCGCTGGACGCTGCCGCGGACGCCCGTACACCGTCTCCGGCGTTGCGTGTCGCTGCGCGGAAGCTGGGGCGGCAGCTGATGCGGGCCGCGCGGGCGACCTGGCCGTCGGGCGAACTCGACGCCCTCGCAGCGGAGTTTCCCAAGGGGGCATCAGCCGGTGGTGCTGGGGCTGGCGGCGCGGGCGGCGGGGCTGGGGGCGGTCGATGCGGCGTACTGTGCGGCGTACGAGAGTGTGAGTGGGCCCGCTTCGGCGACGGTGCGGTTGCTGAGTCTCGATCCGTTCGACGCCACGGGGGTGCTGGCTCGGCTGGCGCCGGAGCTGGACCGGGTCGTGGACCGGGCGGTGGAGGCGGCTCGGGAGGTGGTCGACGACGGGGTCGATGCGCTGCCTGCGGGTCGGCTCCGCTGTTGGAGATCGGGGCGGAGGTGCATGCGGCTTGGGCTGTGCGGCTGTTCGCGTCGTAGGGGTTTTCGCCCCCGCCGCCCCTGCCCGTCCCTTCCCTGGGGGCTCCGCCCCAGACCCCCGTATCGGCCTGAACGGCCTTGTCCTCAAACGCCGGACGGGCCGGATGATGCTGACCTGCGCTGAAAACTGGAGCCGCCCTTATGCACCTCGACCACTCCCACGACGGCCCGACCGCCGTCAGCGCCGATGCCCGCCGCCCCGACGGGTCGCGCCGCGCTCTCCGTGTCGGTCTCGGTGGACCTGTGGGTTCCGGGAAGACCGCCACTGTCGCCGCGCTCTGCCGTGTCCTGCGGGACGAGTTGTCGCTCGCCGTCGTCACCAATGACATCTACACGCGCGAGGACGCCGAGTTCCTGCTGCGCGAGGCCGTGTTGCCGCCCGAGCGGATCACCGCCGTGGAGACGGGCGCCTGCCCGCACACCGCGATCCGCGACGACATCTCCGCCAACCTCGAAGCGGTCGAGGACCTGGAGGACGAGGTCGGGCCGCTGGATCTGATCCTTGTCGAGTCCGGTGGGGACAATCTCACCGCCACCTTCTCCAAAGGGCTCGTCGATGCGCAGATCTTCGTGATCGACGTGGCCGGCGGTGACGACATTCCGCGCAAGGGCGGACCCGGGGTGACCACGGCCGACCTGCTCGTTGTCAACAAGACCGACCTCGCGCCCTACGTCGGCTCCGACCTCGGGCGGATGGCGGCGGACGCCAAGGCGCAGCGGGCCGAACTGCCGGTCGTCTTCCAGTCGCTGAGGACTGAGGCCGGGGTGGGGGATGTCGCCGGCTGGGTGCGGGCGCAGCTCGCCTCATGGAAGGCGTGACCGTGACCGGTGTGCGGGCCACCGCGAGAATCAGCGCCCGCGAGGACGGCCGCGGCGGTACGGCCCTGCCCGTGCTGGCCGGCGAGGGGCCGCTGGCGCTGCGGCGTACGCGGGGGAGTGGCCCGGAAGCGTACGTCATGCTCGTCGGCGCGATGAGCGGGCCGCTCGGCGGTGACCACTTCACCGTGGAGGCCGACGTCGCGGACGGGGCCCGGCTGCGGGTCGGGTCGGCCGCCGCCACCATCACGCTGCCCGGACAGGCCAAGGGCGAGGCCCGGTACGACGTGCGGCTCAGCGTGGCGGACGGCGGCGAACTGCACTGGCTGCCCGAGCAGTTGATTTCCGCGCGCGGCAGCAACCTGTATGTGCGCACCCGCGTCGAACTCGGGTCGGCCGCTTCGCTGGTCCTGCGTGAGGAACAAGTGCTCGGGCGGGCGGGTGAGGAACCCGGGCGGCTCACCAGTCGTCTCTCCCTGCGGATCGCCGGGCGGATCGTCCTCGACCAGGAGCTGGCCTGCGGGCCGGGCGCACCGGGCGGCTGGGACGGTCCCGCCGGACTCGGGGGCCACCGCGCCGTCGGGCAACTCGTCGTCGCCCGGCCGGAGTTCGAGCAGCAGCCGGTGCCGGCCCGGGTGCTGGGCGACGGGGCAGCGGTCGTACCCCTCGCCGGGCCGGCCGCACTGGTGACCGCCGTCGCGCCGGACGCGCTGCGGCTGCGCCGGCTGCTGGACGAGGCGTTGGCCTCCCTGGAGTAGTTCTCCGTTCAGCGGGACGCCGTTCTCCGGTTATCGGATTGGCAAAGAACCGCAGTCGCCTCTGTTCTCGGCAACCTCACAGCGGACAGGATCACCCGTACTCATCCAAATTGCGTACGGGAGGCCCCACTTGAGGGACAAGAGACCGAAGAGGCGGACGGCGGCGCTCGGTTCGGCCGGAGTGCTCGTCGCGGCGACCCTGATAGCCGGTGCCGTCGCCGCGCCCACGGCCAGTGCGAGCGCCGAAAGCCGTCACGGTCAGGACCCCGAGGCCAAGGGCGTCGCGATCGCCGCCGCCCGCGCCGCGCAGACCGGGTGAACTGGCAGGACTGCCCGCCCGACTGGGGGCTGGAGAAGCCCATCCAGTGCGGCTGGGTCACGGTGCCGCTCGACTACGCCAAGCCGTACGGCAAGCAGATCAGGATCGCCGTCGACCGGGTCGGCAACACGGGCACGGAGGAGGAGCGCCAGGGCGCCCTCGTCTACAACCCGGGCGGACCCGGAGGCTCCGGCCTGCGCTTCCCGCGCCGGGTGACCACGAACAGCCCCCTGTGGGCGAAGACGGCCAAGGCATACGACTTCGTGGGCTTCGACCCGCGCGGCGTCGGCAAGTCGGCGCCCATCTCCTGCGTCGACCCACAGGAGTTCGTCAAGGCACCCAAGCTGGACCCGGTGCCCGACTCGGAGGCCGACAAGCTCGCCCAGCGCAAGCTGGCCCGCGAGTACGCCGAGGGCTGCCAGGAGCGCAGCGGCGCGATGCTGCCGCACATGACGACGCCCAACACCGCGCGCGACCTGGACGTCATCCGCGCCGCGCTCGGCGAGCGGAAGCTCAACTTCCTCGGCGTCTCCTACGGGACGTACCTCGGTGCGGTCTACGGCACCCTCTTCCCCGGGCACGTGCGCCGCATGGTCGTCGACAGCGTCGTCAACCCGTCCCGCGAGAAGATCTGGTACCAGGCCAACCTGGACCAGGACGTCGCCTTCGAGATGCGCTGGCAGGACTGGCAGGACTGGGTCGCGAAGAACGACGCCACCTTCCACCTCGGCGACACCCGTGCCGAGGTCCAGGCGCAGTGGCTCGAACTGCGTGCCACCGCCAAGAAGGACCCCATCGGCGGGGTCGTCGGCCCGGCCGAGCTGATCGGCTTCTTCCAGAGCGCCCCGTACTACGACTCCGCGTGGGTGCAGGTCGCCACGGTGTTCAGCAAGTACGTCGCCGGTGACACCCAGGCCCTCGTCGAAGCGGCCGCCCCCGACCTGTCGGACACCGTCGGCAACGCCGCCTCAGAGAACGGCAACGCCGTCTACACGGCGGTCGAGTGCGCCGACGCCAAGTGGCCGACCAGCTGGAAGAAGTGGGACCGGGACAACACCCGCCTGCACCGTGACCATCCCTTCCTCACCTGGTCCAACGCGTGGATGAACCTGCCTTGCGCCACCTGGCTCGCCCGGCAGAACACCCCGCTGGACGTGAAGACCGGCAAGGGCCTGCCGCCCGTGCTGATCGTGCAGGCCGAGCGTGACGCGGCCACCCCGTACGGCGGCGCCCTCGAACTGCACCAGCGCTTCAAGGGCTCCCGCCTGATCACGGAGAAGGACGCGGGCTCCCACGGCGTCACCGGCCTGGTCAATCCGTGCATCAACGACCGGGTGGACGCTTACCTCCTCACCGGCAGGCTGGACACGAAGGACGTGACCTGCGCACCGCACGCCACGCCCAAGCCGTGAGCAGCAGTCGTAGCAGGTGAGGGGCGGCCGGCGGTCAGCCGGCCGCCCCTTCGCTACGCCCGGTCGAGCCAGGCGTCCTCGGCCGCGTAGTCGAAGAGATCGCCGTACGCCTGCACCATCTTCGGGTACGCCTCCCGCCAGTCCCGCCCGGACAATTGGCGTTCGATCGACTCGACCGTTTCCGGGAGCGTCTCGGCGTACCGCACCACCGGGCGGTACCCCAACTCCCGCTGTGCCGCCGACATGTCGCACACCACCGGGACCGGGACCGACCACGGGCTGTCACCCACGGTCGGAGCCGGCGGGGGACCGTCGACCAGGACCGTCTCGGTCTCCGTGCCCATCACGGTGTCGATCGCCGCGGCGATGTCCGCGACGGTCGGTGCCTCGTCGTCGCAGGCGTTGAGCACCCGGGAGGCGGGTCGTGCCGCGGCGAGGCGGATGAGTTCGGCGAGGGTGTGCACGCTCACCGGGTGGAAGCGGCTCTCGCCGCCGTAGGCGAGAACACGTCGTCGGCGGCCGTCCAGGTTGCGCTTGACGAAGTACAGCTCGCGGGGGGTGCGGCAGTGCGGTCCGTGCACCGCGCCGGCGCGCAGCAGGGTGGTGGGCAACTGCTCGTCGGCTGCGAGCAGTTCACGCTCCAGTGCCGCCTTGCGGGTGCTGTACGACGTGTCGCCGGGCGGCACCGTGCGCTGGGTCTCCGGCAGCGGCACCGGGTACTCGGGGAAGCCGTCCGGTTCGGTCTGTGTGTCGAAGTTCCGGCCCTTGCCGTCCTCGTACACCGAGACACTGGAGATCACCACCGCCGAGCCGACCCGCCCCGCCATGGCGGTCAACTGCCGTGCGTGCCGGGCCCCGTAGGCGACGATGTCGACCACCAGGTCGCAGTTCTCGCCGATCACCGCGGCCAGTGCCGCGTCGTCCTCCCGGTCCAGCCGCACGGTCCGCACCTCGTCGGGCCACGACACGTCCCGGCCGCCGCCCCGCGACGCGGCCGTCACCGCCCAGCCGTCCTGCGCGAGCGCCCGCACGGCCGGACGCCCGATCTGGCCCGTCGCTCCGATCACCACAGCACGTTTCATGAGGCGACCCTAGGACGGAACGGCCCGACAGACATGGGAACTTTGCCCACAGCAGAGCTCAGCCGAGCGGCATCCGCGGGAACCTGCGCTCCCGTTCCGCCCGGGCCGCGGCCTCCTCCGCCTTGACCACGGCCGCGTACCGGTCGACGTACTCCTGCCCGGACAGCGACAGGATCGCATACATGATCTCGTCGGTGACGGCGCGCAGGATCGCCTTCTCGTTCTCCATGCCGGCGTAGCGGGAGAAGTCGAGGGGCTCGCCGAAACGGATCACGACGGGATGGATGCGCGGGACGACCTTGCCCGGCGGCTGGGCCTCGAAGGTGCCGATCATCGCGCAGGGAATCACCGGGACACCGGCCTTGAGGGCCATCACCGCGACACCGACCTTGCCCTTGTAGAGACGGCCGTCGTGCGAGCGGGTGCCCTCCGGGTAGATGCCGAGCAGCTCGTCCTTGCGCAGCACGCCGAGCCCCTCGCGGATCGCCGCCTGGCCCGCGTCCTTGCCGGAGCGGTCCACCGGGATCTGCCCGGCGCTGCGGAAGAAGAAGGCGGTGAGCCGGCCCTTGACGCCCGGGCCGGTGAAGTACTCGGCCTTGGCGAGGAAGGTGATGCGGCGCTTGAGGATCGCCGGCATCAGGAAGTGGTCCGAGAACGACAGGTGGTTTCCGGCGACGATGGCCGGACCCGACGAGGGCACGTGCTCCAGCCCTTCGATCCGGGGCCGGAAGACCAGTCTGAGCAGCGGTCCGAGAAGCACGTATTTGAGCAGGTAGTAGAACAACGGGTGGGCTCCTCACTCCGTCGGTTCGGCTCACCGCCGCGTTCTCGCAGCTCAACCGGCATGTCGTGAGGGTTCAGTCTAGGTGCAGGCGTGGTCATGGGGAACCGGTGCGGCCCCTGGACGCGGGCTCGGTCCGTCGCAGGTCAGGGCTGTGCGGTCGGAGCGTGCGGTAAGGGTCCTTCGGCCGAGTGGGGGACGGACCGTGCGGGAAGCGCCGTCGGTGCCGGTGTGGCCGGGGCGGGATCCTTCGGTTCCGTCGTCAGCTCGGCCCAGACGATGCGCCCGTCGCGGTGCGGGGTGCCCCGGACTCCCCAGTCGTCGCACAGCGCCTCGACCAGGAGGAGCCCACGCCCGCTCTGGTCGTCGGGACCCGGTTGCCGGGGTGCCGGGAGACCGGTCCCGCGGTTCTGGTCCTCGACCTCGATACGGATGCGGCCTGCGGTGGCGTGCAGTCGGCACACGATCCGCTCGCTCGCCGAGTGCGTGACCGCGTTGGTGACGAGCTCGGAGGTCACGACGAGGGCGTTGTCGCGGGCTTCGGTGTCGATGTGCCACGCGGTGAGCGTCTCGCGCATGCTTCTGCGGGCGGCGCCGACCGACTCCGGGGCCGCCGGCAGGACGTATGTGTGACTCCGGCGGGGAGCGGGGTCCCCGGAGGCGAGCCGGTCGGGGCCCGAGGGCCCGGGGAGTCGACCAGGGTGCTGCTCGCCTCCGGGTGGCTGTGGGGGGTGCGGCGTCTGTGCCGGCCGGAGGGGAAGCCCGGGACCGGGCAGGCGCGTAAAGGGCTCGTCGCCGGACGGCCGAACGGTCCGCCCCGGCAGTCGGCCGGGAAGCTCGTCCTCGGGCAGTCGGTCCAGCGGGTGGGGGAGGGAGGGCGGAGCCATCGCCGTACGCCTTTCATGTGCCGTGCGGACGTCGGGTGTCGTCGCGGCTCTGTCTCCCCCAACTGGACCGAGCCGTCACTCTCTTCGGCCGGCCGAGGACAGTGAGCCCACTGTGGCACCCGCCAACTACCGTTCGCAACCTGCAAGTTGAAAATTGCAATGGCTCAAGTGCATGCTGCTTCCGCCAGAAAGTGATCGAATGACCAGGCAAGCATGAACGCGTGAGACGGTGACCCGGGAGCTGACGGCGTGAGGGGGTGAGG
Organism: Streptomyces sp. F001; assembly: GCF_004187715.1. Lineage (GTDB taxonomy): Bacteria > Actinomycetota > Actinomycetes > Streptomycetales > Streptomycetaceae > Streptomyces > Streptomyces flavusporus. The sequence continues at coordinate 538,749 of NZ_QZWF01000001.1, read as the reverse complement.
CGTGACCGAGACCGACTGGGGCGGCGCCCCTTCCGTCCTGCGCATGATCCTCGGCAGACAGCTGGAGGAGCTGCGGACGCGGGCCGGCCTGACGTACGAGCAGGCGGGCGCTGCCCTCGGGGTCAGCCACTCCACGATCCGCCGGATGGAGGCCGCCAAGGTGGCCCGTCTCAGGCTGGCGGATGCCGAGAAGCTGCTCCAAGTCTATGGCGTGACGGACCAGCAGGAGATCGACACCTTCCTGAAGTCCGTCCGTGAGGCCAACAAGCGCGGCTGGTGGCACACCTATCGCGATGTGCTGCCGGACTGGTTCGCGGCGTATCTGAGCCTGGAACAGGCGGCGTTGCAGATCCGCGCCTACGAGAACCAGTTCGTCCACGGCCTGCTGCAGACGGAGAGTTACGCACGCGCCCTGCTCGGCGCCGGCAATCCGCATGCCCCGGCCGAGGCGACCGAACGCCGGGTCGCCCTGCGGATGCGGCGCCAGGAGCTGCTGACCCGCCGGGAGCCGCCGCGGGTGTGGGTCGTGATGGACGAGACGGTGCTGCGCTGGCCGGTCGGCGGCGCCGACGTGATGCGCGCGCAGGTCGACCATCTGATCGAGATGAACCGGCTGCCGCAGGTGACCCTGCAGATCATGCGGTTCGTGAACGGCCCGCACCCGGCCATGCGGGCGGGCGCGTTCCACCTCTTCCGGTTCCGGGCCCGCGAACTGCCCGACATCGTCTACCTCAACGGCCTGGTGGGCGCTGTCTACCTGGACAAGAGCGACGACGTCGTGGTGTATCGCGAAGCCCTGGACCGGCTGGGCGCCCAGGCGGCGCCCGCCGGCAAGACCGAGGCCCTGCTCGGTGCGATTCGCAAGGAGCTCTGAGGTGCACCCCCACATACGCAACGGCATGCCGTCCCGGGAACTGGGCGCACGCGGCTGGTCCAAGCCGTGGAGCGACGACGCCGGAGGCGCCTGCGTGGAAGTGATGAAGCTCGCCGACGGACGCGTCGCCGTACGCCAGTCGACCGATCCCGACGGTCCGGCGCTGGTTTTCACCCCACTGGAGATGTCGAACTTCCTGACGGCTGTGAAGGCGGGTGACGCCGACTTCCTCCTCTGACTCCCCTGCTACTGCTGAGCGTTCCCCGCACCCCAAGCCCCGACCCGAATGGGAGACACGGCGTTGCCTGACAACGGATGGCCGGCCGACCGCATCGACACCGAGAACGCGCACTCCGCGCGGATCTACGACTACATCCTGGGCGGCAAGGACTACTACCCCGCGGACAAGGAGGCGGGCGACGCCATGTCCCGGGAGTGGCCCGCCCTGCCCATCCACATGCGGGCCAACCGGGACTGGATGAACCGCGCCGTGCGCTGGCTCGCCGAGGAGGCGGGGATGCGCCAGTTCCTGGACATCGGCACCGGCATTCCCACCTCCCCGAACCTCCACGAGATCGCCCAGGCCGTGGCGCCCGGGTCGCGGGTCGTCTACGTGGACAACGACCCCATCGTCCTCACCCTCTCCCAGGGACTGCTGGCCAGCACCCCCGAGGGGCGCACCGCGTACATCGAGGCCGACTTCCGCGACCCGGCGAGCATCCTCGACGCCCCCGAACTGCGCGAGACCCTCGACCTCACGCAGCCGGTCGCCCTCACGGTGATCGCGATCGTCCACTTCGTCCTCGACGAGGACGACGCCGTCGGCATCGTCCGCCGCCTGCTGGAGCCGCTGCCCTCGGGCAGTTACCTGGCGATGTCCATCGGCACCGCCGAGTTCGCGCCTCAGGAGGTGGGCCGTGTCGCCCGCGAGTACGCGGCCCGCAACATGCCGATGCGGCTGCGCACCATCGACGAGGCCCACGAGTTCTTCGAGGGGCTGGAACTCGTCGACCCCGGCATCGTCCAGGTGCACAAGTGGCGCCCGGACGGCGCGGGGGAGCAGGGCATCCGCGACGAGGACATCGCGATGTACGGGGCGGTCGCCCGCAAGCCGTGAACCGTCCCGGGCCGGGGCCGGCCTGTGGCCCCGGCCCGGCCGCGGACCCACGAGGGATCAGGCCTGCTCGTCGCCGGAGACCGGCTCCGGTTCCGGCTGCACCTGCACCTGTGGTCGGCCGGTGCGTGCCCGCTCCATGTCGGCTCGTGCGTGGATCAGCAGGGCCACGGCCTTGATGATCGCGGCCGCGCTCATACCGAGCGCCGTCCCCAGTGCGCCGACGGCCGTGATCACCTGGGCGGTCTCCGACGGGTCCAGCCGATCGCCCGCAGGGGCTTCGAGTACCGGGCGGCCCGCCAGGTAGGCCATCAGCCAGGCCGTTGCCGCCGCGGTGGCCCACAGCGCGACGCGCTGGATCTCGGCTCGGCGCTCACAGCCCGCACCGGCGACCTCGGCGAGGCGGTTCTGGAGTCGCAGATGCCGGAACTCGTAGTGCGCACCCGACTGCCGCAGCACGCCACGGCGGTGCGCCTCTTCGAGGAACTGCATCAGCCGCCAGGGCGCCCGCCCGGTGACGGCCAGCCAGATCCTGGCCGCGCCCATCCGCCCCCAGGCGCCGAGCGCGAGCGCGGAGGTGCCGACCGGCACCCACAGTTCGGTGTGCATGGTGCCCAGCGTGCTGCCCCGCCGAAGCGCCGAGATCAGCACCAGACAGACCCCGCCCGCCAGGAGAGCGGCGATCGCACTGCGCGCGAGAGTCGCGGCCCGGTCGGTGCGCAGGGTGCTCTGCGGACCGGCCGCGCGGATCGTGTCGGACGGTGTGTTCAGAGCACGGTAGACACCGGAAGCGCAGCCCCCGATGGCGCCGATCAGCACCCCGAACCAGACGAGGGGAACCACGGCGTCCCGCACGACCGTCCCGACGGGCCGGTGCACGAGCCACACCTTCACGGGGTCGGGCAGGGCGACCACCAGGTTGTGGGCGTCGACAGCTCTGCCGTCCCACTCGTCGGGCAGGCCGGTCCAGTCGACCACCCAACCGTCGCTCCCCGCACGGATCCGCACCTCCTCCGTCCGCCTCCCGAGTCGCTCGTCCCACGAGATCCGGGCGCCTTTCATCACGGTGAACGGCCGGTCGAGCGCCGCGCGTTCCACGAGCAGGACCTCGCGCGGGCCCGTCGAGCGGACGGACCGTTCACCGTCGTCCGTTTCGTGGAGCCGCCAGCCCTCGAAGACCTCACCGCCCTGCAGCCGGTGAGCGGGCCAGTGGATCCGGTACGCGGCGAACGCGCCGCTGACGCATCCGACGACCGCCGAGGCGGTGACGCCGATCAGCGTGCACGCGACGAAGCCCCGCAGCAGGCCGCGCCGAAAGCCGCGCAGCACGGCGGCCGGACCGGGATGCTGCGCTGCCGCCCGTTCCCCGCGCCGAAGCCCGGCCAGGGACAGCAGCAGCCCGGCCCCGCAGCAGGTCGCGGCCGGGACCAACGCCCCGTAATAGCCCTGGATCGCAAGACCGGCGAAGACGACCAGGGCACCCGCCACGCGCACGGCCACGGGGCCGCTCGGACTGCCCGCCCAGGGCAGGGCCAGCGGGAGGGGGCGCCGGGGCAGGCCGGCGACGGCGAACATCATCGCCAGGATCAGTCCGAAGCAGCACCCGTTGAGGAACCAGGTGGGTCTCGGGGTGATCACGGCCCCGAGGCGTGCGCCAACCAGGGGCGGTACCAGTAGGCCCAGCCCCACCGCGACGACCGTGGCCGCGGCGGTCGTCCGCGCCGCCGTGCGCGCCAACCACCGTGGCCCTTGCGGGGTTTCGGCGGTGGCCGGCAGCAGGAAGGCGAGTCCGAAGCACAGGCCGGACCCGATGCCCGCGAAGTTGAGCACGGCCGACAGCCCGCTGTCCCAGTTGGCGACCACACCTCCGCCGCTGACGGCCAGCGGCACCAGCAGCGCGGCAGTGGCGAGCAGCGCCAGCAGCGTGGGTCCGATCACCCCGAGCGCCCTCGGCATCACCGTCGGAAGCTCCCACCAGGCCAGTCGCCAGGTGGGCGTCGAGCCGGGGCGACGGCGCCCGAGGTCACGAGCGAGGCGGCTCAGCCAGTGGTGGGCCGCGCCCGGGCGCCAGGTGCCCTCCGCGTCCGCGAAGGCCGCCGGTACGAACGCGTCCAGCAGGTGCTCCTCGATGGCCTGCGCAGTGGGGAAGCGGCCGGGGTCGGCCAGTTCGGCGGGGCTGCGGGAGGTGTCGCCGTACACCGTGCGCGCCAAGGCCACCATCAGGGGTGTGGTCAGTACGTCCGTGAGCGGTGGCGTGGGGGCCGCCAGCACCGGCGTCCACGCCGTGGAGCCGTCACAGCTCGAACGGGCCGTGCGCTCCAGGTAGTTCCGTGCGGTGTCGAAGTCCAGCGGTCGCAGCCGTACGACCTCTGCCGCGGTCAGCACATCGCCGCCGCGCACGGCGCTTGCCCATTGAGCGGTGCGGCAGGTGAGCAGGACCGGCAGCCGCTCGTCCAGTTCGGCGTTCAGGCGCCGCAGCGCGAGCTCGCGGGTGGCCTCCGGCAGTTCGTCGAGGCCGTCGAGCACGGGAAGCACGAGACCTTCGTCCAGCAACTCGCGGGCCAGCGTGCGCCCGTCACGGACGGCGGCCAGCGGCCGGTACTCCGTGGCCAGCCGTTCGGCCAGCCAGCCGCGCAGTGGTGCAGACCGGGGGTCCCAGCTCGCCAGGGGGAAGAGCACCGGCACCGGGTCGCCCGGTCGCCGCACGGCGAGCGAGCCCAGCACGAACCGCACGGCGAGGATGGTCTTCCCCGCGCCCGGATCGCCCAGCACAACGAGCCGGCCCGAGGGAACGGCCCGGAACGTCCCGACGATCCGGTCGAGCCGCTCGTCCCCGTCGCGTGGTGCCGGCAACGGCAGCCCGCACGCGATGTTGCGCGGGTGGTCGGCGAGCGGCGGACCGACGCGGGACCAGTGGACGTCCAGGGGCGCCGGGTCCTGCAACCGGCGCAGCCGGGCCTCCGCGGCCCACTGGACCCGCACCGCCTCGGCGAGGTCGTCGGCCGCCTGCAGCCGCCGGTTCCCCGCAGCGGCGGTCTCCGCGCCACTCTGCCCACGCAGGAGGTCCGCGGTGAACGCGCACACCGCCAGCGCTGCGGAGACCACCGAGACCCACAGCGCGGCCGCGTCCTTGTCGTCGTTGTGGCGTACGAGGGCGACTACCAGCGCGATTGATGCGGCACCGGCCACTCCCAGTCCGAGACGGCGAAGCACACGACCACGCTCACACGGCGGTTCGCCCCCACAGGGAAGGATCGACGATCTTCGCCGCAACGGGTGACCGGCAGGACGGGCGTTCGCACCTGGTGCGCGGCGTGTCACCCTGTTGCGCAGGAGGTCACGTCAGCGACTGCTCCGCCCAGATGATCTTTCCGTCGGGTACAAAACGGGTGCCCCACCGCTGGGTGAGCTGCGAGACCAGCAGCAGCCCGCGCCCGCCCTCGTCCGTGGTGCGGGGGTGGCGCAGATGAGGTGCGGTCGCGCCGCCGTCGAAGACCTCGCAGACCAGGGCGCGCCCCCTGATCAGCCGCAGCCGGATGGGGCCGGTGGCGTACCGGATGGCGTTGGTGACCAGTTCGCTCACGACGAGTTCCGTGGTGAACGCCAGCTCCTCCAGCCCCCACTCCGCGAGCTGCCGCATGGCCGCCTTGCGGGCGTCGGCGACGACGGCCGGGTCGGTGGGCAGGCCCCAGTCCGCGACCTGGTCGGCGCCGAGGCGGCGGATACGGGCCATCAGGAGGGCCACATCGTCGTACGGGCGGGTGGGCACCAGGGCGTCGACCACGGAACGGCACCGGACATCGAGCGAGGGCGCCGGCCGTTCCAGGGCCAGCCGCAGCCGGTCCCGGCCCGCGTCGACGGTCCAGGTCCCCTCCCCACCGGCGAGCAGCCCGTCGGTGTGCAACGTGAGCGTGCTGCCCGGTGGGAAGGTCATCTCCACCGACTCGAAGGGCGGCCCGCCCACGCCGAGGGGCGGCCCCTGGGGGAGGTCCACGAACGTGGCCGTACCGTCGGGCAGGATCACCGCGGGCGCCGGATGCCCGGCGGCGGCCATCGCGCACCGTCCGTCGACCGGGTCGTAGACCACGTACACACATCCGGCGCCGGACCGGGCGTCGGCGGCTGCGTCGGTGGCCGGCGCGGAGGGGCGGGTGCCGTCGGTCTCTCCGGCGTCGGGCGCGGTGCCCGTGGTGTCGGCGGGAGCAGTTGCGTCGCATCCACCGGTGTGTGCCGCTCCCTCCGCGGCCGGTACGGCCGCCCAGGCCGGGGCGGTCACTCCGGTGTCCGGTGTGATGCCGTCCTCGTGCTCGGAACGCGCCACCAGGTCATCGAGGTGACCGAGCACCTCCTCGGGCGGCAGGTCCAGGGCGGCCAGAGTCCGCACGGCGGTACGCAGCCGCCCCATCTCCGCCGCCGCGACGATGCCGTGCCCGGTCACCTCGCCCACCACGAGGGCGACCCGCGCACCGGACAGCGGGATGAGGTCGTACCAGTCACCGCCGACGCCGGTCAGCTCGTCGGCCGGCCGGTAGCAGGCCGCCACCTCCACGGCCTCCTGCTCGGGCAGCCGGTGCGGGAGCAGGCTGCGCTGCAACACCAGGGCCGCGTCCCGCTCGCGGGTGTAGCGCCGGGCGTTGTCCACGCAGACGGCCGCCCGGGAGACGAGGTCCTCGGCCAGACTCAGATCGTCCGTGTCGAAGGCCTCGTGGCGGCGGCGCCGGAAGAAGGTGGTGACGCCCAGGGTGACGCCCCGCGCGCGGATCGGCACGATCATCGCGCTGTGCAGGCCCAGCTCCAGGAAGATCGACCTCCGGCCACCGCGCGCGTCGGTGGCCCACTCCTCGCCGAGCGGGTCGAGCCGCTCCTCGAGCCAGGAGCTGCCCGTCATCAGGCAGCGGATCGGGGGCGATCCCGCCAGGTAGGTGGCCACCTCACCGATGCCGAAGAGGGCCCTCGGGACCGCGTCGAGCGACCGCTGGCCCGCGCGGCGCAGCGGCACGGGATCCGAGGCGCTCAGTGGCCCGGGGGCGGGCTCCGCGCCGCTCAGCACCGACTCCAGCAGGTCCACGGTGACGAAGTCGGCGAGCTCCGGTACTGCCACGTCGGCCAACTCCTGCGCGGTCCGCGTGATGTCCAGGGTGCGGCCGATGTGCTCGCCGGCCCGGTCGAGCAGGGCCAGCCGCTGCCGGGCGCGGTGCCGGTCGGTGATGTCCACGACGATGTAGTACACCCCCACCGGGTGACCGTGGCCGTCGTCGAGCCGGGTGAACGACATCATGTGCGAGGTCTCCCGGAACGGGGCGGCCCGGACGCGTCCCACGTGCTCGAAGCCGACCACGGATTCGCCGGTCGCCAGCACGTGCCGCATCTGCTCCTCGATCGCCTCGGTGTCCAGACCCGGCTGGATGTCCGCCAGCCGCAGTCCCAGCCGGCGTTCCGGGGGGCCGCCGCCGTACTGGGCGAGGGCCGCGTTCGACCAGACGTAGCGCAGGTCCGTGTCGACGATCGCTATGCCGACGGGAGAGCGGTCGACGATCTGTTCCAGCATGGTGCGGCTCATGTCCCAGCCGGGCGCGTCCGCCAGCTCCGACATCAGCGCGAGCCACTGCGAGGGGCCACGCGTCTCCCGCGCGGAGGTGATCCGCACCATCACCCGGACGGGCAGTCCGTCCTTGCGCCGGGCCGTCAGCAGCCCCGCCCATTCACCGTCCCTGCGGCAGCACTCGAACACCTCCGGCACCCGCCGGGCGTCCTCGGCGGTCAGCAGGTCGGCCAGGTTCGTGCCCACTGCTTCGGCGGCCCCGTACGCCAGCATGCGCTCGGCGTCCCGGGTCCAGCTCGTCACCACGCCCCGTGCGTCCAGCAGCAGGGGCGCGGCATCCGCCACGTCGAACCGTCGACGGGCGACGTCGCGGTCCTCGTAAGTGCCCACGGCCGACCTCTCTGTCGCTGAGAGTGGTCTACCACCTCTCCCACCCATCTTCACCCTTCGCCCGTCGCCCCTGCCGCGCGGAGGCACGTGCAGGGCAGACGAGTGGGATCGAGGCGGACCTCGCTCATGAGGGGCTCTCGCCGGAGTGGGTGCTCTCACGCGCCTCGCAGCAGTACCGCCTCCAGTGTGTCGAGGGCGGAGCGGAGTTCCTGTTCCGTGATGGTCAGCGGGGGTGCCAGGCGGATGGTGGAGCCGTGGGTGTCCTTGACCAGAACGCCCTCCCGCATGAGGCGCTCGCTGACCTCACGGCCGGTGCCGAGGGACGGGTCGATGTCGACGCCCGCCCACAGCCCGCGCGCCCGGAAGCCGACGACACCCTGGCCGACGAGCTTCGCCAGGCCGTCCCGCAGGACCACGCCCAGCTCCGCCGCCCGGCGCTGGAACTCGCCCGTCTCCAGCAGGTCCACCACCGCCGTGCCGACCGCCGCCGCCAGCGGGTTGCCGCCGAACGTCGAACCGTGCTCACCCGGCCGCAGCACACCGAGGACCTCCCGGCGCGCGACCACCGCCGACACCGGCACGATGCCACCGCCCAGCGCCTTGCCGAGGAGCAGTACGTCCGGGACGACGCCCTCGTGTTCGACGGCGAGGGTACGGCCGGTACGGCCGAGGCCCGACTGGATCTCGTCCGCCACCCACAGGCAGCCCTTGCGCCGGGTCAGGTCGCGGACGCCCGCCAGATAGCCGTCGTCCGGGATCAGCACACCGGCCTCGCCCTGGATCGGCTCGATCAGCACCGCCGCCGTCGTCTCGTCGATCGCCGCCTCCAGCGCCGCCAGGTCGTTGTACGGCACGATCCGGAAGCCCGGCGTGAAGGGGCCGAAGCCCGTCCGCGCCGTCTCGTCCGTGGAGAAGCTGACGATGGTCGTCGTACGGCCGTGGAAGTTCTCCGCCGCGACCACGATCGTGGCCCGGTCGGCGGGGACGCCCTTCACGTCGTACGCCCACTTGCGCGCCACCTTGATGCCGCTCTCGACCGCCTCCGCGCCGGTGTTCATGGGCAGCACCATGTCCAGGCCGGTCAGCCCGGCCAGCCGCTCGGCGAACTCGGCGAGCCGGTCGTTGTGGAACGCACGCGAGGTCAGGGTCAGACGGTCCAGCTGGCGGTGCGCCGCGTCGATCAGCGCGGGGTGCCGGTGGCCGAAGTTGAGGGCGGAGTAGCCGGCCAGCATGTCGAGGTAGCGGCGGCCCTCGACGTCCTCCACCCAGGTGCCCTCGGCGCGGGCGACGACCACGGGCAGGGGGTGGTAGTTGTGCGCGAGGACCGGCTCCTCGGCGCGGATCAGCTCGGCGGAGTCGCGGGTACGGGCGGGTGCGGTCATGGGCGGATCTCCTGGGTGCAGCACTTGATGCCGCCGCCGGCCTTGTGGAACTCCGACAGGTCGACGGGGACGGGGACGTAACCGTGGTCGGCCAGCTGTGAGGCGAGGCCCTCGGCGCGAGGCGGGACGAAGACGTGGTGTCCGTCGGAGACGGAGTTCAGCCCGAACGCCATCGCGTCCTCGCGGGTGCCGAGCACCGCGTCCGGGTACAGCCGCTCCAGCACCTCGCGGCTGCCGGGCGAGAACGCCTGAGGAAAGTACGCGATGTTCTCGTCGTCGAGCACGAACAGCGCAGTGTCCAGGTGGTAGAAGTACGGGTCCACCAGCGTCAGCGAGATCACCGGGACGCCGAAGAACTCCTGCACCTCGCGATGCGCCTCGCGGGTGGTACGGAAGCCGGTGCCGGCCAGCAGGTACCGGCCCGTGAAGACGAGGTCGCCCTCGCCCTCGCACACGTTCTCGGGCCGGTAGACGTCGTAGCCCGCCGCCTTGAACCAGGTCTCGTAGTGGGTGGACTCGGGGCGGCGCTCGGGCGCGTGGAAGAGGGAGCCGAAGACGCGGCCGCCGACGACGACCGCCGAGTTCGCGGCGAAGACCATGTCCGGCAGCCCGGGCACCGGCGGCACGGTCTCGACCGTGTGGCCGTGGGACCGGTAGGTGTGGATCAGCGCCTGCCACTGCTCCTGGGCCAGATCGAGGTCGACGCGGACGTCGGGATGCATCCAGGGATTGATCGCGTACTGCACGGCGAAGTGCCTGGGTTCGCAGACCAGGAAGCGCCGTCGACGCGGCACACGGCTTGTGGGCACAGAGGGGTACCTCCGCTTCCAGCGGTGTCGACTGAGGGTTGACACCAAGGTAGGAAGCGACCACGACGGGCGACAAGCAACAAAAGCTGCGTGTCTGCGCAGGAATGCTGCGTTCTGAACGCCCTCAGCGCACGTCTGGTGCGGCTTGCGGGGGAGGGTGGCTGGCACCCGCCTCAGGACTCTCCGGGAGCAGGTGGGACAGCACCATCACACTGATCGTCTTCCTGATGAACGGCTCCGCACGGATCCGCTCGAGCACCTCCTCGAAGTGCTCCACGTCCCTCGCCCGCACATGCAGCAGCGCGTCCGCCCCACCGGTCACCGTCATCGCCGCCGTGATCTCGGGGTGATGGCGCACGACCTCCGCCAGCCGCCGGGGCGGGGCGGCGCCCTCGCAGTACACCTCGACGTACGCCTCCGTGCGCCAGCCCAGCGCCGACGGCTGCACCGTCGCCGTGAACCCGGTGATCACGCCCGTCTCGCGCAGCCGGTCCACCCGGCGCTTGACGGCGGTCGCGGACAGCCCGATCGCTGTGCCGATCTCGGCGAAACTGGTCCTGGAGTTCGCCATCAACGCGGTGATGATCTTCCGGTCGAGCTCGTCGAAGGATGCCGGCCTGCTGTTCATGCGGGCACTGTATCCAGCGGAAACGTCCACGTCCGGCCCGTGTGCAGGCGTACGGAATGCTCCTAGACTCCACGTTCATGCTGCGCGCCCTGGCTGTCGACGACGAACGCCCCTCGCTCGAGGAACTCGTGTACCTGCTGAACGCGGATCCACGGATCAGCAGCGCGGAGGGCGCCGGCGACGCGACCGAGGCGCTGCGCCGCATCAACCGCGCCCTGGAGTCCGGGCCGGACGGGCCGGAGGCCATCGACGTCGTCTTCCTCGACATCAACATGCCCGGCCTCGACGGACTCGACCTGGCCCGCCTGCTGACCGGGTTCGCCCAGCCGCCGCTGGTCGTCTTCGTCACCGCCCACGAGGACTTCGCCGTCCAGGCCTTCGACCTCAAGGCGGTCGACTACGTGCTCAAGCCGGTCCGCAAGGAGCGCCTCGCCGAGGCCGTGCGCCGGGCCGCCGAACTGCGCGGCACCGCACCGCGCATCCCCGTGCACGAGCCCGACCCCGACCACATACCCGTCGAACTGGGCGGCGTGACCCGCTTCGTCGCCGTCGACGACATCACCCATGTCGAGGCGCAGGGCGACTACGCCCGACTGCACACCGGCAAGGGCAGCCACCTGGTGCGCATCCCGCTGTCCACCCTGGAGGACCGCTGGCGTTCCCGCGGCTTCGTCCGCATCCACCGCCGCCATCTGGTCGCCCTGCGCCACATCGGCGAACTCCGCCTGGACGCGGGCACGGTCAGCGTCCTGGTCGGCTCCGAGGAACTCCAGGTCAGCCGCCGCCACGCCCGTGAGCTGCGGGACCTGCTGATGCGCCGGACCACGAGCTAGGGGAGATGCGCATGCCCCAGGACCAGACCGAACGCCGCGTCGTCGTCACCGGACCGCCCCGCCGCACCGGCCGGGCCTCCGGCTACTACCGCCCACGCACCGAGATCGATGAACAGACCACCCTCGGCCACACGTACGTCCGCTCCCTGATGCGTACCCAACTGCGCGCCGCGCTCACCGTGTTCGCCGTGCTCGGCCTGCTGGTCGGCCCCCTGCCGCTGGTTTTCGCGGTGACCCCGAACGCCCGCCGTCTGGAGTGGCTGGTGCTCGGCTTCGGCCTGTACGCGCCGCTGGTGCTGCTCGCCCGCTGGTATGTGCGGCGCGCAGAGCGCAACGAACGGGACTTCGTGCGTCTCGTCGAGGACCGCTGAGCCGGCCGAGGTCCCCGCCCGTGTACTCCGGATACGCCGTCCCCGCCGTCGCCCTGGTCGTCGTCGCGACCGTCCTCGTCGGCGCGTTCGGCCTGCGCATCTCCCGAACGACCTCCGACTTCTACGTCGCCTCCCGCACCGTGGGCCCGCGCCTGAACGCCGCCGCCATCAGCGGCGAGTACCTCTCCGCGGCCTCCTTCCTCGGCATCGCCGGCCTGGTCCTGGTCCAGGGTCCCGACATGCTCTGGTACCCCGTCGGCTACACCGCCGGATACCTCGTCCTCCTGCTCTTCGTCGCCGCCCCCCTCCGCCGCTCCGGCGCCTACACGCTGCCCGACTTCGCCGAGGCCCGGCTCGCCTCCCCGGCGGTGCGCCGGCTCGCGGGCGCCTTCGTCGTCGGCGTCGGCTGGCTGTATCTGCTGCCCCAACTCCAGGGCGCCGGGCTGACGTTGACCGTGCTGACGGGCGCGCCCGACTCGCTCGGCGGGATCATCGTCGCCGTCGTCGTGACCGCGATCGTCGCCGCGGGCGGCATGCGCAGCATCACCTTCGTGCAGGCCTTCCAGTACTGGCTCAAACTCACCGCCCTCCTGGTCCCCGCCCTGTTCCTGGTCCTCGCCTGGCAGGGCGACGGAGCCCCCCGCAACGCCTTCGACGAACCGGCCGGCTTCCGCGAACAGCGCGTTGTCCGCGTCGACGACACCCTCGACCTGAAGCTCGAAGAACCGCTGACGGTGACGGTGACCGGCACGGTCGACGGCCGTAGACACGAGGACGACAGCCTGCGGCTGTCCGCCGGCACCCACCGCATCGAGCAGAGCACCCGCCTGACTTTCGACAAGGGCGACCCCGTCCCCACGGCCGACTCGGCCGGCGGCGGCTTGTCGCCCTCCCGGGCCGAGAGTCGTGCGGAACGCCCGCTGTACGCCACGTACGGTCTGATCCTCGCCACCTTCCTCGGCACCATGGGCCTGCCGCATGTCGTCGTCCGCTTCTACACCAGCCCCCACGGCGTGGCCGCCCGCCGTACGACGGTGGCCGTGCTGGCGCTGATCGGCGGCTTCTACCTGCTGCCGCCCGTGTACGGCGCCCTCGGCCGGCTGTACGCCCCCGAACTCACCCTCACCGGCGACGCGGACGCGGCCGTCCTGCTGCTGCCCGAGCGGATGATCGGCGGCGTCGGCGGCGATCTGCTCGGCGCGCTGGTGGCGGGCGGCGCCTTCGCCGCGTTCCTGTCCACGGCGTCGGGGCTGACCATGGCCGTCGCGGGTGTGCTGACGCAGGACGTCCTGCCGGCCCGCGGCGTGCGTCACTTCCGGCTCGGCACGGTGCTCGCCATGGCGGTGCCGCTCGCGGCGAGTGCCCTGGTCGGCGGGCTGCCGGTGGCCGACGCGGTCGGGCTGGCCTTCGCCGTGTCCGCCTCGTCGTTCTGTCCGCTGCTCGTGCTCGGCATCTGGTGGCGGCGGCTCACCCCGCCCGGCGCGGCCGCCGGGATGCTGCTGGGCGGCGGCTCGGCGTTCCTGGCCGTGGGCGCGACCATGGCCGGCTTCCCCGGCGGGGGCCCTTGGCACGCCCTGCTCGCCTGGCCCGCGTTGTGGTCGGTGCCGCTGGGCTTTCTCACGATGGTGCTGGTCTCCCTGGCGACCCCGGGCCGGGTCCCGGCGGGGACGGCGGCGATCCTGGCGCGGTTCCATCTGCCGGAGGAACTGCGGGCGGAGGTGAAGGCATGAGCGGTTTCCTGGCCGGCCTGTGCGTCGCCGTTCTGCCGCTGCTGGCCGCGGGCTTCTGGCTGGGTCGGCGTACGGCCCGCCCGGAGAGCCTCGGAGGCCTGGGCACCCCCGTCGAGCACGCCACCTTCCAGACCCTGCACACCGCCTCCCTCGCCGCACCCCCGCTGCGGGCGGGCCTCACCGAGGAGACCGCCCGCAAGTCGGCCCGCAGGCTGCGCACCCTGCTCGGCACGGACGCGCTGTGCCTCACCGACGAGACCCATGTCCTCGTCTGGGACGGAGTGGGCGACCACCACCGCGCCGAGATCATGGAACGGCTCGCCGGCCCGCTGGAGACCGGCCGCGGCGAGGCGTTCCGCCTCACCTGCGACGCCCCCGACTGCCCACTGCGCTGGGCCGTCGTGGCCCCCCTCACCGTCGACGACCGGGTGCACGGCGCCCTCGTCGCCTGCGCGCCCCGCGAGTCCGCCGTCCTCGTCCGGGCGGCCGGCGAGGTCGCCCGCTGGGTCTCCGTCCAGCTGGAACTCGCGGACCTGGACCAGTCCCGCACCCGTCTGATCGAGGCCGAGATCAAGGCCCTGCGCGCCCAGATATCCCCGCACTTCATCTTCAACTCGCTCGCGGTGATCGCCTCGTTCGTCCGCACTGACCCCGAACGCGCCCGCGAACTGCTTCTGGAGTTCGCCGACTTCACCCGCTACTCGTTCCGCAGGCACGGCGACTTCACCACCCTCGCCGACGAACTCCACGCCATCGACCACTACTTGGCGCTCGTGCGGGCACGCTTCGGCGACCGCCTCTCCGTCACCCTGCAGATCGCCCCCGAGGTGCTCCCGGTCGCCCTGCCCTTCCTCTGCCTCCAGCCGCTCGTCGAGAACGCCGTCAAGCACGGACTCGAGGGCAAGTCCGACAAGTGCCACATCAGCATCACCGCGCAGGACACCGGCGCCGAAGCCCTGGTCGTCATCGAGGACGACGGCGCCGGAATGGACCCCGACCTGCTGCGCCGCATCCTTGCCGGGGAGGTCAGCCCGTCGGGCGGCATCGGCCTGTCCAACGTCGACGACCGGCTCCGTCAGGTCTATGGCGACGGCTACGGCCTGGTCATCGAGACCGCGGTCGGCGCGGGCATGAAAGTCACCGCCCGGCTGCCGAAGTACCAGCCGGGCGTGCACTCGGCGGGGCGGCTCACCCGCGAGTGAAGACTCGCCGGGAGCTCAGGTGCTGCGCGTGGCGACCATACCGAGGGTGATCAGACCCAGCACGACCCAGCCGAACCACAGCCAGCCGTTGCTGCCGAGCGCCACCGTGTAGCCCGTCACCACGACGAGCCCGCCAACGGTGAGCACCCCCATCGCCTTCGTAGAACCGTCCGTGGAACCGGGCATCGCAACACCCTCCTCATGGTTCGTCCCCCTCCATGGTGCCCCCGTTCTGCTTCCGGACGGTGCAGACGACGAAATGAGTGCCGGATTTCCAGGACCCCTCACTGGTCCAGGAACCGGCCTCATATACGGAAGGGTCGAATCCGTAGTCGGCAGGCGGTACGTCCCGCGCGCACGCCGTGTCCGACCGCGTGCGCGCCTGCGCAAGCGTCAGCCCCGCGCCCAGACGGGTGAAACCGAGCACCTGCTCGTCGTGGCGTCCCGCGCAGGACACCAGCCGGACGTCCCGGTTGGAGCGGGCGTCGAGGCAGTCCCGTTTCTGCATGGTCGCCGTGTCCGTGAACGCCGATCCCGGCCTGCGATGGCCGGCGAGCGGCCCGTACACCGGCCCGTGCGCGCCCAGCACCAGACAGGCGGTGCGCCGTCCGGCCGTCTCGAAGCCCGCCTGCGTCGGCAGGACCGCGAAGCTGCGCACATCCGCGAGCCGCTCGCGGACCTCCCGCGTCATCTCCTCGCACCGGGCCTGCCCGAGCGTGCGTGCCTGCTCCGCGGACGCGGCTTCGAAGAACGCCATCACCTGCCCGTCGGGCGCCTTGTCCCGGCAGGTCGGGTCCAGGGAGAGCCGGGGCGTGCCGGTGAAACGAGCCGCGCCGGGCCAGTCGGCGAGGACGCAGTCGCCGGCCTTCAGCGGTGCGGCGAGCCCGACGGTGTCGCCGTACGGCGCCGCATCCGTGCCGTCGTCGGTCGTCCGGTCGGCCAGGGCGTACCAGACTCCGCCCAGCGCGAGGGCCAGCCCCAGGCCTCCGGAGACGAGTGCCCGCAGGGCCCGGGGACGAGTGCGGCGGCGTCGGCCCGGCTCCGGTGAAGGCGCCGCGACGAGGGCGGCTGCCGCGGCCGGCGGAAGAGCCGACGCCTCGTTCCAGTGGGGCCGCGACCCGAGGTCCGTCCGGGTCCGCACATACCCGTCGCCCTGCGGCGCCGCGATCCGCGCCAGTGCGGCCGCGGCCTGAGCCGTGGTCATCCGCTGCGCGGGATCCTTCGCGAGCAGCGTCCGCAGTACGGGTTCCAGGGCACCCGCGCCCACCGCGGGCCGTGGCTCCTCCGTCACCACCGCTGTGAGCTCCGCGAGGTGCGACTCCCGGTCGAAGGGGCCATGGCCCTCGACGCCGTAGTAGAGGGTGCAGCCCAGCGAGAACAGGTCGGCGGCCGGGGTGGGCGGCCCGCCGGTGACCCGCTCCGGCGCGAGATAGCCGGACGTGCCCACAAGGGCGGACGCGAGCGTGTACCGCGTCTCTCCCGTGTCCGGCTGCACGGAGATGCCGTAGTCGGTGAGCAGGATGCGTCCGTACGGGGCGCCGGTGCGGTCCGGCGCCAGCAGGATGTTCGCCGGTTTCACGTCCCGGTGCATGACGCCCCGCTCGTGTCCGGCGGTCAGCGCGTCCAGCACGGCCAGACCCGTGCGGGCACACTCCGCGGGGGCGAGCGGTCCGCGCCGGGCGACCAGGTCGCGCAGATCGACGGCGCCCGCCACGTACTCCATGACGATCCACGGCAGCCCCTCGTGCTCCAGCACGTCGTGCACGGTCACCACATGCGGATGACCGCGCAGCCCCGCCGCGTGCCGGGCCTCCGCGCGGGCCCGGGCAACCCGTGCCTCCCGCTCGTGGCCGGCCTCGGCCGGGTCGCGGAACACGATCTCCTTGAGCGCGACCTCGCACGCCAGTCTCTGGTCGTGGGCGAGCCACACATGGCCCATCCCACCGCTGCCGAGCCGGTGCAGCAGCAGATAGCGGCCGGCGATGACCCGGCCCACTCCCGACGTCGGTGATCCTGAAGGCATGCGGTGACTCCCTCGGGGTGCTACGTCGTGGCGCTCGCTGTGGGGTCGACGGTCCCGGGCTCACTCGGGACCGGTGCGCTGCCGTGCTCGCCGGAGGCCGGTGCGCTGCTCGGGACCGGATCACTCGGCGGAGGTGAGCTGGTCACCTCCGGGGGCGCGCTGGTTTCCGGGGCGGCTCGCTGGTGGCGGGACGGTGCTGGTGGGTGCTGGGCCGGAAGGCGGCGGGGCGGAGGGCGGGCGGCTGGTGGGCGGTGCGCTGGTGGGTGGATCCGTGGCCGGCGGTTCGCTCGTGGGTGGATCACTGGTCGGCGGTTCGCTCGTGGGAGCCGATGACGACGGCGTCGAGGCCGATGACGAGGGCTTCGAGGCCGACGGTGAGGGCGATGGCGTCGAGGTGTCGGACGACGGGTCGTCTTTCGGCTGTGAGGTCGCCGGGCTCGGGTCCGGGGGAGTGGTCGCCCCTCCGCTCGTGCCGTCGGCCACGCTCAGCGTCACGTACTCCCCGAACCGCAGCTCCGTCCCGGCCGGCGGATCGGACGCCATGACCCGCGCACCGTCGGGCGGCAACCCGCCGCCGTCGAACGCAACCGCCAGCCCCGCGTCGGCCAGCAGCCGGCTCGCCCGCCCGAACGTCGTCCCGGCCAGGTCCGGTACGGCGCGCCGCTCCCGCGTGTCGAAAGCGGAGTCGTCGTCACCCGTCGTGCCGACCGGACGGCTGATCCCGCGGTCCGGGGCGTCCACGTCGACCAAGGCCAGCCGGTCCAGTGTCCGCGGGGCGGGCTGCACGGCCACCACGGAGTCGCGGTCGTAGCCCTGCCACTTCTGGTTGCCGTCCTCGAACCGGACCAAAATCCTCCCGGTGTCCCCCTCGAAGGGGCGCAGCGGATTTCCGCAGGAGCACTTGACGGCGGGCAGTCCCTGCGGGTCGACGAGAACGGCGATTCCCGCCTGCAACAACGCATCGAAGGGAACAGACTTTCCCTTCTTGTAGTCATGGTTCTTCACGAGTGTGTCGGTACGGAGGAGAACCGGCGTGAGCCGGTCGAGATACTCCGGGATCTCGGCCGTCGTGATATCGAGCGCGGTCGCCCAGGCCTGTGCCTTGCGGTGATTCCTGGGATCGGTGAGGAATTCCTTCAACCGTGCGACATCACAGATCCGCTGCTCCCCGGTGCCGCCGTACAGCCCTGGTGTGTCGCCCTGCTGAAGGCCGCCCGGCGCCGGACGGGAGCGGAGGCCGACGTCGTGGCCGAGCCCCGCGCTCTCGTCGAAGAAAGGTGCGAGTGAAGGAACTCCCGCGGCAACGGCCTGCACCGCGAACAAAGGTGCGCCCCGGTCACATCCGCTCAGGACCACCACGAAAACCAACAGGACGGCGATCCTGCGGAACACCGATTTCCCCGCCCTGCGCAGGTACACACGAAACGTCATCACCGCTCCCCCCGGCGGTTCCCCCAACGCGTTTCATGCTACTGAAAGGAACTGCCCGGAAAAGGCGGTCAGCGGCTGCGTGCGTTCAGTGAGGCCAAATAGGCGTTGTATGCCTCGAGTTCCTTGTCACCGTCGCGGTCGGCGGCCCGGTCCTTGCGCCGTGCCTGCCGCTGGTCGGAGGCGTACCACTGGAACAGCAGGGCGATCAGCACGAGTACGGACGGGATTTCGCTGAACGCCCAGGCGATACCGCCGGCCGCGTTCTGGTCGCTGAGTGCATCGATACCGAGGGAGGCGGGCGGGTCGGCGTACGTCTCGATCATCGGCGTCGAGGCCATCATCAGCGCGATACCGAAGAACGCGTGGAACGGCATGCCCGCGAACAGCTCCAGCATCCGCATCAGATAGCCCGGCCGGTGCGGTCCCGGGTCCACGCCCATGATCGGCCAGAAGAACACCAGGCCGACCGCGAGGAAGTGCACCATCATCGCGACGTGCCCCACCTTGGAGCCCATCAGGAAGTCGAAGATCGGGGTGAAGTACAGCGCGTACAGGCTGGCGATGAACAGCGGGATCGTGAACACCGGGTGGGTGATGATCCGCATGTACCGGCTGTGCAGCACGGCCAGCAGCAGCTCACGCGGGCCCTTGCGGCCCCGGGCGGCCGGCGGAAGTGCGCGCAGCGCCAGGGTGATGGGGGCGCCGAGCAGGATCATGATCGGGGACAGCATGCTGATCACCATGTGCTGCACCATGTGCACGCTGAACATGACCATGCCGTAGTCGTTCAGCTTGGTGCACATCATCAGCCCGACGCTCAGCACACCGGCGCCGAAGGAAACGGTCCGCCCCACCGGCCACTTGTCCCCGCGCCGTATCAGCCGGGCGACGCCCCAGCCGTACAGCACGAGCGCCAGCAGACACGCGACGAGGAAGAACGGGTCCGCCGACCACTGAAGACCCCGCCCCAGCGTGAACGGCGGCAGATCCGTCGTCATGCCGTGCCCGCTGTGATCCATCCGCCGGCTCCTGATTCATGGGGGTTGCGTAATGTCCGTCCACAGTTGTCTGGCGACAGCTGTTTGTCCGCACCAGAGTAGAACCGCCCCCGGCCGCTGCTGCGGCCGGGGGCGGTTGAAGCTCACGTACGCGCTAAAGAACGCACTCCGCCTCGGCGTACCGCTCCGCAGGCACCGTCTTCAGCGTCTCCACCGCCTCGCCCAGCGGCACCATGACGATGTCGGTCCCGCGCAGTGCGGTCATCTTGCCGAACTCGCCGCGGTGGGCGGCCTCCACGGCGTGCCAGCCGAAACGGGTCGCTAGCACCCGGTCGTACGCCGTCGGCGTCCCACCCCGCTGCACATGCCCGAGGATCACCGGCCGCGCCTCCTTGCCGAGCCGCTGCTCGAGCTCGATGGACAGCTGACGCGCGACACCCGCGAACCTCTCGTGCCCGTAGATGTCCTTGCCCCCCTCGTCGAACGCCATGGTGCCGGGCCGCGGCTTGGCACCCTCCGCGGCGACGACGATCGCGAACCGCTTGCCCGCCTCGAAGCGCTCGCCGACCCGCGCGGTCAGCTCGTCGATGTCGAAGGGGCGTTCCGGTACGACGACGGCGTGGGCGCCCGCCGCCATCCCGGAGTGCAGTGCGATCCAGCCGGTGTGGCGGCCCATGACCTCCACGATCAGCACCCGCTGATGGGACTCGGCGGTGGTCTTGAGCCGGTCAAGGGCCTCGGTCGCCACAGTCACAGCCGTGTCGAAGCCGAACGTCACGTCCGTGACCGCGATGTCGTTGTCGATGGTCTTCGGCACCCCGACGATGGGCAAGCCGCTGTCCGACAGCAGCCGGGCCGCCTTGAGCGTGCCCTCACCGCCGATCGGAATGATCACGTCGAGGCCGAGCTCGGCCACATGCCCCTTGGCCCGCTCCACGCCGTCGCGCAGATGCTCGGGACGGACCCGGGAGGAGCCGAGGATGGTGCCGCCGCGGGCCAGGATGCCGCCCACCGCGTCGAGGTCGAGCTTGAGATAGTCGCACTCCAGGAGGCCCTTCCAGCCGTCCCGGAAGCCGATGACCTCGTCGCCGCGGTCGGCGACGGCACGGTGCACGACGGACCGGATGACGGCGTTCAGGCCGGGGCAGTCGCCGCCGGACGTGAGGACACCAATGCGCATAGCCCGAAATACCTTCTCGACGTGGGCCGGGGACCGGACCACGTTGTCCGGCTCGATCCCCGCCACCCTAGCGGCACCAGGGGGCGGGGCCGAAGCGTGCGTCCGCCTGCTGGACGAGCGCGCTCACCTGTGCGGATGGCCCGTCAGACGGGCTGGTCAAGCCGGGTCGGCGCCCAGGTGTACGGGCCTCAGGCAGGCTGCTGTTGGGCCGCCGCGATGCGCTCGCTGCGCAGCGCCTCGTACCAGCGGTCGTCGGTCGGCGGCAGCGCGTTCACGTCGAGTGCCAACTTCAGCAGCAGGTCCGCGATCTGCGGGTTGCGGGCGAGCACGGGACCGTGCATGTACGTGCCGAACACGGTGTCGTTGTACGCGCCCTCCGTGCCGTCGCCCGTGCCGTTGCCCTTGCCGAGGCGGACCTGGGCCAGGGGGCGGGCGGTGGGGCCGAGATGGGTGACGCCCTGGTGGTTCTCGAAGCCCGTCAGCGGCGGCAGGCCGAGACGCGGGTCGATGTCCGCGAGGACGTCACCGACGCACCGCTCGCCCTCGCCGCGTACCGAGACGACGTCGAGCAGACCGAGGCCGGGCTCGCGCTGGCCGAGGTCGTTGATGAACTCGTGGCCGAGGATCTGGTACCCGGCGCAGACGGAGAAGACGATCGCGCCGTTCCCCACCGCCCGGTGCAGACCCCCGTCACGGCGCAGCCGCTCGGCCGCCAGCCGCTGCGGCCGGTCCTCGCCGCCGCCGATCAGGTAGATGTCGCCGGAGGTCGGGATCGGCTGGTCACTGCGCACGTCGAGCCGGGCCACGTCCAGGCCCCGCTGCCGGGCCCGGCGCTCCACGACGAGGACATTGCCCTGGTCGCCGTAGGTGCTGAGCAGGTCGGGGTAGATCCAGACGACCCGCAGGCTGTTGTCGCTCATGAAGTCACTGTCCTTACGAGTACGTCAGTTGCCGACGCGGCGGCGCAGATCCTGGAACGCGGTGTAGTTGGCGATGACCTCGATACGGCCCGGCGGGGCCATCTGCACGGCCTGGTCGAGGTTCTCGCAGACCTGGAAGTGCTGGTTCGCGACCTCCAGACGGACTGCGAGGTCCAGCTTGCGGTCGCCGATGACGAGGATCGGGTGCCCGGTCAGCCGCGTGTAGTCGACGTCCCACAACCAGGAGGTGTCCGTGCCGTCGGCGCCGCGCGCGTTCACGGACAGGATCACCGGGGTCGGCGGCGGGTCGATCAGGGAGAAGGTCTCCAGCCAGCCGGCCGGGTTCTTGGCGAGCAGCAGCCGCAGATCGCGCTCCATGAACTGCACGACGTCATAGCGCCCGGCCACCGCCTGCACCTGGTACATGCGTTCCAGGGCGACCTGCGGCGGCACGCCGAACACGGCGGCGACGGCGGCGGAGGAGGCGGCGTTGGCCTTGTTGGCGCGGCCCGGCAGCTGGAGGTGGATCGGCCAGGCGGAGCCGTGCGGGTCGAGGACGTGGTCGCCGGACAGCGCCCAGCTCGGGGTCGGGCGGCGGAAACCGCACTCACCGCAGTACCAGTCGTCGCCGGGGCGCTGCATCACACCACCGCAGGACGGGCAGGACCAGGCGTCGTCCTTCCACATCTGGCCGGCGGCGACCCAGATCACGTTGGGGGAGGAGGAGGCGGCCCACACCACGAGCGGGTCGTCCGCGTTGGCCACGATGACCGCTTTGGAACCCGCGAGTCCCTCACGCCAGTTCTCGGCCAGCATCCGGGTCTCGGCGGCGCGGTCGAGCTGGTCACGGGAGAGGTTGAGCAGGGCGATGCACTTCGGGTCGGTGTCCCGGGCGACCCCGGCCAGGTACTTCTCGTCGACCTCGATGACGCCGTACCGCGCATCCGAGCCGCCGGCGAGCGCCGAGGTGATGCCGGCCGGCATGTTGGCGCCGAGCGCGTTGGACACGACCGGCCCTGCGGCGCGCAGTGCCTCGGCGATGAGCCGGGTGGTCGTGGTCTTGCCGTTGGTCGCCGAGACCAGGACCACATCCAGGTTCTGGGCGAGCCGGGCGAGGAGGTCGGGGTCGAGTTTGAGGGCCACCCGGCCACCGATCACCGAACCGCTGCCGCGCCCTGCTGCGCGCGATGCCGCAGCGACCGCCTTGCCCGCGGTCACGGCCAGCTTGGCCCGCGGCGTGAGCGGGTCCGAGTTGCCTGCCATCAGTTCTCGATCCTCCTTGCGTACCCGCCGCGCCGAAGCATCCGGCAACGTGGTGAGGCCTCAGCCTATCGAGATCCACTCACGTGCCCGAATCGCGGCACCATCACGATCCTCGCGCGCGGGGCGCGCGCCAGCGAGGACCGTACCCTTGCCGCCATGCGACACGGCTCCATCCCGGGCGCCCACGGGCGTGTCCGGCCTCTCACCCTGCTCGGCGACCCGACCCTTCACACACCCTGCACGGAAGTCACCGAATTCGGCCCCGAACTCGCCCGCCTGGTGGAGGACTTGTTCGCCACGATGTACGCCGCGCAGGGAGTGGGCCTGGCCGCGAACCAGGTGGGCGAGCCGCTGCGCGTCTTCGTCTACGACTGCCCGGACGACGATGACGTACGTCACCTCGGCCATGTGGTGAACCCACGCCTGGTGGAGACGGACGGTGTGGTGATCCGCGGCCCGGAGGGCTGCCTGTCCCTGCCGGGCCTGGAGGCGGGGACGGAGCGCTACGACCACGCGGTGGTCGAGGGTTTCACGATGGCGGGGGAGCCGGTCACGGTGCACGGTACGGGTTTCTTCGCCAGGTGCCTGCAACACGAGTGCGACCACCTGGAGGGCCGGGTGTACGCGGACCGCGTGCAGGGCTGGCGCCACAGACGACTGATGCGCCAGGTGGCGCGAGCCTCATGGCGCAGGTGACCGGAGAAACCCCAGGGGCGCGGGGAACTGTACGAGCAACCACACGCAGCCCGCAGACAACACCCGACCGTCAGAACCCCGGACCCCCTATCCTGTCCCCCGCGGCCGCAAGCCGCCCCCACAACAGGTCAGCCAGACTCCGCACCAACTCGGCCCGGGAACAAGGCCGTTCCCCCAGCCACCAGTCCCCGGCGGCATGCATCATCCCGACGATCCCATGCCCCCACACCCGGGCGAGCTGCTGACTCCCGGGCCCGAGATCCAACCGTTCCTCGATCACCTGGGCGAGCTCCTCACCCATGCGCCGCAGCAGCGGCGCCGAGTGCTTCCCCACGTCGAACTCCTGGTCTCCCGACGAGCCCTCCGCGGGATGCATCAGGAACCGGTACACCTGGGGCCGTGCCTCGATCGCCGCAAGGTAGGTGTCCAGCGTGGACTCGACCCGCTCCCGCCGCTCGGCAGGTGCGTCCAGCGCCGCCCGCAGCGAATCCAGCAGTGCGTCCGTGTGCCGCTTGGCCAGTGCCGCGTACAGACCGCCCTTGTCACCGAAGTGGCGATAGAGGATCGGCTTGGTGATGCCGGCCTCCGCGGCGATCGCGTTCATCGAGGCCTGCGGACCATCGCGCAGCACCACTCGGTCCGCGGCCTCCAGCAGCTCGCGCCGTCGGCGGTCGGCGGACCGCTGCTGCTCGGTCCGCTGCGTGGTGTCCATGATCTCTCCCCACCCGTGCTGAATCGGTGACGCCTGCGCAAACTAACACTCGGTTCGCCCTGGAGCTCGAACGGGCTGCCGAGGAGTCCTCGTGAGTTGACTTTTCCTACCCATGGGTAACAGACTGCGGTTACCGCAAGTAACATGCATGTGTGCCGCTGGAGGGGACATGGCCGAGTTCACCATGGAGCTCAACGACGAACAGAAGGAGGTCCGGGACTGGCTGCACGGCTTCGCCGCCGACGTCATCCGTCCCGCGGCCGCCGAATGGGACGAGCGTGAGGAGACTCCCTGGCCGGTCATCCAGGAGGCCGCCAAGGTCGGCATCTACTCCCTCGACTTCTACGCCCAGCAGTACTTCGACCCCACCGGGCTCGGCATCTCGATGGCCATGGAGGAACTCTTCTGGGGTGACGCGGGCATCGCCCTGTCGATCGTCGGCACCGGCCTCGCGGCCGTCGGTGTGCTCGCCAACGGCACCGAGGAGCAGATCGGCACCTGGATTCCCCAGATGTACGGCGATGCGAGCGACGTCAAGGTGGCCGCGTTCTGCTCCTCCGAGCCCGACGCCGGCTCCGACGTCGCCGCCATGCGCACGCGTGCGGTGTACGACGAGGCCAAGGACGAATGGGTGATCAACGGCACCAAGACCTGGGCGACCAACGGCGGCATCGCCAACGTCCATGTCGTCGTCGCGGTGGTCGACCCGGAGCTGGGCTCCAAGGGCCACGCGTCCTTCATCGTCCCGCCGAACACGCCCGGCCTCGCCCAGGGCCAGAAGTTCAAGAAGCACGGCATCCGCGCCTCGCACACCGCCGAGGTGATCCTCGACAACGTGCGCGTGCCCGGTTCCTGCCTGCTCGGCGGCAAGGACAAGCTCGACGAGCGCCTGGCCCGGGCCCGGGAGAAGGCGAAGAAGGGCGGCGAGCGCGTCAAGAACGCCGCGATGGCCACGTTCGAGGCGTCCCGCCCGGCGGTCGGTGCGATGGCGGTGGGGACGGCACGGGCCGCGTACGAAGTGGCGCTGGAGTACGCGACGACCCGTGAGCAGTTCGGCCGCCCGATCATCGACAACCAGGGTGTGGCGTTCCAGCTCGCCGACATGCGCACCTCCATCGACGCGGCCCGTCTGCTGGTCTGGCGAGCCTCGTGGATGGCGGTCAACGGCAAGCCGTTCACGGCGGCCGAGGGTTCCATGTCCAAGCTGTTCGCCAGTGAGACCGCCAAGAAGGTCACCGCGCAGGCGATCCAGATCCTGGGCGGCAACGGGTACACGCGGGAGTACCCGGTGGAGCGGATGCACCGGGATGCCGCGATCTACACGATCTTCGAGGGCACGAGCGAGATCCAGCGGCTGGTGATCGCGCGGACGATCTCGGGAACGTCCGTTCGTTAGCAACCGGTGAGCGGGGCTGTGGTCGTGTGGGGTCCGAGGGGCGGGGAACCGCTAGGGCCGGGCCCCACTGCTGTGTGCAATACACGCCACGTCGATGCGATCGGCCAACTTGGCCAGCTCGATGGTCAGCGCGGCCACGGTGTCCTCGTCGAGCCCCTCCTGCCCGGCCTCCACCAGATGCAGCCACCGCCCGCCCACCGTGCGCAGCAGCTTGCTCACGTCGGCCGCAGCCACCTGCAAGGTACCGCGGTCGTCGACGATCAGAGGGAGAGTCACTTCGCGGTTCACAAAGGGGATCGTAACCGCGGAAGGCTCACGCTCCGTGCCATACGGTCGTGATGTTGCAGAACTCGCGGATTCCGTGCCCGGACAGCTCACGCCCGTACCCGGACCGCTTGACCCCGCCGAACGGGAACGCCGGGTGGGACGCCGTCATCCCGTTGACGAACACGCTGCCCGACTCCAGATCCCGCACAAAGCGGTCGACCTCGGCCTCGTCGCGCGTCCAGACGTTGGAACTCAGCCCGAACAGCGAGTCGTTGGCGATCAGCACGGCCTCGTCCAGATCACCCGCGCGGTACAGCGTGGCGACCGGCCCGAATGCCTCCTCGCGGTGGATCCGCATCTCGCGGGTGATGCCGGTGAGGACGGTCGGCGGGTAGTACCAGCCGGGCAGTTCGGGCCGACGGAGCCGGTGACCGCCGCACAGCGCAGTGGCTCCACTGCGCCGGGCGTCGTCGACGAGCTCCTCCAGATCGTCTCGCCCCTTCTCGCTCGACAGCGGGCCGACCTCCGTCTCCTCCTGCATCGGGTCGCCGACCACCAGCGCCTTCATTCCCTCGACGAACCGCTCGGCGAAGGCGTCGTAGACGTCCGTGTGCACGATGAACCGTTTGGCGGCGATGCAGGACTGCCCGGTGTTCTGCACGCGCGCAGTCACCCCGACCTGCGCGGCACGGTCGAGGTCGGCCGATGGCATGACGATGTACGGATCGCTGCCGCCCAGTTCCAGCACCGTCTTCTTGACCATCTCGCCGGCGGTGGAGGCGACCGCGCGGCCCGCGGGCTCGCTGCCGGTGAGGGTGGCCGCCCTGACGCGTTCGTCGCGCAGGATCTCGTCGACCTGTCCGGAGCCGATGAGCAGGGTCTGGAAACAGCCCTCGGTGTAGCCCGCCCGGTGGAAGAGGTCCTCCAGGTAGAGCGCGGTCTGCGGCACGTTCGAGGCGTGCTTGAGCAGGCCCACGTTGCCCGCCATCAGCGCGGGCGCCGCGAAGCGGATCACCTGCCACAGCGGGAAGTTCCACGGCATCACCGCGAGCACCGGGCCGAGCGGCCGGTAGCGGACCCGGACCCGGGAGGCGCCGGAGTCCTTCACATCGGAGTCGGCGGGCTCCTCGTCGGCGAGCAGTTCCTCGGCGTGCTCGGCGTACCAGCGCATCGCCTTGGCGCACTTCGCGGCCTCCGCGCGCGCCTGCTTGATCGGCTTGCCCATCTCGGTGGTCATCACGCGGGCGATGTCCTGCTGGTCCTCGTCCAGGAGGTTCGCGGCCTGGACCAGCAGGCGTGCACGGTCGACGAAGCTGCTCTGCCGGTACGTGCGGAACGTGGCCTCGGCGAGCTGGAGCCGGCGCTCGAGCTCCTCGGCGCCCATGGCCTCGTACGTCTTGAGCGTCTCGCCGTTCGCCGGGTTCACCGTTGCGATGGGCATGGCCGACCTCCTCGGGAGCGACTGTGCTTCGACCTTCCCGCGCGGTGCCGGGCACCGCAACGCGTACACATCTCTTCAGGTCGAGTGCTCCGCCAGGCGGTCGAGAAACGTGGCCTGGGCCTTGACGATCACCTCGCGGGCCCGGTCCAGGCCGAACCACTCCACGCGGTCCAGTTCGGGGAACTCCTGGGTGCGTCCCGACTTCGGCGGCCACTCCATCGTGAAGGTGCCGGGGCTGATGGACGCCGGATCCAGGTCGGCCTCGACCGCCCAGGCCGTGACGATCTTGCCATTGGTCTGCCGGACCTCCCCGAGCGGGACCGCCTCGCCGTCCGGCGGCGGCAGCCCGAGCTCCTCCTCGAACTCCCGGCGGGCGGCCTCCCATGCGGGCTCCCGGGGGTCGTACTCGCCCTTCGGCACGGTCCACGCCCCGGTGTTCCGCTGGGCGAAGAAAGGGCCGCCCATATGGCCGAGCAACACCTGAAGGCCCTGGTCGGTGTGCCGGAAGAGGAGTAGTCCGGCACTTCGTCTGCCTGTCAAGGGGCCACCTCCGGGTGCGCGGCCAGCAGTGTCTCGACGGTGTCCGCCTCCTCCGGGCGCTTGTCCTCGCGGTAGCGGACCACACGGGCGAAGCGGAGGGTGACGCCGGCCGGATAGCGGGTGGACCTCTGCAGCCCGTCGTAGGCGATCTCGACGACCAGTTCGGGGCGTACGGTCACCACATGACCGGTGTTCTCGACGGCCAGCTCCCGCAGCCGTTCGGTCTGCCAGGTCAGCATCGCGTCGGTCATGCCCTTGAAGGTCTTGCCGAGCATGGCGAAGCCGCCGTCCGCGGTGCGGGCGCCCAGGTGCAGGTTGGAGAGCTTGCCGGTGCGGCGGCCGTGGCCCCACTCGGCGGCCAGCACCACCAGGTCGAGGGTGTGGACGGGCTTGACCTTCAGCCACGAGGCGCCCCGCCGGCCGGCGCTGTAGGGCGCGTCGAGGGCCTTGACCACGACGCCCTCGTGGCCGCGGCGGAGCGTCCCGGCGAGGAAGTCCTCCGCGGCCGGTATGTCCTCGGGGCCGGAGACCAGCGTGCGCCGTACCCGCATCGGTTCGGGGACCAGGCGGGCCAGCTCCGCGTGCCGCTCGGCGAACGGCAGGTCGAGCAGGTCGCGGCCGTCGACGGACAGCGCGTCGAAGAAGACGGGGGAGACCGGCACCGCCCGGGCGGCCGTCGGCACGTCCACCCGGGAGCCGACCCGGCCGGCCGTCTCCTGGAACGAACGGGGCCGTCCGGCGGCGTCGAAGGCGATGACCTCGCCGTCCAGCACGAAGCGCGCGCCGCGCAGTTCCCGCGCGGCCTTCGTCAGCTCGGGCAGCCGGTCGGTGATGTCGTCGAGGGTGCGGGTGTAGAGGCGTATGTCGTCGCCGTCGCGGTGCACCTGGACGCGGATGCCGTCCAGCTTCTCCTCCACCGCGCAGGCGCCGAGCCTGCCGACCGCCTCCGCCACCGAGGACGCGGTGTGCGCCAGCATCGGCAGGACGGGACGGCCGACGGTGAGCCGGAACCGCTCCAGCGCCCCGGGTCCTTCCGCGAGCAGCGTCTGCGCCACCGTCTGCAGCGACCCGGCCAGCATCACCGCCCGCCGGACGTCCGCGGGCGGCGCTCCGGTCGCCTCGGCGAGCCCCTCCACCGCGACCGCGTCCAGGGCGCCCTGCCGGACCTCGCCGGTGATCAGCCCGAACAGGAACTGCTGCTCGCCCTTGGTCGCCGCACCCATCAACTCCCCGACCAACCGGGCCCGTTCGGCCTGCGAGCCGGTGCCGGTGACCTTGCCGATCCCGGTGAGCCGGGCGTCCACCTCGCGCACGGTCAGGGTCGGCTCGGTGGCCGGGGCGACCCGGCGGCTCAGCACCTTCCAGCCGATGCCGAGCCGCCCCTGCGGGAGCCGGCCCGCGAGGTAGGGGATGACGACCGGCACGTCGTCCGCCTCCGCGTCCCGGAACAACCCGGCGAGCAGGGCGATCTTGCGGGACCGCGCCGAGGTGGCGGCGACCTCCCGGGACACGTCGGCGAGCCGGGTCAGCAGCATGCAGCCATGGTGCAACGGGGAGGCGGGGCCTGTCCGGCGGAGCAGGCCGCAGAAAATCGGCGGCATCTCAGAAGTGCAGATGTGCGTGCCGGACCCCGTGTCTGCGGCATGATCCGCCGGGCAGGCCCTACACCCGCACGGCCGCGTCGAGGTCGGTCATCAGCAGTTCCCCGTTGATCGTGGCGCCCGCGCGGTAGCCGCCGCTCGCCGCGTTCACGACCTGTTCCGAGAAGCCCATGGCGTTGCCCGCGGCCCACACGCCGGGCACGGTCGTCATGCCCGTCGCGTCGACCACGGGGTAGGCGCCGAACGGGGTCTCGTTCAGCTCGGCGCCGAGCTGCTGAAGCAAGCCGGTCTGCGGGACGGCGCGGGGCGCGACGAACAGCACCTCGCGGGCGTGGGTCGTACCGTCCGCGAGCCGGACCCCGGTGAGCCGGTCGTCCTCCACCATCAGGCCGGCGACCTCACCGGGCACCACGTCCACCCCGGCCGCGGCGAGACGGCGCAGGTCGTCGTCCGTCAGGTCGTTCTCGGCGCCCTCGTGCAGGAAGAAGGTGACGTCCTTGGACCACTGGGTGACGATCAAGGCCTGATGCACGCTGAGCGGGCTGGTGGCGAGCACGCCGAAGGCCTGGTCGCGCACCTCCCAGCCGTGGCAGTAGGGGCAGTGCAGCACATCCCGCCCGAACCGCTCGGCGACCCCGGGCAGCGTCGGCAGTTCGTCCTTGAGCCCCGTGGTGACGACGAGCCGCCGGGCGTGCACGGTACGTCCGCTCGCGAGCTCCACGGCGAAGTCCTCGCCCTCGGTGGCGCCCACCACGGTGTCCCGGACGAGCTCCACGCCGTACCGCGCGATCTCCTCGCGGCCGATCGCCAGGAACTCGGCGGGCGGCATGCCGTCCCGTGACAGATAGCCCTGCATGTGGGCCGCCGGTGCGTTGCGGGGCTCGCCGGCGTCGACGACCAGGGTGCGGCGCCTGGCCCGTCCCAGGACGAGCGCGGCGGACAGGCCCGCCGTGCCGCCGCCGACGACGATCACTTCGTATGTCTCGGTCATGGTGACCACCTCCACCGAGACCGTCGCCCAGGGAAGGCCGATTGACAAACGCCTTTGCTGATTCTGCAATAGCGGTCATGACTACGGACGAGGTTCTCGCGGGGGTGGGCCCCCGGCTGCGGCGGATCCGCAAGGAGCGGGAGGTGACCCTCGCGGCGCTGTCGGAGGCGACCGGCATCTCCGTCAGCACGCTCTCCCGGCTGGAGTCGGGACTGCGCAGGCCCAGCCTGGAGCTGCTGCTGCCGATCGCGCAGGCGCACCAGGTGCCGCTGGACGAGCTGGTGGGCGCCCCGCCGGTCGGCGACCCCCGGGTGCGAGCAAAGCCGATCCAGCGGTACGGCCGGACGCTCTATCCGCTGACCCGGCAGCCGGGCGGGCTGCAGGCCTACAAGATGGTTGAGCCGCAGCGGTCGGTGGAGCCCGACCCGCGCGTCCACGAGGGCTACGAGTGGCTGTACGTGCTGTCCGGAAAGCTGCGGCTGGTGCTGGGGGAGCACGACGTGGTGCTCACGGCGGGGGAGGCCGCCGAGTTCGACACGCGCGTGCCGCACTGGTTCGGGTCGACGGGGGAGGGGCCGGTGGAGTTCCTGAGCCTGTTCGGGCCGCAGGGGGAGCGGATGCATGTGCGGGCGCGGCCCAAGCGGGCGTGACCCGTTCCGGCGCGCGTGACGTACGCGACTGTTCCCTGATCGGCAAGCGACCGCTTAGTATGCGATCGACCCCGGTCGGACGAGGAAGTCGCGTGGAGGCCCCGCATGCAGGCATGGCAGGTGCACGAGAACGGCGAGCCGGGCGAGGTGATGCGCCTCGCGGACGTGGCGCCGCCCACACCCGGCGACGGCCAGGTCCTGCTGAGGGTGCGGGCCGCGAACATCAACTTCCCTGACGCCCTGCTGTGCCGGGGCCAGTACCAGGTGCGGCCCCCGCTGCCCTTCACGCCAGGTGTGGAGATCTGCGGCGAGACCGAGGACGGCCGCCGCGTGATCGCCAACCCGGCGCTGCCGTACGGCGGTTTCGCCGAGTACGCCGTCGCGGACGCCGCCGCAACGCTGCCCGCGCCCGACGCGCTGGACGACGCGGAGGCCGCCGCCCTGCACATCGGCTACCAGACGGGCTGGTTCGGCCTGCACCGCCGGGCTCGGCTGGAGGCCGGCGAGACCCTGCTCGTCCACGCCGCCGCAGGAGGGGTCGGCAGCGCGGCCGTGCAGCTCGGCAAGGCGGCAGGCGCCACGGTCATCGGTGTCGTCGGCGGTGCCCAGAAGGCCGCCGTCGCCCGCGAGCTGGGCTGCGACGTGGTGATCGACCGGCGTGCCACGGATGTCGTCGCGGCCGTGAAGGAGGCCACCGGCGGCCGGGGCGCCGACGTGATCTACGACCCGGTCGGCGGCGAGGCCTACGCCCAGTCGGCCAAGACCGTCGCCTTCGAGGGGCGGATCGTGGTCGTCGGCTTCGCGAGCGGGTCGATCCCCAGCCCCGCGCTCAACCACGCCCTGGTGAAGAACTACTCGATCCTCGGCCTGCACTGGGGCCTGTACAACACCAAGAACCCGAAGCTGGTCCAGCACTGCCACGAGCAGCTCACCGAGCTGGCCGCGCAGGGCGCCATCAAGCCGCTGGTGAGCGAGCGGGTGCCGCTCAGCGGGGCCGCGGCCGCCGTGCAGCGGGTGGCGGACGGCGTCACCACCGGCAGGATCGCCGTCGTCATGGAGGAAGCAGCATGATCGACGCCATGGAACTGCGCAGCCGCA
Source organism: Streptomyces sp. F001 (assembly GCF_004187715.1). Taxonomy (GTDB): domain Bacteria; phylum Actinomycetota; class Actinomycetes; order Streptomycetales; family Streptomycetaceae; genus Streptomyces; species Streptomyces flavusporus. Next base: position 506,667 of record NZ_QZWF01000001.1, on the reverse strand, counting down.
CCCAGGAGTTGCTGGCCACACATCCACCGGCCACCACGGACCGGCTCGACTTCCTCGGGGCCCGCTTCGACGCCGGGCTCGCCTGGGTGCACTACCCCGAGGGACTCGGCGGACTCGGTGCCCCGCGCTCCCTCCAGGCCGTCGTGGACGCCGAGTTGGAGGCCGTCGGCGCCCCCGACAACGACCCGCGGCGGATCGGCATCGGCCTCGGCATGGCCGCGCCGACGATCCTCGGCTTCGGCACCGAGGAGCAGAAGCGGCGGTACCTCAGGCCCCTGTGGACGGGGGAAGAGGTCTGGTGCCAGCTCTTCAGCGAGCCGGGCGCCGGCTCCGACCTGGCCGCGCTCGGCACCCGGGCCGTACGGGACGGCGAAGAGTGGGTCGTCAACGGGCAGAAGGTGTGGACGTCCAGCGCCCATCTCGCCCGCTGGGCCATCCTCATCGCCCGCACCGACCCGGACGTGCCCAAGCACCGGGGCATCACGTACTTCATCTGCGACATGACCGACCCGGGTGTCGAGGTGCGTCCGCTGCGCCAGATCACCGGCGAGGCCGAGTTCAACGAGGTGTTCCTCACCGACGTCCGTATCCCGGACTCGCGACGCCTCGGCGGGATCGGCGACGGCTGGCGGGTCGCGCAGACCACCCTGATGAACGAGCGTGTCTCCATCGGCGGCATGCGGCTGCCCCGCGAGGGCGGCATGATCGGCCCGGTCGCGAAGACCTGGCGCGAGCGCCCCGAACTGCGCACCCACGACCTCCACCAGCGGCTGCTGAAGCTGTGGGTCGAGGCCGAGGTCGCCCGGCTCACCGGCGAACGGCTGCGCCAGCAGCTCGTCGCGGGCCAGCCCGGCTACGAGGGTTCCGGCATGAAGCTGTCGTTCGCCCGCCTCAACCAGGAGATCAGCGGTCTGGAGGTCGAACTCCTCGGCGAAGAGGGCCTGTTGTACGACGACTGGACCATGCGCCGACCCGAACTCGTGGACTTCACCGGCCGGGACGCCGGCTACCGCTACCTCCGCTCCAAGGGCAACAGCATCGAGGGCGGGACCAGCGAGGTCCTGCTCAACATCGTCGCCGAGCGCGTCCTGGGCCTGCCTGCCGAGCCGCGCACCGACAAGGACGTCGCGTGGAAGGACCTGGCCCGATGACCGACCTGCTCTACTCCGAGGAGGAAGAGGCGCTGCGCGCCGCCGTCCGGGACCTGCTCACCGACCACTGCGACGCGGCCGGTGTGATCGCCCGCAGCGAGTCGGACGCGCCGCACGACATGGAGTTGTGGAAGCTCCTCGCCGACGGTATGGGGCTGGCCGGGCTGCTGGTGCCGGAGGACCGGGGCGGTCAGGGGGCCTCGCACCGCGAAGCCGCCGTCGTCCTGGAGGAGTTGGGGCGGGCGGTGGCGCCCGTGCCGTATCTGACCAGTGCCGTGGTCGCCACCGAGGCCCTGCTGGCCTGCGACGACTCCGCCGAGCTGCTCGCCCGGCTGGCGTCCGGGCGGACGATCGGCGCCCTCGCCGTCGCCCTGCACCTCGCTCCGGGCGCCGCCTTCCCGGCCGTACGACTCGAGGACGGCGTTCTGCACGGTGAGTTGACCGGCATCGCGGACGCGTCGGCCGCGGACGTGCTGCTCGTGCCTGCGGACGACGGCGGGCTGTACGCCGTGGAGCGCGATGCCGTGACCGTGGTGCCGCAGGTGTCGCTCGACCTGACCCGGCCGGTGGCGCGGGTGCGCTTCGAAGGGGCGGCGGGTCGTCGGCTGGGCGACGCGGAGCCCGCCGCACGACGAGCCCTGCTGAGCGCGGCCGGGCTGCTCGCCTCGGAGCAACTGGGACTCGCCGACTGGTCGTTGACGGAAACGGTTCGCTACCTGAAGGAGCGCAAGCAGTTCAATCGCCCCGTCGGCGGGTTCCAGGCGCTCAAGCACCGGCTCGCCCAGCTGTGGCTGGAGGTCGCGGGCCTCCGGGCCGCGGCACGGGGTGCGGCGGACGCGCTGGCGACCGGCGAGGACGTCGACGTGGCCGTCGCGGTCGCGCAGGCGTACGCCGCGCCCGTGGCCGTCCGTGCTGCCGAGGAGGCGCTGCAACTGCACGGCGGTATCGGGATGACCTGGGAACACCCGGTCCACCTCTGCCTGAAGCGGGCCAAGGCGGACTCCCTCGCGTACGGCACCGCGGGTGCCCACCGTGGCGCACTGGCCGAGCTGGTGGACCTTCAGGCCCCCTGACGTACACCTGGAGAAGCGCGGTCGACGCGCGCGGGAATCCCGAGAAAAGCCCGCCCCACCTGGGGCGGGCTTTTCGGTGTGCCCCGGTCCGGTGAAGTGAACTGATGACGGCGGTCCGGCCAACTCCCTTCTCGGGACTGCCTCATGGGCGCTACGGAACCGCATACTCGCTGGGGTTTCCATCCGTCCACCAGGGAGGCAGAGCATGGCCCTCACCACCCGTCGCAGAGCCCTCACCACTCTCGGCGCCGCCCTCGCGGGCGCGGTCGCCCTGCCCGGCGCGAGCGCGATCGCGGGCGAAGCGAAGAAGCACGGCCCGCGCCCGCTGTGGCGAGCCCACGCCCACAACGACTACGAGCACCCGCGCCCGCTCCTCGACGCGCTCGACCACCGCTTCGGCAGCGTCGAGGCCGACATCTACCTCGTGGGCGACCAGCTCCTCGTCGCCCACGACCCGGAGGACCTCGACCCGGCGCGCACGCTGGAGTCCCTCTACCTCGACACCCTCGCCGCCCGCGTCAAGGCCAACCACGGCCGGGTGTACCGCGGTCACCGCGGCTCCCTGCAGCTGCTCATCGACATCAAGACCGAGGGCGCCTCGACGTACCTCGAACTCGACCGCCATCTGCGCCGCTACAAGCACCTGTTCACGACATACGCCCACGGCCGGGTCTTCCCCGGCCCCGTCACCGCCGTCATCTCCGGCGACCGCGGGGCCCGCGTGCCCATGGCGGCGCAGACCGTGCGCCGGGCCTTCTACGACGGCCGGCTCGCGGACCTCGGCAGCCCGGCGCCCGCCTCCTTCATCCCGCTGATCAGCGACAACTGGACGCTGAACTTCACCTGGCGAGGCGTGGGCGCCTTCCCCGACGCCGAGCGGCAGAAGCTGCGGACCATCATGCAGGCGGCGCACTCGCGCGGGCAGAAGGTGCGGTTCTGGGCCACCCCGGACCTGGCCGGCCCCGCCCGGGACGCGCTGTGGACCGAGCTGCTCGCCGCCGACGTCGACTTCATCAACACCGACGACCTGCTTGGCCTGGAGGCGTTCCTGGACGCCCACGAGCAGGCATAGGGCCTGTCCGGCGGATCAGGCCCTGGAGACCACACGTTCGGGGGACATGTCAGCTGCCCGGACGAACCCTCCGCTGCGCCACACTTGCGGCCGAAGGCCGCGCAGTGGACGTGGCGGAGGAGGTTGACCATGGCCATTTCCATCTCTGTGGTGCTGCTGCTTCTGATCCTGGCAGTGATCTTTCTGCGCAACGGTGGGCTCAAGCCCACCCACGCGGTCGTCTGCCTGCTGCTCGGCTTCTACCTCGCGAGCTCCAGCGTCGCCCCGACCATCCACAGCGGCCTCACGGCCACGGCTGACATCGTCAGCGGCCTGAGACCGTGAGGACCGCGTGGAAGGGCGGGGTCAGCCCGTGGAGAAGACCCCGATGCCGTTCGGAACCGGGCGCTCCACTCCGTCGGTGGGGTGATTGCGCACGGACACACCGCCCGCGCCCGGCGTGCGGGCGACCAGCGTCGACGAACCGCCGCCGTCCAGGCTGAAGGCGTCCACCGAGCCCAGCTGTCGCATGGCGTCGGCCACTTCGGCGATCGTCAGACCGGTGCGGTACTCCGGCGCACCGTCCACCGCCAGCAGCAGCACCCGACGCCCGCCGTCCGCGATGCCCACGGCCGTGCGTACGGCCGAGGTCCGGTCGTCCAGGCCGGCCAACGGCAGGCCGTCCCTGAGGACCGGATAGCCGCCGAGAGCGAAGCGGTACGGGACCCACGACTTCTGCGCGACCAGCCGGTGGCGTACCTGCACGGGCTCGCCCGTCGAGAACTTCCGCAGCTGCTGGGCACCCGCCTCCCGGCCCACCAGCACGGTGGTCCCCTCGACGATCGGGCCGCTTCCAGGAGTGTCCGCGGCCGACACCACCCGACCGTCCCTGACCGTCACCTCGTAGGTGTCCGCGCTGCACGGCGCCGCCCGGTCGGTGTCCGTGCCGCACGTGGCACGCACCCGGGAGGCGCTGCCCCAGGCCGAGGTGAACGCGCCGACCGAGCCCACCGGCAACGCGTACTGGTTGAGCCCGCCGAGCGGCAGTCGCACCGCAGGCGTGGTGACCGCGCCGTCCAGCGCCAGGCTGTCCAGCCGGGCCCGCCGGTCGACCCCGACGCCCACGACGTCCTTGGTGCTCGTGCCCGGCGGCAGTGCGGGACCGAAACGCTGGCCGTTCGGCACCGCCGCCTTCAGTGCCGTGCCGCGTGCGATCACCGGTCCGACGCTGGCGCCGGTTGCCTGCACGCCCGGGTGCTGGACCTCGGTGATGTTGAAGAAGTCCCCGTTGACCCCGGCGACGGCCCCCCGGGCGTCGGCGAGTTGGGAGACGGTCGCCCGTGCGGCCACCGCTCCGGGGTACAGCAGGTCGAGGCGCACCCGAGGGTCGCGCAGGTCGACGCTCAGTACATGGGCGTGCGTCGGTCCCCTGGCCGCCTGGATGTCGAGTTCCCGGTAGACGACGCCCGGTGCGATCCGGGTCGCGTCCTCAGCGGCGCCGGCCGGTGCCGCCCCCACCAGGGCCGCTCCGGCCAGCGCGCCGAGTGCCGTGAGTAATGCCAGTAACGTTCTGCCTGCTCCGAACCGCTTCTGACGACGCGTCACAGATCCCCCTGAGGTCTCGTCAACTGTCTCAGGACGCGGGGGAAGTGCACCAGGCGACCGTGTCCGAGGGGGTGACGGGGACCCGACCGCGCGAGAACGGGTGGGAGAACGCGTGCTGTTGGCGGTGGTCAGGGGTGGGCGCCGACGCCCGGTCGACGTGCGAGCGGCCGACCCGGCCGGGGACAAGAGCGACGTGCAGGGTGGGTGCGGAGTGTCGTCGCCAGGCCGCTGTCAAGCGCAGCACCATGGGGCACTCCCCTATCGGGCGGCGGGTATGAAAGCGACTCTGTGGGGCACTCGAACAGCCCCGTCCGTCCTTATCGGCGGAAGGAAGGTTGTGCTCATGACGCCGATGACGTTCTCGCATGGGACGCGCCCTGGGAGCCGCCGGGACCGGACGGACGGCGAGGGCTCCCTGCGGGTCCTGCGCGAGGCCTGCTACGACGTGGCGCTCGTCCTCGCAGCGCAGGGGCGCAGTCCGTGGCCCACCGCGCGGCTGCTGCGGAGATGGCACGGGTGCGCCGGATCGGTGCCGACGGCGCGGACGGCGACGACGGCCTCCTCGATGCCGGCCACCGACGCCTGCCGGGCCAGGACGAGGCCGCGGCGGCCCTCGACACGGCTGCCGCGATGGGCTTCCTGCCCAGGGCGGGTGATGACGGACGGCTGCGCGTGATCCCGCCGCCCGACACCACGGGCCTCACGGGCAACGGCCCTTACGCCGTCGTACCCCCAGGGGCCGACGCGTGGACCCCGGACCGCTGTTCCGAGGCCGTTGCCGAGCTCGCCGATGCCGGCCATCGCGTCGTCGTCACCGGCGGACCGGAGGAGACCGCCCTGACCCGGTATGTCAGCGGCGCCACGGCGGTCGACCTCGGCGGCCGCACCGACCCGCGACGGCTCACCGGTGTGGGTGGGGCTTTGTGTTCGCCCCGGTGGGAAAGGGTCCCGGCTGACCGTGCCGCCCTGCCCGGTGTCGGGTGGAGGTGGCGTGGGTGTGCAGGTGGAAGCCTGCGCCGAGTCCGGCCCCGCGTGGCTGATGCCGGTCGGGGGCTCATCGTGTGCGGTGCCTGCCGCCCGCGCCACCGCCGGCTGCGGTGGGTGGGTGGTGGGGGCGTCCGCCCCGCCGGACGCTTGTCACCCGGGCCAGCTGATGCTGTTGCTGGTGGCGCGGGCGGGGGCCCTGCGTCGCTGCCTGGGCACAGGGCGGTTTCTCGTCAGGCCCGCCTTCGTTCGGTCCGGCGCAGGCCAGACCTGCGGTCCGTCGGGGTGGCGGGTCCGGGTGGGGGTGCTGGACCGGGTGGTCCAGCTACGTCCGCAACGATCTGTCCGCGTACCGAGGCGGAGAGGCGGGTGTTGCGGGTACGGCCCTTGCTGCGGGCCTCCATGTCCCGCAGATCCTCCAGATAGATCACCGACGCTTGCGCCGCCCGGGCGTGGGTGACCATGAAGCGGGCGGCGGCCTTCGCGATGGCCGCGTTCAGGCGGTCCCGGGCGCCCGGCCCGTGCGAGCTGTTGACATGCGACGCCGGTTTCCCAACGGGTCGCAGCTCGATCCCGGAGCCGCCGGCACCGCTCTCGCGGCCGCCGCCAGTTACTGCGATGGTGCCGATCGTGGTCCCATGGAAGGATGAGCGCAGGAGTGGGCCGCCGGGCGAAGATCCCGCGGTGGCGCAGCCCGCTGCCGGCGCCGACGGCCTCCCGCCTGCTTCCCTGTCCGCTGCCGCCGGAAAGCACCGCAGCGAGGGGGTTTCTCCTGAGTCGTGGCGGTAACTCGGGCCCGACCCCGTGGCAGCGACCCGCCAGACTCCGACCGCTTCCCCGCCGCGCCCGCAGAGCTGTCCGGACCGACGCCCTGCTCTTCAGCTCCACGGAACAGGAGTTCCGGATGACCACCACCACACAGCGTCCGCGGCCCGGGGGACCGGCCCCGCACATCGGCCTGCTCGGCTCGTACGGCGGCTTCAACCTGGGCGACGAGGCCATCCTGACCTGTGTCATGAGCTGCCTGCGCAGCCACCGCCCGCACGCCCGGCTCGTCGTCTTCAGCCGGAACGCCGAGCACACCCGCGCCCACCAGCCGACCGCCGACCAGGTGGTGGACTGGGAAGGCGTCCCGCAGAAACAGGTCCTCGACGTTCTGTCCGGCCTGGATGTGCTGGTGCTCGGCGGCGGCGGCATCCTCTACGACGGCGAGGCCCGCCGTTACCTGCGGCTGGTGCGGGCGGCCCAGACCCGCGGTGTGCGTACCTTCGCCTACGCCATCGGCGCGGGCCCGCTGCGCGAGGCGGACGACCGGGAGGCGGTGCGCGCCGTGCTGCCGGTGATGGACGAGGTCGTCGTGCGGGACGAGGAATCACGGCTCGTACTGGAGGAGGCCGGGCTCGAACGCGATCTCACGGTCACCGCCGACCCGGCGCTGCTGCTGCCGCCCGAGCCCTTCACCGAGCAGATGATGCGGCAGGAGGGCATTCCCGCCGCGACCCGGCTGGTGGGGATGTCGGTGCGCGAACCGGGCCGGGCGGCGGAGAAACTCGACGAGAGCGACTACCACGCGCTCCTCGCCGACGTCGCCGACTTCCTCGTACGGCGGCTCGACGCCCATGTGGTCTTCGTCCCGATGGAACGGCAGGACGTGCACCACGCCCACGGCGTCCTGTCCCGGATGACCGCACCGGACCGGGGGCGGATCCTGCACAGCATCTACAGTCCCGGCCAGGTCCTCGGCTTCATGAGCCACCTCGATCTCGTGGTCGGCATGCGACTGCACTTCGTGATCTTCGCCGCGCTCGCCGGACTGCCCGTGCTGCCGTTGCCCTACTCCGGCAAGGTCTTCGACTTCGCCCGGCGTATGGGCGCACCGGCCCTGGTCGGGGTGGCGCGCGAGCAGGCCGGGCTGCTGCTGGCCGAGGTCGATCGGCTCTGGGACGAGTTCCCGCAGCGGCGCGCCGATCTCGACGCCCGGATTCAGCAGCTGCGGGCCCTGGCCCGGGAGACCTGCGTCCGATGCGGCGCGGTGCTCGACGCCCTGGACCACGAGACCGGTGACCGGGCCGGTCCAGAACAGCCCGGACTGCATCTGCTCCGGCCGGGCACCGGAACCGTGACCTGAGGGACCGCACCCGGGCGAGACCGCCCCGCCGCCCTCGGAGAAACCACCCGACGGGAAATAGCGATGCCGATCCTGGAACGACCGCCACAGCCCCGGACCATCACCCTGCCTCCACGTTCCGCCCACCACGCGGGCCGGACGGAGGTCCTCGTCGTCGGCGGCGGCCCGGCCGGAACCGCGGCGGCACACGCGGCGGCCGACGCAGGGGCCGACGTCGTGCTGGTGGAGCGCTACGGCTTCCTCGGCGGCAACGCCACCGTGGCACTCGTCATGCCCCTGATGTCGTTCCACAACGAGCAGAAACAGGCCGTGTTCGCCGGGCCCGGTGAGGAGGGGGACCGGCTGCTGCCCACCGATCACGGCGAGGGCGAGGCGGTGGTCGCCGGCTTTCTGTGGCGGCTGCTGGAACGGCTGGACGAGCGCGGCGGCTGCACCCCGCCCTCCCTCGACACCGGCTACACCGTGCCCTTCGACCCGGAGATCTTCAAACTCGTCCTCCTCGATCTGCTCGACGAGGCGGGCGTACGCATGCTCTTCCACTCCTTCGCCTCCGCCGCGCTGCCTCTCGACGACGGCGAGGGCTGGCGGGTTGTCTTCGAGACCAAGTCCGGTCCGGTGGTGATCGACGCCGATGTCGTCGTCGACGGCACGGGCGACGGCGACGTGGCCGCGGCCTGCGGAGCACCGAGCGAGGTCGGCCGCCCGGAGGACGGGCTGGTGCAGCCCATGACGCTCATGTTCCGGGTCGTCGACTTCCTGCGGCCGCGGTTCGCCGAGTACGTCCACGAGCATCCCGACCAGTGGCGGGGCGTGCACGGCCTGTGGGACCTCGTCGAGGAGGCCACGAAGTCCGGCGAACTGCGCCTGCCCCGCGAGGACATCCTGTTCTTCGGCACACCACACCCCCGTGAGGTCAGCGTCAACAGCACCCGCGTCACGCGAGCGCTCGGCATCGACGTGTGGGACCTCAGCCGCGCCGAGTACGTCGCCCGCCGCCAACTGGAGCAGATCGAACGCTTCCTGCGCCTGCACGTACCGGGCTTCGAGCAGTCGTACGTCGTGCAGAGCGGCACCCAGGTCGGCGTACGGGAGACGCGCCGCATCCTCGGCGACTACCACCTGACCGGCCACGACATCCTGGCCGCGCGGTCCTTCCCCGATGCCGTCGCACACGGCGCCTATCCCGTCGACATCCACAACCCGAGGGGAAGCGGCACCGTCCTCAAACGTGTCCCCCGTGGGCGGTTCTACGACATCCCGCTGCGCTGTCTGCTGCCCCGCGAAACGGACCGACTGCTCGTTGCCGGGCGCTGCATCTCCGGCTCGCACGTGGCACATTCCTCCTACCGTGTGATGCCCATCGCCATGGCGACCGGCCAGGCGGCAGGCGTCTGCGCCGCGTTGGCCACCCGCCTCGGCCGCAGCCCGCGCGACGTGCCGTACCACCTCGTCCAGCAGGAACTCCTGCGCCAGGGAGCCCGACTGGACATCGAGGCCGACGCACCCGCGCCGCAGCCCCGCTGATGCTGCGCCACGGACGGCGTACCGGCAGCCGTTCAACGGCGGTAAGCCGCGGTTCATGACTCATTGTCGTGCCACCGGCCGTCGACGGGAGCGGTGTCGAAGCGCGTGGCCGCCGACGCGTTGTCCCTGAAGTCGTTGCCGGCCACGCGTCCGCCCCTCCAGCTGCCTGTGTCTGTGATCCAGAGGGCGTGGGTCTGAGTCCTGGGCCGTTGGTCGTCCCAGATCCGGTTGCTGTGCATGTGCGGTCCGCAGACGGTGGCGGCGGTGGTGATTCCGGCCCGCGGCGCCGGGGAACCGGGCAGCCGGTACGGGGAGCCCGGCTCCGGCGTGCCGTCGATCCAGGCCGTTCCTGCCCCCGGCCGCACAGGCGCCAGGCGGATTTCTGTTTCTGTGTTGAACGTGACCACGGCGTGCTGGGCGCCCACCGTCAGCTGTTTGCCGCGATGCCCGTCCGGCGGCCAGTCGGCGTTCTCGTCGATCATGGACAGCCGACTGAAGCGCACCCCGGCACCGCCACCCGATGCCACCGGCGCGGCGCGGCGGCCGTTGTTGCGGATCCGGTTGCCGAGGACGGCCGGATCCCGCAGGCCGGCGTCGATACGGACACCGTCGAGCGCGTTGTCCCGGATGTCGTTGGACTCCAGCACGATGTCTGCTGCCGCTTCCTGGTCGCCGCCCGCGAGATTGTGCTCCCAGTACCCGTACCGACCGTTGTTGCTGATCCGGTTGCCGCGGAAGGCGTAGGGGCCGGGAGTGTTGCCGATCCCGAGGCCGTCGCGCACATTGCCGTCGATCACACAGCCGGTGACGATGCCGCCGCGCCCGCCGATGCCCGATGTGCCCTGGGAGGACACGTCGAACCCCGCCTCGTGATTGGCCAGCATCGTCGACGAGGTCACCAGCAGACCGTCGGCTCCCCAGTCGGAGATGCCGAACCGGTTGTCCTCGGCGTGACAGGCGGTGATGCGGATGCCGCGGGGTGGCGGCCAGTGCTCCTGCTGCAACTCCACGAAGATGCCGTTGGTGCCGTTGCCGACCGCCGTGCAGGCGGTGATCGTCAGGCGCTCGACCATGCCCCAGCCGCCCACGCCGATCCCTATCCCGGCGCCGCCCATCTTCTCGCCGGGGTCCTGCCGTCCGCACCGCTCCGCCAGAACCCCCTCCACGAGCGTGTCCTGCAGGAAGTCACAGCCGAAACCGGTCGCCGCGGTGTCGTGCACGAACAGATCGCTGAACCGGCCCCGCAGCACGTACTGCAGACCGATCCCCTTCGCCAGGGCGTCGTACTCCTGGGTCCACACGCCCGAACCGTCCACCTCGAAATGCGCGAAGGTGATGTCCGCCAGATGGTTGTCCCGGCCGGCCCCGTGCTGCGCGGCGGTGAACCAGGCCAGCGGCACCGGGGTCGTCGGGCTGCCGGGGTTGCCCAGCACGAAGCGGGTTGCACCCCGTCCGGCGCCGATCAGGGACACGCCGCTGCGCCAGACGGTGGCCCGGTCCCGCATGACGTAGCAGCCGGCGGGGACCTGAATGGTCCGCGGACGGCCGTCCGCGGCGCAGGCCGCGCCCAGGGCGTCCACGAGCTCGGCGAACGCCGGCTGATCGTTGGTGGTTCCGTCGCCGACCAGACCGTGCTCCCGGGCGTCGACCGTCAACGGCATCGACAGGGACCTGGACATCTGAACGTTCCTCTCGCGAGGTGCGGTGGCGGGTGGGCTGCGGGCCCGGCGGCCGCCGATCACCGAGTACCAGTGAACGGCCGTGCCCAATCCCGGAAGTCCCGGGCGAGCCCGGCGTCCCGTTCAGGCGGAGTTGACGAGCCTTGTGTAGCGCGCCCAGTCCCAGTGCGGTCCGGGGTCGGTGTGGTCGGTGCCCGGTATTTCGTGGTGCCCGATGATGTGCTCCCGGTCCCTCGGGATGCCGTACCTCGTGCAGATAGCGGCGGTGAGTGCGGCCGACTGCTCGTAGAGGGCGTCGGTGAAGTAACCGGGCTGGTCGACCCAGCCCTCGTGCTCGATGCCGATACTGCGGGTGTTGTAGTGCCAGTTCCCCGCGTGCCAGGCGATGTCGGACTCGCGGACGCACTGCGCCACGTGCCCGTCGCCGGATCTGACGACGTAGTGCGCCGAGACCTGCTTCCGACGGTTCTGAAAGACGGCCAGGGTGTTGGAGTAGCTCGTCTGCGTGACGTGGATGACCACGAGATCGACGGGACGGGCGGTCCCTCGGTTCGACGCCGTGTAGTTGGCGGCGGTGGCCGGCTGCCAGTCGGCGTGCGGGTGGTCGGGGGCCGGCATCACGGCACCCACGCCGGGTTCGGGGAGCAGCGCGTACGGGACGGCGGCGAGAGCGGCGGCGCCCTTCAGGATGCGACGCCTGGTGGTGATCGGTCGGGCCCGTTCCATGGACGATTCGCCTTTGCATCGAGGAAAGTCGGGAAATGCTGCGAGCCACGGTGGCCGCTCAACGCCGCAACGCCGCCGTCTCACGCAGCCGCGCGTGCGCCCGGCGGGGCAGCCCTCCCTGTACAGATCGAGAACCGTGCCCGGCGCGATGCGCGCCACGGGCAGCGCGCCGCCGAACGCCCAGGCGTATTCGCCCGGTTCGGGCCGGACGGTCGGCATGCGGGGATCGCTCTCGACCACACCCCTGCGTTCCCCGCGACGCGACCGGATGGGCACCAGCACCCTTCGGCAATTCCACCGCCGTCATGCGTCCCCCCCTTCGACAATCCAGCCCCGCACACCCGCCGTGGTCACCACACGGCGGCTGCGCCTCGCGTGAATCACGGTACGACGCGTGCCGGTTGGACGGGAGGACGTCCCGCTCATCGGTGGACGGCCGCGGAATTGTGGACAACTCGCTCACCCGAACGGGTGGGGACGCCGGTCTCTCGCCCGTCAGCCTTCTGCTGCCGGCCCGTCAGGAACGCTCCGCCACCGCCGCCGGATCGTCCAGCACAGCGCGCACCACCGAGTGCGCCGCACCCAGCAACGGCCCTTCCGGCCCGAACCGGGACACGGACACGGGGCAGGCCGGCCCCGCCGTGCGCCCGGCCAGTTCGGACCGCAGCGACGGCAGCAGCCACGGCGCGAGACCGGCCAGCGCCCCGCCCAGCACGACACTCTCGGGGTCCAGCAGATTCACCGCCCCGGTCAGCGCGACACCGAGCGCCTCTCCCGCATCCCGCAGCGCCCGCCGCACGTCCTCGTCGCCCTCCGTCGCGCGCGCCGCGAGCAGTCCCACCCGGTCCTCGCCCGGTTCCAGGCCGGCCGCGCGCAGCACCGCCTCCTCGCCGGCGTACTGCTCCAGACAGCCGCGCCCGCCGCACGCGCAGGCCGGCCCGTCGGGCCGGACCGGCACATGCCCCAGCTCGCCCGCGAATCCCCGCTTTCCGCGCAGCAGCCGCCCGTCCACGACCACGCCCGCGCCGATGCCGATCTCGGCGGACACATGCAGAAAGTCCCGCGGAGTGCCCTCGCCCAGCCACAGTTCGGCCAGAGCTCCGAAGTTGGCCTCGTTGTCCACGGTCAGCGGCAGCTCGGCGGGCAGCAGGGAGCCGAGGTCAGTGTCGTGCCAGTCGAGGTTCGGGGCGCGTACTACGGTGCGCCCGTCGCCCGCCACCAGACCGGGCACGGCCACGGCGAGCCCGGCCGGCCACAGCCCCTCGCGTTCCGCCTCGGCCACGACATGACGTACCAGCCGGGTCAGCTCCTTTACGACCGGCGCAGGGGAGCGGCCGCGGTTGGAGCCGTGCCGCACGATCCTCGCCCGCACCTGTCCGCGCAGGTCCACCGCACAGACCGCGAGGTGGTCGACGCCGACCTCGGCGCCGATCCCGGCTGGACCGCGCCCGCTGACGGCGAGGGCGGACCCGGGCCGGCCCCGGCCGACCCGGACGGGCCGTTCCGGGCCCAGCTCCTCCAGCAGGCCGGAGCGGATCAACTCGTCGACGAGGGTCGAGACCGCCGCGCGGGTCAGCCCGATGCGCGAGGCGACCGCGGCACGGGAGAGCGGCCCCGCGGCGCTGACCGTGTGCATCACCCGGGCCAGGTTGCGGCGCCGCATGCCCTGCTGGGTGTCGGGCAGTGCACGCCCGGGACCGGCAGGGCGGGCCTCGTGCAGCGGTGCGGTCATGCCTCCGTCCGTCCTCAGTCGATCTGCGTGCTCCGCTCCAGCAGCGGGGCCGCGTCGGAGAGTACCCCGGAGATCCTGGCCAGCGTCTCCTCGTCCCGTTCGACCGCTTCGAGCACCGGTCCGCGGGTGGTGTTCCAGCGGCGGGCGACCGCGGCCGGATCCTCGCCGGTGAGCAGGCCGGCCGCCTGGGCCGCGGCGCCGAGCGCCACCAGCTCTCTGGCCTCGGGGACCTGGACCGGGCGTCCGGAGAGCCGTCGTACGGTCTGCTGCCAGGCCGTGCCCCGGGCGCCGCCGCCGATCAGCAGCAGGGGTGCCGAGCGGTCGGCGTCCTCGTCGAGGACCAGGTCGAGCGCGCCGAGCAGGGAGTGGACGGCGCCGTCGTACGCGGCCTGGAGCAGCTGGCCTGCGGTGGTGTCGTGGCGCAGGCCGTGCAGCAGCCCCGACGCGTTCGGCAGGTCAGGGGTGCGCTCGCCGTCCAGGTAGGGCAGCAGGGTGACGCTCGTGCCGGGCTCGACGGCCTCGCGGTCCAGGCCCAGCAGGGTTGCGACGCGGTCGACGGCGAGCGTGCAGTTCAGAGTGCAGGCCAGCGGCAGCCAGTCGCCGCGCGCATCGGCGAAGCCCGCCACGGTGCCGGTCGGATCGGCGGGGCGCCGCTGCGACACCGCGTACACCGTGCCCGACGTGCCGAGGCTCAGCACCGGCATGCCGGGGCGCAGCCCGAGCCCGAGCGCGGCGGCGGCGTTGTCGCCGGTTCCGGGGGCGACCAGGGTGCCCTTGGAGAACGGCAGGTCGTGGCTGTCGCGCACGGTGCCCGCCACTTCGCCGGGCCGGACCATGCGCGGCAGCAGCGCCGGATCGAGCCCGACGTGCGCAAGGATCTCCTCGTCGTACGACTCGCTGCCGGACGCCCACCAGCCCGTCCCGGAGGCGTCGCCGCGGTCCGTCGTGCCCTGCCCCGTGAGGCGTTCGGTGAGGTAGTCGTGGGGCAGGCGTACGGCCCTGGTCGCGCGGATCGCGTCCGGCTCGTGCTCCGCGAGCCAGGCCCACTTCGTCACCGTGAAGGACGCGGCGGGCACGCTGCCCGTGCGGTCGGCCCAGAACTTTGCGCCGCCCAGCTCCTCGGTCAGCCGGCGCGCCTGTGGCGCGGAGCGCACGTCGTTCCACAGCAGCGCGGGACGGACGGGCTCGCCCCGGTCGTCCAACGTGACGAGGCCGTGCTGCTGCCCTCCGATGGACACGGCGGCGGCCTCGTGCGCGGCGTCGCCGCACTGGCGCAGCGCCTCGTGCAGGGCGTCCCACCACTGCCGCGGATCGCTCTCGCGCCCGGCTCCCGAGGACACGGTGTGCGGTGCCTGGCCGCTCGCCACGACCTCGCCGGTCGCCGCGTCGACGACCAGCGCCTTGGTGGACTGGGTGGACGTGTCCACGCCGACGACGAGCGGACCCTCGGCTGCTGACATCGGGCTCTCCCTTTCCTGCGGCTCACGCGCCCCGGCGGCTGCTGTGAGGCACGTCTCTCTGGGTGATGTCCCGGCTCCGGAGACACCTTGTCTCTTCCCAGAGGTGCTTCTGCATACTAATTTGTAAACCGCCATGACGAAATAGTCGTGTGCAACAGTCGCAAGCGAGCAAGGGAGCCGCGGCATGAACTACCAGCCCACCCCCGAGGACAGGTTCACCTTCGGCCTGTGGACCGTCGGCTGGCAGGGAAGGGACCCGTTCGGCGACGCCACCCGGCGGGCCCTCGACCCGGTCGAGACGGTGCAGCGCCTGGCCGAGCTCGGCGCGCACGGAGTGACCTTCCACGATGACGACCTGATCCCGTTCGGGTCCTCCGACACCGAGCGCGAGTCGCACATCAAGCGCTTCCGCCAGGCCCTGGACGCGACCGGCATGACCGTGCCGATGGCCACCACGAACCTCTTCACGCACCCCGTCTTCAAGGACGGCGCGTTCACCGCCAACGACCGCGACGTGCGCCGCTACGCGCTGCGCAAGACCATCCGCAACATCGACCTCGCCGTCGAACTGGGCGCGAAGACGTACGTCGCCTGGGGCGGCCGGGAGGGCGCCGAGTCCGGCGGCGCCAAGGATGTGCGCGCCGCCCTCGACCGCATGAAGGAGGCGTTCGACCTCCTCGGCGAGTACGTGACCTCCCAGGGCTACGACCTGCGCTTCGCGATCGAGCCCAAGCCGAACGAGCCGCGCGGCGACATCCTGCTGCCCACGGTCGGCCACGCCCTGGCGTTCATCGAGCGCCTGGAGCGGCCGGAGCTGTACGGCGTCAACCCCGAGGTCGGGCACGAGCAGATGGCCGGGCTGAACTTCCCGCACGGCATCGCGCAGGCCCTGTGGGCGGGCAAGCTCTTCCACATCGACCTCAACGGCCAGTCCGGCATCAAGTACGACCAGGACCTGCGCTTCGGCGCCGGTGACCTGCGCGCCGCCTTCTGGCTGGTCGACCTCCTGGAGAGCGCCGGTTACGACGGACCCCGCCACTTCGACTTCAAGCCGCCGCGGACCGAGGACCTCGACGGCGTGTGGGCATCGGCCGCCGGCTGCATGCGCAACTACCTCATCCTGAAGGAGCGCTCTGCCGCCTTCCGGGCCGACCCGGAGGTCCAGAAGGCCCTGCGCGCCTCCCGTCTCGACGAGCTGGCCCAGCCCACCGCGGCGGACGGTCTGCAGGCGCTGCTCGCCGACCGCACGGCCTTCGAGGAGTTCGACGTGGAGGCGGCCGCCGCGCGCGGGATGGCCTTCGAGCGGCTCGACCAGCTGGCCATGGACCATCTGCTGGGCGCGCGCGGCTGAGGCCGCGCCCGTCGTGACCTCCACGCGGAATGCCGCGGAATCGTGCGATCCATGGCATGAGCCCGTGTCAACGTCCGCGTGGGGGTCGCGGCACGGCCGGGCGTGCCGCGAACCTGGGGGTATGGCCCTGCCGCCCGTATCGCCTCAACCGCCCGGCCCTCCGGGTGACACGCCGCCTCCGGACGGCGGCTTCGGACCGCCGCCGGAACCTCCGGCACGACGGCGGAACCCCGTCCTCATCGTGCTCGCCGCGCTCGTGGGCGTCGGCGCCGTCGCCGCCGTCGTCCTCACGGCCTTCGGCAGCGACGACTCCCCGGACGGCAAGCAGCCCGCCGAGAGCAGCGCGAGTCAGTCGCCCGGTCCGTCGCTCGGCATCCCGACCGAGTTGCCCAGCAGGCTGCCCAGCCAGTTGCCGTCCCTGCCGTCGCAGTTCCCGACCGAACTGCCGAGTGGGGTACCGAGCGACCTCGAATCGCTGATCCCCTCCGTCCCGGGCGACCTACTGCCCTAGGAGGACTGCATCACAGCCCGCGCGGCAGCCGTACGTAGACCACCGACGTCTCGATCCCGCTGTCGACCAGGCGGCCCTGGGCGTCGAACGCCTCCGCGCCGTCCGTCATCCCGAAGTCGTTGTCGTTGATCAGGGCGAGCGTGTCGCGGTTCACGCGCGCGATGCCCTCGATCTTGCCGGGGACGCCGGCGACCGTGCCCAGGTCGACGACCAGCCGCTTGGCGAGCACCGGAACACCTGCGGCCGCCGGGTCGTCGAGCTGCTCCAGGGACGGCGACGTGGCGTCGTCGTCCCACGCGCCGCCCAGGATGTTCGCGCCGCGGTCCAGGCGCACGAGCTGCAGCCGGGCGGCCTTGTCGGTGCGCTCCTCGACCAGCAGACGGTCACCGCCCACGGCGACCACCGAGGAGATCTTGAGCTCGGAGGTGTCGTCCTCGCCGGGATCGACGACGTTCACCGCGTCGAAGCGGTACGCGTACTCGGCGGTGACGGCCTTCTTCGGGGAGAAGCGCAACAGCCGGGTGGTGCGCGACGCCTCTCCGGCGTCCTTGTCCGGCAGGGACAGCGGGCTCTGCACCGCCATCACCAGGTCGCCGCCCGGCAGCAGCGCGAGCCCCTCGAAGCCACGGTTGATCTTCCGGTGCAGCAGTACGGACGGCAGCGCCTCCACGACCGGGTAGTCCGCGCCGGTGAGGTTCAGCCCCTCCGGCACAAAGCGCGTGAGCACCTTCCCGCGCGCGGAGACATGGACCAGGGAGGGCCCGTACTCGTCGACGAGCCAGAAGCTGCCGTCCTCGGCCCGCACGATGCCCTCGGTGTCCAGCCCGTTCGGGTCGTACGACAGCTCAGTCCCCGCGTCGTAGGAGTACGGCGCCTCGTCACGCCCCTCCTGGTTGGGCAGACCGGTCACGGGCTTCCCGGAGGACGTGGTGATCGGGATCGCGTCCAGCACCCGCACCGAGCCCCCGCAGACCCGGATCCGCACGATCGCCGGATCGAAGCCCGGCACCGGGAACGTCCGCCGGTTCTTGCCGTCCACCTTGATCTGGCCGTTCGGCCCGCGGTCGGTGACCGTCCAGAACTCGCCCTTGCGGCCCGCCGGGTAGATGTCGCTGCCGATGCCGCCGAGGTCCACCCCCCGGTCGTCGGCCACCGTGCCGGGCAGCAGCACGTTGCTGAACGCGCCGAGCGACATGTCGCCCAGCGTCGCCGTGCGGATCACGCGCGCGTCCTCGGACGAGGCGCCCGTGGCCGGAGCCGCCGCCAGCAGAGCGGCGACCACGGCGAGAGGTACGCCCGCTGCGACGGAACGGTGGACGCGGCGCCGGCCGGTGGCGTGCGGGGACATCGGGCCTCCTGATGGACCAAGTTCGGTGACAGCGGCCAGATTTGAACCCCTCGAGGAACGTCGTACGACACTCGCGTGAACGGTGGACGTCGGCCGCCGGTCCGGCCGACATCCGGTTCGATCAGGCTTCTTCCGCCGCCGGTTGTTCGGTCGCGGCCAGTGCCGTGGCCGGATCCTGGGCCCCGCTTCCCGCCGGTGCCCAGCGGCCGTGCTCCTTCCGGTACGGCCACCAGCGGCCGTCGCGGCCCAGCCGCAGCTGGCTCGGCGCGCCGACGACCGTCCACCGGTTGCCCCTGGCGCGCAGCGTCGGCCGCTCGTCGTCGTCCCAGGCCGCCTCCAGTGCGGCACGCGCGCGTGCGAGGGTTTCCCCCTGCACGGTCCACTCCTCCTCGAGCACCGACAGTCCGGCCACGCCACCGTACTGCCAGGCGCGTACGGCCAACTCCAGTTCGTCCCGGCCGCGCCCGGAACCGTCGGCGAGCCGGTCCGCCACCGCCTTCTCAGGAGACCCCGCAGCCAGCCGGACGGCATCCTGAGCGAGCGTCAGTTCCGCTTCCGGAGCAGCCGTCGGCCGCAGCGCCTGGGCCAGCATCCGGTGCGCCGCCACGGCGGTCCGGGCCGCCAGGAACTCCAGGGCGGCCGGGGCGATCCCCTGGGCGGGCGGTGCCTCGGTGTCCAGAGAGGCGGGAGACCGGGGTGCTCGGGGAGTCCGGGCGGGTCGGGCAGCGGAGGCAGGATGCCGCCCGCCGCCCAGACCTCCGCGGCGTCCACTCCCTCCGGCTCGACCGGTTCTTCGGCGGGCCTACTGGTGCGGTCCTGGAGGTCGTCCAGCAGGGCGTGTTCGCCCCGCCCCCGCATCAGCAGCAGAACGAAGGGATCCTCGTCGAGCAGTCGCGCCGTCTGGTAGCACAGCGCTGCCGTGTGTCCGCACTGGTCCCAGGCGCCGCAGTCGCACTCGGGCTCCAGATCGCCCATGCCCGGCAGCAGTTCGATCCCGGCCGCTGCCGCGTCCTCCACGAGGTGCGGCGGCATCTCCCGGTCGAGCAGCGCGGCGACATGCCCGGCCCGCTCCACCGCCATCTCCAGGAAGCGGTTCCACTGCTCGGCGGACAGCTCCTCCAGCAGTACGTCGGCCCGGTGCCCCGTTCCGTCGCGGTCCTGGACGACCGCGGTGATGCGGCCGGGCCGCACCGACACCGCGCCCACGGCTCCCGCGCGCGCGAGCCGACGGCCCGTCTTCACCTGCCCGGCGTCCAGTGCCGCGTCCTCCAGGGCCCTGAGCCAGGCACGGCCCCACCACGTCACCGCGAAACCCCTCCCGCGCGTGGGCGGCAACGCGGCGAACGTGCGCTCTGTCCCGTCGGCGTGTCCGTGGTCGTGACGGCTCATCGCGCGGTCCCCCTCAGCTCCACCAGATCGGCCAGTTCCGCGTCCGTCAGCTCCGTCAGAGCCGCCTCGCCGGAGCCGAGCACGGCGTCGGCCAGTTCCCGCTTGCGGTCCAGCATGTCGGCGATCCGGTCCTCGATCGTGCCCTCGGCGATCAGCCGGTGCACCTGCACGGGCCGGTCCTGGCCGATGCGGTACGCCCGGTCGGTGGCCTGCGCCTCGACGGCCGGGTTCCACCAGCGGTCGTAGTGCACGACGTGCTCGGCCCGCGTGAGGTTCAGTCCCGTGCCGGCGGCCTTCAACGACAGCAGGAAGACGGGGACCTCACCGTCCTGGAAGCGCCGCACCATCGCCTCGCGCTCGGAGACGGGCGTTCCGCCGTGCAGGAACTGCGAGGCCACGCCTCTGTCCGACAGGTGCCGTTCGACGATGCGGGCCATCCCCACGTACTGCGTGAAAACCAGGACGCTCGCCCCCTCGGCGAGGATGGTGTCGAGCAGCTCGTCCAGCAGCTCCAGCTTCCCCGAGCGTCCGGCGATCGTGGGCCGGTCCTCCTTGAGGTACTGCGCGGGGTGGTTGCAGATCTGCTTCAGGCCGGTCAGCAGCTTCACGATCAGGCCGCGCCGCGCCATGCTGTCGGCGCCGGAGATCTCCGCCAGCGTCTCGCGTACGACCGCCTCGTACAGTCCCGTCTGCTCCGTGGTGAGCGACACGGCGCGATCGGTCTCCGTCTTCGGCGGCAGCTCGGGCGCGATCCCCGGATCCGACTTGCGCCGGCGCAGCAGGAACGGACGGACCAGCCGGGCGAGCCGCTCCGCGGCAGCCGGGTCCTGGCCGCTCTCCACGGCCTGCGCGTACCGCGTGCGGAAGGTGCCGAGGCGGCCGAGAAGTCCCGGAGTGGTCCAGTCGAGGATGGCCCACAGCTCCGACAGGTTGTTCTCCACCGGTGTGCCGGTCAGTGCCACGCGCGCGCGTGCGCCGATGGAACGCAGCGCACGCGCGGTCGCCGAGTAGGGGTTCTTCACGTGCTGTGCCTCGTCCGCCACGACCAGGCCCCACGGCACCTCGGCCAGCCGGCCCGCATCGAGCCGCATCGTGCCGTACGTGGTGAGGACGAACTCCCCGTCGGCCAGGTCGTCCAGGGCACGCCGCGAGCCGTGGAAGCGGCGCACGGGTGTGCCGGGCGCGAACCTCTCGATCTCGCGCTGCCAGTTGCCCATCAGGGACGTCGGACACACCACGAGCGTGGGACCGGCGGCCGACGGGTCGGTCTGCCGGTGCAGATGCAGGGCGATCAGTGTGATCGTCTTGCCGAGCCCCATGTCGTCGGCGAGACAGCAGCCCAGCCCCAGGGACGTCATCCGGGCCAGCCAGCTCAGGCCCCGCCGCTGGTAGTCGCGCAGCTCGGCGGCGAGAGCGGCGGGCTGCCCGACCGGCTCCTGCCCCTCCGGGTCCGCGAGGCGCTCACGCAGCGCGGCCAGCCACCCCGTCGGCTGCACCTCGACCCGGCGGCCGTCGACCTCCGTCGAGCCGGTCAGCGCGGCGCCGAGCGCGTCGATGGGCGTGACCTTGCGGTCCTGCTGCGCGCGGGCGCGGCGCACCTCCTGAGGATCGATCAGGACCCACTGGTCGCGCAGCCGCACCACCGGCCGGTTCGCCTCGGCGAGACGATCCAGTTCCGCGCGGGTGAGCCGCTGGTCGCCCAGTGCGAACCGCCAGTTGAAGGCGAGCAGTGCATCGGCGGACAGGAACGACGGCGTGTCCGAGGACAGCCGGTGCGCAGCCGTCTCGTCGTCCGGGGGGCCGACGACCGCACGTGCGGTCAGCTTGCGGGCCAGTTCCCTGGGCCAGTGCACGTCGATCCCGGCACCGGCGAGGGCTGCCGAACCGTCACCGAGCAGCTCGGTCACCTCCTCGTCGGCGAGTTCGACGGCATCCGGCACAGCGGCCGAGAGCAGCGGGGTGAGCGCCGGCCAGGCGCGGGCGGCGCGACGGAGCGAGAGCAGGGCGTCCATCCGCGCGCGCGGACCGAGGACACGGCTCGTCGCATCCGTCCCGGCCCACACCTCGGCGGCGTCCGCGACCAGCGAGGGATCGCTCACGCTGTGCACCTGGAGCACGGCCCGGAAGGCCGGCTCCGTCTCGTCCGGTCCTGTGGCCGCCAGACCGCGCACCTCGATCCGCAGCGAGATGCGTACACCCGCGTCGTTACCCGCGGCGATATCGGCGGCCCATGCCCGTTGCCCGGGGAGGTGCTGCGGATCGTGCGCCGCGTAAGCCGGACCGCCCGTGACGAGCGACGCGGCCGGGGAGCGGGGCAGCGCGTCGGCAGCCGCGTCCAGGAAGGCCCGCAGCAGGCGCTCCGGTGCGGGCAGGCGCAGCGGCTCGGTGGTGTCCAGCGGTACGGCGTGGGCCTCGGGCGGCATCGCGGCGGCGAGCCGGCGGACGCTCTCGACGTCCTCGGCACGCAGGGGACCCGCACGCCAGGCGTCGTGGTCGCCGGGGGACAGGCCGGGCAGCAGCAGGCCGCGCGCCGCGAACTGCAGGGCCAGCACTGCGGCCGCTCCCCAGAACACGGCCGAACGATGTCCCTGCGGGGCCACACGCGCGCGCGTGAGAACGGGCAGGGCCGCGCGCACGGGGAGCAACAGGGCGGACACGCCTACCAGCTCCACGCCGTCGCCGGCGGGCAGGACGACGCCCAGGTCCTCGACGGTGCCGCCGTCGACGCTCGGCGGAGCGGCGCCGTCCGGCCGCCAGAAGGCTACGCTGCCGGTGCGGGCGGGATCGCCCGGCAGGAACACGGCACAGCAGCGGGCCAGTTCGGAGATCTCGGAGGGGGATGCCGCGGGAATCCTCTGCACAGCGAAGTCCGCATTCCTCAAATTTGACTACCTGGGATCGGAGTCGCCGAGAATACGGCACATCGCCGGCCGACCCGGCATGCTTCGACTGTGACCTGAATCACTTGCCGGTGCTCGGGGATGGGTAAGGGTCGGGCGTCAGGGATGTCTCAGGGTGCGTCTCAGGGTCGCGATCCGGAACCGCCGGAAGCGCGGGCCCGTTTTCAGGACAGAGAGCGGCAGTGGCCGCGAAGGAGGCGACACATATGTCGAAGAACGCGAAGATCGCCGCAGGGGGTGTGGCGGCCGGGCTCATCCTGCTGATCTGGCTTCCCTGGTGGGCCGCGCTGCTGATCGTGCTGGGAGTCCCGGCCGCCGCGTACCTGGCGCTGGACCCCTCGCAGCGACGCAGGCTGCGTCGTGTCGGACGCAAGGAGCTCGGCCGCTGACGCGCTACCGCCCCGGACCGGTGCCGTCCAGTGCACACGAGTCGACCACATCACCGTCCGTGGGCCGGGCGACGGTCCGGTCCGCGGGCGGACGGGTGCCCTGTTCGACCCATGCGACGAGCGCGTCGAAGGCAGACCGATAGCAGGGCAGGATCGGCCGCAGCCGGTCCGGGTAGGCCGTCGACATGGGTTCCACCCCGGACGGTGTAGTACCGGTGCAGCGGACCCCGCCCGCGAGCGTCGACCATGCCCTCGTACACGTCGGAGTCGGCCGCCTTGGGCAGCAGCGCGTCCAGGTCCCCGTGCAGTGTGATCAGCGGCCTCCCGATGCGTCCGGTCAGCGCCACCCGGGCCACCGCGCGATGGACGGACGCGGGGCGCGAGGCGTAGTCGTAGGCCGCGTCGGATGCACAGGGCGCCAGGATCTCCTCGGTCGTCGCACCGGCGGACGGTCCGGGGCAGCCGGGATCGTATGCCGGGTCGAACTCCGCCCGATACGTCTTCTGCGTGACACCCCAGTAGGCCTTCTCGTGGTACGGCCACAGAAACTCCGAGCCGCGCGCGAAGCCCACCGAGTACAGCTCCTCTTCCGACGCCGAACCGAGGACCCGCCCCACCGCCGTGGGCAGGGAGGTGAGCAGATTGGGGCCGTCCGCCGTCCACAGCGCACCCTCCCAGTCCACACCGCCGTCATACAGCTCCGGATGGTTCTCCAACTGCCAGCGCGTGAGATAGCCGCCGTTGGAGATGCCGGTCATGTACGTGCGGCGCGGGGCGTGCCCGTACCGTTGGGCGACGGCCTTCCGCGCCGCGCGCGTGAGCTGGGTCGTGCGCGCGTTCCACTCGGCGACCGCGTCGCCGGGCCGGGTGCCGTCGCGGTAGAAGTCGGTCCCGTTGTTGCCCTTGTCGGTCGCGGCGTATGCGTATCCCTGGGCCAGCACCTGATCGGAGATCGCCTTGTCGGTCGCGTACTGTCTGCGGGTGCCGGGCGCCCCCGTGACGACGAGACCGCCGTTCCAGCGGTCCGGCAGGCGGATCACGAACTGCGCGTCATGCCGCCAGCCGTGCGTGGCGTTGAAACGCGAGGAGTCCGGGAAGTAGCCGTCGACCTGCACCCCGGGCACGCCGGAAGGCGTTCGGGTGGCCCGGGCGGTCAGGCCCGCCTGGTCGGCCAGGTCGGTGTACGGGGTGCCGGCCAGTCCCGTGGTGGTCAGGTCGGCCAGACAGGCGGTTCGCTGGAACTCCGCGCCCGGCACGTGCACACGTTCCTGTCGTTCGCAGTGGCTGTCGCCGACGCCCGCGGCAGCGGCGGGTGTCGGCGCGCTGAGAGCTGCTGCCACAATCGCTGCCGCAAGGGCGGCGGCAACCGAGGGAACACCACGGGAAGGACGCATCGAGGCCTCCAGAGCATGCCGGGGAGCGGTAAGGGAGCAGAGCCGCGGGCTGCCCTATCGTGCGGCTCCCCATGCGCGTCTTCCATGGACTGGCACCACATATGACGCCGTCTCCGTATGGATGTCCCTGACAGGCGAGGGTGTGTAGCCCTATGGAGGGAGTCCCGGATCAGCTGGGCCGTACGGCCATCTTGTCGAGCGCCTCCAGCAGACCCGGCAGTTCCGGCCCCCGGCCCACCGGCAGGACCTCGCCGGGCACCTCGTCGAGCAGCACGAACGCGATGTCGTCGGTCCTGGCCACCAGCGACCAACCGGGACCGTCGGCCCGCAGCGTTCGTGCGTCTCCCGGGGCGAAGGACGAGCGGACGCGGCCGAGCGGCGGCGGGGCGTCCACGTACGCGCGCGCCTCGGCGAGCACGCGCCGGATGCCGGTGCGCCCTGGGCTCGCGTCCTTGCCGTCCCCGCCCTCCGCGGCCCCGGCGGGACCGTCCGGCGTCACGAACTCGGCGTCGTCGATCTGCTCGCGCCACACCGCCCACTGGAGGGCGATCTCGTCGGCGCCGAGCCGTCGCTGGGCCGGCCCCCAGTTGCTGGTGTCGGGGGGACACAGCGGGGGACCGTCCGCGGGGTCGGGGTCGGGATCGTGCGGCTCGGGCACGCCGGGCGCCGCAACGGCGACCGCCAGGGGCCAGCCGGGCAGGGCCGCGACGACGGAGCGCTCGTCGGGCGACAGGTCGTACTCCATGCCGCAGTCCCAGGAGGCGATGGCGACGGCGACCAGCGACACGTCGTCGGTGACGACCGTCCACCGTGCGCCGTCGCCGTCCTGTCCGAGCACCAGGCCGTACCCGTCGGCGAGCGGCGCGAGACCGAGCGCCGCGCAGGCCTCCGGGTAGTCGTCGCCCAGCACGCTCGGGAACTGCGCCGGCGTCAGCAGCACCGCCGTGAGCACATAGAGCGCATCGTCCGCGGCGGCGACGGCGCTCTCGTCCGTCCCGGCCATCCCAGCCTCCCCAGGAGTTCGTCCAACGGCGCGCACCCTAGTGCGACCGGGACGAGCTTGTCACGACTCCGCGGACCATCCGGAGCTGGGGTTATCCGGCTGGCCGGGGCGGAATCGCCCGCCCTGGGCGGGTACGTCAGGCCGACGGCAGTCCCAGGAGCGCACGGGCGACGGTCCGCGGCGACTCGTCGCGCTCCCGCGCCAGCGCGATGACGGCCCGGCACGCCAGCTCGTTCACCCCGAACGACAGCGCCTCCGGCGACACCCAGCCCGCAGCCTCGTCGATCCGCTCCTGGTCGTCCTCCGCGCACGCCGACACGTATGCGGCGGCCGCCTCGAACAGGTTGTGTGTACGTTTGTCCTCGCCGGAGTCCCGCTCCGATCGCAAGGCCTCGCGGAATCCTGCCCAGGACTTGCGGACTCTGTCGAACACTGTGACCACCTTCCCCCTCCATGGCGTCGCCGATCGTTCATCAGCCGCTCCTCAACGTAGAGTTGGAGCTTCGGCGACAGAAGAGGGACGGCGCGGTGAGCGGCCGGACCGGTCCGTTCGACCACGGGTCAGCTCTCGCGGACGGCCAGGGCCAGGAAGCGGGCATCCTCGTCGACGTACGACGTCATGCGCCACCCCGAACGGGTCAGCAGGACACGCAGGTTGGGCTCCGCGCGGAGGTCATCCGGGGTGATCTGCCGGCCCTGGCGGGCGGCGAGCGCCTCCCGTCCGATCGGGTGGAAGAGCGCCAGTCTGCCGCCGGGGCGCACCACACGCGCCAGCTCCCGCAGATTCTCGGCCGGGTCGGGCAAGTGGGCGATCAGGCCCGCCGCGAACACCGCGTCGAGCGATCGCGCGCGCAACGGCAGCGCCGCCACGTCCGCGAGCAGCAGCCGCCCGTCGCGGTCCCGTCCGGCCCGTACGGCGGCTTCGAGCATGGCGGGTGTCAGATCGGCGCCGAGGACCACTCCGGAGGGCCCCACGGCCGCCCGCAGGGGCGGCAGGGCACGTCCGGTGCCGCAGCCGGCATCGAGGACCCGATCGCCCTCGTGAAGACCGAGCTCGGCCACCGCCGCCGCGTAGGCGGGGCCGTCGTCGGGGAACCGGCTGTCCCAGTCGGCTGCGCGGGCGGCGAAGAACTCCTGGACGTGCGTACGGTCGTCGTTCATGTTCCGCATGATCCCTCACCGTCACGGATGACACGTCGGCGCACATGTTCGAGCTGGACGCGATCGTTCAGGTACATTTCTGCGTCATATTCCAACAGCTTTCGAAATGCGCCCCCTTTGTGCGCCCGTGCCCCGACTAGCGTCCCGGGGTCATGGGACACCTGGACCACGCCGCCTTCGGCTGGCTGACCCCCGTGCTGTCGTACGCGATGGCCTGCATAGGCGCCGCACTCGGGCTCCGCTGCACCGTCCGCGCGCTCGGCGCCACGGGGCGTTCACGCCGCAACTGGCTCGTCACGGCCGCCTCGGCCATCGGCACGGGCATCTGGACCATGCACTTCGTGGCCATGCTCGGCTTCAGCGTCAACGGCACCGAGATCCGCTACGACGTACCGCTGACCGTCCTCAGTCTTCTCGTGGCCATGATCGTGGTCAGCGCCGGCGTCTTCGCGGTCGGCTACGGCCGCGACCGGACCCGTGCCCTGCTCCTCGGCGGTCTCACCACCGGGCTGGGGGTCGCGAGCATGCACTACCTGGGCATGGCGGCGGTCCGACTGCACGGTGACGTGACGTACGACCCGATGCTCGTCGCCCTCTCCGTCGTGATCGCCGTCGTCGCGGCGACAGCGGCCCTGTGGGCGGCCCTCAACATCAAGTCGCCCGTCGCGGTCACCGTAGCCTCCCTCGTCATGGGAGCGGCGGTGAGCAGCATGCACTACACGGGGATGTTCGCGGTACGCGTGCAGGTCACCCCCTCCGGCGAGGTCCTGCCCGGGGCCACGGCGATGCAGTTCGTCTTCCCCCTCGCCGTCGGCCTCGGGTCCTACCTCTTCCTGACCTCGGCCTTCGTGGCGCTGTCGCCGACGGCGGGGGAGCGCGAGGCATCCGTGTCGGCCCAGCGGCCCGTCGAGAGCGTCGCCCGCTGACGGCGCATGCGCACCGGCACGTCCCCGAACCCTTCCGAGCGAGGAGGCCATGCGTACACCCCGTAGGACGCCCACGTCAGGCGCCCAGACGCCGTCCGCACCCCCCGTACGCGGCCGCCGCGCGCACGCCGGACCACCGGCGGACGAGGGCCCGGACCAGGCCACCGATGCGGCGCCGGAGGGCGGGTCCCCGCGCGCGGATCACTGGCGCATCCGACCGCGCACCGTCCGCGCCAAGATCGTCTGCCTGTTGATGGTGCCCGTCGTGTCACTGCTGGCCCTGTGGGCGTACGCGACCGTCACCACCGTCCAGGACGTCTCCCGGCTGCGGCAGTTGCAGCGCGTGGACTCCGAGGTACGGGCCCCCGTCGCGGCCGCGGTGGCCGCACTCCAGGCCGAGCGCGCCGCCGCCGTACGCCATGCGACCGACCCCTCCGCAGGACAGGGCGGCGACCTCAAGCAGCTCGCGCAGCGCACGGACCGGGCAGTGGCGGAACTGCGGCTCGGTGACCGCAGCACCGTCGCGGACGGCCAGGAGTTGCCCGCGGGAGTGGCCCAGCGCCTCGACGCCTTCGTCACCGGAGCCGAGCAACTGCACCCGCTGCGGACCGCGGTGCTCGACCGCCGCGCCGGATGGGACGAGACGTACGACCGCTACACCAAGACCATCTCCACGGCCCTCGGCGTGGGCGGCGCGCTCACCGGCATCCAGGACGCCGAACTCGGCTCCGACGCGCGCGTACTGCTCGAATTCTCCCGCGCGGGCGAGGCCCTGGCCCAGGAGGACGTGCTGATCACCAGCGCGCGCCTCGCGGGTGGCCTGGGCGGCGAGCGGCTGCGGCTGTTCACCGGCGCCGTCGACACCCGCCGCGCCCTGACCCAGTCCGCCGTCGCCGACCTGCGCGGTGACGAACGCGCCGCCTGGCGGAACCTCGCCGACGGCGGTGACTACGCCGCCCTCGGCACCCTCGAGGACGAGGTCCTGACCGTCGGCCCGGGCGCCCGGGCGATCGAGGTCGCACCCGAAGCCGACTGGGAGCGGGCACACGCACGCGTGCAGGGCGGCATGCGCACGATCGAACAGGACGCCGCCCGCGGTGTCGCGGACCGGGCCGACCCGTTCACCCGCGGACTGCTCACCCCTGCAGGCGCCGCCGTACTCCTCGGACTCGCCGCCGTCGCCGCGTCCCTGGTGATCTCCGTACGCATCGGACGTGCCCTCGTCGTCGAGCTGGTGAGTCTGCGCAACAGCGCCCTGGAGATAGCCCGCCGCAAACTCCCCGAAGCCATGCGGAAGCTGCGCGCGGGCGAGGAGATCGACGTGCGGGCCGAGGCACCGCCCGGGCCGCCCGCGGAGGACGAGACCGGCCAGGTCGCCGAGGCCCTCGGCAGTGTGCACCGAGCCGCGCTGCGGGCCGCCGTGGAGCGTGCCGAACTCGCCAGCGGCATCTCGGGGGTCTTCGTCAACCTCGCCCGCCGCAGCCAGGTCCTCGTCCACCGCCAGCTGAGCCTCCTCGACAGCATGGAACGCCGCTCCGAGGACCCGAACGAACTCAGCGACCTGTTCCGGCTCGACCACCTCACCACCCGCATGCGGCGCCACGCGGAAAGCCTGATCATCCTCTCCGGCGCGGCACCCGGCCGGGCCTGGCGCATGCCGGTGCCTCTCACGAACGTCGTCCGCGCGGCCGTCTCCGAAGTCGAGGACTACGCGCGCGTGGAGGTACGACAGCTCCCCGAGGCCTCCGTCATCGGCGCCGCCGTCGCCGACCTCACGCACCTCCTCGCCGAGATCGTGGAGAACGCCGCCCAGTTCTCGCCCCCGCACACGCGCGTGCGCATCACCGGAGAACCCGTCGGCAACGGCTACGCCGTCGAGGTCGAGGACCGCGGCCTGGGCATGGGCAAGGAAACCCTCGCCGAGGCGAACCGCCGTATCGCCCAGTCCGAGGCCCTGGACCTGTTCGACAGCGACCGGCTCGGTCTGTTCGTGGTCAGCAGACTCGCGGCACGGCACGAGATCAAGGTGCACCTGCGCACCTCGCCCTACGGCGGCACCACGGCGGTCGTCCTGCTGCCCACGGCCCTGCTGCACAGCGGCGCGCCGGAACGTTCCCCCAACAAGGCGGTGGAAACGGAACCCGAGTACGCGCGCGTGCCCGGCGGCCCCCGACATCAGGAGGCCGTCCCCCGGCTTCAGGAGGCCGTCCCCCGGACGGCCGACCGGCCCGCCCTCGTAGCTCCGGTCCCGGCGGCGGAGACCGGCCCCGAAACCCCGCCTCCCGGAGTGGCCACCCTGCGCCTGCACCGGCCCACGGACAACTCCGAAGGCTCCGAAGACCTCCCACGCCGCGTACGGCAGGCGAACCTCGCACCCCAACTGCGCGACCGGCGCCCCGAGGACACGGCGCAGCCCTCCGACCCCCGGAACGACGACCGGCGTACCCCCGAACTCGTACGGGACCGGATGGCGGCCTATCGCGACGGATGGGCGCGCGGTGGCGGCCGGCAACCCGGCCGCGGTGCCGCACCGGATCCCGCAGGCGGCAGCGACAGCAGTGAAGGAGACTCCGCATGATCCAGGACCCGAGCATGAGAGCCGCCGTGGGGGTCCCCCCGCTCGAGCGAAGCCGAGAGCGGGGGAGGTCCGGCGAACTCGACTGGCTGCTGGACGACTTGGTACTGCGTGTGCACGAAGTACGGCATGCCGTGGTGCTCTCCAACGACGGGCTCGCGGTGGGCGCCTCCACCGACCTCGGCCGCGAGGACGCGGAACACCTCGCCGCGGTCGCCTCCGGATTCCACAGCCTCGCCAAGGGGGTGGGCCGGCACTTCGGCGCCGGCGGTGTGCGCCAGACCATGGTGGAGATGGACGACGCCTTCCTGTTCGTGGCCGCGGCCGGCGACGGCTCCTGCCTCGCCGTCCTCACCGCAGTGACCGCCGACATCGGCCTGGTGGCGTACGAGATGGCACGGCTGGTCAAGCGCGTCGGTGAGCATCTCTACACGGCGCCGCGCGTCGGCGCGCGGCCGCCCGCCGCCGGATGAGGCGAGAAGGCGGTCCACAGCCATGACCGAGGACATCCAGGGCACCCCGCACCAGCAGGGCAGCCAGTGGTACGACAGCGAGGCCGGCCCGCTGGTCCGCCCGTACGCCATGACGGGAGGCCGCACCAAGCCCGGCCCCACCGGGGTGCGGTTCGACCTGATTGCCCTGGTCACACTCGACCCGGGCGCTCCGGACGTCGACGACGACATCGCGCTCGGGCCGGAGCACCGCACCCTGATCGAGCTGTGCCGCACGGAAACCCAGTCGGTCGCCGAGCTGGCCGCGGACGCCGACCTCCCCGTCGGCGTCGTCCGGGTCCTCCTCGGCGACCTCCTGGAGCTCGGCTGCGTCACGGTCAGCCGTCCGGTGCCGCCCGCGCAGCTGCCCGACGAACGGATTCTGCGCGAGGTCATCGAAGGACTGCGGGCGCTGTAGATGAACGCACCGGACCCGGACCACCTCATGCTGACTTCGCGCCCATGCACCGAAGCCGTGCGCGGACGACGTGCCGGGTCACGGCACGCACGTACCGACGTCCATCCCTGCCGGCACTCCCGAGAGAAGTGATCGATGGTCTCCGAGGCCTTGGACGCCACAGGTGGCGAGACGGCCGCCCTGGCGCTGAAGATACTGGTCGCCGGCGGATTCGGCGTGGGCAAGACCACCCTGGTGGGTGCGGTCAGCGAGATCAGGCCGCTGCGCACCGAGGAACTGCTCAGCGAGGCGGGCCAGTTGGTGGACGACACCGACGGCGTGGACCAGAAGGTCACGACGACCGTCGCCATGGACTTCGGCCGCATCACGATCCGGTCCGGTCTCTCCCTCTACCTGTTCGGCACGCCCGGCCAGGACCGCTTCTGGTTCCTGTGGGACGAGTTGTCGCAGGGGGCCCTCGGAGCTGTGGTGCTGGCCGACACCCGTCGCCTCGAGGACTGCTTCCCGGCGGTGGACTACTTCGAGCACCGGCACATCCCGTTCGTGGTGGCCGTCAACTGCTTCCCGGGGGCCCGGACCTACGGCGCCCAGGATGTCTCCCGCGCCCTCGACCTCGACCAGGGCACGCCCGTCGTGCTCTGCGACGCCCGCGATCGCGACTCGGGAAAGGAGGTCCTGATCCGACTCGTCGAGTACGCCGGACGGATGCACACCGCCCGGCTGCTCGACTCCGTGGGATGACCGCCTTGCCTGAGGGGGCTTCAGCCGGCCACGGACTTCTGCGCCACGACCTTGTCGATCGTGACGCGGACGAGGAGTTCGCCCGGCACACCGTTGCGGGCACCGAACTCCTCGGCACGCTCCTCACCCATGTACCGCGCACCGATGCGCGTGGCCCAGAGCCGGAGCTCGTCGAGGTCCTCGGAAAGACGGGCGCGGCCCTGCAGCACCACGTAGTCGAACGGCGGCCGGTCGTCGTCCACGCAGAGGGCGACCCGGCCGTCCCGCGCCAGATTGCGCCCCTTCACACTCCCCTTGCCCGTGTTGAACACCACCTCGTCTCCGTCGAGCAGGAACCAGATCGGCGTCACATGCGGGCTCCCGTCGGTCCGGACCGTCGACAGCTTGCCGGTGCGGGTACCGTGCGAGACGAACTCCCGCCATTCCTTGTCGGTCATCTTCTCTGCCATGCCCCCATGTTCCTTGCCCCGCGCGCCGGTCGTGGGGAAGGCTGGCGGAGAGATCCTCCGGCCAGGGGGAGTCATCACACGGGGAGACCGAATCATGGCGCACAACCAGGGACTCGGCTGGCTACTGGACGATCTGACCGAGCGTGTCGAACATGTGCGGCACGCCCTGGTCCTGTCCAACGACGGGCTGGTGACGGGAGCGAGTACCGGCCTACGACGCGAGGACGCCGAGCATCTCGCCGCCGTCGCGTCCGGACTGCACAGCCTGGCCAAGGGATCGGGGCGTCACTTCGGCGCCGGACAGGTGCGCCAGACGATGGTGGAGTTCGATGATGCGGTGCTCTTCGTCACGGCGGCGGGCAGCGGCAGCTGCCTGTGCGTGCTCAGCGCCGCGGAGGCCGACATCGGTCAGATCGCCTACGAGATGACGCTGCTCGTCAACCGGGTCGGCGAGCACCTCGGCGTGGACGCCCGACAGCCCGAGCGCACCCGGCTAGACCCCTGACCTGCAGGTTCTTCGACCCTCGTGGAGTTATCCACAGGCCGGCCACGAGATCTGTGCGACCGGCTACGGTTTGTGTCACGGCGAGCGCACACAGCGTGAGCAGATGACTCCACGGGGGAGACGGACCATGTCAGGCAACACCATCACGACACCGGACCGTGTGACGTACACGCCGAGCCGTGCGGCTCGCGAACTGGGCCTCAAGCGGCGCGAGTTCGATCTGGCCGTGCACCTGGGCCGCATCCGCACCGTGCCCGACGAAGGCGGGGGAGGGCGTCGCGTGACGCCCGCCGAAATTGACCGGCTGCGCGCGGAGGACGGGTTTCCCCAGTCGCTCCACGAGAGCGTGCGGGCCGTGGGTACCGGCGAAGCCGCGGCCATCATGGAGGTGACGAAGGAGAGGTTCACCCGCCTCGCCCGTCTGGGCCTGGTGGTGCCCGTCTACTTCTACCTGAACCGCTATCGGGCACTCGTATGGCTGTATCTGGCCGACGAAATCCGGCAGTTCGCGGCCGACGAGAAGAACGCCCGCCTGGTGAAGGGGCGTATGCCCGAAGGACTGCGGGAGCAGTTGGACACCGGACTGGACCTCCGCCCCCGCAACTGGCGGGGGCGGCATCTGGGATTCCTGCTGCGCCAGGCCGAGGACCCGTGGCAGCGCGCCGGGGCCCTGGCCGCCCTGCTCGATCCCGTCCAGATCGCGGACATCGCCAAGGACCCCTACGAGCGCGCCCACCTCAACCGGTTCCGACCGGGGCCACCGAACCATGGTGCCCCCGGTTCACCGACCGCGCAGCTCGCCGAGAGGATCATGACGGCGGGTGACCCGGACGAGATCGGCTGGCTGCGGGCGGACCTGGCACAAGCCCTGGACGAGGCGCGCGAGCACCGGCCCGCGCCCCGCCCCGCACCCCGGCAGGCGCCGCCGGCACCACAGCACGCTGCACACCCGTCCGAGCCGGAGCGAACCCACCGCCTGCTGGGCTGGCTGCGCCGCAGAAGCACCTGACTCACAGCGCCCTGAACGGCCCATGCCCGGGACGGCCTGACCTTCCCTACAGCGCCCTGAAAAGCCCCTCTTGGACGACGGACACCAGCAGCCGCCCCTGAAGGTCGTAGATCCGCCCGCGCGCAAGCCCTCGCCCGCCCGTGGCGATCGGGGACTCCTGGTCGTACAGGAACCACTCGTCCGCGCGGAACGGCCGGTGGAACCACATCGCGTGGTCCAGCGACGCCATGTCGAACCCCCGCGGCCCCCACAGCGGCTCGACCGGGATGCGGACCGCGTCCAACAGGGTCATGTCGCTGGCATACGTCAACGCGCAGGTGTGCACCAGCGGGTCGTCGCCGAGCGGTCCGACCGCGCGCATCCACACCGCACTGCGCGGCTCGGCACCCTTGACGTCCTCGGGCGTCCAGCGCAGCCGGTCCACATACCGGATGTCGAAGGGCTGACGGCGCGCCATCCGCTCCAACTGCTCGGGCAGCGCGCCCAGATGCTCCCGGACCTCGTCCACGACCGACGGCAGGGAATCCGGGGCCGGCACCTCACGCGCCGGCGGCAGCTGGTGCTCGAAGCTCCCAACCTCAGGCTTGTGAAAGGAGGCGGTGAGATTGAAGATCGTGCGGCCCTGCTGTACGGCGGTGACCCGGCGAGTCGTGAACGACCGCCCGTCCCTGACCCGTTCGACCTGGTACACGATCGGCACGCCCGGCCGACCCGGGCGCAGGAAGTACGCGTGCAGCGAGTGCACCGGGCGGTCGCCCTCCGTGGTGCGCCCTGCGGCGACCAGCGCCTGGCCGGCCACCTGCCCGCCGAAGACACGCTGCAGGGACTCGTGGGGGCTGCGACCACGGAAGATGTTGACCTCGATCTGCTCCAGGTCGAGCAGATCGACGAGCCTCTCGGCCGGGTTTGTCATGGATGTCCTTCTCCTGTACTCACAGCTGTCCGACGTCGGTGATGCGGACCACGGCACGGCCCTCGGCGTCGGAGGCCGTGAGGTCGATCTCGGCGCTGATGCCCCAGTCGTGATCGCTGTTCGGGTCGTCGAAGATCTGCCGGACGCGCCACAGCCCGTTCTCCGGCTCCTCCTCGATCAGCAGCAGCTTGGGACCCCGGGCGTCCGGGCCGGTGCCCAGGCTGTCGTACTCGTCCCAGTACTTGTCCATCGCCTCGCCCCAGGCATCGGCGTCCCATCCGGACTCGGCGTCCATCTCGCCCAGCTCCTCGACCTGGTCGAGGGCGGCGAGCTCGACACGGCGGAACATGGCGTTGCGGACGAGGACGCGGAAGGCGCGCGCGTTCGAGGTGACCGGCTTGACCTGGTCGGCCTTCTCCTGCGCCTCCTCGGCGGTCATCTCCTCGGGGTTGGCGAGCTGTTCCCACTCGTCCAGCAGGCTGGAGTCGACCTGACGCACCATCTCGCCGAGCCACTCGATCAGATCCTGCAGGTCCTCGGACTTGAGATCGTCCGGGATGGTGTGCTCGAGGGTCTTGTAGGCGCTGGCCAGGTAGCGCAGCACGATGCCCTCGGTACGGGCCAGCTCGTAGTGGGAGACCAATTCCGTGAAGGACAGCGCCCGTTCGTACATGTCCCGGATGACGGACTTCGGCGACAGCGGATGGTCGCCGACCCACGGGTGGCTCTTGCGGTACGTGTTGTACGCGTGGAAGAGCAGCTCCTCCAGGGGCTTGGGGTAGGTGATGTCCTGGAGGCGCTCCATGCGCTCCTCGTACTCGACGCCGTCCGCCTTCATGGCGGCGACGGCCTCGCCCCGCGCCTTGTTCTGCTGGGCGACGAGGATCTGCCGCGGGTCGTCGAGCGTCGACTCGACGACGGACACCATGTCCAGGGCGTACGAGGGCGATTCGGGGTCCAGCAGCTCGAAGGCGGCCAGGGCGAAGGTGGACAGCGGCTGGTTCAGCGCGAAGTCCTGCTGCAGATCCACGGTGAGCCGGACGATGCGCCCCTCGGCGTCCGGCTCGTCCAGTTTCTCGACGATGCCGCCGTCCAGCAGCGAGCGGTAGATGGCGATCGCGCGCCGGATGTGCCGCACCTGCTGCTTGCGCGGCTCGTGGTTGTCCTCCAGGAGGTGCCGCATCGCCTTGAACGCGTTGCCCGGCCGGGCGATCACCGACAGCAGCATCGTGTGCGTCACCCGGAAGCGGGACGTCAGCGGCTCCGGCTCGGAGGCGATGAGTTTGTCGAAGGTGTCCTCGCTCCAGGCGACGAAGCCCTCGGGCGCCTTCTTGCGGACGACCTTCCGGCGCTTCTTGGGATCGTCGCCCGCCTTGGCCAGCGCCTTCTCGTTCTCGATCACGTGCTCCGGAGCCTGGGCGACGACAAAGCCCGCCGTGTCGAAGCCGGCACGCCCCGCACGCCCCGCGATCTGGTGGAACTCACGCGCGCGCAGCGTGCGCACGCGGCTGCCGTCGTACTTCGTCAGAGCCGTGAACAGCACGGTCCGAATGGGCACGTTGACACCGACGCCAAGGGTGTCGGTGCCGCAGATGACCTTCAGCAGACCGGCCTGTGCCAGCTTCTCCACCAGGCGGCGGTACTTGGGCAGCATGCCGGCGTGATGCACGCCGATGCCGTGCCGGACGTATCGGGAGAGATTGCGCCCGAACTTGGTGGTGAAGCGGAAGTTGCCGATCAGCTCGGCGATCTGCTCCTTCTCCTCGCGCGAGCACATGTTGATGCTCATCAGTGCCTGCGCACGCTCCACGGCCTGGGCCTGAGTGAAGTGCACGATGTAGACGGGAGCCTGCTTGGTCTCCAGCAGTTCGGTCAGCGTCTCCGTCAGCGGGGTGCGCCGGTAGGCGTAGGAGAGCGGCACAGGACGGGTCGCCGAGCGGACCACCGCGGTCGGGCGGCCGGTGCGCCGGGTGAGGTCCTTCTCGAACATCGAGACGTCGCCGAGCGTGGCCGACATGAGGATGAACTGCGCCTGCGGCAGCTCGAGCAGGGGGATCTGCCACGCCCAGCCGCGGTCCGGCTCCGCGTAGAAGTGGAACTCGTCCATGACGACCTGGCCGATGTCCGCATCCTTGCCGTCACGCAGCGCTATCGACGCGAGTACCTCGGCAGTGCAGCAGATGACCGGGGCGTCGGCGTTGACCGACGCGTCACCGGTGAGCATGCCGACGTTCTCGGTGCCGAACAGCTTGCACAGTTCGAAGAACTTCTCCGAGACGAGTGCTTTGATCGGAGCCGTGTAGAAGGTGACCTCGTCCCGGGCCAGCGCGGCGAAGTGAGCGCCCGCGGCGATCATGCTCTTACCGGAGCCGGTGGGGGTCGACACGATCACGTTCGCGCCGGAGACCACCTCGATCAGCGCCTCCTCCTGGTGGGGGTAGAGCGTGAGACCGCGCTCCTGGGCCCACGACTCGAAGGCTTCGTAGAGGGCGTCGGGGTCGGCGGTCTGCGGCAGCTGATCGATGAGGGTCACGCCCCCATCTTGCCTGGCCTCTCGCCCGATCAGGGAATCGGATGCCCGCACGAAGATCGCGAACGCTACGCTGTGTCGCCGACACGACGTCGGCGCACCAGGTCAACCGGACAGCGGCACACAAGGAACGGGGCGGGCTACGGCGATGATGGGACCAGCACACTCTCTTTCGGGGGCCGCAGCCTGGCTCGGTGTCGGTGCGGCCGCCGCCGCGGCCGGACGCCCGATGCCCTGGCCGGTTCTGTTGTGCGGCGCACTGATCTGCGCAGGCGCCGCGCTCGCCCCCGACCTCGACCACAAGGCCGCCACCATCTCACGCGCCTTCGGGCCGATCTCGCGTTGGGTGTGCGAGATCGTCGACAAGCTCTCCTACGCCGTCTACAAGGCCACCAGGAAGCAGGGCGATCCACGCCGCTCCGGCGGCCACCGCACGCTCACCCACACCTGGCTGTGGGCGGTCCTGATCGGCGCGGGTACCTCGGTCCTGGCGATCACCGGCGGACGCTGGGCGGTGCTGGCGATCCTCTTCGTGCACATGGTGCTGGCCATCGAGGGGTTGCTGTGGCGGGCGGCTCGGGGTTCCAGCAGCGACGTCCTGGTGTGGCTGCTGGCCGCGACGAGCGCGTGGATCCTCGCCGGCGTGCTGGACAAGCCGGGCAACGGCGCGGACTGGCTGTTCACGGCGCCGGGCCAGGAGTACCTGTGGCTGGGCCTGCCGATCGTGCTCGGCGCACTGGTGCACGACATCGGGGACGCGCTCACCGTCTCGGGCTGCCCGATACTGTGGCCGATTCCGGTGGGCCGCAAGCGGTGGTACCCGGTCGGGCCGCCGAAGGGCATGCGGTTCCGCGCGGGCAGCTGGGTGGAGCTCAAGGTGCTGATGCCGGCGTTCATGCTGCTCGGGGGAGTGGGCGGCGCGGCCGCGCTCAACTTCATCTGAGGCACGGCGCCGTCCCGGCCGGGTCGGGTGTCGGCCGGCCGGCCTCCGGCGCTGCCTCAGTCGGAAGTCTGCCGAGATCCCTCGCCGTACCGCCGTTCGAAGCGGGCGATGCGGCCCTCGGTGTCCACCGTGCGGGCCTTGCCGGTGTAGAACGGGTGGCTCTCGGAGGAGATCTCCACG
Organism: Streptomyces sp. F001; assembly: GCF_004187715.1. Taxonomy (GTDB): domain Bacteria; phylum Actinomycetota; class Actinomycetes; order Streptomycetales; family Streptomycetaceae; genus Streptomyces; species Streptomyces flavusporus. The sequence continues at coordinate 468,428 of NZ_QZWF01000001.1, read as the reverse complement.
TCCACCACCGGGTAGGTCTCGCCGTCGTCCCACTCGATCGTCTGGTCGCTGGTCGCGGTGGAGCGAGTCAGGAACGCGTAGCCGGCAGCGCGGTCGCGGAAGACGACGGGGTGGTAGTCGGGGTGCTTGTCCTGCTGCATGGCTGCTCCTGGTACGGCGGTGCTGAGGGCATCGGGCAGGTGGGGCGCGGGTCAGCCGGAGAGGGTGTCCTCGTCGACGATGTGCATCGCGGCCTCCTCGGCGGAGGCGGCCGCGCCGTCGATTCCGACGTCCGAGGCGATCAGCGCGCTCTCCTCGTCCTCGTGCGCTCCCTCGTCGGGGGCCACGAGGCGGCCGGAGCGGGCGGCGCCGACCTCGTTGTCCAGGAGTTCGCCGTCGGTGTCGCGGTCGCCGATGCCGTCACCGTCGGGTACGGCTGGATCGGGCAGTTCCTCGTCGAGCCGCTGGTCCAGCGTCTCCCCTCGCTGGCGCTCGGCCGCCGTCACATCCGCGCGCTCCACCGCCCACGGCCTCTCCGGAGGGGACCAGCCCCGGTCGAGGGGATCGCTGACACCGTCGTTCTCCAGGGTGTCCTCCACGTCGAGCAGCCCCGTGTCCTCCCTTTGCTCGGACCCGTCGGGCTGGTAGACGTCGTCCCCCCATCCGTCGGCGCTGTTCACAGGTACCTCCAGGTGGTGAAGACGGGGCCGTTCCCACCACGGTCGGCCTCGGGCCGCCCGTACGGGGGACACAGACTGCGCCCGACGCGATCTCGCGGGGTTCGCGGGCGCTCCCCGAGCCTGCGCCGCTATCCAGCCTTCCACCCCTCTTCGCCCGAGCGCAACGGCACGGGCCCCGGCTCGGCGCGGTCCGCCACAGGCACAGGCCATGACCTGGGGTGGACCACCGTGGCCACATGGGGCCGGCCTCGGGCGATCCACCGCAGTCACAGGGCCCGGCCTGGGGCCGCCTCCTGTAGTGCCGTGGCCTGGCGGCAGCACGATCCCTCACCCATGCCACGAGCGCCACAGCGCTGCGTACGCCCCGTCGGCCGCGACCAGCTCGTTGTGGCTGCCCAGCTCGCTGATCCGACCGTCCTCGACGACGGCGATCACGTCCGCGTCGTGGGCGGTGTGCAGCCGGTGGGCGATGGCGACGACCGTGCGCCCGTCGAGGACGCGGGCCAGGGACCGTTCCAGGTGACGTGCCGCGCGCGGGTCGAGCAGGGAGGTCGCCTCGTCCAGGACCAGTGTGTGCGGGTCGGCCAGTACCAGCCGGGCCAGCGCGATCTGCTGGGCCTGGGCCGGCGTGAGCGCCAGTCCGCCCGAACCGACCTCGGTGTCCAGACCGTCGTCCAGCGCACGTGCCCACCCGTCCGCGTCGACCGCCCCGAGCGCCGCCCACAGCTCGGCGTCGACGGCGTCGGCCGAGGTCCCCTCGCTCGAACGAAGCCGGGAGTGGGGGAGGGCGAGCAGGAGGTTGTCGCGCAGGGAGCCCACGAAGACGTGGTGCTCCTGGTTGACGAGGGCCACATGGGAGCGGACGCGTTCCGCGGTCATGCGGGACAGTTCCGCACCGCCGAGGGTGATCCGGCCGTTCCGGGGCGCGTAGATCCCGGCGAGCAGCCGTCCCAGTGTGGACTTGCCGGCGCCAGAGGGGCCCACCAGCGCCAGCCGGGTGCCGGGGGCGACCTCCAGGGACACCTTGCGCAGCACGTCCACGCCCTCGAGGTAGCCGAAGTGCACCCGGTCGGCGTGCACGTCGCGCCCGTCGGGAGCGAGCCGGTCGTCACCGGCGTCCGGCTCGACGTCCCGGACGCCGACCAGCCGGGCCAGCGACACCTGGGCGACCTGCAGCTCGTCGTACCAGCGCAGGATCAGGCCCACCGGGTCGACGAGCATCTGCGCGATCAACGCACCCGTCGTCAGCTGGCCGACCCCGATCCAGCCCTGGAGCACGAAGACCCCGCCGACCATGAGGACCGAGGCGAGCACCGTCACGTGCGTGATGCTGATGACCGGGAAGAGCACCGACCGCAGCCAGAGCGTGTAGCGCTCCCAGGCCGTCCACTCCCTTATCCGCCGGTCCGACAGCTGAACCCGGTCGGCGCCGAGGCGGTGCGCCTCGACCGTGCGCCCGGCGTCCACGGTCTCGGCGAGGGCGGCGGCGACGGCCGCGTACCCGGCGGCCTCCGAGCGGTAGGCGGCCGGCGCCCGCCGGAAGTACCAGCGGCAGCCGACCACCAGCAGCGGCAGCGCCAGCAGCACGGCGCCCGCCAGCGGAGGTGCCGTGACGACCAGCCCGCCCAGCAGCAGACACACCCACACAACGCCGATCGCCAGCTGGGGCACGGCCTCGCGCATGGCGTTGGCGAGCCGGTCGATGTCGGTCGTGATCCGGGACAGCAGGTCGCCCGTGCCGGCCCGCTCCAGGACACCCGGTGGCAGCCCGACCGACCGCACGAGAAAGTCCTCGCGCAGGTCGGCCAGCATCCGCTCGCCGAGCATCGCGCCCCGCAGCCGCACCTCGCGGACGAACACGGCCTGCACGACCAGCGCCAGCACGAACAGCGTCACCGTGAGGCCGAGGTGCAGCTCACGAGCCCCGTCCGACACCCGCTCGACGAGCCCGCCCAGCAGGTAGGGACCCGCCATCGAGGCGACCACGGCGACGGTGTTGACGGTGATGAGGATCAGGAAGGCACGTCGGTGCCGACGGAACAGTTCGGCCACATAGGCGCGTACGGTCGCAGCGGCGCCGACGGGCAGGGTGTTCGCCGTCGTCGGGGCCGCCGGGTCGTAGGCCGGTGGCGCCACGCCGATCATGCGGTCTCCTCGATCTCGTCCAGCTCATCCAGCTTGTCCAGCGCGCCGCTCAGGGCGGCCTCGTCCTCGGTCTCGCGGGTCACCACGGCCCGGTACCGGGGCTCCTTGTGCACCAGTTCCCGGTGCACGCCCACCGCCGCCACCTCGCCCTCGTGCACGAGCACCACCCGGTCGGCCCGGTCCAGAAGCAGCGGCGAGGAGGTGAAGACGACCGTGGTGCGGCCTGTTCGCAGACTGCGCACGCCTTCCGCGATCCGGGCCTCGGTGTGGGAGTCGACGGCGGAGGTCGGTTCGTCCAGGACGAGCACCTCCGGGTCGGTGATGAGCGACCGTGCCAGTGCGAGCCGCTGGCGCTGGCCGCCGGAGAGGGACCGTCCGCGTTCGGTGATGCGGGCGTCCATCGGGTCCTCGGTGTCGAGCGAGCCCTGGACGAGTGCCGTCAGCACGTCCCCGCACTGTGCGGCCGCCAGCGCCTCCTCGGCGCCGACGTCTCCCGAGGCGGGCACGTCGAGCAGTTCGCGCAGCGAGCCCGACAGAAGCACCGGGTCCTTGTCCTGCACCAGCACGGCCGTCCGAGCACTGTCGAGCGGCAGCTCGTCCAGCGGGACGCCGTCGAGCAGCGCCGATGCGCCCGCCTCCGTGGGGTGTCCGCCGAGGCGTTCCGCCAGTCGCCCCGCCGCGTCCGGGTCGCCGCACACCACGGCGGTGAGCCGGCCGGCCGGCGCGAGCAGACCGCTGGCCGGGTCGTACAGGTCGCCCGAGGGCAGATCGGCCTCGCGTGACCCCTCGGCGGACGTGACCCGCTCCAGGGACAGAACCCGCGCCGCCCGCCTGGCCGAAGGCCGCGAGAAGGAGTAGGCCATCGCGATTTCCTCGAAGTGCCGCAACGGATACGTGAGGATCATGACGGAGCTGTACACGGTGACGAGTTCACCGACGGTGATCCGGCCCTGGCGGGCCAGGTGCACGCCGTACCAGACGACCGCGATCAGCAGCAGCCCCGGCAGCAGTACCTGGATGGCCGAGATCAGCGACCACATCCGGGCGCTGCGCACGGCCGCGTGGCGGACCTCCTGGGATGCGCGGCGGTAGCGGTCGAGGAACAGTTCCTCACCGCCGATGCCGCGCAGGACGCGCAGCCCGGCGACGGTGTCCGAGGCCAGCTCGGTGGCCCGTCCTGCTTTCTCGCGCTGGAAGTCGGCGCGCCGGGTCGCGCGGGGCAGCAGCGGCAGCACCGCCACCGCGAGGACGGGCAGGCCCACGGCGACGACCACGCCGAGGGCCGGCTGGTAGACGACCAGGCCGACGCAGACGAGCACGATGCTGACGGCCGCGGCGGTGAAGCGTGACACGGCCTCCACGAACCAGCCGATCTTCTCGACATCACCCGTGGAGACGGCCACCACCTCGCCCGCCGCGACGCGCCGGGTCAGTGCGGAGCCCAGCAGCGCGGCCTTGCGAGCCAGGAGTTGCTGGACGCGAGCGGCCGCGGTGATCCAGTTGGTGACCGCCGCGCGATGCAGGAAGGTGTCGCCGATCGCGTTGCCGGCGCAGGCCAGCGCCATCAGCCCGCCTGCGAGGGCGAGCCGGGAGCCGGATCGGTCGATCACGGCCTGGACGGCGAAGCCCACACAGAACGGCAACGCGGAGACCGACACGAAGTGCAGCAGTCCCCAGGCCAGCGATCTGAACTGTCCACGCAGCTGATTCCGGCCGAGCCACCACAGGAACCGCGGCCCCGACCGCGCGTCCGGCACACCTGGGTCGGGATACGGAAGGTCTTGGATCTGCATGACGTCCCAGTGGCTCGTGTCAGGTGGGCGGAAGGGATGGCGGTTGGTGAAGGGGGTGAGGATGCGAAACGGAAAGGACTGTGCACGGCGGGAACAGGCCGTGAAAGGTTCGCGTCACCACGTGGTCGAAGGCAACCGGTTTTCCGTGGCAGCGCACAGATCCGGCTACCGCGGGACTCACCTCGCGCGCCTCCCGTCACCAAGGCCTCATTGCGGGTGCCCGACTCGCCGTGGCACCGGCGATGCGAGGACCGCGCGCTGGATGCCGTACGGGCGAAGAAGGTGCTGGACGGGGAGATCGCCTTCGTGCCGGACGCCCACGAAGCGGCTCTGCCCACGGCGTCGGCCAAGGAGCCTGCGTCCGAGGCCCGTTGATCACTCGCCGCAACGAGCCGTGCGTTGCCACTCCGCAACCAGGAGCGGCAGGACGCGGCTCTTGGTGTGGGGGCCTACGAGAGCATCTGGCCGGCGTCGGCGCCGCCAAGCCCCCCGTCGACCAGTGTGTCCAGCAGCCCCCCGAGCACCTCCCGCTGCTCGTCCGTGAGAGGCGCGAGGATCTCCTCCGCGGCCGATCTGCGCGCTGCGTGCAGCTCGCGCAGCGCCTCGCGTCCCTCGGGCGTGAGGTCGATCCGGATCACCCTGCGGTTGCTCGGGTCGGGAACCCTGCGCACCTTGCCGCTCGCCTCCAGGGCGTCGACCAGTGTCGTCACGGCACGCGGCACCACTTCCAGCCGCTCGGCGAGGTCGGCCATACGGGGCGGCGAGTCGTAGTGCACGAGGGTGCGCAGCAGCCGGGACTGCGCCGGGGTGATGCCCAGGGCACGCTGTTGGAGATGGCGTTTCTGGATCCGGTGCACCCGGCGGGTGAGCCGCAGCAGCTGCTCGGCGAGCAGTCCGTCGGGGTCGGAGGTGGTCATGCGGGAACAATATCAGGACCACGTTCATTGTGAGTATAGGTAACAATGAGCTACGCTCCGCCAGTCGTCGCCGACCCCCTCCTGAAGGAGCTCATGAAACCCGACCACGAACCCGCCTGGACGCCGCCCGACGACTCCGAGGAGCAGCCGCGGCAGGTGCGTCGCATCCTGAAACTCTTCCGCCCCTACCGTGGCCGACTGCTCGTCGTCGGCCTGCTCGTCGGCGCCTCGTCGCTGGTATCGGTCGCCACGCCGTTCCTGCTCAAGGCGATCCTCGACACCGCGATCCCCCAGGGACGGACCGGCCTGCTCACCCTGCTGGCCCTCGGCATGATCCTCAGCGCCGTACTGTCCAGCGTCTTCGGCGTCCTGCAGACCCTGATCTCGACGACGGTCGGCCAGCGCGTCATGCACGATCTGCGCACCGCCGTCTACGGCCGGTTGCAGCGCATGTCGCTCGCCTTCTTCACCCGCACCCGCACGGGCGAGGTCCAGTCCCGCATCGCCAACGACATCGGCGGCATGCAGGCCACCGTCACCTCCACGGCCACCTCCCTGGTCTCCAACTTCACCAGCGTCGTCGCCACGATCATCGCGATGCTGGCCCTCGACTGGCGGCTGACCGTCGTCTCGCTGCTCCTGCTGCCGGCGTTCGTGTGGATCAGCCGCCGGGTCGGCGACGAACGCCGGAAGATCACCACGCAGCGTCAGAAGCAGATGGCCGCGATGGCCGCGACGGTCACCGAGTCGCTGTCGGTCAGCGGCATCCTGCTGGGCCGCACCATGGGCCGCGCCGAGTCGCTGACGAAGTCCTTCGCCGAGGAGTCCGACCGGTTGGTCGACCTCGAGGTGCGGTCGAACATGGCCGGCCGCTGGCGGATGGCTGTCATCACGATCGTCATGGCCGCCATGCCCGCCGTCATCTACTGGACGGCCGGCCTGGCCCTCCATCTGGGCGGTCCGGAGGTCTCCATCGGCACGATCGTCGCCTTCGTCTCCCTTCAGCAGGGCCTGTTCCGCCCGGCGGTCAGCCTGCTCGGCACCGGCGTCCAGATCCAGACCTCGCTGGCCCTCTTCCAGCGCATCTTCGAGTACCTCGACCTGCCCGTCGACATCACCGAGCGCGAGCGCCCCCTCCGTCTCGACCCGGTCAAGGGCGAAGTCCGCTTCGAGGGCGTCGAGTTCCGCTACGACGGCAAGGGAAGCCCCGTCCTCGACGGCATCGACCTCACCGTCCCGGCCGGCGGCAGCCTCGCGATCGTCGGCCCGACCGGCGCCGGCAAGTCCACGCTGGGCTACCTGGTGCCGCGGCTGTACGACGTGACGGGCGGCCGGGTCACCCTCGACGGCGTCGACGTCCGCGACCTGGACTTCGACACCCTCGCCCGGGCGGTCGGCGTCGTCTCCCAGGAGACGTACCTCTTCCACGCCTCGGTCGCCGACAACCTCCGCTTCGCCAAACCCGATGCCACCGACGAGGAGCTGCACGCGGCGGCCCGGGCGGCCCAGATCCACGAGCACATCGCCGCCCTGCCCGACGGCTACGACACCGTCGTGGGTGAGCGCGGCCACCGCTTCTCCGGCGGTGAGAAGCAGCGCCTGGCCATCGCCCGTACGATCCTGCGCGATCCGCCGGTGCTGATCCTCGACGAGGCGACCAGCGCGCTGGACACCCGCACCGAACGCGCCGTCCAGGAGGCGATCGACGCACTGTCGGCCAACCGGACGACGCTCACCATCGCCCACCGGCTGTCCACCGTTCGGGGCGCCGACCAGATCGTGGTCCTGGACGCCGGGCGCGCGGTCGAACGGGGCACGCACGAGGAGCTGTTGGAGCTTGACGGGCGGTATGCGGCGCTGGTACGCCGGGACGCCCAACTTGAGCCGACAAGGTGACGATATGCCGGGTTTGTAGCGATGTGCGGGTTACCGTGCCCGCATGCAGATGAATACTCCGCCACGGAGCACGACTCGCAGGACTCGACTGACGCGCCGGGGCCGTGCCGCCCTCATCGCAATCGGAGCCGTCCTGGCCGGTACCGCCGTGGCGGTGCCGCTGCTGACCCACGGGGACGACGAGGAGGCCAGACCCACATCGCTGGTGATCCCGGAGGGCTGGCGCGCCGGCCAGGTCTACGAGGCCGTCGACAAGGTCCTCGAACTGCCCCCCGGCACCACCAAGAAGGCCCTCCCCAGGGCCAAGCTGAAACTGCCGAACGACGCCGACGGCAACCCGGAGGGCTATCTCTTCCCGGCGACATATCCGCTGCCCGAGAAGGCGACGCCGGAGCAGTTGCTGTCGACGATGGTCGACACCGCCAACAGGAAGTTCAACGGCGCCCCGATCGCCGCCGGGGCGCAGCGCAACGCCATGAACGTCTACCAGGCGGTCACCATCGCGAGCATCATCCAGGCCGAGGCCGCGACCAAGGCCGACATGGGGAAGGTGGCCCGGGTCATCTTCAACCGCCTGGAGCGCGGTATGCCGCTCCAGATGGACTCCACCATCAACTACGCCCTCAACCGCACCAAGCTGAGGACGACGCTGAACGACACCCGTATCGACAGCCCCTACAACTCGTACCAGCGCATGGGCCTGCCGCCCACGCCGATCGACAACCCGGGTGAGGAGGCGATGCGCGCCGCGATCAACCCGACCCCGGGCAACTGGCTGTACTTCGTCACGGTCAAGCCGGGCGACACCCGCTTCACAGCCGACTACGCGGAACACCAGCGCAATGTCGCCGAGTTCAACACACAGCAGGCGACCGTGAGCCCGCAGCCGACGCGGTGACCCGAGGGAACATCGGGCGGCAAGGCGGCCGCACGACACCGCTGGACGTCATGCGGCGACGGGCCGCTCCTCGGCCAGCAGTCGCCTGATGTCCCGTACGGCCGCCCGCCCGGCCCGGTTGGCGCCGATGGTGCTGGCCGAGGGGCCGTAGCCGACGAGGTGGATCCGCGGGTCGGCGACCGCGCGCGTTCCGTCCACCCGGATGCCGCCGCCCGGTTCACGCAGCCGCAGCGGCGCCAGGTGGTCGACGGCGGCCCGGAATCCGGTCGCCCAGAGGATGACGTCCGCGCTCACGTGCCGTCCGTCCTGCCATTCGACACCGTCCGGCGTGATCCGGTCGAACATCGGCTGCCGGTCCAGCACTCCGTCCGTCAGTCCCTGCCGAATGGCGTCGTTCAGCGGCAGGCCTGTGACGGAAACCACACTCTTGGGCGGCAGTCCCTGCCGTACCCGTTCCTCCACGAGCGCGACCGCCGCCCGGCCGGCATTTTCGTCGAAGGGCCCCTCACGGAAGACGGGTGGCCGCCGTGTCACCCAGGTGGTGGCGGCCGCGTACGGGGCGATCTCCAGCAGATGCTGTGTACCGGAGGCGCCGCCGCCCACCACGACGACCCGCTGTCCGGCGAACTCCTCGGGCCCGGGGTACTGAGCGGTGTGCAACTGCCGCCCGCGGAAGGTCTCCTGGCCCGGATAACGCGGCCAGAAGGGCCGGTCCCAGGTACCGGTCGCGTTGATCAGCGCCCGCGTGGCCCAGTCTCCGGCCGAGGTCTCGACGAGCAGCCGCCCGCCCGGGCCTTCCCGCACGGAGTGCACATCGACGGGCCGCCGTACGCGCAGGTCGAACGTCTCCTCGTACGCGGCGAAGTACTCGCGGATCACCTCCGACGACGGCCGCGCCGGATCGGCGCCCGTCAGCTCCATCCCCGGCAGCGCGTGCATCCCGTGCACCTTGCCGTACGTCAGTGAAGGCCACCGGAACTGCCACGCGCCGCCCGGACCGGGGGAGTGGTCCAGCACCACAAAGTCGCGGTCCGGCTCAAAACCGGCCCGCCGCAGGTGATAGGCGCCGGCCAGTCCGGCCTGGCCGGCGCCTATGACGACAACCTCGACCTCGCGCGTGTTGTTCACGATTCCACCAACAGCGTCGAGTCCGTGGATCTTCCCGCGCGGTCGGTCGGGCGTGGGCGGCGGCCCGTGGGTCAGGATGGAGGCATGTCAGATGTGTTCAGCACCCGAGTTCTGCACGTCGCCACCGGTTCCGCGGAGAACGTCGTCGATCTCACCCGTGACTGCGAGGCCTTCCTGAGCGAGGTGGCCGCCGGCCGCGACGGCCTGCTCAACGTCTTCGTCCCGCACGCCACGGCCGGCATCGCGATCATCGAAACGGGCGCGGGCAGCGACGACGACCTCCTCGCCGCGCTGCACACCCTGCTCCCCGCCGACGATCGCTGGCAGCACCGCCACGGCAGCCCCGGCCACGGCCGCGACCATGTCCTCCCGGCACTCGTCCCCCCGCATGCGACCCTGCCCGTACTGGACGGACGGCTCGAGCTGGGGACGTGGCAGTCGGTGTGCCTGGTGGATACGAATCGGGACAATCGTGAACGCAAGGTGCGCTTGAGCTTCTTTGCGGGTTCGTGATCCTCGTCGCTTCACAGAACGCCCACAGAGCCTCGCCGAAACTTTATCTTTCAAGCGTTACGCTCGCCGACAGGCGAGTGGCCGACGGAGCACCCGCACCACGGCACTCGCTCCCCCCACCAGGCACAGGAGACTCGGTGTGCATGACGGCGACGTAGTGGTGATCGGCGGCGGCTATGCGGGCGTCCGGCTGGCGAAACGGCTGGACGGGACGGCACGGGTCACGCTGGTGGACCGCAAGGAGATCTTCTTCCACCGCATCGCCTCCCTGCGCGCCGGTGTGCGCCCGGAGTGGTCGGTGACGCCCTTCGTTCCGTACGACCGACTGCTGAGCCACGGCCGTGTGGTCGTGGGCAAGGCAATCCGCGTCGAGACCGGCGAGCGGCAGGTGGTGCTGGCCACGGGCGAGCGGCTGCCGTACGACGTGCTGGTGATCGCCACCGGCGCCGACTACCCGGAACCGGCCCGCTTCACCGGCACCACTGCCGAGGAGGCGGCCACGTCGTTCGCGGTGCACCAGCGGAACATCGCCGCCGCCGATCACGTCCTCGTCGTCGGCGGCGGGCCGTCCGGCGTCGAGCTCAGCGCCGAGATCCGGCTGGCCCGGCCGGACGCCCGGGTCACGCTCGCCCATGCCGGGCCGGCGCTGCTCGATGCCACGGGCAGTGCACGGGCCGGGCGCAAGGCCCGCGACTGGCTGGAGTCCCACGACGTTCAGGTACGGCTCGACTCCTTCATGTCGCCCGGCAATGACTTCGGCACCTACCGCGACGCCGACGGCAACATCGTCGAGGCCGACCTCTCCTTCTGGACGACGGGCACCACCCCCAACACGCTCTGGCTGCGCCTGGCCGGGCACGGCGACTGGCTCAACGCGGCCGGACAGGTGAAGGTCGACCGGATGCTCCGGGTCGAGGGAAAGGCGGACGTGTTCGCGGTCGGCGACGTCAACGACGCCGGCGAGTTCAAGATCACCCCCACCGCGCTCGCCCAGGCGGACCTCGCCGCCCACAACATCCGCACCTACCTGAACAGTTCCGGCAGGCACCGCAAGCAGCCCCGCATGTACCAGCCGGTCCGGCGCAGTCCGATGGTCGTGCCGTTCGGCTCGGCCGACGGACTGACCGTGCTGCCCGTACCGGGCGGCGAGACCGCGGTCCTCGGTAGCCGTACCACCGTCCTGGCCAAGGCGAAGACGCTCATGACCCCTTATATGAGACGCCAGCTCGGTTACACCGCGACCTGAGGACAGCCTGCCGTCGGCTCGATCCGGCGGCGCCTTTCACCCGTCGACGGTCTTCAGAGTGCCGGAGAGATGCAGGGCGTTGTCGGTGTCGAGGCCGAGACGGGCTGCCCAGGCCAGGGCGTCGTCGAGGGTGGCGTTCGCCTCGGCCAGGTGAGCGGCGGTGAGGTTGGGTGGCACCTTGGCCTCATTCAGGAGGGTGGCCCACTGGCGGGCGGTGAGGGAGAGGTAGCGGAGGCCCGGAAGGTCGGCCAGCACGGGCAGGTGGGGGACGTCGGCTCCCGAGAGGTCGAGGCCCCGCAGGTGGGGGATGGTGCGCAGGGGGTGATGTCGGCCGGCCCGGTGGTGGTCAGGTCGAGGGAGGTGAGGTGGGGGTGGGCTTCGAGGGGAGTCAGATCGCCTGTGGTGAGGGTGATCCGCAGGGACTCGACGGGCAGTTCGCGCACGGGTGACAAATCGGCGGCGGTGGAGCGGTTGAGGTGCAGGCGGCGGAGGCCAGGGGCGGCGGTGAGCGGGGCGAGGTCGACGAGGCCGGTGACGTTGTTGATGTGGATCGCCTGGAGGGTGGGCGGACCTCGTCGGGGACATCGCCGCCGATGAGCTGCTGCGGGGCGGGATCGTGGTCGGGTTCGAGCAGGTGGAGGTGGTCGCCGTCCTTCTCGTAGGCGCCCTGGTCCAGGAGTTCCAGGTAGTGGCCCAGAAGTGAGGTGACCGAGTCGGCGACGTAGGTGGGTCCCTCGTCGTAGTCGCGGCCGGTCCGGATGATCTGGCCGGGGCGGCCGTCGCGGGCCGGAGCTGTGTCCACGGCCAGGAAGTTGCCGTCCTCGCTGCTGCCGAAGCGCAACCAGCCGGGGTGGCCGCCACAGCGGCGGACGGTGTCGGCGGGGGTGGCGTCGAAGACGACGGCCTCCCATTCCAGGTCCCAGCCGTACCAGGGCCGTTCGCCCGAGCCCCACTCGGTGCACTCGGCGACCATGCTCTCCAACGACAGCCAGGCGTTGCCCTGGAACAGGTAGCGGTTCTCGTAGCCGATGCCGTCGCCGTCGGCGATCAGGTAGAGCGCGCGCAGGTCGGGGGGCAGGCGGCGGCCCAGGCGGCGTTCGGCCTCCTCGATCGCGGCGGCGGTGGCGGGCGGGGGCAGTTCCTCGGAGTGTCCCAGGATCGCGGCGCGCCGCTCGAGGTAGGCGCGGAAGCGGGCCACGGCCAGTTCGGGGTCACCCGCCGGCGCGCCGGTGCCGGGCTCCTGATGCCGGCCGGGCTGGGGCAACCGGTAGTCGGGGTCCAGGACCACCTGGAAGCCGCTGCTCATCCCGGTCACCCTGCTGATGGCGTCGTTGAAGGCGACGAGCCGGTACTCGCCTGACGGCCGGCACTGAATTTCCAAGCTGGCAGGCTCCCAGCCGCGGTCTTCGCGCAGTCTCTCCGCCAGTGCCATGAGTTCCTCATAGGGGTTGGGCAGGCCTGTGTTCCAGTTCTCCTCGTGCCGGCTGTAGCCGCCGGTCACTCCGGTACCGCCTCGCCCTGCCCGTCCGTGCAGGACCGCGTGGGTCCAGCCGTTCGGGGCCCCCGCGACGATCGCCTCGACTATCGGTCGTACCGCCTGCTCCACCATGTCGTGCTCCTGTGCTGTCGATGTCGCCGGGCATCATGGCAGCCACCACTGACATCGAGACCGGGTGCACCCGAACGCGCCGGACATCGACAACAACAAGGCGGGAGAACGACCTTCGGGACTGTGTCACGGCATGCGCCGGGCCCCCGCGACGATCGCCTCGCGGATGCGGTTGTAAGTACCGCAGCGGCAGATGTTGCGGATCTCGTCCAGGTCGGCGTCGTCGATCTCCCGTCCCTCCACCCGCGCCCGGCGCACCTGCGCGACCGCCGTCATGATCTGACCGGGCTGGCAGTAGCCGCACTGGGCGACGTCGAGGTCGAGCCAGGCCTCCTGCAGGGGGTGCAGGTCCCTGCCGACGGTGGCGGGGAGGCCTTCGATGGTGGTGATCTCGTCGGTGGGCGCGATGTCCTTGACCGGGACGGTGCAGGGGGTGAACGCCCTGCCGTTGATGTGGCTGGTGCAGGCTCGGCAGACGCCGACCCCGCAGCCGTACTTCGGTCCGGTGACATCGAGGACGTCCCGGAGCACCCACAGCAGCCGGGCGTCGTCCTCGACCTCCGCCGTGACGGCCCTGCCGTTGAGGATGAAGGTGTGCTGCGGCACAGGGACTCCTGTCTAGAAGGCGCGGTCGAGACCGTCGGTCGGCGAGGCGGGGATCGGCGGGGTGGTGGGCGGCGGCTCGAAGCCGAGCGGTTCGGCGTGGTTGACGGGGAAGGTCGTCGGCATGGTGCCGGTGGCGCGTCCGTAGGCGCAGGCGACGGCGGCCATCGCGCCCGCGACAGCCAGCTCCCCCGCACCACCCGGTCGGCCGGTGGTCGGCGGCATGACGACGATCTCCAGCTCGGGCGGGGTGTTCCACTGCCGGGTGTAGAAGTAGTTGTCCCAGCTCCCCTCCAGGAAGTGCCCGTCGCGCAGGTGGAGTCCGGAGGTGAGGGTGACGGCGATGCCGTCGATGATCCCGCCCATCATCTGGGCTTCCAGGCCGAGTGGGTTGACGGCCAGTCCGACGTCGACGGCGCAGACGACCTTAGTGACCCGGGGGCCGGTGTACGCGTCGGGAATCTTCCGCCCGGTGGTCTCGGGCCGGCAGTCGATCTCGGCGAGCACGGCGACGAAGGAGTGGTACTCGGGGTGGACCGCGATGCCCTGGGCGGTGCCGGCGGGCATGGCCCGGCCCCAGCTGCCGAGCTCCGCAACCTTGTCGAGGACGGCCCTGGCCCGCTCGTCCTTGAGGAACCGGCGGCGGAAGGCATAGGGGTCCTGGTCGCCCATTCGCTTCGCGAGCTCGTCGACGACCAGTTCCTGGGCGCAGCGCACGTTGGGCGAATAGATGTTCCGCATCGCGCCGGTGTTGTAGCCGTTGTCGGTCTCGTTGAGCAGCATGGTGGTGGCGCCGAAGTGGTACGGGCTCTGCTGCGTGAGCTGGAAGACTGTCTGGGAGAAGGTGAGGTCGGCGACCGGCAGTCGGGCGGCCTGAGAGGTGATGACCTCGCCGAATCCGTGCCCGTAGTCGGTGGCGACCGAGGTGTGGCGCTGCGCGTAGGTGAGGACCTCGCCGGGCGTGTAGGTGGCCCGGACCCGCGAGGTCGACATGGGGTGCGTGCGCCCCTGACGGAAGTCGTCGGCGCGGTGCCACATCAGCTTCACGGGCTTGCCCATGGCCTTCGAGATCTCGGCGGCCTCACTGGCGGCGTCGTGGAACAACTTGCGTCCGAACGAGCCGCCGCCCTCGGTGACATGGACCCTGACGGCGCCGATCGGCAGACCGAGCCGGTGGGCGATCTGCTCCTGGGCGGCGATCGGCGACTTGAGGCCGGCCCAGATCTCGGCCGAGTCGGCGCGTACGTCGGCGATGGCGCAGTTGGTCTCCAGGGCGCTGTTGCTGGCGAAGTGGAAGGTGAAGCGGGCGTCGACGGCCTTGGTGAGGAGCGGCAACGGTGATACGACGAGAGGCGGTTCGGCGGCCTTCAGCTTGCGCAGGACGGTCTCGTCGGATGCGCCGTCGGCAGTGCCGGGTCCCCAGGTGACCTTCAGGGCGCGGACGGCGTCGATGCACTGGCCGAAGGTGCGGCCGCGGACGGCGACGCCGGTGGAGATCCGTACGACGTCGGTGATCCCGGGCATGGTGCGCACCGCGTCGAGGTTCGCGACCGAACGGACGGTGCCGTTGATGGTCGGAGGCCGGCACACCATGGTGGGCAGCGCGTCGGGCACCTGCACGTCCATGGCGAACTTCTTGCGGCCGGTGACCGCCTCCAGGGCGTCGATCCGCCGCTGCGGGGTTCCGATGACGGTGAACCGGGACCGGTCCTTGAGGGTCACCTCGACCGCGGTGTCGGTGCGGGCGGCCGCCTTCTCGGCCAGCTCGCCGTAGGTGAGGCTGCGCCCGGTCGTGGAGACGACGGCTCCGGCGCGGGCGGTGAGCGAGCCGACCACCTCGCCGAGTTCGAGGGCGGCGGCGCGCAGCAGCCGGCCCCGGGCGACGGCGGCGGCGACGCGGATCGGGGTGAAGGTGGAGATGGTGGTGTTGGAGCCGCCGGTGAGCTGGTTGAAGAGCAGCTCGGGCCGGGCGTCGGCGAGTGTGACCCGTACCTTGTCGAGCGGCAGGTCGAGTTCCTCGGCGATCAGCATGGCACTGGAGGTGGTGATGCCCTGTCCCACCTCGGCCCGGGGCAGAGCGAAGGCGGCCGTGCCGTCGGCGTCGATGCGGATGGTGATGAGGTTCGCCGTGGGCAGCGTGGCATGCGTGAGCATGTCGTTGAGGTCGTAGATCTCGGACGGGCCGGGCAGGGAGGGGACCACGGACGCGGCCTGCGCCGCGGCCTGCCGGGGAGCGAGTGCCGCCTCGCCGAGCTGGGCGGCGACGGTCAGGGTCGGTGCCGCCAGTACGTATCCGAGGAATCTGCGCCGCCCGGTGCCGCGCCGGGCCGCCGCCTCCTCGCCCTGCCACGCATCGTCCCGCGCTCCCATCGGCTGCCCCTTCACCGCGTCCCGTGGGTCTCTGGTGGTGGATCTGTGTAACTTGCAGGCACCATGGCGCACTTCGTGCGGTGGCGGAAGCTGGTTTGTCGCATGCTTCACCCGTGCGGCACGAATCCCTCACCGAGGGGCAGGTCTGCCGCTGGCTTCGCGTTTGCTGCCGGGATCACGGGATTCACCCCGCGTGGTCCCTACAGCCGGGCCAAGAGGTGCATCATCAGGGCCAGTTGGAGCCGGAACCGGCCCTGCGGGGTGCGTACCGGCCGGCCGAGCAGGGTCTCGGCGTGGGTCAACCGGTCCTGGAGCGTGGAGTGGTGGACGTTGATCTCGGCGGCCGCCGCCCGCAGGCTCGTCGTCGAGGCGACGGCGTGCAGGGTGGCCGGCACCCAGGGGGCGTGCGCCGCCGCGGACTTGAGGACGCGTACGTCTGGCGGGACCTCGGCGCCCGGTGCGACCAGGCCCGCGAGCAGCGCTATGTAGCCGAGGCCGTCCGCGTGCACGACGGGTGGACCGGGGCCGTGCGCGTGCACGACGGGTGGGCCGGGGTCATGCGCGGTGCCGTCGGCGGTGAGGCGCAGGGCGATGCGGGCGGCGGCCCAGGAGCGGGGCAGATCGAGTACGGGGACGGCGGGTCCGATGCCGAGCCGGCCGGCGGGCAGTGCGGCGTCCGGGTGTGCGGGGAGGATCCGGGGCCGACCGTCGGGGATGGCGAGCGCGCGGCACGCCACTTGGCGGGTGGCGGCGGGCGCAGGTCCGCCGCACCGGCCGCGCCTGGCCGCTCGCGGCCGACCGCCACGCCCCCGGCCTACGTGAGGGAACGCGCGGTGCTCCTGGGCCGCGTTGCGCCACACCTTCACATCCAGGGTGGCGTACGTCGTCCCGGACGAGCCCTGATACGTCACGGGCCCCACCTGCTCCCGTCCCTCGGAACCCCCTGTATCGGGCCCACCGTTGCTCAACACGCCAGGGTGCTCGAAGCCTGGGGGACGCGGACCGACGCGACCTGCGGCCCGCATCCCCGAGTCACGTCGTCCGTCTGGCGTCAGGCCGGCTCGTGCGCACGGTCCCCTGCGGAGGGTGAGGCGGGGCTGCCTTCGGCGTCTCCACCGCGGTCGGCCAGGCGGTGGAAGAGCCTGCCCGGCCACCAGAACCAGCGGCCCAGGTCCAGGGCGAGAGCGGGGACCAGGACCGTGCGGACCAGGAAGGTGTCCAGGAGGACTCCGATGCCGACGAGCACGCCCATCTGGGCCATGGTCACCAGCGGCAGGCCGGCGAAGACCGCGAAGGTGGCGGCGAGGACGATGCCGGCGGAGGTGATGACGCCGCCGGTGCTGGTCAGGCCCTCCAGGACGCCGCGGGAGTGGCCGAGGCGGGCGGCCTCCTCCTTCACGCGATGCATGAGGAAGATGTTGTAGTCGATGCCGAGGGCGACCAGGAAGACGAAGCCCATGAGCGGGATCGACCAGTCGACGCCGGCGAAGCCCAGGACGTGCTCGAAGAGCAGGTTCGAGGCACCGAGGGCGGCGAAGTACGACAACACCACGGTGGCCAACAGCAGCAGCGGGGCGACGAGGGCCCGCAGCAGCCAGATCAGGACGCCGAGGACGACCAGGAGCACGATCGGGATGACCGTGGTCAGATCGCGGTCGGCGGCCCGCTGGGTGTCGAGGGTCTGTGCGGTGGTGCCGCCGACGAGGGCGCCCGAGCCACTGACCTCGTGCACGGCGTCGCGGAGCTCGTCGATCGTGTCCTTGGCGGCCTGACTGTCCGGGGCGTCCGCCAACACCACGGAGAGTGTGGTGAGTTCGCCGTCCGGGGTGCGGTCGGCGGCCTTCTCGACACGGGCGACGCCGTCGACCGTGGCCGCGGCGGCCCGGACCTCGGCTGCCTGGCTGGTGCTGGTGACGATCTTCGCGGGGTCCGAGGCACCCGACGGATAATGCGCCGAGATCCTCTCCTGGGCGACGACCGACTCGGGCTTGTCCTGGAACATCTCGGCCTGCGACAGGCCCATGGAGATGCCGGTCGCGCTGAGCGCGAGGATGCCGGTGGCGGCGACGGACATCATCCACGACCAGCGGGGTCGCCGGGCCACGGCTGTGCCGATGCGGGACCAGACGGTGCGCGCCTTGCGGGCGGGCGTGCCGTGGCGGGGTACGAACGGCCAGAACACCCAGCGGCCGGTGATGACGAGCAGCGCCGGAAGCACGGTGACCATCGCCAGCAAGCCGCAGACGACGCCGATCGCGCCGACCAGTCCCAGCGAGCGCGAGGAGTTGATGTCGGCGAAGGCGAGGCAGGCCAGGCCGACGGCGATGGTGCCGGCCGAGGCGAGGATCGCCGGGCCGGAGCGGCCGAGCGCGATGCGCATCGCCTCGTGGCGGTCGGTGCGGCGGTGCAGTTCCTCGCGGTAGCGGGCGATGAGCAGCAGCGCGTAGTCGGTGCCGACACCGAAGACGAGCACCATCAGCACGCCCGCGCTCTGCGGGTCCACCGGCAGTCCGGCGTGCTTGGCCAGCAGGTAGGTGGTGACCTGGGTGAGGACGGCCGCGAAGCCGACGGAGAGCAGGGGGAGCAGCCACAGGATCGGGCTGCGGTAGGTGATCAGGAGCAGTACTGCGACGACCAGGGCGGTGGCGACCAGCAGGGTCGAGTCGAGGCCGTCGAAGACCGCGACCTGGTCGGTGAGGGAGCCGGCGGGCCCGCCGACCTCGATGTCCACACCGGGCGGGGCATTGGCTCCGGCGATCTCGCGCAGTTCGTCGATCCTGCCGGTGATGTCGTCCTCGGTGTCCAGCGGGACGACGGTCATCAGGGCCTTGCCGTCATCGGACGGGACAGGGCGCGAGATCTCCTCCCCAGCAGGGACGAACTGCGCGAAGGCCGTCCGGTCGGCGGCCGCCTTCGCCTCCGCGGCCTCGCCGGTGTAGACGACGACGGCGGGCATGACCGTGTCCGTACGGAACTTCTCCAGCTCGGTGTTGACCCGCGCGGACTCGGCGCCGCGCGGCAGGAAGGCGTTGGCGCTCGTGTCCTCGACGTCGCCGAGCTTTCCGGCCAGCGGGCCGAGTGCGACGGCCACGATCAGCCAGGCCGCAAGGACCAGCCATTTGCCGCGCCGCCCGCCGGGCGCACGGGTGACGCGCTTGAGCAGCGCACGCATGAGTAGTCTCCTTCGTGGGAGCGCGCCGCCGGTAGCCGGTGCGGCGACCGGCACAGGGCGCACGGGATCGGCACCACGGCGCATGAGGTGTGACGACCTGCCGTGGCGTACGGGGTTGTGTGTCCGGGCGTGTGCTTCCTCGGTACGGCCGGGAGTTGGCGCTCCCGGCCGTACGTCTGCGGCCGCTGTTACTCGATCTCGCGCATCATCTTCTCCATCGAGCCGACCGCCAGCCGGGTCTGCGTCAGTTCGTCGAGGGTCTGGCGCTGTTCCTCGACGGTGCGGCGCTGCAACTCAACGGTGTCTTCGAGGAGTTGCGCGTACTTTGCCGCGAGTTCCTTGTACTGCTCCTCGCGTGCCGCCAGCATGCGGGCCCGCCAGGTGGCGGCGAGCTGCCAGACGATCACGATGAGCAGGGAGAAGACCCCGGCCGCGCCGACGGCGCCGACCAGTGCTTCCACCTCGGATCCGTCGGCGGCGAGCGTCACCAGTTCCTCATTCACTTCGCTTCCTCTTTCGGGGTCCGGTCGGTCCGGTCAGCGGTCTCGGTGATCGTCGCGGCCGCCCGGGCGATGACGTGGGGTGTCAACTCGTAGAAGAACGGGGCGACTTCGAAGTACTTCATCGCCTTGCCGTCCTGAGCGAGTTCGAGCGTGCCGACGACCAGTCCGGCGGCCTCCAGCCGCTGCAGGTGCATGTGCAGCAGCGGTCGGCCCATACCGATCTCGCGAGCCAGCGCGCTGACGTAGTTCCGGCTCTCCATGAGCGCCGCGACGATCCGCATGCGGTGCGGATTGCCGAGCGCGGAGAGCACCTTCAGCAGCTCGTCGCCCGTCGGTGCCGGAGGCGGGACCTCGGGCATCGCGGCCCCTTTCCCTCGTACCTGTCAGAAAAGGCTGACAGCCCCTTCGGGTACCTGTCAAAGATTCCTGACACATCTCGGGGGTAGATGGGGGATCTCTCAGGGTCGGCTCGGGGGCGGAGGGCAGATGCCGGCGGGCGGTTACGGGATCGGTGGGTCGATCAGGAGAGAAATAGGAGCTGATCAGGAGAAATAGGATTCGAGCGTGCCGCGACGCCGGATGTCGAGCGTCGCGCAGTGGAACGATCCGCCGAACGGCGCGTAGTGCAGCAGATCGCACGGGATCGGTTCAAACCCCCACTTCTCGAGCGCGCGGAGCATGTCGGTGTGGTGCCGCTCCGCGATCACCCGTTTCTCGTCGATCATGAGAACGTTCATGCTGAGCCACTTGCCGCACATCGAGGTGATCCTGAGGATGTGCTCGTCGATCGGATCGGGCTCCGGGGCGATCAGGATGTCCCACGAATTCAGGACGTCCGGCAGGCGGTCGACGTCGATGTATTCGGGATTGACCAGCGCCTTGCCGGGCGAGAGCAGGACGAACGTCGTGTCGATGTGCATGGGCGTACGGCAGCGGCTCTCGATCTCGTGGATGCGATAGCGGGGCCCGAGATGGCGACGCAACCAGTCGATGCCCATCTGGTTGGTCACGTTGCTCCGCGTCACGAACAGATCCCGTCCCGCGCGCACGAAATCCGCCGCGTCGAACACCGGCTCGAACTCGGTGAGGATGTAGCGCATGGGCTCGCCGGCCTCGGGCGTACGGAAATCCGCCTCGAACAGTGCGTCGGTGAGCTGCGGCTTCGGCGCCGCCGTCCAGCGCGCGCCGCGCCGGAAGTAGTCCTTGAGGAGTGAGCGATAGGAGTGAGTCTCGAAGTACCGGCACGGCCAGGCCATCGGGGTCTCGATGATCTCGTCGCCGATCACGAGCATGCTGTCGCGCGGACAGGTGTTGCAGAAACCGCGCGACGACCAGTCGGGGGTGCCGAACTGTCTCCTGTGATCGACCGCGTCCGGGCGCCGGACCGTGACGCCGAGGGACTCCAGGAGGGTGATGAACTGGTCGAGCTCGTCCTGCGCCCGCTCGATCAGCATGCGCGGATACCTGAAGCCGGAGGCGAGGCCCTGCAGCCGGGCCGCCCAGGGTGGGATGTTGCAGGCCACGACCGGGTGCTTGGAGGGGATCGCCGCGCCGTCGAGACGACCGACGATGATCTCCTCCAGCGGGTCCCACTCGTTGTGTGAGTTGACCGGCGAAACGACGGATTCCTCGGTGTCGTCGGTCGTGAACGATGGAGCCGCCATGCTCAACCGCTTTCGATCACGGAAGTGAGTGATGCACTGCACTGTCCACGTTACTCAACGTGGCGTTGCAGGGCTGTCTGTGTGCGGCCGTCATGCGGAACAACCGGAAGAGCCTGCGCGTTCAACTCATGACCGCCAAGGACTTGACCAGTAGGCTTTGCTTGTCATTTACCATGGCCTGAGGGTTGTGACGCCCTCCCGACCACCCTTCGTACCGAAAAGGAGCCCGAGTCCCGCAATGGGTGAGCCTCCCAGTACCAGCTGTGCCATGCCCCGCCCACGCCAGAGCAGTGAGGGAACGGGGGTGGCACGGTGACCGAGGTCCTGCTGCTCCTGCTGGCTCTCCTCCTGACGCTGGCCTGCGCGCTCTTCGTCGCCGCCGAGTTCTCCCTGACCACCGTCGAGCGCGGTGACCTGGAGCGGGCCGCCGCGGCGGGCGAGCGCGGTGCCGAGGGCGCGCTGAAGGCCGTACGCCGCCTGACCGTCCAGCTGTCCGGCGCCCAGCTCGGCATCACTGTCACGTCCCTGGTGATCGGCATGCTCGCCGAGCCGTCCCTCGCGGCGCTGCTGCGCGGGCCGCTGGAGGCGATCGGCCTCGGCGGTGCCGCATCGTCCGTCGCGACCGTACTGGGCGTGGCCGTGTCCACCGTGGTGCTGATGGTGGTCGGCGAGCTCGTGCCCAAGAACTGGGCGATCTCCCGCCCCCTGGCCGTCGCCAAGGTGGTGGCGGGCCCGCAGCGCGGCTTCACGGCTGCCTTCGGCCCGTTCATCCACCATCTGAACAACACCGCGAACCGTTTCGTACGTCGCTTCGGCCTGGAGCCCGCCGAGGAGCTGGCCTCCGCCCGCAGCCCCGAGGAACTGGTCGCGCTGGCCCGGCATTCCGCCGCCGAGGGCGCCCTGGAGGCCGACTCCGCCGAACTCTTCGTGCGCACCCTGCACCTGAGCGAGCTGACCGCCGAGAACGTCATGACCCCGCGGGTCGACGTCAAGGCCCTCGAAGCGCAGGCAACGGCCGCGGACGCAGCGAACCTCACCCATGCCACCGGCCTGTCCCGCTTCCCGGTCTACCGCGACAGCCTGGACGACGTCATCGGAACCGTCCACATCCGCGACGTACTCGCGCTGGCGCCGGAGAAACGCGCGGTCACGCCGGTCACCGAGCTGTCCACCGCACCCCTGCTGGTACCCGACAGCCTCACCGCCGACCGGCTGCTGGAGCGGCTGCGCTCCACCCGCACCATGGCCGTGATCATCGACGAGTACGGCGGCACTGCGGGCGTGGCGACGATGGAGGACATCGTCGAGGAGGTCGTCGGTGAGGTCCGCGACGAGCACGATCCCGTCGAAGTGCCCGACCTGCTGCCCGCTGCGGAAGCAGCCGACGGCCGCGCGGTATGGGAGGCGGACGGCTCCGTCCGCATCGACCAGCTCACCGGGATAGGACTGACGGCACCGGAGGGCCCGTACGAGACCGTGGCCGGCCTGGTCGCCACCCGACTCTCACGTATCCCCGCCAAGGGCGATGTCCTGGCCCTGGACGACGGCTGGCGCCTGGACGTCCTCGACGTCGACCATCATCGCGCCGACCGCGTCCGTATCACCGCACCGGCCAGGGTGCCGGCCCAGGCGGGGGAGGAGTCCCGATGACCGTCCTGCAGCTCGCCATCGGCGCCCTCACCCTGCTGACCAACGCCTTCTTCGTCGGCGCCGAGTTCGCCCTGATCTCGGTACGCCGCAGCCAGATCGAGCCGCGCGCGAAGGAGGGCAACACCCGAGCCCGGATGACCATATGGGCCCTGGAGCACCTCTCCGCGATGATGGCCACCGCCCAGCTCGGCATCACCGTCTCCTCGCTGGTGCTGGGCGCCGTCGCCGAACCGGCCATCGCGCACCTGTTGGAACCCGGCTTCGAGGCGGCCCACATCCCGCACGGCCTGGTGCATCCGATCGCGTTCGTCATCGCGCTGACCGTGGCGACGTATCTGCACATGCTGATCGGCGAGATGGTCCCGAAGAACATCGCCCTCGCGGCACCGGTCCCGACCGCCCTGCTGCTCGGCCCGCCGCTCGTCGCCCTCACCCGCGCGCTGAAGCCGGTGGTGTTCGGCATCAACGCCTTCGCCAACACCCTGCTGAAGCTGCTGCGGGTCGAACCGAAGGACGAGGTCGAGTCGGTCTTCACCGACGACCAGCTCGCCCGCATGGTCGTCGACTCCAGCGAGGCCGGCCTGCTGTCGCCCGCCGACGGCGAACGGCTGCGCGACGCCCTGGAACTGGGCACCCGTCCGGTCGGCGAGATCCTGGTCCCCGCGCAGAAAATGCGTACCGTCGACCACACGGTCACCCCGGCCGAACTGGAGCGGATCGCGGCCGAAGCCGGCTACTCCCGCTTCCCCGTCGCCGGACCGAACGGCAGCCTGCTGGGCTATCTGCACATCAAGGACACTCTCGGCGCCACCGACCGCGACCGGCCGTTCCCGCGCGATGCCCTGCACCGGGTCACCCGGGTCCGCATCGACACCCCGCTGGACGACACCCTGACCGCTCTGCGTGCCGACGGCAGCCACCTGGCCGCCGTGACCGGCGCGAAGGGCGCCGTCCTCGGCTTCGTGACCATGGAGGACGTCCTGTCCGAGCTGGTCGGCCCGGCGCCGGCGAGGGCGTGACCCCGGAGTGGGGCGTACGGCGCAGTCGACCAGCTCCGCCGCGATCACGGTCCTCGGCTCGTGATCGCGGCGGGCGGGGCGGGCCGACCGATCAGGACGACTGGGCGGTCTGGTAGAGGTTCTGCGCGTCCGCGCCGAAGTACGGCCCGTACATGGCGGTCGGCAGGAAGTTGTACTTGAAGCTGTTCACCGACGACTGCAGCCCGGTGCCGGTGGCCTCGTCGAACTGGGTGAACCAGGGGCCTCCACTGGAGCCGCCGGTCATGTCGCAGGTCAGACCGTGGTCGCTGGACAGCAGGAAGTCCCGGTAGGTCGTGCCGCTGCAGTAGATGAACTTCTCGCCGTCGTACGGTGCGGCGGCCGGGAAGCCGAAGGCGTACATGGCCTTGTTGTAGCCGGTGTTGAAGGCCAGGCCCTGGCCGCCGACGACATCGGTCAGCTTCTTGCCGTCCAGCGGGGCGACCACGGCCGCGCCGACGTCGTAGTTGATGTCCTCACTGGCCGTCCACTGCGGTGTGGACAGGGTCTTGGCCGCCGCCCACCTTCCGTACGGGGCCTGTCCGTCGTGGTAGCCCGGCACGAACACCCAGTTGGTGTGCCAGGAGCCCTCCAGCTTCACGCAGTGGCCGGCGGTGATCACGGTGCTCTTGTTGGCGCTGGTGACGGCGTTGCCCGAGCATGAGGCGGTGCGGCCCTGGTAGGTGAAGAACACCCGCCCCGCGGTCTTCACCACGGCCCCGCCGCCGTTCCAGGCGCCGCCGCTGTGGGGAAACGCCAGGGGCCCGACGGGGGCTGCCGGGGCGCTGGGCGCGATGATCGCCTTCTTGCCCTTACGAGGCGCCGATGCTCCGACGTCCGAGCGGTCGACGGACAGTACGTCGAGCGGAGTGGCCTGACGCATCCGCTCCGGCGTCCAGAAGCCGCTGGCGCGTTCCTGCGCCGAGAGCGGCACCACTCCCGGTTTTGTGCCGGCGGCGCCTGCCGGCGTGGCGGTGACACCGGTGGCCAGCAAGGCGGCAACGCCGGCCAGAGCGCAGAGAACGGTGCGGCGAACGCGGGTGCCGCCGGATGTGCCGAACCTGCAAAGGCTGCCTATCACGCGGTCTCCTTCTGCGGTGGGGCCGGGCGGTGGGGACCATCCGCCCGGGCAGGAAGGGGTGTTGCTGCGCGCAGTGAGAAAGGCAGCGTGCCATCAGCAAGCACGGTTTGGACAGGTGCACGTCATGACGATGACCGAAAAAGCACAGACTCTCTTCGTCGACCACACGAGGGGGCCTGCCCTCGGTGAGCGCCGTCGGGTCAGGCCCGGGGCCGGGGAAACGTCTTCAGGGCCCTGGCGAGGCCGGCGGTATCCGTGCCCACCTTGCGGTAGACGGAGGAGAGCAACTGCGTCACCCCCTGCTCGGTGAGGCGCAGATCCTTCGCGACGACGCCCACCGGGTGCCCCACGGCCACCATCTCGGCAGCCTTGCGCTCGGGAGCGGTGAGCGTGTCGGTCTGGGCGTAGCGCAGCGGCAGCGGCCGCAGTCCGGCCGCGGACAACTCGTCCCGGGCCCGGGCGGTGAGGGCCTCGGCACCACAGTGGACGGCACCTTCCAGGCCCTGGTAGAGCCGGTGGGCAGCCTCCTGCAGTCGGCCGTTCCGGGACAGCGCGGCCCCGTGGCCGACCTGGGCGCGGGCCAGTTCGTACGCGGCCGGCGACCGCTGCAGATGCTCGACGGCCTCCGCGTACAGCTTCAGAGCGGCCGGACCGCCGGTCGCCTCGGCCTCGGCGTGCAGCGCCTGACCGATCGCGGAGGCCGCACCGAAGTCCCGGGCCCGTTTCACCGCATCCCGGGCGAGACGCACCGCCCGGTCGGGCGTGGCGGGGGCGAGCGCGGTGGACAGGTTCAGCTGCCACGGGCACCAGGCGGGGTTGCGCCAGGCCCGTGCCTCCAGCCGGTCTCCGACGGCGGTCAACAACTCCTCCGCCTCGGCGATCCGGCCCTCGGCCAGCAGCAGTTCGGCGTACACCGTGCGGGGATCCGGGTAGATGACCGCGTTCGGGACGACCTCGCCGTAGCGGTACGAGTCCGCGAGCCGGCGTGCGTCCTCGATTCGCCCGCGGGCGAGCAGGATCTGGATGAGGATGCCGATGGCGAACCACTGGGCGGGGACGGCGCCTTCTACTCGCTCGGCGGTGCGCAGGCCCTCGTTCACCAGGTCCTCCGCTTCGGCCAGACAGCCGCGCCGGTAGCGGATGTAGCCGAAGAGGGTGTGGCCGAGGGCCAGATGGGAGCCACGCCAGCCCTTGGCTTCGCACTCGGCGATGCCTTTGGTGAACAGCTCCTCCGCCCACCGAGGCTGATCGCAGTACAGGAACACCAGGGCGACCGACACCGGGACTTCGAAGCCGTGGTTCTCGTCGGTCCAGCTCAGACCACCGCGCAGGGCTTCCTCGGCGCTCGCGAGCACGACCTGCCGCGGCTCGCCGCGCACGAGGGCATCCCAGGCTCGCAGGCCCAGAATGTAGCGCTCCTCCAGACCGCGACCGGGCAGTCGGGCGGCCAGCCGGGCCAGTCGGCGGGAGCGGGCGGGGGAGTCGGGCTCGTCGGTGCGGAAGGCGCTCCACACGAAGTGATAGGCCTGCATCCGCAGTCGTGTCCGCGCATCTACGGCCTGTCGCGCCTCCTCCTCGGCCACGGCCGCGGCCTCCGCCACCTGATCGGTGTGGGCGAGCGCCTGGGTGAGCCGGTAGACGATGGAGGCATGCAGCTCGGGGTCGACTCCCGGCTCTGCCAGCGCCTCCCGGAGGTGACTGATGGTGGCTGCGGGGTCGATGAGGAAGGTCGAGGACGCGAGTTCGTGGAGGAGCGCGGCACGGTCTTCCGGAAGGGGCGGCTCCTGAAGCGCTCGAGCCAGGACCCGCCGTGCGGCCTCCGGGGCGCCGGCACGGAGGTACTCACGGGCGGCCTCCCGCAGACACGCCACCGCCTCGCTCCTGCCCTCGCAGGGCACTTCCAGCAGATGCCGGGCGGCGGCCGTGGGGCCGAGCCCGGCCGCTCGGACGGCTTCCGCCGCCGCATTGTGCAGACCGGCCCGCAAGCTCGTGGGAATGCCTCGGTAGACCGTCGTCGCGATCAGGGGGTGGACGAACTCCAGGCCGCCGCCCGGCCCGGCCGTGTCCGCCAGGATCCTGGCGGCACGCAGCCGCTCGGTCGCCTCGGCGGCGTCCTCGCTGCCGACCACCGCGATGGTGGCGGCGAGGTCCGGCGAAATGGACGTGCCCAGTACGGCGGCAGCCCACGCGAAGCGGACGGTGGTCGTCCCGAGGCGCTGCAGACGGTCGAGCAGGCCTGGGCCCTTTACTGCGGAGGCGAGGTTCCGCATGGTGGGCAACTCGTTCCGGACACCCCTCAGCCGGCGTTCGCCGAGCCGGATGGCCAGTTCGACCGCCTCGAAGGGGCTTCCGCCGGTGACCGCCCAGCATTCGTCGCAGAACCCGTCCTCGGCCCCGTCACCGAGTTCATGCCGGACGATCTGCGCAACGGCGGCGGCGGTGAGCGGTGCCAGAACATAGGGACGGTTTCCCCGGCCCTCGAAGTGCGAGCGGAACGCGTTTGCCTCGTCCGGCAGTTCGTCGGGGCGGTACGCGACGACGATCAGCAACGGAAGGTCCGCGACCCTGGGGGCGAACGAGGCGAGCCAATTCAGGGACTCGGCATCGGCCCAGTGCATGTCGTCCAGCAGCAGGACGAGGGGACCCTTCAGCACGGTCAGGCGCGTCATGACCCAGTCCAGGCCGTCGCGCACGCCCGTCGGGTCGGGCACTCGGGTGGTGCCCGTCGCTTCGAGCCCCAGTGCAGCCGAGACGATGTCGTACCAACTCCCCAGGAAGTCCCGTCGCTCCCTTTCGTCCATCGCCGCCAGGGCGGGCTGCATGAGCTGGCGCACTACACGGAAGGCCAGCTCCTGTTCGGTCTCGCCGCCCTGGCCCGAGAACACCGTGAACCCGCGTGCTGCGGCCTGCTCGCGTGCCTGCCTGATGAGCGTCGTCTTTCCCAGCCCCGCCGAACCGGTGAAGGCGATCAGTCCGCCCCGCCGTGGCTGTGGCACGCCGTCGGCAGTGTCGCAGAGGTCGGCCAACGCGGCGTCGAGCGCGTACAGTTCATGGCGACGTTCGAGCAATGGCTGATCATCGGTGATCGGTTGCCGCGGCCCCATCGCCATGTGCCGTACCCGCTTCCAGTCGTCGGCCCTCGGAAGACAGCGCCGAGAGTACGCCCTCGCAGCGGCGCAGGGGTCGGACTGGCGAACCAGAACGACAGAGACGGGTGAATCATCCGCCGTGGCGGCGTGGACGTCACCTCTTCTGGGTAACGTAGCTCGAATCGGCCCTGGTTGGGAGCCGACGATCTCAGGGGAGCGCGGAGGCAGCCGCTGTGTCCGCGTAGCGCGGCACGGTGCAGGACCAGTAGTAGCAGCCGCGGATCCAGCCCACCATGCCGTCCACGTAGCTGACGCCTGCTGCGCTCAGCTGCGGTTCGATCTCCTCGTAGAGCCTCTCGAACTCGCCGATCGTGCTGTTGATCTGCCGGATGGCCAGTGTGATCGCTTGCGGCAGGGAACAGCGGTACGTGCTCTGGTGGGCCAGGGCCAGATTGATCATTCCGCCCGCGCGCTGCTCCTTCACCGCGGAGAACAAGTCGGGTATCCACACCGCCGCGTCTGCCGACAGCCTGCCCAGTCGCCGCATGACGGGGTGATGCAGCTCCTCGGGGTTCAACTCGTGCGGACCTGCAGCCTCGCACAGCGGGTAGAAGGGCTCGACACCCGCAATGAGCGCGCGTATCGAGCTGTTGAGTCCGATCCGCAGGGGAAGCGAGTGGGTCTGGGCCACCGCCTCGTACAACAGCCCGTGCACGTACTCCCGGCTGTTCCATGCCCATCGCGCTGCCTGCGCGGGCGTGCACCGTTCCTGAACCCGGCGGTAGAGGTCGGCCAGGGCCGCCCCGAGCGTGGTGCTGGGCGTCTCGTCGTCCCGCAGGATCCTGATGCTTTCGCACAACATGGGCAGCAGCCGGCTGGGCTGCCGTCGGCCGACCTCCTCCGCCCGGTCGTCGAAGATGAACTGGTAGGCGATCTGATCGGCCACGAGTTGGAGGACCTCGACGTCCATCGTCGGGCTGTTGTAGGACGCGAGTTCGGCCGGGCGGGTGCGGGCGATCATCTCCGCTACAGAGGGATCGCCGGCCAGTCCCCAGGCGCGCAACCATGTGTCGACGCCGGCTGCGGCTTCGGATTGATGGGGATTGCTCAGAAACGGGAAAGGCATGTAGAGGGTGGCCTCGATCAGTTCCTTGAGATTTCCTGTTGAAATTCCGTTGTGGGGTGCGGTGGGAATTCCCTCATACGTTGTGGACACCGTTGTCACCTGCCATTCGGAAGTCCTGTCACGTGCGTCTGACGTGATTCGCAGATCATCACCAGCGACCTCGGTCCCAATGTCACCGCGGGACGCGGTGGTCCGATATGCCGCGACAGCGGGCGCAAACGCCATCGGCCGGCAATGGTCGCGAGGGCCACGGTGGCCTCCGCCATGGCGAAGGTGTCGCCGATGCATTTGCGGTTTCCCGCGGCGAAAGGCAGCATCGCGCCCTTCGGTACGGACGTGGCCCGCTCGGGAAACCAGCGTTCGGGAAGGAACTGTTCGGGCTCGGGAAAGGACGCGGGGTCGTGGTGCAGGAGGTACGGGCTGTACAGGACAGTGGCTCCGCGGGGCAGCCGGCGGCCCGCGAACCGGGTTTCCTCGGTGGTGACCCGGGTGAACAGCCAGCCGGGTGGATGCACGCGCAGCGTCTCGGTGACCACGCACCTGGCGTAGGCGAGACGCGCCAACTCGTCGGGTCCCGGAGCGCGCTGATCGTCGAGGACCGTGTCGACTTCGCGGTGGAGGCGGCGTTCCGCCTCGGGATTCGCCGCCAGGAGGCCGAAGGCCGAGGACAGGCACATCGCCGTGGTCTCGACCCCGGTGAGCAGGAGCGTGATGAGCTGGTCGTGGATCTCCTGCTCGGTGAGCCCGTCCGTTCCTTCGCCTCCGTACTCGGCCTTCAGCAGGGTTCCCAGCAGATCGTTGCGGGGCGTGCCCTGCCGGCGTTCGGCGATGAGGGAGTCGACGAGCGTGTGCAGGCGTACGAGTGCGTCCCGGTAACGGCGGTTGGCGGGCGTCGGGACACGGAACGGGGCGTCCATCGGCACCACTGTGCGGACGAAGAGGCCCCGCACGACGGCGGCAAGGCTCTTACGCACGGCTCTCGCCCGCTCCGCGTCCAGCGAATCGGAGAACAGCACCCGGCTCGTCACCCGCGTCGTCAGTCCCATCATCGCCGCGGTGACATCGACCCGCTCTCCCGGCCGCCATGCGCGGCACAGCGCATCGGCCTCCTCGCCCATCAGTTGCGTGTACGAGGCGACACGGGACGGGCGGAAGCCGGGCTGCAGGAGTGTGCGTTGCCGGCGATGCGCATTCTGGCGGCATGTGACGAGGCCGTCGCCCATCAGCGCGCCGAGGCGGTCGTACAGTGGACCGCCCTTGTCGAAGGTGTGCGGGTCCATCAGCATCTGGTGGACCAGTTCGGGATCACACGCCACCCAGGCGCGCATGGGGCCCAGGCGTATCTCGACCAGATCTCCGTGCGCGGGAAGGGAATTCAGGAAGTCCAGCGGGCGCCGGAACAAGGCGATAGCATGACTGGCGAACGGGAATATGCCCGGCGCAGTACCCACGGTCCATATCCGCCCCGGTTCGGTCACAGTACCGCTCATCGAATACCCCCTGCCTCAGTCGACCCATGGAAATCGGTGACCGCTCACCGACCTGGCGCCTGAACCTTTGTTCTGCCCAGTCCAACCGGCCGTCGGCCCTTGAATCCTCTTTCCATGGGGGCGCGCAGGTGCGCAAAGGAGCACGGGGGAACGGTTGTTGATACGGGCTACACGGAATGGCTGTTGACTTTGCAGAAGATGTGGAGAAGGTGTGCGGAGGCACATGTGGCGCGCATGGCACTACCGCGCCGGGATCCGCGTCACCGCCCGGGTGCTCCCGCGCGCAGTCCGTCCATGACGAGGTCCAGGAGCCGGGTGGCCCGGGGCTGCCAGTCGCCGTGGGGGTCGATCTGCCAGAGGCCGGAGATGGCGAGGAGGAAATCGTCCGCGGTGACTCCGGGGCGGATGGTGCCCGCCTCCTCGTTGGCGCGGATCAGGAGTTCGGCCGCGGCGATCATCGGGGTGGGGCCGGGTTTGTGGAGGGTCCCCGGCGGGTTGGCGGCCTGGCGGAAGGCGTCCGCCAGGCCGGCCTTGGTCATGGCGAACTGGGCGAGGCGGTCCATCCACTCCCGTAGCGCACGGTCCGGTTCCCAGGTCTCGAGCAGCTGGGCCGCGGAGTCGGCGACCTGCTGCATCTCGTGGCGGTAGATCTCCAGTACGAGCGACTCGCGGTTGGGGAAGTGGCGGTAGAACGTGCCCTGACCGACGCACGCCTTCTTGGCGATCGCGCTCAAGGGGGTGTCCGCGGAGCGGGTCAGCTCGACCAGGGCCACCTTCAGGATGCGCTCGCGGTTTCGCTGCGCGTCCGAGCGCAGAGGTGCGTGCTTCTTCTCCTGCACTCGTCCTCCTGGCCGGAATCCCGCCTTGCTAACCGGACAACTGTCCGGTACGTTTTTCTGTAGTGGACAGTTGTCCGCTTAGGTTCACCATACCTACGGACGAGCCGATCTCGCCATATGCGGCGCCATCCCCCTGCCTCTCGACTCTTCTGATACGTCCATTGATCTAGCGATACGTCCCGATTCATCTGCTTGCCGGGTCGTCCCCCGACGTGCTCCGGATATGCGAAAGAAGGCTGATCATGGCCCCAGCCCCCTCCTCGACGTCCAGCGCCATCACTCTGACCATCAATGGCGAGAAATATCCGCTGTCCGTCGACCATCGCACCACCCTGCTCGACGCACTACGTGAACGTCTCGATCTGACCGGTACCAAGAAGGGCTGTGACCAGGGGCAATGCGGTGCATGCACGGTTCTGGTCGACGGTCGACGGGCCGTGGCCTGTCTGCAACTGGCGGTGGCCGCCGAGGGGCGTGAGATCACCACCATCGAGGGCGTGGCCGACGGTGAGCGGCTGCATCCGGTGCAGCAGGCGTTCCTCGATCTCGACGGCTTCCAGTGCGGTTACTGCACGCCGGGCCAGATCTGTTCGGCCGTCGCGATGATCGAGGAACACGCGGCGGGCTGGCCGAGCGCCGTCACCGACGACGTCCGGCCCGAAGCGGGGCCGCCACCGCTGACGGCGGAGGAGATCCGGGAGCGGATGAGCGGCAACCTGTGCCGCTGTGGTGCGTACGTGTCGATCGTCCAGGCCGTGGCCCAGGCGGCGGCGGTGGACGAGGAGGCGGCAGCATGAGGGACTTCGGCTATCAGCGGGCCCATGACGTCTCCGGCGCGGTCGCGCTGCTCGGCGCCGATCCGGACGCGCGTTTCCTCGGCGGCGGCACCAACCTCGTCGACCTGATGAAGACCGGCGTCGAGCGGCCCGCCCGGCTCGTCGACGTGCGTGAACTGCCCCTCGACCGGATCGAGGTGACCGAGGAGGGCGGCCTGCGTATCGGCGCGACCGTCACCAACAGCGACCTCGCCGCCCACCCCGAAGTCCGCCGCCGCTACCCGGCGTTGACGCAGGCGGTCCTGGCCGGCGCCTCCGGACAACTGCGCAACATGGCCACCGTCGGCGGAAACCTCCTCCAGCGCACCCGCTGCGGCTACTTCGCCGACGTGACCAAGCCCTGCAACAAGCGCGTACCCGGCAGCGGTTGCCCCGCCGTCGAGGGCGAGCACCGTAACCACGCCGTCCTGGGCGCCTCCGAGCACTGCGTGGCCACCCACCCCTCGGACATGGCGGTCGCCCTCACCGCCTTCGACGCCGTCGTCTCGTACGAAACGGCCGACGGGCCCGGAGAGTTGCCGCTCACCGAGTTCTATCTGCCGGTGGGCGACACACCTCACCTGGAGACCGCGCTGCCGGCGGGCGCGCTGATCACCGGCGTCACCCTGCCGCCCGCCCCGGTCGCCGCCCACTCGCGCTACCGCAAGGTCCGCGAGCGCGCCTCCTACGCCTTCGCGATCGGCTCCCTCGCCGCCGCGATGGACGTCCGGGACGGCGTCGTACGAGACGTACGCCTCGCCCTCGGCGCCGTTGCGTCCCGGCCCTGGCGGGCCCGCGAGGCCGAACGCCTCCTGACCGGGGGACCGGCGGACGCCGAGGCCTTCGCCGCCGCCGCGGACGCCGAACTGGCCGCCGCCCGACCACTGCCCGACAACCGATACAAGGTGACCCTGATGCGCAACCTCGTCGTGGCCGTGCTGACCGAACTCGCCGAGGAGGCCGCCCGATGACCACGGCCACCCGCCTGACGCCCTCCGTCGGCACCGCCCACTCCCGCGTGGAGGGCGTGGACAAGGTCACCGGAGCCGCCCGCTACGCCGGAGAGATCCCCTTCGCCGAACTCGCCCACGGCTGGCTCGCGTTGTCCACCGTGGCCCGCGGCCGCATCCGCTCGGTGGAGGCCGACGGCGTCCTCGGCATGCCCGGCGTCCTCGCCGTTCTGTACCACGGCAACGCCCCCCGCGTCGACACCGACCACGTCGGCCTGCTGGGAGTGAAGCCGGAGCCGACCACCGCCCTCTTCCAGCACGACCGCGTGCCGCACATGGGCTGGCCGGTGGCACTGGTCGTCGCGGAGACGTCCGAGCAGGCCCGGGAGGCCGCCGAGGCGCTGGTCGTGACGTACGAGCAGGAGCCGCACGACGTCGCGTTCTCGGGCGGACGCCCGGACGCCTACTCGGTGGACTCCCACATGCCGGGGGCGACGGAGAAGGGGGACCTGGAGTCCGAACTCGCCGCGTCCGCCGTCGTGGTGGACGCCGAGTACACCACGCCCGAGGAGCACCACAATCCCATGGAGCCGCATGCGGCGACGGCCCACTGGGACGGCGGCCGGCTGGAGGTCGTCGACTCCAACCAGGGCAGCACCTGGGTCGCGCAGGAGCTGGCGGCGCTGTTCTCCCTCGAACCGTCCGCCGTGCGCGTGCGGTCCGAACACATCGGCGGCGGTTTCGGGTCCAAGGGCGTCCGCGCACACCAGGTGGCCGCCGTGATGGCCGCGACCGCCCTCCAGCGCCCGGTCCGGGTCGTCCTCACCCGCCGCCAGATGTTCTCGCTCGCCGGCTACCGCAGCCCGACCGCCCAGCGCGTCCGGCTCGGGGCGGACGCCGACGGACGGCTGCGCGCCCTGGAGCACCGCTCACTGAGCGTGACGTCGACCGTGCACGAGTTCGTCGAGCCGAGCTCCGGGCCGGCCCGCGTGATGTACGACGCCGACGCCCACCACACCGCCAACGAGGTCGTACGACTCGATGTGCCGACCCCGACCTGGATGCGGGCGCCGGGCGAGGCACCGGGCTCGTTCGCGCTGGAGTCGGCGCTCGACGAACTCGCCGAGAAGTGCGGCCTCGACCCGATCGAACTGCGCACCCGCAACGAACCCGAGGCGGGCCCCGTCTCCGGGCTGCCGTTCAGCAGCCGCAACCTGCTCGCCTGCTTCCAGGAGGGCGCCCGCCGGTTCGGCTGGGCGGACCGCGACCCGCGCCCCGGACTGCGCCGGGACGGACGCTGGCTGCTCGGCACCGGCACGGCGGCGGCCTCCTTCGGCGCCGGAGCCGCGCCCTCGACGGCGGCCCTGACGGCCGAGGCGGACGGCACCTTCACCGTGCGGATCACCGCGTCCGACATCGGGACCGGGGCGCGCACCGCGCTCACCCTGATCGCCGCCGACGCACTCGAGGTCGCGCCGGACCGCGTCCGCGTCCGCATCGGGGACAGCGACTTCGGCTTCGCGATGATCGCCGGCGGCTCGATGGGCACCCGCTCCTGGGGCTGGGCGATCATGGCCGCCGCGCAGGAGCTGCGGGAGCGGCTCGCCCTGGGCGGCGGTATTCCGTCCGAGGGCATCACGGTCCGCTCGGACACCTCCGCGGCCGTGGGTGCCCTCGCACAGAAGGAACGGCACTCCTTCGGAGCGCAGTTCGCCGAGGTCGCCGTGGACGTCACCACCGGTGAGGTGCGCGTCCGGCGCATGCTGGGCATGTTCGCGGCCGGGCGGATCGTCAACCCGCTGACGGCGCGCAGCCAGTTCACCGGCGGGATGATCTGGGGCATCTCCATGGCCTTGCACGAGGAGGCGGTCCGCGACCGGACTTCGGGCGGCCACGTCGGCGCCGACCTGGCCGGCTATCACGTCGCCGCGCATGCCGACGTGCCGCACATCGAGGCGGACTGGGTGGACGACCCCGACCCCGACGACCCGGTCGGCATCAAGGGGATCGGCGAGATCGGGATCGTCGGTGCGGCGGCGGCGATCGCCAACGCCGTCTGGCACGCGACCGGCGTACGCCACCGGAACCTGCCGATCCGGCCCGACCGCGTCCTGCTGGCCGCAGCCGCGGGCACCGGAGCCCGCGATGCTTGACATCGCCGAGGAGCTGAGCCGCTGGGTGGCCGAGGGCCGGGACTTCGCGGTCGCCACCGTCGTCGCCGTCGGCGGCAGCGCGCCGCGCGATCCCGGCGCCGCCCTCGCCGTCGACCGGGACGGCACAGCCATCGGCTCGGTCTCCGGCGGTTGTGTCGAAGGGGCGGTGTACGACCTGTGCGTCCAGGCGCTGCAGGACGGCGTGACGGTGCGCGAGCGGTTCGGCTACAGCGACGAGGACGCCTTCGCGGTCGGGCTGACCTGCGGCGGGGTCATCGACGTACTGGTCACGCCGATCGCGTCCGGCGACCGGGTCTTCGCGGCGGCGCTGTCGGCCGCCGCGCAGGGCGAGCCGGCCGCGCTGGCCCGGGTCGCCCGCGGTCCGGCCGGACTCCTCGGCGGCGCCCTGTTCGTGCGCCCCGACGGAACGACCGAGGGCGGTCTCGGCGGTCACCCGGAGCTGGACCGGACGGCGGCCGCGGAGGGCCGCGCCCTGCTGGACGCCGGCCGCACCGGCACGGTGGAGCTGTCGGAGGACGGCTCGCACTGCCCCGGCGGCCTCACGCTGTTCGTCGAGTCCAGGGTGCCACCGCCACGCATGATCGTCTTCGGCGCGATCGACTTCGCCGCGGCGCTCGTGCGCGCGGGCAAGTTCCTCGGCTACCACGTCACCGTGTGCGACGCCCGCCCCGTCTTCGCCACGCGGGCCCGCTTCCCCGACGCGGACGACATCGTCGTGGACTGGCCGCACCGCTATCTGCGGGGTACGGCGACCGATGCGCGCACGGTCCTGTGCGTGCTCACGCACGACGCCAAGTTCGACGTACCGCTCCTGCAGGAGGCCCTGCGGATGCCGGTCGCGTTCGTCGGCGCGATGGGCTCGCGCCGCACCCACGCCGACCGCAACCGGAGACTGCGGGAGGCAGGCGTGAGCGAGCGGGAGCTGGCCAGGCTCAGGTCCCCCATCGGTCTCGACCTGGGTGCCCGTACGCCCGAGGAGACCGCCCTGTCCATCGCGGCGGAGATCGTCGCGACCCGGCGGGGCGGCACGGGCGTCCCGCTGACCGGCTCGAGGACGCCCATTCACCGGGACGGGTCGGAGCGCGGCGCTCGGGAGGCCGCCTGAGACCGCCGGTTCACTCCCATGCGTGAGGGCCCCGGTCCGTAACCGGGGCCCTCACCCGCGTGCACGATCTCGGTGGCGGAACTCCGCGTCAGTGATCGCCCTGCTCGGCGTTGCGCGCCTTGAGCCGGGCCGCTTCCTTGCGGACCTCCGCCTGGGTGGCGCGCTCCTTCTCCAGCCACTCGGGCTGCTCCGCCTTCAGCGCCTCGATCTGCTCGCTGGTGAGCGGCTCCGTCACCCCGCCGCGGGCGAGTCCCGCGATGGAGACGCCCAGCTTCGCCGCGACCACCGGCCGCGGGTGCGGGCCGTTGCGTCGCAGCTCCCGCAGCCACTCAGGCGGACTGGCCTGGAGCTCGTTCAGTTCTGCGCGCGAGACGACTCCCTGCTGGAACTCGGCGGGGGTGGCGGGGAGGTACACACCCAGCTTCTTCGCCGCGGTCGCGGGCTTCATCGTCTGGGTGGTCTGGTGCGACTTCATGCTGTCCAGACTATCGGCCGGATACGAGACCTCCGACCACAGCCGGTAACCTGGCGAGGTGACAGGCTCGGAAGCACACCCTTCGTTCCGGCTCGCGTACGTCCCTGGGGCGACACCCGGCAAGTGGGTGCGGATCTGGAACGAGCGCCTGCCCGACGTCCCCCTGAACCTCATTTCCGTCACGGCCGCCGAGGCATCCGATGTGTTGCGGGACGGCGCGGCGGACGCGGGGATCGTACGGCTGCCGGTCGACCGTACAGTCTTCAGCGCGATCCCCCTCTACACCGAGACGACGGTCGTCGTGGTCCCCAAGGACCACCTCCTGACCGCGGCGGACGAGGCGACCCTCGAGGACCTCGCCGAGGAGGTCGTCCTCCATCCCCTCGACGACGTCCTCGGCTGGGAGCAGCCCCCCGGAGAGCCCGCCTTCGAACGCCCCGCCACCACCGCCGACGCGATCGAACTCGTCGCGGCGGGCATCGGCGTCCTCGCCGTACCCCAGTCCCTGGCCCGCCTGTACCACC
This sequence comes from Streptomyces sp. F001, assembly GCF_004187715.1. Taxonomy (GTDB): domain Bacteria; phylum Actinomycetota; class Actinomycetes; order Streptomycetales; family Streptomycetaceae; genus Streptomyces; species Streptomyces flavusporus. The sequence goes on along the minus strand of NZ_QZWF01000001.1, from coordinate 430,957 downwards.
GCAGGGACCTGACCTACCGGACGCTCGTGGACGCCCCGCAGTCCGGCGTCGCCCTGTGCTGGCCGGAGGACGCGCACACCGACCTGGTCGAGGACTTCATCGGCATCGTCCGCGGCCGCACCGTGAACAGCACGCGGGGCCGCGCCCAGCCGGCGGCGCAGCCCAAGGAGAAGCACCGCGACGAGCCCGCCGCACGGCGGAAGCCGGCGGCCGGAAAGAACCCTCGGTCGGGCACGCCCAGGAACGGCCGCCGCGGCAAGCCTCGCCGCCGTTCCTAGTGCCGCGGCACTCGCCCCGGAGTCAGCGGACGAACGAAGCCTGCTCCGCTGTACGCACGACCCGGTCGGTGGGTTCAGGGCGTCGGAGTCGTGCGCACCAGCCAGTCGTACGCCGCCCTCGCCGTGAACTCCGCCTGGCCGCCCCGCAGCAGGAGGTCGGCGGTGGCGAACTCCGGCGCGTCGGCCTGGGCGGCCACATAGGGGAGCGCGATGCAGCGCATGCCGGCCGCGTGGGCGGCGGCCGCACCGGGAGCCGCGTCCTCGACGACCACACAGCCGGCAGGGTCCGCACCGAGCCGGCGGGCGGCCTCCAGGAAGACGTCGGGGGCGGGTTTGCCGTGCGCGACCTCGTCCGCCGAGACGACCGTTCGCACCTGGGCGTCCAGGCCCGTGACGGCCAGGATCGCCGTGATGGCCCCGGGCGACGACCCCGAGGCCACGGCCATCGGGGCGCCCTCGGCGGCCAGCAGTTCGACGAACTTGCGCATCTCGGGGTACGCGCGCGTGGAGGTGCGGGCGAGCTCCAGATAGCGGCGGTTCTTGGCGGCGATCAGGTCCTCGACGGAGGCGCGCAGCCCGTAGCGCTGTTTCCAGTGCGCGACCGTCTCCTGGGTGCTGATGCCGACGTACTGCTCGTGGTCGGCCCAGGTGAAGTCCGGGATGCCGTGCTCGGCGAGGATCTGCCGGCCCGCCTCGTAGTAGTTCGGCTCGCTGTCCACGAGCGTTCCGTCGAGATCGAAGATGACCGAGATGCCGCCGAGATTGCTCATGCGGGTCATGATGCCAAGGGCGTCCGTGCCGGGATCACTGCGTGGCCGCCCGGCCGATCGACTCGACGAGCGGCAGCAGCCGGTGCGGCACACGTTCGCGCAGGGCCACCTCGGTGCGGGTACGGACGACCCCGGGCAGGCTGATCAGCTTCTGGATCACGTCCTCGAGGTGGGCGTTGTCACGCGCCACGACCCGGGTGAGCAGATCACCGCCGCCCGTGATCGAGAACGCCTCGACGATCTCCGGTACGGCGGCCAGGGCGTCGCCCACGTCGTCGAGGTGGCCCTGGGTGACCTCGATGTGCACGAACGCGAGCACCGGGTGGCCGAGTGCGGCGGGGGAGAGCACCGGGCCGGTGCCGGTGATCACGCCGTCCCGTTCCAGGCGGTCGAGGCGGGCCTGGAGCGTGCCGCGGGCCACCCCGAGGAGACGGGCGTACTCACGCACACTCGTACGCGGCTGCTCCAGCAGCAGCCGCAGGATGCGGGTGTCCAGCTCGTCCACGGCCATGGCGCCCTGCCTCCCTTCCGTCGAAGATCACGGCCGACTGTACCAATGGCCCAGTGGGACGTAGTCGGGCTGGGCCGTCCGACGTCGTCCGTTGGCCTGGTGAAGAGCCACGAGAAGTCCTTGTCGCAGTGCCAATGGCCCAGTGAACTCGGAGCCACTTGAGCCAGTGGTGGAAGTGATGCTGTCATGTAGGCGTCGATGGCGCTGCGGATCCCGCGGCGCCTTTTTCATGCCGGTCGTATGCAAGGGGTGGGAAGTGCTGAAGAGGGTGTTCGTGGCTCCGGATCCGGGGCGGACGCGGCTGCGCTTCGCCGCGCGTGCCGTCCTCGGCATCGGCCTCGCGGTCGTCGTCTGCGGCCTCGCCGGGCACTCCCTCGCCGGTGCCGTCACCGGTGGGCTGGCCGCGCTCCTCGCCCTGTTCACGGTCACGGACCCGACCGTCCGCGGGCAGGCCGTGACCACCGCACTGCTGCCGGCCGTCGGTCTGCCCGTGCTGGCCGCCGCGGCCGAACTGCACGACCAGCCCGTCGCCCGCGACCTCACCTTCCTCGCCGTGGTCGGCGCCGGCGTCTACGCCCGCCGCTGGGGGCCACGCGGACACAGCCTCGGCGTGTTCGCGTTCATGACCTTCTTCATCGCGCAGTTCCTGCAGGCCACCCCCGGGCAGTTGCCCGAGCTGTACGCCGCCGTCCTGCTGTCCGTGCTCGCCGCGGCCGCGGTGCGCTTCGGACTGTGGTGCTACGAGCGCCGCCTGACCCCGGCCCCCGCGGTCGCGCCACCGGGCGGGACAGGCCTCGCCCGGATCACCACGCGCCAGGCGGTCCAGGCGACCGTCGGCGCGGGCTTCGCCCTGGTCGTGGGGCAGCTGGTGTCCGGGGAGCGCTGGTACTGGGCCGTCGGCGCCACCTGGTGGATCTTCGTGAACACCACCTCGCGTGGCGAGACCCTGGTCCGCGGCTTCCGCCGGCTCCTCGGCACGGTGACCGGCATCGGCCTCGGACTGCTCGTCGCCGTCCCGCTGCACGGCGCCGCGGTGCCCTCCGCCCTGCTCGCCGCCGTGTGCGTGTTCGGCATCTTCTACACGGCAGCCGTGTCCTACACCTGGATGATGCTCTGCGTGACCCTGCTCGCCGAGCTGCTCTACGGCCTCCTGGGCGTGCTCGAGCCCGCGCTGCTCGCGCTGCGCCTCGCCGAGACCGGCATCGGGGCGGTGGGTGCCGTACTGGCCGTCCTGTTCGTCCTGCCCGTCACCACCCACACCGTCACCGACGCCTGGATCCAGCGCGCCCTGCGCTGCGTCCATGCGTGCACCGCCGAGGCCGCGGCACGCCTCGCCGGCGCCGACGACGCCGACCCGGCCCTGCGGGTGGCGGAACTGGAACTGCTCCTCGGCCGGGTACGCCTCGCTGTCGCCCCGCTGGTGCACCCGCTCAACCCCGTGCTCGGCCGCAAGCGGCGCGCCCGCCGGGTGCTGGCCCTGCTCGACGACTGCGCCCGTGAGATCCGCGGCCTGGTCGCCGTGGCCGCCGACCCGGAGGCCTCCCACGACGCTCGCCTGGCCGCCGCCTGCCGGCGCGTGCAGGGCGCGGTGGAGGCGCTCACGGGCGATGCGGTGGGCGGCGCCCTCGGTCTCGCGCCTCAGCAGCGCGCGGTCGAACCGGCCGCCCTCGCCCATCTGCACGGCCTGGAGCGCGCCCTGGCCGAACTGGTCACGCCCCTGCGCACGCCGTCCGAGTCGCCGCACTTGGCCTAGGCCTGGCCTGCATCTGCAGGGCGAAGGGCCCGCTCCGTACGTGCGGAGCGGGCCCTCGTCGTACGACTGCGGGTGACGGCCGGTTCAGCGGACCGGAGCGCCCTGCGGCTGCTGCGGGGCGATGCCCAGCGCCGTCGTGTACTTGGCCAGGGCGAGCTTGCCGATGGCCGGGTAGGCGCCGAGCGGCTCGGCGGCCGAGCAGCCCGCCTCCTTCGCGGCTTCCGCGACCAGGCCCGGGTCGATCTCGGGGCCGATCAGGTACGGCGCCAGCGCCAGCTGCTGCGAGCCCGAGGAACGCAGCTGCTCCGCGACGGACGCGATCGAACCCTCCTGGTCCAGCGCCGCCGCCATCACCGGCACGGCGAGCCGCGCGGCGAGCAGCATGCCGGTGATCCCGGCCGCCTGCACGGCCTCCTCGCCGCCCACCGAGGCCAGGATGATGCCGTCCGCGGCGGTGGCCACGGTGAACAGCCGGGCGCGGTCGGCGCGGGCCAGGCCCGCCTCCGACAGGCGCACGTGCAGGGCCTCGGCGAGCAGCGGGTGCGGGCCGAGCACATCGGTCAGCTCGGCCGCGACGCGGCTGTCCATCACGGCCTGGCGGACCTGGCGCAGCAGCGCACTGTCCGGACCGGCGAGCAGCGGCACCACAACGGCGACCGGGCCGTCGGGCTCCTTGACCTCCACACCGGCCGCGCGCGCCTGCTCATAGCGGGCGGTGCGCTCGTCGGCGGCGTACGCCAGCACCGACTGGAGCGTGGGGAACTCCGCGTCATCACCCTCGACGTAGCCGATCCGGGCGTCGAGGCCGGGCAGCTCGGAGCGGGCGATGCTCACGACCTCCTCGGCGAGGCTGCGCGCGGCCACGCTGGGCGTGCCCGGAACCGCGAGGACGAGCGCAGGCGCGCCCTCGGGAGCCGCCAGGGGCTCGGGTCGGGCTGGGCGCGGCATTCGTACTGGCAGGCCGGACGCGGGCCCAGTGGGGGAGCTCATGGCGCCGCATGTTACTGGCTTCCTGGGCTCCCTTGTTCGGGGAGGGTGCAGGTGAGCGGTATCCGTCCGGATTTGTCTGATGAGTTACGTACGGATCATAAGTGATCAGCGCGTTTGTGTGAGATGACTGATGAACTGCGCGACCTCAAGTGCCACATATCGGATATGCGCCGTGCCGGGATCAGTCGCCCTGGGCGGCCACCACGTACAGCAGTTTGTCGTCACCCGGCAGGGTGAGCGCCCCGGCCGTCAGGTCGGCCGCGATACGGACCGCCCCCTGCAGCGGATCGCCCTCGGCCGCCACCCGGCGGGCGTGGGGCAGCCGCTTCGTCAGTTCCTCGTCCAGTGGTACGAGGAGAGCGGCGCCCATCTTGAACAGGCCCCCGGTGAGGGCGACCTGGGGCTCGCCCTTCGTGGGGCACACGGCGGCCGCTGAATCGGCCATGTGCCGGGCGGCTGCGCGCAGGACGTGCACCGCGACGGGGTCGCCGTCGTCGGCGCAGGCCGCCACACCGGGGGCGAAGGAGGCGAGGACGGCGGGACGGTCCGAGCGCGGGTACACCTGGGCGGGCAGCCCCGGCATCGGGCCGAACATCTCCTCGGCGCACTCCAGCAGCGGGGCCGAACCGCCCTCCCGCCCGTCGTGGGCGCGCAGTGCGGCCTCAAGACCGGCCCGGCCGATCCAGGCTCCGCTGCCGCAGTCGCCCAGCAGATGGCCCCAGCCGTCCGCGCGACGCCATCGCGTCAGGTCCGTGCCGATCGCGATGAGTCCGGTACCGGCGGCGATCACGGCGCCGGGCCTGGGGCCCAGGGCGCCTGTGTAGGCGGTGACGGCGTCGGCGGCGAGGGCCACGGTCCGGATCCCGCATTCCCGGTGCAGGGCCGCGGGAAGTCCGGCACGCAGATCGTCGCCGAGCGTGCTGAAGCCCGCCGCGCCGACGACAGCCGTGTCCAGCGCGGTGATCCCGGCCTCGGCCGTCAACGCCCGGACCATGGGGACGAGTTGCTGCATGAAGTGCCCGGCGTCGATCCCCCGCGCCCCGGTGCGGACCGGCTCCGCCGACTCCCGCAGGGCGAGCGGCCCTCGCGCGACGGTGCCCACGACGGCCCGCAGGCCGGAGCCTCCCGAGTCGACGGCGAGGAACGCGGATTCCCCAGCGGCTGCCGGCCCGTCGAGCCGGCTCACCTCATGCGAGAGCCCCGGGGCGGAGGCCGCAGCCGCCCGGGAAGCCGACGGGGCTTGCTTGACCACTGGACGCGACAAGCTCCCCTCCTTCCCGGCGACCGGCTGTGCGATCTGCTCGACCGGCTTCGAAGATCTCAGCGAGCTCAGGATCTCAGCGAGCTCAGGATCTCAGCGAGCTCAGGATCTCGGCGATCTCAGCGATCTCGACGATCTCGACGAGGAGGAAGAGTAGCGCCCGGAGCGGCGGCCGTGGGCGGGGCTTGTCTGCTTGTGCCGGCGTCCGGTGCGTACCAGTAGAGTGACGCGCCGTGGCACCACGACCCTTGTATGAACTCGTTGAAGCAGGCTGGGCGAAGGCTCTCGAACCTGTGGCCGACCGCATCGCTGCCATGGGGGACTTCCTCCGGGCCGAGATAGCGGCCGGCCGGACCTACCTGCCAGCCGGGCAGAACGTCTTGCGGGCTTTCCAGCAGCCCTTCGACGACGTTCGGGTCCTGATCGTCGGCCAGGACCCCTACCCCACGCCGGGGATGGCCATCGGGTTGAGTTTCGCCGTCTCGCCCGAGGTGCGTTCCTTGCCGGGCAGTCTGGAGAACATCTTCCGGGAGATGCACTCCGACTTGGGACTGCCCAGGCCGTCCAACGGCGATCTGACGCCCTGGACCCAGCAGGGGGTGCTGTTGCTCAACAGAGCGTTGACGACGGCCCCGCGCAAGCCGGCGGCGCACCGGGGCAAGGGGTGGGAGGAGGTCACGGACCAGGCCATCCGAGCGCTGGTTGCGCGCGGAAAGCCGCTGGTGTCCATCCTGTGGGGGCGCGACGCCCGCAATCTCCGCCCCCTGCTCGGGGATCTTCCGGCGATCGAGTCCGCTCATCCCTCGCCGATGTCGGCGGACCGGGGCTTCTTCGGCTCGCGTCCGTTCAGCAGGGCCAACGATCTGCTCCTGCGGCAGAGTGCACAGCCGGTGGACTGGCGACTGCCTTAGGGCCTGTCCGGCGGATCAGACCGGCTCCAACGGGCGGTGACTGATCGGCGCAGATGGGCGTGCCAGGCCCCGCGATTCCGGCATGATCCGCCGGGCAGGCCCTAGGCGCCCGGCAGTCTCTCCCGCCTCTGGGGGCGGGCCCTGACCCTTCGTGAATTCGTGCACAAGGTCCCAAGTAGCATGGCCCAGTGCTGAATTCGCTGAATCCGCTCGAGCTGATTGCCCGTCGCTGGCAGCCCTCCGTGCAGACGGTGAGACGCGCCGCGCTGGCCTCGGTGATGACGGCCGTCCTCATCGTGGTGACCGGTGGCGCGGTGCGGCTCACCCAATCCGGGCTGGGCTGCGAGACCTGGCCGAAGTGCACCGACGACAGCCTGACCCCGACCGCTGACATGGGCATCCACGGCGTCATCGAGTTCGGCAACCGAATGATGATCTACCTGATGTGCGCCGTGGCCGGCTTGGTGATCCTGACCGCCCGGGCGCGTACGCCGGTGCGTCGTGATCTCACCCGGCTCGGCTGGGCGCAGTTCTGGATCATCATGGGCAATGCCGTGGTCGGCGGCATCACCGTGCTGACCGGCCTCAACCCGTACATCGTCAGCTCCCACTTCCTGCTGTCCACGGCGCTGCTCACGGTGGCCGTGCTGACCTGGCAGCGCGCCCGGGAAGGGGATGCCCCGGCGCGTGACCTGGTGTCCCGGCCGCTGCGGCAGCTGACCTGGCTGCTGGTCGCGGCCACCGCGGCACTGATCGTGATCGGCACCGTGGTGACCGGCGCCGGACCGCACGCGGGCGACGCGCGCAAGGTGCAGCGCATCCCGCTGGACTGGCAGGAGATCACCCAGCTGCACGTGGACTTCGTCTACATCGTGGTGGGCCTGACCGTGGCGCTCTGGTTCGCGCTGCGCGCCGTGTCGGCGCCGTCCGCCGTCCGCCGCCGGGTGCTGGAGCTCCTGGCGGTGTTGCTCGGACAGGGCGTGATCGGATACGTGCAGTACTTCACGCATCTGCCTGAGCTGGTCGTCGGCGTCCATATGTTCGGCTCGTGCCTGGTGTGGATCGCAGTGCTGCGGGTCTTCCTCGCGCAGCGCGAGCGTGCCGGACTGCCCGACGCAGCCGTACCGGGAGACAGCGCGGAGTCGGCTGGGAGCGAGCCGTTCGAGGAGGCCGGGGAGGCGGCTCGGCCTGCCGGAGCACATGCCGGTCGCTGACCAGGGCTCGCGGCACAGCGGGGGTGCTTCGTCGACCGCATCCCCGGGAACCGATCAAGGAGTTACCGTGGTCGATGCAGTTGCCTGTGCCGTGAGGAGTGTGCAATGACCCTGTTGATCACGTGGCCGGAATCCGGCCCCGGCACCGTCGTACGCCGTACCACCGATCCCGGTGAGATTGCCGCTGTGCTGGCACCCGCCGGAGTCCGATATGAACAGTGGTCGCTGCGTGACGAGGTGCCCGAAGATCCCGAGCCCGGGGCGGTGTTAAGCGCGTATCGGGACGAAGTGGATCGGTTGGTCGCTGCTGAGGGGTTTGCCACCGTTGATGTCGTCGGGTTGCGGCCGCGGAAGGATCTCGGGTGGCGGTTGACCGCCAAGGCCGAGCGGAAGAAGTTCCTCAGCGAGCACACGCACGATGATGACGATGAGGTGCGGTTCTTCGTCGCCGGGGCCGGAGCCTTCTATCTGCACGTCGACCGTGAAGTGCACGCCGTGCTGTGCGAGGCCGGGGATTTGCTGGGGGTGCCGCGTGGGACCAGGCACTGGTTCGACATGGGGGCCTCGCCGTCATTCACCGTCGTCCGCTTCTTTCATGAAGAGGACGGGTGGGTCGGGAACTTCACCGGCAGTGACATCGCCCTGAAATTCCCGGACTTCGATGCGCTCCTGGCGGCGCGGGTGGCTGCGTGAGCCCAGCGGGGAGACAGAGGCATTGAGAGCGCTGTCCCCCCGCAGAACTGCATCGGGTGTCAAGAGGACGACGGCAGCGACAACTCGAGGTAGTCGGGGTAGCCGTGCTGCAGGCCGGGGCCTGTGCGGGGCCCTCGGCCGCGGTCTTCTTGAAGCCTGCCAGACGGTAGACGGTGTACATCGGCTTGTTGACGTCGGTGGGCTTGAAGTCCGCCGTCAGACGCGCCTGTTCGGCCTCGGCGGACTGGGCCAGATAGCGCAGGATCGCGCCGCCGACGTTGCGGCCCATCACGCGGCAGGACATCAGGAACAGCCGGATCCGCCACTCCTGGGCCGTCCTGCCGACCAGGGTGAGGCCGATCGTGCCGTATGCGCCGAAGCGGTCCTCGAGCCGGGCGACCAGAAGCGTCTGGTCCGGCCGGTCCATCAGTTCGCGCAGCTCCGCCTTGGAGAACGTCAGACCGGTCGTGTTGAGCTGGTGCGTGCGCTCGGTCAGCTCGGCGGCGCGTTCCAGGTCCGCGGGGGTCGCCACCGCGACGGTGAGGCGCATCTGCAGCGATCGAAGGAATTCGATCTGCGGACCGGCAAACGACTTCTCGTACTCGCTGCGCTCCTCCGCCTGCAGGTACATCGTCCGGCGGGTGCGCCCGTCCTCGGTCACCGGCCGGGACAACTCCGGCCGGTCGAGCAGGTCCGCGGTCTCCGCGGCGTCCACGCACCGCACCTGCGGATGCGCAAACTCGACCTCGGCCCGCTCGAAGGCGGAGTCGTCTATGAACATCACCGTGTCGAGCCCGATGTTGAGCCGCTGTGCGATGTCCTGGACCAGCTCGGACTTCGGCTGCCACGAGACATGCGGGACGAGGAAGTAGTGGCGGATGCCCAGCCGTTCAAGCTCGGCGAGCGCTGCCTTCTCGTCGTTCTTGCTGACGATCGACTGCAGGATGCCGCGCTGGTCGAGCGCGTCGATCAGCGCACGGACGCCGGGCCGCAGCTCCACTCCGGACCCTTCGGACAGAACGCCGTCCCACACGGTGTCGTCCAGGTCCCAGACGACACACTTGACCAGCTCACTCGACACGATCAGCTCCTTGTGCGAACGGATACCGCGGGTGGCGGCGGCGTACCCGGAAACGCTGGAGGCTCTCCTCCGCCAGCAGATGTTGCAGCAGCTGCGTGCTGCCCTCGATGACCTGCATGACGCGTGCGTCGCGCACCCAGCGGTCCACCGGGCCCCCGTCCACCAGGCCTGCCGCGCCATGCAGTTGGGCCGCCGCCGAGGCCGCCGTGTCCGCCGCGCGGGACGCCGCCAGCTTGGCGGTCAGTACATGGTGGATCAGCCAGTCGTCCTGGGCGTCCATGGCCCGCGCCGCCTGCTCGCACAGCAGCCGCGCCGCCTCGGTGTCGAGCACGGCGTCGCTGACCAGACCCCGGACGAGCTGCAGATCGATCAGCCGTCCGCCGAACTGCTTGCGGCTGCTGGTGTGGCCGAGCATCGCGTCGCAGCATGCCTCGGCGAGCCCCAGGGAGCCGTACGCGACACAGAGCCGCCCCAACGACAGGGCACCGCTTGCGACCTGAGCCACGCCGAAGCCGGGGCGGCCAACCATGCGGTCGGCGGGAACGCGGCAGCCGTCCAGGTGCAGGTCGGCCAGCATGGCGCTGCGGAAGCCACTGGTGCGACGGCTCGGGACCACCGTCACCCCCGGGTCGTCCCGCCGGACGAGGAAGCCCACGCTGCGGTCGCCGTGCTTGGCGAAGACCAGGAAGCAGTGCGCGACCTGGCCGAAGGACAGCCAGCGCTTCACACCGTCCAGGCGCCACACGGCATCCGCCGCACCGGCGCCGGCCGGGTTGTCCGGCGTCGCCGTTGTCTCGATGGCCTGGGCGTCGCTGCCCGCACTGTCCTCGGTGAGGCCGAACGCCCCGAGGAGCTCACCGGAGGCAAGGCGCGGCAGCAGCCGCTGCCGGGTGCGCTCCGGCGCCCAGCGGCTCAGGCTCGCGCACACCATCCCGTGCACGGTCAGCAGGCTCTGCAGCGACGCCGAGGTGCGGGCCACCGCCCGGTTCAGCTCGCCGTACTCCTGGTAGCTCAGCGGCCGTCCACCATACTGCGCGGGCACCATCGCGGCCAGCGCACCGGACCGGGCGACCGTCTCCAGGACCCCCTCGGGAACCGCCCTCGCGGCCTCGATCTCGTCGGCCAGCGGCAGCAGCAGCCGTCCCAGCTCGTCCGCGGTCGGCGGCGGCTGACTCATACCTGCTTCCCCTGCACGAACTGCACGATGCTGTCCAGCGTGTCGAAGTTCTCGATCTCCAGATCGTCGTCGTCCACCTCGATGCCGAACTCCTTCTCAAGGTGACTGACGAGCGCAACGGTGGCCAGCGAGCTGAGGACCCCGCCGGTGATCAGCTGCATGCCTTCCAGCTCGGCCGGGTCGTCCACATACCGCAACAGGAATTCAAGAACACGGGATCGGACGGCCTCGTCCTCATAGACGGCAGTCACTGCGACATCACACTCCAACTCTCATGATCAAACAGGGCGGTGGCGGGAACGCGCGCAAGGGCGTCACCGCCTCGAACGCCACTTCTTCTCAAGCCGGCTGATCTGGTTCTGGCTGAGGCTGACGAGGGAGAGGTCCGACGGCGTCCGGCCGACCGCATCGGGGCCGTCGGCGTGCGCGGCCAGCGCCTCGAGGTGCTTCACCCAGCCCTCGCCGAGCCGCTCCACGTCCTCGCGTGCCAGCACGTCACACGGCCATGACCAGGTCGCCGACAGTTCCGGCCCCGACGGGCCGTCCGTCGCCGCCGCGTTCACCATCAGCGCATGCGTCAGACGCATCCGGGGGTCGAGGCCGCCGGTGGCCGGATTGCCGTCCACCTGTTGCCAGTCGCCCGCGGAGTGGGTACGGCCCCCACCGATCCGCCCGAAGTAGTTGAACGCCACCTGCGCTCCGGGGAGCGCGGAGAGCACCGGCGCGGTCTCCGGGTTGAGATAGCGCAGCAGGCCATAGGTGGTCCGCAGCTCGGACGCCTTTCGAAGCTGCTCCTTGATCCGCTGCAGAGCCCGCCCGGCGGCCGGCCCGCCGCGCCCGACCTCGCCCCAGGACACCCTGCCGGGATCGAGCCGCACCGGGGCCATGGCGGTGAACCACCCCACCGTCCGCGAGGTGTCGGCGCCCGCGAACAGGTCCTCCCGGCCGTGCCCTTCGACGTCGACCAGGACGGATGTGACACCGGAGGCGCCCGGCACGCCGCGCGCGGTCCGCCAGTGGGCCAGCGCGAGCACGAACGCCGTCAGGAGTACGTCCTCGACCCCGGCGTGCAGCGCGGTCGACACCCGCGTCAGCAGCGCCTCCGACAACCCCACCGGCACCGTGACGCGCAGTGTGTCGAGCTGCTCCGCCGTATCGTCGCGCGGACTCAACGCCCTGACCCCGAGGGGTGGTTCGGAGACGGACAGGGTCTCGGTCCAGTGCTGCAGGGAGGCAGTGCTGCGCTGCTCGCCGGCGAGGGTGCTCAGCTGCTCCGCCCAGCGCTTGAAGGAGGTCGGCACCGGCGCCAGCTCCGGTGCATTCCCGGCGAGTACGGCCGCGCCTGCGACGGCGAGGTCGGGCAGGAGGATCCGCCAGGAGACGCCGTCCACCACCAGGTGGTGGATCGTCAGCAGCAGTCGGCCCGGCTCCTCGGAGCCGTTGTCGAACCAGACGGCCTGCAGCATGACCCCGTCGCGCGGCGCCAGACGGCTGGGTGCCTGTCGGGCCTGTCCGGCAAGCAGCCGTTCACGCTCGGCGGCGGTCGCACCGGTGCAGTCCACCCGGGTCAGGGCCTCGTCGGCCGTGCGGGCCTGCGGGCTCCGTGCCGGTGGGATGCGCAGGGCCCAGTCTCCCTGGTCGCCGTCCCGCGTCAGACGGGCCCGCAGCACGTCATGACGGTCGATGAGGGACTGCAGGATGTCGACCAGCCGGCCGCGGCCGATTCCTGCAGGGACCTGGACCAGCCGCGACTGGAAGAACGCCTCGTACGTGTGCTCGGGCTCGACGAGCCACCGCATGATGGGCGTGAGCGGCACCAGGCCGGTGCCGTCGTCCGCCTCCGATGCGCTGGCGCCGTCCGCCAACGGGCGGACTGTATGGGCCAGTTGTTTGGGTGTCTGGTGCTGGAAGATGTCGCGGGGGGAGAGGTCGAGGCCGTGTTCGCGGGCGCGGCTGACGAGGACGATGGAGCTGATGCTGTCGCCGCCGAGGGCGAAGAAGCCGTCGTCGACGCCGACATGGGCGGGGTCCAGGCCGAGGACGTCGGCGAAGAGGGTGGTGAGTGTCTTCTCCTGCGGGGTGCTGGGGGCGCGGGTGGGGTGGTGCTGGTGTAGTCGGGTGCGGGTAAGGCCTTGCGATCGAGCTTGCCGTTGGGTGTCAGCGGCAGCGTGTCCACGACGACTATGGCGGAGGGCACCATGTAGTCAGGCAGGCGTTCGGTCAGCTGGTCGCGCAGTGCGGTGGGTTGGAGATCGGTGCCGGTACCGGGTACGGCGTAGGCGACGAGGCGCCGGTCGCCGGGCCGGTCCTCGCGGATGACGGCGGCGGCGCCGGCCACGCCCGGGCACGACGTCAACGCGGCCTCGATCTCGCCGAGTTCGATGCGGAAGCCGCGGAGTTTTACCTGGTCGTCGGCGCGGCCCAGGAACTGCAGGGTGCCGTCGGTGTTCCAGCGCACCAGGTCTCCGGTGCGGTACATGCGCGAGCCGGCAGGCCCGTAGGGGTCGGCGACGAATCGTTCCGCGGTCAGCGCCGGCCGGTTGAGGTAACCGCGGGCGACACCCGTCCCGGCCACGTACAGCTCGCCGGGCACCCCCGGCGGCACCGGAGACAGCCCCCCGTCCAGGACGTATGCCCGCACGTTTTCGATGGGTCGGCCGATGGGCGGGACGATGGTCCCGGACAGTGGCTCGCTCATGGTCGCGCACACGGTCGTTTCCGTCGGCCCGTACGCGTTGATCATCTGTCGCCCGGTGGACCAGCGTTCGACGGTGTCGGGGCTGCAGGTTTCGCCGGCCACGATCAGTGTCATTGCCGGCGGGATGTCTGCCGTGTTCATGACGCTGAGTGCGGAGGGCGGCAGTGTGCAGTGGGTGACGTCGGCGTCGGTCAGGAGAGTCGTCAGTGCGTCGCCGGGTGTCAGCTGCTCCGCGGTGGCCACCACGAGTGCCCCGCCGGTGAGCAGGGCTGTGAAGATCTCGGATGCGGCGGCGTCGAAGCTCGGCGAGGCGAACTGCAGCACGCGCTTCCCGCACCGATCCGCCACTGCCCGCTCTGCGCCAGGGCGAGATTGACCAGGCCCGTGTGGTGAGTCACACCCCCCTTGGGCACACCCGTCGACCCGAGGTGTAGATCACGTAGACGGGGTGGGCGGGGTCGGGTGCGGTGGCCGGGTCGGTGGTGTCGAGTGCGGCCAACTGGGCTTGGAGAGCAGGGTCGTCGAGGCAGAGGGTGGGGGTGTCCTCGGGCCAGGGGGCGGAGGTGGTGGTGTGGGTCAGGACGAGGGTGGGGCGGGCGTCCTGGACCATGAAGCGGATGCGGTCGACCGGGTAGGCCGTGTCGATGGGCAGATAGGCGGCGCCTGCCTTGAGTACTGCGAGGAGTGCGATCACCAGTTCCGGTGAGCGGGGCAGGGCGAGGGCGACGATGTGCTCGGGGCCCACGCCGTGCTCGGTCAGCAGCCGGGCCAGCTGGTTGGCGCGGGCGTTGAGGTCGTCGTAGGTGGTGTGGGTGCCGTCGGCGATCAGGGCGGTGGCGTCCGGGGTGGCGTGGGCCTGGGCCTGGAACAGCTCGGGCACTGTGGCGCAGGGAACGGGCGTGACGGTGTCGTTCCACTCGTCCAACAGGCGGCACCGCTCGTCCCCGGAGAGGATGTCGACCGAGGTGATGCGCCGGCCGGGGGCGTCCGTGACGGCGCGCAGCACCTGAAGCAGCCGCTCCACCAGGGCGGTCACCGTGTCCTGCTCGAACAGGTCGGTGCGGTAGGTGATCACGCCGCCGATTCCGTCCGGGGAACCGTGCTGGTCGTGCCGCTCGGCCAGATTGAGCGTGAGATCCATACGGGCCGCCTGAATATCGACGACCTCGCGTACGGCCTCCACTGCTGGGAAGTTCACGCTGGTGGGAGGTGTGTTGTTGAAGGCCAGGGTGACCTGGAAGAGGGGGTGGTGGGCGAGGGATCGGGTCGGGTTGACCGCTTCGACCAGGCTCTCGAAGGGGATGTCCTGGTGGGCGTACGCGTTGAGGTTCGTCTCGCGGACGCGGTCGAGGAGTTCGGTGAAGGTGGGGTCGCCGGACAGGTCGGTGCGCAGGACGAGGGTGTTGACGAAGAAGCCGACCAGGTCGTCGAGTTCCTCCTCACCGCGGCCGGCGACCGGCGTGCCGATGGGGATGTCCGTCCCCGCGCCGAGACGGTGCAGCAGCACGCCCAGGGCGGCCTGCAACACCATGAACACCGTCGTGTGCCGCGACCGCGCAAGCCCGGTCAGCGCGCGGTGCAGTTCGGCGTCGATGTGCACCGGGACGGCACCGCCCTCGGTCCCGGCCTGCTCCGGGTAGGGGCGGTCGGTGGGCAGCTCGAGGCGCTCCGGCAGCCCGGCCAGGGTGTCCTTCCAGTAGCCGAGCTGCGTGGCGAGCAGGCTCGCCGGATCATCCTCTTCCCCGAGCAGCTCGCGCTGCCACAGGGTGTAGTCGGCGTACTGGACCGGCAACGGCTCCCATACCGGAGCCCGGCCCGCACACCGCGCCGTATAAGCCGTGCTCAGATCACGAGCCAGCGGACCCATCGACCAGCCGTCCCCGGCAATGTGATGGATCACCAGGACCAGCACATGCTCGTGCTCGTCGACGGTGAACAGCGATGCCCTCAGAGGCAGTTCGGTCGCCAGGTCGAACGCATACCGCACCGCACGGTCCACCGCACCGGCCAGCTCCGCCTCGGCGACCGTCTCGACCTCCAGCACCGGCCGCGCCCCGGCGGCCGGACGGATGTCCTGATACGGCCGGCCGTCCACATCGGGGAAGACGGTCCGCAGCGCCTCGTGCCGCGCCACCACATCACCCAGCGCCGCCCGCAGCGCCTCCGCGTCCAGCACACCCGACAGACGCAACACCACCGGCACGTTGTACGTCGGGCTCGGCCCCTCCAGCCGGTACAGGAACCACAACCGACGCTGCGCAAACGACAACGGCATCGGCTCCGGGCGCGCCACGGGTACCGGCGCCGGCCGGCCGGCCGCGCTCGTCGTGCCTTGCACCACCTGGGCCAGGGCGGCGACCGTCGGTGCCGCGAACAGGTCCCGGATTGCCAGGTCCACTCCGAGCACCGCGCGGATCCGGCCGATCAGACGCATCGCCAGCAGCGAATGCCCGCCCAGATCGAAGAATCCGCCGTCCACGCCGACCTGGTGTGTCTCCAGGCCCAGGACGTCCGCGAAAAGTCCGGCCAGGATCTCCTCGCGCGCATCTCGCGGGGCCTGCGGCAATCCAGTCGCAGCGCTGTAGTCGGGTGCGGGCAGCGCCTTGCGGTCCAGCTTGCCGTTGGGAGTCAGCGGCAACGCGTCCACGACCACCACGGCCGCGGGCACCATGTACTCCGGCAGCCGCGCGGCTACGGCCTTCTTCACCTGGCTCACATCGACGAGACCGTCGGGCACGACGTAGCCGACCAGGCGCCGGTCGCCGGGCCGGTCCTCCCGGATGACGGCGGCGGCGCCGGCCACGCCCGGGCACGACGTCAACGCGGCCTCGATCTCGCCGAGTTCGATGCGGAAGCCCCGCAGCTTCACCTGGTCGTCGGCGCGGCCCAGGAACTGCAGCGTGCCGTTGCTGTTCCAGCGCACCAGGTCTCCGGTGCGGTACATGCGCGAGCCGGCAGGCCCGTAGGGGTCGGCGACGAACCGTTCCGCGGTCAGCGCCGGCCGGTTGAGGTAACCGCGGGCGACACCCGTCCCGGCCACGTACAGCTCGCCGGGCACCCCCGGCGGCACCGGAGACAGCCCCCCGTCCAGGACGTATGCCCGCACGTTTTCGATGGGTCGGCCGATGGGCGGGACGATGGTCCCGGACAGTGGCTCGCTCATGGTCGCGCACACGGTCGTTTCCGTCGGCCCGTACGCGTTGATCATCTGTCGCCCGGTGGACCAGCGTTCGACGGTGTCGGGGCTGCAGGTTTCGCCGGCCACGATCAGTGTCATTGCCGGCGGGATGTCTGCCGTGTTCATGACGCTGAGTGCGGAGGGCGGCAGTGTGCAGTGGGTGACGTCGGCGTCGGTCAGGAGAGTCGTCAGTGCGTCGCCGGGTGTCAGCTGCTCCGCGGTGGCCACCACGAGTGCCCCGCCGGTGAGCAGGGCTGTGAAGATCTCGGATGCGGCGGCGTCGAAGCTCGGCGAGGCGAACTGCAGCACGCGGCTTCCCGCACCGATCCGCCACTGCCCGCTCTGCGCCAGGGCGAGATTGACCAGGCCCGTGTGGTGAGTCACCACCCCCTTGGGCACACCCGTCGACCCCGAGGTGTAGATCACGTACGCCGAATGCTCCGGCACCGGCACACCCAGCCGGTCCGCGTCCGTCAGATCAGCCGCCGACAAGCCGGCCAGCCGAGCCTCAACCACCGTATCGTCCACGGAAATGACGGCGCACTCGCCCGTCGGCTCCGGCAGCAGGCCCGCGGAAGCGGAGTCCACCAGCACCACGCTCGGCCGGGAGTCCTCGAGCATGAAGCGGATCCGCTCCACCGGATACCCCACGTCCACCGGCAGGTACGCCGCACCCGCTTTGATTACGGCCAACACGGCTACCACCAGCTCCGGTGACCGCGGCAGCGCCAGAGCCACCAACTGCTCCGGGCCCACACCCCGTTCCACGAGCAGCCGCGCCAGCCGGTTCGCCCGCGCATTCAGCTCACCGTACGAGTACACCGTGCTGCCGTCCGCCGACAGCACCGCCGCAGCATCCGGTGTCTCAGCAACCCGCGCCTCGAACAGAGTCGGTGCCGTGCCCTCCGGCACCTCCACCACCGAACCGCTGCTCCACACCCCCACCACACGCTCACGCTCATCGGCGGTCAGCAGGCTGACCGAGCCGATCGGCTGGTCCGGGCCGGCGTCCGCCATTCGCTCCAGGAAGAGCAGGAATCGCGCGACGTGGGCGTCCAGTTCCGCCTCGCTGTACATGCGGTCGTTTGCGTCGAAGTACACCTCGATTCCGCCTTCACGCGCGCCTTCGTGGAAGGCGACGGAGAAGTCGTCGGTGTAACGCTGTGAGAGGCTGCTGGCTTTTGCCGGGTGGCCGCCGAAGTGGATGTCGTAGTCGAATGCCATGACATTGACAACGGGGCCGTAGGGGAGGTTTTCCTTCGACATCCAGGTGAGTTCGCGGCGCAGATCCTCCATGCGGTACCGGCTGTGCCGAGCGGCGCGGGTGGTCTGGGCCCAGACCTGCTTTGCCAGTTTGGCCCACGGCAGTTCGGGCCGCACCGTGATATGGAGGGGGACGACATTGACCGTCATTCCCGGCGTATTGCGCTCGACCTCGTCCAGGCGGCCGGACACGGGAAGCCCGACGGATACGGCGTTCTCTCCGGTGACGCCGCCGACGTATGCGGCCGTTGCCACCACCGCCAACACTGACCAACTGACGCCGAGTCGGGTGGCGGCGTCACGGAGCTGATCCGAGAGGTGTGCACTGAGCGCGGCGCGGTTTCGGAGAATTCTCTCGGGCCTGCGGTATGGACGGCCGGAGAGGCTGACCGGGTCGGGTGCATCGCGCAGCCGCTTGAGCCAGTAGCGGCGGTCGGCTTCGTACTCTTCGGAATTACGATAGTTTCCTTCCCGTTCCAGCAGCTTACGGAACGAAGGAAGTGGAGCACCGTCGTCGGGTCGATCCGCCACCAGGGCCGAGTAGACCTGGGCGGTGTGCCGAGTGATCAGCGCGGAGCTCCAGGCGTCCATGATGACGTGGTGGTAACGGCTGTACAGTATATGGAAGTTCGGGTCGACCGTGAGCAATGCGGGCGCATACAGTGGCCCCTGCGTGAGGTCGAATGCGGTGTCCATGTCCGACTGCATCCATGCCTCGGCTGCGCCCTTCGGATCCGTTTGGAGAGTGAAGTCCAGTCGGCGCACGGGTGCTTGGACGGAGCCGAGAACCTGGAGTGGCCCGTCCGGGCCTTCCGTAATGGCGAGCCGCAGTGCCTCTGCTTCTTCCAGGGTAATCCGGTGCGCTTTCTCGAGAATGTCCGGATCGACCGGTCCATGGATCTCGACGCGCTCGCCGACGTTGTAGACCGAGCCGCCGGGCCCCAGGGATGCGGCAAACCAGACACCTAACTGGGCAGCCGTCAAAGGCCATTGTTCATCCACCGGATCCGGCACTCCAGGCCCCTCCACAGCGACTTGCACCCACCCCGGCTCACTCGCCGGACGCCTGCATAGTTACACATCGAACCGCGCCGCGGCACGCAGTCCCGCACCCGGATTCAGTGTGGTGCCCGTGTCCCGCCGAGGATGGCCCTGACCGTGTTGAATGCGTCACAACCCAAGCAGGCGAGATCTACCTTACGAGGTGTCAGAAACCGCTCTGAGCTGGGTCGTTCGGGTCCGGTCGCAGGAATCATGGGTGACAGGTTCAAGTAACTGTAGTAGCGTCCGGACGGGCTCATCGCCGCGTGACCGAGAAGACTTTCAACGCGGGGAGAGCGTGGCCGTGGAATGACTTCTCGGGGGAGATCTCACAGGCATGTCAGGCTTATTGGCGGTTTCTTGCTGCCCTCTGCGGATCAGGCGAACCAGCCGAACTGACATCTTTTCCGAGAGTCCTGCATGCCGGTGGCATGCATCGTGGTCCTCCCTTCATACGCCAATGCCGCCACTGCGCAAGACATTGGCGACGCGGAAGCCGGCGGCCGGCCGGCTGCGGCCCGGTTCCGGTGAAGTGGTCGCGCACTGTCCATGGGCCGGTCCGACACGAATAGCGCCTGAGTACGGAGAGTGGATCAGCCATGCCGCATGAGCTCGAGGACGTCTGGCCGCTGTCGCCGCTGCAGGAAGGGCTGGTCTACCACGCCCTGCTCGACGGCGAGGGACCGGATGTCTACGCCGTACAGCTGATCCTGGACTTCGAGGGCGCCGTGGACGCCTCAGCCCTGCGCGCCGCCGGTCAGTCCCTCCTCGACCGGCATGCGAATCTGCGGGCCGCGTTCTGGATCGACGACTTCGACCAGCCGGTCCAGGTGGTCGCCAGCGACGTCGAGCTGCCGTGGGAGGAGCGCGACATCTCCCGTCTGCCCGCCGTGCAAGCCGAAGCCGAACTGCGGGCCTTCGCCGATGCCGAGCGGGCCCGGCGGTTCGACCTCGATCGCCCGCCACTGCTGCGCATGGCGCTGATCAGGCACCGGGACGGCGCAGGCGGGGCCGACCGCAGCCGACTGGTCATCACCCAGCACCATGTGCTCGTCGACGGCTGGTCGGCGCCCCTCATGGTGCGCGAACTGCTCGCCCTGTACGACGCCAAGGGCGACGACAGCGACCTTCCTCCCGTCACGCCCTACCGGGAATACCTGGTCTGGCTCTCCGAACAGGACCGCGACGGCGCACGCGAGGCCTGGACCACCGCGCTCGCCGACGCGGAGCCCACCCTGCTGTCCACTCCGGCTGCTGCCGCGGTCTCCGACGGCACGGCACCGGCACCGGCCCTGCCGGAACGCTTCGTCACGCAGGTCCCGCGGGAGACCACGGCCGCGCTGCAAGCCCAGGCCCGTCGTCTGGGCATCACGCTGAGCACGCTCGTCCAGAGCGCCTGGGGCGTCCTCCTCGGCCGGATGACCGGCCAGGACGACGTGGTCTTCGGCGCCGTGGTCTCGGGGCGGACGCCTGAGATCCCCGGTATCGAGAACATGATCGGCCTGTTCATCAACACGGTTCCGGTCCGGGTGCGGATGGACGCGGGGGACACGTGGGCCGACCTGGCCGTACGCATCCACGGTGAGCAGGGCGCCTTGCTGCCGCACCAGCACCTGGGCCTGACGGAGATCCAGCGGACCGCCGGCCTCGGCGAAGCGTTCGACACGGTCGTGGCCGTCGAGAACTTCCCCGCCGACCGCGGCACCTCCGCCGACCGCCGGACAGCCGGCCTCAAGATCACGTCCACGGAAGGCCGCGACGCCACCCATTACCCGCTCAGCCTGGCCGTCGCACCCGGCGACGTCCTCAGGCTGCGGCTGGACTACCGCACCGACCGCTTCGACCACGACACCGTCACCGCCGTCGCCCAGCGCCTGGTCCGCCTGCTGACGGCTGTGGCTGAGGATGCCGATCAGCGGGTTGGCGCGGTGGAATTGCTGTCTGCCGATGAGCGTGAGCGTGTGGTGGGGGTGTGGAGCAGCGGTTCGGTGGTGGAGGTGCCGGAGGGCACGGCACCGACTCTGTTCGAGGCGCGGGTTGCTGAGACACCGGATGCTGCGGCGGTGCTGTCGGCGGACGGCAGCACGGTGTACTCGTACGGTGAGCTGAATGCGCGGGCGAACCGGCTGGCGCGGCTGCTCGTGGAACGGGGTGTGGGCCCGGAGCAGTTGGTGGCTCTGGCGCTGCCGCGGTCACCGGAGCTGATTGTTGCCGTCCTTGCGGTGTGGAAGGCGGGGGCGGCGTATCTGCCGATCGACACCGACTACCCGGTCGAGCGGATCCGCTTCATGCTCGAGGACGCCCGCCCAGCGCTCGTCCTGAGCCACACGACCCTCGCCGGCCTGTGGGCGGACGGCACCCCCACCGCCTTCCTCGACGATGCCGCCGTACAGGACCAGTTGGCCGATGCCGAGACGGCCGGCCTGGCCACCGCACCGGACCCCGCGCATCCGGCATACGTCATCTACACCTCGGGTTCGACGGGTGTGCCCAAGGGTGTGGTGGTGGCGCATGCCGGGTTGGTGAACCTGGTGGCGTCCTCGGGCCCGGAGTTGGGGCTGGGTCCGGGCAGCCGGGTGTTGCAGTTCGCGTCGCCGAGTTTCGATGCGGCGACGTGGGACTGGAGTCTGGCGCTGTTGTCGGGCGCGGCCCTCGTGGTGGCCGATGCAGAGGAGTTGGCGCCGGGGGAGGCCCTGACGCGTGTGCTGCGTGCCGCGGGCGTGACGTACTGCATGGTGCCGCCGTCCGCCCTGAGCGTCATGGACGCGGCCGACGTTCCGGCGTCGACGACGGTGGTCGTCGGTGGTGAGGCCTGCGGTCCGGATGTTGCCGGGCGTTGGTCCGTGGGGCGGCGGATGGTCAACGCGTACGGTCCGACGGAGGCGACGGTCTGCGCGACCTTGAGCCGGCCTCTCTCCGGCGCGGTCGTCCCGCCGATCGGCCGACCGATCGGGAACGTGCGCGCGTATGTCCTGGACGGGGTGCTGTCGCCGGTCGCGCCCGGGGCGCCCGGTGAGTTGTACGTGGCGGGAGCTGGGCTGGCCCGCGGCTACCTGAACCGGCCGGGGCTGACCGGTGAGCGGTTCACCGCCGATCCGTACGGGCCGGCCGGCTCCCGTATGTACCGCACCGGGGACCTGGTGCGCTGGAACAGTGATGGCACGTTGCAGTTCCTGGGGCGTGCCGACGACCAGGTCAAGCTGCGCGGCTTCCGTATCGAACTCGGCGAGATCGAGGCTGCGTTGGCGGCGTGCGCCGGTGTGGCCGTCGCCGCCGCCGTCATCCGTGAGGACCGGCCGGGTGACCAGCGTCTGGTCGGCTACGTCGTGCCCGAAACCACAGGCGGCGCCGAACCGGCCGCAATACGCGGCCAGTTGGCCGGACGTCTGCCGGAGTACCTGGTGCCGTCGGCCGTAGTGGTCGTGGATGCGCTGCCGTTGATGCCGAACGGCAAGCTGGACCGTAAGGCACTGCCCGCACCGCACTACAGCGGTACGTCGGCATCGTCGGTGCGGGCTCCGCGTGATGCGCGCGAGGAGATCCTGGCCGGGCTGTTCGCCGAGGTCCTCGGCCTCGAGCAGGTCGGTGTGGATGACGGATTCTTCGAGCTGGGCGGGCACTCGCTGCTCGCCATGCGCCTGATCGGCCGCGTACGCGCGGTGCTGGGAGCGGATCTGGCGATCCGGGACCTGTTCGCGGCACCGACGGTTGCCGCCCTGGCCCGGGTGGTGCAGGCCACCACGAGCCCGGCCGGCCGGCCGGCACTGGTACCCGTGGCGCGCCCGGAGCCGATGCCGCTGTCCTTCGCTCAGCGCCGCCTGTGGTTCCTCCACCGCCTTGAGGGGCCCAGCCCCACGTACAACGTGCCGGTGGTGCTGCGCCTGTCCGGCGCGCTGGACACGGACGCCCTGCGCACCGCACTCAACGACGTGGTGGAACGGCACGAAGCCCTGCGTACCGTCTTCCCCGACATCGACGGCCGGCCCTACCAGCACATCCGCCCGGCCGCCGAAGCCCGCCCCGACGTGACCGTCGAGACGCTCACCGAGGCGGAGCTGGCCGGCGCGGTGGACCGCGCCGTGCGCCACCCCTTCGACCTTGCAACCGAACTCCCCCTGCGCGCCTCGCTGTTGACCCTCAACGACACAGCTGACGAACATGTCCTGGTCCTGGTCATCCACCACATCGCCGGAGACGGCTGGTCGATGGGCCCCCTGGCCCGCGACCTGAGCACCGCGTACGCGACCCGGCGCGCGGGCCGGGCCCCGACTTGGGAGCCCTTGCCGCTCCAGTACGCCGACTACACCCTGTGGCAGCGCGAGTTGCTGGGCGACGAGAACGACCCGGACAGCGTCCTCGCCACCCAGATCAGCTACTGGAAAGACACCCTCAGCGGCCTCCCCGACCGCATCGACCTGCCCACCGACCTCGCCGAGAAGGCAGAGGGCGACCGGCGAGGGGAAGTGGCGGAGCTGTCCTTGGCGGCGGACCTGCACGCGGACCTCGTCCGGGTGGCGAAGGGCCATCGCAGCACCGTGTTCATGGTGCTGCAGTCCGCCCTCGCCGTCCTGCTGCACCGCCTCGGCGCCGGAACGGACATCCCCATCGGCACGCCGACGGCCGGTCGACCGCAGCAGGAACTGGACACCCTCGTCGGCAACTTCGTCAACACCCTGGTGCTGCGCACCGACCTGTCCGGCGACCCCACCTTCACCGAACTCCTGGAGCGGGTCCGCGAGACCGACCTCAATGCGTACGCCCACCAGGACGTACCGTTCGAGAGTGTGGTGGAGGCGCTCAATCCCACCCGTTCCACGGACCATCAGCCGCTGTACCAGGTGATGCTCACGCTGCAGAACCACGAGGGGCAGCAGCTCGACATCCCCGGTCTGACCGTCGAGACCTCCTCCTGGAACACGCAGGCCGCGCGCCGGGATCTGACCCTGACCCTGCGGGAGCGGTTCGGCCCGGACGGCCAGCCGCAGGGGATCGACGGAGCCATTCAGTTCGACGCGGCCCGGTTCTCCCGGGAACGCATCGAGGCCATCGGCCGCTGGTTCCGTCAGGCGCTGGCCGATCTCCTCGACGACCCCGAGCAGTGCGTGGGATCGGTGGATCTGCTGTCGGCCGCGGAGCAGGAAGAGATGCTCCGGGCGTGGAACGACACCGCTGTGTCCGCCCCGTCCGGCACACTCCCGGAGCTGTTCCAGGTCCAGGCCCAGGCCACGCCGGACGCCACCGCCCTGGTCGCCGACGGCGTTCACCTCACGTACGACGACCTCAACACCCGCGCCAACCTGCTGGCCCGGCTGCTGATCGAACGCGGGGTGGGCCCCGAGCACATCGTGGCCCTCGCCCTGCCCCGCTCGCCGGAGATGATCAGCGCGCTGCTCGCGGTGCTCAAGACGGGTGCCGCCTATCTGCCGATCGACACCGAGTACCCGGCCGACCGCATCCGGTTCATGGTCCAGGACGCGCGCCCCACCCTCGTCCTGACCCACACCGCCACCTCCGGCCTCTGGACCGAGGACACCCCCACCCTCTGCCTCGACGATCCCACCCTCCAGGGCGAGTCGGCCGCACGGGACACCACCGATCCGACCGACGCCGACCGCAGGTCGCCCCTGGACCCCGCCCACCCGGCGTACGTCATCTACACCTCGGGTTCCACCGGCATCCCCAAGGGCGTCGCCGTTCCGCACGTGGCGGTGGTCGACTACCTGCGCGACACCAGCCGCCGCTACCCGGGGGCTCAGGGCGTGGCGCTGCTGCACACGTCCCTCTCCTTCGATCTCTCGATCACTGCGCTCTTCACCCCGCTCGTCTCGGGCGGCCGCGTGGTCCTCGCGGAGCTGCGGGACGGCCTCGAGGACAGCGAGGAGATACGTTCCCTCGGCTGCGACTTTCTCAAGGCCACGCCCAGCCACCTGGCGCTGCTGACAGGCCTGCCGGAGGCGGTGTCCCCGCGCAAGGAACTGCTGCTCGGCGGTGAGGCGCTGCTCGGCGAGACACTGCGGAAGTGGCGCGCCGGGCACCCGGACGTGACCGTCCTGAATGTGTACGGCCCCACCGAAGCCTCGGTGAACTGCACCGAGTTCAGGATCGAGCCGGGCGACGAGCTGCCGGACGGGCCGGTTCCGATCGGGCGCCCGATGGCCAACACCCGGGTGTATGTGCTGGACGCGGGGCTGCGTCCGGTGCCGCCCGGAGTGCCCGGCGAGCTGTATGTGGCGGGCGTGTGCCTGGCGCGGGGCTATCTGCGGCGGCCCGGACTGACCGGTGAGCGGTTCGTCGCCGATCCGTACGGGCCGGCCGGTTCCCGGATGTACCGCACCGGTGACCTGGCGCGCTGGAACAGCGACGGCACTCTCGTCTTCCTGGGCCGCGCCGACGACCAGGTAAAGCTGCGGGGCTTCCGCATCGAACTCGGCGAGATCGAGGCCGCGTTGACCGGCTGTGCCCAGGTGGCGCAGGCGGCCGCGGTGGTGCGCGAGGACCAGGAGGGGGACCGGCGCCTGGTCGGCTACGTCGTCCCGGAGACCGACGGGAGTGTCGACCCCGCCGAGGTGCAGAGCCACCTGGCGGAACGGCTGCCGGAGTACATGGTGCCGTCCGCGGTCGTCGTCCTCGACGGGCTGCCGCTGACCTCCCACGGGAAGCTGGACCGCAAGGCGCTGCCCGCACCGGACTACAGCGGTACGTCGGCATCGTCGGTGCGGGCTCCGCGTGATGCGCGCGAGGAGATTCTTGCCGGACTGTTCGCCGAGGTCCTCGGCGTCGACCCCGACCGCGTCGGCGTCGACGACGACTTCTTCGACCTCGGCGGGCACTCCCTGCTGGCCGCTCGCGTCATCGGCCGCATCCGCAGCGCCATGGGCGCGCAACTCGGCATCAAGGCGTTCTTCGAATCCCCCACGGTGGCGGGCCTGGCCCGGCTGCTCGGCGGCAGCACCACGGTGCGCCCGCCGATCGTGCCCGTGGCGCGTCCGGAGCGGATGCCGCTGTCGTTCGCGCAGCGCCGCCTGTGGTTCCTGCACCGGCTCGAGGGTCCCAGCTCGACGTACAACGGCGCCGCGGTGCTCCGTATCTCCGGTGTGCTGGAGGCGGAGGCGCTGCGGGCGGCGCTGAGTGATGTGGTGGCGCGGCACGAAGCTCTGCGCACGGTCTTCCCGGAGGTGGACGGCCGGCCGTACCAGCACGTCCGCCCGGCCGCCGAGGCCCGCCCCGACCTGACCGTCGAGACGCTCCGCGCGGCTGACCTGGCAGCGGCGGTGGACCGCGCCGTGCGTCACCCCTTCGACCTTGCGACCGAACTGCCTCTGAGCGCCTCGCTGTTCACCGTCGACGAGCACGAGCACATGCTGGTCCTGGTGATCCACCACATCGCCGGGGACGGCTGGTCGATGGGCCCGCTGTCCCGCGATCTCAGTGCGGCCTACGCCGCGCGGCGCGCGGGCCGGGCCCCGAGGTGGACGCCGCTGCCGGTCCAGTACGCCGACTACACCCTGTGGCAGCACCAGCTCCTCGGCGACGAGAACGACCCGGAGAGCCTGCTCGCCGCGCAGGTCGGTTACTGGCGTGAGGCCCTGGCGGGGGTCCCGGAGCGTCTGGAGCTGCCGACGGACCGTCCTTATCCGGAGCAGGCCGGGTATGAGGGCGGTGCGGTGCCGGTGCGGGTGGATGCCGAGGTGCACCGGGCGCTGATCGGCCTGGCGCGGTCGCGGCACACGACGGTGTTCATGGTGTTGCAGGCTGCCCTGGGTGTGCTGCTGCACCGTCTCGGCGCGGGGACGGACATCCCCATCGGCACGCCGGTCGCCGGCCGCGGTGAGGAGGAACTCGACGACCTGGTCGGCTTCTTCGTCAACACCCTGGTGCTGCGCACCGACCTGTCCGGCGACCCCACCTTCACCGAACTCCTCGACCGCGTCCGCGAGACGGACCTCAATGCGTACGCCCACCAGGACGTGCCCTTCGAGGGCCTGGTGGAGGCGCTCAACCCGACCCGATCCCTCGCGCACCACCCCCTCTTCCAGGTCATGCTCGCCTTCAACAGCAACCCGCGTGGCGAGCTCTCCTTCGCCGGGGCGAAGGCGACTCCGCAGGAGGCCCGTATCGGGGCAGCGCGGATGGACCTGACGGTGCACCTGGCCGAGCGGCACGGCGGCGACGGTTCCCCGGACGGGATCGTCGGATCGGTCGCGTACCGCACTGATCTGTTCGAGCAGGACACGGTGACTGCGCTGGTGGAGCGGTTGCTGCGGGTGCTGCGCACGGTCGCGGAGGATCCCGGTCAGCGCGTTGCTTCGGTCGACGTCCTGTCCGAGGGTGAGCGGCATCGGGTGCTCGAGGAGTGGAACGACACCGCCACGCCGGTTGTGTCCGGCACGGTTCCGGAGCTGTTCCAGGCCCAGGCCCACGCCACCCCGGACGCCACCGCCCTGATCGCCGACGGTACCCACGTCACGTACGCGGACCTCAACGCCCGCGCCAACCGGCTGGCCCGGCTGCTGACCGAGCACGGCGTGGGCCCTGAGCACATCGTCGCCCTCGCCCTGCCCCGCTCACCGGAACTGGTGGTCGCGCTGCTCGCGGTGCTCAAGGCGGGGGCGGCGTATCTGC
This sequence comes from Streptomyces sp. F001, assembly GCF_004187715.1. Lineage (GTDB taxonomy): Bacteria > Actinomycetota > Actinomycetes > Streptomycetales > Streptomycetaceae > Streptomyces > Streptomyces flavusporus. The sequence continues at coordinate 403,516 of NZ_QZWF01000001.1, read as the reverse complement.
CCATCGACACCGGGTATCCGGTGGAGCGGATCCGGTTCATGGCCGAGGACGCCCGCCCCACCCTCGTCCTGACCCACACCACCACCTCCGCCCTCTGGCCGAGGACACCCCGACCGTCCTCCTCGACGACCCCGCTCTCCAGGACCAGTTGGCCGCACAGGACACCACCGACCCGGCCACCGCACCCGACCCCGCCCACCCGGCGTACGTCATCTACACCTCGGGCTCCACCGGCACCCCCAAGGGCGTCACCGTCCCGCACTCCGGAGTCGTCAACCGTCTGCGGTGGATGCAGTCCGAGTACGGGCTCGGGGCCGACGACCGGGTGCTGCAGAAGACACCGGCCGGATTCGACGTCTCCGTATGGGAGTTCTTCTGGCCGCTGCTGCAGGGCGCGTCCCTGGTCCTGGCGAAGCCCGACGGGCACAAGGACGCCCGGTACCTGGCCGGACTCGTGGAGAACGAGGGCGTCACCACGGTGCACTTCGTGCCGTCGATGCTCGACGCGTTCCTGAGCGAACCCTCGGCCGAGCGCTGTGTGTCCCTGCGGCGGGTGTTCTGCAGTGGCGAGGCGCTGCCCGCCCATCTGGTGACGCGCTTCCACTCCGTGCTGCCCGCGCAGCTCCACAACCTGTACGGGCCGACGGAGGCGACGGTCGACGTCACGTTCCACCCCTGCACCACGGACAGCGACCCCCACATCACCCCGCCGATCGGCCGGCCCATCGCGAACACGCGGGTGTACGTCCTGGATGCGGGGCTGCGGCCGGTGCCGCCGGGCGTGGCCGGTGAGCTGTATCTCGCCGGGGCGGGGCTTGCGCGCGGATATCTGAACCGGCCGGGCCTCACCGCGGAGCGGTTCACCGCCGATCCGTACGGCCCAGCTGGTGCGCGCATGTACCGCACCGGAGACCTGGCGTCCTGGAACGCCGATGGCACCCTGCGTTATCTGGGACGCACCGACGACCAGGTCAAGCTGCGCGGCTTCCGCATCGAACTCGGCGAGATCGAAGCCGCGTTGGCAGCCTGCCCCGGAGTGGCCGGGGCCGCGGTGGTGATCCGTGAGGACCGGCCCGGCGACCACCGCCTGGTCGGGTACGCGGTGACGGAGGAGGGCGCGGTCCTCGACCAGCAGGACGTGCGGACCCGGTTGGGGCGCAGCCTGCCCGAGTACATGGTGCCCACGGCCGTCGTCGCCCTGGGCGGTCTGCCGCTGACACCCAACGGCAAGCTGGACCGCAAGGCGCTGCCCGCGCCCGACCACACCGGCGCCGGCACCTCGACCCGGTCTCCGCGGAACGGCCGTGAAGAGGCACTCGCCGGGCTCTTCGCCGAGGTTCTCGGCCTGGAGTCGGTCGGTATCGACGACAACTTCTTCGAGCTCGGCGGTCATTCGCTGCTCGCCACTCGCCTCATCGGGCGCATCCGCACCGTCGTGGGCGCGGAGGTCGATCTGCGGACGGTCTTCACCAAGCCGACGGTGGCGGAGCTGGCCGAGAACCTCAAGAGCCCGGGGCGGGCCAGGCCCAAGCTGCGACCGCGGTCGCGCGAGACGACATGAGCGCAACCCGGCCGACGGGCCGGGAGCAGAACGAGCCGGACATCCGTAACGCCGAAAGACACAGGGAACAGAGGAGAAATGGCGTGAGCGAGTCGAGCGACTGGACGCCTCATGTGGTGACGCCGGACACCGCCGGGGTGGTGGCGAACCATGAGGGTCTGCTGGCGGCGATCAGCGACACGGCAAAGACGCAGGAGCTGCTGCTGGCGAAGAAGGCCCTCGTCTTCCGCGGCTTCGGCACCTCGAAGGAGCAGGTCGACTCGGCGCTCGACCTGCTGCTGCCGAACCGCCTCTCCTACATCCACGGCAACTCGCCCCGCACCAAGGTCGGCAGCAACGTCTACACCTCGACCGAGTACCCGGCCGAGTTCACCATCTCGATGCACAACGAGCTCTCCTACGCCCGCCGTTGGCCGTCCCGGCTCGCCTTCTACTGCGAGCGCCGGCCCACTACCGGGGGCGCCACCCCGGTAGTCGACGGCACGGTGTGGCTGAACTCGCTGGACGACGAGGTCAGGGCCGCCTTCAGCAAGGGGATCCGCTACACGCAGAACCTGCACAGCGGAGCCGGTTTCGGCAGGAGCTGGCAGGACACCTTCGAGACCTCCGACAAGGGCGAAGTCGAGGCGCATCTCGCGGACGCCGACGTCACCTGGGAGTGGAAGGCGGACGGCGGCATCCGGCTGACGCAGCTGCGCCCGGCCACCGTCCGGCATCCGGTCACCGACGACGAGGTCTGGTTCAACCAGTTCGACCAGTGGCACCTCGCCGGTCTCGACGCCGACACCGCGGCGATGCTCTCCGAGCTGATGCCTCAGGACGAACTGCCGCAGTCGGTGACCTTCGCCGACGGCACGCCCATTCCCGACGAGTACGTGGCACACGTCCGGGACAACGGCCTGGACGCGGCCGTGAACGTGGACTGGTACGACGGCGATCTGCTGCTGATCGACAACGTGGCCGTGGCGCACGGCCGCCGTCCGTACACCGGCCCGCGCCGCGTCCTGGTGGCCATGTCCGGGTGACCTGAGCCTTCCGGATCAGGATCCGGAGAGACATCGCGCGGGGACATACCGGCGCTGGAGCTGCTGCTGTGACAGAGGGGAACGCGAGAACACATGGTGCCGTTGTCGTTTGCGCAGCGTCGGTTGTGGTTCCTGTACCGGCTGGAGGGGCCCAGCCCCACGTACAACGTGCCGGTGGTGTTGCGTCTGTCGGGTGCGCTGGACGCGCAGGCGCTGCGCACCGCACTCGATGACGTGGTGGCGCGGCACGAGGCGCTGCGGACCGTCTTCCCCGATGTGGACGGCCGGCCGTATCAGGACATCCGTCCGGCCGCCGGGGCGCGGCCGGTGCTGGAGGTCGAGACGGTCGCTGAGGCGGAGCTGGCCGGTGCGGTGGACCGTGCGGTGCGGTATGCGTTCGACCTGGCGACCGAACTGCCTCTGAGGGCATCGCTGTTCACCGTCGACGAGCACGAGCATGTGCTGGTCCTGGTGATCCATCACATTGCCGGGGACGGCTGGTCGATGGGTCCGCTGGCTCGTGATCTGAGCACGGCTTATACGGCGCGGTGTGCGGGCCGGGCTCCGGTATGGGAGCCGTTGCCGGTCCAGTACGCCGACTACACCCTGTGGCAGCGCGAGCTGCTCGGGGAAGAGGATGATCCGGCGAGCCTGCTCGCCACGCAGCTCGGCTACTGGAAGGACACCCTGGCCGGGCTGCCGGAGCGCCTCGAGCTGCCCACCGACCGCCCCTACCCGGAGCAGGCCGGGACCGAGGGCGGTGCCGTCCCGGTGCACATCGACGCCGAACTGCACCGCGCGCTGACCGGGCTTGCGCGGTCGCGGCACACGACGGTGTTCATGGTGTTGCAGGCCGCCCTGGGCGTGCTGCTGCACCGTCTCGGCGCGGGGACGGACATCCCCATCGGCACGCCGGTCGCCGGCCGCGGTGAGGAGGAACTCGACGACCTGGTCGGCTTCTTCGTCAACACCCTCGTCCTGCGCACCGACCTGTCCGGCGACCCCACCTTCACCGAACTCCTCGACCGCGTCCGCGAGACGAACCTCAACGCGTACGCCCACCAGGACATCCCCTTCGAGAGCCTGGTCGAAGCGGTCAACCCGACCCGATCCCTCGCCCACCACCCCCTCTTCCAGGTCACCCTGGCCTTCAACAACACACCGCGTACCGCACCGGACTTCGGCGGGCTGACGGCCACCCCCCAGCCCGTCCGCCTCCAGGCCGCCCGGATGGACCTGTCCGTCAGCCTCGCCGAACAGCACGACGACGGCGGCGCCACCGGCGGGATCAGCGGCGTGATCTCCTACCGCACCGACCTGTTCGACCACGGCACGGTCACCGCCATGGCCGAGCGGCTGATCTGCATCCTCCAGAGCGCCGCCGCCGACCCGGAGCGGCGCCTGGGGTCGTTCGACCTGCTGTCGGACGACGAGCGGCGCCTGGTCCTCCACGAGTGGAACGACACCGCCACGCCCCTGCCGGCCGGTACCGCAGCCGAACTGTTCCAGGCACGCGCAACGGCCGCACCCGACACGAGCGCGCTCATCGCCGAGGGCGTCCACATCTCGTACGCAGACCTCAACGCCCGCGCCAACCGAATGGCCCGGCTCCTGGTCGAGCAGGGCGTCGGCCCCGAGCAGATCGTGGCCCTGGCCATCCCCCGGTCCCCGGACCTGATCGCCGCGCTGCTCGCCGTACTCAAGGCGGGCGCCGCCTATCTGCCGCTGGACACGACCTACCCGGTCGACCGCATCCGCTTCATGCTGCGGGACGCCCGGCCCAGCCTCGTCCTGGCGCACTCCAGCGCCGGTGAACTCCTGTCGGAGCAGGACGGCGCGGCCGTCCTCGTCCTCGACGACCCCGCGGTCCAGGAGCGCCTCGTCGGCCTGGACGCGTCCGATCTCACCGACGCCGACCGGGGCACTGCCCTGGACCTCGCCCACCCGGCGTACGTCATCTACACCTCGGGCTCCACCGGCACCCCCAAGGGCGTGGCCGTCCCGCACCGTGGCCTTGCCAACTTTGCGCTCGCGCAGAGCGAGCAGTGGGGGATCGGTGCCGGCTCCCGGGTGCTGCAGTTCCTGTCGCCCAGCTTCGACGCCGCCGCGTCGGAGTTCTTCACGGCCCTGCTGACGGGCGGCGCACTCGTCCTCGCCGACGCGGACCGGCTCACGCCCGGGCCCGACCTCCTCGCTCTGCTCAGGGACGAGAAGATCACGCACTGCACGCTGGTGCCGTCGGTGCTGCGGGTGATGTCCGAGGAGGATCTGCCGGGCACGCTGACACTGATCGTCGGCGGTGAGGCCTGCGGTCCGGAGATCGTGGAACGCTGGTCCGCGGGGCGGCGGATGTTCAACGCGTACGGTCCGTCGGAGACAACGGTGTGCGCGACGTTGAGCGAGTCGTTGTCGGGTGCCGTGGTGCCGCCGATCGGCCGTCCGATCGCGAACGTGCGGGTGTACGTCCTGGACGGGGGCCTGTCTCCGGTACCGCCGGGGGTGCCCGGTGAGTTGTACGTGGCCGGGGTCGGTGTCGCCCGCGGCTATCTCAACCGGCCGGGGCTGACCGCGGAACGGTTCGTCGCCGACCCCTACGGACCGGCCGGCTCGCGCATGTACCGCACCGGAGACCTGGTGCGCTGGAACAGCAACGGCACGCTGCAGTTCCTGGGCCGTGCCGACGACCAGGTCAAACTCCGCGGCTTCCGCATCGAACTCGGCGAGATCGAGGCCGCGTTGACGTCGTGCCCGGGCGTGGCCGGTGCCGCCGCCGTCATCCGGGAGGACCGGCCCGGCGACCGGCGCCTGGTCGGCTACGTCGTACCCGACGGTCTCGTCGATGTGAGCCAGGTGAAGAAGGCCGTAGCCGCGCGGCTGCCCGAGTACATGGTGCCCACGGCCGTCGTGGTCCTGGACACGTTGCCGCTGACCCCCCACGGCAAGCTCGACCGCAAGGCGCTGCCCGCACCCGACTACACCAGCACCACCCCCACCCGTGCCCAGCACCCCGCAGGAGAAGACCCTCACCACCCTCTTCGCCGACGTCCTCGGCCTGGACCCCGCCCATGTCGGCGTCGACGACGGCTTCTTCGCCCTGGGGGGCGACAGCATCAGCTCCATCGTGCTGGTCAGCCGCGCCCGCGAACGCGGCCTCGACCTCTCCCCCCGCGACATCTTCCAGCACCAGACACCCGAGGCACTGGCCCGCAGGGCGCAGCCGTTGGCGGACGGCGCCAGCGCATCGGAAGCGGACGACGGCACCGGCCTGGTGCCGCTCACGCCCGTCATGCACTGGCTCCTCGAGCCCGGCCACCCCTTCGACGCCTTTCACCAGTCCATGCTGGTGCAGGTGCCCGGCGGCATCAGCCGCGCACAGCTCAGCGACGTACTGCAGGCGCTCGTCGACCACCACGACATGCTGCGGGCCCGCCTCGTACGACGGGCCTCCGACGACGACACCGTCCACGCCGACTGGGCGCTCCACGTCCCGCCGGCCGGTGCGGCGCCGGTCGAGCCGCACCTCACCCAGGTGGTGACCGCCGGTCTCGACGACAAGTGTCGGCGTGAACTCCTCGTCCACCACGCGGAGCAGGCACGAGACCGGCTCGCCCCCCACGACGGGGTCATGCTGCAGGCCGTCTGGTTCGACAACGGCTCCGAGGAGCCGGGCCGACTGCTGCTGACGATCCACCACCTGGTGGTGGACGGCGTCTCCTGGCGGATCCTCCTGCCCGACCTCGCCGCCGCGGGCGCGGCCGTACTCGCCGGGAATGCACCGGAGCTGGCGCCGGTCGGCACGTCGTTCCGGCACTGGGCTCGCAGGCTCACGGAGCTGGCCCGGGAGCCCCACTGCACCGCGTCGCTGCCGCAGTGGACCGAGATGCTGTCCCCGCCCGAACCGCGCCTCGGCACGCAGGACGCCGCCGACCGGCCCGCGCGTGACACCGCCGACGAACGGCCCGCGTCGCCTGACACCGCCGACACCCTGGCCTCGCTGCGCGTCACCGTCCCGGCCGAGCTCACCGAGGCCCTGCTGACCCGTGTGCCCACCACGCTGCACTCCACCACCGACGAAGTGCTCCTGACCGGGCTCGCCGTCGCCCTCGCCGCCTGGCGCAACGATCCCCGGCACACCGCCACCCTCATCGACCTGGAGGGACACGGCCGCCAGGACGCCTTCCCCGGCGCCGACACCGCCCGTACCGTCGGCTGGTTCACCAGCATGGCGCCGGTCCGGCTCGACCCGGGAACCGTACCGGCCGCCGACCTCCGCACCGGCGGGCCCGCGGTCGGCCGCGCGCTGCAACAGGTCAAGGAGCAGCTCCGCGCCGTCCCCGACAAGGGGTTCGCCTATGGACTGCTGCGCCACCTCAACCCGGAGACCGCCCCCGTCCTCGCCCCACTCGCACGCCCCCAGGTCGCCTTCAACTACCTCGGCCGCTTCACCGTGCCGGGCGCCGACACCACGACCGCGGACTGGCAGCAGGTGCCCGGCAACCCGTTGCTCGGTGGCCTCGACCCTCGCATGCAGGCGCCGCACCCGTTGGAGATCAACGCCGTCACCGTCGACTCTTCCGACGGCTCCGAACTGAGTGCCACCTTCAAGTGGCCCGAGACCCGCTTCACCCGCGACTGTGTCCAGGGCCTCGCCGAGGCCTGGCTGGCCGCGCTCGGCGCCCTCGGAACACACGCCGAAAGCCCCGCACCCGCGGGCCGGACCCCCAGCGACCTCGATCTCGTCGACCTCACCCACCAGCAGATCGCCCAACTCGAGGACCACTACCCGGAACTGGCCGACGTCTGGCCGCTGTCGCCACTGCAGGAAGGGATGCTCTTCCACGCACTCGCCGACAGCGCGGGCCCCGACGTCTACACCGTCCAGATGGCACTGCACCTCGACGGCTCCGTGGACGGCAAGGCCCTGCGGGCAGCGGGACAGCGCATGCTGAAACGCCACCCCAACCTGCGAGCGGCATTCCGCCACGAGGCTCTGGACCGACCGGTTCAGATCATCGAGGACGGAACGCAGCTCCCCTGGCAGGACGTCGACCTGTCCGCACGCCCCGACGCCGATGCCGCACTGGACGCCTTCCTGGCCGACGAGCGGGCACGACGCTTCGACCTGGCGCAGCCACCGCTCATGCGGTTCGCTCTGGTGCGCCTGGGCGAAGAACGCCACTGCCTGGTCATCACCCAGCACCACATCCTCACGGACGGCTGGTCCTCGACCCTCCACATCAATGAGCTCCTCGCGCTGTACCGGATCTACGCATCCGGAGAGGACGACTCCGCCCTGCCAGGAACGACGCCTTACCGCGACTACCTGACCTGGCTCACGGAGCGTGACCGGACGACGGCGCTCGATGCCTGGGCCCAGGCGATGGCAGGGGCCGAACCGACGTATCTGGCGGCCGCACCTTCGCAGGAACCGGGGCCCGCGCCCCTGCCCGAGCGGTTGGTGTCCCACCTGGACGCGGACACGACGGCGGCACTCGACGCCCAGGCACGCCGCGCCGGCGTGACCCTCAACACGCTGATGCAGTGCGCCTGGGGTGTGCTCCTCGGCCGGATGACCGGCCAGGACGACGTGGTCTTCGGTGCCGTGGTCTCGGGACGGTCGCCTGAGATCCCCGGTATCGAGAACATGATCGGCCTGTTCATCAACACCGTGCCGGTCCGGGTGCGGATGGACGCCGCGGACACGTGGGCGGACCTCGCCGCACGCGTCCAGGCCGAACAGGGCGCCCTGCTGCCCCACCAGCACCTGGCTCTGACGGAGACCCAGCGGGCAGCCGGTCCGGGCAACCTGTTCGACACCGTCGTCGCCTTCGAGAACTACCTGGTCGACCGCACTGCTCAGCCTGTCGACGAGACCCCCGGTCTGCGGGTCACCGGAGCCACGGGCTACGACGGCGCTCACTACCCGCTGAACCTCGTCGTCGTCCCCGGCCCCCAGCTCCGGCTGCGTCTCGACTACCGCACGGACAGGTACACCCGGCCGGACGCGGACGCGCTCCTCGACCGCTTCGTACGGCTCCTGAGCGCGGTGGCCGAGGATGCCGGGCAGCGGGTCGGCGCGGCGAGCCTGCTGGCTTCCGCCGAGCGTGAGCGTGTGGTGGGGGAGTGGGGCCGTGGCCCGGTGGCGGAGGTGCCGGAGGGCACGGCGCCGGGTGTGTTCGAGGCACGGGTGGCCGAGGCGCCGGACGCGGTGGCGGTGGTGTCGGGGGACGGCAGCGCCGTGTACACGTACGGCGAGTTGAACGCGCGGGCGAACCGTGTGGCACGGCTGCTGGTCGAACGGGGTGTGGGTCCGGAGCAGTTGGTGGCTCTGGCGCTGCCGCGGTCACCGGAGCTCATCGTCGCGGTGCTTGCGGTGTGGAAGGCGGGAGCGGCGTATCTGCCGGTGGACGTGGAGTATCCGGTGGAGCGCGTGCGCTTCATGCTGGAGGACTCCCGGCCGACGGCCGTCCTCACCGATATGTCCACGGCCGGACTCGTCCCCGAATCCGTGGGTGAGCGTGCCGTTGTCGCCCTGGACGATCCGGAGGTCGAAGGCCGCCTTGCGGGCTTGTCGGGGGCTGATCTGGCGGATGCCGACCGGCTGGGTGCGCTGCGTACTGAGCACCCCTCGTACGTGATCTACACGTCCGGGTCGACAGGTGTGCCCAAGGGCGTGGTGGTGGCGCACGCCGGACTGGTCAGTCTGGTGGCGGCGTCGGGGCCACGACTCGGAGTGGGCCGGGGCGGCCGGGTGTTGCAGTTCGCGTCGCCGAGTTTCGACGCGGCGACGTGGGACTGGAGTCTGGCGTTGCTGTCGGGCGCGGCGCTGGTGGTGGCCGGTGTGGAGGAGCTGGCTCCCGGTGCCGCGCTGACGAGGGTGCTGTGTGATGCGGGGGTCACGTACTGCATGGTGCCGCCGTCCGCGTTGCCGTTGCTGGACGTGGCGCGGGTTCCGGCGTCGATGACGGTGGTCGTGGGCGGCGAGGCCTGCGGTCCGGATGTTGCCGCCCGCTGGTCCGCGGGACGGCGGATGGTCAACGCGTACGGGCCGACGGAGGCGACGGTCTGCGCGACCATGAGCGAGCCGTTGTCCGGGGCGGACGTCCCGCCGATCGGCCGTCCGATCGGGAACGTGCGGGTGTACGTCCTGGACGGGGGGCTGTCTCCGGTGCCGCCGGGGGTGCCCGGTGAGTTGTACGTGGCGGGAGCCGGTGTCGCGCGGGGCTATCTGAACCGGCCGGGGCTGACCGCGGAGCGGTTCGTAGCCGATCCGTACGGGCCTGCCGGGTCGCGGATGTACCGCACAGGGGACCTGGTGCGGTGGAACACGAACGGCACGCTGCAGTTCCTGGGCCGCGCCGACGACCAGGTGAAGCTGCGGGGCTTCCGGATCGAACTCGGCGAGGTCGAGGCTGCGTTGACGTCGTGTCCGGGCGTGGCCGGCGCCGTGGCGGTGATCCGCGAGGACCGGCCCGGCGACCGGCGCCTGGTCGGCTATGTCGTGCCCGACGGCGACGTGGAGCAGGCCGTGATTCGGGGCCGGCTCGCTGAGCGGCTGCCGGAGTACATGGTGCCCGCGGCCGTGGTGGTCGTGGACGCACTGCCGCTGACACCCAACAGCAAACTCGACCGCAAGGCGCTGCCCGCACCCGACTACAGCGCTGCGACTGGATTGCCGCAGGCCCCGCGAGATGCGCGCGAAGAGATCCTCGCCGGACTTTTCGCCGAAGTCCTCGGCCTCGACCAGGTCGGCGTGGACGACGGGTTCTTCGATCTGGGCGGGCATTCGCTGCTGGCGATGCGTCTGATCGGCCGGATCCGCGCGGTGCTCGGGGTGGACCTGGCAATCCGGGATCTGTTCTCGGCCCCCACAGTCGCCGCTGTGGCCGGTGTCCTGGACGCCGCGTCCGACCCGGCCGGCCGGCCGGTCCTGACGGCAGGCGTGCGGCCGCAACCGATGCCGCTGTCCTTCGCCCAGCGTCGGTTGTGGTTCCTGTACCGGTTCGAGGGGCCGAGCCCGACGTACAACGTGCCGGTGGTGTTGCGTCTGTCGGGTGTGCTGGACGCGCAGGCGCTGCGCACCGCACTCGATGACGTGGTGGCGCGGCACGAGGCGCTGCGGACCGTCTTCCCCGATGTGGACGGCCGGCCGTATCAGGACATCCGTCCGGCCGCCGGGGCGCGGCCGGTGCTGGAGGTCGAGACGGTCGCTGAGGCGGAGCTGGCCGGTGCGGTGGACCGTGCGGTGCGGTATGCGTTCGACCTGGCGACCGAACTGCCCGTCCGCGCGGCCCTGTTCACCGTCGATGATGCTGTGGACGAGCATGTGCTGGTCCTGGTGATCCATCACATTGCCGGGGACGGCTGGTCGATGGGTCCGCTGGCTCGTGATCTGAGCACGGCTTATACGGCGCGGTGTGCGGGCCGGGCTCCGGTGTGGGAGCCGTTGCCGGTCCAGTACGCCGACTACACGCTGTGGCAGCGCGAATTGCTCGGTGACGAGAACGACCCGGACAGTGTGCTGGCCACCCAGCTCGACTATTGGCGAAAGGCCCTGGCCGGGCTGCCGGAGCGCCTCGAACTGCCCACCGACCGCCCCTACCCGGAGCAGGCCGGATACGACGGCGCATCCCTACCGGTGCAGGTCGACGCCGAGCTGCACCAGGCCCTTACTTCCCTGGCCCGCTCCAGCCAGACAACGGTGTTCATGGTGCTGCAGGCCGCCCTGGGTGTGCTCCTGCACCGTCTCGGGGCGGGGACGGACATCCCCATCGGCACGCCGGTCGCCGGCCGCGGTGAGGAGGAACTCGACGACCTGGTCGGCTTCTTCGTCAACACCCTGGTGCTGCGCACCGACCTGTCCGGCGACCCCACCTTCACCGAACTCCTCGACCGCGTCCGCGAGACGAACCTCAACGCGTACGCCCACCAGGACATCCCCTTCGAGAGCCTGGTCGAAGCGGTCAACCCGACCCGATCCCTCGCCCACCACCCCCTCTTCCAGGTCACCCTGGCCTTCAACAACACACCGCGTGCGGCACTGGAGTTCGCGGGAGCGCAGATCTCAGTGCAGCCCGCAGCCGTGAGCGCGGCGCGTACGGACCTGGCTCTGAGCCTGGCCGAGCGACAGGGCGAGGACGGTACCCCGCACGGGATCGTCGGCTCCCTCACCTACCGCACTGATCTGTTCGAGCAGGACACGGTGACTGCGCTGGTGGAGCGGTTGCTGCGGGTGCTGCGCACGGTCGCGGAGGATCCCGGTCAGCGCGTTGCTTCGGTCGACGTGCTCTCCGAGGGTGAGCGGCATCGGGTGCTCGAGGAGTGGAACGACACCGCCACGCCGGTTGTGTCCGGCACGGTTCCGGAGCTGTTCCAGGCCCAGGCCCGCGCCACGCCGGAGGCCACCGCCCTGATCGCCGACGGTACCCACGTCACGTACGCGGACCTCAACGCCCGCGCCAACCGGCTGGCCCGGCTGCTGACCGAGCACGGCGTGGGCCCTGAGCACATCGTCGCCCTCGCCCTGCCCCGCTCACCGGAACTGGTGGTCGCGCTGCTCGCGGTGCTCAAGGCGGGGGCGGCGTATCTGCCCATCGACACCGGGTATCCGGTGAAGCGGATCCGGTTCATGGCCGAGGACGCCCGTCCCACCCTCGTCCTGACCCACACCACCTCCGCCCTCTGGCCCGAGGACACCCCGACCGTCCTCCTCGACGACCCCACCCTCCAGGACCAGTTGGCCGGGCTCGACATCACCGACCCGGCCACCGCACCCGACCCGGCCCACCCGGCGTACGTCATCTACACCTCGGGCTCCACCGGCACCCCCAAGGGCGTCACCGTCCCGCACCAAGCGCTGGCCAACTTCATGGAGGACATGAAGAGCCGGGTCGGTGTCCGGGAGGGTGACCGGTTCCTGTCCGTGACGACGATCGCGTTCGACATCGCCGGGCTCGAGATCTACCTGCCGCTCCTGTGCGGCGCGGTGATCGTCCTGCCCGGAGCCACGGTGGCGAACGATCCGCTCGCCATGGTCGAGCTGATCGCCGACGCCTCGGTCACCGTCGTCCAGGCGACGCCTTCGCTGTGGCGGGAGCTGGCGGCGGCATCCGGCGCGACGGGACTGGGGCTGCGTCGTGTGCTGGTGGGCGGTGAGGCGGTCTCCGCGCCCCTGGCGGAGACCCTCCGCGGGCTCGGCCGGTCGGTGACCAATGTGTACGGCCCCACCGAGACGACCATCTGGTCGACGGCTGTCGACCTGGACCGTGCCGGTGATGGAGCTGCTCCGTCGATCGGCCGGCCGATCGCGAACACACGGGTGTACGTGCTGGACGAGGGGCTGCGTCCGGTGGCGCCGGGAGTGCCCGGTGAGCTGTACATCGCGGGGGCGGGGCTGGCCCGGGGTTATCTGAACCGGCCGGGGCTGACCGCGGAGCGGTTCACCGCCGATCCGTACGGCCCAGCTGGTGCGCGCATGTATCGGACCGGTGACCGGGCGTGCTGGAACGGCGATGGCACCCTGCGCTTCCTGGGCCGCGCCGACGATCAGGTGAAGTTGCGGGGCTTCCGTATCGAACTGGGGGAAGTCGAGGCCGCGTTGATGGCGTGTCCGGGTGTCGTGAACGCCGCCGTCGTGATCCGTGAGGACCGGCCCGGGGACCACCGCCTGGTGGGGTACACGGTGGTCGAGGAGGGAGCGGTCCTCGACCAGCAGGAAGTACGGGACCGGTTGGGCCGGCGTCTGCCCGAGTACATGGTGCCCACGGCCGTTGTCGGGCTCGCCGAGCTGCCGTTGACGCCCAACGGGAAGCTGGACCGCAAGGTGCTGCCCGCGCCCGACCACGCCGGCGCCATCCCCACCCGGGCCCCCAGCACCCCGCACGAGCGGATCATCGCCGGCCTCTTCGCCGAAGTCCTCGGCCTGGACGTCGCCCGGGTCGGCAGCGACGACAGCTTCTTCGCCCTCGGCGGGCACTCGCTGCTGGCCATGCGCCTGATCGGGCGGATCCGTGCCGCGCTGGGTGCGCAGTTGCGGCCCAGGGACTTCTTCGAGGCGCCCACCGTGGCCGGGCTTGCCGAGCGGCTGCGCGGGGCGGCGAAGACGCAGGGCGACGTCCTGCTGCCGCTGCACCTGGAAGGGGAACGGGCCCCGATCTTCTGCGTCCATCCGGCGGGTGGACACAGCTGGGGCTACTACCACCTCAAGGACCACCTGCCGCCGGGCCACCCGCTCTACGGCCTCCAGGCCCGCACCCTGCTGCAGGGCGCGGAACCCCCGGCCACGCTCGCGGCGATGGCGGCGGACTACGTCGAACAGCTGCGCTCCGTGCAGCCCAGCGGGCCGTACCACATCGTGGGGTGGTCGTTCGGCGGCCTGGTCGCCTTCGAGATGGCCACTCAACTCCAGGAGCAGGGCGAGGAGATCGCGCTCCTGGCGCTCCTTGACGCCTTCCCGGCCGCGGCGGAGGACGGCGACGAGGCCGTACCCGCGGACGAGGACAGCATGCTCAGGATGATCGCAGCGAATGCCGGATACGACCCGAACACCATCAGCACCGTCGGTGCCGACGAGCAGCTGACCCCGACGGCCCTGAGCGAGTTCTTCCAGCAAGTCGGCGCGGTGATGGCGAACCTGACGGCGGACGACCTTCGCACCTTTGCGCACACACTGCGGCACAACGCCGGCATCGGCGCCGCGTTCACACCCGGTGTGTTCCGCGGCGACCTGCTCCTGCTGACCGCGGCACTGGGCCGGGACGGGGCACAGACCGTCCCCGACAAGGGACGTCAGGCCTGGACGGCACACGTCACCGGCCGGATCGACGAGCACCGCGTCCCGTGCCGCCACGACGACATGTTGATGCCTCACATCCTGGAGGTGGTGGGGAAGGCCGTCTCCCACGCCCTGGAGCAGGGGTCGGCGAACGTGTACGAGGCCCGGCTCCGGAACCGGGTCCGCAGCCAGAACAAGCACCCATGAACAAGCACCCATAAGCAAGCACCCATAAGCAAGCACCCATAAGCAAGCACCCATAAGCAAGCACCCATAAGCAAGCACCCATCCACCAAGGAGCCAGGACATGACGAACCCCTTCGAGAACCCGGACGCCGCGTACATGGTGCTCGTCAACGACGAGAACCAGCACTCGCTCTGGCCGGTCGCCGTGGACGTGCCCGCGGGCTGGACCGTCGCGCACCCCAGCGACACGCGCGAGGCATGCCTGCGTTTCATCGAGGAGAACTGGACCGACATGCGCCCGCGCAGCCTTGCGCAGCGCATGGCGAGCAACTGACCACCGGGGGAAGGCAGGCATGTCCGTGTGAACCGGCCTTCCCTCGAGGAAGGGCAGATGATGACACCCAAGGACAAGGAGATGGAAAGAGCGTGGGGTCCCCGACCGCCCGTGCCGCTGCCGGCTACGACCGTGCGCGGCACGGCATCCACAATCTGCGCCGCGCCGAGGTCATAGCCGACCCCCGGAACTACTGGGAGGCGATTTCGGAGCTTCCGCCTGTCTTCTACGACGAGGTCGGAGGTGTCTGGGTCTGCTCCAGGTATGCCGAGTCGGTCGAGATCCTCGCCAACCACCGGGCGTTCTCGTCCGCCCGCCACCACGCCCCGGCCGACCTGGCGGCGCGCGGCATGAGCAGCATCGCGCCGACCGCCGAGATGCTGTCCGCCCAGTTCCTGTTCAACGATCCGCCCGAGCACACCCGGATCAGGAACGCCCTGCGCGGCGAGTTCTCACCGGCCAGCCTGCGCCGGCACGACCCGGCCCTGCGGAAGATCGCCGACGAGGTGCTGGACACGCTGCCCGAGGCCGGAACCATTGATCTGGTACGGGACTTCGCGGAGCGGCTGCCCGAGCACCTGATGACGTATCTGCTCGGTATGACGGGCCGCGGCGCCGAACTCACCGAGTGGGCCGACTCCTACGAGCGGCTGCTCAGCAGCGTCTCCACTTTTCCCAGCCGGGCCGACCTGGAGACGATCCCACTCCTCGACGAGGCGCTCGACGGCCTGCGCCGACTGGCCGCCGAACGCCTCGCCGCGCCGGGCGACGACCTCGTCACCACACTGGCCACGGCCCTGCGGGACGACTTCGACGCCGGACCGTCGGGCGAACCGCCCGCCGAGCTCCTCCAGCTCGTCGCCGCCAACGCGATGGTGTTGGTCGCCGGCGGCTACCAGACGCTGACGCACCTCGTCTCCACCGGACTGCTGCTGCTCGCCGAGCACCCGGAGCAGCTGCGGCGGCTGCGTCAGGACCCCTCGCTGGTCGACTCCGCCGTGGCCGAGGTGATGCGCATCGACGGGTCGAGCCAGTACGTGGGGCGGCACGCCGTCCGCGACATCGAGATCGGCGGGGTGCAGCTGACGGCCGGGGACGGAGTCCTCATCCTGCTCGCCGCGGCGAACCTCGACCCCCGCAAGTTCACCGACCCCACCGCCTTCGACATCGCGCGCAGCGAGGGCCGCCACCTCGGGTTCGGCTCCGGCGCGCACTACTGCCTGGGCGCGCCGTTCGCCGAACGCCTGGCGCGCTGGGCGATCCTCGGCTTCATCGACCGCTACCAGGAGTTCGGGCTCTCCCCGGTGGAGTCGGACCCGGTGGAGTGGGGGCCGCACTGCAACACCCGCTCCCGGCGCCGCGCCCTGGTGCTCGTCGGCTGCACGCCCGACTCCGTGGCGCAGGACGGCCCGTCGGCCGGTCTTCCGCCCGCAGCCGAAGCGGCCGAAGCGGTGCCGGTGGCGAAGACGGTCAGCGATCTCGAACGGCACCAGATCGTCGCCGAGTGGAACGACACCGGCGCCGACGACGGTGCCGCCCAGATCTGCTGGCAGCTGCTCTTCGAGGAGCGGGCCCGACTGGCGCCGGACAGCACAGCGGTCGAGGACGAGGGTGTCGCCTACTCGTACGCGGAGATCGACGCGCTGGCCAACGGGGCCGCGCACCGGCTGCGTGACCTCGGCGTGGAGCCCGAGACGGTCGTCGCGATCAGCATGGAACGCTCCGTGCAGCTCGTCGTCGCCGTCCTCGCGGTGGCCAAGGCCGGCGGCGCCTTCCTGCTTGCCGCCGCCGACTGCCCCGGCGAGCGACTGAGGACCATGCTGGAGCAGACGTCGGCGCGGCTCGTCATCGCCGACGACGTCACCGCCGCCCGGATCGCGCCCCTGGACGTCCCGGCCGACGTCGTCCTTCTGGACCCGGCAGTGCGCGCCTCGGCCCCGCCGATCACCGGCGTCGTGCCGGGCAACACCGCCTATGTCGTGTTCACCAGCGGCACCACCGGGCGGCCGAAGGCCATCGCCAACAGCCACGAGGCGCTGACGAACCTGCACATCGCCCAGCGCAAGGTGTTCCGGATCCGGCCGCAGGACCGGGTGCTGCAGTTCCTGTCGCTGAACTTCGACGGCTGCATCTCCGAGGTCGTGCTCGCCCTGCTGTGCGGGGCGACCCTCGTCGTCGCGCGGGCCGCACATCTGACGCCCGGCCCGCCGCTGCTGCGGCTGCTGCGCGAGAGACGGGTCAGCGCCGCCATCATGACGCCGTCGGTGTGGTCGGTGCTTCCGCACGATCCGCTGCCCGACCTGCGCATCGCGGCCTTCGCGGGCGAGCGGCTGCCCGGCGACCTGGTCGGCCGCTGGACGGCGCGGGGCCGCAGGCTGCTCAACCTCTACGGGCCCGCCGAGGCGGCGATCTGGTCCACCTGGCACGAGTGCGTGGGTGAGGACGATCCGCCGATCGGGCGTCCGGTGGCGGGCAAGCGGGTCTACGTCCTGGACGACGAACAGCGGTTGCTGCCCGTCGGCAGCCCGGGCGAGCTGTACATCGCCGGTATCGGTGTCGGCCGCTATCTCGGCCGCCCCGACCTCATGGCCGACTCCTTCGCGCCCGACCCGTTCGCGGGGCGGCCGGGACGGCTGATGTACCGGACCGGTGACCTGGGCGTCTGGCGGGAGGACGGCTCCCTGGAGTACGTGGGCCGCCGCGACCGGCAGGTAAAGATCCGGGGGCAGCGCGTCGAGCTCGACGAGGTGGAGCGCGTGTTGGAGAAAGCGCCCGGGGTCGCAGCCTGTCACGCCGTCGAGCGCGACAACAGGCTGCACGCCCTCGTCGTGCCCAGGCAGCCGGGCTCCTGGGACGAGTCGGAGGTACGCCGCTATCTCGCCGAGCGTCTGCACGGCGGCATGATCCCGGCGACGTTCACCGTCATGGACCAGCTGCCGCTCACCACGAACGGCAAGGTGGGACAGCAGCACGAAACAGCGACACCGGGGAACGGCGCTGTCCGGGCCGTGGGCTCGGCCGGGGCCATCGCTCCCGCACCGGTGCCCGCGGTGCCTGCCGCACCCGTACGGGGCACCGACGGGGGGCCCACCCGCGTCACATGGGAGCTGGCCCAGCTGTTCTCGTCGTGTCTGCGCGTGCCGCAGGCCCAGGTGAAGCTGGACACCGACTTCTTCTCGGCCGGGGGCGACTCACTGGCCATGGCCGAGTTCATGGCGGCCGCAGAGGACCGCTTCGGTGTGGTGATCGACGTACAGCGACTGCTCGACGAGCCGACCCTGGCCGGACTGGTGCAGCTCGTGAGCGAGGGGCGAGAGGCACAGTGAACGACACAGCGATACAGGCCGGGCCGGAGCGGGCGCGGCCGACCGTCACCACCGTGGGAGGCGGAGCGGACCCTGCTGCCCGGCCCGTGGTGATCGTGCACGGCTCCATGGACCGCAGCGCCGCCTTCCGCCGGGTGACCGACCACCTTCAAGGCCGTACGGTGCTCGGCTACGACCGGCGCGGCTGGGGCCAGTCCCGCTCGCTCGGCGGTGCGGACGTCGACCACCAGGTGCACGTGGACGACCTGTGCGCGGTCCTGGCGGAGCTGGATACGCCGGTCGTGCTCGGCCACAGCTACGGCGCCCTGGTGGCGATGGCCGCCGCGGCCGCCGCCCCGTCGCTCGTCGCCGGGATCGTCGCCGTCGAACCCCCGGTGCGCTGGCTGCCCTGGTGGCCCGCCGACGACCCCTGGGAGCAGACCGTGCGCAGGGCCGCCGCCGAGGGCGGCCCCGAACAGGCGACCCGGGCCCTGCTCACCGAACTGCTCGGCCCGGCAAGCCGGTTGCACCTGGCGCGCGCACAGCCGTCCGACCTCGCCGCGGACGGGGTGACCCTCATCTCCGAGATGACGGACCCCACCGTCGACCTGCCGCGCTTCGACCCGCTGACGTTCCCCACCCCCACCGTGGTGGTCGCCGGATCGCGGTCGGCCCCGCACCACCGGGACGTGGCGCGCCGGCTCGCCGAGCTGCTGCCGCACGGCCGGTTCGCCGAGATCCCCGGCGCGGGCCACGCATCGCACGTCAGCCACCCGCAGGAACTGGCCCGCCTTGTACAAGAGATCGATCTGATCGAGGAGCAACGCCGATGATGCCCCCAGCGCTCGAGAACACCGTCTACGGACTCATCTCCACCCCGGTACTCCACATGGCCGTCAAGCACGGAGTGTTCGCGTGCCTCATCGAGGACGGTCCGGACACCGCGGCGGGCCTCGCCGAGCGCCTCGGCATCGACCAGGACACCCTTGAGCGCATGCTGCTCGTCCTGACGTCCCTCGGGCTCGTCGAACGCGCTGCGGGCGGGGAGTTCTCCCTGATCTCCGATGCCGTGCCGTTCCTCGACCGCGGCAACAGCCGGTATCTGGGCGGCTTCATCGAGCACCTCACGCTGGAGACCCAGGGCCGCCTCGGCCGCCTGGACACCTACCTCACCGGAGGCAAGCCGGCCACGGAGGCGTCCCCCTTCGACGACGTGTACCGCGACGCGGAGTCGTTGCGGGCCTTCATGCGCGCCATGTGGGACCTCAGCTTCGGCATGTCGCAGGAGCTCGCTGCCCTCGCGGGGATGGCCGGGACGAAGCGCCTCGTCGACGTCGGCGGCGCCACCGGGCCGTTCGCCGTGGCGGCGCTGCTCGCCGAACCCGCTCTGCAGGCCACCGTCTTCGACATGCCGGCGGTCGGCCCCCTGGTCGGGGAGGATGCCGAGGCACGTCCGGTGGCCGACCGACTCGACTTCCTCGGCGGCGACTTCTTCGCGGACGAACTTCCCTCCGGTGACTGCCTCGCCTTCGGGTACATCCTCTCCGACTGGGACGACGACACCTGCGTCACGCTGCTGGAGAAGGCCTACCGCGCGTGCGAGACACCCGGCCGGGTCCTCATCATGGACCGCCTCTTCGACGACGACCGCAGCGGTCCGCTGGCCACCGCCGCGATGAACCTGGTGATGCACATCGAGATGGCCGGGCGGCACCGCACCGCCGCCGAGTTCGTCGCACTGCTGGAACGGGCCGGCTTCGGCGACTGCGAAGTGCGGCGGGGCAACGGCGAGAAGCACCTGGTCATCGGGCACAAGAAGTAACCCGCAGGCGGTCGCCGGTGGCCAGGGCCGAACCCCCGTCGTGCGATGCATCCGGCTCATTCGAGGACCGCGGCCCGCACGCACAGCACATCCGGCAGATGCGACGCCAACTGCCGCCAGCTGTCGCCGTCGTCGGCCGAGGCGTACAACTCGCCGTTCCGGTTGCCGAAGTACACGCCCGCCGGGTCCGCGTCGTCCGTGCACAGGGCGTCGCGCAGCACCGTGCCGTAGTGGTCCTCCTGCGGCAGACCGGCGGTGAGCGGCTCCCACGTGCTGCCCGCGTCCGCCGTGCGGAAGACCCGGCAGCGCCGGCCGGCGGGTACCCGGTCCGAGTCCGCGTTGATCGGGAACACGTACGCGGTGTCGCCGCGGTGGGGATGCGCGGCCGCGGCGAAACCGAACGTCGAGGGCAGGCCCTTGCCGATGTCGGTCCAGTGCGCACCGGCGTCGTCGCTGCGGTACACCCCCCAGTGGTTCTGCAGGTACAGCCGGTCCGGCGTCGACGCATCCTGCGTGATCTTGTGCACGCACTGACCGAACTCCGGGTCGGGATCCGGAAGGAACACGGCGGAGACCCCGGAGTTGGACGGTGTCCAGCTGGCGCCGCCGTCCTTCGTACGGAACACCCCGGCCGTCGACACGGCGACCGTGACCGCCTGCGGATCGCGTCGGTCGGTGATCACGGTGTGCAGGCCCTCTCCGCCGCCGCCCGGCACCCACTTCGATCGCGTGGGGTGCTCCCACAGCGGACGGACGAGGTCGAAGTGCTCCCCGCGGTCCTCGGAGCGGTACAGCGCGGCCGGTTCCGTGCCCGCGTAGACCACGTCCGGCTCCGCGGCCGCCGGGTGCAGCTGCCACACCCGCTCCAGCGAAGCGCCCGTGTCCTGCGGGAACTTGACGGCCGGTTGTGCCGGTTCGGTCCACGTCCGGCCCAGGTCGTCGGAGTGGAACACCGACGGCCCCCAGTGCGCGCTGTCACCGCCCGCCAGCAGCCGCGGGGTGGCGCCGCGGGTGTCGATGGCGACCGAGTACACGGCCTGTGCGTTGAAGTAGGGACTCTCGTCGAACTCCCAGGCGCCACCGCGCCGGCGCCCGATGAACAGGCCCTTGCGGGTGCCCACGGCGAGCAGTACCTCGGTCATTGCCGATCACCTCCGCGACGTCCTTGTCTCAGATACCGGCCAGTCTGCACCCCGGCACTGACAGTCACCCTCGGAATCGCTTCGTCGCAGGTCAGTGGGGTGTCGCCGGTCACCGCGCAGGCGCGCGCTGAGCATCGGCGAGCCGTTCGCCGTATGGGAGGGCGGCCGGTGATGTTCGTGCGCTCACGAGGAGGAAGCCTTCGATGGCGTTCCGTTGTCCGAAGGTGTGGCTGTGGCGCTGGCGGCGCAACCCGCTCAAGCGACGTGCCGACACGGTGGAGGCCTGGGTTCTGCTCGGCGCCGGGATGCTCACCGTCCTCGGCGGGGTGCTCGCCGGCCTGACGGTGGCTCGGTCCGTGGAACAGGAGCTCGCTCGTGAGCGTGCCGAGTGGCGGCCTGTGACGGCGAGCCTGACCAAGGACGTCCCCGGAGCGTCGCGCGCGGCGGGCGGCGCGTCGAACGGTGAGCGGGTGTGGGCCGAGGTGCGCTGGACGGTGCCGGACGGTTCCTCGCGCACCGGCCAGGCCCGGGTCCGCCCCGGCAGCTCCGTCGGCACGCCGGTCACCGTGTGGACGGACCGCCGGGGCAGCCTGGTGACCGCGCCCGCCTCCGAGTCCCAGGCCCGGGTGCGGGCCTCGCTGACCGGCGGCCTCGCGGGTCTGAGCGCCGCCGTGGTGCCGTTGACCGGCGGGCGCGCCCTGCTCGCCCGCCTGGAACGCCGCCGCCTGGACCAATGGGACCTCGACTGGGCGCGGTTCGATCCGCTGTGGGGGCGCAGGACGGGCTGACGGGGCGGCGACGCGCCCCGCCGGCACGCTCAGTCCCCGCCGGGCAGCGCCCTGCTCAGGATCGCGTCGATGTCGGCCGCGTCGGGAAGCGTGCCGAACGCATGCCCCCAGTCGCCGCCGAGCCGTGTGGCGCAGAACGCGTCGGCGACCGCGGACGGGGCGTACCGGACCAGCAGCGACGCCTGCAGGGCGAGCGCCATCAGCTCCACGAGCCGCCGCGCACCGGTCGGCGAGGCCGTGGCCAGCCCCTGCTCCAGGCGGGACACGGCCGCGTCCAGCCGTGCGTCCGCGCCCTGCGCCAGGGCGAGCTCGTCGAACAGCGCCTGAGCGGTACCCGGCTCGCGGCTCAACGCCCGTAGCACATCGAGGGCGTTGACGTTCCCCGAGCCCTCCCAGATCGACAGCAGGGGCGCCTCACGGTAGTGGCGGGGCATGCCCGAGTCCTCCACATAGCCGTTGCCGCCCAGGCACTCCAGGGCCTCCGCGGTGAAGGCCGGTCCCCGCTTGGTCACCCAGTACTTGCCGACGGCGGTCGCGATCCGGCGGAACGCCGCCTCACCCCTCTCCGTGCCCTCCCCGCGCACCGTCCGGTCGGCCGCACCGGCCAGCCGTAGCGTGAGCGTCGTGGCGGCCTCGGACTCCAGCGCGAGGTCGGCCAGGACGTTGCGCATCAGCGGCTGGTCGATCAGCCGCGCCCCGAACGCGCTGCGGTGCCGTACATGGTGGCCCGCCTCGACGAGTGTCTTGCGCATCAGCGTCGCCGAGGACATCACGCAGTCCAGCCGCGTGCAGTTGACCATCTCGATGATCGTCTTGACGCCTCGGCCCTCGGGCCCCACCAGCCAGGCCACGGTCCCGTCGAACTCGGGCTCGGAGGAGGCGTTCGAGCGGTTGCCCAGCTTGTCCTTCAGACGCTGGATGCGGAAGGTGTTGCGGCTGCCGTCGGGCAGGACGCGCGGCACGAAGAAGCAGGACAGGCCGCCCGGAGCCTGGGCCAGCACCAGGAAGACGTCGCACATGGGCGCCGAGGTGAACCACTTGTGCCCGCGCAGTGTGTACACACCGGGCTCGGCGGTCGGCGTGGCCGTCGTCGTGTTCGTACGGACGTCGGAGCCGCCCTGCTTCTCGGTCATCCCCATCCCCGCGAGCAGACCGCGCTTCTCGGTCGGCACGCGCAGACCCGGGTCGTACTCCCGGCTGGTCAGCAGGGGTTCGTAGACCTTCGCGAGCTCGGGCTGCCGACGCAGCACAGGGACGGCGGCATACGTCATCGACGTCGGACAGCCGTGCCCCGCCTCGGTGTGTCCCCACACCATCCCGCCCGCGGTCCGGGCGACATGCGCTCCGGGCCGCTCGTCCGCCCAGGGCGCCCCCGCCAGCCCCTCGGCGACGGCGACGCGCATCAGGTGGTGCCAGCTCGGGTGGAACTCGACCTCGTCGACGCGGTGGCCGTACCGGTCGTGCGTGCGCAGCTCGGGCTCGTAGCGGTTGGCCTGCTCGCCCCACTCCTGCGCCTCGGCACTCCCGGCCCGTCGGCCGAGCCGCCGGATGTCCTCCTCGGCCCACGCCGCGCCCTCGCGGCGCAGCCCTTCGAGCAGGGCCGTGTCCTCGGACGCGTCATAGGGGGTCAGGGGAGGTGGCTGGTTGGTGACGTCGTGCGTCGCGGATCCCGGGTGCTGCTCCTGCGCCGGTGTCGAGTGCGCCAGTGTCGAGGCCATACGCCGAGTGTTGCACTCCAGCTACAGTCGCAGCAATCCTGCAACAGGAAAATCCACCGCGTACAGTACGTGGCCATGCGGGCGAACGTGACAGCGCAGCAGGTCGGCGGGGTCGAGCTGCGCCCGCTGTCCGCGAGGTCGGTCGTTCTGAGTCTGCTGCTGGGCTCGCACCCGCCCGAGCTGCCGGTGCGGGACCTCGTGCGCGGCGTGCAGCCCTTCGGTGTCGGCGGGTCCACGGTGCGGGCCGCGCTCAGCCGGATGGTGACCGCCGGTGATCTGCGGCGCGCGGGCGGCGTCTACCGGCTCAGCGAACGTCTGCTGGAGCGGCAACGCCGGCAGGACGAGGCCGTACACCCGCGCACGCGCGCGTGGGACGGCGGCTGGGAGATGGTCGTGATCACCGCGACCGGGCGCGGACCCGCGGAACGCGCCGACCTGCGCAGCCGGTTGACCGCCCTCCGGCTCGCCGAACTCCGCGAGGGTGTCTGGCTGCGGCCCGCCAACCTGCGCCGGTCTCTGCCGGACGACCTGGCCCAGGTGGCCCAGTGCTACACGGCCCGTCCGGACGACCGCCCACCGCGCGAACTGGCCGCGAACCTCTGGCCGCTCGATGCCTGGTCCGCCACCGCCCGGGCCCTGCTCGCCCATGCCGCCGGGGCGGACCGCCCGGCCGACCGCTTCACCGCCTTCGCGGCCGTCGTACGCCATCTGCTCGCCGACCCCGTTCTGCCTCCCGAACTCCTCCCCGCCGACTGGCCGGGCACCGAGTTGCGCACCGTGTACGCGGACTACCGACGGGAGGTCACCGAGGCGGTACGCGCGCGTGGCCGCCGGGAATGACGCGGCGGCCGTCCGAAGCGCCGTGGGGGACGCTTCGGACGGCCGCCTTCACCGTGGGGGGACTGCCTGCCGGGTGGGGCTACCTGTAGGTGATGTCCGAGCTGGAGTACAGGCAGTTCGTACTGTCCGGGCCCGTGCCCACGGCTGTGTTGTTGTTGTACTTCTGGCAGGGGATGACCTTGCGGCCGGCGTCGTTGAGGATCGTGATGCCCCGCAGCGTCGCCACGTCGTTGCGGTTGACGTTGATGCCGACCAGGCGCGCGGTGGATCCGGTGCCGGTCACCTCGATGTTGCTGAGGTTGACCTTGCGCGTGTACTGCGTGGAGCAGTCGCCGCACGAGCGGTACAGCGTCTTGAACTCGCTGACCGCGAAGTCGGAGATGTTCACCGTGCCGGGCCCGTTGTGCTGGAAGACCTTGTCGGCGGCCTTCTTGGCGCCACCGCCGATCACGTTGTAGGTGGAGCCGCCTCGGAAGGTCGCGGCGTCCTCGCCGACGTCCTCCCACCACACGTTCTGCAGGGTGCAGTTGCCCTCGCAGTGGATGCCGTCGGCGCCGGGCGCGCCGATGATGACGTTCTTCAGCGTCGTGCCGGCCGCGAGCCTGAAGATCGGGTCCTGGCCCTCCTCCTGGCCGTCACCGGCCAGGTCTCCGGTGCCGTAGAACTTCTTCATGCCGTAGTCCTTGGTGCCGGACACGGAGATGGTGGAGGACGTCCCCTGGCTGCCGTTGGGCGTCGGCCAGGTGGCGGCGCTCGCCGGCGACACGCCGAGTGTCGTGATCATGACAGACGAGAGGCCGAGCGCGGCCAGCCCGCCGGTCAGTGCGCGCCGGCGGGCGCGGGGCTTTGCTGGTGAAGTCATGTCCCGATGCCTTCTTCCAGTTGGGGGGTGGTCAGATCTTTCCGGCGCCCGCGCCGGACGTCACCGAGGCGACGACGCCGGCCGCGGACTCGGCGGTGTAGCTGTAGGGCGGCGTGGTGAAGGTACCGACCCGGGAGATCTCGGTCGCGGCCCCGCCGAGATCGTTGCCGCGCAGGTTCGCGTAGCCGTCCACGTCACTGCTGCGGTTCGTGGTCACAGCGGTCTTCGTGTCGCGGAAGACGTTGTTCTCCACGAGCATCTGGGCGCCCATGCGCGAGTGGCAGGCGGTGTCCGCGCCGGCCACGTAGTTGTTGTAGAAGTGCCCGGTGCCGAAGCGCAGGCTGGGGATGCGCGAGTAGACGTTGCTGAAGTGGTTGTGGTGGTACGTCACCTTCAGGTGCCCGGTGTCCTCGGACGCGTTGTTGTCGCTGTGGCCGACGAGTGAGCCCTTGAAGTGGTCCTTGAAGGTGTTCCAGGACACGGTGACGTCGTCCGAGCCGTGGTTGATGTCCAGCAGGCCGTCGTAGTGGTCCTTGTCGTGCGCGCGGTCCGCCGAAAAGGAGTTGTGGTCGATCCATACCTTCGTCGACGCCTGGACGGTGATGCCGTCTGCGGGCGCGACCGGCTTGCTGATGTTCAGGTTGCGGACGACGACGTTGGAGACCTCCTTCAGGCGTAGTCCGCCACCGGTGAATCCCGACGACGAACCGACGCCCAGGACGGTCGTGTTGGACCCGATGTCGACCTGACCGCTCAACGAGATCAGCCCGTTGACCCGGACGATCTTCGCCGCGTTGCCGGACACGGCCGACCTGAAGGCGTCGAGCGTCGAGACGGTCACCGCCGTGGCGCTGCCGCCGCCGGTCGCCCCGGCGCCGAACCCGATCGGTGAGCTCTCGGCCGCCCCGGCCGGCTGCGGGAGGGTGACGACGGCCGCCGTGGCGAGGGTCGCCGCGACCGCCACCAGGGCAGATCTTTGCGCGGGTGTACGTGGGGGGACTGTGCGCATGGTGCGTCCCTTCGGGAGGGCTTGTTCGGTCCTGTACGTGAATGACGTACGCCATGTTGAACGCCTCGCGCGGGCAGGGTGACGATTCCGGCCCAAGGGGGCGTCGGCTGGTCAGCCTGCTGAACGGAACGTAGGGGGCAAGCGCTTTCTAGTCAACGCTTTGCGCAGAACACATTCGGACACTCGGGAGCGCGCAGGAAGCGGCCGGAACCATGGTGGGGGAGCGCTTCTGTGACGGCCCGGCGCAGCCGCTGCGCGCCACACCGGTCACGCGGGTTCCCCTTCCGCGCGGATGACGTCGCGTTTCCCGGGAACACGGCGGGTGAAGAGAGCGGATCTCTCAGGGAGGCGTGGAGTGTCATGACAGCGCAGAAATCCTCACCCGAGCCGGCGCAGCCGCTGCGCGCCACCGCTGCGACGCTGCGCGCCGTGCCGAGTGCCGCCGCCTCGACGCTGCGCAGGATGCCGGGTGCCGGGGTCGTGCGCAAGGTGCCCGACGCGGCGCGCCATGCGCCCGAGACGGTGCGCCATGCGCCCGGAGCCGATGCGGTGCGCAAGCTGCCCGGTGCGGTGCGCAAGGTGCCCGGCGCCGACGCCGTGACCAAGGCGGCCGAAGGCGCACTGGACGCGGTCGGCGCCGTGTCGCCGCGTGGTCGGCGCATCGCCGTGTACACCGGCGCCGGCCTGCTCGGTGCCGCGGGCCTCGTCGAGTGGCCCGTGGCCGTCACCGTCGCCGGCGTGGCCTGGCTCACCCAGCCCCGTCCGCACCACGACGGCGCCACGGAAGAGAAGGGCGGGAAGGCAGAGAAGGGCGGGAAGGCCGAGAGGACGACGAAGGGCACCAAGACGGCCGCCGCCCGCCGTACGACAAGCGGTGGCAGCCGTTCGACGTCGACGAGCACGCGAACGTCCGGCAGTCGGAGTGGGACGTCGGCGCGCGGGAAGTCGGCAACTGCCGGCAGCCGTACGTCGTCCACGTCGTCCACCAGTCGGCGTACGACTACGACGGCCAAGGGACGCACGTCGTCGACCGGCAGCCGTGCGTCGTCGTCCGCCAGTCGGCGCAAGGCGACCGCAGGCGGATAGGGAACGCGGGCCGGGAGCGCAGGCTCCCGGCCCATCCGGAAACACGAGCTGAGGGATGAGATGGCGCTTGGGTTGCTGACGGGCTCGGCTGCGGTTCTCTCCGGCGGCGTACTGGCCGGGCCGGGGCTGCTGGTGAGCGGTGCCGCGCCCGCGGTCGGCGCGGCGGCGGGCGCCCTGGCCGGAACCGCACGGGCCGGGGTGCGCGGCGCGGACGCCCTGGTGCGGATGACGCGGGTCGCCCGTGCCGCAGTGCCGGGCGGCGATCGCCACTGGCGGTCGGGCCGGCGGGCACACCTTGCGCTGCGGCTTGCCGGACCGGAGACGGAACGGCGGGCGGTCGGGACGGCGCAGGCGGCGCGGCGGGTGGCCAGGGCGCTGGCGGAGCATCCGGACGTGGCGTCCGCCTACTGGGACGGTGGGCTGGCCCGGCTGGTGATTGTCGCGAGCGAGGACGCGCTGAGCGACCGGGTGGTGGAGAAGGCGAACGACCTCGCATCCCGGCACGGACTGGTGCCGGCGGACGACGACGTGGAGGAGTTCGCGCATCCGGGCGACCCGGGCGAGGCGCGGACCACGGCCGCGGCGCTCGCGGCCGATGCGGTGGGAGTCGTCGCCGCCGTCACCGGGTCGGCGCTCCGGTTGCCGGCCTCGCCCCGGTTCGTGACCGCGAGTATGACGCTGCTGCGCGAGAACCCCCGCTTCCGCAGCTGGATGCGGGCCCGGTTCGGCCCCTCGCGTATGGACCTGATGCTGGCGGTCGCCAACGCGGCCGTCCACGGCGCGGGGCAGACACCGATCTCGCTGGTGCTCGACGGGGCCCTGCGTTCTTTCCAGCTCACCGAGACACTGGCCCGCGCGGCCGCCTTCGACGCGGTGCACGACCAGGTGTGCGGGCCCGGGCGCCAGGACGTGGCCGCGCACCGGTTCCCGCGCCCGCCGCTGCGGACCACACCGGTGCACGAGTACGCGGTCCACGCCGAGGCCGGCAGCCTGGCGGGCGCCGCCGCCACCTTGCTGGTCAAGCACAGCGGCACCGAGGCGGCCGAAGCGGTGCTCGCGGGCTCCCCGAAGGCCGCCCGCTACGGGCCCGCCTCCTTCCACGCCGTGCTGGGTTGTGCGCTCGCCCGCATCGGGGTGCTGGTGCGCAACATGCAACGGCTGCGGCAACTGGAGACGGTCCGGACGGTCTTCCTGCATCCCAGTGCGCTGCACACGGCCGAGGGCGACGCCGACCCGTGGGCCGAGGCCGTGCTGGACGCGACCCGGCGTGCCGGGCTGAGGGTCGTGGTCGTGGACGATCCGGCGCTCGGCGAGTTCACCGCCCTCGCCGACCACATCGTCGCCGCCGACCGGCCGGCCGACGAGGTGGTGAACGGGCTGCGCGGGCGCGGCGGTGTCCTGACGGTGGCCCGCCCGAGGTCGGCGACGGACACCGACGTCCTGGCCGGGCTGCTCGCCGGTGACGTGGCGGTCGCGCTCGCCGACGGGGACGCGGCCGTCGCGTGGGGTGCGGACCTCGTCGCCCCGGGCGGGCTGGCCGACGTGTGGCGGCTGCTCGCCGCGGTGCCGGCGGCCCGTAAGGTCGGCCGGCGTTCACAGACCCTGGCCCGGTCGGGTGCCGCCCTGTCCGGGCTGCTGGTGGCTGTCGGGGAGGCCGGGAACGGCCAGCGCATCCCGCTGATCGGCCTGCGCCACGCACCCGTGGACGTGGGCGCGGCAGTCGCCCTGCTGAACGGCGCACGCGCCGCCGTCGGAGTGGCGGCCGCCCGGGCCCCGCACCCGCGGCCGCGGGTGGCCTGGCACGCCCTGAAGGTGAGCGACGTCCGTAAGCGGCTGGACCACGGGCCGGAACGACAGCCGACCCCCGTGCAGGAGGCGAGGAGCCGCGTCCGCAAGGCGGCCGAGTCCGTCGCCCGCGTCCCCGCCCTGGCGCCGGCCCGGTGGTCGCTGCAACTCGGCCGGGCCGTACGCGGCGAACTGGACGACCCGCTCACCCCGGTCCTGGCGGTCGGCTCGGCCGCGTCGGCGATCCTCGGCTCCGTCGTGGACGCGCTGCTGGTCGTCGGCGCCCTCGATCTGAACGCGCTGCTCGGCGGGGTGCAGCGGCTGCGGGCCGAGCGGGCGCTGTCCGGGCTGCTCGCGGAGCAGAAGCAGAAGGCCCGCGTCACCGCCGAGGACGCCTCGGCCGGGCCCCGCACGGTGGATGCCACCCGGCTGACGCCCGGTGATGTGATCGAGCTCGCGGTCGACGATGTCGTACCGGCCGACGCACGTCTGCTGTGGGAGGACGGCCTGGAGGTCGACGAGTCGGCGCTGACCGGCGAGTCCCTGCCGGTGAACAAGCAGACGGAGCCGACCCCGCGCGCCGCGGTGGCCGACCGCCGCTGCATGGTGTTCGAGGGCACGACCGTCGTCGCCGGACAGGCCAGGGCCGTCGTCGTGGAGACCGGCGACCGCACCGAGGCGGCCCGCGCCGTCCACCTCGCCGCCCGCACACCCCCCGCCGCCGGCGTCCAGGCCCGGCTGCAGGAACTCACCCGCAAGGCCCTGCCGTTGACCATGGCAGGCGGCGCCGCGGTGACCGGCCTGTCGCTGGTGCGCGGCGCACCGATACGCCAGGCCGTCAGCGGCGGTGTCGCGGTGGCGGTGGCCGCCGTTCCCGAGGGACTGCCCCTGGTGGCCACGGTCGCGCAGCTGGCGGCCGCCCGCCGGCTCAGCCAACATGGCGTCCTGGTCCGTGCTCCGCGCACGCTGGAGGCTCTCGGCCGGATGGACACGGTCTGCTTCGACAAGACCGGCACCCTCACCGAGAACAAGTTGCGCCTGGTCCGCGTGACCGACGTGGACGGTGCGGTCCGTACGCCGGACGAGGCCGCGGACTCGGTCACGATGCGGGTCGCGGTGCGCGCCTGCCCCCAGCCCGAGGAGGGGCCCGACCGGCCGGTGCACGCCACCGACGAGGCAGTCCTGGATGCGGCGCCGCGCGACCCCGAGTGGGTCCAGACCGAGGGCAGGCCGTTCGAGGCCGGCCGGGGCTACGCCGGCGCCGTGGGCCACGCGGCGGACGGTGAGCGCACGCTCGTCGTCAAGGGCGCGCCGGAGATCGTGCTGCCCGCCTGCCGCGACGTCCCCGACCACGCCTCCGGCAAGGCCCAGGAGCTGGCCCGCGACGGGCTGCGGGTCCTCGCGGTCGCCAGGCGGCACCTGGCCGAGGACGAGAAGGACACCGAAGCGTGCGAAGCCCCCCTGGAGAAGCTGGAGTTCACCGGACTGCTCGCGCTGGCCGACGTACCGCGCGAGACGTCCACGGCGCTCGTGCACGGGCTGCGCGAGGCGGGCGTACGACCGGTGATGCTGACCGGCGACCACCCACAGACCGCCCGGGCGATCGCCCTCGACCTGGGCTGGCCCGAGGACACGGCCGTGATCACCGGCGACGAACTGGCCGCCGCCGACCGCTCGGAACGCTCCCGCATGCTGCACGACGTGGGCGTCGTGGCCCGGGTCGCGCCCGAGCAGAAGCTCCAGGTCGTCGAGGCGCTGATGGACGCCGGCCGAGTCGTCGGGATGGTCGGCGACGGCGCCAACGACGCCGCCGCGATCCGCGCCGCCGACATCGGCGTCGGGATCAGCGCCCGCGGCTCGGCAGCCGCCCGCAACGCCGCCGACCTGGTGCTCACCAACGGAGACCTCACCGTCCTCGTCGAGGCCGTCGCCGAGGGCCGCGCCCTGTGGCACAGCGTCGCCGATGCCGTCGCCATCCTGATCGGCGGCAACGCGGGCGAGGTCGGCTTCGGCATCCTGGGCACCCTCCTCCAGGGGGCGGCGCCGCTGTCGACCCGTCAGATGCTGCTGGTGAACCTGTTCACGGACCTGTTCCCGGCGATGGCCGTGGCGGTCACGCCGCAGCAGGACCCGGCCGAGGACGCGAGCGCCGGCAGCCGGCCGTTGGGGACGACGCTGCTCGGCAGCCCGCTGATGCGGCAGATCCGGCACCGCGCACTGACCACGTCTCTCGGCGCGGTCACGGCCTGGCTGATCGGCCGCTTCACGCCGGGCTCGGCCCGCCGGACGACCACGATGGCCCTGTGCGCCGTGGTCGGCAGCCAGCTCGCCCAGACCCTCGCCGACCGCCGCGACAGTCCACTGGTCCGCGTCACCGTGTTCGGCTCCGCCGCCGCCCTGGTCGCCCTGGTCGAGACGCCGGGTCTCAGCCAGGCCTTCGGCTGCACGCCGCTCGGCCCGTTCGCCTGGGCCGGTGTGCTGGCGGCGATCGCCCTGGCGGTGACCGGCCAGCGGGCGCTGCCCCCGCTGGAGCGAGCGGTCGTCCGGCTGAGCCACTGACCAGCGACGCGGCCGAACCGGACGAAGTGGAGCCGCTCTCTAATCCGAAAATCGAAGCGTCGGTGGGCAGGCGGCAGCACCCGGCCGAGCGGTAGCGAGGCCGGGTGTCGTGTCGGCGGGCTCAGGCTGCGGGTTCGAGGCCGAACTTGGAGCCGAGTGCTTCGAGCTGGTGGATGTGGCTGCGTTTGCGGCGTTCGGGGTCGAGGCGGCGGGTGTAGTAGTCCGGGCCGAGGTCGTGGAAGCGGGCGTCGGGGTTGTTGAGCAGGTGCCAGATGACCACCAGGAGCGAGCGGCCGACCGCGACGATGGTCTTCTTCTTGCCGCGATGGCGGGCGATCCGGCGGTAGCGCTCGCCGAGGAAGGTGTCGGTGCGGGCGCAGGCAACAGCGGCTTCGCCGAGGGTTCTGGCCAGGTAGCGGTTGCCGTGTCCGGTGGCGCCTTTGTCTTTCTTCTTTCCGGCCGACTCCTTCACCCCCGGGGCGAACTTCGCCCAGGAGGCCAGATGGCCGGGGGTGGGGAAGCGGTCCATGTCCAGGCCGGTCTCGGCGACGATGACCGCAGCCGCGGTCGGGCCGATCCCTGGGATCTCATCGAGCCGCTCGATCGCGGTGACAAAAGGGGCGGCCATCTCCTCGATCTTCGCATCGAGTGCGGCGATGTCGGCGTCGATGGCGTCGATCCTCTCCAGCATCCTGCCCAGCAGGAACGCGTGGTGGTCGGTGAAGTGCCCGGTGAACGCCTCCTCCAGAGCCGCAATCTTGCCGCGCATGCGGGAACGGGCCAGCTGGGCCAGCACCTTCGCATCGCGCTCCCCAGCCAGCAGCGCAGCCATCATCGCCCGCCCCGAGACGCCGAAGATGTCGGACGCCACCACGCTCAGCTTGATCTGAGCGTCCTCCAGCAGCTTCTCCACCCGGTTCTTCTCCGCCCTGCGGACCCCGATCAGATCGGTGCGGTAGCGAGTGACGTCCCGCAGACGGCGAATCTCGGGCGGGGGCACGAAACCGGGGCGGATCATCTGCCGCTCGGCGACCTTGCACAACCAGACCGCATCCAGCCTGTCGGTCGTGGGCCGGCCCGGCAGGTGCTTCACGTCCCGGGCGTTGACCAGCCAGGTCTCGAACCCGGCAGCCTCCAGCACATGGAAGACCGGCTTCCAGTAATCGCTGGTGGCCTCCATCACCACCCGGGTCACCCCCAGGCACCTCGGATGGTCGGCCATGGCCGGCAACGAGCGCGTCATCGTGGGATGGGTCTGCACCTCCTGCATCCGCCGACCCGGGCGGGCCTCATGCGGGATGCGCGCGCGGCACACCAGGAAGCTCTTGCCGATGTCCAGCGCCGCGACCCGCTCGACGATCTCCTCGTGGTCCTGTGCCTCCTGTAACACCCGGCACCTCCCCCTGCGATCGAGGGTGAACAGGCGGCTGCCCGCAGGAACCGTATGGGAAGAAGCGGACTCTAATCCGCGTGCTCGAAGCCACACTGAAGCTCCCGATGCACGGCCCCCAGCGCCCGGCCGGACGACGGCCTCGACGACCACAGGGTTTCCGGCGTCAGCGGACAGCCACCCCCGACTTTCAGCCCGGAACGGGCGTCCCCGCAGGGATATCTGAGGCTAGAAGATCACTGAAAATGTTGCGGGTTCTGGTCCCGGCCCGGTCGGGCCGGGGCCAGTCTTGTAGGCATGCAGGGGGAATGGGCCGGGGAGCTGGTGGGGCCGGATGTGTGGGAGACCTGCCGGGAGTTGATCCCGGCCGGGAGCGTGTTCGCGTTCCTGGCCGAGCACCGTGAGGCGCTGTTCCCGCCGTCGATGTTCGCGGACATGTATCCGTCGGCGAACGGGCGGCCGAGTCTGCCGCCGCAGGTGCTGGCGGCGACCGTGGTGCTGCAGAGCCTGCAGGGGCTGTCGGACTTCGAGACGGTCCAGGAACTGCGGTGTGACCTGCGGTGGAAGGCTGCTTGCGGGCTCGGGTTGTACGACATGGCGTTCGATCCGTCGCTGCTGACGTACTTTCGGCGCCGCCTGCGTCACTCGGCCGATCCGATGCGGATCTTCAGCAAGGTCAAGGAGGTGGTGGCCGCGACCGGTGTACTCAAGGGCAAGCAGCGGCGCGCTTTGGACTCCACCGTCCTCGATGACGCGGTGGCCACCCAGGACACCGTCACCCAGATCATCTCCGCCGTCCGCCGGGTGACCCGTGATGTCCCCGGAGCCCAGGAGACCGCCGCGGAGCACTGCCGGGCGCACGACTACACCGACCCGGGCAAACCGAAGATCGCCTGGAACGACGAGCAGGCGCGCGCCGCGCTGGTCGATGCGCTGGTGACCGACGCGATCAACCTGCTCGGGCACCTGCCCGAGCGGGAGCTGGGCGAGAAGGCCGCGAACGCTGTTGGGCTGCTGGCCCTGGTCGCCGGGCAGGACGTGGAACCGGCCCCCGACTCCGACGGACGCGACGGGCGCTGGCGCATCGCCCGGCGCACCGTGCCGACCGGACGGTGTCCACCGTCGATCCCGACGCCCGGCACATCCACAAAAACCGCACCCGCCACCAGGAAGGCTTCAAAGGACACGTCTGCTTCGAGCCGGAGAGCGGGCTGTTCACCGCCGTCGCCCTCACCGGCGGCCATGGTCCCGGCAACCACGAAGCGGCCGTTGCCCGTGATCTGCTGGACGGGGAGGACGGCGCATTAACCGTGCTCGGCGACTCCGCCTACGGGACCGGCGACCTGCGCGAACAGTTGCAGGCCGCGGGCCACTCCCTGGTCATCAAGCCACCGCCGCTGCGGCAGGTGGTCCCGGCGGCTTCACCATCGACGACTTCCGCATCGACAAAGCCGCCGGCACCGCGACCTGCCCGGCCGGACGCACCGCCAACCTCGGCCAGGTCAAAGCGGACGGCGCCCGCACCGCCCAGTTCAAACGCCTCTGCGCCGGCTGCCCCCTGCGCGGGCGCTGCACCACCTCCAAGACCGGACGCACCCTCAATGTCCATCCCCAGCACGGACTGCTGACCGCCGCCCGCCGAGAGGCGGCCGACCCGGCCTGGCAGGCCGAATACCGCAGATGGCGGCCCCCGGTCGAACGCGCCATCGCCTGGCTGGCCGCCAAGGGCAACCGCCGCGTCCCCCACCGCGGCATCATCGCCAACAACATCTGGCTCCACCACCGCGCCGCCGCCCTCAACCTCCGCCGACTGATCAACCTCGGACTCACCCCAACCGGCACCACCTGGCACCTCACCCCCGCCACCGCATAGCGAAAAGGGCCGCCCGGCCCACGGCCGGACAGCCCCAACAACAACATTTTCAGCAGCCTTCTAGACGGCCTCTTCGCGGGGCTTTCCGACGTGCTTCTCGGCGCCGCTGGCCGGCAGGCCGCCCGCCTCGGCGAGATCTGAACCCGCCTTCGCGGGAAGGTGGTTGAAGAGCAGGTTGAGTACGATCGCCGTGAGGCAGCCGGCGCTGATGCCGCTGTCCATGATCGTCTGGAACCAGTCCGGGAACTGGTCGTAGATCGTCGGCACACCGACCGGCAGCACGCCCATGGCCACCGACACGGCCACGACCGTCAGGTTGTGGTTGCCCCTGAAGTCGACCTCGGCCAGGGTCCTGAG
This sequence comes from Streptomyces sp. F001, assembly GCF_004187715.1. GTDB lineage: Bacteria > Actinomycetota > Actinomycetes > Streptomycetales > Streptomycetaceae > Streptomyces > Streptomyces flavusporus. The sequence continues at coordinate 368,101 of NZ_QZWF01000001.1, read as the reverse complement.
GCCGCTCGCGGCGACCGTCCCGAACATCACCAGGCCCGCGCCGCCGAGGACCGGCGCCGGAATCGCCGCGACCACCGCGCCCAGCTTGGGCAGCAGGCCGAGCAGCACTAGAATGCCGCCCGCCGCCGCGACAACCCAGCGGCTGCGCACCCGGGTCATACCGACGAGGCCCACGTTCTGCGCGTACGCGGTGTAGGGGAAGGTGTTGAAGACACCGCCGAGTACGGTCGACAGACCGTCGGCGCGCAGCCCGTCCGCAAGCGAGCGGGGCTCGACCTTCCGCCCGGTCATCTCACCGACCGCGATGAAGTCACCGGTCGTCTCCGTCATGCACACCAGCGCGACCACCAGCATGGACACGATCGCCGACACCTCGAAGGTCGGCGCCCCGAAGTGGAACGGCGTGCTGATCCCGACCCAGTCCGCGTCGGAAACCCCGCCGAAGTCCGTGAACCCGAACGGCACTGCGACCGCAAGCCCCACCGCGATTCCGATCAGCACTGCGATCCGGCTCAGAAACACCGGCGCGAACCGCTGCACGCCCAGCACTACCGCCAGCACGAACGCGGCGAGCGCCAGGTTCTTCGGCTCCCCGAAGTCCTCGGCCCCCGCACCGCCGGCGGCCCAGTTGCCCGCCACCGGCAGCAGCGAGATACCGATGATCAGAATCACCGTGCCGGTGACCAGCGGCGGGAAGAACCGCAGCAGCTTGCCGAAAACGGGCGCGAGCAGCACGATCGCGAGTCCCGCGACGATCACCGAGCCGTAGATCGCGGGCAGTCCGCCGCCGGTCGTCCCGATCATGACCATCGGTGACACGGCCGCGAACGTACAGCCCTGCATGATCGGCAGCCGCACGCCGAACCGCCAGAAGCCGATGCACTGGATGAGCGTGGCGATGCCGCACACCAGCAGATCGGCGGTGATCAGATACGCCAGATCCGCCGGCGGCAGCTTCATCGCACCGCCCACGATCAGCGGCACGGCTACCGCGCCCGCGTACATGGCGAGCACATGCTGCAGCCCGAAGGCGGCCAGCTGCCGTACGGGTGGGACCTCGTCGACGGGATGGACGGGCGCGGTCGATGCCATGGGCACTCCAGAGCGGCGGTGAGCGGGGAACATCCGAACTGCAGGAGACCGTAAGCGGCTTGAACAGTTTGTTGATTTCCGTCTCGTTGCAGCCGTGTGTCCTGCCCGCCGGCGGCACCGGGTTCTGCTACGAGCCGACCCTGCGCGCCGCGGTCAGCAGCGACTCCCAGTCGGGCAGCTTGACCACGCTCCGCCCGAGCGAGGCCCCGAGTTCCGCCTCGGCCCGCTCGATGGCCCGCCACCCCGCCCACTCGACCGGCTCGACGTCCTCGGCCCGCAGTGCCGCGAGGGGATTCTCGGGGACTTCCTTCCGTACGAGAACGGGGGCGTCCTCGAGCAGCGACAGCACCGTCTCCTTGGCGCACGGACGGTTGGTGCCGATGACACCCGTCGGACCCCGCTTGATCCAGCCCGCCACGTACTCGCCCGGCGCCACGACCCCGCCGCGCAGCACCCGGCCGGCCAGCTGCGGCACCGTGCCGGTCGCCGGGTCGAAGGGCAGCCCCTCCAGCGGCACTCCGCGATAGCCCACCGACCGCAGCACCAACTGGGCCTCGATCTCCTCGTACCGGCCCGTCCCCGTCACGCCGCCCTGCCCGTCCGGCAGCGTCCGTTCGAACCGCACCGCGCCCACGCGCCCGCCCTCGGCGAGCAACTCCACCGGGCGCAGGAAGAACCGCAGCCCGATCCGGCGCGGAAGATCCCTGGCCGGCTGGGCGGCCCAGCCCCGCAGCACCTCCACGTTGCGGCGCTGCGCGGCCGGCAGCGCGGACGGGTCGACGTACGCCGGATCCAGCGCCAACTCCTCCGGATCCACGTTCACTTCGGCACCCGGCAGAGAGCCCAGCTCGCGCAGCTCCTTGGTGGTGAAGCGGGCCTGCGAAGGGCCGCGCCGCCCCACCATGTGGATGTCCGTCACCCGGCTCGCCCCCAGCGCGGTCAGCGCCGACTGCGGCATGTCGGTGGGGCTCAGCTCGGCCGCGCCGCGCGCCAGGATCCGGGTGACGTCCACGGCGACGTTCCCCACGCCGATGACCACGGCCGACCGGGCGCCGAGCACGAACCCGTCCTCCACGGCGTCCGGATGCGCGCTGTACCAGGACACGAACTCCGTCGCCGAGAAGCTGCCCGGCAGATCCTCCCCGGGGATCCCGAGATGCCGGTCGGTCGCGGCTCCCACGCAGTACACGACCGCGTGGTACAGCTCCCGCAGCCGGGCGGCCGGCACTCCGCCGGCGCCGACCTGGACGCCGCCGAGGAACCGCACCCGCTCGTGCTCCAGCACCGTCCGCAGATTGTTCTGCAGCGACTTGATCTTCTCGTGGTCGGGCGCCACGCCGTAGCGCACCAGACCGTACGGGCACGGCAGCCGGTCCAGGACGTCGACGAACACGGTGGGGTCCAGCTGGACAAGGCTCTGGGCGGAGTAGACCCCGCTCGGCCCGGAGCCGACGACGGCGACACGCAGCACGGCGGAACTCCTTCGTCCGGTGGCCCGGCGGATCGTCCGGTGCATCACAGGAGATCGCTGACGGCTCCAGCATGGCACCGCTGCCGCTCCGCTGACAGGGTGCCGCGCCAAGGACGGACGCGTGTTCCGTTCGTATGGAGTGTGATCATGCGGTTACGTTGCGTGCGTGCTGGAAGCATCCTTTCTTGATCTTTCTGATCGCCGTCCGGAGGACGGTGCGGTGGCCGTGTGGCCCGCGTGGGAAGTGCGCGAGGAGAGCGGCGCGACGGCGTGGTTCCATGTGCGGCTCGACTTCGCCGACGGCGCCCGGGTCGACGCGCTCGCCGTGGCGGCCGACGGCTGCGTCAACCTCGAGGACGTCCGGGCCCGGCCCGCGCTGTCCCTCGACGATCTGGCGGTGTTCGCCGACTGGATCGAAGAGCCGCTGTTCTCGGTGTGCGGCGGCGTGGCGGCCGAGCCGTTGCAGAGGGAGTCGGCGGGCGGCAGGCGCGCCCGCCCCGCCTGGCCGCGCGGCATCGAGGGGAGCCGGCTGGTGGCGCAGGAATACCGCGCCGCGCAGCACGAGGGGCTCGACCCCGTCCTCGCGGTGATGTGCGCCACCGGGCACAGCCGCCGCCGGTCGCTCAGGCTGATCGCCCAGGCACGGGACGCGGGCTTCCTGACCCCGCGTCACGCACGGCGCTGAGCGGGCCCGGCGGGCGCAGAGGTCACACGGGCGCGGAGGTCACAGCATTCCGCGCATGCGCGTGATCTCGCTCGTCTGCTGGGCGACCACGTCGTCGGCCATCTCCTCGATCCGCACGTTGTTGCCCTGCGACTTCGCATCCGTGGCCATCGTGATCGCCCCTTCGTGATGGGTGATCATCAGCGTGACGAAGAGCTGGTCGAACGCCTTTCCCTCCGCCGCGCGCAGGTTCTTCAACTGCGCCTCGGTGGCCATCCCGGGCATCGGGCCGTGGTGGTGGCCGTCGCTCTTCTCGTCCTCGCCGTGCGTTTCCAGCCAGCTCCTCATCGCCGCGATCTCGGGACCCTGCGCGGCCTCGATCCGCTCCGCCAGCTTCTTCACCCGCGACGACTCGGCGCGTTCCGGGGCGAGTTCGGTCATCTCCAGGGCCTGGGAGTGGTGCTCGATCATCATCCGCGCGTAGTCGATGTCCGCCGAGTTGGGTGTGTCGTCGTCGGCGCGTTGCTGTGCGGCGTCCTCGGCGGACATCGTGCGGTTCGCCTCGCCGGGCTTGCCGGGCACGAGCACCGAGGGGCCGCTCGCTCGGTCCGGCTCCGCGTCGGAGCCGGAGTCGCAGCCCCCGAGCGCGAGGGCGGCCAGGGTGGCCAGTGAGGCCGCGGTGAGGGACGCGCGCGGCGCTCGACGGAAGGGCACAACGACCTCCTGTGGCAGGCGGATGAGGGGGCACCTTGTGAGTGCTAGTGACCGTCCTAACACGCTTCCGCTCATGAACGAGCGAAAACCTTCATTACATGTTCGTTGCCCCCTGTTGATCTGTGCATGATGAAGACGATACTTCGGGGGTCCGTGAACCGTTCCCTGGCGAACGGAACAAGGGAGGAAGCAGTGATCCTGTTGAACAACCCCCGAACGCGGCGCAGACGCCTGGGAGTTGCCGCGGCAGCGGCCGGACTCCTGGCCGCGCTGCTGACGGTCCATCCGGCGGCCGCGACCCCCGACCCGGGGGACGGCCCGGCGGCCGACAAGGAGGTGTCCCGCAGCGCCCAGGCCGAGGTGCGCGAGGCCCTGGAGAGCGGGGAGATACCCGGCCAGGACGAGGTCGTCCACTCGGACAACATCGAGCACGTCACGAACATCCCCAAGGACGTGCTGCCCGGCACCAATTCGGATCTCGCCTTCCAGGGCAGGTACGCCTTCGCCGGCAACTACGACGGCTTCCGCATCTTCGACATCAGCAAGCCGAAGTCGCCGAAGACGGTCGCCCAGGTGCTGTGCCCCGGCTCGCAGAACGACATCTCCGTCTCCGGCAACCTGCTGTTCCTGTCCACCGACTCCTCGCGCAGCGACAGCAGTTGCAACAGCACCACGCAGCCGGTGACCGAGAAGTCCTCCTGGGAGGGCATGAAGGTCTTCGACATCAGCGACAAGCGCAACCCGAAGTACGTCGCCGCCGTCGAGACCGCCTGCGGTTCCCACACCCACACGCTGGTGCCCGAGCGCAGGAACGTCTACATCTACGTCTCCTCGTACTCGCCGAACGCCGCGTACCCCGACTGCCAGCCGCCGCACGACGGCATCTCCGTCATCAAGGTGCCTCGCAACGCGCCGGAGAAGGCTGCGCTCGTGGGCTTCCCGGTGCTCTTCCCCGGTGAGGGCCCGGACGGCGGCGGCAACCCGGGCGGGCCGACCAACCCGGGTGTCTCCAAGACGACCGGCTGCCACGACATCACCGTGCTGCCCTCACAGGACCTGGCGGCGGGCGCCTGCATGGGTGACGGCATCCTGTTCTCCATCAAGGACCCGGAGCGCCCGAAGGTCATCGACCAGGTGCAGGACAATGTGAACTTCGCGTTCTGGCACTCGGCGACCTTCAACCAGGACGCCGACAAGGTCGTGTTCACCGACGAGCTGGGCGGCGGTGGCGCGGCCACCTGCAACGAGGAGATCGGCCCGAACCGCGGCGCCGACGGTATCTACGACATCGTCGGCAAGGGCGACAATCGCAAGCTCGTCTTCCGCAGCTACTTCAAGATCGACCGCCACCAGGCGGACACCGAGGTCTGTGTGGCTCACAACGGCTCGCTGATCCCGGTCAAGGGCAAGGACATCATGGTCCAGGCCTGGTATCAGGGCGGCGTCTCCGTCTGGGACTTCACCGACTCCGCCCACCCGAAGGAGATCGCCTACTTCGAGCGCGGTCCGCTGACCACCGACCGGGTCACGACGGCCGGCTCCTGGTCGGCGTACTACTACAACGGTTACATCTACTCGAACGACATCGCCAAGGGCTTCGACGTCCTGAAGCTCGACGACCGGCGCACGGACCCGGCGAAGCGTGTCCGTCTGCACGAGCTCAACGTGCAGACGCAGCCGGACTACTTCGACTGATCCGAGGCCGGCCGGCCGAGGGCCGGTGTGTCTGCCGGGTCTGTCGCGAAGAACCGTGACAGGTCCCCGTCGCGTGTCCCGTCGGGCGTTTCGGCGTCCGGCGGGCACCCGAGCTCCCAGTCGAGCCGGTAGCGCCGGAACAGCTCGGTGCGCAGGGGAGTGACCGGCATCCCCACGTTCGGCAGCACCATCGCATAGACGGCCCCCATGAGCAGGGCGCGCAGCATCGCATAGTCGGTCTCGGCGTTCCGGGAGCCGTGCCGGGCCACGGTGTCCCGCAGCAGTTCGGCGAGCCGCTGCTGCTCCGGGCACTGCACGAAGCCCTCGGTGTCCAGCAGTCCCGCCATGTGCTGGCGCATCAGCACGGTCCGGTCCCGGGCCAGGCCCAGGATCGCGTCGATGGCACGCGCCATCCGCTCCCGGCCGTCCTCCGTGCGCGGTTCGCGCTCCAGTGCCTCCTCCAGCGTGCGGTGCATCAGCCGGTGCACGGCGGACTGCACGAGCTGGCGTTTGCCGGGGAAGTAGTACGACACCAGTCCGCGCGCCGAGCCGGCCCGGTCCGCGATGTCGCCGAGGGTCGTGGCCTCGTATCCCCGCTCGCTGACCAGCTCGACCGCCGCCTGCAGGAGCCGCTCCCGGGAACGCCGCCGCAACTCTTCATTGACCGAAGCGCTGCGGGGGGTCATGCTGTAACTCCTGCGTTGACTGGCTGCCAGCCAACTATACTCGGAACGTCCGTCCCGGGCCCTGCGGGGCCGGGACCGGCGGTGCCGTCTGTCTCGGGCGACGCGGGGGATCGTCCGAGACAGACGGTCATGTCACGGGTCGGTCGACCAGGTCCAGCACCGGGCGCAGCCCGTCGGGCCGCTCGTCGGCCGGCAGGTGGTGCACGAAGTGGACCGCGCAGCCCAGGGTGGCCGCGCCGCCGTCCGCCGGGGGTTCGTCACCCACCATCAGCACCTGCCGGGGATCGGCGCCGAGCTCCGTGCAGGCCGCAGCGAACAGCCGCGGATCCGGCTTGCGGATGCCGTGCTCGTAGGACAGGACGTACGTGCCCACGTAACGGTCGAGCCCGTGCGCGCGGAACACCGGGCGCAGGTCCCAGCCGATGTTGCTCACCACGCCGATGCCGACTCCCCGCTCGTGCAGCGTCCGAAGCACCTCGGCTGCGTCCGGGTACGGCGTCCACGCGGCCGGGGTCATATGGCGGTCGTAGAGCGCGTCGTGCAACCCGGGGTCGGGCAGCGGCACTTGGCGGGAGAGGCCGGTGTAGGCGGCCCGGTGCTGCGCCGGGCTCTGGTCCCGGACCTCCCACACGTCGGCCAGTTCGACGGGCACCCGCTCCGGGAACGCGCCGCCGGGCAGCGCCCCGGCCGCCTGCAGCGCCTGCGCGGCCTTGCCGAACTCGGGCTCGGGCAGCGGGACATCGGCCTCGGTCAGTACGGCGCGCAGCCAGGACTCGGTGGACTCGACACGGAAGAGGGTTCCGGAGAAGTCGAACAGCACGGCGATCATGCGGCGATCCTATGAGCCCGCGTTCCACACCGAAGGCGGTTCGTCTCCGGGTGTGGTCAGGGTCGCCACCGTTCGTGGGCGGTCACCGCGAGCGTCACCACCGTCGCGCCCAGCAGCCAGCCGCCGACGACGTCCGAGGTCCAGTGCACGCCGAGCCACACCCGGGTCAGCCCCACGCCGAGCACGGACACCGCGGCCACGCCGAGGGCCGTACGGCACAGGGCGCGGTCGGCGCCGTGGCGGTGCAGGAGCCACAGGAGCAGGCCCAGGACCACCGTGGCGGTCATGGCGTGGCCGGAGGGAAAGGCCGCGTAGTGGGCGGAGTCGACCGGATCGGACCAGACGGGGCGCGCACGGTCCACCGCGGCCTTCAGGAACTGTTGGACGGCCGTGCTCAGCGCGACGGTGACCACCAGCCACGCCGCGGTCCACCACGCCGAGTGTCTCCACACCAGCCACACCACGACCGCCCCGCACAGGATGCGCATCGTCAGCGGGTCCCAGATCCAGTCCGTGAGGATGCGGCACACCTGCGTGATCCCGGATTCCTCGACCGCCCAGCGATGGGTGGTGCGGGAGACGTCGCCGTCCAGGTTCATGAGGGGGTGCCACTCGGCGGCGACCAGGACGAGGAGCAGGAGGGAGCACACCGCCAGCGTGAGGGGTGCCCGGTGGGCGGTGCGGTACTCCGGCGGTCGGGGCGGGGATTCGACGGTGGGGATGTGCATGGTGCGATCCTCGCCGACTGGTGGGGCAGGAAGCGACCCCCCTCCCAGGATGCGCCTACCCCAGTGCCCGCAACCCCGGTACGAACGCCACCAGCACCGGCACGACCGGCACGAGCGCGGCCGTCGCCGTGAGCCGCAGCCGCCGGACAGCGGTGAGCCGGTCCGGGGGAGTGAGCAGCCGGTGCACCCGCTGCGGCACATGGGCCTGCGGTGTCGGGCAGGGGCCGAACACGCCTCGGTCCTCGTTGACTCCCACCAGCGCGAGCGCAGTGGTCAGCCGCCCGAAGCGGCGGGAGGCCATGTCGTCCGCGGCGAGCTCCACCAGTCGGTGCATCTCGTCGCGGAACGCGGCGAACACCGGCACCCGCGGGAACCCGCACGCCAGTGCGGCCGAGCAGTGCAGCAGCCAGTCGTGCCGGGCCCGGGCATGTCCCTGCTCGTGCGCGAGGAGGGCGTCCAGTTGCTGTCCCTTCAGCCGGCGCAGGGCGGCGGTGGTGAGGACGAGCCGGGGTGCCGTGCCGGGCAGCCACCAGGCGTCCGGCCGCTCACCCTCCAGGACGACGAGCCGACCGTTCCCCGGCTCCTCACCCGGCAGCAGCGGGGCCCGCACGAGGAGTTCGGCACGTCGCCGCCGACGCCGTGCCTGCGCCCGTACGACCTCCCGGACCAGCATCACCGCGGTCCAGACGGCGCCCGACGCGAGCGCGAGCGCTGTCGTCGCCGCCCAGGGGCCGGTCGTACCCAGCGCATAGGCCTCCACGACCGCGCGCGGTGCCGGTGCGAACACATGGCCGCGCACCGCCTGCCAGGCGGCCGCCGCGCTGAGCGTCATCGACAGCGCGCAGCACAGCAGTACGGCCACCACCACGCACTGCCAGACCCACAGGGCAACCACCGGTTCGCGGTCCGGCCAGTCGGTCCGGGCGAGCAGCCGTGGGGCCAGGACGGCGGTCAGGGCGCCGAGCAGCAACAGTGCCGCGGGGACCATCATGGGGACACCTTATGAGCGCCGGCTCAGCGGGAGGCTCGCCTTCCCGCAAAGTGACACAGACCACAGGGCTCGTACCGTCCGCGTCCGCCGCCCCCTCACAGTGTCAGCAGCATCGCGACCATGGCGATGCCCATCGACAGCCGGCAGGCCCGCGCCAGCTCGGGCCGGTCGCCCCACCCCGCGGTGCGGGGGGCACCCGCCACGGCCGGGGCAGGTATCAGGCGCACTCCGCCGAGCAGCACGTATCCGGTGAAGTAGAGCAGCAGGAGCCCGGTGAGCAGGGGGAGCCCGGCGCCGCCGGGTCCGTGTCCGGGGGCGTCGTTCGGGGTACCGGCCATGACCACCGCCATGTAGACCATGGCCGAGGCGCCCACCAGGTGGTGCAGATGGCGGGCCCCGCCCCGGGCGGCCCACAGGGCGCGCAGTGCGGCCGCGCCGAACAGGACCGCGAAGGCGGGCCAGGCCCAGGCCGGCGGTGTGTACACGGCCGTCGGTACGGCCATCGCGGCCATGCCGAAGCCCATCAGCGCCTCGTCTCCCGCGGCCCGGCGCTGTTCCTCGACGGTGCTGCGCAGTCGCAGCAGGCAGTAGGCGCCGGTCACCGCGCACAGCGCGACCAGCAGCCAGCCGGACGCAGCCGGTCCGTGCACGCGCACCTCCCTGCCCGGGGGATCGTCGACAGGGCGTCGACGGTCGGTCTAGGGATGCCCGGTCCGTACGGCGCGCACGCGAGCGCAAGGGTGTACGCGGGGGGCATTCGCCGGAGCGGGGGCGGCACCGGGAGGCCGTCTCGCCCGATTTCTTTTACTGGTAAAACACATGTTAAGTTGTTTGATATGAGCAGTGCGACCCCCGCCCCCACAACCCAGCGCCTGCGCCGCCTCCCGCTCACCGGTGTGCTGCGCCTCGGCCGTCCCTCCGACATCTGGTTCAAGCCCGCGCTGAGCGTGGTCGCCGCGGTCGCCCCGCCCAACCTGACCCTCCTGGCGCTCGACCGCCTCGACCTGGCCGTCTGCACGATGGCCGGATCCCTGTGCGCCCTGTACGCCCACAACCGTCCCTACGCCGCCCGGGCCAGGGCGCTGGCGTGGGTGGTGCTGGGCATGCTCGGCGGGCTCGCTGTCGCCCTGGTCACGGCCTCGCTCACCACGAACGCCGCCGTGCTGGTCACCGTCGGCGCCCTGCTGGCTGCCGTACAGAAGGTGCTGTGCGACGCGACGCGCATCGGACCGCCGGGCAACGTCATCCTCACCTTCGTCAGCTCCGCCGCGCTGTTCGCCCCGCAGACCCTGGCCCAGGTCCCCGGTCACCTGGCGCTGGGCGTCGTGGCGGGCGTCTGGTCCTGGCTCGTCTGCATGGCGCCGGCCCTGGTCCGCCCGTACGGCCCGGAGCGCCGCGCCACCGCACACGCCCTGAACGCAGCCGTCGCGTACGCCGACACCCGCGGCACCGGAGACGCGCACGCCCGGGCCGTCGCGGCCGCCGCCGTGCAGGCCGCCTGGCAGTCGCTGCTGTCCGTCCGCGCCCGCTCCACGACCCGGCGTGCCCTGCAGCGTCTCGTCGTCCGCGCCGAGGTCGCCCTGGCAGCGCCCGCCGACACGGATCCGGCACGCCTGCGTGCCTGGGCCCGTGAACTGCGCGGCACCCGGTCTGTGCCGCACCCGGGTGACGCGGACGCCGACGAACTGCTCGGCGTGGACATCGACCTCGCTGCCTCGAAGCAGCCGCTACGGCGCGCCCTCGCGCCCCTCACCCCGATCGCCCTGCGTACCGCTCTCGGCTGCGCCCTCGCCGGATACGCCTCCCTCGCCCTCGGTATCGGCCGCCCGTACTGGGCCCTGGTCACCGCCGCCGCCCTCTACCAGGCCAACCTCACGCTCACCTGGAGCCGGGGCGTGCAGCGCGTCGTCGGCAACCTCGCCGGGGTCCTCCTCTTCGCCGCCGTCGCCCCGCTCGCCCACCTCGGCCCCGCGGCCCTCGTACTGTGCTGCCTCGCCTTCAACTTCGGGGCGGAGGCGCTGATCGGCCGCAACTACTGGCTCGGCAGCGTCTGCGTGACCCCGATGGCGCTGCTCATCACCGAGTTCACCGGGTTCCAGAACCCCGGGACGCTGATCGTCGAGCGGGTCGTCGACACTCTCGTCGGCGCGCTGGTCGGCCTCGTGGCCGCCGCCGCCGTCACCAACCGGCGGGCGGGCGACCGCCTCGAACGCGCCCTGGCCGTCGCCGAGCGCGCCCGTGAGCGCACCGCCCGTCTGCTGTCCGAGCCGCACCCGGACGCCGGTGCTCTTCAGGCCGCCCGCCGAAGCCTCGCCGCCGCCCTGGCCGACCTGCGCGCCACCGCGGATGCCGCGTCCGGCGAGTGGTGGCAGCGGGCCCTGCCCCAGGAGCGGGTCGTGCTCGTCGAGCAGTCGGGACACCGTACGCTCGCGGCGACGGTACGGCGCCAGAGCCCGGACCTGGACCGGGACACGGGCATGATGACGGAGGATGCACGGCCATGACGGGGACGAACCGGCGGCGGACGACCGGGCACGAGACGACCGGCGCGACGGGGCGCGACGCCGGTGCTGCGCGGGGCGACACGGTCGCCGCGGTCGTCCGGCAGTGGCAGTCCGTGCATCCCGACCTCGACACCGGCCCCATGGAGATCATCGGCCGGGTCAACCGCTGTGCGGCCCTGCTCCAGCAGGCCGAGGACGCACCGTTGCGCCGGGCCGGGCTCAGCCGGCCCGAGTTCGACCTGCTCGGCGCGTTGCGCCGCACCGGTCACGAGCTGACGCCGGGCGAACTGGCCCGGGAGACCTTCTCCTCCGGTGCTGCCGTCACCAAACGCCTCAAGCACCTCACCGAACGCGGCTTCGTGGAGCGACGCGGTGACGCCCGTGACCGCCGCGTCGCCCATCTTCGCCTCACGGACGCCGGACGCGACCTGGTCGACGCGATCCTGCCCGAGCAGCTCGCCTACGAGACCGCTGTCCTGTCCGGCATGGGCACACCGGCGCAGGGCGAACTCGCCACGCTGCTGGGTGAGTTGCTCGAGCAGCTGGAGGGGCGGCTCGGGGCACTGCGGGTCTGAGCGGCCGCCGGGCGTTCCCGACGGTGCCCTCAGAGCACGTCGTGCACCGTGCGCCGGGGCGTGGAGCGTCGGTCGTCGATGTCGGGCGGCGCACTCCGGTGCAAACGCCGGTTCAGCCCTCGTGGCCTGCGAGATACACGCCGAAGACGGCACCCTGTGGATCGCGCAGCACCGCGATGCGCGGTCCGTCCGGCACGGAGGTGGGCTCCATGAGGGCCGTGCCGCCCGCCCCGGTCGCCGTGGCGGTGGTGTCGTCCACGTCGGCCACGGCGAAGTACGGCAGCCAGTGCGGCGGCACCTCGTGCGGGAACTTGTCGTCCATGGTCATCATGCCGCCGAAGTCCACCCCGGCGATGCCCCACTGGGTGTAGTGCTCCGAGGCGTTGACGGTCCAGCCGAAGACGGTGGTGTAGAAGTCCCGCGCCCGCGCGGGTTCCCGGGTCATCAGCTCCACCCAGCCGAGCGAGCCCGGCGCGTTGAACAGCCCGGCGCCCTCGAAGGCGCGGGGCTGCCACAGGGTGAAGGCAGCGCCGGACGGGTCGGCGGCCACCGCGAAACGGCCCATGTCGAACACGTCCATCGGCCCCATCAGCACCGTCCCGCCGGCCGCCGTGATCTCCCGTGCGCTCTCGTCCGCGTCCCGGACCGAGAACGACACGGTCCATGCGACCGGCTGTCCCTCCTGGTTCAGCGGCGACAGCGCGGCGACCGGTGCGTCGCCCAGATGCGCGACCGTGTAGCCGCCGGCCTCCTGACGTGGATCCGTCTCGGCCCGCCAGCCGAACAGCTCGCCGTAGAACCGCTTGGCGGACTCCAGATCGCTGGTCCCCAACTCGGCCCAGCAGGGCCCGCCGACCACCGGCTTGTCGAGCCTCATCCGACGTCCCTTCCGCAGCGCGAACCCACACCAGCACGCTAGCGCCGCCCACTGACAGCGGCCATCCGGGACTCCCTCGCGCCGGGCGACGCCCGTCGCACGCGCACCGGGGATCAGATCCCGGGCCGGTACCGGATCGGATGGTCCGCGGGCACCTCCACCAGCACGATCGGCGTGCCGTCCGGATCCGCGATCCACATCTCGATCAGCCCCCACGGCTCGCGCAGCGGTGGCCGCACGATGTCGACGCCCTTGGCCCGCAGCTCCTCCTCGGCCGAGGTCACGTCGTCGACCTGGAGCCAGAGCCGTACGGCCGGGGACGGCGGGGTCTCGGACCGGCCCGAGATCTCCAGGAAGCCGCCGCCGAGGAAGTAGACGGTGCCGCGGTCCGGCCCCGTACCGAACTCGCGGTAGACGGCGAGGCCCAACTGTTCGCCGTAGAAGACTCGGGACCGCTCGGCGTCGTTGGGGCGGAGCAGGGTCCGGCTGCTGAGTACGTGCACCATGCACCCGGAGCCTAGCTGTATTGACCCGCAGCGTTACTCTCGTCCGTGCCCGAGCCACGCCCGAGAAACCGGAGAGACGCTCCCATGGACACCGCCGCCACCGGACTGACCTTCCGTGACGCCACCGACGCCGACGTCGAGGCGCTGGTCGTGCTGATCGAGTCGGCGTACCGGGGCGACTCCAGCCGGGCCGGGTGGACCACCGAGGCGGACATCCTTCAGGGGCAGCGGACCGACCCCGAAGGCGTCCGGGCCGTGATCAAGTCGCCCGACAGCAGGCTGCTGACGGTGGAGCAGGTCGGTGCGGTCGTCGCCTGCTGCCAGCTCGAGCACCGCGGTGACCATGCCTACTTCGGGATGTTCGCGGTCAGCCCGCGACTCCAGGGCGCCGGCCTCGGCAAGGTGATCATCGCCGAGGCGGAGCGGCAGGCCCGTGCGACCTGGGGCGTGACGCAGATGCACATGACCGTGATCTCCGTACGCGAGGACCTCATCGCCTGGTACGAGCGGCGCGGCTACCGCCGTACCGGAAAGATGACGCCGTTCCCGTACGGCGACGAGCGGTTCGGCATCCCGCAGCGCGACGACCTGCAGTTCGAGCTGCTGGTCAAGGAGCTCGCCTGAGCCGTACGTCGCGGTGTCTCAGGCCGTGAACCGGCCGGTGCGTTTGATCTCCGGGTAGTCGGTCGTCGCTCCGTCCAGCTCCAGCGCGCGGACGAGGCGCAGGTGTTCCTGCGTGTTCACCACCCAGCCGATGATCCGCAGGCCGGCTTCGCGTGCGTGCTCCACGACCTCCAGGGTGAGCCGGCGGATGTTCAGGCAGACGGTCGCCGCACCGGCGTCCACGGCGCGCTCCACGATGTCGGTGCCGTACCTGCTGCCGATCAGCGCGGTCCGCACCCCGGGCAGCAGCCGGGCGATCTCGGCGATGGCCTCGTCGTGGAACGAGGACACCTCGATCCGCTCCACCAGGTCCCGTTCGCGCATGACCTCCGCCAGCGCCCGCGCGGCGGCCACGTCCTTGATCTCGGCCTGCAGCGGCGCGTCGACCGCGTCCAGGACCTCCTCGAACACCGGGATCCGTTCGCCCTGTCCGGCGTCCAGGGCCCGCAGCTCGGCAAGGGTCTTCTCGGCGACCGGACCGGTGCCGTCGGTCGTACGGTCCACCTCGGTGTCGTGCAGCACGACGAGGGCGCCGTCCTTGCTGAGGTGCAGATCGAGTTCGATGACGTCGAGGCCGGCCTGCTCGGCGGCGACGAAGGAACGCAGGGTGTTCTCGGGTGCGACACCCATGACTCCGCGGTGACCGATGGTGAGGAAGTTCAAGGTCCGACTCGCTTCCTTTTGACGGCGGCGGCAGGTATCGCGCGGACCGGGACGGCCCTGGGCGCGACAGGGCCGCAGCCTAGTAGATTGTCGCTGCTAAGTATGGCTCTGATTGGTGGAGTTGACGGTCGGGCAGTCTCCCCTCGCCGCTTCACTTCGGCCGGGCGGGGGTGCCATGTCGTCACAGAAGAAGTATCCGGTTGCCTTGAGTGCTGAGGATCGTCAGGCGTTGGTGCGGGTGACCACGACGGGGGTCCGCAGCGCGTCGATGATCAGGCGGGCTCGGGTGCTGCTCGCGTTGGACAGGTCGGTCGGCGAGGTCGATCCGCGGGCGGTGATCGCGGCACGGGTCGGGGTCTCGTGCGAGTCGGTCCGCCTGATCTCGAAGCGGTACGCGGAGACCGGCGGCGATGTGTGGGCCACGGTCGGCCGGAAGGAACGCGCATGCCCGCCGGTGCCCTCCCCGGTGACCGGCGAGGTCGAAGCCCGGCTGATCGCGCTGGCCTGCTCGACGCCGCCCAAGGGACATGCCCGGTGGTCGCTGCGCCTGCTGGAGAAGCACGTCGCGCTGATCGAGGACATCCCGAACCTGGACCACTCCACGATCGGCCGGGTGTTAAAAAAACGGAACTTCGTCCTCACCTGAAGAAGTGCTGGACCATCCCGCCCTCCGCGAATGCGGCCTTCGCCGCGGCGATGGAAGACGTCCTGGCGGTTTACCGCCGCCCCTGCGACCCGGCGCGCCCGGTGGTGTGCATGGACGAGAAGCCGTACCAGCTGCTCGGCCACGTCCGCGATCCGCTTCCCCCGCGGCCCGGCCGTGACCGCCGCGAGGACAACGAGTACGTCCGCTCGGGGACCTGCTCGATCTTCTGCTGGGTTGAACCGCTGCGCGGATGGCGACGCGTGGATGCCCAGCCCCGCCGGACCAAGGTCGACTGGGCGCGCCAGGTCGAACACCTGCTGACCGTGGACTATCCCGACGCCGCCACGGTCGTGCTGGTGATGGACAACCTCAACACCCACACCATCGCCTCGCTCTATGAGGCGTTCGACCCGGGGAAAGCCTTCGCGCTGGCACAGCGCCTGGAGATCCACCACACCCCCAAACACGGATCCTGGCTCAACATCGCCGAGATCGAGCTCTCCGCGCTCACCCGCCAGTGCCTGGACCGCCGCATCGACGACCTCGCCGTGCTCAACGCCGAACTCGCCGCCTGGCAGCAGCAGACCAACAGCGACCAGCGCCAAGTCGACTGGCACTTCACCACCGACGACGCCCGCGTGAAACTGCGCCACCTCTACCCAACCGCACAGCAAAACTAAGTTGCGACAATCTACTAGTGTCCTGTCCCGCCGATGAACCCCTGCCTACACGTCGGTATCGGGACGACGGCGGGGCGGACGTGGTGCCCTCTCGGCCGGCGTTCCCCGACGCCGGCGGCGCTCCGGTGGCCGACAGGAAAAAGTTCGGTAACGATGGGGGTGCACAGGATAATTTCCCGCAGCTCCCCTTGCTGGGAGAAACCGCCTATGCATACGGTGTGCTTACGCAAGGTTCTCCAGTGGAGGATGGGACATGACGGAAATTCTTGTGCAGACGGGTGCGGAGGAGCAGGTTCCTCCCGTGGCCAGGGTGGTGGAGCATCCGGCGTGGCCCGTGCTCAAGGATGCCGTGGAGCAGATCCGGCCATGGCAGTCCAAGGACGGATCGATCGACTTCGACGCCGAGGGCGCCCCGGCCCCCGCGGACGCCGAGCTCGCCGTGCGCCGGATCGCCGACGCCGTCGAGGAACTGTCCCCGCTGCTCCCGCACGACGCCGCCTACCACGCGGCGCTGGTGAAGGACCTGCGCCGCTGGGCCGACGACGGCTTCAAGGTGCCCGACTTCCTCGACTCGCTGCTCGCCTTCCAGCCCGCGGCGAACCGCCGGGACGGCCTGCAGCACCTGGTCGTCTTCCCGATGTACACCCAGAACGGCAACCCCGACCGCAACCTCGAGGCGGTCGTGCTGCGCATGGTCTGGCCGGACTGGCTGGCCGAACTGGAGCGCACCCGCTACGACAACCCGCTGTTCTGCGGCATCAAGTTCGAGGACTTCACGGCGGGCTACGACACCAACTCCGCCGTCCTCTTCCCCGAGACCATCGCCGTGCGCGAGGCCCCCGAGCGCTTCACCTGGGGCGGCATCTTCTGTGACCGCGAGGCCGCCCGCTTCCGCCGCGTCACCGCGGCCGCCGTCGACACCCTCGGCCTGGAACTGCCCGAGGACATCGCCGCGATGGTGCACGACCAGAAGCGCAGCGAAGAGGCCTTCGTGCTGTGGGACATGGTCCACGACCGCACCCACAGCCACGGCGACCTGCCCTTCGACCCGTTCATGATCAAGCAGCGCCAGCCGTTCTGGATGTACGGCCTGGAGGAGCTGCGCTGCGACCTCACCGCCTTCAAGGAGGCCGTGAAGCTCCAGACCGAGGGCGTCCCGCAGGCTCGTGACGTGCAGTACGCGGTGCTCTTCGACCGCATGTTCCGCTTCCCGGTCACCGGCGAGCGCGTCCGCAACTACGACGGCCTCGGCGGCCAGCTCCTCTTCGCCTACCTGCACAAGCACGACGTCGTCTGCTGGACCGACAACAAGCTGTCCATCGACTGGCAGCGCGCTCCGCAGGTCACCAACCAGCTGTGCGCCGAGATCGAGCAGCTGTACCGGGACGGCATCGACCGCCCGAAGCTCGTGCACTGGTTCGCCGGGTACGAGCTGGTCTCGACCTACCTCGCCCCGCACCCGGGCTCCAAGTGGGCCAAGGGCCCCGACGCCCTGGACCTGACCCAGCCGCCGCGCAAGCTCGTCGATGATGTGCTTCCGGACGAGTTTCCGCTGAGCATGTTCTATGAGGCGCTGTCCAAGAAGCTGAAGAACGTGATTGCGTCGACCAGGGGCATCACGGCGGACAGCATCGAGCGGGTCGCCGCGTGAGCGATCTCGTCCAGAACACTGCTCAGGAGGCGAGGATCATGGGGAACGGGGCTCTCAGCGGTGCGGTGGTCGCGGTGGCCGGCGCGGGTGGACCCGCCGGGCGGGCGGCGCTGCTCAGGCTGGCCGAGGCGGGGGCGACCGTCGTCGGCGCGGACAACGACCCGGAGCGGCTGGCGGAAGCCGTGGACGCGGCCAGCTACGCGCACGGCGGCGCCACCGTCGTCGGCGACACGGTGGACCTGCTCGACCGGCAGGCCTCCCAGGACTGGGCCAACCGCATCGAGAAGGACTTCGGCCGTGTCGACGGCCTGGTCCACCTCGTGGGCGGCTGGCGCGGCAGCGAGACGTTCACCAAGACCAGCCTCGACGACTGGGACTTCCTCGAGCTGCTGCTGGTGCGCACCGTGGCACACACCTCCCTCGCCTTCCACGAGGCGCTGCAGCGCAGCGACCGCGGCCGGTACGTCCTGATCAGCGCCGCGGGCGCCACCAGGCCCACCGCCGGCAACGCCGCCTACGCCGCCGCCAAGGCCGCCGCCGAGGCGTGGACCCTGGCCCTGGCCGACTACTTCCGCAAGGCCGGGGGCCCTGAGGGGCCGACGTCCGCGGCTGCCATCCTGGTGGTGAAGGCACTGGTGCACGACGCGATGCGCGCCGAGCGACCCAACGCGAAGTTCGCGGGCTTCACGGACGTCAAGGACCTGGCCGAGGCCATCGTCGGCGTCTGGGACAAGCCCGCCGCAGAAGTGAACGGAAACCGTCTGTGGCTGACCGAGAAGCCGTGAACCCCCCGAAGACCGACGCGCGTCGCCATCACGACCCGGAGGTCCGCGGTTTCGCCAGTGACAACTACGCCGGGGCCCACCCCGAGGTGCTCGCCGCCCTGGCCCTGGCCAACGGCGGCCACCAGGTCGCGTACGGCGAGGACGCGTACACCGACAACCTCCAGCGGATCGTCCGCAGCCACTTCGGGGCCACGGCGGAGGCCTTCCCGGTCTTCAACGGCACCGGCGCCAACGTCGTCGCACTCCAGGCGGTCACCGACCGCTGGGGTGCGGTGATCTGCGCGGAGAGCGCGCACATCAACGTCGACGAGGGCGGCGCACCCGAGCGGATGGGCGGCCTGAAGCTGCTCACCGTCCCCACCCCCGACGGCAAGCTCACCCCCGAGCTGATCGACCGGCAGGCGTACGGCTGGGAGGACGAGCACCGCGCGATGCCGCAGGTCGTCTCGATCACCCAGAGCACCGAACTCGGCACCCTTTACACGCCCGACGAGATCCGCGCCATCTGCGAGCACGCCCACGCGCGCGGGATGAAGGTTCACCTCGACGGCTCCCGGATCGCCAACGCGGCCGCATCCCTGAACGTGCCGATGCGCACGTTCACCAACGCGGTCGGTGTCGACATCCTCTCCCTCGGCGGGACCAAGAACGGCGCCCTGTTCGGCGAGGCGGTCGTCGTCCTCGACCAGGACGCCGTCAGCCACATGAAGCACCTGCGCAAGCTGTCCATGCAGCTCGCCTCCAAGATGCGCTTCGTGTCGGTGCAGTTGGAGGCGCTGCTCGCCAAGGACCTGTGGCTGCGCAACGCCCGCCACTCCAACGAGATGGCCCAGCGCCTCGCCGAGGGCGTCCGTGCCGTGCACGGCGTCGAGATCCTCTACCCGGTACAGGCCAACGCGGTCTTCGCCCGCCTGCCGCACGACGTGAGCGAGCGCCTGCAGAAGCGGTTCCGCTTCTACTTCTGGGACGAGGCAGCCGGCGACGTCCGCTGGATGTGCGCCTTCGACACGACGGAAGAGGACGTGGACGCGTTCGTGGCGGCGCTCAAGGAGGAGATGGCTCGATAGCGCCTCCTTGCGTGGGCATGATTCTTTGTATAGGTATGCGGCTACCCGAAAAGTCATTGACGCTCGGGTGGCCGCATTTCTATGCTCTGCGGGCATGGAGCTGATCCAGGAAACCCCGGACCTGTCCGCCTACTTGGTCGTCGACGAGGTCATCGACCATGACCATCCGCGGGTAAGGGATGCGGCGGCCCGGCTCGCGGCGGCGGCATCGGACTCGTATGACTATGCGCGCATGGCGTTCGAGTTCGTACGCGACACCATTCCGCACTCGCAGGACTCCGGTGATCCCCGCGTCACCTGGCGCGCGTCCGACGTGCTGGAGCAGGGAACGGGCATCTGCTACGCCAAGGCCCACGCGCTGGCGGCGCTGCTGCGGGCCGAGGACATCCCGACGGCGCTCTGCTATCAGCGGCTGGCGCACGACGACGGCGACGGGCATGTCGTGCACGGACTTGTCGCCGTACGGTTCAACGGCGCCTGGCACCGGCAGGACCCGCGCGGCAACAAGGTGGGCGTGGACGCCCGGTTCTCCCTCGGCGGGGAGCGCCTGGCCTTCACGCCCGATGCGAAGTCCGGCGAGTCGGACTATCCGGTGCTGTACGCGAAACCGCACCCGGTTGTCCTCGGCGCCCTGCGAGCCGCCCCCGACCGGCCGTACCTGTGGAAGACGCTCCCCATCGCACTCTGAGGTCCAGGAACGGTCAGCGGGCCTCGGCCGCGCGTACCTCCTCCGGAGTCGGCGCCGTGCCGCCGAGATGGGCCGGCAGCCACCACGTGTCGTCCGGACCCTTGGGGCGTACCGGGTAGGCACGCTGGGCGGCCTCCAGCAGTTCCTGGACCCGCTCGCGCAGCTGCCGGGTGATCGCGCCGGCGTACTTGTCGCGCGAGGCCTCGAGCGCCTCGCCGACCCGGATCGTGATCGGCGTGTGGCTGCGCCGGAAGTTGCGCGGGTGGCCCTTGGTCCACAGCCGCTGGGTGCCCCACACGGCCATCGGGACGAGCGGGACGCCCGCCTCCTGGGCCAGTCGGGCGGCGCCGGACTTGAAGCCCTTCAGGGTGAACGACTGCGAGATCGTGGCCTCGGGGAACACGCCGACCACCTCGCCGGAGCGCAGTGAGTCCAGGGCGTGCGCGTAGGCCGCCTCACCCTGCTTGCGGTCCACCGGGATGTGCTTCATGCCGCGCATCAGCGGGCCGGAGATCTTGTGCCGGAAGACGGACTCCTTCGCCATGAAACGCACCAGGCGCTTCTGGGGGAGTGCGGCCAGGCCGTTGAAGATGAAGTCCAGATAGCTGATGTGATTGCTCACCAGCACGGCGCCGCCCGAGCGCGGGATGTTCTCCGACCCCTTGCAGTCGATCTTGAGGTCCCAGGCCTTGAACATCGTGAGGGCGAGACCGACGACGGGGCGGTAGACGAGTTCTGCCATGGGCGGCGTGGACCCTTCCTGCTCTGCCTGGGAAGGGATTCCCGGCGGAAAAGCTACGGAGCCGTAGGTTTACGGCATCTCGCAGATCGTGCCCCAAGAACGGCCGGGGAGCCAGCCCTGGTGCCCGGCCGACACGAGATCCTTGTCACGTCGGCCGGTGATCCACCTCGTGCTTTTAACGGTCTTTTACTTTGCGCGTACCGCCACTCGTTGGGCCATCAGGTACAACTCGCATCCCAGGCAGTAGCCGAGCGCGGCATCGAGGAAAGCGGCGCCGAGCGCCGAACCGCGGCCCTCTCGCGTCGATGTCCATGAAGCCGGCATCCCGCAGCGGACCCGCTTCCGGGAGGTGGGAATCTTTGCGGTCTCGTGAATGCTTGTGCAGGTGATGGCGGGCTTGTGGTGTGCCTTGCGGTGCTCGCGGCGGCGAGCGTCTGCGGCGTGCTGCACCGGTGGCGGAGCGGGAGAGTGTGCGTGCGCGGGCGTGACGAGGGGAAGCGGCTCGGTGCGGCCGAGCTGGGTGCGGAACTCGGCGAGCGGGCCACGCTGGTGCAGTTCTCCAGCGCCTTCTGCGCACCCTGCCGGGCGACCCGGCGCATTCTCGACGAGGTGGCCGGTCTGGTCCCCGGCGTCACCCACGTCGAGATCGATGCCGAGGCCCACCTGAACCTCGTCCGCGCCCTCGACATCCTCAAGACGCCGACCGTGCTGGTGCTGGACGCCGACGGCCGTGTCGTGCGGCGGGCCACGGGGCAGCCGCGCAAGGCCGATGTGATCGCCGCGCTGGGGGATGCGGTCTGAGTGCCGGTGCTCAGGAGGCCGTTTCCGCATGCCGGAACGAACTTGACTGCGTACACCACCTATCGTCAGCCTGGCCGTATGCCTTCGGAACTCCTTCTCTTCGGGCGGGTCCATGTCGACCTCGTCCGCACCGCGAGCGCGTGCTGTCCGGGCTGTTGACCACCCCGGACCGCTCCCTCGCCCCTGACAGAAGGTCAACTTCATGACGGCCATCCCCGGCCTAGCCGCCCCCCGTACCGCCTCACCCGATCTGCTCCGTGCCGTCTTCCGTCGGCACGCGGCCGGAGTGGCGGTGATCACCGCGCGGGGCGACGACGGCCCGGTCGGCTTCACCGCCACGTCCCTCACGTCGGTCTCCGTGGAGCCGCCGATGCTCTCCTTCGGGATCGGTACGGGCTCCTCCAGCTGGGCGGCGATCTCCGAGGCCGAGCATGTGGGGGTCCACATACTCGGCGAGCACCAGCAGGAGCTGGCCGCCACCTTCGCCCGAAGCGGCGCCGACCGGTTCGGGGCCCCCACCGGCTGGCGCGAGGGCCCTGAAGGCGTTCCCGTGCTCGACGACGTGCTGGCCTGGCTGGTGGGCCGGGTCCACGCGCGCGTGCCCGCCGGCGACCATCACCTCGTGCTCGCGGAGGTCGTTCTCGGTGATCCGGCCGGGGCGGGCCGCCCGCTCCTGTACCACCAGGGGCGCTTCAATGCCCTGCGTGACTGAGCGCGGCCCGACCGTCCTGCGAAGCCGTCCGGTTCCGGTTACGCTGCGTTGCGAAGGTCACAGTTCAAAGCGCTTGCTTAGCGGGAACGAACTGGGTGTACTGACGAGTAATATTTCGTTCGGAGGCGAGGGTCGCCCCGACCGGGATCGGCCGCTTCAGGCGCCTATGCTGCCTGCAAGCAGGCAGCCGAAAAATGACGATGCAGTAGGAGAGCCGGCGTGAGCTTGAGGATCGTTGTCACTGTGAAGTACGTGCCCGACGCCACTGGCGACCGGCACTTCGCCGATGACCTGACCGTCGACCGGGACGACGTGGACGGTCTGCTCTCCGAACTGGACGAGTACGCGGTCGAGCAGGCGCTGCAGATCGCCGAGGACGCGGACGACGCCGAGGTCACCGTCCTGACCGTGGGCCCGGAGGACGCCAAGGACGCCCTGCGCAAGGCCCTGTCCATGGGTGCCGACAAGGCGATCCACGTCGAGGACGACGACCTGCACGGCACCGACGCCATCGGCACCTCGCTGGTGCTGGCCAAGGCGATCGAGAAGGCGGGCTACGACCTGGTCATCTCCGGCATGGCCTCCACCGACGGCACCATGGGCGTCGTCCCGGCCCTGCTGGCCGAGCGTCTGGGCGTCCCGCAGGTGACCCTGCTGTCCGAGGTCTCCGTCGAGGACGGCACGGTCAAGGGCCGCCGCGACGGCGACGCCGCCTCCGAGCAGCTTCAGGCCTCCCTGCCGGCGGTCGTGTCGGTCACCGACCAGTCCGGCGAGGCGCGTTACCCCTCCTTCAAGGGCATCATGGCCGCCAAGAAGAAGCCGGTTCAGTCCTGGGACCTGGAGGACCTGGAGATCGAGGCCGAGGAGGTCGGTCTCGAGGGCGCCTACACCACCGTGGACGCCGCGACCGAGCGTCCGGCCCGCACGGCCGGCACGATCGTCAAGGACGAGGGCGAGGGCGGCAAGCAGCTCGCTGAGTTCCTCGCGAGCCAGAAGTTCATCTGAGCTCGAATTCGCTGACCGCCCCTCATACTTCGCAAGCAGGAGAGAAGAAGTCCCATGGCTGAAGTTCTCGTCTACGTCGACCACGTGGACGGTGCCGTCCGCAAGCCCACCCTGGAGCTGCTGACCCTGGCCCGCCGCATCGGCGAGCCCGTCGCCGTCGCGCTGGGAGGCGGCGCCGGTGACACCGCCGCCACGCTCGCCGAGCACGGCGCGGTCAAGGTGCTCACGCACGAGGCCGCCGAGTACGCCGACTACCTGGTCGTCCCGAAGGTGGACGCCCTGCAGGCCGCCGTCGAGGCCGTCTCCCCGGCCGCGGTGCTGGTGCCCTCCTCCGCCGAGGGCAAGGAGATCGCCGCCCGTCTGGCGCTGCGCATCGGTTCCGGCATCATCACCGACGCCGTCGACCTGGAGGCCGGCGACGAGGGTCCGGTGGCCACCCAGTCGGTGTTCGCCGCGTCCTTCACCACCAAGTCCCGGGTCTCCAAGGGCACTCCGGTCATCACGGTCAAGCCGAACTCGGCCGCCGTGGAGGCCGCCCCGGCCGCAGGCAGCGTCGAGGCCCTCGCCGTGACCTTCTCCGACCAGGCCACCGGCACCAAGGTCACCGCGCGCACCCCGCGCGAGTCGACCGGGCGTCCGGAGCTCACCGAGGCCGCGATCGTGGTCTCCGGCGGCCGTGGTGTCAACGGCGCGGAGAACTTCGCGATCATCGAGGCGCTGGCCGACTCCCTCGGCGCGGCCGTGGGTGCCTCGCGTGCCGCGGTGGACGCGGGCTGGTACCCGCACACCAACCAGGTCGGCCAGACCGGCAAGTCCGTCTCGCCGCAGCTGTACATCGCCTCCGGCATCTCCGGCGCGATCCAGCACCGCGCCGGCATGCAGACCTCGAAGACGATCGTGGCCGTCAACAAGGACCCCGAGGCCCCGATCTTCGAGCTCGTCGACTACGGCGTCGTCGGCGACCTGTTCGAGGTCGTCCCGCAGCTCACCGAGGAGATCAAGGCCCGCAAGGGCTGATCGTCCGCAGGCTGTACGAGGCCCCCGTGACCACGCGCCGGTCACGGGGGCCTCGGCTCATCCCAGGGTCAGCGACGCCTGGACCGGCAGATGGTCGCTCGGGAACTGCCCGTCCACGGAGAAGGTGTTGATGTCCGCCCGGTGCACGGTGACGCCCGGCGTGGCCAGAATCCAGTCGATGCGGTCGCCGCCCGGTGTCAGCGGCCGGTAACCGTGGAACGTCGCGTACAGCGCGCTGCGCTCGGCCGCCGTCTCCCAGGTGTCGACGAGCCCGGCGCCCAGCATCGTGTCGTAGACCGGGTCCTTGTGGGCCGCAATGTTGAAGTCGCCGGTCACCAGCAGCGGCAGCGAACGGTCCAGCCCGGAGATCCGCTGCACGGTCAGGTCGGCGGCACGCGCGCGTGCGTCCTGGCTGCGGTTGTCGAGGTGGGTGTTGAGGAAGTAGAACTCCCGGCCGGCGTCCCGCAGATCGCGGAAGCGGACCCAGGTGACCATGCGGATGGACCCGCCGCCCCAGGTGTTCGACCCGATCACGTCCGGGGTGTCGGAGAGCCAGAAGTGGTCGTACTCGACGGGGGCGAGACGGCGCGTGTCGTAGAAGATCGCCATGAACTCGTCGCGGCTGCCGCCCGCACGGCCCGTGCCGATCCAGTCGTGGTGCGGCCCGAGGTCGGCCTCGATGTCCTGCAACTGCTGGTAGAGGCCCTCCTGGGTGCCGATGACGTGTGGGCGCTCGCGGCGCAGCAGTTCGCGCATCACCGGTCTGCGCACCGCCCAGCTGTTCGGTTCGCTGGTGCTCGCGAAGCGCAGGTTGAAGGACATGGCCTCCAGGCGCCGGCCGGCGGAAACCTCGGCCGACGCGGGCGACGGGGACAGTGCTGTACTGGACAGGGGCAGGGCGACCGCTGCGGCTAACGCGGTCTTCAGGCCCAGACGGCGCGTGACTCGGCTGTGGTTCGGCACGGTGGCTCCTTCGTTGGGGACTGCCGGGCGGAGTCGTGCGTACCGAAGTGTTCTACCGCCGCATGAGATGAGCGTGAACATGTCGAAAGTTCGCGGTGGCACCGTAAGGAAGCGGTGTTGACCAGGCGGAAGCTCCCCGGATAACTTCGTTCTACGGATTGTTGATTCCGTAAAGCGGAAAGTTGGAGGGTGTGGGATGGGTCAGGGTCAGCAGGAGCAGGTGGCGACGAGCCTGGCGGGCACGGTCAGCGAGGAGATCAGCGCCTCCCTCGCACCGGTCGACGCCGAACTGGAGCGCTGCTACCCCGGAGACCCCGGCACCCGCCAGCCCGTCCACACCGTCTACGTCCCCGGCGACGCCTTCGCCGCCGACACCATCCGCTCCTGGGGCGAGCAGGCCCTTGCCGCCCTCGACGCACACGCACCGGACGCCGCCTCCTTCGCAGCCGTCCTCGGCCTCCCCGACGACCTCGCCGAGCCCGTCCACGACCGGGTCCGCGCCAAGCTGGAGCGTGAGCCGATCGAAGACCTGCGCGTCGACTTCGAGGACGGCTACGGCCCCCGCCCCGACGCCGAGGAGGACGAGACGGCCGCCCGCGCGGCCCGGCTGATCGCCGAGGCCTATGAGAAAGGCGCCGCGGCCCCGTACATGGGCATCCGCATGAAGTGCATGGAGGCCGCCGTCCGGGACCGGGGCATCCGCACCCTCGACATCTTCCTCACCGGCCTGATGAAGGCCGGCGGCCTGCCCGACGGGCTGGTCCTCACCCTGCCCAAGGTCACCTACCCCGAGCAGGTCACCGCCATGGTCCGGCTCCTCGAGGCCTTCGAGAAGGCGCACGCGCTGGAGGCCGGGCGGCTCGGCTTCGAGATACAGATCGAGACCAGCCAGTCCATCCTCGCCACCGACGGCACCGCCACCGTCGCCCGGATGATCCAGGCCGCCGAGGGCCGCGCCACCGGACTGCACTACGGCACCTTCGACTACAGCGCCTGCCTCGGTGTCTCCGCCGCCTACCAGGCCGGCGACCACCCGGCTGCCGACCACGCCAAGGCGATCATGCAGGTCGCCGCCGCGGGCACCGGCGTCCGCGTGTCGGACGGCTCCACCAACGTCCTGCCGGTCGGCCCGACCGAGCAGGTCCACGACGCCTGGCGCCTGCACTACAGCCTCACCCGCCGCGCCCTGGCCCGCGCCTACTACCAGGGCTGGGACATGCACCCCGGTCACCTCCCGACCCGCTACGCGGCCGTCTACGCCTTCTACCGCGAGGGCTTCGAACAGGCCGCCGCCCGCCTCGCCCGCTACGCGGGCCGCATCGGCGGCGACGTCATGGACGAGCCGGCCACCGCCAAGGCCCTCAGCGGCTACCTGCTGCGCGGCCTGGACTGCGGGGCCCTGGACATCGCCGAGGTCGCCCGGCTGACCGGCCTGACCCGGACCGACCTGGAGGGCTTCGCGGCGCCCCGGCGGGGCGATCTGACGGCCTCGGCCAAGTAGCGGCTCACAACTTACGCCCCGGTACCCGGACTCCCGGTCTGCTGAGCTCGTACGTACCGCTCCAGGCCGGAGGCCGTCACCAGCTTCTCCTCGGCGAACAGGCGTGTGCCCCGCTCGCACAACTGCCGGTCGGCGCGGGCCCGTGCGCAGAACTCCGCGGGCGTGGCGCCGAACAGCTTTCGCAACCGGGGCAGGGCGACGAGGAGTTCGGTGAGCAGGGCGCGCTGCCCGGGATGCGTGCGGGGCCCGGGGGAGCCGTTGTGCAGGACGCCATGGCGGTTGACGTACACGTACGCGCCGGGCAGTGGCTCGCCGTTCTCCAACTCGATCCGCACCTCGGGCGCGGGCAGCCAGGCGCGGGCGAAGTTGCCGTGCGGCAGCGGCACGCCCTCACTCGCATCGATCACCGCGAGCTGCTCGGCGTCGAGCCAGGTGATGAACAACTCCCGTACGACTCCCGGCGCGTCGAAGGGAGAGGCGCTCACATAGCCGAGGCGGCTCACGTGGGCGGAGACACCCACGTCGATGCCGGTGACCCGGGTCTTGACCATCGGGACGGGCGAGGTGATCCCGAACTCGGCCATCTTGTGGCGCAGTTGGCCGGGGCAGGCGTTGGAGCCGACGGCGAGGACCGGGGTGCGGTCCTCGTGCACCAGACGGGTGAGCGGCAGCAGCCGGTCCCCGTCGAGCAGCCCCGACGCCTGCGGCCAGGCACCCGGATAGCTCAGCGGACGTTCGCGGGGAGCCTCCGCCAGTCCCAGTGCCTCCAGGGTGCGGCCGGGCCCGTCATGCCGTTGCTGCTTCGGGTGGTCCTCCATCGGCCGCTCAGTCCGCCGGCGGCAGCTCGCCCGAGCCGCGGGTGATCAGCCGGGTCGGCAGTTCGATGCGCTCCGGGACGACGAGCGAGCCGTCCAGCTGGCGGAACAGCCGCTCCGCGGCGGTGCGGCCGAGGGCAGCCGCGTCCTGGGCGACGACGGTGATGCCCGGCTGGAGCAGATCGGCGAGTTCGATGTCGTCGAATCCGACCAGGGCGACCTGCCGGGACTGCTCGGCCAGGACACGGATCACGGTGACCGTCACGCGGTTGTTGCCCGCGAAGACCGCGGTGACCGGGGCGGGGCCGGAGAGCATCTCCTCGGCCGCCCGGCGCACCCGGAGCGGATCGGTGATGCCCAGGGACATCCAGGACTCCTCGACCGGTATGCCGGCGTCCTCCATCGCCGCCCGGTAGCCGCGCAGCCGCTCCGCCGCGGTGTGGATACGGGGCATGTCGCCGATGAAACCGATCCGCCGGTGACCGTGCGCGATCAGGTGCGCGACGCCGTCCCGGGCGCCGCCGTAGCTGTCCGACAGGACGACATCGGCGTCGATCTTCCCGGCCGGACGGTCCACGAACACCGTGGCGACGCCCGCTTTGAGCTCGGGTTCCAGATAGCGGTGGTCGTCACCGGCCGGGATGACGACCAGCCCGTCCACCCGCCGCGCGCACAGCGCCAGCACCAGCTCCTGCTCGCGCTCGGGGTCCTCGGCGCTGGAACCGTTGATCAACAGGGCGCCGTGGGCGCGCGCCACCTCCTCGACCGCACGGCTGAGCGGCCCGTAGAACGGGTCGGCCAGGTCCTCCAGGACCAGCCCGATGCTGGCCGTACGGCCCTTGCGCAGCACCCGCGCGCTGTCGTTGCGCCGGAAGCCGAGCGCCTCGATGGCCTCCTGGACACGGCGCTCGGTCTCCGGCGTGACCCCCGGTTCACCGTTGACGACCCGGGAGACCGTCTTCAGTCCGACCCCGGCACGGGCCGCGACGTCCTTCATGGTCGGCCGGTTGCCGTAGCGGTTCGCGGAGAGAGGCGCGGAGAGGCGGTCTGCTCGGCGGTGGGTCTCGGGCACGGTGCGGTGTCCTGTCCTGTGGTCCACGGGGATGCGTCGGTCCATGGTTTGTATGAGGATGTGGCGTCGAGCATAGAGCCTGGACAACGTTGTCAGACGCAGGGGAGACTGTCCACCGCAATCTCCGGCCCACGCCCCACCGCTGGACCGGCCAGCCCTTTTACCCAGGTTGACGGGGAGATCCGACACTGATGCACACCGACCTCGTGGCCGCGCTCGACATCGGCGGTACCAAGATTGCAGGCGGGCTGGTGGACGGCGGCGGCCGGATCGTGGTGCGCGCCCAGCGCCCCACGCCCGCCCAGCAGGACGGCGACACCGTGATGCGGGCGGTCGAGGAGGTGATCGGCGAGCTGACCGCGGCGCCGCTGTGGGGCCGCGCGAACGCCGTCGGCATCGGCAGCGCAGGTCCGGTGGACGCCTCGGCGGGCACGGTCAGCCCCGTGAACGTGCCCGGCTGGCGCGACTACCCCCTCGTGGAGCGGGTCCGGGCTGCGGCCGGCGGACTGCCCGTCGAGCTGATCGGCGACGGCGTCGCGATCACCGCCGCCGAGCACTGGCAGGGCGCCGCACGAGGCCACGACAACGCGCTGTGCATGGTGGTCTCCACCGGCGTCGGCGGTGGCCTGGTCCTGAACGGCCGCCTTCACCCTGGCCCCACCGGCAACGCAGGCCACATCGGTCACATCAGCGTGGACCTCGACGGCGATCCCTGCCCGTGCGGTGCGCGCGGCTGTGTGGAGCGCATCGCCAGCGGCCCCAACATCGCGCGCCGCGCCGTGGAGGCCGGCTGGCGGCCCGGCCCCG
Organism: Streptomyces sp. F001; assembly: GCF_004187715.1. Taxonomy (GTDB): domain Bacteria; phylum Actinomycetota; class Actinomycetes; order Streptomycetales; family Streptomycetaceae; genus Streptomyces; species Streptomyces flavusporus. Next base: position 338,491 of record NZ_QZWF01000001.1, on the reverse strand, counting down.
ACGGCGACACCTCCGCCGCCGCGGTGGCCGCCGCCGCACGCGTCGGCGACCCGGTCGCCGTGGCCTCCTTCGAACGCGCCGCCCAGGCCCTGGCTGCCGGTATCGCGGCCACCGCGACTCTCGTCGAGATCGACATCGCGGTCATCGGCGGGGGAGTGGGCAAGGCGGGCGACGTCCTCTTCTCCCCCCTGCGCAAGGCCCTCGGCGACTACGCGACGCTGTCGTTCGTCCAAGGGCTGAAGGTGATGCCGGCTCAGATGGGCACGGACGCGGGCCTGGTGGGGGCCGCCGCGGCCGCCCTGGCGAGCCGGACGGACACCACGGCGGCGGGGGTGTGAGCGCCGCCGGCAGGAACGTTCATCCCCGGTCGGACAGGGTCCCCCGAGCCGACAGACCCGGGACAGGTGCGTGACCCCGGACCGGGTCCGTCGGTTGAACGGGGCATGAAGAAGCGCAGCATGCTCGCCATCGCCTCCCTCGCCACCGGATTCGTCGTCGCGGCGGTCACCCCCTCCCAGGCCGGCGGTGAAGAGCCGGGCAAGGTGGACGACACCCTCAGCACCCTCGACAGGACCGGCGTGACCGACGGTCCGACCCTGGACGACCGCACCCCTGGCGGGCAGGAGAACTGACGCAGCGGCCACAGCCGCACCGCGAGGCGCCGGCCCTGGAACGGGGTGCCGGCGCTTCCGCTTGTGCACCCTCAACTGGGCCTGGTTTCCGTGGCAGGGTGGAACGGGCAAGCCACAGGGGTCCAACAGAAGAGGGGGAAACGTGACCGTCGTCTGGATCAACGGCGCGTTCGGTGCGGGGAAGACCACCACCGCACGGGAACTGATCGAACTGATCCCGAACAGCACGCTCTTCGACCCCGAGGTCATCGGCGGCGAACTGACACACCTGTTGCCGGCCAAACGCCTCGCCGAGGTCGGCGACTTCCAGGACCTGCCGATCTGGCGACGCCTCGTCATCGACACCGCGGCCGCGCTGCTCGCCGAACTCGGCGGCACCCTCGTCGTGCCCATGACCCTGCTGCGCCAGGAGTACCGCGACGAGATCTTCGGCGGTCTCGCAGCCCGCCGTATCGCCGTCCGGCATGTGCTTCTCACCCCGGCCGAAACGATCCTGCGCGACCGAATAGCGAACCGTGAGCTCCCGCCCGACGTGCCCGACGGCGAGATACGCACACGCCAGTGGTCGTACGACCGCATCGAGCCGTACAAGGCCGCCCTCGCCTCCTGGCTGACCGCCGACGCCCACCCCATCGACAACGGCGCCCTCCCCCCGTACGAGACCGCCTCCCGTATCGCCGAGGCCGTCGCCTCCGGGGCCGCGCCCGTCTGTGACATCGTGCAGACCCCCGAACCCACCGCCGAGACGCTGGCCGCCGGTGTCCTCCTCTTCGACGAAAAGGGCCGCGTGCTGCTCGTCGACCCCACCTACAAGGCGGGCTGGGAGTTCCCCGGCGGTGTCGTCGAACCCGGCGAGGCGCCCGCCCGGGCCGGCATGCGCGAGGTCGCCGAGGAGACCGGGATCCACCTCGACGACGTACCCCGCCTGCTGGTCGTCGACTGGGAGGCGCCCGCACCGCCCGGCTACGGCGGGCTGCGCCTCCTCTTCGACGGCGGAAGCCTCGACTCCGCCGAGGCCCGTGAGGTGCTGCTGCCCGGACCCGAGCTGCGCGCCTGGCGCTTCGTCACCGAGGAGGAGGCCGCCGGCCTGCTGCCGCCGGTGCGCTACGAGCGGCTGCGCTGGGCACTGCGGGCCCGCGAACGAGGCGCGGCGCTCTACCTGGAGGCCGGGATCCCGGTCGGCTGAGCGCAGCTGTCCGCGCTCAGTCGGGGGCGTGGCGGAGGCCGGTCAGCTCGCCGCGTAGTTGCGCAGGAACACGGCCTCCGCCACCGACAGCCGCTCCAGTTCCTCGGGGGACACGCTCTCGTCCACGGCGTGGATCTGGGCCTCCGGCTCGCTCAGACCGATGAGGAGGATCTCCGCGCGCGGGTAGAGCGCGGCGAGGGTGTTGCACAGCGGGATCGAGCCGCCCTGCCCCGCGTACTGCATCTCCTGGCCCGGGTATGCCACCGCCATCGCGTCGGCCATCGCCTGGTACGCCGGGCTGGTCGTGTCGGCGCGGAACGCCTGGCCCTGGCCGATCTGCTCGGTGCTCACCCGCGCACCCCACGGAGTGTGGGCCTCGATGTGCGCCTGGAGCAGCTTGGTCGCCTCGGCCGCGTCCACGCCCGGCGGCACCCGCAGACTGATCAGCGCCCGGGCGCTCGCCTGCACGGACGGGGTGGCGCCGACGACCGGCGGGCAGTCGATACCGAGCACGGTGACCGCCGGACGCGCCCAGATCCGGTCGGCGACCGTACCGGAGCCGATCAGACCGACGCCGTCGAGCACCTTGGCGTCCTTGCGGAACTGCTCGTCCTCGTACTGCAGACCCTTCCACCGCGCCTCGGACGTGAGTCCGTCGACCGTCGTCGAACCGTCCTCGGCGCGCAGCGAGTCCAGTACGCGGATCAGTGCGGCCAGCGCGTCGGGCGCCGCGCCGCCGAACTGGCCCGAGTGCAGGTTGCCTTCGAGCGTGTCGACCTGCACCCGTACGAGGGTCATGCCCCGCAGGGTCGAGGTCACCGTCGGCAGCCCGACGCGGAAGTTGCCCGAGTCGCCGATGACGATCGTGTCGGCCTCCAGGAGCTCCGGGTGCTCCTCGGCGTACCGCTCCAGGCCGCCCGTGCCCGTCTCCTCGGACCCCTCGGCGATCACCTTGACGTGCACCGGCACGCCGCCGTTCGCCTTCAGCGCGCGCAGCGCCAACAGGTGCATGATCACGCCGCCCTTGCAGTCGGCGGCACCGCGCCCGTACCAGCGGCCGTCGCGCTCGGTCAGCTCGAAGGGCGGGGTCGTCCAGGCGGCCTCGTCCAGCGGCGGCTGCACGTCGTAGTGCGCGTAGAGCAGGACGGTCTTCGCGCCCTCGGGACCGGGCAGGTAGCCGTACACCGACTGCGTCCCGTCCGGGGTGTCGAGCAGCGCCACGTCCTCGAAGCCCTCGGCGCGCAGCGCGTCCGCCACCCAGCGTGCGGCGCCCTCGCTCTCGCTCCGCGGGAACTGGTCGAAGTCCGCCACCGACTTGAAGGCCACCAGCTCGGTGAGTTCCGCCTTCGCCCTGGGCATCAGCGAGGCGACGGTCTCGGCGACCGGATTCGACGACATGGGCACGCTCCTCGTAGGTGCGACGTTGTACTTCTCGGTACGGGTCTGCGCGGTGGGCCCGTGGTGTGGTGCACGGACATCCGCTGCGGTGCGCGCGGATGACCGCGCGTGTAGGCGCGTCCTGGTGTGCGGGCGCATACGCTGCCGATCCTCCCACAGCGGTCGGCGGCGATGCCCGCCGTAGGATGCGGGGGACAGATGCGGCAGGCGGCAGATCGGGAGCAGCAGACCATCGTGAGCAGCGAGAACTCTTCGGCGGACGACGACGTGCGGCAGGTGTGGGACATCGTCGTGGTGGGCGCGGGACCCGCAGGGGCTTCGGCCGCCTACGCGGCGGCGGTCGCGGGACGGCGCGTGCTGTTGCTGGAGAAGGCGGAGCTGCCCCGGTACAAGACGTGCGGCGGAGGGATCATCGGCCCGTCGCGCGACGCACTGCCGCCCGGCTTCGAACTGCCCCTGCAGGACCGGGTGCACGCGGTGACGTTCTCCCACAACGGACGGTTCACCCGTACCCGGCGCTCCAAGCAGATGCTCTTCGGGCTGGTCAACCGGCCCGAGTTCGACCAGCAGCTCGTCGAGCAGGCCCAGAAGGCGGGCGCCGAACTCCGCACGGGTGTCACGGTGTCGCGGGTCGAGCAGCACGGACCGGCAGTGCCCGACCGGCGTACGGTCGCCGTCGTCCTGCAGAGCGGTGAGACGGTGCTGGCACATGCGGTGGTCGGTGCGGACGGCAGCGCCAGCCGCATAGGAGCCCACGTCGGGGTCAAGCTCGAGCAGGTGGACCTCGGCCTGGAGCTGGAGATCCCGGTTGCGGAAACGGTCGCCGAGGACTGGAAGGGGCGTGTCCTCATCGACTGGGGACCGATTCCCGGGAGTTACGGCTGGGTCTTCCCCAAGGGTGACACGCTGACGGTCGGAGTGATCTCCGCACGCGGTGAAGGCGCCGTGACCAAGCGCTACTTGGAGGACTTCGTCGGGCGGCTGGGACTCGCCGGTTTCGAACCGAGCATCTCCTCCGGCCACCTGACCCGGTGCCGCGCAGACGACTCGCCCCTGTCGAGGGGGCGGGTGCTGGTATGCGGGGACGCAGCGGGGCTGCTGGAGCCGTGGACTCGGGAGGGCATCTCCTTCGCGCTGCGGTCGGGGCGGCTCGCGGGGGAGTGGGCGGTGCGGATCGTCGAGGCGCACGACGCGGTGGACACCCGTAGGCAGGCCCTGAACTACGCGTTCGCGATCAAGGCGGGACTGGGCGTGGAGATGGCCGTCGGCAAGCGCCTGCTGACGGTGTTCGAGCGGCGTCCCGGTCTCTTCCATGCGGCCGTGACCGGGTTCCGGCCCGCATGGAAGGCGTTCATGGACATCACGCGCGGCGCCACGTCCCTGGGCGAGATCGTCCGCGGTCATCCCCTGGCCCAGCGCGCCCTGACCGCGCTGGACCGCCGGTCCACGCCGGGTGGCGAGGTCAGCTCCTGACGCCCGTGGCGTTTGTGTAGGTGATCCGGAAGACGGGGTGGTCGGGGGCGACACGGCGCAGCTCCTCGTCCGAGGAGTCGGGACCGACACCTTTGAAGAAGACGCCGACTTCGGCCTTCCAGCGCTTGAGATAGGCGCGCAGCAGCGCGGCCTTGTCGTCGTCGGCGATCTCGGTCGCGGTGAACACGTCCACGTTCTTGCCGAGTCTGAGCTCGCCGCCGCCCGCGGCCCGCATATTGTGCGTCCACTGGACGTGGCCGCGGGGGGCGACGAGGTACTGCTGTCCGTCCACGGTCAGCAGGTTCACAGGGGTGGTCCGCCACGTGCCGCTCTTGCGGCCGCGGACCGCGAGGACCCGGGAGCCCCAGATACTGATGCCGCGACGGGTCATCCAGGCCACCGCGCGATTGAAGACGTTGACGGTGAACCAGCCGGGCTTCTGGACGTGGGTGGACATGCGGACTTCCTCCTGGAAGCGGGGATGGGCGGCCGAAGTGGGAGTGGGCGGCCGAAGGGCAGCCGGAGTGGCAGGAGAGGGACGGGAAGCGTGAGCGGTGCTCTCGCTTGAGAGCAGTGTGGCGGAGATCGGTGCTCTAAAGCAAGAGCGGTGCTCTCTTTGTTGAGCGATGCTCTGTCGGCTGTCGGCTGTCGGCTGTCGGCTGAGGGCTGGCGTGCGGTGGTGTGGCGGGTGCTGTGGGCGGGGAGGGTGGAGCGGCGCTCGGTTGCGTGAGCGGTGCTCTCGTAACGGAGCGCCAGTCGCGAAGCGGTCCCCCGCTCTCACAACGAAGCACCAGTCACGAGACGGCGCACTGCTCACGCTGTAGAGCACCGCTCCGGAACATGGGAAACTTCCCCCATGTCCAGCAACCCCACACACGGCGCCCGCGCCCGAGCCAGGATCGAAGTCACCGCGGCCATCAAGGACGAGGCCCGCAGACAGCTCGCGGCCGAAGGGGCCGCCAAGCTCTCGCTGCGCGCGGTCGCCCGCGAGCTCGGCATGGTCTCGTCCGCCGTCTACCGCTACTTCCCCAGCCGCGACGACCTGCTCACCGCGCTCATCATCGACGCGTACAACTCCCTCGGCGAGGCCGCCGAGGCGACGCATGACGCGGTCGCCGAGGCCGGCCCCGTGCAGCGTTGGGAATCCGTCTGTGCGGCCGTGCGCACCTGGGCGCTGACGCATCCGCACGAGTACGCGCTGATCTACGGCTCCCCGGTGCCCGGCTACTCCGCACCGCAGACGACCGTCGAGGCCGCGGGGCGTGTCGGTTTCCTGCTGATCGCCATCGTGCGCGACGCACACCAGGGTCTCGGGGTGGCCAAGCCCCGGCTGACCGCCGAGCTGCGTCCGGAGGCCGTGCGGATGGCCGCCGATCTCGCGCCCGACCTCCCGCCCGAGGTGGTGGCGACCCTCGTGGCGGCCTGGGCGCAGCTGTTCGGGCTGGTGGGGTTCGAGGTGTTCGGACAGTTCAACCGGATCGTGGAGGACCGGGAGCCGTTCTTCCGGCACGCTGTGGCGGAGCTCGCCCACACCGTTGGCCTCGTCTATCCGCAGCAGGGGCGCGCGGCGAAGGCCCGCCAGGGCACCCGGAGCACCGGCAAGGGCAGCAGTTCGGGCTCCTGACGCGGATCCGGTGTGCAGTGACCGGAACGCGGGCGCCGGGTCCGTGCCCATCGCCTCGGTGAGCTGTTGCCTTACGCCCGGGCAGGCGGCGAGCGCGTCCCGCAGCCGGCCGGCTCGTCACCGGATGGGCTGCGCCGGCTGCGGATCAGGGAGTCCGGCGAGGTGGGGGGAGGTACTTCGCCGGGAGTACGGATGATCACCTCGCCCGGGTGACGCCGTCGGTGGCGCGCGCGGTCTAGCGTGGCGGTCATGGAGGAGCAGCGCATACGGCGGGGCGGACCGCCCCTGCGGTGGGGTCACGGGCCGCCGTGGCTGAACCGCTGGGACGAGGAGCGTGCGGTCCGGTGGCCCTGGCGCTCCACGGTGCTCCTGACCGTCTTCGTGCTGATGGGCTCCAACTTCGCCGCGCACGCCCAGGAGGGCGAGCGGGCGGCCCTCGACCTCTTCGCGCGCGTGCTGCTGCTCGTGGCCGCGGGACAGTTGCTGTGGCGGCTGCGGTACCCGGTGCCCGTCGTGTTCGGCACCGCGGCGACCGTCGCGGTGTATCTGGGTGCCGGATACCCCTACGGGCCGGTCCTGCTGACCGTCGCCGTCGCCTGTTTCAGTGCGGTCGTCGCGGGCCGACGCAGAGCTGCCTGGGCCGCTCTCGGGATGCTCTGGGCGGCGCATGTGCTGGTCGCCCACTGGCTCTACCGATGGCTGCCGCCGTCGGGGGACGGGCCCGCCTCCTGGGGGCAGGAAATCGTGATCGCCACCTGGGTGGTGGCGATCGTGGCGCTGTCGGAGCTGGCCCGGATCCGCCGGGAGCAGTGGGCGCGGGAGCGGGCCGAGCGTGCGCAGGCGGCACGCCGCCGCGCGGACGAGGAGCGGCTGCGGATCGCCCGCGAGCTGCACGACGTCCTCGCGCACAGCATCTCCGTCATCAACGTGCAGGCGGGCGTCGGACTGGCGCTGCTCGACACCGAACCCGAGCAGGCGCGCACCGCGCTCACCACCATCAAGGCCGCCAGCAAGGAGGCGCTCGGAGAGGTACGCCAGGTACTCGACACCCTGCGTACGCCGGGGGACGCGCCGCGCGCTCCGGCGCCCGGCCTCGACCGGCTGCCCGAGCTGGTGGAGCAGGCGGCGAGCGCGGGCCTGACCGTGGCGGTCGAGGGCGAGCCGCCCCGCCTCCCGCCGGGCACGGACCTCGCCGCGTTCCGCATCGTCCAGGAGGCCCTCACCAACGTCGTACGGCACTCCGGCTCCCGGCACGCGCGCGTGCACCTCGATCACGCCGCCGGTGCACTGCGGCTGCGTATCGACGACGACGGGCCGGCGACCGGCGCCGACGCGGGCGGCAGCGGCAACGGACTGGCCGGAATGCGGGAGCGGGCCGCGGCTCTGGGTGGCACGATCGAGGCGGGCCCGCGGCCTGACGGCGGCTTCCGGGTGCTCGCCGTGCTGCCGCTCACCGCGCAGGAGGAGAACCGGTGATCCGCGTACTGCTCGCCGACGACCAGTCACTGGTCCGGGCCGGTTTCCGTGCCCTGCTGGACGCCCAGCCCGACATCGAGGTGGCCGGGGAGGCCTCCGACGGTGCGGAGGCGCTGCGCAAGGTGCGCGAACTGCGGCCCGACGTCGTGCTGATGGACATCCGGATGCCCGCGCTCGACGGCCTCGCCGCGACCCGCCGCATCACCGAGGACGCGGGGCTCGAGGACGTCAAGGTGGTCATGCTGACGACGTTCGAGCTGGACGAGTACGTCTTCGAGGCGATCCGCTCGGGCGCCTCCGGGTTCCTGGTGAAGGACACGGAACCGGAGGAACTCCTACGCGCGGTACGGGCGGTGGTCGCGGGTGACGCACTGCTCTCACCGGGCGTGACGCGTCGGCTGATCGCCGAGTTCGCGGCCCGCTCCAAGGAGCCCACGGCCGCGGACGCCCTCGCCGAACTCACCGAGCGGGAACGGGAGGTGATGGCCCTGGTGGGCATCGGCCTGTCCAACGAGGAGATCGCCCGCCGCCTGGTCGTCAGCCCGCTCACCGCCAAGACCCACGTCAGCCGCACGATGGTGAAGCTGGGCGCCCGGGACCGGGCCCAACTGGTCGTGCTGGCCTATGAGTCGGGGCTGGTACGGCCCGGCTGGCTGGGCTGATCCGCGTGCCGGAACCGGACGAGGACGGCGACCACCCGGGCGATGAACAGGACCGGCGCGAGAACGAGGCCCGTGCGGACCAGTAACGTCTCCACCACATCGGGCAGTTCGAAGAGCAATGCCGGACCGGCGACCGCCCCGAGGACCACCGCCGCCGCGAACGCCGCGCTGCACAGCGCGTACCCGGTCTCGACGGTGATCGCATCCCGCTCGGCCTGTGTGCGCCGTCCCCCGTGCCTGGTCATCCGGCAAGTCAAGCAGGCGTGGGCCCGGCGGAGCAACAGCCCCGCCGGGCCCACGCAATGGAGACGGCCCCCTAAGCGGCCTCGGCGAAGTCCGGTCCGGTTCGGCAGCACCCCAAAGGGGCGCGGGGCTGTATCGACATGCGGGGCGCGATCAGCCACCACGCACCCGCAGGTGGCGTACCGGACTTCCAGCGGCGCGCTCAGTCGCGGACCGGCACGCGCTCCGCGTCCGTCTCCTTCACCAGGGACTGGGACTGGGCGACCACCACCGACTGCCGGGCAGGTGGGGTGCGCAGCCCCGACAGCGCGATCAGCAGGCCGGCGACGGCGATGGCCGTGACCACGACCAGTCCGGGTCGGTAGCTGTCGAGGACGGCCTGCGGTGAGGCGTTCTCCGGGGCGCCCGCGGTGACCACCGCCGTCACGACTGCGAGGAAGATCGCCCCGCCGACCTGCACGGACGTGTTGAGCAGGCCGGAGACCATGCCCTGTTCGTGGTCGTCGACGCCGTTGGTGGCCTGGATGTTGAGCGACGGGAAGACCAGCGCGCAGGCCGCGCCGATCAGCAGCATGCTGGGCAGGATGGCGGCGGCGTAGACCGGGTCGAGGTCGACGCCGAGGAACAGCGCGTATCCCACGACCATCAGAGCGAAGCCCACCGCGAGGAGCCGCTGGGTGCCGAACCGGTCGACGATCGAGCCCACCGTCGTCGAGGAGATCGCCACCAGCGCGCCGGCCGGCAGGAAGGCGAGGGCCGTGTGCAGGGCGGACCAGCCGAGCAGTGACTGCATGTACAGCGTGACGATGAACTGGAAGCTCACATACGACCCGAAGAAGGTCATGGCGCCGAGCTGGGCACGGATCTGGGTACCGGAACGCAGCACGCCGAGCCGGATCAGCGGTCCCGGGGAGCGCCGCTCCACCACGACGAACACCGTGAGGAGGACGGCGACGGCGAGGAAGGACAGCAGTGTGCGGGCGGAGGCCCAGCCGACCTCAGGGGCCTGTACGACGGTGAAGACCAGCAGCAGCATCGAGGCGGTGCCGAGAACGGCGCCCGGGATGTCGTAGCCGTTGTGGTCGCGCTCGCGGGAGCTGCGCGGCAGCAGCTTCAGGCCCGCGATCAGGGCGATCAGGGCGATGGGCGCGGGCAGCAGCATGGTCAGGCGCCAGCTGGCCTCGGTGAGCAGGCCGGACAGCACCAGGCCCATCGAGAATCCGGTGGCCGCGCAGGTGGTGTAGATGGACAGAGCCCGGTTGCGCAGCGGGCCCTGCGGGAACGTCGTCGTGATGATCGACAGGCCGGCGGGTGCCGTGAAGGCCGCGCTCAGGCCCTTGATGAAGCGGCTGGCGATCAGCAGCGGGCCGGAGTCGACGAGTCCGCCGAGCAGCGAGGCGAGCGCGAAGACGCCCAGGGCCACCAGGAACACCTGGCGCCGGCCGAGCAGGTCGGCGGTGCGGCCGCCGAGCAGGAGCAGACCGCCGTAGCCCAGGATGTAGCCGCTGACGATCCATTGCAGTGCCGAGGTGGACAGGCCGAGGTCGGAGCCGATGGACGGCAGGGCGACGCCGACCATCGACACGTCCAGGGCGTCGAGGAACATCGCGGCGCAGAGCACCAGCAGGGTGCCCCACAGCCGGGGGGTCCAGCGTCCCTCGGACGCGGAAGTGGTGAGCGGAGAGGTCATGCCTCAGCACACTACATGCACATGCATTGATTGCAAGTGCATTTAATGCCTGCGTAGCGAATTTACTTCTCTGCTACCGTGCGGACATGGCGACGAAAAGCGCCGAGCCGGCGCTTGTGGAGCAGTGGCGGGGCATCCTCGCACTGCATGCACGCACGCAGTGCGAGATCGACCGTGCCCTGCACCGACACGGCCTGTGCGCCAGTGATTTCGAGGTGCTCGACGTCCTGGCCGGCGGCGCCGCGGCGGACGGCGTCTGCGCGTACCGCGTCCAGGAGATCTCCGAGCGCGTCCATCTCACCCAGAGTGCGCTGTCGCGGCTGATCGCGCGGCTGGAGAAGGACGGGCTCGTCGAACGCGCGATGTGCCCGGAGGACCGTCGCGGCGTCCGAGTGGCGCTCACCGGCAAGGGCCGCGCCCTGCACGGTGAGGTGCTGCCGGTGCAGCGGGCGGTGCTGAGCCGGATGCTGGCGGGCGGCTCGGCCGGCTGACGCTCCGGAGCGGGGATCAGCTCCAGACGACGGCCGACTTCTCCCGCCACAGGTCGGCCAGCGAGGCGTCACCGGTGGCGCCGGGGAACGGCAACCGGTTCCACAGTGCCAGGTAGAGCCGTGCGGCCGGTCCGGCCAGTTCACAGTCGGCGGCACCCGCGTCGCTCCGCTCCGTCACGGGTGGTTCGGGTGACAGCCGTACGGTCCACACCGCGTCGTCCGCGTCCGTCACCCGCACCCGCAGCACCCGGGGCATGTCGGTGCGGAGCCTGCTCTTGCTGCGGGCGTGGAACCCGCGCAGCAACTCGTCGATGCCGTCCACCGCGAAGTCGACGGCGATCTCCTCGCCCGTACCGCCGCGTGCCGCCTCCGCGTCGACCCGGTGCACGGTCGTCTCGTGTGCCTGCCGCCTGGCCCAGAACGCAAGCGGCGACGGGGCGGGCAGGAAGTGCCAGCAAGCGACGTCGGGTCGGGCGGCGGTGAGGGTGTCGACGAGTCGGCGGTGCCCCTCGCGGAACCAGGTCACGAGGTCGGCGCCGTCGAGGTCGGGGAGCCCCTCGCCGGGGTGGTACGAGGTGCGCGCCTCGGCGACGAACGCCGTCGCCCAGCGGTGCACCATGCCCGTGTGCCGCAGCAGGTCCTTCACCTGCCAGTCCGGGCAGGTCGGCACCTTGGCCTCGGTGCCGGCCGCCGTGGCAGCCAGGGCCAGGGCGCGGCCCTCCCGGTCGAGTGTGCGGACGAAGTCGGCGGTCTGCATGGCGCCGAGTCTGCCGCATGGAGCGGGGTCGAAGGGAAGAGGTACGACGGCCTGGCCCGTGATCAAGAAGCCGTGCAGGTCCGGCCCAACCGTTCGAGCAGCTGGGCCGCTGCGGAGCTACAGGCTGGACACGATCCGACGCCCGGTCATGCTCAGGGGCTCGATGCTCACCCACACATCCCGCCGGCCGCCGACCCAGGGGGCGCTGTACGCCTGCCTCTCCAGTCGGCTCACCGCGTCGGGATCCGTCACGGCCCGGGCGTGGCCGCGTACCAGCACACTCCAGCCCTGGCTGAGTGCGTCGTCGACGTGATCGACCTCGAAGGCGACCTGGGTGTCGACAGCCCGCCAGGGCGTCGTGCCGGGGGCGGTCCTGAAGACGATCGCACCGTCGACGACGCTGTAGTTGACGGGGACGACGACCGGCCCCGAGATGTCGGGCACCGCGACCCTCCCCACGCCGTGCGTCGACAGCAGCGTCCGGCACTCCTGGACGCTCAGCTCCACGAACACGGGGGCGCGTGCGGCCTGCCCGAGGCCGGTCGGCAGGTCGGCGCGGCCACCGGTGAGCTCGTTCAGAGAGGTCCCCAAGCTGCCCGCCAGCTTGCGAAGGACGCCCGTACCCGGCAGTCCGGTGGGGCACTCCTCCAGATACTGCAGGTAGCTCGGCGGTACGCCCGCCCGCGCGGCCGTTTCGTGCAGCGTCAGGCCGGCTTCGGCGCGTCGCCGGGCGAGGCGGCGTCCGAGGTCGCCCGGCCGGAGTCCCTCAGCGGGGCTCACCAGGTTCGGCGATGTCTGCTTGGCCATGTCCTCACGTCCTCTCGTCGCGCCGCCTGCGTACTCCCTCGGGGTTCGTCGGAGGGGCCGGGCACCGGACGGGCGTGGATGCGGTACCGGGGGTGGCTCCGCAGGTTCAGCGTTGCCTGGGCAAGCGACATTCGCTTGGGTCGAAAGTCCTTATTTGTCCGAGCGGGTGGGTCGAAAGGTCCGATCGCCGGGATGGGGTCCCGTCGGGCTCCATGAAGTGCCGTCGGCAGGGCCGGCCGGCCCTGCCGTACACCGGCCCGTCCGGCTTGTCTCGGACCATGTCCGAAACCTGTAGCAGATAACACCATTACCTGTGACGTTGCTGATCGCGAGCTGCGGGAACGGCCGCGACGCCGTGCGCGAAGCGGCCCTGTTGCCCGGGGAAGGGAATTCGGGTGTCCACCGTCGTCCGCCTGCCCGCCGGGAAGGCGCTGACCGTCCGCGCGGCGGCCGACGCGTTCCTCGACTCGCTCGGCAACCCGAACACGGTCCGCAACCATGGGATCGGAGTGGGCAGGACGGCCGAGCGGCTCGGTGAGGACCGGCCGCCGGCGTCTGTCGCGGACGACGAGATCGGCGAGGCCCCCGAACTGCTGTGGGGCGAGGCCGCGGTCACTACTTGGAACGCGCGCCGGGCCTCCGTGCTGTCCTGGCTCGGCTGGTGCGGCGAGCGCGGGCACCATGGTCCCTCCCGGCCTGGACGAAGCGGCTCACCCCACCGGACTCGGAGACCCCGGCCCGCTCGAGGACGGCCATCGACCGGCTGATCGCCCGCCGTGAGGTCCACCTGCGGGGGAAGACGCTCTGCCGGATGCTGTACGAGACGTGCGCGCGGGCGGAGGGTGTCCGATGGCTGCCGTGTACTTGTCGGTGTCAGCCGGCCATGCCGCCGGCGAAGGGCATCGTCTGCCACTGGTCGACGGCCGGCTCGAGGTACTCCATCAGCTCGGGAAGCTGCGGGACCAGCATGAGGGTGGCGATGACCCGCAGCATGCCCAGGGCGTTGACGAAGCCCAGGACCTCCTCGTCGAGCGGCCTCGTGCTGTTGCGCCGCGCGCCGCGGTTGTAGGCGGCTTCGTGCTCGGACCCGAGAGCGGCCAGGTCCCACTCGACGGGCCCCAGCGTGACCAGTTCGAAGTCGGCGTAGAGGTCGCCGTCCACCCCGGAGAAGATGTTCGCGGGCGGGGAGTCGCCGTGGATGGGCTGGAGGCCGATGCCCGGGAACCGGGTCTCGAAGGCCCTGCGTGAGCGCACAAGGGGTTCGAGGATCTGCCACTCGCGGCGGGCGCGGTCCAGCTCGGCCGCACCGATCAGGCTGGGGTGCTGGTCGAGCCGGGCGAGGCTTTCCGCGATGAACCGCGGTTCGGCCGCGGACAGAAACTCCAGGCGGCCCGGGTAGGCGCGCAGGGCCGCGTGCAGGTCGGCGACGCTCTCGGCGTTCGCCACGTAGTCGGGTTCCTTGTCCCGGTCCTCCTCGACGAACGGCCAGAACGTCATGGAGAACCCGTCGCGCTGCACGGGTTCCCGCGGCACGAGCGGGCTGGGTGCGATCACGGGGATTCCCTGGTTGTCGAGCCACCGTGTCACGTCCAGCTCGCCCTGCTGGCGGCGCGCGAGGGCGATCAGATCGTCCGGGCGAGGCAGGACGGTGGGAATCCGGGCCACGACCGGCGAGGGCGCCAGGTGGACGACGACGGAGAAGACGTCGTGGAGCACCGTGGGGTCGGTGACGGTCAGGCCGAGCTCGCGCCCTGCCGCGACGGCCGCCTCGACGGCGGCGGAGGTGCGGTCGGCGAGCTGTTGTGGTGTCAGGAAGGTGGTCATGGCTCCATCGTTTCGGTGGATTTTTCCGGATGTTGGGCAGGCCGGGGCGGGGGCGCGGGCCGTTCGCGGCGGAGGCGGACCCGAGAGGGTCAGCACCTGCGGCCGGCGCGCAACTCCAGCCGCTCCCCTTCGAAGCGTGCGCGGAAGCCGCGGTCGTGCGAGACCGCGACCACCGCCCCCGGGTACGCCGCGAGCGCCGCCTGAAGGTCCTCGACCAGGTCGAGCGCGATGTGGTTGGTCGGCTCGTCGAGGACGAGGAGGTCCGCGGGCCGGGTCACCAGGCGGGCGATCTGCAGCCGCCGCTGCTGTCCCGCGGACAGGGCGGCGACCGGGACGTGCAGGTCCTCCTCGCGGAACAGGCCCAGGGCCAGCAGCTGTTCGGCGTACTCCTCCGGCAGTCCGGGCCGCCCGGCCGCGAACGCGGCGAGCAGCGGGAGCCGCGTGGAGCGCACGGGCAGCTCCTGCGCGAGGTAGCCGATCCGGGCAGCGCGGCGTACCGCGCCCGCGTCCGGCTCCAGGTCGCCCGCCAGGACGCGCAGGAGCGTCGTCTTGCCCGCGCCGTTCTCGCCCGTGACCAGCAGCCGCTGTCCGGGGGTGATCGCCAGGAGCCCGTCCAGACGCAGCCGCTCGCCGACCCGTACGCCGTCGAACTCGGCGAGGGGGCCCTGGGCCGGGCCGTCTGCCGCCGACAGTGCCGCCGTGAACCGCAGGGGTTCCAGTGGTGCCGCCACGGGGTTGCGTCGCAGCTGGGCCAGGCGCTCCCGGACGGAGCGCACCTGCCCGCCGAGCTTCGCCTCGCTGGACCGGCGGTGCTTGCCGAAGCCCTGCTTCGGGTCGCGGCCGGTGGTGGCAAGCCGCCTCCCTGCGGCCTCGAGCAGCTCCTCCATGCGGGCCACCTCCTCGGCCCAGTCCGCGTACCGCTGCTCCGCGCCGCGCCGGGCGGCGGCCTTCGCGGCGCGGTAGCCGGCCCAGCCGTCGCCGTACCGGCGCACGGTGCGCGCGTCCCGGTCGACCTCGAGGATCGTGGTGGCGATGCGCTCCAGGAAGCCGCGGTCGTGGGTGACCGCGACGACGGTGCCGCGGTGCGCCCGCAGGTGTTCCTCCAGCCAGCGCACGGCCGCCGCGTCGAGGTGGTTCGTCGGCTCGTCCAGGAGCAGCAGCTCGGGGGCGGCGGCCAGCACGCAGGCGAGCGCCAGCCGCGACTGCTCCCCGCCGGAGAGCGAGCCGAGCGGGCGGTCGCGGGTGACCCGGGCGAGCCCGAGGCCGTGCATCGCGGCATTCACACGGGCGTCCGCCTCGTATCCGCCGCATTCCTCGTACGCGATCAGCAGCTCGCCGTACGCGGCGAGCTCGTCCTGCGACGCCTCGCCGAGACGCTCCTCCGCCGTGCGCAGCCGGCGCTCCATGTCGCGCAGTTCGGTCAGGGCGAGGTCGACGGCGTCCTGCACGGTGCGGTCCGGGTCGAGGTCGAGGGTCTGGGCGAGGTGTCCGGTGCCGCCGGGGAAGCTGACGCTGATCTCCCCGGTGTCCGGCCCCTCGGCCGCGGCGAGCAGCCGCAGCAGGGTGGACTTGCCGGAGCCGTTCTCACCGATGACGGCGGCCTTCTCTCCTGGGCGGACGGTGAAGGAGACCTGGTCGAGGACGGTCCGGGTGCCGTAGCACTTGGTGACGTTCTTGACGGACAGCTGCGCCACGGCCGCGGGGGCGGTGGTGGGCAGGGCGGTATGGGCGCGGTCGCGCATATGACTTTCCCTGGGCATGCGAAGGGTCTACGGGCAGCAGAAACGGCGGTGTCGGCCGTGCCCGGACTCAGACGAAGAAAAGGAAAGCCATGCCCTCACCATAACAAGACGGACCGTCTCGCCTCCATTCGTGCGTGGTGCGAAGCCCGTGATCCGCATCACCGCCCGAGTCCGCCGTCCCGCAGAAGGTGTACCGCGGGCCAGGCGCCGGGTCGGGGACACCTGATGTACGCCTCCCTGTGGGAGCGGTACGAAGGCGTTGACCTCGGCGGCAGCCTGGGCCGCGCCCCGGAACGGGGATGCCGGAGCACATCGTGAAGGGTCCCGCGGCCCTCGTCATGGGGCACCGCGGGCGTGGAACGGTCACCGAGTTGCTGCTCGGCTCGGTCAGTCTCGCGGTGGCAGCGCAGGCGTACTGCCCGGTGACCGTCGTCCCGCAGTGGCGCTGAAACCAGAGGCCGACCACGCCTCCGGCCCACGCCGGCTGGACTGCAGCGATGCCTGAGGGCGCGGGCGGATCGGTAGGGCCGTCCGGACCCGGACCATGCCCGGCCTGTGGGGCCGAACGGTCCGATGTCCAGGGACGTTCGGCCCCAATCGACCACTGGGGCCGCAATCACGGCCAATGAGGCGGATCCGACCTGATAGACGGGACATGGCTGCGATTGCGAGCGGCCCTTCCTCGAACACCCGTACTCTGTAGGAGACCCATGCTTACGCCCGAGTCGGCCGCTGTCATCCGTGCCACCCTGCCCGCCGTCGGCGGGGCCCTGGACGACATCACGGCACGTTTCTACGAGCAGATGTTCAGTGAGCACCCCGAGCTGCTGGACGGTTTGTTCAACCGTGGCAACCAGGCCAGCGGCGAACAGCGCAGGGCATTGGCCGGGTCCATAGCGGCGTTCGCCACGGCGCTGCTCGCCGATCCCGAGACCCGGCCGGACGCGCTGCTGTCCCGGATCGCGCACAAGCATGCCGCGCTGGGCGTGACCGAGGAACAGTACACGGTCGTCCACAAGTACCTGTTCCGTGCCATCGGCGACGTGCTCGGCGACGCGGTCACCCCTGAGGTCGCCGCTGCCTGGGACGAGGTGTACTGGCTGATGGCCGGCGCCCTGATCGCCCTGGAGGCCCGGCTCTATCAGGAGGCGCAGGTCGACCCGCGTCATCCCTGGCGGCAGTGGACCGTGGTGGAGCGCCGTGAGGAGACCCCCGACGCCGTGTCCTTCCTGCTGCGCCCGGCCGACGGCGGCCCGGTGCCGCCCGCCCGTGCCGGGCAGTACGTCAGCGTCCGGGCGCGGATGACCGACGGCGTGCACCAGGTCCGCCAGTACAGCCTGTCGAACGCGCCCGGCGACCAGATGCGGCGCATCACCGTCAAGCGGGTCGCGAGCGTGGCCGCCGCGCCGGAGGGTGAGGTCTCCAACCACCTGCACCGCACCGTCCGCACCGGTGCCGAGCTGACCCTGTCCGCACCGTTCGGCGACGTGGTGCTCGACAACGCCGACACCTCGCTGCTGCTGGTCTCGGCGGGCATCGGCTGCACCCCGATGGTCGGCATGCTGGAGCACCTCGCGGCGACCGGCTCGGAGCGCCCGGTTCGCGTGCTGCACGCCGACCGCTCCCCGGCCGACCACGCCCTGCGTGCGGACACCCGCCGGATCATCGATGAACTGCCGGATGCCCAGGCCCAGTTCTGGTACGAGCAGGACGCCGCCGACGAACCGGGTGCCCGTACCGGACTGATGGACCTGGGCGACCAGAACCTGCCCACGGACGCCGACGTCTACCTGTGCGGCGCGCTGCCCTTCATGCGTGCCGTGCGCGCCCAGTTGCTGCAGGCAGGCGTCCCCGCGCGCAGGATCCGGTACGAGGTCTTCGGCCCCGACCTGTGGCTGGCCCAGGCGGAGGGCTGAGCGAACCGGCCGGTAGGCTCTGGCGCACCGACCTTGAGTGGATGGCGAGCCGCGCAGTGATACGAGACCTTTACAACGTCCGGGTGCTGCCCGCGGAGGGCGCCACCACACCGCTGACCGACGAGGAAGAGCAGCGCTTCCGGGCTGTGTTGTTCAGCGAACTCGGCAACAAGGTCGCCGACCAGGGCTGGGCGCGTTTCCCGGCGTATACGCCGGAAGACCGCCGTCGGCTGGTCGACGTCGCGCACCGCCTCACCACCTACTGGGGACAGCAGGTGTTCGTCGAGGCCGAGGACCAGTGCAGTCTCAGGCTCTGCCTCGCCGGATACGAAGCGCAGGCGAAGACGTTGTCGCCGCGTTCCTGAGTCCGCCCTTCCACCGGGTTCCCGGCGCGTCCACACCGATCCGCAGCCGCTGTTTCGACTGAGCCGCGTGGGCAACTTGGACACAGGTGCGTCTGGTGGGACGGCCTGGTCACTGCTGTCCGGTGCCGTGCTATCGCCCGAGGAAGGGACGGACGGCATGCTCGAGTCGGCGAGGAACGACAGGGACACGTCAGGACCGGGCTCGTCGCCGCCCGGCAGAGCCTGGTTGATGCTGGCCCTGGCGACGGTGGGCTTCGCCGTGAACTTCTGGGCGTGGGCGCTGCTCAGCCCGCTCGGACCCCGCTTCAAGGACAGCCTCGACCTGACCTCCTTCGAGCAGTCGCTGCTGGTCGCGGTGCCGGTGGTGGTCGGGTCGCTAGGCCGGATCCCGGTCGGCGCCCTGACCGACCGGTACGGCGGCCGGGTGATGTTCCCGATCGTGTCGGCGGCCGGGTGATGTTCCCGATCGTGTCGGCGGCCACCATCGTGCCGGTGCTCTACCTCGGTCTGGCCGGACACTCCTCCCTCACCGCCCTCCTGATCGGCGGCTTCTTCCTCGGCATCGGCGGCACCGCGTTCGCCGTCGGTGTGCCGCTCGTCAGCGCCTGGTTCCCGCCCGAGCGGCGCGGACTTGCCATCGGCGTCTTCGGCGCCGGCATGGGCGGCACCGCGATCAGCGCGCTGACCACGGTGAAGCTGGTGGACGCGAACACCATGGCGACCCCGTTCCTGATCACCGCCGGTGTACTCGCGGTCTACGCGGTGGTGGCCGCGCTGCTGCTGCGCGACGCACCCGGACGCACCGTGCCCACCGAGCCGCTGGCCCGCCGCCTCGCCGCCACCGCCCGCCTCGGCATCACCTGGCAGGCATCCGCCCTGTACGCGGTGGCCTTCGGCGGCTACGTGGCCTCTCCGTCTACCTGCCCACCTACCTGAGGACCGGCTACGGCCTCACCCAGGCCGACGCCGCGAACCGGATGGCCGGGTTCGTGCTGCTCGCGGTGGCGATGCGCCCGGTGGGCGGCTGGCTGTCGGACCGGCTGGGCCCGGTCCGGGTGCTGGCCGGCTCGCTGGCCGTGGTCGTCGCCGGAGCGGTGGTGCAGTCGTTCACCCCGGCCCTGGCCCCGGTGGGCACGATCGCCTTCCTTTCCATGGCCGCCGCGCTCGGCGCAGGCAGCGGGGCGACCTTCGCCCTGGTGGCCCTGCTGACCCCGGCCAACCAGGTCGGCTCCGTCACCGGCGTCGTCGGCGCCGCGGGCGGCCTGGGCGGCTTCCTCCCGCCGCTGGTGATGGGTTCCCTCTACGGCGGCACGTACGCGATCGGCTTGGCCCTGCTCGCGCTGGTCGCGGCAGCGGCCCTCGCCTTCACCGGCACCGGCGTGCGCCACGCCGTCTCCCGGCGCGTGCCCGCGCAGCAGCACTGAGCGGGTGCCGGCACCATGGCGCACACCCTGCCGCACCGCTTCCGCCGCCCTGTGGCCATCGTGCGGTTTTGAGTGGACTCGGCGAAGTCCGGTGCGGTTCGGCAGCGCCCGACAGGGGCGCGGGGCTCCATCTGGATGCGGCTCCTTCCTCACTCTCGGCTTCGCTCGAGCGGGTGGACTCCCACCGTGGGCGCGACCAGCCGCGACGCACCCGCGGGTGGCGTACCGGACTTCCAGCGGAGCGCTCAGCGGTGTCCCGGCCCCTTCAGCGGGTGGGTGTGGTCCGATCGGCCCTGTCGGGTACCCGGGGATCCGTCGGAGGGTGGTCTGGTGCGGAACGACATGCACCTGCCGCCGAACCCCGATCCGGAAGGGGACCCAGATGTCCGTCGACACCTCGCAGGCGCCCGCCCACCTCACCGATGACGAGCTCAGGACGCTGAACGCCCACTGGCGTGCCGCGAACTACCTGTCCGTCGGCCAGATCTACCTCATGGCCAACCCGCTGCTGACCGAGCCGCTGCGGCCCGAGCACGTCAAGCCGCGGCTGCTGGGCCACTGGGGCACGTCCCCCGGCCTCAACCTCGTGTACACCCACCTCAACCGTGTCATCCGGGCCCGCGGCCTGAATGCCCTGTGCATCTGGGGGCCCGGCCACGGCGGCCCCGCAGTGGTCGCAGGTTCCTGGTTGGAAGGCTCGTACACCCGGACCTACCCCGATGTCACCCGGGACGCGGCCGGCATGGCGCGGCTGTTCAAGCAGTTCTCGTTCCCGGGCGGGGTACCCAGCCACGTCGCGCCGGAGACGCCCGGCTCGATCCACGAGGGCGGTGAGCTGGGCTATTCGCTCTCCCATGCTTACGGGGCCGCACTGGACGCCCCCGACCTGATCGTCGCCTGCGTCATCGGCGACGGCGAGGCGGAGACGGGCCCCCTGGCCGCCTCCTGGCACTCCAACAAGTTCCTCGACCCGGTCCACGACGGTGCCGTCCTGCCGATTCTCCACCTCAACGGCTACAAGATCGCCAACCCGACCGTGCTGGCCCGGCTCCCCGAAGCCGAACTCGACGCCCTGCTCGAAGGGTATGGCCACGACCCGATCCACGTGACGGGCGACGACCCGGCCGCCGTACACCAGGCGATGGCGCACGCCATGGACACCGCCCTGGACCGCATCGCCGCGATCCAGCACGCCGCCCGCGAGCAGGGCGCGGCTGAGCGCCCCCGGTGGCCGGTCATCGTGCTGCGCACCCCCAAGGGCTGGACAGGACCGGCCGAAGTCGACGGCCTGCCGGTGGAAGGCACGTGGCGCTCCCACCAGGTCCCGCTGTCTGCCGTACGGGACAATCACCAGCACCTACGGCAGCTGGAGGACTGGCTGCGCTCCTACCGCCCGGAGGAGTTGTTCGACGAGCAGGGCTGCCCCCGGCCGGAGGTTCTGGCCTGCATCCCCGAGGGCGCCCGTCGGCTCGGCGCCACCCCGCACGCCAACGGGGGCCTGCTGCTGCGCGAACTCCCGCTTCCGCCATTGGAGTCGTACGCGGTCGACGTCGACAAGCCCGGCGCCACGCTGCACGAGCCGACCCGCGTGCTGGGCGACTTCCTGGAACACGTCATGAGGGCGACCGCCGAACGACGCGACTTCCGCCTGGTCGGCCCTGACGAGACCGCCTCCAACCGCCTCCAGGCGGTCTACGCCGCCAGCGGCAAGGCCTGGCAGGCCGGCACCCTGGACGTCGACGAGCACCTCGACCGGCACGGCCGGGTGATGGAGATCCTCTCCGAGCACACCTGTCAGGGCTGGCTGGAGGGCTACCTCCTCACCGGACGGCACGGCCTGTTCTCCTGCTACGAGGCCTTCGTCCACATCGTCGACTCGATGGTCAACCAGCACATCAAGTGGCTGCGCGTCACCCGCGGCCTGCCCTGGCGCGCCCCCATCGCCTCCCTCAACTACCTGCTCACCTCGCACGTGTGGCGCCAGGACCACAACGGCTTCTCCCACCAGGACCCCGGTTTCGTCGACCACATCATGAACAAGAGCCCGGAAGCGGTACGGGTCTACCTGCCACCGGACGCCAACACGCTGCTCTCGGTGGCCGATCACGCGCTGCGCAGCCGCGACTACGTCAACGTGATCGTCGCCGGGAAGCAGCCCTGCTTCGACTGGCTCTCCATGGAGCAGGCCCGCGTCCACTGCGCGCGCGGCGCCGGGATCTGGGAGTGGGCCGGGACGGAGAACGGCGGCGAAGCGGACGTGGTACTGGCCTGCGCCGGCGACGTTCCCACCCAGGAGGTGCTGGCCGCCGCGCAGTTGCTGCGCCGCCACCTGCCGGAGCTGTCGGTGCGCGTGGTCAACGTGGTCGACATCGCGCGGCTGATGCCGAGCGGGGAACACCCGCACGGCATGACCGAATTCGAATACAACGGCCTGTTCACCCCCGACAAGCCGGTGATCTTCGCCTACCACGGCTATCCCTGGCTGATCCACCGGCTCGCCTACCGCCGCACCGGACACCGGCATCTGCACGTGCGCGGGTACAAGGAGATCGGCACCACGACCACGCCGTTCGACATGGTCGTCCGCAACGATCTCGACCGCTACCGCCTGGTCATGGACGTCATCGACCGCGTTCCCGGCCTCGCGGTGCGCGCCGCGGCCGTACGGCAGCGGATGGAGGACGTGCGGCTGCGCCACCACGACTGGATCCGCGAGCACGGCACCGACCTGCCGGAAGTCGCCGACTGGACCTGGGACGGCTGACCGGCGCGGTGAGGCGGGTTCGAAGGGACAGGGCCGATCGGCCCTGTCCCTTCGGCCCTGAGGCGAGCAGGATCTGGAGGAGAGGCCGGGTTCGCCCACGACCGGGCACCGGCAAGGAACGCGACACACGGACACGAGGAGTAACTGATGGCGGACAGTGAGCAGTCCGGCCCCGGCAGCCCGATCCGGGTCTTCCTGCTGGACGACCACGAAGTGGTACGGCGGGGAGTGCGCGACCTGCTCGACGACGAGCCGGACATCTCGGTGGTCGGCGAGGCCGGCACGGTCGAGCAGGCACTGGTGCGTGTCCCGGCGTTGCGCCCGGACGTGGCGGTGCTCGACATCCGGCTGCCGGACGGCGACGGTGTGACCGTGTGCCGGGAGCTGCGCTCGCGCATGCCCGAGCTGGCCTGCCTGATGCTGACCTCGTTCGACGACGAGGAGGCCCTGCTGGACTCGATCATGGCGGGCGCGTCCGGGTACGTCCTCAAACAGATCCAGGGCTCCGACCTGGTGTCGGCCGTACGCACCGTGGCACGTGGCCAGTCGCTGCTCGACCCGAGCGCCACGACCAGGCTGATGGCCAGGCTCCGCGGAGGGCAGCAGCAGGAACCGGAGCCGGAGGGGCTGCCGGGCCTGACCGACCGGGAGCGGGAGATTCTGGCGCTGATCGGCGAGGGCCTGACCAACCGCCAGATCGGGCAGCGACTGTACCTGGCCGAGAAGACCGTGAAGAACCACATCTCCCGCCTGCTGGCGAAGCTCGGTGTCGAGCGGCGCATCCAGGCCGCGATGATCGCCAGCCAGGCCCGGGACCGGCTGAGGCAGCAAGGGCACTGAGCCGGCATCCGCATCCAGGGGCGTGCCGGCCGCTGACTCGGGCCCGGCTGGGTCAGACGACGCTGCCGCTGCCGTACGGGGCGTACAGGTCGAGCAGGCGGGTACGGGTCGAGTGCAGCCGGTGGGCGAGGATGTCGCCCACCCACTGGGTGATGGACAGGCCGAACCCGGGGTCGTCCTGGCACATCGTGCGCACGGCCGTGGCGTCGAACTCGTACGCCCGGACCGGCGAGGTCGCCTCCGCGCCCAGATGCCAGACGTGCGGGGCGAACAACCATGACCAGCCGATGAGTTCGTTGTGACCGAGGGTCTCGATGACAGCGGCCCGGCGACCGGGGACATGCAGGTCGAGGGCGACCGCGCCGGTGCGGATGATCCAGAACCGCTCTGCCCGGCCACCCTCCTCGAACAGACGGGTGCCCTGGGGGAACATCACTTCCCGTGGGATCCGCATCAGCCGCTGCCGGTGCTCGGCGGGCAGGGCGCGCAGGATGCTGAGGGCGGTGGGAGCGGTCATGACCTGCCTCCGGTGAGGGTCTGGGGACCTGCCGCTTCCAGCGTGCAGGCACGGTACGGCCCGTGCCCATGGGCCACACGGCCCTGGTCAGGGACCACTCGGGCCAGGCGGCTGCATACGGCAGACCGCCTGCTGCCGGGCGGCCGTTCGGCGCAACAAAAACCATGAGGTGTCGGGTGTCGATGCCAGAGTTTGAGGCAAGGCGAGGAACGGCGTTCCCTGGTGAGACCGAACCGAGCATCCAGATGGGCGACGAGGCCTGAGGAAGGGGCGGAGCGGTGGCCGCACAGACCGGGCCGACATCGGGCAGGCAAGGCAGGAAGCGGCAGGCGGCGCTGGACGGGGAGGTGGCCGAGGCGCTGGTGCGCTCACGCCGGTTCTTCACCCGCGCGGAGGTCTCGGAGGATCTGCGCTCGCTGCACAGGACCGGTGGCCGTCAAGCGGACGAGTTCTACCGGGACCGCTGGTCGCACGACAAGGTGGTGCGCTCCACGCACGGCGTGAACTGCACCGGTTCATGCTCGTGGAAGGTGTACGTCAAGGACGGCATCATCACCTGGGAGGCCCAGCAGACGGACTACCCGTCGGTGGGCCCGGACCGCCCGGAGTACGAGCCGCGCGGCTGCCCACGCGGGGCGGCGTTCTCCTGGTACACGTACTCGCCCACCCGGGTGCGCTACCCGTACGTACGCGGCGTGCTGCTGCAGATGTACCGGGAGGCCAAGCAGCGGCTGGGCGATCCGGTGGCGGCCTGGGCGGACATCGTGTCCGACCCGGAGCGCGCCCGCCGCTACAAGGCGGTCCGGGGCAGGGGTGGCCTGGTGCGGGCGAGCTGGGACGAGGCGGTGGAACTGGTCGCCGCCGCGCACGTCCACACGATCAAGGAGTACGGTCCGGACCGGCTGGCCGGGTTCTCCCCGATCCCGGCGATGTCGATGGTCTCCCACGCGGCAGGGGCCCGCTTCTACTCCCTGCTCGGCGGGGCGATGCTGTCCTTCTACGACTGGTACGCCGACCTGCCGGTGGCCTCGCCGCAGGTGTTCGGCGACCAGACCGACGTACCGGAGTCGGGGGACTGGTGGGACGCCGGGTATCTGATCATGTGGGGCTCCAATCTGCCGGTGACCCGCACCCCGGACGCCCACTGGATGGCCGAGGCGCGCTATCGGGGCCAGAAGGTGGTGGCGGTCTCCCCGGACTACGCGGACAACGTGAAGTTCGCCGACGAGTGGCTCGCGGCCCAGCCCGGCACCGACGGGGCGCTGGCGATGGCCATGGGGCACGTCGTTCTGAAGGAGTTCTTCGTCGACCGCACGACCCCGTACTTCCAGGACTACGTCGAGCGGTACACCGACCTGCCGTTCCTGGTCACGCTGGACGAGCGCAAACCCGGGACGTACGTGCCGGGCAAGTTCCTGACCGCCACCGACTTCGGCGGGGCGGATGCGGAGGCCGAGCACGCGGAGTTCCGCACCGTCCTGCTCGATGCGGCGAGCGGGCGGCCGACGGTCCCGAACGGCACGCTCGGCGACCGCTACGGCGAGAGCGGCGCCGGGAAGTGGAACCTGGACCTCGGCGGCATCGACCCGTTGCTGTCCGCGGCGGGCGGGGACGAGGCCCCGGTCGTGGTGGAGTTGCCGCGCTTCGACGCCCCCGACGGCAGCGCGGGGCGCCTGCCGCGCGGGGTGCCGGTGCGGCGGATCGCCGGGCGGCTGGTGACCACGGTGTACGACCTGCTGCTGGCCCAGTACGGGGTGGCCCGCGACGGTCTGCCCGGCCGGTGGCCCACGGGCTACGACGACGCCACCGAGCCCTGCACCCCCGCGTGGCAGGCCGCGATCACCGGGGTGGACGCCGACCGGGCCGCCCGGATCGCGCGGGAATTCGCGGCCACCGCCGAGGAGTCCCGCGGCCGTTCGATGATCATCATGGGGGCGGGGACGAACCACTGGTTCCACTCCGACACCATCTACCGGGCGTTCCTGACGCTCACCACGCTGACCGGCTGCCAGGGCGTCAACGGCGGCGGCTGGGCGCACTACGTCGGCCAGGAGAAGGTCCGCCCGATCACCGGCTACCAGGCGATCGCGACGGCGGCCGACTGGAACCGGCCGGCCCGCCTGATGATCCAGACGGCGTACTGGTATTTGCACAGCGACCAGTTCCGCTACGACCCGTTCTCCGCCGACACTCTGGCGGCGGCCGGGGCCGGCGGCCCGTTCGCCGGAAAGGCCACCGCGGATGTGATCGCCGCGTCGGCGCGGATGGGCTGGATGCCCTCGTACCCGACGTTCGACCGCAACCCGCTCGACCTGGCCGACGAAGCGGCGCGGGCGGGGCGCGACGTGGGCGAGCACGTGGTGGGGGAGCTGAAGGCGGGCAGGCTGCGGTTCGCGGTCGAGGACCCGGACGCGCCCGAGAACTTCCCGCGGGTACTGACCGTGTGGCGGGCCAATCTGCTGGGCTCGTCGGCGAAGGGGAACGAGTACTTCCTCAAGCACCTGCTGGGCGCCGACTCCTCTCTGCGCGCCGCCGAGGCACCGCCCGACGCGCGCCCCCGTGACGTGGTGTGGCGGAAGGAGGCCCCGGTCGGCAAGCTCGACCTGCTGCTGACGCTGGACTTCCGGATGACCAGCACCACGGTCTTCTCCGACGTCGTCCTGCCGGCCGCCACCTGGTACGAGAAGCACGACCTGTCCAGCACGGACATGCACCCGTTCGTGCACGCCTTCAACCCGGCGATCGCCCCGCCCTGGCAGACCCGCACCGACTTCGACGCCTTCCACACCCTCGCGCGCGAGTTCAGCCGCCAGGCCGTCGGCCATCTCGCCCTACGCAAGGACGTCGTGGCCGCGCCGCTGCTGCACGACACGGTGGACGAACTGGCCACTCCGCACGGCAAAGTGCGGGACTGGAAGGCGGGTGAGTGCGAGCCCGTACCCGGCCGCACCATGCCGAAGCTGATCACCGTCGAACGTGACTACGGCGCCGTGGCCGAGAAGATGGCCGCGCTCGGCCCGCTGCTGGACACCCTCGGCGCCACCACCAAGGGCGTGACCTTCAAGCTCGACCGGGAGCTGGAGTACCTGCGGCACAAGAACGGCACCGTGCGCGGGGGAGTGGCTGACGGCCGCCCCTCCATCGCCCGGGACGTGCACGCCTGCGAAGCGATCCTCGCCCTGTCCGGGACCACCAACGGCCACCTCGCCACCCAGGGCTTCCACACGCTGGAGGCCCGCACGGGCACCCGGCTGGCCGACCTGGCGGCCGAACACGAGGGCAAGCAGATCACCTTCGCCGACACCCAGGCCGCCCCCGTCCCGGTCATCACCTCGCCGGAGTGGTCGGGTTCGGAGACCGGCGGGCGCCGCTACTCGCCGTTCACGGTCAACGTCGAGCGCCTCAAGCCCTGGCACACCCTCACCGGCCGGCAGCACTTCTACCTCGACCACGACTGGATCACCGCGCTGGGCGAGCAACTCCCTGTATATCGCCCACCGTTGAATATGGACGCCCTGTTCGACGAGCCCCGCCTGGGGGACGTCGGCGAGCTGGGCGTGACGGTCCGCTATCTGACCCCGCACAACAAGTGGTCCATCCACTCCGAGTACCAGGACAACCTGTTCATGCTCTCCCTCTCACGGGGCGGGCCGACGATCTGGATGAGCACGCAGGACGCGGCCAAGGTCGGGGTCAAGGACAACGACTGGGTCGAGGCCGTCAACCGCAACGGCGTCGTCGCCGCCCGCGCGATCGTCTCGCACCGCATGCCCGAGGGCACCGTCTACATGCACCACGCCCAGGACCGGCTCATCGACGTGCCCCGCACCGAGACGAGCGGCCGGCGCGGCGGCATCCACAACTCCCTGACCCGGCTGCTGATCAAGCCCAGCCATCTGATCGGCGGCTACGCCCAGCTGTCGTACGCCTTCAACTACCTCGGCCCGACCGGCAACCAGCGCGACGAGGTCACCGTCATCCGCCGCCGCGCGAACCAGGAGGTGGAGTACTGATGCGTGTCATGGCCCAGATGGCGATGGTGATGAACCTCGACAAGTGCATCGGCTGCCACACCTGCTCGGTCACCTGCAAGCAGGCGTGGACCAACCGCACGGGCGTCGAGTACGTGTGGTTCAACAATGTCGAGACCCGCCCCGGCCAGGGCTACCCCCGCCGCTACGAGGACCAGGACACCTGGGAGGGCGGCTGGAAACTGAACAGGCGAGGCCGGCTGACACTGAAGGCGGGCGGGCGCTTCAAGAAGCTGATCGGCATCTTCGCCAACCCCAGACTCCCCTCCTTCGACGACTACTACGAACCCTGGACCTACGACTACGAGACCCTCACCAACGCCCCGTTGCAGGAGCACACCCCGGTCGCCCGCCCCAAGTCCCTGATCTCCGGCAAGGACATGAAGATCTCCTGGTCGGCGAACTGGGACGACAGCCTCGGCGGCTCCGCCGCGACCGGAGAGCAGGACGTGCTGCTGCGGGAGGTCTCGGAGAAGATCAAGCTGGAGTTCGAGCAGACCTTCCTGTTCTTCCTGCCGCGGATCTGCGAGCACTGCCTCAATCCCTCGTGCGCGGCGTCCTGCCCGTCCGGCGCGATCTACAAGCGGGAAGAGGACGGCATCGTCCTGGTCGACCAGGACCGCTGCCGGGGCTGGCGGATGTGCGTCACCGGCTGCCCGTACAAGAAGGTGTACTTCAACCACCGCACCGGCAAGGCCGAGAAGTGCACCTTCTGCTTCCCGCGCGTGGAGGTCGGCCTGCCCACCGTCTGCTCCGAGACCTGCGTCGGCCGCCTGCGCTACATCGGTCTCGTCCTCTACGACGCCGACCGCGTCCTCGATGCCGCCTCCACCCCCGACGACACCGGCCTGTACGAGGCCCAGCGAGAGGTCTTCCTCGACCCGCACGACCCGCAGGTGATCGCAGAGGCGGAGAAGGCCGGCATCCCCCGGGACTGGATCGACGCCGCCCAGCGCTCCCCGATCCATGCCCTGATCAACACCTACAAGGTGGCGCTGCCGCTGCACCCGGAGTACCGCACCCTGCCCATGGTCTGGTACATCCCGCCGCTGTCCCCGGTCCTCGACGCCGTACGCGACACCGGTCACGACGCCGAGAGCCACCACAACCTGTTCGCCGCCGTCGACGCCCTGCGCATCCCCGTCGACTACCTCGCCCAGCTGTTCACGGCCGGTGACCCGGCGCCGGTCGACGCCGTGTTGCGCCGTCTGGCAGCGATGCGCTCCTACATGCGCGACATCAACCTCGGCCGCGAACCGAACGACACCATCCCCAAGTCCGTCGGCATGAGCGGCGAACAGATCTACGACATGTACCGGTTGCTGGCCCTGGCTAAGTACGACGAGCGGTACGTCATCCCGCCCGCCCACGCCGAACAGGCCCACAAGCTGGAGGAGCTGGCCACCGAGTGCAGCCTGGACTACGAGGGCGGCCCCGGGATGGGAGGGGCCGGGCGAAGCCCGTCCGGCAAGGGCGGTGGGCGACGGGTGGGAGGCTCCGGCCCCTTCGGTGAGGCATCGGGAGGTGCCGCGCCGATCGCGGTGGAGAACTACCGGGCGCTGCACGACCGGCAGACCTCCGACACCCCGTCGCCCCACCGACAAGGCCAGCCGCGTCAACCTCCTCAACTGGGACGGCAAGGGCTCCCCACCCGGCCTCTTCCCACCCAAGCCGTCCGACGCCGGCCATGACTCGCACACGGACTCCGGCGGGGAGGTGGGGCCGAAACCATGAAGCGGACGACACGACGCCCGGCGCGCACCGAGCCCTGGAACCCCTACGCCTGGCAGACCCAGTCCCTCCTGCTGGCCTACCCCGACGACCGGTTCCCGCCCCGCCTCGCCCTCACCCACAAGGTCGCCCCTGCGCTGTCCGAGGCGGTCGCCGAACCGCTGCTGCGCTTCACCGCGCACGCAGAACGCACACCCGGTGCAGACCTGGCCGCCGCCTACGTCGCGACCTTCGACCACCGCAAACGCTGCTGCCCGTACCTGACGTACTACGCCCACGGCGACACCCGGAAGCGTGGCGTCGCCCTGCTGCGGATGAAGCAGACGTACGCCGCGGCCGGATGGCGCCTGAGCGACGACGAACTGCCCGATCACCTCGCCGTCGTCCTCGAGTTCGCCGCCACCGACCCCGTCGCTGGACACCGTCTGCTCACCGAACACCGTGCCGGCCTGGAGCTGCTGCGCCTGGCCCTGGCCGACGAAGGCTCGCCCTGGGCACACGTGCTGGACTCCGTCTCGGCCACCCTGCCCGCCCTCGCCGGTGACGAGCGCGAAGCCGTTGTGCGTCTGGCCGCGGACGGCCCGCCCGAGGAACAGGTCGGCCTCGACCCGTACGCATCCCCCGTCTTCCTGCCCGACCCTGTCGCAGGAGGTCACCGATGACCGCACCCGCGCAGCCCCTCACCCTGGCGGTGGAGGCCGGCACCGGTGGCATCCTGCTGTGGGTCGTCCTGCCCTACGTCGTGCTCGCGGTCTTCGTCCTCGGCCACATCTGGCGCTACCGCTACGACAAGTTCGGCTGGACCACCCGCTCCTCCCAGCTCTACGAGAGCCGCCTGCTGCGCATCGGCAGCCCGCTGTTCCACTTCGGCATCCTCGTCGTGCTGATCGGCCACATCGGCGGCCTGCTCATCCCCAAGAGCTGGACCGAAGCGGTCGGGATGAGCGAGCACACGTACCATGTCTCGGCGGTCGTCCTCGGCACCATCGCCGGCGTGTGCACCCTGGGCGGACTGGCCATCCTCATCTACCGCCGCCGCACCGTCGGCCCGGTCTTCTCCGCCACCACCCGCAACGACAAGGCGATGTACGTCTTGCTCACCGCGACGATCGTCCTCGGTCTGGCCGCGACGGTCGCCGCCAACATCGTGGGCGGCGGCTACGACTACCGGGAGACCATCTCCCCCTGGTTCCGCTCGATCTTCTACCTCCGGCCCGACCCGGACCTCATGACCGGAGCCCCGATCCTCTTCCAGCTCCACGCCCTCAGCGCGCTGCTGCTGTTCGCGGCCTGGCCCTTCACCCGCCTCGTCCACATGCTCACCGCGCCCCTGGGCTACCTGACCCGCCCCTACATCGTCTACCGCAGCCGCGACACCCAGCTCGGCGCCCGAGCCCCGCGCCGCGGCTGGGAACGGGCCGGACAGGGGAGGTGACTCAGATGGCCTGCCGTCAGCGGCCGGCCCGTCACCACAGCTCCCCTTCGCCGCCCAGCCGGCCTCAGCTTCAGGATGGCCGACGCGGTGTCCGCCCCACGAGCTGCCCCCGGGCCGTCGGTCAGACCGTCTCCGCCGGCTGGGCCTGCCGCTTGCGGGCGCGGTATGCCGCGGCCTTGATCTTGTTGCCGCAGGACTCCATGCCGCACCACTGCCGACGCATGCCGCGCGACCGGTCGATGTAGATGCGGGTGCACTCCGGATTGCCGCACTCCTTGATGAGCGGCACATCCGGTCCGCTCAGGAGCTCGACGGCGTGCCGTGCCACGGTGGACAGTGCCTGCTCCGGAGTCGCCGCCGTCCACCGGCCCGCCGGGGTGAGCTGCGGTGTGGCGGGGGGCCTGCGGGCGGTGTCGTTCAGCACAGCGAGCGCTTCCATGTCGTACGGCTCGCCGCGCCGACGGTTGGTGGCCAGCGCGTAGACGGCCTCCCGCACCGCTATGGCCTGCTCGACGTCGGATTCCTGGCTCGGCGAGACGGCATCCACGACTCCGGATCCCAGGTACCAGGCGTCCAGCCGGTCCGGTGACACGAACATTTCGAACCGTACGGACCGGCGGGCCCGGAGTGTCGCTGCGAAGTCGAGCGCCGGGTTTCCGCACACGAAGACATGATCCAGATTCACATCACCATTCTGACGGGTGACCGCGAGGTTCTGCAATCGCGCCACCGGCCCTCGTGCATCGTCACCGGCTTGACGGGTGGCGAGCCGACTGCAAGTATCGTCACCAGTTGAACCAGTGATGCAAGCCTGTCGCTGGTGTGTCGAGAAAGGAGCTGAGCATGGCTGTCACTTACACGGACGCCGCGGAGGTGGCGCGCCGGGCGCGGTTCGGCAGGCTGCCGGAGCGCATTCGCCTGGAGGACACCATCGAGGAGCGGCCGGCCATCGCGCCGGATCCGGCGCGAGACGCGTACAACGAGGACGAATGGCTCGCGCGTACATGCCTGTAGAGCCGCGCGGAGCGGCAAGGGTCTCGAGGATGCCGGTGCAGGTGCGACGGATGTGCACGGTCCTTGCAGTGATCGTGACGGCGGCTGTGATCGGATTCGGCTGCTTCGCGCAGGTCTTCTGATCGCATGGCCACGGAGAACGCCGGACACGCTGATGGCGAAAGGGAAGTCCGGATGTTCGACAGGCGGAGCTTCGGCGGGATCGTGGGCGTGGGTGCCGCCGGGGCGACTCTCGCCGGCGGGATTCCTGTCGGAACGGACGTTCCGCAACGCCCGGCAGGCGGTGGTGGCGCTCGACATCATCGCCCTGCCGGACCACGTCGACATCGTCGTCCACAACTACCGCCGACGGCTGGGCCTGGCCGACGGCGACCCGCGCCACGACCGACTCGAGCAGCGGCTTGCCGCGGGCCCCACGATCGCCGTACCCACCGTCACCCTCGACGGCGAGAAGGATCCCTTCGCGCCCCCGGGTGACGGCTCGTCCTACCGCGACAAGTTCACCGGCCCCTACGCGCACCGCACCCTGAAGAACATCGGCCACAACGTGCCACAGGAGGCACCCGGGGAATTCGCCCGAGCCGTCCTCGAAGCCGACGGGTTCAACCGTCCCTGACCCGGCCCTGCTGCGACCCCCTCCAGGGCGGTCAGGCCCGTCGGCCGCGCTGGTCGCCCGGATCGAGGAGTTGGCCGCGCAGGGCGTCGAGCTGGTGGGCGTGTTCGACCGCGGACGTTTCGTCGAGGGTGGTGAGGGCGAGCAGGAGAACGTCCGCGATGACGAGGCCGGTCAGTGATTCGTTGGTGGTTCCGGTGGGGGTGTAGGGGGCGAGGAGGACCGAGTCGACGCGGTCCCCGTAGGCATCGCTCAGTTCGTCGGTGACGAAGACGACCCTGGCGCCGACCGAGCGGGCTCGTTCGACCACAACGGTCAGTTCGGACAAGGGCCGTCCCGGCTGGAAGATGACGACGGCGTCGCCCTGGCCGAGGGCGAGCAGCGGGTCGGCGAGGGCGAAGCCGGTGGCGCCGACGAAGCGGGCCCGGCGGCCGATGCGGCCGAGGGAGCGGGTGAGGTGGCGGGCCGCGAGTTCGCAGGCGGCCACGCCATAGCAGAACACCTCGCGGGCCTCGGCCAGTACCGTCACCGCTCGTTCGAGGGCCTTGGCGTCGGCCAGTCGTCGGCACTGGTCGATGCGCTCCTGGGTCTCGTCGAAAACGTCGTTCCAGATCTTGTCGAGGTCCTTGCCGACATGCGCGATGCGCTGGGCGAGCCGCACGTCGGGGGCCTGGGCGGCGGTGAAGTCCGCCGCCAACTCACGCTTGAGTGCGGGCAGTCCGGCGTATCCCAGCCGCTGGAGGGCGCGTACGACGGTCGCGTTGCTGGTGCCGCTGGCCGTGCCGAGCTCCTGGGTGCTGGCGAACATCACCTGCTCGACCGGGGCGCTGACCAGGTACTGCGCGACGGTTCGTTCGGAGGCGGACAGTTCGTCCCACAGGTCGCGGACGGTGGCGCGCAGGCGGGTGAGTCCTCCGGGGGCCGCACTGCCCGTTTTTGAAATCTCCATTACGCCTCTTGACTCCCGCGGTATCGACGTTACGCTCTGAACAACTCGTTCCAGGAACATGAACACCTGAAACGAATGTTACAGCACGTCGGTCCTTCGAGGAGCCTCTCCATGAAACGCAGCCTTCCGGTCATTGACATCTCCGGGACGCCGTCCCAGAGGGGCCGGCAGTACGGAGAGGCCGTGGCCCCCCAGCTGGACGCCGCCCTCCGCTACTACGCGGAAGCCTTCGGGGCGTCCTCCGGCCTGACCTGGGAGCAGGTCACCGCGCGGGCCGCCCGCTGGCTGGAGCCCGTCCGTGACTACGCACCCCACCTGCTGGAGGAGATGCAGGGCATCGCCGACGGTGCCGGCGTGCACCTGCTCGACGTGCTCGCGCTGAACGCACGCGGCGAGGTCATCTACGACGACTCCTTCGCGCGGATGCGGGAGGGCCGTACCAGCGGATCGGACGGACCGGTCGAGGAGCCCGCCGAGGGCTGCACCTCGTTCGCCGCGTACGGCCCGGCGAGCGGCGACGGCCACGTCTGGGCGGGACAGAACTGGGACTGGCGGGCCGGCGTCGCCGACACCGTCGTCATGCTCCGGATCGTCCAGCCGCCGAAGCCCACCGTGATCATGCAGGTGGAGGCCGGGCAGATCGGCCGCCAGGGCGCCAACTCCGCGGGCATCGCCCTCAACGCCAACGGCCTCGGCGGACGCTTCGACGACGCCGTCGGGCTGCCGCAGACCGTGATCCGGCGCAGTGTCCTGGACCAGTCGTCCATCACCGATGCACTGGACGTGCTGAACCGCACCCGCGCCCACATCGCCAGCAACGCCCTGCTGACCTGCCGTGAGGGCTTCGCCGTCGACATCGAGACCACCCCGGCCGGCCACGGCTGGATGTACCCGGCCGACGGCCTCCTCGTGCACGGCAACCACTACCAGGCGGGCGTCCCGGCCGCCCTCGCCGCGGACTACCGGCCGCTGTCCCCCGACTCCCTCGTCCGAGTCCCGCGCGCCGAGGAGGGCCTGCGCCTGCTGCGCGAGGCCACCGGCCCGGACGAGTCCCGCAAGCTGATCAAGCAGGCGATGTCGGACCACCTCGGATTCCCCGAGTCGCTGTGCACCCACGCCGACCCGCGCATGCCCGAGCTCAGGCACTGGACCACGCTGGTGTCCTCCTGTGTGGACCTGACCGCGGGCGACTACCACGTCACGGCCGGCACCCCCTGCGACCGCGAGTACCAGCACCTGCCCTGGAACCTCTACGACGGCCCCCACGCACCGAACTGATCCGCTCTTCCGCACCCCCCACATTGCGAAGCTCCCCGCCCCCTCAGCCCGCCCCGCTCAGGAGCCCCGCCATGAAACTCACGTCCTGTATCACCGCCGTCGGTCTCGTCGGGGTGATGACCCTGACCGCCGCGTGCAGCGGCGCCGACACCGGTTCCTCCCAGGGCACCGCGAACGTCGACATCTCGAAGCTGAAGCTCACCCCGACCACCGTCGAAGCCACCGGCACCGTCGACTCGGTGAACTGGCTCCTCGAGGACGAGCCCGAGTCCCTGGACCTCGACACCCAGGGCGGCAGCGCCGGACGCACCGTCCTCGGCAACGTCTGTGAACGCCTCTATCAGCTCCAGCCCGACATGTCCGTGCGTCCCTCCCTCGTCGAGAAGGAGATCCGGCCCGACGCGAAGACCCTCGTACTGACGCTGCGCGACGGTGTCACCTTCCACGACGGGTCCGCGATGACCGCCGACGACGTCCTCTACAGCCTGCGGCGCCACGCCGAGCCGGAGATGGAACAGTCCGACGAGTTCACGAACGTCAGCCGGATGACCAAGACCGGCGACCGTGAGATCACCATCGCGTTCAAGCAGCCCGACGCCCTGTTCACCAAGGCCCTCGCGGGCGACGCCGGGCTCGTCTACAACCGCGAGCAGGTCGAGAAGGCGGGCGAGGACTTCGGCACACCCGGCCAGGGCGACGCCTGCTCGGGACCGTACGAACTGACCGGCTGGAAGTCCGGCGACTCGATCACCATCACCCGCTACGACGACTACTGGGGCGAGCAGCCCCTGACCGAGAAGGTCGTCTTCCGCTGGGCCGCGGACAGCGCGACGGTCAACGCGCTGAGCACCGGGGCCGCCGACGGCGCCTACCTCGACACCGTCTCCACGGCCGCCGCCCTGCGCGGCAGGTCCGGCCTCGACCAGCACTACGGTCCGAGCACCGCCGCCCTCGCCCTCATCCCCACCGAGCGCGGCGGACTGGCCGACCCCGGCATCCGCAGGGCGCTGTCCCTGGCCCTCGACCGTGAGGGCATCGCGAAGTCCGGGTACGGCGGACTCGTTCAGCCGTGGGCCACGCCCGTCGGCTCCGGAGCCTGGGGCTACGAGAAGGCCACCTTCGAAGCCGCCCAGAAGCAGCTCACCGGCGCCCCCGCCACACCCGACGCGGACGACCTGGCCAAGGCGAAGGAACTCGTCAAGAACGCCAAGTCCGCGCCCGACACCCCCATCGTGATCGGCACCGACAGCACCCAGGGCCGCCTCGTCATCGCCAACGCCGTACGCGCCGCCCTCACACAGATCGGCCTCAAGGCGCAGATCAAGACGGTCCCGTCCGCCACGTACGGAGAGTTCTACGGCGACCAGGAAGCCCGCGCCGACATCGACGTCCTGGTCGCCGACTGGTACATCTCCAAGAGCGACCCGGCCGGCTTCTACGACAACGGCGTGTCCGACAACTCCAACAACTGGGTCGGCTTCAGCAGCCCGGACTACGACCGCAAGATCGAAGAGGCCCTGCGCACGATCGACGACAGCAAGCGCGCCGCCCTCGTCGTCGACGCCCAGCGGCAGTTCAGCGAGGCCGCGGTGTGGATCCCCGTCGCCCAGATGCCGGCCGTCCTCGTCCTGAACGACGAGCTCACCGGCCCGCCCGCCTCGATGGCGTACCTCTACTCGCCCTGGGCCGCCCGGCTCGGCGCGAAGAAGGGCTGAGCAACCATGATCGTCGCCCTTGGACGGCGGATCGCGGGACTGGTGGCCACCCTGCTGGCGGCCTCCTTCGTGATCTTCGCCGCCGTGTACGCGGCCCCCGGCGACCCCGCCGTCTTCCTGGCCGGAGGACGTGACAAGCTCACCCCGGAGCGGCTGGCCACGGTCCGGGAGCAGTACCACCTCGACGAGCCCCTGGTCGTCCAGTACGGCCGCTGGCTCTGGGACTGCCTGCACCTCGACCTCGGCCGCTCCTTCCAGTACAGCGACCAGGTCACCGACCTGCTGGCGGCGCGGTTCCCCACCACGCTCGCCCTCGTCGGCTACGCCACGGTCCTGTTCGTCGTGCTGGGCGTGGGGGCCGGAGTGCTCGCCGCCGTCCGGCGCGGCAGCTGGGTCGACTCGGCCGTGGTCGGCGGCACCACACTCGCCGCGTCCGTGCCGTCCTTCGTCGGCGGCATCGCCCTGGTCGCCCTCTTCGGCGTCGAACTCGGCTGGTTCCCTGTGACGGGCAGCGGCGAGGGCCTCGCCGGCACCCTGCACCACCTCACCCTGCCCGCAGTGGCCATGGCGCTCGGCGCGCTCGCCGTCATCAGCCGGGTCACCCGGCAGGCCATGGTGGACGCAGGCACCGCCGAGCACGTGGCGGTGGCCCGGGCCGCCGGACTGCCCGAACGGGAGATCATCCGCCGGCACGTCCTGCGCAACGCCCTGGGCCCGATCGTCACCATGTGCGGTCTGGTCACCGCGGGCATGCTCGCCGGCACCGTCGCCATCGAGACCGTCTTCGGGATCAGCGGCATCGGCTCCCTGCTCGTCGGCGCCATCAACGGTCACGACTTCCCGGTCGCCCAGGCGGTCCTGCTGCTGATGGTCACCTCGTACATCGTCGTCACCACCGTCGTGGACCTCGTGCATCCCCTGCTCGACCCGCGCCTCAAAGCCATGAGGAGCCCCGTATGACAGCCGTCTCCGCCGGCGCCCTCCTCCCCACCCGCCGGCACCCGCGCCGTCCCTGGGGTGTGACCGTCGCCGGCGCCTTCCTCGGGCTCGTGGTGCTCGCCGCCCTCTTCGCCCCCCTGCTCGCGCCGTACGCGCCGGACGCCGTCGACCTGTCGTCGTCCCTGGCCGGCACGACCGGCGCCCACCCCCTCGGCACGGACGCCTCCGGGCAGGACCTGCTCTCCCGCGTGCTCTACGGGGCCCGCACGAGCCTGATCGCGCCGCTTCTGCTGCTCCTGCTCGCGGCTGTTCTCGGCGTCACTCTCGGCACGGTCGCGGCCTGGCGCGGGGGCTGGGTGGACACCTTCGTCTCCCGGATCACCGACGTGATGTACGCCTTCCCGGGCCTGCTGTTCGTCGTCCTGGTCATCGCCGTGTTCGGCACCGGCATGACGACGTCCGTGATCGCGCTCGGGCTGGCCTTCGCGCCGACGATCGCGAAGTACACCCGCAGCGTCGCCCTGGCCGAACGGTCCAAGTCCTACATCGACGCCTACCGCGTCCAGGGCATGAGCGGCACCCGCATCTGCGTGGCCCACCTGGTGCCCAACCTCGCCCGCTCGATCACCGGCTACCTGGTGGTCCTGTTCGGCGAGTCCCTGATGAGCCTCGCCACCCTCAGCTACCTCGGCTTCGGCGCCCAGCCGCCCAGCTCCGACTGGGGGCTCATGGTGCAGGAGGGGCAGGCCGCGATCGTCCAGGGTGCCCTGCTCCCCGCACTCGTGCCGGGCACCGCCATCGCCGCCGTCGTGGTGGCCTTCAACGTGGTCGGCGTCTGGGCCGCCGACCGGCTCGGCGCCAGGAGGTAGCCCGCCATGCTGCTCGACATCGAGAACCTGACCGTGCTGCTGCCCGCCGCCGCCCGCCCCCTGCTCGCGGACGTGTCCCTGCAGGTCCGCAGCTCAGAGGTCGTCGGCCTCGTCGGTGAGTCCGGCTCCGGCAAGTCCACCACCGCCAAGGCCGTGCTGAACATCCTCCCCGACGATGCGCGGGCCGACGGCCGCGTCCTGGTCGACGGCACCGACGCCCTGTCCCTGACCGGCGCACGGCTGCGCGCACACCGGGCCCGCACGGTCGCCATGGTCCACCAGGACCCGCGTTCCGCGCTCAATCCCGTACGCCGGATCGGGGACTTCCTCGTCGAACGGCTCGCCCGGACCGGTTCCCCCGACAAGCGCGCCGCCCGCACCCGCGCGGTCGAACTCCTCGACGCCGTCGGCCTGCCGGACCCCGAACGACATGTCCGGCAGCACCCCCACGAACTGTCCGGCGGCATGCTGCAACGCGTCGTCATCGCCGGCGCCCTCGCCGCCGAGCCGGCTCTGCTGCTGGCCGACGAGGCCACCAGCGCGCTGGACGTCACCACGCAGGCCGACATCCTCGCCCTGCTGCGCTCGCTGCGCGAACAGCGCGACCTGGGGCTGCTGTTCATCACCCACGACCTGCATCTGGCCGCCGCCTACTGCGACCGCGTGTACGTCATGTACGCGGGCCGCGTCGTCGAGGAGCAGGAGGCACATCGCCTCTTCTCCGACGCCCGGCACCCTTACACCCGCGGGCTGTTGGCGTGCTCACCCGAACTGGGCGACTCGGCCCGGCCCCTGGCCCCGATCCCCGGCCGCCCGCCGTCCCTCGCGGACGCGTTCACCGGCTGCCCGTTCGCCTCGCGGTGCGTACACGCCGAACCGGCCTGCGACACATGGCAGCCGGAGCCGCTCCCGGTCCCGGGCGGCGGCGTGGCCGCGTGCCGCCGCCTGCCCGACCTGCCTGATCCGTACGCCGCTCAGTCCGACCCGCTCGATCCGTCCGCGCGCCCCGCCGCGCAGCCCACCGGGAGTACACGGTGAACGACGTTTCCACGCCTCCGCCCGCACCGCTGCTGGTCGTCGACGCCGTGCGCAAGACCTACCGGCTGCCGGGCGGCAACCGGCTGACCGCCGCCGACCAGGTG
The DNA here is from genome assembly GCF_004187715.1 of Streptomyces sp. F001. Lineage (GTDB taxonomy): Bacteria > Actinomycetota > Actinomycetes > Streptomycetales > Streptomycetaceae > Streptomyces > Streptomyces flavusporus. Next base: position 298,944 of record NZ_QZWF01000001.1, on the reverse strand, counting down.
TCCTTCACCGTTCCCCGCGGCGGATCGGTCGGCATCGTGGGCGAGTCCGGGTCGGGCAAGAGCACCGTCGCCCGCATGCTCGTCGGGCTGACCCGGCCCGACTCGGGCACGATCACGGTGAACGGCAGGGACCGCACGCCCGGCCGAGGGCGACGCATCCGCGGTGACCGGCTGGCCAGAGCCCGCGAGATCCAGATGGTCTTCCAGGATCCCTACGTCTCCCTCGACCCCCGGCTGACGGCCCGCCAGTGCCTGCGTATCGCCCTCCGGCTGCACGGCCACACCTCGACGGACACGCACATCACCGCGCTGCTCGACCAAGTCGGCCTCGGCCCCCGCGAGGCGGACGCCAAGCCGCACGCGCTGTCGGGCGGCCAGCGGCAGCGGCTGGCCATCGCGCGGGCCCTCGCGGTCGAACCGCGGATCCTGGTCCTCGACGAAGCGGTCGCGGCACTCGACGTGTCGATCCAGGCCCAGATCCTCCAACTCCTCGGCGAGATCAGGCGCGACACCGGTGTCGCCCTCGTCTTCGTCAGCCACGACCTGGCCGTTGTCCACCACATCACCGACGAGACCGTGGTGATGCGCCGGGGCGTCGTGGTCGAACAGGGCCCGACCGGGCAGGTGCTGAGCGCCCCCGAGCACACGTACACCCGGCGTCTGCTCGCCTCGGTGCCCCATCAGGGCTGGGATCCCGCTGACGCCCGGCAGAAGTGAGGCCTGAGCCGTCCGGCGCCTATCTGTCGCGGGTGCAGCGGCCCGTGGGGTTCGCTGCCGGTGGGCGGCACTGGAGAACGAAATCGGTCGGACTGGTGCTCAGATAGCGGCCGATGCAGCCGTTCACCGTCGTTCGCCCGCGCTCGGCGCAGAAGGCGAGTGCCGCGCGGCCGTCGGCGAACGGGCCCGGGGCGTAGAACACCCAGTAGCCCGGGCGGAGGGAGGCGTAGTCGTCACTGCGCACGAAGCCGGCCTCGGGCACGGACTCGCGGATCCGGGCGAGGCGCCGGTCGCGGGCCGCGGTGCCTGCGGACAGCGGTTCGGAGTACAGCTGGGCGATCCAGCGGCCGTCGCCGACCGGGGTGGGGGAGGCCTCGGGACCGGTCGGTGTGGGCGTCGGAGTCCGCTTCGGCGTCGGGCTCGGGGGCGTCGTGCGGGCGGTCGGTGCGGACGACGTGCTCGTCGCGGAGCCGCCCGCTGCGCCGACGGCACCGGCGGTCGTCTCGTCCTTCTTCTCGTCCCCGGGGGCGTGCAGGGTGAGCGCGAGCGCGGTGGCCGCGCCGACGGCCAGGACGGCGGCCACGGCGACGAGGACGGGTGTACGGCGGCGGGCGGGGCCCGGGTGGGGGTGCTCGTGTGGGCGTCGCGGCCGGGGCCGGCGGCGGCACGGTGCCGCTGTCAGAGTCGTCAGAGTCGGCTGGCCCACGGCGGTGCGGTGCCGGACTCGACCTGCGCCAACAGCGCGTCCAGCTGCTCGGCGCCGGGGCGTGCCGCCGGGTCACGCACGAGGAGGGACTGCAGGACGGGGGCGAGCGGCCCGGAGCGCACGGGCGGGGGAACGGGGTCCTCGAGAACCGCGGCCAGGGTGGCGAGCGTCGTCGCGCGGCGCAGCGGACTCACCCCCTCCACGCACACGTACAGGAGCAGCCCGAGGGACCACAGGTCGGACGCCGGGTCGTCGTCGCGCCCGCGGAGCCGTTCGGGGGCCATGTACTCGGGTGAGCCGACGAGTTCGCCCGTGGCCGTCAGCGCGGTCGCGCCCTGGAGGGCGGCGATGCCGAAGTCGGTGAGGACGGCGGTGCCGTCGGGGCGGAGCAGGATGTTCGCGGGCTTGACGTCCCGGTGCTGGATGCCCGTCGCATGCGCGGCGCGCAGACCGGCCAGCACCTGGCGGCCGAGGCGCGCCGCCTCCACCGGGCTCAACGGGCCGTCGTCCACCCGCTGTTGGAGCGAGCTGCCGGGGACCAGCTCCATCACGATCCACGGGTGGGGGTCCGCCTCGATGATCTGATGGACCGTCACCACATGGGGGTTGCTGAGCCGCGCCAGTGCCCTCGCCTCGCGCATGACCCGCTCACGTACGGCAGGCGAGGCCTCCGCATCCGGGCGCACGGCCTTGAGGGCGACTTCGCGCTGCAGCACGGTGTCCCGGGCCCGCCACACCGTGCCCATTCCTCCGCTGCCGAGCCGCTGGAGCAACTCGAAACGTCCGTCGATCATGTCCCCCGGTGCATTCACGTGCCTCAGGTTAGGGCAGGAGCAGATCCCCCGGTGACGGCAGGGGCGCCTTGACGGCGAGGGTCGCTGTCGGTCATGCGCCCCGGCGTATCCCTGGGGCGGCCGGTCATGCCGACCGGCTGCGCCGGGCGAGGGCCGGAATCGTGCCACCGGCGAGGACGGTCTCCCGCTGCCGGTCCGACACCGGCCGGGCAGGGACGTGTGGACGCTCGGGCGGCGGATACCCGTACCAGGTCAGGTGGAGAACGGAGGTGCGTCGTGGATTTTCCAGTGCACCGTACCGGCGGCTCTCCGGAAGCATGGCGCCGACGGGGTCTGCTCGACTGGGATCCGCTGTCCGAGTTCGAGAACCTGTGGCGCGACATGGGCCGCCTCTTCGAACAGCGGACGGCCCCCGCGTGGGGCGGCGGCCTCTGGGTGCCGTTGGTCGAGGAGGACGAGACCGAGGACGCCTACGAGGTGCGGGCCGAGCTGCCCGGCATTCCGCGGGAGAACATCTCCGTCGACGTCGGCGATCATGAGCTGCGGATCTCCGGCGCAATGAAGGACGAGGACCAGGGCCGCGTCCTCTCCCGCCGTAGCGGCCGGTTCTTCTACCGCACCAGCCTGCCGACCGACGTCGACGCCGACAGGATCGAGGCCGAGCTGAACGACGGCGTCCTGCGCATTCGCCTCCCCAAGTCCGGTGAAGCCAAGCGCCGCCGCATCTCCATCGGGGGCAAGGGCTGAAGGAAGAGGCTGAGGACCGAGAAGAAAGGCAGGGCAGCGCATGCAGTTCCGTGATCGCAGACAGGCCGGACGGGACCTGGCCGAGCGGCTGCGCATCCTGCGGGAGGAGGGGGCTCTCCCGCGCCCCGTCGTCCTCGCCCTGCCCCGCGGCGGTGCCGTGGTCGCCCGCGAGGTCGCGCAGGTACTTCAGGCGCCGCTGGACGTGCTGGTCGTCCGCAAGATCGGGGCGCCGTTCCAGGAGGAGCTGGGTGTCGGGGCGATCGCCGGGGACGACCCTCCGCTGTTCGACGAACGCACCCTCGACGGCCTGGGCCTGAGCGAAACCGACGTCGCCGGGATCGTGGAACGGGAGCGCAAGGAGGTGCAGCGGCGCGAACAGCGCTACCGGCGCGGCCGTCCCGCCCCGGATCTGCAGGGCCGCACCGTGATCGTCGTCGACGACGGACTGGCCACCGGGGCGACCGCCCGCGCCGCGCTGCGCCGGGTACGCCGCGAGGCGCCCGGGCGGGTGGTGCTGGCGGTGCCGGTGGGCTCCCCCGAGGCGGTCGAGCTGCTGCGGGGTGAGGCCGACGACGTGGTCTGCCTGCACCGGCCCGAGTCGTTCATGGCCGTGGGCCTCTGGTACGAGAACTTCGACCAGCTGACCGACGACGACGTGCTCCAGGCGCTGTACGGCCCACGGGCTGTGCCCGCGCCGCCGGCCACGGGCAGTGCGGGGTGAAACGAGTGCACGCGAGCTGTTACTCACGGGTTTGACTCTCGCGTCAGGGAGACCGAGCGATGGAACTGGTCGAGGAGCGCCCCTACCGCTTCCGCATCGACCCGCACGCGGGGATGCGGGTGCCCGGCGTGGTGTTCGCCTCCCGTGACCTGCTGAGCGATGCCGAGCAGTCGCTGGAGCAGGTGGCCAACGTAGCGACGCTGCCGGGCATCGTCGGTGCCTCGTACGCCATGCCGGACATCCACTGGGGGTACGGCTTCCCCATCGGTGGGGTCGCGGCGACCGCCGTGGACACGGGCGGCGTGGTCTCGCCCGGCGGGGTCGGCTTCGACATCTCCTGCGGGGTACGGCTGCTGGCGGCCGACTGCGACCGGCAGGGGCTGCGGGGGATGCTGCCCGCGATCATGGATGGCCTGGGCCGGCGGATTCCGCGGGGTGCGGGCCCGGGAGGGGTGTGGCAGCTGAGCGGGCAGCAGGAGCTGGAGCGGATCCTGCAGGGCGGTTCCCGGTACGCCGTCGAGCAGGGCCACGGCCAGGAGCGCGACCTGACCCGCTGCGAGGATGGCGGGGCGGTCGCGGACGCCGACGTGACGCAGGTGAGCGAGCGGGCCAGGGAGCGGGGCCTGGTGCAGGTCGGCAGCCTTGGCTCCGCCAACCACTTCCTGGAGATCCAGGAGGTCGCCGAGGTGTACGACGAACCGGTCGCCACCGCCTTCGGGCTCGCCCGCGGCCAGGTGTGCGTGATGATCCACTGCGGTTCGCGCGGCCTCGGGCACCAGATCTGTACCGACCACGTCCGGAGGATGGACCGCGCCATGAACCGGTACGGCATCACCGTCCCCGACCGCCAACTGGCCTGCACACCGGTCGACTCCCCCGAGGGACAGGCGTATCTGGGCGCGATGGCCGCGGCCGCCAACTACGGCCGGGCGAACCGCCAGTTGCTGTCCGATGCGGCACGCGGGGTCTTCCGCCGCGTCGCAGGGGTGCCGCTGTCCCTGGTGTACGACGTGTCCCACAACCTCGCCAAGATCGAAACACACACGGTGGACGGGACACCGCGCCTGCTGTGCGTGCACCGCAAGGGCGCCACCCGCGCCTTCCCGCCCGGCCACCCCGAACTGCCCGAGGACCTGCGGGACTTCGGTCAGCCGGTGCTGATCCCCGGCACCATGGGCACGGCCTCCTACGTCCTCGTGGGTGTGCCGGTCGGCGACGCGTTCCACTCCGCCTGCCACGGCGCGGGCCGCACCCTGAGCCGCCACCGGGCCGCCCGCACGGTCACGGGCCGGGAACTGCGCGCCCGACTGGAACGGGCCGGTATCGCCGTACGCCCGAAGTCATGGCGGGGTCTGGCCGAAGAGACTCCCGAGGCCTACAAGGACGTGAGCGCGGTGGTGGCGGCGACCGAGGCCGCGGGACTGTCCCGCACGGTGGCCCGGCTGGTTCCGTTGGGTGTGGTCAAGGGGTGACCGCCCGGCGCGTCACACATCGACGGTGACCGCGCAGGACCAGCCGTCCGGACCGGGCCCGATGTGCAGGTCCTCCCACGACACGCCCTTCGGCGCTGCACCGGTGACCTCCACCGCCCCGAGGTGGGCCACCGCCATCCGGACATCGAGGCCGCCGTCCGACGCCTCGACCTCCAGGCCGACGGGAACCTCGCCGTACACCTCCAGCCGGAAAACGACCTCGTCCAGCAGCGCGGTCAGAAGGTCCTCGTCATTCCCTTCGGCGAGCCGCAGCCGGGCCTCGCCGCTGGGCCGCGCACCGGAGACGTCGGCGAAGCCCTCCACCATCCCCAGGACGGCCTCCACCAGGCAGCGCTCCCGGCTCGCTCCCCACGCCTCGATGCGCACGTCCGCCGTGTGCGGCACCGACCGGTGTCCGCTCCGTCCCTGCCCGTGCGCCGCCGCTGTGCCCTCGGTCATGCCCACCGAGTGCCCGCTCGGCCGGATCGCACGCACCACCACGCCGGTCCCCATGGCATGACCGGGCGCATGCACCTGTCGCTCGCATGCTCATGTCACGGATACGTCATCGGTATGGCGACGTAACACTCCTGACCGAGGCTCATCTCGCACCTCCGGTCTCATCGGCAACAACTCACCCCCCACGTGACCGGGTTGATCGGACGCCGCGCCCGCATCACGGGCGCGGGTGAGGAGGAGTGGATGGCTGCGGAGAGATCCACGGCATCTCGGCGCGACTTCCTGCGTTCCGTCGGGATCGCGGGCGGCGCGGGAGTGCTCTATTCGGCGATGGGCGCGCTGGGCCTCGCACCGGTGCCGGACGTACGGGCCGCGGAGTACCGGGCACCGCGCAAGAGCGACTTCGCGCTCAGCGGGCGCAGTGCCAGGAAGGTCCTGGTGCTCGGCGGCGGCATCGCCGGCCTGGCCACCGCCTACGAACTCGGCAAGGCCGGCTACGACTGCCGGATCCTGGAGGCGAAGGACAGGCCCGGCGGCCGCAACTGGACCGTGCGCGGCGGCACGACCCTGACCGACCTGGACGGCCGGAAACAGACCGCGTCGTTCTCCAAGGGCCAGTACATGAACGCCGGGCCCGCCCGGCTGCCCCAGTCGCACGTCACGCTCGAGTACTGCCGTGAACTCGGCGTCCCCGTCGAGGTGTTCACCAACCAGAACGCCAACGCGTACATCTACCACGAGAACAGCCCCGCCCTCGCCGGACAGCCGATCCGCTGGCGCACCGCGAAGGCCGACGTCTACGGCTACGTCTCCGAACTGCTCGCCAAGGCCACCGACCAGGGCGCCCTGGACGCACAGCTCACCGCCGCCGACAAGGAGCGGCTGATCGCCTTCCTGCAGAACTTCGGCGCCATCAAGGGCAAGGCGGACGGCTACGCCTACACCGGCACCGACCGGCGCGGCTACTCCGTCGAACCGGGCGCAGCGTTCGAGGAGGGCACGGTGCTGGGGCCGGTGCCCTCGCTGTCGGACGTCATCGCGAGCGGCGTCGGGCAGCGCTTCTCCTTCGAACTCGGCTACGACCAGGCCATGCTCATGTTCCAGCCGGTCGGCGGCATGGACGCCATCCCGTACGCCCTGGCCGAGGCGATCGGGCGGGACCGGATCACGTACGGCGCCGAAGTGCTGGAGGTCAAGAACCTGGCCGACGGCGCCGACGTCACCTACAAGGACGCCCAGGGCCGCACCCGCACCCGGCACGCCGACTTCGTCGTGGCCGCCGTACCGCCCATGGTCATGGCCCGCATCAAGCACAACCTCGGCACGGACGTCACCGCCGCGCTGAAGTACCCCGTCTCGACACCCGTCGGCAAGATCGGCCTGGAGTACCGCAGCCGCTGGTGGGAGACCGACGAGCACATCTACGGCGGGATCACGCCCACCGACACGGACCTGGCCACCATCTGGTACCCGTCCTACGGCTACTTCGGCCGCCGCGGCACCCTCATCGGCTACTACAACTTCGGCGCCAACGCCCTCGCGTACAGCGCCCTGCCGCACGAGGAGCGGCTCGCGCGGGCGGTGAGCCGCGGTGTGAAGATCCACGGCGAGAAGTACCGCACGGAACTCGCCAACTCCTTCAGCGTGGCCTGGCACCGCACCCCGCACATCGAGGGCGGCTGGGTCGGCTGGCCCTCGCAGTACGGCCCCGAGTACAAGCTCCTCAACCAGCCCGCCGGACACGTGTACTTCGCCGGCGACTGGCTCAGCCACGTCATCGCCTGGCAGCACGGCGCGTTCAGTTCGGCCCGCAAGGTCGTGACCGACATCCACGAGAGGGTGATGGCCGCATGAACCGGCGTACGAAGGCTGTCATCGGTACGGCCCTGACCGCCTCGCTCCTCACGGGCGGCACCGCGCTCGCCGACGCCCGGGGCTGGTGGCCCGGCCCGAAGGAGGTGCGCGTCATGCTGCCCGACGGCCAGTCCAACCCGGCCATCGCGAACGGCGTGGCGACGGGCGGCGAAGTGGCCGCGTACCAGAGCAGCGGGCTCGGGCCGTCCGCCCTCAACCCGGCAGCGCCGCCAGGGACTCCGGAGTACTACACCGACCCGTCCCTCACCGAGGGCGCGACCGGCGTCACGATCACCGAGGCGCAGGCGCTCGTCGTGCTGCGCAACATCAAGACCAACCTGGAGGCCGCGGGACTCAGCCCGGCCGACGTCATCACGATGAAGTGCTACCTGATGAAGCCGCCCGGCGCGGAGACCGCCGACTACGCGGGATGGAACCGTGCGTACCGGCAGTATTTCGCCAACATCGACCTGACCACGCATCAGGTCGTGCCGGTGCCCATGGGCACGTCCGCCCCGAAGCCGCCGCTGCTCGCCAACAAGGCCCGCCCGGCGCGCGCCACGATGGAGGTCGCCTCGCTGGCCGTCAAGGGCTGGCTGGTGGAGGTCGAGGTCACCGCGGCGTACCGGAAGCGCTGAGGGCTGAAGATCGGCCGAGACGTATCGGGGCGGGGTCCGCAAGGCGGGCACCGCCCCGTACGGTCACGGCGCAGCCCCTGCTCGGTGCCGACCCCGCGGTCGCGGAAGACCCGCGGATCCTCATGGGAGAGCCACGACGCCCACTGATCACCTGCCCACCGGAACCGGGATCTCGAAGTGGACCGTGGCCACTCCCGGGCCGTGCTCGCCGGTGGTGCGGGCGTCGAAGATCTCCTTGGCCAGCCCGCGCCAGAAGGCCTCCGCGCCCTCGACGTCGACGTTGGTGTGCAGATAGATGCGCTCGTAGCCGGGAGTGGCGGCGATGAAGTCGCAGGCGGTGTCGACCAGGGTGCGGGCGAGTCCGCGCCGTCGGTGGTCCGGGTGGACGTAGACGCGGACCAGTTGGGCGGTCGTACCCGACGGGTAGCGCTCGGCCAGATGGCGCGGATGCGGCGGGTGGGCGGGGCCCGCGGAGCGCACACCGGTTGTGGCGACCACCTCGCCGTCGCGGACCGCGACGAGGAGCAGATGGCGAGGGTCGTCCAGGTACGTGCCCTCGATGTCCATCACGTCGCCGTGCCACTGGGGCACGTAACCGTATCCGAACTCCCGGTAGAAGGTGTCGAGCATGACGCGCCGTGCACTGTCCACGTCGGCCGGGGTCGCGGGGCGCACCGTGTACTCGCGGTGCTCGGTCTCGCTCACGGGGAAAGCTCCTGTTCTCCGGCTTCTGTGGCCTTCGTGCATGAGAGAAGGGCGGAGCGTCCGCGCGGCGACGGCGCGGACGCTCCGGCTCGGACGGTTCACCCTACCAGTCAGGTGAAAATCGTTTTCATATAGGCCTGCCCGTGGTGTGTCGTCAGGCCGTGGGCAGGCCCGGCCCCGCGCAGCGCACATCGGCCGCCGGCGCGGTGCCGTCGATGAGGTACGCGGCCACCGTGTCGTCCACGCAGGCGTTGCCCCTGCTGGCGAACACACCGTGCGAGTAGTCGTTCTCCAGCGTGACCAAACGCGAACCGGGCAGGAGTCGCCGGAGCTCGCGGGCCCCCTCGATCGGTGTGACGGGGTCGTGCGCCGAGGCCACCAGCAGGGCCGGGGGCGCGTCGGGGCTGCCGAGCGGTGTGCGGTGGGCGGGCCGGTGGTGCCAGTGGGCGCACGTGGACGCCTCCATCCCGCTCAGCAATGGCTGGGCGTCGATACGGCGGGTGCGGCGGATGTCCGCCAGGATCCGGGCGGGGTCGGGGCCGGGGCCGTCGGCGCACTTGACGACGCGGTTCGCCGCCTCGTAGTTGCGTGATGCGGGACTGTCGAAGGGGGAGGCGGGGCGCAGGCCCGCAACGGTGCCTTCCCGCAGGTGAGCGCGCAGGGCGTCGGCGAGGCCCGCCCAGCGTTCGGTACGCCCCAGTGCGCGGTACACGGCGCGGTCGAACTCCGCCGCACCGACGCCCTCCACCGGGTTGTCCGCGAGTCCTTGCCGGACCCGCAGATACGCCTCCCGCACCGCGCCCGCACGGCCACCGAGGCCGAAGCGGTCCGCGTGGGCGGCCGTCCATGCGAAGAAGGTGTCGCGCTGACGCAGCAGCGCGCGGCTCTGGACGACATCGAAGTCGTACCAGTCCCACGGTCCGACCACGCTGTCGAGCACCATGCGGCCCACGCGGTGCGGGAACCGGGCTGCGTACGCCGCGCCGAGGTAACTGCCGTACGAGACGCCGAGGAAGCCCGTCGACGGCTCGCCCAGCGCGGAGCGGATCGCATCCATGTCGTGCGCGGTCTGCTCTGTCGACATGTACGGCAGTGTGCCGTTCGCGCCCGTCGCGCAGTCGTCGGCCAGCTCGCGGAGCGAGGAGAGGTAGGTGCGTTCCGTCTGCGGTCCGACCGGCACGGGATCCGCGCCCGGACTGTCGAAGAGACCGCCCATCGGGCCGCAGTCGACGGGGGCGCTCGCGCCGACTCCGCGTGGATCGAAGCCGATGACGTCGTACGAACGCCGGACGCTCTCCGGCAGTCTGGCCCGCTTGGTCACCGCGTACGGCAGTCCGGAACCGCCGGGGCCGCCCGGGTTCACCAGCAGGATGCCGCGCCGTTCGGACGGCGTGCCGGAGGCGGGAACCCGGGAGACGGCTATCTCCATGCGTGGCCCTCGGGGACGGTTCCAGTCGAGCGGCACCGTCACGCTGCCGCACTCGACGCGGTCCGGGGCGGGCGGGGCCGGTACGGAGTCGGGGCAGGCGCCGAAGCGGAGGGTGGGGGTGGCGGCCGGTGCCGGTGTCGTGGGGAGGAGCGTCGCGGCGCCGGCCGCGAGGGCGCACAGCAGGGCGGTGCGGCGTGGGGGAGGGGTCACGAGTCTCTCCGGAAAACTCTCGATGATCAGATGACAATGGGAATCATTATCGATAACGTGTGCAGCGCAAAACCGGCGCCCCGTCGAAACAGGGGTCCGTCGGGTTGCCCTGACGTCCGAACGTCGCGCCACGCAAAGGAGAGTTGTGGGTCATCTGTTGGTGGTCGAGAGCTGGGTCGGCTCGATGAGCAGGCTGCTGCCGCGTGCGATACGGGAGGGCGGGCACGAGTTCACCTTCCTCACTCGTGACCTGCACCACTATCTGCGGTCCGCGCCGGAGGGAACGGCGCATCCGCTGCTGGGCGCCCGGAACATCATCACCGCCGACACCAACGACCTCGGGGCCCTGCTGCCCAAGGCCGAGCGGCTGCACGCGGTGCTGGGCTTCGACGGGGTGCTGACGTCCTGCGACTACTACCTGCCGACGGCCGCGCGGATCGCCGGACTCCTCGGCCTGCCCGGACCCGGCCCCGAGGCGGTCGAGAACGCCTGTCGCAAGGACGCCACCCGCCGCATCCTCGCCGACGCCGGACTGCCCCAGCCACGCTTCGCCGTCCACGAGGAGTGGGCCGACCTCGCGAGCGCCGCACGGGAGATCGGCTACCCGCTGGTCGTCAAGCCCGTCGACCTGTGTGCGGGCATGTTCGTACGGCGTGTGGACGACGAGGCCGAACTCGCCGCTGCACTCCAGGCGTTGGCGGACTTCCCGGTCAATGCGCGCGGTCAGCGGCGGGCCCCCGTCGTGCTGCTCGAAGAGCTGCTGGACGGGGCCGAGGTGAGCGTCGAGACCGTCTCCCACGGCGGAGCGGTGCACGTCGTCGGCGTGACCGACAAGAGCATCGGCGGAGCGCCCGCCTTCATCGAGACCGGCCACATGTTCCCGGCGGCCCTGACGCCCGCCGACACCGAGGCCGCCGAGCAGACCGCGCTGAGCGCCCTGAAGGCGCTCGGCCTGACCGACGGCGTGGTCGCGCACACCGAGATCAAGCTGACGTCCGCCGGGCCGCGCGTGGTCGAGGTCAACCCCCGGCCGGCCGGCAACCGCATCACCGAACTCGTCCGCCACGTCACCGGCATCGACCTCGCCGCCGCCTTCGTGGACGTAGCCCTCGGCACCGCCCCCGACCTGCGGCGCACCGACACCGGGCTGAGCAGCGCCGCCATCGGCTTCCTCGTACCGCACACCGCAGGCACTCTCGAAGCGCTCGACGGCAGCGAACTGCGAGGTGCACCCGGCGTGCTGGAGGTGCAGCTCGCCGAGTCCGGCAAGGCCGTCAAGGCGGCCGGCAGCAACAACGAGTATCTCGGGCACGTCATGGCGGGCGACGCCGACGGGCCCGGCGCCCGCGACCGCGTCGAGGCGCTGCTGGCCGGGCTGCGGGCGGGGCTGGTGATCCGATGACCGCCGACACGGCGACGTATCCGGCGCTTCTCGATCTCGTGGACCGCGTCCGCACCGGCGAGTTCGGCCCGGACCCCGCCTCCCAGCGGATCTCCGTCGCCTTCACCACACGACAGGCCGTACGGCACGCCGGGCGCGGCACCGGCTACCGCAACGAGGTCCTCAGCCTGCGCCTGGCCGAGGCCGTCGGCTCCTGCGCGGTCGAACCCGGCGCCCTGCCCGACGGTGCGCTCGACGACTGCGTGGGCGCCGATGTCGCCCGGCTCCTCGACCATCCGCTGATACCGGTCCGCGTGGCCGCTCTCGATGCGTACCTGATGCACGTCACCCCGCACACTCCGGACCACGGGGCGCGCCCGTTCCCGCTGCCCGCCGGATCGTCGCTGGAGAAGTCGCGGGCCCGCGCCCAGGCCGTCGTCGAGCTGCTCGATGTGCCGCCCGGCTCGACCGTGCTCGTCGTCGGTGTCGTCAACTCCCTGCTGGAAGCGCTGCGTTCGCGCGGCATCGGCTACGTGCCGTGCGACCTCAAGGGCGGTGTCACCGAGTGGGACGAGCCGGTCGTCACCGACGCGCTCGACGCCGCGGACCGCTGCGACGCCCTGCTCGTCTCCGGTATGACGCTCGGCAACGGCACCTTCGAGCCGCTGCGCCGGCACGCGCTGCGGCACGGCAAGCAACTGGTGGTGTTCGCCCAGACCGGCAGCGCCGTCCTGCCCCGTTTCCTCGGCCAGGGAGTGAGCGCGGTGTGCGCGGAGCCGTACCCCTTCTTCTGGCTCGACGGCGGACCCGGCGTCATCCACCGCTACGGCGGCCACTGTCCGGAGAGCGAGCGATGACCGTGACCACGGCCGTACGGCCCGCTGCGCGCAGGGAACTGCTCGCCCTGCTCGGCCGTACGCCTCTGGTGCGCATCACCGCCGATCTGCCCGGACCGCAGCCCGGTTTCTGGGCCAAGCTCGAAGGGCTCGCGGCGGGCGGAATGAAGGCACGGGCCGCCGTGTCGATGCTGCTGGGCGCCCGCGAGCGCGGCGAACTGCGGCCCGGCGCGCCGGTGGTGGAGTCCACCTCCGGCACGCTCGGCCTCGGGCTGGCCTTCGCGGGCCAGGCGCTCGGCCACCCCGTCGTACTGGTCGGTGACAGCGAACTCGAGCCGTCCATGCGGCAGTTGCTGCGCGCCCACGGGGTCCGGCTGGAGATCGTCGACCGCCCGGCCCCGCAGGGCGGCTGGCAGGCCGCCCGCCTGAACCGGCTGCGTGAACTGCTCGCCGTTCTGCCCGACGCGTACTGGCCCGACCAGTACAACAACCCGGACAACACCGCCGGCTATGCCTCCCTGGCGGCCGAACTCGCCGCCCAGCTCGACCACCTGGACGTCCTGGTGTGCAGCGTCGGCACCGGCGGCCACAGCGCCGGGATCATCGGCCCGCTGCGCCGGCACTGGCCCGCTCTGCGGCTCATCGGCGTCGACGCCACCGGCTCCACGATCTTCGGCCAGCCCGCGAGGCCCCGGCTGATGCGCGGCCTGGGCAGCAGCATCCACCCCCGCAATGTCGCCTACGACGCCTTCGACGAGGTGCACTGGGTCGGCCCGGCCGAGGCCGTGGACAGCTGCCGCCGGCTGGCCCGAGGCAGCTTCGTCACCGGCGGCTGGAGCACCGGCGCGGTCGCGCTCGTCTCCGCCTGGGCGGCCCGTGTGCACCCGGGGGCGGTCGTCGCCACCATCTTTCCCGACGGCCCGCACCGCTACCTCGGCACGGTCTACGACGACGACTTCACCACCGCGCACGGCATCGACCCGGTCGGCGCGGCCCGGCGCCCCGTGGAGATACCGCACCCGCGCGCTGCCGAGGCCACCGGCTGGGTCCGCTGCACCCGTGTCACCGACCCGCTCGACTCCCCGAAAGAAATCCAGTGAAGGCCACCCAGCGCACCGTACGCCTCGAACTCGCCGAGCCGCTGCGCATCTCCCGCTCCACCATGTCCGCACGCGACGCCGTGTGGCTCACCGTCAAACACGATGAGCTCTGCGGCCATGGGGAAGCCGTCACCAGCGTCTACTACGGCCTGGATGCCGACACCCTGGGACGGCTCCTCGCGGCCGTCGACCTGCACCGCTTCGCCGACCCAGAGAGCGCCCTCGACGCCCTGCGGGCAGGTGAGTTGGCCGGGAGCGACATACCGCCCGCCGTCACCGCCGCCGTCGACGCCGCGCTCCTCGACCTAGTCGGCAAACGCGCGGCAGCCCCGTCCACCGCTCCTCGGCGCCCCGGCCGCCCCCGTGGCCGCCACCGCCCGCACCATCGGCATCACCGCACCCCTGCACGCCGCCGCCGAGGCCCGGCGTCTGGCCGCGAGCGGCTTCCAGGTCATCAAGGTCAAGGCCGGCACCCCCGACCCCGAGGACGACGTCGAGCGCGTCCGCGTGATCCACGACGCCGCCCCCGCCGCCCGGTGCTCCTCGACCCCAACGGCGCCTGGACGGCCGCGCAGGCCGCAGCCCTGTTGCCACGGTTCGCCGACCTCGGTGTCGAGGCCGTCGAACAGCCCGTCGCCCCCGGCGACCCGAGGCGCTGGGCGCCTCGCCGAGCGCTCCCCGCTGCCCGTCATCGCCGACGAGGACGCCGTGGACCTCGCGGACGCCCGCCGACTGGCCGGACGTGTGCACGGCGTCAACGTCAAGCTCGCCAAGTGCGGCGGCGTCCACGCCGCCCTGCGCATCGCCGAGGCCATCGAGGGCAGCGGCACCGCGCTGATGCTCGGCTGCCTGACCGCCAGCACCCTCGGCCTCGCCCCCGCCGTCCACCTCGCCGACCGCGCCCGCTGGGCCGACCTCGACGGGCATCTGCTGCTCGCCCACGACCCGTGGACCGGAATCGGCGGCGCGGACGGGTTCGTACGGGCCGGTGACCTGCCGGGGCTCGGCATCGAGGAGGTGGCGCATGAAAACGTGGCATGAGATGCGGCAGTTCCCGCTCGCCGTCCGCCTCCTGCTGGTCAACCAGCTCGGCGTCAACACCGGCTTCTACCTCCTCATCCCCTATCTCGCCACCCACCTCACCGAGAACCTCGGCATGTCCGCGGCCGTCGTCGGCATCGTCCTCGGTGTCCGCAACCTCAGCCAGCAGGGCCTGTTCATCATCGGCGGCTCCGCCTCCGACCGGCTCGGCGCACGCGGCGTGATCATCGCCGGCTGCGCCCTGCGCACCGTCGGGTTCGGGCTGTTCGCCTCGGCGACGGACTGGCCGTACTGCTCGCGGCGTCCGTGCTCAGCGGGCTGGCCGGCGCCCTGTTCAACCCGGCCGTGCGGGCCTACCTCGCGCAGGAGGCGGGGGAGCGCAAGGCCGAGGCGTTCGCGCTGTTCAACGTGTTCGCCACGACCGGCGCGCTGATCGGCCCGCTCCTCGGCAGCCTGCTCCTCCTCGTCGACTTCCGCACGTCCGCGCTCACCGCCGCCGCTGTCTTCGCCGCGCTCACCGTCGCCCAGGCGCTGGTGCTGCCCGCGCGGGAGGTCGAACCGAGCAGGAGCGGGATCGTCGCCGACTGGCGCGAGGTGGTCGGCAACCGGCGTTCCTGGCGTTCGCGCTCGCCATGGTCGGCATGTTCACCCTGGAGAACCAGCTCTACCTGCTGCTGCCGTCCGGCGCCCGGCAGGCCACCGGCTGGGACGGCGCGGCCGGCCTCGTCTTCCTCGTCGGCACACTCGTCAACCTCACCCTGCAACTGCGGCTCACCCGTGCCCTCAAGGAGCGGGGCAGCAGAGCCCGTTGGATCAGTGCCGGACTCCTGCTGATGGGGCTGGCGTTCCTCCGCCGGCACTCGTCGCCGGCAGCAGCTCCGACGGGCTCCTCGACGCGCTACCGGTCCTGCTCGGCACCCTGCTGCTCTACGTCGGCGTCATGATCGCTTCGCCGTTCGTCATGGAACTGATCCCGGCTTCGGCCGCCCCGAGCTCACCGGCACCTACTACGGCATCTTCTACGTCGTCTCCGGCATCGCCGCCGCCCTCGGCAACACGTCGTCGGCTGGGCCATGGACACCGGGGAGCACGGCGCCGAATGGCTGCCCTGGGTGTGCTGCGCCCTGTTCGGGCTCGCCTCCGCGCTCGGCGTCGCCTGGCTGCACCGGCTGAACGCACTGCCGGCCCCGCCGAAGCCCGCCGTACCCGCCGCGGCCTGAGGAGAGACATGTCCCCTACGACAACTGCGCGCAACCTCCTCACCGACAACCCCGAGCTGTACGAGGCCCGTTTCCCGACCCGGACCGCCTGGCCGGCCGCTGGACCGAGGACTGCCTGCGCCGGCACGGCGCCGGCCCGCGCGTGCTGGACATGGGCTGCGGCACGGGCCGCGATGCGGCGTTCCTGCACAGCACCGGGCGCACCGTCACCGGGGCCGACCTCTCCGAGGCGATGCTCGGTACGCCCGTGTCCATCACCCCGGGCCCGCATACGTCCGCGCCGACCTGCACGGCTTCGACCTGGGCACGTTCGATGCGGTGGTGTGCCTGGACAGCGCGCTGCTGTACTGCCACACCAACGACCAGCTCGACGGCTTCCTCGCCTCCTGCCGACGGGCCCTCGGACCGGGCGGCCTGCTGGTCGCGGAGATGCGCAACGGCGCCTATTTCCTGGGCCGTACGGACCTGCTCGACCGGCCCAGGGTCAACAGTTCACCTGGCGGGGCACGGAGTACCGCTCCAGCACCACGCTCACGGTCGACCGCACCGCCCAACTCCTGCGCCGTACGCGCATCTGGACGGCCGACGACGGCTCCGCGCCCGTCGAACAGCGCTCGGCGTGGCGGCTGCTGTTCCCGCAGGAGCTGCGCCACTTCCTGACCGCCCACGGCTTCGAGGTCCTCGGCCTGTACGACGGCCCGGGACCGCGTACCGAACCCCCCTGGCGCGAGGGCGAGTTGCCCGGCGCGAGCACCGACGCGGACCGGCTGCACGTCGTCGCGCGTCTGAACACCCCCACTGACCTGTCCCGTCTCTCCCAAGGAATTCCTCATGCACGACGAACGCTTCCCAGGCCTGCGCCGCCGCGGCTTCCTCGCCGCCACCGGCGCCGCATCCCTCGGCGCGCTCGCCCTCACCGGCTGCGGCTCCTCCGACAGCCCCGGCGCCAGCGAGGGCGACGGCAAGCCCAGGCGCGGCGGACGGCTGCGCGCCGCCTTCGCCGGAGGCGGCGCCAGCGAGACCCTCGATCCGCATCTCGCGAACCTCTTCGTCGACGTGGCCCGCGCCAAGGCGCTGTTCGACAAGCTCGCCGACTACGGCGCCGACCTGTCCGCCGAACCCCGCCTCGCCACCAAGTGGGAGTCGAACAAGACGCTGGACCGCTGGCAGGTCACCCTGCGCAAGGCCACCTTCCACGACGGCAAACCGGTCACCGCCCAGGACGTGCTCTACAGCTACCGCCGGATCGCCGACCCCAAGCAGGCGTTCCGCGCCAAGGCGTCCCTGGAGCCCATCGACCTCGACGCCAGCCGCGCCACCGGCGAGCGGAGCATCGAGTTCGTGCTCAAGCGGCCGACCGCCGAATTCCCCAACATCCTGGCCGCGTTCGGCGCGTACATCGTGCCCGAGAACGCCACCGACTTCGACAGAAAGCCCATCGGCTCCGGCCCTTCCGGTTCGTGTCCTTCACCCCGGCCGCTCCGCCGTCGTCCGCCGCTACGACGACCACTGGGAGGGCGCCCCCTACCTCGACGAGCTCGAGTTCCTCGTCGCCAACGAGGAGTCCGCGCGCGTCAACGCCCTCCTCGGTGGCCAGGTCGAGTACGCCCACGAGCTCAACCCCACCACCGCCCGCGCGCACGAGAACCAGGGTCAGATCGAGATCGTGCGCCTGCGCAACAGCGCCATGCAGGCCTTCACGATGAAGACCGACCGGGCGCCCTTCGACGACCAGCGGGTGCGGCAGGCGTTCTTCCTCATCGCCGACCGAAAGGAACTCGTCGACGGCGCCCTGTCCGGGGCGGGCGAGGTCGGCAACGACCTGTTCGGCAAGGGCTACGAGTACTACGCCGACGGTCTGCCGCAGCGCGAGCAGGACCTCGACAGGGCCCGCGCCCTGCTGAAGCAGGCGGGCGCCGAGAACCTCAAGGTCACCCTCGACACCTCGGCCGTCGCCGCCGGGTTCACCGAGGCCGCCGGCATCTTCCGCGACCAGGCGAAGAAGGCGGCGCGTCACCGTCGAGGTCAGGATGGGCAGCAAGGACTCGTACTGGAGCGACATCCTCGACTCCGGCACCCTCGCCTGCTACCGCTCCGGCGCCATGCCCATCGAGGCGCACATCTCCCAGCGGCTGCTCACCGACTCCACCACCAACGCCACCAAGTGGCAGCACAAGGACTTCGACGCGCTCTACCAGCAGGCCCAGTCCACCCGGGACAAGACCGAACGGGCCGCCGTGTACGAGCGCATGCAGCGCCGCCTGCATGCCGAGGGCGCTTCCTGGTGTGGGCTTCGCCGACTGGATCCTCGGTACCGCCCGCACCGTCAAGGGGGTGGAACGCAACGCCCCGCCAACACGCTCGACTGGGCGCGGTTCGACAAGGTGTGGCTGGCGTGAGCGGACTGCGCTCCTTCGTCGCCCGGCGGCTGCTCCTCGGCGCCCTGCAGACCGTGGCCGTGGTGCTGCTGGTCTTCGCGCTCACCGAGGCGCTGCCGGGCGACGCCGCGGTCGCCCTCGCCGGCGACCAGCCGGACCCGGCGCGGATCGAGGCGATCCGGGAGGCCATGGACCTGGACCGGCCGGCGCACGAGCGGCTGGCCGACTGGGCGGCGGGCCTGCTGCACGGCGACTTCGGCACCTCGCTCGCCTCCGGCGGCCGGTCGGCCGGTACATCAGTGACGGCCTCGGCCCGACCCTGCTGCTGGCCGCGCTCACCGTCGTGCTGCTCGTGCCGATCGGCTTCGGCCTCGGCGTGCTGGCCGCGCGGCACGCGGGCCGGCTGATCGACCGGCTCGTCAGCTCGGTGACGCTCGCCGTGTACGCGATCCCGAATTCGCCCTCGGGGTGCTGCTGGTGACCGTGCTCGCGCTCCAGCTGGGCTGGCTGCCACCGACCGCCGTAGGCTACGGCACCGACCTGCTCGCCCACCCCGCGTACTCGTCCTGCCGGTGCTCGTGCTGCTGTCCCGGCCGGTCTGTTCACTGGCCCGGCTGGTGCGGGCCGGGATGGTCGACGCGCTGGCCGCGCCGTACACGGTGCACGCCCGCCGCTACGGCGTCGCCGGCATCCGCGTCCGCTACGCGCACGCCTGCCGGGCGCCCTCGCTCCGGCCGCGCAGCAACTCGCCCGCACCATCGACTGGCTGCTGTGCGGCGTCATCGTCGTGGAGGCCCTCTACGTGATCCCCGGACTCGGCACCGTCCTGCTCAACGCCGTCGCCGAACGCGACGTGCCCGTGGTGCAGGGCCTCGCCGTGGTGTTCGGCGTCCTGACCGTCGTCCTCAACCTGGGCGCCGACCTCGTCGCCCACCGGTTCGCGCCACGGGCGGGGGTGGCCGCGTGAGGTTCACGGGGAGATTCGCGCTCGGCGTCGCCGTCATCGGCGTACCTCTCGTCCTCGCCCTGCTGGGGCCGCTGTTCGCCGGCGATCCGGGGCCGCGCGCCACGTCGTTCACGCTCGGGGACGGCCACTGGCTGGGCACCGATTTCGTGGGCAGGGACGTGTGGCAACAGGTGCTGCACGGAGGCCGGCCCGTGGTGGTGACCGCGCTCGCGGCGACCGCGCTGGCGTATGCCGTGGCGCTGCCCCTCGGTCTGCTCAGCGCGCTCACACACCGGAGGTGGCTGGAGGAGCTCCTGATGCGGCCCTGGACGTGCTGCTCGCCGTGCCGTCGCTGCTGTTGATCCTGCTGGTGGCGTCGGTGTTCGAGCCGGGTGCGGTCGGGCTGGCGCTGCTGGTCGCGGCGGTCAACATCCCGGACGCGGCCAGGATCGTGCGGCCGCCGCCGCGGAGGCCGCCGCACGGCCTGCCGTCGAGGCGCTGCGCATGCAGGGCGAGACCTGGTGGCGGATGGCGGTCGGTTACGTCGGCCGTGCCACGCTGCGCACGCTCGCCGCGGACGCGGGTGTCCGGCTCACCGGCGTGCTCTACCTGGTGGCGACGGCCGCCTTCCTGGGCGTCGGCGTCGCACCGGACGCCGCCGACTGGGCGGTCATGGTGGACCGCAACCGCATCGGCCTGGCCGTGCAGCCCTGGGCCGTGGTGGTGCCCGCCCTGCTGATCATCGCCCTGACGACGGCAGCAACCTGCTCTTCGACGCCGCACTGGACCAGCGCGGAACAGCCGCGTCGAGCCACCGCAGCACAGACAAGGAACGACGGCCGTGACCCAGGAGCTGAACCGAGTGGATCCCGTCGCGCAGATCGCGAACCTGCGGGTCGAGATCGACGGCCGGGCGATCGTCGACGGAGTGAACCTGCGGGTCCTGCCCGGCAGGGTGACCGCGCTGGTCGGCGCGTCCGGCAGCGGAAAGACCACCACGGGCCTGGCGTTGCTCGGCGAGTACCCGTCCGGCGCCCGGGTCACCGGGGACGTGCGGGTGCCGGAGGGCGGCCTGGTGGGGTACGTGCCACAGCACCCGGCGGCCGTCCTCAACCCCGCCCGCCGGGTCTGCGCCCTCCTGAACGACATCGCCCGCACCCAGGTGCGTCACCTGCCGCGCCGCGAGCGCAGGGCAGCCACCCGCGAACTCCTGCTCCGGGCCCTGGCCGACGCCCAACTCCCCGACGCCGAAGCCCTGTTGCGCCGTTTCCCCCATCAGCTGTCCGGCGGTCAGCAGCAGCGTGTCGTCCTCGCCCAGGCGCTCCTGCTCGGCGCCCGGGTCATTGTCGCGGACGAACCACCACGGGCCAGGACGCACTGACCAAGTCCCGTATCGTCGACCAGCTGTCCGCGGTCGCGGCGAAGGGCATCGCGGTGGTTCTGCTCAGCCACGACCTCGACGTCGTCCGCGCACTCGCCGACGACGTCCTGGTGATGCGGGCGGGGCAGGTGGTGGAGTCGGGCCCGCCCGAGCGGCTGTGGCTCGCGCCCCGGCACGAGTGGACCCGCCGGCTGCTCGACGCACGGGCACCGGGCCCGCAGCACGAGCCGCCCCCGATTGCGGCACAAGCGGTCCTGCACGTACGGGACATGACGGCACGTCACCGAGACGGCGACCGCGGTACGACGGTGGCGGTGCGCGTACCGAGCTCACCGTGCAGGCCGGTGAATGCCTGGCCGTCGTCGGCCGCTCCGGCAGCGGCAAGACCACCCTCGCCCGCTGTCTGGCCGGACTCCACCGCGACCACAGCGGAGAGATTCTGCTCGACGGCCGCCCGCTCCCGCACAGTCTGCGGCAGCGCGACCGTGACCAGTTGGCGGCCGTGCAGTACGTCTTCCAGGACGCCCGCGCCGCCTTCGACGACTACCGGCCCGTCCTCGACCAGGTCGCCCGGACCGCCGTACGCCTGCGCGGTGCCGACGCGGAGACGGCCGAGGCGGAGGCCCTGGCCACGCTCACCCGCCTCGGCCTGCCGGAGGAACTGGCGAGCCGCCGCCCCGCCCGGCTCTCCGGCGGCGAACTCCAGCGCGCAGCCCTGGCCCGCGCCCTGCTCGCCCAGCCCCGGGTGCTGCTCTGCGACGAGATCACCTCCGGCCTCGACACGGTCACCCGCCGCGGCCTCCTCGACGTCCTCGCGGGCCTGCTCCGCGACCGCGACGACCTCTCCCTGGTCCTCATCACCCACGACCTGGACACCGCTCGACTTGCCCACCGCATCGCCGTCCTGGATGCGGGCGAACTGGTCGAACAGGGCCCGGCCCCGCGGGTGCTCACCGAGCCCCGACACCCTTCACCGTCTCCCTCATGGAGACGACGGCACGCCTGGCGGCCGGGACGTGACAGCGCGGCGCCGGCCGCGGGGCCCGGCCGGCCGGTCAGCCGAGGGCCTTGTCCAGGTTGAAGGCCGCGCTGATCAGGGCGAGATGAGTGAACGCCTGCGGGAAGTTGCCCTGTTGCTCGCCCGTGTGGCTGATCTCCTCGGCGTACAGGCCCAGATGGTTGGCGTAGGTGAGCATCTTCTCGAACGCCAGCCGCGCCTCGTCCACCCGTCCGGCGCGGACCATCGCCTCCACGTACCAGAACGAGCAGATGGAGAACGTCCCCTCGTCGCCGCGCATACCGTCGGGGCTGGCCTGCGGGTCGTAGCGGTAGACCAGGGAGTCGGACACCAGCTCGTTGGTGAGGGCGTCCAGGGTGGCCAGCCACTTGGGATCCGTGGGCGCGATGAACTTCGACAGCGGCATCATCAGCACGGCCGCGTCGAGTACCTCGCCGTCCTCGTGCTGGACGAAGGCCTGGCGCTGCTCGGACCAGCCGCGGCGCATGATCTGGCGGTAGATCGTGTCGCGGCACTGCCGCCACCGGGAAGATCGGCGGGCAGCCCGCGCCGGTTGGCCATCCGGATCGCCCGTTCGATCGCCACCCAGCACATCAGCCGCGAGTACAGGAAGTTCTTGCGGCCGCCGCGGGTCTCCCAGATGCCCTCGTCCGGCTGGTCCAGTGGCAGCACACCCAGTCGACCAGCGCGCAGACGTCGTCCCACTGGTCCTGGAGATGGGTTGCGCCCACTTGTCGTACAGGTATCGAGTCGATGAGCGCGCCGTAGATGTCGAGCTGAGCTGCTCGGCGGCGCATTGCCGACCCGCACCGGCGCGGAGCCCCGTACCTTCCAGATGGTCGAGCTCGCGCTCGGGCAGGTCGGTGCGCCCGTCGATGCCGTACATGATCTGCAGCGGGCCGGCGTGGCAGCCGGCGCCCGGACTGATGTGCCGGGTCACGAACTTCATGAACGCCTCGGCCTCGCTGGTGAAGCCCAGCCGCAGCAGCGCGTACACGCAGAAGGCGGCGTCGCGCACCCAGACGTACCGGTAGTCCCAGTTGCGTTCGCCGCCGAGCTGTTCGGGCAGGCTCGTCGTCGCCGCCGCCACGATCGCGCCGGTGGGCGCGTACGTGAGCAGCTTCAGCGTGAGCGCGGAGCGGTGCACCATCTCCCGCCAGCGGCCCCGTACTTCGAGGCGGACAGCCAGCGGCGCCAGTAGGCCACCGTCTCGCCGAACTGCTCCTCCGCCTCCATGTGCGGGCACCGGCGGGGCGTCACATCGCCCCCGACCCGGTCCAGCGCGAACACCGCCGACTCGCCCTCGGCGAGCTTGAAGTCCGCCCACGCGTCGGGACCGTCGGCCTCGAGCGGCACGGTGGCGGTCAGCGCCAGGGACAGGTCCTCGGAGTCGAAGACGGCCACGTCGCCGACCATCCGCAGGGTGTGCGGCCGGGCCCCGTAGTCGAACCGGGCGCCACCCGCGCCTTGAACGGCAGGGAACCGCGCACGCACATCACACGCCGGATCAGCCGGTGCCGCTCGGCCTCGGTCGACTCGCCGCTGATCGGCATGAAGTCCTGCACCTCGCCGACGCCGTCCTCGGTGAAGAACCGGGTGATCAGGACGTTGGTGTCGGGGAAGTAGAACTGCTTGGTCCGCCCGGGCACGCTCGCCGCCAGCTCGAAGGTGCCGCCCCGCTCCGCGTCCAGGATCGAGGCGAACACGCTCGGCGCGTCGAAGGCCCCAGCAGTACCAGTCGATCGTGCCGTCGGTGCCCACCAGGGCCACGCTCCGCAGATCGCCGATCAGCCCGTGTTCGGCGATCGGCAGATACCGTGAGCGCCGAACCCCTCGTCCCTCGGTGTCTCGGCCATCACAGCCTCCCTCGCCCGGTGCGGCCGGCGCGGTTCCAGCTTAGGCGCGATCGAACACAGGGGCGTCGTGAATCGAGGGTCCGGTACGCAGACGGCGCGAATCGGGAGTCCGGTCGATCACACCGCGAGGACCGCGACCCCGCCTCCTCGAACCGCCGCACTGTGTGCTCGTCCACCGCCGTGTCCGTGACCAGGGTGTCCACCGTCTCCGCGGCGCAGATCCGGGCGAACGCCCGGCGGCCCAGCTTGCTGGAGTCCGCGGCGACGACCACACGCTCGGCACGCTCGCACAGCAGCCGGTTGATCGACGCCTCCGCCTCGTCGTGCGCCGCCGCGCCGTGCACCACGTCCAGGGCGACGACACCGAGCACCGCCACGTCGAGGGTGATCTGGCTGAGCACGCCGTCGGCGAGCGGACCGATGAGCTCGTACGACTGCGCCCGCGCCACCCCGCCCGTCACCACGATCTTGAACTGGGGGCGGACGGCCAGCTCGTTGGCGATGTTGAGCGCGTTGGTGACCACGGTGAGCGCGGGCGAGCCGGCGGCGAGGTCGCTGCGCACGGCCAGGGCCCGGGCCACTTCGGTGGTGGTCGTGCCGCCGGTCAGCCCCACCGCCTCGCCGGGGGCGACGAGATCGGCCACGGCCTTGGCGATGCGCTGCTTCTCGGAGGCGTGCCGGGCGGTCTTGTAGCGCAGGGGAAGCTCGTACGACACGCCGTGCACGACCGCTCCGCCCCGGGTGCGGACCAGCATCTGCTGCTCGGCGAGCTGGTCGAAGTCACGGCGGATCGTCGCGGCCGAGACCGCCAGCTCGGCAGCCGCCTCCTCGACGTCCAGTCGGCCGCGCTCGACGAGCAGCTCCAGCAGCGCCTTCCAGCGGGCGTCGCGCGACATCCGCACCCTCCGTCCGTTCCTCGTTCTGCGGCGACCCTAGCGCACCTGACTGTGCGCGAAATGCTTGCTGATGCTCGAAAGTGGGGAGTAACTTGCAAGAACAATCATCAGGGAGGGGTGTCGCATGACGCATGTCGAGGACGAGCTGCGCAGCCAACCGGAGTGCTGGACCCGCGCCGCGTCCTGGCGGCGCGGCACGGGGGCGCGCTGCGCGCACCGGGGGAGCGGGTCGCGATCGTCGGCTGCGGCACGTCGTACTTCATGGCGCAGGCCGCGGCGGCCCTGCGCGAGGCGCGGGTGAGGGCGAGACGGACGCCTTCGCGGCCTCGGAGTTCCCGTACGGCCGCCCGTACGACCGGGTCGTCGCCCTCACCCGCTCCGGCACCACCACCGAGGTGCTGGACCTGCTCGGAAAGGTGAGCGGCCCCACCCGGACGACCGCGATCACCGCCGACCCGAGCACGCCCGTGACGGACGCCGCCGACGACGTCGTCGTGCTCGACTTCGCGGACGAACGGTCCGTCGTGCAGACGCGCTTCGCGACCACCGCGCTGACCCTGCTGCGCGCCCGCCTCGGACTGCACACCGAGGCCGTCGTCGCCGACGCCCGCACCGCGCTGGCCGCCGAGCTGCCCGAAAGCCTCGTGGACTGCGGCCAGTTCACCTTCCTCGGCCGCGGCTGGACCGTGGGCCTGGCGCACGAGGCCGCCCTGAAGCTGCGGGAGGCGGCCCAGGCGTGGACCGAGTCCTACCCGGCGATGGAGTACCGGCACGGACCCATCAGCATCACCACGCGCTCCACCGCGACCTGGATGCTCGGTACGGCGCCGGAAGGGCTCCCGAGCAGGTGCGGGCCACCGGTGGCCGATGGATGGCGGGCGGCCTCGACCCGCTCGCCGAGCTGGTCCGCGTACAGCGGCTCGCGGTCGCCGTGGCCCGAGCCCGAGGCCTGGACCCGGACCGGCCCCGCCACCTCACCCGCTCGGTGATCCTCTGAGCCGCCCGCAAGGAGCAGCCGTGCCCCTCGTGACCACCGGTGCACTCGTCACCCGCGCGGCCGCGGCCCGAGCCGCCGTCGCCGCCTTCAACATCATCACCTGGAGCACCTCGAGGCGGTCGTCGCGGGCGCCGAGTCCGTCGGCGCACCCGTCGTCCTCCAGGTCAGCGAGAACGCGGTCAGGTTCCGCCACGGACGACTGCTCCCGCTCGCCCGCGCGTCGCCGCCGCCGAACGGGCCGCCGTACCGTCGCGTTGCACCTCGACCATGTGCAGAGCGACGCCCTGCTGCGGCAGGCACCGGACGCCGGGTTCAGTTCCGTGATGTACGACGCGTCCCGGCTGCCGTACCAGGAGAACCTGGCCGCGACCCGGGCCGCCGCCGACTGGGCGCACGCCCAAGGGCTCTGGATCGAGGCCGAGTTGGGCGAGGTCGGCGGCAAGGACGGACGGCCGCCGCTGGACGCCCACGCGCCCGGCGCGCGCACCGACCCCGCCGAGGCCCGCGCCTTCGTCACCGACTCCGGCGTGGACGCCCTGGCCGTCGCCATCGGCAGCACGCACGCCATGACCACCCGCACCGCCACCCTCGACCACGCCCTCCTCAAACGCCTCTCCGGCACCTTGGACGTCCCCCTCGTCCTGCACGGCTCCTCGGGTCCGGACGACGAACTGACGGCGGCGGTCGCCGGCGGCATCACCAAGGTCAACGTCGGCACCGCACTCAACATCGCCATGACCGGCGCGATCAGGGAGTTTCTCACCGCCCACCCCCAGGCGGTCGACTCGCGCAGCTATCTGAGCGTGGGCCGGGAGGCGATGGCACGCGCGGTGGCACGGATCATCACCACGCTCCGCCGGCCGACTACCGCTTGACGGCCTTCAGGACCACGAACTTCGGATCACTGGCGACCAGCGAGCTGTTGCCGAACAGCCGCCGCAGCTTGACGTGATACCCGAGGTGCCGGTTGCCGATCACCCACAGCTCGCCGCCCGGCCGCAGGGCGCGCCGCGCGCCGGTGAACATCCGCCACGCCGTCGCATCGGTCGTCGCCTGGTGCGAGTGGAACGGCGGATTGTTCAGCACCAGGTCGACACTGCCGGAGGGCACGCCGGCCAGCCCGTCCCCGACCCGGAACTCGGCGTGCCCGGGCACGCCGTTCGCCTTGTACGTCGCCTCCGCCGACGCCGCGGCCTGGAACGACTCGTCGACGAACAGCACCTCGGCCTCGGGGTTCGCCACCGCCACCGCCGTACCGACGACACCGTTCCCGCAGCCCAGATCCACGACCCGCCGCGGGCCGCGCGTGTCCGGCAGGTGGTTCAGGAGGAAGCGGGTGCCGATGTCCAGCCGGTCGGCGCAGAAGACGCCCGCATGGTTGACGGCGGTGTGCCCGGACACCGGACCGATGCCGCCGGGCAGCACGTAGCTGTACGGCCACGGGTTGTCGGGCCGGACGAGGGACGGATCCGGCGTGCAGAAGATCAGCCGGGCCTTCTTCTCGGCGAGCGAGGTACGGGTCGGGCCGAGGATCCGCTCGAACAGGTTCAGCGTCGAGGTGTGGATCTCCTTCACCATGCCGGCGCCCACGACGACCGTGCCCGGGTGCACGGCGGGCGCCAGCCGCAGCAGCTGGTCCTCCAGCAGCGCCAGGCTCTTCGGCACCCGCACCAGCAGCACGTCCACCCGGTCGGGCGGCGGATCCTGGGTGGTGAGCAGGCGAACTGTGCCGGGCTCGACGCCACCCCGGGCGAGGTTCGCGCGGGTCGCCTCCTGCGTCAGGAACGAGTCCGTGATCTGCACCGGCCTGTGCGCCGCCAGCGCGGTCACCAGTGCGCCCCAGCGGTCGCCGAGCACCACGACCGTGCCGGACAGCGGCACGCCCTCGCTCGCGAGGTGTCGCAGCAGGTACTCGTCGGAGGCGTCCCAGGCACGCAGGCGGTCACGGGGTCCTCGGGAAAGCGAGTCAGTGCGAGCTCTCCCCAGGGCGTCGTCATACGGTCGTTCATCGTGCCGTCAAGGCTAACCGAGCCGCAGCTCAGGGCCGGTGCGGGAGGATGGACGGCATGGAGGCCGAGCTGTTCCCCAGGAACCGTACGGAGATCGCGCCGGGTGCGGTGCACGTGCCGGACTGGCTCGACGCGGAGCGTCAGCGCGAGCTGCTGAGCGCCTGCCGGGAATGGGCGCGCCGCCCGCGGGACTGCGCACGGTCCGCACGCCCGGCGGCGGCACGATGACGCCCGCCAGGTCTGCCTGGGCCGGCACTGGGGCGTTGTACGGAGGTGCCCGAACTGCGGTCGAGCCGTACGGGACAACCCCGAGTGCCCTGGCCGGCACGGGTACCCGTACGCCTACGCCCGCACGGTCGTCGACGGAGACGGCGCCCCCGTGAAGCCGTTCCCGGCGTGGCTCGGTGAGCTGGGCCGGCGCGCGGTGGCCGACGCGCTCGGCGCACAGGCGGCCACGGGAGCCGCGTACGACATCGCGCTGATCAACTTCTACGACGGCGACGCCCACATGGGCATGCACCGCGACAGCGACGAGAAGTCCGCCGCGCCGGTGGTGTCCCTGAGCCTCGGTGACACCTGCGTCTTCCGGTTCGGCAACACCGAGACCCGGGCCCGGCCCTACACGGACGTCGAGCTGCGCAGCGGTGATCTGTTCGTGTTCGGCGGGCCGTCGCGGATGGCGTACCACGGGGTGCGCGGGTGCATGCCGGCACCGCACCGCCCTGGCTCGGCCTGGCCGGACGGCTGAACATCACCCTGCGGGTCAGCGGCTTCCCGGCGGACACCGGCTGACGTGCGGATCATGGGAGACTCGCCCTCATGAGCGGCAAGCGGACCCCCGGCCGGCGGGGGAAGGGACCACCTCGAGGACGCGACTGGACCGGGGCGCGGCGCGCTCGGGCCCGCGTTGGAGCTCGTGCACACCGGCGGGCCCCGACCCGGGCCGTGCTCACCGCCGAACTCGGCGTCACCCGGCCACGGCCGGCGCGGTGGCCGCCGAGCTGGAGGCGTTGGGGCTGATCCGGGTCGACGCGCAGGCCGGGTGCCGCCGCCGGTTCCCAGGGCCGCCCTCGCACCGGCTGGAGCTCGCCGAGGACGGGCCCGTGGCGCTGGCCGCGCAGGTGCACGCCGACGGGTTCCGGGCGGCACTGTCGGACTCGGCGGGCGGATCGTGCGACCGCGCCGCGCTGCGAGGTCGTCGACGCCGATCCGGCGAAGGTGCTCGGTCCGTCGTGGACGCCGGTGCGGAGCTGCTGCGGGAGACCGGGCGGCGGTGCGTGGCGCCGGTCTCGCGGTTCCGTCGGCGGTCGCGGAGCCGGAGGGCCTGGCGCTGAACCACTGCACCTGGCGTGGCCGGGCGCGCGCCCGTGCGGGAGATTCGCCGAGTGCGTCCGCGGCCGGCGTCACCGGACCGGCCTTCGCGGCCAACGACGTCAATCTCGCCGCGCTCGCGTAGCACCGCACGGCGCCGGGCGCGGCTCCCGCGACCTGCTGTGCGTGGCCACCGGGCACCGCGGGGTCGGCGGTGCACGTGGTGCTCGACGGCGGCTGCACTCGGGCAGTTCGGGCCTCGCCCTCGAAGTCGGCCACCTCACCGTCAACCCCGAGGGCCGCCCCTGCCACTGCGGCAGCCGCGGCTGCCTCGACGTCGAGGCCGACCCGCTGGCCTTCCTCACGACGGCTGGCCGCGAGCGCCGGGCCCCGAGGTGTCCCTGTCCAGCGCGCCGCAACACGACCGATCCGCCAGAGCACCGAGCCGAGCCCCTGGGCGCACGCGCTGCGCCGCAGAGGCCCTCATCGACCGCCTCGCCTCGGACTCGCCGGCCTGGTACATCCTCAACCCCGACCGGATCATCCTCGGCGGCCTGCACCGCACCCTCCTGGACGCCGACCCCGACCGGCTGCGCGCGGTCGTCGCCGACCGCAGCCTGTGGGGCCGCAGCGGCGGCGTCCCCATCCTGGCCTGCTCCCTCGACCACAACAGCCTGGTCGGCGCCGCGGAGTTGGCGTGGCAGCCGTGTGCGACGATCCGCTGGGTGCACTGGCGACGGCGTGACGCCTACGGCGTCCGCTCCGTCAGCTCCACAGCGCCGCCACCGCCGGGCGGCGCAGATCGGTCCGCCGGACGCACAGCCCGATCGGCAACGGCTCCGGCGGCGGACCAGGGGCGGGACCGCCGACAGCCGGTCGTGCATCGAGCTGTGCTCCAGTACGAGGCGGGGACCACGCCGGTGCCGCAGCCGAGGGCGACCAGCGTCAACAGCCCTTCGTGGCCGTCCGGTTCGCAGGCCAGCTCGGAACCGCCGCGCCCCCGGAACCAGCGGTCGGCCGCCTCCCGGACCAGCCCCGGTGCGGCAGCACGAAGGGCCCTTCCAGACCGGAGTCCGGCCGGTCCCGGGCGGTCACGAAGACCAGCTCGGTGACCGCGACCGTCCGGCTCACCAGCGGCTCCGGCAGCCGCGCCGGATCCCGCGACCGCCACGTCCACCTCCCCTCGTCCAGCCGGGCCAGCGCGGCCGCCGCGTCTCCGGTGCGCAGATCCAGCCGTACCTGCGGATGCGTGGCGCGAAACGGCCCCAACAGGTCGGCCAGGAGTGCCTGACAGGCGGTCACCGTGGCGAACACCGTGAGACGGCCGGTGAGTTCGGCCGGGTCGGATGCTCCTCGCGGTAGGAACGCCACAACTCCAGTGCCTGACGGCGTAGGCACGGAAGCGATGCCCCTCCGCCGTCAGCGACACCCGCGCGGACCCCGGTCGAACAGTCGGTGCCCGAGGTCCGCCTCCAGCCGCTGCACGGTCCGGGTCAGCGTCGCGGGACTCACATGACAGTCGAGGCTCGTCCGCCCGAAGTTCAGCGTCTGCGCCAGATGGAGGAAGAGGCGCAGCTCCCGGTGATCGTCGCGCATGCCCTTCGACCTCGCTGTTTCAGGTGACGAAACGGTGCGCTGCATAAGTTGCGCTTGCTGCAACACCAGCGTGGAGCCTACAACTCGACCATGACCTCCACCACCTACACCTCCGCGTCTTCCCCCTCGAAACGATGAACGTGCCCGGCGGCACCGAGACCATCCTGCGGCGGCCGCACCTCTTCCCGCTGCTGCCGCAGGCCTTCGCCGGCGTCCGCCGCATCGGCGTGATCGGCTGGGGCCCACAGGGCCGCGCCCAGGCCCGCAACCTGCGCGACTCCCTCGCCGGCACCGGCATCCGGTGGCCGTCGGACTGCGCCCCGGC
The DNA here is from genome assembly GCF_004187715.1 of Streptomyces sp. F001. Classification (GTDB taxonomy): domain Bacteria; phylum Actinomycetota; class Actinomycetes; order Streptomycetales; family Streptomycetaceae; genus Streptomyces; species Streptomyces flavusporus. The sequence continues at coordinate 268,201 of NZ_QZWF01000001.1, read as the reverse complement.
TCCCGCTCGGCCGCCGACGCCCGCGCCCACGGCTTCACCGAGGAGGACGGCACGCTCGGCGACTGGCTCGCCGTCACCGCCGAGAGCGACCTGGTGATCCTGCTGATCGCCGACGCCGCGCTCGCCGCCCACCACCCGGAGATCTTCGCCGTCCTGAAGCCGGGCGCCGTCATCGGCCTCTCGCACGGCTTCCTGCTCGGCCACCTGCGGGAGACAGGCGCCCAGTTCCCGCAGGGCCACGGGGTGATCGCCGTTGTGCCCCAAGGGGATGGGTGACTCCGTGCGCAGGCTCTACGAGCAGGCGCCGATATCAACGGCGCCGGAATCAACAGCAGTTTCGCCGTGCACGCCGACCCCGACGGCCGGGCCGTCGACCTCGCGCTCGGCTGGTCGGTGGCGCTGGCTCGCCGTACACCTTCGCACCACGCTCGACAGCGAGTACCTGTCGGACATCGTCGGCGAGCGCGCCATCCTGCTCGGCGCCGTGCACGGCATCGTCGAGAGCCTGTACGCCCGTTACCGCCTCGCCGGGGACGACGAAGTGACGGCGTACGAGCGCTCGTGCGAGAACGTCACCGGCCCGATCGCCCGCACGATCTCCCGGGCCGGCCTGAGGCGGTGCGCGAGGGCCTGGACGCCGTAGGCCGGGACGTCTTCGACCGCGCGTACACGGCGGCGTACGGACCCGCGCGCGAGATCGTCGCCGAGATCTACGACGAGGTCGCCGACGGCACCGAGCTGCGCAGCGTTATCCTGGCCGAACAGCGGCTCGGCACGCGCAGGGTGAGCCGGATCGGCGGCTCGCCGATGTGGCCGTGAGCGAGCGGGCGCACGCCCGGCGGGCCGAAGGGAGCTGCCCGTCGACCCGTTCACCGCCGGGGTGTTCGTCGCCACCATGACGGCCCAGGTCGACGAGTTCGCCGAGCGGGGCCACCCCTGGTCGGAGATCGTCAACGAATCCGTCATCGAGGCCGTCGACTCACTGTTGCCCTACATGCACGCCCGGGACGTGGCCTACATGGTCGGCAACTGCTCCCGCACGGCGCGCCTCGGCGCCCGCCGCTGGGCCCGCGCTTCCAGGCGGCGTACGAGCAGATCGCCTACCCGGCCGCCGAACTCCCCGCGGACATCGCCCTGTTGAGCGCCTTCGACACCACCCCGTGCATGAGGCTCTGGCGCGGCGGCAAAGCTCCGACCGTCGTGGACATTGCCGTGGCCTAGGACGACGGTCCGGTGAGGGTGGGGGAATCGACGGGCGCGGCTGTCGGCGTACTGCGCGACCCCCTCGCCGAACGACCAGTCGACGGGCTCGTTCTCGAGCAGGTTGACGAACACGTTCCGCGGCTCGGTCCCCGCGTACTCGTGGGCGAGTTCTGCTGTCCGCCGGAACAGCGCCTGCTTCTGCGCGGGTGTCCGCCCGGAGCGCATCGTGATCGTGACGAACACGAGGCCGTCGTCCCGGCGGATGCCGAGATAGCCGTCGTCGTAGCGCAGGGTGTTTCGGCTGCCGTCATGACCGACCAGCACCTGGAACCGGTCGTCGGCCGGAATCCCGATGGCCTCCACCAGGGCGTCGTGCACGGCACGGCCGAGGGCCTCCAGCCGCTCGGGGTCGGATCCGAGGCATCGATGCGGACGAAGGGCATGTGTGGGGGTCCTCCTTGTCAGGAACGGCGAGGTCTGGGGACCAGCTCGCCACCGCAGTTGGGACAGACGTCCCGCATCGCTTCGCTGCACGGCACACAGAAGGTGCACTCGTACGAGCAGATGCGGGCGGGCGCGTCGAGCGGCAGCCGCCGTCTCGCAGCGCTCACAGCGATCGCGCATCTCCAGTGCCATGTCCTTGCCTTTCGTCACCTCCGCAGACCATGGCGGCCTGTCACCTCCCATCCTCTGCACGGTCGTCATGGCCGAAAGTGGCCTTTGGTCAGAGATCAACATGATCGGGCCAGCCGATCGCGTCCCGGCGCGGACATGCGCAGTACCTCGAACACATCGCCCTCGGTCTTGGGCGTGTCGTGTTCCCACAGAGAGAAGTGGACGAGCTCCCAGTGACCTGTGTCCACGGCGGCCGCCGCCAGCACCGCACCGTCCTTGCCGGCCAGCCGCCGGTCTCCCGCACCGCCTCCGCCATGACCTCGCTCAACAGTCCGTCGGTCGGAACCCGTCGGCGCCGCCGCACCGCTGTCCGAGCGGAGGAGTGGGCGGCGCCGCCCTCCTCGTACGCCAGCCCGTCCACTGCCGGACCGACGGCCGCCCGAAGTCGTCGGCGATCCCTTGGAAGGGCCTCCCCAGAGGAAGAGTTCATGCCCGCCACGGTGTTCCAGAGATAGAACGGCGCGTACTGGTTGACCGGCGATCCGTGCACACCTCGCTCGCGCATCAGATACGTCTTGAAGCCCAGGCCCTGCCACTCGTCGAGCAGGTGCCCCTTGCGCGCGACGCGCCGGCGGATGATCTTCATGTCGTAGTCGGCGGGCAGAGTGAGTTCGTACTGCATCGCGTGCATCGGGCCGCCTTCCTAGCGCGGTGAGAGAAGGAGAGCAGACCCCGGACGCCCGCATCGAAGGCGGCGGGCGAACCGGACGCGCGGGCGAGGACGTAGCCGCCCTGGACGGTTGCGACGATCGTCGCCGCGATCGACTCACCGTCGAGCCCGGGCGCGAACTGGCCCTGCTCCTTGCCTCTCCTCGACGATCCCGGCGAGCCGTTCACGCAGCCAGTCGATCGTCTCGTCGACGGGCGCCCGCAGGTCGTCGTTCGCGATGACGTCCGGGTCCATCGTCAGCCGCCCTATCGGACAGCCGCGCAGCACATCGCGCTCGCGCCGCAGATACGCCTCGATGCGCTCGTACGGCGTTCCCCGACCGTCGAGTACTCCCGCGGCGGTAGCCCGCATCTCCTCGGCGGTCCGCCGGATTGCGGCCAGGGCGAGATCCGGCTTCCCCTTGAAGTGGTGGTACATGCTGCCTGCCCGGCGCCCGCGCGCTCCAGGATGGCTTTGGGGCTGGTGCCCCATAGCCGCGCTCCCACAGCAGTTCCCGGGTGGACTCGATCAGTCGGTCCGAGGTGCTCATGCCGTCACTGTACATACTAGTAGTTACAGAAATCCGAGCCCTCTGGAGCAGCGGAACCGGCCCTGCGTACTACTCCCGTGAGGTACCCGCACTGCCGCTGGCCGTACGACGACCCGGAAGCCCCTGCGGCGCGAGTCTCGAGGCATCGACGAAAGATCCGATGACGCGACTTGGAGATGACTCGAGATGCAGACCCTCGCACACTGGACGGCGGCCCCGGCCCGTGGATCCTTCTCTTCCCGCTGATCTGGGCGGCAGTGATCGTCGGCGCCGTCACCGTCCTGCGCCGCACCGTCGGGCGCGGCCGTCGCGCACCGTGGCGCGGGGTGGACACAGCCGCCCGACCGGCGACTCGCCCATCGCCGTCCTCGGCCGCCGCTTCGCTTCCGGCGAGATCGACGAGGACGAGTACTGGCGCAGGCTGTCCGTGCTGGACGAGCAGTTCGGCCGTACGGACAGGGGCGGGCGCTGACCGTCACCGACCCCGTCGCCTTGGAGCGCACCTTCGAACTCGGCACCGTGCGGGGCTCCCTGGACGCCCTTGGCGCCGACGGCATCGCGATCACCGAGAGGAAGCCGACAAGCAGGCCCTCATCCTCGGCGACACGGCCCGGCTCACCTTCACCGACGGCCGGAGCGAGACCTTCACCGTCCGCGCGGTGTACGGGCAGTCCGAACTCGCGGGGACTACGTCGTCACCCGCGCCGCCTGGGCGCCGCACCGCATCCAGGACTCCGACACGCTCGTCAACGTGCTGCGCGCCATCGCGGCGGAGCGACGGGCCTCGGTCCTGCGGTGACTTCGCCGAGGCCCTCTCACCGCCCGGTCAGCCGACAACGGCCGACCGGGCGGGAGCGTGTTCGGGCGTACGGCCGACGGGTTCGGCCTCCGCGAACCCGGGTGCGGGCTCCGAGGCCGTGCGGCGGGCCGGGCGTGGGGGCGCCTTCACCGGGGGCGAGGCCGTCGGCAGCGTGAACCAGACGACCTTGCCCTGGTCGCCGTCGGGCCGCACCCCCCAGCTCTCGCTCATCGCGCCACCATCGCGAGACCGCGCCCGCAGGTGGCCAGCGGATCCGCGTCCGCCACCACCGGGAGGCGGGGGTCGCGGTCGCGCACCGACACCATGAGGCGGTCGAGCAGCAGCTCGATCTCCACGGTGCAGGTCTTGTCGGGTTGGGCATGCCGGTGGACGTTCGAGAGCAGTTCGGTCACACCGAGCGCCGCTCGGTCTATCAGGGCATCCAGATGCCAGTAGCGCAACTGTGCAGATACGATTCTGCGGACCTGGCCGATCCGCGACGGCAGGGCTTGGAGCTCCACCGTGCAGTGCCTGCGTGGGTGACTGATCACGGCTGCGACTCCCCGACGTGAGGTCCGGAAGAACACGGAGTTCGGATCCAGCAGCGCGCCTGCGTGAACTGCCGCCTGCTGTCGTGGCCGGCGGCTGGTTCGCAGCGTTATCGCCGGTAAACCCAGAGTGACGTGAGACCAGAGTGACGCAGGGGGTCCAGCCGCGCAACTCGCGGCTGTGTGGCGGCCATGGCTCGTCCGAGCGGCTGCGCGGCTCACGTCGACGTGGCCTGCACGACTCAGGCGGGCATGGCTGTCACGGCCCACGTCCGTGGGGCCACCACGGCCCACCGCCGCCGGTCGGCCACCGAGGGCCACCGCGGCTCGGCCGCCCCGCGCCTCCTCGCCTCGCTCGCCCGGCGCCACCGCGGCTCGGCCACCACCGTCACCCCCGCCGGGCCGCCCGCCCCGGCGGCGCTCAGCCGTCACGGCGTGCCGCCCTGCGTACGGCCTCGATGAAGCGGCGTGCCGCGGGCGGTCCCGGCTCGCCCGGTGCGGGGTCGTGCTCGCCCAACGTCAGTGAGTAGCGCTTGCCGTTGAGGTCGGCCAGCGCGCGTGCCCCGGAGGCGAACCAGGGCTTCGACGCCCGCACCGCCTGCACCGGTGCGCTGTCGATCTCGCTCCCGTAACTGGTGAGCAACTCCAGCCTGCCGTCGCTGATCCGGACCTGCCCGGCCCGGGTGAGGGAGCGCAGGCCCTTACCGATCCGCACCCCCATGGCCGTGAACTCCGGCTCCGCCATGCCCTCCTGCCCCCTCCTCGCGCGTGGCTTCCTGTCCGGCGTTTTCGTCCCGCGCGGTGCAGTCTGCCCGTCACCGAAGTCGCGCACCAGTGCGCACGTCACCCGGGCATAGGCCACCCGGAGCACTCGCGCGAATGCGCCCCCGAGGGCTTTTGCCGGGGGTGGTGCGCAACGGTCCACCGCGCCTCCAGGGGCGCCTTTGAGCTGCTCAAGATGCGTTTATGCAGGTGAGAAGCGTGCGGAAGCCTGTTTATGATCGGTGTACCGGCCGCGCCACCCGCCGGACAGGCCCTAAGGAGCCCCCGCCGTGACACCCCCCAGCAGACCAGGACCGGCGCCACCCTCGACGTCGACCACAGCGACACCGTCTACCGCGGCTGGCTGAAAGAGCCGTCCGCAAGGTGCAGGCCGACGCCAACCGTTCTGCCGACCCACCTCCTCCGGTTCCCGCTGCCGGACCACTGGGGCATCGACCTGTACCTCAAGGACGAGTCGACCCATCCCACCGGCAGCCTGAACACCGGCTCGCCGCTCGCTCTTCCTCTACGGCCTGTGCAATGTGCTGGATCCGGCCGGCCGCCCGGTGATCGAGGCCTCCAGCGGCTCCACGGCAGTCTCCGAGGCGTACTTCGCGAAGCTGATCGGCGTGCCCTTCATCGCCGTCATGCCCCGCACGACGAGCGCCGAGAAGTGCCGCCTGATCGAGTTCCACGGCGGGCAGTGCCATTTCGTGGACGACCCGCGCACGATGTACGAGGAGTCCGCCCGCCTCGCGGCCGACACGGGCGGCCACTACATGGACCAGTTCACCTACGCGGAACGCGCCACGGACTGGCGCGGCAACAACAACATCGCCGAATCCATCTTCCGCCAGCTGGAGTTGGAGCGGTTCCCGCAGCCCGCGTGGATCGTCGCCACGGCCGGCACCGGCGCACCTCGCGACCATCGCGCGCTACGTCCACTACATGCAGTCCGACACGCGCGTGTGCGTCGCCGACCCGGAGAAAACTCTGCTTCTTCGAGGGCTGGACCACCGGCGATCCGGACGTCACCTGCGACTCGGCTCCCGCATCGAGGGCATCGGTCCACGTATGGAACCGAGCTTCGTGCCCGGCGCCATCGACCGGATGATGAAGGTGCCCGACGCGCCGTATCGCCGCCGTGCGCGCCCTGGAACAGGCCATCGGCCGCAAGGCGGGCGGCTCGACCGGCACCGGTCTGTGGAGCGCCCTGAAGATCGTCGCCGAGATGGTGGCGGACGGGCTACGGGCAGCGTGGTCACCTTGCTGTGCGACCCCGGGGACCGCTACCTGGACAAGTACTACTCGGACACCTGGCTCGCCGAGCAGGGACTGGACATCACGCCGTACACGGCGGCGATCGGGACACTGCTCGCACAGGCCGCTGGCCGGACTGAGCGCTCACCGTGCGAGCCGCCGCGTCCAGCGCCGTCACGGCGTCCTTGAACGCGCGCCCAGGCCCCCGCGCCAGCCCGAGCACGAGGCGGAACACCGGCGTCCCGTCGGCGGCGAACGTCCACTGCACGCGCGTGCCGGCACCGGCCGGCGTGAGCCGCCACTCCTCGACGAGCGCACGGGCCCCCGGCGTGTTGGTCTCGTCGACGCGGTACGCGTACACCTCGGGCTCCTTGGCCACCAGGATCGTCTCCGCGAACTGCGTACCACCTTTGAGCCGGATCTCCCGTCCGGCGCCGTCGTCGGTGGGCCGGGCCAGCGTCACTGCTGAGAACCACTGCGTCCAGCCGGGCACGTCCTCGGCGAGCGCACGGAAGACCGTCTGAGGGGAGCGGTGATCTCGCGGGCGAAGACCAGCCGTACGGCGCGGCCCGGACGAAGTCGACCTCCACCGGACGCAGACGGCGAGCCATGCGAAACCCCCTGTACGCAGGCAGGACAGGCAGCCCACCATAGCTGGCGGCCCGTCAGATGTCTGCGCCGCCGACGCGGTCAGAGGTCTTCCGCGTCCTCCTCCTCGCCCGCCACCACCAGGTGCCGCAGATGCTCGGAGATCTCGGCCCGGGCATCGGCGGGCAGCCCCGAGTCGGTGACCAGCGTGTCGACCTGCTCCAGCGTGGCGAAGGAACTCAGGCCCACCGTGCCCCACTTGGTGTGGTCGGCGACCACCACGACCCGCCGCGCCGACTGCACCAGGCGCCGGTTGGTCTCCGCCTCCGCGAGGTTCGGCGTCGACAGACCGGCCTCCATCGATATCCCGTGCACTCCGAGGAACAGCACATCGAAGTGGAGCGTCGCGATCGCCTGGTCGGCCACCGGCCCCACCAGCGAGTCGGACGGGGTGCGTACGCCGCCCGTCAGCACCACCGTGGCTGCGCCCTGGCGCTGGCCGAGGAGCGCTGCGCCGCGTGGAAGACGTCGGCGACCCGCACCGAGTTGGTGACGACGGTGAGATCGGCCACCTCGATCAGGTGGTGCGCCAGCGCATACGTCGTCGTACCGCCCGACAGTGCGATCGCCGAGCCCGGCGCGACCAGCTGCGCCGCGCCTTGGCGATGTCCTCCTTGGCGGTGAGCTCCAGACCCGACTTGGCCTCGAAGCCCGGCTCGTGTGTGCTCGCCTCCGCCACCGGGACCGCGCCGCCGTGGACCTTCTCCAGAACACCCTGGCGGCCAGCGCGTCGAGATCGCGGCGGACCGTCATGTCCGACACGCCGAGCTTGCGGGTCAGCTCGTTGACGCGGACGCCGCCGCGGCGCCCGCACCTCGTCCAGGATCAGGGCGCGCCGCTGCTCCGCGAGGAGGTTCTGATTCTCACTCACGTACGCTCCGGTCCTTTCCTCAAGCCCGTCCGACATGCTCTCGCACCCGCTCCGACAAGGACATTCTCCCCGCCCCGGTGCGTTGGCGTCCCATATTCCCACGGGCGGCCCGGGACACGCCACCGGCTGCCCCGACGCGAACATGCCAGTCGTGGCCTTGTCCTTTCATCCTTTGCCATCCTTTGCCTGTCTGTCACACGGATCGGGGAGATTCGGTGAGGAGAGGTGTGGGCGGGGCGTCCAGCGGAGATCCTTGAGCCCGCACCGACAGATGCCAACGGCAGGTCACGGGGGAAGTGCAAGAAGTGGAACGTGCGCAGGAACGTGCGTGGAACGACGGGGCGGCCGGGCCCGCCGAGCGGCCCGATCATGCCGGGGCCGCCCTGGAACTGCTGGTCCACGGGGTGGGCGGTGCCACACCCGAGCACATGCTGGACGACCCGCGCACGGTGCGGATCTCCGGCGACGACACCGCGGCCGTCTTCCGGCGCGCCGACGACGTCGAGGTCGAGACCCGCACCGACACCGCGGCCCCGGACGAACGGGCCGGCCATGCCGCCGGACGGCCGGTGCCCGAGGCGTACGTCTGGTCCAACCTCACCTCCGGCAACAGCGCCCGCGCCCTGTGGCTGCTGTTACTGCCGTTCATGGTGGCCAACCTCGCGCACTGGATGCGCCCGACCGCGCGGGGCCGCGTCCGGACGGTGCGGCTCTACGGGCTGCTGGTCCGACTCGTGGGACTGACCCTGACGGTGCTGCTCGTCGCGGCCGCCTGCGAGGTCGCCCTGGACCTGACCGCCTGGCAGTGCGCGGCACGCACTCCTGCGCCGAGCGGCATTCCTGGCTGGGCTTCCTGTCGCCCACGGGTTCCGACGGCGGCTGGTGGAGCCCGCCGGGCCGCAGGCTCGCCCTGGCGTCCCTGGTGCCCGCCGCCCTGGTCGGCCTGCTGTGGTACCTCTCCCTGCGGACCTGGGCCGCGTACGAGTCCGAGCAGCCGCTGTCGCGCACCCCGAGGACGAGGAGGACACCGGCCGCACCTCACTGGGCCGCCCCGGCTTCTGGTACGGCCGGCGCCTGGTCGCCCGGCTGCGCGGCGCGCACACTGCCGCGGGTCTGCTCACGGTGGCCGCCGCGGTCGCCGGCGCCGCCGCCCGGTACGACCGCGAACCCGGCGGACCGGCCGTCCTGGAGACGCTGGGACGGCTGCTGGAGGCGGCACTGGTGATCGGCGCGGCCCTCGTCGTGTGGGCGGTCTGCCGACGGGGCCGCAGCGAGCAGCACCTCGACCAGGGACTGATGCGTCCCTCGTACGACACCTCCCGTCGGCGCCTCGCCTGTTGCCCTCAGCCTGATCTACGGCGGGGTGGGAGCGCCTGAGTGGGAATCCGACGGTCGCTGCGGGCGATGCGGCTTCGCGGCATCGCCTCGTACAGGGCTGCTGGTGATCGTCCTCGGCGTGTCGCCCACCTCCTCCCGAGCGCTCCGACCGGCGTGCCGCGATGCGCGGTCTGGCCGGCCCGCCGTCGCGATGCGGCCTGCGCCTCGGCGCCGTGATGTCCGGCGTGTCCCAGGGGTGCCGACTGGCTGGACGGCACCCGGGCCATCCCCGGTGCGCCGGTCCTGCTGACCTGGCAGGCGTCCGTGATCCCGCCGCTGCTGGTGGTCTGCTCGGCCTGTGCGGCTGGCAGGCGTGGCGCACGCTGGGGCTGGCCCGCGCGGAGCGCGGTGGTGGAACGCACCTATCGGCGAGCCCAAGGACCCGAACGCACCGCCGGATCGCACGCACCCGCGCATGCAGCTCACCGACCGCGGGCCCTCTTCGTCGCCGCGACCTCCTGTCGCCTGCTCTGGGCACCGGGGCTCTGGTCGGTGCCATGGCAGGAGCAGACCCCGAGCCGGGCCGCCGAGCACACACCCCTTCGTCCACGGTGCCGCGGAGACGCCCAGGCCTCGGCTCCTGGCTGATCGGCTCGGCTTCATCCTCTTCGTCACCTGGGGTCGGCGCGCCTACAAGACGCCTCCGCCCGGCGCACCATCGGCATCCTCTGGGACGTCGGCACCTTCTGGCGCGCGCCGCGCACCTTCGCCCCGCCCTGCTACGCCGAGCGAGCCGTGCCGACTGACCTGGCGGATCACCATGGGCGCACCACCGGCGGACGCCTGGTGATCTCCGGCCACTCCCAGGGCAGCGTCTCGCGCGCCGCGGCCTGGCAGCTGACCCCGACCGTGCGCAAGAGGGTCGCCTGACGTACGGCTCTCCGCTGGAGCGCTTGTACGGCGCTGGTTCCCGCCCACTTCGGCCCGGCGCTCACCGCCCTGCACCACGACGTCGACTGCTGGCCAACCTGTACCGGCTCACCGACCCGATCGGCGGCCCCGTCCGGCTGCCCGACGACAGCGAACCCGAGGTCGACCGCGAGCCGTTGCAGGACCCGCTGGCCCACGGCCGCACCGACCTTCACCCACTGCCCGCCCCTGTCCTCGGCCATTCCGAATACCAGCGGCCCGGCCTTCGGCGCCGAACGCGCTCGCCTGCTGGCCCGACTGCGCCCGGAGGTGCGGCGCAGCGCCCGGAGGCCGACTCCTAGTAGATCGTCGTGGCTAAATCTTGTTCTGCCGTGGTGTGGATGGTCGGGGAGACTTCCTTTTGTGTCCCTTCCACGGGCAGGAGTGTTGTGTGCCGTCGCAGAAGAAGTACCCGTTGGGTTGAGTGCCGAGGACCGTCAGGCGTTGGTGCGGATGACACCACAGGAGTTCACAGCGCGTCGATGATCAGGCGGCACGGGTGCTGCTCGCGCTGGATGTGTCGGCGGGCCAGGTCGATCCGCGGGCGGTGATCGCGCACGGATCGGGGTCTCGTGGCGAGACGGTGCGCCTGGTCTCGAAGCGGTTCGCGGACAGCGGTGGCGATGTGTGGGCCACAGTCGGCCGGAAGAAACGTGCGTTCCCGCCAGTACCCTCTGCGTGACCGGCGAGGTCGAGGCGAGGCTGATCGCGCTGGCCTGCTCGACGCCGCCGAAGGGCACGCTCGATGGGTCGTTGCGCCTGCTGGAGAAGCACGTTGCGCTGATCGAGGACATTCCGAGCCTGGACCATTCCACTATCGGCCGGGTGTTAAAAAACGGAACTTCGTCCTCATGTGAAGGAGTACTGGGTCATCCCGCCCGCGGCAAACGCGGCCTTCGCCGCGGCGATGGAGGATGTCCTGGCGGTCTACCGCCGCCCCTACGATCCGGCACATCCGGTGGTGTGCATGGACAGAAGCCGTACCAGCTGCTCGGCCACACCCGCGATCCGATTCCCGCGCGGCCCGGCCGCGATCGCCGCGAGGATGGCGAGTACGTCCGGCGGGGACGTGCTCGATCTTCTGCTGGGTCGAGCCGCTGCGTGGATGGCGACGCGTGGATGCCCAGCCTCGCCGGACCAAGGTCGACTGGGCACGCCAGGTCGAGCGCCTGCTGACCGTGGACTATCCCGACGCCGCCACGGTCGTGCTGTGATGGACAACCTCAACACCCACACCATCGGCTCGCTCTATGAAGCATTCGAGCCGACGAAAGCCTTCGCGCTGGCGCAGCGCCTGGAGATCCACCACACCCCCAAACACGGGTCCTGGCTCAACATTGCCGAGATCGAGCTGTCCGCGCTCACCGCCAGTGCCTGGACCGCTGCATCGAAGACCTTGCCGTCCTCAACGCTGAACTCGCCGCCTGGCAGCAGCAGACCAACATCGGCCAACGCCAGGTCGACTGGCACTTCACCACCGACGACGCCCGCTGAGACTGCGTCACCTCTACCCAAAGACACAGCAAAACTAAGCAGCGACGATCTACTAGTGTCTCATGATTCCGTCAGCGTTACTTGATCTTGTGTGGCAGGGTCGCTTGGCACGGAACTTTCCAAGGAACAGGCCGCCGAGTTGCGGGAGTGCGAACAGCAGGGATGTCCTGCGGACATAGCCACGGGGCCGGATCCTGTGGTCGGCGAGGGGCGTCGACGTAAGGACATTGCCGACTGCTCGGGGTGTCGTTGCCGACCGTGACCGCTGGAAGCGCCGCTATGCCGAGCGGGTCTGGCCGGGCTCGAAGGGGAGCGTCCGGGTGGCGCGCGGAACAGGTGCCGGTGCGCGTGCGGGCCCGGGTGATTGCGCTGACGCGTATGACACCGCCGGTCGGCACCGGGCTTTCGCACTGGTCCACACGGGAGTTGGCAAAGTACCTGGAGCGGACCGAGAACATCACCGTGTCCTGGCACTACATCGCCCGGATCTGGCGGGAGGAGCGTTTGAAGCCGCACCGGTCCGGCACCTTCAAGATTTCCAAGGACCCTGCGTTCGCGGAGAAGGTGGCCGATGTGATCGGCCTGTATCTGGCCCCGCCGGGCGGTGCGGTGGTCCTCTCGATCGATGAGAAGACGCAAATCCAGGCGCTGGACCGGACCCAGCCGGTGCTGCGGTCGCCTTCGCGGCGAGCGAGAAGCGCACCGCCGACTACATCCGGCACGGCACCACGAACCTGTTCGCCGCCCTGAACGTGAGTACCGGCGAGGTGCTCGGCGAGTGCAAGCCGACCCGGAACGGCAAGGACTTCCTGGCCTTCTTGAAGAAGGCGGTGAAACCGCACGCCGGGAAGGACATCCATGTTTTCCTGGACAACCTCTCGACACACACCACCCCGGAGTCAAGGAGTGGCTGTCGAAGAACCCGCACGTCCACTTCCATTTCACTCCCGTCGGCTCCTCGTGGCTGAACCAGATCGAGATCTGGTTCGGAGTCCTGACCCGGCAGTCCATCCGCCGCGGCACGTTCTCCAGCGTCAACGTCCTGGTCAAACAATCCGCGACTACATCAACTCCTGGAACGAGAACGCGAAACCGTTCACCTGGACCGCGACCGCGACGAGGTCCTCGCAAAGTCCGACTCGTTGTGACCAACGTGAAGAAACTCGTCAATAATAACTCGAACTGACATGAACAGGATCACGCTAGGTGGTGTGCCCGGTGGTCACCTGATTCTTGCGAGGATGCCCCGGCGTGCACGACTCCGTTGGGATATGGGGGTTGAGGAACATCCGCGTCAGATCGTGCGCTAAGCCGACGTCGGCCCTGGTGGGCGGCTGACGAAGCGCCGGCGAACGGATCCGTCTTAAGTCTTTCCACAATAACACCCCAATATCTGCGGTAGATTGATCCGTCACCTGTGACCTGCAGAGCTTCATGGCCCCGAATCTTCAGCGGTATCTGACGCCGAAGCCGTGGCTTTGTTCGGGAGTTGTGAAAGCGCGTTTGCGGGCGTGCGATAGGTTGCCCGCCATGTCTGGACTCGGCCCCGTCGCCTGGCCACCTGCCCCGATAAGGACCGAACGGCTCGTGCTCCGCGAGTCCGAGGCCCGGGACCGTGCGGCGTTCATCGAGCTGCTGGCGTCGCCAGAGGTGCACACCTACCTCGGCGGCCCTCGGCCGCGTGACGAGCTTGAGCGCGAGATGCCCGGGTGCCCGGGCGGTGGCCCGGGAGTTTCGTCGTCGATCTGGACGGGGCGATGATCGGCCAGATCCTGCTCAGGAGAGCACCGGAGCACCGTCGCCCGGCTGCCGCGGGGAAGGTCGATCTCGGCTACCTGTTCCTGCCGCGGGCGTGGGATTCGGGTACGCCGCCGAGGCGTGCGCGCGGCACTCGACTGGTTCGACGGCGTCCTTCCGGCGAGCCGGTGGTGCTCGCCACCCAGACCGCCAACGTCGCCTCGATGCGCCTCGCGGCAAAGCTGGGTTCACCGAGGTGGAGCGGTTCGAGGCATGGGACGCCGAGCAGTGGCTCGGCCTGCGGTCCCCGGTCACCGCTTGAGCCTGTGCTCGAAGGGGGTGGTGTGCCAGCCGTCAGTCCTCGTCGTCCTCGACGGCGTCCGGGGGCTGCCGTACGAGGCGGTAGATGGTCGATGTTGCGACCTTGAGCATGGCGGCGATGCTGGGCGGGGTGGCCGCAGCGTGCATCTGGCGTGCGAGATCGGCCTGTTCGTGGGTGAGCTTGGGAGGGGACCCAAGACGTTGTCCGCGAGCATGGCAGCAGTTTGTCCCTCGGTCGTGACTTCGGCAATCTACGCGGCTTGGAGTTGCAGGGTGGCGTCGACGGCGCGGATAACGAGATCGCCGTCGGCGCGGTGGTGTCATCGGCTCTTCCAGGGAGCGCAGCCCGACGCGTGCGTGGTCGAGCTGGTGGAGCAGTCGTGCAGGTTGCGCAGGCCGGCGGCGAATCTGGAGAGCCGCACGATGACCACGCAGTCGCCGGGGCGGACGTACTGGAAGGCCGCGTCCGGGCCGGCCTGGGGCCGATGAGCGGTGCGTGATGTCGAGGAAGACGGCATGGCAGCCAGCGCCCAGGAGGGCAGCGGCCTCGTCGGGCGGGGTCGCGCAGGGTGGCGAGTCCGTAGCCGATGAGGCGGGCGGCCATTACAGGACTCCGACGACGAGGGATTCGCGGGCGCCTCCACGACTTCGGCGGTGACGTCGTCAGCTGGTTGATGTCCATCACGCGCTCGATCTGGGCGACCAGGCGGCTGGTGAGCCGGAAGTTTCCGCTGGTGATTCGGGTGAGGGAGGAATCGCATCCCGTGACGGCGACGCGGAGCGTCGCCGTGTCCGGCCTCCGGGGTCGCGAAGCGCCCGCAAGGCCGCCGACGGAGCCGAAGAAAGCGAACGCGCGTGCCCGCGTTCGCCGGTTGTGGTGACTTTGTCGTGATGAGGGCACGGGTGTGCGCATGTCGCACGTACGGTCTCGTCGCGGAAGCCGGGGTGAGCGGGCGGGGCGTGGGAAGGGGGTGATGGCATGTCGGTGGTGAAGGAGGCCGGGGAGGCGGGCATGCCCGGTACACGTACGGTTCGCGTGTCGTCGACCGCCCGCACCGCCCTCCTGGCGGAGTGGGACCGCTGCCGTTGGATCTGGAACGAGTGCGTGGCCGGTCGAATGAAGGCCCACGCCGAGAAAAGAGTGCGGCCCCGCAAGCCTGGACAAGATGCTGACGAGGCCGCGCCATCACGCCGTGGCTGGCCAAGGGCTCCTCGTGCGAGCAGCAGATCATCCGGGACTTCGGCAGTCCGCGGAAGGCGCTGAAGGACATCAAGAACGCCTGCCGTGCACCGCCGGGCCGGAGCCCAGTAAGAGAAGCGCGAGGCACTGCCACGCTGAACTACACCCGGCGCGGCTTCCGGCTCAAGAACGGTCCGCCTGCACTGGCCGGGAAATCGTGCTGACCGTGTCTGGTCGCGGGCCCGCGCGACCCGTCGAGTGTGCGCGTGTACCAGGACGTCCTGGGGACTGGCACTTGTCGTTCGTCGTGCCCGCCGAAGTCCAGCCACTGCCGGAGACCGGCCGCGTGATCGGATCGACTGGGGCATGAAGGAAACCGCGACCACCACCTCGGACGCCCACGACCTCCCGCACGCCGAGTACGGAAAGAAGGCCCGGGCGAAGCTGACCCGCTACGACCGGATGATGGCCCGCCGCAAACCCGCCAAGGGGCAGGCGGCCTCCAGGGCTACCGCGAGGCGAAGAATGCGGGCGAAGACGTACCAGAAGATCGCCCGGCAACGGCAGGACACCGGCCGCAAGTGGGCAGGAAGGTCGTGACGACCACGACGCCATCGCGGTCGAGGACTTCCGGCCGAAGTTCCTGGCCAGGACGTCGACGGCGCGCAAGGCGGCGGACGCCGCGATCGGCGCCACCAAGCGGGCCCTGATGGAGATGGGCAAGCACGGGCGGGACGTCCGCCTGGTGCACCCCGCGCACACCACCATGACTGCGCATCGTGCGGAGCGAGAACCAAGCACGCACTTCCGCTGTCGGAACGCACCTACACCTGCACCGCGTGCGGAGCCGTGTCCCCAGGGACAAGAACTCCGCCCGCGTGATGCTCGTCCGGCTGGTCTGAAACCGGCTGGTGTCGAGGCGTAAGACCCCCTGGAGCGCTGCTCCAGGAGGCGGCCTGAGCCAGGAATCCCCTTGTTCACGAGGGGGAGCAGTCAAAGCAGTTCCGGCAGATCCTCCGTACAGCAGGGTCAGGTCGTCCTGCTCGGTTCGTCGAGCTGGGCGACCCGGCTCGCATGGCGCTCCACCATCGCCTCGAGGTCTGCCGGGCGGTGCGGCCGTTGCCGAAGGCGGGGCCCTTCGGGATCGCGGTGAAGTACTTCAGTACGGCCTCCGCCGCACCCGGCGCCAGCCGGTACTCATGCTCGTCCGCCTGCTGCCACGATCCGCAGCAGCTCGTCGGGGCGTAGTCGCTGAAGGTGATGGTGCGTGAGAAGCGGGACGCGACACCGGGGTTGACGGACAGGAACCGTTCCATCTCGGCCGTGTAGCCCGCGACGATCACCACCACCGCGTCCCGGTGGTCCTCCATCAGCTTCACGAGCGTGTCGATGGCCTCCTTGCCGAAGTCACGGCCCGCGTCCTCCGGCGACAGCGCGTACGCCTCGTCGATGAACAGCACGCCGCCACGGGCCCGTTCGAACGCCTCCTGCGTGCGGATGGCGGTGAGCCGATGTGCTCGCCCACCAGGTCCACGCGGGACACCTCGACCAGGTGGCCCTTGTCCAGGACGCCGAGCGAGGCGAGGATCTCGCCGTACAGCCGCGCGACCGTGGTCTTGCCGGTGCCGGGGAACCCGTGAAGACCAGGTGCCGCTTGACCGACGCCGCCTTGAGGCCCGCCTGCTGCCGGCGCCGGCCCACCTCGATCATGTCGGTGAGGCCCGCACCTCGCGCTTGACGCTCTCCAGGCCCACCAGCGCGTCGAGTTCACCGAGCACGGCCTTCGAGGTCCGGGCCGACTGCTCCGGCCGGTGGCCGCCACGAGCGGCTCCTGCTCGGTGTGCGCTGCCCGGGATCGCGCCGAGGAGGGCGTCGGCTCACTCGCCGTCTGGACGAGGGGTCCTGGGGCGGCGGGCGTGCGCAGGCTCGCGCTCTCGTCGCTGGTGCAGTCCTCCACGACCGGTCCCGCACCGGACCCCGCGTCGGGACCGGGATCCGCGAACTCGTAACCCGCGTGCGCAGCGCTCCGTACGGCACTTCCTGAGCGTCGTACGGCACCCGTCGATCACATGGAAGCCGTAGCCACCGCTGCCCCGCACCCGGCAGTTCAGGAAGCTGCCGCGGCCGCCCGCCGACACATAGAAGCCAGCTTCCGCGGGGAGTCGACCGTGCACCGCTCGATGGTGGGGTCGGCGCCCTTGGTCACGATCACGCCGGTCTGGGTGCCGGCCACCGTGCAGTTGCTGAGGGTGCCGCCGCTGCCGTGGTCACGGAACCATGCGCCGGTCGCGGCGTCCTTGATGCGGCAGTCGTCGAGCTGTGCCGTCGCTCCGTCGCTGACGGACACCGCCGTGTTGCGCACTGGGACAGGTCGCTGTCGACGACGTCCGCACGGGAGCCGCGGTCGAGCACGAACAGCGCGTCCGGCACGTCGTGCACCCGGCAGGAGTCGAGCACCACCGTCGCACCGTCGCTGACCCACACGGCCGGGTAGTCGCCGGTGTGTCGAAGATCTCGCACTGGTTGGCGTCGACGCGTGTGCCGGGGTCCCACACCGACAGGCCGTTGCGGCCGAACTGCCGCACGCTGGTGCGGGCCATCGTGAGGACGGAGCGGGAGCGCAGGTCGACCGCGTTCTCGGGGATGTCGTGGATTCGGCAGTCGGCGAGGGTGAGCACGGCGTCGGTGTCGAGGGTGACGCCGTCCGCGGTGGTGCGGTGCACATCGCATTCGGTGAGGTGCGCGGTGGCCCGGCCGGTGATCTGCACGCCGCTGCCACGGACCTCGTACACCTCGCAACCCACCGCCTCCAGCCCGGAGTTCTCACCGGTCGCGGTCAGACCCGAACCCGCGGCGTGGTGCACCCGGCAGCGCTCCAGGCGCGGACGGGCGCCGCCGCGCACCGCGACGCCGGCCTGTCCGGCCGCGACGACCTCGCAGTCCTCGAACACCCCGCCCCGCCGTCGACGACGGCGATGCCGATGCCTGCCGGATTGTCGACGGTGCACCGCCGCACGTCGGGCGTGCGCTGCGCGCACCTCGATCCCGGCGGCGGACCGGGTGACGACCCGCACGTCGGTCAGCTGCGGCGTGCCCTCCTCGACGAGCAGCGCGGCGCGGCCGCGTCCTGCCCCTCCACGTGCAGGTCCTGCACCACGGCGCGCGCACGGTCAGCGCACCCGTCGACGGCGCGATGCGCACGGAGCCGGGCGAGCCCTCGGTCCGCGCAGGGTCACCGCCCGCTGCACGACGAGGTTCTCCCGGTAGTCCCGGGGCGATGGTGAGCACGTCACCGTCGGCCGCGGCCTCCAGGGCGGCGGCGAGCGATGCGTACTCACCCGTGCGGCGCCGCCACCGCGATGTGCCGGTGTGCGTCACCTGGACCGTGCCCTGTGCCATGCGTTGCTGTGCCCCCCTCGGTCGTACTGATGGCTCGTTCGCCTGCGAGGCGTCACAGCCCCTACGGCTCGCTCGCACGCGGGTTGATGCCGAAGTTCGGCCGGTCCACCGTAGCGTGCGCACGGACGGTGGGTTGACCGGAGCCGGAAGGCCGTCAGCTGCCGGTGCCGGTCCTGCCCCAGTCCGGGCCGCCGGTCCCAGGCCTGGTCCAACGGGCGTACCGGCGACGGACCATGTGCCAGACGATCATCCGTCTGACACCCTCGACGAGGCCGCAGTGAGCACAGCGCGCCGAACCCGGCGAGGACGGCGTGTGTCGTCGCCGTGGCCGGGTCCAGCGGGCGGGTCGCGGTACGACCGTGCCCGTCGGTCCATATCGTGAAGTGTTCACCGGGCTCGGGGGTGCCGAGGTGCGTCATGACCGGTGCCCGGTGGTCGGTGCCGTCCGGTGCGGTCCAGTGCGCGAGCACGCGGTGCGGGTCTCCCGCGAGGCGGTCTCGGCGTCGAGGTCCAGGGGGCGCTCCAACTCGCGGACGACGGTGGCCGTCACGAGATGACGGGACTGGCGCTGCTCCCGGACGGACCGCTGCATGGAGTCCTGCGCGACGGAGCCGACGAGGGAGCCGATCACGGTGCGACGAGGAGGATGGCCAGCAGGGCGCCCAGGGCCACCCAGGCCTCGACCAGATCGGTCGTGCGGCGCAGCGGATTGTGCCGCCAGCGCCAGAGGCCGCCGATAGCTCGCACGTCCCGCACCCCTTCCCGCTCCGTGATAACCCCCCGATGGAGCCGTTCACCGCGGGCCCGGGCAAAGAGAGAGCGACATTACCTGGGCCCGGGCCTCTCATGAACTTCTCACGACGGCTCAACGCGTAGGTCCGGCCCGGGGTTCCCGCCCGGCAGCGGGTCCCGGCGCATGTCACTCATTCGATGATGCGGACCGGGTCCCCGACCCTGATCGTGCCCACGGACTGGGGTACGAGGTTCTGTCCGAAGACCAGCTTGCCGCCGATGCGGCGGTGCCGTCCGAGGGTGTGCAGGGGCTCCCGGCCGCGCTCGGCGGTGGACTGGTCGGTCGTGGTGACGACGCACCGCCCGCACATCTTGGCGACGCGGAAGGTCACCTCGCCGATGGCGATGTGCCGCCAGGCGTCCTCCGCCCAGGGCGCGGCGCCCTCGACGACCACGTTCGGCCGGAACCGGTTCATCGGCAGTGGGCCCTCGTCGGCGAGTCCGTTCTGCGCGATCAGCGAGTTGAGGGCGTCGAGGGAGGCTGCAGAGGTGAGGAGCAGCGGGTAGCCGTCGGCGAACGTGACCGTCTCGCCGGGCAGCGCGTGGTCCGGATCGACGGGCCGGCGTACGGCGGGGTCGTCCATGTGGACGAGGCGGACGTCGGCACCGACGAACTCACTGCACCAGGCGTGCGCCGCGGCGTCGGCGAGGACGCCCTCCACCTTGTCGCGGAAGACCTGCAGCGTGAGCGTGCCGACCGGCTCGGGACGGCCACGGTCAGCGGGTCCAGTCCGGGTGCGGACAGCCGGATGCCGCCGGGCACGAGCTCGGCGGCGGCCAGCGCGAGGCGCGGTTGCTGGCGTTGCGTGACGACCTTTCCCCCGTCGTCGATCAGCACCCAGCGTCGGTCTCCGGCCAGCCCCCAGGGCTCCACGACGGCCTGCCGGGGCGCAAGACCCCGGAACGCCTTGACCGGATGGACATGAATCGACTGCAGCACCACGTTCCCCATGGGGCCATCGTGCCAGGCGACACCGACAGCCCGGGGATGGGCTCAGTAGCCGCGGTACTGCTGGTTGTTGTACGGGTCCTGGTACTGAGCCGGGGGGCCGGGGGCCGCGGGGCGCATCGCCTCGTAACCCGTGCCGCCGGGCGCCGCGGGGCGCGGCTGCTGGTGCTGCGGGCCGGGGTACCCGCGCGGCGCAGCGGCCTGTTGCGGATGTACGCCGTGGGCGCCTGCTGCAGCGGCGTGGGCTGCGGCGCCTGCGGGTAGCCATAGGCGGGCTGGGACGGGGCCGCCGGCAGGCGGGCAGCGCCGACGGCAGGGCGGGCAGGTGGCTGCCCGGCGTGTCGTACGCGGCGGGGACCCGGATCGGAGCGATCTGCGGGTGCCCCGCTCGGCCACGAGCGAGTCGTAGATCGGAGTGTCCGGGAAGGAGGCGGAGTAGTAGCCGCCGCCATAGGTGGAGCGGGGGGAGGTCATGGCACATAAGTTAAGCCCACGATGTGCTGGTTGGGGAGACCGATAAGAGGGTTGTTTTCCGTGTCCGCGGTGACGTGGGATCCCCAATGCGAGCGAACTTGGGAAAAAGGGGCACCGAGCAGCGCTCGGATCGTGTAAAGGCTCAGTTCCCAGGGGTTACCGGCGGTTGACCACTTGTCTTTCCGTGCGC
Source organism: Streptomyces sp. F001 (assembly GCF_004187715.1). Classification (GTDB taxonomy): domain Bacteria; phylum Actinomycetota; class Actinomycetes; order Streptomycetales; family Streptomycetaceae; genus Streptomyces; species Streptomyces flavusporus. Next base: position 247,414 of record NZ_QZWF01000001.1, on the reverse strand, counting down.
GCGCATGGGCGTTCGTCGGCGGTGGCAATAGGTTGTGGCGCACAGAGAAAAGCGATGGCTGCCGGGGTGCAACCTTGGCGCGGTGACACGTGATGGGGCGGACATGTCAATGCCGAAGGGATCGAATGTTCCGGTGCCGACGACGGCACTGCGGGTGGAACTCGGGTGGCGTTCCGGACCGGGCGTGCCCGACACCGACGCCTCGGCCCTGCTGCTGGCCGGTGGCAAGGTGCGCTCCGACGCGGACTTCGTGTTCTACAACCAGCCGCAGCACACCTCCGGAGCGCTCCGGCACGAGGGCAAGCGGGAGGCCGGCGGAGGGGTGACCGACACCCTCCTCGTCGACCTCGCGCGCATGGAGCCCGCGATCGAGACCGTGGTGGTCGCCGCCTCCGCGGACGGCGCGCGTTCGGCCAGGTGCCCAGCCTGTACATCGAGGTCAAGGACGCCGCTCGGGGCACAGTGGTGGCGCGGTTCGACAGCGAGGGAGCCACGGTCGAGACGGCCTTCGTGCTCGGCGAGTTCTACCGCCGCCAGGGCGCCTGGAAGTTCCGTGCGGTGGGACAGGGCTACAGCAGCGGCCTGGAGGGCCTGGCCACGGACTTCGGGATCACGGTGGACGAGCCGCAGCACACGGCACCCACCGCGCCTCCGGTCACTGCACCCACGCCTGCGCCGTCCGCGCCGCCCGTCACCGCGCCGGCCGCGCCGCCGGTCCAGCTCACCAAGGTCACGCTCACCAAGGCAGCCCCGTCCGTGTCGCTGACCAAGCAGGCGGAACGTCGGGTGCCCTGCGCGTGAACCTCAACTGGCAGGTGCGCAAACAGTTCTCGGGGTGGGGCAGCAAGCGCGGGCGGGCGGTCGCGATGCACTCCGACCTGGACCTCGACCTGTGTGCCCTGTACGAACTCACCGACGGCAGCAAGGGCGTCGTCCAGGCCCTCGGCAACGCCTTCGGCGCGCTGCACCAGCCGCCGTACATCCACCTCGACGGCGACGACCGCACCGGAGCCGTGGCGAGCGGTGAGAACCTCACCGTCAACCTCGACCACAAGCACAAGTTCCGGCGCATCCTCGTCTTCGTCACCATCTACGAAGGCGCCCGCTCCTTCGCCGACCTGCATGCCACGGTCACCCTGCAGCCGCAGCACGGCGCCCGATCGACTTCTCCCTGGACGAGTGCACCGTCCGTCCCCGGTGTGCGCCCTCGCGCTCATCACCAACACCGGCCAGGACCTGGTCGTCCAGCGCGAGGCCCGCTATCTGGTGCCGGAGCGCGGCGTCAGCCCGCAGCGGACCGTCGACTACGCCTACGGATGGGGCATGAACTGGACCCCGGGCCGGAAGTGAGCCCGCGGGACACCGGCGCTCATCCCTCGTCGGGGACGGCGCCGGGACGGGCGTAGGTGCGGCCCTTCCAGGCCGCACCGCGCCCCCTGTAGTGCTGCACCGCGGAGTCGACCGTCATGAGGAGGTACACGAACGCGGTGAACGGCAACAGGGGAGCGAGCCACAGCGGCTGGCGGTAATAGCGGAGCATCGGGACGTACGTGCCCGTCATCACCAGCCAGGCCGAGCCGCCCAGCACCGCCGCGGCCGCACCCCCGCCGGCCGCACCGACGACCAGCGCAGCGGGCGGCACCAGATACATCACCGCCAGTCCCGCCACGGTCCCGGCCAGCAGCAGCGGACTGTGCCTCAGCTGGGCGTAGGCACTGCGCGCGACCATCCGCCACAGATCGTGCAGGCGCGGATAGGGGCGCACGCTGTCCACCCGTTCGGCGAGCCCCAGCCACAGGTGGCCGCCGATGCCCGGACGGCCCGCGCAAGCGCCACGTCGTCGATGACGGCGTGCCGGATGGCGTCCGGAATGCGCGCCCGCTCGGCGGCCTCGGTGCGCAGCAACACGCAGCCGCCGGCCGCTGCGGAGGTCCGTGCACCCTTCCTGCCGATCCGGCGGAAGGGTACAGCTGCGCGAAGAAGTAGACGAAGGCCGGCACCACGAGCCGTTCCCACCGGCTCTCCACCGCAGCCGGGCCATCTGCGAGACGACGTCGAAGCCTCCGGTGCGGGCCGCCGCGACCAGTGCCCGCAGACTGTCCGGCGCGTGGGCGATGTCGGCGTCCGTCAGCAGCAGGTACTCGGGGCCACGCGCGCGTGCCAGGCCGATGCCGTGCCGCACCGCCCACAGCTTGCCGGTCCAGCCCGCGGGCGGCTCACCCGGCGAGCCCACGGTCAGCGGCAGCCCGCCGTGCCGTTGTGCCAGTGCGCGGGCCAGCTCACCGGTGCCGTCCGTGCTGCCGTCGTCCACCAGGACGACCTCCGCCCGCCCGGATAGTCCTGCGCGAGCAGCGACGGCAGACTGGCGGGCAGCACCTCCGCCTCGTCGCGCGCCGGTACGACGACACAGACGTCCGGCCACACGGCGGGTTCGGTCCGGGGCGGCAGCCGGACATCCGTACGCCAGAAGAAGCCCTGACCGAGCAGCAGCCACAGCCAGGCGACGAGTGATCCGGCAGCAGTCCACGCGATGGCGCTCACCCGCGCAGTCTGCCCCACCGACCGGCCCGGAGGGGCCCATCGTCTATCGTGGCCGGGTGAAGATCGCGCTCATGGACTCCGGAATCGGCCTGCTGGCGGCCACCGTCGCGGTACGGCGCCTGCGCCCCGACGCCGATCTCGTGCTCTCCCTGGACCCCGAGGGCATGCCCTGGGGACCGCGCACCCCGGAGGATCTCACCGCGCGCCCTGGCCGTCGCCGAGGCGGCCGCCGCGCACCGGCCCGACGCCCTCATCGTCGGCTGCAACACCGCCACCGTGCACGCCCTGACCGCCCTGCGCGCCCGCCTCGAACCGGCGCTGCCGGTCATCGGGACGGTCCCGGCGATCAAGCCGGCCGCGGCCGGCGGAGGCCCGGTCGCGATCTGGGCCACGCCCGCCACCACCGGCAGCCCCTACCAGCGCGGACTCATCCGGGACTTCGCCGACGGGGTGGAGGTCGCCGAAGTGCCGTGCTGGGGACTCGCGGAAGCGGTCGAGCGCGCGGACGAGGCCGCCATCGACGCCGCCGTCGCCGCGGCCGCCGAGCTGACCCCGGCCGAGGTCACCACCGTCGTCCTGGGCTGCACCCACTACGAGCTGGTCGCCGAGCGCATCCGTGCCGCCGTGCAGCGCCCCGGCGCCCCGGCCCTCGTTCTGCACGGTTCCGCGGGGGCCGTGGCCGCTCAGGCACTGCGCCGGATCGGGTCGCGCCGGAGCCCGCGGCCGAGTCCGGCGGCACTGTGACGGTGCTGCTGAGCGGTCGTGAGGGCCCGCTGCCCGCATCCGCCCTGGCCTACGCGGAAGGCCGGCTCCTGTCGGCGGTCAGCCCCGTCCGGTGACCCACGGTCACTGACCGGAATCCCTCGGTCCGCCGGGCCGCCCGCCGGCCAGTCACTCTGCGCAACACCCTCCCGCGCAGCGAAACCTGAGTAACCTCGTAGGTATGAGGGACCACGAGCACGGCTCGCACCCCGACGTCTGGACCTGCCGGGCCACCAACCGGGTCCAGTGGCTGCTGGCGCTGGGCGGCGCCGCCTGCCTGGCACTGGGTATCGAGCTCGCCGTCGACTCCACGTGGACCGACGGCATCGCCCCGCTCGTCATGGCGGTCGTCGGCTGCATCGCGGCCGGACTGCTGGTGCTGTTCGGCACTCTCGCGTTCGTGCACGTCGCGCTGAAGGTCGACAAGGAGTCCCTCGAAGTGCGGTGCGGCCACATCGGTGTGCCACGCCGCCGCATCCCCCTGTCACAGGTCGTCGGCGCCGAGTTCGCCCCGTACGTCACCCCCGCCAGTGGGGCGCTGGGCTATCGCTGGCGCCCCGAGAAGGGTACGGCGGTCGTCGTACGGTGCGGGGAGGGCGTGGTGCTGCGGCTCTGGACGGCCATACATTCACGATCACCGTGGACAACGCGGAGGCGGCCGTACGGGTCATCAAGTCGCGCCTGCGGGCCGGCACACCCGGCCCGGCCCACTGAGTCACGGCGCCGGACGGTCCCCCGCGCGACGCTCTCCCGGCGTGGCGACTCCTCGGCCAGCGGGCGTGCTGTGGCCAGGCCCGCGAGCAGTCCCGCCCCGGCCGACACCGCGGTGAAGCTCAGCGCGTTGCCGACCGCGGCGACGGCCGCGAGTGCCGTCAGCGCCGCGCCGGCGGTGAGGGCGACCGGCGTGGGCCGCGCGGTGCGCCACAGGGTGTACAGCACCCAGCAGAACGCCGCGGCCAGCAGAACCACCCCGACGACTCCCTGTTCGGCGGCCTGCTGAAGGGGCGCGGAATGCGGTTTGCCGTCGGACAGCGGCGACCCGATGACGGTGGGGCTGAGTTTCCGAAGCGTCCTGGGCCGACCCCCAGGACGTCCCCACGGGCCATGGCCAGCGCGTCCTGCCACAGCTCGACCCGGTGCCGGGTCAGCGGGCCCTCCACGGATGCGGCGAGTCCTTCGGGGAACACGTTTGCGGCGACCGCCCAGCTCCCGGCGGTCACCAGCGCCGTCGCCAGGGCCAGGCCGGCGATGCCGAGGCCGCGGTGGTTCATCCGGCCCGCCGCGAAGGAGCACAGCAGCACCGCCGAACACGCCACGACGCCGATGACCGAACCGAGCGCGGCCGCGGTCAGCGCGATCCCGGCGGCCAGCAGCCGCAGGGCCAGCCGCATCGCCGGTACGGCGGTGGACCAGGCGGCACAGCAGGCGGCGCCGGCGGACAGGGCCAGCAGCGCGGCGGTGGCGCCCGCGTTGCCGAGTGGCGCGCCGGGCTGTGGCCCCGGAGCGAGGTGCGGAACGGTGAGGTCAGTCCGAGTCCGGCCAGTGCCCCGGTGCAGGGAGCGGCGACCGGTGCGAGCGCCCCGCAGATGCGTCCTGCGGCATAACCGGCGGCGACGGCCAGTACGGCGAGGAGCACGGCCTTCCGGGCGGCCGTCGTGCACGGCTGCCGTGATCAGCGACCAGACGGCGCAGGCCCCCAGCACGACCACGCCCACCGCGTCAGATACGTTCCGTCTACCGCCGTCCGCATCCGGACCGGCCACAGACGCCATCCCCGTGGACCCCACACGTCCCCCGAACCCGGCCGCCCCCGACCTGACGGACCCCAGCCGTCCCGTCTCACGACCCGGGGCCCGGGCACACGGTAACGGCTGATGGGCGGTTTGTGGATGACTGGTACCGAGTTGTGCAGGAACGATGCGGCAATGGCGCAGGAGGAGGCCGTCGTAGGCCGGGCCACCGCGTTCTCGGCTTCGAAGTCGGCCGCCGTACACTCCCGGAGTGACCGTCACCGCAACCTCCGTGGACGAGTCGGACGGCGTACAACCGCGGACCGCGCCAAGGCACGCGGCGCGCGCCTGCTGCGCCGCCTCGTCCGGCCGCCGCCGCGGCGCTCTCCGGAGTGCTGCTCTACGTCAGTTTCCCGCCGCGCACCCTGTGGTGGCTGGCCCTGCCGGCCTTCGCCGTCTTCGGCTGGGTACTGCGCGGCCGGAGCTGGAAGGCGGCGCTCGGCCTCGGCTACCTCTTCGGACTCGGCTTCCTGCTGCCGCTGCTGGTATGGACCGGCGTGGAGGTCGGCCCGGGCCCCTGGCTCGCCCTGGCCGCGATCGAGGCAGTCTTCGTCGCCCTGGTCGGCGTCGGCATCGCAGCGGTGTCGAGGCTGCCCGGTTGGCCGGTGTGGGCGGCCGCGGTGTGGATCGCCGGTGAGGCGGCACGCGCGCGTGCGCCGTTCGAGGGCTTCCCTGGGCAAGATCGCCTTCGGCAGGCGGACGGTGTCTTCCTGCCGCTCGCCGCGGTCGGCGGCACACCGGTACTCGGCTTTGCGGTCGTCCTGTGCGGTTTCGGTCTGTGCGACGTCGTCCGCCTGGTGGCGGAGGGCCGGCGCACGGGCGCGGTACGACGGGAGCCGCGACCGTCGCGCTGCTCGGCGTGGCCGTGCCGGTGGTGGGCGCTCTCGCCGCCCGGCCGCTGGTCAGCGACCAGGCCGAGGACGGCACCGCGACCGTCGCCGTGATCCAGGGCAACGTGCCCCGCGCGGGGCTCGACTTCAACTCCCAGCGGCGGGCGGTGCTCGACTATCACGCCCGCGAGACCGAACGCCTGGCCGCCGAGGTCGAGGCGGGCAAGGTGGCACGGCCCGACTTCGTGCTCTGGCCGGAGAACTCCTCCGACATCGACCCCTTCGCCAACCCCGACGCGTACGCCGTCATCGACAGCGCCGCCAAGGCGATCGGCGCGCCCATCTCGGTCGGCGGTGTCGTCGAGCGCGACGGCAAGCTCCTCAACGAGCAGATCCTGTGGGACCCGGACAAGGGGCCGCTCACCTACGACAAACGGCAGATCCAGCCGTTCGGGAGTACCTCCCGCTGCGCTCGCTGCTGGACGCGATCAACAAGAACTGGACCAGCATGGTCCGCCAGGACTTCAGCCGCGGCAGCGACCCGGGCCTCTTCACGCTGGACGGCGTCAGGGTCGCCTCGCCACCTGCTACGAGGCGGCCTTCGACTGGGCCGTGCGCGACACCGTCACCGACGGCGCGCAGTTGATCTCCGTGCCGAGCAACAACGCCACCTTCGACCGCAGTGAGATGACCTACCAGCAGCTCGCCATGTCGCGCATCGCGCCGTCGAGCACAGCCGCACCGTCACGGTGCCGGTCACCAGCGGCGTCAGCGCGATCATCCTGCCGGACGGGACGATCACCCAGAAGAGCGGGATGTTCGTCGCGGACTCGCTGGTCCAGGAGGTACCGCTGCGCTCCTCCCAGACGTCCGCAACCCGGCTCGGCATCCTGCCGGAGATCGCCCTGGTGCTCGTCGCGGCGGCGGCCTGGGCTGGGCCGTCGCCGCCGGTGTGCGTGGCGGCGGAGGTGACGGGTAGCCGTACGCCCCCGTACGCCCCGGTAAGCGGCCCAGGAGCGGAGGATCTTCCCGTTAGGGTCGGCCCATGGCTACTCCTGACTTCATTCGCAGTCTGCGGGCTTCCGCCGGGCATCAGCTGTTGTGGCTCCCCGGTGTCACCGCCGTCGTCTTCGACGACGACGGCAGAGTGCTGCTGGGCCGCCGCTCCGACACCGGCATGTGGTCGCTGATCGGCGGCATCCCGGACCCGGGGGAGCAGCCCGCGGCCTGCGCTGTGCGGGAGGTCCACGAGGAGACTGCCGTGCACTGCGTGCCCGAGCGGGTGGTGCTGGTGCAGGCGCTGAAGCCCGTCACCTACACCAACGGCGACACGTGCCAGTACATGGACATCACGTTCCGCTGCCGTGCCGTCGGCGGCGAAGCGCGGGTCAACGACGACGAGTCGCTGGACGTCGGCTGGTTCGACATCGACGCCCTGCCGCAGCTCAACGAGTTCGGGCAGTTGCGGATCAAGCAGGCCCTGTCGGACCAACCACATGGTTCGACTCCACGAGTTTCGAATGAAGTATGGGCTTTGACACATGGCGGGGGTGCGCGAACTGCTAGGGTCGAGCCATGAGCCTGCCCAACAGCCTCCCCGGCCCCCACGCCCCCTCGCTCGATCTCGGCGGCCGCACGGCCCTGGTCACCGGAGCCGCGGTGGCATCGCCGCGCCTGTGTGCTGCGGCTCGCGGCCGCCGGGGCCAAGGTCAGAGCGGTCGACCGGGACGACACGGGGCTGGAGTCGCCTCTGTCACGGCCGCACCGCCGCGCGGCCTAGGGCGCCGAGGCTGTCCGGGAGGCAGGCGGGCGCCTGCGGCAGCGTCGAACCGCACGTCCTCGACCTCACCGACCTGGACGCCGCCGAACAGGCGGCCGCGGCACCGACGTCCTCGTCAACAACGCCGGGCTGCAACTGGTCCGGCCCATCGAGGAGTTCCCGCCGACGTGTTCCACACCGTGCTCACCGTGATGCTCGAGGCGCCGTTCCGGCTCATCCGCGGCGCCCTGCCCCATATGTACGGGCAGGGCTGGGCCGCATCGTGAACATCTCCTCCGTCCACGGACTGCGTGCCTCGCCTTACAAGGCGGCCTACGTGGCCGCCAAGCACGGCCTGGAGGGGCTGTCCAAGACCGCGCCCTGGAAGGCGCACCTCACGGCGTCACCTCCAACTGTGTGAACCCCGCCTATGTGCGCACCCCCTGGTCGAGAAACAACTCGCGGACCAGGGCCGGGCGCACGGCCTGCCCGAGGACCGGGTCCTGTCCGAGGTGCTGCTGCAGGACAGCGCACTCAAACGGCTCATCGAACCGGAGGAGGTCGCCGAGGCGGTCGCCTACCTGTGCAGCCCGCAGGCGTCCTTCATGACCGGGACCTCGCTCGTCCTCGACGGCGGCTGGACCGCGCACTGACTCGACGGCGGCTGGACCGCGCACTGAGCGATCCGGCGCCCGCGCGCCCGGAGTTTTCCACAGGGCTGACGGGGCGCCCGGGCAATGAGGAATCCTGTGAGCATGTCCCGCGATCACGTGCACTCCCCGAGCGTGCCGACGCCGACCCGCCACCGAACAGTTCCGCGGCCTCGGCGAGTGGCGCCACCACAGTGCCCGAGAGCAGCGCCGAGGCGCCGTTCCTGGAGCTGCTGGCCCGCGGTGCGTCCGCCGACGCCTTCGAGGAGCCGCTGCTGCACGCCCGCACCGAGGGCCGGCCGGCCGACCGGCTCGCGGCGCTCGAACACGCCAAGTTGCTCGCGCTGCGCGTCCGGTCGGAGCTGGAGGGGCGCCGCCGCCGGGAGGCCGAGCTGTCGGCGCTCTTCGAGACCGCCCACGACCTGGCCGGACTGCGCGATCTGGACGCCGTGCTCCAGGCGATCGTGCAGCGTGCCCGGTCGCTGCTCGGCACCGACGTCGCCTACCTCAGCCTGAACGACCCCCCGGGGCGACACCTACATGCGGGTGACCGAGGGCTCGGTCGCGGCCCGCTTCCAGCAGCTGCGGCTCGGGATGGGCGAAGGGCTCGGCGGCCTCGTCGCCCAGACGGCCCGCCCGTATGTCACCGACGACTACTTCAAGGACGACCGCTTCCAGCACACCGCCACCATCGACGCGGGCGTGCGGGACGAGGGCCTGGTGGCCATTCTCGGGGTGCCCCTGATGCTCGGGCACCATGTGATCGGGGTGCTCTTCGCGGCGGACCGGCGCGCCGGGTCTTCGAGCGGGCGCAGATCGCGCTGCTCGGCTCCTTCGCGGCGCTGGCCGCGGCCGCCATCGACACCGCCAACCTGCTCACCGAGACCCGCTCGGCCCTCGCCGGCCTGGAGCACGCCAACGAGATCATCCGGGACCGCAGCGCCGTCATCGAACGCGCCTCCGACGTGCACGACCGCCTCGCCGAGCTGGTGCTGCGCGGAGGCGGAGTCCACGACGTGGCCGCCGCCGTCTCCGAGGTACTCGGCGGGACGGTCGAGTTCACCGACGCCACCGCCGCACCGGCGCAGGCCCTGGAGGCCTTCCGTACGGAAGGACATGCGGTACGGCACGAGGACGACTGGATCGCCGCGGTCGCCGCGGGCGGTGAACTGCTCGGCGCGCTCGTGCTGCGCGGACAGCCCGGGATCGACCCCGTCGACCTGCGCACCCTGGAGCGGGCCGCGATGGTGACCTCGCTGCTGCTGCTCGCCCGACGGTCCGCCGCCGAGGCCGAACAGCGTGTCCGCGGCGAACTCCTCGACGACCTGCTCGACGCCCGCGACCGTGACCCGCGCCTGCTGCGGGAACGCGCCGCGCGGCTGCATGCCGACCTCGACGCCACCCATGTCGTGCTCGCGGCACGCATCGACGGCCCGGCGGCCGACGCCGACCAGGAGGCGGACGCCCGTCGACGCCTGTGGTCCGCCGCGTCCCATCTCGCCGCCACCCGGCACGGACTGGCCGCCGCACGCGACGGCGGCACCGTCCTGCTGCTGCCCCTCGACCCCGGCGACACGGCCACCGACCTGGCCCGCCGCACCGCCCGGCACCTGGGCACCGCCGTCCACGAGGCGGTCACGGTCGGCGCGTCCGCACCGATCGAGGACCTCGCCGCCCGCAGGGACTCCGTCCCCGCCGCCTATGAGGAGGGCCGCCGCTGCCTCGAAGCCCTGCACCTCCTCGGCCGCGCCGGAGACGGTGCCGCCGCCGAGGACTTCGGCTTCCTGGGACTGCTGCTGGCCGGTGACCGGGACATCGCGGGCTTCGTGACCCGCACCATCGGCCAGGTCGTCGCCTACGACGAACGCCGCGGCACCGAGCTGGTGCGCACCCTCGACGCGTACTTCGCCTGCGGGATGAGCCCCGCCGCACCAAGGACGAACTGCACGTCCACGTCAACACCGTCGCCCAGCGCCTGGAGCGGGTCGGCCACCTGCTGGGGGACGACTGGCAGAGCCCCGCCCGTGCCCTGGAGATCCAGCTCGCCCTCGCTGCACTGTTGGCGGTCGCCCCGAAAGCCACTGACCCCGTACGCACGGGCGTACGGGGGTCAGTGGCCGACTGGATCAGACCCGGTGTGCGTCCGGTGTCCGGTCGGCCGGTGGACTCCGTCGTCCGCCAACGGATTCGACGTCGGCCAGGTCCCGGTTGCGGGTCTCCTTCGCCGCCGCCACGGCGACGACGGTCAGGAGCGCCGCGGCGATCACGTACAGGGAGATGGGCGTCGAGCTGTCGTAGCTGGACAGCAGCGCGGTGGCGATCAGCGGGGCGGGCGCACCGGCCGCGACCGAGGCGAACTGGGCGCCGATGGAGGCACCGGAGTAGCGCATCCGGGTCGCGAACATCTCGGAGAAGAACGCGGCCTGCGGCGCGTACATCGCACCGTGCATCACCAGACCCACGGTGACGGCGAGGATCAGGTTGCCGAAGCCGCCGGTGTCGATGAGCGAGAAGAACGGGAACATCCACAGGCCGACGCCGACCGCACCCAGCAGATAGACAGGACGGCGGCCGATCCGGTCCGACAGCGCGCCCACAGCGGGATGACCGCGAAGTGCACGGCGGACGCGATGAGCACCGCGTTGAGCGCCGTCTGCTTGGAGACCCCGGCGGAGGTGGTGGCGTAGACGAGGATGAACGCGGTGATGACGTAGTAGCTGATGTTCTCGGCCATCCGTGCACCCATCGCCACCAGGACGTCACGCCAGTGGTGGCGCAGCACCGCGACCAGCGGGAGCTTCTCGGCGGCAGCGGTGCTGTCCGCCTTGCGCGCCTCGGCCTGCGCCAGAGCCTGCTTGAACACGGGCGACTCGTCGACGGACAGCCGGATCCACAGGCCGACGATCACCAGCACACCGGAGAGCAGGAACGGAATCCGCCAGCCCCAGCTGACGAAGGCGCTGTCGGAGAGCAGAGCGGTCAGCAGGACAGCACACCGGTCGCCAGGAGCTGTCCGGCCGGCGCGCCGGTCTGTGGCCACGAGGCCCAGAAGCCGCGCCGTCGCGCATCCCCGTGCTCCGACACGAGCAGCACGGCGCCGCCCCACTCACCGCCGAGCGCGAAGCCCTGCACGAGACGCAGCACGGTGAGCAGCACCGGCGCCGCCGTGCCGATCGTCGCGTGGGTGGGCAGCAGCCCGATCGCGAAGGTCGCCCCGCCCATCAGCAGCAGGCTCAGCACCAGCAGCTTCTTGCGCCCGAGCCGGTCGCCGTAGTGCCCGAAGACCAGGGCACCCAGCGGCCTGGCGGCGAAGCCGACCGCGTATGTCAGGAACGAGAGCAGTGTGCCGACGAGCGGGTCGGAGTCGGGGAAGAACAGCTGGTTGAAAACGAGCGCGGCGGCAGATCCGTACAGGAAGAAGTCGTACCACTCGATGGTGGTGCCGATGAGGCTGGCGGCGACGATGCGCTTGAGGTTGCCGGGCGTTGGGGGAGCGGATGCTGCGGAGGCCATGTGCGCCACTTCCTCGTGTGCGGTGGGACGGGTACGTGTTCGCACACCGTAGAAACGTGCAGGTCAGGGGCACATGTGGTGGGACACCATAGTTCGGGGCGTGGCTATGCGTCGGGCCGCCATGTCCGCTCGTGCAGCGGCAGCTGAGAGGCTTGGAGAGGAGCGAAATGAGCGCTGTCGGGGAAGTGTAGTTGGGGGTGATTTGACGGTGGCGTGCCGGCTCCCGTGCTGGTTCGGTGCTGACTAAAGTCCCACGTCATCACCCGCGTTCGTCTCTCCCGTGCTGACTTGGTGCTGACTACGCTCTGTAGAACTCGGGCATGACGGGCGGATCGGTCCCGAGTTGCGCTGCAACAGCGACTCGATCCAAAGGCCAAGCGGTCTGTCCTGCTCGTGGCTTCTTCGGGGACGGGGCGTCGGAGTGAGCGCGGTGCGCGGTCGGCCCAGCAGGTTCTTGGTCTGCTGGTGGTACACAGACGTAGACCCTTCTGACCTGCGTAGTCTGGCGCGATCACTTCTTGTGTGGTGACTTGGTCCATTGCTGGTCCGGATCTTGGCCCCAGAGGCCACAGGGCCAGGGTGCTGCGGCGCGTTCGGCGAGACGGTCGGATAGTGCATCGGGGTAGCAAGGCGACCGAGTGTCATCGAGGCCGCCCATGGTCTTGGGGAGCTGGACTGCCTCGTCGACCTGTTTCCGATGACGCACCACGTGGAGTGCGTCGCGATCCTCGAACCGGCTGCAAAGAGCTCCTGAGCTGCGGTTTTGTGCGTGCGCATTATGTGCGGTGTGGGCGTTACGGGCGATATCTTGACGCTGAAATGACGCCCGTGACGCTCATTTGACGCCCGTTCTGATGGCGTGTCAGGCGCCCTGTTAGGCAGGTCAGGTCCTGTCGAGGCGGCGAGTTTCGATGGGGCGCCCAGGCAGGCGGTGAGCGCAGAGCCGCTGGTTCCGGCTGATCAGATGTCCCGGAAGAGACCAGCCGACGCCGTGGCCTGCCGCGTCCGGCCGTCGCAGGTCGTTGATCTGTACGAATGCCCTTTCAGCCGTTTCGCGCTCTTACCGGCTGATGTAGCCGGAAGTGCCAGGAAAGTCCCAGAGAACTCTCACTGGCAGGAGCCTCTCTTTCGGCTCTATGCAGGCGTGCGGGTGCGGTGTGGGCCGGTGACCGTGGATCGACGGTCTGGCCCGAACGAATCCGCCGATCCGGTTGAGGACGAAGAGCGAACCACCCCCGCGTTGGCCGGGAGCACCTCGGGGTTTTGGGACGTGCTGTCCGTGCCTCCGAACCGTTACCGTGCTGGGGGAGCACCATCATGCCTCAGATTCGGGTAGCTGGCCCGGTGAACCACCCCCGGTCCGCGCCGGCGACCGCGTCAACCCGATGACCGAGAACTGGGACCGCATCGGCCAGCTGATCACCACGGGCGCGGACATGGCCGAGCGGTACGGCGCTGCGAGGAGCTGGCGGAGCGGGTGCGGGTGGTGACGTCGGAGGGGTGAGCACTGCGGATGTCCGGTGCACGCAGCCCCGCAACCATCTTGTTCCGGCATGCGTCCAGGTGCTTACCTGAGTGCAGCCGTACAGGAGGGGGCATGACATCTCATCGGGCTGTGCGGGCCCTGGTCGTCGGCGCCGGGCTGGTCGTGACCTTGATCGTGCTGCCGACGGTTCTGAACATCGCCACGAGCGCCCGTCTTCCCGGGCCGCTGGCCTGGATCGCGGCCCGGCCGTGGCCGGTTCTGGCGGGCACGGGGTTCCTCGCAGTCGTGCTGGCTTGGGTCCAGCTGACCTATCTTGACGATCCGAGCCGCGCACGCCGGACCGATACGCGGGGACGAGGTCTCGCGGATGCCGTGCTGCTGATCGACCGTGGGCCGGATCGTGGCGACGGGAGACGCTGGTGGCCACTGTGGCGTGGCGGGTTCGCTCCGGCACGCGGGCCACCGTCGTCTACGGCTTACCAGGCGCGGGCAAGACCACGATCGTCGCGCAGGCGGCTCGTGAACTGATCGGCGAGATCAAATACGGCGTCGCTCTAACCCTCGAAGGCTACCGGGCGGAGGACGACTCGGGGTCTGTGGCGTTGCAACTGAACGGATTCCTGGCCGGGTTCGGTCGGGAATTGGACTTGGCGGTCCTCGAACAGTCGCCGAGGGCGACGCTGCTGCGTCGGCTTGCCGTGGAGCTACGCGGGCTCGGCGTACTTGTGCTGATCGACGGCCTGCACCGGGCCGCGCCCGACACCCGGCGGGACCTCCTGGAAGCGCTGGACGGGGTGGAAGGGGTCCGCGTGCTGGCCGCCTCCGACGAGGCACCGACGGCGCGGCTGCCGGCGGAGGGAGTGCACGTGCCAGAGCTGACTCCGAACGAATACCGCGAATTCGCCCGGACCCTCGCGGTCGAACTGGGCCTCGAAATCGACCTGGACGACCTGTTTGACCGGCTGCCCGACGAGATCCGCAGCTCCCCCCGTTCCCTCGCCATCACCTCGGCTACCTCAGGAATCGCCCGATTGAACTGCTGCCGACCGACCCGCCTCCGATGCACAAGTGGTCGCGCACGCGATGACCGCCCTTGACGTTCCGACACGGCAAGCGCTGTTGCTGGCCGCCCTGTTCCGGGGCTGCGGCCTCACCGAGCTCGCCTCCTCCGAGGGCCGCCCGGGTGCGGGACGAGCTGGACGCGCTGCTGCGGCGGGCTCTGATCGACCAGGTGCAGCCCACAGTCGAGCTACCCGCCCTGGTGGTCGCCGGGCTCAGCGGCCTCGGCGGACCGGAGCCGACGGGCTGTATGAGCGGGTGACTGACACACTCCTCGCCCAGGTTTGCGCACAGGTGGCAGCAGACACCGACCTGGCCGCAGCGGGCCAAGTTCTGGCCGCCGTGGCTCACAACTTGAGTGAGTTGGAGGGATGGGCGCAGATTCTGAAGCTGTGCGACCGATCGGTCCTTGACACGCTGAATCGGCAGGGGCACTGATTGCGTATCTGACGCTCCTGAGGGTCGGCATCCGCGCGGCCGACGGGCGGACGAGGACCTGGCGCTTGAGCTGCGGCTGAGGCTGGGCCGCAAACTCACTCAGCTGGGAGAGCAGGAGGAGGCCGCGGCGCTGGTGGAGACGGTGGTCTCGCAGGTGGGCGAGGGCGAGGGCGTCGCCCGGATCCGGCTGGCCACACAGCATGGCCTCTTCGCGCTGACCCGCGGTCGCACAGGCGGCGAAGGTGGCCTTCGAACGCGCCCGCGACCAGGCCGAGGCGCTCGGCGACCCCGCTCTGCTGGCCACGGTGTACAAACAACTCGGTCATACCTACCAGGCGTTGGGCCGGGTCGAGCTTGCGAGCGAGGCGTTCCACACGGCTATCGACCGTGCCCTGCCAGGTCCAAGTACTCCTGGGACTCCCTGGTGAACCTGGCGATGCTGGATCTGCGGGCGGCCGGACGGCTGCGGCAAGAGAACGCATAGAGCGGGCGGTCCGGGGTATGACCGCTGAGCGCTACACCGCAGGTCTGCCCCGGGCGAACCTGGCCTACGCCGAGATCGTCTACTCCGGCGGCGACCGCGGCCGCGCGCTGGAGCTGGCCCGAGAGGTACTGGCGGGATCCGGCCACGACGACAAAGTCACCGAACTGGCGGCATCGATGATCAGGAGGTTCGAGCGGGCGACCGACGGATGATTCGAGCGGGATCATCAGAGCTGGCAACTGACGGATGGGGGAGGCCCAGGATGCTGTTGCGCAGGCGGAGGCGAGCGGTGGGACCGACTTGGACACCCGGCTTCAACCCGGTCAACTATCGGGACGATCCCGGGCTGCCGAGTACGGTCCTGCGGCTGCTGAAGCGATACGAGAAGGCGCTGGCATTCCACTTCCGATGGGGCACGGAGTCCCGAGCCCGGATCGATCGCTGGCCGCTCGACTGCGGGCCGTCTGGCCGGACGACGAGCTCGACCCGCGGTATCTCGCGTCGATCCTGGCAGTGCTCGATGTACGCGCCCAGGCGCTGTACAGCAAGCGGGGAATGGACGAGGCCGAGGAGAGCCTGGCCGGATTCTGGGCCGCCAACGGTCTTGAGCAAGCGGCGTTCGACGAAGTCATCAGGCAGATCCACATTGATCTCATCACCCTCGTCGACACCTGAGCGGCTGGCCGCGGTGCTCGCGCACGCCCGCGAGCACGTGCCGTTCTACGCCGGTCGTATCCCCATCGGCGACGACCCGTACCGTGTGCTCGCAACTCTCGCACCGTTGGACAGGGAGACGGTACGCAGGGCAGGCCACCGCCTGCACGCTCGCAACGGCTCGACGCAGGGTTGGCGCGCGACCCATACCTCCGGCACCACCGGCGAACCGCTGACGGTCGTCTTCAACCACCCACCGCAGGAGCTGGAGTTCAAGCTGCTCACCCGGCACGCGGACCGCCTTGGTCTGCCGCAGGGCGCGGGATCGTGCACTTGACACTCCACGCCCCGGCCCCTCGCAGGCGATGGCGGCGCCGTGGGGCGACGGACGGACGCTCACCAAGTGGAATCTGGCCCGGGTCTGGCAATGCCCCGACCCGGAGTTTCGGGGGGCGGTGCGATGGCTGGACGGAAGGTGTTGACCGGCAAGCCCACCGTCCTGGACCTGCTGGCCGCCCGGGCGGACGCCGCACCGGCCGGTGTGATCGTGTCCGGCGAGACGCTGGACGCGCGGGCACGCGCGGGCATCGGCGCCGGCCTGCATTGCCCGGTGAGCAGCCTGTACACGCTGGCGGAGGTCGGCATCGCCGGATCGGAGTGCCCGGACGTGGCTACACCTGGAGCCGGGAGAGCGTGCACGGCGAGATCGTCGACGACGAGTTGGTCCTGACGCCGTTGGCCAACAGGCCATGCCGCTGCTGCGGTATCGCACCGGAGACCGGGCACGCTGGCTGCCCGCCGACTGCGGCTGCCTCCACCCGGGGCCGCGGCTGGAGCTGACGAGCACCCGCTCCCCTCGGCATCTGCTCACCACGTCAGGGCAGCCGGTGGAGCTGAGCCGCTTCCTGGAGACGCTGGCGCACTGCCGGTGACACGTCTCGCGCTCAGCGCCGAGGACCGGGCCGCGTCCGCATGGACTACAGCGCCGACGCACCGCTGACTCCGGTGAACCGGGAGCGGGCCGCGCGCCCGTTGCGAGCCGCACTCGGCCTGGACACGAGGTGCGGTTCGTTCAGCACAAGGGCCCACTGGCCTGCGTCCGACGGACAGCCCACTAACCCCCCGCAGCCGAGGTCGGCCTCGACCTGCTGGCCGACGACGTGGCGGCCTGGCTGGCGCCTGGTTCACCGGGCGAGAACTGCGCCCGGAGGCGGTCGCGCTGACCGGAAGCGTCCTCACGCCCTCAGCGCGGACCAGTTCAGTTTGGTGGACGTCACGGTCATCAGCCCCGCGGCGCCGGACGAATGGGCGGACGTGGTCCGGGCGTTGCGGCGGGACCTGACCGCACTCCGCGTACACGTCGTCGACGCGCCCTCGGGCTGGCGGCGTGCCGCCTGTCGGCCGAGGCGCGGGTAGTGCTCGGCCGACTGCCGGAGATCGCCTGGCCAACCCAGGCCGCCCTGGCAGCCGAAGGCCGCGCGTGGTGCCGCCAGGCGGCCGACACGCTGTGGGACAGGCTCACCGGCTCGCCCATCCCGCCCGCGGACACGCTGCGTACGGCCTATGTGGCACAGCATCTGTCCGTAACGGCGTGCCGCTACCTGCACCTGGCATCGGGCGGACGGGAGACGGGCGCGGACGCCGTCCTCGCAGCCGAGTTGGACCCGGAGGAAGGCGCAACCGTCTTCGAGGCGGTCGCGGTCGCCCGCGAGCACCGCCCGCCACCGCCGGAGCCCGACGCCGGGCGGGACTACCTGCGGCAGGCGATGAGGCTGGTCGGGATGGTGGCCGCGGTGTTGTGAGCCTTCGCGAACGCCGGTCTGCGAGACGGGCGTTGGGAGAGCCAATCGAAGGATCATCAACGGGATCTTGTACAGGTGCCGCCGGGGTGTCGTGGCGGTGACTACCTGCACATTGCTCCCGCTCGTGGTCCGTCAACAGGTCCCACCAATTGACCATGGCCACGGAGACTAGGCAGCAGGAGCGTGAGGTTCACTGGCGGGCGGGTCTCTTCGACGGCTGATGCTCATAGCCCCGTCGGCGGTTTTGACCTGCTCTTGCCGTATGAATTCATTCACCGCAGCCAGCGATTTGATTGCCACGATGCACGAATGAGTGTGAGTTCGTCCTGCTCGGTGATCAATCCACGTTTGTAATCCCCGGGAATTCGGGCACTTGGATTTTCGTCCAAGTAGGGCGCAGGGGGCGTGGCGGAAAATTCTGGTGGCGTTGCGGTAGATCAGGATGTCGTTCGGGCCCCAGTATGGCGTACGCGGTGAGCTGTCGCGATAGAGCGGGCGCTTAGAAGGCGCCTGGCGAGGGCGCGTCTGCTATGCCTCTGACCTGCTCTTACGTGATGGTCTGACCGGCCGTCAGTGAATCTTCCGGCGTTTTCGGGAAGGATCCCGGGGGTCCCGACTACTACTGGGTGCGTGACGGTCCGGCGTGAGGCCCTTCGAGCCCGGCTGCAATCGATGCTGCGAGTTCTGAACTCTCGACCTCTTCCTCCTGAGCGAAGGGCACCCACGCTGCAGCTGCCAGGATCGGCATCTGCGCAGGTCATGGGAGTGGTCTTCGTTGGTGTGGGATGGGCTTCGAGGGTCTGGGAGAAGATCTTCTCCCAGAATTCTCCCGTGGGCAGCGGCGTACCGCAGTGGCAGCGCCGGACACTCCGCGTTGCTTCGTCCTGGCGGGGGCGCAGCACATCGAGGGCGCACTGGTTTGCCGATGGGACGAGTGACGGAACGGACCAGGTTGGGAAGTCTCTTGGCCCCGAGGAGGAGTATGACGCCGATGAGGATGATCGCGAGTTCTCTCAGTCCGAACATGGGGATCATGTCTCCTCCTTGACCCGGGCTGGGTGCTGCCGAACGTACTGGTGTGGCGGGGACAGCGATATCGCCGTCTCGGTCTGCGGTTGCCTGCCGACGGCTGAGAAACGATCCCTGGGCGTGCGGCAGCACCCCGCCCTACAGATGCGGCGTGATGGAGGGCAGCAGGTCCTGGAAAGTGCGGCCGGTGGCAGGTTCGCCGATGGCCTTCATCTGCCAGCCACCGCCGCTCCGGTGAACCTTCGCCATGATCTGCGCGGTGTTTGTTGCCGCCACCGGTGAGGGTGTAGCGGGCCAGTTCGGTACCCGTGGTCTCGTCGACCAGGCGGCAGAAGGCGTTCTGCACCTCGGCGAAGGTCTGGCCGGTGAACGAGTTGACGTTGAAAACGATCTGGTCGACGTGGGCGGGGACGCGGGTCAGGTCGACGAGGATGGCCTCGTCGTCTCCTCCGGCGCCGGCGCCACCGGTGAGGTTGTCGCCCGTGTGCCGTACCGAGCCGTCGTCACTGACCAGGTGCTGGAAGAAGACGACATCCATCGGCCGGCCCTCGGCGATGAGTACGGCCGAGGCGTCCAGGTCGATGTCGTTTCCTCCGCCGGTGAGCTTGGCGAGGAAGCCTTTGCGTGGTGCGGCCTGCCAGCCCAGGCCCATTCGGACGGAGGTGAGGGCGTTGCCATCGGCCTTGCTCAGGCTGATCTGCTGGCCTTTGCTCAGGTTGATCGTCATGAGGGGGTTCTCGCTCTCGGCTTCGTAGGGAAGGTGTGGGGCTGCCGATCAGCCGGTTTCATGGTTCGGGCTGGTGCGTAGCTGCTTGCTAGTCGGCTTGCGCGGGACTGCCGTTGGATTCGGCGGTGGGTCGGCAGGCGGCTGTGTCGTCGGTGCGGCAGGGCCGACGGATGGCTCCTCGCCTATGCAGCGGCGCAGGTAGGGCAGCATGCCGTGGGTCAGGAGGGCTCGCTGCCAGTCCAGCCGTGCCTGTTCGAGGCGGGCGGGCTGCACCGAGCCGCCGCGCCCACGCATCGCCGTGGTGAGCAGCGCAGTGAGAGCTGCGAGCGTGCTCGTGGCCGCGACAAGCGCCAGAACCCAGCCGGCGGTGACCAGCGATCCTGGCAATGTGCCTTGGATGTCGGCCAGCTGGAACACATAACCGAGCATGAGGAGGATCGCGGCGGACGATGCGGCCCCTGGAGGCGTGAGTACGGCAACCGCAGGCAACAGGCTGCCGTCGGCATGGCCGCGCGATGTGCCCGGCTGCGCAGACGTGTGCAGGGTGAGATACGTGCGGTATTCACGTTGTGCTGCGGCCGTGCTCTCGTCGGCGTTCGCGAGTGCCCTTGTGCGCAGGCGTGCGGCGGTTGGGCCGGTTGTGGTCGGATCGGAGCGCAGGGTGTTACGGATGTCCGGGGTGTTCAGCGCCAGGTGCAGTACGGCCTCGAAGTCCGGCCGGTCCTCGGGGCGGAGGGGGGACGGGGCGACCACGTGTTCTCCTGACGGGTAGAGGCGCTTCGGCAGGGACGGGTCTGGGACCGGCCGACCGGGCCCGCCTTTCGAGGGCGAACCCGGCGGGGTGGGCGGCCTGCTCAGACGCCTACGCCGAAGTCGGCGGCGATGCCGGCCAGGCCGGAGGCGTAGCCCTGGCCGACCGCGCGGAACTTCCACTCGGCGCCGTTCCGGTAGAGCTCGCCGAAGACCATGGCCGTCTCGGTCGAGGCGTCCTCGGACAGGTCGTAGCGGGCGAGCTCGGCGCCGCCTGCCTGGTTGACGATGCGGATGAAGGCGTTGCGGACCTGGCCGAAGCTCTGGCCGCGGTTCCTCGGCATCGTGGATGGAGACCGGGAACACGATCCGGTCGACGTCGGTGGGTACGGCGCGAGGTTCACCTTGATGGCTTCGTCGTCCCCTCGCCCTCGCCGGTGAGGTTGTCGCCGGTGTGCTCGACCGAGCCGTCCGGGCTGGTGAGGTTGTTGTAGAAGACGAAGTGCTGGTCGGACAGGACCTTGCCGGAGGCGTCGAGCAGCAGGGCCGTGGCGTCGAGGTCGTAGTCGGTGCCGGTGGTGGTGCGTACGTCCCAGCCAGTCCGACCACGACGGCGGTCAGGCCGGGCGCCTCCTTGCTGAGCGAGACGTTGCCGCCTTTGGACAGGGAACTCCACTGCGTATCCTTCTCGTGCGTCAGGTCAGGGCCCGGAGGGGCTCGATGAAAATCTACAACACTGTAGAAGTGATGGCCTGGTGGCTCGGGTCAGTCGCGGGAGTTTCCGAAGAGGATGCGGTAGCCGATCAGCAGAACCAGGGCGCCCGCGATGGCGAGCCCACGTGGCGGCGTCGAAGAACTCCCGCTCCACCGGTCGGTCGAGGAACTTCGTCGACAGCCAGCCTCCGATGAAGGCGCCCGCGATGCCGATGGCTGTCGTGCCGATGAGTCCGCCCGGGTCGCGTCCGGGCAGGATGGCCTTGGCGATCGCTCCGGCGAGAAGGCCCAGTACCAGCCATGCGATGACGCCCATGTCTCCTGCTCTCCTTGTGTCGTTGCCATCGGTGTGGCGCGGAACTGTATGTCCGGGCAGCCTATCTTCTACACTTTTGTAGATGACGTGATGATGGTCCGCGGTGCGGCGGGCGGACGTCGGGCGTCTATACGATGTCCGGTCGGACAACGGGCGGCAGCGGAAGGGAGACAGGACGTGACGGATCACCGGCAGCGTTCCCGGCGTCGGGGCAGGGTGAGCTGGAGGTGCTGGTCCTGTCGGCGTTGGGGGAGGCGGACGGGCCGGCGACGGCCGGCTGGGTGCAGGAGCGGCTGGGCGGGGATCTCGCCTATACGACGGTGATCACGATCCTGACCCGGCTGCTGGCCAAGGGCGCGGTGACCCGGGAGCGGGTCGGCCGGTCCTTCGCGTGGACGCCGGCGTCGGACGAGGCGGGCCTCGCGGCGCACCGGATGCGCA
This sequence comes from Streptomyces sp. F001, assembly GCF_004187715.1. Lineage (GTDB taxonomy): Bacteria > Actinomycetota > Actinomycetes > Streptomycetales > Streptomycetaceae > Streptomyces > Streptomyces flavusporus. Next base: position 225,669 of record NZ_QZWF01000001.1, on the reverse strand, counting down.
GGGTGCTGGACGCCGAGAGCGACCGGGAGGCGGTGCTGGCCAGCTTTGTCACGGGCCTGGGGCCGGACGACGAGCGGCTGCTGCGCGACCTGCTGGGTCGGACCGGAGCGAAGGGGAAGACTGACATCTCATGGGGGTCTTCGTCTTTCTGCCGCTGGTACTGCCGCTCACGGCCTGGCCGATCGCGCGCCTGGCCGAGCAGCACCTGCATCCGCGGGCCGCGACCGACTGCTGACCGGCGTGGCCGCAATGATGGCGTCCTGCAGCACGGTGTGCCTGGGCCTGGTGATGGTGGTGGGCACGCCCAACTGCCCGGCAACCCGCTGCCCGACGGCTGGTCGGACCCGGAGGTGCGGGCGGCGGTGCCGTACGACGAGGTAGCCGGGAAGGCCGCCATTCCCGCACTGTTCGCCGTGCTGCTGGCTGCGGCCGGACCCTGTGGCGGCACGGCCGGGTGCGCCGCGGGCTCATAGGGCGCTGGCCGGGATGCCCGGCACCGAGGTCGTCGTACTGCCCGATGGCGTCCCTTACGCGTACGCGCTGCCGGGAGGTGGCCGGGACCGGGTGGTGGTGACCACGGCCCTGCTGGACTGCCTGGAGCCGGCCGAACGCCGGGCGCTGTTCGCCCATGAGCGGGCGCATTTGGCCGCGCGGCATCACCGGTTCCTGCTCGCTGTCCAACTCGCGGCCAGGCCAACCCGTTCCTGCGTCCGCTGCGCACGGCCGTCTCCTACACAGCCGAACGGTGGGCGGACGAAGAGGCGCTCAGAAGGTGGGCAGTCGCCGCACGGTGGCGCGCGCGATCGGCAAGGCGGCGCTCGTGTCCGCGCCACTCCGGTACCCACGTTGGCGGGGCTCGCCGCACCGGGGCCGGTGCCGCGCCGGGTAACCGCTCTGCTCGGCCCGGCTCCCGTCGTGCGGAGCTGGCCCTCGGTGTTCACCACCGTGGGCCTTGCGGCGTGGGGTGCGGCCGCGGGTACGGCGGTATCGGCGATGTCGTCCGCGAACTCCGCGGTGACGATGTTCTTCATCCTGTACGCCGCCACGCCCCTGTGAGCAGGCGTCGGCGCGGTCAGGCGTTGTCCACCGGCTGACCAGTGGGATCCGGCATCGGCCGGGCAAGCTCGGCGCATGCGCATCTTGCCGATGTGCATGCGCCGGGTAGGCGAGGGCCTGGAGAGGAGGGGGACCTTCCTGGGCCTACGCCACCTCGTGGGCCCGGTCCCGGCCGTGGTGGAGGCGGTGTGAGCCGAGGTGTTCCCGTCGACGTGCGGCAGGGCCGGAAGAGGCGGCCCGGCCACCAGAACCAGCGACCCAGGTCCAGGGCGAGGGCGGGCACCAGGACGGTGCGGACGAGGAAGGTGTCCAGGAGGACGCCGATGCCGGCGAGGACGCCCATCTGGGCCATTGTCACCATCGGCAGTCCCGCGAAGATCGCGAAGGTGGCCGCCAGGACTATGCCCGCCGAGGTGATGACGCCGCCGGTACTCGTCAGCCCTTCCAGGATCCCGCGTTCGTGGCCCAGCCTCCGGTCTCCTCCTTCACGCGGTGCATGAGGAAGATGTTGTAGTCGATGCCTAGGGCGACAAGGAACACGAAGCCCATCAGCGGGATCGACCAGTCGACGCCCGCGAAGTCCAGGACGTGCTCGAAGAGCAGGTTCGAGGCGCCGAGGGCCGCGAAGTACGACAGCACGACCGTGGCCAGGAGCAGGATCGGGGCGATGAGGGACCGCAGCAGGAGGATCAGTACGGCAAGGACGACGAGGAGCACGATGGGGACGACCGTCGTCAGGTCGCGGTCGGCGGCTCGCTGGGTGTCGAGAGTCTCGGCGGTGGTGCCGCCGACCAGGGCGCCCATCGGGTTCACGGCTTCGCGGAGGTCGTCGATCGTGTCCTTGCGGCCTGGCTGTCAGGCGCGTCCTTCAACACCACGGTCAGGTGGGTGAGTTCGCTGTCCGGTGTGTGGTCGGTGGCGTCCTCGACGCGGGCCACGCCGCCCACTGTCGCCGCGGCCTCCCTGACCTCGGCGGTCCGGTCGGTGTGGGTGACGATGTCCGCCGGGTCGGAAGCCCCGACGGGTAGTGCGCCGAGATCCGCTCCTGTGCTGGCGGCGGCTGTTTCGGGTTTCCGCGCATGCTGTGGAGTCGGCGAGTCAGCGACGCAGTTTGACCTTGCTGACCGCGGCGACGCCGAGGGCCGCGAGGCCAATCTGGAAGAGCCACTCGACCCAGTCGACGCCCTCGGTGTCGGCGACGTCGAGGCCGGAGGCGATGCCGGTGCCGATGAGCGCGGCGATGATGCCGATCGCGATCGTCCAGAGGACGCCGATGCGCTGGCGGCCGGGGACGACGAGCCGGCCGAGGAAACCGATCACGATGCCGATGACGATCGCGCTGATGACGCCTGAGATCTCCACGAGCGGTATGCCACCCTCTCAATCGTTGGCGGCATGCGAGTGCCCGTTCGAATTGATTTCAATCCGCTCTGCTTCTCGAGTGATGGCCGGGGTGGAGCGGTCGAGTTCGGCTTGAAGATCGTCCAGGGCGCGGCGGGCGGCGGTGATTCGTTCCTGCAGCGCGCATGGGTCTGCCGGGCCCTCGGCCTGTTCGGGCTCGTCCCGTTCCGTCTGCCGCGCCTCGTCGAGGGAAGTCAGGACGACGCCGATGAGGACGTTGACGAGGACGAAGGAGGCGAGCAGCACGTAGGAGCCGTAGTAGAGCAGGCTCCAGCGGGAGATCTCCAAGCCGGCGCGGACCGCGTCGCCGATGCCGTCCAGCGTCATCAGGAGGAACAGGGTGAGCACGGCACGACCGAGGGAGCCGAAGTGCTCGGGGTCGTGGTGGCTGAAGAAGACCCAGCCGACCATGGCGTACACGTACAGCAGCAGGGTGCCGACGAGCAGGAAGCTGAGTGTGCCGGGCAGGCTGCGGGCGACCGCCGTCAGGACTACGCGGAGCTGGGGCAGGAAGCGGGCGGTGCGCAGGACGCGGGCCAGGCGCAGCAGTCGCAGGACGGTGGTGTTCTCGCGGACGACGGGAGGTAGGCGCACAGCACCACGGCCAGGTCGAAGACGTTCCAGGGGTCCTTCCAGAACTGCCCGGGGCGGTCTGCATGGGCGGCCATGCGCAGAAGGATCTCGATGGTGAAGGCGGCAAGGCAGACATGCTCGGCGAGCCATAACCAGCGGTGCCATTCGGCCGCCAGCCCGTGGTAGGTCTCGACGCCCAGCAGGGCCGCGTTGGCCAGGATCATCGCGAAGACCGTGATGGCGAACCAGCGGGCCTCGGTGATGGCTCGGCAGCGGCGGGCCGCATCCCGTCGAACTGATGCGGCTACCGGTGCGGCTGTAGGGTCGTGGTGGTCCAGCATCTTGTTGCCTTGCTCCCTCGCATGGTGCAGCCTCTCCCGGCCAACGAGGCTGGAAGGCGGGCTTGTTGCGCGATCACGTTTCAGGAGAGACTTCTACAGCACTGTAGATCACTTCGCGTCGCCGGTTCGTCATATCGGCGGACGGCTCGCCCCAGGAGAGAGCAGACCTGATGTTCGGCTTGAGTGAACTGGCCCTGATCCTCCTCGTCGTTGTCGTGGTCCTCGGCATCAAGAAACTGCCCGAACTGACGCGTTCGGCGGGCAAGGCAGCGCGAATCTTCAAGAGCGAGGCCAAAGCGCTCAAGGAGCAGGACGCCGACGGCGCACAGCCTGGCGCGGGCCGGGTCGTGCCGGGCACTGCCGCTGAGCGGGACGAGCCGCCCGCGCGCTCCTGACCGGTCGACGTGGCGGCAAGACGCTGACGGGTCCGGCCTGCCGGCCGGACCCCGTCGTGTGATCACTTGTCCGCTCAGGCTGTCTGCGGTTGCAGGAAGCGGGCCAGGAGGTCGTCCAGGCTCACCATGCCGGTTGCTCGGCCGGACGCGTCGCGCACGACCGCCAGAGAGGCGCGGCGCCCGCGGAGCAGGTCGATCGCGTCAGTGACGGTGGTGTCCCCGGCCATCTCGGGCACCGGTCGGGCCAGGGCACGAGCGTCGGCGGCACGGCCCTGGGCTCGGGCGACCAAAGCGTCCCGGGCATGGATCGAGCCGAGGAAGACGTCGCCGTCACGGACCAGCAGACGGGTTCGGTCACTGTCGGCAGCCACGCGCAGGATCTCCTCGATGCCGGCGCTGCCCTCGACGGACGTGATCTGACCAGCCGGGACCTGGAGGGTGCTCACCCGCGTCTCGGCTCGGTCAGCGACCGGGTGAGCAGCTCCGAGTCGGTCTCGCTGATCAGTCCGAGCCGCTCGGACTCCTCCACCAGGTGGGTGAGCTGCTCGCGGTTGTGGACGGCGGCCAGCTCGTCGCGCGGGTGACCCGGCACAGTCGCACGAGCGCGTTGCTGACCCAGTTGAGCAGCCCGATCAACGGCCGCACCAGCTTCACCACGCCCCGGAAGGGCGGGGCGAGCAGCATCGCCGAGCGCTCCGGGTGTGCGATGGCCCAGGACTTGGGGCCATCTCGCCCACCACCATGTGCAGGAACACCACGACGATCATGGCGACGGCGAAGGCGACGCCGTAGCTGAGCGCGCTGGGCAGACCGAGACTGTGCAGCAGCGGGTCGAGTTCGTGGGAGATCGCGGGCTTGGAGACCGAGCCCAGGCCCAGCGTGCACACGGTGATGCCGAGCTGCGCCCCGGCGAGCATGAGCGACAGCTCGCGCATTCCGGCGAGCGCGGCCTTCGCGCCGCGCTGTCCCTGGGCGGCGGCCTTCTCCATGCGGTGCCGTTTGGCGGCGACCAGCGCGAACTCGGCGGCCACGAAGAACCCGCTGCCGATCAGCAGCAGCACGGTGACGAAGAGCGCCATCGGGAAATTCATGCCTGCTCCTCCACCTTCTCTGCCACCCGCTGGATGCGGACCCGTTCCGGCACGTGCCGGTCCAGGCTCCGTACGTCGATCACCGCGCGACCGCCGTCGGACAGTTCGACGGAGAGGCGGTCGCCGACCGTCGGGAAGCGGCCGAGCCGGTCCACGATCAGGCCGGCCACGGTGTCGTAGTCCTCCTCCTCGGGCAGCTCGATGCCGGTCGCCTCGGCGATCTCGTCCAGGCGGCGCCCGGCGTCCACCAGCCAGCCGTCCCTGTCCGCGACGGCGAGTTCGGTGACGGTGTCGCTCTCGTCGGCGATGTCGCCGACCAGCTCCTCGGCGATGTCCTCGTAGGTGACGATGCCGGCCACGCCACCGTGCTCGTCCAGAACGACCGCGAACTCGTCGTCCTGCTGTCGCATCTGCTCGACCGCCTCCGGCAGCGGCAGCGTGTCGGGCAGCAGCAGCGGACGCCGCGCGACAGCGCCGGCGGTCGTGCCGGCGAACTGCTCCGCGGTAGCCGCATCAGCTCGCGCACGCCCAGGACGCCGGTGATGTCGTCGGGGTGATCGCCGAGGACGGGATAGTTGGAGTGGCCGTGCATGCCGATCAGGGCGATGGCTTCGGCGACGCCGGCGTCCTTGCGGACGAAGACGGCGTCGGCGCGCGGCACCATCACCTCGTCCAGGGTGCGCTCCGAGAACTCCAGGGCATGGTCCAGCAGGGCGGCCGTGTCCCTCGGCAGCTCGCCCTGCTCGTGCGACTCGCCGATCAGGTGGCCGAGCTCCTCCAGGGTGGCGCCGTGGTGCAGTTCCTCGACGGGCTCGATGCCGACCTTGCGCAGCAGCCGGTTCGCCGCGCCGTCGAAGATCCTCACCACGGGGCCGACGACCTTCAGGTACGCCATAGTCGAGGTGGCCAGCGACTTCGCCAGTCGCTCGGGCACGGCGATCGCGAGGTTCTTCGGCGCCAGCTCGCCCAGCACCATCTGCACGACAGTGGCGCCCACGAAGGCGAGCACCACGGAGATACCGCTGACCGCCCCATCGGGATGCCGATACCGGACAGGACCGGCTTGAGCAGGGCGGACACCGACGGCTCGGCGATGAAGCCGACGACCAGACCGGTCACGGTGATGCCCAGCTGCGCGCCGGACAGCATGAACGACAGCCGCTCCAGCACCTTCAGCGCACGGGCGGCCTTCCGATCACCGGCCTCGGCGTCACGGGAGAGCGCGAGCCGGTCGGCCGAGACGTAGGCGAATTCCTGGGCGACGAAATAGCCGGTGCCCGCGGTCAGGACAAGGACGGCCAGCAGGCCCAGCCAGGCTTCCACGGCACTCATCGGCGCATCGATCGGGATGGGGCACCCCGCCGGGTGCCGCGCTCAGCAAAGACCTGGCGGGATGGTCGGGGACTGTGCCCCGAGGGGTCCGTCGATCTGGCGGACAAGGTCGGTACTCCTCCGATAGCTGTGGAATTAGGCAAACGATTCTGGCCACATCCCGGTTCCCGGCGCCTCCCGGCCCCTACTCCTGTGCGACCCCTGGTTACTTCTGTGCGGCCCTCTGGCCGCGACCCGTCAGGGTCAAGCCCTTCCGGAAGGCCCAGTCCATCCTCGGCTCCAGCACGAACCGGAAGATGCTCCGCACGGGAGGCGTGCACAGCACGGTCACGACTGCGGCGGCGATGAGGGAGACGGTGATCTTGCCGAGCGGCTGGTGGAACCAGTCGAGGTGGGACCAGTGCCGGTGGTTGGCGGCCTGGATGACGAAACCGTGCAGGAGGTAGCCGTAGAGGGTGCCCGCGCCCAGGGCGGTGAACCATGCCCGGCGTCCAGGCACCCATGCGAGGAAGCAGGCAACCAGGACCATGGAACAGCCGAAGAGGGCCAGGGTCATGACCGGCCCGTACCAGGCGGGCACTCCGAAGTCCTCGGCGGCGGCGTTGTGGAAGAACCAGGCGTAGTCCATCTGCGGGACCGCCCAGTACGCGAACACGAGCGCACCCACGAAGACTGGCACGGCCATGATCCGCACCCGCCACCGGCGCACCAGCCGGAAGTGCTCCGGCCTCAGGCACAGGCCCAGCACGAAGTACGGCAGGAACTGCAGGACGCGCTGCAGGTCGAGGTCCTTGCCGATGGGTGGCGAGAGCGTGGCCAGGGCCGCGATACCGAGCGCGATGGGCAGTGGCCACCGGATGCTCTTCCAGACGGGTGTGGTCAACCGCCAGAGGAACAGTGCCGCCAGGAACCACGTCAGATACAGGGGGTCCAGCAGGCTGACCGGGCGGTCGGGGACGCCGTTGCTCCACCGGGTGAAGAAGGTTACGCCGCCTCGAAGACGACATACGGCACGACGAGCCCGGTGATCAGGCGCTTGATCTTCTCCGGGCTTGCGTCGAAGCCGCGCGAGAAGTAGCCCGAGATCACGATGAACGCCGGCATGTGAAGGCGTAGACGATCGTGTAGACGCGGTGACAGCACGGCTGCGGAACGCAGGGCTCCCAGGCGTGCCATCGCGACAGGACCATCGCCAGGTACTTGGCGTTGTCGAGAAGGCGTCCCGCCGCTTCGGCCGCAGGGCCCCGTCTGCTCGGCGGCTGCAGTCGCGGATGCCGCTGCACGGGCCGACGCAGCCTGCGTCGTACTGCTCACGCTCTCCTCGCCCAGTCCAAGCGGAACCAGCGCAGAAAGGCGCGACTTTCAGAGAGCACGGCTGCGGTGTGGAGGCATGGCACCTTGCCGCGCCTTACGCTTCTCGGCGTCACAAACGCTCACATCCAGGACCAGGGAAAGCCTGCCGCCTGCGTGGGATTGGGTGATCACGCAGGCGGCAGGGGCCAAGGGCCCGACGTCCGCCCCGTGGGGCAGTCCTCGGTCAGAGATCGAACTCGTGCGGCGGCAGGTCGAGCGTGAAGCACGCCTCGCGAACGACCGCTTCGGTCTTGTCGAAGTCGCCGTCGGCGCCGCCGATGACGATGCCGATCTGGATGACGGCGCGCGCCTCGGCCGGCTTCTTCTTCGCCTTGGCGATCTCCTGCAGCACACTGACCTTGCCGAAGGCGAAGTCGGTGGTCAGTTTGCTGAGGTTGTCCTCGAAGCGACGGCGCAGATCTTCGGCGTCGAAGTTCTGCAGCACCTCGTTGGTGGCGATGAGCTGTGCCACGCGCTGCCGTTCGGAGGGGTCGATCGTGCCGTCGGCGGCGGCGACCAGGGCGCACATGGCATGCTCGCGTCGCGGAAGGCGCCGCTCTTGAGGTCGTTCTTCTTTGCCAGCTGGGTCTGCATCGTCGATGCGGACTCCTTGATGCGGTCCCACAGGGCCATGAGAACTCCAAACGGGTACGGGGTTGCGGCCGCCCGCGTCGAGGCGGCCGCATCTTCTACAGCTACGTAGAAGTTAGCAGGATGGGTCCCGTCGGGGTGCGATTGCTGTCATTGGGGTACGGCTCAGCCCTCGTCCTCCCTTCCTCCTCGCCCTCGAAGAAGTCCCCCACCTCGTCGACGACCTCGGCCGCGACCATGCCGCCGACGAACCCACGGCCAGACCCGCCGCTCCGGCGGCGACCGCGGTGCCGATGCCGGGGCCGGAGCGGTGGCCGTGGTGGTGGTGCTCGTCGTGGCCGTGGTGTCCGTAGTGGCTCTCGTGTCCGTGCGGCGCCCGGTGCTCCACCAACTGCCTGATCCAGCCGTCGACCTCGGCGTTCCAGTCGCGGGAGTCGTGGTGGCCCACGGTGAAGCGGGTGAGCGCGTCGTGGCCGGAGAAGAGGAAGCCGCCGCGCTTGTCGGCCTCCAGGACCACCTCCAGGCCGGCCGGGTTCGCGAGGAAGGTCACCTCGATCTCGTTCACCTGGTGCGCATACCGGGCGACGGGGTGATCTCTATCTCCTGATAGAAGGGCAGCTGCTGCCCTGTGCCGCCGATGCGGCCGTATTCCAGGTCGGCGGACTTGAAGCCGAAGTCGAGCTGGCCCAGGGCTTCCAGCACCGCTTCCTGTACGGGCAGCGGGCCCACGGTCAGCGGGTCGATGTCGCCCTTGTCCTTCGCGCCGCCACCGACAACTCGGTGCGCACACCGCGATGCCCAAGGGCTGGCCGTACAGCTCGGTGATCGGCGTCTCCCAGGGCAGCGTCACGCTGAACGGCACGGACCGCTCCTCACCCTCGGCGAGCCGGAAGCCGCCGCCGACCGTGTACCGCTCGAAGGCGATGGAGCCCTCGCTCTCGTCCTCCTCGTGCTCGGCCTCGACCGGGCCACCAGCTCCAGGGTGATGTACTCGATGTCGAAGTCGGCGTTGCCGCCTTGAGGTGAACCTGCCCCCTGAGCGTGCCGCCGGGCGGGGACCGGGGTCGAGGACTGTGTCGACCGTGGGGCCGCCCACACGAGCGAGCCGAGCAGTCGTTTGAACACCATCGTGGCGTTCACTCCTTCACGTGCGTACGTGCGTGTCCGTGGAACAACCGGGGATGCCGGGCCGTTCTCTACAAGCGAGTAGAAGCATAGGGTGGCTGCACACCCTGGAGACGGTGTTGCGGCTCTCGACGCGGGAAAGTCCGAAAACTGCCGGAAGTCGGCGGTGGTCGACTACTTGACCAGTGTGCTTTGCGTGCCCTTTACCATAGGTGAAGGCGTCGATGCTCTTCCCGACCCCCCCGATCCGACAAAGGAGTCACGGTCCCGCAATGGGTGAGCCTCCCAGTACCAGCCGTGCCGATTCCCGCCCGCCCGAGGGAGCGGGGGTGGCACGGTGACCGAGGTCCTGCTGCTCCTGCTGGCCCTCTTCCTCACGCTGGCCTGCGCGTTGTTCGTCGCGGCCGAGTTCTCGCTGACCACCGTCGAGCGCGCTGAGTTGGAACGCGCCGCGGAGGCGGGCGAGCGGGGGGCCGACAGCGCCTTGAAGGCCGTACGCCGACTGACCCTCCAGCTCTCCGGCGCTCAGCTGGGCATCACGGTGACCTCGCTGGTGATCGGCATGCTGGCCGAGCCGTCGCTCGCCGCGCTGCTGCGGGGTCCGCTTCAGGCCGTGGGCCTGGGCGGTGCCGCCTCGCCGGTGGCGACCGTGGTGGGTGTGGCGGTCTCCACTGTCGTGCTGATGGTGGTCGGCGAGCTGGTGCCGAAGAACTGGGCGATCTCCCATCCGCTGGCCGTCGCGAAGGTGGTCGCAGCCCCGCAGCGCGGCTTCACGGCCGCCTTCAGCCCGTTCATCCACCACCTGAACAACACCGCGAACCGTTTCGTACGCCGCTTCGGCCTGGAGCCCGCCGAGGAACTGGCCTCCGCCCGCAGCCCGAGGAACTCGTCGCGCTCGCCCAGCACTCCGCCGCGGAAGGCGCCCTGGAGGCCGACTCCGCCGAGCTGTTCGAGAGGCGCTGAGCTCGCCTCCCGCTCCTTCGAACCCGAAGCTCTGACTACGGCTCGTCAGCTTCGAGGGCTCCGCAAGAACGAACTTGCCAGGAAGGTGGGGCTCACACCGGCAGCGGTCAGTCAGTACGAGCTAGGCCAGAGTCGGCCTTCGGCCACGGTAGTTGCGCAGCTGGCCATGGCATTGGGGTGCCTGCCACGTTCTTCGCTACGGGGCACCCGCATCCAACGGTGCCCAGCGCTGCCCCCTTCCGAAGCCTCAGGGCAACGACGCAGTTGCAACGGGATCAAGCTGTCGCGTTCGGCAAGATCGTCTGGCGGCTGGTCACGACCGTCGAGCACTACGTGGAGCTTCCCCCAGCGGCACTGCCGCGCCTGGCCCTGCCGGTCGAACCGAGCCGGGCGGACATCGCGGCCGTGGCCCGCGATGCACGCGATGCCATGGGTGTGCCCAGCGGCCCGATCCCCATGTGACCCGACTGCTCGAAGCCCATGGGCCGTCGTCCTGGAGCTACCAGCGGGGCTATGCCTACGTAGAGCAGTCGTCCGGAGGCCAAGCCGGGGAAATGCGTGCCGGAGCGGCACGAAACACCCCCTCTTGCCTGAACGCCACCCTGAGCGGAAACCCGTATGGCCGGTCCCCTCTGACCTGGGGTTTCACTGCTGGCGTGGTAGCTCGTCTGTCACTGTCGGTCGCCATTGAGTGCCCTCGGGCGCCCTCGCACGGTCCAGGGACGGCCCGGACGATCCCCCGGGTAGTAGGCGTTGCCGACCAGGCGGACCGAAACGAATGTCGCTTCACCGTCCGGTGGTGAACGTAAGGGCCTTTGTGGATGCCATTCGAAGAGCAGGACGGTGGCGTCGTCCGTGAGGTGGTGCTGCTGGTGGTCAAGGATGGCGTGCACGAGACGGCGCAAGACTTCGAATGCGGGTTCACCGGCGGCGGTGGCGCGGAGGGATGAAGTCGACGAAGCGCTCCTCCCCGAAAAGTTCGCCGTCTGAGGACCGGGCGTCGACGACGCCGTCGGTATAGCACAGAACGCGATCTCCGGGTTCCAGCTGCGCGGAGTGGATGCGCCGAGGGATGTCCGGGCGTGTGGGTCCCAACCCGAGAGGCAGCTCGGAGGACTGTCGAAAGCGCCAGGGATGACATCGCGGCGACGCAGCAGGATGGGCGGGGGATGGCCGCAATTGGCCCAGCTGAGCTGTCCAGTGGTGCGGTGCAGGTGCAGGAACACGCCGGTCGCATAGCGGTCGGGGAACGCCTCGTGGATTGTGTGGTCGATGGTGTCGATGATGCGGGGTAGCTCCCCGCCGCTGCGGCGGGCATTGCGGCAGGCGGCCAGGGCGACGGAGGAGGTCAGTCCCGCGTACAGGTCATGACCCATGGCATCGATGACCGCAGCATGCAGGACGTCGCCCAAGAGGGCATGGTCGAAGGCATCGCCCCCCAGGTCGTAGGCCGGTTCCAGGATGGCGCTGGAAGTGACGTACGGCGTGCCTATGGACTTGGGCGGCAGGAACGCCCAGACCATCTCCGCCGGCAACTTCATGGACTGCCTGCGCTGCAGGTTGGCGTAGCTGTCACTGTGGGTTCCCTTGCTGATCAGGACGAAGGCGATGAGGGAGGCCAGCGCCCGGCAGCGGTTCAGGATGACGGCGTTGAGGTCCGGCACTTGGACCCCCAGGACGCCGATCCGTTCGACGCCATCTATCACGGGCAGCCAGAGGGTCAACGCGCCGGAGTCGCTCTCGGCGATCCGAGCCGAGACGGTCCGGTATGCCCAGCCCGCCAAGCTGGAGTCGATGGGCAGACGCTGCGAGGAATCGCCGCGGCTGTCGGGAAGGGCGATCAGGTACTCCTGCCGTAGATCGGCGCAGTAGGCGGTCAGCCCGGTGATCCCAGAGCCGAGTAGTGCCGCCGCAACAGCTCCGGCAGATCCTCGGGAGCCAGCTCGTGAAAGGCCTGCACCAGCTCATTCATGATCGTGTCGCTACCGGGGCCCGTGGGGTCGCTCACAGCCACTCACCTGCTGTCCTGCGCTGGCCTTTCTGGCGTCCCTTTCCACCGTAGGAGACCACGACCGATCCCGCCTGCGGCTCCGACGTTCTGCAACCTCGAACCCTTGACCAGATGACCTCTTCGTCCCGAAGCAACTCCTCTGAGCCCCGACCATGGGCCAGGGTGCCCCTCACCTGCCGCCATGGTCCGCAGGTGTGCCCCATGTGCGTCGCTGTACGTCGGCGTTGTCACGCAGTCAGACACTCAGGCCGGATGCGATGACGCCGTCGCTGTTGTCAGGGGAGTTGGCAGCCGTCATGGTGATGCCCATGCCTGGACAGAGGAAAAGGAAGCGGCAAGCACGCGAGGAACATCAGCGAGCTTCCGCGGCCCTGGCGGTTGGATGGTGCTGGGAAGTCATCTGTGAAACGGAGGACTCCGACCAGCTCCGGGCGCGGCTGCGTAGCCTCCAGGAGGAGCGACCTGATACTGATCCTTCCAGGACGCAACCATCGACACCTTGTGCGGGCGGCTGAAGCACCCGATCACCTATCGGTTGAGCGTGCTCGCGCCCCAAGAGCCGAGCGAGTGAGTCAGGGACCCGCGCGGGTGATGGGGGTCAATGTTCCAGCCAAGCCCGGCGCATCGAGGGTCTCGGAGCACCTGTTTGGAAGATCTCGTATGTGGATGCGTGCTGACCTAGCAAGCCGCTGACCTGGTAGTTTCCGGCGTCCTCACCGAGATTCCCCGTTGTTCCCGAGCGTCGCTGTTCCTCGGGCACGCGGAGGGCACGTATGCCCTTCTCCCGGAGCTCATCCGGCTGTTCCTGAGCTTCGACCGGCTCTCCCAGCCACTCCGTGCCACACAGGCCGCAGGCCCGCCAGGCTCCCCCGTCCCAGCGGGCTCCTGTGTGTCAGCCCCAGTCGCAGCCCGTGCCGTCGCCGTCGCGGTCGAGGTGGCTGCCGTAGCCGGGCTCGCCCTGGTGGACGGGTGCGGCTCCGGCGGCCCGGGCCGCGGCGCAGTTCTCGTAGTAGACGCTGCCCCACCGCTGTCGCTGCCGGTGTCGGAGGCGGACTCGGCGGTGACAGTCTCCGTGACCTCAACCTCCACGGTTTCCGTCACGGTGGGCGCAGGCTTCGGCTTGGCGGCGGCGGTCATGGTGGCGGTGACGGTCGCGGTGGGCTGTGCCTTGGCCGTGGCCGGCTTCGCGTCGTCCGTCGGCTGCGAGTCGCTGGCGCCGGCCCCGATGCCGAGGAAGAAGGTAAGGCCGAGTGCGGGCAGCACGTAGCGCTTCCGCGCCCACTTCGGCGCTGGCCGCGGCGTGGTGGTGTACGGGTTGGTCATGTCGCCCCCCTGATTGATTCTGGGAGGGCTGAGAGTAGCGATTTGGTGGAGGACTTGTGCTTTTCTCGTGGAGGGTCGCCTTTTCGTGACGCGCGGCCTTCTTCGGTGCGTCCAGCTGTCGGGTCCGCCGCCGCGCCATTCGATGCCCGTAGCCCGCACGACGTCCATCTCGTGGAAGCCTTGCAGGTCGGCGTTCTGCATGAGCGCGGCAATGTCGCGGACGCTGTACGCCCGCCCGCGGATCTCCCCGTCGATGCGCACGCGCCGGCCGCCGTCCTCGTCGGGCGGGTAGATGACGACGCGTGCGGTGGCCATGGGTCCAGGGTGTGGGTGTCGGGCCTGTGCTGCACGTTGGGCGGTGGATGGACGCCCGCCCCTTGGTCCAGAGGCGGACGCCGCAGTGTGGTGTAGTCAGCTGGCCTTCTGCTGCTCCCGAATTTCGTGGACGCTAGCGGTGAGGGTGCCGTCGTTCTGTTCGTAGGGACAGGGCGAGGCCGAGGCCGAAGAAGGTGGGGGCCCATTCGCCGACGAAGATTCCCCACCTGTCGGCGCGGGCGACCCCGGCGCCGGGCTCGGCGTTGAGGCTGGTGACCCAGGCGGCGACGGCGAGGCCGATGGATGCCATGCCGGCCATGTAGGCGTGTTCACTGCGGATGCCCATTTCATGCATCTTTTGGATGACCATGGGGTGACTCCGTTCTGTGGGGGTTAAGGGTCGGAGTGCCCCGGCATGTGCCGCTATTCATCCTGTTTGAGGTGTTATGTCTGCTTCGGGGCGCGGGTGTCGCTCGGAGGCTGGTTGGGGCGCGGAAGTCTCGCAGCGCCTAGTCGAGAATCCCCAGCTCGGTGTCCGGCAGGCGGTGCGGGCACGGGCGATGCCGTCGGTGAGCGCCCGCAGCGCCTGGTCGCGGGCGACGCCTCTGGAACGTTTGCCTGCCATGTGGCAGTCGCCTCGGTGGACGTAGGCGGCTGGCACGTCGCGGCTCAGGCTCTGCTCGATGAGCCGGTCCGGCGCCGGGGACGGGCTTGGATGGCGCGCTGGCGCTGCGCCTCTCGCTGCTGGGCTGCCGCGATCCACCGTCGGGTGCGCTCGAGGTCTTGCTGCTGGACTCGTTCGAGGAAGCGCAGCATCTCGAGCCGGGACGGCTGATCGTTCACGTGTTCGCTTCTGTGATCTCGGGGGCCTACTGCAATCCCCGGCTCGCTTGAGGAGCAGTATGAATGACACATCCTGCAAACCCTCGCCGTGCCCCCAGCCTCCCTCGACCGGCTCCCACAGACTGGCTCCGGGCGCCGTGGTGCCGCAACCGGCTCGGCGACGCTTGTACGCGCCGCTCCTAGGCCGCTTCGTGCCGCACCCGCTCCCTGCCTCTACCCACACTCTCCCCAGCTCGCATCCCGTACGCCGTCGACCCACACACGTGGAGCAGGCGTGGTTCATGGCGTCCAGGTGGAGCGCGCCACTGTACGAACGACCTGGGCCCCGCCGGGCAGCGCCCACTGGCCGGTGTCGCGGTGTCGCTGGAGGAGGATGGCGCCTTCGTCGTTGACCACGAGCAGGTTGCTGGCGGGATGAGAGTGTTGGCCTTGGGAGCCTTGAGGTCGTAGTAGTACTCGGTCCTGCCGACGGTGGTGCTACTCCTGCCTGTCGGGCGCCCAGGGGCGCGCGGATGCCCACACGGCCTCGAAGCTGTCGCTGTACCGCTGGAACCACTCCCCGCCGTCTGTGCTGCGGAGCTGGAGTAGCGGGTTGGCGCTGGCCGGCTGGCCCCAGATGTGCGGGTTGACCATGAGGTGGTCGTCGTATCGGAAGATCGAGTTGTAGAGGGTCGTGTCGTGAAGGCGCACCTCACTGCCCGGGTAGCCGACGAGGTCGCGGTAGTACGTGAGGGACGCCTTGATCTTGGCCGCGAGCGTGTCTCCGATGCCCTCCTCCCTGCCTCTGATGCGGACTGCCTCCCCGTCCGGATCGCCGAAGCACAGCCGCACGCGAACTCCTGCCTGCGTCCTTTCCTGGAGCATCCTCGCGATGTGCGGGTTCGTCTGTGCGAAGAAGGTCCTGGAGAAAACGAGCACGTCCACCTGCTTCATGGCGCCAGAAGCAGGGAGAGCCACACATCGCCGGGGGCGCTCGCCCGGTTGGGATAGGTGTCAACGAGTTCCGAGCGGGCCGTACCGGGCCGTTGAGCTCCCTGGCCGTTCTCCGGCCACAGGTATGTCTCGTCTACGCGCAGCAGGTTCGCGACCGTCCAACGGTGCCGGCGGTGGGGGACCCGGCCACCAACCCACCGGCTGGCGGTCTTGGGATCCATGGAGCAGGCTTCGGTCAACTCCTCCACCGTCAGGCCGCGTTGCACAAGCGCGGAACGCAGTCGCTCATTCACTCAGGCAAGCCAATCGGACCGGGACAGCGGGCCGCAAGTGCGATGGCACGCTGGTCGTGTCATTGGCGGGGGAACTCGCTGAGAGCCACGGAGGAGACTACTTCCAGGCTGATCGATGCCTTCTCCGCTGCTCGCGGCGCGAAGGACAGAGTGTCGGCCGCGGAGGCTGTGGCTGCTGCGCGAGTCCCGCCAGCGCAAGAGGGTCACTGCCTGCCGTAATCCCTCGTGCCCGCCACGGCGTGCCGCGCCGTGGGCGAGGCCGCGGCCGCACCGGGTTCACTAGGCTTGCCAGGCAACAGCAGGTCAGCGGGGCATTCAGGAACGCCTGGCCACCGACCCGGAGTACAAGGTGGTGTCCAGCGGTGGAGAAGCGGATGACGGAGTTCAGCGAGATCCATGACGATCCGTTCGCCCTGCACCTTGCCGCCTTGGCGGTGCTCGACGACCGGGAGTCGTGGTCGGATGGAACCGGCGGGCTCAGGAACTGCTCGGCTATCCGGGCACAGCCGTGATCGGTCGTCCGGCGTTCGAGGTCCTTGTCGATCCTCCTGATCTGCCGGCTGTCACTGAGGCCGCGGCGAGGTGCAGGAGAGCCGGCGGCTGGTTCGGCGTGCTCACATTGCGGCACCGCGACGGGCGGCTCGTGGAGATGGGGCTCAGGCCCATGAGCTGTCACGCGATGGCCGGGTCCGTGAGTGGTTTCTTGCGGGGGCACTCGCGGTTGACGTCCTGGAGTGGCAAAGGGACCGGGCGGTCCTGGACGGGTTGTACCGCCGGTGTCCGATCGGCCTGGTCGTCCACGGTCCCGACCTGAGGCTTCTGCGGGTCAACCGGGCCATCGAACGCTTCAGCGGCGTCCCGGCAGCGGAGTTTCGGGGGCTGCCCACCGGCTGTTTCCTCGTCCCCGACGATGCACGCAGGGCCGTGGACCGGGTGCGCCAGGTGATGGAGACCGGAAGGCCGATGGTCTACTCCGAGCAGTTCGTTCGCCTGGAGTGGGATCCGGCACGGGAGCAGGTCGCGATGGTTTCCTCCTTCCCGATGGAGGATGCGTCCGGCCGCGTCCTGGGCGTGGCCGAGATGATCGAGGACATCACCGAACGCCATCGGGCCCAGCGTCGGCTCGCGCTCCTGGACCAGGCCGCCAGCCGTATCGGAACCACCCTGGATGTGGGAGAGACCGCCCGGGAACTTGCCGAGTGGTGGTGCCTCACCTCGCCGACCACGCGTCGGTGGACCTGCTTCAACCCGTGACGCGCGGTGAGGAACTGGCGCGGGGCCTGGCGGGGCCGGTGGTCCGCGTGGGCGCCAACAGCGTCGGCGCCCAGCAAGCCGGCCCGCCCCATCCCCACGGCGAGCCGGTGGAGTTCGGGCCTGACACACCCCAGGCCAGATGCCTGGCCGAAGGACAGCCCGTCCTGGAACCGGTTCTCCCGCCCGACTGGTTCTCGGCGGAAGGCCGCCAGGGGGCCCACGCTCCGGACCTGGGCGCTCACTCGTTGATCGTGGTCCCTGTGGCCGCGCGGGGCCTGGTGCTGGGCGTGATGACCTTGTGGCGTTCGCGCCGCCCCGATCCCTTCGAGGCGGACGATCTCACCCTCGCCCAGGAACTCGCCTCGCGCGCCGCCGTCGCCATCGACAACGCCCGGCGCTTCACTCAGCAGCAGCAGACCGCGTTCGCCCTGCAGAGCAGCCTGCTGCCCCGGACGGTCCCGGACCAGTCGGCCGTCGAGGTGGCCCTGAGGTACCTGCCGGCCAGCGCGGCCCCGGGCCTGGGCGGCGACTGGTTCGACGTCATTCCCCTGTCCGGGGCCAGGGTCGCCCTCGTCGTCGGCGACGTGGTGGGACGCGGCATCCACGCCGCCGCCACGATGGGCCGGCTGCGCACCGCCGTACACACGCTCGCCAGTCTCGACCTGGAACCGGACGAGGTCCTCTCCCGCCTGGACGATCTGGTCCTTCTGCTGGCGGCCGAACAGGAAGCAGCCGGCGAACCGCCCGTGGGCGAGCAGGTCGTCGGCGCTACTTGCCTGTACGCCGTGTACGACCCGGTCTCCGGGCGGTGCTCCGCGGCCCGTGCCGGCCACCCGCCGCCGGTGGTGACCGCTCCGGACGGACAGGTGGCTCTGCTCGACCTGCCCGCCGGCCACCGCTCGGCCTGGGCGGCCTGCCGTTCGAGGCCCGGGAGGTCGAACTGGCCAAGGGAAGCCTGCTGTGCCTGTACACCAACGGAATCATCGGCGAGCGTCACATCGATGCCGACGTCGGCCTGACCAAGTTGTGCGCCGCGCTCAGCCGTCCTGCGGACCCGCTGGAACGGACCTGCCAAGCGGTGGTCGACTCACTCGTGCCCGCGCCCCAGCGACGACGTCGCGTTGCTGATCGCCCGCACCCGCATGCTGCCGGCGGACGATGTCGCCTCCTGGCGTCTGCCGCTGGAGCCTGCCAGCGCCGCCCGGGCCCGGGCATTGACCTCGGCCAAGCTGAGCGAATGGGGCCTGGGGCACTTGGCGTTCACGACCGAGTTGATCGCCAGTGAACTGGTCACCAACGTCTACCGCTACGCCAGTGGCCCCGCGACCCTGCGGCTGATCCGTGAACGGTGTCTGGTGTGCGAGGTCAGTGACACCAGCCACACCTCACCCCACCTGCGCCGCGCCCGTACCACCGACGAGGGCGGGCGCGGACTGTTCCTGGTGGCCCAGATGGCCGAACGCTGGGGCACCCGCTACACCCGCGAGGGCAAGACCGTGTGGACCGAACAACCACTGGCCGGCATGTTCACCTGACCGTCTCGGGCCTCGCCGGGCGACCCCGGATCCGCCGAGGACGGCAGCGGCCGCACCCGGCGGCGGGATCGCTAGTCCTGGCCGGGGACCGCCATCTCCCCGAGCAGCGACCAGTCGTGCTGCGGAACGCTCATGTTGACGATGCGCGGCGTCTCGGCCAGATGGGGCGGCAGCGTCTGCTGCGCAGCCTTGAAGTGCGCGGACCGCACATGCGCGACCCCGGCCTCGTCGTCGCGGAAAGCCTCCACCAGAACGTACTCCGTCGGGTTCTCCACACTGCGCGACCACTCGAACCACAGGCAACCGGGCTCGGCGCGCGTGGCCCGGGTGAAGTCAGCAGCGATCTCGGGCCAGCGGTCGGCGTGCTCGGGACGGACCCGGAACTTGGCGGTGATGAAGATCATGGGATTCCTTCGCTGATGTCTTGGATGTCTTGGATGTCTTGGATGTCTTGGTGTCGTTTCCGCCGCGTGCGGCGGCGCGGGGGAGGGAGGGTGGCGCGGGCGTGCCCGGCGGGTCATGACGGCTGGAGTACCAACTGACCGTCCGCGTACGGAAGTACCTTGGCGCGCGGCAGATGGACCAGGACCTCCTCGCCCGCCGGCACTCCCTCCTCCCGCGCGCGTCTTGGTCCTTACGAGCTGCCCGGCCACCTCGACCTCGAGCACGCGCTGCGCGCCGTGGTCCGTGACGCTCCGCAGAGTGCCGGGAAGGTGTTGGGACCGGGGTCCGTGACGATCTTGACGTACTCGGGCCGGACGCCCACCTGGACCTCGGTCGTGCTGTGCGGGATGTCCCAGGCGGCGGACAGCGCCCGGCCACCCAGCGCGAGGCTTCCGTTGCCCCGGTCCACGGTCAGGAAGTTCATCGCCGGTGAGCCGATGAAGTAGCCGACGTAGGTGGACGAGGGCGCCTCGAAGAGCTGCTCCGGGTGCCCTGCTGCACGGCACGGCCGTCCTTCATCACCAGCACTTCCTGCGCGAAGCTCATCGCCTCGTACTGGTCGTGCGTCACGTAGATCACGGTGGGCCTGAACTGCTCGGTGATCGCACGGATCTTGCGCCGCAGCAGGTGCTTCAGCTGCGGGTCGATGACGGTGAGCGGCTCGTCCATCAGTACGGCCGCGACGTCGTCCCGGACCAGGCCGCGGCCGAGTGAGATCAGTTGCTTGTCGTCGGCGGTGAGCCCGCGGGCGGGCTGCCTCAGCCGGCCGTGCAGGTCCAGGGCCTCGGCGACCTGCCGGACCTTGGCGTCGATCCTCGCCCTGTCCCAACGTCGGCACTGCAGCGGGAAGGCGAGGTTCTCGTAGACCGTCATCGACTTGTAGATGACGGGGAACTGGAAGACCTGGGCGATGTTGCGGGCCTTCGTGGGCAGGGCGGTGACGTCGACGCCGTCGAACAGCACCCGTCCCTGGGACGGTCTGACCAGGCCGGACAGGATGTTCAGCAGCGTCGTCTTGCCGCAGCCCGAGGGGCCGACCAGTGCATACGTCGTGCCGGACTCGAAGGTCAGGTTCAGCGGTTTGAGAGCCCACCGCTCCTCTTCGACACCCGGCGCGTAGGCGTGCCCGACGTCGACGATGTCCAACTGCGCCATGTCAACGCCCTTCCACTGAAGCGAGATCGTATGAAGGTGTCCGCACGAGCGTTCCCTGCTCGTCGAAGGCGAACAGCCGGTCGGGACGGAGCCGCAGTTTGACCAGGTCGAGGCGACGTCGTGGATGCCCTCGATCTGTACGACGAAGGGGCTCTCGCCGACGACCACATGGACGAAGGTCTCGGAACCGGAGATCTCCACGAAGGTGACCTCGCCCTCGACCCCGCTGGAGGCCAGGCCGACGTCCGTGGCGCGCAGGCCGAACCGGTAGGCGCCGTCGGGAAGGTCGGACAGTGCGCGGAGACATGTGTGGCCTGGAAGCCGGCCACCGTGACCTGGCCGCCCTCGATCCGGCCCGCGAAGATGTTCATGGGCGGGTCGTTGATGATGGACGCCACCGTGGTGGTCGCCGGGCGTTCGAAGACCTCCTGCGGGGTGCGGTCTGGAGGATCCGCCCCTCGTGCATGACCAGCACCACATCACCGAGCATCATCGCCTCGGCGGGTTCGGTGGTCGTGTAGATGACGATCGTGTCCCCCCGGTCCGAGAAGAGGGTCTTGAATTCGTCACGCAGTTGTTCGCGCAACTTGTAGTCCAGGTTCGCCAGCGGCTCGTCGAGCAGGAGGATGCCGGTGGCGCGTGCCAGGGCGCGGGCCATCGCGACGCGCTGCTGCTGGCCGCCGGAGAGCTGGGACGGCTTGCGTGCCTCGAAATCCGAAAGCCCGACACTCGTCAGGCTCTGCCGGACCGAC
Source organism: Streptomyces sp. F001 (assembly GCF_004187715.1). GTDB lineage: Bacteria > Actinomycetota > Actinomycetes > Streptomycetales > Streptomycetaceae > Streptomyces > Streptomyces flavusporus. Next base: position 204,590 of record NZ_QZWF01000001.1, on the reverse strand, counting down.
GCTGGATCTCCTCCTGTGACAGCCCGGCCCGCTTCAGCGGGAAGGCCACATTGTGGAACACATTGAGATGCGGGTAGTTGATGAACTGCTGGTAGACCATGGCGGTGTCGCGCCGCCACACCGGCGTCTTCAGGAAGTCCGCTCCCGCCCGGGTCAGGGAGCCGGAATCCACTTTCTGCAGGCCGGCCAGGACCGCAGCAGCGTCGTCTTTCCGGCCATCGTCCGGCCGATGACGGTGTGGAGCCGTCCCGGCTGGAAGGTCGCGGTCACGTTCCTGAGGTGGTCGACGCCGTCGACGGTCAGGCAGAGATCAGTGGCGTTCAGGTTCATCGGACCGCTCCCGACAGGTTCCCCTTGGACAGATAGCGCTCCACCCAGATGGCGAGCAGGATCAGCGGCGTCACGCCGAAGAGCGCGGGGCGGACAGCGTCCACCACGGCGGAATGGAGGAGTTGAGGGCGACGACCGCCTGGGGCAGGGTCTGGACCTCGGTGAAGGTCAGCCGGAAGGCGAAGAAGAAGTCGTTCCAGCCGAACACGGCGCAGAACATCGCCGCCACGGTCAGGCCGGGCAGGGAGTTCGGCAGGATCGCCCGTACGAAGGTCTGGAACGGGCCGCAGCCGTCCAGCATCGCCATCTCGTCGATTTCCCGCGGAATGCCGTTGAAGAAGTCCACCATCACCCAGACCGCGATGGGCAGCAGCAGTGCGACCGTCACGATGACCAGGCCGGGGATGCTGTCCAGGAGGCCGCCCACTGCAGGAGGTAGAAGAAGGGGATCACCAGGACGACCGGCGGCATGATTCGTTGTGAGACGAAGAAGAAGACGATGTCGCCGTTCTTGATGAAGCCCAGCCTGAACCGGTAGCGGACAGTGCGTAGGCGGCCAGGGACCCAGGGCCAGGCTGATGGCCGACGCGGCGATGGTGACGATCGCGCTGTTGACGAAGGGCTGGATCACATCGACACCGCCGGCTCCGCCGAAGATGTTGCGCCAGCCGGTGAGGGTCGGCTTGTACTGCAGCCAGGGAAGGTAGGTGGGGCCGCCTGGACCGCGTTGGCATTCTTGAAACTGGTCGTCATCGCCCAGAAGAACGGTCCCGCGACGAAGCAGGCCCACAGCGCGATCACGGTGTATTTGAATGTGGGATAAAGGCGTGACCTCATGAGTCCCTTCAGCTTGAACGCTCTGGTGAGCAGGGCGGCGACGACCGTGAGCGTGACGCTCATCAGCACCAGGTAGATCAGGGACATCGCGCCGCTGTACCCGGTCTGCTGGTCCCTGAGCCCCTGGATGTAGAGGTAGTAACCCGGAGTCTCCGTGGAGGAGCCCGGCCCGCCGGAGGTCAGTACGTAGACGCTGTCGGAGAGCTTGGACGCCTCGATCAGCCGGATGACGACCGCGCGACCGACACCGGAGCCATCAGCGGGAAGGTCACCTTCCAGAAGGTGCGCCAGTGCCGGCGCCGTCGATCGCGGCGGCCATGAACGGTTCCTTCGGCAGGCTCAGCAGGCCGGCCAGCAGCAGCAGGAACATGAAGGGGGTCCACTGCCAGACCTCGACCGTCATCAGCGCGACGAGCGCCGGCCCGGACTCGGTGAGCCAGGGAATCCTGTTCAGGCCCAGCATGTCCAGCAGATCGTTCGCCGGCCCCAGTGACTCATGGAAGATCGTCTGCCAGATGGCGGCCATCACCACGGGCGTGGTCATCATCGGGACGAGGAACAGCACGCGCCAGAATCTGCGGCCGCGTACCTCGCGCCAGACCAGCAGGGCCATGCCGAACCCGATGACGTACTGGATCAGGACCGTGCCGCCGGCCAGCAGGATCAGCCGGGTGATGGACGCCCAGAAGCGGCTGTCGTGCAGCACGGCGGTGTAGTTGGCCCTCCGATGAAGTCCAGGTAGGGGTTGCTGACGTTCCAGCCGGAGAAGCTGACGCGGATGGTGAACAGCAGCGGAAAGATGATGATCAGAAAGAGCGTGAGCAGTCCGGGCAACAGGAACATGCTCTTGTGTCGGCGCAGGCCGTCCATGGTTCTCCTCGCGGAAGGGGCGGGCGCCCCCGGGTGGCCGGTCCGGTCCGGCCACCCGGGGGCATCCTGCGGTCGGATCAGGAGTTGTCCTCGAGCGCGACCACGTTGCGATAGGCGCTTTGGACCTTGTCCTTGCCGATCTGGTCGGTGATCTCGAACCATTCCTGGGCCACGTCGTCCAGTGCCCGCTGCGGGGACTGCTGGCCCGCCAGAGCCGCGGCGACGCCGTTGGCCAGCGCGGACATGTACTGGTTCACACCGGGAACACGCAGGTCGAACATGCGGTTGGGGTTCTTCTCCATGCCGGAGAGTGTTCGGACGTACGATTCTGCGGCGTCCTTGTCCCAGCCCTGCTTCTGCCAGAACGCCGGGTCGAAGTGGGCGTTGCGGTAGGGGTTGACACCGAACCGGCCGATGGTCAGGTCGAGGGCGGTGTTGGCTTCGTTGCTGAAGAAGCACAGGTAGTCGAAGGCCATCTGCTGGTGGCTGGAGGACTTGGCCACCGCCGAGGTCCATCCCCAGGTGAAGTAGGGCGCCTGGTTGGCATTCTTGTCCCACGACTTCGTGGTGCGGTTGTAGACCTCCGTGGAGCCCGGCAGCGGCGCCGCCTCGACCTTGTTGCGGATCCTGCTGTCCGGCTGCTGGGCCTGGATGAAGGCGTCGTCCACGAGTACGACATCAGCGTCTGCCCGCCGCCGAAGGAGAAGATCTCGTCTCCCAGGCCGAAGTTGCGCCGCCGGGTGCCCACGTGGACTTGGCTTTCACCATGTCCTCCAGGGCGCGGACGAAGCCGGGCGTGTTGATCAGCGGCTGCATGGTCTCCACGTCGAAGAAGACACCGCCCTCGACGTCCGCGTTCTTCACATAGGGCGCCGCCCGGCTGATGAACGCGGAGAACGTCAGGTCGTCGCGCTTGGTCACCTCGGCGCTGCCGTAGTTGCGCTTGCCGTCGCCGTCGAAGTCCTTGCCGCTGAAGAACTCGGCTATCTGCTGGTACTCGGCCCACGTCGTGGGACCTTCAGGTCCTTGCCCGTGGCCTTCTTGTACTCCGCCTGCCGCTTGGGGTCCTTCAGCACATCGGTGCGGACCTTGAGGTAGTGCCGGTCACCGTCCACCGGGTACTGCACGACCTTCTCGTCCCAGGTCGCCACGTCCATGTAGGCCTTGGTGACGTCCTTCATGCCGGGGGTGTTCAGGTACTTCTTCGGTACCGGTGCCAGATAGGGGGCCATGTCGCCGATCCACAGGGACGGGTAGAACATGACGTCGTACGCCGGCTGGCCCGCCTGAAGGGGCGTGAGGATCTTCTGGTGCAGCTCACCGAAGGGGACGTTGACGACCTCGACCTTCCCGCCGGTGATGTCCTCGAACTGCTTGGCGTGCAGCTGAGTCGGCTCACCGATGACGGGAACGGCGTGGCTGATGATCTTCAGTGTCTGTCCGGAGTAGTCCTTGCGGCTGATCGCTTCGTAGCTGCAGGGTCCGGGGACGTCCTTGACCTTCGTGGCCGGGTAGTCCTTGCCGTACTTCTGGTAGCTGATCTCCGAGCCGGGCTTGAAGAGCGCGGCCTTTCCTTGGGCTTTTGCTGTTCCTGGCTCTGGGCGGTGCACGCGGTGGCGGTCAGGGCCGCGACGGCCGCGACGGCGACCAGGGCCGGGTACGGTCTGCTGCGCATGGGCTGCTCCTGCGGTGTCAGGGATCAAGATCGCTCGGCCGCGCACGGCCCGGAGTCCAGGTCGTCGAGGGCCTGCTGGAAGGAGGCGAGGGGTAGCGCTGGGTGTGCAGGGTGACCTTGCGCGGGCGGCCAGGACCATCAGCTCGGAGAGGTCGTTGTAGGACCCCACGAGGTTCCCGATGAAGTTGATCTCCGTGGAGATGACGTCGATCGTCGGAACGTGGAGGTGGCCGCCGTAGCCGATGACGTAGTAGTTGCCGTTGCGGCGCAGGCAGGCCACGCCCGTCTCGACGGCACCCCCCTCACCGACGAAGTCCAGGACGGCCTCCGCCCGTGCCCCGAGGTGAGGTCCCGCACACGGTCGGCCTCGCTTCCGTCCGCGACGAGCGTGTGGTCGGCGCCCAGTTCCTCGGCCAGCGCCAGGGCCTCCGGACTGCGGTCGATGACGATCATCTCGACCGGCGACAGGGCCCGCAGCACCTGGATCCCGATGTGCCGAGCCCGCCCGCGCCGATGACCACGGCCCTGTCACCGGGCCGCAGTACCCGGGCCGCCTTGGCGACGGCGTGGTACGCCGTGAGCCCGGCGTCGGCCAGGGCCGCCACCGAGGCCGGCTCGAGGGACGGAGCGAGCGGCACGACCGAGCGGGCGTTGGTCTTCAGGTACTCGGCGTAGCCCCCGTCGGCGTCGATGCCGGGGAAGGCCGAGTTCATGCGTGCACGTCGTCGCCGGCCCGGCAGGCGCGGCACAGACGCAAGTCACCAGCGGGTGCAGGATGACCGGGTCACCGACCTTGACGTGGTGACGGACTGCCCGACCTCCGCGACCCAGCCGGCGTTCTCGTGACCGATCGTGTACGGCAGGGTGACCCCGCTCTTGTCCTTCCACTGTCCTTCGAGGATGTGCAGATCGGTCCGGCAGACTCCGGCGCCCCCGATCTTCACGATCACATCCAGCGGACGGTGATCTGCGGGTCCGGCACGTCACGAGCACGGGCGGCTCGTCGTACTCGATGACCTGCACGGCCTTCATGGCGGCTCCTGTGGGTCGGCGGGTGGATGGTGCGCCGATTACACAGGCCGTCGCTCGCAGGTCGATGTCTCAGAAGTCGTCCGCGGATGTCTCAATGTGATACACGCCGTAGGGCCACGCCGCCGAGCTGGTCCAATCACTGCATTGAGGGAATGCGACGCGCGCAGTACGGGAGTGTTAATGCCCCGCCACCAGCCCGGAAGCTCGCTGAGAGCAGCCAGAGAGCTCTACCTGGAAGTCACCAACGATCCAAGCGCCCGGCCGCTTGTCGTGGCCTCGTGGCAGCGCTCGATGGAGCACAAGGTGCGGTCGGGCAGCCTCGATGCTCCGTACCTGAACAACCCAACCTCGACAGCCCCCTCGCCAGGGCGGCGCTGCCGATCCTGGACAGGCTGCACGAGCAGCTCGCCGACGACCCGGTGTCCATCATGATCACGGACCGGAACGGCGTGGTGCTCTCCGGAAGGTGTCCCACGAGGGGCTGACGACGAACCTCAACCGCGTGCAGCTGGCCCCGGGCCATGTGTTCGCCGAGCGCTACGTGGGCACCAACGGCATCGGGACCGCGCTGGCCAGCGGCCGTCCGGTCATGATCGCCGGAATGGAGCACTACGTCGAGGCTTTGCGGGACTTCCACTGCGCGGCCGTGCCGATCCTGCATCCACCCGGCGCACCTGCTGGGGGCCTTCAACCTCACCACCATCCGTCAGGGCTCCGACGGCATGCTGATGGCCTTCGCCCGCTCGGTCGCAGCCCAGATCGAAGGTGAAATCGCGGCGATCACCTCGCGGCGCGAGCGGGCCCTGTTCCATGACTACATGGAGGCGTGCTCCTCGGTACGTCCGGGCCCCGTGCTGGCCCTGAACCGCGATGTCGTCATGATGAACGAGCAACTCAGCACGGCGGTGACCGGGCCGGATCACTACGCGCTGCTCGACCACGCCCGCGAGATCGCCGACAGCCCCGGACGGAGGGGACGCGCAGCATCGCCCTGCCCTCCGGACGGGTCGCCGAACTCAGGGTCAGTCGCTGTCGGCGCGAGGACAGCGACGCGGGCGCCGTCTTCCGAGTCCGGCTGATCGGACGCCCGCAGCAGGGACCCGCGGTTTCCGCCGCGCCTGCCCGGTCCGACCTGGGACTGGTGGGCTCGTCCCCGCACTGGCTGCGCGCGGTCGCCGACAGCCAGGCGGCGTTCGTGGCCGGGACGTCGCTGCATCTCCTGGGCGAAGCCGGCGTCGGCAAGAGGGCGCTGGTCGAGGCCCTGCACCGGGCCCACGGCGGCGGACGCCGGCTGGAGATGACGCAGCCGCCGCTGTCCGATGCGCCTGCCGCCACCGAGGGCTGGCTGCATGACATCGGAGAGCTGCTCGCCGTGCCGTCCAACGTGCTTGTCCTGCGCGACGTTCACCTGTTGGGCGACCAGCTGCGGCAGCGACTGAGGAACCTGCTGACGCACCTGGACGGCACCGCCACCGGGCAACTGGTCCTGACCAGCCAGCCGTCGATGGTCGGCACCGATGACCAGCTCGACCAGCTCTGCGGTGCCTTGGTGGAGGTGCCGCCCTGCGCCATCGCCCGGGGACATCGAGTACCTGGCGCGGTTCTTCCTGCGCAAGTACCGGCCGAACGGTGAGAGCAGGTTCTCCCCGGATGCCCTGACCATGCTGCAGCGATGCCCCTGGCCGGAGAACGTCCGGCAGCTGGAGTCGGTGATGCGCGGACTGGCGCGGCGGCCTTCCGGCCCGATGATCCATGCGGAGGACCTCCCGCCGGAATGCCGGGTGTCCTCGCACAAGGTCCTGACCACCATCGAGGCGCTGGAACGCGATGCCATCCTGCGTGGGTTGATGGACCACAACTCCAATGTCCAGCGCACTGCCCAGGACCTTGGTATCTCCCGCGCCACGATGTACCGCAAGATGCGCCGTTACGGCATCGTCCGTCGAACCTGGCTTGACGGGCTGCCTCCGGGGCGGCGGCGAGCAGCCGTGCCTCGCTCTCCTCGTACAGCCGCCGGTTCTCGAGGCTGGCGGCGGCGCGGTGCCAGTGGTCCGGACGGCTGCCCAGCCAGCCCGCCAGGTAGCCGAACGGGACGGAGACCAGTCCGGTGGACTGCATGGGGAACAGGGCGAAGTCGGCGTCCGGGAAGACGGCGGACGGCGTGCCCGAAACGGCCTTGGAGAAGACCATCAGCACAAGCGCGCAGGCCGCGCCGCCGTAGAGGGTGGCGAGCAGGCCGGTGCGAGTGAACCCTCGCCAGAACAGGGAGTAGGTGAGCGCGGGCGTCACCGCTGATGCCCCGATGGTGGTGCCGATGAGGCTGGCGGCGACGATGCGCTTGAGGTTGCCGGGCGTTGGGGGAGCGGATGCTGCGGAGGCCATGTGCGCCACTTCCTCGTGTGCGGTGGGACACCATAGTTTTGGGTGTTGAAGTGCGCGTTTCCACCATGGAGTTGGTGTCGGGGCGTCCGTGCCCCGCGACCGTACGCCCATATTCGGCCGCGCCGCCTGGCGCAATCGCATCACACTGGTGATCGAAATCAGGTGCGGAGTGTGGCTATGATCGTGCGCAGCAAGGCCGTAGCGCAGAGGTCGTCGCGCCCACGCATCGAGCTGGAGGACGTCGGTTCGAATCCGACCGGTCTTGCGCCTACTTGATGTCGACGCGGACGCCGGGCCCCGGCGAAGACCGGTGGAGTGGTGATGACCCAGCCGACAACGCCCGTGCGCTGCCCCGCGATCGAGCACCCCGATCTGCCGCTCGCCGACCCCGAGGAGCTCGGGCCGCTGATGGCCCGCCTCGCCGACGCGCGGCCCGTTGCCGACGACGAGGCCTTTCCGCTCGGCACCCTGCGCGCCGACGGTCGGTGGACCTGTGCAAGCAGGGGCTCGGCGCCGACGGCGCCCCGGCTGCTGCCCGTCGCCACCGCCTCCCCGCACGCCGCCCATCTGCTCCTCGGCACCAACTCCCTCGGCGACAACGGAGTCCGGTCGGTCGCCGACGCCCTGGCCGCCGCGCGGGACGCCGGCGCCTCCCACGGGATCCACACCCTCTACCTCGGTTGCAACCGCATCGGCCCGGACGGCGTGACCGCCCTCGCCGCGGCACTCGCCGACGACACCACTCTCCGCGCCCTGTGGCTCAAGCGGAATCCCGTCCGGGAGACCGGTGCCCGCACTCTCGCGAGGCTGCTGCGCCGCAACACCACCCTGCGCACCCTCGATCTCGTCAACTCCGGCATCGGCCCCGCGGGCGTAGGGGTGCTCCTCGACGCCCTCCTGGACCGGGAGGCTCCGCTCGAACGGCTCTTCCTGGGCGGCAACGGCCTGACCGCCGCCGACGCACCGCTGCTCGCCGCCCTCGTCCGTGACGCCGGCGTCCGTGAGCTCTACCTGACGGCGAACCACCTCGGCGACGAGGGCACCGCCGTCCTGGCCGCTGCGACCGACCCCGCAAGGCCCGTCCGGCTCGGCCTCGGCGGCAACGGCATCGGCCCCGCGGGCGCCCGCGCCCTCGCCGACGCCCTCGACGGCATCGAAACCCTCGATCTCGGCCGGGCCATGTCCGAACGCAGCCTCGGCTCCACCGGCAACGCCACCGGCGACGACGGCGCCCGGGCCTGGCCGCCGCCCTGCCCGGCAGCCCGCTGCGCCGCCTCGAACTGCGCCACACCGGCATCACCGGCCGCGGCGCGAAGAGCCTGCTCGCCGCGCTGCCCGAGCGGCACCGCCTCGAGTACGTGGGCCTCGGCCCCGGCCTGCCCCGTCGCGTCAAGCGGTCCTTCGCCGAGCGGCTGCGCCCCGCCCGGCCGACCCACCCCGACCTGCGTGCGATCGGCAGCGTGTACCGATGAGCCGGCGTCCGCTGCCACCCGCGGCCTCTCGCCGGAGGACGCCTCCGCCTGGGCCCGCATCCGCCGCTACGCCGTCCCCGGCTGGATGATCGAACGCGCCACGCAGGCACGCCTGGCAGGTGACTGGCGGGCCGCCTGTGCCGCGGCCGCGGTGGACGTCCCGGACGACCTCGACCCGGAGCGGATCGCCGACCGGTACGGCCCCGACGTGGCAGCCCGGGTGACCGACGACCTGCGCACACCTGGCACCGGACCTGCTGCGCTGGCACCTGCCGCGCACGCTCAGCGGCCACACCACGCTCACCCCCGGCCGGCGGGTCGTCCTCGCCGCATACGGGGGCTCCGGCCCCGTCCTGTCGCTGACGAACTCCCCGATGCTGGAAGGACCGCAGCGGCTCCGGCTGCACTTGGGCCCCGCCATCGCGCCCGCGCGCGACCGGCTCCACGGCCTGACGTACGTCACCGAGGACTGGACCGCCGCCCGCCGCTTCTGGGACGTCCGCCGCACCGGCGAACTGCGCCACAGCGCGGGCCCCGCCGACTCCGGCCGTCTGCCGTTCCTCCACCCGGACGGCACCCCGCTCGCCGCCGGGGAGCTGCCCGCCGAGGACCCGGGCCCCGCCGACCCGGCCGCCCGCGCCGAGTGGGTCGCCGTCCTACAGGCCCGTGGCGCGCACATCGAGGCGTACGCCGCCGCCGGACTCGACCTCGACCTCACCCCTCCACCGCAGGGCCCGCGCTCCTACCGGCAGCTCGACGTCGCCCAGCTCATCACGTACTTCGCACCCGACCTCACCCGCATCGCCCCCGAGGTCCGTCTGCTGGAGCGCGCCGGACGCGGCACGTGTTTCCGCATCCCCGTCGACTGGCGCGGCTGCCTTCGGGTCACCCTCGCGGCCGCCGACGGGGCCCCGGCCCAGGTCGTCGGCAGGGACCGCGGCCAGGAGGAGGACGTCCCCGCCTGCCCTCGTACGCCTGGCAGCGACTGCCCGACATCGGCCTGCTGCGCGCCGGCCGGATCCGGCCCGAGGACCTGCACCGCTGGTCGCCGCCGCGCTGTTCCCGCAGGCCGGACCCGCTGCCGGCCCGCCCGGCCCGACGACGCCGCGCCGGTCCGCGTCCGCTGCGGCGGCGTGTGGCACGAGGTCGTGTCCAGGAACGGCGTGCTCGACATCCCACACCGAGCAGGAGCGGCAGCGCGAACTCGCCCTGCGCGCCTTCGGCGGCACCGTGTCCGGCTGCTTCGCCACCCAGCACGCCTGGACCAGCGGCGAGGACGGCTGCCGCGCGCCCTGCGGGACCAGCGGCGCGAGCTGTTCCAGCATGCCAGCACGGGACACCCCCGCCGTGCTGGCGCTGCTCGACGCCGGAACGGACCCGCACGTCCGCGACCGCAGAGGCGCGGCCTGCTGCACGTCCTCCATCTGCTCGACCACCGGGAACTGCTGCGCGACTGCTTGCCGCCGGGCTCGACCTGGAGGCGCAGGACAAGACGTACCGCACCCCGCTCCAGAGCGCCGTCCACTACGGCGGGTCCGCCGCCCTGGTCAGGACCTTCTCGACGCCGGCGCCAGATCGACGTGACGACGAGATGGAGCTCTCCCTCGCCCAGGTGATCCGCCGTTACCAACGGACCGACCTGATGTTCCTGCGCCGCCGCGTGCTGCAGGAGCACCCCGGCATCGGCTCCGAGTGGTGGGACGAATACATGAGCGAGCAGGACTCCGAGCCCGACTGGGACGAGGACGAAGAGCTGGCCGCACAGAACGAGACATCCACGCATGACCGGTTCCCTTCCCGTTCCCGCCGCCCGCGCGGCCGACGCCCTCAACGCCCGCATACGCGTCACCCGCACCGAACCGGCCGGCAACCCCCAACTGGAGGCCCTCGCCCTGGCCGTGACGGCGAATCAGCCCGTACTGCTGTGGGGCGAGCCCGGCATAGGCAAGTCGGCCGGCATGGAACAGCTCGCTGCCGCCCTCGGCGTGCACCTGGAGACGGTCATCGCCAGCGTCCACGAGCCGTCCGACTTCGCCGGGCTGCCGATCGTCGGCGAGGACCCGGCGGCCTCGGGCGTGCCGATGGCCCCGCCGGACTGGGCCGTCCGGCTCGCGCGCACCGGCCACGGGCTGCTGTTCTTCGACGAACTGTCCTCGGCGCCGCCGGCCGTGCAGGCAGCCCTGCTGCGAGTGGTCCTCGAACGCCGGGTCGGCAGCCTGACCCTGCCGGAGTCGGTGCGGATCGTCGCCGCCGCCAACCCGCCCTCCAGCGCCGCCGACGGCTGGCACCTCAGCCCTCCGCTCGCCAACCGCTTCGTCCACCTCGACTGGACGCACGACCCGCGCACCGTGGCCCGCGGCATGGCCGGCACCTGGCCCGAGACGGTCCTCCCGCGTGGAACCCGGCCGCGTGCCCGGCGCGGTCGCCCGCGCCCGAGGCGTGATCAGCGGCTTCCTGACCGCCCGGCCCGGCCTGGTCCACCACATGCCGAAAGAGGCCGAGGGCGCGGCCGCGCCTGGCCCTCCCCGCGCACCTGGGAGATGGCGCTGCGCCTGCTCGCCGCCGGGTACGCGTCCGGCGCCGGACGCGAGGCGCAGGCCGCCGCCGTGATGGGCGCCGTCGGCGAGGCGGCCGGCATCGAGCTGCTGTCGTACCTGGAGAACCTGGACCTGCCCGACCCCGACCGGGTGCTCGCCGACCCGTCGGCCTTCGCGCTCCCGAACGCGGCGACCGCCAGCTGGCGTTCCTCATCGCCGTGGTCGCCGCCGTGCAGAGCGAACCCACTCGCCCCGCTGGGAGGCGGGCTGGGACGTCCTCGCCAAGGCCGTGGACGCCGGAGTGCCCGACGTGGCCGCGCGAGCCGCCCGCGACCTCGCCGCGATGCGCGAGCCCGACTGGCCGATCCCGCCCGGGATCGACGCCTTCCTGGAACTGCTCCAGCTCGCCGGCGCCCTGCCGGGCGCGCGCTGACCGGCCCCATGGCTGTCACCGGGGGCCCGGCCGACGGGCTGGACCGCGCCAAGCTGCTGGCCGCGCGTTACAGAGCGGCCGAGGCACGCCGTACCTGGCCTCCGCCCTGTACGCCCTGACAGCCGTCGCTCGCGGCAGGTGCGCACCATGGCCGTCGACCGGTACTGGCGCTGCTACGTCGCACCCGACTTCGTCGAGACGACCGACGTCGAGGAACTGGCCGGGGTGTGGATCCACGAGGCGGCGCACCTCCTGCGCGACCACCACGGCCGGGCCGACCGGCTGCCCGCGGCCGACCAGCGCGACCGCCTGCGGGTCAACATCGCCCAGGACTGCGAGATCAACGACGACCTGGTCTCCGACGGGCTGCGACTGCCCGAAGGGCGTATGGAACCCCGCATGTTCGGTCTGCCCGAGGCGGACTCTTCGAGGAGTACCTGCCCGGCATTCCGGCCACGTCCCTCCACCCGGTGGACTGCGGGTCCGGCGCGCACGGCGTCCCAGTGCCCTGGGACCTGGGGGAGAAGGGCGGCGAAGGCGTGGCCGGGCTCGGCCCCGTGGAGGCCGAGGCCCTGCGCCGCCAGACCGCCCAGGCCGTCCGTGCCCACCGACGCTCCCGGGGTTCGGTGCCGGCGGGCTGGCGGCGCTGGGCGGAGGAGGTCCTGGAACCCACCGTCGACTGGCGCAAGGCGCTGACCGGCGCCGTCCGCGAGGCCGCCGCGTGGGCGGGCGGTGCGGTCGACTACACCTACCGGCGCCCCTCGCGCCGCACCCGGCCCTCGGCGGCCGGGTGGTGCTGCCCAGCCTGCGCCGACCGCTGCCACGCGTGGCGATCGTCGTCGACACCTCCGGCTCGATGGGCGAGGACGATCTCGCGGCCCGCTCGCCGAGGTGTCGGGCGTGCTGCGCGAGGTGGGCGTCGGCGGCAACCGGGTCGCCGTCCTCGCCTGCGACGCCGACGTCCACGCCGTCGCCAGGGTGACCGCCGTCGACCAGGTCGAACTGGCCGGCGGCGGCGGGACGGACATGACCGTCGGCATCCGGAATGCGCTCGCCGCACCCGAACCGCCGAACATCGTCGTCGTGCTCACCGACGGGTACACCCCGTGGCCCCGGAACCTGTCTCCTGCCGCCTGATCGTCGCCCTGATCGGTGAGGACGCCCCTCAGCCCCCCGACTGGGCCGAGACCGTACGGATCACCCCGACCCGCTGACTGCGCCCTTCGTACGTACGGAGCCGCCTGGAACTGCGCCGACGAGCGGTCAGCCGTCGGCAGCGACCGTCGGGCAGAGGTGAGGGCACGCAGGTCGGCGAGTACCTGCGCGTCCGTTCCTTCCAGGGCGGACAGTGCGCTGCCCCATCGGCTCAGGGCCGCCCGTTCGTCCCGAGTGCTCTCAGGACGTGCCCGAACTCGTACTCGGCGAGGCCCCGACCGTAGGAGTCGCCGCGCGTGGCGGCTTCCTGGAGCAGCGCCGTGCACACTTCCCCGGCTTCTCCGAGCCGGCCCAGCGCCCGCAGGGCCTGGGCCTGGCCCAGGCGCGTCTCCCGCTCCGCGTTCCAGTGCGCCCCGTCGGCCGCCATGACGCGCAGCGCCTCTTCGAAGCTCTGCAGGGCCCGGGCGGGCTCGCCGAGACCCAGGTGGGTGCGGCCCATGTTGCACAGGGCGACCTGCTCGATCACGGCGCTGCCGGCCTCCCGGGCACGTTCCCTGCTGCGCAGGTGGTACGAGAGGGCCGAGCGCAGGTCGGTGAGTTCGGCCACGTACCCCTGGTGCCCGAGGAGCATCGCTTCCTCGCCGGGTGCGAGGTGGTCGGGGCGCAGGGCGAGACACCGTGCCAGCGTTGCTCGGGCATCAGCGTCCTGGTCGAGTTCGCGCAGCAGCGCGGCCCGGTTGCCGAGGTGACACATCCGGGCCACGTCGTCGGCGAGGTGCTCGCTGAGCTCCACGGCTTCGTCCAGAAGCAGCAGTGCCTGTCGGACGTGTCCGGCCGAGTAGTACGCGGAGGCGAGGTGGCCCAGCGCCCGGCCTTCGGCGCGGGTGTTGCCGCTGGACCTGGCAAGGGTGATGGCGTGCCGCGTCAGCCGTTCGAGATCCTGCACCCGGCCGCGGTCGTGCAGGTAGGGGAACAAGGCATTGATCAGCTCCAGGGTGCGGGTCGGGCCAGGCGTCCGTGCGCACCGGAGCCGGCCAGGACCAGCAGGTTCGGCGCTTCCGCGGCACCCCAGGCGAGTGCCGCCGCCGTATCGGCGAAGACCGTGCCGGTCCGGCCCCCGGCGTGCTCGGGCGCTCGCCCGGTCCCCGGCCGCAGGGCCGCGGCGCAGTGTGCGAGCCGTTCCTGGTACCAGCGCAGGGACCGTTCGACGGCATCGGCGTTCCGGGCCTGCTCACCCGGCCGGCCGGCGAGTTCCCGGGCGAAGTCGCGGATCAGGTCGTGCGGGGCGTAGCGGCCCCAGCCCACTTCCTGGAGCAGCGCCACCTCCGCAAGACGGTCCAGGGTCCTCTCGGCGCTGCGCTCCGTGCAGTCCATGGCGGTGGCCATCAGCGGTGCCCCGTACTCGGGCAGGTCCAGCGCACCGATGAGGACCAGGGCCGCGGCGGCGTCACCGTCGCGCGGATCGTCCGAGCCCAGGAGCGCCTCATGGGCCGCCATCAGGGATCGGCGCACGCTGAGGTCCTCCAGTTCGAGATGGTCCAGGCGGTCCTCCTGCCGGGCGAGGCGTTCGACCAATTTCTCCACCGGAAGGGTTCGCCGGCTCCTCAGACGGGCTGCGGAGACCTGCAGCGCCAGGGGCAGGTGGCCGCACAGAGCCACGAGCCGGGCGACCGGTTCGGCGTCGGACGCGGCCCAGGACCGGCCTGAGGCCTGCTCCAGCAGGAGGGCGCTGTCCGGCGGTGAGAGCGGTTCGAGCCGGACATGCGTGGCGGCTCCCAGGGTGGCCAGCGGCCGTCTGCTGGTCAGCAGTACGGCGCAGCCGGCGCCGGCCGGCAGCAGCGGACGTATCTGGCTCACCGAGGCCGCGTCGTCGAGGACGAGCAGCGTGCGGGTGGGGGCGAGCGCGGAGCGCAGCAGGGCGGAGGCGGCCTCCACATCGCACGGGATCCGCCGGGTGTCCACCCGAGGCCGTGCAGGAGAACGGCGAGGGCGTCGGCGGGTTCGAGGGGGGCCACGCCGGGTGGGCTCCGTGGAGGTTGAGATACAGCTGGCCGTCGGGGAACGCATGCCGGAGCTGTTCCGCGATGTGCAGGGCGAGGCCCGTCTTGCCCACGCCCGGCATTCCGCTGATCACGGCGAGTGCAGTGCGGCTGCGACCGGATTCCAGCTCCGTACGGATCTCGGCCATGTGCTCGGCACGGCCGACGAACTCACCGGGCGGCGCGGGAAGCTGCGCCAGCCGCGGGGCGTCCCCGCCGACGGGGGCCGCGGGCCGGCCGCCGGAGCGGCGGGTGATGCGCGGTGCGGGACGGCCGCGCTGCGGAGCAGCACCTCCCGGTGGGCTTCCTGGACGGCGGGCCGGGCTCCACCCCGAGTTCTTCGACCAGGCTCCGGCGCAGCGACCGGAAGAGTGCCAGCGCTTCGGCCCGGCGGTCCGTGCGGCCGAGGACGAGCATCAGCTGGCGGTGCAGCGTCTCCCGGAACGGATGCTCCTTGACCAGGACGCCCAGTTCGGCGGCGAGCCCGTCGAGGCGGTCGAGGTGCAGGAGAGCCTCGAAGCGGCATTCGAGCGCCTGCAACCGCTGCTCCTGGAGGAACGTCGCCACGGGGTGGCCGGCGACGGCGGGCACATCGGCGAACGGTGCGCCGCGCCACAGCGCCAGGGCGGCACCGGCGTCCCGCTCCACCACCTCCCAGTCCTCCCGGTTGCGGGCCTCCTGCGCTCGGCGTACCCGCTGTTCGAACACGTCACGGTCCAACTCACCCTCGCCGACGTGCATTTCGAGCCCGTGAGGCATGGTGCGCAGCCGTGTGCCGTCGGCGTCGTGGGGCTTCGCCGCAGCCGGGCGACGTGGTTGTGCAGCGAGGCGGTGGCCGTCGGCGGTGGCTCCTCGCCCCACAACACCCCACACCGTGTCCAGCGGCACCGTGCGGTTCGGTTCCAGCAGCAGTACGGCGAGCAACGAGCGGGGTTTCGATCCGCCGAGGGCGACGGCCACGCCGTCGTCGTCGATGGTCGTCAGCGATCCCAGTACTGCGAACCTCACCGGCCCTCCCGCGTCGGACGCCGAACACCGAACGTCCGGCGTCCGGCATCGATCGAAGAACATCATCTTCGTTCAGTAACGGGCCGGGTTCAACGTCACATCACCGCCGTTGGCGGGTGTTGGTGGCCGGTTAGGGGTGGTCGGCACGATGCGTGTCCCGCAGGCCGAGAGAGGGTTGGTGCACATGTCGACACGCCGGACACGGAGGACGCTGCTGGGCGTGACAGCGATCGCAGCGGCAGGATCGGCCCTGCTGACGACGCCTGCGGCCGCGGCCGGCGGCACGGTGACCGCTGCTGAGACGCGGGAGTCCCGGCACGCTGCCACCCAGGCCGCCATGGACGCTGCCGTCGCCGCGGGCGTACCGGGTGTCGTGGCCGAAGCACGCGACACCCGCGGGGATGGAAGGGCACCTCGGGCGTCGCCGACCTCTCCACACAGCAGCCCCGCGGCAACGGCGACCGGTTCCGCGCGGGAAGCGTCACCAAGACGCTGGTGGCGACCGTCCTGCTCCAGCTCCAGGCGGAAGGGAAGGCCGATCTCGATGCCACGGTCGACCACTACCTCCCCGGCCTGGTGCGGGGAACGGTCACGACGGCACGAAGATCACCGTCCGTCAGCTGATGAACCACACCAGCGGCATCTTCAACTTCACCGAGGACGCCGCGTTCTCGAAGAAGGTGCTGGGCATCGAGTTCCTCGAGTCCCGCTACGACGACTGGACTCCACAGCAGGTCATCGCCCTCGCCCTGCAGAACCCGCCCCAGTTCGAACCCGGCACCTCCTGGAAGTACTCCAACACCAACTACCTCCTGCTGGGGCTGATCATCGAGAAGCTGACCGGCAGGCCCTACGCCGAGGAGATCGAGCGGCGCATCACCAGGCCGCTCGCGATGCGCGCCACGTACTTCCCCGGCACCGACCCGCATGTCCCCGCCCCACCCGGCACTACTCCACCTTCACGGAGGACCCGGGGAAGACCTACGACGTGACCGAACTCAACCCGTCCTGGGCCTGGGCGGCGGGCGAGATGGTCACCAACTCCGCCGACCTCAACCGCTTCTACACCGCCCTCTTCGGCGGCAGGCTGCTGCGCCCCGCCCAGCTCCGGCAGATGACGACCACGGTCTCGACCGAGGGCAACCTGCCGCGCCAGCGTTACGGCCTGGGCCTCATCGAGTACGAGACGACCTGCGGGATCAAGGTCTGGGGCCACTCCGGCGGTATCCACGGCTCCTCGACACAGGCCTTCGGCACCAAGGACGGGCGGCACATGATCGCTCTGAACTTCAACGGCGACTGGGTCGGTGGCGGCAAGAACGTCGTCTCGGCCGAGTTCTGCCCGCCCGAACCCGCAACGGCGTCACCGTCACCGACCTCCGTGGACAGAACACCTAGCCCCACCTCGAACGGAGCTCGTCGCGCAGCCGCCGGGCGACTTGGCCCATGAGGGCGTCGGCGCCAGGCTGTCGGCCGGCGGCCACCCGCGACTCGGTCAGGACGGCTATCGCGTAGATCTGGCCGTCGGCGTGTTCGACGACGCCCACCTCGTGGCGCAGGTTGAGCAGCATGCCGGTCTTGGACGACCAGGTGGAGGCGTCGGAGTCGAAGTCCGGGGCGAGGCGGTTGCGCACGAGGTTGTTGGCCATGAAGCCGCGTACCCGTGCCGCGACGTCGGGGTGGATCGCCGAGGGCATCGTCGGGGGCTCGGCGCTCTCGGTTCCGGGCCGCGACCGCCAGAGGGCCTGAAGGAGGTCGACGAAGGCCCGTGCCGTCCCGGTGTTGGCGCGCGAGATGTCGAGCTGCGGCACCCGGTGGCCGCGCCCCGGGGTGCCGGCGTCGATCGCGAGGGCGTGCGCGAGGTGCACGTCCGCCGGGTCGAAACGCTCCACCGGGGTTTCCATCAGCTCGCGCATGGTGTGCCGGACTGCGATGCCGCGCAGCCTCAACTCGTGCAGCACCGCCCCGACCCGGTCGGGCGGCGTGAGTTCGAAGAGAGCGTCGGCGGCGCTGTTGTCGCTGATGCAGAGGGTGAGGTAGAGCAGGTCCTCCACTGCGATGTGGGCGGCGTGACGGAACCGGCTCAGGCCGGTCGGACCGGCAGTGGTGATGCGCCCCGGCGGCACCTCGATCACCGTGGCGCCGTCGAGTTCCCCGCGCCGGATGCGTTCCAGCGTCACCAGGGCGAGCGGGATCTTCACCAGGGACGCGACGGGCAACTCGATGTCGGGGTCGATACCGATCTCGTCACCCGTCTCCAGGTCCCGGACGAGGAACGAGCCGTACAGCCCGCCGTCGCGCAGGGCCCGGCGCAGATCCCCGAGCAGTCTCTCGGTACTGGTGGTCATGCGGCTGCCTCCGAGCGCTCCGTGGCGCCGAGGCACCGGCTGATACCGTCCGCGCACGCCCGGCGTACGCGGACGGCGTCGACGTCCGCCTCATCCGCCACGGCCAGGGAGAACCCCGCGCGAAGCCGGGGCCCAGCTCGCCGACGGGCCGCCAGTGGAAGCGGAGTTCGCGGGCCTGCGCGGCCGAGCACAGCAGTGCGTCGCCCTGACTGAGCACGTCCGCCGCGGCGGCCACGGCCGGTGCGACGGCCAGCTGGGCCGGGAGCAGCCCGACGGCGTCGCGCAGCCGGGCGAGACGGTCCCGGACGTGCGGCACGTCGTCCTCCGGCTGGAGCCACACACGCCGGGGCCGCTGGTCGCGGTCGGCCGGCCGGGGCGCAGGGTGTCCAGATAGATCGGCCCGCCGCCCGGGGCGTGCGCGACCGCCAGGCCCAGCGGCACCATCCAGGTCGCCTCGGTGGGAGCCACCGCGAGCAGCGCCGCGCGCACCTGCCGGGACGTGACGAGGTCGGCCGCTCGGCCGGCCCGGCGGGAAACGGGTCGAGGAGGACGTGCTGCTCGTGCGCCTGGGCGATGAGGCGGGCGAGGGCACCGGTCGGGCAGAGGGCGGGTACGGCGAGCCGTAGCGGCCGACGTCGCGCGGCCTCCGCCTCGTGCTCGAACCGGTCGGCGAGCCGCACGAGTTGCTTCGCCGTCGGCAGCATGTCCCGGCCGAAGGGCGTCAGCGTCACCGCCGCGAGGACCGGTCGAGCAGCCGCTCGCCGAGGCGTTGTTCCAGCGCGGCGACGCGGCGGCTCACCACGGACTGGGCCGTCCGGGCCGCCGCCGCGCCCACCGTGAAGCTGCCGTGCTCGCTCACACTGACGAACGCCCGGCATGCCGCGACAAGATCCATGAGCCCAACTATGCCAAAACAGCATGGAGTCGAACGTCCGCGTCTTGGACCTCGGCACCTCACTGGCCGGAGAGTGGTCGACGCCCAGGGCTTTCCCCGGGCTCGCAGGTTCCCCATGTCATTCGACGGCTCGGAGGTCCATTCCATGACGCATCCGCTTCGCATCCGCCGGGCGCCGCCTGGGTGGCGGCCGGACTGCTCGCGCTCGCCGCACTTCCGGCGTGCGGTCAGCACACCGCGTCCGGGGCCGGCTCACCCGCCGGCGCGGCGCGGTCCGCATCACCGGCGGCGGGCACGAAGCCCACCACTGCCGAGTTCCGGGCACTGGAGCGGGAGTTCGACGCGCGGCTCGGTGTCTACGCCCTGGACACCGCACGGGCCGGTCGGTCGGCCACCGGGCGGACGACCGGTTCGCGTACGCCTCCACGTTCAAGGCGCTGGCGGCGGGTGCCGTCCTCCGCAAGTACGGGACGGACGGCATCGACAAGGTGGTGAGGTACTCGCGCGACGACCTGGTCGAGAACTCGCCCGTGTCCGAGAACTTCGTAGAGACCGGCATGAGCCTGCGGGGGCTGTGTGCCGCCACCCTCTGGTACAGCGACAACACGGCGGTCAACCTGCTCCTCGACGAACTCGGCGGGCCCGACGGCCTGGAGAAGGTGCTGGAGGAGTTCGGCGACGACGTCACCGAGATGGACCGGTACGAGACGGAGATGAGCGAGGGCACACCGGGTGACATCCGCGACACGAGCACCCCGCGAGCGATGGCGGGGAGCCTGCGGGCGTTCCTGCTCGGTGACGCCCTGAAGCGGGACGAACGCGAGCTTCTGCGGCAGTGGATGACGACGAACATGACCGGCCGGACGCTCATCAGGGCGGGCGTCCCGACGACTGGGACGTGGCCGACAAGAGCGGCACCGCCGGATACGGGGGACGCAACAACATCGCCGTGGTGTGGCCCGACGACGGCGGCAACCCCATCGTCATGGCGGTCCTGTCCACCCGTGACAAGAAGGACGCCGAGCGCCGCGACGCCCTGCTCGCCAAGGCCGCCACCGTGGCGGTCGAGGGCCTCGGCCGCTAGCTTGATGTCCGCACGAAGGCCGTGGGGATGAGCCGATGTCCGCCGCATGGCTGTCGGCCACTACTTCGTGCGCAGCATGAGGGCGTGGCGGGTGTTGTCCCCGTAGACGCCGCTCTCGTCCCGCGGATGCCGTACCACTCCTGGAATCGGGCTACGGCCTGCCGACTTCCGCGTCGTAGTGGCCGTCGACGGCGCCGCCGTCGTAGATGCCCGGGATCTGCAGCAGACGCACCTGCAACTCGTACACCCCGTGGCCGCTGTCCGCCTCGCGCAGCACGCCGGTGCCCGGGATCTGGGGAGCGCGGAACTGCCGGGAAGCGGCGGTCCGGTTGCTCCATGGATGCGGGGGGTTCCGCCGGTGCGGTGTGCTCGTTGTCGAGCAGGGCCGCGCCGACGATCAATCCGCTCACGGTGCCCAGTCCGAGGGCTCCGGCGACACGGATGCGCCGGCGGTCGATGAAGCGACCAGATCCTCGGCGTCGTCGGAGTCCTCCGCTTCCTTGCCGCTCGGGCGCGCGGACGACTTGCGGGGACACGGGCGCGTCGGAGGGCGGGGCGACGAGCGGGGCCGGAGGCGCATCCCACGGTTGCGGGATGGCGGAGCGGGGAGTGTCCGCAGGTGGGCCGGTTCTGCGGTCCGCAGCTGGTCGCGTGCCGCGTGACCACAGCGGCCCTGCACGACTTCCTGCGGAATCCGGCGCAGGTGACCGGCAACAGCGCTGTCCTCGGCCGTGTCGCCGAGGCGACGGTGCTGCTGGTCCAGCGTGCGCAGGTCGGTCCGTGCGGCGTCCAAGGCGTCCAGAACGGCCTGGAAGGAGTCCCGGATTTCCTGCGCGGGACCGCCCCGGACGTGCGGCCATGCCGCGGTTCGGCGTCGGGGATTCCCATCGGCAGTCCTCCTCGGCGACATCCGTCGTGAAGCGATACGCACTCCGCGCAGCGTTGTCTCAACCCGCCACCCGCGCACCCGCACGTCTGTGCGGCACCTTGGTGCCGTGCCGGCGCCGGGCGTTCAGCCGGCCGGAGCCGACAGGTGGATGAGGATGCCGCACACCTCGTCCGATCTCCCGGGCCTCCTCTCGTCCGCGCAGTCGCCCAGCTCGCGCGCAGCCCTCCGATGACGGTGGTCAGCACTCTCACCCGAACCCGGCCGACACGTCGCTTCTCGTCCACCTCCAGGAGCCGGGCGTTGCGCTGTACCCAGGCGCGGTCCCACTGGCGGCGCAGCGCGTCGAAGCCGGCGGGCCGTCGTCCTCCACGAGGAGCATGGCGAGGCGCCGACTGTTCCAGGCACCCTCCAGGTAGGCCCTGGCTCCGCGACGAAGAGGGCGATGGGATCGTCCACGCCACGGTCACGCTCGGCGGCCAGCGTGGCCGCGGTCCGGCGCTCCTGCTCCTCCCGGAACTCCTCCCAGAGGGCGAGATACAGGCCGCGCTTTCCGCCGTAGTGCTGGAAGAGGCTGCCCAGCGGGATGTGGGAACGTGTCGCGATCTCATTGAGACCGGCTCGGTGTAACCGCGCTCGTGAACACCTCCAGGGCGGCGCTCAGCAGGGCGTGCCGCACGGAGCCGTCCGCTCGGCGTCCGCTTCCGGCAGGCGCGACTTCGCCTGTCCGTCCGGGTGCTGACGCGGCGTCTGCGTCCCGGTCGTCTCCACGATTCCGCTCACTGGTTCTCCGTCTTCCCTGTCCCCGTCGCGGATGGCGAGGGCGACCAGCAGTTCCAGGAGGTCGGCGATCCGGCGCGGATTGCGCCCGGTACGTTCCTCGATCCGGCGCAGCCTGTAGTGCGCCGTGTTGTGGTGCACCGCAGCCGGTCGGCGGCCAGCCGCAGGTTGAGATCCGCCTCCGCGAAGGCCCGTATGGTGGCGGCCAGCGGATCGCCACGTCTTCGGTCCTCCTCCAGCAGCGCACGCACACGGGGATCGACCAACTGGCGGCGAGGTCGTCGGCACGCAGCGCAAGGTAGTCGAAGGGGACAGGCGCGGCAGTGCCGCCACCCCGCCCCACTCGGCACGAGGTCGAGTGCGGCCCGGGCCTCCTCGTAGGCGCGCGGCAGTTCGCCGGCGCCTGGCGACGGTGCTGATGCCCATGGCGAGCATGGTCCCCTCCCGCGCGAGCCGCCGCTGCACGGCCCCGAAGTGCGCACAGATGTCCTCCGGGTCCATGCCGGTGCGCACCACGGGCACGGCCACCACCTGGCCATGGCGGACGACGACCAGGGTCCGGCCGGCCCAGGGCCCGGCGACGCTGAGGGACGCGCTGGTCGCGTAGCCGTGCTCGGCGGAGGTGAGGTCGCCGGTGCGGGTGTCGTCGACGCACACGGCCACGACCCATCATCGGCGAGTGCGGCCGATGCCGTACGCTGGGCCGGGCGAGCAGGGGGCCACGCGTCGGTGCCGCGCCGGCCAGGAGTTGGTCCAGCAGGTCCCGCGCTCCGGTCCGCGTCCGCGACCACGTGCTGCTTGTACTCGACGTAGGCCTGCGCGCATGGGTGCTGGCGTAGTCGACGTACCGCATCAGCGGGGTGACGAGTGACAGCGCGGCCTGCTGCGCCTCGGGGGACGGGCCCGCGCAGTCCAGCAGCGCGTCCCACAGCACCTGCCGGCCGACGCGGAAGGCGCTGATCCAGTCCTCCAGAGCGAACCCGCGCGGGCCCTGCGCATGGCTGCCGCGCGCTGAAGACCAGGTCCTCGGGGGCGATGTCGCGGTCGCCGGCCAGCGCCGCGAGCTGCATCCGGTAGTGCGTGAGCACCTGGTCACGTACGTCGTCGAAAAACCGCTCGTCTGGAGGGCGTACGACGGGATCTCCGTGCGCATCACCGCGACGGCGGTCTGCGTGACCTCCTCGAGCGGTCCTGGACGGCGTGCAGGATGCGGTGCCGCTCCCGGCTGAGCGTTCGGAGAGTGCGGGGGCGCCCAGGGCGGGTCCGCGAGGCATGGCGCCGATCGTCGCTGTCCGCATCGTGTCCCGTCAACAGGCCCGGCGGCGAGATCCCGGGGAACTGGGCGCGGCGCACAAGTCGGAGGCCGCGAAGTTGGGTGCTCGCACCCAATGTGCCGCCGTAAGGCCCCCACCTACTGTGACGCTCGCTCACCCCCCGCACCTCGGAAGGGGCGTCACTCATGCTCGCGGTCGACGGTATCAGCGTGCGCTTCGGCGGGATCACGGCACTGGACGGTGTCGCCTTCACCGTCGAGCCGGGCACCGCCGTGGGGCTCATCGGACCGAACGGAGCCGGCAAGACCACTTTGTTCAACTGCCTCACCAGGCGCTGCAGCCCTGATGCGGGAACGGTGCGCTTCGAGGACGAGGACCTGCTCGCCCTCCGCGCACTCCGTGGCCGGCGCGGTATCGCCCGCACCTTCCAGAACCTGGGACTGTTCCCGCGGCTCACGGTCCGGGAAAACGTCATGGTCGGCGCCACAGCCGGGGCGCACCGGTCACTTCGCCGCGCGCTCCGGCTGCCCCGCGTCCGCGGGAGGAGAGGGAACTGCGTGACCAGGCGGACGACTTGCTACGGCGGCTCGGCCTGGCGGACGTCGCCGAGCACCCGCCTCCGGGCTGCCGTTCGGCACCCTCAAACGCGTGGAACTCGCCCGGGCGCTCGCGGTACGCCCCCGGCTGCTGTTGCTCGACGAACCCGTCAACGGTCTCAGCCACGGCGAGGTCGACCAATTCGCGGATCTGGTCCGGGCGGTGCGCGAGGACTTCGACCTGACGCTCGTGGTGGTCGAACACCACATGGGGTTCGTGATGGGCCTGTGCGACAAGGTCGTGTGTCTCGACTTCGGGCGCAAGATCGCCGAAGGCCCGCCGGAGGAGATCCAGCGCGACCCGGCGGTCATCGAGGCGTACCTGGGGGTGGCGGCATGAGCGAGGCGACCACCGTCCCACCGAGGCCGGGGCGAGTGCGCGGAGCGGACTTCCTGAAGGTGGTCCGACTGCACGCCGGATACGGCCAGGCCGCGTGCTCCAAGGCTGGACTTCACCGTCGCACGGCGGCGAAGTGTGCGCGATCTCGGACCCACGGCCGGGCAAGACCAACCTGCGGGCCCTGTGCGGCATGGTCGCGGACGCGGCTCGGGACCTTGAACGGTACGGAGCTGCTGGGCGTTCGCCCGAGCAGGCCGCCCGGCTCGGCGTGGCGCACGTGCCCGAGGGCGGGGCACCTTCAACGACTGACCGTTCGAGGAGAACCCTGCGCATCGGCGCCCACGTGCGCCCGGTCGACGGCGGCGGGGCCGCGCCGAGCGTGCGGCGGTGGCGGCCGACTGGAAACGATCTAGGCTACTTCCCCAAGCTGCGTCAGCGGTCCCGCCAGGCCCGGCAGTCCGCAGCGGCGGCGAGCAGCAGATGCTCGCCATCGGCAGGGCGCTGATCTGCGGCCCTCGCTGCTGCTCCTGGAACGAGCCGTCGCTGGGCTCGCGCCGCTGGTCACCGCGAGTTGTTTGATCGTCCGTGCCGTCAACGAGGAGGAACGCACCACCGTGGTCGTCGTCGAGCAGAACGCCAGCTCGCACTGGATGTCGCGCACCGGGCCCACGTACTGGAGGCCGGCCGCCTGGTGCTGTCCGGACCGGCCGACCGATCCGCGAGGACGGACAGGTCGCCGAGGTGTACCTCGGTGTCTCCGTCCGCCGGGGAAGGGCGGTGAGCGCCGTGACCGAGGTACTCCAGCAAGTGGTGGAAGGCGTCGGCTCCGGCGCCGTCTATGCCAGCCTGGCTCTGCCCTGGTGCTGATCCACCGGTTCACCGGGATCGTCAACTTCGCCCAGGGCGAGCTCGCCATGATCTCCACCTATGTGGCGTGGCAGCTCGTGGCGTCCGGGATGTCGTTCTGGCTTGCGCTGCCGGTCACCCTGGTGGTGTCGTTCGCCGGCGGCATGCTGGTCGAACGGCTCGTCATCCGTCCCGTGCGGAACGCGCCCGAGCTGACGACGGTCATCGTCACGGTCGCCTGTTCATCTTCGTGAATGCCTTGGCCGGTCTGATCTGGTCGTTCACCGTGAAGGACTTCCCGCAGCCGTTCCCCGACGGCGGGATGGATCTGGCCGGGGTGCGGGTGGACTGGTCGACGCTCGGGATCATCGCTGTGGCCCTCGTGATGGGCCTGCTGTACCTGCTGTTCCAGCACACCTCCGTCGGCCTGGTGATGCGGGCGGCCGCCTGCAACGCCGTCTCCGCCCGGCTGTCGGGCATCCGGGTGGGCCGGGTGCTGATGCTCGGCTGGGGCTGCCGGACGGTCGGCGCGGTCTCGGGCGTGCTCGTCGCCCGGTGCTGTTCCTGGAGCCCAACATGATGGGCGGGTACTGATCTACGCCTTCGCAGCGGCCACCCTCGGAGGCTTCGACAGCCCGGTCGGCGGTCGTCGGCGGCCTGCTCGTGGGCGTCGCCGAGACGCTGGCCGGGGCGTACGTGGACGTGATCGGAGCCGATCTCAAGGTGGGCGTACCCCTGGTGATCATCCTGGCGGTGCTGCTGATGCGGCCCCAGGGCCTGTTCGGACGAGCGGCGGTGGAGCGCACATGAGCACGATCGTCGCAAACCTCGGCACCGACCGTGCCCGGCGCCTGCGGGCCGCGCTCACCGCGCTGCTCGCCGTGGCAGTAGCCGTCGGCGCACCGTTCTACTTCGCCCCCTTCCAGGTCTTCCAGCTGACCATGGTCCTGCTGTACGCCGTGGCGCTGGCCGGACTCAACCTGCTGGTCGGGTTCGGCGGGCAGATCTCGCTCGGGCACGGGGCGTTCTTCGCGGCCGGGGCCTACACGGCCGCGGTCATGCTCGACCGGTACGACACCGGCCACCTGGCCACCCTGCCCGTCGCGGCCGTCGGATGCTTCCTGCTGGGCCTCGGTTTCGGAGTGCCCGCCCTGCGCCTGCGCGGGCTGTACCTGGCCCTGGTCACCCTCTCGTTCGCGGTGTTCCTGCCGCCGCTGCTCAAGCGGCTCGAACCGGTCACGGGCGGTTCCATGGGCCTGACCGTGGACAAGCTGCAGCCGCCCGCGTGGAGCGGGCTGGCCGAGGACCAGTGGATGTACCTCGTCGTCCTCGCCGTCACTGTGGTGGCCCTGCTGCTCGCCCGCAACCTCCTGCGGTCGCGCGTCGGCCGGGCACTGCTCGCCCTGCGGGACAACGAGAGCGCCGCGGAGGTCATGGGCGTACGGCTGTCCCTGCACAAGACCCTCGCCTTCGCGTGGAGCGCGAGCTTCGCCGGTGTCGCCGGGTGTCTGTACACTGGGTGATCGGCTTCGTCTCACCCGACTCGTTCAGCTTCGTCCTGTCCATCACGCTGCTGGCCGGCCTGGTGGTCGGGGCCTCGCCTCGCTGTACGGACCGCTGCTCGGGGCGGCGTTCGTGATGTACGTGCCGAGCGTGGCCCAGGACATCAGCGACGCGGCGCCCGGTGTGGTGTTCGGCCTGCTGATCATCGCGGTGATGTTCGTGGCTCCGACGGGACTGGCCGGTCTGGCGGGCCGCGCCCGGGGCGCCGCTGCCCGCCGCCTCACCCGCACCACCACCCGCCGCCGACCGCACACCCGAATCAGAACCCCGTCCGCGCCCCCGCACCGCGGATCCCGCACCTGTCGATGCCGAACCCGTGGGCGCACCGCCCGCACGGAAAAGGAATGAATCACATGCGCAAGACGACCGCTCTGCGGGCGGCCACGGCCGCGGCCGCATCCACCGCCCTGCTCCTCGCCGCGCCTGCAGCACCCAGCGCGGGCAGGACGACAAGGACGCCGCTGCCGACGGCGCGGTGCCAGGGCCAACAGACACGGGCATCACCGACAAGACCATCAAGCTCGCGGAATCTACCCGCTGTCGGACCGGCCTCCGCGTACGGCACGATCAGCAAGGGCGTGAGCGCCTACTTCAAGCACGTCAACGACAAGGCGGCATCGACGGCCGCACGTGGAGTTCACCGTGCGCGACGACGGCTACCAGCCCCCAAGGCGGTCGAGGAGGCCCGCAGACTGGTAGAGCAGGAGAAGGTCTTCGCCGTCTTCCAGACTCTGGGCACCCCGTCCACAGCCGCCGTGTGGACTACCTCAACAAGCGGAAGGTGCCGCAGCCCTCGTCGCCACGGTGCCTCCGTCTGGTACGGACGACAAGCACCCGTGGACCACGGGCTGGCAGCCCAACTACGTGTCCGAGGCACGGTGTACGCCAAATACCTCAAGGAGAAAGCGAAGGCGAAGGTCGCCGTCCTCTACCAGAACGACGACTTCGCAAGGATCTGCTCGCGGGTTCAAGGAGCCGTCGCCGGCGGCATCAAGGTGGTTGCCGAGGAGAGCTACGAGGTCACCGACCCCTCCGTGTCGGCGCAGATGACAAGCCTCGCCCGCTCCAAGGCCGATGTGCTGCTCAACATCACCACGCCCAAGTTCGGCAGCCAGGCCCTCGCCGCCGATGCCAAGAACACCAAGTGGAACCCGCTGCACATCGTGAACAACGTGTCCTCGTCCGCCACGGTGCTCAAGCCCGTCGGATTCAAGAACGTCCAAGGTGTGGTCTCGGCGACCTACTTCAAGGACCCGCCGACCCGCAGTGGGCCGACGACGCGGAGATGAAGACGTACAAGGACGCGTTGAGCAAGTACGCGCCCGGCTCGGACCCGGCCAACCAGTTCAACGCCTACGGCTGGGCCGCCGCCTCCAGCCTGCACAAGGCCCTGGACGCGATGGAGTGCCCGACCAGGGAGGGGCTGCGGACGCGGTGCGCAACCTCAAGGACGTCAAGGTGGACATGCTGCTGCCCGGTGTCACCCTCTCCACCGGGCCCGATGACGCCTTCCCCATCGAGACGATGCAGCTGATGCGGTTCAAGGACGAGCGGTGGCAGCTGTTCGGCAAGCCGGTGGACACCCGCAAGGAATTCGGTTCCCCGGCGAACTGAGCCGACGGGGGCGGTCCGAGTCGGTGCCCGACACCTGCGGACCGCCCCCGTTCCTTCGCGCCGTCCGGGATGCGGTGGACCCCGCAGCGTTCGGACAGTGCCTCCACCAGCCAGAGGCTCCGGCCGCTCTCGGCGGCGCCGTGCGCGACAAGCGAGCCGGCAGCGGATCCTCGACGCCGCTCAGTGCTCTTCGCGGAGCGTGGCGGCGCAGGTCAGGAAGGCCTGGTTTCACCGTTACGCGCGTTCGGAGCGGCAGTGGACAGTGGTTGCTCGGCCAGATGGTCTTTCCGTTGCGGCCGTAGCGGGTGCCCCACCGTTCGGACAGCTGGGCCACCAGGAACAGGCCACGTCCGCCCTCGTCGGTGCTTCGGGCCTGGCGCAGGTGGGGGGAGGTGCTGCTGGTGTCCGAGACCTCGCAGATGAGATGGGTGTGCCGGATCAGTCGCAGCAGCACCGGGCCGCCGGCGTACCGGTACGCGTTGGTGACCAGTTCGCTCACGATCAGTTCGGTGACGAAGGCGAGCTCCTCCAGCCCCCACTCGGTCAGCTGGTCCGTCACCAGCGCCCGGGCCCGGCCGGCGGCAGTGGGGTCGGCCGACAGCTCCCACGTGGCCACCTTCTCCGCCGCCAGCACCCGCGTGCGGCCCAGCAGCAGCGTGACGTCATCGGGGGCCGCTCGGGCAGCATCGCGTCCTCCACCGCCTTGCACGTGTGCTCCAACGAGCGGGCCGGACCGGCCAGTACGGTGCGCAGCAGTGCCAAGCCCTGGTCGATGTCCCGGTGGTCGGCCAGGAGCAGCCCATCGCTGCACAGGGCGAGCAGACTGCCCTCGTCCAGTTCGAGGTCGGCGGTCTCGAACGGCAGCCCGCCCACACCCAGCGGCAGCCCGGCGGGCAGGTCGATCAGGCGCACCCGACCGTCCGGCCCAGCACGGTCGGCGGCGGGTGCCCCGCGCGGGCCATGGCGCAGTGCCGGGAGACCGGATCGTAGATCGCGTACAGGCAGGTGGCGCCGACGATCTGGGGGGCGCCTGCGTCGGCCTGCCGCTGTTCGGTGGCCAGATGATCCACCAGGTCGTCGAGCCGGGCGAGGACCTCGTCCGGAGCCAGGTCGAGATGGGCCAGGGTGTGCACGGCGGCGCGCAGCCGTCCCATGGTCGCCGACGCGTGCATGCCGTGGCCGACGACGTCGCCGACGACCAGCGCGACGCGTAGTCCCGACAGCGGGATGACATCGAACCAGTCGCCGCCGACACCGGTGGAGGCCTGCGCGGGCAGGTAGCGGTGGGCGGTGTCGACCGCCGGGTGCTCGGGTACCTCGCTCGGCAGCAGGCTGCGCTGGAGGGCCACGGCCGCCTGGTGCTCCTGGGTGTAGCGGCGGGCGTTGTCGATGCAGAGCGGCCCGGGCGGCGAACTCCTCCGCCAGGGTGAGGTCCTCCTCGAACGGCTCGGGCCGCTGCCACCGCCAGAAACAGACCAGGCCGAGGACGACACCGCGCGCGGCCAGCGGCACCACCATCAGCGAGTGGACACCCAGCGCGATCATCCTGTCGGCCCGCTCAGGGTCGACCAGGAACCATTCGCGGTCGACCTCCACGGCGGGCTGAAGGACCGAACGCCGCTCGGCCAGGCAGCGTCCCTGCGCGGTCTGTTCGGGGAAGGAGAACAGATGGCCCAGCGGGTACAGCACCTGCAGCGCCTCGGGCCGGACGCTGCGGACCGCCGTCCTGCGCAGCGGGCCCACGGCGTCGGGGCGGGTTCCTCCCCATGGGTCACGGGTTCCAGCAGATCCACCGAGAGCGCGTCGGCCAGCGCGGGAACCGCCGCCTCGGCCAGCTCACGCGCCGTCCTGGCCACATCCAGGGTGCTCCCGATTCTGGTGCCGGCCTCGTTGAGCAGCGCGAGGCGCCGACGGGCCCGGTGGCGGTCGGTGACATCCTCGATGATCTCGGTGACGCCGAGCACCCGGCCGGACGGGTCCTGCATCCGGAAGGCGGAAACGGAGACGATCAGTTCCTTCTGAGGGTCCCGCTGCAGCCGGCAGGGCTGCTCGGCGAAGATCACGGGCTGGCCCGTCTCCAGGACCGACCGGAGCCGTTCCTCGACCAGCTGCGCGTCCGGACCGAGCAGGAAGTCGGAGGTGCGAAGTCCGGGGTAGGCCTCGGCCGGCAGCCCGCCGAACCGGGCGATCGCCCGGTTCACCCGCAGCAGGCGCAGGTCCGGGCCGAGAACCGCGACACCGACCGGGACCGGCGGAAGAAGCCGTCCAGCACGGCCCGGTCGACCTCCCACTGGACGACGTCCTCGGCGCGCGAGCCCACGAGCAGCCACTCGACGGTGGAGTCCAGGCGCTGCACCCTCCGGGCGCGGAACCCCACGTACACGCGGTGGCCTGCGCTATGCCGGACCGGCAGCAGCCCGAACCAGCCGCGCTCCCGCAGGCACGCGGCGACCGCCTCGGCGATCAGGGCCTCGTCTCCATCGGCGACCAGGACCTCGCGCAGCGGCCGGCCCAGCACCTCGTCGGCCCGATGCCCGAGGAGGCTCGTGGCCTGCTCGCTCCAGGCGACGACCCGCCCGTGGTCGTCCAGGACGGCGGACGCCGACTGGTAGATCGAGAAGGGGTCCTCCGGGCTCTCGCTGAGCGTCGTCAGGGATGTGTCGTCCATCGCCCCATCAACCTCGCACCGTTCGAGGGACTCGTAGTGCGGTGCGCCGGGCGCTCCCACCCGTCCCCGCGTGCCTGGGCTTGCAGCGGCTCATCCTCAGTATCGGCCGTGCGGGCGCCGCGCGCTTCGTCGTACCGGCTCCGCGGGGCATGCGTTGGTACGCAGTGCCGTGAGCCGCCCACACGGCAGGGCACGGGGAAGCGGCTGTGGCGGCGCCGGCGGAGAGACAGCCGCAGACGCGTCGTAGCGCGTAACGGTGCCGCCGCAGTCCGCACCCCAGTCACTCCGGGGAGTGCGCCCCACTCGTGCTACTCCTGCTCGGGAACGGCCATCTCGCCCAGCAGCGACCAGTCGTCCTGCGGAACGTTCGCGTTCACGATGCGAGGGGTCTCGACCAGATGCGGCGGCAGCGTCTGCTGTGCGGCCTTGAAGTGCGCCGACTGCACGTGAGCAGCGCCTGCTTCGTCATCGCGGAAGGCCTCGACCAGGACGTACTCCGTGGGGTCCGTCACGCTTCGCGACCAGTCGAACCAGAGGCAGCCGGGCTCCCGGCGTGTGGCTTCGGTGAAGTCGGCGGTGATCTCCGGCCACTGGTCGGCATGCTCGGGACGGACTCGGAACTTGGCGGTGATGAAGATCATCAGACTCTCTCCATGGACGTATGTCGATCGGCTGCGGGCCTGCAGCAGGTGACGGCGGTCGGCACGTGCGGCCGGTCCGGTAGGCCCGGCGGTGCGGTCGAGCGGGGCGGCAATGGCACGAGCGACGCCGGCCGTCGAACAGGCGGTGGCCGACTCGTGCCCGCCGGCCAGGACCTTGGCGACCAGATCCTACGGCGCCGGCCGGTGACCGGCAGGCCGCCCGCACCTGGAAAGTGCCCGGTACGGGGGGGATCGGTCCGCCGTGCTCTGCGGGTGCTCGAGGCGGTCGCGGCGGGCGGTGACGGCATCACCGCCAAGGCCGTCGCCCGGCGCGCGGGCCTCACCCTCCTGACGACGTACCGCCTGCTGCACACCCTGGTCCACGAGGGCTGTCTGGTCAGGCTCCACCAGTCCCGCGGGTACGGGCTGGGGTACAAACTCACCGGCCTGCACCGGCGCCTGTGCCGGCAACTCGAGGTGACCCGGGGTGCTCGGTGTGCTCCACCAGGCTCCCCACGCCACGGCTTTCGGCAAGGTCATGTTGTCGTCGTTGCCGGCCGAGCGGCGTCGTGACCACCTGCGGCAGCAGGGACTGCCCCGGCTCACGGGGGAAGGTCGCGGGGGCCCTGGCCACGTCCATACCTGTGGAGTTGTTCGAGCAGCGGCATCGGCAGCTCGGGATGCCGTGCGCGCCGGCGCAACCCGCGTCTCGCAGCTGATCGACGGCACCGCGCAGCCGTAGGCACGCTCCGCGAGCACACCGGGCGAGCTCGGCAGGGTGCGGACCGCCCGGACGAAGCGGCCCTGCGCAAAAAATCAGCGGGTGGGGTCGAGAAGGATCTTGCGGACGCCGTCGGAGCGGCCTGCGAACAGTTCGTACGCTGCCGGGCCTTCGGAGAGGGCGAAGCGGTGGGAGACCACGACCTCGGGCTTGATCCGGCCGGCCGGGTGAGGGCGATCAGGGAGGGAGTTCGTAGTGGATCGAGCAGAGCCCGATGGCGAACTCCAGTTCCTTGACCTGTGCCAATCCCATGTGGATAGGAACGCCTTGCTGTGGCTGACCCCGATGACGCTGACCCGGCCGGCCTGCCGGACGGCCTTGAGGGCGAGATCGATGGTGGCGTCCGAGCCCACGGCCTCCACCACGGCGTCCGGCCCGCGTCCGCCGGTCAATGTCCCGTACGGCCGTCCGTGCGTCCTCGCCCTCGACCGGCTCGACCCCCAGGGTGGCGGCGAAGGCGCAGCGCTCCGCGACCAGGTCCGTGCCAGCACCCGCGCGGCGCCCATCGCGAAGAGCGGACTGGGCGGCCATGAGGCCGACCGGGCCGAGGCCGATGACCAGGACGGTCTCACCGGGCTGGATACGGGCACGGCGGCAGCCGTACCAGGCCGTGGGCGCGTTGTCCGTCAGGACGACGGCGGCCTCGTCGGAGATGCCCTCGGGCAGGTGCACCAGATTGACATCGGCGTACGGCACCGCCAGCGCCTGGGCCTGGCTGCCCGGAAGCTGCGGGCTGACTCCGTAGCAGAGCTCCGTGCTGGACTTGGCGCGCTCGCACCGGGCGGTGAACCCGGCCGCGCACGACCGGCACAGGGTGCAGCCGGCCGAGGCGGGCACCAGAACCCGGTCGCCGGGCTTGAAGCGGGTGACCTGGCCGCCGGTGTCGACCACCACACCGACGCACTCGTGTCCCGGCGTGTAGCCCAGTTCCGGGCTGAACGGGTTGCCACCGTAGATGTGCAGGTCACTGCCGCAGATGCCGGCCGTGGTGACCTGGACGACCGCGTCGGTGGGGCTGGTGACGGCCGGGTCGGGGACATCCCGTAGCGGATGTCATGACGGCCGTGGTAGCTCAGTGCCTTCACCGGATTCCTCCCCCTCCGCCCGTCAGTCCGCGATCTTCAGGACCAGCTTGCCGTGGTTCTCACCACGGAACAGCCGCATCAGGGTTTCGGGGAACGCCGCCACTCCACCGGACACCACGTCCTCAAGGGACTTCAGCCGGCCCTCCGCCCGCCACGTGGCCAGCTGTGCGACGCCCTCGGCGTACCGGTCGGCGTAGTCGAACACCACCATGCCCGTCATGGAGGCGCGGTTCACCAGCAGAGACAGGTAGTTGGCAGGGCCTTGCGGCTTGGTGCTGTTGTACTGGGAGATCGCGCCGCAGACGACGACACGGGCACCGCGCGCCAGCCGCAGCAGCACGGCGTCCAGAACGTCACCGCCGACGTTGTCGAAGTACACGTCGACGCCGGCGGGGGCATGCTCGCGCAGCGCCTTGCGCACGTCCTCGTTCTGGTAGTCGATCGCGGCGTCGAACCCGAACTCGTCGACCACCAGCCGGCACTTGGCCTCGCCGCCGGCGATGCCGATGACCCGGCAGCCCAGGATCTTGGCGATCTGCCCGACGACGCTGCCGACCGCCCCCGCCGCTCCGGAGACGACGACGGTCTGGCCGGGCTCGGGACGCCCGATGTCGATCAGGCCGAAGTAGGCCGTCAGTCCCGACATGCCGAGAGCACCGAGATACGTCGGCAAGGGGCCATCGCCGGGTCGACCTTGGTCACGCCGAGTCCGTCCGACACGCAGTACTCCTGCACGCCGAACGAGCCGACACATGGTCGCCGACCGCGAACCCGGAGTGCCGGGAGGCGATCACCCTTCCCACTGCGCCGGCGCGCATCACCTCGCCGATCTCCACCGGCGGATGTAGGACCTGCCCGCGTTCATCCAGCCGCGCATCGCCGGGTCGATCGACAGACAGAGCACCTGCACCAGGAATTCCCCGTCGCCCGGCTGCCCGGTCGGCTCCTCGACGTGCTCCCAGTCGGTCGGCCGCGGCTCTTCCACGGGGCGTGCGGCCAGGCGCACCTGGCGGTTGATGCGGCTCATCTCCGGCGGCTCCTTCGGGACATACCATCCAGTCGGTATGGATGGTGAGCGTACGGGTGCCATGCCGTCGGAGACAAGAGGGGGCCCGGTGCGACGTACGGTTCATGCACGCGGCCGGCCCCACTCGCGCCCCGTATCGCGTGTCGCGCCGGCCCGCCGCCTGCAGCGGAGGCCGGTCCGGTGTCAGTGCCAGCCGAAACGGCGGTCGACCAATGCCGCGAACTCCTCCAGGGTCAGTACCGCGTCCCCGTTCTGGTCAGCGGCGTCGAACAGCGCGGAGGAGGCATCGGCGTCGCCCACGCCCCAAAACGGCAGATCCCCCGACGCGGCAAGAGACGGGCCCTTCGTGCGCAGGGCGGTGATCACCTCTTCGCGGGTCAGGGTCCCGTTCTGGTCGAGGTCGAGTGCCTCGAACAGCTTCCGGGCCTTGTCGCTCATCTTGACGTCCTCGTTCCCCTCGTCGGCGGGGCGGGCCGACCCGCCCGCTCCCAGACGAAAACGTCTCCGCTCCGGACCACGTTCCCAGCCTCCCGGCATCCCTGCCGCCGTTGCGGTACGCCTGCGCCCCAAGTGACAGCGGGAGCCGTTCTTGGGATCAATCCGGGTCCTTTCCGGGCTCCGAGCTTGCGGATGCTCGTGAACGGTTCAGCAAGGGCAGGGCCGTCAGAGGAAACACGACCACCGACAGCAGGCCTGCCGCCACCAGCGCGGCGGCGTTGGCCGGCCGGATCGCGTCCAGCTTCAAGCCGATCGTTGTCGCGGCCACGATGACGGGGAGGGAGGTGGCCTGCAGGAGTCCGCTGGCCATGATCTCCGCGCGCGAGAGCCCGGCGCTGCGGTAGGCCAATGCGGGCAGTCCCCGAACGAGGAGCAGCGCGGCAAGGAACATCGGTACCCGCAGCACCGTCTCAGCGTCCGCGAACAGGGCTCCTACGTCGAACTGGATACCGCTCGTCACGAAGAACACCGGGACGAGGAATCCATAGCCGAGGCCCTCCAGTTTGACGTGGAACTGCGGGTGTTCCGTTCGGCGTCGGGGTCGACCAGCCGTAGTACGGCCCCCGCGATGAAGGCACCCAGAATGGCCTCGAATCCCAGGTGCAGGGCGACCGCGGACAGGCCGACAATCAGAGCCATTGTCAAGCGGACCCGGACTTGGGCGCTTGTGTCCGCCAGCTTCACCACGGCCCCGGACAGCCACATGGAGCGTCCTGCACGCATCGAGGCCACCATGACGAGCGCACCAGACAAGCGAGGCCGAGCAGGAGAAGCAGCCTGGAGGCCGGGCCCGACGCATGCTCGGAGAAGAACAGCGACAGCAACACCACGGCGCTGATCTCTCCTGCCGAGCCGCCACCGATGGTCAGTTGGCCGACCGGCCGATCGACCGCGTCGGCGTCCTTCAGGATCGGGACCAGAAGACCCAGAGACGTGGCCACCAGCGCGGTTCCGATCAGCAGCGGGCTCTCGACCAGCCCGGCGATGTGCAGCCCCAGCCGACGGTCGCGGCCAGCGCAAGTGTGCCGCCAGACCCATACCGATGAGCCGTGCCACGGCCCGCGTAGCTGCTGGAAGTCGATCTCGAGCCCGGCAAGGAACAGCAGGAAGCTCAGGCCGATGATCGACAAGGCCTGAACGATGGCGTCCGGTTGCACCACGTTCAGCACCGCCGGGCCAAGGACGATCCCGGCCACGATCTCGAGGACCGGGCCCGGAAGAGGGACGC
This sequence comes from Streptomyces sp. F001, assembly GCF_004187715.1. Lineage (GTDB taxonomy): Bacteria > Actinomycetota > Actinomycetes > Streptomycetales > Streptomycetaceae > Streptomyces > Streptomyces flavusporus. The sequence goes on along the minus strand of NZ_QZWF01000001.1, from coordinate 168,666 downwards.
GGGGCATCACCGCGAGGAGGAACGGGACACCGGCGGACACCGCGAGAACGATGACCAGATTGTCGTACGACATCGTGACTCCGGCGGCCGTCGGTGGGCAGCCCTCGGGCGCATGTCACCTCAAGCCGAGCGTGTGGGGCCCTGCCTGACAGTTGTAGAAGTCCAGGCGCCTGTGCGGTTCGCCGCGTCAATCCCTCGCGCGAGTGGGAAGCCGCCAGCCTGGGCGGACAAAGTGGCAGGTGTACCCGTCGGGATAGCGCTCCAAGTAGTCCTGGTGCTCGGGCTCGGCCTCCCAGAAGGGTCCGACAGGTTCGATTTCTGTCACAACCGTGCCGGGCCACAGGCCAGAAGCGTCGACATCGGCGACGGTGTCCTCCGCCACTTTCCGCTGCTCTCGTCCACGTAGTAGATGGCCGAGCGGTAGCTGAGACCGATGTCGTTACCTGGCGGTTCTTCGTCGTCGGATCGTGTATCTGGAAGAAGAACTCCAGGAGCGTGCGGAAGTCGGTCCGGTCGGGATCGAATGTGATCTCGATCGCCTCGGCGTGTGTGCGTGGTTGCGGTACGTGGCGTTGGGCACGTCACCGCCGGTGTAGCCGACGCGGGTCGACGTCACTCCGGGCAGGCGTCGAATCAGGTCCTGCATGCCCCAGAAACACCCGCCTGCCAGAACGGCCCTCTGTGTCTGTCCTGTCATCTCGGTCCTCCGCGTTTGTGTTGTCGTCGTTTCCGAACGGACTGCGGTAATCGGCAGGAGACGGCTTCTGGGTTTTGCGGTACCCGGATATTGTCCTCCTTTCGCGTTGAGCCGGAAGCGCACCGGGCTGGTGCACGCAGCTCAAGCGCCGGACAGGCAGTGCCGGATGTCAGTGGTTGGCTGGTGCATTGTTGAGTGCGATGAGAACCTCCTGGGCGTGCGGGGTGGAGGCGATGTCGCCCAGCGAGAGCAGACCCACGATGCGACCCTCGTCCACGACGGGCAGCCGGCGCAGTGCGTGGTCACGCATGACGTGCTTGCTCACACAGTGACGTGTCGGGGGTGACGGTGACGAGGTCCCCGGAGGCGGCCTCCAGCGCTGTGATGCTGCCGGCAATCAGACCTTCGGCGATGACGCGGACCGCGATGTCGCGGTCGGTGACCAGCCCATGGAGGGCGTCGTCGCTGATGACCAGAACGCAGCCGACGTCGGCCTCCCGCATGCAGGCTGCCACCGCGGTCAGCGAGGTGTAGGGCTCGACCGTGACGACGTCGGTGGTCATGGCGTCGCGTACCAGCTTCACGGGTTCCTCCGCTCTTCAGTGATGTCTTCAGTGATGTGATCCATGACGTGGTTCTGAAGCCATACCACTCCGGAGCCTTTTTCTGCCGAGATGCTGTGCTGTGCGATGTCCTGGAGAATGGAAACCGCCTGCTTCGGAGAATGGGGGCACGACATGCCCATCGTTTCGCGCGGATTCCACGGCCGAGCGCGGGAAACCCGGCACAGACTTCCTCCTGGGCAGTACGAGACCACCGACTTCCCCGTTCTGTCCGCAGGACCCACCCCCAGGGTGAACCCTGACGAATGGGAGTTCACCATCCGCACAGAGACGGGCACACGGCACAGCTGGAACTGGGCGGAATTCACTGCGTTGCCCAGCCAGACTCCGACCGTTGACCTGCACTGTGTCACCAAGTGGTCGAAGTTCGACACGGAGTGGCAGGGAGTTTCCTTGGACGTCCTTCTGGAGGACGTGGAGACCAGTGCCGACTACGCACTGGTTCACTCCTACGGCGATTACACCACCAACGTGCCCCTGGAGGACCTCCTCGACGGGAAGGCATGGATCGCCTACCGCTACGACGGCGAGGAACTCGCGCCGGAGCACGGCGGCCCCGCCCGACTGCTGGTTCCGCACCTGTACTTCTGGAAGTCCGCCAAGTGGGTGCAGCGCATCCAACTGCTCGATGAGGACGAACGGGGATTCTGGGAGAACATCGGCTACCACGATTATGGGGACCCATGGCGCGAGCAGCGGTATCAGGGCGACTAGGGGACCGGCTGCGCTGGACGACAGCCCGCCTGACCGATCGGCGTATCGAGTCCGACGCTGCGCGCACCCTCGTCTTCGAGGTGCCCGGCTGGCCGGGTCATCTGGCGGGGCAGCATGTCGATGTGCGACTCACGGCGGAGGACGGCTACAGCACACAGCGCAGTTACTCACTGGCGTCGGCACCCGACGGCGAGAGCGTCGAGCTGACCGTGCAGCGTGTCGATGACGGCGAGGTCTCCCCGTATCTGACGGACGAACTGGCAGTGGACGACGTGGTGGAACTGCGCGGACCGGTCGGCGGCTGGTTCGTGTGGCGGCCCGAGCAGAAGGAGCCGATTCTGCTGGTGGGCGGCGGCTCGGGCCTGGTGCCGCTGATGGCGATGATCCGCATGCGCCGCGCGGTCGGCAGCCGTACGCCCTTCCGGTTGGTGTACGTCGTGCGCAGCCCTGAGTACCAGCTCTTCGTATCCGACTTGAGAGGGGACGATCCGGGCCTCGACAAGACGTACCTCTATACCCGCTCCACCCCGGCCGAGTGGCCGCGGCCCCCCGGGCGGTTCACCGCTTCGGAGTTGTCGAACGCCGGGTGGCCACCGGACTTTGAACCCACTTGCTACGTCTGCGGTTCCACCGGCTTCGTCGAAACGGCCGCCGGCCTGCTGGTGGCCCTCGGCCACCAGCCCGGCCGTATCCGCACCGAGCGTTTTGGATCCAGCGGATGAGGAGCTGAATCTCCATGACCGTGACGCCGGACTTCCTTGACGGCAACGCCGCCGCCGGGATCTCGAAGCCCTGTTCGGAACCGATATGACCGTGGTTTCCGGACGATGCCGCGGCTGCGGTGAACAGATGGTGCTTGCCCAGACGCACGCTTACCTCGATGGTCCCGGGATGGTGCTGCGCTGTCCCGGCTGCGACAGGGTTCTGCTTCGCCTGGTTCGCTCTCCCACCGAGATGTGGCTCGACGCCGGCGGACTGGACTACCTCAAGATCCCGCACCGGCATGACTGCCCGCGAGAACGACCGCCTGCAGGATCTCGCCGCGCGAGTACGTACCCCCGATGTCGTCGATGCCATGGGACGGATGCACCGTCACCGGTGTCACATCGACGACCTGGTGAGCCCGACCCCGGGCCGTGTCCTCCTGGGCCCCGCGGTGACGATCTCGTTTCTCCCTGCATGCGGGAAGCACTCCCACCTGAGCAGTTCAATTTCCTCCGGCTGTTCCATGACGCCATCGCACAGGGCGCACAGGGGCGGGTGCTGGTCCTGGCCGGCAACGGGCATACCGGCATATCGCTCGGAGGCGGAACAAAGCTCTCGCTGGTGGCGGTACATGGTCTTGCCGGGGTCCTGGCCGACGGCCGTCTCCGGGACTTCGTCGACATCGCGACGTACGACTTCGCCGCCTACTGCTTGGGGAGACGAGTAAATGGGGCGGTGACGTGGTGACGCCGTTCGAGGCGAACCGGCCGGTCGTCGTGTCCGGCGTGACCGTCCGCCCGGGTGATTACGTGTTCGCGGACGCGTCCGGCGCTGCCCGTCATCCCCGCTGCACAGGTCCTCAGCGTGTTCGAGGAGGCCAACCGCATCGCACAGGACGAGGCAACGTTCGTCGAGAGCATCCGTCGCGAAAACCCTCCGACTAGCTCACGCAACTTGGATGACCGTCTTGCCGACTGTTCCCTTCTTCGTGCGGAACGCCTCCGGCGCCCGGTCCAGAGGAAGGACGGCACCCACCAGCGGGCGCAGCCGGCCCTCCGGTGCCGGCCGATGATCTCGAGGAGGTGACTGCGGTCGGGTTCGACGATGAAGTACATGGCCCGGCCGTCCTCGGGCCGCACCTTCGGGGATGGGCGATGGTCACCAGGGTGCCGCCGGGCCTGACCACGGCGGCCGAGCGGGCGAGGACCTGCCCGCCGATGGCGTCGAAGACGAGGTCGACGTGGCCCACGGTCTCCTCCCACGCCGGCTGTTGAAGGTCGAGGAAAACCTCGGCGCCGAGCTCCAGTACCTGCTCCCGGCTGCCCTCGCGCCCCGTCCCGATCACGCGCGCCCCGGCTTCGCGGCAAGCTGTGTCGCAGCCATTCCCACGCCCCCTCCCGCTCCGTGCACCAGCACGCTCTGCCCGGCCTCCAGCCTTCCGTGTACGAACAGGCCCTGCCAGGCGGTGAGGCCCGGCATCGGCAGAGCCGCCGCCTGGACGTGGTCGATTCCCGAGGGCAGTGGCGCCAGGTTGCGCGCTTCCACCGCCACGTACTCGGCGAGAGTGCCGTCCCGGTTCCAGTCGGTCAGCCCGACGACACGCTGACCGGCCGACAGCCCGGTCGTGCCACCGCGACCTCGGCGACCTCACCCGACACCTCGTGTCCCGGAATGACGGGCGCTCGGTCCCGGCCGCCCGGTCGACCCAGGTGGCCGGCCAGGTCAGCTCATCCGGAGTGAAGCAGGCCGCGTGCACCTTTACGATCACGTCGCCCTCGCCCGCGTACGGGTACGGTGCCTCTTCCACCACCAGGCCGTCGACGGCGGCATCACGGTCGTGGGTTCGCACGGCCTTCATCGGGGCTCCTTCCGGCAGCGAGGAGACTTCCCCACCGTTCCAGGATGACGGCGTGGCGCCCTCGGGGCGATCCGGGGCGGCGCCTCGCACGGCCTGAAGGTGGGCCGATCACGGTCGGGAGTTGCTCCGTACCGGGTGCTTGCTCATGATCGAGACCCGGTTGAACGCGTTGATGGTGATCGCCACCCAGATCACCGCGGAGATCTGGTCCTCGGTGAGTGTCTCGCGCGCCGAAGCGTAGGCGGATTCCTGTGTCGTGGCGTCGGCGGGGCTGGTGACGGTCTCCGCCAGAGCGAGTGCGGCTCGTTCCGCGGGCGTGAACAGTTCGGTGTCCCGCCAGGCAGCCAGGACCCCCAGCCGCTGGGGGTGTCGCCTGAGCGCAGGGCGGCCCGAGTGTGCGTGTGGAGGCAGAAGGCGCAGCTGTTGATCTGCGAGACGCGCAGGTTGATCAGCTCTACGAGGGTGCGGTCGAGTCCGGCGTCGGCAGCGACGGCACGGACCGCCTCGGACGTCTGGACAAGGGCGTCGTAGGCCTTTGGGCTCTGCTTGTCGATGAAGATCCGCTGAACCGCCGGTTCCGTCGTGCTGCTGCTCAACCCGGGACTCCTTCGGTGATGGCGCCCCGTCCACGTGGTGCGTGGTGTACGCGGTCGTGGGCTCCGTATACTCGGGACAAGTTGTTCCATTTTAAACAACCCCTTGGGGTGGGCGAGAGGCGGCATCCGATGAGCAACATGGAAACGGACCCCGTGGAGATGCTGTGCGGAACGGACGCCGAAAGAGGGGCGGAGAAGCCGCGCGTCGAGGTGATCTCTCCGCGCGAGGTGCCGCTGGGCGGGCCGCGGGCGATGACCGTACGGCGCACACTGCCGCAGCGCGCCCGGACGCTGATCGGAGCGTGGTGCTTCGCCGATCACTACGGCCCCGACGACGTCTCTGCCACCGGTGGCATGGACGTCGCCCCGCATCCGCACACCGGACTGCAGACGGTCAGCTGGCTGTTCAGCGGGGAGATCGAGCACCGCGACACGCTCGGCAGCCATGCTTTCGTACGGCCAGGTGAACTCAACCTCATGACCGGAGGACACGGCATCGCCCACTCCGAGGTTTCGACGCCGCGGACCACGATCCTGCACGGCGTGCAACTGTGGGTGGCCCTGCGATGAACACCGGCATACCGAAAAGGACTTCCAGCACCACGTCCCCGAGCCCGTGCACATCGACGGAGCCGAGATCAGGGTCTTCCTCGGCTCGCTCGCGGGCTCCGTCTCCCTGGTGCGGACCTTCACGCCGCTGCTCGGCGCCGAAATCGCCCTCGAACCCCGCGCATCGGTCACGCTCGCCGTGGACCCCGGTTACGAGCACGGCCTCCTCGTCGACCACGGCGACGTCCGCATGGCCGACACCCTGCTGCGTCCGGCGGACATGGGCTACGCCCACCCCGGCATCGGCGCCCTGACGCTGACGAACGAGTCGGACGTCAGGGCCCGCACGGTCCTGCTCGGAGGGCCCCCCTTCGAGGAGGAGATCGTCATGTGGTGGAACTTCATCGGCCGCAGCCATGACGACATCGTCCGGCCCGGGACGACTGGCAGAAAGCCTCCGAACGCTTCGGCACCGTCAAGGGGTACGACGGCGACCGCCTGCCCGCCCCCACCCTGCCGAACGCCACGATCACCCCGCGCAGGAACCCGCCCCGGCACTGACGCCACTGAATTCGCCCTGCAGTGGCCCGTCGGCTCAATTGCGCAGACGCCCGATGAGAAGTCGACGAGTGACGATCACCTCAGCGTGAGCCGGTACGCCAGCGGTGACCTGCCGGTGATCAGCACGCGGATGCCGTCCGGTGTGAGGGAGCCGTTCATCCACGAGTAGCGTTCGCCCGGCTCGACCACCGGCGGCTGCTTGCCGCCCTTGCCGTTGCCGGGGCCGAACTCGATCCGGTCGTCGCCGACGGTGTACGCGGCCTCGCCGCTGACGAGCTGGTAGGTGTCGGTCTGGCCCGCAACGGGTTCGAGCCCGTCACCGGTCAAGGTGCCGCCGCGGCGGAAGCACAGCTCCAGTGCGAGGGGTACCGGACCGGGAGACGTCGAAGTCCAGTTCCCAGCCGCCGCCGCGTACTTGACGCACCAGTACCTCGGTGCGCAGGTCCGCCACTCCTTGGGGCGGTGCGGGAAGTCCATCGCGGACCAGAAGCGTCCGTCGTTGCTGAGCGGATAGTCGCCGTCGGGCCGGCGGTGCTGCGGCGGCAGGGGCTGGTGGAACGCGGCCCGTACCTCGGCGTGCAGCCGCCAGCCGCCGTCGACCGGCTCGAGCCCTTCGGCACGGAAGTGACCGAGGGAGAAGAACTGCGGCGACAGGCGCAGCGAGTCCAGGATCGCCGCGCCCTTGCGCATCTTGAAGAACGTGGGATTGGTGGACAGGCCCGAGGAAATGGCCCGCACCTCGGGAAAGTCGGTGCCGGCGAAGACGGTCGCGGTGCGGGTGCCCCGGCGTACGCGAACCAGGCGGCAGTCGGGGTCGTGGTGCACAAAGTTCTCGGGAAGCGGTGCCTGTGACGGCAGCGGGCGAGCCAGCTCCGGGCGGTCCAGGACCTCCGCGAGCCGGTCGCCCAGCGGTGTCTCCCGAAGGTCTGGTCCGTGCCGCGCTCCTGCAGCAGGGCGGCCACGGCGGCGAAGCGGGCGTCGCCGTCATGGATCGCCAACTCCCGGTACTGGAGCCAGAATTCAGGCAGGTAGCGCAGGGCCGTCTGGTCCTGGCGCCGCGAATGCACCGACTCCACCTCGCCGTTGGGCTCGATGACGTAGAGGGTGGCCTTGAGATTGGCGCGTACGGGGGCGTACAGATCCGTACGGCCGTAGTGGCGGGCCAGGGTGAGCAGGGCGGGGTTGGTGACGACGGCCGAGTAGGTGGGGCTGCGTTCGCTGTACTCGCCGCCGGGCAGCAGGTCGATGCCTCGGCCAGCCATGCGTCGATGCGGCGGGCGTACGCCGGGTCGGGCCGGCGGCGGTGGATCCGGGCCAGTGCGGCGCACCAGCCAGCGGTGGTTGGCGGTGTGCACACCACCGGTCGCAAGACCCGGGCCCGCCTTGTCCAGCACCTGCTCGACGACGCTGCGCACGGCTTCGGTCGGCCGGTGCCCGTCGCGGTCCAGCAGGGCGTACGCCAGATTCAGGTCGACGACCGAGAAGGCGGTGTCCGGTGGCGAGTGCACGGCGCCCTGGTCGTACAGGCCGTCGTCGTGCTGCTCCTCGGCGAGAGTGCCGGCGAGTTCGCGGAGCGGGCCGAGCAGGTCGGGGGAGTGGTGGTACGCCGACTCCTTGTGCACATAGACCGAGGTGAACGTGCGCAGCGCGCGGGCCGCGGCCCGCGCCCGGCCCCGGTCGCGCAGGTCGGTGATGGTTTCGCCGTACGTCGTGAGCAGCCCGGTGACGCGCTGGTCGGCGGCCTCGGTCAGCAGGGCGAGGAAGCCGGCGTCCGTGTGCGGTTCGGCCGCGGCGGGCGCGCCGCTGATCCGGTGGCCGCGCGGCCGTGGCGGTCGTGGCGAGGAACGTTCTGCGGGCGATCACATGCTCTCCAGTCGTACGTCGACGGACGTCAGAGCCAGGGCCAGCGGCCCCGGTGCGAGAAAGGCCAGCGGCAGCAGCATCCAGCCGCACAGCGCGGCCGCCACGAGGGCGAGCAGGACCAGGCCGCTGCCGCCCGGATCCCGTACGGCGTCCCGGGCCGCCGTACGCACGGCCGCGGGCCAGTCGGTGAGTGACTCGGGGCGGGCGCACGCACGCAGTCCGACGACCGCCGCGCACGCGCCGATCGCGCCCGCCGCCACGGCGAACAGCCGTGCTCCGGCAGCCCGCGCCCGCGAGGGCCAGGTCCGCGGCCAGCAGCAGCACGCCCGCGAGGAGCACCGCACCGGCCGCCAGGTCACCTGTGCGCAGCCGCTGCGCAGCAGGGTGAGATACCGCCCCGCCGTTGCGGGCCGGTCCTCGCGTACGCGCGCAGGACGGCGCACACCGTGGAGAACGCAGCCGGCACGGTCACCAGCGGCAGACAGGCCACGGCCGTGGCGAGGCCGACGCTGAGCATGTCCGCGAAGAGGGTCGCGCGGGGCGAAGAGCTCGCCCGGCTCACGGGTCGTACGCGTACGGGCGCTCATCCCTTGACCCCCGAACTGGCCATGCCCTCCACGAGGAACCGCTGGAAGGCGAGGAAGAACAGCACGATCGGCAGCAGGGCGATCACCGACATCGCGAACATCGGACCGAACGACGACTGGCTGGAGGCGTCCACGAACGCCCGCAGGGCCAGCGTCAGCGTGAACTTCTCGGGCGAGAAGAGATAGATCAGCTGGGTGAAGAAGTCGTTCCACGTCCAGATGAACGTGAAGATCGCGGTGGTGATCAACGCGGGGCGGGTGAGCGGCAGGATGACCAGGAGGAAACTGCGGAACGGCCGCAGCCGTCGATGCGCGCCGCCTCCTCCAGCTCACGTGGCAGCCCGCGCATGAACTGCACGATGAGGAAGACGAAGAACGCCTCGGTGGCGAGGAACTTGGGCAGGATCAGCGGCCAGTAGGTGTTCACCATGCCGAGTTGGTTGAAGATGATGTACTGCGGGATCAGCACCGCGTGGTGCGGCAACATGATCGTGGCGATCATGAAGGCGAACAGCGGGCCCCGGAAGCGGAACCGCAGTCGCGCGAAGGCGTACGCGGCCAGCGAGCACGACAGGACGTTGCCGACGACCGCGCCGCCCGCGATCAGCAGGGAGTTGGTGAGCAGCCGGCCCACGGAGACGTCGTTCACACCGTCCAGGGCGGTGGAGTAGTTCGACCACTCCAGGCGGCTGGGCAGCAGCTGAAGGCTGGCGATCACCTCGTCGGCGGGCTTGAGCGAGGTCGCCACCAGCCAGGCCAGCGGTACAGCATCACCAGCACGCGGCCAGACAGCCGGCGTGCAGGGCGACCCGTCGCCAGGCAACGGGCTTGCGGACAGCGGGAGTTGCCGTAGTCATCGGGCTCCTCCATCGGTGTCGGAGGCGTAGAAGACCCAGGAGCGCGAGGTGCGGAACAGCAGGGCGGTCACCGCGCCGATGACGATCAGCAGCACCCAGGCCATGGCGGAGGCGTAGCCCATGTGGGAGGCGACGAAGCCACGGTCGTAGAGGTAGAGCGTGTAGAAGAGCGTCGAGTCGGCCGGCCCGCCCTTGCCCGCGCTGACCGCGAAGGCCGGGGTGAAGACCTGGAAGGCCTGGATCGTCTGGAGCACCAGGTTGAAGAAGATCACCGGGGACAGCATCGGCACGGTGATGGACAGGAACTGCCGCCACCGCCCGGCCCCGTCGACCTCCGCGGCCTCGTACAACTCTCCGGGGATCTGCTGGAGTCCGGCCAGGAAGATCACCATCGGCGCCCCGAACTGCCACACCGTCAGCAGGGCCACCGCGAGCAGCGCCCAGCCGGGCTTGTTCACCCAGCCGCCGGTACCGAAGAGGTTGTCGACCGTGCCGCCGTCGTTGAAGATCGCCCGCCACACCAGGGCGATGGACATCGAGGCGCCGAGCAGCGAGGGCGCGTAGAACGCCGAGCGGTAGAAGCCCTTGCCCGCTTCATGCCCTTCAGGGCGAGCGCCACGACGAGTGCGAGCCCCAGTTGCAGGGGCACGGCGATGGCGACGTACGTCAGGGTCGCGACCACCGAGCGCCAGTAGCGCGGGTCCTCGGTGAACATCTGCGTGTAGTTGCGCAGCCCCACCCAGCTCGGCGGGTTGAACAGGTCGTAGTCGGTGAAGGAGAGGTAGAGCGAGACGGCCATCGGCAGCAACGTCAGGACGCAGGCACCGAGCACCCAGGGGGAGAGGAACACCCAGGCGGCGCCCTCGCGTCGGCGGCGCGGGGTTTGTGTGCCGGGGCAACGCCCTTCGGGCGTACCGCGGTTGGTATCTGCGTGGTGGTCATGACCTCAGCTCCGCCTTCGCCTCGGTGATGTAGTTCTCGGCCGCTTCACGGGGTGACATCCGCTCGTACGAGACCTGGTCGTAGTCCCGCTGGAAGGTGGTCTGCAACGCGCTGTCACCCGACGGGGGCGCCTGGGGCGGATCGTTGAGCTCGCCTTCGAGGGTGGTCTGGAAGTCGTGGATGGTCCGGTCGAAGTCCGTGAGGGACCCGGCGGTCTCCTCGCGGAGGGTCTCGTTCACCGGGATGCTGCGGGTCGCGCCGAGGATCTTCGCGGCGCCGGGGTCGTTGAGCATGAAGTCGATCAGCAGCGCGCCCTCTTCGGGATGCCCGGAGTCGGCGGAGACGCCCATGAACATCGACGGCTTGAAGTACTGTCCGGGTGTGCCGTCCTCGCCGGACGGCATCGGTGCGAGCGTGACGCCCTCGCCGACGAGCGGGACGAAACCGCTGGCCGGCGCGTCCCAGTTGATGTCGGCGATGGCCTTGCCACGGCCGAGCGGGGTGTTCTCGACGGTGCCGTCGAGCTGGGTCTGCTCGGCGGGCGAGACGGTGCCTTCGCGGCGGAGCTCATCGGTGAACGTCCACCAGCGGGTGAGGTCGTCGGCGGTGAAGCCGAGTTTGCCGTCCTCGGTGTACAGGGACTTGCCCTGGCCGCGCAGCCACACCTCGAAGGCGTCCTCGCTCTGGCCCGGGTCGGTGGCCGCCGGTCGGCCGGTCTTCTGCGCGAGGGTGCGCATGGTGTCGGCCCACTCGCTCCAGGTCCAGTCCCCGCTCGGCAGGGGAACGCCGGTGGCCCGCCACGTCTTTGCGTCGTACACGACGGCCTCGGTGCCACGCCCCTGCGGTACGGCGTACTGCTTGCCGTCGACGGCACCGGTGGCGAGCAGGCCGGCATCGATCTCGTCCGTCCGCAGCACGGACTTCTGCCGGCCGAGGTCGTAGAGGACACCGCCGGACGCGTACTGCTCGATCATGCGGTAGTCGAGCTGCATCACATCGGGGGCGTCGCCGCCGGCGGCCTGGGTGGCGAGCTTCTGCTTGTAGCTGTCGTATCCGGAGAACGAGGTCTGCACCTCGATGTCCGGGTGCTCCTTCTCGAAGAGCTCGATCGCCTGCTCCGTCCTGGCCGCCCTGTCCGGATTGCCCCACCCAGGTGTAGCGGAGCACGACCTTGCCGGACGAGCCGCTCGTCTCGGCGGAACCGGAGCAGCCGGTCAGCGCGCGCACAGCACGAGCACGGCTGCCGTGAGCCAGGACCTCGTCGTTCTGCTTCCTGGCACTACGGGCATTCCGGGCATGCGGAGTCACCCCTCTCCAGACACTAGAAAGCGCTTGCACCGTTCTGCGACCCTAGAGACGTCCGGATGTCACGACAAGACCCCTGCACCGCCTCATCGGAACGAAAGGCTCCGCATGACCTTCGACACCGCGCCCCGACGTCGTTGTGCCGTGGTGGGTCTGGGCGCCCGCGCCCGGCTCTACACGCAGGCACTGGCCGGCCCCTACGCGGACCGAGTGGATCTTGTGGGCTTCTGCGATGTCAACGCGCACCGCATGGACGTCCACAACGACTGGATCGCGTCCGTGCACCCGGACCGCGTGCCCGTACCCACGTACGGGGCCGAGGACTTCGACGAGATGCTGCGCCGTGAGCGGGTCGACCTCGTGGTGGTGTGCACCGTGGACCGGACCCACGACGACTACATCGTGCGCGCCCTCGAGGCGGGCTGCGACGTGGTCACCGAGAAACCGATGACGACGGACGCCGAGCGCGCCCGGCGCATCCTTGACGCACGGCGGCGGACCGGACGCTCGGTGCGGGTGGCGTTCAACTACCGCTACAACCCGGTGCACTCGGCCGTACGGGAGCTCCTCGCGGGCGGCGAGATCGGCGAGGTCGGCTCGGTGCACTTCGAATGGCTCCTCGACCTGCGGCACGGCGCGGACTACTTCCGCCGCTGGCACCGCGACAAGGCCGACTCCGGCGGACTCCTCGTCCACAAGTCGACTCACCACTTCGATCTGGTCAACTGGTGGCTGGACGCCACGCCGCACACCGTCTTCGCACAGGGCGGCCTCTTCTTCTACGGCGACGAGGCCGGCCGACGCCGGGCCTGGCCCGCGACTACATCCGCGCACACGGCTCCCCGGCGGCCGACGACGACCCGTACGCCCTGCGCCTGGCCGACGAGCCGATCCTCAAGTCGCTCTACCTGGACGCAGAGTCGGAGGACGGCTACCACCGCGACCAGAACGTCTTCGCGCCGGGCGTGACCATCGAGGACGACATGGCGGTACTGGTGCGCTACGACTCCGGCGCGACGCTGACGTACCACCTGACGGCGTACGCGCCCTGGAGGGCTACCGCATCGCCTTCAACGGCAGCGAGGGACGACTGGAACTCCTCGTCGAGGAGACGACCTGGTCACGCCCCGGCACCCGGACCGCTCTGCACGGCGCCGAGACCGACGAGGACGCGGGCCGCACCGAACTGCTGCTGCGCCGCTTCTGGGAACGCCCGCGCGAGATCAAGGTCGCCACGGGCGAGGGCGGCCACGGCGGCGGCGACGTCCGCATGCTCGACGACCTCTTCGGCGACGCCGGCGCCGACCCCCTCGGCCGTGCGGCCGACGCCACGGCCGGCGCCCGGTCCCTCGTGACGGGCCTGGCCGCGAACGAGTCCCTCGCGTCGGGGCGGGCGGTGCGGGCCGCGGACGTGCTGAGCGTCGGGTTGTAGTGAGAGGGACGCACCGGCGGCGTCCATGCAGCCGGTGTTCAGCTCCACGCCACCGGGTGGCCAGGGCGGGTGAGCAGCGTACGGGCTGACCCGACCCAGCTTTCTCCCGTGGAGCATCGATGAGCGCAGACAGACAGCAAACTCCCCTGCACAGACGCGCGTTGCTGCGCGCCGCGGTCGCCGTCCGGCAGCCGGCGCGGCGGTCGCGGGCTGGATGTCACGACGGCCGCGGCCGCCGAGGACCGCGCAGGCGGCGGCCGGTTCGACACCGAGAGCCCGCGCTTCGCACTGGCCGTCCTGCCGGACACGCAGTACCTCTTCGACGCCGACAGCGCCGACCCCACCCCGCTGCGGGAGACCTTCCGCTACCTCGTGGCCGAGCGGTCCGCGTCCAACATCGCCTTCATGACGCACCTCGGCGACGTCACCGAACACGGCACCGAGGACGAGATCGAACTCGCCGCCGACACCTTCCGCACCCTCCACGGCAAGGTGCCCTACAGCGTGCTGGCCGGCAACCACGACATCCGGTCATCGACGGACGACCAGCGCGGCGACTCCGCCTACCTCGCCGCCTTCGGACCACGCCGCTACGCCGCCATGCCGACCTTCCGGGGTGCCTCGCCCGACGGCTACAACAGCTTCCACGTCCTGAGGCGGGGGGCCAGGAGTGGATCGTCCTCGCCCTGGACTGGCGGGTCTCGGACAAGGGACTGCAGTGGGCTCAGGGCGTCCTCGACGCCCATCCCGCACTGCCCGCGGTCCTCACCACACACGACATCGCCTGGTCGGACGACGACGGCAAGGCCCAGCTGTCGGGCCACGGCACCCGCCTGTGGAACGGTCTCATCCGCGGCAACGACCAGATCTTCCTCGCGCTCGGCGGCCACTACTGGCCCCCGGGGCGCACGGTCCTGACCAACGACGCCGACAACGATGTCCACGTCCACATCACCAACTACCAGGACCGCTACTACGGCGGCGCCGGGATGATCCGCACCTACGGCTTCGACCTCGTCCGCGGCGTCATCGACGTCGAGACCTTTTCGCCGTGGTTCCTCGCCCGGGACCCGCAGCAGCGGTCGCCGCTGGCGGCCGAGACCATCGAACTCACCGGCCCCGTCGACCGGTTCAGCCTCGACATCGACTTCGACGAGCGGTTCAAGGGCTTCGCTCCCGTCGTGCGGCCCGAGCCGCGCCCGGCCTCCGCGGTGATGCCCCGCGGCACGGTCGCCTACTGGCGGTTCGACGCGTCCGGAACCCCCGCGGCCGGCACCTCCGGAGCCCCCGTCGCCGACGGCGTGGTCGTACGTGACCTCACCGGCAACGGCAACGACCTGACGGTGAGCCGACTGCACTCCAGCGGGCCCGAGGCGCTGACCTGGTCCCGGGACCACCACCCCGGACAGCCCGCGCACGCCAGCCTCCGCTTCGACGGCGGCAAGAGCCCCGACCGCGGCGCCGTCCTGCGGACCGCCGCGCAGGCGCCGTTGAACAGCGAGAAGTTCACCCGCGGCTACACCATCGAGACCTTCGTCCGGCTGCCGGAGCCGTTCGAGGGCGACCACAGCTGGATGGGCATCCTCAGCTGGGAGGGCCGCAACGGCGACGCGGGCAAGACCACCGGCTGGTCGCCGCTGGAACCCACCTGCAGTCTCAACCTGTCGCCGGAGAGGTTCCTGCAGTTCGTCGTCTACCCGCACCTGCAGGACGCCGACCCGACGTCGTGGTCCCACGCCGTCCCCGTCGGCCGCTGGATGCACATCGCCGTCGTCAACGACGGCCGCCGCACGGTGATGTACGTGGACGGCTCGAAGATCGCACGCAACCCCACGCAGCCGTCGGCCGGCATCGCCACCCTCGGCAAGCCCTTCGTCCTCGGCGCCACACAGTTCGACGCGCGCTTCGGGCAGGGCTTCTACGGCTGGATCGGCGACACACGGATCGTCGACCGGGCGCTGCCCGTGCGGGAGTTCCTCGCCCTCACCGAGTGACCGACGAGCGCGCAGGACATCACGACCGGGACGGCCCGGGTGGTCGAGGCGAAGCCGGGTCTGCCTCTGCCCCGGGCCGTTCCTCCCCCGAGGCGCACGACATCGGCCTGCACGGTGTGCTGTACGGGCTGCGCGCGGACACACGGTCGGCGTTCGGCAGAGGCCGCCAGCCGTGAACCGTGCCGCTTGACCTTGTCGCGGCGACAACGTTTCTACTGGGCCATGCGAATCGGAGAGCTCGCCGGCATCGCCGGCATCACCACCCGCGCCGTGCGGCACTACCACCGCATCGGGTTGCTGCCCGAGCCGCCGCGGCAGCCCAACGGGTACCGCGAGTACTCACTGCGCGACGCCGTCGAGCTGGCCCGCATCCGCCGTCTGACCGAGCTCGGCCTGAGCCTGGACGAGGTGAAGGACGTGCTGGTGGACGACGCGGGCAAGGATCTCGTCGAGATCCTCACCGAGCTGGACGCCGACCTGGCCCGCCAGGAGGAGTCCATCCGGCAGCGCGCGCCCGCCTGCGCCAGCTGCTCGAGCAGGCCGAGCAGACCGGGCGGCTGCCCGCCGAGGCCCCCATCTCGCCCGAACTCGCAGCCCTCTTCACCGACATGGCCCGCGCCTCGGCGCGGTTGCCCGGGCCGGAGCCGGCGATGGCGGCCAGGGAGCGGGAGCTGCTCGCCTTCTGGAGACCGGCTCACCAGGCGGCGACGGCGGTTGGCTCGACGCCATGGTGCGCAGCCTCAGCGCCGGGCCGGAGGCCATGCGGCGCGCTTACGAGGTCTACGCACAGCTGGACGAGCTGGCCGAGGCAGCCGAGGACGACCGCGGGTGGAGCGACCGCCCGGGCCATCGTCGACAGCATCCCGGACGAGGCGGCGCAGTCGATGGCCATCCCGGACGACGGCGCCGTGGGTGAGGACGGCGCTTCGCGACGCCTTCTTCGCGGACTTCGCCCCGCCCAGGCCGCGGCCGTGCGCCGCGCCATCGAGCTGCTGCGGGAGCGTGCCAGGTGAAGGCGCTGAGAAAGGCGGTGCGCTGGTCCTTCGCCACGCTCGTCCCCGGGGAACTCGTGCTCGTCCTGTGCGTGGTCGGCGGGGTGCGCACAGCCCCAGCCGTCCGGCTGGTGGTGGAGCTGACGTACTCGCGCTGATGGCCGCGGCGACCGCCCTGCTCTCCCTCGACTACCGCCGGCACCGTCGGACGGTCTGGAGCGGCCCTGCCTTCCGCGCCGCGATCGCCGACACCGTTCCGGCGCCCGTGCGCAAGCTGACCACCACGAGGTCTTCCTCTCCACCAGCTTCCTGCGCTGGGTGACCCGCCGCGGACCGCACGGCGTACGCGAGGGGACCTGCCCATCCCGTACGCCTCGGGTCAGACGGCGGTCATGTACGGCTTCTTCTTCGTCTGCATCGTCGAGACCGTGGCCCTCGCCTTCCTGATCCCCTGGCCCGTGGTGCACGCCGTCACTCTCGTCCTCGACATCTGGGGCTGCTACTTCGTCATCGCCCTGCACGCCTCCTGCGTGGTTCGCCCGCATGTGATCGGGGCCGACGGCTCGCTGCGCCTGCGCTACGGCGCCCTGCTGGACATCCGCATCCCGGCCGACCGCATAGCCTCCGTCCGCCTGGACCGGAAGTTCCCGAACGGCAAGCTGGCCGTCGTGGATGAGAACGGCGTCGCCGACATGGCGGTGGACGGCCAGACGACGGTCACCGTCGAGCTCACCGAGCCGGTGCGGTACGTACGCCCTGGGCAAGCCCGCCGAGGCTCGCACCTTCCGTTTCTACGCCGACGACCCCGCGTCCGCCGTGGCCGCGCTCAGGGCGGGCGGTCCGTCCGCCGGCACGGACCGGACCAGCCACACCTCCGACTCCGACTCGGTCAGCCGCACCCGCAGCCGCTGACCGAGCGCCGGCCCGGGGCGATTCCGCCTGTTCACCGGCCCTATGCGACCGGTACGTCGGCACCCGCAAGAAGTCTGACTCCTCGCCGGCCGGATTCGCCGAGCTCGTCGTCCGGGCCGACACCCGCTTCACCTGGCCACGCCGGAGACCGAGCTGGACGCGGAGTGGTTCATGGCACTGACCGAGGAACTCGGCGTCGTGGTCCTCGGCCCGCTCGGCATGACCCCCGCCGATCTGGACCGCCTCGGCCAGTAGCCGCGGAGCAGCAGCCTCAGCGGCCGGGAAGGCGTTCGGTGATCTCCTGCAGGATCCAGCCGTTGCCGTCGGGTCGCTGAAGGAGGCGAAGGAGGCGTAGCTGTTCGGGTCGGGCCCGGGGACCCGGTTGTCGGTACGGCGCGGTGGAACACGCCTCCGGCGTCGTGGAAGACCTCGCCGACCTCCGCTCCCGCTCGACGAGTTCCGCCCGGGCCGCCTCGACGTCCGACACGACCAGGTGCAGCCCCTGCGCCGAGCCGGGCGCGGCGTCGCTGACTCCGGTGCCGAAGATCACCGAGCAGGGAGAGCCGGGCGGGGTCATCTGCACCACGCGGAAGTCGTCCCCGGCGGGGAAATCGGCGTCCTCCCGCCATCCCAGCGCCTTGTAGAAGGCCTTGGCCCGGTCCACGTCGGCGACCGGAATCACCACGACCTCAAGCTTTGTATCCATGACACGGCACTCCTTCTTCTCACCGAGGAGCGGGGAACCGGCGCTGCAGCAGGAGGCAGGCGCCGCGGCGGCCACCGTCGCGAGCGAACGCGCGCTCGGCGAGCGCCGCCAGGGCCGAAGCGCGACAAACAACCGGCGATCAGCCTGTAGGTGACCACACAAGCCATGATGAACCCATGTCCGGCTGCCGCAGATACACCGGACAGCGCCGCCTCCGCCTCCGCCGAGCCGCAGGTCGGAACCCCGAGGGCGGTCAGTCGCGGGCGACCGCCACCGCCCGGCGGTTCAGTCCTTGCGGCCCGTCACGGCGACCGTGACACCCAGGCCGATCATGGTGAGGCCGCCGACGCCGCCGACCAGGGAGAGCCGTCGCGGGGAGCGGGCGAACCAGTTCCGGGCGGTGGCCGCGGTCAGCCCCCACAGACTGTCGAAGACCACCGCGATGATGTTGAAGACCAGACCGAGCAGCAGCATCTGCACCACGACGTGCCCCTGAGCGCGTCCACGAACTGGGGCAGCACGGCGGCGAAGAACACGATGGTCTTGGGTTGGCCACCCCGACCGCGAACCCCTCCCACAGCGTGCGCAGACCACCCCGGTGACCCTCGTCGGCGGTGAACGCGGCCTGCAGCGCACCACGCTGCCGCCACGCCCTGACCCCGAGGTGGGCCAGATACGCGGCGCCCGCCAGCTTCAGCACGGTGAACACCAGGACGGAACGCTCGACCACCGCCCCCACCCCCAGCGCCACGGCGACGACCAGCACATACGCGCCCAGCGTGTTCCCCACGACGGTGGTCAGCGCGGCGCGCCGGCCCTGCGCGAGCGCCCGGCCGATCACGAACAGCACACTCGGCCCGGGGATCACGATCAGCACGAAGGACATGGCCGCGAAGGCCAGCAGGCGGTCGGTGGGCAGCATGACGCTCATACAACCAGCGGGCGGGCCCGGCCTCACCTCCTTTTCCGGCGCCGGAGCACCGCCCGGCGGGCGGAGGGTTGGGTTCCGTCGGGTCGGGTACGCGTGGGATGCCGCGCCGGGGCGACTTCGTGCCGGGCGGGCCGTACGACCACCGCTACCAGGGGATCTGTCATGGAGACACCCGCGAACGACAACAACGCCACCCCGGCCCAGCGGGCACTCGACGTGCTCGCGAGAACACCGAGGACACGGCGGCGCTGGACACGCTCGCGAGCAGTGAGGTGCTCGTCCCCGTGCCCGACGACGCCCTCGAGGAGGAGGCCGCCGATCCCACCGCCGTGGCGCTGCCGTGCTGGAGGAACCGGACGGCGCCCGGTGGTGCCTGTCTTCACCTCGGAGCTGGAGATGGCCGAGCTGCTCCCGTTCGTCTCCCGCTACCGCCTCGTACCGCTCGGCGCGCTCGCCTCGCAGTGGCCCTCCGACGACCTGTCTCTCACCATCGACGGCAGTTCGTCGCACGGCCTGACGCTCACCTCGGACGGCGTGCGCACCCTGCTGGCCCGGCCACAGAGGTGACCGCGGGCGTTCACCCCGGGTGAACGCCCATGTCAGCCCTGCAGCGTGGGCCAGGGCGCCCGTTGCAGGGGCAGGACCTCGGCGTGCAGCTCGCGGCCCTTGCGGGTCAGGGTCACCCAGACGCCGCGCCGGTCCCCGCGCAGACGGAGCGCTCGACCAGGCCGTCCTTCTCCAGCCGGCCGATGAGGCGGGACAGGGCGCTCTGGCTCAGATGCACCCGCCCCACGAGGTTCTGCACCCGGCACTGGTCGCCCTC
The DNA here is from genome assembly GCF_004187715.1 of Streptomyces sp. F001. GTDB lineage: Bacteria > Actinomycetota > Actinomycetes > Streptomycetales > Streptomycetaceae > Streptomyces > Streptomyces flavusporus. Next base: position 149,019 of record NZ_QZWF01000001.1, on the reverse strand, counting down.
CTCCGGCGACTCGGTGGCGAGGATGTCCAGCACTTCGAAGTCACTCGCCCCCAGGCCGTGCGGATGCAGCACGCGGTCGATCTCGCACATCGTCCGCGCATGCGCCGACAGGATGTCCCGCCACCGTTGCTCCAGGCCGGACTGGGCCGTGTTCGCTGCCATATCCGCACGGTAACACCGAATCGGCCATTCGTTGAGTGTGCAACTAGTGTGCGTGCAACGGCTACGTGGACTCCCGCTTCACCAGCTCCGTGGCAGGATCACGGCAGCCGGATCCTGCCCCGATCTGCGCGAGCAGGACCCGCACCATCTCGGCGCTGATCCGGTCCCCGGCTGTCGAATGGTCGTCAGCTCCGGGCTCGCCGTGACGGCGGCGGGGGAGTCGTCGAAGCCGCCGACCGCCACGTCTGCGGCACCCGGCGCCCGCCCGCTGAGTGCCGTCAGCACGCCCTGTGCCATCAGGTCGGACGCGACGAACACCGCGTCCATGTCCGGGGCCTGCGCGAGCAACGCTCGGCGCCCGCCTCACGCTGGCCCGGCTGTAGTCGCCGGACACGATGAGCCGTCGTCGATCTCGACGCCGTCGGTCAGCACCTCCTTGTACCCGGCGAGCCGCTCGACACGGCCCGGCGTGTCCAGCGGACCGGTGACCACGCCGATCCGCCGTCGGCCGAGGGACAGCAGATGCCGGACCATGTCCCGCGCCGTCCCGGTCGTCGGCGGCGACGTAACTCACCTTCGAGCCCAGCCCGATCGGCTTGCCGCAGGCGACCAGCGGCACCCCGCCTCGCGCAGCTCCTGGGCCACCGGATCCCGGAGTGGCTGGAGACGAGGAGCACCCCGTCGACGTGCCCCGCGGTGATGTACCGCGTGATGCGCCGCCGTTCGTCTCAGTGCCGGCCAGCATCAGCAGCAGCGGGATGTCGTGCTGGGCGAGGGCTGGGTGCAGCCGCGCAGCAGGCGTTGAAGTTCGGGTCCTCGAAGAACCGCTCCTGCGGCTCCGTCAGCAGGAAGCCGATCGAGTCCGAACGCCCGGTGATCAGCGAGCGGCGTGCCGGTTCACGACGTAACCGGTCCTGCGGATGGCGGCGTTGACCGCCTCCTGCGCGCCGGGCTGACGTAATGGCCGCCGTTGAGCACGCGCGAGACCGTGCCGCGCGAGACACCCGCCTCGCGCGCCACGTCGTGAATCGTCGGCGTCTGCGCCGGCCCCCGTGTTGCTCATGGTCATGACTTTACGGCCCCGGAGAGCAGATCCAGGCTCCAGAAGCGCTGGACGACCAGGAACAGCGCGACCAGCGGGAACACCGCGAGGAACGCCCCGTGATCACCAGTGTGTACAGCGCCGGGGTGTTGGCACCCTGCTCCAGGAGCGTGTGCAGGCCCAGGGTGATCGGGAACTTCTCGTCGTCGCTGAGCATGATGTACGGCAGCAGGAAGTTGTTCCAGATGGCCACGAACTGGAACAGGAACACCGTGACCAGCCCCGGGATCATCATCGGCAGCGCGATCCGGGTGAAGATCCGCCACTCGCTCGCCCCGTCCATCCGCCCGGCTCCACCACGTCGGAGGGGACCGCGGCGGCGGCGTAGATCCGCGCGAGGTAGACGCCGTAGGGGGAGAGGATCTGCGGCAGCAGCACGGACAGGTACGAGTCCGTGAGGTCCACCTCGCCAGCAGCAGGTACTGCGGGATGGCGAGGATCACCGGAGGCATCAGCACGCCCGCGAGCAGCACGTTGAAGATCGCCTCGCGGCCGCGGAAGCGGTAGGTCGCCAGCGCGTAGCCGCTGAACGACGACACCACCGTCGACAGCAGGGCGCCGAGAACGGCGTAGAGGGCCGAGTTGCCCATCCACTGCCAGTACACGCCGTCGCGGTAGGCGCTGAGGTCCGACAGGTTCTCGGCGAAGCCGGTGCCCGCAGGAAGGTGAACGTGGAGAACAGCTCGCTGCCGGACTTGGTGGACGCGATCACCACCCAGGCGACCGGCAGCAGACAGTAGAGCGCGCCGAGGAGCAGCGTGATCGTCGGACCAGCGCGATCCGGCGGCGCAGCGGCGGACCCTGGGCGGTGCCCGGGGTCGTGCCGGCCGCCGGGGCGGCCTTGCGGACGGCAAGAGAACTCATCGTGCGACTCCTTGACTGACGTCCCGCTTGTTCCGACGGTTCGCGGCCCGCAGGAAGCCGAAGGACAACAGCAGGGTGGCGAGCGCGATGATCGTGGCCTGCGCTGCCGGGCGTGGATGTCGCCCTTGCCAAAGGCGTCCTGGTACACCTTCATCAGCGGACTCCAGGTCGTGGACACGGAGTTGGTGAGCGGCTTGAGGTGGTCGGCTCGCTGAACACCTGGAGCGTCGCGATGATCGAGAAGAAGAAGGTCAGCACCAGCGAGGGCGCCACCATCGGAATCTTGATCTTCAGTGCGATCTGCAGCGGCGTGGCGCCGTCCAGCTTCGCCGCCTCGTAGACCTCGGCCGGAATGGACTGCAGCGAGGTGTAGATGACGATCATGTTGAAGCCGGTGCCGCCCACAGCGATGTTCGACAGAGCGAGGAACAGCGGACCGCCGTCCAGCAGGTCGGCTGCGGCAGGCCCGCTTGTCGAGCACGAAGTAGAAGGGACTGACGTCCGGCAGGTACAGGAATCCCCACAGCAGCGCCGCCACGACGCCGGGAATGGCGTACGGCAGGAAGATCGCGAGCCGGAGAAGGGTGCGAGCCTGACCTTCTCGAGTCGAGCATCAGGGCGAACAGCAGGGCGAGGCCGAGCATCACCGGGACGACGATGCAGCCGTAGCCGAGGACGCGCAGCGCACCATCCAGCAGTTCGCTGTCGGTGAAGGCGTCGGTGTAGTTCTCCAGCCCGGCCCAGACCTCTTTGCGGGCACCGGCGCCCAGGCCGAGGCCCGAGACCTGCACCTTGCGGAAGCTGAGCCAGATCGCGTACCCGATGGGCAGCGCGAAGAACAGGACGAAGAGGATCGATGCGGGAATCAGGAAGCCGTACGGGGCCCCTTGACCCCGTACGACTTCCGGCGTGCCGTGCTGGTCACTCGGCGACCTCGAAGCCCTGCTTCTTCATGTCGGCGACCGTGTCGTCCTGCATCGTCTTCAGGGCGGCGGTGAAGTCCGACTTGTTCTTGGCGGCGGCGCCGAAGGCGTCCTTGAAGGACGTGTAGGCGACGTTGACGTTCGGGCCCACGCGGACGGCGCGGTGGTGTTCGCGATCTCCGCGGCCTGGGTGTAGAAGTCCGCCTGGTTCGAGAAGTAGTCCGGCGGCGTGGTGAAGGCGCCGCTGAGCTGCGCGGAGGTGGAGGCCGGGTAGATGCCGCTCTCCTTGGCCAGTGCGTTCAGGGCCTCGCCGTCGGTGTTCAGCCAGGCGGCGAACTTCGCGGCGGCCTCCTTGTTCCCGGAGTCCGTGGTGACCGCGGTGGAGGAGCCGCCCCAGCTGCCGGTGACGTTCTCGCTGCCGGACCACTGGGGAGCGGAGCCATGGCCCACTTGCCCTTGGTGTCGGGCGCGGCGGTGCTCAGCGTGCCCGGCGCCCACACGGCGCTGACCCAGGCGATCTGCTTGCCGGTGTTGAGCGCCTTGTTCCAGGCCGGGGTGTACATCGGCTGGTTGTCGATGGCGCCCTCCTCGACGAGGTCACCCCAGAACTTGGCGACCTTCTGCGTCGCCGCGTCGTCGATGCCGACCTTCCACTTGTCGCCCTCGGTGGTCCACCACTTGGCGCCGGCCTGCTGCGCGAGGCCCGCGAAGAGGCCGGAGTCGTTGGCGGAGAAGGTGGTGAGGTCGGTGTCCGGGGAGGCCTTCTTCAGCTTCCGCGCGGTCTCGGCGAACTCGTCCCAGGTCATCGGGACCGTCAGGTCGTACTTCTTGAAGAGGTCCTCGCGGTAGTAGAACATCATCGGTCCGATGTCCTGCGGCACCGCGTAGACCGCGTCGTGCCCAGCGTCGTCTGCTGCCAGACGCCCTCGGCGAACTTGCCCTTCGCGTCCCCACCTCGCCCGATATGTCGGCGAGTGCGTCATTGCTGACCAGCGTCGGCAGCGCCTGGTACTCGGCCTGGACCAGGTCGGGCGCCTTGCCGGCCTTGTGCGCGGTGAGGATCTTGGTGACCAGCGTGTCGCCGGACGCCTGCTTCTTCACCGTGACCGTGATCTGCTCCTTCTTGCCCGGCCCCTTGTTCCACAGGTCGACGACCTTGTCCATGCCGGGCGTCCAGGTCCAGTACGTCAGCGAGACCGGGCCCGACTGGGCGTCGCCGTCGTCCTCGGAACCGCAGGCGGCGAGTGCGGTGGCGCCGAGCGTGACGGCGACAGTGGTTGCTGCGATTTCAAAGAGCGCCGGCGCTTCGTGTTCGGCATGGAACTCTCCCCTGACCAGGGTCCCCGCCCGCTGCGGAGACTGCCCTGCAGATGCCTGCTGACCTGGGTCCTCGCCCGTCGCGAGGCCCTGTCATGCTTCTGTGAGCGTTCACAGTAGAGAAACATCCCAGACACTTGTCAATGGTTGTTGCTGTGCGGTTATGTTGGGCTCGCACCGCCCCAGCTGTGTGTGCACGTTCCCAAATGATCGATTAAACGGAGAGATCCATGCCGGAGACCACCCCCAGGGCCTCACCAGGCTCGCCTTCGGTGGGGACTACAACCCCGAGCAGTGGCCGGAAACCGTCTGGCAGGAGGACGTCCGGCTGATGCGGGAGGCCGGCGTCTCCATGGTGAGTGTCGGGATCTTCTCTGGGCGCTCCTGGAGCCCGAACCCGGGATGTACGACTTCGGCTGGCTCGACCGCCTGCTCGACCTGCTGCACGAGAACGGCATCCGCGTCGACCTCGCACGCCCACCGTGGTGCCGCCGGTGTGGTTCTACCGGGCCCACCCGAGGCGCTGCCGGTGACGGCCGACGGCACCCGCTACGATCTCGGCTCGCGCGGCGCCATCTGTCACAGCAACGCCGACTACCGGCGGCCGCGCGAACATCACCACCCCGGCTCGCCGACCGCTACGGCAACCACCCCGCCTCGCGATGTGGCACGTGCACAACGAGTACGGCGTCCCCGTCTCCGCTGCTACTGCGACTCCTGCGCCGCGCACTTCCGCCGCTGGCTGGAGGCCACGTACGAGACGGTCGGCGCGGTCAACGAGGCCTGGGGCACGGCCTTCTGGGGCCAGCGGTACACCGACTTCGAGCAGATCAACCCGCCGCGCCTCACCCCCACCGTCGGCAACCCCGGGCAGGCACTGGACTACAAGCGGTTCGCCGACGTCACCATCCGCGAGAACTTCCGCATGGAGCGGGACATCCTGCACCGCCTCTCACCGGGCGTGCCGGTCACGACCAACTTCATGACCGCGCTCAGCCAGTGCGACTCCCTCGACTACTGGGCCTGGGGCCGCGAGGTCGACCTCGTCACCAACGACCACTACCTGATCACCGACGGCCGCCGCACCCACGTCAACCTCGCGATGGCCGCAGACCTCACCCGCTCCGTCGCCGGCGGCGCCCCCTGGCTGCTCCTCGAGCACTCCACCTCGGGTCAACTGGCAGGCCCGCAACCCCGCCAAGGCGCCCGGCCAGATGGCCCGCAACTCCCTCGCGCATGTGGCGCGCGGCTCCGAGGGCGCCATGTTCCTTCCAGTGGCGGCAGTCCCGGCGCGGCGCGGAGAAGTTCCACTCGGCGATGCTGCCGCACGGCGGCACCGACACGCGCGTGTGGCGCGAGGTCGTCGAACTCGGCGCGTCCTCGACACGTTGGGCCCGATCCGCGGCACCCGCACCCAGGCCGACGTGGCCGTCCTGTGGGACTGGCACTCCTGGTGGGCGCAGAACCTCGACTGGCGCCCCAGCGAGGACCACGACGCCCGCGAACGCGCCGACACCTTCTACGAGGTGCTCTACGACCGCCACCTCACGGTCGCTTCGCCCATCCGAAGCCGACTTGTCGGCGTATCCCCTTGTCGTCGTGCCCGCGCTGTATCTGATGACGGAGGCGGCCGGGCTCAACCTCAAGGAGTACGTCGAGCACGGCGGCACCCTCGTCGTGTCGTACTTCTCCGGCATCGTCGACGAGCACGACGCCGTCCACGAGGCGCGCTATCCGGGCCCGTTGCGGGAGATCCTCGGCCTGACGGTGGAGGAGTTCTCGCCGCTCCTGAAGGGCGAGAAGGTCCGGATCGCCGGCCCGGACGGCCGACCTCGCGCGAGCCGCCGACGTGTGGACGGAGTTCGTGGTGCCGCGCGGCGCCGAGACGGTGTGGACCTACGTCGACGGCCTCACCGCCGACCGCCCCGCCGTCACCCGGCACCGCCTCGGCGAGGGCACCGCCTGGTACGTCTCCACCCGCCTCGCACCGACGGCCTCGACGCGGTGCTGGGCCGGGCCGCCGAGGACGCGCGCATCGCCCCGCGCACCGACCTGCCCCACGATGTCGAAGTCGTGCGCCGCACCGGCGAGTCGGGCACCTTCCTGTTCGCCGTCAACCACACCGCCGCCGACGCCAAGGTGCCGCTGGACACGTCCGGAACCGAGCTGCTGACCGGCGAACGCGCCGCCGGCCGCCTGGCGGTTCCGGCGGAGCCGTACGGGTCGTACGACTCGACGGCTGAGCCGACTCCCCTCCGCCCGTGTGTGCCACGAGAGCCGCGGGCGGAGGGGCCCCTCATCCCCACGAGAGGGGCATCCCCCATCCCCATCACGTCGGAAGGGACGACGGACGATGAAGTTCCATCCCAGAGGCACCCTCAGAGCCCTGCTGTTGCCGCTTGCGGCCGGGCTCGCCCTCACCGCCCCTGCCCGCCCCGACCGCGGCTGCGGCGAGCACGCTCACCAACGGCGGGTTCGAGGCCGACGGCACCGGCGCGGCCACGCCGAGCGGCTGGTCCGAGTACGGCTCGACCGGCGCCTCGTACGTCGAAGCCGGTGGCCGCAGCGGCAGTTACCGGCTGAGCCACTGGGCGTCCACCGCCTACAAGGTGGAGACGTACCAGTACCTCTCCGGGCTCGCCAACGGCACCTACAAGCTGACCGCGTGGGTCCGTTCCGGCGGTGGCCAGAAATCCGCGTACATAGCCCTGAAGAACTGTGGCAGCGCGGAGCAGCGCACGGATCTGCCGGTGTCCGCCAGTGGGTGGATCCGGATCGTCGTGCCGGTCAATGTGACGAACAACCAGTGCACCATCAGCATCAACAGGACGCGAACGCGGGTAACTGGATCAATGTTGACGACCTGACCTTTCACGTCGGGCACGTCCGGTACGTCGATCAAGGGTGCCGACATCTCGTCCCTCGCCAAGAGTGAGGCCAAGGGTGGGGTCTACAAGAACAGCTCCGGCACCACCGGCGACGCCCTCGCCATCCTCAAGTCGTCCGGCATGAACTACGCGCGCCTGAAGGTCTGGGTCAACCCGGCCGACGGCTACAACAACAAGACGCGCGTGCTCGCGATGGCCAAGCGCGTCAAGGCGCAGGGCATGAAGCTGCTGGTGGACTTCCACTACTCGGACACATGGGCCGACCCGGGCGCCCAGAGCAAGCCGGCGGCGTGGGCGGCCACTCGTACAGTCAGCTCAAGACGGACGTGTACAACCACACGTACGACGTGTTGAACGCATTGAAGGCACAGGGCACCACCGCCGACATGGTCCAGGTCGGCAATGAGATCAACGGTGGCATGCTGTGGAACGAGGGATCCACCGACAACTGGACGCAGCTCGCCGGGTTGATCAACAGTGGATACGACGCGGTCAAGGCGGTCAACTCGTCCACCACCGTCGCGCTTCATCTCGCCAAGGGCGGTGACCTGTCCGGCACCCGCTGGTGGTTCGACAGCGCCGTGGCGGGCGGCGTGAAGTTCGACGCCATCGGTCTGTCGTTACGGCTACTGGCACGGCACGCTCCACGACTCCAGACACGCTGGACGACGCGGCGTCCCGCTACGGCAAGCCGGTCTTCGTCGCCGAGACGGCCTACCCCTTCCGTCTGGACAGCGAGGACGCGCACGAGAACATCATCGACCTCTCCGGTGAGCTCGTGTCCGGTTACGCGGCCTCGACGGCCGGGCAGACGCAGTGGATGAAGGACATCGCGAGCATCGTGGAGGCCGTCCCGAACGGCCGCGGCCTCGGCGTCTTCTACTGGGAGGCGACCTGGACCGCCGTCAACGGCAACGGCTGGGACCCGACCGACGCCTCCTCCGGCAACGGCTGGGAGAACCAGGCCCTGTTCGGCTACGAACAGGGCGCTGCCGGCGATGGCGTGGTTCAGCCACCGCTGAGGGGATTCGGCGGGGATTCGCCGGGGGTCGGCGGGGCTGAGGTGAGGCCCCATCGTGTTGCTCCCAGGCGGATCACGGGACCCGAGGACCCGGCCGTGCGAGTGCGTACCTCCGCGGCCGGGTCCTCGCTGTTCCGTGACATTGAGGCGAAGGTCCGTTCGATCCCGGTCAAGTCCGGCGGTGTGCCGAGCACGGCGGCTTGACCGGCGCCACAGTGGGCAAGCCGCACATAGAGGGCCCGGACCGAGGGGGACGTAATGCTGAGGACTCCGCAACGACACCCGCCTGCGCATCCTGGAGTGGCTGAAGGATCCGGTCGCCCACTTTCCCCGCCGGCGGCACACCGACCTCGTGGCGGACGGGGTCTCCGCCGACGCCGTCGCCGCGAAGCTCGGCGTCCGCCGCGCGGTGGCCCACACCCACCTCACCCTCCTCGCGGACCTCGGCATGCTGCGCGCCAAGCGTGTCCGGCGCCGCACCTACTACCGCCGCGACGAGGTCCGGATCGCCGAGGTGGCCCGGATGTTCGAGAAGGGCTGGTAGGGAAAGCGGCCACGGCGGGTACCCGCCCGAGGGTCACGCCCCCGTCCGCCCTCCGGCCGCGGCCGGTGTCCTGGCGGTCGACGACGGTGACGTCGTCCACCACCTCACCCACCGCCGCACCGGCTTCCGCGTGATCACCAGCGTCTGTGCAGGGGGCGACCTGCTGATCCTGGGCAGTGTCCGGGAGCGCGGCGTCGCGGTGTGCGAGGCACCGCCTCGAAGTGACGGGTGCGCGGCCCCGGAGCTAGTCTGGCGGGGGCCGCGTTCCCGCGCGGCGCGGCGGTGGGGCCCGCCGTACCCGAACCGCGGCGTCGGTGCCGCCAACGGTCCCTACTTGCGACGACAGGCGCCCGCAGTCAGGGCCCGGCGAGTAGGAGACGTACTGTCATGACAGCCCCGGAGACCGAGAGCCTCCCCCTGGACACGCGTCCCCCACGACGGCGCGCCTGGCGTGCCCAGGTGCCCGTCGTCGCGGTGGTCGTCGTCGGCGGCGCGATCGGCGCGACGGCCCGGTATGCGGCCTCGGTGTGGTGGCCCGCGCAGACGGGCGGGTTCCCCTGGTCGACCTTCTGGGTCAATGTCACCGGCTGCGCCGTGATCGGCGTGTTCATGGTGATCATCACCGACGTCTGGGTCGCCCACCGCCTGGTCCGCCCCTTCTTCGGCACCGGCGTGCTCGGCGGCTTCACGACCTTCTCGACGTACGCCGTCGACATTCAGCAGCTGGTCGACGCCGGCCACCCGCGCACCGCCCTGGCGTATCTGGCCGCGACCGTGTCGGCGGCGCTCGCCGCGGTGTGGCTCGGCGCGACCGCGACCCGTCGTTTCCTGACACGGAGGCAGCGATGACCCGGCTGACCGGCAGCGCTACGCGCGTGACCGTCTTCGTCGGCGAGAACGACACCTGGCACCACAGACCCCTCTGCTCCGAGATCGTGCACCGGGCCGCGCGGCGGGGCTGGCGGGCGCCAGCGTCTTCAAGGGCATCGAGGGCTTCGGCGCCTCGTCCGTGATCCACACCTCCCGGCTGCTGTCCCTGAGCGAGAACCTGCCGGTGGCTGTCGTGATCGTCGACACCGAGGAGCGCGTCCGGGCCTTCCTGCCGCAGCTCGACGAACTGGTCACCGAGGGACTCGTGATCCTCGAGGGCTGCGAGGTCATCAGGTACGTCGGCCGTGGCGCATCGGGACCGAGGGGGAGACGTCGTCGTGAACTGGCTGCTGGTCGTCGCGGGCGCCATGATCGGCGCCCCGCTCCGTTATCTCGCCGACGGGCGGTGCAGTCCCGGCACGACTCCGTCTTCCCGTGGGGCACCTTCGCGGTCAACGTCGTGGGCTCTGCAGTCCTCGGCCTGCTGGCCGGCGCGCCGCGGCGGGCGCGGGCTCCCCTTCAGCTGCTCCTCGGCACCGGCCTGTGTGGGCCTGACCACGTACTCGACCTTCGTACGAGACACTGCGGCTGGCCGAGACGGGGGCCTGGGCTCTACGCCGCCGTCAACGTAGTGGCAGCGTGCGCGGGTCTCGGCGCGGCGTTCGTGGGGGTGGCGATCGCCGAGGCGTGTGGTCGTAACGGGGGTGCGGGGGCGAAGACCGCGCCCTCCGCACCGCACGGCGCCGGCGAGTCAGTCACCCCCGCGCGCAGCGGCTCTCGACGCTCCTGAGGTGGCGCAGCGCCTCTCGGTGCGAGGCGAGCAGCCCGTCTGGTGGTACGGGATGCCCAGCTCGGGCAGTACCGCTCGGTGATGACCTGGGCCCTGCGGAGCGCCGGCGTCGGCATGCTGGGGAAGAGGTGGTGCTCGATCTGGTAGTTGAGCCCGCCCATGAAGACGATGAGCGCACCGCCCTGACGTTGCGCGAGGTGAGACCTGGCGACGCAGGAAGTCCAGCCGCATCCCCTCCTGATCATCGGCATCCCCTTGTGGTTGGGGCGAACACCGAGCCGAGACAGATCCGAAAGGCCCTGGTGGACGGCGACGAAGGCGAGCGCCTTGGCAGGGGAGAGCACGGTGACAGGGCACCGAAGTACACGAGAAATGGACGACGAGCAGCGTCTCCAGCACCGGCCGTTTCACGACGCGTTCCCCAGCGCCTTGAAGCTGGCGAAACTCAGATTCAGCCCTTCCAGGGTGAGCAGCGGAAAGAAGAGCATGGCCTGGTGCTTTCGATGAAACGGGGCAGCCCTTTGCTTGCGTGCCTGCCGCTGTGACCACACCAGAATGTCGGGAGAGACGTCGGGGTCCTTTCCCTCGTGATTCGGATTCGCATGTGCCGGGTGTGTTTGTTCATCCACCAGCCGTAGCTCATGCCCGCAGCAGATCGGCGACCAGCAGACCGCCGGCCTCGCTGGGACGCCGACGGAGAAGACTGCCGGTGGGCGAGGTCATGGGCCGCCAGCGCGAGCTGGCCGAAGATCACGGCCAGGAAAGCGGCGACGATCAGCTGGCTCCAGCTGTCCCCAGCGCGAGAAACGCCCCGATGCCTCCGCAAGAGCGAGGTCACCGCCCCGAAACGCACGGTGTAATACAACGGCGGCGCAGAAGCCGGCTTCGGTTATGCGGCGCGACAGTTCGGAAAAGTCGCTTCCCTTTGCTGTGCGCCTTGTTCTTCGCGTGGACGAGTTCCCTGGGAGCACCATTGGATTGGCCATGCGCTTCAGTATGTGAGCCATTTCCCGGCAGCAGAATGACGTCTTCCCCCGAGCGGGGTGCGGGTAGCCCCACTGCCGGAACGGGGGTCCACCGGTTTGCGGCGCGCTCGGCCCGCTTGACACCACCGCCGGCCACCCGGAGTATCACCCCTGTGACCTGTCAGACAGCCAGACAGGTGGAGTGGGCCGCGGCGCGTCAGCGCGATGGAAGCGGTGCTCACACCTCCGCGGCGCCATCGAGCGCGGCGAGTACGCGATCGGCGACAAGCTCCCCTCCGAGGCGGAGCTCTGCCGCACGCTCGAGGTCTCCCGCCCGTGCTGCGGGAGGCCCTGCGCGCCCTGCAGACGATGGGGCTGACCGTGGCCAAGACCGGCAAGGGCACCTTCGTCGTCGCGAGCAGCGTCGAGGAGCCCACGTTCGGCGACTACTCGGCCGGCGACTCTTGGAGGTGCGCCGACACGTCGAGATCCGGTCGCGGGTACGCGGCGCTGCGCCGCACCGGAGAACTCGACCACCTCGCCACCTGCTGGACCGCATGGAGCGGAGACGGACACCACCGCGTGGGTCGCGATGGACACCTCTTCACCTGGCCGTGGCCGAGGCCGCGAGAATCCGGTGTTCCGCCGGGTCATCGAGGAGATCCGGGACGCGCTGGCCCGCCAGTCGGCGTTCCTGAACGAGCTGGGCGGACGCCGGGAGCAGTCCAACCGTGAGCACCGGGCGATCGTCGAGGCGCTGATCGACGGTTCCGAGCGCGACGCGTCGAGGCCATGTCCCACCACGACCGGGTCGAGACCACCCTCACCGACATCGTGCGCTCAGCGCGCACGGACACCCCACGGAAGGCGGACCCGAGGCGTGAGCGAGCAGTCCTGCACGACGCTGTGCAGAAACGTTCCGTCCATGTCGACGCCGGAGACGTGCTGTGCCTGCCGCTGATCGTCGCGACGCTGGTCGCGGGGGACGGCATGCGCGGCCGGATACGCACCACCTCCACCAGGGCCGACGCGTGAACCGCGCCCCGGCCGACGACACCTCACCGATGAACCAGGCAGTGATGTACAGCAGTTCCGTCGGGACGCACCCCAGTCCGTGAGCCCCTCCACGCCCCCGTCGCCCATCTCATACGCGGCGGGATGGTCGAAGGCATCCACTACGGCTCCGTCGTCGTCCTCGTGCGGACGGCGAGGTCCAGCTCCAGCTCGGCGACATCGAGGCCCCTTCTACCCCGGTCGGCACTCAAGCCGTCCAGGCCGCTCGCCATGGTGCGGGCCGGACTTCCGCTCGACGGCGAGCTGCTCTCGCTCGCGCCGCAGCCACTCCGGGGAGGAGCGCATCTCGCGGCACCCGGCGCATCTCGACACCGCCGGACTCGACGAGGACGATCTGCGCAACGTCCCCGACCTGCCGTTCGACCCGGTCGTCCGGGACGCCTGGGTGCGTGAGGGCCGTATGCCCTCCCGGTCGCCCAGAACTGCTCCGGCAAGCACGCCGCCATGCTCTACACGGCCAAGCTCAACGGCTGGTCCCTCGACGACTACTCGACCCCGCCCATTCCCTCCAGCAGGCCATCGCCGAGATCGTCGAGGACCACCGGCCAGGGTCGCCAGGGTGCCGTCGACGGCTGCGGCGCACCCCTGTTCTCCGTCTCCCTGCACGGCCTTGCGCGGGCCGCCCCGTATCACCACCGCCGCTCCCGGCACCCCGAGGCGCGGGTCGCCGATGCGATGCGCGAGCACGCCGAAATGGCCTCGCGGTCCGGCGGGACGTGGCGCGCTGATGCGGGCCGTGCCCGGACTGCTCGCAAGGACGGCTTCGAAGGCGTGCAGGTCGCCGCACTCCGGACGGCCGGACCGTCGCCGTGAAGATGCCGACGCGACGGGCCGGATCGGTCGCGCGCGGCGCTGGCCGGGCCGGCGTCGACCCGGCGCTGCTCGCCGAGTTCGCGGGCGAGCCGCTGCTCGGCGGCGGACAGGGTCGGCAGCGTCCGGCCGGTGCGCGCGCTCGATCCGCTGCCCTCCGCCTCGTACGCCTGACTCGCACACCTCCGACACCACAGAGGACTTCATGACCGCGCCACCCGCAGCGAACACGATCTGCTCGGAGACCGCGACGTCCCGCCGAGGCGTACTGGGGCATCCACACCCTGCGCGCCACGGAGAACTTCCCCATCACGGGCACGCCGATCTCCGCCTACCCGCATCTGATCGACGCCCTCGCCGCCGTGAAGGAGGCCGCGCTCTCGCGAACGAGGAACTCGGCTGCTCCCTTCGGACAAGGCGGACGCCATCGTCGCGCCTGCGGGAGATACGCTCCGGAAAGCTGCACGACCAGTTCGTCGTCGACGTCATCCAGGGCGGTGCCGGCACCTCCACCAACATGAACGCCAACGAGGTCGTCGCCAACCGGGCGTTGGAGCTGCTGGGCACGCCAGGGGCCGGTACCGGTACCTGCATCCCAACGAGGACGTCAACCTCGGCCAGTCCACCAACGACGTCTACCCGACGCGTCAAGATCGCGACGGTGTTCGCGGTGCGCGGTCTGCTCAAGGCGATGTCCGTGCTGCAGGACGCCTTCGCCGCAAGGCGTCGAGTTCCGCGACGTACTGAAGATGGGGACCCAGCTCCAGGACGGGTGCCGATGACGTTGGGACAGGAGTTCTCGGCGTACGCGGTGATGCTCGACGAGGACCAGCCGGCTCGCCGAGGCCGTCGAGCTGATCCACGAGATCAACCTGGGCGCCACCGCGATCGGGACGGGGCTGAACGCCCCCGCCGGGTACGCGGAAGCCGCTCGCCGCCATCTCGCCGACATCACCGGGCTGCCCTGGTCACCGCGCGAACCTGGTCGAGCGACCCAGGACTGCGGGGCGTTCGTGCAGATGTCCGGCGTGCTCAAGCGGATCGCCGTCAAGCTGTCGAAGAGCTGCAACGACCTGCGCCTGCTGTCCTCCGGGCCGCGCGCGGGCCTCGGTGAGATCAACCTGCCGCCCGTGCAGGCCGGTTCCAGCATCATGCCCGGCAAGGTCAACCCGGTGATCCCCGAGGTCGTCAATCAGGTCGCCTTCGAGGTGATCGGCAACGACGTCACCATCACCATGGCCGCCGAGGCCGGACAGCTTCAGCTGAACGCCTTCGAGCCGGTCATCCTGCACTCCCTGTCGGAGAGCATCACCCATCTCGAGAGCGCCTGCCACGCCCTCGCGAGCGCTGCGTGGACGGCATCACCGCCAACACGAGGCCCTGCGCGCAAGCGTGGAGAACTCCATCGGCCTGGTGACCGCGCTCAACCCGCCATCGGGTACACGGCCGCCACCGACATCGCCAAGGAGGCCCTGGCCACCGGCGCGAGGGGTCGCGAACTCGTCTGGAGAGGGGCCTGTTGCCGGCCGAGCGGCTGGCCGCGTTGTTGCGGCGGAGGTCGTCGCGGGCAGCGGCTCGCCCGTCGTCTGAACTGCGGATGCGCGTCAGGACCTGATGCGGAGGCACACTGTTGATCATGACGTCGTCGCTGACCTTCGAACCGGTCCTGAAGCGCATCGCCGAGGAGATCGAGCACACGCCCGGACGTGGCCGGCCCGCCGACTACATCCCGGCGCTCGCCGCCTGCGACCCGCGCCGCTTCGGCATGGCCGTCGCGGAGCTGGACGGCACGGTGTACGGCGTGGGGGACTGGCGTGAGCCGTTCTCCACGCAGTCCGTCACCAAGGTCTTCACCTCGCCCTCGACCTGGCCCGCGAGGGCGACGAACTCTGGGAACGTCGGCCGCGAGCCGTCGGCAACCCGTTCAACTCCCTGGTCCAGTTGGAGTACGAGAACGGAATTCCGCGCAACCCGTTCATCAACGCCGTGCGCTGGTCGTCACCGACCGCCTCCAGACCGTACCGGCGACGCGGCGGGCACTCTCGACTTCCTGCGCACCGAGAGGGCAACCCCGGCCTGGACTTCGACCACGAGGTCGCCGCCTCCGAAGCCGCGCACGGCGACCGCAACGCGCCCTGGCCACTTCATGGCTCGTACGGCAACATCGACAACCCGGTGCCGCTGCTGCTCGACCAGTACTTCAGGCAGTGCTCCGTCCGGGCCTCCTGGCCGACCTCGCCCTCGCCACCGCCTTCCTGGCCCGGCACGGCGTTCGCGCCGACGGCTCGCGGCTGTTCACGCGCAGCCAGGCCAAACAGGTCAACGCGTGATGCTGACCTGCGGAACGTACGACGCGGCCGGCGACTTCGCCTACGCGTCGGCCTGCCCGGCAAGAGCGGCGTCGGCGGAGGAATCGTCGCCGTCGTGCCGGGACGCTGCACGTTGTGCGTGTGGAGCCCGGGCTGGACGAGCGCGGCAACTCGGTCGCCGGGGTCGCTGCCCTGGACCGTTTCACGACGCTCACCGGACTGTCGGTGTTCTGATCACACGGAGGTCATGCGCAGGTCTCCCACCGGAAGGGGAACGTCGTTTTCCGGCCACCCGGCGTTGACACGCTGACCGAGTGTTGGCCATGGCTTCCTCCGTCGATCTCCGCCGCTGTCAGGTACTCGGCCTGGCCGGTACCGCCTTTCTCGCACTGGGCGGTGAGACGGCCGGAGCCCTTCCCGTCCGCGAGCTGTTGTCGCCCCTCGGCCGGCGCCGCTCTCGGGCTGGTCGGCGTGTACTTCGGCGTCGTCCTGCTGATCGCGGCCTGGGCCCTGCTCGGCCGGTTGATCCGCAGTCCCGAACCGCCCACGCCGCGCGCGCTGTTGCTGGTCCTCGCCGTCTGGGCGGCCCCGCTGCTGCTGGCCCCGCCGCTGTTCAGCCGGGACGTCTACAGCTACCTCGCCCAAGGGGCCATGGTGGACGCCCAGATCGACGTGTACGCGCACGGACCGTCCCGTCTCGGCGGCCCGCTCGCCGAGGAGGTGTCCCCGGTGTGGCAGCACACCGCGGCACCCTACGGCCCGGTGTTCCTCGCCGCCGCCTCCGCGCTGTCCGGCCTGACCAGCGGCGAACTGCCCGCCGGCCTCATGGGGATGCGGCTCCTGGCGCTGCTGGGCGTGGCCCTGATGGCGGCCGCGCTGCCCCGCCTCGCCCGGCACAGCGGTGCCGACCCGGCCGCCGCGCTGTGGCTCGGTGCCCTCAACCCGCTGGTGCTGCTGCACCTCGTGGCCGGCGCACACAACGACGCCATGATGCTCGGCCTGCTCGGCGTCGGCCTGGTCGCTGCGCTCGGCCGCAGGCCGGTCCTGGGCGCCGTACTCATCACACTGGCCGCGCTGGTGAAGGCGCCCGCCGTGCTCGGACTCGCCGCGATCGTCGTGCTGCAGATGCGCGCGGGGCGCCACCCGGTACGGGCGGTGCTGACGACCGCCGCCGCGTCCGCGGCCACGACGGTCACCGCGACGGCCGTGGCCGGCACCGGTACGGCTGGATCGCCGCTCTCAACACGCCCGTCTCGCCGCACAACTGGGCGCTCACCAGCCTGCTCGGCCGTGCCACCGGCGCCCTGCTGGAACGGCTGGGCAGCGATCTGGCGCCGCTCGCCGTCCCGGTGTGGCACGGCCGGACTGGCGATCACCGCGATCGCCCTGCTCGTCATATGGCTGCGGCTGCGCCCCGCCCGGTGTACGCGCTGGGGCTCAGCCTGGCGGCGGTCGCGGCCTTCGGCCCGGCGATCCGGCCCTGGTACGCGCTGTGGGGGCTGTTCCTCATCGCCGCCGCGGCGCCCACCACCTGGGTACGGCACCGGGTGGCGGCCGTCACCTGCGTCCTCGCGCTCGCCGTGCTGCCCAGCGGCGGCCCGGCGGACCTCGGGCAGCTGCTGCTGGCCGTCTCCGGCGGGGTCCTCGCGGTGGTCGTGCTGTGGCAGGCCCACCAGGCCGCGCAGGTCCCGGTCCTGGACGTACGGCATGAGGGCGCCCCGCACCGACCGCGGGCGACCGCTGCTCGTGCTCGTCCTCGCCGCCGCCGTGACCGTCTTCACCGCGACGGTGCCGCTGCTGCGGGACTGGTTCGACCTGCGCGTCTACCACGGGACCATCCACAGCTGGATCCACGACGGCGGACGCATCTACGACTACCGGGTGCCGGGGACCACGTACGGCTTCACCTACCCGCCGTTCGCCGCGGTCGCCTTCCTCGCTGTCGCCGCGCCACCGCCGCCGCGCCGTCGCCGCGTCGCCTTCGTCGCTGTCGCCGCCGTTGCCGCCACGGCCGCCTTGCCGCCGTCGCCTTCGACGCTGTCGCCGCCGCCACCGCCGCCACCGCCACCGCCGCCGCCGCCTTCGTCGCTGTCGCCGCCGTTGCCGCCACGGCCACCGTCGCCGCCGTCGCCTTCGACGCTGGAACCGCCAGCACCGCCGGAACCGCCGCCACCAGCGGGACCCTCGTCGCTGTCGCCGCCGTCGCCACCACGGCCACCGTCGCCGCCGTCGCCTTCGACGCTGTTGCCGCCGGCACCGCCGGCACCGCCGTTACCACCGGCGCCCTCGTCGCTGTTGCCACCGGCACCACCGGCGCCGCCCTTTCCACCGTCGGTGACGAAGGAGATCGCGGTCGTGGGCTGGCTCATGACCGGCGTCGAGGCGGACGCCGGAAGGGCGACAGCCCCAGAGACCAGAGCGGTCGCGGCGCAAAGCATCGCGAGGCGGACGCCCCGTCGCTTGGGCTGGGCCTCGTTGTGAGTGTGAACGTCATGAGTCATGGATTTTCTCCTTCTGATACAGAGGGGATTTCTGGCATTCCCCGGAAATTCAGGGTGCCAGTCGGCGGACCGGTTTCGACCGGGACCGTCATACCTGGATAACCAGCGGTTCAGTGAGAGGGAGTATCCTCGGTGAGGAATTCCGCCTTACCGTGCTGCCTCGTTTCCTTTCCGGTGAGGCCCGCACTTCAATTAGGCCTGACCGGCAAAGCCTGGTCATGTTCCGAGGACTCGGGGCTTGACGGAGCCGGAGGCCTCGGGTAAAAGCACGCGACTGCCGCCGACAGCCTCCGGCCGTTCGGGAGCACGGCGAGGGAGTTCTGTCCGTGCTTGCGGGCGGTGGAGAGGTAGGAGCACACCAGGAGCCGGCGGTTGGCACCGTCGAGGGTGCGCCGGCCGCCGCTGGTCTTCGTCTGGACCTTGACCGTGCGGATGTCCTGCTCGCCCTGGTTGTTGGTGAAGGGGACGGCGAGGTCGTGCAGGAAGCGCAGGATGTCGGCTCGGCGGCGCTCTACGCGGTCGGCAACCTGGCGGGCGAAGGTCTTCTTGGTTCCGGCCGGTGGGGGTGGGCCGCTTTCCCGCAGGCCACGGCGTGGTCGTAGCGGCGGGTCAGCTCGCGGACCAGGTCCTGGGCACGGTGTCGCGACCGTCAGCGCGGGCGCTCTCGCAGGCGGTGTTCGCCTCGGTGAGTGCGTCGGCGGCGGCCTTGGCCCACACCTGCCCGCCCGACCGGGTCCTGGCCGGTGATCGCGTCCAGGTCGCGCAGCAGGTGGGCGTTGCACAGCGCGCGGGCGGTGCCGTAGCGCTGGTAGCAGGTACAGGCCCGGCGTAGGGCGGCATCCCGGAAGCCCTCGGAGAAGAACCCGCCGGCAGGTCGGCGGCCGCGTCCACGCCGCGAGCGCTCGGCAGGTGCTGCTGCACGAGCAGGTAGACGGCCAGGGCGTGGGCGCCGGGGCCGTACTGGGTCAGCGCGCACGCCCTTTGGCACGCTCGCGCCAGTGGTGTGCCCGCAGCCGCAGCACAGTTTCAGCATCCGGTGCTCGGTCACCGTCAGGCGCGGATCGGGCAGGTCGAAGACCTGTCCCCGGGCGAAGCTCACCGGCTCCGCGTCCGCGTCGAGACTGTTCCCGCAGCCCGGGCTGGGCGCCGGGCCTGCGGCCGGTAGCTGTGCGCTGCGAGCGCGGCGCGGGCTTGCGGAACGGACTGTCCGAGAACGGCGGCTTCGGGGACCTCCGCACGTCACGAACCGTCGTGAGCAGTCATGTCAAGTCACGTTTTTTCGCGGCATGAGGAAAGTCGTCGGGTCGGGCTTACTGGATGCGCAGCCTCATCAGAAAGGCGTGAGGCCCATCGAGAAGAAGTCTGAGGGAAAGGAAAATTCCATGGGCAAAATCAGCTGGACGCTGCGTTTGGCGTTGACTGCCACATCGACTGTTCTGGCTGCCGGCGCCGTATCGCTGCCGGTGAGTGCGTTCGCGACGCCGATGTCGCCAAGTTCCGCGGCGGTGGTGCACACCGGCTCCTTCACCGATGACGGCGGAGAGGGCGGAGACGGCGGGAACGGCGGCGACAGCGACGGCAGCGCCGACGGCGGAGACGGCGGGAACGGCGGGAACGGCGGCGACAGCGACGGCAGCGCCGACGGCGGAGACGGCGGAGACGGCGGAGACGGCGGGAACGGCGGCGACAGCATCGGCAGCGCCGACGGCGGGAACGGCGGGAACGGCGGGAACGGCGGCGACAGCGACGGCAGCGCCAAGGGCGGAGACGGCGGAGACGGCGGAGACGGCGGGGATGCCGTCTGGTGCGGCGATGACGTAAAGGATGGCAAGGACGGAAAGGACGGTAAAGACGGCAAGAACGGCAAGGATGGAAAGGACGGAGAGGACGGCAAGGACGGAGAAGATGGTAAAGACGGCCAGTGCTTCTTCGCCAAGCCCCGAGCAGGATATGAAGATTCTCTGTGACCACTGCCCGCAAGCACGGACAAAACTTCCTCGCCGTGCTCCGCGACGTGTTCACCGGGAAGCTCTGGCTACCGCCACTCCCCGCGTGATCAACGGACCTGAGCAGTCACGGGACGACAGGATGTGAACCTACGGTCCCTTGCCCCGGCCACGCGACGGCCGGCCCTTCATGTCGCAAGAACCCTCGCCACGTCGGCGCGGGCGAGGCACTACAACCTCGTACGTCGCAGCCGTCACGCGGCATGGCGGAGCGCTGCCCGATGCGCGCATTCCACCGGGCGCGCTCGCCGAGTACCAACGGCTCGCCGTTTCCCGGCCTTCACGGATACAAGTTCCCAGGTCGGGCATCGCCTGCCTCCGGGCACCGAGCCGGATGCCACAGGCCTGCGCAGCCGCCTCGTCGCTGCCGCCCGGCCGGTTCCTGTCTGCCCTCGATCCTGTACTGAAGAGCAGGAACGGCCCGCTACTCGACCACCGCCACCGTCGTCCCCGCCGTCCCGAACGTCCACAGCGCCGAGCCGTCGGACGTCTTCATGCGGATGCCGCCGGTCTGGACGCCGGACGCGGCCGGTGGGGGCGAGGAGCCGTCGACCGCGGCGGAGAAGGCGATGTTGACGCCGGACTTGGCCGCGAAGTACACGACGTGCTCGATCTCCACACCGTCGGAGCCCGTGGTGGCGTCCGTCCGCGTCCCGACCGTGTACGTACCGGGGTCCGGGTCGACCGTGCCGGGCCACACGGTGAACGTACGGCGGGCGCTGTCACTCGCGTCGACCAGCCATATGCGCCGCTCGCCGAGGGAGTAGACGATGCGCCGCCCGGTGCCGGAGCCGTCCGGTACCGCGGCGGGCCGGGACTGGGTCGGCGCGGCCGAGGGCTGCGCGCTCGCGGACGCCGAAGGGCCGGGCCGGGCGGCCGCGGCCGTGGGCCGGGGTCCCTGTTCGGCCTGGACGGCCAGGACGGCGACCCCCGCGACCGCCCCCACGGTCAGGCCGCTCACCCAGGCCCACGAGGGAAGCCGTCGGGCAGGCACGGGCACGCATCTCCTCAGTCTCCGACCCCCGATGCCGGGGGTCGGATCATCGTACTGCGAGGGGCCGAGCCCCCATCCCTCAGTCCAGCACCGGCAGCAACTCCGGCAGGTGCCCGTCCGAGGCCGCCGCCGCCCGCTGCCGCTCCTCCGGCACCTCGCCGTACAGCGTCGTCCGCGGCTTCGCCGGGCGGCCGGCCGCCTCGGCGACGGCCACCAGGTCGCGCACCGACTTGTACGAGCCGTAGGAGGAGCCCGCCATGCGGGAGATCGTCTCCTCCATGAGTGTGCCGCCGAGGTCGTTCGCGCCGGAGCGGAGCATCTCCGCCGCGCCCTCCGTGCCCAGCTTCACCCAGCTGGTCTGGATGTTGGGAATGTGGGGGTGCAACAGCAACCGCGCCATCGCCGTCACCGCGCGGTTGTCCCGCATGGAGGGGCCGGGGCGCGCGATGCCCGCCAGGTACACCGGCGCGTTGGTGTGGATGAACGGCAGCGTCACGAACTCCGTGAAGCCGCCCGTGCGTTGTTGGATGCCGGACAGGGTGCGCAGGTGGCCGAGCCAGTGGCGGGGCTGGTCGACATGGCCGTACATCATCGTCGACGACGACCGGATGCCCAGCTCGTGCGCCGTCGTGATCACCTCGATCCACGTCGCTGTGGGCAGCTTGCCCTTGGTCAGGATCCAGCGGACCTCGTCGTCCAGGATCTCCGCCGCCGTGCCGGGGACGGAGTCGAGGCCGGCCTCCTTCGCCGCCGTCAGCCACTCGCGGATGGACATACCCGTGCGGGTCGCGCCGTTGACGACCTCCATCGGGGAGAAGGCGTGCACGTGCATGCCGGGGACCCGGTCCTTCACCGCCTTCGCGATGTCGAAGTACGCCGTCCCGGGCAGGTCCGGGTGGATGCCGCCCTGCATGCAGACCTCGACCGCGCCCACGTCCCACGCCTGTTGCGCCCGGTCGGCGACCTGGTCCAGCGACAGCGTGTACGCGTCGGCGTCCGTGCGGCGCTGGGCGAAGGCGCAGAAGCGGCAGCCCGTGTAGCAGACGTTGGTGAAGTTGATGTTCCGGGTGACGATGTACGTGACGTCGTCGCCGACCGCCGACCTGCGCACGTCGTCCGCGATCCGGGTGAGTGCGTCGAGCGCCGGGCCGTCCGCATGGAACAGCGCGAGGGCCTCGTCGTCGGTGAGCTTCGTCGGATCGTCCGCCGCGGTCGCGAGGGCCTGCCGTACGTCCGTGTCGATGCGCTCCGGTGCCATGCCGGGGGCGGCCGCCTCACGCAGGGCGCCCCAGTCGCCGTACACCTCGTCGAAGTCGTCGCGGCGGTCCGACGTACGGCCGTCGGTGTCGATGGTGCGGTGCAGGTCCGTACGGCCGGACGCCTCGAAGACCTCCTCCGGCTCCTGCCACGGGTGGCCCTCCACCACCGCGTCCGGGCGGGCGAGGCCGGTCTCCGGGTCCACCAGCGCGCGGACATGCGGCAGCAGTCGTGGGTCCAGCCAGGGCTCGCCGCGCGTGACGAACTCCGGGTACACGCACAGCCGTTCCCGCAGCTCGAAGCCGGCCGCGCGGGACTTCTCGGCGAGTTCCTCGATCTGCGGCCAGGGGCGTTCGGGGTTGACGTGGTCGATGGTGAGCGGGGAGACGCCTCCCCAGTCGTCGATGCCGGCGCCGATCAGCCGCTCGTACTCGCTGTCGACCAGGTTGGGCGGGGCCTGGAGGCAGGCGCTCGGCCCCATGAGGTGCCGGGCGACCGCCACCGTGGCGACCAGCTCGTCCAGTTCCGCGTCCGGCATGCCGCGCATCGCGGTGTCCGGCTTGGCGCGGAAGTTCTGGATGATCAGTTCCTGGATGCCGTGGTACGACCGGGAGACGCGGCGCAGTGCGAAGAGGGACTCGGCGCGTTCCTCGTACGTCTCGCCGATCCCGATGAGGAGCCCGGACGTGAAGGGGACGGAGGAACGCCCGGCGTCCTGAAGGACGCGCAGGCGTACGGCGGGTTCCTTGTCCGGGGAGCCGTAGTGCGGGCCGCCGGGCTCGGACCAGAGCCTTTCAGCGGTCGTCTCCAGCATCATGCCCATGGACGGGGCCACCGGCTTCAGGCGCTGGAAGTCGGTCCAGGTCATGACCCCGGGGTTGAGGTGGGGCAGCAGGCCCGTCTCCTCCAGGATGCGGATGGAGACGGCGCGGACGTAGGCGATGGTGTCGTCGTAGCCGTGCGCGTCGAGCCATTCGCGCGCCTGAGGCCAGCGGTCCTCGGGCTTGTCTCCGAGGGTGATCAGCGCCTCTTTGCAGCCCAGTGCGGCGCCGCGCCGGGCGATGTCGAGGACCTCGTCGGGGGACATGAACATCCCGTGTCCCGCCCGGCGCAGCTTGCCGGGCACGGTGACGAAGGTGCAGTAGTGGCACTTGTCCCGGCACAGCCGGGTGAGGGGGATGAAGACGCTCTTCGAGTACGTGATGACGCCGGGCCGGCCGGCCGCCTGAAGGCCCGCGTCCCGCACCCGGGCGGCGGAAGCGGCGAGGTCCTCGAGGGCCTCGCCGCGGGCCTGGAGCAGTACGGCCGCCTCGGTGACGTCGAGGGCGACGCCGTCACGGGCGCGTTTCAGGGCGCGACGCAGGGAGTTCTCGGTGGGTCCGGTTCCGGAGGTCGCGGAAGTCGTCATCCTTCGAGCATACGGTCGAGGTGATCAGGTCCGGATGGTCAGTCCAGGAAGCCGCCGTACCCGTCCAATGCCCGCAGCACCTCCGCCTCCCCGGCCGGCGGCAGCTGTACGACGACCTCCTCGATGCCCAGCTCCGTGTAGTGCGCGAGCTTGCCCGGGGTGGGGTGGACGGCGTACGGCACGACCTGCAACGCCTCCGGGGCGCGGCCCGCGTCGGCCCAGGCGGCGCGCAGCAGGGGCAGCGACTCGGACAGGCCGCGTCCGCCGATGGGCAGCCACCCGTCGGCGTACTCGCAGATGTGCGCGAACAGCTTCGGCCCGGCGGCACCGCCGATGAGGGTGCGCGGCCCGGTGACCGGCCCGCGCGGCTTCTGCACCGGTTTGGGGTAGGCGAAGCTGGCCCGTACGCTGCCGAACTCGCCCTCGTACGCGGTCGGTTCCTCCGACCACAGCGCGCGCATCAACGCCATCCGGTCCCGGACCAGCTCACGCCGCGTCCGCCATTCCACACCGTGGTCGGCGGCCTCCTCGACGTTCCAGCCGAAGCCGAGACCGAGGGTGAAGCGGCCGTCGGAGAGGTGGTCCAGGGTGGCGATCTGCTTGGCCAGGCCGATCGGGTCGTGCTGGGCAGCCAGCGTGATGCCGGTGCCGAGGCCGAGGTGTTCGGTGACGGCGGCTGCCTGGCCGAGCGCGACGAAGGGATCGAGGGTGCGGCCGTACTCGGGCGGCAGCTCGCCGCCCGCCGGGTACGGCGTGGTCCGCTCGACGGGGATGTGGGTGTGCTCGGGCAGGTACAGCCCGGCGAAGCCCCGCTGCTCCAGCTCACGGGCGAGCCGGGTCGGAGTGATGGTCTCGTCGGTGAGGAAGATGGTGACGGCGATGCGCATGACCCATCTCTACCCGGGGACACCTCACCTGTCCATACCGACCGGTCGGCAGGTCTTCTGCAGTGCGCTGCGCGTGCGACGCCGTAAGCCCTCGATTCCCTTACCGTGCCCGGAAGTTCACGCGCGTCCCCGAAACTGGGGGCATGTCTGAGGACCACGGTGGCATCGGCAGACGTGCGCTGGTCGTGACGGGAGCGGCGACCGCCCTTACGTTGGGTGGCGTGACCTTCGCGAGCGGCGCCGAGGCCGCGGACGGCGACCAGGAGACGCGGACGGTACGGGGCACTCTTCCGGCCGGTTCGCCCGACTTCGTGTACGTACCGCTGGACATCCCTTCCGGGGTACGGGAGCTCAAGGTCGCGTACACCTACGACCGGCCCTCCGTCCCGGCCGGCACCGTGGGCAACGCCCTCGACATCGGCATCTTCGACGAACGCGGTACCGAGCTGGGCGGCCGGGGCTTCAGGGGCTGGTCGGGAGGGGCGCGCACGGAGTTCTTCATCCGCGCGGACGAGGCGACGCCCGGCTACCTCCCGGGGCCGATCCGCCCCGGCACCTGGCACATCGCGCTGGGCCCGTACACGGTGGCGCCGCAGGGGCTGACGTACGAGATCACGATCACGCTGACGTACGGCGAGCAGGGCGAGGCCCCGGACGTGGTCTACCCGCCGGAGCGGGCGAAGGGCCGGGGCCGGGACTGGTACCGGGGCGACTGCCACCTGCACTCCTGGTACTCCGACGGCCGTCGCACCCCGGCGGAGATCGCAGCCCTCGCGCGTGCGGCGGGCCTGGACTTCATCAACACCTCCGAGCACAACACGCATGCTTCCCACGCCCATTGGGCCGACGTGGCGGGCGACGACCTGCTGGTCCTGCTGGGCGAGGAGGTCACGACCCGCAACGGTCACGTGGTGGCTCTGGGTGTCGAGCCGGGGACGTTCATCGACTGGCGTTACCGGGCCCGCGACAACCGCTACGGCCGTTTCGCCCGCCAGATCCGCCGCGCCGGCGGCCTGGTGGTCCCGGCCCATCCGCACGCCACGTGCATCGGCTGCAACTGGAAGTTCGGCTTCGGCGAGGCGGACGCCGTCGAGGTGTGGAACGGGCCGTGGACACCCGACGACGAGATGTCGCTGGCGGACTGGGACAGCATGCTGGTGTCGTCGGTGCGCAACGGGCGGGACTGGATCCCGGCGATGGGCAACAGCGACGCCCACCGGGACCCCGATGTCGTCGGCCGCCCGCAGACGGTGGTGCTGGCCGACGGTCTCACCCGGGAGGCGATCCAGGAGGGCATCCGCGCGGGCCGCTCGTATGTCGCCGAGTCCAGGAACATCGTCCTGTCCTTCACGGCTTCCGGCGGGCGAGGCGAACACGCAGGCATCGGCGAGCGGTTGGACGTGGACCGCGAGACACCGGTGACCGTCCGCCTGGAGGTCAGCGGCGCCCCGCGCTGCACCGTCCGGTTCGTCACCGACCAGGGGGTGCTGCACACGAGTGCGCCGCTGCCGGTGACCGGTTCGGGCGCCGTGGAATGGCGTACGACGCCTTCGTACGCGGCTTATGTACGGGCGGAGCTACGGCACGAGGCGGCACTGGGACCGCTGCCGGAGGCGCTGGCGGCGTTCACGAACCCGGTCTTCCTCGGTTCGCTCACTTCACGGTGACGGTGTACGTCGTCCGCTCGGCGGCCGGCCGGGAGACGGGTGCGGTCGGGC
The DNA here is from genome assembly GCF_004187715.1 of Streptomyces sp. F001. Classification (GTDB taxonomy): domain Bacteria; phylum Actinomycetota; class Actinomycetes; order Streptomycetales; family Streptomycetaceae; genus Streptomyces; species Streptomyces flavusporus. The sequence goes on along the minus strand of NZ_QZWF01000001.1, from coordinate 122,609 downwards.
CGGGGCCGGGGCCGGGGCCGGGGAGGCGCGGTCGCCGTCGCAGGCGTAGACCGGGCAGTGCAGCAGCACGATACGGGTGCGGCCCGCGCCGGTGGCCTCGAAGGTGAAGACCCGCCGGCCGCCGGAGCCGACCAGGCTCCCGGTGTCGTCGTCGGCGTCGTAGTCGTCGCCGCGGCTGCGGACCACCGAGGCGTCGGGCTTCGGCGTGGCCGGATACCAGCGCTCGCCGGTGGAGGGGTTTTCGTCGACGGCGACGGTGAACTCGTCACCGGCGTCGACCGTGATGGCGCGATCCCCTTCACCGTACTCGGCGGGGCCGCCGCAGCCCGCGGTGAGGGCGAGGGCGGCAACTGCCAGGAGACTTACTGCCGTTGGTACGCGCACCTGGGACTTGATCATGTCGGCGCGACGTCAGCACGCCGTCTGAGCACACCCGGGGCCGGCGGGTTCGCCTACGAGCCGGGCTCGGCAGCCAGGTCGGCGACGACCGCCGCATGATCGGAGGGCCAGACGCCGTCGACCGGCGCGTCGCCGGCCCGGCGGATGCCCTGCACATGGCCGAGTCCGTCCGGGCCGGGCCGGCCGACGTGGATGTAGTCGATCCGGACCGCCGGGTCCGGCCCGACATACGGGTTCGCCGGGTCCCAGGTGGCCGACGGGGCGGCCGGGTCGGCGTACTCCCAGGCGTCGATGAGGGCCTGGCGGGGGACGGCCGGAGCCGTCTTGTAGCCGCCGAAGAGGCGGATCTCGTCGGAGTCCGGCCAGGCGTTGAAGTCCCCGGTGACGACCGGCGGGAACGGCGTGTCGCCGCGGTGTTCGGCGACGAACTCGGCGAGTGCGGTGACCTGTCGGCAGCGGGTGGCCGAAGCGTGCAGGGCGGAGGTGAGGTGGGTGGTGAAGAAGGGCACCTCATAGGCGGGGGTGGCCAGCCGGGCGTACAGGGCGAGCCGGCCGTCGTCGGCATCCGCCGGGGCGGGGAGCGGGAGGACGGCCTGCTCGGTGACGGGCCAGCGGCTGAGGACGGCGTTGCCGATGCCGACGCGCTCGTCACCGATCCGGCGCTGCCAGCGCTCCGGGGCGTGCGACGGACCCCAGGCGCAGTGCAGGCCGAGTTCCCCGGCGAGCCACTCGGCGAGGTTCTCGCCGTCCGCGCCCCACACCTCCTGGAGGCCGACGACATCGGGGCGCAGGTCCCTGAGTGTGGCGAGGATCGCCTTCTGCCGTTCCGCCCAGGGGCCGAACCGCCACCATAGATTCCAGGTCACGACCCGCATGGCCACCGCCCTCGTCGCACCGCGTCCGAGGGACCATTGAATCAACAACCGCCCCGGCCACGACACAGGAGCCGCACGGACCATGCCCCGTCTCGCCGACCTCAGATTCCGCGCCGCCACGACCGTCCAGCGCCACCTCGCCAATCCTCTGATGCGCCGGCTCCCCCTGCACGCGGTCTTGGAGACCACCGGCCGCACCTCCGGCCTCCCCCGCCGCACACCGGTGGGCGGGCGCCGCGTCGGTGACTCCTTCTGGCTGGTGTCGGAGTTCGGCGGGCGGTCCCAGTACATCCGCAACATCCAGGCGAACCCACACGTGCGCGTACGGATCAGGGGCCGCTGGCACGAGGGAACCGCCCACCTCCTCCCGGACGACGACCCCATCGCACGCCTGCGCACCCTGCCGCGCCTCAACAGCGCGGCGGTCCGGGTCATCGGGACGCAACTGCTGACCGTGCGGGTGGATCTGGCGGACGGCGGCCGTACCTGAGCCCTCAGGACGGCAGCCCTCCCTGACGCCTCACCCCGGCCACACGATCGCCTGCACCTCGCTGTACGCGTGCAGCGCGTACGAGCCGACGTCCCGGCCGACGCCGCTCTTCTTGAAACCGCCGAACGGGGCCTCCATGTTGCGGCCGACGGTGTTCACGCCGACTCCGCCGGCCCGCAGGCGGCGGGCCACGCGGAAGGCGCGGGCCACGTCGCCCGACCACACGTAGTCGATCAGGCCGTAGTCGCTGTCGTTCGCCAGGGCCACCCCCTCGTCCTCCTCGTCGAAGGGAATCACGACGACCACCGGGCCGAAGATCTCCTCCCGGGCCACCCGCATGTCGTTCGTGCAGTCGGCGAGCAGGGTCGGTGCCACGTAGAAGCCCCGGTCGAGTGCGGGCCGTTCGCCACCCGTCACCACCACCGCGCCCTCTTTAAGGCCCAGTTCGACGTACGACTCCACCCGCCCCCGGTGCGCCGCCGAGATCACCGGGCCGACGACCGTGGACGGGTCGCGCGGATCGCCGACCTTCAACCGGCTGGCGTACGCGGCCAGTTGCCCGACCAGACGGTCGTACACCCCGCGCTGCGCCAGCACCCGCGTCGGCGCCGTGCAGATCTGGCCGCTGTAGAAGGAGAACGTCGTGCCGATCCCGGACACCGCCGAACCGAGGTCCGCGTCGTCGAAGACGACCGCCGCTCCCTTCCCGCCCAGCTCCATCAACTGCCGTTTCATGGACCGCCCGCACACCTCGGCGATGCGCTGCCCGACGGCCGTCGAGCCGGTGAAGCTCACCATGTCCACATCGCCCGACGCGACGGCGGCCTCCCCGACCTCCACCGACCGTCCCGAGACGACGTTCACGACCCCGCGCGGCACACCCGCCTCCGCCAGCGCCTCCGCCATCCGGTACACCGACAGCGGATCCTGCGGAGCCGGTTTCACCACCACCGTGTTGCCCATCGCCAGCGCCGGGGCGACCTTGCCCGCCGGGTTCGCCCAGGGGTTGTTGTACGAGGTGATGCAGGTGACGACCCCGACGGGCTGACGGACGGCCAGCGCGCCCATCACGCCGGCCTTCCCCATCGGCCCGGCCTCGTTGATCTGCGGCGGGATCGCCCACTCCGCCGGCTCCACGCGCGCGTACCGCCGGAAACGGGCCGCGCCCACACCCACCTGCATGCCGCGGGCCGTCCCCGTCGTCGCCCCCGTCTCGGCCTGGGCCAGCTCGGCGTACTGGACCAGACGGCTCCGGATGATGTCCGCGGCCCGCGCCAGCACCGCCGCCCGCTCCTCCGCGGGGGTGCGCGACCAGGGCCCGAAGGCCTCGCGGGCCGCGGCGCAGGCCGCGTGCACCTGATCCCGCGAGGCCTCCGGCGCCCAGCCGACGGTCTCCTCCGTCGCGGGGTCGACGACCGCGTAACAGTCCTCGGGCTCGACCCACTCCCCGCCGACGAACAGCCGCTGGCTCACCTCGTGCTCACCGTCCGCGTGTCCCCCCGAGCGCAGCACCCGCCCCGGAACCGCCCCGCTCACCACGTCGTCCCGGATCGCCTCCACCCCGTTGACCCAGACGGCCCGTACACCGAGCGCCCTGGAGTCCAGGCGCGGGCTGTCTCCCGGCAGGTCGTGCACCAGGGTGGCCGTACCGGCGTCGATGCGCTCCGGGTCGAACAGGACGAGGTCCGCATGCCAGCCCTCCGCCACCCGGCCCCGCTCCCGCAGGCCGAACAGCCGCGCCGGGTCGTCCGTCAGCATCTTCACCGCCTGCTCGAGCCCGACCAGCTTCCGCCCGCGCAGACAGTCCCCGAGGAACCGGGTGGTGTACGGCGCCCCGCACATCCGGTCCAGATGGGCTCCCGCGTCGGAGCCGCCCAGCAGGACGTCCTCGTGCTGCCAGGTCTCGGCCCGCAGCGCCCAGGACGCCGGGTCGTTGTCGGGGGGCATGGGCCACAGGACCGTACGGAGGTCGTCGTTCGCGCAGATGTCGACCAGGCAGGCGAAGGGGTCCTGGCCGCGTTCCGCTGCGATGTCCCGGACGACCCGGCCGGTCAGCCCGGCGTTCGCCTCGCTGTACGTGTCACCGATGACGTACCGCCCGAAGTCCGCCAGCCGCCGGAAGACGCCGGCTTCCTTGGAAGCCGCCCGCTTCAGCATCCCGGCCCGCACGGCGGGATCCTTCAGCTTCGCGATCCGCTCGGGCACGGGCAGGCCCAGGACCGGGCCCCAGCCGGGGATGAGGTTCAGCGCGCAGAACGTGCCGAGGGACATGTTCATCGGCGTGAGGATCGGCATGGTCAGCGCCACCACCCGGCCGCCCGCCTTGCGCGCCCGTTCACCGGCGAGGAGCTGGCGGGGCACGCGCTCGGGGACGGCCGCGTCGATGGTCAGAACGTTCCAGTTCAGCGGCCGGCCCGCCGCCGCGCTCATCTCCACGAACAGGTCGATCTCGGCGTCGCTGAACTGGTCCAGGCAGCCCGCGACGATCGCCTCGATCTGCGTTCCCTCGTGCTCGCCGACCGCCCGGGACAGAGCCAGCAGCTCGGCGGGCTGCGCGTGCCGGGAGGCGACCGGCTTCCCGTCGCCGTCGGAGTGGGTGGACGACTGGGTGGTGGACAGGCCCCACGCCCCCGCGTCCATCGCCTCGTGGAACAACCGGAGCATCGCCGCGAGCTGCTCCTCGCTCGGCTGCCCGCCCACCGCATCCGGGCCCATCACGTACCGCCGCAGCGCGCAGTGCCCCACCATGAACCCGGCGTTGACCGCGATCCGCCCCTCGAGGGCCTCCAGATACTCACCGAAGGTGTGCCAGCTCCACGGCGCCCCTTCCTCCAGCGCCACCAGCGACATGCCCTCGACCTTGGACATCATGCGACGGGTGTAGTCGGCGTCCTCGGGGCGGTCGGGGTTGAGCGGGGCGAGGGTGAACCCGCAGTTGCCGGCGGCGACCGTGGTCACTCCGTGGTTGAGGGAGGGAGTGGCGTACGGGTCCCAGAAGAGCTGGGCGTCGTAGTGGGTGTGCGGGTCGACGAAGCCGGGGGCGAGGACGAGGCCGTGCGCGTCCTCGGTGGTCCGGCCCCCTTCGCTGATCGTGCCGATGACGGCGATACGACCGTCCCGTATCCCGACGTCGGCGGTGTACGCGGGCGCGCCGGTGCCGTCGACGACGGTCGCGCCCTTGATGACGTGATCGAGCATGAGCCTTGCCTCCTGACTCCGGGCCGGTGGAGATACCCAGGGGCGCGGGACTGCGTCGACATGCGGCTCCGCCGCGTGGGCGCGACCAGCCACAGAACACCCGCACCCCGCAACGGCGATTACGCGGCAGCCCGGAACCGGGAGGTCCGATGTACCGGATCCGTGTCGATCTTCGGAATCACGTGCTCGCCGATGAGGCGAATGGTCTGCAACGTCTCCTCCTTCGGCACCCCCACCGGCAGCCCGAAACTCAACTGGTCGGCCCCGGCCTGCTCCCACCGCTTGCACTGCCGCAACACCTCGTCGGGGTCACCGCAGACCAACAGCTCCTCCTCGATGAGGACTTCGACGAACTCCTCCGTGTACGCGGGGAGCGTCTCCGGCCACACGGGGAAGCCCTCGGGACGCGGGAAGGTGTCGTGGTACCGGAACACCAACGACGGCAAGTAGTGCAACCCACCGTTCGCCGCGATCCGTATCGCTTCCTCGTGCGTCGGCGCGCAGATCGCGGTGGTCGTCACCATCACGTTGTCGTTGACGAAGTCCCCGATCGGCTCGGCCTCGACGACCGCGGTCTTGTACTGCTCCAGCACCCACTCCATGTCGGAGACCTTCTGCACGCTGAAGCCGAGCACGCCGAGCCCCTTGCGGGCGGCCATCGCGTACGAGGGCGGTGACCCGGCCGCGTACCACATCGCCGGGTGCGACCTGCCGTACGGCTTCGGCAGGACCTTCCGCGGCGGCAGCGACCAGTGCTTGCCCTGGAACCCGGCGTACTCGTCCTGGAGCCACATCTTGGGGAACTCGGCGATGGTCTCTTCCCAGATCTCCTTGGTGTAGTTCATGTCGGTGATCCCGGGGAGGAAGCCGAGGATCTCGTGGCTGCCCGCGCCGCGTCCGCTGCCGAACTCGAAGCGGTTCTCGGTGAGGTGGTCGAGCATGGCGACCTTCTCGGCGACCTTCACCGGATGGTTGACCTGGGCGAGCGGGTTGAAGATGCCGGAGCCGAGGTGGATGCGCTCGGTGGCGTGGGCGAGGTAGCCGAGGAAGACGTCGTTGGCGGAGAGGTGGGAGTACTCCTCCAGGAAGTGGTGCTCGGACGCCCAGGCGTACTTGAACCCGGACCTGTCCGCCTGGATGACGTACTCGGCCTCCTCCATCAGCGCCTTGTGCTCGGCGAGCGGGTCGGTCTCGGCGCGCTTGCCCACGTATCCCTGTACAAAGAGCCCGAATTCCAAGGAGGTTCACCGTCCCGGGTCTTTTCTGATGCACCGTCAGGTTTCTTCGCTGCCGCCGACTGTGGCACCGGGGGTGCGTACCGTCAATAGCTGATGGGCCGTCAGATGATGCTGACGCCGGCCAGCCATCCCCCGTCGATCACGAACGGCTGCCCGGTGATGTACGAGGAGTCCTCGCAGGACAGGAACAGCGCCAGCCGCGCCACCTCCTCCGGCCGCCCGATCCGCCCCAGCGGCACCAGCCTGCGGTACAGCCCGTCCAGGGCCTGCGAGGTCTGCACGGGGTCCGCGTCCGGGTCCAGGAGCGCCGGGTTGGACATGGCCGTGTCGATGGCACCCGGGCACATGGCGTTGACGCGGATGCTCCGGTGGGCCAGCTCCAGGGCGGCGACCCGGGTGAGGCCGATGACGGCGTGCTTGGTGGCCGCGTAGGTGCCGACGGCCGCCATGCCGGTCATGCCGGTGTAGGAGGCGGTGTTGACGATCGTGCCGCCCGTCTCCAGGTGGGGTGCCACGGTCTTCATACCCAGAAAGCAGCCGACCTGGTTCACCTGCACGACCTGCATGAACTCCTCGAGGGGAGTGTCCACGAGGGCGTTGAAGCGCAGGATGCCGGCGTTGTTGACGAGCCCGTCGACCCGGCCGTACGCCTCCTCGGCGGCGGCCACCGCGGCGCGCCAGTCGTCCTCCCGCCCCACGTCGAGATGGACGTATCGGGCTCCGATCTCCTTGGCGAGCGCCTCGCCCGCGTCGTCCAGGACATCGGTGACGACGACCTCGGCGCCCTCCTCCCGGAACAGCCGGGCCTCCTGCTCCCCCTGCCCGCGCGCCGCACCGGTGACGATCACGACACGTCCGTCCAGCTTGCCCATGCGTTCTCCTCACAGGTACGGAGCCACGTCGGCGCCGAATGCGGTCATCTGGTCGGTGAGTTCGGCGCGGCTCCGACTGCGGAACCGCACCTGGATCTGGTGCACACCCATCGCCCGGTAGGCCCGCAGGGACTCGGCGAGGGCGTCGGGGTCACCGGTGAGGGTGCGGCGGCCGACGTCCCAGGTGGGGCGGCCGACGTAGAGCGGCTCGGTGAGGGCACCGATGGTGAGCGGGGCCTCGATGCCCGCCTCCGCCCGCTGTGCTGTCAGCCGGGCGATCTGCCCGGGCAGCCGGTCCCGCGGATCGCCCTGCGGCAGCCAGCCGTCACCCTTGAGCGCGGCCCGGCGTACGGCGGCGGGCGAGGAGCCGCCGACCCAGAGGGGAACGCTTGGCTGGGCGGGCCGGGGACGCTGCCCGAGATCGTGGAACTCGTACAGCTTGCCGTGATGCACGGGGAACTCGTCCGGGCCGAGAGCGGCCCGCAGGGCGTCGATGGACTCGTCGAGTACGGCGCCGCGCTGCCGGAAGTCCACCCCGAGCGCCTCGAACTCCTCCTGCACATGCCCGGCGCCGACCCCCAGGATCAGGCGACCGCTCGAGAGGTGATCGAGGGTGGCGTACTGCTTGGCGGTGATCAGGGGGTGCCGCAGTCCGACGACGGCGACATGGGAGAGGAGCCGGACGCGTTCGGTGACCGCCGCCAGATGGGCGAGGGTGGCCACGGGGTCGTACCACACCGTGCTCATCGCGGGCGCGAGCCGACGCGGGATGGCGACGTGGTCGCAGCAGGCGACGTAGTCGAACCCGGCGCGGTCCGCGGCGCGGGCGACGGCGACGAGGTCGTCGGGGCCGGCGGCGGCCTCCCAGGGCTCGGTGTAGAGGGTGCTCTGGGACTGGACGGGGAGCTGGATGCCGTAGCGAAGGCTCATGGCCCGACCCACAGGCCGTCGTCGGTCAGCCCGAGCAGCTCGATGGCGTTGCGCCGTACGATCCGCTCCACGACGTCCGCCGCCAGGTGCCCCATCTGGGCCTCACCGACCTCGCGGGACTTCGGCCAGGTGGAGTCGGAGTGCGGGTAGTCGGTCTCGTAGAGGACGTTGCCGACTCCGATGGAGTCCAGGTTGCGGAGCCCGAAGGCGTCGTCGAAGAAGCAGCCGTGGACGTGCTCGGCGAACAGCTCGGACGGCGGCCGGTGCACCTTGTCGGCGACACCGCCCCAGGCGCGGTTCTCCTCCCAGACGACGTCGGCGCGCTCGAGGATGTACGGAATCCACCCGATCTGCCCCTCGGCGTACATGACGCGGAGGTTCGGGAACCGCTCGAACTTACCGCTCATCAGCCAGTCGACCATCGAGAAGCAGCAGTTGGCGAAGGTGATGGTGGAGCCGACGGCGGGCGGGGCGTCGGCGGAGGTGGAGGGCATACGGCTGCTGGAGCCGATGTGCATCGCGATGACCGTGCCGGTCTCGTCGCAGGCGGCGAGGAAGGGGTCCCAGTCGTCGGTGTGGACGGAGGGCAGGCCCAGGTGCGGGGGCATCTCGGAGAAGGCGACGGCCCGGACGCCGCGCGCCGCGTTGCGCCGGACTTCTGCCGCCGCCAGCCCGGCGTCCCAGAGGGGGATGAGGGTGAGGGGGATGAGCCGCCCCTGAGCCTCGGGCCCGCACCACTCCTCCACCATCCAGTCGTTGTAGGCGCGGATGCAGAGCAGGCCGAGCTCGTGGTCGGCGGCCTCGGTGAAGGTCTGGCCGCAGAAGCGGGGGAAGGTGGGGAAGCAGAGGGCGGACTGGACGTGGTTGACGTCCATGTCGGCGAGACGGGCGGGGACGTCGTACGAGCCCGGCCTCATCTGCTCGTAGGTGATGATCTCCAGCTTGATCTCGTCCCTGCTGTAGCCGACGGCGGTGTCGAGGCGGGTGAGGGGGCGGTGCAGGTCCTCGTAGACCCACCAGTCGCCGATCGGGCCGTCGTCGTCCGGCTGCCCCATGACGGGCTTGAAGCGGCCGCCGAGGAAGGTCATTTCCTTCAGGGGGGCGCGAACGATGCGCGGCCCGGTGTCGAGGTACTTCTTCGGGAGCCGGTCCTGCCAGACGTTCGGGGGTTCGACGGTGTGGTCGTCGACGGAGATGATCTTCGGGAAGGAGGTGTCCATGGAGGCAAGGTAGCGCCGATCTGACGACCCGTCAGCTACCTGGTCTCCGGCTGGGTGTATCTCGGACGGGGCTTCGCGCTCAGGTCAGTGCGGAAGTGTGCGAAGAGGGTGTGAGGGACTTGTGGTGTCCCGCGCGCCTGGCTGTGAGTGCGGTCTCGCGCGGCTGACGCATCCGCCATGAGCAAGGCAAACTGACAGGGTTGCTCAGGATGTCTAGGGGGACGGCGATGGACGAGGTACCTCCGCAGGTGCCGGTACAGAGGCGTCCGGGCTCTGCGCAGGAGCCGGAGACGCTGCGCTTCAGCGTGCTCGGGCCGGTGCGCGCCTGGCGCGGCGAGGAGTCGCTGAGCACCGGTTCCCCCCAGCAACGCGCCCTGCTGGCCGCGCTGCTGCTGCGCGAGGGCCGTACGGCGACCGCGGCGGAGCTGATCGACGCACTGTGGGGCGAGGAGCCGCCGTCCCAGGCACTGGCGGCCCTGCGGACGTACGCCTCCCGGCTGCGCAAGGTCCTGGACGCCGGCGTCCTGGTGAGCGAGTCGGGCGGCTACGCGATCCGTTCCGTCGCGGACGGGGCGCTGGACCTGGCGGTGACGCAGGGCCTGGCGACGGACGCGGAGAAGGCGAAGAGCGCAGGAGACCTGTGCCGGGCGCGCGAGCTGCTCGGGCGCGCGGTGGCCCTGTGGGACGGCGAGGCGCTGGCGGGCGTACCGGGGCCGTATGCGGAGGCCCAGCGGGTCCGGCTGGAGGAATGGCGGCTGCAACTCCTCGAATCCCGCCTGGACATGGACCTGGAGCAGGGCTGCCATGCGGAGGCGGTGTCGGAGCTGACGGCACTGACGGCGGCGCATCCGCTGCGCGAACGCCTGCGTGAGCTGCTGATGCTGGCGCTGTACCGGAGCGGCCGGCAGGCGGAGGCGCTGGCGGTGTACGCGGACACGCGGCGGCTGCTGGCGGACGAGCTGGGGGTGGACCCACGCCCGGGCCTGCAGGACTTGCAGCACCGCATCCTCCAGGCGGACCCCGGCCTGGCGGAACCGTCGGCACCGGCTGCGGAGCCGGCCTCCACCCCCGTCCGCCCGGCCCAACTCCCCGCAACTGTCCCCGACTTCACGGGCCGTTCCTCCTTCGTCGCCGAGCTGAGCGAGGTGCTGGCGTCGGCGGAGGGCCGGGTGATGGCGGTCTCGGCGCTGGCCGGCATCGGCGGCGTGGGCAAGACGACACTGGCGGTCCATGTCGCCCACCAGGCGCGCTCGGCGTTCCCGGACGGGCAGCTGTACGTCGATCTGCAGGGCGCCGGCGCCCGGGCGGCGGAACCGGAGACGGTACTGGGTTCGTTCCTCAGGGCTCTGGGGACGGCGGACTCGGCGATCCCGGACTCCCTGGAGGAGCGCTCGGCGCTGTACCGGTCGGTGCTGGACGGCCGACGTGTACTCGTACTGCTGGACAACGCCCGCGATGCCGCCCAGGTACGCCCGCTGCTGCCGGGGACCTCCGGCTGCGCGGCACTGGTGACCTCCCGCGTCCGGATGGTGGACCTGGCCGGTGCCCACCTGGTCGACCTCGACGTCATGTCCCCCGACGAGGCGCTGTCGCTGTTCACCAAGATCGTGGGCGAGGAACGGGTCGCGTCGGAACGGAAGGCCGCCCTCGACGTGGTGGCGGCGTGCGGTTTCCTGCCGCTGGCCATCAGGATCGCCGCATCCCGGCTGGCCGCCCGGCGCACCTGGACGGTGTCGGTACTGGCGGCGAAGCTCGCGGACGAGCGACGCCGGCTGGATGAGTTGCAGGCCGGGGACCTGGCAGTGAAGGCGACCTTCGAGCTGGGGTACGGGGCACTGGAGCCGGCCCAGGCGCGGGCGTTCAGGTTGCTGGGGCTGGCAGACGGACCGGACATCTCCCTGGCGGCGGCTGCGGCGGTCCTGGACCTGCCGGTGGAGGAGACGGAGGACTTGCTGGAGTCCCTCGTCGACACGTCACTCCTGGAGTCGGCGGCGCCCGGCCGCTACCGCTTCCATGATCTGGTGCGGCTCTACGCGCGTGCGTGCGCCGAACGCGACGAGCACCCACCGAGCGAGCGCGAGGCGGCGCTGTCGCGGTTGCTGGACTTCTATCTGGCCACTGCGGCTGGGGTTTATGCGAGGGAGCGGCCCGGGGATCGGTTGGTGGATCATCTGGAGCCGACCGAGTACCAGGGGCTGACGTTCGAGGATCGGCATCAGGCCCAGGACTGGCTGTATGCCGAGGCGAACTGTCTGCTGGCCTGTGTACGTCAGTCGATCGGGCAGGGCAGCCTGAAACGTGCGGTGGACCTCCTCTGGGCTTCGAAGGATCTCGCCGAGTCCGGCGCGAACTCTCGTGAGTACGAGACAGTCGCGGCCTTCGCGCGCGACTCGGCGCAGGCCGCGGGAAACGACCAGGTAGAGGCGCGGTCCCGCACGACGCTGACCGAGGCCCACCTCGCGGGTGGGCGCTTCGAGCAGGCGGACAGCGAAGCGGAGCACGCGATGCGACTGGCGCAGGAGATCACCGACCCCGCGTTGAGCTGCTGGGTGCCGAACCATCGCGGGGTCGTCGCGATCTATCAGAACCGGCACACGGAAGCGGCCGCGTACCTCCAGGAGGCGATCGCGAGTTTCCGGTCCGACGGAAATCTCCCCGGCGAGGCCAGCGCCCTGTGCAACCTCTCACGCTCGCACCTGGCTGTCGGCCGCACCTCCAGTGCGATCGAACTCGCCCAACGCGGCACTGACATATACGACCGCCTGGGGCATGCCCTGCGCGGCGCCAACGGCCGCTACGCACTCGGCCTCGCCCTGGCTCAGGCGGGACAGACCGACGCCGCATCCTCTCAACTGCAGGAGGCCCTGGGCGCATTCAGGGACAGCAGGCAACGCCTCTGGGAAGGTATGACGCTGTTCCGGCTCGCCGAGGTCGACCTCGCTGCCCAGCGCCCGGCGAAGGCCGCCTCCAATGCCGAGAGCGCGCTCACCGTGCTGCGCGGCATCGGCGGCGAATGGCGGCGCGGCAACGTCCTGACCGTGCTCGGGCGGGCGCTCAGTGCTCTCGGGCAGGTCGGCAGGGCGCAAGTATGCTGGCGAGAAGCCCTGGTCATCTACGAGAACCTCAGCTCGCCGGAGGCCTCAGAGGTGCGCTCCCTCCTGGCGCTGGCCGCCGCTTGAGCTCCATGAGGGCGCGTTCATCGTTCGTTTATCGCCACCCGGCACTCTCTCCTGCATGACGATCCGTCGCGTCGGGGGGCAGACGGGTCGGGCGCAGGCCTCACCACTAGGGTGAACGGCCTTGTACAACCCGCCCGGCGACCCACGGGGGAGTTGCCGGGCGGGCCCATCCACCACTGCTACAGGAGTTGGACACCATGGCCGACGCAGCGAAGAAGGACGACGGCACCGTCAAGCCGCAGGACACCCACGTCACGGACGTCGACGACGGCACCACCAAGCCGCTCGACACCCACGTGACGAGCACCGACGGCGGCACGGCCAAGCCGCAGGACACGCACGTCACCGGCGAAGAGGCCTGAGAGTCCTTCTTCAACGGGGACCGGCCGCGACGGCACGGAGGGGGTGCCGTCGCGGCCGAGGTGTGCCAAGAGCAGTGACATACGCTCGACTCAGGCCCTCACGCCGACGATGATTGGCCGCTCTCGGCCAACCCACCCTTCGATTCCCTCCCGACAGCCCCTCCGGCTGGCCGAAACCGGCCAATTCCTCCTGTCTCCACGGAGAGGCAAGCGAGGTTATCCACAGGGCGGACGGAAGCACCGCCAACTTTGCGATCTTGGTGGGGTGGAGCGAACGGCGTTGCAGAAGTTGGCGCAGGGAGGCGTCCTTCTCACCTCGCGTGCGGTCGCCGCCGGCTGGCCTGCACGGAGTCTTCTCCGGGCTCTCCGGGCCGAGGGCTGGACGCAGTTCCAGAACGGCACCTGGATCGAGCCGGGGCGGGGGCAGGACTGGCACACACGGCTCCGAGCAGCGCAGTTGCTCAGGCCGAGGCTCGTCGTCAGCCACCGTTCAGCGGCTGCCCTCTGGCGGATCGAGACGCTCACCCCGGCCACTCGCGCACCTCTTGAGTTCACCGACCCGGCCCTGGCCCTCCGACGCGGGGGCGCGGGCGTGCGCGTGCATCGCATCCCTCTCAGCGACGGAGACGTGGCGGAGCGGCAGGGCCTACGCGTCACCGGGGCGGTGCGCACGGTCGCCGACCTGCTGCGGACCGAGCCGAGGGACGAGGCGGTCGTCGCCGTGGAGTCAGCCCTCACCTGTCGCAGGGTCGGAGGCGTACGCCGCGCCCCGCTGACCGACCTCGACGCGATCTCCGCCGCGCTTCTCGACACCTCTCACCGTGGGACGACCCGAGCCCTCAAGTGGCTGCGCCTATGCGACCCCCGCGCCGGATCGCCGGCCGAGACCATCGCCCGCCTGCGCATGTACGACGCCGGACTACGCCCCGAGTCCCAAGTCGAACTCCGCACCCCGAGCGGCCGCCGCATCATTCTCGACTTCCTCTTCCGCCAGGCAGGCCTGGCCGTCGAGATCGAGGGGTACGCCTATCACGGCACCCGCAACTCCCATCGCCGCGACGTGGCCCGCTTCAACCAGCTCCAGCAGTGCCCCGAGGTCCGACTCGTCCTCCGCTTCACCGCCGAGGACGTCTTCCACCGCCCCGCGCAGGTGATCCAGCAGATCCGTACGGCATTGGCGACAACCGCAGTGCCCCGAAGTGAACGCCGACCTCACCTCGTCGACGACGTTCAGTGACCGTCGGGGCCGCTCGCTTCTTGGCCAGTGTCGTGCTTCCGCGAGGCGAGTAAAGGGCGCTCCACTCCGCTGCGCTGCGTTCCGCGTCGCCTTCGGCGATGGCCCTGCGGGCCACCCTTGACTCGCCTCGCTCCAGCACGGGTGAGAAGCGAGCGAGCGGCCCGGAAAGGCGGTGGCCGAGGCGGGCGGCCACCTCCGTCGGCTGCGGAGCGGGCCGGGGTTGGCGGGCGCGGTCGCGCCTCGCATGCACGCCGGGTGGGCTTGGCGGCGAGCGGTGGGCTTGTGGGGGGTCGCGGCGGCGGGGTGGGGGGACGCCGGCTCGGTTTGGCGGCTTGCGGGTGGTGGGTGGTTGGGGTGCGCCAGCAGGGGTGGGGCAGGCCGGGTCGGCTTGGCGGCCTCCGCCCGGCGGGAGGCCCCGCGGGCGGGGCAGGGACGCGGGGCGGGGACGCGGACTCGCCGGTGGCGCCCTGGCAGGTCACTGCTGTCACACCAGCCTCACGGACCGCACCCCGGCAGGTAATTGGCCGATTTGGGCCACGGGCAGGCAGTCCCACCTGGGCTTTCTCCCCTGCTGGGTGGCCGAAAGCGGCCAATTGCTGGTCCAGCGACAGCGACAGCGCCAGTGCCAGTGCCAGCGTCTGGCACCGGAGCCACGGGGGACGCCTTGCCAGTCACAGATCCCGGACGCTGCCACCCGCCCACCATCCACCGGCCCGATGCCGCTGAGCCGACCCGGCATGCCCGGACGGACTGCCGCGTCCGCCCCAGCCCCCCCACCGGGCCGCTTGCCGCCAAGCCCACCCGACGTGCCCCACCCTGCCGACGCGCCCCAACCACCACGGCCGAATGCGCCAAGCCGACCCGGCGTGCCCCACCCTGCCGACGCGCCCCAACCACCCACCGGCCGAATGCCGCCAAGCCGACCCGGCGTGCCCCACCCCTGCCGACGCGCCCCAGCCACCCACCATCCGCAAGCCGCCAACCCCACCCGGCGTGCATGCGAGACGCTGACGCGCCCCCACCCCGGCCAACCCCCACCCCACCCGCATGGCCGGCCGACCTGGGCACCCGCCTTTCCGGGCCGCCCGCTCGCTTCTCACCCGTGCTGGAGCGAGCCGAGTCAAGGGTCGGCCGCAGGCCGATCGGCGCAGCCGACGCGGAACGCAGCGCAGCGGAGTGGAGCGCCCTTTACTCGCCTCGCGGAAGCACGACACTGACAAAGAAGCGGGCGGCCCCGACGGCCACCTCACCAGTCGGCGGGTGCCGCAGAGACTGCTAACTCCCGGTGTCCGTTCATGTGTTGAACGCCCGTCATGTCCAAGAGTTAATGGCCCATTAGGGCACATGAGGTGTAAAGGCATGGGTGCGATGCCGATCCTCTTGTCATGAACCTGTTGCCCGATGGGCGGGCAGCAGCCTCATGGAGGTGTGGGATGCACCGCAGACTCGCCACTGCTCTTGCCGCCTCGACTCTCTCCCTGGTCGCCGTCGTCGGTACCGCGACCGCCGCCACCGCCGCTCCGGCCGACAAGCCGCAGGTCCTCGCCAGTTGGACGCAGACCAGCGCGTCCAGCTACAACACCTGGGCCGCCGCCCGTACGAACCAGGCCGCCTGGTCGGCGTACGCCTTCGACTGGTCGACCGACTACTGCTCCTCCTCGCCGGACAACCCGTTCGGCTTCCCCTTCGCCATGTCCTGCGCCCGTCACGACTTCGGCTACCGCAACTACAAGGCGGCAGGCGCCTTCGACGCCAACAAGGCCCGCCTGGACAGCGCCTTCTACGAGGACCTCAAGCGCGTCTGCAACAACTACAGCGGCGGGACCAAGACCGCCTGCAACAGCACGGCGTGGACGTACTACCAGGCCGTGCGTGCCTTCGGATGAACGGCTACCGTCGGCCAACACCTCGGCGGCTGACGGCTGATCGCTGATCACCGGCAGCCAGACCGACCCGCCGCGGGACGCCGTCGCCGGCCGGCGTCCCGCCGCACCACCGTCCGCCACCACCCCACTCCACCCCAACCCCACTCCACCCCGCCAGCGAGACCGAATCCGCGCCCCGGCCCCCCAGCCGCTCCGCACCGTTAGCAACTCCGACACCCGCAGTACGTCCCGCGCCGCCACGCTCGGGTGCCATGGCATACGACCGGACCTCCGCGGCGACCGGCTCTGGACTGCCGGGGGCCTTTGCTCAGTTCGTACAGTTCGTGCCGCTCGCTGTGGCGGCCGTCGTGCTGGTGGACGGTGCGACCGACTTCTTTCCGGACGACCCGCTCGTCGGGGTCGTGACGCCGGTGCGGCTGCTGCTGGTGATCGGGCTGATCGCGCTGATCGTGCCCGTGCGGGGGCGTGCCCGGGCCCGGCTGCGTGACTTTCGTACCCGGCTCGACCTGCCCGTCGCCGCGCTGCTCCTCACCGCTCTGGCCGTCACCTACCTGGGCGGCCATCCCACCGCGCCGTTGCGCGGACTGCTCACCGTCGTCGGCTGCTACTACCTGGTCGTCGGTCTGCGCCGCACCCAGCCCGAGTCCTGGCGGGCGGTCGGGCTGCTCGCGCTGGCCGGTGTGGCGGCGGCCGGGGCGGTGGCCTTCTCCCAGGTGACCAATGAGACGCCGACCGGCTTCTGCCGTACCGGCCTCCTCGCCGACGTGTCCTGTGCGACGGGCGGCGACGGGGCGCTGATACGGGCCGTCGGGACGTTCGCCAATCCCAATCTGCTCGCCGCCTTTCTGGTCCTGTTGCTGCCGTTCGTGCTGCTCGCCGCCGTGTCCGTGGACGAGCGGACCGCCCGTACCGCGATCGTCCTCGTCGGCGCCCTGGGACACGGGGCACTGCTCACCACCTTCTCCCGTGCCGGGTATGTGGCGGGGCGGCCGGGCTGCTGGTGCTGGGCGGGGCCTACTGGCTGGCGCCGCGGCTCGCCGACCGGGCCCAGCGGCGGATCCTGGCGGGGGTGGGGCTCGTGATACTCGTCGGAGCGGGGGCTGCCATCGCCGTCGTGTCGCGGGCCGGGGACTCGCTCGGCGTGCGCGGGCAGGCCTGGAACGCGGCCCTGGACATCGCCGCGGACAATCCGCTGGGCGTGGGCCTCGGGCGGTCGGGGGCCGTCATATCGGCCGGGGCGGACGGCGACCGGGTCTTCGTGCACGCCCACAACCTGTGGCTGAACTGGCTCGTCGAGACCGGGCCCCTCGGTCTGCTCGCCATCCTCTCCGTGACCGTGGTCGCCTGGATCTCGGCCGCCCGGGCCGCCCGGGCCAAGTCGGTGATCGGCACGGTCGGGCTGGCCGCGCTGACCGGCTTCTTCCTGATGTGCATGCTGGACCACCCGGCCAACCTCGACCGCATCGACAGCCTGTTCTGGGTCACCCTGGGGCTCGTCATGGCCGAGGTGCCCGGCGGGTGGCGGCGCCGGTCCGGTTCCGTCGACGCCCGCTCGGTGCACTCCGGTGACCTGGGTCCGCCGCCCCGGCCGCGGCAGCACCGTAAGGCGGAAACCGCCTCCAGGTGACTCTTCACCGGCGTGCCCTGAGCTCCCCCTTCACCACCTTCCCGCTCGCGTTCCGCGGCAGTTCCCCCACGAACTCCACCGTCCGCGGCACCTTGTAGTTCGCCATCTCCCGGCGTGCCCATGCGATCAGGTCGTCCCCGGTCAGTACGGCCCCCGCGCGGCGTACCACGTACGCCTTGCCGACCTCGCCCAGGCGAGCGTCCGGTACGCCGATGACGGCGACGTCGGACACGTCCGGATGCAGGCCGAGGACCTGCTCTATCTCCGCGGGGTAGGCGTTGAAGCCGCCGACGATGAACATGTCCTTGATGCGGTCGGTGATGCGCAGGTTGCCCGCCTCGTCCAGGACGCCCACGTCGCCGGTGCGCAGCCAGCCGTCCGGTGTCAGGACCTCCGCCGTGGCCGCCGGGTCCTCGAAGTAGCCGCGCATGACGTTGAAGCCGCGGACGAGGACCTCGCCGGGGGTGCCGAAGGGAGCATCGACCCGTACCTCCGTGCCCGGGACGGCCCGGCCGGACGTCGATGCGATCACCGTGGGGTCGTCGCCGCGGCGGCACATCGTGACGATGCCGCTCGCTTCGGAGAGGCCGTACGCCGTGAGGACCGTCTCCACGCCGAGTTCGCCGCGCAGCCGTTCGACCAGGCGGAGCGGGACCACCGCCGCGCCGGTCACCACCAGGCGCAGCGCCGACAGGTCGTGG
This sequence comes from Streptomyces sp. F001, assembly GCF_004187715.1. Taxonomy (GTDB): domain Bacteria; phylum Actinomycetota; class Actinomycetes; order Streptomycetales; family Streptomycetaceae; genus Streptomyces; species Streptomyces flavusporus. Next base: position 104,395 of record NZ_QZWF01000001.1, on the reverse strand, counting down.
GCGTCGCGGGAGGCGTGGTCCAGGAGGGACTGGTGGAGGGCGGGCGGACCGGGGAGGACGGAGACGCGTTCCGCCGCGATGTTCGCCAGGGCGGTCGTCGCGGTGAACACCGGCTGGGGGATCATCGTCGCGCCGCGCATCAGGCAGGCCAGGATGCCGGCCTTGTAGCCGAAGGTGTGGAAGAAGGGGTTCACGATGAGGTAGCGGTCGTCGTGGCGCAGGCCGGCCAGGTCGCTCCACACCTCGTATGCGCGGAGGGTCTGAGCGTGGGTGATCACCGCGCCCTTGGGGCGGCCGGTCGTGCCCGAGGTGAAGATGATGTCCGACGGCCAGGACGGGTCGACCTGGGATGCGCGGGAGCGTACGGCGGACTCCCGTACCGTGTCGCCGCTCGCCAGGAAGTCCTTCCAGGTGCGGAAGTCGGCCGGGGCGTCGTCCGACAGGACCACCACCTGCTCCAGGGAGGGCAGTCCGGGCAGTGGGCCCCGGCCGTTCCCGGGCCCTTCCCCCGCGGCCCGCCGCAACGACGCCACGTACGACGTGCCCAGGAACGTGCCCGTCACGAACAGCAGGCGGGCCCGGCTGCGCTGCAGGACGTCGGCTGCCTCCGTGCCCTTGAAGCGGGTGTTCAGCGGGACCAGGACCGCCCCGGCCGACACCGCGCCCAGCGCCGAGACGATCCAGTCCAGTGAGTTCGGCGCCCAGATGGCGACGCGGTCCCCCGGCGACACCCCGTTCGCCAGGCAGGCCGCGGCCGCGCGTTCCACGCGGGCGCCCAGTTCGGCGTACGAGATCCTCGTCCGGCCCTCCACGACCGCCTCGGCGTCGCCGTACCGCTCGGCCGCGCTCCGTACCAGCCCCGGAATGCTGCCCCACTCCACGTCTCCGCGCACACCGGCCTCCCGAACACGTAGCTGACTGTCCGTCAGATTAGCGCTAGCCTGACGGACTGTCAGCAAGCCGGTTCCGGCGTGGAGGTGTGCTCATGGCAGGGCTGAAGGATGCGACGGCCATCGTCGGGATCGGGCAGACCGCCTTCGCCCGGCAGCTTCCCGAGGACGAGCGGACCCTCGCCTGCCGTGCCGTCCTCGCCGCCCTGGACGACGCCGGGATCGCTCCGGGCGAGGTCGACGCCCTGGCCTCGTACACGATGGAGGAGACCGACGAGGTGGAGCTCGCCAAGGCCCTCGGGCTCGGTGACCTCACCTTCTTCGGCAAGATCGGCTACGGCGGCGGCGGTTCCTGCGCCACCGTCGCCCATCTCGCCGCCGCCATCGCCACTGGGCAGGCCACGGTCGGGGTCGCCTGGCGGTCCCGGAAGCGGGGCAGCGGGCCGCGGCCCTGGACGAACACCACCGCCCAACTCCCCACACCCGCCCAGTGGACCCGCCCCTTCGGGCTGCTCCGCCCGGCCGACGAGATCGCCATGCTCACCCGCCGCTATCTGCACGAGTACGGCGCCACCCGGGATCACCTGTTCAACGTCGCCCTCGCCTGCCGCAACCGGGCCAACCAGAACCCCGCCGCGGTGATGTACGACCGCCCCCTCACCCGCGAGATGTACATGACCTCCCGCTGGATCAGCGAACCCCTCTGCCTCTTCGACAACTGCCTGGAGACGGACGGGGCGTTGGCCTGTGTCGTCGTCTCGCGCGAGCGCGCCCGGGACTGCCGGCGCAGGCCCGTCTACGTCCACTCCGCCGCCCAGGGCCTGCCCGCCCAGCACCACGGAATGGTCAACTACTGGAACGACGACCCGCTCACCGGGCCCGCCTGGACCGCCGCCCGGCACCTGTGGAAGCACGCCGACTTCACCCCGCAGGACGTGGACGTCGCCCAGATCTACGACGCGTTCACGCCCCTCATACCGCTCTCCCTGGAGGGCTACGGCTTCTGCGACCGGGGTGAGGGCGGCGCCTTCACGGAGGGCGGCGCCCTCGAGATCGGCGGGCGGCTGCCGCTGAACACCGGGGGCGGCGGGCTCAGCGAGGCCTATGTCCACGGGTTCAACCTGATCACCGAGGGCGTGAAGCAGCTGCGGGGCACCGGTACCGCCCAGGTCCCGGGCGCCGCCACCTGCCTGGTCACCGCCGGCGAGGGGGTACCCACCTCCGCCCTGCTGCTGAGGAGTTGAGGAGCATGCTGAGTCCTGTCATCGACCCCGACGGCGCCCCCTTCTGGCGGTACGCCGCCCAGGGCGAGCTGCGTGTCCAGGCCTGCGCCGACTGCGGTGAACTGCGCTTCCCGCCCCGGCCCTGCTGCCCGCACTGCCAGTCGTTCGCGTCCGAGTGGCGTCGGATGTCCGGGCTCGGGCGGATCTGGTCGTACGTCGTCCCGCATCCGCCGCTGCTGCCCGACTACGCCGAGCAGGCGCCGTACAACGTGATTGTCGTCGAGGTGGCGGAGGCGCCGAGGATACGGCTGGTCGGCAACCTCGTCAGTCATGCCGGTGCCCCTCTCGACTCCGTTCCGCCGGACCGCGTTCGGATCGGCGCGAGGGTCCGGGTCGTCTTCACCGACGCCGGGGTTCCGCAGTGGGTGTACGGATGAGCGGCCTGCGGGTCACCGCCGACAAGGACACCGGCGTCGCCGTCGTCACCCTCGACCGGCCCGAGCGGCTCAACGCCATCGATCTCGCCCTGGCCGGCGAACTCTCCGCTGCGTGGGGGGAGTTCCGGTACGACGACTCCGTGCGGGCCGTCGTCCTCACCGGGGCCGGGGAGCGGGCCTTCTGCACCGGCGTCGACCGAAGCGCCGAGGTTCCCCAGCCCAACTCGCCGTACATGGCGGACGATCCGTTGCTGAGCGTGGGGCCGAAGGCGAACGACCTGTGGAAGCCGGTCGTCGCGGCCGTGGAGGGAATGGCCTGCGGCGGGGCGTTCTATCTGCTCGGGGAGGCGGAGTTCGTCATCGCCGGGACGAGCGCGAGTTTCTTCGACCCGCACACCACGTACGGCATGGTCAGTGCGTACGAGTCGATGCTGCTGGCGCAGCGGATGCCGTACGGGGAGGTCGCCCGGATGGCGCTCATGGGTACCGCGGAGCGGATCTCGGCGCGGCGGGCGTACGAGGTGGGGCTGGTGTCCGAAGTCACCCCGTCCGGCGAGGCATTGGCAGCGGCGACCGCCTGCGCCACCGTGCTCGCCGGGTACCCTCCTGAGGCCGTCCAGGGGACCGTGCGGGCCCTGTGGGCGGCCCGGGAGGCGGCCCTGGCGACGGCGTTCGCGCAGGCGCCGGCGCTGATCGCGCTGGGCAATGCGCCGGCGGAGCTGCAGACGGAGCTGTTCCGCGGCCGGCGCCGGGAACACCGGACGCGGTGAGGGCTAGGGCGTGTCCGGCTCGGCGACCTCGTCGACGTCGCAGCCGGTCACTTCGGCGGCGCGGCTTCTGTTGCTCGACTCGATGTCGACGGTGAGCTTGTCGCGGCCGGGCACTTCGAGGAACCAGGTCTCCTGCTTGACGGTGCCGCCCGCCCGGTTCTCGAAGGTGACGTCGACGGCGAAGGTGGCGGTGCTCGCGTTGGGGTTGGTGATCTCGACCCTGGAGTACGGGGCCTTGCCGGTGACGCACTTGACCGGCTTCACCGAGGCGTTCTGCAGCGTCTCGGCGGAGCCCGAGGAGCCGGAGGAGCCGGAGGAGCCGGTGTTGTCGTCACCGTAGGAGTCGTTGTAGCCGCTGCTGCCGGACGTACCGCCGTAGTCGTCATCGTCGTCGTCCGTGCCCGACCAGGTACCTCCACCGGACGTCGACGACGAACTGTCGTGGTCCTGGCTGGAGCTGCTGCAACCGCCCCCTCCCCCGCCGTCGCCGCCGCCACTGCCGTTACCGTGGCCGCGTCCCGTCGAGAAACCGGTCAGCGTCAGGACCACCAACGCCGCCATCGCCGTGAGTTTGAGTGTGCGCCCCCGAAGATCCATGCCGTCACGCTACTGGATCTTCTGTCACGGCCATGTCACCGCCTGGCGACCGTCACGCACCCGCTGTAGCGTCGGGTATGAGCACGGTGAAGACCGGTTGCTCGCCCGAGCGACGGCCGCCGTCAGGAACCCTTCCGTGCGCCTGGTACGACGGCCGTCCCGCGGCACCAGGGCCTGTCCGGCGGATCAGGTCGCAGGAAATCGACCACACCCTGATAGCGCAGGTGAGCGGGTTCTGGTGCGTCCAGCTGCAAGGCGGAGGAGGGCGTCGACGCGATGAGGGTCCCCCCGCTCGAGCGAAGCCGAGCGTGGGGGAGGGCGTGCCGGAACCCGCGTCTGCGGCATGATCCGCCGGACAGGCCCTAGGCGGTGCGGGCCGTGCCCGTGCCCTTCTCCGCGTCCAGCGCGTACACGCAGCGGTCCTTGCTGCACGCGTACACGATGCCGTCCTTGACGACCGGGGAACCGGTGATCTCGCCGCCGGTGGCGAGTTTCCAGCGCAGTCGGCCGTCGTCGGCCTTCAGGGTGTACAGCAGGTGGTCGGTGGAGCCGAAGTGGATACGTCCCTCGGCGACCGACGGTGCGCCCACGATGTCGCCGCCCGCCTGGAAACGCCACTTGGGGGTGCCGGTGACCGCGTCCAGCGTGTACAGGCCGGTGCCGCTGCCGACGTGGACGTGACCGGCGGCCACCAGGACCGGTTCGGTGGACGCCCGCGACTCGGTGGCGATACGCCAGCGGTCGCGGCCGTCGGCGGCGTCGAGGGCGTACACCGTGCCGAGGTAGTCGGCGAGGTAGACGCCGCCGCCGGTGACCGCGGGGCCGGGCGCGAAGGCGGGCGGGGAGAGGAAGACCGCGGGGGCCTCGAAGTGCCAGCGCACGTGCCCGCCGGCCACGTCGACGGCGAGGACGCGGGTGCCCGCGGACACGTACACGTATCCGTCGGATGCGGGGGCGACACGGACCGGTACGCCGCCGCAGGAGGCCGCGTCGCCGATCGGGTACGACCAGCGCTCGTCGCCGGTGCGGGCGTCCAGGGCGCGCAGCCGGGCGTCCTGCCAGACGTACACCGTGCCGTCGTGCAGGGCCGGCCCGGCCTCCGGGGACTCGAAGTCGCTCTGGCAGCCGGTGATCTCCCACAGCTTCTGGCCGCTGGCGGCCTCCCAGGCCTGCACGCCCCCGCCGCGGGTGCCGGTGACGACGGTGCCGCGGTCGGCCTTCAGGGAGTACACCCAGGCGTCCGTCGACAGCCGCCACAAGTCGGCGCCCTCGCGGGCGTCCAGGGCGAAGAGGGTGGGGCCGTCGGAGGCGTGGATCCGTCCGTCGGCGACCGCCATCGACCAGGCCACGTCCCGGGTCTTGAAGCGGCGCCGGCCGGTGGCCACGTCCAGGGCGTGCACCTCGAAGGAGGTGACGTAGACGAGGTCGTCGGCGACGGCCGGAGTGCCCCAGACGTCGTTGGACATACGGAACCGCCAGGGGCGCCAGCCGGCCGGGTTCTCCGGGGGTGCGGGCTGCGGCGCCGGTACGGCGGGTTCGGCGCCGTTGACGCCGGGGCGGGGCTTGGCCCAGGACGCGGCCAGGCCCGCCTCGGGCGGGGGCGCCTTGACGGCGGCGGCACGGGCGTCGGCGACGCGCGGGCCGGGGCCGATGGGCACCGCGGCGCCGGCCAGCCGTACGGGCCGCTGTCGGGGGCGCCGACCGGGGCGGACACGGGGGCCGCGGGCGCGGGCGCCGGGACGACGGGGGCGTGGGCGGCGGGGGCGGCACGGCGTGCGGCCGGCCGGAGCTGCGGCCCGAGCCGGAGGCGGGTCTGACAGGAGGCGGCCGCCCGGCGGGCCTCGATCAGGCTGACGGCCTTCTCGGCAGCCACGCCGACGCCGTACCGCTGTCGTCGGAGCCGGAGCCGAACAGGTGCGGGGCGAGCTGGGCCTGGAGGTCGGGGGGTGGGGCGGGCCGCGGGGTCCATCTGCATACAGGACTCGATCAGCGGGCGCAGCTCGTCCGGCAGGCCTTCGAGGTCGGGGCCCTCGCGCAGCAGCATGAAGACGGTCTCGACCGGGTTGGCGCCGTGGAAGGGCGGATGGCCGGTGGCGGCGAAGACGAGCTTGGAGCCGAGCGAGAAGACGTCGCTGGCACCGGTGACGGAGCGGGAGTCCTTCGCCTGCTCGGGCGACATGTAGGCGGGGGTACCGACGGCCACGTTCGTCATGGTCAGACGGGTGTTCGAGACGCCGGAGGCGATACCGAAGTCGATCACCCGGGGGCCGTCCTCGACGACGAGGACGTTCGAGGGCTTGAGGTCACGGTGGACCAGCCCGGCCCCGTGGATCGACTGCAGCGCCTCGGCGACGCCCGCGGCCAGCCAGCGCACGGCCTGGGCCGGGAGCGGCCCGCACTCGTTCACTATCTCCTCGAGCGAGGGCGCGGGAACGTATGCGGTGGCCAGCCACGGCACGGCCGCCCGCGGGTCGGCGTCGACCACGGCCGCCGTGTAGAAGCCGGACACCGCGCGGGCCGCCTCGACCTCGCGCGTGAAACGGACGCGGAACAGCTGGTCCTCGGCGAGCTCCGTCCGGACGGTCTTGATCGCCACGCGCCGGCCGGACGCCGAGCGCGCGAGATAGACCAGCCCCATGCCGCCGGCACCCAGCCGTCCCAGCACCTCGAACGGCCCGATCCGCCGCGGATCGTGCTGCGTCAGCTGATCCACCACTTGCCTGCCACCTCCCCGTACGAGCCGCGTCACCCACATATGTACGCGACCGCGTGCAGCGTCTCACCACCGCACCGCCGTGGCGGCACGCACCCCGATTCTTCCTGTCCGGGCCACAGGTTGCGAACCCAGCGACATATCGGGTGTCTCGCCTTATAGCGCGACAAAGAGGTGCACGTCAGCGCTGTAGCACCGCGAACGAGGCCCCCTGGTCGTCCGAGGCCACGCCCACCGTTCCGTACGAAGTGTCGAACGGTCCCGCCTGGATGCGGCCGCCGAGCCGGTTCACCGTCCCGAGTGCAGCATCGCAGTCCTCGACTCGGAAGTGGACCAGAAAGTGCGGCGGCATCTCGGCCGGGAAGACCTCGGTGAGCGGGGTGCGCCCGAAGTCCGGCTCGGCGTCCGTCCCGAACAGGGCGTCGGTGAACAGGCCCCCGTAGAAGGCACCCGCGGCCTCGGGGTCGCGGGCGTACAGCTCGACCCGGGCGAAACTGCCGGGCTCGTGGCGCCGCCCGAACCCCTGGTGCGTCCCCGGCTGCCACAGACCGAAGACCGCACCTTCGGGGTCGGCGGCGAGCGCGGCGACGCCCAGTTCGCCGACCGGGATCGGTGCGGTGACGATCTGGCCGTCGGCCGCCAGGATCCGCCGGCACAGAGCCTCGGCGTCCGGCGTCGCGAAGGACACTGTCCAGACCGTGGGCAGGCGGCCGTCCGGCTTGTGCGCGAGCCCGGCGACGGGCTCGCCGTCGTGGTACGCCCACACGGTGCCGCCGTACGACTCCTCGAAGGTCCACCCGAAGAGCTCACCGTAGAACCGTTTTCCCGCCTCGACGTCGGGGAGCTGTGCGTCCACCCAGCAGGGGACGCCCTCCGCGTACGCCGCTTCACGCACAGATGCCCCATTTTCGGCCATGCTGTCAAGCTAACGTCCTTCGACGCACCCCGCCCATCAGCCACACCACCCCCATTTCCCCCGTGCACCCCATTTGCAGTCGGCCGAATAGCGCTCCGATCACCCCTCGGTAAGCTGACGACATGACAGGACAAGTGCGTACCGTCGACGGCCGCGTGGCCGGTCGGCGTGGGCAGGCGACCCGGCAGAAGCTGCTCGACTGCCTCAGCGAGATGCTCAGCTCCTCCCCCTACCGGGACGTCAAAGTCATCGATGTCGCCAGGAAGGCGGGCACTTCGCCCGCGACCTTCTACCAGTACTTCCCGGACGTCGAGGGCGCCGTCCTGGAGATCGCCGAGGAAATGGCCGCCGAGGGCGCCGGATTGACGGAGCTGCTGGCGGGCCGTTCGTGGACCGGCAAGGCCGGCTGGCAGACGGCCCAGGAACTCGTCGACGGTTTCCTGGAGTTCTGGCGGAAGAACGACGCGATCCTGCGCGTCGTCGACCTCGGTGCGGCCGAGGGCGACAAACGGTTCTACAAGATCCGCATGAAGATCCTGAACTCGGTCAACAACTCCCTGGTCGACGCGGTCGCCGAGTTGCAGTCCAAGGGCCGGGTCGACAAGGACGTGAACCCTGCGGCGATGGCCGGTTCGATCGTCGCGATGCTCGCGGCGGTCGCCTCGCACCAGAAGGGCTTCCAGTCCTGGGGTGTCAAACAGGCCGAACTCAAACCGAACCTTGCACTGTTGGTGCACCTGGGCATCACCGGCCGGAAACCGACCAAGTAGCCCGGAGCAACGGAAGACGCTTTTACCCATCCCAAGTCCTGTCAGGCGGGCGGTGGTTCACCCAAGTGGACCACCGCCCGCCATGTTGTTCGCGGCCGCCCTCCCGTCGAACAGCTCCGCCGCGTCGGCGGCGTGCGCGCGCAGCCGGTGGACGGGCCCGAAGAGCAGCTCGTCGCCGGCGGCGCGCTTGAAGTACAGGTGCGCGTCGTGCTCCCACGTGAAGCCGAGGCCGCCGTGCAGCTGGATTCCCTCGGCCGCGGCGGTTCGCAGCGCCTGGAGGGCCTGGGCGAGGGCGAGCCCGCCGACGGCCTCACCGCGGCTGGCCGCCCAGGCCGCGTAGTACGCCGCCGAGCGGGCCGCCTGCACCTGGACGTACACGTCGGCCAGGCGGTGTTTGACCGCCTGGAACGAGCCGATGGCCCGCCCGAACTGCACCCGCTGCACGACATGTCCGACGGTCCGCTCCAGGGCACGGTCGGCCGCCCCGACGGCCTCGGCGGCGAGGACGGCGGCGGCGGTGTTCCCCACGGCGGCGAGGGCGGCGAGGACATCGGCCTCTTCCTCGCCGAGCAACTCGGCTGCCACGTCGCGAAGTTGCAGTCGTCCCTGCGGCCGGGTCGCGTCCAGGGCGGTCTGCCGTACGCGGACCAGCCCAGCGGCATCCCCCGGCACCAGGAACAACAGGGTCCGCGAACGGGCGAACCCCCCGGCATGCGCGGCCACCACGAGCAGCCCCGCACTGTGCCCGTCCAGCACCTGACCGACCTCCCCGTACAACCGCCAGCCGCCCGCGCCGCGCCTGCACGCCGCCCGCCCGGCCGCCGCCCGCCAGTCGCCCCGGTTGGCGCCGGTCAGCGCAAGGGGTGGCGAGGTGCGCGCCGGGTACGGCGAGGGTGGCGGTGAGGCGGCCGGAGTGATGCGGGGCAGCAGGCGGCGCGCTGGCCGTCCGCGCGAGGGCCAGGAGGAGGGGACGGCGAGGACGGCCGTGCGAGGAGGGGGGAGGGGGCGAGCGCCCGGCCGGTCTCCTCGGCGGCGAGGGCGAGCTCGGTCGCCGAGCAGCCGACCCCGCCGTAGGTCTCGGGCAGCGCGAGGCCGGGCAGGCCGAGGCGGGCGGCGAGGTCGGTCCAGAGGCGGGGGTCGTGTCCGGCCGGGGTGTCGAGGGCCGCCCGCAGCTGCTCGGGGCCGCAGGTGTGGCGGAGCAGGTCACGGAGGGTGCGGCGGATCTCGTCCTGCTCGGGGGTGAAGCTGGCGTCCATGGGTGAGGGCCTCCCTGATCTGACGGTGCGTCATATTAGGGCGGCGGGACGAGGATGCCCAGGCCTGCCGGGGGACAGCTATCTGATGTACCGTCAGATCCATGCGTACCCGGAGAGTCGCCGTGGTGGGCGTGTCCCTGTCCTCCTGCGGCCGTGTGGACCAGGCAACCCCGTACACCCTGCACGCCCAGGCCGCCCGCCGGGCCCTCGCCGACGCGGGTCTGGACCGCGCGCTGGTCGACGGCTTCGCCTCCGCGGGCACGGGCACGCTCGCGCCCGTGGAGGTGGCCGACTACCTGGGCCTGCGCCCGACCTGGGTCGACTCCACCTCGGTCGGCGGCTCCACCTGGGAGGTCATGGCGGCCCACGCGGCCGACGCGATCGCCGCCGGTCATGCGAACGCGGTGCTGCTGGCCTACGGCTCGACGGCCCGCGCGGACGTCAGGGCGGGCCGCCGCACCGGCACCCTCTCCTTCGGCGCCCGCGGTCCGCTCCAGTTCGAGGTGCCCTACGGCCACACGCTGATCGCCAAGTACGCCATGGCTGCCCGCCGCCACATGATCGAACACGGCACGACCATCGAGCAGTTGGCCGAGGTCGCCGTCCAGGCGCGGGCGAACGCAGCCCTCAACCCCGAGGCCATGTTCCGGGACCCGATCACGGTCGACGACGTCCTGTCCGGCCCGCTGATCGCCGACCCCTTCACCAAGCTCCACTGCTGCATCCGCTCCGACGGCGGCGCGGCGGTGCTGCTGGCCGCCGAGGAGTACGTACGGGACTGCCGTACGGCTCCGGTGTGGATCCTCGGCACCGGCGAGCACGTCTCGCACGCCGCGATGTCCGAGTGGCCCGACTTCACCGTGTCCCCGGCGGCCGTGAGCGGGCGGCTGGCCTTCGAGCGGGCCGGGGTGCGCCCGGAGGAGGTCGACTTCGCGGAGATCTACGACGCGTTCACGTACATGACCCTGGTGACGCTGGAGGACCTCGGCTTCTGCGGGAAGGGCGAGGGCGGGGCGTTCGTGGAGAAGGGGCGGCTCAGGGTCGAGGCGGGGAACTGCCGGTGAACACCGACGGGGGCGGTCTGTCGGCCGGCACCCCGGGATGCGCGGGCTGTTCCTGCTGGTGAGAGGCGGTGCGGCAGTTGCGGGGGGAGGCAGGCGAGCGCCAGGTGCGCGCCCAGGGACGGAGGGCTGCCCCGGCTGGGGGTGCCTCGGGGACGGGGGGCTGGTTCTGCTCCTCGGGGACGGTGGTTCTGGGACGTGAGTGAGCCGGTCCTGCGTCGGCACGTCCTGGCCCGCGGCTGAAATCCGTCCCGTGTCGACTCACCGGCTGCGCATCCCGGAATACGGGACGGCCCGCGGCATGCTGACACGGACAAGCGGAATCCGCGGACCTGGAGCACTCGAAGGAGAGCGAACATGGCACTGTCCCGTGAGGAACGCGAGCAGTTTCTGGCCGAGCCGCACATCGCCGCGCTCGCGGTGAACGGGGAGGCGGGAAGGGCGCCGCTGACCGTGCCGATCTGGTACCAGTACGCACCCGGTGGTGACGTGTGGATCATGACCGGGCTCGACTCCCGCAAGCACCAGCTGATCAAGGCGGCCGGCCGCTTCACCCTGATGGTCGACCGCGTCGAACCCACCATCCGCTACGTCTCCGTCGAGGGCCCGGTCGTCGACACGACCTCCGCGACCGTCGAACAGCTCCGGGAGCTCTCCGCCCGCTACCTCCCGGCCGAGAAGGTCGACGGCTATGTCGAGTTCGCCCTGAAGAACCACGGCGAGAACGTCATCATCCGCATGCGGCCCGAGCGGTGGGTCTCCTCGGACCTCGGAACGGTGTAGGGGTCCACTCCGTGGGCGCTCCGTCGACGCGGGGATACTCGGCTCATGGAACCGGATCTTCATGAGCTGCTGAGGTCGCTGCGGGTGTGGGACCCGGAGGTCACCGAGCTGCCGCCGTTCGACCCCGCCACCGCACCCGCCGAACCCCTCCCCCTGTTCACCGGCTGGTTCGCGCAGGCGGTGGCGGCGGGCCAGCCCGAGCCGCACACCATGTCCCTGGCCACGGCGGACGAGGAGGGCCGGCCGGACGTACGCATCGTGATGCTGCACGGCGCCGACGCCCACGGCTGGTCCTTCGCCACGCATGTCACCAGCCGCAAGGGCGGCCACCTCACCGCCCGCCCGTACGCGGCCCTGAGCTTCTACTGGCCCGTCCAGGGACGTCAGATCCGCGTCCGGGGCCCGGTGACGACCGCCCCCGCCGAGGAGGGCCAGGCGGACCTGCACGCCCGCTCCACCGGAGCACTGGCGGCCGCGCTCACGGGCCACCAGAGCGAACCCCTCGCCTCCCTCCAGGAACTCACCCTCGCCTCCGAGGCGGCCTGGACCCGGGCTCAGGACGACCCCGACACCCCGGCGCCGACCTGGACGCTCTACCGCCTCCAGCCGGACGAGGTGGAGTTCTTCCAGGGCGACGCCCGGCGACGCCACGTACGGCTGGCCTACCGGCGTACGGAGGACGGCTGGAGCCGTCAGCTGCTGTGGCCGTGATCCTCGGTGGAACGCCGGCCGAAGTCCGCGGTCACGGCTCCACCGCCGGGTCGGTCGCCAGACGGCCGTGCAGGTGCACGTCCCGGAACGCGTCGCGCCGCCCGGCCTCCCACATCGCGCCCCGCAGGGTCCCCTCGTACGGGAAGCCGCACCGCTCGGCGATACGGCAGGAGGCGTCGTGCCCCAGGGCATGGCCCAGCTCCAGGCGGTGCAGGCCCAGGTCCGTCAGGGCCCAGTGGGCGGCCAGGGTGAGGGCGCGGGTGGCGACGTGCCGGCCGCGGGCCTCGGGGAGGGTCCAGTAGCCGACGCGGGCGACGCGGAAAACGTGGTCGATCTCGTTGACGCCGATATGGCCCAGGGTCGTGCCCGTGGCGGCGTCCGTGATGCGGAACGACGCGCTCATGCCGTTCGCCCAGTTCTCCGCCTTGGCCCGGAGGGAGGCGCGGGCGTCGTCGAGGTCCGTGATCGGTTTCAGGGGGGTGTTCCAGCGCTGGAAGTCCGGGTCGGACAGCCCGCGCAGCCAGGTCCCGGCATCGGCGTCGGAGCGGGGGTCCCAGCGGCACAGGCGCAGACCGTGGCCGTTCAGTTCGGGGAAGGGGCGGGCGACCGAGGACTGGGCACGTATGAGGGACATCGGCCCATTCAATCCCGTCGGCCCCTGTCCGCTCACCCGGAATTACGGCAAACCCCGGAACACCGGCACACCCTCCTGGAACGCGACCGTCAGCTCCATCCCGGCCCGCAGCTCGCCCTCCGCGCAGTCGACGACCTCCGTCATCATCCGCGGCCCCTCGGCGAGGTCGACGACCGCGGCGACGTACGGCGTGCGCTCCCCGAAGGGCGGAAGGTCGTTGCGGTGGACGACGGACCAGGTGTAGAGCGTGCCGCGGCCACTCGCTTCCTGCCAGGTCACGTCCTCGCTCCAGCAGTGCGGGCAGAACTCCCGGGGGTAGTGGTGCGCCCGCCCGCACGCCCCGCACCGCCGCACCAGCAGCCGCCCCTGCGCGGCCGCGTCCCAGTACGTCCGCGTGAAGGCGTCGATCTCCGGGAGGTCGTACCTCATCGGAAGAGTCCCAACGCGCTGTCCAGGGACCAGGTCTGCCAAGACATCCCGAACAGAGCCACCAGCGAGATCAGCGCCATCATCGAGTTCTGTCCCTGCTCCGCCCAGTCGTGGATCATGAGCGTGAAATAGAGGACGTTGAGCAGCAGTCCGCCGACGAGGGCGAGCGGAGTCAGGAATCCGGCGATCAGCCCGATTCCCAGGGCGAGTTCCGCGTACACGACGACGTATGCCATCAGGCGTGGCCGGGGCGCGACGACGACCTCGAACCCCGAACGCACCGCGTTCCAGCGGTGCTTGGCGGCCACATCCGCGGCCCAGGCGATCCCGGTGCCCCGCTCGAACCAGCCCTTCCTGTCCTTGTGCCGCCAGCTCTCCAGCCACCACAGCCCGAGCCCTATGCGGAGCACGGCCAGCCACTCGGCACCGGTGAGCCAGATCGCATCCATGGATCTGACGGTACGTCAGTTATCCGGGCGACGGAAGCCCGGAAGCAGGCCCCGCACGCCTCCCCCGCACGCACACAACCGCTCGCTCTACGCCACAAGCCTCACCCACTCCTCCCCACCTGTGATCGATCCGCAACCAATTCCGGTCTTGACCGAGACCCATCAACCCGGCATCTGATTACGCTCCGGGACATGCCCGACTCCACCGCGCCCGCGCAGGCCACGACAGATCCCCGCCCCGTCTACGTCATCGGCGGCGGCCCCGGCGGACTCGCCGCCGCCCATGCACTGCGCGCCCAGGGCATACGCGCGGTCGTCCTGGAGAAGTCCGACCGGGTCGGCGCGTCCTGGCGGAACCACTACGACCGGCTCCACCTGCACACCACCCGCCGCCTGTCCGCCCTCCCGGGGCTCCCGGTGCCGCGCCGCTTCGGCCGCTGGGTCTCCCGGGACAACGTGATCCGCTACCTGGAGAAGTACGCCGAGCACCACGAACTCGAGATCGTGACCGGTGTCGAGGTCTCCCGCGTCGACCGCACACCCGACGGCACCGGCTGGCTGCTGCACGCCACCGGCGGCCGCGAACTGACCGGCGGCGCGGTGGTGGTGGCCACCGGCCACAACCACACGCCCCGCGTCCCCGACTGGCCGGGCCGCGACACCTACACCGGCGAGTTCCTGCACGCCTCCGCCTACCGCAACGCCGGGCCCTACACCGGCCGCGACGTCCTGGTCGTCGGCATCGGCAACACCGGCGCCGAGATCGCCGTCGACCTGGTCGAGGGCGGGGCGAAGCGGGTACGGCTGTCCGTGCGCACGGCGCCGCACATCGTCCGCCGTTCCACCGCCGGCTGGGCCGCCCAGTACACCGGCGTCCTGGTGCGCCGGCTGCCGGTCGGCCTGGTCGACCGGCTCGCTCGCCCGCTGGCCAAGGTCAGCGTGCCGGACCTCTCCGCCCACGGCCTGCCCCGCCCCGACACCGGCCTGTACAGCCGGGTCACCGAGGGCGCGATCCCCGTCCAGGACGTCGGCCTCATCGACGCGGTGCGCCAGGGCAAGGTCGAGATCGTCGCCGCCGTGGAGGCCTTCGAGGAGGATGAGGTGCTCCTCGCCGACGGCAACCGAATCGGCCCGGACGCCGTCATCGCGGCCACCGGCTACGTCCGCGCGCTGGAGCCCCTCGTCGGCCACCTCGACGTCCTCGACGACCGGGGCAGACCCGTCGTGCATGGCGCCCGCACCCCGAAGAACGCCCCCGACCTCTACTTCACCGGCTACACCAACCCCATCAGCGGCATGCTCCGCGAACTGGCGATCGACGCGGAGAAGATCGCCCGGACCATCGCCAAGCGGAGCGCCGGACGCGTGTCCCGCCTCCCGGGGTGCGATGGGGCGTCGGCGCCCGCGTAGGCATGGCGGAGCGGCAGCGGCGCGAGGTCGCGCCGGGCGGCTGTGGGAGCTGCCTGATCGGGCACCGGCACTTGGCGGTCGCGCCTTGCGTGCCTTCGGTCATCCCCGCCCGCCCAGCATGATCTTCCACACCCGCGTCGCCACCTGGAGATTGAGTCGAGTGTCCACGTCCGCCAGGTCGAGGCCGCCGATGTCGCGGATGCGCTGGAGCCGGTAGCGCAGAGTGCTGCGGTGGACGGAGAGCGCTGCGGCGGTCTCGTCGTAATTGCCGCCGCAGTCGAAGTACTGCGCGAGTGTCGCCACCATGTCCGCACCGTGCTGTGCGTCGTAGTCGATGAGCTGGCCCAGCCACTCCTGTACGAACGCGTCGAGCTCCCGGAAGTCGTTGCCGGGCCCGAGGATCCGGTACAGGCCCAGGTCGTCGAAGAACGTCGTGCCTTCCTGTTCGCGCGACTGCTGCCGCACCTCCAGCGCCCGCAGTGCCTCGTGGTAGCGGCGGGGGATGCCGCTCGGGGTGTCGCAGCGCGGGCTTACTCCGATGGCGCCGGCGGTTGTTCCGAACTCCCGGGTCAGTGCCGCGTGCAGGGCTTCGCCGTCCGGACTCGTCGCGGTCAGCAGCACCACCTGGTCACCGCGGCGGGTGACCAGCGGTCTCAAGCCCGCCGTGGTTGCCGCTCGTTCGACGGCGCGCGTGAAGGAGTCGTCGGCCATTCCGCTTCGCCAGCGCACCACCACGACGTATTGCGCGCGGTGCAGGTCGTGGCCGACAGCTGCGGACCTGGCATAAGCGCTCGCCTCTTCGGTGCCCTCCAGCAGATCGTCGACCAGCTGGCGGTGCAGCCGAAGCTCGACCTCGGCCAGGTTGCGCTGATGCGCCAACTCCAGGGCGAGCGCCCCCACGGCGTGGTCCAGCGCGAACTCGGTGTGCTCGTCCGCCCTCTCCTCGGGGTCCACGACGGCCAGCACGCCGAGGATCTCCCCGTGCGGGCGGGCCACGGCAACGAGGCGGTTCCTGACCCGGACCGGTCCCGTCCCGTGAGCGACCTGCCGCAGCATCTCCTCCTGACGCTCCGGGGCCAGCGTCGGATAGGGGTCCGGTTGTCCTGGGCCCGCCCAGGACCGCAGGTTCCCGAAGCGGTCCTCGAGCAGCGTCGGCAGACCGGTGACCTCGTACAAGGCATGGGTGAGGGCGTCCTCGCCGCCGCCCAGGATCGCGACTCGGGCGAACGCGTCGTGCACGATCCTCTGGTGGTGCAGCTCGGTCCGCAGGGAGTCCAACTCATCCAGCGTCGTGACCAGCTCTACCCGCAGCCGGCTCAGCTCCCTGGCGTCCTCGTACAGCCGGCGCCGCGCGGCCGCCAGGGACAGAGCTGCCGAGGTGAGCCGCACGAGCGCGGTGATCAGCAGGCGGTCCCGCCGGCCGGGCAGGAGCCGGGACGACACCACCAGATAGCCGAGCAGACCACCGGCTTCCCGCAGACCGAACGCCCAGCCCCAGCGCCGCCCTGGGAAGACCACGGGGCCGTCCGCCTCGGCCAGCTCACGAACCCGCCGATCGACCGGCTCGTCGGCCTGCTCGTCCTTCGATGGTGCACGGACGAGTTCGTGGCCCGTCATGAGGTAGCCGGCCTCGGCCCGGAACGGGCCGAGGGAACCGACGTGGACCATGGCCAGGCGCAGGACGTCGCTCCCGTCCGTGCTGCCGAACAACTTCTGAGACAGCTCCAGCAGCCTGTGCGGGTCGAGTTCTCCGGGCAGCTGGTGGGATCCGGGCTGCTCGTCCGCCGAGCGGCGAGCGCCGCCTGGGGAACGGCTCTCCTCTCGGTCGGAGAGGCGATGGCACAACCTTCGTGCAGGACGGTCGGCGGCCATGAGATCACCCGTTCGCACCGACGTCGGAGATGTGGCTCAGCCATACCCTGAGTACCCCACTGCCCTGGGCTCACCCCACTGCCACCTTGTCCTCCCGGACCGACGGCACAGGCCACTTTTCACTCCGCGAGGCGCAGGCGCGGCGCCCCCGCCGGTGGCCAGTCTGGGTGTGCGGGGACCACTGGCGAACCGGTGACAGGAAGGACTGGGCCGATGAACGAGCAGGCCCGCAGGACCATCGCCTCGTACCCGACCTATCAGGAAGCCGAACGCGCCGTCGACCACCTGTCCGACCAGGGCTTTCCCGTTGAGAGGGTGGCCATCATCGGCCAGGACGTCCGCCTGGTCGAACAGGTGACCGGTCGTCTGGGTTACGGCGGGGCCGCGCTGCACGGAGCGGCCAGCGGCGCGCTGCCCGGCGTGCTCATCGGCTGGATATTCGGGCTGCTGAACTGGGTGAATCCAGTGCTCTCCGGGCTGCTCCTCGCCCTGTACGGCCTGATCTTCGGAGCGATCGTCGGTGCCCTGTTCGGCCTGGTGCTGCACGCAGCGCAGGGCGGTCGCCGGGACTTCGCCTCCATCCGCTCCATGCAACCGAGCCGGTACGACGTCATGGCGGACGAAGACGTCGCCGACGAGGCGGTCCGGCTGCTGGCCGGACCGGACAGCGGGGCCGACGCGACCAAGTCCGACGGGGTCTGGAAGAGCGGCCGGCCTCATGGCGGTGCCGCCGCCACCTGAACGACTGCGGAAAACCGGCCGCGCATGGCTCGGAGGGCGAACGATCGCCGACGGACGCGGCCCTCGCCTCGGAAGGAGTTCCTCATGGCCAAGGCAGTCGGAATCGACCTGGGTACCACCAACTCGGTGATCGCCGTCTGGGAGGGAGGCGAGCCGACGGTCGTGCCCAACAGCGAGGGCAACCGCACGACACCGTCCGTGGTGGCCTTCACCGACACCGGCGAGCGCCTTGTGGGGCAGCTGGCCCGGCGCCAGGCGATCCTCAACCCCAAGGGGACCATTTACTCGGCCAAGCGGTTCATCGGCCGGCACTACGACGAGATCTCCGACGAAGCCAAGGCCGTGGGCTTCGACGTCGTACCCGACGAGCACGGGAACGCGCGCTTCAAGGTGCGCGACAAGCTGTACGCACCGGAGGAGATCAGCGCCCTGGTGCTGCGCAAACTCGCCGACGACGCCGGCAAGCAGCTGGGCGAGCGCGTCACCGAGGCGGTCATCACCGTACCCGCCTACTTCAACGACGCCCAGCGCACAGCGACCAAGGACGCGGGCAAGATCGCCGGGCTGGAGGTCCTGCGGATCATCAACGAGCCGACCGCGGCAGCCCTTGCGTACGGAATGGACAAGAAGCAGCACGAGACGGTGCTGGTCTTCGACCTCGGCGGAGGCACCTTCGACGTGAGCATCCTCGACGTCGGTGACGGTGTGGTCGAGGTGCGGGCAACCGCGGGCGACAGCCACCTGGGCGGCGACGACTTCGACCGTCGCCTCGTCGACCACCTCGCCGACAGCTTCCAGAAGGACAACGGCATCGACCTGCGCAAGGACCCGCAGGCGCTGCAGCGGCTCTTCGAGGCCGCGGAGAAGGCGAAGACCGAGCTGAGCTCGGTGACCCAGACGCAGGTCAACCTGCCGTTCATCACCGCCGACGCCTCCGGTCCGAAGCACCTGACCACGACGATCATGCGGTCGACCCTCGAGCAGATCACCGGCGACCTGGTGGAGCGCTGCCTCGGCCCGGTCAAGCAGGCCATGGAGGACGCCAAGGTCAGCGAGAACGACGTCGACGAGGTCATCCTCGTCGGCGGCTCCACCCGCATTCCCGCGGTCCAGACCCTGGTCAAACGACTGACCGGCGGCAAGGAGCCCAACATGAGCGTGAACCCCGACGAGGTCGTGGCCATGGGCGCCGCGATCCAGGCCGGGGTGCTCAAGGGCGAGGTCAAGGACGTCCTGCTGCTCGACGTCACACCGCTCTCGCTGGGCGTCGAGACCCGTGGCGGCGTGATGACGAAGATCATCGAACGGAACACCACCATCCCGGTGCGCCGTACCGAGACCTTCTCCACCGCCGAGGACAACCAGCCCGCCGTGGACGTGGTGGTCCTCCAGGGCGAGCGCGAGCGGGCCGCCGACAACCGGGTGCTCGGCCGCTTCCAGCTGACCGACATTCGCCCGGCTCCGCGCGGAGAACCGCAGATCGAGGTCACCTTCGACGTGGACGCCAACGGCATCCTCAACGTCACCGCCCGTGACAAGGACACCGGCAAGGAACAGGGCATCACCATCAGCGAGAGCTCCAACCTCGACCGCAGCGAGGTCGAGCGCATGGTCCAGGAGGCGGAACGCAACCGCAGCGAGGACCAGGCCCTGCGCGAGGCCGTCGATGCCCGCAACGAACTGGACGCGATCGCCTACCAGGTCGAAAAGCGCCTCGGCGAGCTCGGCGACGCCGCGCCCGCACACGAGAAGGCCCGCGCCGAGATGCTGGTCGGGGAGGCCCGCGACGCGGTCAAGAACGAGGCCGGCGTCGACAAGGTCCGGCCGCTGATCTCCGAACTCCAACAGGTCTTCGCCGGACTCGCGGCCCACCAGGCCGGCGCGACCGCGGGCGGCCCGACGGACGCCGGTTCTCCGGACGGATCCGCGTCGGGCGGGGCCGCGCCGGGTGGTACCGGCAGCGACGACGACGTGATCGACGCCGAGTTCGACAAGGGCTGAGGTGCCCGCCATGCCGACCCCTGCCCAGGACCGAGCCCCCGATCCGCCGCCGGAAGACGCCGTACAGCCCCCGCGCGCAGACCTGCCGCAGCCAGGCCCTCCGACGGAGGAGGCCGAACCCGGACCCGACGCCGCGACCGGCGCGGGCACACCCGACGACGAGTACGCGGCCGCGCTGAAGGAGGTCGAGGACCGCTGGCGGCGTGCCCTCGCCGACCTGGACAACCTGCGCAAGCGGCACGCCAGGGAGCTGGAGCGGGAACGCGCTGCCGAGCGGGCGCGTACGGCCGCGGCCTTCCTGCCCGTCATCGACAACCTGGAGCTCGCTCTGAGCCACGCCGACGCCGATCCCGGCGCGATCGTCGAGGGCGTACGGGCCGTGCGTGACCAGGCCGTGAGCGCCCTTGAACGCCTCGGCTACCCGCGCCACGACGAGACGGGCGTCACCTTCGACCCCACCCGGCACGAGGTCGTCGGCGTGGTCCAGGATGCCGACGCCGAACCGGGCACCGTGGTGCAGGTCCTGCGCCCCGGCTACGGAGACGCCGATCGGCAGCTGAGGCCGGCCGCCGTGAGCGTCGCCAAGCGGGAGTGACGATCCATGGCACGCGACTTCTACGAAGTACTCGGCGTCCCCCGCACCGCCGACCGGGACGAGATCCAGCGCGCCTATCGCTCCCTGGCCCGCAAGTACCACCCCGACATCAACAAGGACCCCTCGGCGGAGGAGCGGTTCAAGGAGATCAACGAGGCCTTCAGCGTGCTGTCCGATCCGGAACAGCGGGCCCGTTACGACCGCTTCGGCGAGGACTTCCGCAAGGTTCCCGAGGACTGGGAGGAACGGGTCGGCGCCGGTGCGGGAGCCGGCGGGGGCTTCCGCTGGGCCACGGGCGGTGGCCCCCGGGTGCGGTACGGCACCACCGGCTTCGGCGAGGAAGGCGTCGACTTCGAGGACCTGTTCGGGTCGTTCTTCGGCGCCGGACGGATGCGAGTACAGGGAGCCGACCAGGAGGCCGAACTGCCGCTCACCGTGGAGGAGGCCTACCGTGGCGGCCGCCGCACGGTCACCCTCGCCGGGCCCTCCGGGCAGCGGCGCTACGAGGTCGACGTGCCGGCCGGGGTCACCGACGGGCAGCGCATCCGGCTCGCCGGCCAGGGCGGCCGGGGCAGCGGCGACGCCCCCGCCGGGGACCTTTACCTGCGGGTGCGGATCCAGCCGCACCCGGTGTTCCGCCTGGAGGGCAGGGACGTCCATGTGCAGCTGCCGATCACCCCGTGGGAGGCCGCGTTGGGCGCGACCGTGCCGGTGCCCACTCCCAGCGGCGCCACGGCGAAGGTGACCGTTCCCGCCGGGTCCTCCAGCGGGCGGCGGCTGCGGCTGCGCGGCGAGGGCATGCCGGGACCGCGCGGCACGGGCGGCGACCTGTACGCGGAGCTCCGGATCATGGTGCCGCCCCGGCTCGGCGACCGTGAACGTGCATTGTTCGAGGAGCTCGCCGCTGTCTCCTCCTTCGATCCCAGGAGAACCCGATGAGCGATCGACCGGCCCAAGGGCGCCAGGCGGCGTCGCGGACGGCTCCGGCAGGGGCGCGCGTCCAGTACGCGCTCGTGCCCGTTGCCCGGCTCTCCCTGGAGGCCGTGGCCCGCCGCTCGGGCCTACATCCCGACATGATCCGCCGGTTCGTGGCCCTGGGACTGGTGGACGCAGAGCGCGACGCCTCCGGACGGCTGGTGTTCGCCCCCACGGCTCCGGCCGCCCTCGCCCGCGTCCAGCGGCTGCGCACCGGGCTGTGCCTGAACTACGCATCCCTCGGTCTGGTGCTCGACCTGCTCGACCGCATCAGCCTGCTCGAAGCCGCGCTGCGCCGCGCCGGCACGAGGAGTGATCCACCACCATGGACATGAACCGCCTGACCCAGAAGTCCCAAGAAGCCCTCCAGGAGGCCCAGACCGCCGCCGTCCGCATGGGGCAGACGGAGGTCGACGGCGAACACCTGCTGCTCGCCCTCCTCGACCAGGAGGAGGGCCTGGTCCCGCGGCTGCTGCACCAGGCGGGCACCGAGCCCAAGGAACTGAGGGCGGCCGTAAAGGAAGATCTCTCCCGGCGACCCAGGGTGACCGGCCCCGGCGCGGCACCCGGGCAGGTCTTCGTCACCCAGCGCCTGGCCCGCCTGCTGGATGCGGCCGAGCGGGAGGCCAAACGCCTCAAGGACGAGTACGTCTCCGTGGAGCATCTGCTGCTCGCCCTGGCCGAGGAGGGTTCGGCGACCGCCGCCGGACGGCTCCTGAAAGAGCACGGCGTGACTCGCGAGTCGTTCCTGAACTCGCTCACCCAGGTCCGTGGCAACCAGCGGGTCACCTCCGCCAACCCCGAAGTGGCTTATGAGGCGTTGGAGAAGTACGGTCGCGACCTGGTCGCCGAGGCCCGGTCCGGGAAGCTGGACCCGGTCATCGGCCGGGACGCGGAGATCCGCCGCGTCACCCAGATCCTCAGCCGCAAGTCCAAGAACAACCCCGTCCTCATCGGGGACCCGGGCGTCGGCAAGACCGCCATCGTCGAGGGCCTGGCCCAGCGCATCGTGCGCGGTGACGTGCCCGAGGGTCTGCGCGAGAAGACGGTGTTCGCCCTCGACATGGGCTCGCTGGTGGCCGGCGCCAAGTACCGCGGCGAGTTCGAGGAACGGCTCAAGGCCGTGCTCAGCGAAGTCAAGGCAGCGCAGGGCCGGATCCTCCTCTTCGTCGACGAGCTGCACACCGTCGTGGGCGCGGGCGCCGCCGAAGGAGCCATGGACGCGGGCAACATGCTCAAGCCGATGCTGGCCCGCGGCGAACTGCACATGATCGGTGCGACCACGCTCGACGAGTACCGGCAGCACATCGAGAAGGACGCCGCCCTCGAACGCCGCTTCCAGCAGGTACTGGTCGACGAGCCCAGCGTGGAGGACACCATCTCCATCCTGCGCGGCCTGCGCGAACGCCTGGAGGTCTTCCACGGCGTCAAGATCCAGGACACCGCGCTGGTCGCGGCGGCGACGATGTCCCACCGCTACATCACCGACCGCTTCCTGCCCGACAAGGCCATCGACCTGGTCGACGAGGCCTGCGCCCGGCTGCGGACCGAGATCGACTCCATGCCCGCCGAACTCGACGAGATCACTCGCCGGGTGACCCGCCTGGAGATCGAGGAGGCGGCCCTGTCCAAGGAGACCGACCCGGCCAGCAAGTCCCGCCTGGAGGAGCTGCGCAAGGAACTGGCCGACCTGCGCGCCGAGGCCGACGCCAAGCACGCCCAGTGGGAGGCGGAACGGCAGGCCATCCGCCGGGTGCAGGAGCTGCGCCAGGAGCTGGAGCAGGTCCGTCACGAGGCGGAGGAGGCCGAACGGAACTACGACCTCAACCGCGCCGCGGAACTGCGCTACGGCCGTCTGCGGGACCTGGAGCGCCGCCTGGCCGCCGAGGAGGAGCAACTCGCCGCCAAGCAGGGCCAGAACCGGCTGCTGCGTGAGGTCGTCACCGAGGAGGAGATCGCCGAGATCGTCGCCGCCTGGACCGGTATCCCCGTCGCCCGCCTCAAGGAGGGCGAGCGGGAGAAGCTGCTACGACTGGACGAGATCCTGCGCGAGCGGGTCATCGGCCAGGACGAGGCCGTCAGTTTGGTGGCCGACGCCATCATCCGGGCCCGCTCCGGCATCCGCGACCCGCGCCGGCCCATCGGCTCGTTCATCTTCCTCGGCCCCACGGGCGTCGGGAAGACCGAACTGGCCAAGACGCTCGCCCGGGCCCTGTTCGACTCCGAGGAGAACATGGTCCGCCTCGACATGAGCGAGTACCAGGAGCGCCACACCGTCAGCCGTCTGATGGGGGCGCCACCCGGATACGTCGGCTACGAAGAGGGCGGCCAGCTCACCGAGGCCGTGCGCCGCAAGCCGTACTCGGTCGTGCTGTTCGACGAGATCGAGAAGGCGCACACCGACGTCTTCAACACCCTGCTGCAGGTCCTCGACGACGGCCGCATCACCGACTCCCAGGGCCGCACCGTCGACTTCCGCAACACCGTGATCATCATGACGTCCAACATCGGCTCCGAGCACCTCCTCGACGGCGCCACCGCCGAAGGGGAGATCAAGCCGGACGCCCGGGCGCTCGTCATGGGGGAACTGCGCGGCCACTTCCGGCCGGAGTTCCTCAACCGGGTCGATGACATCGTGCTGTTCAAGCCGCTCGGCGAGGCCCAGATCGAGCGGATCGTGGAGCTGCAGTTCGACGAGCTGCGCCGTCGGCTCGCCGAGCGTCGCATCACCGTCGAACTCACAGACGCGGCACGCGAGTTGATAGCCCACCAGGGCTACGACCCGGTGTACGGGGCACGGCCCCTGCGCCGTTACATCTCCCACGAGGTCGAAACCCTCGTCGGACGGGCCCTGCTGCGTGGCGACGTCCAGGACGGCGCCACCGTCCGGGTCGACGCCCAGAACGGCGAACTGGTGGTCACCTACGATCAGCCCGAGGACGTGGGCGAGGCGAGGGCGGCATGAGCACTCTGCAGGCCACGAACGTCACCTGCCCGCACTGCGGGCGCACCAACCGGGTGCCCGCGGCCGCGGAGGGCCGCCCCACCTGCGGCAACTGCAAACAGCCCCTGCCGTGGATGGTCGACGCGGGCGACGACGACTTCGCCGAGGTCGTCGAGCAGGCCACCGTGCCCGTCGTCGTCGACCTGTGGGCCACATGGTGCGGCCCCTGCCGGATGGTGAGCCCCGCGCTGGAGAAGGTCGCGACCGATCTCGCAGGAAAGATCAAGCTGGTCAAGGTCGACGTCGACAAGAACCCGCGCCTGGCACGCCGGTTCGAGGTCCAGGCGGTGCCGACGCTGCTGGTCCTCGACAAGGGGCAGACCATCGCCCGGCAGGCGGGGGCCGCGCCGGCGCCTGCCCTGCGGCAGTGGGTGGAGCGGTCGATCGCGGGCCGCGAGCCGGCTCAGAAGGGCGATGGAGCATGACCGTACGGACCGACCCCCACCTCGCACTCGTACGCCCCGTCGCCCCGCGCGCCCCGGGCTGCGAGGAATGCCTGGCCACGCGCTCCCCCTGGGTACACCTCAGGCTCTGCCTGACCTGCGGCCACGTCGGCTGCTGCGACTCCTCCCCGAACCGGCACGCCCGCCGTCACGCCGCCACCGAGGGCCATCCGATCGCGGCCTCGCTGGAGCCCGGCGAGGACTGGCGGTGGTGTTTCGTCCACGAGGCGTTCGTGTGATGTCCGGCGACGAGACGCGGCAGCGCGCAGCGCCGGTGCCGGTGCCGGACGAGGCGGAGGAGACCGTCCCCTTCGAGACCCCCGACGTCTACGGTGCCTATCCCCGCCTGTCGGACGACCAGATGGCCCGCCTGGCGCAGCACGGCCGGCGGCGCTCGGTGAACGCCGGTGACGTGCTGATCCGGGAGGGGGAGCGCTGCGAGACGTTCTACGTCGTCCTCAGCGGCTCCGTCGCCATCGTCGAGGACTACGGCACGCCCGACGAACACCTGCTGCGCGTGCACGGCCCCGGCCGCTTCATCGGCGAACTCGGCCTGCTCAACGGACAGGTGGCCTTCTACACCGCCGTGGTCCGCGAGCCCGGCGAGATCCTCGCCCTGTCCATCGACCAGCTGCGTCACCTGGTGACCCGGGACTCCCACCTCGGCGACCTGATACTGCGTGCCTGCCTGGGCCGCCGTGCCCTGCTCGTCGGGCAGGGAGCCGGTTTCCGCATCATCGGCTCGCGCTACTCGCCCGACACCCGGCGGCTGCGCGAGTTCGCCGCCCGCAACCGGCTGCCGCACCGCTGGGTCGACCTCGAGACGGACGAGGAGGCGGAGGCGCTGCTACGTCGCTTCGACGTCGGTCCGGAGCAGACGCCGCTGGTCATCTGGCGTGACACCACCCTGCTGCGCAACCCCAGCAACGCCGAACTGGCGCGGCTCATCGGCCTGTCACCCCTGCCCGCGGGCAACGGCCGCGGCGACCTGCTCATCGTCGGCGCCGGCCCGGCAGGTCTCGCCGCCGCGGTGAACGCCGCCTCCGAGGGCCTCGGCACGACCGTGGTCGAGGCCATGGCCACCGGCGGCCAGGCCGGGACGTCCTCGCGCATCGACAACTGCTTCGGCTTCCCCTCCGGTATCTCCGGCGCCGAACTCACGGAGCGCGGAGTGCTCCAGGCGGACAAGTTCGGCGCCCGGATCAGCGTTCCGGCGGAGGCGACCCGCCTGGAGCCGCGTGACGGCCATTACGCCGTGGCGTTCGCCGACGGCAGCGAGATCACCGCCCGCGCCGTCGTCCTGGCCACCGGAGCCCGCTACCGCCGTCTCCACGTGCCCGGCATCGAACGCCTGGAGGGCACGAGCGTCCATTACTCGGCCACCGTCTACGAGATCCAGCAGTGCCGCACCGACCCCGTGGCCGTGGTCGGCGGCGGCAACTCCGCGGGCCAGGCCGTACTCTTCCTCGCCGGCTACGCACCTCAGGTGTATCTGCTCGTCCGCGGGCCGAGCCTCGACGCGCACATGTCCCGCTACCTCATCGACCAGATCGAACGCCACCCACGGGTACGGGTGCTCCTGCACACCGAGGTCACCGAGGCCATCGGCGACCAGGTGCTGGAGGCGGTCGACGTGGTCGACCACCGCACCGGGGAGCACCACCGGGTCGAGGTCCGTGCCCTGTTCGTCTTCACCGGCGCCGACCCCCACACCGAATGGCTGTCCGGCACGCTCGTCCTCGACGCACGCGGCTTCGTGCTCACCGGGGCCGAGGCCCAGGCCTGCTCCGTCCCCGAACTGTGGCAGAGCCAAGGCCGCAACTGCCTGACGTTGGAGACCAGCCTGCCGGGCGTCTTCGCGGCCGGTGACGTTCGCAGCGGCTCGGTGAAACGAGTGGCCTCCGCGGTCGGCGAAGGCGCGATGAGCATCCACTTTGTGCACCGCTACCTGGGCCACACGCCCGTACCCGGCGGCACGGACAGCTCCCCACACACCCGTCCCAAGGAGTCCGCATGGCTCGCATGACACAGAGCGGGCGATGAGATCACAACAAGGAGATGGAGGCGATTGGCATGGCTACGCCCGTCCGGCGCCACCGCGGTGGCGTAATGCAGGACAGGCCCCTCGCATGGGCACGCAATCCGCTGACGGAGTTCGACCAACTCGTCAACGAGATGAGCGGGCTGATCGAATCCACGGTGGGCGGCGCGGCGCCGGCAGTCGCGTGGACGCCGCTGGCGGATGTCACGGAGTCCGACGAAGCGTTCCATGTCGAGATAGAACTCCCCGGCGTCAAGAGCAAGGACGTCGACGTCGAAGCCAGCGGCCAGGAGCTGGTGGTCACCGGGGAGATCAAGGAGAAGGAACGCAAGGGCGTCCTGCGCCGCAGCACACGCCGCACCGGAGCCTTCGAGTACCGGCTGCGGCTGCCCGGAGAGTTGGACACCGACAAGATCAAGGCACAGATGTCGGACGGGGTGCTCTCGATCACCGTGCCCAAGGCGGAGGTTGCCAAACCCCGGCACATCGAGATCAGCGAGACAGGCCAGAGCGGCGAGAGCAGCTCCTGAGATGCCGAACGCGGCGGTGCCGGACACCGATCCGGCACCGTGGCCAGGCCAGGCAGACTCGCTGCCCGGGCTGATGGCCATGAACGACGTCGCCTACCACAGCGGCTCACTGCGGCGGAGACTTGGCACCCGGTTCCCCACCGGCTTCCTTTCGGCGCCGCAGACGCCAGGCGCGCAGCAGCCGCAGCGGGAGCAGACCCAGCGGTGCTCGCCGGCCCATGTCCACCCGGTCCTCGCGATCGAACGCCCGCGCGTAACGCTCGGCGTCCTCAGCCGTCGGGTACCGCTTGCTCCCTTCCGCTCCGCACCCACGGGCGCAGCGCCAGAGCATCGTGTCGCCCTCCGCGAGGAAGCGAAAACGGTGTCCGAGAAGGTGGCAGCGCAGCACAGATGACCACCCTATGCAGACCGGACCCATCCGGCCTGTCCGGTCCCTCTACAGCGAACAGCCCCTGTCCCGGACGGGAAGGCATGGCATGACCACCACCGCCGAACTCGGAGTTGTCACCACCAGGGTTCCGGCCCGGCTCGACCGGCTGCCGTGGTCGCGATTCCACTGGCGGATCGTCGTCGGACTGGGAGCCGTCTGGATTCTGGACGGACTCGAAGTGACGATCGTCGGCGCGGTCGCCTCACGCATGACCGAGCCGGGCAGCGGCATCGACCTCACCAGCGCCGACATAGGAACCGCCGCCGCCATCTACGTGGCAGGCGCATGTGCCGGCGCGCTCCTGTTCGGGCGGCTCACCGACCGCTACGGGCGCAAGAAGCTGTTCATGCTCACCCTCGGCATCTACATCCTCGCCACCGTCGCGACCGCGTTCGCCCAGGACGCCTGGTACCTCTACCTCGCCCGATTCGTCACCGGCATGGGCATCGGCGGCGAGTACGCCGCGATCAACTCGGCCGTCGACGAGCTGATCCCGGCCCGCAACCGGGGGCAGGTCGACCTGGCCATCAACGGCAGCTACTGGGTCGGCGCCGCGCTCGGCAGCCTGGCCGCTGTGTTGCTCCTCAACGAGAGTCTGCTGGCAGCCGACCTCGGCTGGCGGCTGGCCTTCGGTCTCGGCGGCATTCTGGGCCTGGGCATCATGCTGGTCCGCCGCCACGTACCGGAGAGTCCGCGCTGGCTGTTCATCCACGGGCACCAGGACGAGGCCGAACGCATCGTCGACCGGATCGAGGCCGAAGTGCGCCAGGAGACCGGCCTGGAGCTGCCGGAACCGGGCGAGGCCGTCACCGTGCGGCAGCGTGACGTCATCCCGTTCACGGAGATCGCCCGCGTGGCTCTGCAGCGGTACCCGCGTCGCGCCCTCCTCGGACTGGCGCTCTTCATCGGACAGGCATTCCTGTACAACGCGATCGTCTTCGACCTGGGCACGATCCTGACCGGCTTCTTCGACATCGGCTCCGGCACGGTCCCGTACTTCCTGGCCCTCTTCGCGATCGCCAACTTCCTCGGACCGCTCCTCCTCGGCCGTCTGTTCGACACCGTCGGCAGGAAACCCATGATCGCGGGCACCTACTTCGGCTCGGCCGTCGTAGCAGCGGTCCTCGCCGTCCTGCTGATCAACGGCTCCCTGACGGCATGGTGGTTCTTCCTGCTGGTGTCACTGACCTTCTTCGTGGCCTCCGCGGGAGCGAGCTCGGCCTATCTGACGGTCAGCGAGGTCTTCCCCATGGAGACCCGCGCCCTGTCCATCTCGCTGTTCTTCGCGGTCGGCACGGCCGTGGGCGGCATCACCGGCCCGCTTCTGTTCGGCCACTTCATTCACAGCGGCGACGCCACGCTGGTGGCCGTCGGCTTCCTTGTCGGAGCAGCGGCCATGGCTCTGGGCGGGATTGCCGAGGTCTTCTTCGGTGTCAGGGCCGAACAGCAGTCCCTGGAGAACATCGCCCGGCCGCTCACAGCCGAGGAAGCCGAGGCAGCCTGGCGCGGCGAACCCGCGCCGCAGGACATACGAGACCGCCTCCTGCCCGCGCCCGTCCGGCAGGCCGCGCACGAGCGGGAGCTGCGTATTGCCGACCGCACGGCCCGCCGTCGGGACCGGGAGCGCGCCGGAGCCCGTCGCTACCGCCCGGGCGCCGGACCAGGCAGCGCCCTCTACTCGCCGGGCATGGTCGGCACCGCCGGCACGGCGAGCCGTACGTCTGCCATGGCCGAACAACGCCTCGACGACGAGATCGAACAGGTCGCCCAGGCTCTCCAGGACGCCGGGCCGACCAGCCGCGACCGACTCGAACGGGCCGTGCTCGGAGGCTCCTGGGGCCCTGGCCGCTTCCGCCGGGCCCTGCGTGAAGCAGAGCGGGAGGCCCGCGCCACACGCCTACCGAACGGCAGCTACGCGCCGCCGGGTGGGCCCGGCCGGCCCGGCAGCGCACCCGATCCCCGATGACCAGCCGCGCGAAACACGAAGGGAGCCGGCCCAACGGATCAGCCCGGGAGAGGTCGACTCCCTCCAGCTACGCGCCCCAAGCGAAAGGCCCACGAAATGGTTGAGACAGGTTTCTCCTCCTTCGACACCATGGTGGACAAGGCCAACCGGCTCCTGAGAGACGTGGAAGAGGCCTTCGGATGGCCCAAGGAACGGCGCAAGCAGTCGTACGCGGCACTGCGTGCCGTGCTGCACCCCCTCCGGGATCGCCTCCCGGTCGAGACGGCCGTACAGTTCGGCGCCCAGCTGCCGACCATCATCAGGGGCATGTACTACGACGGCTGGAAGCCGGCTGAGACCCCCGTGAAGATGAGCAACGAGGAATTCTTCGAACGGATCCGCAGTGAATTCCCCTACGCGGTCGAAGGTGGCAACGAGCAGCTGGTGCGCACCGTCCTGAAATCTCTGGAACGCCATGTGAGCGAGGGCGAATGGCAGCACCTGAAATCCCGGGTCCCGAACTCGTTTGCCGCGCTCCTGCCATGACCTCCGCGGCCGGCGGCCGTCCGGCCATCACGACCACGAAGGGATGAACCAACGCCCAGGCCGACAACGACGGCGAGGCGGTCCACCTGGACGAGATCGCCCGCCGAGCGGGCGTACCGCCCGAGGAAACCCGCGCCCTCCTGCACGACCTGACCCAAGTCCACCGCCTGGTGACCGAACTTGTCGGGGTCGACCACCCCGACCTCGACCCCCGCTTCGAGGTCAAGCCCCGGCTATAGCGGGCGTCGCTTCCCCTTCCTGCTTGCTCCGCCCTCGATTGCCCCCTGCACACCAGTTCCTGACAGTGCGTCAGTTCAGTAATCTGACATTGCGTCAGTTAGTTGTTGTTGGTGGCTGTCACACAGGAGCGGGCGGACCGATGCTTGGATCAACCCACGGCACTCTCACCACCGACTCCCGCCGGGCCCGGGCCATCGCCTGCGGCGAGCAGCGGCCCGGCCCCGCCGTGCACGGCCGTCCGGCGGACGTGGACGACCTCGATGTCAGCGGCCGTCCGCTGTACGCCGACGTCCCCGATCTGGACCGCTTCTTCCGCCCCGAGTCCGTTGCCGTGATCGGCGCCTCGGACGCCGACGGGCGTCCGAACACCGGCATCACGCGGCAGTTGGTCGCGTGGGCCGGGCGGGTCGGGGCGCGACTGCACCCCGTGCACCCCACCCGCGAGTCCGTCTTCGGCATACCGTGTGCTCCTTCCGTCGCCGACCTGCCCGAGCAGGTGGATCTCGCCGTACTGCTGGTCGCCGACCCCCTTCCCGTGATCGAGGAACTCGCCGAGGCCAAGGTGCGGTTCGCGGTCGCCTTCGCCTCCGGGTTCGCGGAGACGGGCGAGGAGGGCGCGGCCGCGCAGGACCGGCTCGCCGCCGCCGTCCGGCGGTCGGGGATGCGGCTGCTGGGGCCGAACACCAACCTCAACGCGTTCGAGAAGTTCCGCGACGACCTGGACGGGCCGGCGATCGCCCTGATCACCCAGTCCGGGCACCAGGGCCGTCCCGTCTTCGCCCTGCAGGAGCTCGGCGTCCGTCTGTCCCACTGGGCGCCGACCGGCAACGAGGCCGACCTGGAGGCCGCCGACTTCCTCTCCTACTTCGCCGAACAACCGGAGGTCGGCGCCATCGCCGCCTACGTGGAGGGCCTGAAGGACGGCCGCTCCTTCCTGCTCGCCGCCGACCGGGCCGCCCGGCGCGGGGTGCCGGTCGTCGCGGTCAAGGTGGGCCGCACCGAGACCGGTTCCCGTACGGCCGCCTCGCACACCGGCAAGCTGACCGGCGCGGACGCGGTGGTGGACGCGGCGATGCGGCAGTACGGGGTGATCCGGGTCGACGGGCTCGACGAGCTGCAGGACACCGCTGCTCTGCTGGCCCGCGCCCGCCCGCCGCGCGCCGACGGTGTCGTCGTCTATTCGATCTCGGGCGGCACGGGCGCGCACGTCGCCGACCTGGCGGTGTCGGCGGGGCTGCGGCTGCCGGTGCTCTCCGAGGCCAGGCAGTCCGAGCTGCACCAGTGGATACCGGAGTACCTCAGCGTGGCCAACCCGGTCGACAACGGCGGTCACCCGGTGGGCGACTGGCGCGGACGGAAGATCATCGACGCGATCCTGGACGACCCCGAGGTCGGGGTGCTGATCTGTCCGATCACCGGGCCCTTCCCGCCCTTGAGCGACCGGCTCGTGCGGGACCTGGTGGACGCGGCCGAGCGGACGGACAAGCTGGTGTGCGTGGTGTGGGGGTCGCCGGTCGGCACGGAACCGGCGTACCGCGAAGTGCTGCTCGGGTCCTCGCGGGTGGCCACCTTCCGCACCGTCGGCAACTGTCTCACCGCCGTCCGCGCCCACCTCGCCCACCACCGCTTCGTCCGTGACTACCGCTCCCCCTTCGACGAGGCGCCGCGCACCCCCTCGCCCTCCTTCCGCAAGGCGCGGGAACTGATGCGGGCCGGGCAGCGCTTGAGTGAGCATGCGGCCAAGCAGCTGCTGCGGGCGTACGGGATCCGGGTGCCGCGCGAGCAGCTGGTGACCAGCGCGGCGGCGGCCGTCCGGGCGGCGGGGCTGGTGGGCTACCCGGTGGTGATGAAGGCGTCCGGCGCGCAGCTCGCCCACAAGACGGAGCTCGGCCTGGTGAAAATCGGGCTGACCTCCGCCGCCCAGGTCCGCGACGCCTATCGCGAGCTGACCGACATCGCCCGCTACGAGGGCGTCTCGCTGGACGGCGTCCTGGTGTGCCAGATGGTCGAGCAGGGCGTCGAGATGGTCGTCGGCGTCACCCACGACGATCTGTTCGGGCCGACCGTGACCGTCGGGCTCGGCGGTGTGCTCGTGGAGGTGCTGCGGGACGCGACGGTGCGCGTGCCGCCGTTCGGCGAGGACCAGGCGCGGGACATGCTCGGCGACCTGCGCGGGCGGGCCCTGCTGGACGGGGTGCGGGGGCGGCCACCGGCCGATGTCGACGCGCTCGTCGAGGTGATCCTGCGGGTGCAGCGCATGGCGCTGGAACTCGGGGACGAGCTGTCCGAGTTGGACATCAACCCGCTGATGGTGCTGCCCCGGGGGCAGGGTGCGGTGGCGCTGGACGCGTTGGTGGTGTGCCGCTGACATGGGTGCCGCTGAGATGAACATGCCTGATTTCCCCCGTACAGACGTGAATCCTGCGGAGAATCCGGTGTCGTCGGAAATTTCCGCTGAGTCATTGATACTGCACGCCACTGACAATCAGGTCTGCCGCATCACCCTCAACCGCCCCGAAACCCTCAACGCCATCACCCCTGACCAGCGCGAACACCTCATCCGACGGTTCTCCGAAGCCTCCGCGGACCCGGACGTACGGGCCGTGGTGATCACCGGAACGGGACGCGGATTCTGCGCGGGCGCGGACCTGCGCAGGGCAGCCGCGGCCGGTGAACCGGTCGTCGGTGACGTGACCCGTACGATCCGGCTCGGCGCCCAGCGCCTGATCGCCGCCGTCCTCGACTGCGAGAAGCCGGTGATCGCCGCGGTGAACGGCACGGCGGCGGGCATCGGCGCACATCTCGCGTTCGCCTGCGACCTTGTCCTCGCGGCAGAATCGGCCCGGTTCATCGAGGTGTTCGTACGCCGGGGACTCGTACCGGACGGCGGCGGCGCCTATCTCCTCCCCCGCCTGATCGGCCCGCAACGGGCGAAGGAGCTGCTGTTCTTCGGTGACGCGCTCACCGCGGCCGACGCCGAGCGCCTCGGGCTCGTCAACCGTGTCGTCCCGGACGGGGAGTTGGACAAGACGGCCCGTGAGTGGGCGGCCCGCCTCGCCGCCGGCCCGACCCGCACCCTCGCCCTGACCAAGCAGCTCGTCAACGCCTCCCTCGACAGCGACCGCGCCACTGCCTTCGCCGCGGAGGCGGCCGCACAGGAGATCAACATGACGACCAAGGACGCCCAGGAAGGCGTGGCGAGCTTCGTGGAGCGCAGGAATGCGGAGTTCAGGGGCCGTTGAGTCAGTCCCGCGCCAGGATCCACAGCTCCCCCGCGTCGGGGCCGTCCTCGGCGTAGAGGTCGTTGCGGCCCTTCCGGTCGAGGGTCCAGGTGCCGGCGCCGTCGCACCTGCCGTAGTCCCAGTCCCCGGACCGGGCGGGCAGCTCCGTGAGTTCGGCCCAGTCCCAGGTCAGCCCCGTACGCGCGAGCCTCTGCCGTCCTTCTCCCCACCCCATGCGCGCAGGGTACGCGGGGCCCTTCGCGCGCCGCACGGCCCTTCCCATCTGACGTACCGTCAGCTTCAATGATGGGCGTGATGGGACAAGCAGGCATGGCCGAAGCCGCCGTCCGCTACCTCCGGGCGGCCGGGGCGGCGGCGCCCGTGGAGCCGTTGCCGCGCCCCGAGCTCCGCTGTGTCGGCGAGGACGAGCGCGCGCCGGTCGGGCAGGCCGAGTTCCGGCGGGTGCTCGGGAACTTCGCGACGGGCGTGGCCGTTGTCACCGCACCCGCCGCCGACGGCGAGTCCGGCCCCGCCGGCTTCGCCTGCCAGTCCTTCTCCTCCCTGTCCCTCGACCCGCCCCTCGTCGCCTTCATGGTCGGCCGTACATCGACGACCTGGCCGCGCATCGCCCGCGCCGGCGTCTTCTGCGTCAACGTCCTGGCGGACCACCAGGGCGAGCTGTGCCGTGGCTTCGCGGTCAGCGGCGCGGACAAGTTCGCGGGTGTCGCCCACGACGCCGCGCCCGCGTCCGGCTCACCGCGCCTCGCGGGCGCGCTCGCGTGGATCGACTGCACGATCCACGCGGTGCACACGGGCGGCGACCACCTGATCGTGGTGGGCCGGGTGGACGCACTGGGGACGGGCGAGGAGGACGGCCGTCCCTTGCTGTTCCACAAGGGGCGCTTCCTCTAGACCGCCACCACCGCTCAAGCCACTGATCAAGCCACCGCCGGTACCGCGGCCGGCCGCCGCCTGATCACCAGCGACATCAGCGCCGCCGCCGCGCACAGCGCTCCGGACGCGACCCAGACCATGTCGTACGACCCGAAGACGTCCCGCGCCACACCGCCGAGGAAGGCCACGAGCGCCGCGCCGACCTGGTGGGAGGCGAGGACCCAGCCGAAGACGATCGCGCTGTCGTCGCCGTACTGCTCGCGGCACAGCGCCACGGTGGGCGGGACGGTGGCGACCCAGTCCAGGCCGTAGAAGACGATGAAGAACAGCATCGGGGGGTGGACGCTCGGCGCGAGCAGCATGGGGAGGAACAGCAGCGAGATGCCGCGCAGGGCGTAGTAGACCGCGAGCAGGCGGCGTGCGTCGAAGCGGTCGGTGAACCAGCCCGAGGCCACCGTGCCGACCACGTCGAACACCCCGATGACCGCGAGCAGTGAGGCCGCCGTGGTGACGGGCATGTGCTCGTCGTGGGCGGCGGGCACGAAGTGGGTCTGGATCAGGCCGTTGGTGGAGGCGCCGCAGATCGCGAAGGTGCCGGCGAGCAGCCAGAACGGGCCGGTGCGGGCCGCCTTCAGCAGCACGGTGACCGCACGGCGCGCGGCGCCCGGCACGGGCTCCGGCTTGGGCACGAACTCCTTCGCCCCGTACGGCTTCAGGCCCACGTCGGCCGGGTGGTCGCGCAGCAGCAGCCAGACGAAGGGGACGACCGCGAGGGCCGCCAGGGCCACCGTCACCGCGGCCGGGCGCCAGTCGTGCGTCTCGACCATCCAGGACAGCACGGGCAGGAAGATCAGCTGGCCGGAGGCCGAGGCGGCCGTGAGGATGCCGGTGACCAGGCCGCGCCGCTCGGTGAACCAGCGGTTGGTGACCGTCGCCGCGAACGCCAGCGCCATCGAGCCGGACCCCAGCCCGACCAGCAGGCCCCAGCACAGCAGCAGCTGCCAGGCCGCCGTCATCCAGTACGTGAGGCCCGAACCGAGGGCGATCAGGGTCAGCGCCCCGGCGACGACCCGCCGGATGCCGAAGCGGTCCATCAGCGCGGCCGCGAAGGGGGCGGTGAGCCCGTACAGCGCGAGGTTGATCGAGACCGCGGCGCCGATCGTGCCGCGCGACCAGCCGAACTCCTGGTTCAGCGGGTCGATGAGCAGGCCGGGCAGGGAACGGAAGGCGGCCGCGCCGATGATCGTCACAAAGGTGACGGCGGCGACGAACCAGGCACGGTGCAGTGACAGGGTGCGGCTCCGCCGCGGGCGCCGCTTCTTGCTGGTACCGGATTCCTCTACGGCTGTGGTGGCGTCGGTTGTCTGGGTCACGCCATAGAGCATCCGGTCTGCGATCACTCCGATCGAGTGGCCCGAAGGACAGCATTCGCTAGGATCGGGCCATGGCCATCGAGCGGCACACCGAGCAGCCCACCGGGGAATACTTCCGTCCGCACCGTGTCGTCGTCCTCGCCATGGACGGCGCGCTGCCCTTCGAGCTGGGCATCCCGCACCGCATCTTCGGACGCCCCAAGGACGCCGCGGGGCGCCCTCTGTACGAGGTCGTCACCTGCTCGATCCGGCCGCCGGGCCCGGTCCGGACGGACGCCGACTTCGACATCACGGTCGCGAACGGCCCGGAGACCCTGGCCACCGCCGACACGGTGATCGTCCCGGCGTCGTACGAACTCGGCCCGGTCTTCGAGCAGGGCGTGCTCACCCCCGAGCTGGCCGCCGCGCTCGCGCACATCCGCCCCGGCACCCGGCTCGCCTCCATCTGCACCGGCGTGTACGTCCTCGCCGCCGCCGGCCACCTCGACGGCCGGCCCGCCACCACCCACTGGTCCGACGCCGAGCGCCTCCAACGCCTGTTCCCGCAGATCAAGGTGGACGCCGACGTCCTGTACGTCGACGACGGCGACGTCCTGACCTCCGCAGGCGTCGCGGCCGGCGTCGACCTGTGCCTGCACATCGTGCGCCGCGACCACGGCACCGCCGTCGCCAACGACGTGGCCCGCCGCACGGTCGTACCGCCGCACCGCGAGGGCGGCCAGGCGCAGTTCATCCAGCGCCCGGTGCCGGAGCCACAGCTGGCCACCACGACCACGGCCCGCGCCTGGGCGCTCGGCCGCCTCCACGAGCCGATCCAGTTGCGCGACATGGCGGACCAGGAGTCCATGTCGGTCCGCACCTTCACCCGCCGCTTCCGCGAGGAGGTCGGCATCAGCCCGGGCCAGTGGCTCACCCAGCAGCGGGTGGAACGCGCCCGGCACCTGCTGGAGACCACCGGCCTCTCCGTCGACCAGGTCGCCCGGGACGCCGGCTTCGGCACGGCCCAGTCGATGCGGCAGCACCTACAGGCGGCGCTCGGTGTCACACCCACCAGCTACCGGCGCACCTTCCGCGCCGGCAACGACGGTGTCAACGGGCAGGTCGCCAGCGGCACTTGAGCGGTCCCGCCGGACCTCTCCCCACCAGCCGAGCGCCGTCAGCAGCAGGGTCAGCAGCACGCCGACCAGGATGGCCGTGGACGGCGCCACCAGCTGGAGCAGGCCGCCGGCCAGGGAGCCGGCCGCCGCGTACCCCGCGCCCGCGGCCGCGTACATCACGGAGTAACCCGCGGCCACGGCACCCGGTGGCACGGCCTCGCGCAGGGACAGGTTGCGGGTGATCAACGCGCCCGACTGCAGCGTGCCCGCCAGGACGAGGGCGACCGCGATCCCGGCCGCCCCCGGTATCAGCGCGGCGAGGGTCACGAAGACCGACATGCCGCACATCAGCACCACACTGCGCGCCCGGAGCCGCCCCGGCCACGCCCGGAGGCCGTACAGAAACGCGCCGACCGCCGCTCCCACCGCCAGCCCCGCCAGCATCGGCCCGGACCAGCCGACACCGATGCCGCGCTGCTCCAGCAGGGCGGGCAGGGTGAGTTCGGCCAGGCCGAGCAGGGTGAGACTGGCCGCGCCCGTGACGTACACCGGCCAGGCGCGTATCAAGACCCTGAACCGCCCTGCCTCCCCAACCTGCTCCCCCTTGCCCCAGCCGGCCGGCAGCAGCCAGTGGCCCGCGATCGACGACGCCATCAGGGCGGCCCCGAGG
The DNA here is from genome assembly GCF_004187715.1 of Streptomyces sp. F001. GTDB lineage: Bacteria > Actinomycetota > Actinomycetes > Streptomycetales > Streptomycetaceae > Streptomyces > Streptomyces flavusporus. The sequence goes on along the minus strand of NZ_QZWF01000001.1, from coordinate 66,728 downwards.
AGCAGCGGCACCCGTGGCGCCACCCCGAGGGCGAGGCCGGCGACCGCGACCGGGGAGACGGCCCACACGCCCGACATCAGCATCGACTCGGCGGACAGCGCCTGCGCCACGGCACGCTCCGGGACCAGCGAGGTCAGCAGCGCCCGCTGCCCGCCGGCCGCAGCGGCGGGAGCCGCACCGGCCAGGAACGCGAACGCCCCCAGCACGACGGGGTGTGCCCCGGCCAGCACCCCGAGCCCCACGAACCCCACCGCCCCGCCCGCGAGCCCGAAGGCCAGGTGCCGACGGCCGCGCGCCGGGTCCAGCCGCATTCCGAGCACCGGCGCCCCGATGATCTCGCCGATCACATAGGCCGCCGCGAGCGCCGCCCCCAGCGAATAGCCACCGGGCCGCTCCCGCACCAGGAACACCAGGGCCAACGGCGCCATGGCGACCGGCAGACGGGAGGCGACGGCGGTACAGGCCCAGATCAGGACCTGCTTGGAGGCCACGTCTCGATAGGTCATGCGTCGACGCTAAGGGCTGGGACCGACAGCGCCCCAGGAGTTTTCCGGCGCCTGTGGAAAACCTCTGGCATGTTCAGAAGGTCAGCACCCCCCGAGCCACCTTCCCCGCCTCCGCATCCGCCGCCGCCCGCTCGAACTCCTCGACGGGATAGGTCTGCGTCACCAGCTCATCGAGCAGCAGCCGCCCGTCCCGGTACAACTCGGCGTACAGCGCGATGTCCCGCTGCGGACGCGAGGACCCGTAACGGCATCCCAGGATCGACTTGTCCAGGAACATGGACGCCACGACGAAGGACGCCTCCGCCCCGGCCGGCGGCATACCGAGCAGGACCGCCTGCCCGTGCCGGTCCAGCAGACCGACCGCCTGCCGGACGAGTTCCACCCGTCCGACGCACTCGAAGACGTGGTCCGCCCCCGTGGGCAGCAGCTCCCGCACCCCCTCCGTCGAGGTCAGGAACTCGGTCGCCCCGAACTGCCGCGCCACCGCCTCCTTGGCCGGATTGGCATCGACGGCGACGATCCGCAGCGCACCCGCGATCCGTGCCCCTTGAAGCACATTGAGTCCGATGCCACCGGTCCCGATCACGACCACGCTGTCCCCGCGGTCCACCTTCGCCCGGTTGAGCACGGCCCCGACCCCCGTCAGCACCCCGCACCCGATGAGCGCGGCCGAAGGCATGGAAATGTCCTTCGGAATGCGAACCACCTGCACGGCCTTGACCACGGTCCGCTCGGCGAACGCCGAGTTGCACGCGAACTGGAAGACAGGACGCCCACGTTGCGTGAACGGCTGCCCGGGCCGGCCGATCGCCCGCCGGCACATGGTCGGCCGCCCCCGGTCACAGTCCGCGCACGTACCGCAGTTGGCAAGCGTGGACAGAGCCACATGATCCCCGACCGAGACATGTGTGACCCCGTCCCCCACCGCCTCCACCACGCCCGCCCCTCATGCCCCAACACCACAGGCACAGGAAAGGGAATGGTCCCGTCCACCACGGACAGGTCGCTGTGGCACAGCCCGGCCGCCGAGATCGCGACCCGCACCTCACCGGGTCCGGGATCCCGTACCTCCAGGTCGTCCACGACCTCGACCCGCTGCCCGTCGAACACCACGCCCCGCATCACACCGCCCCCTCAGCCCTTCGGTTCCCTCGGCAGGCCGAGCGCGCGCTCGGCGATGATCGTGCGCTGGATCTGGTCCGAGCCGCCGTAGATGGTGTCGGCCCGGGAGAACAGGAACAGGTGCTGCATCGCGTCGAGTTCGTACGGCGCCGAGTCCGACCAGTCCGCCGGACCCACCCCGGCCGCCGCACCCCGCACCTGCATCGCCAGCTCCCCGAGCCGCTGGTGCCAGCCGCTCCACAGCAGCTTGGCCACGCTCGAGGCGCCCGGGTCCGCCGAACCGCCCAGTGTCCGCAGGGCGTTCCACCGCATCGTCCGCAGCTCCGCCCACTGCCGCACGAGCCGCTCCCGTACGACCGGATCGGCCACCGCACCCGAGGCGAGGGCGGCCCGCACCACCTGCCCCAGCTCCTCGGCGAACCCGATCTGCTGGGCCAGCGTCGAGACCCCGCGTTCGAACCCGAGCAGGCTCATCGCGACCCGCCAGCCGCCGCCCTCGCCGCCGACGACATGCTCCACGCGCGCGTGCGCCCCGTCGAAGAACACCTCGTTGAAGTCGCTCGTGCCGGTCATCTGGCGGATCGGGCGGACCTCGATCCGGCCCGGCTGGTCCATGGGCACCAGCAGGAAACTGAGCCCGTGGTGGCGTCGCGAGCCGGGTTCGGTGCGGGCCAGTACGAAGCACCAGTCCGCCTCGTGGGCGAGGGAGGTCCAGATCTTCTGGCCGGTGATCCGGTACGACGTGCCGCCCGGCTCGCGTACGGCCGTCGTGCGCACTCCGGCCAGGTCCGAGCCGGCGTCCGGCTCGCTGTAGCCCTGGCACCACAGTTCGTCCCCGGCGGCGACCGGGGGGAGGAAGCGGGCCTTCTGCTCCTCGGTGCCGTGGGCGAGGAGGGTGGGGGAGGAGGTTCTCGCCGATGTGGCCGGAGCGCGGCGGGGCGGGCGAGCGGGCGTACTCCTCGGCCCAGGCGACCTGTTGGGTGAGGGTGGCGGTGCGGTTGCCGTAACCGGGTTCGGGCCAGCCGAGGCCTATCCAACCCGCCTTGCCGAGAGTGCGTTCCCAGGTACGGCGGTCCGGGGCGCCGTCGGCATGGGCGGCGAGCCATTCTCGCGCCTCGGCTCGAAATGCCTCGTCCTCTGCCGTGAATCCGAAGTCCACGGGGTCTCCTCTCAGCATGGGGTGCGTCCAGCGACCCCAGGGGCGCGGGGCTGTGACATATGCGGCTCTGCCGCGCGGGCCCCGACCAGCCAGAACGACCCCGCACCCGCCGCACGACGCATCCCCCCGAGCTACTGGGCGTTCGGCCGGCCCCCCTCTCGCGCCGCCTTCTCCATCCCCGCCACCTGCGACAGCATCGGCATCGGATCCACCCCCACCGTCCCCGGCAGGAAGTCCGCGATCCGTTCCGGCGTCCAGGAGCCCTCGGCGTACGCGGCGCGCAGCTCCCTCGGCTGGGCCCAGACGGCGATCTTCGGGCCGGCGATCGTGTACACCTGCCCGGTGATGCCGGCCTCCCGCGCCCGCTCCGACAGCAGGTAGGCCACGAGCGCGGCGACGTCCTCCGGCTCGCCGATCTCCGCCAGTTCCATCGGCACGTTCGCCGACATCCGCGTACGGGCCACGGGCGCCACGGCATTCGCGGTCACCCCGTACTTGTGCAGGCCGAGCGCGGCGCTCCGTACCAGCGAGATGATTCCGCCCTTGGCCGCGCTGTAGTTGGCCTGCGAGACGGACCCCTGATGGTTGCCGCTGGTGAAGCCGATCAAGGTCCCCGACCGCTGTTTGCGCATCACCGCCGAGGCCGCCCGGAACACCGTGAACGTCCCTTTGAGGTGGGTGGCGAGGACCGGGTCCCACTCCTCCTCGGTCATGTTGAACAGCATCCGCTCGCGCAGGATCCCGGCGACGCAGACGACGCCGTCGAGCCGTCCGTACGACGACAGCGCCGCGTCGACCACCCGCTGACCACCGGCCATCGTGGAGATGTCGTCGGCCACCGCGACCGCTTCCCCGCCCGCCGCCTCTATCTCCTTGACCACGGCCTCGGCGACCTCGCTGGTCGGAAAGGCCCCGTCGACGGCCACCCCGTAGTCGTTGACGACGACGCGCGCTCCCTCGGCGGCCGCCGCGCGCGCGACCGCCCGCCCGATGCCCCGTCCGGCCCCGGTCACGGCGACGACCTTGCCGGCCAAGAAGTTCCCCACGCCCGGCCCCTTCCCGCAGTTTCTGACGACCCGTTAGATTTTTGCCCCGCCAGACACCTGGAGACAAGCCCCGGGGAGGGCTCATGTCACTGCCGGTCGAGTTCCACGACATCGCGGGGCGCGTGAACAACTGGGGCCGCTGGGGGGCGGACGACGAGCGGGGGACGCTCAACCTGATCACCGACGAGGTCGTCCGCGCGGCCGCCGCCGAGGTCCGCACGGGACGCCGCGTCCCCCTCGCCCTGCCCCTCCAACAGGACGGCGTGCAGACCGGGATGATCCCCGGGCGGGTCAATCCCCTGCACGTCATGGTGCAGATCAACCAGGAACTGTTCGGGCCGGGCACGGTCGCGTGCAGCGACGACGCCGTGACCATGGGCCTGCAGGCGGCGACCCACTGGGATGCGCTGACCCACGTCTCGCACTCCGGCAGGCTCTACAACGGCCGCCCGGCCGGCACCATCACCGCGCACGGCGGGGCGGAATTCGGCGGCATCGACAAGGCGCGGCACATCGTCTCGCGCGGGGTGCTCCTGGACGTCGCCCGCGCGCGGGGGACGGACCGGCTCCCGGGCGGGCATGCGGTCACTCCGGAGGATCTGGACGCGGCCGAGGAACTCGCCGGTACGCGCGTGCGCGCCGGTGACATCGTCCTCGTACGGACCGGGCAGGTGCAGGTCTGTCTCGCCGGCGACAAACACGGATACGGATATCCGTCGCCGGGTCTGTCGATCCGGACGCCGGAGTGGTTCCACGCGCGCGATGTGGCGGCCGTGGCGAACGACACGCTCACGTTTGAGATATTTCCGCCCGAGATCGAGAATCTCTGGCTTCCCGTGCATGCGCTGCACCTGGTGGAGATGGGGATGCCGCAGGGCCAGAACTGGAATCTCGAAAAGTTGTCCACAGCCTGTGGAGAAACGAACCGCTACACATTCCTGCTGTCGGCGATGCCCGAACCGTTCGTCGGCGCGACCGGGACGCCGGTGGCGCCGGTCGCGATCCTGTAGGTGATCCGGGTGAGTCCGGCTGGCGACGCGACAGCGCCCGCCCCGAGCACCGCACCACGCGCCGCCATCCGACTCCGGCGTGCCCTCTCCCGCTCTCGGCTTCTCCCCCACGCTCGACTTCGCTCGAGCGGGGGACCCCATGAGCGGGAGGGATTCCCATCGGCCCCTCTTGGCCCGGAGAGAACCGACGCCGAATCGCGACCCGCACTCGCCGAGGGCTCCCGTCACCGAAACCCTCGTCGTCCCCTCGCGGCGAATCGCTGAGCAACAGCGTGATCAACCCGTCACGTGACGTCAACACCCGTTCGGGGATTTACGACTTACGCCCTTTTTGACGCAGGCGCGCATGGAAGCACATCCCGGCGCGCCACCCCTCACCCGACCCGAAAAGCCCGGCGCCGCTGCAACCGTGCCCCCGGCCTGCCCCGACCCTGACCGGACCTGCCGCGGCCTTTGCGGAAACCGGCACAACCGGACCCGGTCGCCTCACACCGCCTCGTAGGCCAGCCCCTCGTACCCCTCGAAGCCCTCGTATCCGGGAGCCCGGTCGCCCCCGCATGCCACCGCGGCCGTCCGGGACTCGGCACAGCGGTCCAGTTCGCACCAGATGCGCTTGCCGACACCTTCGGGGCTCCAGCCCCAGCGGTCGGCGAGGCCGTCGACGAGCGCCAGGCCGCGGCCGCCGGTCGCTTCGCCGTCCACCCACCGGGGCAGCGGGGCCTGTGTGCTGCCGTCGGCCACCTCCAGGCGGACGGTGGCCGGTTCGGCGGTCGGCTGGGGCAGGGACAGCCTCAGAACGGCCGGACAGCCGGTGTGCACCACGGCGTTGGTGACCAGTTCGGAGACGAGCAGGACCAGGATCTCGGCAAGCTGTTCGTCGGCCTCTATACCGGACCCGGCGAGCCGTGAACGCGTCCATCTGCGGGCGCGCCCCACTTCTGCGGGGTCGGGCCGGATCTCCAGCTGCACTTGAAGCACCTGCACCGCTCACACCATCCGAACCGGTGGACACAAAGGCTCGCGCCTCACGAGGGCCACGATCGTAGCCATTTTCTGCATGACCAGAACAACAGCGAGGGCAGGGTTCACGGAATGTGACTCCCTTACGAACCAGCATGGTTGGCGCACAGTCACCCCAACAAGCGCTTCGGGCATATTCCAGCGCGAAGGAGTATCCGTGCGGCATACTGTGCGACGCTCGTCGCGGGGGGTCGAACAGGCGGTGGAACAGGGCCTTCCCGCCGGGCGAGCAGCGGCGCGCACCGCTGGATCCGGAGCCGCCCCAGGGGCAACACCGGCACGGCTCGCGCTCGGAACCACTCGCATCCCACACAAGGTACCGGAGCGGACCTTCGACTCCGGGACGTGACGAGTCACACCTGGGACACAAGGAGATATCAACGCTCAGTGATACCGGTATGCCACAATCCGCGACACGCGCGGCGACCTGGTCACCGAGTCCGCAGCCCAGCGCCGTGTCCGTCCACCCCGGTTGACAGATCCTGCGCCAAGAGCTCCTCACTCTCCGTACCGCCTCCCGCACGGTGGGTTCGCACCCAGGCGCGCTTCAGATGCAGATGCACCTCCGCCTCCCAGGTGAAGCCCATGCCGCCGTGCACCTGAAGGCAGTCGCGGGCACCGCGCACGGCCGCCTCGTCGGCGAGCAGCCGGGCCGCGGCGATGTCCACGGGGTCGGCGGTGACGGCCGCCGCGTACACGGCGGCACGGGCCACCTCCACGCGGACCAGCATCTGCGCACACAAGTGCTGTACGGCCTGGAAGGCGCCGATCGGACGTCCGAACTGCGTGCGGGTACGGGCGTGTTGCACCGCGAGCTCACAGATGCGAGCGGCGCTGCCGAGCTGCTCGGCGGCGGTCAGCAGCACGGCCGTCGGATCCGCCGCGCCCAGAGGCGCCGGCTCCGCGTGCGGGGGCGTGCGCGAACCCTTCGCCCCAGGCGGCCTCGTCGCGCCGCGCACGCCTGTCACCACCGCGGCCCCGGCCGCCTCCGGCACACGGTGCAGCGGCGTGAGCGGGTCCACCGACCGCAGGGGTACGGCCCCGTGTGCGTCCCCGCGCACGACGTCGGCCTGCGTCAGCCACTCCACCAGCCCGCTGCCGTCGACCGCCGCCACGACGACCGACCCGTCGGCCGCCCCCGGCACCGCGCCCGCCGCGAGATGCGTGGCCAGCAACGGGCCGGGCAGCAGGGCCCGTCCGGCCTCCTCGAAGGCCAGCACGGCCTCGGCCGGCCCGAGTCCGACCCCGCCGTCCGCCTCGGGCAGTCGTAGCGCGAAGAACCCCGCCGCGCCCAGCTCGCGCCACAGCCCCCGGTCCAGGACGGGCGCTTCCACGGCCGCCCGGAGCGCCTCGTCGTCGAAGCGCCGCACGAGCAGCTGCCGTACGGTGTCCCGCAACGCCCGCTGTTCCTCGGTCAGTTGGAAGCGCATGTCAGCGTCCCTTCGGCAGCCCGAGGATCCGTTCGGCCACGATGCTGTGCTGGATCTGCGAGGTGCCGGCCGCGATGGTGTACGACAGCGAGGACAGCCGGTCGAGCACCCAGGGCCGGTCCAGGTCGAGCGACTCGGTGCCCAGGACGTCGGCCGCGGCGTCGTACAACTCCTGACGCGCGTGCGAGTACCTCAGTTTGAAAACCGAACCCCCCACGCCGGGCACCCTGCCCGACGCCTCCGCCTCGCTCACGTTCCACTGGGTCAGCCGCCACAGCGCCCGGAACTCCGCGTTCAGCCGGCCGAGTCGCCGCCGCAGCACCGGATCGTCCCAGCGTCCGTTCGCGCGCGCCTGCCGGGCCAGCTCCCCCAGTACGCGCCGACAGGCCACCACCTCGCCCACGAATGCCGTCCCCCGCTCGAACGACAGCGTCACCATGGTCACCCGCCAGCCGTCGTTCTCGTCCCCCACCCGGTTGGCAATCGGCACGCGCACGTCGTCGAGGAACACCTCGGCGAACTCGGCCGACCCCGCGAGCGTCCGCAACGGCCGTACGGTGATGCCCGGCGCGTCCATGGGCATGGCCAGCCAGGTGATCCCACGGTGCCTGGGCGCCTCCGGATCCGTCCGCACCAGCAGTTCGCACCAGTCGGCGACTTCGGCGTGCGAGGTCCAGATCTTGGACCCGCTCACCACGTAGTCGTCGCCGTCCCTGCGCGCGCGCGTGCGCAGGGCCGCGAGGTCGGATCCGGCGTCCGGTTCGCTGAAGCCCTGGCACCACACCTCCTCGCCGCGCAGGATGGGCGGCAGCCAGCGCGCCCGCTGCCCGGCCGTGCCCTCGGCGGCGATGGTCGGCCCCGCGTGCAGCAGCCCGACGAAGTTGGCCCCCACATAGGGGGCGCCCGCCTTTTCCGTCTCCTCCAGGAAGATCAGCCGCATGGTCGGGGAGGCGTCCCAGTGGACGTCGGCGTATCCGGCGTCGTACAGCATCCGCTGCCACCCGAGGTCGTAGGCCCGCCGGGCGGGCCAGTCGTCGGGGGACGGTTTCGGCGGCAGCGTGGGCAGCACCTTGCCCAGCCACTCCCGCAGGCGCTCCCGGAAGTCCTCCTCCTCGGGCGTGTACGACAGGTCCATCAGCGGTCCAGGTCGAGGTCCAGCATGCGGATCGCGTTGCCCCGCATCAGCTTGTACACCGTCTCGTCGTCGAGGCCCTTGACGTGGTCGAGGGCCACTTCCTTGGTGTGCGGGAAGGTGGAGTCGACGTGCGGATAGTCGGTCTCGAAGGTGGCGTTGTCGCGCCCCACGACGTCCAGCGAGGCGATGCCGTGCTTGTCGCGGAAGAAGCAGCAGTAGATCTGCCGGTAGTAGTACGTCGACGGCGGCTCCGGAATGGTGTCGCGGACGCCGCCCCAGGCGCGGTGCTCCTGCCAGACGTCGTCGGCGCGTTCCAGGGCGTACGGGATCCAGCCCATCTGCCCCTCGGAGTAGGCGAGCCTGAGCGTCGGGAACTTCACGAGCACGCCGCTGAACAGGAAGTCCATCATCGAGGCCATGGCGTTGTTGAAGGACAGCGAGGCCTGGACGGCGGGCGGGGCGTCGGGAGACGCGGCCGGCATCTGCGAGGACGAACCGATGTGCATGTTGACGACCGTCCCCGTCTCCTGGCAGACCGCGAAGAACGGGTCCCAGTAGCCGGAGTGGATGGACGGCAGCCCCAGATAGGTGGGGATCTCGGAGAAGGTCACCGCCCGCACTCCGCGGGCCGCGTTCCGCCTGATCTCCTCCACCGCCAGCTCGACGTCCCACAGCGGGATCAGGCACAGCGGGATGAGCCGGCCGCCGCTGTCCCCGCACCACTCCTCGACCATCCAGTCGTTGTAGGCGCGCACACAGGCCAGCGCGACCTCCTTGTCGTGCGCCTCGGCGAAGGTCTGTCCGCAAAAGCGCGGGAAGGTCGGGAAGCACAGGGACGCCTCGACGTGGTTGAGATCCATGTCCTTCAGCCGCTCGGCGGGGTCCCAGCAGCCCGGCCGCATCTCCGCGCGCGTGATGCCCTCCAGGGTCATCTCGTCGCGGTCGAAGCCGACGGCGGCGATGTTGCGCTTGTACGGGAACTTCAGGTCCTCGTAGATCCACCAGTCGGTGGGCGGGCCGTCCGGGTCCATGGTGATCTGGTACTTGCCGCCGACGTAGGCGAGTTCGCCGATCCCGGCGGTGAGGGGTTTGGGGCCGCGGTCGCGGTACTTCTTCGGCAGCCAGGTCTCGAAGAGATGCGCGGGTTCGATCACATGGTCGTCGACGCTGATGATGCGGGGCAGTTCGGTCATGGGTCCCCTCCGCGGAGATACGGATCTGATGCTCCGTCAGATAGCGCGCTGAGGGAAGGCTAGTCCCGCACCCCTGGACCGACAAGGCGCCGAGCCCTACGCTCACCCCACTATCTGACTAGCCGTCAGCTGGACAGGGGGCCGACGTGAACGACACCGCGCACGCGCTCAGCACCTCCCGTACCCTCTGGGACCTGCTCGTCCGCCGCGCCGACCGCACCCCCGACCGCCCTGTCCTGCTCCAGGACGACCGCTCGGTGAGCTTCGGCGCGCTGCGCGAGGGTGCCGAGCGGGCGGCGGCCGGCCTGTACGGCATGGGGGTGCGCCCCGGCACGGTCGTCGCCTGGCAGCTGCCCACCCGCATCGAGACGGCGGTGCTGTCCTTCGCGCTGGCCCGCCTGGGCGCCGTACAGACGCCGCTCATCCCGTTCCTGAGGGACCGCGAGGTCGGCTTCGCGCTGCGGGAGTCGCGGGCCGAGTACCTCGCCGTACCGGGCGAGTGGCGCGGCTTCGACCACACGGAGATGGCGCGCCGCCTCGGCGCGAAGGGCGTCTTCGAGGCGTACGACGACCTGCCCGACGGCGATCCGGCCGTGCTGCCCCCGCCGCCGGCGCAGGGCACGGAGGTCCGCTGGATCTACTGGACCTCCGGCACGACCTCCGAGCCCAAGGGCGTCCTGCACACGGACCGTTCACTGATCGCGGGCGGCTCCTGCCTGGCGCACGCCCTGCGGCCCACCGCCGGGGACGTGGGGTCGATCGCGTTCCCGTACGCGCACATCGGCGGCCCCGACTACATGGTGATGCTGCTGCTGTACGGCTTCCCCGCGGTGCTGGTCGAGCAGTTCGCACTGCCTCAGGCGCTGGCGGTGTACCGCAGGCACGGGGTGACGCTGGCGGGCGGGTCGACGGCGTTCTACTCGATGTTCCTGGCCGAGCAACGCAAGCAGCCGGACACGCCGGTCGTGCCGACCCTGCGGCTGCTGGCCGGCGGCGGGGCACCGAAGCCACCGGAGATCTACCACGCCGTCGTACGCGAGATGGGGGTGCAGCTCACCCACGGCTACGGGATGACCGAGGTCCCGATGATCACGATGGGGGCGCCGGACGACACGCCCGAGAACCTGGCCACCACGGAGGGGCGCCCGCCGGACGGCATGGAGATACGGATCGTGGACGGAGAGGTGCGGCTGCGCGGGGAGGCCGTGTGCCGGGGCTATCTGGATCCTGCGCAGACGGCGGAGGCCTTCGACGCGGAGGGCTTTCTGCGCACCGGCGACCTCGGGCGTCTGACGGAGAGCGGGCATCTGGTGCTCACCGGCCGCCTCAAGGACGTGATCATCCGCAAGGGCGAGAACATCTCGGCCAAGGAGATCGAGGACCTGCTGCACCGGCATCCGGCGGTCGCGGACGTGGCGGTGATCGGGCTGCCGGACGCCGAACGCGGTGAGCGGGTCTGCGCGGTGGTCGAACAGCCGCCGGGGGCGGGTGCGTTGACCCTGGAGGCGGTGACGTCGCATCTGCGCGCGGAAGGGCTGTCCGTGCACAAACTGCCGGAGCAGCTGGAGGTGGTGGATGCCCTTCCGCGGGGCGAGACGCTGCGCAAGGTGCTCAAGTACAAGCTGCGGGAACGCTATTCGGGCACGGTGAAGTAACGGGCGAAGGCGGGCACGATCTCCACCTCGCTCACCTTGCCGTCACCGTCCGTGTCGAGGGCGGCGGCCGCGGAGTGCGCGATGTTCTCCGGCACGCCGAGCACCTTCAGGACACGTGCGGTGTCCGTGACGGTGGCGGCTCCGTCGCCGTCGGTGTCCGCCACGGCGATGGCGGCGTGCAGGAACGGGCGGGCGATCTCGGCGAACCGGTCCGGGTTGTCGCGCAGTCGCTTGACCGCGCCGTTCACGAACTCCTCGCGGGTGATCCGCTGGTCACCGTCCCGGTCCGCAATCCCGGCCATGCCCTGCCAGAAGGCCTCGGCGCCGACGTACAGCGCCTGCCCCTTGTCGGACCGGGCCGCGGTGCCGAACTCCGCGAGCAGCGCCTTGGCCGCACCGCTGAAGTCCTCGCGGTCGATGTAACCGTTGCCGTCCTGGTCGAAGGTGGCGAACCGGGCCGCAATCCTGCGCTCGTACTCGCTGCTGACCATGTCTTTTCGGGCCGCCTCACGTCATCTCGGGGTGCATCTCGCACGGAGCGTACGACGTCGGGGGCGGTCCCGGAGCGGGAAACCCACGGTTGTGCCAAGACCGGGGGAATTCTGGAACAACGATGTGAACGACGTGGCAGAGGTCACGCCGAGAGGGGACGCGCCTCGTCGGACGTCGCGGACGGCAGATCCGCGTGCACGTCGAACAGCCTGCGCACACCCAGCGCGCCGAGGACGCGGTTGACATGGGAGCCGTCGGCCGCCCCCTGAGCCGGAAGTATCAGACGGAGCCGTCCCTGACAGGAGCGCAGCAGACGGCGGGCGGCGATGAGCACGCCGACACCGCTGGAATCGCAGAACCAGACCTCGGAGAGGTCGAGGACGAGACTGTGGCGGCCCTCGGCCACCAGGTCGTGCACCCGCTGACGCAACACGGGTGACGTCACCAGGTCCAGCTCGCCCGACACCTGGAGCACGGCCCATCGGCCCTGCTCGCCGCCGGTCACATTGAACGCCACCACCATGCCCTTCGCTCGCCGAAACGGAAGCAACTCCTACACTTCCTCGCAGCGCGGCTGCCCAGCGGCCGTTCCCTGAAACACCTCACCGAAAACGAAACCCGAACGAAAAAGGCTTGTTTCAGTCGCATTCGATCCTGTTCGATCAGGCCTGAGCGCATGGTGACGGGGTAGACGCGGCGTAAGTCCACTATCACCAGCGGCTTGTCGGGGAGCGCACATTGCCACAAAGGGGCGTGCACTGTCGGACGTGCCGACTACATTCGAGGTGGCGAGGGACACACGCCGGACACCGGGACGGAGCACGGGGAGGGGGCCGTATGGCGAAGAAGGACGCACCGCCCCGCTGGGACCGCAAGATGCAGCAGCGCCTCGCCCGCGGTGAGGCCGCCGCCCTCGGTGAGCTCTACGACCGGTTCGCCTCCCTCGTGCACGGCCAGGCCCACCGTGTGCTCGGCGACGAGCACGCCTCCGACGGCATCACCCGTGAGGTCTTCGCCCACCTCTGGGAGCACCCGGAGGCCTACGACCCCGAGCAGGGCCCCCTGCGCTCCTGGGTCGCCGCGCTGACCCACCGGCTCGCCGTGCAGCGGCTGCGCGCCACCGAGGCCGCCGCGCTCGCCGAGAGCGACCACGACTCCTCCGAGGACCTGGAGCGCAAGGTCCGCCACGCCTACGTCGCCGCCCGCGCCGACTACATCGTCCAGTCCATGCCGGCCCCGCTGCGCGCGGCCCTGGAGCGTGCCTACTTCCAGCGCCGCGACTACCGCCAGACCGCGACCGACCTCGGCGTCACCGAGGACGAGGCCCGCCGCAGGCTCCGCCTCGGCCTGCAACTGCTCTCCACGGCCCACGACGCCGGCATGCCCGGGGCGCCGCCGGGATACGGGGGTGCGGTGTGACGGAGGCGGACCGCTTCGGGGCGTACGACGAGCATGAGGGGTTCGGGGAGCAGGAGGACCACGGGAAGGACGAGGAGTACGGCGAACACGAGAGGTACGGCGGAGACGGGGAATACGGCGAGCACGGCGATTCCGGCAACGGAAAGAAGGGCGACCCTGACCCGCCCCACGGCATCCGGGACGGCGGCTCCCCGCAGGGGCCGGACGGCCCCGGCGACGGCGACGACCACGCCCCCGTACCCGGCCGGCAGCCGCCCCGCATACCCATGCCGCGCGCCTCGGTCGAGGACAGCGGACGGCCGCTGCCCGCCCTCGACGACCTGCGGGCGGCCATGCCGGACCCCGCGCCCCTCGTACTGGAGCACCACGTCCTGAAGTCCCTCCTCGGAGCGTGGGCGCTGGCCGCCTGCTCGGCCGAGGAGACGGCGGCCGTCGAGGAACACCTCGGCACCTGCGGAAGCTGCGCGGACGAGGCACGACGGCTGCGCGAGGCGGTCGGCCTGCTGCAGCGCCCGGACAGCCTCGACCTCGACCCCGGCCTGCGCACCCGCGTCCTGGCCGCCTGTCTCGACCGGCGGCCACCGCGCATCCCGGTTCCCGAGTGGGCGAGGCCGTACGACGCCGAGAGCGCGCGGCTCGACGCCCTGCTGCAGGACTTCGGGGACTCCGAGTGGCACGCGCCGGTACGGCTGCGCTGGTTCGACGGTGCGCAGGCCCTGAGCCGCCGCACCACCGTCGCGGGAGTCATCGCGCACCTGCTGGCGGTCGACGGGATCGTCGCGCTCGCCCTCGGGCTCGACGACCCTCTCGGCGGCACCGACGCCGATGCTCCGACGCCTGCCGGCCGCACGGAGGCGTACTGGCGTGCCTCGCACTTCCCGCCGACCCGCTCGGTGCGGGGGCCCTGGCGGGAGCAGAGCCACGGCATCGTGCGGACGGTGTCCTTCACCGGCGGCGCGGCGAAGCCGGCGGTGTCGTACGGCGACTTCGAGCTGCCGCTGCACGACGCGATGATCGACCGGGCGTTCGAGTGCTGGGTGCATGCGGAGGACATCGCGGACGCGGTGAACTACCCGTACGAGCCGCCGTCCCCGCGCCATCTCCACCGCATGATCGACCTCGCGGCGCGCCTGCTGCCGGGTGCGCTGGCCGAGCGGCGCCGGTCCGGTCTCGCCGCGCCCGCCCGCACGCCGCGGCGGCTCGTACCGGCCGGTGAGCCCGGCCGGACCCTGCGCCTGGAGATCGAGGGCTCCGGGGGCGGGGAGTGGCTGATTCCGCTCGACTCGCCGGCGGCGGTGGGCTCCGCGGAGCACGAGGTGGCCCATGTCGCACTGGACGGCGCCGAGTTCTGCCGACTGGCCGCGGGCCATGTCCCTCCGGAGGAGGCGGCAGCAGGGCAGGTCGGTGACCGGGAGGCGATCAGGGACGTGCTGCTTGCAGCGGCAAGCTTGAGCCGGATGTAGGGGTGGGTCCTCTGTCGCGGGCGGCTGCGGAAAGCCGTGGGCTGGTCGCGCAGTTCCCCGCGCCCCTTGAGTACGTGCAGTGGACGCACCCGTAGGGGCGCGGGGCTGTATCGATATGCGGCTCCGCCGCGTGGGCGCGAGAAACCACGACGCGCCCGCAGCCGCCCTCGAACCCAGCCCCCCGAGCTCCTAGGCGAACACCACCGTCCGGCGCCCGTTCAGCAGGATCCGGCGCTCCGCGTGCCACTTCACGGCCCGCGCCAGCGCCTGGCACTCCACATCCCGCCCGATACCGACCAACTGCTCCGGCGTGACGCCATGGCCGACCCGCTCGACCTCCTGCTCGATGATCGGCCCCTCGTCGAGATCGGCGGTGACGTAGTGCGCGGTCGCACCGATCAGCTTCACGCCCCGAGCATGCGCCTGGTGGTACGGCTTCGCGCCCTTGAAGCTCGGCAGGAAGGAATGGTGGATGTTGATGATCCGCCCGCTCAGCTGCTTGCACAGCTCGTCGGAGAGGACCTGCATGTAGCGGGCCAGCACGACCAGCTCCACACCCTCCGAGTTCACGATCTCCAGCAGCCGCGCCTCGGCCTCGGCCTTGTTGTCCTTCGCCACCGGAAGGTGGTGGAAGGGAATGTCATAGGAAGCCACGAGCTCGGCGAAATCGGTGTGATTGGACACCACCGCCGCGATCTCCACCGGCAGCGCCCCGATCCGTGCCCGGAACAGCAGGTCGTTCAGGCAGTGCCCGAACTTGCTGACCATCAGCAGGACCCGCATCTTCTCCTCGGCCCGGTGGATCTGCCAGTCCATCCGGAAGGAGTCACCGATCGCCGCGAAGCTGGCCCGCAGCTTGTCCACCGTCACCGGAGCGTCCGCCGAGAAGTGGACGCGCATGAAGAACAGTCCCGTGTCGTGGTCACCGAACTGCTGGCTGTCCTCGATGTTGCAGCCGGTCATGAACAGGTAGCTCGACACGGCGTGCACGATGCCCTGCTTGTCGGGGCAGGACAGGGTGAGGACGTACTGGTCGGCCGGGGCCGCGGCTCGGTTGGACTGCTCGTTCATGCAGGACAGGGTCCCACACCGGGCTCGGCGCGGGGCAAGTCGTCCGGCGGTCGGACGAGCTACGCCGACCGCGTGAGTATCCGCAGCACCTCGAGCGTGCGGGGCGGCGCGTCCGGGTCCTCGCCGTCGCTCACCGCCATCCGCACATGGGCGTCCCGCGCGGCCCGCACCGCCTCCGGCCACGCCGGGTGGTCGACGTAGGAGGACACCGGCGCGTCCGGCCCGACCTGGTGCATGATCCGCAGCACCCGCAGTACGGCGGTGTCGACGAGCGCCGCCTCCTGCGAGTCGCGGAAGATCGTGCCGACGTACTTCTCGGCGGACCAGTGGTCGAGCCAGGTGTCCTCGACGAGCCGGTACACGGCGTCGGTGACGTCCCCGTACCCCTCGACGCCCGCCAGCCAGACGTCCCGCTGGAACGCCGGATCGGAAAGCATGTGCAGCGCGGAGCGCACGTTGCTGCGCCAGCGCCACCACGGCATGTCGTTCAGAGGCATGTCGCCCATGGTGGATGAGCGACGCCCGCGGCGGGAAGAGTTCGCCGAACCTTGTACACCTTGCACACCTTGCACGGTCATCGATCGTACGTTCTTCGCCACGCGCCGTTCACCGGCCCCCGTAATTCACCTTTACGTCACCAGGCGTTGACCAAGGGTCACTCCTGGGTTAGCAATGTGTCGGAATCGTGCGGATGCATGACCGGCAGGCGACGCATCCGCAGCACCTTCCTCCCCGCCCTCCTCAGGCGACCCGCCAGAGCCATCCGCACAGCGGGCGCCCTGGTGGCGTGCGCGTCGCTCGCCGCCGGTTGCGGGATCATTCCCGGCACGGGTTCCGGGGACGACCCGATCACCGTCATGACCTGGGCGCCGCAGGAGACCAACGCCACCAACAAGCCCGGCATGCCGGCCCTCGCGCTCGCCTACGCCCGCTACGTCAACTCCAACGGCGGCATCAACGGCCGCAAGCTCCGGGTCCTGCTCTGCAACGACCACAACGACAGCGTGGGCGCCGCCAAGTGCGCCCGTCGTGCGGTCAAGGAGAAGGCCGTCGCGGTCGTCGGCTCCTACAGCCAGTACGCCGACTCCTTCTTCCCGATCCTGGAAGGTGCGGGCATACCGTACATAGGGGGCTACGGCATCACGAACGGCGAGTTCACCAGTCCCCTCTCCTACCCCGTCAACGGCGGCCAGCCCGCGCTGCTGGCCGGCCTCGGCAGGGAGCTCGCCAGGACCTGCGGTCCGGTCTCGCTGGTCCGGCCCGACACCATCGCGGGCGACGAACTGCCCACCCTGATCAACTCGGGCCTGCGGGCGGGCGGCCACAGCACGGCGAGCGACCTGCGCGCCGCGGAGGACGCCACCGAGTACTCCACGCCCTCCGAGCGGGCGCTGGACCAGGCCACGACGGACCCGACACAGACGGGCTGCGTGGTGCCCGCGCTCGGCGACCGCACCAGCACCTTCATGGACTCCTTCCGGCGCGCCCGTGAGAACTACCCCGAGGTGCGGACCGGCACCGTCCTCGGCAGCGTCGACCAGACGGTCATCGACGCGACCGGCGGCGCGTCGAGCCCCTACGAGGGGGCGTACATCACCGGCTGGTACCCGGTGGAGACCGACAAGCGCTGGGACGAGATGAAGAAGGTGATCCGCGAGCAGGCCTTCACCGACACCCGCATCGACCCCGCGGACGCCGGTGTGCAGACCACCTGGATCGCGTACACCGTCCTCGAGGCCGTGGTGAAGTCGCTCGGCGACAGCGACGTGACCGCCGAATCCGTACGGCGCACCCTGGACGACGGTTTCAAGGTCACCACGGGCGGGCTCACGCCGACGCTGCAGTGGCAGTTCCAGGACGTGCTGGCCTCGGTGGGCTTCCCGCGCCTGGTCAACACCGACGTGACCGTGCAGGTCGTGCGGGACGGCCAGCTGGTCGCGGCCCGCAAGAGCGCCCTCGACGTGACGAAGACCCTGCAGGGCGCTGAGGCGAGCTGAGCCGCGAGTCGCGCCCCGCACCGGCCTCACAGCTGGGTCGGCTGCCGCTCGGTCAGGCCGTACGTCTTCGCGATCGCGTTCCACAGCTTGGCCGCCTCCGCCTTCTGTGTGCTGGCGGTGCCGCTCTCCCGGTTGCCGGCCGCGGTCTGGCCGGTGCTGCGGGCCTGGCCCTTCTTGCAGAGCTTGCCCCGCTGGCCGGCGACCTGGTCGGCCCACGCGGCGTAGTGGTTGTCGGCGGCGGCGGACGCCTTCCACGCCTTGTTCAGGGCGGCGGTCAGCGCTGCGTTGTCGGGCAGCTTGTCGACGGACAGCTCGGACAGCTGGGTGACCAGGCCGTTGCGCTGCCC
This sequence comes from Streptomyces sp. F001, assembly GCF_004187715.1. Classification (GTDB taxonomy): domain Bacteria; phylum Actinomycetota; class Actinomycetes; order Streptomycetales; family Streptomycetaceae; genus Streptomyces; species Streptomyces flavusporus. Next base: position 48,663 of record NZ_QZWF01000001.1, on the reverse strand, counting down.
GGCCGCGTCCCGCAGGTCCTTGGCCGCCTGGGCCAGGTTGCTGCAGGACTTCACGTCGTTGACCGCCTTGATCACCGTGGTCCGGCTGTCACCGCTGTCGGCGAGCAGCTTGTCCAGGGCGATGGCCTGCTGCTCGGCGGGATCGACGGACGGCGAGGCGGATGTCTCGCCGGTCGTGGGCGCCGTGGCGGAGACGGTCTTGGGGTCCTTGTCCTCCTCGCCGCCCCCGGTGGCCAGCAGCGCACCGGCGCCGATGCCCACCACAGCGATGCCGATGCCGCAGGCCGCGATGAGGGGCACGCGCGAGCCGGTACGGCCGCCGCCGTCCCGGGCAGCACGCCGGCCACCGGCCGGGCCGGGACCGTCGTACGACGGCTGCGCGGCGTGACCCGCCGGCTGCGGTTCCTGGAAGCGGGGCAGCTGCTGCGTCGCCGCGGCCGGACTGTCGCCGCCCGGCCCGCTGCGGAAGAGGTTGTCGAACTCGGCGGGCGGCTGCCGGTCCCCGTACGGGGCACCGGGCGTCTGACCGGGCACGGGCGCGATGTACTGCGTGGCCTCGGCGTCGGGACCGGACGCCGACGGCAGCGGACCGGGCGCGCTCTGCCGGGCCCGGCCGAGGTACTGGGTCGTCTCCGACGACGGCTGTGCGGACCCCCCGGCCGGCATCTCCGGCGGCAGGGCCCCGGGCCCGACCGGCGGCAGGTACTGCGTCGCCCCCTCGTCCCCGCCCGCGGCAACGGGCGGCAGATACTGCGTGGCCCCTTCGTTCCCGGGCGCGGACGCGACGGGCGGTATGTACTGGGTGGCGCCTTCGTCGGGGCCGGAGGCGGGCGGCAGGGCGGCACCGTGCGCGGGCCGCCGGTGGGTGCCCTGACCTGCGGGTGGCAGCGAGGCGCCGGGGCCGCTCGTCGGCGTGGAGTACGTGTCCCCTCCGGTGCCGGGGGTCGGGTACGTGCCGTACGCGCCCTGTGCGTCGGTGCCGTACGCCTGGCCCGGTGCCCCCTCGGGTGGGAGCGGGCCCGGCTGGGACGGTACGGCGGGCGAGGTGTCCGGTGTGGTCCAAGGGGCCGGCTCCGGTGTGCCCCACGCCTCCGTGGGCGGCGTCTGCCAGCCCTGGCCCGACGGTGGGGCCGGGGCCTGGTGCTGGTCGGGGCCCCACGGCTGGCCCCAGGCCTGGCCGCCGGGCGGGGCCGAGGCCGGGATCCGACCGCCGGGGGCAGCCTGCTGCGGGCCGGCAGGCCGGTCGGCAGGTCCGCCCGTCATGCCCGGCAGCAGCGGCTCGCCACCGTCGGAGGGCAGCACGATGCCTTCGTGCGCGGGCCGCGCCGAGGGCTCCTCGCCCTGTCCACTCTGCGTCACCGGGACTCCTACGAATGGGGGACCTTCGGAATCGTCGGCTCACGCTACCGGGTCCCCGGAGCCCGGTGCCACGCAGCACAGGACCTGACCTCCTGCCCTGTGACCGCGGTAACAAAACCGGCCCGCGGCACGCTGCTTATGTCACCTCCTGCTCGCCGCCCCTTCGTTTCCCGCATGTTCACGCACGCGCAGGGCGCTTGTTCACGCTGCCGCCTGCAGCTCCAGCCGCGCCCCGAACTCCCGCACCACTGCCTCCTCCTGGAACGGCTCCAGCCGTTGCTGGAAGTCCTCCAGGTACTCGGCGCCCCGGTTGGAGCGCAGGGTCTCCAGGAGGTCCACGGCCTTCAGCCCCGTATGGCAGGCCTGCTCGATCTCACGCTGCTGCACCTGCGCTGTGGCGAGCAGCACATAGCCGATGGCGCGCCTGCGGGCCCGGGACTCGGGGTGCCCGTCGAGGGACTCCTGCGCGTAGCGCGCCGCCGCCTCGGCCTGGCCCAGGTCGCGGTGGCAGTGCGCCAGCTCGTCGGCGAGGTAGGCCTCGTCGAAGTGCGCGATCCACGCCGGATCGTCCCCGGACGCGGCGTCCGCCTGCTCCATGGCGCTCACCGCGCGCCCGGCCGCCGACTCGGCGGCCCGCGCATCGCCCATCAGCGCGTGCCCGCGTGCCTCCGCCGCGTGGAACATCGCCTCCGCGCGCGGGGTCACGCGCCCGCGCGCCCCCTCCTGCGCCGCACGCGCCAACTGCGCGATCTCGCGCGGGTTCCCGAGCTGCGCGGCGAGGTGGCTCATGGACGCGGCGAGTACATATCCGCCGTATCCGCGATCGCCGGCGCCCTGTGCCAGCCGCAGCGCCTGGATGTAGTAGCGCTGGGCGAGCCCGGGTTGCCCGGTGTCGACGGCCATGTACCCGGCGAGCTCCGTCAACCGCGCGACGGAGGCGAAGAGTTCACGCCCGACGGCCTCCCGGTAGGAGCCGGCGAGCAGCCCGGAGACCACGCTGTTGAGGTAGTGCACGACGACCGGGCGCACATGCCCGCTGCCGTACTGGTGGTCCAGGTCGACCAGCGCCTGCGTCATCGCACGCACTGCGGCCACGTCGGACTGGCCCACGCGCGGTCCCGCCGCACGCGCCACCTGCGCGTCGGGCGCGGAGATCAGCCAGTCGCGGCTCGGCTCGACCAGCGCGGAGGCGGCGACGGAGGAGCCGGCCAGGAAGTCCCGGCGGCCCACGTCACTGCGCCACAGCTCACACACCTGCTCGATGGCTCCCAGTACCGTCGGCGAGAACTGGAGGCCGACGCCCGAGGCGAGGTTCTTGCCGTTGGCCATGCCGATCTCGTCGATCGTGACCGTACGGCCGAGTTTGCGGCCGAGCGCCTCGGCGATGATCGCCGGGGCCCGTCCGCGCGGCTGCTGTCCGCGCAGCCAACGGGCCACGGACGTCTTGTCGTAGCGCAGGTCGAGACCGTGCTCGGCGCCGCACATGTTGACCCGGCGGGCCAGCCCGGCGTTCGAGCAGCCCGCTTCCTGGATGAGCGCCTGCAGCCGTTCGTTCGGCTGCCGCGCAACGAGAGGCCTTGCGGCCATTGGCGTACCCCCTGTGGCTGCGGTGCCTGCCCACGCACCGAGTTGGTCGGTCTTCCCGACCGGGACCTCCGCCTTCGTCCTTCGTCCAGAGGCGAATAAGTTCCGGCCGTGAAGATCAATGCCCCACGGACATGCGCAAAATGCGAGTCATGCGGGGATTGCTGAGGATTGCCGGGGTGACGGCGGGTGCCGTCCCCACACCTGGCTACCCAGCTCCCACCGCGGATCCTCCCGCGCGCCCCCACACGTGCATCCATGCGCCCCGAACGGCGAATCAATGCTCCTCCCCCGCGCGCGGACTGGCCGTAACCCCAGGTTGGTGCGGGAGTTGAGTGGAGCGTGGAAGAGACGATCCCGGCCACCGAAGCCGCCCAGATTCCGAAGCAGCGCGGGGAATCGCTGCTGGACACCGCCGTTCGCTACGCCGAGGAGCGCCACTGGGACGTGTTCCCGGGCACCTGGCTGGAAGCCGTCGACGGGGTGCAGCGCTGCTCCTGCGGTGACGCCGCGTGCGGTGCGCCCGGGGCGCATCCGACGCGCCCGGACTGGGAGACGCTGGCGACGGGCAGCGCGACCGTCGCACGCCGGATGTGGCAGAAGCAGCCGCACGCGTCGATCCTGCTGCCGACGGGCCGTACGTTCGACGCGATCTGTGTGCCGGAGACGGCCGGGTTTCTCGCACTGGCACGGATGGAGCGGATGGAACTGACGCTCGGGCCGGTGACGTTGACGCCGGACCGGCGGATGCAGTTCTTTGTGCTGCCGGGTGCATCGGTGAAGGTTCCGGATCTGGTGCGCAAGCTGGGGTGGTCGGTTGCCTCGCTCGATCTCGTGGCGTTGGGCGAGGGGGCGTGGGTGGCTGCGCCGCCTACGCGGTTCGGGTCGCGGGGGGCCGTGCAGTGGGCCTGCCGGCCTACGGCTGCGAATCGGTGGTTGCCGGATGCGGAGGAGTTGGTCTCGCCGTTGGCCTATGCGTGCGGGAGGGATCGGTAGCGGTTCGCCCAAGGAGCTGCTTGGTTGGTCTTTGTTCGGCGACTGCGGGTTGTCTTTGGCTGGTCGCGCCCACGCGGCGGAGCCGCATATGTCAACGTCCCGCGCCCCTTGGGGCGTTGTTGCACCGTAGGGTTTTTGCATGACCGAGCGAGCGAAGACGGGGACGGCCGCCGTGCGGGTGCGGGGGCTCTGGAAGCGGTTCGGGGAGCAGGTTGCTGTCGGGGGGATCGATCTGGAGCTGCCTGCGGGGCGGTTCATCGGGCTTGTCGGGCCCAACGGGGCCGGGAAGACCACCACGCTGTCGATGGTGACCGGGCTGCTGCGGCCCGATCAGGGGAGCGTCGAGGTCGTGGGGCACGACGTGTGGCGGGACCCGGTGGAGGTGAAGGCCCGGATCGGGGTGCTGCCCGAGGGGCTGCGGCTGTTCGAGCGGCTGTCGGGGCGGGAACTCCTGGCGTACACGGGCAGGCTGCGCGGACTGCCCGGCGCCGAGGTCGACAAGCGGACCACCCAGCTGCTGGACGTCCTCGACCTGGCGGGCGCCCAGCACAAGCTGGTCGTCGACTACTCGACCGGTATGCGCAAGAAGATCGGGCTGGCGTGCGCGCTGCTGCACAATCCCGAAGTGCTCTTCCTCGACGAGCCGTTCGAGGGCGTCGACCCGGTGTCCGCGCAGACCATCCGGGGCGTACTGGAGCGGTACACGGCCTCCGGCGCCACCGTCGTCTTCTCCTCGCATGTGATGGAGCTCGTGGAGTCGCTGTGCGACTGGGTGGCTGTCATGGCCGCCGGGCGGATCCGTGCCCACGGGCCGCTCGCCGAGGTCCGCGGCGATGCCGCCACCCTCCAGCAGGCCTTCCTCGAACTCGTCGGCGCGGGCGTCCGCGATGCCGGCTCCGACCTCGACTGGCTCGGCGGCGGCGCGCGATGAGCACCGTCACCGGCACTCTGGTCCAGCTGAAACTGTCCCTGCTGCGCAACGGGCTCCGGCAGTCCGCCGGCCGGCGCGCCGCCTACATCGCTTCGGCGGTCGTCACGCTGCTCTTCGCCGTGCTGCAACTGCTCGGCCTGGTCCTGCTGCGCGGCAACGCGCACGCCGACGCCGTGGTCGTCCTGCTGGCGGCGGTGCTGGCGCTGGGCTGGGCGGTGATGCCGCTGTTCTTCCCGGGCGGCGACGAGACCCTCGACCCGACCCGGCTGGTGATGCTGCCGCTGCGGCCCCGGCCGCTGGTGCGGGCGCTGCTCGCGGCCTCGCTGGTGGGGATCGGGCCGCTGTTCACGGTGTGCCTGTTCGCCGGTTCGGTGATCGCCGTGGCGCGGGGGGCGGCAGCGTACGTCGTCGGTGTGGTCGCCGTCGGGCTGGCGCTGCTGGTGTGCGTGGCCCTCGCGCGGGCCGTCGCCACCGCCAACATCCGGCTGCTGACCAGCCGCAAGGGCCGCGATCTGGCGGTGCTGAGCGGGCTGGTCATCGCGGTCGGGGCACAGGTGGTCAACTTCGGGGCGCAGCGCCTTGGTTCGTCCGGGCTCGGACAGCTCACCCCGGCAGCCGACGTGCTGCGCTGGGTGCCGCCCGCCTCGTCGATCGGGGCGGTGGACGCGGTCAGCGAGGGCTCGTACGGGATCGCGGCAGCCCAACTCGCGCTGTCCGTCCTGGCGTTGGTGGCGCTGCTGGCGATGTGGGCGCGGCATCTGACCCGGCTGATGACCTCACCGGACGGATCCACCCTCCAGGCCGCCGGCGACACCACCGTCCGCGACCGGCCGTCGACGGGCCTCGCCCGGCTGCTGCCCTCCGGACGCACCGGCACCGCCATGGAGCGCAGCCTGCGCTATGTGTGGCGCGACCCCAAGACCAAGGCGGCCTGGGTGACCTCGCTGGCCATCGGGCTGATCGTGCCGGTGTTCAACGCGCTGCAGGGCACCGGCTCCATCTACTTCGCCTGCTTCGCCGCCGGCATGCTCGGCATCCAGATGTACAACCAGTTCGGCCAGGACACGTCCGCGTTCTGGATGGTGGCGATGACCGTCTCCTCGACACGTGACGCCTACGTCGAACTGCGCGCGCGGGCCCTCGCCCTGCTGGTGATCACGCTGCCGTACGCCGCGCTCGTCACCGTCCTGACGACGGCGGTGCTCGGCGACTGGGCCCGGCTGCCCGAGGTGCTGGGGCTGTCCTTCGCCCTGCTCGGCTCGATGCTGGCGACCGGCGCCTGGACCTCGGCGCGTTTCCCGTACTCCATCCCGCAGGAGGGCTACAAGAACGTCGCCCCCGGGCAGGCCGGACTCGCCTGGATCGCGATCTTCGGCGGGATGGTGGCCGCGGCCCTGCTGTGCGCCCCTGTCATCGCCGTGACGATCTGGATCAACACCAGCGCGGGCGGGGACGCGTGGAGCCGGCTGCTGCTGCCGGTGGGCACCGTGTACGGGGCGGCGATCGCGTATCTGGGGCTACGCCTGGCGGCGCCGCGTACGGCAGCACGGCTGCCGGAGATCCTGACGGCGGTCAGCAAGGGGTGACGGACCGGGGGTGTCCGACGCCGGGCACCCCCTGGCGAGCACCGTGCGTGTCAGGTGCCGAGTACGTCGTCCAGGAACGGTTCGATCGCTGCGCGCCATGCGTCCGGCTGGTCGTAGTGCACGAGGTGGCCGGCGTCGGCCACCTCCGCGTACTCGCCGCGGGGCAGGACACGGACCATTTCCTGCGCCTCGGCCCGGCCGAGCTCGCCGTCGAGGCCGCGGACGACCAGGGCGGGGCACTGGACCTGGGCAAGCTCCTCCCAGTGCGCGTCGTAGACCCAGGTCTCGCGGGACTTCAGCATCTGGTCGGGTTCGAAGACGGGCCGCCAGCCGTCGGGCGACTCGTGCATCACCTCGGCGTAGAACTCGCCGCGGGCCGGGTTCGGCCGCTCCACCCAGGGGTCGTCCTCGCCGAACCACTTGCGGACGTCGGCGAGGGTGGCGAAGGGCACGGGCCAGGCCTTGAACCAGGCGGCCCACTCACGCTGCGAGGCCGCCCCCAGCGCGGAGGCCCGCATGTCGCAGATGATCAGCCCGCGCACCAGGTCGGGGCGTTTGGCGGCCAGCTGCCAGGCGGTCAGGGCGCCCATGGCGTGGCCGATGAGGACGGCCGGGGTGAGACCGAGCTGTTCGAGCGCGGCCTCGGCGTCGTCCACGTACGCCTCACGGGTGAAGGAGACCTGCGGGGACTTGTCGCTCTGGCCGTGGCCGCGCTGGTCGAGTGCGACGGCGCGGTGACGTTCGGACAGCCAGCGGGCGGTGGAGGCCCAGTGCGAGGCGCGGGCCATCAATCCGTGGAGTAACAGCACTCCTGGTGAGGGATCGCCGTCGGACGGAGCCGGATCGGGATCGGCCCCGGCCGGATCGAGGTCCGCCCTGGCCCGGTCCGGGTCCGCTTTGGGCGGGTCGCCGAACTCCCAGGCCGCGAGTCGTACGCCGCCCGCCCCGGTCACGTCGATGCGTCGCGCCATTGATGCTGGCACCCCCCAAGCTTCGCTCGGCCTGCCTGCCGTCGTAGGTACCGCCCGTGCCTGCCTGTCATACCGGTACTGCCTGTACTACCGCACTACTCGCGACTCGCGCCGCCCATCCCCCATGAGCCTCGCCCGCACCCGAAGACTATCGAATAGCTTTTCGAGAATGGGCTTTCTGCGAGCAACACCCCTCCTTCGAGTGACACCGCTCAAGGAATGATCCCCGCCGTCGAGGGGAGATGTTCTGCGGGGGGCGGACCGCTCGGGGAAACCGGTCCGTGAGGAATGACCCTGAGAGCTCGGGGCTCCGGGTCAGCACAGGGGAGGACAGGCCCCGGCGCCGCACGGCGCCGGGGCTCTCCACGCGACTCCGGCCCATCCACCCGCCCCCTCCGGCCATACGCCCCGTCATATGCCTCACGCGACAGCCTCGCACGCGGAACGCCCGTGCGCTGCAATTCGGCACAGGGAGACCCGGATTCGACGAGATCGACGGCGCCAGGACCCCCAACTCCCGGTGAATTCCCCGGAGTTGAACGGTTGCCGCTCAGCGCTTGGCGACGAAGACGTGGGAGGCGACGTCCGACTCCAGCTCGGCAGCCTCACCGCCGCTGCCCACCAGCACACCGCCGGCCGACTCCGTCACGCTCACCACCGAACCGGGCTGCACACCCGCCCGGCGCAGCGTGTACATCAGCTGCGCGTCCGTCTGGATCGGCTCGCCGATCCGGCGGACGACCACGGTCTTGCCCTCCACGCCCGGGTCGAGGTCGGCCAGCGACACCATCCCCTCGTCCAGGAACGGGTCGGCGCCGTCCTTCTCGCCCAGCTCCTCCAGGCCCGGGATCGGGTTGCCGTACGGCGACTCGGTGGGGTGGCGCAGCAGCTCGAGCACCCGCCGCTCCACGGCCTCGCTCATCACATGCTCCCAGCGACAGGCCTCCGCGTGCACCTGCTCCCACTCCAGGCCGATCACGTCGACGAGCAGACACTCGGCGAGCCGGTGCTTACGCATCACGCGGGTGGCCAGCCGACGGCCCTCGTCGGTGAGCTCCAGGTGCCGGTCGCTGGCCACGGACACCAGACCGTCGCGCTCCATCCGCGCCACCGTCTGGCTCACCGTCGGCCCGCTCTGGTCGAGCCGCTCGGCGATCCGGGCGCGCATAGGGACCACGCCTTCCTCCTCGAGCTCGAGGATGGTGCGGAGATACATCTCCGTGGTGTCGATCAGTCCGGACATACGTGCCCCTCGATGAGATCTGCCGAAGGCTCGACGGCTCTCCGGCGCGTGCGCTGGCCCTGGCTTCAATTCTGCCGGATACCACCGACAACCGTGCCGCGCCGTTCAAACCAGACGGTTACATGCTGGTATGCGGCGGCCGTGAGCACACCGTCGACGCCGCCGTCACCCCCGTATTGACATCCCACTGGTCCAGACCGCACCGTGATCCGCGACACCGGCACGCACAGCAGCGCAGCGAAGGAGCTCGCATGAGCGACAGCAAGCTGGCCGACCAGTACCTCGACGCCGCGATCGGCCTGCTGCACCGCATCCGCGACGAGGAGGCCGAGCCGATCACGGCCGCCGGCACGCTCCTCGCCGACACCGTCGCCACCGGCGGCCGCCTCTTCGCCTTCGGCGCCGGACACTCCTCCCTCGCCGCCCAGGACATCGTCTACCGGGCCGGCGGACTCGCCCTGATGAACCTGCTGGCCGTACCCGGAGTCGTCGGCGTCGACGTCATGCCCGCCACCCTCGGCTCCGCCCTCGAGCGCGTCGACGGCCTCGCCACCGCCGTCCTCGACTCCTCCCCGCTCCGCGCCGGCGACGCCCTGGTGATCATCTCCCTGTCCGGCCGCAACGCCCTCCCCGTGGAGATGGCGATGCACGCCCGCACCCTCGGCGCGAAGGTCATCGGCGTGACCTCCGTGGCCTACGCCGCCCGGACGACGTCCCGCCACGCGTCCGGCACCTACCTGAAGGACCACTGCAACATCGTGCTGGACTCGAAGATCGCGGTCGGCGACGCCGAGCTCACCCTCGACACCGTCCCCGCCCCCTTCGCGCCCGCCTCGACCGTCGTGACCACGGCCCTCCTCCAGGCCGTCATGGCCACGGCAGCCGGCACCCTCGCCGACCGCGGCATCGACCCCCCGCTGCTGCGCTCCGGCAACGTCGACGGCGGCCACGACTGGAACGCCCGCGTACTGGAGGAGTACGGGGACCGGATCTTCTACCGGCACTGAAGCGCCCCGAAGGGGCGCGAGGCTGTATCGACATGCGGCTCCGCCGCGATGGGGGTCCCCCCGCTCGAGCGGAGCCGAGAGTGGGGGAGCGACCAGCCACGACGCACCCGCAGGTGACATACCGGACTTCCGGCGGAGCGCTTCAGTCCTTGTCCGGCGGCAGCAGCCCCGCCAGGTCCAGCGCCGTCGCGATCCGTACGGCGACATCCTCGGCGAACGCCGTGTCCGACCGCTCGAACGCGCTCCGCCCGCTCCCCCGCAGGAACGTCACGACACCCAGCGTCCGCGCCCGGCTGCGCAACACCGCGCACAACGCGTGCACCGCATCGGCCGGCCACTGCCGGGACACCGCCCACGCGCGCGCCTGCTCGGCCGCCACGCTGCCGACACTGGCCCGCACCGTGCCGATCCGCTCCACACACTGCAACGCCGGATGCCCCTCGGCATACCGCACCGGCAACCCCGCCGCACCGGCCGGCAGGCTCGGCCCCGGCGCACCCGCCGGCGTGGCGGCCACCCGCACCAGCCGTACCTGCCCCGCGGGCTCCGTGTCGGACAGCTCACCACCCGCCACCCGGTCGATCAACGCATGGTCGGCGAAACCGGCCAGCGCGAAGTCCAGGTGGACGGTCGCCGCCTCCGCCGGGTCCTCGCACTCGGCGGCCGCACGGGCCGCCCGGTGCAGCTGATTGCTGCGGAACCGCAGCAGCGCCGCCTCCTGCTCGCCCTGCTTGGCCTCCGTCACGTCCTGGAACAGCCAGCCCACCCCGAGCGGCACCGGCTCCTCCGCGAGCGGCGAGGCCAGCCGCAGAAACCCACTGCGCCAGCAGCGCCGCTTGTCGCCCTCCGGCGTGCGCACACTCACCCATATCTCGGCGGGCGCCGGCGGCGCACCCTCCGCCAGGACGTGCGTGAAGGCACCCTCCAGCTCCTCCACACCCTGCGCGAGCAGCTCACCGAGCGGCCGCCCCAGCACGGACGTACGCCCTGTACCCAGCGCACGTGCCGCATGCGCATTCACCACCGCCGGCCGCAGATCGGCGTCGACGAGGACCACACCCCAGCTCGCGTCCTCGAACAGGGCCTCGCTCAGCGCGATGGACCGCTCCAGGTCGATCTGCGCGTGGACCTCACTGAACGCGCAGTACACCCCCGCGGGCTTCCCGTCCGGCCCCCGGACGGCCGCGGACTGCGTCCGTACGAGCACCCGCCCGCCGTCCTTCGTCAGCAGCGCGAACTCGTGCACCTGACGGCCGGGCGCGTCCATGGCGGACATCAGCCGCCCCTCGACCTCCTCGGCGTCGGCGCTGCGCACCGCCCACCCGGCGAAGCCCTGCCGCCCCACGGCCTCCTCCGCCGACCACCCGAGAATCCGCTCGGCCTCACGGTTCCAGTGCGTCACGACCCCGTCGGCGTCGAAAGCGCACAGCGCCGCATCCATGCCGTCCAGCAGGGCGGCAAGCAGATCCGAACCACCCGAACCCTCCGGGCCGTCCGGCCCGGGCTCGTCCGGTCCCAGTTCGTCCGTGGTCCCACTACGCCGGGAAGCACTCACCTGGACCCCCTGCAGGCTGCGTCCGCACGTACGGCACGTCGCTTCGCTCACTTGCAATCATTCAACTCGAACGTGATGCAGCCCACACCTGGTTCCCGCAAGATTGCAAGAATCGTTGTGCGGCGGAAACCGGACGACAACCCACCGCTAACCCCCGGTGACCGACAGTCGAAGATCGACCCACTCGTCCCGCTCACCGTCCAGCACATACCGCTCCACCTCGACGAACCCACGCGCCCCCGCGAACCGCAGCCCGTCCTCATTGACCGCCAGTACGCACGTCTCGACCGCGTCGGCACCCAGCACGCGCGCGTGCGCCAGCCCGTTCTCGTAGAGCAACGTCCCGATCCCCCGCCCCCGCCACTCGGGCAGCACCCGCGCGATCACGGTCACCGCCCCCGTCTCACCCTCCGGCGGCCGCACGGTCGAACATCCCACGAGCACATCACCGACGTACGCGTTCTCCAGCCGATAGCGCCCACTGCGCTCCCGCACCTCATCGACAGAGAGCGCGGCCGGCGGCACGATCACGTTGTGCACATGCCGCCACTCCTCGAGCATGGCCTCACCCTCGACGGCCTCGATCCGCACCCCGGAGACCGGCCCCCGCCGCGCGTACACCTCGACCTCGATCTTCATACGAGGATCCGCAAGCCCGCACACCATCATCGTGGCCGCCGGCCGCACCTCCCCGAAACACCGGCGCAGCACCGGCCAGCACGGCTCGAAGTCCTCCCGCTCGGGCAGCAGATACCGCACCCGCACCACATCGGCGAACGTGCACCCCGCCTCCGCCAACGCGGCACCTATGTTCCGCAGACACTGCTCGGCCTGCTCCACCACGTCGTCCGAGATGGTCATGCTCGCGTAGTCGAACCCGGTCGTCCCCGACACATGCACCCAGTCCCCGTCGACCACAGCCCGGGCATACCCGATCCGCTCCTCGAACACCGACCCACTGAGCACCACCCGCCGCTTTGTCATGCACGGAACGCTACGTGACCATGGAGCGACACGTCTCATGGGCAACGTCCTCAGGGCCAAGGCGTAAGAACAGCAGGCAGGATTGGACTTTCGGCAGTGTCGAGCGGCCTCCGATGTCCGTACCGTCGCCTCCGTGGACAGAACGCTGATCAAGGATGGGGCGGAGGCCGGAACGGCTGTTTTCCGGCGAACTCCGGATCCGGGGAACCTTCTGACAGCGGCCGCAGTGATGTCCGCCGGTCTGAGCATGGTGAGCCTGTGGTGGGCTGTCCCCGCTGCGGCCGCCGCGTTCCTGGCGGGACGGCGGCCCGGACGGACCCGATCGACGGCGCTCGCTCTGGTCGCGCTTGTCTCGCTCGGTGTGGTGGCGCTGTCCGTCGTACCTGGCTGGCTGCCACTGGGAAGCCGGTTCGTGGCGGTCGTGGTGATCGCCACGATGCTCCCCTGGTTCGCAGGCCGCTTCTGGCGGCAGTACCAGGAACTCGTCCGGGCCGGCTGGGAGCGGGCCGAGCGACTGCAACGTGAACAGCGACTGATCGCCGACCAGGCCCGGCTGCGCGAGCGGGCCCGCATCGCTCAGGACATGCACGACGTACTCGGCCATGACCTCAGCCTCATGGCGCTGTCGGCCGGCGCTCTGAAACTCGCGCCCGGGCTCGAAGAACACCATCGACGGGCCGCAGGGGACATCAGAGCCAGAGCGGCGGCTGCGGTGGAGCGTCTCGGAGAAGTGATCGGTGTCCTGCGTGAGGAGACCGAAGACGCGCCGACACGGCCGTCCGCGTCCAGCCTTGCGCATCTGGCCGCCGAGGCGTCCGCGGCCGGGCTCGTGGTCGAACTGCACGTCGACGGCGAGGCGGACGGCCTCCCCACAGTGGTCGAACGAGCTGCTCACCGCGTCGTACAGGAGGCACTGACCAACATCGCCAAGCATGCGCCCGGCGCGAAGGCGACCATCCACGTGACGCACACGCCCACAGAGACAACGGTGGCAGTGGAGAACGGCCCGCCGTCACTCACGCCCGCTGTCCGACCGCCGGGCGGGGGGCGTGGCCTCATCGGCCTCGACGAACGTGTGCGGTTGGCCGGCGGCTCCTTCGAGTACGGTCCGCGCGACGGGGGCTTCGCGGTCGTCGCACGCATTCCGCGCACTCCCCCGCCACAGCTCCCCCCGCCCACCACCGCCGTGGCCTCATCCCCAAGCAGCGAACTGCTGCCAGAACATCGTCAGGCCCGACGCCGCGTCCGCCGGGCCCTGGTTGCCACCGTCATGCTGCCCCTGCTGACAGCCGCCGTCCTGAGCGGAGCACTCACCGGGTGGGAAATGCTGTCGGCATCGCAGTCGGTCCTGGAACCGGGCGACTACGCCCGCCTGCGCGTGGGGCAGGATCGCTCCGAGGTGGAGCCTCTCCTGCCCAACCGTCAGACGACCCACCGCCCCCTGGCCCCGGAACCGAGAGGACACGGCACGACGTGCGAGTACTACGCCATGACGGCCGACCGCTTCGACGATCGTTCCGGAGACGCCTACCGGCTCTGCTTCCGGGACGACACACTGGTGTCCCTGGACGCCCTCACCCCGTGAGCGTCCGATGATCCGGGTGCTGGTCGCCGACGACGAAGCGATGGTCCGCGCGGGAGTGCGGGCCGTTCTGTCCACCGATCCGGAGATCGACGTCGTCGCCGAAGCCGTCGAGGGGCACGACGCTGTGGAACTCGTTCGGCGCCACCGCCCTGCCGTGGCCATACTCGACATCCGCATGCCAGGGATCAACGGCATTGAGGCAGCGGCCGAAATCCGGAGAACGGCGCCGACCACGAACGTCATCATCCTGACGACGTTCGGTGAGGACGACTACATCCTCCAGGCACTCGGCGGTGGCGCAGCCGGCTTCCTGATCAAGTCGGGCGAGCCCGAGGAACTGATCACAGGGGTCCGGGCAGTCGCCGAAGGCGCCGCCTACCTGTCACCGAAAGTCGCGGCCCGAGTCGTCGCGCACCTCGCGGCGACCGGCGCGGGCACCCTCGCCGGCCGGCGCGCCGCTGCCCGCGACCGGGTCCACTCCCTCACCGCTCGGGAACGGGAAGTACTCGCCTTCCTCGGCAGCGGACTGTCCAACGGGCAGATCGCCCGACGACTGCACGTGGTGGAGGGAACGGTCAAAGCCCATGTGAGTTCCATCCTCGCGCGCCTCGGCGTGGACAACCGAGCTGCTGCCGCGGTCGTGGCTCACGAGGCCGGAATCGTAGCCCCGTCGGCGCCTCCTCCACCGTGACACCGCCCGCTCAGCAGCCGGCATGAACACAAGCAGCAGAGCCGCCACCACTGCGCCGCCGAGAATCGCACCGGCGAGCACATCGTGCGGGTAGTGCACCCCCACGAGGATGCGCAACAGCGCCGCCACCCCGGCCAGCGGCAGCGTGACCGCGGCGAGGCGCGGCCACAACATGGCCAGCCCGACAGCCAGTCCGGCGGCCAAGGTGGCGTGATTGCTCGGGAACGACCAGTCCCCCGTACCAGGGCATTCCGCAATCACGTCGATCTCCGGGCGCGAGGCACGGCAAGGCCGCTCCTCGTCCACCACCAGCTTCACCGCTTCGCTGAGTGCATAGGCCGCCACGGCGCCGGCGCCGGTCAACACGGCCCCTGCGGCCCCGCGTACGTCGCGGCGGCGGATCCCGGCCCACCACCTCCATGCCAGCAACACCCCGAGGATCACCAGAGTGCCCTCGCCGGCTGCTTCCAGGACCGTGTCCAGCCATGACGGTGCGTCCGCCACCGTCCCGGTCACCGACCGGTACACAGAAACCGATGCCCCGTCCGTAACCTCAACCGCGCCGACCTTGCCCAGCCCACCTGGGGAAAGCCAGGCAACCACACCCGCCGCGACACCCAGCATCCCCACCGCGGTCAATAACCGACCGGCCCGGGTCATCTCTCGCTGTTCTCGTTCCATGAGGCCGAACGTAAAAGCGGGGCCAGCCCCAGAACCCGAGCCGAACGGCAACCCCCGACCTTGACGATCGTCAGGGTTGACGTCGGACTGACTTGAGCGGTTGGAAATCAGCCACATAGCAGCAAGATCGACCACAGATTCGAGGAATTCGGCGAATTCGCACGAAGGGGCGACTTCTAGCAGATCGAGCCCTCCGAGGGATCTTGGTCCCTAGAGTCGCCCTTACACACGCGAAGGGAGGTCACTCGCTCCTCGGCTCACGCCGACATCTGTCTCACACAGGGGCAGACGCAGAGTGACCAGCCCCAGTCATCACGATCCGAAAGATCAGGGAGGTGCCCCGATGACTACGTTTCCTGCAGGCGAGCAGACCCACCAGGTTGTGCTTCCTCAGCAGCCTGCTCTGGAATCCGTGGGAGCAGACAACCCTGGGAGCAGGGACGAAACGGCTCACGGACACCCCGCCACCGTGCGGGGCACCGGCAGGGAACATGGGCGAGGGGAGACCGGCGGGCAAGGCACCCGAGCCCGTCGGCGTCACGCCAAGAGCGCCGCCACGGTGGCGCAGGCGGCAGAGAACGGGAGCAGTGACGCTCCCCCACAAAGCAACCCGTCGTACGAAGGTGGCGTTGGTGCAAGCAGGGTCTTCGTGCTCTCCAAGGAGGGGAACCCTCTCATGCCCTGCCACCCCGCCCGCGCCCGCGAGCTACTCGGAAAGGGTCGGGCCGTGGTCACCCGACAAGTGCCCTTCACCATCCGGCTGAAGGACCGAACGCTCGCCGAGTCGGAAGTGGACGGCGTGCAGTTACGCATCGACCCCGGCTCCAAGGGCACCGGCTTCGTCCTCACCGACGAGAAGAAGGAAGCCAACGAACACGGCACCACCGTGACCATCCGACGCGGGCTGGTCTCGGTCGAGCTCCAGCACCGCGCCGATCAGATCCGGCTGTGCATGCAACAACGCGCTGGATACCGAAACAGACGCCGCTCGGCCAACTGCCGCTATCGCGCACCGCGCTCTCGTAACCGGGGACACCCGGCAGGATGGCTACCACCCTCCCTACGCCACCGCGTGGATACGACCTTCTCCGTGGCCAAAAGACTGTGCCGCTACGCGCCTGTCACCGAGATCCACGTGGAACTCGTCGCCTTCGACACCCACTCCATGAGCGCGGGCAGACCACTCAAAGGGGCCGAGTACCAGCAAGGACCACTCGTCGGCACCAGTGCCCGCGCCTACCTACACGCCAAGTGGGACAACGCCTGCGCCTACTGCGACGCCACCGGCGTCCCCCTGAACATCGACTACCTCCAGCCACGCAGCCGGGGAGGCTCGAACCGCATCACCAACCTCGTCCTCGCCTGCGTCCCCTGCAACCAGGCCAAGGGCAACAGCCCCGTCGAAGTCTTCCTCGCCCACCGGCCCGACCGCCTCGCGAAGATCCTCCAGCAGGTCAGGACACCACTCCACGACGCCGCCGCCATGAACGCGACCCGCTGGCAGCTCATGGATGCACTGAGCAGCCTTGGCAAGCCTTTACACACCTGGCCGGGCGCGCAGACCAGGGAGAACCGCAGCGCCATGGGGCTGGCCAAGACACACACCCTGGACGCGCTGTCCGTTGGGTCTCTGGATCACGAGGGCGGGGATGCGATCGTGCGGTTCCCCGCGCAGGTCCTCGTCGCCAAAGCCACTGGACGCGGCTCCTACGCACGTACTACTCCGGACCGGTTCGGATTCCCTCGGCTCCGAAGGTCTCGTAGCAAGCAGCACTTCGGCTACGTCACTGGGGATCTCGTGCGGGCCAACGTGCCGAGCGGCCAGTGGACGGGCACATGGACGGGACGTATCTCAGTGCGGGCCAGGGGCCAGCACAGCCTTAGGACGCCAATGGGACGGTTCAACGTCTCCCACTGGAACCTGCGGATCCTTCAGCGGGGGGATGGGTACGGCTACAGCACCCAGCCGGAATCTGCACCGTCAACTTCTCGGAAAATCGCTTGAGCGACTGAAGACTGCTTCCTAAAGTGGCTGCTACTTCGGAGAGGAGGTGGTTCGGCAGATGTATGCATACCGGACGGAAGAGGTGGCTGCGGGCTAGCGGCCCGCCGTCGTACTCGGTTCGGCGCCGGACCAGCGTGTGAGAAACACGCAGCCGGCCAATCCAACGCAGTCACCCGACCCGCGAGTCGCCGGTACGTCCGGCCGGCTCCTCCGCTGGAGGAACCAGACTCGCGGGTCGTCTGCGTTCAGGGACCGTTTCAGGCGGTCAGTGGGCGATGTCCTCGTAGCCCTCGATCGCGCGCGGGTCGCGGGGGCCCGGGCCGACGTAGCGGGCGGAGGGGCGGACCAGGCGGCCGGTGCGCTTCTGTTCGAGGATGTGGGCGGACCAGCCGGCCGTGCGGGCGCAGGTGAACATCGAGGTGAACATGTGGGCGGGGACCTCGGCGAAGTCCAGGACGATGGCCGCCCAGAACTCCACGTTGGTGGCCAGGACACGGTCCGGGCGGCGGTTGTGGAGTTCTTCGAGGGCCGCCTTTTCGAGGGCCTCCGCCACCTCGTAGCGGGGGGCGCCCAGCTCGCGGGCGGTGCGGCGGAGGACTCGGGCGCGCGGGTCCTCGGCGCGGTAGACGCGGTGGCCGAAACCCATGAGGCGTTCGCCCTTGTCGAGGGCCTGCTTGACGTATGCCTCGGCGTCGCCGGTGCGCTCGATCTCCTCGATCATGCCGAGGACGCGGGAGGGGGCGCCGCCGTGCAGCGGCCCGGACATGGCGCCTACGGCGCCGGAGAGGGCCGCGGCCACGTCGGCACCGGTGGAGGCGATGACGCGTGCGGTGAAGGTGGAGGCGTTCATGCCGTGTTCGGCTGCCGATGTCCAGTAGGCGTCGACCGCCGCCACGTGCTTGGGGTCGGGCTCGCCGCGCCAGCGGATCATGAAGCGTTCGACGACGGAGTGCGCCTTGTCGATCTCGCTCTGCGGGACCATGGGCAGGCCCTGGCCACGGGCGGACTGGGCAACGTAGGACAGGGCCATGACGGCGGCGCGGGCAAGGTCCTCGCGGGCCTGGGCGGCGTCGATGTCGAGGAGGGGTTTGAGGCCCCAGACGGGTGCCAGCATGGCGAGTGCCGACTGGACGTCCACGCGGATGTCGCCGGAGTGCACGGGGATGGGGAAGGGCTCGGCGGGCGGCAGGCCGGGGTTGAAGGCGCCGTCGACGAGCAGGCCCCAGACGTTGCCGAACGAGACGTGACCGACCAGGTCCTCGATGTCGACGCCTCGGTACCTGAGGGCGCCGCCCTCCTTGTCCGGTTCGGCGATCTCCGTCTCGAACGCGACGACTCCTTCGAGTCCGGGTACGAAGTCGGACATCAGGCGGCTCCTCGTGATGGTGGGACGGGTGGTGTTGTGGAGGGATTGCGTTATGGGACTGGTGGGGGTGGTGGGACTTGTGGTGGTGAGGGGCGAGCGGACTGGTGCGCAGCGTGTGGGTGGTGCTGGTGCGGCGACCATGAGCTGGTGCGGGTGTGGTGATCGCCCGGTGGATCCGCGGTCGTGTGCGTGGCGTTCGAAGACTCGCGGTCCTGGGCAGTCACTGGGGTGATGCCCGGCTGGCGGTCACCCAACCGGAAGGCCTCACAGCACGATATCTCCGAGTGCCACCCTTGGGGAGAGTCTGCGGCACTCAGTGCCAGTCAGTGACGAAGACCACCGCCCGCCGCGCATACGGCAAGATGATCGTGTGACCGACGAAGCCACCGTTCCCGCCGCGCACCCCGATCCCGCCGCCATGCGCAAGCACTACCGGGCCGAGGGTCTCGCCGAGACCGATCTGGCCGCAACGCCCTTCGAGCAGTTCGCGCGCTGGTTCAGGCAGGCCGCGACGGAGGGCCACATCTTCGAGCCGAACGCCATGGTCGTCTCCACAGCCGACGCGGAGGGCCGGCCCAGTTCTCGTACGGTGCTGCTGAAGCACTTCGACGAGACCGGTTTCGTCTTCTACACGAACTACGACTCCCGCAAGGCCCGCGACCTTGCCGAGAACCCGTACGTCTCGCTGCTCTTTCCGTGGTATCCGATGGCCCGCCAGGTGATCGTCACCGGCATCGCGCGGCGCACCGGGCGGGACGAGACGGCGGCGTACTTCCGCACCCGGCCGCACGGGTCGCAGCTCGGGGCGTGGGCGAGCGCGCAGTCCTCGGTGGTCGCGACGCGTGCGGATCTCGAGGCCGCGTACGCCGAGCTGGCGGCCCGTTATCCGGACGGTGAGCAGGTGCCGGTGCCGCCGCACTGGGGCGGTTTCCGGGTGGCCGCGCAGGCGGTGGAGTTCTGGCAGGGGCGGGAGAACCGGTTGCACGACCGGTTGCGGTACGTGGCGCAGGCGGACGGCAGTTGGCGAGTGGAGCGGCTCAGCCCCTGACGTGGCCCAACGCGTCGTCCAGGAGTGTCGCCCACTGGGTCACCACGCCTTCGCGGCGCTGGGCGTCGTCGGTGAGGAGGTTGGCCAGGCCCAGGCCGCGGGCCATGTCGAGGAGGCCCTGGACGGTTTCGCGGACGCCGGGGCGGGATTCGTCGGCGGCGAGGAGGTCCACGGCTATGCGGTGGGTTTCGCGGCCGACGCGGGCTTCGAGTTCCGTGACGCGGGGGCGCAGCTGGTCCTCGTTGGAGGCGGCGACCCAGAGGTGGAGGGCGGCGCGGAACAGCGGCCCTGTGTAGAGGTCGACGAGGGCCGCCACGACGGCGCGGTGGTCGCCGGCGGCGCCTTGGGGGAACAGGGCGCGCAGGGCGAGGGAGCGTTCCTCGGCGACGTATTCGACGGCGGCGGTGAAGAGGTCCTCGCGGGTCGGGAAGTGGTGCTGGGCGGCGCCGCGGGAGACTCCGGCGCGTTCGGCGACGACGGCGACGGTGGAGCCGGCCCAGCCGTGTTCGGCGAGGCAGGCGACGGCGGCTTCCAGGAGCCGTTGCCGGGTGGCGCGGCTGCGGTCCTGTTTGGGAGCGCGGTCGGGGCGGTCGACGGTGGTCACCGTGGTGATGGTGTTGACCGGGTTCACAGCACCCATGGGGGATCCCGTCGTTCGAGGAAGGCGGTCATGCCTTCGCGGGCGTCGGCGGAGGCGAACATGCGGGCCGAGAGTGCGGTCAGGTGGGCCGCGTCCCGGTCGAATGTCTCCAGCACCCTAGCTGTGAGCAGGCGTTTCGTCTCGGTCAGGGCCTGGGGGGCCGCTTTGCGCAGGCTGTCCAGGACGGGGGCCAGTACGTCGTCCACGTCGTCGCCCGTCGCTGTCAGCAGGCCGATGCGGGCGGCCTCGGTGGCGTCGAAGCGTTCGCCGGTGAGGTAGTGGCGGGCGAGGGCGCGGGGGTCGGTGCGGGGCAGAAGGGTGAGGGAGATGACGGCGGGGGCGACGCCGATCCGTACCTCGGTGAACGCGAAGGTGGCCGCGTCGGACGCGGCGGCGATGTCGCAGGCGGCGAGCAGACCGAGTCCGCCGGCCCGTACGTGTCCGGTGACTCGGGCGACGACGGGTTTGGGCAGTTCCACGATCTGCCGGAGCAGGCCGACCAGCGTGTCGGGGTGGGGTGGGTCGCGCAGGTCGGCGCCTGCGCAGAAGGTGGTGCCGGTGTGGGTGAGGACGACGGCGCGGATGTCGCTGTCCTTGCCGCAGTCGGTGAGGGTGTCGGCGAGTTCGCCGACGAGCGCTGCCGAGAGGGCGTTGCGGTTGGCCGGGGAGTCGAGGGTGAGGGTCTCGACTCCCCGCGCGCGGGTGCGGCCGATCAGGGTCACGTGGTCTCCCTCAGCTGCCGGCGCAGGATCTTGCCGGAGGCGGCGCGGGGCACGGCGTCGATGAAGGTGACCTGGCGGACCCTCTTGTAGGGGGCGACGCGTTCGGCGACGTACATCATGACCTCTCCTTCGGAGAGGTCGGGTGCGGACGGCTGGCGGACCACGTACGCGCGCGGGACCTCGTTTCCGTCCTCGTTGTAGACGCCGATGACGGCGGCATCGGCGATGCCCGGGTGGGTGAGGAGCAGGGCTTCCAGTTCGGCGGGGGCCACCTGGAAGCCCTTGTACTTGATGAGTTCCTTGACGCGGTCGACGACGAAGAGCCAGCCGCCGGCGTCGACGTGCCCGATGTCGCCGGTGTGCAGCCAGCCGTCGGTGTCGATCATCGCGGAGGTGGCGTCGGGGCGGCCCAGGTAGCCCTTCATGACCTGGGGGCCGCGGATGAGGATCTCGCCGGCCTCGCCGACGCCGAGATCCTTGTCGGGGTCGTCGAGGGAGACGATGCGCATCTCGGTGCCGGCGATGAGGCGGCCGACGGTGCCGGGCGGGGCGTCGTGCATGGCGTCGAGGGGGACGACGTGCGTGCCGGGGGACAGTTCCGTCATGCCGTAGGCCTGGCCGACGGGTGGCAGGTTCAGGCGGCGCGAGCAGGCGGCGGCGAGGTTCGCGTCCAGCGGGGCGGCGGCGCTGATGACGTACTTCAGGGACGACAGGTCGTACTGCGCGACCGCCGGGTGTTTGGCGAGGGCGAGGACTATGGGCGGGGCGACGTACAGGCCGGTGATGCGGTGGTTCTGGATGGCGGCGAGGAACTGTTCCAGGTCGAAGCGGGGCAGGACGACGACCGTGGCGCCCACCCTCAGGGGCGCGTTCATCAGGGCTGTCAGTCCGTAGATGTGGAAGAAGGGCAGGACCGCGAGGACGCGGTCGCCGGGGCCGGCGGAGATGGCCGGTTCGAGCTGGGCGAGGTTGGTGGCGATCTGGCGGTGGGTGAGCATCACGCCCTTGGGGATGCCCGTGGTGCCGGACGAGTACGGGAGGGCGGCGACGTCCGTCACGGGGTCGATGTCGATCTGCGGTTCGGGGGCCGCGGACGCGAGCATGTCGATCAGCGAGCGGTGGCCGGTCGCGCTGTCGCAGACGAAGATCTCCCGGACGCCGCCCGCGAGTTCGGCGGCCCGGCGGGCGATGTCCAGCAGCGGCGAGATGGTGACGATCCAGCGGGCGGCCGAGTCGCGGAGCTGCTTGGCGAACTCCTCGGCCGTGGCGAGCGGGTGGACGGTCGTGACGGAGGCACCCGCGCGCGTGGCGGCGTAGAAGGCCGTCGGGAAGGCGACGGTGTTGGGGCTGTGCAGGGCGAGGACGTCGCCCTTGCGGACGCCGGCCTCGGCGAGCGCGGCGGCGATCCGCCGGTGGAAGCGGTCCACCTGCTCGTAGGAGAGGGTGGTGCCGTCGGTGCCGTCGATGAGCGCGGGCGCGTCACCGAACTCGGCGGCCCGGCCGAGCACGGCCTCGTGGATGGGCAATTCGACGGGTGGGACGTCTGCGTACTCGCTGCGGAACATCGGTTCCTCCTCGCACAACGCTGTGCCGGATCAGTACGACTTGGGCAGGCCCAGGGTCTGGTGGGAGACGTAGTTGAGAATCATCTCCCGGCTCACCGGTGCTATACGAGCCACGCGTGCGGCCGTTATCAACGAGGCGAGCCCGAATTCGCGTGTGAGGCCGTTTCCGCCGAGGGTGTGCACGGCCTGGTCGACGGCCTTCACGCAGGCCTCTCCGGCCGCGTACTTGGCCATGTTGGCGGCCTCTCCCGCACCCGTGTCGTCCCCGGTGTCGTACAGGTGGGCCGCCTTCTGCATCATCAGGCGGGCCAGTTCGAGGTCGATGTGCGCCTGGGCGAGGGGGTGGGCGATGGCCTGGTGGGCGCCGATGGGCGTGTTCCAGACGCTGCGGTCGCGGGCGTACTCGATGGCTTTCGCGAGTGCGTAGCGGCCCATGCCGATCGCGAAGGCGGCCGTCATGATGCGTTCGGGGTTGAGGCCGGCGAAGAGTTGCAGCAGGCCGGCGTCCTCGTCGCCGACGAGTGCGTCGGCGGGCAGCCGTACGTCGTCCAGGACCAGCTCGAACTGCTTCTCGGCGGCGTTGAGTTCCATGTCGATGGGGTGCCGGGTGAAGCCGGGCGCGTCGCGCGGGACGATGAAGAGGCAGGGCTTGAGGCGGCCGGTGCGGGAGTCTTCTGTGCGGCCGACTATGAGGGTGGCGTCGGCTGTGTCGACGCCGGAGATGAAGACCTTGCGGCCGGTCAGGAGCCAGTCGGGGCCGTCTTTGCGGGCCGTGGTGGTGATGCGGTGGCTGTTGGAGCCGGCGTCGGGTTCGGTGATGCCGAAGGCCATGGTGCGGGTGCCATCCGCTAGCGCGGGCAGCCAACGGTGCTTCTGGGCGTCGGTGCCGAAGCGGGCGATCACTGTGCCGCAGATTGCGGGTGAGACGACCAGCATGAGGAGGGGGCAACCGGCTGCTCCCAACTCTTCGAGCACGATGGAGAGTTCGGCTATGCCGCCGCCTCCGCCGCCGTATTCCTCCGGGAGGTTGACGCCGAGGTAGCCGAGTTTTCCGGCTTCTGACCAGAGTTCGTGGGGGTGGCGGCCTTCCTTGACGACGGTGGTGAGGTATTCGCGGCCGTAGCGGGTGCCGAGGGCGGATACTGCGGATCGTAGGGCTTTGTGTTCTTCGGATTCGAGAGTGGGGGCCATGGGGGCTCCTTCCGGCTGCGGGTTCGTTGTGGCTGGTCGCGCTCACGGGGCGGAGCCGCATATCGATACGGCCCCGCGCCCCTTAGGTCTCCTGCACTACCGCCAGTAGCGCGCCGACCTGCACTTGTTCGCCCAAGGTGGCGTGCAGTGCAGTGAGCGTGCCTGTGGCCGGGGCCGAGATTTTGTGCTGCATCTTCATCGCCTCCAGCCACAGCAGGGGCTCTCCGGCCCGTACCGGTGCTCCTACGGACAGGCCCTCGGCGACGCGGACGACCGTGCCCGGCATGGGGGCGAGGAGGGATCCGGGTGCGTGCTGGGTGGTCGGGTCGGGGAAGCGGGGCAGGGCGGTGAGGGTGGTGGTGTTCACGTGCACCTGGTCGCCGTATCGCGCCACTCGAACTTCCGCCGCACTCCATCCACTTCCAGTACGACGAGACGCGCGTCGGCGTGCACCACCCGCACCCCGTCGGCCGTCAGGCCGCCTCCGCGCGTGTGCCGGTAGCGGGCCTCGTGTTCCTCGCCGGCCATCAGGTACCGCTTGATCTGCGGCTGTGAGGGCACGTTGCGCCAGCCGGCGAAGCGGGAGCGGCCGTGGGCGTCGGCGAGGGCGGCGGCCAGGGGGGTGAGGGGGTCGGGGGTGGGGTCGGTGAGTTCGGGGAGGTGGCGGTCGTAGAAGCCCGTGTCCATGCGGGCGGTGGTGAACTCCTTGTGCCGCAGGGAGCGGATCAGGAGGTCGCGGTTGGTGGTCGGGCCGTGGATGACGGTTCGTTCCACGGCGCCGGCGAGTTTGCGGAGGGCCTCCGCGCGCGTGGGGGCGTGGGCGACTGCCTTGGCGAGCATGGGGTCGTAGTGGATGCCGATGTCGTCGCCGTCGGTGTAGCCGGTGTCCAGGCGGATGCCTTCGGGGGCGGTGAGGCGGTGCAGGGTGCCGGTCTGGGGGGCCCAGTCGCTGGCCGGGTCCTCGGCGTAGAGGCGGGCCTCCATGGCGTGGCCACGCGCGCGTGGGGGGTCGGTTTCGAGGGCGTGGCCCTCGGCGACGCGGAGTTGGAGGGCGACCAGGTCGATGTCGAACACGGCTTCCGTGACGGGGTGTTCGACCTGGAGGCGGGTGTTCATCTCCAGGAAGTGGGCCTTGCCGTCGGCGACCAGGAACTCGACGGTGCCGGCGCCGGCGTAGCCGACGGCGCGGGCGGCGCGTACGGCGGTGTCGTACAGCTCCTGGGTGAGCTCGTCGGTGAGGCCGGGGGCCGGTGCTTCCTCGATCACCTTCTGGTGGCGGCGCTGGAGGGAGCAGTCGCGGGTGCCGAGCGCCCACACCGTGCCGTGCGTGTCGGCGAGGATCTGCACCTCGACGTGGCGGCCGTTCTCCACGTACGGCTCGACGAACACCTCGCCGTCGCCGAAGGCGCTCGCTGCCTCGGCGCGGGCGCCCTCCAGCGCGGCGGGCAGGTCGCCCAGCCGGCGCACGATCCGCATCCCGCGCCCTCCGCCCCCCGCGGCCGCCTTGACCAGCACCGGCAGGTCGTCCGCGGTGACGTCGCCCAAGGGCGCCAGCCCCAGCAGCTGTTTGGCACGTGTCTTGGACGCCATCGCCTCGATGGCCTGCGGGGGCGGGCCGATCCACACCAGGCCCGCGTCCAGGACCGCTCGGGCGAAGTCGGCGTTCTCGGAGAGGAAGCCGTAGCCGGGGTGGACGGCGTCGGCGCCGGCCGCGACGGCCGCCTGCACGATCAGGTCGCCGCGCAGATACGTGTCGGCGGGTGCCGCGCCCGGCAGCCGTACGGCCGTGTCGGCCACGCGCGCGTGGAGGGCGTTTTCGTCGGCGTCCGAGTGCACGGCGACCGTCCGGATTCCCAACTGACCGCAGGTGCGGAAGATCCGGCAGGCGATCTCGCCCCGGTTGGCGACGAGCAGAGTGGAAATCATGGACCTCACATCCGGAAGACGCCGAAGCCGCCGCGTACGCCCTCGTAGGGCGCCGTGTGGATGGCGGACAGGCACAGGCCGAGGACGGTGCGGGTGTCGCGGGGGTCGATGACGCCGTCGTCGTAGAGGCGGCCGGACAGGAACATCGGCAGGGACTCGGACTCGATCTGCTGCTCAACCATGGCCCTCAGCGCGGCGTCGCCCTCCTCGTCGTACGGCTGCCCCTTCGCGGCGGCCGACTGGCGGGCCACGATCGAGAGCACGCCGGCGAGCTGCTGCGGGCCCATGACGGCGGACTTGGCGCTGGGCCAGGCGAAGAGGAAGCGGGGGGCGTAGGCGCGTCCGCACATGCCGTAGTGGCCGGCGCCGTAGGACGCGCCCATGAGGACGGAGAGGTGGGGGACCTTCGAATTGCTCACCGCGTTGATCATCATCGCGCCGTGTTTGATGATGCCGCCCTGCTCGTACTGGCTGCCGACCATGTAGCCGGTGGTGTTGTGCAGGAAGAGCAGGGGGATGTCACGCTGGTTGGCGAGCTGGATGAACTGGGCGGCCTTCTGGGACTCCTCGCTGAACAGCACCCCTTGGGCGTTCGCCAGCACACCCAGGGGATAGCCGTGCAGGGTCGCCCAGCCGGTGGCCAGGCTGGTGCCGTAGCGCGGCTTGAACTCGTCGAAGTCGGAGGCGTCGACGATCCGGGCGATCACCTCGCGCGGGTCGAAGGGGGTCTTCAGGTCGCCGGGGACGATGCCGAGGAGCTCGTCCTCGTCGTACTTGGGGGGTGCGGCCGGGCCCGGATCGTCGTACGCCTTGCGGTGGTTGAGGCGGGCGACCACGCGCCGGGCCTGGCGGAGCGCGTCCTGCTCGTCGACGGCGAAGTAGTCCGCGAGACCCGACACGCGCGCGTGCATGTCGGCTCCGCCCAGGGACTCGTCGTCGCTCTCCTCGCCGGTGGCCATCTTCACCAGCGGCGGGCCGCCGAGGAACACCTTCGCGCGTTCCTTGACCATGATCACGTG
The DNA here is from genome assembly GCF_004187715.1 of Streptomyces sp. F001. Lineage (GTDB taxonomy): Bacteria > Actinomycetota > Actinomycetes > Streptomycetales > Streptomycetaceae > Streptomyces > Streptomyces flavusporus. The sequence goes on along the minus strand of NZ_QZWF01000001.1, from coordinate 22,008 downwards.
GTCGGACATGCCGGGGATGTACGCGCCGCCCGCGGTCGAGTTCCCGAAGACGACGGCGACGGTGGGGATTCCGGCGGCCGAGAGGCGGGTGAGGTCGCGGAAGATGGCGCCGCCCGGGATGAAGATCTCCTTCTGTGAGGGCAGGTCGGCACCGCCGGACTCGACCAGGCTGATGCAGGGCAGCCGGTTGGCGAGGGCGATGTCGTTGGCGCGCAGGGCCTTCTTCAGGCTCCAGGGGTTGCTGGCGCCGCCGCGCACGGTCGGGTCGTTGGCGGTGATCAGGCACTCGACGCCCTCGACGACTCCGATGCCGGTCACCAGGGAAGCTCCGACCGTGTATTCGCTGCCCCAGGCGGCCAGCGGTGACAGCTCCAGGAACGGCGTGTCGGGGTCGAGGAGCAGCTCGATGCGCTCACGGGCGAGGAGCTTGCCGCGCCGCCGGTGCCGTTCGACGTACTTCTCACCGCCGCCCGCGAGGGCCTTGGCGTGTTCGGCGTCGAGGTCGGCGAGCTTGGCGAGCATCGCGTCGCGGTGGGCGCGGTAGTCGGGGCCGGTGGTGTCCAGGGCGGAGGACAGGACGGTCACAGCAGGGCCTCCGGGATGTCCAGGTGGCGGGAGCGCAGCCATTCGCCGAGGGCCTTGGCCTGCGGGTCGAAGCGGTGCTGGGCGGCGACGCCGGCGCCGAGGATGCCTTCGACGACGAAGTTGAGGGCGCGGAGGTTGGGGAGGCTGTGCCGCGTGACCAGGAGGGTGCGGCTCTCGGGGATCAGCTCGCGGAAGCGGGTCGCCGTCAGCTCGTTTGCGAGCCAGCGCCAGGCCTCGTCCGTGCGGGCCCACACGCCCACGTTGGCGTTGCCGCCCTTGTCGCCGCTGCGGGCGCCGGCGACGAGGCCGAGGGGGGCGCGGCGGGTCGGCCCTGGCGGCAGGGGCTCCGGGAGGGACGGTGCGGGCACGTCGTCGAGTACGAGGGTGTCGGCGGCCGGGGCCACAGGGATCCGGCGCCCGTCATTGAGGACGGCCACATGGTCGACGGCGCCATGGGGGACGTACACATCCTCGAAGACCCCATAGGGCGCGCCCTTTCCAGGTGGCGCCAGCACATGGAAGCCGGGGTAACTGGCCAGCGCCAGCTCGACGGCGGCCCCGCTCAGCGCCCGCCCGACCGCATCCTGCTCCGGGTCCCGTACGACCAGCCGGAGCAGGGCGCTCGCGGTCTCCTCGGTGTCGGCGTCGGGCCGGTCGGTGCGGGCCAGTTCCCAGCGCACCTCGGTGACCTTGCCGAGGGCCGCCTCCATCTGCTCCCGCACGAGTGCGGCCTTCGCCTCGACGTCGAGGCCCGTGAGGACGAAGACGACCTCGTTGCGGAAGCCGCCGAGCCGGTTCAGGCCGACCTTGAGGGTCGGGGGCGGGGCCTCTCCGCGGACGCCCTCGATGCGGACGCGGTCCGGTCCGTCCTGCGTCAGCCGTACGGTGTCCAGCCGGGCGGTGACGTCGGGCCCCGCGTACCGGGCGCCGCCGGTCTCGTACAGCAGCTGGGCGGTCACCGTGCCGACGTCGACGAAACCGCCGGTGCCGGGGTGTTTGGTGATGACGGCAGTGCCGTCGGGGTGGATCTCGGCGAGGGGGAAGCCGGGCCGGTGGACGTCGCCGTCACGGAAGAAGGAGTAGTTCCCGCCGGTGGCCTGCGTGCCGCACTCCAGGACATGCCCGGCGACGACGGCGCCCGCGAGCCGGTCGTACTCCCCCGGCTGCCAGCCGAAGTGGGCGGCGGCGGGCCCGGTGACCAGGGCCGCGTCGGTCACCCGCCCGGTCACCACGATGTCCGCGCCCTCGCGCAGGCAGGTAGCGATGCCGAAGCCGCCGAGGTAGGCGTGGGCGGCGAGGCTTCCGGGGTGCCGGGCGGTGAGGTCGTCGCCCCCGACGTGCGCGACGCGTACGGGGATGCCGAGGCGGTCGGCCAACTCCCGTACTTTGTCGGCGAGTCCGGCCGGGTTGAGGCCGCCGGCGTTGGTGACGATCCGGACTCCGCGCTCGTGGGCGAGGCCGAGGCATTCCTCGAGCTGGCGGAGGAAGGTGCGGGCGTATCCGGCGGTCGGATCCTTGAGTCGGTCGCGGCCCAGGATGAGCATGGTCAGCTCGGCGAGGTAGTCACCGGTGAGGACGTCGAGTTCGCCGCCGGTGAGCATCTCGCGCATGGCGTCGAAGCGGTCGCCGTAGAAGCCGGAGGCGTTGCCGATGCGGAGGGTCATCCGACGGCTCCCTTCGGCGGGCGGCCGGTGCGCGGGATCATCCGACGGCTCCCTTCGGCGGGCGCCCGGTGCCGGGCGGGCCCGCGAAGGCCTGGGCGATGTCCAGCCAGCGGTCGGCGTCGGGACCCTCGGCGCGCAGGGCCAGGTCGGCGCGGTGGGCGCGCTGGGTGACCAGGAGGCAGAAGTCGAGGGCGGGGCCGGTGAGATGTTGCGGGGCGTCTTCGGGGCCGTACACCCACAACTCACCGGAGGGGCTGCGGAGTTCCACCCGGACGGGATCGGTGGGGGCCGGGAGCCCGTGCACGCCGAAGGCGAAGTCGCGGGTACGGACGCCGAGCCAGGCGATATGGCGGATGCGGTCGGTGGGGGCTCGGGTGACACCGAGGGCGTCCGCCACGTCCAGCCCGTGTGCCCAGGTCTCCATGAGGCGGGCGGTGGCGAGGGAAGCGGCCGACATCGGGGGGCCGTACCAGGGGAAGCGGGCGCCCTGCGGGGCCTTGCGGAGCGCCTCGTCCAGAGCGGTGCGGCCCTCGCGCCAGCGCGACAGCAGTTCGGCGGGCGGGAGTTGGGCGGCCTCCTCGGCACCCTGATCGACGAAGGTGTCGGGCGCGGCGAGGGCCTGTTCGACCAGGTCTCGGAAACCGTCCTCGTCCGTGACGGCGAGGAGCGCCGAGCGGTCGGTCCAGGCGAGGTGCGCGATCTGGTGGGCGATGGTCCAGCCGGGGGCGGGGGTCGGGAGCGTCCAGCGCTCCGGGCTCAACTCGGCCACCAGCCGGTCGAGTTCGTCGCTTTCCGCACGCAGGTCGTCGAGCACGGGCGTCGGGTCGGCCATGGGGCGAGCATGGCAGCGGCGCCAGAAACAATCAAGCGTGCTTGCATTGTTTTGATTTTCCACAAGCCGAGACCTCTCCGCTGCCGTGTGGCTACGCTCGGTGATGGGAGGTGGTGACCGTGCATATCCGCGAGCTCGATCCCAGTGCGTCACCGTTGGACTACTACGGCTATGAGCTACGACGCGCTCGGGAGGCGGCGGGGCTCACGCAGCGAGCGCTCGGGTCGATCGTCTTCTGCACGGGGTCACTGATCGGCCAGATCGAGACGACACTGAAGGTGCCGACGCGGGAGTTCTCGGAGCGGGTGGATGCGGCACTGGGGACCGACGGGACGTTCTCGAGGCTGGTCGGGCTGGTGTTGCGGAGCCAGTTGCCGAGCTGGTTTCAGCCGTTCGCCGAGCTGGAGTCGCGCACCACGAGTATCGCCACGTTCCAGGCCCAGGTCGTGTACGGGCTGCTCCAGACGCCGGACTACGCCCGGGCGGTGCTGCAAGCAGGCTGGGCGGACGGGCTCGACGAGCAGGTCGCGGCACGACTGGAGCGGCAGCGCATCCTCACGCGCGAGGCCCCGCCGTGGGTCTGGGTCGTGCTGGACGAAGTGGTACTGCACAGGCCGTTCGGCAGCGACAAGGTGATGCGGGAGCAACTGACCCACCTGTTGGACCTCCAGGGGCGTCGGCAGGTGCGAGTTCAGGTACTGCCCCTCGGCGTCGGCAACCACCCCGCGACAGCAGGCTCATTCACCGTTCTGCGCTTCGACAGCGACCCCGAGATCAGCTACTCCGAGAACTATGACAAGGGATACATGACAGCCAATCCCGACGTCGTCAGGGACTGTTCGCATCGTTACGATCATCTGCAGGCCGCAGCCCTCTCCATCGAGGACTCGGCGGCACTGATCGCCCGTGTCCGGGAGGAACGCTATGCAGAACAGCCAGAACCTGACGGGAGCGCAGTGGCGTAAGTCGTCGTACAGCGGAGGCACCGGCGGCGAGTGCGTCGAAGTCGCCCACCTCACCCCCCACACAGCCATCCGCGACTCCAAGAACCCCACCCACGGAGCCCTCACCGTCACCAGCGAGAGCTTCGCCCGGTTCATCTCCGCGACTGCCGCCGGCGTCTTCGGCTGACGTAAGAGTCGCTCCCCACGAGGGCCGTCCGCTTCTTTGAAGCGGACGGCCCTCAGTGCTTCCACCATAGCGTTCACCCGCATCTCATTGCAACGAACAATCGATCGAAGTTGCATTGACTCTCAAGTCATTGCAACGATTTCTCTGCCTTTACCTGCGTAAATACCATCAGCGCGCAATAGTCTGCTTGCCGAAACTATGAATGCAACGTAGCGTTTCCATTGTCAGAAACAGCGACGACAGCCACATCCCAGGAGCGCACCATGCAGACGTTCGACACCCCCTCCGCCATCTCCGCCGTTCTCGACATCCCCGCCGGCCGTATCCAGCTCATCGCCGCCGACCGGAACGACACCACCGTCGAGATCCGCCCCGCCAACCCGTCCAAGAACCGCGACGTGAAGGCGGCTGAGCAGGCCGAGGTCAGTTACGGCGACGGCGTCCTGCGTATCGGGGTCCCGGAGGCCAAGAACCGGTCCCTCGGCCCGACCGGGTCCATCGAGGTCACCGTCCAGCTGCCGGCAGGCTCCCGTGTCGAGGCCAAGGCCGCCGCCGCCGAACTGCGCGGCGTCGGACGACTCGGCGAGGTCACCTACGGCAGCTCGCAGGGCCCGGTCAAGCTCGACGAGGCCGCCGGCGCCCGGCTCACCCTCGCCGACGGCGACATCACCGTGGGGCGCCTGAACGGCCCCGCCGAGATCCGCACCCAGAGGGGCGACCTCCAGATCACCGAGGCCGCAGGCGGCACGGTCACCCTGCGCACCGAACAGGGCGACATCACCGTCGGCGCCGTGCGAGGCGTCTCCGCCTCCCTGGACGCCGGTACCGGATACGGCCGTATCAGCAACTCGCTCAAGAACAGTGACGGCGCGGGTCTCACCATCCACGCCACCACCGGCTACGGCGACATCACCGCCCGCAGCCTCTGAACGACGCCCCACCCGCCCTCAGGAAGGACGCCGCCATGAAGTCGCCGCTTTCACCTTCGACGAAGTCCGAGGCGGCGACTCAGGCCGGTCCCGGCCCGGTCGCCTCCTTCATACGGTTCGTGATCTTCGGGGGTGGCGTCGGGGCCCTCGCCGGCTTCGCCGTAGCACTGCTGGCCCTGGTGATGCCCTGGGTGGCCTCGAACGCGCTGGTCACCGTCGCCTCCACCCTGTTGTGCACCGAGCTCCACGCCCGCTACACCTTCGGCAAGGGCCGCCGTGCCGGATGGCGGGAGCACTGGCAGTCCGCAGGTTCGGCCACCGCCGCCTACCTGGCCACCAGCCTCGCCATCTCGGTTCTGCACCTGGTGCAGCCCGCCGCCGGGATGCTGACCGAGCAGATCGTCTACCTCAGCGCCTCCGGGCTCGCCGGGGTGGGCCGCTTCATCGTCCTGCGCCTCTACGTCTTTGCCACCCGCCGCGACCGGACCGCACGCCCCGCGAAGCAGCAAGGGCCGGTCACCGCGCCCGTCATGCTCGCTGCCTGATCAGAACCGGCTCAGGCCTCGGGTACCGCGCCCGGGGCCTTCGCCTTCCCCCGCCCCACCTGCGTCCGTACCGCTCCCATGCTCGCCGCGATGACGAGCGCGATCGCGGCGGCCTCCATGGCGGTGAGGGCCTGGTCGAGGACGAGGAAGCCGGCCGTCGCCGCGAGGGCCGGTTCCAGGCTCATCATGATGGCGAAGGTGGGGGCGGGCAGGCGGCGCAGCGCGAGGAGTTCGAGGGTGTAGGGGAGGACGGAGGAGAGAAGCGCCACCGACGCGCCCAGGCCGAGCGTCACCGGGTCGACGAGTTTCGCCCCGGACTCGGCGATGCCCAGCGGCAGGAACAGCAGGGCCCCCACCGCCATCGCCAGGGCGAGTCCGTCGGCCTGCGGGAAGCGGCGGCCCGTGCGGGCGCTGAAGACGATGTACGCCGCCCACATCGCGCCCGCGCCCAGCGCGAACGCCACCCCCACCGGGTCGAGGTCGCCGAAACCGCCGCCGCTGAGCAGGACGACACCGGCGAGGGCCAGCCCGGCCCACACCAGGTTGAGCGCCCGGCGTGACGCCAGGACGGACAGGGCGAGAGGGCCGAGGACCTCGAGAGTGACCGCGGGGCCGAGGGGGATGCGGGCGACCGACTGGTAGAAGAGGCCGTTCATCGCGGCCATCGTGATGCCGAAGACGATCACCGTGCCCCAGTCGGTACGGGAGTGACCACGCAGGCGCGGGCGGCAGACCAGCAGCAGGACCACCGCCGCCACCAGCAGCCGCAGCGCCACCACGCCGAGCGCACCGGCCCGCGGCATCAGGGTGACCGCCAGGGCGCCGCCGAACTGCACCGAGATCCCACCGGCGAGCACCAGTCCGACGGGACCGAGAGAGCCCCAGCGGCGTGCGGTGCCGTTCGCCGGCGCGGGTGCGGTCCGAACAGGGGTGGGCGAAGGCGTGGTGGTGGCGTCGGGGGTGCTCACGGGCGGTCCAGGGGCTCGGCTCGGGGTTCGTTCATCATGATGTACTGCCGAGTCCAGGGTAGTGGACTACGTCAGGTGTGTGAACCCATTATGGAACTGTCCCGGAGTCAGGGCCCGGACGCCTCCAACGCCTCCGCCAACACCTCGGCCAGGTGCTGCCCCCGCACCCCGGCCAGCTGCTCCAGCTGCGTCCGGCAGGAGTATCCGTCCGCAAGCACCGCCGTCTCCTCCCCCGCGCCCCGCACCGCCGGCAGCAACTGCTCCTCCGCGCACGCCACCGACACCTCGAAGTGCCCTTTCTCGAAACCGAAGTTGCCCGCGAGGCCACAGCAGCCACCGCTCAGTTCCCCGGAGAGCCCCGCGGCCTCGCGCAGTCGGCGGTCGGCCGCGTCCCCCAGCACGGCGTGCTGATGGCAGTGGGTCTGCCCCACCGCCGCCCGGTCGACCCGGGGTGGCCTCCAGCCGGGGGCGAGTCGCTCCAGGGCCTCCGCGAAGGTCAGGACGCGGTCGGCCAGGCGGCGGGCGCGCGGATCGTCGTACAGCAGCTCGGGGAGGTCCGCGCGGAGGGCGGCCGCGCAGCTGGGCTCGAGGACGACGACGGGGACGTCGGTCTCCAGCACCGGCTCCATCAGGTCGAGCGTGCGGCGCAGCACCGCACGGGCGCGGTCGAGCTGCCCGGTGGAGACGTACGTCAGCCCGCAGCAGACGCGGCCCCTGCCCCGCAGGAGGGACACCGGGTCGAGGGCGACCGTCACACCGTCCCCCACCGGCGCCCTCCTGAAGTGCACCGTCGGCGGCAGCGCCACCCGCAGCCCCGCCGCCTCCAGCACGCGTACGGCCGCCTGCCCCACGGACGGCGAGAGGTGCTCAGTGAAGGTGTCCGGCCACAGGATGACCAGGTCGCCGTCCACGGCCTTGTCCCGCCGCTCCCACCACCGGCTGAACGTCCGCGTCGCCAACCGCGGAATCTCCCGCTCCGGCGCGATCCCGCCGAGCCGCTTCGCCGCCCACGCGAGCGGCCGTACGGCGGCCAGGGCGTTGACCACCGGTGCCGTACGCGTGCGTGCCACCGCGCGCAGCCACACCGGCAGCCGGCCCATGCTGTAGTGCGCGGCCGGGCGCCGTCGGCCCTCGTAGTGGTGGTGCAGGAACTCCGCCTTGTACGTGGCCATGTCCACCTCGACCGGGCAGTCCGACCGGCAGCCCTTGCAGGACAGGCACAGGTCCAGCGCGTCCCGCACCTCCGTCGACCGCCAGCCGTCGGTCACCAGCTCCCCGGCGAGCATCTCGTGCAGCAGCCGGGCACGCCCGCGCGTGGAGTGCTCCTCCTCGCCGGTCACCCGGAAGGACGGGCACATGACAGCGGAGCCGGTCGCCGATGTCGTACGGCATTTGGCGACCCCGACGCACCGCCTTACCGCCGCCGCGAAGTCCCCGCCGTCGGCCGGATAGCCGAAGGCAACATCCACCGGCTCCCTGGGCAGGACAGCGAACCGGAGGTTGGCGTCCAGCGGCGCGGGGCTCACCAGCATCCCGGGGTTGAGCAGGTCGTCCGGGTCCCACACTCCCTTCGCCCGCTCGAACAGTCCGACCATCTCCTCGCCGTACATCTTCGGCAGCAGCTCCGCCCGCGCCTGCCCGTCCCCGTGCTCCCCGGACAACGAGCCGCCGTGCGCCACGACGACCTCGGCGAGCTCCTCCGAGAAGCGCCGGAAGCGGCCGATGCCCGCCTCCGTCAGCAGGTCGAAGTCGATACGGACGTGGATGCAGCCGTCCCCGAAGTGCCCGTACGGCGTGCCGCGCAGGCCGTGCGCGGACAGCAGCGCCCGGAAGTCCCGCAGATACGCCCCGAGCCGTTCCGGCGGCACCGCGCAGTCCTCCCAGCCTGGCCAGGCCTCGCTCTCGTCCGGCATACGCGTCGCCGTACCGCTCGCGTCCTCCCGTATCCGCCACAGCGCCCGCTGTCCGGCCGGATCGGTCACCACCGTCGAATCGACGACATCGGCCGCCCGCACGATCGCCTCCGCACGCGCGCGTGCCTCCGCCTCCGACTCCCCGCCGGTCTCCACGAACAGCCAGGCCCCGCCCTCGGGCAGCGCGGCCGGCGAGGGCACCAGGTCGGCGGCCATGCCTTCGACGGTCAGGGGGTGGTACGGCAGCAGCCCCGCCGCCGCCTCCGCCGCCGCGCTCTCGTCGGCGTACGCCAGCACGGCGAGCGCACGCACGCGTGGCGCCTCCACCAGCCGTACGACCGCCTCTGTCAGCACGCCCAGCGTGCCCTCCGAGCCGCAGAAGGAGCGGGCCACGTCGGCGCCCTTCTCGGGCAGCAGGGCGTCCAACGCGTACCCCGAGATACGGCGGGGCAGCTCGGGAAAGCCGGTCCGCAACCGCGCCAACTCCCCTCCGCCAAGGCCCGCAGCCGTCCGGAGCCCCGCCCAGCCCTTCCCGAGCCGCAACCGCTCCCCGCGCGCGGTGACCACCGACAGCTCCCGCACGCTGTCCGCAGTCGTCCCCCACGCCACCGAGTGCGAGCCGCACGAGTTGTTGCCGATCATGCCGCCCAGCGTGCAACGGCTGTGGGTGGAGGGATCAGGGCCGAAGCGCAGGCCGTGCGGGGCGGCGGCCTCCTGGAGGCGGTCCAGGACGAGCCCCGGCTGGACGACGGCGGTGTGCGCCTCGGGGTCCAGGGACACCAGCCGGTTCATGTGCCGGGTGAAGTCCAGCACCACGCCCGTGCCCGTGGCCTGCCCCGCGATCGACGTGCCCCCGCCCCGCGGCACCACCGGAACTCCGTGCTCCCGGCATACCGACAGCACCGCCGCCACGTCGTCGGCGTCACGCGGGGCGACGACGCCGAGCGGGACACGCCGGTAGTTGGACGCGTCCATGGTCGTCAACGCCCGAGAGGTGATGTCGAACCCCACGTCACCCCGGACAACGGCACGCAACTGCGCTTCGAGATCCGTCATACGTCCAGAATGCATCCGACGACTGACAGTGACGGGCCGGGCCGACGCCCACCGGGGGTTCAGCCCTTCACGGCGGAGCTGGCCACGCCCTCGACGAACCAGCGCTGGAAGAACGCGAAGACGATCAGCACGGGCAGCACCAGCAGCACACCGAAGGCGAGGATCTGGCCCCAGTCCGGGGGCTGCTGGCCCTGGAAGACGCTCATCTCCAGGGGGAGCGGACGCACCGACGGGTCGGACACCATCAGCACCGGCCACAGGAAGGATCCCCACTGGATGAGGAAGGTGAGGATCGCGACCGAGGCGAACACCGGCTTGGACATCGGCACGATGATCGCGAAGAAGGTGCGCCAGGGACCCGCGCCGTCCAGCCGGGCCGCCTCCTCGATGCTCGGCGGGATATTCCGGAAGAACGTGTGGAACTGGTAGATCGCGAAGGCGTTGGCCATGAACGGCAGCGCCTGGATGTAGATCGTGTTGCGCTGGCCGTTGAACATGTAGAACAGCGGCACCGCCACCGACTCGAACGGGATCAGCATCAGCAGCAGGACGAGGGCGAACACCGCGTTCCGGCCCCGCCACTTCAGCCGCGTGAGCCCGTACGCCGCCATCGAGTTGACGATCAGTCCGCCCGTGACGACCACGAAAGCGAGCAGCACCGACACGCCCATGAACTGCCAGAAGTAGCCGGTGCTGTCGGAGCTGAGGCTGTCGAGGACGGCGGCGTAGTTGTCGAAGGAGAGGTGGGTGGGCAGGAAGCCGGACAGGCCGTTCAGGATCTCGTCGGACGGCTTGAGGCTGCCGAGGAAGAGGTAGAGGGCGGGGAGGGCGAAGATGAACGCCAACACGCTCAGGACGGTGTAGTCGACGACGCGGCGCACGGGCGTACGGGTCATGGCCATGGGTCAGTCAGTCCTCGTTTTCGGGCCGGACGACGCGGCGCTGGACGATCGTCAGGGCGACGACGATCAGGAAGAACACCACCGTGATGGCCGAGGCCTGGCCGATGTTGTTCTGGTCGAAGGCCGTGGTGACGGCCTGGTACATCACCGTACGGGTAGCGTCCTCGTCCAGGCCGCCACCGCGGATGAGGATGTACACCTGGTCGAAGACCCGGAAGGACAGCACCGAGGTGAGCATCGCGACGAAGACGAGGGTGCCGCGGATGCCGGGCAGGGTGACGTGCCGGAACTGCTGCCAGCGCGAGGCCCGGTCCAGCTGGGCGGCCTCGTAGAGCTCGCCCGGGATCTGCTGGAGGCCGGCCAGCAGGATGACCATCTGGAAGCCGACGCCCTGCCACACCGACAGCACGATGATCGAGCCCATCGCGGTGAGGCTGTCGCCGAGCCAGTCGAAGGCACCCCAGTTGCCGAACGTCACCGCGTTCAGCAGGGAGTTGAGCATGCCCTGCTCACTGCGGGCGAGGATCAGCCGCCAGATCACGGCGACGAGGGCCATCGGGAAGACGACCGGCATGAAGAAGAAGGACCGGAACAGGCCGATGGCCTTCAGCTTGCGGTTGAGGAGGATCGCGAGCGCCAGTGCCAGACCCGTCTGCAGCGGTACGACGACCGCGGCGAACGTCAGGTTGTTCAGCAGCGCCCGCAGGAACGGGCCGGACAGGTCGGGGTCGGTGAACAGCCGCCGGTAGTGCTCCACGCCGAAGAAGGTGGGCTCCAGGGGCGAGCCGAGGCGGACGTTGTAGAAGGAGAGCACCACGGCATAGCCGAACGGGATGCCGACGAAGGCGATCAGCCCACCCACGGCCGGGGCGGACATCAGCAGTCCGTGCAGCCAGTCGCGGTTCCCGCGCGGCGGACGCGAGGGCTTCGCGGAGGGCGCGGACGAGGTGGCCTGCGCCCGGCCAGGGGCCGCGGCGTGCGCGGGTTCCACGGTTTTCACGGGAGGGTCCTCTTCCCGGCCGGGGGCGGGCGCGGTCGGCGACGTCGCCACGTCTACGTCGCCACGTCTACGTCGCCACGTTGCCGACGGCCCGCCCGGCCGATGCGTGCTGCGGGGTTACGGGATCTCGTAGCCGGCGTTGTCGGTGAAGTCCCGGTCGATGGCGCGGGCGGCCTTCTCCAGGGCTTCCTTCGGGTCACTGCCGCCGTAGATCGAGTTCAGGGCCTCGCTGAACTTGGCGGTGACCGTGGGGTACCCGGCGGTAATCGGGCGGGTGACGGCAACACAGGACTTGCTGATGTCGCTGTCACCGCACGCCTTGGCGAGCTGGTCGGCGAAGAGCTGGAGCGGGCCGCCCTGCTTGTACAGCTCGCTCTTGGCGAGTGCCGACTCGGTGGCGGGCACCGCGCCGTTGGCCTTCGTCATCGCGCCGACGTTGGTGTCGTTCAGGAGGTAGTCCAGGAAGGCGCCCGCGGCCTTGCCGTTCTTGCTGTTGGCACCGATGCCCCAGGCCCACGAACCCTGCCCGGTCTTGGGGCCGTTGCCGAAGTCCGGCAGCGGCAGGACGACGAGGTCGTCGCCGAGGGCCTCGCTGTAAGCGGGGTACATCCAGTGACCGACCCAGCTCAGCGCCACCTTGCTCTTGGCGAAGGCGTTGCCGTCGGTGTTGGGGTCGACGTACGGCTTCCAGGACTGGAAGGTCTTCAGCGCCGAGACGACGTCCGGGCTGTCGAGGGCGCCCGCGGCCTTGCCGTCCTTCAGGAGGGCGCCGCCGGCCGACCAGACGATCGGGGAGAGGCCGTAGGTGCCCCACTCGGTGGCCAGGCCGTTGCCCTCCTGGATGTCGAGGACCTTGCCGTCGGAGTCCTTGGCCTTCAGGGCCTTGAGTGCCTTGTCGAACTCCTCGGCCGTCCAGGCGTCGTCCAGGCTCGTCGGGTACTTCACTCCGGCCGCGTCCAGCAGCTTCTTGTTGCCGTACATGCCGAGACCGGAGTCGAACATGCCCAGGCCGTAGTGCTTGCCGTCGATCTCGCCCTGCGCCTTTATGGCGTCGGTGGCGTTGTCGAGGGTCTTGGCGGAGAGGTAGTCGTCCATCGGGGCGAGCTTGCTGTTGTAGACGAAGTTCGCCATGGTCGGGCCGTCGAACTCCAGCACGTCCGGCAGCTCGGAGGCGTCGGTGGCCGTGATGGTCTTGGTGTAGTCGTTCTCGGGGATCAGCTTCAGCTCGGCCTTGATGTCGCTCTGCGAGGAGTTGAAGGACTTCACCGCGTTCTGCAACGCGGCCGCCTCGCTGGTCTGGCCCTGGTGGGCCCAGATGCTGATGGTGCCCTTGCCGCTTCCCTCTTCGGCGGAGGTGTCGCTGCCGCCGCCTCCGCCACAGGCGGCCAGCGCGGCCAGGGGGAGGAGAGCCAGGGCTGTCAGGCCCGTGCGACGGTACCTTCTGGGGCCGGTGATCATGGTTGTGCCTCCGTGCGGGGTGTGCGGTGGGTGCGAGGAGTGCGGTGGGTGCGAGGAGTGTGGGGGTGCGAGGAGTGTGGGGGTGCGAGGAGTGTGGGGCCGGGGCTGAAGCGACCCTCCGGGGGCGTGCGGGAATCAAAGGACCCGGGGGCGGGGACAGGAGCTACCGCTGCCTCCGGGGGTTCGGCGGCGCGGTGGTCTCGCGGAGGATGAAGCGGATGGGCATCTCGACCGGGTGGGGCGGCCCGGCGTCCGGGTCGTCCAGCTGCGCCAGCAGCAGCCGGGCCGCCTCCTGGCCCTGGGCCGCGACCGGCTGGGCCACGGTGGTCAGCCCGACCACCTCGGACAGTTCATGATCGTCGAAGCCGACGACGGACACGTCCTCCGGAACCCTCAGCCGGTGCCGGCGCAGGGCGCGCAGGGCGCCCATCGCCATCTCGTCGGACTGGGCGAACACGGCGGTCGGCGGGTGGCGCAGGGCCAGCAGCTCGGTCATGGCCCGCTCGCCGCCCTCGACCGTGTAACCGCCGTCCGCCTCCAGGGCGGGATCGTGCTCGATCCCGGCGTCGGCCAGCACGTCCAGGTAGCCCTGCCGACGGTCGATCGGCGTCGTCCAGTGCAGCGGCTCGCTGGCCCCGGAGATCATGCCGATCCGCCGGTGGCCGAGGTTCACCAGATGCCGTACGGCGCTCTCCGCCCCGCCGCGGTCGTCGATGCCGACCACCATGAAGCCGGGCCTGGCGCCGCCGACCGTGGTCGCCAACGGCACGTCGAGCGACCGCAGGGCGGCGGCCTCCTCCGGGTCCGGGATCAGCAGCGACAGCACGGCGTCGACCCGCTTGCGGATCGGCAGCTTGGTGAAGAAACGCTTGCGTGCCTCCGGTGAGCCGAGGTTGTACAGCAGGACGTCGTAGCCGGCGGCACTGAAGACCTTCTCGGCCGCGTCCAGCACGGTGCCGAAGAACCAGCGGCCCACGTACGGGACGACGACCCCGATGGTGTAGGTGCGCCCGCCGGCCAGGCTGGAGGCCGAGCGCGAGGCGGTGTAGCCCAGTTCGGCGGCGGCCGCGACGATCCGTACCCGCATCTCCTCCGACACTCCGGGGCGGCCGCGCAGGGCGCGGGACACGGTGGACGCCGAGACCCCGGTGGCCTCGGCGACATCGGTGATGCTGACCGTCACGGGACGCTCCTTGATCGGGTGCACACCGCGTGAAGAGGTTCGAACGTCACATCGGCGTGAGGGGCGAGTGACGTGACCGTAAACCCGCCCACCCGGTTGCGCAAGCGTTTGCGTTCAGATTTACTTCGACCACCCCCCAAAGAATCTCTCACCAGCCAGAACCCAGCGCACACGTTTGAGTTGCTGCTGCGAGCAGACAGGACCTGTCCATGCGATACGCCCCGCCCGGCCTCTGCGTGAACGACTTCGACCTCCTGCGCGACGCGGAGGGCACGTACACCGTGCTGCATCTGCAGGGCCCGTGGACGACCGAGTTCGACCACCTGCGCATGGAGACGTCGTACGGCCGGGCCACCTCCGCCGACCTGGTCCACTGGGAGCCGCAGGGCACGGCCTTCGGCAACGGCCTGCCGGGCCGCTTCGACCAGCAGGCGGTGTGGACCATGCACATCGTCCCGCACGGCGCCGGCACGGCGATGTTCTACACGGGCGTCTCGGGGCTGACCCCGGGCGGCTGGCCGCTGCAGTCGGTGGGTCTGGCGTACTCCGACCGCACCGACGGCACCGGCTGGCGCCGTCACGGCACGGGGCCGGTCGTCGAGGCCGACGCGCGCTGGTACCGCACGGGTGAACGCATGGGCTGGCGCGACCCCTTCGTCGTGCGCGACGACGAGTCGGAGGGCTGGGTGATGGTGGTCTGCGCCGCCGACGCCTCCCTGCCGGTCGAGGTCAGCGGGTGTGTCGCCTGGGCCACCTCCGACGACCTGGAGCACTGGACCGTCCACCCGCCGCTCATCTCCCCCGGCGACATCGACGAGCTGGAGTGCCCGGTCCTCGAACGCCTCGACGACGGCAGCTGGCTGCTGCTCGGCTCCATCGGCGCCACGCGGGGCTTCGAGGCGTGGACCGCCCCGCGCCTGCGCGGCCCCTGGACCCGTCGCGGCCCTCTCGGCCCGACGGGTTCGTACGCCCCCCGCGTCATCGCCGCCCCCGACGGCTCCCGCGTCGTGCTGCACACCACCCCGCGCCGCGTCGGCCTCACCGACACCGGCGACCGCTGCCGCGGCATGCTCGCCCAGCCCAAGTCCCTTGTCGTACCGCAGGACTCGGCGCCCCGCCTGGAGTGGTGGCCGGGCCTGGACCACTGGCTCGGCGAGGAGACCTACGACGCTCCCCTGCACGCGGTCGGCGACGTCGGCATCTCCGGCCGCACCGAGATCACCCTGCGCACACTTGCCTCCGATGCCTCCGACGCGGACCGCCCCGCGCTCACGGTCGGCTGCGACGGCAAGAACCTCTGGGTGACCGGCCCTGACGGCGACCGGCTCGGCGAAACCCTCCTGCCGGAACCCGCCGCCTCGCTGCGCATCCTCACCATCGGCGAGTACGTCGAGGTCTACGCCGACGGCGTCTTCGCCCTCACCACCCTGTGCTACTCCGGCCGCCCAGCCCCGTGGGCGGCTTACGCCGAAGGCCTCCGCCACCCCGTTTCCGTCCGCCCGGTCCGCCTGCCCGACCCCCACCGAGACGACGCCTCGGCCGTCTGGCCAGGGCCGTCACCGCGCTGACCCACACCGAGGGCGGCTTCTCGCGCCGGTCCGGCTGGGTTCCCGCTGCTGCGGTGGCCGGCGGTCTCTCGGCTCCGGTCGCACGCCGTCCAGCCCGTCCGGCGTGCGGGGACGAGGCCCCTTCAGGGCCGAAGCGGGGGCCCGGGGGCGGCAGCCCCCGGGCCCCACGGCAGGCGAAACGCCGTCTCACCCGACGGACGAGGTTTCGCCCGGGTTTCCCGAAACGGCTAACCTCACTCCGTGGCTGAGATCCAGATTCCCGCTGACATCAAGCCCGCCGACGGACGTTTCGGCGCGGGCCCCTCCAAGGTGCGGACGGAAGCGCTGGACGCGCTGGCCGCCACCGGAACCTCCCTCCTCGGTACCTCCCACCGTCAGGCCCCGGTCAAGAACCTGGTCGGCCAGGTGCGCGAGGGCATCAGCGAGCTGTTCCAGCTCCCTGACGGTTACGAGGTCGTCCTCGGCAACGGCGGCTCGACGGCCTTCTGGGACATCGCGACGCACGGCCTGATCGAGAACAGGTCGCAGCACCTCACCTTCGGTGAGTTCAGCTCCAAGTTCGCCAAGGCCGCCAAGCTCGCCCCCTGGCTCGCCGAGCCGGACGTCATCTCCACCGACCCCGGCACGCACCCCGAGCCGGTCGCCGAGGCGGGCGTCGACGTCTACGCCTTCACCCACAACGAGACCTCCACCGGCGTCGCCATGCCGATCAAGCGCGTGGCGGGAGCCGACGAGGGCGCCCTGGTGCTCGTGGACGCCACCTCCGGCGCCGGCGGCCTCCCGGTCGACGTCGCCGAGACCGACGTCTACTACTTCGCCCCGCAGAAGTCCTTCGCCTCCGACGGCGGCCTGTGGATCGGCGTCTTCTCCCCGGCGGCGATCGAGCGTGCCGAGCGCGTTCACGCATCCGGCCGCCACATCCCGGAGTTCTTCTCGCTCCCCACGGCGATCGACAACTCCCGCAAGAACCAGACGTACAACACCCCGGCCCTCGCCACCCTCTTCCTGCTGAACCAGCAGCTTGAGTGGATCAACGGCCAGGGCGGCCTCGACTGGGCGGTCCGCCGTACGGCCACCTCCGCCCGCACGCTGTACGGCTGGGCCGAGGACATCAAGTACGCCAACCCGTTCGTCACCGACCCGGCCAAGCGCTCCCAGGTCATCGGCACGATCGACTTCACCGACGAGGTGGACGCCGCCGCCGTCGCCAAGGTCCTGCGCGCCAACGGCATCGTCGACACCGAGCCCTACCGCAAGCTCGGCCGCAACCAGCTCCGCGTGGCGATGTTCCCGGCGATCGAGCCGGCGGACGTCGACGCGCTGACGAAGTGCATCGACTACGTGATCGAGAAGCTGTAGCGGTTTCCCGTACGACGACGAGGGGCGCCCGGAACTCTCCGGGCGCCCCTCGTCGTTGAGCCGTCAGCGGCTGAGCTTCTGGAACCGTCAGCGGCTCAGCTTCTGGAACCGCCGGACGGCCAGCGGCAGGCTGCATCTCCTGGGGGCTGTGACATCAGCGGCTCCGCCGCGGGCCCCCAGACCCCCAGCCGAGTCAGCGGCTGAGCTTCTGAAAACGCCGCACCGCCAGCGGCAGGAAGATCACCGTCAGCACCACCGGCCACACCCCCGCCATCAGCAGCGCGTTCTGCTCGACCCAGGAGTCGCCGCCGCCGATCGGCGTCCCGAACAGCTCGCGCGTGGCCGCGGCCGTGGACGAGATCGGGTTCCAGGCCGCCACCCAGCCCAGCCAGTCGGGCATCAGCTGGGGCGCGACGAAGATGCTGGAGATCATCGTCAGCGGGAAGGCCACCGCGAACAGTCCGCCCGCCGCCTCCGGGTTGGGCACGATCAGTCCGAGCCACACCCCGATCCAGATGAGCGCGAACCGCAGCCACAGCAGCAGCCCGAACGCGGCGAGGAAGCCCCACCCCCCGTCCGGCCGCCAGCCCATGGCCAGCGCCGTCAGCATCATGATCCCCAACTCGGCGCAGGCGACGATCAGATCGGTCACCCCGCGCCCGGCGACCACCGCGGACGAGGCCATCGGCATCGAGCGGAACCGGTCGATGACGCCCTTGGTGGAGTCGTACACCACGACCGTGGCGGTGTTGATGAAGCCGAACGCCATGGTCATCACGAACATGCCCGGCATCAGGAAGTCCTGGTAGTCCCCGCCGCCGGGCACCTTCATCGCGCTGCCGAAGACATAGCCGTACAGCAGCACGGACAGGATCGGGAAGCCCAGCTGCCAGGCGATGTTGACGGGCTGGCGCTGGTAGTGGGTCAGGCCCCGCCGGACGATGTTCCAGCAGTCGGCGAGCAGCCAGTACGCACGCCCGCGCGCAGCCGGGCCGGTCAGGTCCACGGCGCTCATACGGCGGCCTCCTTCTCGGTGCGGTGTCCGGTCAGGCGCAGGAACACGTCGTCGAGGCTGGGCCTGCGCAGCCCGATGTCCTCGACGCGGACGCCCTCGTCCTGGAGCGTGCGGGCCACGTCCGTCAGCGCGGACACCCGGTCGGTGACCGGGGCGTGCACCCTCAACTCGGTCTCGTCGGCCTCGGGTTCGCCGTCCGAGACCCGGGCGACCGCCTTCACCACCCGGGGGATCTCGGACCGCTCGGCGACCACGACCTCGATACGGTCGCCGCCGACCCGGTTCTTCAGCCCGTCCGGGGTGTCGTCGGCGATGGCCCGCCCCTGGTCGATGACGGTGATGTGCGAGGCGAGCTTGTCGGCCTCCTCCAGGTACTGCGTGGTCAGCAGCACCGTCGTCCCACTCGCCACCAGCGCCCGCACCGACTCCCAGACCTCACCGCGGCTGCGGGGATCCAGCCCCGTCGTCGGCTCGTCGAGGAAGAGGACCGCCGGGGCCAGGATCATCGAGGCGGCGAGGTCGAGGCGGCGCCGCATGCCGCCGCTGTACTTGCCGACGCCCTTGTCGGCGGCGTCGGTCAGGTCGAACTGCTCCAGCAGCTCGGTGGCGCGCAGCTTGGCCCGCTTCCCACCCAGGTGGAACAGCCGGCCGAACATCTCCAGGTTCTGCCGCCCGGTGAGCACCTCGTCCACCGCCGCGTACTGCCCGGTGAGTCCGATCCTCGCCCGCACCTCGCGCGACTGCCGGACCACGTCGAGTCCGGCCACCGTCGCGCGCCCGCCGTCCAGCCGGACGAGCGTGGAGAGGATGCGTACGGCGGTGGTCTTGCCCGCCCCGTTCGGCCCGAGCAGTCCGTGTACGGTGCCCTCGCGCACGGCCAGGTCGAAGCCGTCGAGGGCGCGTTTCTCGCCGTAGCGCTTCTCCAGGCCCTCGGCCCGGACCGCGTATCCGTCCATGGTTGTCCCTTCCGATACCCGCACCAACCGAGTACACCGTACCCTATTTCGCGTACGACGTACTCAGTTTTTCTCCGGGGACATAAGCTGAGGTCATGACGAGTGGCAAGAGCGGCACCGGCGGGCGCACCGGCGCCACGGAGACCAGCGGCAGCGGCGACATCGTCCGCACCCTCGAACTCCTGTGGGACACCGGCCGACGGCCCAGTCGCGGTCCCAAACCCGGGCTGACCCTGGACCGGATCGTGGAAGCGGCCGTCCGGGTCGCGGACACGGAGGGCCTGGACGCCGTGTCCATGCGCCGTATCGCCGCCGAACTCGGCACCGGCGCGATGTCGCTGTACCGGTACGTCCCCGGCAAGGCCGAGCTGCTCGACCTGATGCTGGACCGCGTCCAGCGCCCCTCCGAGAACCCCGCCGACCTCGGCGACGGCACCTGGCGTTCCGCACTGGAGGCCCTGGGCCGCGCCACCCTCGCCCTCTACCGCCGCCACCCCTGGCTGCTCCACGTCAACCAGGCCCGCCCGATCCTCGGCCCCAGCGCCCTCGACGGCATGGAGAAGGTCCTCTCCCGCATCAAGCCCATGGGCCTGACCGACCCGGAGCTGGTCTCGGCGATCATCATGGTCGACTCGTACGTCGTCGGCGCCGCGCGCACCCAGGTGTACCAGGAGGAGGCCGAGCACCGGTCGGGCCTGACGGACGCGGAGTTCTGGCAGGCACAGGTGCCCGTCCTGGAGAAGGTCATGGCCACCGGCCGCTACCCGATCATGGCCTCCCTCGCGGACGGCACCTGGAGCGCCGACTTCGACCACTTCGAGTTCGGCCTGCAACGCATCCTCGACGGCCTCGAGGTGCTGGTCGCACAGCGGGGTGACGCTACGAGTTAGCCCTTGCGCCGCAGCACCCGGAAGCCGAGCAGGACGGCACAGGCGACGGCCACCGCGAGCGCCCCGGTCCGGGCCGAGAAGCCCCCGCCCTCGCCCTCGTCACCAGCGCTCGAACTCCCCTTGCCCGACGGCGACTTGGACTCGGAGAGCCCCCCGGGCACATCCTCCGGCTCCACCGAACTCCCCTCCCCCTCACTGCCGTACATGAGCTTCGTCCCGTCGGCGGAGTAGGTGACGGACTCCCCCTGCCCCAGGAACGGCACGCTGAGCCGCCCGGTCCGCTTGATCTGCCCGCCGTTCCAGTCGTACGCGATACCGCCGAAGTAGCTGCGTACGGCGAGTTGTTCGCCGTCCGGGGACAGCGCGGCGTCGGTGGCCTCCAGTTCGGGGACGGCGGCGATGGGCTTGAAGACGTTCGTTCCGGAGGAGGACAGCTTCGCCGGCCCCTCGTACAGGTGCCCGCCCTCCTCCTTCTTGTCGATGACGTAGACCCGCCCGGTCTTCGGATGCACGACGAGCGACTCGGCGTCGCGGGCGCCGTCGGAGTACTTCACGACGTACTGCGTGGCCCGCACGGTCCGGTCCTGGAGCTCCTCGGGCTCGGGCAGCTGGTAGATCCAGACGTGGTCCCAGGTGCCGCCGAGGTTGTCGCCGATGTCGCCGACGTAGATCTGGTTGCCGGGGCCGATCGAGACGGCCTCGACGTCCCGGGGCGTTCCGACGCCGGTCAGGGTGAGGGTGGCGACGGTCTCGCCGGTCGAGCTGTCCACGGCGTACAGATAGGCCCCGTCGTCGCTGTCGTTGTGGGTCCAGTAGATGCCCGGGTGCTGACGCGATGCAGCCAGCCCGCTGGACTCGGTGATACGCGGGTCCTTGATCGTGAACCCCTCGTCCCCGTCGGCGGCGAAGGCGGACGGCACGGCGAGTGCACCCGTGAGCAGGACAGCGGCGAGAACGGCGAAGGATCGGCGCATCCCCCAAGACTGCCACCCCGCACGCCTGTTCTGGGTGCGTGGCAGGCTTCACACCCCACCGGCCCCGCCGATCATCCATCATGAGCGGATGCTCAGGTTCATGCCCGTAGGCGACTCCATGACCATCGGCAGCGCGGGCGAACACACCTGGCGCTACCGGATGTGGCGCCACCTGTGCGCCACATCCGGCGGCCCGTTCACCCTCGTCGGCCCACGCGAGACGCTGTACGACAAGGCCGCCGACGCCCCCACCTCGTACGCCTACGCCGAACCGGACTTCCCCCGCTCCCACCTGGCCGGCTGGGGCGAGGGCTGGCTGCACATGGCACCGCTGATCGGCGACGCGATACGCGCAAGCCGCGCAGACGTACTCCTGGTCTCCCTCGGCCTGATCGACCTGGGCTTCTACACGAACGCGGAGCAGACGGCGGAGAACGTCCGCGCCTTCGTCACCGGGGCGCGGACGGGTAACGCACGCGTGCGGATGGTCGTCCTGCCGGTGATCCCGAACGTCCGCGCGATGTCGGATGCCCCCTTCGCCGCGCAGGTGACGTCCTTCAACGAACTCCTCGCGAAGACGGTGGCCGACCTGGACGAGCCCCGCTCCCCGCTGCTGCTGGCCTCGACACCGCCGTCGTACGACATCCACACGGACACGTACGACGGCACCCACCCCAACGCGAACGGCGAACACAAGATCGCGGCGGCGTTCGCGGACGCGATGTATCAGGGCTGGGACCTGGGCGGGCCGTACGAAGGCTGATCCGCGAGGGTACGAATTTCTTGGACCATGGCGTCGGCGCAGCCCCGCACGCCTTCCGGCGACGGCGCCTCCCGCTGAACCCCGAGATACTCGTCCCGCGCCCATGTCAGCGCCGGGCTCTGCTCGACCGGCAGTCGGCGAAGCACCCAGTCGGCGGCGGTGTCCTTGGAGCGGATGGCCCCGGTGGCGAGGGTGGTCCAGACGCGGGCGAGCGTGAGCAGGACGTTGCGCGTGTCGGAGTCCAGCTCGTCCATGAGCTGCGGCACTCCGGCGACGATGGCGCGGGTGAGGTCGGCGGGCGGGACAGGGTCGAGGAG